>NZ_CAXURL020000001.1:0-4790048 GCF_964253905.1 Arthrobacter sp. LjRoot14
ATGACAGTAGACGAAGCCAACCACGCGAATACTGTCGGAAGTTCCTGGCGGCGGGTTGTGAGTCTTCTGGAGCAGGACCACCGGGTTTCACCCCGGCAGCGCGGCTTCGTGATCCTCGCCCAGGCACAGGGCCTTATCGGCTCAACCCTCCTGGTGGCAGTGCCCAATGAGCTCACCCGCGAAGTCCTGCAGACCCAGGTCAAAGAAGCACTCGACGACGCCCTGCATAACGTTTTCTCCGACGACATCCGCTGCGCCATCGATGTGGACACCGATCTGGTGCCGCTCCACACCGAACCCGAACCCGCCGTCGAACTTTCCCTCGCGACTGATCCCACCGTGGAACTGAAGCCGCAGCCCATGCTGCCGAGCACGTCCCACGAATTCGGCCGGCTCAACCCGAAGTACGTCTTCGACACCTTCGTGATCGGTTCATCGAACCGGTTCGCGCACGCCGCAGCCGTCGCCGTCGCTGAAGCACCGGCCAAGGCCTACAATCCGCTGTTCATCTACGGTGACTCCGGCCTGGGAAAGACCCACCTGCTGCACGCGATCGGGCACTACGCCCGCCGCCTCTACAGCGGCATCCGGGTGCGCTACGTGAACTCCGAAGAATTCACCAACGACTTCATCAACTCCATCCGGGACGATGAAGGCACCAGCTTCAAGACCACGTACCGCAACGTGGACGTCCTGCTGATCGACGACATCCAGTTTCTGGCCGGCAAGGACCGCACGCTGGAGGAGTTCTTCCACACGTTCAATGCGCTCCACAACAACAACAAGCAGGTAGTCATCACCTCCGACCAGCCGCCCAAGCTGCTCGCGGGATTCGAGGACAGGATGAAGTCCCGCTTCGAGTGGGGCCTGCTGACCGACATCCAGCCGCCGGAACTGGAAACCCGTATTGCGATCCTCCGCAAGAAGGCCCTCAGTGAAGGTCTGTCCGCACCGGACGACGCGCTGGAGTACATCGCGTCCAAAATCTCCAGCAACATCCGCGAACTCGAAGGTGCACTCATCCGTGTCACCGCGTTCGCCAGCCTGAACCGGCAACCGGTGGACGTTGCCCTCGCCGAAATGGTCCTCAAGGACCTGATCACGGACGACGGCGCCCAGGAGATTACCTCGGCGCAGATCCTGACCCAGACAGCCGACTACTTCAAACTCAGCATGGAAGAGCTCTGCAGCAAGTCCCGGACGCGCACGCTCGTGACCGCCCGCCAGATCGCCATGTACCTGTGCAGGGAGCTGACGGACATGTCGCTTCCCAAGATCGGACAGGAACTCGGCGGCCGGGACCACACCACCGTGATCCACGCAGACCGCAAGATCCGTGAACTGATGGCCGAGCGTCGTGTGATCTACAACCAGGTTACGGAGCTGACCAACCGCATCAAGCAGCAGCAGCGGGATTCCTAAGCCGGGCTTCCGCCCCGCACTCTTACCTTATTAACAGGCGCATGTGGATAAGCCTGTGGATACTTAAGGGGACAACCGCGGTTAATGGGCTTAAAACCCTTAAGGCATCTGTGGATCAGCGAAACGGCCAAAAAAGTTGTCCCCATCCACACCCTGTTTAAAACCTGCGTCGCCCACAACGGATGAACAGGGCTTAACCGCGGAATCGTGCCGTGGGACAGGGTTATCCACAGTTTCCACAGCAGTTATTAACACTACTAATCCCAAGAAATTGAAATTCCCTCAAACAACAATCTCGTTCCCCGCCGCACAGAGCCTCGTGGCCTCGGCCCCGAGGGGCCTCCGGGCCGACCGGGGATGGGGAAATCCTGAATCTTCCGGCTAAGCTGTCAGCAGCGCTCCCATCCTTGGGTCTGTTTGTGGTTCAGCAAGCGCGGACCATGCAGGTTCCGGTGTCCGGGGGCAGGTTTTTCGAGCTCCCTGCGGGAGTTCGCGTTGAAAAAATGGCAGCAGCAATGAAAGGCGGCACCCTTCCGTGAAGTTCAGAGTCGAACGGGACGTCCTGGCAGAAGCCGTCACATGGACCGCCCGGTCGTTGTCTCCGCGGCCTCCGGTTCCGGTGCTTTCCGGGCTCCTCCTCAAAGCCGAAGCAGGCACCGTCAGCCTCTCGAGCTTTGACTACGAAACGTCGGCCCGCCTTGAAATCCCGGCCGACATCAGCGTTGAGGGCACCATCCTGGTATCCGGCCGCCTGCTCGCAGACATCTGCCGCAGCCTGCCGTCTGCTCCCGTCGACGTTGAAACCGATGGCAACAAAGTCACGCTCACCTGCCGGCGGAGCAGCTTCCACCTGGCCACCATGCCCGAGGCGGAATACCCGCCACTGCCGGCATTGCCCACCATCAGCGGAACAGTCCCGGGCGATTCCTTCGCCCAGGCCGTATCCCAGGTGATCATCGCCGCCAGCAAGGACGACACCCTGCCGATCCTCACTGGCGTCCGGATGGAAATCGAGGACGACCTCATCACCCTGCTGGCCACCGACCGCTACCGTCTGGCCATGCGCGAGGTACCTTGGAAGCCCGTCACCCCGGGAATCTCCACCAGTGCCCTGGTCAAGGCCAAAACCTTGAATGAGGTTGCAAAAACGCTGGGCAACAGCGGTGACATCAACCTCGCCCTGGCGGATGACGACAGCCGGCTCATCGGCTTCGAAAGCGGCGGACGCACCACCACGTCCCTCCTCGTGGATGGCGACTACCCCAAGATCCGCTCACTGTTCCCGGATGCCACCCCGATCCACGCCACGGTACAGACCCAGGAACTGGTCGAGGCTGTCCGGCGCGTATCCCTGGTTGCCGAACGCAATACGCCTGTCCGGCTGGCGTTCACCGACGGCCAGCTCCAGTTGGACGCGGGCACCGGCGAAGACGCGCAGGCTTCGGAAGAACTTGAAGCCCAGCTGACCGGCGATGAAATCACGGTTGCATTCAACCCGCACTACCTGATTGAGGGCCTGAGCGTAATCGAAACCAAGTTCGTACGCTTCTCCTTCACCACGGCACCCAAGCCCGCCATGATCACGGCACAGGTCGACGCCGACGGCGAAGACCAGGACGACTACCGTTACCTGGTCATGCCGGTGCGCCTGCCCAACTAGGCAGCAGCCGCGGCCCCTTCCACCACACCAGCGCAGAAAAGAGCTCCTACCGTGCACATCGGACTAATCGGCCTTGGAAAAATGGGTTTCAACATGCGCGAGCGGCTGCGCAAGGGCGGCGTGGAAGTCACCGGCTTCGATCGCAACCCTGACGTCACGGACGTGGCCACGGTGGACGAGCTCATCGCGGCCGTTCCGGCTCCGCGCGTCATCTGGGTCATGGTTCCGGCAGGCGAGATCACCGACGCCGTCATTACCGAGCTGGGTTCCAAGCTGGACGCCGGCGACCTGGTGATCGACGGCGGCAATTCCCGTTTCACCGAAGACCAGAAGCACGGCGCCGCGCTGGCCGAGAAGGGCATCCGTTTCGCGGACTGCGGAGTGTCCGGCGGTGTGTGGGGCCTGCAGAACGGCTACGGCCTGATGGCTGGCGGCGATGCCGCCGACATTGAACGGGCCATGCCCGCTTTCGACGCACTCCGCCCCGAGGGTGATCGGGCGGACAGCTTCGTCCACGTTGGCGGCGTTGGTGCAGGCCACTACGCGAAAATGGTGCATAACGGCATCGAATACGGGCTTATGCAGGCCTACGCAGAGGGCTACGAACTGCTGGCTGCCAAGGACATCGTCACGGACCTGCCGGGCACTTTCCGCGCCTGGCAGAAGGGAACGGTTGTGCGTTCCTGGCTGCTGGACCTCATGGTCAAGGCCCTGGACGAGGATCCGGGCCTGGCCTCGATCGACGACTACGTCGAGGATTCCGGGGAAGGACGCTGGACCGTGGAAGAGGCAATCGCCAATGCGGTTCCTGCGCCAGCCATCACAGCGGCTTTGTTTGCCCGCTTCTCGTCCCGCGAGGACAACTCGCCGGCCATGAAGATGGTGTCCGCGCTGCGCCACCAGTTCGGCGGGCATGCCACCCGTCCGGCCAAGTAGCGGCACTCCGAGCAGTCCGGGAATCCTGAAGACCGCGTGTACCTAGAAAAGCTCTCGCTGACCGATTTTCGCAGTTATGCCCAGGTGGACCTCACCCTCGAGCCCGGCGTGACAGTACTTGTGGGGTACAACGGCATCGGCAAGACCAACCTCATGGAGGCCATCGGGTACCTTGCTACGCTCAGTTCGCACCGCGTGAGTTCGGACGCCCCCCTGCTGCGCTTCGGTACCGAGCGCGCGCTGATCAGGGCCAAGCTGGTCCGGGGCGGGCAGTCCACTGTGCTGGAGCTGGAAATCAACGGCAGCCGCGCGAACCGCGGACGCATCAACCGCAGCAATCCTGTCCGTGCCCGCGACATCCTGGGCATCTGCCAGACGGTTCTCTTTGCACCGGAAGACCTTGCACTGGTGAAGGGGGATCCGTCCAACCGCCGGCGTTTCCTCGACGAGTTGCTGGTCAGCCTCATGCCGCGACATTCCGCCACCAGATCGGATTACGACCGCGTCCTCAAGCAGCGCAATGCGCTGCTCAAATCGGGCCGGGCCGGCAAATTCACTGCCGGCCACGAGGCCACCCTGGATGTGTGGGACCAGCACATGGCCCGGGCCGGCGCCGAGCTGCTTCACGCGCGCCTGGAACTGGTGGAACGGATCCGGCCCCACCTGAAAGCTGCCTATACCCAGCTGACTGACGGGTCCAAGGAGGCGGACGCGATCTACCGGTCCACGCTCCAGGGAATGATGGACGACGACGGCGCCGGCGCCGGTTACGCTGCGGAACCCGCCGCCGTCGAACGCGTTGAGGACCTCCGGACACTGTCCGTCGATGAACTCACCCAACGCTACGTGCAGGCTTTTGCGGCGTCCCGCCGCAAGGAACTGGAACGGGGTATTTCCCTTGTGGGGCCTCACCGCGACGACGTCGAACTCATCCTCGGCGAGGCGCCGGCGAAAGGGTATGCCTCGCACGGCGAAACGTGGTCCATGTGCCTGTCCCTGCGGCTGGCGTCCTACTACGTGATGCTCGACGACGCGCGCACCGGAGGCTCCGCACCGATCCTTATCCTTGACGACGTGTTTGCCGAACTCGACGTCCAGCGCCGGCGTAAACTGGCGGCAATAGTATCCGGTGCCGAACAGGTGCTGGTGACCGCCGCCGTCGACGCCGATATCCCCGAAGAGCTGGCCGGGCGGCGGGTGAAGGTGGTCCCCGGAGGAATCGATGAGTCGGAATCTCGATGAATAAAGATGCTGGCGGCCTGCAGCCGGGCCGCGATCCCGACGACATCGACGCTGCCCAGGCCGCGCTCAACAGGATGCGCGAGGCGGCCGCTGCCCGCGGTGAAATCCGCCGCAAGGCTCCGCTTCCCGGCGGCGCAGCCAAGAAACCGGGACGCAGCAGCGCGGGGACCCGGGGTTTCACCCAGTTCCACGGCACGGGCCGGGACCCCCTGGGCCTGGGCAAAGTGGTGGGACGGCTGGTGGCCGAACGCGGCTGGACGTCACCGGTGGCGGTCGGTTCCGTGATGGCGGAGTGGGGCACCCTTGTGGGACCGGAAATTTCGGCGCACTGCACCCCGGAGAGCTTCACCGACACCACGCTCCATGTGCGGTGCGATTCCACGGCGTGGGCCACCCAGCTGCGCCTGCTCAGCTTCAGCCTCCTGGAGAAGTTCCGGACCGAACTGGGCGAGGGCGTAGTCACCAAGATCCAGGTCCTTGGACCGGCGGCTCCGAGCTGGCGGAAGGGCGGGCGGACGGTCAACGGCCGCGGTCCCCGCGACACGTACGGATAGCGCGGAACACCTTGGCTGCCCCTGCGTCCCCGGCAGCCGCTGGCACGGACTCTTGAAAAATGGCCAAACGGCGTGTAGGGCGCTCCAACGCCCCGTGGCCGTATAGGAACCCAGAACCCGGACCCCTGGAGCCTTGCAGGCGGGGCCCACGGCCTGCCAGCACCATATTCCCGCGCGTTTACGGGCCTGGAATGCGGGATTACGCTCTCCAGCACGGTAGAATCGTGGTAGATAACTGGGCGCCGGTGAAACGTTGACTGAGTCCGTTTTCCGGCGCTTTTTTGCGGCCGGGGCACGGTTCCGACAGCCAACGAAGTAATCGGCGTCATCAGTGACGTGCCTGTTGGCAGGAGCCTCTTCTATCGGAGACGGTGACGGCCGGCCATACGAATACAGAGGAGTCGAAAGCGCCTGTGGCTAACGACAATGCAGATATCCCGGCAGTGGAACCCGCAGCTGAGGATGCCCGTACACCTGATGCGCCGGCGGAGGCAGCCGAACGCAAGGGGTACGGTGCGAGCGACATCACCGTCCTTGAAGGACTCGAAGCTGTCCGGAAACGTCCCGGCATGTACATCGGCTCCACGGGGCCCCGCGGCCTCCACCACCTCGTGTACGAAGTGGTGGACAACTCCGTGGATGAAGCCCTGGCCGGGTACTGCACCCACATCGAAATAGTTCTGCAGGCCGACGGCGGCGTTAAAGTGGTGGACGACGGCCGCGGCATCCCGGTGGACATGCACCCCACCGAGCACAAGCCCACGGTTGAGGTTGTCATGACCATCCTGCACGCCGGCGGAAAGTTCGGCGGCGGCGGATATGCCGTCTCCGGCGGCCTGCACGGCGTGGGCATCTCCGTGGTCAACGCGCTTTCCAGCCGCGTGGACACCGAAGTGCGGCGCCAGGGCCACGTCTGGCGGATGTCCTTCGCCGACGGCGGCAAACCCCAGGGCAGCCTCGTCAAGGGCGAAGAGACGGACCAGACCGGTACGACGCAGACGTTCTATCCCGATGCCAGCATCTTCGAGAGCACGGAATTCGACTTCGAAACGCTGCGTGCCCGCTTCCAGCAGATGGCGTTCCTCAACAAGGGCCTGCGCATCACGCTGACGGACGAGCGCCGCGATGCGCTGGAATCGTCAGAAGACGAGGACCTGGATCTCGATACCGTTCCCACCGAAGGCGAAGTCGCCGCCGAATACCGGACGGTTGTGTACCAGTATGATGACGGCCTGCTGGACTACGTGAAACACCTGAACTCCGGCAAGAAGGTAGACGTTGTCCATGAGGACGTCATCGCCTTCGAAACCGAGGACAAAGAACGGAAAATCGCCTTGGAAATGGCGATGCAGTGGACCAACGCATACTCCGAGAGCGTCCACACCTACGCCAACACCATCAACACGCACGAGGGCGGAACCCACGAAGAGGGTTTCCGTGCCGCCATGACGTCGCTCATCAACCGCTACGCGCGGGAGAAGAACATCATCAAGGAAAAAGACGACAACCTCACGGGTGACGACATCCGCGAAGGCCTCACCGCCGTCATTTCCGTGAAGCTGGCGGAACCCCAGTTCGAAGGCCAGACCAAGACCAAACTCGGCAACTCCGAGGTCAAGGGCTTCGTCCAGCGCGTGGTCACGGACGGCCTGGGCGACTGGCTGGAGCGCAATCCCGGCCCGGCCCGCGACGTCATCCGCAAGGCAATTTCCGCAGCGCAGGCCCGCATGGCCGCCCGCAAGGCCCGCGACAACGCACGCCGCAAGAGCCCGCTGGAGTCCTTCGGCATGCCGGGCAAGTTGTCAGACTGCTCCTCGAAGGACCCGGAGAAATGCGAGGTCTACATCGTGGAGGGTGACTCCGCCGGCGGTTCGGCCAAGCGCGGCCGGAACCCGGAAACACAGGCCATCCTCCCGCTGCGAGGCAAGATCCTGAACGTTGAGCGTGCACGCCTGGACAAGGCCCTCGGCAACAATGAGGTCCAATCCATGATCACTGCCTTCGGCACCGGCATCGGCGAGGACTTCGACCTCGCCAAGCTGCGCTATCACAAGATCGTGCTCATGGCAGATGCCGACGTGGACGGCCAGCACATCACCACCCTGCTGATGACACTGCTGTTCCGTTACATGCGGCCGCTGATTGAGAACGGCTATGTTTACCTGGCCCAGCCGCCGCTGTACCGGATCAAATGGTCCAACGCCCCCCACGATTATGTCTACAGCGACCGGGAACGCGACGCCCGGCTCCTGGCTGGGCAGGCAGCAGGGCGCCGCATTCCGAAGGACAACGGCATCCAGCGCTACAAGGGCCTTGGCGAGATGGACTACACGGAACTGTGGGACACCACCATGGATCCTGACCACCGGACACTGCTGCAGGTCACCATGGACGACGCCCTCGCGGCCGACCAGATCTTCACCGTGCTGATGGGCGAAGACGTTGAATCACGCCGAAACTTCATTCAGCAAAACGCCAAGGATGTCAGGTTCCTGGATATCTAACAGGCCTCCGAACGGCCCGTAAGTATTCTTGAAGCGACATATACCTGAAACGGAAAATATAGACTATGAGTGACGAAACACCCGAGGTTCCCGCGGATTCCGCCGGCCCCGTTGAGCCCGTTTTGGAGGGCGACGTGCTGGTCGACCGCGTGGAGCAGGTGGACCTGCAGACGGAAATGCAGCGCTCCTACCTTGACTACGCCATGGCCGTTATTGTCGGCCGCGCGTTGCCGGACGTCCGCGACGGCCTCAAGCCGGTCCACCGCCGGGTTCTCTACGCCATGTTCGACGGCGGCTACCGCCCGGACCGCTCCTTCAACAAGTGCGCCCGCGTGGTGGGCGAGGTCATGGGCCAGTACCACCCGCACGGCGACACCGCCATCTACGATGCCCTGGTCCGCCTGATCCAGGACTGGACCATGCGCTACCCGCTGGCCCTGGGCCAGGGCAACTTCGGTTCGCCCGGCAATGATGGCGCAGCCGCGCCGCGGTACACCGAAACCAAAATGGCTCCGCTTGCCATGGAGATGGTCCGCGACATCGACGAGGAAACCGTCGATTTCCAGGACAACTATGACGGCAAGAACCAGGAACCCACCATCCTGCCGGCCCGCTTCCCCAACCTGCTGGTCAACGGCTCCTCGGGCATCGCCGTCGGCATGGCCACGAACATTCCGCCGCACAACCTCCGCGAGGTTGCCGACGGCGTGCAGTGGTACCTGGCCAACCCGACCGCCAGCCGCGAAGAGCTGCTGGAAGAGCTGTTGCTGCGCATTAAGGGCCCGGACTTCCCGACCGGTGCCACCATCCTGGGCCACAAGGGGATCGAGGACGCCTACCGGACCGGCCGCGGATCCATCACCATGCGGGCCGTGGTGAATGTTGAGGAACTCCAGGGCCGTACCTGCCTGGTGGTCACCGAACTGCCGTACCAGGCCAACCCGGACAACCTGGCCATCAAGATCGCCGAGCTGGTCAAGGACGGCAAGATCTCCGGCATCGCCGACCTTCGGGACGAGACCTCCGGCCGCACCGGCCAGCGGCTGGTGATTGTGCTCAAGCGCGACGCCGTGGCGAAGGTGGTGCTGAACAACCTCTACAAGCACACCCAGCTGCAGGACAACTTCGCGGCCAACATGCTGGCCATTGTCGACGGCGTGCCGCGGACCCTCAGCCTGGATGCCTTCATCCGCCACTGGGTTGCCCACCAGATGGACGTCATCGCCCGCCGGACCCGGTACCGCCTGCGCAAGGCCGAAGAAGAGGCGCACATTCTGCGCGCCCTCCTCAAGGCTCTGGACATGCTGGATGAAGTCATTGCCCTCATCCGCGCATCCAACACCACCGAAGCGGCCCGCGACGGCCTCATGCAGTTGCTGGACATCGACGAGCTGCAGGCCCGGGCCATCCTGGACATGCAGCTGCGCCGGCTTGCAGCGCTGGAACGCCAGAAGATCCAGGACCGGCACGCCGAACTTGAGGCCCTGATTGCGGAGTACAACTCCATCCTCGCCTCGGAGGAGCGCCAGCGCGAGATCATCAGCACCGAGCTTTCCGAGATTGTCGCCAAGCACGGGGATGACCGCCGCACGAAGATCCTGATGGGCTTCGACGGCGACATGTCCATGGAAGACCTCATTCCCGAAGAGGAAATGGTGGTCACCATCACCCGCGGCGGCTACGTCAAGCGCACGCGCAGCGACAATTACCGCTCACAGCAGCGCGGCGGCAAGGGCATCAAGGGCGCCCAGCTGCGCGGCGACGACGTTGTGGAACACTTCTTCGTCACCACCACGCACCACTGGCTGCTGTTCTTCACCAACCTGGGACGCGTCTACCGCGCCAAGGCCTACGAACTCGTGGAAGCGGGACGTGATGCCAAGGGCCAGCACGTTGCCAACCTGCTGGCGTTCCAGCCGGACGAGCACATTGCCCAGGTGCTGGACCTCCGCGACTACCAGCATGCCCCGTACCTGGTGCTGGCCACCAAGCGCGGCCTGGTGAAGAAGACCCGCCTGGAGGACTACGACACCAACCGTTCCGCCGGCGTCATCGCGATCAACCTGCGCGACGGCGACGAACTCGTCTCCGCCCAGCTTGTCTCGGAAACCGATGACCTGATGCTGGTTTCACGAATGGGCCAGTCCATCCGATTCACGGCCACCGACGATGCGCTGCGCCCGATGGGCCGTGCCACGTCCGGCGTGACCGGCATGAAGTTCCGCGAGGACGATGAATTGTTGGCGGCCGACGTCGTCAAGGACGGCTCGTTCGTCTTCATCGTCACCGAGGGCGGCTATGCCAAGCGGACCGCAGTGGAGGAATACCGCCTCCAGGGCCGCGGCGGACTTGGTATCAAGGTCGGAAAATACCAGGAAGAGCGGGGCCACCTGGTAGGTGCGCTCATTGTCCAGGAGGAGGACGAAGTCCTCGTCGTCATGGAAGGCGGCAAGGTGGTCCGGTCCTCGGTGGCCGGAGTGCCCGCCAAGGGCCGCGACACCATGGGCGTCATCTTCGCCAAGCCGGACAAGAACGACCGCATCATCGAGGTGGCGCGGAACAGCGAACGCGGCCTGGAGGGTGAGGAGGCCGAAGCCATCGACCCGGAAAACCCGGCAGGAAGCCCGGCTGCGGCCGGGGATGACGTAACGTTGGCTGAAGGTGCCGGATCCCATGGCGGGTCCGCAGAGGCAGATTCAGCACCGGCCGTGGAATCCGACGAGTCATCGGACGACGTTGAGCTGGACGAAGAAAATACCGGAGGTAACGAGTGAGTAATTCCGACTCATATCCCAAGCCGAACAGCAACACTCCCGGCGGGATCAGGCAGCCGGCGTCCGCTCCGCGCGTGAACGCCCCCGTACGTCCCCAGCAGCGGCCTTCGACGCCGGGTGCTCCGGCCCAGCGCCCGGTGGTCCCCGGTCAGCGCCCGGCACAGGGACAGCGCCCCGGCCAGGCACCCCAGGGTCAACGCCCCGGGGCCCCGGCCCAGCGCCCTGCCCAGGGCGGCGCCCAGGGTGCCCCGGGCCTGGTTAAGCCGGCTCCGAAGGCCAAGGTCCGCCGTGCACGGCTTCTCATCAGCAAAGTGGACCCCTGGTCCGTGCTGAAGATGGCCTTCCTGCTGTCGGTTGCCCTCGGCATCGTCACTGTCGTTGCGGCAATCGTCCTGTGGACCGTCCTGGACCTGACGGGCATCTTCGACCAGGTGGACAGCCTGCTGGGAACCCTCGCCGGTTCCGAAGGCGGCGGCTTCGAACTGAAGAAGGTTGCTTCGCTGGGCCAGGTGGCCTCGTTCGCGGTCATCATCGCCGTGGTGAACGTTGTGCTCCTGACTGCCCTGTCGATGCTTTCCGCCGTGCTGTACAACATTTCTGCCACCCTCGTCGGCGGCATCGGTGTGACCCTCACGGACGATTAGTCCGCGGAATTTCGCGGGATTCCACCCGCGAAATGCCTCGATTTGAGATCGGGCCGGGATGTGCTGTAAAGTCATGTCTCGGCCCGATGAGGCATCGGGGCGTATAGCTCAGGCGGTTAGAGCGCTTCGCTGATAACGAAGAGGTCCCAGGTTCAAGTCCTGGTACGCCCACGGAACCTGCACAGGTTTTGGAAATGGTTCGGGTAAAACCGGACCGGAACGGGGTGCATGTGAAGAAGTTGCTGGTTGTTGCAGTGGCTGTCGCAGGCGCTTTGCTTTTCAAGAAGGTGCAGGAATCCGAAGCCCGGAAAACGGTCTGGAGCGAATCGACTGACACGGTCGATTAGTTCGGATCCCCGGTCTGGACGCTGGTAAGAAGGCCTCCGGAACTAGGGTATGATTGTCGGGTTGCTTCTTATGGGGGCATGGCGCAATTGGTAGCGCACCTGCTTTGCAAGCAGGGGGTTCGGGGTTCGAGTCCCCGTGCCTCCACCATAAGGAAGGCCCCGGAATGCGGAAACGCAATCCGGGGCCTTTTGCTTTGCACTCAGTCGTTGCGCTTCGCCTAGTCGTCCATGACAGCCCACGGCGCCGGCTCCACGGAGGCACCATTACTGTTGGAACGGTGACCTTCTTCCTTGCCACCTTGGGCGTGCTCGGCGTGGCCTCATCCGGGCCCCTCATCGCCGCCACCTTGGGCGCCACCACTGTCAGTGCGCTGGCCATCGCCTTTTGGCGGAATGCCATCGGAGCCGTCGTGATGGCCACCCCCGTCCTGGTGGGCAATCCCCGGCAGTTTGGTAAGGTGACGCGCCGCGAGTTCCGCTGGTCGGCCCTGGCTGCAGTGGCTCTTGCCCTGCACTTCGCGTGTTTCATCACCTCCCTCCAGCTCACGTCCGTAGCCGCGGCCACGGCGCTGGTCTGCCTCCAGTCCGGCTGGATCGCAGTGTTCCAGCTGTTCAGGGGTGTACGCCACCGCTGGCAGGTACTGGTGGGCCTTGGAATGGCGTTCGGCGGCGTTGTCGCCATCACGGGGTTCGACATGGGCACCTCGCCGGATGCCCTGCTCGGGGACGTTCTGGCGGTGGCAGGAGGCGCGCTGGCCGGCCTCTACACGCTGGCGGGCGGCAAGGCACGCGAAACCATGACCACCGGTACCTATACGACGCTCTGCTACGGCATGTGCGCGTCCTTGGTTGCCGTGCTGGCCCTCGCTTCCGGACAGCCGCTCGTGGGCTTTGAGGCGGCCGGCTGGCTGGGGATCGTGGCCATTACCGTGTGCGCCCAGCTGGTGGGGCATACGGCCTTCAACCACCTGCTGGCCACCATGAGCCCGCTGCTGGTTTCGATGATCATCCTGCTGGAGATTCCCGGTGCCGCGGTGCTGGCCGCCGTGTTCCTGGCTGAGACGTTGCCGGGAGGCACCTATGCCGGGCTGGCACTCATTCTGGTAGGGCTTGCCGTCGTGGTGGCCGGGCAGCGGCGCAGGCGGCCCCCGCCGGCCGGCGAAGCCCGCCTGGCGGAGCTGGGAACGGACTGAGCCCCGCTGGTGCTGGTGGGGGCGCCGGGCCTGAGAGCCGGGCTGGAGCTACTGGCCGCCGCGGCGCACGGGCTGGGCGGAGTTCACGGTGTGAATGGCCCGCAGGAGCTTGGCCGGGAAGTACACGGAGAAGAACACCACCATGGGTGCCTTGAGGGCCATCTTCTTGACGTTGTGGGCCTTATAGGTTCGGTCGAACCTGGTCACGTAGTACCGGTAGTCGCGCGGTGAGTCCTCGAGGCGGCGGGCGGACATTCCGGACACCATCTGGGGCCAGTACTGCACGCGCAGGTCATGGTCCGCCAGATGCAGGGACAAATCAATGTCCTCATGCATCTCGTCTTTTTCATCCCGGCAGGTTTCGTCCCGGATGGTTTCCCAGGCTGAACGGCGCAGCGCCATATTAGAACCGAAGAGGAAGTGGTACTGGTGCTTGGCAAGCTTGAGCATTAGCTGGCGCATCTTGTCGTCCGCTTTGAGCCCGAAGCGGCGCATCGGCATGTCGTAATACACCACGGGGCCGGTGGCAGCCTGGACGGCGGGGTCGAGGAAGGCCTTCTGGACCTGTTCCACCCAGTCCGGTTCCACCACGGAGTCTGCATCGATCCGGCCCAGGACATCGCCGGTGGCGTGGTTGAGGCCGAAATTCCGGGTCGGGATGAGGCCCTGGTCCCGATCCTGGCTCAACAGGATGATGGGACTTTCCGGATATTCCTGCTGCATCTGGCGCACTATGTCCGCTGTGCGGTCCTTGGACATGTTGTCCACAACGATAATCTCCGCCGCCGGCACCGACTGGTAGATGGCCGCAATGAGGCACTGCCTGATGACGCTTGCCTCGTTGTATGCCGGTATGACGATGGATACGCCCGGCATAAGCGCAGCGTCGTGCGAGGCATCCTCGGGGGATCTATCGGGTGACATCACCACAAATTTAGCACCCTTGTGGGCCGCAGCCCGGGACTGCGGGTGAAGGTCGGGGAAACAACAGAGGAGGCCCGCACACAAATGTGCGGGCCTCCTCTGTTGTTATGCCGTCCCGTGACGGCCGGTTTCTAGTTCTCGTTTGCCTTGGCGGAACCGTTGTTCATGCTCGAAGCGATGTTCTTCACAGCGGTCTTGGCATCCGTAGCAACCTTGGCAGCCTCGTCCTTGGCATCTTCGGCGGCGTCGGCAGCCTTCGCCGCTGCGTCGTCTGACGCATCGGCAGCGGCGTCCGCTGCATCAACGGCCTTTTCGCCAGCGGTTGCCGTGGCGTCCTTGGCCGCGGCAGTGACGTCGTTGACCGTGGTGGCGGCAACTGGTGCGGGCGTTACCGGCGCGGGGGTCTTCCAAGGATCCTCAACGGGCTTGGACGCCTTCCATGCTGCGACGCCGGCGGCGGCGGCTGCTGCGATGACGCCGAAAATAAGAAGTCCGCGGTGCTTCGGCTTCTGCGGCTTGGCCACTTCGCCGGTGACAACCCGGGTGGCCTCTGCTGCTGCGGCCTTGAGTTGGTGGCCTGCGGCCTGGGCCTGATCCTGGATGGAATGCACAACGCCGGAATCCGCAAGCTTCTGGGCGACGGCATCCACGTGCGCCGGTGCGCTTTCGAGCGTGCGGTGCACTGCCTCGGAAGCGTGGCCGATCTGGTCCGAGAGCCTGGGCAGGTATTCCACCACCACGCGGTCGCGGGCCTGGGAGATGACGGGGGTGGCTTTGTCCAGTGCTTCGTGGAGGCGCGGGGTGGCACTGTCCACAACGTCATGGATCTTGGGCGCGAGGTGTGCGAGCCCGTCCTGGATGCGCGGCGTTACGGTGGCAACGCCGTCGGCCAAGTTGTGGGCCGCAGATTTGAGCCCTTCCTGGATCTTCGGGGATGCTGTGTCAATGCCGTGCTGCAGGCGGGGAACCGCCCAGTCCACGGCTGCTTCTACGCGGGGGGCTGCCCAATCCTTGGCGTTCTCTACCGCGCTGCTGACTGACTGCTCCAGGTCACGGGCAATACGATCCGATTTCTTCACAACTACCTCCCGATTAATGTGACGGTTCTGTTGTTAGCCTACGTGGATTGACCTCCACCGGCTATTCTTCGAACCCATTTCCGGCCGATTTCACCTAGCGCGGAACTGGCTGGAAGGCCTGATGCCGTGCTGGGCCGACGTGGAACAATGGGCCTATGACTGCCATCGCAACTGCAAAAGCAACCATCCACACCAGCCTCGGCGACATCGTCGTCAACCTCTTCGGCAACCATGCGCCCAAGACGGTTAAGAACTTCGTTGGCCTGGCCACGGGCGAGCAGGCCTGGACCCACCCGGAAACCGGTGAGGACAAGACCGGAACCCCGCTGTACAACGGCACCATCTTCCACCGCATCATCAAGGATTTCATGATCCAGGCCGGCGATCCCCTGGGCCGCGGCGTGGGCGGACCGGGCTACAAGTTCGACGACGAAATCCACCCCGAGCTGACCTTCAACGAGCCGTACAAGCTGGCCATGGCCAACGCCGGCATCCAGATGGGCAAGGGCACCAACGGCTCGCAGTTCTTCATCACCACCATCCCCACCGACTGGCTGCAGGGCAAGCACAGCATCTTCGGTGAAGTCGCTGACGAGGAATCCAAGAAGGTCGTGGATGCCATCGAAGGTGTCCGCACGGGCATGGGCGACCGCCCGGTCGAGGACGTTGTTATTAACAGCATCGATGTCGAGCAGCTCTAACCCCTCATGAGCTACGGAATTCCGGCGGCCGAGCCGTCCGCGCAGATTCCGGTGTGCCCCCGGCACCCGGACAGGCCTTCCTATGTCCGGTGCCAGCGCTGCGGGCGCCCGGCTTGCCCGGAATGCCAGCGGGCGGCCGCCGTCGGATTCCAATGCATTGACTGCGTCAACGAAACAAAACGTACGACGCCGGCAGCCAGGACGGTCTACGGCGGAACCGCCGTCGCCGGCCGGCCCCTGGTGACCTTCGGGATCATCGCGGTATGCGCGCTCGTCTACGTGCTCCAATGGATAGTTCCCAATGACGGGATCTACCAAAATTTCGCCTTCGCCACGGTCTACGCCACCCCCGAGTACGGGGTCTTCGAACCATGGCGCATGCTGACCTCCGCGTTCCTCCATTCCCAGGGTTTCATCCTTCACATCGTGCTGAACATGTACATGCTGTGGATGTTCGGGCAGGCACTTGAACCCCTCCTCGGGCGTATCCGTTTCCTGGCGCTCTACTTGCTGGCTGCGGTAGGCGGATCCGTGGGCTACCTCCTGCTGACGCCGGCCTATACTCCTGGCCAGCAGCTCGCCGGCGTCGTGGGGGCGTCCGGTGCCATCTTCGGACTCTTCGGCGCCATGCTGGTGGTACAGCGCCACCGCGGCGGGGACACGAAGCAGCTTTGGGTGCTGATCGCCATCAATGGGGTCATCGGCTTCATCGTGCCCCAGATTGCCTGGCAGGCCCACCTTGGCGGCCTGGTCACGGGTGCTGCCTGCGCCGCAGCCATCGCTTACGCCCCCCGCGGTCCGCGACGCTGGCTCTGGCAGTCGGCAGGCCTTGTGCTCGTGCTGGGCCTGCTAGTCGGGGCCACCGCCTTGCGAATGGCCGGCGCCTAAGCACTTCCCGGGCCCCTCCCGGCCTTTAACCCGCACGGTCTGCGACTGCGTATGCGGACGCCCATGCCGCTGCCTGCGGTCCGCCGCCCTGGGAAACACACAACCTTGCCGCCGCCCTGGGGCCCATCCCGCGTCTGCGACCCATCCCGCAGTCCCGCGTGCTTCCCGCTGCCGCACGCCAAGCCGCCTGCTGACCCACAACACTTGGCCTCAGAGGATTTCGGCATGCCAGAACGAACCCTTTCCGTCCGGTGCTCCAGGAGCCAGCCGCCCGCCGGGAAGTTTTCCACAGTGGTTATCCACATTGTTGGTAACTTACATGCGTGTAGTTCAGACCCGCTCCCCCACGGAGCCCTTGCCAGCTGGCGATTATCGACAGGAAGCCGGGAGATTGTCCACATCTGTGGATAAAGATGTTCCTCCGGCCTGTGGTTAAGTGGACAACTTGGCTGGCGGGACGGGTGCTTGACCGGCTAGCGCCAGTGCCGAATCTGTTCGCCGGCCCGTCAACACCCCGCGGCGTAGTAAACGGATTTGCCCGCCGCCCGCTCCAGGGGGCCGGAAGAGCGCCATCGGCGTCTCAATCGCGATCAGTCCCGGAGCTAGTCAACAGGTTATGCACAGTGTTAATAACTCGCCGGATCTCAGCCTGACCAAGGAATTCAGCGGGAGGGCGCCCTCTTTGGCCCAGCGGAGCCAATTATCCCCCGCTTTATCCCCACCTGTGGATAACTTCTGGGGATAGCGTTGTTCGTAAGTGGATAACTCCGCCTCGCGGGCGCCGTCGGCTGCAACCGGAGTCCAGGGCGGAGTCAGGCCCCCCGCGCAGGCGAATTTCCGATCCCCGGCTGGTTATCCACAGACAATCCACAGTGTTAATAACTTACGACCCTGTTATTCATCCACTGAGCGAGTCCGCGCAGGCCGTGGCCAGCGGAAGTCCCGTGCATCAGTCCCGAAGTTTTCAACACTGTGGATAAGTTTCCCCACAGCTCGGGATAACTCAGGGCCGCTCCGTCCACACGCCCGAGGAGCCCCGCCTGTGGCTATCCACCAGGTGGGTGTCAATCATGCCGATCGCCTCCATGAGCGCGTGCATCGTGGTGGGTCCCACGAAGGCGAAACCTTTGCCCCGCAGGGCTTTGGACAGGGCAACGGACTCAGGCGATGTTGTGGGGATCTCTGCGTGGTTCTGCGGTCGTGGCGTCACCGACGGCTGGAAGCTCCAGACGAAGTCCACCAGACCGCCGTCGTCCCGCAATGCGATGGTGGCGCGGGCATTTGTGATGGCGGCCCTGATCTTGAGCCGGTTCCGGACAATGCCGGCGTCGAGCATCAGGCGTTCGACGTCCTCTTCGGTGAACGCAGCCACCGTGTCGGGCTGAAAGTCGTGGAACGCAGACCGGAAGGCGGGTCGCTTTCGCAGGATGGTGGCCCAGGATAATCCGGCCTGGAAGGCCTCCAGGCTGATGCGTTCGAACAGGCCCTGCTCGTCACGGACCGGCATGCCCCATTCAGTGTCGTAGTACGCCTGGAGCAGCGGGTCCGCCGCAGCCCACGGTGGCCTGGCCAGGCCGTCACTGCCGATGATGGTGCCGCGTTCGTCCGGGGTCATCTGGGGTCCTTAGCTAGTCCTGCACCGTGCTGCAGACTCCAGCATATTCAGCGACCGGGAAGGACATGCGCCGGTGACCGCGAAACTCATAGCCGAACGAGCACTCTCACATTATGCTGTGGCTCTGATCACAAATTACTGGGAGGTACGTGTGAGGAAAACCAAAATTGCCGTGGCCGGCGTGGCAGGGGTCGTTCTCGGGATGCTCAGCATCCAGGCCCCTGCCGTAGCCGCACCACCTGTTGACGACGGGTCGGGCGGAGCCGCCGCGGCAATCCGGCAGGACAACCGCCCCGGACCGCGGACGAAGGAACTCGTTGAACGGCGGAAGGCAGCCCTTGAAAAGGTGGCCAAGGGGCAGGCGAAAGCCAATGAAGACGGCGTAGTGCAGCTGGCGCCGGATAAGTTCGCCGAGGTAGAGACCGCCAGGCAGGACAAGATCTTCACCATCCTGGCCGAGTTCGGCGACCAGGGCTCGGGGCGGTTCGGAACGACGCCCGGTCCGTTGCACAATACGATTGCGGAACCGGACCGCTCGGTGGACAACACCACGCTGTGGACCAAGGACTTCAGCCCCGCTTACTACGAAGAACTCTTCAATGGCAGCGGCGAATCAATGAAGGGCTACTACGAGGCCGTCTCCAACAATCAGTACTCGGTAACAAATACGGTGACGAACTGGGTCAAGGTGCCCAACAACGGATCCTTCTACGGCGACAACGCCACCGAGGACACGGGCGGCGCATGGGCTTTTGTCCGGGACTCCGGCAACGCGTGGTGGGATTCCCAGCTGGCGGCCGGCAAGACACCGGCTGAAATTGACGCGTACCTTGCACAGTTCGATGTGTGGGACCGCTACGACTTCAACGGGAACGGTAACTTCGATGAACCGGACGGTTACATCGACCACTTCCAGGCGGTCCACGCCGGGGAAGGCGAGGAAGGTGGCGGCGGCACCCTGGGTGAGGACGCAATCTGGTCCCACCGCTGGTACGCCTTCGGCAACCAGTTCGGCTCTGCCGGACCGGAGGGTAACCTCTCCGGCGGTACCCGGATCGGGTCCTCAAAATACTGGCTTGGTGATTACACGACGGAACCCGAGAACGGCGGAGTCGGCGTCTTTGCCCACGAATTCGGCCACGACCTCGGACTGCCGGACTTCTATGACACCACCGGAGCTGCCACCAACAGCACAGCGTTCTGGACCCTCATGAGCTCAGGCTCCTGGTTGGGCCACGGTTCTGCTGCCAATGAAGGGATCGGAACCACCCCGGGCCTGATGGGACCCGAAGAGAAGCTTTTCCTTGGCTGGCTTGACCACAGCACAGTGAATGCGGGCTCCAGCGGTGACTTTGTCCTGAACCCGTCCCAACTTCAGGTTGACGGCAAGGACCAGGCCGTCCGCGTGAACCTGCCGGATAAGACAACCACCACGAACTACACAGCTCCCTCCTCAGGGATCAAGGCATGGTGGACGGGCAGCGCGGACAACCTCAATGAATCCCTGACCCATGCCGTTCCGGCGCAGTCGCGGGTAACCGTTACAGCGAACGCCTGGTACGACATAGAGGCGAACTACGACTACCTCTATGGTGAGTACTCCACCGACGGTGGCAAGACCTGGAAATCAGCGGGACGGGCGCTCAGCGGAGCGGCTGGCTGGGGGCAGCTGCGCTACTCCTACGACGCCGCCGGCCTGGAATCGTTGTTCCGCTTCAGGTACCAGACCGACGGCGGCGTCCACAACCCCGGTGCCTTCATTGACGACATCAGGATTTCGGCCGGAAAGACCGTAATCCTGAGTGACGACGTCGAATCCGGCGCGGGACAGTGGGTTGCCGAGGGTTCGTGGCAACTGAGCAGCGGCTCCGTCACCCGGACCACTGAGCAGTACTACCTCGTGGAGAACCGGGAGTACGTGGGGTTCGACGCGACGCTCGCGGAGGGCCCATATGCCTTCACCAAGGGCATCACGGCACCGAATTGGGTGGATTTCTTCAAGTACCAGAACGGCATGCTGGTCTGGTACGTCGACGACTCGTACGCGGACAACAACGTTTCGGCGCACCCCGGCGCCGGTTCGGCGCTGCCCGTGGATGCCCGGCCGGCGCCGCTGAAGTGGTCCGACGGCACGATGCCCGGCAACAGCCGCCAGCCGTTCGACGCGACCTTCGGTTTGGAGGCTACGGATCCGCTGTGCATCGCGAAGGAAGTGCAGACCGGTACCAAGCGCAGTACGTCGATCAGCTCACTTGACGCCTGCGCACCGAGCAGCGCCCCGATTGGAGTGTTCAAGGACAGCGACCCGCTGGCCTACTACAGCTCCGACAACCCGTACGGAAGCGTCAAAGTCGCAGGTCACGGCGTGGAGATTTCCGTAACGTCCGACGCCGGCACCGACCTGGCGATTCACGTGCTCAACCCCGGCCAGTAGTGAGCAACGGCCGGCAATAAACCAGCAACAAAAAAGTCGGACCGGCACAATGTGCCGGTCCGACTTTTTCGTTAAACGCGGGGTGCTTGCCGGGCGGTGCCGGCCAAACGGAAGCCTGGGGCTAGGAACGCCAGCGGGTGGTCATCAAGAATCCGGCGATGGCAATGCCGAATCCGGCCACGATGTTCCAGGATCCCCAATCCCTGACCGGGAGGGCGCCCTCGCTGATGTAGAAGGTGATGATCCACAGCAGCCCGAGGATCATCAGGCCGAACATGACGGGCTTGAACCACACCGCGTTCGGCTTGTATGCCTGCGATACAGAAGCCGGCTTTTCCGCGGCAGCGGTCTTCTTTCGTGGCTTTGACTCGGGCACGGGTCCTCCTCCTCGGGCTGAATCAAGGGCGGAGCCTCCGGCTTGATATCCTGCAGGAAGGAATATGCCGGCGGGGTTGGCGCCCTTGGTCAGGTCTGAATTCTTACTAGCAGCCAATTCTAGCTGTAGTTCAGAACACACCGGCGCCAGTTCAGGCCGCCGATTGAGGAGACCACGTGGTGTTGCTGGAGAAGGAGACGACTGCTGCCGTGCCGGCACGCGGCGTCGGGGTTCTCCGGAAAGTCGTCCAGATCGTTGGTGAGCTGCTGATCACGGTGGGAGTCATCCTGCTCCTGTTTGTCGCATGGCAGCTCTGGTGGACCAATGTGGAGTCCGATGCGAAGCAGAGCGAGACGATCCGGAATTTTGCCCAGGACTTGGGCGGTACCCCGGCTCCCGCGGCATCCGATGAGCCTGTCTCCCCGACACCCGCCCCGACCGACTACGGTCCGCCGAAGGTCGCCGAAGCGCCCGGTCACGGCCAAACCATCGGCATCATGTACATCCCCCGTTTTGGGGCGGACTACACCCGGCCCATCGTGCAGGGAACCTCCACGGATGTCCTGGATACGCTGGGCCTTGGCCACTACAACGACACGGCGATGCCAGGGGCAACCGGCAACTTTGCTGTGGCCGGTCACCGCCAGACCCACGGAGCGGTCCTGGACAACATCCACACCCTGGTACCTGGGGACAAGATCTACGTCCAAACCAGGGACGGGTTCTATGTCTACGTCTTCAGGAACAACCAGATCGTGCTTCCGTCGGCCACGGATGTGCTGCTCCCCGTGCCCACGCAGCCCGCCGCCCGGCCCACGGAGGCTTACCTCACCATGACCAGCTGCAATCCGCGCTTCGGCTCCCAGGAACGCATCATTGCCTATTCCTTGCTGGACCACTGGCAGCCCGCCTCGGCTGGACCACCGGCAGAAATCGCGGCCCAGGTGGCCAAGGCACTAGGGAAGGGCTGACGCCATGTACGGATGGATTTTCCGCCACCTGCCCGGGCCGCTGTGGTTCAGGATTGCTACGTCACTGGTGCTGCTGGCCGGCGTGCTGGTATTGATGGTTCAGTTCCTCTTCCCCTGGATGTCACAGTTCACCCAGTTCACCGACTCAACGATTGGTTTAGTAACTCGACAATGAGCACCACCAAGATCCTGGTCGTAGACAACTACGACAGCTTTGTTTACACCCTGGTGGGCTACCTCCAGGAGCTCGGCGCCGAAACAACGGTGGTCCGAAACGACGACGTCACCCTTGCTGAGGCAATCGAGATGGCGGACGCGCGCGACGGCGTCCTCATCTCGCCGGGTCCCGGCACCCCTGCGGAGGCCGGGGTCTGCATTGACTTGATCAAATGGTGCGGCAGCCACGACAAGCCGATGTTCGGCGTCTGCCTGGGACACCAGGCACTGGCCGAGGCCTACGGAGCCACTGTGACGCACGCGCCGGAGCTGATGCACGGCAAAACGTCCCTTGTTGGGCATGAAGGAGCCAGCGTCTTCGCGGGACTTCCCTCCCCTGTTACTGCCACGCGGTATCACTCCCTGGCCGCTGTCCGCGAAACCATCCCGGACATCCTCGAGATCACAGCCCAGACGGCAAACGGCGTGATCATGGGCCTGCAGCACCGGACGGCACCGCTCTGTGGCGTGCAGTTCCACCCGGAGTCGGTCCTCACTGAGGGCGGTTACCAGATGCTGGGCAACTGGCTCGAATCACTCGGAATGGCCGGCGCGGCCGAGCGGGCTGCCAAACTGAGCCCCCTCATCCAGCACTGACGTCAGCGCAGTACTGAAGTCAGGGAGACGGCCCGTACGGTCCTTCGGGAGGCAACTCATCGGGCGCCGCGGGGCGGCTATCCCCGGGTACGGCTCGTCTCAGTCGGCGTAGGCGTCGGGGTTGGTGTGGGCTTGGGCGCCGGCGCCTTGGCAACAACGATGGCGATGGTTTTGCCCTGCTCCACCAGCGAGTTGACGGCGTCGCTCTGCTCGGTCACCTTTCCCGGTTCAACCTCGGAGTTCTCCACTTCCTTCACGTCGATGCCAAGTCCAAGGTTCTTGAGCGCCGTCTCGGCCTCCGCCCTGGGCAGTCCGCGGAGTTCTGGCATGGCCACCTTGCCGGTGGACACCACGATTTCCACGGTGCTTCCGACTGCGACCGTCTGGCCCGGCGCCGGCTTGGTAGTGATCACGATTCCGGTGGGAACGGTGGCGCTGTTGGCCATGGTGGTTCCGGGGGCGCCGGCGAGGCCGATTTGTCGAAGAACATCCCGGGCCGCTGCTTCGGTCCGCCCCGGCAGGTCGTCCGGGATTTTTACGGCGCTCGGGCCGTCGGAGATGTTCAGGGTCACCTTCGAGTCAGGTTCCATGGCGGTGCCGGCGGCCGGCACCGTGCCAATGGCTGTGCCCTTCGTGATGGTGTCGTGCGGCAGCCTGGTGATCTGCGGGCTCAGCCTGGCGTTGTACAGCCGCTGCAGCGCCTCGGACTCCGTTAGCGCCGATACGGCCGGCACATCGACCTTCGCCACCGGAGGGGGCACCTGGTTCATCATGTTGTAGAGCCAGAGGCCGCCGCCGGCCAGGACCAGCAGGGTGAAGATCACCAAGGTGGCGATCCATGTTCGACGGCGGGACTTCTGCCGGGGGGTGCGCTCACGTTCCGGCGGAAACCCGAGGGGAAGATCGCTGGACTCCGAGGGTTCGTAAACCTGCGCGGGAATCGCCTGGTCGTCGCCAAGGGTGTCATGGACGGGCCGGAGCCGGCCGCTCGGTGAATCATCGAGGAAGCTTGCCCCCGTCAGCGAGTACGGCGCGGCAAGGGCCGTCCGTTCCCCGGCCGGGACCGTGTTGTTGGGATCCGTCGGGGCCTCGCCCGCCGCCACCTCAGGAACGGGGATGCCGTTGCGGGCCGCTCGAAGTGCCCGCTGGAAAGCGGCCGCATCCTGGAAACGGTCAGCACGGTTCTTCTGCAGGGCCTTCGAGAGGACGCTGTCCAGGGCTTTCGACACCTCGGGGTTGAGGCTGCTGGCCGGTTCCGGAATCTCGCGGACGTGCTGGTAGGCGACTGATACTGGACTGTCACCGATGAACGGAGGCCGCCCCGTCAGCATTTCGTACAGCAGGCACGCCGCGGAGTACAGATCACTCCGGGCGTCCACGGTTTCACCGCGTGCCTGTTCCGGGGAAAGGTACTGCGCCGTGCCAACGACCGCCTGGGTCTGGGTCATGGTGGCCGACGAATCGGCCATGGCCCGGGCAATCCCGAAGTCCATGACTTTGATGGTGTCCGAGTCTTCGCAGAACATCACGTTTGCGGGCTTGATATCCCGGTGCACGATTCCCGCCCGGTGGCTGTACTCGAGCGCGGAGAGCACGCCGAGAGTGAAGTCGATGGCGTGGTCGATGCTGACTTCCTTCGCCCGGATGAGATCCCTCAGGGTCTTCCCGGACACGAATTCCATCACAATGTACGGCACCCGGACCGTGTCCTCGGGCCCGCCCGGCACAGCATGGTCCCCGGTGTCGTAGATGGCAACGATCGAAGGATGGTTCAACGCGGCCACGGCCTGGGCTTCGCGCTTGAACCGTGCCTGGAACTGTGGATCCCGGGCAAGGTCCGGGCGCAGCAGCTTGATGGCCACTGTCCGGCCCAGCCGGGTGTCAACGCCTCGGTGGACGTCCGCCATACCGCCGCGGCCGATCAGCTCACCGAGTTCGTACCGTCCGTTGAGGACGCGCTGGGTGTTCACTGGGAGGCTGTCCTCTCTGTGCGACGGGAGACGGGGTGAGTTCGGCACGGTGCGCCTTAGTTCGTCGTCGAGGTGCTCGGGGTGGGCACGGGTTCAGCGGCGAGGTGGTAGGTCACCACGGATCCGGCGGGTACCTTTTGTCCGGCGCCCGGCTCTGAACTGACGAAGGTGCCGGCTTTTTGCCCGGCGCTGCCGGGTACGTCTGCTCCCTTTACCCAGCGCAATCCGGCGTCTTCGATCGCTTTCTGCGCCTGGGCCTCGGAGCTGCCAACGCCGATCGCGGGCACCGAAGACTCCTGGCTCGGGTCCGGGCCCTTGGAGTAGGTGACCGTGATGGTCTCGCCCGGGGCTACCGGGCCGGAAGGCTCGATGTTGGTGACCGTGCCCTGCGCTGCGTCGCTGAAGACCGGGTCGCCCTTGACGGTCAATCCCAGGCCGACGAGCTGGCTGCGGACCGTGTTGTACGGCTGGCCCAGGTAGGCATCAGGGATCAGGTTGATGGTTTCCGGGGTGGACTGCGTGGGAGTGGGCGTCGGGCTCGCGCTGCTGGGTGTGGGGCTGGCCGAAGTGGACGTCGGTGAGGCGCTGGTGCTGCTGGGCTTGGCGCTGCTCGACGTGGACGAGGACTCGGCCGGACCGGACGGGGAGAAGATGCCTGCCTGGGTAAGCAGGACACCCACCAGTGCGAAGAGGACGAGCACGATGAGGGCGATGAGCGGCCACGTCCACGGGCTCCGGCCCTTGCGCTGCGGCTCGTCCACCGGTTCGTCGTAGCGGTCCTGCTCCTCTTCCTGGTCCCAGCTGCGCTGGGCGGCCAGGGCGTCGGCGCGTGACAGTGTGCTGCCCGGACCGGTTGCCCCGGCAGCAGCTCCGGCGGCGAGTCCTGCGGCCGCACCGGCGCCCGCGGCGCCGACCACCGGAAGCGCGGAAGTCGCCGTCGTCGATTTGTCCTTTTCGGGTGATTCAATGACGCCGGTGGCGGCGGTGGGAATGTCCACCGGAGCCGTGATTGGCCCCGTGGCCGCTTCGAAAAGCAGCATTCCGGGAACGGCGGCATGCGCAGCGGCGATGTCACCGTTTCGGATGGCTTCCGCTGCCTCGGACAGCTTGATGGCGTTGGCCGGGCGGTTCTTGGGATCCTTGGCGAGCATGGACATCAGGAGGGCCCGCACCGGCGTCGGCAGTGTTTCCGGCAGCGGCGGCGGCGCGTCATTAACCTGGGCAAGCGCAATGGCGATCTGCGATTCACCGGAGAACGGGCGATGCCCGGTGAGGCACTCGTAGCCGATGACGCCGAGCGAGTAGATGTCCGAGGCGCCGGTGGCGGTCTGTCCGGTTGCCTGCTCCGGTGCGAGGTACTGGGCCGTGCCCATGACCTGACCGGTTTGGGTCAGCGGGACCTGGTCCGCCAGCCGGGCGATGCCGAAGTCTGTGACTTTGACGCGGCCATCCGGGGTGATCAGCAGGTTGCCGGGCTTAATGTCACGGTGCACCAGGCCCTGTGAGTGGGCCACCGAGAGGGCGCGGGCTGTCTGGGCGATCATGGACAGCGTCCGGTCCGGCGAAAGGACCTGTTCGTGTTCGATGATGCTGCTCAGTGGCTGGCCCGGGACCAGCTCCATCACCAGGTACGCCGATCCCTCCTCTTCACCGTAGTCAAAGACGTTGGCGATGCCGACATGGTTCAGAAGCGCCGTGTGGCGAGCCTCGGCACGGAAGCGCTGGAGGAACCCGGGATCGCCCGTGTACTCCTCTTTGAGCACCTTGATGGCGACAATCCGGCCAAGGATAAGGTCCTTGGCCTTCCAGACTTCTCCCATCCCGCCAATCGCAATACGCGTGGTCAGCTGGAATCTCCCGCCGAGGGTGATCCCTGATGTAGGCCTCACTTATTCAACACCGCCTCAAAAATCTTCTTCGCGTTCGGACTGGTTAGCTGTGCACCGGTGGTGATGTCCACGCCCTGCATGACGATGGTCACCGACACCTGGGGGTCGTTGGCCGGGGCGAACCCGGTAAACCATGAATTGTTCAAGCCGTCGGTTCCCAGCTCGGCAGTGCCGGTCTTGCCGGCCACCTGGACGCCCGGCACGGCGGCCCCGCGGCCGATGCCTTCACTGACTACGCTGGTCATCCATTCGGTGATCTGCCGGGAAATCTCCGGGCTGGTGGAGGTCCGGAGAACCTCTGGTTTCGGTTCGCTGATGACCCTCAGGTCCGGGGACCGCACCGTCTTGATCAGGTTGGGCCTCATCTGGACTCCGCCGTTGGCGATGGCGGACGTCATCAGCGCGATCTGCAGCGGAGTAGCCCGTACGTCGCGCTGGCCGATGGCGGACTGGGCGAGCCCTGCCGGGTCCAGCTCCTCCTCCGGGAACGCCTTCTTTGCGTAATCCAGTTTCAGCTGGTCGCCCAGGTCCTCCCCGAAGCCGAACTTCGCGGCCTGGTCGGCTATGGCCTTTTGGCCCAGATCCCGGGCAATGGACGCGAACGGTGTGTTGCAGGACTGCTGCAGCGCGAAGGCGAAGCTCGCCGTGTTCTGGGTGTAGCAGTTGCCCCCGGCGTAGTTCGGCAGCTTGTACTGGATTCCGGGGAAGCTCATCTCGGCGGGGTTGGGCAGCTCACTGTCCTTGTTGTACTTGCCCGAGCTGAGCGCGGCGGCCGTATCCACCAGCTTGAACACCGAGCCGGGCGCCAAAAGTGCACCGGTTGGACCGCTGACATTCGGGTTCAGGTTGATCCCGGGGACCTTGTTGAGCTCGTTGAAATTCGCAGCCTCGGCAGCCGCGTCCTGGGTTGCGATCAGGTTGGGATCATAGGACGGCTTGGAGACCATGGCCAGGATGTCACCCGTTTTCGGGTTCGTCACCACGATAGAGCCGCGCTGGCCGTCTGGAATCAAGTCGTAGGCCAGCTTTTGGAGCGCCGGATCCAGCGTGAGTTCCACCGAGGCGCCCTTCGGCTGGTTGCCGAGGAACAGCTGGCCCACGCGGTCCAGGAAGAGCTGGTCCGAGCTGCCGGCGAGCTGCTCGTTGAGGGAACTTTCCAAACCTGTGACGCCGTAGTTCTTCGAAAAGTACCCCGTGATGCCGGCGTACAGTTCGGGCTCGGTGTAGGTGCGCTGGAACTTGCAGCTTTCCGAGGCGGCAACGGACTGCGCGATGGGTTTTCCGCCCACGATGATAGCTCCGCGGTCGTTGCAGTAGTTCTGTAGGATGGCGCGCTTGTTCCAGGGGTTGGCCTGCAGTTCGTCGGCACCCACCACCTGCACATAGCTGAGGGCGCCGAAGATCAGCGCGAACATGGCCACGGCGGCAATCCATGAATTCCGAATGGCGTGGTTCACAGCTGTTTCACCGCTTCAGTTGGCGCGTCGGGATGGGCGGACGAGGGCTTCCGGCCGGGCTGTTTGGCCGGGCGCGGCGGGGAAGGCGGAACAGGCTTCTGTTCGCCCGGCCCGGCACCCTGCGGCATGGGTGTGGTGTCCACCGGGCCACGGGCGGCGTGCGAAATCATTAGCAACAGTCCCACGATGATCCAGTTGGCCAGCAGCGAGGAACCGCCGGCAGCCAGGAAGGGTGTGGTGAGCCCGGTCAGCGGAATCAGCCGCGTCACGCCGCCAATTACCACAAAACACTGAAGCGCGATGGCGAACGACAGGCCGCAGGCCAGCAGCTTCCCGAAGGCATCCCGTGTTCCCAGGGCCGCCCGGAACCCGCGTGTGAACAGCAGCAGGTACATCAGGACGATCGCGAAGAGCCCGATCAGGCCGAGTTCCTCGCCGAAGGAAGCGATGATCATGTCGCTGTTGGCAAACGGGACCAGGTTCGGGCGCCCCTGGCCAAGGCCGGTGCCCACGAGACCGCCGTTGGCCATGCCGAACAGGCCTTCCACAATCTGGAAGCTACCGCCAAACTGCCGCCCGTACACCTCATCCGTGAAGGCGTTCAGCCACCCGTCGATGCGGAGGCCAACGTGTGAGAAAACTTTGGAGGCCACATATCCGCCGCCCAGGATCAGGGCCACACCGATCACTACCCAGCTGATCCGGCTCGTGGCCACGTAGATCATCACAATGAAGAGGCCGAAGAACAGCACGGAGGAACCGAGGTCCCGCTGGAAGATCAGCACTCCGATGCTCACCAGCCAGGCGGTGATCATCGGGCCCATGTCCTTGACCCGCGGGAACTGCAACGGGCCTAGTTTGCGGCCTGCGAGGAGAATCAGGTCCCGGTTGGAGGAGAGATACCCGGCGAAGAATATGGCCAAGGTAATCTTGGCGATTTCGCCCGGCTGGAAGGTCATCGGGCCCAGCTTGATCCAGACGCGGGCACCGAGGATTTCACCGGCCGAAATGCCCGGGATCAGCGGCAGGATGAGCAGGAGCGCACTGGCGGCCAAGGATATGAACGTAAACCGGCGGAGGATCCGGTGGTCTTTGAGGAACCAGATGACCGCGATGGCCACGGCCATGGCAATCAGGGTCCAACGGAGCTGGTTGTTGCCTGTATCCTCCCCCGGGGCATCCAGCCGGTGGATCATGGCCAAGCCCAGGCCATTAAGGGCCACAACCAGTGGAAGTATAACCGGATCGGCATATTTAGCACGGATCCGCAGCACGATATGGAAAACGAGGGCGGCGGCAGCGAGCAGGCTGGACTGGAACCAGAAATCCTGGTCGAACGCTTTTTCCTGGTCCACGCCCACCAGGGCATTGGCGCCGATGCCCACGGCCAGGGCAAGGATCAGGAGTACCAGTTCGGTGTTCCTGCGCGGCTTGGGGGTGGGCTCAATCTGTGTCACTTGGCCTCCTCACAAGCTTTGGTGGACGGGCTGGGGGTAGCGGACGGCGACGGTGATCCGGGGGGCGCCGCCGTGCCGCCGGGAGCTGGCGCGGCGCCCGAAGCGCTTGGGGAGGCAGTGGGCCTGGCTGAGGCGCTGGCGCAATCCTCCGCCGGAGACGTCGTCCCGGTCAGGTCGAGGTTCTTGACGATCCGCTGTGCGTCGTAGAGGTCGCGTGCCGGCACGGTCTGGCGGACCCGCTGCTGCGAGAACTCCGGAAGGTCGGACATGCGGATGTCCGTTACGGTCTCCAGCGTTGAGAGTTGGATTGGTCCCAGACGCTGGGAGACGCCGTTGTAGATGGCAACCCGCGAATCGTATTCGCCGATGTAGTACCGCGTCTGGGTCCAGGCGTAGCCAAGCCACAGTCCGACGCTGAGGATGACGAGCAGGGCCGCCGCCGTGGCGATCGTGACCCAGCGGCGCGGCTTGGCGGCGGGTTTGTATTCGTCGGTTTCCTCGCGGTCCTGATCCGATTTGTGGGTAAGGACGGTCGCGGCACGGCGCGCGACGGTGCGGCCGGCAATCGTGGGAATGGACCCGGATTCGGCAGCGGCGGCGGCGGCGCCGACCAGCTCGTGGGGACGTGTGGAAAGTTCCTCCCGGAGGACGGCTGCAGAGAGGTGCTCGCCCAGATGCGGGTCCGTGGTGGTGCTTGGTTCACCCGGCTTGGATGCCGGCCCGGAGCCGGCCTCGTCTCCGCCGGAGTCGGTGCCGCCCGTATGTTCGGCAGTTTTCGGCGTGGCGTCCTGCGGAAGCGGGGCCGGGGACAGGGCGTCGGCTGGAGTGGCCGGAGTGACCGTCTTGTCCGGAGAGTCGGCCTTTGTCGTCTCGTCCGCGCCGGCAAGGGGCGGGACGATCTCGACGGCGGCCGTGCGGACGTCGTCGGGCGTTTGTTCCGCGATTTCGAGCATGACGACCGTGACGTTGTCCGGTGCGCCGGCTTCAAGGGTGAGATCAACGAGCGTTTCGACGCATTCGCGCAGATCCTTGGTTTCGCGGACCGTGCGTTCCACGACGTGTCCCGCAACGTAGTTCAGGCCGTCCGAGCACAGCAGCCACCGTTCGCCGGGTTCGACGTCAAGGGTGGCCAGATCGAGTTCCGGGCTGGCGTCGACGTCGCCCAGAACCCGCATCAGGACATTTTTGTGCGGGTGGGTTTCCGCTTCCTCGGGGCGCAGCCGGCCTTCGTCGATGAGCCTCTGCACAAAAGTGTGGTCGACGCTGATCTGCTTGAATTCGCCGTTGCGGAGCCGGTAGGCGCGGGAGTCGCCGATGTGGGCGAAGTGCAGTTTGCCTTCCGCCAGGAGGAGCGCGGTGACGGTGGTTCCCATGCCGGCGAGCTTGGGATTGATGTGGACCAGTTCCGACAGGAGGGAGTTTGCGGTCTGGATTTCATCCGCCAGCACGGTCCCGGCATCGCCGTCGTAGTGGCCGTGGTCCAGGTGGAGCATGTCCAGTACGGTTGCCGCGGAAGCCACGTCACCACCGGCATGGCCCCCCATGCCGTCCGCCACAATGGCCAGATGGCGGCCGACGTAGGCGGAGTCGTCGTTTTTGGCTCGGATTCGCCCCACGTCAGAGCGGGCGGCGTAGCGCATAATGAGCGGCCGCGTCGGGGTGGAGCCCTTGTCGGCGGGGATTTCCGGGACGGCCACGGCTATGGCCTCAATTCGATGACCGTCTTGCCGATTCTCACGGGGACACCGAGCTCCACCGGGAGGGCTCGGGTGAGCTGCTGATTGGCCAGGTATGTGCCGTTGGTCGAGCCAAGATCCTCGATGAACCAGCGGCTGCCCTGCGGGAAGAGCCGGGCGTGTCGGCCTGACGCGTAGTCGTCCTCCAGGACCAGCGTGGCCTCCTGGGCGCGGCCAAGCAGGATGGGGCTGTCTGCGAGGGGAATGGTGTGGCCCTTAAGCGGACCCTCCGTGACAACCAGCTGGCGGGCCTGCTGTTTCGCGGGCGGCGGTGCGGTTTCGGCCAGTTCGGGGTGCTTGCGTACCTGGCGGGCGGTGGGAGCGCCCATTGCGGCTTTCCTGCCGATCATCAGGTCGCGGCGCATGGCGGACACGATGCTGAAGATGAGGACCCAGAGCAGCAGGAGGAACCCGAACCGCAGGGCCGTAATAGTCAGTTCGCTCACGGGCGGCCACCGGAGTTGGCGGGCAAAAGGCGGAAGATGATTTTGGTCCGTCCCATCGTGATGGTGGAGCCGTCGGTAAGGTCGACGCTGCCGACGACCTTGCGTCCGTTGACGTAGCTGCCGTTGGTGGATCCCAGGTCGACGGCCTCTGTAGTGCCGTTCGTGGTGCGGATTTCGAGGTGGCGGCGCGAGACCCCGGTGTCGTCCACCAGAATGTCCGCCTCCGAGGACCGGCCCAGCACGATCGACGCGGCGTTCAGTGAGTAGCGCTGGCCGTCAATGTCCAGGACCGGCTGAAGCCGCACGGGCTGGCGGCTGGGCGCAGCGGGCACGTTGTTCCGCGGCACGGGAGGCGCCGCGGCAGAACCGGAGGCCTTTTCCGTCCTTGAATCGATTTCGAAATCGCCGGCGCGGATTTCGCCGTCGCGCCGGAAGGAAATGCGGACTGAACCCTGAAGTGTGTAGCCCTGGCTGCGTACGTGGTTGATCACCACATCACAGAGTTCTTCGGCCAGGGGCGTGCCCCACTCCTGGGCGCGCTTGAAGTCGTCTTCGCTGAGGCGGACATCAAACACGTTTGGTGCGAGGGTGCGCCCGGCGGCGATGGTGATGGCTTTGTGGTCCACCTCCCGGCGGAGGCGGCTGGCGATTTCCACAGGCTCAACCTGGGCCCGCGAACCGGTGGAGAAGACACCGCGGACGGCCTTTTCGATGCCGCGCTCGACTTTGTCCAGCATTCCCATGGCATCTCTCCTCTCCTGACGGCTGCGGGGCAGCACACGACTCGGAACTCAGTTCACAACACTGCCGGAAGTGCGCCGGGGGCGGGCACTCCTACACCTGATACTACTGGGCGGGGCTGTGAATGACCTTAATGCACAACGCCGGGGCGGGGAGAATAGTTCGGATCGGCTGGGGCCGATCCGGGGCGGACTGCGCCATTCCGCGGGCATATCCGGGGCGCAGAGCGCGGGACGATACGGCCCGCAGGGGCAGCCGCAGAGCCCGATTGGTGTTTTGCCGTGGTTGTCCGTTATGCTTGATCTCGCTGCTTTTACGAGGCTGGCAGTCCGGAAAACGGGCTCCTGTCGGGTGAAAGAAGTTGCGCGCGAGTGGCGGAACGGCAGACGCGCTGGCTTCAGGTGCCAGTGTCCGAAAGGGCGTGGGGGTTCAAATCCCCCCTCGCGCACGCAAATGAAGAGCTCCGGTCTTAGGACCGGGGCTCTTTTGCGTTAACGCGGCCCTTTTTGACGGGACCGTCATTATCCAGCGCATCCCGCCGCCCGCAGCCGCAGCCCGCAGCCCGCAGCCCGCCCGCCGCCTGCGGGACCAGCGCCCCTGCTGCTAAACGACAGTTAACTTCGCTGAAACGGCTCGGGCTGATTCCTGAAACAACCGTTCCATAGTGTCGGAGCCTGACGGCCTGCGAGGCCGCCTGCATACCTGACCGCCTCCCGATTTGGAGAAGAAGAATGACGGCTTTCAGTTCGGACAAAGGCGCCCCGCGCCCATCGCGGCGGATGGTGCTGGCAGGGTTTTCATCGGCGGCGCTGGTGGCACTGACCGGCTGCGGAGGCGGGTCGAGATCCGCCGCCCCGGCTGCCTCAGGCACGGCTTCAGGCGCGGCGGCCGATTTCGGCACCCTGGAGGTGCAGCTGTCGTGGCTGAAGAACGCGGAGTTCGCCGGCGAGTACTTTGCCGACAGCAAGGGCTATTACAAGGACGCGGGTTTCAGCGCCGTCAACCTGATCGCCGGCGGTCCGGGAGGGGCCTCGGCGGAGACCATGGTCCTCTCCGGGAAGGCGCTGGTGGGCACGTCGTCGCCCGTGGGAGTGGCTCCGGTGGTCCTCAACGAGGGAGCGCCGCTGAAGATCATCGGCTCCACCTACCAGAAGAACCCATTCACCATCGTTTCGCTGGCGGCCAACTCGATCACTGCCCCGGAGGACCTTGTGGGCAAGAAGATCGGCGTGCAGGCCGGCGTGAACGAAACACTGTTCGATGCCCTCCTGGAAGTCAACAAGATCGACCCGTCAAAGGTCACCAAGGTACCGGTGCAATACGATCCGCAGCCGTTGCTGAACGGCGACGTCGAGGGGTTCTTCGCGTACCTGACCAACGAAGTGCTCACGCTTGAACTGGGCGGACACAAGACGGCGGTCCTGCCTTTTGCGGACAATGGCCTGCCCTTCGTTGCCGAGAGCTTCGTGGTCACGGACGAGTCCATCAAGGACAAGAGGCCGGAGCTGAAGGCCTTCCTGGCGGCGACCATCAAGGGCTGGAAGGACGCCCTGGCCGATCCGGATGAGTCTGCCCGGCTCGCCGTCGAGGTCTATGGCAAGGAGCTGGGCCTGACCATTGCCAAGGAAAAGGGCCAGGCGGAAGCTCAGAACACCAAGCTCATTGCCACGCCGGAGACGGACAGCAACGGCCTGTTCACGGTATCCAAGGAGCTGATGGACAAGAACATCGAGATCCTCAAGCTCGCCGGCTACGACACCACCGCAGACGCGATCTTTGACCTGAGCCTCCTTGACGAGGTCTATGCCGAGAACCCGGACCTGAAGTAGGACGCATGACTGAAGTGAGCACGGAAGCCGTGGCCGGGGGAATGCTTTCCGGAACCGGCATATCGCTCAGCAACCTGGGCAAGAGCTTCCGGATGGGCAGGAAGAGCGTGGTGGCGCTGGAAGATGCCAACCTGATGACTTCCAAGGGGACGTTCCTCTCCTTGCTGGGACCCTCAGGATGCGGCAAGTCCACCATCCTGCGGATCCTGGCCGGACTCGAAACCCCCACCACCGGAGACGTGACGGTGGACGGTCACACACCGGCCGAGCTGCGGACCCGGCACGAGCTGGGGATCGCCTTCCAGGATCCCGCGCTGTTGCCCTGGCGGAGCGTGGTGTCCAACATCCGGCTGCCCTTTGAGGTGGCCGGCCTTCCGGTTGACCACGCCATGGTGGACGACCTGGTGGAGCTGATCGGACTGAAGGGTTTTGAAAAGGCCAAGCCGGCCCAGCTGTCCGGCGGCATGCGCCAGCGGGTGTCCATTGCCCGGGCGCTGGCGCTCAAGCCGTCGGTGCTGCTGCTCGATGAGCCGTTCGGGGCGCTGGACGACATGACCCGGCAACGCCTGAACCTGGAACTGCTGCGGATCTGGACGGAGAAGCCCGCCACCACCCTGATGGTCACCCATGGCATTGCGGAGGCCATGTTCCTCTCCGATGTGGTGGCTGTGATGAGCGCCCGTCCGGGCCGGATCAAGGAGATCATTACCGTGGACCTGCCCCGGCCGCGGACCCCGGAGATGATGCGGACGCCGGAGTTCCATGCGCTGTGTGACCGGGCCTCCGAACTCCTGTTCGGGGGCGCCGGTGCGCCCCTTGAAGAGGTGGAATCATCATGACGCGTTCTTTCCAATTAAGTACGACGGCGGCCCGGCCGCTGCCGCCGGGGGCTGCGGCCGCGATCGGCGTGGCAGCCACGGTTGCGCTTTGGTGGCTGGCCGCCGCAACGGTGCTTTCCGGGGTGGGTGCCAGTGCGGACGGTTCCGGCGGTGCTGTACCGACGCCCCCGGAAGTTCTGGGACAGCTGGCGGGTGACGGCGTCGGGTTTTACTGGCCCAACCTCGCCGTGACGATGGCGGAAGCTTCTGCGGGGTACCTGTGGGGGAACGCAGCCGCGCTGCTGCTGTCCGCGAGTGTCCTGGTGCTTCCGTCCCTGGAACGGCTGGTCACCCAGCTGGCGGTGATCAGCTATTGCCTGCCCATCGTTGCCATCGGGCCGCTGGCCTTCATCGTCATCGGCTCGCCCGCGCGGGGGGAATCCTCAGGCACGGCCGTCCTGCTGGCGGGCATCTCGGTCTTCTTCACCACCGTGGTGGGTGCGCTGGCAGCGCTCAAGAGCGCGGACCGGGCAAGCCTGGACCTCGTCGCCGTCTACGGCGGAGGGCGGCTGAAGCAGCTGGTCAAGGTACAGCTCATCTCCGCCCTGCCGGGAATCCTGAACGCGTTGAAGATCGCCGTTCCGGCCGCCGTCCTGGGAGCCGTCCTGGGCGAATATGTGGGAGGCGTGGACCGCGGGATCGGCCCGGCGCTGGTCAATGCGCAACAGAACCTCGAAATTGCCAGGGCATGGGGAGTTGCCCTGGTGGCGGGGTTGCTTGCCGGTGCCGGCTATGGCGTGTTTGCGCTGCTGGCTCGATTCGTGACGCCGTGGTCCTCCGGGCGCCGGGCGGCAGGATGACACCGGGATCGGCGGCCGGCCTGGCCGCCCTGAAGGGCGCGTGGCGCGCGGTCGTCGGCCTGCTGGTTTCCCTCGCCGTGGTGTTGCTGCTGTGGGTTGCGCTGCTGAAGGTTTTCAACATCTCGCCGTTCGTTGGCAAAGGACCGCTGGACGTTTTCAACTTCCTGTTCTCGGTTCCGGCAGCGGAGGCCAACCGGCAGGCAATCCTGCAGAACCTCGGCCAAACCATGGTGGACGCATTCCTGGGCTTCGCCGCGGGAATGGTGGGAGCGGTTGTGATTGCCGGTGTGTTTGTGTTGTTCCGTGGTGTGGAGAACGCCCTGATGCCGGTCGCCATGCTGCTGCGCTCGGTTCCGCTCGTGGCGCTGGCGCCCATCATCATCCTGATTTTCGGCCGCCAGGAACCGGCGGTTGCTGCCATCGGCGGGATCGTGGTGCTGTTCCCCGCGCTGGTGACGATTGTGTTCGGGCTTCGCTCGGCGTCCCCGGCCATGATCGAAGTGATCGATGTCTACGGCGGCTCACGCTGGACTGCACTGTTGAAGGTTGCGCTGCCCTCGTCCCTGCCGGCGTTCTTCACGGCAGTGAAGGTCTCCATTCCGGGGGCGATCACCGGCGCGTTGCTGGCGGAGTGGCTCGCCACCGGCAAGGGCATCGGCTACGCCATCATCTCCGCCGTGTCCCGGGCAAGGAACAACGAGGTGTGGGCATCGGTGCTGGTAATCACGCTCGTTTCGATCATCCTGTACACCGTGGTGGCGCTCCTTGAGGAGGCCATGCTGCGGAGGTCCGGCCGGGCGCCATCGGGATCGGGATAACCGGGCGGCGAGAAGTGGCCTAGCGGCCGGCCCGGAGCCGCCGCCTCGAGTTGGCCAGATGGCTGCGCATTGCAGCCGACGACGACGGCACGTCGCCTTCCGCGATGGCCGCATAGATCGATTCATGCTCATGGACCACCTGGTCGAAGTGGTCGCGGGCGTAGTGTTCGTCGCCGGTCATCAGCCGGGTGCGGGGCATGGCGATCATGGTCTGGCCCAGTGATGCCAGGCAGTCCGAGTAGAAGGGGTTACCCGACGCGGCGGCGATGGCCTTGTGGAATTCGTAGTCCGATTTCATTGCATGCGCCGGGTGGCCGCTGCTGGATGTGAAGTCCTCCAGCGCTTTCTGCACTGCCCTCAGCTGCCGGTCCGTCCGGTTGCGGGCGGCCAAGGCTGCGGCCTCCGCTTCGACGCCCATTCGGAACTCGAGCAGGTGGAGCCGGTCCTCCAGGCTGGTCACCGGCCGGCCGCCGGGGGCCTGCGGATCACCGGCCGGGGGCGGGGTCAGCGCGAAGCTTCCCCGCCCGCGTTCGGTTTCCACCAGCCCCTCTGCCTGCAGCCGGGTCAGGGCTGCCCGGACCACGGTGCGGCTGACGCCGAATTCGCCGATCAGCGTGTTTTCGCTGGGCAGCTTGTCGCCGGGCTGGATGACGCCGTCAACAATGCGCGTGCGAAGGTCGGCGGCGAGGTCCGCGGTCAGGTTCCGGCTCATGCGTTCAAGGTTACGCGCCGAACTCCACGGACTCGGTGGTCCAGGCGCGGGCCTGGTCGCTGAGGGACACGCCAAGGCCCGGGCGGTCCGGAACCAGCATGCGGCCGTTCTTGGTTTCGAGGCGCTCGTTGAACAGCGGGTCGAGCCAGTCGAAGTGCTCCACCCACGGTTCGCGGGGGTAGGCGGCCGCGAGGTGCAGGTGGATTTCCATGGCGAAGTGCGGTGCGAGGCCCAAACCCCGCTCGTCCGCCAGCGCAGCCAGCCGCAGGAATTGGGTGATGCCGCCGACGCGCGGCGCATCAGGCTGGATGATGTCGCAGCCGTTGGCGTTGATCAGGCCCTTGTGCTCAGCCACGGAGGCCAGCATTTCACCGGTGGCAATGGGGGTGTCCAGGACCTGGGCGAGATGGGCATGGCCCTCGAAGTCGTAGGCGTCCAGCGGCTCTTCGATCCAGATGAGGTTGAACTCCTCCAGTTGCCGGCCCATCCGCAGGGCGGTGGCGCGGTCCCACTGCTGGTTGGCGTCCACCATAAGCGGAACGTCCCAACCGATGTGTTCGCGGATTCCGGCCACGCGGCGCAGGTCCTCCTTGCTGTCGGGGAGGCCGACCTTGATCTTGATGCCGCCGATTCCCTCATCGATGGACCGGGTGGCGCGGGCTTTGACCTCATCCAGGGAGGCATTCAGGAAGCCGCCCGACGTGTTGTAGGTCTGGACCGAGTCGCGGTAGGAGCCCAGGAGCTTGGCCAAGGGAAGCCCGGCGCGCTTGGCCTTGAGGTCGTAGAGCGCGATGTCGATGGCGGCCAGCGCCTGGGTGGCCACGCCCGAGCGGCCCACGGAGGCGCCGGCCCAGAGCAGCTTCGTGTAGATCTTGCCGATGTCGTTGGGGTCCTCACCAATGATTCCTTCGGCCACCTCCTTGGCATGCGCGTATTGGGCCGGTCCGCCTGCGCGCTTGGAGTAGCTGAAGCCGATGCCGCTGTGGCCCTGCTCGGTGGTGATTTCAGCGAACAGGAACACCACTTCGGTCATGGGCTTCTGGCGGCCGGTGAATACTTTGGCATCGCTGATCGGCACGGCGAGGGGAAGCCCGGCGGTGGAAAGTTTCACATGGCGAATGAGATCTACGGTGCTCATGGCTGCTCCTCGGAATCGGAAAGGGGCATCATCGCCCGCACTTCTTATGCTATAAGTTATCAACTTGTATTACAAGTAGTGTTTTCCGCAGACGAAACGGCCGCGGCGTCGGCGTCGTTCGTCCGCGACACGGGGCTGGGATTGCGGCATTCCAGAGCCGTCACTGGACCCAGAATCTTAGCCGCGACGCCCAACATCACCCAGCTGCCGATGGTGGGGTGCCGGTTTGTCTGCAGCAATGCTCGCCCGCACAAAGTCACCCCTGGAGGCTTCCCGCATCGGGATCCTTTGCCTTCGCTGCCCGCAGGTCCTCCGCGAAAATACTGAGACTAGCCATGGTGTCCTTTCGCGATCCGATGTGACAACGGTTATGTGTACGGCATCCCAATGCTTCTCGTAACCCTGAGCCGGGCATCTTTGCCAGTCAAATCCCGGAACCAGCCACAGCAGTCGATGGGGCAGTCAGAACGCTTTTGAGGCGACCACTTTTTGGGCAGCCCTTGTATCTGGGCTCGCATTCGTCGGACTGAAATCGAGGACCAGACGGCCCCGGACGTTGCCGGCCTCGAGACGGGCATGCGCCTGTGATGCGTCGTGGGCCGGGTAGATTCCAGCGACACGAGGTGTGACCACGCCCTGTTCAACGCCCTGCACCAAACTCTCAAGCATGGCGGTTTCCTTGACGGCTGACCCCACGTAGACCTTGTGCACGGAGATCCCCCGCTCTGAAGTGCCGTCCCATGCACGAAGGACCGCCAGATGGCCGCCGTCGCGGAGGGCGGGCAGGGCAAGCCCGTTCAGCACGGCCCCGTCAATGACTCCATGAACGCCCTTCGGGTAGATACTGCGGACAGCTTCTGCAAAGGGAACGTTGCGGGGCACAATATGGTCGGCTCCCAAGGATCGGATCAGCTCTTCGTCTTCGGGCTTGGCGTCCGCGATAACCGTTAACCCGGCCGCCTTGGCCAACTCTATCGCGTAGCCTCCGACTGCGCCTGCGCTGCCGGAGACTGCAAGAAGCTGTCCGGCAGTCAGATTCAACATGTCCAGGGCCAGCTTGGCTGTCGCAGCATTCATTAGCACAGTGGATGCAGCAGCAAGGCCGATGCCCCGTGGGGCGCGCACTACGGACTCCTGGGGCACGACGATCTTGTCCGCGTAGGCGCCGGCCGGGAAGGGCAGGACCAGGGCCACAACCGGATCTCCTGTCCGCAGCTGACCGCGGTACCCCGGCCCAAGTGCGTCGACGGTGCCGGCGAGGTCCATTCCGGGGATGTAGGGCGGGACAACGCCCTTCGCTTGGAGCATTGCAGTTTGTGCCCCGCTGCGCAGAAGTGTGTCCGTAGGGCTAACGGCGGCCGCATGAATCCTGATTCTTATGTCCCCAACGCCCGGGACCGGTTCGGGCACCTCCATCACTTCGAGTTGTTCTGGTCCGCCAAATGTCATCACTCCGATTGCTCTCATGTCTTGGCCTAACTCGGGTGTCCGAGCGTGCATTCCATGATTCGGCTTCGTAGGCTGGCAGTGTTTGTAACAGGATAAAGACCCTCTGGATCACTACAGGCGGAGTCCTCCATACTCACTGCATGGCCGGCACTACTCTTTTCTGCTTTCATCATGCTGGGGGCACCGAGTGGCAGTTCCGCTCCTGGAGTTCCCGGCTCCACCCGTCCGTTACCGTCGTTGGTGTTCCGTTGGAATGCCGGGCCGGGACTGTTGAGACCATCGAACACCTGGCATCCAGAGCGCTGGTGAATATTCAGGACGCTGACATGGAGACGTCGGCGTTTTATGGGCACAGTATGGGCGGCCTGGTCGCTTATGAGGTATGCAGGATGCTGCTTCGGCAGGGCAAGCCTTCGCCCGCGGCAGTTATTCTTGGCGGTTCGGCCGCTCCCGGCGCATTACCGGACAGTGCGGAAGCTCTCAGGATCCTCGACACCACCGAGCCCTCGCCGGCACTTATGCCGGAATACGTTGTGGAACGAACCGCTGCGGGGGTCAAAAGGGCGTGCGAGTACGCCCCGCCCATGTCTCCGCTGCCGATTCAGCTGGATCTCATCACCGGCTCACGTGACAGGCTTGTAAACATTCGTCGGATGCGGCGGTGGGAGGAATATTGTGCACCTTTGCCCCGCTACCATGAGGTGGTTGGGGGACATCTTTTTCACCGTACCGCTGTCGATGAATTCATGGTCGTGCTGCGGCAGTTGATTCCCTGCAACGCGCACCTCGCGGGAACCGCTGCCGCTTCCTAGTTTCAGAGCCGGGCTAAGCCCGGCAATCGTGACGAAAGCAGACCAATGACACAGCTGATTACCGAAAGCCCTAAGTTCGCTGTTCCCAGTGGGAGTGATGAAGGCGAGGCGCGCCGGCAACGGCTGGCACGGTTTCTTCGTGCCCGCCGCGAACAGCTGCGGCCCCAGGATGTAGGACTGCCCAGCAGCAGCCGCCGGCGCACCCCCGGCCTCCGAAGGGAGGAGGTTGCTGTTCTCGCCAATGTTGGCGTCACCTGGTACACCTGGCTCGAGCAGGGCCGTGACATCGGGGTGTCATCCGATGTCATTGACGCGATTGGACAGGCGCTGCGCCTTGAAGAGGGAGATTTGGAGCACCTGTACGAACTTGCCGGGAAACAGCAGCCAGTCCGCCGCTCGGCGGCGGCCGAAGTACGCGCACTCATGTCCCGGACTTTGGCCGGTTTCACAAACTCTCCGGCGTACGCAGTCGACAGGTACTGGAATGTCATCGCAACGAACGAGCTGGCAGAGTACGTCTTCGGGATCAGCGTCGGTTCAAACTGCCTTGAAGCTTTTTTCACGAAACCGGACGTCGCCGCGCACTACCCCCACCGGGAACTGGCCGGCCGCATGATGGCTGCGCAGTTCCACAGACAAGCCGCAATGTACGCGGGCGATCCGATTTTCGGGATGCTCGCGGAAAAAATCGCGGCGGTCTCCCCGGAGTTCAAGGAGTACTGGGACAACTATGTGGTTGGCGTTGAGCCCCATGTCGATCTTGTCTTCGACCACAACCAGCTGGGACGGCTCACCTTCGAATCCGTTGTGCTCAACCCAGTCGGCGGAAACGACCTCCGTGTCTTCCTGTACCTGCCCAAAATAGGTTCCGGCACCGCCGAAGCACTCGCACGCGCTGTCTGACCACCTCTATCAAGGAGAGAACCCTGAGCAACAGCACCGGCCATGCCCCTTTAGCCCCGCAACGATGGCGCTCGGCCTCGGCCTTACGCAGTATCAGCGTCGGAGAGTTCACCGTCACGTACCTGCCGGACGGATATGTGCAGCTGCACCCTGACGCCTGGTTTTCCCTGCCGGACGGGCACCAAATATATAACGGGCACGAGGACCTGATCGGGGACGACGGATTCCTCACCGGATCAATCGGGGCACTGCTCATTACCGGCGCCGGAAAGTCGCTCCTCATCGACGCCGGCTTCGGGTCTCGCCAGCTGCCCGCGGAGCAATCCCACCCCGCACTGGGCGCCATGCATGGCGGGCAACTGGGTAGCCATGGTGTCCTACCGGACCGCCTCGACGCAGTGGCTTTCACCCACCTGCATGAGGACCACACCGGCTGGCTCAACGGCGGACACGGACCCGGTGCGCTCCTGGCCGACACCCCGAAGTTTGCCGGAGCGGCTGAACTTGCCGGGCACCCGGGAAAGACGGGACCGCAGTGGACCGCGATCAGCGACGGCACACAGATAATCCCTGGGGTTACGGCGCTGGCCACCCCTGGCCATACCCGCGGGCACATGTCGTACCTGATCGAGTCGCAAACCGAGCAGCTGCTGTGCTTCGGCGACGTCATGCACAGCCCGGTGCAGGTCTGGCAGCCGGAACTGAACTCGTGCTTTGAAGCCGACCCGCAGGAGTCACTCATCTCCAGAGAACGTGTCCTTAACTTTCTGGCCGAAAGCGGAGCTATAGGAGCCGGCATGCATTTCGGAGACGTAGTGTTCGGACGCGTCGGCGCCGGGCCGGACGGGGAACGGCACTGGGAGCCGGTCTCTTAGGGTAGTGGATCCACCACCACCATAAAGGGACTCTGGATAGGCTGTTGCGACCCCGACAGGCTGGAAGCATGCCAACAAAAACGCATCCTCCCGCGCTTGCCCTTACTGGCCGCCAGCGGCTCATTTTGACCCTGCTGCTCGGCGCGCAGTTCATGTTCGCCCTCGACTTCTCCATTGTCACCGTGGCCCTGCCGGCCATGGGGCAGGACCTCGGCATTGCTGACGGTGACCTGCAGTGGATCATTACCCTCTTCGCCCTTGCCGCTGCCGGTCTTGTCCTGCTCATGGGACGCATCGGTGACTATTACGGCCGGAAGAAGATGTTTCTTACCGGTATGGTCATCCTCACGATTGCCTCCGCAGTCGGCGGCCTGGCCACCGATTCTTCCGTCCTCTTCGCAGCCCGCATCGGTCAGGGCCTAGCCACGGCCATCACCATGCCTGCGGCGCTGTCCCTCCTGACCACTTCCTTCGAGGAAGGTCCGCTCCGCAACAAGGCCCTCGGTCTTAACGGCGCCCTGCTGTCCCTGGGCTTCGCTGTCGGAGCAGTCCTCGGGGGCGTCCTCACCGACCTCTTCGGGTGGCGCTTCACCTTCTTCATCAACGTCCCGGTCGGAATCATCATCCTCGCCCTGGCGCCGTTCGTAATCCAGGACCTGTCCGCCAGGATCAAGCAAAAGCTTGACGTCCCCGGCGCAATCACCCTCACTCTCGGCCTTCTAGCCCTGGTCCTTGGAGTCACCTCCGTCGAACGCGAAGGCTGGACCTCACCCTGGACCCTGGGCCTGCTGGCCGCCGCCGCCCTGGCGTCCGTTGTCTTCTGGAACATCGAGGCACGGTCATCCCACCCGCTGGCGGCCGTGACCATCCTCAAGCGCCCCTCCGTGTCTCTGGGAAACCTGGGCGGGCTCGTAACGTTCTCCATGGAGAGCGGCAAAGTCTTCTTGCTCACGATCTACTTGCAGCGGGTACTGGAATCATCGGCGTTCGCCACCGGCCTGGCCTTCGGTGTTCTCGGTGCCGGCGCCTTCACTGGAGGACTCGTCGCAGCCAACATCATCAACAGGATCGGTGCCAAAGCCACCCTGATCCTTGGCCTCGCGCTGCAGGGTGTCTCGACATCGAGCTTCCTGCTGCTGGGCATGAACGCCGGGATCGGCTTCACGCACATCCTGATCGCCACCGCCATCGGCGGCTTCGGACACGTGCTGTGCATCGTGGCATACACAGTTGCTGTCACCTCGGGGCTCCCCGACACCGAACAGGGCCTGGCGACAGGGCTTGCCGGCCAGACCCAGCAGGTGGCCTTCACCATCGGCACCCCGATCGTCAGCGCCATCGCGCTGGCCTTCACCACCGGCAACTACGCTGACCCGTCCACGGCCGATGCAATCCTTGGCGGCGTGCACTTCGGACTCCTGGTCAACGCCCTGGTCATCCTGGCCGCAGCCGCACTCATCCTGATCTTCCTGCCCACCAAAAAGACAAGCCCGGCCGAGCCTGAACTCGCAGCCGCTGAAGCCGTCTAAGACACCTCAACAGAAAGCACAGTGCCATGAGCCTGACCATCCCCGACCCGCTTGTTCTGGCCAACGTCGACGACTACCTGGGGCCATCCACTGCCCGCTTCTTCGGCAGCGGCTACCGCAAAACGACTCCGGCACTACGAAAGCTTTCCATCCGGCACACCCCGGACGGAATAAGCCACATGGATGCACGCGGGTCGGTGCGGGTCGGGGACCTCTGGTCGATCAAAGGCTCGACGTCACAAAAGCCGCACCTGGGCACCACGGACGCCATCGTGCTGGCTCTGGAAGCCTCCGAGGCTCTGCTGGCCAGCCGGTATGCCCCCTCGATCCTGCCCCTGGTGTACGTCCGCGAGTTGACCATCACCGCCGGCTCGGAACCCGTTGAGGACACCCTTGACGACTTCCCCGTTACAGCGGAAACGAACGGCCAATCAACAGACGGGATCATCCACGTCAGCGTCGAGATGGCCTCCATGAAAGCGGTCCTCGCACTCCACCACCCGATGTGTGTGGCCTCCAAGGCCAATCTGCGCACTGACAACCCTGATGCCCTCATCGGGGACACGGCACGCAGGATCTACGGCGACATCTACAAGTCCCGCCGTTCAGACATCCGGAACGTAAGCGTCGGAACTGGCGCCACCACCGCCGAAGCGACGCTCATTGTCACCGGTGGTAACGGAGATACCCCAGGTCTCGGCTTGGAGGCCGGCTACCAGCCCGGGCTCTCCCTGCTCGAAGGCTTCGTCGCCACCCTGCAACTCGGGCAGGTCCTGCTCTACGAGCTCGACCGCATGACAAGGGCCGACAGTAATACCCTCTGGATGCGCCGGACAGTCATCACAGCTACTGCCCCGCCCACCAGCATCCTCACCGATCTTCCCCTCGACGTGCGCCTGCGCCGCCCCAGAACCTTGCCGCTGAACGGCGAGCAATGGCGCTGCGCAGACATCGTCGGGCGGATAGGCGACCACCTCGAGATCACTTGCGACGTCGCGCACCAGCTTCCGGGCTGACCACACGAACCACCAACTCCCCTTCGCATCTAACGAAAGACGACACATGAAACTCGCAATCTCCGGCACCTACTCCTCCGGCAAGACCTTCACGACCATGGCGTTGGCCCACCTGACTGGCATGCCCCGCAGCGCCGCCAAGACAATGCGCGAGCTGCTTCCCATCTCCGTTCCGGGCAAGACCCTGGAAGAGTGCACCGCGGCGGAAATCCTTATGCTCATCACCCGACGCAACACCGAGCGCGCCGTCAACGAATCCCACCTCGGCGACACCTTCATCTCCGACGGCTCATCCCTTCACGAGTGGATCTACGGCACCGTCCGTGTCCTGGTGGGGATCAACCCCAACGACTCCGTCGACCTCGAGACGGTGGAGAAGACCGGCAAGCTGGTCTTCTTCGAAGATGTCATAAACGCCCTCGGCGTGCCGGCCAAGCAGCACGCCCTAGCCAACTACGACGCCTTCGTGCACCTGCCCATCGAATTTCCCCTCGTCGCCGACGGGCACCGCCCCGTCAACGAGAAATTCCGTGCCCTCGCCGATCAGATGATTCAGGACGAAATCACTAAGCTCGGCATTCCCAATGTCACCATCGGCGGATCAATCCCGGAGCGCCTGGAAGGCATCGCCGCCCACTACAACCTGCCCCGCGTCATGAGCATCGACGAGGCCATCCGGCGCGCCCAGGAAGAATACGATGCACTGGACGTCCGCAACGAAAAGGACCGCGAACTTGCCGGCTCGCACTAAACGAAAGCCGGATGCAGTTGTCCTCCAGGGCCTGGGCGGTTACGTTCCTACAGGTGTCATCACCAACCAGGACCTGGAGAGCCGTCTGGACACCACCGATGAGTGGATCCGCACGCGCACGGGGATAAGGACCCGACGGTTCGCCGCCGAAGGGGAAGCCACCAGTGATATGGCTACCGAGGCCGGACGACGGGCACTCGCTTCCGCAGGGAACCCCGACATCGATCTGGTCATCCTGGCAACAACCACCCCGGATCATCCCTGCCCTGCGACCGCCCCAGCGGTAGCCAGCAGACTTGGGCTGGGGCCTGTAGCGGCCTTCGACCTGGCAGCGGTCTGTTCGGGTTTTATATATGCCCTCGCGCAGGCCAATGCTGCGGTCCTCTCCGGCCAGAACCGGAACGTACTGGTGATCGGGGCCGATATGTTCAGCGCCATCATCAACCCGGAAGACCGCAATACTGCCATCATTTTCGGGGATGGCGCGGGAGCGGTCATTGTCGGAGCTGGCGAAGAAGGTCAGCCAGGACAAGTGTCCGCCTTTGACCTGCATTCAGACGGCACCTGCCAGGACCTGATCAAGGTCACGGCAGGAGGATCACGGATGCCCGTGAATGCTGGAACGCTGGACGCCGACCGATTTTTCACCATGCAGGGCAAAGAAGTGTTTGCCAAAGCTGTCGAGGCGATGGCGGGCTCATCCCGAACCGCCCTCGCAGACAGCGGATGGAACGCTGAAGACGTTGACTGGCTCATCGCCCACCAGGCGAACCAGCGCATACTCAACCGCGTTGCCGGCGTTCTAGGCATCCCGCCGGAACGGGCAGTCCTGCACCTGGACCGCGTGGGAAACACCTCGGCGGCCTCCATTCCACTGGCCCTGGCAGACTACGCGAGCAAGTTCAGCAAGGGTGACAAGATGCTGCTCACCGCCTTCGGCGGCGGCACCACCTGGGGTGCGGCGACATTGTCGTGGCCCGGAATTACTGTGACAGATCCACAACAGGACCTCATTGAAAGGACAACACCATGTCCCAGTCTGCAATCCTCGTAAGCGCCGAGGAACTCGTCGAGCTCATTCGTTCAGCCGCACCGGAAATCATTGGTGACGCCAATGCCGGAACCAGTTTCGATGAAATGGAAGTGGACTCGCTCTCCCTCGTCGAGATCGCCGTGATGATCAGTCAGAAGTACGGATTCACCCTCCATGACTGGGAAATCGCCGAAGCCGGGTCCTTCTCCGCCCTCAGCGATATTGTCAGCTCCCGCCGGGCGCCGGAGGATACGCCCTGACTTCAGTCCAAGGGGCGGCAGCCTATTTTGATGTCGACGGCACCCTGACTCCGCTTACCACCATGTTTGAACTCCTGCTCTTCGATGCCGCTGAACAAGACCGCCTCGAAGACGGGCTGGATTTCATTGCCGGACTCCGCAGGCTAAAGAGCCTTGGCGTGCCGCGGGAACAGACCAACCGGGACTACTTCCGGTGGTGGGCGGGCCGGGACGTGGAAGAGACATCAGAACTGGGCAAGCAATGGTTTTCGCGTGCACTCGAAGATCACGGCGACCGCCTGGTCTTCGAGGAGATGCGTCACCTGCTTGAACTCCACCGCGGCCGGGGTGACCGGATTGTGCTAGTCAGCGGGTCCTTCGCCCCGGCCCTCCTGCCACTGGCCACCCATATCAAAGTGGAAGACATCCTGGCCACAGAACTGGTGGTCGAAGCAGGCAGGTACACGGGAGAAATACGCACCCCGATGATCGGACAGGGAAAAGCAGCAGCCGTAAGGGCCCATGCGGTCAGCAGCTCAGTCCGTCTGGACCTTTCCCATGCCTATGGGGATGACATTTCGGATGCGCCGTTCATGGAGCTCACTGGCAGCCCGATCGCGGTGAACAGCACGAACACCGCGCTTGCTCTGCACTCACAGCGTGCCGGATGGCAGCAGCTAGAAACACGTAAGGAAGCAATTTGAAAATCGCGATTACTGGCGCCCACGGCGCCGGAAAGACAACACTCACAAAGGCACTGGAAGCAGCAACGGGGCTGGTAGCCCCGGTACCGACACCCATGCACAACCCCGCTCGTGGTCAGCTGAAGTCTCTACAGGACTGCACCAATGAAGAGGTCCTTCAGCTGAGCCAGCGGCGATACACAGAGCGCATTGTCCAGGAACAGAGCGTGCCGGACGTGATCTCCGACGGTTCGGTCCTTCACGAGTGGGTTTACGCCTCAGTGCGGCTCAGCTTGGGCATCTTCCCGACCGAGGACCAGGACCCGGTGCCATCTCCGGCAACCGAAGTTCAGCTCAACCTGATTGATTCCTTCGCCGAGGAGGCGCTGGAATACGCCGAGACGGCATACGACGAGATCTTCTTCCTGCCCGTGGAGTTTCCACTTCCTCGTGGGGGTGCCCCTATCAGCGACCGCTTTCAGAACGAGGCCCACCTCCGTCTGTACGAGCTGCTGTCGAAGGGCCGCAAGCCAGTCCGAATTCTGAGTGGCACCGTTCAGGAACGTCTCGACACGGCACTGGCCGTTGTGGGACCAGCAGGCCGAGGGCTTGCAGGATCAGGCTTCAGTATATGAAGTGGGGGTAAAACTTCAGGTACTGATGATGCCGACGCCCGGACGACGTTTCGTCAGTCTGGGGCGCCCGGGGATTGGCCCTGTTGGAGGGTCAGCGGCCCCCGGCCCTAACCCACCAGCCACGCGACCACGAGCAGCGCACCGATGCTCAGCAAGGTGGTGCAGAGGATCACGTCACGCGCCACGGTCATGCCGCGGCCGTAGGGGGACGCGAAGAGGAACACGTTCTGCGCGGTGGGGAGTGCGGCCATGATGACGCTGGCCAGCAGGTGCTGCCCCTCCAGGCCGAAGACAAAACGGCCAAGGACCCACACGATGAGCGGCATTCCGGCGATCTTCAGGAACGTGGCCACGAGGGTCTCGGTGCGGCCATCGTCTTTTTGCAGCGGGGCCCGGCCGGCGAGTGACAGCCCGAAGGCCAGCAGCACCATCGGCACCGCCCCTCCGGCCAGCATGTCGATGGGTTTCTGCAGGAGGTCCGGGGCGCTCCAGCCCGTCAGGGCCACCGCTGCACCCAGTCCTGAGGCGATGATCATCGGGTTGGCGAAGGGCTGAAGGAGAAGCTTCTTCCAGGAGATTCTGGATCCGGAAACCAGGCCCAGCACCGTGAGATAGAACGGCGCCATCACCAGAATCTGCACCAGGAGCACGGGCGCCACGTGCTGCGCGGTTCCGACGGCATAGAGCGACACCGGAATGCCGATGTTGTTCGCATTGGCATAGCTGCTGGCCATGGCACCCACTGCCGTTTCCGCCGCGGGCCGGCGGAAAAACAGGAAACTTGCCAGGCAATAGAGAAGCCCCACTATCGCTGCCGAGAGCAGCGCCAGCGGGGCGTCCGTTCCGAGGGCCGCCCGGATATCGCTGCCGGCCACCACGGTGAACAGCAGTGCCGGGTTGGTGACCTAATAGGCGGTTCGGGTGAGCGCGCCCTGGACTTCCGGTCCCAGGATCCGAAAGCGGGCGGCGAAATAGCCCACGGCAATGACGGCGGAGACGATGAGTATTCCGGAGACAACGCCGCCCAAAAGTGCGCCCTTCTATTTACCTGTGTTTTTGGGTTCCGCACGGCCGTCTTCCTGTTGCATCAGGAGGGCCGGCCGTGCGGAAGCTTTCGGTTCTTGCGGACGGGTTCTAGCGCACCAGGCAGGGACGCTTCGGGTCGAAGGACCAGCCGTCCGAGTCGGTAATGATCACCACGTTGCGGGTGAAGAACGGACCGTGCGCGCCGCTGAGGTTCATGAGCACGCTGTCGTGCCCGGCGACGGGAACTACCTCAACCTTGGCGATCGTGGGCTGGGTACTCATGCGTTGACCTCGTCCCTTGCGTCTGCTGCGGCCTCAACCGTGCCGTCTATCCGGCGGTTAAGGTGCCACGGGTTCGCATCCTGCAACGGAGCGGGGAGCAGTTCCTGGGGCAGGTTCTGGTACGCGACCGGCCGCAGGAAGCGGTTGATCGCCAAGGTGCCCACCGACGTCGTGCGGGTGTCCGACGTCGCGGGGAAGGGGCCGCCGTGGACCATGGCATGTCCCACTTCGACGCCGGTGGGCCAGCCGTTGACGATGATCCGCCCCACCTTCTGTTCGAGGGCGGGCAGCAGTTGCGCCGCCGTCGGGTAGTCCTCCTCGGTGAGCTGCAGGGAAGCGGTGAGCTGGCCCTCGAGCCGGTAGGTGGCCTCGATCAGTTCCGCTGCGGTGGAGTAGCGGATCACCAGGCTGGCAGCGCCGAAGATCTCGGCGTGCAGTACATGGTTGCCGACGAAGTCCGCGATGCCTGTGCCGAAGATGGTGGGCGCCGGCGCGTTCTCGGTGGGACCGGGGGTACCCTGGCCGACGACGGTCACGTTGGGGGCGGCGCCGAGCGCCTCGGCGCCGTCGTTCCAGGAACCGGCGATGCCGGCGGTCAGCATGGTCTGGCCGGCACAGGCGGAGACTGCGCGTCCGACGGCGGCAGCCAGTTTGTCGCCTGCCTCGCCGGCCGGGGCGAACAGCAGGCCGGGGGATGTGCAGAGCTGCCCTGAACTTCCGGTGACGGCCGCGACGTACTGCCGGGCGAGTGCGTCGACATCACCCTTGAGGGCGCCGGGGAAGACGAAGACCGGGTTGAGCGAAGACATTTCCGCATAGACCGGGATGGGCTCGGGCCGTGCCGCCGCGGTGCGCATCAGGGCGATGCCGGCGCTTTGTGAGCCGGTGAAGCCCACGGCCTTGATGGCAGGGTCCGCCACGAGGGCCTGGCCGATGCTGCTGCCGGGGCCGTAGATGAGCGAGAAGACGCCCGGGTGCAGACCTGAGTCGCGGACGGCCTTCACGATGGCCTGGCCGACGAGTTCGCCCGTGCCCGGGTGGGCGTTGTGGGCCTTGAAGACCACCGGGCACCCCGCGGCGAGGGCCGAGGCGGTGTCTCCTCCCGCCGTCGAAAAGGCCAGCGGGAAGTTGCTGGCGCCGAAGACGGCCACCGGTCCCAGCGGAATCTGGCGCTGGCGGATGTCGACGCGGGGGAGCGGCGTGCGCTCCGGCAAAGCCGGATCGATGCGGACGCCGCGGAAATCGCCCTGCCTGACCACCGTGGCGAACAGGCGGAGCTGGCCGGTGGTGCGGGCGCGTTCGCCCTGCAGCCGGGCCGCGGGCAGGCCGGTCTCCTGGCCTGCCCGGATGATCAGTTCGTCACCGATGGCCTCGATGTTGTCCGCAATGGCTTCCAGGAAGCCGGCGTGCGTCTCGGGATCGAGGGTGCTGAAGGACGGGTAGGCGTCGGCGGCCGCGGCGGTGGCTGCCTTGAGCTGGTCCTCGGTAAGCAGGGTGTAGGCGGGGTCAAGCTGTTCGTTGCTTGCGGGGTTGAAGCCAAAGGCAGTCTTGCCTTCGCCGGCGACGGCCTGCCCGGCGATCAGGGAATGTCCGGTGAGTGTCATGGTGGTTACTTCTAGGAGACAGTGGATCAGGAGACGGTGGCGATGAGCGCTTTGAGGTCTGCCAGGTCTTGCGGGGCCAGGTTCTGCAGCGGGGGACGGACGCCGCCGGCAGAGCGTCCGATGGCATCCAGTCCGCCCTTGACGATGGAAACGGAGTATCCCTTGACCCGGTCGCGGATATCCAGGTAAGGGATGACGAAGTCGTTGAGCTTCTTGTTGACGGCCACGCGGTCGTGGTTGCGCACGTCCTGGTAGAAGTCCAGGGCGAACTGCGGGACGAAGTTGTACATGGCGCTGGAGTAGGTGCTCATTCCCAGCTGCAACAGCGGCAGTGCGAAAGTCTCAGCCGTCGGGAGGCCGCCGAGGTAGAAGAGGCGGTCGCCGAGCTTGGCGTAGACGCGGGCGTCGTGTTCGAGGTCGCCCACGCCGTCCTTGAACCCGATCAGGTTTTCGTGCCGGTCGGCCAGGGTGGCCACGGTGGTGTCCTTGTAGATCGCGTTGGCGCGGTTGTAGATGATGACACCGAGCGACGTGGAACGGCAGACGGCACTGACATGGTCGATCAGGCCGCCCTGGTCCGCTTCCGTCAGGTACGGCGGCAGCAGCAGGATGCCCTCCGCACCAGCCGCTTCGGCGGCCTGGGCGTTTTCGATGGCCTGGGCCGTGGAACCGCCGGCTGACGCCAGGACGGGGACTATGCTGCCGACTTCTTCGACGGCGGCGCGGACGACGCGGGCGGATTCAGCCGGCGTGAGGGAGAAGCCTTCGCCCGTGCCGCCGGCGGCGAAGAGCCCGGCCACCGGGTAGCTGGCCTGCCAGGCAAGGTGCTTGCGGTAGTTTTCCTCGTCGAACCGGAGCTGCGAATCGAACGAGGTCACCGGGAACGAGAGCAACCCGTCTTTGAGAACACTGGCGAGTTCCTGGGGTGAGTGTTTGGCCACGATTGTCCTCCATGTCGGCGCCGCAGCGGTGCGGCAGGTGATGTCTTCCCCTTCAGCCTAGGGAGCCGTGTGATGCCTGTCCAAGGCTGTTTTTGTATCCTTTGATGCTTTCAAGGTATCGCTTACCGGCCACCCGTCCCGGGGCAGCCCGACTCAATCGTCCTGGTACCCCAGGACTTCCAGGGTCTGGGACAGGGCGGGGTTGGTGATACTGCGGTTCCAGACGGCGTGCAGCTCCACCGGATAGTTCGCACTGCCTTCCAGCGGCACGAACTCGACGCCCTGAACGCCAAGAAGGGAAGTGGATCGGGGGACCAGGGCTACTCCGCGCTTCGCCGCAACCAGGGACACCATAGTGAGGATCTGGCTGACCGTGTGAACCACGTTGGCATGCTGGATTTGGAGCATCCTGACCGCAAGGTCGTAGAAATAGCTGGCCTCGCCGGGTGAATGCATGATGAGGGGCACGTCCTTGAGGTCGTCCTCCCTGGCGGGCCGGTTGAGTTCCGTCAGGGGGTGCCCGGACGGCGCAGCAAGCACCATCGTCTCGCGTTGAAGCACATGCGAAGCAAAAATGTCCCTGTTGATTGGAGGCCGGGCAAGGCCGAGGTCGAGCTCGCCGGATTGCAGCCCGGCGACCTGCTCACCCGTCACGAGTTCCTGCAGGTCGATATCCACGCCGGGCAGCCCTGCCGAAATCTTCTCCAGGAGCGGGCCCAGGATGCTGAAGCCGCTGGCCGCCGTAAAGCCGATCCGTATCAGGCCGGAGCTGCCGGACGCGATTCGTTGTGCCGTGAGGGGCGCACGATCGGCCAGTGCCATGAGCCGCCGGGCTTCCTCCAGGAAAGCCCTGCCCGCGGCCGTCAGGCGGACCTTCCGGTTGTCGCGTTCCAGCAGCTCCGCGCCCACGGTCTTTTCAAGCTTCTGGATCTGGCGGCTCAGGGGCGGTTGGGTCATGTTGAGCCGTTCTGCGGCCCGGCCGAAGTGAAGTTCTTCCGCGACGGCAATGAACCCTGCCAGCTGGTCAAAAGTGAACATTCCTAGTTCCGCAGCGCCCCGAGCCCCGAAATCAATGCCTCCAGGCCCAGGCTGAAGGCGATGTCAGCGGGCTTTTCGTGGCCTTGTTCGGCGAGGCTCTGCACCGCGGCCGTGAAATTGGGCGTGGATTCCGCCATGCTGCCCGGATCGAAGATGTCCGCCGGAGCCGTGACGTCGAAGGCCGAGCCGAAAATGAAGGACTCGAGCGCCACGATCGAGGAGATGATCCGTTCCTCAGGGAAGCCGGCCTCCCGCAGCCCTTCGCTGACCGTCTCGTACATGGCCAGGGTCTGGGGCGCGTCCGTGACTGGCAGGACCGCGATCACCGGGATGAGCGGCGTGTGCTTGGAAAAAACGTCCCGGTAGCTCCATGCCCATCGGCGCAGGGCTTCATCCCAGTCTTCCCGGCCGAAAGCGGACACATCCACCAGTGCGGCCAGGTGGTCTTCCACGAGAACCAGGACGTCCCGTTTGGACGTCACGTGGTTGTATAGGGCCGACGGCGCCACGTGCAGCGAGCGGGCCAGGGCGGCCATGGTGAGCCCGGCATAGCCGCTCTTTTCGATCAGCCGCAACGCTGCCGCGGTGATCACGGCCTGGTCTAGCACCGCCGAGGCCGGCCGGCCCGCGCGGCGCTTCGGCTGAGCCGCTGCTTCGCGCGAGTCTGCGGAGGGTTGGGTGTTCTGGCGGGCGGCTGCCGGCATCGTCGGCCTTTCTGCTGGCGGGGTCCCCAGCATTATTCCATTGACCCCTTCCGCGACGGCGACGGAACCGCTATAGTTTTCCTAAATGAACGACATTCATTTAGTGGCGCGCATCACTCCCGCGGCCACGGAGAGGACATCATGCTGGAACTTGACCGCGACGTCGTCGTCGTAGGCGCTGGCCCCTCGGGACTTACCGCGGCCCGCCAACTGAAAAAAGCAGGCCTCAGCGTCGTCGTGCTGGAAGCGCGGGACCGGGTGGGCGGCCGCACCTGGACGGACACCATTGACGGCGCCATGCTGGAAATCGGCGGCCAGTGGGTCTCGCCGGACCAGACCGTGCTGCTGGAACTCCTCGACGAGCTGGGCCTGGAAACGTACTCCCGCTACCGCGAAGGCGAGTCGATCTACATCGGCGCCGATGGCACGAAGACCCGCTACACCGGTGACTCCTTCCCGGTCAGCGACACCACGGCAGCGGAAATGGACAAGCTGATCGGCGTGCTGGACGGGCTGGCGGCGGAAATCGGACCCACCGAGCCCTGGGCGCATCCCAAGGCCCGGGAGCTGGACACCATTTCCTTCCACCACTGGCTCCGCCAGAACTCCCCGGATGAGGAGGCGTGCAACAACATCGGCCTGTTCATCGCCGGCGGCATGCTGACCAAACCCGCGCACGCATTCTCCGCGCTGCAGGCTGTCCTGATGGCCGCCTCCGCCGGCTCCTTCAGCCACCTGACGGATGAGGACTTCATCCTGGACAAGCGCGTTGTGGGCGGCATGCAGCAGGTTTCGCTGCTGCAGGCACGCGAACTGGGTGACGACGTCGTTCTTAACAGCCCGGTGCGCACGATTAACTGGACGGAAGAGCGCGACGGCGGCCCGCGCGTCACTGTGGTGTCGGAGCGGGCCACGGTGAATGCCCGCTACGTGATCATGGCGGTGCCGCCCAACCTGTATTCGCGGGTCTCCTTCAATCCGCCGCTGCCGCGCCGCCAGCACCAGATGCACCAGCACCAGTCATTGGGCTTGGTCATCAAGGTGCACGCCGTCTACAAGACCCCGTTCTGGCGCGAGGAGGGCCTCTCTGGCACCTGCTTCAGCGCCGGCTCGCTGGTGCAGGAGGTCTACGACAACACCAACCACGGGGACTCCCGCGGCACGCTGGTGGGTTTCGTCTCGGACGAGAAAGCCGACGCCGTCTTTGAGTTGAGCGCCGAAGAGCGCAAGCGCACCATCCTGGAATCCATCGCGGCCTTCCTGGGCGACAAGGCACTGGAGCCCGAGGTGTACTACGAGTCCGACTGGGGCGCCGAGGAATGGACGCGCGGCGCCTATGCCTCCAGCTACGACCTCGGCGGCCTGCACCGGTACGGCAAGGACCAGCATCAGCCTGTGGGACCTATCTACTGGAGCTCCTCCGACCTGGCGGCCGAGGGATACCAGCACGTCGACGGCGCCATCCGGATGGGTCAGATGACCGCCGCACGGGTTGCCGCCGTCGCCCACCGCGCTTCAGTCACGCAGTAGGAATACACCGACAGTTCAGAGAGGAACGGCCAGATGCGCTATGTAGTGGGGTATTCAGCAAATGCCAGGGGCCATGATGCCGTAAATCTGGCCGTGTCACTGGCCCGAGGCCGCGGGGCCACGCTGGACCTTGTGGTGGCCATCCCTGAGGTGTCGCCGTTCAGCGCGGCCCATGCGCCGAAGGTCGGATTCGAAACCCTGCTCCATGAGCAGGCCCGGACGTGGCTCGACGAGGCGCTGGCGCTGGTCCCGGCCGATGTCCCGGCGGAAGGGCACGTTCGCAGCGGTGAGTCGGATGCGCAGACCCTGATGGATGCGTGCGAGGAATTCCAGGCGGACATGCTGATCATCGGGGCCACGAGCAACGGCCTGTTTAAACGGTTCACGATCGGATCCGTGGCCGGGGCGCTGCTCCACGCAGCCACCGTCCCGGTGGCCCTGGCACCCCACGGATACCACCGCAGGGAAGCCCTGACCCGGGTCAGCTGCGGACTCGGCGCCCGCCCCGGTGCCGATGAGTTGCTCGACTACGCCGTTTCCATGGCATCAAACCGTGATGTGCCCCTGCGGGTGGTGTCCCTCTTGACCCTCGACGACGGCGAGTCGCCGGAGGTCGCCGAAGCGGCCCGGAGCCATGCCGGCGACCGCGTGTCGGCCGCTCTTCCCGGCGGCGAAGCGGGCTCCCGGCCGGCTACGAAGACAGAAGTCGTTGTGGCACAGGGCGGAAGCATCGAGGAAGCCGTGGACCGGCTCGACTGGGAGGACGGCGAAGTCCTGGTGATCGGATCCAGCCGGCTGGCCAGGAGCCGGTCCATCTTCCTGGGCACCACCGCAAATCGCATCCTCCGCGCCCTGCCCGTGCCCATGATCGTGGTCCCGAGCGACTACGCACTGAAGCAAAGAACCCATTCAACGTCGAATGAAACCTCCGGAGAGGCACCATCATGACTACTGAGCACGCGACGTCCGCGACGTCGCAGTCCGACCACAAGGGCATTAGTGCCAAAGGCCTGAAGGCGGGATCGGTAGGGCTGATCGGCGCAGTCGTCATCGGCGTCTCCTGCATCGCCCCGGCCTACACCCTCACCGCAGCGCTCGGGCCGACAGTGTCCGAGGTCGGCGTCCACCTGCCGGCCATCTTCCTGGTGGGATTCATTCCCATGCTTCTCGTGGCGTTCGGCTACCGCGAACTCAACAACGCCATGCCCGACGCCGGCACCTCCTTCACCTGGGCATCGCGGGCATTCGGGCCGTGGATTGGCTGGATGGGCGGCTGGGGGCTGATTGCGGCCACCATCATCGTGCTATCCAACCTGGCCGCCGTTGCCGTCGATTTCTTCTACCTCATGCTGGCCCAGCTCTTCAGCAATCCGGAACTGGGCGAGCTGAGCAAGAACCTGCCGCTCAATATCGCCACCACGCTGGTGTTCATTGCGCTGGCGTGCTGGATTTCCTACCGCGGCATGGAGACCACCAAGGGCGTCCAGTATGTGCTGGTGGCGTTCCAGCTCCTGGTGCTCGGCTGGTTTGCGGTAGCTGCGTTCAGCCATGTTGCCAACGGTTCGGCCTTCGATGCCACGGCCATCTCGCCCGACTGGTTCAACCCGTTCGCCGTGGACTCCTTCTCTTCCTTCGCCGCCGGGGTGTCCCTGTCGATCTTCATCTACTGGGGGTGGGACGTCACGCTCACCATGAACGAGGAAACCCGGAACCCGGAAAAGACGCCCGGCCGTGCTGCGACCGTCACCGTCCTGGTCATCGTGATCATCTACATGACCGTGGCGCTCTCCACCCTGGCATTCGCCGGCATCGGCGACACCGGCCTGGGCGCGGGCAACCCCGACAACCAGGGCAGCATCTTCGCCGTCCTCGCCGGACCGGTCATGGGTCCGTTCGCCATCCTGATGTCGCTGGCCATCCTGAGCAGCTCAGCGGCTTCCCTACAGTCCACGTTTGTCTCGCCCGCCCGGACGCTTCTCTCCATGGGCCACTACAAGGCATTACCGGCCAAGTTCGGGCGGATCAGCCCCACCTACAAATCCCCGAGCTATGCCACCATTGCCGCAGCCATCGCCGCTGCAGCGTTCTACGTCATTACCCGGACCACCTCCGAGAACGCGCTGTGGGACACCATCACCGCGCTGGGCATGATGATCTGCTTCTACTACGGCATCACGGCCCTGGCCTGCGTCTGGTTCTTCCGCGCCCAGGCCTTCAGCGGAGTCCACGCGTTCTTCTTCAAATTCCTGGCGCCGCTCCTGGGCGGGGTCATCCTTCTGGTCATGTTCTTCAAGACAGCCTATGACTCCATGGATCCCGCCTACGGCTCCGGCTCCTCCGTGGGCGGGGTGGGCCTGGTGTTCATCCTGGGCATGGGCGTGATCCTGCTGGGCGTCGTGCTGATGCTGGTGATGTCCAGGCTCCGCCCGGAGTTCTTCAAAGGCCAGGTCCTGGCGCGGGGAATCTGAGCCGCGGGCCACTGGGGCCCCAAAGCTCCGGACCATCGTTGAAAGTAAGCAAACTTACTAATAGGCTGGGCTGGCGGGGAACTTCCCCGTTCGACACGAACGAGGTGAATGCATGTCTGACACTGAGAACATCAGCAAAGTCACGAAGATCATCAACGATTCCCACATCGGGATGCTGACCACCATCAACGAAGCAGGCGCGCTGGTCAGCCGCCCGCTGGCCGTCCAGGAAGTCAAGGACGACGGCGACATGTGGTTCTTCACGTCGTCGGAAACTTCCCAGGTGGCGCATGTCCGCGCCGATCCGCGGGTGAACGTGGCCTTCGGCAAGAACACCGAATGGGTGTCCGTGGCCGGCACTGCGGAAATCGTCACCGACAGGCAGAAGATCCACGACATGTGGAACCAGGTGGTCGAGGCCTGGTTCCCCGACGGTCCGGACACGCCTGAGGTTGTGCTCCTGCGCGTTGATTCCGACTCCGCTGAATACTGGACCAGCCCTGGCGGCCGGGCCGCCACGGTACTTCAGTGGGTCAAGTCGAAGGTGACGAACAGCCGCATGAGCGTCGGCGAAAGCGGCACGGTGGACCTGTAGTCCTCACTGCAGTTGCCGGAGGGCCGCCAGCACCTCCGGCAACAGCACGTCGTTCCGGCCCCACACCGGATCCAGGACTTCCACGTACCAGGAATCGGCGAGGAGCAGGGCGAGTGCGTCGTTGGTTTCCTCGGACCAGTCGCGGAGTGCGTCTTCGTCCACCGGGTTCTCACTGGACCCGAGGACGGTGACCACCGCACCGCCGTCGAAAGTTACCGGGACGGCGGCCGCGCTGACCTCGCCCGGGGCGTGGCCAATGGTGATGAGTTCGGACCTGGTGGACAGGGCCACGAGTTCGGCTGCGGCCTCGGCGCTGCAGAAGCCGGTCACATATTGCCTCTGGGAATGGCCGGCATCGCCGCGCATTCCCGGCTGGGATTCCTTGGTGAAGAGGCCGTTCCTGTTGATCTCCGCCAGTTCGGCGGCGATGGGCCGCGTCTCCTCGTCGATGCTGGGTGCAAATGTTCCAGGCTGGTATTCGCTGTGGGATTCGAGCCACCGCGCAGTCAGTTCTCCGGCCGCTTCGAGGGTCGTTGCCTGCCGCCAGACTCCCCGGTCCGATCGCAACCTGCCGTGCTGGTCTCGTGTGTCCGTGACTAAAGGCTCCATTATGGGATGCTACCGCCGCCGCTTCCGGCCTTTCCAATGGTCCCGACACACCAGTTAACGTCGCGGGCCGTTTAGCGCGCCCGCACGCCCGCTGCGGCTTCCGCCCGGCCCAGGGCATGTTCCAGCCGGGTGACGGCGGGAACGTAGCTGGCGGGCTCGACTGCCCGGAGCTGTTCGGCCTCCCGCATGGCCTTGATCAGCGCCGCCGTTTCCGGCCGGCGCACATCTGTCATGTCGGGGTAGTCGATGCAGCACGCGGGATCCAGCTCATAGCGCTGCCATCTACTCAGCACTGTGCGGTGCCGTGCGGCCGCGGCTTCGATCTCCGCCTGTGCGGCTGCATCGTGGAGCCGCGCTTCCTGCCGTGCCATCAGGCGGGGACTCCACACATATGCGGCCACGGCGGTGGCGGTGGCAAGGAGTCCCGCGCCGAGGCCCAGCCACGGCGAGGCCAGGAAGGGTATGAGGACAGCAGGGAACACCACCACCAGTCCGGCGAAGCCGTCCCAGAAGACGGCGTCGGTCATTTGCCCGGCGTCGCGCCTGGCGTGGTACCGCGCCGAATAGACGGCGCCGGCCACGCCGCACACCACGACGGCGGCACAGACTGCTAGCTGTAAGGGCCCCATAGGGACCGATTCCGTGATGACAGACACCGTTCCACCTCCCACGGAACCTGCCCGGGCTGGCTGGTTCCACTACTTCAATTGGAATCCCGCCGCGCGGGTGCGTCAATGGGCGGACCCTGGTGGGATCTGGCAGAAGCCGGCCTCCCGGCACCGTTCCCGGCCGGGCCCCGCACCGGTAGCCTAGGCTCCATGCGACTAAAAATGTGCAGCATCCACGTCAAGGATCCGGCGGCGGCCCACCACTTCTACACGGAGACGCTGGGTTTTGAAACGCTGATGGCCATGCCCGAATACAACCTGTACATCGTGAAGGACCCCGGTTCCGTTGGAGGCAGTTCGGGATCCGTGGGGCTCCTGCTGGAGCCCAGCGACAATCCCATTGCTGCGACCTACATGAACGGCCTGCACGACGCCGGGCTGCCGGCAATCGTCTTCGGCGTTCCCGATGTCCGGGCCGAGTACAAGCGGCTGGCCGCCCTCGGCGTCATCTTCCAGGGCGAACCGGCAGACGGGCCCACGGGAATTTCGGTGGTGCTGGACGACGGCTGCGGGAACTACGTCCAGCTGCACCAGGACTAGTCCGTCATCACCTGGACAGGGGGCCAAGGGACTCTGGACCAGGCCCGGAGACCGGCTGGTACTGTGGCCGCATGAGCGCAGCATTGGTACGGCCCAGGAATGGCAAAATGATCGCCGGCGTCTGCGCCGGCCTCGCAGCCCGGTTCGGCGTTTCAAAAGCCCTCGTCCGCATCGGCTTTGTGCTGTTCGGCCTGTTCGGCGTGGGGGAACTGGTCTACATCGCCTTGTGGATCATCATGCCCAAGGAGTAGCGCCGCGGTTCATCGGAACCGGGCGCAGAACAGCCCCAGTCGGTGGCCTGATTCAGGGGTTACCGTCATGCTTTCAAGCCATGCGGTCAAGAACCTTCCGGCGGCTGACGTCCGGAGCCGGTTTCATACCTTCTCCTTTGAATGGTGGCCACAACTGCGCCGTGCGTGGTTGGAAGGGGTTCGCTAAGGGTGCTCTGCCGGCGTATGGGGGCGCGCCATCGGGCGGTAAAAGGATGGACACGGCGGATGCCAAAACCTGCCAAATCAGCCAAGGTGTGCCAAAACGATTTATCTGCCTGCGACGTTGACTCTAGGGCTGCGCCAGCCCATGCGTCAAGGACCTAAATTATCTGCATTGTGACGCTTGACACGCCCGGAGGGCCACCTTTAGGGTGATGCCAAGTCGTTTTGGCAAAACGATTCTTCACCCCGCAAGCATTCTTCACCCCGCAAACATTCTTGCCATCCCGTTCCGAGAGAAAGTCGACAGCGATGTCCACTCGAAAGACCATCTCCAGGCTCGCCACCATTGGCGGCCTTTGCACGGCCGTGGCCCTGACCGCCACAGCATGCGGCGCTGGGGGTCCGGCGTCGTCCGGCAGCGCCGCAAGCTCCGTCAACGTCCTCGTCGAAGCCGGCGGGCACGCCGAGCTCGCCGGCGTTGCTGAGGCCTGCAAAAAGGACACCGGCCTCGACGTCAACTTCGTCGAACTGCCCTACGACGGCCTGTTTAACAGGCTTTCCAGCGAATTCTCCTCCGGTACCGTCTCCTTCGACGTCGCCGCTCTGGACTCCGTCTGGCTCCCCAGCTTCAAGGATGCGGTCCAGCCCATCGACGAGCTCTTCACTGATGAGGCCAAGAAGGACATCTTCCCCGCACTGGTCAAGGAAGCCAACGTTGATGGCCACTTCATCGGCATGCCCGCCTGGACCAATGCCGAAATCATCCTGTACCGCAAGGACCTCTTCGAGGACGCCAAAAACAAGGCCGACTTCAAGGCAAAGTACGGCTACGAACTGGCAGCCCCCACCACCTGGAAGCAGTACCAGGACATCTCTGAGTTCTTCACCAAGGACGGCATGTACGGCACCGACGTGAAGGGCGCCGTCGAAACCGAATGGCTGGCCCATGTTCTCCAGGCCGGGTCCCCGATGGTCCTGGACGACCAGAACAACGTCGTGGTCGACAACGCGGCCCACAAGGAAGCCCTCGACTTCTACACGAGCCTTGTGAAGTCCGCGCCGTCCGGAGCCGCGCAGGTTGACTGGGCCGCCGCGCAGAACCTCTTCAACCAGGGCAAGACCGCGATGACCAAGTTCTGGGCCCATGCCTACCGCCAGATCCCCGCCGACGCCGCGGTCTACGGCAAGGTGGGCGCGGCGCCCATGATCGGCGGATCCGCCGGCGTCGCCGGTGTCCCCGGACCGTGGTACCTCTCCGTCCCCAAGGCGACGAAGAACGCAGACGCCGCCAAGAAGTTCATCAAGTGCGCCTACGACCACAACGATCTGGGTATCGAGTCCAAACTGGGCCTCGCGGCCCGCATCTCGGCCTTCGAGAAGTACCAGGACAAGCCCGGTTATGAGAGCTTCAGGCCGTTGATCGAAACGCTCAACGGCGAGGCCACGGCAACCCGCCCGGCAACGGCGAAGTGGCAACAGATTGTTGACGCCGTCCTGGTCCCGACGCTGCAGAAGGCAGTGGCCGGAGGGGACAGCGCGGCCCTCCTGGCTGAGGCCAAGACCAAGATCCAGGCCCTCGTCAAGTAAGACTTCGCGGCTGGCACCGCCTGATGCTGCACTGACAGCAGAAGGGGTGCCGGCCGCGGACCCAACCAGCGGAAGAGTATCCCGTGCGTATCAATGATCGCCGCTTCGCCCTGTATCTGATGACCCCCGCGGCCTTGTTCCTGGCAGTTTTTGTCGCCTACCCGCTGTTCCGCCTCATCGCGGACAGCTTCTTCAAAATCTCCCCAATCGTCGGCGGTTCCCGCGACTTCGTCGGCCTGGACAACTACGTGCGGGCCTTCGCTTCCGAGGACTTCATCGGGGCCGGCTGGCGGACCCTCGCCTACACCGTGGTGGTGGTGACCCTCGAGTTCGCCCTTGGCCTGGGCATGGCGCTCCTGTTCACCACCTTGGGCAAGAAGTCCCAGATCTGGAGGACCGTCTTCCTGTACCCGCTGATGATCGCGCCGATCGTCGCCGGGCTGCTGTGGAAGTTCCTGATGATCGACAACTTCGGCCTGATCGGCACCCTCCTTCACCAGGCCGGCATCCTGCAAAACCCCAACCAGATCGGCTGGCTCTCCAACCCGGACATCGTGTTGTTCTCCGTTGCCGTTCCCGATATCTGGCTCACCACGTCCTTCATGTGCCTGGTGCTGTTCGCCGGACTCCAGAACATCCCCGGCGACCTCATTGAGGCTGCCCGCCTCGACGGCGCCAGGGCCCCCGCGCTGCTGTTCCGGATCATCCTGCCGCTGCTCCGGCCGGTCATCGCCGTGGCACTGGTGGTCCGCGGGATCGATGCCGCCAGGGCTTTCGACACCATTCTGATCCAGACCAACGGCGGACCCCAGTCCGCCTCCGAAACCATGAGCCTGCTGATCTACCGGACTATGATCCGATTCGGCGATCCTGGCCTGGCCAGCGCCATGGGAACCATCTACCTGCTGGCGATGCTCGCCGTCGCGTTCTTCGCGGTGACCACCATCTGGCGGCCAGGAAAGGACAACTGATGAGCATCGCCGAGACGCGCCCGACGGGCGGAGGAACCACCGGCGGAAACGCCGCCGGGGAGGTGGCCCACCGTCCCCGGCCCGCCGGCGTCGTGCCTCCCGCACCGAACAACAGCCAGGAGGCTCAGACGACGGCGGCAGGCAACAACCGCCGCCCCCGCCGGCACCACGCCGAAGGCCTCGAGGCTGGAAAGCGCAGTACCCGGATCATTCTCTGGATCCTGCTGGCCGTCGCCATGGTGCTGTACGGATTCCCGTTCCTGTACCTGCTGTTCACATCCTTCAAGACCCCGATCGACACCATCGCCGTTCCGCCCACCATTCTTCCCAGGGAATGGACGCTGGAGAACTACGTGAACGCCTTGGGCCGCAGTGGAGTGCTGGCGTCGTTCATCAACAGCGCGCAGACCGCCATCATCAGCACCCTGCTGTCCCTGATCCTGGCGGTTCCCGCGGCGTATGGGATCACCCGCTACAAGACGCCGAGTGGCCGGGTGTTCATCATGGCCGCACTGGTCACCCGCATGGTGCCGCCTGTAGCCATCGGCATTCCGCTGGCATCGATGATGTCCTCCGTGGGACTTTCGGACACCCCGATTGCGCTCTCCATCGCCCACACCACCATCTCGCTGCCGCTGTCCATCTGGCTGATGTCCAGCTTCTTCGAAGCCGTGCCCAGGGACCTGGAGGAAGCGGCCACTGTGGATGGCTGCAGCAGGCTCGGCGCCCTGTGGCGGGTGGTCATCCCGGTGGTCTCCGGCGGCATCGCGGTCACCGCGATCTTCGCCTTCCTGGCCTCCTGGAACGAGTTCCTCTTCGCCCTCCTCATGACCGCGATCCGCTCCCAGACCACCCCGGTTGTCATCGCGAATTTCCAGACCCAGTTCGGCCTCGACTGGGGATCCATGACGGCACTGGCCGCCGTCTACTCGATCCCGGTCATCCTCCTCACACTTCTCTTGCAGCGCAAGATCGTCGCAGGCATGACGCTCGGCGCCGTCAAGGGCTGAGACACCACAACACAAAGGGAAGAACCTGTGTCAAGCAACAACTACTACGACGTGACCACGTGGCCCGTCGGCAATCCGTCCGAGGACGTCGGTGAAGTCATCAACAGCATCATCGCTGACGTCAAGTGCCGGCAGACGGTCACCAATGCGAACAACGGAGGGAAGCCAGGTGCGGTGATCTACATTCCGCCCGGGGACTACCACCTTCGTACGCAGGTCTTGATCGACATCAGCTTCCTCAGGATCCATGGCGCGGGACACGGGTTTACGTCGTCCAGCATCCGGTACAACGTTCCTGAAGACGAATGGCCCGACCTGCATGAGCTGTGGCCCGGTGGGAGCCGGATTATCGTCGACATTCCCCCCGCCGGAGACGGGGAGGAATCCAAGGGAGCCGCCTTCTACATTGAGCGGAGCGGGAGTCCGCGGATCAGCTCGGTGGAGTTCTCCAATTTCTGCATCGACGGTTTGCACTTCGACCCGGATGGCCCGGGAATGCATCCGGAAAATACCTACGTCAACGGCAAGACCGGTATCTATGTTGCGAACGCGAATGACTCATTCCGCATAACCGGCATGGGGTTCGTCTACCTTGAGAACGCCCTCACCATCTACAACGCGGACGCGCTTTCCATTCACGACAACTTCATCGCTGAATGCGGCAGTTGCATCGAGCTGCGCGGGTGGGGGCAGGCATCAAAGATCACCGACAACCTGGTCGGAGCAGGCTTCAAAGGTCACTCAATCTACGCCGAGAACCACGGCGGGCTCCTGGTAACCGCTAACAACGTCTTCCCCCGTGGCGCGAGCAGCGTCCATTTCGTAGGTGTCACGCGTTCAAGCGTCACCAATAACCGTTTGCATTCGTTCTACCCCGGGATGGTGGTTCTGGCAGCGAACAGTTCAGAAAACCTCGTGGCCACGAACCACTTCCTGCGCGACCATGAGCCCTGGACGCCCTTCCTGGGAGTCGACAACGGACTGGACGACCTCTACGGGCTTCTTTGTGTCAGCGGCAGCAACAACTCTGTCATCGGCAACCACTTCTCCGAGGTCGTCGACTCAGAGAGCATCCGGCCTGCAGGTGCGGCGCCTGTCATCATCCGGCTGGAAGAGGGGGTGGGCAACTTCGTCTCCAACAACCATGTGGTGGCAATGGACGTTCGCTCCAAGTCAAGTGATTCCTGCTTCTCGGCTCAGGTGGACGCTCTGTTGACGACCGGGGCTTCTGACGGCCTCGCCGTTACTGCCGTGATGGTCGATGCCGCATCAGCCCGGAATACGATCCTTGATTCCGGAAGTGACGCCCAAGTTATCGCCGACAGGACTGTTAACGCCTTGAGGGCCACACCCACTGTCGGTTTCCAGGCACCCCATGCACTCGCGGCCCGCACGTAGAATCAGCAACAACATAAGGACGTGGGAGACCAAATGACCAATAGATCAGTCGGTATCAAGGACGTGGCGGCCGCGGCCGGGGTCTCTGTCACGACCGTCTCCCACGTCCTCAATGACGTTGCCTATGCCCGGGTGGGCGCAGAAACGAGGGAACGGGTCCACGAAGCGGCCCAACGGCTGGGGTACGGGCCCAACCGGCTCGCCCAGGCCCTGCGCACTCAGCGCTCCGGGATGATCGGGTTCATCAGCGAGGAAATCGCCACCACCCCGCACGCAGGCAGGATCATCCTCGGGGCCGAGGAAACGGCGCGGGCCCGCGGGTACCGCATCATGATCATCAACTCCACCAGCACCAGCTCCCAGGATTCCAAGGAAAGCCAGGTGGCGGATTTGCTGGACCGGCAGGTGGACGGCATCCTGTACGCCACGATGTATCACCGGAAGCTGGCTGTCCCCAAAAACCTGGCCGGACTGCCGGCAGTCCTGGTGGACTCCGAAGACATCAGCAACACTGTTTCCTCCGTCATCCCCGACGAAGTGGGCGGCGCACGGTCGGCCGTGCAAACCCTGATCGACGCCGGGCACACCCGGATCGGCATGCTCAATAACACCGACGACGTGCCGGCAACTCACTCCCGGCTGACGGCCTTCAAAGACACGCTGGCAGATGCCGGGCTGACGTTCCACGAAGAACTGGTCCAGTCCGAGCATTCGGAGGTGCCCGGCGGCTACGAGGCAGCCCTCCGCCTCTTGAAGCAGAAGGACCGGCCCACGGCCGTGTTCTGCTACAACGACCGCATGGCCATGGGCGCCTACCGGGCCGCCGGCGAACTTGGTCTTAGCATTCCGGACGACATTTCCTTCGTCGGTTTCGACAACCAACAACTTATCGCCGAAAACCTCTACCCCGCCCTGACAACTGTCGCCCTGCCCCACTACGAAATGGGCGCATGGGCAACCGAAAACCTGATCGACGCCATCGAGGGAAAAACTGACCTGCAGCTGTTCGCCGCTCACCCGACTGTCCTGCCCTGTCCCATGGTTCTACGCAAGTCCGTCGCCTCCCCCAAACACAAGGGCACTTCGACCAGAGCAGCACCGGATTCACCTCCACGCGCCAACACCTGACCTCGAGCGCGTCCACTAGCGGACGCGCCCTACTTACTAAGGACCTCGAATGCACAGCTCCCCAGTTCCCCCCTGCCCTGAAACAGACGTCGTCGTCGTCGTCGGAGAGGCGATAATCGACATCATTGACACCGCGGGAGGGCCCGTCGAGTTTCCAGGCGGATCAGGGATGAACGTCGCTTACGGACTCGGTCGCCTGGGCGTCAGCACCGCATTTCTCACCGCACTGGGCAGCGATGAACGCAGCAGGAGCATCCAACGACACCTGGACACAGCGGGAGTACGCCTGCTTCCGGGAGCCGAACACCTCAACCGCACATCCACTGCCAGGGCGCTTCTGGACAGCAACGGTTCCGCAGAATACGAATTCGACTTCGAATGGAACCTGCCCCAAATAAGCCCCACTTTCCTCCCGAAGGTGCTGCACACGGGGTCTCTGGCCGCCTTCATGGAGCCCGGAGCAACCCAGGTCCGGTCCTTGCTGGAGCTCTTCTCCGGCCGCTGCTTGATCACGTACGACCCCAACATCCGCCCCACACTGCTCCACAGCCACGCTGAAGCGCTCAGGACCTTCGAACACACAGTTGCCCTGGCTACCGTTGTGAAGCTCAGTGCGGATGATGCCCAGTGGCTCTACCCGCGCACGCCTCCTCACGACGTCGCGCGGCGGCTGCTTGATCTCGGGACAGAACTGGCAATCATCACGGATGGCGCATCCGGGTCCTATCTGCGGTCGAATGCCGCCGAGATCGAAGTGCCGGCACCACCAGTGGTCGTCAAAGATACCGTCGGCGCAGGTGACTCCTACATGTCCTCGCTTATCGCTGGCCTGATCGAGGACCCCGAGGACGATTTCGGCTACGGCAAACTCACACGCGTGGGAACAGCCGCCTCGCTCGCCGCGGCCATAACGGTTGGACGGCACGGGGCGAACCCGCCGACACGGGCAGAACTGATCCGCTCGCAGGAGCTGGCCCGGACGTCCCGAAAGAGCTCCGATGACTGAAACAACAACGCACCGTGCCGGCCCCGCCGAAGAAACCGCTCCCGACTTCCGGCCGATACTTCACTACACAGCCAAGGACACGTGGCTGAACGACCCCAACGGACTCGTGTGGCACCAGGGCGTCTACCACCTCTTCTACCAAAACAACCCCTTCGGAAACGTCTGGGGCAACATGTCCTGGGGACATGCCACTTCAACCGACCTTGTGCACTGGACCGAACACCCGGTTGCCATCGCCTGCGACGATGAAGAAGACATCTTTTCAGGCAGCATCGTGGTGGACCACGGAAATACGTCGGGATTCGGCACGATGGAAGACCCGGCCCTGGTGGCCATCTACACGAGCGCCTTCAAGGAAGGCTCGGTGCACCAAGGGACACAAGCCCAGTCTCTCGCGTTCTCCACGGACGCCGGCATGACGTGGAACAAATACGCAGGCAATCCGGTGCTTGGCCGCGGCTCGGCCCATTTCCGGGATCCCAAGGTATTCCGCTACGAGGGACCGGCCGGTTCCTGCTGGGTCATGGTGGCGGTGGAGGCCCGGCATCAGCAGGTTGTGCTGTACCGCTCGGCCGACCTCAAGGATTGGGAATACCTGAGCACCTTCGGCCCTGCAAACGCCACAGGAGGCGAATGGGAATGCCCCGACCTGTTCCCGCTCCCCGTCGACGGAGACCCGGACAGCGTCAAGTGGGTCCTCGTGGTCAATATCAACCCGGGTGCCGTGGCCGGCGGCTCCGGAGGGCAGTATTTCGTCGGCGACTTCGATGGGGTGCAGTTCACCGCAGACCCTGATTCACTCGTTCAAGCGGATGCCGACGGGGCCTCGGATCTGAGCCGCTGCCTGTGGCTCGACTGGGGACGTGACTACTACGCCGCCGTCTCCTTCAGCAACGCCCCGAAGAACCGCCGCATCATGATCGGGTGGATGAACAACTGGGACTATGCCAACTACTTGCCCACGTCTCCGTGGCGTTCCGGGATGTCGCTTGCCCGCGAGGTCGAGCTCGCAACGGTGGACGGTGTGCAGCGCCTGGTGCAGCGCCCGGTGCTGCCATTGGACTGCGGCGAGCCGGCCTGCGCCATCCAGGACGTGGAACTTCACGACTCCCTGCTGCAACTGCCCGACGCGATGCCCGGATCAGCCCAGCTGATCGAGGCCGAGATCCTGCCCGGCACGGCCCGGACCGTTGCTTTCAGGCTGCTCGGCGCATCGGGCGGGAACGTCGCAACGCTTCTCAGCTTTGATGCCGTGACGAGCCGGCTCACCCTGGACCGCCGCCACTCAGGAAACACCGCCTTCCACGGAAAGTTCGCATCGGCTGAGTCGGCACCGGTGAAGCTCGACGGCGGCGTGCTAAGGCTCCGCGTAATCGTCGACAAGTGCTCGGTGGAGGTCTTTGCCCAAGGCGGCAGTGTTGTCCTGAGCGATCTGGTCTTCCCGGTGTCCGGAAACCTGGGCACCGAAGTTTCCGTTGAGGGCGGCACGGCGGTTGTGCGGAAACTGGCCGTCACGGCCCTGTCCTGATGACTCCGGACAGCCCGTCCGGCAGGTGAAGGCCTCTGTTCAACAGCCGGGAGGCGGGAGCAGAATGAAGCAACAACATTGGTGGTGATGCCGGTGGCGCTGGTAATCGTGATTGTGTGCACGCTGTTCCTGCTGGTTGCCATCATCCTGGTCATCGTCTGGGGCGGGCGCCCCTTCCGGAGGCCCGCCGACCCTGGTGCCCCGGCTTCCCCCTTACGGCTCTACCTCTGGTGGGCCAACGTGGCAACGGCGGCCGCCCTCGCTTCGGGGATCCTGGTGGCGTGGGCCGGCGGCAGGCTGGCGATGCGCATACTGGCCCTCACCTCGCCGGCATCAGCCCAGGGCCGCCTTACCGAAGCGCAGGCGAACATCGGATTCCCCACGATCGACGGCAGCATTGCCCTGCTGTTCTTCGGGGGACTGCCGGCCGGCTTCGCCGCGGCTTTCATCTACCTGTTCATCCGCCGCTGGCTCCCCGCCGGCCGCTGGGCGGGCCCCGCGCTGGGGGTGTTGCTCCTCCTGGTCTTCGGAGCCTCCGTGGATCCGCTTCGGGCGGAGAACATCGACTTCGCCATCGTGGGGCCGGGCTGGCTTTCCGTGGCGCTCTTTTCCGCGCTGGCCGTCCTGCACGGCGCGGTGGTGGCCGCCGTGGCCGGCGCGTTCAGCCAGCGTCTTCCGCTGCCGTCCGGGCGCGACTGGAAGTACTACCTCCCGCTCGTCGGAGCCATTCTGTTCCTGCCCGTCGGCGTCCTGCTCGGCATCGGTGCGCTGGTTGTCATGCTGTGCTCGTGGCTCGCGCATGTTGGCCGCGCCGGGCGGGAACCTGTGCAAAGGGGTCCGGATCAAGTCCGGTCCGCGCGTGCCCTGCGGCGGGCAATAGCGCTGTCCTGGGGCGGCCGCGCGACTCTGGGCCTGGCTGCAGTCGCGGCCCTGCCCCCGTTCATCACCGCTGTCGCGTCGATTATCTCGCGCTGATCCTGTCCGGCCCTGCAGCGGAAGTTTCGGGAATGGCCGGTGGCGTGCCGGCGTCGATCGCTGCAGTGAGCGCAGCCAGCACCTCGTCCTGGGCTCCGCCGGCGTCGATGCGGACGAATCCGGGGAACTCGGGAAGGGCGCGGTAGCCCTCGCTAAGGGCCGTCAGTTCCTCGAGGGTTTCGGTGTCCGTGCCGCGCAGGAGGATGCGTTCCAGGGCCTGCTCCGGAGCGACGTCGAAGTGGATCACCAGGTCCGGTTCGGGAAGGCGGCGCAGTAGCCAGCGGAGCAACCGGCCGGGCGGGAGGCCCCGGACGCTGCGCAGCGCCAGCTGGCAATAAAGGTGCCGGTCCATGACCACCAGACCGGAAAAGTTGCGGGCGCGGGCGTGGGACACCAGGACGTTGACCGTCCGGATGACGCTCTCCAGTGCGTCCGCAAGGCGGGGGTTGAGGGGAATTCCGGAGCGCTTCGACCACTGCGACATGTTGCGGCGGCCGGCATGGTTGCGTAGCAGCAGGGCCTTGCCACCGGCCAGGCGGGCGGCTTCCACGGCTGCGCGGGCGGCGGTGGTCTTTCCGGCACCGTCAATTCCGGTGAGGACGATTAGCAGGGGGTGGCTCATTTCGTTTGGAGGCGGGCAGTTCGTGCGGCGGAGGTGCTCCGGCAGTTGATCGGGTGTTGCTCGTTTAACGCGAGGCTGGCCCTGATCGTCCCCCGCGGAATTTGTTTTCTGTTTGCCTCTCCGATTTCATGTGCCGTTAATGGCGGCGTCCTAGCGTGGTTCCTCAGGCACCATCCGCTAGAAGGGATCCATCATGGCCGATATAGCTGCTGTGCTGGGACGGCTCTCCCCGGACGAGCTCGACGAGCTCCGGGAGATTGGTCCCCAGGGCCACCTCACCAGGCGACTTGTTGATGCCCTGGACAGGGCGGCCGGCGGGTCGGGTGCGGGCCGTGGCTATTACGTGCCCACGGGAAGCGTGAGTGCAACGGGCGGACCCCACCTCGTGCTGCGCAGCGACGTCTCCGCGTGGCTGTTCGGCGGGGGACCGCAGATTCCGCACGGGAACCAAACGGGAGAAGCGAGCGACGGGCCCGCACGGCAGGAATCCGACTGGTCGGAACTGCGTCCCGGCGACAAGGTGGCGGTTGTGCGGGGGAAACGCGTCACGGCGTCGGGAATTGTTGATGCCATGACCGAAGACGCATCCACGGTGTGGGTCATTTTCGAAGGCGTTGCGCCCCGGCGAATGTTCCATCGAGGCGACCCGGACGACCTTCGTCCCGTGCGCTGACCTCCCGAAGGAATCAGCGGCTTACTCGGTCTTGGCGCGGGCTTTCTTCGCGTCCTTCTTGGCCGCTTCATCCTTGACGCGCTGCGCTTCGGCGCGGACTGCGGCGTGCGTGGAGCGCTCGGCGACCAGCCATGCCGGGGGAGCCTGCAGCAGCGCGGTGATTTCCGCCGTCGTAAGTGCTTCTTCGACACCGCCGCGGGCCAGGCCGCTGATGGAAACGTTCAGCTTCTGCGCCACCACCGGGCGGGGGTGCGGGCCGTTGCGGCGGAGTTCCGCCAGCCACTCCGGCGGGTTGGCCTGGAGCTCGGCGAAATCGGCGCGGCTGATGACCGAATCCTGGAACTCCTGGGGTGTTGCGGGCAGGTAGATACCAAGCTTCTTGGCAACGGTGGCCGGCTTCATGGACTGGGAGTTTGCAGAGGTCATGGTTCAAGGGTATCCGGCGGCAGGCCCTTCAGGGCACCAGCAGGGCTCTCCTGCAGCTCTGGCGGTACTGTGAACGTGTGTCCGCTGAAGAAGAATTCCCGCAAGTACCCGCGCCCGCTGAACCGGAAGGGCGCGTGCTGCGCTTCGCCTACGTTGCCGGAGTAACGCCGGGGAAATGGATCAGGCGCTGGGAAGAGCGGATGGCGGATGTTCCGTTGCATTCGTTCATGTCCGACGACGGCGCTCAGCTTTCAGTGCTCCGTGACGGTTCCGCCGACCTCAGTTTCGTCCGCCTGCCGGTGGAGCGCGAGGGCCTGAACGTGATTCCCCTGTATGAGGAGCAGCCCGTGGTGGTTGCTCCCAAGGGGCACGAGATTTCGGTCTTCGAAGAGGTGGCGCTGGCGGATCTTTCCGCGGAGACCTTCCTGGATGTGGCTGAGCTCGGCGGCCCGGAAGCCGCTTTGCAGGTGGTTGCCTCCGGTGCCGGGCTCGTGATCCTGCCGATGTCCGTTGCCCGCCACTTCAACGTCAAGGACACGGTGGCGCGGAAGCTTACCGGCGCACCCACCACGCAGATCGCCCTCGCCTGGCCCACTGAGGCCACGCGTGACGCGATGGCCGGGGCCGGAGAACCGGCCATGGATGAAGTGATCGAGGAGTTCATCGGGATTGTCCGCGGACGGACCGCCCAGAGCTCCCGCCAGCCGTCGGCGAAGGTGGAGCCGCCCAAGAAGGAACCGAAACCGGACCGGAGGGGAACCGGCGTCAAGAAGCCCAAGGTTGCGCAGCGCTACGCTCCCAATCCGGACAAGGGCCGCGGCAAGGGATCACGCAAGAAGGGCAAGCGCTAAGGCTCAGGCGGTGCAGGCGTCCTTGAGCGCTTTAACGGATTCCGCCGGAACCTGGTCGCCCGACTCGGCGATCTGGCGCAACGGAGTGGTGATCTCGGAGGGTACGCCGGCGGTCTCGGCGCCGGCCACGAGGCCGCCCAGCAGTTCCTTGTCCTTAACGCTGACAAGCCCGTCCTCCACGAGGGCGCACACCTGTCCCTTGACCTGGTCGGCGGCTGCGGTGGCAACCTGCGAGGCGCCGTCGTTCACAGCCTTTTCGGCTGCGTCCTGGACCTGCCCGCAACCGGTCAGTACAACGATGAGGGCGGTAACGGACAGGGCGGCGAGGCTGGATTTCATGCCTCCAGCGTAACAAGCAGGCCCGTGGGAGTGGTGCCAGGAGTTTTTGTCCAGATAATGGCCGCAAAACCGCGAGTTGCGCACATTATCTGGACAAAAACTCCTGCCCGCGGCCATCGTGACTTATGTGAAGTGACCCTGTTGCGGGCCGCCCCGGCAGCGGATAAGGTGTGAGCCGTGTCACCGGCAGGTGACGCATGCTTTTGATCTGCGGCGGGAGAGTCCTGCCGGTACGTTCAGCAGGCGCCGTAGGAGCAAATCCTCCCCAGGAATCTCTCAGGCCCACGTACCGCCGCGGCGAGGCAACTCTGGAAAGTAGTCCGGTCCCCGGGCTCACCGACGGTGCAAGCGGCACGCTGTAAAAGCGGGTCCGCGGAAACTCTCAGGTCACATACAGAGCGGGGAGGAACCCGAATCAACGTGGCGCCCTGCGTCACCTGAATTATGGAGTTCCTCTCGTGACGATTCAGCCGTCCTCTTACACCTTTGCATGCCCCCGCATCTGCCTGCCCTTCCGCCTCAGCGGGGGTCCACAGCCCGCTCCGCAGCGCCTGGGCAGCTAAGGAAACCCCGGCCATGGCTGTTGGTGTCTTTGATCTTTTTTCCATCGGGATTGGGCCTTCGAGTTCGCATACGGTGGGTCCGATGCGGGCTGCCGCGGTGTTCGCCGGGGAGCTTCGGGCTTCCGGGGACCTTGAGAAGGTGGCCGGGTTGCGGGTGGATTTGTATGGTTCCCTTGCTGCGACGGGGCATGGTCACGGGACTATGACGGCGGTCCTGCTGGGGTTGGAGGGGTACCACCCGGAGAAGATCCTCCCGGCTGAGGTGGAGGAGCGACTCGCGGCGATCGCGGAGACCGGGACCCTGGAGCTGGCCGGTGCGGTTTCGCTGCCGTACGGGGTGAAGGACATGGTGCTGCGGCCGTTGACGATCCTGCCGCGGCATACGAACGGGATGACGTTCACGGTCACGGATGCTGCCGGGGAGGTCCTGCATGCGGCGACGTTCTTTTCTGTGGGCGGCGGGTTTATTGTCCGTGAGGGCGAGGAGGGCGCGGCGCAGCTGGAGCTGGAGGAGTCGAAGAAGGAGCTGCCGCTGCCGTTCCGGACCGCGGCGGAGCTGCTGGGCCGGTGCCAGTCCAAGGGCTTGTCCATCGGGGAGGTCATGTTCGTCAATGAACGCGCTTCCCGGTCCGAGGCGGAGATCCGTGAGGGGTTGCTGCACATTTATTCCGTGATGGAGGAGTGTGTGGCGGTGTCCTTGAAGCGTGAGGGGTTGCTGCCCGGGGGGTTGAAGGTCCGCCGTCGGGCCCCGGACTGGCATGAGCGTTTGGTGAAGGAGAACCGGGGCCAGGACCCGGAGTACCGGGATCCGAAGTACTGGCAGGAGTGGGTGAACCTGATCGCGCTGGCGGTGAACGAGGAGAACGCCTCCGGTGGGCGGGTGGTTACGGCGCCGACGAACGGGGCGGCCGGGATCATCCCGGCGGTGCTGTATTACGCGTTGCATTTCGCGCCGGGCATGGACAAGGCGACGCAGGCGGACCGCGAGGACGTGGTGGTGAAGTTCCTGCTCGCTGCCGGTGCGGTGGGGGTGCTCTATAAGGAGCAGGCCTCGATCTCGGGGGCGGAGGTGGGTTGTCAGGGCGAGGTGGGTTCGGCGTCCTCGATGGCCGCCGCGGGCCTGGCCGAGGTGATGGGCGGGACGCCGGCGCAGGTGGAGAACGCCGCGGAGATCGCGATGGAGCACAACCTGGGGCTGACGTGTGATCCGATCGGCGGGCTGGTGCAGATCCCGTGCATCGAGCGGAACGCGATCGCGGCCGCGAAGGCGATCAACGCCGCGAAGATGGCGCTCTGGGGCGACGGCACGCACCGGGTGTCCCTGGACGAGGTGATCGTGACCATGCGCGAAACGGGCAGGGACATGTCCTCCAAGTACAAGGAAACCGCCATGGGCGGCCTCGCCGTCAACGTCGTCGAATGCTGACCCGAGCACCTGCTCCAGCACCAAAAAATTGGCCGGCCAACCGGCGCCCGCACAACGGAAAGAGAACTATGACACTGGCACCAGAAGGCCGGAAGATGCTGCGTATTGAGCAGCGCAATGCGGCTACTCCGGTGGAGCGTAAGCCGGAGTGGATCAAAGCCAAGGTCCAGATGGGCCCGGAGTTCGTCCAGCTCAAGAACCTGGTGAAGAAGGAAGGCCTGCACACCGTCTGTGAGGAGGCCGGCTGCCCGAACATCTTCGAGTGCTGGGAAGACAAGGAAGCCACCTTCCTGATCGGCGGCTCCGAGTGCACCCGGCGCTGTGATTTCTGCCAGATCGATACCGGCAAGCCCTCCCCGGTGGACATGTTCGAACCCACCAAGGTGGCCCGCTCGGTCCAGGCCATGCAGCTGCGCTACGCCACCGTGACCGGCGTGGCCCGGGACGACCTCGCCGACGAGGGCGTCTGGCTCTACGCCGAAACCGTCCGGAAGATCCACGAACTAAACCCGGGCACCGGCGTCGAACTCCTGATCCCGGACTTCTCCGGCAAACCCGAACACATCGCAGCGATCTGCGACTCCAAGCCCGAGGTCTTCGCGCACAACGTCGAAACCGTGCCGCGGATCTTCAAGCGCATCCGCCCCGCCTTCCGGTACGAGCGGTCCCTGGACGTCATCACGCAGGGCCGGAACCTGGGCATGGTCACCAAGTCCAACCTGATCCTGGGCATGGGCGAGACCCGCGAGGAAATCTCCGAAGCCCTCCGGGACCTGCACGACGCCGGCTGCGACCTGATCACCATCACCCAGTACCTGCGCCCCTCCGAACGGCACCTGCCGGTGGACCGCTGGGTCAAACCGCAGGAATTCGTCGACCTCGCCACCGAGGCCGAGGAAATCGGCTTCCTCGGCGTCATGTCCGGGCCCCTGGTCCGCTCCTCCTACCGTGCCGGCCGCCTGTGGGCCACCGCGATGCGCAAGAAGGGCTGGGAAATCCCGGACGAACTCGCGCACATCGAGTCCTCCGGCAGCACCCGCCAGGAAGCCAGCTCCCTCATCGCAGCACACTCCTGAGAACCATTTGATAGCCAGAGAGGACCAATGATGTTCCCCACCAGGACCGAAATCATCCCTTCAGAGGGAATCGTTGACCGGGTCCGGGCGCACGTGCCCGTGACCACGACGCTCACCGTCACGTGCCTGCCCCACCACGGCATCGAGCGGACCATGCGTGCCGCCGTGCAGCTGAGCGTGCTCGGCTACTCCGTCATTCCGCACCTCGCCGCGCGGAGCGTGCATGACCGCGCAGAGCTCACCGGAATCCTCCGCGACTGCAACGTGGCCGGCATCCGGGAAGTGTTCGTGATCGGCGGAGACCGGAAGCAGCAGGCCGGCCAGTACGGGTCCGCCCTTCCGCTGCTGGAAGACATCGCGCAGTACTCCGGCGGCATGATGCGGGTGGGCGTTGCCGGTTACCCGGAGGGCCATCCGGGGGTTGGCCCGGTGGACCTGCTGGACGCCCTGCTGGCCAAGGAGCACCTGGCCTCGCATGTCGTCACGCAAATGTGCTTCTCCGAGCCGAAGATCCTCGATTACGCTGCACTCCTGCGCCGCGAAGGGGTGCAGCTGCCCGTCTGGGCCGGCGTGGCGGGGTCCGTCCCTCGGACCAAGCTGGTCGCCCTGGCGGCGCAGATCGGCGTCGGAAGTTCGCTGACGTTCCTCAGCCGTAAAGGGCCGCTGGCGCGCAAGCTCCTCAGCGGTGACCGCTATTCGCCGCAAACCCTGGTGGCCGGGCTGGAACGCGAGCCGGGGAACATTGCCGGCATCCATCTGTACAGCTTCAACAACCTTGAGCCGGTTCCCGGCGAGCCGGATCAGGCGTCAACCTCAGCAGCACTCCAGTCCGCTTTGATCCGAGGAGCAGCACGTGACAACTAAGACCCTGACCGCCCGCCAGGAGCCGCATCTGGAGCGGCAGCTCAGCAACCGGCACATCCAGCTGATCGCTATTGGCGGCGCCATCGGCACAGGCCTCTTCATGGGCTCCGGAAAAACCATTTCAGCAGCCGGCCCGTCCGTCATCTTCGTCTACATGATCATCGGTTTCATGCTGTTCTTCGTGATGCGGGCCATGGGCGAGCTCTTGCTGTCCAACCTGAACTACAAGTCCTTCAGCGACTTCGCGGCGGACCTGCTGGGCCCCTGGGCCGGTTTCTTCACCGGCTGGACCTACTGGTTCTGCTGGGTGATCACCGGAATCGCGGACGTCATCGCCATCGCCAGCTACTCGAAGGAACTCTGGCCGGGGCTCCCGCTGTGGATCCCGGGCCTGGCCACCGTGGCCATCCTCCTGCTCCTGAACCTCACCACGGTGAAGGCGTTCGGCGAGACCGAGTTCTGGTTCGCGCTGATCAAGATCATCGCCATTGCGGCGCTGATCCTGGTGGGTCTGTTCATGATTTTCAGCGGATTCAAGTCCGACGCCGGCCCGGCCACCTTCTCGAACCTGTGGAGCCACGGCGGCTTCTTCCCGAACGAATTCATGGGTTTTGTGGCCGGCTTCCAGATCGCAGTGTTCGCCTTTGTGGGCATTGAGCTGGTGGGCACCACGGCCGCGGAGGCCAAGGACCCGGAGAAGAACCTGCCCAAGGCCATCAACTCCATCCCCATCCGGGTGCTGCTCTTCTACGTGGGCGCGCTCATCATCCTGATGTCCGTCACGCCCTGGACCCAGTTCCAGGCCGGCCACAGCCCGTTCATCGCCATGTTCTCGCTGGCCGGACTGGGTGCCGCTGCCACCGTAGTGAACCTGGTGGTGCTCAGCTCGGCCATGTCCTCGGCCAACTCCGGCATATATTCCACTTCGCGCATGGTTTACGGCCTGGCCCAGGAGGGTGACGCACCGTCTGTTTTCGGCGCCCTGTCCCGTCGCAAGGTCCCGCAGAACGCGCTGTTCCTCTCCTGCGTCCTGCTCCTCTCCGGCGTGGTCCTGATGTACGCGGGCCAGGACATCGGCAAGGCCTTCGACATGGTGACCACCGTCTCCGCCGTCTGCTTCGTTTTTGTCTGGTCCATCATCCTGGCCAGCTACATTGCCTTCCACAGGCGCCGCCCGCAGCTGCACGAGGCGTCCACGTACCGGATGCCCGGCGGCGTCCCCATGGTGTGGGTGGTCTTCGCCTTCTTCGCCTTCGTCCTGTGGGCCCTGACCACGCAGCCGGACACGCTGCTGGCGCTCCTGGTGACGCCGGTGTGGTTCATCCTGCTCGGCGCCGCCTGGCTGGTGCTCCGCCGCCGTCCCGCGCACCTGGCCCGCTACGCCACGTTCCAGGCTGAACTCAGCCAGGACATGGAGCCCGAATCCGCCGGGCGGGAACTGGGGGCGGTGAAGAACTGAGCACTGTGGAGCCGTTGAACAGCATGACGTCGGACTCGTCGGCTGCCTCGGGGGAATAACAGGGGCCCCGATGCGACTTGTTCTCTTTGGGGCGCCGACCACCGGCTGCCTCGTGAGAGGACCTCTTTTGCCTACTGCCTTTGTCCCGTTCACCGTCCGTGCCACTGTCCGCGAGGACCACAGGCGCTCTTTCCGCACAGACATCGAGCGGCTCACCTCCAGCCATCGTGGCTGGGCGCCGCTGGACATGGTCAAGTCCACGGATACGCAGGCCTTCCTGCGGGGAGCGGTGCCGAATAGCGTGCACACCGCCACCGATTCGAGCCTGGCCCGTTACCTCCAGGACCGCCTGGTGGCCGACAGCGACATCCACCTGGATCTCGCTGTCAGCATCGAGCGGTAACAGGCGCCTGAGCCCCGGACCATCAGGTCCGGGGCTTTTTGGCACCAAAAATTGAACAACGGGAAGATGGTGTAAGTTGCTCCCGGCTGAACAAAATACCGGAAGGGAGAACGCACTAGTCCATGCTCCGACTGAAACGCCTTGCCGTCTTCTGCCTTTTCGCGACCTGCGTCATCACCGGGCTTTTGTTCTGGGTGCTCCGCCCGTCCGGCCCTGCAGCGTTTTGGAGCCAGTCGGCGCCGCCGCAAGCAGGGGCGAAACTTGCGACGCTGCAAGGTTTCAGCGCCCGCGCCGTAGACATTACTGACAGCACGATAGACGCGGAGTGGCTCGGACGGACCGCGGCGCAGACCAACATTCCTGCGCGGGCACTGCAGGCCTACGCGGCTGCTGCAGAGCTCGCCAACACCGCTACGCCCGGGTGCCGGATCGGGTGGAATACCGTGGCCGCCATCGGTTTCGTGGAGTCCGCACACGGGAGCCACGGAGGCGGCAGCTTGTCCAGCACCGGGCAGGTGAGCGGACCAATCATCGGGCCCAGCCTCGACGGCGGCAATTTCGCCGCAATCCCGGACACGGACGACGGTGTGCTCGACGGCGATGCCCGCTGGGACCGCGCCGTCGGACCCATGCAGTTCATTCCCTCCACCTGGGAACAGGCAGGGCGGGACGGAAACGGCGACGGTGTCGCCGATCCGCTCAACATCGACGATGCCGCCCTCAGCGCCGCCACGTACCTGTGCGGGGCCGGCGGTGACCTCACCACCGCCCGGGGGTGGACCGGGGCGGTGCTCTCCTACAACCAGTCCGATTCCTACGTTCGCCAGGTGCGCGACCAGGCAAACGCATATGCGAAACAGTCGGGGTCTGCCGGGTAGGTCCGGAATAGTGGCCGGAAAGTATCCGTTGAGCCCTTCATGAAGGCAATTACTTACAGCGAATACGGAAGTCCGGACGTCCTTGAGTTGACGGAGCAGCCGCTACCCAAGGTCGGGCCGGGGATGGTCCTGGTCAAAGTCAAGGCGGCGGCGGTGAATCCGGTCGACTGGAAGATCATGGCCGGCTACTTGGACCCGGCCATGGATCTGCAGTTTCCGGCCATTCCCGGATGGGACGTGGCCGGCGTCGTCGAGTCGGTCGGTATTGACGCCCCACATTTCCGGCCCGGCGATGAAGTCATATCCTATGGCCGTAAAGACTACGTCCACGGCGGTAGTTTCGCTGAGTACATCGCGTTGCCGGAACGGCTCCTGGCCCGCAAGCCCGCATCCCTGACCTGGAACGAAGCCGCAGGACTTCCGTTGGCGGGCCTGACGGCATATCAGGTCCTCAACCGCCTGGACCTCAAGGCGGGGGAGACCGTGTTGATCCATGGCGGCGCAGGCGGCGTCGGGTCCCTGGGTATCCAGATCGCCGCGGCGCGGGGTGCCAAGGTGATTGCGACCGCATCAGAAAAGAACCACGACTTCATCCGGTCGCTCGGTGCCGAGCCCGTCAGCTACGGCGAAGGACTCGCGGAACGGGTCCGCGCCCTGCGCCCTGAAGGCGTCGACGTCGTCGCGGACTTCGTGGGCGGCAACCTTGAATCCACGCTGGCAGTCCTGGCTGATGGAGCCAGGCACGCCTCCATCGCGGACAGCGAGGTCGAGCAGCATGGCGGTACCTGGATGTGGGTAAATCCCGTAGGCGCCGAGCTGCAGGAACTCGCCGACCTGGTCGATGAGCGCAAGCTCCGGGTTGAAGTGGCACAAACCTTCCCGTTGGCGCAGTCGGCAGATGCCTTCCGCCTCAACATGGAAGGGCACACCCGCGGCAAGATCGTGATTTCAGTCGACGACGCGTCGTAATTCGGAGGGGCGGCCGGATTCCGGCCGCCCCTTTCGTCGTTGGGCCGTAGGCTGGGGCCCAGCGGGTGAATGACCGGGAGGTTGGAATGTCCGAGACGACAGTTGCCGAGTTGAAAGCCGAACTGGCCGAGCTCGAAGACCCAAGGATGCGCTCAGTCAACGAGAAGCACGGCGATGATCACGGCGTGAACCTCTCCAGGCTGCGCGCCATCGCCAAGCGGCTGAGGACCCAGCAGGCCCTTGCCCGCGAGCTGTGGGCGACGGAAGACACCGCGGCCCGGCTGCTCGGGTTGTTGATCTGCCGGCCCAAGGAGTTCGAACGCGGGGAACTGGATGCCATGCTGCGCCAGTCGCGGGCGCCCAAGGTGCAGGACTGGCTGGTGAACTACGTGGTCAAGCGGAGCCCGCACGCCGAGGAACTGCGCGTTGCCTGGACTGCGGATTCAGACCCGGTGGTGGCCGGCGCCGCCTGGGCGCTGACCAGCGAGCGGGTCGCGAAGAACCCTGAGGGGCTCGACCTGCCGGGCCTCCTCGACACCATCGAGGCGCAGATGAAGGAGGCACCCGACCGACTGCAATGGGCGATGAACACCTGCCTGGCGCAGATCGGGATCCACCATGCCGCGTACCGTGCCCGGGCGATCGAGATCGGCGAACGGCTCGAGGTGCTCAAGGACTACCCGACGCCGCCGAACTGCACGTCCCCGTTCGCACCGGCCTGGATCAACGAGATCGTGCGCCGGCAGAGCGCGGGCTGATTCCCGGAATCCGGCGGGACAGAAGCCGGGAGCCGCGTGGACGGGACGATGAGTACCCGCCCACGCGGGGTGCTCAGGGGAAGTTCGCCACGTAGCTGGGTACTCCGACGGCATCCGTCGATACCGGTGCGCCGGTGTCGTTGACGACGTGGTCCAGGGTGCCGGCGCCGAGGTTGACGGTCAGGAGGCCGTGGAGCTTTACTCCGGGCGTGACCGGGACTTCAAAGCCCCGGGTGGCGTGGATGGTGGGGTCGACGTTGTTGTAGACGTAGCTTCCACCGCCCCAGAGCTCGTGGGTCTTGACCGAATCGGCGATCTTGTAACCGGCCCAGCCCAGGACCCCGTCATGCTGCCAGGCGGCCTGATTCGGGGCGTCGTAGGGCAGCTCGTTCTGGAAGAAGATGGTCTTGCCGTTCTCGCCGTTCCAGATGACGTTGTACTCCTGGTAGTGCTCCACGAACAGGCCGGTGGCCGTGACGTTGTCACCGTTGATGATGACGCCGTTCTCACCGGTGTTGGTGGTCCATCCAACGCCCTTTCCGTGGTCCGCGCGCCAGGCCCAGATGTGGTCCAGGAGCACGTTGTCGCTGTTGACCTCCAGGCTGAGCGAGGCCTTCCCTACGTGCGGTCCGCCGATGCGGAAGAAGACGTCGTGGAGCGTGGTGGGGTTGGCCGGGTCGCTGTGGTTCAGTGAGTTGGAGGGTCCGCCGGCGTCGGAGTCCCGGGCCTTGCCGATCCGCATCAGGGTCGGAGAGTTCACTTCGCCGGCATCGATGGTGACGGCGGCAATGTCGACGCCGGGAACGTCCGCGACGGTCAGCGGCACGGCGCCGTTGACGGCGGTGAGGGTGGCCATGCCGAGTCCAAGGACCACGGTGTTGGCACGCTTGACTTCGATGCTCTGGTCGACGTCATAGATGCCCGGGGTCAGCAGCAGGTTCTTGCCGCGCGCCAGCTGGGAGTTGATGGTCTTGACCGAGTCGGCGGGGCTGGCGACGTAGAAGTCGGACAACGGGATGCTGTGGCCGGCCGTGGGGCCGTTCTCCCAGGTGGTTCCTGCGGAGTCCGTGCGGACCGCCGGAACGAAAACGCTGTACTGGCCGTCGGCGTCGAGGGTGAGGTAGGGCTTCTCACGGCTGATCGGGGTGCCGGCCAAGGTGGTGTACGGCGGATTGGGGAAGGACTGCGCCGGGGCTCCGTCCACACCGGAGAAGACCTGGTTCCAGACTCCGTTGGACCAGTCGCCGATGCTGCTGTCACGTACGAAGTACTGCTGCTGTGAGCCGTTGATGACGGCGCCGGTCTTCGAATCTGAGATGAAGCCGCCGCTGGCGTACTGCGGCCCGGCAGTGCAGTAGTCCATCAGGGACAGGTTGCCGCCGGTGATGTTGACCCGGCGCATCGGGGAAGCCTGCGAGGCGGCCCAGAAGTTGGCCGAACTCCGGCAGCCCTCGAGGCCCGTGACGTTGATGGTGAGGTTGGACAAGGACCGCCAGAAGTTGTTCAGGGCGATGCAGTTATCCGCTGTCAGGCATCGGTTGTACACGTCAACATGCCCGTTGATGGTGACATCCGTGGGAGCGGCGCCCAGGCCTGCGACCTCGGTGGAGTAGCCAACCTGGACGATCAGCGGCTCCTCGGCGCTGCCGTAGGTGCCGGGCTTGAACAGCAGGGAGTACCGGTTGGTACCCATTTCGTCGTCGACCTGGGTGGCCGCAATGGCGTCCACCTCGGCCTGGATCTCGGCCACGGGCATGCTGGGGTCGAAGATCCGGACGTTGGGACCGAGCTCAGGCGCCGTCTTCGCTTTCGCGGGCTGCGGCTGTCCCGGGGCCAGCTTCGCCGGTGCGGCGGCCTCGGCCGCCGTTGCGGGACCGGCACCGGTGGCCAGCGCGCCCAGCAGAACGGCGACGCTGCCGGCGAAGAGTCGGCTGTGGAGACGCAACGGCCTCCGGAGGCGGGGCTGCGGCGCCCCTGGCCGGAGGCGGAAGTGGGCTAGCGGCATTGTTGGTCCTGCTCTCTGTTGGGGCGGATTTCCCTTCGGCTGAACACGGGGCTGCCGGGGAACTGGAGCCCTGCTCCCGGTGACCTCGGAGGTGTGGGAGCGCTCCCGCCGGGAAGCGTAACACCGCATCCGGCGCCGGGCAAGGGTTCGAAATGGGCAGCGATGCCGTTGTTGACAACTCGGCGTGATGTAGGACACCATGCTTGTGGGAGCGCTCCCATGATCGATCTGGGAGCGCTCTCATGTACCGATCCGGGGCGGCCGGCCCCTTGTTCTTCCGGTCCCCACACCCTGACAAAGGAGTCCCCGCGTGAAATTCCCCCGCAAACTTGCCGCCCTGTCGGCATCGGCCGCCTGCCTCACCCTCGCCCTGAGTGGCTGCGGGGCGGATGCCCCCAAGAACGCCGGGCCCACCGGCGAAACAGGAAAGGAGCCGGTCACCCTCAGCCTCGCGACGTTCAACGAGTTCGGCTACGAGAACCTGCTCAAGGAATACGAGACCCTCAACCCCAACGTGACGATCCAGCACAAGAAGGCCGCCACCACGAACGAAGCGCGCGACAACCTGACCACGCGCCTGGCAGCGGGATCGGGCCTCTCGGACATCGAGGCCATCGAGGTCGACTGGCTGTCCGAACTCAAGGAGTACCCGGACCAGTTCGTGGATCTGAAGGATCCTGCCGTGGAAGGCCGCTGGCTGGACTGGAAGACCGAGGCAGCCACCACCCAGGACGGGCACCTCATCGGATACGGCACGGACTCCGGTCCCGAGGCTGTCTGCTACAACGGGGCACTCCTTGAAGCCGCCGGGATGCCGTCGGACCGCGAGTCTGTCGCCAAAATGCTGGGAACCACCTGGGACAGCTACTTCGACGCAGGCAAGAAGTTCGTTGCCGCAGGAACTGGCCCGGCATGGTTTGATTCCGCCGGTGCCATCTACCAGGGCATGAGCAACCAGATGTCGAAGGCCTACGAGAACGAGGCCGGCACGGTCATCGCCGCCGACAACCCGGAGGTCAAGGAGGTCTACACCAAGGTCCTGAACGCCTCGACGCAGGACAACCTCTCGGCGCACCTGGGCCAGTGGAGCAACGACTGGGTGGCCGGTTTCCAGTCCCAGAAGTTCGCCACGACCCTTTGCCCCGGCTGGATGCTCGGCGTCATTGAAGGCAACGCCGCCGGCGTCGAGGGCTGGGACGTCGCCAACGTCTTCCCGGGTGGCGGCGGCAACTGGGGCGGTTCCTACCTGACCGTCCCGTCGCAGGGCAAGAACCAGGCTGAGGCCAAGAAGCTCGCAGCCTGGCTGACCGCTCCGGAGCAGCAGATCAAGGCGTTCACCGCCAAGGGCACGTTCCCGAGCCAGGTTGAGGCGCTGACCAGTGAGGAACTGCTGGGCCAGACCAACGCGTTTTTCAATGACGCCCCCACCGGCAAGATCTTCGCAGAGCGTGCCAAGGCCGTGGGCGACTCCCCGTTCAAGGGGCCGAAGTTCTTCGCCATCAACGACGCCATGCAGCAGGCTCTTACCCGTGTTGACGTGGACAAGTCGGACGACGCCGAGTCCTCCTGGGCGAAGTTCCTCACGGCTGTGAAGTCGCTCTAAGCCATGTCAGTAACGGACCGGGTCAGGCCCCAAGGCCAATCAACTGACGAGGAAAAACCCGGCAACAGGGACGTCCGGCGGCTCGCGTTTTCGCAGCAGGTGTCGAAGTGGGACGTCAAGCTGTCGCCCTACCTCTACATCTCGCCGTTCTTCCTGCTGTTTGCACTCACGGGACTGTTTCCGCTGCTCTACACAGGCTGGGTGTCACTGCACAACTGGAACCTGATCGGCGGCCAGGGCAAGTTCATCGGTTTCGAGAACTTCGGTTTTGTCCTCGGGCAGCCGTACTTCTGGAACGCGGTGGGCAACACGCTGAGCATCTTCCTGCTCTCCTCCGTGCCGCAAGTGGTGCTGGCGCTGCTGATCGCAGCGGTGCTGGACGCCAACCTGCGGGCCAAGACGTTCTGGCGGATGGGGGTGCTGGTGCCCTTCGTTGTGGCTCCGGTGGCGGTTGGACTGATCTTCAACAACCTGTTTGCCGACCAGTTCGGACTCGTCAATGAATTCCTTGGCCTCCTGGGCCTCGACCCGGTCCGCTGGCATTCCGACCAGCTTGCCAGCTACTTTGCCATCGCCACGATGGTGAACTTCCGCTGGATCGGCTACAACGCACTGATCTTCCTCGCGGCCATGCAGGCCATCCCGCGCGACGTCTTCGAGGCGGCCACCATCGACGGCGCCGGCCGCGTCCGCCAGTTCCTGTCGGTGACGGTTCCGATGCTCCGGCCCACCGTGATTTTCGTAGCCATCACGTCCACCATCGGCGGGCTGCAGATCTTCGATGAGCCGCGGGTGTTTGACCAGTCCGGCCTCGGCGGCGCCGACCGGCAGTGGCAGACACTGACCATGTACATCTGGGAGCTTGGCTGGGGCCAGCGCAACTTTGGCAGGGCATCCGCGGTGGCGTGGCTGCTGTTCCTGATGATTGTGCTGATCGCCCTCGTGAATTTCCTTCTTACCCGGCGCATCGCCAACCAGGGAGGCCGCAAATGAGCTCCATCCCCATGATCCGACAGACCGCCGGGAAAGGGGCCGCAAAGGCAGCCGCTAAGCGCCCCAACCCGCGGGCGGGGAGGCCCCGCAACCGCGGCGGCGCCGGGGACATCCGGCGTCCCGGACCCCTGACCTACGGTGCCCTGGGCGCTGTCCTGCTGGCCTCCCTGTTCCCGCTGTACTGGTCCTTCCTAGTGGGCAGCCACGACAGCACTGCGCTGAGCCGGGGCATCCCGCTCCTTCCGGGCGGGAACTTCCTGGCCAACGCCGCGAAGGTCTTTGACAGCATTCCTTTCTGGAAGGCCATGGGCAACAGCATCCTGGTCTCCACCGTCACGTCCGCCTCCGTGGTGATCTTCTCGACCCTCGCCGGATTCGCGTTCGCCAAACTCCGCTTCCGCGGGAGCAAGGGGCTGCTGGTCTTCGTGATCGCCACCATGGCGGTACCCACGCAGCTCGGCGTGGTGCCGCTGTTCATCGTGATGGCCAAGCTGGGCTGGACCGGCACGCTCTGGGCCGTCATCATCCCCGGGATTGTCACGGCCTTCGGCGTGTTCTGGATGACGCAGTACCTCCGCGACGCCCTCCCGGATGAACTCATCGAGGCTGTCCGGATGGACGGTGCCTCCATGATCCAGGCCTTCTGGTACGTGGGATTCCCCGCCGCGCGGCCGGCCGCGGCCATGCTGGCGCTCTTCACGTTTGTCGCCACCTGGACCAACTTTTTCTGGCCCTTCATTGTGCTGGACCCCTCAAATCCGACCCTGCCAGTAGCGCTTCAGCTGCTGCAGGCCGCACACTTTGTGGACTACTCGGTGGTGCTGGCCGGTGCCGTACTGGCCACCATCCCGCTGCTGCTGCTCTTCATCGCGGCAGGGCGCCAACTCGTTTCAGGAATTATGCAAGGAGCAGTCAAAGGATGAGCACCACCCCGATTACATTCCCCGAAGGTTTTCTGTGGGGCGCGGCCACCGCTGCCTACCAGATCGAGGGAGCAGCACACACCGACGGCCGGCAGGACTCGATCTGGGATACCTTCGCGCGGCTGCCCGGCGCGGTGGCCGACGGACATAACGGTGACGAGGCATGCGACCACTACCGGCGCTACGTGGAGGACGTCACCCTCATGAAACACCTGAATATGAAGGCCTACCGCTTTTCCACGTCATGGGCGCGCTGCATGCCGGATGGCGTGACGCCGAACGCCGAAGGTATCCGCTTCTACTCCCGGCTGGTGGACGAGTTGTTGGACGCCGGAATCACACCGTGGCTGACCCTGTACCACTGGGACCTGCCCCAGGCGCTGGAGGACAACGGCGGCTGGACCAACCGGGACACCGCCTACCGCTTCGCGGAATACGCGGCCACCATTCATGCGGCGCTGGGGGACCGGGTCAGGATCTGGACCACCCTCAACGAACCGTGGTGCTCGGCGTTCCTGGGGTATGCCGCCGGAATCCACGCACCCGGAAGGCAGGACCCCCGGGCGGGACTGGCCGCCGCCCACCATCTGCTGCTCGGCCACGGACTGGCGGCCCGCGAACTGCGCCAACTTGACCCGGAGGCCACCCTGGGCATCACCTTGAACCTGACCGTCGCCGACCCCCGGGACCCGGCCAGCGACAGTGATCGCGACGCCGCCAGGCGGATCGACGGCCAGTTCAACAGGATCTTCCTTGACCCGGTGTTGAAGGGGGAATATCCGTCGGATCTCCTGGCGGACGTGGCGCACCTGGGTCTGGCCGAACGCATCCACGACGGCGACCTGGCGATCATCTCGACGCCGCTCGATCTGCTGGGCGTCAACTACTATCACGGGGAATCCGTCACCAAGGACCCGGCGGAGCACCCGGAGCCGGCAGGTGCGGAGGTGGCGGCGGTGCGCCCCGTCTCCTCCCCGTTTGTCGCCGCCGACGGCGCCCGCTCTGTTTCCCGCGGGCTGCCGGTTACCGGCATGGGCTGGGAGGTCCAGCCCGAGGGGCTGCGCCGGCTGCTCAACCGCCTGCAGCTCGAATACACTGGCCCCGCAGGCATCCCGGTATTCATTACGGAAAACGGGGCAGCCTACGATGACGTCCCGAATGAAGCCGGTTTCGTGGACGACCAGGACCGGATCGGGTTCTTCGCTGCCCACCTTCGCGCGGTGCATGACGCGATCCGAGACGGAGTTGACGTCCGCGGGTACCTCGCCTGGTCCTTGCTGGACAACTTCGAATGGTCCTTCGGCTATCACCAGCGCTTTGGCCTGGTCCGGGTGGACTACCGAACCCAGCTGCGCATCCCGAAGGCCAGCGCCCTCTGGTATTCCTCGGTGGCGGCGGAGAATGCAGTTCCGGCCGCCGGCACCCTCGCATCCGCTTCAGCGTCAGGTGTCGTATTGTCGGTGTAATGAAGGAACAGACGCGTCAGCTCGGCCGCCCTCCGGCAGGGCGGCCGAGCCCCACGCTTGAAGATCTTGCGACGGCGGCCGGGGTGTCCCGCTCCACGGCGTCCAGGGCGATCAACGGCGGCCTCAAAGTGAGCCCGCAAGCCCAGGCCGCCGTCGACGCCGCGATCGTCGCGTTGGGGTACACACCGAATCGTGCGGCGCGCAGTCTGGTGACCAAACGCACCGCATCGATTGCGTTGGTCATTCCGGAGCCGGATGCCCGGGTCATGATGGACCCCTTCTTCGCCGCCGTCATCACTGGCGTCAACGAGGCTCTCCGGGGGACAGACATGCAACTGGTGCTGCTGATGTCCCGCGCGGGTGACGACTCTGCAAGGACCATGCGCTATCTGCGCGGCGGCCACGTGGACGGTGCCATTGTGGTGTCCCACCACCGCGCCGACGACTGGGCGGAGACGCTCGCCAAGACTGGCCTCCCCACTGTCCTGATCGGCAGGCCGTGGGACACAGGGCTCGGCGTCCCGTTCGTGGACCTGGACAACTTCGAGGGCGGCCGTTTGGCGGCGCGGCATCTTGCCTCCATAGGACGCACCAACCTCGGAACCGTAGCCGGTCCGGCTGACATGACCGCCGCCGCGGACCGGCTGGAAGGGTGGAAGCAGGGACTGCGTGAGGCAGGCCTTCGTCCCGGACCAGTCAGCCACGGGGATTTCACGACGGCGGGCGGCGCCGACGCCGCCCGGAACCTGCTGGCCGAGGTGCCGGAGCTGGATGGGGTGTTCGCCGCATCGGACCTTATGGCGCTGGGCGTCATCGAGACGCTACGAAGCCTGGGCCGGGAGGTACCCCGGGATGTCGCCGTCGTAGGTTTCGATAACCACGGGCTCTCGGCCGGCAACGGCCTGGACCTGACCACAGTCACGCAGCCGATGGTGGATATGGCAGTCACGGCAGGCCAGCTCTTGGTCCGCCGAATTGAAGACCCCGAGACGTCAACGGAACCGGTCATCTATCCGGCGGAACTGGTGGTGCGGGCCAGCACCGCAGGCCTGCCCGCCCAAGCGTAGGGGGGCAGTTCCTGAAGGCCGAGGGCGTGCCATGAACCCGCCCGCCATCAAGGCACAATGGAAGGCATGACCCTTACGACCTTCGCCCTTGTCCGCCATGGCCAGACTGACTGGAATGCGCAGCGCAGGCTGCAGGGATCCACGGACATTCCGCTCAACGACGTCGGCCGCGGACAGGCGCGCGACGCCGCCGCCGCCCTGTCCGGCCACGAGTGGGACGCGATCGTATCTTCGCCGCTGAGCCGTGCCGCGGAAACCGCCAACCTGATTGCCGACGGGCTGGGCCTCAGCGTGGCCCGGCACGTGCCGGAGCTCACCGAGCTCAGCTTCGGGCCGGCGGAGGGCCTGCAGGCCGGCCCCGAACTTGAAGCCCTGCGCATCCCCGGCGGTTTCCGCGGCGCGGAAAGCGAAGACCAGGCAGCCAGCCGCGGGTTGGCCGCGCTGGAAGCACTGGCCGAAGAGTTCCGCGGCCGCCGCGTCCTGGTGGTTGCCCACGGGACGCTCATCCGCGTGAGCCTGAGCCGTGCCATCGGCCGCACGCTGCAAAGCGTCGACAACGCCGTACTCAACCTCGCCCACCACCACGCCGTTGACGGCTGGCAGCTGGAGTACTTCAACGGCGAACGGTTCGCAGCTCCAGTCGAGGCCTGAGCCGGGACTAGGGCTGGTAGTACTTTTCCGTCGGAGTGAATCCCACCCGGTCCACTTTCCGGTGGTAATGAACTCCAACCATGCCGCCCAGGACGGAGCCCAGCAGGGCTAACGCGGCGACGGCGATGGCCGCGACAATGCTGGCCGTGCCCAGCGGGCCCTCATTCACGGGCAGCCGAAGCAACTCGTCGAGCATCATCCGGACATTCAACTGGCCGCCGCCAACAATGCCCCCCACTATGGCAACGACGGCTGCAGCCGCAGCCACAATGACCGCCCACAGCCACACCATGAGTCCCTGGCCGACGCCGTTGAACCGCGCCATCCGTCCCGCGACGTAGCCGCCTGAAAAGTAGGCGAAGAGGGGGATCATGAGGAGCAGGGCAGCGCCGGTGACGCCGCCGGGCCAGGACCAAGCCTGCCCGGAGCCTGCGGCCATATCCGCTGCGGTCAGCAGGCCCGCCCGTGTGGAGGGCATGGCCAAAGCCGCCAGCAGAACGGCCATCGCGGTTGCAGTCAGCCAACCGAAGAAGGCCGCACCGATCTTGATGCCGCCGAACCGTTCCTCTTGCCTGGCAACCACCGTTTCGCGGGTGCTAGCTTCCGGAACTGCGGGGAGGGGAGCTTCTTCCTGGGCAGCGGTATCGTCGAAATAACCCGCGTCCTCGTCGTAGGGGACGGCACCGGAGTCAGGGAGAGGCTCGTCGTAGGGGACGGCACCGTCGGGGCCAACCTCGTCAGGTTCGTCGTCGCGTCCGTGCCGGCCATCAGGATCCGTTGCGCCACCCATCACGCGTCCCCGCTTTCAATGACCTAACGGTGGGTATGCCTTAAGGTAATCCCACTCCGGCGCGGTCCACGAGAGGCTTTGGGCCCGGCTTGGCTTCGCTGCAGAACAGGGACGCGCGCCGGGAGAGCGGCAAGCTTCACGCGGCCTGGCGGTTACCGTCCGGAAGGGACCGCGGCGGAGTGCTTGCCGACGCTCCGGTCCTGGCCGGGAGGCGGATGCCGTGGGCGACCTTGCTGTCACCGTGGAGGCGGACTCCGTGCCCTATCACGGCGCCCGCTCCGATCTTGGAGTGGCTGCCGATCCGGGCCCGGTGGCCGATCACCGCTCCCTGCCCCACGTACACAGCATCACCGATCACCACTTTGTGGCCGACCCGCGCACGCCGGTCGATCCAGCTGCCGCCGCCCACCCGGCATCCGGCCCCCACCTGGGCGCCGGCCTCCACATAGGCGGTTGGACTGATGAAGGACGACTCATCCACCTCGGCCCCACGGCCGATCAGGCCGCCGCCGTTGGGGTGCCGGTGGTAGCTGATGACCTTCCCGGCGTCGTCCTCGACTGTTTCGATTTTCCTGCTCATTACCTTCCCGTCAGTCCGCTGCTACCCATAACACCGGACAATCTTTTTAACGCCCGGTAAGCAGCAGGCATTCCTTTCACAAACACGGCATTCCGCCCGATTTTCGGAACATGTGGACCGGTTCCGTGGTTAATCAAAGAAAGGGCGCAGGCTTCCCACGAGGAGGTGTGTGGAGGCAACGACATGGTCTTCCACGGCAGCGATCCGGACAAGCTCGCGGGCAGGCTTGACGACGGCGTGGCGCTGCTGAGTTCTTCCGGTGCCACCCTGGTGCTCTTCACCGGACCGGATTGGGGGTCAACGCCGGTGCTCGGCCGCAACCGGAGCAAGGTGGCAGTCTTCAACGAAAACATCCGCGAGATCGCCTCCCGGCATAACGCCTTGATCGCCGATCTCTGGGGACTACGGGAACTCCGGGACCCGCGGATGTGGGACCGGGACAGGCTGCACTTGTCCCCGCCGGGTCACTATGCCGTGGCGATGAGGGTGCTCGATGCGCTTGGGGTCCGGCATCCGTTGCAGCCGCTGCAGGCGGGGGACCTGCCGCAGGGCGATTCGCTCCGCGCCAGGGCCGAGGACCTTGTGTGGGCCCGCACGTACCTGCTGCCAGCGCACGTTGGAGTGTCGCACCGTGAGTGTCGGTGCCCTGCAATAAACTCACCCAGTGGCAGATTCAAGCACCGATGGCAGTGCAAACATGGCGGTGATCCCGGTGCTGGAGGGTCAGACCTGCATTGGCGAGCTGCTTCCGGACGTCAAGGAAATGGTGGGAATGAGCTCGCCCGAAGGGGCGCTGCCCGACTTCAACGGATCACCAGACGGCCAGCTGACGCTCTTCTGACCGGCCGCCCGGTGCCGCGGCAGGGCGTCACGCCTGTCGCGTTACGCCCCGCTCACGGCTGCAGCGGGAGGAACAGTACGGTGTAAATCCCCAGCAGGGCGAGGACGACGACGCTCGCGGCCACCGCCGCCGTCGAACCTATGTGCGGCGGCATGGTCTCCTGCCTGATGCCCCGGACGGCCCGGTGGAACCGGCGTTTCTGGGTGAGATTGATGGCGAGTGCGGTGACGACGGCGCCGCCGACGAGCGTCCCGACGAACCAGCCGTGGTGGGGCATCCACCGCAGGAAGACGGACGCAGCGATCACCATGGACAGGGTGGTGCGGCTCCAGGCCAGGTCAGTGCGTTCCGGCTGGAGGCCGGAATCGCCGTGCCAGGCGGCATCGCCTCGGGAGGCCATGCTCAGGCCGGCCGGACGATCACGAAAACCACCATGATGGCCGCCACGAGGGCCCCGCCGATGGCCAGCACCGGGGCCATGAGCGGGAGCGGCATAGGCGTTTTTCGCCGCATGGCGCGTTCCACGTTCACCCACCGGAAGAACGAGCCGCCCCCGATCAGCAACGCCAGGACAAGCAGCAGGACCGAAATGGTCTTGCGCAGTTCGGGACCCAGGAGCTCGGCCATAAAAGCTTCGACCGCAACGCCCCCGGCTAGCAGGGCCAGCGACGTCCGGATCCACGCCAGGAACGTCCGCTCGTTCGCGAGGGTAAACCGCGGATCGGGCTCAGTGCCGCCACGAAGGATCCGGGACGTCAGCCGGCCCCTCGGATCCGGCGCTCCGGTGTTCGAATCTTCTGGCAACGTGAATCCCTCCGCGCGGCAGGTCGCAGCATGCTCCCTCTACTGCGTACCACGTTACCGCCCGCGGGTCAGGCTGCCCCCGACCAGTGCGGAACGGCCGGGGCCCGGCGGGCCGCGGCGTGCTTGCGGAAGCCGTCAACCGGGAACCGCCGGGTGTCGCAGGCCGCGGGGACGGGGGCAGGCGTCGCAGCAGCCGGTGCCTGGGCGGGTGCCGGGACCGAACTGCCGGCAGGGCAGAGGTCGCTGATCAGCCCCATTCCCGCGCACTCGCGGACCGCTTCGATGGCCGCCACCGCCGACGGCTTGTCGCGGTAGGCGCCTGACACGGCAAGCTCGGCTCCTTCCGGCGTCGTCAGCCGGAAGCGGTACTGCAACTCTGCATCGACGAAAACTTCAAACTTGCCGGCCATAACTAATCCTTCCGGTCTGCGGAGCCGGCCCGCCGGCAGCTTCGCCGCGAAACGGGCCGAACGCATCTCTGCGAACAACTTCCGCTGGTCTGGTCGAACGATCAGAATTGATCGGTTCATTAAGTGCTTCAAGTCTGTCGCGGCCCCTTGTAGGCTCACAAGACCGATCAAGTTAAGCCCACGTAAAATGCATGCAACGGATTGCCACTCGAGGGCCGTCGCATGTCCCGGCACAAACCGAGGAGCTCGCTATGACCACACTGTCGGATCGACCCAACACCGCCTTGCTGGTGATCGACGTCCAGAACGGGGTGGTGGCCGATGTGCACCAGCGCGACGCCGTCGTCGCCAACATCGCCACCCTCGTTGACAAAGCGCGGAGCGAAGGCGTCCCGATCGTCTGGGTCCAGCACTCGAGTGGGCAACTGGCGAAGGGAAGCGATGACTGGGAGCTCGTGCCGGAACTGCAGCGGCAGGAACCGGAACCGCTGGTGCACAAGTCGTTCGCGGACTCCTTCGAGGACACCGACCTGGAAGACGTGCTGGCCGGAGCAGCAGTCGGGCGCCTAGTGGTGACCGGCGCGCAGACGGATGAGTGCATCCGGTCCACCATCCACGGCGCCTTTGTCCGCGGCTACGACGTGACCCTCGTTGGTGACGCGCACACCACGGAGGACCAGAGCGAGTGGGGTGCCCCGCCGCCGGACAAGGTCATTGCGCACACCAACCTTTACTGGAAATACCACACGGCTCCCGGCCGCACCGCTGCGGTTGAGGACAGCAAGGATGTAACTTTCGCGGGCTGAGCCGGTCAATCCGGAAGAATAGGTCCCGGCAACAGGCCTCTTGGCGAGGCCGCGGGATCGAGTCTGGTGGAGCTGTGGTGGAAGTTGACGTCGTCGTGGTCGGCGGAGGGGCGATGGGATCCGCTGCCGCGTGGCAGCTTGCCCGCCGCGGCAGGTCCGTTGTCCTCCTGGAGCAGTTTGAACAGGGGCATCACATCGGCGCCTCCCACGGCGCGACCCGCAATTTCAACATGGCCTACGCCGAGCCCGACTACCTGGACCTGGTCACCGAGGCCAAGGACCTCTGGGACGAGCTCGAGGGTGCAACGGGCACGCAGCTCCTGGACCTCGTGGGCCTGGTGAACCACGGCAACGTCCGGCGGCTGCGGGACGTTCGTTCGTCGCACGCCGAACGGGGCATTGAGAGCCACTTCATTCCGGCGGCAGAGGCGGCGGAGCGCTGGCGGGGCATGAACTTCAGGGGTGACGTCCTGGTGGTGCCCGGCTCGGGACGGGTCCGCGCCGCCGACGCGCTGCTGGCGCTGCGCCAGGCCGCCGAGGCGCACGGCGCCCGCTTTGAATACTCGACGCCGGTCCGCGACATCCGCGTTGACGGCGACCGCGCCGTCGTGGTCATTGACTCCGGCGAGATCACCGCGCGCCGTGTGGTGGTCACCGCCGGCGCGTGGACCGGCAAGCTTCTCGGGAACCGGGTCACGCTGCCGGGGCTTGTGGTCACGCAGGAGCAGCCGGCACACTTCACGCCGCTGGACGACTCACTGGCCTGGCCCAGCTTCAACCACAACCCGGACCCGGATGATCCCCGCGACGCGTACTGGTACAGCCCCGTCTACGGAATGCTCACCCCGGGCGAGGGCATCAAAGCCGGCTGGCACGGCGTGGGGCCGGTGACGGACCCGGACGCGCGCAGCTTCACCCCCGAACCTGTCCAGCTTCAGGCGCTGGTGCGCTACGTCCGGGAGTGGCTGCCGGGCGTGGATGCGGAGTCGGCGGTTCCCATCAGTTGCACGTACACCAGCACCGCCAACGAGGACTTCGTGCTGGACCGTTTCGGTCCAGTGGTGGTGGGGGCCGGCTTCTCCGGCCACGGTTTCAAGTTCACACCGGCCATTGGCCGGATACTTGCAGACCTCGCCGACGGCGGGGGCTCACCCGCCCGCTTCACAGCCCGGCGCTAGGGTCGGGCCGCCGGGTGGCAGGACGGATTTCGCCGGAGCGGGTAGCGTAGGGTGACATGCGCAACGGTCGACTGGTTCCCTGCATCCTCGCGGTGCTGTCCGTCGTCGCCTTCTTTTTCCTGGGTATCGCCGCACCGGCAAGTGCCGAACCCTGCCCGGACAAGCAGGTTCCGGCTGCCGCGGGCGGGTTCTGCGTTTCCGGCGGCCCGCCTTCCCCGGCGCCCGCATCGGCGCCGACCGCCCCGGCCGGGCCAGCCAGCCCCGGACCCGCGCAGGGCGGTTCCGGCCCCGCAGACACCCAGCCCGTAGTTCCCGGTTCCGCCGCGGAAAACCTGCCGTCGCAGGAAAGTGTGGCCGGCCAGGGGACAGCGCCCGCCCCTTCAGCATCCGCCGGAACGCCGTCAGGTGCAGGCTTTGCCACGCCGGCTAAGGCGTCATCGCCGATGCCGTCCCGCTCAGCCCGGACATTGGCAGCCGCCCTGCCGGATTCCGGCAGGGCCGGGGCAGGGACCGTTCCACTTGCCGGATACCTGGTGGCCATCGGCGGCGGGATGCTCCTGCTCTCCGCCGCCTTCGGTTTCATGCGGTTCCGTCCCGCAGCCCGCTGACACTCAGGAAGGACAGTCATGACTACCGCAAACGCCGTTGACGAGCTCACGGGGATAGCCGGCTTCGCCGCCCGCGGCATCGATACGCTGGGGGAGTGGGGCGTGGGACTGTTCACCTTCGCCGAAACCATCATCCCGCCCATCCCGAGCGAGGTCATCCTGCCGCTGGCGGGCTTCCTCACCAAGCAGGGAAGCATGAGCCTGGCCCTCGTGTTCCTCACCAGCACGCTCGGCGCCTACGCCGGTGCGCTGCTGCTGTACTGGATTGGCGCGAAGCTTGGCCTGGAGCGTGCCATCCGCGGGCTGTCCCGGCTTCCGCTGATGGACCGCGAGGACTTCGAGAAAGCCGCCGACTGGTTCCAGCGCCACGGCAAATCGGCGGTGTTCTTCGGCCGGTTCCTGCCCGGGGTGCGCAGCCTGATTTCCCTGCCCGCCGGCGCGGAGAAAATGAACCTGGCCACGTTCAGCATCTTTACGATTGCCGGGAGCGGGCTCTGGAATGCCCTGTTGATCGGTCTCGGTGTGCTCCTCGGAGCGCAGTACCACCTCATCGAGGAGTACTCCAAATACCTCAATTACGCCGTCTACGCCGCGCTTGCAGCCCTGATTGCCTGGGTTTCGATCAGGGCGTACCGGCGGCAGCGCGAACGCGTGGACCAGAACCAGCGCTGAGGGAGTTTCGTCAGGCTGTGGAGCCGCGAACCACCAAGGAGCTTTCCAGTGTCACCTGGGGCTGCTCCAGCGGGCGGCCCTCCATGAGGGAGCGCAACTGCTCGCCGGCCTTGAGCCCGAGGGGCGTGGCCGGCAGGTGAACGCTTGTCAGGCCCGGATTGCTGGTCGCGGAGTACGGCAGGTCATCGAATCCCGCCACCGCCAATTCTTCGGGGATCCGCACTCCCGCAACACGGGCTTCCTGCAGCACGCCGTAGGCGTGCGTATCGGTACCGCAGACGACGGCGGTGACCCCGTTCCGCTGCCACTGCGGCCATGCCCGGACGAACGCCGCGGCCGCGGTCCCGACGTCGATGGTGGTGCTGATGATGCATTCGGGCGGCACTGAAATCCCGCGCGCCGCTGCTTCCTCGAGGAACGCGGTGCGCCGAACGTCGAAGGTGGCCGTGCCCGTCACGCTGTCCACGTAAGCCGCGCATTTGTGCCCCGCAGCGGCCAGGTGCGCCGCCAGCTCCCGGGCGCCGTGCGCCACGTCGAGGTTCACCGACGGGGCGTAGGCTTCCAGACCGGGAGCGTCGAGCAGCACCAGCGGGCCCGCAGCCGACAGTTCCTCCAGGAATTCGGCGTCCGGGGCGTCCACCAGCAGCCCTGCGGGCCGCAGCGCCATCAGCTTCCGGACGTCATCGGCCTGCGGAAACTCTCCGGCCTCCGTGACGGACAGGAGCAGCTGGTAGTCGGCGCCCAGGGATTCGCGCACACCGGTGATCACCTTGGCGAAGAACGGGTTGGAGATGTCCGGCGCCACAAGGATGACGATCGAGCTCACGCCCTTGGCCAGGGAGCTGCCGATGCCGTCCACCACATAGCCCAGTTCGGAGATGGCGTCCCGCACCCGCGAAATGTTGTCCTCCGACACGCGGCCGCGGGTCTTGCCGTTGGCCACCAGGGAAACGGTGGCCGTGGAAACCCCCGCGCGGGCGGCAACCATGGCCGCCGTGACCCGCGGCGCGGCGGCCTTGGGTCCCGTGCCCGGTGAATGCTGTACGTGGTGCGCGGAATCCATACCCTCGATCGTAGTGGGCCCGGTGCATGCCTGCGCCGTTCCACGCGAGACTCCTTGCCGTGCAAGGCGTCAAGCGCTTAACGGAATTCACGTTAAGCGCTTGACGTAAGTACCGCGGAGCTGTCATGATCTCCCTGTTTGCTTTTGCACCCTGCCTCCGGGCGGGCCCCCAACGACGTGGAGATAGACGTGGACCCCAACCCCGTGACCCCTGCCCGCAAGAAGATCATCCTGGACTGCGACCCCGGGCATGACGACGCCGTGGCCATGCTGCTGGCGCACGGCAACCCCGATATCGAACTGCTTGCCGTCACCACGGTGGTGGGCAACCAGACCCTCGAGAAGGTCACCCGCAACGCCTTGTCCGTCGGCACGATCGCCGGCATCACGGGCGTCCCCTTCGCCGCCGGCTGCGGCCGCCCGCTGGTGCGCACCATCGAAACCGCGCCGGACATCCACGGCGAATCCGGCATGGACGGCCCCGCCCAGCCCGAGTCCGCCATCGAGTTGGACACGCGCCACGCCGTCGACCTCATCATTGACATTGTTATGGCGCACGAGCCCGGCACCGTGACCCTGGTCCCCACCGCCGGCCTCACCAACATCGCCATGGCGGCCCGCAAGGAACCGCGCATCGTTGAACGCGTCAAGGAAGTGGTCCTGATGGGCGGCGGCTACCACGTGGGCAACTGGAGCGCCGTGGCGGAATTCAACATCATCATCGATCCTGAAGCCGCGCACATCGTGTTCAACGAGGCATGGCCCGTGGTGATGGTGGGCCTGGACCTCACCCACCAGGCGCTGGCCACCCCCGAAGTGGTGGAGAAGATCGCCGCCGTGGGAACCGGACCCGCCAGGTTCGTCATGGAACTGATGGAGTTCTTCACTAAGACCTACCAGGACGCCCAGGGCTTCGACCACCCGCCGGTCCACGACCCCTGCGCCGTGGCCTACGTGATCGATCCCAGCATTGTCACCACCCGCAAGGTCCCGGTGGACATCGAACTGCACGGCAGGCTGACCCTCGGGATGACCGTTGCAGACTTCCGTGCCCCGGCCCCGGCAGACTGCAACACCTCCGTTGCCGTCGACCTGGACCACGAAAGGTTCTGGGACCTCGTCACCGACGCCCTCATCCGGATCGGCGAACCCGCGCTCGCGGCACCGGCCGTCGTCTCAGTCGGCGCGGCAACCGGAGGGGTCAAGTAAATGACCACCCTCACCGAAACCAAGACCGCCCGCGGCAACGTGACCGCCCTGATGGTGGCCCTGCTGGCCGCCTGCGTGGCGTTCCAGCTCAATGCCTCCATGCTCAGCCCGGCCCTGGTGACCATGGGGAAGGAACTCAACACCGACCAGGCCGTCATCGGCCTGTCCCAGACCTGGTTCTTCACTGCGGCGGCGCTGTTTTCCCTCTTCCTGCCGCGCCTGAGCGACATCATCGGACGGAAGAAGATCCTGATCGGCATGATGCTGCTCATGGCCGTCGGCTCGGTCATCGCCGCGCTCGCCCCGGACGTCACGTGGCTCTTCGTAGGCCGCATCATCCAGGGCGTCAGCGGCCCCACAGTGCCGCTGTGCCTGATCATGCTGCGCTCCGCCGTCAGCAACCCTCGCAAATACGGCACGCTCATGGGCCTCATCACGGCGGTCAACGGCGGCGTGGCCGGCGTTGACTCCTTTGTGGGCGGCTACTTTGCCGAGCACTTCGGCTTCCGCAGCATCTTCTGGCTGATGGTGGTCCTGGCACTGGCGGCTACAGCGCTGATCGCGCTCCTGGCCGGCGAAAGCAAGCCCGCGGCCGGCACCACCATGGACTGGCTCGGCGTCTTCTTCATTGTTGTGGCCGTCGGCGCGCTGCTGACCGCCCTCAACGAGGGCTCCAAGCTGGTGGGCGGCTTCTCGGCGGGCACCATGATGCTGGCCGTCGGGCTGGTGGCCGTCGCCGCCCTCGCCTTTTACGCGTTCTGGACCGTGGAAAAGCGCTCCAAGCAGCCCATGGTGGAAACCGTCCACCTGCGCCAGCGCTCCACCTGGGCGCCCCTGCTGACCACCACGCTCACCATGACCGGAATCTTCGCCGTCATCAATGGCATCGTCCCCGCTTACGTGCAGGCGGCGGCTCCGGGCTTCGGAGTGGGTCCCACGGAAATGTCGCTGATCATCCTGACCCCGTACGCCCTGCTCGGCTGGGTGGTGGGCCCGCTCAGCGGCAGGCTGGCGCCGGTCCTTGGCTACACCAGGGTGCTGCGCATCGGGCTGCTGGGCAGTATCGCCGCGCTGGCCCTGATCGCCTTCTTCGGCCTGGGGAGCCTGCCGATGATGATCGCCGGTACGGTCTTGCTGGGCATCATGTACGCCGGTACGGTCAACATCATGCTGAACGGACTCGGAGTGGTGCTCTCGCCCGCCGGAAACCCGGGCTTCCTGCCGGGCATGAACGCAGGTGCCTTCAACCTCGGCGCCGGACTCAGCTTCCTGGTGCTGCCCGCCGTGCTGGTGGCAACCTCGGCCCTCGGCGACGCCAAGGCGTCGTACCTGACCGTCGTGGTGGTCGGCCTGGTCATCACCGTTGCCGCCTTCGGTGCATCGCTCCTGGTCCCCAAGCCGGTTGAAGCCGAGGTGACCGAATGAGCGCCGGACCGGAAGCGCACGGCCGGATCGTCGTCGTCGGCTCCCTGAACGCGGACCTGACCATCTATTGCGAACGGCTTCCGCTGCCGGGTGAGACGGTCCACGGCACCGGATTCGCGGTGAATCCGGGAGGCAAGAGCGCCAACCAGGCCGTGGCGGCAAGCCTGCTGGGCGGGGTAGTCAGCCTCGTCGGCGCCGTGGGGGACGACTCCAACGGCGAGATGCTCCTCTCCTCCACCGCCGGCGCCGGCGTGGACATCTCGCACGTGCGCACCTCGGAGTCCGCCGCCACGGGAGTCGCCGTGATCGCGGTGGACGCGCACGGCGAGAACAACATCATCATTTCCGCCGGTGCCAACGGAACCCTTGCTCCCGCCGACGTTGCGGCGTCAGCGGACGCGTTCGACGGCGCTTCCGTGGTGTGTCTCTGCCTCGAGGTCAGCCTGGACACCGTTGAAGCCGCCGCCCGGACAGGGCACGACGCCGGCGCGACAGTCCTGCTGAACCTCTCGCCTTACGGCGAGATCCCGCAGAGCCTGGCGGAGCTGGCCGACGTGCTGCTGGTCAACGCGCACGAGGCGTCGCTGTTCCTGGGGTCGGGTGAGATGCCCGGCGCCGAAGCGGACGACGCCGCGTGGGACCAGGTCCGGGAGCGCTTCGCCGAGCGCGGGTTGCGGCGGGTCCTGGTCACGTTGGGAGCCAGCGGCTCGGTGGTCCTGGACTCGCTGGTTTCGGGGACGGACCGTGTCACCCGGATCGCACCGGTCAAGGTTCATGCCGTGGACACCACGGGCGCCGGCGATGCGTTCACCGGAGCCGTGGCCGCACGGCTCGCCGCCGGACAGCCGCTGGCCGAAGCCGCTGCCTTCGCCTCCGTGGCGGCGGCACTCGCCGCCACCCGGAAGGGCACGCAGGCCGCCTACGCCGGCGTCGCGGATGTGGAGCGGATGCGGGGCCGGATGGCTTAGCTAGGAGTTGATTTCCTGGGGCAGTGCGGCCAGTTCCGCTAATTCGACGGCCGACGGCCGCTCGGCTGTGCTGGCAATCCGCATCGGGGCTCCCGTGTGCGCGGACGCGAGCACGGACTCCATTACTTCGAGCACGTGGAACGCCAGGGCCCCGCCGGCGCGGGGCTCGGCGCCCGCAGGTGTTGCCGCGATGTCCGCGATGCCGTAGCCGCGGCCCGAGTCGATGTATCCGGCGGAGACAGGGAGCGTTTCCCAAGATTCGCCGCCGAGCCGGAAGATCTGCACGTCGCCGTCGAAGTGGTTGGGGTCAGGAACGGAGAGCGAACCCTTCTCCCCGTGGATTTCGATATTGGGGGACTTGCTTTGCACGGCGTCGAAGCTCATGACCAGGGTCGAAAGGGCCCCCGACGCGTGGACCAGGACACCGGTGACGTGGGTGTCGATGTTCACTGGAACTACCTGTCCGGCACGCTCGCCGGAGCCGATGGTGCGCTCAGTGCGGGTGTGGCTGGCGGCGCCGATTACCGAGACGACGGGACCCAGTAGCGTCACGAGAGCGCTGACATAGTAGGGGCCCATGTCCAGAAGCGGTCCGCCACCGGGTTGGTAGTAGAAGTCCGGATTCGGGTGCCAGCGCTCGTGGCCGGGGGTGACCATAGTAGCCGTGGCTGCGATCGGGGAACCGATCAGGCCGTCGTCGATGGCCTTCCTTGCCGTCTGAATGCCGGTACCCAGCACTGTGTCCGGGGCGCAGCCGACCACAACGCCGGCTTCGCGGGCGGCGGTTATAACCTCCCGGGCTTCTTCGGTGGTGGCAGCGAGCGGTTTCTCGCCGTAAACGCTCTTGCCGGCAGCGATGGCCTTGAGCGCAACGTCGGCGTGGGCGGCGGGGATAGTGAGGTTTAGGACGAGGTCGATATCGTCGGCCGCAATCAGCTCATCGACCGAGACGGCCCGGACGCCTTCGTAGCTGTCTGCGACCTCCTGTGCGCGGGCGGTGTCGAGGTCTGCAACAGCCACCAGACGCACCTGCTCCAGCCTGCGGAAGCTGGCCAGGTACTGGGCCACGATCTTGCCGCAGCCAATGATTCCTACGTTCAACGGCTTGCCCACAGCAAACCCCTTTCAATGATGGTGCGGACGTTCTTGTCCTGCAGGACTTCGATGCGGTGGCCCGGAGTGCAAACGAAAATCTTGCCGTTGCCCCACTGGCGGGTCCAGATGGCAGGCGAGGTGACCTCCCGGTTCCAGGGATCCCATTCCCGGACCTTCTGAGTGGTGGTGGCTAGGACGTCGATGTAGTCGTCGCTGAGGACCCAGTATTGCTCCGTGACGAGGTCAAAGTCAGCGATGCCCTGCGTGATGGGGTGCTCGGCGGCAGCTGGCAGCATGTCCACCGTGTAAGGGACGTAGTTGTCCGACTGCTCGCCGGTCCGCTCGTCAGCGTGCTTGCCCGGATGGCAGGCGAACTGGCCGCCAATCAGGTGAAGGTAGTCCGAGTTATTGCGGTACGAATCGGCGATGCCGCCGTGCCAGCCTGCAAGGCCGGTGCCGTTTTCGACGGCGGCGCGGAGCCCCTCAAATTCATCCTTCTCGATGGTGGACATCGTCATGCACTGCACGATCAGGTCAACGCCGGCCATGTATTCCGTATCAGCGTAGATCTTGGGTGATTCCTCCACCCGGACGTCGTAGCCGTTGTCCTTAAGGTAGGGGATGAACAGCTCGGTGGCCTCCACCGGCTGGTGTCCGTCCCAGCCGCCGCGAACCACCAGCGCTGTTTTGTTGTTGCTTGTCATGGTTTCCTTCATTTCGGGGCGTATCAGTGTGAGTCGGTATCTGTTCTGTACTGCAGGTCAGCGGGTCGCAAAGGCGGCATCAAACGCGGCAGCGGGTGGTCGTATGGCGGCCAGGTCACGGACCATGTCCAGCGCCTGGGGAGCGCCCACCAGCCGGTCCATACCGGCGTCCTCCCATTCGATGCTGGTAGGTCCTTCGTAGCCGATGGCGTTGAGTGCCCTGAAGATCGGCTCCCAGCTAACGTCGCCGTGCCCGGCGGTGACGAAGTCCCACCCGCGACGGGGATCGGCCCACGGCAGGTGGGAGCCCAGCCGCCCGTTGCGGCCATTCAGTTGCCGGACGGATTCCTTCACGTGGACGTGGAAGATCTTGTCTGCGAAGTCCTGCAGGAACATGACCGGATCAAGGTCCTGCCAGATGAAATGGGAAGGATCGAAGTTCAGACCGAAGCCTTCCCTGTGTCCGATCGCGTCCAGTGTGCGCTTGGCGGTCCAGTAGTCGTATGCAATCTCTGAAGGGTGGACTTCAAGGGCGAACCGGACGCCCTCTTCGTCGAACACGTCCATGATTGGATTCCAGCGGTCGGCAAAGTCCTGGTACCCCCGCTCGATCATGGCGTCCGAGGCCGGCGGGAACATTGCGACGCATTTCCAAATGGAGGAGCCCGTGAATCCCGTGACCGTCTTCACCCCAAGCCTGGCGGCGGCGCGGGCCGTCGTCTTCATCGCCTCGGCCGCCCGCTGCCGCACCCCTTCCGGCTCACCATCGCCCCACACCGCAGGAGCCAGGATGTCCCGGTGGCGCTCATCGATGGGGTCGTCGCACACGGCCTGACCGGTGAGGTGGTTGGCAATGGCATGGACGCTGAGGTGATGCTTGTCCAGGACATCCAGTTTGGCCTGCAAGTAGGCGTCATCCTCCACAACGCGCTGCGGGTCCAGGTGATCGCCCCAACAGGCGATCTCCAAGCCGTCAAAGCCCCACTCGCCAGCCAGCCGTGCCACTTCTTCGAAGGGCAGGTCAGCCCATTGTCCGGTGAAGAGCGTGATGGGTCGGGTCATGATGGCTCCTTGTCGACGTTCTGCCAACGGCTTGAATTGTCCGCGCTCGCCTCGACGGCAGCCAGCACCTTTTGCACCTGCAAGGCATCAGCGAACGACGGCGAGGGCTGCTCGCCTGCGCCGATGGCAGTAACAAGGTCCACCACTTGGTGGGTGAATCCGTGCTCGTAACCGAGGCCATGCCCGGTGGGCCACCAGTTGGCGGTGTACGGGTGGGAGGGTTCGGTGACCATGATCTTCCGAAATCCGGCGTCCGGCTCCAACGCGGATTCGTAGAACTGCAGGGAGTTCATGTCCTCGAAGTCGAAAGCGATGGATCCTTTGGTGCCGTTCAGCTCCAGGCGCATCGCATTCTTGCGCCCCAGGGCAAAACGGGTGGCTTCGAAGATGCCGATGGGGCCGGCAGGGCTCCCGGGCACTGAGCCGGCGTCAGCGCCGTCGTCGTGCCTTGCCTCAAAACGTGCAGTGAACAGCGCGGCGTCGTCAACGGTTACTGGACCGCGGGGTCCATCGGAACCGCCGTGGCCGCCCAGCCCCACAAAGTCGCCGCCCACCGGGCGTTCCTTCACGAACGTCTCCAGCAGCGCGGAGACGCCGGTGATGTTGAGCCCGGTGATCCATTGGGCAGCGTCGATGCTGTGGGCGCCGATGTCTCCCAGGGATCCGGATCCGGACTTGGACTTATCCAGTCGCCATGTCAGCGGCGCGTCGGCGTCGCTGAGCCAGTCCTGCAGGTACTGGGCACGGACGTGCCTGATCTCGCCCAAGCGACCGTCATCCACCATCCGCTTGGCGAGGGCCAGCGCAGGGGTGCGGCGGTAGCTGAAGCCGCACATGGACAGCACACCGCGCTCAGCCGCAGCTTGTGCCACGGCGGTCATCTTTTCCGCTTCTTCCACGGAGTTGGCCAATGGCTTTTCGCACAGGACGTGCTTGCCTGCTTCGAGCGCTGCGATAGCGATCTCCGCGTGCGTGTTGCCTGGGGTGCAGATGTCGATGAGGTCGATGTCGTCCCGCTCTATCAGGCGACGCCAATCGGTTTCCACTGAGTCCCAGCCGTACTTGCCGGCCGCCGCCCGGACGCTGACCTCATTCCGACCGGCCACGGCAGTGAGTTCCGGGGCAAGCGGAAGGTCGAAGAAGCGCGGTGCGGTGCGCCAGGCGTGGGAGTGGGCGGCACCCATGAAGGCATAGCCCACCATGCCCACGCGCAGGGGTTTGACTCTTGTCATCGGAGGTCCTTTCTTTGCGGATCCGGGCTACTTGCTGAAGCCGGCGGTGAGGCCGCTGAGCAGCTGGCGGCGGCCCACGACGTAGAGCACGAGGATTGGCAGGGTGCTGAGTACCACCGAGGCAAGCACGGCCGGGATGTTGACGCTGTATTCACCCTGGAAGGTCCACAGCGCCAAGGGAAGGACGCGCAGGCCAGGGCTCTGGGTGAGGACCAGCGGCAGCAGGAATCCGTTCCAGACGTGCAGGCCGTTATAGATGGCGACGGTCACGATCGCGGGACGGGTCAGTGGAAGAGCTAGCCGCCACATGGTCTGCCACTCATTGCACCCATCCAGCCGCATCGATTCAAACAGTTCGTTCGGAACGTCGCGGATGAAGTTGGACAGGATTAGTACGGTCAACGGGATGGCGAAGGCAATGGAGGGAAGCATGAGTGCCAGCAGGCTGTCGTACAGGTTGAGGCGGATGATCATCAGGTAGATCGGGATGATGGTTGCCTGCAGGGGGATTGCCAGTCCCATCAGGAACATGCCGTTGACCAGTTTGAGGAACCTGCCCTTGCCCCGGACGATTGCGAACGCGGCCATGAACGAGATCAGCACCGTCGGGATGACGGCACCCAGCGTAACGATGGTGCTGTTCATGAAGTACTTCGCGAAGTCGGCCTCGAGGACCATCTGGTAGTTTTCCAAGGTTGGCTCTGTGGGCAGCGCCAGCGGATTCTGGCCGAAGTAGCCTGCCTGCGTCTTCAGGCTGGTGATCACCACGTAGTAGACCGGAATGATGATGATGGCCAGCCAGATCCAGCCGCCCAGGCCTGCCGGGACGTTTAGCCGCCTCATCCGTGAACCCAGCCCCCGCTTGGGGGCGGCCGGGTTTGTCGGGGTGCCCGCGGAAGTTTCCTCCGCGCTGCTTTTCAGTACGGTGCTCACCCTACATACCTTCCAATTGGCTGCCTTGCTTGTCCTTGCCTCCAAGGCGCTGGAGGAACAAGGCAAGTGCAAGGCCGATGAGTACGAGAATGACGGCGATGACGCTTGCCGGTCCCATAAGGTTGGCCCGGAAGCCCCGCAGGTACATGTCCAGGGCCAGGATCCGCGTGGAGTTCCCTGGTCCGCCGCCGGTGAGGACGAAGATCAGGTCGAAGTAGGTCAGCGACCCCACGACCATCAGGGTGGACGAGGTGATGACGGTGTATTTCAACTGGGGGAGGGTGATGTGGAAGAACTGCTTGATTGTCCCGGCTCCGTCGATTTCGGCTGCTTCATACAGTGATTTGGGAATCTGCCGCACTCCGCCCTGGTAAATGAGCGTGTGGAACGGCACGAACTGCCAGGCAATCACGAAGATGACCAAACCCACGGCCAGGTGCGGGACCCCCAACCAGTCCTGGGCCAGGAACGGCAGTCCGAGGCCCGTGGCCAGGCCGAAGTTCGGGTCCAGCAGGGCTTTGAAGGCGATGGCGACTGCTGCGGACGAGAGCAGCAAAGGCAGGAAATAGAGCACCGCGAGGGCTGCCCGGTAGCGCTGGCTACCGGCGGTGAAGACACCCAGAAGAAGGCTGATGGGTGTCTGGACCAGCCATGAAGCGATCATGATCAGGAAGGTCAGTCCCAGGGCGTTGTACAGCCCGGGGTCCGCAAGCACTGAGAACCAGTTGCCCAGTCCCGCTGATCCGATGGCACCGATGCCGTCCCAACTGGCGAAACTCAGAATGAGGACCCCTGCCAGCGGCACCACGGCGAATGCCACGAAGAAGAACAAGGCGGGCGCTGTCAGCCAGGCGAGGGCTTTGTCACGCTGCCCACCTTTTGTGGTTGCAGTTCTGGTGGCCGCCTCAGTCTTAGGGGCGGTGGAGATGGTGTTACTCATTTTCCGAGGGTGGCATTCATGTTCTCGGCGAACTGCTGAGGCGTGATCGACTTGAGGAACAGCTGGTCGATGTTGTTCAGCAGGGCTTCGGCGGCGGTCGGGCTGAGTGCCTGGTCCCAGGACTGCTGGAAGTTCGGTGCGTTCTTGGCCAGGTCGTAGACGAAGTTCAGGAAGTCCTTGTCCGGCGACGTGTCCAGCTTGTCTTCGATGCCGTTGACAATGGGAACGGATCCGGAATTGATGTAGGTGTCTATGACCGTGTCGGTCAGAATGCCGTCCTTGAGGAACTTCTTCGCCGTCTCCTTTTCCTTGTCGGTGGCCTTTGAGGAGATCGACATGTACGCGGCGGGGTTGCCCACGGCGTTCTTCGGATCGCCTTTACCGCCGGAAATGGTGGGGAACGGGATGAAGCCAAGCTTCCCGTCCTGGACGAAGTTCTGACCACCCTTCTTCATGGCGCCATAGGTCCAGGAGCCGTGAAGCATCATGGCGGCCTTACCTGTGAACAGCAGTGCCTGATCGGCATTGGAGTCCGCGGCGATGGAGGAAAAGCCTTTGATGAAGCCGTCAGCCGAGACGAGCTCCTGGATCTTGGTGCCGGTCTCAATCACGGCAGGGTCCATCCAGGCATTGGGTTTGCCTTCGAAAATGGCAGTGAATACTTCGGCACCGCCGATGCGGTCGAGCAGGTACTCAAGCCACATCATGGAAGTCCAGCGCGACTGTCCACCAAGGGAGAAGGGCGCCACGCCCATGTCGTTGAAGGTTTTGACGAGGGACATGACGTCGTCCCATGTCTTTGGCGGCTGGGCGCCGGCCTTTTCGAACAGTTCCTTGTTGTAGAACAGGACGATCGGGGCGACGTACTGGTTGGGCACCGCGTAGATTTTCCCGTTGACGGTGGCGGCACCGAAGGAGGCCGGGAAGAACTTATTTTTCAGGTCCGGGTTCTCTCCGAACCAGCTGGTCAGGTCCTCCACCTGGTTAGCCTCGGCATATGTCTTCAGGGTGCCGCCGCCCCAGCCGTAGATGATGGTGGGAGCCTGCCCTGCGCCGATCGCGGTTTTGATCTTGGTTTTATATGCGTCGTTCTGGAAGTAGGTCGCCGCTATCTTGTTGTCCGGGTTCGCCGAACTGAAGGCGTCAACAGCCTTCTGCATGGTGGTCTGGTTCGGCTCACCTGAGAGGTACCACATGCTGGCGCCCCCTCCGCTGGAGGCGCCCGGCCCCGATGTGCCGCAGGCGCTGGTCACCGCGGCGGCGAAGGGTGCGAGGGCGGCAAGGGCGAGGAAAGAGCGCCGGGATGTCTGGGGTTGCTTCATTGCTTCTCCATCTGTAATCGCTTCTTCTGTGAGCATTCCAGGGCGGAGCCTCCGGAAAAGTCTCGAAATATTTCGCACTCGTGATTTAGGTCACGGTCTAAACTAATGCCGTGAAAGCGGGGCCGTCAATAGTGTCGGATGAGATTTTCGGCGCCGGCTTGGACTTGCTTGACCCTGGCGCGCAGCTTCTGCAGAATGGGATCGTCGCAACTATCGAAAGGTTTCGAAACCTATGGCAGTCAGCACCCGTCCGGATAAGCCAACGCTCGCCACCGTGGCGCGGCAGACGGGGGTGTCGGCGCCCACGGTGTCGAAGGTGGTGAACGGCCGTGACGATGTTGCGCCGGAAACGCGCGCCCGCGTTCTGGCCGCACTGGAGCAGGCCGGCTACCAGTCCCCGCTGCAGCGCCGTTCCGCGGCGGAGGCCGGCACCGTCGTCGAGGTGGTCCTGGACGTCCTCGACTCGGCTTACACGGTTGAGGTCCTGAACGGGATACTGCGGTTCGCCGCCGGAGCCGATGTCGAAATCCTGGTAAGCCTCACCGGAACCACCCCCTCGACCCGGCTCAGCCCCGAGCGCCGGGCCCAGCGCATCATCGACGAGGGCAGGGCGGGAATGATCGTCGTGACGTCAGCGTTCAGCGAGGCGCAACTGCATGCGTTCCGGCGCCGTCAAATTCCCGTCGTCGTGATCGACCCCCTCAACCCGCCCTCGGCCGATGTGGTCAGCGTGGGAGCGACAAATTGGGCCGGAGGCAAGGCGGCCACGGAACACTTGCTGGAGCTCGGGCACAGGCGCATAGCCTACATCGGCGGCATCGAAGGGGCTGAGTGCAACCAGGCACGCCTGCATGGCTACATGGCGGCTCTTATGGCCCAGGGTGTACCCGTCGACCCTCAGTACATTGTTTCCGGCGGCAAGTTCCGCAGGGACAGCGGAGTGGCCGGCCTCAAAGCCTTGCTCAAGCTCGAGCAGCGCCCCACCGCCATCTTTGCCGGAAGCGACAGCATCGCATTGGGTGTTCTGAGTGAAGCTGGCCGGCATGGTCTCAGGATCCCCGACGACATCAGCCTTATTGGCTTCGACGGAACAAGCCAGGGCCAGGAAGCCGTCCCGGCGCTGACGTCCGTGGCCCAGCCGCTGGAGGAAATGGGACGCGCAGCGCTGCGCTCCCTGCTGCGCCAAGCACGCGGCGAAGTCTTGGATTCCCACCGCGTCGAACTGGCCACACAGGTGATTGTCCGCGACTCCACGGCCCCTCCCGCGGCCTGAAGCAGGCAGGTCCGCCTTACTCCCCGTGGACCTCCGCCTGCTTCTCTTCCGAACGGTCCAGGTATGCCAGCAGCAGCTCGGCGGCCCGCTCGAATTCGCCGGCCTCCAGTGCCTCGCAGATTTCCTCGTTGTCCTTGAGGTAGCCGCTATAGAAGTGCGCATCCATCGTGGCCTTGTGGAAGAACAGCCGCATCTCGGCCAGGACCTGGGACATGATGGTGTTAAGCCGGCGGCTGCCGGCCAGGGCCACGATCGCGCCGTGGAAGTGCTGGTTCGCGGTGCCCAGCCCCTCGTCGTCGTTCGCTGCGGCCGCGCGCTTGCCTTCCTCCACTGCGGCCCGGACGGCGGCCACAGCTTCCGGGCTGCCCCCGCCGCGGATGGCGCTAACTTCGATGGTCCGGCGCACGGTGTAGACGTCGTGGATATCGCCGGCTTCCAGGCTTGCCACGAAAACCCCGCGGTTTGGGTGGCGGATCACCAGCCGTTCGCTCGCAAGCTCGGCAAAGGCTTCGCGCACAGTGTTGCGGGAGACCCCAAGGTCCTCGGCGATCGTGGACTCGGTTAGCCGTGCGCCCGGGAGCAGGACCCCTTCAGCCAGCTGCAGGCGCAGTTCATCGGCCACCCTGTCTGCGACCGACGGCACGGCGACGCGCAGCCGTGCTGCTGCCGTTGATGCGCTTGAGAGTGCTGCGGAGGTGCCCCGGGTTGCTGCTGCTGAAGTGGCCATACCCCAGAATTTACACGATCGTCACATCGTTGAATCGAAGGATTGTTGAACAATCGCTAAATTTGGTGCATCCTAGTAGGAGTAAATCAATGAGACGAGGATCACAATGGTGTATATGGATCTGAACAGCGACGTAGGCGAGTCCTTCGGCCGCTGGACCCTGGGCGACGACACGGCGATGTTCCAATCAGTGTCCAGCGCCAACGTGGCCTGCGGTTTCCACGCGGGCGATCCCACGGTCATCCGCCGCACCTGCCGCGAAGCGGTGCAGGCCGGGGTGATGATCGGTGCCCACGTGGGCTACCGCGACCTCTCCGGTTTCGGCCGCCGTTTCGTGGACATCGATCCCAGCGAACTGGCTGACGACATCGTCTACCAGATCGGCGCGCTGCAGGCGCTGGCCGCCACCGAGGGCGCCCGCGTCCGCTACGTCAAGCCGCACGGCGGCCTGTACAACGCGATCGTCTCCCACACCGCCCAGGCACGCGCCGTCGTGGACGCCGTTAAATCGATCGACGCCTCACTGCCCATCCTCGGCCTTCCCGGCTCGGAGGTGCTGCGCCTCGCAGAAGAAGCCGGACTTCGCGCTGTTTCTGAAGCCTTCGCCGACCGCGCCTACAACCCCGACGGCACGCTCGTCTCCCGCTCGCTCCCCGGAGCCGTCCTGCATGATCCGGCCCAGGTGGCCGAACACGTCCTGCGGATGGCTGCCGACTCCGCCATCCGCACCGTGGACGGCTCCATCCTGAGAATCAATGCAGACAGCATCTGCGTCCATGGCGATTCCCCCGGGGCCGTTGCCATGGCCGTCGCAGTGAGGGCTGCGCTTTCTGACGCCGGCATCGCTATCAAAGCTTTTGCCTAATACCGCATTCGCCGCACCACGTTACCGCTTCGCGGAGTAAAGAATTCCGCCAAGCAACCGCGCCCCAGCACGCAGGCAGCACCACCGCACCCTTGAAGGACAGATCATGACCACACACCACTCGGCCGCCCGCACCGGCCGGAAGATTCCGCCCGGCGCCCTGAAGGCCTATATCGCCAGCCTCACCGGCACCTCGCTGGAGTACTACGACTTCGCCATCTACTCGGTGGCCTCGGCGCTGGTCTTCCCCAAGATCTTCTTCCCGGGCAATGACGAGTTCGTCGGACTCCTGCTCTCCTTCTCGGCTTTCGCCGTGGGCTACCTGGCGCGGCCCATCGGCGGGGTCATCTTCGGCCGCCTGGGTGACAAAATCGGCCGCAAGCACGTCCTCGTGGTCACCCTGATGCTGATTGGCGTCGCCACTGTCCTCATCGGCCTGCTCCCGGACTACTCCGTGATCGGCGTGGCAGCCCCCACCATCCTGGTGCTCCTGCGCCTGGCCCAGGGCATCGGCGTCGGCGGCGAATGGGGCGGTGCCGTCCTGCTCTCCAGCGAATTCGGTGATGCGAACAAGCGCGGCTTCTGGTCCTCCGCGGCCCAGATCGGCCCGCCCGCCGGCAACCTGATGGCCAATGGCGTCCTGGCCGTGCTCGCAGCCACGCTTAGCACGGAAGCCTTCCTCTCCTGGGGCTGGCGCGTAGCCTTCCTCGCCTCCGCCCTGCTGGTGGTCTTCGGCCTGATCATCCGTCTCAAGCTCGAGGAAACCCCTGTCTTCAAGGCCATCGCGGCCCACGGCGAACAGCCCAAGGCCCCCATCACCGAGGTGTTCACCAGGGAACCCCGCGCGCTTATTGCCGCCGCCCTGTCCCGGGTCTGCCCGGACGTCCTCTACGCCCTGTTCACCGTGTTCGTGGCCGTCTATGCCACGAAGGAACTCGGCCTGACCACCGGCAACGTCCTTACCGCCATCCTGATCGGCTCGGCGTTCCAGCTGTTCCTGATCCCGCTGGCCGGCGCCCTTACGGACCGCTTCAACCGCCGCCTCGTCTACGGCATCGCCGCGGTGGGCACCGCCCTCTACATCCCGCTGTTCTTCCTCATGATCGAGGGCAAGTCCGTGCTGATGCTCATCATCGGCGTGGTGATCGGACTGGCGTTCCACGCCTTTATGTACGGCCCGCAGGCCGCCTACATCACCGAGCAGTTCCCGGCCCGCCTGCGCTACGCCGGCAGCTCGCTGGCCTATACCCTGGCCGGCGTTATCGGCGGAGCCGTGGCACCCCTGATCTTCACCGCCCTCTACGCCGTCTCCGGAGACTGGTTCCTGATTGCGGCCTATCTCCTGGTGGCAGCGGCAGTTACCGTGGTGGGCCTGGCCCTCGGCCGGAACCCGCAGACCGCTGAAGAAGAGCGCCTCCTGGCGGACTCCCGCGCCTAGCCGGTGCGGGAAACCTGACCGGCACGAAATCCCGTTCACGCCCCCGGCAACGATGAAAGCAGCAGCTATGGAAACCCTGACCGTCCACAAGGTCCTCTCGGTCCGGCCCGTCGGCACGCGTGCGGTGCTCGCGGAGCTCCCCGGAACGCAGGAGGTCCTCGCCCTCCAGACCCTGCTCCTGGAATCGCCGCTGCCGGGCCAGGTGGACGTGCTGGCGGCAGCGCAGACCGTCATGGTCCGCGCGGACTCGCCGGCGGCTGCCCGCCGCATGGGCGCGCTCCTGCTGGAGCTGGACCTCACCGCCCGGGCCAAACAGGACGGCGGCCTGGTGTTTATCGACACCGTGTACGACGGCGAGGACCTCGCCGAAGTGGGGCGGCTCACCGGCCTGGGGGCGGAAGGCGTCATCAAGGCCCACACCGGCCAGGTCTGGACGGTGGCCTTCGCCGGGTTCGCACCCGGTTTCGGTTACATGGTGGGGGAGAACCAGACCCTCGAAGTGCCGCGCCGAAGCTCACCGCGCACTGCCGTGCCCGCCGGATCCGTGGCCCTGGCAGGCAACTATTCGGCGGTGTATCCGCGCAGGTCCCCGGGTGGCTGGCAGCTGATCGGCCGCACCGGCGCCCGCATGTGGGACCTCGACCGGGCCGAACCGGCCCTGGCCAGCCCGGGGCACCGGGTCCAGTTCCGCGCCGTCCGCGAAGTTGTGACCATGGCACCGGAGCCCGCAGCGTCCGAAGCCGCACCGGCCGCAGGAACGCCGGAGGGGCTGCCGGGCCAGGAAACACGTTCCGGGCTGCGGGTCGTTTCACCCGGGCTGCAAAGCCTCATCCAGGATCTTGGCCGGCACGGCCACTCCGCCCTGGGCGTCTCTGCCGCCGGCGCGCTGGACCGTGCTTCGCTACGCCGGGCCAACCGGCTGGTGGGCAACGGTTCTTCCGCCGCAGCCATCGAAAGCGTGGCCGGCGGTCTACGGGTCCAGGCCGTCGGGGACCAGGTCCTGGCCGTCGCCGGGGCGCCGTCGGCACTGACCATTGATTCGCCGCCGGACGCTGAACCGGACGCTGAATCCGGCGAGGGTTACGACGCCGGCAAGACTGCCCGGCAGCGCATCGTCCCCATGGCCACCCCGTTTGCCCTGCTCGACGGCGAAATCCTTACCCTCGGTGCACCGGAGTCCGGGTTCCGCAGCTACCTGGCCGTCCGCGGCGGGGTGGACACCGTGCCGGTGCTGGGCAGCCGTTCCACCGACACGATGTCCGGCATCGGGCCCGCTCCGCTCGCCGCGGGCCAGCTGCTGGCATCCGGCGACGTCACCGAATCCGGCGTCGTGGGCAGCCCCGAACTCCAGCCGGACTTCCCCGGGGACGGCGTCACCGTCCTGGACATCGTGCTGGGACCGCGGGCCGACTGGTTCGACCAGGACGCCATCGACTCCCTGTGCGGGCAGGACTGGGTGGTGAAGCCGCAGTCCAACCGGGTGGGCATGAGACTGGACGGCACCCCGCTGCAACGCAGCCGGCAAGGGGAACTGCCCAGCGAAGGCACCGTGGCCGGGGCCATCCAGCTCCCGCCCGAGGGCCTTCCCGTGCTCTTCCTGGCAGACCACCCGATCACGGGCGGCTACCCGGTGATCGGCGTGGTGGTGGACCACCAACTGGACCTTGCCGCCCAGGTGCCGATCGGCGGCAGCATCCGCTTCCGTGTTGTTCCCGAACAGGCTTCCTCCGCACCGGCCGCCCCGGAACGGGCTGCCTCTGTACAGACGTCCCCCGAACAGACTTCCCAAGAAAAGTGAGTAACTTGATGCGCAAGGTCCTGATTGCCAACCGTGGTGAGATCGCCGTCCGGATTGCCCGAGCCTGCGACGATGCACAGCTGGAATCCGTCGCCGTGTACGCGGATATCGACGCCGATGCCATGCACGTAGGCGCTGCCAGCGAGGCCTTCAGCCTTGACGGTAACTCCCCGGCGGATACCTACCTGAACATCCCCAAGCTGCTTGGGGTGGCTGCCAGGTCAGGTGCTGACGCCGTCCACCCCGGCTATGGCTTCCTGTCCGAGAACGCCGATTTCGCGCAGGCAGTGCTGGACGCCGGCCTGGCCTGGATCGGGCCCGCGCCGGAAGCCATCCGGCAGCTGGGCAACAAGATCACCGCCCGCGAAATCGCCGTCCGCGCCGGCGCCCCCCTCGTGGCCGGAAGCGACGGTCCCGTGGATTCGGCTGCGGAAGCCCGCGCCTTCGCCGAGCAGCACGGCCTGCCTATCGCCATCAAGGCGGCCTTCGGCGGCGGCGGCCGCGGGCTCAAGGTGGTCCGGAACATGGACGAGATCGAGGAATCCTTCGACTCCGCAGTCCGCGAAGCCGTGGCAGCCTTCGGCCGCGGCGAATGCTTCGTGGAACGCTACCTGGACCGTCCGCGGCACGTCGAAGCGCAGGTCCTTGCCGATACCCACGGCAACGTCGTCGTCGTCGGGACCCGCGACTGCTCCCTGCAGCGCCGGCACCAGAAGCTCGTGGAGGAAGCACCCGCACCGTTCCTCAGCGACGATCAGCGGCGGCAGATTTACAGCGCCGCGAAGGCGGTCTGCCGGGAAGCCGGCTACTCCGGCGCCGGCACCGTGGAGTTCCTTGTTGCAGCGGATGGAACCGTCGCGTTCCTGGAAGTGAATACGCGGCTTCAGGTGGAGCACCCCATCACCGAGGAAACCACGGGGATCGACCTAGTCCAGGAGCAGTTCCGGATCGCTGACGGCGAAGCCCTGCGCATCACCGCGGACCCTGAGCCCCGCGGCCACTCCTTCGAGTTCCGGCTCAACGCCGAGGACGTGGGGCGCGGCTTCCTGCCCTCGCCCGGAACCATCGCCGAGTTCCACGCCCCCACCGGCCCGGGCATCCGCCTGGACACCGGTGTCCGCTCCGGGTCCTTCGTCGCACCGCAGTTCGACTCGCTCCTTGCCAAGCTGATCGTCACGGGAGCGGACCGGCAGCAGGCCCTGCGCCGGGCACGCCGCGCGCTCGCCGAAATCGAGATCACCGGCGTGGCCACGGTGCTGCCGTTCCACCGCGCCGTGCTCGAATCGCCGGATTTCACCTCCGAGACCGGGCTGGGCATCCACACCCGCTGGATCGAAACGGACTTCGCGGACCGCATCCCGGCCGATCCGGGCTACAGCACAACCGCCCCCGACGGCGAACGCCGCACCATCACCGTCGAACTGGACGGCCGCCGCCTCGCGGTCGGGCTGCCCGCTGACCTGCTTGACGGCTGGGCACGCTCGGGCGGAGCCCTCCCCGCCGGCGTCTCGCTGGAGGGAACGTCCGACGGCGGTGCTGCCGCAGGTTCCGCAGCCGACCCCGGCGAGCTGCGCGCTGACATGGCCGGAACCGTCGTGAAGTGGCTCGTGGAGCCGGGCGCCGAAGTGTCGGCGGGGGACGCCGTCGTCGTTCTTGAAGCCATGAAGATGGAAACGCAGGTGACGGCGCACCGCGACGGAACGGTGACCGGCATCCGCACCGAGGCCGGCGGCGTGGTCAGTGCCGGGGCGGTGCTCGCGCTGATCGGCTAGGTGAATTCCGCGGCTCGCGCGAGGGCCCAAAGGCCGTGGTGCGTAAAGCTAAACACCAAGCCCTCCAGGACCCAGGTCGGAATCATGGATGAAACCAGTGCGAACGAGACTGTCGTCAATCGGCTTATTGCTTGTATCAATGACCGTCACATCGAGGTTATGGACGAGCTGTTTCATGATGATGCGCTGATGCATTGGCCCCATTGCCAAAGAAACGGCCTATTGGAGCGAGGCATTCGAAGCGCCGGTATGGCGCGCCCAGTGGGTTGAAAAGGCGTAGGTCGCCCGCGACGTGAACACCTGCGGGCAGGATGCACCCGGTGTTAGAAGCGCTGGACGTTGACGCCCGCAGCCGCCAGCGCTGCGAGGAACCGTGCCTGGCGGTCCGCTGACCCAAGGCTCAGCAGATACCCCCGCCCGGCGTCGAGCTGGACGGCAGGCCCCGTATCCTGGATGATTCCCAGCCCAAAGGCGCCGAACCGCAGCCCGAATCCGTAACGCAGGCCGTGGACTGTTGCCGGGGCGGCCCGCCGGATCGCCGCAATGGGAATCCTGCGGCGGTAGAACGGAAACCAGCGCAACCGCACTTCGTTTTCGAGGACTTGGATCCTGGAGAAGCCGAACGCCAGGAAAGTGATCAGGATGAGGGCGCATGAAATGGAAGTCCATGCCACGGGTTCCGACTGCAGCGCGTCGGTGAGGGCGATTGCCAGCAGGATTCCTACTAACAGTAAGGCGCTGCCGCCGACGATGGCCCGGGGCAGCCGGCCGTAGAACATCCGGCCGGAATCGAACAACAGACCGGCACGCTTGGGAACGGGGCTCACAGCTTCATCCTCACACGGATACCGAAGGGAATCTGCAGAAGACCCTAAGGCGCCGCCCTGTGTGAGTTGCCGGCGAGGCTAGCCGCCCACCGCTTCCTTCGCGGGCACGTCCACGGACTTCAGGGTCAGCCGGGTCGACTGCAGGACGGTGCCCAGCAGTGAGCGCGCCGAGAGGAGGAGGCTGCTCACCTCGGGGCAGGACAGTTCGTAAAAAAGCCGGCCGTCCTGGCGCGAAGGGATGACCAGGCGCTGGCGGCGGAGCACGCCAAGGTGCTGGGAGAGGTTCGAAGGTTCCAGACCGGTGTCGTCGCGCAGGCGGCTGACGGCAACGGGGCCGTCGGCCAGCATCTCCAGGACCTGGATCCGTACAGGGTGTCCCATGGACTTGAAAAGTTCGGCCTTTACATCGCTCAGGACCAGACCTGCGGGCAACTCGTCCTTCATCGGGCTTCCCTTCCTCCGTCCACAGCCGGGCGATAACCATAACGCTTGTTCAACGAATACAGCTTATGCCAGACAGAAAAGTCTGTCTCGCCCGCACGGCCAGTTGGCGTGATGTGCATGTATATCGTAGCCCCGGCCGGTTTGGGATGATCGCTGGATTTAGTCCGTGGGCACCCCTTGCGCGGATGCGTTGAGTAGTTCAGAATTTCATGAATTCATCAATTCGAACCGGCTGTCCAGAAGCGGCCGGCTACCCATGGATGGATTCAGGCTGCTTCCGCTGACAACGGCGTCACCGGGAGTGGCGTGACCCCAGGTTCCAGGAGGGCTCAATGGCAGGAATGTTCGAACTATTCGCCGACTCAGACGCTTCCTTCAGATTTCAACTGACAGCACCCGACGGCACGGTCATGGCGCTCTCGAGGCCGTTCCCCGACAAGCGGGCCGCAGTAGCCGGGATCGCCGCGGTGCGCGAGTACGCAGGCATGGGCTTCGTCACTGAAGTCCCGGCGCCGAAGCCGGGCCGGGTGTCCGCAGCAGCCCGCGCCGTTCGGGGGCGGGCTGCGGTCCGGAAAGGCCAGATCCTTCTCCGGTGGCGGCAATCGCTCAGGCGCCCGGCCGCCGTCGCCGATTTCCCTGCGTGGTGAGCCCCGTGACCGCGCGGAAGGTCCCGCAGGCGCACTCCAGTCTCCTTGCCGCCGGGGACTGCATCGCCGGGACGTTCCGGTATGACGCGGTGACCGGCAAGCTCGACTGGTCCGAGGAGCTCTTCCACATTCACGGATATCGCCGCGGCGAGATCGTGCCCACCTTGGACCTGCTGCTCTCGCACAAGCATCCCGACGACCGAAGCCGCGGCCTGGAGATCTTGACCCGAATACGGAACGCCGGGGGAAGCTTCTTCAGCTACGACAGGCTCATTGACGCGCGCCTGCGCGAGCACAGGATCCTGACGACGGGCGAGGGCGTGCTTGACCAGGCGGGCAGGCTGAGCCACATTGACGCCTTCGTGATAGACCTCACCAAGATGCTGCAGCGCGAGACGGAGCAGTTCGCCAGGGCCGCCGTCACAGCGGCCAGCGCGAGCCGCAGCACCATAGAGCAGGCCAAAGGCATCCTGATGGGGGCCCTGCGCATCGGATCGGAGGAGGCGTTCAAGCTGCTCGTCGCCCACAGCCAGCACAGCAACATCAAGCTGGCCAGGACCGCAGCCGACCTCGTGGCCCTTGCCAACAACGCCAAGGACCCGGCACTGCTGGACCGTTTCGTGCAGGCACTCCACCGCGGACCTGCCGGACGCCGGCCCGGAACAATCGGCGTCCACGGACCTGCGGGGAGGCGTCAACAGCGCTCCATGTAAAATTCCTTCTACGATGACTGCCGACGACGCCAACCGTTCCACCCTGCTGCCCGCCCAGGCAATGGCGGGCCGTGATGACCCCGTGGACCGCATTCTTGCCACCGCTTATGAGCTGTTTTCCCGCCGCGGGATCCGCGATGTAGGGACCAATGAACTCATCAGCCGCTCCGGCGTGGCCAAGGCGACGTTCTACCGGCATTTCCCGTCCAAGGATGCCCTGGTCCTGGCCTTCCTGGCGCTCCGTGACCAGGTCTGGACCGTGGACCTCATCGTCTCCGAAGCCCGGCGCCGCGGCGCCACCCCCGAGGAGCGGCTGCTCGCCATCTTCGACGTGTTCGGCGACTGGTTCCACCGGGACGACTTCGAAGCGTGCACTTTCATCAATGTCCTGCTGGAAATGGGTCCCGACCATCCGCTGGGGAAGGCGAGCATCGGCTACCTCACCAGGATCCGCGGCCACATCCAGGCCTTGGCGGAGGAAGCCGGGCTGAATCGCACCGAAGAATTCGCCCGGTCCTGGCACATCCTGATGAAGGGCTCGATCATCTCGGCCACCGAAGGGGACTTCCTGGCATCAAAGCGGGCCCAGCAGATGGCCGGCTGGCTGATCGAGCACCACCGGAACTGAGCGCTTAGGCGTCCCGGGCGGCTGCGCCGTGAAAGAGGGCATCGCGGCCAGGGGCATCGCTCAGCGGGCGCCGGGCCAGCCACGCGGCCACGATCGCGCCCGAGATGTTGTGCCACAGCGAGAACACCGCGGAGGGCAGTGCGGCCAGCGGACTGAAGTGCGCGGTGGCCAAGGTGGCGGCCAGCCCGGAGTTCTGCATGCCGACTTCAAAGGCCAGCGCGCGGCGGGCCTTGTCATCCAGCCTGCCGAGCTTTCCGGCGAGGTATCCAAGGCCCAGGCCAAAGCCGTTGTGCAGCACCACGGCGAGGAACACGATGCCGCCTGCGGCCACAATCTTGCTGGCGCTGCCGGCCACGACGATCGCCACAATCAGGGAAATCACGACGGCGGAGGCCCACGGGAGTGCCGGAAGCACCTTCGCCACGAGCTTCTTGAGGAACAGCCGTGCCAGCAGGCCTGCAATTACCGGCAGGAGGACGGTCTTGACGATGTCCAGGACCATCGCTCCGGCGTCGATCTGCAGGAAGGATCCGGCCAGGAAGAGGACCAGCAGGGGAGTGACGATCGGGGCGATCAGTGTGGAGACGGAGGCGACGGCCACCGAGAGGGCAACGTCGCCCTTGGCCAGGAAGGCCATCACGTTGGAGGCGGTCCCGGACGGTGCGCAGCCAACCAGAATGAGGCCAACGGCCAGTTCGGGCGGGAGGTTGAGTGCCACGGCAATCAACCATCCGGCACCCGGCATGATCACGTAGTGGGCCACAATGCCCAGCACCACGGCCCAGGGCCGCTTCACCACGGAGGCGAAGTCCGGCGGGGTGAGGGTCAGGCCCATGCAGAACATGATGACTCCCAGCAGGTACGGGACGCCGGGCGCCATCGGCTTGAAGGCGCCGGGCAGCAGGAAGCCGGCAACGCCGGCAGCGACCACCAGCAGCGGGAAGACCGTGACTGCGATTCGCGCGATTTTTGCCTCTGCGGCCAGTGCCGGATTCAGTCCGGCGGCATCAGCTTCGGTGCCGGCCTTGGGGTGTTCGTGGGATTTGGTTGCCTCAAGCATCCAATAATGCTCACACCCCGACCCTTGATCCGGCCAGTTCGTGAACAGACGTCTGACATTTATGTCGCAGGCGCACCGCCGGCTGTCCCGCTGCCGGGCGGCCCATGGCGCGGAGCTACTGGGCCGGCGGGCCGCTGTAATCGGCGATGTGCGCAGTGGCCGCGTGCTCGCGAATCTCCGTGACGCCGGAAGCGGCCGCAGCGCTGTCGCGGTAGATTCCTGAGACGGCCAGGATATTGCCTGCGCCGTTGACGAGCCGGATGCGGACGCCGCCTTGTTCCGCGGCGACGAGTTCGAATTTTCCTGCCATGCTGGACCTCCCCCAAGGTGGTGCGCCTGCCAGGTGGTCGCAGGCTGCTCCCTTACCAGCCTAGATGACAATACTTGTCACATAAACTACACAACGTTTTGTGTCCGGTCAGTGCCCGGCGTTGAGCTTCCCGGCGAGCCGTTCACGCATCTGGGTGCTGGCGGAGTTCAGGCCGATCAGCTCCACTTCCCGGCCGTGCCGCCGGTACTTCTCGGTGACGGCGTCCAGCACGGCGATGGTGGACGCGTCCCACAGGTGCGAGGCGTGCAGATCGATGATGATTCGGTCCACCGTGGGTGCGGCATCGCGGGCGTATTCGAACTGGGTGTAGAGGTCGTTGGAGGACGCGAAGAAGAGCTCTCCGTCCACCGTGTACGTTGCCACGGTCTCGCCATTGAGCTCGATCTCGGTCCGTTCGACCGTGGCGAAATGGGCAACGCGCCGGGCGAACATGGCCATGGCCGCCAGGACTCCGACGCCCACTCCAATGGCGAGGTTGTGGGTGGCCACGACGGTGCCCACCGTAATCAGCATGACCGCTGTTTCGGATTTGGGCATCCGCTTGAGAGTCTTCGGGGCGATGGAGTGCCAGTCGAACGTGATGGCGGAGACGAAGATCATCACGGCCACGAGCGCTGCCATGGGGATCAGCCCCACAACATCGCCCAGCGTCACCACCAGGACCAGCAGGAAGACGCCGGCAAGGAACGTAGAGACCCTGCTCCGGGCACCGGACCCCTTGACGTTGATCATGGTCTGCCCGATCACGGCGCAGCCGCCCATGCCGCCCAGGAAGCCGGTGACGATGTTCGCCACGCCCTGGCCCCAGGACTCGCGGGTCTTGTTCGAGCGGGTGTCCGTGATGTCGTCCACAAGCTTGGCCGTCATCAGGGATTCCAGCAGGCCCACCAGTGCCATGGAGAGCGCGAAGGGGGCGAGGATCTGGAAGGTTTCCAGCGTCAGCGGCACGTTGGGAACGAAGATCGTGGGCAGGCTTTCCGGAAGCTGGCCCTTGTCCCGGACGGCGGGTACGTCGATCCTGGCGAACACCGCAAACAGTGTCAGGGCCACGATCGCCACCAGCGGCGAGGGTATCGCTGACGTGAGCCGCGGCAGGGCAATCACGATCACCAGGCCAACCGCCACGAGCGGATAGACGAGCCACGGCACGTTGATCAGCTCGGGCAGCTGCGCCATGAACACGAGGATGGCCAGTGCGTTGACGAACCCCACCATCACTGAGCGCGGAATGAAGCGCATGAGTTTGGTGACGCCCAGGAGTGCCAGGAGGATCTGGAAGACCCCGGCCAGGATCACGGCGGCGATCAGGTAGTCCAGGCCGTGGCTCCGCATCAGCGGGGCGATCACCAGGGCAACCGCGCCGGTGGCCGCGGAGATCATGGCAGGCCGGCCGCCTACGAAGGAGATGGTCACCGCCATGGTGAAGGACGCGAACAGCCCGATCCGGGGATCAACGCCTGCAATGACGGAGAATGCAATCGCCTCGGGGATGAGGGCCAGCGCCACCACCAGTCCGGCGAGGGCTTCCGTCTTGAGCCGGCGCGGGGAACGGAGCGTGGCCCGGACGGACTGGAGTTGTTCGGGCTTCATGATGTCCTAGAGCTTGGTCTGGCGGTAGCGCTCGATCTGTTTCAGCCGCCGCAGGAGGCTGTCGCGCCGGGGGTGCGGAACGACGTCGGGCGCCTCCGCGGTGAGGTCAATGTGTTTGGTGCCGTACTGCCACAGCAACAGGTCATCCAGCAGCCGGTCGGGCCCGGGGGAGTACCTGTGGTCCAGGGCCTTGCGGACTTCGGTGATCCGGTTGGCGCTGAGCAGCTCTGCCAGCTGCACGGTCTGGTTGAGGCCGTGGGCGGCCATGAGTTCGGCTGCCCAGCCCCAGTCATCATCCACTTTACGGTCAACGTGCGGAAGAAGCGTCCGCCAGACGTCGCGGATCCGGTTCGGGGTGAGCTGCGCACCGCCCTCGCCGTCCGTGTCCCAGTAGCCGCGGACTTCCTCATAGCGTTCGTGCAGGTCAGCGAAGGCGCCCTCCACCGTTTCCAGCATTGCCGCCGTGGCGGTGAACTGCCGGTCAAAGTGCGGAGTCCAGGCGCGGGGGTCCTCGGCCTTGAAGCGGATGTCGTGCTCGATCTCGCTCCAGGCGTGGGCAAAGACGGTGCGGATCTGGCATTCGAAAAAGTAGCTGCCGTTGGGCTGGAGGTCCGGGTTGAACACCTGCTGGTAGTCCTTGACGGCTTCGTTCTGGATGGTCCGCAGGATCAGGTGCCGGCTGGAGTAGCCGTAGGTGCCGGACTCGATGGAGCCGATGTCCTTCTCGCGGTCGCCGCGGCAGTCAAAGAGCTGGCGCTGGCGTTTGATCAGGTTTGCCACCACAGCGTTCTCAGCCGGCAGCTTGGTGATCACCCGGACGCCCACCATGTCATTGAGGGTCCGGAACGGGTCCGGGAACTTCAGTACGGGCGGCCCGCCCGGTTCCAGCGGCTTCTCCGTGCGGGAAATCTTTTCCTTGAAGGACTCCACCGTTTTGGTGCGGCCGGTGACGAACAGGGGCGTCACCTCGGTGTCCTTGAGCATGCTGCGCAGCGTGAGCAGGACTTCCCGGGTGACCAGCTTCAGGGCAGGGCGGACCCGCTCGTAGAGCTCCACGTTTTCCTGCACGGATTCGCGCAGGCCTGCGTCCAGGCGGTCCCAGTTGGTAGCCATGGTTCCAGCTTACGGGCGGCCTGCGACAGCCGCGCGGGTGACACCTTCGCGGCTGTTCGGTCCGTGGCGCCGGCGCACGGTGCACGACGCCGCCGTCGAACCCCCTGGCGCAAAGCTGTCCGGCACCCAAGGTAGGCTCGGCACATGGCTGATGTGCGGCGTCGGACCCTTCTTTCAACGGGGCTGGGCGCTGCCGCGGCGGTGACACTGGGGGCACTGTCCGCTTCCTGTTCGTCGGGCCCGAAGGAGGACGCAGTGAAGCGGCACAAGTACCAATACGGCGACGACCCCAGCCAATGGGGTGAACTCTTCCTGCCGGACGCCCCTGGAACCCGGGGCGTGGTGGTGGTCATCCACGGCGGGTACTGGCGCTCGCAGTACGGCGCCGAGTTGGGCGAACCGCTGGCCAGGGACCTCGCCATGCACGGGATGCCGGCCTGGAACCTGGAGTACCGGCGCGCTGGCAACGGCGGCGGCTGGCCGCACACCTTCGAGGACGTGCTGGCGGGCATCGACAAGCTCCGGGACGTTGCCGCGATGCACGGGCTGGGCCTCGAAAGAGTGGTGGCGCTGGGCCACTCGGCCGGCGGGCACCTTGCAGTCTGGGCCGCCGGCCGTTCCCGCCTGGGGCAGCTAGGCGCGCCGGACGCTGACCGCCAGTTGCAGCGGAAGAACGACGACGGCGCAGTGCACCTTACCGGGGTGGTCAGCCAGGCCGGGCTCCTGAACCTGGCCGACGCCGAAAAGCTGAACCTCAGCAACGGCGCGGTCAGCAACCTGCTGGGCGGTTCGTCAGCGAAGTACCCGAAACGGCACAAGTTTGTGGACCCCATGAGCGCGCTCCCGCTGGGTGTCCCCGTTTACGCGGTCCACGGGAGCGACGATGACGATGTTCCCGCAAGCCAGTCCCTGTCCTACGCCAGCGCGGCCAAGGCCGCGGGTGCGCCGGTCCAGCTGCTCAACGTGCCCGGCGACCACTTCTCCCTGATTGACCCCAAGACGCCGGCCTACCGGAAGTGCCGGGACCTGGTGCAGGAACTCCTCGGCTGACGCGGCGCTCGCCGGCGGCTTCATTTCCGCCCGGCACGTTTAACCCGCGGCGGAGTCCGTCGCCTAGACTGGTCCAAGGTGCGCCGGGAAGTCTGGTCGGCATGATTTTGTCGACTCAACGTTTAGGACGCTTCATGAGCCACACACCTACGCCCGCCCCCGACGCCAAACCACGCACCGTCCTTGGCTACGGCAGCTACGCAGAATCGCTGCGCATCGGTGAGATCCTGCGCAAGGAAACTGTCGGCGGCGCCCTCCTGGTGGCCGCGGCTGTCATCGCCCTGATCTGGGCAAACTCGCCGGTCTCCGACAGCTATTTCGCCTTGCGGGACTACAAAATCGGCTATGAGCCCTGGCATCTCGAGCTGAGCCTGGGCGCCTGGGCGGCCGACGGACTGCTGGCCATCTTCTTCTTCCTGGTGGGCCTGGAGCTCAAGCGTGAGTTCGTGGCAGGCGATCTCCGCCAGCTCAACAAATCGATCGTGCCCGTGGCGGCTGCGGCCGGCGGCGTGATTGTTCCCGCGTTGATCTACGCCGCCGTGAACATCTACAGCCCGGAAACCCTGCGCGGATGGGCCATCCCCACCGCAACGGACATCGCGTTCGCCGTCGCAGTGCTGGCCATCATCGGCTCGCACCTGCCCAGCGCCCTGCGCATCTTCCTGCTCACCCTGGCAGTGGTGGATGACCTCATTGCCATCAGCATCATCGCGTTCTTCTACTCCAGCGACATCCAGGCGGCCCCGCTGCTGCTCGCCCTCATCCCGCTTGCCCTGTACGCCTTCCTGGCCCAGAAGTACCGCCGCTTCTTCGGTGCCCATTTCATGGCTGCCTGGGCCATCCTGCTGCCGCTCGGCATCGTCACCTGGGCGCTGGTGCACGCCTCCGGCATCCACGCCACGGTGGCGGGCGTCCTGCTCGGGTTCGCCGTGCCGGTGCTCCGGTCCCAGGCCAGCGGGGGTCCCGAAGCGGGCCCCGGCCTCGCGGAGATATTCGAACACCGCTTCCGTCCCATTTCCGCCGGCGTGGCGGTTCCCATCTTCGCTTTCTTCTCCGCCGGCGTGGCCGTAGGCGGCTGGGAAGGCCTGGGTTCCGCCCTGGCCGACCCCGTGGCCATCGGCATCATCATGGCGCTCGTCCTGGGCAAGCCGATCGGCATCATGGGCACCACGTGGATCCTCACCAAAGCCACCAGGGCGCGGCTGGACGGATCCTTCAAGTGGATCGATGTTTTTGGCGTCTCATTGCTGGCCGGAATCGGCTTCACCGTGTCCCTGCTGGTCGCGGAACTCAGCTTCGGCCACGGCAGCTTGCACGATGACCACGCCAAGGTAGGCATCCTGGCCGCATCGCTCCTTGCCGCCATCCTGGCCACCGTGGTGCTGCGGACCAGGAACCGCCAGTACCGCCGTGCGGAAGAGCTGGAGAAGGTGGACTCGGACCAGGACGGCATTCCGGACGTCTACGAACACGAGAACCAGGCCTGACGGCCCGCAACCCCTTGCTGTGCCATACCCCTCTGGGTATGGTCGAGTTAAGGGCAGGCGCGGGGCCGAACCCGCCCGGCGCCGCCGTCACCTCCCGAGGAGGATGCCATGGACGTTGTTGTCATCGAAACCCCGCAGCTGGGGGACCGGAGCTACCTGGTCCACGACGGCACGGTGGGACTCGTCATCGACCCGCAGCGGGACACGGACCGGGTGGAGGCCGCCGCCCGCGAAGCGGGGGTGACCATCACCCACGTCGCCGAAACTCATGTGCACAACGACTACGTCACCGGCGGCCTGGAACTGGCCACATCCCATGGTGCGACGTACTTGGTCAACGCCGCGGACCCGGTCCAGTTCGAGCGCGAAGCCATCACCGACGGCCAGACCGTCCGCGTGGGCGCGCTGACGGTAAGGGCCGTGGCCACTCCGGGCCACACCCACACGCACCTGTCCTTCATCGTGGACGACGGCGACAAGCAGGCTGTCTTCTCCGGCGGCAGCCTGCTCTACGGCTCAGTCGGCCGGACAGACCTCGTGGCTGCGTCCGACACGGTCGGCCTGACCCATGACCAGTATGCTTCCGTGCGCCGTCTCGTGGCCGAGGCCCGGCATGACGCAGCGCTCTTCCCCACCCACGGCTTCGGGTCGTTCTGTTCGTCCGGGCCGGCCACCCGCTCCGGCTCCTCCACTGTCGGTGAGCAGCTCACCGCGAACCACGCCCTGACCGATCCGGACGAGGACCATTTCGTCCAGGAACTCATCGCCAACCTCTCCGCGTACCCGGCGTATTACGCGCACATGGGGGCCATGAACGCCAAGGGTCCGGGTCCCGCGGACCTCGCGGTCCCGGAATCGGTGGACCCGGCCGAGCTCACCCGCCGCCTGGAAGACGGCGAATGGGTGGTCGACCTCCGCCGCCGCGTGGCGTTTGCCAGCAACCACCTCAAGGGCAGTGTCAGCTTCGAATACGGCAGCGGCTCCAACTTCACCACCTACCTGGGCTGGGTCCTGCCCTGGGATGAGAAGCTCACCCTCGTCGGCTCGCGGGATGACGTCGAAAAAGCCATCCGCGATCTGTCCCGCATCGGCATCGATTCGCCGGATGCCGCCGTCGGGACCGAACCGCACGCACTGGCGCCGGACGCCGCCGTCGACTCCTACCCGCGCGTCGGCTGGGACGGCCTGCTGGCCGGCCGGGCAGGCGGTGACACGGTCCTCGATGTACGGCGGACGGACGAGTTTGCCGCCTCCCACGTGGCCGGCGCCGTTAACGTTCCCATCCACCAGCTCCTCACCCGAATGGACGAAGTGCCGGCCGGCAAGCTGTGGGTCCACTGCGGAACCGGCTACCGTGCCGGAGTGGCGGCCAGCCTGCTGCAGCGTGCAGGCAGGGACGTGGTCCACCTGGACGCGAGGTTCGAGGATGCCGGTCAAGCCGGTGTCCCCATGGACAAGGGCCTGTCGGCGTAATCAGGAGCGCCCGCACCCGTTCTCTGGCAGAGTATGAGCATGCTCACAGTTATTGGCGAAGGCCTGGTTGACGTTGTCCAGCGATCCTCGGGAGTCGAGGCCCACGTGGGCGGCAGCCCGCTCAACGTGGCAGTGGGACTGGCGCGGCTGGACCATCCCGTGCAGTTCATCGGCAGGTTCGGGCGCGACGCCTACGGCGAGTCCGTGGCCGCCCACCTGAAATCCAGCTCGGTGATGGTCCCGCAGGGTCCGGATGCCCTGCCCACCAGCGTGGCCACCGCGTTGATAGACGACGACGGCGCCGCCAGCTACACGTTCGACCTCGCCTGGGAACTTCCCGGCCTCGCGGACCGGCTGCCGTTCATGCTGCAGGGCACCACCCTGGTGCACACCGGTTCCATTGCCACCATGCTGGCGCCGGGCGCCGCCGAGGTGCTTTCCGCCGTCGAGCACGCCCACCCGTCCGCCACCATCAGCTTCGACCCCAACTGCCGCCCCACCATCATCACCGACGTGGACTACGCCCGCAGGCAGGCGGAAAAGTTCGTCAGCCTCGCGGACGTCGTGAAGGCTTCCGACGAGGACCTGGAGTGGCTGTACCCCGGTGTGGACGCGCTGGATTCGGCCCGGCGCTGGCTCTCCCTGGGCGGTCCCGGGGGGCCCGCCCTGGTGGTGGTGACCCGCGGCGCGGCCGGCCCCTGGGGCATCACCGCCGCCGGCGAAGCCGAGTTCCCTGCGCCCAGGGTGGAGGTGGCGGACACTGTGGGTGCCGGGGATTCCTTTATGGCAGCACTGATTTCCGGCCTGGTGGACCGCGGACTGGACGGTGCGCAGAACCGGAAGGAGCTGCGTGAACTGCCGGCCGAGTCGCTCCGTGAGCTGCTGGCCCATGCGGCGTGGGCTGCGGCCGTCACCGTGTCCCGGCCCGGAGCCAACCCGCCCACCAGGGCGGAGCTCAACCACTTCGAGCTCGAAAGCCTGGAGCGCGAAGGCCTGGCGCGCGACACGGCGCTCGCCGGGGACGACCTGAGGAATGCCGACTCCGCCAGCAACTGAAAGGCCAGCAGATGTCCCGCCACGATTCCCCGAACCTGCACGTCACCAGCGAGTCCTTCCGGGACGGCCAGATCCTGCCGCCCGCCCAGCGCAGCGGCAAGATGCGCGCCGGCGGCAACGATGAATCGCCGCAGTTGAGCTGGAGCGGTGCGCCGGCCGGAACCAAGGGCTATGCGGTCACGGTGTTCGATCCCGATGCCCCGGGCCGTGGCGGCTTCTGGCACTGGGCCGTGCTGGACCTCCCCGCGGGCGCTACGTCCTTGCCCGCCGGTGCGGGCGCCGAGGGCGGCCGGCTCCTTCCGGCCGGTGCGCTGCAGTTGAAGAACGACGGCGGCTTCCACGGCTACCTGGGGGCCGCGCCGCCGCCCGGACACGGTCCGCACCGCTACATCGCCACCGTCTACGCCCTCGACGTGGAGCACCTGGGCCTGGAAGCCGGGTTCAGCCCGGCCAAGCTGGAAGCCAAGCTGGCCGGGCACGTGCTGGCCCGCGGAACGCTCACCGGCATCTTCGAGCGCTGAGCTCGCCGCCGCGCCCGCCGGGCGTCAGGCCCGGGCCTGGATCCTGGGCCGCCGCCACTGGCGGGCCAACGTAGACTGACAGTATGCGGCTGGTAGCAAGTGACATTGACGGAACGATCCTCGGGCATGACGGCAAAATCAGCCACCGGACCATCCGCGCCTTCCACGCGTGCCGTGACGCCGGCGTCGAACTGGTGTTCGTGACCGGACGTCCGCCCCGCTGGCTGCACCCCCTGGAGGACCAGTTGGGGCATGCGGGAACGGTGATCTGCTCGAACGGCGCAGTGGTGTGGGACCTCGAGGCAGGCCGCCTGGTGTCCGCACGTTCGCTTGCCCTGGACGCCGTGTTCGAAGCACGCCGCATCATCAAGCAGCTGCGGCCGTCCGCCCTGTTCGCCGCGGAAACCCTCACCGGCTTCCACCTGGAACCGGGCTTCATCGAAAACGACTCCAGCGAAATCCTGTCCGAGTTCACCCCCGCTCCGCTGGCCAGCACCCTCACTGCGGACGACGCCGTAGTGAAGTTCCTGGCAATTGTCCGTGAAGGCACCGCAGACGACTTCCTCGCCGAAGTGTCACCCGCGGTGGCGCACCTCGCTTCGGCCACCCACTCGGCACCCACCGTGGCCATGCTGGAGCTCGCTTTGCCGGGCGTCAACAAAGCCGTGACGCTGGCCGAATACGCCGCCACCCTGGGCATTGAGGCCGCTGATGTGGTGGCCTTCGGGGACATGCCCAACGACATCGAGATGCTGCGCTGGGCCGGCGACGGCTATGCAATGGCCAGCGGCCACCCCGAGGCCATCCGGGCAGCGGGGCAGCAGGCGCCCCATTTCGACGACGACGGCGTGGCCCAGATTCTCGAAGCCAAGCTTGCCGGACTTGGCGTGAAACCCGTCTAGGCAGGCGCCTGGAATGACGGACTCCCAGCCCTTCTTCGCCGCCGGAAGCGCCTCCGCGCGGATTGCCATGGCGCACCGCGGTTTCTCTCCGGACGGGCTGGAAAATTCGATGTCGGCGTTCCGCGCCGCCGTCGAACTCGGCTACCGGTACCTGGAAATGGACGTTCACACCACCGCCGACGGCGTGCTCCTGGTGTTTCACGACCCCTCGCTGGACCGCGTCACTGACGGGCAGGGCCGCATCGCCCGGCTCCCTGCCGGGATCGTTGCCCGGGCACGGATCGGCGGCGTGGAGCCCATCCCGCTCTTCGAGGAGATGGTCCGGGCCTTCCCCGACGTGCGGCTAAACCTTGATGTCAAGGATTGGAACTCGGTGCCGGGCCTTGCCGCCGCGATTGAGAGGTACGGCGTTCACGACCAGGTACTGATTGCGAGCTTCTCCGACCGCCGGCGCCGGGCTGTCGTCAAACAGTTGAGCCGGCCGGTCGCGGCGTCGGCCGGTATGGTTTCCAACGCCCTGTTCACGATGTTGGGCCCGGTGCTTCCGGCACCGGTCATCCGTCGGCTCCTGCGCGGCGTCCACGCGCTTCAGGTGCCGGTCAGCTACGGCGGCGTCCGGGTGGTGACGCCGGCCTTTGTCCGCCGCGCCCACCGGCACGGTCTCCAGGTCCATGTCTGGACCATCAACGACCCCGAGGAGATGCACCGGCTCCTGGACCTTGGTGTTGACGGCATCGTCACCGACCGGGCAGATCTCCTCAAACAGGTGCTCCAGGACCGGGGGCAGTGGGACTAGCTGTCGTGGCGTGACGCCCGCTGTGCGTCCAGCACTGCTGCAAACTCGTCCGCAGGGACCGGCCGGCCGAAGTAATATCCCTGCGCGCTGACACAGCCGATGCTGGCAAGATGCTGTGCCTGTTCCGCGTTTTCCACGCCTTCCCAGACCGCCTCGAGGCCGCACGCCCGGATCAGCTGGAGGATTGCCGCTATCAGCGCTGGCTGGGCCGGGTCCGTCCCCAGGTCCTTCAGGAGGGAGCGGTCCACTTTGACCTTGTCCACGGGAAGCTTGCGCAGGTAGCTGATGGAGGAGTAGCCCGTGCCGAAGTCGTCGATTTCCAGCCCCACACCCAGCTTCCGCAGGCTGTTCAGGGAGTACCGGTCCAGTTCATTGCCGCTGACGATGGCACCTTCCGTCAGCTCGAGGACCAGCAGTTCCGGGTTGAGCTCCGCCTCGCTGAGGGCATCCCGGACCTCTTCGATGAACTCCAGGCGCTGCAGGTCCGTGGGGGAGATGTTAATGCGCATGGAGAATTCGTCGCCCGCACGGCCCTCTGCCCGCCAGTCCCTCAACTGCCGTACGGCGGCGCGTAGGACCCACCCGCCCAGCTCGGAAATGAGTCCGGCGTCTTCCGCCAACGGAATGAATTCGTCCGGCATCACCATCCCCCGGGACGGGTGCTTCCAGCGGACCAAGGCTTCCGCGCCTTCGATCCGCCCTGTTGCCAGGTCCACCACGGGCTGGTAAAAAAGCACCAGCTCCGAGCCGGAAATGGCCGTCCGCAGGTCCTCAATGAGCTGGCTGCGCAGCTGGCGGGCGTGCAGCATTGCCGGTTCGAACACCTTGAGCCGGTTGCGGCCCCCGGCCTTGGACGCGTACATGGCCACATCAGCCTCGATGAGCAGCTGTTCCGCGCTCTGGCCGTTTCCACCGATGCACAGCCCCATGCTGGCACCGCACTGGACAGCGTCGTTCTCGAGCTCCACCTGGCCGTCCAGGGAGGCGAGGATGCGGTTGCCCACGCCAGCGGCGCGGGCCAGGGTGGTGGCGGGCATCAGAACGGCGAATTCGTCTCCGCCCAGGCGGGCCACTGTGTCTGTTTCGCGGACTGAGCCTTTGATGCGCTCCCCGACGGCGGCCAGGACCTGGTCGCCGGCAGCGTGGCCAAGGGTGTCGTTGATGCCCTTGAAAGCGTCAAGGTCCAGCAGGAGGAGTGCCGGCGGCAGGCCGCCCTGCCCGGCCTCCGCCAGTGCGTCGTTAATGGCACTGACCAGGGCGGCACGGTTCGCCAGGCCCGTGAGCGAGTCTGTGAGTGCCATCTTCTGCATTTCGAGATGCGCCTCGTTGAGCAGCCGGGTGCGCAGTTCCACCCGCTGTTCCAGCTCCTGGTACATAATCTGCAGATCCTCGGCGAGGAGGTTGGTTCCCATGATGACGGCATCCAGTTCGTCCCTGGCGGGGGACACTTCAATCCTGGAGTGCAGCTCTCCTGCGGCGAGGCGGACGATTCCGTCCAGCAGCTTGCCCAGGCGCGGATCGCCTTCAGTGAACATGGGCGTTTTCCTTCAACCACTTGAGTGCATCAATTTCGGAGGTGAAGTAGCTCGCCGGCCCGGACTTGAAGTCACCGCCAAGGATGAAATGGGCCAGGATACGGTCCACGGGGGTCCGGCCCAGCAGCGCCCACGCGGCCACGGTGCTCACGTTGCTGAAGACGGCCCTAGCTGCCCGGCTTACAGACGCAACGTCCGTCACATCCATCAGCACGACCAACGGGGAGCCCGACGGGGGCGCCTGGAGGCCGGCAGCCAGCAACTGTGCCGAGTGTTCGTCCAAGTGCTCGTCCCGGGGAAGCACGATCCGGACAATCTGCTCATGCATCAATCCAAGCGGCTTAGACATCAATCCCCCGAACATATGAGAGGAGCCGTTTGGCCTCCCGCAGCCCACCGAAACTCCGGTGAGGCCTTGCGACTAAACTACACCGTCCATCCGGGTCCGGAGAGCGTTAGCGTACATCAGCCGCAAACGCGCGGACCTGGGCGCTCCGTTCCGAGGCGGCGGCATTGTCGAACAGCTCGGCGGCATCCGCCAGCCGCTGCAGCGCCTCGTCGCGCTCACCGTTGGCAAGGAGTGATCTTCCCAGCAGGAAAGAGGCTTCTCCTGCCGTTTGGGTGGCCAAAATTCCGGCTTCGGTGCAGAGCGGCCTGAGCATGTTGATGGCGGTGGCCATGTCGCCGGTCAGGAAATTCCAGTGCGCGCGGGCGAAGGACATTTCGAGGAGGTCGCGATCGCTGCCGCCGACGACTTCAGTTGCGAGTTCAGCCCGTTCGATGCAGCGAAGCGTCGCGGGTCCGGTGAGTTCAGCCTCAAGGCGCATCACCGCTGACGCGCGGTTGAACCGGGCCCAGAGGTCCACGTCCTTCGACGGCGAAAGGCTCTCTGCGGCCATGTCGTGGTACCGCCCGCCGTCCGTGACCCTGCCGGTGAGGAACGCGACGTTTCCGATCACCCAATAGGCCTTGCCTGCGGTGTCCTCGTCCACAAGCTCCGTCAGCAGGCCCTCCAGAAGGAGGCACTGATCCCACGCCTCATCCAGTCGGCGGCTCTCGGCCAGGGCGGCGATGAGTGCGCGCTGTGCTTCCACATGGAGGTACACGTACTCGGCGTTGCCAGCCACAAGGTTGGCGGCTGTTGCGGCGGATGACACGGCGTCAGGGAGCCGGCCAAGTCCTTGCTGTGCCACAGCCAGCAACGTGTAGGCCCGGGCGGCCAGCAGGGCGTGATCCGCTGACATTGGGGATTCGGCGAGGGACTTGGCCACGTCCAAGCACTCGGAGATTGAGCCCTCGTCACGGAGGCACTCTGCCTTGAGGTAGATCATGTTCCACCAGCCGGAAAAATCCCTGGACTCCAAAGCCAGGGCGGCGGCGGCCGCGGCCTGCGCTTTCGCAGCGGCATAATCGCGGTTTTTGGCACTTTCGCGGGCCTGCAGCTCGGCAACTACGTAGGGAGTCAAATTCCGGGGATACGGCATTTGCCAATTATCCACCCTGACTGCCCTGGCCGCAGTCCGGTCCCGGCAATTACTTTCGTATTACGTGGCTTTTATGTTGATGATCTGACCGTATAATGACGCTCGTAATGCATGATCGAACCTAATTGATTGAAAGGACCAACGGATGAAGAAGATTGCCGCAACATTCTTGCTCACCGGCGTTCTGGCTGTCGCTGGATTTGCAGCACCCGCCAACGCCGCTCCTAAGTCGGACACAACTGTCAGCAGCTCCAGCAAGACGACGACCACCCAGTCCTCCATCGGTTGGTGGCCCAACTAGTTCGGCAAGAAAGACTGCCCCCGGATTTTATCTCCGGGGGCAGTTTCGTTTAAAGTGCGGCTACGCGTTACGGGCCGGAAACGGGCAGTTGAACAGTGATGGTGGTACCCGCGCCGAGCTCGGAGCTGACCGCCAAAAACCCCCGGTGCGACTTTACGATGTCGTGTGCAATGGCGAGTCCCAGGCCGCTGCCCGGCACGGCAGTGGATGTTGCGTTGGAGGCACGGAAAAACCGGGTAAAAAGATGCGGGATTTCTTCTTCCGGGATTCCTACCCCCGTGTCGCGGACATGAACATTTACGCCCGGCTCACCGTCCGTCATTGCCTCAAAGCGGCAACTGACAACAATCCTGCCTCCGCGTGGCGTGAATTTGATGGCATTTGAAACAAGGTTGGTAAACACCTGCTCCAGCTGGACTTCATCGGCAATTATCGCCGGGTCGCCGTCACACAGCTCCAAGGAGATGGAAACGTCCCCCAGTTCTGCCAGCGGACGCAGCGCAACCGTGACGATCTGCAGGGTGTGCCCCAGACTCACCGGGCCCAGGTGCAGGTTGGCGCCGTCGTAGTCCTGGCGGGAAACAGTGAGCATATCTTCGATCAGGCGGCGGAGCCGCTCGGAGTTCCTGACAATGATGTCCAGCATCCGGGTCACTTCCGCGGGCACCGGACCCCCCACACCGTCCTGGATCATGTCCAGGTAGGCGGAGATGGATGTCAGCGGCGTCCGGAGCTCATGGTTGACAGTGGCCAGGAAGTCGGTCTTCGCCTGGTCAAGCTGCCGCAGCTGCTTGACCACCTGTTGCTGGGCGCTCATCAAATGGCTTTGGATGAGCCCGTAGGCCACGTTGCCGGCGACGTGCTGGATCAGGGAGATTTCGGTGCGTGTCCAGACCCGCGGCTCGTCCAACTGCGCAATCCAGATGACGCCCAGCGATGACTTTCCCTCGCCCACGGGAACGAATGCGGACGCCCACGGGCCCATATCTTCAGACCAGGCCGCCAGGTCCTGGTCCTCAGGGGACCATTCGTGGACATGGTGGTCTTCCACCGCAAGAACTTCGGCCTCCGACCACAGCCGGTCCGCAACGCGGTGGGCGGAGGACTCCTGCAGCCCCAGTCCCTCCGGGACCGGGGCGAGGCCGGGGCGGTGCCACTCGGCGGCTATCCGGGGCACACGGTCGTCGTCGAACGTGGTGAACAGTACGCGGTCGGCACCGAACGTCTCCCCGAATCCCGTCACCAGGCAATCCGAAATCAGGCGTGGATCGTGAGTGGCGCGGATGGCGGAGGACACCAAGCGAAGCTTTTCGCGCAACCGCTCAGCACTTTGCCGGGCATCGGAGCGCTGTGCCGCACGGCTGATCAGGACGTCCGCCCGGTGGACCAGCTCGTCCGGCGCGGCCGGCTTTGCGATGTAGTCCGCCATGCCCAGCGTCCGCAGGCTGTCCGCTGCGGATTCGTCTGCGAGGTCGACGAGGAGCAGCAGCGGCGCGTCCACCGGCGCGTCCGCCGGCGGGACCCCAAAGGAATGGTCCGCGACGATGATGCTGGGCATGTGCCGTTCCAGGAGGCCGGTCAGGATTTCGTGGCTAGAGGCCGTGGAGACCTCGAACCCCGCGGCTGCCAGGACCCCGGCCGTGGCGGACCGGCGCCCGCTGTCCGGATCCGCCACGATGGCCGTGCGTGGTACGAGTGATTTCTCCGCCGTCTGAATTACCACACTGCCCCCTTCGGTCCCCGGTTGAGTACATTGTAGGGTGACATCAGTGGCACGCATTCCGTGCCGGCGACACCTGGCGGGAGGAAGGGCGGATATGTCCGGAGACGGCGAGGTGGGCACGGAAGCGGAATTGACGCTTGGGACCGACGGATTACTCCGGCTGACGTGGCCGCGGGCTGCCGTGATCACGGCCCGGGACGCGGAGCGCGCCATGCTCAGGGTGAACCAACTCTGCGGCAACGACCGGCATCCCATGCTGGTCGACATGGCCACGACCGCCGACGTGTCCCGCGGCGCCCGCGCAGTGTTCGGCCGTCCGTGCCAGGCGTCCCGGATAGCCCTGCTGGGGTCCTCGCCGGTCGACAGGGTCCTGGCCAATTTCTTCCTGGGCATCAACTCGGTGCCGTGCCCCACCAAGTTCTTCACGTCTGAGCGGGACGCACTGACCTGGCTTGCCCTGACGTGACCCGTGGCGCTTTCTCCGGACGTCACCACCGGTGCCCTTATATTGGGACCATGCTCGCCGCCCTGAAAAAGTATCTGCTGGTCCCCAAGCTGGTTCGCTTATCCGCAGGCGCACCGCGGGACCACCATGTTGCCTGGGACCGGTTCTGGTCCAATGTCAAAGCCACGGGAGCCACCGGCGACGTGCTCTGGGATTCCGGCAGCGACCACGAAATGCGCGGTTATGTGGACAGGCTGCGACAGCATCTGGACCCCGGGCTGCCGGTTGTGGACATCGGGTGCGGCAACGGCAGCTTCACCCGGCAGCTGGCCGGGCATTTCCCCCATGCTGTGGGGGTCGACGTTTCCGCGCATGCAGTCCGGCGTGCCCGGGCCGAGTCTGCCGGGCTGGCGAACGTTTCCTACGCCGTCGCTGACATGACGGCGTCCGGGGCGGGGAGCGGACTGCTGGAGGAGCTTGCCCTGCCGGGGGCGGAAGGCCCGGCAGGTGGCGGAGCGAATGTATTCATCCGTGGCGTGCTGCACGTCCTGGGCGAACGTGACCGGATCGCGCTGGCCGAAAATGCCCGCGCCATCACGGGCGCGAACGGCCGCGTCTTCCTGGCCGAAACTGACTTCCGGGGAAACGCCATCGACTACGTATCGCACCTCGGCGCAACGCTCCGGTCCATTCCTGCGCCGCTTGAAGGCGCCATTCGCGGGCTTCCGATGCCGGGACGATTCGGCCCGAAGGAGCGGAGCCTGGCGTTCCCGGCCAGCCGCTGGGAGCTGATCGAGGAGGGTCCCACGACGATCGAGACGATGCCGTTGTCCAACCCCGCGCGGTCCGACCTCATCCCCGGGTACTTTGCGGTGCTGGAGGCGCGGAACTAAGGCATGATGCTTCCTGATGGCCGGATACAGCTAATTGTCCAGAGCCCGGTCGGGACGCCTCAGGTGCCAAGTTCCATCATCAGGGCGGGCAGCTCATCGGCAAGTTCCCGGGCCAGGTACCCGAGGCTTCCGAACCTGCTCGCCAGCCTGTCGCCCGCGGCGGCGTGGAGGTGGGTGCCCCAGCACGTTGCCTGGGCATTCGATGTTCCGCGGGCGCGAAGGCCTGCGATCGCGCCGGCCAGGATGTCCCCGCTGCCGGACGTGCCCAGGCCGCCATAGCCGGTGGTGATTTCCCACAGCTGGACATCCCCGGTTCCGGGGGCGTCCCCCGGGCTCCCGTCCTTGTTTCCGCCCTGGCCCGCGTCCGGCGCCGCGATGACCCCCTGGCAACTCACCACGGCACCGTAACGCCCGGCAATTTCCGCAACGTCCCGGTGCAGGTCCCCGACCTCCCGCCCCAGCAGGATTCCGGCTTCGGTGATATTCGGGGTCAGGATGAGCCGCCCGGACCACGGTCCGAGCTCGTCAACGAGCCCCGGAAGGCACCCCAAAGCGTAGGCGTCGAGGATCACCGCCGGCTTGTTGGCGGGGCCGGAGTTCAGTTTCAGCAGCTCCCTCAGGAGCGACTCCGCTTCGTCCATGTCGTCCAGTCCCGGTCCCGCCAGGACGGCCGCGGCTTTCTCCAGTTCTTCGGCCAGGACCGATACCCCGGAACCCTCGACGGCGCCGTCGTCCGTTTCAGCGAGGCCCACCACCCCCGCTTCCGGCAGGGCCACCGCGACCTGCACCGCAGTGGAACCGGCAACTGCCAGGGTCAGCCGGCCTGCGCCGGCGCGCAGGGCCGCCGTGCCCGCCAGAAGCGCTGCGCCGGGAGTCTTCCGGGCTCCGCCGATGACCAGCACGGATCCGCGGTCGTCCTTGCCCGATCCGCCGCCCGGAAGCGGCCAGTCGCGCAGCAGGGTGGGAGTGACCGGCTGCGCCGCCGGCTTGCTATGCGGGGTGGACATTGGCATCTCCCGCATGTTCGGTCACCGGCACGCCTTCGCTGACCAGGTGGTCGGCCATGTTGAAGCTCTCGAGGATCCACGGCCCGGATTCATCCGGCCGCACGAACCGGGTGAGGGAGGCGTTGAGAATGGTGGATGTCGCGGCAATATCGAGGAGTTCCGGTTCGGTGAGCCCTTCCAGGATGTAGCGGAACAGCAGGATCAGGGCGTCATGGCACACGAGCATGATCCGGCCGCCGCCCGGTTGCCGTTCAAGATCGGCCAGCAGGGAGCGGAGCCGGAGCACGACGTCGGCCCAGGACTCGCCGCCGGGCGGCCGGTAGTAGAACTTTCCCAGCCAGCGCCTCCGCGCCGCTTCCTCTGGCAGCCGGGCTTCCACGCCCGCGGAGGTCAGCATGTCCAGGATGCCCAGTTCCCTGTCGCGGAGCCGTTCGTCGATGAGGACACCTGCGGGCCAGCCGCCGGTTTTCACGGCAAGCTCGGCCGTCTGCCGGGCGCGGACGTAGGGCGACGACCACACTCCGGCGGGCCGCTGCTCCTCCGGAAAGTCAGCGAACAGCCTGCCCAGGGCCAGGGCCTGGTCTCGTCCGGTAGCGGAAAGCTCCACATCGGCATCCCGTGCCGGAACGTCGATGACGTGGGCTCCGGCCTGTCTGGCCATCGTCGCGGCCACGTTCCCTGCGCTCTCGCCGTGGCGCACCAGCACCAGCTCGGTCAGTCCCGTTCCCGCGGGACCTCTTCCTAAAGAATTCCGGTCATCGGATTGCGGCATTGCTACCCCCTTGGTCCGGGCCCGTTTCCCGGGCCGCGTTCGCGCCCTCGTTGGCTGCGTATAGCTCAGGAAGGCCCACGTTACTACTGCCCGTGACTCCTTGTCGCGGTAATCACGGAAGGCTAGGCTGGCCACCCATCAGCCTGCACGTCTCCGCAATCCCCGGAGGCGGCCCCCGACGGACGGACCAAACATGAGCACCTACCACCCGGAGAACGACCCCTCGAATCCGGACCGGCCCGGCAGCGCCGACGCGGCGTCGGGGCGGCCGGACACTGACGCGACGGAAGAAAAAGACCGGGCATCCAAGGACGCCGCGGCCACCGCGAACCCCGACCCGCTGGAAGGCAACATCACCGGCCTGGAGCCCGGCGGCGGTGTTCCGCCCGGGGAAACGCCGCCCGCGGAAGACTCCATGAGCGGGGACCAGGGGCACGGGGAATAGCTGAATCCTGACCGCGGAGGTCTATTCTCGACGGATGAAGGGTGCCGTAACCACAGGCGTTGAAGCCGGAGGCCTCCGCGGACGGATGTACGCTTCGCGTGCCACTTCAGGGCTCCGGCCGGGAGCTGCCGCGGAGGCCCCCACCATTGTCCTCATCCACGGAATTGGCGTCTCCCACCGCTACCTGGTGCGACTGCACCGGGTCCTGGCCGGGGTGGCGGACACTATTTCGATCGACCTTCCGGGCTTCGGCTCCACACCGCGCCCGGAACGCCAGCTCAGGGTGGCGGACCAGGCAGCCTTTATCCATGATGTGCTGGACCAGGCCGGGGTGGGGCTGCGGGTCCTGGTGGGTCACTCCATGGGGGCGCAGTTCGTCCTGGAAGCAGCCTTGCAGCGGCCGGAACAGGTGCCGCACGTGGTGCTGATGGGACCCGTGGTGGACGTCCGCCGCCGCACGCTGCCCCGCCAGATCATGGCGCTGACCAAGGACGCGCTCCTCCACGAAACCCCCGGTTCGAACGCCTTGGTGTTCAGCGACTACCTGCGTTGCGGGCCGCTGTGGTACCTCAAACAGCTGCGGGTCATGATGAACTACCGGACCGAGGAGCGGATCCGCGGGCTGACCATGCCTGTGTTGATTCTTCGCGGAGCTTCCGACCCCATCGCAACCGGCGAGTGGTGCCGCATCCTTGCCCGCCGTGCACCGGCGGGGACGCTGGTGGAGGTTCCCGGCTGCGGTCACGTCGTCCAGCACACCGGCACGGCCCAGGTGGCCGAAGCGATCACCGGCTTTACCGGCCTCCCCGGTGCCGGTGCCCCGGAGCAGACCTTGAACCGCCAGTAGGCAGGCCCTTCCCGGCGGTCTCGTAGCGGCGGCTTGGTTACACGGGAGGCAAGCGCTTTCCGATGGATGCTGGCAGGATAGACACATGCGCATTCTCATTGCTCCGGACAAGTTCAAAGGGTCACTCACCGCCGCCGAGGCGGCCAGTGCCATCGCCGAGGGGGCGCTGCGCGTCTACCCGGATGCGGTCGCTACGCAGTTTCCGGTGGCCGACGGCGGGGAAGGCACCCTGGAAGCTGCCGTCGCCGCCGGGTACGAGGAACGCCTGAACGCCGTCGTCGGCCCCATTCTTGCGCCCATCGGCGCCGCCTGGGCGCTGCGAAAGGATGCGTTCGGCGGTGCAACCGCAGTGATTGAGACCGCCCAGGCATCGGGACTGGCGCACATGGAACCTACGCCCGCGAATGCGCTGCGCGCCCACAGCTACGGATGCGGCCAGCTGATCGCTGCCGCACTGGACGCCGGAGCCTCCGAAATCGTGCTGGGGGTGGGCGGCTCTGCCATGACCGACGGCGGCAGCGGCGCATTGCGCGCCCTGGGCCTGAAACCGCTGGACGCGGCCGGAAACGTGGTCCCCCTGGGCGGCGGATCCCTCGTGGACGTTGTGGACGTGGATGTGTCCGGCTTGGACCCCCGGCTGGCGTCCGCGAAGTTCCGGATCGCAGTGGATGTCCAGAACCCGCTGTTCGGAAGCGACGGAGCGGCCCACGTCTTCGGCCCGCAGAAGGGGGCCGACGCGGACGCCGTGGAGCTGCTGGACGCCGGGCTCCGCAACTGGGCTTCCGTTCTGCGCCAGGCCACGGGACGCGACGTCAACGTTCCCGGAGCCGGCGCGGCCGGCGGGTTCCCGGCGTCGTTCCTTGCCTTCAGCGGAGCCACCCTCGAAGGCGGCTTCGCCCTGGTGGCGGGCCTGACCGGCCTTGCCGGCCAGCTGGCTGAGGCTGACCTGGTGATCACCGGTGAAGGGTCTATGGACTCGCAGTCGTTGACCGGCAAGGCCCCGATTGCCTTGGCGGACGCAGCACGTGAGCGGGGCATCCCGGTCATTGTGGTGGCGGGCCGCATCCTGGTCACCCCGGAGGACCTTGCGGAGCACGGCGTGGTGGCCGCGGCGCAGCTGCTGGACGTCGCAGCCAGCCCGGAAGACGCCGTCGCCAACGCCGCGAAGTACCTCACCTGGGCCACCAGCCAGGTCCTCGAAGGGGCCTGACGCGGCCCCTCAGGATTGCAGCTAGGCCCCGGTCTCGTAGTGCGGTTCCGCCACAGGTTTGGACTCGGGGGAGCCCCGTTCGCGCAGGTAGACGGAAGCCCCGACCAGGACGGCAACGGCCAGGAATTCGCTCTGCCAGTTCTGGAATGACTCAAACCAGAACCGGCTGGTGGCAAGGTAGCCGAGGAGCGTCACGCCCGGCTGTCCGTGGCTTTGCTGCTCCTGGCTGTATTCCTCGCTGCCCCCGATGGCATGGAGGGTGAAGGATGCGAGGAACAGCAGCAGGAACATGATCGACAGTGAGTGTTCGTACAACTTGAGCACCACACCTCCGCGGCGCACCGGCCATGGCGTGGCGGCCTTCACCGTTGCATCCCGCGGATCCTGGTCCTGCGGCGCGGTGCGGCCCATCGGTTTGGATTCCGAGGAGCCCTTCTGGAAGAGGAACACCGTCAGGATGACATACATGCCCATCTGCAGGAATTCCGATTCCCAGTTCTCGAAGGTCGCTTCCAGGAATGCGCCGGTGGCGAGGTAGCCCGCAATTCCCACCGCAGGCTGTCCGTGCGCAAGCTGGTCTTCGCTGTAGTCGCTGGCCCCGCTGACGATCATGCCGCCGAAAAACAGTGCGAACAGTCCGATGTTGGCCAGCATCAGCCCGTGTTCCTTAACCCACTTCTTCATGGCGCCTCCCGGAGAGTTTGATTGAATTCTGGCGCAGGCCCGCCACGGTCATTCCGGCTAGACCTTCGATGCCCGTTTGAGGAGCCAGTTCGGCACGAGGACAAGCAGCAGGACCATGGCGGCGAGCAGCCCTCCGCCCGCAAGGAATCCGGCATCCCGCCCGGCGGTCACATCGAACACGAGTGACGCCGTTCCTGCGCTGAGGAGTGCGACGCCGGCCAGCGCCACTTTTGCTATTCGGTCCGCACTCGAAACGAGCGTCTTCTTGAGCTGCTTGCGGAAGAGCCTGCGGTGCACGCTGACCGGGAGGAGGATGACGGCGGTGGTCAGTGCGGCAAGGATCACGTTGGCCAGGTAGAGCCCCACCTGGTAGTCGTCCAGTGTCTTGAACCGCTCCTGGAAAGGAATGGTCAGGAGGAAACCGGCGAGGATCTGCACCCCTGTCTGCAGTACCCGGAGTTCCTGGATCAGCTCTCCCCAGTTGCGGTCCATCTGTTGATTAACGGATTCGTTCCTGCCGTCGCCAACCACCGCGTCGGGTTCTGACATGGGCTCACCTCCGGGCCTGGCACGCCGCCGCGCGCAACTAACTCTCAACTTAGGCTTGAAGCCTGCGTCAGGCAATACTCCGCCTGCAGGGCAATACTAAGTTTGCTGACTAATTTGTCCAAAACGGTGGACTTGCCCTGTTTGCTGGGATAGTTTCGAAGGGCCGGTCACGGACCGGAACCAGCACGAAACCGAGACGCTAGCGAGGTGGACTATGACGGACAACAAGCAGGACCACCAGCCGCGGGACCCCCGGACGGGTTACCACGAGGGGCCGTTCCCGGAGCAGGTCCAGGAGCAGCCCGGGCTCACGGCGCCCATGGAGCCGCAGCCGGACCACGGCGAGGAAAGCTACGAGGGAAGCAGTGCGCTCACCGGCAAGGCGGCGCTCATCACCGGCGGGGATTCCGGGATCGGCAGGGCCGTGGCCATTGCATTCGCCCGCGAAGGGGCCGACGTCGCCATTTCCTACCTTCCCGAAGAAGAAGCCGATGCCCAGGACACGGCGGCGTGGATCCGCAAGGCCGGGCAACGGGCCCTCCTGCTGCCGGGCGACGGCCGAAGCGAAGAGTTCAGCACCCGGATCGTAGCGGATACCCTGGCGGAGTTCGGCAGGCTGGACGTCGTGGTGTTGAACGCGGCCTACCAAAAGAACCGCGACAGCTTCGAGACGCTTCCCACCGAGGAATTCGACCGCGTCTTCAAGACGAACCTGTATTCCCTGCTCTGGACTGCCAGGGCGGCAGTGCCCCACCTCAAGGCGGGCGCATCCATCATCACCACCGCCTCCATCCAGGCCTTCAATCCGTCGCCGGGCCTCATCGACTACGCCATGACGAAAGGCGCCCAGGTTGCGTTCACCAAGGCCCTGGCCCAGGAGCTTGGCCCCAAGGGCATCCGGGTCAACGCCGTTGCACCCGGTCCCATCTGGACGCCGCTGATTCCCGCCACTGAATGGCCGGAAAAGCTGCCGACGTTCGGCCAGGACACTCCCTTGGGACGGGCTGGACAGCCCGCGGAGCTCGCCGCAGCCTACGTCCTGCTGGCCTCCGACCACGGCTCCTATATCTCCGGGGCCGTACTTCCAGTGACCGGCGGCAAGGGCCTCTAGCGTTTGCCGCACACTTTCCATACAGGCCCGACTACCCAGGAGGAACGACATGACACAGGAGAACCAGGGCACGCCCATCGAGGAAGAAGGCGGCTACGGCACGCCCACAGTCGAGCAGGAAATGGGCGGTGCGGACACGAAGAAGTTCGCCCAGCCGCGTGAGGAAGAGGCCTTCGACGCGGCCGGCCTGAGCCAGGACAGCCCCGACGGCGAAACCTACCCCGCCGGGGCCCCTGACCTCAGCCAGTTCGGCGCCGAGGACCAGGACAGTGCAGGAGAACCCGGAGCGGGACGCTTCGGAGGAACGGAGGACCAGATGAACGCAGAGAACGAAAGCGCAGACCCCGGCTTTGAGCCGGAGAACACAGAGCCGGAGAACACAGCGCCGGAGAACACGGGGCAGTCTGCCGAAGGCGACGCAGCGGTGCCGTCCGCGGAGGCCGAGATGGATGAGTCCAACACGGAGGACCCCGACGCCGGGCGGCCGTTCTCCTCGGAACCGAAGCAGGACGCGGCCGGGATCCCTGACGGCAGCGGCACTGACCTGCCGGACAGCAAGGCTCCCAAGGACCGGGACGACGATAGTTTCGACGCCGGGTAATTCGGCTCCGGATGAACTGCCCGTGCGGGCGGCTGCTGATGCGGCCGCCCGCATGCGTTTAAGGGAGTTAGGGGCGCTTTTTCGGCGTCCGCTTGGAGGCGGCGTTGATTGCGGCTTTGACTGCCGGGGGCAGCCCGGCCTGTTCGGTTTCCGGTTCCGCGACGCTGCCGCGGGCCTTCGCGATCGCCTTCATGCCGTGGTAGATCACCAGCGCGGCGGCGGAGCCCAGCGCGATGCCGGTGAACGTCAGTTCGCCGATGGTCCAGGTGTAGTTGGCGATGCCGATAATCAGGGCCACCGCTGCAGTGGTCAGGTTGACCGGGTTGGAGAAGTTGACCTTGTTCTGGACCCAGATCTTGACGCCCAGGATGCCGATCATGCCGTACAGCATGGTGGCGGCCCCGCCCAGCACGCCCGGGGGAACTGTAGCGATCAGTTCGCCGAATTTGGGGGAGAAGCTCAGGATGATCGCGAAGATGCCGGCCACCCAGTAGGCCGCCGTCGAATAGACCTTCGTGGCGGCCATGACGCCGATGTTTTCCGCGTAGGTGGTGGTTCCGGAGCCGCCGCCGAAGCCCGCCAGAACCGTGGCGGCGCCATCCGCCATCAGGGCGCGGCCGGAGACGCCGTCGAGGTTCTGGCCGGTCATGGCGGACACGGATTTCACGTGGCCGATGTTCTCGGCAACCAGCACCAGCACCACGGGCACAAAGAGGCCCACCACGCCAAGGTGGAATTCGGGAGTCTGGAAGTGCGGCAGCCCCACCCACGCGGCGGCGTCCATTTTGGCGTAGTCCACCTCGCCGCGGATCATGGCCACCACGTAGCCCACCACCACGCCCACCAGGATGCTGAGCCGCCCCAGGATGCCCTTGAACAGCACGCTGACCAGGATGATGGTGGCGAGGGTGATCGCCGCGGTGACGGGGGCGGCGTCGAAGTTGTTTTTCGCGGCCGGCGCCAGGTTCAACCCGATCAGGGCCACAATGGCACCGGTGACGATGGGCGGCATCAGGCGGTTGATCCAGCCGGCCCCGAATTTCTGGACCACGGCGCCGATGACGGCCAGCCCGGCGCCGGCGAGCACCACGCCGCCCAGTGCGCCGGGAATCCCGAACTGCTGCTGGGAGGCCATGATCGGGGCAATGAAGGCAAAGCTTGATCCGAGGTAGCTGGGCACCTTGCCCTGCGTGATCACCAGGAAGAGCAGGGTTCCGATGCCGGAGAAGAACAGTGTGGTCGCAGGCGGCATGCCGGTGATGATGGGCACCAGGAACGTGGCGCCGAACATGGCCACCACATGCTGCATTCCCACCCCGATGGTGAGGGGCCAGGTGAGCCGTTCACCGGGGGCTACCACCTCACCGGGCCGGACCGACTTTCCGTTGCCGTGAAGCTTCCATTTGGTACCAAGCATGCTCATGGCCGGGAGCCTTTCAAAGAAATTTATGTCGGGAGCGGGGAAGGAATCTTCCGGAGCAACATTACCGCGCGGGCCGTGCGGTCCGCCGCTGTGGGAAACGTCACGCGCGGCCACGGGAAGAGGAATGATTCGCTTGAAGTTGCAACTATGGATAGCAGAACCGCCGGCCGCCTCCGGGTGCGCGGGCCCAGCGAAAGGCATGCAGATGACAATTGCCCATGAAGAAGCAGTGATCGACGCAGCGGCAGTGGACGCGATCTTCGCCGAAGCCCGTACGGCCAACGCCTTCACCGGCGAGGTCACGGACGAGCAGGCCCGCGCCATCTACGAGCTGACCAAGTTCGGCCCCACGGCTTTCAATTCCCAGCCGCTGCGCGTGACGTATGTTCGCTCCGACGAGGCCCGCGCGCAGTTGGTGGACACGCTGTCCAACGGCAACAAGGCCAAGACGGCGTCCGCCCCGCTTGTTGCCGTACTCAGCTACGACACCGCCTGGCAGGATCAGTGGGACAACTTCCTTCCCGGCTACAACGCGCCCAAGGCCATGTACGACGCCGCACCGGAGCTCGCGGCAAGCACGGGAAACAACAACGCCCACCTGCAGGCCGGCTACTTCATCCTGGCCGTCCGGTCGCTCGGTTTCGCGGCGGGCCCAATGACGGGTGCTGATTTCTCCGCCATTGACGCGGCGTTCTTCCCCGCCGGGGACCAGAAGAGCTTCCTGGTGGTCAACATCGGCCAGCCCGGTCCCGACGCCTGGGGTGCCGCAAAGCCCAAGTTCGCTTACGAAGATGTGGTCCGCACCGTCTAGGTCCGCGCCAGCTCTCCGGAGCCACTTCCGATTTTAGTCAAAACCGCCCTCTGGCGACTGTGCCCGCCCTCCCGCGGGGGCGGCGCAGGCCGAACCGCCCCGTGGCACACTGGCCCTATGCGGAACCTGATTCTGGTGGCCTTCACCGAGCCCGTCTCTGATGGGCTCGTCTTTCCCCGCGACGACTGGCCCCTGCATATCACCCTGGTGAGGTTCGACGTCGACATGCGGTCCGGCGACGCCGTCACCGGAGTCGATGGGGGGAATGACGACGGCGGGCAGGGCGCCGGCCTCGCCGACCGGATTGCCGGACTCATCGACCAGCCCGTCCGGGCGGCCCTCGGTGCGCGGCTCACCATTGGCGAGGACGCCGGCTTCGGCCGGCAGGAGTCCGTCCCGGTCAGCCTGGTCGAGCCCAGCCGGCCCTTGCAGGAACTTCACGAGTCACTGGTGGGAAGCGTTACGGAACTGCCGGGCCGGGTGCCCACGCCGCACCACATCCTGGACAGCTACCGTCCCCATGTGTCCCATCACGGTGACAAGCGTCCCCAACCGGGCGACGTCGTCGTACTTGACCGCGTGGCCCTGGTGGACATGGCGCCGGACGGAAACCATTCCGTCCGGCGCATCCTCCATCTGTGGGAACTTACGAAATAACCCCGTCAACAAGGGCCTTGGCTTCGGCCTGGACCTGCTTGAGGTGATCGGCGCCCTTGAATGACTCCGCGTAGATCTTGTAGACGTCCTCGGTGCCGGACGGGCGGGCGGCGAACCAGGCGTTCTCCGTGACCACCTTCAGGCCGCCGATGGACGCCCCGTTGCCGGGAGCCTCGGTGAGCTTGGCCGTGATCGTTTCGCCGGCGAGTTCGGTGGCGGTGACGTCGGACGGCGAGAGCTTGCCAAGCGCAGCCTTCTGCTCACGCGTGGCTGCGGCATCGATCCGGGCATAGACGGGGTCGCCGAACTGGTCCGTGAGGCCCTTGTAGAGCTGCGAGGGCGACTTGCCGGTTACCGCCGTGATTTCCGAAGCCAGCAGCGCCAGCAGGATGCCGTCCTTGTCGGTGGTCCAGACGCTGCCGTCCATCTTGTTGAACGAAGCGCCGGCGGATTCTTCGCCGCCGAACGCGCCCTCGCCGGACAACAGCCCGGGAACAAACCACTTGAAGCCCACCGGCACCTCGACGAGCTTGCGGCCCAGGCTTTCGGCCACGCGGTCGATGATCGACGACGAGACCAGGGTCTTGCCGATCACGGACTGCGGGTTCCAGCCGGTGCGGTGGCGGTAGAGGTAGTCGATGGCGACGGCGAGGTAGTGGTTCGGGTTCATCAGCCCCCCGTCCGGTGTGACGATGCCGTGGCGGTCGGCGTCGGCGTCGTTGCCGGTGGCGACGTCAAAATTTGCGCCGCTGGACATGCGGTTGATCAGCGAGGCCATTGCCGACGGGGAGGAGCAATCCATCCGGATCTTTTCGTCCCAGTCCAGGGTCATGAACGCCCACTGCGGGTCGACCGTGGGGTTCACCACGGTGAGGTTCAGGTGGTGGCGCTCGCCGATCTCGCCCCAGTAATCCACCGAGGCGCCGCCCATGGGGTCGGCGCCGATCCGGACGCCGGCCTCGCGGATGGCGTTGAGGTCCAGGACGGACGGGAGATCGTCCACGTAGCTGCTGAGGAAGTCGAACTTGCCGGTGGTCTCAGCCGCCAGGGCATCGGCCACCGGAATGCGCTTGACGCCGCGGAGCCCGTTTTCCAAGAGTTCGTTGGCCCGGTTGGCGATCCAGCCGGTGGCGTCGGTGTCTGCGGGTCCGCCGTGCGGCGGGTTGTACTTGAAGCCACCGTCACCGGGCGGGTTGTGGCTGGGAGTGACCACAATTCCGTCAGCCTGCGGGGCGCCGGCGGGGGCGTTCCGGTTGTGGGTGAGGATGGCGTGGCTCAGCGCCGGCGTGGGCGTGTAGCCGTGGCGGGCGTCGATCAGCACGTTCACGCCGTTGGCCGCCAGCACCTCAAGTGCGGAGTTCTGCGCCGGTTCGCTGAGGGCGTGCGTGTCCTTTGCCATGTACAGCGGTCCGGTGATGCCCTGGCCGGCGCGGTATTCCACGATCGCCTGGGTAATGGCCACGATGTGGGGTTCATTGAATGAAGCCTTCAGGCTGGATCCCCGGTGTCCGGAGGTGCCGAACGCAACGCGCTGGCCCGGATCGCTCAGATCGGGGGAAACATCGTAGTACGCATCCAGGAGCGCAGTGAGGTCAACAAGGTCTTGGGGTTGGGCAACTGTGCCCGCGCGGCTAGCCATGGCACCAGCATGCCAGACGACGGCGGGACGCAACACGCTTTGTCCGGAATCCGGCCCCTATGACGCCGAATTTCATCCGGCATTTACCAATTCATTCCTCTTTGCATTTATTTGGGGGCAGTAATTGGCTGCGAAAAAGCGAGTGGTGGCGGCAAAACTACCTATATACCGGCCGTCCCGCGGCTGCTACTTTTCTAAACAAATTACGACGGCGGGCCCTCCGCCGCCGTCAGCGTTGCGGCGAATCCAAGGGGAGGACATTCCATGGCAGCAGGCGACGGAGCGTCAGAACAGTCACGATTGGCTGCGGAACGGATCGCGCGGCTGAAGCGCCAGTTGGACCACGCCGAACGTGCCGCCGAAACGTGGGGCGCCGGGGCGGAGGGGGAGCGCCGCACTGCCAGCCGGCTGGGCCGGCTGACCCCGGATGGCTGGTTCATGCTGCACGATGTCCACTGGCCCGGCCGGCCGCTGGCCAACCTCGACCACGTCCTGGTGGGGCCGGGCGGCGTTGTGGTGGTGGATGCCAAGAACTGGGCTGGCTCCGTTGAGGTCAGGGACGGCGTCCTCAGGCAGAACGGCTACTCGCGGAACCCCGCGGTGGACGGCGCCCTGGGGCAGGCGGCAGCCGTGGCCGCACTGCTCGGCGCGCCGCACCGGCGCCTGGTCCGCTCCATCATTTGCCTCACCGGCCACCCCGACTTTGCAGAGGTAACGGAATCCGGCGTCGAAGTGCTGGGCATCAACCGCGTGGTGGCACGGATTGCGGCCCTCCCGGCAGTGCTTGATCCGCAGACGGTGGTTGGCCTGTATTCGCACCTGGGACAGCAACTCACGCAGCCCCAGGCGCCTGCAGTGCCGGACGTCCGCGGGAACGCGGCCCGCAATCCCGTGCCTCGTCCATACCAGCGCGGGGCATATCCACCGCCGGTTCCGGCGCGCATCGGATACCGGTCCGCCGCGAGTCCCCCGCAACTCGGACACCAGGCCTCCACGGGCAAGCTGGCAGCCCTTTTGTGGAGCCTGCTGGTCCTGGGGATCGTGGCGTTCTCGCTCGCGGCGCCGCTCTGGAGCCGGTAGTCCCGGTTGGCCGGCATATCACGGGTGTATCACGGCAGGGCCCGCCCGGGCGACGCGTTGGTAGGCTGTTTATAGCCACCAAAAAAGGGATTTCCCAATGACTAACCAGCCTGCCCCCGGCGACGAGGGGACGCCCCAGGGCTACCAGCCGCCGTCGTATATTCCGCCTCAGGGATCACAGCCCGTGCCGCCAATTGCCCCTTATGGCGAGCAGCCTGGATTTGGCCAGCAGCCCGGACCGTACAGCCAGCCGGGGTATGGCCAGCCGGAATACGGCCAGCAGCCCGGACCGTTTGGCAACGCCTACGGGCAGCCGTCCTATTACGGCATGCCGCCCGAGCCCAAGGGCCTGAGCATCGCCAGCCTGTGCTGCGGCATCGCGGTGTTCCTCGGGCTGGGTCTCTTCATCCTGCCGCAGATTGCCGCCGTGGTCCTGGGCCATCTGGCCTTGCTCCGGGAACCTGCCGGACGCGGACTCGCCATCGGAGGCCTGGTCCTCGGCTACATCGGCCTGGCACTGACGGCGATTGTACTGACGTTTGCCGTGGCTGCGATCTTCGCGGCGGCCAACGCCGGGTACGGGTACTAGGCGGGTTCAGTCCGCCCAGGCCCGCACCACGCCATCGGGTCAGCGCACGCCGGCCATGAGCTTCTTGATGACCGGCGAAGCGGCGGCGAGGCCGACGGCCAGCACCATGGCCGTGCCGCCGATGCCGATGAAGTACGGCAGTTCGTCCTGCGGGTTATACAGCCCGGACAGGATGCCGGCCAGGGTGGTGCCGAGCGAAACGGACAGGAAGAACAGTGCCACCATCTGCGTGTGGAAGGCCTGCGGCGCCAGCTTGGTGGTAACGGACAGCCCGATGGGGGAGAGGAAGAGCTCCGCCAGGGTGAACAGGAACAGGATGCCCACCAGTGCCAGGAGGGGCGTCTTGCCGCTGCCGGCCAGCGGAATGAAGGCCAGGAAGGCCAGGCCCATCACGAACAGGCCGATGGAGAACTTCAGGGCCGAGCCGGGCTGCTTGTTGCCCAGCCGTGTCCATAGTGCTGCCATGACGCCGGCAAAAATGATGATGAACACGGGGTTGATGGACTGCACCCAGGCGGCCGGCATCTCCCAGCCGAAGAGGTTCCGGTCCAGCTTCTCCTCTGAGTACACGGCAATGAACGTGAACTGCTGCTGGAACAGGGCCCAGAACGCTGCGGAGGCGATGTACAACGGGATGAAGGCCACCACCCGCTTGCGCTCGATGCCTGTCACCTTCCTGCTGGAGAAGATCAGTCCGAAGTAGAGCACGGAAGCGCCGATGGCGGCGTACGCCATGGACATAGCCAGGTTTTCGGCGTTCACGGCGCCGGTGGCGAGGAGAACCGCCACCACGGCGGCGATGCCCAGGAAGATCAGCCCGTACCTGGTGCGTTGCTCCGCCGGGAGCGGGTTGGGCACGTGGTGCGCCGCTTCGGGGAGCTTCCCGCGTCCCGTCGCGTAGATGCCCAGGCCAAGGGCCATGCCGACGGCGGCGGCGCCGAAGCCCCAGTGGAACCCCTGGCTTTCCTGCAGCCAGCCGGTAACCAGCGGGCCGATCAGCGCGCCGGCGTTAATGCCCATGTAGAAGATGGAGAAGCCTGCGTCGCGGCGTTCGTCCTTCTCCCCGTAGAGGGTGCCCACCAGCGCGGTGGCATTTGCCTTGAGGCCGCCCGAGCCGACGCCCACCAGCACCAGGCCGGCAATGAGTCCGGGAATGCCCGGGACAAGCGCCAGGGCGATGTGGCCCGCCATGATCAGGACTGCCGAGCCGAACAGGACCCGTTCCGAACCGAAGAGCCGGTCAGCCAGCCACGCGCCCAGAATAGTGGAGAGATAGACTCCGCCGCCGTAGGCGCCCACCAGTCCGGCGGCCAGGCCCTGCTCAATTTCGAGGCCGCCCTGAGCGGCCGTGAAGTACATGTAGTAGAGGAGGATGCCCTGCATCCCGTAGAAGGAGAAGCGTTCCCACATTTCTACCGAGAAGAGGCTGGCCAGCATCTTTGGGTGGCCAAAAAATGACGTATCGCCCGGCGTTGTAGCGGGGCGATCAGATAAATGAGTTGTGCTCATTTACTTAAGGGTGGCACCCGGCCGCGCGATTGTCACATTGCCGCTGGCAGGAAAGCAAGGAGGACGCGCCGTCAAAACCCGATCTGAGCCGCCACTTGCAGCAGGACCTTCTCGGATCCCGCCGGCCCCACCAGCTGGATGCCCATGGGCAGTCCGGCGCCGGGTGACCCGCCCGTCCAGTGCACGGGAATGCTGATGGCGGGCAGGCCGCATACGTTGACCATGCTGGACCACGGCGCGTACTCGCATTGCTTCCGGTAATCGCCGTCGGCGTCGCCGGCCCATTCCGAGACCGGCCAGTAGCCGTCCCCGTGCGAGGCTCCCGTGAACCAGCCCACGGGACGGGGTGTCTGGGCCAGCGCCGGCATCAGCATGAGGTCCCACTGGGTGTACTGGGCCACGGTGTCCCGTTCAAACTGCCGCAGGAAGCCCAGGGCCTCGTTGAGTTTTGACGCGCTCCGCTGCTGGGCGCGGCGCCGGAACGTGCGTGTGAGCGGGGTCAGGAGGGCTTCGCGCTGCGGCGCAATCCGGGCGTTCCCGACGCCGGCGGTCCACGCCGTCGTGAATGCATCCGGGTAGCGGTTGTCATACCGGACGGCCGCTTCGGCTGTGGTGTGGCCCGCCGCTTCCAGCAGGCGGACGCCTTCGTTGAGCGCATCCATGGCTTCCGCGGCCGGCGTAAACGGAAAAATGGCCTGCCAGGGGCTGTCCAGGCTCACGCCGATCCGCAGCGGGCCCGGCGGCCGGGACACGGACGCAAAGTAGCCGCCGGCTTCGGGCGGAGGCACCAGGGCGTCCAGCATCAGGGCGGCATCCCCGGCTGACCGGGCCAGCGGGCCGGCCACCACCAGTCGGGCGGGATCGCCGGTGCTTTCACCGGCCGGGACGAGTCCGCGCCCCGGTTTCAGGCCCACCAGCCCGCAGGCTGCTGCCGGGATCCTGACGGAGCCGCCGCCGTCGGACCCCGGAGCGAACGGAACCAGGCCTGCGGCAACCGCGGCGGCGCTTCCGCCCGAGGATCCTCCGGAGCTGCGGCTCAGTGCGTGCGGATTGCGCGACGGCGGTGCGATCAGGTTTTCGCTGTAGGCGGTCAGACCGAACTCCGGAACCTGGGTCTTGCCCAGCGAGATGGCACCGGCACCCTTCAACACCGCCGCCAGTGCGCCGTCCACGGACGCAGGTTTGTGCTCCAGGGCCGCGCTGCCGTGGGTGGTCACCACACCGGCCACATCCGTCAGGTCCTTGAAGGCCACCGGCATGCCGTGGAGCAGCGGAAGATGCCCGGCTGATCGGGCGTAGCGTGTGTCCGCGTCCGCGGCGTCCGCCAGGGCCTGTTCCCCGGTCACCGTGATGAAGGCGCCGAGGCCTGGATTCCGGGCCTCGATCCGGGCGAGGAAATGCTCCGTTACCTCCCGGGCGGAGAGTTCGCCCGAGTGCAGGGCGTCGCGGAGCCCAACCGCTGAAAGTTCGTGGATGTCAGCCAAGGAAACGGGCCTCCAGCCGCTCTTCGACGGCGGTCGCGGCGCCACCTTGGATATCCCGGGTGACGCGGTACGCTGCCTTGCCCCGCACTTCGGTGACCGCCTCCGCAAGGTCAGTGCCGAAGTAGACCAGCCCCGCGCCGTCGTCCGTGCAGTGGGTTTCGCCCAGCGTGCCGTCGGCCACCAGCCGGTGCACCAGCGGGCGGCGCTGGACCTCCGAGTCGTAGTGCACTCCGTTGGCATATGGCAGGAATCCCAGGGCGTTGGTCACCGGTCGCAGCTGCGGGCCGTACGAATCGGTGGTGCCGCCCTGGAACCAGCAGATGGACCCTGCCGAGACACCGGCGAGGACCACGCCTGCTTCCCACGCGCGCCGCAGGATTTCGTCGAGGCCGTGCGCCCGCCAGACTGCCAGGAGGTTCACCACCGAACCGCCGTTGACCCACACCACGTCCTGTTCCAGGAGGTGCGCTTCCGGGTCGTCGATGCTGGGCATGGTGAAGAGATTGAGGTGGCTGAAATCGAAGCCGGCTATTTTGGCGGCCTGGTCCAGTTCCGCGTTGAAAGAGCGCTGGTCACCCGCCGCAGTGCCGATGTGCGTCAGGCGCGGGGCGCGCCCGGTGACGCCGGAAAGTTCGACGGCGTGGTGCAGCAGGGCGTCAAACTCCAGCCGTGAGCGCCGGCCGGCCTTATATCCGCCGGACGTGGCCAGGATGGTTGGCTGTTGGGCTGCCATCGACGATTCTCCTTTGCGGTCCATTGAAGCGTAACGTGCCCCGGATTCGGCGTGCCCGCCTTCCGCGGAGGCTACGCTGGAGGCAGACCTGCATTCTCCGGAGAGGACTTCCATGAGCGACTTCGAAACCGTGACCGTGACCGACGTTCCCGCCGACGCCAGAATCCTTGACGTGCGGGAGGACTACGAGTGGTCGGCCGGACACGCCGAAGGTGCCCTGCACATTCCACTGGACCAGCTGCCTGCCCGGCTCGGCGAGCTGGACCCTGACGAGGACGTGTACGTCATCTGCCGCACCGGCGGCCGTTCCTTCCGGGCGGCCAAGTGGCTCGTGGGCCAGGGCTACTCCGCTTTCAACGTGGCCGGCGGAATGGATCAATGGCTCGAGTCGGGCCTGCCGCTGGTTTCGGACAACGGCCTCAAGCCCGTCATCCTCTAGCACGCGCTCTGGTACACGCGGCACCAGCGTTTCCCCATGGGCCGCCCCACCGGGCGGCCTAGACATGATCACGAAGGACAGTCCATGCCCGCCCAACCCGTCACCTACACTTTCCTCGGCCCGGAGGGAACCTTCACCGAGGCTGCGCTGATGCAGGTGCCGGGTGCAAGCGAGGCAGTCCGCATCCCCTCATCCAACGTGAACACCGCGCTGGACAAGGTCCGTGACGGCTCCGCCGATGCCGCCATGGTGCCCATCGAAAATTCCGTGGAGGGCGGCGTGACGGCAACACTGGATGCCATCGCGTCCGGTGCGGAACTGCGGATTGTCCGGGAGGCGCTGGTGCCCATCAGCTTCGTCCTGGTTGCCCGCCCCGGCGTGGAAATCGCGGATATCCGCCGGGTCTCCACCCACGGCCACGCCTGGGCCCAGTGCCGGCTCTGGGTAGAAGCGAACATGCCCGATGTGGAATACATTCCGGCCTCCTCCACCGCAGCCGGGGCCATGGGGCTGCTGGACGCGGACGGCGTCCATTACGACGCCGCCATCTGCGCCCCGATCGTGGCGACAGAGCAGCCCGGACTGCACGTGCTGGCGGAGAACATCGGGGACAACCCGGGTGCGGTAACGAGGTTTGTCCTGGTCAGTCGACCCGGCGCGCTGCCCCACCGCACCGGAGCGGACAAGACCACCGTGGTGGTTCCGCTGCCAGAGGACCGGCCGGGTGCGCTGATGGAGATCCTGGACCAGTTCGCCACCCGCGGCGTGAACCTCAGCCGCATTGAATCACGGCCCACGGGGCAGTACCTTGGCCACTATTTCTTCAGCATCGACGCCGACGGCCACGTGGAGGACGCGCGTGTGGCCGATGCCTTGGCGGGATTGCACCGGATCAGCCCGGCCACCCGCTTCCTGGGGTCCTACCCGCGGGCGGATGCGCAGAGCCCGGACGTGGCTCAGCACACCTCCGACGAAGCATTCCAGGCTGCACATGAATGGGTGGCAGGGATACTCAAAGGGGCATCGATCGAGCCTGTTCATGCCCCGCAAGGTTCGCCCACAGCTTAGGCAAACGCCCTTCCGGGTACTTCCCCGCCTGCACCGCAGTGCGTATGCTTGCCTGATCCATTGGGGAAGGCCTCTACCGGAAGGAGCGGGTCATGTCAGGATCCAGCAGCGACAACGACGGCCAGGGAATGATTGTCAATCCCAAGCCGACTGCCGATAACCAGGACTGGGACGGAGACGACGCAGACAGGGCGGATCGCCTGCGCTTCGAAGAGGAGCAAGCCATGATTCGTGAGCAGTCCGAAGCCCGTGCCGCGGCAAAGGCCGCAGCGGAGGCTGAAGAGAAGAAGGCCAGCGCCTAAGTCCCAGGTCTCCGCAGACGGCTTCCCTCCGGGGTGCCTACTGCGGGGCCGACGCTTCCCTTGCGGGCGTTTCGCCGCCCTTGCGTTCCGGAACCCGGACCAGCAGGGACCGCGGCTCCACGTGAACCGTAACGTCGGTCGCCTCGCCGCACGGGTCGCCGTCGACCTGGGTGGCCACCGGCTCGGCGCACTTGATGACGATCTTGCCGGAGCGGTAGTAGCTCATCACCGGCAGGTTCCCCTTGTGCTTGAACATGATCTTTGTGTACATCGCGATCCATCCGATGGCGCTGCGGGGGCTCATCACCACCACGTCGAGCATGCCGTCGTCGATCATTGCCTGCGGAATGAAGTCGATGCCGCCCGGAATGAGGCCGCAGTTGGCGAACAGCACACTGCGGATCTTCCGGGACTGTTCCGGCTGGTCGTCCAGGGCAATGGACACCTTCTTGCGCCGCCCGGGCAGATGCCGGACTCCGGCCTCCGTGTAGGCGAGCCAGCCCACCGCCTTTTTCAGCCCGTCGTTGGTGTCTCCGACGACTTCGGCATCCATGCCCATGCCGGCAATCACCAGGAATGCGTGCTCTGACGAGGCGCCCGTCCGGGAGTTCCTGATACCCATGCGGGCCGTGTCGATGTGCCGCTGGTGCCCAAAGAGCGCTGTCTGGATGCTGCCGTGGAGATCGTTCACATCCAGGTGGATGTTCCTGGCCAGCAGGTTTCCCGTGCCCAGCGGGACCAGGCCCATGGGCACGTTCGTGCGGGCGAGCTTCTCGGCCACCACGCGCACGGTGCCGTCCCCGCCGCCCACGAGGACGACGTCGGCCCCGCTTGCGACTGCCGCCTCGGCCTGCGCGTATCCGGGGTCCTCGGCCGTTGTCTCGAAAAAGAGGGGGGCTTCCCAGCCGGCGGACAGGCAGGCGCGCTGGATGAGTGCGCGGGCTTCCGACGATTTCGCCTTGACCGGGTTCATCACCACGGCCACCTTCTGCTGCACCATGCCCGGATGGTGCGTGTCCTCCTGGACGGCACTGCGCGTATGCAGTGCCTTCAGCCGCCGCACGCCCCACCAGCTGGAGACCGCGAAAGCCAGGGCCGCAGCAAGGATGAGGTAGAGCAGCCAATCGTTCATGGTGCTCCAACACTATCCCGCGCGGACGTCCGCACCGGCGTCCGTACGGCCCACCGCGTCATGGCGGGCGGATTCGATACTCTTGTCTGGTGATCGACGTAAAAGACCTCAGCGAAAATCCGGACAAGTTCCGTGCCAGCCAGCGCGCCCGCGGCGCCGACGAGTCCGTGGTGGACGCGATCGTCTCGGCGGACGCGGCAAGGCGTGCGGCTTTGATCCGCTTCGAAAACCTCCGCGCCGAGCAGAATGCGTTCGGCAAGAAGGTGGCGCAGGCCAAGGGCGATGAAAAGCAGGCCCTGCTGGCAGAGGTCAAAGTCCTGGCCGCATCGGTCAAGGCTGCTTCGGCTGAGGCGGACGTCGCCCAGGCCCGGCAGGAGGAACTGCTCCGCGGTATCCCCAACCTGATTGAAGACGGCGTTCCCGAAGGCGGCGAGGACGACTACATTGTGGTCAAGACCGTCGGCGAACCCCGCGAGTTCGCCGATTTCGAGCCGAAGGACCACCTGGAAATCGGCGAGCTGATCGGCGCCATTGACATGGAGCGCGGCGCCAAGGTGTCCGGTTCACGCTTCTACTTCCTCCGCGGCGTGGGCGCCCGGCTGGAGATGGCGCTCCTTCAGATGGCCATGGAACAGGCCATCGACGCGGGCTTCATCCCCATGATCACCCCCACGCTGGTCCGTCCGGAAACGATGCAGGGCACCGGATTCGACGTCAAGCACGACGCCGAGATCTACCGCCTCGCGGAAGACGACCTGTACCTGGTGGGCACCTCGGAGGTTGCCCTGGCCGGGTACCACGCGGACGAGATCCTGGACCTTTCTGCCGGCCCTATCCGCTATGCCGGCCAGAGCTCCTGCTACCGGCGCGAGGCGGGGTCGCACGGTAAGGACACCCGCGGCATCATCCGTGTCCACCAGTTCAACAAGGTGGAAATGTTCATCTACACCACGGTGGAAGAGGCCGCCGCCGAACATGAGCGCCTGCTTGCGTGGGAAGAGGAGATGCTGGCCAAGTGCGAGCTCCCGTACCGGGTGATCGATACCGCCGCCGGCGACCTCGGCAACTCGGCGGCCCGCAAGTTCGACTGCGAAGCCTGGGTCCCCACGCAGGGCGCCTACCGCGAACTGACCTCCACCTCCAACTGCACCACCTTCCAGGCGCGCCGGCTGAACATCCGTGAGCGCGTGCTGAACGAGGACGGCGCCCCCAAGGGGACCCGCGCCGTCGCCACCCTGAACGGCACGCTGGCCACCACCCGGTGGATCGTGGCCATCCTGGAACACCACCAGAATGAGGATGGCTCCGTGAACGTCCCGCGGGCACTCCAGAAGTACCTGGGCGGCCTGGAAGTACTGCCGGTGCTGTAGTTTGCTATTTTTCGGAAAAATCCCCGTCATGTAGTCGATTCCCCGGGTAACGCCGGGGGGATTAGGCCACGCGGCGGGGATTTTTGCGCAGTGATACCTGCGGCCGCGAGCTTCCTCCGCAGCAGTCCGGCGTTGGTTGCGGTTTTCCAGTCCCAGCGGACAACTTTGTAGCCGAGCGCCCGAAGCCGGTCCTCCCGTTTCTTCTCGGCCAGAATGGTTTCGCGGGTGCTCCTGTCGCCGAGAAGGGCGTCGTCGAGATACTTTGCGTCGCCGTCGAATTCCCCGATGACGCGTTGTTCGGGCCAGTAGAAATCCGTCCGTCCGATGAGGCCATCGTCGTCGTAGAAGCAGTGTTGCAGGACGGGCGCGGGGAGCCCAAGGACGTGGATGAGCGCCCGGCTCCGGGATTCACCGACGGATTCAGATGCCTCGTCGGCCAGCGCGAGTACCTGCAGGACCCGGCGGCGTTTGGCCGCGGACCGGAGGAGGACCGATGCGTCCAGCAATTCCGGGCGCGTGAGGCCCTCCCCGGTCGCGCGGCGGTTGCCCAGCACCGCGTCCGCAACGGCCACCGCCTCCGGTAGCTCCATCCGGACGATGCAATCAATGACCGTCTGGACGAGCGACGTGACCGCGAAACCTCGGCGTTCAACAATGTCAGCGACCCAGTGATGCCGGCAAATTCCGTAGCTTCGCGTGTGCTCCAGCCCGGTAAGGCCTGTGGCCGGATCCCTTGCAGCACGGGTGGTTGGTGGGAGCCGACCAGCTTTGTGGGGTGACTGAGTGACCATGTGAATGTGCTCCGGCACCCGGGGAAGGGGCAACCTCCAGAGACGAAGCGCAGTCAGGTAGCAAAAGGCCGCTGACGGGTCACCGCACGCAACTGCCGCAATTGTGGTCGAATATCGTTGCCACGCTTTGAGCGCGAGCCAGGCCTGCTTGTTGTAATAGACGCCGAATCTGACCCTCACCAACTCGCCATTGTTGTAGGCGCGGCTTAGGCTCCGGCTGCTTCCTGTGAGGGCACGCCTTCGGCTGGCAAGTATGAGCGTAGGGGGAGTGGAATCCATGCTCCCATGCTGGGCTGGCCTTCCCGATGCAGCCAGATGCCCCCGACCGGATGTGGATAAGTCCCGGCAACTCCCCTCGAATTGGGCCACTCCCCCCGGAACGCCGCCGGGAGTTGACTGCTCGGCGGGGATTTTGCACCTGCACGGCGTCAGGTGACACCAAGGTAAACACCCACAGTGTGGACAAGCTGTGGGTGTTTACCACAAGTTCACAGTGGCTGTGGCGTGCGTCCTAGCGGGCGTACCGGGGCGTCTGCTGTACTAGGTGAATGACAACATTGACTGAAACCTCAGTCGCTGGCAACGACGACCAGCGAAACAACGGCAAGAACGACCCCGCACAGAAGCTCATGGTGGCACTGGATGTTGACGGCACCCTGGTCAACCATGACGGCCACATGTCGGCTCCCGTGCGTGATGCGGCCCAGGCGGTTGTGGCCGCCGGCCATGAAGTCCTGATCGCTACCGGCCGGTCCCTGAATGCCACCCTGCCCATCATCGAGCAGATCGGGATCGACACGGGCTACGCGGTGTGCTGCAACGGCGGCGTGACGCTCCGGCTCGATCCGGCCCACCCCGACGGCTACGAAGTCATCCGCAAGGCCACGTTCGATCCGGGCCCGGCGCTCCGTGCCCTCCGCAAGCGGCTTCCCATGGCCAAGTATGCGCTGGAGGACGAGCACGGCAACTTCCTTTCCACCGAGCGCTTCCAGGACGCAAGCTTCGGCGTCGAGGCAATCGGCGTGGACTTCCAGACCATGCTGGATGCCACCGCTGTGCGCGTTGTGGTGTTCAGTTCAGAGAACACATCCGAAGAATTCAACGAGGCGATCAAGCACATCGGCCTCTCCGGCGTCACGTACTCGGTTGGCTGGACCGCCTGGCTGGACATCGCCGCCGAAGGAGTGACCAAGGCCAGTGCCCTGGAGCACCTGCGCGGACACCTGAGCATCGAGTCCCACCTCACGGTGGCGATCGGTGACGGCCGCAACGACATCGAGATGCTTGCGTGGGCCGGCCGCGGCGTCGCCATGGGCCAGGCCCCCGACGAAGTGCTTGCCGCGGCGGACGAGGTCACCATGTCCGTCCACGACGACGGCGCTGCGCACGTTCTCCGCAGCCTGCTTTCCTAAGCGGCTGCTTCCAGGGCGCCGGGCCAAGGGGCTGCCGCGGCTCAGCGGACCTCGAGGATCAGCTGGAGCAGCCGTGCCGCGGCCGGGCGGGCCGCGTGTTCCTCGTTCCACTGGGCCCTTGCCACGGCCTTGCTGACGGCTTGGGTGGTAATGCCAAGCTCCTGGGCGACAGCCTTCTGCTGGCCCCGCACGCCGGGAGTCAGCAAATCCAGGACACGCCACTCTGCGGCGCTGCGGTCATGCACGATGTGGCCGAGGAGCTTCAGGACAGCCTCAGCTTCCGCGGCGAGATCGGCGAACGGACCGTCAACGGCAACGGGGACGCGTTCCTTGCCGTTCCGCAGACGGTCCACGGCGCGGCGGGCGTAGATCAGTCCGTGCCCGGTGGCGTCCTTGATCTGGTTGGGCAGCGGCTCATTCACCGGCCCAACACCGATCCCCACGAACCAGCTGCCGCAGCGAAGGGCGATCAGGGCCGCCTCCACCGCCTGGTGCGGGAACTCGACGATGCCCTGGACCTCGTCCTCAACTGACCGGTCGAAGTCAAGGCGCGCCGGTATGTGCCGCAGGTCCTTGAGCAACTGCGGCACCCGGTCGCCGTCGCGCCGGCTGTCCGTTTGGTTGATGGTCAGCGTGAACATTGTGGATCACAGACTACCCGGTGGCGGCCCGGGCTCAGCGGGAATGTGACAGGCGGACATCTCCGCGCTGCCGCCGCCCACCCTGGCGGCGGCGGTTCCTGACCATGCACCCATCATCTAGTCCAAAGACACCGCGGTACGGACGACGGCGGGCGGCAGCGCGTGGAATGCGGCTGCGGCTTCCGGGACGCCAGCATTTATTAGACCCTCCTGGATCTTGCCCAGCAGCTCGTCAGGGCTATTCCGTGTGGTGAAGGTGAAGAAACGGAGAGGCCTCCCGGCGCCGTTCCTGCCGGAGCAACAACGGAACGAAGGCTTCCGGCGTCGATGTCCTCCCAGAAGATTGCCCTTGCGGCGTGCTTTTGGCTGTAGCGGTAGAGAAGGCCCCGGTCGAAAACGAGGAGCCGCCGGAAGCTCCAGAGGAGCGTTAGCGACCAGAGGACCAAGCCCGTGAGAATGCTCGCCACAGCGTATAGCGGGAGGTTGGAGAATAGTCCGGGACCTCGGGAGGACGTCGGCTGGCCCGTGAACTCGGCTACGGCGGCGAAGACGAAGCCTGCGCAGATGAACCACGGCATGAGCTTCCACCTGACGTGCCATGACAGCTCCGTGTACTGCAACAGGCCCAGTTCCTGCCCATACTGTCGCTCAGCCCGGCGTGCCAGCCAGGTCCCTCCGGGTTCAGCCACGCCGGTTGCCGTTGCCGTAGAGCTTGGGCAGCCGATCGTGCTGTCCAGCGGCCGCCTGTTCAGCGGCAACAAGCTGGGGATCCCGGACCGGGGCCGCCCCGCGGGAGACGCCTGACCGGAGGTCGACGGCAGTGAACTTCGCCTCGAACGTATCCCCTCCTCCTCCACCGAGGGCGGAAGCGAAGGCCGCCAGGTAATAGAGCGGTGCGAATGACCAGCAGACGGCGCGCCAGCCGCCCAGCCAGGCTCCCGACGTCGTGCCGTCCGCGATTCTGACAGAACGCATCCCGGCGGCCGCGTCGCCCAGGCTGCCGGTAGTCCCCATGATCATGCCGTAGGCAAAAAGCACCAGGAACCAGACGGCTGCAAGGGCTGCGACGAACAGCCCGTCGCTGGACAGCAACGCCAGTGAGACTGAGCCGAGTGCCAGATTCTGGACCAAGGAGTTCAGCACTGCCATCAGGACTCCCGAAACAGCCATCACAATGAGGGCATCCAGAGCCCGGCCCCAGAAGTGAGGCCAACCCGGCTTAGGCACGTAGGACGCCCCGGAGGCGGTGTGCCGACGGACCGGGCGTCCCGTGGCGGGGTCGACCAGTCCGGTGTTCCGGGCAAATTTTTCGTTGCCCAGCCTGGTGCTTCTTTCATGGACCATCGCTACGTGGTTTCCCCTTATTCCAACGTCGAATCGAACAGACTGACCCTACCCCGAGGGCTATTGCATCGCGATGGGCAGCACAACCCACCCCGCCCGGAGGTTGTGCCCGTGCCGTGAAGGTGTTGCGATGGGGGAGGACGCTGCCGACGGCGGCATTGACGGAAACGGAGGACCGCCATGGCCAACGCCCTCGGTGGGGACACAGTCAGTGACACCAAACCACGTGAAGCAAGGACTTCGGCAGGCGACAGCAGCGACCTGGGTCTCGTGCACCGCTGGTGGAGGGCGGCCAACTACCTGTCCGTGGGCCAGATCTACCTCCGCTCCAACCCGCTGCTGCGCGAACCGCTCCGCGCGGAGGACACCAAGTCCAGGCTCCTGGGCCACTGGGGCACCACCCCCGGGCTCAACTTTGTCTATGCCCACCTCAACCGGGTCATCAGGCGCGACCGGCAGGAGATGCTGTTCATCGCTGGTCCCGGCCACGGCGGCCCGGCCGTGGTGGCTAACGCGTGGCTGGAGGGGACCTACTCGGAGATCTACAGCAACGTGGGCAACGATGAACCGGGGCTCGCTGAGCTGTTCCGGCAGTTCTCCTACCCGGGCGGCATCCCCAGCCACGCGGCGCCCGAGACTCCGGGCTCCATCAGCGAGGGCGGCGAACTCGGATATTCGCTGGCGCACGCCTACGGGTCCGTCTTCGACAATCCGAAGCTGATTACCGCCGTCGTGATCGGTGACGGCGAGGCCGAAACCGGGCCGCTCGCGGCCAGCTGGCACTCGCACAACTTCCTGGACCCCGTGGCTGACGGCGCCGTGCTGCCCATCCTGCACCTGAACGGCTACAAGATCGCCAACCCCACGGTCCTGGCCCGGATGCCGGAAGCCCAGCTGGAACAACTGCTGCGCGGCTACGGCCACACGCCGCACTTCGTCACGGTGACGGACCCGGACGATGTCGAGGGGGCCCACCGTGACTTCGCCGCTGTCCTGGACACGTGCCTCGCCGAGATCCGCGCCATTCAGGCGGAGCGCCGCGCTGCCGGGGCGGTGTCGGATGACGACTCCGCAGACGACGCAGGCGCCGCCCAGTGGCCCATGATTGTGCTGCGTTCGCCCAAAGGCTGGACGGGGCCCAAGCAGGTCGACGGCAAACAGGTGGAAGGCACCTGGCGGAGCCATCAGGTGCCGCTGTCCGAAGTCCGTACCAACCCGGAGCACCTGGCCCAGCTGGAGCAATGGCTCCAGTCCTACCGGCCCGGCGAGCTCTTTGACGAGAGCGGCCGGCTCCGGACCGACGTCGCGCAAAACGCTCCGGAAGGGGAGCTGCGAATGAGTGCCACGCCGTATGCCAATGGCGGCATCCTGCTGCGCGACCTCAAACTGCCGGACTACCGCAAGCACGCCGTCGAGGTGCCCCGGCCGGGAGTTGAGCGGGTCAGCGCCATGATCACCCTCGGCGGCTGGATGCGGGACGTTATTGCCCAAAACCCGGAGACTTTCCGGCTTTTCGGCCCTGACGAGACGGCGTCCAACCGCCTCCAGGACGTCTACGACGTCACGGACAAAGTGTGGCAGTACCGGATCGACGACGTCGACGAGCACCTTGCGCGCGCCGGCCGCGTGATGGAGGTGCTCAGCGAGCACCTGTGCCAGGGCTGGCTGGAAGGGTACCTGCTGACCGGCCGGCACGGAGTGTTCAGCTGCTACGAGGCCTTCATCCACATTGTCGACTCGATGTTCAACCAGCACGCCAAGTGGCTCAAGGTCCACCGGGAGCTTGCCTGGCGCCAGCCGGTCGCATCGCTGAACTACGTCCTGTCCTCGCACGTCTGGCAGCAGGACCACAACGGCTTCTCGCACCAGGATCCGGGCTTCATCGACCACGCAGTGAATAAGAAGGCGGAAGTGATCCGTGTATACCTGCCGCCGGACGCCAACACGCTGCTGTCCGTCATGGAGCACTGCCTGGCTTCCCGGGACTACGTCAATATCGTGGTCAGCGGCAAGCAGCCCTCACCTACCTGGCTGGGGCCGGCCGACGCCGCGCACCACTGCCAGCGGGGACTGGGCATCTGGGAGTTCGCCGGTTCGGAGGTGCCGGGGGAGGAACCGGACGTGGTCCTCGCCTGCGCCGGCGACGTGCCCACGGTGGAGACCGTCGCGGCTGCCGAACTGCTCAAGAAGGGTGCGCCGGGCCTGAAGATCCGGGTGGTCAACGTGGTGGACCTGATGCGCCTCCAGGATTCCAGCGAGCACCCCCACGGGCTGAGTTCACGCGATTTTGACGGCATCTTCACTGCGGACAAGCCGGTCATCTTCGCCTATCACGGCTACCCGTCCCTGATCCACCGGCTGGCGTACCGGCGGACCAACCAGGAGGGCCTGCACGTCCGGGGGTACAAGGAGGAGGGCACCACCACGACGGCGTTCGACATGGCCATGCTCAACGGGATCGACCGCTTCCAACTGGCCATCGACGCGATCGACCGGGTTCCCGGCCTGGCGGAGCGGCACTCCCTGCTGCGCCAGTCGTTGCAGGACAGCCGTATCCGGGCGCACAACCACACGCGCAGCCACGGCGAAGACCAGGCCGAGATCAGCGACTGGGCGCTCGGCGGGTAGCTCGGGACGCGTAGCCCGAACCGGTCACCCGCTCCCGGCCAAGGCTGCGAGCGGGCCTGAGGGCACGTGGATCCAGCCTTCGCTGAGGGCGGCGGCAGCGTGATCTACGGGCGGCATGAGAGTCTGGCGGAGGCTGACCGCGCGGGCTGTGAGTGCGGCGATGACGGCGTCGAACATGTCGTCCGAGGCCGCGAGGGCATCACGGTATCCGGCCAGGTCCAGCCAGGGCGCGGCTTGGGCCAGGCTGTCCAGGATCAGTTCCAGCCGCTCTGCTTCCGGGGCGCCGCGTCCTTTATAGCCGCGGGCGTGGATTCCCCAGAGTTTCAGCGAGGCCGCCGGGTAGACCTCCGCCAGCCTGCCCGACCCGTCCCTGGCCTGCGGACCGTGGTCCCGGGCGATCTTGGCCTGGATGACCGCGCAGCGCATGGCGGGGTGGGCCAGCCGGTCAGCGGAGACGCTGAGCGGGATCAGCCCTGTGGCGCCGGTGACGAACCGGTCCGTGTCCCGGTAGGCCAGGAGCCGGCGGCCCTCGATGCCGTCGTGGTCCAGCACCGGGTGGGCGTCGAAGTTCAGGTGACCGGCAATGAAGGGCAGGAAGGCGTCCGGCCAGCCGACGGGGCAGTCGATGCCCGTCATGTCAGTGCCGCCGAACAATTCCACGATGTCCTCGTCAGTGACGTCAAGGGACAAGTGGACCAGCCGTGCACCGCCGTGCGTCCAGTCAAGGACTGCCGCTGCGGTCTTCCTGGTGGCCGCCGCGAGGTCCACGCCCAGTGTCTTCACGGGCTAAACCGAGCGGTAGCGGAGTGCGCCGGGAAGCTCCCCGCGATTCCCGAGGCCTTCCCCGGAAGCGAACCGGGCCCAGACGGCGCGGAGGGCGCGGCCCTGGGCGTTGATCTCGTCCCAGGAGGCGCCCGCGACGAGGCCGGCGGCCGCCCAGGTCTGCTCGTTGCCGAACAGCAGCGGCAGGTCAACAGTGTGGGCGGCCCCGAAGAAGTTGCCGGGCGCGGCCCACGTAAGCACGTAGCTGTACGCTTTTCCTCCCGCCCGGGCGTGCCGCCGGGCGAACTTCCTGGCGGACCGGCCGTACACGGCTTCGGTCACGGCCCGGCTGATTGCGTTTACGACGGCGGTCCCGGCGACCGGAACCCTGGCGAGACGGCTGGCGACGGGGTTGCCCGGCAGGAACAGGCGCGCCTCGTCGGCGGTGTGGCCGATCAGGACCTCGATCCCAGGGGCGGTCGCGTTCCACGCGGCTTCAATCTCGTGTTCCGGCGGCAGGGGCGCGTGTCCGTATTGCGTACCGAAGGGCATTGCCGCCCTCAGCCCGAACTTCCGGGCCACCTGCGAAACACGCCCTTCAATGGCCACCACGTCCATCGCAGGGGTGTCTTCGGTGACATGTTCCGCGGCGACACCCATCGCGGCGCTCATTTTTTCCCGGCCACGGGTGATGCCCAGGGGTGCGCTTTGGATGATGGCGCGCTGGAACAGCGACGGCGCTTCCGGGGTCGCCATCAGGTGGACGACGGCATCGCCGCCTGCTGACTGGCCGAAGGCGGTGACGCGTTCCGGATCACCGCCGAAGGCGCCGATGTTGCGCTGCACCCAGCGGAACGCCTCCAGTTGGTCCAGCAGGCCAAGGTTGGCAGGGCGTCCCGTGCCCGTTGCCAGGTATCCGAACAGACCGAGACGATACGTCACCGACACAACGATGACCCGGTTCTCGGCAACCAGGGCCTTGGGGTCGAAGATGGCCAGGTCCCCGGAGCCGGAGGTGTAGGACCCGCCATGGAGCCAAACCATGACCGGGACGCGCTCGCCGTCTGCGAGGTCCGCCGGAATGGTGATCGAGAGCCGCTGGCAGTCCTCGCTGCCGGGAAGCTCACCGTAGCGGGTTCCCAGGATGTCATCCAGGAACGGCACCGGACCCTGCGGGCAGGCGGGCGAGAGCGAGGTGGCGGCAAGAACCTCGGTCCAGCCGGGTGCACTTGCCGGCGGCTGGAAACGGCCTGCCGTTGCATAGGGGATTCCCGTGGCGCGCACAACGTCGCCGTCCCGCCAGCCGGTGACCGGCCCGCAGGGAGGACTGAAGCACGGAGGACTAAAGGCAGGGGCGTTCATAGGGCAACAATTTCACGGATTTGTTCGGAGTTTTTGTCCAGATATCGGGTCTTTGTCGTTGCGGAAGTCCCGATATCTGGACAAAAACTCCGCAAACGACGACGGCGAGGCCGGGATCGCGTGAACCCGGCACCCGCCGTCGGACTGGCTGCTAGTGCGCTGCCGGAACGTAGCGCTTGATGGAGGCTTCCAGTTCGGCTTCTGCAGCGGCGCGGTCGCCCCAGCCTTCAGCCTTGACCCACTTGCCCGGTTCCAGGTCCTTGTAGCGGGTGAAGAAGTGCTCGATTTCCTTGATCAGGTATTCGCTGACGTCGCTGACCTCTTTGATGTGGTCAAAGCGGGCGTCGACAGGAACGCAAAGAACCTTGGCGTCCCCGCCGCCGTCGTCCGTCATGTTGAACACGCCGATGGGGCGGGCCTCAACGATGACGCCCGGGTGCAGATCGAAGTCCTGCAGGAGCACCAGTGCATCCAGCGGGTCGCCGTCTTCGCCGAGGGTGTTCTCGAAGAAGCCGTAGTGGGTGGGGTACTGCATGGAGGTGAACAGGACGCGGTCCAGGCGGACGCGGCCGGTCTCGTGATCGACTTCGTACTTGACGCGCGATCCCTTGGGGATCTCGATGGTCACGTCATGCTTCATGGAATGCTCCTCGACTTCAGGGGTGTTCGCGGCACACGGAGTTACCAGCAAAAGGAGTGTCGGTGCCGCCGACTACTATTGAGGATATAGCGATAGGCCCAGGTTTCATGAACTAGTGGGGACATTTCAGGACTAAAGGACCAGCAGCAGCATGAAACGCACGATGAGCCGCGCGGCCAGGCATCCCTGGTTTGAGATCATCAGGCGGCAACTGCCGCTGGCGCTGCTGACCATCCTGATCGTGGCGCTCGCAGTCCCGGCGGCCATGCTCGTAGCCCCCGCCTTGACGGGCCAGCGGCCCAACCCGGAAAGCACTGAGTCCGCGGTTCCCGCCTGGCAGCAGGTCCCACGGGACCTTTCCCTTCCGCAGGGCATTTCACCCCTTAAGGACTCGGCTCCCGTCCCGTGGCCGGACACGCTCGCCGCGCAGCTTGATGCCACCCTGAAGACCGACGGCGGGGGGTCATTTACCGGGGTGGTGCAGGACGCCGCCACCGGCCAGGTGCTGTTTGACCGGGACGGCGCCGGTGGCAGGGTGCCGGCCTCCAACATGAAGCTCCTGACGGCCGCTGCCGCTCTCCGTGCCATCGGACCGGATCAGCGCTTCAGCACCACGGTGGTTGCCGGCGCCGAGGCGGGATCGGTTGTGCTGACCGGCGGCGGCGACGTCCTGCTTGGTGCCGGGGAGTCCTCCCGCGACGCCGTGATGGGCCACGCCGGACTGGCCACGCTTGCCGGGCTCACGGTTAAGTCGCTGCAGGAAAACGGCGTCAAGGGTCCGGTGCAAGTCCGGCTGGACGACTCCTTATTTACCGGCCCCGCCCTGAACCCGACATGGAGCCCGGACGATGTGGCCGCAGGCGAGACCGCGCCCCTGTTCCCGCTGGCCCTCAACTCGGCCAGGTACGACCCCGCTGTCACCACCGGACCGCGCCCGCAGGACGCAGCCATGGCTGCTGCGGAGGCGTTCTCCGCCCAGCTCACAGCGGCAGGTGCCGCCGCCGGGTTGTCCGTCACTGCCGGCGTCGAGCGCGCCAAGGCCCCGGAAAGCGGAAGGGTGCTTGCCGAAGTCCAGTCCGCCACGCTCCGCCAGCAGGTGGACCTGATGCTGCAGACCTCGGACAACTACCTGGCGGAGGTGCTGGGCCGCCTGGCGGCCGTGGCCACCGGACAACCCGGCAGCAATGACGGCGCCACGGCCACCGTGTACCAGCAGGTGCAGGATCTGGGAATCCCCACGGACGGCCTCCGCGTGGCCGACGTCTCCGGCCTGTCACTGGGAAACCAGGTGTCGGCCGGTCAGCTGTCGGAGATCGTCAGGGCCATCACCTCCGGAACCGAACACAGCCTGCGGGCTGCCATCGGCGGCTTCCCGGTGGCAGGCCTGACCGGAACCCTGGGCAGCAGGTACACCGACGCGTCCACGGAGGGCGGTGCGGGGCTGGTGCGGGCAAAGACCGGAACCCTGAACTTCGTGATCGCCCTCAGCGGTTACGTGGTGGACGCCGACGGACGCCTCCTGGTGTTCTCCTTTATAGGGAACGGCCTGGAGCCCGGCGCTGCGGGAAACAGGACGGCGCTGGACCGCACTGCATCAGCCTTGGCCTCCTGCGGCTGCCGCTAACCACCAGCCCCGGCCGCAGCGCCCGCCCGTCCGGCACCCGGCCGGTTCGCCGGTCAGCGAACTTAAGGCGCAACCGCGGGGTGCTGTGATCTGATGGACGCTATGGAGTCAACTGCAGGCGATTCATCAGTACAGGCCCAAGCGCTGATCAACTGGGAGCTCGCGGCGTCAACAGCTGCGCGGCTGGCTCCGGCCGGCCCTTCGCTAGGGTCCGCCGAAATCGGCAGCGCCGTGGAGAACCTGCGCCTGATGGCGGACATCTCCGTGCCGCACGTCCATGACATCACCGGGCTGGAAGCCGCGCGGGACCTCCGCGATTCCTCCGTGCTGGTGGTGGACCGCGCCTCCTGGGCCAAGGCCAACACCCAGAGCTTCGCCGTCATGCTGAAGCCCGCCATGGAAAAGATGCTGGAGGGCCGCCGCGGAACCATGAGCCCCGGCGCGGCGTCCGTCAGCGGAGCCATCACGGGAAGTCAGCTGGGCGCCGTGCTCGCCTTCCTGTCCAGCAAGGTCCTGGGCCAGTACGATCCCTTCTCGGCGCTCGCCGAAGACTCAACGGCCCCCGCCGGCGGACGCCTTCTGCTGGTCGCGCCGAACATCGTCCAGGTTGAGCGCGAACTCAATGTTGCCCCCGAGGACTTCCGGCTATGGGTCTGCCTGCACGAACAGACGCACCGCGTGCAGTTCGCGGCCGCACCCTGGCTGCGCCACCACATGCTCAACGAAATCGACAACCTCAGCGAGCACCTGCTGGGCAACGTCGACACCCTCCTGGAGCGCGCGTCCGCTGCGGCCAAGTCGCTCAAGGACCGCACAGCCGCCGGAACCGCTCCCGGACGCGGCGCCATCCTGGACCTGCTGCAGGACCCCGAAGAAAAAGCCTCCCTGTCGCACCTGACAGCCGTGATGAGCCTGCTGGAGGGCCACGCCAACGTGGTGATGGACGCCGTCGACGCCAGCATCGTCCCGTCCGTCAAGACCATCCGGCAGCGCTTCAACGCCCGGGGCAAGGACCGGGGCGTCGTGGAGAAGTTCATCCGCAGCCTGCTGGGCCTCGACGCCAAGATGCGCCAGTACACGGACGGCGCCAAATTTGTCCGTGCCGTGGTGGACGCGGCCGGCATGGAAGGCTTCAACCGGGTGTGGGAATCCGCTGGCAACCTGCCCACGGAACCGGAGATCCATGACGCCAAGCTCTGGCTCGAGCGGATGGGGCTCTAGTTGTCGCACGCCCCAAGCGGACGACGGCGGCCCGGCCGGTTGTCGCCCGTCGTCGGCAAGGCGCGCAAAATGGTGCAGAACGCCCTGGCCGATGCCGGCTACCCCGAGCGGGTGCTCGTCGCCTGCAGCGGCGGCCCGGATTCCCTGGCCCTCGCGGCCGTCGCGTCCTACTTCGGCCGCCGCGGCCACGTGGACGGCCACCCTGTGTCGGTGGGCGCCGTCGTCGTTGACCACCAGCTGCAGCCCGGTTCCGCCGGCGTCGCCGCCCAAACCGCCGACGTCCTCCGGGATCTGGGGCTTTCCCCCGTCGACGTGCGGCGGGTTGACGTCGCGTCCACCGGGATCGGCCCCGAAGCCGCGGCCCGGGACGCCCGCCACGCCGCGCTCGAGGAAGCCGCCGCCCAGGCCGGTGCCGGTGCAATCCTCCTCGGCCACACCCTGGACGACCAGGCGGAACAGGTGCTGCTCGGCCTGGCGCGGGGCTCCGGAACACGCTCGTTGGCGGGAATGCGGCCCGTCCGGGGACTCCTGCTCCGGCCGTTCCTGGGCCTCCGCCGTGCCGACACCCTGGAGATCTGCGCGGTCGAAGGACTGGACCCGTGGCACGACCCCAGCAACGCCGACCCGTCCTTTGCCCGGTCCCGGACGCGCGTGGAGGTCCTCCCCATGCTGGAGGAAAAGCTCGGTCCCGGCGTCGCGGAGTCCCTCGCCAGAACGGCCGCCATCCTGCAACTGGACGCCGACTACCTCGACGACGTGGCGAACAGCACTTACGAGCAACTGGCGGAGCAGTCCGGCGGCGGGATCAGCCTCCCCGAAGCCGCGCTGGGCGAACTGGCTCCCGCCATCCGGTTCCGGGTGATTGCCAAGGCGGCCGCCGCAGTCGGAGGCCAGCAGCCGAGCTACCAGCGGCTGCTGGCCGCGGAAGCGCTCCTGCGCCGGCAGGGTTCGGCCGGCCCCGTGGAACTCCCCGGCGGCGTGAGCGCCTACCGGCTGTCGCTGGCGCAAATCCTCGCTGGCGAAGGGCAGAATCCGGCGGGCCGGGCAGGAGATGCCGCCAACGGCGGTCCCCGCGAGGCCGCCCGCTGTGGGAAGCTAGTATTCCGGCCTCAAAAGCCGCCCCAAGAATAGTCGCACCCGCATCTACACAGGAGCCATTGGTGGATTCAAACGACGTCCAGGCAGACCTCAAGCACGTTCTCTACACCAAGGATCAGATCCAGCAGCGGATTACCGAGCTCGCTGCGCAGATCGACAAGGACTACGAGGGCCGGGAGCTCCTCATCGTCGGCGTATTGAAGGGCGCGGTCATGGTCATGGCAGACCTGGCGCGGGCACTTCACAGCCACGTTTCCATGGACTGGATGGCAGTTTCCTCCTACGGTTCCGGGACCCAGTCGTCCGGTGTTGTGCGCATCCTCAAGGACCTCGACACGGACCTCATGGGCAAGGACGTACTGATCGTCGAGGACATCATCGATTCCGGGCTGACGCTGTCCTGGCTCAAGACCAACCTGGAATCCCGCGGCACCGCGTCCGTGGAAATCTGCACCGCCTTCCGCAAGCCCACGGCCGCCAAGGTCCAGATCGACGTCAAATACGTCGGCTACGACATCCCCAACGAATTCGTAGTGGGCTACGGCCTGGACTACGCCGAGAAGTACCGCAACCTGGACTTCGTGGGCACGCTCGCACCCCACGTCTACGAATAGGCGCCTTTCCCGGGATCCCTCCCGGCCGGCCGGACCCCCAGCGGGCCGCGGCCCTGCACCGCTACGCCTAGAGGGAACTTTTGCCCTGCACCGTGCGTGATTCACTCCGAACGGTGTATAGCTAGAAGCTGACGCAGCACCACACGCGCGCAGACCAGTCGCCGTGCAGCACTACCAGGAGGGACGGGGCCAGCCCCCGATCAGATGAAAGCTAAGAGTTTCTTCAAGGGCCCGGGCATCTGGATCGTTGTTGTGGTCGGAATGCTCCTGCTGGCCTTTGCCACGCTCGCCCCCGGAGGCGCAACCCGGATCGACACAAAACCGGGCCTCGAGCTCCTTGCGGACAAGGGCAAGGTGGAGCAGGCCAAGATCTTTGACGCGGAGAACCGCGTGGACCTTGTCCTCAAGGACAACCTGGTCATCGACGGCCAGGACAAGGGCAAGAACGTCCAGTTCTTCTTCGTCAATGCCCGCGCCGCGGACGTGGTCAAGGCCGTCACCGACGCCGACCCCTCGAGCGGTTACACCGACCAGCCCATCGAAAACAACTGGTTCTCCGGGCTGTTCTCCCTCCTGATTCCCGTGCTGCTGCTGGGCGTCCTCTTCTGGTTCCTGCTCTCCCGGATGCAGGGCGGCGGGTCCAAGATCATGCAGTTCGGCAAGTCCAAGGCCAAGCTGGTCAACAAGGACATGCCCCAGGTGACGTTCAGCGACGTCGCCGGCGCTGATGAGGCCGTGGAAGAACTCCAGGAAATCAAGGAGTTCCTCCAGGAACCGGCCAAGTTCCAGGCCGTGGGAGCCAAGATCCCGAAGGGCGTGCTGCTCTACGGCCCTCCGGGTACCGGTAAGACCCTGCTGGCCCGCGCCGTGGCCGGTGAAGCGGGAGTGCCGTTCTTCTCCATCTCGGGTTCCGACTTCGTTGAAATGTTCGTCGGCGTGGGTGCGTCCCGTGTCCGCGACCTCTTCGAGCAGGCCAAGGCCAGCTCACCCGCCATCATCTTCGTGGACGAGATCGACGCCGTCGGCCGTCACCGCGGCGCGGGCATCGGCGGCGGCAACGACGAACGCGAGCAGACCCTCAACCAGCTGCTGGTTGAAATGGACGGCTTCGATGTCAAGACCAACGTCATCCTGATCGCCGCCACCAACCGCCCCGACGTGCTGGACCCGGCCCTGCTGCGCCCCGGCCGCTTCGACCGCCAGATCACCGTTGAAGCCCCGGACCTGGTGGGCCGCGACCAGATCCTGCAGGTCCATGCCAAAGGCAAGCCGATGGCTCCCGGCGTCGACCTCAAGGCCGTTGCCAAGAAGACCCCCGGCTACACCGGTGCCGACCTCGCCAACGTCCTCAACGAAGCTGCCCTGCTGACGGCCCGCTCCAACGCGAACCTGATTGACGACCGCGCCCTGGACGAGGCCATCGACCGTGTCATGGCCGGCCCGCAGAAGCGCAGCCGCGTCATGAAGGAGCACGAGCGCAAGATCACGGCCTACCACGAAGGCGGACACGCCCTGGTGGCTGCCGCACTGCGGAACTCTGCCCCGGTCACCAAGATCACCATCCTGCCCCGCGGCCGCGCCCTGGGCTACACCATGGTGGTTCCGGAGAACGACAAGTACTCGGTCACCCGCAACGAACTGCTGGACCAGATGGCGTACGCCATGGGCGGCCGCGTGGCCGAGGAAATCGTCTTCCACGATCCGTCCACCGGCGCCTCCAACGACATCGAGAAGGCCACGTCGACGGCCCGCAAGATGGTCACGGAGTTCGGCATGAGCGAACGCGTCGGTGCAGTACGCCTCGGCCAGGGCGGCGGCGAGCCGTTCCTGGGCCGCGACGCCGGCCACGAGCGCAACTACTCCGACCAGATCGCCTACATCGTGGACGAGGAAGTGCGGCGGCTGATCGACCAGGCCCACGACGAGGCTTACGCGATCCTCACCGAGAACCGCGACATCCTCGACTCCCTGGCCTTGGAACTCCTCGAACGGGAGACCCTCAACCAGGCCGAAATTGCGTACGTCTTCCGTGACATCCGCAAGCGTGACTTCCGTGAAGTGTGGCTCTCCAAGGAAAGCCGGCCGGTGCAGACCGCCGGCCCCGTGGAGTCCCGACACGAGCGGGCCGAACGTGAAGCCCAGGAGGAAGCCAAGGAAGCCCGCCTGGAGGAGCCGCTGGATGCCCGGCCGCCGCACCCCCAGGGCGTGGCAGGACAGGAGACCTTCGGCGGCGGTGTTACGGACGTCAGCACCGACGGACCGCAGCACGGCTAAGCTTCTTCTGTGACTCATTTCGACGACGACGACGTTTCCGCCAGCCCCGATCGCTCGGCTGCGGGCCACTCGCAGCACGCCGGCCACACCAAGGTTGACCGGCCGCGGATCGAGGCGGCGGTCCGGGAAATCCTGCTGGCCATCGGGGAAGACCCGGACCGCGGCGGGCTCCTGGACACCCCCAAAAGGGTGGCCAAGGCCTACGCGGAGGTTTTCGCCGGCCTGCACCACGACCCCGCGGAAATCCTGTCCACCACCTTCGACCTGGACCATGAGGAACTGGTCCTGGTCAAGGACATCCCGTTCTACTCCACCTGCGAGCACCACCTGGTGCCGTTCCATGGCGTGGCGCACGTTGGCTACATTCCCTCCCACGACGGCAAGGTCACCGGGCTGAGCAAGCTCGCCAGGCTGGTGGACATGTTCGCCAAGCGACCCCAGGTGCAGGAACGGCTCACCACCCAGATCGTTGAAGCACTGGTAACGCACCTGAAGCCGCGCGGAGCGATCGTCGTGGTCGAATGCGAACACCTGTGCATGTCAATGCGAGGCATCCGTAAGCCCGGTGCCAAGACCGTCACCAGCGCCGTGCGCGGTCAACTGCATGACCCGGCCACCCGTGCCGAAGCCATGAGCCTCATACTCGGAAGGTAATAAAACAGACTATGGACTCCCTAGCTGCAGCCCCTGGAACCGGACCCGCAACAAGCCCCTTGCCCATCCTGCGTAAACCGCGGCCGGCAGCCAAGTTTGAAGATCTCCCCACGGACCGCACGCTGGTGATGGGCATCCTGAACGTCACCCCGGATTCCTTCAGCGACGGCGGGAAGCACCCGACGCCGGACACCGCCATAGCGGCCGGCCTTCGGATGTTCTACGCGGGTGCCGACATCATCGACGTCGGCGGTGAATCCACCCGCCCCGGCGCGGAGGAAGTCAGCCCCGAAGAAGAGCAGCGCCGTGTGCTGCCGGTGATCGAGGCCATGGTCAAGGCCGGCGCCCTGGTCAGCATCGACACCACCCACGCTTCAACGGCTGCCGCTGCCCTCAAGGCCGGCGCCACCATCATCAACGACGTTTCCGGGCTGACGATGGAGCCCGAGATGGCCGAACTGGCCGCCCGCACGGGCGTCCCGTACGTGCTGACCCACCGCCGTGGCGATGCCAAGACCATGAACTCGCTCACGGACTACGGCAACGTGGCGGAGGATGTAGCCGCTGAACTGGTGGGCGTGCGGGACAAACTGTATGCGGCCGGAGTGGCGCCGGAACAGATCATCGTGGACCCGGGCCTGGGCTTCTCCAAGAACGATGCCCAGAACTGGGAGCTCCTGCGGAACATGGGTCCGCTGGAGGCGCTGGGCCACAGGATCCTGGTGGGCGCCTCCCGCAAACGCTTCCTTGGTACCTTGCTGACCGTGGCGGGCAAGGCTGCCGCTCCCGGCGAACGGGACCACGCGACCGCCGCCATCACCGCCATCAGCGCCGCCCGCGGCGCATGGGCTGTGCGCGTGCACGACGTCGGACCCAGCCTTGACGCCGTCAAGGTTGCCGCACGGATGTCCGCCGGACCGCTCGGCCATTCCAGTCCCACCAACTAGGCAGCCACCATGGACACAATCACGCTGAGCGGTGTTACCGCCGTCGGCCATCACGGGGTGTTCGATTTTGAACGCCGCAACGGCCAGCCGTTCATCGTTGATGCCGTGCTGCACCTGGACTTCGCGAAGGCGGCAGCCTCGGACGACGTCCTGGACACCGCCCATTACGGCGAGGTGGCCGAACGCATCAAGCACTGGATCACCGGCGACCCGCTCAACCTGATCGAGGCCCTGGCCGTCCGCATCGCCGAAGACCTCCTGCAGGAATTCCCGCTGGCCGCCGTGGACATCACGGTGCACAAGCCCAAGGCCCCCATTGAGGTGGAGTTCGGCGACGTCTCCGTCAGCGTGCATCGGCGGCGGTCATGAACCCGTCGTATTCGAACAACCCGTACGTCCGTGCGGTGCTGGCCCTCGGCAGCAACCTGGGGGAGCGGAACGACACCCTCTCCAGCGCCGTCGCCGACCTCGTGGACCGGCCGGAAGTGCGGCTGACCGCGGTTTCCCCGGTGGTCCAGACAAAGGCCGTGGGCGGACCCGAGGGCCAGCCTGATTTCCTGAACATGGTGATCACGGTGGAAACCTCGCTGCCGCCGTCGGAGCTGCTGCGCCATTGCCAGGCTGTGGAAAACAAGCACCACCGGGTGCGCGAAGTCAGGTGGGGTCCGCGGACCCTGGACGTGGACATCATCGCCTACGGGGACGTCGTGAGTTCGGATCCTGCGCTGACACTGCCGCATCCCCGCGCTGCGGAGCGGGCGTTTGTGCTCTACCCGTGGTCGCTCATCGACCCCTCGGCAGAGCTTAACGGCGTCCGGGTGGGCGAACTCGCCGCCAGGGCCGCCGACTTCCCGGACCTTGCCCCCTTCGACGGCTTCGGCGACTTCGACGGCCTTCCCACAGCAGGAGCAGTGGAGTAGGCCGTGAAACCAGTCAATCCCTTCCTCCTGATCGTCGTCGGGCTGATCCTGGCCATTGCCGGCTGGTTCGCGGCCGTCATGACCACCCGCTACGGCCTGGCCACTCCGGTGCTGCCCCAGACCGGGCTGGTGACCATGGGAGTGATCGTGGCGCTCACGCTGGTCCTGGGGATCCGTGTCCTGCGCTGGCGGAACGGCAAGAAGAAGAAAATGCTGAACCCCATCCTGGCCGCCTGGACCCTGGTCCTCGCCCAGGCCTGTGCGTACACCGGAACGGTGCTGCTGGGCTGGCACGCCGGAATCTTCCTGGACCTGCTCAGGCTTTGGAACCTGCGCAGCGACCAGGGAATCACCTGGCTGGCCCTTTCCATGGCCGGCGGGGGACTGGCCATGATCATCGTGGGTCTTGTTGTGGAACGCTTCTGCCGGATCCCGCCCGAAGACGGCGACGCCGACGGGACTCCCGGAGTTCCGGGACGGGGCGCCCGCAAGCCCAAAGGGGAAGGCGAATATGCCTACCGAGGCGATTGATCCGCCGGGTATTTCCTGGCTCCGGGTTTCGCCCAAATACGTGACCGTCCGCCTCGTCGAATGGGCGTTCGGGAACCTCATCGTCGTGGCGCTGCTGTCGCTGCCGCTCGTGTTCAGGCTGGCGGGCTGGTGGGCGTGGGTCCCGCTCTGGCTGGCCGTCACCGTCCCGGCGGTCACTTTGCTGCTGGCCGTCTGGCGGTTGCTGCTGATTCCCCGCCAGGTGCGGGCCATCGGCTACGCCGAGCGCGACGACGACCTCCTGATCCGCAGCGGCATCTTCTTCCAGCGCACACTGGTGGTTCCCTACGGCCGGATGCAGTACGTGGACATCGGAGTGGGTCCCGTCGAACGCGGCCTGGGCCTGTGCACGCTGAAGCTGCACACCGCCTCGGCCGGCACCAATGCTGAGATTCCCGGCCTGCCGGCCGACGAGGGGGCGCGGCTCCGCGAGCAGCTGTCCGCCCGGGGCGCTGCACGGCTGGCCGGGCTGTGACCCCTGACAGCGCGGTAACACCCGGCGGCGCCGGATCCGGGCCGGTCCCCGGTGCTCCCGGGCCAACCCCCACCCCTGCCGGGCAGATCACCGGAAAGCCCGACGGCGAGTGGCTGCGCGTACATCCCGCGTCACCGTTCATCCGGGGCTGGGTCGCGCTTGCCGCCATCGGTTTCTTCTTCGGCCGCGACACCTTCGAACGCATGCTGCAGGGCCGCCCCCTCATGGACGAGATGTATTCCGGGCGAGTACCGTTCCTTCTTGCCGGCGGCGGACTGGTCCTGGTGCTGGCCGTACTGGGGTTCATCACCACGTGGTACTTCACCCGGTACCAGGTGGCCGGAGGCTTCGTCCGGGTGAACACCGGCTTCCTGTTCAAGCAGCAGCGCCAGGCCCGGTTGGACCGGGTGCAGGCCATCGACATCGTGCAGCCGCTCCTGGCCAGGATCTTCGGCCTCGCCGAGCTCAAGTTCGAGGTGGCCGACGCCGGCGAATCGGCCGTGCGACTCGCCTACCTTCGCATTGACGACGCCCGCCAGCTCCGGGCCACCATCCTGGCCCGGGCGGCCGGGCTGGAACCAGACCCCGCGCAACCCGAAGCAGCCCTGCCCGAGGTGCCGGAATACGCCGTCCTGTCCGTGCCGCCGTCGCGCCTTGTCGGTTCACTGCTGCTCAGCGAGCAGAGTTTCTTCGTGGTCCTGGGCGCGGCGGCTTCCGTGGTGCTGTCCGCCGTCACTGAAAGCCGCGGCTTCTACTTCTACCTGATCCCCGCAGCACTGGGCCTGGCCGCCGCCTACTGGGGATCATTCAACAAGGGCTACAACTTCACCGCCGCCATTTCGCCGGACGGAATCCGGCTCCGCTACGGGCTGCTGGACACGCAGGCGCAGACCCTCCCGCCCGGCAGGATCCAGGCCGTAAAAATCACGCAGCCGCCGCTGTGGCGGATCTTCGGCTGGTACCGGATGCAGGTGAACGTGGCCGGCTACGGCGGCCCGGGCAGCAACGGAGAAGGCGCGTCGCGCACCACGCTCCTCCCGGTGGGCGTCCTGGCGGACGTCATGAGGATGCTCGCGCTGGTGCTCCCCGACCCGGGAACGCCGGACCCGGCCCGTGTCTTTGCCGCCGGCCTGACCGGGCTGGCTCCCGCAGTCCCCCCGGCCGGGCCGCCTCCCTCCGGGGGGACGTCCGGCGAAGAGCCCGACGGCGGGTTCGTCACCAGCCCGCGCCGCGCGCGCCTGCTGGCACCGCTGGGCTGGCGCCGCAACGGTTTCACCGGCACGGACACGGCGCTGCTGATCCGTTCCGGCCGCCTGTGGCGCGAGCTGGTGGTGGTTCCGCACCAGCGCACGCAGTCGATGGCCCTGCACCAGGGGCCGCTGGCGAGACGCTTCCGGGTGGCGGACCTCGTACTGCACACCACGGCCGGACCGGTTTCGCCGCGGGTCATCCAGGCCGGGCTGGACGAGGCCCGCGACCTGTTCGATGCCCAGGCCGCCCGTGCCCGGAAAGCCCGCAAACGCCAGACCAGCGAGCAATGGCTCGCCCAGGTGGCCCCACCTAGTGTGGTGGGGCCGGAAGTTCATCCCCAGAACCACCAGGAAGGCCCGCACCATGGCTAAGCCAGGACGCCTCGGCGTCGGAATCATTGGAGCCGGCAAGGTGGGCGCAGTCCTCGGTGCGGCGTTGCGTGCCGCCGAGCACGCCGTCGTCGGGGTTTCAGCGGTCTCGGACGCAAGCCGGGAACGCGCCGAAACCCTGCTCCCGGGCGTGCCGGTGCTCGACGTGCAGGACATCGTGGAACGCTCCGAGCTGGTGCTGCTGGCCGTCCCCGACGACGCCCTCGGCGGGCTCGTGGAAGGCCTCGCCAAGCTCCGCGCCTGGCAGCCCGGACAGCTCGTGGCCCACACCTCGGGCCGCTTCGGCGTAGGCATCCTGCATCCGGTCCGGGCAGCCGGCGCCGTCCCGCTCGCGCTGCACCCCGCCATGACCTTCACCGGCATGAGCCTGGACCTCACCCGGCTGCTGGACTGCACGTTCGGGGTCACGGCGGACGCTGCGATGCTGCCGATTGCGCAGGCACTGGTGGTGGAGATGGGCGCCGAGCCGGTGGTGATTGCGGAAGGGGACCGCACCCAGTACCACGCGGCCCTGGCGCACGGGTCGAACCACTTGGTCACCCTCGTGGCCCAGGCCTCGCAGCTGCTGCGCGAAGTGGGCGTGGAATCGCCCGAGCGCATGCTGGGACCACTGCTGCGGGCAACGCTGGAGAACGCGCTTGCCTCCGGCGAATCGGCCCTGACCGGCCCGGTGGCCCGGGGCGATGTTGGCACGGTCGCCGCGCACGCGGAGGCCTTGCGGGAACACGATGCCGGTGCCGGCGGCGATATTCTGGAGGCCTACCTGGCCATGGCGCGGGCCACCGCGCACCGCGCCGGGAGCCGGGGACTGCTGAAACCGGACCAGCTGGATGCCATCCGGAAAGCCCTGGACGGTGTGGGCAACGACGGGCCGCAGGCCACTGGAGGAAACTGACTTGGCGATCAAACTCGTGACCACCGCGGCGCAGCTGCGGGCCGAAAGCGCGCGGCTGCTGACGGAGAAACAGGGCTCGTCGCAGGGCCTCGTTCCCACCATGGGCGCACTGCACGAAGGCCACGCCAGGCTGGCGCGCACCGCCGTCGAACAAAACGACGTTGTGGTGGCCAGCATCTTCGTCAATCCCCTGCAGTTCGGCGAGGCCGTGGACCTGGACCGCTACCCCCGCACCCTCGAGGCGGACATGGAACTCCTGGACGCCGAGGGCGTGGACCTGGTGTTCGCACCTTCCGTGGAGGAGGTCTACCCGGGCGGCGAGCCCCTGGTCCGGGTGACGGCGGGCCGGCTGGCCGGGAAATGGGAAGGCGCATCCCGCCCCGGCCACTTCGACGGTGCACTCACGGTGGTGGCCAAGCTGCTGCACTACGGCATCCCCGGGACCGGGCTCCCCGGCGGAGGCGCCTTCGTGACCGGCGCCGGTGCGGGCCTGCCGGCGTACCGCGCCTACTTCGGCCAAAAGGACGCCCAGCAGCTGACGCTGGTGCGGCGCATGGTGGCGGACCTGAACTTCCCCGTCGAGATCGTGGCTGTTCCCACGGTCCGCTCCGCCGACGGGCTGGCGTTGAGCAGCCGGAACAGGTTCCTGTCCGGGGAGGAACGCGAGGCTGCCCTGGTGCTGTCCCGGGCGCTGAGGCTCCTCGAGGAGCGCGCCAACGCCCACGAGCCACTGGACCTGGAATCCGCCCAGGCCCTCGTTGAATCCCAGCCCCTGGTGGGACTGGACTACTTCGACGTGGTGGACCCGGAGACCCTTGAGCCCCTGGCCGAGAACTGCAAGGAAACCCCGTTCCGCGGCGAAGGCCTGGCCATCATTGCGGCGAAGGTGGGGCCGGTCCGGCTCATTGACAACGTGCCACTCAGTTCCTGAGGTTTTTTCCAGTGACGGGAATTACCCCGGGGGATAGACTGTTGGAATCTGCAGCGACGATGCTCGCCGGAAATCACTTCACATCTCCCTAAGGGAATCCCCATGTCTACAGACGTCTCTTCCAACGCCCCCGGCGACCCCGTGGCCACTGCCGCTGTGAAGGCGCCGGCGGCAGGCCCGGTGAAGATGTCCCGCGAGTCGGTCACCATCATCGTCACCCTGCTCGTTGCCACCTTCGTGGTGATCCTCAACGAAACCATCATGAACGTCGCCCTCCAGCGGCTCATGGTGGACCTTGGTGTCGACGCTCCCACGGTGCAGTGGCTGTCCACCGGTTTTATGCTCACCATGGCCGTGGTCATCCCCACCACCGGATTCATCCTGCAGCGGTTGTCCACCCGGGCCGTTTTTATGCTTGCCATGGGACTGTTCTCGGGCGGCACGCTCCTTGCCGCGCTGGCTCCGGGATTCGAAGTCCTCCTCCTGGCCCGCATCGTCCAGGCCGGCGGTACAGCCATCATGCTCCCGCTCCTGATGACCACCATCCTGACGCTGGTCCCGATCGAGCGGCGCGGCGCCGTCATGGGCAACGTGAGCATCGCCATTTCGGTGGCACCGGCCATGGGCCCCACCGTGTCCGGGCTGATCCTTGAGCACTTCACGTGGCGCTTTATGTTTGTGTTCGTCCTGCCCATCGCCCTGGCCGCCTTCGCCATCGGAGCCCGCTACCTCACCAACATCGGCGAAACCGAGAAGACCCGGCTGGACATCCTGTCCGTGCTGTTGACTGTTCCCGCCTTCGGCGGACTGGTGTACGGGCTCAGCCAGATCGGCGGAGGCCATGGCGGACAAAGCGGTCCCGGCACCACTGCCGTGGCTGCGCTGGCCATCGGCCTGGTGGCCATGACGGCGTTCGTCTTCCGCCAGCTGAAGCTCCAGAAGTCCGAAGGACCGCTGCTGGACCTGCGTGCGTTCAACTTCCGCATGTTCACCGTTTCCGTGCTGCTCCTGGTGGTGGCCATGATCGCGCTCTTCGGCGCCGTGATCCTGCTCCCGCTGTACCTGCAGGAAATCCGCGGCCTGAAATCCCTGGAGACCGGCCTGGCGCTCCTGCCCGGAGGCCTGGCCATGGGCCTGCTGGGCCCGTTCATCGGCCGGGTCTTCGACAAAGTGGGCCCGCTTCCCCTGACCGTCACCGGCTCCGTCATGATGGTGCTGTCCCTCTGGCAGTTCTCCATGCTGAACGCGGAAACGGCCGTCTGGTGGATCGTGACGCTGCACGTGGTCCTCAGCCTGGGCCTGGCACTCCTGTTCACGCCGGCGTTCACCACCGGACTCAACCCGCTGCCGCCGCACCTCTACTCGCACGGATCGGCCATCATGAGCACGCTCCAGCAGGTGGCCGGTGCCGCCGGAACCGCGCTCCTGGTTTCTATCTACGCGGTAGTGGCCGCCGGATCAGGCGTTGTCGCCGGCATGCACGCAGCGTTCCTCACGGCCGCGATCATAGCCGTGGCCGCCGTCGTACTTTCCGCCATGATGCGCAAGACCGCAGGCGCGGAACACCCCGTGCCTGCAGCCCACTAACACCCCAAGCGGGGTCAGCCGGCGAAGAACTCGCTGAGTTCGGTGATCAGCTTGTCCGGCGCGCGGTTGACGCCGTCGTGGCCGGCCCCGGGCAGGATGGTGTAGCTCGAACCGGACAGGACGTCGTGGATCTGGCCGCACGCTATCCCGAAGTAGGCCGGGCTCTTCTCGCCCACAATAATGAGGGTTTCCAGCGGCAATGCCAGGAACGGTTCGGCAGGCATGTCCGCAGCGATGATCGCCTTGATCTCCCGGACCCCGGTCGTCATCAATTCGCGCTGCTGCTTGCCCACCGGCGTTCCGGCGGTGAGCTTGTTGGCCAGGGTCAGCATGGAGAGGGGCATCCGTGAGGACAGGGCCCCGCCCGTCTCGAGTCCCCGGAGCAGCACTGCGAGGGCGCGGTCGTCGTCACCGGCCGCGGTGGCGCGTTCGTATTCGGCGATCCAGTCGGCCTTGACGCTGTGGTTCACGGAGACGGCGGGATCGTAGACTGCCAGGCGTTCCACCGGGAGGGTCCGTGCGGCGTGGAGCGCAACTGCGCCGCCGAAGCTGTGGCCGAACACGTCCGTGCTGGCCGTGTGCCTCATCACGGTGTCCAGGTCCCGGATGTCAACATCCAGCGTGTAGTCGTTCGGCTGCGCGGACGATGCGCCCCGCCCACGACGGTTGAACGTGTGCACCGGGCGGCCCAGCGATGCGCTCAGCTTCTGGGCAAAGCGCGTGTAGTCCGCTGCGGTGACCATTGAGGCCTGAACGACGACGACGCCCGAGCCCGCCGAAGCCAGTTCGGCTCCCGTGGTGTAGAGCTCCAGCGTTCCGCCGTCGGGTGTTTTGATGTTCTCGCGCGTCATGTTCCGAGCCTACCCGGGGCGGCAGGAACCGCACAGCAGCAGGGGGCCGGCAGGAACGTGCGTCAGCCCTTGTAGTAGCGTGCGTCAGCCCTTGTAGTAGGAGGAGATGTCCTCGACCAGTTCCTTAACTGCCGCGGGAATGGAGGCGTGGACGCACTTGGGTGAGACCTGGAGGGCGCTTCCGGGAACGGCGCGGTGCAGCAGTTCGGCTGTCACCTTGTAGTACCGGGGACTTTTGGAGCCGACCATGAACCTGGTGTTCGGCGGGAGGACGGAAAAATCCCGGACGTGGTCGGCTTCATCAAACACCGCCTTGAGCTCGCCCACGCCGCTGGGCATGACCTCTTTGAAGAGCCGGTTCACCTTGGTCCGCGACACCAGCGCCATCAGCCCGGCGAGGACCGGCTCCGGAATCCTGGCCATGGCCGTGCCGGGCTGCATGCCTTTCTTGAGTTTGGCCAGGGCGTGCGGGACGTTTCCCTCGTTGACCGAGCGTTCAAAACTGTCCAGCCAGGACGTATCCACGCTGCCGTCGATGTTTACTGCAGCGTCATAGACCGCAAGCTTGTCGGGCTGGTGTGCGGTGCCGACGAACTCCTGCACCGCATTGAGCGCCACGGAGCCGCCCAGACTGTGCCCGAAAAGGTTGCGGGCGCCGGTGGCATCCATGATGGTCCTGACATCGGCGATCTCGGTGGCCATGGAGTAGTCCGCAGGCTGCGGCGTGGAATCGCCGCGGCCGCGCCGGTCGTAGACGTCCACCGCCCAGCCGTCGCCGAGGCCCTTGGACAGCGCCTCGGAAAACGGCCGGTAGATCAGTGCCGTGAGGAAGGCTCCGCCGATCACCACAACCCGGCGCTCGCCGGGGGCATCCACGGTTCCGTAACTGTACAAAGCCAGCCGCCCGCCGTCGTCCGTTGCGATGGCCCGCTGCTTCACTGTTGCCTCACGTTCCCGGATTTCCTTCACTGGCCCATCCTAAAACGGCTGCCCTGCGGGAACCGGGCGGCGCGGATGCGCTGGACCCGCAGGCCGGCGTCGTTGGCCAGGAACCGCGCGGTGGTGAGGGCCAGGCGGTGCCCGGGGCGGAGCGGGCCCTCGTGCAGCTGCCCGGGAACCAGGGCGAAGTCGATGCTCGGGACTGCCTCCGCGAGCAGGCGGCCGGTCTCGGCGAAGTACGGCGGGCTCCAGCCTCCGCTGAGCATCAGGGTGGGTGTGGTGACACCGGCGAAGTCCGCCAGCTCGGCGTCCGCGTCCAGTACGGCCCGCATTTCGACGACGGCGGTAGGCAGCAGCTGACGCATTTCGGCGCCAAGGCGGGTCCGGGCGGACAGGATGCTCAGCATCCGCAGGGCACCGAGCGGGAGTTTGGAAACCGGCCCGGCTGTTTCCAGGCCCTGGACCAGGTGCGCCCACGCGTGGTCAAGCTGTCCCGCCGCCATGGAGTGTTCAAGTTCCGGCCGCCACCGCCGGCTCAGGCTGCCGGAGAGGGAAACCGCGGCGTCATAGGTAACGAGCCGGCGGATCGGCTCCGTCCGGGCCGCCTGCAGGGCCACGAAGCCGCCGTAGCTGTGGGCCACCACGTCCGTGGAGCCGGTTGCCCGCATGACGTCACGGAGGTCGCTGATCTCCGTCGCCACCGAGTAGTCTCCGGGCTGGCCCGAGGAACCGCCGCGCCCTCGGCGGTTATAGGTATGCACCGGCCTCCCCAGCAGGCGTGCGATCTTCATCGCGAACGGCCGGTACAGTGCGTCGGTTACCAGCGTTCCGTGAATGACGACGACGCCGGGTTGCCCGGCGCTGTTCCCGCCGCTACCGAAAGAGTGCAGCTCAAGGTGGCCGTCGCCGTCGTCCGTGCCAATCGTCCGAGTTTCCACAGCCCCGAGTCTATTCCTCTCCCCGCAGCCTCCTTCCGCTAGGAGTTTTTGTCCAGATAATGGGGGATAAGTGTCACTTTGGAGCCATTATCTGGACAAAAACTCCCGGGTGGGCCGGATCATGGGTGGCCGGAAAACATGCCGGGGAACTCCCGGTAAACTTAGGGATTGTGACTTCCCAAAACACCCCCACCCCGACCAATGCTGCCGAACCGGCGGACGCCAGCGAGCAGATGCGCATTCGCATGGAGAAGCGCGCCAAGCTGATTGAGCGCGGCGTCGAGGCCTATCCGGTGGGTGTTGAACGCACGCATTCCCTGAGCGAGATCCGGGAGAAGTACGCGCACCTTGAGGCCGACGAGACCACCGGAGACATTGTGGGCGTCACCGGCCGCATCGTATTCATCCGGAACACCGGCAAGCTCTGCTTCGCCACGCTCCAGGAGGGCGGCACGGACGGTAAGGGCACACGCCTGCAGGCCATGCTGAGCCTTGCCAACGTGGGCGAAGAGTCCCTGGCCGAATGGAAGGCCCTGGTTGACTTGGGCGACCACGTCTTCATCAAGGGTGAGGTCATTTCCTCCCGCCGCGGCGAGCTGTCAGTGATGGCCGATTCCTGGTCCATGGCGTCCAAGGCGCTGCGCCCGCTGCCGGTGCTGCACGCCGGCCTGAACGAGGAAACCCGCGTTCGCCAGCGCTATGTGGACCTGATGGTCCGTGATGAAGCCCGCGAGATGGTCTACACCCGCGCCGCGATCACCCGTTCCATCCGGGAAAGCCTGCACCGCCGCAACTACGTCGAGGTGGAAACCCCGATGCTCCAACTGGTCCACGGCGGTGCCCTGGCCCGGCCGTTCGAGACCCACATGAACGCCTTCGACCAGAAGATGACCCTGCGCATCGCCACCGAGCTGTACCTCAAGCGCGCCGTGGTGGGCGGTATCGACCGCGTGTACGACATGGGCCGGGTGTTCCGCAACGAGGGCGTGGACTCCACGCACAGCCCGGAATTCACCACGCTGGAATGCTACGAAGCCTGGGCCGACCAGTTCGTCATGGCGGACCGTATCAAGGAGATCATCCTCGACGCCGCTGACGCCGCCGGTGTGGGCCGCACCATCCAGACCGAAGCCGGGGAGATCAACCTCGACGGCGAATGGACCTGGCTGGCCGTCTACCCCGGACTCTCCGACGCCGTGGGACAGGAAATCACACCGGACACCACGGTGGAGGAACTGCGGGTTGTGGCGGCCAAGCACGACGTCAAGGTGGATCCGAAGTGGGATGCCGAAAAGCTGGCCGTTGAACTGTTCGGCGAAATCGTGGAACCCACCCTGCTGAACCCCACGTTCGTCTACGACTACCCGCCCTCCGCCCAGCCGCTGGCACGCCAGCACCGCAATGACGACCGCCTGATCGAGGCCTGGGACCTGATCATCGGCGGCATGGAACGCGGCACGGCCTTTTCGGAGCTGATCGACCCCGTGATCCAGCGGGAACGCCTCACCGAACAGTCAATGCATGCAGCGGCCGGAGACGTCGAGGCCATGCAGTTGGATGAGGATTTCCTCCGGGCGCTGGAGTACGGCGCCCCGCCCATGGGCGGCATCGGGCTGGGCATTGACCGCCTGGTGATGCTGTTCACCGGGGCCGGCATCCGCGAGACCATCCTTTTCCCGCTCCTGAAGCCCGAAGGACACTGACCGTGGAGTACGTCGCAGTCCTCCTGCCGTCCCTTGTGGTCGGTTTGCTGTTCTGGTTTGCCATGAAGTCCATCTTCAATGCGGACAAATCGGAGCGCCAGGCTGAAGCGCGCGCCCAGGCCGAAGCTGACGCCAGTGCCGCCGAATCCAAGCCCGGACCGAATGGTGCGCCAAATACGGGAACGAATGCCGGCAACGGCAACGGCAACGGAACAAACTAATACTCCCTGTATATTCCTTCCCACCATTCACAGGAACCTTTTGCCGCTTTGACGCGTTGCCATAAACCGGGGGATACTTTTTACAGATACATCCTGCTTTTCTGAATACCCGTCCTTTCCAAAAGAGAGAATTTATATGGCACAGAAAGTGAAAATCATCCTTGTCGATGATCTGGATGGGGGAACCGCGGACGAAACTGTCCGATTTGGCCTTGACGGCGTCAGCTACGAAATTGACCTGTCGGCTGCCAATGCTGCAGAACTCCGCTCCTCACTGGACCGGTTTGTTTCAAGCGCACGTAAGACGTCCACCGGCCGCGCCACCCGCACCAAGGTCTCGGGCGGCCGTAATCAGGACTCTGCACAGATTCGTCAGTGGGCCAGGGAGAATGGCTACGCGGTTAACAGCCGCGGCCGCATCCAGGCTGAAATTCAGGAAGCCTACCAGAAGGCAAATTCCTAGCACTGCCGCAGTTTTGCGTGGAAAAGCAATGCCCCTGCCAATCGGCGGGGGCATTGCCATTTGAATAGCCCGCCCGGCAGTGCGGCGCAGCCAGGGTAAAACGGCGGCGGTTATTCCGGGGGTATTGCGGCGGGAAACTGGCCGGGGGACAAGTTCCGGGCCGGCGCGGTGCAATTGGGGCCCGCCGATGGCCGGATTCCTGGCCCGCAACATAGCCAATACGCTCCGGGAGCGCGCGGGCCGGAACCTCCGACGGCAGGTGGCGTCAACCCCGGGAACCTGACCCGGGTTTCCCCTGTGGCGAACACGCTCCACAAGTGCGGGTCTGCCACGTAGCATCAAAGTACGTCGTAGCTAGGAGTGTGGCGAAATGTTTGAGCGATTTACGGACCGTGCCCGTCGCGTAGTTGTGCTTGCCCAAGAAGAGGCACGCATGCTGAACCACAATTACATCGGTACCGAACACATCCTCTTGGGTCTGATCCATGAGGGTGAGGGCGTTGCCGCCAAAGCTCTGGAGTCCTTGAGCATTTCGCTCGACGGCGTGCGCGAGCAGGTGCAGGAGATCATCGGCCAGGGCCAGCAGGCCCCGTCCGGCCATATCCCTTTCACCCCGCGCGCCAAGAAGGTGCTGGAGCTTTCGCTCCGCGAAGCCCTGCAGCTGGGCCATAACTACATCGGCACGGAGCATATCCTGCTGGGGCTCATCCGCGAGGGTGAAGGCGTGGCCGCCCAGGTGCTCGTGAAGCTCGGAGCGGACCTCAACCGCGTCCGCCAGCAGGTGATCCAGCTGCTCTCGGGTTACCAGGGCAAGGAGACCACCGGCGCAGGCGTCGGCGCCGGCCAGCCGGAGGGTACTCCCGCCGGTTCCGTGGTCCTGGACCAGTTCGGCCGCAACCTGACCCAGGCTGCGCGCGAGAACAAACTGGATCCGGTCATCGGACGTGAACAGGAAATGGAACGCGTCATGCAGGTCCTTTCCCGGCGCACCAAGAACAACCCCGTCCTCATCGGCGAGCCCGGCGTCGGCAAGACAGCCGTCGTCGAAGGACTCGCCCAGGCGATCGTCCGCGGGGACGTCCCGGAGACCATCAAGGACAAGCAGCTCTACACGCTGGACCTTGGGTCCCTGGTGGCAGGCTCCCGCTACCGCGGTGACTTCGAAGAGCGCCTGAAGAAGGTCCTCAAGGAGATCCGCACCCGCGGCGACATCATCCTGTTCATCGACGAAATCCACACCCTGGTGGGTGCGGGTGCGGCCGAAGGTGCCATCGATGCCGCATCCATCCTGAAGCCGATGCTGGCGCGCGGCGAGCTCCAGACCATCGGTGCCACCACGCTGGACGAGTACCGCAAGCACATCGAAAAGGACGCAGCGCTCGAGCGCCGCTTCCAGCCGATCCAGGTCAAGGAACCCTCGGTGGCTCACGCGATCGAGATCCTCAAGGGCCTGCGTGACCGCTATGAGGCCCACCACCGGGTAACCATCACCGACGGCGCCCTCGCCTCCGCGGCCAACCTGTCCGAACGCTACATCTCGGACCGGTTCCTGCCGGACAAGGCGATTGACCTCATCGATGAAGCCGGTGCGCGCCTGCGCATCCGCCGGATGACCGCTCCGCCGGAGCTGAAGGCCATGGACGAGCGCATCGCCGAACTCAAGATGGAGAAGGAGTCCGCGATTGACGCGCAGGACTTCGAAGGCGCCGCCTCGCTGCGCGACAAGGAGCAGAAGCTCATTGCCGAGCGGGCCGAGAAGGAACGCCACTGGAAGACCGGCGGCATGGATGACATCTCCGAGGTTGATGAGGATCTCATCGCCGAGGTGCTGGCAAACTCCACCGGCATTCCGGTCTTCAAGCTGACCGAGGAGGAGTCCTCGCGCCTGCTGAAGATGGAAGACGAACTGCACAAGCGCGTCGTTGGCCAGAACGAGGCCATCAAGGCCCTGTCCCAGGCCATCCGGCGCACCCGTGCAGGCCTGAAGGACCCGAAGCGTCCGGGCGGCTCGTTTATCTTCGCCGGCCCCACCGGCGTCGGCAAGACCGAGCTCGCCAAGGCCCTCGCGGAGTTCCTGTTCGGTGAAGAGGACGCCCTCATCACCCTGGACATGTCCGAATACTCCGAGAAGCACACGGTGTCGCGCCTCTTCGGTGCGCCTCCGGGCTACGTCGGCTACGAAGAAGGCGGGCAGCTGACTGAGAAGGTCCGCCGCCGTCCGTTCTCCGTGGTGCTGTTCGATGAAGTGGAGAAGGCCCACGCGGACCTCTTCAACTCACTGCTGCAGATCCTGGAAGACGGCCGCCTGACCGACTCCCAGGGCCGCGTGGTGGACTTCAAGAACACCGTGATCATCATGACCACCAACCTCGGAACGCGGGACATCTCCAAGAGCGTTGCCACGGGCTTCCAGTCCGGCACGGACACGCAGACCGGGTACAACCGGATGCGCGCCCGGGTCACTGAAGAGCTCAAGCAGCACTTCCGCCCCGAGTTCCTGAACCGTGTTGACGACGTTGTGGTGTTCCCGCAGCTGACCCAGGACGAGATCATCGAGATCGTGGACCTGTTCGTGAGCCGCTTGGAGAAGCGCCTCAAGGACAAGGACATGGGCATCGAGCTCACCAAGGCTGCCAAGGTCCTGCTGGCAACCCGCGGCTACGATCCCGCAATGGGTGCACGGCCGCTGCGCCGCACCATCCAGCGCGAGATCGAGGACCAGCTGTCCGAGAAGATCCTCTTCGGAGAGATCCACGCGGGCGACATCGTAGTGGTGGATGTGGACGGCGAAGGCGACGACGCCAAGTTCACCTTCGAAGGAAACGCCAAGCCGCGCATCCCGGAAATCGCTCCGAGCGTCTAGAGCATCACCGCCAAGGCCCGTCTGCTCCGGAAGGAGTGGGCGGGCTTTTGCGTTTCCCTGGGTTCCGGTCCCGTGGCTGGGTCCGGCGCTGACGGCCGAGACATTTGCCGGCGCTTCGGTCGTTCCTCCCTTAGGCGGCGCCTACACAAATGCCTGACCGGCAGCGCGGCAGCGCCCCAGCACCGTTGCGCCAAACGCACGCCTGCGCCGTCGCCTTCCGCTTTGGCGTGTGGGTTCTGAGAGCATTGTTTCACTAGTAGTGAACTTGCTGTGATCCGGCCCACAGTCGGTGTTGAATCTTTTCATGGCTTCTGAGGACTCAGCGATCCTGAGCGAACAACCGGCGACCCCTTTTCACGACATTGACCACTACCTCGCCATACCCCGGGTGAGCGGGCTGGCGTTGAGCCCGGACGGGCAGCGCCTGGTGACCACCGTCTCCACGCTGAACGGCAAGGGCACGGAGTATGTCACTGCCCTGTGGGAGCTGGACCCCGCGGGGGAGAAGCACGCCCGCCGGATCACCCGGAGCGCCAAGGGCGAGGCCGGCGCGGCCTTTGCCGCCACGGGGGACCTCTACTTCACATCGGCCCGCCCCGATCCCGATAGCCCGGATGACGACCCCGTCAGCGCCCTCTGGCAACTGCCGGCGGACGGCGGCGAAGCCCGCGTGGTCCTGTCGCGCACCGGCGGGATCAGCCACGTGATCACTGCACGGGACTCGGACGCCGCCTTCGTCACGGCGTCCGTGCTGGCAGGTTCCGCCGACGAGGAAGCGGATGAGGCTCGGCGGAAGAGCCGCAAGGACAACAAGGTGTCCGCGATCCTTCACAGCGGCTACCCGGTGCGGTACTGGGATGCCGACCTGGGGCCGGACCAGCCGCGTATCTTCGCCGTTGAGCCGGGGGAGGACAAGGATCCCGGCAAACCGGCGACGGTTGACGCGGCCGCACCGCTGAAGCTCCGGAACCTCACGCCGGAGGCAGCCGGCATGCTGCGCAACGCGGACTCGGTGGTCAGCCCCGACGGGAGGACGATCTACACCAGCTTCGACAAGCCACTCGCCAAAGCGGACTCACGCTCCGTCCTGGTGGCTATTGACGTGGCCACCGCAACACACAAGGTCCTGCTGGACCGGGAAGGCATGAGCTACTTCGCGGGACCGGTGAGCCCCGACAACCGTACGCTCGTGGTGCTGAGCGAATCCGACACCACTCCCCGCCAGGCTCCGCAGGTCAAGCTCCATCTCCTGGACGTCAGTGCGCCGGGGGAGCCGGAAGCAAACCTCAGGCCGCTGGCCCCTGAATGGGACCGCTGGGCCATCAAAGCTGCGTGGTTGCCGGACGCCTCTGCCCTCCTGGTAACGGCCGACGACGACGGCGCCTCCCCGGTCTTCCGCATCACTCCCGCCGGGGCCGGGGGAGGGGCCGGCGGAGCGGCCGGCGACGACGAAGTCACCCGCGTGACGCTCGACGCTGCGGCATATACCGACGTCGTGGTTTCACCGGACGGATTGAGCGCCTACGCTCTGCGGAGCTCGTACGAATTTCCGCCCGAGGCGGTACGGATCGACCTGGCGAGCGGACAGGTCACCAGGCTCCAGGCTCCCGCCGAGCGCCCCCGCATCCAGGGATCACTGGAGCGCATGGAGGCGACTGCCGCCGATGGCGCCCGGATTCCCGCCTACCTTGCGCTGCCGGAGGGTGCCTCTGCCCGGAACCAGGCGCCGCTGCTGCTCTGGATCCACGGCGGACCCCTGGGCTCCTGGAATGCGTGGACGTGGCGCTGGAACCCGTGGCTCTTGGTGGCCAAGGGTTATGCCGTCCTCCTGCCGGATCCCGCCCTGTCCACCGGGTACGGCCAGTCCTACATTCAGCGTGGCTGGGGAGAGTGGGGCCGGGCGCCATTTACGGACCTCATGAAAATCACGGACGTCGTGGTGGAGCGCCCGGACATTGATGCGTCGCGGACGGCTGCCATGGGCGGCTCCTTCGGTGGATACATGGCCAACTGGGTGGCGGGGCAGACGGACCGCTTCAACGCGATCGTCACCCATGCCAGCCTATGGGCCCTTGACCAGTTCGGCCCCACCACTGACGCCTCGCAGTACTGGCTGAAGGAAATGACGGCCGAGATGGCACTGGCGAATTCGCCCCACCTGCACGTCGAGAAGATCAGCACCCCCATGCTGGTGATCCACGGTGACAAGGACTACCGCGTGCCCATTGGCGAGGGGCTGCGGCTCTGGTACGAACTCCTGTCCAAATCGCAGCTGGCGGCCGACGGCAACGGCCGGACACCGCATCGCTTCCTCTACTACCCGGACGAGAACCACTGGATCCTGCAGCCGCAGCACGCCAAGGTCTGGTACGGGGTCGTCGAGCACTTCCTGGCGAAGAATGTGCTGGACCAGGACGCGCCTTTGCCCGCTGAACTGGGGCTCTAGGTACCCCCGGCTCGTAAGATGGGGCTGTGACTGAGACCTTCCGCATCCGCCCTGCCCGCACCAGCGATGTAGCTGCCATCAAGCGCCTCGTGGCCCCGCTGGCGGACAAGAGGATCCTCATGGCCAAGGAGACGGTGGCGTACTACGAAAGCCTGCAGGAGTTCCGGATCGCGGAGTCGGCCGACGGCGAGGTGATCGGCTGCGGCGCCCTGCACGTCATGTGGGAGGACCTGGCCGAGGTGCGAACCCTGGCGGCCTCCGATGCATGGCGCGGCAAGGGTGTGGGACACGTCCTGGTGGAAAGCCTCCTGGAGGAAGCCAGGGCGCTGGGCGTTTCGCGTGTGTTCTGCCTGACCTTCGAAGTGGACTTCTTCAAGAAGCACGGCTTCGATGTGATGGCGGACCAGACGGCGGTGGACCCGGTGGTCTATTCCGAGTTGCTGCGTTCGCATGACGAAGGTGTGGCTGAGTTTCTGGACCTCGCGCGGGTCAAGCCCAACACCCTGGGCAATACGCGCATGATCAGGTTCCTGTAGGCCTTTCCCCGCCTTGCGGATTATGCCTGACTTCTGGCTCTTCCCATATATCGAATCGATGTATAAAATTAATCACGGTTGCCTGGTAGTACCCGAATCCCGAAACCACTTCAAAGGACAGAAATGCGCGAATACGCCATTTTTCCGGATTTTTCGGCGTTCCAAATGGATCTTCCTGCGGATCCGGCCCGGAACGATCCTCCGGGCCGGTGCCGTGAGGCGTCGGTATTCCATATCGGCGCCGCCGCGTGGCCGGATCTTCTCCCGGGCTCCTGGGGAAACCGCTGAGCCAGGCCGGGGGGATCCAAGACAGGAAAGGAAAGGGACAGTCAATTGGGGGCTGTCCCTTTCGTTTTGCCCTTTTAGGCCGGGCATTCGCCGGACGATTCGACAGGGCGCTACCGTTGCCACGGCCGCGGTAGTAGGGTCAAGACAAAGCCGCCAGGTCACTCCAGGGAGCACTCCAATGAAGAAGCTGATCAACGATCCCCGCGCTGTAGTAGACGAGTCCGTGGAAGGCTTCGGCCTTGCGCATGCGGACATTGTGACCGTGAGCGCCGAGCCGAAATTCATTACCCGGAAGGACGCCCCCGTGGCCGGGAAAGTGGGCCTTGTCAGCGGCGGCGGCAGCGGCCACGAACCGCTTCACGGCGGGTTCGTCGGGCTGGGAATGCTTGACGCCGCGGTGCCGGGTGCAGTCTTCACTTCGCCCACGCCTGATCAGATCATTCCCGCGACGCTCGCCGTAAACTCGGGTGCCGGCGTCGTCCACATCGTCAAGAACTACACGGGCGACGTCCTGAATTTCGAAACGGCCGCCGAAATGGCGGAGGCCGAAGGCGTGCAGGTCCGCACCGTACTGGTGAACGACGACGTCGCCGTGGAGGACTCGCTGTACACGGCAGGTCGGCGCGGCGTGGGCGGTACCGTCCTGGTGGAGAAGATCGCCGGTGCGGCTGCCGAACGCGGGGATGACCTGGATGCTGTCGCCGCCATCGGGGACCGGGTCAACCAAAACGTCCGCAGCATGGGCGTCGCGCTGTCCGCCTGTACGGTCCCGCACGCAGGGGTGCCCAGCTTTGACCTGGAAGAGAACGAAATCGAAATCGGCATCGGGATCCACGGGGAGCCCGGACGGCACCGGATCCCGATGGAAAACGCCGACGGCATCACCGACCGCCTCCTGGAACCCATCCTGTCCGACCTGGGCATTGCCTCCGGCGAGAAGGTGCTCCTGTTCGTGAACGGCATGGGCGGGACGCCGCAAAGCGAGCTCTATATCGTCTACCGCCGTGCAGCACAGGTGCTCGCGGAGAAAGGCGTCACGGTGGAGCGCTCCCTGGTGGGCAACTACATCACCTCCCTGGAGATGCAGGGCTGCTCCATCACCGTGCTGCGGCTCGACGATGAACTGACCAGCCTCTGGGACGCCCCGGTCCACACCGCCGCGCTGCGCTGGGGCGTCTGACCGTGGGGCTGGACGTTGACTGGGCCGTAAGGTGGCTGACCCTTTCCGCGCAGGCGATGGCGGACCACCGGGTGGAACTGATTGAGCTGGACCGCGCCATCGGGGATTCCGACCACGGCGAAAACATGGACCGCGGCTTCAAGGCGGTGATGGAGAAACTCGCCGAAGCGCCGCCCGCCACCCCGGGAGCTGCCTTGAAACTCACGGCCATGGCACTGATGTCCAAAGTGGGCGGAGCGGCCGGGCCCCTCTACGGCACGGCTTTCCTGCGTGCCTCCACATCGTTGGGCGATACGGAGGACATCGATCCCGCCGCGCTCGCCGCTGCCATCCAGGCCGCCCGTGACGGCGTTGTGGCCCGGGGGAAGGCCGAATCCGGCGATAAAACGATGGTGGACGCCTGGACGCCCGCCGTCGACGCCGCGGCAGCGCAGGCCGCTGCGGGGGACGGGGATGTCCTCAAGGTCCTCCTGGCGGCCGCGGAAGCCGCCGAAGCGGGTGCCGTTGCCACTGATCCGCTCATCGCCCGCAAAGGGCGCGCCAGCTACCTCGGCGAACGCAGCGCCGGCCACCGGGACCCCGGCGCAGTTTCCACCGCACTCATCTTGCGCGCCGCGGCCGGTGCGGCCGGATGACGGTCAGCCTCGTGGTGGTGTCCCATAGCGAAAAGATCGCCGACGGCGCGGCGGAGCTGGCCGCCCAAATGGCACCCGACGTCGTGATCCTCCCGGCGGGCGGTACCGACGACGGCAGGATCGGCACCAGCCTTGAAAAGGTCATGGCCGCCCTGGACCAGGCGGCCGGCGAAGACGGCATCGTGGTGCTTACGGACCTCGGCTCCGCCGTGATGACGGCCGAATCGGCGGTGGAGTTCCTGCCGGATCCGGACACTGTCCTGTTGGCCGATGCTCCGCTGGTCGAGGGGCTGGTGGCTGCAGCGGTCGCCGCTCAGTCGGGAGCGGACGCCACGGGAGTGAAGCAGGCCGCCGAAGCGGTCCGCCGCGCACCTGCGGCGGAGGCGCCTGCCGAGGCGGAGACGCTGGGACCCCCCGAAGCCACGGGCGATTTCGAGCTGGTCAACCAGGCCGGCATGCATGCCCGGCCCGCAGCGAAGATCGCCGGGGGACTGGCAGGCCTGGATGCTGAGGTGACGGTCAACGGTATGGATGGCGCTTCCATGACCGGCCTGATGACCCTGGGCGCAGGCAAGGGATCCATCCTCCACGTCGAGGCCTGGGGTCCGGACGCGGCCAGGGCCGTGAAGTACGTCGGCGGCCTGGTGGAAGCGGGGTTCGGGGAGCCCTGAGGGCACCGGCGGCGGGAGGTCCGGCCGCGCCGGACGGTCCCGCCGTCAGCCGGCCTGCCGGAGCCCGTCGGCATCCAGCAGCACGGTGGCTGTGATGAACTTCCCGCAGTGCTCTCCGTACGGGTACTCCGCCCTGGGCATGAAGCTCAGCGTCCGCTCAGGCAACGGAATGCCCGCCGTCGAGGTGCCGGTGGCTGTGGCGTCAATGCGCGATTCGGTCAGGACATCCATCATCAGCATGCCCCTGAGGGTGCCGTCCGGCGAGGACGTTGCGGAACACGTGCCGTCCGGCCCCGCCGAGGGCTCGCAGCCCTGGTCGACAGCAGTGCTGCCGGGCATCAGTTCGAGGTCCGCTTCCCGGCATGTGCCGTCCTGGCAGGCCTTCAGGTGGATGGCCTTGACCGTGGCTGCATAGCTGGCCGCCACAGTCAGCGCCACCACCGGCGCCTGCGCGATTGCCGGGCACGGCACTGCCTCGGGCAGGCACGCGGACGGGATCAGCGACGTGGTGACAGCTACCAAAAATACGCCCAAGCTGCGCATGCTTCAGCGTAGATCCGTCCGGGCTGCGCCGCCAGAGGCTACCGGGCGGATGGGCGGCAACGCCGGACGCTAGCTGACCGGAAAGACGCCGATGAACAGGAAAGAGGCCACGGCGAAGACGGCAAAGAAGGCGATCATGCAGCCCATGCCGGCCTTCTCCTTGGATGCCTGGTGGATGGACTGGTTCGGATCCGCCGGGTTGTAGGCCACGTCCACGGTGGAACCGGGCGCCGGCTCGGTGCGGAACGGGACATCCGACTCCCCGAAGTACAGGGTTCCGTGCGGGTCGGCGAAGCGGTAGGTGGGGCGGTAGAGGCGGTGGCGCGACCCGGAGGAGCCAGCGGCGCTGGACCATCCGGCTTTGCTGCCGGTCACGGTCGCCTGGACTCTTGGCCACTGTTCGGCGAGCTTCTCCAGGCGTTTGCCCCTACGCACCGCCACGGTGATCGACACGGCGGCCGCGACGACGAACACGGCCCAGACGATGTACAGCACGGTTTTCACGGTTCTCCCTTTCGCGTCAGCAAGCAGTATGCCACTGCCTGCTCCGCTTCACATTCCGGACGGCCTTCAGGCGGGCAGCCTCAGGCCGGCCGGGTGGAGTTCCGCCAGGCCGTCGCTGACCAGCCCGGCCAGGGCGCGCTCCAACTGCTCGGGCGCGGAATTCAGCCGGTGTAGCGCTGCCAGCGGGATGCCGATGCCTTCGGCTTCGAAGCCAAGGTCCGCGGCGGGCTGATGGAAAATTTCCGGAGCCACCGGCGCGTCCGCCAGCCGGAGGACGGCCATCACGGCTCCCCGGACCTGCCGGTCGGTGCCGTGCCAGGACTGGCCCTTCGGGGTGTACGACGGCGGCGGCTCGCCGGCCGCCAGCCACGCGCACGCCCCCCGCACCGGGCACTCACCGCACTTCGGCGCCCTCGCCGTGCAGACCAGTGCCCCCAGCTCCATGACCGACGCGTTCCAGCGGACGGAGAGTCCGACGTCGGCCGGCAGCAGTTCGGCGGCCAGCCGCATTTCGGCTGCTGTCAGCGACTGCGAGGGCAGCGCAGTGCCGGAAAAGAGCCGTGCGTGGACGCGGCGGATGTTGGTGTCCACCACGGTTTCGCGGCGGCCGAAGGCGAAGGCGGCGACGGCGGCCGCCGTGTAGCTGCCCACCCCGGGGAGTTCCAGCAGTGCGTCGTACGTTCCCGGCACGCCGCCGTCGTGCTTTTCCACGATGGCGACGGCGGCCGCATGCAGGCGCAGGGCCCGCCGCGGATAGCCAAGCCTGCCCCAGTGCCGGACAGCCTCGCCGGAGGCCTCGGCTGCCAGGTGCGCCGGAGACGGCCAGCGGCGGAGCCAGTCTTCCCAGACGGGCAGGACCCGGACAACGGGTGTCTGCTGGAGCATGATCTCGCTGACCAGGACACCCCAGGGGGAGCACTCGGGGTCACGCCACGGCAGGTCCCTGGCGTTGGTCCCGAACCAGGCGTCAAGGGCGTCGTGGAGGGCGGCAAGCGGCGGTAATGCGGGGCGACTCGCCGGGGGCAGGGCAGTGGGTGCGGCTAAGGCTTCGATGCAAATACTGTAGTGGATACTGGCCAGCGGTCCGCCTCCCGGCGTGGTGGTGCCCTAATGCGCCCGGCGTTCTCTAGCCTAGAAGGATGGTCAGGCAAGGCACTTCAGGAAAGAACGCTCCGAAACCGAAGGGCACCCCCGGCCGGCAGGCGGGACGGCCTCCGCTGAAGGCCGTCTACCGCCGTCGCAGGCTGTTCGTTGGCCTGGTGCTGCTTCTCGTTGCCTCGGTGGCGCTGGGAGGCTTCGCAGCCGTGTCCGGGGCCATGCGATCCTCCGAGCAGGCTTCTTCCACTGACCGGAACGGATCTGACGGGCAGGGCGCCAAGCCTGAAGCCACGCCCTCCGCGTCCGCCACGCCCAGCACTCCGGCGACGCCCACGTGCGACCAGACCCTGGTCACCGTCTCTGCTTCCACCGATAAGGCTGCCTACGCAGCGGGTGAAAACCCCCTGCTCAGCTTGAAAGTCACCAACGGCGGAAAAGTGGCGTGCGAGGTGAATCTGGGCACGTCCCAGATGGAGTACACCGTCACCAGCGGCTCCGACCGCATTTTCTCTTCGGTTGACTGCCAGGTTGAGAGCGGGGACCTCGTAAAGACCATCGCTCCGGGCCAAAGCGAGACAGCCAACTTCCCGTGGCAGCGCAACCGCAGCGTTCCCGGCTGCGGCGCCGTATCCGCGAAGCCCGGCGCCGGCGGGGCGTATTACATGTTCGTCGCGCGGCTGGGCACCAAGTCCAGCTCCAAGGCCGTCTTCCAGTTGCTTTAGGCGCCACTTTTCAGTCCGCACCCCCTCCGGTCCCGACGACGCACTCCGGTCGTCGGACGGACGCAAACTTTTGTCACTAAATAGGACAAGGGACGTCCCATCTCCAGTAGAATGAAGTCAGTCCTGCTTCAGCGGCAGGTCGGACTCCGAGGAGACAGCCGTGACAATGGCCCCGCAAGAAGTGTCATCCGCCCGCTTCAGCGCGCAGCTGCGATCGCACGCCCTGCAGACGCGGATCATGGAGCTCATCCTGGAGCAGGGACTCGATGTGGGCGACGCTCTCCCGACTGAAGGCGAGCTGTCCGCGATCCTGGGCGTGGGACGCAATACCATCAGGGAGTCGCTGAAGGTGCTGCAGGCGCTCGGCGTCATCGAGATCCGCCACGGCTTCGGCACGTTCGTGGCTCCCAATAACTTCCACGCCCTGGCGGACGGACTTGCCTTCCGGGGGAAGCTTTCCCTGCGCCACCGGGGCGATGAGGCGATGGAACTCGTCGACGTGCGCCAGGCCCTGGAATCCGGCCTGATCGGTTCGGCCATGGACCTGATGACCGCTGCGCAGCGGGACGATCTCCGCAGCGCCTTGGCTGCAATGGAGGACGCGGCAGCCAAGGGGGAACCCTTGTTTATCCACGACGCCGAATTCCACCGCCGGCTATTTGCTCCGCTCCGCAACGATCTCCTGATGAACCTGATGGACGTTTTTTGGAAGGTTTACCGTCAAATTCACCTGGAGCTGGGCCCCGGACCTGTGGACCTGGGCAAACAGGTTCGGGACCACGCCGACATTTACCACGCCGTGGCGGCGGGCGACAAGGCGCTGGCCTCCGAACGCCTGCAGCGCCACTTCGACGGCATCCGCGGAAAACTCAGGACAGTCGCAGCCCGCTAGGCCTGCCAGCCGGCGTCACAACCACCATTAGACCAGCCTCCCAGGCCGGACCCAGCAAGGAAAAGAGCCCTTAAGCATGGAATTCTTCACAGTTCAGGACGCCGCGGCCGCCGGAGCAGTTGGCGCGGGATTCCTGGCCGCCGTGATCCGAAGCAATCCGGACGCCGTGCTGGGAGTGGCCACGGGCGGATCGCCGTTGCCGGTCTACCGCTCCCTTGCCGGATACGGACTGGAGATGTCACGCATCCGGTGCTTCGCCCTGGATGAGTACGTCGGCCTGCCGGCGGGCCACCCGGAAAGCTATGCCGAAGTTGTCCGCCGCGAAGTCACCGGGAGGCTCGGGCTTGACCCGGCCAACGTGTTCGTCCCGGACGGAAGTGCAGCGGAACCCGAGCGTGCCGCCAGCGACTACGAAGCGGCCATCGCGGCCTGCGGCGGGATCGACATCCAGCTGCTGGGCATCGGCCACAACGGCCACCTGGCCTTCAACGAGCCCGGGTCCGCACTCGATTCCCGCACCAGGGTAGAAGTCCTTGCAGAACGAACCCGCCAGGCGAATGCACGCTACTTCGACTCGCCACGGGACGTGCCGGAGCGGTGCATCACGCAGGGCCTCGGCACAATTCTTGAGGCACGGCAGCTCCTGCTGGTTGTGCATGGAGCGGATAAGGCGCAAATCCTGCACCGGGCATTGACCGGACCCGTATCGGCCGACTGCCCGGCCTCCGTCCTCCAGCACCATCCGCACGTGACGGTGATCGCGGACGAAGGTGCGGCTGCCCTGATGGGACGCGTAACGACGCCCGGGACCGCAGTTCCGGTGGCTGTCGGGGCCGGCGCTGCAGGAGCGGGCGCTACCGGCTAGGGTCAGGCTGCGGCGGGACCGAGCAGTGTCCCGGCCCGCAGCACCGTGAGCAGACCGAATTCCGCGTCCACAGCGAGGAGGTCGGCACGCATGCCGGGCCGAACGCTGCCGATTTCATGGTCCATTCCCAGGATTCCGGCCGGCACGCAGCTCGCGGAAGCGGCGGCGTCGGCAGCCGATACACCGGCGGCGACGGTCCGGCGCACCACATCAAGCATGGTCGCCGTGCCGCCGGCAAGCGCTCCATTGCTTTGCAGGGTGGCGACGGAGTCCCGGACCGAAACGGACGCCGGGCCCAGGGCGTAGTCCCCGTCCGGGAGGCCGGTTGCGGCCATCGAGTCGGTGACCAGCACAACGTTTTCCGCTCCCACAAGTTCGAACACCATGTGCACTGTCTCAGGCGACAGGTGGACGCCGTCGGCGATGAGTTCGACGGCGGCGGTTCCGGCGCGCGCCAGGCGCAGGCAGGCCGATGCCGGTCCCGGATTCCGGTGGTGGAGCGGCGGCATGCCGTTGAAAAGATGCGTCACGGTGGGCCGCGTGCCGGCCCAGGAGCCGGGAGCGGCCGCCAGGGATTCCGCAGCGTGTTCGAGGGAGGATGCCGCGGTGCTTGGGTCCGCATCGGTGTGGCCAAGTGACGGTGTGACACCATGCTGCGCTAGCAGGCTAACCAGGTCCTTGGCACCGGGCAGTTCCGGGGCGTAGGTCATGCTTTTCAGCGAACCGCCGGCTACCTCCAGCATTTCGGCCGTCAGGGCCAGGTTGGGGTGCCGAAGCCAGTCGGGATTCTGCGCACCGCACCGGGCCGTGGACAGGAACGGGCCCTCCGAATGGATGCCCGCGATGAGGCCCTCGCCGGCGAGCACGCGAAGGGACCTGATCCCTGTGAGAAGGTCGTCACGGGAGGCCGTGACAAGACTGGCAAGAAGCGTGGTGGTGCCGTGGCGGTGCAGGAAGTCCACTGCCGTGCGGCAAGCGTCCTCGTCACCGCCGGGGAAGTCTCCGCCCGCCGCCCCGTGACAGTGCAAGTCCACCAGACCCGGCAGAATGAAGCCCCCGGCGGGCACCTCCAGTTCCACCGCCCCGGGGTAGTCCGCGGCGTCAAAGGAGCTCCGGGGGCCGGCGAACGTAATCCGGCTACCAACGACGGCCACTATGTGGTCCGGCAGGGCGCGCCCGTCGGAGAGCACCGTTCCTGCCAGGACGAAGGTCCGGCTTTCGGCCGGCTGGCGGGGAGTTGAAGAGGACAGGTCTGCCGGGGTCACGTGTGCCGCTTTCAGTGCAGGGGTGGTTCAGGATCAGGAACGCAGGGCGTCGGAGAACCAGCCGGTGATGGTGGCCGGATGGGTGATGGCGGTTCCGACGACGACGGCGAAAGCACCGGCCTCGAGCGCCTGGCGGGCCTGGGCAGGTGTGTGGATCCGCCCTTCCGCGATCAGCGGCCTGCCGAGCTCCGCGGAGGCGATCTGCTCCAGCAGGGCAAGGTCGGGGCCCGCCGTCTTCGGGCGCTCGCCCGTGTAACCGGCCAGGGTGGTGCCCACCAGGTCGGCCCCCGCGTCCACAGCGGCGGCGGCGTCGTCCAGGGAACCGCAGTCGGCCATCACCAGCGCGTGGGATTCGCCACGGATGCCGGCGATCGTCTGCGCGAGGGAGAGCCCGTCCGGGCGCTCGCGGCGCGTGCCGTCCAGGGCCACCACATGGGCGCCGGCGTTCGCCACGGCCAGCGCGTGGCGAAGCGTGGGGGTGATGAACACGCCGTCGTGGCCGTCCTTCCAGAGCCCGATGACGGGAACTTCGACGGCGGCGCGGGTGAACTGGACATCCGCCAGCCCCTGGACCCGGACCGCGGCAGCCCCGCCTGCCACCGCTGATGCGGCAACCTGGCCGGTGGTGCGGGGGTCCCGCATGGGCTCCCCGGGGTAGGCCTGGCAGGAGACGACCAGCTGTGAACGGAGGGCAGCAAGGCCCTGTGGCGTGAGGATCAAAGTGTCTCCCGGAGGTCGTCAACGGAGCTGGGCGGGGTGAGGACAAGGCTGGCGGCGCCGATCACGGCAGCAGTGTTGCCCAGGGCGGCCGGGCGGACCGGCAGCCCCGCGAGCGGGGCCAGCAGTTCAGTCCGGAGGGCGGCTTCCATCGGCTTCCACCATAGTTCGCCGGCGTCGGCCAGACCGCCGGAAACGACCACGAGTTCAGGATCCAGGACATTGGCAAGGCCGCCCACCGCCTGCCCGGCAGCGACGGCGGCGTCCCTGACCGCTGTGGTGGCGGCAGCATCGCCGTCGTGCGCCAAAGCGAAAACCGCACGGGTGTCCGGGACGTCGGGGGACCCGCCGAGGCGCACATAGGCCTCGCGGATCGCCGGCCCGGACGCGATCGCTTCAACATGGCCGGCCCTTCCACAGACGCACGGCAGGGCGCGGCCGCGGCTGTACGCGAAAGGGGACGCAAGGTGGCCCACATGGCCGGCCACGTAGCGGTGACCCAGGACCGGACTGCCGGCCAGGACGAAGCTGCCGCCGACCCCTGTGCCGAAGGCCACCAGCAACGAACTGGCGGTTTCGGCTGCCGCCCCGGTCCAGGACTCGCCAAGCGCATGCGCGTGGACATCGTTAACGGCACGAACCGACTCCGGGGTGAGGCCAAGCCGGCCGGCGAGCCCCGCCGCCAGCTCAGTCCCGGCCCAGCCCAGGATGGCATCCGTTGCTGACACCACCACACCGCGCCCGGCATCAATGACACCGGCCGAACCAACGCCCACTCCGACAATCCCAAGGCTATTGGCCGTGGCCCGGGACATGAGCCCGGAAACCAGCGCCGCCGTCGCGTTGAGGATTGCCTCGCCGCCGTCGCGGTTCAGCGTCGGAATGGTCTCCGAAAACAGCACCTCCCCGGCCTCCGAAACAACCCCGGCAGCAGTCTTGGTGCCGCCCAGGTCAACGCCGATTGCGTACTGCATTTCTTTCCTCACATACGTTCCGGTGTTGAGCATGGTCGAAACCGGGACCCCGGCAGGCTCGATCACGGGGCCGAACTTAGACCAGGCCGTTGCGCTCGAGAACGGTGCGGATCGTGGCGGCTTCGTCGTCGTTAAGGGACAGCATGGGCTGGCTCATGGTGTTTGATTCAATGACGCCCATGAGCTGCAGGGCGGTCTTGAAGGCGCCCAGGCCGGCGGCTCCGCCGGAGACCCGGCCGTTGGGGGCGTAGACGATTTCGAAGACGTCGGCCAGGCGGTCCTGTTCGCGGGCGGCGCCGGCCCAGTCGCCGGCCCGGGCGGCGTCGAAGAGTCGTCGGTAGCCGGCGGGGTCAACGTTGCCGAGGCCCGGGACAACGCCCTGGGCGCCGCCGAGGAGGGCGCCGTCAACTACGACTTCGTGGCCGGTGAAGATGTCGAAGTCCGGGATGTCCTTGGCCGCAAGGAGCAGTTGGCGGAACGAGACGTCGTCGCCGGAGGAGTCCTTGACGCCGGCGATCACTCCGTCGCGGCCCAGGCGGACCAGCAGGTCCGTGGGCAGCTTGAAGTGGGTGCGGACCGGGACGTCGTAGGCGAAGATCGGCTTGTCGACGGCTGCGTGGATGCTGCGGAAGTGGGTTTCGGTCTCCGCTGCGTTGCCGATGGCGTAGTACATGGACGTGACCACGATCGCGTCGGCGCCAAGGTCAACCACCTTGCGTGCTTCTTCGATGACTCGGTTGGTGGTCTGCTCGTTGGCGCCCACGATCAGCGGGACGGCTCCGGCGTTGGCGTCGGCGATGGTGGATACCACCAGCTCACGCTCCGCGTTGGTCAGGTAGGGGACTTCGCCGGAGGATCCGAGGACGAAAAGTCCGGACACACCGCCGTCGATCAGGTGCTTGGTGAAGTTCTTCAGCGACGCAGTGTCGATGCTGCCGTCGGCGTGGCGGGGGGTGATGACCGGGGGGATGACGCCCTGGAACTGAGTGGACACAGAATTCTCCGTTGTTTGTGGCTTGTGAAGGGAAAAACTAGATGTGGAGCAGGCTTGGCGCGGCGCCCAGCAGCTTCTTGGTGTAGTCGTTGCTGGGGTGGTCGAAGACCTGGCTGGCTGTGCCTTGTTCGACGATCTTGCCGAAGTACATGACGCAGATGCGGTCGGAGACGTAGCGGACGGTCTGGATGTCGTGCGAGATGAACACCATGCCGAGGTTCAGGCGGGTCTTCAGGTCGGACAGCAGGTTCAGAACCTGCGCGCGGACGGAGACGTCGAGGGCCGAGGTCGGCTCGTCCGCCACGATGATGTCCGGATCCAGTGCCAGGGCGCGGGCGATCGCCACACGCTGGCGCTGGCCGCCGGACACCTGGGACGGCGTGACTTCGGCGGCTGACTGCGGCAGGCCTACCAGCGCCAGGAGTTCCTTGACCGTGGCAGCGCGGGTGGCCGCGGTGCCTATGCCGTGGATCTGCAGGGGGTCGGTCAGGATGTCCTGGATGGTCATGCGCGGGTTCAAGGCGGTTGCCGGGTCCTGGAAGACCACGGAGACGGAGCGGCCGAATTCCTTGCGCATGGCTGCGTTGCGCTTGATGGCGGGCTTGCCGTGGAAGAGGACCTGGCCCGACGTCGGCTGCTGGAGACCCACGAGTACCGAAGCAAGCGTGGATTTGCCGCAGCCGGACTCACCCACGATGCCGACGGTTTCGCCCCGGCTGATGGTGAAGTCCACGCCGTCGACTGCCTTGACGATGTTCGGGCGGAACAGCCCGCCGGTCCGCGCATGGTGGTAGACCTTCAGGTCCTTGAGTTCGATGACCGGCTTGCCGGTTGATTCACTCATCTCGCGTCCTCCTTCAGGTGGCTCGCCCAGTAGTGGTCAGCATCGTCGCCCTGGGCGGACCGAACGGCTGTGAGCACCAGTCGCTGGTTGGGGTCGGCGTCGGGACGCAGTGAGCGCGCCGCGAAGCGGTCGCCCGGGGCGAAGTCGCGCGGGGACGGCACGGTGCCGGGGATCTGGTGCAGGCGGACGGCGTCGGCCTCAATGGACAGGACGGCGCCGAGCAATCCCCGGGTGTACTCGTGCTTCGGGTTTTGCAGGAGCTCGGAGGCCTGGGCGGATTCCACCACCTGGCCGGCGTACATGACCGTGATGCGGTGCGCCAGGGATGCCACCAGTGCGAGGTCGTGACTGACAAAAACCATGGCGAAGCCAAGCTGGTCGCGCAGTTCGTTGAGCAGGTCCACAACCTGCTTCTGGACGGTGACGTCCAGGGCGGTGGTGGGCTCGTCGGCAACAACGATCTTCGGTGAACGGGAGAGTGCCATGGCGATCAGCACGCGCTGGCGCTGGCCGCCGGAGAGCTCGTGCGGGTAGCTGGCCAGCGTGCGGACGGGATCCAGCTTGACCATCTCAAGCAATTCAGTGGGGGTCTTGCGTCCCCCGCGGCGGGTCAGCTGCTCCATCTGGTCCTTGATTTTCATGGACGGATTCAGGGAGCTGAGGGCGTCCTGGTAGACCATGGCGATCTGTTCGCCGCGCAGGCCCTCATAGGCCTTGGGGCTGCTGTGCCTGGTATCGGCGTCGAGGAGTTCCTTGCCGTCGAACATGATGGATCCGGTGATCTGCGCCGTCTTGGGCAGGAGCCCCATGACGGCCAGCGAGGTGATCGACTTGCCGCAGCCGGACTCACCAACGAGGCCCATGGTTTCTCCTTCTCGGACCGTGAAGGAGACGTTGTCCACGATCGCGGTGTCGCCGAAGCGGCCCGGGAAGCGGATGGACAGGTTCTTGACCTCCAGGACGTTGCGGGCGCCGGCCGGGACCTGGGGAAGACGGTCGGTGCGTTTGGCTTCGATGGCTGCCAGCAGTTCCAGTTCCCTGTCGAGCAGGACGTGCGGGCTGGCGGCGGCCACCTTGACATCAGTCAGCAGGGCTGACTTGTTGTAGTGCTCCTCGGTGAGGGCGTCGCGGGAAGCCGCCCGGACGCCGTCGAGCTCGTGTTCTTCCACCACGGACGGCTGGGCGACGGACGTGGCAACCTCAGTGCCTTCAGCGGCGCCGGCAACCGATGAAGCAGTTCCGTCGTCGTCCTTTACCACGGGAGCCCTGCGCAGCTTCGGGTTTACCATCGCGTCGGTGAGGCCTTCGGCCAGGATGTTCAGGGCCAGGACGGTCAGCAGGATGGTGAGGCCGGCGAAGGTGGTGGCCCACCAGCCGCCCGAGAGGACGAGGTTGCGGCCGTAGGAGATGACGTTGCCCCAGGACGGGGCGGGATCCTGCACGCCGGCACCGAGGAAGGACAGCGAGGCCTCGAGGATAATGGCATCCGCCACCATAACCGTGGCGAACACGAGGACGGGGGCCGCGGTGTTCCGGACGATGTGCTTGAGCAGGATGTAGAACCGGCCTGCGCCGATCACGCGCTCGGCGCGGACGTAATCCTCGCCGTACTGCGACAGCACGTTGGCGCGCACCACGCGGGCCAGCTGCGGGGTGTAGATGACCGCAATCGCCACGATGATGGTGGGTACCGAGTTGCCGAAGGCCGCCAGCAGGACCGCGGCCAGGGCGATGCCGGGGAACGCCATGAGGATGTCCATCAGGCGCATGATCAGTTCGTTGACGGCCTTGCTGGACATGGCCGCCAGGGATCCCAGCAGGGCGCCCGCCGCTACGGCCAGCGCCACGGCGCCGAGGCCGATCAGCAGCGAGGACTGCGAGCCGTACAGCAGGCGGGAGAAGATGTCCCGGCCCAGCCGGTCGGTGCCGAAAAGGTGTTCACCGCCGGGTGCGGTGGCGGGGATGAAGGTTTCGAGCGGGTCGTGCGGGGCGAGCACCGGAGCCAGGATGGCGGCGGCGATGATGGCCACCAGGAACACGAGCGCAAAGCGGGAGCTCCACGGCAGGGCCTTGAAGCGGATCCCGGGGGCACTGAGCCGTTCAGCGAGTTTGCTTCGCATGGGTCAGACCGTCCTGATTCGGGGGTTGATGAGCAGGTAGAGAAGGTCGACGGCGATGTTCACCAGGACAAAGGTGACCGAGATGGTCAGCACTACGCCCTGCACCAGGTTGACGTCGAGGTTGGTGATGCCGTTGAGGATCAGCTGGCCCATGCCGGGGAGGGCAAAGATCATTTCAATCACGACGGCGCCGCCCAGCAGGTAGCCGATCCTGAGCCCCAGCACGGTCACCGGGGTGACCAGGGCGTTCCGCAGCACGTTCCGGGACACAACTTCGCGGTAGGGCACGCCGTTGCCGATGGCTGTGCGGACGTAGTCCCGGTCCAGTTCCTCCACCATGGAGGTGCGGACCACGCGGATGAGGGACGCCGAGACCGGAATGCCGAGGGCGAGGGCCGGGAGCGCCATCGAGTTGAGCCAGCCGCCAAAGCCGGACTCCGGCGTCGCGATGCCGCCAGAGGGGAACATCGGGCTGGAACCGAGGGCGAACCACTGGATCAGCAGGATGCCAAGCCAGAACGACGGCGTGGCGACCGCCGCGATTGAGAACACCCGCACCAGCTGGTCCTGCCACTTGTCCCGGTAAAGAGCCCCGACGATTCCGAAGGCCAACGACAGCACGACGGCGATGAGCACGCCAAACAGCGTCAACTGAAGGGTCAGGGGGAAGGCGGAACCGATCATGGTGGCCACCGACTTCGCCGGGGGAGTGGTGACTCCCAGGTCAAAGCGGAGCAGCTTGGCGAGGAAGCCCAGGTACTGCAGGAACAACGGGTCGTTCAGGCCGTTGTCCTGCCGGTACTGTTCCTTGGCTTCCTCGCTGGCGCCCTCACCGAGGGCGCTGCTGGCCTGGTCGCCGGGTGCGGCCTGCAGGACCAGGAACACCAGCAAGGTGATGCCCAGAATCATCAGGGGCAGTGCTGCGAGCCTTCGGCCGAGCAGACGCAATATCGTGACCAATGTATTCTCCGGTTGATCTGGGGTGGCTTTGGCCTAGGCCGTGCGGCCGACGCCGACGAACGAGACGCCGGTGGTGGGCAGCGGCTTGAAGCCACTGAGTTTGGTGGAATCCCACGCGCTGGGGAGCTGGCGGTGGAAGATCGGGTACAGCGGCACTTCCTCGGAAACCAGGTCGACGATTTCGCCGGTCAGCTTCTTGGCCTCGTCCCCGGCGGACTGGCCGGCTTTGGCCATCAGATCCACGAGCTGCGCGCGTTCCGGGGTGGCGGCCCAGTTGGCGCGGCCCTTCATCCAGGTGTCCCCGGCGTAGAACCAGCTCAGCAGCAGGTCGGCGTCGTTTCCGAAGACCGAAGGGTCGCCCGGAGCCGCAACCACGCTGTAGTCGCCCTTGCCCACCCGGTCCGCGTACAAGGCGCCGGACTGCAGGTTCTTGAGTGTGACCTTCACCCCGGGGATCTTGTTCCAGGACTCGAGCATCAGCGGGGCGACATCCTTGACCCAGGCGGTGTCAGTGGTCAGCAGTTCGAACTCCAGGCTGGTGACGCCGGCTTCCTTGAGCAGGTCCGCGGCTTTGGCGGCGTCGTAGGAGTAGACGTTCTTCGCTTTGACGTAGTCCGGGTGGCCTTCCTGGAAGTAGGAACTGGCTGCCTTGGCGTTGCCGAACAGGGCCTTCTTGATGATGGAGTCCTTGTCCAGGCCATAGTGCAGGGCCTGGCGGACGCGCTTGTCGCTGAACGGGCCCTTGGTGCAGTTGAACATCAGGAACAGCATGCCGAAGGACTGGACGGATTCCACGGTGGCCTTGGACTTGAGGCCGTCCACATCCAGGTAGGGGACGTCCTCGATGGCCTGCACGCGGCCGGACTGCATGGCGGTGACGCGCGCTGCGGCGTCGGAGAGCAGCAGCCAGGTCATGCCCTTTGCCAGGGCGGGCATGGGGCCGTTGTAGTCAGGGTTGGCTTCGAAGACGATCTTGTCGTCCTTGACTGCCGAGATGAGTTTGTACGGGCCGGTGCCCACCGGCTTGGCGTCGAAGGCCTTGAGCTGTTCCGAGCCCAGCGGGAAGTTGGCCAGGGCCTTGGGGACAACCTTGACCACGGAGATCCGCGGGCCGAACCCGGGGAAGGCGTACTTGAGGGTGAACTCGACCGTGGCCGCGTCAACGGCCTTGACTTCCTTGATGAAGGGGATGAACTGCGAGAACAGGGACTTGTTTGCCGGATCCATCACGCGGGTGAACGAGAAGACGACGTCGTCTGCCGTGACCGGGGTGCCGTCGTGGAACTTGGCGCCTTGGCGAAGGGACACCCGGTAGGTGGTGGGGCTGACCATCTTCGGGTCCTCGGCGGCGAGTGCGTTGTACGGCTCGCGGGTGGCCGGGTGCAGTTCCACCAGGCCTTCGTAGACGTGGAGGTTGGCGGCAAGGGGCGTGGCGCCTGAGGAGGACAACGGATCGAACCCGGTGGACAGGGCGTAGGAGATGCCGGCCTCGATGATGAGGTCCTTGTTGACGGGTGCCGTGTTTCCGGAGGCGCCTGCCGTGGTGGCTGCAGGCCCGCCGCAGGCAGCCAGGGAGCTGGCGAAAGCAGCCGCGACCCCCGCTGCTCCGGTCAATTTAAGGAAACTCCGGCGGCTGGCGGAATTGACCAGCTGACGGTTCTTGATCGTCTTATCCATGAGGTGCCTCACCGTTCAGATTAGTTATCGGATGTAGGACGTCCGATGCTCGTAGGAAAAACTGTAAGGGTGGTCACATGCTTCCGTCAAGTGTGAGCCGGCTCGCTTTGGCGCGCGGTTCCGGGCATTTACTCTGGAGATATGACATCCCACCTCTTTTCTTCAGCCGATGGCATTCAGTTGGCGCGCCCCGACGTTGAGCACGTGCTGGCGGAGCGCGGCAGGGGCGGCTACCGGCAGTACAGGATTCCAGCGATGGCTGTGACGGCCCGCGGCACCCTGCTCGCCGCCTACGACGGACGACCCAACCTTGATGATCTTCCCAGCCCGATTGATCTTCTGCTACGGCGCAGTGGTGACAGCGGGCGCTCCTGGCAGGCTCAGCAAGTGGTGCGCACCGGCGTTGGGCTTGAGGGGTACGGGGATCCAAGCCTGCTGGTGGACGCCGGGACGGGCCGGATCTTTATGTTCCACGCGGCAGGCACCCGCGCCGGTTTCTTCGAAGCCGCCAAAGGTGCGGGGAACGACGACGACGTCCAGCACTGCGACGTCAGCTACTCCGACGACGACGGGCTGACCTGGCGGCACCGGCGGCTCACGGCCCAGCTCAAGCTCGCAGCCGGCCGCGACCTCGGAATTACCGGAATCTTTGCGGCGGCGGGGCAGGGCATCCAAATCCATGCCGGACCGTTCGCCGGGAGACTCGTCCAGCAGTACGTGGTCCTGGTGCAGGGGGAGATTTTGGCGGCGTCCGCCTACAGCGACGACCACGGCGAAACCTGGGCGCTGGGGGAGCTCATCGGCCCTTCGGCGGCCGGCGGGCAGGCGGGCGCGCCGACAGGAGGCGGGGCGGCGCCCAACGAGAACAAGGTTGTCTGCCTCAGCGACGGCAGGCTCCTGCTGCACAGCCGCGCCACTCCCCGCCGGCTATCAGCGATCTCCCGCGACGGCGGGCACAGCTGGGGTCCGCTGACCGCCGTTGCGGACCTCCCCGATCCCGGCGACAACGGCTCCGTGGGCCGTTTTGACGGGCTGCCGCTTCCACCGGGCCATGCCACCGCGGAAACGGACGCATGGTTGCTGGCAACCAACAACCACGACACCGCGTTGCGCCGCAACACCGTGCTCAGCCTCTCCCGGGACAATGGAGCAAGTTGGCCGGCGAAGCTCGCCATTTGCCCGGGCAGCTCGGCGTATTCAACGGCGGCCAGGCTGCCCGACGGGAATATCGGAGTCCTCTACGAGCGCCAGGGCTACCGCGAAATTGTGTTCTGCTCCATTCCGGCAGCCCAGCTCACGGATGCCGCCGCGCCCCGTCAGGGCACCCGCCGTGCCACCCGTGAGGACTCCGGTGAGCCAGCCGGGCAGCCTGCCGGACCCGCCTCCGGCCAGCCTGCCGGACCCGCAGCAGGGATGGTGTTCGACATGGAGCTGCGCTCCATCACGCCCGGCCGTCCGGAGGTCTGGCAAAACGCCGGCGAATTCCACGTGATGGCCGCCGATGCCGGCGAGTGGGACGTCCACACGTGGAAGGAGATCGGCCAGGGATACTCGGCTGAATCAGCCCAGGTGATCGGAACGCGCGAGGCGCAGGACCTGAACTACGGGCCGGTCACCGCCGGCTACAAGGCGGGGGACATTCTTGCCTTCACCGGACGGGCGCGCAACAGTGGCCGGGAGGTGCTGGCCGGCGTGCGGCTGACGGGTCCGGGGGCGGAAGGGTTCGGTCCGGCAGACCTGCAGCCCGGCGAGGAATCGCTGTATTTCACCCCTGTCTGCACGGTGACGGCGCGGGACGTGGAACGCGGCTCGCTGGACGTCAGGTACGGGGTGGAGTGGACGGCGGGCGGCGTGAACCGGCGGCTTGAGCGCCGGTTCACGTTCAACATGGCCGACGGAAGCGTGCGCGTTGGTCCGGTGTAAGGCAAGCCGCGAGCCGGCGCGTGGCGGTGTCTAGAGGAACCGGTCCAGCAGGCTCGCCTCGGCCATCCGGCTCAGTCCTTCCCGAACCGTGCGGGCGCGCTGGTCGCCGATGCCGTCCACGGTCATGAGGTCATCGATGGTGGCCGCCATCAGGTACTGGAGGCCGCCGAAGTGGTCAACGAGCCTGTCCGCCACGGCCTTGGGCACCGCCTTCAGGCCGGAGAGGAGCCGGTATCCGCGCGGCTGCACCACGGCGTCGAGGGTCTCCACGCCGCCCGCGAAGCCGATAATGCCGGCAATCCTGCTCAGGTCGATCAGTTCGGTGGGGCCGAGGCCCAGCAGGGCACTGACGGCGCCCTCGATGTCCTCCGGCGACGCGTTGGGTCCGGCGTAATCGCGGATGATCACATCGCTGCCGGGTCCCCGGCCTACTGTGAGTTCATCCAGCTGCAGCGAAAGCAGCCGTCCGTCCTCGCCGAGCTCTAGGACGTACTGGGAGATTTCCTCTGAGATCCGGCGCACCATTTCCTGGCGCTGCAACGTCACCGCGACGTCCCGGACTGTCACCATGGCTTCGATTTCCAGCGCGGAAAGGGAGCTGGTGACCTGGTCCAGGCGGGAGCGGTAGCGTTCCAGGGTGGCCAGCGCCTGGTTGGCGCGGGCAAGGACCTTCTCTGAGCCTTCCAGGACGTGCCGCAGGCCGTTCACGTAGAGGGCGATGATCTGCATGGACTGGCTGACTGAGATCACCGGGACGCCGGTCTGGATGGCGACGCGCTCGGCCGTCCGGTGCCTGGTGCCGGATTCCTGGGTTTCGATGCTCGAATCCGGAACCAGTTGCACAGCGGCCCGGAGGATGTTGCCGGCGTCCTTGTCGCAGATGATGGCGCCGTCCATTTTGGCGAGTTCGCGAAGCCTGGTGGGGGAGAAGTCGATCCCGATATCGAATCCGCCGGAACAGATGGATTCAATGGTGCGGTCCGAGCCCAGAACGATCAATGCGCCGGTGCGCCCGCGGAGGATGCGTTCCAGGCCATCGCGCAGAGCGGTGCCTGGAGCCACTCTGCCCAGAGTCGCCTTAAGCGAATCTTCAGGGCTCCGAGCCATAGGTTTTCCCTTCAAAGGTGCAAGCCGCTGCCTGCAAGTATGCCGGTTTTACGATTCCGCCGACAGGATCAAAAGTACTCATTTCCCCACTGGCTCCATACTAGGGGTAAAGAAGCGCATTAACCGCACGGACAAGCCTCAAAGTGGCCCGTTTGGACTGCGCTGGCGATGCCCCGGAAGACCCCGGATGACGACGGTGGGAGGCGCCGGTTGGGGCGCCCACCGGCGGCTCCTGCCGCCCTGCGATAAACTGGAAACCTTGGCTGCACAGTTCACGCCTGCCGGCCCCCGCGTTAAAGTCGCGTTCGCCCCACGTTCGCATCCCTTACCAGCCCCCATGTCGCAGCGAAAGTAGCACCGTGTCTCAAGAAGTCCTTAGCCCCGCCCGAGTCCAGGAGATTCACAAGCAGGCGGCCCGGCGTCGGACTTTCGCGGTCATTTCCCACCCTGACGCCGGCAAGTCAACGCTCACTGAGGCGCTGGCCCTGCACGCGAAGGTGATCGGCACCGCCGGCGCGTCCAGCGGCAAGGCCAACCGCAAGGAAACGGTCTCGGACTGGATGCAGATGGAAAAGGACCGCGGCATCTCCATCAGTTCCGCAGCCCTGCAGTTCGCCTACCGGGACACCGTGATCAACCTCCTGGACACCCCCGGCCACGCCGACTTCTCCGAGGACACCTACCGCGTCCTGGCCGCCGTTGACTGCGCGGTCATGCTGGTTGACGCGGCCAAAGGCCTGGAAACGCAGACCATGAAGCTCTTCGAGGTCTGCAAGCAGCGCAACCTGCCCATCATCACGGTGATCAACAAGTGGGACCGCCCCGGCCTGGATGCGCTGGCCCTCATGGACGAAATCACCGAGCGTACGGGGCTCCAGCCCATGCCGCTGACCTGGGCCGTGGGTATCTCGGGCGACTTCCGCGGCGTGTGGGACCTCCGCAACGACCGCTTCGCCCGGTTCCAGCGCAACAATGCCGGCGCCAACATCGCCCTCACCGAGTACTTCACTCCCGAGGAAGCCGCCGTCAACCAGGGTGACGACTGGTCCAATGCCGTGGACGAAGCCGGGCTGGTCATCGAATCCAACCTGGAGTTCGACGTCGACGCCTTCCACGCAGGCAAGGCCACCCCCATCCTCTTCAGCTCCGCGGCCCTCAACTTCGGCGTCAAGGAAATCCTGGACGCCCTGGTGGATTTCGCGCCGCCGGCGGCGCCCCGTCCCGACGTCGACGGCGAACCCCGTGCGGTGGATGCGCCGTTCGCGGGCTTCGTCTTCAAGGTCCAGGCCGGCATGAACAAGGCCCACCGCGACCACGTCGCCTTCATCCGCGTTTGCTCCGGCGTGTTCGAGCGCGGCATGGTGGTCACCCAGACCCGCACCGGAAAGTCGTTCGCCACCAAGTACGCCCAGCAGGTGTTCGGCCGTGAGCGCGAGGTCATTGACGAAGCCTTCCCCGGCGACGTCGTCGGCCTGGTCAACGCCTCGTCCCTCCGGGTGGGGGACAGCCTGTTCCTGGACGAACCCGTGGAGTTCCCCGCGATCCCACTGTTCGCACCGGAGCACTTCCAGGTTGCACGCTCCAAGGACCCCAGCCGCTTCAAGCAGTTCCGCCGCGGCATCGAGCAGCTTGAGCACGAGGGCGTTATCCAGGTGCTCCGCTCCGACATCCGAGGCGACCAGGCGCCGGTGCTCGCCGCCGTCGGCCCCATGCAGTTCGAAGTGGTGGAGGACCGCATGGCGCATGACTTCAGCGCGCCGATGCGCCTGGAGCGGCTCCCGTACTCGATGGCAAGGATTTCGACGGCGGACGCCATGCCCGCGCTCGCCAACGTGCCGGGCGCCGAGGTGCTGCTGCGCTCCGACGGCGAATACCTGGCCCTCTTCAACGACATTTGGGCGCTGCGCCGAATCGAGAAGAACCACCCGGACCTGACCCTGGTGCCGATCGGCACACACAACCCCGCCAAATAGCGGGCCCTCCGTCAGTTCCGCGACCGTCGCCGGGCTATCATAAGCATACTTATCAAATAAACAGCTGAGAGGCCGATCATGGCTGCAAGCATGGAACCCGGCTACCTCCTCAGCGGCCGATACCGGATTGAGGCCCTGATTGGCCGCGGGAGCCAGTCCGGCGTCTACCGGGCCTTCGATGAACTCCTGCAGCGCGAAGTCGCGGTCAAACTCTTCCGCGACGACCCCGGGAACCTGGACCACACGCGCCGCCAGGGCGAGGAAGTCCGCATCCTGGCAGGAATGAGCCACCACGCGCTGGTCACCCTGCTGGACGCGGGAGCGGACCTCAGCGATCCCCGGCACCGCCGCACGTACCTGGTCATGGAACTGGTGCGCGGCCCGGACCTGCGCGCACGCGCGGCCCAGGGCCCCATCAACGCCGCGCATCTGGCGCTGATCGGCCACGACCTTGCGGACGGACTCGCGTACATCCACCACCACGGCATCGTCCACCGCGACGTCAAGCCCGCCAATATCCTCCTGGTGGACTACAACAACGATGACCGCCGGCCACGCGCCAAGCTGAGCGATTTCGGCGTGGCCATGATCCTCGGGGACGGGCAGCGCACCGGCCCCGGGGAAAGCTCCGGCACCCCGCAGTACCTCAGCCCGGAACAGGCCGCCAGCGAGCGGGTGGGGCCGCCCAGCGATGTGTACTCCCTGGGACTGGTCCTGCTCGAGGGACTGACCGGCGATCCCGTGTACCCCGGTGCGCCGATCGCCTCAGCCATGGCGCGGCTCCTGCGGGATCCGCACATCCCCGATGTCGTGGCACCCAAATGGGCTGCCCTGCTCAGTTCCATGCTGTCCCGTGAGCCTTCGGCCCGGCCAAGTGCCCGGGACGTTTCCCTTGCCCTCCGGCAGGAAGTCATCAGCGCCGCCGGGCGCCACCGGAGCATCAGTCCGGCTCCGTCCGGGGTGCCGGCGGAAGCACCGCCGTCGTACGATTCCGCCGCGAACGAAGAGGCGCGGATGCGCGCCGTCGAACGCTACCGGATCCTGGACACGCCCCCGGACGGCACGTTCGACCGGATCGTAGGCCTCGCGGCGCGGATGTTCTCCGTGCCCGTGGCCATCGTCAGCGTGGTGGACCACGACCGGATCTGGTTCAAAGCCCATCACGGGACCGAGGTGGGCGAGATCGGGCGGGACCCCGGGCTATGTGCTTCCGCCATCCTGCAGGACGAGGTCTGGGTGGTCCCGGACGCCGTCACGGACCCGCGCACCCTGGCGAACCCGCTCGTCGCGGGCGAGTTCGGACTGCAGTTCTATGCCGGAGTGCCGCTGCGCACCCCCGACGGCTACAACCTCGGGACGATCTGCATCCTGGACCGCCAGCCGCGGGAGTTCACTGCCGAGGATTCCCGCGCGCTGGAGGACCTGGCCGCCATCGTGATGAACGACCTCGAGCTGCGGCTGCAAAGCCGCGGCGCAATGGCGGCCGGCAGATGAGCGGCCGCCTAGCGCCGCCCCGCATGCAGGGCCAGTTCCAGCTCGAACCGGGCCCGCGGGTCTTCCAGCGCATCGCCGAAGAGTTCCCGCAGCTGGGCCGCCCGGTAACCCACTGTCTGCGGATGGATGCCGAGCTCGGCCGCCACCGGAGCCCGCTGGCCCCAGTGCCGCAGCCAGGAGAGGAGGGTCTCCGCGAGCCTTTCGCGCTGCGCCGGACGCAGGCCCTCCAGCGGCGCAAGCCTGCGCTCCGCCAGTTCCGCGATGGCCGAGGGCTCGGAGCCGAGCACGATCTGGGCCAGGTGGTCATCCGCCCAGATGGGCGGATCCTCGGGGTCTTCCCGCGGCGGCAGCACCGAGGCCGCCAGCACGGCGAGCCGCAGCGAATCGGGCACCTTCTCCCAGCTACCGGCCGGCCCCACGGAAGCGGACCTGCCCTTCAATACCTTCTCCAGCGACCCCCGGGCGGCCTCGGACTTCCGGGCCGGGACAAGCGCCACGGCATCCGTTTCGCGCTCAACCACCAGTGTTCCCGGCCCCAGCTGCAGCCGCAGCCCTGCGGACCGGTCCAGCGGAAGCGTGACCACCACCAGCCTCGCCGGCAGCGACCAGTCGGCCATGGAGGCCGCCTGCCGCAGGGCGGCCTCGTCCGCCTGGCCCATCAGGAGCAGCTCCAGCAGTTCGGTCCTGCGCCGGTCCACGGCCCCGGCACGCTCGGACTGTTCAAAGGCGTAGGCCTCGGCGCTCACGGCGGACAGTTCGTCGATGTACGCCAGGATCGATTCGCCCAGGTCCACCACGACGCTCTGGCCCAGGTCCTTTTCCATCGAGATGCGCGACATCTCCCGGAACGTCACGCGGGCACCCATGCGGTAGGCGCTCAGCAGTGCGTCCATGCTCCGGCCCTGGCGGAATTCGCCGCTGCCAAGACCCGCCACGAGCTGCCGGCTTTCCTCGGACAGGGCGGGGAGCCTGGTGCCGGGAAGCTGCAGGAACCGCTCCAGTGCCGCAGCCACCCCGCGCCGCAAACCGCGCCCGAAGCGGCCCTCAATAGGCCTGGCATAGGCAGGAACCAGTTGCGGGACGGCGTCGATGATGGCCTCCACAATGCCGGGCATCTTGGGGCGCAGCAGGTCGCTGACCTCCCGGGGCAGTGCGAGCCACGGCGGATCGTAGGCGGGGGCGGCGGGACTCTTCGAGGCCGGAGGGTTCATGAGAGACTTCCATAAGTTGTTTCGGGGGAACAGTTTAGAACGTTCGATCGTATGCCTTGGGAGAAGAAATATGCCTCGATCCAACATAAGGTTAATAACATGATCCGGCTCCGTAAGCTGGCGCGCGCCGCATCTGTACTGACCACCCCGCTAGCTCCAGAAGATATTCTGTCGCTCTTCAATCCTGTGTTCTCTGCCCGCCAGTTGCGCGGCATAGTCACCAGGGTGGTCGCCGAGACGGCCGATTCCGCCACCATTTTCTTCCGTCCAGGCCGCGGCTGGAAGGCCCACCAGGCCGGCCAGTGGGCCCGCATCGGCGTCGAACTCGACGGCGTGCGGCACTGGCGTTCCTATTCCCTGAGCGCCCCCGCCGGCCAGGATCCCGCCATCACCGTGACCGACGTAGGCGCCGTTTCCGGCGTCCTGGTCCGCAACACCCGCCCCGGTGACGTGCTGTTCCTTGCTCCGCCGCAGGGCGACTTCGTCCTCCCGGAGCATCCGCGGCCCCTGCTGATGCTCACCGCGGGGAGCGGCATCACCCCGGTCATGTCGATGATCCGCACGCTCGTCCCGCACCGCCCGGACTCCGACGTCGTGCTGATCCATTCAGCCCGGACCCCGGAAGACAGCATCTTCCGGGAAGAACTGTCGGAGCTTGCCGACCAGTTCCCCAACTTCAAGGTCACCCACTGGTTTACCGGCGAACGCGGCCGGGTGGACTTCTCCTCTGCCGCTGTGCTGGACGAACTCTGCCCGGACTGGCGCCACCGCGCAGCCTACGCGTGCGGCCCGGAAGGCTTCCTTGATGACGCCGAGGCGCTGTGGTCCGCAGAGGCCGCCGCTGCGGCGGAAGGTTCCGCGGCGGGCGGCGAATCCCACCAGCCGGAGGGGCCGTTTGCGGCCGACCCCATCAACCTCATCATCGAACGCTTCACCACCAGCCTGGCCGCCGGTGCAGGGCACGACGGCGGGCTGGTCACCTTTGAAGCCTCCGACCGCGAGGTGGAGGCGGACGGAAGCACGCCGCTGCTTGACGTCGGCGAAGACGCCGGCGTGCTGATGCCCAGCGGCTGCCGGATGGGCATCTGCCACAGCTGCCTCACCCCCCTGCGGGCAGGGCATGTCCGCGACCTCCGCACCGGCGAAGTCCACGGCGAGCCGGGCCAACTAATCCAGACGTGTGTATCGGCAGCCGCCGGACCCGTTAACCTCGACATTTGAGGAGCACCACCGCATGGCAATAGTTATCAACCACGAAGCCGAGACCACGGAAGACGCCGTTGTGCCCGCGAAGACGCGGCGAGGCGCGCTGGCCACATCCGGCAGCCCACTGGTCCGTCCGCCGGCCGCAGCACACCTCTCCGACGAGCAAGTGGCCGAGCTGGGCCGCGAACTTGATGCCATCAAGGACGACATTCTGGCGAAGCGCGGAGCCTCCGACGCCGCGTACATCCGCCGTATGATCAAGATCCAGCGCGGGCTGGAGATCTCCGGCCGCGCGACTCTCCTGGTGAGCCGGAACAAGGCTGCCTGGATCACCGGCACCACCCTGCTCAGCCTGGCCAAGATCCTGGAAAACATGGAGATCGGGCACAATGTGCTGCACGGCCAGTGGGACTGGATGCGGGACCCGGACATCCACTCCACCACTTGGGAGTGGGACTTTGTCACCCCGGCACGCGCCTGGCAGCACACCCACAATGACCTGCACCACCGCTGGACCAACGTGGTGGGCAAGGACAACGACGTCGGATACAACCTGCTGCGGATGGACCCCCAGCAGGAGTGGAAGCCGTTCAACCTCGGCAACCCGCTCTACAACGCCATCCTGGCCCCGGTTTTCGAGTGGGGCATCGCGATCTACGATCTTGAGCTCCAGGACTACAAGGAAGGCAACAAGTCCAAGGAAGCGCTGGTCAAGGACCTCAAGGCCCTCGGCGTCAAGGCCCTCAAGCAGTTCACCAAGGATTACGCCGCAACCCCGGCCGTCGCCATGCTGACCGGCTCCGGCAAGCAGGCGCTCTACGGCACGCTGACCGCCAATGCGGTGCGTAACGTCTGGGCCCACGCTGTGATCTTCTGCGGTCACTTCCCCGACGGGACCGACACTTTCACCGAGGAAATGGTGGAGGGGGAGACCCGCGGGGACTGGTACGTGCGTCAGATGATCGGCTCCGCCAACATCTCCGGTTCCAAGTTCATGCACCTCATGACCGGAAACCTTTCGCACCAGATCGAGCACCACCTCTTCCCGGATATTCCGTCCAACCGCTACGCAGAGGTGGCGCCCAAGGTGCAGGAGATCTGCAAGCGCTACGGCCTGCCGTACACCACTGGCCCGATCTGGAAGCAGGTCGGCTCCACGTGGGCCAAGGTCTTCAAGCTGGCGCTGCCGCCCAAAAAGGCCTAACCACCGGCTCCCCGTTTGAATGGAAGGGCGCCTGCTTTTGCGGCAGGCGCCCTTTGCCATGTCCGGCCCCGGAGAGTTTTTGTCCAGATAATGGGCCGAAAACGTCGGTTTGCACCCATTATCTGGACAAAAACTCGTCCCTCAGCAGGGAGGGGGAGGCGGCGGCGCTCATGTCCGTGACTTTTCCGCTGCTCCGAGAATGTGGGCTACCCGCGGATTGCCGGGGAGGGCGGAAAACCCGAAGCGCTCCACGGTCTGCAGCGTGAGGCCCGCTGCGGCGATCCCGGCGGCGGTGTCGCGGTTTGGGTGGCATCCGCCGGCCAGCCGGCTCCACAGCGGGGTGAACAGGTCCTCGGCAGCTGCCAGCACGCGGTGCGCGGAGCGGACATGTTCGTAGAACAGCAGGAGGCCGCCGGGCCGGAGAACCCGCAGCATTTCCGTCAGGACGGCGGTCTGGTCCGCCACGCTGCACAGGACCAGGCTGGAGACCACCACGTCCACGGATCCGTCCGCCGCGGGCAGAGATTCCGCTGTGCCGTCCTGGACCGTGATGGGAACCGGTGCCCGGTTTGCCTCCGCCAGCGCCAGCGCCCGGAGCGTCGGGTCCGGTTCGAGTGCCAGCACGCTGGTCACGGCGGAAGGGTAGAAGGGGAAGGTGGCACCGTAGCCCGCCCCGATTTCGACGACGGTGCCGTGCGCTGCTTCGACGAGTCGCCGCCGGTGGTCCGCTGCCCCGCGCGCGTCCATGCGCGGACCCACGCGGGCGAAGTATTGTCCGAACGATGATTTCCGTTGGTTGGCTTCAGGCATCGGTGGCTCCCTGGGTCAACGCGCCTGCGCCGGGTTGAGCTTCAGCCGGCGCAGCAGCTGCGCGTTGAGGGCCACCACGATGGTGGAGGCGGACATCAGCACGGCACCTGCGGCGGGGGACAGGACGATCCCTGCGAAGGCCAGCACACCGGCGGCCAGCGGCACCGCAATGATGTTGTAGCCCGTGGCCCAAACGAGGTTCTGCCACATCTTCCGGTAGCTCGCCCGGGAAAGGTCCACCATGGAGAGAACGGCCCGTGGATCGTTGCCGGCAAGGACTACGCCGGCGGACTCCACTGCCACATCGGTCCCGCCGCCGATCGCGATGCCCACTTCCGCCCGGGCCAGGGCGGGGGAGTCGTTGACGCCGTCGCCCACCATGGCCACCCGGAGTCCGCGGCCCTGGAGTTCGGCGACTTTCTTGTCCTTGTCTGCCGGAAGCACTTCAGCGAAGACCTCGTCGATCTTGAGGTCGGCGGCGACGGCGCGGGCCACCTGGCGGGCATCGCCAGTGATCATGGCCACCTTGATCCCGAGGTTCTGCAGGGCCGCGACAGCCTGGCGGGATTCCGGTCGCACGGCGTCCTCAAGGCTGACGGCGCCAAGGACCCTCCCGCCGTCATCCACTACATGGAGGACGGCGGCGCCCCGCTCCATCCAGGTTGCCGTGACGGCTGCGAGCGTCTCCGGCTCGTTTGCTCCCAGTTCGCGGAGCAGCGCGGGACCGCCCACGTACACAGTCCTGCCATCGATGCCGGCACGGACGCCGCGGCCGGTCATGGAGCTGAAGTCCGTGGCTTTGGGTACGGTGAGCCCGCGCCCGCGGGCGGCCGCGACGATTGCGCGGGCCACGGGGTGCTCGCTGTCCGATTCCACGGCGGCGGCCAGTGCCAGGAGCCCGTCCCGTTCCATCCCCTCAACTGCGGCCACGTCCTTGAGTTCGGGCTCGCCCTTGGTCAGGGTTCCAGTTTTGTCGAAAAGCACGACGTCGACGGTCCGCATGCGCTCCAGTGCCATCCGGTTCTTGATCAGCACGCCGGCCCGGGCTGCGCGTTCGGTGGAAATGGCGATCACCAGCGGGATGGCAAGCCCCAGCGCGTGGGGGCAGGCAATGACCAGCACCGTCACGGTGCGTGTCACGGCGTCGGAAATGCTGCCCAGCAGCGTCCAAGCGACGAACGTGATGACGCCGGCGCCAGCGGCGAAGTAGAAGAGGAACGCCGCTGCCCGGTCCGCGAGGGCTTGGGCCTTGGAGGACGACGCCTGAGCCTCGGCAACAAGCCGCTGGATTCCGGCCAGGGCCGTGTCCTCGCCGATGGCGGTGACCTGTACCCTGACAGAGTTGTCCGTCGCGATCGTTCCGGCCACCACCGGATCTCCCGGCGAACGCAGGACGGTCTTTGATTCGCCCGTGATCATGGATTCGTCGAACTCCGCCTGCCCGTCGCTGACGGTGCCGTCAGCCGGCATCCGCCCGCCCGAGCGAACCAGGATGAGATCGCCGGAGCGGAGTTCGGAAACTGCGACGGTTTCGGAGCCGGCGTCCGTGATGCGTTCCGCCTCGTCGGGAAGCAGTGCCGCCAGCGCATCCAGCGCCCCCTGGGCCGAGCCGAGCGCCCGCATCTCGATCCAATGGCCCAGCAGCATGATGGCGACGAGAAGCGCCAGCTCCCACCAGAAGTCCAGATCGAATCCGCCGATCCCCAGGCTGGTGGCCCAGGATGCAGCGAAGGCCACTGTGATGGCCATGCCGATCAGAAGCATCATGCCGGGTTTCCGGGACTTGAGCTCGTTGAGCCCGCCGCGGAGGAACGGCTGGCCTCCGTACAGGTAGATCACGGTGCCCAGGAGCGGCGGGATCCAGAGGGAACCGGGGAAGGACGGCGGCATGTAGCCCAGGAGGTGCCCGAACATCGGGCTGAAGAAGACCACAGGCACGGCCAAGGCAAGCGTCAGCCAGAACCTGTTCTTGAACATCGCCACGCTGTGGCCGGCATGCTGGCCCTGGCTGTGGACCATGTGTTCGTCGTCAACGGGCCCGTGGCCTGCCGGATGCGTACCCTGCCCAGGCATCTGATGGGTGCCGTGCTCCGGATGCCCGGAGTGGCCGGCGTGCGGACGGCCCTGATCTGATTGCCGAGTGTGCAGTTGGCCTGCACCGTGGCGGGGTTCCATGGTGTGCTCCTTTGAGACTTTCACCCGTAGTGGTCGCGGCTTAACGTCAACATACCCCCAGGGGGTATATATGGCAAGGGTTTCCCGCTAGCGGACTTCGATCACGCCCATCATGCCGAGGTCCTCATGGTCCAGGATGTGGCAGTGGTAGACGGCCCGGCCGGCGAAGTCCTTGAAAGCCACGCGGACCTTCACCCGGCCCTGAGCCGGAACATTGACTACGTCCCGCCACTCCGGCGGATCCAGTACGCGACCGCCCTCCTCAATGACCTGCATCGGCCAGACGTGCAGGTGGAACGGGTGGTCCATGGGGCTGGGGTTGGTCAGGGTCCATTCCTCCACGCTCCCTGCCGCCACCGTGGTGTCCGTCCTCGCTGCGCTGAACTCCCGGCCGTTGATGGTGAAGCCCATCATGGCCCCGCCCATTCCCATGCCTGCGCCAGAAGAAAGCGTGAGCTGCCGGTGCGCTGCCACGGCGGCCGTCCGCAGGTCGTCCGGGTCCCTGCCTGCCGGCAAGGGCGGCAGCGGCGACAGGGGTGCTGGAGAGGCGGCGGTGCTTCCGGCCACGCGCAACGTCGCCAGCGCCGCGCCGGCCGCGTCCGGTTGGCCCGTCCGCCGGGGACCGGGTCCTTGGCCCATCATGCCGGCCATGCTGCCGCGGTCGTAGTACGCGGCCCGCAGGATGGAGTTTCCGGCCGCCGTGGTGACCAGCACGTCTGCCCGGTTACCCGGGGCCAGCAGGAGTTCCTCCACCGGCGACGGCGTGCGGAACCGGCCCGAGTCCATCCCCAGCAATTGGAGCTGCTGGCCGTCAAGCCGCAGCGCGAGATAGCGGGCCACGCAGGCGTTGATGAGGCGCCACCGCTCCCGCTGACCCGGCATGGCGGTGAACTCGGGGTTGCTCTGGCCATTGACCAGGATGAGTTCGCCTTCCCTGCCCAGCATCCGCTCCATCTGGGAAACGCGGACAACGTTCCCGCCGCCGTCCAGTGTGGTGTCGGAAATGACCAGGACGCGTTCGGTGCTGACCGGGACAGGATCCGGGTCCTCCACGATGATCGCGCCAAAGAGGCCTGCGAAGATCTGGTCGGCCACCATGCCGTGGTGGTGCGGGTGGTACCAGTACACACCCGGAGGGTGGTCAGCCGGGAGCCGGTACTCATAGTCATGGACGGCGCCGGGATTCACCACCACGAACACGTTGTCCCCGGAGCCCTCGGGGGAGACGTGCAGCCCGTGGACATGCAGGTTGGTTGGCTGGTCCAGGCTGTTGGCCAGACGGACGTTGAGTACATCACCCGGCAGCAAGCGAAGAGTGGGACCCGGAATTCCGCCGTTATAGCCCAGCGCCTGGGCCTGCCGTCCGGCGAGCGGAAACTGGCCTGCCCCGGCTTCGAGCCGGACCTCCAGCCGCCCGCCGGTGCTGCGCAGCTCGGACGGCTGGGACAGGTCGGCTCCGGTGACCGGGGCCGACCGGGATGAGGACCGGGAATCCAGCGTCCACCACAGCCCCGCTCCGCCAGCCACCGTTCCGGCCGCGCCGAGTCCGCCCAGGAGCAGCGCGCTGCGCCGGCTTATGGGACGGCTGGCGGGACGGCTGCCAACCAATGGCTCGCGGCCGGGTTTCGGGCCGGGCGGGCTGGCGGCGTGTTGCGGACCTGGTTGCGGACCCGCGGGAGGCCTGCTGGCGGGAGGCACTAGTGCTCCTCGCCGAGTATCCTGGCCTGTTCGCGGTACTCGTCAGCGGTCAGTTCCCCTTTCGCGAACCGTTCGTCGAGGATCTGCCGTGCCCGGCTGCGTCCTTGTCCGGGACCACCGGCCCCAGGCCACGGACCGCCCGGACCCGGAGGCCCTTGCGGGTTGAACCCGCCTCCCGTGAACCCGCCGCGGCCGCCACCGGAGAACAACCGCACGGCAACAAGCACCAGCAGCGCCACGCCCACCAGCATCAGCACTCCCCACAGCCACATCCAGCCCATGTCCGGACCGTAACCCCACATCATGGCTGCTCCCTTCGCGGCCTCTACTTCCTACGACAACAGTGCTCCCGGTTCCCGGACTTCACTAGGGTCCTAAGTCGCTTGTGGAGGACTGTCCGCAGGGCGGAGCCTGTAACCATAGCCGCGCCCCTGCCCGGGGCCACCTAGGCCGAGGAGCAGGCCATGCCGCCAGCCGCGTACCCCTCCCGCTTCGCGGGGCAAACCGTGATCGTGACCGGAGCGGGCTCCGGGATCGGACTGGCCACCGCCACCCGCCTGGCACATGAGGGCGCGAGGGTCATCGCCACGGACGTTCTGGAGCAGCGGCTGGTGGACCTTGCCGCCGGACTGCGCGAGTTCGACGTCGTCACGGTCACCGGAGACGTGGCCGAGGCGGAGACCACCGCCGCGATTGTGGCTGCCGCCGACGGCCGGGTGGACGGGCTGGCCAACGTCGCAGGGATAATGGACGCCTTCCTGCCGCCGGCCGAGGTGGACGATGCCACCTGGGACAGGGTGTTCAGCGTCAACCTGACAGGCCCCATGCGCCTCACCCGGGCGGTCCTGCCGCTGATGCTGGCGGCCGGAACGGGCACCATCGTGAACGTTGCGTCCGAGGCGTCGCTGCGGGCGTCCGCTTCCGGCGTGGCCTACACGTCGTCCAAGCACGCGCTGGTGGGCTTCACCAAGAGCGTGGCGTTCTTTTATGGACCCCAGGGGATCCGGGCGAACGCGGTGGCACCGGGGGCTGTTGCCACCAACATCGAGGCGCCCTGGAAGTCGGACTTCGCGGCAGGGCGGATCGGCCCCATCCTGCAGGCCACCGTAGGTTCGGTGGCGCAGCCCGCCCAGCTCGCCGCAGCCATAACCTGGCTGCTCAGCGAGGACTCGGCCAACGTCAACGGAGCGATTCTGCCCAGCGACGGGGGCTGGTCCACCATCTGACGCTCAGCTGATGAGCAGGCTCAGGGCTTCGGCCAGATGCCCCACTTCCCGAACGGAGAAACCGGCGGGAACCGGTCCGGGGCCGTTGGGGCTTGCCGGGACCACGGCGTGGGTAAAGCCCAGCCGGTGGGCTTCCTGGATGCGCTGGTTGATGCCCGGAACGGGACGGACTTCACCGGCCAGTCCCACCTCGCCAAAGGCAATCAGCCGGATGGGCAGCGGCTTTTTTGCCTTGGCCGAAGCCACGGCCAGCGCCACGGCAAGGTCGGTTGCCGGCTCGCTGAGCTTCACGCCGCCCACCGTTGCCACATAGGAATCATCCTTGTGCAGCAGGCAGCCGGCGCGCTGCTGGAGCACGGCAAGCAGCATGGCCACCCGGGAGCTGTCCAGGCCGCTGGTGGCACGGCGGGGCTGCGAACTGGCGCTCTCGGCCAGGAGCGACTGCACCTCCGCCAGCAGCGGCCGGCGGCCTTCCACAGTCACGGTGATGCACGTGCCGGACACTGGCTCCTTGGTCCGGGAGACGAACAGGCCGCTGGGATCGGCAAGGCCTACGATGCCGTCCTCATTGAGGTCGAAGCAGCCGACGTCGTCCGTGGGTCCGTACCGGTTTTTCACGGCCCGCAGCAGCCGGAGCCGCGAGTGGCGCTCGCCCTCGAACTGGCAGACCACGTCCACCAGGTGCTCCAGGAGGCGGGGCCCGGCGATGGAGCCGTCCTTGGTCACGTGCCCCACCAGGAGCGTGGTCATGTTGCGGCGCTTGGCCGCGGCGATCAGGGAGGCGGCCACCTCGCGCACCTGGGAGACGCCGCCGGCGCTGCCCTCGACGTCGGCACTGCTGAGGGTCTGGACGGAGTCCACCACCAGCAGCCGCGGTTCCAGCTTCTCCACTTGCCCGAGCGCCTGGCCAAGATCCGTTTCGGCCGAAAGGTAGAGGGACTCTGCAACAGCGTCGATCCGGTCCGCCCGCAGTTTGACCTGCGCAGCGGATTCCTCACCCGTGATGTAGAGGACATCCTGCGCCGTGCGGGCGAACTTGGCGGCAACATCCAGGAGCAGCGTGGACTTGCCCACCCCGGGCTCGCCGGCCAGCAGGATCACGGCGCCCGGAACCAGCCCGCCGCCGAGCACGCGGTCCAGTTCATCCACGCCCGTGGGGAGGAACGCCGCGGTGGTGGCATCGACGTCGGCGATCCGGCGGGCGGGCTCCACAACGGTGGTGGCCGCCGTCGTGCGCGCAACGGCGGCGCCGGTTTCCTCCACGGTGCCCCATGCCTGGCACTCGCCACAGCGCCCCACCCATTTGACGGTGGTCCAGCCGCATTCGGCGCATTTGTAGGCCGGGGCTTTGGATGCCCGGGAAGTCTTGGTTGCCATTGCTCCACACTATCCGGGGGCAGTGACATCCCGGCGCCAGCTCGTCGGGGTCCCGGCTTCGACGAGTTCAACCAGCGGGATCCTGCTACTACAGCGGCGGGAGAATGTCCCTGGCCTCCCGGGAGTCCATTCCGCTGGCTTCGAGCAGGTCCACCATCAGCGGGCGGAACAGCATGACCACCGTTTCGCCCTCGAGGCGCTGGACTTCCAGCAGCTTCGGGTGCAGGCGCAGTGCGATCCCGCTCAGGTCCTGCCGGGCCGTCCGGAGATGGGCCCGCCGAGCGCCGTCGTGCGTTTCGGCAAGGCCCAGGGACAGCTCGTCGATGGCGGCGGCGGTTTCCTGCAGCACCTCGGCGATGTTTTCGGTGGCTTCGTCGGACAACGCGGCATGGTTGATGGCACTGGTCAGCCTGCGCGCAAAAACGCGGCTGTTACGGAGCGCCAGGTCGATGAAGTCCAGCGACTGCTCGAGCCGGTCCAGCTCATCGCGGTGCCTGCGGTACGCCGGTGCGAGCGTGGCCACCTCACCGGAAGCGCGCAGGGTATGGCGCATTGCGTCCACCAGGGGCTGGCAGTTCCGGCCGCGGATCAGGGCATGCCATGCCTGGGTGGAGTCGCTCTTGATGAGGGCCTGCGCGCATTCGCGCAGCACTTCGGCGAGCTCGTGCAGCAGTTTCCGGACGTCCTTGCGCGGTTCCCGCCGGGGATCCTTGGGGATGAGGATGGTGACCAGCAGCGCGAACAGTCCGCCCACTATCGCATCGATGCTGCGGGTGAACGGGCCTCCGGCGGGCGCCGGCAGCAGCACCACCAGGAGCGATTGCAGCCCTAGTTGGGTGGTGAAGATGTTGCCGCTGTCCAGGAAACGCGCCAGCAGGATGGAGGTGAGGAGCACGACGGCGGCCACCCAGATGTCGCCGCCCAGCCAGTGCAGGAGCAGGTCGCCCACCGCAATGCCGATGGTGCAGCCAAGGCCCACCTCAACCACCCGGCGCAGCCGGGGCTCCCGCGAGAAGCCCAAGGCGATCAGCGACGACGTTGCCGCGAACAGGGGACCCGAATGCCCCAGTACGTACTCGGCGAAGGCATAAGCCCCCACGGCGCAGCCGGTCATCTGGACGGCGGGGATCAGCGAGTTGCGGCTCCGGACCAGGCCGGTACGGATGCGGCCGCGCAGGAAACGCCCGCTTGCTGAAAGTCCTGCTGGGATGGCCATGCGTTCCAGTCTATTCACTGGCGTTGCACTACGACCGGAGATGTGATGTGCGCAATGGTGACGCTGCACATGTAAGCCGATGTCCCGCCGTCGTTAACCCTCCGTTCACTTTGGTCCCCACATCCCGTTACCTGCGGCCCCTAACTTCAATGAAGGTACAAAAAGTACGCAACTTCTTATGTTCGGACGTCTCCGGTCCGCTACGCATCAGAAATCCCTGGAAGGGGTACATCAGTGAAGGCACTCCGCTTCGGCCGCCACGCGGCTATCGCTGTCATCGCAGCCGGCGCACTCGCGCTCACCGCCTGCGGTTCCGACAACGCCACGGGCACCGGCCAGTCCGGCGCCCCGTCCGCCACGGGGGCGAACGTCACCGGCACGCTGACCGGCATCGGTTCCTCCGCCCAGGGCGCGGCCATGGACGTATGGAAGACCAACTTCGCGTCCGCCAACCAGGGCGCCTCCGTGCAGTACTCCCCGGATGGCTCCGGCGCTGGACGCAAGGCCATCATCGACGGTTCGGCCCAGTTCGCCGGTTCCGACGCCTACCTCAAGGACGAGGAGCTCGCCAGCTCCAAGGAAAAGTGCGGCCCCGAGGGTGCCATCAACATTCCGGTGTACATCTCCCCGATCGCCATCGCCTTCAACATTCCGGATGTCAAGGAACTGAAGCTGGACGCCGCCACCGTGGCCAAGATCTTCCGCGGCGAAATCGCCAACTGGAACGATCCCGCCATCGCGGCAATGAACCCGGACGCCAAGCTGCCGGACCTCAAGGTCACGCCGGTCAACCGTTCCGATGACTCCGGCACCACCAGCAACTTCACCGACTACCTGGCCGCCGCAGCTCCGGAGGTCTGGACCGACAAGGCTGCCGGCGTCTGGCCCGCATCCCTGAAGGGCGAGAACGCCAAGGGCACCTCCGGCGTGGTCAAGACCGTCACCGACACCCCGGGCGCCGTAACCTACGCCGATGACTCGGCCGTCAGCGGCAAGCTTGGCATCGCCCAGGTCAAGGTCGGCGATACCTTCACCAAGATCTCCGCCGAGGCTGCGGCCAAGGCCGTGGACGCCGGCAAGCCGGTGGAAGGCCGTTCCGCCAACGACCTTTCCATCAAGCTGGACCGCAAGACCACCATCGAAGGCGCCTACCCGGTTGTCCTGGTCTCCTTCCACGTGGTGTGCTCCACCTACGACAAGAAGGAAACCGTTGACCTGGTCAAGGCCTTCGAAAACTACGTAGTGTCCGATGCCGGCCAGCAGGCCGCCGCTGACGCCGCGAAGTCCGCTCCCCTCTCCAAGTCCCTCCAGGAGAAGGCTGCCAAGGCCATCGAATCCATCAAGGTCAAGTCCTAGGGGATTCACTGCACAGCAAGGCATAGTGGAAACACGAGCCTGAGCCAGGTTCCCTGTCCCGTGCGGGTCGGTCACAGACCGTCGCGCGGGGCAGGGAACCTAGGTGTTTGTCCGAAGTACAGCCAGTTTCACCGCTGCTTGCCGGCTCAGCCCGGACCAGGCAGTCGGTTCTATTCGAACCCAGAGGATCGTTTGTGACCACCACCTCCCTGACACAGTCCCGGGGCGCAGGCCGCGCCGGAGACAAGGTCTTTTCCGGAGCCGCCCTGGCCGCAGGATGCCTGATCCTTGCCGTGCTCTTCGGCGTGGCCCTGTTCCTGGTAGTCCAGGCGATCCCGGCCCTCGTGGCTTCGCCGGACAAGATCCAAGGCGGCGAAGGCTTCTTCGCCTACATCTGGCCGATCGTCATCGGCACTGTTATCGCGGCCGTCATTGCCCTGGTCATCGCCACCCCCGTGGCCATCGGTGTTGCGCTCTTCATCTCGCACTTCGCCCCGCGCGGCCTCGCTTCCGGCCTGGGCTACGTGATCGACCTCCTGGCCGCCATTCCGTCGGTGGTCTACGGCGCCTGGGGCGCCGCGTTCCTGGCCAAGGAGATTTCCCCGGCCTACGACTGGCTGGCCAACAACATGGGCTGGCTGCCCATCTTCCAGGGCCCCGCGTCCGCCACCGGCAAGACCATCCTCACCGCCGGCATCGTGCTGGCCGTGATGGTCCTTCCCATCATCACCTCGTTGAGCCGCGAAATCTTCCTGCAGACCCCCAAGCTGCACGAGGAAGCCGCCCTGGCCCTGGGTGCCACCCGCTGGGAAATGATCAAAATGGCCGTTCTTCCGTTTGGCCGCCCGGGCATCGTCAGCGCCGTGATGCTGGGCCTGGGCCGGGCACTCGGCGAAACCATGGCCGTAGCACTGGTGCTCTCCTCCGGCGCCCTCACCGCCAGCCTGATCCAGTCCGGCAACCAGACCATCGCCGCCGAAATCGCCCTGAACTTCCCGGAGGCCAGCGGCTTGAAGGTGAGCACGCTGATCGCGGCAGGCCTGGTCCTGTTCGTCATCACGCTCGGCGTCAACATGATTGCCCGCTGGATCATCAGCCGGCACAAAGAATTCTCGGGAGCCAACTAAATGACCTCCACCCTCACCCCGGTCCGCAAGCGCTCCGCGCTCACCAAGGGCCAGCTGCCCAAGTTCGCGCCGTACGTTGTACTGGCCCTTGCCCTGGTGGTCGGCGCCGCCATCCTGGCCGTGATCGGCTTCAACGCGTTCGGTTGGGGCATCGTCTCGGCCATCTTGTTCACGGCCGGCCTGGTGGGCTGGAGCGCCGCCGTCGAAGGAGCACGCAGGGCCAAGGACAAGCTGGCCACCTGCCTGGTGGTCGGTTCCTTCCTGGTGGCCCTGCTGCCGCTGATCTCAGTGATCTGGACCGTCCTGGTCAACGGGCTCCCCGGCCTCTTGGATCCGGGCTTCCTCACCACCTCCATGAACGGTGTCACCGGGGCCTTCGACAACAAGAGCACGGAGGAGGGCGCGCCCGTCGTGGGCGGCATCTACCACGCGCTCCTGGGCACCATCCAGATCACCCTGCTGGCCACGGTTATCTCGGTTCCGGTGGGCCTGCTGACCGCGGTCTACCTTGTGGAGTACGGCGAGGACCGCCCGCTGGCCCGCGCCATCACGTTCTTCGTGGACGTCATGACGGGCATCCCCTCGATCGTCGCCGGCCTCTTCGCCGCCGCGTTCTTCTTCGCCGTGGTGGGTCCCGGCACCAAAACGGGGGCTGTGGCCGCCGTCGCGCTTTCCGTCCTGATGATCCCGGTGGTGGTGCGTTCCAGCGAGGAAATGCTGAAGATCGTCCCCAACGAACTCCGCGAAGCTGCGTACGCCCTGGGCGTCCGCAAATGGCGCACCATCCTCAAGGTGGTCATTCCGACGGCGATCTCCGGCATCGCGTCCGGCGTCACCCTGGCGATTGCCCGCGTGATCGGCGAAACCGCCCCGATCCTGGTGACCGCAGGCTTCGCCACCAACATCAACACCAACGTGTTCAGCGGCTGGATGGCCTCCCTGCCCACGTTCATCTACACCCAGATCCTGAACCCCACCTCGCCGTCCAACCCGGATCCGTCCTCGCAGCGGGCATGGGGTGCCGCGCTGGTGCTCATCATCCTGGTCATGCTGCTGAACCTCGGCGCACGGCTCATCGCCAGGATCTTCGCACCCAAGACCGGCCGCTAGCTCCGCCGGTAAAATTCAATTCGTATCCAGCAAGTGAAGGAATACCATGTCTAAGCGCATCGACGTCAAGGATTTGAACGTCTACTACGGCAAGTTCCTGGCCGTTGAGGACGTCAACATCAACATCGAAGCCAAGTCCGTCACGGCATTCATCGGCCCGTCCGGCTGTGGCAAGTCCACGTTCCTGCGGACGCTGAACCGCATGCACGAAGTGATTCCGGGCGCCCGGGTTGAAGGCGAAGTGCTGCTGGACGGTGACAACCTCTACGGACCCGGCGTGGACCCCGTGACCGTCCGCTCGCAGATCGGCATGGTGTTCCAGCGGCCCAACCCGTTCCCCACCATGTCCATCCGGGACAACGTCCTGGCCGGGGTGAAGCTGAACAACCAGAAGATCTCCAAGGGCGAGGCCGACGCCCTCGTGGAGCGCTCCCTGCAGGGCGCCAACCTGTGGAACGAGGTGAAGGACCGCCTGGCCAAGCCGGGGTCCGGTCTTTCCGGCGGCCAGCAGCAGCGCCTGTGCATTGCGCGTGCCATTGCCGTGGAACCGCAGGTCATCCTGATGGACGAGCCCTGCTCCGCGCTTGATCCCATTTCCACGCTGGCCATTGAGGACCTCATCAACGACCTCAAGGACCAGTACACGGTGGTCATCGTTACGCACAACATGCAGCAGGCCGCGCGCGTCTCGGACCGGACCGCGTTCTTCAACATCGCCGGAACCGGCAAGCCGGGCAAGTTGATCGAAGTGGGAGACACCCACACCATCTTCAGCAACCCCACCCAGAAGGCCACGGAGGATTACGTCTCCGGCCGCTTCGGATAAGCGACACCTAGAGGTTTGTGAGGGGCGAGAGCGAGAGCTCCAGCACGAAGGCGGCAGCCGCCGTCAGCGCGGGCGTGAGTACCCAGAACGCCAGGATCCGGAGCACCAGCCTGCGGTTGGTTACCGGGAAGCCCTGGTTGCTGCCGGCACCCAGCACGGCCGCCGTCACCGTGTGCGTGGTGGAAATGGGCCACTGCAGCCCGATGGCGCCGAGCAGCAGGATGACCGAGCTGTAGAGCTGGGCCACGAAGCCCCGAAGCGGATCGATCCGGGTGAGCTTGTAGCCGATGGTGTAGGAAATGCGCCAGCCTCCGGCCAGCGTTCCGGCCGCCAGCATCGCCGCGGTAAGCAGCGGCACCCAGCCGGGGATGCCGGCGCCGTCGGACAGGCCGGCGGCGAGGAGCGCCAGGAGCAACACGGCGCTGGTCCGCTGTCCGTCCTGGAGGCCGTGGCCGAAGGCCACCGCCCCGGCGGCGATGGCCTGGGTCCTGCGGGAGCGGCTGTTCACTACGCTGGGCGGGGTGTAGCGCGCCGCCCAGGTGGCCGGCCACACCAGCAGGTACGCGCCCACAAATGCGATGACAGGGGACAGCAGGAGGGGCAGCACCACCTGGAAAAGCAGGGAATTGTTCACTCCGCCCACCGCGTTGCCGCCCACCAGCACGCTGGCCAGGCCCGCGCCGGCCAGCCCGCCCACCAGTGCGTGGGTGGACGAGGAGGGAATGCCGCGCCACCAGGTGTAAATGCCCCAGGCTACGGCGCTGAGCAGGCCGGCCGCGAGGATGGTCAGACCGTTTTCACCCGGAGGCAGCGAGATCCAGGTTCTGCTCACCTGCAGCGCCAGGAGCCCGCTCAGCCCGGCTCCGACGAAGTTGAAGAGGGCGGCCAGCAGGACGGCCACCGTGGGGGTCAGGGCCCGGGTACGCACGGCCAGGGCCACGGACGTTGACGCATCCCTGAATCCGTTCAGGAAGGCGAACGCGGCGGCAAACAGCACCACCACCACGAAGAAGAACAGGGTCACGTCAGGATTCCTTGACGATGATGCTGCCTACCTGGGTGGCGATGCGCCGCATGTCCTTGGTGACTTCCACCAGCTGGTTGGCAATATCCCGGTTCCGGGCGTATTGGGCCCATTTCATGTCCTTGATCATGTCCGCAACCCACACCCGGTGGGTCCGTTCCGCCCGCTTGGCCAGGCGGAGGATCTCGATCCAGTAGTCCTCCAGATCGTCCAGGTTGTTCAGCTGCCGCATGGCGTCCACGGTGAGTTCGGCCTGCCGGCTGATGATCTCGAGCTGGTCCGCGGCGCGCTTGGGAAGGCGTTCGAGCTTGTACAGGGCCACCAGTTCCGCTGCGGCGTCCAGCTTCTCCATGGCCTCGTTGAGGTAGCGGGAGAGGGCGTACATGTCCTCGCGGGGGAGCGGATTCACGAAGCTGGTGCGCATGTGGGTCAGCAGTGCGAAGTGCAGCTCCGCGGATTTGGCCTCGTGATCGTGCATGTCTTCAACCAGGCGGTTGTGCTCGGTGGCCGGGACGCCGAGGATTTCGGCCAGCGTCGCGGTGGCGAGGACGATCTGGCGGGCCATCTGCGAGAGCAGGTGCAGCCCTGCGGGCTCCTGCGGAAACAGGCGGAGCTTCACCTTCGGGTTCCGGCGAAGGCAGGGAGCGGCAGGGAATGTGGCCCACGGGCCATGTGACTTGACGTTGACCCGCACATGGGGATTACTTTACCGGCAGATCCACGCGGGCATAAAAGTGGTGCCGAACCGGATACGCCTCTCGGCGGTAGGCCGCTCTAGGCGGCTAAATGTTGAAGCCCGGGGGTTTCGCGGTTCGGCACCGGTTTCAGTTTTCTACTTTGGCTGAACCAAGTCAACATTGACAGCCGGGCCCCTCCGTGCGTAACGGTGGCGGACTTGTTGAGCAGGCCGCACCGCACGGATGCCTCGCGGCTCGCCTCAGTCCAGTTCGCCCAGCCGCCAGGCGTTTGCCGCGTGCTCCAGGTCCTCGGCGGTCTTCACCAGGAGGTGGGAATTGCGGGTCAGTTTGCTGGCGTGGCTCTCGTTGCTGTGCTCGGCGCCGTCGGCCAGGGTGGCCTGGCCCAGCGCAACCACGCGGCAGAACGCGGCGGAGCGTTCCAGCGCGACGTCGAACTCGCCGTCGAACGCTCCGGAAAGGATGGCGTCCGCCATCGTCTTCATTTCGTCCGCTCCCGGCGGCTCGGCAGCGCCGGCCACCACATTGGAAACCTGCGCGGTGTCCTTGCCGGCCTTGAAGTACACGGAGATCCGCTCGGGGTCCTGGATGGTGGCGGCCCGCAGCGCGTAGAGCCGCCAGAGTGCGCCGGGCAGTGACCTGGCCGGGCTTTCCGCCCACATTTCTGCGATGGCTTCCAGGCCTTGCTCGTCCGCAAGCTTGACGAGGCGCTTGGTCACCTTGGGGTCGTCGCTGTCACGGCCGTGGCGCACCAGCGCCTGGGCGGCAAGGTGCGCAGCCTCGGAGACCCGGGCAGGGTCTGCGCCGCCTGCGAACGGCTCAAAGTCGATGGGCGCAAAAGGCTTGGGCTTGTGATGCCGGTTTGCACCGCCGTAGGGCTTGGATCCAGCTTGCTCGCTCATGCCCCCACGCTACTCCTGTGCTGTTCTGTTATCGAGCTTGCCGCCGGGCTGCTTAAGGAGTATTGGGGGAAGCGCTGGCGGCCATTGTTGATGTTTGGGTGTCACCGTTAACGCACGACGGCGCCGCGTGCCGTTGTGTCAAAGCTGCCCCCGACGTGGGGTACAGTATTTAACGTCCAGAAATGGACTGGGCTGATAGTTCGTTGAGGTGCGCATCCGCGCATATTTACGGCAGTCAGCTGGGGCCTTTAGCTCAGTTGGTAGAGCATCGGACTTTTAATCCGTGGGTCGTGGGTTCGATCCCCACAGGGCCCACTCTTTTAGCGAAGAGTGGAAAACCTCCGGCTTCCTGGTGACAGGAGGCCGGAGGTTTTTTGTTGCCCGGAACTGCTTGCCCTTATGTGCATCGACCATTGTCGATATGCTGTGCGGGTGAAGTTTCTCCAGAACGCACCCCGCTTCCTGTTTTTCACCGGGAAGGGTGGCGTGGGCAAGACCTCCGTGGCGTGTGCAACAGCGCTCACCCTTGCCAGGGCCGGCCGGAAGGTCTTGCTGGTCAGCACCGACCCCGCGTCCAATGTGGGACAGGTCTTCGGCGTGACCATCGGGAACACCGTCACTGCCATCCAGGACGTACCAGGTCTCTCTGCGCTGGAAATTGACCCCGAACAGGCCGTCGAAGCCTACCGGGAACGGATCATCGCGCCCGTCCGCGGACTCCTGCCCGAGACTGAATTGGCCGGCATTGCGGAGAGCCTCTCCGGTTCCTGCACCACGGAGATCGCCTCGTTCGATGAATTTACGAACCTGCTCGCCGACGACAGCTCCTACGGGGAGTATGACCACATCGTCTTCGACACCGCCCCGACGGGCCACACGATCCGGCTGTTACAGCTGCCCGGCTCGTGGACCGATTTCCTGGCAGCCGGCAAGGGGGACCCGTCCTGCCTGGGCCCCTTGTCGGGGCTCGAGAAGCACAAGCAGGTGTATGCCAAGGCAGTCCAGGCCCTCACGGACCCGGCCAGGACCCGGCTTGTGCTGGTCAGCCGTGCGCAGACATCATCGCTGGGCGAGATCGAGCGGACCTATCTGGAGCTCAACCGGATCGGGATCGGCAGCGGTTACGTCGTTGTCAACGGCGTCCTGCCCGAAGCGGCAGGGGAGGAGGACCTGGCGCAGGCCCTTCGCGCCCGGGAGGCTGCTGCCATCGCAGCCATCCCCGACGCGGTCGCCGGCCTGCCCCGGGATGTCCTGGACCTGAAACCGGGGAATATGGTCGGCATTGCGGCGCTTGAGTCCCTGTTCGCGCCCACTTCCGGCGCCCACATTGCTGATGACGCCGCGCCGGGCCCCGAGATTGAGGACGCCCCCCTGGCTGCCCTGGTCGACGAAGTGGAGCTCGGCGGGCACGGCCTCGTGATGTGCATGGGCAAGGGCGGGGTCGGGAAGACCACCGTCGCGGCCGCCATTGCGGTCGCCCTGGCCAAGCGCGGGCATGCGGTCCATCTCACCACCACCGATCCCGCAGCCCATCTCACCGAAACACTCCACGGCTCCATCCCGGGCCTGAAGGTTTCCCGCATCGATCCGGAAGCGGCCATCCAGGAATATCGAAGCCATGTGATGGAGACCAAGGGCCGGAGCCTGGACGATGACGGGCGCGCGGCCCTCGCTGAGGACCTGATGTCCCCGTGCACGGACGAGGTGGCTGTGTTCCGGCAGTTCTCCAGGGTGGTGCAGGAATCCCGCCGGCACTTCGTAGTGATCGACACGGCGCCGACCGGCCACACCCTGCTGCTCCTGGACGCCACCGGCTCGTACCACCGGGAGATCGCGCGACAGGTCGGCGACACGATGGGGTTCGTGACTCCGCTCATGCGGCTTCAGGACCCGGCCCGGACGAAGGTTGTCCTCGTTACCTTGGCCGAAACAACGCCGGTGCTGGAAGTCGAGGAGTTGAAGAGCGACCTGGAACGGGCCGGAATTCATCCATGGGCCTGGGTCATCAACAACTCGATCGCCGCCGCGCACCCCCGGACGACGTTCCTGCGGGCCCGTGCCGCGAGCGAAATCGAACAGATCATGAAGGTGCGCACCCTGACGGACAGGGTGGCGCTCATTCCGTTGCTGGCCGAAGAACCCATCGGCGAGGAGAAGTTGTCGGCCTTGACCGCCCTAAGCTCCCTGCCTGCCTGACGTGGGGCCCCACCCGGCTTCCACGGACTACTTTTCCGCCGCCGGACTGTGGATCACAGGGACGTCAGGAGGCCTGCCGTCTGTTCCATGGCGCCGGGAACGAGGGAGTAGTAGGCCCACGTGCCGCGCTTCTCCCGGTGCAGCAGGCCGGCGTCGACCAGGATCTTAAGGTGATGCGACACGGTGGGCTGCCCCAGGTCCAGCGGCTCGGTGAGGTCGCAGACGCAGGCCTCCCCGGACCCGCCGCTCTTGACGATGGATAGCAGTCGCAATCTGTTGGGATCGGAGAGGGCCTTGAACACGAGGGCCTTGCGCCGGGCATCCTCAGCACTGAGGACAGGCCGGCCGGACGGTGCACAGCAGCCCTCGTCGAGGGCCGGCTCAACAGTTTGCAGAGAATTCATGGGTCTATTATGCACACAGATTGACATTCATCGATATAGTTGGGAATACTTCATATCGACAACCATCAATCTTTCCGCAGAGCGACACAAACGCAGCACAGGAGTCCCGTGAGCACCCAGACCGTTTCTTCGCCCACCCGTGAAGGCGAGGCTGCCGTCGTTGGCAAACTTTCCACCCTGGACCGCTTCCTGCCGGTGTGGATCATCGCTGCCATGGTCCTGGGCCTGCTCCTGGGCAGCTTCATCCCCGGCCTGAACACCGCACTTGAGGCAGTCAAGGTGGGCGAAGTTTCGCTGCCGATCGCCATCGGGCTACTGGTGATGATGTATCCGGTGCTGGCGAAAGTCCGCTACGACCAGGCACACCGCGTGGTCGGGGACCGGAAGCTCATGATCACCTCCCTGGTGCTGAACTGGGTCCTCGCCCCGGCGTTCATGTTTGCCTTGGCCTGGGTCTTCATTCCGGATCTGCCCGAGTACCGGACCGGACTGATCATCGTGGGCCTGGCCCGCTGCATCGCCATGGTGATGATCTGGAACGACCTCGCCTGCGGGGACCGCGAAGCCGCCGCCGTGCTGGTTGCCATCAATTCCGTCTTCCAGGTCATCGCGTTCGGCGCCCTTGGCTGGTTCTACCTGCAGCTGCTGCCGGGCTGGCTGGGCCTGCCCACCACCAGTGCGGACTTCTCCTTCTGGGCCATCACCGCTTCCGTCCTGGTCTTCCTGGGGATCCCGCTGCTGGCCGGCTTCCTTACCCGCACGATCGGAGAAAAGGCCAAGGGCCGGGACTGGTACGAAGGAACGTTCCTGCCGAAGCTCGGACCGTGGGCGCTATACGGCCTGCTGTTCACCATCACGCTGCTGTTCGCCCTGCAGGGCGGGACCATCACTTCGCGCCCGCTCGACGTCGTCCGGATCGCCCTGCCCCTGCTGGTCTACTTCCTGGTGGTATTCGGCGCCGGCATGCTGATCGGGAAGTGGCTCGACCTGGGCTACGCCAAAACCACCACCCTGGCGTTCACCGCCGCCGGCAACAACTTCGAGCTCGCCATCGCCGTGGCGATCGGCACCTTCGGGGTGACCTCCGGGCAGGCCTTGGCCGGCGTCGTCGGACCCTTGATTGAAGTCCCGGTCCTTGTTGCACTGGTCTATGCGGCCCTCTGGGCCCGCAAGCGCTACTTCACCTCGAGCCCCCTTTCCGTCTGATCCAGAAATCCCAGGAGAAACCGATGAGCACCGAAACCGCCAAGAAGCCCTCCGTCCTGTTCGTCTGCGTCCACAATGCCGGCCGCTCCCAGATGGCCGCCGCGTTCCTCACCACCCTGTCCAAGGGCGCCATCGAGGTCCGCTCCGCAGGTTCCCAGCCTGCCGACAAGGTCAACCCGGCCGCCGTCGAGGCAATGGCCGAACTCGGCATCGACATGTCCGCCGAAATCCCCAAGGTCCTCACCACCGAGGCCGTCAAGGAATCAGATGTCGTGATCACCATGGGCTGCGGTGACACCTGCCCGATCTTCCCCGGCAAGCGCTACGAAGACTGGGAACTCGAAGACCCGGCCGGCCAGGGCGTGGATGCCGTACGCCCCATTCGGGACGACATCAAGGCCCGCATCGAGGACCTCATCGCCTCCCTTGCCCCCGCCGCCAAGTAACCGCCCGAACCTAGGAGACCTTCCATGAGCACCGAAGTGAGCACCGAACAGCTGATCATCATCGGATCCGGCCCCGCCGGCTACACTGCGGCGATTTACGCCGCCCGCGCAGGCCTGAGGCCCCTGGTCCTGGCCGGCTCGGTAACGGCCGGCGGCGCCCTGATGAACACCACCGAAGTTGAGAACTTCCCGGGCTTCCCCGCCGGCATCCAGGGCCCCGAGCTGATGGACGGACTCCAGGAACAGGCGCAGCGGTTCGGCGCGCAGGTGGTGTTCGACGACGTCACTGAAGTGACGCTGACCGGGCACCTCAAGCGCGTGGTCACGGGCGCCGGTGACATCCACGAGGCGCCCGCCGTCATCCTCGCGACGGGTTCCGCCTACAAAGAGCTCGGCCTGCCCGAGGAGAAGAAGCTCAGCGGCCACGGTGTCTCCTGGTGCGCCACCTGTGACGGCTTCTTCTTCCGTGACCAGGACATCGTTGTCGTCGGCGGCGGGGACTCCGCCATGGAGGAAGCCACTTTCCTGACCCGCTTCGCGCGGACCGTCACCGTGGTGGTCCGCAAGGGCGAACTCCGCGCCTCCCGCATCATGGCGCAGCGCGCCAAGGACAACCCGAAGATCAGTTTCGCCTGGCACTCCGCCGTCACCGCCATCCACGGCGACCCCAAGGTCACCGGCGTTACGCTGACCGACACCCGGAGCGGTGAAACCCGTGAACATGCCGCTACGGGCATATTCGTGGCGATCGGACACGTGCCCCGCACCGAACTCGTCGAGGGCCAGGTCGACTTGGATGCCGAGGGCTACATCAAGGTGGACTCGCCCACCACCGTCACCAACCTGACCGGCGTCTTCGCCTGCGGGGACGCCGTGGACCACCGCTACCGCCAGGCCATCACCGCCGCAGGCACCGGGTGCGCAGCCGCCCTCGACGCCGAGCGCTACCTCGCCGCCCTGGATGACGCGGACAGCATCGCGACCGCCCTGGTCGAAGAACCCACCCACGCCTGAATTGGCCCCCGCCGGATGAAACAGAGGACACCATGGATGTAACAACAATCCTTCCCGTAGCTGTCATCGGAGCCGGGCCCATCGGCCTCGCCGCGGCAGCGCACCTCATCGAACGAGGTTTGGAGCCGCTGATCCTTGAGGCCGGCGCGGCTCCTGCCTCTGCCATCGAGCAGTGGCGCCACATCCGGCTGTTCTCGCCATGGCAGTACAACACTGACGCTGCAGCCGTCCGCCTGCTCACCGGGACCGGCTGGGAATCACCGGAGCCGACGGCGCTGCCCACCGGCGGTGAATTCATCGATCACTACCTCGCCCCCTTGGCCGCACTTCCCGCCATCGCGTCCCGCTTGCACACGGGCGCCCGTGTGGTGGCTGTGACCCGGCACGGCATGGACAAAACCCACAGCCGCAACCGGAACACCACACCCTTCGTGGTCCGGGTGGAACACGCCGACGGCGAAGTCCGCGACTACCGGGCTGCCGCCGTCATCGACGCCTCCGGCACCTGGTCCACGCGCAACCCGCTCGGCACCTCCGGCCTGCCGGCCCTCGGCGAGGCTGATGCGGCCGCCCGCATCTCCTCCCCGCTGCCTGACGTGCTGGGCCGTGACCGTGCAGCCTTTGCCGGGCGCACCGCCGTCGTCGTCGGGGCCGGCCACTCGGCCGCCAACACCCTGATCAATCTCTCCGAGCTCGCGGCCCAGGTGCCCGGGACGAAGATCGTGTGGGCCATCCGCGGCACCTCCGCTGCCAAGGTCTACGGCGGCGGTGACGCTGACGGCCTTGCTGCCCGCGGCCAGCTCGGCAGCCGGCTCCGCGGCCTCGTCGAGTCCGGTGCCGTGGAACTTCACGCCGGCTTCGGGATCGCATCCCTGACGGCTGCCGAGGGCGCCGTCACCCTGACCTCAACCGACGGCCGCACCCTCGAAACCGACGTCGTGGTTCCGGCCACCGGCTTCCGCCCGGACCTGGGCATCCTCCGTGAACTCCGGCTGGAACTCGACCCCGGTGTGGAAGCCCCGCGTGAGCTCGGCCCGCTGATCGACCCCGAATTCCACTCCTGCGGCACGGTCGAACCCCACGGTGCCAGAATGCTGGCCCACCCGGAAGCCGACTTCTACATCGTGGGCATGAAGTCCTACGGCCGTGCCCCGACCTTCCTGCTCGCCACCGGCTACGAGCAGGTACGCTCCGTCACCGCAGCCTTGGCAGGGGACCGGAAGGCTGCCGACACCGTCCAGCTCGAGCTGCCCGAAACCGGTGTCTGCTCCTCCGATATCGGCACCAGCTGCGACATCCCCGCGGTCCAGCCTGCAGGTTTTGTGGCCGAGACCTCCGGCGGCTGCTGCGGAACGCCCGAGCCGGTCCTCGTCGGATTCCCCACGGGCCTGGCCCACGGCCGCTCCGCCGACAACTGACCTCCTTCCGAAGCTTTCACCAACCGACCACACTGGAGTACCGACATGACCGACCACCCCGAACACCGCCCGGACCGGCAGGACAAAAAGCCCGGCGTCCTGTTCGTATGCAGTAAGAATGGCGGGAAGTCCCAGCTCGCCGCCGGACTGATGAACCAGCTCGCCGCCGGAACCGTCACGGTGCACTCCGCCGGGACGAAACCCGGCAAGTCGCTGAACCCCCAGTCCGTGGACGCGCTGGCAGAGCTCGGCATCGACATCACGGGGGAACACCCCAAACCCGTCACCGACGACGTCCTGGACGCGGTCGACGTCGTCATCGTCTTGGGCAACGAGGCGAAAGTCGAAGCCCACGCGGGCAAGCGGCTTGAGTTCTGGGATACGGACGAGCCCTCCGAGCGCGGCATCGAAGGCATGGAACGCATGCGCCTGGTCCGGGATGACATCAGGGCGCGCGTCCGGAAGCTGTATGCGGAGCTGACCGGTAACTGACCGTGCCGGCGCCCGCTCCCGCCCGGATCCTCGTCGCGGAGGGTGCACCGCGCGGCGGACTCGCCGCGATGTGCGTCACCCAGACCACCGCGTGGGGCGCGCTGTACTACGCCTTGATCGCGGCAGTCCCGCGCATCAGCCAGGACACCGGCTGGGGCCCGGCCGCCGTGACGGGCGCGTTTTCGGCCGGCCTGCTGGTTTCCGCGGTGTCCGGGATCTCCGTCGGCAGGGTCCTCGACAGGACCGGGCCCCGCAGGCTGATGATCGGCGGATCCCTCATCGGAGTGCTGGCCCTGGCCATGGTGTCGGTGGCACCGAACCTGCCCGTATTCTTTGTGGCCTGGCTGCTCGTCGGCGCCGCGCAGGCCGCCGTGCTGTACCAGCCGGCCTTCACGGTGATCAGCCGCTGGTACGGGCCTGCGCGCATGCGGCCGCTGACGGTGCTGACCCTCGTCGCCGGGTTCGCATCCACCATTTTCGCGCCCTTCACCGCGGCCCTGGGCTCCGCGTTCGGCTGGAGAGGCGCCTTCATCATCCTCGCCGGGATCCTTGGGATCATCACCGTGCCGTTGCATGCCCGCTACTTGAACCGGGACTGGGCACCGGCCGTTATCACACCCCCTGCGGCTGAGCGACGGGACGCAGTGCGCACCATCAGGCGCAGTGGTGAATTCCTTGGCTTGCAGGTCCTCATGCTCCTGTTGTGCCTCGGTCTTTATACCGTGACGTTGAATGTCATCCCCCTGCTGATCGAAAAGGGAGCCGACTACACCACGGCCGCGCTCGGGCTCGGCCTCGTGGGCGCCGGACAGGTTGGCGGACGTCTGCTATTCGGCACCATCCCGTCCGGCGCGCGGCTGCCGGTCATCACCGGTACCGCCACAGGCGCCGTCCTGCTCCTCGCCGTCATGCCCGGGCCGGTCCCCGCGCTGATGGCCGCCGGCATGCTCGCGGGTGCGGTCAGAGGGTGCCAGACCCTGCTGCAGGCCACTGTCGTCGCTGACCGGTGGGGAACACAAAATCTTGGCACCTTGCAGGGACTGTTCGCCGCGCCGCTCACAGCTGTCACCGCCATCACCCCGGCCGCCGGACCTGCACTGGCAGCCTGGCTCGGAAGTTACACAAACATGGCCTACGCCGCGGCCGCCGCCACGGGGACCGCAGCCGTCATCGCCGTCGTCGCCTCACGACGCCCGCGGACGATCCCTTCCTAAACCCGCCCCGCTAGCGCCCGCTATTTCCCGGTCAGCGTCCAGGAGCGCTTGGAGAGCCCGAACCAGAAGCCGTCGATAGCCGTTTTGGCGTTCAGGTCGCCGGACCCGTAGGCGGCACCGAGGGCCACATAAAGCGGTGCCCAGTGCTCGCTGCGCGGATGCGCCTCCAACGCTGCCGGTGCCTTGTGCAGGAAATCCAGGATCGAATCGACATCGCCGGCCGCCATGGTTTCCTGAGCCCAGTGGTCGAATTCGCTCGAAGCGGCCGGCGGCGCGGTGTCCGGGCCGCCGGCCGGGTTGAACCAGCGCAGGTTATGCGTGGTGAAGCCGGAACCGACGATAAGCGTGCCGCGGTCCCGCAGCGGGGCCAGCGTCTTGCCTAGATTGAACAGGCCTTGCGGATCCAGGGTGGGCATGGACATCTGGAGCACCGGGATATCAGCTTCCGGATACATTTCCACGAGCGGCACGTAGGCGCCGTGGTCCAGGCCGCGTTCCTCGTCGCGTTCCACGTGGTGGCCATGGGTGGAAACGAGCTTCTCCACCTCATTGGCGAGTTCCACCGCCCGGGGGGCGTCGTAGCTGACGTCGTAGTACTTCTGCGGGAAGCCCCAGAAGTCGTAGACGAGTCCGGGGTTCCGTGTGGTGGCGCTGAGGGTCACCGGGGCGTTTTCCCAATGTGCGGACACCATCAGGATGTCCTTCGGCTTGCCGAAGGCGCCGGACCAGGCGCTGAGCTCACTGGTCCAGCGCGCGTCGTCGGCCAGGGGAGGCGCGCCGTGGCTCAGGAAGAGAACGGGCGGGCGGTCAAGTGTCTGCGTCATATCTCCATTCTAGAAGCTTTTACTTGAATCTTCAACCATTAGTCCGGACTGGATCAGGAAGTGGCCGGCGAGGCCGTCGACGCCCGGCGTCCGCGATGGCAACCGGGGAGGGAAAGAAGGCGCTCGCCGACAGCGGCCTCAGGCCCGTGGACGGCAGCCGCACCCCGGAGCAGGCGGGCGTGGGCAGTGTCGCGGCCCTGAAGCCTGCCTCGCCGGAATCCGTGGAGCGGGCGCTGAAGGGCTGGTCCCTCCGGGCCATCCCCTTCAGGTCGCTGGTGGTCATGGACGTCTCCGGCTCGATGAACTTCCAGGCTGGCGAACAGACCCGCATGCAGCTCACGCAACAGGCGGCCATAGCGGGCAGCAAGCTGTTCCCCGACACCGCCGCTTTGGGGATGTGGGCGTTCTCCATTGGACTGGGAGGCGGCAGCCAGGACTACGTAGAGCTCGATCCCATCAGGAAGACCCGGACTCCCTCAGCCTCGAGGAACTCCTCGAAGCCCTCGAGCGCGAACGGGACCCCGCCAGGCCTGTGGTGGTTGTCAGCATCGGCGTCACCGAGGATGCGGATGCCGAGACCCTCCGGAAGATTGCAGAGCCACCGGCGGCACCAGCTATGTTGCGAGGAATTCGGCGGACATCCCGAGCGTTTTCGCGGATGCGCTGCAGGCTCGCGCACAATAGCTTCATGGCCAACAGCAGCGAGCGGCGCCTTCCGCGACTTGAAGATGTAGCGGAACGCGCCGGCGTCTCGCACCAAACGGTATCCCGCGTCATCAACAACCACCCCAACGTGAGCAAGGCAACCAGGGAGCGCGTTGAGGCGGCCATTGCCGAGCTGGGATACCGGCGGAACACCGCGGCGCGCAGCCTGGTGACGCGGCGTTCGCATACCATCGGCGTCCTGGCCAGCGAGTTGTCCCAGTACGGACCCGCCAACACGCTCCTTGGCGTGGAGCAGGCTGCCCGCGATGCCGGCTACTTCGTGAGCATCGCGGCCATCCGCGAGGTCAGCGCGGAATCGATCGCCGATGCCGCGCGCCATTTTATGGACCAGGGTGTGGACGGCATTGTGGCCCTGGTGCCGCACGCCGGAACCCTGCAGGCATTGGAGCAGCTGAACCTGGACGTGCCCGTGGTGGTGGTGGGCTCCAGCGGTGAGGGCCGGTTCAGCGGCGCCATGGTGGACCAGAAGATGGGTGCGCGGCTGGCCGTCGCGCATTTGATCGAGCAGGGCCACCAGCGAATCGGACACATATCCGGACCGCAGGACTGGATCGACGGCTCGGAGCGTACCGAAGGCTGGCGTGAGGCGCTGGCGCAGGCGGGACTGGCTGACGACCTTCTCGTCGAGGGGGACTGGAGCGCGGGCAGCGGCTATGGCATCGGCCAGAAGCTCGCCGTCGAGCGGACCGCCACCGCGGTATTCGTGGGCAACGACCAGATGGCGCTCGGGGTCTTGCGCGCCTTCAGTGAAGCGGGCGTGCGGGTGCCCCAGGACGTCTCAGTGGTGGGTTTCGACGACCAGCCGGAAGCCGGCTATTTCACCCCGCCGCTCACCACTGTCCGCCAGGACTTCGAGGAGCTTGGCCGCCGCTGCATGGATATGATGCTGGCGCTGCTGGAAGACGGCGCGGCGGCGGGAACAACCGTGGTGGAACCTCGGATAGTGGTGCGTGCAAGCACGGCCCGACCGGACGCCAGTCGCCGCTGACGACGCCCTTCCCGGCAATATGTCGGGCGCTGCCTCCCGGCCCCTGCGAAACCAGACCTTTTTCAAGAAATTTATATGCATGTGCATCCAGATTTGATGCTGCGCCGGTAGTTAGGGGTGTAAGCACAATTGCCCGCCAGCCGGGCCGATGAAGGAGAAGGACATGCGCACAAGCATTTTCACAGCCGGCGCCGGAGCAGCCGCAATCGCGGCAGCAATCGCTCTCGCCGGCCCGGCCCAGGCCGCCGACGGAGACGCCCGGCTTTCGGTGCTGCACGGCGTTCCCGGGCTCACCGTGGATGTCTGGGTCAACGGCGACCGCACCCTTGACGATTTCGCTCCCGGAACCCTTGCCGGGCCGCTCTCGCTGCCGGCCGGTGCCTACGAACTCGCCATCACTGCCTCGGACGCCGCCGATGCGTCGGCTCCTGTCATCGGTCCAGTCACCGTGACGCTCGCCGCGAGCGGAAACTACACCGCAGTAGCCAACCTCGACGCGGCGGGCAAGCCGACGGCGAACTTCTTTACCAATGACGTCTCGCAGATCGCGGCAGGCAAGGGCAAGTTGACCGTCCGGCACGCAGCTGCGGCGCCTGCCGTGGATGTCCTTGCCGGCGGAACAGCCGTTGTTTCCAACCTGGCCAACCCCAGCGAGCAGACTCTCAGCCTGGACCCCGCCACTATCTCCGCAGCAGTGGCGGCGACCGGAACCACCACGCCGGTGATTGGCCCTGCTGACGTCACTGTGGCCGAAGGCACGCACACGATTGTCTACGCCTGGGGAAGCCTGGCGGACAGCAATCTCCAGCTGGCCGTGCAGACCATCGAGGGGCTGCATTCCGCGCCGGGTTCGGTCCCGGGAGCCCGTGACGGCTCGTCCGGGACCTCGGCGGCAGGACCGGCCGTCGTGACGGTCGGGTTCGGTGCCGCAGCCCTTGCGCTGCTCCTCGGGGGCGTGGGTGTAGCCCGCACCATTGCCGCCCGGCGGGCAGGCTAGCAAGGCAGCACGGCAGCAGGAGGCCCGGCCGTCCGACGCGCGTCGGACGGCCGGGCCGCAGTCCTCATCAACCAACGTTGCAAGCCCTGACGGGGCTTGCGTCGGGGAAGGCCGGTCATGAAGCCAGGCACCGCGACGGCAGGGGCGTTCCGCCGTCGTTATTCCTTTCCGCCCAAGGCTGCCGCCGTGGCCGCAGCGGCGCTCCTGCTCGCGGCGTGCGCTCCCTCCGTGCCCGTCCCGCAGCCCTCGGCGGCAGTGACGAGCGAAGGTGCCTTGCCGGCCGCGACTCCGTCCCCGCCTGCCGCGGCACCTGGCGCCTCGCGGCATGCTGGTCAGAACAAGGAATCCATTCCACAGCGGCCGGCCAGCCTGCCGGCAGCTGCTGAGGCGGCGCCGGCCCCGATCTCACTCTCTGTGGCCGGAACGTCCATCAACATGGCAGTGGTGCCGGTGGGGGTCTCATCCGACAGGGCCATGGAGATCCCTGAGGCCTTCGACCAGGCCGGGTGGTACAGGTTTGGGCCGGCCCCAGGAGCGGCTGCCGGGACAGCGGTGATCGCAGGGCACATTGACACAACCTCCGAGAGGGCGCCCTTTTCGCAATTAAAGACACTGGCGCCGGGGACTGCGGTCCAGGTGGGACGCCAGGGCGCGCCCGCGCTGAACTACCGGGTGGTCAGTGTGGAGCTGATGGCCAAAGATAGCTTCGATGGTGATTCACTTTTCCGCCGTTCCGGTCCGCATGAACTCAAAGTGGTCACCTGCGGGGGCAGGTGGCTGCAGGAGCGAATGGACTACAGCGACAATGTGATTGTCACCGCCGTCCTTGAGTGAGCGGTGCTCCTTCGGAACTCCTTTCTCTGTTGACTTCTTCCTCTGTTGACTTTCTGTTTGTTAGCGCTAACAATTAAGGCAACCGCAGAGCGGCGGAGACTATGGGAGGAATTGATGGACGTCACAGCAGACGGTTCAGACAGCTACGTGATCGGCGTCGACTACGGCACGCTGTCCGGGCGGGCCGTGGTGGTCCGGGTCCGGGACGGCAAGGAACTGGGCAGCGGCGTGTTCGAATATCCCCACGCCGTGGTCACCGACTCCCTTCCGGCGGACCTGGCGGGCGACGGCGCCGAACGGCTTCCCGGGGAATGGGCCCTGCAGGTGCCGGATGACTACCGCGAGGTGTTGCGCCGGGCGGTGCCCGCTGCCATTGCCGACGCAGGGATCGCCCCCGCCGCCGTGGTGGGCATCGCCACCGACTTCACCGCCTGCACCATGGTCCCGGTCAGGGCCGATGGCACACCGTTGAATGAACTTTCCGGCTTCGCGAACCGGCCGCACGCCTATGTGAAACTGTGGCGCCACCATGCCGCCCAGCCGCAGGCGGACCGGATCAACGCCCTTGCCGCCGACCGCGGAGAAAGCTGGCTGCCGCGCTACGGGGGGCTCATTTCCTCCGAATGGGAGTTCGCCAAGGGGCTCCAGCTGCTGGAGGAGGACCCGGGAGCGTACGCCGCAATGGACCACTGGGTGGAGGCCGCCGACTGGATCGTGTGGCAGCTCTGCGGCAACTACGTCCGCAATGCCTGCACCGCCGGGTACAAGGGCATTTACCAGGACGGCAGATACCCGTCCGAGGAATTCCTGGCCGCCCTGAATCCGGACTTCAAGGATTTTGTCAGCACCAAGCTCGAACACCCCATCGGGCGGCTGGGCGACGCCGCAGGCAGGCTGACGGCCGAGGCCGCGGCCTGGACCGGGCTGCCGGAAGGCATCGCCGTCGCGGTGGGCAATGTGGACGCCCACGTCACGGCCCCCGCCGCGAAGGCCGTGGAGCCCGGTCAGCTGGTGGCCATCATGGGCACCTCCACCTGCCACGTCATGAACGGCGCCGAGCTGCGGGAAGTCCCTGGCATGTGCGGCGTGGTGGACGGTGGCATCGTTGACGGACTGTGGGGCTACGAAGCGGGCCAGAGCGGGGTGGGCGACATCTTCGGCTGGTTCACCAACAACGGCGTCCCGCCCGAATACCACCAGGCTGCCGCCGGGCAGGGGCTGGGCATCCACGAATACCTTACGGACCTCGCCTCCCGCCAGGCCATCGGCGAACACGGGCTGATCGCCCTGGACTGGCACTCCGGCAACCGCTCCGTGCTGGTGGACCATGAACTGTCCGGCGTGGTGGTGGGCCAGACCCTCGCCACCCGCCCCGAAGACAGCTACCGGGCCTTGCTGGAAGCCACGGCCTTCGGCACACGCACCATCGTGGACGCCTTCCGCGACTCGGGAGTTCCGGTCAAAGAATTCATCGTGGCCGGCGGCCTGCTGAAGAACAGGCTCCTCATGCAGATCTATGCCGACGTCACAGGCCTGCCGCTGTCCACCATCGGTTCCGCCCAGGGGCCTGCGTTGGGCTCCGCCATCCACGCCGCCGTCGCGGCGGGTGAATACCCGGACGTCCGCGCCGCTTCGGCCGCCATGGGCTCAGAGCCCGGCGGGATTTATCTTCCGATTCCGGAAAATGTTGCCGCCTACGAAGAACTTTTCCGCGAGTACCGGGCGCTGCATGACTACTTCGGCCGCGGCACCAACAGCGTAATGCACCGGCTCAAAGCCATCCAGCGTGCGGCCAGGCCGTCGTTGGCGGCCCCTGACCATGCCACAGAGCAGGTGTCCGCATGAGCCACCTCCTCGAAACCATCGCGCAGGTCCGCCGCGAGGTCTGCGACCTTCACGCCGAGCTCACGCGCTACGAACTGGTGGTGTGGACGGCCGGCAACGTCTCCGCCCGGGTTCCCGGCCACGACCTGATGGTGATCAAGCCGTCCGGAGTCTCCTATGCGGACCTCACCCCCGGGAGCATGGTTGTCACCGACCTCTACGGCACCCCGGCGGACGGGGAGTGGGGCAATCCGCCGTTCTCGCCGTCGTCGGACACTGCTGCGCATGCATACGTCTACCGGCATATGCCGGAAGTGGGCGGCGTGGTGCACACGCACTCCACCTACGCCACGGCGTGGGCGGCCCGCGGCGAAGCTATCCCGTGCGTGCTCACGATGATGAGCGACGAGTTCGGCGGCAGCATCCCGGTGGGCCCCTTCGCGCTGATCGGCGATGACTCGATCGGCCAGGGGATTGTGGAAACCTTGCGGAACTCCACATCCCCCGCGGTCCTGATGCAGAACCACGGCCCGTTCACCATCGGCAAGGACGCCAGATCCGCGGTGAAGGCCGCCGTGATGTGCGAGGAAGTGGCGCGCACCGTCCACATCTCCCGCCAGCTGGGCGAACCGCTGCCCATCGACCAGGACAGCATCGAATCCCTCTATGCCCGCTACCAGAACGTCTACGGCCAGTAGCGCCGCAGCGCGCCCGTTTCTTCAGGAGAACCCCCATGAGCAACGCAAACAACACGTCCCTCCAGCAGTACGAGGTCTGGTTCCTCACCGGCAGCCAGCACCTGTACGGCGAGGACGTCCTCAAGCAGGTCGCAGCGCAGTCGCAGGAGATTGCCGCCGCACTGAACGACTCCTCCGATGTCCCGGTCAAGGTGGTCTGGAAGCCCGTCCTCACTGATTCGGAAGCCATCCGCCGCACCGCGCTGGAAGCGAACTCCGACGATTCCGTCATCGGGGTGACCGCCTGGATGCATACGTTCAGCCCGGCCAAGATGTGGATCCAGGGCCTGGACCTGCTGCGCAAACCGCTGCTGCACCTGCACACCCAGGCGAACGTCGAGCTGCCCTGGGCGGACATCGATTTCGACTTCATGAACCTCAACCAGGCCGCCCACGGCGACCGCGAGTTCGGCTACATCCAGTCCCGTCTGGGCATCCCCCGCAAGACCGTGGTGGGCCACGTGTCCAACCCGGAGGTCACCCGCCAGGTGGGCGTCTGGCAGCGGGCGTCCGCGGGCTGGGCCGCCGTCCGCACCCTGAAACTGACCCGTTTCGGCGACAACATGCGCAACGTGGCCGTCACCGAAGGTGACAAGACCGAGGCCGAGCTCCGCTTCGGCGTCTCGGTGAACACCTGGTCCGTGAACGAGCTCGCCGACGCCGTGCACGGCGCTGCGGAGTCCGACGTCGACGCGCTCGTTGCGGAGTACGAGCGCCTCTACGACGTGGTCCCCGAGTTGCAGGCCGGGGGAGCGCGGCACCAATCGCTGCGCTACAGCGCCCGGATCGAACTCGGCCTGCGGAGTTTCCTGGAGGCCAACGGCTCGGCCGCGTTCACCACCTCCTTTGAGGACCTGGGCGAACTGCGCCAGTTGCCCGGCATGGCCGTGCAGCGGCTGATGGCGGACGGCTACGGCTTCGGCGCCGAGGGCGACTGGAAGACCGCCATCCTGGTGCGCGCCGCCAAAGTGATGGGTGCAGGACTGCCCGGCGGAGCTTCGCTTATGGAGGACTACACCTACCACCTCGCCCCCGGCCAGGAGAAGATCCTGGGTGCGCACATGCTGGAGGTCTGCCCGTCGCTGACCGCCACCAGGCCGCGCGTCGAGATCCACCCGCTGGGCATCGGCGGCAAGGAAGATCCCGTCCGCATGGTGTTCGACACCGACGCCGGCCCCGGAGTAGTGGTGGCGCTGTCCGACATGCGCGACCGTTTCCGCCTTGTGGCGAATGCCGTCGACGTGGTGGACCTGGACGAGCCGCTGCCCAACCTGCCGGTGGCCCGGGCCCTGTGGTCTCCCAAGCCGGACTTCGCCACTTCCGCCGCGGCCTGGCTCACCGCCGGCGCGGCGCACCACACGGTGCTGTCCACCGCCGTGGGCATGGACGTGTTCGAGGACTTCGCCGAAATTGCGAAGACCGAACTGCTGACCATCGACGAAGGCACCACCATCAGGCAGTTCAAGAAGGAACTGAACTGGAACGCGGCCTACTACAAGCTGGCTGGCGGGCTGTAGGGGCTACTCCGCTGTCCGCTCATCCCTCCGAGGCGGGGCGGGCAGCGAGGATGACTTTGGCTTCCTTGGATTCCGTACCCCGGCGGTATCCGACGTTAACGGTCTGGTCCGGGTTCTTGCCGCGGAGTTCGGCGAGCAGGTCCTCGGGTGAGGCCAGTTCCTTGCCGTCCAAGGAGACAAGGAGGTCCCCGGGCCGGATGCCCGCACGGTCCGCGGGTCCGCCGTCCACCACCGAGAGCACCAGGGCACCGCGGGTGTTTTCGAGTCCCAGCGTGTCTGCGATCTGTGAGGTGATCGCACCCGGGCGGACGCCGATGAAGGCGTGGTCCGCGGTCCCGTCCTCGCGCAGCTGCTCGGCCACCCGGACGGCGGTCGCCGCGGGGATCGCGAAGCCCAGCGCCACCGCCCCGGACTGCGGCGGGATGTACGCCTCACTGATGCCGATCACCTCGCCCCGGGCATTCACCACGGCGCCGCCGGAGTTCCCGGGGCTGATGGCCGCATCAGTCTGGATCAGGTCCACCAGCGACTGGCTGCTGGCCGCCGAGCCCGGGATCTCGCGGTGCAAGCCGGAGATGATTCCCGCCGTCGCCGTGTTTTCGAAGCCCAGCGGCGAGCCGATCACGATTGCCAGTTCGCCCACCCGGGGGAGTTCGGACTGGAACTTCGCGGCAGGAAGCCCCGTGCGCTTCGCCTCCACGAGGGCCAGGTCCGAAATGGCATCCGTGGCCTTGACGGTGCCCGCAACCCGCTGGCCGTCAGCAAAGGCGATCTCCACGTCGGTGTTGCCCCGCACCACATGCTCGTTGGTGAGGATCAGTCCCTCCGCCGTGAAGACCACGCCGCTGCCCAGCCCGCCGTTGGTGAGCACCGTGACAACGGACGGCTGGACATTCTCCACGATGGACGGGATGTCCGCGGCGGCCTGCGGCGTGCCCGGCTGGGTGGCAAGGGCTGTCCCGGAGGAGCCTTGAGCTGTGGATACTGCAGTTGACGAGGCGGAAGGGGCCGGGCGCTGGTCTGCCCCCGTGCATCCGGCCATGCCGGAGCCAAGGATTGCCAACACGGTCAGGGCTACACCGGCCCGGACGCCCGCCCGGACACGGGTTCCGGCTCGCGATGAGATCATCGGACTCCCTTTCGCTGGCCTGGTCTTCAGAGGCGCCGGTCCCGCAGATCCGGGCCCTTAAAAAGTAGCCCGCCGGCCCATGGGGGCCATAGGTCCGGAAGTCCCCTCTTGACGTCCGGATGATGAACGCTAACAATTGTTTTCTATAACGTTGTAGAAGATGAGAAAACGAGGATGTTTACGTGAGCACTAGCGAATCTGCCGCAGGCAAGACAACTGCCAAGATCACCCTGGACCCGGCCTTCACCGTGGGGCCGGTCCGGCGCCGCACCTTCGGCGCGTTTGTGGAGCACCTGGGCCGCTGCGTCTACACCGGCATCTTCGAGCCGGGCCACCCCAAGGCTGACGGGGACGGCTTCCGGACCGACGTCCTGGAACTCACCCGCGAGCTGGGCGTGTCCACGGTGCGCTATCCGGGCGGGAACTTCGTCTCCGGCTACCGCTGGGAGGACGGCGTGGGGCCGGTGGAGCAGCGGCCGGCCCGGCTGGACCTGGCCTGGCACTCCACCGACCCCAACCATGTGGGCGTGGACGAGTTTGCCAAATGGTCCGCCAAGGCCGGCGTCGAGCCGATGATGGCGGTGAACCTGGGTACCCGCGGGACCCAGGAAGCCCTGGACCTGCTCGAATACTGCAATATCGACGGCGGCACCGCCTTCTCCGACCAGCGCCGGGCCAACGGGGCCGAAAACGGCTACGGCATCAAAATGTGGTGCCTGGGCAACGAGATGGACGGCTTCTGGCAGATCGGCCACAAGAACGCCACCGAATACGGCCGGCTCGCCGCCGACACCGCCCGCGCCATGCGGATGGTGGAGCCCGACCTGGAGCTCGTGGCCTGTGGCAGTTCCGCTCCGAGCATGCCCACGTTCGGCGAGTGGGAGCGCGTGGTCCTCACCGAAACCTACGACCTCGTGGACATGATCTCGGCGCACCAGTACTTCGAGGACTTCGGCGACCTGCAGGAGCACCTCTCATCCGGGCATCGGATGGAGGCGTTCATCAAGGACATCGTGGCGCATATCGACCATGTGAAGTCGGTCAAGAAGTCCACCAAACAGGTGAACATCTCCTTCGACGAGTGGAACGTCTGGCACATGAGCCGCGACGAATCGAAGTCGCCCGCCGGCAAGGACTGGCCGGTGGCGCCCGTGCTGCTTGAGGACCGGTACACCGTGGCGGATGCCGTGGTTGTCGGTGATCTCCTCATCACGCTGCTCCGCAACACCGACCGCGTCCACTCCGCCAGCCTGGCGCAGCTGGTCAATGTGATTGCCCCGATCATGACGGAACCCGGCGGCCGCGCCTGGAAGCAGACCACCTTCCATCCGTTCGCCCTGACGTCGGAGCACGCCAGGGGCACGGTGCTGCAGCTCGCCGTCGAGTCCCCGCTGCTCAGCGGCGGCAAGACCGCGGACTTCGCCGCGCTGTCCGCCGTGGCGACCTTCGACGCCGAGTCGGGTGAAGCCGTGGTGTTTGCCGTGAACCGTTCGGCCGCGGACTCGCTCACGTTGAGCGCCGCCGTCGCCGGGCTGGGCAACGCGAAGGTCATCGAGGCGGTCACCTATGCCAACAAGGACCCGTACTGGCAGGCCACGGCGGATGACTCCACCTCGGTGCTGCCCGGCGAAAACGTCAGCGTAAAGCTCGACGGCGGCCGGCTCACCGCCGAGCTCCCCGCCGTCTCCTGGAGCATGATCCGCCTGGCCGTCGACGGGGCGGCCAGCTAGTCCTCGAGCAACGCCGGGTCAAGGTGGACGGGGGCGTCCAGGTCGCGTGTGCAGACCAGGACGTCCCCTTCCACATGCAGCCGTGCCGCGTGGATGCTGGTGCGCTGCTCCCGGACAGCCCGGGCCGGATCCGCCAGGCCGTTGGCCATCTCGGTGTCCTGCCATTCCGGATGCGTGAAGTAGAAGATGTAGGCGTGGCCGCCCTGGGTGACCACATCCGCGTGCCGCCCGTACGTGGCGTCGTCCGCGCCGGCGCCGGGTGCATCCAGGATGAGGCCGTTGCCGGCTTCCTGCCGGGTCCAGGCCAGGCCATCGGCCGAGCGGTGCACGGCCTGGCCGCGCCACTCGTCCACCACCATCCAGTACCAGCCGCCAAGCCGGAACACGTTGGGACCTTCGTGGGCGGGCAACCCGATCACCTGGCCTTCGGCGCGCCAATGGCCTCTTGAACCCGTTTCTTCCGACACCGCCGACCAGGTGGTGGAGCCGTCCACCTCGTCCTTGAACCAGAGCCGCGGGCGGCCGTCCGCCACCACCGCAAACGCTGCGTCGATGACGTTCTCGGAGCCGACGTCCACCCGGCTTTCGAACTCCCACTGCTCCAGGTCGGGGCTGGTGAAGTGCACAAGCCGACGCCTCGTCTGCTCGGCCCAGGTGCCCGGAGCGCCCGCGCCCCAGGTCAGGAACATGTGATACTCGCCGTCGTGCCACACGACTTCGGGGGCCCAGTGCGTGTTAAGCCCGGGGGAGTCTTCCGGATCGAGGCCCTCCACCACGCCGCGGTACTGCCAGGACGCTCCGGCGTCGGCGGAGACGGCGATTCCGATCCGGGTGCCGGTGATCCAGTCCACGCCGCCTGTGGTGAGGGTGGCGCGGCGGGCCGTGTAGAACATCCACCACTCGCCGGTGCCGCGGCGGTGGATGACAGTGGGATCGGCGGCGCCGTCGAACACCGGGCAGCGGAAGAGGGGGGACGTGGCAGGCGGCATGGCTGTTCCTTCGGGACTCGCGGGCGGAGGGCCGGTTCGGATGCTGCGGCCGGGCTCATTCTATAACGTTGTATAAGTCGTGGACAGGGCAAAAACCGTGCCGGTCTGCAACGATGTAGCTGAAGATGTTGCCGGGAAGGGAATCACCTGTGGCTGTGACCATGAATGACGTTGCGCGCGCCGCCGGCGTCTCGTTGAAGACCGTGTCCAATGTGCTCAACGACTACGAGTTCATCCGGCCGGCCACCAGGCAGAAGGTGCTGGATGCCATCGCGGAACTGGGCTACGAAGCCAACCTGACGGCGCGAAGCCTGCGCTCCGGGAAAACCCGCATGCTGGGGCTGGTGCTGTCCGACCTCTCCATCCCGTATTACGCGGAACTCGCGTCCCGGCTGATGACCGTTGCGGCCGGCCGCGGCTACCGCGTCCTGGTGGAGCAGTCCGGGGCCACCGCCGCGCACGAGCTGAGCGCGCTCCAGGGCCCGTTCCGCCAGCTCACGGACGGACTGCTGTTCACCCCGCTGACCCTCGATGCCGGGACCATCGCCGCGCACCGGGGCGCCAAGCCGGTCGTCATGCTGGGAGAGCACATCGCGGATCCCCGGTTCGATCTCGTGACCATGAAGAACGCCGAAGCCGCGGCGGCAATCACCGGCCATCTCCTTGCAGGGGGCCGGCGCCGCATCGCCGTACTGGGTGCTGCGGCAGGAGACACGGCGGACAGTCCGGGCCTGCGCCTGAACGGCTACCGGCAGGCATTGGATGCTGCGGGAGTGGAATTCGATCCCGCGCTGGTGGTGCAGTGCGACTGGCGCCGCGATGCCGGCGCCTCCGCCGTCGGCGGCCTGCTCAACAGCGGCACCGGGTTCGACGCCGTTTTCGGCCTGAATGACACCGTGGCGCTGGGTGCCCTGCACGAGCTCCTGATTCGCGGAATCAAAGTACCGGACGACGTTGCGGTGGCAGGTTTCGACGACATCGACGAGGCCCGTTTCGCGTCACCGTCCCTCACCACGGTGTCGCCCGGCATGGCGGAAATCGCCGAGCGATCCATCAAGTTACTGATCGACAGGATCGAAGGCGCGGAGCCGGCCGAGGAAGGCCTTCGGGTCGAGGCCGGCTTCGAGTTGAAGGTCCGGGACTCGGCGCCCTAGGGCCAGCCCCGACCGGACCGCCGGCGCGTAACGTACGGCTAATTAGCGCACTGTTCTTCATCGCCTTCGTCAAGGACCCGCGCACGCACTTCGTGCCCATGCAGATGGCTATGGCGAAGCAGGACACCCTGGCCGTGGAGTACCTCAAGCACACCGGCTCCGCCCTGGCCGCGGTGCCGCCGGGCACCAGGCCCGGCGGCTTCATCGGAGAAGGCCTCTTCAGCTGACGCTTGCAGAGGCCACAGCTGAAGCGGGCCGCTCCGCCCCGGCGAGGTAGGCGAACAGCTGACGCAGCCCGTAGCGCCAGGGCGGCAGTTCCTCGGCTGCGCCCACTGTGTTGACCAGGGCTCCCAGATGGCTGCTGCGGATGGTGACCACGTCCCCCATCTTGTGGGTGAAGCCCTGCCCGGGTTCGTCCCGGTCCTGCGTGGGCGCGAACAGTGTGCCCGTGAAGAGCGCGAACCCGTCCGGGTACTGGTGGTGCCTGCCGAAGGTCGCGGCCACCAGCTCCTCGAATGGACGGCTGATCCGGGCCACCGTGTTCCGACCTTCGAGCTGGTACCCGTCCGTACCCTCCACCCGGAGCAGGATCTCTTCCTGCCGCAGGGTCTCGAGGGTGAACCCGCCGTCGAACAGCCGGATCAGCGGCCCCAGGGCGCTGGAGGCGTTGTTGTCCTTGGCCTTGCCCAACAACAGGGCGCTCCGCCCTTCAACGTCGCGGAGGTTCACGTCATTGCCGAGTGTCGCACCCACCACCTTGCCCGCGGAGGTGGCGATCAGCACGAGCTCCGGCTCCGGGTTGTTCCAGGAAGAGAACGCAGGAATTCCGACACCGGCACCCAGGCCGACGGAGGACAGCACGGGCGCCTTGGTGAAGACCTCGGGGTCGGGGCCGATGCCCACCTCGAGGTACTGCGACCACAGCCCTTCGGCGATCAGTATCCGCTTGGCTTCGGCGGCCTCGGGGGAGCCCGGCCGGACCTCGCCGATGCTGCCGCCCAGCGCCTTGCCCACAAGTTCACGCATCTCGGTGGCCCGGCCTGCATCCCCGCCGCAGCGCTCCTCGATGACGCGCTCGATCATGCTGTCCACGAACGTCACCCCGCAGGCCTTGATGACCTGGAGGTCAACGGGCGCCAGCAGGTGCGGACGCGTTGTGTCCTGCGCCAGCGAGGCGCTGACGACGTCCGCCGTCTTCCACCGAGCCTCCGTCATGGCTGCACGGACCTCCGCCGCGGGCTCCGGGCGTTCCATCAGCTCCGACACCGTGCCGGCGAGATGCTGCAGGTCGAACACATCGCCGCCCCGCACCCCCACGACCCGCGGACCGGAGGTTTCCACATCCCAGAGACGGCCGATGAGGAGCGCGTCCTCCGCATCCTCCGGAAGGACTGCGGCGACCCGCGCCGGCAGCGCCGTCACAGCTGGCCGTCCGGCCGTGCGGACGGCCGCCGCCAGGCGCCGTCGACCCTTTGCGGGACGTTCCACGGGTTCGCATCCCGCAACGGCTCCGGCAGCCGCTGCTCCGGAAAAGACTGGAAGGCCACCGGCCGCAGGAACCGCCGGATGGCGGCCGTCCCCACGGAGGTGGTGCCCGACGTCGTGGCCGGGTACGGCCCGCCGTGGTGCTGGGCGTAACTGACGGTCACCCCCGTTGGCCAGCCGTTCCAGAGCAGGCGCCCGCTGATGTCCGCGAGCCTGCCGGCAAGTTCGGCGACGTCGTCCTCCGGTTCGGCCTGCAGGGTGGTGGTCAGCTGGCCTTCCAGGAGCCCGGCCAGGGCGGCGAGTTCGGAGTCGTCGCTGTACTCCACCACCAGGCTGGCCGGCCCGAACATTTCCTGGCGGAGGATGCCGGGGTCCCGGCGGACGGCGTCGGCCGTGGTCAGCAACACCGTGGGTGCCGGCGCCTCAGCGAAATCGCCGTCCACCAGCACCTGCACGCCTGCCGTGTCCCGCAGCCCGGCAACTGCCTGCCGGAACCCTTCGTGCAGCCGTTCGCTGAGCAGCTGCGCCGGAGCGAAGTCCGCGAGGGCGTTCCGGAGGCTGTCCCGGACCTCGTCAGTGTGCCCGGCGGGGATGAAGAGCACGCCCGGCTTGGTGCAGAACTGACCCATTCCCAGCGTGAAGGAGCCGGCGTAGCCGCCCAGGATCTCCGCGCGGCGTGCGGACCAGGCGTTGCCGGTGACGAAGACGGCATTGATGCCGCCCAGTTCGCCAAAGAACGGGATCGGTTCGGGCCGCGCAGCTGCACGGTCGAACAAAGCCCGGCCGCCCGCCGTCGAACCCGTGAACCCGATGGCCTTCACCAGCGGGTGGTCAACCAGTGCCTCCGCAGCCTGGCGGCCGGTGACCAGGGAGAAGAGGCCCGACGGCGCCCCGGCGCCCTCGAGAGCCGCGGTCACCGTTTCGGCGGTGCGGACCGCAAGTTCCTGGTGTCCGTCGTGCGCCTTGTGGACGACGGCGCAGCCGGCCGCCAGGGCAGACGCGGAGTCACCGCCCATCACGCTGAAGGCGAAGGGGAAGTTGGACGCCCCGAAGACGCCCACCACGCCGAGCGGCACGTTGTAGCGGCGGAGGTCGGGCCGGGGTCCCATGCCCCAGGCGGCATCGTCATGGTCGATCGTCGCGTCGAAGTGCTCGCCGCGGCGGATCTCGTCGGCGAAGAGCCTGAGCTGGAAGACAGTGCGCTTCAGCTCGCCCTGGAGCCGGGGTTCGGCGAGATGGGTCTCCGCGGCCGCGACCTCCACGAGTGCCGCGGCGTCGCCTTCCAGGCCTGCGGCCACCGCTTCAAGCCAGGACGCCCGTGTTCCGGGACCTGCCAGGCGGGCTTTCTCGAAGGCTGCGTGGGCGGCCTCTACGGATGCGTTCAGCTGGCCGGCGGTGGTATTCATCGGCCGGCCCCGGCAGGTGCAAGGCTCGCGCCGGTGACGGCGGCACGGTTGCCCACTTCAAGCCACCCCGGGCCGGAGGGGAATTCCCAGCGCGTCCGGGAAGCGCTGAGCATCTCGGCCCCGGTGCCCGGGCGTTCCGGGGCGGCATAGCGTCCCCCAACGATCCGCACCGGTTCGGCGAAGTGTTCGTGCAGGTGGTCCACGTATTCGATCATGCGGCCGTCCTGGCTTCCGGTGATGGCGGCGTAGTCGAAGAAGGAGAAGTGCTGGACCAGTTCGCACAGGCCAACGCCGCCGGCATGCGGGCAGACCGGGACGCCGAACTTGGCGGCGAGTAGCAGGTTGGCGATGTTCTCGTTGACGCCGCCCACCCGGGTGGAATCCAGCTGCAGGACGTCGATGGCCCCTGCCTGCAGCAGCTGCTTGAACACAATGCGGCTGGCTACGGCCTCGCCGGTGGCGACGCGGACCGGGGCTACTCCCTTCCGGATGTCCGCATGGCCCAGGATGTCGTCGGTGCTGGTGGGCTCTTCGATCCAGTAGGGATTGAACTCGGCCAGCTGGTTGACCCATTCAATCGCCTCGGACACTTCCCAGCGCTGGTTGGCGTCGATGGCGATGGGCAGGTTGCCCACCGCCTGCCGGGCGAGGGCCATGCGGCGGCGGTCGTCAGCGATGTCGCCGCCCACCTTGAGCTTGATCATGGAGAAGCCGGCGGCGGCGGCCTCCTTGCTGAGCCGGACGAGCTTCTCATCGCTGTAGCCCAGCCACCCCGGCGAGGTGGTGTAGGCGGGGTAGCCATCCGTCCTGAGGGAGGCGATCCGTGCGGACTTGCCGTCCTGGCCTGCCCGGAGGATGTCCAGCGCCTGCTGCGGGTTCAGGGCGTCGCGGATGTGGGTGAAGTCCACGACGTCCACGATCTCTTCCGGGGACATTTCGCTCAGGAGCAGCCAGAGCGGCTTGTTTTCGCGGCGGGCGCGGATGTCCCAGAGCGCGCTGACCAGCGCGCCGGCCGCCATCTGGGTGACGCCCTTTTCCGGGCCGAGCCAGCGGAGCTGCGAGTCGTGGATGAGTCGCTTGGAGGCGCTGCCGAGGTCGTAGATCAGTTCGTCAATGTCCCGGCCCCGAAGCAGCTCAGCGTACGAGTTGATGGCCGCCGTGAGGATTTCGCTGCCGCGGCCGCAGCTGAACACAAAGCCGTGGCCCTCATCGCCCGCATCGGTGCGGATGACGACATAGGCGGCGGAGTAGTCGGGGTCAACATTGACCGCGTCGGACCCATCGAGCTCCAGGGACGTGGGAAAGCGGACGTCCTGGGTGGTGATGGAAGTGATGGAAGGCATGGATCTCTTCTCTCGGATTGATCTGAAAGGGTGGAGTGATTTCCTATATGAATTTCCATAATCATATAGGAGCTGTGATCCAGATCAAGCGCCGATGACAAAAAAGAGCCCCGGCCGAGGGGCCGGGGCTCTGGAGCTAATCCACGATGTGCCGCCTGGGCGGGCCGCCGTCCTCGAGCGGTGCGAGGTCTGCGTGGCCTTCGAAGGCCTGGGCGAAGCGGGCAAACGAGTTCCGGATGTGCTCCGCCATGGCCGCTTCGGCCTGTTCGGGCTGGCATGCCTTGATGGCTTCGCGGACGGCCGAGTGTTCCGCGACGGTGATGGCGCCGTCGACGTCGGCCGGGTAGAGGCGGAAGGTGTGCAGGTGGCAGTGCGTCTGGGCGAAGGCGTGGCGGACTACGGTGTTGCCGGCGGCGGCCAGGATCGTGTCGTGGAAGCGGGTGTCATGGGCCACCAGGTCCTGCCGCAGATCACCTGCGGACGTCATGGCGCCGCGGAACGCCGTAATTTCCTTCTCGAGCGCGGCGGAGGGATTGGCCAGCCGGTCGACGGCTGCCGAACGTGCCGCCCAGGGCTCCACCAGCAGCCGGAACTCGAAGAGGGAGCGGAGTTCGGCCAGATCCAGCAGCGGCGTGGTGCTGTAGCCCCGGCCGGGGTTGTAGACCACCAGGTTGTCGCCTTCGAGCCGCTGCAGCACTTCGCGCACCGGCGTCTGCGATACGCCCAGGTTCCGCGAGACGGCATCGATGTTGATCCGGGTGCCGGGTGCGATTTCGCCTTCGAGGATGGAGGCGCGCATGGACGTATACACATCGCTGACGGCCGCTTTGCCGCGGGAGATATCGGAAGACTGACGTGGGGGCACGCGCTGACCTCTTAGTGCTGGTTGGGTGTGTTGTTCGGGTGGGAGTCGCTGGGGGAATCATATTCCACCGGGCCATCAGTCGCTCCGGCGGAGAGCTGTTTCGGGTGATTTCGAGGGGGGCTTGATCCGGATCACATTTTCTATATGATTAACCAGATTCCTATATGATTTTGGCATCGATATCTTCGGTGTCTTCCCCCGGCGCCACAAGCGCCCGAAGCCATGTTCACGTCGAAGGAGACCACATGACTGCGCTCGGAAGTAAAGTTGCCAGTACGTCATCCCCAAAAAATCCCCGCATGATGACCCGGAAGCGCTGGGTCATCATCTGGCTTGCCTTCATCGGGCTGAGCATCAACTACCTGGACCGCTCCAGCCTCAGTGTTGCCCTGCCCTTCATGGGCAAGGACTTCGAACTGACCGCCACCCAGCAGGGCCTGATCTTTGCGGCCTTCTTCTGGGCCTACGACTTCTGCCAGCTGGCGGCCGGTTGGTACGTGGATAAAGTCGGACCCCGCAGGTCGTTCTCCTTGGCAGCACTCTGGTGGTCCGTCTTCACCATGGTGACCGCCGCCGCGACGAACTTCTGGTCGCTGTTCGCGGCCCGCTTCCTCCTGGGTGTCGGCGAAAGCCCCGCACCCAGCACTGCCGCCAAGGTGGTGGCCACCTGGTTCCCCGTCCGTGAGCGGGCTTTTGCCACGAGCATCTGGGACTCGGGTTCCCGCGTGGGGGCCGTGATTGCGCTTCCCATCGTTACCCTGATCGTGGCGCTGACCTCGTGGCACGCAGTGTTCATCATCATCGGCATCGCCGGCGTGATCTGGGCAGCCGTCTGGTGGAAGGTGTACCGCAGCCCCCAGGAGCACCCCGGCGCCAACGCCGCCGAAGTGGCGTACATCGAAGAAGGCGGCGCCCGCGGCGAAGGCAGCGACGACGCCAACGCCGCCAAGCTCCCTTGGCGCTCGCTCTTCAAGTACCGCACCATCCTGAGCATGATGTTCGGCTTCTTCTGCCTGAACAGCGCCATCTACTTCTTCATCACCTTCTTCCCGAGCTACCTCGTGAAGGAACGCGGATTCGACCTGCTCAAGCTGGGCTTCTTCGGTGCCATCCCCGGCATCTGCGCGGTGCTGTGCGGCTGGCTGGGCGGATACCTGGCGGACCGCGCAGTCCGGGCCGGAGCATCCGTCACCAAGGTCCGCAAAACCGCCATCGCGGGCGGCCTCGCAGGCGGCTCCGTCATCATGTTCGCCGCCCTCGTGCCGGAAGCCTGGATGGCCCTGGCGCTGCTTTCCGTTGCTTACTCAAGCCTCACCGTCGCCGCGACCGGCATCTGGTCGCTGCCGGCGGACGTTGCCCCGAGCTCCAAGCACGTCGGATCCATCGGCGGACTGCAGAACTTCGCCTCCAACCTGGCCGGAATCTTCACCCCGATCCTGATCGGCGTGCTGGTGGACCAGACCGGTTCCTTCGTCGCCCCGCTGGCGGTCATCGGAGCAATCTCGCTCGTGGGTGCCGCCAACTACCTCTTTGTCATGGGCAAGATTGAGCCCCTGAAGGTCAAAGAGCCCGTAGCCGTGGTGTAACCGCCGGCAACAGTCGTCAACCGCGTGGCGGCGGCAACCCGGAGGGGTTGCCGCCGCCCTTTTGCCTTTGGCCAGGGACCTTTCCCGATGCAGACCACCTACACGTGGACAGGTTCCGGCTGCGGTGCCAGGGCGCGCAGGACCCCCGTGGCCGGTCAGGTCGCTGTGTTGGCGAGTTCAGCCTCCAGGCGTTCCACGTCGGCCCGGTGGCACAGTTCGGTGGCAGGCGTCATGACCGTGGCGCTTCCGGCGGCCACTGCGGCCCGGAAAGCCGCTTCAAGCGGGCGCCCTTGGGCGAGCCGGAGCACAAAAGCGGCGAGGAAACTGTCCCCGGCCCCCACCGTACTGACCACCGGCACGTTCGGCACGGTGAGACGGATGAGGCCGGATTTCGACGCGAGCAGGGCTCCGGACCCGCCGAGCGTCAGGGCGACGTGTTCCGCTGCCCCGTCAGCCACGAGGGCGGATGCGGCGTCCACCTGGCTCTGCTCACTGTCGAGGGCGGCGCCGAAATGCGCCCCCAGTTCGCGCAGGCTCGGCTTGACCATGAACACTCCCGCGGCCAGCGCCTGGGTGAGTGCCGGCCCGGAGGCGTCAACGACGCAGTGGGCACCGGACTGCCGCGCCAAGCGGGCAACCCGCGCATAGAAGTCGTCCGGAACTCCCGGCGGAAGGCTGCCGCTGGCCACCACATAGCCGCCCGCCGGCATGGACGCGGCAACAATGTCCAGGCAGGACTGCCACTCCGGTTCCCTGAGTTCCGGGCCCTGGAGAACGAACCGGAACTGTTTGCCGGTGGACGTCTCATCAACGGTGAAGTCCTGGCGGGTGCTCCCGTGGATGGGGACCGCCAGCGTCGGGATGCGCTCCGCTTCGATCAGCCGCCGGTAGGCTTCCCCCGTGGGCCCGCCTGCCGTGTATACCGCCAGGGTTTGTCCGCCCAGTCGCTGGATTACCCTCGCCACGTTGATACCGCCGCCGCCCGGGTCGAGGCGGCTCGCGCCGCACCTGAGCTTGTGGCCGCTGCTGACCTGTTCGGTTGAGGTGCTGATGTCCAAGGCCGGATTCACCGTCAGGGTGAGAATCGGCTTACTGCCCAACTGCTGCGAGGCGTCCATGGCCCCAGCATAGGAGACGCGGGGACGTGAAGGGCTGACGGCAGCCCGTCCCTACTGCCAGACTGTTGCTGATGCAGGCATTCTTCGACGGACTCCTCAACGCCAGCCCGGTACTGGTGGCCTGTGTTGTGTTCGCGCTCGTTTTCGCCGAGGACGCCCTCTTCATCGGCTTCGTCATTCCCGGCGAAACCGCGGCGGTGGTGGGAGGTGTGATCGCCGGCAAGGGCAGCATCCCGCTCGCGGTGATGATTGCCGTGGTGGTCTCCGCCGCGATCCTGGGCGACACGGTGGGGTATGAAATCGGCAAGCACCTGGGCCCCCGGCTGATGTCGCTCAAGACCTATGACCGGAAGCGCCCCCAACTGGAGAAAGCCCAGGAGTTCCTGAAGCGGCGGGGCGGCCCGGCCATCTTCCTTGGCCGGTTCACCGCCTTCTTCCGCGCAGTGATGCCGGCACTGGCCGGGTTGAGCGGCATGCCCTACCGGCGCTTCGCGCTGTGGAACATCACCGGCGGCGTGCTGTGGGGGAGCCTGTTCGTGACCCTCGGATACCTTGCCGGGAACCTGTACGACGAGGTGGCACACACCGCCGGAAGTGCTGCCGCCATCGTTGTTGCCGCAGTGGCAGTCGGCGTGCTGGTCACATGGCGGATCCGCCGGCACCGGCAGGCGACGGATGCAGACAGCAGCGCGCATCCACAATCGTGACCCCCAGAGCGTTGACTACTCGCCACGGATGGCCGGGCAGCAGAGGCAAGGGTGGATCCTAGGCCGCGGTGAATAGGGCCCAGTCAGGGAAGGGGTCCACCGGTGGTGGTGGCCGGGTCTTTCCGGGGCCGGGGGCAGGGGTGGCGCCGTCTACACCGGCAAGTGCTTCGGGCCAGTCGGGTGGTTCCCACTCCGGTTCCCACCCGGGGTCCTCGCTTGTGTGGCCGTCGTGGTCCGCGGGGCCGTGGGCGGCGGTTAGTGCGTCGGGCCAGTGGGGTGGTTCCCAGTCCTGTTGTTCGCTGGGGTAGGAGCGTCCTGCGGGTGAGATCCAGCCCGGTGGCTGGTCCCGGGTGGCGCCGATCGGCCGCCAGGCTGTGGTGTGTTTGAGCCGGTGGTGCTTCCGGCATGGCTGGCCCAGGTTGGTGATGCCGGTGCCGCCACCGTCGGACCAGGCCAGCAGGTGGTCCGCTTCGTTGTCCAGGGAGTGGTTGGTGCAGCCGGGAAAAGGGCAGCGGCCGTCCCGAAGCCGCAGCCATTGGCGCATCGCCTTCGGGACCCGGTAGCTGCTGCGTCCGATCTCCAGCGGCGCCCCGCTGCGCGGATCGGTCAGCACACGCAGGAACGATCCGGCGCCATCGGCGACAAGCCGGCGGGCCATGCCCGGCGGAACCGGACCGTACCCGTCCAGGGTGGCCGGTTCCGTCCCGGCGCCCAGAAGCGAGAACACCGGCACGGTCACCAACACCTGTGCCTTCGGCGACGGAACACCCTCGGCGACGCCGGCGATGAGCCAGTCAGCGGCGACGTCCGCGCGGAGCTGGGTCAGGGTCCGGGACTCGGCCGGCCCCTGCAGGGCACGCGCCGCTTCCGTCGCACGGGCCCACACACCCGCCGCCACGTCCGCACTCACGTAGGCCGAGAGCCAGGCCATCCCGTCCCGGTCCGGGGCATAGTCCAGCCGACGGTCCTCCACGCCCTTGCGGTGGCGCGCTTCGATACTTACCGGATGGTGCCGCTCACGCCAGCTCCGCGCCTTGGCCCGGAACCTGCCCGGCACCAGCTCCCCGGCCGGGCAGCCCCGCGCAGCAAAAGGAGCTTCGGGGTCCAGGAAATGCCCCTCCAGGGCAGCAGCCGCGACCGGGTCAAGACCGGATGTTTCATCACACATCACCCGCGCATGCTGCCACGAAATGCCCCCGGCCCGCAGCGCGGACAGCGTCAGGGGCAACCGGGTGGTCAGGGTGACTGAGTCCGCCAGTAACGCCGCTGCCGATCGTTCACTCACCGTCAGGGCACACGCCACCTCCGCTGTCACTGCCATGTCCCGGGCCGTGCGCTCCTGCGGGGAAACGGCCGGGGCCGCCATGGCCGCGGCTGCGGACGCGTACCCGGCGGCGAAGTGCACTTTCAGCGCGGCCAGCATGGCTTCCATGCTGCCCGCCTCAGCCATGCCGTCCAGGCACGCGTCCGCTTCGTCCCGAAGAGGATTGGGACTCGAGGCCGCGCGTCCGGCCACGCGACCGGCGAACGCAGCCAAGGCAGAAAGGGAGGCCGCCATGCCCTCCAACGTCTCCGCCACTGCTTTGCCGTCCATACCCACAGCATGCCAGCAGGCACCGACAAAAAACCCCGGACAATTAACCCCGCTTCAAAGCCACCCCGCTTCAAAACCGCAGGCAGACGAGGCGCGTTCGCAGGGCATCACGGGCCCCCGCGAGCTGAGCGCGCAGCGCCCGCCACCTGATTTCGTGCCGGAGCGTGCCGAACATTACACCACTTCGACTTAGTTCGTTGTGGTGTATCGGGAATAAGGGTGCGATGGTGTAGGTTGCATTCCCGTCAGGGCAAGAACATCAGAAAAGAGAAACACCCAAAGTGGCAACCGATTACGACGAAGTACGATCCGACGTCAAGGAATCCCAGGAGAACTCCCTGGAGGCGCTCCAGTCCGCCAACGCACCCGACGCGCGAAGCGTTGTCCGGGAACTGGATGAGACAGACGCATTGGACGACGGCATGGTCCCCGGCGGCGAGTTCGTCGCCGAGGAACTGGTGGTCCAGGTTATCCCCCAGGCGCAGGATGAATTCACCTGCTACTCCTGCTTCCTGGTCCGGCACCGGTCCCAGATCGCCCGCGAAAAGAACGGTCACGCCTATTGCGTTGATTGCGAAGGCTAAGGGCCGCCACGCCGTCTCCCGCTGTCCCTGAACCGGGAGACGGGCCCCGGAAATCTCACGGAAACGTGACCGGCCTACTGTGGTTACACAAGCAGTACGTTGAAGGGATTTTCGATGCACCTGATGCCCCGTGAGCAGGAAAAGCTCATGATCGTGGTCGCCGCAGACCTTGCCCGGCGCCGCCAGGCCCGCGGCCTGAAGCTGAACTTCCCTGAATCCGTGGCAGTCATCAGCTACGAGCTGATCGAGGGCGCCCGGGATGGCCGGACCGTCGCCGACCTCATGAGTTACGGCACCACGCTGCTGACCCGGGACGACGTGATGGAGGGCGTGCCGGAAATGATCCACGACGTCCAGATCGAAGCCACGTTCCCGGACGGCACCAAGCTCGTCACTGTCCACGATCCGATCCGGTAGGGCAGGCCATGATTCCAGGCGAGTATGTTCTCGGATCCACGCCCGTGGTGATCAACGCCGGACGCGACGCGATCGACGTCGTCGTTGTTAACACCGGTGACCGGCCCGTTCAGGTGGGCTCGCACTACCACTTCGCTGAAGCGAACGCCGCCCTTGAGTTTGACCGCGCCGCTGCCTATGGCCGCCGGCTGGACATTCCGGCGGGCACTGCGGCCCGGTTTGAACCGGGGGACAGCAAGACCGTCCGGCTGATCGAGCTGGCGGGCAGCCGCGAGGTGTACGGCCTTAGCAACGCGGTCAACGGCACGCTGGCCCCGGCTGATCCCAAAGCAGGAAAGGCGGTAGCCAAGTGAGCTTCGACCTGACCCGCAGGCAGTACGCGGACCTCTACGGCCCGACGACGGGCGACTCCATCCGCCTCGCGGACACCGAACTGTTCCTTGAGATCGAAAAGGACCTCACCGTCTACGGCGAGGAAGTGGTGTTCGGCGGCGGCAAGGTGATCCGCGACGGCATGGGCCAGAACGGCCAGGCGGTCCGGGAAGAAGACGTGCCGGACACGGTCATCACCAATGCCGTCATCCTGGACTACACCGGCATCTACAAAGCGGACGTCGCGATCAGGGACGGCCACATCTTCAAGATCGGCAAGGCCGGCAACCCGCAGATCACCGACGGCGTGGACATCGTGATCGGCGCCAGCACCGAGATCATCGCCGGGGAGCGCAAGATCCTCACCGCCGGTGGTGTGGACACGCACATCCACTTCATCTCCCCGGACCAGGTGCCCACCGCGCTCACCAGCGGCGTGACCACCATGGTGGGCGGCGGAACCGGGCCGGCGGAAGGCACCAAGGCCACCACCGTCACGCCCGGAAAATGGCACATCCAGCGGATGCTGCAGGCCACCGAGGGAATGCCCATCAACATCGGGCTGTTCGGCAAGGGCCACGCCTCGGCCGTCGAACCGCTGGCCGAGCAGATCCGGGCCGGCGCCATCGGACTCAAGGTCCATGAGGACTGGGGTTCCACCACGTCCTCGATCGACAACTCCCTGAAAGTGGCGGACGAATACGACGTCCAGGTGGCCATCCACACCGACACCCTCAATGAATGCGGCTTCGTGGAGGACACCATCCGGGCCATCGCCGGCCGGGTCATCCACACCTTCCACACCGAGGGCGCCGGCGGCGGGCACGCCCCGGACATCATCAAGATCGCCGGGCTGCCCAACGTGCTGCCCGCCTCCACCAACCCCACGCTGCCGTACACACGCAACACCATCGAAGAGCACCTGGACATGCTCATGGTGTGCCACCACCTCAACCCGGACATCCCGGAAGACGTGGCGTTCGCCGATTCCCGCATCCGTGCCGAAACCATCGCCGCGGAAGATGTCCTGCAGGACCTGGGCATCTTCGCCATCACGTCCTCCGATTCCCAGGCCATGGGCCGGGTGGGGGAGGTGATCACCCGCACCTGGCAGGTGGCGGACAAGATGAAGAAGCAGCGCGGCGTGCTGAAGGACCCTGCCGGGCGTGAGCACGGTGCGCCCAGCGGTTCCGGTGCGGACAGCGACAACTTCCGGATCAAGCGCTACGTGGCGAAGTACTCCATCAACGCCGCCATCGCGCAGGGCATGGCCGACTCCATCGGCTCGGTGGAGGAAGGCAAGTTCGCGGACCTGGTGCTCTGGGACCCCGCGTTCTTCGGGGTGAAGCCGGAACTGGTGCTCAAAGGCGGCCAGATCGCTTACGCACTCATGGGCGACGCCAACGCCTCGATCCCCACCCCGCAGCCGCGCACCATGCGCCCCATGTTCGCAGCGTTCGGCAAGGCGGTGCAGCAGTCCTCCATCACCTTCCTGTCCCAGGCCGCCATCGACGCCGGGGTGCCGGAGGAGCTGGGCCTGCAGAAGGTCATCCGGCCTGTGTCCGGGATCCGCACGCTGTCCAAGGCGGACCTCAAGTTCAACGACGCCACGCCGGACATCCAGGTGGACCCGGAAACGTACAATGTGACGGTGGACGGCGAGGACGTCACGTGTGAACCGGCGGACGTTCTGCCCATGGCCCAGCGCTACTTCCTCTTCTAAGATCCCGACCCCCGGAGCCCCCACGTGATCATCGAGAATATCCTCGGCAACCTGCACGAGCTCCCTGCCTCGGAGGCCGGAGCCTTCGCCGGGCTGCACCAGGAAAAAGTGGTGCTGCCCAGCGCCCAGCTGGTGAAGCGGATCCAGCGCGTCACCACGGACCACGGCAAGGAACTCGGCATCCGGCTGCCCGCCGGTTCCGGGGACCTGCGCGACGGCGACATCCTGCACGTGGCCGAAACCAACATGATCGTGGTGTCCGTGCTGCCCACCGACGTCCTGGTGGTGGCGCCCCGGACCATCCACGAAATGGGCGTGGTGGCGCACTCGCTCGGCAACCGGCACCTGCAGGCGCAGTTCTTCGACGCCGGTTCCGAATATGCGGCCGAGGTCATGGTGTGCCAGTACGACCACACCGTGGAGGACTACCTCAAGCACGTCGGTGTGCCCTACGACCGCCAGGAACGCGTGATGCCCGTCCCCTTCCGCCATGCCGAACACAGCCACTAGCTACCAGCTCGCGCTGCAGCAGCTGACCGACTCCGCGTTGCCCACCGGGGCGTTTGCGCACTCGCTTGGCTTCGAGACCTACATTGAGCGCGGCCTGGTCCACGATGAGGCGTCCTTCGGGGTGTGGCTGTCCGCGTTCGTGGGGCAGCAGCTCACGTACTCCGACGGCCTGGCAATCCGCTTCTTCTATGACGACGGTTCCGTTGCGGAACTGGACGCACTGCTCACGGCGCAGCTCCTCCCGCGTCAGTTGCGGGAGGCGAGCACCAAGATGGGCACCCGGCTGCTGGAGATCGGCTCCGAGGTGTTCCCTTCCCCGGAGCTGGCCGACTACCGGGCGCTGGTGGGTGCGGGCCGGGCCGCCGGCCATCAGCCGCTGGCGTTCGCCGTCGTCGCCCGTTCCCTTGGGGTGCCGCTCGCAGAAGCGCTCGCCGCGTACCTTTTCGCCGCCGTCACGTCGCTGACCCAGAACGCCGTCCGCGCCATCCCGCTGGGGCAGAACGCCGGCCAGCGGCTGCTGCGGAAAGCGGCCGACGACGTCGCTGCCGCCGTCGAACGGATCGGCCGCCTTGCGCAGGACGACTTCGGGGCAGTCAGCCCCGGACTGGAAATTTCGCAGATGCGGCACGAGCGTCAGCGTGCGCGCATGTTCATGAGCTAGCAGGAGGACACCATGTCTGAACCCATCAAAATCGGCATCGGCGGACCGGTTGGCGCCGGCAAAACGCAGCTCGTGGAGCGGCTGACCCGGCACATGAGCCGCGAGATCTCCATGGCCGCCATCACCAACGACATTTACACTATCGAGGACGCCAAGATCCTGGCCGCCAACGGCATCCTGCCCGAGGACCGGATCATCGGCGTCGAAACCGGCGGCTGCCCGCACACGGCCATCCGCGAGGACACGTCCATGAACACCGCGGCCATCGAGGAGCTCAAGAAGCGCCACCCGGACCTGCAGGTCATCTTCGTGGAATCCGGCGGCGACAACCTCTCCGCCACATTCAGCCCCGAACTGGTGGATTTTTCGATCTACATCATCGACGTGGCCCAGGGCGAGAAGATCCCGCGCAAAGCCGGCCAGGGCATGATCAAGTCGGACCTCTTCATCATCAACAAAACCGACCTCGCCCCGCACGTCGGCGCGGACCTCTCGGTGATGGAGCGCGATTCGAAGGAATTCCGGGGAGAGAAGCCGTTCTGCTTCACCAACCTGAAGACAGACGAAGGCCTCGACGCAGTCATCGAATGGGTGCGGCGCGACGTCCTGATGCTCGACCTGGCGCAATGAGCACGACGGCGGCCGTTCCTGCCGCGGTTTGCGCACCGATGGGGGAGCTCGAGCTCGTTATCGCTGACCGTGCCGGACGCTCCGTGGCCGCGCATCAGTACCATCGGGGCGCCTTGCGGATCCTACGGCCCCACTACTTGGATGACTCCGGGCAGGTTTGTTATGTCCTCGTGAATCCGGGCGGGGCCTACCTTGGGGCCGATCTTTACGTCATTGACGTGGAGGTTGGGGACGGGGCGAAGCTCCTGCTGACCACCCAGTCCGCCACGAAGATCTACCGGACTCCCGGGTCCTTTGCCGAACAGCGGATGAGCCTGCGGCTGGGGGAGGGGGCACTGTTGGAGCTGGCCCCGGACCAGCTGATCGCGTACCGGGAGGCCAGCTACCGGCAGAACACCCGCATCACCGTGCGGCCGTCGTCGAGCCTGGTGATGGCGGAAGTGGTCACGCCGGGGTGGTCTCCCGACGGGTCGTCGTTCCGGTACGAGGAACTGCGGCTCCGTAATGAGATCCGGGTGGAGACCCCCGAGGGTACCGGGCTCCTGGCCCTCGACAACCTGTTGATCCGGCCGCCCCTCAACGACGTCACCGGCATGGGCTTCATGGAGGGCTACAGCCACCTGGGTTCGCTGGTAGTGGTGGACGCCCGGGTGGACCAGGCACTGGCCGACGAGCTCCACGCGCTGACTGCGGGGCACGATGCCTGCACCGGAGTGTCACTGACTGCATCCGTCGGCGGGACCACCGGCCTGGTGCTGCGGTCGCTCTCCAACTCGACGGAGGAACTCAACCGTTTGCTGGGCGCCTGCACCGCCGCGCTGCGGGAGCGCTGGTACGGGCAGGCTCCCCTGAACCTGAGGAAATACTGATGGCCACGCTGACCGGGTTCGCCGCGATGTACCGGGAGCGGGAGCAGTTGCCGCTCCGGACCCGGCTGCTCTTCGCCTTTGGTGCGGTGGCCGCGCTGCATCTTTCCGCCGTCGTACTGTTGCTTGTCAGTTCGGCGGGTGCCGTGCAACCGCTGGGGTTGGGGCTGGGGCTGGTGCTCACCGCGTACCTGGCGGGCATCAAACACAGTTACGACTGGGACCACCTCGCTGCGATCGACAATTCGACGCGGAAGTTCGTGGCCCAGCACAAGGACCCCGTGAGCGTCGGGTTCGCGTTCAGCCTGGGCCACAGCTCGGTGGTGATCCTCGCCGGAGTCCTGGTGGTGGGCGGCGCCGCCATGGCGGGCCAGTTCATGGAGGACGGCACCACCGGAAACCTGGTGCTGGGCCTGATCGGCAGCGGCGTCTCCGGGCTGTTCCTGCTGGCCATGGGCCTGTTCAACGGCTCGGCGTTCCTGCAGGCAGCGCAGGCCTACCGGAACGTGCAGGGCGGCGGCGAGCTGCGGGAGGGAGACCTTGACGCGAAGGGATTCGTGGCACGCCTGCTGGCCAAACCGCTGTCCAGTGTCCAGCGGCCGCGCAACATCTACGTGATCGGCTTCCTGTTCGGACTGGGTTTCGATACCGCCACCACCATCGGGCTGCTGGTGATGGCGACGGCGGCATCCCTCGCCGGAGTCTCTCCGCTGGCACTGCTGGCGCTGCCGCTGGCGTTCACCGCGGCCATGACCTTGTGCGACACGGTCAACGGTGTCGCCATGATGCGGATGTACCGGTCAGCCATCCACAATCCGCAGCGCAAACTCGGGTTCAACGCCCTGATCACCGGGATCTCTGCCGTGTCCGCACTGTTCATTTCAGCCATCACCCTGGGCGGCTTCTTCAATGCGGCCTTTGGCCTGGAGGATCCCCTCACCACCTGGCTGGGCGCCGTGGACCTGGGCGAGGCCGGACTGCTGCTGGTGGCCGGCCTGCTGGCGGTGTGGGGCGTTGCGGTATGGCGCGGACGGTTGAAAGGCGCTTCAACGGCCGCATAGCTTGCCCGCCGGGCGGCCCGCGACGCACCCCATGACGCATGCCGGAGCGGGTGGCAGGATAGGACGCATGGAACTGCACATCACAGGGGACCCCGCGGCGGACAAGCTACTCAGCGATGACGCGTTCGCGCTGCTCACCGGAATGCTGCTTGACCAGCAGGTGACCATGGAGTCGGCGTTTGCCGGACCTGAAAAGATCCGGACGCGGATCGGTTCCATGGACCCTGCGGCGATCGCCGGGTACGACCCGCAGGAATTCGTCGAGATGTTCAAGGAGCGCCCGGCCGTGCACCGCTTCCCCGGCTCCATGGCTGGCCGCGTCCAGGCGCTCGCGGAGACCGTTCACCAGGATTGGAACGGGGACGCCACGGCCATCTGGACGCAGGGTGACCCCGACGGGCCGGAGGTGCTGCGCCGGTTGAAGGCCCTGCCCGGATTCGGCGAGCAAAAGGCGAAGATCTTCCTTGCGCTGCTGGGGAAGCAGTGCGGACTCACAGCTGATGGCTGGCGCGAAGCGGCCGGCCACTACGGCCAGGAAGACGCCTACCTGTCCGTGGCGGACATTGTGGATCCGGAGTCGCTGGTCAAGGTGCGCGCCAGCAAGCAGGCCGCCAAGGCCGCTGCCAAGGCCGCGAAGACCGCCGGGGACTGACCTTCGCCCATTGACCGCCCGGCGTCCGGAAGCGTACTAGTTGGGGAAGCCAACTACGAAGGCGGGACCATCAGTGACTGAGCAGCTTGCAGGCAGGCTGGGTTCCCTGTGGGCGGCCACCGGCGGACCGACGCAGTACGCCGCCCTCAGCGAGGCCATCGACGTTGATGTGGCTGTGATCGGTGGCGGGATAGCCGGGCTGACCGCCGCGCTGGCCCTCAAACGGGCCGGGCAGGCTGTGGCCGTGCTGGAAGCGGCCCGGGTGGGCACCGGAGTCACCGGGAATACGACCGGCAAGGTCACGTCCCTGCACCGGCTGGCCTACACGGAACTTGCCGGACGGCACGGACCCGAGACAGCACGCATCTACGGACAGGCCAACGAAGCCGCGATTGAGCATGTGGCAGGCACGGTGGCGAACGAAGGAATCGACTGCGGCTTCCGGCGGGTATCCAACTACACCTACGCCGAATCGGAGCGCACGCTCGCCCTGGTCCGGGAGGAAGCGGCGCTCGCCGGGAGGTTCGGGCTTCCGGCGTCGTTCACTACCGAGGTGCCGCTGCCGTTCCCGGTCACGGGTGCAGTCCGCTTCGACAACCAGGCGCAGCTCCACGCGCTCAGGTACGTGCAGGGACTGGCCCGCGCGGTGGACGGGGATGGCAGCTTTGTCTTCGAGGACTCGCCCGCCACCGGGTTCCGGGACGGGACACCGGCAGTGGTGGACACGGAACTGGGCTCGGTCCGGGCGAAGGAAATCATCGTGGCCACGAATATGCCGTTCGGGGACAACGGAACCTTCGACGAGCGGTGCTACCTGCACCGCTCGTATATCGTTGCCGCCCGCAGCGACGCCGCCCCTTTGGAATCCACCTTCCTCAGCGTGGACGAGCCGATGCGCTCCATCCTGACGATCGACGTCGACGGCGTCAGCTACGTCCTTGCCGGCGGTGAAGGACACCCCGCCTCGGAGCAGGTTGACTCCGCGGAGCGGTACCGGCGGCTCAGCGGATTTGCCCAAGAGCGCCTGGCTGCCGGTGAGATCGCCTTCCGCTGGTCCACGCAGGACGCCATGCCTGCGGACGGGCTGCCCTACGTCGGCCGCCTGTCCCCGGACTTCCGGCACGTCCACGTGATCACGGGCCTGCGCAAATGGGGACTGACCAATGGAACGGCGGGCGCCCTGATCCTCCGGGACACGCTGTGCGGCACCCGCAACCCGTGGGCGGCGGTATTCGACAGCACCCGGGCTGTCCGCGCACGAGGCGCCACGCCGGCCGCTGCCGGGGATGTCGCGCCGCCTTCCCCCGAGCCGGGCGCCACCGTTCCCATTCGGTCGGACCTCGTCCGGGGTTCAGGAAGGGTGGTGGACGTGGACGGGGCAAAGACCGCCGTTTACGTCAGCCCCGCCGGAAAGGTCAGTGCGGTCTCGGCCGTCTGCACGCACCTGGGCTGCACCGTGGAGTTCAACGCGGCCGACGTGACCTGGGACTGCCCGTGCCACGGCTCCCGGTTCAGCACCGACGGTACCGTGATCCAGGGCCCCGCCACCCGGAACCTTGGTTCCGGTCAGGCGCCGGCCTAGGACAATTATCCTGGGGTCCCTTCTCGAGCCGGGTCTTCTTCCAACGGCGCAACGCCGCCATCACGCGCATTGAAAGCGCCCAGTACGCCACTCCGGCGGCAAGCGAAGCGACCACCGCCAAAGCAGGGCTAACGCCGACCAGCAGCGGGTAAACCAGCCAATGTGTGAGGTAGGCGTACAGCGAGGAGGCAGCCAGCAGGCCCACGAAGCGGTGCAGGCGGGCGGGGACGGGGATGCTGGGGAGCCAGATGAGCAGGAGGACGCCGGCAGCGAGTGTCGCCTCACGGTTCGGGTTGTCAAAGAAGCCCGGGACCGTGAGGACCGTGATTGCGGTGACGGCGAGTCGCTGGAGGAGGCCGTGCGAACGTGCCGCTGCCCAGCCGAGTGCGAACAGCCACAGTACCGGCCCGGTGTTGGGCACGTCGGGGTCCACCAGTTCAAAGCGTTCCAGCAGCCCGACCCCGGTCAGCAGCAGGGGGAAAGTCCACGGGAAGCGCCGCTCCGCGCGGTCCGCCCAAGGAACGGCCAGCAAGGCGGCTGCCGCGGAAAGGATGTACACCAACACCTCCACGAACCAGAAGTGCCACTGTGTGGTCACCTCTTCCGGACCGATGATGGCGTTGAGGAGCAGGACGTTGGCGAGGCCGTACCGGTCGGTGAGCAGGTAGGCCGCGCCAATGAAGACGACGCTGGGGACAACAACCCTGCCGAGGCTGCGCAGCTGGCGGCGAAGTCGGGGCAGCCGTTCTCCGGCGAGCTGGAAGCGGGCAAAGTTGAACCCGGCGACGGCCATCAGCACATGCGCGGTGCCCTGCCAGCTGAAAAGGCCAACGTGGGTGCTGACGATGAACACGATCGCGAGGGCCCTCAGGACAATGCCGGTTTCCAGCGGGGCAAAGAACCGCCCACGCCTTTGCCGCGGGGTCTTACCGGGGTTCATGAGTTCGGGGTTCGTGAGTTCGCGGACCGTGCGGACATGCCAGTCCGGCGGGAGGTCGCCGAGGGCTTTTTCCAGCCGCACGGAGACGGCCACGTAGGACAGCGAGTCACCGCCGAGGGTGACGAACGTGCTGTCGTCCGTGACGTCGTCGAGTTCCAGCTGTTCCGCGAAGATCCGCCGGACGTCCGCCGGTCCCTCGTCCGGCACGGACGCGGACGCGTTCTCTGCGGGTGCAGGGGCGGCCCGCTCGGCGGCGAGCTCCAGGATGGCGGGATAGTCCACCTTTCCGCTGCCAAGCCGGGGTAGGTTCTCCACGGCGTGCACGTCGACGGACCCTCGGGGCAGGCCCAGGCGTTGCGCGAGGACCTTGCCCAGCAGCCGTTCATCGTGGTCGCCTTCCACGGCGACCACCAGGCCGTCGTCGGATCCCGCGCAGGCCCCGGAGACGCCGAGCCCGGCAAGGATCCGCTCCACCTGCCCGAGATCCACCCGCAGCCCGACCACCTTGACGAACCGGCTCCGCCGTCCCACGATCTCGTAGATGCCGGTGGGATGCTGCCGTGCCAGGTCGCCGGTCCGAAGTTCGGTGACTGTCCGGCCCGCTGAGAGGTCCTCCGGGCTTTCTGCGTAGCCGAGCATCACGTTCGGGCCGGTGTACACGAGCTCGCCGTCGTCCAGGCCCGGAACCGGCTCTATCCGGAACGCGCCGCCCGGTACGGGGATGCCGATGGTTTCCGGAGTGGTTTCTGCCAGTTCCGGAGGCAGGTACGCCATTCGGGCCGTTGCTTCAGTGGCGCCGTACATCACAAACAGGTCCCAGCCCCGCCGCCGGCCCAGCCGCGAGAACTCCCGCACGTGCTCTGGGGCGAGCCTCCCGCCGGCCTGCGTCACATACCGCAGGTGCGGCAAATCCATCCCGGTGAAACCGACGCGGTCCAAAAGCTCAAAGGTGTAGGGGACTGCTGCAAAGGATGTCGCACCGCGGGCGGCAAAAAGGTCCCAGAAGCACGGGTCGACGACGGACAGATCCGTGAGCACCAGCGCGGCACCGCGTGCCAGGTGGCTGTTGATGACGGAAAGCCCGTAGCAGTAGGACATTGGCAGGGTGGTGGCTGCACGGTCCTCCGAACGGATGCCCAGGTATTCGGCGATGGACTCCGCGTTCGATTGCAGATTGGCGTGCGAGAGGCGCACGAGTTTTGGCGAGCCGGTGGATCCCGAGGTGCTCAGGAGCAGGGCGAGGTCGGGATGGAGTTCGTGCGATGTGCCGGGCCGCACTTCTTCGACGGCCGGGCGGCCGGCGCCGTCTCCGGACCGGAGGACTACGTCGGGTCTGTAGGCAGCTGCGATGGAGTCAAGGGAGCCCGGTTTGTCCGCGGGAACCAGGATGAGCGGGTGGCCGGAGGAAACGGCTGCCAGGTAGGCAACCAGCGAATCCAGGTCGTTCTGAGCGGCCAGCAACGCGAGGCGCCGCACGGGACCCAGGCGGGCCGCCGCCGCATCGACGCGCTCGGCGAGTTCGCGGTAGGAGAGGGACCCCGCGCCCGTCAGGACGGCAGGACGGTCACCGTGCCGGGCGAGGTTGGCAGCGAAGGAGGCCAGGCCACGGTCCGGCCCTGCGTCAGGGCTCGCAAGGGGTTGGGCAGGAATCATGGTGGTCCTCAAGTTCGTGCTTAGGCTGGCCTAACCACGAAACAATACCGATGATTGCCGGAATTAAGAAAACTTTCTGTGTCCTATTTCTCCAGCCGATTTTCTAACCCGGGGGCCTCGCCGTCGACCCGCCCGGTAGGACGCGGCCGGCCCGCGGCGACGCTTGAGGCCGGCCCCTTACGGGGCGGCGTCGTAGTCGAACCGCTCGACGACGGCGCTCCCGCTGGGGACGGAGACTCCGACAACGCGTCCGGTGAAACCGCCCGCCACTTCGGTGGACAGGTATCTTCCGTCCAGCCGTGCCAGCGTCACTGCACGGCCGTCCTGCAGCAAGCGGAGGGACACCTCGTCCGGGCCGGTATTCTTGCCCGGCTGTCCCGCAAAGGGCGCGTCCGAGCACGCGATCTCCAACTGGACGTTGCCCGCTGACGCCGCACCGGACACACCCCGAGGCGCAGTTCCAAGAACCTGGTGCAGCGGCCCGATCTGCGCAACGGCCCGGACCTCGTGTTCGGAGGCTTCGACCGCGTACCAGTGGGAGTCGTCGATCCTGAGGGCGAGCCGGACGGACGCGCCTTCCCAAAGGCGGAACGTCGCACGGGCGGTCCACGCAAGGTCCCTCACCCTGGTGGCGAGGACGGGGGCCTTTCCGGGTTCTCCTCCGCTGATGAGGAGTCCGCCGTCAGCCGGGGCCGTGAAGGACGCGGGGTCGTTGCCGGGGGAGATCCAGCGGATGTGCAGCCGGTCCGGGGCAAAGTCGTCGGAGAAGGACGTGGCACCGGCAGGTACCTGGTACCGGTCCTCGTCGAAGTGGGGCCAGCCTTGGTCCCAGGTGATGCCGGCGATGAAGGTTTCGCGGCCCAGGACGTGATAGCCGGGCACCACGCCGCGGGGACGGACGCCCAGATAGGCCGCCGCCCAGTCGCCGTCGGCTGTTTCGACAAGGTCGGCGTGGCCCGCATTCTGTACCGGGGCAGCGGTGCTGCGGTGGCTGAAGACGGGGTTGTCCGGGTGCGGTTCGAAGGGGCCGGCCGGCGTCTTGCTCCGGCTGACGGACACGGCATGGCCCCGTTCCGTGCCGCCCTCGGCCAGGACCAGGTACCACCAGCCGTCGCGCTGATAAAGGTGCGGGCCCTCAGGGAAGGCGAGGCCCGTTCCCTGCCACACCTTCCGGGGCGGTTCCAGCAGCTGACCGGCCAGAGGGTCCAGCCGCGCCTGGACGATCCCCGACTCGTTCTCACCCGGCCCGAAGCCCACCCAGGTGAGGTAGCAGTCGCCGTCGTCGTCCCACGCGATGTCCGGATCGATGCCCAGCGTTCCGCGAATCTGGACCGGGTCACTCCACGGGCCCGCCGCGTCTTCAGCGTGCACCAGCAAGTGGCCGCCGCCGAAATCGCTCATGTTTGTGGTCACGAACCAGAACCTGTTGTTGTGGTGCCGGAGGGTGGATCCGAAGATGCCTCCTGACGGGCGGCGGTCGCCTGCTGCGAACTGGCTCCGCCTGGTGAGGATGTTGCCGATCTGCTTCCAGGTGACAAGGTCACGGCTGTGGAAGACGGGCGCTCCGGGGAAGTATTCGAAGCTTGACGTTGCCAGGAAATAGTCATCGCCCACGCGGCAGATGGTGGGATCCGGGTAGAAGCCCGGGATGACCGGTGTGGTGGCGGCTGAAGATGTGGCTGGCCGGGCCAGCTCAAGTGCACTGTCAATCACCATGGTTCCGTCCGTTGCAAAGTGTTCACTGCCCGTCCTTGCTGGGCGGGAAGTCCCTACGCTACGTCGTTGGTTGCCGCTGCCGAACCGGGCTTGTCAATGGTTGGAAAGCCTATTTTGACTGGTTGGAAGGGCGTCCCGTGACTGGCCCAGAACCCCCGGAGCCTGCCCCGGGGATCGGACTCGACCCTTGGCTCGGCGTCGAGGATCATCGTGGGCCGGCCCCCGCGGTGCTCCAGGGCTCCGGGCTCCCGATATTCGGGCCAGGGCGGCAGCCCGGCCGCCACGGGTGCACCGGACCCGGCAAAGGCCGCCCAGGCCGCGCTCATCCACTCGGCCAGGTCCGCCGGCGCCTTCCCCCGGGTCAGGTACGCCGCTTCGACCGAGTCCAGTTGCCGGAACACGAACGGAATCTCCAGCGCATGGCATGAGCCGAGCTTTCCGCCCATGGCCGGGCTCTTCCACGTGAACAGGTAGCTGAAGTTCCTCCCTGTGGAACCGCTGCGGGCTTCGAGGAGCCTGGTGGTCGGCTGCCGGTATTGGGCATCTGACAGGTATGCCTCCAGGAGTTGCTTCCCGGTGGGCGCGGTGCCAAGGGTTTCGGCGAGTGCTTCCGCGTAGCGGGCCCGGTCCCCGGCCGGATCTCCGCTGTGTCCGGCCATCATCAGTTCCACGCGGTCAGCGAGGTCGGGCGGATCCGACGGCGACGCGGGCCTGAGTTCCACGGCAAAGGAACCCTCGTTCAGGTTGGTGCCGGCCAAGAGGTCCACCCCCGCGTTGAGTCCTTTTCGGATTGCGGCCAGTGGCGGCTGGGGAATTGCCGGCGTGCCGGTGGCGGGCTGGAACGGAAGGGCAACGCCATAGGTGCTGCCGGTCGCCGCCTTGCTCAACGCCTCCTGTGCTGCCAGTAACCGGTCCACGGGCAGGGTCAGCAGTACTGCGGCCCGGGTCGGGTCCAGGCCGCAGCACCGCAGGAATTCCTCGGTGATTCGTCGCGATTCTTCGGGGGTCCGGACCCGCTCGGCGGTACCGCTCTGCAGGATGGCGCGCCGGAACAGTCCTTCCGAGGCCGGCATGCCCAACAGCGTGCCCACGGCCGCCGCGCCTGCGGATTCGCCGAAAAGGGTCACCTTGCCAGGATCGCCGCCGAAGGCCGCGATGTTGCGGCGAACCCAGCGCAGCGCCTCGAGTATGTCCAGCAGGGCAGAGCTGGACGAGTCCGCGTACTCCGGACCGAGGAGTTCCGGCAAGTGCAGGAAGCCCAAGGCTCCCAGCCGGTAGTTGACGGCGACCACCACCACGTCCAGCGCGGCAGCCAGCCTGCCGCCGTCGTGCAGTCCGCCGTTGTTGGAGCCGGTGAGGTACGCGCCGCCGTGGACCCACACCATCACCGGCCGGGCGCCGCCCGTGCCGGGGGTCCAGACGTTGAGGTTGAGGCAGCTGTCTTCGTCCCACCGTTCCGCGAAACCGTCCGACGGCGGCAGGAACGGGTCCGGGTTTTGCGGCGCCATGGCGCCCGGCACCGTGCAGTCCCGGGCCCCGCCCCAGGGACGCACCGGAACGGGCGGCAGGAAGCGCCGCACCCGGGCGGGTGATTCCGCGTAGGGGATCCCCAGGAAGCGGTGCACGGTTCGGCCGCATTCTGCGCCGTCCACCGTGCCGTCTGCAGCAAGGACCGTGCCGCGGACTACGCCGTCAGGAGTGGTTGCGAGGCTCATGGCAGGGGTCACGCCTGCGCCAGATGCCGCACCCCGGCACTGACCTCGGCCTTGAATCCGAGGTTTCGGGAGACCGCCCTGGCTGTGGCCTGGACCGCGGGAGCCAGCACGTTCGGGGGAGTGGCGCCGTCGGGAACCACAATGGAAAGTGTGGCGGCGACGGCTCCCTGGGCGTCGAAAATGGGCGACGCCACGGACACTGTCCGGGAAGGCGCTGATCTTCGGATCATGGCCACGCCCGTGCGGCGAACGTCGGATAGGGTGCGCCTGAGCTGCCCCTCCGGCATGGCGTCCACGCCGGCCTCCACGTCAGCGGGCTGCCGGATGATGGCGTCCTGGAAGGCTGTATCCGCACCGGCCAGCAGAACCAGGCCGACGGCGGTTGACCGCAGCGGTGCACGGCCGCCCACCCGGTAGGCCACCTCCGTGGCCTCCTTGGAGGAAAGCCGCTCGATGAGGACCGCTTCATTTCCGTCGCGCACCGCGAGCAGCACGTGGTGGCGCGTCACCTCGAAGAGGTCCTCGAGGTAGGGCAGGGCGATTTCGCGCACGCCGTGTCCGCGGGGCGACAGCGACGCCACTTCCCAGAGCCGCACGCCCACCACGTACCGGCCGTCGTCGAGCCTCTCCAGCGCACCCCAGGCCACCAGCCGGGCGATCAGCCTCAGCGCTGTTGGCGCCGGCATATCCGCGTACCGGGCCATCTCGGAAAGAGTCAGTGCCCGGCGCCGGTCCGTGAAGACGGCAAGAAGGCTCAGTGCACGGTCGATGACGGGTTCGCCTTGTTTGGGCCTCTTGCCGCGGATCGCGGTGGGCGTGGCGGTGCCGTCGCTATCCGGATCCCTGTCCGGGGCTGCTGTCATCTCACACCGTTCCTTCTTCGTCGCCGGTGACGTCCACCACCCTAGTGTTTCACCCAATGGAACTCCTAGTAGGTGTCCCCCGGCCGGGGGACACCAGGGCGGACGTCACCAGCGCCGGGTCAGACGGACTCGGTTACTTTGTTCTTGGACTCTGCCGATTTGGTCCGGGCCAGGCTGCCAAGGAACCTGGCGCTCTCCTTGGGGGTCCGTTCCTGGGTGGTCCGGTCCACTGCGATCAGGCCGAACTTCGGAGCGTAGCCGAAGACCCATTCGAAGTTGTCGAAAGCCGTCCAGGCGATGTATCCCCGGACGTCGATGCCGTCGGCCAGGCAGGATGCCACGCCGGCAACGGCCACCTGGAGGTAGGCCACGCGCTGCGAGTCGTCGTCCGTCGCCAGCCCGTTTTCCGTCACGATGACGGGAATCCCGGCGACGCGGGCGGCCTCCCTGATGGTGGCTTCGAGGGCTTGGGGGTAGATTTCCTCGCCCATTTGGTTTGTCGGCACGCCTTCCGGCGCGGAAGCGAGCCCGTCTGCTCCGAACACCGTCCGGCCGTAAGTCTGGATCCCCACGAAGTCGTCTCCGCGGGACGCCTCAAGGAAGCGCTCATTGACGGTGCGGCGCACGCGGTCGGCGCGCTCCTGGCCGCCTTCGGCCGACTGAATGTCGGTGTTGGCGAGCGTCCACCCCACCATCAGCTCGGGGCGCCGGGCCTTGATGGCCGCGCGGCCCGCGCGATGGGCCGCAAGCATCACGTCGAAGCCGGCCTCCGAGGCCGTGAACTGGAACGGAGCTATGCGCCGGGCTTCGACGCCGAGGCGCTCCGCCGCTGCGGCCCACAGCGGTACTTCTGATCGTGATTCCGCGGGTTCACCGCCGATGCCGAACTCCCGCAGCAGCCACGGCAGGTTCGGTTCGTTCAACGTGCAGGCGACGCCGATGAGATCGCCGAGGTGCTGCGTCACCCGGTCGCAATACCGGGCGAACCGCGCCGGCGTCTCCGGGTCCTCCCAGCCGCCCACCTCGAGGAGCCACCGGGGCGACGTGAAGTGATGGTAGGTGACTACCGGGGTGAGCCCGTGCTCGTGGCAGGCTTCCAGCATGCGCCGGTAATGGTTGAGTTCCGCGATCGAGAACTGGCCTTCCACGGGCTCGATGCGCGCCCACTCCACGGAGAAGCGGTAGGTGGTGAAGCCGAGTTCAGCGATCAGGGCGATGTCCTCGCGGTAGCGGTGGTAGTGGTCCACTGCATCCCCGGACGGTTCGGCAAAAATCGTTCCCGGGAGCTGCTCCAGGAACCAGGTGTCGCTGTTGACATTGTTCCCCTCGACCTGGTGGGCTGCCGTGGCGACGCCCCACAGGAAGTCGTGCGGGAAAGGGAAAGAGCCGGTCATCAGGTTCCTCTCGATATGAGCGCCAAGCGGCTGTGCATGGGCTGACTGTCCATCCTCGGTGGTCACTGCGGCGTCCGGGACCGGCACTTTCATTAGTTGGAAGACTCGCCGCCGAGCGTCCCGATCCTGATTTGCCTCCGCAGTGACGGCGACCACATAAGTATTTCAACCAATGAAATCCTCGTGTCTCCAGCAAACAGCCCCCACTGATGCTTGAGGGGAGCCGGCGGCCACACGCCTGGCCCCCATAACTACTTCCCTCCGTTGTCACATCAGAATGCAAAGGCGCACTACATGAAACTTCTGAACTCCACCGCACGCGGGAGCTCCGCCGTACTGGCCGGAGCACTCCTCCTGGGATCGTTGACCGCCTGCGGCGGCTCCAGCCAGGCGACTGCCAAGGCGGACACCAGCACCCTGACTCTCGCCATCGACAGCGATTCCGCCTCGTTCGGCTTTGACCCGCTCCGTGTTTCAGCAGCCCAGCGGCAGTTCTTCGAGGGCCTCTACGACAGCCTGATGACCCTCCAGCCGGACGGTTCGGCAGGCCCGGGCCTGGCGAAGGAGTTCAGCTACAACGCAGACAAGACGGTCCTGACGCTGACGCTGAAGGACGGGGTGACGTTCACCGACGGTTCAAAGCTCGACGCCGACCTGGTCAAGGCAAACCTGGACCGCCGGTCCGATCCTGCGCTGAGCGCCTACTCGGCAGTCGCCAAGGGCGGCGCCCAGGAGATCGCCTCGGTGGACGTTGTGAGCCCCACCCAGGTGTCTCTGACCTTCGCCAAGCCGCAGCCGGGATTCGAGAAGAACCTGGCTTCCACCACCGGCATGATCGTGGGCAAGACCGGCGTGGCGGATGCCGCCAGCCTGGCCGCGACCCCGGACGGCTCCGGCCCCTACACTCTTGACCCTTCCACGGTGAAGGGCAACAAGTACGTGCTGGTCAAGAACGACAAGGGCCCGGACGCTTCGAAATACGCCTTCAGCAAGGTTGTCTTCAGCGTTGTCCAGGATCCCCAGGCGCGGGCCAACGCCCTGGTCTCCGGGCAGGCGGACGTGGCCATGCTCACGTCGTCCACTGTGGACTTCGCGAAGTCCAAGGGTGTTGGCGTGTCCCAGATCGGCGGCACGGTCAACACCATGATTTCCTTCGACAAGACCGGCAAGACCGCCCCCGCCTTCGCCAGCGAAAAGGTCCGCCAGGCCATCCAGCACGCCATCAACCGCAAGGCCCTCGTGGACGCGCTGCACAAGGGGGACATCCCGGCGTGGAACGCCCTGCCCAAGGACTCCGCCGGGTTCACCGAAGAGCTGGAGACCCGGTTCGCCTACGACCCGGAGAAGGCCAAGGGCCTGCTGGCGGAGGCCGGCTACGCCAACGGCTTCGAATTCACCATCATCGCTAGCGCGCAGACGCAGACGGACCTGCAGGCCGTCCAGAAGGACCTTGCCGCCGTCGGAATCACCATGAACGTCAAGATGGCCGCCTCCACGGACGAGGCCTTTGCCGCAGTCGCCACCACACCCCTGGGCTACGCGCCGCTGAACTGGGACAACCCGGTGGGCGTGATGTACGGCGTGGTCCTGAACGGTTTCACCAATGTGCAGAAGGCCACCGATGAGCAGCTGAGCGCGGCCACCGGCGAGGCTGCCGCAGCCAAGGACGACGCCGCCAGCAAGGCGGCGCTGACCAAGCTGAACATCCGCCTGGTGGAGTCCGGCTGGATGATCCCGCTCTACGAGGCCCTCACCAACCAGGGCTACAACACCAAGAAGATCAAGCAGGTGGAGTTCGCCGGCACCAACGCGTACCCGCTGCTCTCGTCCTACGCACCGGCCAGCTAATACCCCGAGCCGTCAATCACCGGCTCTGCCGGGCTGTCCTCCACGCAACAGAGGGCAGCCTGGCCGGTCCTGACCGATGGAGGTCACCATGGCACTATTCATCACCAAACGCCTGCTCATGGCGTTGACCACCGTGCTGGTGGTAGCGGTGCTGGCATTCCTGCTGGTACACGCAATGCCCGGCAGCCCCGGCGCGGTATCGCTCGGAGCCGGGGCCTCCCAGGAAGCCATCGACGAGGTCAATGCGCGCCTCGGCTGGTCTGATCCGCTCCTGACACAGTTTGTCCGCTGGCTGGGCGACGCGGTCCAGGGCGACCTGGGAATCTCCCTCATCGACGGCCGTTCCGTATCCGCTGACCTGGCCAGCCGGCTCCCGGTGACCGCATCGCTCGCGGCCGGCGCGACTGTGCTGAGTTCTGTGCTGGGGATCCTGCTCGGTGTGACCGCCGCCGTGCGCGGCGGCCTCGCGGACCGGATCGTCGGGGGCATCTGCGGCCTCGCCGTGGCACTGCCGGCCTTCTGGATCGGCATCATTTTCGTTTACGTCTTCGCCGTCCAGTCATCCGTTTTTCCCGCCACCGGCTACGTGCCGTTCGAAGTGTCCCCGCAGGACTGGGCCATGTCCCTGGCCCTGCCGGTGATCACCTTGGCCGTCGGCGGTGCGGCTTTCATCGCCCGCCAGACCAGGGCTTCCATGCTTGAGGCGCTGCAGCAGGAACACATCCGGACCCTGCGGGCCACAGCCACACCCACCTGGAAAATCCTTTACGTCCATGCCCTGCGCTACGCCAGCCTGCCGATTGTGGCCGGAATCGCACTGCAGTTCATGGGCCTCTTCGGCGGATCAGTTGTCGCCGAACAGCTCTTTGCCATGCCAGGCCTGGGCCAGGCAGCCCAGAGTTCCGTCAGTACCCACGATGCTCCAGCTGTCCAGGGCGTGGTGGTGATCGCCACCGTCGTGGTAGTTGCGGTGAACCTGGCGCTCGAACTCGCCACCAAGTTCCTCGACCCGAAGTTGCGTGCCGCATGATCCCCAACGTTGCACCCGCCCCCGCCGACAGCACCGCCAAGCCCGCGGCTGTGCCCGCGTCCGGACCAGGGGCTGTCTTCAGCAAGGTCTCCGCCCACCGGCTCTTTTCCTCACCCGGCGGCGTTGCCGGCATGATCTGGCTGGCCGCCCTGGTGGTTGCCTCCCTGACCGCCCCCTGGTGGCTGCCGTTCAAGACGGAGGACCAGGACTTCACGGCCGTCCTCTCCGGGCCCACCGCCGCCCACTGGCTGGGCGCGGACGAACTGGGCCGGGACATCCTCAGCCGCATCTTCGCTTCCGCCGCCGGCACCCTGGGCACATCCTTCATCACGGTACTGGTAGGCATCGGGCTCGGCACCATCCTGGCCCTGGCCGCAGCCGCCTCCGTCCGGGCTGAGGGCATTATCAGCCGGAGCACGGAAATCATGATGTCCCTGCCGTCCACGGTCATCATCCTCGCCGTCATCGGCGCCGTCGGCACCAACATCCCTTTCATCATGGCTGTCCTTGGCGTCTTCATGTCCGCCGGCGTCTACCGCGTGATCTTGGGCCAGGCCAAGTCCCTTCAGTCCCAGCTCTACGTGGACGCCGCCAAGGTTGACGGCGTCAGCACGCTGGGCATCAGCCTCCGGCACGTGCTGCCCGGCCTGACGAACACCATCGTGGTGCAGTCCGCGCTCATCTTCGCCGTCGGCATGCTGATCCAGGCGGGCCTGGCGTTCATCGGCTTTGGCCCGCCCATTCCGCAGCCCAGCTGGGGCGGCATGATCCAGGGCGCTTCGCAGCACGTCTACGACGCTCCGTGGCTGATGGTGCCCACCGGCGCCGTGCTCGCGCTGACCGTCCTGGCCGCCAATGCCATCGGCAACGCCCTGGGCAAGGCACCCAACGCTGCGGCATCGCACCTGCCGTCGGCAGCGGCACGCCGCCAGCGTGCCCGTGCTGTTGCCGCAGCCGGCGCCGTCGTCGGCGCCGCCCCGGTGGCTGCCGAGGGGTCTGACACCGCCCCCGCCACGGGCCGGCTGAGCGTCCGCGGACTCTGTGCAGGGGTCGACGGCGGAACTCCGCTGGTCACGGACGTCTCCTTCGACGTCGAGCAGGGAACCGTGCTGGGGCTCGTGGGAGAGTCAGGTTGCGGCAAGACCATGACCGCGCTGTCCCTCCTCGGGCTGCTGCCCTCCGGCGTCTCGGTAACGGACGGGCAGATCCTGTGGAACGGGAAGAACCTGGCCGCCGCCACGGAACGCGACCTGGCAGGCATTCGCGGCCGCGAAATCGCGCTGATCTCCCAGGAACCGATGCGGGCCCTGGACCCCATGTTCACCGTGGGCTACCAGCTCACCGCCGCCATCCGGCGGCTCCGGAAAATGGGCAAGGCAGAGGCCCGGAAAGAAGCCCTCAGCCTGCTTGAAAAGGTGGGAATTGTGGATGCCGAACGCATCCTGAAGACCTACCCGCACCAGATCAGCGGCGGCATGGCCCAGCGCGTGGCCATCGCCCTGGCCCTCTCGGGCCGGCCACGTCTGCTGGTGGCCGATGAACCCACCACCGCGCTGGATGTCACGGTCCAGGCTGAAATCCTGTCCCTGCTCCGCTCGCTGGTGAAGGACACCGGCATGTCGGTGGTGATCGTTACGCACGATCTCGGCGTAGTAGCCGATATCTGCGACAACGTCGCTGTCATGTACGCCGGCCAGGTGGTGGAGAACGGACGGACCGCCAGCATCCTGGACAACCCCCGTCACCCCTACACCCTGGCCCTCCTGGCCGCGGACCCGCACGCCAACTCCGCGGCGGACATGCCAGAACGGCTGGCCACCATCAGCGGACAGGTCCCGCAGCCCAAGGACTGGCCCGCCGGCTGCCGCTTTGCGGCCCGCTGCCAGTTCGCCGGATCCGCATGCGCCGCCCCGGTTCCGCTGCTGGCCTCGGGCTCCGAGGAGGGGCTGGTCCGCTGCGTCAAAGCCGACGAACTGGCCGTGGAAGGCCTGGAATGGCTTGCCACCGAAGTGCCCACGCACCGAGTACTGAAAATCGTTGAAAAGGACCTGGCATGAGCATCGAGACGGCCGAACGGCAGGACACGGCGGCAGTTGCGCCGGAGCAGCCCATGCTGGAAGTCAAGGACCTGGTGGTCCGCTATGGCCGCGGGCGAAAGGCTGCAGCCGTGCCGGCAGCAGTGGACGGGGTGAGTTTCAGCATCCTCCCCGGCGAGACCGTGGGCCTGGTCGGGGAGTCCGGTTCAGGAAAGTCCACCATCGGCAAGGCGATCCTGGGCCTCCAGAAGAGTGCCGGCGGCACCATCACCTACCAGGGCGAGGACATCACCCACGCCGGTGCCGCAAAACGCCGGGCCCTCGGCGGTGAACTGCGGGCCGTTTTCCAGGACCCCAACTCCTCGCTGAACCCGCGGCAGACCGTCGGTGCTTCCCTTGCGGAACCGCTCCGCCTCCGCGGAGTTGCCGCCGCGGAGGCACGGGAGAAGGCCGAAGCCATGCTGGAACGTGTGGGCCTGCCCCGCGAAGCCGTGGACCGGTATCCCAGCCAGTTCTCCGGCGGCCAGCGCCAGCGCATCGCGGTGGCGCGCGCCCTGATTTGCGACCCCAAACTCGTGGTGTGCGACGAAGCAGTCAGCGCCCTGGATCTTTCCACCCAGGCCCAGGTGCTGAACCTGCTGGCCGACCTTCGGGACGAACGCGGCCTGAGCTACCTGTTCATCGCCCACGACATTTCGGTGGTGCAGTTCCTCGCCCAACGGGTGGTGGTCCTCTACCGCGGCCAGGTCATGGAAAGCGGACCGGCAGCCGCCGTGACGGAGGCACCCAAGCACCCGTTTACGCAGGCCCTCGTCGCTGCCTCACCCGTGCCGAGGCCCGCGGAACAGGCCCAACGGCGGACCGTGCGCGAAGCCCTAGGCGTGCGCACTGCCGCCGCGGTCGCGGTATCGCCGGGCGGCTGTCCCTTCAGCCAGCGCTGTCCGCTGGCAACGGACCTGTGCGCCTCCGAACGGCCCGCGCTGCGCAAGGTGGGCGCCTCCGACGTCGCCTGCCATTACGCCTGATGGACCCGGCCTTGGCTGGCCACCGCGCATCCCCGGGTCCCACCCGCCTGCGGACCAATCACCTGGCAGAGGCCTTCGGCATTACCGACACGGCGCCGCGGTTCAGCTGGACGCCGCCGCCCGGCACTCTCCGGCAGGCCGCCTACCAGATCAGCACGAGCAACGGCTGGGACTCCGGGCGCGTGGACTCGGACGTGCACGGCTTTGTGTCCTACGGCGGGCCGAACCTTGGGTCCCGCGACCGCTTCGAGTGGAAAGTCCGGACCTGGAACGTGGCGCCGGACGGCATCGAGGCGGAGTCCGGCTGGTCCGAGCCCATGTCCGTGGAGCTGGGCCTGCTGCACCCCGGCGACTGGAGCGCCCGGTGGATCGGCCCCGATGAACCGGATCTCCTTGCCCCGGGGCAACGCCCCGGCTATGCCCTGCATCGCAACTTCACCGTGGAGGCCGTGCCGGATGCCGCCCGCGCCTATGCGACGGCGCACGGGATCTACGAGTTGTTCATCAACGGGCAGCGGGTGGGGGACCAGCAGCTCACCCCCGGTTCCACGAGCTACCACAGCACCCTGCAGGTGCAGGCCTACGACGTCGCCCCGCTGCTCCAGCCCGGCTCCAACACCGTGAGTGCCGTCCTTACTGACGGATGGTTCCGCGGTTCCTTCGGGTTCACGCGCGACGCCGACATGTACGGCACGCGGACGGCGTTCCTGGCGCAGCTGGAAATTGAGTCCGCAGGGGGACGGTCAGTCATCGGCACCGATGAGACGTGGCTTGTTTCCGCGACGGAGATCGTCGCAGCGGACCTGATGGAAGGCCAGCGCGTGGACTTCCGGACGGCGGCCGTTCAGCGTAAGCCAGCCCGCCAGGCCGTCCTGAGGGAAGGCAGCTTCGCCACCCTGACCGGGCCGGTGGCGCCGCCCACCCGGATCGTGGAAGAGCTCGCTCCCGTGTCCATCACCCGGCTGCCGGCCGGCCACCAGATCGTGGACCTGGGGCAGAACATCAACGGCTGGGTCCGGCTCGGCCGGCTGGGCGCTGCCGGGACGGAGGTGACGCTGGTGTACGGGGAAGCTCTCGACGCCTGCGGCGAGGTCACCCAGGACCACCTCCGCCCCATCGACTTCAAGAACCCCGGCCAGTTCCTGGGCGCCGGTCAGGTGGATTCGGTGGTCTCCGCCGGTACCCCCGGCGAATTCTTCGAACCCCGCCACACCGCCCACGGCTTCCAGTACGTGTCCGTCCGGGGCCTGGCTGAAACGCTTGAACCCGGGGACATCACGGGCTGCATGGTGCAGACCGACCTGGAGCGCCTGGGGACCTTCAGCTGCAGCGACGGCCGGCTCAACAAGCTGCACGGGATTGTGGACTGGAGCTTCCGCGGCAACGCATGCGAGGTCCCCACCGACTGCCCGCAGCGCGAGAAGGCGGGCTGGACCGGCGACTGGCAGCTGTTTGTGCCCGCCGCCGCCTACCTCTACGACGTAGCAGGCTTTTCACGGAAGTGGCTCAATGATGTCCGTGCCGACCAGTGGGAGGACGGCGTGATCGTCAACATCTCGCCGTCGCCCGGGACCGGGGTGACCGTCGCCGAGTTCATGGCCTTCACGAACGGGTCCGCGGGGTGGGGAGACGCGATCGTCATGGTGCCCTGGGAGATCCACCTCGCCACCGGCGACACGGTGATCCTGGAAGAGAACTGGGACGCAATGAACCGCTGGCTCGGGTTCGTCCGCCGCTCTGCGGAGGGGAACCGGCACCTCGCCAGGGCGGCGCTTCGCCCCACCCCAGAGGAACACGAGCAGTTCCTCTGGGATACCGGCTTCCATTTCGGGGAATGGATGGAACCAGGTGGCCCGGCCCCGGACCTTTTTGCCTCCCGGTCGCTGGACAACGGCATTGTGGCCACCGCGTTCTACCGGCACTCCTCCGCCATCATGGCCAAGGTAGCCGCCGTCCTGGGCCGGGACGCGGAAGCCCGCGGGCTGCGGGAGCTGTCCGAGAACGTCCGGCGGGCCTGGCAGCACGAATACCTGCTGGCCGACGGAACAGTGTCCGACCAAACAGCGTCCGACCAAACAGTGCGCGGCGGCACGCAGTCCAACTGCGTGCGGGCGCTCGCCTTTGACCTGGTGCCGGACACTGCCCGCCCCGCCGTCACAGACCAACTCGCCAGCCTGGTCCGAGACGCGGGCACCCACCTGGGCACCGGCTTCCTGGCCACGCCGTACCTGCTGCCGGCGCTCGCGGACAACGGACAGCTGGACCTGGCATACGAGCTGCTCATGCAGGACTCCGCTCCGTCCTGGCTGGTGATGGTGGACCGCGGCGCCACCACCATCTGGGAGGACTGGGATGGAATCGGCCCGGACGGCTCCGCCAAAGGTTCACTGAACCACTACAGCAAGGGTGCCGTCGTTTCGTTCCTGCACCGCCACACCGCCGGACTGCGCCAGGCGCCCGGGAGTGCAGGCTGGGAGCGGGTCATCATCGAGCCGCGGCCGGGCGCCGGCCTGACCTCCGCCAGCACCTCGCACCGGGGCCCGCAGGGCCTCATCGACGTGGGCTGGACCATCGACGACGGCGTGCTGACGCTCACCGCGACCATACCGTCCGGAACCACTGCGGACATCCGCCTGCCCGGTGAGCCGGCCACCGCCGTCGGGCCCGGCATCCATACTTTCGCCGCCGCTTCGGCGCGCAGCGCAGATACCTCACCGGATCTCCTAAGGAGCACACCATGACCCAGGAAACAGAAAGCACCACGGCGGCGCCGGCAAGGATGCCCGCACCGCCTCCGTTCCCGGCCTTCCACGCCCCGGGAACGCCCGAGGAAGTATCGGAGCACTCCGCGGTGCACCGCGAACTCAGCTACGCGATCGCCGTCGGCTTCCGGCGCCTGGCCATGGACATATGGCTGCCGCGCCTGGCCCCCGGGCCCGTCCCGGTGGTGGTGTGGATCCATGGCGGAGCCTTCCAGCTCGGTGATCGCCGCGAACTGCCGCCCACCTTTGCCAGGGATTCGGTCTTCCGGCTGCTGAATGAGGCCGGGATCGCGTGCGCCACCGTGGACTACCGCCATGCCTTGGAAGCGCCCTTCCCGGCGCAGCTGCACGACCTGAAAGCCGCCGTCCGGTACCTCCGTGCACACGCTGATGCCCTGGGCATCGACCCAGACCGCATCGGCACCTGGGGTGAGTCCGCCGGCGGACACCTCGCTGCCTTGCTGGGCGTCACGGGGACGCGTGAGGACCTCGAGGGCGGGCTGGGCGTGCAAGGGTACTCCAGCGCCGTCAGCGCCGTCGTCGATTTCTACGGGGTGTCCTCATTGCCGGACATGCCGCCGATGGACATGCCCTCCGGCCTGATGTCCGGTGCCCTCACGGCTGCCGTGCCGCCGGGCATGACCATGGAACCGGGTCCCATGCTGGTGGGCGGAACTGCCGATCCCGCCCTCCTGGCGGCGGCCAGCCCGCTGGGCCACGTCACTGCCGACGCACCGCCATTCCTGCTGATCCACGGCGACAGCGACGGCCTGGTCCCGCTGTCCCAGAGCGAACTGCTGGCCGCGGCGCTGACGGACGCCGGTGTCCGCAACGAACTCGTCACCATCCGGGGCGGCGACCACTGCTTCTTCTTTGCCGAAGACCAGCTGGACGGAATCCTCAGCAGGGCAGTGGACTATTTCGTCCGCGAGCTCTAAGTCCGCGGGTTTTAAAGACAGGGCCGACGGCGGGCGGTAGCATGCCGCTATGGCTATCGCACGCTACCCAGGCTTAGTTATTGACTGCCCCGACGCCCGAGCCCTGGCAGACTTTTACGCTGCCCTGCTTGGCTGGAACGTGAAGGATGACGGCGACTGGGCTGAGATCCGACCCGACGACGGCAGCAACTGCATTTCCTTCCAGCAGGTCGAGGACTACCGGGCGCCGGAATGGCCGGGCCAGGCCGTGCCCCAGCAAATGCACCTCGACCTGATGGTGCAGGACCTGGACGAAGGCGAAAAGGAGGCCGTCAAGCTCGGGGCCACCACGGCGGAGACGCAGCCCGGCACCACGTTCCGTGTTTTCCTGGATCCTGCCGGCCACCCTTTCTGTCTTTGCGTGGACTAGGCGGATTCGAGGGCTCCAGGGACACGGTTTCCAGTCAATGAAACTCCGCTAGCGGGCCCGCGGCCGTTCCCGGGACGCTGGGGGAAGCCTTACAACTTCCCCTTCGTAACGAATCGAGCCGACGTTGACTCAACCATCCCGCCCCTCCGCCCTCCGCTTCGAGCACCATGAGGAGCCTTTCGGCATCGGTGAAAGCCGGCCGCGGCTGTCGTGGCAGGTCAGCACCGAAACACCGGACTGGGTGCAGACCTCCTACGAACTGGAGCTCGGGCCCGACGAAGACAGCTTGGCCAGCTACGGCCGGACCGAGTCCGCTGAACAGCTCCTCCAGCCCTGGCCTGCACCGCCGCTGCGGAGCCGCCAGCGCGTCGCCGCACGGGTCCGCGTGTGGGGCAACAACGACGCCGGCCCCTCCGAATGGGGACCCGTCACCTACGTCGAAGCAGGGCTCCTGAACCCCATGGACTGGCAGGCGGCGATGATCCGGCCGGCCCGGGACGAAGCGAGCAAGGACACGGAACCCGCCTCCCGGCTGAGCCGGACGTTCGACGTTACCGGCCCGGTGGCTTCCGCGCGCCTCTACGCCAGCGCCCACGGGGTTTACGTCGCGTCGATCAACGGCCAGCGCGTGGGCAGCGACCGCTTGGCGCCGGGCTGGACCAGCTACCACCACCGGCTCCGCTACCAGACGCACGACGTCACGGACTACCTGCAGCCCGGCACCAATGTCATCGGACTCGAACTCGCCGACGGCTGGTGGCGCGGCTATCTGGGGTTCCAGGACAAGCGCAACACCTACGGTGACCGCACCGCTGCGATCGCCCAACTGGAATTTGCCGACGACGGCGGCCGGGTCACGGTCATCGGAACCGACAGCTCCTGGCTGGCAGGCAGGAGCCCGGTGCTCGGGGCCGATCTCTACAACGGCGAAACCTATGACGCGCGGCTGGAGGACGGCGGCTGGGCAGGCTCCGAAGTCGCGGTCCTGGACCCCGCCGTCGTGGAGGACTTCGATGCGTCCGTGCTAGTGGCCCCGGACGGTCCGCCGGTGCGCGCCACCGGGGAGCTGCCCGTGAGTGCCGTGCTGGGCACACCGTCCGGGAAGACCATCCTGGACTTCGGCCAGAACCTGGTGGGCCACGTACGCCTCCGGGTCAGTGGAGAAGCCGGCACGGAACTGGTGCTGCGCCACGCCGAAGTCCTGGAACACGGAGAACTGGGCACCAGGCCCCTGCGGGTCGCCAAGCAGACCGACCGGTACATACTGCGCGGCGGCCGCGAGGAAGTCTGGGAGCCCGAGTTCACCATCCACGGCTTCCGTTATGTGGAGGTGTCCGGCTGGCCCGGTGACCTGGACCCGGAGGCGTTCACCGCCGTCGTCGTCCATTCGGACCTGGCACGTACCGGTACCTTCGAATGCTCCGCCCCCATGCTGAACCAGCTCCATTCCAATGTTGTCTGGGGGATGCGCGGCAACTTCGTCGATGTGCCGACGGACTGCCCCCAGCGCAACGAGCGGCTCGGCTGGACCGGGGACTTCCAGATCTTCGCGGCAACGGCGTCCTTCCTCTACCGGATCCCTGGTTTCACCGCCTCCTGGTTGAAAGACCTGGCTGCCGAGCAGGGAACCGACGGGCCCCCGCCGCTGGTGGTTCCCGAGGTGACGTTCGACAAGCCGCCGTTCCCTGTCCGGCCGGTGATGGCCGCGTGGGGTGACGCTGCCGTGCTGGTTCCGTGGGTGCTGTACCAGCGCACCGGCGACCTGGAATTCCTGCGCCGCCAGCTGCCGGGAATGATCGCGTGGCTGGAGGCGGCGGCGGACGCTGCAGGACCGGAGCTGAGGTTCGAACAGGGCTTCCAGTTCGGTGACTGGCTGGACCCGGCAGCTCCGCCGAACGAACCAGGTGAGGCCCGGACGCCCTGGCAGCTCGTGGCGCAGGCCTATCTGGCGTACTCGGCCCGCGTGGCCGGCGAGGCTGCGGAGTTGCTGGGGGAGGACTCCGCCGCCCTGGCTGAGCTTTCGCAGCGGGCTGCTGCGGTGTTCCGCGAGCGATACATTGCCGACGGCGGCGAGCTGCTCCCGCCCACCCAGACGGCCTATGCCGTGGCGTTGAGCTTCGGACTGTTGGAAGGCGGGGAGGAAGCTGTGGCTGCCGCCGGGCTGGCTGCGGCAGTGGAGGCCGATGGCTACCGCATCGCCACCGGCTTCGTCGGGACACCGCTGGTGTGCGACGCGCTGACCGACCACGGCTACACGGCGGCGGCCTACCGCCTGCTGCTCCAGACGGAATGCCCGTCCTGGCTCTACCCCGTGACCATGGGCGCCACCACTATCTGGGAACGTTGGGATTCCATGCTTCCGGACGGCAGCATCAACGAGGGCGAAATGACGTCCTTCAACCACTACGCCCTGGGTGCGGTGGCCGACTGGATGCACCGCAGCCTCGCCGGACTGGCGCCGGCTGCACCCGGCTACCGGAAGCTCCTGGTCCGTCCCCGGCCCGGCTGCGGACTGGACTGGGCACAGGCCCGGCACGGGACGCCCTACGGGATTGCCGCGGTCCGCTGGGACCTGGCCGGCCCGGAGTTCACCCTTCAGGTGACGGTGCCGGCCGGTTGCACCGCCACTGTGGTGCTGCCCGACGCTGAGGGGAGCGCACACGAGGTAGGCTCCGGAACGCATTCGTTCAGCTGCGTCGCGGCGCTGCCCGACGGCGCTGGCAGGGCTCCCGAGCTCGCGGCACGCCCATGAGCCTGGATCCGGAGCTGGCCGGCCTCATGCACCACGTGGCCGGCGCCGGCTCCTTTGCCGAGCTCCTTGGAGATCCCTCGGGCCAGCAGCGGCTGGAGGCCTTCAGCGCCGGGGAGGCCCCGTATCAGGCGCCCGACGTCGCGGTCCGGACCGTGGACGTACCGGGCCCCAACGGCCCGGTGCCGGTCCGCATTTACGGCGGTCCGGCGTCGGGCGCTTCCGACGGCGGCGCTGCAGCAGACGGCGCTTCTGACGGCGGCCTTCCGGCCCTCGTGTGGTTGCACGGCGGCGGTTTCGCCGGGGGCGGGCTGGACATGCGGGAAGCCGACCAGCTGGCGCGGGAAGTGGCCGCCAGGAGCGGCGGAATCGTGCTGTCCGTGGACTACCGGCTCGCCCGCGACGGCGTGCATTTTCCGGTGCCGCATGAGGATGTCCTGGCGGCCTGGCTGTGGGCAGTGGAGCATGCCGAGGAGCTGGGAGCTGACCCCCGCACACTGTGCCTGGGCGGAGCCAGCGCCGGCGGCAACCTGGCAGTCGGCGCCGCCCTGTACCTCAAGGATTCGGGTCACCAGTTGCCTGCAAAGCTGGTGCTGGCCTACCCTTTCCTGCACGCGGAGCTGCCCGTATCAGGGGAACCGGAAGCTGCCCGGATGGCCGGACTTCCACCGATCCTCCGCTTCACGGCCGACGATTGCCGCGCCATGGTGGAGAACTACATCGGAGGACCCCTCCTGATGGCATCCTCCTACGCCATGCCCGGGCATGCGGATCCGGCCGGACTGCCGCCGGCCGCCGTCCTGGTGTCCGAATACGACGACTTGCGCCAGTCCGCCGAGCTGTTCATTGCCGGCCTCCGGGCCGCAGGGATCCCCGTGGAGCACAGGCTGGAGCCCGGCGCCACGCACGGCTACCTGAACCACTCGGCCGGACTGGGAATTGTCCGGCGGGGCCTGCAGTTCCTGGCGGACGAAGTGGGCTCCGCTAAGCCGTTCCAATGATTGAAAATTCCCGTTTCCAGCGGGCATTCCGTCCAGCAGGCTTAGGGGAGACGCCGGATCGATCCTGATACCGGCCATGGCAACGGATGGAGTCGTTGATGACTGCAGGACAAGTCCTGAAGGGGATCGAGTTTTCGCGTCCCGGCGGATTGCCGTTGCTGCTGGACCTTTACCTGCCGGCGGAGGGAACCTCCCACGGCCCGATGCCGGCCGTTGCGCATTTCCATGGCGGCGGCTGGCGGGTGGGTGAGCGTTCATCCCTCGGCCCGGTCACGGACGGGTTTTCGCTGACTCCCTTTGAGCGTGTGGCGGCGGCGGGATTCGTCGTGGTTTCGGCGGACTACCGCATGTCCTCGCAGGCCGTGTTTCCCGCCCAGCTGGAAGACGCCACGGCGGCAGTGTCATGGTTGCGGGCCAACGCGGCGGAGTTCCACGTCGACCCCGGCAGGATCTATGCGTGGGGGGATTCCGCCGGCGGCCACCTTGCCTGCCTGGTGGGCCTGGGTGCGGACGGTTCCGGTACCCCAGCCGGAGCGGTTGCCGCCGTCGCCGCCTGGTACCCGCCCACTGATTTGGTCCGAATGGGAGCGCAGGCCCTGCCCGACGCCGTCGCAACGGCTGACGACCCCGGTTCCCGGGAGGCACTCCTCATCGGGGCGCAGCCGGCTGATGCCCCGGACAAGGCAGCGGCCGCGAGCCCGCTGAGCTACGTCGGCGGAAACGCGCCGCCGTTTTTCCTGGCCCACGGTACCGCCGACCGGTTCGTTCCGCCGGCGCAGTCCACCTCGTTTGCCGCGGCACTGGAAGCTGCCGGGGCCGACGTCGAACTTCACCTCATTGAGGGCGCCGACCACATGTGGCTGCTGCCGGACAAGAGCCCGGCAGCGGCAGAGAAGGTCCTGGACGCCACCATCGATTTTTTCCGCAGGCAAGCCCAGGCTTCCTGACGTTGCACCTCCTGACTTGAACCCAGCCTGACCGGCATTCCTTTGTGCCCGGGCTAGACCTGAAAGGCTCCACATGCAGTACATCGGCATCAACCACCGCGGGGAATCCTGGGCAGCGGCCCTGGCGGATTCCCGCGTCTTCCCGCTGGCGCCCGTGGGCGAGTTCTGGGCGGACGCCGCCGGCTGGCAGGACAAGTCCGTCTCGCTGACGGCCGGCACCGTGCAGCCCGGCGCCTCACCTTCCGCCGTCTCACAGTCCGACTCCTCATTGTCCGAGAACGGTTGGCTTGAGCGCGGCAGCGTCACCGAGGTGCCCCTGGTGCCCGCATCGGCCCGGGTCATTTGCGTGGGCCTCAACTACAAGGCCCACGCCGCGGAGGGCAGCTACAAGGACCAGGACCTTCCCCCGTACCCCACGCTGTTCGGGCGCTGGACGGCCTCGCTGTCGGTCGGGAACGTGCCGGTCCCGGTGCCCGCCGGCGAGGATGGCCTGGACTGGGAAGGCGAAGTGGCGGCGTACATCGGCCGGCGGGTGGAATCAGCTGATGAGGCCGAAGCGGGCGAATCGGTCTTTGGCTACTCCACTTTTAACGACATCACGTCCCGACGGGCCCAGAAACTCACCTCGCAGTGGACCCTGGGCAAGAACGGCGACTTCAGCGGTCCGCTGGGGCCGCTCGTCAGCCGTGATGAGGTGGGCGACCTCCGGGACGGCCTGCAGGTCCGCACCCGGGTAAACGGCACCGAGGTCCAGAACGGCAACACGCGGGACATGATCTTCCCGGTGCCGGAAATCATTTCGCTGATCAGCCAGACGTTGACCCTCCACCCGGGGGACGTGATCGCCACCGGAACCCCGGAAGGCGTGGGCTACGCCCGGACCCCGCAGTGGCTGCTCCAGCCCGGCGACACCGTCGAGGTCGAAATCGACCGCCTGGGAACTCTGACCACCCCTGTCGGCGACATCTCACTCCGTGGCCGTGCCTGATGGCCACGTTGCATTCCTCCTCCCCTGAGGAGCTGCCGGAGGAGGTGCAGGTACTGATCTCCGGCGGCGGCCCCAGCGGACTCTTCCTCTCGCTGGACCTGGCCTCCCGCGGCATTCCCAGTGTGGTGATCGAGCCCCGGACCACCGTGGACCCGGCCCGGCCCAGGGCGAAGACCACCAACGCCCGGACCATGACGCACCTGCGCCGGCTGGGCCTGGCGGACGCACTCCGCGCCGCGGCACCCCTACCCGTGGACTACGCCCAGGACGTGACCTTCTGCACCGGCCTCACGGGCACCGCCGCCCATGAACTGCGGACCTTCAAGCACGCCTTCCAGCTGATGCCCGGCCGCTATGGCCCCCAGCCCGAATGCGGCCAGCAGGTTCCGCAGCCCGTCCTGGAGGAAGTCCTCCGCGCGGCGGTGTCCGAGGCTCCGCTGGTCACCCTGCTGACCGGGTGGCACGTTGAAGACGTTGCTGTTCACCCCGAAACTGCTCTTGCCGGAACCCCAATGCCCGGAGCCGCCGTCGTGCCCGAATCCCCAGTGCCCGGAACCGCCGTCGTGGTTGCGGACGGCGCGGGCCGTACCCGCACGATCGCTGCCGACTTGGTGATCGGGGCCGACGGCGGGTCCTCCGCCGTGCGCCGCAGCCTGGGACTCCGCCTCGAGGGCGGCTCCGCCGCACTGTCCAACATCAGCATCATGTTCCGCTCCAAGGACCTGGGTTCCGCGATCACCCTGCCCCCGGCCGTCCAGTACTGGGTGGTGGGCGGGGAAACCGCCGGAATGGTGGGCCGGATGGATCTCGCCGATACCTGGTGGGCCATCATCCAGGGGGTGGACGCAGAAGGCGCGGGCGCACTGGAAATCGATGCCGCCGTCGCCATGGTCCATGAACTGGTGGGCGCAGAGGTGGACGTCGACGTGGTGGCCACGGACCCCTGGACTGCCCGCATGCTCCTCGCACCTTCCTACGGCCGCGACGGCGTGTTTCTGGTGGGCGATGCGGCGCACCTGAATCCTCCGTGGGGCGGCCACGGCTTCAACACGTGCATCGGCGACGCCGCAAACCTGGCGTGGAAGATCGCGGCCAGCCTCGCAGGCTGGGGCGGCCCGGAACTCCTGGCCAGCTACGGGCTGGAACGCCGTCCGGTGGCTGCGCGGACCATCCTGGACGCCGCAAACAACGGCGAGGCCCTCGCCTACCATTTCGCTGATCCGGCACTGCGCCGCGCCGGCGACGACGGTCTCCGGGCACGGCAGGCGGCCTACCAGGCGCTCGCCGTGAAGCAGAGCGAGTTCGATTCGCTGGGGCTGGTGCTCGGCTACAGCTACGGGGATTCGCCCCTGGTGGTGCCGGACGGCTCGCCGGTTCCTGCTGAGGACCCCATCCGGTACGTCGCCTCGGCCAGTCCGGGCGCGCTGCTTCCGCATGCCTGGCTGGACGACTCCACGTCCGTCTACAGCCTCCTCGGCCAACACTTCACCCTCCTGGCCGACGCCGCCGCCCTGGGCGGAGTGCCTGGAGTCCAGGTCTTCGCGCCGGTCCTCGAAGCCGCGGAGCGGCGGGGAATCCCGGTGACCGTCACCGCCGTCGGGCCTTCCGACGACGGGACGCCGATGGCGGACCTGTGGGGAGCCGACGCGGTGCTGGTCCGCCCCGACCAGCACGTGGCCTGGCGCGGCAGCGTGCCGGAAGCTGCGGCCGCAGCGCTGTCCGTGGCCGCCGGCTGGGGCAGCGCACCCGAACATTCTTCGCAGCTCAACCCGACGCAGCACAACGAAAGGGACTCCCGTGTCAGCGCCGTCATTCCGTGATTTCATCTTCGCTCCGGACCATCCGCGGGTGGCCGAAATCCGCGGCCTCACTGCCCGGGACTATGCAGAGGCCGCCAGGACGGATTCCTTTGCCGGGCCCATGATCAAAGGCTGGGAGGTGCTCTACCCGGAACCGTTCAAGGGCGTAACGAACGACGGCGTCATCCGCCCCGGGCTGTACCCGCCGGCACCCGCGCGGGCGGGCGAGGAAGCCCCTACGCCCGCGATGGTGGCCGCCGGGCGGAAAATGCTCGAGATGGCCACCCCGGAGCAGGCATCCCGGTTGAGCTACTCCGTGGACGCCCACGAATGGCAAAGCTGGGCCAACCCCGAGTTCATGCAGCATGACACCGGGCTGCGCCTTGACGAGCTGGATTCTCCCCTCCGCGATGCGGCCCTGGCGGTGGTGGAAGCGAGCCTGAGCCCGGCCGGTTTCGAGCTCGCCAGGAACCTCATGCGGATCAACGGATTCCTGGGTGAACTGGTGGAGCTTCCGCAGCTGATGAATGAGTTCAGCTATAACTTCGCCCTTTTCGGCGAGCCGTCCGAGGCTGAACCGTGGGGCTGGCAGCTGTTCGGCCACCATGTGGCGCTCAACTGCCTGGTGGCGGGCACGCAGATGGTCATCTCACCCGTGTTCCTCGGAGCTGAACCGGATGGCATCGACGCCGGGCCGTACCGGGGCGTGAAAGTCTTCAAGGAACGCATCGCACTGGCCCGGAAACTCATGGGTGCCCTGCCCGAGGGGTTCCGCCACGAAGCAACCATCTATGCCGCAATGGTGGACCCGGCCATGCCGGAGGGACGGATCCACCCCGGGGACGAACGGCACCTGGGCGGCTGCTTCCAGGACAACCGGGTGATTCCTTACGAGGGCATTGCGGTCAGCTCGATGCCGCCGGAGGCCCGGGCCGTGCTGGATGACGTGGTGGAGGATTTCATCGCCTATCTGCCGGACGGACCCAGGGCCGCGCGGCGCAGGGAGATACAGGAGCACTACGGCGAGAGCTGGTTCAGCTGGATCGGCGGCTGGGAGGGGCAGGAGGCCTTCTACTTCCGGCTGCAGAGCCCGGTGGTGCTGATGGAACTGGACCACCACACGGGCGTCTTCCTCAGCAATGATGAGCCTGCGCCATTCCACATGCACACGGTCCTGCGCACTCCCAACGGCAACGACTACGGCCGCGAAGTGGTGCGGCAATTCCCGTCGGCTGGTCCTTAACCGCCCTTCCGGGCACCGATGAGGGCACTATAGGAGCAATCGGCGGTCCTCGGACCTCAACGACAATGGCCCGGACTTCCTTTCGGAGGTCCGGGCCACTGTTGTTGGTGCTTGTCAGATATCCAGTGCCGCGCGACGCTGCGGCGGGGGACCGACCACGGTGAGGTCCATCTCGGCCTGGGCGCGGCCGAAGCCTTCCATGTCCATGTACGGCGCACCGCCTTCGGTGTACATGTAGTCCTCGGTGGGCTTATTGAAGTACTCAAAGAAACCGTTGAAGACCGACGGCGTCAGGAAGCCCACCATCTGGGTGTTGTGCGCATCGAACGCGAACGAGTGAATAGTGCCGGCCGGGGCGTGCAGGAAGTCGCCCTTGGTGAGCAGGACTTCGCGGCCGTTGGCGTAAAGCCACATCCGCCCCTCGGTGCACAGGAAGTTCTCGGTGTGCTGTTCGTGGAAATGCAGCGGGATATACGGGGATTTGGCTCCCTTGGTGTGCACCGCGAAGTAGTTTGAACCGGTGTTCGCCGGCCGGGAGAGGTACGTGAACATCGTCTGGTAGCTCACCAGGCGTTCACCCTCGCCGGCACTGAGGAAGTACGGACTCTGCGTGGCAGGAAGGCCGGCGTCCTGTTGGAACGTGGGCGCCACGCGCTCCACGTCCGGGAACGTAATGCCGAATTCCGCGCCAACCTCGGCTTGCTCCTGGGCGCTGCGCTTGTGTCCCGCATGCACGGGCGGGACGTGCGAATCGATGGGGGTGCCGACGCGTTCGTAGTACGCCTCGGCGCCGCCAGGGGTCATCCAGTTCAGGAAGCGCGTGTAGTGGCTTGCCATGCGGTAGGCGTGCGGCGTTCCGGGCGGGATCACCACCGAATCACCCGGGGTGAGGATGCGGCTCTCACCAGGCAGCCAGACGTGCAGGATGCCGTCGAAAACGTACAGGGTCTTGTGCTCCACTTTGTGGCTCACGAAGGGGGATTCGGCTCCCATGCCTCCGGAGATGTAGGCGGCGCTAAAGATGCCTCCGGTGTCCGCAGCGCGGGCGATGACGGTGACCAGCTGCCCGTTGATCTCGTATCGGGCGCCCTCCCCGGAGGCCATGTAGTAGGGGACAGCCTCGCCGGGCAGCGCGTTCGCCACCGGGAGTTGCGTGTTCATTTCCTCAACGCTGAGGGACATTGGTTCCTTCTTTCCAGTCCGGAGCTTCGCCGTGGCGTGGTCACCAGCATGCCCTCCAAACCGCAGCCACGGCGTCAGAGTTTCCAATGAGTGAAACACATTTCAGCGGGCCGGCATGGTGCAGCATCACTCGGGCCTGAAGTAGTCGTTCCTTCTGGGGTTTTGGTGTGGGTCGATGTGGGGTGGCGGGATGAACCAGGGGATCCCGGTTTTGACCTGGATGTGCCACTGTTCCTTGTGGATCAGGTGGTGGTGATGGGAGCAAAGCAGTGTGCCGTTCTCGGTGCTGGTGGTTCCGCCGTGTGACCAGTAAGTGATGTGGTGGGCTTCGCACCAGGGGGCGGGGATGGTGCAGCCCGGGAAGGCGCAGCCTTGGTCGCGGGCGGTGAGGGCTTTGCGGATGTGGGGCGGGAAGATCCTGGTGGTCCGGCCGATGTCCAGGATGCGGCCCTGGCTGCCGAGGAGGACGGGGATGATGTCGGCGTCGCAGGCGATCTTGCGGACCGTGGCGGCTGTGACGGGCCCGGTGAACGTGAACGAGCCCGTGCCGGGGATGGTCCCGGTGCCGGTTGCGCTGCCATTGCCGGGCGTGCCCGCGCTCGTGGTGCCGGTTGGCCTGTCGCTGTTGTGGTCGAGCCGGTCGAGGCGGTCCAGGAGGTCGCGGTAGTCGATGGTGACCATGACCTGGGGACGCAGACCGCCGGCTGCGGGGAGGTTTCCGGTGGTGAGGGCGGTTTTGGCGGCGCCGACGAGGCCGTCCAGGAGCTGCTGGGGCCGGGTCCGCGGGTCCAGGTCCTGTTCGCCTGGTTGGGTGCGGGGGTTGGTGGCGGTGTTCATCACGGTCAGGAGGGGTTCGTATTGGTCCGGGGTGGCGAAGAATTCCACGTGGTGCAGTCCGCGGCGGGGTTTCCGGATGAAGACGCCCTGCCGGTGCCGGAGCTCCTCCTCGGAGGGTTCGCTGCCGTCTTGGTCGGCCGCCTCAACCAGTTGCCGGGTGACGCGGGCGACGAAGTCGGTGTCCTGTCCGGCCGCGGTGCGGGTCAGGGTGTGTTCCATCCGGGCCATGGTGTCTTCGGGGGCGTGGTGCCGGATCCGGTCCAGGGCGAGGGTGATGATGGTCGCGGAACGGGACGCGACGGTCCCGGACGCGACGGCCGCGGCGAGCACGGGACGTTCCGGAGGCTGGGGGTGGCCGGTGATCCCGGCCCGGGGCAGCACGGCTTCGGCCAGGGCGAGCCGGCGGCGGGCTTCCCCGGCACCGATCCGCAGTCTCATACGCAGGAACTCGGTGGTGTTCCGGCACCCGTCATCGGCCGGATCCGGATCATTGGACCCCAGCGCCCCGGGGCTTGGCACGGGATCCGTGGCGGCTGTTTCTGGGCCGCCATCGCCCGGGTCGCCATCCGGCCGGGCGCTCTCGCTAAGGCCTCCATCGGCAGTACTGGTAGCCCAGCCGATCGGCCCATGCACAGCAGCGTCGTCGCCCCACCCGGTGCTCCAGCCAACCCCAGCACCCGAGCACGCAGTAGCACTGGCCTCGCGCCGCGCGCGATCCACAGCCCCGGCAGCCACAACCTGAAGGTATTCCAGCATCCGGGAGGCTTCCTCGACGCTGGCGGCGAAGTCAGCCGCCTCCCGGAAACCCAACACCGCAGCGTCCGCGACCGCCGTCGAACTAATGGCCTCCAGCAGCGCGAGGCACCGGGACAGCTCACCGGAACCACCGCCGTCGGACGCTGTGGCCGCCGGCTGAGGGGATACGGCGGGAACACTCCGCAAACCGCGGGCAGACGCGGGGGAAGCACCAGACACGGTGGAAGCGCCCGCGGGCAGCTTGGCCCACCGCAACGCCCCACCTGCTGCAAGTTCCCCCATAACTTCCATGGGATAACTCTGCCGCGGGGGTGTGACAATTTAGCTTTGCCGGCCCGACAAGGTAACCCGGCCGCCCCGCGAACAGTTTCGCCCCGCGAACACCTTAGATACGGAACAGTTCAGATACGGATCAGTTCGGCTAGGGGCAGTCCAGCTAGGAACACACCAGTTATTTGGCTCCGTATTCCTCGTCGGTGACGTGCTCACCCCAGGTCGCTTCCGGGCCCTCCTGGCCTTCACCCAAGGCTTCCCACATGGCCAGGTGGCTCATGAAATGCCCAGGTGCAGCGCCATGCCAGTGCCATTCACCCGGAGGCGTGTAGATGGTGTCGCCCGGACGGATCTCGATGACCTCGCCGCCGCGGGACTGGACCAGGCCGCGGCCCTCGGTCACGTGCAGGGTTTGGCCGTTCGCATGGGAGTGCCACGCAGTGTGCGCGCCAGGAGCGAAACGGACCATGTTCACGCGCAGCTGGGAGGGGGCCTCGCCCTTGGCGATGACGTCGAACCAGACGTCGCCGCTGAACATCTCCGCAGGTCCCTTGTTGCTTGGCGCTTTCGGCTGGATCTCCAACTGTTCTCCTCTGTTGACGGCGGCGTGCCGCGCGGACTGCATTCCCGCTTCAACACTAGGAGCCTTCCGCGGCTGTTGGGAGGCCCTGCCAGTACCTGTACCAACAGGACCTTCCCCGCGCGTAGAGGACGCGGTTTGCTGGATAGGCAGCGAAAACGTCCTAAGGAGGACCACCATGGCAACAGAGACCCCTTCGCCGGCCCAGCAGTTGATCGGCGGCGATGGAACCCATGAGGTGCTGGAGTGTATCGGGACACAGGACGCCATTGACACCGCGATCGGCGCCGTGCGCGACGGCGGTGCCATTGGTAGGGTGGGAGCTGCCCAGTACAGCGATGTGCCCATGAATTTCGGCACCGTGATGCGCAATATCACCCTGACCGGCGGCGTGGCCCCGGCCCGGGCCTACATCGAAGAACTCATGCCGGATGTCCGCTCGGGAACAATTCAGCCCGGCCAGGTGTTTGACCAGACTGTAGCCCTCGACGATGTCGCTGCCGGCTACTACGCCATGGCCGACCGCACAGCGCTCAAAGTGCTGATCCGCCCATAAGACTTCCACCCAACCAAGTGAATCCCTCACCCAACATTGGAGAAAACATTGCTTACCGCTAACGCTTACGCCGCCCCGTCCGCTGACGGAGACCTGGTTCCCACCACCATCGAACGCCGCGACGTCGGACCCCACGATGTGCTGATCGACATCAAGTTCGCCGGCATCTGCCACTCGGATATCCACACCGTCCGCGGCGACTGGGGACCCCAGCAGTACCCGCTGGCTCCGGGACACGAAATCGCCGGAATCGTCACCGAAGTTGGCTCCGAAGTCACCAAGCACGCCGTCGGCGACCGCGTCGGCGTCGGCTGCATGGTGAATTCCTGCCGCGAGTGCGTGAACTGCCAGAAGGGCGAGGAGCAGTACTGCCTCAAAGGCAACATCGGCACCTACGGCGCCGTTGACCGCGACGGCACCATCACCCAGGGCGGCTACTCCACGCACGTCGTGGTGACCGAAGACTTCGTCGTGCGGATCCCCGAGGGCATCGAGCTCGACGTCGCCGCGCCGCTGCTTTGCGCCGGCATCACCACCTACTCGCCGCTGCACCACTGGGGTGCGGGCCCCGGCAAGAAGGTTGCCGTCGTCGGGCTGGGCGGCCTGGGCCACATGGCCGTCAAGATCGCCCACGCCATGGGCGCCGAGGTTACGGTGCTGTCCCAGTCGCTCAAGAAGCAGGAAGACGGCCTGAAACTGGGCGCGGACCACTACTACGCCACGAGCGATGAGAACACCTTTAGCGACCTGGCCGGCAGCTTCGACCTGATCATCAACACCGTCAGCGCGTCGATCGACATCAGCTCCTACCTGCAGCTGCTGACCCTCGACGGCGCCCTGGTGAACGTCGGCGCACCGGCCGAGCCGCTCCCCGTGAACGCGTTCGCGCTTATCGCCGGCCGCCGCTCCTTCGCCGGCTCGATGATCGGCGGCATCCGCGAGACCCAGGAAATGCTCGACTTCTGCGCCGAGCACCACCTGGGCGCCGAAATCGAGGTCATCCCGGCCGAGAAGATCAACGAGGCCTACGAGCGCGTCCTCGCCTCCGACGTCCGGTACCGCTTCGTGATCGACACCGCGACGCTGAACTAGCGCACAACACGGTAGCGACCCGAACGCTGTTGCAACCAAAAGCAGCGCCGTCCCCACGAGAGGGCGGCGCTGCTTTTGCGTTTACTGCTTCACCAGCCGGAAGCCGCTATCCGGCCGTCATCACATGCGTGAAGTGGTCGTACCGGATGGTGAGCGGGCCGCCGTCGTGCGCCAGGCTGATGTTGGCACCGTTCGGCGAACCGCCGGCACCGTAGCTCTCGGCCCAGGACCGGTTCAGGGCGGCCTTGAACTCATAGTTCCCGGCCGGAAGGTCGGGCACTGACAGTTTCCACACCAGGTCGGCGGGGTCCAGCCGGAGCTGGGCCTGGTCGCAGGCGGGCATCCAGTCTTCAGGGCATCCCTGTTCCAGGTTCATGCTCCCTGCCGCGGCCACGGCGCCAAGCTGCTGTGACGCGTAGACCGGGCTCAGCACATGCGTGGTGTGGTCGTAGCGGAACGTCACGGCCCCGCCCGGGTGCTCCAGCACGATGTTGCCGCCGTTCAGGGCGCCCCCGACGCCGTAGTTCTCGTCCCAGCCGCCGTTCAGCGCGGCCTTGAACTCGTACGTGCCCGCCGGCAGTTCCGGAACGGTCAGGCGCCAGGCTTTGTCCGCCGGGTCCAGCGTCATGAAGGCTGCTTCGCACGCCGGCTGCCAGTCGTCCGGACAGCCCATCTCGGAGTTCAGGCTGCCCGCCACGGTAACGGAGTCCGGCTGCGGGATCTCACCGGCCACCACGGTCCGGATGTCGCTGGCCACGTTCGCCGCGCCCGGGACGGACATGGTTGCCCGGTAGCGGACCTGCGTGCCGTCGGCGAGCCCCAGCGCAGTGAGGTCATCGAAAACGGTGTACGCCGGCGAGGAACTGTCCGAACCGATCGGAGCCCACTCGCCGCCGTCCACGCTGCGTTCGAAGGTGACCGTGTAGTCAGCCTTCTCCGGGCTGGCCGTGGCGCTGACTTCCACCTTGCCGTCCACGCTGCTGCCCTCTGCCGGTTTCTGCATGGCGAGGACCGGGGAGGGGACCGTGCCCGTGCGGGCCGCGCTGACCGATGTGTGTCCGCCGTTGTCCAGGACCACGGCGCGGTATTCCACGGCGGTGCCCGGGTTCAGTCCGGTGACGTCGTGGAACACCTGGTACGGGGCGGTGTCGTCCGTGCCGATCGGTTCCCATTCCCCGCCGGTTGTGCGCGCCTGGAAGGTGACCTCGTAGAACGAGGAACCGTCGACGTCGGCCGCCACCCGGATCCTGCCGTTGTCGCCGTCCGCCGTGGCAGGGTCCTGGAGGCCGACGGCGGGAGCCGCCTTGGAGCGGGGGATCCGCCCCGACGATTCGTAGACCACAGCGGAAAGCGGCGGGACGGTAACGGTGAGCTTGCCGTCGTCGGCCGTCTTGACCTCGGCGGCGGAACCGCCGGACTCGCCTGTGTCGCCGTAGATCCGGGTGTAGTTGCGCTTTGCGATGTAGGTGGGCACCGCGGCGGTCTGCGCGGTCCCGCTGTTGTTGACTGCCACCACGTACTCGCGCTGGTCCTTCGCGTCAGTGCGGGAGAACGCGTAGATTCCCTGGCCCTCCGCGGCGTACCGGTTCTGGTGGGCGCCGTTGCGCAGTGCGGGGTGCTCAGCGGTCAGCGCCGCGAGTTCGCTGATCTTGCTGTACAGCGGGTGGCCGGTGTTGAAGTTCTCCGTGGCATGGGTGGCATCGGTGCCCAGCAGGTCGTCGTCCAGGTATTCCGGCACCTTGCTGGCGAAGAGCGTCTGGCGTGCGTCCTGGTCCCCGCCGGGGCCGGTGAAGCCCTGCTCGTCGCCGTAGTACACCACGGGGTTGCCGCGCGAGAAGTACATCAGTTCGTGGGCCAGTTGGTCCCGGGAGACGCGTTCGGCGTCGTCCGCGCCGGGGTTGTCCGCGGCAATGAAGCTGCCGATCCGGCCCATGTCGTGGTTGCCCAGGAACGTGGGGAGTTCGTAGACGTTGGAGTCGGCATCGGTGTACCAGTCGTCCCCGGCGAAGAACGATTCCAACTGGCTGGCGGACTGGCTGCGGGAGGCGAAGTTCCGGGCGGCATCCTGGAACGGGAAGTCCAGCACGGCCTGCATCTTGTTGCGGGTGGTGAACTGCGAAGTGAAGCTCTTGGAGGTGTCAAAGACCTCGCCGAACATAAAGAACTCGTCCTTGCCCTGTTCCTTGGCGAACTGCAGGACCTGGGGCCCGAACGCCTGCCAGAACTCGTCGTTGACGTGTTTCATGGTGTCGATTCGGAAGCCGTCCACACCGAAATCCTTGATCCAGTCTTCGTAGACCTTCGTCATTCCCTGGACCACTTTGGGGTTCTCGGTGAAGAGGTCGTCCAGGCCGAAGAAGTCGCCGTAGAAGGAGTCCTCGCCCTGGAAGGTGGTGTCGCCGCGGTTGTGGTACAGCGTGGGGTCGTTAAGCCAGGACGGAACCTTGAGGTCCTTTTCGGCGTTCTCCAGGACCGGCGTGTAGGGGAACGAAGTGGCCGGATCCAGCGTGGGGAAGGTGTCCGTTCCGGCGTAGTCGCGGTCGTCGAACAACTCGCCGGCGGCAGTCTTGTACGGCTCTGTGTCCTTGGAAACGTAGGGCTGGCGGGCGCCTTCCTCGTAGCCGATCACGTCAGCGGTGTGGTTGGTGATGATGTCGAAGTAGACCTTCATCCCGCGCGAGTGGGCCTCGTCGATCAGCGCCTTCAGTTCGGCGTTGGTGCCCAGGTGCGGGTCGATCTGGGTGAAGTCGGTGACCCAGTAGCCGTGGTAGCCGGCCGATTTGTCCTCCGGCTGGACCGCTTTGTTCTTGAAGCTGGGCGTCAGCCAGATGGACGTGGTGCCCAGGCCCTGGATGTAGTCGATCTTGTCCAGCAGGCCCTTGAGGTCGCCGCCGTTGTAGAAGCCCTTCTTCGTCGGGTCGTAGCCGGAGACCATCGGATCGGAGCCCAGTCCGCCGTCGTCGTTCGCGCTGCTTCCGTTGCTGAAGCGGTCAGCCATCACGAAGTAGAAGTTCTCATCCGTCACCGGGGCGCGGAGCGAGTGCGGGGCCGACGGCGCGCCCGGGCTTTTCGGCTCCGGCGCCGCCTGGGCGGGGGCTGCCAGAGCGGCTGCGGCAACCAGCGCTGCAACCACCGCGGCGAGGCCCCTGCCTATCTGGTTGCAGGGTGGATTCTTGGGGTTCGAACTGCGGAAAAACACGATAAGGAAACCTTCCGGAAAGCGACGTTGCTGCTGTGAAGGACGACGCGGGAGACCGGCTTCTGAGAGCCAAGTCACAACTGTAAGCGCTTGCACCGACTTTTTCCAGCAAATCCCAAGGTTGCTTGGTATCTGTCCGGATTCGGTAGCATGAAACCCACCGACCTGGAGCTGAGGGAGCTGCCGTTGCCGCCAGAACGCCCAATGCCGCCCGGCCGGACCGTGCCTGCGGACAGCCCGGGAGGCCCCGGCCCTGACGAGCCGGTCCAACGTCTCCGGGCCGCGGGCTGCGTCTTCGCCGAGGAGGAAGCACGCCTGCTCAGCGGCGCGGCTGCCTCCGCTGCAGAGCTGGAATCCATGATCGAGCGGCGCGTCGCAGGCCTGCCGCTGGAGCACATCCTCGGCTGGGCCGAATTCTGCGGACTCCGCATCGGTGTCACGGCAGGAGTGTTTGTGCCGCGCCGCCGCACCGGGTTCCTCGTCCGGCAGGCGGAGCTGCTGCTCCGCGCCATGCACGACGGCGGTACTCACGACGGCGGTACTCACGACGGCGGGAAGGGCGCCGCCGGCGGGCTCCTCGTCGTGGACCTCTGCTGCGGTTCCGGCGCAGTGGGGGCGGCTCTGGCCGCACGCGTAGGCGGAATCGAACTGCATGCCTCGGACCTGGACCCGGCTGCGGTGCTATGTGCCAAGGGAAACATCGAGCCGGCTGGCGGGCATGTCCATGAAGGTGACCTCTTCGAAGCCCTGCCGGCGCGGCTGCGCGGCGGCATCGCGGTCCTGGTAGCCAACGCCCCCTATGTGCCAACGGCCGCGATCGGGACCATGCCCCCGGAAGCCCGCACGCATGAGCCGCTGATGTCGCTGGACGGCGGTCCGGACGGGCTGGACATCCAGCGGAGGGTCATTGTCGAGGCGCCGGCCTGGCTTGCCCCGGGCGGCCATGTGCTGATCGAGACAAGCCGTCGGCAGGCGCGGCGGACCATCGGGCTGATGCGGAGCGCGGGACTCGCCACCCGGCTGGCGAACGACCCGGAGCTGGATGCCACGGTGGCGATCGGCCTGAGGCGGGACTGAGGGTCTTCGCGCTCCGCTGTGCACGTCAGAATCCGGGCACATCGGAATCTGTGACGCGTCAGATTCGGCCGCGTCAGAATCCGGCGGCGGCGGCGGCCTGTTTCGACGCGCGGGGTGACCCTTCCAGGAGCTCCGAATAGAACCGGATGTAGTCCCGGACCATCCGTTGGGAACTGAAGCGCTGCTCGGCCGACCGCCGGCAGTCACTGCGGCGGAGCCAGCTGCAGCCCTGCAGTGCCTCGGCGAGGCCCTGGAGGCTGTCCGCCAGGAATCCTGTTTCGCCGTCGCTGATGATTTCAGGAGCCGAGCCCCGGCGTGTGGCCACCACCGGGGTTCCGGCGGCCAGGGCCTCGATCATCACCATTCCGAACGGTTCCGGCCACTGGATCGGGTTCAGCAATGCAACGGATTCGCCGAGCAGCCTGTACTTGTCCGCCGTGCCCAGCTCGCCGAGGTATTCAACGTCCGGGCCCAGCAGGGGTTCGATCACGTCGTGGAAGTAGTCGAGTTCGAACGGTTCGCGCATCTTCGCGCCGATCCGCAACGGGATTCCCGCCCGTCGCGCCACCATGATGGCCTGCAGGAGGCCCTTGTTCGGGTGCATCCGTCCCAGGAAGCACGCTCCGCCCGTGTGCGAGGGGCTGTACCGGACGCCCCGTACGTCGATGCCGTGGTGGATGACCGCGCCCACCTTCACGCCGCGGGCAGTGGAAGCCTGGTGGTGCGAGATGGCCACGAGGGCTGTCTCCCGTTGCATGGCACGGTAGATCAGGGTGAGTTCGTCGTCGAAAGGTCCGTGCAAGGTTGTGGCGCGGGGAACACCGGGCACGCTCCGCTGGCACAGCGGACCGAGCAGCGTGTGGTCGTGGATGATGTCCACGTCCTCCATGGCGTCATAGGCGCGGAGCACATGCAGGATCTCCTGCCGTCCCGAGTCCATGCTGACCTCCGAGGAGTCCGAGAGCCCCGGAACCCTCGGCACGGGACAGGTGCTGTCGCTCGAGGCGGCGAGCACAACATCGTGCCCCGCCTCCGCGAGCCCCGCAGCCAGGGTGTGGACCACCGATTCCGTTCCGCCATAGCTTGGCGGGGGAACGGGTATCCATGGTGGTGCCAGGATGCCAATACGCATTGCGCCTCCTACATCAGCCGGCCTTCCGACCGGGGTCGTGGTGGACCCGGATGAGGTCCGCCAGGGGTTCCTGCGTCCCCAGATGCAGTTCAATGGACGGCGGCAGCCCCGTCACGTGCACGGCGTTGCCGGACACCTCGATGGTCAGGCGGGAACCGGCCAGCGGCACTTGTTCCTTCTTCAGATAGCCGAATCCGTCAGGGAAGGCCGGGCTCACCCAGAGCCGGCCGGTGGGAGCGGAAGGATCCAGGCGCAGCAGGACACGGATGAGATGGATGGGAGTGGCCGAGGCCCAGGCCTGTGGAGAACACGACGACGGATAGGCCACCGGGGGCCTGCCCGGTTCGCGCGGGAAACCGCAGAAGAGCTCCGGCAGCCGACCACCGAACGCTTCCGCGGCGTCGAAGACGGCCATGGCCACCCGCTGCGCTTCTTCAATGAAGCCGTACCGCATCAGGCCGGCGGCAACCAGGGCGTTGTCGTGCGGCCACACAGAGCCGTTGTGGTAGCTCACGGGGTTGTACGCACCCATGCTTGACGCCAGGGTGCGGACGCCCCAGCCGGAGAACATGTCCGGTTCCATCAGGCGCTGCGCCACGAGGGGCGCCTTGTCATCGTCCACGATTCCTGACCACAGGCAGTGCCCCATGTTGGAGGCACAGGAGTCCACGGGCCGCTTGTCCTTGTCCAGGGCCACCGCGAAGTAGCCGCGTTGCGGCAGCCAGAACCTGCGGTTGAACTCATCCTTCAGTGCGGCCGCCCGGTCGCCCCAACTGCGGGCAAGGGCGGCGTCGCCGGCATCCAGGGCGAGCAGTGCGCGGGCCACGAATGCGCTGTAGGCGTATCCCTGCACTTCGCACAGGGCGATGGGCGGTTCGGCGAGGGTGCCGTCCGCAAAATTGATCCCGTCGTAGGAGTCCTTCCAGCCCTGGTTGAGCAGGCCATGCCGGGTGGCGCGTTCATATTCCACGAAGCCGTCCCCGTCGCGGTCCCCGTAGTGTGTAATCCATTCCAGCGCGCGGTCCGCGTGGGGGAGGAGCTCCTGCACTGCCCGTGGCTCCAGTCCCCACCGGCTGACTTCACCCAGGAGCGTGACGAACAGCGGCGTGGCATCGGCCGTTCCGTAGTAGGTCTTTTCTCCGCCCAGCGACAAGGCGGCGCCGGAGCCGAGGCGCACTTCGTGGAGGATCCGTCCCGGCTGTTCCTCAGTGATCTTGTTGATTTTTTGGCCCTGGTATTCGGCGAGCGTCTGCAGGGTGCCCAACGCGATGGCGGGATCCACGGGAAGCGCCATGAGGGAGGTCAGCAGGGCGTCGCGGCCGAACAGTGCCATGAACCAGGGGGCGCCGGCGGCAATCACGGTGCGGTCCGGATGGGCGGGGTCTGCGATCCGCAGCGAGCCCAGGTCCCGCTGGCTCTGGCGGAGGATCTTTTCGAGCATGGGATTGTCCATGCTGATGACCGGTGCTGCAGAGCGCCAGGTCCGGTGGCGCCGGGCTGGAACCGATTCGTTCTGCGGTGTACTGGCAGAGAACCGGCCCGCCGGTTCGCTGCCGTTGGAGCTGGGCGTGACCACGATGGTGGCGGTCCAGGATCCCTTCGCGGGGATGGTCACTTTGAACATCACTCCGTGGCGGTTCACGTCCGCTCCCGGGGCGCGGATGGTCACGCCGAGCAGCCGCCCGTTGTGCCGGCCGCTGATGATCAGCCGGTCACCCTCCGGCCGGTGGGAGGGACGGAGCTGACGGGTCTTCCGGCCGGCTTTGACCTCGAACAGGTCAGCGAAGTCGGCCTCCACCGCCAGTTTGATGCTGCAGGGCGCCGGGCTGCTGGAGAAGTTGCGCAGGGTCAGAGTCTCGCGGACGCCGTCCCCCACCTGCCGGTCCCGCTCAATCACCATGGGACGATCGGCCGCCCCGTCGGGCTGGGGCGCCCGGCCCGTGAAGACGGCCCGGTACGGCTCGGGGTTCACTGCCAGGAGACCCTCCACCACGTGGTTGTTCACCAGCAGGTTCCAGCGGGAAAGGATCCTGGTGTCCTGGTAGAAGACGCCGTGGGCCAGGCCGGGATCCAGGTCACCGTTGCCGGCGGAAATGAAGAATGATGATCCCTCAACGATGGTCACGGCATTGGGGCCGACCGATCCGGACGTGTCCAGGTTCCATCCGTTCATGAACGCCGCCGGGCAAGGGGCCGCGCCGCAGGTGCCGGGGGAACGGGGGCCAGGCGTCGAGAACTCATGAAATCACTCCGGACCGGGGATTCAATGGCTGACTGCTTAGCCACCCACATTCTAAAATTCCGCACAGCGCCCGACAAGGTCCTTTGGACCCTTGCCAGGCCACCTTGCCAGGGACCATTGGGAAAGATGCTTGCCGGCGGGGCCTCGCCTCGCCTCGCGAGGCGAGGCGAGGCGCGGGAACGCGGGAATGCGGGAATGCGGGAATGCGGGCAGACATGGGCCGACCCGCCCGGAACCAATGGTCCGGACGGGTCGGCACAGCTGTCGGCGGGTTTTTAGCTCCGCTCAGGATTCGTGTTGGTGGCGGCGCCGGCGGGCGTCGCGCCTCCCTCATCGGACCAGTCCTGGCCGGTTGAGTCGTTGAGCGCAGGATCGCTGGTGGTGTCGGGGATACCGCTGGCGGTGGAGCTGTCCGCGCTGCCGCTGGTGCTGGTGCTGCTGCTGTCCGCAGTCCCCAGGTTGACGGTCTCCGGATGCGTGCTGTGCGACGGGACATAGTCACCGGCGGGCAGTTCGCCTTCGGCGGCGGGAACGCCGGATGTAGCCGGGGCGTCCTTGGCGCTGTCACTTGGCTTGTCCCGGTGCACAGCGGAACTGATGACCGTGCCGGCGCGGCGGGCGGCTTCCGTTAGCTGGTCAGAAACCTCGGGAGCCTTTTCCTTGACCGCCTCGGTTGCCGCAGCCACTTTGTCCTGAACGGGCTTGCTGTCCCAGAGTGCCGCAGCCCTCGCCTTGATTTTTTCGTACGCGGCGCGGCCGGACCTGGATCCCAGGACGAAGCCCGCTGCCATTCCGGTGCCGAAAAGAAGTTTTGCTTTCATGATGTACTCCTGCTCCGTGAGAACGTTCCGTACGTGGACGGGGGCCTGAATGAAAAAACGGCCCCAGGAAAAATCCCGGGGCCGTTTATCAGGCCGGACTCCGCTTTAGCGGGCCGTGCGCTTGGTGATCATGCCGTAAACCAGCAGGACGATGATCGCGCCGCCAATGGCCAGGAGCCATGTGGACAGCGAGAAGAACTCGTTGATGCCAACACCGAAGAGCAGGCTGCCAATCCAGCCGCCGAGGAATGCTCCTACGACGCCCAGGAGCAGGGTGATGAAAATGCCACCGCCCTGACGGCCCGGGAGGATTGCCTTAGCGATTGCTCCAGCGATAAGGCCCAGAATCAGAAATGCGAAAAAACCCATTTTATCGTTCCTTCTTCTTTCATTGAGGAGGTGCCCGGATCCCGGGCACGCTACATCCTTCTACCTAATACTAATCATGCTTAGTATTAATCTGCCAGTCGGCGGACCTGTGAATTCCTTGGAGCGCCGATTTTCAGTGGCCCTGAACGTCGGAATTAACCCCGGACCCGTCACCTCCGTCCAGCGTCGCAATGGCGGATGTGTCGTCCGCGTCCAACGCAAAACCGAAGATGTCCAGATTCTCTTTCATGCGCTGTGGATTGGCCGATTTGGGGATGGCGACAAGGCCCTGCTCAACATGCCAGCGGAGCACGATTTGGCTGGCCGTCTTGCCATGCTTTTGGGCGATCCTTCCCAGTACTGGCGCGTTCAGGAGGTCGCTGCCCGCACCCAGCGGGCTGTACGACTCGGTGACGATTCCATGGCGCCGGTTGTAGGCAATATCAACTATCCGGGTGATGGCCGGACTGACCTGGATCTGGTTGACGGCCGGTACAACATCGCAGGCAGACATGAGTCGCTCCAGGTGCGCCGGCTTGAAGTTGGACACGCCGATTGACCGCACTTTTCCGGCCGCATGCAACCGCTCGAAAGTTTTCCACGTAGTGATGAATTCATCCCGCCGGGGGAGCGGCCAATGGATCAAAAGCAGGTCCACGTAGTCCAGTCCGAGGCGTTTGAGCGATCCGTCCAGGCCGGCCACGGCCCTGTCCTGCCCCTGGAATTCGCCGTCGAGTTTGGTGGTGATGAACAGTTCCGATCGGTCGAGGCCGCTGAAACGGATGCCGTTTCCCACACCTTTTTCGTTGCCGTATTTCACTGCCGTGTCGACGTGCCGGTACCCGGCTTCCACAGCTTCGACGACGGCGGCAGCCACCTGGTGATCGTCCAGCGGCCAGGTCCCCAGCCCGATCTGGGGAATCCAGTGTCCGTCATTGAGCTCAATCACTGGTGAGAGTGCCATTTGGAAAGTCTTTCCTATCGGAGTCGGTTTGCACAGATGTCAAAAGGCACGGTATTCCAACGATTTTGCGGCCAGGGCCGTGAAATCGAACAGGTGGCCAACGCCGTCCTACCGCCGGCGGGACCAGTCGACCAGCCGGTCGCTGAGTTCCATGAAACCGTCGTCGACCTGCTGCAACTCAGGGTGGGTATCATGCCACCGGACGATTTCACGGGTGCCGTCCGCGAACGGGACGGAGGCCTGGAATGAGGGCACCAGGGACTTGATCTTGGAGTTGTCGAACACCACGGAGTGTGCCCTGTCTCCGAGCAGCCACGGGCCGCGTTCGGAGTCGTGGGCCGCGATGGTTTCAGAAGCCACATGCACCAGTTCCGGCTCTGCGACGCCTGCTGCCCGGGCAAACAGCCGGTACACCTGGTCCCACGGGAGGAACTCATCCGAGGTGATGGTGTAGCTTTCACCCACCGCCTGCGGCCGGCCCAGCAGGCCCACGAAGGCCTGGGCGAAGTCCCTGCTGTGCGTCAGCGTCCACAGCGAGGTACCGTCGCCGTGGACCAGCACCGGCAGGCCCGCCCGCATCCGGTGGATGTCCGTCCAGCCGCCCAACAGGGCGATCTTGGTGCGGTCGTAAGTGTGCGAGGGGCGGACCACCGTGACCGGGAAGCCGTCGTCGCGGTACGCCCGCATCAGCAGTTCCTCGCAGGCGATTTTGTCCCGTGAATACTGCCAGAAGGGGTTGCGCAGCGGCGTCGACTCAAGGATCGGCAGCCGGGCGGGCGGTTTCTGGTAGGCGGAAGCGGAACTGATGAACACGTACTGGCCGGTCCTGCCGGAAAACTGCTTGATGGCGGCCGCGGCATGCTCCGGGGTGAACGAAATGAAGTCCGCCACGGCGTCGAAGGTGCGGCCCCGCAGCGCCTCGCCCACGGCCGCGCTGTCCCGGATATCGGCGGTGACCACTTCTGCGCCTTCCGGCGTGGGCCGGCCGGCCGATTTCCCTCGGTTGAGGATGGTCAGCCGGTGGCCCAGCGCGACGGCGTGTTCTGCCGCCGCCGCGCTGATCACGCCGGTTCCGCCGATGAACAGGATGTCCGACGGCGACGCCACGGTTGCCGGAAAATTCACCAGGCGTAGTCTTCCGGGGCGGTGCGGTGCCCGGGGAAGATGTCGTCGAGGCGCTTGAGCGCGTCGGCGTCCAGCGTCACGTCCAGTGCGCGGATGGCGGCGTCGAGCTGTTCCTGCGTCCGGGGGCCGACGATCGGTGCGGTGACCGCGGGCTGGTGCAGCAGCCAGGCGAGGGCAACGTCTCCGGGCTCGTGGCCCAGGTCGTCGGCCAGGTCCTCGTACTGACGGATCTGCTCCTGGTGCTTCTTCAGGGTTTCGGCCGCCCGTCCTTCGGTGCGCCGGACGCCGTCGCGCTCCTTCTTCAGTACACCGCCCAGCAGGCCGCCGTGCAGCGGCGACCAGGGGATCAGCCCCAGCCCGTACTGCTGCGCGGCCGGAATGACTTCGAGTTCCAGGTCGCGGGTCAGGAGGTTATAGATGGACTGCTCGCTGACCAGGCCGGTGAAGTTGCGCCGGGCAGCGGATTCCTGCGCCTGGGCGATGTGCCAGCCGGCAAAGTTGCTGCTGCCCGCATAGAGGATCTTGCCCTGCTGGACAGCCACCTCCATGGCCTGCCAGATCTCGTCCCAGGGGGTGTTCCGGTCGATGTGGTGGAACTGGTAGATGTCGATGTAGTCGGTCTGGAGCCGCTTGAGGCTCGCGTCCAGCGCCCGCCTGATGTTCAGTGCGGACAGCTTGGACTCGTTGGGCCGGTCAGTCATGGTGCCGTAGAGCTTGGTGGCCAGCACCGTGCGCTCGCGGCGCTCGCCGCCCTGGGCGAACCAGCGGCCGATGATTTCCTCGGTCCAGCCGCGGTGGTCGGTGCCGCCGTAGACGTTGGCGGTGTCAAAGAAGTTGATGCCGGAGTCCAGGGCGGAGTCCATGATGGAGTGCGCGGCCGCTTCTTCGGTCTGGGGTCCAAAGTTCATGGTGCCCAGGCAGAGACGGGAAACCTGCAGGCCCGAACGGCCAAGGTGTGTGTACTGCATGCTGAGATGTCCTATCTGGCTGTGGTTGGTTACATCTGGCTGAAGGCGGCGACGGCGGGATCGGCGCCGGCGCGGGCACCGGACTCCAGGGCCGTGATTTCGCTCAGTTCGGCGGGGGAGAGCTCGACGGCGACGGCACCCAGATTCTCCCGCATGCGCTGCGAATCGGCTGACTTGGGGATGACGATGGTGCCGTGGGCGAGGTGCCAGGCCAGCACGATCTGGGCCGGAGTGGCCTCGTATTTGCCGGCAAGATCCTTCACAGCCGCTGCATTCAGGTCGGCGCCCTGGCCGAGGGGACTGTACGCCTCCACGGCAATGCCGAGTTCCCTGCACTTGGCGGCCAGTTCCTGCTGCTGGAAGGTGGGATGGATTTCGAACTGATTCACCGCCGGGACCACGTCCGCCGCCGGGAGGAGCGTGTCCAGGTGCTCGCCGAGGAAGTTCGAGACGCCGATGGCGCGGATCTGGCTGTTGGCGTAGAGCTTCTCCATCGCTTTCCAGGCTTCTGTGAAGAGCCCTTGGGAGGGGACGGGCCAGTGGATCAGGTAGAGGTCCACGAACTCGACGCCGAGTGCCTTGCGGCTGTTCTGGAACGCCTCGTGGGCGTTGCCCTGTTCCCCGTTGCGAAGCTTGGTGGTGATGAAGATGTCCTCCCGGGGAATGCCCGAAGCGGCGATGGCAGCCCCCACTCCGGCCTCGTTTCGGTAGGCGGCGGCGGTATCTATGTGGCGGTAGCCGGCTTCGAGCGCATCTTCGACGATGCGCTGGGTTTCTTCCGGCGGCACTTGGAACACGCCGAAGCCGAGTTGCGGGATCTGGACTCCGTTGTTGAGGGTCAACTGCGGGATGGTGTTTTGGTGCGTCTGGGACATCGTCGGTTCTTCCGGTCGAGGGATCGTCGAAGGGCAAGCGGGAAACCGCTTTCGTGCTGGCTATGTTTCGAGCCTATGCAGTTTGCCGCGAACTGTCAGTAGCCATGCCTGTTCCTGTTTTTCCTAGGACTGACAGTCCTACGTTCGTTGTAGAACGGAAGCTTCCCGGCCGTGCACAATGGAAGGCATGGGTCAGAGCGCCGAGTTTGGAAAATTCCTGAAGGCCATGAGGTCACGGCTGAAGCCGGAGGATGCCGGTCTGCCCGGAACGTCGGGCGCCCGGCGGGTTCCCGGGCTGCGCCGCGAGGAGATAGCCCGGCTGGCGGATGTGAGCACGGACTATTACACGCGCCTGGAGCAGGGCCGCAACATCCACCCGTCGAGGGCCGTGCTCGATTCGGTGGCGCGGGCCCTGCGCCTGGATTCCAGCGAGCAGGCGCACATGATGGACCTTCTGGAGAACTGCGCGGAGTCGCAGCGCTCCCCGATCCCCGCCCAAGGCGTCCGCCCGGCCCTTCGCCAGCTCCTGGGCGCAGTGGGTGACGTTCCCGCGTTGGTCCTGGGCCGCCGGAGCGACGTGTTGGCCGGCAACCCGTTGGCCTTCCTGCTGTTTGCGGATTTCCCGGCCATGCCGGCGGGGGAGCGCAACCTCACGCGCTGGCTCTTGCTGGACCCGCGCGCCCGCGAACTGTTCCCCGAGTGGAAGGCTGTGGCAGCCGAGGCCGTCGGGGCCCTGCGCGTGGATATCGGGCGGCACCCGAACGATGCCCAGGCCAATCAGCTGGTGGGTGAACTCGCGGTCCATAGTGAACACTTCCGCCAATGGTGGGCCGGGCACCGCGTGGCCGCTCCGTCGGCGGGCAGCGTACGGCTCCGACACCCGGTGGTTGGAGACCTGGAGCTGGATTTCGAAAACCTGGTGCTGCCGGAGGACCCGGACCAGGTCCTCCGGATATTTTCTGCGAAGCCGGGTTCGGCATCGGCCGATTCACTCACCCTGCTGGGCAGTTTCGGGGCCGGAATGGAAGGTTTGGCGTCGGGGCCGGCCGCTGCGGTTGTGCAGCTGCCACACGAACCGGGCTGATTCTGGGCAAACGCCCATTGGGAGAACCCCGGCCGCTTTCCTAGCCTTGGGGTAGACATTTTTTCACTACCAAGGATGGGATTCAACGATGAAGCGCATCGCACTGCTCCGGGAGCGGGTAGCCACCGCCGGCGCCACAGGAACCCACTGCCCGGCATCCGGACTGTGGGCTCCCGCGGACGCGCCGCATGATGGCCACACCATCTTTGAAGGACACATCTTCCCGTCCTACAACGGCTCGCCCACTGTCTGGCGGCGCAAGACGTCGCGGGAAACGTCCCGCTGATATTTCAGGGTATTAGCGCTCCAGGCGGAACCCCAGTTTGATGGTCACCTGCCAGTCGGCCACCTGACCGTTTTCAAGGTGGCCGCGGATTTCCTTGACCTCGAACCAGTCCAGGTTGCGGAGGGTCTTGGCGGCCTCGGCGATCCCGTTGCGGACGGCAGCGTCCACACCCTCGTTTGACGTTCCGACAATTTCAGAAATGCTGTAGGTGTGATTCGACAACTTCGCTCCTCATAATCTCCATTGACACCCGGAACTGCGGGCCGTCCCTGCAGATTAGCGGACGAAGCGCGGCGCGACTAGGGTTTTCCGGCGGTAAGCGGGCCGGCGGGGAAGGGGCCGTGCGCCACGCCCGGACCGAATATCGGGCCGGGTTGCGGTCGTTTGGCTTTCAGGCCCAGGTTCGCGGGACGTTGCCTGACCCGGCGCACCACCCACGGGAAAAGGTAGTCCTTGGCCCAGACCAAGTCACTGCTTCTGGCCTCCCGCCAACTGCTGGCGGGCAGCACCTTGGGCTCCAGCGGCTTCAGGGTGTGGGGCACGTTGAGCGTTTCCAGCACCATTGCCGCAATGGTGTGGTGGCCCAGCGGGGAGAAGTGCAGGCGGTCGGGATCCCACATGTGCGGAGCCGCCAACTGGCGCAGTGTCCACAGGTCGGCCACCACGCCGTCGTGCCGGGCCGCTAGGGTGCGGAGGTTTTCGTTGTAGATGGCCACCTTGCCGCGGATGCGGCCGAACACCGGAGTGTTCCCCCAGTCCGGGCCGGTGAAGAGCACCACGGTTGCCCCGGTGGCGCTGAGGAGCCCGATGGCCGGATCCAGCCTCTCCGCCAGTTTGTCCGGATCGCTGCCGCGGAACACAATGTCGTTGCCTCCGGCCGAAAGTGTGACCAGGTCGGGCCTGAGTTCAAGTGCGGGCCCCAGTTGGTCATCCATGATCTGTTGAAGCAGGCGGCCCCTGACCGCCAGGTTTGCGTAGGCGAAGTCCTGGTGGCCCAGGCTCAGCTCTTCCGCGACCCGGTCTGCCCAGCCCCGGACACCGCCGGGGCTTTGTGGCTCCGGATCGCCGTACCCCTCAGTGAAGGAATCTCCCAGTGCCACGTATCGGTTCCAGGGGTGCGGAGCCGGAGTGGTCGCCGCGGAGGGTGTCCGCGCCGGTCCAGGAATGCTGAACGTACTCACGTTCCCATGGTGGCCCCATCCCGGGCCCGGAAACAGGGTCGAAGGGCGCAATTCCCTGTGATCCCAAGGCCCGGGCCATTGTGACTCCAGCTACACAAGCGGCAGTCAATACCAAGGGGGGTATAAGATGGATGAAGTCCTAGAGCCACGGAGGAAGTAATGGAACTCGATCCCGCCGACATGAAGCCGGTCATCAACCGCCTGCGCCGCGCGCAGGGGCAGCTCGCGGCTGTAACCCGGATGATCGAAGAGGGCCGGGACTGCAAAAGTGTAGTCACCCAGTTGGCCGCTGTTTCCAGCGCCCTGGACCGGGCCGGTTTCTCCATCATTGCCACGGGCCTTCAGCAATGCCTGCAGCAGGAGGACCCCAGCCTGGACAAGGCTGAACTGGAGAAGCTCTTCCTTTCGCTCGCCTAGCCGCGAGCCTTGACTTAACGGCCGCGCCCTCGCCGGGAGGCAAAAGCCGTCAGGCGGTTTTCGCCTCGAGCACGTATGTCTTCAGGTCATCCAGGGTCTGCTGCATGTGCGCGTCCATGGCACTGCGCGAGCGTCCGGCGTCCCGCGATTCCAGGGCGTCGGCAATCGCCTGGTGGTGCCCGATCGCGTGCTCCTGGATATCGCGGAACTTGGACGTCTGCGTCCGGCGCTTTTCCAGCACGCGGTGCAGCGGCTCGAACAGTACGGCCACAAAAACGTTCTCCGACGCGCGGAGGATAACGTCGTGGAAGGCAAGGTCGGCTTCCACGAAGCCCGCCAAGTCGTCGGTGTCATGGGCCTTGCGCATGGCTGCCACGTAGCCGTGCAGCGTCCCTATTTCGGCGTCGCTGATCCGGCTCGCCGCGAGTTCGCAGGCCCCTGTTTCCAGCATCCGGCGGAGCTCAATCAGCTGGATCGCAGCGGAGGCATCATTCACGCCCTCTGAAGCGGCGCGGAGTACTGCTTCCAGGGAGGCCCAGCGGTTGAGCGGGTTGACGAACGTGCCCCGCCCGCGCTCAACGCTCAGGATGCGCTGTGCTTCGAGGGTCTTCATGGCTTCGCGCACTGTCATGCGGCTGACCTCGTGCTTCGCGCTCAGTTCCAACTCGCCGGGAACGCTGGAGCCGGGAGGGAACTCGCCGGCAATGATCCGGTCCAGGAGCTCATCGGCCACCACGCCGACCAGTGATTTACGTGCCAATTTTCCCCCGTTCAGCGGTGAGCGACGATTTGTCCGACAAGTCTACTTGCGCGTCCCTGTGCCTTGTGCCACACTAGCATACAAATGTTAGATGTCTGACATCTTACAAATACCTACCCGCAACAGAGATTTCATACACAACGGAGTGCAAAGTGCCCCTTGAAGCAGATGTGCTGGCAGCCTTTCCGGCAGAGGTCCAGATTCCCGCTGAGCTTGTTGCCGACGCTGTAGCGGCGTCTTCGGCAGCCTCCCCCCGAGTGCTCGTAGTGCTCGACGACGATCCCACCGGCACCCAGTCCGTTGCGGACCTGCCTGTCCTCACCCGCTGGGACGTGGCCGATTTCACCTGGGCGTTCGCCCACATCCGCGAGAAGCAGACGAAGCCCGCGGTCTACGTGCTGACCAACACCCGTAGCCTGGACGCGGCCGAGGCTGCTGCACGGAACGAAGAAATCGTCCGCAACGCCCTGGCCGCGGCAGGCTCATTCCAGGCGGAAGCCGGCAGCGCCGGTTCCGGCCTCCGGCTCGGGTTCGTGAGCCGCAGCGACTCCACCCTCCGCGGCCACTACCCGCTCGAGCCGGACGTCATCGCCGCCACCGTTGCCGCTGTCAGCGGCGAGGCGACGGACGGCGTCGTCATCATTCCGGCGTTTCCCGATGCCGGCCGGGTCACCATCGGCGGCGTGCACTACATGCGCGGTACGGGGGAAGAAACCGGCACGCTGACACCGGTGGCCGCGACCGAGTTCGCCAAGGACGCCTCCTTCGGCTTCGCCAACTCCGAAATGGCCAAGTACGTGGAGGAAAAGTCGCAGGGACGCTTTGCCGCGGATTCCGTGATCGTCCTGGACCTGAACATCATCCGGGCCTCTACCGATCCTCAGATCTCCGCCAAGGCCATCGCCGACGCGATCGAGTCCGCCACCGACTCCACCCCGATCGTGGCCGACATCGTCTCCGAAAACGACCTCCGCGCCCTCTCGCTGGGCCTCGAGGAAGCCGAACGCCGCGGCAAGAAACTCCTGTACCGGGTGGGCCCGCCGTTTGTCCGCGCCCGGATCGGCCAGGAGATCCGAACCGAGCTCAGCGGCGAAGAGGCCTATGCCGGCAATACTCCGTCGGAAGCGGGCGGGCTCATCGTCGTCGGCTCCCACGTCGGCGTCACCACCCGCCAGCTCAAAGCCCTCACCGAACAGCACAGCGCGGCACGCATCGTGGAGATCGACGTCGAGAAGCTGCTTGGCGATAGCGCAGCCGGCTACCTCGACGAGATGGTGGACAAAGTGGTTGAGGCGCTGCGTGGCGGCGACGTCATCGTGCACACCAGCCGCCTGCTCATCAGGACCGACGACGCCGCCGAAAGCCTGCGGATCGCACGCACGGTGTCCGCCGCCGTCGTCGCCGTCGTGAACCGCACGCTCAAGACCTTCCCGCCGCGCTTTGTGATCGCCAAGGGCGGCATCACGTCCTCGGACGTCGCTGCGCACGGCCTGGAAATCCGCCACGCGATCGTCCGCGGCCCCATGCTCCCGGGCATCGTGAGCCTGTGGGAACCGGTGGACGGTCCCGCCAAAGGCATTCCGTACATCGTGTTCGCCGGCAATGTGGGGGACGACCAGTCCCTCGCCGACGTCACCCGCAAGCTCAGCAACACCTTCTAAGCCTCCCCCCACCGCAAGATTCAATGGAGAACACCATGACCAGCAACTACACCATCACTGTCCTGGGCCTTGGCGCCATGGGCCTGCCCATGGCCACCCGGCTCGCCAGCCAGCTCACCGTCCACGGCTTCGACATCGCCGAGCCGCGCCTGAAGCTCGCCGAAGAAGCCGGGATCCGCACCTTCGCCTCCGCCCGCGAAGCCTCCGAAGGTGCCGACGCCCTGCTCCTGGCAGTGCGCAACGGCGAGCAGCTCAACGACGTCCTCTTCGGCCAGAACGGCGTGGCCTCCGTGCTCAAGCCGGGCGCCGTTGTGATCCTCGGCAGCACCGTCGGTACCGACGCCATCACGGCCACGGTGGACCGGCTGGCCGAATACGGCGTCGAACTGGTGGATGCGCCCCTTTCCGGCGGCCCCAAGCGCGCCGGCGAAGGCGATCTGCTGATCGTGGTGGGCGCATCGCCCGAGGCGCAGGAAAAGGCCCGCCCCGCCTTGGAGCTGCTGGCCTCCACCCTCACCGTGGTGGGCGACAAGCCCGGCGACGGCCAGGCGCTCAAGACCGTCAACCAGCTCCTTTGCGGCGTCCACATCGCCGCCGCCGCCGAAGCCCTGGCCCTGGCCGACGCGCTCGGCCTCGACCAGGAGAAGACGCTCAAGGCCCTCGAAGCCGGTGCAGCGGGTTCGTTCATGCTTTCCAACCGCGGCCCGCGCATCCTCGAGGCCTACAACGAGGAAGGTGCCGAGGTGCTGAGCCGCCTGGACATCTTCGTCAAGGACATGGGCATCGTGGGCAAGGCCACCCGTGCCGCCGGCCTGGCGGCCCCCGTCGCCGCCGCAGCAGAGCAGCTCTACCTCCTGGGCCAGGCCCAGGGCCTCGCCGCAGCCGACGACTCCGCCGTCATCAAGGTCGTCGCCCCCACGAAGCGCACCGCCTAACCACCCGCTCCCTCCCCCGGAGTTTTTGTCCAGATAATGCGGCTTAGAACGCTCTTTGGCGCCATTATCTGGACAAAAACTCCATGCTAACTAAAGCCCGACGACGGCGGTCCCCCCTCCGCCGTCGTCGAACCACCTCGCCGGGCGTTGCCGGCGACGTCAAAGGAGACACACAATGAGCGCTCTAGCTCTTCTGGCCATAGCAGTAGCAGGCGTGGCCCTGCTGCTCGTGGCAGTGATCAAGTTCAAGATTCCCGCTTTCCTGGCACTGCTCGTGGTCAGCGTCGGCGTAGCCCTCGTCGCCGGAATCCCCCTTCCGGACATCATCAAAACGGTTACGGAAGGCATGGGCGGGACGCTCGGTTCCGTGGCCATCCTGGTAGGCCTCGGCGCCATGCTCGGAAAGATGATCGAAATCTCCGGCGGGGCGCAGTCGCTTGCCGGAAAGTTCACCCAGCTGCTGGGCCCGCGCCGGGTTATTGCGGCCCTTACGGCAGCAGCATTCCTGCTCGCCATACCGGTGTTCTTCGACGTCGGATTCATCATCCTGATTCCCATCATCTACGGCTTCTCCAAAGCTGCTGGCGTGAACCCGGTCAAGATCGGACTTCCTGTCGGCGCCATCATGCTCGCCATCCATGTCGTTGTTCCGCCACACCCCGGAGTCGTCGGTGGCGCCGGCATCCTCAAAGCAGACATCGGCTGGGCCACGATCTTTGGCCTGCTCATCTGTATCCCGGTGGGATTCCTTGGCTATTTTGTGGCCAAGAAGCTGAACCGCCGCGAATACAGCATGCTGTCCACCACGGCCGAGCAGTTCCGCCTCTTCGGCAGCGGCAAGTCGGAAGTTGAACAGGATGCGCCCCAGGGCACGTCGAAGTCGTCCGTGCTTACCGCCGTCAAAACGGCGCCCAGCCCGGCCATGATCATCACCCTGATTGTCCTGCCCATCCTCATGATCATGGTGGGCACGGTAGGCGCGGTCATGCTGCCCAAGGATTCCTTCGCGTCCCAGCTCGCCGCGTTCATCGGCGCACCCCTGATCGCGCTGCTCACGGCGCTGGGACTGGCCTACTACTTCCTTGGCATCCGCCGCGGCTGGTCCTCGCAGCACACCGGTGAAGTCATGGACTCAGCGCTCGCTCCCACCGCTATCGTGATTCTCGTGACCGGCGCCGGCGGCGTGTTCGGCAAGGTCCTGACAGTATCCGGCATCGGTAAGGCCCTGGCCGAAGGACTGCAGTCTGCCGGCCTCCCGGTCATCCTGATGGCCTTCATCCTCGCCGCCATCCTCCGCGCCTCACAGGGCTCCGCCACCGTAGCCATCATCACCACGGCGGGTCTGCTTGCTGCCTCAGTGGCTGACGGCGGCTACTCACCGGTGCAGACAGCACTCATCCTGGTGGCCATCGGCTTCGGCGCTTTCGGCCTCAGCCACGTCAACGACTCGGGCTTCTGGATCGTCACCCGCTACCTGGGCCTGTCCGTGTCCGACGGCCTCCGCACCTGGACCGTCCTCACCACCATCCTGGGACTGGCCGGCTTCGCGCTGACCTTCGTCGCCTGGATCCTGGTGGGAGGCCTGAGCGCCTGATGCGTGCCCGACTCGACCACCTGGTAGTTTCAGCCCTCCAGCAGGGCGCAGCCGTCCCGGCCTTCACCTGCTACGACTTCACCACCGCCCTGGCCGTGGTGGAGGCGGCGGAAGAAGCAGGCCGAGGCGCAATCCTGCTGGTGGCCCCGAAGACGGCCGGCACCCCCAACGGGCTGCGGCTTATCACGGCGCTCCGCGGGCTGGCGGACTCCGCCGCCGTCCCGATCGCCGTGCAGCTGGACCATGCGTCCGATCTCCGGGTGATTGCCGACGCCGTCGCGGCGGGGGCGGATTCGGTCCTTGCGGACGGTTCGTCGCTGCCGTACGAGGAGAACATTGCCCTGGTGCGCGAAGCGCGCGCCGTGCTGGAAGCGCAAGGCCATGCCGACGTCGTGATTGAAGCGGAACTGGGCGGGCTGGCCGGTGACGAGGACCGCGCGTTCGGCGCGGACGCCACAGGGTCTTCCGCGCAAGGCTCCGCCGGGCTGACCGATTCCGCCCAGGTGGAGGACTTCGTGGCCCGCACCGGCGCCCAGCTGCTGGCCGTGGCCGTGGGCAACGTGCACGGCAAGTACAAGGGCGAGCCGCAGCTGCGGTGGGACGTGCTGCAGGACATCGCGGTGCGCACCCACATCCCGCTGGTGCTGCACGGTGCCTCCGGCATTCCGGCGGAGGAGCTGGTCAAGGCCGCCGCCATGAACGTGGGCAAGGTGAACTTCAACACCGAACTCCGCACCGGCGTGCTGGCCACGCTGGAATCCGAAACCGGCCCGCACCGTGCGGACGGCGAGAACCTCCAGGGTTTGCTCGGGAAGTGGAACGCCTCGGCCAGGGAGTTCGCCAGCGGGGCCCTGTCCACCCTCACGAAGTAAGGAGTTTTTGTCCATATATCGCGAGTTGGAGGGCCATTAGCTCGCGATAAGTGGACAAAAACTCCCGGCGGGGGAGGCTAGGATCGAGCCATGATCCCGGCCTCCCTCGTTTTTGCGTTCATCGCCGCCCTGCTGCACGTCTACATCTTCACCATGGAATCCGTCACCTGGACCCGGCCGGCGACGTGGAAGCGCTTCGGTGTCGCCTCGCAGGCCGACGCCGAGACCACCCGGCCGATGGCCTACAACCAGGGCTTCTACAACCTGTTCCTGGCCGTCGGCGCGCTGATCGGCCTCGGCGCGGTCCTTTGGGGCCAGCCCTTGGTGGGCTGGACCCTCATTTTCGCGTCCTGCGGTTCCATGCTGCTCGCTGCCGCTGTCCTGGCGCTGAGCGGACGCAAGTACCTCCGCGCGGCCGCCACGCAAGGCACGACGCCGCTTCTCGCCGTCGTGCTCGGCCTCCTGGGGCTGCTCACCGCCTGAGCGGCATGGCTTCTGGCCCTTGACGGAGGCCCGGCGGACAATGGACAGTACGCAGAGAATCGTTCCGCCTCCGTAGGAGCGCAATGGGTGTTCCGCAGCAGCAGAAGCCGCAGGCAGGCGCAGGGCAGGAGCTGCCCGCTCCGGACCGCGACGCCGTGATCGACCTTGCCCGTTTCTTCTGCCTGGCCCTGGTGGTGGTGGGCCACACCATGATGGTCAGTCCCGTGCTTCACCCCGACGGCACCGTCACCACCGAAAACACCCTCGCCCTGCAGGACTGGTTCGAGCCCGTCATCTGGATCTTCATGGTGATGCCGCTCTTCTTCGTGGCGGGCGGAATCACCGGACTGCAGTCCTGGCGGCGGCTCAAGTCCCGCGGCGGCAACGGCGTCGAGTTCGCCCAGGCCAGGCTGCTGCGGCTTGTCCGCCCCGCCGCCGCGCTGCTGGCCGTGATGTTCGCCGGGCTGTGGGCCGCGCGGCTCTCCGGCGTCAAGCCGCAGGTGGTGGAACTGATCGTCACCGGCGCCGGGATGCCGCTATGGTTCCTGGCCGCGTACCTGGCGGCCCAGCTGAACATCCCCTGGCTTGCGGCACTCCATGACCGTGCACCCTGGCTGACACTCGCCGGCCTCACCGCCCTGGTGGTGGCCGTCGACTGCTTCCGCGGGTCCCTGCCGCTGCTGGCCTACGCCAACATCCTGTTCCTCTGGTGCGCGGTCCAGCAACTGGGGTTCCTGCTCGCCGACGCCCCGCCCGGGAAGCCCGGCGCGTCCACGCTGGTGGGTGTCATCATTGCCAGCAACCTCATCCTGGGCCTGGTGACGGGCCTGGGGCTGTACCGCGGCAACATGCTGGTGAACCTGAATCCCCCCAACCTTTGCCTGTTGCTCCTGGGCGCGGCGCAGGCGGCCGCGCTCCAGCTCTCCAGGCCGGTGCTCAGCGGTGCGGCCTCGGCACGGTGGGTCCGGACCGTGGTGGGGATGGCCGGACGGCGCGCCATGACCATCTACCTGTGGCACCTGCCCCTGCTGGCCGCGATGTCCGGGCTGCTCCTGCTCACCGATTTCCCCAAGCCGCCGGCCGGTACCGCCGCATGGTGGTGGTCGCGGCCGATGGTCCTGCTCGGCGTCATGGCGCTCCTGCTACCTGTGCTCGCTGTGTTCGGGCGGTTGGAAGAACGGCCGACGGCGTCAGCCCACTCCCGCCGCCGGCCCGCCGCCGCGGTGGTCCTCGCCGTCGTGGCGGTCTTCATCCCGGTGGTTGACGCGGCCATCAACGGGCTGACGCTCGCCCTCCTGGGCGGGGGAGCCGCATGCTTTGCGCTGGCCGTGCTACTGCTTGGCCGGATTCCGGTGCGTCCCGGCGGCGCGCCGGGCGCCCCCGGCGGACCATTGCCACCGGGACCTTTAAGTGCCAATGTCGAACCATGACGGAGAACACGGTATCCACTGAAGACACGTTCAGCCCGGACGTCACCACCACCCGGAATGATGCCCTTCACCGCTACGAGCTGCGTGTCGGCGGGAAGCTGGCGGTCCAGTCGCGTTTCGTGGACAGACCAGGGCACGTGGACTTCATCCACACCGACACGGCCGAGGAGTTCAAGGGGCAGGGCCTGGCAAAGGTGCTGGCGCATTTCGCCCTCGATGACGTGGTGTCCGCCGGCAAACGGATCATCCCGCATTGCCCCTTCATTTACGGCTACCTGAAGAAGCACGACGCCTACGGCCAGTTCATCGACTGGCCCGAGCAGCCGCCCACGGACCCCGTTACCGCTTCCTAGGAATGCGGCGCTTCCCAGGATTGCGCCCGGTGGCCCCGCTGCCTATCCCTCGAAGTGCGTGGAGGGCGACCCGGGGGTGAATGATTGCACGAGCTTTTCCGCCACGACCCGGAGTTTCAAGTTCCGGCCGCTGGAAGCCTTGGTGAGGATGGCCATCGCTTCTGACTGCGAGCACCTGTTCTGGCCCATGATGATCCCGGCCGCGAGGTCTATTGCCGTGCGGGACTCCATGGCGGAGCGCAGGTCCTCAGCCAGTTGTTGCTGGACGCTGATCCTTACCGCGAGGCGAAGCGCCTTCTCTGCCTGCAAAGCGAAGAGCTCAGCCTTCTGGATCGCGGCAGTCCTAAAGACGTCCGGGGCCGGAGCGAACACGTTCAGCGCCGCCGAAGCGCCGGAGTCCAGGGTGAGGGGGACGCCCAGCACGCTCAACTGCCCCAGTGAGGCAACTGCGAGGCCGTATTCCGGCCACCGCGAGTCAGCGCGCGTATCCCGGACCAGCACCGTGGTACCCGTGGACATCGCGTGGAGGCAGGGGCCGTCGCCGTAGTTCTGCTGGATCTCGTCGAAGAGGCGTGCCTCCGGGTTGCTCCATGCCGCCGTGGTGGTCCGGTGGTTCCGGTTCAGGGTGACAGCGCAGGAAACGTCCTGGCCCAGGGTGCGTGAGAGGGAGTCGGCGGAAAGCTCACAGAACTCGGCCAGGAATCCGTTGACGTCCTGGCTGTTGATGACCAGATCCTGCAACTGTCCCGCCACTGATGTGTCCAGCGTGATCTCGTCCATATCTCAAGTCTAGATCCGGGCGTGGCCGTGGGACTCTGGCCGAAAGGCCAGCTTGTGGCGCGGGCAACAATTTCGTATGGTTTAGGTGAGTTATGAAGCTGGCTCTTGGACGTCTCATTGGGAGAACCCTTGAACCATAAGCTGCGTGTGCTGGTCCGTGTGGATGTTGATCCCGGACGGGTGACTCTGGAAGTCGCCGGATGCCTGACTCAGTCGAATTACCCCGTGCTGCTGCACATCATGCGCCGCGGGCGCCGGCTCTCGCCGGAGCAGGACATTACCGTCGACCTCCATAAAGCCTCCCATCTGGACCCTGAGGTCCTGATGTACCTGCGCCACATCGCCGACCACAAGGCCGACGGCGGCGCCGAAGCGTTCCGGCTCACCCTGGCCGAGCCCGCGGAACTTCCCATCTGCCTTGAGCATGCCGGGCTTGCGGGCGGCGAAGAGACCCTGGACGGCGAAATCAACGCCCTTTTGGATGCTGATGCCACCTCCGGGTTCGACATCGACGGCGGTCCGGCAGTTGCCGGGGAACAGCGCACCATTGACGGACTGGAGTTGTCCGAGTACCTCGAAGGGAACCTGGATCCCGCATCAACTGTCCAGGCGTTGTCCGACGACGCCCTCGGCAAACTGGCCGACGCACTGTACCGGCACCTGGACACCCGCAGCCCCGCCTTCGGCGCGCACACGTGGTACGAACTGGCCGCCGAGGAACTCCATCAACGGCACCTGACCGAACCCGAGGGGCCATCGCAGGAGGAAGTCGCAGCCGGCTGACCTCGCACCGCGGTTCCGGTTCACAATTCGCTCCGGGCCTTAGCCCTTTTCCGTGCCGGGCAGATAAGGTTGGACTGACTCAGGACAGTCCGCCTTTCCCGCTCCACCGGTCTCACACCGGAGCCGGATCCTCACCGGGCGGCTGACTGAACCGACGAGGATCCAGGGGGACAGCCGGGCGTGCTGGGGCGTGACGTGGTGGAATCCGGGCCGGAAGCATGGGGACTTCCGCAGGACCGGCTCAGCAGGCGTGCCCGGGCAGTGGCTGGACTGGACATTGTTGGCACACCGCCGGAAGAGCGATTCGACCGCATCACCCGGATGGCGCGGTTGATGTTCCGGACGCCCATAGCCACCATTACCATCTTCGACGGCGACACCGCCTGGTTTAAGTCCGCCGACGGCTTTGACGGGCGCCAGGTACCGCTCAACCAGGTCTTCTGCAGCACCACCGCTGACACGGGTGAACGCCTGATCGTGGAAAATGCGGCAGTGGACCGGCGGTTCCGGAATCTGCCCGGGGTCACGGGGGAAGCCCACATACGTTTCTACGCCGGCGAACCGCTGGTGGACAGGAACGGCGAAGTGGTGGGTTCCTTCTGCGTCTACGATGACCGGCCCAGGGTGTTCCAACCGGACGAACTTGAGCTGTTCGAAGAGCTCGCAGCCTGGGCGCAGGCTGAACTGATCGAGCGGACCGACCTTGCCCGGGCCAAGGAAGTGCAGGAGGCCCTGCTGCCGGGCCGCACCCCCCGCATGCCCGGCTACGTGCTGGCGGCAACGTGCACGCCGTCGTTCAGCGTCGGCGGGGACTACTATGACTGGGCCAGGACGGATTACGGGACGGCGCTGGGCGTAGCGGACGTGATGGGCAAGGGCAGCGCGGCGGCCATCATGGGCGCCACCGTGCGGGCGGGACTGCGGACTGCATCGGAACTGACCGAGCGTGACCGCGACGGCCGCTACCGGCTGGACCAGGTGATGTCCGGCATGGCCCGGATCGTCACCGGCGACCTGCTGCGGACCAACATCTTCGTCACTGTGTTCCTGGCGCATCTCGAGGAAACCACCGGCAGGGTGGATTTTGCGGACGCGGGCCACGGTTTCTGCCTGGTGGTGAGCCCGACGGCGGCTTCCGCAGGATCGCCGGTGCCGACCTGCCGCTGGGAATCGAGCCGCGCGGCTCCTGGAGCCAGGGAAGCTTCACGCTGGCCCCGTCCGAAACGATGCTGATCTTTTCCGACGGGCTCTTCGACCTCTTTGGCGGCGCGGCCGACGCCCTGCAGCACATTGCCCTGCTGGCCATGGAACACCCTGATCCAAACGATCTGGTGGACACCATTGCCGCGCTGGCCTCGGCCGCCACTGCAGTGGACGACGTAACCGCAATCGTTGTACGGAGGCAACCATGACCCCGCGCCAGCTGACACTGCGACAGCTGGCCATCAGGCTGATTGTCCTGGCCACGGCCATCCTGGGCCTGAACTACATCATTTGGCGCTGGATGGTGTCGATCAACTGGGAGGCATGGTGGATCGCGGTTCCTCTGGTCCTGGCCGAGACATACTCCCTGGTGGACTCCCTGCTGTTCGGCGTCACAATGTGGCGTTACCGGCAGCGGGACACGCCGCCACCGCCGCCACCGGGCCTGACCGTGGACGTGTTCATCACCACCTACAACGAGCCGTTTGACCTTGTGATGGGAACAGCCCGGGCGGCGAAGAACATCGAGTACCCGCACCGGACCTGGATCCTCGATGACGGCAACCGCGCCGAGCTGCGGGCCATCGCGGAAGCGGAAGGCATCGGCTGGATCACCCGGTCCGAGGACTGGGCCAACCGCCCGCGCCATGCGAAGGCCGGCAACCTGAACAACGCGCTCCTCGCCACCGACGGCGAGTTCATGCTGATCCTTGACGCCGACCAGGTCCCGGACCCCAGGATCCTGGACCACACCCTGGGCTATTTCAACGACCGCAGGATGGCGCTGGTCCAGACGCCCCAGGTGTTTGTAAATGTCCCGCCCAATGATCCGCTGGGCAGCCAGGCGCCGCTGTTCTACGGGCCCATCCAGCAGGGCAAGGACGGGTGGAATGCTGCGTTCTTCTGCGGCTCCAACGCGATCATCCGCCGAGAAGCCCTGATGCAGCTGGGCGTGATGCGCTACGTCTCGGAAACCGAGCTGGCGCTGAACAAGGCGCTTCGGACGGCGGACAAGGTGGTGGCCAAGGCGAGGCGGCAGCTTGGTCCCGGGCAGGAACGGCTGGCTGCGGCGCTGACCACCGTGGCGACCGACCTGCGGCAGGTCCGCCGTGAGCTCAGTGACGGCCAAAGCATCGCCGACGTCACCTACCGGTTCCAGGAACGTGTGGACACCGTGGCCCGGAACCTCGTTGCTGAAGATTTCGCGGCCCTGCACGCCGAGCTGAACTCGATCGAGGGGTTGTCCCGGACGATCGACGTCGACGGCTCCCTTGCGGTCATCGACGACGTTGCGCTGGACAGGCTCTCCCAGCGCGACTGGTCTCCGCTGGGAGCGGTGGAAACCGTCCGCGTCCTGATCGAATCCGTCAACGCCGAGAAGGCCGGCGAGGCGCAGGCCGTGATGCCGCTGGCCACCATCTCCGTTACCGAGGACATGGCCACGTGCATGCGGCTGCATTCCCTCGGCTGGGAATCGGCCTACCACCACGAAAAGCTGGCCGACGGGCTTGCCCCCGAGGACCTCGATTCGATGCTCACGCAGCGGCTCCGATGGGCGCAGGGCACCATGCAGGTTATGTTCCGGGAGAATCCGCTGCTGCAAAAAGGCCTGAGCGTGGCCCAGCGGCTGATGTACCTGGCAACCATGTGGAGCTATCTTGCCGGGTTCGCCGCGGTGGCCTACATCGCCGCCCCGGTCATCTACCTCACCCTGGGGATCCTGCCGGTGCAGTCGCTGAGCAACGAGTTCTTCCTCCGGCTCATCCCGTTCCTGGTGGTGAACCAGATCCTTTTCCTGGTGGTGGGGCGCGGCGTGAAGACGTGGCGTGGCCAGCAGTATTCCCTGGCCCTCTTCCCCACCTGGATCAAGTCCGTCACGTCCGCGTTCGGCAACGTGTTCCTGGGCCGGGACCTGGACTTCCGCGTCACCCCCAAGACGCTGCAGGAACGCAACCGGCTGCCATGGCACCTGGTCCGGCCGCAACTGATTGCCATGACTGTCCTTGTCCTGGCTGCCGCTGTGGGCGTGATCCGCCTGCTGCTGGGCCAGGGCGACGTCCTGGGCAGCTCCGTCAACTTTGTGTGGATAGCCTTCGACCTGCTGATCTTCAGCGTGGTCATCGAGGCTGTGCGATACCCCGGCTACGATGCCTGGCTGGACAGAAATAAGAAGAAAGAGGTAAGTCAATGATCGAATTCAGCAACGAGACCCTGGCCAATGGAGTGGGCGTGATCCGTCCCGTGGGCCGACTCAACATGGTCTCCGCGCCGCACCTCGGCGCCAACATTGACGCGCTCATCAGCGACGGCACGGTCCGGCTGGTGGTTGACCTGGCCGGCACCGATTTCATTGACTCGTCCGGCCTGGGCGCGCTGATTACCGGGCTGAAAAAGACGCGGCAGGCTGGCGGTGACCTCCGGCTGGCCAACCCGACAGCGCAGATCACGGCGGTCCTGGAAATGACCAACCTGAACAAGGTGCTGCAGCCGGTCGCCTCGGTGGACGGGGCCTATTGATGAGCAGCCAGTTCGGCCTGCGGGCCGCCGCGGTTCCCGAAAGCCTGGAGCTGATCCATGAGCTGCTGGAGGAAGTCTGGGCGGGCGAACCCGGAATCGAGCCCATGGACCGTATCCGGTTCGAGACTGCGCTCATTGAGGTTGCGTCAAACATCATCGAGCACTCGCAGCCGGCCAGCACGGATCCCGTGCGGTTCGTCCTGGCAGTTGAGTGCGAACCGGAGCGGCTGTATGCCGAATTCACGGACAATGCCCGGCCCGCCGGCATTGACCTGTCGGCGGCCGAACTGCCGGACGACATGTCCGGGAGCGGCCGCGGACTTGCCCTCGCCAAGGTTGCCCTGGACCAGTTTTCCTACGCCAAGGAGGACGCCGGCAACCGCTGGACGCTGCTGTGCCGCCGCAAGTCAGCAGCCGCCGCCTCGCATTAGGCGGCAAATTCTGCCTCAACCGCGGCATCGGGAACAGTCAATGACGCCCCATTGAGCCTCAAACACCCCGGAAATCCGCCAATTTAATAATTAGCTCACAAAAGTTTGACTAAAAGGTTTACCTAAGTAAGGCTTGCCTTGCTACGTTAGCGCGCCGCCAAACGCCTACCAAAGGAAAACCTTGTGACGCTGTTGCCCCCTGTGGACCAAAACTCCCCGGGCTTCCCCTCTCCGACTGCCGGGCACGACTTCGGCTCCCGGGTGGAGCTCGCCCTCGCCGCCACCAACCACCTGTTCAACTCCCGCAATGCGCCGCGCTACGTGGCCCAGGTCCTCCAGGGCGTCACCGCCGTGGCCACCAAACTGGAGCGGACCACCAAACCGTTCACCGGCGTCGGACCCCGCGAACTCAGGGAACGCGTCGCCGCCGTCGACCTGGGCGCACCGTTGCCGGACACCGCTGCCGCGCTGGCTGAACTTGAAGAGGTCTACCTGAAGGATGCCGTCTACTTCCACGACGCGAAGTACGCGGCCCACCTGAACTGCCCCGTGGTCATCCCGGCGCTGGTGGGTGAGAGCATCCTGTCCGCCGTGAATTCCTCCATGGACACCTGGGACCAGAGCGCCGGCGCCACCATGATCGAGCGCCGCCTCATCGACTGGACCGCGGAGCGGCTGTCCCTCGGCGGCGCGGCGGACGGTGTGTTCACGTCCGGCGGCAGCCAGTCCAACTTCCAGGCGCTGCTTATTGCCCGCAACCACGCGGTCGCGGGACTGCGGAAGCTGCCCGGGAATGATTCCCTCCGGCTGCCGGGCCTGCTGGAGAAGCTGCGGGTCTTCGCCTCGGAGGACAGCCACTTCAGCATCCGGAAATCGGCGTCCATGCTGGGACTGGGGTACGACGCCGTCGTGCCGGTCGCGTACGGACCTGACCACCGGATGGACCCGGCCGCGCTGGCGGCCGCACTCGCGCAGGCTGCCGACGCCGGCCTGGTGCCGATGGCCGTGATCGGGACCGCCGGGACAACCGACTTCGGCGCGGTGGATCCGCTCGCGGAGCTGGCAACCCTCGCCAGGGCGTACGGGGCGTGGTTCCACGTGGACGCCGCCTACGGCGGCGGGCTCATGGTTTCCGGCCGCTACGGGCATCGGCTGGACGGAATCGGCCTGGCCGACTCGGTCACCGTGGACTTCCACAAGACCTTCTTCCAGCCCGTCAGCTCCAGTGCCCTGCTGGTGCGGGACCGGGCCATGCTGCAGCACGTGACCTACTATGCGGACTACCTCAATCCGGAGAGCGCCGCGCTGGCGGACATTCCCAACCAGGTGGACAAGAGCATCCAGACCACGCGGCGCTTTGACGCGCTGAAGCTCTGGCTCACGCTCCGGATCATGGGGGCGGATGCCGTGGGTGCGCTGCTGGACGAAGCGATCGACCTTGCGGCCCGCACCGGGCAGGCCCTGGCGGCGGATCCGGACTTTGAGCTGGCCGCCGAACCGCAGTTGAGCACGCTGGTGTTCCGGTACCGTCCGGTCCTTGCTGACGGGAACCGGCTGGCTGAGGACTCCGCCGACACGCTTAACCCGGCCATCCGGGCCGCGGTGTTTGCCTCGGGCGACGCGGTGGTGGCCGGAACCAAGGTGGCCGGCAGGCATTACCTGAAGTTCACGCTGCTCAACGCCGAGGCCACCCCGGAGGACATCAGCGCCATCATCAACCTGCTCCGCAGCACCGGCGAAGCGCTGCTTGCCGGGCAGGAGGCCTCAGCATGAGCGCGGGCAAGCCCGACGCCGCAGCATCCGGCACCTCCAACATCAGCACCTCGGGCCCGGGCCGCATTTACGACGTCGCCGGAATCGGCGTCGGACCCTTCAACCTGGGACTCGCCGCGCTTGCGGAGCCTGTGGACGGGCTCGACGCAGTGTTCCTCGAGCGCCGCCACTCGTTCGACTGGCACCCTGGCATGATGCTGGAGCCCGCGCACCTGCAGGTCCCGTTCATGGCGGACCTCGTGACGCTGGCCGACCCCACGTCCCCCTATTCGTTCCTGAACTTCCTGAAACAGACGGGCAGGCTCTACCGCTTCTATATCCGGGAAAACTTCTACCCGCTCCGCGCCGAGTACAACCAGTACTGCCAGTGGGTGGCCGGCCAGCTCGAATCGGTGAGGTTCGGCACGGACGTCCGGAAGATCACGTACGACGACGGCGGGTACAGCCTGTCCGTGGACGGTCCCGCAGGGCCTGAGGTGCTGCGCGCCCGGCGGCTGGTGCTGGGCACCGGAACGTCGCCGTACGTACCGGCTGCCTGCGACGGAATAGTCGCGGCGGCAGCCACCGGTGGCGGTGTGGTGTTCCACAACGCCGACTATTTGGCGCGGAAGAGCGAACTGCAGAAGCAGCGGAGCATCACCATCGTGGGCAGCGGCCAGAGCGCCGCCGAAATCTACTACGAACTGCTGCAGGAGATCGACGTCCACGGGTACCAGCTCAACTGGGTCACCCGCTCCGGCCGGTTCTTCCCGCTGGAGTACACCAAGCTCACCCTGGAGATGACGTCGCCGGAGTATGTGGACTACTTCCACGGGCTACCGGAGGAGCGGCGCGACGGCCTGATCCGGAGCCAGAAGAACCTGTACAAAGGCATCAACTCCGAGCTCATCGACGCCATCTACGACCTCCTGTATGCCAAGAGCCTCTCCGGCGCCGTGGATACGCGGCTGCTGACGCACTCGGCGCTCACCGGAGCGTCCTGGGACCCGGCGTCAGGTACACACACCCTGCAGTTGCGGCACGAGGAGCAGGGCGCGGATTACTCGCTGGACACCGAAGCCGTGGTGCTCGCCACCGGCTACGGCTACCGCGAGCCGGGGTTCCTGGCCGGAGTGCAGGACCGAATCGCCCGCGACGGCGCCGGCAGGTTCGCGGTGGAGCGCAACTACAGCACCGGCGTCGAGCCCGGGGAGATCTTCGTCCAGAACGCCGAACTCCACACGCACGGCTTCGTCACGCCGGACCTGGGCATGGCCGCCTACCGCAACTCGTGCATCCTGCGCGGGATCTGCGGGCGCGAGGTCTACCCCGTGGAACGGAGTATCGCCTTCCAGGAGTTTGGGGTGCCGGCCCCGGCACTGGTGCCGGCATGAGCTTCACGTTCCGCTGCTTCGATCCGGAATCCGACGCGGAGCTCCTCCACTGCTGGGTGACCCGTCCGTATGCCGTTTTCTGGGGGATGCAGTCCGCCACCGTGGCGGACGTTGTTGAGGAATACTCAACGATCCAGTCCAGCGGGCATCACCACGCGCTGCTGGGGCTCGACGACGGCGTTCCCGCCTTCCTGATGGAGGAGTACCTTCCGGCCTTCTCGCCCCTGGCCGGCCTCTACGCCGTGCAGCCGGGGGACATCGGCATGCACCTCCTGGTGGGTCCGCCGGCCGGACCGCCGCGCACCGGCTACACCGCCGCCGCGATGGAAGCGGTTTTGGACCGGCTCTTCGCCAAGGACAAAGTGGAGCGCGTGGTGGTTGAGCCGGACGCCCGGAACCTTAAAATCCATGTCCTCAATGCGCGGCTGGGTTTCCAGCCCGCCGGGGAGATCGCGCTGCCGGACAAGCAGGCCCTCCTCAGTTTCTGCACCCGGGAAGCTTTCCACTCCGCCCGTGCAGCCCTCCATTCGTCCCCGATCCGCCAGTCCCCGATCCGCCAGGGAGCATCACTATGACCATCGCTGACCTTGAACCCGTCCAGACCGCGGGCAACGCGGCAACCCACCTCACCCCGGATCGCTGGGCTGCGGCCAACCGCCACCTTGTCCGCAAGGCGCTCGCCGAGTTCTCCCACGAGCGCATCCTCAGTCCGGAACGGACCAGCGCCGGGGACCCGGCCGGGGGCGGCAGGGAATCCGCAGCCCGGGCCCAGCACTACCGGGTGCTCAGCGATGACGCCACGGTTGAGTACCGCTTCTCCGCAACTATCCGGTCCCTTGAGCACTGGTCCGTGGATGCCGACTCGATCATGTGTAGCCGGGACGGGGAGGATGCGCCCCTGGACGCGCTCCGGTTCATCACCGAATTCCACCACACGCTGGGGATTCGGCCGGAGATGCTCCCTGTCTATCTTGAGGAGATCAGCAGCACGCTCTCCAGCCATGCATACAAGCAGTGGATGGGCCAGCCGTCCTCCGCTGAGCTGGCGGCCGGCGTGACGCGCGGCGCGGATGCGGCCACGGACTTCCAGGCCATTGAGCGGAGCATGACCGAGGGACATCCCTGCTTCGTGGCCAACAACGGCCGGCTGGGCTTCGGCATCAACGATTACCGTGCCTTTGCCCCGGAAGCCGGCGCCCCTGTTCAGCTGGAGTGGATCGCAGTGCACCGGAGCAAGGCCGTGTTCACCTCCAGCGAGGGACTGGACTATGCCGCCCACCTTGAAGCCGAACTGGGCGCGAACACCCTGGCCTCTTTCGAGGCCGGGCTCACTGCCCTGGGACTGGACCCGGCCCGGTACTTTCTGATGCCGGTGCACCCCTGGCAGTGGGAGAACAAGCTGACGGTCACCTTTGCCGCCGAAATCGCCCAGCATCATATTGTCCACCTCGGCATCGGGGCTGACAGTTACCAGGCGCAGCAGTCCATCAGGACATTCTTCAACACGTCCGCGCCGGAAAAGGCCTACGTCAAGACGGCCATGTCCGTCCTGAACATGGGCTTCATGCGCGGGCTCTCGCCGCTGTACATGAAGGCCACCCCGGCCATCAATGACTGGCTCCAGGAGCTGATCGGCAGCGATGAGGCCCTGCGGGGCAGGGGACTTGCCATGATCCGCGAGGTGGCCGCCATCGGATACCACAACGGCTATTACGAGGCGGCGTCCGCCAAGGATTCGCCGTACCGGAAAATGCTGTCGGCGCTGTGGCGGGAAAGCCCGCTGCCGTTGCTGAAGGACGGGCAGCAGCTGGCCACCATGGCCTCGCTCCTGCACGTTGACTCGGCCGGCAGGCCCCTGGTGTCCGCGCTGATCGAACAGTCCGGGCTCGAGCCGGGGGAGTGGCTGCGGCGGTACTTCGAGGCCTATCTCGTCCCGCTGGTGCACTGCCTGTACCGCTACGAGCTGGCGTTCATGCCGCATGGGGAGAACGTGATCCTGGTCCTGGAAAACGGCGTGCCCGTGCGCGCGGTGATGAAGGACATTGCGGAGGAAATCGTAGTGATGGGGGACCGGCTTGAGCTGCCGGACGCCGTGTCCCGGATCAAGGTGGATATTCCCGACGGTGAGAAGGTCCTGGCCATCTTCACCGATGTGTTCGACTGCATCTTCCGGTTCCTCGGTGCCCTCCTCGAGGAAGATGGAGTGCTTGGCGGCAACGAATTCTGGCGCATCGCGGCTGAAGCCATTCGCGACTACCAGGCGGAAAACCCGGAGCTGGCGGACCAATTTGCCCGCCACGACCTGTTTGCGCCCGACTTCCAGTTCTCCTGCCTGAACAGGCTGCAGCTGCGCAACAACCAGCAGATGCTGGACCTGGCGGACCCGTCCGGGGGCCTGCAGATGGCAGGCCGGCTGGAGAACCCGCTCGCAACGTCCGCCCGGGAAGTTCCGGGTGAGGTGCCCGGCGCAAGGGACTAGGCTTCTGCCATGACGGAACAAGTTCCCGGAACCACAGCCCTGATCACCGGCGCCACCGCAGGCCTGGGCGCCGAGTTTGCCCGCCAGCTCGCCGAGCAGGGCCACCACATGGTCCTGGTCGCGCGGGACGCGGAGCGGCTGCGGGCCGCGGCGCACGAACTGGAAAACAACTACAGCATCACCGCGGAGGTGCTGTCCGCGGACCTGACGGACGACGCCGGGGTGGCCGCCGTCGTCGAGCGCCTTTCCGACCCTGCGCGGCCGGTGGAAATCCTGGTCAACAACGCGGGGATCGGGTTGCTGAAGCCGTTCGACAAGAACAGCCTGGACGAGGAACGCCGGCATCTCAGGTTGCATGTGCAGACGCCCATGGAACTGTGCCATGCAGCGCTGCAGGGCATGCTGGCGCGGGGTTCCGGAAGGATCATCAATGTGGCCAGCGTGGCGGCCTTCGCCAACCGGGGGAGCTACTCGGCGGCCAAGGCGTGGCAGGTGACCTTCAGCCGCTGGGCCAACCTGGCATATGCCGGGAGCGGGGTGAAGGTGACGGCGGTGTGCCCGGGATTCACCCACACCGAATTCCACGACCGCATGGGCATGGACAAGACCGTGGCCCCGCGCTGGCTGTGGCTGCACGCTGACCGCGTGGTCCGGGAAGGACTGGCGGACAACGACCGCGGCCGCGCGGTTTCCATCCCCACCAAGCGGTACAAGATCGTCGCCGCCGCCTCAAGGATGCTGCCCGCCCGCTTCACGTCCGGGCCCCCGCGCAGGCCTGCGAAGTAGCTGCTGCGATCAGCCGGTCCGGCGGCGGCGCCGGACCAGCACGATGACCAGGATGCCGATCACCGCCCCCACCACCGTTTCCACGGCACGTTCCGTGATGAGGACGTAGGGGTCGGCCGGGGCTGCAAGCTGTGTCATCAGCAGGATCACAGGGGTGAAGGACACCATGGCCAGGCCGTAGTGCCTCGTCATGAAAAGCTCGGTGGTGAACTGGAAGATGATGACCAGAAATGCCAGCACCGCGGCTTCCGCCCCGGGAAAGAACGTCAGCGGCGCCCACGGCTCAGGAAGAAGTACGACGGCGACCACCACCAGCCCGAGGAACGTCCCCATCATGCGGTGGAGGCCGCGGTGCACGCTGCTGGGCAGGTCGGCTCCGGCAAGCGGAACAGCTGCGGCGGCCATGGCCCAGTGCGGGTGGCCGCTGCCACTGAGGACGCCGATGGCGCCGGCAGTTCCGACTGCCAGCACGTACCTCGCCGCGTGGATCATCGCAGCGTAGCGCCGCAGTCCCCGCAGGGGAGCCGCGGCCCGGGCCGCTCCCGGCTGCCACCTCCGGCCCCGCACCCAGCCGCCAAAGCCGATGATGATTGAAAACGCCGCCGAGGCGGCGGCGATGAGGAGCGCCGCAAACCAGGGAACGGTTGTGGGGACTGAGGCACAGGCACCCAGCGCAAGGATGCCGAAGAAGGGCCCGTTGGGCTTCAGGTTCACCCTGTCGGAGAACACCGAACCCACGCCGGCCAGGACCGCTTCCACGCCCACGAGCCACCATGAATGAAGGTGGTTGACGGACAGGAAGATGCCAACGCCAACCCCGCTGAGCAGGACCAGGGCTGCCTGGGCCTGGTGCCTGAGGCGGAGCTGGTGGGGCTCCGAACGCCCGTACATTCCGGTCAGGGCGCCAAACACGGCATAGATGATCAGCTCCGGCCGCCCGAACACGAGCAGGACCAGCGAAGGTACGGCCACGCTCACGGCAACGCGCAGGGCAGACAGGTGATCACGGTTGGCCGGGCCGAGGCTGTGCAGGTCGCGGAGATGCCGGCGTAGGGCGTTCACGCGTTCGCACCACCAATCGTTTGTTGCTGCCTTCAGGCTGTGTCTCTGGGAAGTTATCACCCGGCGTCCGGCGTCGTCACATCCCCGGTTCGGGCGGGCGGACATTGGACGTCACAACGGGCGGGAACAACAGAGGCCCGCCGCCGGGGGTTTCCAGCAAGGGAAACGCGCGGCACGGGCTTCTGCATCCAAGAGCCGGCCGATCGGCGGCTAGCGAATGGTCAGGCGTTCGGCGTGCTGCACCTGGTGCCGTCCGAGGTTGCCCCGGTGATGAATCCGTACACGAAGGGAACCAAGGCATGATCGCCGGGAGAGAGGCAGAGCAGCGTCAGGCCGCCGCCGAGGCCGGGAGGCGCTCCGGGAGTAACGAGTGACGTGACCTGGACGTAGACGTTGCTTCCGTCGTGGCTGCAATGGTTGTAGCGGGCGAGGATCCCGTCCATGTGAAATCCGCAGGGAGTGCTGCTCGAAACGGCCGTCAACGGGCCGGGCCCGGCTGCCACGGCCGGCGTTGCCCCGAATGAAACGGCGATCGCCGCAAAAGCGGCGGCGAAGGCTCCGAGCTTGGTTTTGCGTTGGATTGTAGATGTCGACTTATGTGTCATGCATATCGCCCCAGACTCTATGTTGAATAAATCTAACGAATTGAGTTAACAACATAACAGTTCGCTGCGAACGATTCGAATCAACTTATGCCGGGGTTAAAGCCGTGATGCCACGTCCGCTCGTTGAGCGGTCGTGGCATCACGGTCTTTTAGTGAAGCGGAGCAGCGGCAGGGTCAGGCCTTGACCGGAGTCTTTTCCGTAGCCTGCGTGTAGTCATCGAACGGCATGTCGTCCAGGTCGATCAGCGGATTCTCGTCCTGGGTGGCCACCAGTTCGCGGGCCTCGGCCTGGGTGTCCACGCTGGGCATGGAGCCGGGCAGCGGGCGGTTGGCGGATTCCTTCAGGAAGTAGATTCCGATCGCACCGGCCACGGAGGTTGCCATCAGGTAGTAGGCGGGCATCATGTCGTTGCCCGTGACCTTGATCAGCAGTTCCACAATGAAGGGTGTGGTGCCGCCGAAGATGGCCACCGCGAAGTTGTAGGAGATGCCCATGGCGCCGTAACGGCTGGAGGTGGGGAACTGGGCCGGCAAGGCGGACGCCAGGTTGGCCACATAGAACGTGACGGGGAAAGCGATCAGTGCCAGGCCCGCCAGCGTGGACCAGATTTCGCCGATTCCGATCAACATGAACGCCGGAATGGCCAGGACGATGGTGCTCAGCGCGCCGACCCACAGGACAGGGCGACGGCCGACGCGGTCCGAGAGGCGTCCGGTGAGCGGAATGCAGAGTGCCATGACTACCAGGACCGGGATGGTCAGCAGCGTGCCGTGGAGTTCGTCGTAACCCTTGGAGTCCGTGAGGTACGTCGGCATGTAGGACGTCAGGGCATAACCGGCGGTGTTGGCCGCGGCCACCACAACCATTGCGGTGATGATGGGGCGCCAGTACGCCTTCACGATTCCCACCGGGCCCTTGGCCGAGGCGACGTCACCGTCGGTGGCGTTCTTGGCGAGTTCCTCCTGCGCGTCCAGGGTTGCCTGGAACTGCGGGGATTCCTCGATTTTGCTTCGGAAGTACACGGCGATCAGGCCCAGCGGTCCGGCCACGAGGAACGGAATGCGCCAGCCCCAGTCCTCCATGGTTTCCTGGCCCAGGGTAAGCTGCAGCACCGAAACAAGTGCCGCACCCATGGCAAAGCCCATGTAGCTGCCGAGGTCCAGGAAGCTGGCGAAGAAGCCCCTGCGCTTGTCAGCGGCATATTCACTGACGAAAGTTGTGGCACCGGCGTACTCGCCGCCGGTGGAGAAGCCCTGAATGATCTTAAGCAGGACCAGCAAGCCGGCCGCCCACAGGCCGATCTGCGCGTAGCCGGGCAGCAGGCCGATGGCGAAGGTGCTCGCAGCCATGATCATGAGGGTGGTGGCCAGAATCTTCTGCCTGCCAACCTTGTCACCCAGCCAGCCGAAGATCACGCCGCCAAGGGGGCGTGCAATGAAGGTGGCGGCGAATGTTCCCAGCAGGAACAGGTTTCGCGTGGAGGGATCTGATTCCGGCAGGAAGACCGGACCCATGGTGGTGATGAGGTAGCCGAAGACTCCCACGTCGTACCACTCCATGGTGTTGCCAACGATGGTTCCACCCAGTGCTTTCTTCAGCATGGGCTGGTCCACGACATTGACGTCGGATTCCTTGAGCCTGCGGCGAGGCAGCAGCCTCGGCTTCTTGGCGCTTTGGGGCGCACCGCCCTCAGGCAAAATATTGTCGGTTCCGCGGGCGTTGTTCACGCCTGCTGAAGAGTCGGTCATGCTTCGGTCTTTGGGCATTTGGGCTTCTCCCGTGGAGGTCATTTGCTTGCGACTTGTAGCTGCCCCGCTCCGGGCAGGCTTTCAATTTTACGCGAATTCCATGGAGTTTCCGAGTTAAGTGGCGTATGATCCCCTGTTTCCGTGGCCGATACGGTGCCAAAACGAAAATTGTTTTGCGCCGTTTCACCGCGCCAGCACTGGGAACGCTGCGATGTCGCCCATCGTTACCAAAGCTTTTTCGATTACGCGGCCCAAATGGGCCCAAACGGGCCGAAAACGGGCCGCTTCATGGACCCGGCCGCCGCTTCAGGCCGGTGCCCGAAGCAGTCCGAGCCGGGGGTTCCCAACCGGCCGGATTACTGCCTAAGGTTGACCCATGGGAGGCGTACTTCCGTGTTGATCCCCAGGCCGACTCTCGTCGTCGTGACTTCTCCACCGCGATCTTGCAGCGTGTGCGTCCGCAACTCATGACCGCCACCCGATTCCGCACCACAAGGAGAACATCCGTGACTGACAAAGACACCACCCGGAACGCCGAACAGACGTCAGGCCCGAACCCCCAAGCGCAGGATGCCGAAGCGCAGGACGCCGAAGCGCAGGACGCCGGCCAGGGCATCAAATCGCGGCTGACGGACGCCCAGCGGGAAATGCTGGCAAGCAAGTCCCGCGGCGGCGCAGGTTCGCAGAGCGTCTCGCACGGCCATAAGCCCACGCAGGCTAGCGGCAAGCAAGGCCCTGCCCAGAAAAAAGTCCGCTGGTAGGGCCTGCAGACAAGGAGTAACTGCAGTCCTACTATGGGTGGACACTTCATTTCAATGCGGAAAGGAAGAACACAAATGGCTGAGAAGAATCCTGGGGAACAGCTGGAGCCGGAACTCGCCAGTCACCTGACGGAATCCATGGACGAGGTACCCGCGCCGGAGACTGAGCCCGTCGCCACCCCGGCCTCGGCAAACGGGCCCAAATGGCCGGACGGCAGCGGCAAACACAAGCACCCCAAGGACCGCGGCACACTGCACGGCCGCGAACACGAGACTGCGGTGGGTGCCATCCACCGGACCAGCCGGCCGCAGGTTCCGCACCACGACTAAGGGTCCGGAGCGCGCCGGCTTCCGGTGCTACGGCCCCGCCAATGCCCCGGTGTCCGCCTGCAAAGGGCGGACACCGGGGCATTTCCGTGCCGTCACGCGATGACGCATCATCCCGATTCCGCCACGACGTCGTCGGCGTTTTTGTCCAGGCGCCAGCCGCGCCACACCGGGTGCCGCAGTTTCCCGCCGCCGGTCCATTCCCCGAAGGTAACTTCGCCCACCAGTCCGGGAGTCACCCAGTGCGCATCGGAGGCGTCGGCAGCGGGAACCTCGGTGAAGGGAGAGGTCTTCCTGGACAGCGTGTCCACCTGCAGCCGCAGTTCCTTCAGTTCCCGGTCGCTGAATCCGCTGCCCACGCGTCCCACGTAGCGCAGCTTGGCGCCATCGGGGATGCCTACCAGCAATGACCCCACGGAGCCTTGCCGCGACCCCTTGCCGGGGCGCCAGCCGCCCACCACCACTTCCTGGGTGCGCTCGAACTTCAGCTTCAGCCAGGACCTGCTGCGCTCCCCGCTGACATACCGGCCGTCAAGGCGTTTTGCCATGATTCCTTCGAGGCCCAGTTCCCTGGCGCTCTCGAGGATGTGCTCCACCTCGTGGTCCAGGACTTCGGACAGGTGCACGGGGCAGCCGTCCGGCCAATCCAACTGCTCCAAGCGTGCCCGGCGCTTCCGGAGCGGCATCCTGCGGAGGTCCTCGCCGGCGTCGGAGAGCAGGTCGAACACCATCAGCCGTACCGGAGTCACTGCCCGCACTTTGGCGACGTCGGCCGGCTTGGTCAGTTTCATCCGCGTCTGCAGCAGCCCGAAATCGGGCCGCCCGGAAGGCCCGACGGCGACGATCTCGCCGTCGGCGGTGAAGCTCTGCTCCGGCCAGCAGCTGCGGTCTGTCAGTTCCGGGTAGCTTGCGGTCATGTCATTGCCGTTACGGCTGATGAGCCGGATCCTGTCGGCGTCGCCGATGATAAGCGCACGGATGCCGTCCCATTTCAGTTCGAACTGCCAGTCCAGGCCGCGGAGGTCGGCCGGGGTCCCGGCGCTAGCCAGCATCGGCAGGAAATCCGGCGAGAAGTCCGGCGGGGAGTCCGGGGGCGGCTCATCCCGCTTTTGTGCTTCTGTGGGGGCGCCGGCGGCCGGGGGAGGGCCGGAGGCTGCCGGCGCACCGTGCCGTTTGCGGTCCATCAGATGGATGAGCCACTGGGCCTGCTCCGGCGATTTCGAGGTGCCGCTGTCCCGGCTGGTCCGGATCAGCGCGAACTTCCTGGTTCCGCCAAGGCCGCCGCCGTCCGCCCCCGTGAGGGTTGCGATGACTTCCTTGCCCGCGATCCATTTGTCGCATTCGTAGTAGCCGTGGTCCCAGATGGTGACATTCCCTGCACCGTACTGGCCTTTGGGGATGGTGCCCTCGAAATCGAGGTAGTCCATAGGGTGGTCTTCAGTCTGGACCGCAAGGTGGTTCTGCGCCCCTGATGTCGGCACGCCCTTCGGAAGCGCCCAGGACACCAGCACGCCGTCCCGCTCCAGCCGGAAGTCGTAATGCAGCCGGCTGGCGTGGTGCTCCTGGATCACAAACCGCTCCCTGATGGTGCCGGCGGCGGGGTCGGCCCGGTGACGGTCGGCGCTGAACGGTTCGGGGGTCCCTTCCGGATCCCGCATGGAGCGGTACTTTTCCAGCCTCGGGTCCATGCTGCCGCCGTCGGCCGTTGCACTGTCGCGGGATCCGAATCCGCCGCCGTCGTGGTGGGCCTGAACGTGGCCGCCGCCCGCGGTGATTGCCGCGAACGGATCCTTGCCATCTTTCACCCGCCGCATGACCTCCCGATAGTCCAGCTGCTTCAGCGCGGGGGAGGCCAGCTCACGCCACGTCCTCGGGGCGGCCACAGTGGGGCGGAGCCGGCCGCGGAGGGAGTACGGGACGATAGTGGTCTTCGCCGCGTTGTTCTGGCTCCAGTCCACCAGCACCTTGCCCGTGCGGAGCGTCTTCTTCATGTCGCTGACAGCCAGGTCCGGGTGGTCCGATTCCAGTGCGCGGGCAAGTTCGTGGGCGAACTCGGAGATCTGGTCCGAGCTCTGTGTGCCGTCGAGGCCGGCGTAGAGGTGGATGCCCTTGCTGCCGCTGGTCACCGGGACGGGATCCAGGCCAACGTCCTTCAGGATGGCGCGGGCAAGCCGGGCCACTTCGACGCACTCGGCCAGGCCGGCGCCTTCGCCGGGATCCAGGTCCAGCACCAGCCGGTCCGGGTTCATCGGATTCCCGTGCGGGTCCACGCGCCACTGGGGGACGTGGATTTCCAGGGAACCCATCTGGGCCAGCCACGTCAGGGTGGCGGCGTCATTGACCAGAGGGTACTGGTTGGTGCGCTCCTTGTGGCGGATGGATGCCCGCGGAATCCAGCCCGGGGTGGACTCGTCCAGGTTCTTCTGGAAGAACATCTGACCCGGGGCCTCCGCGGTTCCCACGCCGTTGACCCAGCGCTTGCGCGTGGCCGGCCGGTTCGCAGCGGCGGGGATCAGCACCGGCGCGACGGCGGCGTAGTACGCCAGGACGTCCGCCTTGGTGGTGCCCGTCTCCGGGTACATCACCTTGTCCAGGTTGGTGACCACCAGTTCACGGCCCTGGACCCGGACACGTTCCCTACTGCCTGCCAAAGGTCTTCACCTCCGGGCAACTGTGATGTTCACTTGATCCATGAGAGCCATATGGAAAGGCGCTATCGCATTTGGGCTGGTCAACGTGCCGGTCAAGGTCTACAGCGCCACCGAGGACCACGACATCGGGCTCCACCAGGTCCACAACGCCGACGGCGGGCGCATCCGCTACCAGCGCCGCTGCGAGGTGTGCGGCGAGATCGTTGACTATTCGGACATCGACAAGGCCTACGAGGAAGACGGCCGCACTGTGATCCTCACCAAGGATGAGCTCAAGTCCATCCCGGCGGAGAGCAGCCACGAGATCGAAGTGGTGCAGTTTGTCCCCTCCGAGCAGCTCGACCCCATCATGTTCGAGAAGAGCTATTACCTCGAACCCGACTCCAAGTCGCCCAAGGCGTATGTGCTCCTCCGCCGTGCGCTGGAGGACACGGACCGGGTGGCCGTGGTGCAGTTCGCGCTCCGCGAGAAGACCCGGCTTGGTGCCCTGCGGATCCGGGATGACGTCCTGGTGCTGCAGTCCCTGCTGTGGGCCGACGAGGTGCGGGAAGCGGCGTTCCCCGCCCTGGAAACCACCGTCCGGATCACCGCCCAGGAACGCGAGATGTCCGCAGCCCTGGTGGACTCCATGGCCGGGGACTTTGAGCCCGGCCAGTTCACGGATGACTACCAGGTGCAGCTCCGCAAGCTCATCGACGCCAAGATCGAGCAGGGCGAGTCCCTGGATACGGAACAGACGTTCGGCGCCGAGGCCGCCGAAGCGGGCAGCGGCGAAGTGATCGACCTGATGGAAGCCCTCAAGCGAAGCCTGGAAAAGAAGCGGGGCGGCGGCAGTGCCGATGCGGCACAGGCCGACGACGCCGGGAAGGCTCCCGCGAAGGCCTCCCGGTCTGCTGCCTCGGGCCGGTCCGCAGCGTCGAAAGGCGCGGGTGCCAAGACGACGGCGGCCCGTTCGACGGCTTCCAAGGCAACCGCTTCCAAGGCAACCGCCTCCAAAGCTCCGGCCAAGACGGCCGGCAAGGCAGCTGCGACGGAGCCGGCCGCCAAGGAGCCGGCCAAGAGCCGGCGGAAAGGGGCCTGAGGTACGGTAACCCATTGCAGCCGCGGTCAGGAGTTTCTGAGCGCTGAAATGAGCTCGCTTTTCTTCTTGCTGGAGTAACCCGTCAGCCCGATTTCCTTGGCTTTGGCCTTCAGCTGGGCCACCGTCCAATCTTCATAATCGCCGCTCTTGCCGCCCTTGCGGCCCACTGCGGAGCGCCCCCTGCTGGCGGCGGCATTGGAAATGCGGGCGGCTTTCTGCTTGGAGGCGCCGTCTTCGCGGAGCTCTTCGTACAGCTCCGGGTCCCTGAGGCCGGGGTTCTTTTTCTCGGGCATGGTCAGCTCGGATCCGACGGTTCAGCGTCGTCAATGAACGGGTCCATTCCCGCCGGACGCTGCGGCGAAGGGGTGGGCGTGTGCGGCGGCTGCGGGTGGGGTGCTTGGGCAGCGGACGCGTGTGCGTGGTGCGCCGGGGCGTTCGCCGCGAAGCCTGCCTCTTCTCTGGTTTCCTCGACTTCTCCGTTGTCTACGGCAGAACGCCAGGCGCCTGTCTCAATCCCGCGCGATTCGATGAACTGCTTGAACCGTTTGAGGTCGGCGCTGATCTGGTGGCTGTCCGCTCCCACCGCCGAGCCCGCTTTCTCCAGCAGCCCCTCGGGCTCCCATTCCAGCGCAACGGTGACCCTGGTCCGATCCGGGCCGAGGGGTTCGAAGGAGACCTCGCCGGCGTTGCGCGGCTTGTCCGTGCTGACCCAGGCGATGCGCCGGTCCGGCAGCTGCTCGGTGATCTGCGCGCTGTATTCGCGCTTGACCCCGGCGATGTCCGTCCGGAAATGCAGGGACGTCTCGTCGATCTGTTGGACGGACTCCACTCCCCGCATGAACTCCGGGAATGACTCGAACTGGGTCCATTGGTTGTAGGCGGTGGACACGGGAACATCCACCTCGATGGTTTCCTGCAGGGTAGCCACTGTCTCATCCTCTTTCCGCAGGGGAACGTGCCCCCGATTGCGGGTCTGTTGATCGGCGTGTCGCCACAATGCCACGCTAATCGGGCCGCCAGGCAAACACAAGGATTTACTAAGGCTGCTTAGTTCAGGGTCCGGGAGTCAAAAGCAGGGAGCCAAAAGCCGGGAGTTAAAAAGCAGCGGCCGGCCCGTGCGCCGCCCGCCCGTACAAGGGAGGTGGCGCAGCGGGCCGGCCGCTGACTGCTGTACCGAAGGCGGACTGTACTAGCCCGCCGTGCCGCTACTCGGCGTCGTGATCGGTTTCCAGGATCTGGACCAGGTGGTCCAGGGCGGTGTCGGCGCCGTCGCCCTCGGCGCGGAGGACCACAACGTCGCCGTGTGAGGCGCCCAGGCTCATGAGGGACAGGATGCTGGCCGCGTCCATGGCCTCGTCGGCCGGCTCGCCCTGGCGGGCAATGGTGATCTCGTGCGGGTACTCGCCGGCCGCCTCGGCGAAGATGGCGGCGGGGCGGGCGTGCAGGCCCACGCGGCTTGCGATGGTGGCGGTGCGTTCGAACATGTGTGCTCCTTGGATATCAGGTCGGGACAGGTGGTTGGAAAGCGTCCGAACCGGGTCAGACAGTTACTGGAACCGGCTCCACGGTATCAACGGACTTGCGGACGGCCCAGCGCTTGAGGGCGATCACTGCCAGGGCGGTGATCACGGTACCGACAAGGATCGACACAACGAACATCACGAAGTTGTCGATCGCGAAGAAGACGAAGATGCCGCCGTGGGGGGCCTTCGAGCCTACGCCCGCTGCCATGGAGATGGCACCGGTCACGGCGCCGCCGAGCATGCTGGCGGGGATGACGCGGAGCGGGTCGGCCGCGGCGAACGGGATGGCGCCTTCGGAGATGAAGGATGCCCCCAGCAGCCAGGCGGCCTTGCCGTTTTCACGCTCGGCCAGGCTGAAACGCTTCTTGTCCAGGACGGTGGAGGCGAGGGCCATGGCCAGCGGCGGAACCATGCCCGAGGCCATGACGGCTGCCATGATCTGCCACGGTGCCTGGTTGTCCAGGGTTGCGGCACCCAGGCCGGCGACGGCGAACGAGTAGGCAACCTTGTTGACCGGGCCGCCGAGGTCGAAGCACATCATGAGGCCCAGGATGATGCCGAGCGCGATGGCGCTGGCACCGGTGAGTCCGGAGAGCCAACCGTTCAGGCCCTTGGTGATGGCTACGATCGGGGCGCCCAGGATCAGGAACATCAGGCCGGAAGCCACGAGCGAAGCCACCAGCGGAATGATCACCACGGGCATCAGGCCGCGCAGCCAGCGGGCCACCTGGATCTTGCCGATGGAATGGGCAATGTAACCGGCCAGGAGGCCGCCGACGATGCCGCCCAGGAAGCCTGCACCCATGAACCCTGCGACGGCGCCTGCCACGAAGCCCGGGGCGATGCCCGGGCGGTCGGCGATGCCGTAGGCGATGTAGCCGGCCAGTGCGGGGACCAGGAAGCCGAGGGACAGGGCACCGATCTTGAAGAGCACTGCACCGAGGTAGGCGCCGAGCGGACCCCAGGCGTTTTCAGGGTATTCGGTAGGCAGGTTGAAGATGCTGTTGTCCACCACAATGGTGTCCGCGAACTGGGTAATCAGGTAGCCGCCCATCAGGAAGCCCAGGGCGATCAGGAGGCCGCCACCTGCCACGAACGGGATCATGTAGCTGACGCCGGTGAGGAGCGCCTTCTTCAGCTTCTGGCCGATGTGCTCGCCCTTTTCGGTGGCCTCGGCTTCAGCCTGCTCCTCCGCGCCGTAGTGCGGGACACGGCGGGCATTGGGGTTGTCCGCGGCGGCCAGCGCCTCCTGGACCATCTTGTCCGGCTCGTCGATGCCGCGCTTGACCGGAGCGTTGATGACCGGCATGCCGGCGAAGCGCTCCTTGCCGCGGACGTCCACGTCCACCGCGAAGATCACGGCGTCAGCGGCTGCGATCACCGCGGGGTCCAGCGGCTTGGCGCCGGAGGAGCCCTGGGTTTCCACCTGCAGGTCCACTCCGACTTCCTTGGCAGCTGCCACGAGGGAGTCGGCGGCCATGTAGGTGTGGGCGATGCCCGTGGGGCAGGCCGTCACGGCCACGAGGCGCTTGGGGCCCCCGGACCGGGAGCCGGTGGCGGCACCGGGGGACGGTGCTGCGGCTGCGCTTGCCCCGGCCGCTGCGCTTGCTGTTGCGGGTTCTGCGGCGGCGGCGGGCTTGTCGGCAAGGGCGCCCTCCACCAGTTCGACAATGTCGGCCTGGGTGGTGGCTGCGCGCAGGGAAGCGGTGAAGTCCTTCTTGATCAGCGAACGGGCCAGCTTGGACAGGAGCTTAAGGTGCTCCTGGTCTGCGCCCTCAGGGGCCGCGATGAAGAAGATGAGGTCCGCCGGGCCGTCTTTGGCGCCGAAGTCCACAGGCTGCGAGAGCCGGGCCATGGCCAGGGTGGGCACCGTCACCGCAGTGGAGCGGCAGTGCGGAATGGCAATTCCGCCGGGAACGCCGGTGGCGGTTTTGGACTCCCGGGCAAAGGCGTCCGTGAAGAGGCCTTCCGCCTCGCTGGCGCGTCCTGTGGCGGCAACCCTGCCGGCCAAATGGCGGATCACGTCCTCGGGCGAGTTGCCCAGGTTCTGGTCTAGCTCGACCAGATCAGTAGTAATGAGCTGAGTCACTGTCAGTCCTTCCGGAGGGCCGTGATGGTTACGGCATCAGGGGTGGTTTGGTGGACCGCCGGAACTGTGGAGCCCGGCAGGGAGGCGGCAGCGGCACCATGTGCCACTGCCTGACGGAGGCAGTCGGCCGGGGCGGCGCCCAGGCTGGAGGCCAGCAGGTAGCCGGCAAGGGATGAATCTCCCGCGCCGACCGTGCTGACCGCTTTGACCGGCGGGTGCGTGGCCAGCCACGCGCCGTCGGCCGTCACAAGTACCGCACCCTTGGAACCGAGCGTTGCCAGCACGGCACCTACACCGGAACGCACGACGGCGGCGGCGGCTGCCGCGGCAGCCTCCGGATCCGCTTCCAGTTCGTCAGCGGTGGACGCCGTGGCGAAACCGGCTGCGGCAGCCAGTTCAGCCAGTTCTTCGGCGTTGGGCTTGAGGAGGTCCGGCATGCCTGACGCGTCGCCCGAGAGGGCGGCGGCGAGGGGAGCGCCGGACGAGTCGACGGCGATGAGCGGCGTCGACTGTTGTGTGCCGTTGCCGGCATGCGTGGAGCGTAGCCGCCGGGTGACGGTGGCATAGAAGTCCGCCGGAACTCCGGGTGGGAGCGAACCGGCGAGGACGACCCAGCTGGCACCGCGGGACCGCTCCAGCAGCAGCCCGATCAGGGCTTCCTGCTGGTCTTCGCTCAGCACCGGGCCGGGTTCGTTGATCTTGGTGGTGACCCCGTCCGGCTCCGTCAACGCCACGTTGGTGCGCAGCGGCTCGTGGATGGCAAGGGCGGCGAAGGGGACTCCGCTGTCACGAAGCCCCGCCAGCACGGGATCGGAGTCGCCGCCCGGCAGGACGGCTACGGTTTCCAACCCGGAGGCCACCAGGGCGCGGGAGACGTTGACGCCTTTGCCGCCCGATTCCTGGCTGACGGAGATGGCCCGCTGCACTTCCCCGCGCAGCAGGGGCGAGGGGAGGCCCACGGTACGGTCCAGGCTCGGGTTGGCGGTCAGGGTGACAATCACGCGATCACCACGTCAACGCCGGCGTCAGCAAGCGCCGCTGCTAGTTCCGGGCTGGGTTCACTGTCTGTAATCAAGGTGTCCAGATCTTTCAACGAGGCGAACTGGACCAGCGTTTCCGCATCCAGCTTGGACGAATCGGCCAGCACCACAATGCGGCGTGCCGATTGGACGAAGGCAGCCTTGACGGCGGCTTCTTCAGGATCGGGCGTGCTCAGCCCGAAGGCCGAGTGGATTCCGTTGGCGCCGATGAAGGCGATGTCCGGGCGGATCCGGTGGGCAGCGTCCACGGTGGACTGCCCCACCGCAGCCTGGGTGAGGCCGCGGACCCGGCCGCCCAGGAGGTGGAGGGCGATGCCTGGCTCGCCAGCCAGTTTCGCAGCGATGGGGACCGCATGGGTGATGACCACCAGTTCGTTCTCCGAACCGGCGGACGGCGAAGCGGAGGGGTCAGCCAGGCGCAGGGCGATCAGGTCCGCCAGGGCTTCCGTGGTGGAGCCTGCGTCCACGAGGATGCTGCCGGCCGGGTTTTGCGGGATGAAAGCCAGGGCGGCCTCGGCGATGCGCAGCTTCTCCGGCTGCCGCTGGATGGTCCGCTCGAGGATGCTTTCCTCGGTGGTGCTGATCCGGTCCGGGGCGACGGCGCCGCCATGGACCCGGCGGACGGTGCCGGCTGATTCCAGGGCGGCGAGGTCGCGCCGGACGGTTTCGGTGGTGATGTTGAAGCGTTCGGCAAGGGCGGTCACGCTGGCACGGCCGCTTTCGGCGACTAGACCTGCCATCAGCTGCTGGCGCTCCTCGGCGAACACTTACCCTCCATTGCGTAAATACTGCTGGCATTTCCGGAACTGCTATCAGTGACTGCCATCACATGATGTTGAATTGCTTGACTTTATCTTTGTTCTTGTTGGTTTGTCAATGAAAACAACACGAACAAAGATCCCGCCGGCGAGTTTTTGTCCAGATCGAAGGAGCTCGAGGCCTCCGAAGTCGCGATAAGTGGACAAAAACTCCGGTGCCGGGCGGGGCGGGTCCCTCTTAAGACGGCGGAAGCCGGGCCGGACCGTGGTGGTCTGGCCCGGCTTCCGGGATGTTCTCAATGCGGTGCGCCGGTGTCCGTCGGCTTTCCGAGGACAACGGCGGCCGGAGGGTCATGGCTAGATGCCGCCGTCCCGGCTCTCATTGCGGACAATGCGCTCGCCCGTGTTCGGGTCCACCACTGACCGGGTTTCACTTACCCGGCGGGTGCGCCCCGGCGATGCCAGGACCAGCGAGGCGATCAGGCCTATGACGCCAACGGCCATCAGGATGTAGCCGATCAGGGTCTGGTCCACATACGGGATCAGGCCCGGGGTGACGGCCCACGCCAGGATGGCACCGAGGGCGATAAGGAAAATGGAGGAACCGATTCTCATGACTTGCTCCTAGCTGTCCGGGGGACGTGCGGGCAAAAACTTGATCAGCATGCTGTCTAGCGACACGCTACAGTCCGCCTCCTGACGTTTCAATGAACGGGACGGCGCGCGCCGGAGTCGTGTCACAGTCGTTATTTGCCGTGATATTGCCGGCGGCGGCGGAGTAACACCGGCGGCCCGAGGCGTGTCCCGCGTACTGTGTATTGCGTCCGCGGCAATCAGCCCGCAGCGACAACAGATCCCAGGAGCAGTGTTACCCATGTCTGAACCATTCCCCGCGGTTGTAGTCACCGGCCTGGGAGCAGTGACCCCCGTCGGCTCCACTGCCGGCGAAACATGGGACGCCCTCCTGGCCGGGCGCTCCGGGATAGTACCCCTCGACGAGGAGTGGGCCGCCGGGCTGCCGGTGCGCATCGCAGGACGCGTTACGGCCGATGTCCCGTCGCTGCTCTCCACCCTGGAATACAAGAGGATGGACCGCTGCGGCCATCTGGCACTCATCGCCGCCCGCGAAGCCTGGGCGCACGCGGGCCGGCCCGGGACCGACCCGGAACGGCTCGCCGTCGTCATCGGCTCCGGCTACGGAGGACTGGATACCACCCTGGAGCAAACCCGGACCCTGGACGTCAAGGGGGCGCGCAGGGTTTCCCCGCACACCCTTACCCGGATTATGGTCAACGGGCCTGCGGCCTGGGTCTCCATCGACGTGGGCGCCCGCGGCGGGGCGCGGACGCCAGTCAGTGCCTGCGCCTCCGGCGCTGAGGCGATCTCGCAGGCGGCCGACATGATCCGGAGCGGTGCCGCCGACGTGGTGATCGCCGGCGGGGTGGACTCCTGCATCAACGGCCTGACCATCAGCGGGTTCTCGCAGATCAGGGCGCTCTCCACCCGCAACGATAGCCCGCAGGCCGCCTCCCGGCCCTTTGACCGCGACCGGGACGGCTTTGTCATGGCCGAGGGCGCCGGGATCGTGGTCCTGGAGCGCGAAGACCACGCCCGCGCCCGCGGAGCCGAGGTGCTCGGGGTCATTGCAGGCAGTGCCGTCACCTCCGACGCCGTGGACATCGTTGCGGCCGACCCCGCCATGCAGCGCCGCGTCCTGCAGAAAGCCATTGCCGCTGCCGGCCTCACCGGGGAGGACATCGACTTCGTGCATGCCCATGCGACCTCCACCCCGGTGGGGGACCGGCTCGAAGCGGAAGCCATCGGCGCCGTCGTCGGACATTCAGTTCCGGTTACGTCCACGAAATCCCTCACCGGTCACCTGCTGGGCGGGGCCGGGGCGCTCGGTGCCATCGTCACGATCCAGGCGCTCCGCACGGGCGCCATTCCGGGCACCCTCAACCTCGACAACACGGACCCGGGCATCCACCTCAACATCGTTTCGGAAACAACCCGGGCATCCGCGGCGAAGGCCGGCATCTCCAATGCGTTCGGGTTCGGGGGCCACAGCGCCTCGCTGGTGATCACCGCGGGCTGAGGGCCTCCCCGGAAAGTTAGGCTGATGCGATGGAGACAGTCGTATGGTCCAGGCCGGAGAACCAGCGCGCCGGCACGCCGCTGCTGGTCATGATGCACGGCTACGGAACGGACGAGGTGCGCATGTCTGACCTCTTCGGCCAGCTGCCGCCCGAGTTTACTTGCGCGGCGCTGCGCGCGCCCAAGGTGATCGGCGATGACTACGGCTGGTTCCTGCTGGACTACTTCCTGACCCATGACTTCGCTGACGTCATTTCCGTCAGCAACAAGGTGTTCGACTGGATCAATTCAGTCAGGGCGCAGCACAGCAGCGTAAGCCTGCTGGGTTTTTCGCAGGGCATGGCCATGGCCAGCACGCTGCTGCGGCTGCGGCCGCACGACTTCCGCGCCGTGGTGGGACTGTCCGGATTCGTCCTGGACAACGAACTGCTGGCCATGAGCGAATCGTTCGACGCCAAGCCGCCGTTCTTTTGGGGCAGGGACAAGGCCGACCTGGTGATCAACGACGCCGCCGTGGAGCACACCGAGGAGTGGCTCAACCGGAATACCCAGCTGACTGCACGGACCTATCCGGGGATGGGCCACACAATTTCCAAGCCGGAAATGGTTGACGTGAGCGCCTTCCTGCGCCACTACGTTCTCCGCTGAGGGCGGCAAGACCGCCCTCTCTGGTCCCGGGAAACCCGCAACATTCCGCACCCGCGGAAAAAACCAGTTGCGCGCTAAATTTGTAAGCGCTTACACTCTTCTTCGGCCATGTATCGGGCCCACGACTTCCGAAGAAGAAAGGGCTGAGCCCGTGTTGCATGGCTAGAGGACCGCGCGTGACCATCCAGGACGTTGCCGCATTGTCGGGGCTGTCCATCTGTACCGTTTCCCGTGCGCTGCGCGGGCTGCCCAACGTTTCGGAAACGGCCCAGGTGAAGGTGGCGGACGCCGCCACCAAACTCGGTTACAAAGCATCCTCGGCGGCAGCGCGCCTTGCCGGCGGCACCACCGGGTCCGTGGCCATCATCGCGCCCACCGCGACGGCGTGGTTCTTCGCCCAAGCTGTGGAGGCGGCCGAGGAAGTCTTCGCCGACAGCGGCTTCGACACCGTGCTCATCAGCCTGCGCAACACGCCCAGCGTCCACCGCAAGGTTTTCGGCGACCTGGATGCCCTGGCGCAGCGCGTGGACGGCGTCCTGCTGCTCAACATCGCCCTGAGCGACGCTGAAATCGACGCCCTGGCGTCGTCCGGACTGGCGGTCGCAAGCGTGGGCATGCACAACGTCCCCTGGGACAACGTGGGAATCGACAACGAGGACGCGGCATGGAAGGCGACCAACCACCTGCTCGGCCTGGGGCACTGGGACCTGGCCATCCTCTCCGGGCGCGAACCGGGGGAGCGCACCGTGGCCACGGCCACGGACCGGCTCAAAGGGTTCCACCGGGCGCTTGCCGAGCACCACTTAACCGTGGACCCGGATCTGGTCATGGACGCCGGTTCGAGCATCGAAGGCGGCCGCCGGGCCATGACCGAGCTCATCGAAAACCGCCGGATGCCCTCCGCGATCTTCGCCGGATGCGACGAAACAGCCTTCGGTGCCCTCATGGCCCTGCGCGAGCTCGGTTTGTCAGCGCCGAAAAACGTGTCCATCATAGGAATAGACGATCATCAGATGAGTTGGTTCCTGGGACTGAGCACAATCGCCCAGCCGGTAGCCGATCAGGGCGCCTTCGCCGCCAACCTGCTGATCGAAGGACTCCAACGTCCGGGGCCGCTGAGTGCCCCCGCCAGCCACGTGCTGGATACCAAACTGATCGAACGCAAAACCGCGCGACGGAAACGTTGAGTGAAAACGGTCAGTAGAAAGCTGAATCGCTGAGCGAAAACGCCAGCTACGGCCGCCGACGCCCGACTCCACCGGACCGGCCACTGGACCCGATGGTTCCGGTCCGCACCAAACCTGCAGTATCCATGCACTTCCCCTGCCGCCGTCTGAAAGGACATCGAGTACCGCATGACTGAGCTTTCCAACAGCACCACCGGTAACAGCACCACCTCCAGCTGGTCCGGCGCGTCCGCCATCCTCTTCGACCTCGACGGCGTGCTCACGCCGACGGCGATCGTCCACGAACGCGCCTGGCAGGAGCTCTTCGACGGCTACTTGCGGGACGTTCCCGAAGCGGACGGCTACCGCGAAAGCGACTACTTCGACCATATCGACGGCAAGCCCCGGTTCGACGGCGTCCGGGACTTCCTCGCCTCGCGCAGCATCGTGCTGCCCGAAGGCCCGGCGGACGACGATCCCGCCAACGACACTGTCCACGGCCTCGGCAACCGCAAGAACAAGGTTTTCAACGACATCGTCGAAGCCGGCGGCGTGGCACCCTACGAGGGCTCCGTTCGCTTCCTGGAAGCCGTACTCTCGCTGGGACTCAAGGTCGCCGTCGTCTCCTCCTCCCGGAACGCGCCGGCCGTGCTGCAGGCGGCGGGACTGGCGCACCACTTCCCGGTGGTGGTGGACGGGGTCGCCGCCGCTGCCGCGGGACTGCCCGGAAAGCCCAGCCCGGCCACCTACGAATACGCGGCGCAACTGCTGGGCCTCCCCAGCGAGGAGTGCGTGGTGGTGGAGGACGCCGTGTCCGGGGTCCAGGCCGGTAACGCAGGCACCTTCCATTCGGTGATTGGAGTGGACCGCGGAGCCGGCCGGCAGACGCTCCTGGACGCCGGCGCCACCCTGGTGGTTGAGGACCTGAACGAACTCCTCTAGACCGACCACACGCCCCCCAACCTGCACCAACGCCAAAAGGAACCCCAACAGCCATGGCACTCATCACCTCTGACCGTGCTCGTTTCCCTAACGACCCCTGGCAGCTCGTGGAGACAGTCCACCTTCCCGGAAACGCCGGAACCCTGGAGACCCTCTTCAGCCTGGGCAACGGCCATCTTGGCATCCGCGGCGCCCACTGGGCCTCCGCGGACGCTGACCTGCCCGGAAGCTTCATCAACGGCTTCCACGAAACCTGGGACATCAAGCACGCGGAAAACGCCTACGGCTTTGCCCGCACGGGCCAGCGGATCCTCTACATCCCGGATATCAACAACTTCACGGTGATTATCGACGGCGAGACGCTGACCCTCAGCGAATCAACGGTGCTGGACTACCGCCGCTCCGTTGACTTCGCCACCGGGATCTACGAATGCCGGATCACCTGGCAGTGCCGTTCCGGTGCCACCGTGACCACCACTGAGCGCCGGGCCGTGGGCTACCAGTCCCGCGGCACCCTGGGCATCAGCCTCGAAGTCGCCGCGGACCGGGACATCTACGCGGACGTCACATCCTCCGTCATCAACCGCCAGGACCAGCCAGTGGAGGACCACTCCACCCACGATCCGCGGCGGGCCGGGCGGCACGCCGGCCGCGTCCTGCTGCCGGTACGGCTCGACGGCGGGGACGGCTCGCTGCGTCTCTCCTGGGAAGCAGCCGAGTCCCGGCAGCGGGTCGGCCTGGCCGTGGACCACTGGACGTCGGCTGACGTGCAGCCGTTCGAGACCCTGGTGGACCAGGACGACAGCAGCGTCCGGTACGTCCTCGCCGTGAGCGCAGACCAGCCCTTCCGCCTCGAGAAGAGCGCCAGCTACGCCGTGGCTCGGGCCTTCCGCGAAGGAGCCGTGGACGGCGGTTCCCCGCAGGACCCGTCCGAAGCAGCGGAGGGCGCCCTGCAGCCCGTCAGCGCGATCTTCGCCGAAAGCGAGGCGCACTACCGGGACTACTGGGCCACCACGGACATTGTGGTGGGTGGCCAGCCCGAACTGCAGCAGGCCATCCGCTGGAACCTCTTCCAGCTGGCCCAGGCCACCGCCCGCGCGGACGTTGCCGGCATCCCGGCCAAGGGCGTCAGCGGCTCCGGCTACGAGGGGCACTACTTCTGGGACCAGGAAGTGTACCTGCTGCCGTACCTGACCTACACCAGCCCGGACAACGCGCGCCAGGTGCTGGAGTTCCGGCACGAGATGCTGCCGGACGCCAAGGTCCGGGCCAAGGAACTGAGCGTGGACGGCGCCCTGTTCCCGTGGCGCACCATCAACGGGCTCGAAGCCAGCGCCTATTACGCCGCCGGCACCGCGCAGTTCCACATTGCTGCCGCCGTCGCCTTCGCCACCAACAGGTACATGTGGGCCAGCGGCGACGCGGAGTTCAAGCAGGGCATGGGCGCGGAGCTGTTAATCGAGACTGCCCGGATGTGGGTGTCCCTTGGCTTCTTCGGCAAGGACGGGCTGTTCCATATCCACGGCGTCACCGGCCCGGACGAGTACACGGCCGTGGTGAACGACAACCTCTACACCAACGTCATGGCGCGGTTCAACCTCCGCACCGCGGCGGCCCTGGACCACCCGGAAATCGACGACGCAGAACGCGAACTCTGGGAACAGGCCGCGCTCCGGATGCAGCTGCCCTACGACGAAGACCTCGAGGTGTATTCGCAGGACAACGACTTCATGACCCTGGAGCCGTGGGACTGGAGCACGCCCCGGTCCAAGTACCCGCTGCTGCTGAACTTCCACCCGCTGGTGATCTACCGCCACCAGGTCCTCAAGCAGGCGGACACCGTGCTGGCGATGTTCCTGCAGTGGCAGGACTTCACGGCCGAGGAAAAGCGCAGGGCGTTCGACTTCTACGATCCGATCACCACCGGCGACTCCACCCTGTCCGCCTGCGTCCAGGGGATCATGGCCGCCGAGGTGGGCTACGGGAAAGCCGCGCTGGACCACTTCACCCATGCGCTGTACATCGACCTTGACGACACCCACGGCAACACGATCGACGGCGTGCACATTGCCTCCACCGGCGGTGTCTGGAGCTCGCTGGTCAGCGGCTTCGCAGGCCTGCGCGACCAGGGCGAGGTACCGTTCTTCGATCCGCGGCTGCCAGCCGAATGGGATGGCCTGACCTTCCACCTCAAGGTGCGGGACCGCCTCCTCTTCGTGGAGCTGGACCAGGGATCGATCAGCCTCAGCATCCGGGACGGCGAACCGCTGGACGTCAACGTCCGCGGTGAGGTGCTCACCGTCGGCAACGACGTTGCCCGGGTGCCGCTGGCCCCCGTCGGCGCGCCGGAGCCCACCATCTTCCCGAGCGGACTTCCGACGGCGTCCATCCCGATGGTGCGCGCCCGCAGCTAAGCACGCAGTAGTCCCAACAGACGGGCGGGATCAACCGAACGGTTGATCCCGCCGTCGTGCTCCGGCGAAAGACTGGAGGGGTGAAAAAACTCTTCCATGCCTCTTTTGCCTATGCCATTGCCGGAGTCCTCTCCGGCCTCTATTACCGTGAGTTCACCAAGGCCTACGGCTTTACCGGGGAGTCCCAGCTGGGCCTGGTGCACACGCACTGGCTGGTGCTGGGCTTCGTCGTTTTGCTGATGGTGCTGATGCTGGAGAAGGTCTTCGCCCTCTCCGCTGCCGCGCCGAAGCTGTCGGCCTGGTTTTTCCGGACCTGGAACGCCGGCGTGGTGGTGACCGGCGGAATGATGCTGGTCAAGGGGTCGCTCGTTGTCGCCGGCGCGGACGCAGGTTCCAAAGCCCTGGCCGGGATTGCCGGCACCGGACACATCCTGCTGACTGCCGGCCTGGTGCTGCTTTTCCTGGCCCTCCGGAAGGCGCTGAGGGCGGTTCCCGGGACGGCGCCCCGCAGCGGGACGGCGCCCCGCGGCGGGCTGGAGACGCGCGGCGCGGGGAGCGTGGCCTAGGGGCTGTCCGCCGACTCCCGGTCCGCGGCACTGCGGTCCAGCGGGTGTGCCAGCTCGTCGGCCGGCATCCGGGCCACCACCATTGCCACTACTGCCATGACAGGGCACACGCCGCCGGCCACCAGGAAGATCGCCCACGTGGGCACCACCTCTGCGGCGGGGCCGGCCAGCGCCATGGAGACGGGCATCAGGGCCAGCGATACAAAGAAGTCCAGGCTGGAGACGCGGCCCAGCAGGTGGGCGGGAACGCGCCGCTGCAGGAGCGTGCCCCAGATGACCATGCCGATGCCGCCGGTCGCACCGAACACGAAGAGCGCCGCGGCAACCATCCAGAAGCTGTCCATGATTCCAACGGCAGCGAGGGGAAGGCTGCCGGCACCCCACGAAACCATCATCACCGTGAGGTAGCGGCGCGGCAGCGCGAAGGACGCCGTGGCCAGGGAAGCGGCCGCTCCGCCGACGCCCATCACCGCCAGCAGGAATCCGAACATGCGCGAATCGCCGCCCAGCTGGTCGCGGACAACGAACGGCAGCAGCACCTCGATGGGTCCGATCAGGAACAGCACCGAGATGCAGGCCCAGAGCAGCGTCCACAACAACCATGGCGTCCGGAGTGTGTAGCTGACACCTTCGCGGAGGTCGTGGAAGAAGGACGTTTTGCCCCGTTCCGCCGCGGGTCCGCCGTCGATGCCCGGCCCGCCGTCGGTGCCGGGCGTTTCGAGGGCATGCTGGCCGAGGAAGTTGAGGATAATGAAGGCAAGCAGGTGGCATGCCGCCACGCCCGTGACGGCGTGCGAGGGGGACAACGCTGCCACCAGGATGCCGGCGACGGCGGGACCGGCCGCCTGTTGCAGGATGGGACGCATGGTCCCCTCCATGCCGTTGGCCGCCAGCAGGTCCTCTGCCGGCAGGATGCGGGGCAGGATGGCCGAGTAGGCCGGGAAGAAGAACGCCGCCCCCACACCCAGCACGAATGCGCCCACGGCAAGGTGCCACAGCTGCAGCCAGCCCGCCAGGGCCAGTCCGCTGATGGCGGCGATCACGGCGAGGTTGGTTCCTTCCACCGCGATGATCAGGAGCCGCTGCGGCACCCGGTCGGCGGCGATGCCGCCAGCCAGGACAAACGCCACGAGCCCCACGCTGCCGGCGGTGGCAACGAGGGACAGCTGAAGCGGTCCGCCGCCCAGGTGGATCACCTGGTAAACCATGGCCACGGCCCACATGCCGGAGCCGAAAATCGAGACGGCCAGCGCCGCAATCAGCACCCGGTATTCCCGGTGCACGAAGGGTCTGAGAGCTCTGGGGGCGGGCATATGGCCAGTCTAGGCCTGCTCCTCCAGCCGCGCCGCCGTGCCTGCCGGCACCATTTTCGCCGCTGCCCCGTTAGGCTCAACCCATGGGGAACAGTCCGGCAGGCACGTGGCGCCGCAGCATGGCATTCATCGGCAGCAACCCGGGACTTGCACTGCATCCGGTGGACCGCGAGGGCGTCCACATCCCCGGCGAACCCGCCAGCTGCTTCGCCTCCTTCTGGATGGCGGAATGGTCCAGATGGGGCACTGGAAACGCCCTGCTGGTCGCCACCCGCCAGGGCTGGCGAAGCTACGGCCCCAACGGGTACTTCGCCGAGACTCTGGCCAATGAACTGACCCGCCACTTTCCGGAAGCAGCGCGGTTCCCCCTGGTTGAAATCACCCACACCCAGGACGAGTTCGACGTCGAACTCGACATCGAGCGCGGTTTCCGGGCCGTCGGGGGCAAAGCGGAACTTGAGATCAGCGGCGTCCTGGACCGCCGCCAGTTCCTGGCCCCCGAATTCCAGCTTGGCGGAAGCAGTGCAGCCCTGAGCAACGTGTACCTGCCATGCAGCACGGGACGGCTGTCGGAATTCGGGGTGGAATGGCCCGGTGCGCCCACGGTGTATCCCGGACCCCGGGGGCCGTCGTCGTCCGCATATATTGCGGTGGCCGAGTCATGGGTCATGTAGCAAGGTGGCTTAGTGTTAAGGATGAGTGGCAGCCGCGAGCTGTCCCCGCACGGAGTGACCACGGTTGCTCCGGCGGCTTGTTCCCGTTCCAGGAAAGGTGACGATGGCCATGCGGAAGAACCCGGCAATGAGAATTGCACAAAAAACCGCGCACAAGGCGGTGTTCGACTCCGAGGGAAAGCCCAAGCCCGGATTGCACAACATGATTCTGCGGGCGGTCGAAGTCCAGCGCCCGCTGGTGCTCGCCAACCTTCGGCGGCTGCAGCGCAGGCACCCGCGTGCCACGGCGGCGCAGCTGGCTGACAAGCTGGAACGCGACTACCTCCTGGCCGTGACCGGAGGCGGCGCTCTGGTGGGCGGATCCGCCGTCATCCCCGGCGTCGGCACCGTCGCCGCGCTGGGCCTCTCAGCCGCTGCCACGGTCGGCTTCCTGGAAGCCACCGCCCTGTACGCAACGTCCCTGGCCGAGCTGCACGGCATCCGCATGGTCGATCCCGAAAAAGCCGGCCTCATGGTCATGGCCATCATGCTGGGCGAAGAAGGCACTGCCCTCCTCGGCAGCCTCAGCGGCCAGGCCGCGGGCCGCAGCAAGGGTCCTACCGACGCCTGGGGTTCCGTGTTCGCCCGCAAGACGTCCTTCCCCGGATTCGGGTCGGTGCGGGACCGGATCCAGCGCGCGTTCCTCCGCAACCTCCTGCAGCGGCAGGGGACCGCGCTCCTGGGCCGGGCACTGCCGTTCGGCGTCGGAGCCGTGGTGGGCGGCGTGGGCAACCGCGTGATGGGACGCGCCGTCGTCGCAAGCGCCAAGGAGGCGTTTGGCCCCATGCCGGACACAATTCCCGGCGAAGTGGCCGCCGGCACGCCCGGCAGTGGCACAACCGGCAGCGCCGGAGCCCCGGCCGCCCTTGGCTCCGCCGCGGGTGACCACGGCGTAAACACCCACGGCGCAAACACCCCCGGCGGAAACACCCCCGGTGGGGACCCAACCTTGAAAGGCGGATTCATTGGATCTGAACGCTGACCTGGGGGAGTCCTTCGGCTCCTGGACCATGGGGGACGACGCCGCAATGTTCCCGCTCATCACCAGCGCCAGCGTGGCCTGCGGCCTGCACGCCGGGGACCCCGTCACCATGCTGGACACCTGCCGGGCGGCCTATGAGCTGGACGTCCGCGTGGGCGCCCACGTCGGTTACCCGGACCTTCCCGGCTTTGGCCTGCGGTCCATTGACATGACCTTCGACGACCTTTTCGGCGCCGTGCTGTACCAGCTTGGCGCGCTCGACGGCGTGGCGCACGCCGTCGGGGCGTCCGTGGACTTCGTCAAGGCCCACGGCGCGCTGTACGACCGCACCGTGCATGACCCCGAGCAGGCCTCCGCCGTGATCGCCGCCGTCCAGGCCTACGATCCCGGGCTGCCCATCCTGGGCCAGCAGGGGTCCGCGCTCCTGTACGCTGCCGCGGAAGCCGGGCACCCCGTCTTCCACGAAGCCTTCGCCGACCGCGCCTACTTCCCGGACGGAACACTGGTGCCGCGCTCCCAGGACGGCGCGTTGCTGGAGAACGCCGGGGAGATCGCCGAGCGCGCCGTCCGCCTCGCCGTGCATGGTGAAGTGGAAGCCGTGGACGGAACCGTAATCAGGCTGCAGCCGCATTCGCTGTGCCTGCACGGCGACACTCCCGGCTCGGTGGAAACGGCATCCGCCGTGCGCAAAGCACTGGAAGCGGCCGGCGTGGAGATCGAAGCCTTCGCGTAGCCCTTACCCTGTGCGCGCTGCTTTGGCGGGGAGGGCTAGTGCCGTTCGGCCCTATCGGGGGCTTGAACCTGCCACCTAGCTTGAGGGCATGGCTTCCGGACCCCATGCGGGGTTAGATGGACCCGCATCAGATGCAATGTTGAAGCTGGGCCGATTCTTCACGAAATGGGACCAGACCGACGACGGCAGGGCGGTGTTCAGGGAGGGCGGCCGCAAGGGCGACATCTTCTACCGCGACCGGTGGAGCCATGACAAGGTGGTCCGCTCCACGCACGGGGTGAACTGCACCGGCTCGTGCTCCTGGAAGGTGTACGTCAAGGACGGCATCATCACGTGGGAATCCCAGCAGACAGACTACCCGTCCGTTGGCCCGGACAGCCCGGAGTACGAACCCAGGGGCTGCCCGCGCGGGGCGGCCTTTTCCTGGTACACCTACTCGCCCACGCGGGTCCGCTTCCCGTACGCCCGCGGCGTCCTCGTGGAGATGTACCGCGAGGCCAAGGCCCGGCTGGGGGATCCGGTGCTGGCGTTCGCCGAGATCGCCAGCGACCCGGACAGGCGGCGCCGCTACCAGCAGGCCCGCGGCAAGGGCGGCCTGGTCCGGGTCTCCTGGCAGGAAGCAATCGAGATCGCGGCCGCCGCCCACGTGAACACGATCAGGACCTACGGCCCGGACCGCTGCGCCGGCTTCTCGCCGATCCCCGCAATGTCGATGGTCTCGCACGCCGTGGGAACCCGTTTCATCCAGCTGATCGGCGGGGTGATGACGTCCTTCTACGACTGGTACGCGGACCTGCCCGTGGCCAGCCCGCAGGTTTTCGGCGACCAGACCGACGTCCCGGAATCCGGTGACTGGTGGGACGCCGGCTACCTCATGATGTGGGGTTCCAACGTCCCCGTCACGCGGACCCCGGATGCGCACTGGATGGCCGAGGTGCGGTACCGCGGCACCAAGGTGGTCACGGTCAGCCCGGATTACGCGGACAACACCAAGTTCGCCGACGAATGGCTCCCCGCCCAGGCCGGGACGGACGCTGCGCTGGCCATGGCCATGGGGCACGTCATGCTCAAGGAGTACTTCGTGGACCGCGAGGTCCCGTTCTTTTCCGACTACGTCCGGCAGTATACGGACCTGCCGTTCCTGGTCCGGCTGGAAAGGAACGACGACGGCGCGCTGACGCCGTCGAAGTTCCTCACCGCCAAGGACCTCCCCGCCGAAGCCGGGGCCGAGGACGCTGCGTTCCGCACCGTGCTGTTCGACAAGAAGACCGGGCGGACTGCGGTGCCCAACGGCTCCATGGGATTCCGGTACTCCGGCAGCGGCGAGGGCAAGTGGAACCTGGACCTCGAAGGCATCGAACCGGCGCTGTCGTTGCGCGAAGTCTCCGCGGAGAGCGCCGGGATCCTGCTGCCGTGCTTCGAGGATGCCGGCGGGGAGGGCAGCGTGCTGCGCCGCGGGGTGCCCGTCATCGAGGTCGAGGGCCAGCTGGTCACCACGGTGTTCGACCTCATGCTGGCCCAGTACGGCGTCGGCCGTGAAGGGCTCCCGGGGGAGTGGGCCGGCGGCTATGACGACGCCGCGACGCCCTACACCCCGGCCTGGCAGGAGGAGATCACGTCCGTCCCCGCCCAGGCCTGCATCCGGGTGGCGCGGGAGTTCGCCCGTAACGCGGAGCAGTCCAAGGGCCGCTCCATGATCATCATGGGCGCCGGGATCTGCCAGTGGTTCCACGGCGACACCACCTACCGGGCAGTCCTGGCGCTGGTGATGCTGACCGGCTGCATGGGCCGCAACGGCGGCGGCTGGGCGCATTACGTGGGGCAGGAAAAGACCCGGCCGGCCACCGGCTGGGTGTCGCTGGCCAACGCGCTGGACTGGTCACGCCCGCCGCGGACCATGATCGGCACCGGCTACTGGTACATGCACACGGACCAGTGGCGGCAGGACGGCTACTCCGCGGACGCACTGAAATCCCCGCTGTCCACCGGAGCCCTGGACGGCATGCACACCGCAGACGCGCTTGCCCAGTCCGCCCGGCTCGGCTGGATGCCCTTCTACCCGCAGTTCGACCGGAATCCGCTGGACCTCGCGGACGAGGCGGAGGCCGCCGTCGCCGCCGGCACCGCGACGGACACCCCGGGCTACATCGCGGACGCCCTGAATAACCGCACGCTGAACCCGGCGATCGAGGACGTGGATGCCCCGGAGAACTGGCCGCGGACGCTGGTGCTGTGGCGTTCCAACCTGTTCGGTTCCTCGGCCAAAGGCAACGAGTACTTCCTGCGGAACCTGCTGGGCACCCACAACAACGTCCTGGGCAAGGACCACGCCGAAGGGCTCAAGCCCCGGGACGTGAAGTGGCACGAGCAGGCGCCGGAAGGAAAACTGGACCTGCTGGTGTCAGCCGACTTCCGGATGACCTCCACCACGCTGCTCTCCGACGTCGTGTTCCCCGCCGCCACCTGGTACGAGAAGCACGACCTGTCCTCCACGGACATGCACCCGTTTGTGCACGCCTTCACGCCGGCGATCGACCCGCCGTGGGAGACCAAAACGGACTTCGAGATGTTCCACCTGCTGGCACGGGAGTTCTCCCGGATGGCAAAAACCCACCTGGGCATCCGCCGGGACCTGGTCAGCGTGCCGCTGCAGCACGACACCCCTGGCCAGCTGGCGCAGCCCGGCGGGATCGTGCGGGACTGGCGGAACACGGATATCCCCGCCGTGCCCGGGCAGAACATGCCCGTCTTTTCCGTGGTGGAGCGGGACTACACGGCCATCGCGGACAAGCTCGCCGCCGTCGGGCCGCTGGCCGACAAGCTCGGTTTCACGGTCAAGAACGTCACGTACAAACTCGCCGGTCCATTGGAGCGGCTCAGCCGTTCCAATGGCGTGATGCTCGGGGGCGCCGCGGACGGCCGGCCGGCGATCGACACCGATGCGAAAATGGCCGAGGCCATCCTGGCCTTCTCCGGCACCACCAACGGTGCCTTGTCCGTGCAAGGCTTCAAGGACCTGGAAGTACGCACCGGAAGGAAGCTGGCTGACCTGTCCGAGGGCTCCGAGGAAAAGTTCATCACCTTCGCCCAGACCCAGGCCGGACCGGTCCCGGTCATCACCTCGCCGGAGTGGTCCGGCTCCGAAACGGGCGGCCGGCGCTATGCACCGTTCACCATCAACGTGGAACGGCTCAAGCCCTGGCATACCCTGACCGGCCGGATGCACTTCTTCCTGGACCACGACTGGATGATCGACATCGGCGAGGCCCTGCCGATCTACCGGCCGCCCTTGGACATGCACCGCCTCTTCGGGGAACCCAAACTCGGCCGGGACGGGTCCATGGAGGTGGTGGTCAGGTACCTGACGCCGCACTCCAAGTGGTCCATCCACTCCGAATACCAGGACAACCTGCTCATGCTCTCCCTCTCCCGCGGCGGCCCCACGGTCTGGATGAGCCCCGCCGACGCCGAGGCGATCCAGGTCAAGGACAACGACTGGGTGGAGTGCCTGAACATCAACGGGGTCCTGGTGGCCCGGGCGATCGTCAGCCACCGGATGCCGGCCGGCGTGGTCTACGTCCACCACGCGCAGGAGCGCACCATCGACGTGCCGAAGTCGGAAGCCACGGGACGGCGCGGCGGCATCCACAACTCCGTGACCCGGTTGCTGGTCAAACCCTCGCACCTGATCGGCGGCTACGCCCAGCTGGCCTACGCGTTCAACTACCTCGGCCCCACCGGCAACCAGCGCGACATGGTGGCCACCGTCCGTCGTCGTTCCCAGGAGGTGCAGTACTGATGCGTGTCATGGCTCAAATGGGCATGGTCATGAACCTGGACAAATGCATCGGCTGCCACACCTGTTCCGTGACCTGCAAGCAGGCCTGGACCAACCGTGCGGGCACCGAATACGTCTGGTTCAACAACGTGGAAACCCGGCCCGGCCAGGGCTACCCGCGCCGCTACGAGGACCAGGAGCGGTGGCACGGCGGCTGGGTGCTGAACAAGCGCGGCAAGCTGGTGCTCAAGGCAGGCGGCCGGGTGAAGAAGCTCCTGGGGATCTTCGCCAGCCCCGTCCAGCCCGAACTCAAGGACTACTACGAGCCGTGGACCTACGACTACAAGACCCTCGTGGACGCGCCGCTGGGCGACGACTTCCCGGTGGCCCGGCCGAAGTCCCTGATCACCGGCAAGGACACGAAAATCACCTGGTCCGCCAACTGGGACGACGACCTGGGCGGATCCGTCGAGAACGGCCACCTGGACCCCATCGTGGAGAAGGTCCGGCGCGAGTCCGAGGACAAGATCAAGTTCGCCTACGAGCAGACCTTCATGTTCTACCTGCCGCGAATCTGCGAGCACTGCCTGAACCCGTCCTGCATGGCCTCCTGCCCCTCCGGCGCCATCTACAAGCGCGTGGAGGACGGGATCGTCCTGGTGGACCAGGACAAGTGCCGGGGCTGGCGGCAGTGCGTCACCGGCTGCCCGTACAAGAAGATCTACTTCAACCACAAGACGGGCAAGGCCGAGAAGTGCACCTTCTGCTACCCGCGGGTCGAGGTGGGGCTGCCGACGGTCTGCTCGGAGACCTGCGTGGGCCGGCTGCGGTACCTGGGGTTGTTCCTTTACGACGCCGACGCCGTCACCGCCGCGGCGGCCGTCACCGACCCGAAGGAACTCTACGACGCCCAGATGGACGTGCTGCTGGACCCGAACGACCCCGCGGTCCAGGCGGAGGCCCGGGCCCAGAACATCCCGGAAGACTGGATCGACGCCGCCCGGCGCTCGCCCGTGTACGCCCTGGCCAAGGTCTACAAGGTGGCGCTGCCGCTTCACCCCGAATACCGGACCATGCCGATGGTCTGGTACGTGCCGCCGCTCTCACCCGTGGTGGACCTCCTGCGGGACCAGGGTCACGACGGCGAGGACACCGGCAACCTGTTCGGCGCCATTGACGCGCTGCGCATCCCGGTGGAATACCTCGCGGAACTCTTCACCGCCGGGGACGCGGACCGGGTCACCGCGGTGCTGAAGAAGCTCGCTGCCATGCGTTCGTTCATGCGCGGCATCAGCCTGGGCAACGACCCCGACGACTCCATCCCCGAATCCGTGGGCATGGACGGGCAGACGATGTACGAGATGTACCGGCTGATGGCGATCGCGAAGTATGAGGAACGCTACGTGATTCCCAAAGCGCATGTGGAACAGGCCCACGACCTGGAGGAGATGGGCTGCTCGCTGGATTTCGACGGCGGACCCGGCATGCAGGATTCCTCCCCGTTCGGCGAAGCCAGCGGCCGGCCCGTTCCGGTGGCGGTGGAAACCTTCAACGCCCTGAAGGACCGCCAAACCTCAGGCGAGGCTCCAGGCGAAACAACCCTGCGCGGCCGGGTGAACCTGCTCAACTGGGACGGCACCGGCGCGCCGCCGGGGCTTTTCCCCGAGAAACATACGGCGGGGGAGCAGCCGTGAGCCGGCGCCAGCAGGTGGTGTACCTTGCCGCGGCCTGGTGCCTGTCCTACCCGGACGAGGAACTGATCGGCAGGGTGCCGCTCATGCGGGACGCACTGGGAGAGTTTCCCGGAGCCGGCGCTGACTTCGCCGGGGTGCTGGACGTGCTGGAATCCACGCCCCTCATGGAGGTGCAGGCCCACTACGTCCGCGAATTCGACCTCGGCAAGCGCCACGCCCTGCACCTGAGCTATTGGACGGACGGGGACACCCGGCGCCGCGGCGAGGTGCTGGGCAACTTCAAGAAGACCTACCGGCAAAGCGACATCCTGGTGGACACCCGCGGTGAACTGCCCGACTACCTGCCGATGGTCCTGGAATTCGCCGCGGTGGTGGACCTGGCGGCCGGGCGGGAACTGCTGACCCGTTTCCGGGCGAGCCTGGAGATGCTCCGCTTCGGGCTGCTGCGGGACGAACTGCCGCACGCCCGGATCCTGCAGGCCGTCTGCGCCACGCTGCCCGGGAAATCGCCCGCGGACGAGCAGGCCGTGATGCGGATGGCCGGCTACGGCCCGCCCACCGAAGCCGTGGGCCTGGACCCCTACGATCCGCGACTCCTGCCCGTGAAGGGAACCTGACCATGCCGGCATTCGAAGCTGGGCCCGGATCCGCCGTCGAAATCTCCGCACTGGACACCGTGCTCTGGGGCGTCCTGCCGTACGTCATGGTGGTGGTGCTGGTGGGCGGGCTGGTGTGGCGCTACAAGTACGACCAGTTCGGCTGGACCACCAGGTCATCCCAGCTGTACGAATCGAAGCTGCTCCGGATTGCCTCGCCGCTGTTCCACTTCGGGCTGCTGGCGGTGATTGCCGGGCATTTCTTCGGCCTGGTGATTCCGATGACTTGGACGCAGGCGGTGGGAATGAGCCAGGACTTCTACCACTTCAATGCCCTGTTTGTCGGCGGCATTGCGGGAGTGGGGACGCTCGGCGGCATCATCCTGCTGATCTACCGCCGCCGCACCACCGGGCCCGTGTTCATGGCCACCACCACGAACGACAAGGCCATGTACGTGGTGCTTACCGCCGCCATCGTGTTCGGCCTCTGGACCACTCTGGCCAGCGTTTTCGAGGGTGAGCACGGGCACAATTACCGCGAGACAGTGGCGCCCTGGTTCCGTTCGCTGTTCGTCCTCCAGCCGGATGTCGCGGCCATGGCGGGGGCGCCGTTCTCCTTCCACCTACACACCCTGGTGGGCATGGCGCTGTTCGTCATCTGGCCGTTTACCCGGCTGGTCCACGCCTTCACCGCGCCGCTGCACTACCTTTTCCGCCCCTACATCGTGTACCGCTCGCGTGACGTTGCCGTCCGGCGCGGCTGGTCGCCCGTGGGGACCAAGGACAGGGACACCCGAAACCGCTGAAGTGGCTGACAGAATCCACAGCCGGCTGAATCCAAAGGAGTAAACAGTGGCTGGAACAGCACCGCCCCCCACGTCCGCGCCCGCGGGCCAGACCCGGAACCTTATCCTGGCCACCGCGGCGTCCGTGGCAGGCTTCTGGGCCTGGAACTCCGTGGCCACCCTCGGTGCCTTCTATACGCAGAACCTGCAGCTCAACCCGGCCACCACGGGGGTCCTGGTGGCCATGCCGGTGTTCGTCGGCTCGCTGGGGCGGATCGTCGTCGGCACGCTGACCGACAAGTACGGCGGCCGGGCAATGTTCACCTTCGTGCTGCTTGCCTCCATCCTGCCGATCCTGCTTGTGTCCGCCGGCGGCACCTTGCGTTCCTTCCCGCTGGTGCTGGGCGCCGGGCTGCTGCTGGGCGTCGCCGGAACCGTCTTCGCCGTCGGAATCCCCTTTGTGAGCGGCTGGTACGAGCCGTCCCGGCGGGGCTTCGCCACCGGCGTTTTTGGTGCCGGAATGGGCGGAACGGCGCTGGCCGCCTTCCTGAATCCCCGGCTCGTCGCCGGAATCGGATACTTCCCCACGCACCTGCTGATCGCCGGCGTCCTCGCCGTGATGGCGGCCCTGGTGTGGTTCCTGATGAAGGAATCCCCGGCCTGGAGCCGAAGCAACGCCCCCGTGCTGCCCAAGCTCCTGGACGCAGCCAAGACACCGGTCACCTGGAAAATGTGCTTCCTCTACGCGGTCGTCTTTGGCGGCTTCGTCTCCTTCGCCACGTACCTGCCCACCTACTTGCGGGACGTGTACAGCTTCGATCCCAGCGGCGCCGGCGCCCGCACGGCAGGCTTCGCCCTCGCGGCAGTCCTGGCCCGGCCGGTGGGCGGCGTGCTCGCGGACAAGCTCGGGCCCAAACCGGTGGTGATCACCTCGCTCACCGCCGTCGCCCTTCTTGCGTGGGTGGTGAACCTGCAGCCGGACGGCGAGGTCCCCGCCGGCCTGACATTCGTCGCCATGGCGGCGGCCCTGGGGCTGGGGACGGGCGGGGTGTTCGCCTGGGTGGGCGTGCTGGCCCCGCACGGGAAAGTGGGCAGCATCAGCGGCGTGGTGAGTGCGGCGGGCGGGCTGGGCGGCTACTTTCCGCCGCTGGTGATGGGGGCAACGTACGACGCCGCCACCCACAGCTACTCGATCGGGCTGCTTCTGCTGGTGGTCACGGCCATCGTGGCGCTGGGCTTCACGGTCTTCGCCGTGCAGGGCCGGACCAGGGCAAAGGCCGTGCCCGCGTAGCTTCGCGCTGGGGGGTCAGCCGAAGGCCAGGTGCGCCAGCGTGAAGATGGCCAGCCCGGCCAGGGCGCCCACCACCGTGCCGTTGATCCTGATGAACTGCAGGTCCTTGCCCACTTGCAGCTCGATTTTCTGCGAAGTTTCCTCGGCATCCCAGCGCGCCACCGTATCCGTGATCACGCCCGCGATGTCCGAGCGGTACGTCTTCACCAGGTAGCCCGCGGCGTCACCGATCCACGCGTTGACCTTGCCCGCCAGTTCGGGGTCCACCACCAGGCGGGTGCCGAAGTCGTGCACGGCCGCTTTGAACTTGACGGTCAGTTCGCTGTGCGGATCGTCGACGGCGCCGAGCAGCGCCGCCTTGATGGTGCCCCAGGTGCGGGATGCCAGTTCCCGCACCTCGGGGTCGCCCAGCACCTGCGCCTTGATGCCTTCGGCCCGGGCGATCATCACCGGATCGTGCTGCAGGTCCTGCGCGAGCGACGCGAGGTAGGTGTCGATGGACTGCCGCACCTGGTGCTGCGGATCGGCCTGCACGGCCTTGGTGAACTTGAGGATTTCCACGTAGACCTTGTCTCCGACCAGTCCGTCCACGAACTGCGGCACCCATTGCGGGGACCGGTCCGACACCAGCCTGCTGACGGTTTCGTGGTTGTCCCGGACCCAGTCCACGGTCCGGTCCACCAACAGGTCCACCAGGGTGTGGTGGTGCCCGTCGGCGAAAATCCGCTCGGCGAGCCTGCCCACCGGAGGCCCCCACGGCGGAGTGAGCAGGTGCTTGCGGACCATTGACTCGATCACGGCCTGGACGTCGTCGTCGTTCAATACCTTGAACGCGCCGCGGATGACGGCGGCGCCCTCCTTGGCCACGCGCTCGGGGCCGCCGGGGCCGGACAGCCACGCGCCGGCCTTCCGCGCGATGTCCACTGACGCGAGCTTTTCCTGCACAACCTGTTCGGAGAGGAAGTTCGTCTCCACGAACTCGCCCAGCGACGCACCGATCTGGTCCTTGCGGCGCGGGATGATGGCCGTGTGCGGGATCTTGATCCCCATGGGGTACTTGAACAGCGCGGTCACGGCAAACCAGTCCGCGAGGGCGCCCACCATGCCGCCTTCCGCCGCAGCCCGCACGTATTCCAGCCAGGGGTACTGCTTTTGCAGGGCGAAGGCGACGACGAAAATCACCGCCATGACAATCAGGAGCCCCAGCGCCAGGAGTTTCATCTTCCGCAGCGCGGCGGCTTTTTCCGTATCACTGCCCGGACGGGCAGGTCCGACGGCGGCCCCGGCAGCGGGTGGGCCGGCCTGCGCGGGCCTCGCTGCAGCGGGGCGGGTGGTTTGTTCACTGTTCACCTGCATGTGCCCAGCCTAGTCCCGCATCGGTCGCGGGTGTCCGCTAACGTGTCACCATGACTACCGACGAGTCCGTGTCCTCCCGGCCGCTGGTCTACGCCCACCGGGGAGCCAGCGCCGCCTTTGCCGAGCACACCCGGGCAGCTTATCTCCAGGCCATCGCGGACGGCGCCGACGGCGTTGAATGCGACGTCCACCTCAGCCGGGACCAGCACGTGGTCCTGCTGCATGACGCGAACCTGGACCGCACCTCGGACGGCACCGGCCCCGTGGCCGACCGGACCCTCGATGAACTGCGGCTGCTGGATTTCTCTTCCTGGAAGGGCGCCAGGATTCCCCTCGAGTACGGCGGGAAGTCTGATCAGCTCCTGACGCTGCCGGAGCTGCTGGACATCCTCCGCGCGACGGGCCGGGACATCGGGCTGGCCATCGAACTCAAGCACCCCAGCCCCTACCTGCTCCAGCTGGAGGACCGGGTGCTGGAAGTGTTGGCAGCCGAGGGCTGGGATCCCGGCACCTCAAGGGTGGACAACGTCAGTGTCTCGTTCATGAGCTTCAGCCCGGACTCCGTGAAGCACCTGCTCAAGAGCGTTCCGGCCGAGTTCGTCTGCCAGTTGGTGGATGACGTCAACGCGGAGGAAATACGCGAGGAACTGGGACTGGGAGTCATCACCGGCGGGGCGTTGGCGAACGTGATGCGTGCAGCCCAGGTGGAGGGCGAACGCATCCTGAACGACTGCGAAGTACGGCTGGCCGGACCGGGTATCGACTATGTCCGCCAGCACGCCCGCACCGTGAAACGCTGGATGGATTCCGGCCGCAGGTTCAGGGTGTGGACCGTGGACTCGGATCAGGACGTGGCCCTGTGCCAGGAACTGGGAATCCACGAGATCACCACCAACCGGCCGGCGCAGGTGCTGGCCCGGCTGTCCGAAAGAAGTCATCCCGTCAGCTGACGGTCCGCGCCTCCGCACCGTTCATCCTGCGCCGCCGCAGCGTCGCGCCTCCGCAGCGTTCAGGCGGCAAGGTCCCGCCGCCGCCATCCCGCGAAACCCAGTGCGCCGAGCAGTGCCGCTGCCGCCGTGAGGGCCACCAGCGCCGGGATTCCCTCCGCGTCCACCGGGAGCAGCGGGGTATGCCGGAACGGCGAGAGGTCCATCAGCCATTCCGGGGCATTCCAGAGCACGCCGAATTCACCCAGTGCAATGAGTCCCAGCAGGAGCACCCAGACGGCCGCTGTCATCCGGGGTACCCAGCCGAACACCGCCAGGGCCGCACTGGTCAGCACCCACGCCGCCGGAATCTGGGCCAGGGCCGCCACGGTGCACCGGGCCACCAGTCCGGCATCGTTGACGGCGGCCGCGGCCCCGATGCCGATGGAGACTCCGGTGAGCAGTTGCAGCAGCCCGACGCCGGCCAAGGCCACGGCGTAGTGGCTGCCCGCCCAGCGGATGCGGGTGGTGGCGGTGCCCAGCAGGGCCTCGGTATGCCCGGCCGATTCTTCGCTGCGGAGATGGTTGGCGGCGGAGATGCCGTAGGCCGCCGCGAGTACCCCCATGATGCTGATCTCGGCTGCGAGGAACGCGTCGGTGAGGGCCTGGGGGCCGCCCAGCGCCCGCATCAGGTCCTGGGCGCCCGGCGACGTCAGGAAATCGGCCACGTTGCCGACGAGCGAGCCGATCACCACCCCGAAGAGGACAAACGCCACACCCCACGCCACCAGGACGCGGTACTGCAGGCGCACGGCGAGCCCCAGGACACCGGAGAGCTTGCCGCGGGCAGGGCCGGGCCGCTCATCACGCAGTCCGGCGCCGAGGTCGCGGCGGGCCCGCAGGAAAAACGCAACAGGGACAAGGGCTGCGCAGAGGGCCAGCGGCAACGAGAGGACCCACCAGTGGTCGCCGGCGTAGGCCCGGATCTGCTGGTTCCACCCGATGGGCGAGAGCCAGGACCAGACCGACGGGCCGGGTTCGGCGAGGTCGCCCACCGCGCGCAGCCCGTAGGTCACGGCAATGACCCCGATGCTGAACCCGGTGGCCGCCCTGGCGCTTGCCGTCACCTGCGCCGCCACAGCTGCCACGGTGCTGTAGGCCATCCCGGTGGCGGCCCAGCCCAGCCCGAAGGCCAGTGATCCGCTGCCGGGCAGGCCGCCGACGGCAAGCGCGGCCGCCGAGAGCAGCCCGGTGAGGATGCTGGTTGCAAAGCTGATGGCCAGCGCGGACACCAGCGGTGCGTCCCGTCCCAGCCGTCCGCCGCCGAGGAGTTCCAGCCGTCCGCTTTCCTCGTCCCCCCGTGTGTGCCGGATGGTGAGGATGACCATGAGCACGGCCAGGATGGCTGTCATGAAAGCGGTGTATTTGATGAGTGAAAGGGCACCGAGCGAGGCATGATCGTAGATCCGCCCGAACAGCGCCACCATGGACGCCGTGGCGTTCAGTGCGGTGGCGGCTGCCACCCGGCTGGGCTCGTCCGGGTACAGCCCGGCCCCGGCCGCTGCGGTCGAGTAGGCAATGATGGCGAAGCCCAGGATCCACAGCGGCAGCATCCAGCGGTCCCGCCGGAGCGCCAGCCGGACCATAACGCCGGTGCCGGACAGTGTTCCGGTCGTTGAGGCACGGGTCGTCGCGGTGTGGGCTTCGGCGGTGCGGGTCATCGCCGTGCCGTTTCGAGCGATCCGGAGGGGCCGTAGTGGCGCAGGAACAGATCCTCCAGCGTGGGCGGCTGGCTGGTCAGGGCGTGCAGCCCCGCGGCCGTCAGTGCCTGCAGGAACGGGCCCAGTGCCGCGGGGTCCACCTGGGCGCTCACACGGTGGTCCGACACCACGACGTCGTGGACGCCGGGCAGGAGATCCAGGCCGGCCGGCACGCGCGCGACGTCGGCCGTGACCGACGTCCGGGTCAGGTGCCGCAGCTGCTCGAGCGGCCCGGACTCCACCACCCGGCCGGCGCGGATGATGCTGACCCTGTCCGAAAGCGCTTCGGCCTCACTCAGGATGTGGCTGCTCAGCAGGACCGTGCGGCCCTGCGCCCGCAGCTCACGCACGCACCCGCGGAAGGCGTCTTCCATCAACGGGTCCAGCCCGCTGGTGGGCTCGTCCAGGAGGAAGAGGTCGGCGTCGGTGGCCAAGGCCGCCACCAGGGCAACTTTTTGCCGGTTGCCCTTGGAATACGTGCGCGACTTCTTGGTGGGGTCGAGGTCGAAGGTCTGCAGCAGCCGGTCCCGCCGGCCGCGGTCCTGTCCGCCCTGGAGGCGCCCCAGCAGGTCGATCACTTCCCCGCCGGTCAGGTTCGGCCACAAGGCAACGTCCCCGGGCACGTACGCCAGCCGGCGGTGCAGCGCGGCAACATCGTGCCAGGGATCCAGGCCCAGCACCCGGATCGAGCCCGAGTTGGCGCGCAGCATGCCGAGCAGAAGCCGCAGCGTGGTGGACTTGCCGGACCCGTTGGGACCCAGGAAACCGTGAACCTCGCCCGCCGCCACGTTGAAGTCGAGCCCGTCGAGGGCAGTTACCGTTCCAAAGCGCTTGACGACGCCGGTCATTTCCACCACGCTGCTCATAGTCAACAAGCTACGCCGCGCTGTGGCTCCTGACACGGGCGGAAAGTCCCGTTTACCGGGCTGTCCGCGGCTGTGGTTGCATGGATTCATGCCATTCACCTGGTCCGCCCGGGCCACACAGAGACTCTCAGCGGCTGCCATGAGCGCCCTGCTGCTGACCAGCGCCATGAAGCATTTCCGAGATCCCGCCTTCTTCCATCAGGTGGTTCCCGATTTCCTGTGCCGTGACGACTCAGGCACCCGTCCCAACGGCCCGTGCGCCGTGATGACCCGCGATGAATGGGTGGCGGTCAGCGGACTGCTCGAGGCTGGTGCCGCCGTCGGACTCCTGATCCCGGCCACCCGCAAAGCCGCCGCCGGGGGCATCGCCGCGATGTTCACAGTGTTCCTTGCCGGGCACGTCGACGCCCTGCGCCGGGCGTACGGTCCGGCCGGGAGCCCGGGGCAGCGGAAGGTGCACACCGCGCGGCTGCCGCTCCAGGTGCCGCTGATCCTCTGGGCCTGGAGCCTGCGGAAAACGGCCCTGGGGAAGGCTGGCCTGGGGACGCCTGCCGGCGGCCCCGTTGCCGGCCTGCCGGCATGAAGCTGCTTCAATCCCCGGCCGTGCGTGTGGGGCTGTCCATCAGCGTCGCCACGGGGCTTTACGGGGTATCCTTCGGGGCGCTGGGCGTGACGTCCGGGCTGGACTTCTGGCAGACCATGGCGCTGAGCCTGCTGCTGTTCAGCGGCGGTTCGCAGTTCGCGTTCATCGGCGTGGTGGCGGGCGGCGGGTCGGGGGTGGCCGCCATGGGGGCGGCCACGCTCCTGGGCATGCGCAACGGTATCTACGGCATGCAGCTCAACGCGCTGCTGCAGCCGCGCGGGTGGCGGAAGTATGCCGCGGCGCACGTCACCATCGACGAGTCAACCGCCACCAGCACCGGGCAAACCGACCCGGGAGAGCAAAAGCGCGGATTCTGGACGGCCGGCATCGGCATCTTCGTGCTGTGGAATGTGTTCACTGCCGTCGGGGCACTGGCAGGCGGCGCCCTGGGGGATCCCAGGCAGTGGGGGCTCGACGGCGCCGCGGTAGCAGCCTTCCTCGGCCTGCTCTGGCCGCGGCTCAAGGGCCGCGAGCCGGTGGCGATCGCCGTGGTGTGCGCCCTGGCCACGGTACTGGCGGTGCCGTTCGTGCCCGCGGGAGTTCCCATCCTGATAGCGGCTTTTGTGGCCGCTGCGATCGGCTGGTTCAGCCACGGACGGAGCGACGAAGGCCTGGAGCCTGACGTGGACCCCTATGCCGAACACCACCACGGGCAGCGGGACGAAGGCGCTCACCTGCGTCGGCACCCCGATACGGGAGGTGCCGCGAAATGAATCTTTGGCTGTGGCTGCTGCTGGCCTGCCTCCTTGGCTACGCCTGGAAGCTTCTGGGCTATCTGGTCCCCGCCAGCCTCCTGCGCAACCCGCAGATGTCCCGGATTGCCGGCACCATGACCATCGGGCTGCTGGCATCGCTCACCGTCGTGAACGCGGTGGCATCGGGCCAGGCGCTGGCCTTTGACGCCCGGGCGGGCGCACTGGCTGCGGCCGGAATTGCGCTTTGGTTCCGGGCGCCGTTCCTGGTGGTGGTCCTGGCCGGGGCTGGCGCAGCGGCCGGGCTGAGGATGCTGGGCTGGAGCTAACGACGGCCTTTAGGCCCTAGCAGTGCCCAGCATGCTGTGGAAGGATGCCACCATGAGCGAAGAACAAGCGCCCTTGGTTCCTGCTGCCGAAAGAGACCCCAAATCCAGGCCCTATGTGCCATCGCCGGGATCCGAATCCACCCGTGAAATGCGTGAGATGTCCCGCCGCCGCAGGGATGCCGAGGAGAAACTGCAGCAGCATCTTCAGGAAGCAGACCACCTGCACGAGGAACACATGAAGGCCCACCAAAGGGAGACGCATCCGGCCCAGGAAGGCGAGGCGCCACCCAGCGGCGAGGCGGCAACAGACGGAGAAGCCCCTGATGAAGGCCAGGCCGTCAACAGACCGGCGGAATGACGCAGCCTAGGCTTCGCCCACCGAATCTGCACCAGTGACACCGTCGGCCTGTGGGGAGGCTCCGTTGACCCTGTTTTCCAGCTCCTCCAGGGCGAGGTCGTACCAGACCTGCGCCCCAAACACGGGATGGGACGTGTCCAGGTCCTTGAACAGGGCGTCCGTGAGGGCCTGCAGTTCGGAGGTGCTGGCCGCCGACATTACCAGCAGCGGATCGGCGTCGCCGTTCATAAGCAAGGCAAGCTGCTGGCATGTCATGGCCGCGCCGGAGGGAAGGCTGTACGTAGTTCGTAAACCATGTCGAACTCCAAAAAGCGATACCGTGGCTGACTGCGTAACCTCCATAAGAAGCAGCGCCGGGGGCCGGGCATGACCGGCGCCCGGTTGGGCCAGTATCTGGCTGAGCGGCTGCAGGACCTGGTTCTGGAAAGCACCGACGTGCAGGACTTCCTCACGGAGCTGTCCGTCTTCTCCGCCGGCTTCATCGGCAAGACCACCGGACTGCCCGTGCTGTGCGCCGTCACGCTGGTCCGCTCGAGGCGGTCCGAGGCCTCCGCCGGAAGCGGACCCGGCGCGCGGCTGCTGGGGGAAATCCAGCGGGCCACAGGCCTCAGTCCGTCGCTGGCGGCCCTTGAAGCCGGGGCGACGGTTTCCGTACCCGATGCCCGGGCCGACTCCCGCTGGCCGCGCTACAACCGAGCCGTGGTAAAGGCGGGCCAGCTAAGCGTCCTGGCCCTCCCGCTGCAGCTGGATCCGGACGCCGCCGCATCCATAGCGTTCTTCGCCCCCGAGGCAGGGGCGTTCGACGACGAGGCAATCGTGATTTGTGAAGCCTTCGCCGCCCGTGCCGGCAAAGCCGTGCGGCTGGCCGTGCGCATCGGCGCCTCGAGGGACCTCAACGACGACCTCCTCGAGGCGCTGAGGTCGCGCACCAGCATCAACCTCGCCTCGGGAATTGTCATGGGCCAGAGCCGCTGCACGCAGGCTGAGGCATTCGCGATCCTGAGCAAGGTTTCCAACAACCGCAACGTCAAGCTCCGGGCCGTGGCAGAGGACCTGCTGCGAAACTTCAACACCATGCCGGGAGCCACCCACTTCAGCGGCTGACGGAGGCCCCTGCGGCTATGCTTTTAACAGTTCCAGTCAACGCGCGAAGGGCGGCATAGCAGTGGAATGGGTGCGGCCATGGCGGTGAAACTACCCCTTGCAGACGAACTGGCGGCCATTTTTGCCCGCGCCTCCGAGCTCCTGCTGACGGACGAGACGGTATCCAGGGCACTCGAGCTCATCACTGCCGCCGCCGAATTGGCCGTGCCCGGCGCCGCGGGCGCGGGCGTCACCCTGATCGACGCTGACGGCCGGAAACATACAGCGAGTGCGTCCAGCCGTATGGTCCAGGTTGCCGACGAACGCCAGTACGAGCTGGGCCAGGGCCCGTGCCTTCTTGCCTGGGCCAGCGGCGAGCCCGTGCTGGTCAGTGACGTACTGCATGACCGGCGCTGGCCTGAGTGGGCCTGCGCCGCGGCCGAGCTGGGACTGCGGTCTTCCGTCAGTGCTCCGTTGCTCGCCGGAGAGTCCGCCCTGGGCTCCGTGAAGATCTACGGCCGCCCGGAGAACAGCTTCGACCACACCACGGTGCGCCTGCTGGAGCTCTTCGCGGCGCAGGCAACCATCTTCCTGATCAACGTGCAGGCGCGTGAGAGCGCGCGGACGCTGAGTGAGGATCTCCGAGACGCACTGGCCCACCGCGAGATCATCGCCGTGGCCAAGGGAATACTCATGGCCCGGCACGGCCTGGACGAGGACACCGCCATGCAAGACCTCCTGATGGAGTCGCGGCGGGCCAGGAGGTCGCTGCGTGACGTGTCCTCCGAGCTGGTGTCCTCCACCCAGCCGCCCCGGTGAGCGGGGGTGCGTTTTGGCCCTGGGCAAGGACGAAGATGAGCAGAGGCTTTGCTTTGAGGAGATGCTCCGGAATGCCGACATCACCGTTGAAGAACTGTGGCTGAGGTATTTCAGCATTGGCGGCATTGCCGGCCAGTTTGAAATCGAGGCCTACATCCACGGTGCCATCGCGCTGCCGGCCCTGCAGCGGGACATATTGGCCCATGCCTTGAACGAGCGACTGGACGAGATCCATGCCCCGGACGGCAGGGCGCCGTACAGCCGCGGGTCCGAGGACGCCGGCCGGCTGCACGACGACCGGACCCATGACGAAACGGACCAGACGGAGGTCGAATCAGGCCAGGACGACTGAATCGAAGGCCGTGCCCGGCAGCGGGGACTGCGGCGGAAGGGGCCGGCGCGGGCGCTCGGTGCGGATGGCATCCTCCACCAGCGCCACGGGGCGCCGCCACGCATCGGATCCCGGTTCCATGGTGTCCACGACGCCGATCAGCATGGCCAGCAGGCGGATGACGTCCGTCATGGAGATGTCGGTCCGCAGGGTTCCCTGGGCCTGGCCGCGGCCCAGCAGGACAGCCACCGACTCAAAGAGGCTGCCGGTGATACCGGTCAGCAGCCCGCGGCGTCCGGCCACGGCTCCGAGCAGGTTGGCATCCTCGCTGGCCGCCGCCATCAGCGCATCGATCACGCGGAACAGCCCGGCGGCGGCATCAGGGCCGGCCAGGGCGTCATCGATCACTGGGTCGACCATCAGGCGGAGCTGGCGGTTGAGTGCGGCAAGGACCAGCTGCTCCTTGTCCGCAAAGTTCCGGAACAAGGTTGCGGGTCCGACGCCGGCCGTTACGGCGATGGTCTGAAGCGGCACGTCGGGGCCGTACTCACGGAAGCACTTCCGGGCGGCGGTGATGATCTTGTCCACATTGCGCGCAGCATCCGCACGAAGGGGCTTGCGTTCCACTGCGAGGTTCATTTTTCAAGGTTAGCAACGCAGGCGCTGAGCGCCCGGGTTACTGATTGGTAGCGCCGAATGTACTCCTATATGACGTTCGCCGCTGTGGCAGACTGGGTCCATGTTGCTCGCATTCTCCGTTGCACCCTCCGGCCGGCCGGCCCGCCTGGCGGGCGATTCCACCACCGATTCCACTGCGTTGGAAGACGCGGCCTCCGCAGACGCTTCAGTGCACGACGCCGTCGCTGCCGCCGTCAAGATTGTCCGGGACTCAGGCCTGCCGAACCATACGGATTCCATGTTCACCACGATCGAAGGTGAGTGGGACGAGGTGTTCGCCGTGGTCAAGGAGGCCACCGAGGCCGTGGGACGCTTCGGCAGCCGCGTGTCGCTGGTCATCAAGGCCGACATCCGCCCCGGCTATTCCGGTGAGCTCACCGCCAAAGTGGAACGGCTGGAAACGGCCATCGCTGACGCAGGCTGACTTGCCCATCTGATTTCCGCCGCCGCCTGCCCTTCCCGCGGGCAGCGGCAACTGCCAGACTGGCCCCATGGTTGAGCACAGGCCCGAGCCCCGGTGGGTGGCGGTTGAGGAGTATCTGACGAACGTCGTGGTCCGTCCCGGCAGCCCCCTCACGCGGGCCGTGACTACCGCCGCCGACGCCGGCATGCCGCCCATCGAAGTGGCGCCGAACGCAGGCAAGCTGCTCAAGCTGCTGGTGCAGCTTTCCGGCGCCCGGCGCGTCCTGGAGATCGGCACGCTGGCCGGCTTCAGCACCATCTGGATGGCCCAGGGACTGCCCGACGACGGCGTACTCGTCACGTGCGAATACCTCCCCAAACACGCCCGTGTGGCGCGCGCGAACGTGGACGCCGCGGGGGTGGGGCACAAGGTGGACATCCGGGTGGGGGCCGCACTGGACACACTTCCGGGGCTGAAGGACGACGGCCGCGGACCCTTCGATTTTGTGTTCATCGACGCGGACAAGGAAAACAATCCGAAGTACCTGGACTGGGCCATCAGGCTGGGCCGGCCGGGCACCGTGATCGTGATGGACAACGTGGTGTGGGAGGGCGCGCTGCTTGATCCGTCCATGGACGACGTCAACGCGCCTGGAATCATCAGCGCCCTGGAAATGATCGGCGGGGACCCGCGCCTGGACGGGACGGTCATGCAGACCGTGGGCTCGAAGGGCTGGGACGGCTTTGCGCTGGCCGTGGTGCGCTGAGTGACGCCGGACGGGATTCCCGCTGTCACCGGACCGGCCGCGTCCCGCCTAAATGCTAAGTATGCTTAGAATAAGCTAACGCGGGATGGCCCAGTCCCGCACTGCCTGCACCGGAGGAAGAAATGAAGGCTTCACCGACTCTTGCCAGCAATCTCCAGATGGTCCTGACGGACCTGATCGAACTCCACGTCCAAGGCAAGCAGGCACACTGGAACATTGTGGGAACCAACTTCCGCGACCTCCACCTGCAGCTCGACGAAATTGTCACCAGCGTGCGGCTGTTCGCGGATGAAACCGCCGAGCGCATGCGCGCCCTGCACGCGCTGCCCGACGGCAGGAGCGCCACGGTATCAGCCGACACCCGGCTGGAACAGTTCCCCGAGGGACTCACCGCCACCAAGGACGCCGTCAAACTGATCACCGCCCGGCTGGAGCGGACCGTGAAGACCATGCGGGACGTCCATGACGAGGTGGACGAGGAAGATCCCACCAGCGCCGACCTGCTTCACGCCGGGATTTCGCGGCTGGAACAGCTGGCGTGGATGGTTAACGCCGAGACCATGTCGGCGAAGGCCCCGGTCACAGTGCCGGATGAAGACTGAATGAAGCCAGAAGCGCGGGCAGTGCGGATCAGTTCGACGCCGCAACGGCTTGGGGCGATGGCGCCGCTGCTTGGGGCCGTGGACCACGCAGCGGGAGATGTGCCGGCGCTGCTGGAACTGGCGCGTGACGTCGGACGGACAGCGCCCCGCTCCGGCGAAGGCGGCACGGCGCGGCTCTGGGAACTGCTGGCGTCCGTGACTGCCGTGGACGTGGCCGCCGGCCGGGTGTTCGAACCGCACCTTGACGCCGTCGCCATCCTCGCCCAGGCCGGTTTCCAAGCCGGGGAAGAGGTCCCGGCCACGGGCGGGGCTGCAGTCGAACCTGCCGACGGAGCCTGGGGCGTGTTTGCTGCGGAGGGGCCGGGGCTGCGGCTAGACGCCACGGCGGACGGCACCGGGAAATACGTCCTTAACGGTTCCAAGCCCTGGTGCTCGCTCGCTGCCCGGCTCGACGGTGCTGTGCTGACCGCACACCTCGCCGACGGCGGCCGGGCCGCCTTCGCCGTCGACCTGCATGCGCCCGGGGTTTCCTGCGAGACCCCGCAGTGGACCAGCCGGGGCCTGCGCGAAATTCCCAGCGGCACCGTGCACTTTGACGGCGTCAGCGCCGTGCCGGTGGGCGGAGCAGGCTGGTACTTCCAGCGCCCGGGCTTCGCCTGGGGCGGCATGGGCGTGGCGGCGTGCTGGTTCGGCGGAGCCGTTGCCGTGGCCCGCGACTTCAGCGCCGCGCTGGCCGCCGCCGCGGACAAGGGGCGTGAACCCGACCAGATAGCCCTGGCCCACCTGGGTGAAACCGACCGCATCATCACCTCCCTGGCCGGCTACCTGGCCCGGACGGCCGAGCGGATCGACGCCGGTGAACTGTCCGGCTCCGGCGCGTGGAGCGAAGCACTGCGCGTGCGCGGAACCGTTGCCGCCGCCGTCGAACGCGTCCAGACGGTGGTGGCACAGAACCTGGGCCCGGGCCCCCTGGCCTTCAACGAAGCGTACGGAAAGCGCATGGCCGACCTGTCGCTGTACATCCGGCAGCACCACGCCATGCGCGATGACGCCCAGCTTGGTGCCCTGACCTTGAAAGGGGACCGCTCATGGTGACCTTCTCGCACGCGGACACCGGCACTGCCGAGTCCGAATGGGAGGCCAGCGGCCTGTCCGTCCTCCCCGAGCTTCCCCTGGACCCGGGCGAACTCGCCGCCATGACCTTCATTGTGCTGGCGGCTCATCCGGACGATGAAACCCTGGGCGCCGGAGGATTACTGTCCCGGCTGCACGCCGCCGGCGCGGCTGTGGACGTGCTGCTTTGCACGGCCGGGGAGGCGTCGCACCCGGACTCCCCGACCACGACGCCGGAACAGCTGGCCGCCGTCCGGCTCAATGAGTTCCGGGCCGCTGTGTCCGGGCTGGCCCCCGGGGCGACCCGGCAGTTCCTGCACTTCCGGGACGGCCACCTTGACGCCGACCGGGACCGCATTGCTGCCGCCGTCCGGGAGACCATCGAAGCGTCCGGCCGCCCGGCGAACCAGGTGGCGATCGTGGCGCCGTACCGCTCCGACGGCCACACGGACCACGACGTCCTGGGCGCCGTGGCCGCAGACGTGGCGGCGCAGGGCGGGCACGGCCTGCTGGAATACCCGGTCTGGTACTGGTTGTGGGCATCACCTGAGGACCCTGCCTGGCAGTCCTGGGTCCGTGTGCCGCTCACTCCGGACGAGCAGCGGGCCAAAGCCGCGGCCCTCCTGGCGCACGCCTCGCAGACACAACCGCTGTCCGACCAGCCCGGCGACGAGGCACTTCTTGCCGGGAGCTTCCTGGACCATTTCTCCCGTGCCTGGGAAACATTCGCGTGGCACCGGCCCGCCGGCGGAACCAACAGCGCGGGCGACGCCGAGCAGATCTTCGACGCCGTGCACAGCGGCAACACCGACCCCTGGAGCTACACCACCAGCTGGTACGAACGGCGGAAGCGGGCGCTCACCCTGGCCATCCTGCCGCAGGCAAACTACGAATCCGGGCTGGAAGTCGGCTGTTCCATCGGCACGCTCAGCGTGGAACTGGCGGCCCGCTGCCGGGAGTTCGTGGCGGTTGACGCCAGCAGCACCGCCCTGGCCCGGGCTGCGGATCGCCTCTCCGGACATCCCTCCGCCCGGACCCTGCACCTCACTGTTCCGCAGCACTGGCCGGAGGGGCGCTTCGACCTGGTGGTGGTGTCAGAGACGGGGTACTACCTGACCGCGGAGGAGCTGGCGGAACTGTTCGCGCAGGTGGAAAGCTCGCTGAACCCCGGCGGGACCCTGGTGCTCTGCCACTGGCGGCACCCGGTATCAGGCTGGGAACTCGACGGGGACGCCGTCCATGCCATGGCGCGGCAGCAGCTCCGCTGGCCCACCGAAGGGCTGTACAGGGAGAAGGACTTCGTCCTGGAAGTCCTGGTTGCCCCGGACGGGCCCCACGCCGGAGCCGCTGCACCGGAACCGCTTCCTGCCAGCGGTCCGGACGCACCCTGAGATGGGCAGTGACCTGAGATGACCAGCGACCTGAGACGGGCAGCGACCTGAGATGACCAGCGAGATGACGGAACGGGCAGGGGACCATCCTGCGGCGGAGGTCCGGTCCGGGCAGGGCATCGAGCGGGTGGTGGTGGTGATGCCGGCCCACAACGAGGACCAGCACCTTGACCGGGCGCTGGCGGCGCTCCGGGCCGCCGCCGACACGCTGCAACGCGAACGCCCCGAGGTGGAGGCGGCCATCACCGTGGTGCTCGACAGCTGCACTGACCGGTCCGCGGACATCGCTTCCGGCTACGTTGCCGCCGATCCGCGGTTCGCGGCCGTGCAGGTCAGGCTGGGAAGCACCGGGGCAAGCCGCGCCGCCGGAGTCCTGGCCGCCGGAATCACCCCGGGGCTGCGGACCGGACGCATCTGGCTGGCCAACACCGACGCCGACTCCGCCGTTCCGCGGAATTGGCTGGTGCGCCAGGTTGAACTGGCCGACGCCGGTGCCGACGCCGTCCTGGGATCCGTAGAGCCGGACCCCGCCGGCACGGAGCCCGCGATCCTGCGCCGGTGGCTGGAGCGGCACCCGTTCAGGGAGGACCATCCGCACATCTACGGCGCCAACTTCGGTGTCCGCGCCTCGGCCTACTTCGCGGCCGGCGGCTTTCCCCGCAGACGCGTCCACGAGGACCGGATCCTGGTGGAAAACCTGCGCAAACAGGCCTACACGGTGCAGGCCACGGACACCATCCGGGTGCTGACATCGGGCCGCACGCATGCCCGCGCACCCCAGGGGTTCGGCGCCTACCTCCGGGCGCTGGCACTGGAGCTGCCGGTGCGGGACGTGCCCTCGCTGGAGCTGCCCCGCGACAGTGGTGACCTTTGACCCTAGGAGCCTGACCTCCAAGACCGCATCCTCGATCCATGGGGTTCCCCGTGAATGCCGTGGTTCCACGTGTCCGGTGCTGCCCGTGAATGGCAGGCTGCGGCTGTGATTCCGGGTGCCGGTGCCGGTGCGTTGCCGCGGCCCGCCGGACTCAGCTCCGAGGAGGCCGCCCTCCGGCTGCGGAAGGCGGGACCCAACCGGCTGCCGCAGGCCCGCGCCGTCCCGGGCTGGCGCAGGCTGCTGGCCGAGATGACCCACTTCTTTGCCATCATGCTCTGGTGCGCAGCAGTGCTGGCCTACATCGCCGGAATGCCGCAGCTTGCCGTGGCTATCGTGGTGGTGGTGGTGGTGAACGGGGTGTTCGCCTACATCCAGCAGGAGCGGGCACAGCATGCCGCCTCCAAGCTCCGCGAGCTGCTTCCGGCCATGGTGTCGGTCCGCCGGGACAACCGCATCGTCAAAGTCCACACCACCGAACTGGTGCCGGACGACGCCGTAGTGCTGGTGGCGGGTGACCGGGTACCGGCGGATCTCCGGCTGGCACTGGCCGCAGGGTGCTCCGTGGACGAGTCAATGCTCACCGGCGAAAGCGAACCCCTGGCCAAGGCCCCGGGGGACACCGTGTTCGGCGGGACCTTCCTGGTCAACGGCGAGGCGGAAGGCATCGTCATGGTCACCGGCGGTGACACCCGGCTCGCCGAAATCGCCGCCCTCACCGGCCAGGTCAAGGCGCCGCCCACCCCGCTGGCCCGGGAACTGCAGCGCATTGTCCGGATCACCGCCACGATGGCCCTGGGCATCGGTGTGCTGTTTTTTGTGCTCTCGCTGCTGGTCGGCATTTCCTGGCGGGACGCGTTCCTGTTCGCGATCGGAGTGGGCGTGGCGCTCGTGCCCGAAGGCCTGCTGCCCACGGTCACGCTGTCCCTGGCCGTCGGGGCACAGCGGATGGCGCAGCGCAACGCCCTGGTCCGGAACCTGGAAGCGGTGGAAACCCTCGGCTCCACCACTTTCATTTGCACGGACAAGACCGGCACGCTGACCCAGAACCGGATGAACGCCGTCGAGGTCTGGACCCCGGAAGGGGTGCTCAGCGTCATCGGCGCGGGGTACGGACCCGAGGCCGAGGTCACCGGGGGCGGAGCCGGGGAGGCCCGGCACCTCAGCACTGCTGCATTGGCCGCTTCCGTAGGCCGCGCGGTGCTCCACGAGGGCAAATGGATCGCCGAGGGCGACCCGATGGAGGCCGCCATTGATGCGCTCGCCACCCGGCTGGCAGCTCCCGGGCAGAAACCCGACGAGCTCGAGGTGTCGCACCGCTTTGCCTTCGATCCGCGCCGGCTGCGGGAGTCCGCCATCGTGGGCACCACTCTTTATGTCAAGGGCGCCCCGGAGTCCGTGATTCCGCTGTGCGGCCCGGAAGGCGCGGACCGGGCCCGGCAGATGGTCGACCGGATGGCCTCCCACGGCCTGCGGGTCCTGGCCGTGGCGGAGCGGCCACTGCCCGGCCCGCCCGGTGCCAGCTTCAAGCTGGAGGCGGTTGAGCAGGATCTGACGCTGCTGGGCCTGATCGGCCTGCATGACCCGCCCCGGGCCGAAGTCCGGCTGGCACTCGAGGCCGCCCGCGATGCGGGAATCAAGGTGGCCATGGTCACCGGCGACCACGCCTTCACCGCCGCCGCCATCGCCCGGGAAACCGGGCTGATCGGATCACCCGAGCTGGTGTTGGAGGGACACACCCTGCCGGAGGACGACGCCGTCCTGACCGCCCTGCTGGACCGCGACGGCGTTGTGGTCAGCCGGGTCACGCCCGAACAGAAACTCCGGGTGGCCCGCCTGCTCCAGCTCAGGGGCCACGTGGTGGCCATGACCGGCGACGGCGTCAACGACGGCCCGGCCCTCCAGCAGGCAGACATCGGCGTGGCCATGGGGCTGAGCGGCACGGACGTCGCCCGCGAGGCGGCGGACCTCGTGCTCCTGGATGACGACTTCGCCACCATCATCGCCGCAGTGGAGCAAGGCCGTGCCACGTACGCGAACATCCGGCGGTTCCTGACCTACCACCTGACGGACAACGTCGCCGAGCTCACCCCGTTCGTTATCTGGGCGCTCTCCGGCGGCCGCTTCCCGCTGGCGCTGAGCGTGCTGCAAATCCTGGCCCTGGACATCGGCACCGACCTGCTCCCGGCGCTGGCCCTGGGCAGCGAGGCCCCCAGCAAGGGCGCGCTCAAACGGCCGCCGGAGCGGAGGCACCTGATGGACCGGGCCCTGATGTTCCGGGTGTTCGGTCTCCTGGGGCCGGTGGAAGCCCTCTTCGAGATGACCGCGTACACCGCCGTGCTCCTGGGTGCGGGGTGGCGCCCCGGCGCGGAACTGCCGGCGTCGGATGTGCTGATGGCCGCCTCGGGTGCCGCGTTCACCACCGTGGTCCTGGCACAGCTCGCCAACGCCTTCGCCTGCCGCAGCGCCTCCGCCCCGCCGTGGCGGCTGGGCTGGTTCAGCAACCGGCTGCTGCTCTGGGCCGTGCTGGCGGAGCTGGGACTGCTGGCGGTGTTCCTGTTCATCGGTCCCGTCGCCACACTGCTGGGCCACGCGCCGCCGTCGCCCGGGGGCCTGGCCGTGGCGCTCGCCGCCATGCCCGCCGTCATCGTTGCGGACTGGATCTACAAGATCATCCGGCGCCGCGGACCTGGCCCTGCCGCTCCGGACCGGCCTCTGGTCCCGCCAGCCGGGCGGCCGGCCGTCCCGCCGGCCGTGCAGCGGCAGGTGAGGTCCAAAGCCTCTGACCCGCGGGAGACGGGCAAACGAGGATCAATCCATGGAGCAAGCGGCGGGAGCAGTCATGACTGAAAGCCACGTGGTGTGGTTCGACGAGATCGGCATGGAGCATGTGCCCCAGGTGGGCGGCAAGAACGCCTCGCTGGGGGAGATGACGCGCTCGCTGAAGTCCCGCGGAGTGCGGGTGCCGGACGGCTTCGCCACTACGGCGGCCGCCTACCGCACCTTCATCGAAGCCAACGGCATCGACGCCGCCATGCGTGCCCGGATCGCGGAGTACCGGGCCGGCGAGACGACGCTGCGGTCCACGGGCGAGGCCATCCGCGAGCTGTTCCTGGACAGCGAATTCCCGGAGGACATCGCCGAGTCAATCCGCAGCCATTACCGCACCCTCGCCGAACGGGCGGGACTGGACCGGCTCTCCGTTGCCGTCCGCAGCAGCGCCACGGCGGAGGACTTGCCGGACGCAAGCTTCGCCGGGCAGCAGGAGACGTTCCTGAACATCTCCGGGGAACGCGAACTCCTGGACGCCTGCCGGCGCTGCTACGCATCGCTCTTCACGGACCGCGCCATCAGCTACCGGGAGGTCAAGGGTTTCGACCACCTGGACGTGGCCCTTTCCATCGGGGTGCAGCGGATGGTGAGGTCCGACGTCGGCGCCTCCGGCGTGATGTTTTCCATCGACACCGATTCGGGCTTCCCCCGTGCGGCCGTGATCAGCGCCGCCTGGGGCCTCGGCGAAACCGTGGTCCAGGGCAGTATCAACCCGGACAAATACGTGGTTTTCAAGCCGCTCCTGGCGGACCCCCGCCTGGCTCCGATCATTGAGAAAACCCTCGGTTCCAAAGCCCGCAAGATGGTCTACAGCCGGGGCGGCCACGCGCGGACCCGGACGGTGGAAACGTCGGCGGAGGAGCGGAGTTCGTTCGTGCTGGGCGACCCCGAAATCCTGGACCTGGCGCGCTGGGCGGTGACGGTGGAGGACCACTACGGCCGCCCCATGGACATGGAATGGGCCCGCGACGGCGCCACCGGGGAACTGTTCATGGTGCAGGCGCGGCCCGAAACCGTGCAGGCGCGCAAGAGCGGGACGCGCTTCACCATCCATCACCTCCGCGGCACGGGCAAAGTCCTGGCCTCCGGCGCAGCGATCGGCGATTCGATCGCGCAGGGCACGGCGTGCGTCATCCGTAGTACCCGGGACATCGACTCCTTCCGCGACGGCGCCATCCTGGTCACCGAGATGACGGACCCGGACTGGGTGCCGGTGATGAAACGGGCCTCCGGGATCGTCACGGACCACGGCGGCACCACCAGCCACGCGGCGATCGTGAGCCGCGAGCTGGGCGTTCCCGCCGTCGTCGGAACCGGAAACGGAACCAGCGTCCTGGGCGAGGGCCAGGCGGTGACGCTCAGCTGCGCGGAAGGGGACCAGGGCCGGGTGTACGAAGGCACAGTCCCGTTCGATACCGAGGACGTGGACCTTGGCGCCCTTCCCGCCACCCGCACCGCCGTGATGGTGAACATCGCCAGCCCGGGGGCCTCGTTCCAGTGGTGGCGGCTGCCGGCAGCAGGGGTGGGCCTGGCCCGGATGGAGTTCATCATCAGCAACCTGATCCGGGTCCATCCGATGGCGCTGGTCCATCCGGAGCGCGTCACTGACGCTGACGAAGCCCGGCAGATCAAGGAGCTGACCAGCGGCTACGCGGACCCGCGGGAGTACTTCGTGGAGGCGCTGGCGCTGGGGATCGCCAAAATCGCAGCGCCGTACCACCCGCATCCGGTGATCGTCAGGCTCAGCGACTTCAAGACCAACGAGTACGCACACCTGATCGGCGGCAGCTCCTTCGAACAGCCCGAAGAGAACCCCATGCTGGGCTTCCGCGGTGCATCCCGGTACTACGACGAACGCTACCGGGAAGGTTTCGCGCTGGAGTGCGCCGCCCTCAAACGGGTGCGGGAAACCATCGGCTTCGGCAACGTCATAGTGATGATCCCGTTCTGCCGCACACCCGGCGAAGCGGACCGCGTGCTGGCCGTCATGGCGGAGAACGGCCTGGTCCGCGGCGAAAACGGCCTGCAGGTGTACATGATGTGCGAGATCCCCTCCAACGTGGTCCTGGCCGAGAAGTTCGCCCCCAAGTTCGACGGCTTCTCCATCGGTTCCAACGACCTCACGCAACTGGTCCTGGGCGTGGACCGGGACTCCGAGCAGCTGGCAGCCCTTTTCGACGAACGCGATGAGGCCGTCACTGCCATGATCAGCGAAGCCATCCGCAAGGCGCACGCAGCCGGAATCAAGATTGGAATCTGCGGCCAGGGGCCCAGCAACCATCCGGACTTCGCGGCCTTCCTGGTGGGGGAAGGCATCGACTCCATCTCGCTCAATCCGGACAGCTACCTCAAGACCGTGCGGGTGATCGCGGACGTGGAGGCGTCGGCCTGACCTGTGGGCGGTGCCGGGTGCCGGCCCGGGCTCAGCGCGCGCAGCGCGTTGAGGATGGTGGCCAGGTCCACCAGTTCCTGCGACAGGGCGCCGGCGATGGCCGGCACGAAGCCCGCAGCCGCGGCCACCATGAGCCCCACGCTCAGCACGATGCCGATCCAGATGCTTTGCATCGCCACCCTGACAGTGCGCTGCCCGATCCGCACCGCGTGCGCCGCCTTGGACAGGTCGTCAAGGATGATCACGACGTCGGCAGACTCGCCGGCCGCGGTGGAACCGCGTGCACCCATGGCGATTCCGACGTCGGCCACCGCCAGGACGGGGGCGTCGTTGACGCCGTCGCCCACCATCATCACGGGACGCAGCGGAAGGGACTTCACCGCTTCCACTTTGTCCGGCGGCAGGCATTCGGCACGGACGTCCGTGAGGCCCACCTCGGCGGCGATGTGTTGGGCCGTGGCCAGGGCGTCGCCGGTCAGCATCACCGTTTCGGTGACCCCCAGCGCGGTCAGCTCAGCCAGCGTCCGGCGGGCCTCGGCGCGCAGCGGGTCGCTCATGACCAGGGCCCCGACGTACACCCCGCCGACGCCGACGTAGATTGCCAGCTGGCCGCTGACCAGTTCCGTTTCCACGACGCCGGGCGCGTACTCTGCCACGAAGGCGGGCTTGCCCACCACGACTTCGCGGCCGTCGAACACGGCGCGCACCCCGTGCGTGGCATGTTCGAGCGCCTCGCTGGCGGTCTCGAACCGGAGGTCGCGTGAGGTGGCTGCCTCCATCACGGACGCCGCCAGGACGTGGGAGGAGTACTGTTCAGCGGAACCCGCCAGCCGGAGCAGTTCGTCCTGGCCCATGGAATCGGCCGTCACGATGGCCACCAGGGAGGGCCGGCCGTAGGTGAGGGTTCCGGTCTTGTCGAAGGCGGCGGTGCGGACCTTGCCGAGCTGCTCCAGGACTCCGGCGTACTTGACGATGATGCCGGCCTTGGCTGCCTGGCTCATACCGCCCAGGAAAGCCACCGGCGCCGCGATGAGCAGCGGGCAGGGAGTTGCCACCACCAGTACTTCGGCGAAGCGAGTGGGGCTGCCGCTGACGATCCAGGCGATGGCGCCCAGCGCATAGGCGAACGCGGTGAAGGGAATGGCGTAACGGTCGGCCAGGCGCACCATGGGGGCGCGGCTCTCCGACGCCTCCTTCACGAGTTCAACGATCCGGCTGTACTGCGAGTCCGCCATGACGGCGGTGACGCGCATCCGGACCGCGGCCTCGCCGTTGACGGAACCGCTCATGATGCCCTCGCCCGCGGTGCGTTCCACCGGCAGGCTTTCACCGGTGAGTGAGGATTCGTCGAACGTGCCGGCGTCGGAAAGCAGCACACCGTCCAGCGGGACGACCTCGCCGGGCTTGACCAGCAGGATGTCTCCCACCCGGACGTCGGTGGCCGCGACGTCCTCGTGGGCACCGTTTTCGACGACGCCGTTGCTGGCAGCGCCGTTCGCGCCGCCGTTGGGGGCGCCGGCGTTCTTGTGCGCGCCGTTGCCGCCGCCGTTCCGCTCCCGGTGCGCTGTCTGCGGGACGCGCGCCAGCAGCGCGCTGAGTTCGCTCTTCGCCCTGCCGGCCGCGTAATCCTCAAGGGCCGTGCCGCCGGCCATCATCAGCACGATGATCATGGAGGCAATGAATTCGCCCACCAGCACGGTGCTGACAATCGCTGTCACAGCCAGGATATCGATGCCCCAGTGCCCTTGGCGCAGCCGCCGCAGCATCCCGAGGGACAGATACGCGGCCACCGCGAGGGCATAGCCGCTGGCGGCAAACCGGGCGATCACCGGCTGGCCGGACGTCACCAGGACGGCGACAGCAAGCAACGCCATCACCGTGCCCGCAACGAGCGGATACCGGAGAACAAGTTTCACAGGTGGATCCCGCCTTTGTCTGGATAGCTGGCACGCCACGGCACTCCTGGCATGGGCACACTTGGCCTGCGCACACCCAGGGGTAACACTCCATTGAACCCGGGCTGCGAGGGTAGGGGAATAGGTCCTTGAAACGTCACGGTGTGATGTTTCCCAGGGTGGCGTGCGGTGCGCACGTTCGACGGCTACGCCAGGGGCCGACGATCAACCGGTTTCGTTCCGAGCGCCACGACGACGGGTGTGGACTTGCTGTCCGGCGCGCAGCCGCCGCAGCAGGATTCGCCACGCCAGGCATTGATGCCCTCCCGGACCGCGATGCCGGCGATGACCAAGGCGGCCCCGGCATCCGCCCACCACCAGCCCAAGGCGCTGTTCAGGACCAGGCCCACCAGCAGCACGGCGGAAAGGTAGGTGCAGAGCAGCGTTTGTTTGGAATCGGCCACGGCTGTCCGGGAACCGAGTTCCCGGCCTGCGCGTCGCTGGGCCCAGGACAGCACGGGCATGATCGCCAGGCTCAGCGCCGCGATCACTATGCCCGGCGTTGAGTGCCTCGGCTCGTCCCCGCCGGTTAATGCACGGACGGCGTCTGTGGTGACGAACGCGGCGAGGGCGAAGAAGGAGACGGCGATGATCCGCAGGGTCAGGTGCTCGCGCCGTTCCGGGTCTTTGGCGGAAAACTGCCAGGACAATGCCAACGCAGAACTCACCTCGATGACTGAGTCCAGGCCGAAGCCGATCAGGGCCGAGGAGTCAGCGGCCCCGCCGGCCCAGAGCGCCACGACAGCTTCGATGAGGTTGTAGGTGATGGTCGCGGCCGCGAACAGCCGGATCCTCCGGCTCAGTACGGCGCGACGTTCCGGGCTTGGTGCGGTCAGCAGGGCCGTCATGCGAAGCACTCCCCGTCCGGGGCGCAGCAGGACGGATCAACCGCGAGGACCACGCCAATCAGGTCTTTTATCGCGTGGCCCAGCCGGGTGTCCGCGAGTTCATACCGGTTGCGTCGACCGTCAGGAATGGCAACCACCAGGCCGCAGCCGCGAAGGCATGTCAGATGGTTTGACATGCTCTGCCGGGAGACCCCGAGGGTGTCCGCCAGATCGGAGGGGTAGGCCGGGGCGCCGGAGAGGGCCAGCAGGATCCTGGCGCGGGTCGGGTCCGAGACCGCGTAGCCGAAGCGGGCGAGTACGGGTGCCTGAGCGAGCGTTTCCACAGCTTCAAAGTACATCCTTTGATGTATTAACGCCACGGCGGGCCCTTCAGCCCTAGGCGCGGCAGCGCTCCGGCTGTCATGGTTGACCATGGCTGGCGAACCTCCGCTCGAACCTCCGCTCGAACCTCCGCTCGAACCGCGCCGCCGCCGGCTGGCGGCGGTGGTCCTGGTGGCTGTTGCTGTCGTCGCCGCGGTTGTGCTGGCCGTGATCCTCGCCGGAGCGCCGCAGGGGCCGGCCCCGCAAACCGGTCCTCCGCCGGAAAGCGGGGCCTCCTCCACCTCTTCCGTTTCGCCGTCTTCGACGCCGTCCACCCCGGCCCCGGGGGTCCGGGCGTCGTCGGAGCCCCCGCCGTCCCCCTCGCCCGGAAGTCCGGGTGAAGCGACCGATCCGGGCCCTGTCGCGCCTGGCCCCACACCGCCGCCGGAGACGCTGCCCGCACCGCAGTCCCCTCCGCCGGTTGCCCCGTTTCCTTCCGGCCTGGCCGGGCAGGACGTGGAGCTGGTTCCCGGTGCCGGGCCGTCCGTTGCCTTGACGTTCGACGCGGGCGCCAACTCGGCCGGCCTGCCGTCAATCCTGCAGACCCTGGCGGGTGCCGGAGTCCGCGGGACGTTCTTCCTGACCGGGGCGTGGGCCGCGGCCAATCCTGCCGGGGTGGCTGCCATCGCGGCCGGCGGCCACCGGGTGGGCAACCACTCCCAGACCCACCCGGACTTCACCGGACTGCCGGACGCGGGGATCGGGGACCAGGTTCGCGCGGCGGAGCAGTCAATAGTGGCAGCCGGCGCGGACCCCCGTCCCTTGTTCAGGTTTCCGTTCGGTGCCCGTGACACGCGCACCATCGCAGCTGTGAACAACCTGGGTTACGTGCCGGTGCGCTGGTCCGTGGACACCCTCGGCTGGAAGGGGACCAGCGGCGGCATCACGGCACAGCTGGTGGCGGACCGCGCGCTGTCCGCCCTGCAGCCGGGCGAAATCGTCCTGATGCACATCGGATCCAACCCGGACGACGGCTCCACCCTGGACGCCGATGCCCTGCCGCAGATGATTGAGAGGATGCGCCAGGCCGGCTACGGCTTCGTCACGCTGGACAGCCTGCTTGCAGGATAGGCAGCCGCCCTGAACATGGGCCCAATGCCACTGGGCAGGCAGGGCCGATGCTGGTAGGACTGAGCCATGACTGAGTCGCCAACCGCCGCAGCCGCGCTGGCCCCGGTTGACGCCGTGGTTTTTGACCTTGACGGTGTGGTCACGGACACCGCGGACCTCCACTCGGCGGCGTGGAAGGAATTGTTCGACGACGTCCTCCAGGACCCGCGGATTCCGCCAACCGCCCGGCGCGGTCCCTTCACGGACGCCGACTACCTGCGTTATGTGGACGGCCGCACCCGGGAGGACGGAGCGGCGGGGTTCCTGCACTCGCGCGGGGTGGATCTGCCGGCCGGCGGCCCGGGGGATGGCCCGGCGGAGTGGACGGCGGTGGGGCTGGGGGCGCGCAAGAACGGGATTTTCGAAAGGCTGCTGAGGCTCCGGGCCGTCCCCGTTTTCCCCGGAACGCTGGCGCTGCTCGAACGCCTCAAGGCCGGGAAGGTCCCGGTGGCGCTCGCTACTGCCAGCCGGAATGCCCGCGCGGTGCTGGCATCCGCCGGCCTTGAAGACGGTTTCGACGTCGTTGTCGACGGGAATACTGCGGCGCAGCTGGGACTGGCCGGCAAGCCGGACCCGGCGCTGTTCCTCCACGCCATCAGCGAACTGGGCGTGGCGCCGGAACGGGCCGTGGTCATCGAGGATGCCGTGGCCGGCGTGGCGGCGGGCCGCCGCGGCGGTTTCGGGCTGGTGGTGGGGATCGACCGGGCAGGACACCGTGCTGAGCTGGAAGCCGCGGGCGCCGACGTCGTGCTTGAAGACGTCAGTGAACTGGATCTCGGCCTGGTCATCGCGGACCCCTGGCAGCTGGTCTATGAGGGATTCGACCCCGCACACGAAGGCCACCGGGAGGCCCTGACCACCCTGGGCAACGGCTACATGGCAACGCGGGGGGCGGCCCCCGAACACCGCAAGGACGATGTGCACTACCCGGGAACCTACCTGGCCGGCGTCTACAACCGGCTCACCAGCGTGATCCAGGGGCAGGAGACCGAGGACGAGCACATGGTGAACATGCCGGACTGGCTGCCGCTGGACCTGTGCGTGGAGGGCGGAAAGTGGTGGTCCGAGGGTGGACTGCGGCTCCGCAGCGAGCGGCGCACCCTGGACCTGAAGCGCGCGCTGCTGACGCGGGAAGCTGTTCTGGAGGACGACGCCGGGCGGCAGCTTAACGTGGTCCAGCGCCGGCTGGTCTCCATGGCGGAACCGCATCTCGCAGCGCTCGAAATGACGGTGACAGCCGTCGGCTGGGGCGGCCGGGTGGGCATCCGAAGCGGCTGCGACACAGACATCACCAACTCGAACGTGGCGGTGGAAGCGCTCCTGTCCAACCGGCACCTGGCAGATGTGACGGTCTCCGGGGCCGATGACGGGCCAGGGTCCGCCACCCAGGTTGTCCTGGTCCGCACCACCCAGAGCAGGATCGGCGTAGCGGTGGCTATCCGAACGGACGTCCCCGCCAGCCTGCATCCGGCCAGGCCCGAGGAGCTGGACGGACTGTTCGTTCACCGCTTTGACGTGGAGCTGCGGGACGGCGAGCGGGCAACTCTCACCAAGACCGTGGCCGTGGCGACCTCCCGCGACCACGCCATTTCTTCGCCCCGGACAGCGGCCGTTGATGTCCTCAACCGCTCCGGGGGAGGCTTCGAGGTGCTGCTGGCCGGCCACGAGGCGGCATGGCGGGGACTGCTCACGCCCTTCATCATCGAGGTGGACGATTCCACCGAGTCGCAGCTGATCCTGAACCTGCATGTCTTCCACCTGCTCCAGACCATTTCGGCGCACACGGCGGAGCTGGACGCCGGAGTTCCGGCCCGGGGCCTGCACGGTGAGGGCTACCGGGGCCACATCTTCTGGGACGAACTGTTTGTCCTGCCGCTCCTGACATCCCGGCTTCCGGCCGTGACGCGGGCACTCCTTGACTACCGGTGGCGGCGGCTGGGCACGGCGCGGGATGCTGCCAGGGCGGCCGGGTTCGCGGGCGCCCTGATTCCGTGGCAGAGCGGAAGCGACGGCAGGGAGGAGACGCCCAGGCTCCTGTTCAACTCCCGTTCCGGCCGTTGGGTGCCGGACTACTCCCACCTGCAGCGCCACTCGGGCCTGACGGTCGCCTTCAACGCCTGGCAGTATTTCGAAGCGACCCAGGACCGCGCCTGGCTGACCCACCACGGCGCGGAGATCATCGTGGAGGTTGCCCGCTTGTTCGCTTCGATGGCGGAGTACGATCCCGCCGAGGACAGGTTCCATATCCGGGCTGTGGTGGGTCCGGACGAGTACCACACGGGCTACCCGGACAACCCCGGCGGCGGCCTGGACGACAACGCCTACACCAACGTCATGGCGGCCTGGGTATGCGACCAGGCCGTGTGGATCATGAGTTCCGTACGGGGTTTCGACATGGACGACTTCCGGCAACGGCTAAGGGTCACGGACGAGGAAATTGACGGCTGGGCGCGGCTCGGCCGAAGGGTGTTCGTTCCCTTCCTTGCCGACGGCATCATCAGCCAGTTCGCCGGGTACGAGAATCTCAAGGAGCTGGACTGGGAGCACTACCGCCGCACGTACCGGAACGTCCAGCGGCTGGACCTCATCCTCGAAGCCGAGGGCAGCAGCACCAACCACTACCGGCTGGCCAAGCAGGCGGACGCCCTGATGCTGCTCTACGTCCTCGGCGAAGACCAGCTCACCACCTTCCTGGGCCGTCTCGGGTACACCGTGACGGCGGAGCAGATCGCCAGGACCGTGGACTTCTACCTTGCCCGGACGGCGCACGGGTCCACGTTGAGCAGGGTGGCGCACGCCTCCGTACTGGCTCAGCTTGATCCGGAAAGGGCGTGGGACACGTTCCGCGAAGCCCTCGACGCGGACCTGGACGACACCCAGGGCGGCACCACCCGGGCGGGCATCCACCTGGGTGCCATGGCCGGTTCCATCGACGTGATCCAGCGCAGCTTCGCCGGCCTGCGCATTACGAGGGACGCGCTTGATTTCTCTCCCCGCCTGCCCACGGAGCTCGGCAGGGTCACATTCAATGTGCGCTACCGGGACCAGCTGCTGGCGGTGCACCTGGAGAAGGGCCGCCTGCTGGTTTCCGCGGACCCGGGGGACGCTTCCCCCGTGCTGGTCCGGGTGGGAACCCAGCACGTCCTGCTGCACGCCGGGCGGTATCACGAATTCCGGCTCGGAGCCTGATCCCGGGTACGTAATCCTGGGACCGGGCACCTGCTGCGCCTAATCCATGTGCAGTACGGCGGCTCCGGTAATGCGGTCCGCCGCGAGGTCCTGCAGCGCACGGCCGGCATCCTCCATCCGATAGGGGACGGTGGTGGGGCGAAGCGGTATTTCCGCGGCGACGCGAAGGAATTCCTCGCCGTCGGCCCTGGTATTTGCCGTGACGCTGCGCAGCTGCCGCTCCTGGAACAGTTCCGATCCGTAATGCAGCGGCGGGATATCGCTCAGGTGGATTCCCGCCACCGCCAGCGTGCCTCCGCGGTCCAGGGCGCGCAGCGCCTGCGGCACCAGCCAGCCCACCGGTGCGAAAAGGATGGCCGAATCGAGCGGCACGGGAGGTTCGTCGTCGGCGTCACCGGCGAAAGCGGCTCCGAGCTCCAAGGCGAGGCGCCGGGCTTCCTCCGAGCGGGTCATCACGTACACGCTGGCTCCGCGGTGCATGGCCACCTGCGCGGCCAGATGGGCGGAGCCGCCGAAACCGTAGATGCCGAGGCGGCCGCCCTCCGGAACCTGGGCGCGGGCCAGGGCCCGGTAGCCGATGATGCCCGCGCACAGCAGGGGTGCGGCCTGCTCGTCCGGGAAAACCTCCGGAATCCTGTAGGCGTAGTCCTCATTGACCGTCACCCGGTCCGCGTAGCCGCCGTCGCGGTCCCAGCCCGTGAAGGTGGGGGACAGGCACAGGTTCTCCTGGGAGCGGAGGCAGAAACGGCAGTGTCCGCAGGTGCCGCCCAGCCAGGCCACACCCACGCGTTCCCCGATCCGGAACCTGGTGGCGCGTTCGCCAAGCTCCACGACTTCGCCCACCACTTCATGGCCGGGAATGACGCCGGTCCTGCGCGGCGCGAGATCGCCTTCGGCAAGGTGGAGGTCGGTGCGGCACACTCCGCACACCCGAACAGACAGCAGGACCTCGCCAGGCCCGGGGCTTGGATCGGGGCGGTCGCCGAACACCAGGGGATGCCCTGCCACGGGACCCGGTTTGCCAACCCACCAAGCACGCACGGCACACTTCCTGTCCGGTTATTCCGCCACGGCTGTCACCGCGTGATCAGCACGTTGCACAGTGCGCGCTCCAACGCCGAGGAAACAGTACTCCCCGGATGTCCTTCGCGGTGATGCGCACCCAGCACGAGGACGTCGGCCTGCGCCGCGGCGGCCAGCAGTTCCTTTGCTACGGGGTGGCTCTCCAGCAGGATGCCCTCCAGGGGGATGTCCGGGGCAAGGCTCCCGGCCAGTTCCACGGCCTGGTCCAGCAGTTCCTTGCCGTGGAGCGGTGCATGCCGCCCGTGTTGTGCCTGGTGCTGGTCCCCGGCCACGTGGATCAGCTGCAGCGGAACGTTCAAGTCGGCCGCCATGCGCGCCGCCTCCGCCACCACTTTCGTGTGCCGGGGTTTTTCGTCTATTCCGGCCGCTATCGGCTGTCCGGGACGGCCCGGGTAGCGGACCACCATGAGGGGACAGGGGGAGTGGACGGCCAAGTCGAGGCAGGCGGAACCCACCAGCTGGCCCAGGAAGCGGCCCATGCCGCGGTGGCCCACGGCGAGCACGCCCGCGCGTTCCGCCGCAGCGCGGAGGACCTGGGCGGGAAGCCCGGGCTCAATGACGCCGGAAATGTCCAGCGTGGCGTTCAGCCCGGCCGCAACCGAGCGGGCCAGGTCCAGGCCTTCCTGGAGGGTGGCCTCGGCAGCATGCCTCAGCCCGCTGCCTTCAACGCCTTTGACCGGACCCAGATTCTTGGTGAAGACGGGCCAGACCCACGCGTGGACCACCTTCAATGTCCGGTTCGTGGCGGCGGCGTGCCCGGCGGCCCACCGGACGGCCAGCTGTGACGGTTCGGATCCGTCATAGCCCACCGCGACCGGTCCGTCCGGGTTCCGTGCTGGAGCCGGCATGGAACCTCCCCTCATAGACGGTGGCGGGGCAATGTCCGCCTGGTCGCAATGTCCACCCAGTAGAGACCGGGCATGCCGTTTGCGCTAGGGGCTTTGGTCCTGTTCGCGGTCCCGCCGCTCGCGGTCGTGACGTTCGCGAAGGTCGCGTCCCCGCCGGATATCCTCTTCTTCCCGGACCTGCAGCTTGTCGCTTTGCTTGGTGTCCCGGGGCGGCAGCTGGATGGTTTCCTCGGCCTCGATGCCGGCTTGGAGCTGGCGGCCCCGCTCCATCTCGGCGTCGAACTCGGCGCCGAACAGCAGGGACATGTTCAGGATCCACAGCCACAGCAGCGCGATGATCACGCCGCCGATGGCGCCGTAGGTCTTGTTGTAGCTGTTGTAGTTGGCCACGTAGAAGCCGAATGCCAGGGACGCCAGCAGGAAGACCACGAGGGCGATGGCCGATCCCATGCTCATCCAGCGGAATTTCGGCTGCTTCACGTTGGGGGTGGCGTAGAACAGGACGGCGATCGCCACAATGACCAGCACCAGCATCACGGGCCATTTGGCGATGTTCCAGACGGCCAGGAACGCGTCGCCCAGGCCGATGACGTTCCCGACGGACTCTGCCACCGGACCGCTTAGCACGAGCATCGCGGCCAGCACGACGACGATCAGCAGATTGACGACGGTGACGCCGAGCATGGTGCCCCGGAGCTTGAGGAACGGCCTGCCCTCATCGACCTCGTACACCCGGTTCATGGCGCGGCCGAAGGCGCCTACGTAGCCCGACGCGGACCAGAGGGCGGTGAGGAGTCCAAGGAGCAGGGTGAAGCCGGCCGCCGAGGAGCCTGCCAGGTCTTCAATCACAGGGCGGATCGTGTTTACTGTCTCGCCCGGGGCTATGCCCTGCACGATGTCGAGAAGCGCGGACGTAGTTTTCTGGGCGTTGCCGAAAATGCCGAGGAGGGACACGAGGGCCAACAACGCCGGGAAAATTGAGAGGACCGAATAGTAGGTCAGGGCGGCGGCGAGGTCCGGGCACTGGTCCTTGGTGAACTCCCGGAAGGTCTTCTTAGCGATGTACTTCCACGAGGGCTTGCTGACGTCGGCGGGGCTGTCCGGTTTGCGGGAGTCATCCGGTGCAGGCGCAGTCCGGGCTTTGGCAGTGCTGCTCTCCTGCGTTTCGGCGTCGGGGCGGGCTGCGGTGCCGTTCTCGGTGGCAGGGTTCTTGGCCATGGGAATCTTCTTTCGTGGTTAAGCGCAGCGGCCGGCTGCCCAGCGCGTCAGCGAGGGCAACCGGCCGTCTTCCGGATCGGACTACACCTGTTGGACATTGTCCTTGGCGTCTGCGGCGCGGTACTTCACGTCGTCCACTGCGCCCTGGCCTTCAGCCTTGACGTGGTCAGTCGCTTCCATAGCGGTTGCCTTGACGTTCTCCATGGCGTCCTGCGCCGGGGCCTTCAGGCCCTGCGCGACGTCCTTGGCGGCTTCGGTCAGCTCCGTGGTGAGCGGCTCGGCTTTTGTCTTGAGGGCGTCGGCAGCCTCGCGCTCCTTCTCACTCGCCGGGATCAGGGACGAAACCAGCATCCCGGCGCCGAATGCGATCAGCCCTGCCGCGAGCGGGTTGCCCTGCGTCTTGGTACGCACTTGACGTGGCGTGTCCCCGATGGCCGCGCCGGCGTCCGACAGATGGGATCCCGCACCGCCGGTGCCGGAATGCACACGGTCAGTGGCATGCTCAGCTGTTCCCATGACCTTCTCCTTCACTCCGAACACGGCGTCCTTAACCTTGTCCGTCTGGCGGTGGACGATGTTCGACGGGGTAACTTTGTCCGCCACGGCGTCGACATTGGTGCCGAGCCGCGCGCGGGTTGCTTCGATATCGGCGCGGATGGCGTCCGGGTTTTCACTCATCGTGTGTACCTCGAGCTCTCTTTGTGCCTGTGTCTTAGTGGCTGGGTTTAAGGGTGGGAGGTATTTCCTGGAGCGTCTCCGCTGTCTGCGGCATGCCCTTGATCGCGTTGAGCTGCTTGCGGCCAACGGCTGTCAGGACAGCGGCGACGATGCCCCAGATAACAGCGACGACGACGGCGGACCAGCCGAGTCCCATGATTGTTCCCAAAGCCCACCAGAGGGCCAAGGAGAGGAACAGGAGCACGAAGTGGCCAGCCACTCCGGCCCCGGCCAGCATTCCGCCGCCTTTGCCGGCCCGGGACGCCGACTGCTTCAGTTCGGCCTTGGCCAGTTCCACCTCCTGGCGCATCAGCGTGGAGATGTCACGGGTCACGTCGCCGAGCAGGTCGCCGAGGGAGTTGTTATCCGCTTTGGCGTGCGCCGCCGAAGGAGTGGTTTCCGGATATTGACTGCTCATCGCTGCCCTCCGCGCAGGGGGTCGTCACGGTACGGATCGTCCGCGAGGGGGTCGGTTGCCAGCGGATCCTTGGCCAGCGGATCCGAAGCCCACTGGTCCCGCGGGGTTCCCTCATCCGCCAGGGGGCTGGGCGGGTACGTGTCCTCGGAATAGCTGTCGGCGCCGGTCCGCGCGTCGGAATACGCGCTGGTGCCTGCATACGCGCCGGTGCCTGCTCCGGCGACGGACAGCCCGGCAGTGTTGGCGTCGGGGGCCGGCATCTGCACCGGCGGCGGCGGAACCGCTGTCCCGGTGTCGGGAACGTAGCCGGGCACGCTGGAGATCGGAGCACGTGCGGTGCCGCCGCTGAGCGAGGCGCCCGTCGAGTCCGGTGCCCCGGCAGTGAGGCTGCGTGTCAGCCGGCCTGCAAGGATTCCCGCTCCGGCCGCGAGCATCAGGAACGTTCCCGGGCGCTGCCGTGCGAACGTCTTCACCTCGTCGAGCAGTGATCCGGGGTCCCGGCCTTCCAACCACGACGCCACAGACGCGGACCGGTCCGCAGCCTGGCGGATCAGGTCGGTGGCCACACCGGGCTGATCGGAGGCGTCCGCCATGGTGCGGAGTTCGCCGGAAATCGAATGGAGGCCCTGGGCCACCTTCTGCTGCTGGGCGCCGGCCTGGTCTGTCAGGTCCGTCTTTGCCTGGTAGAGCAGGTCCTTGGCGTTGGCCTTGACCTCTCCGGCGACGTTGGCGGCCTCAGCCTTGGCGGTTTCAGCCACGTGCTGGGCGGAGTCGGTTGCCTGGTGGGCAACGTCCCCGGCCTCCTGTTTGGCCGTCTCCGTCCTCGACGGCGTGCCTTGCGGTGCCGGGTAGGCGGTGTCATAGGCGGCGTCGGTTTCCGGCATCGCCGGGACGGCCGTTTGCTCTGCGACCCCAGGGGTGCCGTAGCTACCGTCCTGTGGCCATCGGTTCTCTGTCATCTTCGCGCTCTCTTTCCAAGAAGGTCGGCTGCTGATCAAGAACCAGCAATAACTGGCTACTAAATAGTAAGCATGATTACTATCAAATAGTAAGCACCCTTGGTGTATTAGTTTTTGGATCGGGTTTTCCGGCCTCGGCGGAAGTTTTTGGTTGCGGGGACCCCCCTGCCGGTCAACTAGGGTTGGGGCATGAGCAATGCGGTGGCCGGCTAGATGGCACGTAAGGGCCGGTCTGCCGGCAGGAACGCTGAACGTTCGACGCCGGGAGTCGTGGAGGTGCCCAAGGGAACCCGCCCTGACGGTCCGGTTGAGGGCGTGTACTACATCGACACCGGGGACTGCGAGCTGATCGCGGACCAGGACAATTCGAACGGCTGGTTGCTGCGCATCAACGGCGTCATGAGCTCGCACATCGACTTGGCGGATCCGCTCTTCCTTGACTTTGAATACATGCGGTGGATGGCCGCGCTGGTCGAATCCCGGTGGCCCCGGGAGGGCAGGCCCAAGCTGCGGGCACTTCACCTGGGCGGAGGTGCGTGCTCGCTGGCGCGCTACTTCCACGCCGCGTACCCGGAAGCCCGCCAGGTGGTCGTGGAGTTGGACGGCAAGCTGGCGGAGTACGTCCGCGGCTGGTTCGACCTGCCCAAGGCCCCGCTGCTGCGGCTGCGTGTGGGCGAAGCGCGTGAAGTCACCGAGTCGCTCACGCCCCAGACCCGCGACGTGATCATCCGCGATGTGTTTGCCGGTGCGCTCACTCCACGGCCGCTGACCACTGCCGAGTTCAACGGTCATGCCAGGCGGGTGCTGGCCCCGGGCGGCATCTACGTGGTGAATTCCGGGGACGCTCCGGACCTGAAGAACGCCCGCGAGGACGCCGCCAGCATCGCAGCAGTCTTCGAGCACACCCTGATCATCGCCGATCCCGCCATGCTCAAGGGCCGCCGGTACGGCAACATGGTGATGGCCGGCAGCGACCAGCCGTTCGACGACGACCCCCGGCTGGCCCGCAGGCTCCTGGGTGGCGGCGTACCGGCCCACATCTGGGATGACGCCAAGGTGCGTGCTTTTGCCGCCGGCGCAGCCGTCCGCCACGATCCGGCCCCGGCCCCGGTACCGGTACCGGAGGCGCCCGGCGCACCGGACTAGCAGCCGGCTCCTGCATTAGGACATCCGGCCCCGTTCCCGCAACAAAGGCACAAGGCGGCTGCAACATAAGGTCGCGGCAAGCGCAAAGTTGCCTCAAGAATCGGCTTTCGGAGCCATTTTTTGCTTTTGGGCCCTGCGGGCGTTGTAAGTTTGTGGAAGCTCTCCGCTTTCCCCCAAGACCGGAGGGCAGGAAGCCTCCGCGCTTGAGTCCCCTGACTCGCGCGGAGGCTTCCTTCATTCCGGCCGGATGTCCCCGCCGGGAGTTATGCCTCCGCCGGAAAGTCCGGCGCCGGAGAGGATGTCCGCGGCGATGGTGTGAAGTTTGCCGTCGCTGGCCCGCGCCGCCAGGTGTAGCAACTCCATCGCCTGGTCCCTGCTGCTGCGGTTCTGGACCATGATCAGCGAAACGGCGGCGTCGATGACGGCCCGTGATTTGAGGGCTGACCGGAGGCGCTCCGGGTAGATCTCCGCCGGATGGACACGGAGTGCCAGGCGGAGGATCCGGGAAATGGAATCCGTGTGCTCCTCGACGGAGGAAATGGTGGCAGCGTCGAAAGCGTCGGTGCTCCGGGCATAGCAGTTCAGGGCAGCAGCGGCGCCGGGGTCGGTGCGGATGGGGACCGCCAGGACGGAACGAATGCCCTCTCCCGAAACGGCCTGGGCGTAGTGCTCCCACCGGCGGTCATTTCCCAGGTCCGGGACCAATACCGTGTGCTGTTGCCGGAGGGCTGTCAGGCAAGGGCCGTCGTCGTAGGCGTACTGCTTCTCGTCCATCCTCAACGCCTCGTTGTCGCTGCTGGCCACGGTTGCCGGGCTGCCGTCGCGCTCCACCGTAATGGCGCACAGCATCGGATTGCAGCCGCCAAGGCGGGAGGCGGAGATGGTGGTCAGGCCCAGGAGGAACTCCGTGAATCCGGGGCTTTCAAGCAAGAGATCCTGGAGTTGCTCGGGGGTCGGGGCGTCGCCGGTGCCGGGAGCCATGACGGCCTCGATCCTTCGCATGCCTGACCCTTGGGGCCGGGCGGGAGCCGCGGACTCTTGAGCGCCCGCAGCCACGATGGTGGATATACACAGATTCGACGCGTTCACACCAGCGAAGGCTCTCCGACATCCCCTACTTCTGACACTACGCCGTGCCGGATGCCCTGAACATAGCCCTCAGTTCCTCCCCAGCAGGTGCTCCCGGTGCTCCACTGTCTGGTCGCGCAACGCCTGCACCAGCGCCGCAACGGCCGGACGACGCATGGAGTCGGGCCGCAGGACCATCCAGTAGGGGAGCCGTTCGGAGAAGGCGTCCGGAAGCAGCCGGACCAGGTCCTGGTGCAGGTCGCCCATGAAGCAGGGCAGGAAGCCGATTCCCGCACCGGCGCGGGTCGCTTCCACATGGACGAACACGTTGGTGGAGCTCAGGCCGTCCTTCATGGCCGGGACAAGCCTGCGCGGGGCGTCGAGGTCGTCCACCTGAAGCATGGAGTCCACGAAATACACCAGCGGATGTTCTGTCAGTTCCTCCACCGTCGCCGGTGTCCCGTTTTCGGCCAGGTAGGCCCGCGACGCGTACATGCCCAGCACGTATTCGCCCAGTTTGAAGGCCTCGGCGCGGTGCACCTGGGGCTCGCCCACCACCACCTCGATGTCCAGCCCGGAGCGCTGCTGCAGGGCCCGGCGGGTGACGGTCACGATCTCCACGCTGAGTCCGGGATGCTTGCGCCGCAGCTTCGCCACCGCCGGCGCAGCGATGTAGGCGCTGAAGCCGTCCGTGGCCGTCATGCGGACAACTCCCGTGATGGGGTCCGGCGCCTGGCCGGGCTTGCCCAGGCTGCGCACGGCTTGTTCCACCTGCTCGGCCACCAGCACGGCCTCGGCGCCGAGCTCCGTGAGTTCCCAGGCGCCGGCGGCCCGGGAGAGGACGCGGCCGCCCAGCGTTTTCTCCAAGGCCGCTATCCGGCGCGAGACGGTGGTGTGGTTCAAGCCCAGGGCCTGCGCCGCCGTCGTGAATTTGGCTGACCGCGAGACGGCCAACAGGACGAGGAGGTCGTCGGGATTAGCTTCCATATCTGCAATTCTGCACACAAGGAGTGCCGGTTTGGCCATTGAACCGCGGAGTTTCTGCGGCAATACTCATCTGAGCCCATTCAGTGCTGTGGATCACAGCGCGTGTCACCGTGGACACTAAGGAGAACCAACATGAGCGTAGAACAACGCTCTGCAACACCGGCCGCTCCCGCCCCAAAGGGCGCCGGCCTCAAGAAAATCGTCGCAGCCTCCATGGTTGGCACCGTAGTTGAATGGTACGAATTCTTCCTCTACGCCACTGCAGCAACCCTGGTGTTCGGAAAGTACTTCTTCCCGGCCACCGGCAATGAGCTGGACGGCATCATCCAGGCCTTCATCACCTACGCGGTCGGCTTCGTGGCCCGCCCGCTCGGCGGCATCGTCTTCGGCCAGATCGGGGACAAGCTGGGCCGCAAGCCCACCCTTCAGCTCACCATCGTGATCATCGGTGTGTCGACGTTCCTGATGGGCTGCCTCCCCGGCTTCGCCGAGATCGGCTACCTCGCCCCGGCACTTCTGGTGTTCCTGCGCTTCATCCAAGGCTTCGCACTGGGCGGCGAATGGGGCGGCGCCGTGCTGCTCGTCGCCGAGCACAGCCCCAACGAGTCCCGCGGATTCTGGTCCAGCTGGCCCCAGTCCGCTGTTCCCGTAGGCAACCTGCTGGCCACCCTGGTCCTGTTCATCATGTCCAACGTCCTCAGCAGCGCTGACTTCCTCAGCTGGGGCTGGCGCGTGGCATTCTGGCTCTCTGCGGTGATCGTATTCGTGGGCTACTACATCCGCACCAACGTCTCCGAGTCGCCGATCTTCCTGGAAGCGAAAGCACAGCTGGAGCAGGAGCAGGCCGTTAGCTACGGCGTCGGCGAGGTCATCCGCAAGTACCCCAAGGGCATCCTGCAGGCCATGGGCCTCCGGTTCGCGGAAAACATCATGTATTACCTCGTGGTCAGCTTCGCGATCGTTTACCTCAAGAGCGTCCATAAGTACGACACGTCCTCGCTCCTGCTGGCGCTGCTGATCGCCCACGTCATCCACTTCCTGGTCATCCCGCAGGTGGGACGGCTCGTGGACAGCTGGGGCCGGAAGCCCGTGTACCTGGTCGGCGCCATCACCGGTGCCACCTGGCCGTTCTTCGCCTTCCCCATGTTCGATACCAAGAACGCCGTGGTCATCGTCCTGGCAGTGACCATCGGCCTGTGCCTGCACGCGTTCATGTACGCGGGCCAGCCGGCCCTCATGGCGGAGCTCTTCCCCACCAGGATGCGCTACGCAGGTGTATCGCTGGGCTCGCAGGTCACCTCGATCTTCGCCGGTTCGCTGGCGCCGCTCCTGGCGACGCAGTGGCTCAAGGACACCGGATCATGGGTCCCCACGGCCATTCACCTGGTGGTGGCGTGTGCCGTCACCACAGTGGCAGTGTTGAGCCTCAAGGAAACCAAAGGCATTGCCCTCGAGGAAGTTGATCGGGCCGACGCCGAGCGAGAAGGCCTGGCGGTAGCAGCCACACGCTGAGCTACTGGATTGTGGCCGGCTCCAGCCCTGCTGGAGCCGGCCGGCCCGTTGAATCATTTGAACAGAATCATTTGAACAGGAAGGCTGGTTATGGAAAACACGCTGAACGGCCGCAAGGCTCTGGTCACCGGAGGAGCCGGCGGGATCGGCGCAGCCAGTGTGCGGGCCCTCGCCGCACGGGGCGCCAAAGTGGTGATCGCGGACGTCGACGAGGCCGCCGCAGCATCGCTTGCCGATGAAGTGGGCGGTACCGTCTGGGCAGTGGACCTGCTGGATGTGGATGCCCTGGCAACCGCCAGCCTGGACTGCGACATCCTGGTCAACAACGCCGGAATCCAGCGCATCAGCCCTATTGAGGACTTCGAGCCGGCCGATTTCCGCCGGCTTATCACCCTCATGCTGGAGGCGCCCTTCCTGCTGATCCGGGCGGCGCTGCCACACATGTATGCGAACAACTTCGGCCGGATCATCAACCTCTCGTCGGTGCACGGGATCCGGGCCTCCCCGTTCAAGAGCGCCTACGTGTCCGCCAAGCACGGCCTGGAAGGGCTGAGCAAGGTGACGGCGCTGGAGGGCGGGGCTCACGGGGTCACGTCCAACTGCATCAACCCCGGCTACGTGCGCACGCCCCTGGTGGAGTCGCAGATCGCTGACCAGGCCAAGGTCCACGGCATCCCCGAATCCGAGGTGCTGGCGAAGATCATGCTCACCGAGTCCGCCATCAAGCGCCTGGTGGAGCCGGAGGAAGTCGCCTCGCTGGTCGCCTGGCTCGCCTCGAATGACGCCGGCATGGTTACCGGCGCCAGCTACACCATGGACGGCGGCTGGTCGGCGCGGTAGTCCTGGTTGAGGAAGGTATTTGGGAAATGCGCACGGGACCTGCGCCGTTAGGCTGTGACCATGCGCAAGGATTTTAATCCGGATGAGTTGCCCGGCGGGGACTTCTACCGACTCTTGACGGCCGTGGTTGTTCCCCGCCCCATCGCGTGGGTGTCCAGCACCTCAGCCGACGGTGTGGACAACCTCGCCCCCCACTCTTTCTTCACCGTTGCGTCCGTGACGCCGCCGATCGTCCAGTTCACGTCGGTGGGGAGGAAGGACTCGTTGCGAAACATCCTTGAACGCCGGGAGTTCGTGGTGAACCTTGCACCGGCTGACCTCACGGCCGAGGTCAATGCGACGGGCACCAACTTCCCGCCTGATGTCAGTGAGTTCGACGCCGCAGGCTTGACCCGCGAACAGAGCCTCACCGTGGATGTCCCGCGGGTGGCGGAGTCCCCTGTGGCGCTGGAGTGCAGGCTGCATTCGACCCTGGAGATGGGAGACTGCGTCCTGGTCTTCGGGGAGGTCACCCATGCCGCCGTTTCCACGGACGTTCTTGAGGGCAGCCACCCCCGGATCGACCTTCTCGAACCGCTGGCGCGGCTCGGGCGGGATGAATGGGGGCACCTCGGTCCGGTTGAGGAACTCGGCCGTATCCGCAGGTCGGAATGGCCGGGCCACTTTCGACGGCGGGACGAACCGGAAGCATGACGCCTTCCAGCCGGGCGCTGAGGGGGATTTCAAAAAACAGGGGCCGGTCATCCGTTATGGATGACCGGCCCCTTGTTGTCTGGCCTACTTCACAAACTCGTTCGTGTAGGTGTCTGCGAGCTGAATGTCCTTGTCGCCAACCTCAGGGTTGGCCACGCGCTGGGTCTTCAGTACAGCCTCCACGCCATCCTCGGTGAAGGCGCCGTCCTTGCTGAGAGTTTTCTTGAGCTCCTCAATCACCTTCGCGTACAGGGCCTTGTCGCCGCCTGCGAATTTTTCGGGCATTTTCGCAGCGATCTCTTCGCCCGAATGTCCATCGATGAATTCAAGGGTGCGCTTGATTGCCTTGGCGAGTTTGCCGGCCGTCTCCTTGTTCTGGTCCAGCCAGTCAGCCTTGGCATAGAGGCTCGCTGACGGCCAGGCGTCCGCGTCGAACACTTCCTTAAGCCCTTCGGTGGTCCGGACGTCTTCCAGCAACACGGGATCGTGTCCTATCCGCTTGGTGAGCACGGAGACGTCGGGTTCGAGCATCACCGCCGCGTCCACCTGACCCTGCTCCATGGCCGCAACGGCCGAGGATCCGGCGCCGATGGCGGACACGGAGGCGTCCGTCTGCTGCATGCCGTTCTTGGCAAGCAGGAACTTGATGAACATGTCCGTGGAGGAGCCGGGTGCCGTGACGCCAACGTTCTTGCCCTTGAGGTCGGCAATAGTCTTGATCTTGCCCTCGTTCTTCGGGGCCACCAGCAACGCCAGCCCGGAGGACCTGCCCATGTCCACGAAGGCCTTGACCTTCTGGTTTTTGGCCTGCATCTGGATGGTGTGCTCGTAGTACCCGCTGGTCACCTGGGTGCTGCCGCCGATCATGGCAGTCAATGCCTTCGATCCGCCCTGCAGGTCCTGGAGCTCGACGTTCACGCCCTCCTCCTGGTAGTAACCAAGCTCCTGCGCGAGGGTGGTCGGAAGGTATGTCAGGAGAGTCTGGCCTCCGACGCCGACAACCACCTTCGTGCCTCCCGCCGCGCCGTTGGCGGCACCTCCCGTTCCAGTCTGTCCGGGAGGTGCAGCGGACGGCGTGCCGCAGGCTGAGAGGGCCAGGACCGCGGCTGCAGCGATGGCCAGTGGCCGGATGATGCTCCGGCACCTTTGCCGTTTTTCATTTCGAATCATCGAGTGTCCCTTCTTGACAGTGATAGTGGTGTGTCTAGAGCGCCTAGGACGACTGAACAGGGCGCCACCGGAGCAGATGCCGCTCCAAGCGATTGACGAGCAGGTCGATAATGAGGACCACGATCATCAGGATGAACATTCCGGCGAAGACGCCCTTGGTATCGAAGACCCCCTGCGCCTGGGCGATCGCATAGCCGACGCCGGCCGAAGCTCCGAGGTATTCACCCACCACGGCGCCGGTGATGGCGAAGCCCACGCTGATGTGCAGGCTGGAGAAAATCCAGGTCAGGGCGCTTGGAATGAACACGTGACGCAGGAGTTGCTTTTCGGAGGCGCCCAGCATCCGGGCGTTATCAACGAGAACGCGGTCAACGCTCTTCACACCCTCAAGAGTGTTGAAGAAGACGATGAAGAAAACCAGGGTGAAACCGAACGCCACCTTTGACCAGATGCCCAGGCCGAACCAGAGCAGAAAGATCGGGGCCAATACAACGCGGGGAAGGGCGTTGAACATCTGCAGGAACGGGTCCAGCAGCCGCTCGAGGAAACGGACGCGGGCCAGGACGAAGCCGAGGAGAAGCCCGGCGGCGGCGCCCACGATGAAGGCGAGTATGGCCTCCTGCATGGTGATCCACAGGTGGGGGAAGACGAATCCGGACGATACCCAGATCCAGACGGTCTGGAAGATATCCGAGGGAAGCGGAAAGAAGAACTCGTCCACTATGCCGGTTCGCACGGAAAGTTCCCACGCGCCGAGAACCGCAATCGTCAGGAGGAGCTGCGTGCTTCGCATCGCCAGCGCCGACATCTCGGTCCTGCCCGCCCGTCGGCGCGTGCCGGGTTCCAGCGCCGCAGAGAGTCCGTTCTTCTTTGATCCAACGATAGTCATGCGACTTCGCCTTCTTCCGCCATTGCCGTCTCGTAGGTCTTCGAAACTTCGATCTTCAACCTGCCCCAGATCTCACGGTGCAGCGCTACGAACTGGGGGTCGTCGCGAATATCGAGCAGGTCGCGCGGACGCGGAATGTAGATTTCGTAGCTTCCCACGACCGTGCTCCCAGGTCCCGCACCGAGGATCACGACCTCGTCGGAGAGCGCGATGGCTTCGTCCAGGTCGTGGGTGATGAAAACCACCGCCTTGCCCGATTCCTGCCACAGCTGAAGCAGTTCGTTCTCCATTATTTGCCGGGTCTGCACATCGAGTGCGGAAAACGGCTCGTCCATAAGCAGGACGTCCGGGTTGACGATCCAGGCCTGCGCGATGGCGGTGCGTTTACGCATGCCGCCGCTGAGCTGGTGCGGGTAGCGGTCAGCGAAATTCTTGAGTCCAACCTTCTCCAGCCAGCGCCGTGCCTCCGAATGCGCTTCCGACTTCGATACCCCGGCCATCGTCAGCCCGAGGCTCACGTTGTCGATCACCGTCTTCCACGGCAGTAGCGGGTCTTGCTGGAACATGTAGGAAGCACGACGGTTGACACCGATTACGGGTTCCCCAAAGCTCCTCACTTCGCCGGCGCTCGGGGTCAAGAGTCCCGCCGCCATGTTGAGGATGGTGGACTTGCCGGAACCGGTTGGACCCACGATCGAGACAAACCTGCCGGGCTCGACTTTGAGGTTGATATCCCGGACGGCAAAGTAGGTTTCACCCCCGGGCGTGGGGAACTGTCTGGTGCACCCGGCGAGCTCCACCGCGTACTTGGATTTGTCTGCCTGTGCAGCTGGCATCATTGCACTCTTCCCGGCCCGCGCTGGCCGATTTGTTGTCGCTGCTGATTATGGGTAGGACGAACGTTTTGAGTCGTCCGCGTGCCCGCATCGTCGGCTTTGACGAGTTGGGCGATGTTTCCACATCGTGGGTTCACCATCAGGATGTGGACCCGATGCTAGCAGTAACCTGCATCACACTCAACGGCCCCGGTGAAACTTTGCCGACCGCAGACGACAACGCCTGCGCCGGTGGACGGGGCTCATACACTTTGTCCATGAGCCCCAACGAATCATCGGTCACACCTTTGCTGGTTCTCCGAAAGATCACCGCCATCCTTGACGCTTTTTCCCTTGCCCAGCCGGAGCTTTCCTTGGCCGGAATCCGTGCGGCCACGGGAATGCCCCACTCCACCGTCCAGCGCCTGGTGGCGAACATGGTCCAGGAGGGGATCCTGGACCGGAGCGGAGACCGGTTCCGCGTCGGGGTTCGGATGGCCCACTGGGCTGCGCCGGCCACGCAGGGCCTGGACTTCCTGGAGTTGCTCACGCCCGTGCTGCGAAGGCTGCGGGATGAACTCGGCGAAACGGCCTGCATCTTCCGGGAGTCCCAGGGAAAGCGGGTTTGCATAGCGCTCGCCGAAACCAGGCGGATGCTCAGGAGGGTGGTGCAGGTGGGCGAGATCATGCCGCTCCACGTAGGAGCCGCCGGCCGCGTCCTTCTGGCCTGGAACCCCGATGTGGCCGAACAGGTCTATCGATCCGGGCTGCATTCGCTGACGGACCAGACGATCACGGATGCTACGAGCCTGGAGGCCGCCGTCGCGAAGACCCGGGCGGACGGATTCGCGATCACGACGGGTGAGCGGGTCTCGGGCGCGAGCGGAATCTCGGCTCCGATCTTCGGTCCGCAAGCGGAACTTTACGGCGCGCTGACCGTGATGGGGCCGGCGATGAGGATGCCGTACGACGTGTGCGCTTCGTGGCTCGAGCCCGTCCTCGCGGCGGCGGAGGAGTCAACAAGGGTCATCGGGGGAACGATTCCGCAGGAGGGTCTACCCACATCGTGGATTTAGGTCCACAATATGAAATAGTCTGGCGCCCGGGAAAAACATCTCATTAGGCTTCCCGCTAACCGAATCCGTGACGGTTGCCGCGGATTTTCCGGCGCCCGCAGAACAGGAGTCCAAAGATGGTGAAGGTTTCCGAGACGCCCCCGCAAGACCACACGACAACCGCTGTGTCCGTTCCCGATGTTCCGCAGGGGGCCGGACCCCTGGCCGGCGTGCGTGTCCTGGAATTGGGATCCCTCATTGCTGGTCCGTTCGCGGGACGACAGCTTGCCGACTTCGGCGCAGAAGTCATCAAGATCGAATCGCCGAACCGTCCGGACCCGATGCGGGAATGGGGCCGGGCGCGCGTGGAGGGCCACACGCTGTGGTGGTCCGTGCAGTCCCGCGGCAAGAAATGCGTGACGCTGGACCTCAAATCCCCGCCCGGACGCGGGCTCTTCCTTGAACTGTGCGAGGAAGCAGATGTCATTCTGGAGAACTTCCGCCCCGGCACGCTCGAAAAACTGGGTCTTTCCCCCGAGGAGGTCTGGCGGGTTAACCCTGGTCTCATCATTGCCCGGGTGTCCGGCTACGGCCAGACGGGGCCTGACGCGCACAAGCCGGGCTACGCCTCCGTTGCCGAAGCGAGGGGAGGGCTGCGGTACCTCAACGGATATCCTGACCAGGCACCGCCGCGCACCGGCATCTCGCTGGGGGACAGCCTGGCGTCACTCTATGCGCTGCAGGGAATATTGCTGGCGCTCTACTGGCGGGACGCACGGGGAGGAACGGGCCAGGTGGTGGACGTGTCCCTCGTGGAAGCATGCTTTTCGCTCCTAGAAAGTGCCGTGCCGGATTACGCGGCATCTGGCGTTGTTCCCGGTCCCAGCGGCTCGGGGTTGAAAGGGATCGCGCCGTCAAATATCTTCCGTTCCGCCGACGGAAAGTGGGTGGTAATCGCCGCTAACCAGGATTCGGTTTTCGTGAGGCTGGCTGCCGCCATGGGACGTTCCGAGCTGGCGTCGGACACGCGCTACAGCAACCATTCAGCTCGGGGCTTGCACCAGGAAGAGCTGGAATCACTCATTGCCGAATGGGTTGCAGGTTTCAACCACGACGAGCTCATCTCGGTCCTGGACCGCCACTCCGTCCCTAACAGCCCGGTCAGCAGCATTGAGGACATCTTCGAGGATCCGCAGCTTCGCGCCAGGGGAATGTTGGTGGAAGTCCTGGACGAGCAGTTGGGTTCGGTCGTGCAACCCGGAATTGTTCCGAAGCTGACGCGCAGCGCGGGGGAGATCGGCTGGAGTGGTCCCCTCACGCCGGGCTTTCACAACCGGGACATTTACAAGGGCCTGCTGGGGCTCTCGGACAAGGACCTGCAGGACGCCAAGGCAGAGGGGACCATCTGATGAACGACGTGCAGGCTTCACGGGCAGTTTCAATCGTGGATGTCAGCCCGCGGGACGGACTCCAGAACGAGAAAGTGCCCGTCAACACCGACGACAAGCTGCGCCTCATCCGGGAACTGATAGCGCTGGGCGCCAGGAGGATTGAGGCCGTCAGTTTCGTGAACCCCCGGAAAGTCCCGCAGATGGCGGACGCGGATGCGGTCATGGCCGGGGTGCCCAGGGATACAGGCGCCAGCTTCATCGGGCTGGTCCTGAATACCCGCGGCGCAGTCCGCGCCGTTGACGCCGGCGTGGACGAGATGAACTATGTGCTGCCGGTGACGGATGCCTTCGCTGCTGCCAACCAGAACACCACCGTCGTCGCCGCCCTCGACGCCTTGGAGGAGGTGTCCGCGATTGCCGCAGCGGCTTCGATTCCGCTCACGGTGACGGCGGCCGTCGCATTTGGCTGTCCCTATCAGGGTGACGTGCCCAAGGAACAGACCCTCGCCGTCGTCCGCAGTGCCCTGCAGCGCGGGGCGCTGGCGGAGGTTGCGCTCGCGGACACGATCGGCTGCGCCGTCCCTTGGCAGGTCGGCGACGTGTTCGCCGGGCTGCGCTCTGAGACAGAAGTGCCGATGCGGGCGCATTTTCACGAGACGCGCCACACTGCGCTGGCCAACACGTACGCCGCAATGGCCGCCGGCGTCGGAGTATTCGACAGCGCGGTAGGGGGCCTGGGCGGCTGTCCTTTTGCGCCAGGTGCCGCAGGCAACATCTCCACCGAAGACCTAGCATGGATGCTGGCACGCGCAGGGTTCGAGACGTCGATCGATCCGTTGCGGGCAACGGAACTTGGCCGCTGGATCTGCGCCAAGGTGGCAACTGCGCCACGATCCGGGCTGTCCGCTGCGGGGGTGTTCCCTCCGTCCTCCTGACGCTGTCGTCCTCCTGCGGCTACTCCGGCGTCCTCACCTGTCGGTAGTCGTAGTAGATCACCTCGGGCACCAGATCGGGGTGGGCGTCAGCCGCCGTCCGCAGGCCGAGCGACGAGCCGCGGATCACTGCCACGACGCCCAGCCTGCGGCCGTTGAACGGGTCGTCCCCGAGTACAACGTCGCCGATCTTGAAAGGCACGGTGGCCGTACGCACTTTCTCCGCAGCGTCGCTGAGCCAAGAGATCAAACGGCGCTTGTCGCGGGGGAGGGCAGGCCGGGAAGCTGGAAGATCCTTCATCAAAACCACTCCTTTGCAGTGCCTGGACCAGCAGGACGTGCAGGCGGTCCGGAAGCTGCAGCAAAGGGTTCGATTGTCCGGCCTGCGCCTGTTGTCTAACCTAAAGGCCAAACCCCACGCGTCGCATGCGTAACTCCTACCCCTTCTGTACCGTCCAACACTCGGAATTTTTTCTGGACTACTTGCCCGGTTCCGCGAGGCTCGACGCCGTCTCATCCACCAGTTCGGCGCGGGCGCGGCCATGGCCGCGGACCCACAGCCGGTAGGCCAGCACCAGCACCCCCAGCCACACCGCGCCCACGTAGAGCGCAACCCTGGAATCTTCGAACGCACCCAGGATCGCGATCACCATCGCCATGAATGCGATAGTCAGGACGGAGGCCGCCGGCCACCACGGAGAAGGGAATTCCGACGCCGGCAGCCCCCTGCGGGCGATCTCCCGTTTCATGGCCACATGGGATGCCAGGATCATGACCCATACCCAGACGGTGGCGAAGGTGGCGATCGAGGCGATCAGCAGGAACACGTCCTCCGGCATGACGGCGTTCAGGACCACCCCAACCAGCAGGACGACGGCCATCATCACAACAGTCATCCACGGCACCCCGTGGCGCGAGACCTTGCCGAAGCTGGCCGGTGCGTGGCCCTGCCGGGCCAGCCCGAAGAGGATGCGGCCCGCACCAAAAATGTCGCTGTTGATGGCGGACAGGGCTGCGGTAATCACCACGGCGTTGAGGATGTGCGGGGCGGCGGGAATGCCCAGGCCGCTGAAGATCTGGACGAACGGACTGCCGTTGGTGCCCACCTCGTTCCACGGAAACAGGCTCATCAGTACGGCCAGGGTCAGCACGTAGAAGAGCAGCACGCGCACGGGCACGGTGTTGACCGCCTTGGGGATGACCTTCTTGGGGTCGGCAGCTTCACCGGCTGTGACGCCGATAGTTTCGATCCCGCCAAAGGCGAACATCACGACGGCGAACGAGGCCAGGAGCCCTTCGAAGCCGTTGGGGAGCAGGCCCCCGTGCTCCACCAGGTTGCCGATCCCCGGTGCGACGGTGGCCCCGCCTGCCTGGAAACCGAAGATGATGATGGCCGCACCGCCGGCGATCATGGCGATGATGGCCACGACTTTGATCAGCGAGAACCAGAACTCCAGCTCCCCGAACACCTTGACGCTGAGCAGGTTCAGGGCAGCCAGGAAGAAGATGATGGCGAGGACCCAGATCCAGCGCTCCACGTCCGGGAACCAGAAACCCATATAGATACTGAAGGCCGTGACGTCCGCAATGGCCACGATGGCCATCTCGAACACATACGTCCAGCCGGTCACGAACCCGGCCAGCGGGCCGAGGTAGCGGCTGGCGTACTGGCCGAAGGAGCCGGATACAGGGTGCCGAACGGCCATCTCGCCCAGCGCCCGCATCACCATGAACACGGCGGCGCCGCCGATCATGTAGGCCAGGAGGACCGCCGGGCCGGCTTTCTGGATGGCGGAGGCTGAGCCGTAGAACAGGCCCGTGCCGATGGCCGACCCCAGGGCCATGAAGCGGATGTGGCGGACGTTGAGTCCGCGGTTCAGGACAGCGTCGACGGCGGTGCCCGCAGCGGCGCGGACAGTGCCTCCGGCGGTGCCGGGGGCCGTGGTGGTGTTTTCGGGAGCCGTTTGTTCTGCTGTTTTGGCTGCTGTTGGGGCTTGTTGCATGCGAATACCTTCTCGTCATTGGGAGGGGGATCGCCATCCAGCAGATCATTTTCGCGGCCTACGTGATGAGTCTCACGGAGGTTTGGTGTCTTTCATTTCAGACTGTTCGGCACACGTCCGCTTTTTCCCCTCCAGCGTGAACGGACAGTTGCGGCCCCGGTGCGGGGTGCGAACGGACGCTTACGGGCCGTTGCTGTGCCATCAAAGAATGTCGGTGCCTCGCGCGATGCTTTGGGTATGGAAATCAAGGCGGTCGTGGAGACGACGGAGGCGATCGGGGCTTCCGTCGCTGCGTTGGCTGCCATGTTCCGCCGCGGTACTGACGACGTGGGCTCCGCCAGCGGTGATCCGCTTCGGGACCGGGCGGATGCGTGCCTGGACGGAATGGCTGAGCTCGCCGGGATGGAAGCCGGAATCGCTGCCCTGAAGGTGCACCTCGCCGCCGGATACGCTGAAACAGCCGCAGCCATCGCGCCGCCGCCAGCGTCCCCGCAGGAACACACAGTCCAGGACATGGCCGTAACTGCCGAGGTCGCGTGTGTCCTGACAGTCAGCGAACGCACCGCCGGTGCCCTCCTGGCCGAGGCCCACGCCCTGACCACTGCCTTGCCGCTGACGCTGTCCGCGCTGCAGGCCGGAAGTATTTCCTGGCAGCACGCCAGGATCATGGTGGACGAAGCCGCCAACCTCGACCGGGCTGGAGCCGCTGGTTTGGAGGCACATTTCCTGGACGCCGACGCGCCAAACCCCGCCCGCGGGTGCCCGGCCGGGGACCTCGTCCCGTCCCGGTTCCGCGCCAAGGCCCGCACCTGGCGGGAGCGCCACCACCCGGTCAGCATCGAAGAGCGCCACACCAAGAGCGCCAGGGACCGGCGGGTCGAGTACCTCCCGGACCGGGACGGCATGGCCTGGCTCTCCGCGTACCTTCCCGCCGACACCGCCGCCGCGATCTGGGACCGAACCACCAGTGCCGCCCGGGCCCTCCAAGGAGCAGACGAGGCCAGGACCCTTACCCAACTCCGCGCCGACGTCGCAGCCACTTGGCTCCTCACTGCAGGCAGCGAAACTGAAGGCAGCTCAGTGGCTGGAGAGGTGCCTTCCCCTGCAGCGCAGGTACTCATTACCGTTCCGGTGCTCTCGCTGCTGGGCTTGAGCGAGGAGGCTGCCATGCTGGACGGGTACGGGCCGGTCCCGCCGTCCATGGGGCGAGCCCTTGTCGCCGAGGGGGCTTCGTCGTTCCTGAGGGTGCTGACTGACCCCCGGAATGGTGCGCCGTTGGAGATCGGACGGACCAGCTACCGCATCCCCAAAGTGTTGCGGCAGTGGCTCCGGCTGAGGGACGGGAAATGTCCGTTCCCCGGCTGTAACAACCAGTCGCTGGACAATGACGCGGACCACCTCCTCGCCTGGGCTCGCGGCGGGACCACAGGGATCAGCAACCTCGGCCAACCGTGCCGCAAACACCACCGCCTCAAACACGCCACCGGGTGGGCACCCTCCGGCGCCGGAACCCATGAACCGCCGGGCTGGACTTCACCCACAGGCCGCCATTACGCCAGCGAACAACCCGACTGGGATCCACCCCGCTTGCCAAGTGAGACCGTTGCCCTGGCTAACAGCCCGGAGCCGGGCGCGCCCGAGGAGTTCGACAACAGTCCGGGCCACCCCTTGCCCGCATATCCTGGGCCGGATAGTGACCGTGACTCGCCGGTAGACGACGACCCATTGCCCGATCTCGAACCGGCAGACTATCCGCATGCCGAAGACCCCTTCGTGGAATGGGAGCTCTTTCTGTCCGCAGAGAGCTACTCGGTCGGCTAATTAGGCCGCGGACGTCAGCGCGGCGGAACCCTGCCCCGCGGTTGGCCCCGGCCACCAGGCCGATTTTCCCTGCCGGTGGTTTGGTCATGGCCGCGTGCTTACCGCCTTGTTCCTAGCCTTGTTGCTGCGTGCTCAGCACGATGATGGCGGCGTTGATTCCTAGCCCGATGAGCCACCACTTGTTGAAGGTCAGCAGAAGCAGCGCCGCCGAGATTGCTGCTCCGGAAACAGTGACGGGGACCCACCAGGACGTCCCGCCGATTAGCCCTGTGCCGCCCGCGGCCAGCACAACGGTGGCGGCAACAGCCAGCACCACTGCAACGCGCCTGACGTCGCCGACGAAGGGGGAGCGTCCGACGTCGAACGGTGCTTTCGGGTCCGGCTTGGGGAGCCAGATGGCGAGATGGACCAGTCCATGGGCGATAAGGAACAGCCCGGCAATCCACTGCATGGCGACCTCCCGCAACTGTCCGTGACCTCCATCCAAGCACCGGACGGGTGGCACGGCATAGGGGCGGAAGCCCCGGCCGCACATCCGCAGGGAGAATGTCTGGCATCCCGGACACCGGTGTGGTTCGATGGCATCGCCGGGCACCCCGGAGGGGAGCACGCTTAAGTACGGGATACCGGACACCTGCGCGGTGTCCGGCCGCGATCGATGGAGGACACATGGCGGACAGTGAGTCGCCCGTGCGGGAAGCGCCAAAAGCGACGCCAAAGACGGCGCCAAAAGCGGCGTCGACCGCGGTACTAAAGCCGGCAATGAAGGTGACGTCGAAAGTTCCCGCGGCCGAAAACACCCTGCGCATCCTCAAGCTGCTGGCCTCCAAGCGCGGCCCCATGGCGGCGTCGAACATTGCCACCGCGCTGGGCCTGCCGCGATCGAGCGTGTACCACCTGCTCGGCGTGATGGAAGCCAACGGCTTCGTGATGCATCTGCACGAGGAGCAGCGGTACGGCCTGGGCATCAGCGCCTTCGAACTCAGCTCCGCGTACTCGAGGCAGGAACCGCTGTCCCGGCTGGGGCGGCCAATGCTCGCCTCCCTGGTGGACGTCATCGGCGAAAGCGCGCACCTGGCGGTGCTCCACGGCCGCGACGTGCTGTACATCGTGGAGGAGCGTGCCAAGAACCGGCCGTCCCTGGTGACCGACGTCGGCGTCCGGCTGCCCAGCCACCTCACGGCCAGCGGCCGCGCCATCCTTGCCGCGCTGCCCAAGTCGCAGGTCCGCGCGCTGTACCCGAACGCGGCAGTCTTCACCGCCCGGCACGAGGTGGAAGGCGCCATCATGAAGTACTCGGCGCTGTCCTCGCACCTGGACCAGGTCCGGCAGCGCGGCTATGCCACCGAACACGGTGAGGTGACGCCCGGCTTCGGCTCGATTGCCGCCGCGGTGACGGACCACGTGGGATGGCCGACGGCGGCCGTCGCCGTGACCTTCCTCGAAGACAAACTCCCGGCAGACCAGTGGCCGGCCCTCGCTGCCCGCGTCCGGAAGGTGGCGGACGAGCTCTCGGTCCGCATCCACGGCCGCCCCGCGGGCTAGTCCGCACCGCAGCCCAACTAGCTCGCAGTTAACGTCGCCAAAAGCGCTTTTCGCGACGTTAACTGCCAGCCAGTTGGGCACTGGGAGCGCGTCTGGAATCCCGGACAGCACCCTTCCGAAAGCCCTGTTTCCGCACCCGCGGACAGGCTTTAGTTGATACAGAACCTCTTCCCGCGAACCACCCGAAACAATGAAGGAGCCCCCATGGCACCCGCCGATTTCACCACCGGTGCCCGCCCGGTCAAAGCAGCCCGCGGCACCGAGCTCACCGCCAAGAGCTGGCAGACGGAAGCGCCGCTGCGCATGCTCATGAACAACCTGGACCCGGAGGTGGCCGAGCGCCCCGACGACCTCGTCGTATACGGCGGCACGGGCCGCGCCGTCCGGTCCTGGGCCGCGTTCGACGCGATCACCCGCACCCTGGAAACCATGGAAAAGGACGAGACCCTGCTGGTCCAGTCCGGCAAGCCCGTGGGTGTCTTCCGTACCAACGAATGGGCGCCGCGTGTGCTGCTGGCCAACTCCAACCTCGTCGGCGACTGGGCGAACTGGCCCGAATTCCGCCGACTCGAGGCCGAGGGCCTGATGATGTACGGCCAGATGACCGCCGGGTCCTGGATCTACATCGGCACCCAGGGCATCCTGCAGGGCACGTTCGAAACCTTCGCCGCGATCGCCCGCAAGCTCACCGGGGACGAAAATGGCACCCTCGCCGGCACCCTGACCCTCACCGGCGGCTGCGGCGGCATGGGCGGCGCCCAGCCGCTCGCCGTCACGCTGAACGACGGCGCCTGCCTGATTGTCGACGTCGACGAGACCCGCCTGCGCCGCCGTGCCGGCAAGCGCTACCTCGACGAGGTGGAAACGGACCTCGACGCCGCGATCGCCAAGGTGCTCAAGGCCAAGGAAGAGCGCCGCGGCTGGTCCGTGGGCTACGTCGGCAACGCGGCCGAGGTCTTCCCGGAGATCCTGCGCCGCCACAACGCCGGCGAGCTCACCGTGGACATCGTCACGGACCAGACCTCCGCGCACGATCCGCTGAGCTACCTGCCCGAAGGCATCACGGTGGAGGAATGGCACACCGAGGCGGCCGCGGACCCGGAAGGCTTCACCAAGAAGGCCCAGGCGTCGATGGCCAGGCACGTCCAGGCCATGGTGGAGTTCCAGGATGCCGGCGCCGAGGTGTTCGACTACGGCAACTCCATCCGCGACGAGGCCCGCAAGGGCGGCTACAACCGCGCCTTCGAATTCCCCGGCTTCGTCCCGGCTTACATCCGGCCGCTGTTCTGCGAGGGCCTCGGCCCCTTCCGCTGGGTGGCGCTCTCCGGCGACCCGGAGGACATCCGCGTCACTGATGAGGCCATCAAGGAACTGTTCCCGGAGAACAAGCACCTGCACCGCTGGATCGACGCCGCCCAGGAGCGGGTCGAGTTCGAAGGCCTGCCGGCCCGCATCTGCTGGCTGGGCTACGGTGAACGTGCCAAGGCCGGCCTGCTGTTCAACCAGCTCGTCAAGGAAGGCAAGGTCAAGGCGCCCATCGTGATCGGCCGCGACCACCTCGACTCCGGCTCGGTCGCCTCCCCGTACCGCGAAACCGAGGCCATGGCCGACGGCTCCGACGCGATCGCCGACTGGCCGCTGCTCAACGCCCTGCTCAACACCGCCTCCGGCGCCACCTGGGTCTCCATCCACCACGGCGGCGGCGTCGGCATCGGCCGCTCCATCCACGCCGGCCAGGTCTCCGTCGCCGATGGCACCGACCTCGCCGCGGAAAAGCTCGAACGCCTGCTCACCAACGATCCCGGCATGGGCGTCATCCGCCACGCCGACGCCGGCTACGACCGCGCCGTCGAAGTCGCCAAGGAACGCGGCGTCCGCATCCCCATGAACGAAAAGTAGGAACACCCAATGACTCTCACCACCCACGAACCGCTCACCGTCACCCTCGGCTCCAGCGGCGTCACCCCCGAGGACGTCGTCGCCGTCGCCCGCCACGATGCCCGGGTGGCCATCTCCCAGGAAGCCCTGGACACGGTCGCCAAGGTGCGCGCCCACATCGACGACCTCGCCCACAGCGAAGTCCCGGCCTACGGCATCTCCACCGGCTTTGGGGCGCTGGCCAACAGGCACATCCCCAATGAGCTCCGCACCCAGCTGCAGAAGTCGCTGATCCGCAGCCACGCCGCCGGCATGGGGCCGGCCGTGGAGCGCGAAGTGGTCCGCTGCATCATGTTCCTGCGCGCCAAGACCCTCGCCTCCGGCCGGACGGGCGTCCGCCCCGTGGTGCTACAGACCATGGTGGACGTGCTCAACGCCGGGATCACTCCGGTGGTCCGCGAATTCGGCTCGCTCGGCTGCTCGGGCGACCTCGCTCCGCTCTCCCATTGCGCCCTGGTCCTCATGGGCGAAGGCGAAGCCGCCGGTCCGGACGGCACGCTGTACGGGAGCAAAGGCCAAAGGCCTGTTGCCGACCTGCTGGCCGAGCACGGGATCGAACCCGTCACCCTGGCCGAGAAGGAGGGCCTGGCCCTGGTCAACGGCACCGAAGGCATGCTGGGCATGCTGCTGATGGCCATCGCGGACATCCGCCAGCTGCTCACGACGGCGGATATCACCGCCGCGCTCAGCGTCGAGGCGCTGCTCGGCACCGACCAGGTATTCCTGCCCGAGCTGCACGCCGCGCTCCGGCCGCATCCGGGCCAGGCTGCGTCCGCCGACAACATGCTGCGGGTGCTGTCCAACTCCCCGATCGTGGCCTCGCACCGGGTCAACGACACCAAGGTCCAGGACGCCTACTCGCTGCGCTGCGCACCCCAGGTGGCCGGCGCCGTCCGCGACACCGTGGACCATGCAGCCCTCGTCGCCTCGCGCGAACTCGCCGCCGCCATCGATAATCCCGTTGTCCTGCCGGACGGACGCGTGAGTTCCAATGGCAATTTCCACGGCGCCCCGGTGGCCTACGTTTTGGATTTCCTGGCAATTACCGTGGCGGATTTGAGTTCCATTGCCGAACGCCGTACCGACCGCATGCTGGACCCGGCGCGTTCACACGGGCTGCCCGCCTTCCTGGCTGCGGACCCTGGTGTCGATTCCGGCCTGATGATCGCGCAGTACACGCAGGCCGGTCTGGTCTCGGACAACAAGCGGCTCGCCGTCCCGGCATCGGTGGACTCCATCCCCAGCTCAGCCATGCAGGAGGACCACGTGTCCATGGGCTGGCACGCTGCCCGGAAGCTCCGCAAGGCCGTGGAGAACCTCCGCCGCGTCCTGGCGATCGAGCTGGTGACGTCGGCGCGGGCCATCGACATGCGGACCCAGCTGTCCGGGGGAGAGCTCATCCCGGGGCCGGCCGGAGCCGCGGTACTCGCGGCGCTCCGCAACGTGGTGGACGGCCCGGGAACGGACAGGTTCCTGTCGCCGGAACTGGAGGCCGCGGACCGACTCGTCGCCTCCGGCGAGGTGCGGGCGGCAGCCGAATCCGCCGTCGGAATTCTGGCCTAAAAGTGAATATTATGCATCAAGAATGACAATTTCCCGGTGCCCCCGAAATACTGCGCGACACAACAGGCGGGGGCCCGGGAATTGTAGTAGAACTAAAGACGTAGTGATGAAGCCCACACCAATGATGTTGTGGCAAAAGAACATATACAAAGGGGTAGAAGTTCAATGAAAGCACGGGGGACGGTTCTGTCCAGGCGGGCGGCATTTGCTGCCACGGTTTCCGACTGGAGAACCCTCAAGGCAGGCGAGCGGGTCGAAATCCTCAAGCATGCGCATGTGGTGGCCGCAGGTGAAATCGAGGAAATTTCCGTGAGTGGAAACGTGCTGTGGCTGGTGCCTTCGGGCCCGTCGGAAACCCAGCTCTTTATGAAGTCCGACGGCGTCCAGGTCCGCAGGACTTAAGCCGCGGACCTGGACAGCCGAACGTGAGCCGCGGAGTTAGGCGGCGATGTCTTCGTAGGTCTCACCGAAGGGGACGGATTCGTCCAAGGCCACAGTGAACGCGCCCGGCTCGTGGCGGGTGACGCGGATGCCGCAATTGCCGTCCTCGACGGCAGCTTCGATGAGTTCCTTGACGGCGCTGTCCAAGCCGTCGTGGGCCTCTTCGACGGTGGAAAAGGTCAGGCGGATGGACCGCGCGTTGGTGGTCCGGGTTTCCAGGATGGCTGAGCTCATTGCAGGACTTTCTCTAAACTATGCGCCGGTTGGCCACAATCCATTCTACCGACGCTGTCAAAATACGTAGGATGTCTGGCATTTGTCCCTCCGGGTTTCGGGTTCACCGAACCCCGGAGGGACAGCCTGTTTTAAGCCCCGCCCTCAGTGGGATCCGAAGGGTGGCGGCCCCAGGAGCACAATCCCGCCGTTCCTGCGCGCGGACTCCTGCACCTTGCCGAAATCCACGGCGCCGCCCCCGGCCCCGGCGTCCAGTGGCGTGCTCGCATCCCAGTAGAAAGCCTGGCAGCATCCCGGTGTATGCAAACAAAGCATCCGGGCGTGGGGGGACGTCACCATAAAAGCGTGGGGGACACCTCGGGGCGCGACCATCAGGCCGCCCTCGCCGACCCGGTGTTCTCTTCCGTCCATGTGAACCAGGATCTCGCCTTCCAGGATGAACATGGTTTCGTCCGAATCGGGATGTGTGTGCAGCGGCGTCATCTTGCCGCCGGACATCTGGTCTTCGAACATCATGAAGGCCCCGCCGGTCTCCTCGGCCTTGGCTTTCCAGATGTGCACTCCGCCGCCGAAGAACCAGCGCCGTTCGCCTTCCTCCCGTCCCCGGATGATGGGGTTGATGGCTACGGAGTTGATCGCGGGACTGCCGGTTGCGTCCATGGGGCTCTCTCTTCACTGAGAAGCTTATGGGACTGATGTCCCATAACAAGACTGGAGTACCATAAGGTCCATGTCAACCCCCTACCAGGCTGGCGGGCGAACGGGCCAGAAGCAACGGACGTTCGACGCACTGGTGGCGGCCGCCCGGGAGGCAGTGGCTGCCGGCCACACTCCCACAGTGGATGACGCGGCTGCTGCTGCAGGCGTCGCCCGGAGCACCGCCTACCGGTATTTTCCGGGCCAGCGTGAGCTGCTGGCCGCCGCGCATCCGGAGACCGCGCGAACGTCCCTCCTGCCGCCGGACGCCCCGGACGATCCCGCCGCCCGGCTGGACGCCGTCGTGCTCGAATTCACGCAACTGATCGTCCGGACTGAGGCGCAACAGCGCACCATGCTCCGGCTTTCTCTTGAAGAGGCCAAAGAGGATTCGCCGCTGCCGTTGCGGCAGGGGCGGGCCATCGCCTGGATCGAGGAATCCCTGCACCCGCTCCGGAGCACCTGGTCGCCGGCGGCCATGCGGGCACTGGCGCTGACCATCCGCAGCGCTATTGGCATCGAGGCCCTGGTCTGGCTCACGGATATCGGCGGACTCACGCGGGAGCAGGCGGTGGCATCCATGCGGTGGTCCGCGCAGGCACTGTTGCGCCAGGCGATTACTTCCGGGCCGCCTCCGCACTGACCCTCCCACCCGGGCGGTGACTCAACGAACTGTCCCCGCCCCGCGGGAGCGGTGCGGGGACAGCTGTCCGCTACTGGCAGCGGGGATCCGCCTAGCGCCTGACGGCGTCCAGCTTCAGCATCTTGGCGATGACGCCGTCAAGCTCGGAGTCGTCGAAGATCTTCTTCCAGTCGTCCTTGATGATGGTGTCCTTGCCGTACTGGATGGCGATTTCGCAGGCCTCGGAGAACGGGTTGGAACCACGGAGGGCGTTGGTCAGGGCGATCTGAACGTGACCGAACAGCATGGCCTTGGCGGCTTCCTCCGGCACGCCGGCGGTGTGCACGGTCTCGTGCAGCGCCTCGTTGAGCAGGGTGCCGATCATGCAGGCCACGGTTTCCACCAGGGTGGGTTCGAGGATGGCGAGCTGTTTCACGGTGACCCAGTGGACGTCGATGACGGGCGCGTAGATGGTGCGGATGACGGCCTCGGCCGAGTCGCGGCTCGCTGCCGGTGCGTCCCCGTCGATCGCGGCAACCACGTTCTGCGGGGCGCCCTCGCCGCCGAAAGTGTCGGCCCACTCTTCCTTGGTGGTGCGCTCCAGGAACACGGACGGGTGGCACGGGTGGGCAACGGCCTGGACCACGTCGTCGCGCTTGGCCAGCAGCCCGGCGTAGGCGGCGGCGGGGTCCAGGGTGAGCAGGATCGCACCGGCCTTCATCTGGGGGACCACGCCTTCGGATACGACGCCCAGGACGGTGTCCGGGACGGCGAGGATCACGACGTCGGCGCCATTGACGGCGTCGTCGGTGGAGGTGATCCCACGGCCTTCGGCGCGGACCCGGTCCTGGCCGGCGGGGGAGTTCTCGCTGTAGAAAACGGTGTGGGCGCTCTTCTGGAGGTTCCGGGAAACGCGCATCCCCATTTTCCCACCGGCTCCGATGACGGCGACGGTCAATTGTTCTGCTGACATTTCACTTGCTCCTTAGGAAATCGATGCTTTGCCGGGTCCACTGGTTTTCGAGGCGGATGGTTTCCGCCTCGGAGTCCTGCCACGGCAGCCAGTGTTCGACGATCTGGTTGATGCTTCTTTCTTTGGGCTGAAACTTCCCGGCCATGTAGTCATAGTCGAGAAGGCCTTCGCCGAGGGGAGCGCCGGAGTACGTGAACCCGACCCACCCCTCCTTGCGGCTGAACGCAAAGTCTTTGATGTGCATGTTCAGGACGTAAGGCGCGACGGCGTCGATCACCTCACGGGGCATCTCCAGCGCCGCCACCGTGTTGGCCGGGTCGCTGCAGATGCCGAGGTAGGGGCTGTCCACTCCGCGGATGACATCCAGGATCCGGGAAGTGGGAACCTGTTCGTAGGTCTCCACCGCGATCTTCACCCCGGCGGACTGGAACTCCGGCAGGACTTCCGTGAAGATCGCCACCGCTTCCTCCGCAGTGGGCGTGTGGTCCGGGCCGTTGAACATGGTCCGCAGCAGGGGCGAGCACAGGATGCCGGCGATGTGTAGGAATCTCCTGAGATGCTCCGGACGGATGCCCTTGGTGCCGAGCTCCAGGGAAAGGCCAAGGCGGTCCGCCGTGGCCCGCACGGCTTCGAGTTCGGCGTCCGTCATGGCTTCCAGCGGGGCGTAGTCGCAGATCTGGAACAGATCCACGCCCAGGGCCGCGGTGCGTTCCAGGGCCTGGTGGATGCTGAGCGGTTCGGAGACCTGGTCCGAGAGCTGCCAGAAGAAGGCGTAGCTGCTGAGGCCGATTGCTGAGCTCATGCTCTGGCCGCCGTTCCGGCCAGCAGGCCCAGCCGTGCGGCGGCCTCGTCCAGGATGGTCTTCAGTGCCTTTGGAGCATGCGCGAACCGGCCCAGGAAGAGACCGGCGACGGCGGAGTCCAGTTCCGTGATCAGGCCGGGTCCGGCGCTGCCGCCGTAGATTACCCGGCTGTCCGCCTGTCCGGGCAGAGTACGCAGGTGCGCATCCAGACCGGTAATGACGGCACTGATGTATTCCGGGGTTGCCGGCTCCGGGGCGCCGATGGCCCACTGGGGCTCGTACGCCACGATGGTGCGGGCCGCCGGTCCAAGGGACTGCGCGCGGTTGAGCGCGGCATCGATCTCGGCCGTGCACCGGGCGACTGCTTCCTCGATGGATCCCTGCTGCAGTTCGCCCACACACAGGACCGGGGTGAGGCCATTGCGGTACGCGGCGGCGGTCTTGAGCCCGATGATCCCGTCGTCCTCGCCGAAGATCCGGCGGCGTTCCGCATGTCCGACTTCGGCGTAGCGGCCGCCGACTTCGGCCACGGTCCTGCCGCCCACCTCGCCGGTGAACGCGCCTTCGTCTTCCCAGAAGATGTCCTGGGCTCCGGCGGCGGCACCGGCCGCGCCCAGGATGCGGGCCGCTTCGGGCAGTGCCGGAAGGGAGGGCAGTACAAAGAGTTCGATGTCGCCGCTCTGGACTGCGGGGTGCGCGAACGCGATGGCGGCCACGTCGCGGCAGTAGTCCACTGAGCGCTGGTAGCCGAAGTACAGCTTCAGGCTGACGCCGATGATGGCCTTCGGTTTTGTTGCTGTGCTAGCAGGAAGTGACACCTTCATAGTCCTTAATCAGGGTGACTTTTTCGGCCGAGGCGGAGGTCTCGTCGAAGGTGTACGTGAGCCATTCGCGGGCGAGCCGGCGGGCGAGTTCCAGTCCGACGACGCGTTGGCCGAAGGTGAGGACCTGGGCGTTGTTGCTCAGGACGGAGCGTTCCACGGAGAAGCTGTCGTGCGCGGTGACGGCGCGGACGCCGGGGACCTTGTTCGCGGCGATGGCCACACCGAGGCCGGTGCCGCAGACCAGCAGGGCGCGGTCGGCCTTGCCTGCGGCGATGAGTTCGGCGGCGGCGATGGCCACGGACGGGTAGGGCGTGTGGCTGGTGGCATCCACCCCTACGTCGGTTACGGATTCGACCAGCTCGGAGGCCTCCAGGTCAGCCTTCAGGGCTTCCTTGTATTCGAATCCGGCGTCGTCGGACCCGATGACCAGGCGCAGTTTGGCGCTCATGCGTTCTCCTTAACAGTTTTGTTCTGGGCGGCGGTGTTCGCTGCAGCTTTCGACTCCGCGAAAGTGTTGTGGATTGCCCGGACGATCAGTGCCATGGAGACCGCCCCGGCGTCCGGGGTGCCGAGGCTCTTCTCGGCGTGCGGGCGGGCACGGCCCATGAGGGGCAGCAGCCGGGCGGTGTCTTCGGCGGCCTGCTGCGCAACCGTGGCGGCGGCGCCCCAGGCTTCGGTGAGGGACTGCCCGGCATTCACGCCGGCAGCCAGGGCGTCGCGGAACGGGACCAGGACGTCCACCAGGGTCTTGTCCCCGGGTTTGGCCTTGCCGAAGTCCATGATCGCGGAGGCAGCGCCGGCGACTCCGGCGGCGACAGCCCCGGCGTCGGGCGTTTCCGTGTTGCCCACCGCGTCACCGACGGCCCGAAGGGCCATGCCCCAGAGCGCGCCGGACGTTCCGCCGGCCTTGTCGGCCCAGGCGTCCGCGGCGAAGTGCAGGGTGGTGGCTGAGCCGGCACCGCGGGCGACGGCGTCGCGTGCGGCGTCGACGGCGGCGCGGACGCCGCGTTCCATGCCGATGCCGTGGTCGCCGTCGCCGGCGATGGCATCGATCCGGCCGAGCTCGTCGGCGTTGGCGTCCACCACTGCCTTGGCGGCCCCCAGCGCTGCCAGGACCCGGACGGCACCGGCGCGGGAATCCGGCGTGGCCTCAGGGATGGAAAGTTCGACGTCGGCAAGCTCGCTGTTGTCTGTGCTTCCGGCAGACGCGTCCAACGCTTCGGCAGTGACCGCTCCGCGGCGGAAGGCCGGGGCATCGGCGGGGGCGTTCCAGAGGGTCTCGAGTTCGTCGTCGAGCCAGAACAGGGTCAGGGAGGTGCCGGCCATGTCGAAGCTGGTCACGAGTTCGCCCACCTGCGGGTCCACGGCTTCGAGGCCGGCTTCAGCCAGGAGCCGGGCGACGCGGCGGTAGACCACGAACAGCTCTTCGTACTTAACGCTGCCCAGTCCGTTCAGGATGGGGACAACGCGGGCACCGGCTGACGCCTCGAAGCCGTCGGGGATCTCGGTGAGGAGCTTGGCGACCAGAAGTTCGGCGAGTTCGTCCGCCGTCGGGATGTCTGCCTCGCCGATGCCGGGCTCACCGTGGATGCCCATGCCCACGGCCATCCGGCCCTCGGGGACGAAGAACAGCGGGTGATCGGCGCCCGGCAGGGTGCAGCCGGTGAAGGCCACTCCGAAGGAGCGGGTGCGGTCGTTGGCGCGCTCGGCGATGGCGACGAGGTCGTCCATCGAGTAGCCGGCCTCGGCGGCCGCGGCGGCCACCTTGAAAACGGTGAGATCTCCGGCGATGCCGCGGCGCTTGGCGCGTTCGGCCGGCGGGGCGGAGGAGACGTCGTCGGTGACGGCGATGCTGCGGCAGTCGATGCCTTCCTCGCGGAGGCGGTCCTGTGCCTGGTTGAAGTGCAGGACGTCGCCGGCGTAGTTGCCGTAGCCCAGCAGCACGCCGCCGCCGTTGTTGGCGGCCTTGGACACGTGGTAGATCTGCTGGGCGGAGGGGGACGCGAACAGGTTGCCCATGGCGGCGCCGTGTGCCAGGCCCTGCCCCACCAGGCCGGCGAACGCCGGATAGTGGCCGGAGCCGCCGCCGATCACCAGCGCCGCCGTGTCCGGTGTGCTCCTGGTGTTGCGGACGACGCCGCCGGAGACGCGCTTCACCCAGCGGCCGTGGGAGGCAACAAAGCCTTCGATCATCTCGTCAGCGAAGTCTGCTGGTTCATTGAACAGGCGGGTCATGGGAAAGCTCCTGGAGTATTGGCTGGCCCCGGTGGTGGAGCCTGTCGGATCGGTCCCGACAGGCTCCACCACCGGTTAGTTGAAGAAAGGCGTTGAGGTCGTGCCTACGGCTCGGAGCGGTGTCCGGCTCCTGCCGGGTCCAGTGCCTCGACCGGGACGCCTTCGCTGACCTTGCCGGAGCGGCTCAGCACCACCATGAGGATGGAGGACAGGAGCATGAAGCCGCCGACGACGAACATTGGCACCGTGTACCCTCCGGTGAGGTCCTTGAGCCAGCCGGTGACGTACCCGGCGCTGAAGCCGGCCAGGTTGCCCACGGTGTTGATCAGGGCGATGCCTGCGGCTGCCGCTGCGCCGGTGAGGAACTGGGTGGGTACCGTCCAGAAGTTGGGCAGGGCGGCGAAGATGGACATCGCAGTGATGGTGATGACTGCGATGGTTGCTGCCGGCGAGCCGGCGAACAGTGCCAGCGGGATGCTCAGGCCGCCAATGAGGGCGGGGAGTGCGATGTGCCAGGTCCTGACGCCGCGCTTGGTGGCGTCCTTGGACCAGAAGTACAGCGCGAACGCCGCGGGCAGGTACGGAATTGCGGTGATCAGGCCCTTCTGGAAGACGTCGAACTTGGTTCCGTAGATACCTTCGAAGCCCGCGATGATGGTGGGCAGGAAGAACCCGAGCGCGTACAGGCCGTAGATGAAGCCGAAGTAGATTGCCGAGAGCATCCAGACCCGGCCGTTGCCGAAGACTGTGCGGACGCTGACGTGCCTGTTGCTGGCGGCGGTTTCCTTCTTTTCCTGCTCCAGTGCACCGGTCAGCCAGGTCTTTTCCTCCTGCGTCAGCCACTTGGCCTTGGCGGGGGAGTCAGCCAGGTAGAACCAGGCGACGATGCCAACGATGATGGCGGGGATGGCGACGCCGAAGAACATGACGCGCCAGCCGGCGAGTCCGAAGAGTCCGTGCTGCTGGATGAGGAGGCCGGCCAGCGGGGCACCGATCACGGTGGTGAGCGGCTGGGCCAAGTAGAAGAGGGCGAGGATCTTGCTGCGGTGCCGGGACGGAACCCAGAGGCTCAGGAAGAGGATGGCGCCGGGGAAGAAGCCGGCTTCTGCCACGCCCAGGATGAAACGCAGTACGTAGAGCTGTTCCACGTTGCCCACCCAGGTGAACAGCAGGGAGACGATGCCCCAGCTGACCATGATGCGGGCGAGCCAGCGGCGGGCGCCGAACTTGTGCAGTGCCAGGTTGCTCGGGATCTCGAGCAGGATGTAGCCGATGAAGAAGACGCCGGAGGCGAACCCGAACTGAGCCGCCGAAAGGGCCAGATCGTTGTTCATGCCGTTGGGGCCGGCAAAGGAGATGGCCGTCCGGTCAAGGTAGTTGATGAAGAACATCAGGGCGACGAACGGCACCAGCCGGATTGCCACTTTCCTGATTGCAGATTTTTCGACCACCGATTGTGTGGTGTCCACGTTGACTCCTAGATGTTGATGTCCCGGCCGCATCCTGCGCTGGAGGCGTGGGGCTGGTTTCGAGGCTTAGCGGCGGGGGCGTATCAAGCGGGGCTAGGCCTGTGACTTCCACCATACGGCTGAAAGCGCAAATTGGTCAACCGGTTGACTGATTTAATTCCAAAGGGTTGAGGGCAGGCTCTGTCGGCGCTGCCGCGTCCGGTTGCTACGCTGTGAATGTGTCCGCAAACTCCGCCGCCTCGTCGGCCAAAATCAGTGCCGCGCTCGGTTCCATGGGGCAGGGCTCTGTCGTCTCCGAGGTGGCGGAGAGGCTAATGGCCTACTTCACCAGCGGCGACATTGCGCCCGGAACCCGTCTTCCGGCCGAGCGCCAGCTGGCCGCTTCGCTCGGGGTAGGCCGTTCGGCCGTGCGCGAGGCACTTGCCGCCTTGGAAATCCTGGGCATCGTGATCGTCCGTCCGGGATCCGGAACTTACCTGCGCGACGGCGTCTCGGAGCTCTTGCCGCGGACACTCAGCTGGGGCCTCATGCTGGGCGAGCCGCGTACCCGCGAACTCGTTGAGCTGCGCAGCGGCCTGGAGGTTCAGGCGGTGCAACTTGCTGCGATGAGGATTACCGAAGAAGCCCTGGAGCGCATGCGCGCCAACCTCGACTCGATGGAGAAGAACCTGGGCAACCTGGCGGCCTTCGTCGAAGCTGACGCCGCCTTCCACAAGGAAATCGCCGCCAGCTCCGGAAACCAGGTGCTGCAGGAGCTCCTGCAGAGCATCCGCTCGCTGCTGCGGATCTGGGTTGACCGTGCGCTGACGGACGAAGGCCATGCCGCCGCGGCGCTCGCGGAGCACCGGGCTATTTTCGCGGCCCTCGAATCGCGCGACGCCGCGGCGGTCACGGATGCCATGGCTTCCCATATGGGCACCGCGTCCCGCCGCCTGCTCGCCGGTTACGACGCCGCCCGGTAAGTGCTCGTGGACGGCCATTGAGCCCCCGCGCCTCATCCGATATCGTCAAGTCCACAGGACCGGCCCGGGGTCAGCTGGGCGCAGTCACCAGCCACCAGAGAGCAGCCTCCCGTGTCTACCGAGCACTCCGCAACACTGCCCGCCCAAGTGTCCGCCGACGCGGTTGCCGACCAGCGCCCGCCGCTCGAACAGCGCCTTGATCCGCAGATCCGCAAGCTTGCAGTGGGCGTCTGGACAGCGGAGCTGATCGGGGACGAACTGGCAAACATCAGCTACGGTGGCCGCCCCGTCCTCCGTGCCATCAAGGCGGTGGTGCGGGACCACGAATGGCGCACCTTTGCGCCGTCGGTCCGGGATGTCGCGGAGCTGAAGGACGACGACGGCATCAGCCTCCGGATCCACGTTGACTACGCGGCACCCGGCGCAGCGGAAGGTCCGGGGGCGCCGGGCACCGGCCCGGCGTACGAAGGCATGCTGATGCTCCGGATCACCCCGGCCACGGTCGAAGTGTCCTTCTCCGGCCGGGCGAAAACGGCGTTCCGGCGCAACCGGATCGGCCTGGTGGTCCTCCATCCCACCAGTGAAGCCGGACGGGACGTCAACGTGGTGTCCCCGGACGGCACCGCCACCAGCGGGGCCTTCCCCACGGATATCAGGCCGGACCTGGTCTTCACGGACATTTCTTCGCTGGAATGGGCCGACGCCGGCACCGCCTTTGACCTTGGCTTCTCCGGCGACATCTTCGAGACCGAGGACCAGCGGAACTGGAGCGACGGTTCCTTCAAGACGTACAGCACCCCGTCCGCGCTGCCCATCCCGGTGGACGTTGCCGCTGAGGACACCGTGCAGCAGTCGGTCAGCATCGAAGCCCTCAGCATCGAGACGCCGGACAACCCCCTCAGCGAAAGCCACGAGCAAGCGGCCTTCACGGTGGGCGAGCCCGCGGGAACCGTTCCGGCGCTGGCCCTGTCCGTGGACTCAACGGAAGCGGACTCAACGCAAGCGGCCGCCGGAAACATCGGGGAAGGATCACGGCTCCCCGGCCTCGACGCCGTCCTGGTGGAACTCTACGAGCCCCGGGAACTCTGGCCAGGCAAGCTTGCCGCCGCAACCAAGGAGGCGGACCGCCACGGCGCTGCACTGGACGTGCGGGTCGTGTCCGAATCAGCCGACGGCGTTGCGGAGGCTCTCAGGGGCGCCTTGGGAGGTCAACTCTCGCGGATCGTCCGTCTTGCCCTGTTCCACCCCGGGACGCAGTGCACTGACCCGGCAGCGTTTGGCGCGCTGAAGGCATCGCTGGACGAGTCGGGCTTCAGCGGACAGCTTCTGGCCGGCACGCGCTCACATTTCACCGAACTCAACCGCTGGATTGCAGGCAGCAGTGACGGCAGCCCCGTTCCGCAGGACGCCGACGCCCTGACCTTCAGCCTGGCGCCGCAGGTCCACAGCACGGAGGTTCCACACATTGTGGAGACTGTCCCTGTGCAGCGGCTCGCCGCGGCCAACGCCCTGAAGCTGGGTGACGGGCGTCCCGTGCACGTCGGACCCATCACGCTGAAACCCAGGCTTCACGCCCCGGACCAGGAGGCCGGGGGAGACGAGCTCCAGAACCACAGCTTCACCGCGGCCTGGACCCTCGCCAGCCTCGCTGCCCTCACCGTGGACGGCGTCGCCTCCGTGACGTACTTCGAAGCCGGCCGGCCGCGCGGCATCATCGGGGCAGACGGCACGCTCAACCCGGCAGGGGAGCTGCTGCAGAGGCTCGCTGCCTGCAAGGGCGCCCCGGTGCTGGGCTCCGCTCCCGCACTGTCACACCGGCCCCACGGGACAAACCCCGTGACGGTCTATCCGGTGCAGTCGGCCGCCGGCCTGCAACTGTTCCTGGGCAACCTCAGTCCGCGGGAGGCCGCAGTTCGCCTCACGCTTCCCGAGGGAACTGCTTCGGCGGCGGCTGACGTGACGGTCATCGGGGCATCCGCGGGCGCCCGGGCGCAGGCGGCGCCGGCGGAGGCATCATCAGCGGACGACGGCGCCCTGGCGGTAACGCTGGGACCGTGGGCCACCGCCGTCGTCACCTTCCGGGACTGACGGCAGGCGACGCTCCTAACCCAGCAGCGTGTTGACCAGCCGCGCGGCAACCTTGGCCGTGCGCTGGTCGATGTCGAACTTCGGGTTCAGTTCGGCCACGTCCAGGTGCAGCAGTTTCCCGCTGGCAGCCACCTGGCGGCACACGGAGCTGATCACGGGCAGGGGTACCCCGAACGCCGCGGGCGCGCTGACTCCCGGGGCGACTGCTGCGGGCAGCACGTCCAGGTCGATGGTCAGGTAAAGCACGTCCACGGTGTCCAGGAAGTCGGCCACGAACTGCCGGGTTGCTTCGGCAGTGCAGTCCTCGTCGAGAAGGTATTTCACGCCCAGCCGGTCAGCGGTCTTGAAGAGCGCGCGGGTGTTGTTGGGCTCGGAGATCCCGACGACGGCGTAGTTCAGTGCGCGTTCGGCGGCTTCCTCCGCACGCGCCATCTGGAGGAAAGGCGTGCCCGAGGACGGTTCAGGTGCTTCCCGAAGGTCGAAGTGCGCGTCGAGGTTAAGTACCCCCAGGCGCTTCCCTCCGCGGACGGCTTCGGAACCGGCCACACCAAGGTAGCTGGCGAACGCGGTCTCATGGCCCCCGCCCAGCAGCACGGTGAGGTTGCCGGCGTCGAGCATTTCAGAAACGGCCAGCCCGGCGCGGGCCTGGCCGGCCTCCAGCGCATTGTCCTTGACGGTGACATCACCGGCGTCGAACACCTCGCGCGGGAGGTGGAACGCAAGCGGACCGAGAGCGGCCCGGATGGCGGCGGGGGCAGCGGCGGCACCCACCCGGCCCTTGTTGCGCAGCACGCCGGCATCGCTGCTGAAACCGAGAATGACGGCGGGACGACGGCCAGGTTCAAGGCTTTGCGGCGCGGCAGTTTCGTGGCGGTACGGCGTGACCGCCTGCCACCAGCGGCGGTGCTCGGCGGCGTCGCCGTCGAAACGGCCCCTCCACGTGAGCGGCGGGATGTCGACTGTGAGGGCTGTGTGAGGCATACTCCAAGCTCACCGCAGCGGAGCCCCGAAAACCAGCCCCGCCGCCGTCGGACTGTCCCGAATCCCGGACACCCTGCTTAAACGGCGCCGAGATTTAGTGAATACCGAGCGCCTGCTCGATGGGCCCGATGCCGAAGAACAGCAGGAACGCGGCGGCAACGGCCCACATCAGCGGGTGGATGTCGCGCACCCGGCCCTGGAACGTGCGGATCAGCACGTACGCGATGAAGCCGGCGCCCAGGCCGTTGGCGATGGAGTAGGTGAACGGCATCAGGGTGAAGGTCAGGAATGCGGGAATCGCGATGCCCCAGTCCTGCCAGTCGATCTTGCCCACCTGCGAAACCATCATGAAGCCCACCACCACGAGGGCGGGGGCCACGGCCTCGAACGGGACCAGGTTGATCAGCGGCGTGAAGAACATGGCCACCAGGAACAGCAGTCCGGTGACGATCGAGGCCAGGCCCGTGCGTGCGCCCTCGCCGATGCCTGCGCCGGATTCCACATAGATCTGGTTGGAGGAAACGGACGCACCGCCGCCCACGATCGCGCCGAGGGCGTCCACCTGCAGCACGCGGTCCACGTCCGGGATGTTGCCGTCCTTGTCCACGGTGCCGGCTTCGTTGGCCAGGCCCACCATGGTGCCCATGGCGTCGAAGAAGATGCTGAGCAGGATCACGAAGGCCAGCAGCGTCGCGGCTACGAAGCCGAGGTGTTCGAACGCGCCGATCGGGTTGGCCTTGCCGATCAGTGACAGGTCGGGTGCAGCCCATTCGGTGAATTTCGGTGCCACCAGGGACCAGCCCTGCGGGTTGAAGTTCTTGCCGTCGAAGCTGGGGCCGATGTGCAGGGTGAATTCAAGGATGACGGACAGAATGGTGGAGGCGATGATGCCGATGAGGATGGCGCCCTTGACCTTGCGGACCAGCAGGCCGATGGTCAGGATGAGTCCGAAGACGAACACCAGGGTGGGCCAGCCCAGGAGCTTGCCGTCGAAGCCAAGGCCCACCGGGACAGTGGTGCCGGCGGCATCCGGGATACGGCGGACGAAGCCGGCGTTGACCAGCCCGATCAGGGCGATGAACAGGCCGATGCCCACCACGATGGCCGTCTTGAGGCCATCCGGAACAGCCTTGAACACGGCGGTCCGGAAACCGGTGAGGACCAGGATCAGCATGGTGACGCCGGAGAGGACAACCAGGCCCATCATGTCCGGCCAGGTCAGGCCCGGATTCGTGGCGACAGTAACAGCCACGAAAGCGTTGACGCCCAGCCCGGTGGCCATGGCGAACGGGTGCTTTGCCCAGGCGCCCATGAGGATGGTCAGGATGCCCGCGGCAAAAGCAGTGACGGCGGCGACGGCCGGGAAGCCCAGGGTTGTGCCGCTGGAGTCGGGGCCGGAAAGGATCAGGGGATTCAGCACCACGATGTAGCTCATGGCGAAGAACGTGGCAAAGCCTCCGCGGATCTCGCGGGAGTAGTTTGACCCCCGTTCGGAAATCTTGAAGTACCGGTCCAGTGCAGAGCCCTGCTTAAGCATTAGTCCTCCGGGGGAGAGTGTTGGGGATTACTTGAATCCTAGTAGGTTCCCGGGTTGCGACGCCGCGATTTCGCCTAGTCTGTAAGGAAGCCAACACACAGGAGTAGCCCCGCATGCGTTCCATCCGCCACCTGCTGAGCGCCCTCATCGGGGCACTGTTTTTCACGGCCGCCGTGCTGGCCGCAGCTGCGCCCGCCTCAGCCCACGACGCCGCTGAGTCCAGCAGCCCGGCCCAGGGTTCCACCGTGGCCACTCCGCCGGAGAAGGTTTCCGTAACTTTCAACAGGGACCCGCTGGCCCTCGGTTCACAGTTCCAGGTGAAGGATGCCGCGGGCACCAACTGGGCAGAGGGCCCGGTGGAGATCGTGGACAACGTGGCGTCGCAGAAGCTCCGGCCCGGTGCGCCGGCCGGAGAGTTCACTGTGGTGTGGCGTGTGGTCAGCTCCGATTCGCATCCGATCGAGGGCACCTTCACCTTCACCGCCACCGTCGCTGCGCCGGGTTCCGGCGCCACCGGCTCAACGCCGGGCAGTTCGGCGGGCAGTTCGACGACTGCGGCGGGGGTCCCCACGGCCGGCACCGCGCAGCCCGGCACCACCACGGCGCCTGAGCCGGCGCCTGACGCCTCGGAGCCGTTCCCTTGGAGCCTGGTACTTTTCGCCGGAACGGCCCTGGGCATCCTCGTGGCCCTGGGCGTGCTGGCGAAACGAAACCTCAAGTCCACTGACGACGGGGCGGACGACGCCGCCGGGGAGCAGTAGGCCAGGACGCGCAGTTGAGGGCCGGGCAGCCGGCGCCGTGATCGGGCGATAAACGCGGTCAGTTCAGCAGGGCCGGGGCCGGCAGCGCGGCGAAGCTTCCGGTGAGCACTGACGGGACACTGTCCGGATAGACCTTGGCGGAAATCGCCTGCCCCACAACCTTGGCCTGGCGGAGCACTTCCTTGGGTGTGGGAGCGATGAGTTCCCCGACGCCCACGAGGTACATTCCGATGGCCCGCATGGCGGCCGCCAGGTTTTGCCCCAGTGTCAGTCCCAGGTCCGCGAGCATGCGGCGCAGCTGGCTGTGCGCGCCCCGGGTCAGGACAATATGATGTGCCAGCAGGACGCCGTCCGGCGTGTGGACTGCCCACTGGTGCACGGGAGGCTCGGAGAGGCCGGTGCCCAGCAGGTTCAACTGGACGGCACGGGTGTTGTTGCGGATGTCGAGGTTGTGGCTGCTGGCGTAGTTCCTGAGGTGTCGCAGGATTTCGTTCCGCTCCTGCAGGGTGGCTGAGTTGGGCGCGTCACAGCGGGGCAGGGACACGGTATTGGCGGACTGGATTCCGCCCAGGGTTTCGAGCGCATCCACGGTGATGGAGTCCACGCCGCGCCGCCGGAGCTCGCTGGCGATCGCCAGGCCCGGAAGCCCTGAGCCGATGATCACCGTAGTGGTCTGCTCGGTCCCACCATAAATTGGCATGCTCGACACTGCTCGTTCCTCCTCGAATGGTTCACTGTGCAGGCCTCGTTCCCCTGCACGTTCCGTAACCCCCAAAGTCCGGCCGCCGCGCGTGAAGCTGTCAGTGTGTTCTGAAACACATATCTCAGTTTCGCAACGCCTCGACAATACAGAACTTTTGGAGCTCTGGATAGCCCTTGCCGGACATTGGCTACCCCCACAATCTCACACTTGTGATTCGGCTGATCGGAGGTGGGATCTCTATGTTTCCGAGAGGTTAAAAGTGGGAGCTGGCTTGGACGTAAACCGCCTCTGTGGAAGCCGCTGGGGCACCCTTTTTGGGGCGCTTGCTTCCTGTCCGGCAAACGAGAATAGTGGGCTGAAAGAGCGGATTTGCAGCCATAAGCGGGCCCCGGCGTCCGGTTCACGCGGCGGACGCCCACTTCTGGCAGAATAGCGGCAACATCAGGCAGTATCGCGAGGAGGCGGACCCCATGGGCCGAGATCAGGTGCACCCGTCAAGGGATGACGACGGCGGTTCTGCCGCCCCCGAGGGGATTGTGGTGGGCGTGGACGGTTCCGACCACAGCCAGTGCGCCCTCGTCTGGGCCGCCCGGGAAGCTGAGCGCCGGCATCGCCCCCTGCATATCGTGACCGCATACTCCGTGCCGATCTTTGCAGCGTCCGGCCTGGACGGCGGCTATGCCACCGTGGACGACTCGGTGATCCGCGAAGGTGCGGAGGCAATCCTCAAGCAGGCCCTGGACAAGGTGGCCCCCTACGACATCGACGTGGACGCCTCCGTGGAGAACGGGGACGCCTCCGGTGTGTTGCTGGAAATGTCCGAAACCGCCGAGCTGCTGGTATTCGGCACCCGCGGCCGGGGCGGCTTCGTTGGCAGGCTCCTTGGCTCGGTCAGCAGCGCACTCCCGGCACACGCGAAGTGCCCCACGGTCACCGTGCCGTTGATCTGCGCGGACCGCCTGGGCGAGACCACCGACGACAAGCACGTCAAAGCCGAACAGGCCAAGTCCGGGCACCAGCCGGTGGAAAACGTTGTTGTAGTGGGCGTTGACGGTTCCGAGCAGGCCCGGATTGCCGTCCTGGAGGCCGCGGACCAGGCCATACGCCTCGGAGCGCCGCTTCGTGTTGTGTGCGCCGTGCCGCAATACAGCGGTTCACTGGCGTGGGTCCCGGCGCCCATGGACCGGGAGGCCCTGTTTGCCGACATCCGCGTCCAGCTCGACGCCGGTGTGGCCTGGCTGAAGAGCCACTACCCCAAGCTGAACGTGGAGACCCGCATCGTGGACGGTTCCCCCATCGACGTGCTGGTTGAAGCCAGCCGGCACGTGGAACTGGTGGTAGTGGGAACGCGCGGCCGCGGCGGTTTCACCGGAATGCTGCTGGGCTCGACGTCGGACGGAATCCTGCATCATGCCAAGGGCCCGGTACTGGTGGTTCCGGACCGGGACGACCCTCGGCTCGCGGACCGTCCCAGCTTCGGGCCCATGCTCGGCGCAGCGTAACCCCCGTCCTGACTTTCCAGTCAGTCCGGCCGGCGCATACCCCAGGAGGCCAGCGGTGAACCAGGCCACCAGTCCGGATTCACCGGCGGACGGGCTGGTGCTGAACCTGGCGGACATCAACGCCGGAATGTTGCTGCGGGTGGGCGGCAAGGCCGCCAACCTGGGCGAAACCACACGCGCCGGGCTGCCCGTTCCGCCGGGCTTCTGCCTGACCACGGACGCCTACCGGCAGGCGGTGGGTCCGGCAGGGCTCGAAGACGTGCATGGCGCGTTGGCCGGCACCGGAGCCCACGAGCTGGCGGCCCTTGCCGGGCTGGCTTCCCGGGCACGGGAACTCATCCTGCGCGCGGACATTCCGCCGGAGATTGCCGGCGCCGTCCGGGAGTCCTATGCGGCGATGGGGGCGGACGTTCCGGTGGCCGTGAGGTCTTCGGCGACGGCCGAGGACCTGCCCTTCGCGAGCTTCGCCGGGCAACAGGACACGTACCTGAATGTGGTGGGCGCCGACGCCGTCCTTAAGGCGGTCCGGCAGTGCTGGGCGTCGCTCTGGACGGACCGTGCGGTGGCTTACCGGGCCACGCACGGGATCAACCCGTCAACTGTGGCGCTCGCGGTGGTGGTCCAGCGCATGGTGGATGCCGCCGTGGCGGGGGTCCTGTTCACCGCGAACCCGGTGACGGGACGGCGCCATGAGGCCGTCATCGATGCCAGTCCCGGACTGGGCGAGGCCGTGGTTTCCGGGGCGGTGAATCCGGACCACTTCGTGGTGGACTCGGCCACCAGCGAGATCCTGGAACGGCGGCCCGGCGACAAGGGAATCGCCATCAGGCCGCTCGCCGGGGGAGGCACCAAGCGGATCGCTCTCGGGCCGGATTCCGGGCCTTCCCTGAGCGATGCCCAGCTCCGGGAGCTGTCCGCACTGGGCGCCCGGGCGGAACGGCATTACAAGGTGCCGCAGGACATTGAATGGGCCGTCGACGCCGCGGACAAGCTCTGGCTGGTGCAGTCCCGCCCCATCACCACGCTGTATCCCCTGCCGGACCCCCGGCCCGATCTGCCGGAGCCGGAGGGAACACGCGTCTTTCTGTGCTTCAGCCTCGCCCAGGGGCTGACACGGCCCCTCACCCCGATGGGGATGGCCGGTTTCCGGCTGATCGCGTCCTCCGTCGCCCGTGCGGCCGGCTTTGAGGTGCCTGAGCCGCGCAACGGTCCTGCGCCCTACCGGCAGGCAGGGCAACGCCTTTTCGTTGACCTCACTCCGGTGGTCCGCAGCAGCGTGGGCCGCGCCATTGTGCCCCGCGTCTTCGACATCATGGAGGCCAGGTCCGCCACGGTGCTCCGCAGGCTGTTCGCCGACCCGCAGTTTTCGGTGACCATCAGGTCCCCCTGGCGGCTCCTCCGGCGCGTGGTCCCGGTGGCGGCCAAGGCGAAGGTCCCGGAATCGCTGCTCCGGGCGCTGCTTCGGCCGGAAGCGGCAATCCGCCGCGTGGACGCCTTCGGTGCACGGCACCGGGCTGCCCTCGTGGTTCCGGCCAACGCCACGCCGGCGGAACGGCTGAACCATGCCGAACGCATCCTCGGCGGTGGGCTCTTCCCCGTCGTCCCGGCAGTGCTGCCGCTGCCGGCCCTGGGCTTCGCGCTCCTGGCGGTCGCCGGGAAGTTGGCCGGGCAGGATGGAGAGTCCGGCGCGTTGCAGGCCGTTCTCCGCGGGCTCCCCAACAACGTGACCACGGAGATGGACCTGGCCCTCTGGCAGCTCGCCACGGACATCCGCGCCCGCCCCGGGGCGGCCGCGATCTTTGAGGAGGCCTCCCCGCCCGAGCTGGCGCGGCGGTACCGCGACGGCGGGCTTCCCGCCGTCGTGCAGTCAGGGCTCGCAGGCTTCCTGGGACGGTACGGCCACCGGGCCGTCGCGGAGATCGACCTCGGCATGCCGCGCTGGTCCGACGACCCCGCGCACATCCTCGGAGTCCTGGCGAACTACCTCAAACTCGATGATCCGGCACTGGCGCCGGACCGCCAGTTTGCCAAAGCCGCCCGCGAGGCGGAAGCCCAGATCGAGCGGCTGGTGGCAGTAGCAGGGAGCCGGGGCGGCCCGGCAGGAAGGCTCCGCGCCCGGATGGTGCGGGGCGCGCTGAAGCGGACCCGGCTCTTTGCGGGACTGCGTGAACTGCCGAAGTACCACATCGTCGAAGGCCTGGCTTCGGTCCGGAAACAGCTCATGGCAGTGGGGGCGGAACTCGCCGCGTCCGGCAGCATCGCGGACGCCGACGACATCTTCTTCCTCAACTTTGCCGAAGCGCACCGGGGCCTGGCCGGGGCGTCGCTACGGGAGGCAGTGGCGGAACGCCGCGGGGCCTACGACGCCGAACTCTCCCGCCGCCGCATTCCCCGGGTGCTGCTTTCGGACGGAACGGAACCCGAAGCGCTGCAGGTTGCCGCGCCGGGTGCCGCGGACGGTGTCCTGTCCGGCACGCCGGCATCGGCGGGAATCGTCACTGCCAGGGCACGCGTCATCCTGGATCCGCAGGGCGCCGCACTGGAACCGGGAGAAATCCTGGTGGCCCCGTCGACAGATCCCGGGTGGACGCCGTTGTTCCTCACGGCCGGCGGGCTCGTGATGGAAATGGGCGGTCCCAACTCCCACGGTGCGGTGGTGGCCCGGGAGTACGGAATTCCCGCCGTCGTCGGCGTCCCGGACGCCACCTCCGCCATCAGCACCGGCCAGGTGATAACGCTCGACGGCGGGGCCGGCACGGTCGCGCCGGCTGCGGGCTGACCGTCCCCGGGTCACCGCAGGACGGGCGGACTCCCGAGGGGGTGTAACGGGCGGGTCCGGAGCGTACTCTGGAATCAACAAGCTGCAATGTTGGAGCGGAGTTGTCATGACCAGAAAGTGGCTGCGGTGGATGCCTGCCGCCGCCGTGCCTGCCGTTATTGCCGCCGCTGCGCTGGCCGGGTCCCTGCCCGCAAGCGCAGGCGACCCCCTGCCTGCCAAAACGCCGGAAGAAGTCCTGGCGCTGGTGGCGCAGCACGCTGCTCCGTCCCTCTCGGGGACCCTGGAGCAGACCTCCCAAATCGGCCTGCCGGAACTGCCCAAGACCGGGCCGTCCGCCGGCAGTGACGCCGCCTCGGCCTTGGAACTCCTGAGCGGCCCCCACACCGCGCGGGTCTTCATGGACGGACCACGCAACGTTCGGGTCCAGGTGCTGGACCGCCTCGCTGAACGCAATGCCGTCCGCAGCGGAGACCAGGTGTGGCTGTACAGCTCCAAGGACAACACCGCCACCCACCTGACCCTCCCCGCCGATGCCGGCAAGCACAAGGATTTCAGCCAGTTCAAGCATCCTGGTGCCGGCACCGACGGTGTGATGCCGACGCCGGAGGACCTGGCTGCACGGCTGCTTGCCGCCGCCGATCCCACCACTGAAATTGCAGTGCTTCCGGAGGTCACTGTTGCGGGCCGGGCGGCGTACAACCTGATGTTCACGCCTCGGACCGAAGGTACCCTGATCGGTTCGATTGCCATCGCCGTTGACGGCCAGAGCGGCCTGCCGCTCAGCGTCGAACTGAAGGCCCGCGGCCAGGAAGAACCCGCGTTCAAGCTGGCATTCACCAGCCTGTCGCTCCAGGCGCCGGACGCCTCGCTGTTCGCATTCAGCCCGCCGCCGGGCGCCACCGTCAAGGAAATCGAAGTGCCGGCCCATGGCACGGAAAGCTGGCCCGGACACGCCACGGAAGGCGGCGCAGTTGCTGATGCGGCAGCTCCCGGTTCCAGGGATCCGGACACCGGACACCCGCGGCCCACGGTGACCGGTACCGGCTGGGAGAGCGTGGTTGGATTCCCTGCCAGCCCGGGGTCAGCGGAAGCCGGGGCAATGGTGTCCAGCGATCCGCTGCTTCAGCAGGCCGCTGTTGCGGTGCCGGGCGGGCGGCTGTTCAGCACCGCCGTCGTGAATGTGCTGCTGACCGATGACGGGCGCGTCTTTGCCGGGTCTGTTCCCGCGGAACGCCTGCTGACCGCTGCCGCCGCGAGGTGACAGCCTCGGGCCGGGGCGTGGAACTGGCCATAGAGACGCGCGGCCTCAGCAAAAGATTCGGCCATCAACTGGCCGTGGACGGCGTGGACCTGGCCGTCCCGAAGGGGTCCGTGTTTGGTTTCCTGGGTCCGAACGGCTCCGGGAAGACCACCACCATCCGCATGATGCTGGGCCTCGCGGCGGCCACGGATGGCTCCGTCAGTGTGCTGGGGCTCGCCATGCCGGACCGCTTCCACGAGGTCCTGCCGCGCGTGGGCGCCCTGGTGGAAGGTCCGGCGTTCTACCCGTTCCTTTCCGGGGCCGCCAATCTCCGGCGGCTCGATGCTGCAGACCCGTATGCCGCAACGTCAACACGGCGTGCCCGGGTGGAGGCCGCGCTGGAACGCGTGGGCCTGACGCACGCGGCCGGGAAGAAGGTCCGCGCGTATTCGCTCGGCATGAAACAGCGACTGGGCATCGCCAACGCGCTCCTCTCGCCCCGTGAACTGCTGGTGCTCGACGAACCCACCAACGGGCTGGACCCGCAGGGAACCCGCGAAGTGCGCTCCCTGGTTCGTTCCCTCGCGGCGGACGGTGCCACGGTTTTCGTCTCCAGCCACCTGCTGGCCGAAGTGGAGCAGATCTGCACCCACGCGGCGGTCATGAGTGCGGGGCGGCTGGTGGCGCAGGGAACGCTGGCTGAACTGCGCGACGCGGGCAAGACGCGGATCCGCCTGGTCACGCCCGACGCCAGACTGGCCGAGGGTGTGTTCACGACGCTGGGAATGTCCCCGGCAGGCGGTCGGAGCAATGGAGCGCTGGTTTACGGCGACGGCGGGCAGTCGGGGGAGGTCGTGGAGCCTGAGGCCGTGGTAGCCGCCCTTGTGGCTGCGGGGGTGCGGGTGCGCGGCTTCGCTGTGGAACAGGGCAGCTTGGAAGACCGCTTTGTGGCGCTGACGGGGGAGGGGTTCGACATTGCCCAATAAAGGTGTGGCCGCTGGCGCCGCGACTGCCAGCGATGCGGCTCCGGGGACGCCACCGGCCAAGGCGTCCTCCGGATGGCCGTTGCTTGCCTCGGAACTGAGCGTACTTTTCCGCCGGCGCCGGACCTGGGCCATGCTGCTGGCGCTCGCCGCCGTGCCCGTGCTGATGGCCGTCGCTGTCCGGGTCTCCTCGGCCGTGCCGCCCGGCCGCGGGCCTGCCTTCCTGGACAGGATCAGCCAGAACGGGCTGTTCGTGGGGGTGACGGCGCTGCTGGTGTGTGTGCCGCTTTTCCTGCCGCTCACGGTGGGCGTGGTGGCCGGGGACACGATCGCGGGCGAGGCGGGCCTGGGGACCTTGCGTTATCTCCTCGTGGCCCCGGCCGGCCGCGTTCGGTTGCTGCTGGTCAAGTATGCGGGCGCTGCCGCGTTCTGCATCGTCGCCCCGTTGGTCGTGGCGCTGGCCGGGGCGGGCATTGGAGCGGCGCTGTTTCCGGTGGGGCCGGTGACGCTGCTGTCTGGCGACGTGATCACCGCCCAGGAGGCTGTCCTGCGACTGGTCCTCGTAGCCGCCTACCTGACGGTGTCCCTGCTGGGGTTGTCCGCCGTCGGGCTCTTCCTGTCCACCCTGACGGATGTCCCGGTGGGCGCCATGGCGGCCACCATCGTGGCATCCGTGGTGTCCCAGGTGATGGGCGAGCTGCCCCAGCTGGAGTGGCTGCACCCCTGGTTGTTCAGCCACTACTGGTTCGGTTTTGCAGACCTGCTGCGTCAGCCGATTGCCTGGGATTCCTTTGCCGGGAACGCGTTGCTGCAGGCCGGCTACATCGCGGTCTTCGGGGCACTCGCCTACGGCCGGTTCATCACCAAGGACGTGCTGTCCTAGTACGAAGCCGGCTAATACCGCGCAACGGTGGGATGGAGCTGCATTCCGGCCATCCAGGCCAGGTCCGTCACCGTGATGCCGTCTTCCGGGTTGAGGGCCTGGACCACGCGGCCGCCGCCGAGGTAGATCCCCACATGATAGAAATCGGGGGCCGATCCCCAGACCAGGAGGTCGCCGGGCTGCGCCTGGGAGAGCGGCACGTGCACCGGTGCCTGGGCGTACTGCTGGGCAGCCGTGCGCGGAAGGTATTTACCGGCAGCGGCGAACGCGTTCTGCACCAGCCCGGAACAGTCGAACCCGAGCGGGCCGGAGCCGCCGTATTTGTAGAAATAGGGTGATCCCACCTTGCTGAGTGCCACCGAGATTGCGGTCTGGTTCGAGCCGCCGGGGGACGGGGCAGGGACGGGGGCTGGCGCCGGCGCGGGAACCACCGGCGCAGGGTTGACCGGCTCGGGTGCAGGAGGGGCAGGAGCCGGTGGTGCCGGAGGGGCGGGTGCAGGCGGTGCCGGATTCGCCGGCGCAGGGGCAGCAGGTGCCGGCGACGCCGGGGCGGGCGCTGCGGGTGCGGCAGGGGCCGGTGCGGCGGGCCTGTTCTGTGCACCGGAGTCCTGCGTCGCAGCCTGGGCGGCCGCTGCGGCGGTGACGGCCGCCAGCCGTTCCTGGGCGCGCTGGCGGTCCAAGGCATCGACGCGGGCGGATTCGAGTGCCACCGTAGTGTTCTTGAGGTTTGCCAGCTGGTCCACCAGCACGTTCCGCTGGGCTTTCGCCTCGGACACGGCCTTCGCCTGGGCGGCGTTGGCGCGTTCGGCTTCAGCCTTGCGGTCCTCGGCCGCTCTGGCCGCGTCATCGGCGGCACGGTTGGCGTCCTCCGCCGCGGCGGTCAGGGACTTGGCCGCCGAAGCGGCGTTTTCGGCCGCCTCAAATGCCCGGCTGCGGCTTGCGGAGATGGCTTCCAGGGTGGCGGCCTGCTTCAGCACTTCGCCGTTACCGCTGACAAATGTGCTCAGCGCCGGGTTGAGGCCGCCGTTGCGGTACAGGTCCCCGGCCAGCTGCCCTACCTGCTTGCGGGTTTTTGCCTGTTCGGCCTCGGCGGAGGCGGCCCTCGCTGAGGCGAGCGTGGCTGCATCCCGGCGGATTTCCAGGGTGACCAGGGCGTCGCCGTAGGCATTGTTGGCCTGCATGGCGGCGGCAAAGCTTGCTTCCTGGGCGGCGGCCGCGTCCGCCAGGATGCGGTCGATTCTGGTGACCTGGTCCGCCGTCGCGCTTTCGCTGGCTTTGGCGGCCGCGATTTCTTCGGGAGAGGGGATTTCCGGCGAGGCCGGAACGCTCAGGGCGGGCACTGCGGTCCGCGGAAGCGGCGCTGCCCCGGCCGGCAGGGCGAGGGATCCGAGGAGTACGACGGCGGTGCACAGCACAGCCGCTTTGCGGCCGGATCCGGTCAAACCCATCAAGTAACCTCGCAACAGTCAGGCTGGAGTGAGCGAGGAGAATGAAGTTTCACCGGTGATTGTCACAAGTAAATGCCCCGCTGCGGAGACCCAGCACACCCGAGGCTACGTGGCTAGCTGCAACTTTGGCAACACTAGTCACATCAATAACATAAACAACAACAGTGTCATTTCGTCACATTGAGGGGCGGCGTGTCGGGGGAAAGCGTCTAACGGAGGGGCCAGAACAGGTAGTCGGCACGCTAGCGGCAGAGTGAATGCCGGACTTACCCTGTTGGGGACTGGGGGCGTGATCAGTTCGAGTAGGGGGATTTCTCGTGCAACAACGCCGTCCTCAACAGCACTTCGTCCGTCTCCGCCGTGGAACGGCGGGTGTTGCGGTCCTCCTCGCCGTGATGTTGGTAGTGCTCGGCGCTGCCGCCCCGATGGCGGCGTCGACCTCCGGCTACTGGGTGTCGGCGTCGTTTCCTGCCGCCGGGAACAGCCGGTTCACGCCGTCGCTGGCGGTCGATCCGGCAGGCTCAAGGATCTACGTTCCCCATCTCCTGTATATGAACCCGGGAAATGTCACGGTCCAGGACGCCGCCACCGGCGCCATCCAGGCCACCATTCCGGGCGCCATGGGCACCCTCGGCGTTGTGCTCAGCGACGACGGTTCGCGGCTCTACATCGCCAACAGCGGCAATACCCAGAACCCCCGCAACCAGGGCACGGGGCCCGGCATTGTCCAGGTGGTCGACGCCCGGACCAACACCGTGACGGCGAGCATCGAAACTGACCGGGGCGGCGGGCGCCTGACGCTCTCGCCGGACGGTCGCACGCTCTTCGGCGCCATGTACGAGGGTCGCAACGTGACGTTCATCGACACCGCCTCGAATGCGATTACCGCCAAGGTTCCGGTTCCCGGCCAGCCAGGCGGACGGGTCGCAGTCAGCCCGGACGGCGGCACGCTCTACGTCGGTGATTCGTATGCGGGCGGAGTCCACGTCGTTTCTGTCGCGGAGCGGAGGGTCGTAAAATCCGTTGAAACCGGCTGCACGTCCAACTCAGACCTGACGCTCAACCCCTCCGGATCCCGGCTTTACATCACGGGATGCATGTACCCGGGCACCCTGGGGATTGTCGACACCGGCACCATGGCGTCGCACACTATCCCGCTCACCGGCGCACCTGGCGCCGTTGCGTTCAGCCCGGACGGAGGCAAGGCGTACGTTGTCGACAGCAGCGAAAACGGTCACGTCCTTGTCCTCGACGCCGCCACCGAAACGGTCGCGGCGACCTTCCCGGTGGGGCGGAACCCCACGGGCATCGTGGTGACCCGCGACGGCTCAGCACTCTTCATCGTCCACGGCGGTTCCGCAGTCTCGCGTGTGGACCTGGTGGAAAACGGACGGCAGGCTTTCAGCGACGTTCCCGCGGGCGCCCCCTTCGTCCACGAGATCAGCTGGCTCTCGAACTCAGGGATCAGCACCGGCTATCCCGACGGCTCCTTCAGGCCGCTGGAATCCGTTCAACGGGACGCGATGGCCGCCTTCCTGTTCCGGAAGGCGGGATCCCCGGCCTGGTTTGTTCCGCCCGCCGTCTCGCCCTTCAAGGACCTGGGCCCCGGAGACATGTTCTACAAGGAGATCACCTGGCTGGCCGGCCAAGGCATCACCACAGGCTACGACGATGGCACCTTCCGGCCCCGGGCGCCGGTTTCGCGCGAAGCCATGGCTGCGTTCCTGTACCGGTACGCCACAACGTTGGCGGGGGCGCCCGCCTATGCCGCCCCTCCAACCGCGCCGTTCACCGACGTCCGTCCCGGCGACGCCTTCCACCGTGAAGTGAGCTGGGCGGCCGCAGCAGGGATCACCACCGGCTATCCGGACGGCACCTTCCGGCCCCGGGCCGCGGTTTCCCGCGAAGCGACGGCCGCGTTCCTGTACCGGCTCACCAACCCTGACAAGCCCATGCCGCGCTAGCCCAGGAGGCGGGAACCGTGCCGGGAGCCCCGGACGGGAGGCAGCCTCCGTGGGCGCTACCGCTCAGGCGTGCTGGTGGGACTCGTGCTCAGAGTGGCTCTCGGGTTCCAGCTGGAAGGTGCAGTGTTCGGTGTCGAAGTGCGAGCCCAGGCAGGTGGCGAGCTTGTCCAGCACCTGGTCCGCCCCGCGTGCGCTGAGAACGGCGTCTTCCACCACCACGTGGGCCGAGAAGACGGGCACTCCGGAGGTGATGGTCCAGATGTGGATGTCGTGCACGGACACGACGCCGTCCACGGACAGGATGTGCTCCCGGATCATCTGGACTTCAACGCCTTTGGGCGTGGCCTCAAGCAGCACGTCCACCACGTCGCGGAGCAAGTGCCACGCCCGCGGGATGATCATCACGGCGATGACCATGGAGGCAATGGTGTCTGCCGCCTGGAACCCGGTCACCATGATCACCACGGCGGCGGCAATGACGGCGAACGATCCCAGCAGGTCCCCAAGCACCTCAAGGTAGGCGCCCCGCACATTGAGGCTTTCCTTCTGGGCGCTGCGCAGGATCAGCAGGGACACGAGGTTGGCCACGGCGCCAAGGATGGCGGCGTAGAGCATCACGTCGGTCTGGACTTCGGGAGCCGCGCCGATCCGACGGATGGCTTCGGTGAAGATCACCACGGAAATGACAATCAGCACCAGTGCATTGGCCAGGGCGGCGAGGACCTCGGCGCGCTGGTAGCCATAGGTCCGCTGGTCGCTCGCGGGCCGGGTGGCAATCCAGGCTGCCAGCAGGGCGATGAACACTCCGGCGGCGTCGGACAGCATGTGCCCGGCGTCGGCGAGCAGGGCCAGGGAGCCGGAAATGACGGCGCCGATGATCTGGATCAGGACCACTGCCAGGGTGATGCCGAGGACGGCGATGAGGCGCTTGCGGTGCTTGCCCGTGGCAGTGCCCGTCATACCGTGAGAGTGGCTGTGGTCGTGTCCCATGCCTACAAGGCTAGCTAGTCCCAGCCGAGTTCGTGCAGCCGTTCGTCGCTGATGCCGAAGTGGTGGGCAATCTCATGCGTCACGGTGACTGCCACCTCCTGGATCACTTCTTCCCGGGAGGAGCAGATTTCCAGGATGGGCTGGCGGTAGATGGTGATCCGGTCCGGCAGCGACCCCGCGCCCCACCACGCGTCACGCTCGGTCAGCGGAACGCCTTCGTAGAGCCCCAGCAATACCGTGTCCGGGTCCTCGCCGGGCTGCGGGACGTAGTCGTCCTCGATGAACACGGCGACGTTGTCCATGGCCTTGGCCACGTCCGGCGGGATGCGCTCCAGGGCGTCGCTGACGGCCGACTCGAAATCCGCCTCGGTCATGGGGAAGGGCGCATCGTCCGCCCCGTCCGGGACGATCGGCAGGCCGGGCGGCAGGTTGGCGGGCATACCAAGACTCTAGCGGGATTTGCGCCGCGTCAGCCCCACTCCCACCAGGCAGATCACGCCGCCCACAAGGCCCCACACAGTGGGCACTTCGCCGAGCACCAGCCAGGAGATGAGGATGGTGGTGCCGGGCACCAGGTACGTGGTGGCGGCCAGCTTCCCGGCATCGATGAGGGACAGCGCGTACGCCCAGGTGGTGAAGGCGATCGCCGTCGGGAAGATCCCCAGGTACACCAGCCCCAGGGTGGCCGGGAGCGGCGCCTGCTGCAGCTCGGCGGCCAGCTGGCCGCTGAACGGCAGGCAGCAGACTGCACCCACCATGATGCCGAACCACGTGGCCTGGGCCGCGGGGAACTTCCTCAGCACGGGCTTCTGGATGATCACGCTGACGGCGGCGAGCACAGCGGCGAGGAGGCAGAGCAGCACGCCGGCCACATCCGCCGTCGAACGCTGTCCCGAACTGAGCGCAATCACAGCGACGCCGGTGAACGCTATCAGGCTGCCGATGATCAGCCAGCGCGGGAAGCCTTCCTTGAGCAGGAGTCCGGCCATCACTGCCACCAGGATGGGGTTGACGTTGATCAGCAGGGCGGCGGTGCCGGCGTCCAGCAGGTGCTCGGCGGCGTTGAGGGCCACGTTGTAGCCGCCGAACCACATCACGCCGTAGGCGAGGATGGGCCACCATTCCCGGCCCTTGGGCAGTATCCGCAGCTTGGGCAGCACCACCAGGCCGAGGACGACGGCGGCAATCGCCAGCCGTCCCAGGGTCAGGGAACCGGGTGAGAAGCTTGGGCCCACGGCGCGGATGCCCACGAACGCGGAGGCCCACAGGACCACGGTGACGACGACGGCGGCGACTCCCAGTTTGTTGACCGGCGCCTTCCCTGGGGAGGGATGCGGCGCGGGGGTGTTGCCGTGTGACGGTGGTTGCGGGGCAGATGCTGGTGCGGCGTGCGGAGACCCTTCGTGGGGGCCGGCGGACGGCGTGGGGCCGGATTCGGCGGTGGTTGCCATGCTGCCAATCTAGCCCTTGCAGCCGCGGTGGGGCTGGCGGAAATCGGCCACGTCTAGTCGAGATCCTGCCAAAGTTGCCTCGGTGCCGGTGCCGGTGCCGGCGCCGGTGGCGCCGCCGGGGCGCCAAGTCCAAACGGTTACGACCTAGACTCGAGCCAACATGTCGAAAACGTCCATCCCGTGGCTGGCAGGTCATGGATGCGGAAGGAGTTCCATGAATCCGATCACGCCGAGAATTGGCACGGTCTTTGTCCCGGTCAGCGATGTGGAAGCGGCCAGGGACTGGTACTGCCGGCTGCTGGGTGTACCGGCCGACGGCGAGATCCTCTTTGGTCACCTCTATGTGCTGCCGGTCGAGGGCACCGGACTCGTCCTGGACAGCAGGATTTATTCGCAGGACGTCGTTTTCAAGGTGCCCGCTTTTCATCTCGACACCCAGGACGTCCAGGCAGCGCACAACTATGCGGTTGAACTGGGCGCCGATCCGGCGGACATCCAGCACGGGCAATGGTTCAACTTCCGGGATCCTGACGGCAATGCCCTGATGGTCTGCCAGTGCTAGCGTCCCGCTCCGCGGTGGAGTGCTTTCGGGTCTGTGGCGCTCACCTCAGCACGCGTGCAGCGTCCTGGATGGCGGCGGCCACGCCGTCCAGGACTGCCGAGCCATAGCGCCATTGCTGCCAGTGCAGCGGCACATCGACGAAGGACTTGGAAGCCATCAGCCGCAGCGTGCCCTGGTCGAGGTCGTCGCCGATTTCCAGCTCGGGAAGCAGGCCCCACCCCATGCCCAGCCGGATCGCCTCGCCGAACTCGTGTGCCGCCGGCACGTAATGGCGGGGCGGTTGGAGGGATTTCCGGCTGAACCGCCGCAGGTAGCGGTCCTGGAGGTCGTCCTTGCGGTCGAAGATGATGACGGGAGCCTTGGCCAGTGACTCCGCCGTGGCGCCGTCGTCGAACCACGAGCCGGCGAAGGCCGGAGTGCAGACCGGGAGGTAGCGCATGACGCCGAGCCGGCGCGAACTGCAGCCCGGGGCCGGCTTTTGGGTGGCCGTGATGGCCGCCGCCGCTGCCCCGCTGCGGAGGAGCTCCAGCGAATAGTCCTGGTCCTCGCGCAGGATCTCCAGCTGGACCGTGCCGGCCACCGCGGCCAGCCCGGCCATCGCCCAGGTGTGCAGCGAGTCGCTGTTGATCACCAGCGTCAGGCGGGTGTCCGGGTGCGGGTTCCCCGGCTGCAGTTCATCGGCGAGGTCTGCCGAGAGCATTTCGAGCTGCCGGGCGAACCGCACCACGGCCTGGCCGGACTCGGTCAGCTCGATGGGCCTCGTCCTTCTCAGCACGGGGCGGCCGACGGCCACCTCGAGGGCGCGGATGCGCTGGCTCACGGCGGAGGCGGTGACGGAAAGGTGGCTGGCGGCGGCGTCGAAACTTCCCTGCGCGACGATGGCCGCGAGAGTCCGGGCCTGGTCCGGATGGATGTCGATCATTAGCTCATCTTATCGAGCGACAGAATCTTTAACTGGTTTCATGCGGAGAGTCCTCATACCGTTGAAGGCGTGATTCTTCCCGTGCTCTCAGGACTGGCCAGCGGCCTGTCACTCATTGTCGCCATCGGCGCCCAGAATGCCTTCGTCCTCCGCCAAGGCATCCAGCGCTCGCATGTGGCGCTGGTTGTCGCGGTCTGCGCGGTTTCAGACCTTGTGCTGATCCTGCTGGGCGTGGCCGGCATCGGCGTCGTCATTGAACGCGCCCCGGCGGTGCTCGAGGTGGTGCGCTGGGCGGGGGCCGCTTTCCTGGCGGGCTACGGAGCCCTTGCCGCCTGGCGCGCCATCCGAGGGCAGGCGCTTGGTCAGCTGGAACCGGCCCGCGCTGTCAGCTGGGCAGCCGTCCTGGGGACAGGCCTCGCGTTCACGTGGCTGAACCCGCACGTCTACCTCGACACCGTGCTGCTGCTCGGGTCGCTGGCCAGTACGCACGGTCCGGACGGCCGGTGGTGGTTCGCCGCCGGCGCGGGACTGGCCAGCATCGCCTGGTTCACGGTCCTGGGCGTGGGCGCACGGTTCCTGGCGCCGGTCTTCCGGCGCCGGAGCGCGTGGCGCATCCTTGATGCCGTCATCGCCGCCGTCATGGTGACGATGGCCGTCCTGCTGGTCAGCTGAGTTCCGCCTGAACGTTCCGAGCCGGCCGTCATGTCCGGGCTGCTAGGCCCCGCGTCCGGACCACTCCAGCAGGCGGTCCAGCGGCCAGGTGTTGACAATCCGCTCGGCCGGCACGCTGTTCGATGCCGCACGTGCTGCGCCGTACTGCAGGAAATCCAGCTGGCCCGGAGCATGGGCGTCGCTGTCGATGCTGAAGAGGCAGCCGGCGTCGATGGCCAGCCGGATCAGCTCGTCCGGCGGATCCTGCCGCTCGGGGCGGGAATTTATTTCGACGGCGACCCCGTGCTCGGCGCACGCGGCGAACACCCGCTCGGCGTCGAACTCCGACTGGGGCCGCGTTCCCCGGGATCCCTGGAGCAGCCGTCCGGTGCAGTGGCCCAGGACGTTCATGTGCGGATCGCTGATGGCGCCCAACATCCGCGCGGTCATGGTGTGCCGGTCCGAACGGAGCTTGGAGTGGACGCTCGCCACCACAACGTCCAGGCGGTCCAGCATGTCCGGGGACTGGTCCAGTCTGCCGTCCTCCAGGATGTCCACCTCGATGCCGGCGAGCAGGCGGAAACCGCCGCTGCCGGCGTTGACGTCCGCAACGACGTCGAGCTGTTCCCGAAGCCGTTCGGCACTCAGGCCATTGGCGATCTTGAGGCTGGGGGAGTGGTCGGTCAGGGCAAGGTACTCCCGGCCCAAGGTGCGGGCGGCATCGGCCATGAGCTCGATCGGAGACCCGCCGTCGGACCAGTCGCTGTGGCTGTGCAGGTCTCCACGCAAGGCGGCGTGCAGTTCCGTGCCGCCTTCCGCGAGCGGCTGCTGCCCGCGTTGGCGCAGGCCCTCGAGGTAGTCGGGGACGCCGCCGTCCACCGCCTGCCTGATCACCTCGAAGGTCCTGTCCCCGATTCCCTTCATGCTCTTCAGCCGGCCGTTGCGCGCCCGGGCCTCGACCTCGCCCGGGTCGAGGGCTTCGATGATCCCGGCCGCTTTCCGGAAGGCCTGGACCTTGAACGTGGGGGCCAGCTCGCGTTCCAGCCAGAAGGCGATCTCATTGAGGGCATCAACGGCATCCATGAGTCCATCTTGCACCCGCCCTGCACCGGATCCTGCGGCAGCGTGATGCCGATTTTGGATATTCCCGGGGTCTGCCCTACACTTTTATAGTCCAGTTCGGAGCAACTCGAAAGGACAAAAACGAAAGGCTTCGGCCCTTTATTTTTGCCCTGACAGAGCCGGATTGAGTTCAGGCCCCCATCGTCTAGCGGCCTAGGACACCGCCCTTTCACGGCGGCGGCACGGGTTCGAATCCCGTTGGGGGTACGCAAGGAATGTGGTCAAACCGGATGGAAAAGTCTGGTAGGCTAAAGGCCTTGAAAAATTGCAGTAGCGATACTGCAGACAGCAAGAAAATAGCAAGGCCCTGTAGCGCAGTTGGTTAGCGCGCCGCCCTGTCACGGCGGAGGTCGCGGGTTCAAGTCCCGTCAGGGTCGCTCTGATTGCCAGAAGAAATTCCGGCCGTCAAGGTGACATGTCACCTAGGCTCTGTAGCTCAGTTGGTAGAGCGTTCGACTGAAAATCGAAAGGTCACCGGATCGACGCCGGTCGGAGCCACCACTGGGAAGCATCAGTTCTTCGGAGCTGGTGCTTTTCTTCTTTAACCGCGAACTTTGCGAAAGTAGAGCCGTTCGGCCCGATGCCCGGTGCCGCGGATGGCGCTATTCTCAGCCATGGGTCCGTCACAAAGCCAAGAGAAACCTCGGATCGTTGTCGGTGTTGATGGTTCCGCGATGTCTGTCGCAGCGCTGCGCTGGGCCGCGCGGATTGCCCCTGCCCTGGACGCCACGATTACGGCCGTTGCCGCCTGGCACTTCCCGGTTGATACGGGTTTCGGCTGGTCCACGCCGCCGGACTGGGACCCGGAGGCAGGAGCCAGGGAGGTTCTCAAGGAAGCGCTCACGGCTGCCTTCGGCGACAAGCCGCCTCATGGACTCACCCAGCGGACGGTCATGGGGCACGCTGCCTACGTCCTGATCGAGGAAAGCCGCAGTGCCCAGATGCTGGTTGTGGGTTCCCGCGGCCACGGCGGCTTTGCCGGGCTCTTGCTGGGATCGGTCAGCTCCGCCTGCGCGGAGCATGCCCAGTGTCCCGTGATGGTGGTCCACGGAGCCGACCCTCAGGATGGCGCCCCCTCCTGAGATCAGCGCCGGCTGCCTCCCGAGGCTCCCGCCCGCCGGTTTTCCCCGTCGCGTGGTCGTTTCCCCCCGTAAGCCGTAGGGGATTAGGCCATTTCGGGGGGATTTTCTGGTGATACGAAGTGTCGCGCTGCCTCCGGCCTGGAAACCTAACTTTGTTGGCGGAACGTCGCCGTCTTGGTTCGCGCCGACGGGCAAGCCCCGGGAACGCCGTAGCTTCACCCGCAAGGCCGGAGCCGCCGCCGAAAATTGGTCGTTGACAGCATCCTAGTAACGCGCGTAACCTAAATCACACGCTCGAAGTAACGCGCGTTAGTAGTAGGTTTCAACTGGCCAGGGTGGCCAGCGCTGGCAAGACTTTCGGAGCATTCAATGGCGAAGAGCACACAGGCAGCGGCGTCGAAGACGGCCGCACCGGCCCGGACGGCCCCCGGCGTCTCCAAAGCCGTCTCCGTGGCCCCCGCACACCGGGGTGTCACCATGGCGGACGTGGCCAAGGCCGCCGGGGTGTCCCGCACCGCGGTGTCCTTCGTCCTGAGCAACCGCGAGAACGCCAGCATTTCGGAGGAGACCAAGCACCGCATCCTCGAAGCGGTCCAGACCCTGGGATACCGGCCCAACGCCGGTGCCCGGGCCCTCGCGTCGCAGCGCAGCGACTGGTATGGCATCGTCACGGAGATCGTCACGGCTCCGTTCGCCGTCGACATCATCAAGGGCGCGCAGGACCAGGCCTGGCTGTCCCGCCGGTTCCTGCTCATCGCACCCTCCGACCAGGCCGATGCAACAGGACCAAACCGGGGCATGGAAGATGCAGCCGTTGAAAAGCTACTGGAACAGAGAGTGGAAGGACTTCTTTACGCGGCCACGTACCACCGGGCCGTGCACGTTCCTAAAAGCGCCAACGAGGTCCCCACAGTCCTCATCAACTGCTTTGACGCGGACGGGAAGCTGCCCTCGATCGTTCCCGACGAGCGCGCCGGCGGCCGTGTCGCCGTCGAGCGTCTACTGCAAGCCGGCCACACCAGAATCGGTGTCATCAACTTGGATCCGGACATTCCCGCCGCCGTCGGCCGTTTGGAAGGATGCCGCGAAGCACTCGCCAAAGCAGGGCTGGAACTGGACCCTGAACTCGTCGTCTCAGGACATGCGACGGCGGACGGCGGCTACGAGGCCGCCTGCGAAATTCTTGACAAATATCGGGCCGGGGCAGGCAGGCCAACTGCCCTGTTCTGCCTCAACGACCGGATGGCTATGGGCGCTTACGACGCCATCAAGGAGCGCGGGCTCGCCATCCCCCAAGACATCGCCGTGATCGGCTTCGACAACCAGGAACTCATTGCGGCCTACCTCAGGCCCAAGCTGACCACGGTTGCGTTGCCCTTCGAGGAGATGGGTGCGCTGGGTGTCCAGACACTCGCAAGCCTTACAGCCGGACAGCCGATCACTGCACATCAGCAAATGGTCGACTGTCCGCTGCTAGAACGCTATTCAGTCTGACGGCAAATCAACTACTGAACAGCAACCCCAACCACACCTTCACCTTCAACAGCGAAGACGAGGAAAGAGATATCCATCATGACACAAGCACGATTCCTGAGGTCTGCCCGCATCGCAGCGGCCGGCCTGGCCATGGGTGCCCTGGTGCTCACGGGCTGCTCCGCCAACGCGGGCAACACCGGCTCCGCAAAGGCTGATGCCTCGGCCCAAAGCGCCCTCCTGACGATTCCCCGCGAAGACATGGGCACGTTCGTCCGGAACTTCAACCCGTTCGCCCCCACCGTGGCACCCATGACCCAGCAGGCCATCTACGAGTCCCTGCTCATCTACAACCCGGCCAACGGCGACACCACCCCGTGGCTGGCCAGTGAATGGAAGGCCGCAGAGGACGGCAAGTCCATCACCTTCACCCTCCGCGACGGCGTCAAGTGGTCCGACGGCCAGCCCCTGGTCCCTGCCGACGTGGTCACCACGTTCGCGCTGCAGAAGAAGATCAAGGGCGGCTACGACTACCTGGACACCGTCACGGCCGAGGGCGCCAACCAGGTCAAGTTCAGCTTCAAGACCGCCTGGTCCCCGGCACTGTTCGACCTCGGCCAGTTGAGCATCCTGCCGGACCACGTCTGGTCCAAGATTGCCGACCCCGAAAAGGACGCCAACGAAAAGCCGGTGGGCACGGGCCCCTACACCGAAGTGGACACCTTCCAGGCCCAGTCCTTCGTGCTGAAGAAGAACCCCAACTACTGGCAGCCGGAAAAGCAGAAGATCGCCGGCATCAAGATGCTCGCCTTCGCCGGGAACGACGGCGCCAACCTCGCCGCCGCGAACGGAGACGTGGACTGGGCGCCCCAGTACATGCCCAACATCGAGAAGACCTTCATTTCCAAGGACCCGGACCACCGCAAGTACTGGTTCCCGCCCACGGGCTCCATGATCAACTGGCAGCTCAACACCACCAAGGCCCCGTTCAACGACACTGACGTCCGCAAGGCCCTCAGCATGGCAGTGGACCGGGACCAGGTGACCAAGATCGGAATGAGCGGCTACACCAAGCCGGCGGACTGCACCGGACTTTCCGGCAACTACGAAACGTGGAAGAACAAAGAGGTCCAAGACAACTGCGAGTGGACCAAGCTCAACGTGGACGAGGCCAACAAGCTCCTGGACAAGGCCGGCTACGCCAAGGGCGCGGACGGCAAGCGCACCCTGAAGGACGGCAAGCCGTTCGAGTTCAAGATCTCCGTGGGCGCGGCGTCCTCCGACTGGCTCTCCGTGGCCAACGTGATCGCACAGAACCTCGCCGAAGTGGGCGTCACGGCCAAGGTGGATTCCCCGGACTGGGCTGCCGTGGTGGCAGGCTACGAAACCGGTGACTTCGATTCCGGCATCGTGTGGAGCGCCAACGACCCCAGCCCGTACAAGTACTTCGCGGGCATCATGGGCACCAGCACGGTCAAGCCGGTGGGGGAGAAGGCCTTCGAGAACTACCACCGCTTCGGCGATCCGAAGGCCGATGCCCTGCTGACCGAGTTCGCGGCCGCCGCTGACGAGGACACGCAGCACAGGATCGCGGACAAGCTCCAGGAGGAGTACAGCGCGGTTGCCCCGACCGTCCCGCTGTTCGCCGGCCCGGAATGGGGCGCTTACAACAACACCCGGTTCACCGGCTGGCCCACGGAAGAGAACCCTTACGCCACCCTGTCAGTCCGCGCCCCCACCACGGTGCTGGTCCTGACGTCGCTGGAACCGGCCAAGTAGCCGCGGACCCTCCGGGGCCGCTCCAGACCGCACGCCCGGCGCTGCTTCCGGCGCCGGGTGTGCGCCCCTCCCCATTACCTCCCCAAACCCGCAAGCTCGCTTGGGCCCTTCGGTAACGGGGCCCCATCTCCGCAATTCCCGAATGGAGGGAACCGTGCGCTTTATCCTGCGCCGCCTTGGTTTCTACCTGATCGCCTTCTGGGTGTCCATCACGTTGAATTTCCTGCTCCCGCGCTTTATGCCGGGGGACCCCGTATCCCGCATGTTTGCCCGCACCCAGGACCGCATGCAGCCCGAACAGATCGAGGCGCTGCGCAAGCTCCTCGGCGTCGACGACCGGCCCATCTGGCAACAGTACGTCGACTACCTGCACAACATGGTCACCGGCCAGATGGGCGTCTCCATCTCCCGTTTTCCCACGCCGGTCACGGAAGTGATTGCCTCACAGGTGGGCTGGACCCTCCTGCTGGGCGGAACCGCACTGGTGATCGCCGCCGTCGTGGGTAACCTGCTGGGGATCCTGGCCGCCTGGCGGCGCGGCGGTGCCATTGACTCCGCGCTCCCTCCCGTGCTGATCTTCATCGGTTCCTTCCCGTACTTCTGGCTCGCCATGGGTGCCCTCTATTTGTTCGGCGTCACGCTGGGCTGGTTCCCCATCCGGCACGCGTTCAGCGACACCATTGAGCCCAGCTTCAGCTGGGAGTTCATGTCCGACGTCGGGATGCACCTGGTGCTGCCGGCCCTCACCATCGTGCTGGTTTCGGTGGGCGGCTGGATGCTGGGCATGCGCAACACCATGATCGCCACCAACGCCGAGGACTACATCACCATGGCCGAGGCCAAGGGCCTGCGCCCCGGCCGGATCATGTTCCGCTACGCCGCTCGCAATGCCATGCTGCCGTCCGTGACCAGCTTCGGCATGAGCCTGGGCTTCGTGGTGGGCGGTGCGCTGCTGACCGAGGTGGTGTTCGCGTACCCCGGCGTGGGATACCAGCTCCTCAACGCCGTGCAGGGGCTCGACTACCCGCTCATGCAGGGCCTCTTCCTGACCATCACCGCCGCCGTGCTGCTGGCCAACTTCCTGGTGGACATCCTCTACGTCCGCCTCGACCCGCGTGTCCGCGCCAACTAGGAAGGACGGACCATGACCACTTCGATAGCAACCACCGCCTCCACAATGCCGGGGGAGACCCTCGCCGGCGGCACCGGCACCGCCGCCGGAATGCCCGACGGCGGTGCCGGACTCCCGTCCGGAGCCTCCGTCCGCAGGCCCAACCGCACCCTGCTGCACGGGCTGCTGACCAACAAGAAGGCCATGACCGGCGCGGCCATCCTGTTCATTTTCATTGCCTTGGCGCTGCTTGCTCCGGTGCTGTACCCGGACAACCCCTCCAAGATCACCGGCATGGCCTCCCAGGAACCGGACGCCGAGTTCTGGTTGGGCACCACCGCCAAGGGACAGGACGTCCTGGCCCTGACCATCCACGGTGCGCGCAGCTCACTGCTGGTTGGCCTGACCGTCGGCTTTGCCTCCACGTTCATCGGCATCCTGGTGGGCCTGGCCTCGGCCTACTTCGGCAAGTTCATCGACGAAGCCCTCTCCCTCACCACCAACATTTTCCTGCTCCTGCCGGGACTCCCGCTCCTGGTGATCCTGGCCGCGTTCCTCCCGCCGGGACTCGGCACGGTGATCCTGGTCCTGGTGGTGACCGGCTGGGCGGGCTCGGCCCGGGTGCTGCGCTCGCAGGCCCTGTCCATCCGTTCCAAGGACTTCGTGGCCGCTGCCGTGGTCACCGGTGAACGCCCGCTGCGGATCATGTTCCGCGAAATTCTGCCTAACATGGCCTCCATCGTGATGGGAACACTCCTGGCCTGCATCATCTACGGCATCGGGGCCCAGGCCGGCCTCGAATTCCTGGGCCTGGGGGACGTCAGCACGGTCTCCTGGGGCAACAACCTCTACTGGGCCGGCAACGAAGGCGCCCTGCTCACGGGCAGCTGGTGGGTGTTCGTGCCCTCCGGCCTGTGCATCGCGCTGGTGGCGTTCTCGCTGTCGCTGATCAATTACGCGGTGGACGAGGTCACCAACCCGCGCCTGCGGAAAATACGGCTGAGGAAAATACGGGTCACGAAGATCCGTAAGGCCAAGCCGGCCCGCAGGCCCGCGCAATCCGGAAAGCGAGCATCGGCATGACCGTCTCCCAGACCTCCTTTGGCTCCCACGAACCTGTCCTGGAAATCAAGGACCTCACCGTGAAGTACCGCGGCGACACCCGCTCCACCACCGCCGTCGACCGTGTCTCCTTCAGCATTGGCACCGGCGAAATCTTCGGCCTGGCCGGGGAATCCGGCTGCGGCAAATCCACCATCGCCAACGCCATCATGCGGCTGCTGCGCGATCCGGCGGAGATCGCCGGCGGCAGCATCCGCTTCGGCGGCAAGGACGTCCTGGCCATGGGGCCGGAAGAGCTGCGCCGCTTCCGCTGGCAGGACGTGGCCATGGTGTTCCAGTCCGCCATGAACTCGCTGAACCCGGTGATGACCGTCGGGGACCAGATCGTGGATATCTACACCACCCACGCGGGCTACACCCGGAAGGAGTCGCTCCGGCGGGCGGCCGAACTGCTGGAACTCGTGCGGATCGACCCCGCCCGGCTGAAGTCCTACCCGCACCAGCTCTCCGGCGGGATGCGGCAGCGCGCCGTCATTGCCATGGCGGTGGCCCTCAAACCCTCCCTGCTGATCCTGGACGAACCCACCACTGCCCTGGACGTGGTGGTCCAGCAGGAGATCATGGCTCAGATCAAGGAGCTGCAGCGCGAACTGGGCTTCTCCGTCCTGTTCATCACGCACGACATGTCCCTCATGGTGGAGCTCTCGCACCGGATGGCCGTGATGTACGGCGGCCGGATCGTGGAGACGGCCAAGGCCAAGGACATCCACGCCTCCCCGCTGCACCCCTACACCCAGGCCCTGATGGGCGCATTCCCTCCGCTCACCGGACCCCGGGTTCCCCTGGCCGGCCTGGCCGACGGCGTGAAGTTCAGCAACATCGCCGACGTCGAGGAAGCCTCGCCCGGGCACTTCGTTTCCCCCGTTCCAGTCCTCCAAGGAGCACAGCCATGAGCACCCCGGTATCAGCACGGCCGGCACCGGCACTCAACACGCCTGACCTCACCAACGGCGAGGCTCCCGCCCTCGAGGTGAAAGGCCTCATCAAGGACTTCCACAGCGGCGGGCTGTTCTCGCGGGCCTCGGTGCGTGCCCTCGGCGGCGTGGACCTCGCCATCAGGAAAGGGGAAATCGTGGCGCTGGTGGGAGAGTCCGGCTCCGGCAAGAGTACGCTGGCCCGCTGCATCGCACGGCTGGAGAAGCCCACTGCCGGCCGGATCCGGCTTAATGGCACGGACGTGCTAAAACGGGACCGGTTCCAGGCGTCCAGGGCATACCGTTCGCAGCTGCAGATGGTGTTCCAGGACCCTTTCGGCTCGCTCAACCCGGTCCACCGGATCGAACACTTCCTGACTCGCTCGCTGACCCTGCACGGCAAAGCCGGGACACCGGCCCAGCTGCGCAGCCGCCTGGACGAGCTGATGACCACCGTGGGCCTCACTCCGGACATGCTCAACTCCTACCCGCACGAACTCTCCGGCGGGCAGCGGCAGCGCGTGGCCATCGCCCGGGCGCTCGCGGTGGAACCCGAAGTGATCCTCGCTGACGAACCCACGTCGATGCTGGACGTTTCCGTGCGGATCGGCATCCTCAACCTGATGCGCCAGCTGCGGGACAAACAGGGGATCTCCATGCTCTACATCACCCACGACCTCGCCTCCGCACGCTACCTGGCGGACCGGATCGCCGTCATGTTCGCCGGGGAGCTGGTGGAGGAAGGCGAATCGCTGGACCTGCTGGCCAACCCCGCCCACCCCTACACCCGGCTGCTGGTCTCGGCCGTGCCGGACCCCGCCCGGACCGGGTCCTACGACCCCCGCGAGCGGGCGGCACTGCGCGCAGCGGTGATGGAATCGGCGTCGTGCGCATTCGACGGCGACGCCGGGCAGCGCTGTTCCGCCACCGAACCCGTCCGGCACCGCGTGGGCGATCCCGCCAACGAGCACTGGGTCCGCTGCCACCTGTACCGGCCGCCGGCAACTGCAGCAAGCCACGCCCTGTCCGCCGAGCCGGTCGAAAACTCCGAACCCCTCGAGACACCGGACACGCCGCCAACGGACGGACACCGCACAGAAAACAAGGCTTCCTCATGACCGAACTGACCCATCCCCTGGCTACTGTGCCGCAGGACGAACTCGTGGCGCGGGCCGAGGCGGACCCGCTCCGCCCGCGCTTCCATTTTGTCTCGCCCGCCGGCTGGCTCAACGACCCCAACGGTGTGGGCCAGTGGAGCGGGACCTACCACCTCTTCTACCAGTACAACCCGGAGGGCGCCTTCCACCACCGCATCCTGTGGGGGCACGCCACCAGCCCGGACCTGGTCAACTGGACCGACCAGCCCGTGGCGCTGGAGCCTTCCGCCGGCCCGGATGCCGACGGCTGTTGGTCCGGTGTGTTGGTGAACGACGGCGGGACGCCCACCCTGGTGTATTCCGGACGGCACGGCGGGAGCGAACTGCCCTGCGTGGCGGTGGGCTCGCCGGACCTCCTGAGCTGGACCAAAGCCCCGGAAAACCCCGTGATTCCGGCACCGCCGGCCGGCGTCGAGATCACCGCCTACCGCGACCACTGCGTCTGGCGGGAAGGCCCACGCTGGCGCCAGCTCGTGGGATCCGGCATCCGCGGCCGCGGCGGCACGGCGTTCCTCTACGAATCCGCGGACCTCCGCCGCTGGGACTACATCGGCCCGCTGGTCATCGGCGACGCGTCCTCCGGAGACCCGGCGGCCACTGACTGGCAGGGAACCATGTGGGAGTGCGTGGACCTGTTCCGCGCAGGCGGCGGTTTTCTGGGGGACCGGGCCATGGAATCCCGGGAGCCGGCCACGGACGTGCTCGTCTTTTCGGCCTGGCACGACGGCGATACCCGCCACCCGCTGTACTGGACCGGCAGCTACGCCGGGGATTCCTACACGCCGCGCGAACTCCACCGGCTGGACTACGGCGGCCGCTACTTCTACGCCCCGCAGTCCTTCGCGGACGAGTCCGGGCGTCGGGTCATGTTCGGCTGGCTGCAGGAGGGCCGGACGGATGCCGCCATGGTGGAAGCCGGCTGGTCCGGTGTGATGAGCCTGCCGCGTGTGGCCACACAGGACGCCCGCGGCGGACTGGCCTTCGCTCCCGTGCCCGAGGTGGAACTGCTGCGGCGCGACCATGTCCGGACCGGTCCCCGCACGCTGGGCGCGAGTGAGGTCCTGGCCGGGGTGTCCGGGAACCAGCTGGACCTGGAGCTTGAGCTGGAACTGGAACCCGGGAGCGTCTTCCGGCTGGGCGTGCTTGGCTCCGGCCCGGGCGGCCCGGGAAGCCCGGGAACCCCTGACGGTGCGCCGGCCGGGGCGGAGGAAACAGTCATCGAGGTGGGCTACGAAGCAGGCAGCGGCGGGTCCGCGCAGTCCTATGTGCTCCTGGACCGCGGGCACAGCAGCCTGGACCGGACCGTGGACGCGGAGGAAAAGTCCGGCCCGGTGCAGCTGCCCGGCGGCAAACTGCACCTCCGCGTGCTGGTGGACCGCTCGGCGCTGGAGATCTTCGCCAACGGCAAACCGCTCACGGCCCGGGCCTATCCGACGCTTGGCGGGGAAACCGTCCGTTTGTCCGCCGCGGGTACAGTCCGGCTGCTGCAGCTGGACGCCTGGCGGATGGAAGGGGTCTTCGGCGCCCCGCGCCCGCTGTTCCCGTAGGCGACACATCGTCGATTGCTCCGTAACCCCCTCTGCAGGCTCATAAGGGCGGTTGCGGAGCAGCCGATGCGCTAAATCAATCCATCCCGAAGCATTGTCCAAGATCAAAGGCGATCTGAATGTCCAAAAGGTTAGTTGCAGGTATGACGGCGGCCGCGCTCGGCCTTGGCACCCTGGCTGCGGGGTCCGTCCTGGCCCCGGCCATGCTGGCCCCGCCCGCACGGGCCGTTCCGGGCGGGCCTTTCCCCGCCGGCCCGGTCACGCTGGGCAGCAGCACCAGTCCCATGCCGGACGTGGTGGGCGTCAGCGGAAACTGGACCAGGCAGTCCGGCGGCGGCCAGTCCGCCGTCGCCCCGCCGGGCCACAACGCCGCCGCCATCAGTGAGCAGCGCATCAGCGGCACCGCCCGGTACACGGCCGGAGTCTCAGTCGACCCCGGCAGCCCGTATGCCGTAGGTGCCCTGGTCTTCCGCAGTGCAGCCGATGCCAGCAGCGGCTATGCGGCCACCATCGATCCCAACCTGGACAGGGTCCGGCTGTTCGACCTGGCCACCGGACAGGACGTGGCACCTCCCGCCGCCGTTCCGCTGGACACGGGGCGGAGCTACTCCGTGGACGTCCACGTGGACGGACCCCGGATCTACGTGGCAGTGGACGGCGTGGCCCGCATCGACACCTCGGACCAGCGCTACCAGAGCGGCCATGTGGGCCTCCACGCCTACAACGGCGCAGTGAACTTCAGCGAGCCCCGGGTACGCAGCATCGACGCCAACGTCAGCGGCTGGCAGGCGGACGGCGCCGGCTGGGCCGCCACGGCCACCGGTTTTCGGGGGACCGCTCCGGCCGGCACCAACCTCCGGGCTGTTGCCACGGACCAGGCACCGCAGGTCACGGACTTCACCTCCGATGTGCAGGTGACGTCGCCGGATGCCGTCGGCGCGCTCCTCTTTCGCGCCAACTCAGCCGGAACCGCCGGGTACGCGGCCGAAGTGGATGCCAACGCCGGCCGGCTGAGGCTGTACCGGATCGAGGACAACGCCACCCTGGGCACCTTCGCGACGGACATCACCGTCAACGCGGTGTACCGGCTGCGGGTGACGGCCGACGGCGGGCAGCTCGCCGTGCACTGGCAGACGGACCTGCTGGACCCCAACGGCTACGCCCCGGCCATCACGGCAACAGACGCCGCGCACGGCTCCGGCCATGTTGGCCTTCTCGCCTTCAACGGCAGCACCGTGTTCCAAGGCATGACTCTCAAAGGCCTGGACACCTCCCTGCAGGGCTGGCGCACCGGCTCGGGCAGCTGGGAGCCGGACGTCCGCGGCCTGCGCGGAGCAACCGACGGCCTGGCCGCCGGAGCGGACGCCGCACGCTTCGTCCCGGCGGTGGCGTCCGACGTCGTCGCCTCCCTGGACCTGGACGTCGCCGCTCCGGCAACGGCCGCCGTCGTGGTCCGGAGCGCGCCCGACGGCACCGGCGGTACCGAACTCAGGGTGGACCCCGGAGCAGGAACGGTGCAGCTGAAGGACCGCACCACCGGGACTGTCCTTGCCAGCGGGGCCGTACCGCCGGACAGCTTTGCCGCCGGCCAGCTCAACCGCATCCAGCTCACCGTCCGCGGCGGACAGGCCGCGGCGCTGATCAACGGCGTCCAGGCCGTTGCCGGGCCGGCCGGGCAGGCGGCAGGCGCCGGCTTCGGGCTGCGGGTCAGCGGGGGCGGCGCCTACTTCCAGAACGTCCGGGCAGACGACGTTGACAGCTACATGAACGGCCTCTACCAGCCCGGGTACCACTACAGCCAGAATTCCGGGAACAGTTCGGACCCCAACGGCCTGGTGTATTTCGACGGCGAATACCACCTCTTCCACCAGGACCGCGGCCGCTGGGCGCACGCCGTCAGTACCGACCTGCTGCACTGGAAGCAGCTGCCCATAGCCCTGCCGCACCTGGCTGCGGGTGAGTCATGGTCCGGCTCCGCGGTGGTGGACGCCAACGATTCCAGCGGACTGTTCGACGGCGGGCAGGGTCTCGTCGCGTTCTACACGAGCTTCAACCACGATGCCCCCAATGGCAACCAGTCCGTGCGCGCCGCCTACAGCAAGGACCACGGCCGCACCTGGTCAATCGTGCAGGCTGCGCCCGTGGTGGAAAACCCGGGCGGCCCTGCCGGCAGCTGGGACTTCCGGGACCCGAAGGTCACGTGGGACGCGGCGAGCGGCAAGTGGATCATGGTGGTGGCCGGCGGCGACCACCTGCGTTTCCACACGTCCACGGACCTCGTCCACTGGACCTTCACAAGCTCGTTCGGATATGGCGACTGGGTCCGCGGCGGGGTCTGGGAATGTCCGGACTTCTTCGAGCTGCCGGTGGAAGGCCAGCCCGGCGTCAAACGGTGGGTGCTCTGGTGGAGCACCGGTGCCGTCAGGCCCACCAACGGCTCCTCGGCGCAATACGTCACCGGATTATGGAACGGGACATCCTTCACCGCGGATACGGGCCCGGAGCAGGTGCTGCAGGCCGACTCCGGCCGCGACTACTACGCGGCCATGAGCTTCTTCGGCGCCCCGGACGGGCGGCGGATCATGCTGGGCTGGATGAGCAACTGGGACTATGCCTTCAGCCCGCCGACCGGCCGCTGGAACGGGCAGCTGAGTGTCCCCAGGCAGTTGAGCCTGAAGGACCTTCCGGGCGCCGGGCTCCGGCTGGCGCAGGACCCGGTGACCGAACTGGCCGCGCTGCGAACGGCCACGTGGCAGGCGTCCGAGGTGACGGTCACGCCCTCGTCGGCCAATCCGCTGGCCGCTGCTTCCGGCCGGTCTTTTGAGCTGGAGGCCGAGGTGGCCATCCCGTCCTCCGGCGGTGCCTCAGGCTTCACCTTCGGGCTCCGCAAAGGCACGCCGGGCGGCGCGGCAACCGGCACCGCCCAGGAAACCCTGCTCCGCTACGCCGCCGGCACGGGATCATCCGCCGCTGGCACCATGACCGTGGACCGCGGGCAGTCCGGCCGGGGAGACTTCACCCGGTATTTCGCGGGTGCCATGGCGGACAATTCCAGCACGGCGTGGAGTTCCGAAACAGTGGCGCTGGCCGGAGGGGTGAGCGAGCGGCGGGTGAAGCTGCGGGCATTAGTGGACTCCTCCTCCGTGGAGCTCTTCGGCGGGGACGGCACGGCAGCCATCACCTCCCTGGTTTTCCCGGACCCGTCCTCTACCGGCCTGTCTTTCAGCACCAGCGGCGGGACCGCCCGGCTGGTGTCCGCCAAAGTACACCAGCTGGCTGACACTTCCCGCCTCACCGCGGCGCCGCCGTCGGCCGTTCTGCCGCCGGCGCGCGGCACGGCCCGGCACAACCTGGATTCCTACTCCGTTGTTCCCGGCGGCCGCTGGGAAAGCACGGGAGCAGGGCTGGCCGGCACGTTCGACAAGGACTCCACGGCCATGAGCGCCGCCTCGTACTCGGATGTCCGGGTGGCTGCGACCGTCCGGTTCGGCAGCGGGCCTTACGCGGGGGCCATGCTCACGAGCGACCGGGTGCCGGAGCGGGGGTACGGCGGGGCGGGTTCGGTGCTGCTGCGGGCCTCGGCCGACGGTGCCACGGCGTACTACGTCAACCTGGACCCGAACCTGCGGCTGGCGCGCGTCTTCAAGCTGCAGGACGGCGTCTTCGATCCCGCCGCCAGCGTCCTGGCCAGTGTCCCTGTGCTGCTGAGCCACGGCGTCAGTTACAGCCTGGAGGCCGCGGCTGCGGGGGAGCGGCTGACGGTGAAGCTCGACGGCGTCGAAATCCTCGCCGTCAATGATGCCTCCTTGTCCTCCGGCAAGGTGGGACTGAACGTGTTCGACGGCCGGGCAGCGTATCAGGATGTGCTGGTGACAGGCTCGGGATGAGCCCTCCCAATCCGTCGCAGAAGGTGAATTCCGGGTGGCTGCCGGGTGACATTTCACACTAAGTCTGATTTAAGATGCAACATTTGACTCGGCGAAATAGATGTGTCACGCGCGCGCAATGGGCAATGTAAGCGCTTGCACAATTGGAGCGAAACTCGGTTTTTAGCACCTTGAAACACGGCTTGATAAGCATGCTTCAACGTGCCAGCGTAGAGACCGGCGCAGGAAAGGAGTCCTTTCCGAATCGCCTCCCGGGGCTCTACCCAAGCCCCGTCCCCCTCGACACAAAGGCGTCCTCGATGACGCCTGCCGTGTCATCGGGACAACCGGAGTTTCGGGGTATGAGGGCACACGCCCGTCTTCCACGAATGGTCTCAACTCCGCGAGAAGAGCAAAAATGCACAAGCACCCCAATACACACCGGATGCTGCGGTGGCGCCCCGCCGCCGCAGCACTGGCAGCGGCCGTGGCGGCTTCGGCCTTCCTTGCCGTTCCGTCGGCCCAGGCCAACGAACCGTCGGACCCGCCCGCCACCCAGCAGATGCCGGCACCCACCCCCGGCTTCCCGCTGCCCACCGATCACAGCCAGAAGGCCTACGATCCGGCGGCGGACTTCACCTCCAAGTGGACCCGCGCCGATGCCAAGCAGATCATGGCACAGAGCGACTCCACCGTGGCTCCCGGCCAGAACTCGATGAGCCCGGATGTCACCATGCCGGAAATCCCCGAGGATTTCCCCGCGATGAACGATGACGTCTGGGTCTGGGACACGTGGTCCCTGACCGACGAAAACGCCAACCAGATCAGCTACAAGGGCTGGGACGTCATCTTCTCCCTGGTTGCCGACCGCCACGCCGGCTACGGCTTCGACCAGCGCCACTGGAACGCCCGGATCGGATACTTCTTCCGCAAGACGAACGCCGACCCGGCCAAGGATAAGTGGAACTACGGCGGACACGTCTTCGCTGACGGGGCTTCCATCGGCAACACCGAGTGGTCCGGTTCCACCCGCCTGATGCAGGGCAACCAGGTCAATGTGTTCTACACGGCCACCACGTTCTACGACGTTGCCGAACGCAACGCAGGCGGCGGCGGCATCGCCCCTGACGCGGCCATTGCCAAGGCGCTGGGCAAGATCCACGCCGACCAGAACGGTGTCACGTTCGACGGCTTCAAGCACACCAAGCTGCTGGAGCCGGACGGCAAGATGTACCAGAACAAGGCCCAGAACCCGGGCTTCGCCTTCCGCGACCCGTACACGTTCGCCGACCCCGCCCACCCGGGCAAGACCTTCATGGTCTTCGAAGGCAACACCGGCGGCACCCGCGGCGAATACGAGTGCAAGCCCGAGGACCTTGGCTACAAGGCCGGCGACCCGAACGCGGAAAGCGTCAACGAGGTCAACAGCAGCGGCGCCTACTACCAGACCGCCAACGTGGGGCTGGCAGTGGCGGACAACAAGGATCTGACCAAGTGGTCCTTCCTGCCGCCGATCCTTTCGGCCAACTGCGTCAACGACCAGACCGAACGTCCGCAGATCTTCATCCAGAATGAAGGCGGCAAGAACAAGTACTACCTGTTCACCATCAGCCACCAGTTCACCTACGCGGCCGGCATGCGCGGCCCCGACGGCGTCTACGGCTTCGTGGGCGACGGCGTCCGTTCGGACTACCAGCCGATGAACAACAGCGGCCTGGCCCTGGGCTCGCCGACGGACCTGAACCTTCCGTCCGAGTCCCCGGAGGCACCCACCCCGAACCAGAACGGCCGCCAGTTCCAGGCCTACTCGCACTACGTGCAGCCGGGCGGCCTGGTGCAGTCCTTCATTGACAACGTGAACGGCGTCCGCGGCGGCTCACTCTCGCCCACCGTGAAGATCAACTTCCGTGACGGCGTGTCCCAGGTTGACCGCACCTTCGGCAAGAACGGCCTCGGTCCGTTCGGCTACCTGCCCACCAACCTCAAGGTTGGCGGCGAGGGCCTCTACAAGTAACCCGCAGCGGGGAGCTCAACACCCGCCGCAGCCGCAGGGACGTCCGGATCTCATCCGGGCGTCCCTGCGGTTTTTTTATACCTATATATACGGACAAAATGCGGACACCCGGCCGCCTTGAAATGAAGGCGCCGCACCGGCCGCTTGGGATCCCGGGAGCCATCCGGGCTAGACTCGCACGCCGGGGACAGAACGCCATTGCCGCTCGAAGCCTCAACAACATCGGGCGGCGCAATCTCGACCAGAAAAGTGACCTTTGAAAAACCTTGCACGCCCTCTGACCGCAGCAGCCCTCTTCGCCGCGCTGGCACTCACCGCATGCTCCGCGCCGGAAGCCGGCGGCGCGCCGTCGTCGTCGTCCGTTCCCGAAACCTCCGCGGCAACCGCGACGCCGAGCCCCAGCAAAAGCTCCGGGCCGTACGGGGACTTTCCCTCCGCAGCGGAGGCATGCACCACCATTTCCCAGCAGGCCACCGGCGCATCGCTGTTCCCGCTCTCGGCCGCACAGGGCAAAACCGCGGAACTGGAGCAGCTCAAAGCGGAGCTCAGCGAAACCGCTGAACGCGTCCCGGACGAGCTAAAGGCCGATTTCGCCAACCTCAATACGGTGGCCGTCGCCGGGCTGAGCGACCAGACCGTGTACTCCAGCGGAAAGTTCGACGCCGCCATGGCCCCGGTTACCGCCTGGCTCGCCGCCAACTGCAAATAGCCGGGTTCGGCTTGGCGATTTTGACTCGCGTCCGGCCGCTTGTCACGGCCAAGGGATAGGGTGGTGTTCAAGAGAAGGGGAGTGCCTGATGGAATACCAGAACCCACATCCCGCGCCGGGGGCCCACGCTGATCCAGCCGTTGCCCTGCCGGCCGGTACCGGACGCACCGTCATTTCCGAAACGGCAGTAGCAAAGGTCGCAGGCATCGCCGCCCGGGCCGTTCCGGGGGTCTATTCGCTGGGCACCGGTCCGTCCCGCGCCCTGGGGGCCATCCGGGACGCCGTCGGCAGCTCCGACCACGCCGCCGGTGTCCACGCGGAGGTCGGCGAGACGCAGGTGGCAGTGGACATCAACCTCGTGGCCGTCTACGGGACGCCGCTGCATTCCCTGGCGGACCAGGTGCGAGCCGCCGTCTATGCCGCCGTGGAGGAGCTCGTTGGACTGCAGGTCATCGAGGTCAACGTGGAGATCAATGACGTCTACGTAGCGGGGCCGGCAAAGCCCGGCCTGCCCGTGGAAGCCCGGACTGAGAGGGAGGCCATCCAGTGAACCTGACCGTGGTGGGAATAGCAGTGGGGGCCTTCGTGGCCTTTATGTCTTTCCAGTTCGGCGTCTGGGGCTTCCTGGTCTCGCTGCTGTTCATGGGGATCGGCGCCCTCCTTGGCCGGGCCGCGGAAGGGAAACTTGACCTGCGCAGCGTGTTCGATGCCATCACGGGCCGGCGCTCCTCCTCATGAGCAGCACGGCCGGAACCGTGGCCGGTGGCTCCGTGATGGCCGGGCACAACCGCATCAGTACGCAGGCGCTCACCAGCCTTGCACGGGCAGCCGCCGCTGAAGCGCTGGGCGTCCCGGCGCACGACGTCCGGGCTGACTGGTCCGACGACGACGGCTTGCTGGCTCTGTCACTCGTCCTGCCCATCAGGATCCCGCCGCTGACCACCGTGCTGCGCGACCCCGGCCGCGTGGCCGCTTTCGGCGGTTCCATCCGGGAGCGTGCCATCGCGGCCAGGCCAGTGATCCTGCACCGCGTTGGGGAACTCAGCGGGGCGCAGCTGAGCCGCGTGGACATCCGGATCAGCGGCGCCGCCATCAGCGAAGGGGGAAGGGTCCAGTGAACAACGCCACCGACGTCCGCTCAAAGGGCGGGCATGCAGCGGGAAATGGTGCCTCCGGCAGGAGCTCCGGCGTCTCCGCTGCCGGAGAACCGGATCCCCGGGGCGCCGGTATGCGCCGGATCCTGGACCGCGAAACGCGTTCCTCGCGTGCCGCAGTGTCCGGGATCGCCGCGGTCCTGGTGGTCGTGCTGTGCGGTTACGGGCTCCTTGAAGCTGCGGTGCGCGCAGTCGGGCAGCCGCCGTGGCTCATCGATCCGCAGACCGCCGCGGAACGACTTATTGCGCTTCCCCAGGGCATGCCGCCGCTGCTGCTCGGCGTCATCGGAGCGGTGACGGCCATGGCGGGGCTGTTCTTCCTGCTCAACGCCGTCCTGCCCGGCCGCCGTGCGCGGCATTTGCTTCCGGACCCCCGGGCCGGAGTGGTGGTGGACGACGAAGTCATCGCCTCCGCGCTGGCCCGCCGTGCCCGGCTGGCCGCGAACGTCACGCAGGAACAGGTGATGGTGGTGGTGTCGCAGCGCCAGGTGACTGTCAACGTGCGGCCCACCTCGGGGGTTCCGGTCAGCGAAAACGCCGTGCTGGCCGCCGTGCTCGAGGAGCTGCGGGAAATGGCTCTTGAACCGATGCCGGAAGTGCGGGTCAACGTGGCCACGTCAGGGGTGATCGGGGCATGAACAACACCCCCCGAACCCTGAACAGGATCCTGATCGGAATCCTGGGTGTGAAGCTGTTGATCGTCGGGCTGCTGCTGGTCCTGCTGGCCACCGTTCCGGCGGTGGCTTCGTGGTGGCAGCAGTGGTCCGCCGGGGTGTGGAGCGGCATGAGCCAGCTCCTCCAGCGAACAGGCATCCCCGGCCGCGAGGAAAGCTGGCTATGGGCCGTGATCGCGCTGGTGCTGGCAGTGGTGATTGCCTTGACGGTCGCCTGGGTGGCCCAGCAGGGCAAGGGCCGCGCCAACTTGATCGTTGCCGAGGACGACGCCGAGGATTTCCCCGGCAACGTGCGGATCGGCGGCGGCGTCGCCGAGCAGGCCCTGCGCGCGGCGTTGGCCGGGCGGCAGGACCTGGCCGGCGCTACTGTGGCCACCTACGAGATCCGCGGCGAGCCCGCGCTGAAGATTCGTCTGCAGCCCCGCCAGGGTGTGGCCCCGCACCTCCTCGCAGCTGATGTCTCGGCCCTCGTGCAGGCACTGGACGCCGTCGTGGGCAAGCGCATCCCTGTGCTTATCCACATCGGCTCCGGCGCCCGTTCCCGTTTCGGCCGGGCGGAACGCGTCCGCTAGACCGCCACGAGGTATACGGCGGAGTTCGGCGCAAGTTTCCGCGCGCCGCCCTGGTCGGTGCCTGGTTCGGCGGTGCCTGGTTCCGCCGGGCCGCCCGTCACCGCCTCATCCGCGCTGGCCAGTGCAACCCGGTAGCCCTCCGGCAGGGTGGCGGCGGCAAGGCCCATGTTGGCGATCAGCAGGACGTCCCTGTTGTGGAAAGCGAGCACCCCGTCCGCGGGTGCGTGCACCTCGGCCCAGCGGAAGCTCCCGTTGCCCAGCCGGTGTTCCTTGCGCAGCGCCAGCGCTGCACGGTACAGCTCCAAGGTGGAACCGTCGACGCCGTCCTGCCGGTCGGCGGCCAGTTCGCCGAAGGACTCCGGCTGGGGGAGCCAGGGAGCGGCCGGCGCATTGCCGGTGAACGCGGACGCGAAACCGTAGCCCGGCTCTGCGGCTTTCCACGGCAGCGGTACCCGGCAGCCGTCACGACCCCGCTCTATGCCGTTCGTCCTGAAGAAGGTAGGGTCCTGGCGCGCCTCGGCGGGAACCGTGGTGTGCTCCGGGAGGCCCAGTTCCTCCCCCTGGTACAGGTACGCCGAGCCGGGGAGGGCGAGTGAAACCATGCTGGCTGCCCGGGCCCGGGCGAGGCCAAGCGCGGCGTCAGGCTGTTCATCCTCAGCAGCAATTCCCTTCGGGAACGTGGTGGGGTCCTTCAGCCCAAAGCGGGTGATGTGCCGGACCGTGTCGTGGTTGCTGAGGACCCAGGTGGTGGTGGCACCCACCGTTGCGGCCGCCCGCAGTGAATCCTCAATGGCCACCGCCGTCCGCCCGGCATCCCAGCCGGCCAGCAGGAAGTCGAAGTTGAACGCCTGCTGCATTTCATCGGGCCGGACGTACCGGGCCAGCCTCTCGGCCGGCTCCACCCAGGCTTCGGCCACCATCATGCGGTCGCCGTCATATTCGGCCAGCACCCGGTGCCAGTCGCGGTAGATCTCGTGCACGCCGTCCTGGTCAAAGAATGGCGACGGCGGGTAGAGCGGCGAAACAGCCTGGTGTTCGTCGTCGGCTGCTGTTGCCGCGGCGGCGTCAGCGGCGGCTGCGGCGTGGGCGCGGTGCGGTTCTTCGGCTTCAGTATGGCCGCCATGGGCGTCGCCTGGCAGCTCGGTTGCTCCTTCCACCATGGCTGCGGAGCCTTCCCAGTCCGGAAGCCCCGCCTCCTTGACCATCCCGTGCGCCACATCCACGCGGAAGCCGTCCACACCGCGGTCCAGCCAGAACCGCAGCACCGAGCGCATTTCCTCCTTGACCTCGGCGTTGTCCCAGTTCAGGTCAGGCTGCTTGGTGTCAAAGAGGTGCAGATACCATTCGCCGGGCGCGCCGTCTGCCTCCGTGACGCGGGTCCAGGCCGGTCCGCCAAAAATAGACTTCCAGTTGTTCGGCGCCAGGTCCCCGCTGCCCGAACCGGGAACTGAATCCTTGCCGGGACGGAACATGTAACGGTCCCGCTCGCGTGAGCCCGGCGGTGCCGCGAGGGCCTCCCGGAACCAGACGTGTTCGTCCGAGGTGTGGTTGGGCACCAGGTCAACAATGATCTTCAGCCCCAGTCCGTGAGCTTTCTGCAACATGTCGTCGAAGTCCGCCAGGGTGCCGAAGAGCGGGTCCACTTCACGGTAGTCGGCCACGTCGTAACCGGCATCAGCCTGGGGTGACTTGTAGAAGGGGGACAGCCAGACGGCGTCCACGCCGAGCCTGTGCAGGTGGTCCAAATGCGCCGTCACGCCGCGGAGATCACCCATCCCGTCTCCGTTGGCATCGGCGAAGGAACGCGGGTAAACCTGGTACACGACGGCGCTCGCCCACCACGCCGGAATCGAGGAGCCGTCAGTCGGGACTGCGCTGTGTGCCACAGATATCCTTTCCATAAACTTCGGTGTAAACGCTTGCATTTCTCACCGCAACGTTACTAGTGTGATGGGCACCACTTCAACCGCACCGCCGATTTTGCTCGACACTCAGCGAGGAGTCTCTTCACATGAAATCCCCTAACTTCCTTTTGCCGGCAGCTGCTGCCGGCGTTTTGGCGTTAACCCTTTCCGCCTGTGGTGGCGGAGGCGGCACTACGGGCGGGGGTGGCGGCGGCGACGCTGAACAAGGCCTCGACGGCCGCGGCCCCATCACCTACGTCCAGGGCAAGGACAACAGCAACGTTGTCCGTCCCCTCATTGAAAAATGGAACGCCGCACACCCGGACGAGAAGGTCACCTTCAAGGAACAGACCGACTCCGCCGACCAGCAGCACGACGACCTGGTCCAGAATTACCAGGCAAAGAACCCGAACTATGACGTTGCCAGCGTCGATGTTGTGTGGACGGCTGAATTCGCCGCCAAGGGCTGGCTCCAGCCGCTGAAGGACAAGATGGCGGTTGACACCAAGGGCATGCTGGAGCCCACCATTGAGGCCGGCTCGTACAAGGGCACTCTCTACGCGGCACCGGTATCTTCCGATGGCGGCATCCTCTACTACCGCAAGGACCTCGTCCCCACTCCGCCCAAGACCTGGGACGAGATGATGCAGATGTGCTCCATCGCCAAGGCGAACAACATCGGCTGCTACGCGGGCCAGTTCAAGAAGTACGAAGGCCTCACCGTCAACGCGTCCGAGGCGATCAACTCCTTCGGCGGTTCCGTGCTGGACAAGGACGGCAAGCCGAGCCTGAACACTCCGGAAGCCAAGGTCGGCCTCGAGAACCTGGCGAAGGCCTACGCGGACGGCAGTATCCCGAAGGAAGCCATCACCTACCAGGAAGAGGAAGGACGCCAGGCGTTCCAGGACGGGAAACTCCTCTTCCACCGCAACTGGCCGTACGTGTACAACCTGGCCACCACTGAAGCATCATCCAAGGTCAAGGATGTCCTGGGCATGACCGCCCTGCCCGGTAAGGACGGCCCCGGCGCCTCCTCGCTGGGTGGTCACAGCGCGGCCGTGAGCGTGTACTCCAAGAACAAGGCCACTGCCCTGGACTTCGTGAAGTTCCTGACGGACGCAGAGCAGCAGAAGTTCTTCGCCACCAAGGGTTCGCTGGCCCCCGTGCTCGGAGACCTCTACGAGGACAAAGAGCTCGTGGCCAAGCTGCCTTACCTGCCGGTCCTGAAGACGTCCATCGAAAACGCGGTACCGCGCCCCGTGACGCCGTTCTACCCTGCAGTGACCAAAGCCATCCAGGAAAACGCCTACCCTGCCATCAAGGGGGAGAAGTCCGTGGAATCCGCTCTGTCGGACATGCAAAAGTCCATCGAATCAGCTAGCGCGGGACAGTAGCCCCTCATGGCTACCGAATTGGGCCCGACGCCGGTAAAAAAACCGGCGTCGGGCGGTCCCGAGATCCACCACGCACCCAAGGGGGTGGGGGAAGACAACCGGATCGCCAGCCAGGGAAGGTGGGCGTCGTGGCTGCTGGCCCCGACCATCATCGCGCTGGCGGTTGTGATCGTTTACCCGATCATCAGCGCACTCGTTATGTCCTTCCAAAAGGACGCCGGCCTGGATCCCGTCACCGGGCTTTTCACGGCCGGCGGCCCGGCGGGCGTCCAGAACTACGTGAACTGGCTTGCCCAGCAGTGCTCCGCTCCCGGCGGCGGCACCGTGGCCTGCCCTCCCGGTACACTCGGCGCCCAGTTCTGGTCCGCGACGGCCACCACGTTCTTCTTCACCGTGGTGACCGTGACCCTGGAAACTGTTCTCGGTTTCTGGATGGCCCTCATCATGGCCAGGACCTTCCGGGGACGCAGCCTGGTCCGTGCAGCAGTCCTGGTTCCGTGGGCCATTCCCACCGCCGTGACTGCCAAGCTGTGGCTGTTCATCTTCGCTTTCGAGGGCATCGCGAACAAGCTGTTCAACACCACCATCCTGTGGACCGGCAGCGAGTGGCCGGCCAAGTGGGCTGTTATCATCGCCGACGTCTGGAAGACCACGCCGTTCATGGCCCTCCTCATCCTCGCCGGCCTGCAGATGATCCCCGCAGAGGTCTATGAGGCCGCCAAAGTTGACGGTGCCAGCACCTGGCAGCGGTTCCGCTTGATCACCCTGCCGCTGGTCAAGCCGGCGCTGATGGTGGCCGTCCTGTTCCGTACCCTCGACGCACTTCGCATGTTCGACCTCCCGTACATCCTGACGGGCGGCGCCAACAACACCACCACGCTGTCCATTCTGGTGATCAACCAAATCAGGCAAGGGTTCAACGCGGCGGCAGCATTGTCCACCATTACGTTCATCATCATCTTCATTGTCGCGTTCATCTTTGTGCGCTTCCTGGGTGCGAACGTCGTGGAGCAAAGCGGATCCACCGGTAAGGGGAAGAAATGAGTGCCGGAACAGCCGCGACTGCCTTGCGGGCCGAGCAGGACAAAGGCAGGAACACAGCCCAGAACCGGGAGAAGATCGCACAGGGGCGCACCTACATCAGCGCCGCGGTGATCCTCATCTGGTGCCTGGCACCGGCATATTGGATGGTGGTGACGGCTTTCCGCGATGTGGACTTCACCTACGACACCTCGATATTGCCGACGCACATCACGCTGGACAACTTCAACACCGCCTTCGACACCTCCTTTGGCAACAGGTTTGGGGATGCACTGCGCAACAGCGTGTTCATCGGCGTCGTCGTCACGGCGGTGTCGTTGCTGATCGGTGTCTTCGCGGCCTACGCCCTGGCACGGCTGAACTTCCGGTTCAAGTATCTGGTGCTGGGCTTCATCCTGGGCGCATCCATGTTCCCGGGCGTCGCCCTCATCACCCCGCTGTTCCAGCTCTTCACCAACATCGGCTGGATGGGCACCTACCAGGCGCTGATCATCCCGAACATCTCCTTCGTGCTCCCTCTGACCGTGTACACGATGACCTCCTTCTTCCGCGAAATGCCGTGGGAGCTTGAGGAGTCGGCGCGGGTGGACGGCTGCACCCAGGGGCAGGCATTCCGAAAGGTGATCCTGCCGCTGGCAGCACCGGCCATCTTCACCACGGCCATCCTGGCGTTCATCTCCTCCTGGAATGAATTCCTGATTGCAAGCCAGCTGTCCAGCGACGCGACCCAGCCGGTAACGGTTGCCATCGCAAGCTTCGCTGGCGCACAACCGAACCAGATTCCGTACACGGCCATCATGGCCGCCGGAACCATCGTCACCATTCCTTTGGTGATCCTGGTGTTGGTCTTCCAGCGCAAGATTGTTGCCGGTCTTACCGCCGGTGCCGTCAAGTGACAGGTTCGGCTGTGGACGGGCAACAGAACCACGGACGGGTCCGCAGTGAGCATCGGCGGGCCCGGTCCGGGGAGGACTTCGACATCATCATCGGATTCCTCGGGTTCTGGGCTGTTGTGCTGGTGGTGGTCACCGTCTGGATGGAGGTGACCGCCCAGCCGGCGGTCGGATGGGCCTTGGGACTGCTGGGCGTGCTTCTTGCCCTCTACGGCATGGTGCGGCTCCGACGGCGCCTGCCCGCCAGGACCGCTACGCGTAAGAAATAGGAGCTGATCCAGAGCTCAAGGCTGGGCGGATTAGACTGGCTTGTTGCCGCAGGGGAAGCACAGGTAGCAAGAATCTGCGAACAGCTAGCAAGGGGAAACTGTGGCACGCACAACAGACAGGGCTCAACGGGGCGGCCATTCCGGCGTCAGCATTGAGGACGTCGCCGCCGCAGCCGGGGTTTCTACAGCCACAGTCTCGCGCGCAGTCCGAGGCCTGCCCAGGGTTTCGCCGGCCACCCGGGAAAAGATTCTCGAGGTGGCCGGCGCCTTGGGTTATGTGGCATCCTCATCCGCCTCGGGCCTGGCGACGGGACGGACCAAAACCATCGGGGTGCTGGCACCATTCGTCAGCCGATGGTTTTTCTCCAAGGCCATCGAGGGCGCGGACCGTGAACTGCATGCGCGCCAGTACAACCTGTCGCTGTTCAACCTGGGCGGCCACGGCAGCAACCGTGAGCGGCTCTTCAGCAAGACCATGGTCTATAAGCAGATCGATGCCCTCCTGGTGCTGTGTATGGCTCTGACCCACGAGGAAATAGAGCATCTGCAGAAGATCGACATCCCCCTGGTGGTGGTGGGCGGCCACGTGGAAGAGTGCCCCTACATCGGCATCGACGACTATGCCGCGGCGTCCACCGCCGTCCGGCACCTGATCAGCCTCGGCCACAAGGACATCGCGCTACTTCACGGCGACGACGAAACCGACCTCAACTTCGATGTTCCCCGCGTCCGCATCAAGGCGTTCCAGGACGTCATGGCCGGATCCGGGCTGCCTGTCCGTCCGGAGTGGGACGAGTGGGGCGACTTCACGGTCCGGAGCGGGCAGGATGCATTCACCCGGATGTGGGCCCGGCCCGGCCCGAAGCCCACTGCGATCTTCTGTGCTTCGGACGAGATGGCCATGGGCGTCATTTTCGAAGCCAACAAAATGGGTGTCCGCGTGCCGGAGGAACTGTCCGTCATCGGAATCGATGACCACGATTTTTCGGATGCCATGGGACTGACCACCGTGCGGCAGCGGCCGGACGAGCAGGCTGAACTCGGCACCAAGATGCTGCTGGACGAACTGGACGGCGCCGTCGGTGCCGTCCATTCGGAAGTGGCGCCCCACCAGCTCATCGTCAGAAGGACGACGGCGCCGCCCCCGTCCCACAGGCAGGCTTAGTTCCGGCGGACTAGCCCGGACGGCTTAGGATGCGCGCGCGAGCTGCCTGATGGGAATCCAGCGCGAGGCCAACCGGCGGTAGGCCGCCGCAGCGCCGGTCATGTCTCCTTCGGCCAGGCATTCGATGCCGAGCCGCACGTCCATGGGGGAATCGTCCGGATACACCTTGTCCGCAACGGCGCCGTAGTCCAGCTCCACGACTGACCCTGGGTGGAAGAGTTCCAGCCACTCGGTGAGCTGGGTCATGTCGTCCAGCATGTCCAGGTCCGGGGCGGCCAGGGCCAGGTTGGCCACGGCATAGCGGACGCGTTCCAGGGCTTCGCCGATCGGCGCCCACACGCGGACCGTAATGATCCGTCCGCCGGACTCCACTACGTCCTGGCGATCGGACTCCTTAAACAGCGAGAACCAGCTGAAGGGTATGCCCCAGGTGGATGCACGCGTGTGCACGCGGCTGGTTCCTTCGCGGGCCTTCACCAGGTCGATCCGTTCCTGGTGCTTGTCCCGCTGTTCCTCCGGGATCAGCAGCTGCGCGAGCGGACCGTGGATGCCCTCCATCAGGGCGTTGGCGGCGAGGCCGGCGCGCAGCACCAGCTGGCTGGGGCAGTACAACAACGCCGGTTCCGGGCTGTCGGCGCCGGCAACGGCGTCACCCGGCCCTCCGGCGTCGGGCGTTCCGGCCTCGTCGGGGCCGACGGCCGGCTTCTGCGTGCGCGGCTGCTCTGGTTCCGGGGGAGCCGGAATGACCCGGACCAGGTCGGTGCGCCCGGTGGGGAAGGGGTCGCCGCCGGGCCGCGTGATCCGGCCCAGGGACGCCTGCAACTCGGCATTCTCCACGGCTGCGCGGGACGCGGACCTGGCGCCTGCGGCGCGGAGTGCGGCGCGCTGCTCTTCGGGGAACGCGGACAGCGGCTCGTAGATCCGCAGCGCGGAGGAGAAGGGCAGGCCTGCCTGGCCCCGGTAGATGTTGCCGGTCATAGCGGCCCCATCAGTCGGCCAGCTCCACGATGACCGGCGCGTGGTCCGACGCGCCCTTGCCCTTGCGTTCCTCGCGGTCGATCGAGGCGCCCGTTACGCGGGCGGCGAGGGCGGGGGAAGCGAGGACGAAGTCGATCCGCATGCCTTCCTTCTTGGGGAAGCGGAGCTGCGTGTAGTCCCAGTAGGTGTAGACGCCCGGGCCCGGAGTGTGCGGGCGCACCACGTCCTGGAACCCAGCGTCCTCGAAGGCGTGGAAGGCGGCGCGCTCGGGTTCGCTGACGTGGGTCATGGCGTTGGCGCGGAAGAAGTCGATGTCCCAGACGTCGTCGTCCTGCGGGGCGATGTTCCAGTCGCCCATCAATGCGATCTGGGCCTCGGGGTTTTCAGTGACCCAGGTCTGGGCATGGGTCTTCAGCATGTCCAGCCAGCTGAGCTTGTACGGCATGTGTTCGTCGTCGAGGGCCCGGCCGTTGGGAACGTAGAGGCTCCACACCCGGACGCCGCCGCACGTGGCACCGATGGCGCGGGCCTCCTGGATGGGGTCCTTGCCGTTCTTGCCGAACACCGGCTGGTCCACGAAGGAGCGTTCCACGTCTTCAAGGCCGACGCGGGAGACGATGGCCACGCCGTTCCACTGGTTCACGCCGAAGTGGGCCACTTCGTAGCCCACGCGCTCAAAGAGTTCCCAGGGGAAATTGTCGTCCTTGCACTTGGTTTCCTGGATGGCCAGGACGTCACAGTCGCTGCGCTCGAGCCAGGCTTCCACGCGGTCGGCTCGGGCACGGAGGGAGTTCACATTCCAGGTAGCAATCTTCACAGTTCCTAACTTACCGAACTTGGGCGGCGGGCATAGCGGACCGGCAGGAGTGCGGCGGCAGGCTCGCCCCGCAACCACCGTGGTGGCTGCCGGCCAAAACGGGGCACATTGGCGCGGACACGCCGCTGGTTGGGGCTTCTCTGCGGCGAATGCGCCTCAAAGTGCCCCACGACAGCGTCGGCGATAGGGGATCGGCAGGAGTACGACGGCGGCGTGGCGCCTTTTAGTGCCAGCCCGGCGGTCTGGAATTTAGTAGGAAGTCCGAGTATATTCAGCAGCAGGATGATGTAGGTCACATGCAAAGGAGCATTCCGCCATGGTTCGCGAGCTTTCCCATTACATAGACGGACAACGGGTCGACGGCGTCTCCGGGCGCTTCGGAGACGTCTACGATCCCTGCACCGGCGAGGTGCAGGCCAGGCTGCCGCTGGCCAGCGCCGACGAAGTCCGCAATGCCATTGCCAGCGCGGAGAAAGCCCAGGTGGAGTGGGGCGCCATGAATCCCCAGCGCCGCGGCCGGATCCTGCTGAAGTTCGTGGACCTGGTGAACGAGCACCTGGACGAACTCGCCGCGCTGCTTTCCTCAGAACATGGCAAGACGCTCCCCGATGCCAAGGGGGACATCCAGCGCGGCATCGAGGTGGTGGAGTTCGCCGCCGGCGCCCCGCACCTGCTCAAGGGCGAGTTCTCGGACAACGCCGGGACCGGAATCGACGTGCATTCGCTGCGCCAGCCGCTGGGCGTGGTGGCCGGCATTACGCCGTTCAACTTCCCAGCAATGATCCCTTTGTGGAAGTCCGGACCTGCCTTGGCCGCGGGTAACGCCTTCATCCTCAAGCCCTCGGAGCGTGACCCCTCCGTGCCGCTGCGCCTCGCCGAACTCTTCACCGAGGCAGGCGTCCCCGACGGGGTGTTCAATGTGGTCAACGGGGACAAGGAAGCAGTGGATGCGCTGCTCGAGGACGATCGGGTCAAAGCCATCGGCTTTGTGGGATCCACCCCGATCGCCCAGTACATCTACGCCACTGCGGCTGCGCACGGCAAGCGCGCCCAGTGCTTCGGCGGGGCCAAGAACCACATGGTGATCATGCCGGACGCGGACCTGGACATGGCCGTTGACGCGCTGATGGGGGCAGGCTACGGCTCCGCCGGCGAACGCTGCATGGCCATCTCCGTGGCAGTACCGGTGGGTAAGGAAACGGCCGACGCCCTCGTCTCCAAGCTGGAGGAACGGGTCAAGCACCTGAAGGTGGGGCACAGCCTGGACAAGGACTCGGACTTCGGGCCAGTGGTGGCGGCGTCCGCCAAGGAGCGGATCGAGGGCTACATCCAGTCCGGCGTGGACCAGGGGGCCACCCTCGTGGCGGACGGCCGCGGCCTCACCGTGGACGGCTACGACGGCGGGTTCTGGGTTGGCCCCACGCTCTTCGACAACGTCACCAAGGACATGAAAATCTACAAGGAGGAGATCTTCGGCCCGGTGCTCAGCGTCCTCCGCGCAGCGGACTACGCCGAAGCCCTCCGGCTCTGCAGCGAGCACGAGTTCGGCAACGGCGTGGCCATCTTCACCCGCGACGGCGACGCTGCCCGTGACTTCGCCAGCCGGGTGCAGGTGGGTATGGTGGGCATCAACGTGCCCATCCCGGTGCCCATCGCCTACTACACGTTCGGCGGCTGGAAGGCCTCCGGCTTCGGGGACCTGAACCAGCACGGAGCCGACGCGTTCCGTTTCTACACCAAGACCAAGACCGTGACCACCCGCTGGCCCTCCGGCATCCGCCAGGGCGCCAGCTACGTGATGCCGGAAGGCAGCTGATGACCGCAGAAACCACCTCAGCGGGCCCCCACGAGACGCCCGCTGATGAAGTCCTGTTTGAACGGCGCGGGCGCCTCGGCGTCATCACGCTGAACCGGCCCAGGGCAGTGAATGCGCTCACCGCCGGCATGGCCGCGGCCATGCTGGAGCAACTCACCGCATGGGCGGACGACGACGGCGTGGCCACCGTCCTGGTGCACGGCGCCGGGGAGCGGGGCTTGTGCGCCGGCGGCGACATCGTGGCCATCTACGAGGACATGCTGACGGGCGGTGAGGCCACCGCGGACTTCTGGCGCACCGAATACAGGCTGAACGCGCTGATCGCCGGGTATCCCAAGCCGTATGTGGCCTTCATGGACGGCCTGGTGCTCGGTGGCGGCGTGGGGATCTCGGCGCACGGTTCCGTGCGGATAGTCACCGAGCGCACCCGCACCGGCATGCCGGAGACCACCATCGGTTTTGTGCCCGACGTCGGCGGCACCCTGTTGCTGTCCCGCTCGCCGGGGGAGGCGGGCACCCATGCGGCCTTGACCGGCGCCCACCTGAGCGGCGCGGATGCCCTCTTCCTGGGCCTGGCGGACCACTTCGTGGCGTCCAAAAACCTGCCCGCGCTGGCAGCGGCGCTGGAAACCGAAACGGCGGAGGCCGCCGTCGGACGCTTCGCGGAGACGCCGCCGGCATCGGTGCTGGCCGGGCAGCGCGACTGGATCGATTCCTGCTACGCCAGCGACGACGCCGAGGACATCCTCCGCAGGCTCCGCACGTTTGCCGGGGAAGCTGCCGGTGAGGCGTCCGGCGCGGCGGACACCATCGAGTCGAAGTCGCCCACCTCTGTGAAAGTTGCGCTGGCATCACTCCGCCGCGCGCGCGGCCTGAGCCTGGCGGAAGTCCTCGCCGAGGAGTACCGCGTCGGCCTGCGGTTCCTGGCCGGTGCGGATTTCCGCGAAGGCATCCGTGCGCAGGTGGTGGACAAGGACCGGAACCCGCAGTGGAAGCCGGCCAGCCTGCATGAGGTTTCCACCGCCGACGTCGAGAGGTTCTTTGAGCCGCTGGGGGACCGGGAGCTCAACCTGCAATCCAAGGAGGCCCGCAATGTCTGAACAATCAGGATCCGGGAAAAAGGAACACGTCGCGTTCCTCGGGCTGGGACACATGGGCGGGCCCATGGCCGTCAATCTGGTCAAGGCCGGGTACACGGTGGCGGGATTCGATGTGGTGCCCGCAGCGCTGGACGCGGCCCGCGAGCATGGCGTACCCACCGTGGCGACGCCCGCCGAAGCCGTTGCCGGAGCCGACGTGGTGCTGACCATGTTCCCCAGCGGACAGCACGTCCTGGACGCCTACCGAGGAACGGACGGACGGCCGGGACTGCTGGACGTGGCCGGGCCGGACACCATGTTCCTGGACTGCTCCACCATCAACGTGGACGAGGCCCGCGAAGCGTCCGCACTCGCGGTGGCCGCCGGCCACCGGGCCGTTGATGCGCCCGTCTCCGGCGGTGTGGTGGGGGCCGAAGCCGGCACCCTGACCTTCATGGCGGGCGCCCTGCCCGGGGACTTCGAATCCGTCCGGCCGCTGCTGGAAGTGATGGGTAAGCGCGTGGTCCACTGCGGCGGCCACGGTGCGGGCCAGGCCGCCAAGGTTTGCAACAACCTGATCCTGGGCATCTCCATGATCGCGGTGAGCGAAGCCTTCGTGCTGGGCGAGAAGCTGGGGCTGACCCACCAGGCGCTGTTCGATGTTGCCTCCGCGGCATCGGGACAGTGTTGGGCGCTCACCACCAACTGCCCGGTTCCGGGGCCGGTGCCCACCAGTCCGGCCAACCGCGACTACCAGCCGGGCTTCGCCGGGGCGCTGATGGCGAAGGACCTCAAACTGGCCCTCAACGCGCTGCAAAGCACGGGGGTGGCCGCCCGGATGGGGCCGCTGGCGTCGGAGATCTACGATACGTTTGCGGCTGAGGGCGGCGCAGGCCGGGACTTCTCCGGCATCATCACGGATATTCGGGACAAGTCCGCGCACTAGGCAGTTTTTGGGCAGCACTACTTTTGAAGCAGAACCACGTGAGGAGTCAGGCATGGCGGAACAGTACGGGAACATTCTGGTGGAACAGCGCGGACGCGTGGGGCTGGTGACGCTCAACCGCCCGGAAGCACTGAACGCGCTGAACAAGGCCACCATGGACGAACTCGTTGCTGCCGTCACGGCCATGGACTCGGATCCTGGAGTGGGCGCCGTGGTGGTCACCGGGTCCGGCAAGGCGTTTGCCGCCGGCGCGGACATCAAGGAGATGGCGGCCCAGGGCTACATGGACATGTACGCCGCGGACTGGTTCCGCGGCTGGGAGGATTTCACCCGGCTCCGCATTCCGGTGGTGGCGGCTGTCTCGGGCTTTGCCCTGGGCGGCGGCTGCGAACTGGCCATGATGTGCGATTTCATTATCGCCGGGGACAACGCCAAGTTCGGCCAGCCCGAGATCAACCTGGGCGTACTGCCGGGCATGGGCGGATCGCAGCGGCTCACCCGGGCCGTGGGCAAGGCCAAGGCCATGGACCTGATCCTCACCGGGCGGTTCATGGACGCGGAGGAGGCCGAGCGTGCCGGCCTGGTGTCCAGGGTGGTGCCAGCCGCTGACGTGGTGGACGAGGCCGTGAAAGTGGCCGAGGTGATTGCGTCCAAGTCGAAGTCGGCGGCCATGGTGGCCAAGGAGTCCGTCAACGCCGCGTTTGAAACCGGGCTGGCCCAGGGGGTGCTTTTCGAACGGCGCCTCTTCCACTCGCTGTTCGCCACCGATGACCAGAAGGAAGGCATGGCCGCCTTCACGGAGAAGCGCCAGCCCGAGTTCAAGCACCGTTAGGGGCCCCGTCACCAGCCGCGAAAGGAAGCGCCATACCGGCTATGCCGGCACTGGAGGCATGTGTCGTCAGCGCAGCGTCCAGTTCCTCGGCTGTCGGCGGACTCGCACCCGCCCGGCCCACGGTGATGGCCGCAGCCATCGCCGCTGTATGGCCAATTGTTGTGAGCTGTGAGGGCGCCAGGCCGTCTGTCCCGCCGGTGAGCAGCCCGTAGATGAGTGCCGCCATGTACGAGTCGCCGGCGCCGATGGTGTCTTCCACCACGCACTTGATGGCCGGGATAAACAGCTTGGCGGTTCGGGTCGCCAGCAGGGACCCGCCAGGGCCGAGGGTCATGGCGACCATTTCCGCTCCCAGCTTGAGAATCCGGGAGGCCACGTCATCGAAACTGTGCCCGGGGTAGAGCCACATGGCGTCCTCATTGCTGAGTTTGATCACGTTCGTCAAAGGAACCAGATCTTCGAACATCGAGCGGGCCTCAGCCTGGGTGCCCAGGAGTTCCGGCCGGATGTTGGGGTCGTACGTGATCATGCATTCCGGCCGTGACTGTTCCAGGAGTGCCCTAACCGCCGTTGCCCCCGGAGCCAGGAAGGTTGCAATGGAGCCCGTATGAATAATTCGGGGGAGGACGATTGGCGCGGCTGTGGGAAGTTCCCAGCGGATGTCGAAGTCGTACCGGGCCGACCCTTCGGCGGTGAGAGTGGCAGTGGCTGTGGCGGTGCGCCCGGGATGCCGGGAGCCGGGCAGGACCCGGACACCGGCGCGGGCGAGGTGATTTTCAACCACGACGCCGCGCCGGTCCCCGCCAATGGACGTCAAGAGCGTGGTGTCCACGCCCAAGCACCCGAGGCCATAGGCGACGTTTGCCGGCGATCCGCCGGGATGTTCCGTCGTCCCGTTTGTAGTGGAGACGATGTCCACCAGGGACTCACCGACCACCAGGACGTCAGGAGCTGATGCGGCGGGGTAATCGTCGGGATGCGCGGTCATGCCAGGTCCGTGAGCTGCAGGGAAGCTTCCGCCGTTCCCCCGGTGGAGAACACCGTAATGCCGGTGTGCACCGGATCCGGGAATATCAGCTCAGTAAGTGTCACGAGTCCGCCCTGGGCGAAGACTTCGACCGAGCAGTGGTCCACGAAGATCCGCAGGGAGTAGGTCCCAGCGTCTGCCTGAAGTGGTGCCGTGCTGATGGACGGGAAGGCCTCGTGGAAGCCGGTGTCGCCGGAGTTGGTTCGGTCCAGCATGAGTTGTCCGCTGCCGGGGCTGATGCTGATCCGGGTCCCCGATGAACCGCTCCCGGAGCCGCAGACCACCAAACCGAACTCGCTTGCTGTCCCCGGCGTAAAGGTGGCCTCGATCAGCTGAACCGGCGTGCCGCCGTCGACCGCCACCATGCCGTTCAAGGGCAGGCTCCTGGCCGGTCCGGTAACGGAACCTGCAGTGCATTCCGGTGCTGGCTGCTGGATGAGCCGGGGTTCACCGTGAATCGAGGCGAGGGACACTTCGCGCACCAGGCTCATGGGGCTGCGCCAGGGTGAAGTGGGGATGTGGTTGGCATACTGCCAGTTGTTCATCCAGCCGATCATAAGCCGGCGGCCGCCGGGGACATTGCTGAAGGACACAGCCGCGTAGTAGTCCCGGCCCCAATCGAGCCAGTGGTAGTCACCCACGCGCTCCGGATCCTGCATGCCCTCCGTGACGGTCGTCCCGGAGGTGAACGTCACGCCGTCGAACTCTCCCACGAAGTACTGCCCTGCTGATCCTCCGTTGGGTCCGCCGGGGTTCATGTTCACGGTCAGGACCCACCTGGTGTTTCCTGCATCTCCGTCCACTGGCAGTTCAAAGAGGTCCGGGCACTCCCAGATGCCGCCGGTGCCGTTGGCCGGGCCGAAGGTGCTGAGGTATTCCCAGTTCTTAAGGTCGTCGGAGCGGTAGAGCAGCACCGCGTAGTCGTGGGCTTCGACAGCTGCCATCACCCAGTAGCTTCCGGCGGGGCCGTCGTAGCGGAAGACCTTGGGGTCGCGGAATTCCGGCGAGTTCCTGGTGAGGACCGGGTTGCCAGAGTACTTGGTCCAGGTGTATCCGCCGTCGGTGCTCCATGCGATGGACTGGGCCTGCATGCCCTCGTGTGCCGAACCCGCCTTGTAGGCGCTGGTGTAGACGGCAACCAGCGGGGTTGTTCCTGACAGGCCGAAGCCGGCGGTGTTGTCCTGGTCCACCACGATGCTGCCGGAGAAGATTTCCTCTGTTTCGTCGCACGGGATGGCCACCGGCTGTTCGTCCCAGTTCACCAGGTCCGTGGATGTGGCGTGGCCCCAGGACATGTTGCTGTGGACGTTCCCGAACGGGTTGTTCTGGTAGTACAGGTGGTAAATGCCGTCGTGGAAGACCAAACCGTTGGGGTCGTTGAGCCAGGTGTCCTTGCAGGCGTAGTGCATCGCCGGCCGGTAGGCCCCAAGGGTGGGCGTGGCGGTGTTCATGGGTCAGGGTCTCGTTTCGTGGAGCTGCCGCGGGAAGTGTGGGGGCCGGGCAGGCTGATGGAGCCGCCGGGCACGGAAGTCCGTGCCCGGCGGCTGGGATGCGGGACGGTCAGGAGTTCTTCTGGTACCTGTCGTAGGCCTGCTGGTAGACGTCCACCATCTTGTCCAGGCCGATGTTCTTCAGCTGCGAGACGTAGCCGTCCCACTCCGCCTCGATGCCGCCGGAGACGATCCATTTCGCCGTGGTCTGCTTGACGATAGCGGCCACGTCCGTCTCGATGGTGCTGATCTGCTGGACTTCCTCGTTGGACAGTGCCACCGGGGGGTAGCCGTCGTTGGCTGCGAAAGGCTTGTAGTTCTCCTCGACGGTCTTCTGCCGCTCGGCCGCGCGCGGCTCGGGTGCCACGACCTTCTCGAAGTTCTCCGCGGTGTTGGCCTTCGGGCCGCCCGGGGCAACCTTCTGGCGGCGTTCGCCTTCACTGGTTCCCGCGGCCGCGGGTATCTGGGTCAGCAGCCCGGTGGCGGGGTCCTTCTGCAGGGTTTCACCGATGGGGCCCCAGTTGGCCTGGGCGGACTGGATGGGATCGTACAGGTTGTCTGCCCAGCGGATGGTGGCGGCAGGGTATTTGTTGGTTCGGGTCACAGCGAAGGCGCCGCGGGCGATTTCCTGGTTGTTGGACTGGCTGGCGAGCCGCTTGCCGTCCACGCCCTCAAGTACGGGGAGCAGTTTGTAGTCGCCGGCGCGGTCGGCGCCGACCATTTCCTTGACTTCCCACCAGACGAAGGAGCCCAGGTTTTCGGTGCTGGCCTTGCCCTTGGCCAGGTAGGCCTTGTCATCCTGGGAGAACGATTCGGGATCGATCAGGCCTTCCTGATACCAGGTATGCAGGGTCTGGAGGGCCTTTTTGTAGCCGTCCTGGGTGGCGGTGTAGATGACCTTGCCGTCCTGGACGATCCTGTGGTCCATGTTGTCCGGGACTCCGCCCAAGGCGGCGACGAGGTCAACGATGTCACCGCACCAGGAGCCGGGCATGAAGCTCAGCGGGATGGTTTTACCGGTGCCTGACGCGTCCTTGGTCTTGAAGGCGAGCAGGGCATCATGCAGTTCGTCCACGGTCTTGGGCATCGGGATGCCCAGCTTGTTCAGCCACGCGGTGTTGATCGCCATCTCGTTGGGGAACTGGACGAGTCCCAGTTCTTCGATGGAGGGCAGGGAGTAGATGTGCCCGTCGGAGGAGGTGATGGCCGCTTTGATGTCCGGCCGCTCGGCGAGCAGCTTGGACAGGTTGGGGGCATTCTTCTGAATGAGGTCTTCGAGGGGGATCAGTGTTCCGCTGGCCGAGTAGGTGGCGATTTCCGCGTCGGTGAGCCCGCTGTTGAAGAAGGCGTCGGGCAGGTCGCCGCTGGCAAGGATGAGGTTTTTCTTTTCCTTGAACACCGTCTCCGGGAGGTTCTCCCAGTCAATATGGATGTTGGTGTCCTTTTCCCACTGCTGCACCAGGGACATGGTGTTGTAATCAGGGGCGAGCGCTGACTTGGTTCCGGAGAACTTGAGCGTCAGCGTGTCCTTGACGATCGGGAAGCCGGTCTCCTGGAAGCCGAACTCCGCGGAAGAGTCTTTGATGGCAGCGGAACCGTTGGAGCTGCCCGAGCAGGCGGTGAACAGCATCGTTCCTGCCATTAGGGCGCCGAGGACGGCGAGTTTGCGGCTGGTAGCCATGGGTCGTTCCTTTTCTGGGTGGGGGAGGAGGTGTGGTGACGGCGAAAGGGGGCTCCGGCGTCGGATAGTGCTTTTGGTCTTCGGGCTGTCAGCTCTTCACGGCGCCGATCATGGTGCCCTTGGTGAAGTGCTTCTGCATGAACGGAAGCGCGATCATCAGCGGCAGGCTTGAGACGACGATCATGGCGTACTTGGTCAGTTCGCCGATTCTCTGCGCCGCGGCGTAGGACTCGATGTCTCCACCGGTGGTGCCGGCGGAGGAGACGTCCGACTGGATCAGGATGTTCCGGAGCACCAGCTGCAGCGGGTATTTCGTGTCATCGTTCAGGAAGATGAGCGCGTCGAAGAACGAGTTCCAGTGCGCCACCACGTGGACCATGATCATGAGCATGATCAGCGGTTTGGACAGGGGGAGGACCATCTTGAAGAAGAACGTGAAGTCGTTGGCGCCGTCCATCTGGGCGGCTTCCCGGAGTTCTTCGGGGATGGTGTTTTCGAAGAAGGACCGGGCGATGATCAGGTTCCACACGCCCACGGCGCCGGGCAGGACAACCGCCCAGACCGTGTCCAGCATGCCGAGGTCCCGGACCACCAGGTACTTGGTGATGAGGCCGCCGTCGAAAAACATGGTCACCACGAACAGGAGCATCAGGATCTTCCGCCCCGGCATGTCCTTGCGGGACAGGGCGTAGGCGCCGAACAGGATGGTGGTCACGCTGATCGCCGAGCCCAGCAGGGTGTAGATCACGGTGTTGGCCAGGCCGTTCCAGATCCGGCTGTCCGCGAAGATCCGCTGGTATCCCTCCAGGGTCACACCGGACGGGAACAGCCAGACTTTGCCTTCGTAGACGGCGTTCGGATCGCTGATGGATGCGATGACGATGAAGTACAGCGGGTAGACCACCGCGATGATGGACAGCGACAGGATGGTGACGGCGGCGATGTTGAAGGCGGAGTCTGCCCACCTGTCGCGGAACGTTTGCGTGCGCTTAGCGGGTTGGGGCCTGGTTGCAGGGGCCGGAACGGCCACGGGTTTGGTGTTCAGGGTCATAGCGGCATCACCACAGGGTTGCTTGGTTGGCCCGGCGCGCTACCCAGTTGAAGGTCAGCAGCAGCACGAGGTTGAGGACGGAATTGAACAGGCCGATGGCGGCCGAATAGCTGAACTGGGCCTGCTGCAGGCCTGCGTGGTAGACGTACGTCTGGATGATTTCCGACGTCGGCAGGTTCAGGTTTGTCTGCATGAGCAGCGCCTTTTCGAAGCCGACGTTGAGCAGGTTGCCGATGGCCAGGATGAACAGGACAGTGATCACGGGCATGATGCCCGGTAGATCGATGTGCCGGATGCGCTGCAGTTTGGAGGCGCCGTCCACCTTGGCGGCGTCGTGCAGGGCGGGGTCGATGCCGGACAGGGCCGCCAGGTAGACAATCATGGCGAAGCCGGCGTTTTGCCAGACATCGGAGATCACGTAGATGGGCCGGAACCACTCGGCGGAGCCCATGAAGAAAACGGGTTCACCTCCCGCCAACTGGATCGCATTGTTCACCAGCCCGGAACGCGGGGAAAGCAGGACGAACATGATGCCCACCACCACCACCGTGGAGATGAACGCCGGCGAGTACAGCACCGTCTGGGTGAACTTCTTGAACCGCTCGCTCTGAAGCTGGTTGACCAGGAGGGCCAGGATGATCGGGATCGGGAAGGCTACAAGCAGGCCCAGGACGGCGATCCAGAGCGTGTTTCCCACGACCTGGCTGAACTGGTAGGAGTTGATGAACCGTATGAAGTGCTGCAGCCCGACCCACGGGCTCCCGGTAAAACCGTCCACGGGGTTGTAGTTGCGGAATGCGATCTGCACCCCGTACATGGGCCAGTACTTGAAGACGGCGATGTAAATCAGCGCCGGAATTAGTAATACGTATAACTGCCAGGCCCTGCCGACCCTTTTCAGGCGCAGCGGAAGAGGCTTCCTGCTTGTGGGCCGGGGTGTTGGAGCCAGCGGCGGTGCCGGCGTGGATCGGGCCAAGGTGCGGCTCATGGCTTCTCCTTTGGATGTGTCACTGAGTTCCGTTCAATCAGGGGGCAGGTCATGAACTCGACCCGTCCGTCCGGCTCGGCGCCCTGCAGGATGAGGTCGACCGCGCGGCGCCCCATTTCCACGAAGGGCAACTCAAGGGTGGTGAGACCCGGCCGCAGATGCGGGGCCAGGGTTTCCTGGTTGTCGAAGCCGATGATGGATACATCGCGGGGAATCGACAGGTGCAGCTCGGTGGCGGCCTGGTAGGCGCCCCACGCGGTGCGGTCATTCGCGCAGAAGATGGCCGACGGCGGGTTGTCGTCCGTCATCAGGTCCATGGTGTGGGTAAATCCGTCCAGCTCATTGCCGCTGCCGAAGCGCACCAGTTCCGGGCGGACGGACAGTCCGGCTTCGGTCATGGCTTTCGTATAGCCGTTATAGCGTCCGACGGCGGCGGGAAGTTCGCTCTCGAGCGTTTCGATGTTGATCATCGCCACCCGCTCATGCCCCGCGTCGAGAAGGCGTCGGGTGGCGGTGTAGCCGCCCAGTTCCTCATTCGGCGCAACGCTGGGAAGTCTCAGCTTGCGATCCTGCGAGTTCAGCACGACCGAAGGGACTGTCGAGAGGGCCTTGGGTACGTCGAGTCGCCGGTGGTACATGCCAGCGTAGACAACGCCAGCCACTTTGTAAGACAGCATGGAGTCCAGCGAGGCTGCCTCCAGGGCTTTGTCGCCACCTGTGTTCATGGTGAGCAGGAGGAGGCCGTCCTCCCAGGCGCGCTCTTGTGCCCCCTCGATGATCTTTCCCGCGAAGGGGGCGGTGGCAACGGCGTCGCCCAGGAAGCCGATGATGCCCGAAATGCCGTCCCGGAGAGTCTTGGCGTGGGCGTTGGTGCGATAGCCAAGCTGCTGCACGGCATCCATCACGCGCTTCCGGGTTTCGTCCGAAAAGCGGGAGCCGGAAGCGGAATTCAGTACCAAGGAAACTGTTGCCTGGGAAACACCGGCGGCTGCCGCTACGTCGTGCATGGTGGGACCTGATGATGGTCGGGACTTAGTCACGGGCACCTCCTTGGGCCTTGGTTATACGAATCAGTTATTCGTATAACTGACGAGAGAAACTGTAACCTGCGTCATAGGACGCCGTCAAGTATTGGTTGTTGAGATGCGTAGGCCGGCGAGCCGGGCCGGCCTAGGGCCGGGGCGCCCGCCGGTGGGCGCGGAGCACTGAATCGGTGACGGTGACGGTGCCGCCGTCTGCGTCCTCCACGGACCGCCGCCGGGCTTCGCAGACGTCGATTTCCCACTCGTCCGGATCCAGGCCGCCCGCGATTTCCTCCGGGGTGAAGAGCAGGCCGGGCTCGCTGGGGCCTCGGATTCCCACTTCCAGGTCCGAGGGGTGGTGGCCAACAACCAGGAGCGTCCCGCCGGGTGCCACGGACGCTGCCAGCCGGTGGTACAGCTCGGTCCGCTCGGCCAGGGGCAGGTGCATGAATTGCGCGGACACCAGGTCGAAGGTGCCCGATGGCGGCGGGGAACTGGTCAGGTCGTGATGGACCCAGGTGATTCGCGCGGCAGCTTCAGCGTCCTCGGCTGCCCGCTCGGCTGCCCGTGCCAGGGCCACGGAGGAGATGTCCACCGCCGTGACGCGCCAGCCCTGGCGTGCCAGCCACAGCGAATCGGCTCCTTCGCCGCTGCCCACGTCCAGCACGGAGCCGGGACGCAGCCCGGCAGCCTCGGCCAGCAGGTTCGGGTTCGGATTGGGGCTCCAGACCGAGCCGTGCTGGCGGTAGCGTTCATCCCAGAACGACTCGTCGAACTTCATCCGTGGTCTCCTTGCTGGCCGTCACTCAGGTCCCGGCTGCGTGCCCCCAGGGACGGCCCGCGCTACGCCGTGACACTGCCACGATACGCCGTCGCGGCGTCCTCCAGTTCCTTGGGGCTCCACAACGGGCGCCGACGGTCCGGCTAGGCTGCGCTGATGCCGAAGAGCCCGATGATCAGGCCCATGACCACCAGCGTGACCAGTTCGTGCGCACAGTTCAGGACGGTCAGGCCGGCGGGGCGGCCGTCGAAAGCGTCATGCGTGATGAAGCGTGCGGCGGTGAAGCCGGCCCACAGGATGACGGCCGTGATCAGGGTGTTGGCTAGGAAGTTTCCGCCGTAGAAGTGCTGGGAAATGGCCGCCGATCCGGCAAGGACCAGGGCGCTGACGAAGCTGACCACCAGCGTGATCAGGATGGGCTTGACGGCGTCCCTGGCATCCCCGCTGGGCGTGACTTTCGCGAGCCTCATCCAGTAGTTGCCGAAGACCCTGGGGGTGTACCAGACCGAGCCCACCACCATGCTGGACAGGGTGGCCAGCACTACGGCCCAGATGTTGATTTCCGGAATCATTGCGTTCTCCTCAATCGGCGAAGTCGCCGGCGTTCCGGCGGAAATTTCCCAGGATCCTGATCAGCTGGTCCACGTCCTGGCCGGCGAAGCCGGACTGGCCGAACACCTCAGTGTTGAGCGCCGCCGTCGCACTTTTGGCCAGGGTGCGTCCCTCGGCGGTGAGCTCGATCAGGGTGGTACGGCCGTCCGTCGGATGCGGGGAGCGGACCACCAGGCCTGCGTCCTGGAGGCGGTCGACGGCGTTTGTCACCGAGGTGGGGTGGACCTGCAGGAGCGCGCTTGCCTTGTTCATGGGCAGCGCGCCGCTGCGGGCGAAACTCAGGAGCGCCAGGAGTTCGTAGCGGGCGAACGTCAGGCCGAAGGGCTTGAGCACTCCCTCGATCCGGGCCAGCAGAATCTGCTGGGTGCGCATGATGGCCGTGATGGCAGCCATGGGCGCGGCAACGTCGCCCCAGCCGTGCCTTTCCCAGTTGCGCTGGGCATCGGCGATGGGATCGCGCGGGAGCGGGTTTCCCATGGCACCTCCTGACAAGTGGGTTGCTCCAGCCTAGCTTTTCAAGCCCGGGAAATCCGACTCCGAGTACTCGACGCCCAGGCCCTCGGGGAGCGGTCCGCCGCCGTGCCGCAGCTCCTCGCTGTGCCGGAGCTCCACACGCCGGATCTTGCCCGAGATGGTCTTGGGCAGTTCCGCGAATTCCAGCCGCCTGATGCGCTTGAACGGGGCCAGATGGTCGCGGCAGTAGCGCAGGATGTCTTCGGCAAGTTCGGGGCCGGGCTGGTGGCCGGCGGCCAGGACCACAAACGCTTTCGGCACTGACAGCTTCAGCGCATCGGGGGAGGGAACGACGGCGGCCTCGGCCACCGCCGGGTGTTCGATCAGGACGCTTTCCAGCTCGAACGGGGACAACCGGTAATCGGAGGACTTGAACACGTCGTCGCCGCGGCCCACGTAGGTGATGATGCCGCGTTCGTCCCGGCTGGCCATGTCGCCCGTGTGGTAGTAGCCGTCGCGAAAAGCGTCGGCGGTCTTCTCCGGGTCGCCGTAGTAGGCCTTCATCAGCCCCACGGGGCGCGGGTCGAGGCGGAGGCACAGCTCGCCGTCGTCGGCCTCTTCTCCCGTTGCCGGGTCCACCAGGACCACGTCGTAACCGGGCAGGGGCCGGCCCATGGCACCGATCTTGATCGGCTGGCCGGGCGTGTTGGCGATCTGCACGGTGGATTCGGTCTGGCCAAAGCCGTCCCGGATGGTCTGGCCCCAGGCGCGGTGCACCTGGTCGATCACCTCGGCGTTCAGCGGCTCGCCGGCGGACACCACCTTGGTGGGCGGGTTCTTGAGCAGGGTGAGGTCGGCCTGGATCAGCATGCGCCACACCGTGGGCGGGGCGCAGAAGCTGGTCACCTTCTCGCGGTCCATCTGTTCCATGAGGGCCTTGGCATCGAACCGGCTGTAGTTGTAGATGAACACGCAGGCCTCGGCGATCCAGGGCGTGAAGACGTTGGACCAGGCGTGCTTGGCCCAGCCGGGGGAAGCGACGTTGAGGTGGACATCTCCGGGTCCCATCCCGATCCAGAACATGGTGGACAGGTGGCCCACGGGGTAGGACGTGTGCGTGTGCTCCACGAGCTTGGCTTTGGATGTGGTCCCGGACGTGAAGTAGAGGAGCAAGGTTTCGTCCGCTTTGGTGGGTGCGTCCGGGGTGAAGTCTGTCGGGGCACCGTCAGCGTCCGCGTACCGGGCAGCGCCTGCCGTCGTTTCGGGGGCAGCTTCGGCGGCGTTGCCGCCGTCGGCGACTTCGATCAGTTTGTAGTCGCCGGGAACGCCGGCAAACTTGCCGATGTTGGAACTTCCGACGGCGGCCCAGCCCGCCTCGCCGCGTTCCACCCGGTCCGCCAGGTCCGCCGGGCCCATCAGGGTGGTGGTGGGAATCAGCACGATGCCCAGCTTGATGCCGGCCAGCATGAGTTCCCACAGTTCCACCTGATTGCCCAGCATGATGATCATCCGGTCGCCGCGGCGGACGCCCTGGCTCCTGAGCCAGTTGGCCACCTGGTTGGAGCGCACGGCCAGCTCCGCGAAGCTCCTTCGGGTGGCGCTGCCGTCCTGCTCCACAATCACCAGGGCGGGATTTGCGCCTTTGGCGGGGTCTGCTGCGATCTGGTCGAACCAGTCGAGGGCGAAGTTGAATTCTTCGAAACGTGGCCACTGGAACTCATCCCGTGCCTGGTCGTAGTCCTCGTGGAGGGCCAGAAGCCTGTCCCTCACGGCCCGGAAGTCGTCGGTGACTGTCATGGGGGCCCTTTCGCCTAGTGATCCATGTCACTGTGCAATATACTAGGACATCCAAGGGTTTGGAAAGAGCGAAGGGATGCGTGCCGGTGCAGCCACAACGACGTGATAGCGGGGAAACCACCACAGTTCCGGAGCAGCCGCCGTTCCCGGATGCGGACCTGATGTACATCGTGGATTTGCTGCCCGCGGGGGAACGGTCGCGGTACCTGGAAGTGCGGGAGTTCCTGCAGTCCCGCATCCGGGCGGCCTCCATTGAGTACTGGAACCGTGAGGAATTTCCGTTTGGCCTGCTGGCTGAGATGGGGAAGTACGGGCTCGGCGGGCTGCAGACAGACGGAACGTCGGCGCTCTTCAAGGGCCTGATGTATGTGGAAGTTGCCCGTGCCGACGTGTCACTGTCCGCCTTGGTGGGGATCCACAACGAACTGATCGTCGGGATGATCGACGAGCTCGGTTCTGAAGCGCAGAAGCAGCGCTGGCTTCCCGGGCTGAAAGCCTTGACGCAGCTGGGGGCCTTCGCGCTGACTGAGCCGGATCACGGTTCGGACATTGCCGGCGGCCTCGAAACGTCAGCCCGGCTGGAGCGCGGCGAATGGGTGATCAACGGCGCCAAGCGCTGGATCGGCGCCGGGACTATTGCCGACTTCGCGCTGGTGTGGGCGCGGGACGAGGCGGACCGGCAGATCAAGGGCTTCATTGTGGAGACGGACCGCCCCGGCTACTCCGCCACGAAGATTTCCAACAAGATCGGCCTGCGGATCATGCAGAACGCGGACATCGTTCTCGACGAGGTCCGCATTCCGGAGTCGAACCTCCTGCCGGGCGCCACGGATTTTTCGAAGGCCAACGACCTTCTGCGGGATTCGCGGGCCTGGGTGGGCTGGCAAGGCGCGGGGATCCAGTTGGCCGCGTTTGACGTCGCTCGCGCGTATGCCCTGGAACGGAAACAGTTCGGAAAGGAACTGGCGCGCTTTCAGCTGATTCAGCAGCAGCTGGCCGAAATACTGGGCAACGCCAGTGCATCGCTGGCGCTGATGGCGCAGTTGGCCCGGGTCCAGCAGGACGGCAAGCTGGAAATGGTGCAGGCGGCCATGGCCAAGTCCACCACCACCCGGTTGGCGCGGGCTTCCGTGGCGATGGGCAGGTCGCTAATGGGCGGAAACGGCATCAGCAGCGACTACGAGATGGGCAAGCTCTTCGGCGACGCGGAAATTCTCTACACCTACGAGGGCAGCTACGAGATCAACTCACTGATCGTGGCGCGCGGCGTGACAGGGAAGTCGGCGTTCGTCTGAGGGTGCTCCTCAGTCCTGGCCACGCTCATAGTGGAGGAGAACCACTCCGTTGCCGAACGTGTGCGTGCCTAACAGCTTCAGGTTCAGCCGGACGTCCGGAGACTCGAACAGCGGCCGGCCCTTGCCTTGGCCCAGGACTACGGGGTGCACGTAGATCCGGTATTCGTCGATCAGGCCGAGGCGCATGAACGTGGCGGCCAGATTGGCGCCGCTGACGGCCAGGTCGCCGCCGGGCTGCGCTTTTAGTTCCGCGATTTCTTCAGGCACGACGTCGTGCATCACCGTGGTGTTCCAGCCGGCGTCGGTGAGGGTCCGGGAGAAGACGAACTTTGGCATGTCGCGCCAGATACTGGCGAACTCGACCTCGACCGCCGTGCTGTTTGGATCCTGGTCCGCCGTGGGCCAGTAGCCGGCCATCAACTCGTAGGTGATCCTTCCGTCCAGGAACCCGCCCAGCGCCTTGCACTCATCGTTGAAGTGTTGATGCAGTTCCTCGTCCACCAGGTTCCAGCTGATGTCGCGGTCCAGCCCTTCGAAGTATCCGTCCACCGACACTGACGCCATCAGGATGATCTTCCGCATGTGGATTCCTCCGTGGAGTGGCGGGCACCCGGCCGCGACCGCCGTCGTATCTTCCAGTGAATCACTCAAGGAGGCGTTGGAACAGGACATGGTCCTGCCAGGCGCCGGCAATCTTAAGGTATGAGGGTGCCACGCCGATCTCCCTAAAGCCGGCACGGCCCAGTATTTTCCGGGACGCGGAGTTGTGCTTGAGCGTGGCCGCCTGGACCCGGTGCAGCCCCAGGTCGTCCCTTGCGGCAGCCAGGACACGGGCAATCGCGGCGCTGCCGATGCCGCGGCCGTTGAATTCCTCATCCACCCAGTAGCCCATGTTGGCGCTGAGGAACGGACCGCGCACGATGCCCGTCAGGGTGATCGCGCCGACAATGCGGCTGCCGGCCAGAAGAACCAACGGAAGTTCCTGCCCTTCAGCATGCATGGCGAGTTTCGAGTCGATGACGGCGCGCTGGCCGGCGGCCGTGAAGAACTCGTCGCTCCGGGCCGGCTCCCAAGGGGCGAGGTGGTCCCGGTTCAGCTGGTACGCGGCACTCAGCCGCCCGGCGTCAGAGTCCCGAAGCAGCCGTATTTGAACAGAACCAGTCAGCGTGGTGGCGTCCACAGTCATTGTCCGACTCTAGCTGCGCGCGGTTGTCCTGCCGTTGCATTGACGCAGGGGGGTCCTTCGTCCCTTACGCCGGACCGTACTGAGGGCCACAGTTGGTTTCAGGGGAACCGCGTGTGGGCAGCCCCGACTTGAATGCGCCGTAGAAGGAGGAGCCATGAAGATCGAATCGTGGATTTTCGGAGGCCTGGCCTTATTCTTCGTCCCCGTGGGGGTGGTTTATGGCTTTGTCACAGGCTGGACCGAGCCGGTTGGCTTCCTGGCCTTATGGCTGGTGGGCGGCCTGGCGGGACTGATCGGGGGCTACCTCGGCTACACAGGCCGGCGGGTAGGGATGCGTCCCGAGGACCGTCATGACGCGGAGATCCACGAAGGCGCAGGCGAACAGGGCCAGTTCAGCCCCTGGAGCTGGTGGCCGGTTGCCTTGGGCATCTCCGCGGCAACCGGGTTCCTGGGCCTGGCCATTGGATTTTGGATCCTCTTCATCGGTGCAGGATTTGCGCTGGTTGCACTGATTGGCTGGGTATTTGAATACAGCCGCGGGGACCACGCCCACTAACCGCCGGGTCCCTTCAAGCCGCCACGGGTGTACGTAGTACACTCGTTGACAAGAATCGGCTAGGTAAGGTGCCCACATGACTCAGCAGGCGGAAGCCACGCGCCGGATCCCGCTGAACCGGGACCGCGTCCTGACTGCCGCCGTCGTACTGGCCGATGAGGCGGGTATCGAGTCACTCAGCATGAGAAGGCTGGCGCAGGAGCTAGGCGTTGTGCCGATGGCGCTGTACAAACACGTCGCCAACAAGGAGGAGCTCCTTGACGGCATGGTGGACGTGCTTGTTGCCGAAATCGATCCTCCCGTCAGCGACGCCGGCTGGAAGAACGCGGCGCGGCTGAGAGTCCTGTCGGCGAGGAGGTCCTTGCTGCGGCATCCGTGGGCCCGCCAGGTGCTTGAATCCCGCACCACCAGGACACCGGCGGTCCTTGGCTACATGGATTCGTTCATCGGCATGTTTCTGGCCGGCGGTTTTTCCGTCGATCTCACGCATCACGTGATGCATGCACTCGGCAGCCGCATGTGGGGGTTTACCCAGGAGTTGTTCGACGATTCAGCCAACGCGGTGCCGGCCGACCCGGCGCCTGAAGTGCAGGCGGCCATGCTCCAGGAGATGGCAAAGCGGTATCCGAACATCCTGCAGGTGGCCATGGCTGCGAATCACGACGACGGGTCAGTGGTTTCGCAGGGCTGCGACGACCAGTTCGAGTTCGAGTTCGCGCTCGACCTCCTCCTGGACGGGTTCGAGCGCTTCCACCAGCAGGGCTGGACATCGGAGCAGGCGAAGCTGGAGCGGTAGCCCACAGGGTGCTAGCTTGTGGGGATGGAGGCGCTCGACTGGCTGCTTGACTCCGACCCCGCGATCCGCTGGCAGGTCCTCCGTGACCTCACGGGCGCACCGCCCGAGGAGGTGCAGGCCGAACGTGACCGCGTAGCCACCCAGGGCTGGGGCGCCCGCCTGCTGGAGCTGCAGGAGGAAAACGGCCAGTGGGACGGCGGCACGTACTTCCCGGCACAGTTCGACGAGTCGGACAAAGGCCAGCCCTGGACGGCGACCACATACAGCCTGTTGCTGCTGCGGGATTTCGGGCTGGACCCGCGCAGCGGCCAGGCCGGCCGCGCCGTGGAGCTCGTGCGCGAAAACAGCCGTTGGGAGGAAGGGGGCCAGCCGTTCTTCGACGGTGAAGTGGAGCCGTGCATCAACGGCATGGCCGTGGCACTCGGCGCGTACTTCGGCGAAAACGTCGACGGCGTGGTGGAGCGCCTGCTGCGTGAGCAGCTCGCCGACGGCGGGTGGAACTGTGAGGCGGAACGGGGCTCGGTGCGCTCGTCGTTCGGGACGACGATCAACGTTCTGGAGGGCCTGCTGGAGTACGAGCGCGCCACCGGCGGATCGCCGGGCTCAGCTGCGGCCAGGCAGCGCGGCGAGGAATACCTGCTGGAACGCGGACTCCTCCGGCGCAAGACCACCGGTGAGCTGATCGACCGTGACTGGCTGGAGTTCTCCTACCCGACCCGCTGGTTCTACGACGCCCTGCGCGGGCTCGACTACTTCCGCGCCGTCGGCAACCGTCCGGACGAACGCGTCTCTGAAGCAGTGGAGGTGCTCCGCTCAAAACGGCAGCGCGATAGCACCTGGCTGCTGGAAAATACGCACCCCGGCCGGATCCACTTCGCCATGGAGGACGGTGACGGACGCCCGAGCCGCTGGAACACCCTCAGGGCACTGCGGGTGCTCGACTGGTACGACGGGCAGTAGCCGTTCAGCCGCGCCCGCCGGTGCCGGTCACAATCCGGTTCTTCGGCTGGAGTTTGTTCCGGATACCCGGGGCACGGCTACGCTGGCAACCACTACGTGCGCGTCACGTGACCTGAGAGCAGCAGGCAGGGTCGTAATGGGCTGGCATTAGTTGATGCCGGCTCATCTTCAGTGGGTCGGCGCAGGCCGCCGGGAGACACCCGGTTTCGATCCCAGGAGAGCAGCGATGAGCAATGACCAGGACATCCCGGATACCCGCGGAGAGCCCGGGACTGCAAGCCTCCCGCCGGTCCGGACGTCCCGGAAGCGGACCAAGCACGAGCGGTTCCGGACCGGCGAACACGTCCGCTTCGCCGACGGGCACATGACCGGCACCGGCGTTGTGGATGACTCCACCAAGGACGGATCGGTCCTCTGGGTCTGGGCTGATGGCGGCAACGGCCGGAAGATGCTCCTGCAAGGCCGGGGTACGTCGGTTGAATCACTGACGTAGACGCCACCCGACCGCGCCGGCCCAGGCTCAGGTGAGCAGCCTGGCCACCAGTTCCCCGCGGCTCCCGACTCCCACCTTTTCAAAGAGGGACTTCAGGTGGTCGTGCACCGTATGCGGCGAGATGTACAGGTGCTCGGCGATGTCCGCCGTCGCCGAGCCGGCGACCACCTCGAGGCAGACGTCCCGCTCCCGGGGCGTGACGCCGTAGGCGGCGAGCAGGAGGGTGACCATTTCGTGCGTGGTGGCGGGTTCCACCGTGACCACCATCTGGCCAGGGTCGTCTCCGGTGATGAGCCGGCTGGCCTGCAGCACCACCCAGTGGTCCCCGGCGTCGCGCATCCTCATGCGGGCCGTCCCGGACGCAGCAGCCTTTGCGGCGCCCACCACGGAATACAGGGTCATGCCGAAACGGCCGGGAGCCCGGTCATCCAGTTCCGCCAGCCAGGTTGCCGCGGCAGGCGTGGCGGCACGCACCTCTCCGCGCGGTCCCACCAGGACGATTATGGGACCGGCCGGGCCGCGCATCACGTGGCGCTCCACGCGCACCGCGATTCGGGTGGCGGCGGACAGGGTCGCTGCGATGGAACTCAGGAATTCCACTTCCCGGTCAGTGAAGTCCGGACCCGTCTCACGGAACAGTCCGCCCACGGCCCAGCACACGTCATCGGTCCGGAATACCGCACGCAGTTCGTGCTCCAGGCCCTGCGGGCGGAGTAGGTCGTTGAGTCGCACGCTCCTGACCACATCGCGGTGCGGTACATCGGACAGCCGGGCGGCCGGCATCGTCCGCCGGGTGAGCTGCGCGAAGGGGTTCGGCTCCGTGCCGGCGTACTCAGTCTCGGCGAAGCGCACGCCGTATTCATCGGGCGTCGGCCAGGGCGGCCAGTTGGTGATTGAGGTCATGATCAGGGTTGCGGGGTCGACGCCGGCCCAGCAGGCCTGCTGAAAAGGTACGGTTTCATGCACGACGGCGAGCGCTGCGGCGTGCAGTTCAGCCACGCCCATGCCGGTGGCCGCCATCGCGGCGATCTCCTGCCGGGCCCGCTCTGCGCGATCTGCCCACATGCTTCCAGTATCCGCCGCCGGCGGCGGACTGCAATCCCCTGATCCGGGGATCTTCCGCACCCTGGCGGAACCCCCTCAGCCGGGGATGGGAAGGGCCTCCACCCGAGACGTACGCTTCGAGCATGAACGCAGTTGCCCAGCTGTTCGCCCTGCTTGAGGCCCTGATCTATATCGCGGTGTTTCCGCTCGAGGCCTTCTTCCTGCGCCGCCCAGCAGTGCAAAAGTTCCTGAGCACCCCGGCCGAAAACGTCCCCGCCGTCATGATGTGGGCTATTCCTGTGGGCTTCCGGAACCTTCTCATAGCCTTGGGGGTCATTGCGGGCCTGGTGTTCCTGAATACCGGGAGCGAAGTGGTCGGCCGGACGCTGGTCACTTACTGCTGCGCCTACATGGTCCTGGGCGGGGCCACCATGGCACTGGCCGATGCCTTGGGGCACTACCCGAAGAAGGGGGACAGCATTCCCGGGACGCTCGCGGCTACTGTGCCCGCCCTGATCGCGCTGGTCGCCTCGGCGTTCTGAACAGAATCGTTCTGAACAGAATCTGGTGAGGGCTTCGGCGCATAACGAAGGTCCGCCTATGGGGGACAGACGGACCTTCGCAACTCAAACGCTACAACTTTCTAAAATAGCTATCGAGTGGACGAGCCCTGGGTCCTTGGCGGGCGCGCATCGTCCCTTGCGGCGCCCGGAATCGGCGGCGTAGGCTCCCTGCTATCAGGCCATCCGGCGGGAGGATCCATGGACGGCTATGCCGAGCTACGGGCGTTCCGGACCACCCACCCGTACCGATCGCTGAGTGTCGGCGGCGTCGAATGGAAGTACATCTCTGGACCGGTACCGCCGGGCGCGGAGGAAGCCGGGCCTGCACTTCTCGTCCTGGGCGGGGGCTTCTCATTCGGCGAGTCTGCGTTCCGCACGATCACGAATTTCGAACCCCGCTTCCGGGTAATCGCCCCCTCGTATCCCGCGGTGCGGACTATGGCCGACCTCCTGACCGGAATCGCGGCCATTCTCGACGCCGAAGGCATCCCGTCCGCGAACGTTTTCGGCCACTCCCTTGGTGCCGGCGTCGCCCATGCCTTTGCCCGCCGCTATCCGCAGCGGGTGGACAAGCTCGTCCTTTCCGGGTTCGGCCTCTACACCCGTGGCCACACGCGTTTGGTGAGCGCCTTCGTCCGCCTGTTCTCGGTGTTGCCCAGGCCCGCCCTCGCCGCTTTCTACCGTCCCAGGATTGCGCGGCTTCTCGAAGGGGCCGAGGAGGATGAGCGTGCTTTCCTCAGCGCTTATACGGAAGACCTCTTCGCAGCACACACCAGACCATCGGCCCTGGCGCGGCTGGCAGTGCTCCTGGATCTGGCGGCGCACCCGGACACTTATGCCGCCGCCTCGGTCTTCGAGCGACCGGATGACGTGCTGCTGATTGCTTCGTCCGACGACCGCGGGTTCACACCACGCGAACGCGAAGCCTTGCTGGCCACCTATCCCGGCGCCAGGGCCCACATTTTCGGACAGGGCGGCCACTGGGCGGCGGTCACCCACCCGACCGAATACGACGCCGTCGTCGGCCGCTTCATCGAAGGCCGTCCTCCGCCCCCGGGAAAGAGCGAAAGCGTCCCCGCGCCGGCGCCCCGCCGCGCATCCCACCGCCGCCGCGGGGAAGAAAGGCCCACCGCTTCGGCTCTGGAGGCCAAACTTGCCGCTTTCCGTGCCGGCCACCGGTACCGCACGCTCGACGTCGGCGGCGTGCGTTGGCGCTACCTCGCCGGCGGCTCGGGGGAGCAGGTGCTGCTTCTGCCCCCCGGCGGGACCAGGATGCCTGACATGTACCTGCTGCTGATCGAGGCGCTGGAACGGGACTTTCGTGTCCTTGCGCCGGCATATCCCGCCGGCGCCGGGATCGCCGGGCTGGCGGACGGACTGGCAGCCATCCTCGACGCCGAGGGGGTCAAACAGGCGGATGTGCTGGGCTCGTCGTTCGGCGGGTTTGTGGCGCAGGTCTTCGCCCGCCGGCATCCCGAACGCGTGCGCCGCCTCGTGCTGGCGAACACCGGGGGCCCGGCCGCGGCCCCGCTCCCGGTGCTCCCGCTCCTTATCCGCTTCCTCGCCGTGCTTCCTGAAGACGCCGTGCGTTTCCTGACCGGCTGGAACTGGCACCGCTGGTTTGTCCCGGGCGCGAATGACGACTCGAAGTTCTGGGACGCACTGCTGCGGGACATCCTCAGCCGGCTGGGCAAGGAGGACCTGCTGTCCGCGCTGCGGGAGATGAACGACTTCGCGCATCTGCCGGCCGAGGCGGTGCAGCGGGTGCCCGCCTCCGGCACACCGCCGGCGCCGGTGCTGCTGATCGAATCCGAGCGGGACGAAGCATTCTCACCCCGGGCGCGTGCGGCCCTCCGCGCGCTCTATCCAGCGGCCGAGGTCCGGCTTTTCGCGGGCGCGGGCCACGGGGTCATGGCAACGCGGACCGCGGAGTACGTCGGGGCAGTGCGGGAGTTCCTCCGCAGGCCCTGACCTTCGCCGGCAGCTACCGCCAGCCGTTGGCCGTCAGCCTGTCCGTACTGACACGTGAGTAGCGGAAATTAAGCGTGTCTGCCGTGCGCCTTCCCACCAGATAGCCGCGGAGTATCGTCCCGCCGGAGTATTCAGCCCAGACAGTAAGCCGACACACTCTCCTCCCTACTTTCAATCTATGGCACACCAGGGGGCTTGCCGCAAGGCCCGGGAGGTGGCGCAGAATTGAGAGCCAAAGTGGGGGACCTGCGTTTCGTCCCCCACGTGCCCAGCCCGGAAAGGAGCTGATGACATGCCCCTGACCACCAGTGCATTCAACCTCCCCAGCCATCTGGCGCCAAAGTCGGACCCTGCGCTGATCGCCGGCGATGAGCGGCAGTTCGCGGCTATCGCCGAGAGCCTGGAACAGTCCATCGCCGACCTGGCCGGCCGTCTGGACGCAGCGCGGAAGGCGCCCGGCCGCCTGGGCCAGGAGGCGATGGAGCGGGACGTGGAAGTCCGTCGGCTGACCTCGCGCCTGCGCGCCCTGCGCCGCTTCGGTCTGGACCTGTGCCTTGGCCGCATCGTCACCGCGGATAACCACGAGCCCGTGTACATCGGGCGGCTCGGCCTGACGGACAGCGGGGGCCGCAGGCTGCTTGTCGACTGGCGTTCGCCTGCCGCTGAGCCGTTCTTTGGCGCGACCTACGCCAACCCGATGGGCCTGGCGGGCCGACGCCGATATCGGTGGACCCGGGGCCGGATCAGCGACTACTGGGACGAAGCGTTCACGCCGGACGGGCTCGAAGGACACGCAGCCCTCGAGGACCTGTCCGCCTTCATCGCCAGTCTGGGGAGCAGCCGGTCTGCCCGGATGCAAGACGTTCTCGGCACGATCCAGGCAGACCAGGACGCCATCATCCGGGCATCGTCCCGCGGCGCCCTGGTTGTCGAGGGCGGTCCGGGCACGGGCAAAACCGTCGTTGCCCTGCACCGCTCCGCCTACCTCCTGTACTCCGACCCGCGCATTGGCCGCCGGGGGAGCCACCGGCAGAGCAGCGTCCTGTTTATCGGTCCGCACCGGCCCTACTTGGCTTATGTCGCCGATGTTCTTCCCAGCCTTGGCGAGGAGGGCGTGCAGACCTGCACCCTGCGGGACCTCATCCCCGAGGGCGCCGCAGCAGGGATCGAGACCGACCCGAACGTTGCCCGCCTCAAGTCGTCGGCGGACATGGTGAAAGCGATCGAGCGTGCCGTCAGGTTCTATGAGGAGCCGCCCGCGCAGGGAATGGAGGTTGAAACGCCGTGGGCCGACGTCTGGCTCAGTGCTGAGGAATGGGCCGAGGCGTTCGAGTCGCCCGCCCCGGGCACACCGCACAACGAGGCACGCGACGAAGTCTGGGAGGAGATACTCAAGATCCTCTCAGACAAGCACGACGACGGAGACGACGTCCCGGAGGACGTGCTCCGCAGGGCGCTTGCGCAGAACGCGGAGTTGGTCCAAGCCTTCAGCAGGGCATGGCCGCTGCTCCGGTACACCGACCTTGTTGGCGACCTCTGGACGGTACCCGCCTACCTGCGCCTGTGCGCACCCTGGCTGAGCCCGGACGAGGTCAGGATGTTGCGGCGCCAGGACCCCAAGGCCTGGACTGTGTCCGATGTGCCGCTCCTGGACGCGGCCCGGCAACGGCTCGGCGACCCCGGGGCGTCACGGCGCAAGCGTCAGCAGGACGCCGCCCTGGCCGCAGAGCGTGAGCTCATGGACCGGGTGGTTGACGATCTGGTCGCCGCGGACGATTCCGAACTGCTGGTGATGTCGATGCTGCGCGGGCAGGATATGCAGGACAAACTGGCCGATGTGGACGCGCTGCCGGGCACCGACCCCGACCTGCTCGCCGGCCCGTTCGCCCACATCGTCATCGACGAAGCGCAGGAGCTGACCGACGCGGAGTGGCAGATGCTGCTGCTCCGCTGCCCGTCCCGGAGTTTCACCGTCGTCGGAGACCGCGCCCAGGCCAGGCACGGCTTCACGGAATCCTGGCAGGAACGGCTCCGCCGGGTCGGAATGACTGACGTGAACCTGGCCACCCTCAGCATCAACTACCGGACGCCGGAGGAGGTCATGACGGAAGCCGAACCAGTCATCCGGGCCGTGATCCCTGACGCCAGCGTGCCCCTGTCCATCCGCAGCAGCGGCATCCCGGTGGTCCACGGATTCGCGTCGGAGCTGGGCTCGATCCTCGACAGCTGGGTCGCCGCGCATGCCGACGGGGTTGCCTGTGTCATCGGCCCGAGCGACACCGGGCGCAGTTCTTTCCGGGCGACCGCACGCGTCCGGTCGCTGACCCCGGAGCTGTCGAAGGGACTGGAGTTTGACCTGGTGGTCCTCATCGACCCGGAGGCGTTTGGCGCGGGCATCGAAGGAGCCGTGGACCGCTACGTCGCGATGACCCGCGCGACCCGGCAACTCGTCATCCTCACAACCTCCGACGTAGGCCCGGGAGGATGATCGTCGCCCTGCGACCGATGTGCTCCGGACGTCCGCGCGCCTGCGGAGGTCTGGCCCTTGTCTTGGATAGTTCCATGCCCCATCCTTGGCCTAAACGGGGAGCCGCGGAAGGGGAACGGAATGTCCAGCATCGACTTGGAACGCGTCAGGCGGCCTGCGGCTGCGGCCCTCGTCTCGGCTGGCGTGTGGCTGGTCGGCATCAGCCCGGTGCCGGGCGTGTACCTCGAGCAGGACTCCGTTCGACGGCTCGAGATGCTCCGCAGAGGGAAGCGTTCATGGGTCCTCGGGCAGCACATCGCCGCGGCAGGCACCGCGGCCGTGCCTGCCGCCTTCGCGCGGGTGGCTCTTGCCCTTCCCCCCGGAAGGTCAAGGGTCTTTGCGGCCGCCGCCGCCGTCGCGCTCGCCGCGGGGGCGCCGTTGTTCGTGTCCCAGCTCGCCATGCGCGCTTCGGATCTTGAGCGCTTCGCCGCGCACGGCCTTCCCGGGTGGCCGTTCCTTGCCTACTCGTGGCTGCACGTGGCCGCCCTGGGTTCACTTTCCGGTGCCCTGGCTTCCCTGCCCGGCAGGGGGAAGGAAGCCACCGCCGTAGGCCTCGCCGCACTCGGCTCCGGCGCCGTCCTGGCAAGGACCGGTGACATCCCGCCCTTCGTGTTCTACGTTTCAGAACAGCTCGCTGCCGCGAGCCTCCTACGCCGGGTTGATTAGGGCAGCCCGGTCATCCGTCCGGCGGCCGTCCAAGTCTTTGAGCGTGTTGGCGACGCCGGTGTAGTCGTTGTCCCGCACGTCCGTTCGCTGGTGGTGGTGCCGTGGTGAACACGATCGCGTCGATTCCGTCGACGGCCGGGCCGACGCTTCCGGCCGGCGCGGTGGTACTTCACATCGTGCCGTGCCCACCGGGTGCGGAACTCTTCGCTTCGGGTTAAGAGTTCACCGATCAGGTCCGTGAGGTCCTTGTCGTACGGGTTTTTCCCGGCGGTGGACCGCAGGACAGCGACGATGTCATCCGCCGCGCGTTCCCAGTCGGCGGAGAAGTCCCGCGCCTTCGGGTTCAGGAAGGTGGGCCGTTTCGGCCTCGTCTGGCCTAATCCTTGCGCGGCGGGAGGCAAGGAACCTCCCCTCACGCTACGCCTTCGCCCCGGGGCGAGGGAGGGACTGGCGTTACCCGGAACGGTGAAAGAACTGTCAACCGATTGACTGGAGGCGTACTCTGGACGGAATTCACCTCAAGACAAGCCGGAATGGAAGGGCGCGCACGGGTATGAGCCTTAAGGACGAGTGGGACCGTCTCGATTCCGAGACCCGGACCTGGCTTCTGGAAAATCCCGGATGCCTGGTTGTGCCCCGTACTGTGTCGGCCAAGATCAGCAAAGGCGCCCACGAAGCCATCGAGCACGATCAACACGGGCAGATTGTACTTTCGCGAGACGACCACGATTTCATCCGGGGGAAGGCAGAAGCCGCCGGAACAATCCGCGTCCCCGCGACGGAATATCAGTTCTTCGACACAGCAGCTGTGCCCGTTGTCAGGAGAGCGCCGTCCGGAAGGCACGCCGCAATGTCCCCGGATGAAGTTCAGCAGGACCAGCCAAGCGCGGGCATAGAAGAACGCGGTGACTAACCATGGCAGGGCCTCAGCGCCAGAATTCGGTGAGATGCTCGGCAACGGCTCTGCCTTGGCCGTAACCAGCTCGCCGTCGATATAGCGGGTGTCTCCGCATGTGGTCGGCCACCGGCCCAATGGGAACGCGTCCACCGTCGGACCTGGCCGGACCAGTCCGTTGCGGGAGCACAGCAGCAAGAACGGCGGCGAGTAGCTCGGCCGGGGTCGCGCCAGCTATCTGGGCCGCCGCCGTCGGGCCTGCTGACGTCCCAATGGTGAGGTCGGCTGTGGTGACGTCCAGCCCGGTGTTGAACAGGCCGGCGATGACGCCGATCAGCCACGCATTGCCTGTCGATCCGCCACCACCCAGGACCAGCGCTCGCTCACGCACGGCGCTCATCCGTCTTGCGGTTGTGTCCATGGGAGTCGCCTTTCGGGGATTGCCTGGCGGCGCTCCCGGCGACGACTACCTCAGTCGCGCGGTGGTGGAATGCAGGGGAGCGCCCACTTGGATACTGCGTTCATGGGTCTCACCTCCTGCCGATTGACCGGAAAGCTATCAGGCAGCCGACGCGGTGCGCAACGGGCATCGTGCCGGTTGCCGAAGGCGGCTACAGCTAGCTCTCCGGGTCATACATGAATTCGCGGAGTTCTTGCGAGCAACGGCAGGCCACCGCGATCTTCCTTGCCCACTCGACCGCGTCCTGGCGCGTCGGGAGCTCCAACACGGTGAACCCGCCCTTGAGTTCGGATTCCGGATAGATCTCGGGGCTCACCGACCCGTCAGCGGAAACCAGCACGGGATCGACTTCTTCGTCGATCCCACCGCCGAATACGTAGACGCCCGCAGCCTTCGCCTCCTCGATCACAGCGTGGGCTTCTGCGGAGACGATCGGGAACTCGTCGGCGGTGATCACCATGGCTTCGCTCGGGAAGGAGATGAGGTATTTGGTCATGTCTCGATGGTGCCCTGCGGGAGGCCCGGACAGCAACGGTTTTGGATTGTTAATGGCAAACTTCCGCCCCGTCCACCTCCGCCCAGAAAACTGGAAGGATCGGGGAGAGCGGACCGGTCCGGGTGTCAGTCCTTCTTCAGTTTCTCGGCGAGCATCACGAGGATTCCGCTGGGACCGCGGAGGTACGTGAGTTTATATTCGTCGCGGTAGGTCGCCACGCCGCGTAGCGGACGGCATCCGTGCTTCGCAGCTATCTCAAGGGCTTTGTCTATGTCGTCGACCGAGAAGGCCACGCGGTGCATGCCGATGTCGTTGGGACGAGTTGGGTTCGACTCGATCGCTTTGGGGTGGATGTATTCGAAGAGCTCAAGTTGACCATGACCGTCGGGGGTCTGCAGCATTGCAATCTTGGAGTGGTTGCCATCCAGCCCGACGGCAGTATCGGTCCACTCTCCGCTGACCGTGTCGCGCCCGACGACCGTGAGCCCAAGGTCGGTGAAAAAGGCGATTGTTGCTTCGAGGTCGCGAACGGCGATACCGACGTTCTCAAGTTTGATGGCCATGCGTTGAAGCTACCAAAGCGGACTGATTAGCTCCAGAGGCGAGCCTGGACTCGACTGAACAAGGAAGCATCATTTCCAAGTGGAACAGGCCCGCGATAGCCACTGGAATCGCCACCGTCCTCTGGACGATTATTGCCACCCTGATTTAGAGGAAATCGGCAGTTGACGTTCTTTTGATGCCACCCATTCCGCACGCTCTTGGCAGCTTTGGGCTCACAACGCTATGGGAACGCGTGTGACTTGTCTTTCGGCGAACGGACCGTAGACTCAGCCCATGTCAGGTGGTGGGGGAACGAGACTAGTCCGTAGTGCTGCGGCGACAGTCCTGAGCATGCTGCTGGCCGGTGTCCTGGCAGCCTGCACCTATGAGGATGTCGGCGATCCGACGGCAACCGCGGAGCGCAGCAGTCGCCCCGCTCCTTCCGTCCCAACGAAGGGTCCGGAGATACTGGAAGCCGAAACGCGCAACTACGCCGAACTGGAGAAGAGCCTCGCAGTGGCCCAAGGCTCCGTGCTCCTTGAAGACTCCGGCCCTGCCGACGGACCAGGGGTTGGTTTCAGCAAGACCGTAAAAGTGCAGACCGCCGGCCGGTACACCGTCACGGCGGCTTGCGTGGGTATTCCGGACGCGCAAGTGTTCCTCTCCCGCCCCGGGTCAAAGGAGCTGTTGTCGCTCGATCTTGATTGCTCAGGCGCCTTGTCGCAGGTTGTTGAGTTGCAGGAGGGATACGTCGCCGCAATGCTGATGCGACACGACCCGACGGGTCCTTGGACAGGGGCCGTCGCCGGAGTGAGAATTACCGACGGATAAAAAGACGCTGCGAGTCACAGGAGCCACCAATCCAGGGGATTGCTTCGCAAATCTCGAGGCCGCTTGTAGCCTCGGCACATGGCGGATCCTGAAGCCCATCAGCGATGACAGCCCACGATGACTCGCGGTGCCTTCCGCTTCAACGAGCCCACAGCGGCCAAGAACGAGCGGTTCGAGGGAACGGAACCCTTTGTGGAACAGCGTCAATCAACCCAGTGCACAGGCCGGGGCCCGGGTTGCAGCCGTTCCGTCCGTCACCGCAGCGCGCGTAGGTACCGCCTCCGAACAAGCCGCTGTGCAATCAGGAGGAGCGGGAAGAGTCGCCGCCATGGCTGTCGTGATGCCGCTCGCGTGAGCGAGCGAACGGTGAGGTGCACTTCCTCGCCACGACGGTGAACGAAAAACGCTTCCTCTCCATCGACGGGGTGCCCAGGCATGGTGCGGTACGAAAACCCGGATCTCGCGGGTTCTTGGACCACGTCGATGACTTGGACTGGTTCGACGACGGTGAGGCCACCCAGGCGCGCAGTTACGACGACCCGGTCGCCCGGCGATACAGGGCCCGGGGGGTCTACGAGAAACCCACTCGCGGTTTTTATCTTCCAGAGGAGCACTTCCTGAGCGACACGCTGCCAAACCACGTCGCCGCTCCCGACGAAAGCCGTCACTTCTGAACGGCGGTAATTGTGGTCGCTGAGAGTCCACTGGTCAAGATGCGGGCTCGTCATGCGTCACCTCTTGGCCATCCTGAGTAGCATCAGCCTTCCAGCTTTGCCGGGCAGCAATGATTCCGTCGCGCGTCGCCGCACGGATAACCCCATAGAGGACATAAAAGAAAATGGCCATAAATACGGCAGCCACGACAATATCCATAGTTCTTCCCCCAAAGATTCGCTTGTCCGAGGACATCGCAAGCCTACTGCAGGTGCAAATGCTCACCTTCAGCGAGTCATGGCCCGAGAACCCTGACCGACCGAAAAATGCGCCCTTCAGCACATATCGCTCATAGCGGCCAAGAATGGGCGGTCGGAGGATTGAAATGCCAATGGGGAAGCCGCGACCACCGGGAGACGGCCACTCGGCCGTCAGATCGTAGTACTGGGTGCCCATTCGGGACTTCAGGGGTGCCACGACAAATGTCTACGGGGTATTTAGTCCGAGTTCTCCGATGGCCGAAGGCTCCAGCGTGCCAGGGTTGAGATGCACGTACAGATCCTCGGCGTCTCCGGTCGAGAACTCAGCCAGTTCCAGTTCCACCTTCGAGGGAGTTACCGTCAGGGTGACAGTGCCGCGCGTCATGGCTGCCCGTGACACGAATTTTCCCTCAAATACCTGCGGCTGGCCGCTCTCCGGTGCGGGAGTGGAGGTTGAGGTGGGGTCGACAGGACTGTCGGTTGCCGAGTCCTCCGGTGCACCGGTGTAGGAACATCCGGTGAGGCCTGCGACAAGGGTGGCAGTCAGCATTGTTTTGATCATTTTCATGTTCCCCCCCAAGGAACGAGTATGGATGCGACACCCAGCCAGGCGAGCATGGAGTTGTAGGTGCGGACCTCTTGTGAGTACCCACAAATCGAGGCTTAGGCCTCTTTCGCCTCCATCAGCGAAGTAGCAGTGGCGCCAGCGACGACGAGAAATCCAGCAGACAGAATTCCAACAAACTTTCGTATTTTAATGCAAACTCCCCCATTATTTACAAGCTTGTCAATTTTGCTAACAGTCAACCGGATAGAATAAGTCCATGACTACTTCTAACAAGTCATTGCCGACTCGCCAGCGCCGCATCCAGAGAGCACTAGGTCTGATATTTTGCATCTCGATCGTGGGCTTACTGGCTTCAATCTTCCTTACCGGCCGCAACCCGCTCTTCCCAGGGATGTCCGGTCCGTTGCTGGTGCTGCTCTTCTTCCTGGCCGCAGCAGGAAGCGCTACCGGACTAGCAGTCACCAGGTCTCGACGGGCTGCCATGGAAAACGCAGACAAGAGATAAGTCCGAAAGGCTTGCTGCAGCGAGCTGGGGCCCACCGGAACCGAGCCGGTCAGTCGTGCCCCACACCTAATGAAACGGGCGCTTGAATATCCTTTTGAATTCATTGATGCTATGGACATCCCTGCCCAGTCAAGCCCCTTGTCCGCGCTGATAGTTTGGTCATTTTAGTTCCACCCTCTTTCCAGAGAATCCCCGAAGTGTCGCAAGACCATTGACCGTACTAGAGCGGTGATCGCTGTCGTCGCCGGAAGCCTCGCGATTGCGGTGCCCGCGACGGCATCGCAAAACCCTGGGGATACGCGGCACTGAGGTTGTGAGACCCCGGGATGGAGCTGTCCCGTAAGGGAATCGTGAGCCGAAACCCTGGCTGGACACGACCAGCGCGCACGGGAAGCTGATCTTCGACATGTTCCCGTCTCTGGCAGAGTACGAACGCTCCCGATTGTCCGAACGCACGAGGGCAGGGTTAGCGGCCGCGAAAGCCATGGGACGACTCGGCGGACGTCCGCCGGCGGTGAACGGCGACGAAACTTGCGGCAGCCAGGGACCTGCGGCGTCAGGGAAAGAAACTGCAGGAGATCGCGGAGACTCTCAGCGTGAGCATGTCCACCCTCACCAGGGCGCTCGGGCCGCGAACAGGCAAGCCGGCGCCTGAGTCCCAATCTCTGGTTCAGAACGTTGCGTAAGTCGGTTCCGCCAGCGGCCAGTGCGACGCCGGTCTTGGGACGCTCTGCGGGACGTGGCGAAAGATTTCAGCCGGTAGTCGGCTCCTCATCATTGGCGACAGCCTCGATCCAATCCACAGCCTCGTCGGAAAGCTGGGGACCGCCTGCTGATTCGCCAGCCCACCACTTAGAATCGGTCGTTCCGCCGGTAACCGCCATGATGTCGGCGACTACATTCGGCGGCAGCGGCTCGCCGTTGTGCTCAATGAGCCAGCCGCGTGTTTCCGCATCGACCAGAGGCCACCACTCGAGGATCTTCATCAACGCAGTGTTGCACCGAAAAAGTCGTGCGTACAGATTCCGCCGTGGGACGAGCTCCGGGCTAGACGCCGGTTAACGAGCGCAGCTTCCACGTCAGCGACGCCCCGCTACGCGGGCCTCATGCCTGGCTCGCTCACATTTGTGAATTCCGGGATGCCGAATCGCTTCCCAATGAGTATGCGGATGGCCGCTTCTAGGGGCTGATCTTCCAGCTCAACGCCCTCGCCCCCGTAACGAATTCCCGTTTCGTCGCCCACCGCTTCGATGTCGAAAAGGTTGAGGACCTCGGCCACGCGCACCTGATACTCGGTGGCGGTCATTTGCCGAGACACACCGACTGGAATTGTGCTGAGGGTGCGCGCGACCCCAGCCTGGATGGATTCATTCACTTGGCGGGCAATGCCAATGCAGCAACGACGCCGATCGCGCCGAGTTTTCGAGTTTTCAATGCTTCCCCCTTGAGCGTCCGGACGGGGTTTCCGTGTAAACCGCCGCCAACTGATGGTGCACTCTTGCATGGCGTTCTGCCATTGCACAAGGGCTCCCAAACCGCCATTTCACCGCTGCTCTTCTTCATGTGCACCCGTCGACGGAGCAGACAGCGATCTGTACGTTCGCCAGCATGACGGCCATTTCTGGGAAGAGGAAGAGGCTAGGAGAGCTGATTGGGACCGACGGGGGCGGGCACTCTGACCCAGGTGAAACCGTAGCGATCGGCTGACCCTCGCTCGCCGGTATCTCGTTGAGATCTCTTCGTCCAGGAAGCCCAAGCCTGAACGGACCTGCCCTAAAGGTGCCGCAGGTACCTTTCAGGTGAGTCTAGGAATGATCGCCAGTTGGAAACCAAATCGAGGTCCGACCATTCCTGCTGCCGAAGTCCCCATGGGCCGACTTCCAGTATCTGCGCGCCGGGAAGTGCTGCAAGAACTGGGGAGTGTGTGGACATGATGACTTGCGAGGAGCCTTCGGCAAGAAGATCTTTTAGCACCGCCAGGAGGCTGAGGCATCCCGCGAAGGACAGGGCGGATTCCGGTTCATCGAGCACCCACAATCCGCGTCCCCGGAAGCGATCCACTGCCAGTTCCAAGAACGATTCTCCGTGTGACATGTCGTGGAACGAGATGTCCGGACCCGAGGTGCTCGGGTTTTTCTCGAGGTAGGTGAAGAAGCCGTGCATGGTTTCAGCCCGCAGGAAGTAGCCGCGTCTTGTGGCGCCGGCGTTTCGGACAAGCTGCAGGTGATCGGCGAGTACGGATTCGGTAGACCTGGTGCTGTGGCGGGCCCCTGTAGATCCGCCTTCAGGAGACAAACCATAAGCCAGCGCGATGGCTTCCACGAGAGTGGATTTTCCCGACCCATTTTCGCCTACGAAGATAGTGGCAGGAGTCAGGTCGAGCCCCTGGTCTAGAACCTGGGCGACAGGAGGCAGGACACCAGGCCACCGACCGCGGTCGAGAACGTGGGCCGCGTCTTCGGCCAGCCGTCTGATCGGAAAGTTACGCGCGGGCATGCCCCATTCTTACAGGCACGTCTCGCTGTCTTCCCCCAACCCAGGGGCCGAACCTTCAGCGAAACAGAAGATATTCACGCTCTTCGCCCCTGTCGCGTCGGCTAGTCGGTTCCTGAGAGCTCCAGAAGGAAGTCCAGGGTAGTCCGGCCAGCGAGTACGGCCGAAACATGCGCCTCACCTAAGCCGGCGTCAGCCGCGATTGCGAGTGGAGAGATGCCTGAGTCACCCATGGCTCGCAGAGCCTCATCTAGTCTGCGGGCATGGTCTTGCACGGCCAGGAGGAGGGCTTGCAGAGTAACGCCGTTTTCTCTAGCAATCGCAATCAATTCGGCATCAGGAGCCTTCCACGGGCGGTCCTCGGAAGAGAACTTGGACTCGAAAGGCTGATCACTCATGGAACCATTGTCCAACGCGATTGGACCCAGCTTTCAGAATCGATTGGGTGCTCGTGATAGCTTTCGGCCACTCTTCGGATTAGTTGCCTCGATCTACGTAAAGCCAAAGCTATCCGGCTCCTTCTGACGAACCCTGAGCGGGACGAAAAAGTGGCTGGTTTGCGCGGGCGACCGGAAGTGGCAAGAAATGAGCAGCCCAGTGGAAAGCTACCCTGACCGGGCAGCGGGTCCGAGTCACCGGCCCGTGGAAGAGGTTGCTACCGCGCGCAACGAGCACCTCGGAGTGAAACCGCTGCTTTTGAGGAGACGCTCGTCCGTCAAACCCTTACGACTTCTCTCACGGTTCAGCTACGCCAAATACGGAAAGAACCCGACGGCGAACACGACGACTGTTCCCGCTAGCCACACTCCAGTGAACAGTAGGTATTTCCTGGCTTTAGTCCGATCGCCACGCTGGTTCGCGACGGAGTGGAGAATAAGGCACCAGAATGCGGCGCCGACGGTGATCGTAGCGACAACAATGGCCGGCCAGGGGATCATTGGCACCTCTTCTTATTGGGATATGTGCAAACTTTCCATGACTTTATCGTCAACCCTGACCGGGCCAAAAACTGGCTGTTCAGCACGTCTGGCCCCAATATGGCCACGTATGCACCGTGCAAGGGAAAGCTACCCTGACCGGGCCGTTCGGCTTGGCCTAGAGTCTCGTAAACGGCCGCGTGCAGCGCCATCTGAAAATCAGTCTGGACCGTTGGAAAACTCTCTCCACCATCCAATGATGGTAAAGGCGAGGACCCCCACAACGAGGGCGAAAGGAATCCAAATCGAGTCAACAGTTGGTACACCCACGGCGTTGACTGGGTAGATGGTGCAGTCTGCGTTGGCAGAGCCGCAGTGACCGGCTGATCCTGCGGGGACCGTCAGGAGACCGGCTACAAGTGCGCATCCAAAGCTAACGATCACTCGACGCACGAGGCGGGGGTTTTGGCCGCAGTTGTCGGACGCGGCGAATCCTGTTGAGGCATCTCACGACCTCCTATTCTGGAACGTGCCATTCCCTGATTGTCCCCATATGCGAATCACAAAAATAGGGGTTCCGTCGGAACCTCTATTTCGATCTGATCACCTTTTAGCTTTGCTCGAGGGGGGAAAGATGGGGCTGATGCTTCTGCGCTGGTCTTCCCTTGAGCCGAACGTTGAAGGGGGCAGAAATTTGATGGCCCGATCAGTAGGGTGACCGTATGGGTGAAACGCTGCGATTCCGTTCACCGCGATGGTGGCCTTGGGCCGTCGCGATCCTCCTCTTGATCACCGTGAACATAACGCTTCTGGGGTATAAACGGGGCGAGTGCGTTGACTACACAATCGAGTCTGGCGCTACGAGCATGTGTACTAGCGGCCCCGCGCTCAGCATGGATGGCACGTGGATTTTGGCGACGGTGAGCGTGGTCGCCGTCGTCTACTTCGCGGGGCGCCTCGTGCATGCAGTTAGAGCCCGCAGGGACTAACCCTGACCGGGCCGAAAATTGGCCGTTCAGCACGTCTCGCCCCAATTGTGAATCACAGCGTTATATGGCGGTGTTTTCGCGGTGCTAAGTGTCACCTTTGGCCGGCTACTGCCGATCCACAGTAACTTAGGCCTTCCTTGGTGGGTTGTAGATGCCTGGGGGAAGGTCGATTGGTTCGCGGTTGCGGAGGACCTCAGGGATCACCGGCGCGACAGCGAGCGGTGCCACCTTCATGTACTCATCGGAGTAGGTTGCAGAGTATTGGGCCGGGATCCATGGCAGGTTTTCGGGACCGAGTGCATCGGCGAGTTGGCGGCGGTCGAGTGGTTGGTCGCTGAATGCACGGAACAGCCCTCCGGAGTGCTCGGATGCCGCGGGCCCAAGGAACCGCCCAATCTCCGGCGTGAGCCTAGGGCCGGCCCAAACCCACCACAGCGGGTACGGCGGAAATCCCACCCATTGCAACGGAGGTAAATAAAAGAGGGAACGACGCTGCATATCCTGGCCTCTTTCCACTTCAGCTGAGCCGTAGACAGCACCGAGCTCGGTTGCAACCCTGAGAAAGAACCGTCGAAGGTCGGTACTTAACCTGTCATCGGCAAGAGAACTGCCATCAGCGACCAGTGTGATTTGGGTGAACGGAACGCCTCTGGCCCGTTGGGGACCTTCGATTTTTCCGAAAGTGACTGGGCCGGGGTTCTTGTAGTAAACGTCCCAATCATTGGCTTCGCTGTCGTAGTACTCGTTGACGAATCCCGAAACGCCGTCCGTATCGAACCGCCTATAGAGGGGTTCGTACTTACCAAAGCGCACCGGAACGGCTTCAGGAAGGACTTCTTGGGCTATCTGAAGGTAGCGTTCGAGGAAGTCTGCTGGGAGGTCATCTTCCAGGAGCAACCAGCTCAGCCAGACGTCCAGGCGTTCCCTCTGTTCTTCCGTCTGTGGTGGTTGTTCTTTGGCCGTTCTGGGCTGTGGCCATGCCTCGGCCGTTTGTTCGTCCATAACCATGCCGTGGCACGCTTTAGCCAGCTTCCGGGCAAAGCGAACACCGTACGGGATCTCAGCCTCTTGGGTTCCTTCGACCAAGACCTGGAACATCGTGGTGGCGTCAGGTAAGAGCGCGGTGATCTCGTCGGGGAGGTCCTCGGCTTCGACTGGGAAGGGGCCGTCCACGGTGAAGCTGTATCTGCGTTTGACTCCGCGAAGCACCACCACACCGGTGTCGTTTGTGTTGGATGGGTCGGCGTGCAGGCCGCGGGTGTTTCCCACCAAAAGCAGCACCTGTTCAATGGTGGGGTTTCCCGGACAGTAGAGCGTCAGGTCGTAAGACAAATGAGGTCCTTGGGTCGGTGGGGAGGGCAAGCCGTAGGTGGCCGCGGGCAGATTTTTCTGCATGTTCCTACGTACAGTCGGGCTGCGGAGGGGGAGGAACGAGCATTTGGGTGAGCCGTTCGGGCATGATCTCCGCGAACTGGTCTTCTTCGTGTGGGTTCGGCACGGCCGTGAGCTCGGCTGGCACCCATTGGGCGGCCTCTGGCCAGCGTTCGATGATTCTCTCGCGGTCTTGAGGTCCGTCTCCGAAGCGGTGCAGCAGACCTGCGGGATACTCCTCAACGGTGCCCGGCAGGTGCGAGCGAACCAGGTCGGCGTACAACGGGGAGAACCAGGCCATCCATGTCGGATGGGCGGTGAGGCCTTGCCAGCGGCCCCAGGCTGTCTTTTGGTAGTAGAGAGTGATCGGCGAGGGAAGTGACCATAACGTACGCCCTGTCCATTCCCAGCGTCCGGGATCGACCTCGGCCGTTGCGTAGAAGCTGCGAAGCTCGACGGCCACAGCGACAAAAAACCGCTGAAATCCGGCTCGCCACTGCGGATCCTCGAGAACGTCGCGGTGGATCGAGAGTGATGCAGACTGTACGTCGCCCTGGCGGATAGGGCGGTCTTGGTTCCAGTTGCCGCCGAAGACGCCATTGAAGTATGCGCCGGTGACAGGGAAGGTCCCGACGGTGGATACTCCCTCACTCTCAGCGAAGGCCCGCACGAATGCCTGGTCGCCGTCACGGGCCAGGTTGCCCTGAAGGGGCTCATAGCTGCCAAAGCGCTTCGGCACTGCCTCCGGCAAATACTGCCGCGCGAGATCCAGGTAGCGCTGCGGGAAGTCGTCTTGGACCTCATTTATGAGGTGGTACCAGCGGACATCAACCATGTCGATGATGGTGCTGGGCCCCGGTTTGACTGCCTTTCGCGAGCTCGTCTTGGGCCAGACCTCCTCGGTCTGGTCGTCCACAACAGCACCGGTTCCCACCTTGGCCATTCGTTTGCTGAACCTGACAGCATGCGGGATCGACACCGGATCGGAGCCTTCAACCAGAATGCTGTACATGACACCAGCACCCAGGACGGCAGCCGTCACTTCATGAGGAACATCCTCCGGCTCGACCAGGTACGGGCCTTCAAGCGTAAAGCAGGACGCGGCCTTCTTGCCGCGAAGGATGTGCCAATTCTGCGGGCCATCAGCGCTGCCGCTGCTGCTTTCCTCCAACTGCAGTCCCGGCAAAGCATTCACGACACCAGAGATGACTTCGAGGTCAAAGGCTTCCGGCACATACACTGCAAGGTCATAAGACATGAACACAGGCTAGAGGCCTTCGCGCCCTCAACAAACAAACGAGACGGCGCGTCCAGCAAAGGGCCTAACCGGCACGGGTTCGTGGGATGTCTCATAAACCAAAAGCTTTTCAAGACACGATTCCAGGCTTCGGGAGCAGCCAGCGGCAGACTGAGAAAACCGGGCTCGCCGATGTCCCGGGAACACGTCTCACCGTAAATCGTCTCAACACAGGCCCGCGGTGGACTTTTTGAGTCAGAATGGCTTAATGAGGCATTTGGGCTACACGCGGGTGAGTACGTCGAACCAGGATGCCCAACTGCAGCTCGACGCACTGCTAGCTGCCGGCGTGCAGAAGCGCGACGTTTTCGCTGACGTAACCTCCGGAAGTAAGACAGCGATCGAACGGCCCGGGATGAAGAGGCTCCTCGAGTACGTGGAGGAGGGCGACACCGTCGTTGTGTGGCGGGTAGACCGGCTGGGCCGGTCCCTGATCGATGTCCTGAACACCGTGAACCTGCTGCGCGAACGCGGCGTCCAGGTCCGATCCATCTCAGACGGCATCGACCCGGCGACATCAACGGGCCGGCTGATGCTGAACATGCTCGCCACCCTGGCCGAATATGAGCGCGAGCTGATCGTCGAGCGCGTCAATGCCGGCATTGCCGCTGCCAGGCAGAACGGAACGCGCTTTGGCCGCCCGCTGACGGATCCGGTTGTCATTGCGGACAAGCTGGCGATCGCGCAGGATGCCCGGGCGAAGGGACGCACAGCGGAAGACGCGGCCCGCCTCGTGGGCTGGAGCCGTGCGACTCTTTACCGCCACCAGCAAGCCCTCGCCGCCCGCGAGAGCACCAGAACGTAGGTATCCCTGAACGGCGATGAGCGCTGGAAAGTCCTTCGACTCTACGTCGAGGACCAGATCCCGCTTGCCGCCCTCGCCCGTGAAACCGGGCTCAGCACCCGCACTCTTCAACGCTGGCTCCCGCTCTACCGGGCTGGTGGCGCGAGTGCTCTTGACCTGCATCCACGCGCCGATGCCGGCACGCGGCGCACAGACCCAGGAGTGGTTCGATTCATCGAGGGCCTCGCGCTGACCAGACCGCGCCCAACTATCGCAACGTTGCACCGACTTACGGCGGCCGAAGCGGGCAGACGAGGCGCCCCGGCGCCAAGCTACTCCCTCGTCCGCGATGTTATTCAGGCACTGGACCCCGCCCTGGTGACCATGGCGATTGAAGGTCCCGCGTCCTACCGGGACCGCCATGAACTTGTCCTTCGCCGCCGCGCCGACCGACCAAACCAAATCTGGCAAGCGGACCACACCCAACTCGACATTCTCATCAACGGCACCAACGGCAAGCCAGACCGGCCGTGGCTGACGACAGTGATGGACGATTACTCCCGCGCGCTCTGCGGCTACACCGTCTTCACCGGTGCGCCCTCAGCGCTCAACACCGCCCTCGCCCTCCGGCAGGCCATCTGGCGCAAGAGCGACCCGAGCTGGGCAATGTGCGGGCTGCCCGACATCCTGCACGTGGACCACGGCTCCGACTTCACGAGCCATCATCTCGAACGCACCGCCGTCGAGCTGCACATCCGCATCATCCACTCGACCATCGCCCGGCCCCAGGGCAGAGGCAAGATCGAACGGTTCTTCGGGACCATCAACACCGAAGTTCTTCACGCCCTCCCCGGGCATCTAAAACCCGGGAACAGGAAGCCACAGCCCATACTCGATCTCCCAGGACTGGACCGCACCATCGGCGGTTTCGTCGCCGCCTACAATGACCGGCCCCACCGCGAGATCGGTGTCTCACCACGGGATGCTTGGGTCGCCGACGGTTGGCTACCTCGGATGCCCGAATCCCTGGAGGACCTCGACGGACTCCTCCTGACAGTTCCAAAGAACCGGACCGTGCAACGCGACGGCATCCACTTTCAAGGCCAGCGCTACCTCTCACCCACGCTGGCGCCCTTCGTGGGGCAAACCGTCACCATCCGCTACGACCCGCGGGATGTATCCGAGATCCGCGTCTACGACCACGACACCTTCGTTTGCGTCGCCATTGACGAAGATCACCCCAACCTTCGCCTGAGCCTGCGTGACATCGAGGCCGCACGCAGGGCGCGCCGGAGAGAACTGCGCCGCACCATCAACGATCGCATTCCATCAGTCATCAGCCGTGAAGAACCGCACATCACTGAACCAGCACGGCGCCGGCGCCGACTGCGCACCTACGAAGAGGACTAAAGATGACCCCCACCTTCATCGTCACCAAGGAACACCGACGCTTCAACGAGTTCGCCAACGCAGTCCGAAAAGAACGAACAATAGGGATCTGCCACGGGGACGCCGGTGTGGGTAAAACACTGTCCGCGCGCCGCTACGCAAACTGGGATGACCTTGAGCCCTACATCACCGAGTGGGGACCACGCGGCGACCAGGACGAGAAGCACTACGCACTGGCCAACCGCTCCCGGACCGTCTTCTACACCCCGGACGTTCTCTGCCGTCCCAAAACCCTCATGGAGGACATACACCGGTACCAGGTGAGAATCGGCTCGTGCATTTGACGAACACCTGCACAAGCTCGATGCCGCACCACGCTCGATGAACAGAGTCACCACACTAGTGGAGCTGCTCATTATCGACGAAGCCGAACGCCTCAAGGCGACAGCCCTTGAACTCCTCCGTGACAACCACGATCGAACCCACCTGCCGATGATCCTCATCGGCATGCCCGGCATAGACCAACGATTCCGGCACTACCCCCAGCTCTACAGCCGGCTCGGCTTCTCCCACCGATACCGCGCCCTCGGCAGAGAGGAGCTCCTCTTCGTTCTGGACCGACACTGGAAACGCCTCGGCCGCACCCTCGACCCAGACGACTTCACCGACGCCCAGGCAATTGCCGCAGTAGAACGCATCACCCGAGGCAACTTCCGGCTACTCGAACGGCTATTCCCCCAGATCACCCGCATCCTCAAAATCAACCAACTCGAAACCATCACCGACGACGTCGTCGAAGCAGCAGCAAGCATCCTCGTCATCGGCAACTAGCGACACAGAGCGAAAACATAACGCCGCCACCTAACGAACAAGTCCACAAATATGGGTCCAGGAGGACAATCCCTCGGGACTTGAAAGATACTTAGGTACATGTATACTTGTTAACAAGTTATCGAGTATCTAACTCTTTAGGAGTTTTCGTGCTGCAGATCAAGTTGGGCCACAAGCAAGACGTACAGAACGACCCCCTTGGACGGAGTTGGGTAGGGGCCAAGCCGAACATGAGTGAACGTGACGCGTGGGAAGCCGGTCGCGGGTGTTGGGTGATGAAGGCCAGCAGGGCTATTGAGGAGGACGAGGTGCGCATCGTCGATCCCGCTGGCACCATCCTTGCCGTAGCGACCATGCGGGGTCTGATCAAGCACGGTAATCGGCTTGAGGTAGTGGGTGACCTTTTGGAAGGCGATCCCCGGGTTGGAGGCCAGGTCGAGCTGAGCAAGTCCCAGAACCCTATCTCTTACCACCAGAGCTGATCGTAAACAGGCGATGGCAAGGGGCGGGCAGTTTGCCAGCCCTTGCCATAATCGGCTTCTTTTTGGGCGAGAGGCCCGCCGGCGGCAGAAAGTGCCAGATATGATCCGGGCATGACTCAATTGGATCTCCTCCTGAAGGCCGTCGCTGAGGATCTCGGCGATCCCTCCGGTTGGAGCGCCCCCGTGGAGTTCCCCGACTCTCTTGCCCTTTGCGCTCTGAACTCCGCCTACTCCCTGCGCGGTAGTTCGGCCGCAGCGACGAATGTGCTTGCCCGGTACCGTGTGCTTCGCCCAACGGCGGACACCGACAGCGGTGCAGACCTGATAATGGCGATGGATAGCGCAGGTGGCCCCGCAGGCTTTGCCCGTGACATCCTGCGCAACGAAAGCAAGCTGCCGGGTACAAACCGTTTGCGGCCTGAGGGCATTTACGAGGGCCTCTCCCGGCTCGCAGCCCTAGACACAGCAGTAACGAGTGCAGAACACCTCCGAACCGCCGCGACCAACGGAAGTACCTCCGCAAAGACAGCATGGCTTTCAGTCAAAGGTTTTGGCTCGCTTGCCTGGTCATATCTGATCATGAATGCAGGAGTCGGCACCGAAACAAAACCAGATGTGATGGTGCAGCGCTACCTCGCCCGAGTTCTCGGCGACGACAACAGACTTACTCGCGCCCGAACACGGCAGCTCCTCCAGCTCGCTGCCGCGAAGCTCAATGTTGAACCCCGGGACTTGGACCGAGCAATATGGCTGCACGAGAGTCCGTCGAAGTAGCCGCCAGGTAAAGGATGGAGTCTGGAACACTGGATGTACTAGTGGACGTCCCGGCTCCCGCCGGGCCAACCTGCTAATCACTTGGGGGAGTGAATGCGTACATGGATTCGCATCAGCGCAGTGGTCGCAATCCTGTCCGGCGCGACCGTCGTCGGCATCCAAGTTTATCTGGCCATCGGCCGCGCATTAGGCCAAGTCTGGTCCAGCTTCAGTGAGGCCGGCCCCCATTGGCCCTTCACAGTCACTTACCTCGCGGTTCCGGTGGGCCTCTTCGCATTCGTCTCATGGTTTGCCCTGGTACTGCAGAAGGACAAGCTGGATCGCAGATTCGGCCAACACCGATAGCTGACACGCTGCGTCGAAAACTCTGCCCGACCAAAATCCCCGATGTCCGTTCAGGGATCCCTCACCGGGCGCTCCCAACCACGAATCAGGATCTGTCATCAGGCACGCAGCTAACGGTTAGTTTGCGCTCAGGTAGGTCGACCTTGCCTGAGAGAGTTCGGCCCAATGGGCTTCAAGACCAGTAAAAGTCGGGCTCACGCTGAGGCTAGCTAAAGGCTGAGAGTGACCATCGATGTACCGGCAGGCTTCCTCGAAAATGCGATTGACAGTCTCCACCGCTGCAGGCAGGGCCTCCGTCTTTATCTTCGGGAGGTTAGTCATCCGTACGTTGGGCTGATAGCGCTGAGTTACACCCTGGAGGAGTTCAGTCTCCGTGAATACCTCACACCAGGCGCGAATCCAGTCGTATCCAGTTCGGACGAGCGCTGCCCGAGAATCACCCTGCTGTGATCGAGCAGTTTGTATAGTCTCATTGATCTTCGTCCTGATATTACTCAAGCTGTCCCAGCGAGGACCTGTGGCACGATTGATTTGGCCTTTGCCGTCTTCATCGGTGATGTGGAAATACGAGCACCGTTTAGTCGCTTCCATAAGTGTGAGCAAGGTGCTGGCAAAAAATATGTCATGAGTGAAGACAATGACTTGCGTGGTCTCGGCGAGTGAAGTAACGCGCTGGGCGACCTCTCTAATCCGACGATGATCGAGACTGGAGACTGGGTCATCGAAGATGACCGGGGCGTTGATACCAGAAAGCCTCGCCTCGGCTAGGAAGTCCGCCATCGCGATTACTTTCTGCTCGCCTTCCGAAAGAACTTTGGAAGGCTTGTGCTTCCCATTAAGGACTTTGCGGCGTTGCGCGCGTCCTTGACGACCAACGAACTCAACATTCAGTGAAGGTGCACGAAGCGCAGCACATTCTTCACCGAAGAGTGTGTCAAAGCTTTCGTTGATCATCTGGTCGCTGGCGGTCTTGGCCATGCTCGTTACACCCCTTAGCAAGGCGGGCATGGGTTTAGCCAGCAGAATCAACCGATCGGCTTGCTTAGCATTACGCACGTGTGACTCGATGAGCGTCCAGGACTTGGTCAGCTCGGCAGCCGCCTCCAGCTCGATGAGGGACTTCTTGTTGGCAGCCAGGGTTTCCGATCGGGTATCCGCTTTTTCTTTAAGTTCGCCCAAGAGCTGTGTCGTGGTCGACAGAGCGACCTCGAGTTTCACCAGGTCCTCTGCGGCGATCTCGATCAGCGCTTGTTCTGCTTTCGCCCTGGACTGAACGACGTCGTTAAGGGTTGAAAGCGCGGCAAGGGTGCGTTCCAGCTGGGCTTGGAACGGAGGCTTGTCGTTCGTATCGGAGTGTTCATTGGCAAAGGCTGCCACGTCATTGGTTTTGGCTGAGACAAGCGGCGCGGCGAGAGCAGTGAAACGCGCTTTTGAGGCGGATATGTCCGCAGTTATCTTGTCTTCGAGATATTCAGAGTATTTCCCGACGAGGGCAAGGGCAGATTCATTCAGCTCTTGCCGGCAGTAGAGGCAACGATCTGCATCGTGGGCGCCGAGTTCGGTGAGGTGCTCTTTATAATTCTCCCCAGCCTCAACGAACTCGCTCCAAGTCTCGTCCGGCTCTGCGGGAAGATCTGCCGCCTCGAATAGCGCAGTGCGGAAGGTTCGGTAGTCCTGTTCAAGGCCGGCCAGTATTTCTAGTTCTTGTTCATAGGCAATTAGGTTGAAACTAGAGACGACTTTGGCCGCATCCACTATCTGAGTGAGTATGCGTTCTATGCGTTGTTGGACCTTTATGTCGGCGCTGATTGTGTCTGCTTCCAGAGCTGCGACCGTGCGTCGCAAATCGGCGAGGCGAATATCGACGTCCTTGTCTGGATCCGCAACCGCCCGGAGATGCTCTAGGTCTGTGGCCGCGCCTAGTGTTTCGATCAACGGGTAAACGCTCGAACCACGTGGAAAACGAGAAAGAATGCCCGTGGATCCTGATTTCAAGTTCTGGACGGCCTGATCGACCTGTTTTTGTACAGACTTGATACCGGCAATTACGTGGTTGAACAGTGCCAGCGCCGCGGGGGTATAGACGTACTCAAGGTCGTCGTCTACATGGAAGCTCACAGAAGGGCTGTCGAAGATAGACATTCTCGTAAACGGGGCCACTCCTTGCTTTCCCGCCCACTGATACGTCTTTGACTGTCCACCAAGCATGTAACTGACGAGTGCAGACTGCTCTTGCGGGGTAGGTGATGTGATGTTTCCGAGAATCACGTCCGCCGTTCGGCTGGCCGCGAGCCCCTTGAATATGCGAGAGTAGCCCGTCTTTCCTGTGCCGTTTTCTCCGAACAAGATTGTCAGGCCCTCATGGGGCTCAATGACGCTACCTTCAACCAGGGCGTTGACGCCGGTTACGGCGGAGAGCGATGTGAGGGTCAGAGGCTCGACAGCTTCCTCTTGACTCTCCATGGTCGCCAGCGGTTCCTCGCTGGGGAGAACACGGTCATCAAATGCCTTCTCCTGACGAAACAGCTCATAGGAAGTCAGTTCTTCCTCATCCCCCAACGGCCCGCCTCCGTCCAGTACATGCCGAACAATGTGACGCACCCATTCGTCAGACGCGTTTGCCCATTCTCTTAGCATGCCGCGGGGATCCGGTCGCGTCTGCGAAACCACTGGTACCGTCACGTTTTCCTCTCGGCGTGAGCGTGGCATCTTTGTTCGAGTGCCTACTACTCACGACTGACTTTAGGGGCACTATTCATCAGAACGTACATACGACATGCAAACCGGAAGCGATGGATGCACCGGGTCAAAGCCGCTTCGCCGCAACTTTTCAACAGCTCACTGCCATCCAACGGTGTCCGTAAGCCGGTCCTCCTCCGGACGAGCCCGCCCCTCACCAGCACAAACGCAGCTTCGACAGGGCACCCCCACCGTAAGACCCGTCCGCTGAACTGCCCGGTGATGGTGGCATATCTGGTCCACCAAAAGGACGCGTGGCACACTGTTGCGCATGACCGCTTTGCTGGTCGGCTACGCGCGGGTGTCCACGGAGCAGCAGGACCTAGCGGCGCAGCGCGACGCATTGTCAGCTATGGGGATCACCGCGGACCGGATCTACGTGGATCACGGGCTGACGGGCACTGACCGGAACCGTCCGGGCCTCCGGGAAGCGATGGCGGCCTGCCGGGACGGTGACACGTTCGTGGTTACCAAGCTGGACCGCCTCGCCAGGTCCGTTCGGGATGCCCACGAAATCGTCGACGAGCTCGCCCAGCGGAACGTGAAACTCAGCATCGGCGGATCGGTGCACGATCCCACGGACCCCGTTGGAAAGCTGCTGTTCAACGTCCTGGCCATGGTGGCCGAATTCGAGAGCGACCTGATCCGCGCCCGAACCCGCGAAGGCATGAAAATCGCCAAGGCCAAGGGCCGCCTGAAAGGCAAGAAACCCAAGCTGTCTCCGGCGCAGGAAGCCCACCTGGTCAAGCTGCACGACGCCGGGGAGCATACCACCGGGGAACTCGCAGAACTCTTTTCCGTGGCCAGGTCCACGGTGTACCGGGCGGTGCAACGCGCCCGCCACAAGACAGGGCCTGCCCGCTAACCGGAAGATGGGCGAAGCCAACGCAACAGCCCCTCCGGACCGGACTGGTTCGGAGGGGCTGTTGTTGGTGCAGGGTGGCCCGGCTAAGCGCCGTAACCGTTACCCTAAGCCTTTAGAGAGGGCGGATGTTCTCTGCCTGAGGGCCCTTCGGACCCTGGGTCACATCGAATTCGACCTTCTGGTTCTCGTCCAGTGAACGGTAACCGCTGCTAGCGATCGCCGAATAGTGGGCGAAAACGTCAGCTGATCCGTCATCGGGGGCAATGAAGCCAAAACCCTTTTCGGCGTTGAACCATTTAACTGTGCCTGTTGCCATGGCTGCATTCCTTTATGTGACTCTGATTCTCTCTGCAGACACCGCGGCCCGCAGAGCGGAGAACGTCCCCCGCTGTCCCCAACGTACGGGGCTGACGCCTTGCTTGCAAGGGTATAAGTGCCCTTGCGACACTATATGTCCGTTTCAGCTGCCCTCGGCGTACATGGCAAGCAGGTCCCGGCCGAACTGATGCGGTGACGTTTCGGACGGGCTGTGGCCGCCGCGGTACACCGAAATCCGGGCTCCGATGGACTGCGCGAACTGGCGATGCAAGCGCAGCGGCCACAAATCGTGTTCGCCCACCGCCACGAATTTCGGCACGGGTGCGGCGGCGAGGTCCTCCCGCAGGTCCGGGACATTCTTCATCAGCACGTAGATGTCCCGCACGGACTGGCGCCGCGTAAACCGGAACCGGTTCCGGACAAACCGCAGCCGGTTGGGGGAGACCTTGTTGACGTTCCGGCGGATGCCCCAGATCATCAGCGCAGCGCCCACCCGGCCGTTGGCCAAACCGGTGAATCGCCCGAACCCGCTGATTCCCCGGAAGCACTGCCCAGTCAGGGGCGGGCAGCTGAGGAGGGTAAAGCTGCGGAACAGCTCCGGGCGCTTCGAATAGGCAATCTGCGCCACGATGGCGGCAAAGGAGTACCCCACCACATGGGCCGGAACTTCGCCCGACTCAAGGACGGCGATGAAATCGTTCACGAAGAGCTCGTAGTCATAATGCGTGCGGGGCGGGATGAGGTTCTCCGGCCCCGCGCCTGCCGATTCGTACTGGCCGGCCAGGTCGTAACTCAGCACATAGAACCCTGCTTCGGCAAGCTCAGGCATCATCACGGCGAAGTCCTCTTTGGAGCCCGTGGCGCCGGGAACCAGCACCACCCGCGGGTTCTGAGGCTTTCCCATGGCCACCATCGCAAGGCTCCCGCTCGGCGCCGCAAAACGGGTGCTCACCGAGCCTTTGGGAAGGACGGCCCAGTTCCAGTCGCGGATCTCCGCATCCTTAAGCGTCGCGTCATCCATCACCACGTCACGGTTCCGGCCGCGCCGTCCACAGTGACGGTTTGCCCGTCGCGCAGCCGCACGGTGGCGTCAGCAACACCCACGACGGCGGGGATGCCGTACTCCCGGGCCACCACCGCGCCATGGGAAATGACGCCGCCCATCTCCATCACCAGGGCACCCGCGGTGAGGAAGAGCGGCGTCCAGCCGGGATCAGTGGAGGGGGCCACCAGAATTTCGCCTGGTTCCACGTGGGCACCCACCGGATCCATGACCACCCTGACCTTCCCGGTGGCGGTGCCGGCCGAGGCCGGAGTTCCCGTGAGGCGGTCCGCGGCAGCCGACTTGGGCAGCGCGGCGGCCGCCGCCATCATGGCGGCCTCGACGTCGGTGCCGTCCGAGAGCAAAAGGCGCGGAACGCGCCGCCGCCGCAGTTCGACGTCGTACATCCGACGGCGGACGGCGACCACTTCCTTCAGGTCCGCACCGCGGAGGGCAACACGCAGCTCTTCAAAGTCCAGGAAGAAAACGTCGCCGGCTGCCGCGATGGTGCCCGTCCGCGTCAGTTCCTCGCCGACGGCGGTGAGCTGCCGGTGCATCTCCGCCAGCACCATCACGATGTAGAACTTGGGCAGTTCCCGCAGTCCGGACAGCTGCCGTGCCCGGCGCAGGCACAGCGCCACCAGCCGCCCCCGCAGCCGGCTCCTGGCTGCCGCCCGTTCCACGAGCTCGCTGACCCGCGCTTCCGCATGATCGGCGGCGCGGGCAAACTGGCGGTCCGGGGCCTGCTCCGCATCCTCGACCCGGAGATAGTTCGAGATCATCCCCAGCAGGTGGTCCGGTTCCTCGGCCCACCGCGGCATCCCCAGATCGATCTCCGCCACAGCACGGTGGCCGTACTTGGACAGGAACTTCCGCAGGCCGGCCTGTGCAACGCCCGGCAAAGTGGCCGCCTTGTAGAGCGCCGCAAGCTCATCCGGCCCCAGCTCCGTGAACACCCTGCGGGCCTCCGGGTCCCGGCCAAACGACACCGCCAGCTGCCACAGTTCCAGGTCCATAATGGTGGTCACGTTGTGGGGAAGCCCCCGCAGGACCGCCTCAAGCTCGCGCGGTTTGGCAATACCGCGCAACAGCCTGCGGGCCGCGGCCAGCATGAGGTATCCCGCGGATGGAGCGGGCATGGTTGCCTGGATGATCCCGTTGACCGTGCTTCCCAGGACGTCCTCCGCGTGCTGCAGCCGCCGCGCCGGGGTCGCAGGCAGGGGCAGCGCCAGCTGGGCTTCGAGGCGGTCCTGGTAGCGCCGCGCCCGGCGCAGTTCCACGTCCGGCCACAACAGCGTCCTGACCATGGCCGGAAGGAGCCCCGCCATCAGAACCAGGCTCTGGGTTCCCTCAGTGCCCTTCGCTTCTGTCCCGGCGCGGCGCTGCGTGCGTTTCCGGCCCGGCTTCCTCCGGGCCGGCCGGACAATGCTGAACCGCGGGTCCTCCAAGAGCGCGGGGAAGACCGCGGCCGACCTCCCGTCAGCCAGCGGCAGCAACCTCAACAGCGCCTTGCGGCCGGATTTGCTGCGGACGATAGGAGTCAGGTCCACGTACATCCGCAACCCCGGGTTCACGTAGTTCCACAACCCCTTGCTGTTCCGCATGAGGCCCAGCACGGAGAGGCCCATCGGCGTGAGGGGGCGGGTAAGCCCCTGGAGCAGCGTGCCGCACAGGTAGACGCGTGTGTCCCCGCCCGCTGCGCGGTCCGCGCCGCCGGGGCCCGGTGATGCGTCCTCCGGCAGCGGATACAGCGTGGTGATGGGCCGCGACTGGGTCAGCCAGGCCTTGCCGCCGGCGTCGATCACCCATTCCACGTCCTGGGGTGCACCAAACAGCCGCTGCACGGCATCACCGAGGGAAGTCAGTTCGCGCACCCGGGCCGGGTCCAAACTGGTCCCGCTGCCCTGCGGCCCCTTCAGGACCCGGGCAGTGGCCGTGTGCACAACGAAGTGGTCCGGATTAACCGCACCGGACACCACCGCCTGTCCCGGCCCGGGGCTGGCGTCGATGACGCTCTCGGTCCGCGTGCCCGTCACCGGGTTGGCGGTGAACAGCACTCCCGCCGTGCCGGCGTCGACCATGTGTTGAACGACGACGGCGAGGCCCGCGTCCCGGTTGCTGATCCCGTTCGCTGTGCGGTAGGCCACCGCGCGGTCCGTCCACAGCGACGCCCAGCAGCGCCTGACGGCCTCGACGACGGCGTCGGCACCGACGACGTCCATGAAGGAGTCCTGCTGCCCAGCGAAGCTGGCAAAGGGCAGGTCCTCCGCGGTGGCGGAAGACCGCACCGCCACAGGAGCGTTGCCCATCGAGGCATAGGCGCCGCGGACGGCGGCCTCGACGTCGGGCGGAACCGGCGCTGCGGCCATCGCCTCGCGGGCCTGCCGCGCGAGCCCGTCCCGCTGGTCGTCCGGCAGCCCGGGCGCGCCGTCGTACTTTTTCGCGCCGTCCGGACGGTTCACCCCGTCCAGGCGGGCGGCGATGGAGTCCAGTTCCGCAGGCGCAGCCATCCGGTAGCCCGTTGTGGTCAGGCAGAATCCCGCCGGCACCGGGAAGCCCGCGGCGGCGAGCTTTCCGAGGTTCAGGGCCTTGCCGCCCACCAGCGCCAGCGATCCTGATGCCAGCCGGCCAAGATCAACCACCAGGCTGTTCCCCGCGCCGCCAGCTGGCTCCGGGGCGGGGCTTACGAGGGCCATGTCCGGCTCCTAGCCGTCTTCCGCGCCCTCTCCGGTGTCTTCCCACATGACGTCCAGGTTGCGGAAGATCAGCGGCCCGTCGCACAGTGCCGCCATTTTCGCGGCGAATTCCGACGTCTCCGGCCGGTTGGAATTCTCCATCGCCGATTCATAGGAATCGAAGTCGACGATGGTGAAGTAGGTCCCGGGGCGGTCCCTGTCCGCCGTGGCCACGATGCGGCGGAACGTGGACGGGGTGCCTCCCTCGGTCCGTGACGGCCGGCCCAGCTGTTCTATCTCCTCGATGCGGGAGGTCTGGAATTCGATGATCTGCACAAAACCGGCCATGACGGCTCCTCGACGGCGGTGGATGCTGATGCGGATCACGCTAGACCCGGCAGCGGGTGAGCGCAAAGGGGAGAAATGCCCTACTTTGCGGACTAGTTCCTGTGCGGACTACGGAGTATGGATCCCTCGGACCGTGCGGTTGCGGCCCAGCGATTTGGCCCGGTACAAGGCGGCGTCCGCCGTTGCGATCAGCTCATCAAGGCCGGACGTTCCTTTGCCGATAGGTGCGATGCCGTAACTGACCGTGGGCATCCGGGAACCGTCCGGGCCCCGAACCGCTTGGAGCTGCTTGTTGATCTCCGCAGTGATGGCCTCTGCCCGGTCCGGGCTCACGCCGGGCAGCAGGAAGATGAATTCCTCTCCGCCGTAGCGTCCCACGAGGTCGGTTGAGCGGACCGTCTCGTTGCAGGCGGAGGCGAACGACTGCAGCGCAGCGTCGCCGGCCGCGTGGCCGTAGGTATCGTTAACGGCCTTGAAGTGGTCCAGGTCGGCCAGGACCAGGGTGCCGTGCGCCCGGGTGTGCCGCAGCCGCAGCAGCTCCTCGGCGGCGAGGTCCAGGAATGCCGCCCGGTTGAGAAGCCCCGTGAGGCCGTCCTGGGTGGCCACCGCCCGGAGAGCTCGTGTTTGCTGTTCGCTGCTGAGCGCCGCCATGCTGAAGGACACCACCACCAGCAGCACCATGGTCACCAGGGTGGTCACCGCAGAGCCGAAGTAGGTGACGAAGACGAGGCCGTCCGGGCCTTCTCCCAGGTAAACGGTCAGGCGGCAGAAGTAGAACGCCGAGAAGAAAGCCGCCGCGATGGCCAGCGGAATCCGGACCCTGGAGTAACCGGGCTCCAACCGCCAGAGTTCGCGGGACGCCAGGCCCAGCATCAGGCTCATGAGGGCAAGGAAGACGGCACCTCCGGCCCAGATGTTTACCCCCGGGTTTTCAAGGGCTGATGACACCGTCACCACGGCGGGACCGGCCGCCAGTTGCCAGGAACGCGGCCGTGCTGCCCGCAGGGACCGGGCACCGGCCCAGACGCATGCTCCGCCGGCAACCAGCAGGCAGTTCCCCAGCGGATTGGCCCACACCTGGTGCGGTGTTCCGTTGAAGAGGTAGGCCGCTGACCCGGCAAGGAATAACGTCAGGGCCACGCACCACCAGGCGCTGTAAGGGGACCGCGTGCTCCGGTACGCAGCGAAATAGAACAGGAGCGCCAACGTGAACGCCACAATGGCGAAGGCAACCCGGAGGGTCAAGGTGTCAAGTTGCATTCAGTTCCCCCACTTCGCAACCAAGCGAAAACCCGGACCGTTCGCGGACCGGCTCCCGCAGACTTAGTATCGCACCCGGAGGCGCCGGCCGGGTCAGGGCGTGAGCAGCACCTTGATGGCGCGGCGTTCATCCATGGCCTTGTAGGCTTCCGGCGCTTCCTCCAGCGGCATGACGGAGTCGAAAACGCGGCCGGGGTGGATGGTACCTGCCAGCACATCTTCCAGCAGTTCGGGGATATAGGTCCGCGCGGGCGCCATGCCCCCGGCGATGGAAACGTTGGAGTCGAAAAGGTACCGCAGCGGGACCTCGCCCCCGCCGGTGGGGACGCCCACAAAACCAAGCGCGCCGCCCGGACGGACGCAGTGCAAAGCCTGCTCCATGGATTCCTTGGTGCCCACGCATTCCAGGACCGAGTCGGCCAGCACGCCGCCCAGCAACGCGCGGACCTTGGCCACGCCGTCGTCGCCCCGTTCCTCCACGATGTCCGTGGCGCCGAACTCCCGGGCCAGCGCCTGCCGGTCCGCGTGGCGGGACATGGCAATGATCCGCTCGGCCCCGAGCCGCTTGGCCGCAAGGACACCGCAAAGCCCGACGGCGCCGTCGCCCACCACTACGACGGTGCGGCCGGGCGCCACCTTAGCGGCCAGCGCCGCGTGGTGGCCGGTGGCCATGACGTCGGACAGCGTCAGCAGGTTGGCGGTCAGTTCGGCGTCCGGTTCGGTGACGCCCGGAACCTTGACCAGGGTGCTCTCGGCCATCGGAACCCGGACAGCCTGGCCCTGGCCGCCGTCGATCTTGTGGCCGGTGTCGTCCCGGCCGCCCCAGCCGGCCAGGTGGTCGCAGGCAACGGTGACGCCGTTGAGGCACTGCGGGCACTCGCCGCAGCTGACCACGAACGGTGCGATGACGAAATCACCTACCGCCAGCTCAGTCACGCCTTCGCCGACGCTCTCCACCACGCCGACGAATTCGTGGCCGATGGCTGTGGGCCTGCGGGTGGGCCTGACGCCGCGGTAGGGCCACAGGTCCGAGCCGCAGACGCAGGATGCCGTCACCTTGACCACCACGTCCGTGGGCAGCTGGATGGTGGGGTAGTCCCGGTCTTCAACCCGGATGTCTCCAGGGCCGTGGATGATGGTGGCACGCATGGGGGGGGGGCTCCTTCGAACGAGTGCTGGGCTAGGACTGAGTCTAAACCCGGCTCCGGGCGGCCGGTCATTCCTTCGGCTCCGTCCCTTCCCGGCCGCGAAGCAGCCCCAGGGCACCTGCGACTGCCTCCCTCCGTCGGGTCGAGGCGAGCCCCAGGTGATAAAGGTGAAGCTCGGTGCAGCCCTCGTCCAGTAGTGCCTTCCATTCCTGCCAGAGGGCACGGCTGTCTGCGGACTTCGGCGGCAGCGCGAGCACGTAGGCGCCGGTTGCAGCCGCCGGCGCATCGCTCCGGAAGGACCTCAGCGCTGCGGCGCTGTCCGTTGCGGCACCCCAGCACGGGAGCACCGCCGTCGCGCCCGGAAAGCTGTCCCACAGTTTGCTGCGCTCCAGCGCGCGCAGGGCCACGAACGGCCCGGTGGACCAAGGGTCCGGGGAGGCATGGATCGAAAGCCGGACCTCCGGCTGTGCTGCTGCCACCGCCAGGACACCGTCCAGCAGCCTGGCGGTGGCATCCCACCGGCATTCCAGGAGCGGGACGAACTCGTCTGACTCACCGCCCGCTCCCATCTCCAGACGGTGATCCCCGCCGGTCTCCAGGGAATCTGACAGCACCGCGGACCTGACTTTCGCCGCCATGCCGCCGGCATCCATGCCCCGGCGTCCGTACCCGCTGCGGCAGGCATCGCAGAAGCAAAGGGAAAGCAGGGCCTGGACCCATGGCGAGTAATCCGCACCCTCGGTCTTTTCGTGCTGGTTCTGGTGGCTGAAGCCCAGGGGCCCGGCAGCCTCAAGCACCAGGCCGTCCGGATGTCCGTGCCGCAGTACCTGGCCCACGACCATGCGCGAGTAATTCCGGACCGTCTCGTTCGAGGGGCACAAGGCATGGAGGTATGTTTCCCCAAAGGCGTTGCGGACGCACAACTGCGGATGCCTCGCACCCAGGAAGCTGGAGTGGGTCAGCACAGTCCAGGCATCCACCGGAACACCTGCGGACCGAAGCTCCCGGGCAGCTTCGCCAAAGGCATCACTGGTTCCGGTCCAGCCTGTGCCCTCCGTGGGTACCAGGTCCTGGCCCGACCATGCGTCGGTCACCGGGACGTACAGGGCCGCCGTGCGGGCGTCTACAACGCGGCGTCGGGGGTGGCGGGGTGTTGCCGCCCGCACCGAATGGTAGGAAGCAGCCAATGCAACCCGGTCCACGCCCAGTGCCGCGACATCCGCTGCGGCGCCGGGATCACCCAAAACGTCCCAGGGGTAGAGGTAGCCGGTGACGCTGGCTCTCGCATCGTTCACCAGCGCGGAAGGTCCGCGGTGTAGTCCGGGACGAACCTCTGCATGTAGCCGGTGTCGTCCCTCGCCGTCATGCTGGCGTCAAGGTATTGCTGGTGGAGTTCTGCCAGCTTCTCCCGGTCCAGCTGAACGCCCAGTCCGGGACCGGCCGGGACCTTGACGCTGCCGTCAACAAACCGCAGGGCGCCCGGTTTCACGACGTCGTTGTGGCCGTTCCACGGATAGTGGGTGTCGCAGGCGTAGGTGAGCGCCGGGGTCGAGGCGGCGACATGAACCATCGCTGCCAGGCTGATTCCCAGGTGCGAGTTGGAATGCATCGACAGGCCGATCCCGAACGTCTGGCAGATCGCTCCGAGTTCACGGGTGTGCCGCAGCCCTCCCCAGTAGTGATGGTCGCCGAGGATCACCTGCACCGAGCCAAGTTCCACGCTGCGCTTGATGTGGTCGAAAGCCACCACGCACATGTTGGTGGCCAGCGGCATGCCGGCGGTCGCAGCCACCTCCGCCATGCCGTCAAGGCCCGGAGTGGGGTCCTCGAGGTATTCAAGCAGCCCTGACGTTTCCTGGGCTACCCAGCGCGAGGTTTCCACGGTCCAGGCGGTGTTGGGGTCGAGCCGCAGCGGCAGGCCGGGGAAGGCCCGGCGGAGCGCCTTGATTGCTTCAATCTCCTGGGCTGGCGGAAATACACCGCCCTTGAGCTTGATTGATTTGAAGCCGTACTCGGAAATCATCTTGCGGGCCTGCCGGACGATGCCCTCCGGGTCCAGGGCTTCACCCCATTCATCGGAAATGGCGGGCTTTCCGTCCCAAGCCGGGTGTTCCGCCCACTTGTAGAAAAGGTAGGCGCTGAACGGAACCTCGTCCCGGACCGTTCCGCCCAGTAGTTCGCTGACGCTCCGGCCCGTTGCATGGCCCTGGATGTCCAGCGCTGCCACTTCGAAGGCGGAGAACACGGCGGCCCGCTCGAATACTGAGGGCTCGCCAGCGAGCGCTTCATTGATGAGCAGCTCCATCAGGGTGGTGTCGAAGACGCTCACGCCCGTGACGGCCCGGGCCCCGACGGCCAGGTTCGCCAGCCGGCTTTGCCCACCGGCGCATTCGCCCAGGCCGAGCAGGCCGTTTGCGGTGCGGACCTCGATCACCACCCGGTGGACCAGCGGTTCATGGACGCCGACGGCGTTGAGCAGCGGGGGGTCGGAGAAGGCGATGGGGGTGATGGTGATGTCAGTGATCTTGAGGTCCGCGGCAGTGGGAGTGCTGATGGCCTGGAAGGTGGTGCTGGTGTTCATTGAGCTTCTTTCGGGGAAGGTAGGGGAGGGGGCTGCCGCGCCGGCGTGCCTTATCCCTTGGTGGCGCCGGAGGTGATGCCGCGGATCATGGAACGTTGCAGGAAGAGGTACACCAGCAGGCTGGGGATCATGGCCATCACTGCGCCGGCAACCAGGACTCCGGGACCAACCGTTGTGTCGTTGCGGAGCACGGAAAGTGCCACAGTGAGTGTGTAATCGCTGGGATCGTTGGCCGCGATCAGGGGGAGCAGGTACTGGTCCCACACCATCATGAAGCCGAAGATTCCGATCACGCCCAGTGCGGGCTTGCAGAGCGGCAGGATGATGGTGAAAAGCATCCGGAATTCGCCCACCCCGTCCAGCCTGGCGGCCTCCTCGATTTCACCGGGGATCTCCTTCATGAACTCGCTCATGATGAAGATGGAGAATCCCCAGATGCCCACCGGCAGGATGACGGCCAGGACGCTGCCCTTCAGGCTGATGCCGAGCAGCGGCAGGTCGCCAAGAATGAGGGACAGCGGAATGCCGATCACTTCTTCCGGCAGCATCATGGTCATGAGGACCAGCAGCAGCACGAGCGCCTGGCCGCGGAACTTCTTCCGGCTCAGGCTGTAGGCCGCGAACACCGAGACCGTCATCTGAAGCAGCAGTCCGCCGCCTGCGATGACCAGCGAGTTCAGCAAATAGCCCCAGAGGCCCTGCTGCTGCGCCACCTCGAAGTTCTGCAAGGTGAAGGTCTTCGGCAGCAGTGAAATTTCCGTGGGGCTGGAGTTCCGGTCGAACGCCGCCGAGATGATTGCCACGAACGGCAGCGCGAAGATGCAGAACACCAGAACGCAGAGGGCGATCCGCAGGGCCATGTTGGCGCCGAACTGCGGCGACCAGCCAAGTGCCGTATCAAACCGGGCTGACGGGGAGGGACGGCGCCGGGGAGAAGCTGTTGTGCGGGTCGGGGTCATCGGTCGGCCTTCCGTTTGGCAAGGTACTGGGTTCCGACTGTCAGCAGCAGAGTGACAACCAGCAGAAGCACGGCGGCCGCTGATGCGACGCCGATGTCGTTGCGCTGGAACCCGAGCGAGTACATCCGGGTCATCCAGACTTCGGTGGAGCCGGCCGGTCCGCCGCCGGTGAGCACGTACACTTCCGTGAAGCTGCGCAGGCTCCGGATCGCGGCCAGGGTGAGGACGATGACCAGCGAGGGACGCAGCGCAGGCAGGGTGATGTAACGCAGCCTCTGCCAGACAGTGGCTCCGTCAACCCCTGCTGATTCGTAGAGGGACCGGTCCACCCCGGTCAGCCCTGCCAGGATGATCACCATGTTGTACGGCGCGCCGCTCCAGATTCCCACAACGGCGATGGACCACAGTGCAGTGTCGGTGCCGTTGAGGAACTGCAGCGGGCCCAGGCCCAGCCAGCCGAGGATGGAGTTCAGCGGCCCGTCGGCCGTGGGAAAGTACAAGATCCGCCAGATCTCGCCCACCACGGCCAGGGCGGTGACGACGGGAAGGAAGATGGCCGTCCGGAGGAACCAGAGTGAACGCGCCTGGCCCTCCAGCAGCAGTGCCAGGACGAACCCCACCAGCAATGCGCCCAGGGTCTGGGTGACGCCGAGGAATACGGTGTGTCCCAGCGCCTCCATGAACCGCTGGTCGCCGATGACCTTGGCATAGTTCTCGAAGCCCACGAAGACGTCCCCGAGGAACGGCTGGACCTTGAAGAGGCTCAGCCGGACGCCCTCGAACATGGGGATGAACTTGAAATACAGGCCTAGCACTGCCGCCGGGAGCAGGAACAGCCAGACGGCGAGCGACTGTTTGCTGCCCCTGCGTTTCCGGGCGCCTCCCGCCGGTTTGGGGGCGGGAGGCGCCGGCCGCGAGACCGTGGTTTTCGTTGGAGTTGCTGTCATGACTTGGCGTTCTGGCTGTTCAGTTCGTCATTGATCGCCGTGTCCAGGGCCTGCAGGCCGGAGGCCACGTTGTCCGCAGGGCAGTCGGCCACGATCTTGTTCAGCGCCTCAGCCGCGGCCTGCCGGAATGGAACGAAGTTGATGGCGGACGGGAAGGCCTTGGACGACGACTTCAGTGCCTCCTGCACCACAGACCAGCGTGGATCCTTGTAGACGGCGGCAGCATCGACGTCGGAATTCACCGGTACGCGGACGATCGGCTGCTTGCCGGCGGTCATGCCGGCCTTTTGGCCGTCCTCGGACACCAGGTAGTCGATGACCTGCTTGGTCTGGTCCTTCTTGCCGTTGCTTGCCGTGACGTAGATGTTCTCGCCCTCGGCCAGCACGGTGTTGTCCTTGGAGCCCTTGGGCGCTTCAATGACCTCGTAGACGTCCTTGCCCGGGGTCTTGTCGAACGACGAGAAGTTGTACGGGCCGGTGAGGATGATGCCGGCCTTGCCGGTCTGGAAGAACGGGGAGGCCACGCTGGTGGCTGCGGTCAGGGCACCCGGCTGCGTATTTCCCGGAGTGCAGAACTGCTGCTTGACCCAGTTGACGCCTGCCTGGGTTTCCGGGGAGGAGGCGTTGGACGAGTACTTTCCGTTGCCCTCATCCTTCAGGTAGCTGCCGCCGTCCTGCCAGATGTACGAGGAAGCCCACCAGCCCAGGTATCCGCGTTCGGTGGAGCCGGGAACGGCCATGCCGTAGGTGTCTGCCTGGCCGTTGCCGTCCGGGTCCTGGGTGGCGAAGGCCGTGGCGAGCTTGGCCAGGTCCTCAAGCGTCTTGGGGACGGGAAGCCCCAGCTTTTCGCGCCAGTCCTTGCGGATCATGGTGACCATGGTCTGGCGGGAGAACGGAACTCCGTAGCTCGCTCCGTCCAGGCCTTCAGTCTCCTTCCACAGGGAATCGGAAATCCGGTCATTGCCGGTCACCGAGGACTTGTCGATTTTTTGGAGGTAGCCCTGCGCCGTGTAGTTGCCCAGTGCGGCGGAGTCGTTGATGACAATGTCCGGCAGCTTCTTGGATGCCGCGCGGGTCTGCAGTTGCTGGTCCAGGTCCGGAACCCCCTGGAAATTGACCTGCACGCCGGTCTTTGCCGTGAATTCCTTGAACATGGCGGCGTAGGTGGTGGCGGCGTCGGTGCCGGCGCGTGCCCACACTTCGATGGGCTGGCCGTCGTCCGTGGCGGACGGGGCGGACGACCCGCCCCCGCAGCCGGTAAGTGCGGCCGCTGAGGCAATGGACAGGGCCACGGCAACCCGTGCTCGGAACCTGATCTTGGAATCCACTTTGATTCTCCCTTTTTACATATGTAAATGACTGTTACTATGTGAAACGTACTTCATGAGAGTATGATCGGGATCACAGGGTGTCAATATCGGGAGGAAAAAATGTCAGCAGAGTCGAAGCCGGTCACCATTGCCGTGACCGGTGGCGCCGGAATGATGGCCACCCTGCTGCGCCCGCACCTGATGGACGCCGGCTACGCGGTGCGGCTGATCGACATTGCCGAGCCCGCCAGCCCGGCCCCTAACGAATCCGTGCTGATTGGCTCCGTGGATGACAGCGCCTTCATGACAGCGGCCCTGGCGGATGTGGATGCTGTGATTCATCTCGGCGGAATCCACCGGGAAAAGCCTTGGGGCGATATTGTCCGGACGAACATCACCGGGACCCAGGTGACACTGGAAGCGGCGCGGAGCAACGGCGTCGGCAGAGTCCTGCTCGCAAGTTCCACCCACGCCGTAGGGTTCACTCCGACGGCCGAGGCCGCGCGGGACCATGCGCTGCCGCCGCGGCCGGACACGTATTACGGCGTGAGCAAGGCGGCCATGGAAGCCTTGGGGGGCCTCTATGCGGACAAGTTCGGCATGAAGGTGGTCAGTGCGCGCATCGGAACCGGGGGCGAGCGGCCGGGCAATATCAGGAGCCTGTCCTCGTGGCTTTCGCCCGGGGACTCGTTCCGCCTCGTGGAGGCCACCCTCAGCGAAAAAGGGGCGCCGGGCCACCATGTTGTCTGGGCGGTTTCAAACAACACGAGGGGCTGGGCGGACCTGTCTGCGGGAAAACGCATCGGCTTCGAGCCCCTTGACGATGCGGAGGACTATGCTGACCAGATTCCCGAGGCTTCGGTGTCAGCAGACTGGGACGGCCTGCTGGGCGGCTTCTGGGCCAGTTCAAGCCACCGTCTCGGTGTGGACAATTATCCTGAGCTTGAGCCGAAGTGAACGGACCAGGTTAGCGGAGTGGGGGACATGAACGCAGTGATGAATCCGGCACAGGCCGCGCCAGCCGGGCCGGCAGGAGACGTGAAGCTGGTCAAATCGGCCGAAAGAACGATCGCCATTTTGGAAATGCTCGCGTCGGCACCGAAACCGCTGACCACAGCCGAAATCTACAAGGAGACCGGCTATCCGAGGTCGAGCCTGCACTGGCTGCTGCTGACCTTGCTTGAACTGAACTGGATCGAGCAGAGTCCCGAAGGCGGGTACCGGATCGGCACGCACGCCCTGCTGTGCGGAACGGCGTACCTGGACAGGGACCCGGTCATGGAACACGTCTCCGGCGTGCTCGAAAAGGTTCGGAACGCCACCACGTTCACAACGCACTATGCGCGGCTGGACCGTTCGGACGTCATCTACCTGGCCACACGGCAAGCCGTGGACCGCCGGCGCCTTTCGTCCCGTGTGGGACGCAAGCTGCCAGCGCAGGTGACAGCCCTGGGCAAGGCCATCCTGGCCGAACTGACGGACGCTGAAGTGCGCGACAGGCTCGGTGAGGGACCCTATCCTCTGCTCACCCCGAACTCGGTGCCGGATTTCGCCGCGCTCCAAACCGAGCTCGCAGACTTCCGCAAGGCGGGCTATTCACTCGAGCGCGAGCAAAACACGGTGGGACTCTGCTGCGTTGGAATCGTCGTTCCGTATCGGATCCCCGGAACGGATGCGATTAGTTGCTCGATACCCACGGAGCTGGCAACCGAGCAAGTGCTCAGCGACGTCGTCGACACCCTGAAGGGTGCCGCGGCCGAACTGGCGGCGACGCTCCGGGCGGCCGGAATCCGCTAGCGCATCCCCTCGCGCCGGATTGCCGTGGCGATCGCGGCGGCCCGGGTTTCCACGCCGAGCTTGGCGTAGATGTGCGCCAGATGGGTCTTTACGGTGGCCTCGGAGATGAACAGCCGCTGGCCGAGCTCCCGGTTGCTGAGGCCTTCTGTCAGCAGGCTCAGCAGCTCCGCCTCACGCGGAGTCAGGATCTCGTCCGGGTTCCGCAGCTGCTGGAAGAGCCGCGAGGCCACCGGTGCGCTCATCACGCTCCTGCCCTGCACCGCGCCGCGGATCGCGGCGAAAATCTCCTCCGGCGCCGCGTCCTTGAGCAGGTAGCCCATGGCCCCCGCGTCGACGGCCCGGACAATGTCGGCGTCCGAATCGTAGGTGGTGAACACCAGCACAGCCTGCCTGCTGTTTTGGCGCCGCAGCCGCTTGATGGCCTCGATGCCGTCCATCCCCGCGCCCATGGCCAGGTCCATCACCACCACGTCCGGGCTGAGCTGCTCCGACAGGGCCAGCGCGTCCTCCCCGGATGCCGCCTCCGCCACCACCTCAATGTCCGGCTGCGTTCCCAGCAGCGCTTTGAGCCCGCTGCGGACCACCAGATGATCATCCACCAGCAGCACGGTAATGGGCCTCACTGTTCCTCCCCTGTGGGCAGTTGCGCGGCCACGATCGTCCCCTCGCCGGGCCTGCTTTCCACTGAGAATACGCCGCCCAGCTGTTCCACCCGCTGGCGCATGGCCCGGAGCCCGTAGCCTCCCGCGTCCGACGGCGGTGCCAGCGACTGCGGGTCGAAGCCGGCGCCGTCGTCGTACACATCCAGGGTGACGGCTCCCGGCAGGAAACCCAGCGTCACCGTGGCGTTCGCCGCCCCCGCATGCAGCTGCGTGTTCGCGGCGGCGCTCTGGACCACGCGCAGCAGCGCATGCCGGACATCGGCCGGGACGGGCCGCGGTTCGCCGGTGACCAGCAGGCGCACTCCCGGAACGTGCTGGGACGCTGCCTGCAGCACCGCATCCGGCAGGGGCGCGGTGTCCAGCCCGGGGGAGGCGAGTTCGTGGACCAGGCTGCGGGTGTCCGCAAGGTTGCGGCGCAGCATCCCGCTGGCGTTGAGCACGTCTTCCCGCGCGGCCTCGGCGGGCCAGGACCGGTTCGCGGCTTCCAGCAGGAGGAGGCTGCTGGCCAGTCCCTGCGTTACGGTGTCGTGGATTTCCCGGGACACCCGCTCGCGCTCCTCAATGGTGCCGGCCCGGCGCTCGCTGGCCGCCAGCCGCCCCTGCGCGAGCGACACCTCGGCGTGGAGGCGGCGCTGCTCCGCGGCGTCCTGCTCAATCCGGTCGTAAATCAGCGTCAGCATGACGCCCACCGCCAACGGCCCCAGGAGCATGGCAACATCGCTGCCGCCGCTCAGCCGGAACAGCCCGACGGCGGTGGCCGCCGCCGTCGCACCTCCCGCCAGGTACCCCACCCAGCCGCTGAAGGCGGTGCGGCACAGGAAGAACAGCGCGAACGAGCACCACGCAAAGCTGGGCGCGGCGATCACCAGCACTGCCCAAAGGGCCACCAGGACGAACATCCATACAGCCCACGGCCGGCGCCGCTGGGACAGCACGGCGATCACGGCGTAGAGCGAACACACGGCAGCCGCCAGGGCCAGCACCCACAGGTTGTCCGCGGGGCTGTGCCGCATTACGTACCGGACAGCCGACGCCACCAGCAGCACGGCAAAACCAAGATGGACGACGGCGTCGATGCGGCCGAGTGGCGTTGGCGGGGCTGGCGGGGAGGAGGGCATGGGGGGTCCGGTTCCTGTGGAGGAGTTCTCCTCACCATGCTAGGGCCCGCGCCGTTGCTGGTCTCTCAGCCTTTTGGCTGATACCTCCAGCCCGATGGGGGAGGCTGCAGCAGACCAATGCCCGATGCCGGCGGGGTCCGGCGCGGCAAGGATGGTTTGCAGCCCCGGTAAGTGATTCCGGGAAGTCCGGAAAGTTCAAGTCCAAGGAGAACCCGTGAAGAAGTCCAACAAGATCGCCGCCGTTGCCGCCGCCGGAGCACTGCTCCTGACCGGAGGGCTGACGGCTGCCGCCAACGCCGTGCCTGCACCTGTGGCTGTTCCCGCGGCCGGGGCCGCCGCCGTGCCCGCCGTCGATATCCAGCCGGCGCCGGAGACCGTAGTGGCACAGAACCGGATCAGTGCCGGTGCCTCAGCAGACGCAGTCAAGGCTGCCCTCGCCAAGTGTCAGGCGGACAAGCTGCCGTTCGTGACGGTGGCCCTGGTGGACAGGTTCGGCACGGTGCAGGCGCTGCTCCGCGGCGACAACGCAGCCGAGCACACCATTGAAGCGGCGCAGCAGAAGGCCTACACCGCCGCCGCCTTCGGTACGCCCACCGGCGAGCTGGCCAAGCGCATCAATGGCAACGGCCCCAGCATCGCGGACCTCCCCGGCACCCTCTTCCTCGCCGGCGGCGTCCCGCTCAAGGTCAACGGGGTGTCCGTCGCGGGCATCGGCGTGGGCGGCGCCCCGGACGGCGCCCTGGACGAGGCCTGCGCCACCGCCGGTGCCGAGGCCATCGCTGCCGGGACTGCGAAGTAGGCTCAGGTTTATGGTGCGGTTCAGAACGTGGCACAGGTGGGGGCTGCTTCCGGCGGCCGTCTGCGTGGCTGGTTGCCTGTCTGCCTGCCAGGCGAGCCCGGGGCAGCCGGAGCCGCTGGACTCCCCGCCGTCGACCGTTCACGTCAGTACCGCACCGGTGACGGAAACGGCCACCGCGACACGTCCGGCGTTATCCCCCGAGGCCCAGGCTGAGCTCGACCAGCGGCTGATCCTTGCCGCGAAAGCCAATGATGCCGGCGCGGTGGCGGAACAGATCAGCGCCGGCGGCGACGTCAATGCCAAGGACGCCATCCAGGACTCGGCATTCCTCTATGCCGGGGCCGAGGGGTTCAACGAGGTCCTTCAGCTGACGCTGTCTGCCGGCGCGGACGTGCGAAGCACCAACCGCTTCGGCGGCACGGCGCTCATCCCTGCCAGCGAACACGGCCACGTGGACACTGTGCGGATCCTCATCGCCGCCGGCGTGCCGGTGAACCATGTCAACAACCTGGGCTGGACCGCCCTGCAGGAAGCCATCCTGCTCAACGACGGCGGGCCAAGGCAGCAGGACGTGGTCCGGTTGCTGCTCGAAGCCGGCGCCGAACCCGGCATCCGCGATCCGCAGGGCCGCACCGCCCTGGAGAACGCGGATCGGCTGGGGTTCAGCGGGATCGCGGCCCTGATCCGGGCTAACGGCTGACGGGGCAGCTGAACTGGCCCGCTTGGCCGTGCCGCCGTCTTGACCTTCATTCGCGGCCCTCACGAGCCGACACGCCGGCACCTTCGCGTGTCGCGCGTGTCGGAGGACAAAAGAAGGTCAGGACGGGCGGCTTCCCGGTTAGACGGCCTCGAGCACACTGACGTAGTTGGCGATGCCCACTCCGCCCATGTTCTGGACGGCTGCGCGGCGCGGACTGGCGAGCTGCATGTCGCCAGCTGTGCCGGTGAGCTGCATCGCGGCGATGACGTGCTGGGATACCCCGGTGGCGCCGACCGGGTGGCCCTTGGCCTTGAGTCCGCCGGAGACGTTGACTGGCAGCCTGCCGTCCTTGAACACCCAGCCTTCCTCGATGGCGCGGGATCCCTGGCCCGGTTCGGTCAGTCCCATGGCCTCGTACATGAGCAGCTCGGCAATGGTGAAGCAGTCGTGCACTTCGGCAAAGTCCAGGTCGTCAAGCCCGACGCCGGCCATCCCCAGCGCCCGCTGCCAGGACATCCGCGTCGCCGCGAAGGCGGTGGGGTCGCGGCGTTCGGTGGGGAAGAAGTCGTTCGCCTGGCCGAAGCCGGCGAGCCGTACCGGGGCGGTGGCCCCGCCGGTGGGCGAGACGGAAAGCACGACGGCGGCGGCGCCGTCGGACACGGGGGAGCAGTCGGTGCGGCGCAGCGGGTCCGCCACCATCGGGTTCTTGTCCGAGACGGTGCGGCAGAACTCCTCGCCGAGGTCCTTGCGGAGCTGGGCGTAGGGGTTGTCCACGCCGTTGCGGTGGTTCTTCGCCGCGATGCTGCCGAGGACATCGGAGAGGTTCCCTGCGCCAGCGCCATAGCGCTTCTCGTAGTGCTTGGCCACCTCGGCGAAGAGCCCGGTGAATCCGGTGCTGGAGGCCTTGCCGGCCATGTCGTAGTCCGCGCCCAGCAGGGCGGCCCCGACGACGTCGGCGCCGGCCTGGGTCATCTTCTCGGCCCCGATCACAAGGACGGTCTTCGCGGTTCCGGCCAGCAGCGACTTGGTGCCCTGCTGGAACGCGGCCGAGCCGGATGCGCAGGCGTTCTCCACACGGGTGGACGGGACGTTGGCCAGCTGCTCGGAGACCTGCAGGGCCAGCGAGGACGGGAAGGCCAGTGGCATCATGCCGGAGTTGAACTGGCCGAGGTAGATTTCGTCGATCTGGCCGGGCTCAATGCCCGCGTTGCCGATCGCCTCCGTGGCCACCTGCACGATCAGGGACTCGAGGGTCTCGTCGGTCAGTTTTCCGAAGCGGCTGTGGCCCCAGCCGGTGAGCAGGACGTCCTTGCCGAACTGGTCTTTGAGGCTCATGCCGTGGCTCCTTCAAGGGTGCTGGCTTCAAGTGTGGGGGTCGAGTCGAGGGAGGGGGCGACGTCGAAGGCGGCTTCGGTCTTCCCGCGAATCTCGTCAACGGTGACGCCGGGGGCGAGGCGGGTCAGCGTGAGCTGCCGGCTGCCGCCGCCTGTTTTGTGTTCATGCTTCACGAGGTCAAAAACCGCGAGGTCGCTGATGATCCGGTCCACGCAGCTCAAACCGGTGAGGGGCAGGGTGCATTCCTTCACGATCTTGGCGGTGCCGTCCTTGGCGTTGTGTTCGGTGAGGACCACGACGCGCGGAGTCCCGGCCACGAGGTCCATGGCGCCGCCCATGCCCTTGACCATCTTGCCGGGGATGGTCCAGTTGGCGAGGTCGCCGCCGCCGGAGACCTGCATGGCGCCGAGGATGGCGACTTTCACGTGCCCGCCGCGGATCATGCCGAAGGACGTGGCGGAATCGAAGATGCTGCCGCCGGGGAGGACCGTGACTGTCTGCTTGCCGGCGTTGATGAGGTCGGCGTCCTCCTCGCCCTCGAAGGGGAAGGGGCCCATGCCGAGAAGGCCGTTCTCGCTCTGCAGGACAACGCGGACGCCGTCGGGCAAGTTGTTGGCCACCAGCGTGGGAATGCCGATCCCGAGGTTCACATAGTCGCCGTCGTGCAGTTCTTCGGCCGCGATGGCAGCCATTTCATCCCTGGTCCAGGCCATGGGGTTCTCCTTGGGTCTTGAAGTCTCTGGGGCTTAAGTGTTCGTTCGCGCTGTGGCGCCGGGCGGGGGCGTCAGGCGGGGACAGGTTCGATGGTGCGGGAGCGCACCGTGCGCTGCTCGATGTCCTTGACCCTGCCGCTGGCCTGCACCAGGCGTTGGACGAAAACGCCGGGGGTGATGATGTGGTTCGGGTCCAGCCGGCCGGGCTCCACAATCACCTCGGCCTCGGCCACCGTGACGGCTCCGGCCGTGGCCACCACCGGGTTGAAGTTCTGGGCGGTGTAGCGGTAGATCAGGTTGCCGTCGGTATCGGCCGTGTGCGCGTGCACCAGCGCGACGTCGGCCTTGATGGCGCGTTCCTGGACGTATGTCTCGCCGTCGAACTCCGCGAGCGGCTTGCCTTCGGCAACAAGGGTCCCGACGCCGGTTTTGGTGTAGAACGCGGGGATGCCGGCGCCGCCGGCGCGGAGGCGTTCGGCGAGGGTGCCCTGCGGGGTGAACTCCACCTCCAGCTTGCCGGCAAGGTACTGCTCGGCGAAAAGTTTGTTCTCGCCCACATAGGAGGCGATGACCTTGCGGACCTGGCCGGCTTCGATCAGGATGCCGAGGCCTTTGCCGTCCACGCCCATGTTGTTGGATACGACGGTGAGGTCTTTGACGCCGGAATCGCGGACGGCCTCGATCAGGTCCGCCGGGATGCCGCTGAGGCCAAAACCTCCGACGGCGAGGGTCATGCCGTCCCGCAACACGTCCTGCAGCGCGGCGGCCGCACCGGATTTCACCTTTGACATTGCATCTCCTCATTGAGCTGGCAGTCCGGCGCGGACAGTGGGCTGCGACGCCGGCAATCCACTTTGTGGACTGTTGTTCTGGAAAAGGAGCGTACGGGGCGCTCAAAGGGGCTGTCAAGGCGGTATTTTGCCGGAATATAGGGCGTATTTACAGTGTGGACGGTAAGCTTGGATGTGTCCATATTGTGGATGATTAACAGCGTTTCGAAGGGAAAAGATGAATTCCGTGCCGGTCCAGGGCGCCCAGGTGGTCAGCAGGGTTGCCGCCCTGCTGCGGATCGTGGGACGGCAGCCCGAAGGCAGTCCGCTCGTTGAACTGGTCCGGGAATCGGGCCTTACCCGGCCTACGGTTCACCGGCTGCTGAGCTCGCTGGCCTCAGAGGGCCTGCTGGATCAGGACCCCCAGAGCGGCAACTGGGTGCTTGGCCCGGAGATCCTGCTGATGGGTTCGGTGGCCTCCGCCCGTTTCCCGCTGGAGGATATCGCCCGGCCCAGCCTCCGCCGGCTGGCCGAGGAGAGCGGGGAGAGCGCCTTCTTCTCCGTCCGCCGCGGATCGGAGACGGTGTGCCTGCTCCGTGAGGAAGGCAGCTTCCCGGTGCGCTCCTTTGTGCTGCACGAAGGCGTCCGGTTCCCGCTGGGGGTAGCGTCCGCCGGAACCGCGATCATGGCGTTCCTTCCCGAGGCGGAGCAGGAGGAGCTTCTGGCGGACTGGCCCAAGCACGCGGGCGGTTTTGCAGCCGCGCACACCGAGGCGCTGGTCCGGGAGAACCTGGCCAGGACCCGGCAGGCCGGCTACTCAGTCAACCCCGGGCTGGTGCTGGAAGGCAGCTGGGGCATGGGTGCAGCGGTTTTCGACCAGCGCGGACGCCCCGCCTGGGCCTTGTCGCTGACCGGGATTGAACCCCGATTCAAGGGGGAGCGGCAGGAGATGCTGGGCCGCCTCCTGCTGGAAGAAGCGCACCGGATCTCCACGCTGCTGACCCGTTCGCCGGCTGGCGCCTGACGTTGCGCTGGAGTATCGACAAATCCCAGGGCCCGGAGCACGATTGGACTGTATCGTCAGCTCCGAGTGCGGTAGCTGCGAACTAGCAGGACCTCTGAAATTCACAGGAACCGCGTCACGCCTCATAACGGGTGGCGCGTCGGATCCTCATCACTTCTTTCCCGCCTTGAGCCTGGGTAGCCGCGGGGGAGGAGGCACGTGGCCGGCGTATGCCGGGCGGGCACCGGGCCGACGTCGTTGACGACAGCCGGAACCGTCAGACCGGTCTCCCGGCCTCAAACGAGAACACAGGGAAACACATAGAAGGAATGAGTCTTATGGCTCTCCAAAAAGAAAGCCGCCGAATGGTGCGCGCGCTCCTGGCGGCGTTGATCTCGCTGCTTATGCCGGTGGCACTTAGCGGCACCGCCGCCGCGGATGGCGGAAAATCACCCAGGACCTGGACTGTCCAGGTCGGTTCCGAGTCATCGGACCAGGCGATCCAGGGGATGTCCTTCCTCCCGGAAAATATCTACATCAATGCCGGCGACAAGATCACCTGGGAAGCGAACGCCGCAGAAATCCATACCGTGACGTTCCTTGCCGAAGGCCAGTCGCTGGAGTCCACGCAGCCGTTCAACCCGGGCAATCCCCAGTACGTTGAAGCGCAGGGCGGCAAGTCCTACGACGGAAAGTCGTACTACAACTCAGGTGTCATGACGAACGTGTCAGACAGCGGCTTCAATGAAGTGGGACGCTACACGCTGAAATTCCCGGACACGGGGGAGTTCACGTACTACTGCCTGGTCCACGGCATGGCCATGAAGGGGACCGTGCACGTGCGGGATGCCGGCACTGACTACCCCTACACCCAGTCGCAGTACGACCGTCAGTCGAACAAACAGGAGCGGAAGATCCTGCGCGACGGCTACGAGCAGTGGGACGCAGCGCGGGCCAAAGCCGATGACCATACCGTCATCGCAGGCACCGACAATGAGACGGCCATGCTGATGCGGTTCGTCCGCTCCCACATCGTGGTCCATGTTGGCGACGAAGTGACCTTCGTAAATGACGGCATGGGAGCCCCGCACACCGTAACCTTCGGCGAGGAACCGGCCGACGAGTTTGCATCCGTGGGCGATCCTGCCGACTTCACCGGCGGTGACCTCAGTTCCGGCCTGATGCTGCCGAAGAGCACCTTCACCGTGAAGTTCAACAAGGCAGGGGAGTTCGATTACATCTGTGCCCTCCACGACTTCATGGGGATGAAGGGCACCGTGGAAGTCCGGGACTGACCGGGACCGGCGGACGCTAATGGATGAATCCGGCGGCCGGGAGTTGGTCCGGCCCGGCCTCCGCGGGGCACTTCGACACGGACACGCCAGCAATTGAGGCCGAAACAGGCCAACCAAGGCTCAAAGTGCCCCGGTCCGGCCTACCGGCCTACAGTCCGACCCGGGCTCCCAGGGTCAGGCTACTTCCACCAGGTGTCGAAGATGGTGACCGGGACGGTGCGCTTGTGGCGGGTGCGGAGGTATTTCTGCTCGATCGATTCGGCGACGGCGTCCGGGACGTCGCGGCCTTCGAGGTAGTCGTCGATCTGGTCGTAGCTCAGGCCCAGTTCTTCCTCGTCCGTGCGGCCGGGCTTGCCGTCAAGGAGATCGGCTGTGGGGACCTTCTCCCAGATCCGCGCCGGGGCGCCGAGTTCCGCGAGGAGTGCCCTGTTCTGGCGTTTGTTCAACCCGAACAGCGGCAGGATGTCCGCGCCGCCGTCGCCGTATTTCGTGAAGAAGCCGGTGACGGATTCGGCGCCGTGGTCCGTGCCGATGACCAGGTAGTTGTGCTCGCCCGCGAGGGCGTACTGTGCGATCATGCGGGTGCGGGCCTTGGTGTTGCCCTTGTGGAAATCGGAGATGCCGTTACCCACGGTCTTCTCGAACTCGTCCTCGAAACCGTCCACCGCGGCGGAGATGTTGAACGTCCACTCGGTCTTGGCTTGGATGAAGTCCAGGGCCGCCTGGGCGTCGTCCTCATCGTGCTGCACGCCGTACGGAAGACGGACCGCCACGAAGTTGGCTTCCGTCCCTTCCGCGGTCAGCTCTTCGACGGCAAGCTGGGCAAGCCGGCCCGCGAGCGAGGAATCAAGGCCTCCGGAGATGCCCAGGACGAAGCCCTTAGTGTGCGTTGCCTTGAGGTATTCCTTCAGGAACGTGACGCGCCTGCGCACCTCCCCGGCGGGGTCGATCCGGGGCTGGACGCCCATTTCTTCAATGATCCTGGCCTGGAGTTCGCGCATGTGATCCAGACTAGCCAGCAGTGTCAACCATGCTCAACTGTGTCCGCCTCAATCCGGCCGGGCACTACCGCGCGCCGGGCTCCGGCGCAGGCCCCGTGGAGCCGCGGACCGTGAGGTGGGTGGGCATCACGGCCAGGCGCCGGGTGGTTCCGCCGTGGAGCGGATTCAACTGTGAAAGGAGCATCGAAACGGCAACGCGGCCAGCCTGCTCGATCGGTGAAGAAATGGTTGTCAGCGGAGGGTTGCAGAAATCAGCGCCGAAAATATCGTCGCATCCCACAATGCTCATGTCTTCGGGCACGCGGATGCCCCTCTCGCGCAATCGCTGCAGCATGCCTATGGCCAGCAGGTCATTGAAGACGATGCATGCCGTGGCCCCGGTGCGCACGGCGGCGTCAGCGGCTGCCGCCCCGGACGTGGTTTTCGGCGTGAAGGGGCCGATCCTGTGCGTTTCGAGTCCTCTTTGGGCGGAGTCCTCCTCGAAGATTTTCCAGCGCCGCAAGTTGGACCACGACGTCGGCGGGCCGCTCACGTAGCAGATCCGGTGATGGCCGAGGGAGACGAGGTGTTCCAGTGCCTGGATCATGGCGGACGGCGTATCGATCACCACGGTGGGCGCGTTCGCTGAGGCGCGATTGATGGTAACCAGCGGCTGCGAACCGGACACCTCGGCAAGCTGCGCGTCCGTCAGGCGCGATGCCGCCAGGATAAATCCGTCCGCTGACCGCCGCATTTTGTGAAGGGCCTCAAGCTCCATCTCGCTGGACTCTTCAGTGTCTACCAGGAGCTGGGTGAGACCGGCGGCCTTGAGCTGGTGCTGCGTCCCCCGGATGATGTCGAAATAGAAGGGGTTGGTGATGTCCGGCACCAGGACCGCTACGGTGTCGGTGCGACCCGAACTGAGTCCCCTCGCCTGCGAGCTGGGCACGTAGTTGAGCCGGGCCGCGGCCTCTTCGATCCGTTCCCGGGTGTGCCGGTTTACGCGGTCCGGCTTGGACAATGCGCGCGAAACCGTGGAGGTGGCCACTCCGGCCAGCTCGGCTACGTCCTTGATTGTTGGCATTCTTTCGGCGGGGGGCCTGCGGTCCGCCGACCCGTTCTCCCCTGCATCCACCACCGCAGAGCTCATGGATAAGTCCTTTCATGGGGCCGACGCATCGCCCCGGGCAGTGTGCGCGGCGGGCTTGGGTGCAGTGCCTATGGCTATCATCTCAACACTTTTGGCAACTTTTGGCAATCGCTTGCCGCAATGTTGCCCCGTCTCTAGACTGGGTTCCGAATCGCCTGCAGTGATGTGCGCCACATGACGTTGTGGCCATGTGGGTGTCCTAGAGGAGAAAACAATGAGGTTTAGATCGTCTTCCGGGCTTGCGGCAATCGTTACGGCTGCGGCCTTGGCAATGACCGGCTGCGGCGCGGGCTCAGGCACTACTGGCAGTTCAACAAACGCCGACGGAAAGGTGGATGGCACGGGTAAGACCCTCAATGTCCTGGTCGGCGTCCTGAGCCAGTACCCGGAGCAGCAGAAGAAGTGGCAAAGCGATATCGCGGCCAAGTTCAAAGCAGAGACCGGGGCCGACGTGAAGTTTGAAACCTTCGCCTCGGCCAACGACGAGCTGACGCGCATCCAGACCTCCGTGGTTTCAGGGCAGGGCCCGGACGTCTACGGGCTCGGCACCACGTTCACGCCGACCGCCTTCGCCACCAAAGCCTTTGTGACCTTGTCCGACGACGACTGGAAGAAGGTCGGCGGCAAGGACCGCTTCAACCCCGCAGCCCTGGGCATCTCCGGCCCGGACGAGGGGCACCAGGCCGGCATCCCCTTCGTCAGCCGCCCCTTCGTGATGGCTTACAACAAGGAGCTGTTGGCGGCTGCAGGCATTGAGAAGCCTGCCACCAGCTGGGACGAGCTTGCTGAACAGGCGAAGAAAATGACCAAGGGCGGCACGTTCGGCATCGCCACCGGTTACAAGGACTCCTATGACCCGTGGAAGTTCATCTGGGCCATGTCAGTTCAGGCCGGCAATCCGCTGGTGGACGGCAATAACCTCAAGATGGATGATCCCACCGTCAAGAAGGCTTACGAGACTTACTTCGGCTGGCTGACCGACGACAAAGTCGTGGACCCTGCCTCCGTCGGGTGGAGCAACAGCAACGCCGTTGCTGCCTTTGCCAGCGGAAAAGCCGGATATCTGATGATGACGACGTCGAGCTCCATCCCGACGCTGGACAAGTCGGCCGTGGCAGGGAAGTACGAATACGCACTGATGCCCACCACCGCTCCGGGTGAATCCAGCCCCAAGAGTGACGGCGGGGAAGCCGCAAGCATCCTCTCCGGGGATAACCTCGTGGTGGCTGACTACTCGAAGGAGAAGGATCTCGCCTTCGCCTACATCAAGCTGATCACCTCGAAAGAGGAGCAGCTGAACTATCAAAAGACCTTCGGCGACCTGCCGGCAAACGCCGAGGCGTTGGCCAGCCTCACTGATCCCAAGCTGAAGCCAATCGCCGATGCCGCCGCAAAGTCCAAGGCCACCCCGTTTACAGGTGCCTGGGGCGACATCCAGCTCGGCCTGCTCAACGTCACTGTTCAGTCGATTCCGGATCTTTCCAGCGGCAGGCTCGACGACTCAGCCCTCGAGGCTCGGATCAAGGACGCCCAGACCAAGGGCCAGGCGTCCCTTGACCGGGCTGCCAAGGGATAAGTTCTGATGTCTACAGACGCTTCCAATGAAGTCCGGGTTGCGGCGGACTCCGCCGCAACCCGGGCCTCCCGGACCGCCTCTTCCGTGGCTGGTCCGCCGCCTGCCGGCGAGAGCAAGGGCCGCCGCAAGGGCCTGAGTGAACGCAACCGCCCGCTGTGGATGCTCATCCCGGGCGGGGCACTGATGTTCATCATCATCGTGGTGCCGCTTGTGCTGGGCATCTACATGTCCACCCTCAACCTGGACCAGTACACGCTGCGCCGCTGGATCAGTTCACCGTTCATCGGCGTGGAGAACTTCGTCGAAGCGCTCACTTCGTCGCCGCTCCTCCACGCGACCTGGCTGAGCGTCAGCTATTCCCTGCTGGCCATGGTGGTCACACTTCCGCTCGGAATCGCGGCTGCCGTGGCAACCCAGAATGCTTTCAGGGGACGCGCCGTGGTCCGGTCCATCTTCCTGATCCCGTACGTGCTCCCGTCCTTTGTGGTCGCGACGATCTGGCGCACCATGTTCCAGCCGGACGGCATCGTGGACAAGGCCCTGGGAACCGTGGGCATCGAAACAGGGCTGTGGCTCAACGGGCCCCAGACCTTCTGGACGCTGGTTCTGGTCCAGATCTGGGCCTCCTGGCCGTTTATCTACTTGCTTGCGCTGTCCGGACTGCAGTCCGTGGACCACGAGGTCCATGAGGCATCAGCACTGGACGGAGCCCTGTGGTGGAACAAGCTTCGATTCGTCATCTTCCCGTACCTTAAGGGACCGCTTGCCCTCGCCTTCCTGATCGGCATGCTGCACCACATCAACAACTTCACTCTTCCCTTCGTGCTGTTCGGAGTCCCGGCTCCAGCGGACGTCGAAGTGCTCCCCATCCTTACCTACGTCACCAGCTTCCAAAGCTTCCGCTTCGGCCTGAGCGCCGCCATGGCTTTCGTCTCCCTGGTGCTGATCGCCATTCCGCTGTTTGTTTATCTTCGCGCCGTCAAGCTCGACGACGCCGAGTCACCTGGAGCCAAGAAATGAGCACCTCCACCGCCGGCAGGGTCCGTAAAGCCGGTAACACCAGTGCCGCCGTTCTCCGGCCCGGGTCGTCCCGGCAGCATGAAGTGACACGCTTGCTGCCCCGTCCGCTCCTCGCATTTATTCTGGTGTTCCTTGGTGCCCTTGTCCTGATCCCTGTGCTGTACATCTTCCTTGCCTCGGTGAACTCGGACATCGGTGTAGCCAACGGTGAGTTCTGGCCCTCAAGCTTCACCCTTGAGAACTACTCGAAGATCTGGACCAGCGTGGGCCTGGCGACGGGACTGGCGAACAGTGTCCTCGTGGCCGGCGCAACGGCGGTTGTCTCGGCCGCCATGTCCGTGTCAACGGCATTCGTCCTGGTGCGCTACACCTTCCGGGGCCGTCTCACGATCCTCCGCGGGCTCCTTGCCCTGCAGTCGGTGCCCGGAACCCTGATGGTGCTCCCCGTGTTTGTGCTGTTCTCCTCGGCTGCAACGTACCTCGGCATCCAAGTGATCGGAACGCAGTGGGGGTTGTTCGTCACGTACCTGACGTTCGCCATGCCGTTCTCCACCTGGGTCATGGTCACCTACCTTCGCGGGCTTCCCCGCGAACTCGAGGAAGCGGCCCGGATCGACGGCGCCAGCAACCTCGGCGTCCTGTTCAGGATCATCCTGCCCCTGAGCTGGCCAGGCATCGTAGTTTCGGGCATCTTCGCGTTCCTGCTGGGGTGGAACGACGTCCTGTTTGCATCCGTGATGACCCGGCCGGAAAGCCAGACGGCCGCCGTTGCCTTGCAGATTTTCGGGGCCTCCCAAGAAGGAGGCGCTATCCCGTACTACGGCCAGATGATGGCCGCCGCACTTGTCTGCGCGGCACCCGTGGTCATTCTGTACCTGATTTTCCAGCGTTATCTAGTTGGCGGCCTGACCGCCGGAGGAGTTAAGTAACCATGGTTTCAACCACTCAGGCCTCGTGGCCCCTGTCGGGTTTCGGGGATGAGATCGACGACGACCCCGCCGTCCAGATCGCCGTGCTGCAGGCGCTGGGCGCCAACCACATCGAAGTGCGCAGCGCTTGGGGCACGAACATCGTGGACCTGTCCGATGACCAGCTCCGTTCACTTGCCGACCTGCTGACGGCAAAGGGAATGAAGGTGTCGGCGATTGCCTCGCCGATCGGCAAGGTCGATGTCAGCCTTCCGGTGGAGCACGAAGTGGAGCGCCTGCGCCGGGCTGCCAACGCAGCCAAGGTCCTGGACGCGAAGTACATCCGCATCTTCTCCTTCTACTACGGCGAATCCGTGCCGGTGGACAGCATCCGCGATGCCGTCCTGGAGCGGATGCGTGCGCTGGCCGACGTGGCCGAGAAAGAAGGGGTGATCCTCCTGCATGAGAACGAGAAGGACATCTTCGGGGATGTTCCGGACCGTGTGCTCGACATCATCGAATCCGTGAACTCGCCGGCGTTGAAGGTGGCCTGGGATGCGGCCAACTTCGTGCAGGTAGGTGTGAAGCCCTTTGACGAGGCTTACGAGAAGTTGCGCCCGCATCTGGAGTACCTGCAGGTCAAGGACGCACTCTTTTCAAACGGGCATGTTGTTCCCGCAGGCGAGGGTGATGGCGACGTGCTGCGCACCGTGGAGGCTCTTAAAGCTGACGGGTTCAACGGCTTCGCTTCCCTTGAACCGCATCTTGCCGGCGCTCACGGCCTCGGCGGATTTTCCGGCCCCACGGCGTTCGGCATTGCCGCCCGGGCGTTTGCCAAAGTCACAGCAGAAGCAGGAGTCCAGACGGTATGAGTCAGACATTGAAGGTGGCCATCACCGGGTGCGGCGTCATCGGCCGCACCCACGCGGTTGCCCTGCAGGAATTCCCCGGAACCAGCATCGTGGCGCTGGTTGACGCCATCCCCGATGCGGCCGAGTCGCTGGCGGACTTCATCGAGTCGAGCGGAAGGCCAAGGCCCTCCGTGCACACCTCCCTGGAGGGCGCCTTCGCAGCGGCCGACATTGACCTGGTGGCCCTTGCAACTCCCAGCGGACTGCACATCCAGCAGGGCCTCGAAGTCCTTGCGGCCGGCAAGCATGTGGTCATCGAAAAGCCGCTGGACGTCGATCTGAGCCGCGCCCAGGAGATCGAGGCGGCGGCCACCGAAGCAGCGCGGCAGGGCGTCGTTGCTTCGGTGATCAGCCAGCACCGCTTTGACCAGGCCAGCGTGGCCGTTGCGGACGCAGTCGCAAAGGGCCGTTTTGGCCGGCTGACCTCGGCCATCGCTTCCGTTGCGTGGTGGCGCGGGCAGGGCTACTACGATTCCGGCGACTGGCGCGGTACGTGGTCCATGGACGGCGGGGGAGCCCTGATGAACCAAGGCGTCCACACGGTTGACCTGCTGCTGTGGTTCATGGGCCGGCCGGTGGAAATCCATGCGCACACAGCCCGCCTGGCACATGAACGCATCGAGGTGGAGGACACGGCCGTTGCCACCGTGACCTTCGAAAATGGCGGCCTGGCAGTACTGCATGCCACAACAGCCGCTTACCCGGGCCTGACGGTCCGAGTGCAGCTGATGGGCTCGGAAGGCTCCGCGGTGGTGGACAATGACCAGTTGCAGTATTTCCACGCCAGGGACGCCGGCGGCGCTTCGGCCGACATGGGGCTGCAGGGCGGCGGGAACCAGGCCCGGGAGGAACTGTCCAAGTACCCGGCGGAGGACTATGAGGCCAAGGATCCCACGGTGTATCCGGCCGGGCATGTCCGTCAGTACCGCGACATCCTGGGAGCCATCGCCGAGGGCCGCCAGCCTGGCGTGACCGTGAGCGATGCAGTCAATGCCCTGGCCACCGTGCGCGCCGTCTATGTGTCGGCCACCCTGAACCAGGCGGTCCTCTTCGAAGACGTCCTGGCGGGCAAGTACAACGACCTTGAAGTCCGTGCAGGATCCACTTCGACAGAAAGCGCCTGACGCGATGAAATTCTCAGTATTCACTGCCTCCACGCCTGACTGGACTCCGGAGGAAGCCGTCACCAACCTGGCCGCGCAGGGTTGGGACGGGATCGAATGGCGGATCACGGACCAGGCAGAGGCGCCCGAGCCCGGTTTCTGGGCCGGCAACAAAGCCACCATCCCCATGACCGGCCTTGAAGGCAACCTGGAGCGGATCGCCTCCATCACCCGCGATGCCGGCCTGGAGTTCTCCGGTATCGGTGGCTACGCGCGGTGTGACAACCACGACGACGTCGAACGCATGCTGGCGGCCACCGCCGCGTTGGGTGCGGGCCAGGTTCGTGTGACAACCCTGCCGCTGGGGTCTGCCGGTTGGGGGAACGAAGAGCCGAGCGGCATCCCCTATCCTGTCCTGTTTGACGCGGCCCGCCGGGATTTCGAATGGGTAGCGCAACGTGCTGCCCACCACGGGGTGAAGGCGCTGGTTGAACTGCACCACCGCACCATTACGGCGTCAGCTTCATCGGCCCGGCGTCTGCTGGAAGGCCTGGATCCCCGGCACGTGGGAGTAATCCACGACCTGGGCAACCTGCTGATCGAGGGGCAGGAAGACTACCTGCCGGCTTTCGAACTGCTGGGGGAGTACCTTGCGCATATCCACGTCAAGAACGCCGTCTGGGTCCGCCGGGATGAGAGGGATGCCTCCGGTGCCGCAGTGTTCCAGAACGAATGGGCACCGCTGCAGTCCGGACAGGGCAGCGTCCTTGAATACTTCAAGGCGTTGGCAGCCCATGGCTACGACGGCTGGGTCACGGTGGAAGACTTCTCCACGGAGCTTCCCCTGGCCGAACGTACTGCCGGGAACCTTGACTATCTGCGGCGCACGGCGGCTCTCGCCGGGCTTACCGCAGGGGCAGGGGCACGCTGAGACCATGGTGCACTCTATGGCAGCCCACCCGGACCGGCTCCTTCCTGCGGAGCCCGGCGTCCGGGACATAGCCCGCTCGCTGTACAACCTGGTGGAGGGTCTTCCGATCATCTCCCCGCACGGACACGTAGACGCTGCGGTGATTGAACAGAACCTGCCCTTCCCCGATCCCGCGGCCCTGCTGGTCACACCGGACCACTACGTGACCAGGTTGATCCACGCAGGGGGTGTCCCGATGGACCAGCTGGGCCTCGGCGAATCCGCCGCGGGCTCGCGCCAGGTCTGGCGCAACTTCTGTGCCGCGTGGCCTGACTTTGAGGGCACGGCCTCCGGCTATTGGATCCGGCAGGAATTCGAGCACGTCTTCGGCCTGCACGACGAACCGACCGCGGAGAACGCCGACAGGATCTTCGACGCTATTTCGGCCAAACTTTCCGAACCGGGATTCCGGCCACGGCAGCTGTTCAAAGAGTTCAACATTGAGGTGCTGGCCACCACGGACGATCCGCTGGACTCCCTGGACAGCCATGCAGCTCTGGCCGCGGACCCCGCCTTCGCCGGCCGCGTCCTGCCAACCTTCCGTCCGGACCCTTACGTGAACATCGCCCATCCGGAATGGCAGGACAACGTGGAACGCCTCATCGGCGTCGGCGGTTCGGGTGCGTCCGGATATGCGGGCTACATCAGTGCACTGGAATCAAGACGGCGCCACTTCGTGGAAAACGGTGCGGTGTCCGCTGACCACGGCGTCCGCACGCCCGCAACCCTGAAGCTGGACGCCGCCGACGCGGAGCGGCTGTTTGAGCGCGCCCGGGCGGGCAAAGCCAGCCCGGAGGACCGCGAGGCATTCGAGGCCCACATGATGTACCAGATGGCCAGGATGTCCGTGGAAGACGGACTGGTCATGACAATCCACCCCGGCTCGTACCGCAACCATCACGGCCCCACCTTCGAGGCCTTTGGCGCGGATACGGGTCACGACATTCCGTTCGCCGTGAACTACACCGAGGCTATCCGGCCCCTGCTACAGGACTTCGGCACCGCCAAGGACTTCCACCTTGTGCTATTCACCTTGGACGAGACCGTGTTCTCGCGGGAACTGGCGCCTTTGGCGGGTTTCTATCCGTCCGTGTACATAGGCGCTCCGTGGTGGTTCCTGGACGCGCCGGATGCGATGCTGCGCTTCCGGGCGGCGGTGACGGAAACGGCCGGCTTCTCCCGGTCCTCCGGGTTCATCGACGATACCCGCGCGTTCTGCTCCATCCCGGCCCGCCACGACACCTCGCGCAGGATCGAGTCCTCATTTTTGGCGCGGCTTGTGGCCGAGCACCGGATCAGCGAAGAACGCGCCCGCGAGCTGATCGTGGACATCGTGGATGCCTCTCCGCGCAGGGTGTTCAAGCTGTGAGCGCCAACAAAGTGCCGGTGCTGAACCGTGCGCTGATGCCGCTGCCCAAGGCCCCGGTGCGGATCGTACATCTGGGCCTCGGAGCATTCCACCGTTCGCACGAGGCCTGGTACACGCAACATGCCGGCGACGGTGCCGAATGGGGCATCGCGGCGTTCACCGGCCGGCGGCCCGATGCAGCCGTGGCGCTGGCCGCGCAGGACGGGCTGTTCACGCTGATCGAGCGTTCCGGCAGCGGGGACAGTTTCGAAGTCATCGGAAGCATTGCCGAAGCCGTGGACGGAGCCGACGTCGGGCGCCTCCGCGAACTCGTCTCCGAGCCGGCGACCGCCATAGTTACGCTGACCATCACGGAGGCGGCGTACGGCCTGGCTTCGGACGGCAGCTTCGACGCAGGTGTTGCCGGTGTTGCCGGCGATCTGGCCCTGCTGGCTGATGCTGCCGGTGAAGGGGGGAAACCCATGACGCCGCTGGGCCGGCTGGTCTCGGCCCTCGCCGGCCGCAGGGACGCCGGGGCGGGGCCGATCGCCGTCGTCAGTTGCGATAACCTCTCAGGCAACGGAGACGTTGCCCGCCGCGCCGTCACGGGAATGGCGGAGGCCTGGGACGGCGAGCTTGCACGCTGGATCGTGGAGAACGTCAGTTTTGTCAGCACGTCCGTGGACCGGATCACTCCGCGAACCACCGATGCGGACATCGCCGAGGTGGAGCAGGCGTGCGGCTACCTGGACAGCTCGCCTGTGGTCGCGGAACCATTCCGGGACTGGGTCATCAGCGGGGATTTCCCGAAGGGCAGGCCCCGCTGGGAGGACGCCGGCGCCGTTTTGGTGGACGATATTGAACCCTACGAGAACCGCAAGCTGTGGCTCCTGAACGGTGCCCATTCGCTCCTGGCATATGCCGGTCTTCTCCGGGGGCACACCACGGTGGCCCAGGCACTCGAAGATCCAGGGTGCCGGAAGGCTGTGGAAGCCTTTTGGGACGAGGCGGCGGCGCATCTTCAGGGCGACGATCTTCACATCCCGGAATATCGGGATGCACTCCGCGGCAGGTTCAGCAACGGCCGCATCGCGCATCATCTGTCGCAAATTGCCGCCGACGGCACCACGAAACTCCGCATGCGGGCACTCCCGGTCCTCGCGGCCGAGAGATCCGAGGGCCGCTCCGGTGCCGGCAGCGCCCTTATGCTGGCCGCCTGGATCGACTTCGTGGCCGTTCGCAACGAGATTCAGGACCCGTTCTCCGCGGCAATCGGCGCGGCAAACAGGGCCCGCGGCACTGAGAGGGTGGCCGCCCTCCTCAACCTCATCAGCCCGCAACTGGGCGAAGACCCGCAGGTCGTTGCCTTGGTAGCCGGCCTGAGCGGAACTTTCACCACGGACACGTCGTCCAAGACCGTCACACCTGCCCACCTGATTCCTGGAAGGAACAGCTGAAGTTCATGAAGATCGTTGCAGCAGAAGTTTTCGTCACCAGCCCGTCCCGCAACTTCGTGACCCTCCGGATCACCACGGAGGACGGCGTGACCGGCATCGGTGACGCCACCCTGAACGGACGCGAGCTCGCAGTGGCCGCCTACCTCAAGGAACACGTTGCGCAGCTGCTGGTCGGCAAGGACCCGCACCGGATCGAGGACACCTGGCAGTTCCTGTACCGCAGCTCCTACTGGCGCCGCGGCCCGGTGACCATGGCCGCGATCGCAGCCGTGGACATGGCGCTCTGGGACATCAAGGGCAAAATGGCCGGCATGCCGGTCTACCAGCTCCTCGGCGGGGCTTCCCGCAACGGCCTGCGGGCGTACGGACACGCCTCCGGCGCGGACATTCCCTCTCTGTTCGACTCCGTCCGTGAGCACCTGGAACTCGGCTACAAGTCGGTCCGCATCCAGACCGCCGTTCCCGGCATCAAGGCCGTCTACGGTGTGGCCGCCCAGGCCCAGGCCTCCGGTGAGCGCTACGACTACGAGCCCGCCGGCCGCGGCGCGTTCCCGGTGGAAGAGGACTGGGACACCCGCGCGTACCTGCGCCACCTGCCCAGCGTGTTTGAAGCCGTCCGGAACGAGTTCGGCCCGGAACTGCCGCTGCTGCACGACGGCCACCACCGCATGACCCCGATCCAGGCCGCCAAGCTGGGCAAGGCGCTGGAACCCTATGACTTGTTCTGGCTCGAGGACTGCACCCCGGCCGAGAACCAGGAGGCGCTGCGCCTGGTCCGCCAGCACACCACCACCCCGCTGGCCATCGGGGAAATCTTCAACACCGTGTACGACTACCAGACCATCATCAAGGAACAGCTGATCGACTACGTCCGGGCAGCCTCCACGCACTTCGGCGGTATCTCCCCGCTGAAGAAGGTCATGGACTTCGCCGCGCAGTACCAGATCAAGTCCGGCTTCCACGGCCCCACCGACATCTCCCCGGTGGGCTTCGCCGCGCAGCTTCATGTAGGCCTGGCCATCCACAACTACGGCATCCAGGAATACATGCAGCACTCGGACAAGACCAACGAGGTCTTCGAGCAGTCCATGACGTTCGTGGACGGCTACCTGCACCCGGGGGACAAGCCCGGCATCGGCGTCGAATTCAACGAGGAAGCCGCGGCCGCGTTCCCGTACCAGCAGGCCTACCTCCCGTACAACCGCCTTGTTGACGGCACCGTCCATGACTGGTGAGGCCCGGGCTGTGTCACCGCACGGCGCAGCAAAGCACCGCATCATCGTCATGGGGGTCTCCGGCTGCGGCAAGACCACCATCGGCGACCTCGTGGCCCGCGAACTGGGCGTACCGTTCCTCGACGGCGACTCCCTCCACCCCGTGGAAAACGTGGCCAAGATGGCGGCCGGCACGCCGCTGACCGACGAGGACCGGTGGCCCTGGCTGGCCACCGTGGGCGCGGAGCTGGCCAACGCCGGCGACGGCGGACTGGTGCTCGCGTGCTCTGCCCTGCGGCGCAGCTACCGCGACGCCATCCGGGAGCAGGCACCGGACACCGTGTTCCTGCACCTTCACGGCAGCAAAGAAGTGCTCCGGGCACGCACTGAAGGGCGCACCGGCCACTTCATGCCGCCTGCCCTCCTTGATTCGCAGCTCGCAACGCTGGAACCGCTCGACGCCGACGAAGCCGGCATCGTCGTCGACATCGCAGCCCCTGTCAGCCAGGTGGTGACCGAAGCGCTCGCAGGCATTGCCGCCGCCGTCGTAACTCCCGCCCGGAGCAGCGAAGGCGCGGCGGGCACCCAGCCGCGCCGGTTCGACGTCGACCTCCATGCCGCGCCGTTCAACCTCGACGACGACGCCGTGGCGTGGGTGGATTCCACGATCACCGGGATGAGCCTCGAGGAAAAGATCGGGCAGCTGTTCATCAACCACAACAACGACTACTCCCCGGAGTACCTGGACGGCGTCCTGGAGAACTACCACGTGGGCGGCATGCGCTACCGGCCGGGCACCTCGGCCGCGGTGCAGGAACATATCCGCTACGCGCAGTCCAGGACCCGCATCCCATTGCTGGTGGCCTCGAACCCGGAAATGGGGGGAGCCGGAAGCTGCGACGACGGCACGTTTGTGTCCACGCACCTGCAGGCCGGCTCGCATCCGGACAAGTCCATCGCCCGGCAGATGGGGCAGGTTGCCGGCGTGGAAACCGCGGCGCTGGGCTGTAACTGGGCGTTCGCGCCGATCGTGGACATCCACTACAACTGGCGGAACACGGTGATCTCCACCCGGGCCTTCGGCAACACACCGGAGATCGTGGTGGAGCGCGCCAAGGAGTACTTCGACGGCATCAGCGAGTCGCCCACCGCCTGCGCCATGAAGCACTTTCCGGGCGACGGCGTGGACGAACGCGACCAGCACGTGGTCACGTCCTACAACACCCTCGGTTACGAGGAGTGGAACCGGAGCTACGGGCACGTGTACCGGGAAATGATCGGCCACGGCGTGCAGTCCATCATGATCGGGCACATCGGTGCGCCGGAACTTTCCCGCCACTTCCGTCCCGGCCTGGCGGACAAGGACATCCGGCCGGCCACGCTGGCGCCCGAACTGCTCCAGGACCTGCTCCGCGGCGAGCTCGGCTTCAACGGGCTGATCCTTACCGACGCCTCGCAGATGGTGGGCCTCACCCAGGCCATGAAACGCAAGGACCTGGTCCCGGCCACCATTGCCGCCGGCTGCGACATGTTCCTGTTCTTCCGCAACCCCGCGGAAGACTTCGGCTACATGCTGGACGGCTACAAGTCCGGCGTCATCACCGAGCAGCGCCTGCACGACGCACTGCGCCGGATCCTGGGGCTCAAGGCAAGCCTTGGGCTGCACCGGAAGGCCCGCAACGGGCTGGTGCCGCCGGCGGAAGCACTCGGCGTGATCGGAAGCGACGCGCACCGGGCCATCGCTGCGGAGATTGCGGACAAGACCGTCACCCTGGTCAAGGACACCGCCCACAACCTGCCCATCACCCCGGACACGCACCAGCGGATCCGTCTCTACGGCATCTCCGGCGGTTCGGACTTCACCCGCGCGGACCCGCTGGCCTACCTGGACACCGTCAAGGAGGAGCTGGAACACGCCGGTTTCGAGGTGCACCTGTTCAAGACGGCGGACCAGCGGGAAGCGGAGGGGGAGACCGGCGTGAATTTCATGTCGGTCATCTCCGAGGAAGCCACCGGGGACTACGCGGACAAGTACGATGCCGCCTTTGTGTTCGCCAATGTAAAGGGCTTCGCCCAGGAGGCAGCCATCCGGATCAAGTGGTCCTCACCGATGGCCGCCGAGATCCCGTGGTACGTCACCGAGGTCCCCACCGTGTTCGTCTCGCTCAACCAGCCCAACCACCTGATTGACGTGCCGATGGTGAAGACAGCCATCAACGCGCACGCCGGATCGCGCGAGGCCATTCGGGCGACCATCGAAAAGATCATGGGCAGGTCGGAATTCCAGGGGACGTTCAACGAGAACGTCTTCTGCGAGTCCTTCGACACCCGGCTCTGATCCTGCTCCGGCAGCACGCTAAAAGCCGCACGCGCCGCAATTGTGCGTGCGGCTTTTGTGCGTCCGGCGTAGCGTGGGTGCATGGAGCGAACGGGGTGCGCTGTTGTCGGGGGAGGCCCGGCGGGCATGATGCTGGGACTGCTGCTGGCCCGGGCCGGGGTGGAGGTCACGGTCCTCGAAAAACACGGCGACTTCCTCCGGGACTTCCGCGGCGACACCGTGCACGCCTCCACCATCAGGCTGATCGACGAGCTCGGGCTGGGCGACGGATTCCGCAAGCTCCCGCAGAGCAAACTGAACAACGTCGCCTTCCCCATCCCGGGCGTCGGACTGGTCACGCTGGGCGATTTCGCGACCCTGAAGCCCCCGTACAACTACATCGCCATGATGCCGCAGTGGGACTTCCTGAACTTCCTGGCCACCGAGGCCGCGAGCGAACCCACGTTCACGCTCCTGATGGAGCATGAAGCCACGTCGCTAATGTTCGACGGCGGCCGCGTCACCGGCGTCCGCTACCGGACGCGGGGAGGTACTAAAGGGCAGGGTACTGAGGGGGCGCTGCATGCGGACCTCGTGGTGGCCACCGACGGCCGCCATTCCGTGCTGCGCCGGGCCGCCGGCCTGCAGCCGAAGGACTATCCGGTTCCCTTCGACACCTGGTGGTTCAAGCTCCCGCGCCATGCTTCGGAGAAAGGCGCAGTGGCGGGCATCGTCCCGGCGTTCCGGGACCGCGAAGCCATGATCGCGCTGTTCCGCGACGACTACTACCAGATGGGGTACCTCGGCCCCAAGGGAGCGGACGCGCGGATACGCTCCGAGGGCGTTGAACGGTTCAGGGAACGCGTCGCCGCCCTGCGTCCGGACCTGGCGGACCGGGTGGACTCCATCCGTTCGCTCGAGGACCTTCACTGGCTGGATGTGCGGCTGGACCGGCTGCGGCGCTGGTACGTGGACGGGCTGCTGTGCGTCGGCGACGCCGCCCATGCCATGTCCCCAGCGGGCGGGGTGGGCATCAACCTGGCCATCCAGGATGCCGTGGCGGCAGCGGCACTGCTGGCACCGGCCCTGGTCCGGGGCAACGTGTCGATCAAGGACCTCGCGGCGGTGGAACGGCGGCGCCGGATGCCCACCGTCATTGTCCAGACCGTCCAAAGGGTCATGCACCGGGCGGTTTTCGTTCCGCTGTTCGCCGGACGGAGGCCGGGTGCTCCGCCGGTCCTGCTGTTTTTTGTCCGGCACGCCCCGGTGGTGCGGCGGCTCTTGCCGCGGCTCATCGCCTTCGGACCCAGGCCGGAACATGCGCCCGCTTTTGCCCGCCGTGCTCAGCCGCGGGCGGCGAGGTAATCGATCATGCCCTTGACGGTGGCCACTGCAGTGTAGTCACGTTCCGGAATGTCCACGCCGGTGGCCTCGTTGATGGTTTCCACAAGCCTGAGGAAATCCAGCGAATCAAGTTCAAGGTCCTGCCGCAGCCGCGAGCCCTCGTCGAGGCCGTCAAAGTCCACGTCCGGCGCTACCTGGCCGATGGCCGTGTGCACGGCCTGCCGTGCATCCTGCTCGTTCATAGCTCCTCCGGTTTTTGCAGCAGTTCGTCGATGCGGGCCAGGAAGCGGCCGCCCCGGAGCCCGTCGCTGACCCGGTGGTCGGCGGACAGGGTGGCGGTGACGGCGGGTCGCACACCGAGCATGCCGTCGTGTGCCCAGGGCTGCTCCACCAGCTTGCCCAGGCCCACCATGGCCACCTGCGGCGGATAGATGACACCGTAAACGGCCTCCACGCCCAGGTCGCCCAGATTCGTCACCGTGAGGGTGGGATCGGCCATTTCCGCGCGCTGCAGCCGCCCGGCACGCGCCCGGCTGACGAGGTCCCGCAATTGCTGCATCAGCACGTCCAGGGCCAAGGTGTCGGCGTCGTGGATGGCAGGCGCCACCAGGCCGCCGTGCCGCAGCGCCACCGCAACGCCCAGGTGCACGGATCTGCTGGGCCGGAACACTCCGTCGGTGAAGAAGCCGTTGACTTCCGGGACCTCACGGGCGGCAAGGGCTGTCGCCTTCAGCAGCAGGGCAGACGGAACCAGCCGCGAGGCCACCGGGCGCTGTTCGTTGACCTGCTGCATCCACGCGATGGCGGCGCGCAGGTCCAGTGTGGTGCTGACGTAGTAGTGCGGGATGGATTTCTTGGACCGGCTCATGAGCGCGCCGATGGCGCGCCGCAGGCTGGACAAGCGGTCCTGCGCTTCCGACGGCGGCGCCTCCTTCGGGGGCAGCGCCTCCGCCCCGGGAAGGGCGGCTTCTTCCGCTGGCGCCTCTTCTGCCGGAACCGCCGCCCTGTGCCCGCTTACGGCCCGCTGGATATCAGCTTCGGTGACGGCGCCGTCGGGCCCCGTGCCGGGCACACTCCCGATGTCGACGCCGAGCTGGTCCGCGAGCCGCCGGGCCCGCGGCGAGGACCGCACCCTGGCCCCGTGGGGCACAGGCGCAGCGTGGACCGCCGCAGCTGCCGGGACTGCCGCAGCCGCCGGGACTGCCGGAGCCGCCGGACGGGGCCGGGCAGCTGCGGCGTGTTCCACATCGGCGCGGGTGACGGCGCCGTGCCGGCCCGTGCCGCGGATCCCTGCCGTATCCACGCCAAGCTGGTGCGCCAGGTGCCGGACCGGGGGCGGGACCTGCGCCGCGGCAGCGGCCGCGCCTGCCGGCTCCACGGCACCTGCCGTGACTGCTGCCTCTGCCGTTCCTGAAGCCGGCTTCGCGAGCGGACCCGCAGGCCGCCCGCCTGCCTGGCCGGCGCCGTCGTCGGGAGTCTGGGTGATCCGGGCCAGCGGAGTGCCGATGGGAACGGTGGTGCCCACATCCACCAGCAGTTCTGCCACCACGCCCTCTTCGAAGGACTCCACGTCCATCACGGTCTTGTCCGTGTCCACAACGGCCACCACATCGCCGCGGTGCACGTAGTCGCCAGGCTTGATAAGCCACTCCACCATCTTGCCGTGCTCCATGTCCGCGCCAAGGGACGGCATCCTGAAATCACCCACGCGCCCCAACCGCCTCCCGGGCAGCGGCGACGATGCGTTCCACCGTGGGCAGCGCCGCCAGTTCCAGGTGTTTGGCATAGGGCAGCGGCACTTCCGCGCTGCAGACCCGGCCCACGGGCGCATCCAGGTCGAAGAAGGCATTTTCGGTGATCCGTGCGCTCAGTTCGGCCGAGATGCTGCCGCTCCGCCAGCCCTCGTCCACCACCACGGCACGGTGGGTCTTGGCCACGCTCCCCAGGATGGCGGCGTCGTCGAGCGGGCGCAGTACGCGCAAATCGAGCACCTCGGCGTCGATGCCCTCAGCTGCCAGCCGGGCGGCGGCGTCGAGCACTGCCGGCAAGGTTCCGCCATAGGTGATGAGCGAAATGTCCTGGCCTGGCCGGCGGACGGCCGCTGTGCTGATGTCCACGGGGCCGGCGTCGTCGGCGAGTTCCCCGGCGACGTTGTACAGGGTGCCGTGCTCGAAGATCAACACCGGATCCGGGTCCTCCAATGCGGTCCACAGCATCCCGCGGGCATCCTCAAGGGTTGCCGGGGTGAGGATCCGCAGGCCCGGGATGTGCGCCAGCCAGCCCTCCAGGCTGTGCGAGTGCTGGGCACCCAGCTGCCGGCCGGCACCCGTGGTCATCCGGACCACCAGCGGCACGTTGAACTGCCCGCCGGACATGTGCAGCAGGGTGGCGGCATTGTTCACCAGCTGGTCCAGCGCCAGCAGGCTGAAGTTCACGGTCATGATCTCAACTATGGGCCGCATCCCGCCGAGGGCCGCCCCGATGCCTGCGCCCACGAAGCCGGCTTCGGATAACGGAGTGTCCCGGATCCGTTCCGGACCGAACTCCTCGAACAGGCCCAGGCTCACGGCGAAGCAGCCGCCGTACGCACCAACATCCTCACCCATGAGGAACACCCGTTCGTCGCGCTGGATGGCATCCCGGATGGCTGCCCGCATGGCCTCGCGGTAGGTGGTCTTCATTCCGGGCTCCGCTCGCTGTAGACAAACCGGGTCAGGTCTTCAAGCGGCTCCGGAGTCCCGGCCTCGGCGAATTCCACCGCGGCTTTCACTTCGTCCTCCACCTCGCGCTGGATGGATTTCCAGTCCTTCTCCGACAGTTTCCCGGCCGTTTCCAAGGCCTTTCGCAGCGTGTCGATGGGATCGCGCTCCATCCAGCGGGAGACCTCCTTCTTGTCCCGGTACCGTTCCGGATCGAACATGGAGTGGGCCCTGAAGCGGTAGGTCCGCAACTCGAGGAAGTGCGGTCCGCCGCCGGCCCGGACGGCGTCCACGGCGCGCCGGGCCGCCTCTTCGACGGCGAGCACATCCATCCCGTCCGCGGACCACGAGGCGATCTCGTAGCCGGCGGCCTTCAGGGCAATATCGGTCTGTGATTCGGAACGGGCAAGCGCGGTGCCCATGGCGTAGAGGTTGTTTTCGCAGCAGAACAGCACGGGCAGCTGCCAGAGTGCGGCGAGGTTCAGGCTCTCGTGGAATGCGCCCTCGGCGACGGCGCCTTCGCCGAAGAAGCAGACGGTCACCCGGGAGCGTCCGGACATCTTGTCGGCGAGCGCCAGGCCCACGGCCAGCGGCAGCCCGCCCGCCACGATGGCGTTGCCGCCGAAGAAGCGGGTGCCGGCGTCGAAGAGGTGCATGGAGCCGCCGCGGCCGCGGCAGCAGCCCTCCACATGGCCGTACATTTCGGCCAGGATGGCTCCTGCGGGCACGCCGCGCAGCAACGCGTGGCCGTGTTCCCGGTACGTTGCCACCACGGCGTCGTCCGGAGCGAGGGTGCTCATCACACCCGCGGCCACCGCTTCCTCGCCGATGTAGACGTGCAGGAATCCGCGGATCTTGGCGGCGCTGTAGAGCTCCACGCATTGTTCCTCGAGCCGCCGCACCCGCAGCATCTGATGGAGCAGGTGGCGTGCATGGTCGAAGTCCGCTTTTCCCATGCCGCGCGCTGATGTCCCGGTCACGAAGGCGCTCCGGGAAAGCGGCCGGGAGGTGACTCGATGGTTGAGGTGTCCCCCTCGGGGAGGCCGAGTTCGCGGGCCCTGAGGAGCCGCCGGAGGATCTTGCCGCTGCGAGTCTTGGGCAGCGCCTCGGTGAAGTCCAGCAGCCGGGGAGCCACCGCGGGGCCCAGCCGTTTGCGGGCGAAGCCGATGATGTCCAGCTTGAGTGCCTCCGAGGGCTGCCACCCGGTGCGGAGTTCCACGAAGGCCTTGACCACTTCGCCGGCAACGGGATCAGGGACGCCGATCACGCCTGCCTCAGCCACTGCTTCGTGCTCCATCAGCGAGCTCTCCACCTCGAACGGGCCGATCAGGTGGCCCGAGGACTTGATGACGTCATCGCCCCGGCCGACGAACCAGAAGTACCCGTCGGCGTCCATCTTCGCCAGGTCCCCGGTGAGGTACCAGCCGCCGGCAAAGCATCGCCGGTACCGTTCGTCTTCGTGGAGGTAGCCGCGGAACATCGAAGGCCAGCCCGGACGGAGGGCCAGTTCGCCCACCCCCTCCGGTTCGGTCACGAGGACGGCTTCGCCGTTCCGGACCACCGCTTTGCCGTCCTGGTCCCGGGCAACGATCGCAGCTTCAACGCCGGGGAGCGGCCGGCCCATGGAGCCGGGCCGGATCTCCATGGCGGGATAGTTCGAAATCATGATGCCCCCGGTTTCGGTCTGCCACCAGTTGTCGTGGACAGGCTGGCCGAAGGCTTCCCGGCCCCACACCACCACTTCGGGGTTGAGCGGTTCCCCCACGCTGGCCACAAACCGGAGTGCGGACAGATCGTGCCCTACCGCGTGCCCGACACCGGCCTTCATCAGCATGCGCAGTGCGGTGGGGGCGGTGTACCAGACGGTGACGTGCTGCTCGGCGAGGATCCGGTACCACCTGTCCGCGTCCATCTCCTCTTCGTCCACAATGGTGGTCACGCCGTGGGTGAGGGGAGCGATCACGCCGTAGGAGGTGCCGGTGACCCAGCCGGGATCGGCCGTGCACCAGTAGACGTCGTCCGGGTGCAGGTCCAGCGCGAAGAAGCCGGTGGCGTGGTGCGCCGTGACGGCGTCGTGAACGTGGATGGCGCCTTTGGGGGTGCCGGTGGTGCCGCTGGTGAAGTGCAGCAGGGCCATTTCCTCGGCGCGGGTCGGGACGGTGTCCAGCGGCTGCGCGTCCCGCATCAGTTCGGCCAGATCCAGGGTTCCGGGGTCCGGACGTCCCTCGGCATCGATCAGGAGCACGTGCTCCAGCTCCGGCAACTGGTCGCGCATCTGGGCAACCTTCCGCCGGTACAGCGCCCGTGTGGTGACCAGGGCGCGGCCGGACCCCAAATGAAGCCGCTGACGGACGGGCTCCGGGCCGAAGGCGGAAAACAGGGGGCAGAACACACTGGCATTCTTGAGCGTTCCCAACACCGCGACATACAGCTCGGGGCTGCGGCCCATAAGAGAAAAGACCCGTTCCCCGCGGCCGATACCCAGCCCGTGCAGGACGCCGGCAAACCGTCCTGTCTGCTCCGCCAGCTCTGCGTACGTCAAGGAGCGGGCGCTGCCGTCGGCGCGGATGAAGCGCAGGGCCTCGTGGGTTGCCCGTTCGCCCGCGGCGTGGCGGTCCACCGCCTCGTACGCAATGTTGACGCCGCCGCCGGGAAGTCCGGCCAGCGCCTGCCGCTCCCGATCCCACGAGAACCCGGCGCGGCTGGCATCGTAGTCCACCATATTCGGGCGGACGGCGAGGCCGCTGATGTCCTTGGGGATTGCGGGCCAGCGGGTCGATGGAGCGGTTCCGGCCGTCATGATTCAATCGGACTCCTCGCCGGGAAAGCTGCATAGAGTAGAAAGTCCTGTGGCCCCTCTCCGGGCGGTCTTCGTCCCGTTCCGCGGCCCGTTCCCCGGCACCGCGGGCACGGGCCGTCACAAACCGCGGAGCCACTAAACTGGACCCCATGACTGCCTCCAGTGCCCCTGCAGCAGATGCTGCCGCCGCCCGTGCCCGCCTGCTCGAACTCATCAAAGAACTCGCCGTGGTCCGCGGCAAGGTGATCCTGTCCAGCGGAGCCGAGGCCGACTACTACATCGACCTCCGCCGCATCACGCTGCACCACGAGGCGTCCAAGCTGGTAGGCCAGGTCATGCTGTCGCTGATCGACGACGCCGGCATCGACTTTGAATGTGCCGGCGGGCTCACCATGGGAGCCGACCCCGTGGGCACCGCCGTGATGCACGCCGCCGGGGACGCCGGCCGCACTGTCGACGCGTTCGTTGTCCGCAAGGCGCAGAAGTCCTACGGCATGGGCCGCCAGGTGGAAGGGCCCTCGGTGGAGGGCCGCAAGGTCCTGGTGCTCGAGGACACGTCCACCACGGGCGGTTCCGCGCTGACCGCCGTGGAGGGTGTCCGCAAGGCCGGCGGCAACGTGGTGGCTGTCGCCGTGATCGTGGACCGCGACACCGGCGCCAAGGAAAAGATCGAAGCCGAGACCGGTGTTCCCTACCTGTTTGCCTTCGGCAAGGATGAACTCGGCCTGAACTAGGGGTATGGCGGCAGCGTAACGGCACGATTCAGCCGGAAGCTAACTCCGCTTGGATGGCCGCAAGGCGTGACCCTACAATTTGTGTAGCTCAATTACAAGTTACGCACCTGGAGACAACGCGCCATGCTCCCGTCCAAGCCAGCACCCACCACTGTGGACCAGATCCAGAACCTCATCCTGGAGAGTGCCGATTTCGAGGACTTCCTCAACGAACTGGCGCGCTTTTCTGCGCACCAGATGGCGGGCGACGGTGATGACGCACTCTGCGGCATCACACTGCTCCGGGACCGCAAGGCTGCCACCATCGGCTGGAGCAGCGATTCGGCGCGCGAGGTGGACGAGATCCAGTACAGGCTCTCCCAGGGTCCCTGCCTGACCGCAGCGCAGGAGGAACGCGAGGTCCACGTCCCGGATCTCTTCGAGGAGGACCGGTGGGGTCCCGACTACGCCAACGCCGTCGCCTCCCACGGGCTGCGGTCGGTGCTGTCGCTGCCTTTCAGCCTGCAGGGAGACGCCAAAGCGGCGCTGAACCTCTACTCGGATGTTCCGCACAAGTTTGATGGGACGGCGGCGGCACGTGCCCGGGAATACACCCGGGAAATCTCGCAGGCCCTCCGCCTGGCCGTCAGGTTCTCGCTGCACACGGACAGTGCCACGAACCTCCGTGCCACGCTGGAATCACGGACCACCATCGACATCGCCATAGGCATCGTCATGGCGCAGAACCGCTGCAGCCAGGAGGCGGCGGTGCAGATCCTGACTGATGCGTCCAGTAACAGCAACGTCAAGCTGCGGGACATCGCCAAGTCACTGGTGGATTCCGTCGGCGGGGCGGGCACGCGGACCCACTTCGAGGAGCCCGGACAGGGCCAGGACCGCGGACAGGGCCGAAGCCAGGACCGCAACCAGGACCGCCGCGAAGACCGCAGCCAGGCCGGGTAGCAGGGCCAGGCGGCAGGGCCGCCCACGGCCGCGAGGCCGGCGCCCCTGCCCCGAACCTCGGGCTTGTGGTGCCGCCCGACGGAGGATACGCTGTCCAAGGTTGAGCCGTCGGCCATAGACACCCTTTTTTGGAGTACCTATGGACCGCAAACTTCACGCCCTCGTTAAGCTGGACGTCGCCGCCGACGTTGTTCGGATCGAAGTCCGGGGCAGCCTCAACCAGGAATCCCGACCCGCCCTGGTGCACGTCATCCGGCGTATCCGCCGGATGGGCATTACTGCCCACATCCGCGTGGATTTCTCCCAGGCGGCGTGTGTGGAATCACCCGCTTTGGTGGGGCTCCGCAACGACCTCAACTCGATCGACAGCGGTGCCTCCGACGGCGACACCCCCACCGCTTCCGGTGTTTCACTCGAGTTCATGCCACGCCCGGACGCCCTGGCCGTTGACGCCGGACCCGGTTCGAAAACCCTGGAAATCACCGGCGAATTCGCCGCTTCCATCGACCCTTCGGGATACGGCCCGCTGACGCAATACTCCGACGACGAACTCCTGGCGGCCAGCGATTCCGTCTTCGGTCTCCTGGATGATCCCGCCGCGATTGCCGGTACGGAGCTGCTGGCGCAGTACGACGCGATCGGGATGGAAATTTCACGGCGGGAAAGCGCCGTAGCGGGCCGGAAGATCTCAACAGGCGAACTGCCGGCGCGTCCGGCCGAGCCCGTGATCTAGCTGGTTTAGCGGGTTTCATTTCCGGGTTCCGCTGTGGCTACGGTAGAGGTGTGCCGCGTGTCCAGGAGCCATTACAGCCGGAGGGCGGCCCCGGATCAGCCGAGGGCCGCCTCCTCAGGCATGCCGCCGAGCTCAAGCGGTTTTCCCGGCGCAATTTCCTGTTGGGGACGGGCGCGGCGTCGCTGCTGGCTGCGGATATGTTCTTCACCCGCTACGTCCAGGCGGAACGCCGCACCAACAGAATCCTGACTGTGGGCGATGATTTCGCGGAGAGCTACTACCCACACTCCAGCTGGATCCTGTTTCCCGGTTATAAAACCAGCTGGGAGGAGGCGCAGTGGATCCTCAACTCCCTGCGCGGCGCCCTGCGCCAGCGCGGCCAGCTGGCCGCCGTCGGCTATTCCAACGAAGGGCTGGACATTGACCAGATCGTGATCGCGGTCATTGAACACGTCCGGGCCAAACAGCTGACAAGCCTGTACTTCTACGGTCACAGCTTCGGCGGCATGGTGGCCACCCAGGTCGCTGCCCGGCTGCGCGAACTGCACGGGGTGGAGGTTGAATTCATCCTCTTGGACTCCAGCCCGTACAGCAAGTTCAATGTCCTGGACCAGAGTTGGTTCGAAGGCGTGGTGGTGCTCTACGAGGGCGGCTTCCGGGTTCCCACCGTGCTCCGCGGCGGGTATGAGCTGGGCGAGCGCATCGTGCACAAGGACGAACGGTCCTGGCGGCAGGTGCTGGACCAGAGCCTGGAGCAGTTGTCACCGATTGCCCCGTCCAGCGTGCTGATCCAGTCCGAATCCGCCTACATCTACCACTTCGACGCCACACGCTTCGCCGGCATGCTGGGCGGGACCCGGATGGCCTTCATCGGCAACCCCCGTGACGGCACCGTGAACTACGAGACGGCCCGCCAATCGTGGGCACAGACATTTGCCGCCAACATGGTGTCCAATGACCGCCGCACCGAAGATGCATTGCCGGCGCATGCCAGCCCGCAGTGGAACCCGTTCGTCTACCGGCCCATCATCGAGGAACTGCAGGATGAGATCTTCCCGCTGCCTTCCGGCGGGCACAGGATGACCGCGTTCTGAGCCGGCCCGCCGGATCCGGGCCTAGATCTGGCTCTTGAGGTCTGCCACCGAGTTCAGGATCTGGTTGGGACGGAACGGGTAGGCGGCAATGTCGTCCTTGTGGGTGATTCCGCTGAGGACCAGCACCGTGTGTAGCCCGGCCTCCATGCCGGCGATGATGTCCGTGTCCATCCGGTCGCCGATCATGGCGGTGGTCTCGGAGTGGGCATCGATCTGGTTCATGGCCGAGCGGAACATCATGGGGTTCGGCTTGCCCACGATGTAGGGCTCGCGGCCGGTGGCCTTGGTAATCAGTGCCGCGATGGCTCCGGTGGCCGGCATGGGCCCGTCCTTGGACGGGCCGGTGGCATCCGGGTTGGTGGCGATGAAGCGGGCGCCTGCCAGGATCAACCGGATGGCCATCGTAATGGCCTCGAAGGAGTAGGTGCGTGTCTCGCCAAGCACCACAAAGTCCGGGTTCTGGTCGGTGAGGATGAAGCCGGCCTCGTGCAGCGCCGTCGTAAGTCCTGCTTCGCCGATGGTGTAGGCGCGATTCCCGGATTCCGAGCCGCGCACCTGGTCCTTGAGGAACTGGGCGGTGGCCAGGGCCGACGTCCAGATGTTCTCCTCGGGGATCTCCAGGCCGGAGGAGCGCAGCCGCGCGGCCAGGTCGCGGGGCGTGAAGATGGAGTTGTTGGTGAGCACCAGGAAGCGCTTGGAGGTGTCCACCCAGCGCTGGATCAGTTCTGCTGCTCCCGGGATCGGCTGGTTTTCGTGGACCAGGACGCCGTCCATGTCAGTCAGCCAGCACTCGATTTCCTGGCCGCTTCGGTAAACCGCTGCCGATGAACGTACTTCGTCTGACTCTGCCATGCTGATCCTCCAACGCTGATGTGCCGGTTCCGGCTCCCAGTCTGTCATTTTTCGGACGGCGGAACATCCGGGGGCTCAAGAATGACGGACGAGCCGCGGCGTTCCGGGACGGTGCCACTCCGTTAGGCTCGTAGCTGGCACCAGGTGCCAGCGGCCACGGATCGGGGGATATCCGCGGCGGTTTGTTGTGCCGGCATGCGCCGGCAGACCCCCGCCGCCGGACATCAGCAGGCATCCCGGGAACCGCAGGATGCCCGCAAGCACCTGAAAGGGCCCGCCATGAGCAACAACTACAGTGCACCGCCGCCCGGAGACAACCGGACCGGAGATACCGAGAGATACCCCGAGGTGCTCCGCCCGCCGCAGGGCCAGCAGGCTCCTCCATACCCGCCGCAGCAGTTCCAGCAGCACCCTTACGCGCCCCCGCCCTACGCAGCGGAGCCCCAGCGGAACAACAAGAACCTGATCATTGTGCTGGCCGCCGTTGCCGCCGCCGTGATCGTTGCGCTGGTCGCCGTTTTCGTCTGGGTCATTCCGGCGTTCAGCAAGCCGCAGGCGGAGGAGAATCCCGCGCCCGTGGCCACGTCCGCCGAATCCGCGTCCCCGGAAGCGGCCGAGGACAGCGCAGCCCCCGAAGAATCCGTGGCGCCGTCCGAAGACACGGGCGCGGATGAGATGCCGGCCGGGGCCTTTCCGCTTCCGGCCGGGTGGGATGACCTGCAGGGCCCCGCCAACATTCCGGCCAGCGACGACCCGCTGTACAACCGGTTTGTCACCGGGGAATCCTCGTTCTCCTACCTGTCCGCCTGGAGCAGCGACGACACGTTCGGGATCACCAAGGATCCGTCCACCGGCGCCCCCATGCAGCAGGTCGCCAAGGGCACCGAAGAGCGCGATGGTGACGGCATCTCCACGGCCTTCTCGTTCTTCGCCGAAGCGGAGGAAGGCAAGTACGGCAAGGAGCCTGAAAAGGTCCAGGCAGCCATCAAGGAGGTCGAGGCAAAGCTCAAGGCCATCCCCGCCGCCGAACTGCCGCAGCACCTGGTCGGCCACAAATGCGCCAGCGACTTTGAGGCGTCGACGCCGCAAATCCGGGAGTTCCGCCGCGCGGCCGCCGTTGTGGTCGGCTTCACCTGCACCAACGCCGGAGGAGACGCCATCCGCGCGGTCAACCTGTTCACCGTTACTCCGTGGGGCACACCGCAGATGATGGGCGTCAGCGGGCACGAGAGCTATTGGACCGCCAACCCGGAGGCGCTCGAGAAGATCGGCAACTCGTACCGGGCCAACCGCTGGAAGCTGGACGGCTAAGCCGCCGCTAAAGTTGAAGCGTGACTGACCCCCAGACCCCAGCAGCGCCCGCCTCCCCGCCTGATTCCCCCTCTGGCGAGGAACCGGAACCCAAGGCGGAGGTCGGCGTCGGGCCCTGGGAAGGCGAGCTTCCCGAGGGGGAGCACTGGGACCCGGACCTCCTGGCCGACGGCGACCGCCGCAATGTGGTGGACAAGTACCGCTACTGGAAGCACGAGGCCATCGTGGCGGACCTCGACTCCAAGCGCCACGACTTCCACATCGCGATCGAAAACTGGCAGCACGACCTCAACATCGGCACCGTGGTGCGCACTGCCAACGCCTTCCTCGCCAAGGAAGTGCACATCATCGGACGACGCCGGTGGAACCGCCGCGGAGCCATGGTCACCGACCGTTACCAGCACGTCCGCCACCACCCCACTGTGGAGGACTTCGTGGCGTGGGCGCAGGGGGAGGGGCTAGCGATCATCGGCATCGACATCTTCCCTGATTCCGTGCCCCTGGAAACCTACGACCTCCCGAAAAACTGCGTCCTGGTGTTCGGCCAGGAAGGCCCGGGCCTCACCCCCGAGGTCCACGAGGCCGCCCTGGACACCCTGTCGATTGAACAGTTCGGCTCCACCCGGTCCATCAACGCCGCGTCCGCGGCAGCCATCGCCATGCACGCCTGGATCCGCCGGCACGTGTTCAGCCAGCACGTCTAGCTCCCGCCGGGATGGCACGCCGGGCGGGCGGAGCGCAAAGTGTTACCCGGCCAGTGACCCGAAACACTGCCCCCGCGCAGAAATGGCTAGGATGGGTGCTAGCCGACGAGGTTCACTCCAGGGTCAACACAACCCGTAGACGAAATTCACTTTAGGAGTCAGCATGCCCATTGCAACCCCAGAGATCTACTCCGAGATGATCGACCGCGCAAAGGCGGGCGGCTTCGCTTTCCCGGCAGTCAACGTGACGTCCTCGCAGACGCTGAACGCGGCCCTGCGCGGCTTCGCCGAGGCAGAGTCCGACGGCATCGTCCAGGTTTCCACCGGCGGCGCAGCGTACTGGTCCGGTGCCTCCACCAAGGACATGGTTGCCGGCTCCCTGGGCTTCGCCGCATTCGCCCGCGAAGTAGCCAAGAACTATGGCGTCAACATCGCGCTGCACACCGACCACTGCCCCAAGGACAAGCTGGACGGCTTTGTCCTGCCGCTGCTGGCCGCATCCGAGGCCGAGGTCAAGGCCGGACGCCACCCGATCTTCAACTCGCACATGTGGGACGGCTCCGCCGAGACCCTGCAGGAAAACCTGCGCATCGCCCGTGAACTGCTGGAGCGCACCGCCGCTGCCAAGATGATCCTCGAGGTCGAGATCGGCACGGTCGGCGGCGAGGAAGACGGCGTCGAAAACGAGATCAACGAGAAGCTCTACACCACGGTGGAAGACGCTCTGGCCACCATCGAAGCCCTCGGCGCCGGCGAGAACGGCCGCTACATCACCGCCCTGACCTTCGGCAACGTGCACGGCGTGTACAAGCCCGGCGGCGTGAAGCTGCGCCCGGAGATCCTCAAGGACATCCAGGCCCAGGTCGGCGCGAAGATCGGCAAGGACAGCCCGTTCGACCTCGTCTTCCACGGCGGTTCCGGTTCCTCGGACCAGGAAATCGCGGACGCCGTTTCCTACGGCACCATCAAGATGAACATCGACACCGACACCCAGTACGCCTACACGCGTCCGGTGGCAGACCACATGTTCAAGAACTACGACGGCGTGCTGAAGGTTGACGGCGAGGTCGGCAACAAGAAGACCTACGACCCGCGCGTCTGGGGTGCCTCCGCTGAAGCCGGGCTGGCCGCCCGCGTGGTTGAGGCTACCAAGCAGCTCGGCTCGGCCGGAAAGACGTTCTAATGTCCGACGAGTTCCGCAGGAACCTGATGGGCCCGGAGCCCACGCTCCTGCCCGCGGAGTCCGAGATCTACCAGCACCTGGCCCTCGGCCAGGAGGCGCTGGATCTTGTGGCGAAGCACCCCACGTCCTCGCTTCTGTGGGCCATCCTGGCCGAGGAAGCCTGGAACGAGGGCCGGATTGTCGATTCGTACGCGTACGCCCGCGTTGGCTACCACCGGGGCCTGGACTCGCTGCGGCGCAACGGCTGGCGCGGCGTGGGACCCATCCCGTGGGAGCACGAGCCCAACCGCGGCTTCCTGCGCGCCCTGTACGCGCTGGGCCGTGCATCGTCGGCTATCGGCGAGGCAGAGGAACCGGAGCGCATTGAGAAGTTCCTCAATGACTCCGACCCCACCGCCAAAGCGGCCCTCGAAGGCAAGTAACTGAAATAACGACGGCGGCTCCCCACCTTCCCGGTGGGGAGCCGCCGTCGTATGTGCTTCAGGCTGTTAGTTAGCCTTCGTGAGGCCCGTGCGGGCCATGGCGTCAGCGTACACAACGTGCATTTCGTCGAGGTACTGCTGCTGGCGGGCTTCGGTTCCGGCGAAGGCGCGGCCGCTGAGCGAGCGGACCTTGTAGGTCTTCAGGCCGCGGCGCCACAGCAGCGGCACTTCGGTCTTCAGGAGCAGCTGGGCCAGGCGGTTGGCTTCGGTGCCGTGGGCCACGATCACGGAGGCGCGGGGAACCAGCGCGAGGAACTTCAGCAGCGGCTTGAGGCCGGCGGAAATCTGGTCCGGCGTGAACTTGCCGTTCGGCTCGCCGGGGATGTGCCACGGGTGGACGTTCCAGGGCATGACGAACTCGGGGCGGAGGCCCAGCTTCCACTGCACGCCGAGCATGCGGGTGGCGGCTTCGCTGTCGCCGGCGGTGATGAAACCGGATTCATCGGCGGTGCCGATGTTGGAGTACAGGCTGATGATGCGGCACTCGTCGACGTCGTGCATCGGGTCCACGTAGGGGACCACGGTGTCCGGCTTGAGGCTCTGGAAGGTGTCGCACAGCTCATTGACAACTGCGACGTTGGGTTCGTAACGGCGGCTCAGAAGCTGCTCGCGGAAAGATTCAGTAGCCAGGGCTGTCATGTATTGCTGTGTCTCCTGCGGGATCGGTGACGCTGCCATACCGGATGCGGGCATGCCAATTACCGGCACGCCAGATACGGTGTGGTGTGAAAATGTGGTGAGTGGACCGATTCCTGATCGATCCTTATCAGTCTATCAAGCCCAGCGAAATGCCGGGCCGGCCGTCATCGGCAGACCCGGCACTCCGGTCCGCAAGGTGAGGGAAATTACCCTCGGCCGTCACCACAGCCGCTTGGTGGCGCGGCGTGCCCCTTGAGGGGCGAAAGCGGTGCTTGCCACTCATATCGGCTAAACTTGGGTGGTAAGAGCCCCGGAACTCTTGCGTTGTGCGTGACGGTCAGTTGGCCGGACAGGTACGGCAGTGGAATTCGGGGCATTCTCATGAACGGCGCTGTACCTGGCTGGTCACTTCGGTGAACCGGCTGCGGTCCGGCCCGAACGAATGGGGGAGGATCCCATGCCAGCAATCGTGATCGTCGGAGCCCAGTGGGGCGACGAAGGCAAAGGTAAAGCCACTGACCTGCTTGGCGGCCGCGTCGACTACGTGGTCAAGCCGAACGGCGGCAACAACGCCGGGCACACCGTCGTCGTGGGCGGTGAGAAGTATGAGCTCAAGCTCCTTCCTGCCGGCATCCTGAGCCCGAACGCGGTTCCGATCATCGGCAACGGCTGCGTGGTGAACCTCGAGGCCCTGTTCCAGGAAATCGACGGCCTGGAGGCCCGCGGCGCGGACACCTCCAAGCTCCGCGTCTCCGCCAACGCCCACCTTGTGGCGCCCTACCACCAGGTGCTGGACAAGGTCACCGAGCGGTTCCTGGGCAGCCGGGCCATCGGCACCACCGGCCGCGGCATCGGCCCGGCGTACATGGACAAGGTGGCCCGCCTGGGGATCCGCGTCCAGGACGTCTTTGACGAGTCCATCCTCCGCCAGAAGGTGGAAGGCTCGCTGCGCCAGAAGAACGAACTCCTGGTCAAGGTCTACAACCGCCGTGACATCGAAGTGGAGGAGATCGTCAGCTACTTCCTCTCCTTCGCCGAACGCCTGCGCCCGCTGGTCATCGACAGCACCTATGTCCTGAACACGGCACTGGACGAGGGCAAGGTGGTCCTCATGGAGGGCGGCCAGGCCACCTTCCTGGACGTGGACCACGGCACCTACCCGTTCGTGACCTCCTCCAACCCGACCGCCGGCGGCGCTTCGGTGGGTTCCGGCATCGGCCCCACCCGGATCTCGCGCTCCATCGGCATCATCAAGGCCTACACCACGCGTGTGGGTGCCGGACCGTTCCCCACTGAACTGTTCGACGAGATGGGCATGTACCTGCAGAAGACCGGCGGCGAGTTCGGCGTCAACACGGGCCGGCCGCGCCGCTGCGGCTGGTATGACGCCGTCCTGGCCCGCCACGCTTCACGCGTCAACGGCTTCACGGACTACTTCGTCACCAAGCTGGACGTGCTGACGGGCATCGAGCAGATCCCGGTCTGCGTGGCCTACGACGTTGACGGCGTCCGGCACGATGAAATGCCCATGACGCAGACTGAGTTCCACCACGCCAAGCCGATCTTCGAGTACTTCGAAGGCTGGACCGAGGACATCACCGGTGCGCGCACCCTGGAGGACCTCCCGGAGAACGCCAGGAACTACGTACTGGCCCTAGAGAAGCTCTCCGGCACGCGTTTCTCGGCGATCGGCGTCGGTCCGGACCGCGACCAGACCATCGTGGTCAACGACCTCATCAACGACTGATACCGACTAACTGACGTCCGACGGCGGCGGGTCACCTGGCAAGGTGGCCCGCCGCCGTCGTGGTTAATGCCGGATGGATACCGCCTAGGCGGGGGACTGCCTGCTGCGGGTCTGCAGCAGGTGCTGCTGCAGTTTCGCCTCGGCATCGCGGCGGCGGCGTGCCTGTTCGCGCATGGCCCGTGTTGCGGCCGAACCCCGGGAGTTGATCAGTCCGGTCACATGTTTGGGGGTCGCTGCCGGACCGGCGGCAGGGACGGCCATCACTTCCTCACTCATGCCCGTATCCTGACATTCCCGCCTGCCGCACGTAACCCCCGCGGGCGGAGCGTTACAGGATCGGGATCTGCACGGCGGCCGTGGCGCCGGTACGTAGTGATGCGCATGATTCAGGTGATAGCGGGTGTGATTCGGGTACCGGCCACTCGTGACCGGCCGGTCAGCCCTCCCTATGTTGGATCCACCGGCACTGCGCTGGGAGTACGGCTCCTACAGGCAAGTCGCCGGACCGCTAACGGGAGGGGATGGGCGTCATGGGTCTCAGCTTGAAGTCAGGTAAGAAGAAGACCGGTCCGGAGCCTGGGCTGCCGGAGCGGTCCGCAGCCCTCGAACAGGGGCCGCGCCGGTACCGTGCCCGGATCAACCGGGCCCCGGTCCTCGACCGCATGCGCGTGCAGGAACTCGCCGGGAACATTCATGCCCAAAGCCGGCTTGTTGAATTCCTGAACCTCTTCCTGGTGCTTCTCCCGTCCAGGGTCAACAACGTTATCGGGGCCCTGGACAGCGGGGACCTTGAAGCTGCGAGTGCGGCCGCGCAAAGCCTTGCGTCGTCTGCCGCCATGGCGGGGGCCTCCCGGCTGGAGCTCGTGGCGTTGCTGGTCGATACCGATCTCCGTACCGGCCGGATGGACCGGGCGCGTGAGACGGGGCGACGACTGGTGCCGGACGCCGCCGAACTGGGCGCAGCCCTTTCCCGTCTGCTGACGGGCCGCTGAGAGCCAACGAGCATTGCCTATTCGAAGCGTGCCGCCGTGATCGCGGTGTGGCCCCGGATGAGGCCGAAAGTTGCGGTGACCGCACCGAGGGCCAGCAGCAGGCTGAGGCCCAGGGCCAGGAAGTAGCCGGGCGCCGGCCACCTCACCCGGTAGGTGTCGTCGATGAACGTCACCATCAACCAGGCCACGAGAAACCCCAGTCCGATCGAGAGCAGCAACACGGTGAGGAGCGGGACGGCGGATTCGCGGGTGATAATCCGGCGCAGGACGGACACCGGCATTCCCATTAATCGCATGAGGCCGAGTACCCTCTTCCGGTCCAGGACAGCGGAAGCGGTGGCGACGGCCAATGAAAGCCCTGCGATTGCGATAGCGGCGAACATGCCCAGGTAGGCGAGCACGGCCAGGCCCTGAACCAGGCGGGTGGTGGACTGTAACCCGATGTCCATTGGTGAGGTGGCCGGGATCGCGGTGATGCCTGAGCCGTTCAGCGCCGTCCGGGCTCGGTCCATGGCCGCGGGGGTCCCGTCGGTGCCGAGCACCATCACCACCGGTACCAGTCCGTCCAGGGTTGCCCCGGGCGCAGGCGTCAGTGCCAGGGGCCGGGTTGTCCCGTAGTGGAGGAACGACGCATCGACGCTGACGGTCTCGGTTGCCGGGATGTCTTCAAAGCCCAGTCCGGGGGCGTCCGAGGACCGAAGATAGATGTCAGGGCCTGCATCCGTTTCGGAGAGGGCTGCCGGGCCGTAGCCGACGGTGGCGCTCCGGATTCCGGGCAGTTTCCTGGCTTGGCGTGCGGCGTCCGAGACCCGGGCCGGTGTGGCCACCGTTCCCACCGTGGCGTACAGGCTGGCGGGCTGCAGCAGACCTGGCGCGGCCGCGGGCGCCTCCGTTGATTCGACGATGCTGGATGCTCCGGCGAAGACGGAAACGACGAACACCGCGACTACGAGCCCTGACACGGAACGGAAGGTCGCCACGGGGGTTCTTTGGATCCGGCTGGCGGCAATGACTGCCGCCGCGCTTCGCGCCCGGCGCAGCCCCATCCTGCTGACCAGCAAGGTCAGCCAGGGGCCGATCACCACGATGCCCGCAAGGATCAGGACAAAGCCGCCGATGAGGAGCGGTGATTCAATCCATGGCAGTCTGATTTTCACGACCCGGATAATGACGACTGCCGTGATCATGGCGCCCAATCCGGTCAGCAGGGGCACCGTCCGCCATGCCGTGGGTGTCTTTTCGTGGACGGCGCGCGTCACCCCCAGGGGACCAACGTCCGCCTTGGCCGTGCGGACGCCGGCCACCCCGGCCGATGCCGCAACCACCGCGGCGACGACGGCGGCGGAAGCCCCCCACCCGGTGGCCAGATCAGCTTCGAACATCCGGGTGCCATTAACCGGGATGAGCGCGGCAGCAGGTCTCAACAGAGCGGCCAATACGATGCCCAGCACCGCACCGACCAGGCTGGGCACCGCGGTTTCGACGGCGGCTATCCGCGAGACCACGTTCGGCGATGCGCCGATGAGCCGCAGGGTCGCGAAGCGTTCCCGGCGCCGGGCCGCACCGAGGCCGGTGACGATGCTGATGAGCAGCAGAACCGGGAAGAAGACCGCAATGGCACCGATGAGCAGCACGGTGCTGTAGGCGGCCGCGCTGCCTCCGTAAGGGGTGGCAGTGAACCCGGAAACGAGGGACGCCCTTCCGCTCTGGCGGAGTTCGGCTTCCGTGGCGCCGGTGACAACGATCAGGGAATCCGGACCGGGCAGGGCAGCCTCGTCGATCGTGCCGGCGAATTCCCCGAAACGATCGCCAAGCTGGTCCCGGGGTGTCGACTCGATCAGATGCTGGAGGGCCGGCGATGCGTAATACCGGCCCGGCTCCGGAGGGCTGCCGATTCCCGGAATTCTTACGGTGGTCGGGATCAGGGCCGCGACATCCCGGCGGTTGATCAGCTGGTTGCGGAAGACTTCCACCGGGTTGGCCGTCATGAGGATCGTGTCCGCGGTCAAAGGTACGGGTGTTGCCGGTCCTGACGCGGCCGGATCGTCCGTCGTCACGGGAACGGCCACGGAAGCTTGGCCGGTTTCGCGCAACCAGGCGCCGCGGTCATCGCGGGCGCCAAGGCCGTTGGCGCCACCCCAGAGCAACAGCAGCAGGCACACTCCGACGGCGACCCCTCCGGCGATGCCTGCCAGCCGCCCGTAGGCGGACCGGCTGCCGGCGACTGCCAGTTTGAGCAACCCCGGATTCACTGCGATACCCGGTAGCCGGCGCCGATTGCACCGTCGCGAACGATGACTTCCCGGTCAGCGTACGCGGCGGTGCGTGCGTCGTGGGTGATGATTACCACGGTCGTTCCTACCTCCCGGACAAGCTCGAGCATGAGAGTGAGGACGTTCTCGGACGCGAGCGAATCCAGGGACCCCGTGGGCTCGTCGGCGAACAACACGGCAGGGGAGCTCACCAGTGCCCTGGCTACGGCGACACGCTGGGCCTGGCCGCCCGACAAGTCGCCGGGCAGCTTGCCGCCGAGCCCGTCGAGTCCCAGTCGGTCCAGCAGGTCAGCGGACCGCCGCGTGGCCTCCAGGCGTTTGGCTCCGCCCAGGAGGAGGGGAAGGCTGACGTTATCCACTGCGGTGAGCTCAGGCAGGAGCTGGCCGAACTGGAAGACGAATCCGAAATCGGTCAGCCGAAGCCGGGCCCGTTTCGGTTCTGCGAGGGCGCTGACCACCACCGGTGTCTGCCTTTGTGGCGGAGTGTAGGCCACCGTGCCGCTAGTCGGCACGAGCACCCCGGCCAGGCAGTGGAGCAGCGTTGACTTGCCCGATCCGGAGGGGCCCATGATGGCGAGCACTTCGCCGCGTTGGACGTCGAGGTCGATTCCGCGCAGGGCCCGTGTCTGTCCGAAGGAGTGGTGCAGCCCGCGGGCACTGAGGATGGGTGACGGGGTATCGATCGTACTCATGCGCTCAGGAGCTCCTTCTTGAGTCGGGTCAGGCGGGCGCTGGTGAGTTCGATCCAGCGAAGATCGGCTTCGATGTGGAACAGTCCGTGGTCGCACATCAGCACGTGCAGCAAGTCCGAATCCTGCTTGAGGCGGGTGAGCTCCCGCATTCGGGCCATGTGCTCCGCGCGCTGGATGTCGAGCAGGCGGTCGGCGTCGTCATCGACGAGCAAAGCGATCACGGTCTTGGCGAAGAGGTTGCTTTGCAGCGTCTCTGACGGAACATCCGGGGTGAATAGCCACTCACGGACCTTGCCGTGGCCGGCAGCGGTGATCTCGTACTTTTTGCGGTCCGGGCCGCCGCCGGTTTCCTCGCCCAGGGCGCGGATCAAGTCGTCCCGGACCAGGCGGGCCAGTGTGGAATAGACCTGGCCGAAGGCCAAGGCCTTCTGGGTCCCGAAGTAGCGGTCGTATGAGTGCTTGAGGTCGTAGCCATAGCTTGGCTGGCGGCTCAGAAGGCCCAACAGGGTAAGTGAGTTGTTCACGCCTCCATCTATACACTGAGTGAATAGCGGGATGCCGGCATTGCGTACGACGCATCTGACTGTGTCGTCGGAGCGGCGGCAGAAGCGGCGGAGACGGGCCACGAAAACTTTTTTGCACTTTTTTTGATTCCGCGTAACCCTGGCCGCCCCCGTGACGATTACCACTATGAAAGCGCCGGGTTCGAAGTTGTCCCCCATCAGGTTCGAACCCGGCGCTTGACTGCAAAAAGAGAGCCGGGCTGGAACTGTCCCCCATCATGTTCCGGCCCGGCCCTTTTTTGTCCGAAGCCGGTTCAGCAGGAAGCCGGCCGAGGAGTGCGCGGTCTCCGACGGTTTTCCCTGGTTACCCGGGGTAAAGTTGCGGAGCGGGATACAGCCCGGCCGCCACATGATGGCCATACAATGATGTAGCCATCTCCCTTGAACGAAAGCCATCCGTCCGTGACCGACGCACTGACCGACGCCTCATTCCAGGCCCTCAAGGGCCGCGATGGCGAGCTGTTCAATCTGGTCTATCGGAGCTATGCGTCGCAGGTGCTGGGATACCTGACCGCCCGTGGCGTCGAGGACCCGGAGGCCACCATGCAGGATGTCTTCCTGGCCGTCCTTCCCCGGATAGAAACCATCAGCGGGGGTGCCAGCGGGCTTCGGACCTTCCTGTTCTCGGTGGCCCATGCGCGAATGGTCGACGATCACCGAAGGCAAAGCCGGACGCCCGCGAAGCAACCGTTCGAACCCGGGCTTGACCGGCGGGAAGCCGCCTCGGCTGAAGCGGCGGCCATGCTGCTGATGGCACCCGGGGAAGTGCTGCAGCTGCTTGACATCTTGGGAGAGGACCACAAAGAGGTCCTGACGCTGCGGATCATCGCAGATCTCACGGTGGAGCAAGTGGCCGAAATTATGGGGAAAAGCGCCGGAGCCGTCAAACAGCTTCAGCGCCGTGCTTTGGACAGACTCCGTGAACATTCGGCCGTAAAGGACTACGTAGCGCCATGACAACCAGGGATGACGTTTCTGGTGGGACCGTTGACCGGCTTCTGCTCGACGCCGGCCACACGGACGTGCCTGAGCTGAGGGCCGCACTTCTGTCCATAGCTTCGCTGGGGCACATGCAGGTTCCCGCCCCGGGCGCCGAGCTTGCGGCCATGCTGGCAGGGTCTCGGGATGAACTGACGAAGAAACGCTGGCTGCGCCGGCACCGCCCCACGGTGGCGGGCCTTGCAGTCCTGGCCGGCATGAGTCTCGGGGTCAGCGCGGTTGCCGCCACCAGCGAAGTATCGACAACGGGCTCGGGGCCCTGGTCCATACAGGAGCTGACGACAGGCTGGACCCCGGACTGGATGCTTCCCCTCAAGCCGGCCGCAACTGACCCGGGCGGACCGAGAGCGTCGGTCTCGCCGCTCTTCCTGCAGCTTGACCAGGTGGGCCTTGCAGATGCAGACGAGCCGGCAGGCCCGGACATACAGAGCGCCGCCGCGGGCCGCGCCAACGATCAGGCGCCGGAAACACAGCCGGGTGCGCCGGTGCAGCAGCCTGCCAAGGTATCCGACCGGGCAAACGGGGCGGCCTCCGGCAACAGCCACGCAGGGAAGCGGGGCGCTGAGGACTCCGGCGTAAGCGAGGCGGATTCCGCCGTGGAGGAACAGTCCGCACCAGGCTCCCCGGAAAACGCCGGCGAGCCTTCCGACAGGGCTACCCCGGCGCCGGAAGCAAACAGCTCGGAGCTCCGCGGAAACAACCCGAAGAAGGACAAATCCGGTACGGGCCTGCTCGGTTCCGCCGTTGAGTCCGCCATCGATCCCGTCAGCAGCTGGCTGAAGAAGTTCCGGCCGTAGCGGCGGCCTCCCCGCAATGCTCGAACGGACGCTAGAAGACCCGCGGCGGGCCTCAAGCGTCCGTTCGCGCTGAAACGGCCCGGTTAGGCCAGGACCTGCCGTTTGGAGGAGATGACCCCGGTGTCGAAGCCGGCAAGGTGGAGTCCGCCGTGGAAGCGGGCGTGCTCGATCTTGACGCACCGGTCCATCACGACGTCGAGCCCGGCGGCTTCCGCTTCCTTCGCCACGTCCTCATGCCAGGAACCAAGCTGCAGCCACAGCGTCTTGGCACCGGCTGCGATTGCCTCGTCCAGAACGCCGGGCAGGTCATCATGCTTGCGGAACACATCCACGATGTCGGGGCTCCCGGGGAGGTCGGCAAGCGACGCGTAGGTGGGCTGTCCCAGGATTTCCTTGACTACCGGGTTCACGAAGTACACCTTGTAGCGGGTGGAGGACTGCAGGTAGGTTGCCACGAAGTAACTTGCCCGCGAGGGCTTGTCCGAGGCGCCCACAATGGCGATGGACTTAGCCTGCCGGAGCAGGTTCAGGCGGTCGGGCGCTGACGGGCCTTCCCAGGTCCTGGATTCTGCTGCGCTCATGCGATTGCTCCGATCGTGCAGGCATCGGCGGCGACGGTTTCGACAGGTTCAACCACCGACGAGGAGGCGGCGTCCAGCGCCTGGTCCAGGTCCCACAGGATGTCCTCGATGTCCTCGAGCCCGATCGAGATCCGGACCAGGTCCTCGGGGACGCCCGCGGATTCCAGCTGGACCGGACTCAGCTGCTGGTGGGTCGTGGAGCCGGGGTGGATCACAAGGGTCCGGGAGTCGCCAACGTTGGCCAGGTGTGAGGCCAGCTGGAGTGACTCGATGAATTTCTGCCCGGCAGCGCGGCCGCCCTTGACGCCGAACGAGAACACCGAACCCGGCCCCAGGGGCAGGTACTTCTTCGCCCGCTCAAAGTGCGGGTGGGAGGGCAGGCCGGAGAAGTTCACGTAGGCGACGCGCTCGTCCGCTTCAAGCCACTCGGCCACGGCCTGGGCGTTCTTCAGGTGCTCGTCCAGGCGCTGCGGAAGGGTTTCCACGCCCTGCAGCAGCTGGAACGCGGACTGCGGAGAGAGCGCGGGGCCGATATCCCGCAACTGCTCGCAGCGGAGCTTGGTCAGGAAGCCGTACTCGCCGAAGTTGCCCCACCAGGAGACGTTGCCGTAGGAGGCCACGGGCTCGGTCATGCTGGGGAACTTGCCGTTGCCCCAGTTGAACCGGCCGCTCTCCACGATCACGCCGCCCAGGGTGGTGCCGTGTCCGCCGAGGAACTTGGTGGCGGAGTGGATCACGATGTCCGCCCCGTGCTCGATCGGCCGCACCAGGTACGGCGTGCTCAAGGTGGCGTCGACGACCAGGGGGATGCCGGCGTCGCGCGCCACCTTTGCCAGCCCCTCAAGGTCCTGGACTTCGGACGACGGGTTGGCCACCACCTCGACGAAGATCGCCTTAGTGTTCTCCCGGACCGCGGCGGCGTAGTCCGCCGGATCGGTACCGGGGACGAACGTGGTGTCCACCCCGAAGCGGCGCAGCGTGACGTCCAGCTGGGTGACGGTGCCGCCGTAGAGCTGGGAGGCCGCCACGATGTGGTCGCCCGCCTGGGTGAGCGCGGCGAACGTAATGAATTCCGCGGCCATGCCCGACGACGTCGCAACGGCGCCGATGCCGCCCTCCAAGGAGGCAATGCGCTCTTCGAACGCCGCCACCGTGGGGTTGCCGATCCGGGAGTAGATGTTGCCGTACTTCTGCAGGGCGAAGAGGTTGGCGGCGTCCTGGGTGTCCTTGAAGACGAAGGACGTGGTCTGGTAGATCGGGACGGCCCGCGCGCCGTGCTCGGCGTCGGGTGTGCCGCCGGCGTGCAGGGCGCGGGTGCGGAAGCCGAACTTGCGGTCCGCCATTACGCGTTCACCAGCCCGGTGGTTTTTGACGCGTCGGCGGCCACGGGCGTGCCGGACAGGTCCAGTTCGGTGCCGTTCCTGCGGGCGAGGTCAGCCTCGAGTTCGCGGACGATCGGCAGGATGTCCTGGCCGAACGCGGCGACTTCCTCCTGGAAGTGCAGGTATCCGGTGAGGAATAGGTTTACGCCGATCTTCTTGTACTCCACGATCCGCTCGGCGATCTGTTCCGGGGTGCCGATCAGCTGGGTCTTGAAGCCGTCGTTGTACTGGACCAGGTCCTCGAAGCTTGAGTCGGCCCACATGCCCTTGCCGTCCTTGGTGGAAGGACCGGCTTCCTGGACCGCGGCCCGGAACCCCTCGACGGCGGGCTTGTGCGCCTTCTCCACGATTTCGCGGAGGGTGTCGCGGGCTTCCTTTTCGGAGTCGCGGGCAATGACGAAGCCGTTGAGGCCAAACCGCGGAGCGGACAAAGCGGAGGGCAAAGCGGCCGGGAGCGAGCCGTCCGTGCCGCGGCCGCTTTCTCCTGCGGCAGCAACCACGCCCGCGATGTTCTCCTTGAAGCCTTCCAGGTCCTTGCCGTTGGAGAAGTACCAGTCCGCCACGCGGCCGGCGGTGGCCTGGGCCGCGGTGGAGTTGCCGCCGAAGAAGATTTCAGGGTGCGCGCGGCCCGGAACGTCCACCGGGGCAGGGTTCAGGGTGAAGTCGGTGATGTTGTAGTACTTGCCGGACTGGCTGTACTCCTGCTCGGTCCACAGGCCCCGCAGGACCTTGATGAATTCCTCGGTGCGCACGTAGCGTTCGTCGTGTTCCAGCCACTCCAGGCCGAAGTTGGTGAACTCGTTCTTGAGCCAGCCGGAGACGATGTTGACGGCGGCGCGGCCGTTGGAGATGTGGTCCGCGGTGATGATGAACTTGGCCAGCACGCCGGGGTGCCACATGCCGGGGTGGACGGCGGAGATCACCTTGAGGCGCTCGGTGGCGGCCAGCAGGGCCAGGCTGAAGGACGTGGCTTCATGCTGCTTGTCCGCGCCGTAGGAGGCGGCGTAGCGGGTCTGGGTCAGGGCGTACTCGAAGCCGGAGTCCTCGGCGATCCGGGCCAGCTTTTTGTTGTAGTCGAAGTCCCAGCCGGTGCGCTGTTCGATGGTGGAGACCACCAGGCCTCCGGAAACGTTCGGCACCCAGTAGGCGAACTTGAGCGGTTCGGAAAGACGGGCAACGCTGCTGATGTCGTTCATGATTGTTCCTTTACTTCTGTCCGTTGAGGGGAGACTGCTTCTGCCCAATGAGGGAGGCGGCGTAGCCGGCCAGGGCTTCCTGGATGCCGGCGATTGCCGGTTCGTTCTGGAGTGATGTGGTGTCGCCGAGGGTGGTCCCCTCGAAAAGCTGGGTGAGGAGCCTGCGCATGATCTTGCCGCTGCGGGTCTTGGGCACGTCGGGAACCACGACGACGTCGCGCGGCTTCGCGATCGGTCCGATCTCCTTCGCCACGTGGTTCCGGAGTTCGGCGGCCACTTCCGTCGGAACCCCGCCCTTCAGCACCACGAACGCGACGATGGCGTGCCCGGTCTTGGGGTCAGTCACCGGGCAGACGCCGGCTTCCACTACGTCCGGGTGGGCGACGAGGGCCGATTCGATTTCGATCGTGGACAGCAGGTGGCCTGAGACGTTGAGGGTGTCATCCACCCGCCCCAGGATCCAGATGTCGCCGTCGTCGTCGTATCTGGCGCCGTCACCGGCGAGGAACCAGCCCTGCTCCGCATACTTGCGCCAGTACGAATCGAAGTAGCGCTGCGGATTGCCCCAGACGGTACGGGCAATCGCGGGTCCGGGCGAGTCCACCACAATGAATCCCTGGACGCCCGGCGGAACGGTGTTGCCGGCGTCGTCCACGATCCGGGTGCTGACCCCGGGAAGCGGGCGGGCCGCGCAGCCCGGCTTGAACCCGGTGTCCGTCGGTGCGGGAGAGAGGATGGTGGCGCCGGTCTCGGACTGCCACCAGGTGTCCACCACCGGTGCGGTGCCGGCACCGACGTTCTGGCGGAGCCAGCGCCAGGCCTCAGGGTTGACGGCTTCGCCCACGGTGCCGAGCATCCGGATGGAGGACAAATCGTAGCTGTCCGGGACGCCGTCGGGGAACCAGCCCATGAGCGAGCGCACCAGGGTGGGCGCTGTGTAGTACTGCGTCACGCCGTAGCGTTCGATGATCTCGAAGTGCCGGCCCGGATGCGGCGTGTTCGGCGTACCCTCGAAGATCACCTGGGTGACGCCGTTGGAGAGCGGGCCGTAGATCTCGTAGGTGTGGGCAGTGACCCAGGCGAGGTCCGCGGTGCACCAGTGCACATCCTGGTCGCGGAGCGCCGGGTCCGGGTTGCTGAAGAGGTGCTCGAAGCTCCAGGACGCCTGCGTCAGGTAGCCGCCGGAGGTGTGCACCAGGCCCTTGGGCTTACCCGTGGTTCCGGAGGTGTACATGATGAAGAGGGGAGTCTCGGCGTCGAACGCCTCCGCTTCGTGCAGCTCGGAGGCCTGCCCGACGGCGTCGTGCCACCAGACGTCCCGGCCTTCAGTCATGGGGACCGTCGCCAGCTGGTCCGCCGGGGTGGTGCGGTTGACCACCAGCACGTGTTCGATGGCGTTGTCCCCGGCAACTGCGGCATCCGCATTGTCCTTGACCGGCACTGCCACCCCGCGGCGGAACTGGCCGTCCGTGGTGACCAGGAGCTTGGCGCCGGTGTCCTCCACCCGGAACTTCAGCGCCTCCGCGGAGAACCCGCCGAACACCAGGGAATGGATGGCGCCGATACGCGCCACGGCAAGGGTGATGATGACGGTTTCGGGGATGACCGGGAGGTAGATGACCACGCGGTCGCCTTTGGTGATGCCGAGTGCGAGGAGCGCGTTCGCGGCCTTGGACACTTCGCGCTGAAGCTCGGCGTACGTGACGGCACGGCGGTCGCCCGGCTCGCCTTCGAAGTGCAGCGCCACCTTGGTGCCGTGGCCCGCGGCAACGTGGCGGTCCACGCAGTTGTAAGCGACGTTGAGCCTGCCGCCCTCGAACCAGGTGATGTCCGGTCCGGTGCCGGCTTCCAGGTCTGCCGGAACGCGCCGGTGCGCGGTATGCCAGGGCTTGCCGCTGGCATCTCCGCTGAGGGCTCCGCCGGACGGTGCCGCCCAGTCGAGGCGGAGGGCCTGTTCTTCCCAGAACGCTACGTTGGTGGTACTGCGGTGACGCGCCGGTCCGTCAGTGGGGACGCCGTGCACTGCGCCGTCCGTGGGCTCGGTCAGGGACCATCCCGAAGAGCCGCGAGAGGAGCCGGGCGCGTCACGCAGCCCTGCTTCGATCGCCGTCGCGTCCGAAGTGGTTTGTGGAGTTGCCTCGGACGGAATCCGGGCAAGGGTGGGCAGGGCAGAAGAACTATCAGGGGTCATTACAGCACTCCATCGGTCCTGGCAGTAGCACCCCTCGTTCCAAGAATTCCTCGAAAGAGAAAGAGGAGGAACGGTTTCGTGGGAATGGTCGTCTCACGTCACCGGGGTTGCTGCGGCTTCATCGATCCAGGTCTCTCGGCCGCTCGGGATGGTCATTACCTACTAGAACCGAGATGCACGATTTCACAAAATCCGGGCGTTCAGCGCTGTCATATTCGGTCATCCCACGTGCACCGACCCTATTTCATTCACATATTCGAGAATTGTCCGCAAAGTCCGCAGGAGTAAGGTTGATGCATGTCCCACGTTAACGATCCGGCAGTCATTGCCCGACTCATGCGAACCAAAGGCACCTGGGCAATCGTCGGCCTGAGCACCAATGAGTGGCGCTCGGCGTACGACGTCTCCCTGTACATCCGTGACCGGATGGGCATGGAAATCATTCCGGTCAACCTCCCCGGCGATGACGTTCACGGGGAGAAGGGTTACCGGTCCCTGGCGGACATCCCCGCGGAAAAGCACCCGATCGACGTCGTGGACTGTTTTGTGAACTCCCACAATGTGGGTGCTGTCATCGACCAGGCCATCGCGGTGGGCGCCAAGGCGGTGTGGCTGCAGCTCGGTGTCTTCGACGACGCTGCCGTTGAGCGTGCCAAGGCCGCCGGACTGGACGTGGTGGTCAACTCGTGCCCGGCCCGCGAAGGCTGGCGCGTGGGCATCTAGCACCTGCGGTTTATCCCTGCCGCCGGATAGGCTCGTGCCATGGACGTTGACACCCTCCGGAAGATCTGCCTGAGCTTCCCCGGCGCCTTCGAAGACTTTCCGTTCGGCCCGGAAACCTCCGTTTTCAAGGTGCGGGCAGCCGTGGCGGGCGGTTCACGGCAGGAGGCCAAGATGTTCGCCGCATCCGCGATGGATTCTGAAGATTGGTCCGTGAGCCTCAAGTGCGAGCCTGCGCTGGCAGAACAGCTCCGGGCCATCCATCCGGGAATTACCGGCGCCTGGCACATGAACAAGACGCACTGGAACGGGGTCCGGCTGGACGGATCGCTGCCGGATGACATGATCCGGGACATGGTGGAGGACTCCTACGATCTGGTGGTGGCAACAATGAGCCGGAAGCAGCGCGAACAGCTGGGATGGGCCGGGCTCGCCCGGGGTGAGGGCACATGAAGAGCCGTCGCGGTGCCGGCCGCGTCAGCCGCGTCGCCCGGGGCAGCCTGGATTACCCTGGCGTTGGTTCCACCGAACACGGACGGCCGCCGGACGGCATCCCCTGGCTGGTGACCCAGGCGTACCTCGGCGAGGGTGCGGCACTCTACCGGCGGGTGGCCCACGGGATCCTGGCCTGGCAGCTGCAGAAACGGTCCGGGCTGCGGGTCCGCGCCGACTCCGACGTCGTGGTGCCCGGCGCCCGCGTAGTGAGCGGATTCGGCGTCGGGCCTTTCCGGATCAACGCGCCCTGCGAGGTGGTGTGGGTGCGCCGGCCGGTGCCCGGCGACGGCCCGCAAAGCGCCGGTTTCGGGTACGGCACGCTGTCCGGCCATCCGGTGCGGGGCGAGGAAGCCTTTGAAGTGGAACTGGACGGTCAGGGGCGTGTGTTCCTGAAGATCACTGCCTTCAGCCGGCCCTCCAACTGGTTTTACGCGGCCGGCAGCGCCGTCACGGCACGCGCACAAAGACACGTCACTTCCCGATACATTGGGAGTGCGCACGAACTGGCCGCAGGTGAAAGCTGATCAGGAGCAGGTGGATGCTGGAACAGAAAACCCTTGACCAATTGTGGAACTTCGACGACCCCGCAGGATCGGAAGCCCGTTTCCGGACGGCTGCCACAGACGAAAATTACGACGCCGATGAACGGGCCGAGCTCGCCACCCAGGTGGGGCGGGCCATCGGACTGCAGGGCCGCTACGAGGAAGCCGACGCACTCCTGGACGCGATCGACGCCGACGAGCCCACCGTGGCCGTCCGCGTGCTCCTGGAGCGGGGCCGCCTGCTGAACTCCAGCGGGCATGCCGCGATGGCCGTGCCGCTGTTTGAACAGGCCGCCGAACTGGCGGACCACCTCAGTGAGGAATTCCTGGCCGTCGACGCGCTGCACATGCTGGCGATCGCGGACCCTGAGCACGCCGAGTCCTGGACCCGCAGTGCCCTCGAGTATGCTTCCACGGTGCACGACCCTCGGACCAGGCGGTGGATGGTCTCGCTGCACAACAACCTGGGCTGGACGCTGCACCAGGGCGGCCGCTTCACCGAGGCCCTGGTCGAGTTCCAGCTTGCCGAACAGTGGGCGGAACGTGTCGGCACACCCCAGCAGCAGGAATGGGCCCGTGAGGCGATCGAGGAGTGCCAGCATTCCCTCGCCGCCGGCCGGCCGTAGAAAGACAACGAGCCCTAGAAAAACAACGAAAGGCATAACCCCGTGATCTTCATTGTCGTCAAGTTCAAGGTCAAGCCGGACTGGTCGGATAAGTGGCTGGGCCTGGTGAAGGACTTCACCCAGGCGACGCGTCAGGAGCCCGGCAACCTGTGGTTCGACTGGTCCCGCAGCGTGGAGGACCCCAACGAGTTTGTCCTCGTGGAAGCCTTCAAGGACGATGCCGCCGGCGACCACGTCAATAGCGCACACTTCCAGAAAGCGATGGCGGACATGCCCCAGGCCCTCGCTGAGACGCCCCGCATCATCAGCCGCCAGCTCGACGGCGACGGCTGGGACCGCATGGGCGAACTCACCATCGCCTAGCCGCCCGGGAAGGACCGCCCCATGTGGATCGGATGGATTGAGTTCGACATTCTCCTGGGCGACGTTCACAGCCTCAAGGAGAAGCGTTCCGTGGTGCGGCCGCTGCTGGCGGAGCTGAAGCGCCGCTTTGAGGTTTCCGTGGCCGAGGTGGGGGACCACGAACAGTACCGGCGCACGCAGCTTGGCGCCGGGCTGGTTGCAGCAGACCGGGCGCACCTCGTGGAGGTGCTCACCGCCGTCGAACGCTTCGTTGCCAACCGCCCCGAACTAGAACTCCTCAGCGCCAGGCAACGCGAGCTCCGCAGCGACGACTGACTCATCGATTGCTCCGCACGGGCCCTTTTGACACCCCAAAACGGCCGCTACGGAGCAATCGATGGGCCGTGTGGATAACTTCTGCGGGCGCGGCGGCATTCTGCTCTCATGAACCCATGAAGACTGCACGTCCGTTGCCGGATGATTTTCAGGATCGACCCTTCACCGTGACGGACGCGGCGCGGGCCGGAGTGTCACCCAAACGGCTGCGGCACAGCTCCCTGCATCGCCTCGGGAAGGGAATACGCGCGGAAAGCGCGACGGCGGACCTCCCGTTGAGTATCAGGGTGCGGCCCTTCATTGAGGTCAACGAGCGATGCGCCGCATCGCACCTCACAGCGGCGGAACTCTTCGTGCTGCCGCGGCGTCAGCAGAAGGGATCGCAGGACATGTTTCATGTCATCAGGCCTGAGGGCGAAGCTCATCTCAATCGGCCGCATGTCATCGTGCACCGGATGAAGCTCTACAGCGACGAGGTCACCACAGTTGAGGGGATATCCGTGACCACTCCGGAGCGGACCTGGCTGGACATGGCGGAGATGCTGTCAGTGGACGAGCTCGTGGCCATGGGCGACAGCTGTGTTCGGGTGCCGCGGGCAGACTTTGAGGACAGGGACATGCCGCTCTGCACTTTGGCCGACCTCCAGCGGATGATTGACAGGCACAAGGGAAAGCGCGGATTACGCAAGGCAAAGGAAGCGATCAAGCTCATCAGGGTGGGCGCCGACTCACCGCAGGAAACGGTCCTTCGGCTGGCCCTGGTGCGGGCCGGGCTGCCGGAGCCGGAGCTGAACGTACCGATCATCGGCGACGATGGCCGCCGCCATCACGAGCCTGACTTGTCATACCGCAAGTACCGGATCGGGATCGAGTACGAAGGAGAGCATCATGGCGACGAGGTGCAAATCGTCCGGGACATTGCCCGTTCTGAATCCTACGAGATGCTGGGATGGGCGGAGGTTCGAATTTCCAAACGGCATATGCTGGACGGCGCCAGGCCGGCGGTGTCCAAGGTTCGCACCGCGCTGATCCAAGCGGGTTGGCGGCCCGGGCGTTAAGCAACGATTGCTCCGTAACTGCCGTTCTGAGGGTTCAAAACGGCGGGTACGGAGCAATCGATGAGAGTGCCTAGCCGAAGTACTTCGGCAGGGTGGCTTCGTGGGCTTCGCGGAGGGCGTCGAGGTTCATGGTCTCCACGCCGTTGATCTCCAGCTGGCCGCTTGCTGCGTCCACCACGCCGATGCGGGCGTGGGCGAAGCCGCGGGCGGTGCACATGTCCGTGAAGCGGACTTCCTCGGAGCGCGGCACGCCAACAATGGCGCGGCCCTGGGTCTCGGAGAACAGCGCCGTGAAGAGGTCCACGCCGTCACGGTCCATGACGTCCTGCAGGGCAATCCGTGCACCCACGCCGTAGCGCAGCGCGGACTCAACCAGGGCTGCCGCGAGGCCGCCCTCGGAGAGGTCGTGCGCGGAGTCCACCATGCCGTCGCGGGAGGCGTTGATCAGGATTTCACCCAGCGCGCGTTCGGCAGCGAGGTCAACCTTCGGCGGCTGCCCGCCAAGGTGGCCGCGCAGGTTGGCCCACTCGGAGCCGTCCAGTTCTGCCGCCGTGGTGCCCAGGAGGTAGATGGCCTGGCCGTCTTCCTTCCAGCCCGACGGCGTGCGGCGGGCGACGTCGTCGAGCTTGCCCAGCACGGCCACCACGGGGGAGGGGTGAATGGGCGTGGTCCCGGTCTGGTTGTACAGCGAGACGTTGCCGCCGGTGACCGGGACGCCCAGCACCATGCAGGCGTCGGACAGGCCGCGGATGGCCTCGGCGAGCTGCCACATGACGTCCGGGTCCTCGGGGGAACCGAAGTTCAGGCAGTCGCTGACGGCCATCGGCACCGCGCCGGAGGTGGCGACGTTGCGGTACGCCTCGGCCAGCGCGAGCTGTGCGCCGTGGTACGGGTCGAGGTAGGTGTAGCGGCCGTTGGCGTCAGTGGCCAGGGCCACGCCCAGGCCGGTTTCCTCGTCAACGCGAACCACGCCGGCGTCGTCCGGGAACGCCATGGCGGTGTTGCCGCCGACGTAACGGTCGTACTGGTTGGTGATCCAGGATTTGTCGCACATGTTCGGCGAAGAAATGAGCTCGGTGACGGCGGCGGCCAGTTCCTTGGGAGCGGAAGGGCGGCCGGCATCCTGCACGGACCCGGTGAAAGCGTCGGCCTGAACGGCGTCCTGCCATTCCGGGCGGGCAAACGGGCGGTCATAGACCGGACCGTCGTGCGCCACGGTGCGCGGGTCGACGTCGACAATGACCTCGCCTTCCCACGTGATGATCAGGCGGCCGGTGTCGGTCACCTCGCCCAGCCAGGAGTACTCCACGGCCCACTTGTCCATGACGGCTTCGAAGGCGGCGACGTTCTCGGGGGTCACCACCGCCATCATGCGTTCCTGCGACTCGGACATCAGGATCTCGCCCGGGGTCAGCGTGGGATCGCGCAGCAGCACGGAGGTCAGCTCGACTTCCATGCCGCCGTCGCCGTTGGAGGCGAGCTCGGAGGTGGCGCAGGAAATGCCCGCGGCGCCGAGGTCCTGGATGCCCTCAACGAGGGAACCCTTGAACAGCTCGAGGCAGCACTCGATCAGGACCTTCTCGGCGAACGGGTCGCCCACCTGGACGGCGGGACGCTTGGACGGCTTGGTGTCGTCGAAGGACTCGGAGGCCAGCACGGAGGCGCCGCCGATGCCGTCGCCGCCGGTGCGTGCACCGAACAGCACTACCTTGTTGCCCTTGCCGGAGGCGTTGGCCAGGCGGATGTCCTCGTGGCGCATAACGCCGACGGCCAGCGCGTTCACCAGCGGGTTGCCCTGGTACACGGAGTCGAAGACCATTTCGCCGCCGATGTTGGGCAGGCCCAGGGAGTTGCCGTAGCCGCCGATACCGGCCACGGCACCGTGCATGACGCGTGCGGTGTCCGGGTGGTCAATGGCGCCGAACCGCAGCGGATCCATCACGGCCACCGGGCGGGCACCCATGGAGATGATGTCGCGGACGATGCCGCCGATGCCCGTTGCGGCGCCCTGGTAGGGCTCAACGAACGACGGCGAGTTGTGGGACTCGATCTTGAACGTCACGGCCCAGCCGTCGCCCAGGTTGGTGACACCGGCGTTTTCGCCGATGCCCACCAGCATGTCCTTCTTCATCTCGTCCGTCACCTTGTCGCCGAACTGGCGCAGGTGGTTCTTCGAGGACTTGTAGGAGCAGTGTTCGCTCCACATCACGGAGTACATGGCGAGCTCGGCGCCGGTCGGGCGGCGGCCCAGGACCTTGACGACCTCGTCGAACTCGTTCTGCTTCAGGCCCAGTTCGGCCCAGGGGAGTTCGACGTCGGGGGTCTTGGCCGCGTTCTCCACGGTGTCGATGTTGAACTTCTTGCTGACGGTTTCAGCTGAGGTACTCACTTTGCGCCTCCCACAATCTTGTTCAATACGGAGGTGAAGAAACCGAGGCCGTCGGTGTCCGAGCCGCCGATGCCGTCGAGGGATGCCGGGCCGAAGCCGGCCTCTACGGCGTGCTCGGGGTGCGGCATGAGGCCCACCACGTTGCCGGCGGTGTTGGAGATACCGGCGATGTCGCGGCGGGAGCCGTTCGGGTTGAAGCCCACGTAACGGAACACCACGCGGCCTTCGGCCTCAAGGGCGTCCAGGACCTTCTCATCGGCGATGTACTGCCCGTCCTGGTTCTTCAACGGAACGGTGATTTCCTGGCCGGCGGCGTAGTCGCTGGTCCAGGCGGTGGTGTTGTTTTCCACGCGCAGGACCTGGTCGCGGCACATGAACTTCAGGTGGTCGTTCTTGATCATCGAGCCGGGCAGCAGGTGCGACTCGGTGAGGATCTGGAAGCCGTTGCAGATGCCCAGGACCGGCAGCTTGGCGTCCGAGTTTGCGGCGTCGATGATTTTTGCCATCAGCGGCGCGAAGCGTGCAATGGCGCCGGCGCGGAGGTAGTCGCCGTAGGAGAAACCGCCGGGAATCACGACGGCGTCAACGTCGCCAAGGGTGGTGTCTGCGTGCCAGAGTTCCACCGGGGTGGCGCCTGCCAGTCGGACCGCGCGGGCGGCGTCGCGGTCGTCCAGGGTTCCGGGGAAGGTGACGACGCCGATTCGGGCGCCAGCGAGCCGGGGGTTGGCCGCAACGGCTACCGCCTCGCCAATCAGGGGGAGTTCAGTCATTTCAGGCCTCGACGACCTCGACGTTGACGACATCCTCGATGACGGGGTTGGACAGCAGGGTTTCTGCGGCGTTCCGGGCCTGGGCCAGGATCTCCTCGGTCACCTCGCCGTCGACAGTGAGTTCAAAGCGCTTGCCCTGGCGGACAGAGCTAAAGGCAGTGAAGCCCAGCCGGGGGAGTGCACCCACGATGGCCTTCCCCTGCGGGTCCAGAATCTCGGGCTTGGGCATGACGTCGACAACGATCCGGGGCATCCGGCAACTCCTGTGCGTGAGCGTTGGGTAAGGGCGCAGCGGAGTGGTGCCGTCTCACGCTGGTCTGCTGCTGTATTTACAGCCACTGCGGACTCCAAACATAAGACAGCGGGAACGAGCGCTCCGCGAGCTTGCTTGCCCATTCTACCGGGCGGAATGCGTCAGGCCGCATTCGCGGGCTGACTGTGAAATGGGGCACTCACCGGAGGGTGAAGCACGACGGCGGCTCTGGTGGCGCGCTGGCACGCTCAGTAGGATTGCGGCATGGCTCAGAAACCCAAATCCGTACTACTTCCGGTCATGGCCGCCGCAGTGTTTGCTGGGCTGGGTCGAATGGTGATGCAGAAGATCAAAGCCGATCGCGCCGCCAGGGAAACAAATGTGGCCGGCCCCATTGACGAGAAGACCCGTGCCTGGATCAGCGAAGTGGTCCGCACGCCCCGCCAGTAGCCGCACGCCCGGCGGCATGAGGGCCGCAAAATAGTCGCCTGACACCTCTGGTCAATGTGATTCACTGCACCCTAAGGTTGTAGGACGTTGTATGTGGCATGTGGGATAAACCGCATGACCCGCACGTGTTCGCACTGCTGCCCCAGGGCGGCGACCTGAAAGGACAGTGGATTTGAAACTCAAAAAGAGGCAGCCGGCCGGCAAAGCCGGCTCCGTGGGCCGGGTGGCCGCCGCAGGGATCCTTGGGATGGCGCTGATCGCGGGGCCCGGGTTGCCGGCCAGGGCCGAGCCGGCTCCGCCCTCCAATCCGGCAGCCGCCCCGGGCACCTTCGCCGAAGCGAACATTGCCGCAGACCGGACGGCCGACAATTTCTTCTACCGTATTCCCGCGCTCACCTACCTCGGGAACGACGTTGTACTTGCAGCGTGGGACGGCAGGCCCGGGAGCTCGGCCGACGCGCCGAACCCGAACTCGATCGTGCAGCGCCGCAGCATCGACGGCGGCGCAACGTGGGGTCCTTTGACCGTCATCGCTGCCGGCCATGTGGCTGACGCCAGCGGCCCCAAATACGGGTTCAGTGATCCGTCGTACATCTACGACGCAGAGGCGGGCAAAGTGTTCGCCCTGTTCGTCTACTCAAAGGACGCCGGCTTCTCTGCCAGCACTTACGGCAACGACGACGCCGACAGGAATGTCATTTCCTCTGCCGTGGTGGAGTCCGCCGACGAAGGCCGCACCTGGAGCCAGCCCCGGTTCATCACAAACGTCACGAAACCCGGAAGCAGTAAGACCAACCCGCAGCCGGGTGACGTACGCACCAACTTCGCGGCGTCCGGTGAGGGGATCCAGCTCAAATATGGCGCACACAAAGGCCGGTTGATTCAGCAGTACTCGGGTTACGTGCGTCAAGCCAACGGTTCGGAACTCTTCCAGGCCTACAGCGTCTACTCGGATGACCATGGCGCAACGTGGCACAAAGGGGCCCCGATCGGCGACCGCATGGACGAGAACAAGACCGTGGAACTCTCCGACGGCAGGGTGCTGCTGAATTCGAGGGACAGCGCGAACGGCGGCTACCGCAAAGTGGCCGTGTCAACCGACGGCGGCGCCAGCTACGGACCGGTCACGCAGGACACTGAACTGCCGGACCCTGCCAACAACGGGTCAATCTCCCGGATGTACCCGGCCGCACCGGAGGGCTCTGCCGAGGCAAGGAAGCTGATCTTCACCAATTCCAACTCCAAGACCGCCAGGGAAAACGTCTCGGCGCGCGTGTCCTGTGACGACGGAGCAACGTGGCCCGGTGTCCGCACCATCCGTCCAGGCTTCTCCGCGTATTCAACCATTACCCGCCTGGCCGACGGCAAGTTCGGCGTCCTGTACGAGGCGAACTACACGGACAACATGCAGTTCGCCAGTTTCGACGACGCATGGCTGAACTATGTCTGCGCTCCTGTGAACGTGCCCGCACAAACCATTGCGCCCGGTGTTGCGCAGCAGGTCCCGGTGACGGTTACCAACCAGGAAGCCCATGTCCTGTCCGGCGCCCGTGCCAGTATCTATACGCCAACGGGATGGTCCGCCGCCACGGTGGACGTTCCTGACCTCGCACCGGGTAGCTCTGCCACGGTGAACGTCCAGCTCACGCCGCCGGCCGGAGCTTCGGGTCCAACATCCCTCAATGCGGCTTTCACCACGGCCGACGGAAAGGTGTCCCAGTACACGTTCGTTGCCAACAGCCCGGTAGCCCCCCAGGTTGGCCTGACCGTCGCCGGCTCAGCGCCGGCACGGGACGTGGCGGCGAACCCGTATAAGGAAGGCGAGGTGCTGTCTTACACCTTCGCGGTCAAGAGCACGTCGAACGTCACGTCCAATGCAGTCCCCGTTTCCGGGACCTTCGAGACCGGGTTCCTGCCGCCGTCGGCCCCTAATTGCCGGTACAACAACCTTGCCGCCGGTGCCAGCTACAACTGCACCACACCGAAGCACACGCTCACTCCTCAAGACATAGCGCGCGGCTACCTCGTCCCTGTGGCTGAGTTCACCGTCACGGCCTCCGGCAATACGGCACTGACGAAGGCAGTGTCCTTCAAGGGAGCGGCCGTACCGTTGCGGGATGGCCTGCTGGCCGGATCGATCACCGGTGCCCGGAATGATGCCGGACGTGACCTCGCCGCGCAGCCGTACGCCGCCGGCGAGCAGGTGCCCTACACGTTTACCGTCAGCAACACCGGCCCCCTGGCCGCGGACTTTGTGCCGACTGCCGGCAATTTCTCACCCCTCGTACCCCCGGGTTCGGGAAACTGCCGATGGCTCAACCTTGCCGCGGCAGGATCCTACGCATGCTCCACACCGCGGCACGCCGTGACCCGGGAAGAGGCGGAGGAAGGATTCTTCCGTGCCGACTCCACCTGGACAGTTGCTGCGTCCGGGCAGAGCAGCCGGGAATACCGTGTGGACGGCGGCGAAGTGGACCTCGCGGTCCGGACCCCGAAGCTGGACGGCACGGTCTCGGCTGAATGGACCGATGCCGACGGCGACCGCTACGCGAGTGCCGGGGATTCCGTCACCTACACCTATGGCGTGGGAAACGCCGGCAACGTCGCGCTGACCAACGTCACGGCTCCGGATGCCGGCATTTCAGTGGACAGGCTGGGCATCGGGGAAACAGCAACAGCAACCCGGGTGCACATCCTGACCCCCGCAGATATCGCGGCCGGCCAGTTGCCTGCCTCTCCGTTTGCCGCCTCTGCATCCAACGGGTCGCGGAAGGTGCGCGTTGACGTGCAGGCCGAAGCGGTGGCTTTGCGGCTCCAGCCGGCCAAACCGGTGGCCGTTCCGGCGTTGACGGTCCAGGATTTCGACGGTCAGGTTCCGCCCGTCGACCTGGGCACCAACGAAAAATACCGTAACGGCGAGAAGGTGACGCTCCGCGGCCTTCCCTACGGCCAGTGGTATTACGTCTACCTGAACAAGCACGGCTTCCGCCTCGGCTGGATCTTTCCCACTACGGCGGACACTGTGGAGTTCCTCCTGCCCTCCACCGTGCAGAACGGGCGGGACGACGTGGTGGTCCTGGATTCCGAGGGGCAGCAGGTTTCCTTTGACCGACTTCAGGTCACGCCGAAAGGGTCCATCGGCTGACGTGGAGCAAGCATGGTGACCGCGTAGTGAACCGTGGCGGCGGGCCGGCGGGGAACCGCCCGCCCGCCGTCGCGGTTTTCCCTTCCAGGGCTTCTGGCTGTGCCCGGCCCGAGCCTCGAATGACAAAAGTACAACGACTGTTGTGTCCTATGTCATATTCGGCTCTCACTCTGTACTGTTTGACACGGCTGGTCTCGCCGGATGACAGGAACTGTCAGTCCGGCTGCCTCTTTCCCAGCTGACCGAGACCGGCCGCACCGCCGGACCCGTACCTCATGAAAGGTTTCAGTCGCTCGTGAAATCAAAAGGAACAAGCCTTGTCCGGGTCGGGGGACTCCGGAAGGCGGCAGCGCTGGCTGTTGGCCTCCCGCTGCTTCTCTCCTCCGTCGCAGTGGGTCCCGCTACCGCGGCGCCCACCGAAACCGGCGGAGTCGAACAGGCCAAAAACGTCAACCCGACAGACTACAAAGACGGCCGCTACATCGTGGTCCTCGCCGAGAAGGCTGCGGCGGCGTACGACGGCGGAACGGCCGGCATCGCGGCAACCAAGCCGCAACAGGGCCGCAAACTTGATTCCGGCAGCCAGAACTACAAGGCCTACGACGCGCACCTCCGCAAGGCCCAGCGGGACGTCGCGGCCAGGCAGGGCGTCGCCCCGTCCAAGCAGTTCACGGGCGCGCTCAACGGCTTCGTGGCCGAGCTCACCGCGGTGCAGGCTGCCGAGCTTGCCAAGGACAGCAACGTGCTGGTGGTGGCACCGGACGTGGAGAACGCACCGGATTACACCACCACCGACTTCCTGAAGCTCACAGGCAGCGACGGCGCCTGGGCAAAGCAGTTCGGCGGCGAATCCGGCGCCGGCAAGGGTGTGGTGGTCGGCGTGATCGACTCCGGCTACGCCCCGGACAACCCCTTCCTGCGGGGGGATCCAGTGCAGCCGCTCAAGGGCAAGGCACAGGTGGGCGTTCCGTATCTCACCGCGGACGGCAAGATCGCCATGCTCAAGTCGGACGGCACGACCTTCCAGGGCGAATGCCAGAAGGGCATCGAATCAGGGGCCTCCTTCGACGGAACCCTCTGCAACTCCAAGGTGGTCAGCGCCCGCTACTTCGCCGACTCCTTCCGTCAGTACGTGGCACCCGAACACCGCGCCCCGGAGGAACTGATCTCCCCGGTGGACGTGGGCAGCCACGGCACACACACGGCCACCACCGCCGCCGGCAACGCCAACGTGGAACAGGTGATCGACGGCGCCAGCTTCGGCACGAGCTCCGGCGTTGCCCCCGCCGCCAAGGTCTCCGTCTACAAGGTCTGCTGGGAAGACGATAATCCCAACACCGGCGGCTGCTACTCCTCCGCCTCGGTCGAAGCCGTTGACGCAGCCATCAAGGACGGCGTGGATGTCCTGAACTACTCAATTTCCGGCAACACCAACAGCACGACGGATCCCGTGGCCCTGGCGTTCCTGAACGCGGCTGCCGCAGGCGTGTTCGTTTCGGCATCGGCAGGCAACTCCGGCCCCGCCGTGTCCACCGTGAACCACGCCTCGCCGTGGCTGACCACCGTCGCGGCATCGACTTTCCCCAGCGACCTGCTCGGCACGGTGAAGGTATCCGACGGCAGCATGTTCCGGGGCGCGTCCATCATGAAGTCTGAAGTCAAGGACGCAGCCGTGGTAGTGGCCGCCGACGCAGCTGCCCCGGATGCGCCTTCTGCCGCGAACCTTTGCGGCCCGGGAACGCTGGACGCCGCCAAGGTCACCGGCAAGGTGGTGGTCTGTGACCGCGGTGTTGTGGACCGGACGGCGAAGAGCCTTGAGGTCCAGGCGAAGGGCGGCGTTGGCATGGTCCTGGTCAACCTGGCCTCCAGCTCCGAGGACGCGGACAACCACGTCGTGCCCACCGTGCACGTCAATGCCCCCAAGAGCCTGGAACTGAAGTCCAAGCTTTCTGCCAACCCGGCGCTTACGGTGAGCCTCGTCAAGGGGGACCTCACCGGCGAGCCATTGCCGCCGGCACCCCAGGTGGCCGGCTTCTCCTCCCGAGGCCCGAGCCTGGCCTCCGGCGGGGACCTCCTGAAGCCGGACATCTCCGCTCCCGGCGTGAACGTCCTCGCGGGCGTTTCCACCATCGGCAACAACGGCGCACAGTTCGGCTTCATGTCCGGAACCTCCATGGCTGCCCCGCACATTGCGGGATTCGGAGCCCTGGTGCTCAGCAAGCAGCCCACGTGGTCGCCTGCCATGGTCAAGTCCGCCATGATGACCACCGCCTACCCGCTGGTCAACGCGGACGGCACTCCGAACCGGAACCCGTTCGAGGGCGGCGCAGGGCACATTGACGCCACGCGCGTGCTGGATCCGGGGCTTGTCTACAACTCGAACATCAAGCAGTGGCTGGCCTTCCTGAACGGCCAGGGCGTGGCGACCGGAGCACCCCAGGCCGGCAGCATTGCCGCTCGCGACCTCAACCTGCCCTCCATTGCCCTGGGCAGCCTCGTGGGCGAGATCCAGGTCAAGCGCCAGCTCACCGCGCTGGTCCCGGGCAGCTACCGGCCCGCAGTGGACATGCCCGGTGTCAGTGTCCATGTGGAGCCGCAGGTGCTTAACTTCGCCAAGGCGGGGCAGACCCGTGAGGTGACCATCACCATCAAGAATGTCAGCGCTCCGGTGGGCAAGTTCACCACGGGCACGCTGACGTGGAAGGGGCCGCGCACCGTCAGCTCGCCCATTGCGGTCCGCCCGGTGGACGCCCAGATTGCGCCGTCGTTCTCCTTCAGTTCCGCTACCGGCACGGGCAGCGGAACCATGGACCTCGTCTCCGGCTCGGATTCGCCCATAGCGGTGGGTGTTGAAGGGCTTGCGCCGCTGTCCGAGACGGCCATCACCAAGACACCCGGCGCCTACGCCGCAAAGAATGACGAACACAACGCCGTCGTTAAAGTGGAGGTGCCGGCGGGCGCGACCTTCGCGCGTCTGGGCATCCAGGCCGAAACGGACGACGTCGACTGGGACATGGTGGTTTACGCACCCAACGGAAACGGAGGCCTCGTGGCAACCCAGGTGGCAACGGCGTCGGCCAGCGAGTTCCTGGACCTGGAAGCGCCCCGCGCAGGCACTTACTACCTCGTGGCGAACCTGTACTCCACCCCGGACAACGGGCCCGCCTCCGCGCATGTCCAGGCTGCCTCGTTCCTCGGCAATTCCGGGAACCTGACTGTCACCCCGAACCCGATCGTTGCCCCCAACGGCACGGCCACCACGGCCACAGCCAACTGGACCGGCCTGGCATCGGGATCCTACCTGGGCCGGCTGAGCCTGGGGGAAAACGGGATCAGGACGTGGATCAACGTCAAGGTGGGCACCGAAACGGCGCCCGCCCCGGCCGGTGCCCCGGCGGTCACGGCCGTTGACGCGGTACCGGGAACCTAGTCCGGAACACCATCAGTAAACAGCGTCACCAGGAACGTCCCGGCAGCCGCAAGGCTCCCGGGACGTTCCTGTCAGGTCTGGCCGGTGGATCCAGGCGTGCCGCCGAACAGCGGGGCGAGCGATCGCCAACGCGCAATCTCACAGCCGTCGGTCAGGCTGAACCGGCTGTGGACCGGACGGCCGTGGAACGTTCCCGTAACTATGGCCACCTGCGGGCCTCCGTACTGCTGGGTGCACATCATGTCCCGCCGCCGGGGCACGAAGAACACTTCGTCGCCGAAACGCTCGACGGCGGCCAGCGCCGCAGCAGGGTCCGGCAGGGTTGACCCTTTCATTGCGGCGGCCTGCGGCACTACTCCGTGGCGCACAACAAGGCGGAACTCGTGCTCCGGGGCCCCCGGCGCCTCGGTCAACCGGACGGTCAGATCCACGTCGGCGGTCATCAGCTGCCCCGGACCTGGGCGATCAGTGGTGCCAAGGCCTCGAGCAACCGCCCCCGCAGCACCTGCGCCTCCATGGAGAACGCCCGCTGGTGTTCAACGTACTCCGCCTTGCCGGCGGCCGTTTCGATCGGGATGGGCGGGTAACCCCACTCCTCGAGGTCGTACGGTGAGGCCTGCATGTCCATGGCGCGGACCCGCCAGGACAGTTCGAAGCAATCCATAACAAGTTCACTGGGCAGGGCCGGCGCCAGCTTGTACGCCCATTTATAGAGGTCCATGTTGGCGTGCAGGCACCCCGGCTGCTCCATGGCGCGCTGATTGTCCCGGCTCGGAGTGAGTTCGTTCAGGGGCGTGGCATCCGGCGTGTAGAAGCGGAAGGCGTCGAAGTGCGAGCACCGGATCCGGTTGTCCTCCACTACACGGTCAGTGCCCTGTGACCCGAGGCGCAGCTGCAGGTATTCGTGGCGCAGCTCAAACTTGTCCTGGTGGTACACCATCGCCCACTCGTGCAGGCCGAAGCAGCCAAACTGGGCAGGCCGCGATGCCGTGCCGCGCAGGATGATTTCGGCGAACTGCAGTGCCTCCTTGCGTTCGGCCAGAAAGGCTGTGAGGTCAACGGTTGCCGCGGTGGTCCCGGGAGACAGGCCGGCGGCGGCGAGGTCGCCGTCGTCGAGCATCCGGTAGTACTTCCAATCGGCGCGGGCGGCGGCCCCGGCCCCCACAAGGACCACTCCGGCACCCGGGTGCCAGCGCAGGAGCTGGCCCGGCTTTTGCGTGTAGTAAGTGAAGAGGAAATCCTCAACGGGGTGTTTCCTGCCCGCGGAGCGGCGGGCAAGGTAGGGGTCGGCATAGCGCCTGACCCGGGCCTGGTGGTCCGCTTCGTGGTGTTTCCAGGTGTCCGCCGGCAGCACCGTTTGCCGCCCGTGCTTCAAAATCTGCATCAGCCTAGGAAGCTCCGCCCGCGGACCCCAGGATGTCCTTGGCCGCATTCCACAGGCCGATCTCGCAGCCATCCCTGCGGGCAAAGGACGAATCCACCGGGGAATCATCCACGATCCCGGTGACGGTGGCCTCCTGCGGGCCGCCGTACTGCTGGGTGCAGGCCTGGTCCGTGCCCCGGGGTGCAGGGCTCAGCACGGCAGGGTTCTCCTTCAGCGCGGTGCAGGCCGCCGCGGCCGAGGGATGGCTGCTTTCAGCCGTCGGAACGCCGTCCTTGCATACCAGGGTGTAGTTCAGGGCCGCTTCCGATTCCGACGGCTTGACCATGATGGCGAGCTCGGCGTTTCCCTTGCCCGGACCGGACGTTGCTGGCGCCGCGGTCGGCGGCGGCGAGGGGGCCGGGACAGTTGTTTCAGCGTCAGGCGACGGCTCGGCCGTGGGACCGGCGGTGCTCGAAGTGGCCGAGGGCGAAGGAGTCGGGCCGCCCCCGCCGCCAGGGGAACATGCGGCGAGACCGGCAACGGATAGCAGAACGAGTGCGTGAATCCATGCCTTACGCATTGCCGGTCCTCCTCATTTTGGTCCATTCTATCGCCGGAGGCCCACGATGAACCCTGCCGTTCGGCCCGGGGTCCCGGGCTGCGGCCGTCTGAGGAACCCGGGACTGGCGGGCGCGGAGATTAAATCTGTCCGGAAGACCTCGATTCCGCAGCCCCACTCCGGTATGTTTCTCCCATCACTGGATGTATGGCCTCACGCCCACGTTGCGCCGATGTGGACGGATACATCCGGGAGGTGGGACCGGTTTACGCCACCGGTCCGGCAACCTAGGAGGCAGTTTGTCATGACTTACCCGCCTGTCGGCTCCCGCGTTCACAGCAGGAATCCTGCCATCCGCCTCGCAGCCGTCGTCGCTTTGGGTGTTTCCCTGATGATCGGCCAGGGACTGGCGGCTCCCGCCTGGGCGGCCGCCGATCCGGCGGCGGAAGAAACGCCATCCTTGGACGCCGGCCGCTACATCGTCATGCTGAAGGACAGGCCCCTGGCGGCCTACACCGGCGGCGTCGAGGGCATTCCGGGGACCGCGGCGTCCAACGGCAGGAAGCTCGACGCCGACAGTGCTGAGTCCCGGCGCTACTCGGCTCACCTGGAGTCAGAGCAGAGCAGGCTGGCCGCGGCAGAAGGCGTGGCCATCGACGACAGTTACACGCTGGCGGTGAACGGCTTCAGCGCGGAGCTGACCGCGGAGCAGGCAAACGCATTAACCAAGGACGGAAGCGTCCTTGCTGTCGTTAAGGACAGCCAGTACAAGATCGACTACTCGAGCACCGAATTCCTGGGCCTGCCGGGTCCCGGGGGAGTCTGGGCCGAACAGTTTGGCGGCGACGCCAACGCGGGCAAGGGCACGGTGGTGGGCGTACTCGATACGGGCTACACGCCGGGCAATCCCTTCTTTGCCGGAGAACAGGTGAAGCCGCTGTCCGGAGCCCCCCACGTGGGCGAACCGTACCTGTCGGCCGGAAACCAGATCACCATGCTGAAGGCGGACGGAAGCACATTCGCCGGCGTCTGTCAGGCGGGCGACCAATTCGCCGGAACTGAATGCAACAGCAAGGTCATTGGTGCCCGCTACTACGACGCAGCGTTCAAGGCCGCCGTCCCTCCGGGCCTGCGCTCGCCGAAGGAAACGTACTCGCCCGTGGACATCAACAACCACGGCTCCCATACCGCCAGCACCGCAGCGGGCAACAGCGATGTCAGCCAGGCAGTGGGCGGCAGGGATTTCGGCAAGGGATCGGGTGTTGCTCCCGCGGCGAAGCTCGCCATCTACAAGGTCTGCTGGGAGGGCGTCAGCCCGGCAACCACCGGCTGTTTCGCTTCCAGTGGCGTGGAGGCCATCGAGGATGCCATCAGGGACGGCGTCGACGTCCTGAGCTACTCCATCTCCGGCACCAACAACTCGACGGTGGACCCGGTGTCCATCGCCTTCTTGAATGCCGCGGCGGCAGGAATCTTCGTGGCCGCGTCGGCCGGCAACTCCGGCCCGGCGGCCAGTACCGTGAACCATGCCGCTCCCTGGATGACCAGCGTGGCGGCCTCCACCCACAGCAGCAGCCTCCGCGGCACGGTGGAGTTGTCCAGCGGCGAGAAGTTCGCCGGTGCCAGCATCATGTCCACCGAAGTCGCGAACGCGCCCATCGCGCTCGCCGCGGCTCTCAAGACGGCAGACGCCGTCGAAGCCAACGCAGCCCTGTGCGCGCCCGGCACCTTGGACCCGGCCAAAACCGCCGGCAAGATCGTGGTCTGCGACCGCGGTGTGGTGGACCGGACGGCGAAGAGCATGACCGTGGCCCAGGCGGGCGGCGTAGGCATGGTCCTGGTCAACCTGACGCCCAATTCATTGGACGTGGACCTGCACAGCGTTCCCACGGTCCACCTCGACGACCCCGCAATTAAGGAGGCAGTAGGGGCCGATACGGCATTGACTGCGAGCCTGGTGGCCACTGACACCACTGGCCTGGACCCGCCGCCGGTCCCGCAGATCGCGGGATTCTCCTCCCGCGGGCCCACCCTCGCCGCCAACGGTGACCTCCTGAAACCGGACATTGCTGCTCCGGGGGTAGGGGTGCTGGCGGCTGTCTCGCCTGCCGGGTCCAACGGCCAGAACTTCGGGTTCCTGTCCGGAACGTCCATGGCAGCGCCGCATGTTGCGGGATTCGGGGCACTATTGCTGGGCAAGAACCCGTTGTGGTCCGCCGCGACCGTGAAGTCAGCGATGATGACCACGGCCTACGACCTGGTGGACGCCGAAGGATCCCCCGTGCACGACGTCTTTGCCCAGGGCGCCGGACAGATCGATCCGGCCAGGATTGCAACGCCCGGACTGGTGTATGACGCCGGCCCCAGCGACTGGCTCGGCTTCCTGCAGGGGCTGGGCTATCAGCTGGGAGTTGCCCCGCTGGCCGCCAAGGACGTCAACTTGCCGTCCATCGCCCTCGGCGGCCTCACCGGCACCCAAACGGTCACCCGGACGGTGACGGCGTTGACGGCAGGAAGCTACCGTGCGGAAGTCGATGTTTCCGGGATCACGGCTGAGGTGACGCCGGACGTGCTGACCCTGGCAGAAGGGGAGAAAGCCACGTTCACGGTGCAGTTCACGAACTCCGGTGCCGCGCTCGACGCCTTTGTTGGCGGCTCACTTACCTGGAGCTCGGATGCGGCCACCGTCCGCTCACCGGTTGCGGTCCGTTCGGTGACGGCGGTTGCACCGGCCGTCGTCAACGCCTCGTCCGCCGGCGGAAGCGGCAGCATCGTCATTCCGGTAACGTCCGGAAGTCCGGAGCCCATCGATGTGACCGTGAAGGGCCTTGCCAAGGCGAATTCGACGGCGATCAGCCTGGTTCCCGGGCCGTATACCGGTGTCAAGGACGCCGCGAACGACGTGCAGATCGTGAACGTGCCGGCAGGTTCTTCCCTGGCGAGGTTTGCGGTCACCTCCGCCAACCCGGCAGCGGACTTCGACCTTTACGTGATTTCGCCTGCCGGCCTGCTCTATCCGGGGGCTACGCCTGCAGCCAACGAGGCAGTCTCCATCCCCGATCCGGTGGCGGGCGACTGGAAGGTGACCACCAACCTGTTCGCCAGCCCCGGCGGCGCAGCAACGGCAGCTTCGGTTGAAGCGATGATTCTCGCCGGCGATGCCGGTAACCTCACGGTCAGTCCCAACCCGCTCTCTATTGAAAACGGCGCCACCGGCGAGCTCACTGCCAGCTGGACCGGACTAGCGGCGGGCAACTGGGTGGGCCTGATCAAATACGGTACGGGACCGTCTACCCAACTGAACGTGTCCGTGACAGCGCAGTGAGTCCCTGCCATGGGGTCACTGGGGGTCCGGGCTAGGCGCCGGCGGCGTCCCGTCCGGCGGCATCGCGTTCGGCCGCGGCCTTGGTGGCAGCGATCAGGTCAGTCATTGCCTGGTGGAGTGCGCCCACCTGGTCGCGGGTCAGGCCAAGGCGCTCCATCATGGTGCCCGGAACCGCCGTGGCCCGCTGCCGGAGCGCTGCGCCGCTCGGGGTGAGCCCGACGGCAAGGGCCCGCTCGTTTCCGGCAGCGCGGCCGCGGGTGATGTAGCCGGCCGCTTCGAGGCGGCGCAACAGCGGCGAGATGGTGGCCGGCTCCTGGGCCAGTGCATCGCTGATGTCCCGGACAGAGCGCGGGCTGGACTCCCAAAGGCAGAGCATCACAAGGTACTGCGGGTGCGTCAGCCCGAGGGTGTCCAGCACCGGCTTGTAGGCGCCCACGACGCTGCGGGACGCAACCGTCAGGGCGAAGCAGAGCTGGTGTTCCAGCAGGAGGTCTTCGTCAGACGCTTCGATGGCCGCAGCCGAGCGCTGATTCATCGTCTTCTCCTCAATCGTTAGTGGGCTAATGATTAGCGTACACTGGATTGGACGAGACCGTTCTGAAGGGAATCCACAATGGCCAACAAGGAAAACGCCGCCCAAAGGTTCATGCGCGCAACAGGCAAGCTCCGGGCCATCTTCGGGCCGGCCAACCGCAGTTCCTTGGGCCATGAGATGACCGACGAGAATAAGGCCCTCCTTGCCCGGCGCGAAGCGGAGACCCAGCAGTGGGAAACCATGCGCAGGCCGGATGGAAGCACTTACGTGGTGCCCAGGAACCCGGACGACAAGTCCCTGCGCTAGGCCGCCGACGGCCCTGCCGCCCTGGGCCTTTTTCACTTCCCGGGCGTAAAATATGGGCACAGGTACCAACCGGCCAATGCATCACTGCTTGACCCGAAAAATGGGAAAGGGGGTGGGAATTGTGGCAAAGGCGATACAGCGCTTCATGAGCAAGACCGACAAGCTGCGGTTCTTCTTCGGGCCCGCCACGCGGGGTGATCCGACCGTGCCCGTTGTTCACAGGCACGACGACTTTGAGGCCGCTTCCGAAGAGGACCTGGCCCACTTCGAAGTGGAGACGGATTCCGAGGGACACCATTACGCGGTCCGCAAGGAAGACATTAAATAGCCCGTTGCAGTTGAAGGAACGGCAACACAGGAAAGGCACAGCGGCTTAGGCCACTGTGCCTTTCTCTATGAAGCTGTGCCGTTCCTGCAGCGACGTCCCGGGTGGGCCGGCCTTAGCGGCCGGTGCCGCCGTAAACCGTTGCTTCGTCTTCGCTGTCCAGGTCGAAGGCCTTGTGGATTGCCCGGACTGCGTCATCGAGCAGGTCGGCGTGCGTTACGACCGAGATGCGGATTTCGGAGGTCGAGATCATGTTGATGTTGATGCCGGCGTCGGACAGTGCCTTGAAGAAGGTGGCCGAGACGCCCGGATGCGAGCGCATGCCCGCCCCGATCAGCGAGAGCTTGCCGATCTGCTCGTTGTACTCGATGCTTTCAAAACCGATTTCGGGCTGGGCCGCACGGAGGGCAGCGAGGGCGTCAGCACCTTCCACGATGGGGAGCGTGAAGGAGATGTCCGTCCGGCCCGTGCCGTGGGTGGAAACGTTCTGCACGATCATGTCGATGTTGGAGTGTGCGTCGGCGATGACCTGGAAGATCGCTGCGGCCTTGCCCGGAATGTCTGGCACACCCACAACCGTGACCTTGGCTTCGGAACGGTCGTGCGCAACGCCGGAGATGATTGGCTGCTCCAAGGCAACTCCCTCTTGAGTCGTGATCTTGTCGTCGGCTCCGGGCATGACCCAGGTGCCTTCGTTCTGGCTGAATGATGAACGCACGTGCAGCGGCACGCCGAAGCGCCGCGCGTATTCCACGCAGCGCAGGTGCAGGATCTTGGCGCCGGACGCAGCCAGTTCCAGCATTTCTTCGCTGGAGATGCGGTCGATCTTCTGGGCGGAGGGCACTACGCGGGGATCCGCCGTGTAAATACCGTCCACATCCGTGTAGATCTCGCAGACGTCGGCGTCCAGGGCGGCGGCCAGGGCCACCGCAGTGGTATCGGATCCGCCACGGCCCAGGGTGGTGATCTCGTTGGTGGTGCGGCTCATGCCCTGGAAGCCGGCAACGATGGCGATGTGTCCCTTGTCGAGTGCGGTGCGGATCCGGTGGGGATCGACGTCGATAATGCGCGCCTTGCCGTGAATGCCGTCGGTGATCATGCCGGCCTGGGAGCCCGTGAAGGACTGGGCTGAAGCGCCGAGCTTGTTGATGGCCATGGCTACCAGGGCCATGGAGATCCGCTCACCCGAGGACAGGAGCATATCCATCTCACGCGCGGGGGCAGAGTCGGTGACCTGGGCGGCGAGGTCCAGCAGTTCGTCGGTGGTGTCGCCCATTGCGGAGACCACCACAACCACTTCGTTTCCCGCCCTTTGGGCGTCGACGACGCGCTTGGCGACCCGTTTGATGCCGTCCGCGTCGGAAACGGAGGAGCCGCCGAACTTCTGCACGATGAGCTGCTTGGTGCGGGCAGTAGCGACGGGCAGCACGTAGGGCTGGTTCTCTGTCTTCACTTCGGTAGTGGGCATACTCATGCGCGCACCCTCACTGCATCAAATCGGGGTTCCGGGGCCAAGCAACCAAAACGGCGCGACGGCGTAACTGATGTGCCCAGTTTATCGCCGGGAACCCCGCGGCGCTGAATTGTGACCGCATGGTGGCCTCACGTTAGTCATCTCGGGCTAGTCACTGCCGGCAAGGGTCCATGCCGTCCGGTCCAGGCGGTACCGCCAGGATGCCAGCGCTTTGCCGTGTGTGTCCTGGCTGGCCGTGAAGTAGTGATCCCGTGCGAACCCCAGACCTTCGAGGAGGCGCCGTGAGGCAGTGTTGGGTTCGTAGACGCCCGCGTAGACGGTGTGGGTTCCGCGTTCAGTAAAGAGCCAGCGGACAAGAGCTCCGGCGGCCTCGCGGCCGTATCCTTTGCCGTGATAGTCGGGGTGGAGCAGGTAGCCGAGGCTGGCGCAGCGGGCCGGCAGGCTGCCCGGCAGCGGTGGTTCGGCTGTGTTCCACGTGCGGCCGTCACCGACTACCACGCCCGTTGAGCGGAGAACCACTGCCCAGCCAAAGTGGAACCACTCGGCTGTTGAGCGTTCCGCGCGGCTCAGTAGATCAGCGAGGAGCAGGTCCGTTTGTCCCGCGGTCAGTGGCTGGTGCGAGAGGTAGCGGACGGCATCTGCGTCTCCACGGAATCCCCGCAGTGCGGCGGCGTCGGCCTGCGCCAGGAGGCGCAGTTCCAAGCGTTGCGTGATGATGGAGGCGGGCGGTTCCATGGATTGCCGTCGGTGCCCGGTCAGCTCAGGGCGTTGCGGCGGCCCTCGAACGCGCGCCCCAGGGTGACCTCGTCCGCGTATTCCAGGTCGCCGCCCACCGGCAAGCCCGAGGCAAGCCTGGTGACCGTGATGCCGATGGACTTAAGCATCCTGGCCAGATAAGTGGCCGTGGCTTCACCCTCGAGGTTGGGGTCCGTGGCGATGATGATTTCCTGGATGGCACCGTCGTTCAGCCGGGTAAGGAGCTCCCTGATCCGCAGCTGCTCGGGGCCCACGCCGGCGATGGGGTTAATCGCCCCGCCCAGGACGTGGTAGCGGCCACGGAAGGAACGGGTGCGCTCCACTGCCAGGACGTCCTTGGATTCCTCCACAACGCAAATGACTGAGGGGTCACGGCGCGGGTCGCGGCAGATGTTGCACAGTTCCTGCTCCGTGACGTTGCCGCACACCGTGCAGAACTTCACGCGCTCCTTCACGGTGGTGATGGCCTCGACAAGCCGCTTCATGTCCTGCGGGTCCGCCTCGAGGATATGGAATGCCAGCCGCTGGGCGGACTTGGGCCCCACGCCGGGAAGGCGGCCAAGCTCGTCGATCAGCTCTTGAACTGCACCTTCGTACACAATGTCCTCGTTCGTTTGAATCGTTTGTTGGGTTCGTGGATCGATGGGCCGGCGGACGCAGGCGCGCCGTTCCCTGCCGGGAACCCGGGAGGGTCAGCCCGCTGCGACGGAGTCCCGTTAGTGGCTGTCCGGGTCAAGGGTGCTTTTCCGGCGGGGCAGGCTAGAAGCGGGGTGCGATCGGGCTCCCGTCCAAGGACCGTTCCTCCACCAGCTTTCCGCCCAGAATACGCTCGACGGCGGCGCGTCCAAAGACGTTCGATTCCTCAATCGTTTCGTCGTCCGGACTGGGTGTGTCCTGGACGTAGGTCTTGACGGCCTCGGCCTGTCGCGCGGGGGCCTTGGCCCGGCCGGCTTCGGCCTCCGGGCTGTTGGACAGCCGCTGGTACAGGCTCTGCTTCACTGTCCCGCCGGGAGCGGCTGCCGGGGCAGCGGCGGGCTGGGCCTGCGGTGATGCGTAAGCCGCAGGTGCAGGTGACGCAATGCTCCTGACGTCGGGGCCGGACATGGCCGGCGACGGGTCCGCTGCCGTGGCAGGACCATACTGCGCGGACGTTGCCCAGCCTGCGCCAGCGGAACTGCCGGCACCGGACAGTGCACCCACTGGCTGCCGGACTTCGGCCGGGTGCGGGGTATCACCGGTGTGGAGGGCGCGGGCTTCCCGCGTCTCCACGGACCGGGGGAGCTGTGCCGCCGCCGGCTCGTAGTGCGGCGCCTGGGGCTCGGGAACCACAGACAGGCCTGCTCGGTCCGGATCTTCCACGGACTTGCCAACGTTCGACTCCGCACCCACGGTCCAGACACCCGGCGCCTCTTCCGTGGCGCGGGACCATGGATCGTCGTTGGCGGTAACGCCGGCGGTCCGCGAAGAGCCGGCGGAAGCAGGGATGCCGGCCGGCTGGTCGGCCGCGACACGGCTTGCCGGTGCCGGACGGTCGGGTGCCGGACGAGCCGGTGCGCCGGAAGAGGCTGCGGCTGCCTGGATCGGCCGTGACTGCGCAGGAACGGACGGAGTCCAGTCCATGGGAGGCTCTTCATCCAGCGGGGGAGCGTCTTCGTCCAGCGGCGGGCCCCAGTCGTCGTCCGGGTAGCTGTAGGAACCGGACGCGTCGTCGTGCTGCCGCGGCGCCGGCGGCGCTTGCGGGGCTTGCGCGGGCTCAGCTTGCACGGCCTTCCGCTCAGCGTCAGCACCGGCGGCGGCAGCGGTGGCCGTGTGTGCAGCGTCGGCGGCCTGGACAGGCATGGCGTCCGTGTCTGGACGCTCGGCCGGGGTGGCCACGGTGGCGGCGCCGGCTGCCGTGGTAGCGGCCGGGTGTGCACCCGCCGGGCTCACGTCGGGATCTGCGACCGTTGCGGCGGACGCAGGGGCAAGGCCCCAGGCAACGTCAGCGGCCGTCGCCGGGGTTTCCGGGCCAGCGGCCTTCGCCGGCGCTGGCGGGCCAGCGGGCGTCTCCGGCGACGCCGGGCTAGCCGGTGCTTTTGGGTTTGGCTCAGAGCTCGCTGAGCTGCTGGCGCCGCCGGACACTGCATGGATCTGGCAGTCAATACCCACGGTCTTGTGGATTGCCTGGCGAAGATTTTCCGAGTGGTCGGCCCGGCCGAAAGCACCGGCCAGTCCGGAGGTGGTGAACGCCAGGGTGAGCACCTGGCCGTCGAACTGGCCCACCTGGGCATTCGGTTCCACGAGCGCCCACGTGCTGCGCTTGATCTTGCTTAGCGTTTGCAGGACTTCGGGCCAGGCACGGCGGAGCACTTCGACGTCACCGCCGGCATTCGGCGCCGGAACGTTGCGCTCCGACGCCGGCTGGCCCGCTTCGGGCCGCTGGGCTGTCCGCGCTGCCGCTACGGGTTCGACGGGAGCCGGCGATGCGGGTTCCGATGCGGCGGCAGGTGCCGCCGGAGCCTGCGGACCGGCAGGCTGCGGGGCGGCAGTCTGCTGGCCGGCCGGACGCGACGGGGCGGAGCCGGAGGCACCCCGGTTCGCCGGCTGTGCCTCGTCGACCGGCCAATCGGTGGTGGAGACGCGCGGCGGAGTGAGGGATTCGCGGGCGGGAGCCTCGGGAGCGGGAGCCGCGGGCTGCTGTGGCGCGGTGGGTTGTGTTGCGGATGGCTGCTGCGCGGGTGCTGCGGGAACCGGAGCCGCTGCCGGGGACGCCGCCGGAGCCGGAGCCGCTGCCGGTGCGGAAGGTGCCGCTGCAGCAGCGGCGGGAGTTCCGACGTCGTTCCCGCCGTAATTCAGGCGCCGCTCCACGCGGTCGATCCGGGCGGCGATGCCGCGTTCGGTCTGTTCGGACGTGGGAAGGAGGATACGGGCGCAGAGCAGCTCAAGGTGGAGCCTCGGCGACGTTGCCCCCGTCATCTCGGTGAGGGCCGTGTTAGTCACGTCCGCCGCCCGGCTCAGCTCGGCTGCGCCAAGGTTGTGGGCCTGGTTTTGCAGGCGGGCTATCTGGTCGGCCGGCATCCCGCGCAGGATGGACTGGGCGCTCTCCGGCATCGCCTGGACGATGATGAGGTCGCGGAAGCGCTCCAGGAGATCCTCCACGAAGCGTCGCGGATCGTGGCCCGTCTGGATCACCCGGTCCACCGCCCGGAAGACTGTGGCGGCATCCGACGCCGCCACGGCTTCAACGACGTCGTCCAGCAGGGACGCGTGGGTGTAGCCCAGCAGTGCGACGGCGAGCTCGTAGTCCAGTCCGGTGGGACCGGCGCCCGCCATGAGCTGGTCCAGGACCGAGAGCGAGTCCCGGACGGAACCGCCGCCGGCCCGGATGACCAGGGACAGCACTCCAGGTGCCACCGGAACGTTTTCCTGGTTGCAGAGCAGCTCAAGGTAGGCCATGAGGGGCTCGGGCGGGACAAGCCGGAACGGGTAGTGATGGGTCCGGGAACGGATGGTGCCGATCACCTTGTCCGGCTCCGTGGTGGCGAAGATGAACTTGATGTGTTCCGGCGGCTCTTCCACGATCTTGAGCAGGGCGTTGAAGCCCGCCGAGGTGACCATGTGGGCTTCGTCGATGATGAAGATCTTGTACCGGTCCCGGACGGGAGCGTACGTGGCGCGTTCGCGGAGGTCCCGGGCGTCATCCACGCCGCCGTGGCTCGCGGCGTCGATCTCGATCACATCGAGGGAGCCGGAGCCGCCGCGCGCAAGCTCGACGCAGCTGGGGCACTTGCCGCAGGGAGTGTCGGTGGGGCCCTCGGCACAGTTGAGGCAGCGGGCCAGGATGCGGGCCGAAGTGGTCTTTCCGCAACCGCGGGGACCGGAAAACAGGTAGGCGTGGTTGACGCGGTTCTTTCGCAGCGCCGTCATCAGCGGCTCCGTGACGTGTTCCTGCCCGATAACGTCAGCAAAGGAATCTGGACGGTATCTGCGGTAAAGGGCGGTTGTAACACTCACAGAGAAAACCCTACCAATCCGGGCTGACAGTTTGCCGCCCTGTGGGGGAATAGTAAAGACCCCCCATGCACCCGCCAGAGCCCATTTACCCTTGCTACCTTCCGGTCCTGGGGGAGTTCAACAGGATGACGCCACATGAGGGGCCGTCAATGAGTTTACCCGATGATTTCGTGTGCCCCGAATCGGCAGCCGGCGGCCCGTTTAGGGCACGCTCGACTACGCTTCGCGGCCGTCCAATGGCGGCGGGGACAGGCGGTGTCCGTCGACTGCCCAGCTCATCAGAGCGGGCTCCTCGTAAGGGTGGGCGGCGCGAAGCGCGGCCACCACGGACTCGAGCACTTCTTCCTCAACGACGCATTCGATCCTTACCTCCGGCACCTGTTCGCTGCGGCCTTCCGAACCGATGAACGGCCGGGATCCGGCGATGGGCGTGAACCGGCCGGTGCCTGGGGCTGTGAAGGCGCAGTGCGAATAGTTGCCGATCCGTCCGGCGCCCGCGTCACCCACAGCGGCCAGTACAGCCTCCGCGTGGTCCGCGGGAACATAGGTCACCAGGGCGTGAAGTTGCGTCATGTGCCCATTTTGGCAGTACTTCGGCAAGCGGGTCAGGCAGGCGATTAGCGGCACAAGACGGTAACGGTCCGCCGATAACGGCGAGGAACCCTTGCTTATCACCGGTACAAAGCGGACCATGGATATGTACACCGATTGGGGCAATCTCAAGTTGAACTCAAGGTTGTGAGCTGCAGGGCCTGGCGCGAGGGCCGGACCCGGCAGCTCAACGGTGTTCCGGAAGAGTGGGCGCATTGGGGGCGTCCATTTTTACGTTAAGGACACTTTCGGCCGCCGGATCTGGCCGCAAATGCGCGGCCCGGGGACGGCCCCTGAATGTGCTGCCGCAACGCTCGGTCAGGCCCAATTGGGTGATGCCGAAAAGTTCAGGTATTCTAGTATCTGCTTTTGATTCAGAAGCTACTGGAGAATTCGCCTAGCGGCCTATGGCGCACGCCTGGAACGCGTGTTGGGTTAACGCCCTCGGGGGTTCAAATCCCCCATTCTCCGCGTTTGGCCCCGGTCCTCGGACCGGGGCCTTTTTGCGTCCTAGGGACCTAGGCCGCAAATCCAAGGCGCCGCAGGCGTCGCCGTGCAGCCTGCTCACTCGGGCCAACCCTGCGGCCGCGACCGGCACCGCCAAGCGCCAATTGGACGACGCCGAGAGTCACTTTGGTGCCAAACCGCACCGGCAGCGGCAAAGGCCCCAGCCGTGGCGGACGGAGTCCCAGCATGTCCCGGTATTTCGGTTCGAGGCTGGAAACAGCTGCGGCAAACAGCATCCGGTAGCCGGGGCGCAGTGAGGGATGAAGCGGCGGGTTGCGGATGAAGGCCACAATTTCGGCCACCCTTTCGTCGGAGCGCAGGTCGCCGTCGTCGTACCACTTGTCCAGCTGTTGCCGCATTTCCGCCTCGCTCAGCGGCGGTGAGTCCACGCCCATCAGCAGTCCGGCGTGCGCCCACTCGCGGACGTAGGCATCCGGGCCGCCCGGGATGGGGCGCCCCCAGATCTTGTGGGCGGAGAGGAATGCGTCGGTGAACGCGATGTGCACCCAACGGAGCAGCTCGGGATCGTTGGCTGCGTAGCTTCTTTTGACACCGTGAGCGTCCACGTACTCGCCCCGCACTGATTCATGCAGCCGCAGGACCCAGCCGGATGCTGCACGCGCCGCGGACGTGGAACCGTAGGACACGGTGAAGATCCAGCGGATGGTTCCGGCAAGCCGCCCCAGCGGATCCTCCCGGAACCGTGAATGGTCGTGCACGCCGGCAAGGGCGCCGGGGTGGAGTGCCTGCATCAAGAGCGCACGGATTCCCGCCACAATAGTGGTCATTGACCCGTGTACCGCCCAGACCGCGGACCCCGGGAGGTGATAACCGGCGTCGTCACCCTCTTCGAGCAGGGGAACCCAGCCCGGCACGGCCCCCCGTGATCCTGTGAATGTTTGCCTAAGCTCGGCCCGCCACTCCCTGAGGACATTGCGCATGGTCCATTGTCGCGCACTCTGCCGCGGGCCGCCGCCGGAGGAACATCCGGCCGGGGGAGTTTCCAGTTCCGGGACCCGGTGGCTGTGAGCCAGCTGGGAATTTTGGCGTGAAAGGGCGGAATCCCGCGGGAGTCTATCCAGGTGCTCCGTGATGGGGGTTCACAGAGGCGGTGGGCTGTGGTCCCATAGGAATCGTAAGTCCGTCGAGATTGGGGTCTGGCGGGCCTATCGCAGGAGTCAGCACGTGGGAAATCACTGGGGATACGGACGCGACAAACATCCAGGCAGGCCCTGCCTAACCGCTGCGCGCATACTTGGCGTTTGCGCTGTTTCAACGCTTGGCGTGATTGCACTTAGTCTCCAGGCACCAGCCTCACCGCCGGCGGCTGTGGTTGCCGCCACCTCGCAGCAGGCCGGGACGGGCGGTCCGGGCACCGCACCCTCGTGGCCGGGCGCCTTCATGAAACCGCTGGGCATTGCACCGGGGGCTGTTGCCGCCAACGCCAATGCCCTCGTTTCCTTCAGCCGCAGCGATATCCGGACCATTTCCAAAAGCGGCAAGCGTGAACTGAACGTTGCGTCCGAAGAACTGAGGCGGCCGCCTGCGGGATCGCTCATGGCGCCCCTCGAAATGCTGACCGAAACTTCCGGCTTCGGGCTCAGGGTCAGCCCCTTGACCGGCACCGCCGGGGAATTCCACTGGGGCCAGGACTTCGCAGCCGCGTGTGGCACCCGGGTCTACGCGGCCGACGCCGGAGTGGTCAGGGCCGTCGGCTGGCACCCCTGGGGCGGCGGCAACCGGGTGGAGATCGATCACGGCAACGGGCTGATCACCACGTACAACCACCTGGAAGGGATCGCCGTCAAGAAGGGGGACTCCGTCCAGGTGGGCGAGGTCATCGCGAAAGTCGGCACCACGGGTTCGTCCACAGGATGCCATCTGCATTTTGAAACCATCCTCGACGGCGTCCATGTCAACCCGCTGCAATGGAAGCTCCTGCCCACCAAGCAGGTGGACGAGCTCGGGACCATTGACATGATCAGTTACGTCCCTGGAGTGGACGCCCCCAAGGGCGACCCCACCTGGGCAATCCCTGTCGCCGCCGACAACTCGCATACGGTGGCGGGCGGGGAGACCGAGGGGCCCGTGCAGGGAACGCCTTCCGCCACCGCGACCGGAACACCGTCGGCCCCGGCGACGGCCACCACTCCGTCTCCGACGCCGAGTACTTCCGCTACCGCCACGGCGCCGGGGAGTTCGACGACGAGCGCGCCGCCGCCCACCGGCACCTCAACTGCCACGCCGACACCCTCACCATCTCTGACCGAGACGCCAACGCCGTCGCCGACCACGACCGGGCAGTCCACTGCGGCAGCGTCGCCGACGGAAACCGTCACCGGCATGCCCATAACAGAGCCTGCGGCCGGGCCCACGGTCACTGACACGCCGGAACCCACGTTCACGGCCACCGGGAACCCTTCGCCGGAACCCACGGCCACAGCGGAACCGACGACCGCCCCCGAATCGACAATGACAGCGGAACCGGCTCCGACCGGGACCTCCACCCCGACGCCAACGCCCTGACAGGATCCCGCCACCCGAATTCACCCGGGCACCAACCCATACACTTGGCCGTTGTCAACGAATAGCAGCCATGACCAGTTTCTTAAGGAAGCCCACCGTGAATTCGATCCACTCCATTCCGCTGACCCTCAACGACGGCACCGAAACCGATTTTGGCCGCTTCAAGGGGCGCGTGGTGATGGTAGTCAACGTAGCTTCCCAATGCGGCTTCACTCCGCAGTACGGCGGCCTTGAGTTGCTCTACGGGAAGTTCAAGGACCAGGGGTTCGAAATCCTGGGGGTTCCGTGCAACCAGTTCGCCGGGCAGGAACCGGGCAGTGACGACGAAATCGCCGAATTCTGCGAGCGCAATTTCGGCGTGACATTCCCCCTGACCGCGAAGGCCGATGTTCGCGGCAAGAACCAGCACCCGCTGTACGCGGAGCTCACCCGCTTCAAGAACGGATTGCTCCCGGGTCTCGTTAAGTGGAACTTTGAAAAGTTCCTGGTAAACCGCGACGGCGTTGTGGTGGCCCGTTTTGCTCCCACCGTGGAACCGGACTCGCCGGAGGTCATCGCTGCCATTGAGGAAGCCCTCGCCTGACGCGCGCGCGGATGATTACGACGGCGGCAGCTAGGGCCCAACGGCCCCTATCCCTAAGTATGCTTACCGCCTAGACTGGCCGAACCCTCCAATCTGTCCTGCACAGCCGTGGCGTTTCCAGCTGCAGCATCGCCGGACGATACGGGCCGGTCCATGCCTGCCTCGGAGGGCGCATCAGAACTTCGTGAATCACACTGGGCGCCCGTCTCGGTGCCCGTGAAACCAGGAGGAAAGAGATGACAGGGAACAAAGCCGTTGCCTACAAGGGGCCGGGAAAAGTCGAACTGATAGACATCGACTACCCCACCTTCGAGCTCAAGGACGGCCCGGGCGTCAACCCCGCCAACGTGGGCCGTTCGGTCCGCCATGGCGTAATCCTTAAGACCGTGGCCACCAACATCTGCGGTTCGGACCAGCACATGGTCCGCGGCCGCACCACAGCGCCGCCGGACCTCGTCCTGGGCCACGAAATCACCGGTGAGGTGGTGGAAGTCGGGCCCGACGTCGAATTCATCAAGGTGGGGGACGTCTGCTCCGTTCCGTTCAACATTGCCTGCGGCCGCTGCCGGAACTGCAAGGAACGCAAGACCGGCATCTGCCTCAACGTCAATCCCGACAGGCCGGGAAGCGCTTACGGCTACGTCGACATGGGCGGCTGGGTGGGTGGCCAGGCCAACTACGTCCTGGTGCCGTACGCGGACTGGAACCTGCTGAAGTTCCCGGACAAGGACCAGGCCATGGAAAAAATCCTGGACCTGGCCATGCTGTCGGACATCTTCCCGACGGGATTCCACGGCGCCGTCACCGCCGGCGTCGGCGTTGGCTCCACCGTCTACATCGCGGGGGCCGGCCCTGTGGGCCTGGCTGCGGCCACGAGTGCCCACTTGCTTGGCGCCGCTGCAGTGATCGTGGGCGACATGAACGAGGACCGGCTGAGGCAGGCGCGCAGCTTCGGCTGCGAGACCGTCGACCTGTCCCAGGGCGGCCCGGCAGAGCAGATCGAGCAGATCCTCGGGGTCCCCGAGGTGGACTGTGCCGTGGACGCCGTCGGCTTCGAGGCCAAGGGGCATGGCCACGATGCCAAGGAGGCTCCGGCCACGGTGCTGAATTCGCTGATGGAACTCACGGCGGCCGGCGGGGCGCTCGGCATTCCCGGGCTCTACGTCACCGGCGACCCGGGCGGCATTGATGAGGCGGCCAAGAAGGGCGCCCTCTCGCTCAGCCTGGGCACCGGCTGGGCGAAGTCGCTGAGCTTCACCACGGGGCAGTGCCCGGTGATGAAGTACAACCGCGGGCTGATGATGGCGATCCTGCACGACAAGGTGCACATCGCCAAGAACGTCAATGCCAAGGCCATCAGCCTGGAAGACGCGCCCAAGGGCTACGCCGAGTTCGACGCCGGCGCCGCCACGAAGTACGTCCTCAACCCCAACGGCTACCTGAGCTAGCTGCAAAGTACTTGAGTAGTCAGGTTCGGCGGTCACTTCCATAGTCGGGTATGTGGCCGCCGAACTACTTGTTCTTGCCGTTTTTCCAAATATGAATACTGGAGTTTGCACACTATTTGCCGAATGTCTGGTTGGATAGACATTACTGAGAGGGAAGTTGGGGGCTACAGTCTCCACCCAACCAGGAAGGCAGTAATGGAGCTCATCGAGGCCGAACATCCGCGGCCACGTCATTTTCTACTCCACCTGAGCGACCCCCACCTGTTGGGAGGTCCGGATCATCTCTATGGCGCAGTGGACAGCGAAGCCCGCCTTAAACAATTGTTTGAGGAAGTCAAGGCCTCAGGGGCCCGTCCGGAAGCCGTGATTTTCACCGGCGACCTGGCCGACCGCGGTGAAAAGGAGGCCTACGCAAAGCTCCGGGCCATCGTCGAACCCGCCTGCAAATCGATGAACGCGCAGGTCATCTGGGCCATGGGAAACCATGATGACCGTAACAACTTCCGTTCCGGCCTGCTCGACCAGCCCGGAAACGACGCGCCGGTGGACCACAGCTACTTCATCAACGGCCTAAGGGTGATCACCCTGGATACTTCGGTGCCGGGTTTCCATCATGGTGAACTGAGCGAGTCGCAGCTGGAATGGCTCGCCGCCGAACTCGCCACACCTGCACCGGACGGCACCATCCTGGCGCTGCACCATCCGCCGGTACCCTCCATCCTGGACCTTGCGGTCCTCGTGGAGTTGCGCGGCCAGCAGGCGCTGGCTGCGGTGCTCCGTAACTCGGATGTCCGCACCATCCTTGCCGGGCACCTGCATTACTCCACCACCGCCAGCTTCGCCGGCATCCCGGTATCGGTGGCCTCAGCCACCTGTTACACCCAGGACCTGAACGTGCCAGTCGGCGGTACCCGGCCCATCGACGGCGGCCAGGCGTTCAACCTCGTGCACGTTTATGAACACACAATTGTGCATTCCGTGGTTCCTATCGGCAGCGCAGCTGCGGTGGGCGAGGTTGTGAGCGCGGCCGAGACACAACGGCGACTGGCGGCCGCAGGCATCCGAATTCCGCGGCAGGCAAAGACGCAGGGACACCCGCCCACCCAGAGCATCCCGATGATCAGCGCGTCCCGATGATCAGCCAGGGCTCCGGACGCTGACCGGCGCTGGTGGGTGAACCCTTCCCTTGGCGGGGGAGCCCTACTTTTCCCAGGGTGCCTTGATCGGGTAGTACTTCTCCAGGAAGTCAGTGACCAACTGGGCGCGTTCCTCGGCTTCCACTTCGGGGAAGCTCCCGTCATTCAGGCAGAAGAAGTCCATGTTTCTCTTGGACAGCAGCTTGGGCAGGTAATTGAGGCCGGACCGCATCGTGGTGTCTATGTACCTCACCTTTGCTGCCGTCTGGGTCACCGCCCGCCCGGTCAGCAGTGCGTAGTAGTGGTAGAAGGAATTCGTCACTGAGATGTTGTCCGCTGCCCGGAAACGGCTGGCCGCGGTCTTGGCGAACTCCTGCGGGAACTCCTGCTCCATGGTGGCTGCAACGCTCCGCCGCAACGGGGCGGCGGTGTGCTCCAGGTGGCGGGTGGTGATCCGGCCGAAGCGGTCCCACAGGAGCTTCCGGTTCACCCTTGCGGCATTCTCGAAACCGCTGCGTTCCGCGTCGTTGTCGCCCAGCCCGATGCGGGTTTCCGCCTCAATGAACTTGGTGACCCCGCCGGGTGTGAAGAACATGTCCGGTCCCACCGCGCGGCCGAAGAACATGTCGTCGTTGGAATACAGGAAATGCTCAGAGAGCCCTTCGATGTGGTGCAGCTGGCACTCGACCGCCTGGGAGTTGTGAGTGGGAAGCACGGAGGGGTCCGCGAAGAATTCCTCACTGCGCACGATGGTCACCGAGGGGTGGTCGGCCAGCCAGGCGGGCGCAGGGGAGTCCGTGGCAATGAAGATCCGCCGCACCCAGGGCGCGAACATGTACACCGAGCGCAGGGCGTATTTAAGTTCGTCGATCTGGCGGTAGCGGGCCTCGTGGTCATCGCCTTCGCCCACAACGATGCCGGTCATCCTGGCCCGCCGCGCCGCGATGTACTCCGGGGAACTGCCGTCAACCCAGGAAAACACCATGTCGATGTCGAAGCTGATGTCGCTGGCGTGGTCCGCGAACATGTTCTCGATGGTGGGCCAGGTGTGGCCGTAACGCTCCACGGTGCCGCGCACGGCGTCGGTGGTGAGCATGGTCCGGCGGGTAAGGGAGTTTTCAATCGGCAGGATCAGCTGGTTGCCTTCGAAGCTCCACAGCTCGATCTGCACGCCGGCGGAGGAACCGAATTCGAAACCGCCGTTGGGCTCAACACGCGGCCGGTAGAGCCGGAAGATCCGGGCCTGGCGGTTCGGGGAGAGCTCGCCGTCGGCCACCAGGACAGAGGACTTCTTCTTGGCATCAACGGTCATGGAGTAGACGGGCTCGTCACGGCAGGCTTCCACCAGCGCGGACCGGAGCTTCTTCCGGTTCTCCCAGTCCAGGGCAATGACCGGTCGGTGGTTGTTGCCGCGCACCAGGAGGTAGTCGAGGCCCGCGTTGGCGAGGACATTGCGGATGAACAGCAGGTCCTCCACCATGGCCTGGTAGGGCGTGCGGGTGTCGTTGATCAGCGCGTAGCGCCCTCGGTGGCGGACCACATCGGGGCGGTTTTTCAGCCGTGCGACAGCCGCCGGCGACGTTACTTCGGCGTGGCTCCTGCCGTCGTCGGAAGCCTGACCGCCGTAGTAGATCTCATCCTGAACGAGTGCGTCTGTAATGGTGTTTCTCCGAGCTGTTGTCTATAGAGGTCCTACCTGCATGATAACCCGCGTAAAAAAACTCGACTAATCCGGAGTTAGCCGGCCAGAGCCTCCCGCCAGCTGCGCAGGAACGCGCCGCCGGCGTCGTCGTGGATCACGTCTTCAGCGAGCCCCAGGTCTGCGGCCGTCAGGACTGCATAGGGCTTGACGGGAACCCCGTCCGCGGGGCGGACATCCACGTGCTTCACCTCGTGGTCGTTGTGGTGCAGCCAGTCGGCCATGGCGTAGTCGGTGCGTGAATCACCCACCGTACGCCAGGCCAGGGGGCGGACACCCTGCGCCGCGAGCAGTTCCACGGCCCTGCTGGCACCCAGATCCTTGCCGAGGCGCACTGACTCGATGTCCGTGGAAATGATGGTGGGATCCACCCGGTAGTCGATCTGGTCGTCCGAATCGGGAGCATGGTGGTCCAACCGGACCACGCCCAGGCCATGGCGGGCCATAAGCACCATGGCGTCGGCGTCGAACAGTTTTTGTTCGTCGAGGTAGTCCCCGCTGGGCACGTCGATATGCTGCTCCACGGACACCATGGCGCGCTTGGTCTCGTCGTAGAACATGTGTTGGGCGTAGTCCTCGGACACCAGCCGGCGGACGTCATCGCCGTAGGCGCGGGGGACGGCGAGATCGTGGTCCACATGCACCGGTCCGGGCCCGGCAGCCGTGTAGCTGAACCAGACGGCACCCTTCTCGCAGATGGCATGGATGATGGTTCCCGCGGGCATGCCGGCGGCGATCATGGGCTCCATCACCTGTTCGCGGATGAACGCGTCCGAGCGGCCGGTGTTGAAGATGACGGGAATCCCGGCGGTGGCAAGGGCCACCATGTCCGCGATGATCTCCGGCTTGACGTTCCGGGTGACGGGGCTCGCCACCGGGCCGTCGACGTCGAGCAGGAGGGCAAGGGGAGGAGCCGACGGCGACGCGGCGGCCTGGTTCTCGGATGCAATCATGGCTCCATTCTCTCAGTCCGGGCAGGTCCGGCGCAGAATGTTGCCTTGCGTCCCGCCGGCAACCAATGGTCACTGTTTGGCTACAACCTTGGAACTGTGTGGGGTCATTCGTTCCCTTGGGCGGGCAACATCCTTAGGCTTGCAGGGTGATATTCAAAGCTGTGGGCGAGGGACGCCCTTACCCCGACCATGGTTACAACACCCCGAAGGAATGGGCTGCGCTTCCTCCGCGTCCCGTCCGGCTCGACGAGCTCGTGACCACCAAGCGCACCCTCGACCTCGAGGCTCTCCTGGCGGAGGACTCCACGTTCTTCGGCGATCTCTTTCCCCACGTGGTGCAGTACCGCGGGACCCTGTACCTCGAGGACGGGCTGCACCGTGCCGTCCGGACCGCACTGCATCAGCGCACCGCCATCCACGCCCGTGTGCTGGTGATAGATGGCTAGGAAACCCAAGGACATCACGGTCCTGCACGGGCACCGCGTCGTCTCCGGATCGGAGCTCAGGGCCACGTTCGTGGAGCCGGACGACACCGCGGAAGACCCCGTCCGGCTGCGCCGGCGAATCCTGCACGGCGTGGTGCTGGTTCTGCTGGTGGGGCTGATCATCTCCGCGATCATCGTGGCGCTGGCCATCATGAACGGACAGATCAAGATCCCGACGGCGGAGCGTAGCCAGTCTGCCGCTTCCGCGTGTCCCGCAACCACGTTCGATTACACCCCGAACGAGAAGGTCAGCCTCAACGTCTACAACGCCACCAACCGGCCGGGCCTGGCCCGTTCCGTGGCCGACGAGTTCCTGGCCAGGAAATTTGCGGTGGCCGCCGTGGACAACACCCAGTCCGGTTACAGGGGCGTGGCCGCGGTGGTGTCCGGGGCGGCGGGCCAGTCGGCCGCTTTCAGTGTCCAGCGGAACCTTCCCAAATCGGACTACTTCCAGGACGGCCGTTCGGACGGCAGCGTGGATGTGGTCCTGACCAGTGAATTCAAGGAATTAGTCGCTCCGGGCCTCGTGGACCAGACGCCCGGCCAGCTCAGCTGCCCCCGCGAGAGCCGCCGGATCGTGGACAGCGCCAAGTGGCCGGTGATCCCCAAAGCAGGCTGAGCCGGGCCGCGGCCTGGTGGCTGGATCCGGATGGGCCGCCTACGGCTGGCTGAGCCTGACAGGACGGCCGTCGTCGTCAAACCGTGCGCCCGCGCCCAGCTGGATGAAACGGACGGTGCGGAGCACCGCTTCGGGCGTCCCGTCGCCGCGCGCGGCACTGGAGGACAGCGTGCCATGGATGAGCTGGGCCAATTGCGCAATGTCAGCCGGGGGCAGGTAGCCCTCTGCCATCGCATCGCGCAGGATGTCCTGCAGGAGGAGGCTCAGTTCGCCCACGTGGTCCGCGAGCTTGGAAAAGGACGACGGCGAGAGCACGGCGGCCATGGCCGGACCCGGCGGCAGGTGGCGGCGGCTGAGGTCCTCCACCTGCGCGCGGACGTAGAGCGCCAGGCGTTCCACCGGGTTCTCCAATGACTGCAGGGACTCCCGCAGACCGTCGAGGAAGCGCTCGGTTTCATCCAGCGCATAGGCGATCAGCAGCTCTTCGATGTCCGCGTAGTAGTTGTACACGGCGGTGCGGCCGATGCCGGCATGGCGGGCGACATCCGTCATGGTCAGCCCGGGCAGGCCGTGGGTGAAGAGGAGTTCGCCGAAGCCGGTCAGGATGCGGCGTTGGGTCTCGGCTCGTTGGGCAGCATTCGTGGCGGCCGAAATCCTAGGCATACAGACACTTTACAGTGATCTGTCAGCAAACCTATTCGAGTTTTTGTCCAGATAACGCGAGCCAGATGTGGGTTGGCCACATTATCTGGACAAAAACCCGGGGTTACTCAGGGGCGCGTCAGACCGAGCAGCCGTCCGGGCCGCACGCTCCCGCGGTGCCTTCGCTTCCTTCGCTGCCCGGGGCGCCGGTGCCGGCCATGACGAGGGGCTGTTTCTCCTGCCACGCCTGGTTGAGCGCCTGGCTGAACATCGCCGACGGCTGGGCGCCGGAGAGCCCGAACTTCCGGTCGATCACGAAGAACGGCACGCCGCTGATGCCGAGGGCGCGGCCTTCTTCGAAGTCGAACCGGACGTCCTCGGCGTACTTGTCCGTGGTGAAGAGCTCAGCCAGCTCCCCGGCGTCGATTCCCAGGTCCTGGCCCAGGGAGGTGAGATACTCCCGGCTGCCGATGTCCTTGCCGTGCTCAAAGTGGTCGCTGAGGAGGCGCTCCTTGGCGGCGTCCTGCTTGCCGTGCGCGCCGGCCAGGTGGATCAGCCGGTGTGCCGTGAAGCTGTTGGCGACCACCACGGTGTCGAACCGGTAGTTGAGGCCCTCGCCCCTGGCCTGCTCCGCCACATGTTCGAACATCTGTGAGACCTGCGCCGGGGCCATGCCCTTGCGGGTGCTGAGGTAGTCCAGTTCCGTGCCGTCGTAGTGCTCGGGCAGGCCGGGATCGAGCTGGTAGCTGCGCCACTGCACCTCCACGGAATCGCGGTGCGGGAATTCGGCCAGGGCTGCTTCGAAACGGCGCTTGCCGATGTAGCACCAGGGGCAGGCGACGTCGGACCAGATCTCAATCTTCATGCTGGCAACAACCCTGCTCCCGCCGGTTCCATTCCCCTTGCGGCATGTCATGTGGCTCACCCTGTGGCGGGCGGGGCCTCAACTGTCCGTTCGCGTTTCGGAGCGGGGGACTGCCCTCTCCATGACGAAGTCGTGTTCCACCGTGGTTCCCAGGGTGAACGACTTGGTGCCGACTTTCCGGAAACCTGACTTCTCGTAGAAGCGGATGGCTTTGGCGTTCTGACTGTTGACTCCCAGCCACATCCCGCGGGCTCCGGAAGCTGCGGCCACGTCCAGACTGGCGTGCATCAGCTCGGCTGCGGCACCCAGCCCGTGGTGGTCCGGGTGCACGTAGCATTTGCTCAGCTCGGCCGACGGCAGGATGGTCAGTGCGGCCGCAACGTCCCGGTCGGCGGCCGGGCGGTCCACGAGCATGCTGTAGCCGCGGAGGTCGCCGTCGGAATCGATTACGAGGACCGAAATGTCCGGGTCGGCCAGGTAGCCGTGGAACTTTGCCTCGCTGAGGGTGTTCGCCACGTGCGCGGCGATATCGTCCGGGGAGGATTCCGGCGGGCAGGCCAGCGGGAAGGTGACAGCGGCGAGCGCGGCCAGCTGCCCGGCGTCGTCCGCTGTCGCTTTGCGGATGGTGTGCGTCATGCCCAAAACTCTAGTTCCCCGGCCGCCGTCAGCTGACGGGGTACGCGACGTACGCGAAACGGGTGGAGTCCGGTGACCAGCTGTTGACGTTCAGAGTTCCCTGGCCTCCGAAGAGTGGCCACGCGTGCAGCGGTGCTGTCCAGTCTCCGGTGGAGACCAGCACGACGTCGACCGGCAGGTCGGCGGGATGGCCTTCTGTTCCGCCGGGGAAACGGATGTAGCTCGCCAGCTCTCCATCGGGGGAGAGGTGCGGGAACCAGTCGACGGTGGCGGACTCGAGGAGCCGTTCGAAGCCGCTTCCGTCAACGCGCACCCGGGCAAGCTGGGCATGGCCGGGACGCGACGTGAAGGACTCCGTGTTGAGGTACAGCCACTGTCCGTCCGGCGAATATTCCGGCCCGTCGCAGTGGCCGCCGCCAACGTCGACCCTGGAGGAAGCGCCGCCGTCGGACGGTATTGTCATGAGCCGGCCGGGCTGCGTAAAGTCGCCTGACTCGATGCCGACGTAGGCCAGCTCCTTACCGTCCGGGCTGACGCCGTGGAGGAAGTGGAAGGAGCCGTCGTCCTCGGTGAGGCGGGTGGCCCGGCCTCCGGAAAGAGCGGCACGATAGATGTGGCCGTCGTTGGCCGAGAGGAAGATGTTGTTTCCGTCCGGGGCAAGGACGTGATCGTTGTTGAGGTCCGGGATGCCGGTGAGCGGGACTTGGCTGAGTGTCCGGCTGCCCAGGTCGACCCGCCACAGTGCCCCGTCCCCGTTGAGGACCAGTGAACGGCCGTCGAGGGTCCAGTTGGGCGCTTCCAGGAGCACATCGTTGGATGTGAACACCAGCTCGCGCTCGCCGGTGACGGACGCAATCCAGACCTCGCAGCGCTGGCCGGGCCGGAAGGTTCGCAGCATGCTCAGAGCTCCGGCCAGGCTCGCGCCGTCGAACAGCGGACAAAACCGTTCTTGCCGTCAGTGCTGTTCAGTGGCTCGTGCATCTGTCGATTCCTTTGCTGTTCCTTGGAGTTTTTGTCCAGATAACGTCCCCAAAAGGCACTTTTGCTCGCGTTATCTGGACAAAAACTCCTCGGGGTGGGTCAGTCCTTGCTGCTGAAGGCGGCGTCGAAGGAGGTGTTCGACGGCGGGAAGTCGAATTTCTTGAGCGCGGCGAGGGCTTCGGGGGCGCCGTGGAGGCGGTCCATGCCGGCGTCTTCCCATTCGACGGAGATGGGGCCGTCATAGCCGATCGCGGTGAGGGCGCGGAAGGACGATTCCCAGGGCACATCGCCGCGGCCTGCGGAGACGAAGTCCCAGCCGCGGCGCGGGTCGCCCCAGGGCAGGTGGGAGCCCATGACGGTGTTCCGGCCGGTGGGGCGGAGCTTGGTGTCCTTGCAGTCCACGTGGTAGATCCGGTCCTTGAAGTCCCAGATGAAGGAGACGGGATCGATGCCCTGCCACATGAAGTGGGACGGATCCCAGTTCAGCCCGAACGCGGGCCGGTGGCCGATCGCTTCGAGGGTGCGGACGGTGGTCCAGTAGTCGTAGGCGATCTCGGAGGGGTGGACTTCGTGGGCGAAGCGGACGCCGCATTCGTCGAAGACGTCCAGGATGGGGTTCCACCTGTCCGCGAAGTCCTGGTAGCCGGCCTCGATGACCTTTTCGGGGACGGGCGGGAACATCGCGACGTACTGCCAGATGGAGGAGCCGGTGAATCCGACGACGGTGTCCACACCGAGGGCTTTGGCGAGCCGGGCGGTGTGTTTCATTTCTTCGGCGGCGCGGGTGCGGACGCCTTCGGGGTCGCCGTCGCCCCAGACCTTGGATCCGACGATCGCTTCGTGGCGGAAGTCGATGGGGTCATCGCAAACGGCTTGGCCCTTGAGGTGGTTGGAGATGGCCCAGACCTTCAGGTTGTACTTCTGAAGGACGGCGAGCTTGGACTCGACGTAGCCGGGTTCGTCCCAGCGCCAGGCGTCGAGGTGGTCCCCGGAGACGGCGATTTCGAGGCCGTCGTAGCCCCAGCCGGAGGCCAGCTTCGCGACTTCCTCGAAGGGGAGGTCGGCCCACTGGCCGGTGAACAGGGTGTACGGGCGGGGCATGTCAGGCTCCTTCGGTAACGGGGACAGGGGAAGTGGCGAGCTGGATGATGGAGGATTTGGCGTTGGCGGATTCTTCGATGGCGGCCAGCACGCGCTGGACGGCCAGTCCGTCCTCGAACGACGGCGACGGCGGGGTGCCGCCGTCGATTGCGGCCAGGAAGTCCCGGATCTCGTGCGTGAAGGTGTGTTCCCAGCCGATCACGTGGCCTTGCGGCCACCAGGCGGCCATGTACGGGTGCTCGGGTTCATTGACCAGGATGCGCCGGAACCCCTGCTCCCGGACGGGAACGGTGGCGTCGAGGAAGCCTAGTTCGTTGATGGCTTCAAGGTCGAAAAGCAGGGAGCCCTTGTCCCCGTAGATCTCCAGTTTGAGCGAGTTCTTTTGCCCGGTGGCCATGCGGGAGACCTCCACCGAGGCGATGGTCCCGGTGTCCAGGGTCAGCGTGGCCCAGGCGGCGTCGTCGACCGTTACCTCTTCCGGCCCGTCCGCTCCGGGGCGGTGGGAGACGAAGGTGTGCAGCCGGCCGGACACCTCGGTGACCGTGCCGCCGAGCAGGAACATGACCTGGTCGATCGCGTGGGAGGCGATGTCGCCCAGCGCCCCGGACCCGGCGGTTTCCTTGTTCAGCCGCCACGTCATGGGGGAGTCGGCGTCCACCAGCCAGTCCTGCAGGTAGGCGGCGCGGACGTGCCGGACCGTCCCGAGCCGGCCTTCGGTGATGAGTTCCTTCGCGAGGGCCAGGGCCGGGACCCGCCGGTAGTTGAAACCGATCATCGACTGCACGCCGCGATCCCGGGCGGACCGGGCAGCGTCCGCCATGGTTTCGGCTTCGGCGAGGGTGTTGGCCAGCGGCTTCTCGACCAGGACGTGCTTGCCGGCCTCGAGTGCCGCGATGGCAATCTCGGCATGCATCCAGCCCGGCGCGCAGATATCCACGATGTGGATGTCGTCCCGGTCAAGGACCGAACGCCAGTCCGTAGCGGACTCGGCCCAGCCGTACTTCTGCGCGGCCGCCGCGACCTGCCCGGCGTCCCGGCCCACGAGCACTTTTTGCTCGAAAGCCGGGACGTCGAAGTAGGAGGCCACGTTGCGCCAGGCGTTCGAGTGGGCCTTGCCCATGAACGCGTAGCCGATCATCGCGACACCCAGCGGCGGGTTGTCCGGGTTGGTGCCGTCCGTGCTTTCGGGGGAGTTCATTGCGTGATTCCTAGAGAGTGGAAGCGGTGGGGTTCCAGTCCTCGGGGAGGGCCGGGGACGCGGGCGCGGAGCTTTCGACGTTGACAAACGTGCCGGATTCCACGGATTCGGAAATCGAGACCATGGTGTCCAGCACGTGGTAGGCGAGGTTGCCGGTGGCGCGGTGCGGAACCCCGGCCCGGATGGACCGGGCCATGTCCAGCACACCCATGCCGCGGCCGTTGGACGGGCCGGTGGCGGGAATGACGGTCCACTCTTCATCCCCGGCGCGCCAGAGCCGCACGTCGCCGTCGAAATAGTTGGGGTCCGGGAGGGAGATGGTGGCTTCCGTGCCGGTGATCTCCACGAAGCCCATCCGCTGCCGCGGCGACTCGAAGGAGAAGACGCTGTGCGAGGACTGGCCGCCCTCGAACTGGGCCATCGCGGACACATGGGTGGGGACCTCGACCGTGAATTCCTCGCCCAGTTTGGGGCCGGAACCGATGACCCGGACTTCCTTGGACTTGGAACCGATCGCCGCCACCTTGCGGACGGACCCGAAGGTCTGGACCAGAGCGGTGAGGTAATACGGGCCCATGTCGAACAGGGGACCGGCGCCGTACTGGAAGAGGAACGCCGGGTTCGGGTGCCAGGACTCCGGGCCGGGGGTCTGGAATGTGGTCATGGCGGTCAGCGGGGTGCCGATGTCGCCGCGTTCGATGATCCGCCGGGCGGTCTGCAGCCCCGCGCCGAGGAACGTGTCCGGGGCGCAGCCGAGCCGCAGCCCCGCGGCGTCGGCGGCCTTGAGCAGCCCCAGCCCGGATTCGCGGTCCAGCGAGAACGGCTTCTCGGTCCAGACGTGCTTGCCGGCGTTGACGGCCGCGGTGGCTACCTCCACGTGCGCGGCCGGGATGGTCAGGTTGACGATGATTTCGACGTCGGGATGGTTCAGGGCCGCGTCCACCCCGCCGTACTCGGCGATCCCGTATTCCTTTGCCCGTGCGGCCGCGGCGTCCTCGAACAGGTCGGCGATGACATGGACCTTCAGGTCCGGGAACACCGTCAGGTTGTCCAGGTACTGCTTGCTGATGTTGCCGGCGCCGATGACGGCGACGCCCACCGGGCCTCTCTTCGTGGAGGTGCTCATGCCCGCGCTCCTTCGCTTGCCTCGGTGTTCAGGAACGCCAGGCTCTGGGCGATGCCGTCGAAGATGTCGCCGGAGTAGTCGTCAAACTCCACCACGCCCACTTCCAGGGACTTTGCCGCGCCGATGACATCCCACACGGCGATTTTGCCCTGGCCGGCGGGCTGCTGCGCCTTGGTGTCCGTGTTGAGGGGGCCGTCCTTGATGTGGATGAACTTCACCCGATCCCCGAGTTTTGTCAGGATGTCCACGGGGTCCTGGCCGCCGACGGCAACCCAGTAGGTGTCCACTTCCAGGACCAGTTCGGGGTCGAGGAGGTCGGCGAAGTATTCGAGCGCCGTGCGGCCCTCGATGCTGGACTCCAGTTCCCAGGCGTGGTTGTGGTATCCGACGCGGATGCCGTATTCGGCGCCCTTCTTCGCTGCCGCGTTGAGTTTCTCGGCGGTGGCCTGGATGTCCTCGGCCTTCTGCCAGTGCTCGGCCGGCAGGAACGGGTCGATGACGGTGCTGATGCCCAGTTCCTTGGCAGCGGCAAAGATCTCGTCCTGGTCCTGGCTGAGCAGGGGAGCGTGGCCGGACGGCGCGGTGAGGCCGTTCTCCTTCAGGGCGGCGCCGAGCTCCTTGGCCGTGGCCACAAAGTTGTAGGGCTCAACCTGGGTGAAGCCGATCTCAGCTACCTTCCGGATGGTGCCGGGCAGGTCCTCCTGGATGGCATTGCGCAGGGTATAGAGCTGGAGTGAGTAAGACATTTCGTTCCTTTGCGGTTGTTCTAAAAGAGGGCTGCGGCGCTGGTTAGCGGCCGGCGAGGGATCCGCCGATGCCGCCGACGCTGAAGTATTTGTTCAGGGTGGCGAAGACGATGACGGGCGGGAGCATCATGACCACGGCGAGGGCCATGACGGAGGTCCAGTCCGTGGCGTTTTGCTGGAAGAAGGACTGGACGCCCATGGGGAGGGTGAAGATCTCGTTGGAGCGCAGGAAGACGATGGCCACGAGGTAGTCGTTCCAGGCCAGCAGGAAGGCGAAGATCGCTGTGGAGAGGATTCCGGGGAGGCTGTTGCGGAGCACTACTTTGGTGAAGGATCCGAAGACGGAGCAGCCGTCGATCCAGGAGGCTTCCTCGAGGCTGATGGGGATGGAGTCGAAGTAGGCGGCCATCATCCAGGTGGCTACGGTCATGGTGGAGCCGACGTAGATGATGGTGATGCCCAGCAGGTTGTCTACCAGTCCCATGCCCGCGAAGAGGATGAACAGGGGGACCACTGAGGTAATGATGGGCAGGGACTGCATGACGAACAGCAGCAGGGAGTATCCGGAGACGGCCTTGCTGCGGCCGCGGGAGAGGACGTAGCCGGCGGGGGCGGCGACGGCCACGGAGACCAGCACGGTGGAGAGGGTGGTGATGAGGCTGTTCTGCAGCCAGGTGGCGGCGAGGGTTCCGGAGAACACGTTGGCGAGGTTTTCGAAGGTCAGGCCCGTGGCGGTGCTGGTCGGTCCGGGGGTGAAGGCGAGCACCACGGTGACCATGATGGGGACGAGGACGATTGCGGTGATGGCCAGGATCGCGACGAACCTCCACCATTGGCCGCGGTGGCCGGCTTCGGAGAGGACGCGTAGGTTTTTGGCCGGGCCGGCGACGCCGAGGACCGGGCCGGACTCGGGATGGGCGTGGACTGCTGCGCTCATTATTCGACGCTCGACTTTCGGATCTGGCGGTATAGGAGGACGGAGATGACCACCAGGGTCATGGTCATCAGGAAGGCGATGGCCACGCCGGGCCCGGTGGCGAAGTCCTGGAAGACCGTGCGGTAGGCAAGGACCACCAGGGAGGTGGTGGCGCTGACCGGCCCGCCGCCGGTGAGCAGGTAGATGGTGGGGAAGTCGTTGACGCAGAAGATGGTCATCAGGATCCAGCTGATGTAGGTGGAGCGGGCGATCAGCGGGAGGGTGATCTGGCTGAACTGCTGCCAGCGGGTGGCGCCGTCCATGCTGGCGGCTTCGTAGACGGTGGTGTCCACGGAGGCCAGGGCGGCGGAAATCATCATCATCATGAACGGGAAGCTGACCCAGACCTTGAAGACCATGACGGTGACGGCAGCGAGGTTCGGGTCGGCCAGGAACAGCGGCGTTCCCAGGCCGAGGTTCCGGAACAGGGACGGGATCAGGCTGTCCGGGGTGGCCACCAGCCAGTTCCACGCGGTGGAGGAGACCACGATCGGGACGACCCAGGGCAGGAGCAGCAGGACTTTGAAGGTCCCGCCCGCGGGGATCTTGGTGCGGAGCAGCAGGGCGAGTCCCAGGCCGACGAGCCACGAGCCGAACACGCCCACGATGGTGAACATCAGGGTGAACTGTGCCGCTTTCCAGAACGCGGGTGAGGACAGGACGGTGGCGAAGTTCTCCCCGCCCACGAAGTTGCCGGTCTGGATCAGGGAACCGTCGTGCGTGGCCTGCACACCGGCGTGAATGAGGGGATAGCCGTGGATCAGGAGGAGCAGGACAACTGAGGGCAGCAGGAGCCAGAAGAAAGTCCGGCTGGTCTGCGCGCTGAGCTTGCTCTTGCGGTTGGCGGGGCCCCCGGCCCCGCCGGGGGCAACTCCCCGGCGGGCCCGGCTGAGGCCGGATTGGGCTGTAGTCAGTGCCATGGAAAGGTCCGTTTACTTCTTCAGGACCGATTCGAGGCCGGACTGGAAGGTCTGCAGGGCAGTCTTGGCGTCCGCCTTGCCGGTCAGGATCGTCTGGCTGAACTGGTTCAGGGCCTGGCCGCCGTCCAGCGCCGCGAGGTTCGCGTTCAGGGTTTTACCCTGGGCAGCAAAGGTCTTGGCGATCGGCTGCCAGTCCTTGACGATCTTGACGTTGTTGGGGTCATTGGCAAATTCGGGCATTTCCGTAATCGACTTGAAGACCGGGAGGGCAGACATCAGCTTCTGGCGCCACAGTTCCTTGAGCTGGCCCAGGTAGTACACCAGGAACGCCTCGGATGCTTCCTGAGACGGGGTGTTGGTGTACATCATGATGTTGTTCGGGAAGACGATGGTGGCCTTGTCGCCGTGCGGTCCGGTGATGGGGTCCGCAACGAGCAAATCTCCGGACGTGTCGCCCACGCGCTGCGGGACGTTGACCTGGAACAGGCCGTACCCGGCCTTGCCGTCTTTCCACTGCGCGGACATGTTGTCCGTGGTGTAGCTGACGGCGGCCGGATCGACGATTCCGTTGGACACCAGCTCAAGGACGAATTCCATGGCTTCCACGTTGCGGTCGTTCATCAGGTCCAGTTCGCCGTCCTTGTTCCAGACGCCGCCGCCGTTGTTGACCATCATCATGATCATGGAGTGGTTGCCGTAGTTGTTGCCGGCACCCGCACCGGTGGTGAAGCCGAAGGCTCCGACCTTCTTCAGCGCCTTGCCGGCCTCCAGAAGGGACGGCCAGTCGGTGGGAAGTCCTACCCCCGCCTTCTCGAACAGCGACTTGCGGTACCAGAAGACGCGCATGTCCAGCTGCCACGGGACAGCGACATAGCCCTTGTCGGACTTGAAGGGGTCGAGGACGCCCGGAAGGAAGTCATCGAACTGGCCGTTCTCCTTCAGCTTGTCGATCACCTTGTCCGCGTACGCGATCTGGCCCTGCTGCTCGAACTGGAAGGCCTGGAAGCCGCCGCCGGTGGACACCGCGGGGCCGGTCTTCGACGCGATGGCCGAGGAGAACGTCTGGTAGAAGTTGTTCCACTGGATGATCTGGTAGCTGGCTTTGCTGCCGGATCCGGAGAACCCTTCTGCCAGCTTCTTGGCCGCGTCGTTGTAGGCAGGGGTGGCCCACGGCATGTCCCAGAACTTGATCGTACCGCCCGCGCCGCCACCGCCCTGCGAAGCGGAACCGCCGCCGCAGGCGGCCAGGAGGGGAGCGGAGGCCGCGGCGGCTGCGAAGCCCAGGAACCCCCGCCGGGAGAAGGCGGAAGAGGCGATGGAGGGTTTGGTAGACACGGTTGTTTCCTTTCAGGGCCCGGAGTGACTGAATGCCCGGGCCCTTCTCGACAATGAGTGGATACTGGCTTGAGGAACTGGAACTGCTGGTGGTTCGGTGGGGCTGTCTAGCTGGTGAGTTGGCTGAGGAGTGACATAACGGCGGTGAACTTCGCCAGGTCGTGGGCAGGAGTCCCGGAAGAGATATGCGAGTGGACCCGCGACCAGCTGGTCCGGTGGGACGATTCGTACAACGTGGGGAGCGTCGTCGCTCCTTCTGTGGTTACCGCACGGACTTCGGCCGGCCAGGCTGCTGCGGGGTCGGGCAGTACGACGTCGGCACGGCCGGTTGACGTCAGAATCGTGAGGCTTGCGGTGCCCGGCAGCGCCGAGGTGAGGATGCCCTGCAGGGCGACGGGAACGCCGTCCGCGATGACGCCTGAAACCGTGTAGCCGTTGCCGTTGCGCTGGACCATCCGCACGTTGCGGACCTCGATCCCGCACTGCACCAGGACGGCCAACTGATCCGTCAGCAGGTGCAGCGGATCCGTGCCCGGAGCGGCGATGGCCACCGAGTCCAGCAGGACGGCGTCCTCAAGGGCCGCGGCGATGGCGCCATGCACGTTTTCACTCGTGGAGTCGACGGCCAAATTTCCGGCCCACTGGAGGTCAAGCACCACCACTGCGCCGACGTCGTCTGCGACGGCGGTGAGCCGGGCAGGGTCTTCGGCCACCGGCGCGGACACCACAACGCCTTTGGCTCCGTTGCGGATCGCCGCGGATGCCCGGTCGGTCCAGCCGGCATGGCCGGCGATGGCGGTGACATCCGGCGCGGACACAGCGGAACCAAAGGAGAGGGGAAGGGAAGCAACGACGGCGGACACTGCACCTGCAGCCTCGGCCTGCGGATCCGCGTACACGGACAACTGCGTGGTCATGCGTTGACCCCCTGGCCTGCGGCCGCTTCGGCGATCGCCAGCGCGAACTCAAGGTCATGGATCAGCGTTTCGGCCGACGGCGGCTGGCCTGCGCCGGCGGCCAGCTCGGCCAGTTCGCGCCACTCGCCCTCGTAGCCGTTATGGCCGAAAGGGCCCAGGACGGTGGTACGCCGGGCCGTCCGGATCCGGGCGGTTGCCGAACCGGCGTGGACGTAGGACGGCGTGAAGTCGATTTCCAGGGCGGCGTCGTCGCCGATGGCCTCAAATTTCCAGCACGGTTCCCAGGTCCCGTTCATCGCGGCGCGGAGTTCGATGGTGACGTTTCCTGCCCGGAGGGAGATGACGTAACCGAAAGGTCGGACGATTTGAGCATGCAGGACCTCCACTGCCGCGAAGTCCGGGGTGAAGCGGCGGACCAGCGGAAGGTCGTGGATGGCCAGGCCCATCACCCCGCCCGTGAGCATGGCCATGATGACCTTCGGGTCGGTCGGGTCACTGGACGGTAGGGGAACGCGGCCCACGATCTCGGTGGCGAAGTCCTCGAAGCGCGGGTTCGGCGGAAGGATGATGGAGGACCGGACGGTGTGCACCTGCTCCGGAAGGTTGCCCCAGGCTTCCTCCGCCGCGAGCCATCCCGGATCGAAGGTGTGCATGGCGCCCACGATGATGGGCACGCCGGTTTCGGCTGACACAGCGGAGATTGCGGCGGCCTCCTCGCCGTTCATGGCGAACGGCTTTTCGCACAGCACAGCCTTCTTTCCGGCACGGCAGGCCGCGATGACCTGGGCTGCGTGGAACTGGTGCGGGCTGCAGATGGCCACAATATCCACTGCCGGGTCCGCGAGGAGCTCTTCCGTACTGGTGCTGAACTTCGCGCCAACCCTGCCGGCCACGGCTTCCGCCACGGCCGGGTCGACGTCCATGATGTGGCGGACTTCGAGAATATTGCCCAACCGTGCCAGGGACGGCAGGTGGATTGCCTGGGTAACAGGCCCCGCGCCCAGAATGCCGACGCCGAGGAGGGCCGGTGATGCCTGTGCTTGGCTCGACACGTTGCTTACCTCTTTGTAGTAGCTGGAGCGTTTGCAGTATCTGAAATTTCTCGGCGTCTCAGTGACACCGCTCACACATCAAGCTAGAACTACTTTTGTCGATCGTCAAGCAAAAGTTGAAGACTTATCGACAATCTTTCGATGGCGTGACATGCATAAGAGCTTCGTGCTATCACTGACTCATGAGTCCAACGTCTGGAAAAGAGCCCGGAACCGAGCCCGGAACCGACACTGCTGCCGACGGTGCCGGGAGCCTTTCCCGGGCCGGCGACCTCTTCCAGCTCCTCCGCGACGGGAAGGCCCGCACCCGGGCCGAACTGGCCCTGACCACAGGCCTGGCGCGGTCCACGGTGGCCGCCCGCATAGACGCGCTCATCTCCTCCGGACTGGTGGGCCCGGCCGGTGAGGCCAGTTCCAGCGGCGGCAGGCCGCCGTCGCGCTTTGCCTTCAACCCGGCCGCCCGCGCAGTCCTGGCAGTCGACGTCGGCGCCACGCACGTGATCGTTGCCGTCACCGACCTGGGCGGCAAGGTCCTCGCCGAGCAGCGCCTCGTCCAGGACGTTGCCGACGGTCCGGAAGCGGTCCTGGGCCGTGTGGTCGAAGAGGGCAAAACACTCCTCGGTGAGGCAGGCCGGACTGCCGCGGACCTCGCCGGCATCGGCATCGGACTGCCCGGGCCGGTGGAGCATGCCACCGGCATGCCGGTGAAGCCGCCGATCATGCCCGGCTGGGACGGGTTCGACGTGGTGCGTTACGTCCGGCGCTCGCTGCCGGTTCCCGTGCTGGTGGACAACGACGTCAACATCATGGCGCTCGGCGAACGCACGGCGTACTGGCCCGAGCACGACAACTTCCTTTTCATCAAGGTGGCCACCGGCATCGGCGCAGGCATCATCAGCAGCGGCGAACTCCAGCGCGGCGCCAACGGAACGGCCGGGGACCTTGGCCACGTGCGGGTCCCGCGCGGCGACGAAGTCCTTTGCCGCTGCGGCAACTACGGCTGCCTCGAGGCACTGGCTTCGGGCCCCGCCGTCGCCCGCGAACTGGCCCGCCACGGGCTTCCGGCGGAGAAGGGAAGCGATGTGCTGCGCCTCGTCGCCGAGGGGAATCTGCAGGCGATCCAGGCGCTCCGCCAGGCCGGCCGTGACGTCGGGGATGTGCTGGCCACGGTGGTCAACCTGCTGAATCCGTCGGTGATCGTGATCGGCGGCAGCCTCGGCCAGGCGGGCGAGCACCTGATGGCGGGAGTGCGCGAAGTGGTTTACCGGCGGTCGCTGCCGCTGGCTACGTCACATCTTCGGATAGCCCTTTCGATGGCCGGGGACCAGGCCGCCATCCTTGGCGCCAGCCAGATGGTCACGCAACATGTGCTGTCTCCTGCCGTGATAGAAGCCACCCTGCAGGCAACGGGGTAACGTCCGTTATGTTGCCGCGGGCATGATAGCAATGACTTGATGACACGGATTTCCAGCTCCCGCACCAAGCCGCAGCCCGCCTCATGACGGCGAACATCCTCGCCAGGATTCCGCGCGGCTGGATCCTGCTGGCGAGCATCGGACTCATCGCGCTGAACATGCGCGGCCCGTTCGTGGCGGTGGCCCCGGTAGTGGGGCCGATGCAGCAGGACCTCGGGTTCTCCCCTGTGGAACTGGGGCTGCTGACCGGTATCCCGGTGCTGTGCTTTTCGCTGGCGGCTCCGCTCGCGTCGTTTGCAGGCCGAAAATTCGGGGCGGAATTTGCCATCATGCTTACGCTTCTGGGCGTGCTGGCCGGCGTGATTGTCCGCTCGGCCGGAAACGGCGGCCTGGTGCTGTTCGGCACCGCGATCATCGGCGTGGCCATCACCATCGGCAACATCGCCGTGCCGCTGATCATCCGGCGGGACTTTTCGCCGCAGCGGCAGGGGACCGCCATGGGTATTTACACCGCGGCCCTTAACATCGGGTCCTTCCTCACTTCGGTGGTCACCGCGCCCCTGGCCGAGGTGGCCGGCTGGCGGCTCGCGCTTGCGGCCAGCGGGGTCTTCGCCGTGGCTGCCACAGTCTTCTGGGTCATGGCAGTGGGCCGGCATGCCTTCGTTCCCTCCCCCGTCGAAGAGTCCGATCCCCGCCCCTCCGGGGTTCGGCCGGCGTCCCGCTGGATCACGGCCGGGCTGACCGCGGGCTTTGCCGGGCAGGCTTTCTCCTACTACGGCGTCACCGCGTGGCTGCCCACCTTCCTGATCGACGAACTGGGCATGGCGCCCTCCGCTGCCGGCGCCGGGTCCTCGCTCTTCCAGATCCTCGCCATTGTGGGCGGCCTCGGGGTGCCGATGGTGGCCAGGTTTGCCAGTACGACGGCGGTGGCGGTCACCCTGGGCCTGCTGTGGCTGACCGTTCCCCTTGGCCTGCTGCTGGCCCCGGAACTGTGGTGGCTCTGGTCCTCCGTGGGCGGCGCGGCGCAGGGCGGCGGCATCACGGTCATCTTCATTGCCATCATCAAGCTGGCCCGCGACCAGGCATCGGCGGGCCGGATGTCCGCCGTCGTCCAGGGCGTGGGCTACTCGGTAGGCGCGGTGGCCCCGACACTCCTGGGCTACGTCCACGGGCTGTCCGGGTCCTGGACCAACCCGCTGCTGCTGATCCTCGCTTCGGTGGCGGCGTTCTTCCTGGGCACGACGCTTTCCGTGCGGAAGGTGCCGAAGACCCGCTGACGCGTCCCGCCGTCGTCGTACTTTCACGCACAAAAAAGCGCGGACTGGCAGCTAACGCCCTCAACCTTGGGGCAAAGTCATTAGCTGCCAGTTCGCGCTCGATGGTTCTTCCGTTGCCGGGCCGCCGCCCCGGATTTCGGGGTGCCTGTTGCGGAGGGCGTGGCAGCCCGGCGAACGGAAATCTTCCCGGATACCGGAGGTAAGGCTCGACTACCGCGGGTCAGGCGGCGACGAGCTCCGCATCCTCGACCGGTTCCTCGGAACGGTCCCGGGCCTCGTGCAGGAAGCGGGCGTAGGCCGGCAGCGTCAGGAACGTGGGGAATGCCTCGGCCAGGGTGACTTCCTCGAAGATGTCCCGTGCGTCGGCAAAGCGGTCGCCTTCGAAGCGTTCCAGCCGGGCGAATTCCTCGTCCAGGAGGTCCTCCACCCACTCGCGGGTAATGATTTCGCCGTGGTCGGTGATGGCGCGGGAGAAGATCCACTGCCACAGCTGCGAACGGGAGATTTCCGCGGTGGCGGCATCCTCCATCAGGTTGTGGATGGCCACGGCACCGTTGCCGCGCAGCCAGGATTCGATGTAGCGGATGCCCACCTCGATGTTGTTCCGGATGCCCTGCTCGGTGATGGTGCCCTTTGTGGAGGCAATGTCCAGCAGCGCGCGGTCGTCCGGGATGACGTCTTCGCGGAGGCGGTCCAGCTGGTTGGGCTTTTCGCCGAGAACGGCGTCGAACACTTCGCGGCAGACGGGCACCAGGTCCGGGTGCGCCACCCAGGAGCCGTCAAAGCCGTCGTTGGCCTCGCGGGTCTTGTCCGCGCGGACCTTTTCGAAGGCGATGGCGTTGGCTTCCTCGTCCTTGCGGTTGGGAACGGCCGCGGCCATGCCGCCGATCGCCATGGCGCCGCGCTTGTGGCAGGCGCGGACCAGCTGCTCCGTGTAGGCGCGCATGAAGGGGGCCGTCATGGTCACCTGCACCCGGTCGGGCAGGACAAAGCGGGGGCCGCGGGTGCGGAAGTTCTTGATCATGGAGAAGATGTAGTCCCAGCGGCCGGCGTTCAGGCCCGCCGCGTGGTCGCGCAGCTCGTAGAGGATCTCTTCCATTTCGAAGGAGGCCGTGATGGTCTCGATCAGCACGGTGGCGCGGATGGTGCCCTGCGGGATGCCCAGCAGGTCCTGGGCGAGGATGAAGATGTCGTTCCACAGGCGTGCTTCGAGGTGGTTCTCGATCTTCGGCAGGTAGAAGTACGGGCCTTTGCCCTGGGCCAGCAGGCGGCGGGCATTGTGGAAGAAGTACAGGCCGAAGTCCACGATGCCGCCGGCGATCGGTTCGCCGTCGATGAGCATGTGCTTTTCCGGCAGGTGCCAGCCGCGGGGGCGGACCACGATGGTGGGCAGTTCGCCGGCCGGGCGGAGCTTGTAGTCCTTGCCCTCGGGGGAGGTGAAGTCGATCCGGCGTTCCAGTGCGTCCGTCAGGTTGAGCTGGCCCTGGATGACGTTGCGCCACGACGGCGTGGAGGAGTCTTCCATGTCCGCCAGCCACACCTTGGCGCCGGAGTTCAGTGCGTTGATGGTCATCTTCTTGTCCACCGGGCCGGTGATTTCGACACGGCGGTCCTCCAGTCCCGGAGCGGGCGGAGCAACGCGCCAGTTCGGATCATTGCGCACGGACTCGGTCTCGCGGAGGAACCGCGGATCCTGGCCCTTGGCGATCTCGGCCCGACGGTTGCGGCGGCCCTGGAGCAGCTCCTGTCGCCGTTCCGTGGTGGCCCGGTGCAGCCTGGCCACAAACGCCAAAGCATCCGGAGTAAGAACCTCGCCCTGCCGGCAAATAGGCTGCGCGGTCAAAGTGATCCCGTTGATGGTGAAGTTGTCAGTGAAGCTGTTCATTTCTGTCTCCTTAAAGACGAAAAGGGAGTTCGACGGCGGTGTACGGGTTGGGGTCGAAAAAGGCAATCCTCCGCGTGCTATTCCCCGACCCCGCCCGGGCCTCGCAGAGCTCGGCCGGGCGGGGTCAGGGCCCCTTTTACGCACGCTTCCGGATCACCTTTTTCGACCCCTGGTGGCATGGGCGCCAGGGGTGCCGGCCGCCGTCGTGCCTTCCGGTGAGCGTCATGATCAGCTCACCTTGGGCGGTGAAATGGTTAGTGGAACTGGCCCTCTTCGGTCGATCCGACCAGGGCGAGGGTGGATGCGTTCGGGTTGAGCGCAGTGGCGATGTCGTCGAAGTAGCCGGTGCCGACTTCGCGCTGGTGCTTGGTCGCGGTGTAGCCGCGGGACTCGGAGGCGAATTCTTTTTCCTGCAGCTCGACGTAGGCGCTCATGCCTTCACGGGCGTAGCCGTGGGCAAGATCGAACATCGAGTAGTTCAGGGCGTGGAATCCGGCCAGTGTGATGAACTGGAACGTGAAGCCCATGGCGCCAAGTTCACGCTGGAACTTGGCGATGGTGGCGTCGTCCAGGTGCTTGCGCCAGTTGAACGACGGCGAGCAGTTGTAGGAGAGCATCTGGTCCGGGAACTCGGCCTTGACGGCTTCGGCGAACTTGCGGGCAAGTTCGAGGTCCGGGGTGCCCGTCTCCATCCAGATGAGGTCGGAGTACGGGGCATAGGCCTTGGCGCGGGCGATGCAGGGTTCGATGCCGTTGCGGACCTTGTAGAAGCCTTCCGGGGTGCGGACCGGCTGTCCGCCTTCGCGGAGGATGAATTCCTGGTCGCGCTCGTCGACGTCGGAGGTGATCAGGGTTGCTGCCTCAGCGTCGGTGCGGGCGATGACCACGGACGGCGTGCCGGCGACGTCGGCGGCCAGGCGGGCCGCGTTCAGGGTGCGGACGTGCTGCTGGGTGGGGATGAGCACCTTGCCGCCGAGGTGGCCGCACTTCTTCTCGGAAGCGAGCTGGTCCTCCCAGTGAACGCCTGAGGCGCCGGCCTGGATCATGGATTTCATGAGTTCGTAGGCGTTCAGCGGGCCGCCGAAGCCGGCCTCGGCGTCAGCGACGATCGGCACCATCCAGTCCTCGACGGTCTGGATGCCTTCGGAGAACTCGATCTGATCGGCGCGGAGGAGGGCGTTGTTGATGCGGCGGACCACCGTGGGAACGGAGTTGGCCGGGTACAGCGACTGGTCCGGGTACGTGTGGCCGGAGTTGTTGGCGTCCGCGGCAACCTGCCAGCCGGAGAGGTAGATGGCGCGGAGCCCGGCCTTGACCTGCTGCACGGCCTGGTTGCCGGTGAGGGCGCCGAGGGCGTTGGTGTAGCCGCCGGTCTTGTGCTCTTCGGTCAGCTGCTTCCACAGCTTTTCGGAACCGCGGCGGGCCAGGGTGTGCTCTTCGGAGACGCGGCCGCGGAGTCGGACGACGTCCGTTGCCTTGTAGTCACGGGTCACACCTTCCCAGCGGGGGTTGGCGGCCCACTCGAGCTCCAGTGCTGCGGCCTGCTGCTCGGGCGTCTGCTGGGTGGGCTCAAATGCTGCAGTCATCGTTGTCTCCTTGTTTGTGCTCCGGGTGTCCTGGCCGGCCCCGCCCTGCGCCTTTGCAGTGGGGGACCGGCTGGACCGGTGCGGTGTTTCTTTCCGTGAGATCTACTTTTCTGCACTTTCAAGAGGGTTACTAGATGAAATCCATGGAAAGAAATGCGTTTCTTCGCGTATGCTCAATAAATGTCGCCTACGAGCTGGAACCGCAAAGCCGCCACCCCGCCGTCGTCCCCTGCCACCCCCGAACTGGACGTCATCAGCCTGGGCCGCCGCGTCCGCCACCTGCGCAAAGCGGCGGCCATGACACTCGATGACCTCAGTGCCGCCGTCGGGACCGCACCGAGCCAGCTGAGCCTGATCGAGAACGGGAAGCGGGAGCCCAAACTGGGGCTGCTGCAGCAACTGGCAGCCGCGCTGAATGTCAGCATCGACCAGCTGCTCGGGGCAGAGCCGCCCAACCGGCGGGCGGCCCTGGAGATCGAGCTGGAGCGTTACCAGCGCAGCCCCCTCTACGAGTCCCTGAACCTGCCCAAAATCCGCATCAGCTCGCGGCTTCCCCTGGATGTTCTGGAGTCAATGGTGGGCCTGCAGCATGAGCTGGAGCGCAGGCTTAACGAACAGGTGGCGACGCCGGAGGAGGCCCGCCGCGCCAACGCAGAGCTGCGGGCCATGATGCGCGAACGCAACAACTACTTCCCTGAATATGAGGCGGAGGCGCAGAAGGTCCTGGCATCGGTGGGGCACAAGAACGGCCCGCTGTCCCATCACGTCATTGCCGACATCGCCGGGCACCTCGGTTTCAGCCTCCACCATGTGGGCGATCTGCCGCATTCCACCCGCTCCGTGACGGATCTTAAGAACCGCCGAATTTACCTCACGCAAAACCAGCGCTCGGATCATGACCCCCGTTCGGTGCTGCTGCAGGCACTGGGCCACTATGTCCTCGGCCATCAGACGCCGTCGAACTACGGGGACTTCCTGATGCAGCGCGTGGCCACGAACTACTTCGCCGCCGCGCTGATGCTGCCCGAGCAGGCCACCGTGGAGTTCCTGCAGAAAGCCAAGCAGGCCAAGGAAATCGCCGTGGAGGACATCCGCGACGCCTTTGCGGTGTCCTACGAGACCGCTGCGCACCGGTTCACCAACCTGGCCACGCAGCACCTGGACATCCGCACGCACTTCCAGAAGACGCACAAGAGCGGCATCATCTACAAGGCGTACGAGAACGACGGCGTGACGTTCCCGCAGGATCATACCGGCGCCATTGAGGGCCAGCCGTCGTGCAAGAACTGGACGTCGCGGGTGGTGTTCGATGTGCCGGACAAGTTCAGCGCGTACAACCAGTACACGGATACACCGGCGGGAACCTACTGGTGCACGGCACGGACCGAACGCTCGGCCAACGGCGAATTTTCACTCTCCGTAGGCGTCCCCTACGCGCAGGTGAAGTGGTTCCGCGGCCGGGATACGACGGAACGGTCCAAGTCCACCTGCCCGGACGAGAATTGCTGCCGCCGCCCGCCGGTGTCGCTGACGTCCGAGTGGGCGGGCAACGCCTGGCCGTCGGCGCGGGCGCACTCGCACCTGCTCGCCGCGATGCCGCCGGGCGCCTTCCCCGGCGTGGACGAGACCGAGGTCTACTCGTTCCTGCAGGCGCACTCGGGGAGCTGAACGCTCTCTCACTTCCTGCGGGTTTTTCTGAAACGCTCTCTCACTTCCTGCGGGTTTTTCCGAAACGCTCTCTCACTTCCTTGGCGATAGTGAGAGAGCGATTCGGCATGTGCTGCCGGAAGTGAGAGAGCGTCCTCCGTTACCCGTGCAGTTCCCGGTAGGCGGCAGCGGCTGCCGGGTGCAGCGGCAGGCCGGCCGTGTTGATCAGCGATTCCGGGCTCAGGAACTGGACCCCCAGGCTGGAACGGGGGATCAGTTCCTCGGCATGGTCCACCAGCAGTTCGACGGTTCTCTTCACCGTTCGCTCATCCAGGTCGCTGCGGCACAGGAGCAGATTCGCCACGCCCACGGCCCAGACAGCAGGGATGCCCTCGTAGGCGCCTGCCGGGATCAGCACCCGGTCGTAGAAAGCGCCGTACTTGCTCCGCAGCGCCGGCAGCAGCGGGGAGAGGTCCAGGAGTCCGAGTCCGACCTCATGGTGGGTGGCGGCAATGGCGGACGTGGGCACGCCGCCGGACCAGAACAGCGCGTCCACTGACCCGTTCTGCAGCGCCGCAAGCCCCGCATTGAGACCGAGGTTCATTACCGTGACCGTCTTTTCGACCCCGGCGGCGGGAGCATCGCCCACAGCCACGGAAGCCAGCCCGGCGGCCTCAAGCAGGCGCGGGGTAGTGAGTGACGTTCCTGAACCGGGCTCGCCCACAGCCACGGTCCTGCCGGCCAGTTCCGTGAGGTTACTGATGCCGCCGTCCTTCCGGACCACGCAGTGGACGTAGTTTTCGTACACTCTTCCGATGGCCGCGATTCCCACGTTCGACGGGCTGCCCGCCGGCATTTTCCGGGCTGCGGCATCCGCCAGCGCGACGGCGAACGTGGCCCGACCGCTCAGAAGCTGTTCCAGGTTGTCGAGGCTGCCACCGGTTGTCAGGGCTGAAGCACTGCCGGCCACGCCATGGCGCTGGATGGCGTCCGCCAGCAGCGTTGCAAATTCAAGATAGAAGCCTCCCGGCTCACCCCCGGCCACGGTCACGGTGCCTGGCTTATCATCGGCAGTGCAGGCGTTGAGGGCCGGGATGAGCAGTCCGGCTAGGCCGGCGGCCAGCCCGGCCTTGAGGGCCGCCCTCCGCGGCGGAAGGGTTCCGGCCAGGTCAGCCACGCCGGTCATGACAAGCCCTCCGGCCCCGGCAGGGCCATGGCGCGCGGAAACTCGATGCGCGCGGTCAGGCCGTGCGGCGAGGTTTCCGTCAGCAGCAGGCGGCCCCCGTTGGCTCCCGCCAGTTTGTCCACAATGGTCATGCCCAGGCCGTTGCCGCGGATCTCCCGGTGCTGCGGGGAGCGCCAAAACCGGCTGGTGGCGGCGGCCCGTTCCTCAGCGGAAAGCCCTGGGCCGGCGTCGGAGACCTCTACGGCAACCGCGTGCGGCCGTACACGGACGGCCACGGATATCCGGGCGCCGGCGGCGTATTTGATGGCGTTGTTGATCAGTTCCCCCACCATCTGTGCCAGTTCTGCGGCATTGCAGGCGATGTGCACCGCCGGGTCCGGCGGATCCTCCAGCAGGATCGATGAGCTGCTGCGCCGCGCCGCCGGTTCTGCCCGTTCGGTTTCTTCCTGCAGGACGGGGTACGGATCAATGACGGCACGGAACCCGCGCGAAGGAGTCCCGGGCGGACCTCCGGCAGAGTCTTCGAAGGCCCTGTGCTCGGCCGTCGCCAGCTTCAACACCCCGTCAAGGATCTCTTCCACACGTTCGAGTTCCGCCAGGACTCCGGCTGCCGCGTTGTGTTCCCGGGCTGTCTGCAGTTCAAGCTGCAGCAGGTCGATCCTCAGGCGCAGGGCGCCCACGGGATTGCGCAGCTGGTGGGAGGTGTCGGCAATCAACTGGCGCTGGGAATCGATGCTGTCGCTGACCGTCCGGGCCATCCTGGTAAAGGAACGGCTCAGTTCCCGAAGCTCCGGTGGCCCGTCCTCCGGGAGCTGCCCTGCCCGGCCTGTTGCCTCGAGCTCCGTCACCGCCGAATTCAGGCGGTGCACCGGGCGCAGCACCCATCGTGTCACCCGCGCCGCGCCGAGGAGGAGCACTGCGGCGAGGGCGGCCGCCGCCACTCCGACGAGGAGCCACCGTTCCCGGAGTTTCTGCCGGGCCGCATCCAGATTGACCTCCAGGACCGCCTCGCCAAGAACCTGGCTTGCGCTGCCGAAGGAGCGTGAGATCAGCTCGGAACCGGCTCCAAACGGCTGAATCGGACTGAGGGTGGTGTCGCTAAGGTTCAGCTTTGCCCGGGCAACAGCATCGCGGACGTCCGCCCTGTCCTCGGTCAGGCCGCCTGAGTGCAGGGTGCCCTGCTGGAGGCGGATCAGTACCCCCTCACCGTACAGTTCCGAGTACCTGTCCATCTCTGCCTGCAGTTGGATGGATTCACCGTCGTTCGCGGCGTCGAACGCCACCTGCGCGAGCCTGTTGAGCGCAGCCGCCCGGTTGATCTGGAGCTCCTGGGTGAGCTCCCGGCTGGCCGAAGTCAGGAGGGCGGTGGAGGCGAAGATGACGATGAGGACGGACAGCACACTCAGGATTCCGAGGACACGCAGCTTCACGCGGGATTCGCCTCAACCCGATAGCCCACTCCGCGCACGTTGATGATGAAACCGGGGAGCTGGAGCTTTGCCCGGAGACCCGTCAGATGCACGTCGAGGGAACGCGAGGACGCCAGGAAGGCGTCCCCCCACAGTGCATCCAGGATCTGCTCCCGGGTGACCACCGATCCTGCGTGGCCGGCCAGGAGTGCGAGCAGGTCGAATTCAGTGGCGGTCAGAGGCAGGACCCTGGGACCGACCGCGGCGACGCGGCGTTCGAGGTCCACCTCAAGTTCCCCCAGCACGATGCTCCGCTGCCTGCTGTCCTTTGCGCGGCCTGCACGCCTTGTCACGGCTTCGATGCGGGCCAGCAGTTCAACCAGTTTCACCGGCTTGACGAGGTAGTCATCGGCTCCCGACCGCAGGCCAAGGACCACGCTGCGCTCGTCGTCGCGGGCGGTGAGGATCAGGATGGGGACCGGGGTGACCTGGCGGAGCTTCCGGAGCACGTCGAGGCCGTCCATGTCCGGAAGTCCCAGGTCCAGGAGGATGACCTCGAACCGGCGGTGCTCAAGGAGCGCGTCAGCCCCGCGGGCAACCCGGAAGGCCGTGTGTCCGGCGGAAACCACCGCCGCATCGAGGGCGGACGCCATCGCGTCGTCGTCCTCGACGATGAGCACATCCATTGCCTGGTCCTGTTCGTTGACGGGGCATCTTCGATCTGCCCGCTGTGGAGATTATCCCTTGTACCAGCGAAACCTAAGGAAGTGTTAGGAATTCCCCCTCCACGTTGGTTGTGGGTTGGATCACCAATAGCTTGGATGGGTCCTCGGCTTTCGGAGGACCGTCAATGTCGAGGAGGAACCATGAGCAATGTTGCCATGGACAGCACAGAAGTAGGCCCGGAACGGTTCCCGGGAGCACAGTCAAGCGAGGTTCAGCGATGAGCACCCAGCAAGCCGAAATCCGGAGTGAGTCAGCCCAGACCCGCCGCGCCGTGAGCAACATCCTCAAAGGCTCGGCCGGCAACCTGGTGGAGTGGTACGACCTCTACGTCTACACAGTCTTTGCCGCCTACTTCCAGTCCCACTTCTTCAACTCCAAGGACGAGCTGCAGGCCGGCCTGGAAGCGATGGCGGTGTTCTCGACGTCGTTCCTGATGCGCCCCATTGGCGCCTGGTTCTTCGGCCGTTACGCGGACCGCAAGGGCCGCAAGGCCGCGCTGACGCTCAGCGTCACGCTGATGTCCGCGGGCTCCTTCGCGATCGCGCTTCTGCCCACAACGCAGCAGGTCGGCGTCTGGGCACTCGTGCTGCTGATCCTCATCCGCCTGGTCCAGGGCTTCTCCGTGGGCGGCGAATACGGCACCAGCGCCACGTACATGTCCGAGGCCGCCACGTCCAAGCGCCGCGGTTTCTTCTCCAGCTTCCAGTACGTCACCCTGATCGGCGGCCAGATGATGGCCCTGCTGGTCCTCGTCATCCTGCAGAACGTCATGCCCAAGGGCGACCTGACGGAGTGGGGCTGGCGTATCCCGTTCGCCATCGGGGGCGTAGCTGCCCTGGTGGTCCTGTGGCTGCGGCGCTCGATGGAGGAAACCGTCTCGGCGGAGCAAGTCGAAGCTGCCAAGATTCCGGCTGTTGCGGGTGTGGCACAGCCTGGCACCATGAAGCTGCTGTTCACGCAGTACTGGAAGCCGCTGCTCATCTGCATCGGCGTCACCCTCGGCGGCACGGTGGCGTTCTACACCTACACCAACTTCATCCTGAAGTTCATGAACGATACGTCCGGTATCGCGAAGACCGACACCTCGGTCATCAACTTCTGGGCATTGTTCATCTTCATGCTGCTGCAGCCCGTCTACGGCATCATCTCGGACAAGGTGGGCCGCAAGCCGCTGCTGCTGTGGTTCGGCATCACCGGTGTCCTGTTCACCTGGCCGCTGCTCTCCACCCTGGCCGGCACCAAGGACCCGTTCACCGCGTTCCTGCTCATGATGGGCGGCCTGCTGATCGTCGGCGGCTACACCTCGATCAACGCCCTGGTGAAGGCGGAGCTGTTCCCCGCGTCCATCCGCGCGCTCGGCGTCGGGCTGGGCTACGCGATCGCCAACTCGCTCTTCGGCGGAACCGTCCCGCTGATCGGCGCCGCGTTTCAGAAGGCCGAGCGGGTGGACCTGTTCTTCACCTACGTCACCGTGGCCATCGCCATCTCGCTCGTGGTGTACATCTTCGCGCTCAGGAACAAGAAGGCCACGCACCTGGACCGCGAACAGGGCCACGCCTGGTCCCAGAACCGCGCGGATGACAGCAAGGACAAGGACCTCCTCAACGTCTGATCCGCTTGGAGTGAAAGTACGACGGCGGGTGCCCACCCGCCGTCGCCCCCTCACCGCCCCAGGACGCTCTCTCAGATCCTGTGGCAAATCCCGGGACGCTCTCTCACTTTCTTCGGGAAAGTGAGAGAGCGTGCCGGGATTTCTTGCATTTAGTGAGAGAGCGTTCGGCCGGGAGAGGCCCGGGGCGGGCGGGCCGCCGTCGTCGTCCTCGTCCAAAACCTGGGAGGCGCCCCAAGGCGGGCCGACTATATTGGCCCTGTCAGCTCATCAAACCTGATCGCGGGAGTGTGCACTCATGGCCAAGGAACTCGCCAGCCAGCTCATTGAACAACTCCAGGCTGCCGGTGTGCAGCGAATCTACGGCATCGTGGGCGACAGCCTCAACCCGATTGTCGACGCCGTCCGCAAGACGGGCGGCTCCGGGCAAGGCGGCATCGACTGGATCCACGTCCGGCACGAGGAAGCAGCCGCCTTCGCCGCTGCAGCGGAAGCACAGCTGACCGGAAAGCTCGCCGTTTGTGCCGGCTCGTGCGGACCCGGCAACCTGCACCTGATCAACGGCCTGTACGATGCCAACCGCTCGGGCGCGCCGGTGCTGGCCATCGCCTCGCACATTCCGAGCAAGCAGATCGGCAGCGGCTACTTCCAGGAAACCCATCCGGACCGGCTCTTCAATGAATGCTCGGTGTACTCGGAACTCGTCAGCACGGCAGAGCAGGCACCGCGCGTGATGCACAGCGCCATCCAGCACGCCGTCGGGCTCGGGGGAGTCGCCGTCGTGACCCTTCCCGGCGATATCGCCGGCCTGGAGGCGACCGGCGGAACGCCGCTGCCCGCGACGTTCCGGCGCGCCACGCTCACTCCGGATGCCGCCAGCGTCCGGGAGCTTGCCGATGCCATCAACGCGGCGGAGAAGGTCGCCATCTTTGCCGGCGCGGGAACGCAGGGCGCCCACGATGAAGTGGTGGCCCTCGCGGAACTCATCGGCGCCCCGATCGGCCACTCGCTGCGGGGTAAGGACTTCATGCAGTACGACAACCCGTACGACATCGGCATGACGGGCCTGCTCGGTTACGGCGCCGCGGCGGAGGGCATCGAGGACGCAGACCTGCTGATCCTGCTCGGCACCGACTTTCCGTACGACCAGTTCCTTCCCGGCACCCGGACCGCCCAGGTGGACAGCGCCGCGCACAAGCTGGGGAGAAGGACCGACGTCGACATCGCCGTCCATGGCGACGTGCTGCCCACGCTCTCGGCGCTCATGCCCTTGCTTGCGCGGAAGAAGAGCCGCCGGTTCCTCAACCAGATGCTCAAGAAGCACGACCGGCTCATGAACAAGGCCGTGGGCGCCTACACCCGCAAGGTGGAAAAGAAACAGCCCATCCACCCGGAGTACGCGGCCTCGATCCTGGACCAGGTGGCCGCGGAGAACGCCATTTTCACCGCGGACACGGGCATGTGCAATGTCTGGACGGCGCGCTACATCAACCCGCTGGGTACGCGCAGGCTGATCGGATCCTACCTGCACGGCTCCATGGCCAACGCCCTGCCGCAGGCGATCGGCGCGCAGCTGGCCTATCCCGGCCGACAGGTCATTTCGGTGTCCGGTGACGGCGGCCTGTCCATGCTGCTGGGCGAACTCGTCACCGTTGCGGCACACCGGCTGCCGGTGAACGTGGTGGTCTTCAACAACTCCACGCTGGGCATGGTCAAACTTGAGATGCTCGTGGACGGGCTTCCCGATTTCGGCGTTGACGTTCCCGACGCCGATTACGCCGCCGTCGCCCGCGCGCTTGGCTTCCACGCTGTTCGCGTGACCGATCCTGCCCGGATCGAGGACGCCTACCGGGAGGCCTTCGCCCACCCCGGACCGTCCTTGGTGGAGCTCATCACGGATCCGAAGGCGCTGTCGATCCCGCCGAAAATCACCGGCTCGCAGGTCCTTGGCTTCGCGACCGCCATGTCGAAGGTGGTGCTGAACCGCGGCGCCGGCGAGGCCGTGAGCATGGCCCGGAGCAACCTGCGCAACATCCCGCGGCGGTAGGTGCCCGACGACGGTTCACCGGGCCAGGCGGTTTCCGTCGCTTCCGGCGACGGCTACCGCCCGCCGTCGTGCGTGTCCGACGGCGGCTGGGAGCCGTGGCGCCCGGCGGCAAGCAGGGCCGCTGTCTTTTCGATGAGTTCGTACGGGACCGGCTTGCCCAGGGGGAATTTCAGTGTTCCCCGGGCTGCCCGGTACGGCGCTATCGCAGCTTCGAAGGCCTCGTCGCCGGCCGGGACGGGGTACACGGAAATATGGTGTGCCCAGCCCGCGAAGTAGACCACGTATTTGCCGTTCAAAGTGATGCTGGGGATGCCGTAGCTGATCGTCTCGCCGGACTCCGGGACGGCCTCATGGCACCTGCGCCGGATTTCCTGAAGTGCGCCCTGTACCTCGGCCGGAAACGACGCAATGTACTCGTCAACGTTGTCGAAATGCTGTGCCATTCACCGCTCCTTCGTCATCTCACGAGGGTACGCCGGTGCCCGCAGTGAGAGAGCGTTGCTGAAAACGTTGCGAAAAGTGGGAGAGCGTCGCCGTGCGAGACCAAAACGACGGCAAACCGTAACCCTGCGGGCATCGTTCTGCGGCGGGCAGGCTGGTTGACTGAAAGAGGCAGGACGAGTTCGGCAGAAGCCGGCTTGCCAAGGGGCCTGCACGGCCCGTCCAAGGGGCAGTCCAAGGGGGAAACATGAAAACGTACCGCGTGGCCCGGCTGGCGACGGCAGGTGCCCTGGTGGCGCTCACCGCATGTTCGGCGTCCTCTCCGGAGCTCCTGAAGGCCGACGGCGTGGATCGGGTTTCGGTGGACGGCGCAGCGTATGCCGCTGAACTGCGCTCCTTCCGGGCCTCCGCTTTCGGGCTCGGCGGAGCCCTGCTGGCCGACGGCGGCGACGGCTCCAAAGGCAACGTGGTGTCCTCGCCCGGGAGCCTGCTGATTGCCCTCGCCATGCTCCGCGCCGGGGCATCCGGCGAGACGGCCGCTGAGATGGACAGCGTCTTGATGCTTCCCGCGGAACATCGCGACGAAGCCATGAACGCGCTGCTCAGCTCACTCGGGAAGTTCGACGGCGACCCCGGCTCCGTGGATGAGGACAACCCGCCGCGGAAGCCCGTGATGCACGCCGCCAACGGCCTGTTTGTGGACAAGGGGGTCCCCACAGGGAAGCCCTTCCTGGACACACTGGCCCGGCACTATGGAACCGGCGTCTATCCCGTGGATTTCAGCAACGAAGGTGCAACGAAGCCGGCCATCGATGCCTGGGTGAACAGGAACACGGGTGGCCGGATCAAGGAGGCCCCCGCAAAGTACGATCGCGACAATACGTTCAGCCTGCTCAACTCCCTGTACTTCGCGTCCGCCTGGAGCGTGCCGTTTGATCCGAACGACACCTCGGACCTGCCCTTCACGACGGCCGCCGGCGAGAAGATCGACGCCCTGGCAATGCACAACGAGCTGGAGATGAAATACGCGCAAGGGGCTGGCTGGCAGGGCGTGGACCTGCCTTACGCCGACGGTTTCGTCATGCGGCTGGTCCTTCCGGACGCAGGCGCGGACACCGCATTCGGTGCTGAGGAGCTCACGGACATCGCGGACACGCTGGACAGCGCACCGCTGGAGACCGTGCAGATCCAGCTGCCCCGCTGGGACCACAAATGCAGTTTCGACCTGGTGAAGGTCTTCGAATCACTCGGGCTACGGAAGACCCTCACCACCACGGAGGATTTCAACAACATTCAGCCCAGGATGATGATCACCCAGGCCGCCCAGGCTGCCAACATCACGGTCGCGGAAAAGGGCACGGTTGCCGCGGCTGTCACGCAAATCAACGGTGCTGTCACCAGTGCGCCGCCGCAGCCTGAACGGGCCATCACGTTCGACCGGCCGTTCCACTATGAGATTGTGCACGTCGAAACCGGGCTGCCGCTCTTCATGGGGACGGTGGCCGACCCCCGTTCCTAGGCGGACGCTCTCTCAGATCCTGCCGCTTACAACAGGACGCTCTCTCACTTTCTTGAGGAAAGTGAGAGAGCGTCGTGGATTTTCGCGGCAGAAGTGAGAGAGCGTCCTGGATTTTCGCGCCAGAAGTGAGAGAGCGTCGTGAGCGCGGGCGGGGTTAGCGCGGGCCGCCCTGCCAGAGGGCGTCGAACGGGGCGCCCGAGGCCACGCGGTTGTGGATCCCGGCCGTCACAAAAGCCTTCGCCGTGCGGGCAGCCTCAAGCGGGGTGGCGCCCTTGGCCAGCTCGGCGGTCACTGCGGCGGCAAGGGAACAGCCGGCACCGGACACGGCTACTTCGCCCACCTTGGGGGCGGAGAGGATTTCCAGGATGTCGCCGTCGTAAAAGACGTCGACGGCGTCGGGCCCGGCCAGGCGCACGCCGCCCTTGGCCAGCACTGCGGCTCCGCTCAGCTCATGGATGCGGATGGCTGCCGCTTTGAGGGATTCGACGTCGGTGATTTCCAGGCCGGACAGCGACTCGGCTTCGAAATGGTTGGGCGTGACAAAGGTGGCCAGCGGCAGGATCTGTGCCTTCAGTGCCTCGTCCGTGTCCAGCGCGTGGCCCGGTTCCTGGCCCTTGCAGATCAGCACCGGGTCCAGCACCACGTTGGCAAACCCGCCGGCAGCCAGCGCGGACGCCACGGTCGAAATCGTGGCGGGGCTGCCCAGCATGCCGATCTTTACGGTGTCCAGCACGGAAGGTGCGCCGGACGCGGCGCCGTACGCCGACGTCGTCGCCTCCAGCTGGTCCGCGATAACCTGCTGGTCCACCGGTACAAAACGGTGGTTCCAGTTGTCGTTCGGGTTGAAGGAAACGATGCAGGTCAGGTTGGCGATGCCAAAGACACCCAGTTCCTGGAACGTCTTCAGGTCAGCCTGTGCACCGGCACCGCCCGTCGCCTCGGAACCGGCAATGGTCAGGGCGACGGCGGGATACGTGTCAACAGCAACAGAAGTCATCCACCCATACTGCCACCGCGCCTAAAAACACCGCATTGTGCGTATGACCAATATGACTGAACGGCTGGCTACGGGACGTCGGGTGCGTGTGCCGGCGACCCGCCGTCGTCGGACTGCCGGGCAAGCTTCCAAACAGCAAGGCGGCCCACCGCAGCCGACGTTCCCATCGCAGCGGCTGTGAACAAGTCCGGCGGAGAGTTGAACCCTCCAAAAGGCATGCCCAGGGCAAGGCCCAGGATGCCGAAGGCAGCGACATGCAGCCACTGCCTTGCGACCGGCCGCATCAGCAGGCCCAGGGGCAGGGCCAGGCCCCAGCCGACGACTACCGCGGGGATGGCACCGACGAACAGGGCCATTACCGCGAACCAGACGCCGGACACCGCACCGGAATTGAGCAGATGCACACGTGCGCCGAGAACCAGGCAGAACGTCACATGCGTCACGAGGATGCCGAGCCACACCGCGCCGGCGCCAAGCCCCACACGCCGCGGCCGGCTCATGCCCGGCGCCCGGTGATGTCCTGCAGTGCCCTGCCCAGCTCGGCGTGCCGGAAGATGAAGCCGGCGTCCAGCAGTTTCCGCGGCTGGACCCAGCGGCTTTTGAGGACCAGTTCGGTCTCGGTGCGGATCATCACGGCGCCGAGCTCCAGCAGCCAGCCGGGCGTGGGCAGGCCGAACGGGACGCCATGGGCCCGGCGTACCAGGCGCATCAGCTCCCGGTTGTCCACGACGTCGGGCGAAGCCACATTCACCGGCCCCGTGAGGTCGGTCCGCTGGTGTACAAACAACGCGCTGCGGTAGAGGTCCTCCACATGGACCCAGCTGAACTTCTGGCTGCCGCCGCCCATGTGCCCGCCGAGGCCGACCCTGGCGAGAGCCGCGAAAGGCCGCATCACCCCGCCTCCCGGACCGAGCACGATGGAGATCCGGAGCGGGACCCTGCGCGTGAGGGGCGTTTCGGCGGCGGCCAGGGCGGACTCCCAGGCCCGGGCGACCTCAACGGAGAACCCGTGACCCAGCTCGCCGTCGTGCTCCGACTGGGGTGAGTCTTCCGCGTGGCGGTAGATCGTGCCGGTGCTGGCGTTGAGCCAGGTCGCCGGGGGAGCGGAACAGCGGGCCACCGCGCGGCCAAGTTCCGCCGTCGTGGACACCCGGGAGTCCAGGATTTGCGCCTTGTTCCGTTGGCTGTAGCGGCAGTCCACCGAACGTCCGGCGAGGTTCACCAGCAGTTCGGCACCGTCAAGTGCCCGGGTGAGTCCGTCGTCGTCGCCCCAGCGGACTGTGTCAGCGCCGGTGCGGCCGACGGTGCGCACCTGCCAGCCGTCCTGTTCGAAGCGCGTCCGGAAATAGCCGCCGATGAAGCCGGATGCGCCGGCCAGGACCACGGTCTTTCTGTTGTTCATGATTCCCCCCAATGATCGTTGCTGGCTCTGGTTGCCGCCGTTGTTGGTGCCCGGCTAGTCCCGGACGCTGCGGCTCAGGCTGAGGACATCGTCCAGGACCTTGCTGACGCCGGGGATCCTCGCGAGGGAAAGCCCGCGTGCAATCAGCGGCGCCACGCCGTCGACCAGCTTCCGGGTGCGGCGCCGGTCCGCCGACGTGTCGTAGACCCAGAAGAGCGCCACACCCATGTAGCCGAGCCACAGCAGTTCCGGAAGGTCCGCGCGGAATTTCCTCGGAACCGCCGGGCTTGCACCCTCCACGATGTCCCGGAAGATGGCCAGCGAGGCGTCACGGGCGGCCGTGGACTCGCCGGAGAACGGGTTAACGGGCGACGTCGGCCGGATGGCCGTGGCAATGAATTCGGCGCCGAAGCGGTGGTACGGCTCCATCACGTCGAGTCCGGCGTGCAGCGTCGCCTTGAGCCTGCCGCTGAGGTCCTTGATTCCCTCGACGGCTTCGGCAGCCTTCGCCGCGTGCTCGGCCTGGACCTGGACGTAGAGCTCCTGGACCAGTTCGTCCTTGGATGCGAAGTAGTAATAGGCGTTCCCCACGGACACTCCGGCCTCGGTGGCGATGGCGCGCATGGTGGTCTTCTCGAAGCCGTCCTCGCGGAACATGCGCAGGGCCACGTCCGCCACCAACTGCCGGGTCTGCTCGCTCTTGCTTGCCATGGGTTAACCGTCTTTCATTTTTTGAACGTGTTCAAGAAGTGTGACACGAAAACTGAACGTGTTCAAATGCGCTGCCGAATGCGCAAAAGTCGCACCTCGCCCACCCGGTGGTGCGACAATGGAACACGGTTCCGGCGGCAGGGCGCTGCGGGAACCCCTCCCAGTGCTAATACAGCCGGCCGCCGCGGCGGATCTCCTCCGCAACTTTCCCGGGCAGCCGCGCGAACCACTCCGAACGGATCACCCATGACTTCCGCCAAGACTTTCCCCGCCTCCGCGGCGCCGAAATTCGCCTCGATCGGTTCCCCCTATTTCGGCATCCTGCTGGCCGTCATGGCGGTGGTGCTGCTCCTGTCCAACATCGGGGCATCAAAGGGCGTGGCGATCGGCCCGATCATCACCGACGGCGGCTTCTTCCTCTTTCCGCTGGCCTACATCCTGGGCGACGTCATCAGCGAGGTCTACGGGTTCAAGGTGGCGCGCAAGGCAATCGTCACCACGTTTGCCCTGTCGGTGTTCGCCTCCGCCTGTTACTGGGTGATCATTGCGCTGCCCGGCTTCGACGACGAGTTCGGTGCCTCCAAGCAGGCCGCACTTGAGGGCGCGCTGGGGCCGGTTCCGCAGATCGTCCTGGCTTCGCTGCTGGCGTTCCTGGCCGGCCAGACCATCAACTCCTGGATCCTGGTGAAGATGAAGGCCCGCACGGGCGAGAAATCCCTGTGGGCGCGGATCATGGGCTCCTCAGTGGCCGGCGAGTTCGTGGACACGCTCATCTTCTGCAGCATTGCGGCGTCCGTCATCGGCATCACCGACGCCGGAAGCTTCGTGAACTACGTGCTGGTGGGCTTCCTCTACAAGACCCTGGTGGAGTTCCTCTTTGTGCCCGTGACCGCGTCAGCCATCGGCTGGATCAAGAAGCGCGAACCGAGCTACGGCGCGTAGGCCCCGAAGCCGCCAGCCCCGAAGCCGCCAGCCCCGCTAGCGCCAGCGGCTCAGCCCTTGAGCGTTGAGCCGAGGAGGGCCTCCAGTTCGCGGAAGTGCCGTTCCGTGGCCTCGGCGTGGAATGCAGAGGTGTCGGCCATCGAATAGCCGTGGGATGCCCCGGGGTAGATCTCGTTCGTAGCCTCGAGGCCCGCGGCGTCGAGCGCCCCGCCCAGGCGCGCGACGGCGTCGGCATCCATGCTCTGATCATGGTCGGCGTGGCCGAACACGAACCGGGCCGTGGCGTTGCCGAGTCCCAGGTGGGGACTGTCGGGGGCATCGGTGGCAAGTCCGCCGCCGTGGAAGCCCGCGCATGCTGCGACCACCTCAGGATGGGCAGTGGCTGTGCGCACCGCGAGCCGGGCGCCCATGCAGTAGCCGAACGTGCCGATCGGGCCCGGTTCGACGCCGTCGAGGGTGCGCAGCGCAGCAACCCACGCGTCAATGTCCGGCTGCGCCTTGTCGGTGGTGAGGCGTCCGACCCGCGGGAACGCTGCCTTGCCGGCAGCAGCCCGGCCTTCCGGGGTGGTCATGTCCGTGTGCGGTTCGATATCTGCGGCCGTCCCTTCGCGGTAGAAGGTGTTCGGCGCCAGGACCACGTAGCCCCAGTCGGCGATGCGCTGAGCCATCTCCTGGATGCGGGGACGCAGGCCGAAGGCGTCCATGTAAAGGATGACACCCGGCCAGGGGCCCGTGCCGTTGGAGGGGCGGGCGACAAGGGCCTCTGCAGTTCCGTCTGCGGCTGGGATCTCGATGAGCATTCGGTCAGGATATCGGAGGGCGACGGCGGCAGGGCGCCTTTGGGGCGCCCCGCCCCCTGCGTCCTGCGTCCCGCCTAGGAGTAGTAGCGCCCCAGGGTCTCGGCCTTGAAGTCGAAGAAGTTGCCGGCCTCGATGGCGAGCCGGGCGTCGTCCACCATCTTCACCACGAAGCGTTCGTTGTGGATCGAGATCAGCGTGGCGGAGACCATTTCCTTGGCCTTGAACAGGTGGTGGATGTAGGCCCGGGAGTAGTTCAGGCAGGCGTAGCAGTCGCAGCCTTCCTGCAGCGGGCCGAAGTCGCGCTTGTACTTGGCGCCGGAGAGGTTGAACCGTCCCTCCGGGTGGTAGAACGCCGAGTTCCGGGCCACGCGTGTGGGGGAGACACAGTCGAAGGTGTCCGCGCCGTTCTCGATCGCGGTGAAGATGTCGTCCGGCTCGGAAATGCCGAGCAGGTGCCGGGGCTTGTTTTCCGGCAGCTCCTCGTTGCACCAGCGCACGATCGTGCCCAGGTTTTCCTTCTCCAGAGCCCCGCCGATGCCGAAGCCGTCGAAGTTCATCGCGCCGAGGTCGCGGCAGGCCTTGCGGCGCAGGTCCTCGTACTGGGCGCCCTGGATCACACCGAACAGCGCCTGGTACGGCTTCCCTACCCGCTCGGAGGTCAGCCGGAAGTGCTCGGTGATGCAGCGTTCGGCCCAGCGCCGGGTGCGTTCCAGCGACTCCTCCTGGTAGCCGCGGGAATTCTGCAGCGTGGTGAGCTCATCGAAGGCGAACATGATGTCCGCGCCGATCTGGTGCTGGACGTTCATGGAGATCTCGGGGCTGAAGCGGTGCCGGTCGCCGTTGAGGTGGCTCTTGAACCACACGCCTTCCTCATCCACGTGCGCCAGGCGTTCCTTACCCGGCGCGACGGCATCGTCGGGACCAGAGGAGTCAACAGACTTCATGTCGATGACCTTCTTGAACCCCGAGCCCAGGCTCATCACCTGGAAGCCGCCGGAGTCCGTGAACGTGGGCCCGTGCCAGTTCATGAAGGCTCCCAGGCCGCCGGCTTCATCCAGGATGTCCGCGCCGGGCTGCAGGTACAGGTGGTAGGCGTTGGCCAGCACGGCCTGCGCGCCGAGTTCGGCGACGGACTCCGGCAACACTGATTTCACCGTGGCCTTGGTGCCGACGGCGATGAACGCCGGCGTCTGGATCTCGCCGTGCGGGGTGCTGATGGTGCCGGTTCGGCCCAGGAACTCTCCGCCGTTGGCCGCCACCTGCTCCGGTGTCGGTGAGCACGTCTCGCTCAGCCGTTTGCCCACGGTGAAGGAAAACTCGGACTGCAGGGCTGCGGCACCCGGCTCGAGAGGCGGGAGTGATGGTTCAGTATTGGCTGGCACGGTTCAAGTGTGCCAGCTTGGCACCGGGAAACTTAGCCGGCGGTCAGTGCACGGGGTCCGATGTGGGATAGTTCTCAGCCCGCCAGCTGTCCCAGCTGTTGCGGATTTCCTCCAGCCGGTGGGCGCCGAGGTCGTAGGTGGACACGATCACCATGGACCCGCCGTCGGGCCTTATTTCGGCAATGGGCGGCTGGTCGGCCACGACCAGCAGGCCGTCGCCGTGCTCGGCGTAACTGTGCACGGTGAGCCCCACCTGGTGGTTGGTCCGGTACCAGACCTTGCCGGAGACCTCCTCCCCGGTCGCAAGGGTCAGCGAGTACGGCTCACCCGGCCTGGGGACGTCCCCCAGTCCCAGCTTGTCGATGGCCGAACCGTCCCCGCCCGGAACCGAGAAGAATGCCGTGCGGCGTTTGCCGTGCGGGTGGTGTTCCAGTGCGAAACGGAGCTGCTGGAGGAACGTCAGCCAACTTTGGGTGATGTCCTCGTCCCAGGCGGCCCACTCGGAATTGTGGTCCAGGGCGGCCCGGGTCACGCTCACTTCGGTGCCGGCGGGGACGGGTTTCAGGGTGAACTCGTCCCCGCCGTCCACGGTCAGGCTGGTGTGGTCCGGGGCTTCCACCACGGTGTCCTTGAAGTAGATCTCGTTGATCTCGGCGGCCAGGTCGTCGGCCTCCCAGCCGTGCCACTGGGCAACTTTGGCCGGTTCACGCAGCATTGTCCAAACCTGCTGCGCATCGGAGTTGATCACAACGCTCAGATTGTTCGTCATGGGGCGAATCTACAACTCCCGGCGCCGCCCGGGTAGGGCCTAACGGGAACGGGAACGGGAACGGGAACGGGAATGGGAACGGGAACTGGCCAACGGCCAGGGCCAACGGGCCTCAGGCCCGCACGGACTCCAGCTCGTTGCCAATCCGGCGTTCCAGTTCCTTCAGCCCGATGGTTTCGGAGCCCCCGTGCGCCCGCAGGAACATCAGGGCCTCCAGGCGCAGCAGCCGCCATTCGCGTTCGGCGTCCGGGTTCGAGTTGTCGATGGCCCGGAAGATTTCCTTGTCATACAGATTCGGTTCGTTCAGGGAGCGCTGGCGGACCTTTGCATTCATCCGGGCCTTGAACGGGTCGGTTTCCATCGCGTCCGGGGCGCGGAGGAGCTTCTCATACACCTCAGCGCGTTCCTCCTGCCCGGTCTGCCGGCAGATGTAGCTGGAGAGGGCCAGTGCCGCCTCCACGGACGTCCAGCGGCCCGGGTTGCCGTCAAAGGGCAGCACGTTGAGTAGGTCTGCGACGGCAAGGGCGCCGTCGGCATCCTTGAGTGCGACGAAAAGTTCGTGGGCGAGGTCGTTGAGGTCCTTGAGGCAGCTTCCGGACTTGGTGTTGATGCCCTTGGCCAGGCGGTCGCTTAGCAGCATCACGCCCATCGCATCGGGGTGGGCGGAGGCAACCGCCTCCACCACCGACTCGGGCGTTCCCGCGGGCTCCGGGATCAGCGCCAGCTCTTCCTCGCTCGGGCCGGCCGCCGCGGCGGCTGCAGCCGGTGTGGTGGCGGGAAGGGGAGGTACGACGACGGCGGGAGCCGCCGGGGCGGCAGCCTCTGCCCGGGCGGCGGGGGACTCAACCAGCTGAAGAGGGGTGTCGGCGTCGGGCTCTTCGGAAACTGCCGTCTCTTCGCCGCCGGCGTTGGCTGCGGCGTCGCCGGGGGCGGTAGCTTCCATGCCCGTGCCGGCGCCCGCCACCAGGACTGTGGAGCCGGCCGCGATGCGCAGGATCCCGCCTCCCGTGAGCGTTGCGAGGACTACGGCCGGGGTGCCGAAGTCGTCGTCCTCAACGAGTACGCTCTGGACTTCGGCGGACCGTTCGCCGTCGGGCAGGAGCAGCAGGTGGCCGGTCTGCAGAGAGCCAGCCTGGAGCTCGTTGTAGTGCTGGGCGGCTGGGCGGTGGGTCATCGGGAGTCCTTAAGTTCTCTTGCGGTCCGCCCTACAGTCTACAAAGGAGCCCGCCCGAATCCGGGGACGCCCGGGTTCCTTCGAGCGTCCCCGCTCTAGCCGCGGAGCTTAGCTGCCGACGCCCGCGAACGCGAGTGCCTGCCGGACCAGTACCCCGCGGCCGCCGCTGAATTCCAGCTGCACGTCCGGGCTCAGGACCTCTTCGGGGGTCATCCAGGTGAGCTCGAGTGCGTCCTGCCGGGGCTCGCATTCACCGGTGACCGGAATGATGTAAGCGAGCGAGACGGCATGCTGGCGGTCGTCCGTGAACCCCGTGTGGGACGGTGCCGGGAAGTACTCGGCCACCGTGAACGGCACCGGGCTGATGGGCAGCTGCGGGAACGCCAGCGGGCCGAGGTCCTTCTCCATGTGACGCAGCAGGGCCGCGCGGATGGTTTCGCGGTAGAGGACGCGGCCGGACACGAGGGAGCGGACCATGGTGCCGTCCTCGTCGGCCTGCAGCAGCGTGCCCACTTCGTTCACGAACCCCAGCGGATCAAGGCGGACGGGTACGGCTTCCACGTAAACCATGGGAAGCCGGCCCCTGGCTTCGAAGAGGTCCTCATCGGACAGCCAGCCGGGATTCGGGTCAGGAGTGCGCACGTTCATGCTTAAGTTCTACCCCATCCCTGCCCGAACCCCGCGCCGGACCGCCCGTCAGTGCCGGGAAGAAACCCAAAGGGCCGGGACGTCCCCGCCCGCCGCATCGGGGCTGGCCACATGCAGGGTCCGTCCGAATGCCTCTTCCGTCATGGTCACGTTGATGCCCGCTGCGGCCAGACGGTCCCGCAGGACCGACAGCTCGCCCGCGTACTCAAAACCCAGCCCGGGCCGGGCGGCGCCGTCCACGGGGCGCACCATCAGGACGCCGCCGTTCTTGGCGGTGAAATCCGCGGTTTCGTCGTCATCCGGCACCGGCCGGAGCCGCGCGCCCATGTTCCGCAGGGTCTGTGCGGCGGCAGCGGCGTCCGGCGTGAACCAGACCTCGACGACGGCGAGTCCCGGATCGGCGTCCGCGCACTGGGCGCCGTGGGCGGCTTTGTCCGCCAAGAAGCTGAAGCCGTCCTCGCCGGTGATGCGGCAGGCGGCCCCGTGGTCGGCGTCGACCAGCTCGGCCGGCGACGTCCCGGACTCCACACCGGCCTCGTTGGTGCGCCGGGCGAATTCGGCGAGGTCGCCCACTTCGACGCCGAACGCCGTCGTGCCGTCTTCGGCGGAACCGGACTCGGCGGCGTGCAGCGCCAGGCGGCCCGAACCGGCGTCGTACTCCTTCCACGGGCCGTCATTGACCGTCTTCACCATTCCCAGCGCCGTGAGAAGCTGCTCCCACTGGTCCGGGCGGGAGGTGAAATGGACGGGTCGGACACGCAGCATTGGATCTCCCGGAGTAGGAATGACGGTGACAATGCCATGATGCCACGCCTTGATTTAGGAAAGGCTGAGGGCAGAATGGTGCCATGGCCATCGAACTCGAGGAACTGCTGGTGAAGGACGCCGCCGAATGGCGCACCTGGCTGGAGCAGCACCACGACACGAGCCCGGGCGTTTGGCTGGTGTTGCACAAGAAGGGCGGCAACACCACCGAGCTGGACTATGAGGCGGCACTGCAGGAGGCCCTGTGCTTCGGGTGGATCGACGGCCAGGGAAAAAGGCGCGACGACGACAGCTCCTTCCAGCGGATGACGCGTCGCGGACCGAAGAGCGTGTGGTCGGCACGGAACGTGGACCGCATCGAAAAGCTTGAAGCGGCGGGCAGGATGACCGCGGCCGGCCGGGCCGCCGTCGAGGCCGCCAAAGCGGACGGACGCTGGGAAGCTGCGTATTCGGGGCAGGCGTCCGCGGAAGTGCCGGCGGACCTGGCGGCCGCCATCGCCGACGAACCGCCGGCACAGGCCATGTTCGATGTCCTGACGTCGGTGAACCGCTACGCCCTGATCTACCGCACAAACTCCGTTAAGCAGGCCGCCACCCGGGAACGGAAGATTGCCGGTTTCGTGGACATGCTCGCCCGCGGTGAGGCGCCCTATCCGCAGAAGAAACGCCCCGCCGACTGGAGTCCCGCGGGGTAGCCTGAAACCCCGCGAGGGTCAGGTGGTGGCGTCCTCGTCAACGGGGAAGGCCACGGCCTCGCCCACTACGCGCAGGCAGAGCTCCATGCCTGGCCGCGCGATGGAGGCGTTCCAGTGCCGGATGGTGATCACTTCGCCGCCGCCCGGGAAACGGTGGTCCGGGATGGCGCCGGCTGCCAGTTCCGGGGGCACGGCCAGCTTCAGTCGAACGGTAGTTTCCGGGCCGAAGTAGTCCGTGTCCACCACCACGCCGCGGATGGGGCCGTCTTCGGCGATGCGGATCTGCTCGGGCCGCAGCATGAGCTGCACGCGGCCCTGGGCCGGGGGCCTGCGCACGGGAATGCCGCCCAGCGAACACGTGGCCAGCGATCCCTCCATCCAGGCGTCCAGGATGACGGCGTCGCCCAGGAACTCCGCCGTGGCCCTGTCCGCCGGGCGGGTGTAGACCACGAAGGGGTTGCCGATCTGGGCCAGCCTGCCGCCGCGCATCACGGCCACCTGGTCGGCGAAGGAGAGCGCCTCGGCCTGGTCGTGCGTGACCAGGATCGTGGTCACGCCGGCTTCGTTGAGCACCTTGGCCACCGCGCGGCGGGTGGCCACGCGCAGGCCTGCGTCCAGCGCTGAGAAGGGCTCGTCCAGCAGCATCAGCTCCGGCTCGCGGGCCAGGGCCCGGGCCAGTGCCACGCGCTGCTGCTGCCCGCCGGAGAGCTGATGTGGCCGGCGTTTAGCCATGGACGGATCGAGGGACACCATCTCCAGAAGTTCAGCGACGCGGGCCGCGACCTCGCGCCGGCCGCCGGAGAGGCGGCTGGCGCTGAGGCCGAAGGAGACGTTCTGGCCCACCGTGAGGTGCGGGAACAGGGCGCCGTCCTGGGCGACGTAGCCGACGTGGCGTTTGTGCGCCGGCACCCAGAAGCCCTCACCGGCCACCTTGGCGCCGTTGAGCGAAATGCTGCCGGTATCGGGATGCTCGAAGCCCGCGATCAGGCGCAGCAGGGTGGTTTTGCCGGAGCCGGAGGGCCCAACGATCGCGGTGGTCCCGCCCTTGGCCACGGATAGGTTGACGCCCTTGAGGACCGCCTGCGAACCGAAGTTCTTGGTGACGGACTCAATCTCCAGGTGGCTGTTGGTGCTGGTCGCCACGGACGGCGCGATCCGCGGCTCCGGAAGCCTGGAGGGGGCATCAGGGGAAGTGTAGGAATCGGTCACTGTCCGGCCACTTTCTTGGACTGCTGGAAGAGGAGGTAGGTCATGGGGGCGGAGATCAGGATCATCAGCAGCGCGTACGGTGCCGCGCCGGCGTAGTCGATCTCGCTGCTCTTGCTCCAGAATTCTGTGGCAAGGGTGCGGGTGCCGTTGGGGGAGAGCAGCAGGGTGGCCGTGAGCTCGTTGACGATGGCAAGGAATACGAGGGCGGCCCCGCCTGCCGCGGCGGGCGCCGTGAGCCGCAGCGTGACGCGGATGAAGGACACCAGCGGCGGCTTGCCCAGCGCCTGCGCGGCCTCGTCGAGTTCCTTGGGCGCCTGGGCCAGCCCTGCCCGGATGTTCACCAGCGCGCGGGGCAGGAACAGCAGCACATAGGCCGCGATAAGCAGCACGGTGGTCTGGTAGAAGCCGGGGGCAACCCTGATACTCACGGTCACGAAGGCCAGGCCCACCACGATGCCCGGCATGGAGCTGGTGACGTAGTTGGACAGCTCCAGCGCCTTGCTGAACCAGCTGGGGTACCGCACGGCGAGGTACGCCATGGGGAACGCCACCACGGTGGTGGCCAGCGCACCGGCCAGGCCGTAGCCCATGGTCTGCATCAGGGCGGGAAGGAATTCGTCGGCCACCCAGATATCGGCTCCGCCTGCGACGATCCACCGCAGAACAAATGTCAGCGGAAGGCCAAAGGCCAGGGCCGTGAGGCTGGCCAGGAAGAGCTGTGCCGGCCCCTGGTAGGCGTGGAGCGGCAGCCGGAGCGCCCTGGCCTGCGCGCCGGCGCCCACCCGGGCGTAACGTGCGGTGCCGCGGCTCCGCACCTCCACCAGGAGCAGGATGAGGCAGAAGAACACCAGCACGCTGGCCAGCATGTTCCCGGCGGTGCCGTTGAAGGTGGACTGGTACTGCACCATGATCGCGGTGGTGAACGTGTCGAAGCGGATCATCGCGAACGCGCCGTATTCGGCAAGCAGGTGCAGCGAGACCAGGAGCGCCCCGCCGGTCATGGCGATGCGGAGCTGCGGGAGGACCACCCGGAAGAACGTGCGCCACGCGCCCAGGCCCAGCGACGCCGCGGACTGTTCGATCGCCGGGTCAAGCCGGCTGAGGGTGGCTGCGGCGGGGATGTAGACCAGCGGGAAGTAGGACAGCGTGGCGATCAGGACACCGGACCAGAGCCCGCCCAGGGACGGCACGGCCGAAACCCAGGCGTAGCTGTTGACGAAGGCCGGGATGGCCAGCGGCGCGGCCAGCAGGACGGCCCACCATTTGTGACCCCGCAGTGTGGTCCGTTCCACCAGCCAGGCCCCGCCCACGCCCAGAACCACGCAGAGCGGCACGGTGACGGCCATCAGCAGAACCGTGTTGAGGAGAAGCTCCCCGACGCGCTCGCGGAAGATCAGTCCGACGGCGGTGTCCCACCCCGTGGCGGCCGTCATCACGATGACGTACCCCAGCGGGACCAAGGAGAACAGGGCAATGAGGACGGCAATGACGGATATCGCGGAAACGCCGAAAGGCGGGCGGGGGCGCTTGCCCCTGCCCGCCGTCGTCGTGCTTCCGGAAGTGTCCGGAGCCGCTAGGTCAGTTGGCACTGATTTACCATTTGGCACTGATTTACAGGAGTCCTGCCTTGGTCATCAGCTCGGTGACCTTTTCGGAGTTGAGCTTGGCCGGGTCAACGGTGGGTGCCTGGAGTTCCGTCAGCGGAACCAGCTTGTCGTTGGCCGGCACGTCGGAGGCGATGGCGTACTCGAAGGAGGTGCCCTTCTGGAGGACTTCCTGGCCCTTCTTGCCGGTGACGAACTTCAGGAAGGCCTGGGCTGCAGCCGCGTTCTTGGAGGAGTTCAGCACGCCGCCGCCGGAGACGGAGACGAATGCGCCCGGGTCCTGGTTCTTGAAGTAGTACGGCGTGACGTTCTTGGAGTTCTCGCCGGTCTTGGCCTGGTCGCCGTAGTAGTAGTAGTGGTAGATCAGCGCGGCGTCGACTTCGCCGGCGTTGACGGCCTTCATGGCCGTGCTGTTGCCCTTGTAGGCCTTGAAGTTTTCCTTCATGCCCTTGAGCCATTCCTCGGCTGCAGCTTCGCCCTTGAGCTCAAGGAGGGCCGAAACGATCGCCTGGAAGTCAGCGCCGGACGGTGAAGCGGCCCACTTGCCCTTCCACTCCGGCTTGGCCAGGTCCAGCATGGACTTGGGCAGCTGGTCTTCGCTCAGCTTGGTCTTGTCGTAAACCAGGACCGTGGAGCGCGCGGCGATGCCGGTCCACTTGCCGGTGGAGGGACGGAACTCGGCGGGCACCTGGTCGATGGTGGCTTTGTCCACGTCCGCGAACAGTCCGGCGTTCTCAACCTGCGCCATTGCGGGGGAGTTTTCGGTCAGGAAAACGTCGGCCGGGGAGGCTGCGCCTTCCTGGATGATCTGGTTGGACATCTCGGTGTCCGAGCCCTGGCGAAGGGTGACCTTGACGCCGGTTTCCGCAGTGAAAGCGTCAACCCATTCCTTGGTCAGGCTTTCGTGCTGGGCGTTGTAGACGGTGATTTCGCCGGACACCTTGCCGTCGGCCGCGGCGGAGCTTGCAGCGGGGGTGGAGCTTCCGGAGCCGCAGGCGGCGAGGCCGAGGGCTGCGGTGGCGGCGAGTGCGATTCCTGCCAGCGCGTTGGTGCGGATCTTCATTGGGGGCTTCTTTCTGGGAAAACTCTCGGTGGACCGGAGTCCGCGTGAGGGGAAGTTAGGGCATGCTCACTGCAAAAAACTGTAGGTTAGCCAAACCTAAGGAACCAAGCCGAGGCGGCCTTAAGTGATCAGGATCACATCAATTACGGTACTTTTACGTGACTTAATTAGCCGCCGTCAGCAAGGAGGGGGCGCCCGGGAGTCAGTTTGGCGCGCCGGGCCGGGTTGCCTGGCCGGCGGCCTGGACTGCTGCGGCGGCTTCCAGCACCATCCAGGCCTGCAGCTGGGTGGAAAGTTCGACGGCGGCACCCGCCGGATATGAGCCGCCCGCCGGTGTCTCGGGGAACACCGGGAACACCAGGTGCGCGTCATGGCGCGCCAGCGGTTCCTCCGGATCCACGGCGCGGCGGCCTTCCCACAGTGCCTGCGCGGTCTCCGCAACCAGGGCGGCCGCAATGGCGCGGGTCCGGTCGGGCAGCCGTCCGTCCACTGCCGCGAGCGCAAGGTAGCGTGCCAGGATCCCGGTGAACAGGCCGCCGTCGCCCGTTCCGTCGCAGCGGAGCACGGCGGCTGTCCTGCCGGACTTGAGGGTAGCGGGGCGGGTCAGGTTGCGGGACACGGCGTCCACCAGGGAGGCGGCCCGGTCAAGGTTCCCCTGGCCGCCGAGCTCCAGCAGCGCTCCCAGGACCGGGCCCTGGTTGTAGGTGTAGATGGCGGCTTCCAGTACCACTTCGCCGCCGGCGCCGATCCGCAGTCCGTCCTGGTACATGCCTTGGGCGGGGTCGAACAGCTTGGCGTGCAGCCAGTCCGCCAGGGCCTGGGCCTTGGCCGGATTCCCGGTGCGGGCATAGTAGAGCGCCACCGGAGCCGTGGCGGGCGTGTTCTTGAAGTCCCTTTTCTTGCTCCAGAAGGTGCCGCCGCCCAGGTCGTCCGTGGAGGCGGAATCGAACTGCAGCGTGAGGCTTTGCCGGATCCGGGCGTGGCGCCGGCTGCCCGGCCTTCGCGTCTCTTCGGCGAGTTTCTCCAGCCGGAGGGTGGACAGTGCGAGCCAGGCCATGTCGTCGTAGTAGTTGTTGACGAAGGTGAGGAAGTTGCGCAGCCGGATGCCGGTGACCAGCTGCGAAGCCAGCCTTCCGGCGCTGGGCCGGCTCCCGCCGTCGAACCTTGCCCCCCGCGCCAGCTCACGGCGGCCGGCGTCCACGAGGCAGTCCACATAGTGCGCCTGCCACCAGTAGTGCCAGGGCCGACTCAGGTTCTTCAGCCGGCTGGACGGACGTTCGATCGCCGCGATATGCGTTCCGGGCAGGAAGAACAGCCGCTGCCCGAACATCCTGGTCACGGAACGGGCGGCCTCGTCGGCCCTGGCAGACCAGTCCGCGGGTGCGGCGGCATCTGGAGAGGTCATGGAGCCAGCCTAGCGGGGAGTCCGGCGACCGCGCCTCGAGGGCTGCCGCCGAACGTGCGGTTTGCGCCCATTCCAGTTAACATTCATTAACTAGCGTTACGCCGGGTTCGGTTCCACATCAAGGAGGATGCATGGACATCAAAGGTACTGTCGCGCTCATTACAGGCGGGGCCTCCGGGCTGGGCGCCGCAACGGCACGGCGCCTGTTCGACGCCGGGGCATCGGTGGTGCTGGTGGACCTGCCGTCGTCGCCCGGCGAAGCGTACGCGGCGGAGCTGAACGCTGCCGGCGCGGCCGGCCCCGGCGGGGCCGGGGCTGCCACCGGCGAGGCGGGCGCGTCCGCCGTGTTTGTCCCTGCCGACGTGACCAGTGAGGACCAGGTACAGGCCGCCGTCGACGCCGCCGTCGCCCTGGGGCCGCTGCGCATCGTGGTGAACTGTGCCGGCATCGCCACGCCGGGAAAGGTCCTTGGCCGCGAAGGCGTGCTGCCGCTGGACACCTTCAGCCGCGTCATCCAGATCAACCTCGTGGGCACCTTCAACGTAATCCGCCTCGCGGCCGCCGCTATGGCCGCCACCGAGCCCGCCGTGACCGAACTTGGCGGCCCCGAGCGCGGCGTCATCATCAACACCGCATCCGTGGCCGCGTTCGACGGGCAGATCGGCCAGCCCGCCTACGCCGCCTCCAAGGGGGCCGTGGCGGCCATGACCCTGCCGATCGCCCGTGAGCTGGCCCGCTCCCTGATCCGCGTGGTCACCATCGCGCCGGGCATTTTCGAGACCCCCATGATGGCCGGGCTGCCGCAGGAAGCCCAGGATTCGCTGGGGCGGCAAGTCCCGCATCCGTCCCGGCTGGGCCGGCCCGCTGAATACGCCAACCTGGCCGCGCACATCGTGGACAACGCCATGCTCAATGGCGAAACCATCCGCCTCGACGGCGCCATCCGGATGGGGCCGAAGTGACCCCGGCGCCGATCCCGGGGCCACCGGCGACGTCCGCGAGCTCTGTGGATTCGCTGCCCACAGCCGACTTCTTCGGGTTCGAGTCTCTGCTCAGCGACAGGGAGCGCCGGAAGCTGGAGGAGCTGCGCGAATTCCTGGCGGCCGAGATCGCGCCGTTCGCCACGGAGTGGTGGAACAACGCCGAATTTCCCGCACATATCCTGCCCAAACTGGCCGCCCTGGAGCTGAGCGCCCCCGCCCAGCGCGGCTACAGCCACCTGTTCGCGGGCCTGGTGATTGCCGAAATCACCAGGGTGGACACGTCCATCGCCACCTTCTTCCTCGTGCACCATGACCTCTTCGTGGAATCCCTGTACGGGTTCGGCTCCGATGAGCAGAAAGCCCGCCTGCTCGAGGACGCCGCCAGCCTCCGCACCACCGGCGCCTTCGCGCTGACCGAGCCGGAGCACGGCTCCGATGTAGCCGGCGGAATGGAAACACGGGCGCGGCGGGTTCCCGGGGGAGCGGACGACGGCGGCGACTGCTGGATCCTCAACGGAGCCAAACGCTGGATCGGCAACGGGACGTTCTGCGACTACATGCTTGTGTGGGCCCGGGACGAGGCCGACGGCGCCATCCGGGGATTCATCGTGGACGCGGCCCTCCCGGGTGTCAGCCGGAGCCGGATCGAAAACAAGATCGCCCTGCGCACAGTGCAGAACGCGGACATTGTCTTCCGGGACGTGCGGGTGGCGGAGACGGACCGCTTCGCCGGCATCAGCAGTTTCGAGGACACCAACGAACTGCTCCGCGGGTCCCGGATCATGGTGGCGTGGCAGGCTGTGGGCCAGCAGTTGGCGGCGTTCGACGTCGCCCGGCAGCACGCTGTCGAACGCCAGCAGTTTGGCCGTCCGCTGGCCAAATTCCAGCTCATCCAGCAGCAGCTGGTAAACATGCTCGGCAATGCCGTGGCCAGCATGGGCATGATGGTCCGGATCGCCCAGCTGCAGCAGGACGGGGCGGCAGATATGGCCCAGGTGGCCCTGGCGAAGTCGTACACGAGTGCACGGATGCGCGAAACCGTGGCCATGGGGCGGTCCATCCTGGGCGGAAACGGGATCGTATCGGATTTCCGGATGGCCAAGATCTTCGCCGACGCCGAGGCCATCTACACCTATGAGGGCTCGTTCGAGATCAACACGCTGATCGTGGGCCGCGCCGTCACCGGGGTGTCCGCGATCGTCTAGGGCCCAGGAGGAGCGCGAACGCGCTCAGCCGGCGATCATCGGGTCCTTCTCGCCGGCTTCGATCCGGTAGTCCAGGCTGTTGTTCTTCACCGGCATGGGGCAGGTCCCGTACGGGGTGAACGCGCTTGGGTAGTTGATGGCGCGGTTGAAGTCCAGGACCACCGAGCCGTCCGGCCGTGGCCTGGCCGTGGACACCTTGCGCCACTCATCCGTCGAGTCACCGTTGGTTTCGTCGTGGAACGTGACGGTCAGGGCTCCGAGCTTCTCCTCTTCGGCCTGCAGGTGGAAGTCATGGTCCTTGCCGGGAAGCCGGAACACCAGCTCGCCGACGGTGCGGTGCACGCCGTCCACCAGCGGGTTCGCGGTGCCGATGGGAACATCCACGGGCTCCGGATACGGGCGGAACTCGGCGTCGACCACCAAGTCGGGGCGGTATTCAAAGGAGGGCACGCCGTCGAACTCCGTAAACACCGGCGAGCGGGAATCGCGGGTTCGGATGGCGTACTTTTCCGCGCGCATGGCCAGTTCCACCACCACCTGCCTGCCGTCGTCGCCGCCGAACTGCACCCACATCAGCGACTCCTCGTCCGCCAGCACGGCGGAAATGGTGCCGTCGACAGGCTGCCCGGAATCCACCAGGGTCAGTCCATCGGCCGCCGATGCGGTGAGGAACGCCGTCGTCCCGTCCGTTGACCAGAGCCCAGGGGCGAGGTCGACGGCGGCGGGCCGGCTTTCCAGCCACTGGAACGATGTGAGGGTCAGCCAGCCATGCTCGCTGGCCAGCGCCTTGTTGCGGTTGGAGCGGAACCGGTTCCAGCGTTCCAGTTGTGCGTCAGTGGAAGTGTTCATGGTTCCTCGTTCGTTGTTCCTGGTCCTGATTACTGAGGCGGGGTCTGGTTACTCCGGGTGCCCAGGCTGGCGGCTATCAGCAGGGAGGCAGCCTCCCGGGCGGTGACGGCGGCTTCCGGGTCCCCGTCCAGGACGCCGCTGGCCAGGCCACCGTCCAGAATTAGCGAGAGGCTTCGTGCCAGACGGTCCGGCCGTGCGGCGCCGGCCTCGGCAGCCAGCCCCTCCATCCACGCCAGCACGGCCTTCTTATGGGCAACGGTGCGCGCATGAACCCTCGTCCCGGACGCTGACTCGGCGGCGGCGTTGATGAAGGCGCAGCCCCGGTAGCCGTCGCGGCGGCACGCGGAAGCGAGGGCATCGAACAGCCCTGCAAGCTGCGCAGCAGGGTCCGGGCCCGCGGCCTCCGCTGCAGCGTGGAGCTGTCCCGTCCAGATGGCATCCACCTTGTCCAGGTAGGCGAGGATCAGTTCGTCCTTGGCGGGAAAGTACTTGTAGAACGTGGCCTTGGAGATTTCGGATTCGGCGATGATGGTGTCGATGCCGGCAGCGCGCAGGCCGTGGGCGTAGAAGAGCCTGAAGGCGGTGGCCAGGATCTTCTCCCTGGCGGGTCCGGCCGGCGTTCGGACAGCCTGCTGTGCGGGTGCTGGCGTCGTCATGACTCCATGGTACACAGACAAGTCTGTCTGCGCCTGCGCTGGCTTACTTCTCGGCATTATTGTCAGCCGATGTATCAACTCAGGGTGAGCCTTGCCGTAGACAGATCTGTCTGATAGCGTCATTTTCACCAGTAGACGGACCTGTCTACCCGAGCGCCTCAACTACTGCTACGCAACCCTTTGAGACGCACTAATGAGACCAGAATGAGGACGCCATGAAAATTGCTGTACTGGGAACCGGCACGGTCGGCAGGGCCATGGCCGGGGCGTTGGCAGATCTCGGCCATGAAGTAGCCATCGGGACCCGCGATCCGAAGGCCACGTTGGCTCGCACGGAGCCGGACGCCATGGGTGCACCGCCCTTCAGCCAGTGGCTTCCGGAGCACCCCCGCGTGCGCCTGGCTGCGTTCGCAGATGCGGCAGCGGGCGCAGAGTTGGTGGTCAATGCCACCGAAGGGACGAGTTCCCTCTCCGCCCTCACCGCGGCCGGAACGGAAAATCTTGCCGGGAAGATCCTGGTGGATATCGCCAATCCGCTCGACTTCTCGCACGGCATGCCCCCTACGCTCAACCCCGTCAACACGGACAGCCTGGGAGAGCAGATCCAGCGGACGTTCCCGGAAACGAAGGTTGTCAAGACCCTCAACACCATGAACGCGAGCCTGATGGTCGACCCCGGGCGTGCCGCGGGAGGTGACCACTCCGTGTTCGTCTCAGGCGACGACGCTGCGGCAAAAGCCGAGGTGACCACGCTCCTCAAGAGCCTCGGACACCAGGACGTCATTGACTTGGGCGATATCACCACGGCACGCGGCTCGGAGATGCTCTTGCCGATCTGGCTGCGGCTCTGGGGCGCACTGGGAACGGCAAACTTCAACTTCAAGATCGCCCGCTAGGCCGCCGTTCCTCCCGATAAGGCCGACGGCGGCCCCTACTAAAACAGGGGGCCGCCGCGGACGTCAAGGGCACGAACACTATCTGAGACAAATTCCCACGCCGCAAGAGTGCCGGGTAACATCCCATAGGAACACGTAACCCGGCTCACAGTATCCAGCGCAGTGTACGAGCCAAGTCCGAACCCTCGAAAGATAGTTTCCATGGCTAACACTGCAGTAAATCCAGGCGCTCATCTCGCGGCAGGAACTGATCCTGCCGGCTCCGATTCCAGCGCTGATCTCGCGTCCGAGCTCCGGGCGGATGTCCGGCGCGTCTCCACCCTGCTGGGCGAATCGCTGGTCCGCCAGCACGGCCCCGAGCTCCTCGACCTCGTCGAGCAGGTCCGCCTCCTGACCAAGGAATCCAAGGAGGCCGCCCGCGGAGGCGCGGACGCCACCGGCCCCTGGAGCTCGCACGACGTCGTCGCCCAGGTCCGCGAACTGCTCGGCTCCCTGCCCATCGACCAGGCCACCGACCTGGTTCGTGCTTTTGCGTTCTACTTCCACCTGGCCAACGCTGCCGAACAGGTCCACCGGGTCCGGGGCCTGCGGACCCGGCAGGAAAAGGACGGCTGGCTGGCCAAGGCCGTGGAGGAAATCTCCGGCCAGGCTGGACCGGCAGTCCTCCAGGAAGTGGTCAACGAGCTGGATGTCCGCCCCATCTTCACAGCCCACCCCACGGAAGCCTCCCGTCGCTCCGTCCTGGATAAGATCCGCCGGCTTTCCGACGTCCTGGCAGTTTCCACGGAGGAAGGCACCTCGGCCCGCCGCCGCCAGGACCGCCAGCTCGCCGAAGTAATCGACCAGATGTGGCAGACGGACGAGCTCCGCCAGGTCAGGCCCACCCCCGTGGACGAGGCCCGCAACGCCATCTATTACCTGAACAGCATCCTCACCGATGCCATGCCTGAAATGCTTTCGGACCTCTCCGAGCTGTTGGGCGAGCACGGCGTCACGCTGCCGTCGCAGAAGGCCCCCATCCGCTTCGGCTCGTGGATCGGCGGCGACCGCGACGGCAACCCGAACGTCACTGCCGGCGTCACCCGCGAGATCCTGCAGATCCAGAACCAGCATGCCGTCCGGATCAGCATTGCCATGATCGACGAACTCATCGCCATCCTGTCCAACTCCACGGCGCTGGCCGGGGCGGACCAGGAGCTGCTGGACTCGATCGACACGGACCTCAAAAACCTTCCGGGCCTGGACCGCCGGGTCCTGGAACTCAACGCCCAGGAGCCCTACCGGCTTAAGCTCACCTGCATCAAGGCAAAGCTCCTCAACACGGCCAAGCGCGTGGCGGCCGGCTCCTCCCACGAGCCCGGCCGGGACTACACCTCAACCGCAGGCGTCCTCGCCGAGCTCGGGCTGCTGGAGAAATCACTCCGCAACCACCACGCCGGCCTGGCCGCCGACGGTGCGCTTGCACGGGTCCGCCGCGCCATCGCCTCCTTCGGGCTGCACCTGGCCACCCTGGACATCCGCGAGCACGCCGACCACCACCACGACGCCGTCGGGCAGCTCATGGACCGCCTGGGCGGTCCCGGCGTGCGGTATTCCGAACTCAGCCGCGCCGAGCGGCTGGAGGTGCTGGGGGCGGAACTCGGGTCCCGCCGTCCGCTGTCCGGCCACCCGATCAAGCTCGACGGCGTGGCTGACGGCACGTACGACGTCTTCCGTGAAATCCGGCGCGCCCTCAAGACGTACGGCCCGGACGTCATCGAGACGTACATCATTTCCATGACCCGCGGCGCCGACGACGTCCTTGCCGCTGCCGTACTGGCCCGCGAAGCAGGGCTCGTCAGCCTCTTTGGTGACGCGCCGTACGCCAAGATCGGATTTGCTCCGTTGCTGGAAACGGTGGAGGAGCTGCGGGCCTCGGCCGAGATCGTGGACCAGCTGCTGTCCGATCCGTCCTACCGGGAACTCGTCCGGCTGCGCGGTGACGTACAGGAAATCATGCTTGGCTACTCGGACTCCAACAAGGAATCCGGCGTGATGACCAGCCAGTGGGAAATCCACAAGACCCAGCGGAAGCTGCGCGACGTCGCGGCCAAGCACGGCGTCCGGGTCAGGCTCTTCCACGGCCGCGGCGGCTCCGTGGGCCGTGGCGGCGGACCCACGTACGACGCGATCATGGCGCAGCCCAACGGCGTCCTCGAAGGCGAAATCAAGTTCACCGAGCAGGGTGAAGTCATCTCGGACAAGTACTCCCTGCCGGAGCTGGCGCGCGAGAACCTGGAGCTTTCCCTCGCTGCCGTAATGCAGGGTTCCGCCCTGCACCGCACCCCGCGTACGTCCGAGGACCAGCGCGAGCGCTACGGCCACGTCATGGAGACCATTTCCGATGCCGCGTTCGCACGGTACCGCTCGCTCATCGACGATCCGGACCTGCCGGCGTACTTCATGGCATCCACTCCCGTGGAACAGCTCGGCTCCCTCAACATCGGCTCCCGTCCGTCCAAGCGTCCGGACTCCGGCGCCGGCCTGGGCGGGCTGCGCGCCATCCCGTGGGTCTTCGGCTGGACCCAGTCGCGTCAGATCGTGCCGGGCTGGTTCGGCGTGGGCTCCGGACTGAAGGCTGCCCGCGAAGCCGGCAACACGGAACAGCTCACGGAAATGATGGACCGCTGGCACTTCTTCCGCTCGGTCCTGTCCAATGTGGAAATGACGCTGGCCAAAACGGATATGGACATTGCCGGCTACTACGTCTCGACGCTGGTACCTGAAGAGCTGCACCATTTGTTCCGGGCCATCCGGGAGGAATACGACCTCACCGTCGCCGAGATCCAGAAGCTCACCGGCGAGCACGTGCTCCTCGACGCGCAGCCCACCCTCAAGCGCTCCCTGGAGATCCGCGACCAGTACCTCGACCCCATCAGCTACCTCCAGGTGGAACTGATGCGTCGTATGCGGGCCGAAGATTCCGAGGGCGAGAGCATTTCCGGGGCCGAGATTGATGAACGCCTCCAGCGGGCCATGCTCATCACGGTCAACGGCGTAGCAGCGGGCCTCCGCAACACCGGATAACCAACGCTCTCTCACCTCCGGCGGGAAATCTCCAAACGCTCTCTCACCTGTGAGAGAGCGTTTGGTGTTTGGCGGCCAAAAATGAGAGAGCGTTTGAATAAAAGCGGCGAAAAGTGAGAGAGCGTCCTGACGCTAGGGTTGATTTCATGCCTTCGTTCCAGACCAGACTCAAGATCACCGGGCTGAAGCCCGGCAATCCGCCCGAGGCCGTGATGGCCGCCGCAGTCGAAGCGCTCGGCACGAGGCACCACGTGGAGTCGAACCAGCTGCAGATTGCCGCCGGTGTTCCTGAACTGAACCTCCGCTTCCTGGTGGAACCGACGGAGTACACCGGTGAGAACAACCAGGCGCGGGAGTCGGCAGCGATGATGCGCGACGCCGTCGAACGCGTTGCGGTGACGGGCGCACTTTTGGTGCTCCGCCGTAGCCGCGGCCGCTGGGCTCCCGTCTAAGCCGGATCGCCGGGTTCGTCCACGGGGGACCGGCTGCCGCGGCGGCGGGTGACAATCATGCCCACCACGGCGCCGATCACCAGCCCGACGGCGACGCCGATCAGCGAGCTCGCCCAGAACGGCAGCTTGGTGGCGGATCCGGTGAAATAGCCGAGTCCCGTGAGCCAGGTACCCCAGAGAACTCCGCCCAGCGCGGCGCAGAAGCTGAATGCGCGGGTGGTGACGTCGGCGATCCCGGCGGCCGCCGACGTCGCCAGCCGTCCGCCCGGAATGAACCGCACACCGATGATGGCGCCGTACGTAGTGGAACGGCCCGCTTTGGCGATGGCGGCGTGGATGCCGCTGTGAAACTTGCGGCCCCAGCTCCACCGGTCCAGGACATGGCTGAGGCGGCGCTTGAACAGCTGGAACACCACAACATCGCCGACCCACGACGCAAACGCGGCAAGGAATCCCACCAGCAGGAAGTTGGCGCGACCTTCCGCGGCGAGCGCCCCGCCCGTGATCACCACCATTTCGGAGGGGACGGGCGGGAAAATGGCGTCGCCAAGGACGATGGGGATGATCCAGAAATAGATCGCGGCGCCCCAGGTGTCAGCGTTGGCGAGGTCCATGGGCACAAGGTACCGCATTTTCGTGACGCGGGACGGCGGGCATGGTCCGGTCCCGGGCTGGTCCTAGGCCGGGGCCTCGCTGAGCTGAAGCCGGCTGCGATACTCCACGGGCTGCCCGGTGATGGGGTCGACAAACCGGATTCCGCGGGCCAGGAGCTGCAGGGGCCTGGTGTAGTCGTCCGGTGCCTTGTCCAGCAGCTCGGGGTAGAAGGCATCATTGACGATCCCCAGTCCCAGCGACGCCATGTGCACCCTGAGCTGGTGGGTCTTTCCGGAGTGCGGCTCAAGGCGGTACAGGCCCCGGCGCGCCGGTTCACTTGCGTGAGTGCCGGCGTCGAACGTTTTCATCAGTTCAATGCGGGTTTCCGCATTGGGTTCGCCGTCCACCACCTCGGCCAGCAGGTAGCTGCGGGACTTGGTCATGCGGTTCCGGACCACCATGGGGAAGTCGACGGCGGGGTACCCGGCGGCCGGTTCCGCGGCGGACACGCACTCGTACTCCTTCTGGACCTGGCGCTTCTCGAAGAGCACCTGGTACTTGCCGCGGGTCTCGGGGTTGGTGGAGAGCAGGAGGATGCCGGCCGTCATCCGGTCCAGGCGGTGCATGGGGATCAAGTCCGGGAGGTCCAGCTGGTTCCGAAGCCGCACCAAGGCCGACTCCTGGATATAAGTGCCGCCCGGAGTGGTGGGCAGGAAGTGGGGCTTGTCCACCACGAGGATGTGGTCGTCCTGGTGCAGGATGCTGAGTTCAACGGGAAGCCGCGTCTCCGGCGGGAGGGTGCGGTAGTACCAGATGAACGTGTGGTCCTTGAGCCTGGTGCGCCTGTCCAGCGGAACGCCGCCCTCGCCCACGATCTCGCCGGCGTCGAAACGGTCCTCGATGCCCTGCGGGTCGATGTGGCCCCAGCGGTGCATCATGTAGTCCATCGCGGTGTCCCACGGCCCCTCGTCCGGGAGGCGCAGGCGGGTCGCGTTCACGCCGTCGCGCACGGGGAGGGGGGATTGCATCACCGGTCCATTCTACTTTGTGCGGGTGCCGCGCCCTTTCCCGCGAAGCCGACATGATTCCGCCGGATCAGTTACCGACGGTAAAAAAGTTCTTGACAAATAAAATTGTCGGTACTGATACTTAAACCATGTTGGACATCGAAGTGATCGAGGACCCGGCCGCGGCGGAAGCCTCGCTGGACCCCATCCGCACCCGCATCCTCCGGGAGCTGGCGGAGCCCGGGTCCGCCACGCAGCTCGCTGCCAAGGTGGGGCTGCCGCGGCAGAAGGTGAACTACCACCTCAAGGCCCTGGAGCGTCATGGCCTGGTGGAGCTTGTGGAGGAACGGCGCAAGGGCAACGTCACCGAGCGCGTGCTGCAGGCCACCGCGGCGTCCTACCTCATTTCACCCGTGGCCCTTGCCTCCGTGGCGCCGGATCCGCACCGTTTCGCGGACCGGTTCTCCGCTTTCTGGCTGCTGGCGCTCGCCGGGCGCATGGTCCAGGAAGTCGGCAAGCTCATCGCAGGGGCAGCCGCGGCGCGGCAGAAACTCGCCACATTCGCGATCGACGGCGAGATCACCTTCCGCACCGCCGCGGACCGTGCCGCCTTTGCCGAAGAGCTCGGCATTGCGGTTACCCGTCTGGTGGACAAATACCACGACGACGACGACGGCGGCGCGGGCGGGCGGAAGCACCGGCTGGTCGTCGCGCTTCATCCGGCACTCAAGGAACCGGCACTCAAGGAACCACACAAAACCACCACCCCGATCGGGGAAAAGGAACAGGAGCAGGGCAATGACTGACAACCGGAAATTCGAGATCGTTTACGACACCGACCTGCCGGGCACCCCGGAGCGGGTCTGGGAAGCCGTCACCAAGGGCACGCCGGGCTGGATGTTCCCCACGGACCAGTGGCCGGATGTGAAGACGGTTGAGGAGTATCCGCGGCACCTGGTGTCCCGCATGGACGGTCCGGACGGCTGGTTCAACCAGCTCGAGCACGTCCTGGAACCGCTCGACGGCGGCCGGGCCAGGCTGCATTACGTGCACAGCGGCATCTTCGCGGACAACTGGGACGAGCAGTACGACGGCGCCAGCAAGCACACGGAGTTCTACCTCCACACCCTGGGCCAGTACCTGCAGTACTTCGACGGCCGCCCGGTGGTCTTCACAGACATCCAGGGCCCCGCGGCCTCGCAGGTGCCGGACGGCTTCGTGCGGCTGAAGAAGGCCCTCGGCGTCGACGCCGCATCGCAGGGCGACACCTTTGATGTGGAGCTCGACGGCGTGGGGCGGCTGACGGGGCAGGTGGACTTCTCCAACGAGAACTTCCTGGGCCTGCGGACAGCGGACACCATGTACCGCTTCTTTGGCCGCAACGCCTTCGGTGCGCCGGTGGGCATGACCGTCCACGACTTCAGCGGCGGCGGGGTTTCCGAAGCCACGGCTAAGGCCTGGGGCGACTACCTCGGGAAGGTCTACGCCTAGGATTCCGCGGGCCTGGCCGGGTCCGGCCGCCCTGCTCAGCGACGCGCAACATACCTGGCGCTACGCAAAATGCCTGGCGCTACCGGAATACCGGCGCGTCAGGTATTTTGCGCGTCATAAATGGCTGTCCGCAGCGCTCCGGGTTGGCGGCTGCCGAACCTCGTCCAGCGCCGACCCTGGTCCAGGGCGCGGCCGCGGTCAGGCGATGGCGACGGCAGGTGTGTGCCGGAGGCTGCGGCGGAGCCGGGGTGCGCCGTCGAGTTTGTCCTGAGCTGACCGCAGGGCACGCACCGCCGTCTCCAATTGCCCGGGCGGAAGCGTGTAGGGGATGCGCAGGTAGTGCTCGAAAGCCCCGCCCAGGCCGAACCTTGGGCCTGCTGCCAGCCTCACGCCGAAGTCGGGGCCGAGGACCGTCAGCGCGGTGCTGATCGGTGCGGGGAGCCGGCACCAGACGCTCAGCCCGCCGTCGGGCCGCTCCGGCTCCCAGCCGGGTAGGATCCCGCCGAGCAGCTCAAGCAGTGCTGCCCGGTTCTCGCGGAGGGCTGCCAGCCGGGCTGGAAGCGGCTCGTCGAGCGACCGGACCAGGTGTGCCGCCGCCAACTGTTCCACCACCGGTCCGCCCAGGTCCATGGTGGTCCGGGCAGCTGCGAAGCGCTGAATCAGTGAACTGCCGGCCCTTATCCAGCCGGTCCGCAGGCCGGCCCAATGCGACTTGCTGAGGGAGCCGATGGTGACCACCGCCGGACTGAAGGCCGCCAGCGGGGCCGCGTCCACGGCGTCGAGGTTCAATTCCCGCAGTGTCTCGTCCACCACCAGCACTGTTCCCGCGGCGGCCGCCGCCCGTACGAGCCGGCGGCGCTGGGGATCGGACATCAGCCGGCCCGTCGGGTTGTGGAAGTCCGGCACCACGTAAGCCATCTTGGGCCGCTGCTGCATCATGGCGGATTCCATGCCGGCCACGTCCCAGCCGCGCCCGTGCGGGAGGGCGACCGGCACGGGCCGGCAACCGCTGGCGCGGATGGCATCAAGCGCGTGCGGGTACGTGGGGTGGTCCACGAGCACTTTGTCCTGCCGGCCGGCAAGGGTGCGGAGCACGATGTTCAGTGCGTGCTGCGCGCCTGATGTCACAAGGATCTGGTCCGCCGTGGTGGGGGCTCCGGCCGCCGTGTACCGCGCGGCAATCGCCTCCCTCAGCGGTGCGATGCCGACGGCGTCATAGCCGAACCCCGGAAGCAGTGCAGGGAGCTCCGTCAGCGCGGCGGCAAAGGCCCGGTGCACCACTTCGCCGCTGGCCGGCAGGGATGCGTAGGCGAGGTCGAGCAGGCCCGGCGGCGCTGCCAGTCCCGGCGCGCCGGCCAGCGCGTTAGGGCTGATGAGCTCGGCGGCTGCCGGGCCTCCTGCGCCCGCGGGCAGCTGGCGGGGAATGCAGGTCCTGCCGCGGCTGCCCTGCCGGCTGGTCAGGAAACCCTGCTCGCGGAGGCTGGCATAGGCAGCCGTTACCGTGGTCCGGCTGACACCCAGGGTTTCGGCCAGGGCGCGCTCGCTGGGCAGGGCCATGTCCAGCGGGACGCGTCCGTCCAGGATGAGGAGGTGTACGACGTCGGCCAGCTCTCGGTAGGCGGGGCCCGCGCCGCGGTGCCATCCGCCCAGGAGGCGCACCAAGGCAGTGGGGTTAAGGGAGCCGGACATGTAGCCAGTATCTCAAACTGGATATGGATTACAAGGCCAGTTCTGGCGGAGGATGATTCCCATGATGACCCGAAGACTCCTTCAACTGTTCACCGGCCTGGCCATGTACGGCATTTCGCTGGCCATGTTCATCCGTGCCGGCCTTGGCCTTGACCCCTGGGATGTTTTCCATCAGGGCCTGGCCGGGAAGACAGGCCTTTCCATCGGAGCGGTGGTGGTGATCGTGAGCTTCCTCGTCCTGCTTCTCTGGATTCCGTTGCGGCAGTGGCCCGGCTTCGGCACCTTGTGCAACGCCGTGCTGGTGGGTGTGTTCGCCGATGTGGGGCTTGCGCTGATTCCGGAGTTCTCGCACCTGGGCGGCCAGATCGGCATGCTGGCGGGGGCTGTGCTGCTGAACGGTATCGCGTCGGCCTGCTACATTGGCGCCCGCTTCGGCCCCGGCGCCCGCGACGGGCTGATGACCGGCCTGGCGCGGCGGACGGGGTGGTCGGTGCGGACGTCCCGAACGGGCATCGAAATCGTGGTCCTGGCTACCGGATGGCTGCTGGGCGGATCCGTGGGTGTGGGCACAGTGGTGTATGCCCTGGCTATCGGCCCGCTGGTGCAGTTGTTGTTGCCGCGGTTCACGGTGCCGGAGGCGCCGCGCCCGGTCGCGCTTCCGCTGGAGTCAGGCGCCGATCATGCAGTTCCTGCCGGCGGCGGCTGGCAGCTCGGACAGAAGTAGATATCCCGCTCCTCGGCGCCCGCACCCTTGGCGAGGACACCGTGGCGGATGGGCGTACCGCATTTAAGGCACGGCTGGTGCTCGCGGCGGTATACCCAGTATCCAGGTCTTCCGGCCATCCGTCCGACCGGCATTCCGCGCGGGTTCAGGACGGTGGTCCGGCGGCCCGGCCCGAGGTTGGCCTCCAGTAGCTGCTTGGCCGTGGCCATCATGGCGGGCAGGTCCGTCACGTCGGCGACCGGTGCTGCGGGATGGATGCCGGACAGGAAGCAGGCCTCGCAGCGGTAGATGTTGCCGATGCCGGCCAGGTTGCGCTGGTCCAGCAGCGCCACGCCGATGGGAACGTCAGGGGCAGCGAGCAGCCGCCGTTCGGCCTCGGCCATGTCCCAGTCCGGACCCAGCAGGTCAGGCCCGAGGTGGCCGACAACGGAATCCTCGTCAGCGGTGCGGACCACTTCCAGGATGCCGAGGGAAAACCCGACGGCGTCTGCCGTGGCGGTGCGCAGCACGCACCGGGCGGTGAACCCCGGTTTCCGCCAGCGGCCGCCGGGCGGATAGACCTGCCAGGCGCCTTCCATCTTCAAGTGGGAGTGGATGGTCAGCCGTTCCTCCGCCGGACCACGAAGCCGCATGAGGAGGTGCTTGCCGCGGGGCACCACCTCGTCCACGGTCCAGCCCGCCAGCTTCAGGGTGGCGAACCGGGGCACCCGGAAGTCGGAGGCTGTGAGCTGGTGCCCGGCCAGGGCGGCATGCAACTGGGCGGCCGCCCGCCAGACGGAATCGCCTTCAGGCACGGATTCTCAGTCCCTTCGGAGTCGAATAGGCGCCGGCGTGGGTCAGGGCGGCGGCAGCGGGAGTGTCCAGGATGCCGTGGCCGTTGACCTTTTCCATGATGAGCTTGTCCACGGCGCCGCGCTTGACCACGCCGACCAGGGCTTCCGCCGCGGCGGCCAGCACCTCCGGATCTTCATCGAAGGCGAGCAGCGTCTTGCCGCCGCGCTCCACATAAAGGGTCAACGCGCCGTCGACCATCACCACCAGGGCTCCGGCCTTCCTGCCCGGACGGTGGCCGCTGCCGGCTTCAACACTCAGCGCGGGCCAGGGCAGGGCCGCGCCGTACGGGCTGGCGGGGTCCGTCGCGGCAAGCGCCAGGGCAACGGGCTCCGGCTTCGCCAGCTGGGCGTCTTCCGAGTACGACCGCAGCCGGTCCACCGTGGCCGGAACCGCAAACTGCGCGGCGCCGAGGTGTTCAATGAAGTAACCCCGGCGGCAACGCCCGGCCTCTTCCAGCCTGGCGAGGACTTTGTACATCAGGCCGAATCCGCCCAGGATGTTCTCCGCCATGACCGAGCCGCGGGTCACCACACCGTAGCGGTCCAGCAGAAGCTCCGCCGTGGCGCGGGCATGGATGGTGGGGTCCAGTTCCGGCAGCGGCAGCGCGGACCACCGGCCGGCCGCCAGCGGCGGGGTAGGGGCGGCGCCGGTCACCGAGCCGTAGCGTCCGCCGGTCAGCCCGGCAGATCCCATCAGGCCCGTTCCGTGCGCCCGTCCCAGCCTGCTCATGCGGGGTGCGCGTGCCCGCGGGGCCCGGGCAACCTGCCGGTGCGCCGTGTGGCCGCCGGCGATCATGGCCCGGACCGGAGCGAAGGTGTCGCCGGTGATGCGGCCGGCCCACGCCAGGTCCCACAAAGCGGACACCACATCCTGGTCGCTCAGCACGGAGTCCATGCCGCCGGCAATGTCTGTCAGCTGGCGGAAGAAGTACCCGCCGCCGTTGTTCTGCAGGTGCTCCAGCAGCCGCTGCTGCGCGTCCCCGGGCTGGTAGTCCGGCGCGGGGTTCAGCGTGAGTTCGGCCGAGTCCGCGAGGTGCAGGCTCACCCAACCGTCATTGCCGGGCAGCGCACCGGCGCCGGACCAGAGGACCTCGCCTGCGGCCATCAGTTCGTCCAGCATGGCCGGCTGGTAGTCGCTGACGCGGCTGGCGAGGACCAGCGGTTCCCATGCGGAAGCTGGAACCGGTACGCCGGAAAGCTGGTCGACGGCGGTGATGATGCCGTCCAGCCCGCGCAGGGCGGACTGGCCCCGGCCGCGCCCGGGAGTCCGGACGTTCTGCCAGGCCGGGAGGAACCGTCCGTAGGCGCCGGCATCCACGGGTTCCACTTCGGCCCGCAGTGCCGCCAGCGACCGGCGTCGCAGCTTTCGCAGCACCTCGGCGTCGCACCATTCACTGGTGCCGGCCAAGGTGATGGTGGAGGCGGCCGGCAACGCCGGCACATCGTCCTCGCCGGGTTCCGGTATCCCGGGCACCTGGTGGGGCGGCGTGGCGTGCGGGCGGAACTCGCCTTCCACCACGCGGCCATCCGCGGCGAGCCGTTTCAGCGCGGTGCTGACGACGGCGACGCCGAGTCCCAGCCGGGCCGCGGCTTCCGCCGCGGTGAAGGGCCCGTGGGTGCGGGCGTAGCGGGAGACAAGGTCACCGAGGGGGTCGGCGACTGGTTCGATGAACGCGAGCGGTACGCCCATGGGCAGGGGGACCCCGATGGCGTCCCGCAGGCGGGCCGCGTCCTCAACGGCCGCAAAACGCTCGACGCCGCCGATGTTCACCCGGAGTGCGCGGTTGGCGCGCTGCAGGGCGGCGAGGTGGGTGGCCGCGTCGGCCAGGAGCGTTTCGACAGGCTCAACCGCCGGGGCGGACTCATCGCCCGGCGCAGGCTCGACCAAAGGCGCTGGCTCAACCGCCGGGGCGGCTTCCAGGCGTTCGGCCACTTCCCCCGGGGTCAGCGGACCGAGCAGCCGGAGCAGGTCCGCGACGCCTTCCATGCCGCGCACCCGTCGGTCCGGGGCGAGGCGCTGCAGTTCCCGCTCGGTGGCTTCAATGACCTTGGCGTCCAGAAGCTCGCGCAGCTCAACACGGCCCAGGAGCTCATTGAGCAGGGTTGAATCCAGGGCCAGTGCGGCGGCCCGCCGCTCGGCCAGCGGCGAGTCACCCTCGTAGAGGAACTGGGCCACGTAGCCGAAGAGCAGGGACTTTGCGAACGGCGAAGGCTGCTGCGTGGTGGTCTGTAGGATCCGCAGTTCACGCCGCTCGATGGACGCCGCGATGTCCTTCAGCGCCGGGAGGTCGTAGACGTCCTGCAAGCACTCGCGCACCGTTTCCAGCACGATGGGGAACGTGGGATATTTCCGGGCCACGTCCAGCAACTGCGCGGACCGCTGGCGCTGTTGCCACAGGGGCTGGCGCTTCCCAGGGTTCTGCCGGGGCAGCAGCAGGGCGCGGGCGGCGCACTCGCGGAAGCGCGAGGCGAAGAGGGCGCTCCCGCCCACCTCGGCCGTCACGATCTGTTCGAGTTCCTCCGGATCGAAGAGGAACAGTTCGGCTCCGGGCGGCTCGTCCTCCATCATGGGCACCCGCAGCACAATGCCGTCGTCCGCGGCCATGGCGGAGCCGTCCATCCCGTAACGCTGGTGCAGCCGCTGCCCCACCGCGAGGGCCCAGGGTGCGTGCACGGGCATGCCGAACGGGCTGTGCAGGACCACGCGCCAGTCGCCCAGTTCGTCATGGAACCGCTCCACCACCAGGGTGGTGTCGCTGGGGACGACTTCGGTGGCCAGCTTCTGTTCGGCGAGGTATTGGATCAGGTTGTTCGCGGCGAAATCATCGAGTCCGCTGGCCTTGCACCGTTCCGTGGCGGGTCCGACGTCGGACGCTGAGAGTTCACGCACAAAAGCGCCCAGCGCGCGGCCCAGGTCCACGGGCCGGCCCAGCGAATCGCCCTTCCAGAAGGGGAGTTTGCCGGGCTGGCCGAACGCCGGGGAAACGAGCACGCGGTCGTGCGTGATGTCCTCGATCTTCCAGCTGGTGGCACCCAGGGCGAAGACGTCCCCCACCCGGGATTCGTAGACCATTTCCTCGTCCAGTTCACCCACGCGCCGGCCACCCTTGGCTGCGGAGGCGGCGGGACTGGCGGCCTTGCCGTCGCCGGACGGTGATGCCGAGCCTTCCACCTCGGTGCCGATGATGTAGACGCCGAAAAGCCCGCGGTCCGGGATGGTGCCGCCGGACGTCACGGCCAGCCGCTGCGCGCCGGGGCGCCCTTCGATGGTGCCGGCATTGCGGTCCCAGATGATCCTGGGCCGGAGCTCGGCGAATTCGTCCGACGGGTAGCGGCCGGCCAGCAGGTCCAGTGTGGCCTCGAACGCAGAGCGGGGGAGGGACGCAAACGGGGCGGACCGGCGGACCGTGGTGAACCATTCCTCCACATCGATAGCGCCCAGCGCGGTGGCGGCCACGGTCTGCTGCGCCAGGATGTCCAGCGGGTTGGCGGGAACGCTGAGCCGTTCGATCTTGCCGCCCAGCATGCGCTCCACAGTGATGGCCGTATGCACGAGGTCGGCACGGTGCTTGGGGAACAGGACACCCTGCGACACTTCCCCCACCTGGTGCCCGGCCCGGCCCACCCGCTGCAGGCCGCTGGCAACGGACGGCGGCGACTCCACCTGGACCACCAGGTCCACGGCGCCCATATCGATGCCAAGCTCAAGGGAGGACGTGGCAACAACGCACCGCAGCCGGCCCGACTTGAGGTCGTCCTCGATCAGCGCCCGCTGGTCCTTCGAGACGGAGCCATGGTGTGCCCGGGCCAGCACCGGGTCGGCACCTGCGGTGCTGCCGGCCTGTGCCATCATGTGCGCCGGGGTTGCCGTGGACGTCAGGGTCCCGGCGCCCGGGGACGCCGCCGTTCCTCCGGCAGGCGGCGCTCCGAAGTCCGGCGCGCCGGCGCCGAACTCTCCCCAGCCGCCGCCCGCGGCCACCAGTTGGCGTTCGGCATATATTTCATTGAGGCGTGCGGTCAGCCGTTCTGCGAGCCGGCGCGAGTTGGCGAACACGATGGTGGACTGGTTGGCCATCACCAAGTCGACGATCTTCTCTTCCACATGCGGCCAAATGGAGGCCTGCGGCTGGAGCCCTGAGGCAGGCCCGGAGTCGAAGGCGCCGGCAGCCCCTTGGAGGTCGGACATGTCCTCCACCGGCACGGAAACTGTCAGGTCCCAGTTCTTCTTTGACGGCGGGGCTACAATTTCCACCGGCGCGGAGCCGGCCAGGAACTGGGCCACGAGTTCGCGGGGCTCCACAGTGGCCGAGAGGCCGATCCGCTGCGCCGGCTTGGGCAGGAGGGCGTCCAAGCGTTCCAGTGATACGGCCAGATGCGCGCCGCGCTTCGTGCCGGCGACGGCGTGGACCTCGTCCACGATGATGGTGTCCACCTCCGCCAGCGTTTCGCGGGCTTTGGACGTGAGCATCAGGAAGAGGGATTCGGGCGTGGTGATAAGAATGTCCGGCGGGTGGCTGAGCAGGGCGCGGCGGTCCGCCGTCGTCGTATCTCCCGATCGGACGCCCACTGTGATCAGCGGCGCGGGCAGTCCCAGCCGCTTTGCTGTCTGGGTGATGCCGATGAGCGGCGCGCGGAGGTTGCGTTCGACGTCGACGCCCAGCGCCTTGAGCGGCGAGATGTACAGGACGCGGGTTTTCCGCTTGGGCGTCTTAGGCTTTCTGCCTTTGGCGGCCGGGTCCAGGCCCGGCAATGCTTCCGGCTCGGCGGGAGCCGATGACTGGAGTCGGTCCAGCGCCCAGAGGAACGCCGCGAGCGTTTTGCCGGAGCCGGTCGGTGCGACCACCAGTGCATGGGACCCGGACGAAATAGCGTTCCAGGCGCCGTTTTGTGCGGGCGTGGGCGCGGAGAACGCACCGAGGAACCACTCCCTGGTGGCCTGGCTGAACCGGTCCATGGTCCGCGCGGAAGAACGCCCGCCGGCTGGCGTTCCTGTTGGTGTGTCGCCTGGCGGCATGCCGCTGGCGGACTCCTTCCCCTGCATTCCTCCATCATGCCCTACGGCACCGACACTCTTGGCGGCACCCCTGACGGGTCTGGCAGCCCGGCCGCCCGCGGGCGGCCGGGCCGCCCCTGACGGCTCAGTCAAGCTGTCGCAGATTGCGGACGGCAGGTCCTTCCAGCACGGTGCCGTCGCTGCTGAAGCGGGAGCCGTGCAGCGGGCAGTCCCATGATTTTTCGCTGTCGTTCCAGCGCACAATGCCACCCAGGTGGGTGCAGACGGCGGACAGCGTGCAGCGGGTGCCGTCCACAGTGGACACCGTTACGGGCTTCCGGCCGCGGCGGGACACCATCCCTGTCCCTTCCGGCGGTTGCTCCCGGGACTCGTCGAGGCGCTTGAGTCCCACCTGACCCCAGTCCTTGGCCGCCGTAGCCGCGACGGCTGCGTTGAGGGAGACGGCGGACAGTGCCCCGGGAGGGGACGTGACCCTGTGGTGGATGATGCTGGCCCAGGGGAGCCGGGTGCCGAGGATGTCCGCCGTGATGTCCAGGGCGGCGGCGACGGAGTTGGTCATGCCCCATTTGTTGTAGCCGGTGGCGAAATAGACGCGGCCCCGCCCCCGAGGCAGTTTGCCGAAGAACGGCATCAGATTTGTGGCCTGGTAGTCCTGTGCCGACCACGAATGGGTGAGGCTGGCGCCCGGGAACTGGGCCGTTGTCCACGCGACCAGGGTGTCGAGGTAGGCCTGCGCTGACCTGGCATGGCCCACGGGGTGCCCGTTGCCTCCCACCAGGAGGAGCCGCCGGCCGTCGCCGGGGTAATCGCGAAGGGACCGGATCGGCCGCTCAACGGAAAGGAAGATGCCGTCCGGCACGGCAGTCGTCCCGGGTACTTCGAACGCCGCCGCGTAGGAACGGAGCGGCTTGAGTTTGGCAAAGTACAGACCGCGGTCCAGGACCGGTGTCCCGGTTGCCAGCACCACGTCCCGTGCGCGGGCCGGCCCGTGGTCGGTCTGGATTTCCATGGGGTCCAGCCCGCGGCCCGGGCGCAGCCCACGGAGCCCGTTCAGCCGTACGCCTGAGACGATCTGCCCGCCGTGCGAGCGGACATCCTCCACGAGGGAATCGATGACTTCCATCGGGTTGATCTGGGCCTGCCCGGCGAGGCGGATGGCACCGCTGACGGGAAAGGGCAGCCCGGGGTCGTTCACGGACTCCGCCTCGAGCCCGGCGGCCCGGGCTGCGGCCAGCTCCCGTCGGACGGTTTCGGTCCCGTCCGCGGAGGTGGCGTAGGTGTAGGCGTCGCGGTGCTGGAAAGGCACTCCCCGGTCTGCCAGGTACCGCAGCAGCCAGGCCTGACCCTCGCGGTTCATCTCGACGTAGGCACCCACTACTTTCTCTGAATACTGCTGGCGCAGCGCTGAAAGCACGGTTCCCTGAAGGAGTGAAACCTTCGCGGTGGTGTTGCCGGTGGTCACGGCTCCCGGGCTCCGGGCTTCGACAACCAGCACCTTCTTGCCGGCGCGGGCCAGGAGCAGCGCGGCCACGAGTCCGGTCAGTCCGGCCCCTGCCACCACGGTGTCAAAGGTGCTGCGGGGGTGGAACTGGTCGCTGCGGAAGGCGTGGTCGCGGTCCAACCAGAGGGAGGTCATGATCCTGCCTGCCTTTCCCGGTGCCGCGAATGCCGTTTCCGGAACGTCATCGGCGGGACTCCGACGGACTTCATAAGTAGACTTATCATGTCATGAGCAGCGTGACCGGGGAACAGGAGCGGCACCATGAAAACAACCGAAGCCGCCAGTGCCCGATTTGGCTTTCGGAAGAACGTCCAGAAGTCGTCCCTCATTGCCGGGGCGGCCCTTTTTATTGTGGGAGTGCTGGGATTCATTCCGGGCGTCACTGAGAACTATGGCGCGCTGGCCTTTGCCGGGCACGGCTCGGAGGCGATGCTCCTTGGCGTCTTCCAGGTGTCCGTGGTGCACAACCTCATCCACCTGCTGTCCGGAATCGCGGGGGTGCTGATGTCGCGGCGTCCGCTGCCTGCCCGGAACTTCCTGATCGGCGCAGGGGTGTCGTACATGGTTCTGTGGACCCTCGGACAGTTCCTGGCACAGGATTCGCCTGTGAACATCCTCCCCGTTAACGGCGCCGACAACTGGTTGCACCTGATTCTGGGCATGGCACTGATCGGGTGCGGGGTGGCGTTCTCCCGCGACGCGCCCGCAAGGTTACGCGAATCCCGCGCATAAGTTCCTGCCGCGCCCAGATTCCTGCCGAGGCTAAGTGCCTACCGGGCGTGGAAGGCCCCGATAGTCAGCAGCTCGATAGCTTCGTTGCTGCAGGCGGTCCGGGGTTCCGCGAGGAAAAGCGAAGCAGTCTCCTCCGGCGGATAGATCCGGTAGCCGGCAGCCTGCGTAGCGTTGCAGTCGGTGTAATTCCCCGCCTGCGTGTAGCGCATGTCCGCGGCTCCCGCCTGTCCCGGGGCAAGGAGTACGTCGGCAACGGGCGAGGACCCGTCCTGCCGGGCCGGGGCACCGATAGGGGCACCGTTGGCGTCCGCGGTGAGGGACACCCCGGGGAAACCCCGCAGGAGGCAGGGCTCGGTGCCTGAGTTCGTGAGGATCAGTTTGGAATAGATGCTGCCGGCGGCGCCGCCGCCGGTGGAATCCGAGGATACGGTCAGGTTGGCGGCCTTGCACAGCCCTTGCTGCGCGGACGCCGGAGACGACGGCGACGGCGACGACGCCGCCGGAGTGCTGGGCGGCTGGCTCGCGGACGGGGCCGACGAGGCGGCGGGGGTGCTGGATGTGGAAGCAGCCCCGGAAGTTCCCTGGGGCTGCGGCTGGCTGGGCCCGCAGGCGGTGAGCAGGAAGGCGGCGGCTGCAACCGCCGTCGTGATGGCAAACCCGTTTTTGATTGGCTGAGACCTCATGGCTCAAACTTTATGCCTGCGGTTGCCTGAGTCAACGATGCCACGACCGCTGCCGCGGATTGATGCCCGGATTGTGATTTCCGGGCATCAATCCCGCGCGTTACTTCTTCGGTACCGAAGCGGCTCCAGGAACGGGGGCTTCTGCGGGTTTCCGGGTCCGGCTGCGCATCAGCGCCACTCCGCCCAGGGCGAGTCCGCCGAAGCCGGCCACGAGGCCTGCCCAGCTCCGCGCCTGTGCGCCGTCGTCCGTGGTGGCCGAGACGGAGGAGGCCTGGGCAGCGTCCGTCCCTGTTTCGTTGGACGCCGATGCATGGCTGCCGTGTCCGTCCGCCGAGGCCGCGGCCGTGACGGTGAGGGAAGGTGCGGGTGCTTTGAGTGAGTGCGGGTCCTGACCGTCCTTGGCGATCTCGGACCAGTCCGTCTGGCCCTGTTCGCAGTTCTGCAGGGTGGGGAAATGGAGGGTCGTGCCGGCGGCGTCGGGAAGCTTGACGGAGAGGACCAGGGCGTCCCGGAGCTCCGGGTTCAGGGGTGCCTTGGCGGTGTAAACGATCTGGCTGGTCCGCTTGGTGATGGTGGCACCGTCCGCCAGCTTCTTCGGTTCCGGGAGCTGCTCCACGACCTTCTCCACGGTCCAGTTCGGGTTCACCGTGGGCTGGGCGTCGTTGAGTTCCTCGGGCAGCGTGATGGTCACCTTGGTGGTGCCGGAGTCGTCGCAGCCGTGCGGGATGCCGAAGGTGAGCAGTGCGTAGGAGTTGGCGTCGGTCTTATCCGGCGTGACACCTACGTGCGCGGAGGCAGCCGTGACGCCGGCCAGCATGAGGGCTGCGGTGCCGCCGGCCACTGCCGTTGCGGAGAGGGTACGACGGAAGGACAGGGGTGAGGACTTTTTCAAAGCAAGGGCCTTTCAAGGGTGCACGACGCGCCAAGGCGGTGCACAAGAACATGGAGTGGTGTCCGGCGCCGGGCGGGGACCGCCGGGAACGGCAGATCAGCAGACGGGCGGGGCCGGGACGGTGTCAGGAAAGTACGACGGCGGCGGGCGGGCCCCGCGGGCAGTCGGCCCTGAGGTTGCGCCAGGGGAGGGGAGCTGCATCCTCAGGCCAGCCGGCGGCGGCGGGCGCCGCGGCGACGTCGGGCATTGCCGCCCGGGGGAGTCGGACGAGCGGCCGGAGCCACGCCGCGAGGGACCAGAGCGCAGCTTCGCCCTTGGCCAGCAGCAGCGCGCACGCGAGGGTGGCCAGTGCGTGTCCGCCCAGCATCAGTCCGGCAGCCCAGCCTGATTCGTAATGGTGCAGGTGGCTGGCGGCGCTGGCGGCGTCCAGCGGAAGGCCGGAGAACGCTGCTGAGGCGGGGTGGTGCCCCGTCGGTTCTGCCGGTCCTGCTCCGGCCGGAGAGCTTAACGCGCTGAAAGCCTCGTGGAGGACCAGTTGTCCGGCACCCAGGAGCGCAGCCATCGCCGGGAAATTCAGTTTGCGCCGGGTGGCCGCAGTGGCCGCCATGCCGGTGAGGGCGAGGAACGCCGCCATGATGCCGGGCGCCGGCAGGGCACCGCCGCCAACCACGTGCGCTGCTGCTGCAAGGGTCACGATCATCGCGGCGACCATGGCCGCGCGGAGGGAATGGAAAGGAGTCCGGGCATGGTGAGTGCGCACGGAGTCCTCCCTTGGGGTCGGTTCGTTGCCGGCTTCGTTCCGCGCGCCCTGGCCGTAACGCTGGCGCGGGACAGGACTCGGGATCCCTGTCATTCTAGCCGGGATACGGAGCCGGTCCGGTTAGTCCGTTTCGGGCCCTGAGCAGTAGTGGCAGTCATCCTCACAGAGGGTTGTGCCGGAGGTGGCCTGCTGCGCTGCGTCGGCTGTGGCGGTCACAGGCTGGTCCCGGCCAGCTGGTAGCCGTCGCCCACATGGAAAAGCCGCCTGCGGCCAAGGCTGGTCTTGATCCACACAACGGCACCGTCCGCAGTGCGCTCGTCCACTTGCCCGGTGTACTCGATCCGGCCGTTGCGGCTCAGCTGGACGCTGTCGCCCACCTGGACGTCGTCCCAGCCCGTACTGCTGATCACCGATTTGTTCTGCGAAGTCACGTGTCGTCCCCGTTGCCGTTCCCTGAAGCCTGCTTGATTCCCGGTGCCGGCAGCTGGTGGTCAGCGCCGACACGATCCATCTAAGCCGTCGGGCGGGGGCGCGTTCAATGGATGAAGTGCCGATGCTGGCCGGAGGGAACTGTGCAGGCGCCCAGCAGTCCCTATACCGCGTCCGGAGCCCGGCCTAGACTGCTGGCATCAGCAGCCACCAATCCAAGGAGACAACCATGGACTACGCAGGTACGGGCAACGAGAAAGCCGTTGCGGCGGGTGAGCTTAACCGAACGCACATCGGGCACACGGTCAGCTTCCAGCCGGACGAGTTCACGCTGGTGTTCGGCAGGATCGGTGCCATTGCGCGCAAGGAGGGCGGAGTAACCATCGCACTGGACGGGGTTGACGGGGCCGGCGGGCTGCAGTCGCACTACAGCCTGCCCCCGACACAGGATGTGTACGTCCAGCCGGACATGCTGACCAACACGGAATCCACCATCAAGGATCTCTTCGGCAAGGTCCAGGAGAACCTGCGGGGTGGCGGCCACAAGGGCGACCAGCGCCCGGACGTGCCGTAAGGTCCGCTCCGTCAGGCCCGGGCGCTCCGTATGGGCAGCCGCGCGTTAACGCGTTATAGAGGACCGTCCATGGCATCGGGGAACGAGGTGCGGATTGCCGCAAGCAGCCTGTCGAAGACCTCATCCTCGCGTCCAGTGCCTTCCACGCTCAGGAGGATCCCGCGCTCTGAGTAGGCCGCGGCCACCGGCTCGGTCTCGCGGTAGTAGAGCTTGAGGCGGTGCCGGATGACCTCCTCGGTATCGTCGGTGCGTCCTGTCACGGTGGCGCGGTGAAGCAGGCGGCGGGCAAGTTCGGCGTCGTCAACCGTTAGTTGGAGTGCGGCGTCCAAAGCACGTCCGTCCGCGGCAAGCATGATGTCGAGTTCTGCCAGTTGCGAGGTGGTGCGCGGATAGCCGTCCAGGAGGAAGCCGCCCGCGACGTCGGCCTGGGCAAGGCGGTCACGGACCATGCGGTTCGTGAGGTCGTCGGGGACGAAGTTCCCCGCGTCCAGGTGAGCCTTGACGTCCCGGCCCAGCGGCGTCAGGTCTTTCACAAGATCGCGGAAGACCTCGCCGGTGGACACTCCGTTAATGCCGAGGCGCTTCGACAACCGTTCGGCCTGGGTTCCTTTGCCGCACCCCGGAGGGCCCATGATCAGCATTCGCATCGTTGAGACCGCTCCCCGGGTGCCGTTGAAAGGTGTCCCTCCATGGTGTCCGCCCGGAGACGGCAGCACAAGGGGGCGGGGGCGCCGCGCTTCCGGGGCATCAGTCAGTCTTCTGACCCAGCTCCAGGAGATCAATGTCGACGTTGCCGGCTCCAGGTTTCGGGGAGCCGCGGCGCTTCCGGAGCTGGGTGGCTCGATACTCGTCCCGGGACAGCGCGTAGGCGTAGTAGGTGAAGGCTCCCGACAGGGCAGTGAGGAACAGCCCGCCCCAGAACGGGCTCTCTCCACGTCCGAGTGGACCCAGGAAAAGCACTACGGAGAAGGCGGTCAACAGTCCGGCAAAGACGGCAAGAATCCCCATGCCCCACCAGGTGCGGACCTGGGCGTGGCCACGGCCGGGCGTGAAGCCGATCTCATCGCCGGGATAGCTGTGCAGCTCCCCGGTGCTGGTCTTGCGGAGAACCCGCTTCTCACCGGCTGCGACGGCTCTCTTGTGTTCTGCGTACACGGTATCGTTGCGCCGCTCCCGCTCACGGTCGTAAACCATGGGTGGTCCTTTCCGGTGCAATGAATGGTTCTGGACACATAGCCCTCAGACTAACGAAAAATGAGGCAACAGCATGTCCGGCAAAGGAAAAGCTGACAGTAGGGAGGGCCCGATCTGGGCTGGGCGTAGGGTGGAAGTCAGACGAAAGGAGCACTTCATGAAGAAAATCCTCATGGTACTGACCAGCGTTTCCGAGATCGGCGATACCGGCGAGAAGACCGGCTACAACGTGGCCGAGGCCGCACATCCCTGGAAGGTCTTCAAGGATTCCGGGCATTTCGTCGACTTTGCGTCCATCAAAGGCGGACAGCCCCCGCGCGACGAGGTGGACCCGAAAGATCCCATCCAGGTCGCCTTCACGGAGGACGAGACCACGCGCGCCGGTCTCTACAACACAGCCCGCGTCGACGTCGTTGATCCCGACCAGTACGACGCCGTCTTCCTCGTGGGCGGCCACGGCACCATGTGGGACTTCCCGGACAGTGAAGGCTTGCAGAACCTGGTGGCCAGCGTCTACAACGCCGGCGGTTTGGTGGGCGCGGTCTGCCATGGACCGGCCGGCCTGCTGAACGTGGAATTGGAGAACGGGTTCCGCCTCGTCGAGGGCCGGAAGGTGGCCGCCTTCACCAACGACGAGGAGGTTGCCGCAGGGAAGGACAAGGTCATCCCGTTCTTCTTGGCAGACCGCCTTGAGGAACAGGGCGCCACCCACATCTTTGCGGATGTCTTTGAGGAGAAGGTCGTGGTTGACGAACGCCTGGTGACCGGCCAGAACCCGGCCTCAGCCGCTGGCGTGGCCAAGGAAATGGAGAAGCTCTTCGCGCAGGTCATCCACCAGGAAAAAGCCGAGGAACAGCACGAGACGGAAACTCTGCGCGCCGAGAAGGACGCCGAGAAGAACGCCAAGAAGGCTGCTGCAGAAGCAGAGCACTAACGCCTGCAGCCCCTGACGTGAGAGCAAGTGCCTACGAGCTTCGCAGCCCTGGCGGCGGCCCGGGGCAGCGCAATCGGCTCCGGCCCCGTCCTGATCCTGGCCGGCGTGATCATCACTGCCATGTCAGGGAACCCTGCTTGGGTGCTGGTCCTGGGCTTGACGGGTGCTGCCCTGATGGTGCTTGGCCGGTATTCCTGGAAGCGGGTACGCGCTTCACTGCCCAATACCAACAGACTCCTGCATTCTTGTCCCTTCGGTGGTCATGGGCCGGGCACGGGAGTCCTTCCGGAGGGTTGGTCCAGTCGGACCCAACCCTCCGTACGGCTGTGGAAGACGATCTGGCCACCTGGCGCGACCCCCACGGCAACGCGGCTTACGGCCCCCTCTAGAAGGCGACCAGCACCCCAGTATCAGTAGCCATACTTGTTGACCACGATCTGCACGACGTGGCTGTCGTCGTCCTGACCGTAGTCGCGGATCGTGATGCGTACGTTCCAGCCGTCAATGACCCCTATGGCCCGGCAGTCCAGTCCGCCTGCGTTGAACCGGGGGTTCCGCCCGCACGCCTCAAACTCCTGTGGAATCAAACCCACTTGCTGAACGTACCGCTCCAGGTCACCCTCCGCGTACTTCCGGTGAGTGTCCCAACGGTAGGCGTACTGGGAGCAAGGTCCGTCTAGCGGGATGCACAATGCAGAGCCCACCGGAGGCTGGGTCTCGAGGTCCTCCCATCCCGACTCCGCGTGGAGGCGGTCGGCAATCGACTTGAGCTCAGCGACGATCTGATCGCTCGTCCATGATGCCCAAAGGAAGAAGACAGTTACAAAGGCAACCGTCACTGCCAGCAACCCGAGCGATATTTTGCGGCCCCTGCTCATTCTCTTGCTGCACTGCACGGCGCACCTACGCCGGCGGAATTAGCTGACGCGGCGATAGCGGATGTGGGTGGCCAGCGGTGAGTGAAGCACCTCGGCCGGTTCGAAGCCGAAGGATTCAACGCCGTCGAAGATGCGCTCGCCCGAACCGAGCAGGACCGGTGCGATGTCGAGGGTGAGCTCGTCGATCACCCCGGCCATCAGTGCCTGTCGGACGGTCGATGCCCCACCGGCGATGTCCACGCCTTTGTCCCCGGCGGCCTGGCAGGCTGCGGAGTAGGCCGCGTCGAAGCCCTCGGTGACGAAGTGGAAGGTCGTCCCGCCTTCCATCTGGATCGGGTCATGTGCATGATGGGTCAGCACGAACACCGGCGCATGATACGGCGGTTCAGCTCCCCACCAGCCGGTCCATTCCTCATCCCAGTCCCCGCGGATCGGGCCGAACATGTTCCGACCCATCACATACGCGCCCCGCGGGCGCATGAGCCACTCGTTCGCGACCTTGTCGGCATCGTTGGCTCGCGGGTCGCCGATATGCCAGCGGTGCAGCTCCAGCCCCCGCTTGCCCAGCGGGTCCTCGCGGCTCTGGCCCGGCCCGGCGACGAAGCCGTCCAACGAGATCGACATGTGGCAGGTGGTGTCCGGCACAGCGAACCTCCTGAGTGAATGCGACCTGCATCCGGTCGCGTGTGGGTTCTGGGGATCGTAGCACGTGCAGAGGTCAGGCACCCCTGTAGGCTCTGGTTCGTGATTGCTCAGATCCTGGGAGAAGGCCAACCGCTCGTCGTCATCCACGGATTCGGCGTCGATCATCGGATCATGCTCCCTTTGGAGGACGCCCTTGATGAGTCCGGATGGCAGCGCATCTATATCGACCTACCGTGGGCCGCGGGGAATGCTGACGTCGATGTCAGCAGCGCAGACCAGGTCGCCCAAGGGGTCCTGGACGACATCCATGAGTATCTTGGAGACCTGTCCTTCGCGGTGATCGGCAACTCGTTCGGAGGCATGATTGCCCGGCATGTCGCTCATGAGCTTCGAGATCGAGTCCTGGGGCTGGCTACTCTTGCCGGCGTGTTCGAGCCGGCCCATGAGGCGCGTAGCCTTCCCCGTCGGCAGGTTGTCCGGGACGATCCGTCCATCCTGGCCATGGCCGGCGAGATGAGGGACGACTACGAGGAGATGACCGTCGTTCAGACCGAGGCCACACTGAATGCATTCATCCGGTATGCACTTCCTGGTCTTCGCACAGCGGACCAAACCATTCTCGATCAGGTGGCCGCGGAGTACGCGCTCTCTGTAGAACCGGAGGTCGCGCACCCGGCTCCCTTCGAGGCGCCGTCGTTGCACCTTTTCGGGCGTCAGGACCACGTAACTGGCTACGAAGACGGGTGGAAACTCCGCAACCACTATGTCCGGGGCACCTACGCGGTGCTCGACGCCGCTGGCCATAATCCTCATCTCGAGCGCCCGGATCTTACTGCCGCGCTAGTAAAAGATTGGCTCATCCGGACCAGCGCATCTGCCCTGTGAGGGACCGACGCGCGGGCCAGGCGGCAAGTCTCTGACCGGTCCTTTGATGTGCGTAGTTGCGCGTGACGATGTTGCCGCTCGTAGAGTGAGGCACCGACCTGTAGCGGGCGATCACCTCGAGGAGACTCATGCCAGACATAGCTCGTGTCGAACGACTTGAAGTACGCGTCGGGGGGCTTTCCCGCTCTCAGCTGTTGAGCAAGCTGAATTCGCGCGGCATCCTTGTCAACGGTCACGCAGAAACCCTGCTCAAGGACGTCGACTTCGACGACCAGGCCGCTCGTCCCGTGGTGGTCACCGAGCGTACGGTCGCCGAACTAGGGCTTGACTGTGGGGCGACCCTTCCGCAGATCTTCGAGGTTGCACGGCAACAGGGCCTGCTGCTGTGCCCAATGGATACCGGTCCCTATCTGCGCATGGCTCTGAACGAGCAGGTGACGTCTTCCGACTCGGTGATGTCTTCAGGGCGGGCACCCGACGGCGCCCTGACAGTGGCCTCCGAAGCGCTTAGCAGAGACGACGACTATCCGAAGGGCTTCTATCTTCGCGTCGTAGACGGTCAGGCGTGGCTGCGTGGTTACCGATGCGATGACGAGCACACTTGGTCGCCCGACGACCGGTTCATCTTTCAGCTTCCGCCGCTGCCCGCTTGAATTCAGCCGGGCGCTGAGTTCGCCGAGAAGCGCCTGCCAGTCTGCAACGCAGTGAAAAGAGAAATGGCGGGCACTTCTTCTCGAAGGAACAAGGCCCGCCATTTCCTAGAGGAACATCCTCAGCTTCTTTGCTTCCCAACGAAGCCGCTGCGCTACATGTCGTGCACGGCGGCCTCGGGTCTGACAGGCCAGCGGCCTGTGACTTCGCGGAAATCAATGGCCCGCAGTAATGGCGTCATGTCGTAAGCACTCATGTTCAGGCTGAGCTTGACGCCGTGAATGGATCTCACGGTCAGGAACTGCTGACCTTTCAACGTCCCCACGTTGTAGTGTGCGATGTCGCTGTAGGCAATCAGGTGTTCCTTGCCGAGCACGCTGCGGAAGGCCACCTCATAGGCGCGCGGAGCCACATAGAAGTTGCGATACATCGCGACAAATGCCAGCCCGCCCAAGAGAATCGCTACCGAAGCAATACGGGCACCAAGAGGTGCGCGGGCTGTGGTGAACGCGAACAGGCCCATGAGGAGCCCCACGGACACGCAGATCCAGCCGAAGATCAACAGCACCTTCGGCATACGGACCTGTTCCGGATACTCCTTGGACCGGTTGGGGTGCTTCCGCGCCCACCAGGCAACCGCGGCAATGGACACGGTCGTGAATACCGTGATGGAGATGTTTATGATCTGCGCTGTCGACATTCTTCGGCTACATGCCCTTGGCGCGAAATGCCAACGTGGCTGTGAGTATGAGCAAAGACGCGCTGATGGTACAACGAAGCATATTTCCCCCAGTATGTGATCGGCTGTGCGGCCCTATCCGGCAAAGTCTAAACGCAAATTCGTCCTCGGATTTGAAGCACATCTTCCGGGCGCCTCGCCTGGGCACGGGCTGGTGGGGACAAGTCTCAATGTTTCAGATGCGGTAATTTTGCCAACGAGTACGGTCCGGGCAAAGCAAAGGCCCCGGGTCCTTTCAAACGAAAGGAAACCCGGGGCCTCGCTACTTGGCGGTGACGGTGGGATTTGAACCCACGTTGGCTTTGACACCAAACAACATTTCGAGTGTTGCACCTTCGGCCGCTCGGACACGTCACCAACCTGAATAGGTTACCGGAGCATGGCTCGCTTCCCCAAAACGAGGGCGCGCCGAGGGCGGAAGTCTTCCCCGCACCCGGTGCGGGGACTAGATTCGTAAGCAAGATGATCAACTCCCAGCAGCACTCCGAACACCGTCCCCAAGCCCGGGCCTATTGGACTGTCGGCCACGAAAAAGGCGAGCTCCGCACGGAAGAGCTGCCCGCACCAGGCCCCGGCGAGGCTCTGGTCCGCGCCCTGTATTCAGGCATCAGCAAAGGCACCGAAACCGTGGTCCACTGCGGCAAAGTACCGCCACGGGTTGCCGAACAAATGCGGGCGCCCCTGCAGGAGGGGTCCTTCCCGTCGCCGGTAAAGTTCGGTTACCTCTCCGTGGGAATCGTGGAGAACGGTCCGGAGGGCTGGGAGGGCCGCACCGTGTTCTGCCTGCACCCGCACCAGGACCGCTACATCGTTCCGGTCGAGTCCCTGACCGTTGTCCCGGAGAACGTCCCGGCCCGGAGGGCGGTCCTCACCGGAACCGTCGAAACGGCCGTCAACGCCCTGTGGGAAGCCGGCCCACGGCTGGGTGACCGCGTCGCGGTCGTCGGCGCGGGCCTGGTGGGCGGCATGGTGGCCACCCTCCTTCGGACGTTCCCGCTGCAACGGCTCCAGCTGGTGGACGTCGATCCGGCGAAGCGCGCCTTCGCCGATGCCCTCGGCGTCGAATTCAGCCATCCAGAGGACGCCCTGGCCGACTGCGACATCGTGTTCCACTGTTCGGCTTCCCAGGAGGGCCTCGAACGCAGCCTCCAGCTGGTGGGCGACGAAGGGGACGTCATCGAAATGTCCTGGTACGCCGACCGCAAGGTCACCATCCCGCTGGGGGAGGACTTCCACGCACGCCGGCTGTCCATCCGCGCCAGCCAGGTGGGAATTGTGGCACGTGCCCGCCGCCACCGCCGGACCAACGCCGACCGTCTGGCGCTCGCCGTGTCCCTGCTCAGCGATCCCGTCTACGACACGTTCCTGACGGGGGAGTCGCCGTTTGCGGACCTGCCCGCCGTCGTGCACGCGCTGGCCGAGGGGCGCTTGGACGCCCTTTGCCACGTCATCGAATACCCTTCCGAACACCCCGCCGAAGACAAGAGGTAGCCCTTGTTCAGCCTGACCGTCCGCCGCCACTTCATGATTGCCCACAGCCTTCCCCGGGAGGCCTTCGGGCCGGCCCAGGGCCTGCACGGGGCCACCTTCGTGGCGGAGGTGACCTTCCGGCGTCGTGCTTTGAACGACGACGCCATCGTCCTGGACATCGGCGCCGCCGGCGGGCTCATTGAAGAAGTGCTGGCGGGCCTGAACTACAAGAACCTGGACGAGCACCCCGATTTTGCCGGGAAGCTGAGCACCACCGAAGCCTTGGCGCAGTACATCGCCGAGGCCGTTGCCGCCAAGGTCCGTGTCAGCGACGACGGGCGTGAGCTTGCCGGACTGGCTGTCACCCTGCGGGAGAACCCGGACGCCTGGGCATCGTTCTCACTCGACTTCGACGCCACGTAGCGCAGACCCGTGACTGGGTCCGGCGCGGGCAGCCCGGCGGTCCGGCTGATCGTTCCGGGCAATGTGCTGCACAACTCAGGCGGCAACGCCTACAACGCCGCACTGGCCCGCGGGCTCACCGCCCTCGGGGCGGACGTGGACATCTGCCGTATTGACGGCACCTGGCCGGTGGGCAGCGAGGAAGAACGACGGAGGCTGGCAGGGTTGCTGCTCGACGGCGCTGACGACGTCGGTTCCGCCGGCCGTGAGGCGACCGTACCGCCGGTGACCATCGTGGACGGGCTGGTGGCGCTGGGTGCGCCGAGCGCTCTGGAAGAGGCCGCGGCCGCGGGGCGGCCCGCCTGGATCCTGGTTCACATGCAGTTGGCGGAGCACCCGGACCTGGAAGGGCGGGCCCTGGCTGCCGCGGCCGGCGTCATCTGCGCCAGTTCGACGGCGGCCTCCGAGCTCCAGGCCCGGCACTCTTTACTACGGCTCAATTCGGCCGGGCGCAGCACAACGCCGATCCACGTGGCGCTGCCGGGCACCTCTGCCGCGCCAACGGCCGCCGGATCCAACCCGCCGCACTTCCTGGCCGTGGCAGCCCTGCTTCCGAACAAGGACCAGCTCCTGCTGCTCAAGGCGCTCGCCGGGCTCAGGGACCTGCCCTGGACCGCGTCACTGGTGGGCTCCGACGCCGCAGACCCGGCCTACGCGGAGGCCGTCAGGAGCGCAGTCACCGCGCTGGGGCTGCGGGACCGGGTCTCAGTCGAGGGCGAGCTCAGGGGGCCGGCCCTTGAGACGGAATGGGACCGTGCGGATCTCAGCCTGCTGATCTCGCAGGCCGAAACCTACGGGATGGTGGTCACTGAGTCACTCGCCCGCGGCATCCCGGTGGTGGTGCGGGACGGTACCGGCGCCGTCGAGGCGCTCGCGGCCGGGTCACGGGGTGCGGCGGAAGCTCCCGACGGCGGCGGCGGGGCATCCGCACTGCCGGGCGCCGCCGTCGTGCTCGGCACGGACCCTGCCCCGCTGGAAAGGGCACTGCGCCGCTGGCTCAGCACGCCGGAGCTGCGCCTGCGCTGGCGCGAAGCGGCATTGGCCGCGCGGAACCGGCTGCCGGGCTGGGACGTCACGGCCGGCACCGTGCTGGACTTCATTGCAGCGGCTGGCTGACCTGCCGATGACCGGCGAAGAACTCCCTGAGCAGCGCGGCGCACTCCTGCTCGCGGACTCCGGCGTAGACCTCCACCCAGTGGTTGAGGCGGCGTTCGCGGAGAATGTCGAACACCGAACCGGCCGCCCCCGCCTTCTCGTCCCATGCCCCGAACACCACACGGGGAATCCGGGCCAGGACAACGGCGCCTGCGCACATGGCACAGGGCTCCAACGTCACCACCAGGGTGCAGTCCGCCAGCCTCCAGCCGTCACCTGGGCAGCCATTCGCATGTCCCAGCGACTGCAGCCGGGCGGCCGCTTCACGGATTGCCACCATCTCGGCGTGCGCGGTGGGATCACCGTGCGCCTCCCGTTCGTTCCTCCCGGTACCGAGGACGTCGCCGTCGGGCCCGATGACGACGGCGCCGATGGGCACGTCCCCGGTGTCCAAGGCGCGCCGCGCCTCGGCGAGGGCAAGGCCCATCCATTCGGCATGGCGGGGCTCCGGGGAAGTCATGGCTCAATGATAGTTTCGAAGATACGGAAGGCGCAGGCGACGGATGAGCCCGGGAGACGACGTGAAGACCTTGACTGACCGCATTACCGACCGGTGGGGGCGGTGGGTGGTGCCTTACGCCGCCCTCTGGATCACCATGCTGATTGGCGGTGTGGTCGTCGTGACACTGGCGTTCCTCGGCGCCGAAGTCTACGACAACGTGGTGGACGAAGCCGGCCTCGCCAACCTCGACAAGCCCGCGCTGGCGCTGTCCGAAGACCTTCGGACCCCCTGGCTCAATTCCGCCGTCACCGCCTTCACCAACGTTGGCGGCGGGATCGGGATGCCCATCGTCGGCAGCATACTGACGGCCTGGCTGACATGGGCGGGGCGCACCTGGCGGCCCCTCATCCTGGTGGGCGGCGCCGCTGCTGCTTCGGTCACTGCAACCACCTTCGGCAAGAAGCTCTTTGGCCGCACCCGTCCGGACCATGCGGACGCTGTTCCGCCCTACGAGGATTCGCCGTCGTTCCCCAGCGGGCACACGCTCAACACGACCGTCGTCATCGGGCTCGTGGTCTATCTGGCCTGCCTGCAGATCCAGCGGACCGTTGCGCGGGTGTCCATGATCACGGCCGGTTCGCTCTTCATCATCGCCATGGGCCTGAGCAGGGTGTTCCTCGGCCACCACTGGCTGACGGACGTCATCGCCGGGTGGCTCCTTGGCCTCGCCTGGGTGGGAATCGTGATCCTGGCCCACAGGCTCTTCCACGTGATGCGGCACCGTGAGCACGCCGGTCCTGCCCCGACGTTCGACCACCCCGTGCTCCGGGAAGAACTTGCGGCCCACCATGCCGCACACCGTGCCGAGGACCACCCGGAGGGCACGGACAGCCCCGGGCAGGCCCGCGGCCCTCGGGGCGGGGACACCACCTCCGGGTGATAGTTTTGACCCATGCGCACACTCGTCGTGGACCACCCGCTGGTCGCTCACAAGCTCACCGTTCTGCGGGACAAGAACACTCCTTCCCCGGTCTTCCGGCAGCTCACCGAGGAGCTCGTCACACTCCTCGCCTATGAGGCCACGCGGGACGTCCGCACCGAGCCCGTCACCATCGAAACACCGGTCAGCACCACCATCGGTACCGCGTTCACCAAGCCCACGCCGCTGGTGGTTCCCATTCTCCGTGCCGGGCTGGGCATGCTCGAAGGCATGACCAAGCTTGTACCCACGGCCGAGGTCGGCTTCCTGGGAATGGCCCGGGACGAGGAAACCCTGGACATCATCACCTATGCTGAACGCCTCCCCGAGGACCTGACGGACCGGCAGATCTTCGTCCTGGATCCCATGCTTGCTACCGGCGGCACGCTGCGCGAAGCCATCAAGTTCCTGTTCAAGCGCGGTGCCTCGGATGTGACATGCATTTGCCTCCTGGCTGCCCCCGAGGGCCTGGCGAAGCTGGAGGAAGAACTCTCGGACGCCAACGTGACCATTGTCCTGGCCTCCATTGACGAGAAGCTCAACGAGAAGTCCTACATCGTTCCCGGACTCGGCGACGCCGGGGACCGCCTCTACGGCATCGCAGGCTAGCTGCCGGGCTGAATCTTCAAGCCGTGGCTGCGGGCCGGGGACTGCGTTCCGGAACGCAGTCCCCGGCCCGCACCCGCGTTCTCGGGAAGCGGTTGCCCTCTTCCGGATTCCGGTGGCCGCGGCTAGCCTGTGGCCCATGGACTGGAAACTTGAACTGGTGTTTGTGCCTGTGTCCGACGTGGACCGTGCCAAGGATTTTTACGTCAACAAGGTGGGCTTCAACGCGGACTACGATGAACGTCCCATGGAGGGCATCCGTTTCGTCCAGCTGACCCCGCCGGGCTCCGGCTGTTCGATCGCCATCGGCGAGGGCCTCAACGACGCTCCGCCGGGTACCGCTCCCGGCCTGCAACTTGTGGTGAGCGACATCCAGGCCGCGCACAAGCAGCTGAAGGACAACGGCGTTGACGTCAGCGACGTCGACGTCCAGGACTGGGGCCACTTCGTCCACTTCGCCGACCCCGATGGCAACAAATGGGCCGTCCAGTACATCCCCCACCGCCCGAACGGCTAGGTCACGGAATCCCGCCGCTGCCCCGGGTGGGGCAGGATGGAAGGATGAGCTTTCGCCCCGATGCCTCCGCCCCGGTTTCCGCGGGACTATCCGCCAGCACCATCATCACCCGTGCCGTCCTTTTCGACGTGGACGGCACCTTGGTCGATTCCACGGCTGTTGTGGAGCAGGTGTGGGGCGAATTTGCCGCCCGTTACGGCCTGGACATTGCAGAGATCCTCCGCACCTCACACGGCGTCCAGGCGGGGGACACGGTGCGGCGGTTTGCGCCCGCCGGCACTGACGTTGCGGCCCTGACCGCGGAACTGGGCGCCATGGAGCGGGTGCGGACCGAGGGCATTGTGGCGTTGCCCGGGGCGGCCGAACTGCTGCGCAGCCTCCCGGCGGATGCCGTGGCGCTGGTGACTTCCGCCGACCGGATCCTGGCCGATATCCGGATGGGCGCCGCGAAACTTGCCATGCCGGCCACAGCCGTCACGGCCGACGTCGTTACCCGGGGCAAGCCGCACCCGGAAGGTTACCTCCGCGCCGCCGAACTGCTTGGCGTGGAGCCGGCCGATGCCCTGGTCTTTGAGGATGCCCCGGCAGGCATTGCGGCCGGAGTCGCCGCCGGGATCCGGACTGTTGCCATCGGGCCCAACACCGGTCCGCTGCCGGACGGCGTTATGCACATCACCGACTACTCCGCCGTGTCCGTCACCACGGACGTGGACGACGCCGGCATCAGGACGATTTCCTTCCGGTTCTGACCCCCAGCCCGGTTCCCGGTCCAGTAGTGTCGTTCGGGACGGCTGACTCTATCTTGGGGGGATAGTATGACCGAGATTCCGATTGACGGCGCCAGGGGCACTGTCGAGCTGCGAAACGGCGTCTTGCATGTGCGTTGGATTCCAGGCCTGGCCATTTGCGAGGAAGCCGCGGTGGCCGTGATGTCCGCGGTCAATGAGCTGAGCCGCGGGCGTCCGTTTCCGATGCTGGTGGACATGGCTGCGACGGAGTCCATGAGCCGCGGCGCCCGGCGCGTTTTTGCCCGTCCCAGCACGGTGGCCAGGGTGGCGCTCCTAGGGGCGTCCCCGGTGGACCGGGCATTGGCCAATTTCTTCCTCAGCATTCATTCTCCTGCCGCTCCGACGCGGTATTTCACCTGCCCGGAGGAAGCCATGCGGTGGCTCCGGGCACTTTAACCGTCATCGCGGCGGTTTATCGCGGCGGTGGAACGCCCGGCGCGAGTTGGGCCCGCAGTTCCGGAACCGGAATACGGCCGGCCGCCAGGTCGCGGCTGAGGCGGACCATGCCGCGAAGATCGGCGAGCGCGGTCTGGAAAAGGTCCACACCGGCCTCGCCACCGTCGGTCCAGTCCACCGGGACCTCGTGTACGCGGAGTCCGCATCTTTCGGCCAGGACCAGCAGCTCGGTGTCAAAGAACCATGCGGTGTCAGCCGTATGCGGCAGGATGTGCCGGGCAACATCTGCGCGGATAGCCTTGAAGCCGCACTGCGCGTCGCTGAAACGCGCACCCATCAGCGCATGCAGCAGAACGTTGTACCCACGGGAGATGAACCCCCGCCACGGTCCGCAGACAACGCGGGAAGTTCGTGCCAGCCGCGATCCGATCGCCAGGTCCGAATGCCCGGAAAGAAGCGGGGCGACCAAGGGGGCGAGCGCAGCGAGGTCGGTGGAAAGACTCACGTCCATGTAGGCCAGCACGGGTGACGGCGAGGCCAGCCACACGGTGCGGAGCGCGTTGCCGCGGCCTTTGGAGGTGAGTCGGACCACGGTGACCTCGCGTAGTTCCCGGGCTACACGCTCGGCGGTCTTGAGCGTGCCGTCGGTGCTGGAATTGTCCGCCACGGTAATCCGGAACGGGTAGGGAAACGTATCGGCCAGGTACAAGTGGAGCTGCCGCAGGGATTGCTCCAGACCCTGTTCCTCGTTATAGACCGGGATGACTACATCCAGCACCGGCGCAGCGGCTCCTGTGGTGCCGGTCATGTGCGTATCAACGGGCGCCCGACGGACGCGACCCTGCCGGGGGAACGTCGGGGCGGGAGGACCCGGCCGGGCGTCGACGGCGGCCCGCGGTTGCGGGTGCAGCAGGGTTCCCGTGGCCAGGTCTGTGGGCGTCATGGTTCAACTATGGCGCCGCAGCATATGAAGGATTTAGGCCAAAGCTGTGCAGCTGCTGTGGGCTCTGTCAGGACCGGAACAGGAACGGAAGCGGCAGCGGTGCTCCCGCCGTCATTGGTGGGAGCACCGCCGCCGCGGTTTATGAGTCAGGGGCGAGCAGCGAACAGATGTTCGTGGCAGTGCCGGATCCTGAGAATCTCCGCAATTCGTTGCCTTTGGAATCCACAGAGAAGTTGACATTACCCCGTGTGAGGAATAGTCCGTCAGGAGACGGGAGCTGAAGGAGGTTATTGCCCGTAGCCTTCACCTCGACCACGTTCTCGCTCGGGAACGAAAAGAATAGGACGCCCGTGATGACGTAACTGGCGGTCTTTCCGTCTGGCCCCGTCAGCGTTATCTTCAGCCCCGGGGAAGTGCTGATGATGTCCCCGGAGGGAGTCGTGATGTTCTTGGCCTTGCCGGTGACTTCACCGGTGACAGGAAATCCACAGCTCGTGAAGGTGGCGGGTCCGTCCACGGTGATCGGCGGGCCCGAAGGGGCGGCGGAGGCCGGGGCGGCGGCCGCGAAGATTGAGGCCAGGACGGCCGTCGAAACTAACCATTTTTTCATTGTTGTGCTCCCTGCATCTTGATGACGGCGCTGGGCCGGCAGCCGCTGGGAAGACGATTGAAAGCGGCGGCGACCCAGAGTCACTCCTCGACCTTGTGAAAACCTTGTGGCCCCGTAACGGAGAGAAGGTCCCGTCCAAGAAGAAGCAACACGCCAACACGGCCGGAGGCCCCGAATCCAAACATGGATTCGGGGCCTCCGGTGTTGCGAACCACGATGGCTGCGGGTGCCGGTTTAGTACCAGTTGTTGGCGTAGTGGAAGTCCAGGGCGCCGCAAGGGGAGCCGTACCGTTCCTTCACGTAATTCAGGCCCCAGTTGATCTGGGTGCGGAAGTTGGTCAGATAGTCGGACCCGGCGCTGGCCATCTTTTCCGCCGGCAGCGACTGGACAATGCCGTACGCGCCACTGCTGGCGTTCGTGGCAGTGGTCTTCCAATCCGATTCCTTGGTCCAGAGCGTGGTGAGGCACTGCATCTGGTCAGCCGCCCAGCCGTACGTTCCGAGCTGCGAGGCGGCATACGCCTGGGCAGCTGCGGGATCGTCAACAGCTACGGGCGGCGCCGGGGCAGGAGCCGGTTCGGGGGCCGCAGCGGGTGCGGGAGCGGCGGCGGCTGCAGGCGCTTCCGGTGCCTTCTCCTCCGACGGCTTCTCCCCGGACGACTGCGCGTTCACGCTGACAGAGGACGGAGCGGGCATGGCGGAAACGAGGATTTTTTCGAACGCGAGCTTCGATTCGGCGTCGGCAGTGGTTGCGGCACTCCCAGCGCCCGTTGCCGATGTTGCCGGGGCGGCGGGTTCGGAAGCCTGGCCGGCGGCGCCGACGCCAATCAGCACCGCGCAGGCGGTGGTTACTACTGCGGCCCGGCGGCCGGAGCCCTGCAGACTGGCCGCGAACCGGGACAGCGGGGACGTCTTGGCGGCTGGTTCGGCGCGGTGGCGTGAGCGGTGCGCAGGCGCTGCGGACGTGCGGGAAGCGGGCTCAGGACGTACTTCTGGCGTGGATTTAGTCATGGTTGCCTCTCGATGCCGGCGGAGTTAGCTGTCGGGTTCGGATGAGGTCATCCGGCCGCACGGAACTTCACGTGTCGGCTTCACCCCAAGGGCGGCAATGCAGAATGCCCGGAGACCTGGGTCCCCCGCCTCTGCCTGATCATGAGGAAATCCGGGTAGCGGCAGAGTTTGGCGTCCATCCGGATATGCGGCCGGAACGGTGGCCGCACTCCAAAAACGGTACAGGAGTCTCGCGCTTAAGTCACATTTCGGTAACGAGGATCACGACGGCGGCGCGTTGGCTTGCGTAACCGCCCGCACCGCACGCCGGGCTTACGGAGCAGCTACGCTTCCGGTGATTCTCCCGGGAGGCGCAGCGCAAACTCTGTGCGCCCCGGGCGGGAAGTGACCTCCACGGTTCCACCGTGCGCCTCCACAATCGACTGCACGATCGACAGCCCCAGCCCGCTCGTGCCCTCGGCAGCCGCAGCGCCCGCGCCGCCGGAAACCGACGCGGAACCTGCAGGACTGGTTCGCGCGGCATCCGCCCGGGCAAAGCGGGCGAAAACCCGGTCCACAAATTCCGGCGGGATCCCGGCACCGTTGTCCGTTACGGTCACCACAGCGCTGCCGTCGGCCGACCGCATCACTCCGGTGACCACGGTGGTGCCCGGTTCCGTGTGCTTGCGGGCATTGGAGAGCAGGTTGGCCATCACCTGGTGCAGCTGCTTGGCATCCCCGCGGACCACCACGGGCTCTTCCGGGAGCTCCAGCTGCCAGGCGCGGTCCGGTGCCATGACCTTCTCGTCGCTGACGGTTTCCACCGCAAGCTGCGTCAGGTCCACATCGCTGATCTTGAGCGGCTGGCCTTCGTCCAACCGGGCCAACAGCAGGAGGTCCTCCACCAGGGTGGTCATCCGTTCGGACTGGCTCTGCACCCTGGCCAGGGACTTCTGGCCGTCCGGGGTGAAGTCCTCGGTCATCCGCATGAGTTCCGTGTAGCCGCGGATAGCGGTGAGCGGCGTGCGCAGCTCGTGCGAGGCATCGGCCACGAACTGGCGCACTTTGGTTTCGCTCTGCTGCCGGGCCTCAAGCGCCTTGGAGACGTTATCCAGCATGAGGTTGAGGGCGTGCCCCACACTGCCCACTTCGGTTCCGGGATGCGCGTTCGACGGCGGCACGCGGACTGCGAGGGCCACCTCGCCGGCGTCGAGCGGCAGTTTCGAAACCTGCGTGGCGACCTCGGACAGTTGCTCGAGGGGTTTCATGGTGCGTCGGATCAGCACCGTTCCGGCAAGGCCGATCAGGACCAGGCCGCCCATCGACACGATCACCATCGTCCATACCAAAGAGTTGAGCGTGTTCTGTTTCTCGTTGAGGGGGAGCCCGGTGACAATCACGTCCCCGTATGGCGCCTCCACCGCTACCAGGCGGTAGGAGCCGGTGGACAGTGCCCGATCGACGGGCGTTCCGTCGTGCTGGAGTGCCAAAAGAACCTGGTTGTCCTCGGGGGAGAGGGACGCCACGGTGGCGTCTTTGGCGAGGAACCCGGCGCTGCTGACATTCCCGTTATCTATGCGCGCGATGAGCGTGCCGACACCTTGGCCCGGGCCGTCGAACCCGTCCTGCCTGCCGGACGGGTTGCTGGGGCGTGGCCGTCCCGCCTCGTTCGATAGCCGTGAGGCCTGCCCCAAGCGTTCATCAAGCTGCCTGGTCAGGAAGGAATCCATGGAGGCATAGCTGAACAGGCCGATCGCGCCGCAGATGGCCACAAGGAGTGCCATGGCCACGAGTACCAGCCGGGTGCGCAGGTGCCAGGTCGACGGATCAAGCCAGCGTCGGCGGTCTTTGCGGGTTTCGCCGGAGAGTGTGGGCACCGCTCAATCCGCCGGTTTGATGACGTATCCCGCGCCGCGGACGGTGTGGATCATGGGCGGGTGGATGGCATCCACCTTCTTGCGCAGGTAGGAGATGTAGAGTTCCACGATGTTTGCCTGGCCGCCGAAGTCGTAATCCCACACGCGGTCCAGGATCTGTGCCTTGCTGACCACCCGTTTGGGGTTTTCCATGAGGTAGCGCAGGAGTTCGAACTGGGTGGCGGTCAGCTGCAGTTCCTTCCCGGCCCGGGTCACTTCGCGCGTGTCAATGTTGAGGACGAGGTCGCCGACCACCAGTTCGGCGGTGTCCATGGCGGCCACTCCGGATCGCTGGACCAGCCGGTGCAGGCGGAGGAGCACTTCTTCCATGCTGAAGGGCTTGGTGACGTAATCGTCCCCGCCGGCCGCCAGGCCGAGGATGCGGTCCTGGACCGCGTCCTTGGCCGTCAGGAAGAGCGCGGGCACTTCCGGCGCGAAGGCGCGGATCCTGGTGAGCAGCTCGACGCCGTCGAACCCGGGAAGCATCACGTCCAGCACCAGCACGTCCGGGCGGAACTCCTTGGCGAGTTTTACGGCTTCCGGGCCGTCTCCGGCGACGGCAACGGACCAGCCTGCCATCCGCAGGCCCATGCTCATGAGCTCGGAGAGGCTGGGTTCGTCGTCAACCACCAGGGCACGGATGGGGGAGCCGTCCGGGTGGGTGAGCTGGGGAAGGTTGTTAGTCATGGAGTGCGAAGTGGCCATGGGACAACTCTCCGATCTGCGGTTTAGCCGGCCCTATGGGGATCCTGTGGGCCAGCTGTGAATCCCAGCCTAGCGAGCTGAACGCAACGCCGCGGCCCTCCGGGGCTGCCTGGAGAGGATCGGCTGCATTCCCGGGATGAAACCAGCTTCGGAAAGGTCACAGCTTGACCTCTTGCCCCGCACAGGCCCCGCACAGGAACGCTTCGGAGCCTGGGTGGACAAAGCCCTAGGCCCAAGGAGTACACCATGAACAACCACCACAACACGCCGGTTCCGGACAACGATTCCGACGGGACCCCGGAAGGCCGGCCGGTCCCTGCAGGCGGTCGAGTGAACATCCCTCTGAGCAGCCCCGCCAACGGCGGGCAGGCTGCCGGGTGGGGAGTGCCGCCGTCGGCCGCTGCTTCCGGTTCGCTGCCGGAGACGGGATGGGGATCATCCCGGCCGTCCGGTAGCTGGGGTACCCCGCCGCCTGGCGGCTTCCCGGGCGGGCCGGCCGGCCGTTCGAAGCCGTGGACTGTGAAGCGGGGGGTTGCCGCCGCCGGAGCGGCGGCTGTTCTCGCAGGCGGGGCCGGCGTGGGCATCTATGCGCTGACCTCCAGCTCTGCGGCGGCTGACGGCACGGCCGACGCAGGTGCAGGTGCAGGTGGACTGCAGGAAACATCGCCGGGCGGCCGCGGCGGCGCGCAGGGCGGTTTTGCCGACGGCGGGATGCCGCTCCAGGGCGGCCCCGGCAACTTCGCCCCGGATGGATTGGGCGGAATGGGCGCCGGAGTGTCCGCCGCAGTTCACGCCGAGTACGTGGCCCTCGAGGACGGCGCCTACGTGACCAGGGTGGAGCAGCAGGGAACGGTCACCGAGGTGAACTCGGGCTCCGTGACAGTCAAGAGCACGGACGGCTTCAGCCGCACCTATTCACTCGGTTCGGACGTGTCGGTGAGCAATCAGCAACGAAGGCGTCAACAGTCCGGCGCTACGGGCACCAGCCAGCTCACTGTGGCTGACATCGTGTCCGGGGCGATGGTACGGGTCGTTGCGGGAAAGGAGGGTGACAGCTTCCCGGCGGAGTCCGTCCAGCTGGTAGCAGCCACGCTCACCGGACAGTCCAACTGAGCCGGCCGGCGGGACAGCGGGCTGCGGGGGACGGAATTTTTCTGTGTAGCCCGGCCGGGGGCTGGACATGTGCAAAGCGCGTCCTCCGTATTTCAGCAATTCCAAGCTGACTGAATTTTCGCGCCGAAAATACGGGTTCCGGAGAAGAAAATTCGGCTATAGAGAGAATCCGATCGATCGTTCTGAAAAACACCTGTTATATTATTGGCATTTCAGAATCGTGATTTGGACCACAATGCGGGATTTTGTCTCACGATGCGGACCATAGTGTCCATTGTTACTTGCAAGTTTTCATTGTTACGTTGCACACTTCAATTGTGAACAAGAACTCAACAGCACCTGCAGCCGCAGAATCCTGGACCAGCCCACCCGCTGGCGAAGACATGCGCTGTTGTCGAATGCACGCCTAACTTCCCCACCCCGAGAAGTTTTTAGGCATTCGCCCCTAGCCCAGCGTCGGGCGCCCCTCCCCAGATCTCATTGCGGGGAAAGACAGCATTCGAGCCGCGATGACGGCCATTCACATTGAGGTAAGCATTCCATGTCAGTTGCATCTGGATACGTCCACATCTCCGTCCGAAACGCCAACAAGGGCGGCCAGCCCTCAGGCCTCCGCCAAGGATTCGGCGCCCGTCCGGCGTTCGCCCCGGCAGCCCCCGGCAACAGCTTCCCGGCCCCCGGCTACGCGCCCCAGGGCTACAACCCGAACTCCTACGGCCAGCTTCGCGCTGTTCCCGCCGCCGAGGCCGCCCCGCAGACGGCCCCCACCCCTGTGATTGCACCGGCCAACGGCAGCGCCGTCCGCCCCGTCGCAAACGAAAACGTAGCCCGTGGATTTGTCCTCTACATGGGCATCGACGAGGAGACCGCGGCAGCAGCCGGAACCTCCATCGCGAAACTTGCCCAGGAAATCCGCGCCTACGCCCAGTCGCTCGTCTCCGGTGCGGAGAGCTACGCCGCGGTGGCTGTAGCCCCCGCCAGCGCCCCGGGTTCCGCGCTCGACGTCGTACGGTCAACCTTCGGCGACCCCACCGTCAACTCCCGGCAGCGCACCGAGACCACCCGGCTTCCGCAGCCGCAGGATCCCCGGCCGTCCGGCGTCCTCATCGACCTGGCCCGCCGCGAAGTCCACCTCGACGGCGACTCCCTGAACCTCACGTTCAAGGAGTTCGAACTCCTCAACTACCTCGTCGAAAACGGCACCCGCACCGTGGGCCGCGACGAACTGCTCGAGGGCCTGTGGCGCAACGCCGAAGAGGTCCCCAACGAGCGCACCATCGACGTCCACATCCGCCGCCTCCGCTCCAAGCTGGGCCGCCTCGCCAACACCGTCCGCACGGTACGCGGCCAGGGCTACCGGTTCTACGAGCACCCGGAGGTTGTGGTCTGGGCCGCTCCGGAATACTCCATCTAGTCTTAGACCTGTTCGAAAGCGCCCGTTCCCTGCCTAGGGGACGGGCGCTTTCACTTTCGCGGCACAATCCCTCGGCGCCTGCGCTCGTTCCTCACGCAACAACGACGCTTTCGGGATGTGCCGCTACGCTTCAGCGCCCTTGACCCAGCTGAAAGGGCCGCCTTCCCGCGGGCGGGCTCGCGGAGCATTGTGCCTCCGCGGCTTAGTTCCTATGGCCCTGTTGGTGCTGGGTGGTGCGGCGTAGTCTCTGATCGTCCATCCGACCATCAGGAGGAACTATGTCTGTTGCACGCATTACAACCCTGAGCTCTAATTCCAAAACCTCGTTCGATGCAGCCATCAAAGAAGGCATCGAGCGCGCCAACAAGACGCTTCGGGGCGTCACGGGGGCGTGGGTGAAGGAGCAGAAAGTCGAAATTGCGGACGGGGCCGTCGTCGCGTGGCACGTTGTGCTTGAAGTGACCTTCGTACTTGAGGACTGAACCCTGTGCAGGGCGGCCGTGACCTGAGGGGCAGGGCCGCCGCACTAGGATTGGGGCATGAGCGAGCATCACATCAGGCGTTTGATCCTCATGCGGCACTCCAAGGCAGACTGGCCCGGAGGAGTGCCCGATCATGAGCGCCCGCTGGAGGAACGCGGGCACCGTGAGGCTCCCCTGGCCGGGAAATGGCTGCTCAAACACGGGGTGGTTCCCGATTTCATCCTCTGCTCCAGTTCGCTGCGTACGCGGCAGACGTGCACCTGGGTGTGCGCGGAATTAGGCGACAAAGCCCCGACGCCGAAACTTGAAGACGGCCTCTACGGCGCGTCCGCGCTGCGCATGCTGAAGGTCATCAACCACGTCCCGGATACCGTGACGACGCTGATGGTGATCTCCCATATGCCCGGCGTCCAGGATCTTGCCATGCACCTGGCGTCGCGCGATTCCAACCATGACGCCTACATGGACGCCGCCACCCGGTTTCCCACCAGCGGCCTGACTGTGCTGGAAACCGACAAAACCTGGGCAGAACTGGACGGCCAGGATGCCCGGCTCACGCACTTCAAGGTGCCCCGGGCGCACTAAGGGCGCTGGGGGGACCGCGGCGGCCCCTTGCACCTGACTCCTGCCCCATCTGCCGCCGTGTTCATGGTCAGCACGGGGTTTGTGATGTTTACTGGAGATATTCGTCAGCGGCCCCGGTTAGAAGGAGATCATCGTGGACTCAGGACAGCTTGTGGGGATCATTATCGGCGTCGTTGTGGTGATTGCGATCATCGCAGCGGTGCTCTTCTTCAACCGGCGGCGCAAGGTGGAAGCGGACAGGAACCGGGCCGCCGAAATGCGTGAAAAAGCCAAAGCCGACGAGCTCGGAGCGCGGGATCGCGAGGCCAAAGCGGCCCGCGCCGAAGCCGATGCCAAGCAGGCCGAGGTCGAGGCAGAGCGCCTGCGCCGCGACGCCCGCGAAAAGCAGGCGGAAGCCGAGCGCGTGCGGGCCGCGTCGCAGGAGCAGCTCCGCAAGGCCGATGAGGTTGATCCGGACGTCGTCACAGCCGACCGCCATGACGCCGACCGGCACGACGAAACCGTTCCTGCGCAGCCGCAGACGCGTGCAGAAGCTGGAACCCGCGGTCGCGGGGACAACGTGCCGGCGACAGCCCCTGGCACCGCAGCCCCGGGCACGGCAGTTCCAAACACCGCAGAACCCGGCCATACCGGACCAGCCGCGACTGAACCGGGCGCACCACGGCAGCGTGACGTCACCGACCGCGACGCTGCCCAGCGTGACGTCACCGACCGCGACGCTGCCGAGCAGGACGCCGTGCCTGATCGCGGCGCGGACGGGACGCCGGGAGAGCGCCCGCGGAATCTTTGAAACCTCATCCTTTGACGTCCCAGCACTGAACCGGCAGCACGGAGCATGAACCTTCGCCATTCCGCCCTCGCGGTCCTTGTGGCAGTCCTGTGGGGCGCCAACTTCGTTGCGATCGACCTTGGCCTGCACGCCAACGGCACGGAGGTGCCGCCGCTGCTTTTTGTTGCCATGCGCTTCGTTCTGGTCGTCTTTCCGTGGATCTTCTTCATCCGCAGGCCGGACGTCAGTTGGCGGGCCATCGTCGGCGTCGGCCTCTTCATGAGCGCCGGACAATTCGGCCTCCTCTACCTGGCCATGGCGCTAGGCATGCCCGCAGGGCTCGCCTCGCTTGTCCTGCAAGCCCAGGTGCTGCTGACTGTTCTCCTTGCGGCGGGAATCCTGGGTGAGCGTCCCAGCGTGAGGCAGTTTGCCGGCGTCGTCCTCGGAGTGGTCGGACTCGCGGTGGTGGCGGTCGGCCGCAGCATGGTCGCCCCGGTCCTTCCCCTGCTCATCGTCCTGGCTGCTGCACTGTCCTGGGCGGCCGGCAATATCGTCGCCCGGCAGGCCAAAGCGTCGTCCGGCCTGGGCCTTGTGGTGTGGTCCGGTGCAGTGGTTCCGCTACCGCTGATCGGCCTGTCCCTGTTGATCGACGGGCCGGCCGCCGTGGGCGGCACCCTCGCAGGCTTGCAGGCGGTCACCATTCTGAGTGCGATCTACACGGCCGTCCTGGGGTCCCTGGTGGGCTATGGAATCTGGAACTGGCTCCTGGGAATCTATCCTTCGTCCGCCGTGGTTCCGTTTACGCTGCTTGTCCCTGTGGTGGGCATGACGACGGCGTGGCTGGTCCTGGGCGAGGTGCCTTCACCGGCCGAAATGGCAGGCGGACTCCTGCTGCTGGGCGGGGTGGCAATCGCCGTCCTCCTGCCGGGCCGGCAGGGCGCCACACCCGGCCAAAGGCGATGGCATGCTCAGCGACGCGATGTAGCCTTCGCCGGGGACGTGGGTGAGGGTTTGGCCGCCGGCTTGGGCGCGGATTTGGGTGCGGCGGACTTGGGTGCCGGCCGGGCCGCACGAGGGACCGCGGACTTGGCCGAAGACGACGCCGGCCGCTTGGCCGCGGGGGTACGGACCGCTCCGGATCGCGACGCCGGAACACGCCCGTAGGTGGTCCCTGCGGAAGGGCGGGGCGCCGGTCTGGCCGCCGGCCGCCTGGCTGCCGCGGGCTTGCGCCGTCCGGATTGACTGCGTCCGGATTGACTGCGTCCGGACTGGCTGCGTCCGGACCGGAGGCGCTTTCCGGCCGGCCATACCGCCCCGGCGAACAGAACCAGGAGCGTCCCCGCGCCGGACACTGCAGCGAGGTAGAAGTAGATGTCGGAGTCCCGGGTTGTCACCGCCGCACCCAGTGAATCCGCCTCCGCGGTGAACGCCAGGCCCCACATGCGCAGGAACGCGATGGTGAACCCGATGAACAGGCTGGTGCCGATGCCGCCCGTCAGCAGGGCAAGGTGGCGTCCCCGTGCCACCACCTGGATGACGCAGGCAAGGTAGCCCACGGCCACCGCCCCGAGGAACGTGAACAGCACGGCCTCTTCGAGCGTTATCGCGGTCAGCACCAGGAGCCCCGCGGCGGCACAGGCCGCTGCGATGGCTATCCGTCCGCTGTTACCCATGTGGCGCATGTGACTTATCTTCCCCGATGCGGGCTACTTCCGGACGTAGCCACGCATGATTGCCATAATGGCCGCGACGCTTTGTTCGCGGGTGCGTTCAGGGTTGTAGGTCTGGCGGTCCAGTCCCACCACGAAGCACGCGCCGAAGATGGCAGTCTCCAGGCTGCCCCGGGAGATGGACTCGTCGACGGGGTACCGTGCGGCGACGCCCTCGATCGCGCCGCCGATCACGGCGAGCAGGCGGCCCCGGAGCTCCGCAAAGGTGTCCTGCCATTCGCTGGGGGTCCGCCAGTTTTCGCTGACCCAGAGCCTGGCGAAGGACGGGTACTCCGCCATGAAGTCCATCGCCTGGCCGATCATCTCGTCCATGGCGGCCAGCGGATCGGCGGAGGAGTCCTGCACGCTCAACAGCCGGGCGTGCAGGATGTCCACCCCGTGGCGCAGGAGCTGGGCAATCAGGTCGGACTTGCTGCCGAAGTTGTAATACACAGTCCCCTTGGAGACGCCGGCCGCAGCGGCGATCTCATCCACGGTGACGCCGGCCGCGCCGCGCTCGCCGATCAGCTCCATGGAAGCGTCGAACAGCTTCTGCTTGGTGGCATTGGTACGTGCCGGGCGGAGCTTCTTTTCGCCGGCTTCCTGCATGCTCATACGGCGATCTCCGGTTTCAGGGACTTCAGGGTCCAGAACTTGTGCTTGCGGACGGCCAGCGTTGACAGCGCGGCCCCCAGCACAGTGTAGCCAAGCAGGCCCGCCACGATAGGCAGGATCATGGACAGGTCCGCGCCGTAGATCAGGTGCCGCATGCCGGTCACCACGTAGCCCATGGGGAGGATTTCGTGCACCACGTGCAGGGGCTGGGGTGTCGTCTGCCAGGGGAACGTGCCGCCTGAGGACACCAGCTGGAGCACCAGCAGGATCAGCACCACCAGCTTTCCGGGGGAGCCAAGCAAGGCAACGATGCCCTGGATGATGGAACTGAAGGCCATTGCGGCCGCCAGCATGAACAGCCACATCAGCACCGGATGCGCGGGGTTGAGGCCCAGGGCCACATCCACCACCAGGGTGAGCAGGCTGGCCTGGACAACGGAGACGGCCAGGAACGGCAGCCAGCCGCCCAGGGCGATCTTCCACGACGGCGCGTTGGAAGCCAGCGCCCGCTGGGTGACGGGACGCATGGCCTGGATCAGCATGAAGATGCCGATCCAGAGCGCCAGAGTCAGGAAGAACGGTGCCAGGCCGGCTCCGTAGGACCCTGCCTTGGCCTGTGAGACGTTGCTGACAGCCACGGGATCGGCCATGACCTTCGACAGGCTGTTCTTCTGGGCGTCATCGGGATTGGGCACCTGGCCGGCGCCCTTGCCGAGTTCCGAGGCCAGAGTGCCGGCTCCGCCCGCGGCCGTGGCGGCGCCGTCCTCAAGCTGCGCCGCGCCGCCGTCGAGCGTCCTGGCACCTTCGGCGAGCTTCGCGGTGCCGTCCACGGCGCTTTGCTCGCCGGCGGCCAAAGCGGAAGTCCCGGTGTGCAGCTGGTCCGCGCCCGCAGACGCCTGGGCGATGGCGCCGGTCAGGGCGGGCGTGGCCGCAGCGAGCCTGGCGGCGCCGGCGCTCACCGCGGCCGAACCGTCCGCCAGCTGCTGGATTTGTGCGGCGTCGGACTGGATTTTTGCCTTGGCGTCCGCCACCGGCCCGGATGCCGCAGCTGCGTCAAAGTCCTTGAGGATGCTGTCCGCCTGGGCCTGGGTAATGATGCCCGCGGCCATCAGCCTGCCGTTGGACTCCACCACGCGGTTCCGCAATCCCTGGTCCGCGGCGTCCAATTGCCCGACGACGTCCTGCACCTTGGTGTTCAGCGTGGCGTTTCCGGCCGCAACCTGTGCAGCGCCGTCGGCCAGTTTCCGGGAATCGGCGGGCAGGGAGGCCGTCTTGTCCGTGAGCTGGCCGAGTCCGTCGCTGAGCTGTGCCGCGCCGTTGTTCAGCTGGTTGGCGCCGTCGCGCAGCTTGAGCTGGCCGCTGTAGAGTTCGCCGGCACCGCTGCTGAGCTGCGAGGTGCCCTCGTGCAGGGCCACGGTGCCGTCGTGGAGCTCGCTCACGCCGTCGGAAAGCTGGCCGGCGCCGTCAGCCGCCTTGACCATCTGCGTGTGGATGGTGCCGAAGCCGGTGAGCAGCTGGTTGGCGGTTTCCTCGCCCACTTCCTTGGCCACGCTCGAGTGGACGGCAGTGGTCAGCTTGTCCACGATGGTGCTTAGCAAGTAGTTATTGGCGTCGTTGGTGGTCACGTTCAGCATGGCCTGGTTGGCGGCGTCGAAGCTGCCGGGTGACACCAGGTTGGCGGAGAAATCCTTCGGGATCTTCAGGGCGAAGGCGTATTTGCCGCTGCTGACTCCCTGGTCGGCCTGTTCGGCGGAATCCACGGACTGCCAGTTGAACACGTGACCGTCGATGAGGCTGTCCGCCACCTTCCGGCCCGCCTGCAGCTGCGTTCCGTCGCTGGAGGTTGCACCGGTGTCTTCCACCACCAGCGCGGCGTCGATCTGGTCCAGGTTGCTGTACGGATCCCAGTTGGCGTACAGGTACACCGCCCCGTACAGCAGGGGCACCATGGTCAGGGCAAGAATGGTCAGCTTGGGCAGCAGCCCGCCGGTCATGCGCTTGAGTTCGGAGCGGGCCAGCCGCAGCACAGTCACTTTGCGTCCTCTGTTTCGGTTTCGGGACTGGAGTTTTTGTCCACATCAAGGGACTTCTGGGCCGTTTTGCCCGCGTTATCTGGACAAAAACTCTTGTCGAGGGGAGGGCGGGGGACGGCGTTGCCGATCTCGGCGGCCGGGCCCGTCCAGTGGTCCGGGAGGGCAGCGACGGTGGCGACGACGGCGAGGGGCCGGCCGCCGTCGTACGCCAGCTCCTGGAGCCGCGGCAGCCAGTCCGCGGGAGCCGCGCTGTGGCGGTCGGGGGAGTCGACCACGAGAAGGTCGGTGTGCGGGTTGGCGAGCGATAGGGCGGTGAGCAGTTCAATGCGCCTGGCCGGGGCCAGCTGTTCCGCCCACAGGCCGGCGATGTCCTCAAAACGGTTGACTTTGAGCCACGGTGTGCTGAGCAGGGCGCCACGGTAGCGCCGCGGGATCAGGGCGAGGTCCTCCGTGACGAGGTCCCGCACGCTCAGGTGTTGTTCGGGCTCATTGACCCCGGGGGAGTCCACGAGCGAGCTGGCAGAGCGAAGGCGCTTCGTTTTAGCCTCGCCGTCCCAGAGAAGCTCACCGGAAGACGGTTTCATCCGCCCGCTCAGGGTCAGTGCCAGAGCGGTCCTCTGGTCCTGGCGGGCCCCGGAAACCAGTACCAGCTCGCCGCGCCGTGCCTGGAGTGAAGTGGGCGGGAGCAAATCATCCCGCCGGCCTTTCACATGAAGCTGTCGAACCGAGAGCATGGAAGCCTTTCGCAGTGGTGTCTGCATCAAGGCTAACTAAACTGACCGGTCAGTTCAAATAGGCCGGGTCGAGTGTGATCAACCAGTCAGAGGCCGTACTCCTCAAGCAGCCGCAGCCACACCTCGCTGACGGTGGGGTAGGACGGCACCGCGTGCCACAGCCGGTCCAGGGGCACCTCGCCCACCACTGCGATGGTGGCGGCGTGGAGGAGCTCGGCAACGTCCGGCCCCGCGAAGGTGGCACCGAGAAGCACCTTCCTGTCCTCGTCCACCACCAGCTGGGCCCAGCCCTCGTAATGTTCGGAATGCAGCGAGGACCCGGCCACGCTGATGGGAAGCTCCACCGAGGACACGTTATAGCCGTCCTTCCGTGCCTGCTCCGCCGACCGGCCCACGCTGGCCAGCTCAGGATCCGTGAACACCGCGTTGGGCACGGCGTGATCGTTGGCCGTCTGGGCGAAGCGGCTCCACGGCTTCGGTGAACCCTGCAGCTCTCCTTTGGCCCGCGCTGCGATGGCATCCCCGGTGGCGCGGGCTGAGTACTTGCCCTGATGCGTCAGCATGACTTTGCCTGCGGCGTCCCCCACCGCGTAGAGCCAGTTCCCGTCGTCGCCCTGGCCGGCGCCGTCCATGCCCTCAACCAGGCCGGTGGTATCCGTGCGGAGCGGCGGCACTTTGCCGTCCGCGGCGCCAAGTCCCACGGTTTCCAGCCCCAGCCCGTCCAGTGCGGGATGGCGGCCGGTGGCGACGAGGAGCCGCTCAGCCCGGATGCTGTCACCGTCGGCCAGGGCCACAGTGAAGGAGCCGTCCCCGTTCCTGCTGACCCGCTCCGTGCCGGTGTTGAGGCGGACGTCCACGCCGTCGGCCCGGAGGCCGGCCAGCACCAGATTTGTGGCGTCCTTGGGGTACATACTGAGTAGCCCGCCGCGGGCTATCAGCGTCACCGTGGAACCCAGACGGGCAAAGGCCTGCGCCAGTTCGGTGCCGGCCACCCCGCCGCCGAGGACCGCCAGGCTCTGCGGGACGCTTCGTGCGGACGTGGCCTCGCGGGTGGTCCAGTAGTCCAGCCCCGCCAGGCCTGCAACCGGCGGCGCCGTGGGTGCCGAACCAGTGGAAAGCACGACGGCGTGCCTCGCCGAGAGCAGGTAGCTGACGCCGTCCCGCCCGGCTACTTCGACGGCCCGCGGGCCGGTGAGACGGCCGCGGCCGCGGATCAGTTCGATTCCGGTGTCCTTCACCCATTTGACCTGGCTGTCATCCTGCCAGTTGGACGTGAAGTAGTCCCGGCGTTTTAGGACCGCCGCGGCATCCAGGGTGCGCGTGACCGCCTCCTCGGCCCCGGGGACCGTTTGCGCGCCGTGGAGGGCGGTCCCGGGTCGGAGCAGGGCCTTGGACGGCATGCAGGCCCAGTAGGAGCACTCGCCGCCCACCAGCTCCGCCTCGATCAGGACCGCGGTGAGCCCGCCCTGGACCACCCGGTCCGCGACGTTTTCCCCCACGGCTCCGGCACCGATCACAATGACATCGAATTCGCGTTCAACTCTGGCCGTCATGGCACCAGACTACGCCCGGCGGCGGCACGGCCTGCGGCAAGAAACCACAGGAGGCGGCCCAGGGAATCGGGGCCGTGTTTGGCGCGGGCGCTTAACAGAAGGTGGGACATCCAATATTGTTTGCTGTGACCCACTCCGTACGGTGGTTCAGGACTCTCGGTTAGGGGAACCCATGACAACACCAGGCGTCGCTTCGCAGGCGCGCTTCAGCGCCCAGGCGCGGCTCCGCGCTCTCCAGGCGGACATCATGGAGCTCATCCTGGAGCGTGAACTTGAAGCGGGCGATCCGCTCCCCACGGAAAACGAACTGGCTCTGGCCCTGGGCGTGGGACGCAATACCCTCCGTGAATCGCTCAAAGTCCTCCAAGCGCTCGGTGTTGTCGAGATCCGGCACGGGTTCGGCATGTTTGTGGCGCCCAGCAACTTTGATGCCCTGGCCGACGGCCTGACCTTCCGCGGCAGGCTCTCGCTGCGCCACAAGGGAGGGGAAGCGCTGGAACTGGTGGATGTCAGGCAGGCGCTCGAATCAGGCCTGATCGGGAGCGCCATGGACACCATGACGTCCGGCCAACTGGCCGCCGTTGAGGAATCCGTGGTCCGGATGGAGGAACTGGCAGCCGCGGGGGAGACGTTCGTGGAAGCGGATGCAGAGTTTCACCGGCGCTTGTTCGAACCGCTCAACAACGCCCTGCTGATCAGCCTGCTTGCCGTTTTCTGGAAGGTGTACCGGCAGATCCACCTGGAAGTCGGTGCAGGCACCGAGGACCTCACGGAGACGGCCGCTGTCCACCGCCGCATCTACGAAGCCGTGGCGGACGGGGACAAGGCGCTGGCTGCTGAACGGCTCAACCGCCATTTCGACGGCATCCGCCGCCGCATCTACGACGCAATAAACGAGTAGGCCCGCCTGAGGGCTGGCAGCCCGCCCCGGGGCAGCCCGCCCGGGGGCAGCGCGCCCCGGGGTCGCTTGCACCGGGGCCGCCCGCCGAGGCCGGGCCGAAGGCGGACCCGGCCGGAGACGGGCGCACGCGTACCAAATTGAAACAAAAAAGATCCGCACCGGCGAACCGGTGCGGATCTTTTCTTCTTTGTGCGCCCAAAGGGATTCGAACCCCTGACCTTCTGTTCCGTAGACAGACGCTCTATCCAGCTGAGCTATGGGCGCATTCTCGGCTCCGGGAGTTTTTCGTTCACCCCCGAACCTCGAATTACTTTACGCGAGTTGCCGCCGAGTTCCAAATCGAAAGGCGTGTAATGTGCATGACTAGACCGGTCTATGTGACCTTACTCACAAAAAGACCTGATTTGCTTCATCCACTTCCTTGATTTTCCGCGGTTTTTGCTTTTTCGCCGCCCGGACATCCCACGTCTGACCCAAAAAGTGCAGTGGTCTAGAGCCCTAGCATTTAGGACACACCACTGAACCCGAGGAAGGGAACCGCAATGGGCGATCTCGCACGACTGCCGCTGCTTGAGAAAGCACCCACAACACATGCTGGCCTGCTGGCATGGGTCGAAGAGGTTGCAGAACTTACCCAGCCGGACCGCATCCACTGGGTCGACGGTACGGAAGAGGAATACACCCGCCTTACGGGCGAGCTGGTCGAAGCCGGAACGCTGACCAGGCTGAACCCGGAGCTGTTCCCGAACTCCTTCGCCGCATTCTCCGATCCCGCGGACGTGGCGCGCGTTGAAGAGCAGACCTTCATCTGCTCCGAGGACGAGCGGGATGCCGGCTTCACCAATAACTGGATGGCGCCGGCCGAGATGAAGCAGAAGCTTCGCGGCCTGTTCGCCGGTTCCATGCGCGGCCGCACCATGTACGTCATCCCGTTCGTCATGGGCCACCTTGACGCGGAGGATCCCAAGTTCGGCGTGGAGATCACAGACAGCGCCTACGTGGTTGCCTCCATGCGAATCATGGCCAACATCGGCACCGAAGTGCTGGACAAGATCACCGCCACGAACGCATTCTTCGTTCCCGCCCTGCACTCCCTGGGCGCCCCCTTGGCCCCCGGCCAGGCCGACGTCGCATGGCCGTGCAACCCGGACAAGTGGATTGTCCACTTCCCGGAGGAGCGTTCCATCTGGTCGTTCGGCTCCGGCTACGGCGGAAACGCACTCCTTGGCAAGAAGTGCTACGCCCTGCGCATCGCCTCCGTGATGGCCCGGGACGAGGGCTGGCTTGCGGAGCACATGCTTATCCTCAAGCTCACCTCGCCGGAGAAGAAGTCGTACTACATGTCCGCCGCCTTCCCCTCGGCCTGCGGCAAGACCAACCTCGCCCTGCTTGACCCCACCATCGAGGGCTGGGAGGTTGAAACCCTTGGTGACGACATCACCTGGATGCGGATCGGCAAGGAAGGCGAGCTGCGCGCCACCAACCCGGAGGCCGGCCTGTTCGGCGTCGCCCCGGGCACCGGCTGGGGCACCAACCCCAATGCCATGCGCGCCATTGCCAAGGGTCACAGCATCTTCACCAACGTCGCCCTCACGGACGACGGCGGCGTCTGGTGGGAGGGTATGACCGAGGAAACCCCGGCGCACCTGACCGACTGGCAGGGCAACTCCTGGACGCCGGATTCGGACAAGCCGGCTGCCCACCCGAATTCCCGCTTCTGCACCCCGATCTCGCAGATCGACATGCTGGCCGAGGAGTACTACAGCCCCGAAGGCGTGGAGCTTTCAGCCATCCTCTTCGGCGGCCGCCGCAAGACCACGGTTCCGCTGGTGACCCAGGCCCGGAGCTGGACCAACGGCATCTTCATGGGCTCCACGCTTTCCTCCGAGACTACGGCGGCCGCCGCCGGTCAGGTCGGCGTCCTTCGCCGCGACCCGATGGCCATGCTGCCGTTCATCGGCTACGACGCAGGGGACTACCTGAAGCACTGGATCAGCGTCTCAGGCAAGGCCAACCCGGAGCGCCTGCCGCACATCTTCCTGGTCAACTGGTTCCGCCGCACTGCCGATGGCGGCTTCGCGTGGCCCGGTTTCGGCGACAACGCCCGTGTCCTCAAGTGGGCCATCGAGCGCCTCGAAGGCAAGGCTGACGCCATTGAGACCCCGATCGGCTTCGTGCCGGCGGGACACTCGCTGGACCTCACCGGCCTGGACCTGACCCACGCCCACGTGGAAGACGCCGTCCGCGTCGACCGCGAGGAATGGGACGCCGAGCTGGCCTCCATCGAGGAGTGGTACGCGAAGTTCGGTGACTCCCTGCCCGAGGCGCTGCGCTCCGAGCTGGAAGCACTGAAGGAACGCATGGCGGACCACAGCTAGCCAGCTGGACAAAAACATAACGACGGCGGCGCCGCACCTTCCCAGAGAAGGTGCGGCGCCGCCGTCGTGCATTAACGCCCTGCCATGTTGCGAGTTTTTGTCCAGATAACGGGAGCAAATAGCCCCTCAAGTCGCTCTATCTGGACAAAAACTCAGGGGAGGAACGGACTAGGAAGCGAGCCAGATGTCCGGGCCGAAGACTTCGTAGTGGATCTTCGTGGCGGGGATCCCGGCGTTGATGGCCTCGTTGCGGATGTGCTTCATGAACGGCAGCGGACCGCACAGGTACAGCGAGGCGTTGGCCGGCAGGTCCACTTCGCGCAGCGACATGAAGCCCTCCTTGGTTCCGGCGACCGGCCGTTCGAGCCAGACCTGGAGGTCGGCGCCGTCGAGGCGTTCGACGTCGTCCGTCATCTGGCCGCGCAGGGCCCAGCTGTCGAGGTCGCTTTCCGCGTGCAGGACCAGGACCTGGCGGTCCGAGCCGGAGTCGGCGAGGGAGCGCAGGATGGAGGCGGTGGGCGTGCAGCCAATGCCGGCGGAGGCCAGTACGACGGGGCCGTCACCTTCCTTGAGGGTGATTTCACCGTAGGGGTTGGAGATTTCCAGGATGTCGCCCACCTGGACGTTGTTGTGCAGGACGGGGGAGACTTCGCCGCCGTCGTCCTTCTTGGTGGTGAAAATCCGGCTCGTGCCTGCCTCGCCGGACAGCGAGTACTGGCGGACCTGGCGCAGTCCGTCCGGGAGCTGGACCTTCACGCTCACGTACTGTCCCGCGAGAGCCGGAGTGATGGGGGTGTCGTCGGCGGGTTCCAGGGTGAACGTCATGGAGCCGGTGCCGGCGGCAGTCTTGGCGGCAACCCGCCACGGGCTCCACATCACGCCGTTGGCCTGTGCGGCGTAGAGGCCCTTTTCGAGCTTGATCAGCGCATCCGCCATGAGCCAGTAGACCTCGGTCCAGGCTTCGGCGATTTCCGGGGTGATGACCTCGGCAAGGTCCTCGGCGATGGCGGCGAAGAGGTGCTCGTAGACCACCTGGTACTGCGGTTCGGTGATGCCGAGGGAGGCGTGGCGGTGGGCGATGCGCGCGAGCACAGTCTCCGGGAGAGTGCCGGGGTTGTTCACCAGGTGGGTGGCGAAAGCGGCGATGCTTCCGGCCAGGGCCTGCTGCTGGTTGCCGTTGCGCTGGTTGGAGCGGCTGAAGAGCCCGTCCAGCAGCTCCGGGTGTGCTGCGAAGAGTCGGGCGTAAAACTTGGGGGTGATTTCACCGATCCGGGAACCGACCAGCGGGAGGGTGGCCTCGATGACGGGGAAGGACTTGTCCGAGAGCATGTTGACTCCTGAGATAGTGGCCCGGGGTCTTCAACCGGACCGATAAGAAATACCTGTATTTGAAATGCGAGTATTTACACCTAAGTTCTACACGTCGTAGAAAAGATATCCAAATCGGTAGGGGCCTCAGAGCCCGGGGCGGAGGCCGATCGCCTGGAAGACCGGCGCCATCTGGCGCGTGCCCGGAAGCGTGGACACCACAATGTCGTCAAGCTCGCGGTAAAAAGCCTCCCGCGCCCGCGCGAGGGCGCCGCGAAGCCGGCATTCATTGATGAGCGGGCAGTCGCCATTCAGTGAGTGGCAGTCAGCCGGATCTGCGCGGGTGTTCAGCTGCCGCAGGAGCTGCCCCACGGTGGCCCGGCGCCCGGCCGCATTGAGCCGGGAACCGCCGTTGCGGCCCCGCTCGACGTCGATCACGCCGAGTTCGCGGAGCTTGGCCATGGCCTTGCTGACATGGTTGTAGGGAGTGCCTACGGCGTCGGCGATGCTCTGCGTGGTGAGCAGAATGCCGTCGGGGGCGGCCGCGAGCACCATCATGGCGCGCAGGCTTACGTCCGCGAAAGCGTTGATTTTCATGTCAGCAACCCACTGGAGGTCTAGTCCACCCAGATGGAGGGCTCGTTGGCATCAGCTGCGAGCTGCCCGAACTCCCATTCGTGGGACTCGGCATTGGGTTCGTAAGGCAGGACCGCGGCGAAAACGGAACCGTCACGGTGCTCGGCCGCGACATGGATGGCGTCGGTATCCTCTTCCAGCAGGGTGATGTCGCAGACCACCGCGGCGGCACGGAAGTCGTCCCGGTGCTGCCGGAGCAGCTCGGTGAGGTCGCTGATCATCGCGTCGGCATCGAAGCCGTCCTCCGAGCCGTCCTCGGCGTCAGCCGGAGTAACGGCGACGAGGCGCACCTCGCCGTCGTTCTCCACCACCAGCGCGAACGGGAGGAAGCCGCCGTTGCGTCCCAGCTGCTCCTGCGCCGCCCCGACGCCGGTGCCCAACAGGTTTTCCAGGTCGGTGGCCGTGGCTTCGGGCACCGAGTCCCGCCAGGACGTTCCGGGAAGTTCCGTCATGCGGGCCGCCTAGCCGTTGACCAGGGCCAGCACGCGGTCGCGGATGCGTTCCATGGTGGCCCGGTCCGTGGCCTCGGTGTTCAGGCGGAGGAACGGTTCGGTGTTGGACGGACGCAGGTTGAACCACCAGCTGCCGTCGCGTGCCGTGAACGTGCTGCCGTCCAGCGTGTCGATCTCGACGTCTTCGCCGGCAAAAGCGGCGCGGACCCGCTCCACGGCGCCCGCTTTGTCTTCGATTTCGGAGTTGATTTCCCCGGAGGAGACGTATGGCTCGTACTCGTGGCCGAGCTCGGACAACGGGAGGTCCTGTTCGCCGAGGGCGGCCAGGACATGCATTGCGGCCAGCATGCCGGTGTCTGCATTCCAGAAATCGCGGAAGTAGAAGTGCGCCGAGTGCTCGCCGCCGAAGACGGCGCCTTCCTCGGCCATCTCGGCCTTGATGAACGAGTGGCCCACGCGCGTGCGCACTGCGCGGCCGCCGTCGTGCGCCACAAGCTCCGGGACGGCCCTGGAGGTCAGCAGGTTGTGGATGATGGTGGGGGTTTCTTCGCCCTGCGCCTTGGCGCGCGCGATTTCGCGGCGGGCCACCATTCCGGTGATGGCCGACGGCGACACGGGGTTGCCCTTCTCGTCGATGACGAAGCAGCGGTCGGCGTCACCGTCGAACGCGAGCCCGATGTCCGCGCCGTGTTCCACCACGGCCGCCTGCAGGTCGAGCAGGTTCTCCGGCTCGAGCGGGTTGGCAGGGTGGTTCGGGAAGGAACCGTCGAGCTCGAAGTACAGGGGAATGATGTCGAACGGCAGCTTGGGCAGGATCGCATCGCCGAGTACCGCAGGGGTGGTCAGGCCGGCCATGCCGTTGCCGGCGTCGACAACCACTTTCAGGGGGCGGGATCCCCGGAGGTCAACGAGCTTGCGGAGGTATTCGGAGTAGTCCTTCAGGACATCGTGGACTCCGATGAGGCCGCGCTTGGCAGCGGCCGGGATGGATCCGGCGTGGAGGTAGTCCTCCGCGCGGGCCTGGATTTCCTTCAGTCCTGACTCCGAGGAGATGGGCTGGGCTCCGGCCTTGGACATCTTGATGCCGTTGTACTCGGCCGGATTGTGGCTGGCGGTGAACGTGGCACCTGCCGCGTTGAGCGCACCACAGGCGTAGTAGAGCTCGTCGGTGGAAATGAGGTCCAGCAGCTGGACGTTGGCCCCGCGGATGGCGGCGCCGTTGGCGAATGCCTTGCTGAACTCAGGGGAGGAGGGACGCATGTCGCCGCCCACCAGGACCGTCTGGCCCTCGAGCTTCAGGACGTCCACGAACGCGGCGCCTACGGCTTCGACGATTTCGGCGGTAATGGAGTCGCCCACAATGCCACGCACGTCGTAGGCCTTGAACGATGCCGAAAGGTCAAAAGTCTTTGTCTGGTCGCTAGTCACGCGTTCCATCTTACGTGGAAGCGCCAAGCGGCTGTGGAGGAGTGGTTGCGTTACGTAGGCGCGCCGGGCAGCGTGCCGTCAGGGCGGTGCCGGCCGGGACGCGGGGCGCGTCTGTCCACATGGCCGGGCACCTGGCTTCGCCGCTGTCGGAGGGGGCTGGGATACTGAATCAATGGCCAATAACCAGAATGCTGCTGTCCTTCCCGCTACCGCTGACCTCCCCGCCGGTGGAATGGGGACCCGTGACCAGGCCCTGGAAGTGCTGCGGGGGCTGGTGGGGCACCCGGAAGCCAGCTTCCATGACGGCCAGTTCGAGGCTATCGAGGCACTGGTCGACGGCGGCCGCCGCGCCTTGGTGGTCCAGCGGACAGGCTGGGGAAAGTCGGCTGTCTACTTTGTGGCATCCCTGCTGCTCCGGCGCCGCGGTGCCGGCCCCACGCTCATCGTGTCGCCGTTGCTGGCGCTGATGCGGGACCAGGTGGCAGCGGCAGCCAGGGCAGGAGTCCGCGCTGTTGCCATCAACTCCGCCAACCAGCTCGAATGGGACACTGTCCGCGAGCAGCTGGCCGCGGACGAGGTGGACGTGCTGCTCGTGTCCCCGGAGCGGCTTACCAATCCGTCCTTCCGGGAAAACCAGCTTCCGGAACTGATCCGCCGCACCGGTCTCCTGGTGATTGACGAGGCACACTGCATCTCCGACTGGGGCCATGACTTCCGCCCGGACTACCGGCGCATCGCGGACCTCATCACCCAACTGCCGGACACCGTGCCCGTGCTTGCGACCACTGCCACCGCCAACTCCCGGGTGGTCCACGACATCGAGGAGCAGCTGGGCGACGGCGTGCTGACCATCCGCGGAGCCCTGGGCCGTGAATCACTCCGGCTTGGCGTACTGCGCCTGCAGGACTCCCGCGACCGGCTGGGCTGGCTCCTGACCCACCTGGCGGACCTGCCCGGCAGCGGCATCATCTACACCCTGACAGTGTCCGCTGCCGAGGACACCGCGCGGCTGCTCGCCGAAGCCGGCCATGAGGTCCTGGCCTACACAGGCCGGACTGATCCCGCAGACCGGGAACGGGCGGAACAGTTACTCAAGGACAACCAGGTCAAGGCACTGGTGGCCACGTCGGCCCTGGGCATGGGCTTCGACAAACCTGATCTGGGCTTTGTGGTGCACCTCGGGGCTCCTGCCTCGCCGGTGGCCTACTACCAGCAGGTGGGCCGTGCCGGGCGTGGCGCTGCAAACGCCGATGTCCTGCTGCTGCCCGGCTCGGAGGACCGGGACATCTGGCAGTACTTCGCCACGGCGTCCATGCCATCGGAGGAAAAGGCTGCGGCAGTCCTGACCGCACTGGCCGAGGCCGGCGCCGCCGTGTCCACTGTGGCACTCGAAGCCCGCGTGGACCTCCGCCGCACACCGCTGGAACTGCTGCTCAAGGTCCTGTCGGTGGACGGAGCCGTGGAGCGGGTGGGCGGCGGGTGGCGCTCCACCGGCCAGCCCTGGACTTACGACGCCGAACGGTACAGCCGCATTGCCGAGGCCCGGGTGGACGAGCAGGATTCCATGGTGATCTACCAGGACACGGCAGGGTGCCGGATGGAGTACATCACCTCGGTCCTGGACGATGAAACGGCCCGTGCCTGCGGCCGCTGCGACAACTGCGCCGGGCGCTGGTTCCCGGAAGACATCTCAGCGTCGGCCACGGAAGCAGCCGGGCAGACGCTCAGCCGCGCCGGCGTGGCACTGGAACCGCGGCTGCAGTGGCCCAGCGGCATGGACAGGCTCGGCGTGACCGTCAAGGGCAAGATCAAGCCGGATGAGAGCCTCGCCGAAGGTCGGGCGCTGGCCCGCCTGACGGACCTCGGCTGGGGCGGGGCCCTGCGGGAAATCTTCGCCTCCGGTGCAGCGGACCGTGAGGTGGACCCGGCCATGCTCCAGGCCTGCGTGCAGGTGCTCCGGGAATGGGGCGCCGGGAACGGACGCGACGCCGGCTGGAGCGGGGCAGGACGGCCCGCAGCCATCGTCAGTATCCCGTCACGCAGCAAGCCCGCCCTGGTCGACTCCCTGGCGCGCGGCATTTCCGGCATTGGCCGCATACCGTACCTGGGCCAGCTACAGCTGGAACACGGCGGACCCACCGGCGGGCGCGGCGGCAACAGCGCCTACCGGCTGGCCGGAGTCTGGGACCGTCTCGTTGTGGGACCTGAGCTGGAAGCTGCTTTGGCCGGCATCCAGGGGCAGAGCGTCATGCTGATTGACGACCTCACGGACAGCCGCTGGACGGTCACAGTTGCCGGCCGGGCCCTGCGCCGTGCCGGTGCGGGAGCCGTCCTTCCCCTCGTGCTGGGACAGGCCGGGTAGGGGCCTCCGGGTGCGCCGCGTAAGGGGCGGACTTATTCTGGCACCGCGCCTGGCACGCCTATAGGATCGGCGAATGAGTCCAGGCCAGGAGCCATGAGCGAACCCCAGAGCAGCGCCGCTTCGGCGGTCCGCCAGGAGTGGCAGCCCCGGCTGGCCCTGCTGGTGGCTGCGACCTTCTTTATGGAATTCCTGGACGGCACGGTGCTGACCACGGCCATCCCCAGCATCGCGGGAGATTTCGCCGTGGCTCCGGCGGACGTCAACATCACCATGACGGCCTACCTCATGACGGTGGCCATGGGCATTCCGGTCAGCGGCTGGCTGGCGGAGCGCGTGGGTGCCCGCCGCGTATTCTGCGCCGCCATCGCCGTGTTCACCATTGCCTCGCTGCTGTGCGCACTGAGCCAGGACCTGACCATGCTCACGGTCAGCCGCGTCCTGCAGGGCGCCGGCGGCGCGATGATGGTGCCGGTGGGGACCCTGGTAGTGCTTCGCCGGACACCCAAGGAGGACCTGCTCCGGGCAACGGCGTATCTTGTGTGGCCCGGACTGCTGGCACCGGTCCTTGCGCCGCTGGTGGGCGGCGCGCTGACCACGTTCCTGTCGTGGCACTGGATCTTCCTGATCAACGTTCCATTGGGCCTGGCCGCGTTCATAGCAGCCCTTCGCCTTGTTCCCCAGGGCGCCGGAGACCAGTCCCGGCGCCTTGACTGGGTGGGGCTGCTGCTGACAACGGCCGGCGTGGGCGCCTTGGTGGTGGGGCTCGAACTTGCCACGGCTCACCCCTCCGGACCCTTCGGGGCAATCAGCGTGGCCGCCGGCTTCGTATCCATCGCCGCTGCGGTTCTGTGGCTGCGGCGCACCAGCAACCCGCTCTTCCAGCTGAATGTCTTTGGCACCCGTACGTTCCGCGCAACCTCCACCGGCGGGTTCGTGTACCGACTGACCATCAGCGCGGTTCCGTTCCTGCTGCCGCTGATGTTCCAGGACGGTTTTGGCTGGGATCCGCTCCATGCCGGCGCCATGGTGGCAGCGGTCTTCATCGGCAACATCGGCATCAAACCGGCAACCACCCCGCTCATCCGCAGGTTCGGCTTCAAACCTGTCCTCGTCTTCGCTTCGCTCGCCTCGGCTGCCACTTTTGCCCTGTGCTCCCTGATCGACGCCGGAACCCCGGAACCGCTGATCTTCGCCCTGCTGGTCTGCAGCGGAGCGTTCCGCTCCATCGGATTCTCGGCCTACGCTTCGATCCAGTACGCCGACATCGTCCCGGGACAGCTGCCATCCGCCAACGCCATCTCGGCCACCCTCGTCCAGTTGGCGGCCGGGGCGGGCATCGCCGTCGGCGCCCTGTTCCTCAGGCTCTTCGCCGCCCCCGGCGCTTTCGGTGCCGACCCCGTTGCGCCCTACCGCGGGGCATTCCTGGCCATCACAGTGCTGATGCTGCTCAGCGCCGCCGACAGCCTGGCGCTGCACCGGCAGGCGGGCGCCGAAGTCAGCCGCGGGCGTTCGGCAGCGCCGAAGGCCGCCAACCCCTAGGGCGCCCGGCCCGGGGCCACTAAGGCGCCCGCGGCCACTAAGGTGCCCGGGACCCCGTCGGCGCCTAGGACTCCAGCACCGCCATGGCAGCATTGTGGCCGCCTAAGGCGCTCACCGCTCCGCCGCGCCGCGCTCCGGAGCCGCACAGCAGGATCCGGGGATCGTCGGTGGCCACACCCCAGCGCCGGGCGGGAGTGTCCAGCGGGTCCTCGTCCTCCGCGAAAGGCCAGTCGAGTCCGCCGTGGAAGATGTTGCCGCGGGGCATGCCCACGGCGCGCTGGATATCCAGCGTGGTCTTGGTTTCGATACACGGGGTTCCGCCGGGGCCGGTCAGCAGCAGGTCCTCGATCGGCTCCGCCAGCACCGAGTTGAGGGACTTCACGACGGCGGCCTGCAGCCGTTCCCGCATTGCCTCGTTGTTCTCCGCGGTGATAAGCCTGTCCGGCACATGCAGTCCGAAAACGGTCAGGGTGTGGGCGCCGGAAGCCTGCAGTTCCGGCGAGAGGATGCTGGGATCAGTCAACGAATGGCAGTAGATTTCGCAGGGCAGCGGGTCCGGAACCATTCCCCGTTCGGCGGCCAGGTAGGCGTCGTCCAGCTGTGTCCAGGTCTCGTTGATGTGGAAAGTGCCGCCGAAGGCCGCCTCCGGCCTGACGCTGCGGTCCAGTAACCGCGGCAGGCGTTTTAGCAGGATGTTCACCTTGACCTGTGAGCCCTCGCGCCGGTGGTTCGGGTTCGAAGGATCCCCGGCGCCGCCGTTCCGCAGGCTGTGTAACACCGCGGGAGCGACGTTGGACAGCACCCAATCAGCGGCCGCCGAGCTTTCCCTGCCTTCGTGGCGGTAGCCCACCGAGCCGCCGGGACGGATGCCTGTGACCTCGGCGGACGTCAGGATGGTGGCGCCGGCCTCGCGGGCTGCCCGCTCCAGTTCGCCGGAAACGGCCCCCATGCCGCCGATGGGGACATCCCAGTCGCCGGTTCCGCCACCCAGGAGGTGGTACAGGAAACAGATGTTCTGCTGCAGGTCCGCGCTGCCGGCCCGGGCAAACGTGCCGATCAGGGCATCCGTCAGCACCACGCCGCGCACCAGGTCGCTGTGCAGCCCGCGGGTGATGGCTTCGCCGACGGGCCGTTCGACCACCGATTCCCACGCGTCACCGGCGCCGGCGGCCTCAGCGAGTTGCCTGGCCGCCGAACGGGTGGGCAACGGCGACGTCATCGTGGGCCATAGCGCACCGGTGAGCTTTCGGCACTCTGCATAGAAGCGTTCAAAGGCCGCTGCCTCAGTGGCGGGGGCACCAACTGAAGCAAATGACGCCGTCGTGGCCGCCGCGTCCCCGTTGTCGATCAGGAGGCCGCGGCCGGGGCTGGCCGGGTCCGGCGTGTAGGAGGAATAGCGGCGCCGGGCCAGCCTGATGCGCAGCCCCAGGTCATCAATGATCTCCTGCGGCAGCAGGCTCACCAGGTAGGAGTACCGCGAAAGCCGGGCATCGACGCCGTCGAACGGCTGGGCGGATACGGCCGCGCCGCCGGCGTGGTCAAGCTTTTCCAGCAGGAGGACGTCACGTCCGGCCCGGGCCAGATAGGCCGCCGCCGCCAGCCCGTTGTGTCCGCCACCGACAATGACCGCGTCAAAGTTGCTGCTGTTCGCCATGGGCCCATCCTGTCACCCCGGAAACACGCCGGGAACGCAAAAGGCCCCGGTCCAGGGACCGGGGCCAAACGCGGAGACGGGGGGATTTGAACCCCCGGTGGAGTTGTGCCCCACACTTCATTAGCAGTGAAGCCCATTCGGCCGCTCTGGCACGTCTCCAATTGCTATTCCTAGCCCACCAAGGATACGCAGAACGGGCCATTCAGTGCAAAACGGCCGCACACCGTGAGGATAGCCGCCCTGAACAGGGCTGGCAGGGGACCGCCGCCGGCGAAAGCCGGGGAGCTAGCTGCCGGAGCGGCCGGCCAGGGAACGCCACAGGAAATGCTGGCTCCGGCTCTGCAGTGCGGCCGCCTGGCGGTTATCGGAAGCGCCGGCGTGTCCGCCCTCCAGGGCCTCGTGGAACCACACATTGGGGATGCCCATGGCCTGCATGCGCGCAGCCATCTTGCGTGCCTGCACGGGACCCACCCGGTCATCGGAGGTCGCAGTCCAGATGAAGGTTTCGGGGTAGTCCACGCCGTCGCGGAGGAGGTGGTAGGGCGAGAAAGTCCGGATGAACTCCCAGTCCTCGGCCACGTCCGGGTCCCCGTATTCGGCGATCCAGGAGTGGCCAGCGGACAACTTGGTGTAGCGGCGCATGTCGAGTAGCGGCACGCCGCAGGACACGGCACCGAACAGTTCCGGGTACCGGGTCAGCATGTTGCCCACCAGCAGCCCGCCGTTGGAGCCGCCCACGCAGCCAAGGCGTTCCCTGGAAGTGACTCCCCGGGAGATCAGGTCCCGGGCCACGGCCGCGAAGTCCTCGAAGGCGCGGTGGCGGTTTTCCTGCAGCGCTGCCCGGTGCCAGGAGGGGCCGTATTCGCCGCCGCCGCGGATATTTGCCACCACGTACACCCCGCCGCGGGTATGCGTCGGGCTGCCGGCGCCATCGCCGGCGGATCCAGCGGCGCCCTGGCCTGCGTCCGGTGCGTCCGTCCTGCGTTCCAGCCAGGCCCGGCCGATCGCGCCGCTGTAAGCGGGAGTGCGGGAGACTTCGAAGCCGCCGTAGCCGGACAGCTGCGTGGGGTTCTGGCCGTCGAGCACCAGGTCCCTGGACGCCACCTGGAAGTACGGGACCCGGGTACCGTCTTCCGATACGGCGAAGTGCTGCTGGACCTCGTACGCCGCCTCGTCAAAGTAGGACGGCGAGGTGCGGACCACCTCGTGGGTGCTCACCACGTCCCCGTCGCCGCTGCGGCGAAGGGTTCCCCGTGTGAGCGTGCTCGGTGTGGTGAAGCCGGTGGCAACGAGCCAGAAGTCGTTTCCAGCGCCGGGCGCCTCGCCTTCCGGCACGGGCACGTTGCCGCCGGTACCGTCGTCGTGCTCCTCAACCTCGACGCTGTCGTCCTCGTCGTCAACGGCGAAGGCGTTGACGTCGTGCAGCGGAGGGCACGCGTCCAGGAGGCTGGATGCCCAGGCGGAATCAGTCCCCGGCCGCTCCGGATCGAGAACGCGGATCTCCGAGGACACGTCCCGCAGGAGGTTCAGGAGGAGGAAGTTGCGGGTCCAGCTCCAGGACTGCAGCGAGGTGTGCGCATCCGGTGTGAACAGGACAACGAGTTCGCGGCTGCCGGCAAGGTAGTCCTCGAACTTCGCGGCGAGCAGCGAGCCGGCGGGGTACGTCGTGTCCCCGATGGCCCAGTCGCCCTGCGGCCGGAACAGCAGCCACTCGCGGTGCACGCTCAGGTTCACGTCGGTGGGGGCGTCGATCACGACCCACTGCCCGTCGCGCAGCACGGACGTGCTCTTGTTGAAGAAGCTGATCCAGTCCATCGCGAAGGTCCGCTCGTACCCCGGGGTGGAGTCATGGGCCACCAGGGCCATCATGTGGTCTTCGGGGATGTCGAACATCCGCTCGGCTGCCGGGAGCGACCCGCCGCGGGCCAGCTTCACGGCGGTGCGGGCGTAGGACGAGGAGGTCTTGGGCATGCCTTCCGCGGTGGTGGACACCAGCAGCGTGTCCCGGTCCAGCCAGGAAGCATTGCCCTTCGCTGTGGGCAGGTCGAACCCACCCGACGCGGGGTCCACGAACGTCCGGCTCTCGACGTCGAACTCCCGGTAGCGGTTGGCGTCCCCGCCGTCGGGGGAGAGCGCCAGCAGAGCCAGCCGGTGCGGTTCGCCGGGAGCCGGACGGAGGAAGTTGGCGCCGTGGAAAACCCACTCCTCGCCTTCGGCAGCCGCCAGCGCGTCGACGTCCAGGAGAACGTCCCATTCGGGCTGCCCGCTCTTGTAGCTCTCCCAGGACGTCCTGCGCCACAGCCCCTTGGGGTTCTGCCCGTCCCGCCAGAAGTTGTAATACCAGTCGCCGTGCTTGCCCACCATGGCGATCTTGTCCGTTGAGTCCAGCACCTCCAGGATGCGGCTTTCGAGCCTCGCGTAGTCGGCGTCTTCGAGCAGGTCCTCGGTGCGGGCGTTCTGTTCGCGGACCCAGGCCAGCGGTTCCTCGCCGTAGATCTCCTCAAGCCAGATGTTTTCGTCGGTCGGTTCGGGTGCTTTCCCGGCGGCGGAAGGGGCGCCGGAGACGGGCGGGTGATCAGCTGCTGTGGTGGTCATGCGCCCTACGAAACAGCATCGGGGCGCAGCTAGCAAGTCACATGCGGATACTCTGGAGGGCGTGGGCACATCGCAAATCATCCGGACGGTACTAATAGGGGCCGGACCCCGCGGCACCAGTGTCCTGGAGCGGCTCCTGGCCAACTGGCGGCTCGGGAACCCCTCCGCTTCCGGACCCGACGGCGTTGCGGGCCTCCACATTGACGTAGTGGATCCCTACCCGGCTGGGCCGGGCCACGTGTGGCAGCCCGGCCAGTCCCGGCTGTACCTGATGAACACCCAGTCGTTCTATCCCACGGTCATTCCCGAAGACCCTGAACTGGCTGCACCGGTGGCCGGCTGCACCTTCGACCAGTGGCGGGAAGCCCGGCAGGACAGTCCGGACGCATCGCTGACCGAGGACGAGCAGGCAGAACTTTCCGCCCTTGGGTCCCGGGATTTCCCGAGCCGTGCGCTCTACGGGCGTTACCTCAGCTCCACGTTGGACGAGCTGCTCTCGCACCTGCCGCAGGGCGTCACCGTGCAGTTCCACCGCACTACCGCCACTTCCGTCCGGCATGCCGGGAACGGAATGTTCGACGTCGAACTTGGGGACGGCGGGCCGCTCACCGCCGGTTCCGTGGTGCTTGCCCTGGGTCACCTGGAGTCCCGGCTCAACGCCGAACAGCGCGAACTGCAGGCGGGTGCCGGCCAGCTGGGACTCCTGTACTTGCCGCCGGCGGTGCCCGCCGACGTCGACTGGTCCGTGGTGCCGGCCGGCGAACCGGTGCTGGTCCGGGGCATGGGCCTGAACTTTTTTGACGTCATGGGCCAGCTGACCGAGGGCCGCGGCGGGAAGTTCGTGGCAACGGAGGGCGACGGCACTGCGTTACCGGGGCAGGGGAGGGCCGGGCTGGAGTACATCCCGTCCGGTGACGAGCCGCTGATCATTGCGGCGTCCCGGCGCGGGACCCCGTACCGCGCCAAGGCCAATCTGGCGGGGTATTACCCGTCCGGAGTGACGCTGCGGTACTGCACCGAAGCCGCCGTCGGACGGTTCGCTGCAGCCGGAATCACCCCCGGCTTCGACCACGACCTCTGGCCCCTCCTGCAGCGCGACGCGCTCTGGGCCTATTACTCCACGCTGGTGCGGACCCGTCCGGACGCCGTCACCGAGCCGGACGCGTTCCTGGCCCTGCTCCAGGAGACGATGCGTCCCCACGCCCACAGCGTTTCCCACTGGGAAGCCGAAGCGGACGCCCTGGTCGCCAAGCACGTGGCGCCGGACCAGCGCCTGAACCTGCCGGGCCTGGCGGCGCCCCTGGCCGGCCGCAGCTTCGCCTCTCAAGCGGAAGTGGATGCCGCCGTCGTCGACTACCTGCTCGACGACGCCCGACGCTCGGCGCTGGGGGAGGACGACCCCGTGAAGATGGCCATCGGGGCGCTGCACCACGGTAGGGCGGTGCTGAAAACGGCGGTGGCCGACGGCGGCATCACCGACGAGTCCTGGGTCGCCGGGCTGCGGGGCTGGTTTGAGTCGTTCGTCGAGGGACTGGCCAGCGGCCCCCCGGCCATCCGGGCGGAGCAGCTTGCGGCGCTTGCCCGGGCCGGAGTGGTGAGTTTCGTGGGACCGGACCCAAAGTTTTCGCTGGACCGCGCCGCCGGCACGTTCAGTGCTGCCTCGCCGTGGGTCAAGGACGGAAAGGTCCGCGCCCGCGCCATGATCGAGGCCCTTGCTCCCTCCAACAGGGTTTCGGTCAATGTGTCGCCGGTGCTGGAGCAGCTCCTGGCCGACGGCCTGGTGCGGCCCCGGCTGATGATGACGGCGGAGGGGGCTCCGGTGGAGACTTCAGGCCTGGACGTCAGCCCCCACCCCTACCGGCCCGTGGGCGCCAACGGATCCGTCACCGAAGGGCTGTATGTCCTGGGCCTGCAGCTGTCCGCAGCGCAGTGGGGCACGGCCATCGGTGCGGAGGCGCGGCCTCAGACGGGGCCGGTGTATCGCAGCGGCCAGCGGACGCTCCGCGACGCCGACGAAATAGCCCGCCACATCCTCGGCCTCTGAACCGTCCTCGGACCAACGCCCCGCCCCGCCCCGGGACGCTCTCTCACTTCCTGCCGCTGAACTCCCGACGCTCTCTCACTTCCTTCAACGCAGTGAGAGAGGGTCGCGGGAGGACCGGCAGGAAGTGAGAGAGGGTCGCGGGCAGGCTCAAGGGGTCGTTGCAACACCTGAGTGATTGGTGTTGTTGTGGGACGTTTTGGTCGGCCTGAGGTGTTGTGTGAGGTGGTGCGGGCGTTCTGGACCGCACGGTCGTCCGGTTTGTCTGATGAGGTGGCGGCAGGTGTTGCGGGGCTTTCGGCGACGGCGGCCGGCAAGATCGTCCGTCAGCATGGTGGGGTGGATCCTTCGAAGAAGCCCCCTTGCGGGCGGTACTTGTCCTTCGATGAGCGCGAGTTGATCGCTGTGTGGCGGGCGGCAGGGTGCGGTGTGCGGGAAATCGGCCGGCGTTTGGGCCGGAACCCGTCCACGGTCAGCCGGGAGTTGGGCAGGAACATCCGTAACGAGGGCAAGCGCCCGTATCTTGCGTCCTCGGCTCAGAACCGGGCTCAGAAGCTGGCCCGCCGGCCAAAGGCCCGGAAACTGGCCGTCAATGAGGCGCTGGCGCTCTACGTTGGCGGGATGCTGACCTGCCGGGAACGGTTGTCCCCGGAACAGATCAGTGCCCGGCTGCCGATCGATTTCCCCGATGATGAAAGCATGCGCATCAGCCACGAGACGATCTATCAGTGCATCTACATCCAGGGCCGCGGCGGGCTGAGAGCCGAGCTTGCCACGGCCCTGCGCACCGGCCGTGCGGTTCGGCAACCGAACCGGCGCGCGGGGACACGAAGGCCTCGGGTCCCGAAGGAGCTGCTGATCAGCGAACGCCCCGCGGAAGCCGATGACCGGGCAGTGCCCGGGCACTGGGAGGGCGATTTGATCATCGGAACTCCCGGCACCGGGGCGATCGGAACGCTCGTGGAACGCCGGAGCCGCTTCGTGATGCTCCTGCACCTGCCGAACGGACACACCGGCGAGCAGGTGTTGGCCGCCATTGAGGAAAACCTGCCCACCCTTCCGGCCCAGTTACGCCGGTCCCTGACCTGGGACCAAGGCGCTGAGATGGTCGGCATCCACGACCGCGTCAGGATCGCCACCGGTGCAGATGTCTATTTCTGCGACCCCCATTCACCCTGGCAACGCGGCACGAACGAGAACACCAACGGACTCCTGCGACAGTACTTCCCCAAAGGAATGGACCTCACCACCGTCACCCGCGCAGACCTCGACTACGCCGCGGCAGGACTCAACGGGCGCCTGCGCAAAACCCTCGGCTGGAAAACACCCGCACAAGCCCTCGAGCAAATAATGGAAGAATCAGCAGCCTAGGACGTGTTGCAACGACCACTTGAATCCGCCGCGGGAGGACCGGCAGGAAGTGAGAGAGGGTCGCAGGGAAACGAAACATGCCCCGCCTCCGGAGCCGGGAACCGCAAGGGTTCCCAGGCCCGGCGACGGGGCATGTTCATTCTGTGTCAGGCTGCGAAACTAGCCCTTCAGGCAGTTCTGGTACTGGAGCCAGGCCAGGCCGTACTTGATCCAGCCCGCAAAGTCGTACCACTTGGTGGGTGCTACAGGTGCCGTGCAGACCGGCGGTACCGGGCCGCTGTCGGCGACTTGGACTGAGGCCTTGACCACGGTCCCGGACTCAGCAGCGGTGAGCAGCAGGGTGCCGGTGCCGGCAGCCGCGCCGGCCGGGACCTTCACGTCCACTGCCGCGGCTCCGCCGGACACCGGGATGGTGCCGAGCTGTGTCACGGTGCCGGCGGCGTCCGTAAAGGAGGCCGTCAGCGACGTGTTGACCGGGCTGCCCAGGGAGGTGAGGTCCAGCTTGGAAACCGCCAGCGTGATGGAGTCCCCGGCCTTGACCTCGGCGGCCGTGGTGTTCACGACAGCCACGGTACGGCGGGCAAAGTCCGGCGATACCGGGTTGTGCTCCTGCAGGTATTTGATCCAGGCATCCCGGTCCACCAGGCCCGAGTCCTTGGTGCCGGCACCTTCCTTGAAGATCCGGAAGTTGTCGCCGCCGGTTGCCAGGAAGCTGAAGGTGCCGATCCGGTAGGACTTGGCCGGGTCGATCAGCGAGCCGTCAACCCGGATGGACGTGACGCGGTCCCCTGCGGCGCGTGCAGCGTCGTAGGTGTAGTTGACATTCTTGGACAGCCCGAGCTGCTGGTAGGCGCGGCTCGGGACGGTGCCGTCCGGGTTGGTCTGCCACTGCTGTTCCAGGAGCGTCTTGAACTGTGCCCCGGTCAGGGACGTGGTCCAGAGGTTGTTCACGAACGGCAGGACGGCGTTCGCCTCCGCGTAGGTGATGGTTCCGTCCGGCGCGTAGTACAGCTCGTTGCGCAGGCCGCCGGGGTTTACGACGCCGATTTCGGCGGCGCCGAGGTCCGGTGCCTTGAGGGCGTCCACGAGCGAGTCCGCCACCAGGTTGCCGAGGGTGGATTCGCTGGCGCGGTCGTCGCGGGACGCCGGGCTGGTGGCCGTGGCGGGCGTGAAGGCGGTGGTGATATCAGCGGTGACCTTGCCGACCGGCTGGTTGCCGATCACGGCGGCATCGGTGATTGCCTTGTCAACGATCGCCTTGACGGCTGCCACCCGCGGGTACTTGGCCACGAGGTCAGCGGCCGTCTCGGTGGTGGTGGGAACAGTGCGCTTGACGTTGCCGGCCTGGTATCCGGTCACCTGCATGGTGGCGGTGTCGACTGTCAGCTGGATCTGGCCGATGAACTCGCCGTAGCTGCCGGTCTGGACGATGGGGCGTGTCTTACCGGTCGGCTGTCCGTTGGCATCGAGCACCGGAGCGTCCCAGGCGTACTGCTTGTGGGTGTGGCCGGTGAAGATGGCGTCCACCTCGGGAGACGTTTCGTTGACCAGCTTGGCGAAAGGACCGCCGGCAGCGACTTCCTGCTCCACAGTGGAGCCGTCAGGGGTGCCGGATCCGGCGCCGTCGTGATCTTCCACGATGATGACGTCAGCGAGCTTTTCGGCGGTGATCTTGGCGGCAACGCGGTTGATCGCGTCCACCGGATCGCCGAACTCAAGGTCGGTGATGCCCACCGGGGTGACCAGCGAAGGAACTTCCTGGGTGACAGTGCCGATCACCGCCACCTTGACGCCGTTCAACTCCAACACCGTGTATTCAGGCAGTGCCGGCTCCGTGGTGCCCTTCTTGTATACGTTGGCACCGAGGTAGGGGAACTTCGCGTTTGTCCCGCCGGCGATGACGCGGTCGCGGAGGTCCGCCCAGCCGCCGTCGAACTCGTGGTTGCCCACGGCGGACGTCCGCAGCTCCAAGGCGTTCAGCACGTCGATGGTGGGCTGGTCCTTGGCGACGGCGGACGCAAACAGCGAGGCACCGATGTTGTCGCCTGCGGACAGGAAGGCCGTGGCGCCGGGAGCGGCGGCCTCGCGGAGCTTTTCGATGGTGGCGGCAAACAGGACCGTGTTGGAGTCGATGCGTCCGTGGAAGTCGTTGATGCCCAGGAAGTTCAGGTCAACGCTCGGCGGCAGGACCGGTGCGGCCGGCAGATCAAGGCCCACCACCACGGGATCGTGGTCGCTGGCCCGGAACTGGTCCGGCGCATAGTAGTTGGTCACATTGTTGTTATACCGGCTGTACTCCAGCGCCACGGACTCCACGGAGTTGATGTTCCAGATGTCGGCACCGGTGACCACCGAGTTCGCACCCGGCGTGGCGAGGACGTGGTCCAGGGAACCCACCAGGCCGCCGAACAGGTAGGAGTGCTTGGCTGACCCGTCGGCATTCCGGGCTTTTTCGTCCTGGTTGATGTAGCCGGCGGCCGTGAGGACGTTGATGGGGTCTTCCTTGGCGTAGGCGTTGAAGTCGCCCATCAGGAAGACCTTGTCCGTGCCCTTCGAAGCCTGGAGGTCGTTGGAGAAAGCAAGGAGCGACTTGGCCTGTTCGGTGCGGGCAAGGTTCGAGGCGCCCTGGCCCTTGTCGGTGTCTTCAGGAGTTGCGGCCGAGCCCTTGGACTTGAAGTGGCTGGCAATGGCGATGAACTTCTTGTCATCGGACGCGCCGACCGGCTTGAACACCTGGGCCAGCGGCTTGCGGGCACTGGCGAAAGCCACGGTGTCGTTGTGGATGATGGATTCGCCCACCGGTTCCGCGGCTGGCTTTTTGTAGATGAATGCGGTGCGGATCATGTCCTCGTCAGCCAGCGGGGGAGCGTTGGCGGGCGTGCGGACGTAGTCCCAGATCCCCGGGGCGGGAATGTTCAGGGCGTCCACCAGCTTGGCCAGGGCGTCGTCCCGGTCCTTGCCGAACTGGGCCGAATTCTCAACCTCCATCAGGGATACGACGTCGGCGCCGGACTTGCCGATGGCCGCCACGATCTTGTCCTGCTGGCGCTTGAGGTTCTCGGCGTTGGCTGCACCGCGGGCGTCGCAGCCGCCGCGGACGGTGATGGGGTTGCCGTCGCGGTCGGTGTAGAACGTGCAGCCGGCCAGCATGTCACCGGTGGTGGGGAAGTAGTTCAGCACGTTGAAGGAGGCAATCTTCAGGGTGCCTCCGACGGCGGCGGGAGCTTCGGCACGGGTGGCGCCGAAGGTTGCCGGCTGGATGATGCCTGCGTTTTCCGGCGTCAGGTGGGTCAGCGGCTGGAACTTCCAGGAGTTGTTGGCGTAGCTGAGCACCACGTCGGTCTGGAACGTCACGGGAGACCCGACGCGGACGGGATCCGCGGTGGTGAGGTACGGCAGGACCTGCGCCTTGGTGGCGGCATCCTTTAGGAAATTGGTGGTGGCGCCGTCGTCGAGCTTGATGCCGCGGGCGGCGTTGGCCGCCACGGTTGCCGTGTATTCGGCGGAACCGTAAGGGGCGACGGCGGTGGGCTGCTCCAGCGGAGTGGTCCCGCCGGCCAGGCCGATTTCGCCGTACTGGTTCAGGGAGTAGTTGTCGGTGACCGTCACAGGTCCCTGCGGTGTCAGCAGCATGCCTTCGAGGGACTCGCGGAAGGCCTCGGCCGCCGGGAGGGCGAAACCGGTGGACTTCACCTCCGGAGCGGCCTCGTCGAGCTTCTTCAGGCCGGCGGCATCCGCCACGTTCACCTGGGTCATCCCGTAGAACTCGGCCACGGCCCCGGTGATTTCGACGTAGTCGCCGATCGCGACGGAGCCTACCGTTGCGGGCGAGTAGACGAAGATGGCGTCCGACGCCGTGTGATTGGCCGGCGTCAGGTCGCCGCCGGTTCCGGGGGTCTGGAGGTAGAAACCAGCGAAGCCGCCGGTGGGGAAGGCCGCAGTGACCTTGCCGCGGGTGGTGACGGAGGTGCCGACGAACGGGCTGGCCGCGCCGGATCCTTGGATTTCCGCGATGGTCCTGGCGGCGGGTGCCGGCGGGGGATCCACCGGATCGGGATCAACCGGATCCGCGCTGCCCCCGGCTGGGGTCGGGGTGATGGCGGCGCTGAGCGTGAAGTCGGCGGAGTTGTTGTTGGTGTCCAGGCCGGCGCTGCGGTTCAGGCTCTTGACGTCAGTGTTGCTTCCGGGTGCGGTAGCGGCCTTGGTCTCGAACGTGTTGGAGGTGCCGTAGCCCAGCAGGTCCGCGACGTTGGCAGGCTCGATTACCGAGCCGACGGCCAGCGGGTTCAGGGTGGTGGACTGCTTGGCCAGGACGATTGTGCCGCCCGCGCCCGCCGGGTTGAATCCGGTGGCGGTCACGTCTGCGGCGGGAAGATCCAGGCCGACGGTGCCGTTGCTGCCGCCCTTGAGCAGGTAGTACCCCTTGGCCGCAATGGTGCCGGCGAGGGGCGCCGTGCTGCTCGGCGCGGCCGTGCCCGTGCCGGAGCGGTACTGCAGGGACCAGCCGTCCAGGGTTACCGGCGCGTCAGAGGCGTTGTACAGCTCTACGAATTTGTTCTTGTAGGCTGCTCCGGCGCTTCCGCCGCTGAGGTAAGCCTCGTTGATGACGACGGGGGAGGTGCCTGCAGCGGCCGGTGAGACCTCCACTGCAAACGCCGGGACGGAAGCCAGAGGAGCTGCGATGAGCCCCGCTGACAACGCCGTGCCCAGCGCAATTTTCCATGGTGTGCGTTTCATCCGCTCTAACTCTCATTAGGGTGCCCCGGGTAAAGGGCTCGGTGGAATGTGTCCGGCGTTGTGGCGCGGACAAAGGGCCCGGACTTTACTCCTGGTCAAGTAGTTTCCGGCACAGCAAAACAGAGTCGAATGAACGTGCAGTAGATTCAGCGTGCATTCTGCGAGACGTCCCCCAGCGAAACGTTCACTGCCGGCCACGGGGCGGCATGGGCCCGGTGCCGGCAACAGTGTTTTTGGTTTTGTGCGTATGCCGGCCCACCCCATGTGCCGGACATGCCAAAAGAATACCGGCCAGTAGCTCCGATGGAAGCCGCTGGCCGGTATTTTTTAGATCAATTTACTTAAATGAAATGCGGTGACGTTTCAGGCCCCGGTGGTATCTCCTGATTCGGCCGGATCGCCCGCTCCCTGCCCGGTGTCAGCCACGATCTTGAACATCGCCCCGGTGGGGTCGGCAAGGGTTGCCAGCCGGCCGAACGGGGTGTCGTCCGGCCCGTCGATCACCTGAGCACCGAGGCTGAGGGCTTTGTCGATCGAGGCGTCGGCGTCCTCGACGGCGAAGTAGACCTGCCAGTTGGACGGGACTTCGGCCGGAAGGTACGAGGAGGCGTCCATGATGCCCGCCTTCGCCGCGTTGCCCGCCCCGAGGGTGGTGTAACGGAACTCGGGAGTGTCGCTCATGACGTCGGTGTCCCAGCCGAAAACGTCCTCGTAGAACTTGACGGCAACGGGGTAGTCCTTGGTGTGAAGCTCGTGCCACGCCGGTGCGCCTGGTTCGGCGACAAGCTCGTAGCCTGTCATTTCGCGCGGCTGCCAGATGCCGATGGCGGCGCCGGTGGAATCGCCGAAAATTGCCATGACCCCCTGTTCGGGAACGTCCATCGGGGGCATGAAGACCTGGCCGCCGTGCTCGGTGACGGCAGCAGCCGTGGCGGCTGCGTCGTCCGAACGCAGGTAGGTGGACCAGGCATCGGGCATCCCGGCCTGGCTTTCGTCCTTCTGCATGATGCCCGCCACCGACTTGCCGTTCTTCGTGGCGGTGATGTAGCCGCCATACTTCTCCTGGTCGCCGGCCTCGAAGTCCCAGCCGAACAGTCCGCCGTAGAACTGCCGGGCCTTCTCGGTGTCAGACGTCATAAGGTCGATCCAGCAGGGTGCGCCGGGAGTGATGTCAGGGCTGGGCATAGTGGCTCCTGTCGGTTTCCGCGGCAGACGTGGCCGCGGAGAAGGCTTGGTCAGTGAAGACAAAGCAGACACTATTCCGGAGCGCCGACAGTTTCAATGGTCCCGGCCCGAACTTTCCCTTAACGGAAAATGCCCCGGGTCCTGATGCTTCAGGATCCGGGGCATTCTTCGCGGAAGGTAAGAGATTCGAACTCTTGGTACGGGGTTACCGCACACTGGTTTTCAAGACCAGCTCCTTCGGCCGCTCGGACAACCTTCCTTACCGAGTAGTGTTTCATAGGCAGTTGGCTGCGACAAAAACCGTCCGGAGTGTTTGCGGGCAGGCGCTGCCGCTGCACACTATTTTTTGTGGCAGGAAGCAGCTAGGAATCGGGAGTTCACCATGAAGGCCGTCTACGTTAGAGAGGCCGGCGGGCCAGAGGTGCTCGAAGTGCGCGAAGTCCCGGCGCCGGTTCCCGGTCCCGGCGAAGTGCTGATCGACGTCGTCGCCGCAGGCCTCAACCGCGCCGATGTCCAGCAGCGCCGGGGTTTCTACCCGCCGCCGCCCGGGGCGTCGGAGATCCTTGGCCTGGAGGTATCCGGCCGGATAGCGGGCTTCGGCCCCGACGTGACCAAGCCGTTTTCCGTTGGGGACAGGGTGGTGGCGCTGCTGGCAGGCGGGGGCTACGCCCAGCGCGTGGCAGTCCCTGCCGAGCAGGTACTGAGAATTCCCGACGGCGTGGATCTGGTCACCGCGGCCTCCCTCCCCGAAGTGGCGGCCACCGTCTACTCGAATCTGATCATGACGGCGCAGCTGCAGCCGGGTGAGACGGTGCTGATCCACGGCGCCACCGGAGGCATCGGCACCATGGCCATCCAGCTCGCCAAAGCCTTTGGCGCCACAGTAGCCACCACGGCCGGAACTGCGGAGAAGGTTGGCACCGCCAAGGCCTTCCTCGGGGCGGACATCGCCATCAATTACACCGAAGAGGACTTTCCCGAGGCCCTCCGCGCACAAAACGGCGGACACGGTGCCGACGTCATCCTGGACGTGGTGGGTGCCAAGTATCTCCGGCAGAACGTTGATGCGCTGGCGGACTACGGCCGGCTGATCGTGATCGGGCTCCAGGGCGGCACCAAAGCGGAACTGGACCTCGGGAAGCTCCTGACCAAGCGGGCCGCCATCATCGGCACGGCCCTGCGTCCGCGTCCGGTGGCGGAGAAGGGCGTGATTATGAATGCCGTCCGGGAAGCCGTGTGGCCGCTCCTTGCCGACGGGCGCATCCGGCCTCTGGTTGCCAAGACCTTCCCGCTGGACCAGGTGCGCGCAGCCCACGAATACTTCGACTCCGGCGACCACGTGGGGAAGGTTCTGCTGGTCATGTAGCCGGACATTCGGGCCCGCGAATGGATACCCGGTATTGCCTTGGCGGCTAAATAACGCTAATGTAATTCCATACGCGGTATGCACGCGTCTTGGGGGCGCGTGTATGCCGTCGTCTTTGCGACATCAGGGGGCAGCATGTCCATTCGCCATAGTCTCCTCGCCCTGCTCCAGGACAAACCCCGTTACGGGTACCAGTTGAGGGTTGAGTTCGAGGACCGCACCGGCTCCGCCTGGCCGCTGAACATCGGGCAGGTCTACACCACGCTGGACCGTCTGGAACGGGACGGGCTGGTCAGGAACGATGGCGGCGACGGCGAGGGCCATGTCATCTACAGCATCACGGACGCAGGCCGGACCGAAGTCACGGGCTGGTTCCAGGCTCCCGTTGGCCGCGGCAACCCTCCCAGGAACGAACTCGCCATCAAGCTCGCCCTCGCCGTGACCATTCCCGGCGTGGACGTCGCAGCTGTCATCCAGGCCCAGCGCGGCGCGTCCATGAAGGCCCTGCAGGACTACACCAAGTCCCGTCGGGACGCTTCAGCCAACCAGCGCCGGGCGGACACCGCCTGGCTGCTCGTCCTGGATTCGCTGATCTTCCAGACCGAAGCCGAAGTCCGGTGGCTGGACCTTTGCGAAGCGCGGATGGCGCAACTCAATTCCCCGTCCAACCCGTAGCTGGACCGCCCTTTCGTGCCACTCAACGCTGCCGTCCGACCGTTCGGCGAGGCGCGCAGTGCACTCCGTCCTAAAGCAGTATCCGTGCGTCCCCGGCATTGGTATGGTGCGAAGGGGATATCTAATCAGCTGGGGTTCTCGAGGAGGAGACATGGGCAAAATGCCGGATGGCAAGGCGCGGACAGCATTATCGGAGGACGCGCTGGTGCCTGATCCAAAGCTTCCGCCAACATCGGTGGACGAGGCGGTCCTCGAGGCGGAAGAGCGCAAGTGGACACCCGCGAAGATCGCGATCTGGGCCGCCATCGCGCTGCTTGGCGGCGTTGCCTGGTTCATGCTGGCCATCATCCGCGGCGAAACAGTCAACGCAATCTGGTTTGTGTTCGCGTCTGTCTGTACGTACCTGATCGGATACCGCTTCTACTCCAAGGTGATTGAACGGTACATCACCAAGCCCAATGACCGCCGGGCCACACCCGCGGAGTACAAAGCTGACGGCAAGGACTACGTCCGCACGGACCGCAACGTCCTGTTCGGCCACCACTTTGCCGCCATCGCCGGCGCCGGGCCGCTGGTTGGCCCTGTACTTGCGGCCCAGATGGGCTACCTGCCGGGCACCCTCTGGATCATCATCGGCGTCGTACTGGCCGGAGCGGTGCAGGACTACCTCGTGCTGTTCTTCTCCATGCGCCGCGGAGGCCGCTCGCTGGGCCAGATGGCCCGCGAGGAACTTGGGGTGATTGGGGGCACGGCAGCCCTCATCGCCACCCTGCTGATCATGGTGATCATCGTGGCCATCCTGGCCCTCGTCGTCGTGAATGCACTGGCCGAAAGCCCCTGGGGTGTCTTCTCCGTCGGCATGACAATCCCCATCGCCCTCTTTATGGGCGTTTACCTTCGCTTTCTTCGGCCCGGCAAGGTCCTGGAAGTGTCGCTGATCGGCTTCGTGCTGCTGATGGCTGCCATCATCGGCGGCGGCGCCGTGGCCGGAACCGAGTGGGGCGCAGCGTTCTTCACTCTGGACAAGGTCACCATCGCGTGGGGCCTGGTTGTTTACGGCTTCATCGCCGCCATCCTCCCGGTGTGGCTCCTGCTGGCCCCCCGGGATTACCTCTCCACGTTCATGAAGATCGGCGTGATCGTCATGCTGGCGCTGGCCATCATCGTGGTCCGCCCCGAAATCACTGTTCCGGCGTTCAGCGAATTCGCGAGCCGGGAGAACGGGCCCGTGTTCCCCGGGGCGCTCTTCCCGTTCCTGTTCGTCACGATCGCCTGCGGCGCGCTATCCGGGTTCCACGCCCTGATCGCCTCCGGCACCACCCCGAAGCTGATCGAAAAAGAACGCCAGGCGCGCATGATCGGCTACGGCGGCATGCTGATGGAGTCCTTCGTGGCCATCATGGCCCTCGTCGCAGCCATCTCCATCGACCGCGGGCTGTACTTCGCCATGAACTCCCCGGCGGCCCTAACCGGGGGCACGGTGCAAACGGCCGCCACCTGGGTCAACAGCCTGGGCCTTGCCGGTGTGAACCTCACCCCGGACCTCCTGGCCGAGACCGCCAGGAACGTCGGCGAGGAAAGCATCGTGTCGCGCACGGGCGGTGCACCAACGCTTGCTGTGGGCCTGGCCCACATCATGCAGCAGTTCATCGGCGGCACGGCGATGATGGCGTTCTGGTACCACTTCGCCATCATGTTCGAGGCGCTGTTCATCCTGACCGCCGTGGACGCCGGCACCCGCGTGGCCCGCTTTATGCTGCAGGACTCCATCGGCAACTTCATTCCCAAGTTCAAGGAACACTCGTGGCGGCCGGGAGCCTGGCTCTGCACGGCCATCATGGTGGGCGCCTGGGGTGCGGTGCTGCTGATGGGCGTCACTGACCCGCTGGGCGGCATCAATACGCTGTTCCCGCTGTTCGGCATCGCCAACCAGCTGCTCGCGGCCATCGCACTGAGTGTCTGCATGGCCATCGCCGCCAGGCGGGCCTCGTTCAAGTACCTCTGGATCGTGGCACTTCCGCTTGCTTTTGCAGCGGTCGTCACCATCACCGCCAGCTTCCAGAAGATCTTCTCTACTGTTCCGGCCGTGGGTTACTTCGCCAACAACGCGGCGTTCGCCAAGGCACTGGCTGACGGCAAGAAGGAATTCGGCACGGCCAAGACCGTCGCAGCCATGGAAGCCGTGGTGCGCAACACCATGATCCAGGGCTGGCTGTCGGTGATCTTCGTGGTGCTGAGCATCATCGTCATCGTTACGGCGGTCGTGGCAACCGCAAAGGCGTTCCGCAACGCACGGGACGGCGTCGCCCACACGGACCACGAGGACCCGGCCGTGCCTTCCCGGACGTATGCTCCAGCGGGATTCATACCCACGGCGGCCGAGCGGGAGCTCGTGGGCGAATGGAACAAACTTCCCGCCGAGCTGCGTCTCGAAAAGTCCGCACACCACTGATGGGAAGCCGGTCATGAACGCGATCCTCGAAGGGTTCCGGGGCTTCGCCCGGTACTTCGGCGGAGTGATGGGTGCGGACGCCTATGCGAAGTACCTTGAGCACCACGCGGACTCGGGACATGGCGAAGCGCCCATGACCGAGCGGGAGTTCTGGCGGGACCGCACGGACCGCCAGGACAGCAATCCCCAGGGCCGCTGCTGTTGAAGGGCCGCTAAGCACACGTGCGCCGGGGGCGCCGCCGGACCGTTAAGGTCCGACGGCGCCCCCGGCCTTTCCGGGGCACTCCCGGTTCCGTTCGGGTCAACTGGGTTCATTGACTGGCGCCTGCACTGGCGGCTCGTGAGAGTATGAACCCATGAGCGATCCGAACGACACTCAGCCTGCTGTTGAGGACCCCGTAGAGGGCACCACTCTCGACGACGCGGCCGCGTCCGGTCCGGCGTCGAACCTTGAAACCGGAGCCCGGCCCCAGGGGAGCAACCTCCAGGACCTGGTGGACGAGCCCGCCAAGGTGATGCGGATCGGCACCATGATCAAGCAGCTGCTGGATGAAGTGAAGTCGGCGCCCTTGGACGAGGCCGCGCGCGGGCGCCTCGCAGCGATCCACGAACGCTCCATCAAGGAACTCGAGGACGGGCTGGCCCCGGAACTCGTCGCAGAGCTGGAACGGATCAGCCTGCCGTTTCCGGAACAGGCCACGCCGTCCGATGCCGAACTGCGCATCGCCCAGGCCCAGCTCGTCGGCTGGTTGGAGGGGCTGTTCCACGGCATCCAGACCGCCATCGCCGCCCAGCACGCCGCCCGCGAACACGCTGTGGCGCAGAGGCAGCTGCGCCAGCTGCCGCCGGGCACGGTGATCGCTCCCGGCGTCGTGATCGGCGAGGACGGCGAGCCGCAGCGTGCCCGGGCACCTCATCCCGCCGGGGAACGGGCAGGAGCGCCGGAGGACCCGGACCACGGTCCCGGCCAGTACCTCTAGGTTCCGCGTGGCATTTTTCGCAGCCGCCCGCCAGGGGCGCAAAGACGACGCCGAGCTCGGCAAAGGGCTGTGGCGCCGCGCCCACGACCGTTTCCTTCGCGGGCTTGACCGGTTCCATCAGGTCCTGGAAGGCGTCGAGGACGACCAGCTGTATGCCGAGCTGGTGGAGATCGCCAACGACCTTTCCGCCCTCTCGGTCCGGGTCCGGCAGGTCTGCGTCGAAGCCCAGCGGCGTTCGCCCAGCGAGGGGCTGGACATACCGGGGGCTTTGGCGGGCGTGCACCGATCGCTCTCCAAAGCAGGCAACTCGCTCGCCACCACGGCTGAGGCCGCGGCGATGCTCCGCCTCGCCGTCGGTCCCGTCCCGGTAGGTGCAGCCTCGGTCCGCCGCCGGGCAGAGTCGGTCTTTGAACAGATCGCCGACGCCGAGCGGCGCCTCGCCGAGCAGCGGCCGGAATCGTAGGGGACAAGGGAAGATCAGTTCCGCGAGCTGCAGTCGGACCGGCTATTCCCGTTTAAGCGCCTAGCTTAGCCAGCCGTTTTTGCTGGCCGGACGGTGCTGCGGTTGGCAGTATGAACTAATGACTTTTTCTCCTGAACTGACTTTCAACGACGGCAACACCATTCCCCAGCTTGGCTACGGAGTGTGGCAGGTCGAAGACGACGTAGCGGAAAAGGTAGTGGTCCAGGCTTTCGAAGCCGGGTTCCGCCACATCGACACCGCCAAGATCTACGGCAACGAAGCGGGCGTGGGGCGCGCCATTGAGCGCTCCGGGCTGAAGCCGGAGGACATTTTCATCACCACCAAGCTGTGGAATGCCGACCAGGGGTATGAGTCCACCCTTGCTGCCTTTGAGGCGTCCATGGAACGCCTGGGCCTCGAAACCCTGGACCTGTACCTGATCCACTGGCAGCAGCCGCAGCAGGACAAGTACGTGGACACCTGGAAGGCGCTGATCGAGCTGCAGAAGCGCGGCCGAGTGAAGTCCATCGGCGTTTCCAACTTCACCACCGAGGGACTCCAGCGGATCATCGATGAGACCGGCGTTGTCCCGGCCATCAACCAGGTTGAGCTGCACCCGTTCTTCAACCAGGCCGAACTGCGCGAATTCAACGCGTCCAAGGGCATCCTCACCCAGGCATGGTCGCCGCTGGGCCAGGGCGGCGAGCTCTTGGAGCACCCGGCCATCGCCGAGATCGCGGCCAAGCACAATGCCACGCCGGCCCAGGTGGTCATTGCCTGGCACCTGGCCATCGGCAACGTGGTGATTCCGAAGTCCGTCACGGAGTCCCGGATCCGCGAGAACTATGCTGCCCTGGACGTCACTTTGGACGAGGCAGACATCCAGGCCATCAACGGGCTGGACCGGACTGCTGAAGGCGCAGGTCGCATCGGCCCGGACCCCGCCGTTTCCGACTTCGCCTAGGCAGCTGCGCTTCGCCTAAGCAGCTGCAGCGCCAGATAGCTTAGCGCAGGCGCACAAGCAGCAAGGGTTCCTGATCAGGAGGCCCCGCACTCACACAGTGCGGGGCCTCCTGCGTTGACTTAGGCTGCCAGCCGTCCCTGCTCCGCCGGAACGGCATCGATCACTGCCCAGCCGTCCTCGTCGGAGACGTTCCGGCTGGCAAACCGCTCTGCTTCCGGCAGGGTGTCGAACGCTTCCGTACGGATCAAGCCGCAGTCGGCATCAAAGTAGGTGACGTGGAATTCGCGGTGCCCCGCGGCGTCGCCGCCGAGGTGCCCCGGAGTGGCTGCCTGGCTGGTGCTGAGGTTCTTGTCCATGAATCCAGTGTGCAACCGGCCTCTGACAGAAAAGGCCACTCAGTCCGGCGTGTTGCGAAGCCGGAGCACCCTCTCCCGGGCGAGAACCTCCGCGCGCTGCTCCTTTTCCGCGGCGCGGACTGCCAGTTGCATCCGGGCGGCAGCGGCAGCCTGCTGTTTCCTTGCAAGGTCGAATTGCTCGTCCACCTTCTTGAGGCGCTCGCGAAGGCTGCGCGCTTCTTCGCCGAGACGTGTCATTGCCTGGGCGGCCTCCTCGAATTCCGATGTGCGGTCCCGGGCTTCCTCTGCCGCCGACCGGGCAGCCTCTTCAGCTTCGGCCAGGCGCGCCGCGGCGCGTTCGACCGCCGACGGCGTGGGAGCCGGGCGCTTCGTCCCCACCGCCTTCAACCGCGGTTTTTCAGCGGAAGCTGCCGCCGGGATGCTGTCCGGCGGAGCGGCCTCCACGGACAGGCCGGCATCCGACGGCGGCTCTGCGGGCAGCGCGGGGCCGCCCGGGGCCGCCATTGCCTCCCGGAGATCCACCCGGTCCACGCCGTCCGCCGACAGCACCCTGAGCAGGCGGCCGCTCCGCACGGCTGCCGCGGCACCCTCGTCAACAGTGGCAGCCCGCAACGTCGCTTCGGCCTCCGCTGCGACGGCGGCGCTCACTTTGCGGCCCTGCTGTTCCGCCACCTCACGCAGCGTTCCCATCACGCGGCTGAGGAGCTGGCGACGCTCCTGCGAGAGCGTGCGGAGTGCGCCGGCGTCGAGGTCTTCCTGGGCCCTGCGCATGGCGGCTCCCAGCTCTGCGAGCTCGCGCAGCGAGTCCGGGCGGTGCACAGCGAGCATGTTCACCGCCCAGGCGGCCGCGGACGGCTTGGGCAGTGCGCGGACAGCCTCGGCAAGGTCACGCCCGCCGTCCGCAGCAGCAGTCTTCGCCGCCGCTGTCCGGGCCGCCACGAATCCCTCGAGGGGAAGCCGGTAGAGTGCGGAGGCAATTTCCACGAATTGTTGCTCTCCCATGCGAGCATCATAGGGGTCCGGTGCTGGCGTCAGCGTGTCAGCCCATCGAACCACCGGGTATCAACGTCGTCGTGGAGGAACTCGAATGATCGAAATTGCCGGGCTGCCCGCCCATATCCTACTCATCCACGGCGTCGTGGTCCTGGCTCCGCTCGCCGGGCTGGCGGCCATCGTGTACGCCGCGTGGCGCGCCGCGCGCCGGCATCTGGCGTGGCCGCTGGGGGTGCTGTCCCTGGGACTGGTCCCGTTGACGCTGCTCACCGCGCAGGCAGGTGAGCAGTTGGAAAAGACCAGGCCGGCCTCGCGCCTCCTCCACGAACACGTTGAACAAGGCGACCTCCTGAAGTATCTTGCCGTGGCCTTCTTTGTGGTGGTCGCGATGACGCTGGCGGTCACCTACGAACCTTTTGCCCGGCGGCTTGACCTCCTGGGGGCCCGGGGTTTCATGGGCCGGCTGCGGAGCAACCGCGCAGTGCGGATTGCCCTGCTGGCCGCCGGAGCGGTTGCGGGAGCGGTGTTGATCTACCAGAGCATCATCACCGGCCACTCCGGGGCCGCATCGGTGTGGGCAGGCCGCTAAGTCGAATTAGGGTGGGGGCCCTTGGCCCCTTGCGCCGCCCCGGACGGTGGGCAAGTGTGGGGGCATGTGGGTGACAGCGGCATGACGGATGCTCCCCGCCAGGCGGTATCCCACGATGCCGGCCCCTGGCACATCCGCGATGCCGTCGAGGCGGTGGCCGCTTATGGCGTTGACCCTGGTACCGGCCTCGCCTCTGACGAAGCCGCACGCCGGCTGGCGCGCGACGGTCCCAACGAACTCGAGTCCGCGCCGCCGCAACCGTGGTGGCGACGGGTCCTGTCCCAGTTCCAGGATCCGCTGATCTACCTGTTGCTGGCAGCCATCGCAATTTCAGTCGTGGCCTGGGCAGTGGAAGGCGCCCGCGGCGTTCCGGTCGATGCCCTCGTGATCAGTGCAGTGGTCCTTTTCAATGCGGTACTGGGCTACGTCCAGGAGAACAAAGCCGAGAACGCCGTGGCTGCCCTGAAGGTCATGACCGCGGCCAACTCCACCGTCCTGCGCGACGGTGAGCTGAAGACGGTGCCCTCAGCCGGACTCGTCCACGGCGACATCCTTGCACTGAGTGAAGGCGACGCCGTGGGCGCGGATGCCCGCCTGCTCACCGCCACGTCGTTACGTGTCAGCGAAGCCTCGCTGACGGGAGAAAGCGAACCGGTCTTCAAGGACCCGGCCACCTTGACCGGCAGTGTCCCGCTGGGGGACCGGTTGAACATGGTCTTCAAAGGCACGGCCGTCGCCCAGGGTGTAGGCCGCGCAGTGGTGACCGGAACGGGCATGGATTCAGAGGTCGGCGCCATCGCCGGCATGCTGGAACGGACGGTCGCCGAGCCCACGCCGCTCCAAAAGGAAATTGCGGGAGTGAGCCGGCTGCTGGGCATTACGGTGATCGTCATCGCCGTCGTCGTCATGGCCACCGTGGTCGCGGTTAACGGAATTGCCTCACTGGGCGATCTGGTGACCGTCCTGCTCCTCGGCGTATCGCTGGCCGTTGCGGCTGTCCCGGAGGGGCTGCCCGCCATCCTTTCCGTAGTGCTGGCGTTGGGCGTCCAGCGCATGGCCCGCCACAACGCCGTCGTCAAGCAACTGCACTCGGTGGAGACTCTCGGCTCTGCGACGGTGATCGCCTCGGACAAGACGGGCACACTGACCAGGAACGAGATGACGGTGGGCCGGATTGTCACGGCCTCGGGCGAGGTGGAACTGACGGGGGTCGGGTACCGGCCCGAAGGCGGTGCCCGCCAGGACGGCCGCGACGAAATTGATCCGGCTGTGCTCCTTGAAGCGGGGCTGGTCCTTGCCGGGGGCACCTTCGCGAACAACGCACAGCTGAGGGAGCACGACGGCGAGTGGGAGATCCAGGGGGACCCCACCGAAGCTGCCTTCCTCGTTGCGGCCCGCAAGCTGGAAGGGGTTACCGAGCGCGTCGGCGAATACGAACGCCACGGCGAGGTGCCGTTTACCTCGGAGCGGAAGCTGATGTCCGCGGTAGCCCACCACAAGGAGCTGGGCACCCTGTCCCTCATCACCAAAGGTGCCCCTGACGTGCTGCTCGGACGCTGCACCGGGCTGCAGGTGGGGGAGCGCATTGTCCCGCTGGACGACAGGCGCCGGGAACAGGCGCTCGCGGCGGTGGATGCCTTGTCCGCACAGGCCTTCCGGACGCTCGGCGTGGCCTATCGCCGGTATGGGGACGAGGACAGGCACGAACTCGAGGTGCTGGACGAAGCTGATGAGAGCACCCTCGTCTACCTCGGAGTGGTGGGCATCATCGACCCTCCCCGGGCTGAGGCCGCCGCTGCGGTGGCCGCCGCCCAGCACGCCGGGATCCGGGTGCTGATGATCACCGGAGACCACCCGCTCAGTGCGGCGCGGATTGCCGGTGACCTGGGGATAGCGCATGCGGGCGAGCGGGCTGTCACCGGGGCGGAGCTTGATGGGCTGGACGAGGAAGGGCTGCGCGCCGTCACGGCTTCCGCCTCGGTTTACGCGCGGGTGGCCCCGCAGAACAAACTGCAGATCATTGATGCCCTCCAGGCGCAGGGCAACGTTGTGGCCATGACGGGGGACGGGGTCAACGATGCGCCGGCGCTGAAGTCTGCGGACATTGGCATTGCGATGGGCATCGCCGGGACCGAGGTGACCAAGGAAGCGTCCAAGATGATCCTGGCCGATGACAACTTCGCCACCATTGTCTCGGCCGTCCGCCAGGGCCGCATCATATTCGAGAACATCGAAAAATTCCTGCGCTACCTCCTGTCCTCCAACATGGGCGAGGTGTTCACAGTGTTCCTCGGCGTCGTTTTTGCCGGGGCGCTGGGGCTGGCCGGCGCCCCCGGAGAAGCCCTTGCGCTGCCCCTGCTCGCCACCCAGATCCTCTGGATCAACCTGGTGACGGACTCCGGGCCGGCGCTCGCCATGGGTGTGGACCCTGAGATCGACGACGTCATGGCCCGAAGACCCCGTCAGGGCACGGAGCGCATCATCGGGCGTCGGATGTGGTCCGGAATCCTGTCGGTGGGCCTAGTCATGGGGCTTGCGTCCCTGCTCAGCATTGACATCTTCCTGCCGGGCGGACTGGTGGAAGGCGATGATTCCCTGCAGGTGGCGCGTACCGCCGGGTTCACCACCCTGGTGTTCGCCCAGCTGTTCAATGCGTTCAATTCCCGTTCCGAGACCTCCAGCGCCTTTCACCGCCTGTTCGTCAACAAGTGGCTGTGGGGTGCGGTCGCAGTGGCCGTTGTTCTCCAGGTCGCCGTGGTTCAGGTGCCGTTTCTGCAGAGGGCCTTCGGGACGGAGTCCATGGATGCCCGCCAATGGGGAATGTGCGTTCTGCTGGCGTCCGCGGTGCTGGCTTTTGGTGAACTCCGGAAGCTGTCATTCAGGCTCCGGGCCCGGCTGCGCACCGGGGCCCGGCTCCGCACCGGGGCGGCGGCGTGACCGGACGACTGTGGCTACCAGCAGAACCATCGCCACTGCCTGCAGGGCCGCCACGGCGGCAATGAGCGCAGGACGGGAGCCGTACAGCGCGCCGTACAAGGCTCCGCCGGCGAGTGCGCCGCCTCCTTCGAAGGCGGCGAAGATTCCATAGGCCGTCCCTTGCCTGGCAGGCGCCACCAGATCGGCCACCAGCGCCTTGACGGTTGAGTCCTGGATGCCCGTGGCGACGCCCCACACGAGGATCCCGGCCAGCACCGGCCCCATGGTGGCGGAGAACGCCAGCGCCGGGATCACAGCGACCAGGGCCGGCAGGACCAGGAGCACGGCACCCCCGGCGCGGTCGTAGCCGTATCCGCTGGCGAGGGCTCCCAGCGCCGCCGCCGCCATGGCAGCCGCGTAAACCAGCGGGACCGCGGAAACAGGGACATCAACCGCAGCCGTCAGATGGAATGCGATGACACCGAAGGCCACCAGGCCCGCACTCCAGAAGAAGGCGGAGAGGGCGAAGAGGAGGAACACGCTGGAAAGGCGTTCCGCCGGTTTGTCAGCATGTCCCCGGGCGCCCGGGGTGTCAGGCGCCTCCGGTACTTCGTGCTCCGCCGCTCGCTGCGGTTCTGATACACGGCTCCGCAGCCGGAACAGGAGGGCCATGGCAAAGGCCCCGGGAACAGCCAGGACCGCAAAGGCCGGCCACAGAGATCCGGTGGCAGCGATGACCGCGGAGGCGATCAGGGGCCCTGCAAACGCGCCGGCAAGGTCCAGTGACTTGTGGACGGCGAAACCTCGCCCACGCCCGATCGGCACGGCAACGGAGGCAAGCAGGACAGTCTTCGCAGGGCTGCGCACGGCCTTGCCGACGCGGTCGCCAATGATCAGGACGGATGCCAACACCAGCCCCGCTGCACCCGCAACGGGGGTAACAGCGAGCAAGGGAACACACAGGACGGTCAGCGCATAACCCGCAATCGTGAAAGTCCAATATTTGCCGGTGCGGTCCGCCCATGGGCCGAAGATCAGCCGGAGCCCCTGGGCTGCGGCTTCGGCGGCGCCGGTGACCAGTCCAACCACTAAAGCGGAGGCACCGAGCTGGGCCAGCAGGGGACCGGCGAGGGGACGTGCGCCGTCGGACACTGCATCGACGGCCAGGCTGACCAGACCGAATCCAAGCACCATTCTCCACGGCGAGCCCGGCAGCGCCCGGCGGCCTGGAGCAGCCTGGCCAGAAGGATGCGGTTTCACAGCTCAAGGGTTTCGGACGGCCGGCAGGAACACAATAGCTCCTGCTTTTCGCCGGTCGCTTTTGCCGGCCGCCGTGGACCGACCAGCGGATAAGATCACAGGGTGACGAACTCACCGAGTGGCGAACGCTACGTTGTCCGCCGGTGGTGGAGGAGCCGGGCGTTGCCGTGGGCGGCGTTGGTCGGAGTCTCCATCATCATGACGGGCATTTCCCTGGAACGGACAATGTTGTTCGCCTACGAGCCGGTACCCGAGTTTGTAGAGCGGCTGCGAGTCGGCAGGCTGTTCATGCTCGCAGGATCGGCCGCCTCCATTGCCGCGGCCGTCTGGTCCCAGATCCGGCAGTATCCGCTCTGGGTAACGCTCTGCGTTGCGGCACCGGTGGCGCTGGTGGGCCTGGCCACGATGATCACCACGCCGCCGTCGTTGATGCCGCAGATCTTTGGCCTGTTCGCCCTCCCGGCAGCACTGGCAGGGCTCATCGGAGGGGTCACCTTCAAACCTCGGTGACGAAGCGCCTGCAGCGCACGTGATCCACCCTCGTCTATGGGGAATACTGATCTACGCATGTCTCCTTATGGAGAGCACCGACCTCGGAAGACCCCTGGAGCGTGATGGACACCGAATCAGCACCAACGCGGCCACCCATCAAGGAGCCGCACTTCGGGCCCCGCTTATCCATCGCAGGGATCATCATCGGCATCCTCTGGGTGATCACTTTCAACAGCCACACTCCCCAGGAAGGCAGCGTGTTCACTAACGGAACCGTCGTCGACCAGGAGATTGCCTCCAAGGGCATCTGCTCACCGATCGCCGAGCTGATCGTCGACGGAGTTGCCTACCGGACTCGTCCCGGCCTCGGAGCCGAGCCCTGTGCACACGAAATCGGTGATCCGATCGAGGTCGCGTACCACCCCGACGACATCAGCGGAACCCTTCAGATTCCGTACGATGACAAGGCAACACGGCAAGTGATCGTCATCTCCCTGCCCGGCTGGATTCTTCTGTTGGCCAGCGCAGTCTCGCTTGTCAACAACATCAGGTACCGCCGGAGAGTGCGGTCGGCCCCGGCCTCTAGTTCGACGTGACGGAAGTTACCCCGAGGATTGTTATCACAATGACAATAATGCTGTTAAGGTGATTATTGTCAGCTTGATAACAATGATGGGAGCGACATGAATGCCCTGCTCGACTGGATGAACTCCGCAGCCATCCCCAACCTCCTCGGCAACCCCGTGAGCTGGATCGAGATCATCGGTTTCGTCACCGGCGCCGCCTGCGTCTACGGGGTCGCCCGGCAGAAACTGTGGAACTGGCCCATAGGCATCCTGAACAACCTGGCGTTCATCGTCCTGTTCTTGGGCGCCGGCCTCTACGGCGAAACCGTCCTGCAGATCATCTTCGCCGCCGTCGCCATCTACGGCTGGTACAACTGGATCCGTGGCAACGCCGCCACCGACGGCACGAACGACCTTCCCATCCGGGATGCCAACCCCAAGGAGATGATCCTCGGACTGGGCGCCACCGTGGCAGGTACGGCCGGGGTCGCCATGATCCTCACCCACGGCACCGACTCTGTAGTGCCCTGGCCGGACGCATTCGCCTTGACCGCCTCCCTGGTCGCCACGTACGGGCAGGCGAAGAAGATCTTTCAGCACTGGTACGTGTGGATCCTCATCGACGTTGTCTCCATCCCGCTGTACTTCAGCCGCGGCCTGACGCTCACTGCAATCCTCTACATCGGCTTCCTCGCCCTGTGCATCTACGGACTCATCGACTGGAAGCGCACACGCACCCTGCAAGCCCCGGCCGCCTCTCCCGAGCCCGTCACGGCAGGAGCCTGAGATGTACAAGAACTCCATGGTCATCGGCAAGTTCTACCCGCCGCACGCCGGCCACGCCCACCTGATCAACACCGCCGCCGCACAGTCCGAGAACGTCTCGGTCCTGGTCCTGGGCAACCGCTTCGAGTCCATCACCGTCGCCGACCGGACCATATGGCTGGCGGCAGAGTTCGAGGACATCGCCGGAGTGCACGTTATCGGGATGCCCAACGACTGCCCGGAAGACTATGACTCCGAGGAGATCTGGAAGGCGCAGAGCGAACTGATGCGCCTGGCCCTGAAGACCCGCGGGGTGACAGAAGTCGAGGCGGTGTTCAGCTCCGAAGAATACGGGGCCCAGCTCGCCCAGGCGTTCGGTGCCGAGCACGTCCTCGTGGACCAGTCACGGACCACGTTCCCGATCAGCGGGACACTCTGCCGGGATGACCTCGGGTCCGCCTGGCCCTTCATTATCGGCACTGCCCGGCAGGGCCTGGCCACCCGGATCATCCTCGTCGGCGCCGAATCCAGCGGTACCAGCACCTTGGCCGAGGCGCTCACCGAGCACTACCGGCCACGGTTTCCCGGGATCACAGATGTCCCCGAATACGGCCGCGACTACACGTACGAAAAGTTCGACGCCCTGCGCGCAAAGATGCCGGAAGCCGTCCTTGAGGACATGGTCTGGAATGAGCAGGACTTTGGCCGCATCGCGACCCGGCAGAATGAGATGGAGAACGCCGCGGCTGATGCCTGTCCGCTGGTTATCGCCGACACCGACTCACTGGCCACCACCCTCTGGGAACGGTTCTACATCGGCGAACGCAGCTACGGTTCCTACCTCGCCGCCAGCAACCTGCCGCCCCGGGACCTGTACCTGATCACCGATCACGAAGGTGTGGAATTCGAAGACGACGGGTGGCGCGAAGGCGAACACCGCCGGGCCGAAATGACCGAATGGTTCAAGGAGGCCCTGACCGCAGAAGGCCACTCCTGGATCCTGGTCAGCGGCGACCACGAACGCCGCAAGCAGACCGCCGTCGAGATCATCGAGCTCATCCTCATGCAACGGAGCAAATTCACTTCGCCTCCCTGGGCTACCCGCACCGTCCTGGAAGGAGCGGCGGTATGAGCCGCAACTCAAAGGCCGAGAAGGAGTTCCTGGACAGCTACAAGCCCAAGGACTACCCCTCGATCGCACTGACGGCCGACCTGGTGGTCTTCGCGGTATCCGGGGGAGTGCTGCACACCGCCCTCGTCCGCCGCGGCGGCCACCCGTTCAAAGGCGCGCTGGCGCTTCCCGGCGGATTCGTCGGCCCCCAGGAATCCGCTGAACAGGCCGCATACCGGGAGCTCGCCGAAGAAACCAGCCTGGATTTGGGGCAGCTGCCGGTGCACGTCGAGCAGCTGGCCACCTACACCAATCCGGACCGGGACCCCAGAATGCGGGTGGTCTCCGTGGCACATCTGGCATTACTGGCCACCGACGGCCAGGCCCTGCCGGAGATCTCCGCCGGAACTGACGCCTCATCCGCAGCCTGGCACCCGGTCCACGACGTGCTCGATAGCGGGAACCTCGCGTTCGACCACGCCGCCATCCTGCGCGACGGACTGAACCGGCTCGCCGGAAAAATGGAATACACCACCGTGGCCGCCCGGCTGCTGCCCGCCGAGTTCACCATGACCCAGCTCCGCACCGTCTACGACGCTGTGTGGAACACCACTCTGACAGCGGGGAACTTCACCCGCAAGATGATGCCCCAGCTCGAAGACACCGGCAGGAAGTCACAAGCGGCCACAGGCGCCCCGGCAGCCTTGTTCACCGCCACCGACCGGCACATCCACCCACCGCTGACCAAACCCAGGGCGGGATGATGCAGACGGTAACGTATCTTTGCCATCCTGACCGGCGCCACCATGACGCAGCCAGTGTCCGCTAGGCTGGCACTAGCCGGACGCGTCCAGCGAGATATTGGGTGAATCAGTGCGAATCGAGTTTTGGGGAGGGCTCTGCCTTGCAATCCTTCGTGAGCTGCCGCCGCCAGCCCCCGCTCCTGCGCCGGTCGTGGCGCCGACACAGACGATAGAGGATGCTCTGGCTTTGGCTACCGGTCAGCGCTCGGACCAGTCCAACCCATGAAACGCAGAGAAGTCTGGGGGAGCGCCCTTATCGTCACAGCGGCTCTGTGTACCTGGGCAGACCTTGCCATCAGTGAGGCGTACGGGGCCGCCGCCCGGAAGGACCTGTTCCTCTACGTCGGCATCCCTGCGGACTCCGTCGCGTCCTGGTTCCTGATCATGGCGCTCCTGTCTGGCGCCGTTGGATTGTCTCTCCTGCTCCCGGCAATGACCGGCCGCATCACCAAAAGGGCACCACGGCGCATCATCGGCTGGACCATAGTGACCGCGGCCGCGGCTGCCGTGCCGTGCGTCGGCCTGATCTTCATCTTCACGGCCCTGGGCGCATTCGGCATCGGGGACACCGTAAAGGTTACAGCCGCGGACGGGCAGTCCGTACTCATCAAACAGGACGGGTTCGACGGCGACAGCGTCGTCGTCTACACCGAGCACGACGAGTTCCACTACAAGCGGGCCAATAGCGCTCCTGAGCTTTCGGGCTGGCCGCGGATCAAAGACCAGGACTGCCAGCTCGAATCCGCCGCGAACGTGCTGCAGTTGAGATGCGGAGTTAGGACAGTAACCATCCACTCAGAAGGCAGAAGTTGATGACTCACACACCTGCAAGGATGCAGCCGGCCCATCCCTTGGATTACTGGCTCTCCCCGGACCTGGCCAGGGTCAGCCCGCCGAACGCCCCGTCCCGGCTCCGGCAACTGGCCGATGCCCAGGGAACCCTGGCGGCCGCCTGGAGCAGCGCGATCAGCGGCGGACCCGTCCTTGTCCTCACGGGCGGTTTCGTCTCAGTCCTGACCGGGAATCCCGTCTGGGTGCTGGTTTTGGGCCTGATCGGCGCCGCTCTCACCGTCGCCGGGCTGCTGGCCTGGAAACGGGTCCGCGCCACCGTCCCCAGCACCGATACGGCCCTCATCACCCGAGGCCCCGGCAGCGCCCGCGGCGGCATCACCATGGTGGCCGTCCTGGCCGGCCTCACGGGCGCAGGCATGGCAGCAACCCTTCCTTCGGCCGAAGAGCGCGGCACCGTTGTTGCGCTGGTCGGTGCGTACCTGCTCCTCGTGGCCCTCCTGACGGCCTGCATTCTGGTCCCCTCGGCGGTGATGGGCCGGGCCCGCCAGTCCTTCCGCCGGCGGCTCCACACGGACCCGCACCTCCGGAGGGCTGTGGAAGGCGACCTGGCCACCTGGCGGGACCCGTACGGCAACGCCGGCTACGGTCCGCTCTAAGGAGCCGGGCAGCTGGGATAGGCAGCCAGTGCCGGATCCCCGCGTCTGGTCTCTGGCCCTGCCGTACACATAGAATCCGAATTGCCACACCGATAGAAAGACACCGTGAAGCAGAGTATTTTCGCCCGCGTCGGCCAGCTCGCGAAGGCCAACATCAACGCCCTCCTGGATTCCGCGGAAGATCCGCAGAAGATGCTGGACCAAATGGTCCGGGACTACTCGGCGAACATCCGGGAGGCTGAGGCTGCCGTCGCCCAGACCATCGGCAATCTCCGGATGGCCGAGGACGACCACGCCCGCGCCGTCAACGACGCCAACACCTGGGGTCACAAGGCGGTCGCCGCCTCCCGCAAAGCTGACGAGTTCCGGGCCGCCGGAAACGGCGTTGACGCCGACAAGTTCGACGCCCTCGCCAGGCTCGCTCTTCAGCGGCAGATGTCCGCCGAATCCACCGCCAAGTCCCATGCGCCCGGCCTGGCCGCGCAGAACCAGGTCGTCGACCAGCTCAAGCACGGTCTGGACCAGATGAGGGGCAAGCTCGGGGAGCTGACCGCCAAACGAAACCAGCTGGTCAACCGGGCCAGGGTCGCCGCCGCGCAATCCCAGGTCAACGACGCCCTCAAGGCCCTGGACGCCGGCGACCCGACGTCGGCCATCGGCCGGTACGAAGAGAATATCCGCCGCCAGGAGGCCACGGTCCGTGGCCGGCAGGAACTCGCCGCCTCATCCTTGGAGGCCCAGTTCGCCTCTTTGGAAGACCTCGGCGAGCAGACCGAAGTGGAAGCCCGCCTCGCCGCGCTGAAGTCCATCGACCGGAAAGCCATCGACTACTAGGGGGCGCCCATGTCCGCGCATAGGGGTGCCGGGTGACCGACGAGCCCGTAAAGCGCCGCTTTCTGACGATCAAGCAGGCAGCCGAAGAGCTGAACGTGAAGACGAGCCTCATCCGGGGCCTGATAAAGACCGGGGAGCTGCGCGCCATCCAGGTCGGCGGCCGAGGTTCTTTTGGGCGACCCGCTGGGTTAAGGCCGGTCGTGCCTGCGACTACGCGGCAATAGGGGTGTCGTTATTCGTTTCTGTGCGGTTCGTGAGGATCGTCGGGCTGGCTTCGGTACGTTCCCCCAGTCAACATGAAGGCCGGCACTCACATGACGGGTGCCGGCCTTCCGTGTGTTTTTCTGGTCACTCAATTTCTAGTGAACCCAGGTGTTGCGGTTGGTGCGCAGGTTTTGGCATTGCCTTGGGAGGAGGCGGCATTGCTGCCTCGGTGCAGTGTTGGGCTAAGCCCAGGACTGGTCCCGTTGGATGCATTCCGCCCCGCCATCAGACCCCCATAAAAAGATCGAAGAAATGTCGTTTTTAGCGTTGATGGCGGACAGGTTCACACGCGAGCCGGGGGGCAGCACGCCAGACCCGCCTCTGTAATCGCAGTTGGCGTCTTTGTACCAGTAGAGGTGTTTGCCGGTGTTATTGATCACTGATGCGGCGTTGTTGTTGACTTGGACGCCCCATCCGTTCCGGCCAGCCGGGCCATCTGTGAACAGTTCGTTGCCCAGGCCTGCGTCGCTGTAGGCGTAGTCGGCCCGTGCCCCTTGGAAATCGGAATTGAAGTAGAAGCACACCCGTTCTGATGGGCATGCTGTACCTGTACCTGAAGCGTTGGCAGCGGGCGCGCCCGCAAGAAATGCGCTGGCCCCCAGAGCCAGAACGGCTCCGGCAGTAGCTGTTTTATGCTTCGTGAGTTTCATGATGTTCCCCAGTCACTTTTGCTAGCGGACTTGTCATCCGGGTGCCCAACGGAGGCGCCTCCATCATTCTCTGGCGTCCCTGTCTCTTGCAGCCATGGGGACATCTGCCCTAACCCCGCGTGGCTGGTCCGCGACGCCACGTTCAGCCTTTCTGCGTCCGTTGGCTGCCATGACGGCCGCGGGCCTGGTGAGGAACCCGGCGCAGGTCGGGCCTTTCTCGTCGGGCAGGACCTCGGCGTAAGCGAGCCGGGTGTAGTCAACGATGTTCGCCGGGGTGGCGTGCGGGCATGATTTTGGCCTGGAGCTGCGATCTTGAAGACCGTCCCAACCATGGGCCCGGTACCGGCTGATCCAGCGGTGGGCGCAGGTCCGGGAGATGCCCAGTTCTTTGGCCACATGCGCAATCGGACGGCCGCCCAAAACGCGTTCGACGAGGATCCGCCTTCCGGTCGGGGTCAGGCGGCGTGAATCGAGCCCCTCCAGGGTGCGCATTGAACCCGCTTCGTCCGCAGCCGAAGCCAACGTAATCTGCTCCGGGAGGTGCCTGAGTTTTCAAGCAGGGCCCTCTGCCCATTCGGCTGGCGTCGTGTCCCTAATCATCGGCTCACAGTAGCGCCGGATCCGGCAGCATGTCCTTGATGCGCGGCTAGAATCGCCCCACATTTGAAGATGGAAATCGGATGGAGGGAGACCAAAGTGTGCCATAAGTGTGCCCTGGACCTTCGCGAGGACTTCGGCTTAACCAGCGAAAAACCCCGGAAACCCCTAGATTTAGGGGCTGTCCGGGGTTTATCCCGAGCTTCCTATCAGAATCGAACTGATGACCTTTTCATTACGAGTGAAACGCTCTACCGACTGAGCTAAGGAAGCACCGCATGAAATTCCCGGAAGAACCGGGCGGATCATGCAAGAGACAACTGTAATAGAGTCCCTTGCCCGGGTCAAAATGAGCGGATCAGGCGCCCGCAGAATGGCCGTGGCGGACGTTGTCTGGATGTTCACCCGGCGGTCGGGGCGGGTTCAGCAACGGGTCCCGAAGGGCCCGCACTGTGGAACGACCAAATGCGGCCGCGTCGGCGGGCGCTTCTCAGCGAAGGGGCTTGGGCCATGACTCCGGACACAGCAGACACATCCGCACGGCACGCAGCCTCCGCGCTGGACCCCACGCTGCCGTGGGCCGCCCGGGATGGCCGGCAGGGAGTCCGGCTGGCTGTGCTGGCGATGGTGGGAACAACAGTTTTCGACGGCGGCCTGTTGGAGCGTGCCATGACCCGCACCCTTACCGACCAGGGCGTAGCGGAAGGATCTGTGCAGTTTGAGCGCATGCTTCGGTACGCCAGGGACACCTCGGGGATGTCAAAACTCGCCGTGTTCAACCACCTGTTCGAGGAGCGGTCGAGGGCCGCGGCAGCGAACACCTTCTTTGAGCGCAGCTGCGATGAACTGATAGCCGACGGCATCATCCGGGCGGTTCCCGGCGCCGAGGACGCCATTGGCTGGCTGCGCGAAGCAGGCATCATGGTCTGCCTTGCCACCGGGTTCGGCCGCCACACGCAGAACATGGTGCTGGAGAGCCTGGGCTGGATGGGACTGGCAGACCTGAGCCTCTGCCCCGCCGACGCTGGGCGGGGCAGGCCCTATCCGGACATGATCCTGACGGCCGTCCTGGCGCTGGACCTGGACGACGTCCGGAGCGTTGCCGTCGTGGGTGACAGCTGCGCGGACATCGAATCGGGACTGCGCGCCGGCGCCACCACTGTGGCCGGGGTCCTTACCGGGGCGCACCGGGAGCCGGCGCTGCGCGCGGCGGGTGCCACCGCCGTCGTGCAGTCCATCTGTGACGTGCCGCAGCTGCTGGCGCGACGTTCCGCGTAGCCCGTTACGCCAGGGCGGCAGGCACCCGGCCTAGCACTGCGTGTTGTCCGCGGGTGCCTCGCCGGTCAGGAAGTAGCCGTCCACGGCATCGGTGACGCAGCTGTTCGAGCGGCCGTAAGCGGTGTGCCCTTCGCCCTTCCATGTCACCAGGGAAGCGTTGCCCAGCTGCTTGCGGAGGGCGCCGGCCCATTCCACCGGGGTCGCGGGATCACCTGTGGTGCCCACCACCACAATGGGTGCCGAGCCCGGGTACTCCACGGGTGCCGGCGTGCGGATGCTCTTATAGGGCCAGTCCTGGCAGTTGGTGCCGCCGTAGGCGAAGAAGTAGCCCAGGGTGGGGGATTCCTGCCGGAGCTTCTGCTCTTCGGCCCGCATGGCGGCGGGGTCCGTCACCATGGGGTAGTCAAGGCAGTTGATGGCGTTGAAGGCGAAGGCGCTGTTGGACGTGTACTTGCCGCTCGGATCGCGGTCGGCACCGAAGTCGGCGAGCCGCAGCATCGGTGAGGGATCGCCCTTGAGGGCCGCGTCCAGCGCCTGGGTGAGCAGGGGCCAGTTGTCGTCGTTGTAGAGCGGGAGGATCAGGCCGCTGACGAAGGCGGACCCGGTGACCAGCCTGCCGTCCTGGGCGCGCTGCGGGTTGGCGTCCACGGCCTGCACCACGTCACGGATCTGCTGGACACCGCTGTCCACGGTGCCGCTCAGGGGGCAGTCTTTGTCCCCGAGGCACTTCTGCACGTAGGCGCGGATTGCCTTCTCAAAGGCTCGGGCCTGGCCGCTGGTGAGCTCCTCGTTGCTGAGCGAAGGGTCCAGGGCTCCGTCAAGCACCATGCGGCCCACGTTGTCCGGGAACAGGGAAGCGTAGGTGGAACCCAGGAAGGTGCCGTAGGAGTAGCCCAGGTAGTTCAGTTTGGTGTCGTTGACCACGGCCCGCAGGATGTCCAGGTCCTTGGCGGCGCTGACGGTGTCCACGTGCGCCAGCACCGGGCCGGTCTTTTCGGCGCACTTGGCCGCAGTTGCCTTGTTGTCGGCGAGGGCGGCCGCCAGGCCGGCGTCCGAGCTGAGGTCGTAGTTCTTTGCGCGGGATTCGTCGCGTTCCTGGTCAGTGAGGCAGGTGACGGGGGATGACCGCTTCACGCCGCGGGGGTCGAAGCCCACCAGGTCGTACTTGGCGCGCACTTCACTGGAAATGTTCGTCGCGCCGGCATCCTTGACGAAGTCGTAGCCGGAGCCGCCCGGGCCGCCGGGGTTGACCAGCAGGCTGCCGGTCTTTTTGCCCGTTGCCTTCATTTTGAGGGCCGCGATCTCGATGCTGTCGCCCTCGGGCTTGCTGTAGTCCACGGGCACCTTGATTTTGGCGCACTCGAGCTTGTCCTCGCAGGACGTCCAGGAGACCTCCTGGGAGTAGAAGCTCCGGAGCTCTTCGGGAGCCGCCTCCGCGATGGAAGGGTCGGCTTTGCCTGTGCTCCCGCCGGCTGATCCGCCGTCGGACTGGCCCAGCAGGGTGCAGCCCGTCAACGCGAGCAACACGGCCAGGGTGCCAGCAGCTGCCTTGGCCGCGGCCGATCCGGACCGGGACCGTAGGGGCAGACGTCGGGCAGGCTTCATGCAGGGCTCCTTGAGGGACTTGGCGTGGGCTCGGGGGACATGCGGCGGCACTAGATCAGGCTCGCGGCCATGGATTCAATGGCCAGCAGGGGCGCAACGTTGGTGGTGGTGATCCGCTGGCGGGCCTTGTTGATCGCATCCATGCGGGCCAGTGTTGCCTCCGGACCTGAACGGGCGGCAAACTCAGCCAGCTCGCTCTTGAGTTCAACGTTCACCAGTTCCACGGCGTTCCCCATCTGGATGATCAGCACGTCACGGTAGAACGAGAGCAGGTCCGTGAGCGTCCGGTCAAGTGAATCGGTGATGGAGCGCTTCGCGCGCCGCTTCTGGTCATCCTCCAGCTGTTTGATCTGGCTTCTCATGGCCGGCGGCAGGGTGCCGCTCTCCGGAGCGCCGAGCGTGGCCAGGAGCGCTGCCTTTTCTTCGGCGTCGCGCACTTCGTTGGAGCTGTTGGCTTCCTCGGTGGCGATTTTCACCAGCTTTTCGGCCATCAGGACCGCTGCGGTGATGCCCCGCAGTCCCAGCGGGAAACGGACGGTTTCCATGCGCCGTTCGCGGGCGTCGGCGTCGCGGGCGAGGCGGCGGGCAATGCCGACGTGGCTTTGCGCCGCGCGGGCGGCGCGCTCGGCGAGAGCCGGATCCACGCCGTCGCGCCTCACCAGCAGAGCCGCGACGTCGGCGGCCGGGGGGAGCCGCAGCGCCACCGGCCGGCAGCGGGAACGGATGGTGACCAGGACGTCCGCCGGGGACGGCGCACACAGCATCCATACGGTGCGGGGAGTGGGCTCTTCGATGGCCTTGAGCAGCACATTCGTGGTTCGTTCCGCCATGCGGTCGGCGTCTTCCACCACGATGATCCGCCACCGTCCGGATGAGGGCCGGTTTCCGGCGGTCGAGACCAGTTCCCGGGCTTCGTCAATGGTGATGGTGACTTTTTCGGTGCGGACGAATGCCACATCCGAATGTGTTTCCCCAAGGATGGTCAGGCAGGCCGCGCATTCGCCGCAGCCGCGCCTGGTCACGTCCTCCTGGTCGCAGTTAAGGGCGGCGGCAAAGGCCTTGGCGGCGTTGGACCTGCCGGATCCGGGCGGGCCGGTGAACAGCCAGGCGTGGGTCAGGCCTTCGCCCTGCGCGGCCTGGCGGAGCTGGGCGACGACGGCGGGTTGGCCCTGCAGGTCATCCCAGACGGTCACGGGGCCACGCCTTCTGTGCTGACCTGCCTGGAAAGCTGCCGGGACCCTATCAGCGAGTCCACCCGTGCCAGGATGAGCCCGGCAAGCTCGGCGACCGGCAGGTGGGCCGGAAGCACCAGGTAGTGCTCGGGGCGGTCAGCGGCGAGGTCCAGGAAAGCGGTGCGGATCTTGGCGTGGAATTCGTCGGCTTCTGATTCCATCCGGTCTTCGGCGGCGTCGCCCGCGGTCCGGCGGAGGCGGCCGAGATCGGGGTCGACGTCGAGCAGCACGGTGAGGTCCGGCTGCAGGCCGGAGGTGGCCCATTCGTTCAGGTCCCGCACCGCCGCGGTTCCGAGGTCCCGTCCTGCGCCCTGATAGGCCACCGAGGAATCGATGTAACGGTCGGTGAGGACGATCTCGCCGCGCTCGAGGGCGGGGAGGATGACCTGGTCCGCGTGGGCCGCGCGGGACGCGGCAAAGATCAGGGCTTCGGTGCGGGCGTCGATGTGGCCGTGGCCGTGGTCCAGCACCAGGGACCGCAGCTTTTCGCCGATCGGCGTGCCGCCCGGTTCGCGCGTGCGCAGCACCCGGAATCCCCGCGAGTGAAGGGCCCCGGCCAGTGCTGCGGCCTGCGTGGACTTGCCTGCGCCGTCGCCGCCTTCGAAGGCAATGAACAGTCCGGGGTTCTGGGTAGTCACATGACCAGCCTACCGACAATCACCGACACCGTAGGTGCCGGACCGTAACGCCTTTCCTGCGTTGTGGGCCTCCCACGTACTCTGTGACCATGAGTCTTTCCGAACAGCAGGCTGCCGCGCTGTCGGCTGAAACGGTGGTTGTGGCCGCCGGCCGCCCGCCCCGCAAACGCGATGCGCCAGTCAACCCGCCCATCGTCCTGTCCTCCACTTATTTCGGTACCGGACCGCTCGCAGACGGTGACCGCGGCTACGGGCGTTATTCCAACCCCACCTGGGACCCGTTGGAAGAAGCACTGGGCCAGCTGGAGGGGGCGTCCCTTCCGGGGCTGCTGTACGCCTCCGGACTGGCCGCCGTCAGCTCGGCACTGTCCCTGATCCCCGCCGGGGGAGTGCTGGTGATGCCCTCGCACAGCTACGCCGGTTCATTGGTGATGGCAACGGAACTCGCGGAGAAGGGATTGTTCGAACTTCGCACCGTGGACATTGCGGACACCGACGCCGTGAAGGCACTGCTGGCTCCGGCGGAGGGCAAGCCCGCCAGCATGCTGTGGCTGGAAAGCCCCACCAACCCGATGCTCGGCATCGCGGACATCCGGGCCCTGACCGCCGCAGCCCACGCGGCAGGTGCCATTGTTGTCACCGACAACACCTTTTCCACGCCCCTGGTCCAGCAGCCGCTGAGCCTGGGGTCCGACGTCGTCCTCCACTCCGTGACCAAATACCTGGCCGGGCATTCCGACGTCGTCCTCGGCGCCCTGGTGACCTCCGACGCTGCGATCCGTGCGACGCTGCTGCACCACCGCATCATCCACGGCGGCATCGCCGGACCGTTCGAGGCCTGGCTTGCACTGCGCGGACTACGGACCCTGGCGCTGCGCATCGAGCGTTCGCAGGCGTCGGCGGCCGTCCTTGCCGGGCGGCTGAGCAACCATCCCCGGATCGAGAGCATCCGGTTCCCGGGGCTGGAAACGGATCCCGGCCACGAACGCGCCAAGTCGCAGATGAAGGGCTTCGGTTCCATCCTGTGCGTGCAGATCGCCCCTGCCGGCGGCCTCAACGGGGCCGATGCTGCGGACAAGCTGGTCCGCGCCCTGCACCTGTGGCTGCCCGCCACCTCGCTGGGCGGGGTTGAATCCCTGATTGAACGACGACGCCGCCATGCGGCCGAGCCGGTCAGCGTGCCGGACAACCTGGTCCGCCTGAGCGTCGGGATTGAAAACGTTGAAGACCTCTGGGCCGATTTGGAGCAGGCCTTGGACACGTTGGGCGGCTAGGCTGGGGACGTGGACGGAAAACTGTTGATTCTCTTCGTCGAGACCTGGGTGTATTTCATCCTTGCGCTCGTGGCTTTTGGTCTTGAAGCATGGGCGTTCTTTGATTGCCTGCGCCACAAGGCGAACGCCTTTGAGGCTGTTTCCAAGCGGACCAAGACGTTCTGGCTGGCATTGACCGGCGGTGCTGTGGCCATTGGCGGCCTTTCACTCTTCGGCGGCGGAGGCGGCGGTTTCGGCACCCTGGGCCTGTTCGGGCTCGCGGCGGTCACCGCAGCCTCCGTGTACCTCGCTGACGTGCGACCCGCAGTGAAGGACGCCGGCCGCGGCGGCAGCCGCAACATGGGCCCCTACGGCCCCTGGTAGCAAACGGCCGTGTAACGAGACAACCCTAGGCGGGCGCCACAGCGTCCCAACCCACCGTTAGCTCGCCAAGCCGCCAACGGGCCGGTCCATCCTGGACCGGCCAGCCGCCGTCGAGCATTGAACGGCACATGGCGGTCCACCGTTGCCTGTTCCCGAAAGCGGCCAGCGGCGCTGCGTCCAGCCATGCCTTGTCCAGCGCCTGCAGGAAAGCATGTATTTTCTCCCCGGGCACGTTCCGGTGGATCAGGGCCTTCGGCAGCCGCTCGGCAATCTCCGAGGGCAGTGCGAAGCCGCCGAAGCGCATGGAGATGCTCAGGCTCAGCGGCCCGCCGGCGTCCAGCGCCACCCACGTCACACGCCGTCCAATCTCGTCGCAGGTGCCGTCGATGAACAGCCCGCCGGGGCCGAGCCGGCCCCGGACCAGTGCCCAGATGGCCTCAACGTCCGCTTCCTCGTACTGCCGGAGGACGTTGAACGCCCGGACTATCACCGGGCGCCCGGGCACGGGAATCTCGAATCCGCCCACGTGGAAGCTCAGCCCGTCCCGTTCCAGGGCTTTGGCCGCCCGGACCCGCGCCGGCTCGATTTCTATCCCGGCCAAACGGACATCAGTGCGCACGGTGGACAAACGCTCGAACAGTTCGACGGCGGTAGCCGGCGAGGCGCCGTACCCGAGGTCGACGACCAGCGGGTCCGCTGCCCGCCGCAGCCGCCAGGCCTGCGTCCCCGTGAGCCACCGGTCCAGGCGCCGCATCCGGTTGGGGTTGGTGGTGCCGCGGGTTACATTTCCAACCGGCCTGCTGCTCCTGCCGACGGCGCTGCCGGCGCCACCGCCTCCGCCCCTGGTTCCGCTCCCGGTCCGGGCGGCGGCCACCCGTTCAGCTTTCTGCACCACCGGACAAGCCTAACGGTCCCGCCCCCGGCGTCCCGCCCCGGTTACGCCCACCCGATGTAACGCTCGGCGGTGCCGCAGTCTGCTCGGCTAGGATGAAAACCATGACTTACAAGCTGATTCTGCTGCGCCACGGCCACAGCGAATGGAACGCTAAGAACCTGTTCACCGGCTGGGTGGATGTTGACCTCAACGACCAGGGCCGCGAGGAAGCGGCTCGCGGCGGTGAGCTCCTGGTCGAGAACAATGTTCTCCCGGACGTCCTCTACACCTCCCTCCTGAAGCGGGCCATCAACACGGCAAACATCGCCCTGGACAAGGCCGACCGCGGCTGGATTCCGGTCAAGCGCGACTGGCGCCTGAACGAACGCCACTACGGCGCCCTGCAGGGCAAGGACAAGGCCCAGACGCTGGCCGAATACGGTGAAGAGCAGTTCATGGAGTGGCGCCGTTCCTACGACACCCCGCCGCCGCCCCTGGACGACGACAGCGAGTTCTCCCAGGCGCACGACCCCCGCTACGCAGACCTCGGCGACGCCCTCCCGCGCACCGAATGCCTGAAGGACGTCCTCATCCGCCTGATGCCCTACTGGGAATCGGACATCAAGGAAGACCTCAAGGCCGGGAAGACCGTCCTGGTCACCGCGCACGGCAACTCCCTGCGCGCCCTCGTCAAGCACCTCGACGGCATCAGTGACGAAGCTATCGCCGGCCTGAACATCCCCACCGGAATCCCGCTGGTCTACGACCTCGACGAGGACTTCAAGCCGCTGAACCCCGGCGGCACCTACCTCGACCCCGAGGCCGCTGCCGAGTCCATCAAGGCAGTCGCGAACCAGGGTAAGAAGTAAGCGAACGACGGCGGGCCGGTCACCTGAGGTGACCGGCCCGCCGTCGTTAAGCCCGGATCAAGACCCGGAAAAAAGTCAGCTGATTTCGGTGCTGTGCGGGTGCCACGCGCCCGTGACCAGATAGGTGACTTTCTGGGCGACGGAGACGCCGTGGTCCGCGAAGCGTTCAAAGTAACGGCTGGCAAGGGCAACGTCCACCGTGGTGGCCGGCGACTCGTTCCAGTCGCTGCGGGCGATGGCCTTGAAGACGCTCAGGTGGAGGTCGTTGACGGTCGCGTTTGCCTTGAGGATATCGCGGGCAACTTCGAGGTCGCGTGTTTCCAGGAGTTGTGTGAGCTTGTCCGCGATCAGCTGGTCCTGCTCGGCGAAGCTCTTGAAGGTATCGGCGAGCTGCGGCGGAATCACGTTGGCCGGGTAGCGGAGCCGCGCGAGCTGGGCGATGTGCCGGGCGAGGTCTCCCATGCGCTCCAGCGAGGCACTCATCCGCAGGGAACCCACGATCATCCGAAGGTCGCTGGCAACGGGTCCCTGGAGAGCCAGGATGTCGATGGCCCGCTCGTCCAGGCTGTTCTGCAGGAAGTCGATCCTGGCATCAGCGGCGATGACATCCTGGGCGAGGTCGACGTCAGCCCCCTCGAAGGCAGTCGTGGCCTTGGCGATGGCCTCACTGACCAGCTTTGAAATCTCAACGAGCTGCTCGCCCACCTGTGTGAGCTCCTCCTGAAAAACCTTGCGCACTACGCGTCCTTTCCTTGGAAATCCGTGCCCCCACCGCAGTGGCAGCCGGATTTCGTGTCACCGCTCTGCAGTCCAACTAATAACTCTGCCAGCGTCCGGTGAACTGTTACGCACCTATAGGTGAACGTTAGCTGAACCCGGAGGCGAAACCCATCAGATTCGCTTCCGGCGCCCGGGGCAGAGCATAAGCTGGAGCCGTGGATCCTATGCTCATCGGTGTCATCGCAGGCCTCATCGGTCTGTCATTCGGCATCTTTGGCGTGCTCGCCTTCCGGGTCAGCGAACAGCAGCGCAAACTGGTGGATGTTGAATTCGACGAACCGGCGCTGCCGCCCGGCGCCGCGGAGGTGCTCGCCGTCGTCGGCCGTGCCTTTGTGGTGGTGGACGCGATCGACGGTGTGGTGCGGGCAAGTCCGGCGGCATACGCCTTTGGCCTCGTCCGCGGACACACGGTGGTCCACAAGCAGCTCCTCGATATGACGGCGAGGGTGCGGCGAGACGGTGTGATCCTCGAGAAGCAGTTCGAACTGCCTCGCGGTCCGTTGGGGCAGGGGACCATCATCGTCCAGCTCCGGGCGGCCATGCTCGGTGAGGAATACATCCTGCTGCTGGCGGACGACCGGACCGAGATCACCCGCACCGAGGAGATCCGCAACGACTTCGTGGCCAACGTCTCCCACGAGCTCAAAACTCCGGTCGGCGCCATTTCACTGCTGGCAGAGGCCCTCGAGTCCTCAGCGGACGACGAAGAAGCCGTCCGCCGCTTTGCCAAGCGCATGCAGAAGGAATCGACACGGCTTGCTGCGCTGGTGCAGGACATCATTGAGCTTTCCCGGCTGCAGGGCGCCAATGTGGCGCAGCAGGGGCACCCCGTGGACATCAATTCCGTCATCACCGAGGCTGTGGACCGTTCGCAGCTGCCGGCCGAGAGCAAGAATATTTCCATCGTGGTCGGCGGCCATGTGAACGCCATGGTTTATGGAGACCAGGACCTGCTCGTCACGGCGCTGCGAAACCTGATCGACAACGCCATCCGCTATTCGCCGGAGAACACACGGGTGGGGATCGGCGTGCGAGCCAAGGAAGGCCTGATCTCCATCTCCGTTACCGACCAGGGTGACGGCCTGAGCCCGGAGGACCAGGAGCGGGTCTTTGAGCGCTTCTACCGCGTGGACGCCGCGAGGTCGCGGCAGACCGGCGGTACCGGCCTGGGCCTGAGCATCGTGAAGCACGTTATTTCCAACCACGGCGGCGAAGTGACACTGTGGTCGCAGCCCGGCCAGGGGTCCACTTTCACCATCAGGCTTCCAGAGATGGAGGGGCAGGACGACGGCGACGCCTCCGCGGCGCCGGCACCGGCCGCCCGCAGCACCTCACCCCACAGTAACGACGCCACCGGCGTCCATGAGCAAGGAGCCAGCGCTTGAGCAGGATTCTCATAGTCGAGGACGAGGAGTCGTTCAGCGACCCGCTGTCCTACCTTTTGGGCAAGGAAGGATTCGAGGTGGAGGTCGTGGACAACGGCCTGGACGCCATCACGGAGTTCGACCGCAACGGCGCTGACCTGGTGCTCCTGGACCTCCAGCTGCCCGGCCAGTCCGGCACGGAAGTGTGCCGGCAGCTGCGCCAGCGCTCCTCGGTCCCTGTCATCATGCTGACCGCCAAAGACGCTGAAATCGACAAGGTTGTGGGGCTGGAACTCGGGGCTGACGACTACGTCACGAAACCGTATTCATCCCGGGAACTCGTTGCCCGCGTCAGGGCGGTCCTCCGCCGGCAGGGCGAGCCGGAAGAGCTCATCACCAATACGGTCCAGGCGGGCCCCGTCAGGATGGACGTCGAACGCCACGTGGTGAGCGTGGACGGCGAACAGGTATCGCTGCCGCTGAAGGAATTCGAACTGCTGGAGATGCTGCTTCGCAATTCAGGCCGCGTGCTGACCCGCGGCCAGCTGATCGACAGGGTCTGGGGATCCGACTATGTCGGCGACACCAAGACCCTGGACGTCCACGTCAAAAGGCTGCGCAGCAAGATCGAGCCGGATCCGTCAGCCCCGAGGTACCTCGTGACGGTCCGCGGCCTCGGCTACAAGTTCGAGCCCTAGGCGCAGCGGCCCAGGGTGTGCCGGTCGGCGAAACCGGCACGGCAAAACCGGACAACAAAAAGGAGGGCTCCCGCGCGGCGGGAGCCCTCCTTTTTGTCGTTGCGGGCTAGTGGCTTTCGCTGCTCGTGGGCGTCGGCGTAGCGGTTTCCGAGGGGGTGGGCTCGCTGCCTTCCGGCAGGTACTCCTTGTACTCGGGCAGCGTGGCGTCCAGGACGGGCACCTTGACCTTGGCGGTCTGGTTGGTGCCGTCCTCGGAGATCGTGACCTCGGACAGGGAACCCGGGATGGCCCCCGTGGTACTGAGGATCGCCGGATCCGTGGATTCGTTGAGCAGGGTGTAGGAGTTCTGCTTCACAGACACCTGCGTCTGTGAACCGCGTGCACCGTTGATAGTCAGCTTCACGTCGCTGGACGAGGAGTTGTAAACGGCACCGACCACGCGTCCCGGCTTGTCCTCGCCGGTGGAAACGATCATGAAGTTACGGAGCTGGAGGGGGCCGAGATCTTCCCTGGTGCCGTCCGACGCCGAGTACTGCTCAGAAGTTTGCTGCGGGTTGATGTAGCCGCAGCCGGTCACGGTCAGCAGGCCGATGGCAAGTGCTGCCGTTGCCATTGCCAGCTTGCCGCGCTGGCCCCGGTTCATCGCAGTGAAACGCACGTCACGCACTCCTTGAGAGTCTTGAAACATTATTCAGCCATAGCCTATCCTCAAACGGTCTCAAACAAGGATTCGGGCCGTACACATTAGCGACCGGAAACCCGTCCCGCCTGACCGCTCGGCACCCCGTCGACTGTGCCGCAACCCTGGCCGTCGGCTGACCCCCGCTGCCCTTGGCACACCCCTCTCGATGCACTAATATCTGCATCCGTCAAGGGGTTGGAGGGGGTTGATTGGCCCCATTTTCCTTGTATTTACTGGGTTCGAGGCCCCGATCCGTGCCAGTTGTATGCCTGAATCGTGATAAACTGGTCTGCGGGAAAGGGGAAAGTCCACATGGTTTTTGAGGTCGGCGAGACAGTAGTTTACCCTCACCACGGTGCAGCAAAAATTGAAGAAATCAAGATGCGCACCATCAAGGGCGAAGAGAAAATGTATCTCAAGCTCAAGGTGGCCCAGGGTGATCTGACCATTGAAGTTCCAGCAGAGAACGTTGACCTTGTTGGGGTTCGCGATGTAGTGGGCAAAGAAGGTTTGGAGCATGTCTTTGACGTGCTGCGGGCCGAGTTCACTGAAGAGCCTACCAACTGGTCGCGTCGTTACAAGGCAAATCTGGAGAAGCTTGCTTCCGGGGACGTCATCAAGGTGGCAGAGGTCGTTCGCGACCTGTGGCGCCGTGATCACGACCGCGGCCTTTCCGCAGGTGAGAAGCGTATGCTGGCCAAGGCCCGCCAGATTCTGATTTCAGAACTGGCGCTGGCTGAAAAGACGGATGAAGAGAAGGCTGCAAGCGTTCTCGACGAAGTCTTGGCTTCCTAAGAATTGAACCCCGGTGGCTCACCAGCCGCCGGGGTTTCTTTTTGCCCTTTTTTGGGCGAATCCCGGAATTTTGCCCCGCCCGGGGAGGGTTTGGCCACGTAGTGTTGTGCCCATGAGTGCACGAGAACCTTCCGCCGGATCCGGGCCGGAATCCGGGGACCACGGTCCCCGCCCCGTCGTAGCAGTTGTGCTGGTCGCGGCCGGATCGGGCCAGCGGCTGGGTTACGGCATGCCCAAGGCGAGGGTCCCCCTCGGCGGGGAGCCCATCCTGATGCATGCCCTGCGCGGGATAGTTACCTCTGGCGTCGCGCAGCAGGTGTGCATTGCGCTGCCGCCGGGCGACGGCACCCTCCGGAAGATGTGCGATGACTTCAAGGGCGAACTTGCCGACGGCGGCCCGTTGCTGACGATCGTGGACGGCGGTGCGACGCGCACTGAATCGGTCCGTTCGGCCTTGGCGGCATTGGAAGAGGGGACCCAAGCGGTGCTGGTCCACGACGCCGCTCGTGCCCTGACGCCGGAGTCCGTCTTCCACCGCGTGGTCGACTCCCTGGCGGCCGGCGCGTTGGCAGTCATTCCCGTGATCCCCGTAGTGGATACCGTCAAGACCGTCGAAGCAACGAGTGATGAGGACGCCCGCATTGCGCCGGAGGTGGTGGTGGGCACGGCGCCGCGGGAGAAACTGCGCGCAGTGCAGACCCCGCAGGGATTCGACCTTGGCACGTTGATGAAGGCGCACCGGGAGGCAGCCGGTTTCGACGAAGCCCAGGCCGCCGCCATAACGGATGACGCCATGCTGGTGGAACGCCTGGGTGTCCCCGTCCATGCTGTCCGCGGCGCCAGCCAGTCGCTGAAGATCACCACTCCCTTGGACCTCATCATTGCCGAAGGCCTGCTGGAAGGCCCGCTGGGCGCACGATGGGTGGAGGGCTGAACATGGCACCTCCCATCATTCCGAGGACCGGCATCGGCATCGACGTTCATGCTTTTGCCTCGCCGGACAACCCGCGGGCGCTCTGGCTGGGCGGGCTCCTGTGGGAAGGCGAGCAGGGCCTGGCCGGACACTCCGACGGGGATCCCGTGGCCCACGCCGCGGCAGATGCACTGTTTTCGGCCGCGGGGATCGGGGACCTGGGCACGCATTTCGGCACGGACCGTCCGGAGTTCGCGGGTGCCTCCGGCGTCACCCTCCTTGCCGAGGCGGCCCGTATTGTCCGGGCGGAAGGGTTCGAGATCGGCAACATTGCGGTGCAGTTCGTCGGCAACAGACCCAAATTCGGCCCACGCCGGGAGGAGTCCCAGGCGGTCCTGAGCGCAGCGGCGGGTGCCGCCGTCAGCGTCAGCGCCACCACCAGCGACGGCCTTGGCTTCACCGGCCGCGGGGAGGGCATTTCCGCCCTGGCCACCGCACTGGTGTACCGGGCGGGCTGAGCCGGGTCCCGCGTTTCGCCTAGGCTTAAGGGAGCCATTCCTCTGCCGAACATTCCAGGAGACCCCTCGTGAAGAAGCCGCTTGCCGCCGTCGTACTCGTTGCCGGGATGCTGCTGAGCGGCTGCGGCACTCCGAAGATGAGCGTTGAGGAAAGCTGCAGGTTCCTTAACGGGGACACCTTTGTCCCCAACGGAAACCAGCAGCAGCAGGCTGACCAGATCGCCAAGCATTACCAGGAAGTGGCGGACAAGGTAGCTCCCGAGGTCGCCGAGCCCATCCAGAAAATGGCGGACATCATGAAGAAGGTCGCCGAAACCTCACTGGGCACCAAAAGCTCCGAACAGACTGCGCAGCTGAGCGAGCAGAACAACAAGATCGGCGAAGTCTGCAAATAGCGCTTGACGGGCACCGCCGCAGCCGGTGGGCCCCGTGGCAAGGCCATCGGCTAATCTGGAGCGGTGACCCTGCGCTTTTACGACACAGCATCCGCCGAAGTCCGCGACTTCGTCCCTCTGATACCGGGCAAGGTGAGCCTGTATTACTGCGGCGCGACGGTGCAGGGCCTGCCGCACGTGGGGCACATCAGGTCGGCCATTGCCTTCGACCAGCTCACCCGCTGGCTGGAATACCGCGGATTTCGCGTCACCGTGGTCCGCAACGTCACCGACATCGACGACAAGATCCTCGCCAAGTCCGCTCTCTCCTTTGAACGGGACTTCGAGGAAGGCCCGGACGACATCCGCGAAGAGGAGTGGTGGGCACTGGCCTACCGCTACGAGCAGGCGTTCCTCAAGGCCTACGACACGCTCGGCGTTTCCCGCCCCACCTACGAGCCGCGCGCCACCGGCCACATCCCCGAGATGCACGCGCTGATCCAGCGCCTGATCGACCGCGGCCATGCCTACCCCGCCCTCGACGACTCCGGCGATGTGTACTTCGACGTCCGTTCCTGGGACCGCTACGGCTCGCTCACCCGTCAGAAGATCGAGGACATGCAGGGAGCGCCCGACGCCGACCCCCGGGGAAAGAAGGACCCGAGGGATTTTGCGCTATGGAAGGGACACAAGGACGGGGAGCCGACGTCGGCCAGCTGGCTTTCGCCCTGGGGCGCCGGCCGTCCGGGCTGGCACCTGGAGTGCTCGGCCATGGTCACCAAATACCTCGGCACCGAGTTCGACATCCATGGCGGCGGCCTGGACCTCCGGTTCCCGCACCATGAGAACGAAATGGCCCAGTCGCAGGCGGCGGGCCACGCCTTCGCCAACTTCTGGATGCACAACGGCATGGTGACATACCAGGGCGAAAAGATGTCCAAGTCCATCGGCAATACTGTCAGCCCTGCGGAAATGCTGGAGCTCGCTTCACCGCGCGTGGTTCGGTACTACCTCGGCCAGGCGCAGTACCGCTCGGTGCTGGACTACCAGCCCACTTCGCTGCAGGAAGCGGCCGCCGCAGTGGAACGGATTGACGGGTTCATCGCCCGCGCCGTACGGACCCTTGTCGGTGCTGACGGCGGCACCACGGCAAGCTACGGCTTCGCCAGCTACGGCGAGGTTCCGGACGCCTTCGCTGCGGCCATGGATGACGACCTCAATGTTCCGCAGGCGCTGGCTGCCCTGCACGACACCGTGCGGGCCGGGAACACCGCCCTGACTGCCGGCGATAACTCCGCGGCCCGGACAGCGCTGCACTCCGTCACCGACATGCTGCGCGTCCTCGGCCTGAATGACGTCGCGGCGCCCGCCCGGGATGAGCAGGCTGACACAGCCCTGGGAGTCCTTGTCGAAGCCCAGCTGGGTGCGCGGGCACAGGCGCGGGCCACCAAGGACTGGGCCGCTTCGGATGCCATCCGGGATACCCTGGCGGCGGCGGGCGTCGTTGTCGAGGATGGTCCGGATGGTGCCAGCTGGAGCCTCAAGCGCGGCTGAGCTGCTGCAGTCCGAAGGCGAGGCGGGAGCTTGGGCCGGCGATTTACCCTGAGTAAGTAGACTGGAGGTCAGACTTACTCAACAAAGCAAGGGTGAAACTCATGGCCAACAACGGTCGCCGGTCGGTCAAAGCAAAGAAGGGCCCCACCATCGGAACGGGTGGCCACGGCCGCAAGGCCCTCGAAGGCAAGGGCCCCACTCCCAAGGCGGAGGACCGCCCCTACCACAAGGCGCACAAGAACAAGCAGCTCGCCGAGCGGTCGGCCGCCAAGCGTCCGGGCGCAGCCCGCAGTGCCGGCGCCCGCTCCGGCCCCAAGGGCCGCGCCACGGAGGAAGTCGTCACCGGCCGCAACTCCGTCGTCGAAGCGCTCCGCGCCGGAATCCCGGCCAAGGCGCTCCATGTCGCCATCCGCATTGAAATGGATGACCGCGTCAAGGAGTCACTCAAGCTCGCGGCCGAACGCGGCATTCCGCTGATGGAAACCGGCAAGCCGGAACTGGACCGGATGACGGACGACGCCATCCACCAGGGTCTCGTGCTGCAGATTCCGCCCTACGAATACCAGGACGCGTACGAGCTCGCCGAGGAAACCCTGGAGAGCTGGAAGAAGGGCCACGTTGCCAACGCGCCCCTCTTCGTCGCCTTGGACGGCATCACGGACCCGCGCAACCTCGGTGCGATCATCCGCTCCGTCTCGGCCTTCAGCGGCCACGGCGTGATCGTCCCGGAGCGGCGCTCCGTCGGCGTGACTGCCTCGGCCTGGAAGACCAGCGCCGGCGCGGCAGTCCGGGTTCCCGTGGCACGAGCCGCCAACCTGAACAACACACTCAAGGCCTTCAAGAACATGGGCATCTACGTGCTTGGCCTCGACGGCGACGGCGACGTTTCGCTCCCGGACCTCAGCCTGGCCAAGGAACCCGTGTGCATCGTGGTCGGTTCCGAGGGCAAGGGCCTGAGCCGCCTGGTCCGCGAGAACTGCGACCAGATCGTTTCCATCCCGATCGACTCCGCGATGGAATCGCTCAACGCGTCCATGGCCGTCGGCATCTCCCTGTACGAGATTTCCAGGCAGCGCGCCGCCAAGTAGAGGCGGGGCCCACAGGCGACGCTCTCTCTCTCTTTTGGCGGTTTTTTACGAAACGCTCTCTCACCTTGAACCAGTTCATTCGGTGGGGGAGCGTTTCCGTTTTTTCAGAATTTGTGGCGGTTGGCCAGGACCGGGAGTTTCGCCCGGGCTTCCTTGACGACGGCGGCGTCCAGGTCGGCGAACATCAGTCCGGTCCCGGCGTCGAGCTCTTCCAGGACCTCGCCGAGCGGCGAGACGACGGCGGAGTGCCCCACACCGGTGGGCGCGGATCCCTTGGTTTCGATGCCTTCGGTGGCTGGGTCGGCCTGTCCGCACGCCAGCACGTAGGTGGTGGTATCCACGGCGCGGGCGCGGGCCAGCAGACGCCACTGATCGACCTTCCCCGGACCGGATCCCCAGGATGCACACACGATGTTGGCCTCGGCGCCCAGATCGGCGTTGGCTGTGAACAGCGCCGGGAACCGGATGTCGTAGCAGGTGGCCAGCCCGAATCTGATGCCGCCGAGCTCGAAGGTGGATGCCCGCGTTCCGGCATCCACTGTGTCCGATTCGGCGAAGCCGAAAGCGTCGAACAGGTGGATCTTGTCGTAGCTGGCCTCCACTCCGGGACCGGTGACCAGGAGGGTGTTGCGTACCTTCCTGCCATCACCGGGGGTGAACATCCCCGCCACGATCACGATGTCCGCTGCCCGGGCTATGCGGCGCACCCGGGTCGCCCACGGACCGTCCAGCGGTTCGGCGATGTCGAGGAGCGAATTCCCGAAGGCGCGCATGGTGGCTTCCGGGAAGACCACCAATTCGGCGCCCCCTTCTTTCGCTTTGCGGGCATACTTTTCCACGATGTCCAGATTCCCGGAAATGTCTCGGCCCGTAACTACCTGAGCAAGTGCAACTCGCACAATTACCTCCAACTTGGCGTGTCCTTTCAGTATGGCAACGCTGAACAAGGCCAGCCCATTTCCCGACACATAGCGCCGAATATCGGACATTTGTGTGGCACAGCTAATATTTAAGCAATGGTCATGCCACTCCTAGACACAGCCTCCACCGTGGACGCCTCCCGGCCGTTTCCACTGGGTATCAGCGTTCCGCGCACGGGGTCACCGGCAACGGACGATCCTCAGAGTGCCTGCGCCAACGTCGCGGTCTACGCCCCCGGCGTGGACACGCTGGAAATCGCCTACTGCGCGCCCGGCGGAACGTGGCAGCTGAAGACCCTGCCGAACATCACCAACGACGTCCACCACGGCATCGTGGACGGCTTCCCCGTGGGATCGCGGTACGGCTTCCGCTCCTCGCCGGAGGATGATGCCCTGCCGGTGTCAGTGCCCACCGTGGCGTTCGACGACGATGGCCAGCAGCCGCTGCTGCTGGACCCTTACGGCCGGGCCGTGGATCAACGCGACGGGTTCCTCACGAATGTCCGCATGTCCGGCGGATTCGACTGGGGCGGCGACCGCAATCCGCACGTCTCGTGGCGCAACACCATCATTTACGAAGCCCACGTCCGCGGCCAGAGCATGCTCCATCCGGACATCCCCGAGGAGCTCCGGGGCACGTACGCCGGCATGGCGCACCCGGCAATGATTGAGCACCTCACCGGCCTGGGCATCACCTCGGTCCAGCTGTTGCCTGTCCATTTCCATCTGGACGAGCCGCATCTCCAGAATCTGGGCATGACCAATTACTGGGGCTACAACACGGCGGCGTTCTTTGCGCCCCATCCGGCCTACGCCACGCAAGCCGCCCAGGCGGCAGGACCGCAGGCGGTGCAGGACGAATTCAAGGGCATGGTCAAGCTCCTGCATGCGGCGGGCCTGGAAGTGATCCTGGACGTTGTGTACAACCACACGGCCGAGGGAGGCCGAGACGGGCAGACGCTCAGCTTCCGCGGTCTGGGGGAGATGCAGTATTACCGCAATGACGGCCACGGCAGGTACGTGGATACTACCGGGTGCGGCAACAGCCTGAACTTCGGCCACCCCCGCGTGGTCCAGCTGGTCCTTGATTCGCTGAGGTACTGGGTGGACGAGTTCCACATCGACGGCTTCCGCTTCGATCTCGCGGTAACACTGTGCCGCAACGCCGCGAATGACTTCGACCCGCACCATCCCTTCCTCGTGGCCGTTGCCGCGGACCCGGTGCTGTCTTCCGTCAAGCTGATCGCCGAGCCGTGGGACGTGGGCTACGGCGGCTGGCAGACCGGACGTTTTCCGCCCGGCTGGGTGGACTGGAACGACCACTACCGTGACGCCCTGCGCTCGTTCTGGCTCGCCGACCGGGCTGCGATCGAGGCCGGCGGCCAGGGTGGTTCCGTTGCCCGTCTGGCCGACTCCATCTCCGGCTCGGCAAGCCTTTTCGCGGAATCCGGACGTTCCCGGATGGCCTCCGTCAACCTCGTCACCGCCCACGATGGCTTCACGCTGGCCGACCTCGTGTCCTACGACCGCAAGCACAACGAGGCCAACGGTGAGCAGAACCGCGACGGCCACGGGGACAACCGCAGCTACAACCACGGTTTCGAGGGACCGACCGAAGACGAAGAGATCCTGGCGCTCCGGGCCCAGACCAGCCGCAACCTGATGGCCACCCTGATGGTGTCCATGGGCATCCCCATGATCACCGCCGGCGACGAGATCGGCCGCACCCAGCAGGGCAACAACAACGCCTACTGCCAGGACAACCACATCACCTGGCTTGACTGGACCAGCACGCCTGAATCCCATGCCATGCTTCGGAGCACCAAGCGCGTCATCCGGCTCCGGAAGGAGTTCCTGGCCGGGCAGCCGCACCACTACCCCACGCGGGACAAACAGGCCTACCTGCACTGGTTCGACGAACACGGCAAGCCCATGTCCATGGACCGCTGGAACGATCCGCAGCACCGGGTGGTCCAGCTGCTGCTGGGCTCGGACGACGGCCAGGTGGACGGACTCGTGGTGGTGAACGGCAGCGCCCATGACATCAAGATCACGCTGCCGGACGTCAGCAATGACGACGGCACGGGCAAGCGGCTCTTCGAACTCCGGTTGACCACGTCGGAACTCCACGACCGCCGCCAAGGAGTCAGGGTTGCCGCCGGCGAACGTGACGTGGTGCAGTCCAACACCATCAGCATCTACCGCACGTAGGCCCGGCACATGGGGAATGCATGAGGGGGATCGCGAGGCTCCTGGTCCTGGCCGGGGTCCTGGTGCTCGTGGCCGTCCTGGGCCTGGTCCTGTCCAATACACCGGGGAGCCCGGTCAGTCCGGATATCACGGCGGGTTCGACGGCGGCGCCCGCCCCGGCCGTCGAGGGCACCGCCCCTGCCGGTCCCGACGTGCAAAACACCTCGGGCCTGGAAGCCGTCGCCGCGTCCGCCCTTCCGCCGGAGGCACGCTCGACCCTGGCCCTGATTGCCCGCGGCGGGCCGTATCCGTATGCGCGTGACGGCGCTGTCTTCAGCAATTTTGAGCGACTGCTGCCGCGGAAGCCGGCCGGCTACTACAAGGAATTCACGGTCAGGACCCCCGGCGAATCGGACCGGGGCGCCCGCCGGATCGTCGTCGGGGGGGCCGCCGAGAAGTATTACACGCCCGATCACTACGAATCGTTTCTGCATATTCTGGAAGGCAAATAGAGGCACGCATGAAGATTTACTCCGCTGATACCTGGACCGTCGAGGAGCTCCGCGAGCAGGCGTCTGATGCTGGCCGCAGAGTGCTGGTGATTCCCGCTGCCGACACGAAAAGAGCAGTGCTCCAGACGTTCGGGGAAGTGCTGGATTTCCCCGAACACTACGGAGTGAACCTCGACGCGCTCAACGACTCGCTGCACGACTTCGCGGATACCGTCACGGACGACGGCAAGGAACCTCTGACGTTCATCTGGCAGGTCCCGGCTGCCTTCCGTTCGGACCGGTCCTTCGGCATCATCTGCGAGATCCTGCAGGACGCGGAGAGCTATGCGGGCAAGAGCCTGTCGGTGATCACCGTCTGCCTCTAGCCGGACGCTCTCTCATTTCCTGCCGCCTAAACCCAAACCCTCCCTCACTTTTCGCCGTTAAAGACGAAACGCTCCCTCAGCGAGGGAGCGTTTCGTTCGACGGCGGATCAGGCGTTGACGATAAGCCCGAGTTCCGCCCGCGAGGCGAGGGCCGAATGTTTGGGCAGTACACGCACCGTGTAGCCGAAGGACCCGGAACGATCGATCAGCAGCGAGCCGCTGAAGAGGTAGCGTCCCTTGCCGAGGTCCTCCTTTGGCACCAGGTCCGCCACCGTGACGTCGGCCAGTTCGTCGCTTTCCTCGGCCCGGCCATACGCCACTTCCACGGCGACGTCGTCCGGATCGAGGTCGTGCAGCGCGATGTAGGCGTTCACCTGGAGCGTGTCGCCGATCTGCGGGTCCTCGGACACGCCAACCGAATCGACGTGCTCCACCTGGATCTGCGGCCACGCAGCACGGATCTGTGACGTCCAGGCCGCCAGGGACTTCGACTGGGCGAAGTTGTCCGCGACGGCGCTCCGTCCGGCGATCGCAGCGGGGCGGTAGAGGATGTTCACATAGTCCTGCAGCATCCGCTCAGCGGACACGGCCGGACCCAGGTGCGCCATCGTGTGTTTGATCATCGATACCCAGTGGGTGGGCACCTTCTGCGGTCCGGGCTCCGACGGTCCTGCGGCTCCGGCGCCGTCGGACACGGTGAGTCCGTAGAAGCGGGGTGCCACCTGCGTCTCGAGGAGCTCGTACAGCGCCGCTGCTTCGATGTCGTCCCGTTCCTCGGGCGAGGCGTTGTTGTTGGCGGTGGGGATGGCCCAGCCGTTTTCGCCGTCGTACATCTCATCCCACCAGCCGTCCAGCACCGAGAGGTTCAGCGAACCGTTGATGGCCGCTTTCATTCCGGACGTACCGCAGGCTTCGAGCGGGCGCAGCGGGTTGTTCAGCCATACATCGCAACCGGGGAAGAGCGTACGCGCCATGGCGATGTCGTAGTTGGGCAGGAACGCGATCCGGTGGCGCACTTCAGGATCGTCGGTGAACCGGACGAGGTCCTGGATCATCTTCTTACCGGCATCATCCGCCGGGTGGGACTTACCCGCGATCACCAGCTGGATGGGGTGTGTCTCGTGCAGCAGCAGGGCCTTGAGCCGGGCGGGTTCCCGGAGCATCAGGGTAAGCCGCTTATACGTGGGCACGCGGCGGGCAAAACCGATGGTGAGCACGTCCGGGTCCAGCACGGAATCGGTCCAGCCGAGCTCCGCGTCTGCCGCCCCGCGCTTTTTCCAGGCCGCGCGCAGCCGCTTGCGGACGTCCTCCACGAGCGAGACACGCATCTCGCGGCGGAGAGCCCAGACGTCCTCGTCGCTGACGTTGTAGGCAAGGTCCCAGCGGCCCATGGCTTCCGCCTCGGCACCGAACTGCTCGCGGGCCAGCTTGGAGACGCGGCTGTCCACCCATGTGGGGACGTGGACTCCGTTGGTCACGGAGGTGATGGGAACTTCAGAGTGGTCGAATCCCGGCCAAAGGGCCGAGAACATCCCGCGGGACACCACCCCGTGGAGCTTGGCCACGCCGTTGGCGCGCTGTGCCAGGCGCAATCCCATCACGGCCATGTTGAACACCGAGGGGTTGCCGTCCGCAAAGTTTTCGCGGCCCAGGTCCAGGATCCGGGACACCGGAACGTCGGGAGCCAGTCCGCCCTCGAAGAAGTGCTGGATCTGGGAAACCTCGAAACGGTCGATGCCCGCGGGTACCGGGGTGTGCGTGGTGAAGACGGTGGAGGCACGCCCCGCCGCGAGGGCTTCCTCCCAGCTCAGCGGACTGTCCGACGACATCAGCTCCTGGATGCGCTCGATACCCAGGAAACCGGCGTGGCCCTCGTTGGTGTGGAACACCTCCGGCGCTGCGCAACCCGTAAGGCGCTGGTAGACGCGTAGCGCCTTCACGCCGCCCATTCCCAGCAGCAGCTCCTGCTGGAGGCGGTGGTCGCCGCCGCCGCCGTACAAACGGTCCGTAATGCCGCGGGCGGCATCGTCGTTGCCCGGCACATTCGAATCGAGCAGCAGCAGGGGAACACGCCCGACGTCGGCACGCCAGATGTGTGCCAGCAGCCGGCGCCCGTGGGGGAGCGGCAGTGAGATCTGGATGGGCTTGCCGTTGCCGTCGGGGGTCTCCTCGCGCAGGAGGGTCAACGGGAGCCCGTCCGGGTCAAGGACGGGGTACGTTTCCTGCTGCCAGGCGTCCCTGGACAGGGACTGCTTGAAATAGCCGGCCTGGTAGAGCAGGCCGACGCCGATGAGCGGCACACCGAGGTCCGATGCCGCCTTAAGGTGGTCGCCGGCCAGAATTCCCAGGCCGCCGGAATACTGCGGCAAGACTTCGGTGATTCCGAATTCCGGTGAGAAATACGCGATGCAGGACGGAGCGTCGTCGCCCAGGCTCTGGTACCAGCGGGGCTGGTCCAGGTAGCGGTCCAGGTCTTCGGCGGCGGCGTGCACGCGGCGGACAACGTCCTGGTCCGCGGCCAGCCGCTGCAGTTCCTCGCGGCTCACGAGGCCCAGGAAAGTGACGGGGTCGTGTGCGCTCTCATCCCAAATAGCGGGGTTCAGTCCTTCAAAAAGTTCCCGGGTGGGCCGGTGCCATGACCACCGCAGGTTGGTGGCCAACCGGGCCAGCGGCCGGATAGATTCCGGAAGAACGGTTCGGACGGTAAATCTGCGGATAGCCTTCACCTGCGTCACACTAACGGACAAGATGGGCCGCCGGAACAGGTTTAGGTTTCTTTTAGGTAAATGACGGATTGCTTGGGGAAAAACGAAAGTTCCCTTAGCAAAATGGGGGATTTCTCGATAACGTCGAGTTTGTGACGACTAATACGCGAACCAGTGCCGGATCCAGCAAAAAGCCTAAGGCCCTGATCACGGAAGGCCTGCAGTTTGGCAGGTTCCCGATCACCGCCGTACAGCCAGTAGTGGACGGAGGTAGGTTTCCGGCGAAGGCGCTGCCCGGTGAAGGGCTCGTAGTCGGCGCGACGGCATTCCGCGAAGGGCACGATCAGCTCGGAGTCAGCGCGGTGCTGTTTGATCCCAAAGGCAAGGAGCGTCAGCGCGTCCGGCTGGCGCCGCCCCGCGGCGACCGCGGCAAGGGGACCGACAGGTGGGAAGGCATCATCACGCCGACCGGTACCGGCAACTGGTCGTTCGCCATCGAGGCCTGGCATGACCGGTACGGGACCTGGCACCACAACGCCGAGGTCAAGGTCGAGGCGGGCATCGACGTCGAACTGATGCTGGCCGAAGGTGCCGCACTGCTGTCCCAGGCGGCCGAAGACCCCGCCCGTCCGTCCGCCGACAGGCGGACCCTGCGAACCGCCGTCGTGGTCCTGTCGAACACGTCGCTGTCCCCGGAGGAGCGGCTCGCTGCCGGATTCGGATCCGAGGTGACTGACGTCGTCGAACGCCAGCCCATCCGCGAACTGGTCACAGTCTCGGAACGCTTCCCCCTTCTCGTGGAACGCGATCTGGCCGGCCGCGGCGCCTGGTACGAGTTCTTCCCCCGGTCCGAGGGTGCCGTCCGCAACCACACCACCGGGGAGTGGCAGTCAGGCACGTTCCAGACTGCTGCGAAACGGCTCGACGCAGTCGCGGAAATGGGTTTCGACGTCATCTACATGCCGCCCATCCACCCGATCGGCATCCAGCACCGCAAGGGACCCAACAACACACTGATTGCCGGACCGCACGATCCCGGTTCGCCCTGGGCCATCGGTGCCAAGGAAGGCGGCCACGACGCCATCCACCCGGACCTCGGCACTTTCGAGGACTTTGACGCCTTCGTGGCCCGCGCCCGGGAACTCGGCCTCGAGGTTGCCCTGGACCTTGCCCTGCAGGCGGCCCCGGACCACCCGTGGGTGGAGTCGCACCCGGAATGGTTCACCACCCGCGTTGACGGCAGCATCGCCTACGCCGAGAACCCGCCGAAGAAGTACCAGGACATTTTCCCGCTGAACTTCGACAACGATCCCGAGGGCCTGTCCAAGGAGATTTTTCGGATCGTGCTGCTCTGGGTGAGCCACGGCGTCAAGATCTTCCGGGTGGACAACCCGCACACCAAGCCGGTGTGGTTCTGGGAATGGCTGATTGCCAAGGTCAACAAGAAGCACCCCGAGGTTGTCTTCCTCGCGGAGGCCTTCACCCGGCCGGCCATGATGCACGCGCTGGGACGTGCCGGTTTCCAGCAGTCGTACACGTACTTCACCTGGCGGAACACCAAGACGGAGCTTGAGGAGTACTTCACCGAAGTCAGCCAGAAGTCCCCGGCATATTTCCGACCGAACTTCTTCGTGAACACACCGGACATCCTGACCGAGTACCTGCAGTACGGCGGTCCGGCCGCGTTCAAGATCCGTGCCGCCTTGGCAGCAACGGCCAGCCCGCTCTGGGGCGTCTACGCCGGTTACGAACTCTACGAGCATGTGGCCCGGCCCGGCGCCGAGGAATACATCGACAACGAGAAGTTCGAATACAAGGCCCGCGACTGGGACGCTGCGGCGGAATCCGGCCGGACGTTGGCTCCGTACCTCACTCGGCTCAACGAAATCCGCCACACCCACGCGGCGCTGGGGGACCTGCAGAACCTGACGCTGCACCACAGCACCGATGACGCCACGATCGTCTACTCGAAGCACAAGACGCTTCCGGATGGCACCAAGGACACCCTGATCATCGTGGTGAACGTCGACCCGCACAGCACCCGGGAGAGCACCGTTTCCCTGGATCTGGCCGCACTTGACCTCGACCCGGCCGACCTCACGCATAACGGCGGCTTCAGGGTGGATGATTTGCTGACCGGCGAGAGCTGGGAATGGGGCGAATACAACTACGTGCGGCTTGACGCCCACGTGGAGCCGGCACACATCCTGAACATCCGGAGGTAGCATACGTGAGTTTTAGTCCGCAGAACCCGAGCCAGCATTTCACCCCCAAGGGCACGTTCGAACTCAACGCCCCCGGCCTGCAACACGATCCCCTGTGGTACCGCAAAGCAGTGTTTTACGAAGTCCTGGTCCGAGGCTTTGCAGACGGAAACGGCGACGGGTCGGGCGATTTCCACGGGCTCATCGAAAAACTGGACTACCTGCAGTGGCTGGGCGTCGACTGCCTCTGGCTGCCGCCGTTCTTCCAGTCGCCGCTCCGTGACGGTGGCTACGACATCTCGGACTACAACTCTGTCCTGGACGAGTTCGGCACCATCAGCGACTTCAAGCGGCTCGTGGCCGAAGCCCACGCCCGCGGCGTGCGCGTGATCATCGACCTGCCGCTGAACCACACCTCGGACCAGCACCCGTGGTTCCAGGAGTCCCGCAAGGACCCTGACGGACCGTTCGGCGACTTCTACGTTTGGAGCGATACCGACGAGAAGTACCAGGATGCCCGCATCATTTTTGTGGACACCGAAGAATCCAACTGGACCTTCGACCCCATCCGGCGGCAGTTCTTCTGGCACCGGTTCTTCAGCCACCAGCCCGACCTGAACTTTGAGAACCCGAAGGTCATCGACGCTCTTTTCGACGTCGTCCGGTTCTGGCTGGATCAGGGGATCGACGGTTTCCGCGCAGACGCCATCCCGTACCTGTTCGAGGAAGAGGGCACCAACTGCGAGAACCTGCCCGCCACGCACGATTTCCTGCGCAAGCTGCGGAAGATGGTGGACGAGAACTACCCGGGCAGGGTCATCATTGCCGAGGCCAACCAGCCGCCGGTCGAGGTAGTGGAGTACTTCGGCACCGAGGAAGAACCCGAGTGCCACATGGCCTTCCACTTCCCGATCATGCCGCGCCTCTACTACGCGCTGCGGGACCAGAAAGCGGCGCCCATCATCGAGACGATGAAGGACACCCCTGACATTCCCGAAGGCGCCCAGTGGGGAACCTTCCTGCGCAACCACGACGAACTCACTCTGGAAATGGTCACTGCCGACGAACGCGCGGCCATGCTCGGCTGGTACGCACCGGACCCCCGCATGCGAGCCAACATCGGCATCCGCCGCAGGCTGGCACCACTGCTGGATAATTCCCGATCCGAGATTGAGCTCATCAATGCCCTGCTGCTTTCGCTGCCGGGGAGCCCGTTCCTGTATTACGGCGATGAAATCGGCATGGGCGACAACATCTGGCTTGAGGACCGCGACGCCGTCCGCACCCCCATGCAGTGGAACCCGGACCGCAACGCGGGCTTCTCGCACGCGGATCCGGGCAAGCTCTACCTGCCGGTCATCCAGTCGCTGGTGTACAACTACGGCATGGCCAACGTGGAGGCCGAGGCCGCGCACTCCGGCTCGCTGCTCCGGTGGACCCGGCAGATCCTTAGCGTCCGGAAGAACCACCCTGCCTTCGGGCTTGGCACGTTCAAGCACGTCGAGGCGGACCACGACGTCGTGCTTGCCTACCTGCGGGAACTGGGCCCGGACAATGCGGCGGGTGAAGACGCCGAATCGATCCTGTGCGCCTTCAACCTCTCGCAGCATCCCGTGGCCACCACGCTGCGGATTCCGCAGTATGCCGGCCGCGGCCTCCGGGACGTTTTCGGCGGCCAGCCGTTCCCGGCCATCGGCGACGACGGACGTCTTACGCTGACGCTCGGCAGCCACGATTTCTTCTGGCTCCGGATCCGTTCCGCTGCTTCCAACCCGGCCTCGCCGTTTACTCAGGCCATGCCGGTCCTGTCCATCGAAGGCTGAAATGACCCAATCCACGCTCCACCCCTCTCTCGCCGAACTGCTCCGCGGCTGGCTGCCGCGCCAGCGCTGGTTCCCCGTCAAGACAGGTGACTTCACGTTGTCACCCGTCGGCGGGGTGCGCCTGGACGACGGCAGCGGCGAGGTGGGCCTTGAGGTGTTCCTCGCTGCGGTCACGTATTCCACGGCCGACGGCGGCAGCCGCACCGATGTTGTACAGGTCCCGCTCAGCTATCGCGTTGAACCCCTGACCGGCAAGGAGGCGGCGCTGGTCGGCGAGGGCGGCGACGCCGCCCATGAACGGCGCTGGATCTACGACGCCGTCCATGACCCCGTGTTTGTCTCGGCGTGGCTGGAACTGATGCGAAGCGGCGGGACCTCGCCGGAAGGAAAGGCCGTTGGCCACCTCGTGCCCTCCGACTACCGGCTGCCCACCGCCACCGGGACTGTGAAGGTCCTCTCCGGTGAGCAGTCAAACAGTTCGGTGATAGTGGACGACGGCGGCTCCGCGGCGATCGTCAAATTCTTCCGTGTGCTGTCCGAAGGACGGAATCCGGAAGTGGAAATCGGTGCTGCCCTCACCCAGGCCAGGACCTCCGAAGTGCCCGCCACTCTCGGCTGGGTCACGGGCGAGTGGCAAGCTCCGCTGGACGCCGCCGGGGACAATCCGAGGACCGTTGAAGGCGAACTGGCTGTCGCCCATGAGTTCCTGGCTGGCGGCCGGGACGCCTGGCGGCTGGCCGTCGATGCCGCAAGTTCCGGCACTGACTTCACTTCCGAAGCCCATGCCCTGGGCGTAGCAACCGCGACAGTGCACCGCCGCCTGGCCGAGGCGCTGGGCCTGGCTGCGGAATCGGCGCCGGGAAAGGACATAGCTCCCGGAGTAGCCCAGCGCGTACGCCAGTCGTGGGCGGAAGCCGGTCCCGCCGTCGGGCAGTACGACGACGCGCTTGCCGGCCTGCTCACTCAGCTGGAAGGGAGCAACGCCGGGGCGCTGCAGCGGATCCACGGTGACCTCCACCTGGGGCAGATCCTGCAGGTGCCGGGGCACCCGGGGGAGCCGGAACGCTGGGCCATCCTGGACTTCGAAGGCGAGCCGCTGAGGCCCATCGCGGAACGCAACTTCCCTGACGTGCCGCTGCGCGACGTCGTCGGCATGTTGCGGTCCTTCGACTATGCCGCCGGTGCCGCCGAACGCGAGCGGGAAGGCGTGCATGTACCCGGTTCGTGGGTGGACGACTGCGCCGAAGCGTTCCTTGCGGGGTATGGCGAAATTACGCCCGGGACCATTGACCGCGGCTCGCCCCTGTTTGTGGCATTGTGGCTGGACAAGGCGTTGTATGAAGTTGTTTATGAGTTGCGGAACAGGCCCGGATGGCTGGACATTCCAGTGAATGCCTCACGACGTCTCCTCAGCAGTACAGGTTCCGGCGCTTCAGCCGGAGCCGCAGCGGAAGGTAACAAAATGACAGGCTCAGCACGTACAGACCGGCCCGGTGCGCCCCTCCAGGTGGACCCGGAGACGCTTGCAAAGGTGGCGTCCGGCGAATACCACGCCCCGCACTCCGTGCTGGGCGCGCACCTTGACGACCACGGTCATGTCACAGTCCGCACCGTGAAGCACCTTGCGGCCGCCGTGTCCGTGGTGACCGCCGCCGGTTCGGTACCCATGACGCACGAGGCGGACGGCGTCTGGACTGCCGTGCTCGAACCCCTCCAGCCGGGCCACGTTCCCGACTACCGGCTGGAAGTAACCTACGAGGGTGTGCCTCCGCAGGCTACGGACGATCCATACCACTACCTGCCCACGGTCGGTGAAGTGGACCTGCACCTGATCGGTGAAGGCCGCCACGAGAAGCTGTGGGAAGTCCTGGGCGCGCACGTCCAGCACTACAAGTCTTCGCTCGGCGACGTGGACGGCGTTTCGTTCGCCGTGTGGGCGCCGAATGCACAGGCTGTCAGGGTCAAGGGTGACTTCAACGCCTGGGACGGCCGGGAAAACTCGATGCGCTCCCTGGGCTCATCCGGCGTCTGGGAACTCTTCATCCCGGGCGTTTTAGCAGGGGCGTGCTACAAGTTTGAAATCAAGACCAAAGCCGGCCACTGGGTGGAAAAAGCCGACCCCCTGGCATTCGGAACCGAGGTCCCGCCGCTCACGGCGTCGCGTGTCGTTGAGTCCGCATACGCCTTCAAGGACGAGGAATGGATGGCGGCCCGCGCCGAGCGGGACCCGCACAATTCGCCGATGAGCGTGTACGAGGTCCACCTTGGATCCTGGCGGCTCGGGCTGGGGTACCGGGAGCTGGCCAAGGAACTCGTGGAGTACGTCAAGTGGCTCGGCTTCACCCACGTGGAGTTTATGCCGGTGGCGGAGCACCCCTTCGGCGGCTCGTGGGGCTACCAGGTCACGTCCTACTTCGCTCCCACGTCCAGGTTCGGCCACCCCGACGAATTCAGGTTCCTCGTGGATGCCCTGCACCAGGAAGGAATCGGCGTCCTTCTTGACTGGGTGCCGGCCCACTTCCCCAAGGACGCCTGGGCCCTGGCCCAGTTCGACGGCGAGCCACTGTACGAGCACGCCGACCCCAACCTTGGCGAGCACCCCGACTGGGGCACGCTGATCTTCGACTTCGGCCGGACGGAAGTCCGCAACTTCCTGGTATCCAATGCGCTCTACTGGCTGGACGAGTTCCACATCGACGGCCTCCGGGTGGATGCCGTGGCATCGATGCTGTACCTCGACTACTCACGCGAGGAAGGCCAGTGGCAGCCCAACAGGTACGGCGGCCGCGAGAACCTTGAGGCCATCTCCTTCCTGCAGGAAGCGAACGCTACGGTCTACAAGACCCACCCGGGCGCTGTGATGATCGCGGAGGAGTCCACCGCATTCCCCGGTGTGACCGCCCCGACCAGCGTCGGCGGCCTGGGCTTCGGCCTCAAATGGAACATGGGCTGGATGCACGACTCGCTCAAGTACGCATCCGAAGACCCGATCAACCGCAAGTGGCACCACGGAACGGTGACCTTCTCGCTGGTCTACGCATTCACGGAAAACTTCCTGCTGCCCATCAGTCACGACGAAGTTGTGCACGGCAAAGGCTCCATGCTCCGGAAAATGCCCGGTGACCGCTGGCAGCAGCTGGCCAACCTCCGTGCGTTCCTGGCGTACCAGTGGGCTCATCCCGGCAAGCAGCTGATCTTCATGGGCACTGAATTCGGCCAGGAAGCGGAATGGTCCGAACAGCACGGCCTGGACTGGTACTTGGCGGACATCCCCGCGCACCGCGGCGTCCAGTTGCTCACCAAGGACCTGAACGAGCTCTACTCATCGACTCCGGCACTTTACGAACGGGACAACGAACCGGGCGGATTCCAGTGGATCAACGGTGGGGACGCCGACCGCAACGTCCTGTCGTTTATCCGGTGGGACACCGATGGCAATCCGCTGGTGTGCGCGATCAACTTCTCCGGCGGCCCGCACCAGGGCTATACCCTGGGCGTACCTGCGGCGGGGGCCTGGCAGGAAGTCCTCAACACGGACCACTCCAGCTACGGCGGTTCGGGCGTGCTGAACCAAGGCGCGCTCACGGCTAGCACCGAGGGGCAGGACGGCCAGCCGGCGACGCTGACCGTTACGCTGCCTCCGCTCGGCGCCGCGTTCTTCAAGCCGGCCAGCTGACCTCCCTGACGGCAGTCTGTCAGCTGATCCGGCGGCGTTGAGTCGCTGGGAAAGCCCGGAATCCTTGTGATTCCGGGCTTTTCCCATGCTCGTGGGAGGCGGCTTTGTATCCTCGCCGAAGTGGTGGTACAGTTTATTTCCGCGCTGCTCCCCGGAGTTGGCCAGCCAAGACAACACGGAATGCCACAAGCACTGTGAGTCGGGATGGCCGAATTGACTCGGGTGAAGCGAGCGGGTAAGTTAGACAAGTTGCTCCGGAGCGATCCACGGCTGAGATGTTGTGGTGGTGCCGGGTGTGTCTGTTGTTTGAGAACTCAATAGTGTGCCAAGTTTGTTGATACCAATTTATTTTATGGATTGGTTGAATTGACTGGATCCGCCACCCCGTGGTGTGGTCTGGTTTTTACAGCTGGTTTCAAATTTTGTGCAGTCTGGTTCCGCGTTTTCCCGTGGTTCCTGGTTGTGTCTGTTTTTGTTTTACTTCAACGGAGAGTTTGATCCTGGCTCAGGATGAACGCTGGCGGCGTGCTTAACACATGCAAGTCGAACGATGAACCTCACTTGTGGGGGGATTAGTGGCGAACGGGTGAGTAACACGTGAGTAACCTGCCCTTAACTCTGGGATAAGCCTGGGAAACTGGGTCTAATACCGGATATGACTCCTCATCGCATGGTGGGGGGTGGAAAGCTTTTTGTGGTTTTGGATGGACTCGCGGCCTATCAGCTTGTTGGTGAGGTAATGGCTCACCAAGGCGACGACGGGTAGCCGGCCTGAGAGGGTGACCGGCCACACTGGGACTGAGACACGGCCCAGACTCCTACGGGAGGCAGCAGTGGGGAATATTGCACAATGGGCGAAAGCCTGATGCAGCGACGCCGCGTGAGGGATGACGGCCTTCGGGTTGTAAACCTCTTTCAGTAGGGAAGAAGCGAAAGTGACGGTACCTGCAGAAGAAGCGCCGGCTAACTACGTGCCAGCAGCCGCGGTAATACGTAGGGCGCAAGCGTTATCCGGAATTATTGGGCGTAAAGAGCTCGTAGGCGGTTTGTCGCGTCTGCCGTGAAAGTCCGGGGCTCAACTCCGGATCTGCGGTGGGTACGGGCAGACTAGAGTGATGTAGGGGAGACTGGAATTCCTGGTGTAGCGGTGAAATGCGCAGATATCAGGAGGAACACCGATGGCGAAGGCAGGTCTCTGGGCATTAACTGACGCTGAGGAGCGAAAGCATGGGGAGCGAACAGGATTAGATACCCTGGTAGTCCATGCCGTAAACGTTGGGCACTAGGTGTGGGGGACATTCCACGTTTTCCGCGCCGTAGCTAACGCATTAAGTGCCCCGCCTGGGGAGTACGGCCGCAAGGCTAAAACTCAAAGGAATTGACGGGGGCCCGCACAAGCGGCGGAGCATGCGGATTAATTCGATGCAACGCGAAGAACCTTACCAAGGCTTGACATGGGCCGGACCGGGCTGGAAACAGTCCTTCCCCTTTGGGGCCGGTTCACAGGTGGTGCATGGTTGTCGTCAGCTCGTGTCGTGAGATGTTGGGTTAAGTCCCGCAACGAGCGCAACCCTCGTTCCATGTTGCCAGCGCGTAATGGCGGGGACTCATGGGAGACTGCCGGGGTCAACTCGGAGGAAGGTGGGGACGACGTCAAATCATCATGCCCCTTATGTCTTGGGCTTCACGCATGCTACAATGGCCGGTACAAAGGGTTGCGATACTGTGAGGTGGAGCTAATCCCAAAAAGCCGGTCTCAGTTCGGATTGGGGTCTGCAACTCGACCCCATGAAGTCGGAGTCGCTAGTAATCGCAGATCAGCAACGCTGCGGTGAATACGTTCCCGGGCCTTGTACACACCGCCCGTCAAGTCACGAAAGTTGGTAACACCCGAAGCCGGTGGCCTAACCCCTTGTGGGAGGGAGCTGTCGAAGGTGGGACTGGCGATTGGGACTAAGTCGTAACAAGGTAGCCGTACCGGAAGGTGCGGCTGGATCACCTCCTTTCTAAGGAGCACCTACAGCAACCCTGCCCCGTGTATGCGGGTGTGGTGGTGTTGTCAGGAGTACGCCCGTTGCGCAGACGATAGTTCTGCGGCGGGTGCTCACGGGTGGAATATCAGCAAATAGCGGCCGCATGGTTTTGTCCTTGCCCAGTACGGATGCTCTTGAGTGTCCTGGAACGGCGGGGGCGGGGCGCAGGCGGTTTAGTGTTTGGCACACTGTTGGGTCCTGAGGCAACAGGACCGGGAGGGTTTCTTTCCGGGTTTGTTTGTTTCTGGTTTCCTGGCTGCATCGATCATGCATGTTTGTGTGTGTGGGGTGTGTGGTACGGGGTTGTTGTTTGAGAACTACATAGTGGACGCGAGCATCTTTTATAAGAAGCAATTTCCAAGAATATGAACCTGGATCTGTCGCTGTTGTCCTTCGGGGCGGTGGTGGTGGTTTTCATGGTTCTCTCGAAAATTAGCGTTTTTGATCTTTTGTGGTCAAGTTTTTAAGAGCACACGGTGGATGCCTTGGCATTAGGAGCCGAAGAAGGACGTAGGAATCTGCGATAAGCCTGGGGGAGTCGATAACCGGACTGTGATCCCAGGGTGTCCGAATGGGGAAACCCCGCCAGGGACGCGAGTTACCTGGTGACCCGCATCTGAACACATAGGGTGCGTGGAGGGAACGCGGGGAAGTGAAACATCTCAGTACCCGCAGGAAGAGAAAACAATAGTGATTCCGTTAGTAGTGGCGAGCGAACGCGGATCAGGCTAAACCGTTCCATGTGTGATAGCCGGCGGGCGTTGCATGGTCGGGGTTGCGGGACTTTCCGTGCTGTCTCTGCCGGGACAGCGAGGTGTGATGTGCAGGCATAGGTGAACGGTCTTGAAAGGCCGGCCAGAGAGGGTGTGAGCCCCGTAACCGTAATGTTGTGTACCGCCTGGGAAGTATCCCAAGTAGCACGGGGCCCGAGAAATCCCGTGCGAATCTGTCAGGACCACCTGATAAGCCTAAATACTCCCTAATGACCGATAGCGGACCAGTACCGTGAGGGAAAGGTGAAAAGTACCCCGGGAGGGGAGTGAAACAGTACCTGAAACCGTGTGCTTACAATCCGTCGGAGCCAGTCTGATTCTGGTGACGGCGTGCCTTTTGAAGAATGAGCCTGCGAGTTAGTGTTACGTCGCGAGGTTAACCCGTGTGGGGCAGCCGTAGCGAAAGCGAGTCTGAATAGGGCGTTGCAGTGGCGTGATCTAGACCCGAAGCGAAGTGATCTACCCATGGCCAGGTTGAAGCGACGGTAAGACGTCGTGGAGGACCGAACCCACTTCAGTTGAAAATGGAGGGGATGAGCTGTGGGTAGGGGTGAAAGGCCAATCAAACTTCGTGATAGCTGGTTCTCCCCGAAATGCATTTAGGTGCAGCGTTGCGTGTTTCTTACCGGAGGTAGAGCTACTGGATGGCTAATGGGCCCTACAAGGTTACTGACGTCAGCCAAACTCCGAATGCCGGTAAGTGAGAGCGCAGCAGTGAGACTGTGGGGGATAAGCTTCATAGTCGAGAGGGAAACAGCCCAGACCACCAACTAAGGCCCCTAAGCGTGTGCTAAGTGGGAAAGGATGTGGAGTTGCGAAGACAACCAGGAGGTTGGCTTAGAAGCAGCCATCCTTAAAAGAGTGCGTAATAGCTCACTGGTCAAGTGATTCCGCGCCGACAATGTAGCGGGGCTCAAGTACACCGCCGAAGTTGTGGCATTCACATTTTATCCAAGCCGCCTCCTTTGTGGGGTTGGTTCAGGAGTGTGGATGGGTAGGGGAGCGTCGTGTGGGCAGTGAAGTCGCGGTGTAAACCAGCGGTGGAGCCTACACGAGTGAGAATGCAGGCATGAGTAGCGAAAGACGGGTGAGAAACCCGTCCGCCGAATGATCAAGGGTTCCAGGGTCAAGCTAATCTGCCCTGGGTAAGTCGGGACCTAAGGCGAGGCCGACAGGCGTAGTCGATGGACAACGGGTTGATATTCCCGTACCGGCGAAAAACCGCCCATGCTGAACAGGGGATACTAACCGCCCGAGACCTGCCCGATCACCCTTGTGGTGTGAGGGTTTTGGTGGAGCGCGGGACCTGATCCTGGGAGGTAAGCGTATTAACAGGTGTGACGCAGGAAGGTAGCCGAGCCGGGCGATGGTTGTCCCGGTCCAAGGATGTAGGGCGAACGGTAGGCAAATCCGCCGTTCATGATGCCTGAGACCTGACGGGACCCCTTTAGGGGGGGATTCGGTGATCCTATGCTGCCTAGAAAAGCATCGACGCGAGGTTTTAGCCGCCCGTACCCCAAACCGACACAGGTGATCAGGTAGAGAATACTAAGGCGATCGAGAGAATTATGGTTAAGGAACTCGGCAAAATGCCCCCGTAACTTCGGGAGAAGGGGGGCCCCAACCTTGATGGACACGTGCTGTCCGGAGGGGATCGGGGCCGCAGAGACCAGGGGGAAGCGACTGTTTACTAAAAACACAGGTCCGTGCGAAGTCGCAAGACGATGTATACGGACTGACTCCTGCCCGGTGCTGGAAGGTTAAGAGGACCGGTTAGCCGCAAGGCGAAGCTGAGAATTTAAGCCCCAGTAAACGGCGGTGGTAACTATAACCATCCTAAGGTAGCGAAATTCCTTGTCGGGTAAGTTCCGACCTGCACGAATGGAGTAACGACTTCCCCGCTGTCTCAACCATAAACTCGGCGAAATTGCAGTACGAGTAAAGATGCTCGTTACGCGCAGCAGGACGGAAAGACCCCGAGACCTTTACTATAGTTTGGTATTGGTGTTCGGAGTGGCTTGTGTAGGATAGGTGGGAGACGTTGAAGCCCGGACGCCAGTTCGGGTGGAGTCATCGTTGAAATACCACTCTGGTCACTTTGGACATCTAACTTCGGCCCGTAATCCGGGTCAGGGACAGTGCCTGATGGGTAGTTTAACTGGGGCGGTTGCCTCCTAAAAAGTAACGGAGGCGCCCAAAGGTTCCCTCAGCCTGGTTGGCAATCAGGTGTCGAGTGTAAGTGCACAAGGGAGCTTGACTGTGAGAGAGACATCTCGAGCAGGGACGAAAGTCGGGACTAGTGATCCGGCGGTACATTGTGGAATGGCCGTCGCTCAACGGATAAAAGGTACCTCGGGGATAACAGGCTGATCTTGCCCAAGAGTCCATATCGACGGCATGGTTTGGCACCTCGATGTCGGCTCGTCGCATCCTGGGGCTGGAGTAGGTCCCAAGGGTTGGGCTGTTCGCCCATTAAAGCGGTACGCGAGCTGGGTTTAGAACGTCGTGAGACAGTTCGGTCCCTATCCGCTGCGCGCGCAGGAAATTTGAGAAGGGCTGTCCTTAGTACGAGAGGACCGGGACGGACGAACCTCTGGTGTGTCAGTTGTACTGCCAAGTGCACCGCTGATTAGCTACGTTCGGATGGGATAACCGCTGAAAGCATCTAAGCGGGAAGCTCGCTTCGAGATGAGATTTCCATACACCTTGTGTGTGAGAGGCCCCCAGCCAGACCACTGGGTTGATAGGCCGGATGTGGAAGCGAGGACTAACGACTCGTGAAGCTGACCGGTACTAATAGGCCGATAACTTACACCACACACCCCTTTCGTGAACGGATTCAAAAGACGTTCACACCATGAAAAGGGGTAAAAAGAAAACAAGACTGCTTGCGTCCACTATGTGGTTCCCAACCAACAAACCCGTTGCGTTGCAGGAACAAAACACAACAAAATAACAACACCACTAATGTTGTAACCACAAGATTTCCCAACCCCTGGCGCACGTGCCGGGGGTCCGGGTAGAAGGGTTACGGCGGTCATAGCGTGGGGGAAACGCCCGGTCCCATTCCGAACCCGGAAGCTAAGACCCACAGCGCCGATGGTACTGCACCCGGGAGGGTGTGGGAGAGTAGGTCACCGCCGGAACATCATTCAGGTCGAGAGCCCCAACCAGGCAACTGGTTGGGGCTCTCCCACGTTAACCACCAAAACCCCACACCCCACACCCAGGCCCGGCGCCCCTCCCGACACACCCTCTCTCACATCCGGCACCCCTTTTACCGGACCCTCTCTCACATCCGGCACCCCTTTCGACACACGCTCTCTCAGATCCGGCACCCCTTTCGACACACGCTCTCTCAGATCCGGCACCTGGTTTGGCCCACGCTCTCTCACATCCGGCACCCCTTTTTGCCGGACCCTCCCGCACATCCGACGGCCGCCGGACCAGGCACCCCTCGAACCCCCGCCACAACCGGGAGAGCGTCCGGAAACCACCCGCCACAACCGGGAGAGCGTCCGGAAACAACCGGCCACAACTGAGAGAGCGTCCGGAAACAACCGGCCACAACTGAGAGAGCGTCCGGAAACAACCCGCCACAACTGAGAGAGCGTCCGGAAACAACCCGCCACAACCGGGAGAGCATCCGGAAACAACCCGCCACAACCGGGAGAGCATCCGGAAACAACCCGCCACAACTGAGAGAGCGTCCGGGTAAAGTTGTTCAGCATGGATAACCTCTTCAGCCACGCGTTCCCTGCGGACGAAGCACCCGATCCCGTGGATGGCCTCGACGCCGTGGTGCACACTGTGGTGGTGCCCGGTCCGGTCTCCAAGGCGTTCATTGGGTTCACCGAACACACTCACCTCTGGTGGCCGCTCGAGGACCACAGTGTCTTCGGTACGGGTTCTTACGTGGAGTTCGAAGAGAACCTGGTTATGGAAACCGCGGATGATGGCCGGACCGCGGTGTGGGGAACGATCGACGACTGGCAGCCGCCGTTGTCTTTTCATGCCAGCTGGCACCCGGGGACCACTGCGTTGTGGTCTACCGAGCTCCGCGTGGCTTTTAGGGCAGTGGAAGGCGGCACAGAGCTTCGCCTCGTCCACGACGGCTGGGAGGGTGCCGAAAACCCTGCCGTAACACGCGCTGAATACGATGCCGGCTGGCCGGACGTACTGGCCCGCTTTGCCCGGTTCATGGGTGGTGTAGTTGGCTAGGGTACGGCGCATGGCTGAGGGGGAGTGGGCATCCTTGCGCGCCGTGAGGCTGGAAATGCTGGCCGATACCCCAGCGGCTTACGTTGAATCCCTGGCGTCCGCCCAGGCGCAGACCGAGGGCCAATGGCGGAGCCGCGCCGCTGCGATGACCGCTCCCGGAAGTGTGACGTTCGTTGCTGAGGACGGTTCGAGGACCAATGTGTTCTGTGGCCTGATGCGTGTGGTGGTGAAGCATCCCCAGGAGCCTAATCGGCCGCGCCAAGCCATGCTCATTAGTGTTTATGTGGCCGTACCGTATCGGGGAAGCGGCCTCGCCGACGAGATGCTCGGCAGGTCGGTCGAGGCCGCAGCAGGTGAGCTGGAGTGCGGACTGCTGCAGCTCGGCGTCCACGAAGACAATACCCGTGCCCTGGCTTTCTACGCGCGCCACGGCTTCGGTGACACGGGGCGGCGGGAAGCCTATGCGCTCGATCCCGGGAAGAAGGAGATCATCATGGAGCGGGAGCTGCACTCGCGCGCGCCGGCCGCCTAGCGATACCATCGGAGAAAGTCAGCGCTGCGCAGCGTCTGCCGGTGGCACGGAGGTGCTGGACCTGACCACGAAGTTCGTGGGGAACTCCGTATCGGTTGCACCGCCGTCGGCTGCGTCCTCAAGGCCCGCCAGCAGGAGCCGGACCGCCAGGGCCCCCTGTCCACGGGCGTCCTGATCGAAAGTGGTGAGGCCAAATACTTCACCAAGTTCGTGGCCGTCGATTCCGATGACGGACAAGTCATAGGGGATCCGCAGACCGAAGTCCCGTGCGGCCAGGATGGTTCCGATGGCCATCTCGTCTGAAGCCGCGAACACCGCCGTGGGGCGTTCGGACGTGCCCCCGAGCAATTGCCGGGCACTCGCGTAGGCGCCCTGGATGGTGAAGTCGGCGGAGGCCTGCCATTCCGGACGGACGGCAACCCCGGCAGCCGCCATGGCTTTCTCGAAGCCGCCTTGACGCGTTCCGGGGAGCCGGAAATCCTGTTGGTAGGAGGCGTCGCCGGTCATGTGGGCGATCTGGGTGTGCCCCAGCCTGATGAGGTGGCTGGTTGCTGCTTCGGCGATTCCCGGGTCGTTAATCCTGATCGTGGAGGCGCCGGGCAAGGGGCCGCCGATTCCCACGATCGGGCGGTGAATGGCGAGCAGTTGCTGTATTTCGGCTTCACTGAGTTCGAGTGACACCGCGATGACCGCATCAACACGTTTCCGCAGCAGGAAGTCGTTCAAGACGCTGTGCCGGCGGTCAGGCCCTTCACTGACGTTGTATAGCGTCAGGTCGTACCCGGCGTCGAGCAATGTGGCCGAAACCCCTTCCACCACCGACGAGAAAAACCAGCGGTGGACGGAAGGGACAACAACACCCACATTGTGGTTCCGGCCTGAGGCCAGGCTAGAGGCGTGGTACGACAAGACGAAACCGAGCTCGGCTGCTGCCGCCTGCGCGCGTTCGCGGCTGCGGGCGGACACATTGCCTTTGCCGCTGAGGGCCCGAGAAACGGTGGCGATGGACAGGCCCGCACGCTCAGCTACGTCCTTGATGCCGGGCATATTCAGTTCTCCGTGTTCTTAACCGCCAATTCCAACGACCGCCGGGTCATCCAACCTCAAGGTTCAGCCAGACCGTCTCACCCGAGCCTAGCTGATGACCGCCAGAGTTCGTCTCAGCTGACTCCGGGGAGCTGCGCAGCAGCACCCGGCCGGCCGGGAGTTCCAACGGTCCAGGTCCCGTGTTCATGACCACAAGGGTGGTGCCGTTGACGTAGGCCAGGGACGTATCGCTGCACCAGCTTTCCAGCCATGCCAGCGAGCCCCGGCCGAGGTCCAGCTCCCTCCGCATTGCCAGCATCCGGCGGTAGAGGTTCAAATGCGACGTCGGCTGTTCAGCCTGCGCATCACGCGCCAGTTCGCTGAAGCTCGCCGGCTGCGGCAGCCAGGGAGCCTGTCCCGAGCCGAAGCCGGCGTGCAGTTCGGCGGCACGCCAGGGAAGGGGCACCCGGCAGCCGTCGCGGCCCAGCCGTTCTCCTCCGGTGCGCGCGAACGTGGGGTCCTGGCGCTGGCTGTCCGGTATGTCGATTCCGTCCGGAAGGCCCAGTTCTTCGCCCTGGTAGAGATACGCCCCGCCGGGAAGTCCCAGCATGAACATGGAGGCAGCCGCGGCCCGGCTCCTGCCCAAGGCAAAGTCGGGCTGCCGGTCAAAGGTGCCGATCCCGTCGCCGTCGCGCGGTGCGGGTCCGTCGTAGCCGAAGCGGGTGGCGTGGCGGACGACGTCATGGTTGGACAGTACCCATGTGCTTGGCGCGCCGACGGCGTCCAGCGCCACCAGGGAGTCCGTGATGACGCCGCGTAGGCGGTGTACGTCCAGGCCCGCATGGAGGTAGGGAAAATTGAACGCCTGGTGCATTTCGTCCGGGCGGACCCAGTCGGCCAAACGTGGCAACGGGTCCACGTTGGCTTCGGCACAGAGGATGCGGTCCGGACCGTACTCGGCCAGAATCCGGCGCCACGCCCGGTAGATGTCATGCAGGGCGGGCTGGCCGAACATCGGTGCGTCATGGCCGGGGTAGCCGTCGCAGCTGTTGCCGTCGGCCCTGCCGCCCCACTCCGGCAGGCCGGGAGCCTTCACCAGCGCGTGGGCCACGTCCACGCGGAATCCGGACACGCCCCGGTCCAGCCAGAAACGCAGCACCCGCTCGAATTCATCGTGGACTGCCTGGTTGTCCCAGTTGAAGTCGGGCTGGGAGGCGTCGAAAAGGTGCAGGTACCACTGCCCGGGCCGGCCGTCCGGCTCCGTGATGCGTGTCCAGGCGGGTCCGCCAAAGTGCGACTGCCAGTTGTTGGGAGGCTCTTCACCATAGGTTCCCAGGCCGTCCCGGAAGATGAACATGTCACGTTCCGCACTGCCGGCGGGGGCGGCAAGGGCAGCCTGGAAAGCGGCGTGCTGGTCCGAGCAGTGATTCGGAACAAGATCCACGATCACCCGCAGGTTCAGGCGGGTTGCCTCCACCATCATGGCGTCGAAGTCGGCCAGGGTGCCGAACAGCGGATCGACGTCGCAGTAGTCGCTGACGTCGTAGCCGGCGTCCTTTTGCGGTGAGCGGTAGAACGGCGACAGCCAGACGGCATCGACATCGAGTTGGGCCAACTGGGGCAGCTCTGCAGTGATGCCGGCAAGATCGCCGATGCCGTCTCCGTTCAGGTCCCGAAAGGACCGCGGATAGACCTGGTAGATGACGGCGGACCGCCACCAGCCGGAAGCTTCATCAGCAGTGTGGACCTGGGTCAGTGGCCCCGCCGCGACGGCGGGGGCTTTGAGCATTGAGTCAACGGACATGCCGGTAATCGTAGAACGGAACAAGCCAGAATTGAAAACGCTTCCAATTGTGACGTAGGACTCATTGCGCGTGAGGTGACCTCCTGTTTGGCCCTGCAATACAGGCTGCAATGAGCGATAGGCCCCAAAGGTGAGGCCGGCGTCCCGCTTTGCGCGCCAGGCTACTGCCGAGTAGGGTGACTTTCCATCATGAGTCATCCCGTGTACTTTGGAAGCGCTTGCAGCTGTGAGCCACATCACCGACGATGCCACAGGGCCCAGGGGGCCGACGCGTGGATGCAGGATTTTTTATGAAAGGGACACCAATGAAGGTGCAGAACACCCTCGCGAGCGGGACCAGCCGCCGCGTCTTCACGGCGGGCGCGCTCTCCGTCGTGGCAGCCTTGGCGCTCAGCGCCTGCGGCGGCGCATCGGCCACCGCACCGGCAACCGCTACCGCTAAGCCGGACCTGAAGTCTGCCGGTGCAGGCACCATCACCATGTGGGTCGACGCCGAACGGTCACCGGCGCTGAAAGACATCACCGCCAAGTTCCAGGCCGATACCGGCATCGAGGTCAAACTTGTCGTCAAGGACTTCGCCGCCGTCCGCGATGACTTCATCACCCAGGTCCCCACGGGCAAGGGCCCGGACCTGATCGTCGGACCGCACGACTGGGTCGGCAAGTTCGTCCAGAACGGCGTCATTGCTCCGATCGAACTCGGGGACAAGTCGTCGGCCTTCCAGGATTCCTCCATCAAGGCCATGACCTTCAACGGCTCCGTCTATGGTGTCCCGTACGCCATCGAAAACATCGCGCTGCTGCGCAACACCGATCTGGTGGCCGAGAGCGCGGCAACGCTGGACGAAGTAGTGGCCAACGGCAAGAAGGCAGTGGAGGACGGCAAGGCCAAGTTCCCGTTCCTGGTGGGCATGGATCCCAAACAGGGCGACCCCTACCACCTCTACCCGCTGCAGGCCTCCATGGGTTCGCAGGTCTTCGGCCAGTCTGCCGACGGTGGTTACGATCCCAAACAGCTCCTCATCGGTGACGCCGCCGGCGTCGAGTTCGCCAAGAAGCTCGTGGCCTGGGGCGATGCAGGTGAAAAAATCATCAACTCCAACATCACCGGAGACATCGCCAAGGAGAAGTTCCTGGCAGGCGAATCCCCCTACTTCCTGACGGGCCCCTGGAACGTTCCGGATGTCCAGAAGAAGGGCATCAAGTTTGCTGTGGACGCCCTGCCGACGGCCGGTGACAAGCCCGCCCAGCCGTTTATCGGCGTCAACGGCTTCTTCATCAGCGCCAAGAGCGCCAACGCCCTTGCCACCAATGAATTCGTCACCAACTACCTCACCTCCGAAGCGGCGCAGGATTCCATGTACAAGGCCGGCGGCCGCCCGCCGGCGCTGAAGGCCTCCTTCGAGAAGGCAGCCAGCGATCCCGTGGTGGAAGCATTCGGCAAGATCGGTGCCACCGGCGTGCCCATGCCCGCCATTCCGGAAATGAGCGCAGTCTGGGCCGACTGGGGAGCCACTGAACTCGCGCTGATCAAGGGCCAGGGCGATCCCGCCGCAGAGTGGGCCAAGATGGCTGCCAGCATCAAGGCGAAGATCGCCGGCTGACGCCGCCCGCCGGTTCACTCCGGCCGGCTGACGCCGCCCGCCGGTTCACTCCGGCCGGCTGACGCCGCCCGCCGGTTCACTCCGGCCGGCACGGGCCGGGCAGCTTTGCCGCTGCCCGGCCCGTTGCTGCAGCGCCAGTCACTGCAGCGCCCCGCACTTTCCACGGCCCCGCTTCTCCCAAGGACCATAGACAGCCATGCCCAAAACAGATCTTTTCCAGGATTCCCCGCCGCCCCCGACGTCGGGAGCCGGACCAACGTCGGGAGCCGAGCCGACGCCGGGTACCTCGCCATCACAGGGTGGCCGCACCTCGGGCCGCCGGCCGGGGTTGCCAAACCGTCGCTCCCGGCAGGATTCCCTCAAGGGGACCGTGGCCAAGATCGTGCTCCTGGGCCTCGTTGACGCCGTGGCCGTCTATGTCCTGATGATGCTCTTCCTGAGCCAGTCCTGGGGTGCCCTCGCGGTCTCGTCCGCCGTCGTACTGGCCATTAACTGGATCTACCTCCGCAAGGGGGGACTGCCCGCAAAATACCTGGCGCCGGGCGTGCTGTTCCTGCTTGTGTTCCAGGTCTTCGTGGTGCTCTTCAGCGGTTACATCGCTTTTACCAACTATGGAGACGGGCACAACAGCACCAAGGACGACGCAATCGCGGCCATCCAGCTCACGGCCCAGAAGCGTGTCCCTGACTCACCGGCCTACAAGGCAGCGGTCCTCACCAAGGGCAACGACTTCTACCTGCTGTTTACCGATCCGGATGGCAAGGCTTCCATCGGCAGCACCGGTTCGCCTTTGCAGGAAGTGCCCGGCGCGGGCACCGACTCCACCGGCAAGGCCAACTCCGTTGACGGCTACCGGACGCTGAACTTCCAGGAAATCGTGGCAAACCAGCAGGAGATCCTGGCCATCACCGTGCCCGTCTCGGAGGACCCGGCGGACGGCACCCTGCGCACGGCGGACGGCAGCAGCGCCTACGAGTTCAAGCCGGCCCTGACCTATGACGCGGCGGCCGACACGTTCACCGACACCGACACGGGAGCCGTCTACCGGGACAACGGCAAGGGGGCCTTCGCGGACAGCAACGGCCAGACCCTCACCACGGGCTGGAAAATCGACGTCGGCATGGAGAACTTCGCCCGCGCCTTCACCGATCCCAGCCTGCGAGGGCCGCTGCTGGGTGTCATCCTCTGGACCTTCACCTTCGCCGTAGCCTCTGTTGCGCTGACCTTCGCGCTTGGCCTGTTCCTGGCCATCACCTTCAACCGCGAGGACCTGCGTGGCAAGAAGGTCTACCGGATCCTGATGATCCTGCCCTACGCCTTCCCGGCGTTCCTGTCCGGACTGGTCTGGTCCGGCATCCTCAACCCGCAGTTCGGCTGGCTCAACCAAACGCTGCTGGGCGGCGCCACCATCGGCTGGCTCACGGACCCGGTCCTGGCCAAGATCAGCGTCCTGGTGGTCAACCTGTGGCTCGGCTTCCCGTACATGTTCCTGGTCTGCACCGGCGCCCTCCAGTCGCTGCCCACCGAGCTCGACGAGGCTGCGCGGATGGACGGCGCCGGCCCGTGGCGCGTCTTCCGGTCCATCAAGCTTCCCCTGCTGCTGGTCTCGATTGCCCCGCTGCTGATTTCCTCCTTCGCTTTCAACTTCAACAACTTCAATGTGATCTACATGCTCACCGGCGGCGGGCCGCGCTTCGCGGACACCGACCGTGACATTGGAGCCACGGACATCCTGATCACGCTGGTGTACAAGGTGGCGTTCGGGCAGGGTACCGGCCGCGACTACGGCCTGGCCAGCGCCCTGGCCATCATCATTTTCATCATCGTGGCCACCGTGTCGGCCATCAGCTTCAAGCAGACCAAAGCACTCGAGGACGTGAACTCATGAACGGGTCAACGGCACGCACCGGTACGACGGCGGCACCCGCCACAGGCTCCGCCGTCACCGGAGCAGGCACCGCAGCAGGCACTACCGTCGAGCAGCTGAAGAAGCTGCACCGGCGGCGCACGTTCGGTGTCTGGTTCAAGGACAAGGGCTGGCGGCACCTCGTGGGAGTCGCCGTGACCATCTTCGCGATCTTTCCGCTTCTCTATGTACTGTCCGCCGCGTTCAACTCCACGGGCACGCTCGTGGGCTCGAACGCACTCTTCAGCAAGCTGGACCTGGGCAATTTCACCGCCTTGTTCAACGACCCGTCACGGCCCTTCGGCCGCTGGTTCGTCAACACCATGGTGGTGGGCGTGGTGACCTCCGCAGCGACGGTGTTCCTGGGAGCCATGGCCGCTTACGCATTTTCCCGCATGCGGTTCAAGGGGCGCCGGATCGGGCTGCTGAGCCTTCTCCTGCTCCAGATGTTCCCGCAACTGCTGGCCGTGGTGGCCATCTTCCTGCTGCTCAGCGGGATCTCCGAGGTCATTCCGGCCCTGGGCCTGGGCAGCCAGCTCGGCCTGATCATGGTGTACCTTGGCGGTGCCCTGGGAGTGAACACGTACCTCATGTACGGCTTCTTCAACACCGTCCCGCAGTCCCTGGACGAGGCGGCCAAGATCGACGGCGCCAGCCACGTGCAGATCTTCTTCGGCATCATCCTGCGCCTGGTCACCCCGATCCTCGCAGTGGTGGGGCTGCTCGCCTTCATCGGAATCTCCAGCGAATTCGTCATAGCCAGCGTGGTGCTGACCGACCCGGACAGCCAGACACTCGCCGTCGGGCTCTACTCCTTCGTCGCCCAGCAGCGTTCGGAGAACTGGGGGGTCTTCGCCGCCGGCGCCGTGCTCGCGGCCGTCCCGGTAATGGCGCTGTTCCTGTTCCTTCAGCGCTACATCGTCAGCGGCCTCACCCAGGGCTCGGTCAAGGGCTAAGCATGCCGGCATTCCTCCCGCGCTGCCCCCTCCCGCACCACGACGGTTCGCCGCTGCACGTCCCGCGGCGCGCCGGGCTTGGCGATGCCGCCGGGCTCCGCGTGCGGATACCCGCGGCCTGGGGCCGTGCCGCCCGGGTCTGGGTGCGGTCGGTCCAGGACGGTGAGCCCCGGTACGACGCCGCGCACAGCCTGGGGGAGTTTGACGGCTGGGTTTGGTGGGAAGCGGAGATGACCGTCACCAACCCGGTGGCCCGGTACCGCTTCCTCCTGGAAGTCGCGGAAAGTGAGCACGACGACGGTACTCCAGACAGCGGACAGGCGGGCAGCGGGCAGGCGGGCAGCACTCCGGGGTACTGGAGCCTCAACGCCCAGGGGCTGTTCCGGCACGATGTCTCCGACTACGCGGACTTCCGGCTGACCGCCTTCCCGGCTGCGCCGCAGTGGCTGCGCCGGGGAACGATGTACCAGGTGTTTCCGGACCGCTTCGCGCGCTCTGCCGACGCCGGGCCGCTTCCGGTCCCTGACTGGGCCATCCCGTCCGGATGGGACCACACGCCCGTGCAGGGAACCGGACCTGCCACACCCTTCCAGTTCTATGGGGGCAACCTCACCGGGGTGGCCGAAAGACTGGACCATATCCAGCAACTCGGCGCCGACGTCATCTACCTGACGCCCTTCTTCCCGGCCCGTTCCAACCACCGCTACGATGCCTCCACCTTCAACGAAGTGGATCCGCTCCTGGGCGGGGATGATGCCCTCGTGAAGCTGGTGGAAGCGGCCCATGCGCGCGGGATCAAAGTGATGGGCGACCTCACGGCCAACCATTCCGGCGATGCCCATGAGTGGTTCAGACAGGCGCTGGCGGATCCCGCATCCGCCGAAGCCGGCTACTACTATTTCAATGCGGAGCACACGGAGTACGAAGCCTGGTACGGCGTGGCCTCGCTGCCCAAGCTCAACTGGTCTTCCGAGGACCTGAGGGTCAAGTTCGTTTTGGACGATGACTCGCCGGTGGCGCGCTGGCTCAGGCCCCCGTTCAACCTGGACGGCTGGCGGATCGACGTCGGCAACATGACCGGCCGGCTGGGCGCCACTGACCTCAACCGCGAGGTGGCCTGCCTGATCGCGGACCGGGTCAGGGACATCAACCCCGAAGCAGCATTGCTGGCCGAAGCCACCAACGATGCCGCGCCGGACTTCACCGGCGAACACTGGCACGGGGCCATGACCTACGCCAACTTCACCCGCCCACTGTGGTCCTGGCTGGCAGGCGACGCCGCGCACGTCAATTTTTTCGGTACCCCCCTGGCCGGCCCCAATCGGATGGGAGCCGAGGATTTCCTCGCCACCCACCTGGACCTTGCGTCGGCCTTTAGCTGGGACCTTCGGCTCCAGAACATGAACGCCTTGAACAGTCACGACACCGCCCGTGCAGCCACCGTGATGATCGACGGCGGGCAGTTGCTCGGGGCCGTCATGATGTTCACGATGCCCGGTGTCCCGGTGGTCTTCGCCGGGGACGAGTTCGGCCTCAAGGGGTACAACGGCGAAGACTCCAGGACGCCGATGCCCTGGAACGACCCCGCCCGGATCGAATCGGACCTTCGTCCCGGTTATTCGGTCCTGGCAGCCCTGCGGCGGCAGCAGCCTGCGCTCACCGAGGGCGGAATCCGCTGGCTGCATGCCGACGGCGACGCACTCGCCTATATCCGCGAGACAGCAGAGAGCGCCGTCCTGGTGTTCGTGGCCCGCGCCTCCGCCCGGGCCGACCTCCCAGCCGGTGCACTGTCTCCGGCGCAGAACGCCGCCCTGGCCGCAGATCCCGCGTTCTGCACGGGTGACCTACGAACCGACGCGGCGGACCGGAGTGCCGGCATCCGGATCAGCGCGGGCGAAGCGGCGGCCGCTGTGTGGGTGCTTCCCGGAACCCGGACACCGTAAGTCGCAGCAGGTCCCGGCAGTGCTGTCGGGACGCCGGTATCCGCCGTCTAGACTGAAGGCCGGATTCGACGGACCTGGAGGCCGCATGAGCAGCATTGTTGACGAGCTCAAAACCATCCTGGAGCCCGGCAAGCTGGCCGTGGACGACATGACCCTGGCGGCCTACGCCGTGGACCAGGCACCCGTGCTCGACTACCAGCTGCCGCTGGCTGTGGTGAGGGCCGAAACGGTGGCGGACGTCCAGGCCGTAGTCAGTGCGTGCGCCAAGCACAGCGTGCCCATCGTTGCCCGTGGCGCCGGCACCGGTGTGTCCGGCGGCGCCCACGCCAGCCAAGGGTGCATCGTGCTGAGCCTCGAACGGATGAACCGTATCCTGGACCTGAGTCCGGATGACGAGACCGCCGTGGTCGAACCCGGCGTCATCAATGCCGACCTCAACGACGCCGCCGCCGTCCACGGGCTGATGTACGCGCCGGACCCCGCGAGCTTCCGGATGTCCACCATCGGCGGCAACGTGGCCACCAACGCCGGCGGCCTGCGGTGCGCAAAATACGGCGTCACCCGCGATTCGGTCCTGGCCCTCGACGTGGTGCTGGCGGACGGTTCCCTGATCCACACCGGTCACCAGACGTTCAAGGGCGTTGCCGGCTATGACCTGACCGGGCTGTTCGTCGGATCGGAGGGAACACTCGGAATCGTGGTGGGGGCGACAGTTCGGCTGAAGTACCTGCCCCGCGAAGTCCACACCATCGCCGCGTTCTACCCGGACTTCCGCAGCGCCGCGGCGGGCGTCCTGGCCGTGGGCAAGGCCCGCGTCCAGCCCGCCATCATGGAACTGCTCGACGGCGGCTCGCTGCATCAGCTCGACGAAATCCATGGTTCGGACCTGAGCTCGCGGGGAGCCTCCCTCCTGCTGATCCAGACGGACGGCTTCGGGGCAGCCGCGGAGGCTGAGGTGGTCCGCGAAGTCCTTGCCGCCGGCGGAGCAACAGTGACCACCGAGGCCAGCGCAGAAGCCGAACAGCTGGTGGAACTGCGGCGCAACAGCCGCGGCGTTGAAGTGGATGACGAATACAGGGTGGGGGAGGACGTGGCCGTGCCGCGCTCGCGGCTGGTGGACTACATCGGCGAACTTGAAGCCATGGCTGTGGCCCACGGCGTTCAGCTCAAAGTCGTGGCCCACGCCGGCGACGGCAACCTGCACCCCACCTTCTGGGTGGACCGCCTGGACAACCAGGTGGACGCGGATGCAATGCAGCGGCTGGGCGAGGCCCTGGACAGGTCAATCACCGTGGCTCTGGCCATGGGTGGGACCATCACCGGCGAGCACGGGATCGGGCAGTACAAACTGCGGTGGCTGGGCCTGGAACAGCCCGAACCCGTACGGGAGCTGCAGCGCCGGATCAAGCACCTCTTTGATCCGGCCGGCATCCTGAACCCCGGAAAAGCGATCTAGCTAGTCATCGGAGTCAGGGTACTCGTCGATGTCTTCCTCGCCGTACCGGGACTGCTCGGTTTCCACCTCCAGGATCTTGAGCAGTTCCGTGTCCGGGTTGAGCATGATCGCTGCCTCGTCGCGGCGGTGCCGGAGGATGGAATCGATGTAGGACTGCACGGCCTCGGCCAGCGGAATGTGCCGTTCCTGCTTCTCTGACATGTACCAGCGGTGTTCCAGCACTTCGTGGACGGCCTCCGCCGGTTCGAGTTTGCCGGAGAGGTCGCGCGGAATCGAACGGACAATGGGCTCGAAGATCTGGCTGACCCACAGGTGGGCGCTGTATTCCTCATCCATGGCGGGGTTGTTGTCCGCACGGAACGAGTCCATGTCGTTGAGCAGGCGGCGGGCCTGGTTCTCCTGGGCGTCCAGTCCGGTCAGCCGCAGCAGCCGGCGCTGGTGGTGGCCTGCGTCCACCACCTTGGGCTGGAGCTGGATGGTGGAGCCGTTCTGGGTGGTCTTGATCGCGTATTCCTCAACATCGAACCCCAGTTCGTTGAGTTTCCGGATACGGGCGGCCACGCGCCAGCGTTCGCCGATCTCGAAGGATTCCTTCTCCGTCAGCTCGGTCCAGAGCCGCCTGTAGCTGTCCATGATGAGTTCGCTGGTGGCCACCGGGTCCACCTTCTCCTCGATCAGGCCGCCGTCCAGCAGATCCATCAGCTCACCGGCGATGTTGACCCGGGCGATCTCGAGATCGTACTCGCGCTGGCCGGTGGACAGGTCCGGATACAACTCGCCGGTCTCGGCATCCACCAGGTAGGCGGCGAAGGCGCCGGCGTCGCGGCGGAAGAGGGTGTTGGACAGTGAGACGTCGCCCCAGTAGAAACCGATGAGGTGCAACCGCACCATCAGCAGGGCCTGGGCGTCGATCAGGCGCGTCAGGGTGTCCTTGCGCAGCATCTGGGAGAAAAGCGCCCGGTAGGGCATGGAGAATTTCAGGTGACGCGTGACCAGCACCGGGTTCAGCGGCCTGCCGTCCGGTGTGGTGCGGCCGGTGATCACGGCCACCGGCTCGACGCAGGGCACGTCGAGGCGCGCCAGCTTGCGGAGCATGTGGTACTCGTGCCGGGCCACGTGTTCGGACGTTTCCTTGATGGCGATCACGGAGCCGCCCAGGTGGGCGAACCGCACGATGTGCCGGGAAATGCCGCGGGGGAGGGCAGCGAGGTATTCAGCCGGCCAGTCCTCCAGCGCAACGTGCCACGGCAGGTCCAGAAGTTCGGGATCAGCCGAGGCGGCGGTGATGCTCAGGTTGCTGGAGACGCTGGAATTCTTGTCGTCGTTGGCGCTGGCCGCTTCAAACCGAGGCAGTTTGCCGATCTGGCCGTAGTCGGTGGGTTCGTCGTGCCATTGGGCATTGCTTTCCTCGGTCATGTGCCAATTCTTCCGTACGTAGGGGCAGGCCGTCTAAACAAAGTCAGGGAACCGCGCTTAAATCGCGACGGCGGCCCGTCCTGTGAGGAGGGGCCGCCGTCGGTCAGTGCTGCAAGGTGCCGGTCAGGTGCTGGCTGCTGCTGCAACCACCCGATTCAGCTCCGCAACCGGAAACTAGTCGCCGAGGCGCAGGCCGGTCTTGGTGTCGAACAGGTGCACATGTCCGGACTGCGGGCGAACGTAGATGGACTCGCCCTTCATCGGGGGGCGACGGCCGTCGACGCGGGCCACGATGTCGTGGCTCTTGCCGTCCAGCGTGGTGTGGCCGTAGACGTAGGCGTCGGCGCCGAGTTCTTCGACGACGTCAACCTCTACCTGGAGGCCTTCGCCTGCGGCGACCTGCTCGAGGTCCTCCGGGCGTGAACCCAGCGTGACGGTGCGGCCGTGTGCTTCTTCGAGGACATCGCGGGGAACCGGGTACACGGTTCCGCCGAACTGGACGCCGCCGTCGACGACGGGGAGTTCCAGCAGGTTCATGGCCGGGGAGCCGATGAAGCCGGCGACGAAGACGTTCTTGGGCTTGTCGTAGAGGTTGCGCGGGGTGTCAACCTGCATCAGCAGGCCGTCCTTCAGCACAGCCACACGGTCACCCATGGTCATGGCCTCGACCTGGTCGTGGGTCACGTAGACGGTGGTGACGCCCAGGCGACGGGTCAGGGACGCGATCTGCGTACGGGTCTGGACGCGGAGCTTGGCGTCAAGGTTTGAAAGCGGCTCGTCCATGAGGAAGACCTGCGGGTTACGCACGATGGCGCGGCCCATGGCAACACGCTGGCGCTGACCGCCGGAGAGTGCCTTCGGCTTGCGGTCCAGGTACGGTTCGAGGTCAAGGAGCTTGGCTGCTTCGCGGACACGCTCGGCGCGCTCTTCCTTGCTGACGCCGGCGATCTTCAGCGCGAAGCCCATGTTGTCCGCCACGGTCATGTGCGGGTACAGGGCGTAGTTCTGGAAGACCATCGCGATGTCGCGGTCCTTCGGGGGAACATCGGTGACGTCGCGGTCGCCAATGAGGATACGGCCTGCGTTGACGTCCTCAAGGCCTGCGAGCATGCGCAGGGAGGTCGACTTACCGCAGCCGGAGGGTCCAACGAGGACCAGGAATTCGCCATCGGCGATGTCGATGTTGAGCTTATCGACGGCGGGCTTTTCGGTGCCCGGGTACAGACGTGTTGCGTTATCAAAAGTAACTGTTGCCACAGTTATCAATCCCTTCACCGGCAGGTACGTGCCGGACGATCCGTTGTGAATGGTTCATGTTTATTCAGTTGTTCACGGTTTTCCAGCCGTGTACTCCCCGGCCGAAGCCGAGGAGTATCGCGTGACGCCGCACGGTGTCTGTGCGCCACATCACAAACAGAGTATGTCAGATTTTATGCATTTGGGTGCAAATGTTACGGGCGTCACATGTGAGATTCGTAACCGGGGTCCGGCAGGCCCGCCAATTGAGGCGGATTTACGGGGCTTCCCCAATAGCGAGGGTCCGCTCCCGGAGCAACGTCTCCAGCAGTTCGGCGATGTGCACGGGCGCTTCGACGCGGAACTGAGCCTGAGTGAAGTCCAGCCCCACTTTCACGCCCACGTCGCCGGGATACAGGCGTCCCAACGCGTCCTCATCCGTGGTGTCGTCGCCGGCGAACACCACCGCGGTGGCGTCGGTCGCCTGGCGGAGGAATGCCATGCCCTCGCCCTTGGAAGCGTGGACCACGGACGTCTCGAGTACCCGGTTGCCGTTCTTCAGATGCACGTCGGGCCGGCCCTGCAGTGCCGCGCGCGCAGCAGCGACGGCGTCCTCGGCCACGTCGTCGGCGGCCAGGCGGGTGTGCAGCACCACGCCTGCCGGTTTGTCTTCCAGCAACGTGCCCGGCGCCTGCTCCACGATTTCCTCAAGGATCCGCCGGACGTCTGCCAGCAGGGTCAGCTGGTCAGGGTCAAGCGTCAGTTCCGACGAACCCGGTCCCAGCCAGGCTTCGGCCCCGTGGCTGCCGATGAGAAGGGTCTCCGGGGGCGGCGAAGCGACCGCCCGGAGGCTTTTCAGGGCCCGGCCCGAGATGAGTGCCGTCGTCGTCCGCGGGAGCGCCGCGAGGGCGGCGAAGGCTGCGGCGGACCGGGGGAGCGGGCGGGCGTCAGCAGCGTGGTCAACCAGCGGCGAGATTGTTCCGTCAAAATCCATGGCCACCAGGAGGTGCTCGGTGGCGGCAACCTTCTTGAGTGCCGCCAGGAGTTCCGGCTGGAGGGTGAGGGGGGCCTTGCCCGGGGCTGCATCAGGTGTCATCGCGGACCACTTTCTCTTTAAGCGCTGCAAGGAAGTCCGCCGACCAGTGGTCGACGTCGTGGTCCAGGATCTGCTTTCGCATGGACCGCATCCGGCGGGCTGCCTCGGCCGGCTGCATGTTGACGGCCCTCATGATGGTGTCCTTGAGTCCGTCGATGTCGTGCGGGTTCATCAGCAACGCCTGCTTGAGTTGGTCCGCGGCGCCGGCGAATTCACTCAGTACCAGTGCGCCGTCGTTGTTGGTGCGTGCGGTCACGTATTCCTTGGCAACCAGGTTCATGCCGTCCCGCAGTGCCGTCACCAGCATGACGTCGGCCGCCAGGTACAGCGCCACCATTTCGTCGATGGGGTAGCTGTGGTGCAGGTAGCGGACGGCGGTGTTCTGCATGGTGTCGTAGGTGCCGTTGATGTGGCCCACGGTGCCCTCAACCTCTTCGCGGAGGAGGCGGTATTGCTCCACCCGCTCCCGGCTCGGGCTCGCCACTTGGATCAGTGCCGCGTCTTCCACGGTGACCTTTCCGTCCGCCAACAGTTCCTCGTAGGCCTTGAGCCGGTGGCGGATGCCCTTGGTGTAGTCGAGGCGGTCGACGCCCAGGAGGATGGTCTTGGGGTTGCCAAGGTCCCGGCGGATCTGCCGGGCGCGTTCGATGATTTCGGGCTTGCGGGCCAGCTCGCTGATCTGCTTGACGTCGATGGAGATGGGGAATGCCTGCGCGCGGGCAATGTGGGTGGTTTGGCCGTCAGGGCCCTTGACGTGGACCTGCTGCTGCTTGACGCTGGCACCCAGGAAACGCCGGGCGGAGCGCATGAAGTTGCCGGCATCGCTGGGGCGCTGGAAACCCACCAGGTCGGCGCCAAGGAGTCCGTCAATGATGGCCCGGCGCCACGGGAGCTGGGCGAAGATTTCCGGCGGGGGGAAGGGGATGTGGTTGAAGAACCCGATCTTGAGGTCCGGGCGTGCTTCGCGGAGCATCTTGGGAACCAGCTGCAGCTGGTAGTCCTGCACCCAGACGGTGGCTCCGTGGTCGGCGTGGCGCACGACGGCGTCGGCGAACCGCCGGTTGACCTTCCGATATGAATCCCACCACGTGCGGTGGAATTCCGGCGGCGCGATGACGTCGTGGTAGAGCGGCCAGAGGGTGGCGTTGGAAAAGCCCTCATAAAAAAGTTCGACGTCGTCTGTGCTCAGCTGCACCGGGACCAGATCCATTCCGCCGTGGCTGAAGGGCTTGACGGTTTCATCCGGGGCGCCGTGCCAGCCCACCCAAGCGCCGTCGGTTTTGGTCATCATCGGGGCCAACGCGGTCACCAGGCCGCCGGGCGACCGCCGCCAACCGTCCTCGCACCCACTGTCTTCCGGGGCGCAGCGGTCAACCGGAAGACGGTTGGACACCACCATGAAGTCATAGAGCGCGTCAGCCGCGTGGCTGCTGCCGCGCGCGGGTTTTCCTTCGGCGCTTGCTTCGGATTTTTCACGGTGCGTAGTCTGCATTGGTGCCCCTTGGGTAGCTAATGGCTCGAAGTCAACCCTAGTCGGCCGGAATCTTCCGGGCCATTCATCCGTTGGGCAAACGGACAGAAACTTGAAGGCGCAAGCTCTCAGGTTTCTCCCCTAAACTGACAAAGTTGCCACTGATGTGGTCCGCACCTGGCCGATCGACCCGAGGAACTGATGAGCGCCGCAAACGAACCCCGCAAGTCCAAAGCAGAACGCACTGCCGAGGCCCGCGAGAAAGCCCGTGAGATCCGTGAGGTGCAGCTGAAGAAGGACAAGCGCAACAAGCTCCTGATCGGTTGGGGCATTGTGGTGGCAGTCGTTGCCATCCTCGCGATCGTCGCCCTGGTAGTCAGTTCCAACATCAGGAACAACGCACCGGTGGCGGACGAAGGCCCCACCCCGGCCAACGGCAACATCCACGGCGGTGTGACACTGCTGGCCAACTCTGAGGTCGTGAAGTCGGACCCCGCCACTGTCAACGTGAAGGACGTCCCGACCAAGCCGGAAACGGCTCCCGCGGAAGTTAAGGCTCCCGGCGCCGAGGCGGAAGCCGGCAAGCCCGTGAAGGTGGTCGTCTACATCGATTTCATCTGCCCAGTCTGCAAACGGTTCGAAACCACCTATAACGAGCAGCTGACCAGCCTCCGCAACGAAGGCAAGATCTCGCTGGAGTACCGTCCGCTCGGCTTCCTGGACCAGCAGTCCACCACCAACTACTCTTCCCGCGCCGCCAACGCAGCCGCCTGCGTGGTCAATGAATCCCCGGAAAAGTACTCTGACTTCCTCAATGCACTCTTCGAGAAGCAGCCTGCAGAAGGCAGTGCTGGCCTCTCGGACAACGACCTGAAGAAGCTGGCCACGGACGTCGGAGCCAAGAGCATCGATTCATGTGTGGAAGAGAAGAAATTCAGGCCTTATGTCAAGGTGGCCACCCAGGAAGCAGCGGCCATCGGTGTGACCGGCACTCCGACTGCTTTTGTGGACGGCAAGCAGTGGGGCAAGGGCGACTCCGCCAACACTGACCTGATCCCGTTCATCCAGGCCGCCATCGACGCCAAGGGCTAGCACCGCCTGACCCGTGCGGCATTCCAGTGGCCAGGTTCCGGAACCCCGGAACCTGGCCACTGCCGTTTTTACCAGCGGGGCGTCCTTGGGCTAACCTTATCTAGCACTGCACCCAGTGCCGCTCGTTGCCTGATCCTTCAGGCAGACAAGTACGCCTCCTTAGCTCAGTTGGCCAGAGCACCGCTCTTGTAAAGCGGGGGTCGTCGGTTCGAATCCGACAGGGGGCTCCACCCGCAGGAGTGCCGGGAAGGCCCAGCCTTTCGCTTCCGGGCTCCGGGCCGTTTGCCTCTAGGCCGCAGCGTTCGCAGGACGGAACCTTGGCCTATGAGCCAAGACAAAACCGGAATCCGACTGGTCCAGCGTCCCGAACAGCCCACTGCCGTTGTCCGCGAAAAAGTGCCCATGAACGAGCTGCAGGGATTCTTTGGCCGTGCCTTTGGCGCCGTCATGGCGGCAGCCCGGGACCAGGGCGTTCAGATATCCGGGCCCCCTTTTGGCCTGTACCGGGGCATGCCCACTGACACTGTTGACGTCGAGGCGGGCTTTCCCGTGACGGCGCGAGTCACCGCGTCGGCGGGGGTGGAAGCGGGAACCCTCCCTGCGTGCCGGGCATTCGAAGCCACCCACACCGGTCCTTACGACACACTGGTCACCACTTACGACGCCATCCAGGAACGGATGACGGAAGAGGGGTTCACGCCGGCTGATTCAATGTGGGAGTACTACCTCAGCGACCCCGCCAAGGAGCCGGATCCCGCCACTTGGAAGACCCTGGTGGTGTGGCCCGTTACCTAGGGGCTTTGCCTAGTCCTCTGCGTCAATCTTTTCGAGCAGGTCCTTGGCGGCCTTGGCGATGTCATCGTGGTCATATTGCGCAGCCCGGCTTTCCAGGGAAACAACAGCGCAACGGTGGACCTTCTTAAAATCGCCAAAAGGGAAACTCACACTGCCCTTGGTTCCCTCCGTCTCGTCAGGGTCCACGCCGAGGTGCCACTGGGAGAATTCCGAAAAGCCGTGCTTGTCGATATAGGCATTTTCCTGGTCCGTCGACGGTGCGTGCTCGCTCCAGTCGTCCCGGGTGTCACGGACAACCTTTCCGTCCTTCACGAGGCTGCGCGCGTGTTCGAGCGCCTTCTTGTTCAGTTTCGTGGCCATGACATACCTCCGGGGGTCGCGGATGTTGTGTGCGTCAAGGCTAGATCCACGGTGCGCGGACCGCCAGTGGCCGGCCGCTCCCGAAAAAGTAACGCCGTGGAGACTGCGGCGAAACCTGCCCACAACATGGGGCGCCTACTTTGGGCCTATGACTACACGCCTGCTCACCAGAATCGCCTCGTGGTTCGAGGCCAGTCCCACGCCGGCCGCTGCATCCTCCGCGGGCCGCGGCACCTGGGAACAAGGGAACGCCGCCATCGCCGATGTCAGCAGATGGGGCTGGCTGCCGGCGCTGAGCGGAGTGTCGATTGCTGCCGACCACGCGGCGACGGTGCACCGGGAAACGGCTGCCGCGGCCAGCAAGGGATAACCGCCGGACTGCTGCTCGGGAAGCCTGGTCTCTGCCGTCCGGCGAAGTAATTTGTCGGGTTGAACACACTTTTCTTCAACTACCGGCATAATGACCTAAACTGCTTCACTGAGGTGCCTGAAATGGCGCTGAGCAGCAACGAAAGTGAACCCCCAAATGGCTACCGATTACGACGCCCCACGCAAGACAGAAGAAGAGTCTCCGGCTGAATCCCTGGAGGCCCTTCAGGCGTCCCGCGGTGGCGGAGCCCAGACCGCCGTTATCGATGTTGATGAGAACGATACGGCCGAGGGCATCGACCTCCCCGGAGCGGATCTTTCCGGCGAGGAACTTACGGTGACTGTTGTTCCCGAACAGTCCGATGAATTCACTTGCTCCTCCTGCTTCCTGGTCCGCCACCGGTCCCAGGTTGCGCGCGAAAAGAATGGCATGAAGTACTGCCGCGACTGCGAAGGCTAAGAAGCTCCCGGCGCGCACCACAATTTCACAAGCACGGCAGCACGAGGCGCCGGCGGCCCGCAGGGGCTGCCGGCGCCTCGCTGTATGCCGTCCCGTGACCTGCCCGGGGGCAGGCTAACGGTTGGGCGCCGAGGGCATTTCGGCCCTCGTTTTGGCCTGTCAGGCCTCCTACGCTTGAGATATCTCATCACTTCCAAGGGTGGCTGAAATGAAGAAGTTCCAAGTGTGGCTGGCGGCAATCCTGATGGCAGCGGGACTGGGCCTGGTGGCGCCTGCGCCGGCGTCCGCCTCCTATTGCGGACTGGTGTGGGGATCGCTGTCGAAATCCGAGGCGGCCATGAGCACCGCGAAGGTCACCAACGTGCGCACCGGGCAGCACTACTGCTTCGACCGCCTGGTGGTAGACCTCAACGGTCCGGTGGAGGGCTACACGGTCAGGTATGTCCCCACGGTGGTGCAGGACGGTTCGGGCTTGCCGGTTCCGCTCAGGGGCCGGGCGTTCCTCCAGATCACCGTCAATGCCCCCGCCTATGACGACAGCGGAAACTCCACCTACAATCCGGCCGACCGGAATGAACTGTCCAACGTTGGCGGCTACCAGACCTTCCGCCAGGTGGCCTGGGCCGGGAGCTTCGAAGGTTATTCGACCATGGGCCTTGGCGTCCGCGGACGCCTTCCCTTCCGGGTGTTTAGCCTGGACGGGCCCGGGACAGGATCCCGCCTGGTCATTGACGTGGCCCATTATTGGTGACCCGCCGGAACAACCTGACCGGTCCTACTCCGGAACCACCAGGGCAGGGGTGTCCTTGCGGATGGTTTCGCCGCGGAAGAAACCGGGATTCAGCCTGGCCATGAGCAGCATGAATACCGCCCCCAGCGCGAGGATTCCCACCCCAAGGACGAAGACCAGTCCCACGCCGAAGATCTCCGATCCGCTGCCGAACTCCGGTGCCAGGCTGTCCGCGGCAGTCTGCAGGAACACCACCAGCAGACCCAGCCCGCCCAGCAGTGGGCAGAGCAACCGCAGGATGAAGTTCCGGACGCTGCTGAAGACGGTGTTGCGGAAGTACCACGCGCAAGCGAACGCCGTCAGCCCGTAGTAGAAGCAGATCATCAGCCCGAGGGCCAGGATGGTGTCGTTCAGGACGTTTTCGCTGACCACATGCATCACTGCGTAGAACCCTGCGGAGAGGACGCCCGCTGCGATCGTTGCGAAGCCCGGCGTCGCAAACTTCTTGCTCATGTGGCTAAAAGGCTTTGGCAGGGCCCCGTAGTGGGCCATGGCCAGCAGGCTCCGGGACGGCGAGGTAAACGTGGACTGCAGCGAAGCCGCCGAGCTGGACAGGACCGCCAGCGACATGAGGATGGCGAACGGGCCCATGACGGGGGACGCCAGCGCGGTGAAGATGTTTGCGTGGTTCTCTTCGTTGTTCAGTCCGACGCCCTCGGTGCCCACACCGGCGAACATCATGGTGGCGATGCTGACCAGGAGGTAGATGCCCAGGACCACGACGGCGGTAAGGGTGCCGGCGATGCCCGCCGTCTTTTTGCCATTGGCCGTTTCCTCGTTCACGGTGAGGCAGACGTCCCAGCCCCAGTACACGAAGATGGACAGCGAAATGCCGGCGGCAATCTGGCCGAAAGTCTCGATTTTGGTGACGTCAAACCATTCCCAGCTGAACGGGATGGAGGTTTCCGAGGAAGACCAGTTGGCAAAGGCCATGGCCACGAACAGTCCGAGCACCAGCAGCTGGAAACCCACCAGGCCGTACTGCACAATCTTGGTGGTGTGCAGGCCGCGGTAGCTGATCCAGACGGCCAGCGCCACAAACACGACGCAGGTGGCGACGTTCAGCACCTTGTCGGCGGCGAGGTCCGCCAGCTCCGGCACGCCCGTGAGCTGGGCGAGGAACAAATAGAAGAAGTCCACCGCCACTGCGGCCAGGTTGGATAGCACGATGATGTTCGCGGCGAGGAGCCCCCAGCCTCCCATCCATCCCACCCACGGGCCGAAGGCCTTGGTGACCCAGGTGAAGGTGGTGCCGCTGTCCGGCGAATCTGCGTTGAGTTCCCGGTAGGCCAGGGACACCAGGATCATGGGGATGAAGCCGATGAGGAAGATGACGGGCAACTGCAGCCCGGCCTCGTTCACGGTGGGGCCAAGGGCGCTGGTGAGCGTGTAGGCCGGTGCAATGGTGGAAATGCCGAGGACGACGACGGCGAGGAGGCCCAGTTGCCCGCCCTTCAGTCCCTTTCCGGTAATGCCGTGCGGGGTGCCGGGTGCGTCAGTGCCTGCTAATGCCGTGCCGGCAGCACCGGCCGCGGAGCTGTGGCGGATGGTTTGGGTCATGTCAGGCCCTTTCTGGGTGGTCCGTACGTTTTAGGAGGCAGCGGGCTGCTGCTGGGTGATGCAGTGGATGCCGCCGCCCCTGGCGAACAGTTCGCGGGCGTCGATGCCCACGATGCGGCGGCCGGGGTAGGCATCGGCGAGGATCCGGAGGGCCTTTTCGTCGTTGGAGTCGCCGAAGGTGCAGGCAATCACGCCGCCGTTGACCACGAGGTGGTTGATGTAGCTGTAGTCCACAAAGCCCTCCGGGTCACTGAGCGCCACGGGAGCGGGGACTTCGATGATGTTCCACTCGCGGCCGGCTGCGTCCCGCGTGGCCGAGAGGAAACTGATGATTTCGCGGCTGACCTCGAAATCGGGATGTTCCGGGTCCTGCTGGGAGTGCACCAGTAGCGTGCCGGGAGACGGGATGGCGGCCACTATGTCCACGTGGCCCCGGGTGCCGAACCGCTCTGAGTCCCTGGTCAGGCCGCGGGGAAGCCAGATGACATGGGTGGCGCCGATGGTGCGGGCGAGCTCTGCTTCCACGTCGGCCCTGGACAGCCCGGGGTTGCGTCCCGGATCCAGCTGCACGGTCTCGGTCACCAGCACGGTGCCTTCGCCATCCACCTGGATGCCGCCGCCTTCATTAACGAGGGCGGAGGCGATGTGCCGGGCGCCGGACCGGCCGGCGACTTCCGCGCCGATCAGCGAGTCCTTGTCCCAGCGGGCCCAGTCCTGCCCGCCCCAGCCGTTGAAGACCCAGTCGACGGCGCCAAGGCGACCGGCGTCGTCGAGGACAAAGGTGGGGCCGATGTCCCGCATCCACGCATCGTTCAGGTCCGCGGTGAGCACCTCGACGGCGGGATCCAGGTAGCGCGCGGCTGTGCCGACGTCGTCGGGGGTCACCACCATGGTGACCGGCTCGAACTCGACGGCGGCGTTGGCGACGGCGGACCACACGGTCCGCGCGGCGTGTGCCTCTTGGGGGGTATCGCCGAGGGTATAGCCCCCTGTGGGGAAGGCCATCCAGATGCGCTCCTGCGGAGCCGTCTCGGCGGGCATGCGCCAGCGGCTCACGCGGTCACCTCCAAGTAGACGGGGGCAGGACCGCCGAGCGGTTGATCGGGCCGCACCGGTTCGGTGAGCCGGGCGTAGGTGTCCGGGCGGCGGGTGGCAAGGAACGGGAACAGCGTGAGCCAGTCCTTGCGCTGGTCCAGGTCCAGGTCGGCGACGAGGACGGCGGATTCGTCGCGTGGAGCCTGCGCCAGGATCCGGCCGTAGGGGTCCGAGATGAAGGAGGAACCGTAGAAGTTCAGCGTCCCCTCACTTCCCCAGCGGTTCGGCGCCACCATGAACAGGCCGTTGGCGATGCCGTTGCCGACGATCACCTGCTGCCAGAGCGGCCGGGTGTCGAAGTCCGGGTGGTCGGGTTCCGAGCCGATGGCCGTGGGATAGACCAGGATTTCCGCGCCACCCAGGGAATACAGGCGCGCGAGTTCCGGGAACCATTCGTCCCAGCAGGTGGGCATGCCCAGCCGGGCGCCGCCCAGTTCGGCGGGGGAGTGGACCTCGTAGGCGTCCTCCACGGCCGGGCCCGGGCGGAAGAACTTGTCCTCGTAGTAGCCTGCGGTCACCGGGATGTGAAGCTTATGCGTGCGCGCCAGCAGTTCGCCCTCGGGGGACACCAGGATGGACGTGTTCAGTCCCAGGCCGTCGTCCGAACCGTCGGGGTTCTCCGCGCGCTGGTACAGGGAGGCGTGGACGGTGATCCCGTGCCGGCGTGCGGCCCCGGCGGCGAACCGGAACGTGGGGCCGGTCAGCAGGTCCTCGGCGAGGTCCGACGGGCGGGGACGGGCGGCCCACGAACGGGACGTGTCGTTGTCAGGGAGCGTATCCGCCGGGTAGCGGGACAGCGTGAGTTCCGGCAGGAAGACGACAGTGGCTCCCAGCCGGGCGGCCCGACCGATGCCCTCATCAAGTTCGAGGCGGAGTTCCGCGGGGTCGGCGTGCCAGCGGTGCTGGACCACGGCGATCCTCAGGGCGGGACGGGCAGAGGGCTGGGTCCGCGCCAGGGAAACGGGCGGTTCGAGGCAGGTGATTTCAATCATGGTGAATACTCCAGTGAGACGGTCGTCACTAAATGAATGACGTTCATTTAGTATTCACGCGGAGGTGCCTCATGGCAAGGGAAAATGAGGAATATTCATTTTGTTAAGCCGCCCGCGAGATTCGGTGGCGCCGCTGTGGCGGCTGGGATAGTTTCGGATTACCCGAGAAACCGCTGACACCAGGAGGATCAATGAAGGCATCACCGACGCTGACGAATAATCTGCAGGCTGTGCTCGCGGACCTGATTGAACTGCATATCCAGGGCAAGCAGGCCCACTGGAATATCGTGGGAACGAACTTCCGCGACCTCCACCTGCAGCTGGATGAAATCATCGACGCCGCCCGGAACTTCGCCGATGACATGGCGGAGCGCATGCGTGCACTCCATGCCCTGCCGGACGGCCGTAGTGCCACGGTTGCCGAGACCACGAGCCTTGCGCAGTTTCCGCAGGGGCTGATCAGCACCAAGGACGCCGTGGACCGCATTGTGGCGGCGCTCGAAGCGGCTGTGGGCACCATGCGCAAGGTCCACGATGAAGTCGACGAGGAAGACCCCACGACGGCGGACCTTCTCCATGAGTTCATCGCCAAGCTCGAACAGTACGCCTGGATGGTGGGCGCGGAGAACATGAAGGCCTCGGCCAGCGTGACCACTCCCGACAGCAAGTAGGGCCGGCAGTACGTGAGCCCGGCATCGGATGACTCCGGTGCCGGGCTTTCTGTTTGGCGGGGTGCGGGCGAAGGTTGGTGGCCTGCCGGCGCTATGTGGCCTTGGGTACTCCGCGGAGTACGACGGCGACGAGGGCTGCCGCCCCCGCCATCAGTACCAGCCCGATGGAGGCCGTCACGTGGACGCCCGATTCAAACGCAACCCGGGCGGCGGACGTCAGGGCGTCCGCCAGTGGTGCGGGGAGCGAATGGGCGAGTTCCATGGCCCCCGCCAGGGTTTCGCGGGCCTGCGTGATCCCCTCCGCGGCGCTGCCGGGGCCTGGGCCTGCAATGCCCTCCGGCAGGACCAGGTTCCGCTGGTAGGACGCCGTCAGGATTGAGCCGAGGACGGCCGTGCCGAGGAGTGAGCCGATCTCATAGCCGGTCTCCGAAATGGCAGCTGCCGCCCCCGACTTTTCCGGCGGGACCGACCCCAGGATCAGGTCGTTGGAAATCGTTTCGGCTGCTCCCACGCCGAGGGCCAGGACCAGTAGGGCGCCCAGCAGGACGGCCGGACCGCCCGAGTGGTCCCCGAAGGCCACCATGAAGTAGCCGGTGGCGCTGAGGGAAAGGCCTCCGGCCACCACAAATCCCGGCCGGACTTTCCGCACCAGCGGGACCACGAACAGGCCGGCAACCACGGTGGCAACCAGGGCCGGGATCATGGCGATTCCGGCCTCCGTGGGCCGCTGGCCCTCCAGTAGCTGGAGGTGCTGGGCCAGGAACAGGATGAAGCCGTTGAAGGAAAAGAGTGCCAGGACGTTGGCCGTGATGGCCGTGCTGAAGATCCTGTTTCCGAAGAGGCTCATGTCCAGCAGCGGACTGGACAGCCTCCTCTGGCGCCGGACGAAGACGTAGCCCATGAGCAGCCCGAAGCCGATGGCCGCTGCCGGCATGGGATGGAAGCCCTCCGTTGCCAGCGATTTGATGCCGTAGACCAGCGGAACCATTGTCAGCAGCGAAAGGGTGATGCTGGCACCATCCACCGCTCCTGGCCGGGGGTCCCTGGACTCGGGAATCAAGGCCGGGCCAAGCAGCAGGATGGGCAGCATGATGGGCACGGCCACCAGCAGGATTGCGCCCCACCAGTAGTGCTCCACGAGCCAGCCGCCAAAAATCGGCCCCAGTGCGGCGCCGCCCGAGAACCCCGCCGCCCAGATGGCGATAGCCAGCCTGCGCCGGTTGGGGTCCGGAAAGATGTTGCGGATCAGGGACAGGGTGGACGGCATGAGCATCGCACCGAAGAATCCGAGTGCTGCGCGGCCGGCGATCAGCCATTCTGCGCTGGGGGCGAAAGCAGTGGCCGCCGACACCGCGGCAAAACCGCTGCTTCCGATCAGCAGGAGCCGCCGGCGGCCGATTCTGTCGCCGAAACTTCCCATGGCAACCAGGAGGCCGGCAAGGACCAGGGGGTAGGCGTCAACAATCCACAGCAGCTGTACGCCGGTGGGCTCGAGGCTGCCGGCGATGGCGGGCAGCGCGAACGTCAGCGCGGTGTTGTCCACGGCGACCAGAAGTACCGGGAACATCAAAAGCGCCAGGGCCAGCCAGTCGCGCCCCCGCTTCGGAATCGGGGAGCGGCTGCCGACAGCCGCGGGCGCTGCGGAAGTGAGGCGCTGCATGGCCGGCGTCGAAGGTGACTGCGAGTTTCCCATGAATATAACTGTACCGTCTGGACGGTATAGTTAAGAAATGAGCCCGGGCCACCGGGCATGATAGGAACCATGGCCAGAAAACCCGTTGCCCGCGAGGCTGTGCTCGACGCCTTTGAATCCCTGCTGATCGAGGTGGGTGAACGCGCCGCCACGCTGGATGCTGTGGCCCGGCGGGCAGGGGTTTCCAAGGGCGGGCTCCTGTATCACTTCCCGAACAAGGAAGCCATGATTTCCGCCCTGCTCGAGCGCATGGACCGGCTCGTTGCGGGGGATTTGGACGCCATGGCCAAAGCTCCGGAGGGGGCCGCGGTCTATTTCATCAGGTCCTCGCTCTGGGCGGACACTCCGCTGGACCGGGTCTTTGTGGCTGCCACCCGGCTCGCCGAAGTCGCGCACCAGGAAACGCTGCATCGTTTCGCGGCCGTCCAGGGGAGCTGGCTGGAACTTCTGGCCGGAGACGTCGGCCCGGCCATGGCCAAGGCCGTGCTGTACATGGGTGACGGCCTCTACTTCAATGCCATGCTGGCCAGCGGACCCGGCGCCGCCCCGTCCGAAATGGGCGGCGACGTCGACAGCCTGCTGGCCGCCGTCGAACGCCTTCGCGGCTGACAGTGCCACGAGGGCGGGGCCTGCCTTCCGGTACCGCCGCGACCCGGGCCGTAACGCGGCGTCGGCCTGGGTGCGGAGTTTGCAGACTGGACCTGCACGTAGGACAATTGACGCTGTGACTGTTGTCACCGCTAACTAAATATGCCTTTGATCTGCGGCGGGAGAGTTCTGCAAGTAGGTACAAGCAGGCGCCGTAGGAGCAAACCCTCCCCAGGAATCTCTCAGGCCCATGTACCGCCGCGGCAAGGCAACTCTGGAAAGCAGCATGCTGTCCGTTTGTGTCCCAACCATGTTGGGGGCAACAAGCCAGGACACGCGATGCTCACCGACGGTGCAAGCGGAGCTGTGCGAGAGCACGGTCCTGCGGAAACTCTCAGGTCCAATACAGAGCGGGGAGGAACCCGGACCACTGCGGCGTACCCTGCGCCGCCATTAGTAATGGAGTTCCTTCGTGACGGTTAGTTCAGCCTCCACCACCTTCGTCGACCGGCATATTGGCGCCCGCCGCCAGGCCGACATCGACACCATGCTCAAGTCCGTCGGCTACGACACCGTGGACTCGCTGGTAGACACCGCGGTCCCCAAGGACATCCGCCAGGAAGTCGCCCTGACGTTGCAGGACGCCCTGAGCGAGGTCGAGGTACTGGCCGAGCTGCGCAAGCTGGCTGCCAAGAACAAGACGGCAGTACAGATGATCGGCCAGGGCTACTACGACACGGTGACCCCGGCAGTGATCCGCCGCAACATCCTCGAATCCCCGGCCTGGTACACCGCCTATACGCCCTACCAGCCGGAAATCTCCCAAGGCCGCCTTGAGGCACTCCTGAACTTCCAGACCATGGTCCAGGACCTCGTGGGCCTGCCCATCGCCAACGCCTCCCTGCTGGACGAAGCCACCGCCGTGGCTGAAGCAGTCCTGATGATGCGGCGTGCCAACAAGAACAAGGCCGCCCATGACGGCAAGACGGTCCTGGACGCCGATGTCCTGCCGCAGACCATCGCCATCGTCAAGGGCCGTGCCGAGGCGCTCGGCTTCGAGGTTGAGGTGGCGGACCTCTCCAAGGGGCTTCCCGACGGCGTCATCAACGGCATCGTGCTGCAGCAGCCGGGCGTTTCCGGCCGGGTCTTCGACCACGCCGCCGTTATCGCCGCCGCGAAGGAACGCGGCGCGCTGGTCACCGTCGCGGCCGACCTCCTCTCGCTGACCCTGATTACCCCTCCGGGTGAGCAGGGCGCGGACATCGCCGTCGGCTCCACCCAGCGCCTGGGTGTGCCGCTGTTCTTCGGCGGCCCGCACGCCGCCTACATGGCCGTCCAGAAGGGTCTTGAGCGTTCCATGCCCGGCCGCCTGGTGGGTGTGTCCAAGGACAACGCCGGCACCCCGGCCTACCGCCTTGCCCTGCAGACCCGCGAGCAGCACATCCGCCGCGAAAAGGCCACATCCAACATCTGCACCGCACAGGCACTGCTGGCCATCGTTTCGTCGATGTACGCCGTCTACCACGGCCCTGACGGACTGAAGTCGATCGCCGAGACCGTCCACCAGAACGCGCGCAGCCTGGCGGCGTCCCTGCAGGGCGCAGGCCTCGAGATCCTGCACGGCAGCTTCTTCGACACCATCACCGTCCGCGTGCCGGGCAAGGCCGCCGACATCGTCGCCGCCGCCGAAGCCAGGGGCATCAACCTGCGCGGCATCGACGCCGACACCGTCGGCATCTCCGCTGACGAAACCACGACGCCGGATACCGTCGCCGCCGTTGCCGCCGTCTTCGGCGCCGAGGTTGCCTCGGACGACGCAGGCTTCGCCCTCGAGGCCGCCGTCGAGCGTTCGTCGGACTACCTGCAGCACCCGGTCTTCAACACACACCGCTCGGAAACCCAGTTGCTGCGCTACATCCGCAAGCTCTCGGACCGCGACCTCGCGCTGGACCGCACCATGATCCCGCTGGGTTCATGCACCATGAAGCTGAACGCCACCGCCGAGATGGAAGCCATCTCCTGGCCGGAGTTTGCCTCCATCCACCCCTTCGCCCCGGACTCCCAGACCGAAGGCTGGCGTGAACTGATCGAGGGCCTGGAAGCGGACCTCGCGGAGATCACCGGCTACGACCAGGTTTCCATCCAGCCGAACGCCGGCTCGCAGGGCGAGCTTGCGGGCCTGCTGGCGATCCGCGGCTACCACCTGTCCCGCGGCGATGACCAGCGCAACGTCTGCCTGATCCCGGCCTCGGCGCACGGCACCAACGCCGCGTCCGCCGTCCTGGCCGGCATGAAGGTGGTCGTCGTGGCCACCGCAGCCGACGGCACCATCGACCACGCCGACTTCCAGGCGAAGATCGAAACCCACAAGGACGTCCTGTCCGCGATCATGATCACCTACCCGTCCACGCACGGTGTGTACGACGCCGACGTCCGCGAAATCTGCGACTCGGTGCACGCGGCCGGCGGGCAGGTCTACGTTGACGGCGCCAACCTGAACGCCCTGGTGGGCCTGGCGCAGCCGGGCAAGTTCGGCGGCGACGTGTCCCACCTGAACCTCCACAAGACCTTCTGCATCCCGCACGGCGGCGGCGGGCCGGGCGTCGGCCCGGTAGCAGCCAAGGCCCACCTTGCGCCGTTCATGCCGGGTGATGCCAACAAGGCTGCCCACGAAGACGGCCACGGCGTGGCAATCTCGGCCTCGCGCTTCGGTTCCGCCGGGGTGCTGCCGATCTCCTGGGCCTACGTGAAGCTGATGGGCGGTACCGGCCTGACCGAGGCCACCAAGTCCGCGCTGCTGGCGGCGAACTACATCGCTTCCCGCCTGAACGAGTTCTTCCCGGTCCTGTATACCGGCGAAGGCGGACTCGTGGCGCACGAGTGCATCCTGGACCTGCGTGCCCTGACGGCCAAGACGGGAGTCACGGCGGAAGACGTGGCCAAGCGCCTCATCGACTTCGGCTTCCACGCCCCCACACTGGCATTCCCGGTTGCCGGCACGCTCATGGTGGAGCCCACCGAGTCCGAGGACCTCGTGGAGATTGACCGCTTCATCGATGCCATGATCACCATCCGCCAGGAAATCGAGCAGGTGGCCAACGGCGACTTCACGGTGGAGAACTCCCCGCTGCGCAACGCACCGCACACCGCGGCCGCCGTCGTCTCCTCCGACTGGAGCCGCGAATACCCGCGCGAGCAGGCCGCCTTCCCCGTCCACCACCTCAAGCAGGACAAGTACTTCCCGCCCGTGGGCCGCATCGACGGCGCAGCAGGGGACCGCAACCTGATCTGCTCCTGCCCGCCCATCGAAGACTTCGAAAACTAAGGATTCCCGCGATGACTGAGAACTACACCGCGCTCTATGAAGAGCACAAGAAGCTCGGCGCGTCCTTCACCGATTTCGGTGGCTGGCAGATGCCCCTGAAGTACTCCTCCGAGCTGGCCGAGCACCACGCCGTCCGCAAGTCTGCCGGACTGTTCGATCTCTCCCATATGGGCGAAGTCTGGGTCACCGGCCCGGACGCCGCAGCCTTCCTGGACTACGCTCTGGTCGGCAAAATTTCCGCCATGTCCGTGGGCAAGGCCAAGTACTCGCTGATCTGCCAGGAAGACGGCGGCATCATCGACGACCTCATCGTTTACCGTCGCCCGGCGGCGGACGCCGCAGGAAACAGCACGGACAAGTTCCTGGTGGTGCCCAACGCCGGCAACGCCGCTGTGGTCGCCGCCGCCCTCGCCGAACGGGCTGCAAAGTTCGACGTCGTTGTGGAGGACGCTTCCGCAACGACCTCGCTGATCGCCGTCCAGGGTCCCAAGGCCGAAGCCATCCTGCTTCGTCTGGTTCCGGCGGCACAGCACGAGCTGGTCACCGGACTGAAGTACTACGCCGCCGTCGAAGTTCCCTTCCTGGTGGCCGGCGCCCCCAAGGACCTCCTGCTGGCCCGGACCGGCTATACGGGTGAGGACGGCTTCGAGATCTTCGTGGACAACGACGACGCCGCAGCCCTGTGGCAGGCCATAGCGGCCGTCGCCGAGGAGGGCGAGCTCGTCCCCGCCGGCCTGGCATGCCGCGACTCGCTGCGCCTGGAAGCCGGAATGCCGCTCTACGGCAATGAGCTCTCCCGCGACGGCAACCCCTATGCAGCAGGACTCGGCCCGGTAGTCTCACTCGCCAAGGAAAGCGACTTCGTGGGGCGTGCGGCGCTCGAAGCACTCAAGGCCGGCGGCGCCGGTGCCACGAGCGGACGCAAGCTGGTGGGCCTCAAGGGCCTGGGCCGGCGCGCGGGGCGCGGCCACTACCCGGTGCTCAAGGACGGCGCAGTTGTTGGCGAAGTGACCTCCGGCCAGCCGAGCCCCACGCTGGGCTACCCCGTGGCCCTGGCCTATGTCGACGTCGAATTCTCCGAGGTGGGCACTGCCCTGGACATCGACCTGCGCGGCAAGGCGGAGCCGTTCGAAGTTGTGGCACTGCCTTTCTACAAGCGCCAAAAGTAGCTTTCGGGTTGCGTTGGGGCTGAGATCCTCTGCGTGCTGCTCCCCACCGGCTCCCTAGCCTCGCAAGCTCGGCAAGGGAACCCTGCCGGTGTGGGCCCACGTGGCTCTGACGCACGCTGCCGGACCCCAGCCCCGACGCTCTCTCACTTCCTGCAGTGTTTGGGCCAACGCTCTCTCACTTTTCGCAAACCAATCTGAAGGAAAAACACATGGCAAAAGTAGCCGCTGAACTGCAGTACTCCGACGAGCACGAGTGGGTGGCCCGCGAGGCCGGCAACCTGGTGTCGATCGGCATTTCCGCCGTGGCGACGGACGCCCTCGGCGACATCGTGTACGTTGACCTGCCCGAGGTCGGCTCCACCGTGACGGCAGGGGAGACCTGCGGCGAGGTCGAGTCCACCAAGTCCGTTTCGGACCTGTACTCCCCGGTCACTGGCGAGGTCACGGAAACCAATTCCGCCGTCGTCGACGACCCCGCACTGATCAACAGCGATCCGTACGGTGCCGGCTGGCTCTTCAAGGTGGCCGCGGATTCCGACGGCCCGCTGCTCTCCGCCGAGGAATACGCTTCCAAGAACGGCGGCGAACTGTGAGCGGCGCAACCGCGGGCGCAGGCACCGGAACTGTCGCCTTCGAACAGGTAGTCTCCCCGTCCCTGGATGCGGACCTGTCCGCACTGGACCCTGAGATCGCGGCGAAGATCGACGACGAACTGGCCCGCCAGCGCACCGGGCTGGAAATGATCGCCTCGGAGAACCACACCGCCAAGGCTGTCATGCAGGCACAGGGCTCCGTGCTGACGAACAAGTACGCCGAGGGCTACCCGGGCAAGCGCTACTACGGCGGCTGCGAACACGTTGACGTGATCGAGCAGCTGGCTATCGACCGGGTGAAGGCCCTGTTTGGAGCGGAATACGCCAACGTGCAGCCGCACTCCGGCGCGCAGGCCAACGCCTCGGTGATGCACGCGCTGATCAAGCCGGGCGACACCATCATGGGCCTGAACCTGGCCCACGGCGGCCACCTGACCCACGGTATGCGGATCAACTTCTCCGGCCGGCTGTACAACGTGATCCCGTACCAGGTCCGCGAAGAGGACCACCGGATCGACATGGCCGAGGTGGAGCGCCTGGCCCAGGAGCACAAGCCGCAGCTGATCGTCGCCGGCTGGTCCGCCTACGCCCGCCAGCTTGACTTCGCCGAGTTCCGCCGCATCGCCGACTCCGTGGGCGCTTACCTGATGGTGGACATGGCGCACTTCGCCGGTCTGGTTGCAGCCGGGCTGCACCCCTCACCCGTGCCGCATGCGCACGTCACCACGTCCACCACGCACAAGACCCTCGCCGGTCCCCGCGGCGGCATCATCCTCTCGAACGACGCCGACATCGCCAAAAAGATCAACTCGGCAGTGTTCCCCGGTCAGCAGGGCGGTCCGCTGGAGCACGTCATCGCCGGCAAGGCCGTGGCGTTCAAGATCGCCGCGTCCCCGGAATTCAAGGAACGCCAGGAACGCGTCCTCGCCGGTGCCCGGATCCTGGCGGACCGCCTGGTCCAGCCGGACGTCACCGCCAAGGGGATCAACGTGATCTCCGGCGGCACCGACGTCCACCTGGTCCTGGTGGACCTGCGCAACTGTGAGTTGGATGGCCAGCAGGCAGAGGACCGCCTCGCGGAAATCGACATCACCGTCAACCGCAACGCCGTGCCCTTTGACCCGAGGCCGCCGATGGTCACCTCGGGTCTGCGTATCGGAACCCCGGCCCTCGCGACCCGCGGTTTCGGCGAAGCCGCCTTCGCCGAGGTTGCCGATATCATCGCTGAGGCCTTGATTGCCGACGCCGGGGCGGACCTGTCCGGCCTGCGCACCCGGGTGGAGGCGCTGGCCGCCGCCCACCCGCTCTACCCGTCGGTTGCGAACCTCGGCTAGAGCACGTATTACAGAAGTACAGATCACGACGCCGGGCGGCCGCCACAAGCTGCCGCCCGTCGTTGTGCATCCGGCAGGACGACCGCCCACCGGCGGTTGCACCGCCCTCCGGCAGGACCATCTGCCGGGCCACAGCTACACCTAGTTAGGAACCGACCATGGCCGTTGGTGTCTTTGATCTTTTTTCCATCGGGATTGGGCCTTCGAGTTCGCATACGGTGGGTCCGATGCGGGCTGCCGCGGTGTTCGCCGGGGAGCTTCGGGCTTCCGGGGACCTTGAGAAGGTGGCCGGGCTGCGGGTGGATTTGTATGGTTCCCTCGCTGCGACGGGGCATGGTCACGGGACCATGACGGCGATCCTGCTGGGGTTGGAGGGGTACCACCCGGAGAAGATCCTCCCGGCCGAGGTGGAGGAGCGGCTCGCGGCGATCGCGGAGACCGGGACCCTGGAGCTGGCCGGTGCGGTTTCGCTGCCGTACGGGGTGAAGGACATGGTGCTGCGGCCGTTGACGATCCTGCCGCGGCATACGAACGGGATGACGTTCACGGTCACGGATGCTGCCGGGGAGGTTCTGCATGCGGCGACGTTCTTTTCTGTGGGCGGCGGGTTTATTGTCCGTGAGGGCGAGGAGGGCGCGGCGCAGCTGGAGCTGGAGGAGTCGAAGAAGGAGCTGCCGCTGCCGTTCCGGACCGCGGCGGAGCTGCTGGGCCGGTGCCAGTCCAAGGGCTTGTCCATCGGGGAGGTCATGTTCGTCAATGAACGCGCTTCCCGGTCCGAGGCGGAGATCCGTGAGGGGTTGCTGCACATTTATTCCGTGATGGAGGAGTGTGTGGCGGTGTCGTTGAAGCGTGAGGGGTTGCTGCCCGGGGGGTTGAAGGTCCGCCGTCGGGCCCCGGACTGGCATGAGCGTTTGGTGAAGGAGAACCGGGGCCAGGACCCGGAGTACCGGGATCCGAAGTACTGGCAGGAGTGGGTGAACCTGATCGCGCTGGCGGTGAACGAGGAGAACGCCTCCGGTGGGCGGGTGGTTACGGCGCCGACGAACGGGGCGGCCGGGATCATCCCGGCGGTGCTGTATTACGCGCTGCATTTCGCGCCGGGCATGGACCGGGCCAGCCAGGGGGACCGGGATGATGTGGTGGTGAAGTTCCTGCTCGCTGCCGGTGCGGTGGGGGTGCTCTATAAGGAGCAGGCCTCGATCTCGGGGGCGGAAGTGGGTTGTCAGGGCGAGGTGGGTTCGGCGTCCTCGATGGCCGCCGCGGGCTTGGCCGAGGTGATGGGCGGGACGCCGGCGCAGGTGGAGAACGCCGCGGAGATCGCGATGGAGCACAACCTGGGGCTGACGTGTGATCCGATCGGCGGGCTGGTGCAGATCCCCTGCATCGAGCGGAACGCGATCGCGGCCGCGAAGGCGATCAACGCCGCGAAGATGGCGCTCTGGGGCGACGGCACGCACCGGGTGTCCCTGGACGAGGTGATCGTGACCATGCGCGAAACGGGCAGGGACATGTCCTCCAAGTACAAGGAAACCGCCATGGGCGGCCTCGCCGTCAACGTCGTCGAATGCTGACTCCGTAGGCCGGTGGCCGGGCCCGTTGAGGCCTAGTTGTGCAAAGCCGCCCACCAGTTCAGGCTGCTAGCGAAAACCAGCCAGGAAATGTAGGGCAACAGCAGCAGGCCGGCTGCCCGGTTGATCGGGCCGAAATACAGGACGGTGACGGTCACTGCGATGATCAGGGCAATGATGATCGCAAGCCCCAGCCAGAGTGACGCCGTGCCCATCACCGGGTAGAGGCCGAAGAACACCGGCGTCCACAGCAGGTTCAAGCCCAGCTGGATCCCATATGCCCTCAAGGCGGGGACGGTGCGCTGTCCGCGGCGCTGCCAGACGAGCCACGCAGCAACTGCCATGGCTGCGTACAGCAGCGTCCAGACCGGACCGAAAACCCAGTTCGGCGGGGACCACGGGGCCTTGTCCGCTGTGGCGTACCAGCCGTCCACGTTGCCCAGCGTGGCGAAAGCACCCAGCCAGGCGACCAGCGCGGAGGCTCCCAGGAATGCAGCCAGCCCGAGCAGTTGCGCACCCGTGCTGCGGCTGCCAGGACGGGCGCCGTCAGCGGGGCCCGCCATGGCCTGTTCGTGTGGTGCCTTCATAGTTCAACCCTTGCCAGTACGGCATGTTGAGTCAAGTCGATCCCGTACTCAGCCGCCGGCACTTGCGCCGTTCAAGGCTGATTGCGATCGCGGCCCTCTGCACCGTTCGCCTGCTCTGTTCACCCTGAGGCTGGAGTGCCACTATGGAGCTATGACTGGGGGATATGACCGGGACTTTTTGCGGGCACGCCTTGAGCTGCCCAGTCCGGCGGCAGCAACGGTTTTGCTTGACTACATTCATTTTTCCGTCCGGCTGCGCACGGCGCGGAAGCTGGCCGCCGTCGTCGGCGTCAACATTCATGGACGCGAGCTGGTCCCGCTGGCCCGCGAGGGGACCTGGCACTTCGATGCCCGTGTCCCGAAGGAGCAGCAGGCGGGTCCGGAGGTTTACAGGAACAACGCCTTTGACCGTGGACACCTGGTGCGGCGGCTGGATCCGGTGTGGGGCGATGAGGCGACGGCCAGGGCAGCCAACCAGGACACCTTCGCGTTTACCAATGCCGCGCCACAGGTTGACGACTTCAATCAGGGCAAAGAACTGTGGGTGGGCCTGGAAGACCATGTGCTCAGCCACGCAGACCTCAACGATGCCAAGCTCAGCGTGTTCACGGGGCCGGTCTTGGAGGACGACGACCTGCCCTACCGTGGAGTGCAGATTCCCCGGATGTTCTGGAAGATCGCGGCCTGGACCATGGACGGAAAACTCGCTGCTGCCGGATTCCTGCTGGACCAGTCCCCGCTGCTGGGGAAAGTGGAGCTCAAGAAGGCTATCCGGGAACGGCTCCTGGCCGATGAACCGCCGCCGCTGGGCCCCTTCCGCACCTTTCAGGTTCCGGTGGCCCGGATCGCCGAATTGACCGGGCTGAGCCTGTCCCGGCTCGAAAATGCGGACCGGCTGGCCAAGAGCCAACGAGCCCTGGGCAAGGAACCCCTGGCCGTGCGACTCAAGTCCATGGAGCAGATCCGGCTCTGAACCCGGACACCGCGGGGGAGCCAACCGGTCAGCGCCCTCCTAGGGAGGGCCGATAGACTTGTGGCTTGCATGCCCGGCATGCAGCCGAAGCACCGACCGCAAAGATTGGACACCGCGCACTTGCGAGAATTCACCGCCCGCTTTGCCTCCGCCGAGGAGGTCGCCAACTGGGACAACCACGTCATCGCGAACCCGAACGGCGGAAACCTGCTTCAGTCCGAGGCCTTCGCCGAGGTCAAACAACACTTTGGCTGGAAGCCCCTCCACCTGGTCTACGAAACCGCGGACTACACGAGCTACAACCTGGTGCTGCAGAAGTCCTTTCCTGTGCTGGGCAAGCTGTGGTACCTCATCAAGGGGCCGGACGTGGCGGCCGTCGAGGATATCCCGGGCATCGCCGCCGCGAACGCGGAGTTCGTGAAGCGCGCGAAGCTGGGCGTCTTTGCCATCAAGATCGAGCCGGACATCATCCTTTCCGAGGACGCAAAGCGGGTGCTCGAGGGCGCGGGCCTGGTGAAGACGCACAACCTGCAGCCCAATGACTCCACCGCGTTGTTGGACATCGCGCCGGAGGAGAACCAGCTGCTGCGGAACCTGCACTCCAGGGGACGCAACGCTGTCCGCCGGGCCATCCGGGAGGGCGTGGAAGTCCACAACGTCGATCCCACGGAGGAGAACTTCCGGTCCATGTACGCGCTCATGACCACCACGGTGGAAGCGAAGTCGCAGGTCAGTGTCCGTGAGTACGACTACTACCGGCAGTTCTGGACCAACTTCATTAACCGCGGGCAGGGCCGGCTGCTGTTCGTCTATGAGAACGGCGTTCCCTCCGTGGGCGCGTTTGTGATCAACTACGGCCGGAAGGGGACGTACAAGGACGGCGGCTCGCTCCAGAAGCGCAGCCAGTACGGCGACTCCCACCTGGTCCAGTGGACGGCCATCAACCAGGTCAAGGAACTCGGCTGCACGGAATATGACTTCTGCGGCACCCCTCCGAGCGGCAAACTCAAGGACGCTTCGAACCCGTTCCACGGGCTGGGCTTGTTCAAGACCAGCTTCAGCAAGACGGTCACCGACTTCGTAGGCTGCTACGACCAGGTGCTCAACCCGCTGAAATACAAGGCCTGGATGGCCGCCGGCGAACGTGTGGCACGCCAGCTGTACACCAGGCGAACAGGCCAGCAGTTCTACTAAATCCCCTTGTGAAGCCCTTGAGGAGGCCGCAATGACCAAAGCACCCGACGGTCGCCGCAGGCCGCCCACGGCGGCGCTGCCCCCGACCCAACCGCTCACCGCGTCCCAGGTACGGCAGAACGCCGCAGCCAAGCGCATGCTTCGCAGGCTGGTGCAGGGCGAAAACCCGCCCACCGCCCCCATGAGCATTGTGGACCGGCTGGCAGGCAGCCCCTATGCCAACCCCATGATCCAAGTGGGGGGAGTGGATACCTCCGCGCGGAAAACCATCGACTTTGCGCTCCACCTGGCCGAGTCCATGTTCCGATACGGCGCCGGCGCCCTGGAAGTGGAAACGAGCATTATTGCGATCACCGCTGCCCTTGGCCTGAAACACATCGAAGTGGACATCACCAACCAGTCGGTGGCCATCAACTACGCACCCAAGGACCAGACCCCCATTTCCCTGCTCAGGGTGGTGCGGTCCTGGACTAACAACTATGCGGGCCTCGCACAGGTGCACCAGCTGGTTACGGACATTGTGGCCGGCGGAGTTGGCCGGGACGAGGCAGTGCGCCGCCTGGACGAAATCATCCGCAGCTCCAAGCCTTTTCCGCGCTGGATGGTCACCGTGGCCTTCGCGGTGTTCGCCGCGGTTTTCGTGGGCGTACTGGGCGGGGGCCCCGGCGCTTCGGCCGTCGCGTTCGGTTCGAACATCCTGGTGAGCCTGCTCGCCCGGCAGTTGAGCCGATGGCGGGTTCCGGACTTCTTCGCCACGGCATCATGTGCATTCCTGGTGACGTTCATCGCCCTGCTGCTCTGGCGGTTCGGCAGCCCCGTGGGCATCCAAATCGCGCCCGCGATCGTCGTGGTGGGCGGCATCCTGCTGCTCCTGCCCACCGGCCGGCTTGTCTCGTCGGTGCAGGACGCCATCAACGGATTCCCCGTCACGGCGGCGGGCCGGTTCCTGTCCACCATGCTGACCTTCGGTGCACTGGTGTCCGGCATCTCCGTCGCCTTCGTGCTGGGTTCGAAGATGGGTATGGAGGAAATCGACGTCACGGAAACATTCCCGCCGGCGTATCCGCTGTGGGCGCTCATCATCCTGGTGGCAATAGCGGTCGTAGCAATTGGCATCACGGAACAGACCGCCTGGAAGCTGCTCCTTCCCACCGCGGCGGTGGGCGTCGTGGGCCATCTTGTGCTGCTCGGCGCGGACCTGATCGGCATGGGTGCGCGGTTTTCCCCGGCCGTCGCCGCGGTGGTCATCGGCCTTCTGGCCAGGGTGGTCGCCTTGAAGATGGGCGCCCCCCAGCTCGTGGTGGCCGTTCCTGCGGCCCTGATCCTTCTACCCGGCCTGACTATATTCCGCTCGATGTATGTCTTGACCATTGAAGAGTCGGAGATCCTGATGGGTGCCGGAGGCATGCTCAATGCCGGTGCGATCGTCCTCGGGGTGGCGGCCGGAATCGTCCTCGGTGACACCCTTGCCCGTCCGCTGACCCGAAGCCTGGCCAGCAACGAACGCCGCCGCGCCCGGCGCCGCTAGCCGCGCCCGGCGCCGCCGCAGCCTGATCGGCCGGGTGCGGATGTCCTAGATCTGGCCGATGGGGAGCTTCTTTTCGGCCTGGAAGTCGTCCTCCACCCGGCCCTTGGCCCAGTAGCCGGACAACGATACCTGCGCGCGCTCCAGGCCGCGCTCACGGTAGAGGACCTCGCGGAGGGACTTCATGTAGCCCCGCTCGCCGTGGGCGAAGACCTGCACCCGGCCGCCGGGCCACTCGGCATTCCGTACGGCGCTGACCAGGAGTTCGCTGCTGCCCGCAGGAACGCCGTTCCGCGGCAGCCAGTGGACCTGGAGTCCGGCGGGGGCCTGGATGGGCTGGACCTCGGCATCGCTGTCCACTTCCAGGAACGCAAGTCCCCTGGCTTCTGGCGGCAGTGACTCGATGGCTGCGGCAATGGCAGGCAGGGCGGCCTCATCGCCGGCGAACAGGTGCCAGTCGGCCGCGGGATCGGGGTTGTAACCGCCGCCCGGGCCGGTGAACACCAGGCTGTCGCCGGGCCGGGCGTTGGCCGCCCAGGGGCCAGCCAGGCCCTCGTCACCGTGAATCACGAAATCGATGGCCAGCTCGCGCGCCGCTTCATCCACCCAGCGGACGGTGTACGTCCGGGTGTACGGCCACTGCTCGCGTGGCAGGGTTTCCCGGATGGCCCAAAGGTCGAGGGGGAGCGGGTACTCGACGCCGGGCTGCGGGAAGGCGATCTTCACGTACCTGTCTATGTATTCGTTGTTCACATAGCTGGCGAAGCCTTCGCCGCCGGCCACGATCCGCACCATGTGCGGAGAGAGTTCCTCGCGCCGGAGGACCGTGAGGTTCGTCTGGGGGCGCGATTTTCGGCTGGCTGACGTAGCAGCGGGAAGGGAAGTCATGGAAGTAAGCCTAGGCTAAGCAACGGGGGGAAGTTCCCAGTCAACGGGCTCCGAACCCTGGGCCCGAAGGAGTTCGTTTGCCCTGCTGAACGGCCTGGACCCAAAGAATCCGCGCGCGGCCGACAACGGGCTGGGATGGGCGCTGGCGAGCACCGGAGTGTCTCCAAGCAGCGGGCGGACGCCCTCGGCATCCTTGCCCCACAGCACCGCCACGAGCGGCGCTGCCGTCCCGTCTGCAGCGCGGCGGCCGGCGACGGCGGCGATTGCCGCCGTCGTGATCGGTTCCCAGCCTTTGCCCCGGTGGGAACCCGCCGCCCCGGCCCGGACCGTAAGGACGCGATTCAACAGCAGGACGCCCTGGTCCGCCCAGCGCGTGAGGTCCCCGTGGACACGGGCCGGAAGGCCGAGATCGGATTCGAGTTCCTTGTAGATGTTCGCGAGGCTGCGGGGAATGGGCCTGGTGTGCCCTTCCACTGCGAAGGACAACCCGATCGGATGGCCCGGCGTCGGGTAAGGGTCCTGGCCGACGATGAGGACCTTGACGCCGGCCAGCGGCTGTTGGAATGCGCGCAAAACGTTCGACGGCGACGGCAGCACCTGGTGCCCGGCGCCCACTTCACGAGCAAGGTACTCCAGGACGCTCCGCAGCTCCGCATCCACGGGAGCCAGCGCCGCAGCCCAGTCTGCAGCCATGAGGCGGTCCAGCGGCATGTGTGCCATCTCGGCAAAGTCAGCCCCCTCCACGGCAGGCTCCAACTCGAACAAGGCTTCAGAATCAAACACGAGTCCATTCTCGCAGTGCTGGGCTCCAAGAGGCCGGCGGGCGGCCGGGCGCCACTGGCTTTTGTGCGGGCGTACCTTGCTGTTACCTGCCTCCCCTCCGCCGCGTCATACTGCGTAAATGACAGGCGTGTTATTCGCCCGTACCATGGAAAGAGACTTTGACCGGATCAAGTGGAGGATTTTGCCGTGGCCGAACCAGTGCGCGATGACCTGTCACTTGCGGACACCGGCAGCGAAACCGTGTCCGGTGCAGACCTTACGCCGGCTCCGCAGCCGGGCTCACGGCTGAGTGAGCGGGACCAACAGATGCTGGCCCTCGAACGGCAGTGGTGGAAGTACGCAGGGGCCAAGGAACAAGCCATTCGAGAGCTGTTCGACCTCTCCGCCACGCACTACTACCAGATCCTCAACACGCTGATTGACACCGAGGACGCCCTGGCGCACGACCCCATGCTCGTGAAGAGATTGCGTAGACTACGTACGTCACGCCAACGGGCACGCACGGCGCGCCGATTGGGCTCTGACGCTTAGACGTCGGGGCCGGGCAATCAGCAAGAACCAACAAGGACATCGTTTTACCATGACCAAATATGCTCGGGATGAATTCGACAGGGTCCCTGAGGCCTCCTCGCGACAGGGTGTCCATAGGGTCGCCTCCGGGGCTCCCAGGCGCCGGCTGGGACCAATCCTGACCGTCGGCGTGGCGGCGCTGGCCATTGGACTGGTGGCCTTCCTGTTCCTTCCCAAGCTCGGATTTGCTCCTGCCGGCAGCCCGCTGATGGCGGCGGGGTCCGCCCTGGTCAGCCCCTCCGCATCCCCTTCCGCCGAGGCGCCGCAAGGCACCGCGTCTCCTGGCGCTGAGGCCGGTTCCGAGCCGAGCGCGGCTCCTTCCGCCAGCGAGACGCCCGCTGCCAGCAGCTCACCCTCCGCGGTTCCTTCCGCCGATGCGCCGGCTGTTGATAAAACCCAGGCCGTGGCGGTCTACAACGGGACCACCACCGCGGGACTTGCCGGCCGCGTGAGCAGTATCGTCGCCGGTGACGGCTGGACGCTGGGACCCGTGGGGAACTGGGGCGGAATGCCGCAGCAGTCCTCCGTCATCTACTACAGCGGGGCCTCGCAGAAAGCGAACGCGGAGGCTCTGGGGGAACTCCTGAATATCACGTCGCTGGTGGACTCTGCCGAGTTCCAGTTGCCGGTGGTTGTGGTTCTCGGGCCCGGCTTCCAGTAAGGAATTTCGGTTACGCCTGAATAACTATTGGGGGCTCGCAGGGCCTGGTCCTGCCCCCGGCAAATGGCAATGGCTAAAGTGATTCCGGGTGCCGCGTCGCAATGCGGACCGTCCCGACGGCGCACAGTGAGGTGGGCCGGACACAGAGCAACCGGAAAGTGTGGGCAACATGGCATTGGGAACCGTTAAATGGTTCAACGCCGAAAAAGGCTATGGCTTCATCACTGTTGACGACTCCGGAGACGATGTCTTCGTCCACTGGTCGGCCATCGAGGGGGAAGGCTACCGGGCTCTGGACGAAGGGCAACGGGTGCAGTTCGAGGTAGGAGAAGGCGAGAAGGGTCCCCAGGCAGAGAACGTCCGGACGGCCTGATGCCATCCGCCGCGGCAATGCATGGCACAGGCAGCCCCGCCCGGTTCGGACCCGCGCGGCCGCGGTTCACCGCAGCAGCGGTTCTTGCGGCGGGAACGGCGCTCCTGCTGGCCGGTTGCTCCGGCCAGGCCGGCAACGCCCGTGTTGATGCAGTCGACGCCGGCGGCGATGGCACCTTGCGGATAGGCCTGCTGCTGGACAACACGGGGAAGCAGTCCTTCCTCAACGCCTCGCAACTCGCCGCGGCCAAGCTGGCGGTTCAGGAGGTCAATGCCGCGGGGGGCCACAAAGGCCGGCCGGTACAACTGCTGCCTGAAAAAAACAGCGAGGACACCGCCTCACAGGCCAAGGAACTGGTGGCCGCAGGGGCGGATGTCGTCATCGGTCCCACGGATTCGAGCCGCGCCCCGGGGGCAATTGATGTCCTGTCGCGGGCCAAGGTGGCCATCATCTCTCCGGCGAATGCCGCGCACGGCCTCACGCGTTACAGGAGCGGCGGATATTACTTCCGTACGTCAGCGGCAGACACGGCCCAAGCGCCCGTGCTGGTGAAATTGGCCAAGGACAGCGGCGCCCGGACAATAGCGATCCTCCACGAGGACGGGATGTACGGCAAGGATGTCTCTGTGGCCGTTGCCGCGGCAGCGAAAGCTGCCGGCCTTGGAACGGTGGCTGAGGCCGCCTTCACTGCCGGCCAAGCGCAACAGGCGGCAGCTTCCGCCAAGGCAGCGGGTCCGGATTCAGTCATTCTGGTGGCCCGGGCCGGCGCCCAGGGCGCAATCGCGGAGCTCAACAACGCGGGGATGGCAGGCAGCAAGCTGATTCTCAGCGACGGCGCCATCAACCAGTACGGCTCCGCCCTCGGGTCCAAAGCACTCGAGGGCGCGCGCGGGATCCTGCCCGGTATCTTCCCTTCGGCGCACTTCCAAGGGGAACTGGTAGCCGTTGATCCCGGGCTCAAGGACATGACGTTCGCAGCGGAAACTTACGACGCCGTGAACCTGGCCGCCATCGCCGCGGCCGCTGCCCAGGACGACGCCGGATCATCCATCGCGGCGAAGCTGATGTCGGTTTCCGGGCAGCAAGGCGCGGAAGCGGTTCAACCCTGCAGGAGCTACAAAGAATGCGGGGATGCCATCAAGGCCGGTAGGCCGGTGGATTACGACGGCGAATCGGGGCCCATCGGCTTTGATTCCAACGGAGACGTCACCACCGCCAACTACATGGTGTTCACTTACGCCGCGGATAACACCGCCCGGATGAGTGGAAGCGAAACTGCCGCCCGGGCGGGCAGCTGATCGCTCCTAGCGTAGTGCGGGCCGCAGGAGGGCCTTTCGGCGCAATCCCTGCTTGCACTCTCCCCGGGGGAGTGCTAATTATTGATTTAGCACTCCCACGGACTGACTGCTAAATCAACGCCCGGTTCCGGCCGGCTGCGGAGAGAGCGGGAAGGACAAGGAGCGAAAGAAACACCTTGCTGGGGTGAGATCCCATCCGCGCGGCATACAGAGGCCGTCGGTGAAGGATCGTCCGTCGCGGGCACCGCAGTGAAGGTTCATTCTTAACGACTGTCCCGAAAGGACTACTGCCGTTATGGCCAAGATCATTGCATTTGATGAAGAGGCACGCCGCGGTCTTGAGCGGGGCCTGAACATCCTCGCCGACGCCGTCAAGGTCACCCTCGGCCCGCGTGGACGCAACGTCGTCCTCGAAAAGAAGTGGGGCGCCCCCACGATCACCAACGATGGTGTTTCCATCGCCAAGGAGATCGAGCTGGACGATCCCTACGAGAAGATCGGCGCCGAGCTGGTCAAGGAAGTTGCCAAGAAGACGGATGACGTCGCTGGCGACGGCACCACCACGGCGACCGTGCTCGCACAGGCCCTGGTCAAGGAAGGCCTGCGCAACGTCGCGGCCGGCGCTGATCCGTTGTCCCTGAAGCGCGGCATCGAGAAGGCTGTTGAAGCCGTCACCGCCGAACTGCTGGCGTCCGCCAAGGAAATCGAAACCAAGGAAGAGATCGCCGCTACGGCATCGATTTCCGCCGGCGACGATGAAATCGGCGCGCTGATCGCAGAGGCGCTGGACAAGGTCGGCAAGGAAGGTGTTATCACCGTCGAGGAGTCCAACACCTTCGGACTCGAGCTTGAGCTGACCGAGGGCATGCGGTTCGACAAGGGCTACATCTCCGCTTACTTCGTCACCGACGCTGAGCGCCAGGAAACGGTCCTCGAAGACCCGTACATCCTGATCGTCAACTCCAAGATCTCCAACGTCAAGGAACTGGTTGCTGTCCTCGAAAAGGTCATGCAGTCCAACAAGCCGCTGCTGATCATCGCCGAAGACATCGAGGGCGAAGCCCTGGCCACCCTGATCGTCAACAAGATCCGTGGCACTTTCAAGTCCGTCGCCGTCAAGGCTCCGGGCTTCGGCGACCGCCGCAAGGCTCAGCTCGCTGACATCGCCATCCTCACCGGTGGCCAGGTCATCTCCGAGGAAGTCGGCCTCAAGCTTGAGACCGCCGGCCTCGAACTCCTGGGCAAGGCACGCAAGGTTGTTGTCACCAAGGATGAGACCACCATCGTCGAAGGTGCAGGCGACGCCGACCAGATCGCCGGCCGCGTTTCCCAGATCCGTTCCGAGATCGAAAACTCCGATTCCGACTACGACCGCGAGAAGCTGCAGGAGCGCCTGGCCAAGCTGGCCGGCGGCGTTGCAGTCATCAAGGCCGGTGCCGCAACCGAAGTTGAGCTCAAGGAACGCAAGCACCGCATTGAGGACGCTGTCCGCAACGCGAAGGCTGCCGTTGAAGAAGGCATCGTTGCCGGTGGTGGCGTTGCCCTGATCCAGGCCGGCGCCAAGGCATTCGCCAACCTGCAGCTCGAAGGCGACGAAGCAACGGGCGCCAACATCGTCCGCGTTGCCATTGACGCGCCGCTGAAGCAGATTGCATTCAACGCCGGCCTCGAGCCGGGCGTTGTTGTGGACAAGGTCCGCGGCCTGCCCGCAGGTCACGGCCTGAACGCCGCAACCGGACAGTACGTTGACCTGCTGGCTGCCGGCATCAACGACCCCGTCAAGGTAACGCGCTCTGCCCTGCAGAACGCTGCTTCCATCGCGGGCCTCTTCCTCACCACCGAGGCTGTTGTGGCCGACAAGCCGGAGAAGAACGCTCCGGCCATGGGCGGCGGCGACGACATGGGCGGTATGGGCGGCATGGGCGGTTTCTAACCTGCCCTGCGCACCTGACGCATAAACAAAGTGCGGCTCCCTCGCTTCGAGGGAGCCGCACTTTGCTTTTGACTGGGATGTGAAGGGCCGGTACTGGATTATTTGCGGGCTGACGCCAGCATCCCTTCGGCTTCCTTCTTGAACTCCTCCGCGGCCGCCGAAGGCGATTTGCGGTCATAGAGGACTTCGTCGGTGTAACGCTTGATGACATTCTGCACACTTCCCGACCCGACCGGCGGTACGGGGGGCGCCTCGGCCATCTCCGGTTTGATGTCCTGGAGGAAACTGACCACCGTTGAGTCCGCAGTCTTCAGTTTCGGTGTAATTGCCGTCAGAACTTCGGAATTGGCAGGGACCCCGCGGTCGGTCATCAGGATCGATCCAGCCTCCGGGCTGTTTGCCAGGTAGTTGATGAACGTTGCCGCCGCTTCCGGATTCTTGGACCTCGAAGAGGCGGACCAGAACATTGATGGCTTGTAGTACATGCCGTTGTCTGCCGCTTTTCCGTCCACGCTCGGTGCGCGGAGCATCTTGATGCTGCTTCCCGTGGTGGTCTCCAGGGATCCGAGCTGATTGGTCCACCACCACGCCATGCCGATCCTGTTGGTCCCGAACAGGCTCTCTTCCAGGCCGGCGCCTGCGTCCTCCGTGGCGACGGTGGCGGGCGGGCTTGCCTGGGAATCCCGCTGATTTTTCAGGCGTTCCCAAAACGACGCCGCAGTCCCGGCGGTGAAGGCCAGCTTGCCGTCCTGTGAATACAGGTTTTCGCCGTGCTGCCGAAGCCAGATGATGAGGTCGGCTTCGTTGCTGCCGTATGCAGCCCCGTAGTTTGTATCCCCTCCCGCCTTTGTGAGCTTCGTGGCGATGTCGTTGAAGTCATCCCAGGTCCAGGTGGCGTCGTCGGGAAGCGGGACGTTGGCCGCCTCGAACACCTTGGTGTTCGCCATTACCACGTAGGCGTTCTTGCCGGTGCTGAGGCCGTACTGGGCATTGTCGTACTGGCCGGAGGCGAGCTGTTCCTTGTCCATTTTCGACAGGTCGATGCCGTCTTGCTTGGCCAGGTCAAGGAGAGCTCCGCGGCCACCGTACTCGGCAATGTATTTCTGATCCATCTGGATCACGTCCGGTGCATCATTGGCTGCGGTGGTGGTGGCCAGCTTGTCCCAGTATCCGCTCCATTCCCCGGGGGCCGCTTTGATCTTGATGTTTGGGTGTTCGGCCTGGAACGCATCGATCACCTTTTGGGTCTGGGCGTTGAGGTACTCGTTGCCCCACCAGGCAAAGCGCAGTGTGACTTCCTTGTCGGCGCCGGAACCTGCTGATGCGCCGCAGCCCGTGACCAGCATCGCGAGGGCAGCAGCGGTGGCTCCAATCTTGAGTCGAAACCTGCTTCCGGACGAGATCTTCATTGATACGCCTTCCTGTGTACAGCCGTGGAATGGTGTGAAACTGAGGTGGCGCGCCGCAAAGGCGCATGAATGCCGAACAGCCGCTGAGAAAACGTTTTCTGAACGGGAGTTTTGATTCTTGCACGCGCAATCTCAGCCTGTCAACGATACGGGGCAAGCGTTTTCCGAGAGGGTGGCGGACGGCTGGAAGCCACAATGTCGGGCCGATCTGGCAGGATAGTGCGGTGACGATTACTGCAGCGGCCGACGGTTCGGCTTTAGGAAATCCCGGTCCGGCCGGATGGGCCTGGTACGTGAATGACGACTGCTGGCGGGCCGGCGGCTGGCCGCACGGCACCAATAACCAGGGCGAGCTGATGGCTGTGCTGGATCTCTTCCGTTGCACGGCGCACCTTCCCGGGGAGGAGCTGCATATTCTCTGCGACAGCCAATACGTCATCAACTCGGTCACCAAGTGGATGCCCGGATGGAAACGCAAGGGCTGGCGCAAAGCCGATGGCAAGCCGGTCTTGAACGTGGAGATCCTGCGGGAAATCGACCAGGCGCTGAGCGGACGCAAATACCGCTTCGAGTGGGTCCGCGGCCACGCCGGACACGACCTGAATGAGGCCGCCGACGACCGTGCGCGGGCTGCTGCGACCGCCTATCAGCAGGGCATTGCCGTGCGGTCCGGGCCGGGTTTCGTCCGCGGCGACGGCGCCTCTGCAGCGCCCTCAGCCAGCGTGCCGGCGGCGCGGGAGTCCCTGACACCGGGCGGCAGCAACCAGCCGGATCTCTTTACCGAGCCGGACCTTTTCAGTGAGCTGGAGACAGATCCGTTCGCGGCGCCAGCCGGGCGGGAAGCAGCGCCCGAGGCCGTTGTTGAAGCACTGGAACGGGAGCTGCTAAGCCCCGATACCCGCGCCGACATCGGACGGACCGGTGTGCTGCTCCACCCGGAGTTTACGGAAATCGGCAGTTCCGGCAGGCTGTGGACGCGGGATTCAATGATGATGTCGCTCGAGGAGAATCCTGGCGGTGCAGCTGAGCTGGAGATAATCGGCGCCGAGCGGATCGGCGCTGAAGCGGTCCTTCTGACCTACCGCAGCAAGGGCCGGGAGGGATCCTCGCTCCGGAGTTCGCTCTGGGTTCTCGACGGAAAACGCTGGCGCCTGCGCTTCCACCAGGGAACACCGGAAGCCTAGTGCCGGTCAGCTGAACCGCTGCGTGTTGCCCTGCTCTGCCTGGGCATACGTGGCGGCCGCCGAAGCGAGGGCTGTGTTGATGGACGCGAGGGCGGCCTCCACTTTGCCCTGCGTGATGGTCCACTCGGTGATCAGTCCTTGGAAGTTGGTGGCCGCCGATCCGCGCCACGTTCCCTGCAGCTCATCCAGACCCCTCTTCATCGCCTGGACGTCCGTGCTGATACGGTCAACCGTAGCTTTGACGTTGGCAGATTTGAGCTGGAGCAGTTCGGTATCAACGGAGATGATGCTCATTGGTATTGCCCTTCGACGCTGTTCGAAAGCTTTTTCAAGCTTGCGGGCGGCCGGGGTATTCGGGCCGCTACGTCGAGCCTAGGAAGCGCGTGGAAAGCCGCGCTACAGCTGCTGGCTATATGTGGACAACTTCGCCGCTGTCGCCGCCGTCGGGCTCACTGTCGGCGTAGCCGGCCGCCTCGTCCTGGAACGGGAGGCTCACCACCATGGTGGCGCCCCCGCCGTCGGTCGGAACCACCCGGACAGAGCCTGAATGTGACCCGACAATGGCGGCAACGATGGCCAGGCCGAGGCCGCTGCCGCCGGTTTCGCGGGTCCGCGAGGTGTCCGCGCGGTAGAAACGCTCAAAGATCCGGGATGCTTCGTCCTCCGGGATCCCGGCACCATGGTCCCGCACCTCGATGACGGAAGACCGCAGGCCGGCATCGTCAGTCCGGACCCCTACCGCGAGCTCAACGGGTGTCCCCGCCGGGGTGTAGCGGAGGGCGTTGCCCATCAGGTTGCCCACCACCTGGCGCAGCTTTGCCTCATCGCCCAGCACCGGCGCAGGAGACGGCGACCCGCCGTCGAGGCCTGTCAGCGAAATGGTCCGGTCCCGGTCGCTGGCCTGGGTGTCCACCACGGCGTCATTGGCGAGGAGCAGCAGATCCACAGGCTTCTGCTGGAGCGGACGCTGTTCATCCAGCCTTGCGAGGAGCAGGAGATCCTCAACCATGGAGCCCATCCGCTTGGCCTCACTTTCAATCCGACCCATTGCGGTGGCCACGTCTTCTTCCTTGGTCAACGCACCCTGGCGGTAGAGCTCCGAGAAACCGCGGATTGTTACCAACGGGGTGCGGAGTTCATGTGAAGCGTCAGCGGCAAAGCGGCGCATCCGCTCTTCCGATGCCATCCTGGCCGCGAAGGCGGACTCGATATGGCTCAGCATCGCGTTGAGGGAGCCACCCAGCCGGCCCACTTCCGTGGCAGGATTCTCCACATCCACTCGGCGGGAGAGGTCACCCGCCGCGATGGCGGCGGCGGTCCGTTCCACACGCGCAAGCGGCCGGAAGGACCTGGAGACCGTCCAGGTGGCAATGAAGAAGGCCAGCACCAGGGTCAGGAAGCCCACCCCGATCACCACAAGTGAGGCATGCTCCATGACCGAGTCCACGGGAGCCAGGGGCAGGCCGATGATGACGACGGCATTACGCTGGTTGCCGTCCAGGACGGGCAGCGCCACGACGCGCCAGTTGCGTCCGTCCGTACCCCTGACCTGGAACGGGGCCAGGTCCAGCCTGTTCGCTTCGGCGGGGGACAGGCTGTCGATGGCCGGGTGCGAGTCCTTGCTGCCGCCGAAGGGAAATGCGTCCTGGTCCTGGCGCAGGAGCATCAGGGAGTAGTCCGTGGGGATGTTCGGATTCTGCTGGAGCAACTGGCTGAAGGACTGCTGCTGCTTCACGGAATTGACGGCGACCTTGAGCTTATCGTCGACCTGCCCCTGCAGATAGCTGTGCAGGAGTGTCAGGGTGCCGGAACCGGTCACGGCGAGCGCCACCAGCATCAGCGCCATCATGATGGCCACCAGCTGGGAACGCAGTGAGGCCGATTTCCAACGGTGCAGCAAGGTCAGCGCTTCTCGGCTGTCCGCAGTACGTAGCCCACCCCGCGCTTGGTCTGGATCAGGGCCGGCGCGTCGGGGTCGATGTCCACCTTGCGCCGCAGGTACGAGATGTAGGACTCCACGATGGACGCGTCGCCGTTGAAATCGTACTCCCAGACATGATCCAGGATCTGGGACTTGGACAGCACCCGGTTCGGGTTCAGCATCAGGTAGCGGAGGAGCTTGAATTCGGTCGGCGAGAGCTCAATCACGGTGCCGCCCCGGCGCACCTCGTGGGCGTCGTCGTCGAGCTCGAGGTCGTCCACGCGGATCACGGCGTCGTCGTCAAGCAGGGGCTGGGTGCGGCGCAGGACGGCGCGGATCCGGGCCACCACCTCGTCCAGGCTGAAGGGCTTCGTGACATAGTCGTCGCCGCCCACGGTGAGTCCGGTGACCTTGTCCTCGGTATCGTCCTTCGCGGTGAGGAAGAGGACCGGGAAATGCTTGCCGGACGCACGCAGCCGACGGGTCACCGTAAACCCGTCCATGTCCGGCAGCATGACGTCCAGCACGGCAAGGTCGGGGGCGTGGAGTTCGGCGGCGGCGAGGGCGTCGCGTCCGTTGCCGGCCGAGACAACCTCGAAGCCTGCGAACCTCAAGGAGGTGGAGAGCAGCTCGCGGATGTTTGGTTCATCATCTACGACGAGCAGCTTGGCTTCGGGACCGTTCTTTTTCATACCTCCTATGATGCTCCCAGAATCTGGGAGTTTTCTGAATGAATGTTGAATGCCTCATGGGTGTATCCCCCTGCCAGGTGCGCCGTGGACCTGCTGGCAGCCACCGATTGACGCTGAAGCGGGAACCCTTTACGCGGGAAATTCGTTCGTGCCGCGAAGGGTTTCCACCGCTACCAGCCAGTACTAGAGTGAGGCCACTGAGTCCACCAGGACTCGGCACGAAACGTTCATGCGGCACCCAATGAAGGGGATTTTCCACCATGACGGAAATAAACGCGCCTGAGAGTACCCGTACAGCGGACCGCAGCATCCGCGACTGGGCAGACCTGGCTGAGGAGATGTGGTCCTACCTGACGGGTAAGGGTGCTGCGATCAACTACAACTTCATCGACATGACGGTGGAGGTTCCGCGTGACATCGGCCCGGATGCCCCGCGGGCTACCTGGAAGCTCAACGGCAGCCTCCGGGTAACCACCAGCGACAAAGACGCCGCGGGGTCAGACGAGAACCGGAGCTGAGCCGGACGTGAACGGCTTCCGCCTCGACATGGATCTGGACTTCTCGTTCACCGATGAGTCCGGAACGGTAACGCGGGGAACGGCCCGGGCGGGCGGCAGCGAAGTACGAATCGCCGTTGACGGCCTGGAATCGTTCAGTTCCAGCGGCATGCCGACGCTCGATGACATCCGCCCGCTGGCCCAGACCCTGGCGGACCGGGGGCTCACCGTGGTGGTTGACGGTCCGGACGGACATATCGTGAGCCTCGGCGCGGTCACCAGCCCGGCATCGCAGCGGCTCATCACCCGCTCGCCCCATATCAAACTGGGAAAGCTCGGTGCCTTGGCGCCGCTCATGAAGCGTGGACGGCGCTCGGCACGGGGATTCTCGCTGCTGCCCCCGCAGACACCGCTGCCGTTGATGCCGACTGTCAGGCGGAGCATCGTCCGCCGCGCCACCACCACCCACCACACACGGGGGAGTGGCAGGCCACGGCTCATCTTTGTGCAGGACTCGGCCACGTGGAACGGCCAGGTGCCGCGCGAATTCACGCTGAGCCGGGAGATCGTGAGGATAGGCAGCGACGCGTCCTCGGACGTCCAACTTGCCGGGCTGGACGGGCTCCACGCTGAAATTGTCCATAACGCTGACGACGAGTACGTACTGGTGCCGCACGGGAAGGTCACAGGAAGCGTCGCGTCAACCGGTGAGTCGGTCCTTCGCACGGGCGCGCGGATCCAGATGGGGCAGTGGTGCCTGGCGTATTTCCGCGAGGAATTCGCTGATCACGGGCGTCCCTTCGGCGGGCGCAGCGGCGGGGAGCTGGCCTACCAGGCACCGCAGCTTGATCCGCGGACCGGAACCACGGAACGGGACGGCTCGTGGGGGGTTATCTGACGGAAGGACGTATGCAGCAAGTGCGGGGACGGCGTCACATGGGTCTGCCGTGGGATCAGGTGGCCGTGGGATTCCGTCCCACGTCTTTGGCGTCCATGATCCGGTAGGCGTATCCCTGTTCCGCCAGGAACCGCTGGCGCTTTGCCGCGAAGTCCTGGTCGAGAGTGTCCCGCGCCACCAGTGAGTAGAACCGTGCCGCGCGGCCGTCCTGCTTGGGGCGCAGCAGGCGGCCCAGGCGCTGGGCCTCCTCCTGCCGGGAACCGAACGAGCCGGACACCTGGATGGCTACCGAAGCCTCCGGAAGGTCGATGGAGAAGTTGGCCACCTTGGAAACCACCAGGGTCTGCACCTCGCCCGCACGGAAGGCTTCGAACAGCTTCTGGCGTTCCTTCACGGACGTGTCACCCTTGATTACGGGGGCCTGGAGCCGTTCACCCAGCTCGTCCAGCTGGTCAATGTACTGGCCGATGACCAGGAGCTGCTCACCCCGGTGTTGCTCTACGAGTTGTTCTACCACGGCGGTCTTCGTTTCGGAGGTGGCGCACAGCCGGTACTTGTCGGCGTCCTCGGCCATCGCGTAGGCAACACGTTCGTCGTGCGGGAGGTCCACCCTCACTTCCACGCAGTCCGCGGGCGCGATGTAGCCCTGGGCCTCGATGTCCTTCCAGGGCGCGTCGTAGCGCTTCGGACCGATCAGGCTGAAGACTTCGCCTTCGCGGCCGTCCTCGCGCACCAGCGTTGCCGTCAGCCCAAGCCGTCTCCGGGCCTGCAGGTCCGCCGTCATCCGGAAGATGGGTGCCGGCAGAAGATGGACCTCGTCGTAGATGATCAGGCCCCAGTCGTGGCCGTCCACCAGTTCAAGGTGGGGGTAGAGCCCGCCGCGCTTCGTTGTCAGGACCTGGTACGTCGCGATGGTGACCGGGCGGACTTCCTTGACCGATCCCGAGTACTCGCCGATTTCGTCGGCCGTCAGCGAGGTCCGTTTGACCAGTTCGTCCTTCCACTGCCGGGCGGACACGGTATTGGTCACCAGGATCAGCGTTGTGGTGGAGCTCGTGGCCATGGCCGCTGCGCCCACCAGCGTTTTGCCTGCGCCGCAGGGGAGCACGACGACGCCGCTGCCGCCGGCCCAGAAGTTCTCCGTGGCCAGTTTCTGGTACGGCCGGAGCTTCCAGCCGGATTCGTTGAGCATGATGGGGTGCGGCGTCCCGTCCACGTAGCCGGCCAGGTCTTCGGCGGGCCAGCCGATCTTCAGGAGGAGCTGCTTCAGCTGCCCCCGCTGGGAGGAATGGACCACCACGGTTTCACCGTCGATCCGCGGCCCCAGCAACGGCTGGATTTTCTTGGCGCGGGACACTTCCTCAAGCACCGGGTAGTCGCTGGTCCGCATCACCAGCCCGTGCTGCGGGTCCTTTTCCAGCCGGAGCCTGCCGTACCGGGACATCGTCTCTTCGATGTCGATCAGCAGGGAATGCGGCACAGGGAAGCGCGAATACTTCAACAGCGTGTCCAGTACGCGTTCCGCGTCCAGGCCTGCCGCGCGGGCGTTCCACAGGCCCAGCGGAGTAAGCCGGTAGCTGTGCACGTGCTCGGGCGCCCGCTCCAGTTCCGCGAAAGCGGCGATGGCGTGCCTGGCTTCCGTTGCCTGCTCATGGTCCACTTCGAGCAGGATTGTCTTGTCGCTCTGGACGATCAGGGGCCCGTCGTTCACGGCGTCCAAGCCTTCGTGCCGCAGGTCTGTGGGGTGCTGGTCACTGCTGGAATTCCTCTTCCGCCTCAATATCGATGATCCGGTGGATGGAGAGCACGCGTTCGGTTTCGCGGGCCGGGTCGAAGACCCTTACCCGTCCGCCGCTCACAGAAACCGGAACAACCGTTTCCCTGCTGGAATTCCCCTGGCTGTCCACAACGTTCATTACCACTGCCTGCCGGAGACGGATGGCCTTCTGCAGGGTTTCGAGCCCGAGCTGCGTAGCTTCCTCGCCGGTTGTGGCCGACGGCGGGCGGTGGCTTCCATTGCCGTCGGAACCGTGCGGGGACCGCTGGCTGCGGAGGATCGCCAGCTGGGCGTCGACGTCGGCCTCTGCCGGCGCCGTGCGCGGCGCGCTGTACACGGGACGTCCGCTGCCCGGTACGGCTGTGGTCCGGCGCAGCCGGATCAGCGTTGACTGCGGTTCCTCGACTGCCGGCGACAATCCCAGCGCACGCAATACCTGCGCGGTTTCCTTCGGGGCCGCGTGGGAGATGAGGACCGTGGGGGCAATGCGGACAAGACCCAGCCCTGACGCGCTGGATTCCTTGACCAGCTCCAGCAGGGCATCTTCGTCGTCGCTCTGGATGAAGCTGGAGGCCGCCCCCACCCGCAGCCTGCCGTGCCGTGCCGCGGTGTCCTCCACCAGGTATTCGAGCGGCTGCGGTACGGCAGTGGCCGAGTGTTCGCGCAGGAAACCCAACAGGCTGGCGGCGTCATGGCCGGCGTCAAGGGCGCGGCGGACGGATGCCACCGAGAACCGGTAGATCGTGGCAGGGCCCTGGCCTTCGGCATCGGCCATCACCAGGAGCTTTTCGCTCAACTCCGGCGCCAAGTAGCCCGGCGCCACGGCGGTGAGGTCAGCCTGCAGCAGGACGTGGTTAAGGGCGGCCGGCAGATGCTCTCCGAGGATGTCCAGCGCGTCATCAGGCCGTTCCGCGGCAATGGCCGAACCCAGCTGGCTGAGCGCGCCCGAGCCGATGAGGCCCAGCATTTCCGCTTCGGCCAGGACACCCCGGATCAGGGAACTGAAGCGCCTGGCCATCCGGGGCTGTGTCCATTCGGCCCGTTGAAGCACCGCCGCGGCGTCCAGAACCGGCGCCTTGCCGTCCGCTTCCTCGGCCTCAAGGGTCAGTTCATTGAGGATCTCCAGGATCCGCTTCCGCACCACGGGCGCGTCCGGCCGCTGCGCTTCGGCGGATAGTGCGTTGATCGTGGTACCGGCCGCTGCACGATGCGGAGCCGGCCCCGCACCCGGACCCGTGGCGGGCTGGCCCACCAGCGACGGGGCGCGCTCGCTGGCCAGCCAGGCGTTCACGAGCCAGAGCCACTGTTCCTGCCGTGGCAGTGTCAGCCACTCCAGCTGTTCCGGCTGCACCCAGGCGGAGCTGTCAACGTCCAGCCGGAGCAGTCCGGCCAGGGCGCAGAGCTCAACCAGCAGTCCGGCGCGGTGCAGATCGATCCGGAGCGAGTCGGCCAGCCTCTTCATCTCACGGACGCCGACGCCGCCGCTCCGCAACGTCACGAGGGGCTGCTCGCGCACGGCGTACAGGAGTTCGCCTGTCAGGCGGAGGGTTTCCGCGATGGCACCCAGGGCGGCATTGCGCCGCAGCGCCGCGGTGGTCTGTCCAAGCCTGGGTGCCGGGGGAGTCAGCGTGAAGTCCTCGATCACCGCGCCGCCGCGGAGGGCGATCCCCACGCTGTGCGGCAATTCCACGTGGGCGGCATCCAGCGGCACCAGCAGGCCCCTTGCCAGGAGCCAGTCCACGGGGCCGACGTCGGAACCTTCGTTGAGCACCGACGCCCGCCGTTGCGCTTGGGGTACGGCCCCCATGGCCCAGTTCCCGAAACGGGCAAGGAGAGCGGTGGTGCGGTCCGGGGCGGTGGCGAGGATCTGTTGCAGGGCATCGGGGGTGGCCGTCCAATGCTGCAGCGACAGCGCTGCTTCCATGGGGGTCGTGGCGGGATGGATGGCGGCCCCGCTGTGGTGCAGTTCAGCCACAAGTTGCACCACCCGCTGGGCGAAGGCCGGCTGCAGCCGGACCAGTTCCGTATAACTCCGGCCCAGTCCGGCCGGGTAGATCCCCACGACATCACGGAGGCTGCCCACCGGAAGGTAGAACCGCTGGCGGGGACCGGCTGGCACGGCGGCGCCGTGCGGGGGCTCTGCACGGTGCACAAGGGCCAGTTCTTCAAGGGACTGCAGGATTCGTTCGATGGCGGACAGCGAGGCGCCGTGGATGACTTTCTTGAGTCCCGCGGCCGAGGCACTGTGGGCCGTGTCCGTATTCGTGCAGAGGTGGAGGGTCTCCAATACCTGCATCTGCGGCCGGTTCAGCCGCTCCAGGGCCCGTTGGACGCTGACCCTCGCGCTGGCCCGGGCCGCCAGGGCCGCAAAGTCCGGAACGTTTGGTGAGACCAGATCCGGCCGCGCGGAGAACAAGGCCCGCAACGAGTCGTCGCTGCGTGCCTCCAGTTCCTTGCTGAGCGCGCGAATAAAGGACATCAGTCCAACGTTACCGCCCGCCGGACTTTCCTGCCCGGCGGCGGGCGGCGACGCCGTCGATCACCAGGACGATCATGAGGAGGAAAGCCAGCGGCAGGCCATACAGGGCCAGGGAAGTCACCCACACCGGGGCGGCGCTGCCGGCAAAGGCAATGGCCATGACGGCGCCCACGGCAGCCAGCGAGAGGATGGCCATAACCGCCGCAACTATCATCAGGGGCCGCCGGTAGCGGGAGGGTGTCATGGAAGTAACGCTAACAGCCCGGCTGTGCCCGTGCCGCAAAGCGGGAAACCGGGCCCCGGCAGGATAACCTTGAAGATACAGACCAACATGGTCCAGGCAGTCATACCCTGAACCCGCATATCAATGCGGATGCGGTGGCCGCCGGCCGTGTCACAGGAAGTCCAGAACGAAGAAGGTTGATTACGTGCCTACCGGCAAGGTCAAGTGGTATGACAAGGAAAAAGGCTTCGGATTCCTCGCAGGTGAGGACGGCCAGGAAGTATTCCTGCCCAAATCCGCCCTGCCCGAGGGCGTAACGGAACTCAAGGCCGGCACCCGCGTGGAGTTCGGTGTGGCTGACGGCCGCAAGGGAGCCCAGGCCCTAGGCCTGCGCGTGCTGGACAAGACACCGTCCATTGCCAAGGCTAAGCGTCCCAGCGCCAAGGACCTGGCGCCGCTCGTCCAGGATCTGGTGACCGTGCTGGACAATTTGTCCGGAACGCTGTCCGCCGGAAAGTACCCGGAAGGCAACAAGGCCAAGGCGATCGCCGCCGCCCTCCGTAAGGTTGCCGACGAGCTGGACGCTTAGGCACCCACATGACTTCCCAACCTGACCAGAGCACCCCCAAACCGGCTTCAAAGCCCCGTGCCGGCGTTCCCGTGTGGCGCACCGGGAAACCGGATGCGGTGCTCGCTGCGGCCGTGGACTTTGCCCGGGCTGCGGTAGAGGGCATCGCCCCGGCTGAGCAGATCGGACAGCATCTGGGCGCGAAGAGCGAAGGGGACCGTATTGTCACGCATCTCTTCGAGTCCAGACTGGCCGGGTATCAGGGGTGGCAGTGGTACGCCGTGATCACGCGCAATTCCCGGTCCAAGGTCATCACGGTGAACGAACTTGGCCTGCTGCCTTCGGGGGATTCGATCCTGGCGCCCGAGTGGGTGCCATGGGCTGAACGGGTGCGCCCGGAGGACGCCCAGGACGATGAACTGGACGCTGACACCGTGGACGCCGTCCCGGCCGTTTCGGACGCCGGTGAGGTTTCCGTTTCGGACGCCGACGGGGTTACCGATTTCGACGCCGGTGAGGTTACCGATTCGGACGGCGCCGTCAGCGAGGCACCGGAGGAAGAACCCGGCTCCGCCCGCGAGGTCGACTAGCCAGTTGGAACCATGGGGGACTGAGGATCTCGGAGGCCGGCGATGATGTCCACCTTCAAGTCCTTGCATGTCCTCAATTACCGCCTTTGGTTTGTGGGCGCCCTGATTTCCAACATCGGGACCTGGATGCAGCGCACAGCCCAGGACTGGCTGGTCTTTGACCACCTGACAGACCACGACGCCGGGGCCGTGGGTATCACCATGGCCCTGCAACTGGGTCCGCAGCTGTTCCTCGCACCCGTGGCCGGGCTGGTGGCCGACCGCTTTAACCGCCGCCACCTCCTGGTGATGACACAGTCCGCCATGGCGCTGCTGAGCACGGGCCTGGGGCTCCTTGTGGTCACGGGTGCCGGCCAACTGTGGCATGTCTACGCCTTTGCCCTACTGCTGGGCCTTGTCTCCGCCCTCGATGCTCCCGTCAGGCAGACGTTCGTCTCGGAACTGGTGCGGGACGATTACCTGCCCAATGCGGTGGCACTCAACAGTGCATCCTTCAACGTGGCCAGGATGATCGGACCCGCGGTGGCCGGCGTGCTGACGGTGGCCGTGGGGCCGGGGTGGGTGTTCCTGATCAACACTGTGACGTTCCTGGCCCTCCTGTTCAGCCTGTGGAAGATACCCGCTTCATCCCTGCGGGTCCTTCCCCGGGCGGCTCCCGGCAAGGGCCGGATCCGTGAGGGGCTGCGCTATGTGCGGTTCCGCCCGGATATCGTGGTGGTGCTTGTGGCCGTCTTCATCGTGGGAACCCTCGGGCTCAACTTCGTCCTGTTCATCGCGGCCATGGTGGGCACGGAATTCGGGCTGGATGCCAGTGCTTTCGGTTTGATGAACTCCATCATGGCCATCGGCTCCGTGGCGGGCGCGCTGCTGTCCGCCGGGCGGTCCAAGCCCAGGCTCCGGATCATTTTCGGGGCAGCCGGCGCGTTCGGGGTCACGTCCGGGCTGGCGGCCCTGGCGCCCAACTACTTCTGGTTCGGCGTGGCCCTGGTGCCGGTAGGCCTTTTTGCCATCACGATGATGACCAGCGCCAACGGCTATGTGCAGACCACGACGGACCCTGTGATGCGCGGCCGGGTGATGGCCCTCTATATGGCGATCTTCATGGGCGGCACACCCGTCGGCGCTCCGCTGGTGGGATGGGTGGCCAATGTTGCCGGTCCCCGCTGGTCCATGTCCGTGGCGGCGGCATCCGGGTTGCTGGCCGCGCTGATAGGCATGGTGTGGATTATCCGGGCCAAGCAGCTGAGGCTCGGATTCAACCGCCGAGCCCGGGGACTGCGCTACTTCCGGTTGGTATCCGCCGGGCCCAACCACGATGGCAAAGCTGAAAGCAGAGTGCGCAAAGACGAAGGCGCCGTCCGGGAGCAAAACCCGGACGACGCCGTCGAACGCTAACGCGTCTGCGTTGGCTGGTTCCTTACTTGCGCAGTTCTCCCACGACGTAGTCGATGCTGGACAGGAGAGCGGAGACGTCGTCAGGGTCGATCGCCACGAAGGTGGCGATGCGCAGCTGGTTGCGTCCCAGCTTGCGGTACGGCTCAGTGTCCACAATCCCGTTGGAACGGAGGACCTTCGCGATGGCCGCAGCGTCGATCGAATCGTCGAAGTCGATCGTGGCGATCACGTTTGAACGGTCTTCGGCCTTGGCAACGAACGGCGTGGCGTATTCGGAGGCCTCTGCCCAGGAGTAGATGCGTCCGGCCGAGTCGGCGGTACGGGCCGCGGCGAAATCGAGCCCGCCGCTGGCGTTCAGCCACTGCACCTGAGCGTCCAGGGTGACCAGGGTGGCCAGCGCCGGGGTGTTGTAAGTCTGGTTGAGCCGGGAATTGTCGATGGCAGTCTGCAGGTCCAGGAAATCGGGGATCCACCGGCCGCTTGCCTTGATCCGCGCAGCACGCTCAAGGGCGGCGGGGGAGAAGAGGCCCAGCCACAGGCCGCCGTCGGACGCGAAGTTCTTCTGCGGCGCAAAGTAGTACACGTCAGCCTCCGACACATCGACGTCCAGCCCGCCGGCAGCGGAGGTGGCATCGATCAGGACCAGCGATCCTTCATCCGCCCCGGCAACCCGCGTGACCGGGGCAGCGACACCCGTGGAGGTCTCATTCTGGGGCCAGGCGTACACGTCAATGCCGGCTTCCGCCTGCGCTACGGGCCGGGTACCGGGCTCGGCCTTGATGATGGAGGATGCGTCCAGGAACGGAGCCTTGTTGGTGGCGGAGGCGAACTTGGAACCGAACTCGCCAAAGGAGAGGTGCTGGGCCTTGCTGTCCACCAGCCCGAACGCCGCGACATCCCAGAACGCGGTGGAGCCGCCCACTCCGAGGATGACTTCGTAGCCGTCCGGGGCGCGGAAGAACTCGCTCAGGCCGTTGCGGACGGACCCTACGAGGTTCTTGACCGGAGCCTGGCGGTGCGAGGTGCCAAGAAGCGTGGCGGAGGCGGCAGACAGGGCCTCGATCTGCTCGGGGCGGACCTTTGAAGGCCCGGCGCCGAACCGTCCGTCCTTGGGCAGGAGGTTGGCGGGGATAGTGATGCTGGTGTCGCTCACAATGGCTCCAATTTTTCGGCGTGGACGTGGGGGAGGCCTGGCAGTGCACGGGTTCCTGCCGGGGGAATCCCCTATATTCTGCCTGACGCGCCGGTGGGGAACGGAACGATATCCGTCATAGTCCAGTCACTGAGACATACCTGAGGCGCAGGCGGTCACGTCCCTGTGAAGCTCGGCGCCGAATTATCCGGAGTAATTCAAAATAGGCTAAGCTGGTCCCTGACGTATAGCGGGCCGCGATGCCGGCCGGGCTGATCCCGTGAGGCCGTTCCCCAAGGCTGATCGGTGGATGCAGGTCCACTTCGCCGCGGCCAACGGGAAACGCCTCCGCGCGGTACGGTGGGACTGACGCAAGGACTGTGCTCGAGGAGCTGAGCTGGATGACGGATCTGATCGACACCACGGAGATGTATCTTCGGACAATCTTGGAGCTTGAGGAAGAGAACATCGTTGCTCTCCGTGCGCGGATTGCCGAACGGCTGCGCCACTCCGGCCCCACTGTTTCGCAGACCATCGGCCGGATGGAGCGCGACGGACTGGTGGTTGTTTCGGGCGACCGGCACCTTGAGCTCACCGAAACAGGCCGGAAACGGGCTACCGAGGTTATGCGCAAGCACCGCCTTGCGGAGCGGCTCCTCGCCGACGTCATCGGCCTCGACTGGGCGTATGTCCATGACGAAGCCTGCCGCTGGGAACACGTCATGAGCGAGCGGGTCGAGCGGCGCATCTTCGAGCTCCTGGACCATCCCACGGTTTCCCCTTACGGCAATCCCATTCCCGGCCTGGCGGCACTTGGTGGCCAGCCCACTCCCGCGTTCACCGACGGAGTGGTGAACCTTCTTGACGCCATGGCCGGATACGGGGCCGACTCCCGCATTACCGTGAGCCGCCTGGCCGAGCCCATCCAGGTTGAGCCGGAGCTGCTGGTCCAGCTCGATGAAGGCGGCATCCGGCCGGGGGCGTCCGTCGCCCTGGAGCGCGTGGGGGAGTACATCTCGGTGCGCGTACCCGAGATCGAAGGCGCCCTGGAACTGCCGCCCGAAGTTGCGGCCCACGTATTTGTTACGGTCCGCTAACCGTGCACCTCGTAGGACCACCTACAACACGTTGAGACGCAGATAACGGAATTATTACCGTGCTGATTAATCACCTATAGTTGAGGACTAGCGCCGATACTAAAGCGTTACCTGATCCGAAGCCGAGCTCTGCCAGCGGATCAAGGTACGAATCACCTCCTGGCAGAGGCGGGGGAACCACAACCGGCCGTTGAAAGACGGCCTTGGGGTGAAGTCCGTCAGCGGCAAAGCACCTCCGACGAAGGATTCCTTTGGGATACCCCTGTGTCGGATGCCTTGCATTGGCGGACCGGGTCTTTGATCTCTCTGACCCGAATCCGACAGCTAACTCCGCAGGCTTTCCAGAGAGGATAATTCTTGACCACGCAGACCGTCAGGGGCCGCCGCAGGGCGACAGGTCCCGCTTCGGAGTACCCCGTGGCCGAAGCCGTAATGACGGTCAGGCCGCGCGACGCACACCGTGATGCGCGCCGGCGCCGGGGCCTGTTCAGCCAGGTTACGGACTTCGCCTCGGCGAGCGGCGTGGGTCAGAAGGCGGGCATCGCGCTGGCCGCCACCGGACTGGTCCTTACCGTGACCGTACCGTCAACCGGCCCCATGGTCGCCACGTCAGACACGGGATCCACCGCCGCCGCATCAGTCGCGGCGCAGCCGGAGGTCTCCGCTGCCGCCAGCGCCAAGATCGACTTCAACCGGACCGCCGTAGCCACCAAGGGGGATCCGGACGGCAAGCTCAAGCAGTTGCTGAGCGCGCAGTCAGCCGGAACCATCACCCGCGCGGCATCCACCGGCAGCCTGGGTGCGCCGCTGGAACAGATGGTCACCGCATCACCTTTCGGTTTCCGGGTTAGCCCGATCACGGGCGGAGCCGGCGAGTTCCACCGTGGCCAGGACTACGCGGCCCAGTGCGGCACAAGCGTATTCGCCGCCGCCAGCGGAACCGTAACCTTCTCCGGCTGGCACCCCTACGGCGGTGGCAACCGTGTGGTGATTGACCACGGCAACGGCCTGGAAACCACGTACAACCACCTCTCGTCGTCCAGTGTCCAGGTTGGCCAGAAGGTCAACCGCGGCGACGTGGTGGCGCTCAGCGGGACCACCGGTGCCTCCACCGGCTGCCACCTGCACTTTGAAGTGATGGTCAACGGCGAAGTCGTCGATCCGCTCGGCTGGCTCTGATCCAAACGATCGCCCGCTCTCGCATTCCTGTGACATGCCGTGACCTGAATGTGACATTCGTTCGGAATTCCTGTACCGTTTAGAGCACGCCAAGTTTTCCGAAGTTGGCGCTCTTGAGTGGATTGCCTAACTCTGCCACCGCTCAAGGTCCGTTCGCATTACATCGTCTGGCAGAGGCGGGGGAACCAATTTTGGTCTTCGCAAGAAGACCTTGGGGTTAAGTCGCAACGCTTCCCAGGAAGCCGAGCGGCCGGGTGACTCCCATCCGAATCCGACAGCTCACCTCGTAGGCATTGGGAGAGGCTACCTTCGTGTCTACACGTCACAATTCTGCGCGCCACCGCGCGCAAACGGTTCGTACGAACCCGTTGAACTCCGTGTCCAGGGCTGTTACTGCCAACGCCGGGACCGTAGGTCGCCAGGCGGCTGTTATCGCAGCTGCTTCCGGACTGATCCTTAGTGTTGGGATGCCGGCAAATGCCGCCGATACCAACCTGGGCGTTTCCGCTTCGACGGAGTCCGGCTCACAGTCGGCCCAGCTGACCGTAACTGCAGAACCGACAGCGACTGTTTCCTTCGAGCGTCCGGCAGTGACCACGAAGGCAGCGCCCAAGGTTGAAACCGTTCGGGCACAGTCCACCGGTACGGACGCCAGCGAGACCTCCACTGAGGCTGACGGAGAGGCCAAGGCAAGCAAGCTTGCTGACGCCGCATCTTCCGCAGCAGCATCGGGCCTCGCTGCCATCGCTTACACCGGTATCGGCAGCCCATACGTCTGGGGCGGTACCACTCCCAGCGGTTGGGACTGCTCAGGCTTCACGCAGTGGGTATACGCACAGGCCGGCATCAGCATCCCCCGCACCAACGCATGGACAGCCATGACGCCTACCGCCACCCCGGCGCCGGGCGATCTTGTCATGCAAAACGGCGGCGCCCACGTTGGCATCTACGTCGGCAACGGCATGATGATCAGCGCGCTCAACCCCTCGCAGGGCACTCTCCTGCACGCTGTGTCCGCCACGGGCACCTCTGCGTTCTACACGCTTCGCTAACACACGCGCTTCCCATCGCTGAAGCGCGCGTTCTTCGCTAAAAACCCTGTTCGGGCCGTTCCGGCTTACCCCCAAGATGCCGGAGCGTCCAAAAACCGCGGCCTGCCATGCAGTCTGAGGAAAACGAAAGAGAGAACTAATGACTACTCGTGCCATCGCACGGCATCGCGCCGAGGTTACAAAGACCAACTCGCTTGCTGTCATTGCCAAGGCCGTCGGCGACAACGCCGGTGGCATGGGCCGTCAGGCTGCGGTTATCGCTGCTGCCTCCGGTCTGGTCCTGACGAGCGGTATCGCAGCCAACGCTGCCGACACCAATGTTCAGCGCGAAGCAACCTCTGCTTCCACCCTGGAAGTCCAGTCTTCCGCTCCGGCCAACATCTCGGCTGCATCCAGCATCGCCATCTCCTTCGAGAAGCCGGCTGTTTCCACCTCCCCGGCTCCGGTCGTTGAGGCTCCCAAGCCGGTTGTTGAGGTTCAGGAAGCTGCTCCCGCGGCCGCTCCGGCTGCCGTTGCAGAGACTGTGTCCGCCCCGGCGGCTCCGGCTGCCCCTGCGGCCCCCGCCGCTGCCAGCGGAAACGGCGCTTCGATCGCAGCTGCGGCGTACGCCCAGCTCGGCGTTGCCCAGGACTGCACCGCCCTTGCCACCAACGCGCTTGCGGCCGTAGGCATCAACTACCACGGCTGGCCGGCCGGTTACCTTTCCTTGGGCCGTACCGTGAGTGCAGCCGAGGCACAGCCGGGCGACCTCGCCTACTACGAGAACGGCGGCATGGGCATGGCCCACATCGCTGTATACGTCGGCAACGGCCAGGCCGTGCACGGTGGCTGGAACGGCGGAACCACTTCCCTGTTCAGCGTCAACGTCGGCTCCGGCCCGGTCTTCATCCGCGTTGGCGGCTAAAGCCTCCAGCTAACGTTTGCCGGAAGAACCCCTGCCTCCGGGCGGGGGTTCTTCTGCGTTTCCGGCAGGTGAATTTTTGCCGACACGGAGTGTATGGTAAGGGCCCGATTCGGTGATCGGCCACTTGAGTGTTTACTCTTGTGTTGTCGATCCATAGCGCCCGGACAAGCAGAGGGCAGCCGGCCCTCGAGCCCCTGACGGGCGCGGCCGTGAAGAGGTATGTGCATGCGCACTCTCGTTCTTAATGCTGGATATGAACCGCTGGCGGTTGTAACCTTCCGCCGGGCGCTGGTTCTTGTGCTGACCGGAAAAGCTAGCGTAGTGGCCGAGGGCGACGATCCTGTCGTCGGGCCGCAGGAGATCCTGGGCCGTCCGTCCGTGATTCTCCTGAACCGTTACATCCGGCCGCGGTACAACACAACCACCGCGGTGAGCCGCCGGGGCGTTTTGCGCCGTGACGCACACCGCTGCGCCTATTGCGGTAAGGCAGCACACACCATTGACCACGTCCATCCGAAATCGAGGGGTGGTGCGGACTCCTGGGAAAACCTTGTGGCCGCCTGCCTTCGATGCAATAACGTGAAGGGCGACCACACACCTGCCGAGATGGGCTGGAAGCTCAGGTTTGTGCCCGCGCCTCCGCACGGCACCATCTGGCAGATCAAGGAGCTGGAAAAGCCCACCCCTGCGTGGGACCCTTTCCTTCTGCCTGAATCCGCCGCCTGAGGCGTCGATCCTGCGCAGGACCCGTCTCAATGGCTAGGCTGGCCCTGTGGAGTTTGATGCCTTAATCCTGGCGGGCGGCCGGTCATCGCGCCTGGGCGGCGTGCCCAAGTCCCAGCTGATGTACGACGGCGCCACCCTCCTGTCGCGGTCGCTCTCGGCGGCTGCCGGAGCTCGCGCCACAGTGGTGGTGGGACCGGATCCCGGCGAACTGCCTGCCGGTGTCCTGACGTGCCGCGAGGAGCCTGCCTTTACGGGTCCCGCAGCGGCCATTGCTGCCGGTATGGCGGCACTGGAACGGGCGCGCGGTCCGCTCCGGGCCGCGATGACGCTGATTCTGGCCTGCGACATGCCCAAAGCGGACCAGGCAGTTGCCGCCCTTCGGGCCGCCCTCGCAGACCACGGCCCGGCCCCTGCAGGGCCGGATGGTGTCATGTCTGCTTCCCTCGACGGCCGCAGCCAACCGCTCGCAGGCCTTTATAGCACAGCTGCGCTACAACGTTCCATTGACGAAATGGAGACGAGCGGGGGGCTTGCCGGGGCATCAGTGTTCGCCCTCCTTGCTAGGCTTGACGTGCGGACTGTTACCGTCCCCGCCGGTGCCACGGACGACGTGGACACCTGGGACGATGCCACCGCGCTAGGGGTGTCCCGCCAAGGGTCTTGAGCCACCGTCGGTGGGACCGTGCGGTGGCACCGCAACCGAATTTTGAGTTTGGAGGCAACAGTGAAAAGCCAGGACGAAACGCTGGAGGACTGGTGCCGGGCGCTGCTGCAAGCCTTCGAGCTGGAGGACGTCGAGGTCGATGTCAATGAAGTGCTCGCGCTGGCCGGTGTCGCGGCCCACTCCGTCGTGCGGCCGGCGGCGCCGCTGACCACCTTCATCGCAGGCTTCGCGGCGGGAATGGCGACGGGTTCCGGGCAGGCCCCGGACGCGGTGTCCATGCAGGCTGCCTTGGGCGTGGCGCGGGCGCTTGCCATGGACTATGCAGCAGTGGATCCGGCGGTGCCCGGACAGCCCACCGTGGCAGGTTCAGGCCCGGTTAGGACCGATCATGGCTCCGGCCCGTCCACCAACAGCGGGACCACCGGCGCATGACGGCTGCGCCGCCGGGCGGCGGTGACGCCGCCAGCGACGTTCCTGACCGCGGGGGCGCCTCCCGCCTCACTGCAACCGTCGAGGCCGAGGCCGGTTCCGTCGCGGCCGAGGCCGAATCCCCGGAGGCGGAAACCCCGGGGGCCGGGCACACCCATTTGGCGCACACCTGGCAGGAGGCCCGGCAGAAGTCATTCGATTGCGCCACACCCATCCCGCCGGGACCGGTGGCGCTCAGGAATGCGCTGGGCCGGACGCTCGCGGCGGATATTACGGCGCTCCAGGACATGCCCCACTACGCTTCATCCGCCATGGACGGCTGGGCAGTGAACGGGACGGGCCCATGGATTTTGGCTGAACCCGGTCAAAGGCTTGCGCCGCATCAGGCCAGTCCCATTGTTACCGGCGGCCTCATACCACCGGGGGCCAAGGCCGTGCTCCGCAGCGAAAGCGGCATGATGACCAAGGACGAGGACGGGCTCCCCGTCCTGGCCCTTGGCGGCGCTGCAAGGCCCGGTGAACCGAAGAACGGCCAGCACATCCGGAAGGCGGGCGAGGAAGCGTCAGCCGGTGACGTCCTGGTCAAGAGCGGTGTAGTCCTCAACCCGGCCCATCTGGCACTCGCGGCACTGGCCGGCCACGACTCCCTCCGGGTCCAGGGGAAACCGCTGGTCAGGATCCTGCTGACAGGCTCCGAAGTGGTCACCGCGGGCCTGCCTGCGCCCGGCAAGGTCCGCGACACCTTCGGCCCGCAGCTTGGGGCCGTGGTTGAGATGCTCGGTGGCATCTGCGCCGGGCAGGAGAAAATCGGCGACGGCTACGACGAATGGCTGGCTGCCTTGGAAGACGACGGGCCGGAACCCGACGGTCCGGGGGAACAGGCCGTGGCGGGCGGTTCCGTGCTGCCGGAAGGGCCGGCGGCGGAAGAGGCGCCTGCCGACGTCGTCATCACCACCGGCGGAACCGGCGGGTCCGGGACCGATCACCTCCGCCGCGCAGTCGCGGAACTGGGCGGGCGCCTGCTGATAGACGGCATCGCCATGCGCCCGGGACACCCGGCCGTCCTTGCTGAGCTGCCCGACGGCCGGTTCATCCTTGGCCTGCCCGGCAATCCCCTTGCCGCGATGATGGCCCTCTGCACGGTGGGCGCGCCCCTCCTGGCCGCCCTGGGCCACGGAACCCTCGCTCCGGTCCACGAGGTGCCCTGCGGAGCGATGATTGAGCCTGATCCGGGGCGGACCCGGCTGATGCCCTTCAGGCTGCTGTACGGCATGGCGTCCCCTGCCCGGCACACGGGGCCCGGGATGATGCGCGGTCTGGCTGCTGCCGACGGCGTCCTTGTTGTTCCGCCGCACGGCGTTCAGCTGGGCGAGCCGGTGCCCGCCTTCGCGTTGCCCTGGGGCGCTCCGATCCAGGCGGCGGAACCCGCCGCCGCGAAGCCCAAGACCGCTCCCCGCAAGGCCCCGCGAAAGCCATCAGCTTCGGACGGGCCGGTGGACTGGAGCGCGCTGCTCGGCTAGAACGGTCCCGGCTGGTGAAGGCGGTCGGGGCTTGCAATGATGGTCATATCCCGCACTATAAGGAGCGCATCGTGGCCCGCATGACGCAACGCCGCAAGATCCACAGGTTCGTCCTGGACGGTTCACCCCAGTCACTCGAATTTCCCGTGCGGCACCGGGAGGATGTCCTGGCTGTGGAGGAACCGCTGGAAATACGGCTGGATTCCCTTCCGTTTACCGTCACCATGCGCACGCCCGGCGACGATTTCGACCTCGTGGCCGGTTTCCTGGTCTCCGAGGGCATCATCTGGGACCCCGATCAGCTCATCTCCCTGCGGTTCTGCGCGGGCGAGGATGAGAACGGCGTGCAGACCTTCAACGTCGTGGAAGCGCAGCTCAGGCCGGACGTCGTGCGCCCTGACAGGGGACGCAACATCTTTACGTCAAGCTCGTGCGGCATCTGCGGGACCGATTCCATCGACGCCGTCCGCAAGTCGTCGCATTTCAGCCCGGCGGCTGATCCGTTGACCGTGCCCGTGGAGACGCTGTCCGGGCTCCCGGACAAGCTCCGTGCGGCGCAGGCCGTCTTCGACGCCACCGGGGGTGTCCACGCAGCGGGTCTCTTCAGGATCAACGACGACGGCGGTACGGAGTTGCTGTGCCTGCGCGAGGACGTTGGACGCCACAACGCCGTGGACAAGGTGGTGGGCTGGGCGCTGCGCGAACGGCTGCTGCCGCTGACTGGGACGGTGTTGCAGGTCTCCGGCCGGGCATCCTTCGAACTCGTTCAGAAAGCGGCACTCGCCGGTATTCCGGTGCTCGCCGCCGTCAGCGCCCCTTCCAGCCTGGCCGTTGAACTTGCCGCCGCCAGCGGCATGACCCTGGCGGGCTTCAGCAGGGGTTCAACCCTCAACGTTTATGCCGGAGACCACCGTGTCACGGCTCCGGCCCCCGTGCCGGGCTAGGGCAAAATGCTTGGATTATTGGGCCCGGCGCAGTAGATTTTATCCATCGAATGGACGCGCCGATCCGCTCCTTCGGCTGAGTCCACGGGCTTGCACATAAGCTGAAGCCAACGCCTGGGCGCATACCGCGAACCAGCTGTCAGCTTCCATACAACAGGCATTAAAGAGGACTACATTGCACGACGACCGCCGCATCACGGAAGTCCGTCTTGACCGCTTCATGCGCGAACGCGTGGACCCCGCGGTGTACTCCCGCAGCGTTCCGCTGAACCTCAGCGCCTGGGACGTTCCGGACGAGCCTGTCTCCGTTCTGGAGGCCCTCCGCCACGACTTCGTGCCGCTGGAGCACGGATCGGCGTGGGGTCGCCCCTGGAGCACCAAATGGCTGAGGCTGCAGGGTGAAGTGCCCGATTCCTGGGGCACCGCTCCCGATACCGCGGTGGAAATAGTGGTGGACCTCGGGTTCACCCGGGAGCTCCCGGGCTTTCAGTGCGAAGGGATCGCCTGGCGGCCGGACGGCACCATCATCAAGGCCATCTCGCCGCGGAACCAGTACATTCCACTGAAGCTCCTCGGCAGCGGGATGGCAGTGGACTTCTACGTGGAAGCGGCCGCCAACCCGGATGTTGCCCAGGGGTGGACTTTCGCGGCAATGCCCTACGGCGACAAGGCAACGGCGGGGAGCGACCCCAAATACCGGCTGGGCGCCATGGCCATCGCCGAGCTCAACCAGACTGTGTGGGAACTGCAGCAGGACGTATGGACGCTCAGCGGACTCATGCATGAGCTCCCGATGGAACTGCCGCGCCGCCACGAGATCCTGCGCGCCCTGGAGCGGATGCTGGACGTCATGGATCCGGACGACGTTCCCGGCACCGCGGCTGCAGGCCGTGCAGCCCTGGCTGAGGTTCTCTCCCGCCCGGCGTACGCCTCGGCCCATCAGCTGGTCGCCACAGGCCACGCGCACATCGATTCGGCGTGGCTGTGGCCGGTCCGGGAGACCATCCGCAAGTGCGCGCGCACGTTCTCCAACGTCGTGGCCCTGATGGACGAGTCTCCTGACTTCGTTTTCTCCTGCTCGTCGGCGCAGCAGCTCGCCTGGATGAAGGAGTTCTATCCCGAGCTGTTCGGGCGGATCCGCGAGAAGGTCAAAGCGGGCCAATTCGTGCCGGTCGGCGGCATGTGGGTGGAATCCGACACCAACATGCCGGGCGGTGAGGCCATGGCCCGGCAGTTCATCGAAGGCAAGAAGTTCTTCCTCGACGAGTTTGGCGTGGAGTGCCGGGAGGCATGGCTGCCCGATTCCTTCGGCTACTCGGCTGCACTGCCGCAGATCGTCAAGGCTGCCGGCAGCAAGTGGTTCCTGACCCAGAAGATCTCCTGGAACCAGGTCAACAGGATGCCGCACCACACCTTCAACTGGGAAGGAATCGACGGCACGCGGCTGTTCACCCACTTCCCGCCCGTTGACACCTACAATTCGGAGCTGAGCGGCCGGGAACTGGCGCACGCGGAACGGAACTACCGCGATCACGGCCGCGGTACTGTCTCCCTGGTCCCGTTCGGCTACGGCGATGGCGGCGGCGGACCGACGCGGGAGATGATCGCCGCAGCCCACCGCACCGCCGACCTGGAAGGATCGCCGAGGGTCCGGATCGGAACGGCTGCGAATTTCTTCACCCAGGCGCAGGCTGAATACACGTCCCTGCCCGTGTGGGTGGGGGAGATGTACCTGGAGCTGCACCGCGGGACCTACACCAGCCAAGCCAAGACCAAGCGGGGCAACCGGCGCAGTGAACACCTGCTCCGCGAGGCCGAACTGTGGTGTGCCACGGCGTCCGTGCGCACCGCCGGCGGGTTCCCTTATCCGGCGGCCGAGCTGAAGCGACTGTGGCGGCTGGTCCTGCTGCAGCAGTTCCACGACATCCTGCCCGGCAGTTCCATTGCCTGGGTCCATCAGGACGCAGAGCGGAACTACGCGGCCATCTCGGAGGCCCTTGAGGCCATTATTGCCGACGCCGCGCGCGCCATGCTCGGTGAGGGCAGCCGCGAGTTCCTGCTGAACGCCGCGCCGCATGAACGCAGCGGCGTACCCGCTCTTGCAGCCGCCGAACCTGTCCGGAGCGATCACCCGGTGACGGTCACCGAGCACGCCGGGGGATACATCCTGGACAACGGCGTGATCAGGGCCGTGCTGGACTCGAACGGACTCGTGACCTCCCTCATCGACCACGCAAGCGGCCGCGATGCTATCGCTCCCGGCCAATACGGGAACCATCTGGAACTCCACCGCGATACGCCCAACGAGTGGGACGCATGGGACATCGACGAGTTCTACCGCCGCAACGTCACCTCACTGACGGACGCGCATTCGGTGACGCTCGAGCGGGGCGGCTGGGACGCCGTCGTCGTGGTGGAGCGGCTGGCGGGCGCGTCCGCGATCACCCAGCGGATTTCGCTGGAGGCGGGGTCCGGCTCGCTGGGCATCCTGACCTCCGTGGATTGGCAGGAACGCGAAAAGTTGCTCAAGATCGGCTTCCCCCTGGACGTACGGGCGGACCGCTCAGCATCGGAGACGCAGTTCGGGCATGTCTTCCGGCCCACCCACACCAACACATCCTGGGAGGCGGCCAAGTTCGAAATCTGTGCCCACCGCTGGATCCACGTGGCGGAGCCGGGTTACGGTGTGGCGGTTACCAACGCCTCCAGCTACGGACACGATGTCACCCGCTCTGTGAGGGACGACGGCGGGACCACCACCACCGTCCGCACCTCGCTGCTGCGCGCACCCAAGTATCCGGATCCCGACGCCGACCGCGGGCGGCACGAGCTGCTGGTGACCATCAGGCCCGGGGCGGCCATTGCCGACGCCGTGGAGGAGGGCTACCGGACCAACCTGGCCCCGCGGATCGTGAGGGGCGCCAACGCTGTCCGTCCGCTGTTCACGGTATTCAACCAGGGAATCGTGGTGGAGTCGGTGAAGCTGGCGGAGGACGGGTCCGGTGACGTCATTGTGCGTCTCTATGAGTCCCTGGGGGAGCGGTCCGAGGGGATCGTGACGGCCAATTTTGATACCAGGGAAGTGCAGGCAGTGGACCTGCTGGAGCGACCGGTAGCGGGCCCGGGTGTCGAAACCGGCCGGGATTCCGCCAAGCTGACGTTGCGTCCGTTCCAGCTGCTCACGCTGCGGTTTGCCCGCTGAGGCCCCGCGGCTGAGGTGGTCCGGCCGTTAAACAGGCTGAGTGGGGGCGGTCCCCAACGGCCCGCCACCACTCATCCCCCCAATAGCGCTCAGTGGCCGCCCGGAGTCGAACGGATTGTCCCCGTTCTCGACGCCAGCCGGCAGTCACTTTCACACTTTCATGATTCTCTCACGTTCTAATGATTTTGTGAAAGCCCTAAGCCTACTTTGCAGTAGATGACCTTCGCACGCCCGGCTGCAGTGCCCGGACCCGCGCCATCCAGAAGGCGGCAAGGCCAAGGACGAAGCACAGGGCGGCCCCGTAATTGATGATGAATCTCAGGGAGTGCCACTGCACCGGGATGAAGGGGAAGAGCAGGCTCAGGGTCAAAGAAACGCCGCCGATGGCCAGCAGCAGGGCTCCGACGCGGACCAGGACCGGCAGCCTGCTGGCCACAGCCTTTACCATGGCCGGGAGCAGGACCAGGGATACGTAGGCCGGATAGGCTCGTCCCGCGGCGCCGTAGTACTCGACCAGCTCGGCATTCCGGGCACTGCGCCCGGACACAGCCACAAGCCCCGCCGAGGACCCGGACGAATCCATCATCACGAAGAAGACGACCATGACGGCAGCGATGACGCCGAATACCAGCCCTCCCCGCAGTCCCAGGAGCCAGCGCCGTGAACCGTCGGCGCCGAAACCCCTGATGAAACGCAGCCCGATGAAGAAGATGACGGCGAAGATCACGAACCGAAGGACGAGGTTGGTGACGTTGGTGCCGCCGAGCAGTTGGTCGATGGCGATGTAGGGGCCATCGATACTGAGCAGAATCGCGAGGGTGGCCAGCACGAAAATATAGAAGAGCGACCTGTTCTCACCCCTGACCGCACTCGGAATGCGCGCCACTGCAGCGGCGCAGCATACGGCCAGGGTGGACCATTGCAGGATCTCGATCATCCGAGGTTCTCCCAGATCGTTTTGGTTTGTTCGTGGTCTTGTTCCTGGCGCTTGAGTGTCTTCCCGAGTGCCTGCAGCCTGTCGCCGGCCAGGGTCGCCAGCTCGCCGTCGGACAAAGCATCCAAGGCTGCCTGCCTCGCCCCCGGTGGCCACCCGGCCTCCGCCTCGGTGATCATTCCGGTGGCTACCAGGCCCCCGGTCAGTCCCACCCCTGCTGCCTTGGACGTGGCGATGGCCAGCTCCGGAGTCAACCGGTTGGCAGTCAGCTGGGCGGAGTAGTTCTGCGGGGCGATTCCGGTGGCCGAGGAAACCCGGTGCCGCAGCTCGCCGTCGTCGATCGCGTCAACCCAGTTCTTGACGGACGTTGCATGCGGGACGGTGGTCAGGGGCGGGGCCGGCTGCGGCTGGTCCGCTCCGTCCCCTCCCGCCCCGGCGGAGCGGGCAATGACCGCCTTCAGCAGATCCATGGTGGCGATCTGGCTGACCAGCTCCGCGGCAGTGGGAGGTAAGGGGCTTCCGGTCAGCTCGCTGTAGTTCTGGAATGTGGCCAGTGCCGATACGGGATTGATGTTGAAGGCCCGGCTGATGCTGACAACGGTGCTTTCGGCCACCTTCCCGCGGACCAGCTGCTGCGCCAGGGTGGTCCGCTTGACCCCGGAGATCCTGCAGATGTCGGCAGTGCTCGCCTGGGGCGCGATTCCGTGAAGCCAGCGTTGGAACGCCTTGGCGGGGAGTGGCATGTATGGCTTCCTGCAGGGTGGCTCGGGCGGTTGTGGTCGGTCGATTTTACGGCGGGGGGTATATGAACTATGCTAAATGGTCGAACCCGTTGGTCCGTACACCCCCCAAGTCCGGACCAGCGGGTTCTTCCATGCCCGGCGGCATTTCAGGCCGTTTTGGGCCGCAGTGAGAGGATGGACTAATGACTGCAACCCTTGTTGCCAAAGACCTTTCGGGCGGTCACGACCACCGCACACTCTTCTCAAAACTTTCCCTCACGGTGGCGCCGGGCGACGTTGTGGGCGTTGTGGGTGCGAACGGCGCCGGCAAATCCACCCTGCTCCGGCTGCTGGCCGGTGTGGACCAGCCCCTGGCGGGATCGGTCAGCCTGGCTCCGTCGGACGCCTTCGTTGGCTGGCTGCCGCAGGAACACGAACGCATTCCGGGCGAAACCGTGGCGGACTACGTGGCGCGCCGTACCGGCTGCGCCCAGGCGACGGCGGACATGGAGTCCACGGCGGAGGCCCTCGGTTCGGGCGCCCCCGGCTCCGACGACGCCTATTCCCTGGCATTCGACCGCTGGATGGCCTCCGGCGCGGCGGACCTTGACGAGCGGATCGCACCGGTCCTTGCCGACCTGGGGCTGGAGGTGGGGCCGGAGGCCCTCATGACGGGACTTTCCGGCGGGCAGGCTGCCCGTGTGGCGCTGGCTGCCCTGCTGCTGAGCCGCTTCGACGTTGTCCTGCTCGATGAGCCCACGAACGACCTGGACCTCAACGGACTGGCCAAGCTTGAATCCTTCGTGCAGGGCCTCCGCGGCGGCGTGGTGCTGGTGTCCCATGACCGTGAATTCCTGGCCCGCTGCGTCACCACCATCGTGGAGCTGGACCTGGCACAGAACTCCGTGGCGGTGTACGACGGCGGATATGAGGCATTCCTGGAGGAACGCGCCGTGGCGCGCCGTCATGCCCGGGAGCGCTACGAAGAGTTCGCCTCCACCAAGGCGGATCTGGTCTCCCGTGCCAGGACGCAGCGCGAGTGGAGCTCCCAGGGCGTGCGCAACGCCATGAAGAAAAGTCCGGACAATGACAAGATCCGCCGTGCGGCTTCCACCGAATCATCGGAGAAGCAGGCCCAGAAGGTGCGGCAGATGGAATCCAGGATCGCCCGCCTCGACGAAGTCGAGGAACCCCGCAAGGAGTGGCAGCTGCAGTTCAGCATTGGCCAGGCGCCGCGGTCCAGCGCAGTGGTGGCAACGCTGCGCGACGCCGTCGTCCGCCAGGGCGACTTCACCCTCGGGCCCGTTAACCTGCAGCTCAACGCGGGGGAGCGGATCGGCATCACGGGGCCCAACGGAGCCGGCAAGTCCACGCTCCTGCGGCTCCTGCTGGGGATCCGGGAGCCCGATTCCGGCAACGCCGCGATGGGCGCTTCGGTAGCTGTCGGCGAGATCGACCAGGCCCGCGGCCTGCTGGCCGGGCATCTCATGCTGGGTGACGCCGTCGAAGCTGTCCTGACCGGGCTGACCCCGGCGGAGGTCCGCACCCTGCTCGCCAAATTCGGCCTCAAGGCCGACCACACCTCCCGCCCGGTCGACTCGCTCTCTCCGGGCGAGCGGACCCGGGCCGCGCTGGCGCTGCTGCAGGCCCGCGGGGTGAACCTGCTGGTCCTCGATGAGCCCACCAACCACCTGGACCTGCCCGCGATCGAACAGCTCGAGGAAGCATTGGAAAGCTACGACGGCGCGCTGCTCCTGGTGACCCACGACCGGCGGCTGCTGGAAAACGTGCGCCTGGACGTCCGGTGGAATGTCGAGGACGGCGTGGTGACCGAACAGCACGCCGACGCAGGATCGCCGCACGGCGGCACGGACCGAGCCAATGAACGCGCCACGAAAGGCCAGCCAAGATGAGCATGGACCGGGTAGCCTGGAGCTCCCTTTACAACATCACACGGGCCTCCAGCGGTTCCAAGCCGTTCTCCAAGGCCACCCTGAAGCGCGTGTTCGGCTTCGCCCGGCCGCATCGTGGCAAGCTGATCGCCTTCGTGCTGCTGTCCATCGCCACGGCAGTCCTTGCGGTGGCCACACCCGTCCTTGCCGGCCAGGTGGTGGACGCCATCATCGCCGGCGTGGGCGTCGACGTGGTGATTCGGCTGGCCGTGCTGATCGCCGTCGTGGCCGTCGCCGAAGCCGGGCTTGGGCTCGTGACGCGCTGGCTGTCCTCCACCATCGGCGAGGGCGTGATCGTGGACCTGCGCACCAAGGTGTTCGACCACGTCCAGAAGATGCCGATCGCCTTCTTCACCCGCACCCGGACCGGAGCCCTGGTCAGCCGGCTGAACAACGACGTCATCGGCGCGCAGTCCGCTTTCGCCGGCACGCTGTCCGGCGTGGTCAGCAACGTGGTGGCTTTGGCACTGACCCTCGTGGTGATGCTGGGCAAGTCCTGGCTCGTGACCGTGCTGGCCATGATCCTGCTGCCGATCTTCCTCATCCCGGCACGCCGGATGGGGTCCAAACTGGCCGACCTTCGGCGCGAGGCCGCCGAACACAACGCCGCCATGGGCACGCAGATGACCGAACGCTTCTCTGCGCCCGGAGCGACGTTGGTCAAGCTCTTCGGCCGCCCCGACGAGGAATCCCGCGAGTTCGCCGTCCGTGCCGGCCGCGTCCGGGACATCGGCGTACGGACCGCCATGCTCCAGTTCACGTTTGTCACCGCACTGACCCTGGTCTCGGCGCTGGCGCTCGCCCTCGTGTACGGGCTGGGCGGCTTCCTCGCCCTGCAGGGGCAGTTGGCCGCGGGCGACGTCGTGGTGCTGGCGCTGCTGCTCACGCGCCTCTATGCGCCGCTCACCGCCCTATCCAATGCACGGGTGGAGATCATGAGCGCACTGGTCAGTTTCGAGCGGGTCTTCGAGATCCTGGACCTCAAGCCCCTCATCCAGCAGAAGCCCGACGCCGTGGTGGTGCCGCCGGGACCGGTGTCCGTGGAGTTCGACGACGTCCGCTTCGCCTACCCCTCCGCTGACAAGGTGTCACTGGCGTCCCTTGAGGACGTGTCCACCCTGGACACCCGCGGCGGCGAAGAAGTGCTGCACGGCATCAGCTTCCGGGTGGAACCCGGCCAGACCGTGGCCCTCGTGGGATCCTCCGGCGCCGGCAAGTCCACCATCGCCCAGTTGCTGTCACGCCTGTACGACGTCGACTCCGGCGCCGTGCGCCTTGGCGGCACCAAGCCCGGAAGCGGGCTGGACGTCCGTGACGCCACCTTTGATTCGATGCGGGCAACGCTGGGCATGGTGACCCAGGACGGCCACCTGTTCCACGAATCCATCGCGTCCAACCTGCGGTTGGCCCGTCCGGACGCCACCGAAGAAGACATGTGGGATGTGCTGCGCCGGGCCCGGCTCGAGTACATGATCCGATCCCTGCCGGACGGCCTCGATACGGTGGTGGGGGAGCGCGGCTACCGGCTCTCCGGCGGCGAACGCCAGCGCCTCACGATTGCCCGGCTCCTGATCGCGCAGCCGCGGGTAGTGATCCTGGACGAGGCCACGGCAGCCCTGGATTCCACCAATGAGGCGGCCGTGCAGGCTGCCCTGGGGGCGGCGCTCGAGGGCCGCACCGCCGTCGTCATCGCCCACCGGCTGTCCACCGTGCGCGCCGCGGACATGATCCTGGTGGTGGAGGACGGCACCATCGTGGAGCGCGGCACCCACACCGAGCTGCTCGCCGCGGAAGGCCGCTATTCGGAGCTCTACCGCACGCAGTTCGCCGAAGCCAGCGCCGTCGTGGAAGAGGCCGTTCCGGAGTTCTAGGCCCGGCCCTGCACCTGGCCCTGGGCGCTGCCCCGGGCCTGGCCTGCGGCGAGGGCGGGCAGGATATGGTCCGTCAGCAGCGGTGCAAGGTCGGGCGGCAGCTCGCCGGCCAGGTCGAGCCAGCGGATTTCGGCTATCTCCGCTGAAGGGTGCGCACTCCACGTGCCCGGAGCGGCGAAAACCGTGGCCTCGATGTCCGTGGCTGCCTCGTTGGCGGCGTCGGCAAGCCACACGCCCATGAGGCGGAGGTCTTCCGGCGCCACAGCGATGCCCACCTCTTCCAGTAGTTCACGCGAGGCGGCCTGGGCCGCGGTTTCGCCGGGTTCTGGCTTACCGCCGGGGTGCATGAACTTGTCCGTGCCGCGCTTGCGGACGGTCAGCAGGCGGCCGGTTTGGTCATAGACGCAGACGGCGGACACAACAATGCGGTCTTTCACGGCTCCGACCCTAGCCCATCCGGCCATGGCCCATCCGCGGCGGGCCGGTCTTCGCCCGGACCGAGCCTGCGCAGCACCGATTCCAGGAGCAGGTCCTTCCTCGGCCCCTGGACATCCCACGTATAGCTGAATTCGTTGGGTCCGCGGTGGGCGTACGTCACGCGGTAGGTGTCCGGATCACACCAGTGGTTGTCCTGTCTGGCCGTTTCCCGGAAGCTCATTCGGTGGAAAGGCCGCCCGTCGGGGAACGTCATATCCATCGCAGCAGGGGCATCGGCAGGCTGCAGGATGTAGTCACGGCTTGCCGTGCCGGTGAAGGTGCCGCCGGCCGGAGCAGGCCAGCGCATGGTGCCCTCTTCATGGAAGTCAAGGCCGCCGTCGTCGTCCTTTACGGAAAACCGGGCGACGCCGGTGAAAGTGCCCCGTGCGCCGGTGCTGCGGTCCCGCAGCGCGCGTTCCACGGACCAGCTGCCGAGCAGGTAGGCACGCAGATCGAATTCCTGCGCCTCACTCTGCGCTGCATTCTTAGCTGCATCCTGCGGCTGGAAGTTCAAGTGCCCTCGATTGGAATCGAACCAACGACACCGGCTTTAGGAGAGCCGTGCTCTATCCACTGAGCTACGAGGGCGGGCGTCCGAAGCGGTTGGCACAGGCCGTCCTGTTCGGGCACGGATACAAGCATACAAGGTGCCGGCCCGTACTACGCTCTTGGCATGACTGCAGCAACACCAGCAACTTCCTACCGGGCCGGTTTCCTGCCGGATATCGCCTCAAGCCGCGAGTATTTCGGGGCGTGGGCCAAGCTGAGCGTGCTGCAGTATTTCGTGGCTGAGTCGGCTGTGATCGCGGCGTGGGCAGGGCCGGAACCCTACGACCGGCGGACCGGCTACATCAGCGATCTGGGCGCCACCCAGTGCGCCGTCTACGAGGGCCGGGACGTGTGCTCACCCTTGCACGCGGTGATGAATGCCTCGTTCGTGGTGCAGGGCGTGGGCATGCTGGTGGGGGCGCTGCTGCTCAGCTCGGCACTTTTGTGCGTGGCGGCCCGGCCCGGAGTCCGGCTCGCTTTCGGGCCCGGCCACCGCATGCCGTGGTTTACCGCCCTCGCGGCCAAGGTCCTTACCCTCACCGCGGGAACCGGGACAATCATCGTGGGAGTGGTGCCCGAAGACGCCGGATGGTTTGCCGTGCATCTGACCGGCGCCGTGATGTTCTTCCTGGGAGGAGCGCTGGCGCTGCTGCTGTTGGGAGTGCTGTGGCTGAGGCAATCACCCCTGGCCTGGTTCATCCTCGCCTGCGGAGCGGTTTCCTTCGTGGCGCTGGTGATCGGCGGCCTGACCGGCATGGATGTCCCGGAACCGGGCACCCTGGAACGCTTCATGGGCTACCCCGTGACCGTGGGCCTGGCCACTGCGGGGCTGGTGATTGCCCAGCGCGTGCGCCGGGAACTGAAGGTGCGGAAGGCTGCGCGGGCCGCAGCCCGGGCTACGGCTTCCGCGGCTTCCGGCCAATAAATACGGCAGCGCCGCCAGCCAGCAGGCTCAGCACGAGCAGTACCCAGCCGGCAACGGTGAGGGCGGACGCGAGGGCCACTTGGCCGGCGTCGACCGCTGACGCGGACATCATCGAATCAATGGCGGCGTTCCCCCACAACCTCACGGCGGCGAAGAGGAGCGGGAGCGCCCAGAGCGCCCAGCGGAGCGGCTTGCGGGCAACGTTGGTCCCGATCAGCAGCAGCCAGGTGAAGCTGAAAATCAGCGGGAACAGGGTGCCCGCCGTCTTATGGAGGTAGTTGAGCTGGCCGCGCGCGTCCTCGTTCATGGCCGACCTCAGCTGGTCCACGAACCCCTGGTCAAAGCCCCCGATCAGCGAATCCGGCATGGGCAGGCCCCCGGAGAGCTGGGTGAGCTGGTTCAGCGTCAGCAAATGCAGGTACCAGAACAGGAAGAGGCTGGCCACGACGCCGGCAATGAGGATCAGGCTGCTGTTGTTCTGCGCCTTCTCCGGGGTCCGCTGCGTGGTGGGGTTGATCACCGGCGGCAGATGGTGCTGGGGAACGGACGCCTTGGCGCCGTGCTTCTTGATCCGCTGTGCTGGTGTCTTGGCCATGCGTTCATTATCGCTGGTCCCGTGCACGCTGCTGTTCCCTAAGCCTGTCCTTGACTCCTGTCCTTGGATCCTGTCCTTGGCCGAAGGCCACCTATAGGCTGGACGCGTGACGGAACTCGGAAGACACAAACTTGGCAGGCACAGCGCGGCGGAACTCAACGCGGGCCTGGACGACTACGAGCTGGCCGAAGCGCTGGTCAGGGAAGCAGGAATGCTGGCCCTCATGATGCGCCAGGGCGGCCTGGAAGGGCAACAAAAGACCTCGGTATCCGATGTTGTCACGGCCGCCGACCATGCCGCCGAAGACTATGTGCTCGAACAGCTGCGCCGCTGCCGGCCGGACGACGGCATCCTGGGGGAGGAAGGCGCCTCCGTGAAGGGGAACAGCGGCCGGACCTGGGTGATCGACCCCGTGGACGGCACCTACAACTTCCTGCACGGCTCCACATATTGGTGCTCCGCGCTCGCCCTCAAGGACGCCGCCGGCACGGTCCTGGGCGCCATTTTCCAGCCCGAAGAGGACAAGCTCTGGCTCGGCGGAACCACCCGCCCCGCAACCCTGAACGGTGAACGGCTCACCTCTTTCCACGACGACGGCGGGGCCAGGCCGCTGAAGCCGCTGGCAGAGCAGGGGGCAGCGACGTATATCCACCCCACGTGGCTCGCTGACCCGCTGTGCGCCATGCCCTGGCATGCAGCGGCCACCGCCGCAGCGGCGCTGCGGATGTTCGGATCAGGGTCCTGTGACCTGGGCCGGGTGGCCGACGGCGAACTGGACTGCTGGTTCCAGCACAGCTGCCCCGAGTGGGACTGGCTGCCCGGGAAGGCAATCGTGATCGCGGCAGGCGGCACCGCCGACGTCGTCCGGATCAACGGACTCGAGTGGTTCGTCGCGGGAGGCACGACGGCGGTCCGGCAGCTCCGCGCTGCCCTGGAATCGGGCTCGGTGGAGTAGCCACGGAAGTTAGTGTCGGCCCCACCGCCTAGACTTATAGCACCATGGATATGTTGTTTGACCCGTATGCTGACGGACCGTTCAAGGCTGCCCCGCAAGGGGCAGCGCTCACCAAGTCGCGCCCCGGGGCCGGCGAAGATCCGGCGCGCTACGGGAACGGCGGGCCGGAATCCGAGGGGGAACGGGCACGTCCGAAGCTGCCCGGCGTGGACGAACTCCTCCAGGGACTGAACCCCCAGCAGGAAGAAGCGGTCAAGCACACCGGCGGTGCGCTGCTCATCGTTGCAGGAGCCGGATCCGGCAAGACACGCGTGCTCAGCAACCGGATCGCCTACCTCATCGCCACGCGGAGGGCGCATCACGGCGAGATCCTGGCCATCACCTTCACCAACAAGGCAGCCGCGGAAATGCGGGAACGCATCGAGGCGCTGGTGGGCCGCCGCGCCAAGATCATGTGGATTTCCACCTTCCACTCGTCCTGCGTGCGCATCCTCCGGCAGGAAGCCGCAAATGTCGGGCTGAAGTCCAATTTCTCCATCTATGACTCCGCGGACTCGCTCCGCCTGGTCACGCAGGTGTCCAAGAGCCTTGACCTGGATCCCAAGAAATTCGCGCCCAAGGCCATCCAGCACAAGATCTCGGCGCTGAAGAACGAGCTCATCGACGCGGATTCCTATTCCTCGTCCGCCAACCACAACGATCCCTTCGAGTCCGCTGTGGCCGATGTGTTCAAGGGCTATACCCAGCGGCTGCGCCAGGCGAACGCCATGGACTTTGACGACCTCATCGCCGAAACCGTGTACATGTTCCGTGCCTTCCCGGCGCTCGCCGAATCGTACCGCCGGCGCTTCCGGCACGTATTGGTGGACGAGTACCAGGACACCAACCACGCCCAGTACGCACTGGTCCGTGAAATAGTGGGCGAAGGTCCCGGGGCCTCCGAGCTCACCGTGGTGGGTGACTCGGACCAGTCCATCTACGCGTTCCGCGGCGCGGACATCCGCAACATCGTCGAGTTCGAAAAGGACTACCCGAACGCCCGCACCATCAAGCTGGAACAGAACTACCGCTCCACCCAGAACATCCTGACCGCCGCGAACTCGGTGATCTCCCGCAACCCCAACAGGCCGGAGAAACGGCTCTGGACCGCCGAGGGCGAAGGCCACAAAATCATCGGCTACGTGGGCGAGAACGAGCACGACGAAGCCCAGTTCATCGCCAAGGAAATCGACAGGCTGCAGGACGAGGACAACCTCCGTCCCGGCGACGTCGCCATCTTCTACCGCACCAACGCCCAGTCACGTTCCATTGAAGACGTCCTGGTGCGCGTGGGACTGCCGTACAAGGTGGTGGGCGGCACGCGGTTCTACGAGCGCAAGGAAATCAAGGACGCCCTTGCCTACCTGCGCGTGCTGGTGAACCCCGACGACGACGTCAACCTGCGCCGGGTGCTCAACGAACCCAAGCGCGGCATCGGAGACCGCGCCGAGGGCGCCGTGGCAGCCTTGGCCGAACGCGAACGGACATCCTTTATGGCCGCCGCCCGCCGGGCGGACCAGGCGCCCGGCATGGCTACCCGCTCGGTCAACGCCGTGCTGGGTTTCGTGAAACTCCTGGACGATCTTGCCGAGGTGGCCAGCGGCTCGGGTGCGGCGGCCGCCCTGGAAGCGGTCCTGGAGCAGACCGGCTACCTGGCCGGGCTGCGGTCCAGCACCGATCCCCAGGATGAATCCCGGGTGGAGAACCTCGCCGAACTGGTCGCCGTCGTGCGTGAATACGAACAGGAAAACCCCGAAGGTTCCCTGGGCGCCTTCCTGGAGCAGGTGTCCCTCGTGGCGGACGCGGACCAGATACCGGACGCCCCGGGCGCGGACATCGACGCCGCCGTGGCGGAAGCCAAACGGCTGGGCGTCGTCACACTCATGACCCTCCACACGGCCAAGGGGCTGGAGTTCCCCGTGGTCTTCCTCACCGGCATGGAGCACGGCCTCTTCCCGCACCAGCGCTCCGCCACGGATCCCAAGGAACTCGCGGAGGAGCGCCGACTGGCCTACGTGGGCCTGACCCGTGCCCGGAAGCGCCTCTATGTGACGAGGTCGGAAGTCCGCAGCATGTGGGGCCAGAGCCAATACAACCCGGCCAGCCAGTTCATCGAGGAGATCCCGGCCGAGCTGGTGGAGTGGCGTCGTGAAGGCACCAGCCGCCAGGTCGGCGGCTGGGGGAGCGGAGCCGCCATCGGGTCCAGCCGCTACAGCGGTTCATTCTGGGGCGCCGGCACGGCCCGCGGCCAGGCCGCCAGCCCTTCCGCCGGCTTCAATGCCGATGTTCCGGCCGCCGTCGCGAAGAACCGCGTCCAGCCGCAAAAGGAAGTGGTGGCCGTCAGCGTCGGAGACAAGGTCAACCACACGAGCTTCGGCAACGGCACGGTCCTGGCCGTTGAAGGCGCCGGGGACAAGACCGTGGCCAAGGTGAAGTTCAGCGTCGGCGAAAAGCGCCTGCTGCTGAGGTACGCGCCGCTGACGAAGCTCGACGCCTAGCCACGCTTACCCTTGTCCGGGCACGCCGGCTGACTTACAGTTCAGGAACGCGCCAGTAGCCGGCAAACCGCCGGGTAGCCGGGAATCCGGTGAAGCGCAGGCCACTTGAGCACAGCAGATTCGGGGGCGCCACCGTGAAGATCCTGTTCGCCAGCCAGGCCATTGACGGCCATTTCAACCCCATGACGGGCGTGGCGATGCGGCTCAATGACCGTGGCCACGAGGTGGCCTGGTACACGGGTCCCGTCTATGCAGACAGGCTCAGCGGAATGGGAATCCAGCAGTTCCCCTTCCGCAGGGCCATCGAGCACCGCGCGGACAACCTCAATGAGCTCTATCCGGAGCGGGCCAAGCTGAAAGGCCCACGGGCCATCGGCTTCGACGGAGAGAAAATATTCGCCAGCAACGTCAGCCACTTCTTCGAGGACATCCGCGAAGTCGCGCAGGAGTATCCGTTCGATGTTGCCGTGGTCGACAGCTCCATGTTCATTCACCGTCTCGTCTCCCATTTGATGGGCATGCCGGTGGTGAATTTTGTCGCGATCCCCAACATGGAAAGCGACTCGCAGGTACCCCCGCTCTTCTTCGGGTTCCGGCCGCCCCGCACTCCCGTTGAGAAGGCGGTCCAGGGCCTGGCCGGGCTGCTGTCAGACAAGGTCATCCTTCGGGCGGCCAGCCAAAGCTACCGCCGGCAGCATGCCGCCTACGGCCAGGCTGTTCCGAGGGGCCGGCTGACGGACGAGCCTTACCGGTGCTCGGACGCCATTATCCAGACCGGCCCGGAATCCCTCGATTTCCCGCGGCGCCGGGTCAACCCCAAAGTGCACTACGTCGGTGCGCTCCTGCCGTACCGGGCGGCTGGCCAGGCCGGCACCGGGTCCAGCGGGGACGGCGAGTTTCCCCGGTCCTATCCAGCAACACTCGTTGTAACCCAGGGAACTGTGGACAACCTCGACCAGGACAAACTCATCGTTCCGGCGCTTGAAGCGGTCAAGGACATGGATGCGTTGGTCATCGTCGCAACCGGCGGGCACGGCACCGAGGCGTTGAAAGCCCGCTACGCGCAGCCCAACGTGGTGGTGCGGGACTACGTGGACTTTGCGGAGGTCTTTGACTTCACGGATGTATTTATCACCAACGGCGGATTTGGCGGCGTGCAGCTGAGCCTGTCCAAGGGTGTTCCGTTGGTGGTGTCGGGCATCAACGAGGGCAAGAGTGATGTTAATGCCCGGGTGGAATACTCCGGCGTCGGCATTAACCTCAGAACGGAATCACCCAAGCCCGCCGACATCGCCGCTGCAGTGCGACAGGTCCTGACGGATCCCGGCTGGAAGAGCCGCGCACGGAAGATGCAAGAGCAGTTCGAGGGTGAGGATCCCGCTGAAGCTGCTGCCGCAGTAGTGGAGGGCGCGGGCAGTCGCACACTGGGCTGAGGCTGCCACCGGGGCATAATGGAGCGCATGCGACGGACTGTACCGGGGATCCTGGCCGCCCTCATCCTGCTGGCCTGCACTTCCTGCACTATTACGCAGAAGGACCCGAACTATGTTCCGCCGCCGCCGCTACCGGCGCTGGAACAGCTCGAGCAGGCACCTGTGGCTGACGGTACCCGGTTCTCTGCGGGCAGCGACGTGCTCAGTTTCGTCACCGCCGACCATAGCGTTGTCTGCTCGCTGACCTCGGCACGCGGCGAGCACGTCAGCCTGCCCTATGAGCAGAATGCGTACAGCGACGGCGCCAACAACAAGCTGGCAATCGTCCCGGTAGCGCACTGCGAACTTGCCGTTTACCCCAAACCCGAAGCTGCGGACGTCAAGGATGATTGTGCCGGCACGGGCCTGGGCTACCTCGGCGGCACCGCGTTGCTCACGCCGGATAAGGCGAGCTACGGCGAATGCCGCTCCGGCGTCACCCAGATGGAGGCCGAATTCGGGCCCAAGGGGAGCAAAAACGGGCCGGTATCCCAGCTGCCTGTACTGGAGGACGGACAGAACCTCGAGCGCAACGGCCTGCGATGCTCGGCCTATAACGGCGGCGTGGCCTGCGGAAACGTCTCGGCCGGCGTTGCCTTCTTCGTTTCGCGGGACCGTTACGAACTAATTTCCGCGGACAGTGCAGACCCCTCCGCGACGCCGTCAGAGGCGCCAAAAACCCCGTAATCTAGCGGTTTTTCTACGCTCCATAGAATAGTGTCCTTACTCACATAACAGGTACTCTGGAACGGGCCGGTCCGCAGAAAGGACTAGAGTTCCGAGAGGAGCATTGCGCCGTGTGGCTCGTTTCCGAACCAGTCGCAGGGTGCGTTTATTCCGCAGCCCGGTAACCACGATTACGTGGGGTCCGGCTGTACAGAAACTACTTCGACGTAGAAGGACACTAAACCGTGGACCTGTTTGAATATCAGGCGCGCGATATGTTCGAGGCGCACGGTGTACCCGTGCTTGCTGGCATCGTGGCGCACACCCCTGAAGAAGCAAAGGCAGCTGCCGAGAAGATCGGCGGCGTAACTGTCGTCAAGGCACAGGTTAAGGTCGGTGGCCGCGGAAAGGCCGGCGGCGTTAAGGTCGCAAAGACCGCCGATGAGGCGCTGGAACACTCCACCAACATCCTGGGCATGGACATCAAGGGCCACACGGTCAACAAAGTCATGATCGCCCAGGGCGCGGACATCGCCGAGGAATACTACTTCTCCGTTCTGCTGGACCGGGCCAACCGCAACTACCTGGCCATGTGCTCGGTTGAAGGCGGCATGGAAATCGAACAGCTCGCCGTCGAACGCCCCGACGCACTGGCCAAGATCGCCATCGATCCCGCAGTGGGAATCGACCAGGCCAAGGCCGACGAAATCGTTGCCGCTGCCGGCTTCGCTGAGGAACTGCGCGGCAAAGTCGCCGACGTCATCCTGAAGCTCTGGGACGTTTTCAAGAAGGAAGACGCCACCTTGGTGGAGGTCAACCCGCTGGTCAAGACCGGCGCCGGCGACATCGTCGCCCTTGACGGCAAGGTGACCCTGGACGAGAACGCCGACTTCCGGCACGCCAAGCACGCACTCCTGGAAGACAAGGACGCTGCTGATCCGCTCGAGGCCAAGGCCAAGGCGCAGGACCTGAACTACGTCAAGCTGGACGGCGAAGTCGGCATCATCGGCAACGGCGCCGGTCTGGTCATGTCCACCCTGGACGTCGTTGCCTACGCCGGTGAAAACCACGGCAACGTCAAGCCGGCCAACTTCCTGGACATCGGCGGCGGAGCCTCCGCCGAGGTCATGGCAGCCGGCCTGGACGTCATCCTGGGCGACGAGCAGGTCAAGTCCGTGTTCGTCAACGTCTTCGGCGGAATCACCGCATGCGACGCCGTGGCCAAGGGCATCGTGGGAGCACTGGCCGAGCTGGGCCACTCCGCGAACAAGCCGCTGGTCGTCCGCCTCGACGGCAACAATGTCGAGGAAGGCCGCCGCATCCTGGCCGAGGCCAACCACCCGCTGGTTACCCTGGCCGCCACCATGGACGAGGGCGCCGACAAGGCCGCCGAGCTCGCCAACGCAGCTAAGTAAAGGGACGCACCATGTCTATCTATCTGAACAAGGACTCCAAGGTCATCGTCCAGGGCATCACCGGCGGCGAAGGCACCAAGCACACCGCCCTGATGCTCAAGGCCGGCACCAACATTGTGGGCGGCGTCAACGCCCGCAAGGCCGGCACCACGGTCCTGCACGGCGATAACGAAATCACCGTTTTCGGCACCGTCAAGGAAGCCATGGCCGAGACCGGCGCCGACGTCTCCATCGTCTTCGTGCCGCCGGCCTTCACCAAGGATGCCGTCGTTGAAGCCATCGAGGCCGGCATCGGCCTGGTCGTCGTCATCACCGAAGGCGTGCCGGTCCAGGACTCCGCCGAGTTCTGGGCACTGGCCCAGTCCAAGGTTGACGCGAACGGCAAGCAGGTCACCCGCATCATCGGACCGAACTGCCCCGGCATCATCACCCCGGGCGAGGCCCTGGTAGGCATCACCCCGGCCAACATCACGGGCAAGGGCCCCATCGGCCTCGTCTCCAAGTCGGGCACCCTGACTTACCAGATGATGTACGAACTGCGCGACCTGGGCTTCTCCACCGCCATCGGCATCGGCGGCGACCCCGTCATCGGCACCACGCACATCGATGCCCTCGAAGCCTTCGAAGCTGACCCGGAGACCAAGGCGATCGTGATGATCGGTGAAATCGGTGGCGACGCTGAAGAGCGCGCGGCGGACTACATCAAGGCCCACGTCACGAAGCCGGTTGTCGGCTACGTGGCAGGCTTCACCGCTCCGGAAGGCAAGACCATGGGCCACGCAGGCGCCATCGTCTCCGGTTCCGCGGGTACCGCGCAGGCCAAGAAGGAAGCCCTCGAAGCTGCCGGCGTGAAGGTCGGCAAGACGCCGTCCGAGACTGCCAAGCTGCTGCGCGAAGTTTACGCAGCCCTCTAGGCTAAGCAACAGAGCACTACAACGCGGGGTCACCCCGCCGTCCTTCGGGACGGCCGGTTGGCCCCGCGTTTCTGGTTAAAGTACGACGTCGGACGGTCGCGTGCCCCGGGAGGGGGACCGTCCGACGTCGTACTTTTGTGTCTTAGACTTTGGCGCTGCTGAGCAGCTCATCCAACCGCTCGTAGCCCTCCGTCATGCCGCCTTCCATGCCGGACTGCGCCATGCCGTCACGGGCTTCCTGGCTCGGGTAGACGGAGTGGCCGGTCAGCCGGCACCGGCCGCCGCCGAGGTCCACGAAGGTCAGGAACTCGATGCTGACCACATCCGGGTAGCCGTCGAACTCGAAAGTCTGGATGGCGAAGTCGTTCTCCCGGACAGTGTGGAAGACGCCGTTGAAGCCATAGCTTTCGCCGCCGGGCGCGGTGTGCGTGTAGCGGTAGCTCCCGCCGGTCCGGAAGTCGTAGTGGTCCACGTCCATTTTCAGCCGCCGCGGTCCCAGCCACTGGGCAACGAGTTCGGGCTCCTTGTGGGCGCGGAAGACATCCGCCACGGGAAAATCGAACTCCCGCTCGAAGTCTATGAAGGGCAGTCCTTCCGGAACGGTGACTTTCAGGGCGTTGGTCATGATGGGTCCTTTGCCTCTGCGCCGCGTGAGGCGGCGTTTGATTGGAGCACGGCGTCAAGGCTGCGGAACTGCCTCTCGCGGACCAGCCGGTACTGGTCGATCCACGCGGTGAGTGCCTCCAGCCGTGCAGGGTTCAGGTGGACGGGCCGGCGCTGGGCGTCACGCGTGCGGGTGACGAGCCGCGCCTGCTCGAGGACCTGGATGTGCTTCGAGACCGCCTGTTTGGTGATCGCGAAGGGTTCCGCCAGTTCGTTTACGGTTGCCGGGCCCCGGCTGAGCCGGGCGATGATGCGGCGGCGGACCGGGTCGGCGAGGGCCATAAAGGCCGCGTCGAGCAGCTCGTCGTCGCCGGTGTCCATAGCCTGCCCATCACCCCGTTCAGTCATTCGCCAGGTAATCAATTAATTCGTTTATCAACCTTTCGGTTGTTTAATGCTACTCCCGCGATGGACTGCCAGCAAGGGCTCCTCCGGGCCCGTATTGTTCGAAGGTGCTTCAATTTGTTAGTATGTCAGGACAAATTGCTGAAGGAGCCAAAATGCCGCTGGTGCGAATTGACGTCAATGAGGGTCGCAGCCCCGAGGATCTGCGCCGGCTCAGCCTGGGGATCCATGATGCGATCCTGGCTGAGTACGGGGTTCCGGAGCGTGACTACTTCCACATCCTCACCGAACATCCCGGCGGGCAGATCTTCGCCCAGGATGCGGGGCTGGGTTTTGAGCGGACGCCGGATGTGGTGATGATCCAAATCTTTACCCAGGGTGGGCGCAGCCAGGAAGCCAAGCAATCCCTTTTCGCCGCGATCGCAGCCAGGCTGGCGGAGCTGGGGGTGGCCGGTGAGGATGTGTTCATCGGCTATGTGGAGAATGCCGCCGGCGACTGGTCGTTCGGTTTCGGGCGGGCGCAGTACGTCACCGGGGAGTTGGCGGTCCCGCGCAAATAGTCTCCGGTTTGGGCGCGCATTGTGAGGTCCAGGCCGGCCAATTTACCCGGCTATGCCAAGTTGTAAATATGTCAGTACAAACCTTTGACAGGACAATAATTCTAGGGCAAAGTAGTGGTTGTGGCCCCGCTCACGGGGGTCGCCAGGAACCGGAGCTCTATCTGTTCAGAGGTACAGAGTTCAAACCAGAAAGGTCCGCGATTACCGTGACCCACGAACTGCTCACGATCGGGCGCATCAGCGTTGATATCTACCCGAACGACATCGGGGTGGATCTGGAGGACGTCACGTCCTTCGGAAAGTACCTCGGTGGATCACCGTCCAACGTCGCTGTTGCTGCCGCCCGGCATGGCCGCCGGACCGGAGTGATCACCCGCACCGGCGACGACGCCTTCGGGAAATACCTGCACCGCGAACTCCGCAAGTTCAACGTGGACGACACCTTCGTGACGCCGGTGAAGGAATGGCCCACCGCGGTCACGTTCTGCGCGATCAAGCCGCCGGAGGATTTCCCGCTGTACTTCTACGGGCGTTTCCCCACGGCCCCTGACCTGCAGATCAAAGCGGACGAACTGGACCTTGACGCCATCCGGGACGCACGCATCTTCTGGTCCACGGTCACCGGACTGTGCCAGGAACCCAGCCGTGAAGCGCACATCAAGGCCCACGAAGCCCGCCCGCGCGAAGGGCTCAAGGAAGGCCAGTACACCATCCTTGACCTGGACTACCGCCCCATGTTCTGGGCCTCGGAGGAGGAAGCCCGGGCCCAGGTGGCCAAGATCCTGCCGCATGTCACAGTGGCCATCGGCAACGACAAGGAATGCTCCGTAGCCGTGGGTGAGGGGACCCCTGACGAGCAGGCGGACCGGCTCCTGGCCGCTGGCGTCGAAATCGCCGTCGTCAAGCTCGGCCCTGAAGGCGTGATGGCCAAGACCCGCACCGAGCGTGTGGTGTCGGCCCCCGTTCCGGTGGAGACCGTCAACGGCCTGGGCGCCGGGGACTCCTTCGGCGGAGCTTTCTGCCACGGACTGCTCTCCGGCTGGAGCCTCGCCGAGGTCCTCGATTACGCGAATGCCGCCGGCGCGATCGTCGCGTCCCGCCTGTCCTGTGCCGACGCCATGCCGACGCCGGACGAGGTCACCTCGCTGCTGGCCGAGCGCGGCCGCCTGGTTCCCGGGCAATTTGCCACCGAAGGAGCAGCACTGTGACCCTCAACTCTTCCCGGACCACTCCGGATACCGTCCCGGCCGCTGCTGGTGTGGACGATGATCCCCGCCGTTACGCCCACCTGAGTACCATCCGCCTGGAGGACCCGGACGCTGTTGCCCGCGCCGCGAAGGCACGGCGCCGGCACCCCGGCCTCAAGTACGGCCGGCAGAACTTCATCGTGGCAGCTGACCACCCGGCCCGCGGCGCCCTCGCGGTGGGCAATGACCCGGTGGCCATGGCCGACCGCCGGCAGTTGCTGGACCGGCTGCAGATCGCCCTGGCGAACCCGGACGTGGACGGCGTACTCGCTTCCCCGGACATCATGGATGATCTCCTGCTGCTGGGCGCCCTCGACGGCAAACTGGTGTTCGGATCCATGAACCGCGGCGGGCTCACGGGCCTGGTCAACGAATTTGACGACCGCTTCACCGGCCACACCGCCGCTGCGCTGAAGGCATTGGGGGCCGACGGCGGCAAGATGCTCACCCGTATCTGCCTGGGCGACCCGGACACGGTGTCCCTGCTGGAAGCGACGGCCAGGGCCATCGATTCCCTGGCCGAACGCAAACTGATCGCCATGGTGGAGCCGTTCCTGTCCGCGTGGCACAACGGCAGGGTCCGCAACGATCTGTCCACCGACGCGGTCATCAAGTCCGTGGCTATTGCCGAGGGCCTTGGCTCCACCAGCGCCTACACCTGGATGAAGCTGCCGGTGGTGGCAGAGATGGAACGCGTCATGGCCGCCACCACCATGCCCACGGTGCTGCTGGGCGGAGACCCGGAAGGTACCCAGGACGAAGTGTTTGCCAGTTGGGAAGCCGCCCTGGCCCTTCCCGGCGTGCAGGGCCTCACCGTCGGCCGGACCCTCCTGTACCCGAAGGACGGCGACGTAGCCGGCGCAGTGGCCACCGCAGCCTCCCTCCTTCACCACACCGCATCAGCCCACACCGCAGAAGTATCGGAGTAATTCCCATGGGGATCAGAACTGGCAACGCAGCCGGAACCCGCCGCATGACGGTCGCCCAGGCCGTCGTCGAATACCTTTCCAAGCAGTACACCGTTGATTCCGTTGGCGGACTGGACTACCGCGAACGCCTGATCCCCGGCACGTTCGGCATCTTCGGGCACGGCAACGTTGCCGGCGTGGGCCAGGCGCTCAAGCAGTACCAGCAGCTGGATCCGGCGATCATGCCGTACTACCAGGGCCGCAACGAGCAGGCACAGTCCCACCAGGCCGTGGGGTACGCACGCCACACCCGCCGCAGGCAGACCTTCGCCGTCAGCACCTCGATCGGGCCTGGTTCCTCCAACCTGCTCACGGGGGCGGCGCTCGCCACCACCAACCGCCTTCCGGTTCTGCTGCTGCCCAGCGACACCTTCGCCACCCGGGCCGCTGACCCGGTGCTGCAACAGCTCGAGCAGCCGTACGCCTACGACATCACGGTCAACGACGCGTTCCGGCCGCTGTCCAAGTTTTTCGACCGCGTTTCCCGGCCCGAGCAGCTGTTCTCCGCGTTCCACCACGGGCTGCGCGTGCTGACGGATCCGGCCGAAACCGGCGCCGTCACCATCTCCCTGCCGCAGGACGTCCAGGCCGAAGCTTTCGACGTGCCCGAGGAGTTCCTGGCCGAACGGGAGTGGCGGATCCGCCGCCCGGACGCGGACGACGAGGACATCCGCCGTGCCGCCGAAGCCATCCGCGCCGCGAAACGCCCGCTGATCATCGCCGGCGGCGGCGTCGTCTACGCCTTCGCCAACGACGAGCTCGCCAGGTTCGTGGAACTCACCGGCATCCCGGTGGGCAACACCCAGGCTGGCGTCGGAGTCCTGCCCTGGGACCACAAGTCCTCCCTCGGCGCGATCGGTTCCACCGGCACGACGGCGGCCAACGCCATCGCAGCCGAAGCGGACCTGATCATCGGCATCGGCACCCGCTACGAGGATTTCACCACCGCCTCGCGGACCGCGTTCCAGAACCCGGACGTGAAGTTCATCAACATCAACGTCGCCGCCATCGACGCGTACAAGCACGGCACCACGCTGCCGATCGTGGCCGACGCCCGCAAGGCCCTGGTCAAGCTGAACCAGGCCCTCGGCGGCTACCGCGTGGGCGCGGACCTGGAACAGCAGGTTGCCGCCGAGAAGAAGCGCTGGGACGCCACCGTGGACGAAGCATTCGACACCCGCTTCACCCCGCTGCCGGCCCAGAACGAAATCATCGGCGCCACGTCCCGGGCCATGAACGCCCAGGACGTCGTCATCTGCGCTGCCGGGTCCCTCCCCGGTGACCTGCACAAGATGTGGCGCGTCCGCGACCCCTTCGGCTACCACGTCGAGTACGCCTACTCCTGCATGGGCTACGAAATCCCCGGCGGGCTCGGCGTCAAGCGCGCGGCCCTGGCCGAAGCCGCGCGGGGCGGAGCCCAGCGCGACGTCGTCGTGATGGTGGGGGACGGCTCCTATCTGATGATGCACACCGAGCTGGTCACCGCCGTCGCCGAACGGATCAAACTGATCGTGGTCCTGATCCAGAACCACGGCTACGCGTCCATCGGATCCCTCTCCGATTCGCTCGGCTCGCAGCGCTTCGGCACGCAGTACCGTGCCCTGAACGAGGAACAGCACAGCTTCGACGAAGGCGAAACCCTTCCGGTGGACCTGGCCCTGAACGCCGAAAGCCTCGGCGTGGAGGTGATCCGGATCGAACCGGGGGAGAAGGTCATCGCCGAACTCGAGCAGGCCATCCGCGACGCCAAGGCCGCCCCCGAGCGCGGCGGGCCCATCCTGATCCACATCGAATCCGACCCGCTGCTGGATGCCCCGAGCTCCGAATCATGGTGGGACGTTCCCGTCTCCCAGGTTTCCGAGCTTGACTCCACGAAGCAGGCCTTCCAGACCTACACCGACCACAAGAACCGCCAGCGCAAGCTGCTCGGCTGACCCCGGCCCCCTGGGCCACCCGGCATCCCAACCCCCAAGGACATTATGATGAGCACCCTCACCACCACCAAGACCATCCACCACTTCATCAACGGCGCCGAAACTGCAGGCGAGGGCGACCGCACCCAGCCCGTCTACAACCCCGCCACCGGCGCCGTCACCGCAGAGCTGCGGCTGGCCAACCGGGCGGACCTGGACGTCACCGTTGCCGCCGCCCGCAAAGCCGCCGACAGCTGGGGCGACATCTCCCTGGCCAAGCGCACCGCGGTGCTGTTCAAGTTCCGCGAACTCGTCGCCGCCCACGTGGACGACCTCGCCGACCTGATCACCGCAGAGCACGGCAAGGTCCTGTCCGACGCCAAGGGCGAGATCGGCCGCGGCCTGGAGGTCATCGAGTTCGCCTGCGGCATCCCGACCCTGCTCAAGGGTGACTACTCGGACCAGGTCTCCACCGGCATCGACGTCTTCTCCTTCCGCGAGCCCCTCGGCGTCGTCGCCGGCATCACCCCGTTCAACTTCCCCGTCATGGTGCCGCTGTGGATGGCACCGATGGCGATCGCCACCGGCAACGCCTTCATCCTCAAGCCCTCCGAACGTGATCCCTCCGCCTCGATGCTGCTGGCCAAGCTGTGGAAGGACGCGGGCCTGCCCGACGGCGTGTTCCAGGTCCTGCACGGCGACAAGGAGACCGTTGACGGGCTCCTGACCCACCCCGACGTGGACGGCATTTCCTTCGTAGGCTCCACCCCGATCGCCCAGTACGTCCACGAGACCGCCACCAAGCACGGCAAGCGCGTCCAGGCCCTGGGCGGCGCGAAGAACCACGCCATCGTGATGCCCGACGCCGACCTGGACAACGCCGCCGACCACCTCGCCGCCGCCGCTTTCGGCTCCGCCGGGGAACGCTGCATGGCCATCTCCGTCGGCGTCGCCGTCGGCGACGCCGCCGAACTGCTGGTCAAGAAGGTCGAAGAGCGCGCCCTCGCCGTCAAGGTCAACAACGGCACCGCGCCCGACGCCGAAATGGGCCCGGTCATCACTCCGGCTTCCAAGGAACGCATCGTAAAGATCGTCACCGAAGCCGAAGCAGCCGGTGCCGCGATGGTGGTGGACGGCCGTGACCTCGTGGTCCCGGGCCACGAAGAAGGCTTCTGGGTTGGCCCCACCGTCCTGGACCACGTCAAGACCGAAATGACCGCCTACACCGAGGAAATCTTCGGACCCGTCCTCGTCGTCGTCCGGGTCGAGGACCTCGACGCCGGCATCAGCCTGATCAACGCCAACCCCTACGGCAACGGCACCGCGATCTTCACCTCCTCCGGCGCCAACGCCCGCAAGTTGCAGCGCTCCGTGACCGTGGGCATGATCGGCATCAACGTGCCCCTTCCGGTTCCGGTTGCCTACCACTCCTTCGGCGGCTGGAAGGCCTCCTTGTTCGGCGACAAGCACATCTACGGCCCGGAAGGCGTCTCCTTCTACACCCGTGGCAAAGTAGTTACCTCACGCTGGCCCGAGCCCACCCACGCCTCGGGTGCCTCGTACAACTTCCCGTCCAACTAGTCCCCACCGCCGCCCTCGCCCCGCAAGCTCGGCCAGGTAACCCTGGCGGCGTGGGCCCAGCAGAAAGACATTGCTGTCATGACTGAGAACAAACTGATCATCGGCACCGCACCGGACTCCTGGGGCGTCTGGTTCGCGGATGACCCCAAGCAGACCCCGTGGGAGCGGTTCCTCGACGAAGTGGCCGAGTCCGGCTACAAGTGGATCGAACTCGGCCCCTACGGCTACCTGCCGAACGATCCCGCCCGGCTGGCCGACGAGCTCAAGCAGCGCGACCTGAAGGTCACGGCCGGAACAGTTTTCACCGCGTTCCACCGCGGACTGGACCAGTGGGAGGCTGCCTGGGAGCCGGCACGCAGGGTCGCCGAGCTGACGGCGGCCATGGGCGGCGAGCACATCGTGGTCATCCCGGCCATGTGGCGCGACGACGTCACCGGCGAAGCAGTGGAAAGCGGCCAGCTGACCGAGAAGGCCTGGAGCGATCTGTTCGCCGGCCACAACCGGCTGGGCAAGACCCTGCTGGAGGACTTCGGGCTGAAGCAGCAGTTCCACTCCCACGCGGATTCCCACGTCGGAGCCCAGGAGGACATCGAAACCCTCCTGGCTGCCACGGACTCCAAGTACCTGAACCTGTGCCTGGACACCGGCCACGCCGAATACTGCGGAGCATCCAGCCTTGAGCTCATCAAGAACTACCCGGACCGCATCGGGTACCTGCACCTGAAGCAGATCAACCCGGACATCCTCAGGCAAGTCAACGAGGAAAACATGACCTGGGCCGCAGCCAACCTTGCCGGCGTCATGACCGAGCCGCCGAACGGGCTGCCGGACCTGCGCGCCGTCATCGAAGCGGTGGAAGCGCTGAACCGCCCCATCTTCGGCATCGTGGAGCAGGATATGTACCCGGTGGCCTTCGACGTCCCCATGCCGATCGCCAAGCGCACCCGCAACTACCTGCTGTCCTGCGGTTCCCGCACGGCAGTCAACTAACAACCGCCCAGGCACCCGAAACGTAAGGAAAGAACAATGACTGAAACCCTTCGCGTCGCCGTCATCGGCGCCGGCCGCATGGGCGCGGACCACATCCAGCGCCTCAGCAAGCGCATCCACGGCGCTGAAGTCGCCGCCGTCGTCGACGTCGACCTTGCCCGTGCACAGGCAGCCATCGAAGGCATCCCGGGCGCAGTGGCCCTGGCCGATGCCGAAGAGGCGCTGAACAACGGGAACGTCAACGCCGTCCTGATTGCCACGCCGGGCTTCCTGCACGAGGACATCCTGCTGAAGGCCCTTGCCAAGGACATCCCGATCCTCTGCGAGAAGCCGCTCACCCCGGACGCCGAATCAGCATGGAAGATCGTCCGGGCCGAGGAGGAGCTGGGCCACAAGCGCATCCAGGTGGGCTTCATGCGCCGCTTCGACGCCGAATACGCTGCCCTGGGACAGGTCATCCGGGACCACGAGCTGGGTGAACTGCTGATGCTGCACCACCAGCACCGCAACCCCACCACGCCGCCGGGCTTCACCAACGAGATGCTCATCAACGATTCTGTGGTGCACGAGTTCGACGCCATCCGGTTCTTCACCGGCGAGGAAATCACCAGCGTCCAGGTCCGTCTTGGCAAGGCCACGAAGAACGCCCCGGCCGGCCAGCACGATCCCCAGCACGTCCTGGTGGAAACCGAGTCAGGCGTGCTCGCCGACGTCGAAATCTACGTCAACGCGAAGTTCGGCTACGAAGTGGCGACGCAGGCCGCCTTCGAAGACGGCATCGTCAACATTGGCGGCGACAAGGGACCGTACACCCGCAGCGCCGGCCACTGGGGCGGCCATGTCACTCCAGGTTTCGAAGAGCGCTTCGGCGCGGCGTACGACGTCGAGATCCAGTCCTGGGTCGACGCGGCACTCCGCGGCGAAATCGGCGGCCCCACCGCCTGGGACGGCTACGCCACTGCGGCATGCTGCGAAGCCGGCGTGGAAGCTCAGAAGAACGGCGAGAAGGTGGCCGTGAAGCTGAACGCCAAGCCCGCCCTCTACAGCTAAGCCCGTTCGCCCCAGGAGTTTTTGTCCAGATAACGCGACATCGAGGCCCTTTTGGGCGCGTTATCTGGACAAAAACCCGGTTCGACAACTGACTCACCCACAAGGGAGTGTTCCCCGTGAAAATCGCACTTGATCCAACGCCGTTCCACCATTCGCACACCTTGCTCGAATTTCCCCGGGTGGTGGCGGACCTCGGCTACAAGTACATGCAGATGACCCCGCACGCCGACTTCATCCCGTTCTACAACCACCCCAAGGCCGACGACGAACTGGTGGGCAAGCTCAGCAAGGCCTGCCAGGATGTGGGGGTCGAGATCGCCTCAGTGCTTCCCGTCCTGCGCTGGTCCGGGCCGGACGAGGATGCCCGCGAAGCTGCCGTCCGCTACTGGAAGCGCGTCATCCAGATCACCGTGGACCTCGGCGTCAGCACCATCAACACCGAGTTCAGCGGACGCCCGGAGAAGGCCGAGGAATCAGAGCGCGCCTTCTACCGCTCCATGGAGGAGCTGCTGCCCATCATCGAACGCGAGGGCCTGGACCTGCTGATCGATCCGCACCCGGACGACTTCGTGGAGGAAGGCCTGGCCGCCATCCGTGTCATCCGTGGCCTGAACTCCAAGAATGTGGGCCTGGTGTACGTGGCCTCGCACAGCTTCCACATGAAGAACGCGCCGCTGGACATCATGCGCGCCGCGGGGGACAGGCTCCGGCTGGTCCACGTGGCAGACACCATGAACCACCACGCCTCGCACGGCCTGCGCTACATCACCAACCCGTCCGGAAATCCGGTCCGCGTGCATCAGCACCTGAAAATCGGCGACGGCGACGTCAACTGGGAGGAATTCTTCGGCGGCCTGCAGGAGATCGGCTTCCTGGACCGCGAAGACACCGTGATGGTATCCAGCGTCTTCGCCGAAGACGAGAACGCCGCGGAGGTTTCCCGCTACCAGCTGGACACGATGAACAACTACATCGCCAAGGCCAGCTAGCGGCCGCCCTATGAAGCAAACGGAAAATACGCTCACCGGTACGTCCACCCGACCCCCGGCCGGAGCCGACGGCCCCGGCAGTGGCGCCGCCAATCCCAAGGGGTTCATGCGGCGGGTCGCCCTGTTCTCGACGTTCGGCGGCCTGCTCTTCGGCTACGACACAGGCGTCATCAACGGTGCCCTGCCGTTCATGCAGCGCGATCTGGCGCTGACGCCGCTGACTGAAGGCCTGGTGACGTCCACCCTGCTGTTCGGCGCGGCCTTCGGCGCAATCACTGCCGGCCGGCTGTCCGACCGTTTCGGCCGCCGCAGGACCATCATGGCGTTGGCGCTCATCTTCGCCGTCTCAACGATCGCCTGTTCCATGGCGCCCACCACCGAGCTGCTGGTTGCAGCCCGTACAGTCCTGGGCCTTGCGGTGGGCGGGGCATCGGTGATCGTGCCCGTGTACCTTGCGGAAATGTCGCCGGCTGCCCAGCGCGGGCGGATCGTCACGCAGAATGAGCTCATGATCGTCACGGGACAGTTCCTGGCGTTCACGTTCAATGCTGTCCTGGGAAACGCCTTCCCCGAGGCGTCCCACGTGTGGCGCTGGATGCTGGTCATTGCCACGCTGCCCGCCGTCGTGCTCTGGTTCGGAATGCTCGTGCTGCCCGAAAGCCCCCGCTGGCTGGCCTCGGCCGGACGCTTCGGCGACGTTCTCGAGGTGCTGCGCAAGACCCGTGCACCGGCCGATGTCTCTTCGGAATTTGATGAGGTGCGGCAGGCGGCCCGGGAAGACTACCAATCCAAGCTCGGAACGTACCGGGACCTCACCGTGCCATGGATCCGCAGGATCTTCGTGGTGGGCCTGGGCATGGCGGTCATCAACCAGATCAGCGGCGTCAACGCGATCATGTACTACGGCACCTCGATCCTCTCCAGCTCCGGTTTCGGGGATCAGGGCGCCCTCCTCGCCAACGTGGTCAACGGCATCACCTCCGTGCTCGCCGTCATTGTCGGTATGTCCCTGATGACGAAAGTGCGCAGGAAGGCCATGCTGATCGTGGGCCTGGTCGGCACGGCATCTTCGCTGCTGGCCATTGGCCTGATATCCATGCTGGTCCCGGAAGGCATCGCCCGCGGCTATCTGGTGCTGCTGTTTATGGTGACGTTCCTGGCGTCCATGCAGTCCTGCATCGGCACGGTGACGTGGCTGACCATGTCCGAGATCTTCCCGCTGCATGTCCGCGGCATCGGCATGGGCATCTGTGTGTTCGTGCTGTGGATGATCAACTTCCTGATCGGATTCTTCTTCCCGCAGATGGTGGCCTCGATCGGCGTTTCAACGACGTTCTTCATCTTCGTGGCCATCCAGCTGGCAGCCATCGTGTGGGTGAAGCGGGTGGTTCCGGAGACCAAGGACAAGAGCCTTGAGGACCTGGAGCACTACTTCAAGAACGCCGCAGCCAAGGACCTGGCCGGAGTCGCCAAGTAACCGCAGCCAAATCGAGTTTTTGTCCAGATAATGCCTCTTTGAACGATTCAAAGGGGCATTATCTGGACAAAAACTCTTTAAGAGGAGCTACGGCGGGTCTAGGCGTGCGCGTGCAGCCTGGGCAGCGCGTCAACCAGCGGGGCAAGCTCGGGGATTTCCTGCGCCTCGGCAAGGGCCCGCTCCAGCGTGGCGTCGTGGGTGGGCCGCGCCTCGTCCAGCAGCTTGATGCCGCTCTCTGTCAGTTCGGTGTAGATGCCGCGGCGGTCATCCGCACAGAGGATGCGCGTGAGCAGGCCGCGGTCCTCGAGCCTGTTGACCAGCCGCGTGGTGGCGCTGGCGCTCAGCGCGGTGGCGCGGGCCAGCTGCTGCATGCGCATGTGCCAGCCGTCCTGCCGGCTCAGGGCGTCGAGCACTGTGTACTCGACCACGGACAGCTGGGCCTCGGCCTGGAGCGAGCGTTCCAGCTCCGACTCGATCAGGCCGTGCAGGGCCGCGAGGGTGCGCCACCCCTGCGCGCGGACTTCAACGGCGTCGTCCTTGATGCCCATCGTGTACTTCCCTTCGAATCGCGTACCCCACGGATATGAAACGGGGCACAACAAATAATAGTTGCTTGCGCGTGGTATCTGCTTGTGCAACAATAAATAACGCGTCTGCAACTATAAGCTTACGCGCCCTACCCCATTCCGTACAGTTTTGAAGGAGCTCCGCCATGCCCATTGGCCTATTAGCCCTAGCCCTCGGCGGGTTCGGTATCGGACTCACCGAGTTCGTGATCATGGGCCTGCTGCCCGAGGTCGCCGCAGACTTCAGCGTCAGCGAGGCCACGGCCGGCTGGCTGATCTCCGGCTATGCGCTCGCCGTCGTCGTCGGCGCCCTGCTGCTCACGGCGGCCGTGACACGCTTCGAACGCAAGCCGGTCCTGGCCGTCCTGCTGGTGCTGTTCATTGCCGGCAACCTGGTCTCCGCCATCGCCCCCGACTACTCCATGATGATGATCGGCCGGATTGTGGCCGCCCTGGCCCACGGCGCGTTCTTCGGCATTGGGGCGGTGGTGGCCGCGGACATGGTGGCGCCCACCAAGAAGGCCGGTGCCATCGCCATCATGTTCACCGGCCTCACGGCCGCGAACGTCCTTGGTGTCCCGTTCGGCACCATGCTCGGCCAGGCCGCCGGCTGGCGCTCCACCTTCTGGGCCATCACGGGGATTGGTGTCCTCGCCCTGGCGGGCATCCTGACGCTGGTGCCCCGGACCGGCCAGGGGCGCGCCGCGGCCCAGGCTGCCTCCGGCGGGCTCCGCGGCGAGCTGCGCGCCTTCCGGTCCGGCCAGGTGTGGCTGTCCATCCTCGTCACCATCCTGGGTTACGGCGGTATGTTCGGCGCCTTCACGTACATCGCCTATACCCTCACCGAGGTCACCGGCTTCGCGGCGTCCGCCGTGCCGTGGCTCCTGATCCTCTTCGGCATCGGACTGTTCATCGGGAACACCGTGGGCGGGAAGGCCGCGGATCGCAACGTGGACCGCACTCTGCTGGTAGTCCTCGCCGCGCTGGTGGTGATTCTGGTGGCCTTCGCCCTGACCGCCGGCAACCAGCCCCTCACCATCGCCTCCATTGTGCTCATGGGCGGCTTCGGCTTCGCCACTGTCCCGGGGCTCCAGATGCGCGTCATGAAGTACGCCGATAGCGCCCCCACCCTGGCCTCCGGCGCCAACATCGGCGCCTTCAACGTCGGCAACGCCCTTGGCGCCTGGCTGGGCGGCGTCACCATCACAGCGGGCCTCGGCTACACCTCGCCGATCTGGGCCGGTGCCGGGATTACCCTTCTGGGTCTCGGCGTGATGGCATTCGCCGCCGCGAAGGCCCGGCGGCGGGATCAAAATCGTACGACGGCGGCCGCCGCGCCTGCTGCTGCCGGGGCGCCCGTCGGCGTGTAGGCATCCACGGTGACCCCCGCCGCCGCCTGACCGGCGCGGTCTGGGGCTCTCACATTGGACTGCCGGGGGTGACGGCATTGCCCGACACCCCCGGCTTTTCCATGTCATCAAATGTGATTTCAGGTTAAAACATCCTAATGTCAGGACAAACTATTGACATTAGTGAGCCCAATCACCATGATCGAGGTAGACAGTGCTCCGGCGGCTGCAGAGTGGCAGCCCGGGAACTGAGATCAAAGGAGATTCAGGTGGCTAATTTTTCCTGGCGCAAGGCAGCCCTTGTTGCGGCGGTAGTGCCGATGATGGCGTTGAGCGCGTGTTCAAGCACCGGCGGAAAGCCCGCCGAGACGGGCGGCGGCGCAGGTGGTGGCCAGGCCGCAAGCACGGACCGCATCAAGGTGGCTCTCATCACCCACGCGGCCGCGGGTGATACCTTCTGGGACATCGTCCGCAAGGGTGCCGAGGAAGCGTCGGCGAAGGACAACGTTGAACTCCTCTACACGTCCGACCCTGAAGCCGGGCGTCAGGCTCAGCTCATCCAGCAGGCAATAGATCAGAAGGTCGACGGCATCGCGGTCACGCTCGCCAAGCCGGAAGCGCTCAAAGATGTCCTGAAGAAGGCCGCCGACGCTGGCATCCCGATTGTGAGCCTCAACGCCGGCGAGGGTGTCTCGGCGCAGCTGGGAGCGTTCACGCACTTCGGCTCCAACGAGCAGCTCGCCGGTCAGGCCGTGGGCACCAAGCTGGCCGGGGACGGATTCAAGCACCCGGTCTGCGTGATCCAGGAACAGGGCCACGTCGGACTTGAAGCGCGCTGCGCCGGCGTCAAGGCCAAGGTGCCCGGAACGGAAATCCTCTACGTTGACGGCAAGGACATGACCTCCGTCCAGTCCACCGCCACCGCCAAGCTCCAGGCTACCAAGGACGCCGACGTCATCATCGGGCTTGGGGCCCCTATCACCCTCACGCTCCTGAAGTCCGTCACGGACGCCGGCAGCTCAGCCAAGGTTGCAAGCTTCGACCTGAACGCGGATCTCGCCCAGAAGATCGTCGACGGAGCAGTGCTGTTCACCGTGGATCAGCAGCCGTGGCTGCAGGGCTACGGAGCGATTGATGCGCTGTGGCAGAACAAGCGCGGTGGATTCAAGCTCGGCGGAGGCCAGCCCGTCCTGACGGGCCCGGCTATCGTCGACAAATCAAATGCTGCCGATGTCCTGAAGTTCGCCCAGCAGGGCATCCGTTAACAGCCCGCTGGCCGGGCCGGTTCACGCCGGCCCGGCAGCAAGGAGAATTATCATGACCGCCACCCAGACCAAGCCAAAGCCCGCGGCGCCCGACGAGCGCGTCGCCAAACGCAGTCCGTTCCAGAAGCTCCTCGGACGCCCCGAGGTCGGTGCCCTCGTGGGCGCCATCGTCCTGTTCGTCTTCTTCGCACTGGTCTCCCCGACGTTTACCCAGCCCAATGCGTTGGCGACCATCCTGTACGGCTCCTCCACGATCGGGATCATGGCCGTGGGGGTGTCCTTGCTGATGATTGGCGGGGAGTTCGACCTCTCCACCGGCGTCGCCGTGATCTCCTCGGCACTGACGGCATCGCTGTTCAGCTGGTACTTCAGCACGAACGTCTGGGTCGGAGTCGTCCTGGCTTTGGTGGTGTCCCTGGGCATCGGCTTCATCAACGGCTGGATCCTGATGAAGACCAAGCTGCCCTCCTTTATCGTCACCCTGGCCACGTTCCTGATGCTGACCGGCCTGAACCTGGGCCTGACCCGCCTGATCGGCGGCTCGGTCTCCTCACCCTCCATCTCAAACATGGACGGCTTCGCCGCGGCCCGGGCGGTGTTCGCATCCTCGGTGACCATCGGCGGGGTCGACGTCAAAATCACCGTGTTCATCTGGTTCGCCCTCGTCGCGGTGGCGACCTGGGTGCTGATGCGGACGCGGGTCGGGAACTGGATCTTCGCCGTCGGCGGCGACGCGAACGCGGCCCGCGCCGTGGGTGTGCCGGTCAAAGCCACCAAGATCGGCCTGTTCATGGCCGTGGGCTTCTGCGGCTGGATCCTGGGTATGCACAACCTCTTCGCCTTCGACACCGTACAGTCCGGTGAAGGCGTGGGCAACGAGTTCCTCTACATCATTGCCGCGGTGATCGGTGGTTGCCTCCTCACCGGCGGCTACGGCTCGGCGATCGGCGGCGCGATCGGCGCGTTCATTTTCGGCATGGCCAACAAGGGCATCGTCTACGCGCAGTGGAACCCGGACTGGTTCAAGTTCTTCCTGGGCCTGATGCTGCTGCTGGCCACCATCGTCAATCTCATCGTCAAGCGCCGCGCAGAGCTCAAGTAAAGGAGCCGGAGAAATGAATGCCAAACAGATTGACCAGCAGACCCTGCTCCAGAACGAAACCGATCCGCTGACGCACACTCCGGTGCACCTGCTCTCGCTGGAAAAGGTCGGCAAGCACTATGGCAACATCGTCGCCCTGACCGACGTCACGATGGCCGTGGACAACGGCCGCGTCACCTGCGTCCTGGGCGACAACGGCGCCGGCAAGTCCACCTTGATCAAGATCATCGCCGGCCTGCACCAGCACGACGAGGGCGTCCTGAAGGTCATGGGCGAGGAACGGAAGTTCACCTCCCCTCGAGACGCCCTCGACGTCGGCATCGCCACCGTCTACCAGGACCTCGCCGTGGTGCCGCTGATGCCGATCTGGCGGAACTTCTTCCTCGGCTCGGAGTTGACCTCCGGCTTTGGCCCGTTCAAGAGCCTGGACGTCGAGAAAATGAAGGACATCACCAAGCACGAACTCGCCGAGATGGGCATCGACCTCCGCGACGTGGAGCAACCCATCGGCCAGCTCTCCGGCGGTGAACGCCAGTGCGTGGCGATCGCACGGGCCGTGTACTTCGGCGCGAAGGTGCTGATCCTTGACGAGCCGACGGCGGCCCTCGGCGTGAAGCAGTCCGGCGTGGTGCTGCGCTACATCCTGCAGGCCCGCGACCGCGGCCTGGGCGTCATCTTCATCACCCACAACCCGCACCACGCCTTCCCCGTCGGTGACCGGTTCCTGCTGCTCAAGCGCGGCAAGTCGATCGGCTACTACGAAAAGAAGGACATCACCCTCGACGAGCTCACCGCCCAGATGGCCGGCGGTGCTGAGCTTGCCGAACTCGCCCACGAACTCGAACAGATCGGCGGCCACGGCGACGTCGTCAAGGAAGTCAAGAGCGAAGTAGCAGACGTGGCGCAGACCACCACCGGCAAGGCCTACAGCAGCTAACGCCGCAGAAGGAGCAGGGTCAGCCCGTGCCGGGCCCGGCCCTGCTCCGCCGTGCTGTTGGCACCGTGAAGACCCGGGCGGCTCCGCGAGCCGTGACATCCATCGAAAGGACCGGCCCCTTGGCCTACATCACCCAAAACCCCGACGAAGTCCCGGCCCCGGTGCGGATCGGACTCATCGGCTCCGGCTGGATGGGAGCGTTCCATGCCGAGAGCATCGCCCGCCGCGTGCCGGGCGCCGTCCTTGCGGCCATCGCCGACCCGAACCTTGAATCCGCCCAGGCGCTGGCCCGGTCCCTGGGCACAGCCAAAGTGTCTCCGAACGCCGAGGACATCCTGGCTGACCCGGCAATTGACGCAGTCATCATCGCAAGCCCGGCCCGCTTCCATTCTTCCCTTATCGCACAGGCGGCGGCGGCCGGAAAGCACGTTTTCTGCGAGAAGCCCGCCGGCCTGGGGATCGAAGAGCTTGACGCCGCACTCGCGGCCGTCGACACCGCCGGCGTGCACTTCCAGATCGGGTTCAACCGCCGGTACGCGGACGATTTCCGGGCTGCCAAGAAGGACCTTGCGGCCGGCACGATCGGGACGCCGCAGCTCATGCGCTCGCTGACCCGGGACCCCGGGAACGGAAGCATTCCGAACGCGGCCAGGGTTCCGGCATGGACCATCTTCCTCGAAACCCTGATCCACGACTTCGACACCCTCAACTGGTTCAACGAAGGTGCCGAACCCGTGGAAGTCTACGCATTGGCCGACGCCCTTGTGGAGCCGGCACTGCGTGACCAGGGTTTCCTGGACACGGCAGTGGTGACCATCCGCTACAGCAACGGTGCCATTGCAGTGGCGGAAGCAAACTTCAGCGCACTGTACGGGTACGACATTCGCGGGGAGGTCTTCGGCTCCAAGGGTATGGTCCAGGCCGGCCGTGCCACGGAAACCACTGCCCGCCGCTACACCGCCGAGGGACTGTCCGCCGACACTCCGCGGCTCAACGTCGAACTGTTCCGGCAGGCCTACACGGACGAACTGGCCGACTTCGCCGACGTGGTGCGCGCACAGCGCGACGGCGTGCCGCCGTCGTCGTCCGCCTTTACCCTCACGCCGGGAGCCGCCGACGCCAGGCGTGCGCTCGCGATGGCGCTGGCCTGCATCGAATCAGTCAAGCAGGGCGCCCCGGCGGCGGTGGCAGCATCACCGGTCGATTATGCGGAGGAGAAAGCATGAAGGACGTCATTCTTGGCCTGGTCGGAGTAGGCCGGATCGGCGTCATGCACGCCAACAACATCGCCGCGCTGAACGGGGGCCTGAACCCGGAGGGCGTCAACGTCAGGCTCAGGCTCACCGACGTCGCGGAAGAGCACGCGCGGACCGTCGCGGCCGGGCTCGGCGCCGAATTCCTTCCCTCGGTGGAGGCACTCCTGTCCTCCGGGCTGGACGGCCTGGTCATTGCCACCGGAACGGCTACCCACCCGGAACTGATCAAGGCAGGTGTGGATGCCGGCATCCCGGTGTTCTGTGAGAAACCGGTCGCCTTGAACGTGGCGGACGCCCTGCCGGTGCTGGACTACATCCGGGACCGAAAGGGTGTGGTGCAGATCGGGCACCAGCGCCGCTTCGACGTCGGCTACCTGGAAGCCCGGCGCGCCTACCAGGCCGGCGAGCTGGGCTGGATCCACTCGCTGCGGGCCGTCACATGCGACATGGCACCCCCTCCGGTGGAGTTCCTGGCGAGCTCCGGCGGCCTGTTCCGGGACTGTTCCGTCCATGACTTCGACATCCTGCGCTGGCTGACCGGCCGGGAAATCGTCGAGGTGTACGCCAAGGGCTCCAATAACGGCGACCCTGCCATCGGCGGGGTGGGGGACGTGGACACCGCGCTCGCGCTGGTGACGTTCGACGACGGCACGGTCGGGACAGTCTCCGCCACCCGGTACAACGGGGCGGGCCACGATGTCCGGCTCGAAATCCAGGGTTCCCGCCGTTCGCTGATGGTGGGGCTGGATGACAAGGCGGCGATGGCATCGGCCGAAGCAGGCATCCACTTCCCCGAGGGGGAGCCGCACAAGACCTTCGCCGAACGCTTCGACCAGGCGTACCGCTCCGAGATGGCGGCCTTCGTGGAGCTGATCCTGGGCCGCAGGGAGAACCCGTGCACCCCGGAGGACGCCGTGGCTGCTTCCCGCGTTGCGGACGCCGCCCAGGAATCGCTGGCAACCGGCGTTCCGGTCCGCGTGGCCCAGAAGGTGGCCCGCTAGGGCCGGCGGATAACGCGCCACCGGTAATGGAAGAAGCCCCTGACCGGCTGAACCGGTCAGGGGCTTCTTCTCGTCTTTAGGCGGTGAAGGTCTACGCGGTGAAAGGCAGCCGCGGGTCCACGTCCTTGCCCTCCCAGGTCTGGCGGATCCAGCCGTGGTGGGGGTCGTCGCTGATGAGCCAGTCACGGACGGGGCCGGGGCCGGCCATCACGTTCAGGTAGTACAGGTCGTACCCCGGGGCAGCCATCGCGGGACCGTGCCATCCGTACGGAACCAGGACGACGTCGCCGGTGCGGACCTCAGCCGACACGTCGATGGGCCGATCGTCGGAGGCATAGACGCGCTGGTAGCCGATGGCGTCGCCTTTCACGCCTGAGCCGGCGGCGGGACCGTCCGGCGCGACGCGGGTCTCGAAGTAGTAGATTTCCTCGAGGCTGGTTTCGCCGTCTTTTTCTTCGTCATGCTTGTGCGGGGGATACGAGGACCAGTTGCCGGCCGGGGTGATGACTTCGCACACGATGAAGCGATCGGCCTCCAGCGCGGCCGGAGTGCCGAAGTTGTGAACCTGCCGTGAGCAGTTGCCGGCACCCCGCAGTTCCACGGGTGTCTCGGCGGCGGTCACGAGCCGGGTCGGATAGGACGCCTTCGCGGGAGCCGTTGCGACCGCCACCCGGCCGCCATCGGCAGAACTGATGGTGACAGCCTTCTCTGTGCCTGTGTACAGCACATCGCTGGGCCCGTGGAAAACACTGGCCCTGCCGGCCAGCCGGAAGTCTTCGCCGTCCACCGTGGCGGTGAAGGAACCGCTGAGCGGAACCACGATGCGTTCCTCGCCTGCAGCAGGGAGTTCGACGGCGGCGCCCGCCGGCAGTGTCGCGACTTTGAGCCCGGTGTGGGCCCAGCCGTCCACGTCAAGGACGGAATCGGACGTTCCCAGCGAAATGTCCCAGCTGCCGTCGGCGGCGGAACCCAGCGGATATACCCAGTTGGCCATAGATGTGCACTTTCGTTAGTGGGGGAGTCCAGCCCGGCGCTGGGGCAGGAAGCTGGTGCCTAGCGCTGGGGCAGGCGCCTAGCGCTGGGGCAGGCGCCTAGCGCTGGACAAGGGTCATTTCGAAGCTGTAGGAGTCGCCGCGGTAGACGTGGTGGCCGGTCTCCACCATGCGACCCGTGTCATCCACCGCAGTGCGTTCCATGGTCACCAGTGCCAGGCCGGGCTCCGTATCCAGCAGCGGCGCCTGGTAGTCATTGGCCACCATGGCACCGATGCGCTGCGAGGCCAGCCGGAAGTTCACACCGCCATTGCGCAGGATCGCGTACAGGCCCTGGGCTTCCAGCTGGGCTTCGTCGATGGGGGTGATGTCGTCGCGGACCCAGTTTTCCATCAGGGCAAGCGGTTTGCCGCCCACCTTGCGCAACCTGGTGAAGTGGTAGACCTTGGCACCGGCCGGAAGCTGGAGGGCCTCACGCGTGGGAGCGTCGGCTTCGATATGGGAGAAACTGAGCACCTCGGTGGTGGGCTTGCTCCCGTTATTGGTGAGGTCATCGTAGAGGCTCGAAAGTTCCAGCGGCCTCCGGACCTGGCTGGACACAACCTGTGTCCCCACACCGCGCTTGCGCACCAGGAGCCCGGAACGCACCAGCTCGTCCATGGCTTTGCGCATGGTTGGCCGGGACAGGTTGAGCTGCGCAGCAAGGTCAATCTCGTTGTCCAGCCGGCTGCCCGGGGGAAGCAGCCCGGTGTGGATGGCGGACTCGATGCCTTGGACCACCTGGTGGTAGAGGGGCACCGGTGAAGAGCGGTCGATGCTGAGATTAAGTTGATTCGCCACTGAGCGCTCCCTTGTGCTCCGCGAGCTCCGAGGGTGCCGGAGGGCCCGCGCATGTCAGCATATGTTCTCTTGATAGGACATACTGCCTTTTTGACGATAATAGCAGGCCGTTTTCCGGGGGCCAAGGACCGCCGGTGGGGTGCCGCCTGAGGTTGGGGGCTAGTCGTCAGGCTCCGCTGCCTGTCCGGGCCGCGGCCGGTTGCGGCACACTTCCACGAACGCCCGGAAGGGTGCGATGCGTTCCTCGGCCGGGAGCTCCACGACTTCAGGGTGCCATTGAACGGAGGCAACCCAGCGAGCGGGATCCTCCAGCGCCTCCACGGTGCCGTCGCCGGCGACGGCCGTTACTATCAGCCCGTCCGCGACGCGGGCCACCGCCTGGTGGTGTCCCGAAGCGATCTTCACTGTCAGGCAGTCCGCCGCGCCGTCCCTGCCGTAAAGCTGTCCTACCTTGGAGCCGGGGAGAATGTCCACGTCGTGCCAGGCCCAAGGTCCCGGTGCCGTTCCCTCGACGCCGGCCGGCTCAGCGCCACCCGCCGCGGGTTCGTGGTGCGTCAGGGGGCCGTCCGCCATGTCCTGCACCAGTGTTCCGCCATAGAGGACATTGAGGACCTGGTGTCCGCGGCAGATTCCCAGCAGCGGCAGGCCTTCGTCCATGCTCCCGCGCGCGACCGCCAGGTCCAGTTCATCCTGTGCGGGGTTCACGTCGTAACACTCGGCGGTCTGCTCTTCTCCGTAGTGCCGCGGGTCGAGGTCTCCGCCGCCGGGGAGTACGACGCCGTCAAGCCCCTTGAGTGTTTCGGCCAGCCCGCCGCCGTCGCAATGTGCGGTCAGCAGCACCGGCTCCCCGCCGCCGCCGCGGACCAGCTCCACGATGTACTCAAACAGCTCATTGGCTTCCCCGACCCGAGGGTCGGGGTCCCGGGAGCTGCTGAGCCGGACCGGGATTCCGATCCGCGGCCGGGCGGGCGGGTGCAGGGGAGGAGTGCGCATGACTCATTCTGCAACAGGCCGAAACGGTTAGGCTTGCCGGATGAGCAACAGATACCTTGTGTCCCGCCACCGCTTCATCCAGGCCGGGCCCGAGGCCATTTTCGAGGTCCTGGCCACGCCCGCCCTGCACAGCGTGATCGACGGGTCTGAGACCGTAAAAGCAGCGCAGCCGCACGGTCCGGAGCGGTTGTCGGCCGGCGCCAGGTTCGGCATGGAAATGAACATGCTGGTGGACTATAAGATCCTCAACACGGTCTGTGAGTTCGAAGAAGGCCGGCGCATCGCCTGGCGGCACTTCTTTGGCCACGTGTGGCGCTACGTGCTGGAGCCCTCCACGGACGCCCGCGGAGTCCCGGGCACGCTGGTTACCGAGCAATGGGATGCCCGGCAGGTCCGGGGGAAGTTCTTCCTTCGGCTGGCCGGCTACCTGCGCCGCCACCCCGCCAACCTGGACGCCACCCTGGCGAAGCTGGACCAGTATGTCGCGGGTTCGGGCCATGATGCTGATCCCGGCCGCGTTCGACAGTAATGTTGAAGGCACCCGCAGCGGCGGGCACGACTGAAGGCAGGAGCCAGGATGGGCCGCAGGACACTCGTTGACGATCTCGTCGACGGCCTGCTCGACGACATCCTAGACGGCAAGCTGAAGCCGCACGATGCCATCCCTCCCGAGGCGGACATCGCGAAGGCCTACGATGTCAGCAGGCTCACCGTACGCGAGGCGCTCAAGGCGCTGCGGGCGCAGAATATCCTCTACGTCAAGGCCGGCCGGGGAACGTTCGTCAACCCCTCGGACAACTGGACCGGACTGGATGCGATCTTCAAGGCTGCCTCGCACGGAAACGGTGCTGACCAGGTGTCCGTGGGGCTGATCGAGATGCGGCGCATGGTGGAAACGGGTGCGGCCTCCCTGGCTGCCAAGCGGCACACCTCCGAGCACGCCGAACAGATGCGGGAGTGCATCACGGACATGAAGCGCTTCCATGAGTCCGGTGACCTGGACCGCTTTGTCGCGGCGGACATCGCATTCCATGATGCAGTGCTGAAGGCCTCGGGCAATCCGTTTGTCCGGGCCCTGTTCGCTCAGCTGGGCCAGCTGCTCTACATGACCAGGCGGGAGACCTCGGCGGTGCCCGAAATCCAGGTTCATGCCATCGAGTACCACCAGAAGGTCATGGACAGCATCCTCAGCGGCGACGCCGAGCTGTCCCGGCGAACCATGGACGAACATATGGACCAGACCTACCGCGATTACGAACGCTACGTCCACCGTTCCGAGCCCTGACACTGCTTATCCCCTGGACGACGGCATCCCTCCTCCGGGCAACCCCCGCCACCGCAGGCTCACCCGCCCGGGCTTGACGTAACCCAGATCACGCTTCTATGATCTTTCTCATGTTCTTCCGTCAGATGTCAGACATCAGACTTAGCTAGTCACCCGACGGAAATCCCCCACATCTCCCTCGGATCGCGCCACTGTCCAAGTGCCGCCTCCGTCAGACAGAAGGTCGATGATGACTTCACTTTCCATGCGGTCCGCTGGGCTCGGCGAGCTCGGTGACCGCACACTCCGCAAGGTCCGCCGCCGCGTTATGCCGCTGATCGTCCTGCTCTACTTCGTCGCCTACCTTGACCGCAACAACGTGGGCTTCGCCAAACTCACCATGAGCGAGGACATCGGCCTCAGCGCTGCTGCCTACGGCCTTGGTGCCGGCATCTTCTTCCTCGGCTACGCCCTGCTGGAAGTGCCGAGCAACGCCGGCATGTACCGCTTCGGCGCACGCAAGTGGCTAGCCCGGATCCTCATCACCTGGGGCATCTTCGCCACCGCCATGGCCCTGGTCAACGGGGAAAGCACCTACTACATCATCCGCTTCCTGCTGGGTGCTGCAGAGGCAGGATTCTTCCCCGCGATCCTCTTCTACCTGACACTGTGGTTCCCGGCCGCGCAGCGTGTCACCGTGCTGGGCATCTTCATCCTGGCCCAGCCCGTTTCCAATGCACTCGGTGCCCCCGTGTCCGGGCTGCTGCTCCAGATGGACGGCATCCTGGGCCTCCAGGGCTGGCAGTGGCTGTACATCATCGAAGGCATCCCTGCCATCCTCCTGGGCCTGCTGACCCCGATCCTGATGACGGACCGTCCGCGGGACGCCAAGTGGCTCAACACTGACGAGCGCGAATGGCTGGCCACCACCATGGAGGCCGAACTGGCCGCCAAGTCCAAGGGCGGAAAGCACAACTTCCTCGCCGGCCTGAAGGACAAGCGCACGCTGGTCTACTCGGCCCTGTACTTCGGCCTGGTCTGCGGCATCTACGGCCTTGGTCTCTGGATGCCCACCATTGTTGCCGCACTGGGCAAGTTCTCCACCGCCGAAGTGGGATTCATCGTGTTCGTTCCCTATGCCGTCGCCGCAGTCTTTGTGTACTTCTGGAGCAAGCGGGCGGACCGGACCGGAAAGCGCGCCTGGCACACTGCCGTCAGCATGGTTCTCGCCGGCATGGGCCTCCTTGCGGCCGGGTACCTGCTCCCGGTCAACCCCATCCTGGCCCTGATTGCCCTCACAGTCTCCGCCATGGGGATCTACGGAGCCATCGCGCCGTTCCTGTCCATGCCGTCCGCGGCGCTCACCGGTGCAGCCGCCGCGTCCGGGCTGGCCCTGGTCAACTCCCTGGGAAACCTTGGCGGCTTCGTGGCACCGTACGCCGTCGGCATGCTCAAGGACGCCACAGGCAACAACCAGAGCGGCCTGCTCTTCCTGTCCTTCTGCCTGTGCGTCACCGCAGTGGCCACCTACCTCTACGCCCGGAAGCGGCCGGAAGGCGATGCCGCCCTGGATCCCGCAGTTGCCGCCGCAGCAGCCGTGAATGTAAACCCGGCCAAAACCCGCTCCTGATCGACCGAACACCAACGAATCCCGACGAAAGACACACCATGACAACCACCTCATTTCCCGCCGAACGCACCGTTGTCCTGACCGGGGCAGCTTCCGCCCGCGGTATCGGCCGCGCAGCTGCGGACCGGATGGCCAGCGAGGGCTGGTCAATCGCCATCCTGGACATCAATGCCGAGGACGCCAAGGCCGCGGCTGCCGAGATCGGATCCAACCGCGCCGTGAAAGCCGTCGGAGTGGGCGCCGACGTTTCCGATGCCGCCTCGGTGGACCGCGCGATCAGCGAAATCGAAGAATCGCTTCCGCCCATCGTCGCACTCGCAAACCTGGCGGGCATCAGCTCGCCGACCACCTTCATGGAAACCACCGTGGAGGAATGGGACAAGGTTTTCGCCATCAACATGCGCGGCACCTTCATCGTGTCGCAGCGGGTGCTCAAGGGAATGATCGAGCGCAAGCTTGGCCGCATTGTGAGCATTTCCTCGATTTCCGCCCAGCGCGGCGGCGGCACCTACTCCAAGGTTGCCTACAGCGCTTCAAAGGCCGGAATCATCGGCTTCACCCGTGCCCTTGCCCGGGAGGTTGGCGAGTTCGGCGTCACCGTCAACGCGATCGCACCGGGCCCCATTGACACCGACATCATGGGCGGCACCCTGACCGACGAGCGCAAGGCCCAGATGTCAGAGGGCATCATGATGGGACGGGTGGGAACCCGTGAGGAAGTGGCCGCACTGATCTCCTTCCTGCTTGGGCAGGATTCGGGCTACATCACCGCCGCCACGTATGACATCAACGGAGGACTGCAGGTCAGCTGACAACTAGGCTGGCTCCATGAACGCTGCCCGCAGCCTGAGACCCAGCCCCAGAACCCTTGAGGTCGAAAGCCTGGAAAACTTCGACCGGCTGGTGAACGCGGGGGTCCGCAGCATGCGGGGCTGGCATGCCCAGTCCCTGGACCTCCGCGGCCGCACCGCTCCGCTGGAAGCCATGGACGCGCAAGGCGCCATCTTCCTTGGCTGCACTTTCGAGGACGGCGTAGAGGATTCGCTCCGGAGCCGGGGTGCGCTCATCTTCCCCAAGTTGGAAACCGTTCCCTTCAATCCCTACCGCGGGCAGCTCTACTCACCGCAGGAGCTCTACTTCGGTCCGCCGGGCGGCCGCTACGAGTCAACGTTGGACGCCCGGATCTACCAGTGGAGCATCCGGCCGGGCCAGCGGCAACGGCTGGACGCCACGCTCGCCGCGGCACTGCATGACCACTCGATCGGTGACGCCCTTGACGAGCTGACACGCTCCGAAGTGTGCCGGGGCCGTCCGATGGTGGGGGTGATGGGCGGCCACACGGCGGGGCGCGGAACGCCGGTCTTCGAGGAAGCCGCCCTCGCCGGGCGGCTTCTCGCCAGGAGCGGACGGGTGGTGGCCACCGGCGGCGGACCCGGCGCCATGGAGGCCGCCAACATGGGCGCCTACCTCAGCGAACTGCCGGACGCGGACTTCCATGCAGCGTTGGCGCAGCTGGAAGCCGTGCCGGGGTTCCGGCCCTCAGTGTCCGCGTGGGCGCGGTCGGCTGCCGCCGTCGTCGAACGCTATCCGGACGGCAGCCCGTCGCTGGGCGTTCCCACCTGGTTCTACGGCCATGAGCCGCCCAACTATTTCGCCACCCACATCGCAAAGTATTTCGCCAACGCGATCCGGGAGGCGATCCTGCTGGAGCTGTGCGACGGCGGAGTGATCTTCCTCCCAGGGTCCGCCGGCACCCTGCAGGAAATCTTCCAGGACGCCTGCGAGAACTACTATGGTGCCTCTGAAACCGTCACGCCCATGGTCCTCGTGGGCCGCGAACACTGGCAGCGCCGCTATCCCGCCTGGCCGTTGCTGCAGAGCCTGGCCTCGGGCAGCGCGATGGCGGACAGGATCTTCCTGGTGGACACAGTGGAGGAAGCCCTCGGCATTGTGGCGGGTTAGCAGCGGGCTTAGAGGTCCTTGCGGCAGGCGGTCCTGCCCAGCTGGTAGAGGCCGTTGAGGTCGCCGGCGGCAAGGCCGTCCGGAGTACCGATTTCCGGGTACATCAGCTGCAGGGGGTCATCAACGTGCTCCAGCCCCATCACATGGGAGAGCTCGTGCAGGATCACGGCGGTGGCGTAGGCGGAGCCTTGCGGCCGCTCGAGTTCGCCGGCGATCTGCGGGGCGTCGAGGTCCAGGCTGCCGGTCACGAAGGTCTTCGGGCCGCCGTCGAAGCTGTAGTGGGTGCTGCCGCCGGTGCCGATCACCTGCCCCTTCAGCTTCGGCGCGGCCTCCGGGGTGGTCCACGCGATGAGGAGCGGTGCCCAGCGCTCGCCGTACGTTTCAGGCTGATAGGGGTCGCGTTCCTCGGCAGGCGCTTCGGTGGAGGGTCCGTCGTTGATGAACCGGATACCCGTGGCACGCGAAATCGTGCCAATGGCGTTTTCCACCAGGTCTTCCGCCCCCGCGGGCGCCAGCCCGGCATTGACGACGTAGTGCAGCGGACGGCAGGGAGAATAGCCCACGGGCGTCCCGTCGTCGTTCGTGGCCAGGAACTTGAAGGAATCACTGGCTGAGGGCGGTTCCTCCGCCGTTCCCAGCGGTGAGTCCGCTTCCTCGAGTCCCGGGGGAGGGGCGTCCGCGTTGACACTCTCCGCGACGACGCCCGGCTGCTGCTCGGCGGCCTGTCCGTCGGGGGCGGTGCTGTTGCGGAACTGGAAGAGCCCCACGAAACGGGGGTCTCCGTAAAACAGGCCGGCCGCCGTGAAAGCTGCCGCTGCGATCAAGGCGGTGAGTGCCGCTGTGCGCAGGATCCGGAGCGGCGTGCCCAGCCGGCCCGCATGCCGCGGCCGGCGTTGCCGCGGTTGCGGACCTTCCACTAGGCCACCACCGCGCCGAACGCCGTTCCGAGGAGGTAGGTGACGGCGGCCGCGCCCATGCCGATGGCCAGCTGCCGGAAACCGCGGCTGGTCGGGGAGGTCCCGGACAGCAGGCCGACGACGCCGCCGGTCAGCAGGAGGGCCATCCCCACCAGAACGGCGGAAACGGCAAGCGCTGCCACGCCCGTCATGCCAAGGACGAAGGGGATGATCGGAATGATGGCGCCGGAGGCGAAGAAGCAGAAGCTCGATGCCGCCGCACTCCACGCGGTGCCTACGGCTTCGTGCTGGTCCTCGGCGTCGGGGAGTTCAGGTTGGAGCGACAGGCTGGGGTCGCAGTCGCAATCCAGCAGGCCCGTCCGTTCCGCCACGCGGTGTTCGGCGGCTTCCCGGGACATGCCGCGGGCCAGGTACACCAGCAGCAGCTCATTGTGTTCGAGGTCCAGCCGCGGGGCCGCGGAGAGGGTGATCTGGGTGGGACGGGTTGCGGCAAGCAGCTCCCGCTGGGAACGGACTGAGATGAACTCGCCGGCGCCCATCGACAGTGCTCCGGCAAGGAGACCGGCCACGCCGCTCAGGAGCACCACCTGGCTGCCGACTCCGGACGCGGCCATTCCCATGACAAGGGAGAGGTTGCTGACCAGGCCGTCATTCGCGCCGAAAACGGCGGCCCTGAAGGAGCCCGCCAGCCGGTTCCGGCCACGGGTGGCCAGTCCGCGGACTACTTCCTCGTGGATCTGTTCGTCGGCCACCATGGCGGGTGTGGCTGAGGGATCTGAACCGTAGGGGGAGCGGCCCTCGGCGCGCTGTGCCAGGGCCAGGACGAACACGGAACCGAAATGGCGGGCCAGGAATCCCAGCAGCTGGCTGCGGAGGGACGCTTGACGCGGCTTCCCTGCGTGATCCCCGAGGAGCCGGAGCCAGTGGGCTTCGTGGCGGCCCTCGGCCTCGGCCAGGGCCAGGAGGATGTCCCGCTCCTCGCCGCTGCGGTTCTGGGCCAGTTCGCGGTAAACGCGGGCCTCGGCCCGTTCATCGGCGAGGTATTGGCGCCACCGCTTAATGTCGGTCGGGCTTGCGCTGCCTGCGGGTGTTTCGGGTGCGCCTGCTGCCGTACGGTGGGCGGGAAGGGCATGATGATGGTCAGATTTAGCGTGCTGAGACACGAACACTCCTGGGCTAGATGGGGCATGGTTTCGGCCCCATTGCAGATCCAGCGTACCCCGGATTTACGCGGATTTTCGGCCGGTATTCCTCACCCGGAAGTTTAGGCAGCCCTCAAATGCGGCCTCGAACGGATGGCTTCGGCGAAGGTGTTTTGGCCGGCTATTGACCGGGCCGGATGCCGGTGCTGTGATGATTGCCAGGGCAGGCGCTTCCGCAGCCCCACCCCTGGCCGCATAACCAGACACGGAGGTTAGCACCATGGACACGAACGGATCACACCCCACCCAGCCTGAACGGGACACCCTCGAATCCGATCCCGCCTACGATTTTGCCGATGACGCTCCCATTGACGACGCAGCAGAGACGGAGGAAGAGGAGCTGCTCGAAGAGGCCGGCCGTCCTGTTCCGCTGGGCGAGGAGGATTTCCTCGGCGATGAAAAACCCGTGGTGCCCCTGGGCGGGGAAGAATTCCTTGAGCCTGAGGAAAACGAGTGAGCGCTGCCATCCTTTAAACGAACGGCCCTTTAAACGAACGACGCCGGTGCCTCCCCGCGAAGGGGAGGCGCCGGCGTCGTGCATTGTTTGGCAGGTATTAGTTGACCGGTGTTAGTTGACCAGGGCCGGAGCCGGCTCTTCTTCGCCGACGTTGCCGGCCACGCGCTCCTGCCAGTTCCGCATGACCCTGGGGTCGGTCGGCTTGGTTGCCAGGGACACCACCACGTAGACGATGCCTGACGCCAGCAGGCCGTAATAGATCGGCTCATTGGCGTAGATGCCGTCCAGCGGTGCCGCGGCGTTGATCTCCAGGTAGATCATGGTGCCGAGCGTGACCACCGTGCCCACCGCCATGGATGTCGCCGCGGCCACGCCGGTGCCTCGTTTCCAGACGAGTCCGCCAAGGATCGCGACCAGGAGTCCGCCCACCAGGATGTCGTAGGCGATGGTCAGGGCCGCCACGACGTCCTTGGTGATGATGGCGATGAGGATGGCCACGATGCCCAGGCCAAGGACCCACATGCGGTTCGCCTTGACGTCGTGCTCGGGGTTGTCGGTGTCATCGGTGTTGATGTCCTTGCCGAACCAGCTGGCTACGAATGGGAGGACGTCGGCGCGGGCCACGGTTGCCGCCGCGATCAGGGCGCCGGAGGCGGTGGACATCATGGCCGCTACGGCTGCTGCGAGCACCAGGCCGCCGATGCCGACGGGCAGCAGGTTCTGGGCCACCTCGGCGTAGACGACATCCTTGCCAAGGTTTGCCACGTCGATCTCCGGGAGGGCCACTCGCGCGCCCAGGCCGATCAGGGCGCCGGCCGCACCGTAGAGGATGCAGTAGATGCCGGCTGTTGCGCCGCCCCAGCGTGCCACGGTGGGCGTCTTGGCGGTGAAGACGCGCTGCCAGATGTCCTGGCCGATCAGGAGGCCGAGGGTGTAGACCACGAAGTAGGTGATGATGGTCTGGATCCCGATGCCGTCGATCTGGAAGAAGCTGTCCTCGACGCGGCTGCGGATGCCGTCCAGGCCGCCCGCCGCATTAAGCGTGAAGGGCAGCATCAGGAGGAAGATTCCCACTGTCTTGATCACGAACTGGACCTGGTCCGCAAGGGTGATGGACCACATGCCGCCAATGGTGGAGTACACCAGGACGATTGCCCCGCCGATGGCGATGGCCAGGGCGCGGTCCCAGCCGAACAGCACCACAAAGATGGTGGCGTAGGCCCCGGTGGAGGTGGCGCACAGCATCAGCGTGTAGGCCAGCATGACGATTCCTGAAGTCTGGGTGGCGCGGCTGCCGTAGCGGAGCGTCAGCATCTGGGACACCGTGTAGATCTTCAGCTTCTGGATGGTGCCGGCGAAGAGCAGGCTCAGCAGGAGCACGCCGGCGCCGATGGCCACCACGAGCCACATGCCGGAGATGCCGAACTTGTAGCCGAGGCCCACACCGCCCACGGTTGAGGCGCCGCCGAGGACGACGGCCGCCATGGTCCCGGTATAGAGGAAGGGGCCAAGCCTGCGGCCGGCCACCAGGAAGTCGCTGTTGTTCTTGGTGCGGGACTTGCCCCACCAGCCGAAGGCCAGCATGGCGATCAGGTACACCACCACTATGGCGATGTTGACGAAGTTTGCGTCCATGTTGATGGGCTCCTTGGAGCGTAGTGGCAGCAGGGCAGGAATCCGCGGGCGGCGCCTGGGCCGGGCCGGATGCGCCTGCTGGAGAGACGGGGATGCAGGGGGTAATCCCTGTTGGTGATGCCGGGGTTCGTGATTATTGCCTAGGAGGCAACTCTTGTTGCCCAAAGGGTATGTTGTGATCCGCGCAACAGTCAAGGCGGATTGACACCATGTCCCGTTCCGGCGTCACAAGGTAGGTATCCCGCTAGTATGGCTCCAGCGATGGGGCCGTGCGGCCGGCTGCGAAAGGTTCGTAAATGAAGGCTCTACCAGTTGAACCGAGCAACATTCCAGTTGCCATCGGTTCGCGCATCCGCGCTGCCCGCCAGTCCCAGCGGCTCACGATCGAGCAGGTGGCAGACGCCACGGGCCTCACCAAGGGATTCCTTAGCCGGGTGGAACGCGACCTGACCTCGCCGTCGGTGGCTTCCCTCGTGACCCTCTGCCAGGTGCTCTCGATCTCCATCGGCGACCTCTTCGCGGCACCGGAAACGCACCTGACCAAGAAGGACGAGGGCCCCCGGATTTCGCTGGGCGGCGAGGGCATCATCGAGCGACTCCTCACCGCCCGCTCCGAACGGCGCGTCCAGATCATCCAGGCCGTGATCGAACCGCGCGGCCGCGGTGAATCCGAGCTCTACGCAGTGGACTGCGATGTCGATGTCCTGCACGTGGTCAGGGGCCGCATCCGGCTGATCCTGACCAACGAGGAATACGAGCTCAGCACCGGCGACACCGTGACGTTCCCCGGCCGGGAGCCCCACACCTGGGTCAACCCTACGGACGACGCCGTCGAGGTTCTCTGGGTGCTGGTCCCCGCAGCCAGCCGCTGATCCGCCAAGGCTGTTCCGTCAGCTAGCCCACGTGGACCCAGGGTCGGCGCGTGACGTCCGGCTCGGCCTCGCGCAGCACTTCCCGGGTCACAGGGGCGATCTCACCTTCGCCGAACAAGAGGAACCGGGTCAGGTTGGTCAGGGGATTGCCCTCGGTCCAGCGGAAGTAGATGTGCGGCATCAGGCCCGTGACGTCACGAAGGTGGAGCAGGACGGCCGCCAGCGTGTTGGGCACGTTGTTGCTGTGGATCTCAAGGATGCGGAAGCCGTGCCGGACCTTACCGGTGACCACGAGCTCCTGTTCGAAGTCTGAACTGTCGTCCACCAGGATCTCGATGAAGATGGCATCGCTGTCCACGGGCAGGTGGTTGGCCAGCTGGGCATGCTCCAGCTTGGCCCGGTACCTTGCTGCGCTGAGGTGTTTGGGTTCGTGCGCAATGAGCCGGATGGGCCCCTCTTCGCTGGCCGCCATGAACTCCAGGGCCCGTTCGTCCAGCCGGATGTGGGTGGCGCGAAGTTCGAATGACCGCCGGACGCGGGAAGCGAAGCTGACCACCACAATGCCGAGGATGAACATCGCCGCGATCTTCAGGCCGTCGGGGCGCTCCACCACGTTCGCCACTGTCGTGTAGAGGAAGACGACGGCGATCGCGCCGAAGGCGACCGTCTGGCCGCGTTGGTGCCGGCGCCGGGCGGACAATGTGACGGCGATGGACGCGGAAGTCATCAGCACCAGCACGCCGGTGGCGTACGCGCCGCCCTGTGCTTCGACGTCGGCCTCGAACACCACCGTGATGAGGAAGGCGACGGCGGTGAACACCAGTACCAGCGGCCGCACGGCCCGGGTCCAGGCCGGCGCCATGCCAAAGCGCGGAAGGTAGCGCGGCACCAGGTTGAGGAGCCCCGCCATCGCAGACGCCCCGGCGAACCAGAGGATGGCAATGGTGCTGAGGTCGTACACGGTCCCGAAACCGTCGCCCAGGTACTGGTGGGCCAGGAAAGCAAGGGCGCGGCCGTTGGCCTTGCCTCCCGGCTGGAACTCGGCTGCCGGGATCAGGAACGTGGTGATGAAGCTGGACGCGATGAGGAACGCGCTCATGATCACTGCGGCAGTGGTCAGGAGCTTGTGCGCGCCACGGATACGGCCCTCGGGCCTTGCTTCGGTGTCGTCCGGGCTGCCCTGGATCTGGGGCATGACGGCAACACCTGTTTCGAAGCCGGACAGGCCCAGTGCGAGTTTGGGGAAGACCAGCAGGGCGATGCCGACCATCACCAGCGGGTTGCCGTGCTGCTGGTTGAGGGCAGCCCACCAGTCGGTGACCACGTGGGCTTCGCTGAACACATGGGCGATGCCCACCAGCACCACGACCGCATTGAGCAGCAGGAATACTGCCACCAGGACGACGGCCACGTTGATTGCTTCCTTGAAACCGCGGAGGAACACGATGCCCAGCCCGGCAATCAATGCCAGCGTGATGGCCACTTCCTGACCGTGCAGGAAGTCCGGGGCGAACGGGTTTTCGATGGCGTGGGCGCTGGCATCCGCGGCCGAGAGGGTGATGGTGATCATGAAGTCCGTGGCGGCGAAACCCAGCAGCGCCAGGACGAACAGCTTGCCGCCCCATCGTGGCAGGAGCCGTTCCAGCATGGCGATGGAGCCTTCGCCGCGCGGACTTTCCGAGGCCACCCTGCGGTACACCGGGAGGGCGCCCAGGAGCGTCACTGCCACCAGGACCACGGTGGCCAGCGGGGAGACCATTCCAGCGGCGAGGGCGGCGATGGCCGGCTGATAGCCGAGGGTGGAGAAGTAGTCGACGCCGGTCAGGCACATGACTTTCCACCAGGGCTGGGGCGTGTGGTTCGCCTGCGGCTGGCCGTGCGGCCCCTGGCGTTTGCCGGATCCTTCGGGCATGCCCTCCAGCAGCCATCTCCGGAGGCGGTGGGGCTTGCGGGTGAACCTGTCCGAGGGGTCGGCCGGCGGCCTGGTGAGCGTGGTCACGGTATCCTTTCACGCAGCGCCTTCGGCCGTCGGCGGTCAGGGGCGCTGCTCCTGATTGGAGCGTAGGCCCGGGAAAGCGCGGGGGATGCCGGCTTTAACGAAACCTTTACGGCCCCTGTGATTGCGGTCACGCCGTGGTGAGATGTACGTCACATAACGGAAACCTGCCGGAAACGCAGGATTCATGCCCGGAGCCGCTGTTTAACCTCCCCGAAAAACATCTCGGCCATGGCGGAAACACTGCCGTTGTAGCGTCGGATTCGGGGAACGATCCGCTTGTCTCATTGTTTTGAATGGTCTCGCCTTAGTCGGCGCCCAGGAGCGCCACTTCTTCTTAAGGAAGGCTCCCAAAATGAACATCTCTTTACTCAATGTGGGAATGGCAGTGGATCCCACGGCGCTCGATCCCGGCGCCACGGCCTGGATGCTGGCGGCTTCCGCCCTGGTCCTGCTGATGACGCCCGGCCTGGCATTCTTCTACGGGGGCCTCGTGCGGATGAAATCCGTCCTGAACATCATGATGATGAGCTTCGGCGCCATGGGTGTTGTTGCCGTCGTCTGGGCGCTGTGGGGCTACGGGCTGGCCTTCGGACCCGACACCATGGCCGGGCTCGTCGGGGATCCGTTCGCCAACCCCGGGCTGAGCGGACTGACCAGCAGCATCGGCGGCAAGGCGCCCGGGCTCCCGGACATGGTCTTCATCGGGTTCCAGGCCACGTTCGCCATCATCACTGTCGCGCTGATCAGCGGTGCCGTGGCTGAGCGGGTCAGGTTCGGACCGTGGCTGCTTTTCGCCGCTTTGTGGGTGACCCTCGTCTACGCCCCGATCGCGCACTGGGTGTGGGGTGGCGGACTCTTCGGCGCCACGGGCATCGTGGGCAGCAAGATCTCCGCACTCGACTTCGCCGGCGGAACCGTAGTGCACATGAACGCGGGCATCGCGGGGTTGATGCTCGCCGTCGTGCTCGGGAAACGCCTGGGCTTCATGAAGGACCCCAATATCCGCCCGCACAACCTGCCGTTCGTGATGCTCGGCGCAGGGCTTCTGTGGTTCGGCTGGTTCGGCTTCAATGCCGGCTCTGAGCTCGCCGCCGATGCCATTGCAGGGCTGGCCTGGACCAACACCCTGCTGGCCACCAGCGCGGCCCTGCTGGGCTGGCTGCTCATCGAGCGTCTCCGGGACGGTCACGCCACATCGCTCGGTGCCGCCTCGGGGGCCGTGGCGGGCCTGGTTGCGGTCACTCCGGCCTGCGGCTTCGTCGATCCTGTCGGTGCCATCCTGATCGGGGCCGTGGCCGGTGCGGTTTGCGCCCTCGCAGTGGGCCTCAAGTTCCGGATCGGCCTCGACGACTCCCTTGACGTGGTGGCAGTGCACTTCGTTGGCGGACTGTGGGGCACCCTCTCGCTGGGATTCTTCGCCGTGCCGTCCACCAAGACCGAGGGCGGGCTCTTCTACGGCGGGGGCCTGACGCAGTTCTGGCCGCAGGTCCTCACGGCGCTGATCGTCACAGCCTGGAGCGCCATTATGACCACCCTGATCGGATACGCCATCCACAAGACGATGGGCATGCGGGTGTCCGAAGCCAACGAACGCTCCGGCATCGACGTCACCGAGCATGCCGAAACCGCCTACGAGCTGCTCATGGTGGGCGGGGCCTTTCATCCCGGCGAACAGCACGGCAAGTCCGTTGCGGCAGAAGCGGCCGATCCTGGCGCGGATACTGTCGCGGCCGGCACCGAGCAGAGCCAGCATGAACGGGGCAGGGTGCGGACATGAAACTCATCACGGCCATCGTCCGGCCGGAAAAGATTGAGACGGTCAGAGCCGCCCTTGAGGGGTTCGGGGTCAACGGCATGACGGTGAGTCCGGCAAGCGGCTATGGCCAGCAGCGCGGCCATGTGGAGGTCTACCGCGGAACCGAATACAGCTCGGACCTCCTGCCGAAGGTCCGGGTGGAGGTGCTGGTGACGGAGGAGGCCATGGACGGCGTGATGGCGGCCATCGAAGCCGGAGCCAGCACCGGCCGCTTCGGTGACGGAAAAATCTGGACCATTTCCGTTTCCGACGCCGTGCGGGTGCGGACGGGGGAGAGGGGCTCCTCCGCCATCGACTAAAGCAGCGGGTAAGCAGCGGGTGGGTTTGGTAAACACTTGATGCACAACAGGAAACTAGAGTGTATGATGGGTGTCACACAACCGATCCATCCTCGAAGGAGAGGCGTTCCTTTGGAAGAGCTGCGCATCGAGGCCAACGGCAACCTTGGCCCCATCGATTCATCCCGTATTCCCCGCTATGCAGGGGCCGCAACCTACGCCCGCCTGCCCCGGCTGGACCAGGTGGCCAAGGCGGACATCACGGTGGTGGGAGTCCCCTTCGACTCCGGCGTCTCCTACCGCCCGGGTGCCCGCTTCGGCGCCAACCATGTGCGCGAGGCCAGCCGGCTGCTGCGCCCCTACAACCCCGCGTGGGACGTCAGCCCCTTCGAAAACGTCCAGGTCGCGGACGCCGGAGACATGGCCGTCAACCCGTTCAACATCAACGAGGCCATCGAAACCATCCAGCAGAATGCCCTCGACCTGACGGCGGGCGGCAGCAAGCTGGTCACCCTCGGCGGGGACCACACCATTGCGCTGCCGCTGCTGCGGGCCGCCGCCGAGCGCGCCGGCGAACCGGTGGCCATGCTGCACTTCGATGCCCACCTGGACACCTGGGACACCTATTTCGGCGCCGAATATACCCACGGCACGCCGTTCCGCCGCGCCGTCGAGGAAGGCATCCTGGACACCGAGGCCATCAGCCACATCGGCACCCGCGGCCCGCTGTACGGCAAGAAGGATCTCGACGACGACCACCGCTTCGGCTTCGGCATCGTCACCTCCGCGGATGTTTACTACCAGGGCGTCCTGGAAACCGTGGCCAAGGTCCGCGACCGCATCGGCAACAGGCCGCTGTACATCTCCGTTGACATCGACGTCCTGGACCCGGCGCACGCGCCGGGTACCGGCACACCGGAAGCCGGCGGCATCACCAGCCGTGAACTGCTGGAGATCATCCGCGGCTTCCGCGGCATGAACCTCGTGGGTGCGGACATCGTTGAGGTCGCACCGGCCTATGACCACGCGGAAATCACCGGTGTCGCGGCCAGCCACGTAGCCTACGAACTCGTCACCCTGATGGCGGACTCCGCCGTCGAGGGCAACAGGTTCGGCGCCCCTAACGGCTACGCCGCGCAGGCCCTCGGGCAGGAAGAACGGCGCCAGGCAGGCTTCGCAGCGAGCACTCCCCAGCGCGTCGAAACCGGCGTCTCCCCGTGACCGGCGTCCGCAACGGCGGGGACCTCGTCGTCGAAACCCTTGAAGCGCTGGGGGCGAAGACCGTCTTCGGCATTCCGGGCCAGCACGCGCTGGGCCTGTTCGATGCGATGGGCCGGGGAAACCTGCACTTCGTGTCCTCGCGGGTGGAAAACAACTCGGCCTTCGCCGCGGACGGCTACTCCCGTGCCACCGGTGAGGTGGGCGTGCTGTTCCTGTCCACCGGCCCGGGCGCGCTGACGTCCCTGGCCGGGCTGCAGGAAGCCTACGCCACGGGTGTGCCCATGGTGGTGGTGGCCAGCCAGATTCCGCTGGACGGACTCGGTGCCCGCCGCAAGGGCATGCTGCACCAGCTTGATGACCAGAAGGCCTCGGCCGCGAATGTCACCAAGAGCCAGCGGCTGATCCAGCACGCCTCCGGGATCCCCTCGGCCATCCAGGACGCCTGGACCGAAGCGATTTCCTCGCCGCAGGGCCCCGTCTGGCTGGAGATCCCGCAGAATGTGCTGCTGGATCCCATCATGGTCCCGCCGGTGGAGGATGCCCTCGCCGATGCGGCGGACAACCCGCCACGGGTGGAGCTTGTCCGCGAGGCAGTGAAATGGCTGTCGACGGCGGAACGTCCGGCCATCATCGCAGGCGGCGGCACGCGCCGCGGCCGGGCCGAGAAATCGCTTCTCTCGATCGCGGAAAAGCTCAGGGCTCCGGTGATCTGCACTCCCGGCGGCAACGGCGCGTTCCCGTGGAACCATGAACTCTCGCTTCAGTCCTGGATCGAGGACCGGTACATGACGGACCTTCTCGAGGACGCGGACGTGCTGATCGTCGTGGGATCCTCGCTCGGGGAGGTCACGTCCAACTACTTCACCTTCGAACCGCGAGGCCGGATCATCCAGATCGACGCCGAACCCCGGGTCCTGGAATCCAACCGGCCCGGCCTTGGCATCCGCGCCGACGCCGGCCAGGCGCTCGCTGCGCTGGACGCTGCCCTGGTGGTCGAGCCTGTCGAAACCAGCCCCGACTGGCACGGTGCATCACCGGAAGAGCTCGTCAAGGAATCCCTGGCCAAGGTCAAAGCCCGGCTGGAGTCCCAGGATCTCGGCAAGGAACTGAAGTTCATGGCAGACATCCGCGAGGCCGTACCCGCGGACATGCAGACCTTCTGGGACATGACCATTTCCGCATACTGGGGCTGGAGCTGCTGGGACGCCCGCGAGGGCCAGTTCCACTCCGCCCAGGGCGCCGGCGGCCTCGGCTTCGGCTTCCCCGCCGCCATCGGCGGGGCCGTGGGGCTGGAAACGACGGGCAAGCCGGGACGTGTTCTCGCAGTGTCCGGTGACGGTTCGGCCATGTATTCCATCTCCGAACTGGCCACCGCCAGGCAGCACAACGTGCCGGTCACCTGGCTGATCGTGGACGACGGCGGCTATGGCATCCTGCGCGAGTACATGGTGGGCGCGTTCGGCAAGGCCACCGCCACCGAACTGGCCCGGCCCGACTTCGTCAAGCTCGCCGAGGCCTTCGGCGTCCCGGCCGTCCGGGTTGCCCCGGAGAACGTGGGGGATGCGCTGAAGGCGGGCTTCGCCGCGGACGGACCGAACGTCGTCGTCGTCGAAACCCTGCTCAAGATGTTCGGTCCCACCCACCTGGACGTCTAGCAGTTCCGTCAGCACACCCCCGCCGCACAGCGCGAACGGGCATTTGAGGCCCCATTTCCACCCGGAATTGGGGCCTCAAGTGTCCGTTCGCGCTTGGTGTTTAAGGGCCGGACCACCCTGCGAGCCTCTTCCTTAGTTTCCCAAAGCAACCATTTTGAGATATGGTTGCCTAAGGCAAGCAAAGGGGTTATTCAGCATGGCAGTTGCACCAGAAACCGCGGCCGATCTCGTCTACCAGATTTTCGACCTCCAACGGGCGGTCCGCTGCGTCGCCGTCTCAAACATGCGCGGGCAGGAAACCGGGGTGGCGCTCCAGGGCGTCCTCCGCTTCGTGGGGGAGGGCGAGTCCAGGGCCACGCACCTCGCCGCGAGGCTCGGGGTCAGCGCTCCCGTACTGAGCCGGCACATCGCCGATCTTGAAGAGCACGGCCTCGTTGTCCGCCGGCCCGATCCGGAGGACGGGCGTGCGCAGCTGGTGGCGTTGTCGGAGGCCGGGGCGGCCAAGCTGCGCGAAATCGAACAGCAGCGCACGGCAACACTCCAGGGCTACCTGCAGGACTGGAGCGAGATCGACGCCGAAGAAACCGCGAAAACCCTGAAAAAACTTGCTGAATCCCTCAGGGACTCAGCCCGGGCAAAGACGGCCGGATCCACCGAAATCATTCCAATCGTTTAGGAGCTGCACATGGCCAGCCACGCTACAGCCACCGGTCCGTCCCGGGCCTTGTCTACGACACCACCGCCATCCCCGCAGCCGCACGCACCGGCGCCCCAGGCAGCGATGAGCCACCGCCAGATCATGGAGGCCCTCACCGGCCTGCTGGCCGCCTTCTTCACCGCGATCATCAGCAGCACCATCGTGGCCAACGCACTGCCGACCATCATGTCCGAGCTCAAGGGCACCCAGACGGACTTCGCATGGGTCATCACGGCTGCCCTCCTGGCCAACGCCGCCACCACGCCGATCTGGGGCAAGCTCGCCGACCTCTTCGATAAGAAGCTTCTCGTCCAGCTGAGCATTGTGATCTTCGTGGCCGGCTCCGTCATGGCGGGCCTGTCCGAAACGATCCCGCTGCTGCTGACCGCCCGCGTCATCCAGGGTGTCGCCATGGGCGGACTCACGGCGCTGGCGCAGGCCATCATCGGTTCCATCATCCCGCCCCGGGACCGCGGCAAGTACTCCGGCTACATGGGCGGCGTGATGGCCGTGGGCACCGCCGGCGGCCCGCTGCTGGGCGGCTTCATCGTGGACAGCCCGCTCGGCTGGCGCTGGACCTTCTTTGTCTGTGTTCCGCTGGCGGTCATCGCACTCATCCTGCTGCAGATCACCCTGAAGCTTCCCCACGTCAAGCGCCACGCGAAGATCGACTGGCTCGGTTCCATCCTGCTCACTTCAGGCGTCAGCCTGCTGCTGATCTGGGTGTCCTTCGCCGGCAACCCGGAGTACTACGACTGGTGGTCCTGGCAGACGGCCGCCATGGTGGGCGGCGGCGTGCTGCTCCTGGCCCTCCTCGTCGTCGTGGAATCCAGGGTGGAGCAGCCCATCATCCCGCTCAAGATCATCAGCGAACGCACTACCGCCCTGGCCATCCTCGCTTCCGTCGCAGTAGGCGTCGGCATGTTCGGGTCCTCCGCCTTCCTGGGCCAGTACTTCCAGGTGGCCCGCGGGGCCACACCCACCGAAGCAGGCCTGCTGACGCTGCCCATGATCGCCGGCAACCTCATCGGGTCCGTCCTGTCAGGCCAGCTGATCAGCCGCACCGGCAAGTGGAAGCGCTACCTGGTTGCCGGCTCCATCCTGTTGATCGGCGGACTGGGACTGGCCGGAACCATCGACCACACCACCGAACTCTGGCTGACCGGCCTCTACACGGCAGTCCTGGGCCTCGGGCTCGGCCTGCTGATGCAGAACCTCGTGCTGGCGGTGCAGAACACTGTCCGGGCCACCGACATCGGCACCGCCAGCGCGTCCGTGGCGTTCTTCCGTTCGGTGGGCGGCGCGATCGGAGTGTCCGTGCTGGGGGCAGTGCTGGCCAACCGCGTCAAGGAACTGGCTACCGAAGGACTCGCCGCGGCCGGGATTCCTGCCACCGGCGGATCCGCGGGAGCCAGCATGGACCTCCAGGACATGCCGGCCCCGATCCGGGACATCATGCGGGCGGCCTACGGCGACGCGACGGCCGAGATCTTCCTGATCTCCGCGGTGATCGGCATCATCGCCCTTGTGGCAATCCTCTTCATCAAGGAACAGCCGCTGCGCCGGACCGTGGACATCGTGCCGGCGGCATCCGCCAACGGTGCCGGGCCCGCAAACGGCGCACCATCCGCGGACAATGCAGCCGCCCACGATGGCACCACTGGCATCGCCGGCGGCCCGGGCATCGTGGACCTTGACCGGGAGTTCATCGAGGTCCTCAGCAGGCAGCGTGCCCACGAGTCACGCTTCCCGGAAGCGGCACGGCAGGACCACAACGTCCCGGCAGAGGACAACGGCAGCCTCGGCGGCGACTCCCCGGCCGGAGCGAGGGAAGGCTATCGGTCGCGTGCCCGGACCATCGTGGCCGAGCCCCGGCCTGAAGCCGCCGACGTCGTGCCCCTCCTGCTCCAGACCCAGCAGTTGCTGGCGGAGCAGCAGCTGCAGCTGGCAGAGGCTTTGCGTGCCGTCCAGGCGCAATCGGCGGAACAGCGGGAGATCGCTGCCGAGCAGTCGCGCATCAGCGGGCAGCTCACCACCCTCCGGCGCCGCTTGGCCAAGGAACGGAAGCTGCAGCGCGCGGCGGCTGACTATATCGCAACGCACGGACGGCACCGCAGCGAGTAACCACGGGCACCGTTCAAACACAGAACGTACGACGGCGACGGCGGCCGGGTGCCGCCGTCGCCGTCGTCAGGGCTCCGGGACGGGGGAGGCGACCACCACCACGTTCTTGCCCCACGGGTCCTCGGTGTAGCAGCTGATAAGGACCAGCCGGTTGGGAACGCCGGTCCAGATCGGGCTGTCCTTCAGGCTCGACTTCACGTACGTGTCCACGGACTCCACCCTGTACCGCATGGTTCCGGTGGCGGTGGTGGCTTCGAAGGTATCCCCCGGGGCGCTCGCGGCGCTGAGCCGGTTGAACGGAGCGTCACGGCCCTCCCAGCTATGGCCGAGGATGTAGGTGGTGTTGGTGGACCCGGCGCCAGGCATGCCGAAGTTCGTGACCCAGTAGCCGTCAACGGTAATCGGCGGCACTATCGCCTGGGAATCCAGTTCCTCCGGCGTCGGGGTCAGTGGATGGATGGTGACGTCCAGCCCGGCCGCCGGGTACACGATCCTGGTGGGAGCCGCGGCCGGCGGGTAGCTGGGAATGGTCAGCGGCGGTTGCTGCGCTGCGGGCGCGGCCGCAGCGCCCTTGCTGCCCTCCGCCGCCGAGCCCTTTCCGGTCCAAGCGAAGGTATCAGGCGGGACGGCATGGGCAGGTGAAACCGGGGTGGCGGCCCGTGAATACGGCGCAGCTTCCAGGTGGAGTCCGGCGCCGCCGGAGGTGTTTCCGGCTGACACGATTCCCGGCAGGAATGTCAGGACGAAAAAGGCCACGACGCCGGCGAGCAGCAACAGCCGGTCGCCACGGTTGAGCGAGCGGCGCCTGAGCCACGGGAACTTCTCCCGCAGGCGCTGGAGCCGGTTGCGGCTAAAAGCGCCGCCCTGACGGGACTGGCGCTCGCCCGCCTCCGCGGCAGCAGGCCGGCTGCTGCCGAAGGGCGGGCTGTCAACCGGCTTGTGGCCAGGGAAGGGCATCGGGATTCCTCCATGGATAGTGGTGTTGGACGGGCATCGCACCGTGGTGGCGGATGCCCGTCCTCACCGCAGAATCGGCCTTACTTGGATCCGGGCGCGTCCTGCAGGCGTCCCCGCTGCCTCAGGGCAATGAGCCCCGTTGCCCCAAGGAGGGCCGCCAGGCCGCCGAACCAGGCCGGCATTCCGGTCTCGGGCTGGCTTCCGGCAGCTGTCTGGGCGTTGAACCCGCGGTTGACCACCGGCACTACTGCTGCCGCCGCTCCGACGGGCGCCGCTGCGGCTCCCGCAGGAGTCTGTGCCGGCGGAGTAACAGCCGGCGGTGTCACCGCAGGCGGAGTCACTGCCGGGGGTGTCACCTCCGGCGGAGTGACGACCGGGGGTACAACAACGGGCGGTACGACCACCGGGGGTGTTTCTTCCTCTTCTTCTGCGACGCAACCACCGGCCGGGACCGGGTAGATGTCGGCTCGGCCGTTGTGTCCGTCCTTGTGTCCGTTCCACCAGGCCTTTTCCGGAATGGTGATGATGACGTACGGGTTCGTTTCAGATCCCGTGGCGTGGCAGATGGTGATCTTGTCCGGGCCGTGGCCCCAGTCGTCATCATCCTTGCCGCCACCGCCTCCGCCGTGTCCTTCACCACTTGGACAGCCGGCCGCCGGTGCCGGAATCAAGTCGCCTTCATGCGAGGCATGGCCGCCATTTCCGTTCACCGCGTTTTCGCTGACCGTGATGTGAACATACGGGTTCGATTCGGAGCCGGTGGCGTGGCAAATGCTGACCTTCTTGTTGTCGTCATCGCCCTTGTCGCCGGCATTTGCCGGAGCCGTGACGCCTATTAATGCAATGCCTGCGATTCCGGCAGTTGCGAGGATTCTCTTCATGGGATTCTCCATCTGGATCATTGGGGACTGACCAGACTGCGGGAACGGGAGGCACACGGAGGAGCCGTCCGTTGTTCGTAGATGCCCAGATCACCTGCGACTCTCCTGCAGAGTTGTCAACTAACTGACCCCTTCACGCTAGGCTCCGGGCACTGGAGTAGTCGCGAGTAACCGGTACTTGACCTGATACCCGTTTTTCACAGCCGGACCCCTTGGAACCGAGGGACAACACCCGTTTCACCCGTAACAAGGGACACGTGGGAAGCTTTAGTTTCTGCACCATCGATACGCAATTCGGATGATATTTGGCGGGCATTGTTTCGCATAGGCAACGGATTTCGTAGAGTGGGAAGGCTGAGAATGTCAGCCCCCGCTGGTATTACTTCCTGCACTCACTCCGCGCACTTCCCAAAGGACTCCCGGGCATGCTTGTCACCCTCATACGGCGCTATTCCAAGCCGTATTTGCCGTATATCGCGGCAGTCATACTTTTCCAGCTGGCATCCACTATCGCGGCCCTCTACCTTCCGAGCCTGAACGCACAAATCATCGACGAGGGCGTCTCCCGGGGGGACACCGACTACATCTGGCGAACGGGCGGGCTCATGCTCGGGGTCGCGCTGGTGCAAGTGGCCACCGCCATCGCCGGCGTGTACTTCGGCTCCAAAGCGGCCATGGCGTTCGGCCGGGACCTGCGGCGCGGCGTCTTCCGCAAGGTGACCAGCTTTTCGGCCAGGGACGTCAACGTGTTCGGTGCCCCAACCTTGATCACGCGCGGAACCAACGATGTCCAGCAGGTGCAGATGCTCATGCTGATGGGGCTGAACTTCATGGTGGCCACGCCCATCATGTGCATCGGCGGCATCGTCATGGCCCTGCGCGAGGACCTGAGCCTGTCCTGGCTGGTGTGGGTTTCCGTACCGGTGCTGATTGCCGTGGTGGGCTACCTCGTGGTCCGCCTCATGCCGCTGTTCCGCTCCATGCAGACGAAGATCGACCGCATCAACGGCATTCTCCGCGAGCAGATCATCGGCATCCGAGTGGTCCGAGCGTTCGTCCGCGAACCGCACGAGACGCAGCGATTTGGCGAAGCGAACCGCGAACTCACCGACGTCTCCCTGAAGATTGGCGCCCTGTTCGTCCTGATGTTCCCCGCCATCGGCATGATCCTGCATGTCTCCACGGCCGCCGTGCTGTGGTTCGGCGGCCAGCGCGTGGATGCCGGGGAGATGCAGGTGGGCTCCCTGACAGCCTTCCTGCAGTACTTGTTGCAGATCCTCATGGCGGTCATGATGGGCACGTTCATGGCCATGATGATTCCGCGCGCCTCGGTCTGCGCGGACCGCATTGGTGAGGTACTCGACGTCGAACCCTCCATCCACGAACCGACGGCGCCGGTGGCGCCCGCCCAGCGGACCGGACGGGTGGAATACCGCAACGTCTCGTTCGCCTACCCCGGGGCCGAAGAGCCCGTCCTGAGCGACATCAGCTTCACTGCCGAGCCCGGCCAGACCGTGGCCATCGTCGGGTCGACCGGCGCCGGCAAGACCAGCCTGCTGTCGCTGCTGCCGCGGCTGTACGATGTCGCGTCCGGCGAGGTACTGCTCGACGGCGTTTCCATCACCAACCTCGATCGCTCCGAAATCACCGGCAGGGTGGCCATGGTGCCTCAGCGGCCGTACCTCTTCTCCGGGACCATCGAGCACAACCTGCGCTTCGGCAAGACCGAGGCCACGGACGAGGAGCTGTGGGACGCGCTCACAGTGGCCCAGGCTGCCGACTTCGTCCGGGAAAAGAAGAACGGTCTGGGTTCCCGGATCGCCCAGGGCGGCACCAACGTCTCGGGAGGCCAGCGCCAGCGCCTGTGCATCGCCAGGGCGCTGGTGACCCGGCCCAAGGTGTACCTCTTTGATGACTCGTTCTCGGCGCTCGACGTTGCCACGGACGCCCGGCTTCGCCGCGCGCTCAGGGCCAAGACGGCGGATGCCACGGTCATCATTGTGGGACAGCGGGTGTCCACCATTGCTGACGCCGACCAGATCCTGGTGCTGGACAACGGCCGGATCGTGGACCGGGGCACACACGAGGAACTGTTGCAGAATTCCACCACCTACCAGGAGATTGTCGAGTCGCAGCTGACCGCGGAGGAAGTGGCATGAGCACCAACGAAAAACTCGCCGCCGGCCAGGAACCAGTTCCCGCGGAAGACGAAGATTTCTACGAAGAGGAGTACAAGCCCACCGAGGCCGACGGCGACATGTTCGGCGGGGCGCCCGCGAAGAAGGCAGAGCACTTCTGGCCGTCCGCCAAGCGCCTGATGGGTTTGCTGAAACCCGAGTCCGCCGGCATCGCCGTCGTGCTCGCCATGGTGACGGTCGCCGTCGTCCTCAACGTCATTGCCCCCAAGATCCTGGGGCAGGCCATGGACGTCATCTTCGGGGGAGTGGTGGGCAAGCAGCTGCCCGCCGGAGTCAGCAAGGACCAGTTCGTCGACGGGCTGCGCGCCCAAGGCGAAAACAACTTCGCGGACATGATCTCCAAGATGGAACTCATTCCCGGGGTGGGGATCGACTTCCAGAAGTTGTCGTTCCTGATCAGCGTGGTGCTGGTGATGTACTTCGTGGCGAACATCTTCACTTGGCTGCAGGGCTACGTCCTGAACATGCTGGTGATGCGTGTGGTCCGCAAATTGCGTGACGATACCGAGAAAAAGCTCAACCGGCTGCCGTTGAACTACTTCGACACCCGCCAGCGCGGCGACACGCTTTCCCGCGTCACCAACGACGTCGACAACATCCAACAGGCGCTGCAGCAGGCCTTCGCGCAGCTGCTGAGTTCCGCGCTGACAGTGATCGGCATCGTGATCATGATGTTCATCGTGTCGTGGCAACTGGCCCTCATCGCCCTCGTAGCCCTCCCGCTGTCCGGCGTGGCAGCCGGGATCATCGGCTCGCGAAGCCAGAAGCTGTTCGCCGCACAATGGAAGAACACCGGCCAGCTCAACGGCCAGATCGAGGAATCGTTCTCCGGCCACGACCTGGTGCGCGTCTTCGGCCGTGACGCGGACATGCTGGAACGCTTCGACGAGCGGAATGAAGCCCTCTACAAAGCCAGCTTCGGAGCCCAGTTCGTCTCCGGCATGATCATGCCGGTCATGCAGTTCCTCTCCTACCTCAGCTACGTTGGCATCGCAGTGGTGGGCGGGTTGCGGGTGGCTTCCGGCGGCATGAGCCTGGGCGATGCCACCGCGTTCATCCAGTACTCGCGGGAGTTCACGCAGCCGCTGGGACAGATGGCTGGCATGGCGAATATGCTGCAGTCCGGCGTTGCCTCGGCGGAGCGTGTCTTCGAATTCCTGGATGCGGAGGAGCAGGATGCCGAAACCGCCACCGAGCACCTGCCCGCCAAGACCGACGGCCACGTGGAGTTCAAGCATGTGACCTTCAGTTATTCGGCGGACAAGCCCCTGATCGAGGATCTGTCCTTCACGGCCCAGCCCGGGCATACCGTGGCAATCGTCGGCCCCACCGGCGCCGGCAAGACCACGCTGGTCAACCTCGTGATGCGGTTCTACGAGCTCAATTCGGGGAGCATCACACTCGATGGCGTGGACATCACCCACCTGAGCCGTTCCGAACTGCGGGCCAAGGTGGGCATGGTCCTGCAGGACGCCTGGCTGTTCGGTGGCAGCATCTACGACAACATCAGGTACGGGAACCTCAACGCCACCGAGGACCAGGTCATGGAGGCTGCCCGGGCAACATTCGTGGACCGGTTCGTCCGCGCGCTGCCGGACGGATACAACACGATCATCGATGAGGAAGGCAACAATGTCAGCGCAGGTGAAAAGCAGCTCATCACCATCGCACGGGCTTTTGTGGCCAACCCGTCCCTGCTCATCCTGGACGAGGCAACCAGCTCGGTGGACACGCGCACGGAAGTCCTGGTCCAGAAGGCCATGGCGGCCCTGCGGACGGACCGCACCAGCTTTGTCATTGCCCACCGGCTGTCCACCATCCGCGACGCCGACACCATCCTGGTAATGGAAGCCGGAAGGATCGTGGAACAGGGCAGCCACCACGACCTGCTGGAACACAAGGGCGCCTATCACCGGCTGTACATGTCCCAGTTCGCGGGCGAAGACGCCGAGGCGGCCCTGGCTGATTCGGCGGAAGACTCGACGGCGGTGCGCAGCTGAGCGCCGCCGGCCGGGCCGTGCCAAGCGGCCGGCGCATCGAGGTCCTGGTACCCATGCGCTGGGGGGACATGGACGCCTACGGCCACATCAACAATGTCCAGATCGTGCGGATTCTTGAAGAAGCCCGCATTGCTGCCTTCGGACCGCCGCGCGGCGCGGGCCTGCCCGGCGTCGCGCCGCAGGTGTCCCTCTTCAACGACGTTGAAGAGGGCACCATGGCCTTGGTGGTGGAGCACAAGATCCGCTACGTGAAGACCCTCGAATACCGGAACGTGCCGGCAGTGGTCCACTTGTGGATCGGCGCCGTCAAAGGTGCCAGCTTCGACATCCACTACCTGTTGCAGGACCCCGTGACCCGGGAGGACTGCGTCAAGGCCACCACCCACCTGGCCTTCGTGGACGAGGCCACCGGCAGGGTGCTTCGCCTGACTCCCAAACAGAAGGAGCGGCTGGAGCCGTTCAGGGCCTGAGCCCAAAGCCCCTACCTTGGCCGGGGCTGCTTCCCTAGTATCGTCACTACATGATCGCCCGTACGAAGCACCAAACGGGAGTCATCAACTGAACCAGCCCACGCACCAACGGAATCAGGGAGCATCAGCCATGGCCACGAAGAAAAAGAAGAAGTCCTGGAAGGAAATGCCGCCGCTTGCACGGGTCGGGACCCTGGTGGCAGCTGCCGTGCAGCTCTCCCTCCTGATTGCTGCCCAGCGCGATATTTCCCGGCGGCCCGCCGAGCAGATCCGCGGCAGCAAGGCGATGTGGCGCGCCGTCACGCTGATCAACTTCGTCGGTCCGGGAAGCTATTTCGCTTTCGGGCGCAAGAACCTGCCCGCCGCCCGCTAGCGCTGCCGGCTGAACCGGCGCCGGTTGACTCCTGGCAGTTCACCGGCGCCGGTTCAGCTGTTGAGCCAGGACTCCAGGTAGATGCGGTTCGTGGTGCTGTCCGGCAGCAGGATCCAGGCCCAGATGTAGAACGTGACGGCCGGGCCGGGCACCAGGGCCAGGACCAGGAAGACGATCCTTGCTGCATTGGGGTCCACGCCCAGTTTGGCGGCTATTCCGCCGCACACCCCGCCGATCCACCGGTCCGGTCCCCGGCTGAGCCCGGTTCCCCGGATGGCCGTGAACATCTTCGTGGTGAGGTCTTGAAAAGTCATGGAACGCTCCTTTTGTGGCGCCAGCCTATGGCCGTTCCGTCCCCGCTGGTAGGGCCATAAGCCATAAGGCCCGCGCGTTCTACCAGGCAGTAACCTGGCGAATCCGTGGTGCTGCCGTTCAGGTTAACCCTGTAAATTTGAAGGCATGACCCCCACCGCGAAGCCTGCCATGACCCGCGCCCCCGGAATCTCCAAGGAGATCGAGGACGCGGCGTGGTTTGTCCTGGGTGCCGGCCTGCAGGGTAAGCCGTCAGCGCTGGACGGACGCACCCAGACGTGGACCACTGCCGCTGCTTCGGAGCTGCTGGAGCGGCTGGAGCGGGGCGTGGCGGACTCCAAGGCTCCGATGATGACCAACCTCCGGCAGAACCTTGCCGATGCCTCCCGCCCGGCCAAGCAGCTGGCCGTTGAGCTGCTGTTCCTGCAGTCGCTGCCGCTGGCCCACGAGGTCAAATCGCTGAAGGTCAAGCGTGCCCGGGTGGCCGAGGCTGCCTCCTGGCTGGAACCGCCGTTGGAACTGCCGGACGAGCTGTACCAGGGCATGACGGACCACGGAGTCATCCGTGACCGCACCGCCGAATTCAACTGGACCATCTGGGACCACCTGAAGTGGCTGTGCCGTTTCGTGCAGCACGTTGACCAGCAGTCCACGAATGCCGTGGCCAAGGCGCTGAGGGATCCCCTCGTGTTCCACCAGCTTGCGTCCGGAACACCGGATGACCAGCCGGCGATCCGCCGCAGCATCGAATACCTTGCCTGGCCAAGCTACTTCGAACCGGTGGTTGCCGACGTGGAGCGGCAGGAAATCAGGGATGCCTTCGCTTCCCTCGTGGGCGGCGCGAAGGGTGACAGCGAAGCGGAAATCACCGCCGATATCCACCGCATCCGCCTCTACCTGGACAAGCAGGCCGGCCAGCGGATCGACTGGTACGCCCGCCAGCTCGTGAGCCAGTGGCGCAAGGTGGGCGACCCGGGGCGCCGCGCGTGGCTCCTGCGCACGCACCACGACGTCAAGGACCTCCTGGCGGCATGGCACGGGGAGGAGAAGGTGACGCTCGACGTCGAGCATCTGCGCCTCCTGGACGCGGGCGTTACCGCCGGCGTTGTGCAGCACGCAGTCGATGAGGACTACAAGCACCTGGGCTACGTGGAGCGCGAGGACAACAAGACCGCGGTTTTTGCCTTCCTCACGGTGATGAAGCCGGGCGACCTGGTCCTGTACCAGCACGCCGGCGTTGTCCGCCTGGGCGGGGTCCTGGGCGAGCCGGAGCATAACGAGGACAACCGCCGGATGCGCCGCAAGGTCCGCTGGTTCGACGACGCCCACAGCATGGCCGACCTGCCCCGCCACGTGCAGCGCCAGCTGACCACCCCTGGGGTCATCGTGGACGTCACCCGGGTGGTGCAGGCGCTGCAGGCGCTACTGCCGGCCGAAGCGGAAGCGGAGGCCGACGACGCCGCCGAGCCTGCCGCCGTCGTCGAACCCGTTCCGGAGGGGTTCCGCCCCCTGACGGAGGAGTTCGCGGCGTCCCTGCACATGGACCTGGAACCGCTGCAGGAAATCGCGGAACTCCTGGAGGAGAACCGGCAGCTGGTTCTCTACGGCCCGCCCGGAACGGGCAAGACCTACCTGGCCAAACACCTGGCGGCCCAACTTGCCGGGGACAGCACCGATGAACGCGTCAAGCTGGTGCAGTTCCACCCGTCGTATGCCTACGAGGACTTCTTCGAAGGCTTCCGGCCGGACAAGACCGACGAGGGGCGGGTGTCCTTCAAGCTCGTGGCCGGTCCGCTGCGCCGCCTTGCGGAAGAGGCGGCCAAGCCCGGCAACGAAAACAAGCCCTACTTCCTCATCATCGATGAGATGAACCGCGCCAACCTGGCCAAGGTGTTCGGTGAGCTGTACTTCCTGCTGGAATACCGGGACGACCGGATCTACCTGCAGTACAGCCCCAACGAGCCGTTCACGCTCCCGGACAACCTGTACATCATCGGCACCATGAACACCGCGGACCGGTCGATCGCCATGATGGACGCCGCCATCCGCCGGCGTTTCTCCTTCATTGAGCTGCACCCCAAAACTGAACCGGTGAAGGGTTCACTGCTCCGCTTCCTCCAGGCCCGGAACCTGGACACCACCCCTGCCCTCCTCCTGGACGCCCTCAACGACGCGATTGACGAATGGGACCGCGACCTCATGATCGGCCCGTCCTACTTCATGAAGAAGGCAGCCCAGACTCCTACGGGCCTGCGCCGGATCTGGAAATACGAGCTCATGCCGCTCCTGGAAGAGCACTACCACGGTCAGCTGAACCGGGCCCAGCTGCAGGAGCGCTTCGGGCTTGAGCAGCTGCTGGGCCGCCTTGCGTCCCGCTAACGGATTGCTGTCCGCTAACACCGGACTGGCGCCTGCCGCCGTGCCGCCGCGGCCGGCACGCCAGCCTTCCAGTGCCGGTAAGGCCGTCCGCCACATCGTGCTGGACGAGCTGTCCGGCGGCGTGGTGGACAAGCTTGACGCCGCCAGCGCCGCGTTCGTGAACGCCAGCGGCCTGGCCAAGGCGTCTCCCATGGGGATGGGCCTGTTCAGGATCGAGCCGGTGGGCATGGTCGGGTCGGTGCGGACGCCGACCGTGCAGCTGGAAGTGCGGCCCAAGGACCGCCTGGGCCTCAGCCGGCTGCTGTTCCTCCTCAGCTATGCGGGAAACCAGGGCTTCCGCGACGACCCGGTGGCCGCCGTCGAGGACTCGGATCTGTGGAGCGCGCTGGCCGTGTCGCTGGCCCAGCTGGCAGACCGCGCCCTGAGCCGCGGAGTCCTGCAGGGCTACCTCACCGTGGACGAATCACTTCGGACAGTGAAGGGCCGGATCCGGATCTCGGACCAGATTTCGCGCCGGCCCGGAATGCTGGTGCCGTTGGAAGTTTCCTATGACGAGTTCACCGAAGACATTGCCGAGAACCGCATCCTGCGCGCTGCCCTGGAGCGCATGGCCAGGGTCCCGCGCGTCCGGCCGGACGTCCAGAGCCGCCTGCGGCTGCTGCTGGGAAAGCTCGACGCCGTCACGCGCCTTCGGCCCGGAGCGCCACTGCCGCCGTGGCAGGCCACCAGGATGAACGCCCGGTACCACGCGGTGCTCCGCCTCTCCGAAGTGATCCTGCGCAACGCCTCAGCCGAGGCGGGTGACGGGAAGCAGCAGACGGCGTCGTTCGTGGTGGACATGGGGCAGGTCTTCGAGGACTTTGTGGGCACGGCCCTCCGCGAAGCCATGGCGGCCTATCCCGGGGAGATGCGGCTGCAGTACAACGCACTGCTGAACGAGGCTGTGCGCGATTCCGACCGGCTCACGGTGAACCCGGACGCCGTGCACCTGCTCGGCGGCCGTCCCGTGGTGGTCTACGACACGAAGTACCGGGCCGCGACTGACCAGGGCGCGTCCCTGTCCGCGGACCATTTCCAGATGCTGGCCTACTGCACGGCTTTACGCGTCCCGACCGCCTGGCTGGTGTACGCAGGCGCGGGGGAAATGAAGCTTCGCCGCATCCTTAATACGGATATCGATGTGGTGGAGTACCCGCTTGATCTTTCCCTGCCGCCGTCGGACATCCTGGCAGCGGTTGCCGACCTGGCACAGCAGTCCTGGGGCGAAGTGGTGCGGCAGGCGGGACTTAATCAAAGATGACGGGCGCGGTGCGGCCCGGCATTGACATGAGGTGCATGAGCAAAGCCCTCTCAGGGTTGCCTTGGTTCTTGTTAAGGCAACGGCGCAGCTGATTGCGGATTTCGGACCCTTCCGGATCGGTGTCCGTCAGGATTGCATTGATGATTTCCCACGACTGGTGGCGAATCGGCTCAAGATTCACGCGCCCGCGTGCGGGCCCCCCAACGGCATGGATCCCGGACCGCGCCGGCCATGGATCGCCCTGACGGGCTTCTACGGCTGACAACAATTTCTTCGGCATCTCTTACCCTCCTGTGGCTCAAGCGCTCTGGCTCAAACGCCTGGGAATTCAACCGACCGGAATGAAGAGAATTTTATCTTAGACAGACAAGTCTGTCTCCCCTTTGCGCTAGACTATTTGCAATGAACCCCATGCCAGATCCTGCACCGGTCCGGCCTGCCCTGGCGGGTGAGGCCGTAATCAGTGGTGCCGACGCACGGCAGCGGATCGTCGATACGGCCTACGAGCTCTTCGCCCGCCGCGGGATCCGCGATGTGGGCGTCAATGAGCTGATTAGCCGCGCCGGCGTGGCCAAGGCAACGTTCTACCGGCACTTTGCATCCAAGGATGAACTGGTACTCGCATTCCTGGAGCAGCGGGACCGGCTGTGGACCGTGGACACGATTGTCGCAGACGCGCGCCGCCGGGGCGGAACACCCGCTGAGCAGCTCCTGGCGATCTTTGACGTCTTTGGCGACTGGTTCCGGCGAGACGATTTTGAGGCATGCTCCTTTATCAACATCCTCCTGGAAATGGGTGCCAACCATCCGCTAGGTCGGGCAAGCATCGACTACCTCGCCCGGATCCGCGGCCACGTCCGGCAGTTGGCCGAGGAAGCGGGCCTCCGGGACACCGAGGATTTCTCCCGTTCATGGCACATCCTCATGAAGGGGTCCATCATCTCCGCGACCGAAGGCGACGCCGACGCGGCAAAGCGGGCGCAGGCGATGGCGCGGACACTGATTGCGCAGTTCCTGCCGCAGGCCTGATGGCGGCTGGCCGCCAGGGGGCGGCCGCTAGACCGGCACCCTGACGGTGAATGTGGTGCCCTCTCCCAGTGCGCTCCGAAGCTGGATGCTTCCGCCGTGTGCTTCAACAATGGCCTTGCTGATGGATAAGCCCAGGCCCACACCCGGGATGGAAGTGTTCCGCACGTTGCCGGTGCGGAAGAACTTCGTAAACACCTCCGCTTGATCCTTGTCGCTCATGCCCATGCCCGTATCGCTCACCCGGCAAACCAGGTGGGAACCCTCAGAGTCCAGTGACACCACAACATCACCGCCGTTCGGCGAGTATTTGATGGCGTTGGACACCAGGTTATCCAGTACCTGCGACATGCGCCCGGAATCCACGTGGGCCTCCAGCCGTTCAGGAGCGTCCGCACGGAGCCGCACCTTCGCGGCGGCGGCACGGGGGAGCGCGGCGCTGATGCTGGCACGGACAAGTTCAGCCACGTTAACCGCCTGCGGGCTGACAATAAGCTGCCCGCTCCGGCTTGCCAGGAGGTCCGACACCAGACCGAGCAGGCGCTCGGCGTTTCGCCGGATGATCATGAGCGCTTCACGGTGGGGAGCGCGCACGCCGTCGTCTTCGTCCAGCAGCAGTTCCACGTAGCCGAGGATTGAGGTCAGCGGAGTGCGGAACTCATGGGAAACGTTGGCCACGAAGTCGTCTTTGGCCGCCAAGGCATTCACCAGGTCCGTGACATCGCTGAAGACGATCACCGAGCCGGCGAAAGCGCCCTCCTGGTCCCGCATGGCCCGGGCGCTGGTGGTGATGGCGCGCTGTTCGCTGCCGCTGCCCAGCCACACCAGGTTGTCCGTGAAACTCTCGCCCATCACTGCACGACGGACGGGCCGCTGCTCGACCGGGACTGTTGTGGTCCGGTCAGCTTGGAACACCAAGAGCTGGGATTCGTTGGGGTCGTCGTTTCCCGGAGGTGTGGCGAGCCGGTGGTTCTCCCGTTGCTTCCGGTTCATGAGGATGTCGTGCCCGTCCGCGTCCACTGCCAGGACGCCCATGTGCACCGTTTCCAGCACCGAATTCAGCAGTTCTTCCTGCCGTTTGCTCTCCTTGAGGGTGACCCGCAGTTGAGCGTCCTTCTCTTCAAGGTCCCGCTGTTGCCGGACCATGCTGAGCGTCAGCACGCTCACGGAAACGCCGATCCCCAGCATCATCACCGGCAGCAGCAGGGTACGAGCAAGGTCCTGTCCGGTGACGTTCCCGTGAAGGAACAACGGCACCCAGATGATGGAAAGGGGAGCGAGGAAGGAGACCAGCAGGGACGCTCGGGGGTAAAGGCCGGAGGCGCACAGCCAGATGACGGGAAAAACCGCCAGCAGGCTGATGCCGGTCAGGCCCTCCTGCCCGCCCTCCCTGCCGAGCGCGATCGAGACGAAGTCAAGGAGGGGAATCACCAGGAAGCTGGCGAACGGCAACCGATGCCAGGGAATGAAGAAACACAGTGCCAGGATCAGGACCTGCGTGGCCAGGAACGCGATGAACAGGGGATTCCCCAGCGTGCCCGGGAAGAACAACAGCATCAGGACGGCGGTGAGCGCCGCCGTGATGGACAGCGGCATCTGACTCAGTGCGACCCGTCCCCGCAGCGAATACTCGTGGAAGGGCCGTCGGAAGAACAGTATCCGGCCGGACTTGATGTCCCAGGTGACGTTGCCGCTCATGGCCGGATGGTTGTTGAGGTGCCGTTTACTGGACGCATACCCCCACGATATCCGGCGAGCGCTATACTTCTGACGGTATCGAGCGGACTGAGGGGGCTGCGATGAGTGAATCACGTGTGGGTCTGGTAATCGAGGATGACCACGACATCCGTGAGCTGGTGCGCGTGGTGTTGGTCCAGGCCGGCTTCGACGTCCAAGTCGCGAGCAGCGGGGCGGCCGGCGTCGTTGCGGCCAAGGAACTCAACCCGGCAGTCATCACCCTGGACTTGGGCCTTCCGGACATCGACGGCTTTGAGGTAGCGCGCCAGATCAGGGAGTTCTCTGACGCATACATCGTGATGCTGACGGCCCGCGCCGAGGAACTGGATACCCTCATCGGACTGGAGTCCGGCGCGGACGACTACCTGACGAAGCCTTTCCGTCCCCGGGAACTGCGTGCGCGTGTCGCCGCCATGATGCGGCGTCCGCGTTCGACGTCGGACTCTTCCGCCGCCGGCAAGGCGCCTGCCGTAGCCGGCGACCCCGGCCGGACCCTGACGCACAACGGCCTTGAGTTCAGCTACGACGCGCGGACCGTGAGTGTGGACGGACGCGAACTGCACCTGACGCGCACCGAATTCGATCTGTTGCACGCCCTCCTGGAAGCAGGGCGGATGGTGCGGACCAAATCCGAACTCGTGAGGCGGCTGCGGGACGAACCGTACGACGTCGGAGGCTACATCTCAGAGGCGGACGAGCGGTCCGTTGAGGTGCATATGGGTAACCTCCGCAAGAAGCTGGGCGACAGTCCGCAGAACCCGCGCTGGCTGCAGACCGTGCGCGGGGTGGGCTACCGGTTGGCCCCCGCCGAGCGCTGATTCGCGGCTACGGCGCGGCTTCCGCCTCAGGGCTGGGTCGGCGTCGGCAGGGTGAGGATCTCGGCTCCGTCGTGGGTGATCGCGATCGTATGCTCGCTGTGTGCTGTCCGGCAGCCTGTCGCACTCCGGAGCGTCCACCCGTCGGCGTCCGTGATGAGCTCCGCGGTATCGGCCATGACCCACGGCTCAAGCGCGAGCAGCAGCCCTGGGCGCAGTTTGTATCCGCGGCCGGGCCGTCCGGTGTTCGCAATGTGCGGGTCCTGATGCATCGTTGATCCGATGCCATGACCTCCGAACTCGGTGTTGATCGGATACCCCGCCTCGCTGAGGACCGAGCCGATGGCATGGGAGATGTCGCCGATGCGGGCGCCGGGTCCGGCAGCTGCTATGCCTGCGCTCAAGGCGCGCTCGGTTGCGCTGATCATCGCGACGCTCTCCGGTGGCTTGGAATCGCCCACGATGAAGCTGATGGCAGAGTCTGCAGCGATTCCGTCTTTGGAGACGGCGAGGTCGAGTGTCAGCAGGTCGCCGTCGGCAAGCGCGTAGTCGCGGGGCAGTCCGTGGAGCACGGCGTCGTTGACGGCCGTGCAGATGTAGTGGCCGAACGGACCGCGTCCGAAGGACGGCTCGTAGTCGACGTAACAGGACAGCGCTCCGGCTTCGAAGATCATGGCCGCAGCCCACCGGTCGATGTCCAGCAGGTTTGTGCCGACTGTGCTCCGGCTCTTCAGTGTGTGCAAGATGTCAGCGACCAGGGCGCCTGTCACTTTTGCCCGGGCCAATTCGGTGTGGTTCAGGATCTCAATCATGCGGCGCCTTTCTCACGCGACCAATAACTATCCCGGCCATATTATCCCGGTATTAGAATTGGAGCCATGGTCAGGTTGCCGCTCACATCCGCTGAAGTCGAGCGCGGACAGCGCCTCGGTGCGCTATTGCGTCGCGCCAGGGGAGAACGCTCGATGCTCGAGACCGCGCTCGATGCGAGTGTCTCGCCGGAGACGCTCCGGAAGATCGAATCGGGCCGCGTAGCCACCCCTGCCTTCTCCACCATCGCCGCGATCGCCGATGTCCTGGGCCTCTCCCTTGATGCGGTCTGGGCCGAGATCAGCCGGACTGAAAATGGTGTCGGACCGGCACGCCCCGGTCAGAATGCGCGTGAACGGTTGGCCTCGTAAGTTTCAATTCCGCAGTTGCTTTGGGGGTGGTCGGACTTAGGCAGCTGCCGCCGCCGAAAGGCCGGCCACGGTCTGATCCGTGCACGCATCCATGCTTTCCAGGAGGGCGAGCTGAAGCCGGGGCGGCTGCTCCGCCACAGTTTCCGGATGGGACTCCAGGTGCTTCAGGATGGTTTCGAGCTCATCCGCGAGCCTGCCCAGGTACGCGGCACCCACCATCATGCTGGAAGTCTTCACGCTGAGGACGGCGTCCATCGCCGCGTCCAGGTCCATGGCTTCGACTGCATGTCGGAGCCGGTCCAGCCGTCGCGGCAGTTGCTGGATATAGCTGTTGACGAAAACGGTGCAATACTCGGCATCGGGCTCAAGTTCACAGCGGAGTGTTTGCAGCACGGAGGGGTCAACGTACGGCTGGCTGACGCCATCCTGTCCATCCATTGGACACCCCTTCCCTTGGCGCTGCACTTCCGGGATAACGGGTGCGGCCACAACCTTGCCTCTTTTACAGTAGGGCTCCGGGGGGCGTGGAACGCGGTTTCCGGAAAAATTTGTGCCAATCTTGATGCGACTCAGCAATCTGCGTTTAGGATCGGGACAAGTGCCTGCCGGCACCGAACTGACCCGTGGCCAGCGAGGCCACCAGCCGATTGCGGGGACCGCTGTGTTCAGGATCGTGAGAAACGTTGTTACTGGTCTGATTGTGGGGCTGGGCGTCACGCTGGCGGCCGTACAGCCAGTCCAGGCAGCGCCCGCTACGGCGGCCGCGGCGGCCCAGGTTTACCTCGACCCGGCCACCGGACCGGCGGGTTCGGCCGTGACCGTCAGCGGAACAGGGTTCAAGGCTGCCACCACGGGAACCGTGATAGTCGGGTCCTCCACGTTCTCTTTCAAGACTGCGGTGTCCGGTTCCTTCAGTACCTCGATCACCATTCCCGCGGCGGCCCCGGGGCCGCTGACCATCACGGCCAAGACGTCCTCCATCAAAGCGTCATCCGTTTTCACGGTTACTTCTTCTACTCCCACCATCCCTCCCGTCAGCACGGCGGCACTCCGCTTCGGGGTGGCGACGGCGGGCGGCCCCTTGGCCAGTGCCGAGCTGGACGACGTCGCGCGGCTTGCGGGGGAGAGCCCGTCGAGTGTGCTTTTCTACAAGGACTTCCTGCAGGCGCCGCCCATCACCGAGATGAACGCCGTACGGGCGCGCGGCGCCGTTCCGCTGGTCACCTGGGAGCCGTGGGCATGGGGCGGCGGGCTCACGCAGCCCGCCTACGCCTTGGACCGAATCGCGGCCGGCGACTTTGATGCCTACATTACGCAGTGGGGGCAGGCACTGGCGTCGTGGGGCCAGCCCGTCCAGTTGAGGTTTGCGCACGAGATGAACGGCAACTGGTACCCGTGGGCCGAGGGCGTGAACGGCAACCAGTCCGGCGACTACGTGCAGGCCTGGCGGCATGTGCACGACGTCGTAGCAGCCACGGGTGCCAGCAACGTGTCCTGGGTGTGGAGCCCGAACGTTCCCTACTTTGGATCCACCGATCTCGCCGGGCTGTTCCCGGGTGCCGGCTACGTGGACATTGTGGCCCTCGACGGGTACAACTGGGGCACCTCGGCGTCGTGGAGCAGTTGGACGTCGCCGCAGGACCTCTTTGCGCCGGGGATAGCCCAGCTGCGGACGCTCGCTCCCGGGCTCCCCATCCTGATTGCCGAAACCGCGTCCGCGGAGGCGGGCGGTTCCAAGGCACAGTGGAATACCGATCTGGTGAGCTACCTGGCAGCGCAGCCGGACGTCGTGGGCTTCGTCTGGTTCCACCTGCAGAAGGAAACGGACTGGCGCATCAACAGCAGTGAGGCGTCGGCCACGGCGTTCAACGCTGCGCTGGCTGCCCGCCGGGCGTCATAGCTAGGCCTGTGTTCAGGCGAGGAACTGCTCCAGCTGTTCCTCCAAGGCGGAGACGTCCTTGAGTTCGCATTCCCAGACGGTGAGCACCTGCCACCCTGTTGCTTCCAGGAGGCGGCGCTGTTCGGCATCGCGGTTCCTGGTCCGTGTCCGTTTTGTATCCCAGAACTCCGCGTTCGCTTTGGGAGCGTGCTGCCCCGCTTTGCAGTCATGGAAATGCCAAAAGCAGCCATTGACGAAGATGACCTTGTGCCGTCCTGCGAACACCAGATCCGGGTTGCCGGGGAGTTTGCCGCCGCGCGCGCTGCCGTGCAGGCGGTAGCGGTAGCCCTTTGAGTGCAACAGGCTCCGCACCAGCAGTTCCGGCTTGGTGTTCTTGCCCCGGGTCCTGGACATGTTCCAGCTTCGCCGTTCGGGAGTCAGCTGGTCAGCCATGGTTTAAGTCTAGGCGGCCGTAAACCCGGCGGCGCCCCGCCGCCGGGCCTGGACGCATTCCCTAGATTTCGCGTTCCGGATGTTCGCCGAACTGGAAGTGCCGTCCGCTGACCGAAACCGGCTCAATCTCAACGTAAAAGTCCTTCAACGTGGGTACCCAGGGCTTGAGGCCGAGTGATTCCGCGGCCGCGATATCAGCGGACTGGTCGAGGACCCGTGCTGTGCCGCGAAGCACCACGGACCAAGCCTCGTCAGACATGATGCCGTCCGTCTCAAAGAGGACTTTGGCGTTGATGGTCAGCTCAGCAAGCTTGTTGCCCGGAGCTGTCCGGAGGTAGAGCTTCCGTGCGCTCACGGCGTAGTTGACCGGGAAGATATCCGGTTCGCCGGCCACGGTCACTACCAGCCGGCCGTGCTTGGTGCCCTCAATGAGCTTCCACGACTGGTCATCGTCAAGGTTGAGAATGGGGTTGCCGTCTGCGTGTGTGAACATCATGAGCATATTGTTCAGGCAGAGGCAGGCAATGGCCAGTGCCTTAAGGACGCATTCTCATTTCGGTGGTGCCGTGACGGGAACATTCAGCTGTCCACCCGAGCGGAGTCACCTGGACTTTCATGCGGCGCCGGCAGGCGGCGCAGTAGCGGGGCGGTTCCAGCGCGAGACGCTCGCCGCAACGGCCGTGAACGCCCGACGTCGGGCCGGCGCCGCCGTCGGACGGCTCGCCGCAGTGACCGCAAAAGGCAGCGGTGGTTGCGTCTTTTGGAACCCCGCTCATAGCGTCTTCTGGAGTTCCTTGATGGGCATGTTCAGTTCGACCAGCAGATTCAGGTCTGCGGTGGCGGGGCGGCCCAGGGTGGTGAGGTAGTTGCCGACGATGACGGCGTTAATGCCGCCGAGAAGGCCTTCGCGGGTGCCGAGGTCGCCGAGGGTGAGTTCGCGGCCGCCGGCGTAGCGCAGCACGGTGCGGGGCATGGCGAGGCGGAAGGCGGCGATGGCGCGCAGGGCGTCCTTGCCGTCCATGATGCCCTGGCTTTCGAGCGGAGTGCCGGGGCGCGGGTTGAGGAAGTTCAGCGGGACTTCGTGCGGTTCCAAGGCCGCGAGCTGGGCGGCGAGTTCGGCGCGCTGTTCCAGGGTTTCGCCCATCCCGATCAGGGCTCCGCAGCAGAGTTCCATGCCGGCGGCCTTGACCATATTGCAGGTGTCGAGGCGTTCTTCGTAGCTGTGGGTGGTGACCACTTCGGGGAAGTAGCTGCGGGCGGTTTCGAGGTTGTGGTTGTAGCGGTGCACGCCCCACTCTTTGAGCTGGTCCACCTGGCGCTGGGTGAGCATGCCCAGGGAGCAGGCGATGTTGATGTCCACTGCCTCGTTGATGCGGTCGATCGCGAACTTGATCTGGTTCATGAGCTTGATGTCGGGGCCGCGGACGGCGGCGACGATGCAGAACTCGGTGGCTCCGGTGGCGGCGGTTTCCTTGGCGGCTGTGACCAGTTCCGGGATGTCGAGCCAGACGCCTCTTACCGGGCTGTCAAAGAGCCCGGACTGGCTGCAGAAGTGGCAGTCCTCAGGGCAGCCGCCGGTCTTGATGGAGATGATGCCCTCGACCTCGACGTCCTCGCCGCAGTGCTTCAGGCGCACGTCGTGGGCCAGCTGCAGGGCGGCCGGAAGGGCTGCGTCCGGGAGGCGGAGAACCTCCTCGAGCTGCGGCTGGGTCAGGCCGATACCGTCCTCGAGGACCTGCCTGCGGGCTGTTTCGAGGATTTGGTGGCTGGCCTCATTTGTTGTTTCACGGAGTGCTTCGTCGCTTGTTTCGTCGCCGGTGGGGACATTTGCCTGGATCGTCATTGATGGGTCCTTTTCGCGGGATCGTCTGGTCTTCAACGACGCTAGTTTGGCTTTTTACTGGTGTTTTTGTGGGGTATCAACAAACGGCGGGCATTGGGGCTTGGGGAGCCGAATTGCTTCGTGCCGGTGTCCGTGTGACTTTTCTGCCCGGTGTCTTTGGTGGTAGACCGGAGAAAGTACCTGTGGATAACTTTGAGCATCAAAGTGTGACCTCAGTTACCCTTTAACCATCGTCCGGAGTTATGGCGGGCGGCTCGGACGTCTTGAAACTATCGGGGGAATAGCTGCCCATGACATCTCGTACTTCGCCTTTCGCACGGTTGCGCTATTCGGCCGCTGTTGTCGCCGCCTCTGCCCTCATGCTCACCGCGTGCAACGGGGGCGCCACCCCGCCGGGAAGTAACAGCACTTCAGCGTCGGCGTATGCATCAGAGTCGGCTACTGCCACGCCGAGTCCCACGCCAACGCCAACCGCCGCGTATAAGCCGGCAGATGCGAAGGGCAAAGCGCAAAATGTTCCTGTCCCGGTGTTGCCTGAAGCCGCGAAAGCGGAGACAAAGGAGGGGCTGGAGGCTTTTGCTAAGTATTGGTATTCAACGCTTAGTTATGCCTACGAAACCGGCGATGTGACGCCCCTTCAAGCTGTATCCGAGACGACATGCACATCATGCCTGCGAGTAAAGGAGGTGGTGGGAGCATGGCACTCTGACGGGCGCTGGTTGGCTGGCGGCAAGATGGTTGTGCAGGGAGCCCAATCCAAATTCGTAGAAACCGCACCCGGTGAATACCAAGTATTGATTCAGGTCTTTCAAGAACCACTTTCCTATTACCGCTCCGATAAGACGCTCGACGAGAAGACGGAACAAAAACCTGCAGCCGGCGACATAATGTTGGCCTCCTACCAAGGGGGAGCCTGGCGAGCGAAGACCGTCGAGCACCTAGCCAACAGTCAATGAGCAAGGTAGTTGTCAGAATATTGGCGTGTTCCGTTTGGCTTCTCTTGAGCGTCGGCCTAACCACAGTTGGCAGTCATGCGGCATCCTCGGACTCGCCTATTAAGGGGGACTGGGACCAGAGCGGAGCCAACGTTGGGGGGAGTTGGAACCAAGATCCCGACACGGGCGCCTGGACGCAGCTACCTCTCGGTATCCCAAGTGACCCCTACCGATATAAGTACAAGTTACTTTGCAGAAATGATCCTGTCCTCGACGGCTCGAACTGTACCGGGCCTGAAGTTGCCTGCGGGGACGGAGACGGAGGGCGCAGCGTCAATTGGTACCGATCACTCAAAGACTTCGATCCGCCAGTTTGGAGCTTCTTTGAAGGACCCACCTGCATTTACGATACGAAACCAGAAGACATACTGGATCGCATTGCGGCCATGATCCAGAGCGAGTTCCAGAAACTGCCCGTGGCTGCGGGGACCATTACAGCCCAGCCGAGTCCGCACACCCTCCGCGGAGCTGAAACTAACTTCTTCGCTGACTCGGCGGAACAGCAGTTCGACGTCACCATCCTGGCCCAGAAGGTCCACGTTGTAGCGACTCCGGTCCAATACACCTGGAACTACGGCGACGGAACAACGTTCGGACCACAGCCCTCGGCAGGCGGGCCGCTGCCGCAGGACCGGTGGGGTGAAAAGACCCGCACCAGCCATGTCTACACGCAGACCGGCGACTTCCAGGTGCTGCTCACCACCCACTTCCAGGGAACATACTCCGTCAACAACGGACCGCCGCTGCCTATCCCGGGCCAAGGCCAGTTCAGTTCACCGCCGCAGACCATCAGTGTCTGGCGCTCGATCACCCGCAACTACGCTGACGACTGCATCAAGAACCCGCAAGGCCAAGGCTGCCCCGGCGCGGCACCGCCAGCCCCGTAACCCTGCCCCGTAACTCAACCCGGGCCTGCCACCGCCAGCCTGGTCAGGACAGCAATTCCCGGTTGACCCGTTCCATCCGTGCGCGGACCACTTGAAAGCGCGGATCGCCCGGCCCGATGAGGCTCGCCATTGCCGCGGCCGCTTGGACGTCTGACGCACCCATGTCGCTCGCACACCACCGCATGATGAGTTGGGCGTCCCCGCTGGAACGGACCGAGGCCCCCACAGCTTCATTGAGCTCGTCCCGCATCAGCTCGACGGACAGGTTTGCCGAACGGTTGAGCAGCTTCGCGGGGTAAGAGGCCAGCGCGTCCGCCACGCGTCCGTCCCGCAGATGGCTGGCGACCACTGAAACGTCCGTGACCACCCGGACGGCCGACGAGAAACGGTAAGGGTTGGGTTCCACCACGTTGCCCAGGATTCCGCGGATGCGATGCATCTCAGTCCTGATCGCCGTGGCGGCGCCGTCCTCGCCATGCAGCCTGTACGCCAACTCATCGGCGCTCCACCCCTGTGTCCGGGATGCCAGCAGCGCCAGGATCTCCGCACGGCGCAGCGTCAACGGAAGCCGGGCACCGCCGTCGACCTCGGCGCTCGGCTTGTCACCCAACAACCTCAGCGTCAGCGTGGGACGAACCGCATCGGTTCTACGAGGCGAACCGGCAGATTTCAACAGCTCCTCCGCCAGCCGCACGCCGCAACGCACCATGCGCAGGCTGTCCGGTGTTACCGATTCGAAGGGACCGGAAACGTCGAGCACTCCCACGACTTCTCCTGTGAAGGGGTCGCGGATAGGGGCCGCGGTGCAGGCCCAGTCGTGATGCGTGCGCACCAGGTGTTCGGCAGAGAACAGCTGGGCAGGTGCACCGGTCACGAGGGCTTCGCTGATGGCGTTGGTCCCGACTCCGGATTCAGACCAGTCTGCGCCCTCCACAAACTCCAAGGAATCGGCCAGCCGCAGGGCCTGCCGGCTGCCCACCCGCCACAGCACTTCACCCTGTTGATCGGTGACGATCAACAGGTGGCGGCCCGCGGCGGACTCGTCGGCCAGCAACTGGGACAAAGCCGGGATCACGGTCGCCAGGCGGTGCCCGGCGCTGAGCGACCGCGCCTCGGACACCCCGTGCCGGTGAACCGGCCTGTGCTGATCAGGGTCGATGCCCAGCGCCAGCGAACGCTGCCAGGACTTGATGATGGCCTGCGAAATCGAGGGATCGGGGCTGCCCGAAATGGTGGCCTCATGGGCTTTGCGCAGCGTGCGCGCATACTCAGCCGGTGCGGAAAATCTCAAGTCGCGAAGATGCGCGATCGCGCCGGTGCCCGTCCGCATCCGCCATCTCCCAACTCGTCATCGAATCGTGCCCGGGCCGCGCGCTGACGGCTCTTCGCCGGAAGCCTCTCCCAAGGAGGGCGCCGTGTCACTCGATTGTAACCCCCGGCGTCTTTTACTTGTGATGCGGGTCACGGACGGTTATCGCGAGGCGAACCGGGAGCGGCCCACCGTAGCAACGAAAAGAGGAATCATGCCTGAGACACCAAACGGCATCGTGGAGGCCTGGCTGGCGCAGTTCGAAGAGGCGCTGCGCAGCAGGGACACTGACGCCGCACTGCAGTTATTCGAAGACGAACCCTACTGGCGCGACTTCGTATCCTTCACCTGGAACCTCAAGACTCTCGAGGGCAAGGACGCCATCAAGCGCATGCTGGACGCCACGCTAGCCGATGTTCAACCCGGCAACTGGGCCCTCGCCGAGGACGCCACCGGCGACGCTGCGAACACCGAGGCCTGGGTGGACTTCGAAACGGCCCAGGCTCGGGGCTATGCCCACCTGCGCCTCCGCAACGGCAAGTGCTGGACGCTGCTCACCACCATGAAGGAGCTCAAGGGATTCGAGGAGAAGAAGGGGCCCAACCGGGAGAAGGGCGTGGCCCACGAGATCAGCAAAGGCCGAAAGTCGTGGCTGGAACTCAAGGAAGAAGAGGAAGCCCGGCTGGGATACCAGGACCAGCCCTACACCGTGATTATCGGCGGCGGTCAGGGCGGTATCGGACTGGGCGCGCGGCTGCGTCGGCTCGGGGTCCCCACCATCATCATCGAGAAGAACGAGAAGCCCGGTGACTCCTGGCGGAACCGCTACAAGTCGCTCCACCTGCACGATCCTGTCTGGTACGACCACCTGCCGTACATGAAGTTCCCCGACGACTGGCCCGTCTTCGCGGCCAAGGACAAGATCGGTGACTGGCTGGAGCACTACACCCGGATCATGGAGCTCAATTACTGGTCTAAAACCGAGTGCACCAACGCCCGCTTCGATGAAGCGTCCCAAGAGTGGATCGTGCAGGTAATGCGCGACGGCGAACCGGTGACCTTGCGGCCCAAGCAGCTCGTCTTCGCCCTGGGCGTCTCGGGCTACCCTAACGTTCCAACGTTCGACGGCGCCGAATCCTTTTTGGGGGAGCAGCACCACTCGTCCAAACACCCGGGCGGCGGTGACTGGACAGGCAAGAAGGCCGTGGTGATCGGGTCCAACAACTCGGCCCACGATATCTGCGCCGATCTTTGGGAACACGGTGCGGAAGTCACCATGGTTCAGCGGTCTTCCACGCACATCGCCCGGAGCGAGTCGCTCATGGACCTGGCGCTCGGGGACCTCTACTCCGAGAAGGCCCTGGCCAACGGTGTCACCACCGAGAAGGCCGACCTTTTGTTCGCCTCCCTGCCATACCGGATCCTGCCGGACGCCCAAATCCCCGTCTACGAAGAAATGGCCAGGCGCGATGCCGGGTTCTACTCCCAGCTTGAGGCCGCAGGCTTCGACCTGGACTTCGGGGTGGATGGTTCGGGACTGTTCCTCAAGTACCTGAGGCGAGGTTCCGGCTACTACATTGACGTCGGTGCCTCCCAGCTGATCATTGACGGACGGGTCAAGCTCGCCAACGGGCAGGTCACAAAGATCACCGGCAACGCTGTGGTCATGGACAGCGGAGCCGAGCTGGAGGCCGATGTCATCATCTATGCCACCGGCTACGGGTCCATGAACGGCTGGCTGGCGGACCTGGTCTCGCCTGACGTGGCGGACGCCGTCGGCAAATGCTGGGGCTTCGGCTCGGACACACCCAAGGATCCGGGGCCGTGGGAGGGGGAGCTGCGGAACATGTGGAAGCCCACGAACGTGGAGAACCTCTGGATCCACGGCGGCAACCTTCACCAGAGCCGCCACTACTCCAACTACCTTGCCCTGCAGCTCAAGGCCCGCATGGAGGGGCTGCCCACGCCGGTCTACGAGCTCCAGCCCACCCACCACAAGCGCTGACCGGGAGGGCCGTGACAATCACACTCCCGGGCACCACACTGAGGGTGACGGCCACCTGCTGTGACACTCCAACGACATGCCGTGGATGCGCCCGATCGGGTGCATCCACGGCCCGTAAGCGAAGGAAAACACCATGAAAGCAGCACGATTCCACGCCCGCGAGGATCTCCGGATCGAAGACATCCCGGAGCCGGAGCTGCGCCCAGGGGCCGTGAAGATTGCCGTCGCCTGGTGCGGGATCTGCGGCACGGACCTCCACGAATTCCTGGAAGGGCCCATTTTCACCCCGCCGCCCGGACACCCCCACACGCTGTCACATGAGGAAGCCCCGGTCACGCTGGGACACGAGTTCTCCGGAACTGTTGAGGAAGTGGGCGAGGGCGTTACCGGGCTCTCCGTCGGAGACAGTGTGGTGGTGGAGCCGTACTTCGTCTGTGACGAATGCGGTCCGTGCCGGGCGGGCAACTACAACCTGTGCACCAAGCTGGGTTTCATCGGACTGGCCGGCGGCGGCGGAGGACTCAGCGAAAAGATCGTGGTCGACTCACGCTGGGTCCATCCCGTTGGCGACATACCACTCGACGAAGCTGCGCTCATCGAACCCCTCGCGGTGGCCTATCACGCCGTCGGCCGGAGCGACGTGAAAGCCGGGGACGTCGCGGTCGTCGGCGGTGCGGGTCCCATCGGGCTGCTCACGGCGGCAGTCCTGAAAGGGCTGGGCGTCACCACCGTGGTGACTGAATTGTCCGCCGCGCGCAAAGAGAAAGCCACGTCATCCGGCGTCGCGGACCATGTCCTCGACCCCGGCGCAGTCGACGTTAAGGCGCGGGTGCTGGAACTGACCGGGGGAACTGGTGCGGACGCTGCGTTCGAATGCGCCGGCGTGAACGCCGTTCTGGACACGATGCTCGACGTCGTCAAGCCCGCCGGAGTGGTGGTCAACGTGTCCATCTGGGGACGCCCGGCCACCGTGGACATGCAGAAGATCGTCCTCAAGGAAATCGACCTTCGCGGAACGATCGCTTACCGCGGAGACCACGCGGCCGCCATCAAGCTCGTCCAGGAAGGCAAAGTGGACCTCAAGCCCTTCATTACGGGACGGATCGCACTGGATGACCTGGTGGACAAGGGATTCGACACCCTGATCCACCACAACGACACGGCGGTGAAGATCATCGTCCACCCGTAGTGATCCGAGTCTCACCCGGAATAGTTGCAGGCGCCTCGCAGTTGGGCTCAGTGGACCCAATCCGCTTTGAAAGGAACTGCGCATGCTGTTTTCCCCGTTGGCTCTCGGCGAGCTCGAACTGCCCAACCGCCTGGTGATGGCCCCGCTGACCCGGCTCCGCTCCGGCGAAGCGGGGGTGCCGGCCGCCATCGTTGCCGAGCACTACCGCCAGCGCGCATCGCTCGGCCTGATCGTCAGCGAAGGCACGTACCCCAGCCCCGCGGGACGCTCCTACCCGGGGCAGCCCGGCATTGTCACCCCGGAGCAGATTGCCGGCTGGAAGAAGGTCACGGACGCCGTCCATGCCGAAGGCGGCCGGATCTTCGCGCAGATCATGCACGGCGGGCGGGTTTCGCACGAGGACATCAACGGCGGACACCAGGTGGTCGCACCGAGCGCCATCGCCGTCGAGGCAGAAACCCGCACGTACAAGGGCAAGCAGGCGCACCCCGTCCCGCATGCGCTGACCACCGACGAACTGCCCGGCATCCGCCAGGAAATTGTCCAGGGATCGCTGAACGCGATCGAGGCAGGGTTCGACGGCGTGGAGCTGCACTCCGCCAACGGTTACCTGCTGCACGAATTCCTTGCTCCGTCGTCGAACCAGCGCGACGACATTTACGGCGGCTCACCGGAGAACCGGGCGCGCTTCGTCATCGAGGTAGTGAAGGCTGTCGTTGAGGCCGTCGGCGCGGACCGCGTGGGCATCCGGATCTCACCCGCGCACAACGTCCAGGGCGCTCTCGAAACTGACGCCGCTGATGTCCGCGAGACCTATGGCCTGCTGGTGGATGCGATCGCGCCGCTCAACCTGGCCTACCTGAGCATCCTGCACAAGGAACCCACCAGCGAACTGGTCCAGGACCTGCGTGCGCGTTTCAACGGCACCTTCCTCGTCAACACGGGGTTTGGCGTCATCACCACCCGTGAGGAAGCCATCTCGCTGGTGGCCGACGGCCATGCAGACGCCGTGGTGGTGGGCCGTCCGGCCATCGCCAACCCCGACCTCGTCCGCCGCTGGCGCGAAGACCTGCCGGTCAACGAACCGAACCAGGCTACGTTCTACGCCGACGGCGCAGAGGGCTACACGGACTACCCGTTCTACGAGGAGTCGCAGAACTAGCACTTCCAGGTTCAGACGGGAGCTCCACAGGCTCCGCAAACAGGCGGGCGCAACTCGATTGCGCCCGCCTGTTGTGCATCTCAAAACCATTGCTCCGAGCTCCGGTCCGTGGCGGTCAACCACGATTGTGACCGGCCAAGTCCGCCGCTGGCTGCCAGCCCTATAGGATCTGAACATGCAGCGTCCGTCCCAGATCAACAGTCCCGGCAGCCGCAAAGGCAAGCCCGTAAGCCGCCAAGTGCTGGCCGACCACGTCTACGAGGAACTGCTGGAATCGCTGATGGATGGCCGGCTCGAACCGGGTGCCACCGTCAGCATCGACGGCACAGCCCGGGACCTGGACGTTTCGCCCACCCCGGTCCGCGAAGCCCTTGCCCGGCTGGAACACACGGGCATGGTCCGCCGGGTGGCGCTCAAGGGTTACCGGGTTGCGCCGGTGTTCACCCGCGAAGACTTCGCCGAACTGATGGAGGCGCGGCTGGCCATCGAGCCGGTGAATGCCCGCCTTGCCTGCGGCCGGCTGACCCAGGAGCGGCTCGCCCAGCTGGACCAGGCCGTGACCGACTTGAAGACCGCGCCGCGGGGACCCTCATTCGCTGAATACCGTGACTACCTCGAAGCCGACGAACGCTTCCACCGGCTCATCGCCGAGCAAACCGGAAACCAGTTCATGGTGGCGGCGTATGCCGCGCTCGGCGGCCAGGTCCAGCGCTTCCGGCTGTTCGGGGGCGTGGGCATCACGGATGCAGAGAACGCCATCGCCGAGCACCAGGCCGTCCTGGATGCGATGGCCTCGGGAGACCCCGAGGCGGCTGCCGCGGCCATGGCCGAGCACGTCCGGAGAGTCCGAGGCCGCGCCATCGCCGACGCCCCGGAAGGCTAAGCCAACCCACCGAAGTGACTGGCAGTTAATGTCCTGACAGCGCCTTTTCACGACATCTACTGCTAGCCAGTTGGGCTGCGACCACCCAAGTGTGACCTTGACAACTCTTTGTCGATAGTAAATCCTATAGGAAACAGGATTCGCACAAAGGAGTGAACACCATGGCCTACACAGCCGAGAATTGGCCCATTACTGCGGCCCTGCTTCAGTTCCAGGGCACCGACGCCCAAGGAACCCACATCAACGACGCCGGCGCCGAAGCCTGGGCCGAGGTCCTCACCGAGGTGAGGGAAGCCGGATTCGCCCATGCGGACCTCACCGACAGCTGGGTGCGCCCGGGCGATCTCAGCAAGGAGCGCCTGGCCGAGTTCAAGCAGACGGCGGACACCGTGGGCATCGGCGTCCCGGTCATCTCCGCCATCCGCCGGAGCGTCATCGAAGAAGGCAACTGGGAAGCCAACCTGGCCTACAGCCACCGCACCATCGACGCCGCCGCCGAACTGGGCTGCGAGGTCGTCTCCTTTGGCCTCCACCAGGCCATCACGCCGGAGCAGCAGAAACAGCTGTGGTTCTGGACGGTCGAAGGCTACAAGGACCCGGCCGGAAACAAGGAAGCCTGGGGCAACGCCGTCAGCCGTCTCCGCGAACTGGGCCGGCACGCAGCCGAAGTCGGCGTCCTGCTCTCCCTGGAAATGTACGAGGACACCTACCTTGGCACTGCGGACTCCTCGGTGCAGTTGGTCGAGGACATCGGCCTCTCAAACGTTGGCCTCAACCCGGACCTCGGCAACCTGATCCGGCTCCACCGTCCTATCGAGGACTGGCGCGAGATGGTGGCCAAGACCCTGCCGTACTCCAACTACTGGCACATGAAGAACTACATCCGGGACGAGGACACCGCCCGGGATATGTATGTCGCCATGCCGGCGCCGATGGAAAGCGGCCTCATTAACTACCGCGAGGCCTTCAAGCTTGCACTCTCCGTAGGTTTCCAGGGCATTCTCTGCACCGAGCACTACGGCGGAGACGGCCTCAGCGTGACGGCCAGCAACCAGGACTACCTCCGCCGCCACGTCCTCCCCAAGACGGACGGCTACACACTGGGCCGGAGCCAGGTGGCGCAAGGACGCCAGCTGCCCGCAGCCTCGGAACTCAGCACCGTCTGAGCCAACGCATGGTGCGGCCGGCACGCTATTCGGGGGCGGCCGCACCACTCCGGACTCCCAGCCTTACTTCCCAACACGGATTCAATGAGGAAACCATGACCCAGATCTTCGACAACCCCGCTGATTTCGCGGATGAGGCACTGGACGGCTTTGTAGCAGCCAACCGCGGGTACGTCGCCCGGGTGGACGGCGGCGTGGTCCGTTCCACCGAGGTGCCCGCCGGCCAGGTGGCCCTGGTGGTGGGCGGCGGATCCGGCCACTACCCGGCCTTCGCAGGCCTCGTGGGACCGGGCCTCGCCACGGGCTCCGCCTGTGGCAACATGTTCGCTTCCCCGGCAGCCGGCCAGGTGTACCGGGTGGCTAAGGCCGCCAACGCGGGCGGCGGCGTGCTGCTGAGCTACGGCAACTACGCCGGCGACGTGCTCCACTTCGGCCAGGCCCAGCTGCGGCTCAACGCCGAGGGAATCGAAACCCGCACCGTCCTGGTCACGGACGACATTGCCAGCGCGCCGCTGGACCAGATCGAGAAGCGCCGCGGCATCGCCGGGGACCTGACGGTCTTCAAGATTGCCGGCGCCGCAGCCGAAGCCGGGCTGGACCTTGACGCGGTCGAACGCCTTGCCATCCGGACCAACTACCGCACCCGTTCGCTGGGCGTGGCATTTGACGGCTGCACGCTGCCGGGAGCGGATGCGCCGCTGTTCCACGTGCCCGCCGGCCAGATGTCGCTGGGCCTGGGCATCCACGGCGAGCCGGGCATCTCCGAACACCCCATGCCTACCGCTTCCGAACTCGCCGAACTGCTGGTCTCCAAGCTCCTCGCGGACAAGCCCGACGACGCCGGGAACCGTGTGGTGGCCATCGTCAACGGCCTGGGTACGGTCAAATACGACGAGCTGTTCCTGCTCTTCGGGAAGATCGACAAGCTCCTTACCGCCGCCGGCCTGACTGTGGTGGAACCGGAATGCGGCGAGCTGGTCACCAGCCTGGACATGTCCGGTCTCTCCCTGACGCTGCTGTGGCTGGACGATGAACTGGAGCAGTTCTGGGCAGCTCCGGCCGACACCCCCGCCTTCCGCAAGGGCAACCTGGCCCCGCGTGCCCGCCGCGAGCTGGCCGGACCGGAAGACGCCGTAGCCGGCGACGTGGAAAACACGACGGCGGCAGCAGCTGAGCTGGGCCGGCTGGCAGCCGCCGTGCTCGCCCAGGTGCAGGGCGTCGTCGTCGAGCATGAAGAGGAACTGGGCAACCTGGATGCCATCGCGGGCGACGGCGACCACGGCATCGGCATGCGCCGCGGCGTGGACGCAGCTGCCCCGGCAGCGCAGGAAACCTCGGCAGCCGGGGCCTCGGCGGAACGCGTGCTCACCGCCGCGGGCGAAGCATGGAGCGAACGCGCCGGCGGGACCTCCGGGGCGCTGTGGGGATCCGCCGTGATCGCCGCCGGCCTGGCCCTCGGCAACAAGGACTCATACCGCGGCGAGGACGCGGCGGCCGCCGTCACCGCCTTCGTGGACGCCATCACCGAACTCGGCAAGGCCGAACCGGGGGACAAAACCATGGTGGACGCGCTGCTTCCCTTCCGGGACGCATTCCTCACCGCGTTCGACGGCGGCACCCCGGTACGCGCGGCGCTCGCCTCAGCAGCGGCTGCCGCGCAGGAGGCCGCGGACGCCACCGCTTCGCTCCGGCCGCTCAAGGGCAGGGCGCGACCCCTCGCCGAAAAGAGTTTGGGCCATCCCGATCCCGGCGCGGTGTCCTTCGGACTGATCGCCGCCCGGATCTCGAACTATCTCGATTCTGAACTGACGGATTCACCACTGACGGATTCACCACTGGCCGCCTCCGCGGCCGGAAATGGAGCACAACCATGAGCGCGGACAAGAGCACTGCAGGCTGGCGCATTGTCATCGGAAACGATGAAGCGGGCGTCGAATACAAGGAAGCGCTGAAGGCGCTCCTCGAAGCGGACAGCCGGGTCGCGTCCGTCACGGATGTGGGCGTCGGTGCCAACGACTCAACCGCGTACCCGCACGTCGCCGTCGACGCCGCCCGCAAGGTGGCCGACGGCGAAGCGGACCGTGCGTTGCTGATCTGCGGCACGGGACTGGGCGTGGCCATCGCGGCCAACAAGGTCCCCGGGATTCGTGCCGTCACGGCCCACGACGGCTACTCCGTGGAACGGTCGGTCCTGAGCAACAATGCCCAGGTCCTCACCATGGGCCAGCGCGTGATCGGCCTGGAACTGGCCAAGAAACTGGTGGGCGAATGGCTCGACTACCGTTTCGACGAGACATCATCCTCCGCCGCCAAGGTGGACGCCATCTGCTCCTACGAGCCCGACTACACGAAGGCAGTCTGATCATGACCGAAACAGCAAGCACCCCCACAACGTTTGACGTGAACAGCGCCCGGAAGATCGCCGTCGTCGGCTCCGGCTACATGGGCGGCGGGATCGCGCAGGTCCTGGCGCTCGGCGGGGCCCGGGTTGCACTCGCCGATGTGTCCGCCGAAGTGGCGCAAAGCAACTACGACCGCCTCCTGGCGGAATCGGACCAGTTTGTGGCCGACGGACTGTTCCCCGCCGGTTCCACAGAGATCCTGAAGCAGAACCTCTGGGCCGCTAAGGACATCGAGGAAGCGGTGGCGGACGCGGACTTCATCGAGGAAGCCGTTCCCGAGGTCATCGCCATCAAGCACCAGACCCTGGCCCGCATCAGCGCCGCCGCCCGGCCGGACGCGATCATCGGCTCCAACACCTCCACCATCTCCATCGCCGAACTGTCCGAACCGGTCACCAACCCCGAGCGGTTCCTCGGCGTGCACTTCTCCAACCCGTCGCCGTTCATCCCCGGTGTCGAGATCATCCCGCACGCCGGCACATCGGCGGCCACCGTCGGCGCAGCCCGCGACCTGGTCCACGCCGCCGGCAAGCAGACGGCGGTCGTCAAGGACGTCACCGGCTTCGTGCTCAACCGCCTGCAGTACGCGCTGTTCCACGAAGCGGCGCAGCTGGTGGAGCAGGGCATTGCGACGGCGGATGACGTGGACACGCTGGTCCGCACCACCTTCGGCTTCCGCCTGCCGTTCTTCGGTCCGTTTGCCATCGCGGACATGGCCGGGCTGGACGTCTACAACTTCTGCTACAAGTCCCTCCAGACCGACTTCCCGGAGCGGTTCGCCACCCCCAAGATCCTCACGGACCTGGTGGAAGCCGGGAAGCTGGGCACCAAGACCGGTGCGGGCTTCCTCAACGTTCCGGCCGAGCGCACCCCCGAGTTGATCGCGTACCGCAACAAGGCCTACGTCGCCATGCAGCAGCTTCTCGAAGACCTTGGCCCCGCCCCGATCCATTAGGACCTGCCCTGCCGCCGGCGCCATCGCCGGGCAGGGATTTCCCGTTCGTCATCATTCAGGAGCACACCCATGAGCATTTTCCCCGCAGAACGCACCGCAATCGTCACCGGAGCCGTCTCCGAGCGCGGCATCGGCCGGGCCACCGTCAACTACCTGGCCGCGCAGGGCTGGAACATCGGCATCATCGACCTGGACGACGCCCTGTGCAAGGCCGCAGCCAAGGAACTGGCCGCCCAGTACGGTGTCCAGGCCTTCGGTGTCGGAGCCAACGTGGCCGATGAAACTTCCGTCCGCAACGCGATCGATGAGATCGAAGCGGAGCTGCCGCAGATCGTGGCTCTGGCCAACGTGGCCGGCGTCAGTTCACCGGTTCCGTACCTGGAACTGGACGCCGCCGAGTGGGACCGCGTGCTGAACATCAACCTCAATGGCGTCCATTACGCCACCCGCCGCGTGGCCGAATCCATGGTCAAGAACCGGATAGGACGCATCGTCAACATCTCCTCCGTATCCGCGCAGCGCGGCGGCGGCACGTTCTCCAAGACGCCGTACTCGGTGGCGAAGGCCGGCGTGATCGGCCTGACCCGCGCCACGGCACGCGAACTGGGGGAGTACGACATCACCGTCAACGCCATCTCCCCGGGCCCCATCGATACCGACATCATGGGCGGCACGCTCAGCCAGGAACGCAAGGACGAACTCACCAAGGACCTGGTGGTCAACCGGGTCGGATCCACACGCGACATCGCAGCAGCCATCGCCTTCCTCATCAGCGAGGACGCCGGTTACATCTCCGGCCAGACGCTGAATGTGGATGGCGGACTCTACATGCACTAGGGAAGGCCACCCATGGCACAGCACAAACCAGCAACATCCCAGGTGACGGGGCTCAGGTCCTGGAGCCGCGAACGCCGGATCTACCTCGCCGTGGGCATCCTTGCCTGCCTCGCCGGAATCATGATCATCGCATTCTCCCGCTAGGACCCCAGGCACCACCTTCGTTCGCAACTGATTTACTCAAAGAGGAGTTTTGATGTCCCTAACAGCAACATCCACCAAGGAGCTCCTGGATTCACCGGTCCTCAAATCGGCGATTTCCAAGGCCTCGTTCCGGCTGATGCCGATGCTGGTCATCCTGTATGTGGTGGCTTTCCTGGACCGCACCAACGTCGGCTTCGCAGAAGCAGCGCTTGGTGTGGACCGCGGGGTCACCGCCGGGGCCTACGCCCTTGGCGCCGGCATCTTCTTCATCGGCTACGCACTGTTCGAAATCCCCAGCAACCTGCTCCTGACCAAGTTCGGTGCCAAGGTGTGGCTGGCCCGCATCGCCATCACCTGGGGCATTGTGTCCGCGTGCTTCGCCTTCGTCCAGGGCGAGACCTCCTTCATCATCCTGCGCTTCCTGCTGGGTGTCACCGAAGCCGGCCTGTTCCCGGGCGTCATCATGTTCCTGGCGGCCTGGTTCCCGAACAAGGTCCGGGTGAAAATGTTCGCCATCTTCTACCTGGCTCAGCCGTTTTCCCAGATGATGGGCGCACCGCTGTCCGGCTGGCTGATCAACATCGGCGACCAGGTTCCCGGTGTGGCCGGCTGGCAGGTCATGTTCTTCGTTGAAGGCATGCTCGCGGTCCTGGCCGGCATTGCCGCGTACTTCTTCCTGATCAACAGCCCGCAGGACGCCAAGTTCCTGAACCCGGGCGAAAAGAAGGCGCTGCTGGATGTCATGGCACTGGAGGACACCGTCAAGGAGGAAACCGGCCCCCGGGGCGTGCTCGCCGCCATGAAGAACCGCAAGGTCTGGTACTTCACGGTCATCTACTTCTGCCTCCAGGTGGCGGTGTACGGCGTGACGTTCTACCTGCCGCAGCAGGTGGCGCAGCTGACTGGCCAGAAGGTTGGCTTCGCGGTGGGACTCCTGGCGGCCATCCCGTGGTTCTTCGGCATCTTCGCCTGCTACTTCATCGGCAAGGCAGCCAACACCATCGTCCGCCGCCGGGTGTGGGGCACGGGGCTGTTCATCTCCACCGGGCTCTGCATCTTCGGCTCGGCCTGGGCCGGCGCAAACCATATCCCGGCACTGGGCATCATCTTCATCACCCTTGCGGTGTGCAGCTTCCTGTCGATCGGGCCCATCGCATGGTCCTACCCGACCGCTTTCCTCACCGGCACGGCGGCCGCGGCGGGCATCGGCCTGATCAACTCGCTGGGCAACCTGGGCGGCTTCGTGGCCCCGATCCTGCGCACCACGGTCAACCAGGTCACGGCGTCCGACACGGGAACCATGGGCGTCTACGCCCTCGGCGTCCTGCCGTTCCTGGCGGCCGCAATGATGTTCGCGACCAAGCGGTTCCAGAACAAGGCGGACGAACTTCTCGAGAAGTAAGTCCGGAGCCTGTGGCCATTAGGAAAACACACCAGCAAGAAAGCAACACAGATGCAGCACTCTTCAGCCAGCCAGGACACGGGCACAGTCACTGACAGTGCTATTGACTCCGTCACGTATGTCGGCGTCAGCACCAAGATGTACCTGGGCTACCGGGACACCCTGGACTGGCTGGAGCGCCTGCGGCACGAAGTGGACTCCCGTCCGGCCCTCGCGGCCGGGCGGGTTGTCCCGTTTGTGATCCCGTCCTTCCCGGTGCTGCCGGCGGCCGCCGCTCTCCTGGCCGGTTCGCCAATGCTGCTCGGCGCACAGAACTGCGGCTGGGCGGCCGGCCCGTGGACCGGTGAGGTGGCGCCGTCCATGCTCGCGGAACTCGGCGTCCGCCTGGTGGAGATCGGACACGCCGAACGCCGAGCGCACTTCGGCGAAAACGATTCCATGGTGGCGCTCAAGGTCCGGGCCGCCGCCGACGCCGGGCTGACCCCCCTGCTGTGCGTCGGCGAGGACTCCTTGGCGGACGCCTCCGACGGCGACGCCGCCGTTGCGGCCCGGGCAGCCGCAGGCTTTGTGCACGGGCAGATTGAGGCTGCCGTTGGGGGCGACTGGGAACTGGCCTCGCGCCTCATCATCGCTTACGAGCCCGTCTGGGCCATCGGCGCCGCCGAGCCAGCCAACGCAGGGTACGTGTCCGACGTCGTCAATCACCTCCGCGGCCTGCTCGCCGCGCACAGGTTGCGGGAGCTTCCGGTCATCTACGGCGGTTCAGCGAAGCCCGGCCTCCTGCCCGGACTGGGCGGCGTTTCCGGATTGTTCCTGGGCCGCTTCGCGCACGACGCCGGGAACTTCGGTGCGGTGCTGGATGAGGCACTGGCTGGATGAGGCGCCGGCTGGATGAGACGCCGACCTGAAAAGGCGTTTCTTTATGGCCGTTCGCTTGCACCGACCGCCGGCACAGCCCGCTGGCACAGCCCGATAAAACCGCCCAGCTGTTCGAGGCCCTCGGGATGGGTGGGCAGGTAGTTGGTCAGTTCCGGGGCGCGCACCACTACGGCACGCCACTTGCCGCGCGACACCGCCACGTTGATCCGGTTCCGGGAGAGCAGGAACTCCATGCCGCGCGGAGCCTCGGCCACCGCAGAACACGCCATGGACACAATCACCACGGCAGCCTCCTGCCCCTGGAACTTGTCCACGGTGCCCACTCGGACCGCCCCGTGGCCGGCTGCGTCGAGGGCGTCCCTGATCAGGTTCACCTGCGCGTTGTAGGCCGCCACCACCAGGATGTCCTCCGGCCCCAGCGGGCGGTCGCCGGTTTCATCGTGCCAGGCCAGGCCCAGATGCCTGCCCACCTGGTGCACCACTTCAGCGGCTTCCTCCGGGGACGACGTGATGTTGCCACTGTGGGCAACCATCACGGTGTCGATTCCGGCAGGGACGCCCGCCAGAAACCGCAGGTCCGCGGCGCTGGCGGACTGCAGCCTGCCCTCGTAGGAAAGCTCCGAAACGGCGGCGCACAGCGGCGACGCCATGCGCCACGTATCCGCCAGGAAGTAGCCGAGCTCCGGCGGAAGCGTGGCATGGCCCGCAGAGATCCAGCCCAGGGCGGACTCGTTGACCGGCTCGGGGTGGGTGCCCTGGCTGACCTGGGGGAGCTGCTGCGGATCGCCGAGCAACAGCAGCCGCGGGCTTGCCTGGGCAACAGCCAGTGTGTTGGCGAGGGAGAACTGCCCGGCCTCGTCGATTACCAGAAGGTCCAGGGACCCGGCGGGCACGGTGGAGCCGGTCATGGTCCAGGCAGTGCCGCCCACCAGTGCTCCTCCCGGAGAGCTGAGCAGCCGGTCCACGTCGGCAGCAGCGCGGTGGTCCCACGGCAGGGCGCCGTCGTGCTTGACGTCCTTGGCGACCCTTCGCGGGTCCACTCCCGCTTTTTCCACGGCGGTGCAGAGGAGGTTCTCCACCACCGCATGTGACTGGGCAACGACGCCCACCTTCCAGCCCCGGCCCACGAGCCGGGCAATGACATGGGAACCGACATGGGTCTTGCCGGTGCCAGGCGGTCCCTGGACGGCCAGATAGGAGTGGTCGAGGGCCTCCACGGCTGCCGTGATGGCGTCGATGAAGCGGTCCGCGCCGGCCGCCGGCTCGGGAAGGGCCCCGCCTGTCACCAGCCGCGGCGGAACCCTGCGCACCAGGTCCAATGCCGGATGCTTCCGGAACACGGGCTCTCCCGGGGTCTCCGCCGAAGCGTCCGGGAGGCCGGCGGCGACCTGGTCAGCCAGCAGGGCCAGCGCCTCCTCCAGGCTCTTGGTGGCGACAGGCTGGTCTTCGGTAAGCGCTATGGGCAGGTTGTTATGCGGCTCGATCTTCCGGTGCAGGCGGTCACGGATCACCACGGTGTCCCTGCCGTCCTCGTGGCCAAGCTCCAGGACCTCGGTCCCGAACCACCCGTTACGGCCCGAGCCGTCGCTGCCTGTGCCCTCGAGCCCCGCGGGCAATGGACGGTCATACATCCGGAACCATTTACTGCCTTCGCGGAGGTCCGAGCCGGCGCTGACTGTGCCGGTCAGCTGCACCCTGCGCTCGGGGAGCCTGGTGCCTACCTTGTGCCAGTCGTCGAGGATGCGGGCTTCCTCGACGAGGAAGACGTTGCGGTCCTGCTGGTGGGTGTCGGGTCCGCTCTCGCAGCGGTCAAAGTGGGCCCACCAAAAGGCCTTGCGCTCACGGCGGTGGTAGCTCACGGCCGCCTCCACCATGGCGACGGCTTGAATATCGGAATCGGGGCCGCCGGGTTCACCCTCGGCTGCGCGTAACTCTGCCCTCCGGGCGAGGAACGCCCGAATGGCCCGTTCGGAACGCTGGACGGCGGCACCGTCGTCGGACTCAGATGCCGCCCGGCCTAAATTTTCGGAGCGCCCTGCGTCTCCGGGTGCCCCATCGTTTCCGCCCGGATGGGCGACCGGAGCGGCGCCGATTCCGCGCTCGGCAGCCAGCCGCAGCAGCCAGCCGCGGAGCTCCAGCGTGGAGAGGCAGTCGTATTCGTTGTAGTCCGAGATGCCGGCAAGGATGGCTGCTGCGTCCTCGGCAAGACCGGCGTCGCGCGCCTCGCAGTAGTCTGCATACGCCACCACCGATGCCCCCGCGTCCTTCACGTCACCCGAGCGGAGGTTGCTGCCCATGTAGAGCGGCTCGAGTTTCTTGATGCTGTACGAGTTCTCGGAGATCCGGATGCTGTTCCGCACGGTCTGGTACAGGTCCACCAGGAGCCCGTCCCGCAGCCACGTGTCCACGGTGTCCTCTCCCGCGACATGCATGACCGAGAGCTTGCGGAGGGCAGTCTTCTCGTAGGCGGCGTAGTGGTACACGTGCATGTCCGGGTATTGGCGCCGCCTGTCCTCGACGTAGTCCAGGAAATCGAGGAAGGCCTGCTTTTCCGCCGCGCGGTTGTGGGCCCAGAAAGGCTTGAACACGGTCCGGCCATCCGGTGCCGAAGGCGCTTCGATAACCCCGAACAGATACTCAAGGCCCCAGATTCCGGTGGCGGCGTCCTGCCACAGCGGATCGCCTTCGAAGTCGAAGAAGATATCTCCGGGGCTCGGCGGGGGCAGTTCTGCCAGAGTGTTCTCCGGGATGACCCGGTAGCTGATGCTGTGCTGTTCGCCGTCCTTGACGTAGCTGACCGAACCCTCCGCCGTGCCCGCATTGCTCTGCATCCGGGCCTGGTCCTGCATCCGCAGCAAGGACGGGCTGGCGCCGGGCAACGTCGCGTCGGCCAGTTGCTTGACGGTGAAGATGCCCTGCTCGTGGAGTTTCTTCCGCTGCGCCGAGTTCATCCGCGCCACCAGGAGGAGATCGTCAGTGGCTTTGACCTGTTCCTGGCAGTAGTCGCACCGGCCGCAGGCAACAACACCGGGTGCGCCCCAGCCTACGGTGTCTGGCTGGTTCCGGTGGCCGGCCGTCAGGGCCAGGAACCTTTCCCGCCGTTCGCGGAAGACCGGGAGGATGTCCGCCAGTTTGTGGCTGCTGCGGACATAGTCGAACCCGCCTCCGGCTGTCTCCACTGTGGCCCCGAGGACCAGGGTGACAGCGGGGTCGGGGTCGATTCCGGCGTGAAGCAGCTGGTCTCCGTAAGCGGCAAGCTGGAGCAGCGCCGTCACTTTGGCATGGCGGGCCAGTTTGGTGTCGTACACGGCGTAGCTGCCGTCGTCCTGTTTGACGAGGAAGTCGGAACGGCCGTGGAAGCGGCCGTCAAAGAAGGCCGCCTGGAAGACGACGTCCGCTCCCGCCCGCAGCGCGTCTATTGATTCGGCATGCTTGGCCTGCAGGGTGGCGCGGTCCATGGTGGTGGCTGCCGCGACGTCGTACACGCCGCGGCCGGTGGCGGGATCCCAGGGACCGAACTCGTCAAGGAACTTGTCCAGGACTTTGTGTTCGTGGATGTCCCCAAGCTTCGCTGTGCGCGCCAGCATTTCGTCAGGCTCGAACTCGGCTTTAGGGGAGCGGCCCAGTTTTTCGTCCAGCTTGCGCAGCAACTGATACTCGCACGTTGCAGCGATGACCAGATCGCTCGCGGAGAAGACCAGGTCCTGCACCTGGTCCGGTACTTCCGGTTCAAGAAGAAACACTGCGCCTCGTTGCCGTAGATGTTGCGGTGCCGGTTGTTGTGAGCTGCCATTGATGTCTTATTGCCAAGCTATCAAAGGGCCCCGACAATCTGCCTTGGGATCTCCCGCTCCGCCGCTGCCGCTGCCCGCCGGCCTCTGGCCCGGGCAGGCACGGTCGGCGTAAGGTCTGAGGAACATGACTGAACAGCAGCCTTTTGAAGTCGTCCAACGGTTTCCGGATTTTGAAGTGCGCCGTTACCCGGCGCACGCCGTCGCCGAAGTGAAGGTGAACGCGACCTTCGACAGTGCGGGCAACGCCGCTTTTCGGCTTCTTTTCGGTTACATCAGCGGTAACAACACCGCACGCGAGTCCGTGTCCATGACCGCCCCGGTCCTGCAAAGTCCCGCGTCATCCCGGAAGCTGGCAATGACGGCGCCGGTGGTCCAGAGCGGTGCCCCCGGCGACAGCGAATTCGTTGTTGCGTTCGTTCTTCCCGCCAGCATGACGGCGGCAACGGCACCCGTGCCGAATAATCCGCAAGTGGAAATCCGGGCCGTGCCCGGATCTGTGGCCGCCGTCCTGGGATTCTCCGGCAGGGGGACCGAAGCTGCGTTCGGGAAGCGGAACAGTGTCCTGCAGGAAGCCCTGGCTCAAGCCGGCCTCAGGCCGGTCGGAGCGCCGCGGTTCGCACGCTTTGACCCGCCTTTCAAACCCTGGTTCCTCAGGAAGAACGAGGTGGTCCAGGATATCGAGGAGTCGGCGGGACTTGCCGGCCACAGAGGAGGGCCGCATGAGCAATAAACCAGGCGACCGTACCGCCACCGAGGCAGCCGCCTCAGCCGCTGCCACCTACGATGAGGCAGCCTTCGAAGCAGCTGTCCGGGCCGCGGAGCAGAGCCTCAGTGAAGGCGGCATTCCCATCGGGGCCGCCCTCGCGAGGGGGAGCGAGGTGATCGCCAGCGGCCATAACGAGCGGGTACAGCATGGAGATCCCATCGCCCACGGCGAGATGGCGGCGCTCCGTGCTGCCGGACGCCAGAAGAGTTACCGCGACACGACGCTCTACACCACCCTGGCGCCGTGCGCGATGTGCACCGGGACGATCATCCAGTTCAAGATTCCGCGGGTGGTGGTGGGGGAGGCCAGGACGTTTCCTGGCGAATTCGAGCTCCTGCGCTCGCGGGGTGTCGAAGTGCTGGTGCTGGACGACCGGCGCTGCGTGGACATGATGCTCGGTTTCCAGCGCGACTACCCGGAGTTGTGGGCTGAGGACATCGCTGAGGACATCGCCGAGGACGAACCCACGGACGCTGACCGCCGCGTCCCGGGGAAATAGGGCGAGACAGACTACGGACACGAGGCGGAGACATGGACCGGGACCGCATGGCCTTGAGGGCAGTGAAGTCGTTTCACACGCTTGCCTGGTTCCTGATCGAAGCCTGCATGATCTACGTCTTGTACGCGGGCCTCCGTGGTCGCTCGGACAGACGGGCAGGGGTGGCTGCGTCCGTGGTGGCCGGCGAGACGCTGATTTTTGCCGCCTACGGGTTCCATTGCCCGCTGACCGCCGTGGCCAAGAAGCTTGGTGACGAGACCGGTTCGGTAACGGATATCTATCTGCCCAAGTGGTTCGCACGGAACCTCCCGGCCATCCACGTGCCGCTGATCCTCCTGGCGGCCGCGCTGCACCGCCGGAACATCGTCGCCGCGCGGGCTCGCGGACAGGCGGTCTTGCTGACCGGGCGGCCCGCCCGCTGATCAAGCCTGCAAGCTAGAGGAACGCCTCGCGGCCCGTCCCCTCCCGCACCAGCAGTTTGCCGTCTTCGATGGACACGAGGAGGCTCTTGGGTTTGCCACTGAGTTTCAGGCCCCCGGACAGGCCCCGGCTGGTGACGTCAACGCCGATGATGGCCCCGCGCGCCGGTAGCTCGATCGCGACCTCCTCGGCTATGCCAAGCAGCGGATTGGTGGAGAGCTCGGTGTCGCGCCTCGCCTGTTTGCCGTTGACGAAAACCGTGACATTGTCCTCCTTAAAGCCTCCCTGAAGGATGATGAGCAACTCCTGCATCGTGGACCGCCTCCGTAGATCGCCGGGCTCCCCCAACTGCCACTACATCACTTCTTTCCCCTTGTGGATAGCCCCAGTTTTCGCCGGTTCGGGGGTGGTTGAGGGAGGACCCAGCGACACAGTGTCCGTCCGGTAGGGCAAAATGTTCTGGGTGAACCACATCCCGCAGCGCCCTTCCCCGTCCCCCGCCAAGACTGCTGACTCCACGGCAGACCACATCGCGGCCCAGATCGCCGACGAACTGGGCGTCAAGGCGTGGCAGGTGAAAGCTGCGGTGGAACTGCTCGACGGCGGCTCGACGGTCCCCTTCATCGCCCGGTACCGCAAGGAAGCCACCGGGACGCTGGACGACACCCAGCTCCGCGAACTCGAGGAGCGGCTCCGCTACCTCCGCGAACTGGAGGACCGCCGTCGGACGGTCCTTGAGGCGATAGCATCGCAAGGCAAGCTGACGCCGGAACTGCAGGCCGCCGTCGTCGGCGCTGATACCAAATCCCGGCTGGAAGACATCTACCTTCCTTTCAAAACCAAGCGCCGCACCAAAGCGCAGATCGCGCGTGAGGCGGGGCTCGAGCCGCTCGCTGACACGCTGCTCAAACGGCCGGAACTGGACCCGGAGCGCGAGGCCGTCAAATACCTGAACGCTGAACATTCCATCGAGGACGCCGCGGCGGCGCTGGCGGGCGCCCGGTCCATCCTGGTGGAGCGCGTGGCGCAGGACCCGGACCTGGCCGCGACGCTGCGCGAACGGCTCTGGACGCAGGGCCGTATGGTGTCCCGCGTGAAGAAGGGCCAGGAGGCCGAAGGCCAGAAGTTCAAGGACTACTTCGAGTTTTCGCAGGCGCCGTCCGGGATGCCGTCGCACCGCGTACTTGCGCTGCTCCGCGGGGAAAAGGACGGGGTGCTGGAGCTGGACCTCGCCGAGGCTGAGCCGTCCGACGACGACGCCCTGGCCGCTGCCCGCGGCCGGTACGAATCCGCCGTGGCCAGGTTCCTCGGGGTTGCGGACCGCGGCCGGCCAGCCGATGAGTGGCTGCTGCAGACCGCGCAGGTGGCGTGGCGCTCGCGTGTGCTGGCCCGGCTGACCGCCGATCTGCGCGGGCGGATGTTCGCCGCAGCCGAGGACGAGGCGGTGCGGGTTTTCGCCGCCAACCTCCGCGACGTACTTCTTGCTGCGCCGGCGGGCAACCGTGCCACCCTCGGGCTCGACCCGGGCCTGCGCACCGGTGTGAAGGTGGCAGTGGTGGACGGGACCGGCAAGGTAGTGGCCACGGACACTGTGTACCCGCACGCCCCGGCGCGGAAGTGGGACGAGGCCCTCGCAACACTGGTGCGGCTGGCGCGCCAGCACGCCGTCGAACTGGTGGCGATCGGCAACGGGACGGCCTCACGCGAGACCGACAAGCTGGCCCTCGAGCTGATCAAGAAGCTGTCTGCGGAGTCGGCGGCAGGGCAGGGCGGCGCCGGAACCCGGGCGCCGGAAAAGCTCGTGGTATCCGAAGCCGGCGCCTCGGTGTATTCGGCGTCGGCGCTTGCCGCGGCCGAGCTGCCCGGCATGGACGTCTCCCTGCGCGGCGCGGTGTCCATCGCGCGGCGCCTGCAGGATCCGCTCGCGGAGCTGGTCAAGATCGAACCGAAGTCGATCGGTGTCGGGCAGTACCAGCACGACGTCACGGCCGCGAAGCTGGACCGCAGCCTGGACGCGGTGGTGGAGGACTGCGTGAACGCCGTGGGCGTGGACGTGAACACTGCGTCACCCGCGCTGCTGAGCCGGGTGGCCGGCGTCGGACCGCTGCTGAGCGAGAACATCGTGGCGTACCGGAACGAGCACGGGCCATTCGCCAAGCGCAGCGAGCTCAAGAAAGTGCCGCGGCTGGGGGCCAAGGCGTTCGAACAGTGCGCGGGCTTCCTGCGGATCACCGGCGGAGCGGAGCCGCTGGACGCGTCCAGCGTGCACCCGGAGGCCTACCCGGTGGCACGGAAGATCCTCGCCGCAGCAGGCGCTAAGTCAGCAGGCGGCAGCTCAGCTGCCGGGAAGGCAGCCCTTAGCGGGTCCGGTGCCGGCAGCCTCGCTTCGCTCAACCCGCAGGATTTCGTGGAAGGCGCCTTCGGACTGCCCACGGTGCAGGACATCATTTCCGAGCTGGAAAAGCCCGGCCGTGACCCGCGGCCGGCGTTTGCAGCCGCCAAGTTCTCGGAAGGGATCGAGAAGATCTCCGACCTCCGTCCAGGGATGATCCTGGAGGGAACGGTCACCAACGTGGCCGCGTTCGGGGCGTTCGTGGACGTGGGCGTGCACCAGGACGGACTGGTCCATGTTTCCGCGCTTGCCAACCGCTTCGTGTCCGATCCGCGCGAAGTGGTGAAGTCCGGCCAAGTGGTGCGGGTGAAGGTTCTTGAGGCCGACCCGGAGCGGAAGCGCATCTCGCTGACGCTGAGGCTCGACGACGAACCGGCACCGTCCGGCGCACCCCGGCAGGCAAATGAGGCCCGCCAGGGGCGGGGTGACGGCAACCAGCCGCGGAACGGACGTTCGGATGCCAAGCGGACGCCGCCGCCCAAGCCCGCACCGGTCAACACCGCAATGGCCGAGGCACTTCGGAAGGCCGGCCTGGGCAAGTAGCTGCAATCCGGCGCCGCTGTTAATCCGTCATCCCGCTGCAGGCTGTGGCTACAGTGGTCCCCATGACTTTCACCCGGCCCGATCCGTTCACCACGCGCCCCACCCTGCAGGGAACCTTCGGGATGAGCGCCTCCACGCACTGGCTGGCCACCGCGGCCGCCCAGGCGGTGCTGGAACGTGGCGGGAACGCGTTCGACGCCGCCACCGCCGGGGCGTTTGTGCTCCACGTGGTGGAGCCGCACCTGAACGGACCGGGCGGGGACATGACCGGAGTGTTTGTCACGGCGGAGGAACCTGGCAAACCGGTGGTTCTGATGGGGCAGGGTCCGGCCCCCGCCGCAGCGACGCCGGAGCACTATCGTTCGGAAGGCCTGGAGCTCGTGCCGGGTTCGGGCGCCCTGGCGGCGGCGGTGCCTGCCGCCGTCGACGCCTGGCTCGTCCTGCTGCGCGACCACGGAACGTGGGAGCTGCAGGCGGTGCTCGAGTACGCGATCGGGTACGCGCGGGACGGCCACCCGATGCTGGGAAGGGTTGGCGCGACCATAGCGGCAGTGTCCGAGCTGTTTACGGAGCACTGGCCTACGTCGGCCGAACTGTGGATGCCCGGGGGAAGAATTCCCTCTGAGGGGGAGCTGGTACGGAATCCGGCCTATGCGCAGACCCTTGAACGGCTGGTGGAGGCGGGAGCCCCGGGGTCCACGCGGGAAGCGCGCATCGAGGCAGCACGCCGGGAATGGCGCGAGGGTTTCGTTGCGAAGGCCATGGTGCGGTCCGTGCAGAAGCCGCACCGGCATTCGTCCGGGACTGACCACCGTGGAGTGCTGGCCATGGATGATTTCGGGGGATTCGAAGCCGGCTATGAAGCCGCGGCCACGGTTGAGTTCAGGGGACACACCATCGCCAAAACGGGTCCGTGGGGACAGGGGCCGGCGCTCCTGCAGACCCTGGCGGTCCTTGACGGCTTTGCGGACGAGTACCTTGATCCGTCCACCGAGCTGGGCGTGCACACCATCCTGGAAGCCCAGAAGCTGGCGCTCGCCGACCGGGAGGCCTACTACGGCGACACTGACGTTCCGCTTGACCACCTGCTGTCCGCCGGGTACGCCGCGGAGCGCAGGCAGTTGATCACGGAGCGGGCATCGCAGGACTTCCGGCCCGGCCGGGTTCCGGGACATGAACCGTTTATCCCGCCGCTGCGGACGGAGTACGTGCCGCCGGCGCTCGCGAACGACGACGACGGGCCGGGCCTTCGCGGGACTGCCGGCGCCGGCGTGGGTGAGCCGACGGTGCTGGCTAGCGGCGAAACGCGTGGCGACACGTGCCACATCGATGTCGTGGACCGCTGGGGCAACATGATCTCGGCGACTCCGTCGGGCGGCTGGCTGCAGTCCTCCCCGGCGATCCCCGAGCTGGGTTTCTGTCTGGGAACCCGGCTGCAGATGACCTGGCTCGAACCGGGAACACCGTCCACGCTGACCCCAGGGAAGCGTCCCCGCACCACTCTGACGCCCACTCTTGTGCTCCGCAACGGCGCGGCTGTTACGGCGCTGGGCTCGCCCGGCGGCGACCAGCAGGACCAGTGGCAGCTCCCGTACCTGCTGCGGACCATCGTGGGCGGCTACACTCCGCAACAGGCCATCGATGCGCCAACATTCCATACGACATCGATGCCGGGATCGTTCTGGCCCCGTACCTGGGAGCCCGGCGGCGCAGTGGTGGAGGGCAGGCTGGGTGAGGACGTCATTGCCGGCCTGGAACGCCGTGGCCACCGGATCACGTGGGCCGGCGACTGGACGCTGGGACGGTTGTCCGCCGTCGTCCGTGATCCCCGGACGGGAGTCCTGCAGGGTGCAGCGAACCCCCGCGGTGCGCAGGGGTACGCAGCGGGGCGGTAGGGTTTCCGCCCTAACGTAGGACCACCCATGCTTGGGTTCACTCTTTCATGACGATATCGACCGAGATTTCCACTGCCGGAACCGTCCCCCTGTTCTCGAGCCAGTGGTTGGTATTCCGGTCCTCGGGCCATCCCACTCCGGGCCCGTAGTCTGTGGCGACGCCGTTTCGATGGTCGGTGATCGTTCCCTGCAGGATGTAGACGGTGCCAGGGCGGCCCACGTGGTCGTGGACCGGGCCGAACACACCGCCGGGCTCGATAGTCACCATTCGCGTTCGAAGCTGGCGCCCTTCCATGCCCTCGATCTCGGAGGCTAGGTCAACCGTTGAAAGTAGCTCCACCGTGACACCTTTTGTCTCAGGTGCCGCCTGTTGGTTGCTCATGGTGCTCTCTTCTCTGTACGTCCTTGTACGTTCGGGACTGTTGCTGGTGGTCCACGCCGGACCGTCATCGGCCGCACCGGCATGCGCCGCCCCTCCAGCTCCGTCCCCACACTAGACATCTGACGGTCCTCAGACGTCAAGTCCAGCGTCCTGCTGGGGCCGCCGACGATGGTCGTCAAGTGGCGTGGGCCAGGAGTTCGGTGGAGAGGTCCCACAGGCGCTCGGCATTGGCCGGATCGAGTGCGTAGGACGCCACTCCGGTGTAGTCAGGGCCGCGGTGATCGACGATGCGGGCCTCGTTGACGTCCTCGAAGTAGCGGCCGCCTATACCTTCGAGTTCCGGGGATGTCGCCACATAGAGGGTTGTCGCCGCACCTTGCTGTGGAGTCTTCTGACGTTCGATGGGGGTGCGCAGTCCCCCGGTGTGGCGCTGGAGGTTGGTGGCGATGGCGCCGGGCATGACGGCGTTGGAGGTGATGCCATCCTTTCCCCAGCGGGCGGTCACACCGACGGCGAACAGCGTCGAGGCGGTCTTGGACTGCCCGTAGGCGACAAAGGCGTCGTAGGGGACGAAGTTGAAGTGCGGGTCATCGAACATGACCGGGGAGAACAGGTGCCCGCTGGAACTCAGGGACACGATGCGGGCGTTCCCGGCCTCGGCCAGGGTTCCATGCGAGGCTTGCGCGAGGGCGAAATGGCCCAGGTGGTTCGTAGCGAACTGCATTTCCCAGCCCTCCGGAGTCCGCTCGAGTTCAGGCAGGGCCATGATGCCGGCGTTGTTGACCAGCACGTGCAGGGGGCCGGTCCAGCGGTCAGCGAATTCGGTGATCGACGCCAAGTCCGCGAGGTCGACCCGGCCCACGAAGATGTTCGTGTTGCCCGTCGACTCGCGAAGTTTCTCGGCCACCGGCGCCGCAGCCTTGACGTTGCGCACCGCCAGGGTGACCTCGGCGCCGATGTTGGCGAAGGCGCGGGCTGTTTCGAATCCGATGCCCGAGGCTCCACCAGTGATGACAACGCGCTTTCCGGTGAAGTCGATGCCCTCGGTGACATCGGTCGTGGTGGAACTGAATCCGAAGGGGGTGGTGATTCTTGCCATGGGGAATGGTCTTCTTTCGGCAGGTTCTATGTTTTCTTAAGAACGGCCCGTTCGGCTCAAAAGGGAGCAGGGGAGCAGGATGAGGGATCGCTCTAAAATCCAGTGTGCTCCGGCCGAAAAAGGGCAGCCAGAACCCCGTGATTCATATGAATGCGGGGGCTACCCTTGGCGTGATTCAGTGTCGCTGCTGATGGCGGATTCAGGTCCTGCCCGGGAGTGTCCGGGCAAGGCGCTCCAGCGCCCGTTCGGATGAGCTGCCGGGCTCGGCGTGATGAATGACCAGCAAATGACCGTCCGTTCCGGTTACGGCCAGTTTCTCGTGGAAGAGCTCGAGTTCGCCCACAACCGGGTGGTGCAGCGTCCGCTTGCCTGCCACCTTTGGGCGTACATCGTGCCGCCCCCAGAGCTTGAGGAAGTAGGCGCTGCGCTCTGACAGCTCGATGACCAGTTCCTCCAGCTGCGGGTCGTTCACGCGTTCTCCCACCGAGGCGCGAAGTCCCGCGGTCGCTTCCTCCATGACGCGTTCCCAGTCCTCATACAACTCCCGCTCGGCGGGATCCAAAAAAGCTGCCCGCAGCACGTTCGTGCCCGGCTCATTCCTTGGGGACAACGCAACAGCCATCGGATTGGCAGCGAGGACATTCATGAACCGGTCCTGAACAAAGGCGGGAACGTGGGCCAACGTGACCAGCAAATGCGACAGACCCTCCGCCACCCCGGCCGGACGTGGACTGGTCAGGGGACGGAGTGCCGGCTGCGCGAGGCGGTGCAGATGGACAGTTGAAGGCGGGTCCAGGCGCAGCGCGCGAGCAAGAGCGTCCAAAATTTGAGGTGAAGGGTGATGGTCTTTCCCCTGCTCCAGGCGCACGTAGTAATCCACGCTAATGCCTGCCAGACCAGCAACCTCTTCGCGCCGAAGGCCCGAAACCCGGCGGCGTCCATAGTTACGCAGATCGACGTCCTCCGGCCGGACAAGCTTTCGGCGGGCCTGTAGGTACTGTCCGAACGCGATGTTCTTTGCCACGGACCTAATCTACGCCCGCGGCCCGCCCCTAAGAACCGCCTCGGCCCCGCCGCCCCGGTTCCCCTACCCAAGCACCCGCGGCCGGCCAAACTGGGTCCGGACGCCGGGGGAGAACAGCACGGACTCGGGCGGACCTGCCACCTCGAGTCCGGCGGCGCTGATCAACCCGTCCTCAAGGACCGTCAGCTCAGCCCGGTGCAGCGGCCATGGGGAATGTGTGTTCGGGATAAAAAGCGTCCGGTCGCGGAAGCGGGAGTGCAGGCCGAACCTGGCCGTGAGGTGGATGGACAGCGGATCTTCCGCGGCGTCGTCGAGCGCCGGAACCACCGCGAAGTCGCTTCGGGCCCCGCGCCGGAACCGCCGCACCGAATAGCCGGTGGACGGGCTGCCGGGGTGGGCGGCACGGAAGCGGGCGTGTGACCACACATACGGAATGCCGGCCGCGCGTGCGGCCAGCACCACGGCCAGCCGGTCCGCGTCCAGGCTCAGGAAGACCACGCCCCGGGTGCCGTCCGGTTCCCGCGAGTACAGCCGGACGTTGATCTCGTTGAAGTCCCCGAAGAACGGCACTGCGGGGCCTCGTCCGATGCCTGCTTTCTGCATGCGGAAGCCGATCAGTCCCACCCATGCCGAGCCGTCGAAAACGTCCGGCACCACCCCGGGCGGCATGAACGCTGCCGCCGCCGCTTCGGGGATGCGCCAGTGCAGGAACACTGCATCGGTCCACCGCTGGTCCATGATCACCGGGGCGGGCAGCTCCGGCGGCTCCGGCCACGGGTCCGGCAATCCCAGGCCCTGCAGCTCCGGCCCGGCCACTAGTTGAGTGCCCGTGTTCCCTGGGGCAGCGCGCCCCCGGCCAGGAGCCCGGCGGTGGCGTCGGCAAAGGCCGTCAGGGCAACCCGCTGGGTCCAGGGGCCGTAGGAAATGCGTGCCACGCCCAGTTCCTGGAGCTTCGCCGGGGCAAGCGAACCCGGAACGTTGATGACGGACACCTTGTTCCGGCCGATGCCTTCAACGAGGGCGGCCACGGTGGGCTCGTCCAGCAGGCCGGGAACGAAAACGGTGGTTGCTCCCACGTCGAGGAACGCGCGGCCCCGTTCGATGGCGTCGGCCAGGACGTCAGCGGGGACGCGGTCCTTGCCCTTGAGGAAAGCATCGGTGCGTGCGTTGAGGACGAAATCGATGCCTTCGGCCTGGCCTGCCTGGACGGCGGAGGCCATCTGGGCAACGGCGTCGGCCAGCGGGCGCATCTGGTCTTCGATGTTGGCGCCGACGATTCCCACCCCGATCGCCTTCCGGATTGTCTCGCCCGGGCTGCCGTAGCCGGATTCGAGGTCCGCGCTGACCGGGAGGCTGGTGGACGCGGCAATGCGCCCCGCCGCTTCGATCATGAGGTCCACGGGGATGTTCTCGCCGTCCTCATAGCCAAGCGAAGCCGCAATGGAGTGGCTGGCCGTGGCCAGGGCGGCGGTGCCCGGGACATCCGCGGCAACCTTGGCAGTGATGGCGTCCCAGACGTTGATGACCTGAAGGATTTCCGGCGCCTGGTGGAGGCGAAGCAGTTCAGAGGCTTTAGCTGCGTTGTTGTGAGTCATGCAGCGAGCCTAACCGAGGGCGCTGACAGCCGAGAAGGCTTTCAGCCCTCAGGTGATGAGCCCGACGCTCCGGCTGGGGCTGCCGCGCCGGCGGGCTGTTTCTGCCAGGGCCAGCGGCCGGTGATCTCGAGCTCCAGCGAGAAGCTCAGGAAGGTCCGGATAAGCACGATGATCGCCAGCACACCCACGCTCTCGAAGGTCGGCGTCACGGCGACCGTACGGATGATGTCCGCCGCCACCAGGAGTTCAAGGCCCAACAGGATTGAACGGCCCAGCAGCTGCCGGTAGGAGCGGTACACGGAAAGCGGTGCGGAGCCAGGCGGCAGGCGTCTCGGCTGGAATCCGCGCAGGGCCATGGGAATGGAGACGACGGCGCCGATCACCATAACGGCGACGCCGGCAAAGTCCATGAACCGGCCGACCGATTCGATGATGTGCTGGAAATCCACTGTTCCCCCTACAAGGCTTAGGATACGGAAATGCGCAGCGGCATCACGGGTGCCTGACGCCTTCGCCGGCGAGGATCGCGCGGTACCCCTCGCGGAAGGTGGGGTAGGCAAACTCGAACCCGGTGCTGCGGAGCAGGGCATTGCTGCACCGTTTGTTGCCGCCGCGGGACGGTTCGCCGCCGGCCGCGCCGCCACTGTCACCAACCGGAACGTCCGACGACGGCCGCGGGAGTCCCAGCTCGTCGGCCAGGAAACGCTGGACTTCGCCGAGCTCCGCGGGATCGTTGTCCACGCCGAGGTACACGGGTCCGGGTTCGGCGGCCATAGTGCAGAGGTGCACGATCGCCGCGGCGGCGTCGTCGCGGTGGATGCGGTTGGTGTACCGCGGTTCCGCCGGAGCCACCGCAGTTCCTGAGCGGACCTGGTCGATCAGCCGGGTCCGCCCCGGCCCGTAAATGCCGCCCAGGCGAAGCACCACGGGGGTGATCCCGGTGCCGGGCAGTCGCCGGTGCAGCAGGTCCTCGGCCTCGCGGATGATGCGGCCGGAGAATCCGCCCGGTGCCGGCGTCGTGCCTTCATCCACCCAGCCCCCGTCCGCGTCGCCGTACACGGCGGTGGAGGAGACGAACAGCACGCGCCGCAGCGGTGAGGGCGCCGCCGCGCCGTCGTGCTCGCGTGCGCGTTCCAGCGCATCCAGAACGTTCGACAGTCCGTCCACGTAGGCGGCCCGGTAGGCCTCTTCGGTGGGGGAGTCGGCCGCAACCGCGATGACGACGGCGGTGGTGCCCGCCGGGATCTGCGGCAGCGGCGGAGCGGTCAAGTCAGCCGCGACACCCTCGATGGCGGCCGGTAGCTTGTCCGGCGACCGCCTCCAGCCCACCACGCGGTGGCCGGCGGCCGCGAAACGCAGCCCGGCCTCGGTACCCAGATCGCCGCAGCCGGCCATAAGAACAGTCATACGGGCCAGTCTGCCAGAGCGGCGGCGAAGCCTTGGCCAGGCTCGGGGATTACGGCTAGGGCGCCGGAATCGGGAAGAACAGCCGGGGGTCCTGGAGCAGGGCGGGGTAGTCGAACGAGGAGCGTTCCACAACGTCCGTCACCTGGAAGTTCCGGGCGAAACGGCCGTCCACCGTGATGGGGCGCCCCTGGACCTGGCCGATCGCGAACGTGGCGCCGCCGTCGAACGGGACAGCGATGGCCGAATTGCCGGGGAGGGTGCGGAAGGCCTCCTCCTGCTGCTGGCGCTTCCGGGTGGGCTTCTTCACCAATTGCTTGGGCGGCCGCTTCTTGGGGTTCTTGGCGGGGCGGCGCGAGTCGGTGTCGGCGTAGACGAACTCGTACTCTTCGGACTGGGCGGCGGCCTTCGCGGCGCGGCCGACCTCCGGCAGGCTGATGGTGTCGAGCTTGTCCGGGGCGGTGTCGCCCACCTGGGCACGCAGGATCCAGAGCCGGTCACCGACCGGATCCTCCGGAAGGAACTCATGCCGGGGTTCGGGCCAGACATACTCGAGGTCCGCGGGTGTCCCGGGGAACAGTTCGCTGTAGAAGCGCGGTTCCTTCTGCAGCAGCCGGGAGCGGTGGCTCAGGTGGAGGTCGGGCTCGCCAAGCCACGGCGGCATGGGGATCTTGGCCGCGTAGGCCGCGTGGTCAGCCTGCGGGGCAAATTCGGCGATCTTGGCCCGGGTGGTGTCCTCGCCGCCGCGGGCGATCCATTCATCAGCGATGGCCAGGCCATACATGGTCAGCGCGGGAACGTAGCCCATCCACATGCGGATGGCCGGGTGCGACTGCCAGCCGTACTCCGGGATCACCAGCGCACGCAGTGTCTGCAGCGCCTCGACACGCTGCTTGCCGAGCCGCACGCGGTCAAGGACCGCGGCACTCTGCTGGAAATCTGGATAGGGAAGGAAAGTCTGCATCCTTCAAGTGTGGAGGTGCCGGGGTCCAAGACCAAATGGCGGCGGCCGCCGCGCACCCGCTGAGGCGGCGGCGTTGCAGCGGCAAAACGCTGGTAGGCTGTGAGCGGCCTGAGAGCAGTGCGGCGTAGTCTACTGGACCGTATGCTGAGACGGGGGCGACAACACGGTCACAATTTCACTAAGATGACCCCAATCAAATCCCGCCTCAGCCACCCTCCGGAAGACACGAAATGACACTTACCCAAGCAGTTCCGTTCACGCCGAAGTTCGGACAAATGCTGAGCCCGGAAGCCAAAGGCATCCTGGTGCTTGATGAATTCACCATCGACCCGGAAGCGGCCCGCAAGGAGCAGCACGGCTTCCGCGCCGCCATCGGTTCTGTTGCCCTGAAACTCCGGCGCATCGTTGCCCTCCGCCTGTTCATCGCGGTAGTGGCCATCGCCAACCTCCCCCTGTTCCTGCTGTCCACCGGTTGGTGGATCTACGCCGTGTCCCTCGCCGTTGTAGTCGGGGTGCACGCAGCGGTCTCGTGGCTCAACGCGCATGAGCCGAAGGTCCGCCAGCGCCACTCGCTGGAGCTGCACCTGCACCGCGAACGCAGCGACAACTACCGCAAGGTGCGCGATGCCGTGAAGTTCGTGATCGATTCGCCGGCGCGCATGAACGAGCACCTCTACCTCGAGCTCCTGGCAGCCAAGCGGGTGGCCCTGCACCTGCACATCGGCACTGTGGCCCTTCTGGACACCAGCGACGACTCCGCCTGGAAAGTCCGGATCGTCCGCGAACTGCCGCAGGCGGCGTGAACTAACTTAAGAAACAACGACGCCGGAGCTCCCCGCCAAGGGAACGCTCCGGCGTCGTTGTTTAACGCTCTGCTACCTAAACCCTAGGCAGGCAGCTGCAGAACCTGTCCAGCAAGCACCAGGTCGGGATCCACGATGGTGTCCGTGTTGGCATCGGCAAGGGTCTGCCAGCCACCCGTGATGTCCAGCTTCTCCGCGATGGTGCTCAGGGTGTCACCGGCCTCCACCGTGTAGGTTTCGCCGCTCAACGGAACCTGTGCGGCGTGGCGGGGTTCGGCCTGGGCGGGCGCCACTGCGGCAGACGCGGCCTGGACCGGCGCCTGCGCGGCCTGCACCGGTACCTCGGCGGGGGCCGGCGTGACCGGGACGCTCGGTGCGGGTGCTCCACCGCCGCCGCTCAGGCCCAGGCTGGCTGCACAAGCAGGCCAGGCACCCCAGCCCTGGCTGGCCTGGACGTTCTCGGCGACGGCGATCTGCTGCTCGCGGGTGGCGTTTGCGGCCGATCCGGTGCCGCCGTGGGCCGCCCAGGTGCTGTCGGTGAACTGGAGTCCGCCGCTGAAACCGTTGCCGGTGTTGGTGCTCCAGTTGCCGCCGCTCTCGCACTGGGCGAGGGCGTCCCAGGTGCTGGTGCTGGTTGCGGTGGGCACGGCCGCGTTGGCGGTTGTGGCGGACAGTGCGAGTCCTGCCGCGGAAACGGCGGCCAGCGTCACTCCGCGGCGCGCGGCGGTCCCCAGTTTGGATTTGCCCATGGGGGTGTTCATGCGAGTGGAAGTGTTCATGAAAGTGGATGCTCCTGAGGGCCACCTGCGCTCGGTCCGTCCCCGGACGTTGTCGCGCCACTGCCCGCCCCTGACGAACTAGAGGTCATGTACGGTGTCTGCCGGCCGGGCAGTAACTGGTGGTGGCAGCACCGGGCATTCGTTGTCCCGCTCGGCGGGATCACACGTTCCACGCTAGGACAGTGCCGGTGCGTTATCAAATCGAAATAGATATCCGCCATGGTGTGGATGCGTGCGGGGCGTGATTGCCGGTGCTCTCAACAATCCAGCGCCTCATTGGTCCAGCGCCGTCGCCAGGTACGGCGCCGTCCGGCTCCGGGCGGAACGGGCGACGTCGGACGGCGTACCGGACGCCACGATCTCACCGCCGGCGTCGCCACCGGCAGGCCCGAGATCGATCACCCAGTCCGCGGCGGCCACCACGTCCATCTCGTGCTCCACCACAATGACGGTGTTTCCGGCGTCCACCAGGCCGTGCAGCTGGGCCATGAGCAGTTGGACGTCCGCAGGGTGGAGTCCTGTGGTGGGCTCGTCCAGCAGGTAGAGGGTGTGGCCGCGGCGGGCACGCTGGAGTTCCGTGGCCAGCTTGATCCGCTGCGCTTCGCCGCCCGAGAGCTCGGTGGCGGGCTGGCCCAGCCGGAGGTAGCCCAGGCCAACGTCGCGCAGGGTCTGCAGGCTGCGGGCAGCGGCCGGGACGCCGGCAAGGAAGTCCGCGGCGGCGTCCACCGTCATGGCCAGCACTTCGGCCACGTTCTTGCCGTTGTAGGTCACCTCCAGCGTCTCCGGGTTGTAGCGCGAACCCCCGCACTCGGGGCAGGGGCCGTAGCTTCCCGGCAGGAAGAGGAGCTCAACGGCCACGAACCCTTCGCCCAGGCAGGTCTCGCAGCGGCCGCCTGCCACGTTGAAGGAGAACCGGCCGGCGCCGAAACGGCGGGCACGTGCCTGCCCGGTGGCGGCGAATTCCTTGCGCACGGCGTCGAACAGCCCGGTGTACGTGGCCAGGTTGGACCGCGGCGTGCGGCCGATCGGCTTCTGGTCCACCCGCACCAGACGGTCAATCCGCTCCATTCCGCTGGTTTCTGCCACGGCTTCGGCAACGATGAGCGGTTCTCCGGACCCGGCGTCCCCGGATTCCAGATCCTCGGCGGTTACCTCCGCAACCGCCGCAGCGTCACCCGCCTGCGGGCGGAGCCGCGCCCCCACCACCTCGGCAAGGACCTGGCTCACCAGCGTTGACTTGCCCGAGCCGGAAACGCCCGTGACCGCCGTCAGGATACCCAGCGGGAATTCCGCATCGAGATTGCGGAGGTTGTGCCGGCTGATGCCCTTCAACCCGAGCCAGCCGTCCGCTTGCCGGCGCGCACCGCCTTCGTTCGTCCCGCCGTCGCGCTGTCCGCCGCCGTTGCTCCCGCTGCCGCCGGGGAACAGGAAGGGCCGCGTAACGGACGACTCCACGTCCGCGAGCCCTGCAACAGGGCCGCTGTACAGGATCTCGCCGCCGCCTTCTCCGGCGCGGGGCCCAACGTCAACCAGCCAGTCGGCCCGGCGGACCACGTCCATGTTGTGTTCCACCACGAACACCGAATTCCCGGAGGCCTTGAGCGCTTCGAGCACAGCCTGCAACGGTTCGGCGTCGGCGGGGTGGAGCCCGGCGGACGGTTCGTCCAGTACGTACACCACGCCGAACAGCCCGGAGCGCAGCTGGGTGGCGATCCGCAGCCGCTGCATCTCGCCGGGGGAGAGCGTGGGTGTGGCCCTGCCCAGGGCGAGGTAGCCCAGGCCCAGCTCCAGCAGGACGGTGATCCGCAGCAAGAGGTCGCGGGTGATGGCGACGGCCACTTCGTTGGTCTCGCCCGAGGCCGCACCACGGCTGGCCGTCCCGGCGTCCTTCAGCTCGCTGGTGGGCCGGATGACCTCGGCCAGTTCGGCCATGGGTACGGCGTTGAGCTCGGCGATGGTGCGTCCCGCGAAGGTCACGGCCAGGGCGTCGGGCGTCAGTCCGCTTCCGCCGCAGCGCTCGCACGGTCCCGTTTCCATGAACCGGAGAACGCGCTGGCGCATGGTGTCGCTTTTGGAGTCGGCCAGCGTGTGGAGCACGTAGCTCTTGGCGCTCCAGAAGCGGCCTTTGTAGGGTTTGGCCACCCGGTCCCGCTTCGGCGTCACCTCCACCACGGGCTGTTCCTCGGTAAACAGGATCCAGTCGCGGTGCTTCTTGGGCAGCTTCCGCCAGGGGATGGTGACGTCGTAGCCGAGGTGGCTGAGGATGTCGCGGAGGTTCTTGCCCTGCCACGCGCCCGGCCAGGCCGCAATGGCGCCGTCGGCGATGCTCAGCGAGGTGTCCGGGACCAGGGAAGATTCGCTGACCGTGTGGGCAATGCCCAGGCCATGGCACACGGGGCAGGCGCCGGCGGCCGTGTTGGGCGAAAACGCGTCCGAATCCAGCTGTGCCGTGCCTTCCGGATACGTGCCGGCGCGGGAGAACAGCATGCGCAGCGAGTTGGACAGCGTGGTCACCGTACCCACGGTGGACCGGCTGCTCGGCGTGCCGCGCCGTTGTTGAAGCGCGACGGCGGGAGGCAGCCCCGTGATCAGCTCCACTTTGGGATTGTGCCCCTGCTGGATGAGGCGCCGCGCGTACGGAGCCACGGATTCGAAATAGCGGCGCTGGGCTTCTGCGTAGATGGTGCCGAAGGCGAGGGATGACTTGCCGGAACCGGAGACGCCGGTGAACGCGACGATGGCATCCCGGGGCACGTCCACGTCCACGTTGCGCAGGTTGTTTTCCCGGGCGCCGCGCACCCGGACGAATCCATCGGTGGGGTGGTCCGGAGTCAGGAAGGGCACATTGGAAGCCTGCTTGTTATGTTGCATCGGTTCGACTCTATCGGTGCGCGGGCGCTGCGGGCATATCCTTACCGGATGGAAACTTACGACGGCGCGCCCGAACCCGGCGGCGCGTCAGCACTCAGCGATGCTCCTGTCCACGCCCCCGAGCAGGCCCCGGCGGCCCAGGCCGGCACCGAAGAAGCTGTAGCGGCCCAGACCGACGCCGAAGAGGCCGTGGCGGACCAGCCCGTCAAACTTCTGCCGGTGGCCGAGCTGCACCTCCACATCGAGGGGACCCTGGAGCCGGAGCTGATTTTCGCGCTGGCCGAACGGAACGGCATCACGCTGCCGTACGCGGACCTGGACGAGCTGCGCGCCCGCTACGAGTTCACGGACCTGCAGTCCTTCCTGGACCTGTACTACGCCAACATGGCCGTTCTGCAGACGGAGCAGGACTTCGCGGACATGGCCCGCGCGTACCTGGAGCGGGCGGCGGCCGCGGGAGTGCGGCACGCCGAGATCATGATGGACCCGCAGGCCCACGTGTCCCGCGGGATCCCGCTCCAGACCTGCGTGAACGGTGTTGCCTCCGTGCTGGCGAACTCCCTGGAGGAGTTCGGGGTGTCCACCCTGCTTATCGCCGCGTTCCTGCGCGACCTGCCCGAGGAATCGGCCCTCGACGTCCTGGAGCAGCTGCTGGCAATGAACGCGCCCATCGCCGGCATCGGCCTGGACTCAGCCGAGGTGGGCAATCCTCCGGCCAAATTTGAACGGCTCTTCGCCCGGGCGAAGGAGGCCGGCCTGCACCGGATAGCGCACGCCGGCGAGGAGGGCCCGCCGTCGTACATCATCGATGCGCTGGAACTGCTGGACGTGGAGCGGATCGATCACGGCATCCGCTGCATGGAGGACCCCGATCTGGTGGAACACCTCGTGGCGGAGCGCGTGCCGCTGACCGTGTGCCCGTTGTCCAATGTGCGGCTCCGTGCCGTGGACACCCTGGCCGAGCACCCGCTTCCGGCAATGCTCGCTGCGGGACTGAACGTCAGCGTGAACTCGGACGATCCCGCGTACTTCGGCGGGTACGTGGACGACAACTTCGTGCAGCTGCAAGCCGTTTTGGGGTTGTCCGAGTTCGACCGGGTCCGGCTTGCCTCCAACTCCATCCGGTCCTCCTTCGCGGACGAGGAACGCAAGACCGAGCTGCTCGCGGAGCTCGGCTACTCCTGAGTTGGCGCGGGCCCGGCGGGTGGTTGCGGCGTCCACCCATAACTGCTAATCCTGAGGGCAGGTCCTGTCCGTGGGGACACCAGTTCGAAGCAGCACTGAGCAGCAAGTCCGAGTCAAGGAGGGCGCAGCATGCCCCGGAAGACCCCTCGTGTGGAAGAAGCCGACGAAAACAACCTTGAGGTGGGCAAACCAAAGGAGTGGGCCGCTGGTTTCCCCGGCGTCTACCACTCCATGAAGCCCGCCATCGAGAAGATGGGCGTCGAGCGGTCCCGCAAGACGTTGCTGGCCTTAAACCAGAAGGACGGCTTCGACTGCATGAGTTGCGCGTGGCCGGACCCCGGTCATCGCAAGACGTTCGAGTTCTGCGAGAACGGTGCCAAGGCTGTCACGTGGGAGGCCACCCCGGTGCTTGTCCCTGCGGAATTCTGGGCGGAGCACCCGGTCAGCGAACTGCGGGGGATGTCCGAGTACTGGCTCGGGATGCAGGGGCGGTTGACCGAACCGGTATACAAGCCCGCGGAGGAGGACCACTACCGGCCCGTCAGCTGGGACGAAGCCTTTTCCATCCTGGGCGGCAAGCTGAAGAGCCTGGCGAGCCCCGATGAGGCTGCGTTCTATACCAGCGGCCGGACCTCGAACGAGGCCGCCTTCCTGTACCAGTTGTTCGTGCGGGCATACGGAACCAACAACCTGCCGGACTGTTCCAACATGTGCCATGAGTCCTCCGGCTGGGGCATGGGCCAGACCATCGGCATCGGCAAGGCCACCATCTCCTACGACGATTTCGCCCAGGCGGACCTGATCATCATCATGGGGCAGAACCCGGGCACCAACCACCCGCGCATGCTCACCGCCCTCGAGGAAGCCAAGGAAGCCGGCGGCGAGATCGTTGCCGTCAACCCGCTGCCCGAGGCCGGACTGCGCCGGTATAAGAACCCGCAGAAGGTCAAGGGCATCGTGGGACACGGCACGCAGATAGCCGACCAGTTCCTGCAGATCCGGCTGGGCGGGGACATGGCGCTCCTGCAGGCGGTGTCCAAGCGCGTTCTCGACGCCGAAGCCAGGAACCCGGGCAGCGTGCTGGACCACCTGTTCCTCCAGGAGCACTGCCAAGGGCTGGAGGAACTCAAGGAGCACCTCGCCGAACTGGATGAGCGCGAAGTGCTTGAGGCCACCGGCCTGCGCCGCGAAGAAATCGACGAACTGGCCGAGCGCTACCTGAGGGCCGAGAAGGTCATCATCACCTGGGCCATGGGCATCACGCAGCATAAAAAGGGCGTGGCCACCATCAAGGAGATCATCAACCTCCTGCTGCTGCGGGGAAACATGGGCAAACCCGGTGCAGGAGCGTCCCCGATCCGCGGCCACAGCAACGTCCAGGGCGACCGCACCATGGGCATCTGGGAACAGATGCCGCCGGCCTTCCTGGATGCCTTGGGCAAGGAGTTCAACTTCGATCCGCCGCGGGAGCATGGCGCAGACGCCGTGGAAACGATCCGGAGGATGCGCGACGGCGACATCAAGGTGTTCGTGGGCCTTGGCGGCAACCTGGTGGGGGCGATCTCCGACTCCCAGGCAGCCGAAGGCGCCATGGAGAACACTGAGATGACCGTGCAGATCTCCACAAAGCTCAACCGCTCCCACACGGTGACAGGCAAGGAAGCCCTGATCCTGCCCACCATGGGACGCACCGAGATCGACATGCAGGCCTCCGGCCCGCAGTTCGTGTCGGTGGAGGACACCGTCTGCGCCGTCCACGCCTCCCACGGCACGGTACGGCCCGTGGCACCGGACCTGCTCTCGGAAGTGGCCATCATCAGCAGGCTGGCCCGCGCCACCCTGGACGGGAAGACCGACGCCGACTGGGCCGGGTTCGAGCGCGACTACGACCTCATCCGCGACCATATCTCCCATGTGGTGGCGGGCTGCGAGGACTACAACCGGAAGATCCGCCAGAAGGGCGGCTTTGTGCTCCCCAACGGACCCCGGGACTCGCGCACGTTCCCCACGCCCACGGGCAAGGCCATGCTCACCGTCAACCACCTGGAGCACGTGCAGCGCCCGGCCGGCACGCTGATCCTGCAATCCATGAGGTCGCACGACCAGTTCAACACCACCATCTACGGCCACGACGACCGCTACCGCGGCATCCGGAAGGGCCGCGACGTGGTCTTTGTCAGCCCCGAGGACATCGCCGAGCTGGGCCTGTCCGATGGCCAGCACGTGGACATCCACGGGGTGTACGAGGACAACGTGAAGCGAGTGCTCCGGAAGTTTCGTGTGGTCTCGTACCCTACGGCCCGGGGGTGCGCGGCGGCCTACTATCCGGAAGCCAACGTGCTGGTTCCGCTGGAAAGCGTGGCCGAGGGCAGCAACACCCCGGTGTCCAAGGCCGTCATTGTGCGGTTGGAGCCCAGCACCGCGTAGCTACTGGGCGGCGCCGTAGCTATTGGGCGGTGCCGCTCCAGCCTTCGCTGTCCGGGCCGCCGTCGGCTCCGTGCTCGCACAACTTCAGGGCGACCTCCGTGGCCGACTCGATGGCCTCGCTGGGGCTTGCCTTCCCCTTGGCGGCGGAAAGCCCTGCCGCGTAGCCCACCACCACCGCGCTGATCGGACCGGCGTCGGCGTTGACTGCTTCGGAGGATTCCTTGGCAAGCCGCCGAATCAGCGCGTGGTCAAGCTCCAGGTCCAGGATCTGCAGCGCGTGGGTGAGCCGACGGCTCCATTGGGCCAGGGCCAGGTCTTCTTCATTGAGTTCGGTCACTGTGTCTCCTTCATTGCGGTGGTGGGGTCGCTTGTTGGTGGGGCGGCGTGTTGGTGGGGCGGCGGCCGGGCCGGCCCTACACATCGATTGAATCCATGTGCGGGTAGCGTGCTCCCGCCGCCACCCCGGCAGGGGCCAGCTCATCGAGCCGGCTAAGGTCCCGGGCAGAGAGTTCGACGTCGAGTGCGCCCAGATTCTCCTGGAGCCGGACGCGCTTCTTGGTGCCTGGGATCGGGACGATGTGGTCACCCTGGGCGAGCAGCCAGGCCAGGGCCAATTGCGCCGGTGTGCACTTCTTCTCGTCGGCCAGTTCCTTCACCCGGTCCACCAGCTCGAGGTTCCGCGTGAAGTTCCCGCCTTGGAACCGGGGTGAGTGGCGCCGGAAATCGTCCGGAGCGAAGTCCTCCGGGGTGCGCAGCTGGCCGGTCAGGAAGCCGCGTCCCAGCGGGCTGTACGGCACAAATCCGATGCCCAGTTCCGCCAGCAGCGGGAAGACCTTGGCCTCCGGTTCCCGCTCCCACAGGGAATATTCCGTTTGGAGGGCGGTGATCGGGTGCACAGCGTGGGCGCGGCGGATGGTGTCGGCGCTGGCCTCGGAGAGGCCCAGATAGCGGACTTTACCCGCCTGGACGAGTTCCGCCATGGCACCCACCGTCTCCTCGATCGGCACGGTTTTGTCCACGCGGTGCTGGTAGTAGAGGTCGATGTGGTCCACGCCCAGGCGCTGCAGGCTCGCGTCGCAGGCGGCACGGACATATTCGGGACGGCCGTTGATGCCGACCCACGAGCCATCCTCCCGGCGCTCATTACCGAACTTGGTGGCAAGGACAACCTCGGCCCGGCGCCCGGCGATGGCCCGGCCCACCAGCTGCTCATTGATGAAAGGCCCGTACATGTCTGCCGTGTCCAGCAGCGTTCCGCCCGCGTCCAGGAAGGCCTGGATGGTGGCGGCGGACTCGGCGTCGTCGCCCGTGCCGTAGAACTCACTCATGCCCATGCAGCCGAGCCCAAGGGCAGATACGGTCAAAGTGCCAAGCGTGCGGGTCTCCATGCTGGTCTCCTCATCGAAGGAAGGCGGGACTGGCGATGCGGCTTCATCGGAAGATTGCTTAGTAACGGCAGGACGCCACTATAGGCAGGTACGTTCCGGGCCCACAACGGGCGGTCCGGTGCACTTGGCATCGCTTGTTTGTCAACGGGCCCAAAGTCCCGATGTTTTCGTCCCGCAGCTGAGACCCTAGGATCACTTGTGCTGCATTCGGCGTCACAGTCGGTCACGACACACGTTGTTTACGCCCATAGTCGCCTCCGGTTACAGTTCACTGGCAAAATGCTGAGTGATCACCTGCTCGAAAGGACAAATATGCCCACGGCTATTGCAGACACCACCACTGTTCGACTCAAATCAGTGCTCGACATCCTCGCGGAAAGCGTTCTGTCGGGCGAGACCCTCGGCGCGGGCGCGGTCCTGGCCCAGGCCACGGTCCGGGTACCGCTGAACGAGAAGGAAAGTGAGCTGCTCAGCGGAGGCATTCCCCGGGGACACAAAGCACTCACCACCGCCACGAGCAAGCTCGTCAAGGCCGGCTGGCTCGTCAAGGGACGCAGCGGCTGGACCATCACCGAGGAGGGCCTCCGCGCCACGGTGGCATTCCCGGATGCGGATTCATTCGCCACCGCACTCGCGGAAGGAACTCCGGTTCCCGCCGACGTTCCGGTACCCACTTCGCTTCCCGCCAGGGCTGCGGCCCCGAAGGCCGCTGCCGCAAAAGCTCCGAAGGCTGCACCCAAGAAAAAGGCGCCCTCCAAGGCTGCCAAGGTGGTCGAAAAGGCTGCCGAGCTGATCGAGGACGCGGTGGCACCCGTGGCGAAGGCTGTGCGAACGCGCAAGGCTGCCGCCAAGCCGGCCCCAGCGGGCGAAGAGACCCAGGCAGAGGCACCCAGCGTGGAATCGATCGACCAGCCGGAAGCTGTCGCCATCGCCGGCGACTTCAACGTGCTGCTGGGAGCACCGGCAAACTGGGCTCCGCAGTACGACGAGGCCCAGATGAAGCTGGATGCAGTGGACCAGTTGTGGAAGCTCAGCACGGACCTCCCGGCCGGGCACTACAGCTTCAAGATCGCGCTCAACCGCTCCTGGGACGAGAACTACGGTGCGTTCGGTGCATTTGATGGCGCCAACCACGAGCTCCACCACCCAGGCGGCCGGATCACGTTCAACTACGATCACCGGACCCGGGACATCACGCTGGTCTAACCCCTTTATGCAGGACTCCGCACAGGGCAGGGCGTGCGGTTTGTTCCTGTAGGCAGCTGACCCTGATCGGCCTAGAATCAGAGCCATCAGGGTCAGCTCCACTAAGGAGCGGTGCGGCATGGACACTGTTGAGATTTCAGGACTGCGAATCGGCTACCAGCGTGCGGGCCAGGGTCCTCCGCTGGTGCTTCTTCACGGTGCCTACGAGGACAGCCGCGTCTGGAGCCGGCAGCTGGAGGGTCTGTCCGGCGAGTTCACCGTCATTGCCTGGGACGCCCCGGGCTGCGGCCGGTCCGAGGATCCTCCGCCGGACTTCTCCGGCCGGGAACTGGGTGACGTGCTCGCGGGCTTTCTCCGCGAGGTATCACCGCGGAAACCGCACGTCCTCGGCCTGTCCTGGGGATCGGGCGTCGCCTTGGAGCTGTACCGGGGCCACCCCAACATGGCGGCTTCCCTGATGCTGGTGTCGGCATACGCCGGCTGGGCCGGCTCGCTGCCGCCGGAGGAAGTCGAGCGCCGGTATGCGCAGATACTCGCCGAGCTGGACCAGCCGCCCGAACAGTTCATCCCCGTCTGGATGCCCACGTTGTTCACGGAGCGCGCGGATCCCGCCGTCGTCCAAGAGGCGAGTGCCATCATGGCCGACTTCCACCCGGCCGGCATGCGGGCAATGCTGAGCGCAAGCGGCCGTGCAGATTACCGTGACGTACTTCCCACCATCAGTGTCCCCACCCTGCTGCTCTACGGGGCAGAAGACGTGCGGTCGCCGCTGGCAGTGGCGCAAGAGATGCACCGCCAGATTCCCGGGTCGAAGCTTGTGGTGATTCCCGACGTCGGGCATTTGGTCGCGGCTGAAACGCCGGAGGCGTTCAACACCGAGGTGCGCCGGTTCCTGCACAGCATCGGCGATTAGCGCCCGTCAACCGAACCTCAGAACCGTCAACCGAACCTCAGAACCGTGTGGGATCCGGATTTGGCGCAGGCGGGACCGGCGGCATGGGCCCCGGGTCCGGGATGGGCAGCGGACCGGGCGCCGGCGACGGTTCCGGTCCCGGATGCGGGCGCGGCTCCGTGGGGTCAGGCCTGCTGGGCGGGAACGGGTTGTCCGGGTCCGGCGGTCCGGTGGGCCCCGGTTCCGGCGGGAACGGGTCCGGCTCCGGCAGCGGTGGAATAGTCATGATGCTCTCCTTGCCTCGCTGGTGTTGCTTCAGTTGTTGTGTTGCCGGCGGAAGACCTTCAGCTCCCAGGGGCGGAGCGTGATTTCAGCATGTGTCCCTGTTCCTTCCGACGGGTAGTTTCCCAGGATCAGTTCGGCCGGGTAGTGGCCAAGTTCAGGTTCGTCGGCGCCGGTTTCGGCATCGCCCCAGCCGCCGCCGTCGAGCTCCACGGTCCGGTCTTCCCCGGAGAAGTTGCCCAGCACCAGCAGCTGCACCCCCGGCGGCGCAGCCGTACCGGCAGCCGCACCGGCCGCTGACCCTGGCAGTGACCGCCTGAAGGCGTAGACGTGTTCGTCGTCGGGCAGCAGCATGGTGAAGTCACCTTCCGCCACCACGGGCTCGGCGTGGCGCAGGGCGATGACCTGGCGGCAGAAACTGAACACCGAGTCCGGGTTCTCCTCCTGCTCCGCGGCGTTGATGTGGCTGGTGTTCGGGTTGACCGCGATCCACGGCGCTCCGGTGGTGAACCCGCCATGCCGGGTGGCGTCCCACTGCACCGGGGTGCGGGCATTGTCCCGGTTGAGGGGCGCCAGGGCGGCCAGGACGTCGGCGTCGGTGTGGCCCAGGTGGGTGGTGGCTTCGCGGTGGTGGTTGAGCACCTCGATGTCGCGGTAGTCGCTGATGGCCCCGAAGCTCATGTTCGTCATGCCCAGTTCCTCGCCCTGGTACACATACGGGGTGCCCCGGTGCAGGTGCAGGATGCCGGCCAGCATCTTGGCGGAAAGCTCGCGGTACTGCCCGTCGTCGCCGAAACGGGACACTGCACGGGCCTGGTCGTGGTTGCCCCAGTAGAGGCTGTTCCAGCCGCGCTCGGCCAGGGCTTCCTGCCAGCGGCCAAGGGACTGCTTCAGGTCGGTGAGCCGCAGTTTCCTGGGCCGCCACTTGTTGCCGCCTTCCTGGTCCAGCGCCACGTGCTCGAACTGGAACACCATGTCCACCTCGCGCCGGGCAGGGTCTGTGAACAGGACGGCGTCCTCCACCGTGACGCCGGGCATCTCGCCCACGGTCAGCAACGGCTTATCCCGGCCGGCGAAGACTTCGAGGTGCATTTCGTGCAGGAACTCGTGGATCCGGGGTCCGGACATGAAGTGCGGGCTGCCGTCGCCGAACAGCATGCCGTCAGCCTTTGGCCCGTCCGGCAGGGCTGTGTCCTTGGAGATGAAGTTGATGACGTCCATCCGGAAGCCGTCCACGCCGCGGTCCAGCCACCAGTTCATCATGTCGTAGACGGCGGCGCGGACCTCCGGGTTTTCCCAGTTCAGGTCCGGCTGCTTCCGGGAGAACAGGTGCAGGTAGTACTCGCCGCTGGCCTGGTCGAACTCCCAGGCCGGGCCGGAGAACGCGGAGCCCCAGTTGTTGGGTTCTGCGCCCGTGCCGTCTTCCGGACTGTGCCGGGGCGGCCGCCACCAGTACCAGTCGCGCTTGGGGTTGTCCTTGGAGGAACGTGATTCCACGAACCACGGGTGCTCATCCGAGGTGTGGTTGACCACCAGGTCCATCACCAGTTTCATGCCCCGCGAGTGCAGCCCGTCGGTCAGTTGCTGCAGATCGGCCAGGCTGCCGAAGATGGGGTCCACGTCGCGGTAGTTGCTGATGTCGTAGCCGTTGTCATCCTGCGGGGAGGTGTAGATGGGGGAGAGCCAGACGACGTCCACCCCCAGCTTCTGCAGGTAGTCCAGCTTGCTGATGATGCCCGGCAGGTCGCCTATGCCGTCGCCGTCGGAGTCCGCAAAGCTGCGCGGATAGATCTGGTAGACCACCGCTTTATGAAACCAGCCGGGGTCCGTGGTTGTCTCGTCATCGTTGTCCTCAGCAGGACTGACAGGGGGTTCCGTTGCGGGCTCCGCGTGGGTGGTCATGGCCTGGTCTCCTCAGTTGCTTGCGGCGGGTCTGATGATGGGGCTCGGTTTGATTATTGATCAGATCGGCCGGGCAGGAAAGGGCTGCTAGTTCCGTGCGGAGAGCGTCTTGTCGCGGTCTTCGAAGACTTCCTCGCCCGGGCCGGTGAACGCGCGGGACCGCTCGATCGCTTCTACGGAGCCGGTGAAGAGCTGGGAGTCCTGCGGGCCGGACTGCGGGCGGGCGTGCCCCGGGTGCCCCTGGTCAACGGACTCCACGGCGGATTGCCGGGGAGCCTCGCGGGAGGACGCGGGGTGCACCGGCTCCCACCGCACGTGCGGCAGAGACTCCGGATGGCCCTGCTGCAGGAAGGTCACCATGGCTTCGCGGATGAGGCAGCGCAGGTCGAAGAGGGCGGCGCTGTCCGCGGCGCTCACCAGGATCCGCACCCGGACGTAGCCGTTGGTGGCATCCGTGATCTGCAGGATGCCCACGCGGCCGTCCCACAGGTCCGTTCCGTCCAGCACCGTTCGGAGCTCGGTGCGCATGTCCTCTATGGGCGCCCGCCAGTCCAGGTCGAACTCCACGGTGCCCATCACCTCGGACTGGCGGCGGGTCCAGTTCTCGAACGGCGTGGTGGTGAAGTATGTGGAAGGCAGGATCAGCCTGCGGTCGTCCCAGATGTGGACCACCACGTAGGTCAGGGTGATCTCCTCGATCCGGCCCCACTCCTTCTGGACCACCACGACGTCGTCCACCCGGATTGCATCGGTGAAGGCCAGTTGCATGCCTGCGAACACGTTCACCAGCGATGTCTGGGCGGCCAGGCCCGCCACGATGGAGATCACGCCGGCGGAGGCAAGCAGCCCGGCGCCGAGGGCCTGAATGGCGGGGAAGGTCAGCATCACGCTGCCTGCCGCCAGCACCACGATGAGGGCCACGCCGATCCGGCGTGCCAGGATCATCTGGGTCCGCAGGCGCCGGGCCCGGCGGTTGTCCGCCACGTCCACGCTGTAGCGGCTGAGCACCAGGGCCTCCACGATCAGCAGCACCGCGACGGCGAGCCAGGCCAGGGTGCCTATGAGGGCGATCAGCAGGAGATGGTCGACGGCGGACCGCCACCCGCCGTCGTCGGTGGTCAGCACCAGCGCGATGCGGACGCCGATCAGGCAGAGGGCCAGGCGCAACGGAAGCCGTGCCACGCGCGAGGTGGCGTGGAGTTCGGGGCGGCGGCGGTTGAGCCGGAGGACAGTCTTGCGGATCAGCCAGGACAGGACCAGGCCTGCTGCTACCGCGAGCGCCATGGCCAGGAAGGGCATTGCCGGGGTGAGGAATTCTTGCATTGGTTAAGCTCTATCAAGCTTCCGGGAACCACCGAAATCCAGCCGGCCACAGGCGTGCCGATAACATTTGGACATCGATTGGATTTATTGCTGGGTCGGAGCCGGGCGGCGGTCCACAATTGAGGAATTATTCGCGGTCTCATGAAATTCAGGAGAACAGATGCACCGCTCAGCGCCCTCGGCCATCGCAGTCTCCGGGGCTCTATGCCTCGCGTTCCTGCTGGTAGCCTGCGGCCCTCCGGCCTCGTCACCGTCGACGGGTTCCCCGGAGGCCACCGCCACCTCCACCGCGTCGGCTTCCCCCACCTCCACGGCATCGCCGAGCGCCACCGCCTCAACCCCAGCCACCTCGAATCCCGAAGCGGGTTGGAAGGCCTACACCACCGCCGACGGACTGACGTTCGATTATCCGGAGGAGTGGAAGATCACCGACGCGGCCGGAGAAGCAGCTGCCGGCGGCGTGTTCGTGAAAATCACCAACGCCAACGGCAAAAACCTGGCATCGCTCCGGACGAACATGGTCACCGGCTCCGAGTGCACGGTGAAACAGCCGTTCGGCGTCTATGAGTCGCAGCCGCTTCCGGCGCTGGAACAGAACGGCACCGTGCCCCGGTACACCTTCGAGACCCGGACGGACACTGCCGCCACGGATCCCAAGCTGATGACCGTGTTCGCGTACGGCATCACAACCGCGCCTGAACCCACCGGAACGGAAGCGTGCCCCATCTTCCATTTCTTCAACTGGCCGCCCAGCGGGGCGATGTTCGGCGGCGTGTATGACCCCTTCGACACCACTCCCGGCAACGAGATGCATGTGGATACGCCCGAGGTGTATATGGGCACCCAGGAGTACAAAAACATCAAGAAGATGATCACCTCGCTGCGGCCCGCCTAGGAATCCAGGGCCACAGGACGAACGCTGCGCACCGCGGCCTGTCCGCGGTGCGCAACGTTTTGGCGGCAGATTGCCCCCGCCCCGCGCAGGCCGCTTGCTGCCGGGCCACAATTAATCCCCCAGCTGTATGAGGAGGATTGCATGCGCCGATCAATGATGCCCGGCTATGGATCATCTGGACCGGCACGTTCACGTGCAACAGCCGCTACGGGGGCCTGCCTGGCAGTGCTCCTGGCAGCATGCGGGCCGACTCCTGCTCCATCGGGCCCGGAGTCCGGGAGCGCAACTCAACCCAACGGTTCCGCCAGCGCGGCGTCGAGCGGAACAGCGAGCGGAACCGCCGCTGGCACTGCCACTGGTCCGGCCACCGGCACGGCCGCCGGGCCAAGTGCGACGGCGGGCGCACCCCCGGCTGAACCGGCGCCGTCGGGCACGTCCCCCAGCCGGTTGCCGTCTCCCACCGCATCAGGCTGGAAGACATTTACGACGTCGGACCGGGACCTGACGTTCGACTATCCGGGCGACTGGACCATCATGGATCCGGCCGGAAAATCGCCGCTCGGCGGGGTGCATGTGGAGGTGTTGAACGTGGCGGGGAAGCCGATGGCTGTCCTGGAAACCAGGATCGTGACAGGCTCGGAGTGCGTCCAGCAGTACCCGTTTGCGGTGCTGGACTCCGCACCCATGACAGCCCTGGCTGAGAAAGGCGTGCCGGACGAAAACGCACCCCGTTTTATGTTCGAGACCAGGGGAGACGCCTCAGCGCCCGCCCGGACGGCCGAAACCATCGCGGCCTACGGCATCACCATGATTCCGGAGGAGACCGGGACGCTGGCCTGCCCCATCTTCCTGCTGTTCAGGTGGCCGCCCAGCGGCGCGATGTTCGGGGCAGGCTACGACCCCGCGAACAACACCACCCCCGGGGACCCGTCGCTTCCGTACTGGGAGAAGGCGAAGCTGTACGTGGAGACGGGCGAGTACCGGAACATCCGGCGGATGATCACCTCGCTGCGGCCCGCGCGCTGAGGCGGCGCAGGCTTGCGGGGGCTCCTTGACGGGCCCCGCGCGCCCGAGCAGACTCGAATCAGGACTCGGTTCCATCAGTAGTCGGGGTTCTGATGTACGCACTGGGGAAGCAGTGGCTTGCGAGCGGTGCGAAGGCTATGGCATCCGCCCTGAGTGCGCTGTGCGTGGCCGCCTGTCTGGTGCTCGCGGCAGTGCTGGGGCTGGGCGCCTGCACCCCGGTCCCGACTGCGGAGCCGACATCCGCAGGCGCCACCCCGCGGCCCACGGCCGGGAGTGGACCCACCCCAGGTGTCGACGAGCCCACGGAGTGGAAACCCGGAGCGGGTCCCGGTCCTTTCCCGACTAAGTCTCGGACCACAACGCAGCCCTCTGAGGGCGAAGCGTCAACCCCGCCGTTCCCCACCTCAACTGCCTTCGAACGGGCCAGGCGGGCCAAGGAGATCCTGGAAACCTGTGTCAAGGGCGAGCTGACGTTCCGGCCGCCGTCGCCCATGCGCCAGGGCGAAACCAGGGAATTCGTCCTGCACCTCACGATGGGTGATCCCGGCGCCGACCACCAAAAGAACATCCCCGGAACCAACCCGGTGCAAACCCGTGCGCCGATCGTGTGCGAAGAGATGCGGGCGGACCTGTCGGGTCCGGGCATGACCATTGAGCGGGCCGGAAACCCGAGCGGCGAGATGCTTGTCCCGGAACAGGGCGTAGCGGAGTGGCGCTGGTGGATCACGCCCCGGGACGCGGGACGGAAGACTATGACCCTGCAGCTGTTTGCCACCGCGGAGGACGGGCCGGACCTGAGCCTGGAGACGTTCCGGGAGGACATCCAGGTGGACATTGAACTGGGCTATGTGCTGAACGAGCTGGTGAAGGACTGGGCGCAGCCGCTGGGCGTAACCATCCCGGTGCTCATCGGAGCCATTGGTGCCATCCTCGTGTGGTCGCGCTCCAGGCGCCGCAAAGCCAAGCATGCCGCCAACACAACCGCGGCAGGTTGAGCCTGCCCGGTGGGGAGCGAAACCCCTTGTCACCGCACTACATTGGAATCATGGCTGATGCTGCAGATCAGGATTCGGGGCAGCACGTCCGCCTGCGGGCGCGCGTCGAAGGTGTGGTCCAGGCGGTCGGGTTCCGGTACTGGACGGTGCGGAAGGCTGAGGAACTCTCGCTGACCGGAACGGTGAGGAACGACGACGACGGTACGGTCGCCGTCGTCGTCGAAGGTCCCCAATCGGTGGTGCTGGAGTTCCGCCGCTGGCTGAGGTCCGATGACGCGCCGGGGCGCGTGGACCACGTGGAGGAGTCGGTGTCGCCGGCAACGGGGGAGTTCAGCAGCTTCGACGTGGTGTACTGAGCCGGACGCCGGCGGTTAGGCCGGCGGCCGGCCCTACGTGAGGCCTTCCCGCTGCAGGGCTTCGTCGTGCTCGGCGTGTGCCTGCTTGAGCAGGTCCATGAACTCGGTCTCGTCGCGGATGAGCCGCTTGTACTTCTCGGGAAGCTTCTTGAGCTCTGCTTCTTCGCGCACCATCTTGTTGAAGATTTCCTCGCGTTCGGCGATGCCCGTCTCGTAGTTCAGGTCCACGTACTCGGTGGCGTGCCGCTTGGCGCCGGAGACCATGTTCTTCGCCTTGCCCTTGGGGCTGTAGATCGAGGCGAGGACGGTGACCACCAGGACGCCGATAATCACTGTCAGGGAGAGGCCGGTGCTGATCTCGACGACCGTCACGTGTTCGCCGCCGTTGATGAACGGCAGGTTGTTTTCGTGCAGCGCATGGAGGATGAGCTTGACCCCGATGAAGCCGAGGATCGCGGCCAGGCCGTAGGAGAGGTAGATCAGGCGGTCCAGCAGTTCATCGATGAGGAAGAACAGTTGGCGCAGGCCCATGAGGGAGAATGCCGTGGCGGTGAAGACGACGAAGACGTTCTGGGTCAGGCCGAAGATTGCCGGAATGGAGTCCAGGGCGAACAGGATGTCAGTACCGCCGATGGCCACCATCACCAGGAGCATGGGGGTCAGGACCCGTTTGCCGTTTTCCACGGTGAAGAGCTTGTCGCCGTCGTAGTGCTGCGACGCCGGAAGGAATTTCCTGGCGAGCCGGACCACCAGGCCCTCGGAGTCGTCGTCATGCGAATCCGGCTTGAGGAGGTTGCCGGCGGTGATCAGCAGGATGAGGCCGAAGATGTAGAACACCCAGGCGAAGCTGTTGATCAGGGCGGCGCCCAGGAAGATGAAGCCGGTGCGGGCGACCAGGGAAAAGACAATGCCGAACAGGAGTACCTTTTGCTGGTCTGCCCGGGGGACCTTGAAGCTGGCCATGATGATCAGGAACACGAAGAGGTTGTCCACGGACAGGGCCTTCTCCGTGACATAGCCGGCGAAGTATTCCGTGCCCATGGTGGGGCCGCCGAAGACCAGCACGCCTATTCCGAAAACCAGGGCGAGGCCCACGTAGATCGCCGACCACGTGGCCGACTCCCTGAGCTTGGGGGAGTGCGCCTTGCGGACGTGAAAGAAGAAGTCGAAGGCCAGCAGGCCCACAATCCCGATAATGGTCAGAATCCATACGTAGAGGGGGACCTGCATGCTGCGTGCCTTCCAGTCGGTGGAGTTGATATCAACCCTACCGGGCTGTTGTTACCGTGGGGGGTCGGCTTACTGGGCGGTGTCGGCCCAGCCCTTGCTGGACGGGCCGCCGTCCGCTCCGTCCTCGCACAGCCGGAAAGCCACGGCGGCAGCCTGGGCGACAGCCGCAGCGGAAGCCTCCTTGGGACCACCGCTTCCGGTTGCTGTGCCTGTGGTGCCCGTGTTTCTCGCGCCCGCGGCGAGACCCGCCGCGTAGCCCACCATCAGCGCCGTGATTGGCGCCGCTGCGTGGGTGACGGACCGCGCGGATTCCCCGGCCAGGTCAAGGATCAGTTCGCGGTCGAAGTCGAGGTCGAGGAGCTGCAGGGCGTTGGCAAGCCGGTGGCTCCACTGGTCCAGGATTTGTGCTTCGTCGTCGTTGGCGGGCATGTTCGCTCCTCGGTCGGAAATAACGGCAGATGCCTCGAGGTTAGGCTGTAGCGAGAGACGCTATCAAGGAGTTCCCGATGACTGATGTGACCATCCGCCATAACCCGGACCGTGAGCGCTTTGAAGTGCTTGTTGCCGGCAACGTGATCGGCAAGGCCGCGTACAAGACGTACGACGCCGGCGACTCGCCGCAGCGGATTTTTTACCACACGGTGATCAACGAGGAATACGGCGGCCAGGGGCTCGCAGGCAAGCTCGCCACTGTCGCCCTGGACGAAACCATGGCTGCCGGGCTGGCCATTGTGCCGGTGTGCCCTTACATCAAGAAGTTCCTCACCAAGCACCCGGAGTATGCCGCCAGCACCGTAGCGACGACGCCGGGCCACCTGGAGTTCCTCAGCGTGGCGCTCGCGGCGCGCGCCCGGGCTTAGCCGGCGCACGGCGGCGCCAGCGTGAGTGAAGGCGCAGTCAAGCCGCGTATCTAGGCGGCGATCCACGACTCCCAGTCCGGGAACGGGTCGACGGGCAGGTCTGTATCGGGACCATAATCCGCGCCGGGGGTGGGCTCCGCCGTCGCAGCAGTTTGCACCACGTCGGGTGGCCAGTGGTTGGCAGGTGGCATCCAAGGTGCTTCCCAGTCATGCTGTTCGCCGGGGTAGCGGCGTCCTGAGGGTGATTCCCAGCCGGGTGGCGCGTCGTGGCTGGCATCGACCGGTTTCCAGCCGGTGGTGTGCCGGAGGCGGTGGTGTTTGCGGCATGGCTGGCCGAGGTTGGAGACTCCGGTGGTGCCGCCTTCGTGCCAGGGCGTGATGTGATCCGCTTCAGTGTCCAGGGACTGGTTGTTGCATCCGGGGAACGGGCATTTGCTGTCCCGGAGGCGAAGCCATTGGCGCATGGCCGCTGGAATGCGGTAGCTGGCGCGTTGGATTTCCAGCGGCGCCCCGGTGCCGGGGTCGATCAGGACGCGACGGAAAGAGGTGGCGCCGTCTGCGATGAGCCGGCGGGCCATGCTGGGTGGGATGGGCCCGTAGCCATCCAGGTGGGCGGGTTCCTCCGTGGCGCCCAAGAGCGACAGCACAGGCACTGTGACCAGGACCTGCGCCTTGGGCGACGGGATGCCGTCAGCGACGCCGCCGAGTAGCCAGGCGGCGGCGGTGTCGGCACGGAGTTGGGAAAGGTTTCGGGATTCGGCCGGGCTTTGGAGGTCCCTGGCTGCGGCAGTGGCGCGGTTCCAGATGGATGCTGCAGTGTCCGCGGGCAAGTAGGCGGAGAGCCAGGCCATGCCGTCGCGGTCCGGGATGTATTCCAGTCGCCGGTCCCGGGCGCTGGTCCTGTGGCGCTGTTCGATGCTGACCGGGTGGTGGCGTTCCCGCCAGATGCGCGCTTTGGCGCGGAACCGGGAGGGCACGAGGTCCCCGGGCGGGCAGCCACGGGCCGGGTTCACAGCATCGGGGTCCAGGAAATGCGCTTCCAGCGTAGCGGCTGCGGCGGGGTTTAGACCGGTGGTTTCATCGACGAGGACCCGGGCGTGCTGCCAGGAGATGGTCCCGGCCTCCAGAGCAGCAAGCGTCAGTGGCAGTGCCTCAGTGAGCTGCCGGGTTTCCTGCAGGAAGGCTCCCGCCGTTCTTTCGGTGACGGTCAGCGCACAGGCCAATTCGGCCAGCAGGCCCATTTCCGCGGCGGACTGCTCTTGGGGCGACGCGGCCGGGGATGCCATGGCTTGGGTCGCCGCGGCGAACGTGTCAGCCAGCCGGACCTTGAAGGCGGCGGTTCGAGCTTCGATGCGGCCTACCTCGGTGAAGGCATCCAGGCAGTCGTCGGCAAGCTGCCGCAGGGGATCCGAATCCGACTCTCCGGCGAGCCGTGAACTATCGCACAGGCGATGCAGCGCAGCAACGGAGGCCGCTATGGCGTTCAGTGCCTCGGAAGCTGCGGTGCTTTGCATATACACAGTCTGGTGGGAGGGTCTGACATTTAACGCTGCCGCGGCGCCCACCGCACCGTGGCGCCGCCGTCGTGCGTTTTGTTCCGGTCCCGCACACCGTTGCGCTCCGAACCGGCCAAGGCGCCCGGCTGCCCTGCAGGTCAGCCGTGGGGCAGAATGGGGGGCGTGACCTCACCGAACGTAACCGCGAACCGTAAGTCGAAACTGAAGCCGTGGGGGCTGGGGAGCTTAATGGTGACCGTGCTGGTCCTCTGTCTCGGACCGGTTCTGATGGTGGCGGGCACACTGCAGATCAACGCCGACGAGGAGTTGGTGCGGACCGGGGAACAGGTCCCTGGAACGATCACGGAATTCCACGACAGATCGAAGGCTTCCGCCCGCAGGATGAAAGTGGAGTTCCAGACAGCCGACGGTGCGGCCCGGTACGAGTGGGTTGCCGTGGACTTTGAACAGCACCCCCTGGTGGGCGAGGAGGTTAAGGTGGTCTACCGGGAATCCGACCCGGGTCAGGCAACGGTGCTGGGGTTTGAAAGCGACGGCGTGTTCTTTAGGGGAGTCGGCACCGTCCTCACCTGTATTTTCGGGGGAATCGGCATCTTCCTCGTCATCTGCTACCTGCTGGGCGTCCGGAAAGACCGGCAGAAGCTCGACGAACAGCGAAACGAAGGCAGGCACGGTGGTTAGGCTGAAATGATGGACTACCGCATCCGTCAGGCCACTCCCGAGGACGCTGAAGCCGTGGTGCGTATGCACACACTGGCGCACGAGGAGTGCTACGCGCACCAGTTGTCACCGGAATTCTTCCGGGCCCGCAGGGCCAACATTTCCGAACGCGTTGAACAGCGCCGACAATTCCTTGCGGCCCCTGACCCACGGCTCATTGCCCTGGACGACAGCAATGAAGTGGTAGGGCTGGCCGACGCGGGCCCCGGCCTCGATGCGGACGGGCCCGAACAGTTGGAGGTGTATGCGATCTACGTCCTCCAACGCACGTACGGCACCGGCCTTGGTGCCGCCCTGCTGCGTGCCGCCGTTAGCGATTCACCGGCGTACCTCTGGATGCTCGAGGACAATCCCCGGGCGCGGGCCTTCTACCTCAAACACGGCTTTCGGCCCGACGGTGCACGCAAACTGCTTCCGCCCGAATGGGAGGGGCTCCCCGTGATCCGGATGGTTCGGCCACGCCGTGGGACGGGGGCGGACGGGGTCGCGTAGCCGAGGGCTTCAAATGTCCGTTCGTGCCTTCCCGGACCAGGGCTGACACGGATGCGGGACCACCGGCCTATATCGCCCGGGAGTCCTGATGGGTACCGTGGCCTCATGCAGAAGATTTCGATCGAGGCCCTTGCCCGGCAGCAGCTCGCCGCGGCGCTTGCAGCAAACAACGGGCGCGCTGCGGACACCGTATACGGCGGGCACGAGAAAGTGCTCCGCCAGACCGTCATGGCCCTCAAGGCCGGCACCCAGTTGAGCGAGCACCAGAATCCGGGCGATGCCACGGTCTTTGTGCTCCAGGGCAGCCTCCGGCTGCGCGCCGGCGACAACTCGTGGGACGGCAGGCCGGGCGACCTGTTGATCGTCCCGGACGGCCTGCACAGCCTGGAAGCGGAAGAGGACTCCACGTTCCTGTTTACCGTGGCGAAGGGCACGAAGGGCACGAAGGGCACGAAGCAGGGCTGAGGCCGCCGCAGCCTTCTCTCGGGGGCGCGGTGAGCGGCTCTGACGGCGCGCGGCCGCAACCAAGTTCGGACTCCCGCGCCGATGTAGGCGAGACTGTTTCCGTGAGCAACAAACCCCGGACAGCCCTCGCCGTGGCCGGCCTCAGCCTGGGCACGTCGTTGAACCCGCTGAACTCGTCCATGATCGCGGTCGCCCTCGTGGTGCTGCGCGCTGATTTCGGGCTCGACGTCGCCACGGTCACCTGGGTGATCACCGCCTTCTACCTCACGTCCGCGGCGGGCCAGCCGCTGATGGGCCGGCTGGCGGACCGCTTCGGGCCGCGGCGCCTGTTCAGCTTCGGGATGGTCCTCGTCGCGGTAACCTGCGCGCTGGCTCCGTTCGCTCCCAACTTCGCCCTGCTCTGCGTGGCCCGGGCACTCATGGCCCTGGGCACGGCCACCGCGTATCCGAGTGCCGTCGTCATCGTCGGGGCACTGGACCGCGCCACGAAGGTGAAGTCCACCCGGCCGCTGGGCCGGATCCAGATGGCCAATACCTCCGCGGCGGCGGTAGGCCCGGTGGTGGGCGGGCTGCTGGTGAGCCTGGTCGGCTGGCAGGCGCTGTTCCTGATCAACGTCCCCTTGTCCCTCGCGGCGCTCCTCATCGTCAGGAAATTCGCCCCGGTGGACGAGGACCGCGAACGCGGCAGCGCCTCGGAGTTGCTGCGCGATTCGGACATTCCCGGCATCCTGGGCTTCGTGGGATCCCTGACGCTGGTCATGATGGCGCTGCTGAACGTCCTGCCGGATGCGCGCTGGTGGCTGCTGGCCGGCGGTACTGTGCTGGCCGGCTTGTTCGTCTGGCGCGAGTTGAAGTTCAGCCCGCCGTTCCTGGACCTGCGGCTGCTCGGACGGAACCGGCCGCTGCTGCTGGTCTACCTGGGCTTCGCGGTGTTCAACGGCATCTACTATTTCGCGTTCTTCGGCCTGCCGCAGCTGCTGCAGGAAGCGGCCGGCTACGATCCCGGCGTCGTCGGTCTCCTGATGCTGCCGCTGGCAGCGATGTCCGTTATCGCGACGCCGTTCGCGGTCCGCGCGATCGACCGCTTCCGGGTGCGGCGGGTGCTGATTGCCGGGGTGCTGTTCCTGGTGGCCGCCGCGGCGGCCATGTGGCTGCTGACCGCTTCCTTCGCCATCCCGCTGGTGCTGGCGCTCACCGCGCTGATGGGCATTCCGTGGAGCGTGGTGAGCATCGCCTCCAGCCAGGGCATGTACATTTCCACCCAGCCGCACGAGCGCGGGGTGGCTGCCGGCATCTTCCAGACCTGCCGGTACCTCGGCGCCATCACGGCCACGGTGATGATCGGCATCTTCTACGGCAGCGGCGTGAACCAGGCCAACTGGGGCCTCATGGTGCTCACCATGCTGGTGCTCGGTGTGGTGGCCTTCGGCGTGACGCTACTGTGGCGCGAACGGAAATGAGCTGAGGGGCGAGGCCAAAAAGGGGCCTCCTGGGGCACCAGCCGCACCCTGGTTTCCTTGTTTTCACGGCTTATTGACAGCCGGATTCCGCCGGAATACCCTCTGCCTTAACGGGGCATTCCGCTCCGTTTCCTAAGTATTTTCGGCGCCGGATCCGGGCCGCTTCTGCTGGGCGACGGCGCCGGCGAGGAGGGTCCCATGAACGTCTTCCACATCGCGAGCGGGAAGCTGGACGACACGGACCTGTCCGGTGTCGACTTCGCTTTCGCCAACTGGTTCCCCTCCCATCTGGCCGCAGGCGAGTGGAAGGTGGGGGCCGTCGTCGACGACGCCGCTTCGGACGCACAGGTGCGCGCCCTCGGGAGCATCTTCCGGGGCGTGTACGGCGAGACGTCCGATTTCAGCTTCGCCAGTGAAATGGCGGAGGGCGCCCCCAAGGGCCGCGGCTGAGGCCGGCCGATGTTTCACCGGAAGCTGGCCAGGAGACGGGACGTGCAGGCAGTCGGGCACGCCCGCTCTCAGGCCGCCGCGGCCTCGCGGATCGACCCGCGGGAAGCCGGCCTCGTCGCCGTCCTCCTGCTCCTCGCTGCGGCGAGTTGGATTGTCACCTCAACCCAGCTGAACGGAATGGACATGGGCCGCTGGACGGATCCCGGCCCGCTGGGTTTTTTCGTCGCCACGTGGGTGGTGATGCTGGCGGCCATGATGTTCCCGTCCGTGGCGCCCATGGTGGTGGCCTATGACCGGATCCAGCGCCACCGCCGCACCACGGGACGGTATGCGCCCGCGGGGGCAACCGCCGTGTTCGTGGCCGGCTACCTGATTTCCTGGACGGCCTTCGGGCTGGTGGCCTACTCGCTGTATATGTCGGTTGCGTCGCTGGCTCCCGGGCTCGTGGGTTCGGACCAGGGCGGACGCTACTTTGCAGTCGGCGTGATCCTGCTGGCTTCTGTCTATCAGCTGACGCCCGCCAAGAACGTCAGCCTGATGAAGTGCCGGACGCCCATGGACTTCATCCTGCACCGCATGCGGCCCGGGTACCGGGGAGCGCTGGTCATGGGAATGGAGCACGGCGCCTGGTGCGTGGCGTGCTGCTGGGCGCTGATGGTGGCGCTGTTCGCGCTCGGGGTGATGAGCGTCGGATGGATGGCGCTGATCGGGGCGTTCATCGCCGGGGAGAAGATGCTGCCCTGGAAGCGGCTCGCCAACCGTTCCGTTGCGGTGGCGCTGGCCGTGATTGCGCTCGGTGTTGCCCTGACTCCCGCGGTGGCAGGCGGGATGGGGATGTAACCTGCCGTCTCCGCCAGAGCGCGGGCGGCCATGGACCGGGGGACTTTTTGACTGGTCTCATCCGAACAAAGGAGCCGAAAATGGCTGAGGGAACTGGACTCCTCAGGCGGTTTTACGAAGAAGTGCTGGTGGGTGGAAATCTTGCCCTGATCGATGAATTCGTGCTGGATGACATCCAGGACCATGTGGAACCGATGCCCGGGCAGCCGGACGGAAAGGACGGCGTTAAGTTCTACACCAACGTCATCCGCACGGCGTTCCCCGACCTCAGCGTCAAACTGGAACCGGCATTCGCCGACGGCAACCTGGAGGCTTGCCATGTGGTGATGTCCGGAACGCATAAAGGGGAGTTCCTGGGTATTCCGGCAACCGGCAAGAGCGTGCAATTCAGCAACACGGACATCATCCGGATCGATGACGGGAAGGTGGCCGAACACTGGGGATCCTCCGACACGCTGAGCCTCATGCAGCAGATCGGGGCAACACCGGCCTAACCGGACGCTGCCCGCACCCGCCCTCCGCTTTGGCCCAGCTCCGGCCGAGGGCCTCATGGCCGACGGCGGGAGTCACCACGTGCGGCACCGTCCCGTGGCGGTGCCGCACCCTTTTTAGGCGCGCGAGGCCGCGTCCGCTGAAGTTTCCGACGGTGCGGCCACGGCGGCGGCAGGTGCCTCCGTCGCAGCTGCAACAGGCGCAACGTACCCGGCCTCTTTCGGACCGGGCGGGTAGGCATGCCTGCGGCCGGTCACCATGATCACGAGCGCGGCGACGACCGGAACCGCGGCCGCAACGGGCACCATCAGCGGTCCCGCCGTGGTGAGGGCGGCTGCGCCGTAGAGTGCGCCGATGGTGATGCCCAGCTGGATGGTCAGCACGGTGAGGCCGTTGGCGGCTTCCCGGTACTCCTTGCCGGCGCGGAGGATGGCGGACTGGTTGTAGATGCCGATCGCGCCGAAGGCCGCTCCCCATATCCCCATGAGCACCAGGGCTCCGGGGACTGTTCTCCCGCCCAGGGGGAGGAGGAGGAACGCGGCGGCGATGACCGCCGTCGTTATCAGCAGCGAGCGGCGCGGCCGCATGTCCACGGTGATGCCGGCGATCCAGATGCCCACCAGTCCGGAGAATCCCAGGACGGTGAGGGAGAGGGTGATGGTGTAGTCGGGCAGGCCGGCCTCGCGGAGGAACGGCGCGATGAAGGTGAACAGCGCGAAGTGCGCCATGAGCATCAGGGGCCACGCTATGGCCACCGATTTCACGCCGGGCTGGCCGATGGCCTTGCGCAGGGACGGCCGAGGCGCGTCGGGGAGCCGGCGGACGGCGGGCAGCAGCCACATGGCAAGTCCCGCGAGGACCACGCCGGTGCCCGCGAGCAGGAGGAAGGATGCGCGCCAGCCGATCAGCCCGCCCAGTGCGGTTCCCAGCGGTGCACCAATGGCGAGGCCCAGGCTGTTGCCGCTGAAGACGATGGCCATCGCCTTGCCTACCTTGTGGGCGGGGACAATGCGGGCCACGAAGGGCGCCATCGCGGTCCAGAGCAGGCCGTGCGCGATGCCGCCCACCAGCCGGGCGGCAAGGGCTGCGCCGAAGTCGGACACCAGGCCCACCAGGGCGTTGCTGATAGCGAAGGTCAGCACCAGGGACACCAGCAGGGTGTGCCGGGGGATGCGGGCGAGGAGCATGGCGGCCGGGATCACTGTGGCCACGATGATGGCGGCGTACCCCGCGGTGAGATAGCCGGCCACGGGCTCGGACACGTTGAGGCCGGCGCTGATCTGGGGGAGCAGGCCGGAAGGCAGCAGTTCGGTGGTGATGGCGGTGAAGCCGATCATCGACAGCACCAGCAGCGCGCCGAAGGGCATGCGGTCGCGTGCGGAAGCGGAGGTCGCGGGAGACACGGGTGTGGATCCTTTTCAGGGAGTGGGGAGGAACGCGGCGCCAATTGCCGGGGTCCTCCACTCAAATTACCTGATTTATTGGGCGTCAGGCAGGGTCTGTCAGACCCACCCTGGCGGGAATATTTCGGCGCTCCCGGGTCACGGCAGCCACGGCAAGGGCTGTCAGCGGCAGCCCGTGGTCGTCCAGTTCTGTCAGTTTATTGCCTCCGGAGTGTGGTGCGTGAGGGTTATGGCTGCTCCTGTCTGCTCAAGATATCCTCATCCATGCCCGGGCGCCTATGGACGTTGCGGAACCCGTTGTTCGCACGCGGATGAGAGCCTACGCTGTGCCCACGGCCCCACCCCGGGGACCGCTTCCAGACAGGAAAGACCATGACCAAGTATCTTTTTGAAGCGAATTACGTGGGCGAGGGAATCAAGGGGCTCATGCGCGAAGGCGGTACCAAGCGGCGTGAGGCGCTGGTCCAGGCCCTCGATTCCGTAGGAGGATCGCTCGAGAGCTTTTACTACGCCTTCGGGGACACTGACGTCCTTGGCGTGTTCGAGGTCCCCAGCTCGGCTGACGCCGCCGCCCTTTCGCTGATGATCAATTCGACGGGCAGCGTGAACGTCCGCCTGAAGCCGCTCATGACGCCGGAAGACATCGACGACGCAGCCAGGAAGACACCGGCGTACCGGGCCCCCGGGCAGTAACGCGGCGGCGCGCGGGGAAGCACGACGGCGGCACCGGCCCGGGTGCCGCCACCCACCTCACTGTCACATGACTAGGGGGCCTGCAGCACCCACACCGCGTTGTCCGGCTGCAGCCAGCCGTCGGTTTCGAGCGGCATGGCGCTGGCCAGTACGGTCCCGGCAGGCGGCCGCACCGGTTCCGTTCCCATCGCGACGGCCACGAAGAAGCCCGCACTGCGCTCGCAGATCAGCAGGTTCCCGTCCTCCACACGCCAGCTGCCGCCGTCGTGCTCTGTGAACACGCCCCGCTCCCACAGCTGACGGCGGAGTCCGACGGCGGCGGTCACCAGCGCGAGCGTGGAACCAGGGTCCTGCTGCTGGGTTTCGATGGCGTGCCGGCCCCAGCCGGCGGGCTGCGGCAGCCAGGGTTCGGCTGCTTGAGGTGAAAGCGAGAAGCCGTGGTTCAGCGCCGGGTCCTCGGTCCAGGGGAGCGGGACGCGGGCGCCGTCGCGGGTGATGCCGCCGCGCACCCACATGGGGTCCGCCCGGGCGTCGACGGGGACGTCCGCCTCGGGCAGTCCGAGTTCCTGGCCCTGGTAGATGTAGGCGGCACCGGGCAGTCCGAGGAGGGCCAGCAGCGCGGCCCGGGCGCGGCGTGCCCCCAGTTCGGCGCCGCCCGCCCCGGTACCGGCAAAGCGGGTCGCGGAGCGGACGATGTCGTGGTTCTCCAGCGCCCAGCTGGGCGCCGCGCCGTGGGCCTGCCGGGCGGCCTCGAGCTCGGCACCCGCAGACGCCCAGGCCGCAGGGTCCCAGCCGAGCTTCACGAAGGCGAACGCGAACGCCTGGTGCATCTCGTCGGCGCGGGTGTAGCGCGCGGCCCGGGCGGGTTCCAGGTTGACCTCGCCCACCAGCAGCCGGTGCGGCTGGTATTTTTCAGCCAGGGTGCGCCAGCGGCGGTACACCTCGTGGACTTCCTCCTGGTCCGAGACCAGCGGGTTGGCCCGGAGCCCGTCCACTACGGCGGTGGCGGAGGGTGCGTCCGGCAGGCCTTCCGCCTTGAAGAGCGCATGGGCGACGTCGACCCGGAGGCCGTCCACGCCTTTGTCGAACCAGAAGCGGAGCACGCCTTCGAAGTAGTCGCCCACCGCCGGGTTCCGCCAATTCCAGTCGGGCTGGCCGGCCGAGAAGAGGTGCAGGTACCACTCGGTGTCGGTTTCCGAACCCGGGTTTGCACGGCTCCAGGCCTGCCCGCCGAACACGCTCTGCCAGTTGTTGGGCGGCAGGTCGCCGGGGGAGTCCGGGCCGGAGCTGCGGCCTTCGACGAAGTGGAACAGCTCCCGCTCCGGCGAGCCCGGGCCTGCCGCGACGGCCTGCTGGAATAGCGGGTGGGCCGAGGAGCAGTGGTTGGGCACGACGTCGAGCAGTATCCGCAGGTCCAGGGAGTGGGCCAGCTCCAGCAGCCGGTCGAACTCCTCCATGGTGCCGAAGAGCGGGTCCACGCCGCAGTAGTCGCTCACGTCGTAGCCCTGGTCCACCTGCGGGGAGGGCTGGAACGGCGTCATCCAGATGCCGTCCACACCCAGCGAGGCGATGTGCGGGAGGCGTGCGGCCAGCCCGGCGAGGTCGCCCACGCCGTCGCCGTTCCCGTCCGCGAAGGAGCGCGGATACACCTGGTAGATGACGGCGGACTCCCACCAGCCGGGGACCTTCGCTGAAGTCACGGCAGAGGCGCTCACTTGCCGGTTGTCCCTGTTGGTGACCACTGTTTACCCATGCACTCACCCTAGACACGGGTGGGGACAATCGCAGAAAGGCGGCTATCCACCGCCCTTGATCTTCCGCCAGCCCCCGGCGCGGTTGTTGGCGATGATCGCCCGGAACATCTCGCCGAGCGCGTCCTCGTTCAGGGGTTCGCCTTCGCGGAAGGCGACGGTGCGGGCTGTCTTGTTGCTGTGCCCGGCGGTGATGATGTTGTGCGGATCCGGGACGATGCCGCCGTCGTACATAAACACGTTGACGTGGTCCTTCGCCGCAAGGAGGGCGCAGATGTTCCCGTCCAGGACGAAGTAGGGCTGGACGGTGCGTTTGATGGTTTCTTCGACGTCGGGATCCACGGCGTGGACCAGGTCGCGGACCTGCCGGCAAATGGCCTGCTGCCAGGCCGGGAGCGCTTCGATGTAGCGGTCCACGCGCGGGTCTTCGGTGTAGTCCATGGCTGCGTTCACGGCCTTAGCCGGCGGTGATCTGCTCGCGCAGGATGTCCGCATGCCCGCAGTGCTGGGCGAGTTCGCGCAGCATGTGCAGGTACACCCAGCGCAGCGGCAGCGGTCCGCGGCGGTTGCCGCGGAGCACGTCGTCGAGCTCCAGGACCGACGTGGCGCGGACGGAAGCTTCACACGCTTCGCGGTGGGCCTGCCGGACGGTTGCGATGGTGTCCCGGTCATCGAGGATGAACGACTCATCCGGGGTGGCCGGGATGCCGATCTCGACGCGGGACCGGCAGGTGATGGCTTCGTCGAACCAGACCTTCTCCACGAAAGTGGCGTGCTTCACCAGGCCCAGCAGCGTGGTCCGCGACGGCACCAGGGACCGCCGCGCCTGCTCCTCGGTCAGCCCGTCCAGGCAGGCATTCAGCATGCTGCGGTGCTCATGGAGGAACGCCTCGAACTGGACGCGGGCCGGCTGGTTGATGACGTCTTCGGCGAAGGTGGCGGGGAGGGCAGGCATGTGTGAAGTATCGCAAGACCGTCAAGGCGGGGCAACGGCAGGGCTAGTGTGCTCCCCGGACGACGGCGTCCTCCCGCCTAAGAGGCTGAGCGCCGGTGGCGCGCCAGGCGCACCAATTGGCTGAAGGCAAAGACGAAGACGGCCTCGATCAGCACCATCAGCCCGAGCAGCAGCCACTGCCCCTGGCTGATGAACACGACGGCACCGGTGAGGACCAGCACCGTTCCGAGGACCAGCGCATACACGGCGAAGCCGAAGGCCACCTTGGCGCTGCGCACGCCCGTGCGGAAGCCAAAGCCCATAGGCTGTCCGCCGGGGAGCCCCTCTACGCGGTCGGGGCCTGCGGGTTGGAGCTTGTCGAACTCTTCCCACGGATCCCGGCTCTGGTCCTGTTCGGTCATAACTCCATTATCCCGCGCGCCGCCCGGCCCTATGCCGTGGCGACGCATCCGTGCAAGCATGGGCCTCACCGACACACAGCGAGGGGACCTGATGAAATCCAACGAACTGCTGCTGGACGCCTTCGGCCGGATCCGGGAGACCGTGGAAGCAACCCTGGGTGGCGTGGGGGACCATGCCCTGACCCGCCGCCCCGCCGGCACCGGAAACTCGATTGCGTGGCTGATCTGGCACCTTGGCCGCGTGGAGGACGCGCAGGTGGCCTCCGCAGCCGGCCTGGACCAGGTGTGGACTTCGCAGGGGTTTGCGGGGCGCTTCAACCTGCCGCTGCGCGAGCGTGACACCGGCTACGGTCATTCGAGCGCCCAGGTCGATTCCGTGAAGGCCCCGGCGGGGCTGCTGCTGGATTACTACGACGCCGTCCACCGGCAGACCGCTGACTTCCTGCAGACGCTCGGCGACGACGATTTCGACCGCGTGGTGGACACCCGCTGGGATCCGCCGGTCACGCTCGGGGTGCGGCTGGTCAGCACCATCGCCGACTGCCTCCAGCATGTGGGGCAGGCCGCCTACGCGAAGGGCCTGAAACACTGACGGACTGAGCGGACGCCGCCTCAGCCGCGACTCTCCAGGACCGCCTGCAGTTTCTCGAACGAATCAGTCCAGCCGCCGCGGTGCAGTTCCAGCCGTTCCTCCGTGAGGAACGGTCCCTGTGAGAGCGCCAGGCGCGTGCCGTCGTCGGCCGTTTGCAATGAAAGGTCGACGACGGTGTCCCGGTCATCCGGCGTCGGCTCCTCCCAGCGGAAGGTGTACACGAGGCGAAAGGGCGGATCGATCTCCAGGAACTCGCCGGAGAGGTGGAACGGCTCACCTTCCGGCGGCGCCATGCGGAACCGGTAGCGGCCGCCCTCAGCGAGGTTCAGTTCGGCTGACGGGATGGTGAAGCCGCTACTGGTTGTGCCTCGCCCACAACTGCAGCCACACGAGCAGGCGCGTCTCGGGATCATCCAGGTCGATGCCGAACAGGGCCTGCACCCGGGACAGGCGGTAGCGGACGGTGTTGACGTGCACGTCCAGGGCCTTGGCGGCCTCGATCGCGTTGCCGCCGCAGCTCAGGTAGGCATAGATGGTCTCTTCGAACGACTTCTTGTGGTGTTCGTCGTACCCGGCGATCCGGAGCGCGTGGGTCCCGGGCAGCTGGCCCGACGCTGTCAAGGACGTGGCGATCTGGCGCAGCTGCAGGCGGGAGCCGAGGGACTCGTCGTCGGCCACCACGTCGTCGGAGTCGGCGGATATCCGTCCCTCGACGACGTTGCGGACCAGTTCGGACAGCACCAGTTCCGCGTTGACCCGGGACTCCGCGAGCCGGTCGATCGTGGCCGCCGCACCCAGTGCGGCCAGGACGGGGCGTGAAAGAAGCCGCCGCGCGTTCTGGACAATCTTCAGGAGCGCGCCGCGTTGGAACTGCTGGGACGATTCGGTGCTCTGCGGCAGGACGATGTACACGATGCCGTCCGAGAGCCCGCAGACCGCGGAGGGCAGCCGGATGGCGCAGGCGGTCCGGATGGTGTCGAACAGCCGGAGGCGGGACTGCAGCGTTTCGGCCGCGATGGCGTCCGCCGGCCAGACGCTGAGCGCGGCCACGCGGATGGACGCCGCCATTATCCCCAGCCGGATGGCGGCCAGCTCGGCGCGCTCGGGTTCGAACAAAAGCGGCTTGACCAGGTCCATCTGGCGCGTGAGGTTCGAGACGTAGGTGGTGCGCTTATGCAGGATATGAAGCGCGGCAACATTGGCGGCTTCACGCAGGATCCGGTTTGCGTCCTCGTTGTGGTGGTCGGCGCGTTCCAGCAGCCAGAGCGAACCCAGCACGGCGCCGCCGGCCCGGATGGCGATGGCCGTGCGCCGGAGCCCGGGGTCCTCCGTCGCCACATCCAGTGCGTCGCTGGCGGCATGGACGCGCCGATAGTCCTTGTCGGTTTGCTCGGAATGCGGCACATGCAGGCGCAGGATCGAGCTCCGCCGCGTCTCGTCGATGGGCTGGTCCGGGAGGGTGGAATAAGCCAGGATCGTCTGGTCCGGATCGGCGATCGCGATGGCACCGCCGGCCTGGGCTGCAACGGTGTTGGCGAGGTCGAACAGGTCCCCGGGGCGGATGTCCACCAGGGTGCGGCCGGACCGCCGGTGGGGGATGACGGCGGCGTCCATGATCTCTGCCAGCTGGTTCCACGGCACGGAGTCGGAAGCCCGGAAGAGCGCCACCCCGGTTTCCCTGGCGGCTGCCCGGAGTGCCGTGTCCGGCTTCCCGTTGGTCTTGTAGACGATGGCCACGTAGCCGGCGTCCTTGAGCTCCTGGACCTTGGCCCGCAGGCGCTTTCCGGACAGCGACAGGCCGATGGCCAGGGCAACAGCGCCGGGGAACGTGGCGGGAGCGGCGGTTGAGTCGTACAGCACCGAGCCCGCGACAGCCTGCTGGTCATCGGCCGGCATCTCCACGACGCTGACGATTTCCGATCCGGCCGAGCGCGCCACGTCCGCGAGGGTGGGCTGGGATTGGCTCTGCGCTCCGGGAAACACCCCCGCGCCGTCAGCAGGCATGACGGAGCTACTGACCGGACCGGCGGCGTCGAGGACTACGACGCACGCTGCTGGACACGGGCCGGCCGGAGCACGGTAGTGGTCAGCCAGGTGACGGCGCTGCACACCCCGGCACCCCAGGCGATGTCAGTCACGGCCACCAGGACGGGGAAGTCCTTCAGCACGGCCAGCGCGGTCAGGGCCCAGGTTGCGTAGGTGAAGAAACCGAACAAGGCTGCGCCCGTCACCCGCTGCCGCAGGGTGGCGCCGGCATCGTTGGGCCGGATGCCGTAGTGCACGATGCCCACGACAAAGATCAGGTAGAAGACGACGGCGCCCGCGAGGTTGACGCTGGGCGCCAGCAGGTCCCCGATCTGGCTTTCGTACTGCCTGTTCGCCACGGTGAGGATCCAGGCAACGTCGATGACGGCGAACACGACGGCGGCCGCCGCATAGGCGAGCAGCCACTTCTTGACTCGGATGTTCATGCTTGGCTCCTTGGCTGGGCGTAGAGGGTCTCGACGATATGCCGGGTGCGTTCGTTGAAGGCTGCGCGCTTGAGCTTCATGGTGGGCGTCACTATACCGTTGGCCTCACTGAGGTCGGTGAGCAGCAGCACGAAGCGGCGCACCTGCTCGGACTGCGCGATCTTCGCGTTGGCGGCACTCACCGCGTTGCCAATCATTGCGAGAAGCCGCGCGTCGTCGATCCGGACCGCGCCGCCGTCGTCCGGGATCCGCAAGCCCGCCAGCTCCGTGATGCCCTCGCGCGCTGCCCAGGCCGCCACGGAATCCGGATCCAGCAGCACGAGTCCGCCGAGGTACGGTTTGCCCTCTCCCACCATCACGGCATGGGCCACCAGGGGGTCGCCCTCCACGTAGCCTTCCCAGATGGCGGGGGAGATAGTCTTGCCGCCCGCGGTGACAATGACGTCCTTGAGCCGGCCCGTGAGCGTAAGCCGTCCCGTGCCGTCGATCATGCCGAGGTCGCCGGTGCGGAAGAACCCGTCGGCGAAGGCTTCCGTGTTGTCCGAGGGCTTGCGGTAGCCGGCAAACACGCCGACGCCGCGGGCCAGCACCTCGCCCTGGTCCGAGATGCGGACGGTGGTTCCCGGCATGGGGACGCCCACGGACCCTGACGTGATCGCCCCGGGCATGTTTCCGGTCAGCGGAGCGGTGGTCTCGGTGAGGCCGTAGCCCTCGATCACCGGCAGGGACAGGCCGCGGAAGAACAGGGACAGCTCGGCGTCGAGCGCGGCCGCGCCGGACAGGAGGTAGCCGAGCCGTCCGCCCATCAGCTTCCGCAGCCGGGCGTAGAAGAGGAGGTCGTACAGGGCATGCCTCAGCCGCAGCCCCGGCGCGGCCTTGACGGCAGGGTCGGCGTCGCGGGCTTCGGCGAACCGGCCCCACTCCACCGCTGTGCGCTGCGCCGAAGCCCACACCCGGCCCAGGTGCTTCTTCGCCGCGGCGTCCGCGGCGGACGCCCGGATCTTTTGCAGCACGCGGGGGACCACCACCAGGAACGTCGGCCGCAGGACGCCCAGGGCGGGGACGACGTCGCGGGGATCGGACAGGTGCGCGATCCGCATGCCGTTGGCCAGGCAGATCAGCTGCAGTCCGCGGGCCAGCACGTGGGCCATCGGCAGGAAGATGATGGTGTTGCCGCCTTCGCGGACCACTTCCGTGTAGGCGGCCCCCACGTTCAGTACCTGCCCCACGAAATTGCCGTGGGTAATGAGGGCGCCTTTCGGTGCGGCGGTGGTGCCGGAGGTGTAGACGATGGTGGCCACCGAGTCGAGGTCCGACAGCAGGCGCCGCTCCTCGACCGCGGCGTCGGAGATCCCGGCGCCGCGGACTACGAGCTCAGCCAGGTCCGCGCCCGGGCTGGCGTCCATCGTCCAGACACCCAGGCCCGGCATCCCCGCCTGCTCGAATCCGCGCTCCAGCAGGGCCGCGTGCCCGGCGGTGCCGGCAATCGCGAGGCGCACGTCTGCGTCGACGAGGATCGCGGCCACCTGGGGAGCTGCCGACGTCTCGTAGATGGGCACGACGACGGCGCCGGCGAACCACGCTGCCATGTCGGCCAGCGCCCACTCGTACCGGGTGGGGGACATGATGGCCAGCGATTCGCCGGGCTGGAGCCCGACGGCGATGAGGCCTTTGGCCAGGGCACGCACCTCGTCCACGAACTGGCGGGTGGTCACCCGGCGCCACGGTTCCGTGATCGCAGCGTTCGCGGCGCGCACCTCGAAGGCGACGTGGTCCGGGGCGGTCCGGAACCGGTGCATCAGGAGCTCGGTCGCGTTCCGGTGAACGGACGGCTCAACGAGCAGCGGGGTGGTGGACTCTCTCATTGGCTGTCCTTCTCGGAAAGTGTGCGGAGGTGGTCACGCATCAGGTGCCGGGCGACGTCGAGGAAATCCGCCACGGCGCTCTGCTGTGCGGCGGGCAGGGCCTTGAGGTGCTGGTCCGTGGCGGTCATCAGGGGCCGCATCAGGGCCATGATTCCTTTGGCGGATTCCGGGGTGGCGCTCACCTGGACCTGGCGGCGGTCGTCCGCGCCGCGGTGCCGGGCCACGTAGCCGCGGCTTTCCAGCCGGTTCACGATGGCAGTGGTGGTGGCCGGAGTTGCGCCGAGGTCCTCGGCGAGCTTGCCCACCGTGACCGGTCCGGACAGTTCGAGCGCCGACAGGGCGCGGAAATCGGTCAGGTTGATCCCCAGCCCGCGGGCGATTTCGCGCTCGGTTTCGTTGGCGAGGGTGAACAGGCCCTGCAGTGCCACGGCGGCCGGGTGAAAAGGCGTTGCACTCGCGTCCCCACCTGCTTGCATTTGCATGTATCCACCCTACTCAATAAAGTTATATGTTCAAACAGGATTGAATAGTAGGCTGGCTAGCGGATTGACTCCCGGGTGCTCTTGTCGGATTTCGTGCCGGCGTCTGAAAGGAAGCTTTGATGAAGGAATCGGACCGTAAAGCGCTCATCAGTCTTCCGGTGGTTGTGGTCATCGGGGCATTGGTTGCCGCGGCCGGCAGCCAGGCCGGCGCGGCACTGGGCGGTTTCCCCCTGTTCGCCGTGGGAGTCGGGGCTGCGTTCCTCATCCAGTGGCTGGCGTTCATCCCCGCCTTCAAGGCGCAGACCGAAAAGTTCTACGACCTCACCGGCGCCCTGACGTACATCTCCATCACCCTCCTCTTGGTCCTGCTCACCCCGGGCGTGGATGCCCGGGGGCTTCTGCTCGCGGCAATGGTGGTGGCGTGGGCCGCGCGGCTGGGAAGCTTCCTGTTCCGCCGGGTCAGCAGGCACGGCAAGGACGACCGCTTCGACGAGATCAAGCCCTCGTTCCTCCGGTTCCTGAACACCTGGACCATTCAGGGGCTCTGGGTGGTCCTCACCGCAGCAGCTGCCTGGATTGCCATTACGAGCGCCACCCGCGTGGCACTTGACGGGTGGGCCCTCGCGGGCTTTGTGGTGTGGGCGGCCGGCTTCGGCATCGAGATCGTGGCGGACAACCAGAAGGGCCGGTTCAAGGCGGACCCTGCCAATGAGGGCAAGTTCATCTCCACGGGGTTGTGGTCGAAATCCCGCCACCCCAACTACTTCGGCGAAATTGTGCTCTGGATCGGTGTGCTCCTCATCGCCATCCCGGTGCTGGAAGGCTGGCAGTGGGTGGCCTTGCTCTCGCCGGTGTTCGTGGCGCTGCTGCTCATCAAAGCCAGCGGAATCCCGCTCCTGGAGAAGAAGGCCGATTCGAAATGGGGCGGCCAGGCCGATTACGAGGCGTACAAGAAGAACACCCCGGTCCTGATCCCCAAGCTCTAGGCCGCCGGCGGCGCGGCCAACCACAAAACCCGATTTGGCAGCCGCTGCCAAGAAACTGCCCGGCAATTTGTCGTTTTCTCCATAGTGGCCGTGAGTCCCGCTTCGTACGCTGAACCACAACGTACGCACGCAGTGGGAAGGCCGTCATTGAAATTCAGCGAAGCCAGGCAGCTCGTCCAGGTCAAAGCCCCTGTGATATCCCGACGACGCCGAGTGCTGGCCAACGCTTTTAATGTGGAGGAATACCGGAAGGCGGCACGCAGAGTCCTGCCGGCCGGGATTTTCGATTATCTCGACGGCGGCTCCGAAGACGAGGTGACGCTCCGCCGCAACCGCGCGGTCTTCGATTCCTGGGCGCTCATGCCCAGCTGGGGCCCGGTCTCGGGACCCGATACCAGCACCACGCTGCTGGGGAAGAGCAGTGCCCTGCCCCTGACGCTGACGCCCACCGGGGCAACGCGGCTGTTCCATCCCGACGGGGAGCTGGCGGTCGCGGCTGCCGCTGACCGGGCCGGGATCCCGTACGGGCTGGCCGGACTGAGCACCGTGTCCATGGAAGCCATCGCGGAAAGCCACCCGTCCCTTGACCGCTGGTTCAACTTCGGGCTCACTTCCGACGCCCAAGCCCTGAAGGACAAACTGGCGCGCTGCGAAGCCGCCGGATTCACCACCCTGATTGTCGGCGTCGACACCCGCGCCCTGGGCGCCAGGGAACGGGACCTCCAGAACGGCTTCACCGCCCCGCCGGCGCTGACGCTCTCCACCATCGCGGACATCGCCCGCCGGCCTTCCTGGTGGATTAACTTCCTGTCGGCGGACGGCATCAGCTTCCCCAACCTGGATCCGCGCAGCGCCGCGGCCACCTCGGTGGTCACTCCGTCCATGTGGCAGCACATCCTGGGCCACTCGGACGCCACCAGCGGGTGGAAGGAACTGGAGGCCCTGCGGCAGGCGTGGCACGGCAAGATCGTGCTCAAAGGCTGCGTCAACCCGGCCGACGTCGACAAGGCCGCCCGGATCGGCCTGGACGCCGTCCAGCTCAGCAACCACGGCGGCCGCCAGCTGGACCACATGCTGAGCCCCATGGATGTGCTGCAAGAGTCCCGCCAACGGGTGGGCGATTCGATCGAGATCTATGTGGACTCGGGCATCCGCCGGGGGAGCGACGTCCTCAAGGCGCTGGCGCTGGGTGCCGATGCCTGCTCCATTGGCAGGGCCTACCTGTACGGGTTGGTGGCGGCGGGCTCGCCGGGAGTCGGGCGGATCATCGAGATCTTCTCGGATGAACTCCGGCGTACCATGACGTTAGTAGGCGTTTCCAGCATTTCCGAGGTGAAGGCTCGGGGCGGCGAAATTCTCCGGGACATCCGTCATTCCGGGGAAATCCTTGAAACAACAGCGTCAGGCACCACGCACTAACGAGTTCCCACCAAGTACACAGTGCACTTCTCCCGCGGCGTTGCGGGAGCTACGAAAAATCCCTGAACAGCTAAGGAAGCCATGCGCAACCGATACCTCATCCCCGTCCTCACCATCGCCACGGCGCTCTCGCTTTCCGGCTGCGTCGACAACAGCCAGCCGGCGGCCACCGGCGGCGCGTCCGGCACCGCTGAGGCCATCGACGTGAAAAAGAACGACTCCATTGCCGCGATGCTGCCGGAAAAGATCAAGAAGGCCGGCGTGCTGAACGTGGGCATGGCCAACAACTACCCGCCCAACGAATTCAAGGATGACAACGGGGCCCCGGCAGGCTGGTCCGTGGACCTCACCAACGCCCTGGGCCAGGTGATGGGCCTGAAGGTCAACTTCGACATCGGCACGTTCGACAACATCCTTCCGGCCGTGCGCGCGGGCAAGGACGACATGGGCATGTCTTCCTTCACGGACACGCTGGAACGCGAAAAGCAGGTGGACTTCGTGAATTACTACTCCGCCGGCATCCAGTGGGCCGCGCCCAAGGGCAAGACCGTGGACCCCAACAACGCCTGCGGGCTGAAGGTGGCCGTGCAGGCAACCACGTATGAGGACACCCACGAGGTGCCGCCCAAATCGAAGGCCTGCACCGACGCCGGCAAGCCGGCCATCACCATCTTCAAGTACGACGCGCAGGACCAGGCCACCAACGCCCTGGTGGTGGGCCAGGTGGACGCCATGAGCGCCGATTCGCCCGTCACTCTTTATGCAATCTCCAAGACCAAGGACAAGCTGCAGACCGCCGGCGACGCCTTCGAGGTGGCGCCGTACGGCATCCCTGTTGCCCAGGGCAGCGAGTTCACCCCGGTCCTCCAGAAGGCGCTCCAGGCGCTGATCGACGACGGCACCTACACGAAGATCCTGTCCAAGTGGGGCGTGGAAGCCGGCGGCATCAAGACGGCGGACCTCAACGTGGCAGCCAAGGGGTGATTCGGCATGAGCGAGCCGGAACCCGGCCGGATGATTGAGGCGGACCCGGACAGGCAGCCGGAACCCGGCACGAAAGACTCCGGCACGAAAGACACGGGCAGGAAAGACACGGGCAGGAAAGACCCTGCCAGGAAGCCGGACCCCGGCAGTAAGGATCCTGCCAGGAAGCAGCGGGCCGGCAGGGCATGGAACGACGACGACGGCGCGCCGCCGGAAGCGATCGTCGCCATCCCGCTGCGCCACCCGTGGCGGAACGTGGTGGCAGTGCTCCTCATCATCGGCCTGGCGGTCTTTGTGCTGGACGCCGCACAACGCCCGGACTACGGCTGGGCGGACGTGGGCAAGTACATCTTCGACCGCCGGATCAGCCAGGCCGCGTGGGTGACGCTGTGGCTGACCATCTACGCGATGATCGGCGCGATCGTGATCGGCCTGCTGCTGGCCATCATGCGGCTTTCGCCCAACCCCGTGCTGAAGAGCATCGCCTGGCTGTACATCTGGATTTTCCGGGGCACCCCGGTGTACGTGCAGCTGGTGTTCTGGGGCATCGTGGCGCTCATCTATCCGGTGTTCACGCTGGGCATCCCGTTCATGGACCCGTGGGTCACCATCCCGAATGAGGTGTTCACCAACCTCTTCATCACCGCGGTGATCGGCCTGGCCCTCAACGAGGCCGCCTACATGTCAGAGATTGTCCGGGCCGGCCTGCTCTCGGTGGACGAGGGGCAGGCGGAGGCGTCGACGGCGCTGGCCATGTCCTGGGGCCAGACCATGCGGTACGTGGTGGTCCCGCAGGCGATGAAGATCATCATTCCGCCTACCGGCAACGAGGTCATCTCGATGCTCAAGACCACCTCGCTGGTGGCGGCGATCCCGTTGAGCGTTGACCTGTATGGGGTGTCCCGCGGTATTTCCGCGGTGACGTTCACGCCGGTGCCGCTGCTGATTGTGGCGTCCCTCTGGTACCTGCTCTTCACCTCGGTGCTGATGGTGGGCCAGCACTTCATTGAAAAGCGGTTCTCGCGCGGAACCGGACGCGCCAAGACCGGCAAGGGAAGCACGACGGCGGGAGCGGCACCTGCCGCGGTTCCGGGCGCCCCGGGGGTCCCCGGCGGACCGCTGGGCAATGACTTTGGAGGAAAAGGATGACGGACGCGCCCATGGTGCTCGCGGAGCGGGTCTCCAAGAATTTCGGCACCAACAAGGTGCTGCGCGGGATCAGCCTGGAGGTGGACCCGGGTGAGGTGCTCTGCATCGTGGGGCCCAGCGGGTCGGGCAAGTCGACGTTCCTGCGCTGCATCAACCACCTGGAGCGGGTGGATGGCGGCCGGCTGTCGGTGGACGGCCAGCTGGTGGGCTACCGCCAGAAGGGGGACAAGCTTTACGAACTGAAGCTCAAGGAGGCAGCGTTCCAGCGCCAGGAAATCGGCATGGTGTTCCAGCGGTTCAACCTGTTTCCGCACCTGACCGCGGTGGAGAACATCACCCTGGCCCCGATGCGGGTGAAAGGGATCTCCAAGGCCAAGGCCACCGCCCGGGCCATGGAACTGCTGGAGCGCGTGGGCCTGGGGGACAAGGGCGATGCCTTTCCGGCGCACCTGTCCGGCGGGCAGCAGCAGCGCGTGGCCATCGCCCGCGCCCTGGCCATGGACCCGAAGCTCATGCTCTTCGATGAGCCCACCAGTGCCCTGGACCCGGAACTGGTGGGCGAGGTGCTGGACGTTATGAAGGAACTGGCCAAGAGCGGCATGACCATGATCGTGGTGACGCACGAGATGGGCTTTGCCCGCGAGGTGGCGGACACCCTGGTGTTCATGGATGAAGGAGTGGTGGTGGAGGCGGGGCCGCCGCGGCAGGTCCTCAACGATCCGCAGCACGAACGGACCAAGGCGTTCCTGTCCAAGGTCCTCTGACACCTGCTCTCTAGGCCGACAGCTCAGGGTTCCTTCGGCTGCCCGGTCACGGGCGTCACCCGGATTCGGGCGATGCGGAGCCGGTCCATGGCCAGCACCGTCAGCATGTGGCCCGGCACCTCTACCCGGTCCCCGACCACCGGCAGGCGTCCCAGCCGGGAGATGACGAACCCGGCCACGGTCTCGTAGCGGCCCTCCGGGAGGGTGATGCCGGTGGCGGCCGCGAATTCCTGCAGGATCAGGCCGCCGTCCACGTCGACGGATCCGTTGGCCACGGTGACGCGGTCCTCGTGGTCGGCGCCGGTGTCGTATTCGTCGTAGATTTCGCCCACCAGTTCCTCCACCAGGTCTTCCAGCGTGACGATGCCGTCCGTGCCGCCGTATTCGTCCACCACCAGCGCGATGTGGTGGCCCAGCCGGCGCATCCGGGACAGTGTGGGCAGCACCCGGTTGGTTCCCGGCAGGGGGAGGAGCTCGCGGACAATGTCCTTCACCATTTGCTGATCCTGCTTGTCATCCCGGGGCATCAGGTCACGGATGTGGACGAAGCCCAGGACGTCGTCCGGGGTCCTGCCGATCACAGGGAACCGCGAATACGGGCCGTCCCGGACCATGCTGCGTGCGTCGGCGATGCTCATGGTGCCGTCGATGAAGGTCACTTCGGTGCGGGGGCGCATGACCTCCTGCAGCGTGCGGTCCCCGGCACCGAACACGTCGGTCAGGATGTGCCGGCTGCTCTCTTCCAGCAGGTCGCTCTCCGCCACCATGTCCCAGAGTTCCTCGGAGCTGATGCCCTCCCGTTTGGCGTGCGGGTCGCCGCCGAAGAGCTTGACCACCGCGTCGGTGGAAACGGACAGCAGCCAGATGACGGGCCGCATGATTTCGGACAGGACCACCAGCGGCGGGGCCAGGACCCTGGTGAAGCCGACGGCGCTCTGCATGGCCAGCCGCTTGGGCACCAGCTCACCCAGCACCAGCGACAGATACGCCACCAGCAGCGTCATGCCGATAAAGGCCACCGGCTCGGCCGCCGCGCCGAACCCGACGCGTTCCAGGACGGGTTCGATGTCGGGTGAAATGGTGGACGCGCCGTAGGCGGCCGAGAAGAAGCCGGAGAGGGTCACGCCGATCTGGACGGTGGAGAGGAAACGGTTGGGGTTGCGGGCCAGCGCGGCAGCCTTGGCCCCGCGTCTGCCGGCCTTCTCGATCCGGCGCACCTGGCTTTCCCGGAGGGAGATGAGCGCCATTTCGGTGCCGGCAAAGACGCCGCCCAGCAACACAAAGAAGAGAACCAAGGCGAAGTTGACCAACGTGCCGCTGTCCATAACCTGACACTACCGAATGCGGTCACCAACCGGTCATGTCGCGAGCGTCAGCAGTTTCCCGGCGGTCACGGCCTGGCGGGACAGCGTTTTGTAGCCTTCCTGCTCGAACAGCACCGTGATCGTGTCCTCCTCGTGCCGCATCACCAGACCCGGCCCCCATTCCTTGTGCCGGACGGCGGCCTGGAGCGGAAAAGGGTCACCGCCAGCGGCGGCCGCTGCGGCGTCGTCGTAATCCTCCTCGTAGGCGGAGCCGTCGGTGCAGGTATCGCAGTTGCCGCAGGGCTCGGGGAGGTCCTCGCCGAAGTAGCCCAGCAGGAACTGGCGGCGGCAGGCGTCGGTCTCGGCGTAGCCGCGCATCATCTCGATGCGGGAGCGGTCCACCCGCTGGCGTGCTTCGGCGTGTTCGACGGCGCGTTCCACCACCGCGGGCAGCCTGGCGCCTGCTTCCAGCCGGATGCCGCGTTTGCCGGTGCGGACGGCGCGGGTTTCCTGCAGCTGGTTGAGCAGTCCGGTGAGCTTCCGCGGGGAGAATCCGGTCTGCTCGGCGAGGGCCTTCTGCCTGACCGGTCCGCCGGCGGCGCGCAGTGTCTGCAGGACGGCCAGGAGGGATTCCTCGTCCGGGGTGTGGGTGCCGAAGAACTTGCGGAGGCCCAGGTCCTCGGAGCGGTAGTGCAGGACGGCGGCGGCGGGTTCGCCGTCGCGTCCGGAGCGGCCGATCTCCTGGTAGTAGCTGTCCAGCGAGTCGGGGATGTCCGCGTGGATGACGAAGCGGACGTTGGGTTTGTCGATGCCCATGCCGAAGGCGGTGGTGGCCACCACCACGTCGAGTTCGTCGTCGAGGAACTGCTGGTGGACGCGGTCCCGCTCGCGCTGCTTCCGGCCGGCGTGGTAGGCCTCGGCGCGGAGGCCCAGGGCGGTGAGCGCGTCGGCGTAGGCCTCGGTGTCGTTGCGGGTGGCGGCGTACAGCAGGCCGGGGCCTTTGAGCTCGGCCACCTGCTGGGTGACGGCGCGGCGCTTGTCCTTGTCTGTGTGGTGGCGGATCACTTCGAGCCGGATGTTGGGCCGGTCGAAGCCGTGCACCAGGACCAGCGGGTCCACCATGTGCAGGCGCTGCTGGATTTCCTCGCGCACCGGGGGAGAAGCGGTGGCGGTGAGGCCGACGACGGGCGGGTTGCCCAGCTGCGCGCGGACCTCGCCGAGGCGCAGGTAGTCGGGGCGGAAGTCGTGGCCCCAGGAGGAGACGCAGTGGGCCTCGTCCACCACGAACAGCGGGATGTCCAGGGCCGCGAGCCGCTCGACGGTTTCGGACTTGGCGAGCTGTTCGGGGGCGAGGAACACGAACGCGGCATCACCGTTTTCGGCAGCCTCCCAGGCGGCGTTGTTTTCGGCGTCGCTGTGGCCGGAGTTGATGGCGACGGCGGCGTTTCCGCCGAGCGTCTGGAGGAGGCCGTCCAGCTGGTCCTCCTGCAGGGCGATCAGCGGGGAAACCACGACGGCGGGTCCGCGGCTTGCGCTGTTTTGGTGCAGTTGCAGCGCGGCCACCTGGTAGATGGCCGACTTGCCGTAGCCGGTGGGCATCACGGCGAGGACGTCCCGGCCGGCGACGAGGGCGCGCATCCCGGCGAGCTGGCCGGCACGGAGGCGGGGCAACCCGAAGGTGTCCGCCGCAAGCCGGCGGAGTTCTGTGCTGGTGGGTTCTGCGGGGGCAAGCGCCTCGGCCATGATGGCAGCTCCGTGTGGTGGGGCGATCCGATGGCCGGGCGTCTTCAGCCGAGGGATCCAGCATAACGCGTGCCGGCTTTGGGGCCCCAGGAGCTGAGAAGGGCCAGGCCCGCTGCGGCCGCTGCGCTGAGCACCACCGCGCCCAGCCAGAGCGATACCGGCCAGCGGATCCCGTCTGCCACCGCGAAGGCCGCCAGCTGGCCCGTCCACACGAGCGCCGCGATTCCGGCTGCCACCGCGGGCAGCCGCCGGTCCAGCCAGCCCTGTGGCAGACGGGCCAGCAGCACGTCCGCCAGGATGGCGGCGGCAGTGGCGCCGGCAGCTCCGGCCGCTGCGACGGGGCGGAAGCCCACCATGGCGACGGGCAGCCACGCGGCAGCTGCCACCAGCATGGTGACAATCCCCCGGGCGGGACGCCGGGCGGCGGAGAGGGTGAAGAGGAAGGGCGCAATGATCAGCGCCGTGGTCAGCAGGTAACTGGTCAGGCCGATGACCACCGGCATCTCCGCCTGCAGGCGGCCCGGGGTGCCCACCGGCATCGGTATGAAGAGGGCAGTGGGCCCGGGCCGGACGAAGGCGGAGCAGTAAATGAGGAAGAATGCTCCCAGTCCCGTCATCAGGACGACGGCGAACAGCGCCGCCGGGGTCCACTCGAAGTCCCTCGCGTGGCTGGATGCCCGGGCGCTTCGGACCGCGGTGCCCAGGATGAGGAAAAGACTGAAGCCAAGCAGCAGGTGGGTGGGACTGACCAGGGCGTCCAGCGTGACCTCGATGCCTAGGAGTTCATGCCACAGCAGGTCCAGGCCGCCGGCCACCACGAAGAGGACCAGGCCCACAACGGTCCCGCGATAGCCGGGCGGCGGGGCCTGGGAGAGCGGCTGCCCGGGTTTCCGGTTCCGCCAGATCACGGAGGCCGTCCATAGCCCGGTCGCCACCATCCCGGAGTAGAGGGCAGCGTGCCACGGCGTGAAAAACGTTTCCAGGCCGGGGAGGTTCAGGTGCGCCCAGCCGTCCAGGAAGACGGCCAGCACCAGCCAAACACCAAAGAGCTCTGTGATGAGGTCCCTGCGCCCGTTGATCACAGGGGTGTCTGCGGTATCGAGCATCATTGCACACTTCCACGGAGGTGTTCGGTGAAGGGATGGTACTGCTCCGGAGGGGCGCCCACAAGCTATTTTGCGGGGGTGACCGTTGCTTCGTAGGTGAGGATTTCCGTGCCGTTGCCTTCTTCGGCATCGTCCGGCGCCACGTGCATGGTCAGATGGTTGCCTTCCGCCGTGAGCTTGAAGGGGTTCCGGGTGGCCACGTGACCGGCCGTGGACCACTTTTGGAACGGCACATCATGCAGGGTCGTCTTCCTGGCAAGGTCGATCAGGGCCATGCCGCCCAGTTCGTAGGTGGCCGCCGTGCCGCCTGCCGCCGGGGCCTGGGGCAGGTTGGCGACCCCTGCGCACAAGGCCTGGGAATTGGCCGCGTACTGGCAGTCCTGGTAGTCGATGAAGTGGTTCGGGTTCTGCCAGGTGCTGAGCTGCTTGCCGTTGAGGTTCCATTCGGCGAACCTCCGGGAGCCCCACGTGTTGCCGACCAGATGCCCGGTCTGGCGGTCCATGACGATGCCGCCAAAGTGGTCGGGGACCTCGAACTGCTTCTGCGGCTCCAGGGTCGCGGCGTCAACGCTGTAGATGATCGAGCTGCTGTTGGGCCGGTACTGTGCCACGCTCACCCAGATGTTCTTCCCGTCGAAGTCCAGCCCGCCCGGGTGGTACATGTCGCCTTCGCCCAGGATGATGTCCTTCTGCAGGTTCCCGGCTTTGTCCATCACAAACAGGTGCCCGACGCCCTTCCCGGCCGTGCGGTCGTACCCGTCGCGCGGCGCAGGGTATTTAACGGTGGGCTCAACAATTTCCACGGACGACAGGAAGATGTGATCCTCCGTGTAGGCGATGCCCTGGGGATGGAATGTGGGGAAGCCGAGCTTGAGCTTGCCCGTCATCTCCCAGTTGGTGGAACGGTCCACGGCCTTGAAGCTGTCGGCCAGTGCCGTGTCGGCGGCGTGGCGGTCACTGTCGCCGGGCTGGGGCGCAGCCTGGGCGGCAATGCCGCTGCCTGCGGCGAGGACGATGACGGCAGCGGCGGCTGTCAGGGCGCCGCGGGTGCGAATGCGGTTCATGGGGATGCCTTTCAAGAGTCAGACGGTAAGGACCGGGGTGCGGCGATTTTCCCTAGACGGCGCCCGGTTCCAGCGAGTACTGCTTCGGCAGCTTCATCGAGTGCTCGGCCATGACCTCACGCAGCCGGTCGGGATAATCGGTGATGATCCCGTCAACACCGGCGGAGATGAGGGCGCGCATGGTCGGCTTGTCGTCGACAGTCCACGGCATAACCTGCATCCCGGCGTCGTGGGCACGGTTGACCATGTCCGCCGTGACGTAGGGGACGTATCCCGGGTCCTCCACGGTTCCGTTTTGCGGTGTTCCGTGGACCGGGGAGATGGCGTCGAACCCCAGGTGGGAGGCGGCGTTGACCAGGTCTCCGCCAAAGTCGTCCGCGTCGATGCCGCCAAGCCACGGGGAACTGCCCGGTTGGCCGGCCTGCAGGAAGTCCTTGTTGGTCAGGGCGACGGTTCGGATCCGGGGGTCGGCCTCCTGGACCAGCCGCAGTGAGCCCCAGTCGAAGCTCTGGATGGATACGCGCTGCTGCATGTTGGCGGCCTTGATTTCCTTCAGTGCGACGGCCACGAACTGTTCACGGGGTGCGGTCTGCTCCGGGGCGCCGGCCTCCACCTTCGTTTCGATGTTGAATTTCACCTGGCTGGCCCGGTAGGAGTCCACGAGTGCAAAAACCTCCGCGAGCGTGGGCATCTTTTCGCCGGGTGCGGCCTGCTGCCCGGGGAACTGGGGGAGGGTGAGGCTTCCGCAATCGAGGGTACGCACCTGGTCGAACGTCAGGTCTTTGACGTATTTGCCGGCGTAGGGAAACAACGGGTCCCCGGGCGTCGCGGGTGCGGTGTCCGCGCACTTCTTGTCGCTGATCTTGCGGTCGTGCGTGATGACTTCCCGGCCGTCCTTGGTTATCTGGAGGTCGAGTTCAAGAGTGGTCACACCCGTCTCGAGCGCCTTGGCAAACGCAGGAAGCGTGGATTCGACCGTCAGCCCGATTCCTCCGCGGTGGGCCTGGAGGTCAAAGTGGTTAGCGGTGCCGTTTGGGTTGGTATCGGCAGCCTGCGCCGGAAGGGGTGTCCCCAGCGCCAGGCCTGCGCACATGGCGGCCGCGGTCAGCAGCTTTGCGTTGTTCATTTGTGGGTCTCCAAATCGGTGTCATGCCCGTTTACGAGCGGCATCCAGTCTGGTCATCCACCGGAAACGAGGCGCTTCCTGCCGGTGGAGGAGACATGACGGACTGGTGAACTCGGAAGTGAACTCTTAGTTCCGCCGGAATGCACAAGGCCGGCTCAAGACTCCATCAAGGTTGGACCAAGATCTCCCCAGTTTCATCATTTGGTGGTCGCGTGAGAAATAGGCTTTTGATTAGCAACATTTCGGCTTATGCAAAAGGCCCGGCTCATTGCCGGGCCTTTATTAATTGGGGAAAAAGAATGTCGAACTATGAGACCCTCCTGGGGTCGGCACCTGGCGGGCAGGGCCCGACGCCGCCGCGCAAGCCACGCGCTTCCACTTATATCGTCGGCGCCATCACCGCGCTTTTTATGCTCCTGGGTGCGCTCAGCGGCGGCTTGGGCGGCGCGTTGGTTTTCCTGGCCATTACGGCGGGACTCACCGGACTCTATGTGCTGGCGACTGGCCGCCGTTCCTGGGCATGGCTGCCGGCCAGGCGAAAGGCGGGGGCAATCGCCCTTGGCGTCTCCTTTGCCCTTTTTATCGGCGGTGCCGTTGCCCTGCCACGAACCACTTCCTGGAACGTTGAGGCCGCCTCAGCGGAGAGCACTGCGTCTCAGGCCTCCGCTGCGGCGAGTGCTCCTGCCAAGGCGACACCGACGCCGTCGTCCACTCCAACCGCCCTGGAGACGGGCGAACCGCTGGATCCTGACAGTCCTTACGTCCTGGCGCAGGGCGTCAGCGCAACGGCGCCGAAGTCCCAGCCCGCCTTTGCCACCAAGGCGGCGGACGTGCTGGCCACCCTTCCGATCAAGGGCCGCGCACCGAAGACGGGGTATGACCGCGCCCTGTTCGGGCAGGCGTGGGCCGACGTTGACCGGAACGGCTGCGACACCCGGAACGACATCCTCAAGCGTGACCTGACGGGCATCACCTACACGAACAGCGTCCCCTGCAAGGTGCAGTCCGGAACGCTGGCGGATCCCTACACGGGCACCAGCATCAGCTTCCTGCGGGGGAGTGCGACCAGCAGCAAGGTCCAGATCGACCACGTTGTGGCCCTCAGCGATGCCTGGCAGAAGGGCGCGCAGCAGCTGACCACGGAACAGCGGACGGCCTTCGCCAATGATCCGCTGAACCTGCAGGCCACCGACGGTCCCACCAACATCAAAAAGGGCGACGGCGACGCCGCCACCTGGCTGCCGCCGAATAAGGGCTTCCGGTGCGAATACGTCGCCCGGCAGATTTCCGTGAAGGCAACGTACAGCCTGTGGGTCACCCAGGCGGAGCACGACGCGATGGCACGGATCCTGGCCGACTGCTCGGGCCAGTTGGCGCCGACGAATGAGCAGGCCCCGGCCGCTGCTGCACCGGCACCGGCACCGGCACCGGCACCGGCCCCCGCCGGTGCTGAGCCTGCACCTTTTGTGGCAGTCCCTGCCCCGGCAGCGCCCGCTCCTGCTGTGGTTGCGCCGGCTCCCGCTCCTGTTGCTCCGGCACCTGTTGTCCAGGCTCCCGCACCTGTTGCGCCTGCCCCGGCTGCCGTCTACTACGCCAACTGCACGGCGGCGAAGGCCGCAGGTGCCGCTCCCATTTACGCGGGGCAGGCAGGCTACCGCGCCGCCCTGGACCGTGACTCCGACGGCATCGCCTGCGAAAGCTAACCAGACCAATCACTCCACAGTTCCAAACTTTCCTAGGGGGAAAAATGAAGAAGACACTGGCACTTGTTGTGCTTACCGGCCTCATGCTGACCGGATGCGGCAGCAAACAGGCAGCATCGTCTGCGACCGCTGTTGCAGAGGTTGCAGACGCTGTCACGGTTCCCAGCGTGATGGGCCTGACCCTGGATAAGGCCACGGATCAGCTGGAAAATCTTGGGCTCAAGGTCAAGGCGGACGACACCGTCGACGGCAAAATGATCATGTCCAAGAAGAACTGGCAGGTGACGTCCCAGGACCCCACGGAGGGCGCGAAGGTGGCGAAGGACTCCACCGTGCACCTCGGCGTCAAGAACCTTGAGAAGGAGGCGGCGGAAAAGGCCGCCGCGGACAAGGCAGCTGCAGAGAAGGCTGCGGCAGCAAAGGCTGCTGCGGACAAAGTTGCGGCTGACAAAGCAGCGGCAGACAAGGCGGCAGCGGACAAGGCTGCAGCAGCTGCGGCTGCGGCGAAGTTGGCGGCCGAGCAAGCTGCGGCTCAAAAGGCAGTCCCGCAGGTGCCGGTGGCTCCCGCGGCGCCCGTAGCTCCCCCTGCCCCGGCAGTCCAGGCGCCGGCCCAGGCCTACTACGCCAGCTGCGCCGACGCGAAGGCAGCAGGGGTCGCGCCGATCTCCTCCGGACAGCCGGGCTACCGTGCCGGTCTTGACCGGGATAACGACGGCACTGCCTGCGACAAATAGTCGCCGCTTCCCGGAGCAGCTGTTCTGCCGTGGATGCCTTTCTTTGCGGGAGGGTGTCCACGGCAGACGGCTTTAAGGACAAGGATTCTTTGTCGGACGAGTGAACTAGTGCACTGTCTCCCTCTGCCGCAGCTCTGGTTCGCGCTCCTGAGGACTCAGTATCGAGTCAGATTTGAGCGCAAGCAGTCCTGAAAGCAGTGCTGCGAACAGGATTGACGCAAACGCCAGGGATGACGAAACGCCCATGAGGTACGTGGCAACTGTGAGGCTGAGGGGGCTGGAGACTGTTTCAAGAAACTGGACGGCCGTCATGGTCTTACCGAGATCAGTGGAGGGAATCTGTTGGTGGATAAGGGACGTGCGCCCCACAGTCCAGGCGATGCCTCCGGTGCAGACGATAAACAGAGCACTGGCCACGGCAATCCACGAAGGGACGAAGAAGAGCAACGAGCCCCCGGCCATGAGCCACGAAGAACGTTGCATGAGAATATTGGGACGCCAACCGGAAAACAGGCCGGACAGGATTGATCCGCAAAACAGGCCTGCGGCCGCGGCTGCGCCCACAATCCCCACTTCGGTAGTTGAGCCGCCCAGACCAACTGAGGTCTGGAAGATAGCCAGAGTTGAGAGGGGCGCGGACAGAAAGCCGATCAGGATAACTGTCCCGGCGAAACGCCACCAGCCGTGGAGTTGGGAGAGTCTCCTGTACCCTGCGGAAAGTTCCTGAATAAAGCCGGGCCGATCGGGCACGCTGCCTGGACGGTCCGGCCACGGCAGGAAGTTCATGATCAACGCGATGACGGTGAAAGAGACAGCGTCCACGGCCAGCAACCACCAGGGACCCCAGACGGCACTCAAAGCTCCGCCGATGGCCGGCCCCACGATGGAAGCCGATGTCCATGCCGTAGAGACTGATGCATTGAACTTTGCTGTGCCGTCGCCATACATTTTCGGAATGGCAACGAAGGTTGCAGTTCTTGCGAACATGTCGAGGCTGCCGCGCAGGAAGGCGCCGAGTACAAGAACCCAGAATGGCGTATGCCAGGGGCCGATAAGCAGCGCCATAGCTGCAACCACCAGCGCCTGCCCCCAGTATCCAATGTGGGTCATGGTGCGCGGCGACATACGGTCGGCCAGTCCTCCGATGAGCACTCCGGGAAAGGCCTTCGGCAGCTGGGATGCGACGGCAACGATGGACATCTGGGCAAGGCTGCCGCTCGTTTGAAGCACGATGAGCGGCAGGGCGATGTTGTACGCGCCGCCGCCAAGCGAATTAACCCACATTCCTGTCAGGTGCAGGCGCCGCTGCCATGGCTTTGCTGGAGACAATTTACTTTCCTTGGTACGCGCGGAGGATGGTGGCAAGATCGGTCTGCTTTTCTACTGAGGTCAGTAGCCACTGCATGGCGGGAGCCTGCCAAAAGCTGATGTTCCAGGTACGGGCAACCATCACGTGGAAGAGGGTGGTGCAGCATGGGACCAGAATCCGCCATCTTCCGGGAAGAACGAGGGCGAGGGGCAGTGCGAGCAATTCGAGGAAGGGAATTGCCCGGGTAATGACTCGAACGGGCCGGGCGAATCTCTCTTGGGCAAATGGGTGGCCGTCGGATGCCCCTAAATGGGAGTGGTAGATGTGATTCGCATCGCCGCGTCGGACCCAGGCGTCGAAACCGTGAATCAGCTTGGACAGGCCAGCTTGGGTGTAGGGCAAATACAGGGCTACACGTGACACTGAGAGCGGCAAGTTGGCGAGCCGCGGGTCGGTGGTTGCAGGGTGGGGCCACTGGTTTACGGCAAGGACCGCCTCGATAAACGTGTCATAGGGCCACCGGCCCGGAAGTGACCGGGCATCTGCGGCACGAGTTCCAAGAAAGAGCCCCAGGGCTGCCCGTCGGAGCCAGGAAGAGTGCTTTGAATCCGAACTCTTGAATACCTCGGTCGCTGCTGCTGCCAGTAGAAAGCCGGCCGCTACTCGTTGAGCCCCCAGGACATTGCGGGAAGTGGAATCACGATCCGACTTCGCGGCCGGAGGATCGAGGGCAGCTTTGTAGTCCTGCATAGCAGCTGGGCCTGGTCGTAACGTGACTGCCACTGCAGCGACGATCCACAATGCGGCATTGCGGGCCTCCCGCAAACTTGCCGGCCTACTGCGCATCTGATGGAACATAGGTATACACGACTTCCCTTTCTCCGGGCATTCCCCGCACAGTGGTCTCCACCCAGATTTCCATCCTGGAAAGGGGGACGTTGGGTAGATTTGCGGGGGCTCTGACCTCGTCAAATGGCCTCCACCGCTCGCTGCGCAGTCGGCGGAGAATCCTTTGGCACAGGACTTGTTTCGGATGGTCCTTGTCAGCCATGAAAACGTGTGCGAACACTGCCCCGGCCCGGAAGAACTGGGTCGGAATGCAGTTTGCAGGCCCGCAGGCTACTACCGTTCCGTCTGACAGGTGGAATTCGACGGCGAAACGCGAGAGACGGTCGCCGAACTTCGCATTGAACATGTTGTTTGATGCGATGGGCCAGAAGTTCCTGTTGGCAACGGTCGACGCCAGTGATGCGACGGTAAACGCCCCCGCCAGTGCGACCAGTGCCTTGCTGCTGTTGACGTCAGGTGCACGCAGCACAGTGGATGTTCCTGGCGAAGTCTTCAAATTCCGAGGACAGTTCCAGTGAGTCAAAGACCAGTCTCCGGCCGTCCAGCTGCGTCGAGCCGGTGAGCAGATAGCGGAACACTTCCATGGCGGCAACGGACGCCACGATGGAGTTAAGGGGTCCGAAGCTGGGCGCCTGGTAGGCCGAGTTGAAATTTGTCGTTGTGAGGGACGCCGCGGAGTTCGTCCGCCCGTCGTTATCCGTTGCCGCGCACAGCAGGCATGGAGTTTCGCCCGGCCTGACGACCGGCCCCACCACCCCGCGCGTGTCTTGGTAACCGGCGCAGGTAAACGGAGTTCCGGAGATAATGGACGCTTCGTTGGACCACTCGAGCACTTCCTGGGGAGTGTCCGCGGAAACAACCACGAAGTCAGAGTCGTGAAAGATGGGCAGGAGGTCGTCGACGCCTGAGATCATTGACGTGACTTCGATGGTGTTGACTCCGGGAGCCCGAAGCGAAAGATTCTTTGCGGCCGCTTCGATTTTCGATTTGCCGACGTCCTGGGCAGTGAAGAGATACTGCCGGGTGAGGTTGCTTTCCTCGACGGAATCTCCATCCACCAGCACGATGGAACCGACACCGGCCGTCGCGAGCTGCATGGCCACGTTGGTCCCGATGCCGCCGACGCCGATGAGCGCTACCGTTCGGGTGCGGAGCAAGTCACTGGCTCCCGGTCCTGTGCCGTGAGCAAGCGCGAAGTACAGATCATGGCGGCTGTATTGCCCTGAAAGGTCGATCCTGTAGGGCACCAAAATTTCGGCGTCGATGAGTTCCTCAATGATTTGCCCGGAGCTTTCGCCAAGCAGTTGTTGGGCCTCGTTGCCCAGTTCATCGAGTGTCCGCGGTTGCGATGCAAATCCAAGCAGTTCCGCCAGCCCGTCTGGTGCGTCTTCAATTTCGATTGCATTGGGTGGTGCCAATCCGATGTGCACGGAGGTGTCTGTTGTGACGACGGGAAGCGACTGCTTGAGGGAGTAGGTCGTGGCTGCCAATTCTTGCCTCCAATTAGGAGTGGGGACCACGCAATGCGTGGTCCCCACTAGTTCTTCTTTGTTCAGTTGAACACGAAGTTCAGCTTGGAACGGCGCTTGGTCAGTCGCTTGAGCTTCAGCACGTGGATCACTCCTCTTGGTTTATCAATTTGTTGGACGGATTGAATCTACGACATCTGTCATAGACTTGACAAGCCTGTTGACTGAAAATTCTTTGAATGCCGATTCGTGTTACAAAAGTCGGTTGGATGGCGTATAGAGTCGTGTGCATGTTTGAACTTGTTGTCCCGGATGCCTCCTATTACCCGTCGTTTGCCGAGTCCCACCGCGAGTGGGACGGCGCCCACCAGGACGGTGCCGGGTTAATGGCCGACGACGACGTCACCACCCAGGAGGGGTTCGCCGCCTGGGTCCGGCGGCTGGCGGGTGCTGAACGGGCTGCCGAGACCGGCGGCATTGTTCCCTGCACGTATCGCTGGATCACAGAGGGCCCGCGGTATGTGGGGGCGATAGCCTTCCGCCACTACCTCACACCTGCCCTCCTGAACTCGGGCGGCCATATCGGATACGGGGTTCGGCCGTCCGACCGCGGGCGAGGGGCGGCATCGTGGGCCCTGCAGGAAGTGTGTGCCCGGTTGGCTGCGCAGGGAGAGCCGGACCGCGTTCTTCTGACCTGCGATGATGCAAATGCAGCGTCAGCCAGGACCATTGAGCGTTCTGGCGGCCTGCTCGAGGACGTGAGGACGGACGGGAACGGGCGGCATTTCCGGCGCTATTGGATTGATGTGGTGCGCTCCTAAGCCACAGTTCCCGGCTAGAGCATCCGCGCCAGGGAGCGCCCCACGGTCCTGCCGGTGAAGAGGCAGCCGCCCAGGAACGTGCCTTCCAAGGCGTTGTAACCGTGGGCACCGCCGCCGCCGAACCCCGCTGCCTCGCCGGCAGCGTAGAGGCCGGGGATGCGCGCGCCGTCCTGCGACAACGCCTGGCCACTGAGGTCCGTCTGGATGCCGCCCAGGGTCTTGCGGGTCACAACGTGGAGCCTCACGGCAATCAACGGGCCCGCGGCCGGGTCCAGGATCCGGTGCGGTTTGACCGTGCGGAACAGCCGGTCGCCCAGGAAGCGGCGGCTGTTGCGGATGCCCTGGATCTGCGTGTCCTTGGAGTAGGGGTTGCGGATCTCGGCCTCCCGTTCATCGATCTGCCGGCGCAGCCCGGAGTAGTCCAGCAGCGGCTCCGAGGTTAAGCCGTTCATCCCGCGGACCAGGTTCTCCAGGGTGTCCGCCACCACGAAGTCGGCGCCGTGCTCTTTGAACGCTTCGATGGGGGCCATGGCGCCGCGGCCCAACCGCGAGCGAAGCAACAGCTTCAGGTCCCGGTTGGTGATGTCCGGGTTCTGCTCGGAGCCGGAGAGGGCGAACTCTTTTTCGATGATCCGCTGGTTCAGGATGAACCAGGAGTGGCTGTGCTGCTGGATGTCCGGGGTGGTCCGCAGCAGCCGCAGGGTTCCCAAAGTGTCGTAGCCGGGCAGCCCGGGGGCGGGGAGCCGCCGGCCCAGCGCGTCGAACCACAGTGACGACGGCCCCGGCAGGATCCGGATGGCATGGTCCGGCCAGACGGGGTTCCAGTTCTGGATGCCCTCGGTGTAGTGCCACATGCGGTCACGGTTCACCAGCCGCACGCCCGCCTGGTCGGCGATGTCCAGCATGCGCCCGTCCACGTGCCGGGGCACCCCGGAAATCATCTTCGCGGGCGGCGTCCCCAGCCGCCGGGGCCACCACCGGCGCACCAGCCCGTGGTCGCCGCCGATCCCACCGCTCGCGATCACCACGGCCTGCGCACGCAGCTCAAACTCCCCGGCAGCGTCCCGGTTCGAGGCAACGCCGCGCGGCGAAGCGTCCGGTGCCAGCACGGTGCCGCGCACCCCGGTGACCGTGCCGCCGTCGAACGTTAACCCGTCCACCCGGTGCCGGAAATGGAACGTGACGCTTCCCGCGGAAGCGGCCTCCCGTGCCCTGTCCGCAAAAGGTTCGGAGACCCCGGTGCCCGTTCCCCACGGGACGTGGAAGCGGGGGACCGAGTTGCCGTGGCCGCCGGCCCTGCCGTCCCCGCGTTCGGCCCGGCCCACCAGAGGAGTGAACTTGATGCCGTGTTCCTGCAGCCAGGAGCGTTTCTCGCCGGCGGCGAACTCGACGTACGCGCGGCCCCACTGCTGCGCCCACTCGTCCTCAGGAAGCGGGCCGTCCAGCCGGTCCCACTGGGCCGAGCCCTGCCAGTCCTGCCAGGCCAGCTCGAAGGAATCCTTCACGCCCAGGCGGCGCTGCATGGGAGTGTCCACCAGGAACAGCCCGCCGAGGGACCAGAAGGCCTGGCCGCCCAGGTTGGCTGCGTTCTCCTGATCCAGGATCGCCACCCGTTTGCCGGCCCTGACCAGCTCGTTGCTGGCTACCAGCCCGGCCAGCCCGCCGCCGATGATGATGACGTCCGCGTCCATCAGATAACCGCCCTGGTTGAAGGTAAGTGAGAGTTCAGGATCAACGTACAGGAGCAGGCTTCGTCGGGCGGTAGCCACGACGGCGGGAGCGAGGCTTCACGGCGCGGCAGCTGCCGTGAGGCTAGTTTGTGTCCGGGTTTCCCGGCCGCCGGTGTCGGTGGTGCAGCTCGTAGCTGTCGAATACATCGGCGGACGTGGCTCCTGCGTGGCCGAATTTGCCGCGAAGGACGTCCGCGAGTCCATCCAGTGCCGCGTGGAGCATGCGCCCGGCGAACTGGAGTTCAGGGCTTTCGCTGCGCTGGGCCTGGGATGCCAGCTCCTGGGCGTACGCCACCGTTGCGGGCAAGGAGCCTCGCTGTTCGATTTCACGGAAGTAGTAGGTTTCATGGAACGCGAGCAGGTCTATGCTCACCGATGCCACGTTTGCGGCAATTGACTCCAACAGCCCGGCAGCGTGCCTGGGGTCCAGCGCCAGGACACCTGCCGGGCCTGCAGCCTCCCCGAACAGGGTGAGCTGATGGGCAAGTGCCCGGCGGCGGTTCAGGGCCGGGAACGTCTGCAGGATCCAGGTGACCGTTGCCGTCAGCAAGCCGAAACCGGTGACGGCCTGGAGGGCAACAACCAGCCTGAGCACCGGATGGGCTGCCACGATGTCGCCGAACCCCACGGTGGAAAGGGTGACCAGGGAGATGTAGAGGGCTTCGGCAAAGTCGGCCCGCAGCGGTACCCCGGCTCCGTAGATAAAGCCGTCCGTCAGGTGGGGCAGGTAGAGCAGGGCCCAGCCGATGGCGGCCAGGCCTGCCCAGGCGCCAATGACGGCGGCCATCGCCAGGGGTGCTGCGATGAAGGAGCCCCGGCCCCGCAGTTTCCTGGACACCAGCCAGAATCCGCGCATGATTGCCCGGCCCAGGGGACCGGAACCGTGCGGGTACAGGAGTGTACGGAAGACGTCGACGAGCATCAGCAGAACCAGCCCGGCGCCCAAAACCGTCCAGAGCGTGTCCTCGAAGTCCATGCCTCATCTTAGAGGCGGTGCTTACGCCGCGCTCCTGCAGCCAGGAGCGTTTTTTCAACCTGCCGGACCGTTCGTCGTAAAGTCCCTACCGCTTGGCGCGCCAAAGGTACGTTTACTGATCATCCGGGCACATGATTGCTGGAGGCAACGGGCCATGTAGGGGTCTTTAGCCTCTGGATCGATCTGACATCGACGTCTTCGACACGCAAGGGAAGCAAACATGGGTTGGCTTGACCGTGACCGCACCATCGCCCCGCCGGGATTCAACCGCTGGCTGGTGCCGCCCGCGGCGCTCGCCGTCCACCTCTGCATCGGCCAGGCCTATGCCACCAGCGTCTACAAGACGGCGCTGGTGAAGCATTTCGGGGCCAGCCTGACGGAGATCGGCGTGATCTTCTCCATCGCCATCGTGATGCTGGGCCTCTCGGCCGCGGTCATGGGCACGTGGGTGGACAGGAACGGCCCCCGCAAGGCGATGTTCACCTCGGCCATGTTCTGGGCCAGCGGATTCCTGATCGGCTCGCTGGGCATCTTCACCCACCAGCTGTGGCTCGTGTACGTCGGCTACGGCGTAGTGGGCGGAATCGGCCTGGGCATCGGCTACATCTCGCCCGTGTCCACCCTGATCAAGTGGTTCCCGGACCGGCCGGGCCTGGCCACCGGCATGGCCATCATGGGCTTCGGCGGCGGCGCGCTGATCGCCAGCCCCGTCTCCACCGCGCTGCTGAAGATGTACGATCCCAACTCCGGCGCCAAAGGCTGGGTGGCCAGCGGCGATTCGGTGGGCAAGCTCTTCCTGACCCTCGCGGTTGTCTACCTCGCCTACATGCTCTTCGGCGCCCTCACCATCCGGGTCCCTGCCGAAGGCTGGCGACCGGCGGGATTCGACCCCGCCAAGGTCAAGGCCGCCAAGCTGGTCACCACCGAGAATGTCTCGGCCAGGAACGCGATCAAGACCCCGCAGTTCTGGCTCGTGTGGGTGGCGCTGTTCTGCAACGTCACCGCGGGCATCGGCATCCTGGAACAGGCAGCGCCCATGATCCAGGACTTCTTCCGAAAGTCCGACGGCGTGTCCCTGGTCAGTGCCGGCGTCGCCGCCGGTTTTGTGGGGCTGCTTTCGATCGGCAACATGGCCGGGCGCTTCGCCTGGTCCGCCACCTCGGATGTCACCGGCCGCAAGCGCATCTACATGGTGTACCTCGGCGTGGGGGCGGTGCTGTACACGGTGCTGGCGCTGGCCGGCTCCAGCACCACCTTCCTGTATGTGGCGCTGGCGTTCTTCATCATTTCGTTCTACGGCGGCGGTTTCGCCACGGCGCCGGCCTACCTGCGGGACCTCTTCGGAACCTTCCAGGTGGGCGCCATCCACGGCCGGCTGCTGACCGCCTGGTCCGCCGCCGGGGTGGCCGGGCCGCTGATTGTCAACGCGTTCCTGGATGCGCAGGGCAAGCCCGGACAGCTGAACGCGGCGTCCTACCAGCCGGCGCTGCTGACCATGGTGGCGTTGCTGGTGGTCGGCTTCGTCGCCAACCTGCTGGTCAAACCGGTGGATGCACGGTTCCACGAACTCCGCCCCGACCGCCGTCGGCCCGAACCTGCCTTGGAGGCCTGAGATGAACACCCAAAACACCGGCGGCGCACAGGCGCCCGTCAAACCCGCCACCGGCATGCTCGTCCTCGCGTGGGCCCTGGTGGGGATACCGCTGCTCTACGGAGTTCTTGTCACGCTGACCGGCGTCGCGGCGCTGTTCGGGTGAGGGGTTAGGCCGGACCGACGTCACGGGGGAGCGTTGTGGGCAGTGCACTACCGCCGACTGCAAGGGCCCTGCCGGGCTGGGCCAGAACCGCCGTCGTTGTCTACCTCTCGGTGACGGCTGCCGTCGTTGTGGCTGCGCTGCTCAGTCGAAGCTTCGTGCTGGACCTGGATCCGGGGTTCAAGGAGGGCTTGCTGCTCGCCCTGGTGGTTCTGACACTGCCCGTTTCGTTTGCGTATTTCGTCGTCGGGACTTTTGACTCCGGGGGTGGATTGGGCCTGACTACGGTTCTCTACTATCTCGGATACCTCCTCCTTGCGCTGGTCAACGCAGGTGTCTTCCGATGGATTGTCCTCAGCGTCCGGAGGCGTGTACTGGTTCGGGTCGGCGGAGGGTCGGGCGCCTCACCTGAGTATCCGCGGTTGACGCTGCGCGGGATAACCCCGGACATCAGTAAGCTTTGGTGGGCCGTGCCCCTGTCGGTTCTGCTGAGCCTGCCGCAGTGGATGGTGGCGAGCTTTGCCTGGTGCGGGATTAGCGGGTGCAGCGGCGGAGGTTTCGGGGTGTCCACCGGGAGCGAGTGGATCGCGGTCATCCTGAGCACAGTCAACGGCGTCATCCTGGCAGTGGCCGTGTTCGCGGTGCGCTGGCTGTATCCCACCCGGACACGTGCCATCGTTGCCGCGGCGGCCGGGACGCTGTTTGGCCTCTTGGGCGCTGCAGTCACCCACGGGTAGCTGGCGGGTCCCGGCTGAATCGTTGCGACGACGGCGGCACCCCGGGTGGGCGGTGCCGTTGCCTCGGTCCGCCCACGCTACGTTTGACCCGCGGCCAGGACTTCCTTGATCCGAGTCAGGTAGGGCCTCATTTGGGTTTCCCACCATTGGTCGGGGTCCTCTGCAAGCACTTCGTTTGCAGGGAGTTCAATGACGGTTCCAAGAGTGAGAGTGCATCCAGCTGAGGTCGGTTCAAGGCGGTAGGTCGAGCGACTATTCATCTCGTCCGGCGATACGGGCCTCGTTGTTGCCCACCACGGGCTCTCTTCACCGATGACCTCGATGATGGAAACCGAACCGTTGCGGCGGATGAAGCATTGCTGTTCCCCGACGCCAACAGGTGTCCCCGGCACGGTGAAGGCCCTTTGTACATCAGTGAGCAACACGGCGCTCTCGGCCGGCCGGATCAGCGACCAAACAGTGTGGGCGTCGTGTTCGTAGGATTCCGAGATGTGCGCACTGTAGGTCTTGGTGGGTCCGGCCGCGGCAGCGGTCTCCGCGTTCGGGGCGGAATGCACCGCCCGCTTGTATCGGCGGTTGACCACGGCGGAAGCGATGAGGAGTGTCGCCGAGACGGCGGCGAGGGTCAGCATGATGCCGAGACCTACCGCCGGCTTGCCGTTGCGGCTGATCACTGAGGCAAGCACAACGATGGCCAGGTAGCCGCCAGCGTAGATGATGCTGTGCAGGACCTTGATGAGTGTGATCACTTGGTCATTATGAACTGCGTCCGCCGTCGGCGGTGAGAGGCCCGCTACTGCGCGGCGGGGGCCGGCCCCGAACCCGCCGGAGCTGCCATGACTGCCGGCAGCCGCCTCCACAGCGCCACCGTGAGGACAGCCACCCAGAGCAGGAACGCCCCTATACTGATTCTTTCGCCGATGCCCAGCACGAGGTTGGGCCCCGGGGCGGCCATGAACGCCACCATGCCCATCACCGCGGAAGCCGCGAGTGAGACGATCGAATACGCGCGCATCCGGCCGTGGAACCCTGCAGCCACGAAACACATTGCCGCGACCATAAGGGCGAGCTGAATGTTGGTGACGAGGATATGCATGGGAACGGAAGCATCGTCCTCCAGCGTCAGCGGGTAGAGGGCGCCCAAGATGTTCCACAGCCCGTACCCGATAAGCAGGCCGCCGCCGATGCGCAGGGCGCGGTTGCCGCGCACGGAGTTCCAGACGCCCACCCCGAACGCAGTGAACAGCACCGTATAGAGCCATGTGAAGGGCAGCAGGACGTCCCGGCCGGGGGAGCCGACGGCGAACAGCTCGCTCACCATCTGTTCGGTGCGGCGGTACCCGTCCCACATGGACGCAGCCACGCCATCTGTGGCAATCACGTAGAGCAGCGAAGACAGCGCTCCTGCCGCGAGCAGGGCCTTTCGGGCGGATTCATGGCGCTGAGTTCCGTGCGTCGCGGCCCGCCTGCGCAACGGGAGCCGGCGCTTATCGAGTGACATGTCCGGATGTCCTCAGAGCTCGCGGTCTGGCAAAGGCTCGGTGCAGGGCCCGCGGGCGTTCGTCCCAGCGCCTCCGTCTTTAAGCTTTGGCCCGGTTGCCGCAGGTTTGATAGGGCCGAACGGCCTTGGCCTGCAGGTGCTTGGGGGACGCCTTGAGGTACGGCGTCTACGAACCATTGATACGGACGGTGGCTGTGTTCGGGTGATGGCGGGACACTGGCTAGGGCTTGGAGGAGCCACCCCCGTGATCAGGGAGATGTAGCTTTTCGTGGGCTGAGACAGGTTCATTCCCACGGCGGTCCGGCATTTTTACTGAATCAGATGCTGTCCAGAGCGAATCCCTTGGGCGGATATTCGTGCGTCGGCCTTTGGGCTCGCTGGAGATGCGGGACCCGCTTCCAGGTTGCAGGGCTCCCTCCCGCGGAGGGCATGACGCTTCCCTCTGACAGGAAGTGGGCGTCTGTTTCATCATTGAGCGGCGTCCACCATCCGCTTGCCGGGCAATGCTCGCCCGTCCGCGAAAACAGAAGCCGGTCGCCCTGGATGAGGGCGGTGTTATGCAACTGCATGCGCTTCTTCATGCTCACTCCTTTGTGCGGCGCTGTCTGAAGTGGTGCCCGCCAAAGCGGGACCTCCCTACCGGAAGCCGAAGTGAATCCCCGGAAAGCAGGATTTTACATTCGGATTGTTGACAATAGTACACCTGACTCCTAGGTTTTATGTAACACACATCACACGATGTGATCATCCTGAGTAGCCCCGGCAGGTCCGGGCGAAGGAGTACATATGACGGGCAACATTTCACGTAGGAACGTCCTGCGAGGCGCTGGAGTCGCCGTTCTTGGCGCCACCGTAGCCGGCTGGGCCACAGGCTGTTCCAGCGTCGCCGTTGGCGGCCCCGCATCCGGTGCCGCCAGCAATCTGCTGGAGACAGCAAAGTCCCAGGGCTTCCTCCGGGTGGGCATTGCCAACGAACCGCCCTACACGCAGGTCAGTGCTGACGGGAAGGTGACTGGTTGCGAACCCGACGTGCTTCGAGCCGTCTGCAAACGGCTCGGCATCGACGAGGTCCAGGGCATCATCACCCCGTATGAATCCATGATTCCCGGCCTCAACGCCAACCGCTGGGATGTCATTGCGGCGGGCCTTTTCATGAAGGAATCCCGCTGCGGGCAGGTCCTGTACTCGGAGCCGGTCATCGTTTCCACAGAGTCCTACGCCACGCCCAAGGGAAACCCGAAAGGCATAATGTCCGTGGCCGACATCCTGGCCGACAAGTCGCTGCGGATCGCGGTGCTGCCGGGCGGTTTCGAAGAAGGCGTCCTGAAATCGGCCAATGTGCCGGCCTCGCAGCAGATCAAGATCAATGATGGCCGCAGCGGCCTCGAGGCACTCAAGGCCAACCGGGCGGACGCCTTCATGCTTCCTACCCTCTCGCTACAGGCGCTGGCGAAAGACGATGCGAGCTTTGACATTAGCGAGCCCCTGAAGGACGCACCGCGCACGGGTTCCGGTGCGGCGTTCCGTAAGTCAGACACTGCCTTCCACGAGGCCTACAACAAGGAACTTGCGGCCTTCAAGAAAACGCCTGAGTTCGCCGAAATCCTCAAAAAATGGGGTTTTGATCCTTCTGTGGTGGAGGGCGTAACCGCCGCGGAGCTATGCAAGACCGCGGGCTGATCTTGCCGGCACGGAAGGAGGGCAGCGTATGTCCGCAGTAATCGACTACGCACCACTGCTTTGGCAGGGTCTGCTGACCACCATCCTGGTGGCGGTGCTCAGCGGCGCTCTCTGCCTGGTGGTCGCGTTCGCGGCCGGACTGGCGCGTTTGTCCAGCCACCGGCTCATCAGCTGGCCGGCGGGCATCTTCATTGAGGTTTTCCGCGGCACGTCGCTGCTGGTGCAGATGTTCTGGCTGTTTTTCGCACTGCCGTTCTTCGGCATCCAGCTCCACCCGCTGACCGCCGCCGTCCTGGCGCTCGGCCTGAACGAGGGCGCGTACGCCGCGGAAGTGGTGCGAGGCGCCATCGCCAGCCGCGCCAAGGGCCAGACCGAAGCCTGCATTGCGCTCGGGATGGAACCGGCACTGCGGCTGCGCAGGATCATCATCCCGCAGTCCATTCCGGCCATGCTGCCCCCGTTCGGCAACGTCATGGTGGACCTGCTGAAGAACACCTCGCTCGTTTCGCTGGTCACCGTGGCGGACCTGACCTTCCGGGCTCAGATGATCCGCAGCACCACGGGGCAGACGACGGCGATATTCCTCACTATCTTGGTGGCGTACTTTGCCCTCTCCTATCTGCTGACCCTGCTGACGGGCTGGCTCGAACGTCGTTTCGCCCTTGACCGGCGGGCGCTCGCTGCCCAGCGCAAGGAAAGCCGTCTCATGAAGGTAGGTGCAGCATGATCTGGGATAGCAATTTTGCCGTGTCAGTTTTCCCGCTGCTCCTGGAAGGCCTCTGGGTAACCATCCAGATCACCCTCCTGGGCACCCTGCTCGCGGCAGTGCTCGGGCTGTTCTTCGCCGTTCTGAGAAGGCTTGCCATCCCGGTCCTGTCTCCTGTGGTGTCCTTCTTCGTCGTGTTTGTCCGCGGCACGCCGTTGCTGGTCCAGGCCTACTGCGCCTTCTTCGTGTTGCCTGCCTACGGTGTCAGCTTTGACGCCTTCACCACCGGTGTGGTGGTGATCGGTGTCAACTACAGCGCGTACATGGCAGAGGTTTACCGGAGCGGAATCCAGGGGGTCCCCAGCGGCCAGTGGGAGGCGGCAACGGCGCTGAGCCTCCCCGGCGTCCGCACGTGGGGCAGGATCATCCTCCCGCAGGCAGTGCGCACCGTGGTGCCCATGCTCGGCAACTACCTTATCCAGATGTTCAAGGACTCGGCAGTCTTGTCCGCCATCACCGTGGTGGAACTGATGGCCACGGCACAGGCCATCGGCAGCTCGAATTTCCGTTATCTGGAACCCCTCACTATGGCCGCCATGCTGTTCCTGGCCATCAGCTACCCGGCCTCACGGCTCGTCAACAGATTGGAGCGGCGCTATGCGCCCCAGCACTGAACCCCAGCCACTGTCCGCGGACGTGGCCCTCGCCCCGGACCCGATCATCAGGTTTCAGAATGTCAGTAAGAACTGGGGGTCCAACCAGGTCCTGAAGTCACTCAACTTCGAGGTGGCACCGGGCGAGAAAGTGTCCATCATCGGCCCGTCCGGTTCCGGCAAGACCACCATCCTGCGCATCCTGATGACGCTGGAGACGCCCACGGAAGGTCTCGTGACGGTCGACGGTGACACTCTGTGGGATGTCACTGCCGGGCAGAAGGTCCGGGAGACAAAGCAACTGCGGGAAACGCGCCGCAAGATCGGCATGGTGTTCCAACAGTTCAACCTCTTCCCGCACATGACCGCCATGGAGAACATCATCGAGGCGCCGATCCATGTGCTGGGCATGGGCAAGGCCGAGGCAAAGGAGCGTGCCGCCGACCTGCTTAACCTGGTGGGTCTCGGAAAGCACATGAACCACACACCGCCCCAGATGTCCGGCGGCCAGCAGCAGCGGGTGGCGATCGCCCGGGCGCTGGCCATGCGCCCCAAGGTGCTGCTCTTCGATGAGCCCACGTCAGCCCTGGACCCGGAACTGATCGGCGAGGTGCTGAACGTGATCCGGAACCTGGCGCACACCACGGACATGACTATGTTGATGGTGACGCACGAGATGCGGTTCGCTGAGGAGATTTCGGACCGTGTGGTGATGTTCGATAACGGCGCCGCCGTGGAGAGCGGACCGCCGGCCCAGATTTTCAAGGACCCGCAGCAGGAACGGACCCGGACCTTCCTTCGGGCCGTCCTACAGCACTGATCCTGCGGCACTGATCGGCCGCTAGACCTCCACGATCAGCGAAATTTCAACGGGCGCCTGCCCGGGCAGCTCCGCAACACCCACGGCTGCCCGGGCATGGCGCCCCTTGTCGCCGAAGGCCCTCTCCAGGATCAGGGAGGCGCCGTTGATAACAGCCGGCTGGTCAGCGAACCCTTCGGCGGAGGCAACGTAACCGGTCAGGCTGACCACCGAGACGATCCTGTCCAGCGAACCCAGGTGCTGGCGCAGGGCCGACAGGCAGTTAAGCACGGCTGTGGCGCTAGCCTGCTGGCCTTCTTCGACGGTGAGCTCGCGTCCGAGCTTGCCGCTGACGGTGAGGATGCCGTCGCGCGTGGGCGTCTGGCCGGACGTGAAGACCAGGTTCCCCACCTGCCGGACCGGCACGTAATTGGCCACCGGAACCGGGGGAGAGGGCAGCTCGAGCTCGACGGCGTGGATCGGGTCTTCTTGGATGTTCATGGTGCTCCTTCGAGGGGGATGGGGTCATAACGGACACTAGGCAAGCCAGCAAATGTTGTCAACAATCTACTATTTGAGGAGAATTATGCGGACTAGTGAAGTGGTGTTGGCCGGCCCGGCGGCGCAGACCGGAATTGGCGTGGTGTGCCCGTTCGACATGGCGCTGGACCGGGAGCTGTGGCGTTGGATGCCACAGGACGTGTCCCTGTTCTTTACGCGTACACCGTTCGTCGATGAACCCGTCGGCCTGGAGATGGCAGAGGATGTCAGTGACGACGGCGATATCCTCACTGCCGCAAAGAATCTGAGCGTTGTGCGCCCCAGCGTCATGGCCTACGCCTGTACTTCGGGCAGCTTCGTCAGCGGGGTTGCGGGCGCACGCCACATTTCGAAGATTATGGAGGCCGCAGGCGGCGCGCAGGGCGTCAGTACCTCCGAAGCGCTGCTCGAAGCGCTGGACCATCTGGGCGCCTCCAATGTGGTGGTGGTGACGCCTTACGTGGCGGAACTGACCCTTCGGCTGGGTGACTTCCTGGAGGAGGCAGGCCACTCTGTGGTGGCCCAGGCCGGTCTTGGGCTCGAAGGGGGCATCTGGGAGGTTCCGTACCGGACCACGTGCGAGCTGATCCGCGGGGCCGATGTGCCTGAGGCGGATGTCATTTTCATCAGCTGCACCAATCTGCCCACCTACGACATCATTGCGCCCCTCGAGCGCGAGCTGGGCAAGCCGGTACTGTCGGCCAACCAGGTCACGGCCTGGGCGGCGCTGCAGCGCGTTGGCAAGGCGGCGGTGGGCCCCGGCCAGCGGCTCCTTTCCTAGCAAGCAAGAAGGCGCCCCGGCTGCCGGCAGTATCCGTTACTGCCTGCTCGCCGGGACGCCTTTCTCGCTTTGCTGCGTGCGGGTTAGGCCCCCACAGATACATCCGCTGTGTGCTTGAAGAGATAGCCCAGGGCGTCGCACGGGCGCAGGGCTCCGGCGAGACGAAGGCCTTGCCACACGGTCACTTGGTTTGCCGTCAGAATCGGCTTGCCGAGGGCCGCCTCAAGTTCGTTGATCCAGCGGGCGCTGTGCAGGGCGGTGTCCGGGATCAGGATGGCCTGCGCCTCCGGGCTGTCGTTGCTGCGGGCCAGGTCCAGGACGCCTTCCCGGTCCAGTTCGCCGGCGAGAGCGGCCGTGGGAATGTCGTGGCTGACCAGCTGGGTCACTTCTATTCCGCCGCGGCTGAGCAGCTCCGCGAAGTGCCGGGAAACGTCCTCCGGATAGGTGGCGGCCACGGCCACCCTGTCCAGGCCCAAAGCCCGCGCGGCATCCACGAATGCCAGCGAGGTGGAGGAGGCGGGAACCTCAAGCGCCTCCTGGACCTCCAAGGCCTGCTGTCGCGCGCCGTCCCAGCCGAACACGAAGCTGCCGGACGTGCAGGCCCACATCACGGCGTCGGGCTTGGCGGCGCGCAGGGCTTCGGCGCCTTCGAGGAGTCGCTCGCTCTTGCCGAGGTCCAGCAGGGCCTGGACCTCATGCGCATCCACGCCCACGGAAGTATGGACCAGGGGAAGGCGGACGCCATCACCCAGCAGTTCCTCCATGTAGGGGTAATCGTCCTCGGCTCCGTAGCCCGGGTAAAGCATGCCAATGGTGACGCCCATAAATTCTCCTCTGAATGGACCGGGGACCTCCCGGATTGTGCACAATCGTACAAAATGGAGGGAGCAAAAGATAGGGAAGTAGGATTGTTGACAATCGTGACGCGGGCCACATAGCCTGACGGGAGTGTTATCGGGATCACAGATTGTTGGGACTGCATATTGTTTGGACGGACAAGGAGCTGCAAAGAGTGATTGATTCGCTGGAATGGGCCACTGCCACGGAACTTCTCACCGCTTATCGTTCCGGCGAGGTTTCGCCGGTGGAGGCCACGCGTGCGGCCTTGGATTCGATCGACCGGCACGATGCGGACATCAACGCCTTCTGCCTGGTGGAGGAGGAGTCTGCCTTGGCGGCGGCGCGCGAATCGGAGGCGCGCTGGCTCCGGAATGAGCCGCGCGGCCAAGCCGACGGCGTTCCCACCTCGATCAAGGACCTGATGCTGACCAAGGGGTGGCCCACGCTGCGCGGCTCCCGGCTGACCTCATCTGATGGCGATTGGAGCGAGGATGCCCCCGCCGTCGCGAGGCTGCGCGAGAACGGAGCTGTCCTGATCGGCAAGGTCACCAGCCCCGAATTCGGCTGGAAGGGCGTGACGGACAGTCCCCGTTGCGGCATCACCCGCAATCCCTGGGACACTTCACGCACCTCCGGCGGATCCAGCGGCGGCAGCGCTGCCGCGGTCGCCCAAGGCATGGGTCCTTGGTCGGTAGGGACCGACGGCGGCGGCTCCATCCGCATCCCCGCCGGCTTTACCGGCGTCGTCGGTTTCAAACCCACCTACGGAACGGTGCCGCTGTACCCGGCCAGCCCCTTCGGGACGCTCGCGCATGCCGGCCCCATCACGCGGACCGTGGAGGACGCGGCCCTGATGATGGATATCCTTTCGCAGCCCGACGCCCGGGACTGGTCCGCCGGCCCTGCGCCTATGCGGTCCTTCCTGGAAACACTCGGCGAAGGGCTGCGCGGCCGAAAAATCGCCTTCAGCCCGGATCTCGGCTACGGCCGCAACGATCCCGACGTCGAAAAGGCAGTCCGCGACGCGGTCCAGGTTCTGAGCGAACTCGGAGCGGAGGTCGAGGAAATCGACCTCGGCTGGACGGACCCTGTGGACGCCTACCATGTGCTGTGGTTCAGCGGGGCGGCCAAGGTGGTGGAAGGCTATGGCCCCGGTGCCATCGACCAGGTCGATCCGCTGCTGGCCGCTGCACTGCAGCGGCACGCAGGCTTCAGTGCCGGCGATTTCCTGGACGCCACCGCGGTCCGGATGAAGCTGGGACGGGAAATGGGCCAGCTCCATGAGCGCTACGACCTCGTGGTGACGCCCACCCTGCCCATTCCCGCGTTCGAAGCCGGACGCGATGTTCCGGCCGGATCCGCCTCGGCGGACTGGACCTCCTGGACGCCCTACACCTATCCGTTCAACCTGACCCAGCAGCCGGCCATCAGCGTCCCCTGCGGGTTCACCGCGGAAGGGCTGCCCGTCGGGCTGCAGTTGGCTGGCCCCCGGCACGGCGATGCGCGCGTGCTTTCGGCCGCTGCCGCCTACCAGAACGCGACGGGCTGGCACCACAGCCGCCCGCGCAGCACCTCACAGCTCTCCATCCCCACCCGGAAGTAAAGGAAAGAATATGGCCCGGTACATCAACATCACCCTCGAAAAGCGCGGAGTGACCTGCAAGGCCCTCCTGCATGATGAGGCCGCACCCCGCACCAGCAACGCGGTCTGGGATGCCCTGCCGCTCAGCGGCCAGGTCTTCCACGGAAAGTACGCCCGCAACGAGATCTACAACCTGGTGCCCGCCTTCGCTCCGGCCGAGCCCGGCGCGGAGAACACCACCGTGACCCCGATTCCGGGCGACGTCTGCTATTTCACGTTCACGTCGAATGACCTCAAGACGCCCTCCCACGGCTACGAGCAGGACTCGGGGACTGACTCCGTGCAGACAATCGTTGACCTGGCTGTCTTCTACGGCCGCAACAACCTGTTGCTCAACGGAGACACCGGATGGGTGCCCGGCAACGTGTTCGCCACCATTGTGGAGGGCCTGGACGAGATGGCGGCAGCCTGCCAGGACATCTGGATGGGCGGGGCGCGGGACGAAACCCTGACGTATTCGCGGGCGGTGGAAACCAAGCCCTGAAGGTCACGCCCGGGCCCGGCAGCGGGCATGGCCCGCCGAGGATTCGTGGTTTCTCCAACCGCCGGATCTTAATCCTGTAGGATTGTAGACAGTTTCTAGTCCAGTCTGATCCCTCCGGGCGGACACAAGGACGGGTCTGACTGCGTGCCCCTGGGCCGCAGCCGGACCCCCGAGCGGAAGAGTGGTTACCGATGCAAAGATTTGAGCCCGTGGTGCGCGAATCCACGCCATCAATTATCGCCGGGAAATTGCGCACGGCGATAGGCCTGGGCCACATTCCGCCGGGAGCCCAGCTCGGCGAGGCGGAGCTGGCCAAGGAACTCGGCGTAAGCCGCGGGCCGCTCCGCGAAGCCATGCAGCGGCTCACCCAGGAGGGCCTCCTCATCAGCATCCGCAACCGCGGCTTGTTTGTCATCACGATGACCGACGAAGAGGTGCGGGACATGTATGTGGCGCGGACCGCCGTCGAGCGTGCTGCGTCCGAGCTCATCCTGCAGAAGGGGGCCCAGGACGTGGCGGCCCGGCTGCTGAACGTCGTAAAGGCCATGAAGAAGGCGGCGGACAAGGGGGACCTGGACGCCATGTCCGAGGCCGACATGGAGTACCACGCCACGCTCGTGGCGGCTGCGGGAAGCACCCGGCTCACCCGGATGCACAACACCCTGCTGACCGAGACCCGGATGTGCCTGACAGCGCTGGAGAAAAAATACCCGGACCCGCACACCCGCGTTGCCGAGCACCACGCCATCGCCGATGCCTTGGCTGCCGGTAACGAGGAACTGGTGGGCAAGCTCCTGATCAGCCACATGGACGACGCCCTGGACCGGCTCACCGGCGCCAGCAGCGAAGCCCACGTGGCATCGGCGTAGGCATGGGCGCCAACGTTTAGACCTCAAGGCAATAGGAAAGGCTGGCTGCAACTGCAGCCAGCCTTTCCTTATTGCAGGGGAAACCCGTTAGCCGTTGCCGTGGCGCAAGCACATGAGGGCGTACGCGCGGGCGGCCGCGACGATCTCGGCGATGCTGACGGACTCGTTCACCTGGTGGGCCTGGTCGTTCAGGCCGCCTGGGCCCATGACGATAGCGGGCACGCCGAGGTCGCGGGCCACGAAGCCGCCGTCGCAGGCCGCTGTCCAACCGCTGATGGCGCTGTCCACGCCGGCGTCCGCCAGCGCGGACACGGAGTTTGCCACGAGCGGATGGGACTCCGGCGTGCGGAACCCGGGCATTTCCATGGTCACGGAAGACCCCACGGAGATGCCGTCCGAATCAATGCCGGCCTCGCTGATCCGGGCCATGAGCTTGTCCAGGATCTGCTGCGCGTCGTCATCGGGCATGAGCCGCCGGTCCAAGGACACTGTGCATTCTGCCGCCACCATGGAGGTTCCGGTGCCGCCGCTGATGAGCCCGATGTTCCAGCTTCCGGCGCCGAGCAGCGGGTCCTGCCCGGCCTGCAGCCGGGCGTGGTCTTCGCGGACCAGATCCAGGATCTTCGCCGCGGCGTCGATGGCGTTCCGGCCGTCCGCCGGGCGGCCGGAGTGGGCCGACTTGCCCGTGACCTTCAGCTCGATGTAGCTGTCCCCGCGGCAGCCGATCACCGTCTCGAGGTCGGTGGGCTCCGCTACGACACACGCCGAGTAGGAAAAGGCGGGATCGGCGAGGGCAGCGGCGGTGTAGGCCCGGATGCCGATGCCCAGGTCCTCCTCGTCCACCGTGCACGCCAGTGCAGCGTTGAAGGGCAGCTGCGCGCCGGCGTCCTTGAGTGCCTTGAGGGCAATGACGACGGCGGCCAAGCCGCCTTTCATGTCCGTGGAACCGCGGCCGAAAAGCCGGCCGTCCCGGACATAGGGTTCGAACGGCGGCCGCTCCCAGCCGGGCCCGGCGGGAACGACGTCCGAGTGGCCGAGAAACAGGATGCCAGGCTGGACGGCGGCGGGCTGGCTGGCCCCGGGCACGACGCCGCCCGGCAGGACGGCCGTGAAGTTCGGCCGTCCCGGAGCAACTGTTTCCGTTGTTACCTCGAGGCCCGCAGCCACGCAGAAGTTCTTCAGGACCTCCACCGTGGCTCCCTCAGTGCCGCCGGGATTCTCGCCGCCGGCGGCCACGAGGGCCGTGGTGAGTGAAACGAGGTGGGCCTCGGTGATCAGGTCGATGACCTTCTGCTCAAGGGCCAGTTGTTCCAGAACCCGCTGTTCCATGGCCTGGTGTCCAGAAGCAGTGCTCAAGCGTTGTCGCCGCCCTTCACTGCCGCGAGCTCAAGGTCGATTGCCCGGCGCAGGCGGATGATGCCTTCCTCGGCCCGTTCGGGAGTGGTGGACGCGAAGCAGAGTCGGAGCGCGTCGTCGAACTTTCCGCTGGCTGACAGCGCCGGCCCGGGGATGAAGGCGACGCCTTCGGCGAGTGCCGTCTCGAAGAGCTTCCGCGTGGAGATCCGCGCGTCTTCGCCCTGGAGCGTGAGCCAGAGGAAGAAGCCGCCTTCGGGATCAGTGGTGGTGACGCGGTCGCCGAGGTGGCGGCGCAGGCTGTCCTGCATCGCGTCCTTGCGGCGCTTGTACTCCGTGCGCAGGCCTGCGAGGTGGTTGTCCAGGCCGCCGCGGCGGATGAACTCGGCCACGATGTGCTGGGCGGGAACGTTGGTGCAGGTGTCCATGGCCTGCTTGGCATTGATGACCAGCTGGCGCAGCGCGGGGTCCGTGTCCACCCAGCCCACGCGCAGGCCCGGGGCCAGGATCTTGGAGAAAGTGCGGACGGAGAACAACAGCGGATCCCCGGGGCTCAGGGCCTGCAGGGACGGCAGGTCGTCGCCCTGGAAGCGGAGCAGGCCGTAGGGGTCGTCGTCGATGATCACGGAGTTCCACTCGTGCGCCAGTTCCAGCAGCTGGTGGCGGCGCGGCAGCGAAAGAGTGGTGCCGGACGGGTTCTGGAAGTTCGGGATCGTGTAGATGGCCTTGGGCGTGCGGCCCGCGGCGGCAACCAGTTCGGGCAGGGCCTCCACGATGAGGCCGTTCTCGTCGGTGGGTGCCTCGAGGAGTTCGGCGCCGTAGCTCAAGGCGGTGGCGCTGCCGTTGGTGTAGGTGGGGCTTTCCACGATGACCAGGTCGCCGGGGTTGATGAAGATCTTGCAGGCTAGGTCCAGTCCCTGCATGCCGCCGGCGGTGATGGTGACGCGTTCCTCGGCGGTGGGGTCCGATGTTCCGGCAAGGTACTCGACGAGGGCCTTAAGCAGTACTGGCTCGCCCTCGGTGGCGCCGTAAGTCATGGAGCTGTGGTCGATGACCTGATCCGCGATATCCCGGAATTCGGCCAACGGCACGGCCTCGTCCGCGGGGGAACCCATGGCGAAGCGGACAATGTCGTGCGTCTGCGCGGCCAGCAGTGACGTGCTGGAGTCAATGACCGAGCCGACGAGGTCGGCTGCGCGGTCGGCCAAAGGCAGGGCGGTGCGGGATCGGGTGGCAATGTGGTCAACAGTCATGGCCTAGCCGCCTTTCTGGATGAGTTCGCGGGGGAAGCTGGTGAATGTCTCGACGCCGTCGGCGGTGACGCGGATCGATTCGGAGAGTTCGTAACCGTAGTTGTCCATCCACATCCCGCCGATCACGTGGAAGGTCATGTTCTCCGCTAGGACGGATTCTTCCTCGGAGCGGATGGAGATGGTGCGCTCGCCCCAGTCGGGCGGGTAGCCGACGCCGATCGAGTAACCGATGCGCGACGGCTTTTCCAGGCCGTATTTGGCCAGTGTCCAGTTCCAGGCGCGGGCGAGTTCGCGGACGGGGACGCCGGGCTGCACCTCGGTCAGCACGGCGTTCAGGCCGTCGGCGACGGCGTCAGCCAGCTTCGCGAGACGCTCCGGTTTCTTCCCCAGGGTCAGGGTGCGGGCCAGCGGAGTGTGGTACCGCTGGTGGGCGCCGGCCAGTTCGATGACGACGGCCTGGCCGGCCTCGAAGCGGTCCTCGCTCCAGGTCAGGTGCGGGGTGTCCGCGGCCTCGCCCGTGGGCAGCATCGGCACGATGGCGGGGTAGTCCCCGCCGATGCCGTTGGCGCCCTTAATCTGCGCCTGGCTGATGGCCGCCGCGGCATCGCACTGTCGGACGCCGACGTCGATCGTTTCGACGGCCGCCTCCATGGCCGCCATGCAGACCTGCGCCGCGCCGCGCATCAGCTGGATCTCCGCGGGGGACTTGATGGAGCGGACCCAGTTGACCAGCTCGAAGCTGTCCACGAGTGTCCATTCCGGGATGGCGTTGACCAGCGAGCGGTAGGCCTTGGGGGAGAAGAAGTGCGAGTCCATTTCCAAGCCCACGCAGCCCTTGGCCGCCGGGGCAATGAGGTAGCGCTCGCGCAGGGCAAAGGCCACCCAGTCGAAGGGGTGCACGTGCGGGCGGTGGACGTACTGCTCCGGGTATCCCACGATGCAGTCCTCAGGCAGCCAGGTGGTGCGGGAGGCGCCGCCGGCGTCCATGGCCCGGGTGAAGAGCAGCATGGGGCCGTCCGCGGGAACGAAGACCAACTGCGGGGTGTAGAAGGACCACGCGTTGTAGCCGGTCAAGTAGTAGATGTTGGCCGGGTCGGTGACAAGCAAAGCCGAAAGACCTTGTTTGGCCATGCGCACGCGGACACCGGCGAGCCGGGCGTCGTACTCCTCTTGGCTGAACAGCAAAAGACACCTCCGAGTTAATTGGTAGATTGTTTACAATCTAGACCATGTGGTGCGGCTCACACAAACCGCCGGGTTTTGTAGTTTTGGGTGTTAGCTGCTGCTGACGTAGCCGCGTTCCTTGTCCACCACGTTGGCAAGTCTCCCGCCTGCCGTCCAGTGCTCAAGGTTGTCCAGGAACTGCCTTGCCAGCGCGTCGCGCCAGCCGACGACATCGCCGCACATGTGGGCTGACATGTGGACGTTGTCCATGGCCCAGAAGGGGTGGGATGCCGGGACGGGCTCTTCGCTGAACACGTCCAGCGAGGCAGCTGCAATCCGGCCTTCGCGTAGGGCTTCAATAAGAGCCGGCTCGTCCACTAGTGCGCCGCGGCCAACGTTAACGAGGTGCGCGGAGGGTTTCATGGCTGCCAGGGCGCGGGCGTCCACCATGTTGCGGGTCTGTTCGGTGAGCGGGGCGATCAGCACCACGTGGTCCGCCCAGCCGGCGTGCTCGGCCAGGTCCGCGCTCGGGTGAACCGTGCCGAAGTCGGGATCGTCCTCGCGGGCCGCGCGTCCCACGCCGCGGACCTCCAGTCCCATGGCGCGCAAGAGGCGGGCGGTGGCGCGGCCGATTCCTCCGGTACCCACCACCAGGGCGTGCGAGCCCGCGGTGCGGGTGAGTTCGCGGTGCTGCCAGGCGGCTCGCTGCTGGAGGCTCTTGCTCAGGTGCAGTTGCTTGTCGTGGGCCAGGATGGAGGCCAGGACGAACTCCGCGATGGGCTGATCGAAAGTGCCGTGGGCATTGGTCACCACCACGTCGGAGGAACGCAGTTCGTCGAACATCATGGCATCCACGCCGGCGGCGGCCACATGCACCCATTTTAGCGAATCCGCGTGCGGCCATGCGTCACGCAGTGCGGCGGAAAAGAAGTCCCAAAGGAACAGTACGTCGGCTCCCTGCGAGGCTTCCGCGAGGCCGGCGGCGTCGGTCACGGTGACGTCGGCCCGGGCTTCGATCTCGTTGAGGTTGCAGGGGAGGGGCTGCCCTTCAGCGGCGAGTATGACGACGCGGGGCGCTCGGGTATTTTCAGTGTTACTCACACCACAACCGTACGGGATCGCAGGATTGTTGACAATAAACAGATGTGACCTGCATCATGGAATGCATGACTTCCCTTAGCCCCGCACTCAAGCAAGCAACCCCCGTCGTTGTGGACCACGCTCTTGGCAGCTGGATCCACGGGACCGATGGCAAGGACTACCTGGACTTCACCACCGGCATCGGTGTGACCAGCACCGGCCATTGCCACCCCAAAGTGGTGGCAGCCGCTCGCGAGCAGGTGGGCAAGATCATCCATGCCCAGTACACCACGGTGATGCACAAACCCCTCCTGGAACTGACCGAAAAGCTCGGCGAGGTCCTCCCGGCAGGCCTTGACTCCGTTTTCTATGCAAACTCCGGTTCCGAGGCGGTGGAGGCCGCCGTCCGCCTGGCCCGTATGGCCACCGGCCGCCCCAACATCGTGGTTTTCCAGGGCGGCTTCCACGGCCGCACCGTCGCCGCCGCCTCCCTGACCACCGCGGGCACCAAGTTTTCCGCCGGTTTCGCCCCGCTGATGGCCGGCGTCCACATGTCCGCGTTCCCCTATGCCTACCGCTACGGCTGGGACGAGGCACTGGCCGTGGAGTTTGCCCTTCAGGAGCTCGACTACCTTCTGCAGACGCGCACCGCGCCCAACGACACCGCAGCGTTCCTCATCGAACCCGCGCTGGGCGACGGCGGCTACCTGCCCACCCCGCCGGCCTTCATGGAGGGACTGCGCGAACGTGCAGACAAATACGGCATCCAGCTGATCTTCGATGAGGTCCAGGCCGGCGTCGGCCGCACCGGCAAGTTCTGGGGCCACCAGTACTCCGCGGCGACACCGGACATCATCGTCACCGCGAAGGGCATCGCCTCCGGCTTCCCGATTTCCGCCATCGCCGCCTCCACCGAGACCATGTCCAAGGCCTGGCCCGGATCCCAGGGCGGCACCTACGGCGGCAACGCGGTCTCTGCCGCGGCCGGCGTGGCCACGCTCGAGGTGGTCAAGGAAGAGGGCCTCGTGGAGAACTCCCGGATCCGCGGCGAGCAGCTGCAAGCCGGGCTTAAGGAAATCCAAGAGCGCTTCCCGGTGATCGGGGACGTCCGCGGCCGCGGCCTCATGCAGGGCATCGAATTCACCGGCGAGGACGGCAAGCCGGACGCCGCAACGGCCGCCGCGGTCCAGCAGGCCACCACGGACCAGGGCCTGCTGACCCTGACGTGCGGCCCCGCCGGCAACGTGGTCCGCCTGATCCCGGCCCTGGTGGTCACCGCCGAGGAAATCTCCACCGGCCTGGAGCGTTTCGAGGCTGCCGTGGGTGCCGTCGTCGGCGCCGTCCCCGCCACCGCCGGAGCCTGAGCCAAGCGATGACTGTATCTTCCCCGCCTGACGCTTCCGTCGCCGTCGTACCTTCTGCTGCGCCCAATCCGGCGCAGCGGGCGGTGCTGGACCGGCTGTCAGCGATCGGGATCAGCGCCGACAGCTCGGCGCGGCGGCTGGCCGAATACTCCTACGACGCTTCCAACTACCGGGTGCCTCCGCTTGCCGTGGTGTTTCCGCGGTCAGCGGAGGACGTGGTGGCCGCGCTGGCGGTGTGCCGGGAAACCGGGACCCCGCTGATCAGCCGCGGCGGGGGTACGTCCATGGCGGGCAACGCGATCGGGCCCGGCGTGGTGCTGGACTTCTCCCGGCACATGAACAGGATCCACGGGCTCGATGAGGGAGGCGGCACCGTGGACGTGGACCCGGGCGTGGTGCTTGCCGTCCTTTCCCGGGAGGTGGAGAAGGCAACCGGCAACCGGTTCACGTTCGCCCCGGACCCGTCGTCCAAGAACCGCGCCACCGTGGGCGGCGCGCTGGGCAACGACGCCTGCGGCAACCACTCCGTCCGCTACGGCCGAACCTCGGACCACGTGGTGGAACTCGACGTCGTCACCTCCGACGGCGCCCGGCTCACCGCCACTGCCACCGGGCTGCGCGCCACACACCCGGAGGACAGCGCCGCCGCGGCCCGCGCCATGGCCCTCACCACCTCGCTCAAGGAGTTGGCCCACAACAACCTGGCCGGCTTCCGCACTGAGCTGGGCCGGATCCAGCGACAGGTCTCGGGTTACCACCTGGCCAACCTGCTGCCGGAAAAGGGCTTCAACGTGGCCCGCGCCCTGGTGGGCTCCGAAGGCACCTGCGTGATCGTCACGGGTGCCCGCATGAAGCTGGTGCCCAAACCTGCCAGCGCGCTGCTGGTCTGCCTCGGCTACGCGGACGTGGTGGACGCCGCGCGGGACATCGAAACCATCCTCGAGTTCTCCCCGGCCGCCGTGGAGGGCATCGACGAGGCGATCGTGGACACCATGCGCTTCCGCCGCGGCGAGGGCGCAGTGCTCGGGCTGCCGGAAGGCAAAGCCTGGCTGTACGTGGACCTCGACGGGGACGACCCCACCGAGGTGAAGGCGCAGGCCGGCCGCCTGCTGGCCCGCCTCCGGGAAAATGGCCGCCTCGTCGAAGGCCGGCAGGTTCCGGACGCGGTGGAGAGGGCTTCCCTCTGGCGCGTCCGCGAGGACGGCGCCGGGCTCTCGTCCCGGCTGTCCACGGGCGGCGAGTCGTGGCCCGGATGGGAGGATTCCGCCGTCGCGCCCGAAAACCTGGCGGACTACCTCTCCGATTTCCGGGAACTGCTGGACCGCTACGGCCTCCAGGGCGTCATGTACGGGCACTTCGGCGCCGGCTGCATGCACATCCGCATCACCTACGATCTGCGCACCGAGGAAGGCCGGGACGTCTTCCGGCGGTTCTCGAGCGACGCAGCCCGGCTGGTGGTCCGGCACGGCGGCTCGCTCTCCGGCGAACACGGCGACGGCCGGGCCCGGTCCCAGCTGCTGCCCCTGATGTACTCGCCCAGCATGCTGGAGGCGTTCGCCGCCTACCGCCGACTGTGGGATCCCGCCGGCATCCTGAATCCGGGTTCGCTCACGGATCCGGACCCGCTGGATGAGAACCTGGCGCTGGACGGCGTGCCGCAGCGGGAATGGCGGACCAGCTTCGACCTCCGCCCCCTGCACTCCGGCGGCGGGTCCTCCGCGGAGACGGACAACCCGGCAGACGCGGGCGGAAGCGGCATCGATCCGTGGGTCCATGCCGTCCAGGGCTGCATCGGCGTGGGCCGCTGCCGCACAGATTCCGGCGGCGTGATGTGCCCCAGCTACAGGGCCACCCGCGACGAGAAGGACTCCACCCGCGGCCGTTCCCGCGTGCTGCAGGACATGGTCCGCGGTGCCCGCACGGTGGAGGAAGGCTGGAAGTCCGAGGAGGTCCGCGAGGCCCTGGACCTCTGCCTGTCCTGCAAGGCCTGCTCCAGCGACTGCCCCACGGGCGTGGATATGGCCAGCTACAAATCCGAATTCTTTGATCACTACTACCGGGGCCGGCTGCGGCCGCTCTCGCACTTCTCCCTGGGCTGGCTGCCGCGGTGGCTGAAGATCACCGGCCGCGTCGCGCCGCTGGTCAACGCCGTGCTGGCAACGCCGCTCGGCAAGGCGGCCGCGATGCTGGGCGGCCTCACCACGGAGCGCTCCCTGCCCCGGTTCGCCGGCGGCAACGAGTGGCAAAGGGAGGTTGCGGCGGCGGGCGTAGTGATGCCGGGTGCCGGCGGCGCTGCTGATGCGAATGCCGCAGACGGCGTGGTGCTGTTCGTGGACACGTTCACCAAGGGCTTCCGGCCCGAGGTGGCGGGTGCCGCTGCCCGCGTGCTCACCGGTGCGGGGGAGCGCACCGAATGCTCGGCGGATGCGTGCTGCGGGCTGACCTGGATCTCCACCGGCCAGCTGGACACCGCCAAGAAGCTGCTGGGCAACGCCGCCGACGTGCTCGACGACGGAACCGACCGCCCCATCGTGGTGGTGGAGCCCAGCTGCGCGGCCGCGCTCCGGAAGGACCTGCCCGAGTTGGTCCACACGGAGCAGGCACGGCGGGTGGCGGCGCGGGTGCGCAGCTTCGCGTCGCACGTGGACCAGCTGGCACGCTCCGGCTGGACGCCTGCCCCGGCGGAGCCGCTTCCGGAACAGGTGGTGCTGCAGACGCACTGCCACGAGTACTCCGTCTTCGGCGCCGGCACGCAGAAGGCCGCGCTGGCCGCGACCGGCGTTACTGAGGTGGTGGACGCCACGGGCTGCTGCGGCGTGGCAGGGAACTTCGGCTTCGAAAAGGAGCACTACGAGGTGAGCATGCAGGTGGCGGAGCAGGCACTGGCTCCGGCGCTGCGCAGCACCGGCCCGGAGTCCGTGGTGCTCACCGACGGCTTCTCCTGCGCCATGCAGGTCAAGCAGCTCGACGCCGAGCGGCCCGGCCGGCACATCGCCCAACTCCTCGATCCGGGCACCGGCGATTCCGGCTCAAACCAGACCATTCTGACCCGCCCCGCGGCGGCCCCGAACTTTCCGAACACCAACGAAAAGGATTCCTGACATGACAACCCAGACCACCAGCACTGCCCGGACCTCGCAGAAGGCGCTCGACGCGATCGCCAAGGTCAGCACCGGCCTGTTCATCGACGGCGAGTGGGCGGAAGCCGCCTCCGGCAACCGGTTCGACGTCGTCAATCCCGCCACCGAAGAGGTCATCGCCACGGTGGCCGACGGCGGTCCGGAAGACGCGCAGCGGGCCATCGAAACTGCCGGCCGCGTGCAGAAGCAGTGGGCTAAAACCTCGCCGAGGGAGCGCAGTGAAATCCTGCGCCGCGCCTATGACCTGGTCATGGCCCGGCAGGACGAACTGGCCCTCATTATGACCACCGAGATGGGGAAGCCCTTCGCGGAAGCCAAGGGCGAGGTGGCCTACGCGGCCGAGTTCTTCCGCTGGTTCTCCGAGGAAGCCGTGCGCATCGGCGGCGACCTCACCACCACGGGTGACGGCAAGAACCGGATCCTCGTGTCCAAGGAGCCTGTGGGCCCGTGCGTGCTGGTCACGCCATGGAATTTCCCGCTGGCCATGGGGACGCGCAAGATCGGCCCCGCGATCGCTGCCGGCTGCACCATGGTGTTCAAGCCGGCAAACCTCACGCCGCTGTCCTCCCTGGCGCTGGTGGACATCCTCATCGAGGCCGGCCTGCCCAAGGGCGTCCTCAACGTTGTCTGCACCACCAAGGCCTCGGATGTGGTGTCGCCCTGGATGGCCAGCGGAATTGCCCGCAAAGTCAGCTTCACCGGCTCCACCGAGGTGGGTGTGCGGCTGCTCCAGCAGGCGTCGCAGCACGTGATGCGCTCCTCGATGGAGCTCGGCGGCAATGCGCCGTTCATCGTGTTCGAGGACGCGGACCTGGACCGCGCCGTGGAAGGCGCCGTGGCTGCGAAGATGCGCAACATGGGCGAGGCCTGCACGGCTGCCAACCGGCTCTTTGTCCAGCGCCCCATTGCCGACGAGTTCGCCCGCCGGTTGGCGGCCCGCTTGAGCGCGCTGTCGGTGGGCGACGGCGCGGAGTCCGGCACCGACGTCGGGCCCCTCGTTGAAGAGAAGGCGCTCACCAAAGTGCAGGAGCTGGTGGACGACGCCGTGTCCAAGGGTGCCACCGTGGTCTGCGGCGGCTCCCGTCCGGAGCGCCCCGGCTACTTCTACACGCCCACAGTGCTGTCCGGCGTCAGCCCGGAATCCGACCTGATGAGCCAGGAGATCTTCGGGCCGGTGGCTCCGGTGGTTCCCTTCGACACCGAAGAGGAAGTCACCCGGCTCGCCAACGACACCCCGTGGGGCCTGGTGGGCTACCTGTTCACACAGGACGTGGATCGCGGCTTCCGCATGGGGGACGCGCTGGAAGTGGGCATGGTGGGGCTCAATACCGGCATCGTGTCCAACCCTGCGGCGCCCTTCGGCGGCATCAAGGCCTCCGGACTGGGCCGCGAGGGCGGACGCGTTGGCATCGAGGAATTCCTCGAGACCAAGTACATGGCCGTACCGCGCGGTTAAGACCTGCGCAGCTAAACCCCAAGGCGGCCGATTTTGCTAACGAAAAATAATTCCCTGAAGGACGAACCGATGATGACCAGTCCCCAGCCCGTGCATGACATGCACCCGGAACCCTTAGCCGCGCCCGGGGCGGAGCCCCGCACGGTGGAGGGCAAGCGTTCCCTCCACCGGTCCATCCTTGGTTCCGCCCTGGGCAACGCTGTTGAGTGGTTCGACTACGGCGTGTACGGCTACCTCACCATTTACATGGCCACGAACTTCTTTGGCTCCGAGGAAGGCGATGGCGGCCTCGGCGTGACGCTGACCCTCGCCACCCTGGCGCTCTCCTTCCTGGTGAGGCCGTTGGGGGGCCTCATCCTGGGACCGTTGGGTGACCGGGTAGGCAGGCAGAAGGTCATGGTGCTCACCGTGACGCTGATGACGCTGGCTACCGGCGCCATCGGCCTTTTGCCCACACTGGACACGGTGGGCCTGCTCGCGCCCGCGCTGTTGCTCCTCTGCCGTCTGGTGCAGGGCTTTTCCGCGGGCGGCGAATACGGCGGCGCGGCCGTCTACATGGCCGAGTCCGCCCCAGACCGGCGCCGGGGGTTCCTCGGTTCCTTCCTGGAGTTCGGCACTACGGTGGGCTTCATGCTGGCGGCGGTGGTCTGCACGTCGCTGATCGCTATCGTGGGGGACCAGGGCATGGAGGACGGCTGGTGGCGCCTGCCGTTCCTGCTGACTATCCCCCTTGGCCTCACCGCGCTGTGGATCAGGACACGGCTGGTGGAGGCGCCGGTCTTCTCCGAGGCCTCACGGCACCAGGAGACCACCAAATCGCCGCTCCGGCATGTGCTGAAGCACAACTGGCGGCAGCTCCTGGTCCTGGCCGGCTTCGTGGTGCTGCTGAACGTGGCGTTCTACCTGATCCTCGGCTACATGCCGACGTACCTGAGCGGGCAGCTGGGCCACAGCACGGCACAGGGAAACTGGATGCTGGTGGCCATCATGGGGCTGATGCTGGTGGCGATACCGCCCGTCGGTGCGCTGTCCGACCGCGTGGGCCGCAAGCCGTTGTTGCTCGTGGCCGCCGCCGGCTACGCAGTATTGTCCGTGCCGGCCGTAATGCTGCTGGGCATGCCGAATCTTGTCCTGCAGTTCCTCGGCCTGGCGGTGCTCGGACTGCTGCTGGTGATCCTGGTTTCGTCCGTCTCGTCGACTCTGCCGGCGCTGTTTCCCACTGCGGTCCGGTACACGGGCTTCGCGATCGCCTACAACTTCTCCACGGCGTTCTTCGCCGGACCGTCGCAGACGGTGGCCAACCAGCTGATCGAGTCCACCGGAAACCAGTTGGTGCCCGGCTGGTACATGGCCATCGCCGGCGTGATCGGCCTGGTCAGCGTGCTGTACATGCGGGAAACCGCTCAGGCGACCCTGCGCGGCGAGGAGCTTCCCGGCCTACCCGAGTCTGTGGGCTTTCCGAAGCCCGGATATGTGGCGGGAAACCGTGCGGACGCCGAGGCGCGCCGCGCGAGCTTCTCGAGCTGAACTGACTGCTGAATTAATAACGACGGCGGCCGCCCCGGAATGGGGCGGCCGCCGCTTTTCTGCGCGTCGAAGGCGAGCCATGCAGTGAGGGCCGGAGGTTCCCGACGGTCGGCGCCTAGAGCGATCTTAGGGGAGTCGACGTTCATCAAGCCGGGTCCGTCCACCAGTCCGGTGGTGTTCGAGCACGGGGGAGCGCGAGTCGGCCTGATGACCTAATACGACCTGCGGTTCCCGGAGCTGGCCAGATCACCGGCCGACGCCGGCGCGCAGGTCCTGCTGGTCTGCGCCTCGTGGGTGCCGGGCGAACACAAGACAGAGGAAGATCTTGGCGTGGAGGACTGTGGGCGGGTAGCCGCCACGGCGCCCCTGTATCCTGACAATGCAGGTTGAATGGCTACAGCGGCCATCAACCGAGCTCGGTTCGCGGCCGGATGACGGTCCGGAATCCTGGGCCGTCGCCTTCCACGTCGTGGATCACCGCCGCAATCGTCAGTCGCCGATCGGCTCCTCTGACGCCTGGAACGGATCTTTATCACTACCGACACGCCAGCTCCCGTGGGAATCCCGACGCCTGTCCTCAACCCCTCACGCGGAGTTGCGGTGTATGAGCCCGCCGTCGTGACCTGGGTTGAGGCTGGTGAGAGCATGACCGCGCGGTGGCGTTCGGCGAACGGCAGACCGGCGCCGACGCGCGTCGAAGTGGTCTCCGACTCCCTCACGGCCGATGATGCGAACCGGATGGCGTCGCAGGGGATCGCGATGCTCTGGCACGGTGACTTCCACAATGCACGGCAGATCCTCAACGCCATGGACCGGCGGATGGGCGCCGGAAGGAAAGAGACCGCAGCAACTCCGGCCGAAAAGTTCTATCGGCATCGCCAGTCCGCCTCGCACCGTGCGCGCATTCTCGGCCTGCTGCTGATTCCTCTTGAGCCGGGCCCGGTGGTGCCGCTGCGCCGCGCACCGGACCTCCGGCAGGCCGCCGCTGAAGCCTACGGTGATATCGGCGAACCCTCAGTTGTGTCCCTGCATGAGCTTGTCGGGGCCATTGGCGCCCACGAGTGGCGGCGTAACGGCGTCTACGTCGATGCCCTGCAGGGCCGCATCCACCCGCACTATGGCACATTCTTCCCCACCCGGAGTGAGTATGTGGGTCTCGTCGCGGCCGCTGCGCTGCCCTCTGACACGCTGGCGTTCGACGTCGGGACCGGCACCGGGGTGCTCGCAGCCGTCCTCGCGCGCCGTGGCGTCCGCCGCGTGGTGGCGACCGACAATGAACCGCGTGCAATCGCCTGCGCCGCTGAGAATTTCCGGAACCTCGGTGTCCAGGACCGTGCTGAGGCCGTCCTGACCGACATGTTCCCGCCCGGGCGGGCACCGCTCATCGTGTGCAACCCGCCCTGGATTCCGGCCACTCCGCATTCCAGCCTGGACAGCGCGGTCTACGACCCCGGAAGCAGAATGCTGTTCCGCTTCCTGAACGAACTCTCCGACCATCTTGAGCCGGGCGGGGAGGGCTGGCTGGTCCTCTCCGACCTGGCCGAGCACCTTGGCCTGCGGTCGCGTGAGGATCTGCTGGCCGCCATCGGGGCGGCCGGGCTGAAGGTGCTGGAGCGGCTCGACACCAAGCCAACGCATCCGAAGGCATCGGACCGGGACGATCCTCTGTTCGAGGCGCGCGCGGCCGAGGTCACGTCGCTGTGGCGGCTTGTTCCCCAATAATCACAACGTTCCGCCGTCGGGAATCACGACGGCGGCCAGTTCGCGGCGCTCGGTCCGTCGAATACCGCGCTGGTGCTGCCCTGGGGTACGACGACGTGGACGGCGTTGCGCTGGACGGTGAAGTCGGCGGGCGTGGTGGTGTCGATCTCGCCGTCGAGGTTCACCGGCAGCGGCTGCTCGGTGACCAGCCGGACACGTCGGGTGGTCAGGTGGTGCACCTTGTCGTGTTCGATGAAGCTTCCGTCTTTGAGCAAACGTGCGATACTCACGTGCTCCCGGAGCGGGCCGGCCAGAATGGCGTAGATGTCAAGGAGGTGGTCATCGATCCCTGCGGTGGGGGAGACCGTGTTGCCGCCGCCGTAGTGGCGGCCATTGCCGACCGCCACCTGAAGCAGGTTGTCGAGCTCCATCGGCTCGTGGTCCCCTTCCGGGAACTCGAGGCGGGCCCGGAACGGCTTGTGCCGTGCGTAAGCCCGCAGCGTGGCGATGCTGTACGCCAATGGCCCGAGGTAACGCTTCAGTCGGGGGCTCAGAGCCTCCGTCACAGCCACCGACAGGCCCACGGACGCGACGTTGAGGAATGGCTTACCGTTGGCCCGGCCGAGGTCGACGTCCACCACCTTCCCGTCGGCGACGGTGGCGCACGCCTCGGCAAGGTTGTTCGGTATCTCCAGCGTGCGGGCGAAGTCGTTGGCGGTGCCCAGCGGAAGAACGCCGAGCGTAACGTTGGTGCCGGCAACCCGGCCGGCGGCGTAGGACACGGTCCCGTCGCCGCCGCCCACAACCACCAGGTCGTGCCCGTCCGCAAGCACCCGGTCAAGCGTCGCGGCCAGGTCTGCCCCGGACAGGATGTGGTGCACGGCGGTGATGGGCACGCCTGCCTTTTTCATCGCGTCCACCGCAAGTTCGCCAGCCGCCCCCCGGCGTGATCCGGCGTTGATGACGACGGCGGCAGAGCGGGCGTCCCGGGCAGCCTTCATGTGGGACATGGTAGGCCGCGGACCTGTGGGTTTCCTATCGCGGGAGATACATCCGAGGCGCTATTCGCCACCATCAATATCGGGGTACCGCTCCCTAAGCCACTCGGCCATCCGCCGCCCCCGCTTTTCGATGAAGTCCAGCGTGGCCTCGCGGTACGTCACGTACTCCTCCGTTGTGGCAGGTGTCCCGGGACGTTTGAAGCTATTGAACGGCAGGAAGAACCGCACGTCGTCGTGGTCGGGAGTCACGAGGTCTTGGAAGTGGAAGAAGTCCACGAAACACCTGAACCCTTGCTCCTGCCGCCCGAAGAGCGCGAAGAAGTCCGCGTAGGCGTTGAGTACACCGGCAAGGGGGCTCTCGGGCTCTCCTGCGTAATGACGCCGGATGCACTCAAGGGTGAGATCCATGCGATCGCTGACCAGCCGACTGAACCCCCGTGCCTGGTTGATGATGGGTCGGTCCGCCTTCCTGACGGGCCAAATCATCGCACTGCCGATGGTGTACGGCGGGTTGAGGTAGCGGGCCCGCTGCTCTTCGGATAGGCCGGCGATGGCCGCGACCAGAGGCCTCGGACGTAGCCAGCGGGAGTAGGAGGGGGTGATGGCGTCGCTGCCGTACCAGTGCCTCGCTCCGGAGGCATCAGTGAAGATGAGGTAGCCTTCCCCCCGAACTGATGGAGCGGTCGGGGCGAAACGGACGCCGGAGCACAACTCCTTGGTCCACAGTCGCTGATGGAGCGCCCGGAGACGGGGACTGTCCCTGTCGGGGTCGGGCCTGGTCTTGGCAGGCCTGTCGGTTTTGTAGTCGAATGTACTATCGAAGACCCGCATCTCGGGGGAGTGCGGCTCCCGGCTCCGGACTTCGTCAAGTGCAAGACCATTTCCACTCATCTTTTCCCCCACTGTTTTGTGCAGCCAATGCCGTGATGCTAGTTCTTCAGGGGATTGAAAGAGCCGTTCTTGAGGCAATTTTGCGCTAATCCTTCTCCACCCCGTCCGGGTCAGCAGCCGGAAAAGGGTTGGGACGGCGTAGTCTGCCAGGTCCCGCGGCTCGCCAGGACTAGCTACCCCGCCTTTGCCGCCTGCGAGGCCTCCAGCCACTCGGGATCCGGGTGCGCGGATCCAGGAACGAGCGCACTGTGCGGTACCCGCTGGATGGTTGCGCCCAGCCCTTGACGTGACGTCCTACATGTACGACGCACTTCCGACCGACGAGCAGGCAGCTTTGCCGTCCCCGGCTGCCGTCACTGCAGCACTCGAGCACGATCCAACGGGTGCTGCAGAGGCGTGATGGGCTGATACGGCGAATCTTTCACCGAGCGCGTTCCAGGCTCGATGTGCGCGCGGTGCTGCGTCGGCAGGGCAGTACGTGCAGTATTGTGCTGAGACCGACCTGCCCGATGACGGTCTGCGATGGCGTCACTTGCCTCGCGTTGAAATCCGCGCCGGGATACTTGGTCAGTGCGGTGGCTGGCTTGGTAGGGCACTGATGGTGATGACGGCGCTGCCGGTTTTATGCCCGGTCTCAACGAGTCTGGTGCTGCAGCGGCTTGCTGGATAGGATGTGTTGCTCCGATGACCGGGATCTACGTGCCCGATTCCGTCAGTTCGGCCAGAAATGCGAGATTCCTCGCGGTCTTAGCCGGTTTAGCCAGTCCGGTGAAAGCAATTGCCGCATTTTCCGGCCGATCCGCGAGGTCGACAGCATCTGCAGCAGGATCGTCAACGACGGCACGTGTCGTCAGGTAGCTTCCACCGTTCACCGACGGTCACAGTGGCGCGGGAAAAGAGGGCTACTGAGGGAGACCAACCCTCGCACGAGTGTTCGGTATCTGTCTTTGCGCGGACGGGTTCTCTATCGAAGAATCGGACCCTAGCTTAAGCCAGAAACCCAGGAAGATCCGGGAGAGCGGTTGACGTGGACAAGATGAGCGCCTGAGAAGCTAATGCCAGGCGCGGCCCGTCGCTCCTTGCTCCGAGGCTCGGCATGTGAAACTCGGTGCCTTGGAAAAATGGCCACTTTCGGGATCTGTGGAGTATTGGGCCAGCGAAACGATGTTGGCCCCGGAGCGCGGCGGCGAGCTCGGCGCCCAGATCCGGGAAGTAGCCATGAGCGCCTCATCTGCCTGGGTCATAGCGTCAGCGGTGCGCTGCCGTGACTGCCCATCCGGCGAGATTCATTGGTGGCAACGGCCAACCCTGTCGCAGACTGAGACCGGTGAAGAACTAGAGACTCACAGCCCTTGACGAGGCCGACATGAGAGATTTTCCCTGCTTTGCAGACGCGGGCTTTATCCAGCATTACTCGTCTAACCAGTACGTGTCGAACCAATCAATTCACGTGACGTAGAATCGCTGCACAGCGGCACGCTATAAGCCATAGAGCCCAATGAGCGTACGGACATGGTGAATTGGGGGAGCATTGCGCTTTATCGATAAGTTAGCCGTTCTTGGTGGCGCCGAGTTGGCACTCCTGAGACTAGTACCGACTGCTCTTGGTCAGTTCGTCCAGTTTGCCTTAGTGCTCTTGGGTACTGCGCTTATGGCAGCCGTTTCAATGTGGTTTGCGATGGTACAGGGCTTAAAAGTCAATCCGCTCCTAGCTGTCCCGTTTGCGGCTCTTTGGGGCCTTTTGATCCTAAATCTAGACCGCTACCTCACTACGAGCATGCAGTCAACGTCTTCTTTTAAACAGGCGCTATGGATGACCATCCCCCGAGTCCTTATGGCTGCATTGATTGGCGTGGTCGTCTCGACTCCGCTAGTCCTGAAGGTGTTTGAATCCGACATCAATGCGCAGATGGCATATTACAATCTGCAGCAATCACAAAATAACCGCTCGCCTTTGGAGGCCTCGGCCTTCCAGAAAAATGTGGACAGTTTACAAGCCGAAGTTGCGCGTCTTCAGCAGGTACAGGCAGGCAACAATGGTGCGGTGATAGATCCGACCATAGAAGCGGATAACAAACGCATTGAGGACCTCATCAACTCGGTAAACCAACAGCGTCCGATCGCGGATGAAGCCCAGAAGTTATACATCTGCGAGCTTTACGGAAAGGGGAGGGAGTCTCTCAAAGATCCGAGCAAGTGTAGTCCTACGCCCGGGGAGTACGGCCCATTTCCTGAAATTGATGCCAACTTCAAGAATCAGCAACAAATCTTGCGTGACCTTGAAGGCCAGCTTCAGCAAGCGCGGGACAAGTTGGTTGAAGATACCAAAACAGCAACTGCCCAGCAGGCCGAGTCCCTCAAGACCGCTCAAGCAGCGGCCTCGCAGCAGCTGCCAGTTGCGGAGTCCCAGTTAGCCTCCGCAAGAGACCAGCTAGCTCAGATTCAGAACCAGGTGAGCGCGGGAACACTTAATGATCAAGGTATCCTCGCTCAGTTGCGCGCTCTGTTTTCGCTGGGGGAGACTAACCCACTTATGGGCGCAGCGCACTGGGCAATTGGAGCCCTATTCTTCATGATCGAACTGCTGCCCGTGATCGTGAAGCTATTGCTCAATTCCGGTTCTCCTTCGCTGTACGAGCAAGTAAAGAAACTAGACGGGGACTCATTGGTAGATGAGGCAAAGGTTCGCCGTAACGCAGACCGCCGGCGAATTGAGGAAGAGTCGAAGAAGCGCCGCGACATCGAAGACGATATGCGAACGCGAGAAAAGCGCCTAGGTATCAAATCGAACGTTTACGTCGCAGGCGAGATGGAGAAACATCTGGATGCTGCGTTGCAACAATGGAGCAGTCATGTTGCGTCCACGTTGCACCGCGCGGCTTCGTCAACTGGTACCGCTCCGAATGGTGCTCCGGCTGCCCCGAGTCAGGCTCCGGGTGCTCCGAATGGTGCTCCGGCTGCCCCGAGTCAGGCTCCGGGTGCTCCGAATGGTGCTCCGGCTGCCCCGAGTCAGGCTCCGGGTGCTCCGAATGGTGCTCCGGCTGCCCCGAGTCAGGCTCCGGGTGCTCCGAATGGTGCTCCGGGTGCCCCGAGTCTGCCTCCGGCTGCCCCGAGTCTGCCTCCGGCTGCCCCGAGTCAGGCTCCGGGTGCTCCGAATGGTGCTCCGGCTGCCCCGAGTCAGGCTCCGGGTGCTCCGAATGGTGCTCCGGCTGCCCCGAGTCAGGCTCCGGGTGCTCCGAATGGTGCTCCGGCTGCCCCGAGTCAGGCTCCGGGTGCTCCGAATGGTGCTCCGGCTGCCCCGAGTCAGGCTCCGGGTACTCCGAATGGTGCTCCGGCTGCCCCGAGCCAGGCTCCGGGTGCCCCGACTCTGCCTCCGGGTGCCCCGACTCTGCCTCCGGGTGCTCCGAATGGTGCTCCGTCTGCTTCAAACGGGGCTAATAAAAAGCCACTTAACATACTCAAGAAGTTTAACCTTCCTACAGGCGACAGTCGCTGACCCTCGCAGAGTGTGAGAGCCGACGGTTTGGCGGAAGATGTGCCAGTTCTGCTGTTCGACATAGGCACGTTATTCTTGTTCCCGGACCGTGATCGGGCGAAATTCAGATGCCGTTGCTCGCACCCCGTGGAGCAGCTCCCGATTGATTAATTCCGAGCATTCTCAAATGATTCTTCGAATACCGCCACGCGGTCATATTTGATGAATCAACGCGTCGCATTGCATCGCGCCGTCCCGTCCGATTAGCATGGCCCAAAAGCGCCATCTGGACACCGTTGGGGGAGAGTGCATGAGCGATTACACCGAAGTCGAATACAACGTCGAGGGCGGGGCCGGGATAGAGATAGCCGAGGGGCAGGAGGTGATGCCCTTCTATTTGATCCTTGACCAGTCGTATTCGATGAACGAGGACCTTGGAACGCTGCGGCAAGCCGTGGAGCTGCTCATTGCCGAGTTGCGCTCGGACCCTGAGACGGACGACACTGCGCTGCTTGGGGTCATCAGCTTTGGGAGCTCGGCGCAGGTGACGATCCCCCTGTCGCGACTGTCGAGCATCGGGACGGTCCCGCAGCTCACGAGCCTTGGCGGCACAAACTTCAGCGCGGCGTGGAACAAGTATGACGAAGTGTTCCGTGCTGACAAGAAGGCGATCCGTGCCAAGAATGGGCAAATCCATCGTCCGTGCGTGTTCTTCCTCACCGACGGTGCGCCAGGCGATCGGCACCAGTTCCGCGACGTGTTTCTGACTACGCAGGGCAAGAATGCCACGAAGGGGTGGCCGTACGTGGTCGCCTACGGCTTCCGCGAGGCACCGGCGGACGTGCTCAAGGACATCGCCTACCCTGACTTCGGCGAGAAGCTTGGGCAGTGGTTCCTGCTGAAGGACAACGATGCGAAAGCTGTCATTGAGCAGGTCAAGACCCTCATCAACCAGACCATTGTCCAGGCGACCAGCACGAACGCTCTGGGCCAGCGCGACCTCCAGGCCGCTCAACCGACAGCGACTGCGAATATCGTCCACGGGTCGGTTGATGAGTTGATCGAGGACGACTGAGCGGAGCGGACGTGGGGCGACTGAGAGACGTTCCGTTCGTCATCGGAGACCCGGGACGCCTCGCTGCTGAGGTTCGCATTGGGGCCCCGCTCGGGCCGTCTGGCGGGCCCGACATCGAGCTCGCCGAGCACGACATCGGCGGAGTGGCCGTCCGTGCCGCGTCGGCGCGCGGGCTCTCGCACCGGCAGAGGGGCACGGAACGACAGGATGCGTTCTTGTGTGCCTGGGACGCGGACCGGAGTAGCCTTTTCATCGCGGTGGCCGATGGCGTAGGTTCCAAAGCGCGCTCTCGTGAGGCCAGCACTGCAGCGGTCAGAGTCGCAGCAGAAGCGTGGTCGGCGGGGGCCAGCGACCTCACCGACATCGTGACTGGCGTGAACAGGTATCTGCTGAGGGTCATTCCGTGCAACGAGGATGGCTTCCGCGTCGGGGCGACAACGCTCACGCTGCTTGAGCTACCTGTGCATGGCGAGGGGCTCGGCGTGGCAGAGATCGCATGGGTCGGGGACACTCCGGTGTGGCTCTTCTCTGACGGCCTGTGGTCGGAGATGACGCCCCAGGACGACGCAGGAGACGGCTTTGCCGCGCCGATCTCTGCCCTTCCGTCAACAAGGCTGCAGGTCCAGCGGGCAGTCGCTCCTGCCAACGGCGGAGCCCTTTTCGTCATGACGGATGGTGTGGGCAACGCCATACGCAACTCTGCCGAGGCTCGGGCCGCATTGGCCGAATGGTGGGCGGATCCTCCGGGGATCTATGCGTTCGGCGCGCAGGTCGAGTTCGCACGGAAGAGCTTCGTCGACGACCGAACTGTCGTCGGGGTCTGGCCGGCTGCGAAGGCCGCGGCAGCCCAGGAACCCGCACTTCGAGCGGACCAGATGATGAGCGCCGTAGTTGGGCCCGACGAGCGGACCGAGAAAGGGGATATAGTCGCCGCTTCGAACGATGCCCGATGAACGTAGAACTATCCGGTCTCACTGTGGACAAGGAGCTCGGGCAGGGCGGGTTCGGTGTTGTGCACCGGGTTATCGGGTCGCCTGTGGCTGGCGATCCGCGGCCGATGGTGCTCAAGCGCCCGAAGCCCGGGCTTGACCCGGCGGCTATCCCGGCGGTGCTGGAGGGGATGCGGCAGGCGGTTCGGTTCCGTGACGCGCTCGACCCCCGCCACCGGCAGGAGATCGACGAGATCGCCGTGTGGCCGGTCGCGATGGTCACCGACCGCGGCACAGAGGTCGGGTGTCTGCTGCCGCTGATACCGCCCGGGTACTTCATGGACATTCCTGCAAAAGGGAACTTCCCCGCAAAGCAGGAGCAACGCGTCATGGGGTATCTGGCTGCACCGGTGAAGGCGCGGAACGAGGTCGGCTACGACAGCTCCGACTTCCACGACGATGCCCTTCGGCTGCACCTACTCTCTAAGCTCGCCGGGGCGATCGAGCTACTCCACCGGCATGGGCTGGTATTTGGAGACCTAAACCCGAACAATGAGGTCTTCACATTCGCGCCGGCGGGCGTGTTGCTCCTGGACTGCGACGCAGTTGCGCACATCTCTGACGGTTCACGTGCGTCGCGCCAGGGGCATTTCCCCCGATGGAAGCCGCCTGAAATGAATGACAAGGATGCTGCTCCTAAAAAGCTTCAGGACTTCGAGACCGACGTATACAAGCTCGGCCTCGCGTTCGTAAGGTACATCGTGGGAGCCCCCGGAGCGACCCAGCGCATGGCGCTCCCATCTGCTGCGCCGTCGGTTGTCACGCCGCAGCTTTCGGCCCTCATCGGGCGCGCGCTCGACCCCAAACCCAGCGCGAGACCGAATGCGCGGGAACTGCGTCAGGCAGCGGAGGATGCCGTTCGCTTGGTGGTGGCCCCGCCGGTGGTGACACGGGCGAGCCTGAACAAGCTGGTGACGCTACGCGGGCGCGACGTCATGGCATCCTGGTCGATCCGTGCGGGCGGCCCGTACGTGGTAGAGATATCAGGTCCCGGCGGCCAGAGGACACAGGTGCCGGCAGGCGCCGCTACCGCCGCTATCAGGGTGACGAGTGCCGGCCCGGTAAGCCTGCACGTACGGACGAAGTATGCGAGCGTCACCCACTTGGTCGGCGAAATAGACTGCTACGAGCTGCCCCCGTTCAATGTGCAGATCGGAATGCTCCCGGTGCCGCAGATCCCGAAGCTCCCCGCCGTCAACGTCCCGGGTATTCTTCGTCGCGACATTGAAGTGCCGCTCCCCGCATGGCCGGTGTCGATGCAACAACTTACCGACGGATTCCCGACTCTCGGAGACATGGCCCCGTCATCGGAGGTATTCAGTACAGCCGTGGTGGACGCGCTGCGTGTGTCCGGCATCTCCTCGATTGGGGCCGACCTCGTTGGCTCCCTCCCGCAGCCCGATATGCTCTCGCTTGGTCCCGCCCTTATCACGATCCTGGAGCAGCACTTCGCTGCCTCCGTTGGGGCAAATGTGCTCCCCAACGCCCAAACGCTCGCATACACGCGCCTCATCCAAGGGCTCACCGAGCGCGTAGTACAGCTTGAGGCCGGGAAGCCGTGATCGGCGGCCCGCACAGTATCATTATCGGAGAATGGGGTGGTGGGGACAGGTGACGATGAACTTCGATGACGCCCGAGCGAAGCTCGTAGAGCAATATAAGAGAGCCGGACACGCCGTGCGCGACGGCGCCGTTGCTGCGGAACTCGCGTGGACAACCCTCGGCTCGCCGGTGCCGGTCCCGCAGCAGCCTAGTCTTGACCAGACGCGAGAAGCTGCAATCTCGTGGCAGATCGATAATCCCCCGAGCATTCAGCAGCAGGCGCAGAATTTCGCCGACCACGACGAGCGGCTTCAAGATGAGCGGCGTCGCAAGGCTTTCGAGGATTCGCTCGCGCTTCGCGAGCCCGACTCCCGCGAGGAACGCCCTCGCGAACGAGGGCGTTAGCAGCTTTGGGGGGCTGGGGAACCGGGGCGTGGCGCGCCGCCGAAGCGATCGGGCATGGCGTGGATCGTGTGAGCGGTGCAATCGCTGCCGCGGCCGCGTCGAATGCAGTCCGGCCTGGGCGTCACGCTCGTCGTAGCGGCGTGCTCGGCCCCGACGACCCGCCACCCTCAGGGGCTCGGAGCACTTATTGGGACTTCCGGTACGTGCTCCTCCCCAAGCATGTCCGTGCACTAGCCCAGGGGACGTTTCCGCTTGGGACGGTCGTCCACCCGCAGCGGCGCGGGACTGAGTTCCCGATCTACTTGGAGTGGGGCAACTTCGAGAAGCACACGGCAATCATCGGCCCGCCAGGGTCCGGAAAGTCGCGATTCATCATCGCTCCATGGATTGTGCAAGCGACCATCCACGGCCTGACCACAATCAATGTGGACATCAAGGGTGATCTATCGGAGACGATACGAGACGCGAAGAGAGCGCTCGGGGCGCAAGGGACGCTCCGGGTCAGACGCTGGGACATCGGCGCTCCCGAAAAATCCCGGTCATGGAACCCGATCCGCGAGGTGCGCTCCGTACAGGACGCCGCACAGGTCGCACAGGCCCTTCTCGGGCCGGTCGACCCCGGCGGCACCCACCGTTTCTTCGAGGAGCGGGACCACAGGTGGCTGCGCGGCCTGCTGCGCATTCTTGCTGCTCAGCCTGGCACTCCGCCGCACCCCAGGGAGCTTTACCGGATGGCGGTGAGCCAGCAGTATCTTAAGCAGTACGTCGCGGCGGCAGGGGGCCAGACGAATGACGTACTCGACCTGGCGCAGCTCCCCGCAGCCGACTACTGTGCCGTCACGGCGGGGCTCACGAACCGCCTGTCATGGTTGGCGGACCCGACCTTCGAGAAGATGCTTGCGGGGACTGGACCGAACGCGATCACCGTCGACGAGATACTCACCAGCGGCGGAATCTTCGTCATTGGCGCACGCATGGCTCTCGGAGAACTTGCATGGGCTTCCTCTTCGATGCTCCTGTCGCTGCTGAAGCTCCGCGTCATGGAACGCTTCGGGCAGCTGTCCGTTCCTATTCTCTGGACGCTCGACGAGGCTGGCCGGTACGGAGAGCGAATCAACCTCCAGGAGATGCTTGACGTTATGCGCGGGGCAGGTTCCTCGATCTGCATCGCGATCCAGGACGTGCAGCACCTTGGCGACCCAGGCAAAGCCGCGGCAACTCTGGCGAGCTGCGATACGGTGATAGCCCTCAAGGGCGTCTCCCCAACCACAGCGAATATGCTGGGGGATCGTCTCGGGAGGGTGTCGGCCCCGGTCCTCTCGCAGTCAGCCGGACCCAACGGCGTGTGGCAGCCTACGGTGTCGCACCAGATGCAGCCGATGTTGGGCACCGGTGAGATCATGCACCTGCCGATGACGAAGCGAGGCGCAGTCGTGCATATGCGATCCGTCAGCCCTGCACCTCTGGTGATCGATCTGGCGCCCTGACGCTAGGCGGGCGGGCTATCCGTCAGCCGGCTCGGGCGGAATGACCGCGGGCGGGGCTAGCACCTCGTTGAGGAGTACCGCCACGCCGTCCTGCTCCGCATATAGGACCCGAGAGGGGCGCTCGTCCAGTTCCGGGGGAAATTCCATCCAATCGGAATCCCCGACCAGCAGCCAGGTCACGGACTGCACGCTGGGTAACAGCGTGAGGTACGCGCTGTGCGCTGCCGAGTCCAAGTAGGGCGGTTCGGTTGCAAAGACCACGATATGAGGTGCGTCGACCTCGTGCCCGCGAAGCCGCAATGAGGCGTTGTCGCGGGAAAGTTGCACCGAAAGTTCCGCGGCTGCGTCGCCAAGGTCGAAGTCATTGTTGCGCTCAATACGCCGCCAGTCATGCGCGACGCGTTTGGGCGAAGCGGGTCCGGCAACGCGCGTCAAAGTGCTGCCAAGGTTGATGGCGACGGCAATCCAGTGCTGATCCAGCGCGTCGGAGAGAAGGGTCAGCGCTGCGTCGCGCGTGCGGACGGCTTGTTTATCCCATTCGGTCGACGCAGCCAGCACAAAGTAGATCATAGGGCGGCGAGCTCCCCGATAAACGGGCAGGTGCTCCAGCGCAGAGACCCCAATCTGCTCCTCGGCACGCCCCACCTTCGTGCGGCGGGCACGCCACTGGTCAATCTGGGAACTGACCGAGCTGACGATATTGTGAACGACGGGAGGGATCCACCTGGAGCTCTCGGCATCGGGCTGTTCATTAGGTGCGGAGACGGGTCGCAGCAGCACCTTGTTGTTTTCTGCCTCGTAGCCATCGCCAAGCGAGGAATCCCAGACCGACGGAAGCGTACTAGCTTCCACATCTTCAGCGGCAACATGTGCTCCAACATGATAGAGCGGCCGGAAACTGTCCGCAGTACTCCAGTTGGCGATATCAGCTGGAATACGAGGCTGAGGGTGGAAAAGGTCGAGTTCCTCCGACGTGAGCGGCCCGCTTTGGCGAGCATCGTCGCCGTCCAGATCCGAGTCGGGCCTGCCTCCCGCGAACGTAGCCTGCTGCCCCATTCGTGCATCGAGGGCACGCGGATCAGCTGGTGTCTCGTGGAAGGGGAGCTCGAGAGTGGGCCCAGCGTACGTTGTCGCGGATAACACAGGAAAGGACTCAGTGGGGGCCCCGAGAACGGAAGGAGGCGTCGGTTGCGTGTGGTCGCCATTGACTGCGTCGGCGGTGTTCCCCTGGATGTGCTGAAGTGGCCGATGAAATCCGGCGATGGCCGCCTCGATGAGGGCGCGCGGAGCTCCTGCAGCACCATCCGACGCCAGAAGCGCTTCGAGCACTGTGTCACGTATCGCGGCGGGGATGTCCGGGGGCGACTCGTGTTTAAGGGCGCTGTGGAGCGGACAATCGGCGTGAATCGCATGCAGGGCATCAAGATCCCGAGAGAAAGGTTCATCCTCAACTCCCTCGTCCTTGCACCATACGAGGGAAATCGTCGATGCCTCGGTGCTGGCGAGCACTTTGAGCAGCACAGCATCTAGTGAGGGCGATGTGTGCAAATTGTTTCCCGGTGTGGAGAGAACGACGTGGACGCTGACCTCATCGAACTCAGGTGAGGCCAGCACCTCATTCGCAGCGTCCTCAATGGAGCTGAGAATGTGTCGTGTCATACCCATGGGGGGCAGCGCTATGACGATAGCCGTGTGCATCCAGTTTTCAGCGAAAGAACTAGTCACGATCGTTCCTTACGGGGTGCCCGAGAACCGGGTACGCCAGCCGGAGGCGGCGGGGACAGCACGAGCGGGTGCACTGCACAGCGACCATATCATTTCTCCTACATTGGACAACCTACGCACCATCTTCCCCTTTCTGGTCCGAAATCAGGGTAGGCGAGCTCCGAAATGGGCAAAGAGCCCAGTGGACGGCTTCGACTGAACGCTTCAGAGCTGGACAGACTGGACGCCGCTTGAATTCAGATCAAACGTAATGGCTTGACATGCCTGGGATGCGGAGGCCCTGCATTCTTCCGGTCACCCTCTGGCACGAGACTCCCACTTTTGCCGCTAAACACCAATCAGGTTCCGCCGCAGTCACACCCAAGTGGACGGTATTCAGTTACGTGCAATATCCGGGGAGCACTACCGAATGCTTACGTTAGTGCGGCTAACGGGCTACGTGTTCACGGGATTGGACGACACGTGCTTGAGGCAATATTGCCCTAATCCTTCCCCGCCCCGTTCTGGTCAGCGGCCGGTCAGGGGGTACGGCGTGGCCTGCAAGGTCCCGCGGCCACCGGGTTTAGCTAGCCCGCCACCGCCGCCTTCGCGGCCTGCTTGGCATTCATCCACTCGCTCATCCACGGGGCACGCACGCTCGACGTGATCCGGCAGTCCGCCACGAAGGTTCCCTTGGCGCCGGCGACAATCCAGTCCTGAACGGCTGAAAGGTCCGCCAGTGAACGGATGATCGCGGACTGAGCCCCCAAAGCGCGGGCGACGCCGCTGAAGTCCACCTCGGGGATCAGCATGGGCTTTTCGGTCAGTCCCTGGGAGCCGTACTGGTGGATTTCGGCTCCGTAAGCAGCGTCGTTGTAGATCACGACGACGGCGCTGCTGGCCGCGCCGACCAACGATTCGAGGTCGGACAGGCCCATCAGGAAACCGCCGTCGCCGGAGGCCAGCACCAGGGTGCGGCCGTCCTCCACTGCACGGGCTGCCCCGACGGCGCTGGCAAGGCCCAGCCCGATGGTCTGGAAGGCGGTGCCCACCATGACCAGGTCCTGCGGCCGCGGGATGTTCCAGTACATGGGGGCCCAGCCGAGGAAGTGCCCGCCGTCCTGGACCACGGTGCGTCGCTCGGGCAGCACGGCGTCCAACGCGATGGCCAGGGCGCGCGGGTCCAGCCGGCCATCCGCGGTCTCGTCGGAGCCCGGGTGGTGGGCCGGTCCTTCGGCCAGGCGTTTGCGGGCTTCCGCGCGCCATGCGCTGCCCGGAGCTCCGTCATTCAGCATGCCGAGGATGCGTCCCGCAGCGGACTTCACGTCCGCACTGACGAACGTATCCACCCGGGGGTTCGTCGGCTGCAGGGCGGTGTCGATCTGGATGACGGTGCAGTCCGGGCCGAGCAAGTGCCCGAACCGCATGGTGAAGGGGCTCAGGCTGGCCCCGGCCACGAGGACCACATCGGCCTCGCCCATGAGCCCGGCCGCGGTGTCGGTGCCGAAACCGCCGGCCACGCCCAGGTACCCCTCGCCATTGAGGAGGTTGAGCGCCAGGGCGGTTCCGGCGGTCAGTGCGCCGATCCGGTCGGCGAGTTCGCGGAGTTCCGGGCCGGCGCCGGTGAGGTGCGCACCGCGGCCGGCGAGGATCAGCGGCCGCTTGGCCCCGGCGAGCAGGCGGGCTACCTGCGACAGGCTGGCACCGTCGTCGTCCGTTACCTGGGGTGCCAGCGGCGCGGGAAGCTCCTCGTCCGCAGCCTCGAGGGCCGCGAGGTCGTAGGGAATGGCAATCACGACGGCGGTGCGCTTGGTGAGCGCGTATTCCACCGCCTGCCGGGTGATGGAGCCCGCGGCGTCGCGGGTGACGGTGAAGGTGGCCGCGCCGAGGCCCGCCGCGATGGCCGCCTGGTCCACGTCCTGGGGCCGGGCGCCGCTGCTCGGTGCGTCACCGGTGACCAGCACCACGGGGATCTGCGCCTGGACCGCCTCGGCCAGGGCGGTGAGTGCATTGGTGTAGCCGGGGCCGTAGGTGGTGGTGCCCGCTGCGAGGCGTCCCGACGCCCGATAGTAGGCGTCGGCCGCGGCGATGGCGGCGCCCTCGTGCCGGACGGGGGAGAAGCGGAGACCCAGCTTCTCCGCGGCGTCCAGGAAGTAGACGTTTCCGTTGCCCATGACGCCGAAGAGATCGGTGAGGTAGCTGCTGAGGACCTGCGCCACGCGGCCGGAGACGGTAAGAGTAGTCATGCAGGAATCTTGTGGGCTAAGTCACGGATCGGCAAGAGAGTGTGTTTTGGTTGGGATATTTGGCAGCCAATAGCCGATGCAACTGAAAATATGCGCACTTGTGGCACGCATCACTCCATTAACGTCCCAGGCTCTGCAGCGCCGACCGGCCGGCTTGCCGTGTCACTGCACCCGCACGCTGCAAGCAGCTAGTGTTCCCCGGGCGCCCGTGTCTCTCGCTCAACGAGTTCCCGGAACGTCTCCAGCTCGCCCTGAAAGCTGCCCCGATAAGAGCCCGTCGCGAAGATCCGGCCGAAAATCGCGGACACGAACCCGCGGGTCACGATCACCTGGTCAATGCGGGTGCCCGTGCCATCGGCGGTGAACGTCACATCGGACTCGCCCTTCAGGATGGCGTTGCCGAAGCGGGTGCGGATGTGACGAGGCCGCTCGACCGCGAGGACCTCGGTGGGGCTCGCCATCCGCCCGAACTGCACCGTGTAGCGGCTGCCGGCCTCATCGATAGGGCCGACGCGGTCGGTCACGCCGCTGACTCCGCCGATCCATTCATGGAACCGGTCGGGATCAGTCCAAGTTGCGAAAACCCGCTCAGGAAGCGCTGCGACAAACGTGGACAGCCGGTGCATTGGCATGTGTTCAGTATGCGCTCACCGGCACGCGGAGGCGAGAGACATGGCTCACCCGCAGGTCGGGAACTCACGAAGAAGTACGCCGCCGGATGTGCTTAGTCCGCTGCGCGGGATTCCTGCTCTGAGAGCCGGGCCAGGAGGCCGTCGTAGCGCGGCGGCATGAGTTCCAGTACGGAAATGGCGGTGCTGGTCCGCTGGATCCCCTCGATTTCCAGGATCTCGTTGGTGATGCGGTAGAGGTCGGCCGTACCGCGTGCCACCACCTTGGCCATGAGGTCCGCGTCGCCGGTGGTGGCGTGCACCTCGATGACCTCCGGGATCGCGGCGAGTCCGTCTTCCACCGCGCCGGTCCGGGTCTGGCTGATGGACAGTGAGAGGAACGCCATGAGTTCGTAGCCAAGCGCGGCTGGGTCCAGCCTCCGGCTGAAGGAGCGGAGCGCGCCGCTGTGCTCGAGCCGGGCCAGCCGGGCGTGGACGGTGTTGCGTGCGACGCCGAGCGTCCGCGAGAGTGCCAGGGCGCTGGCTTCGGGATCCTTGTCCAGGGCCAGGATGATCCGGCCGTCGAGGGAATCGAGGGTGCGAGAGTTCGCGATGGTCATATTTTCACCACACACAGTAGAAGTTGAGCAGAAGTCCCAATGGGTTGAGGGTATCTTGCATTGTGGGCCGGGTCACAACATGATCGATCCTCATGACCCCTGATCAGCTCCTGGCCGAACCCGAAACCGCGCTTCCCACCCTGCGTGGCGCGGTGGCCGGACTTCCGCCCTACGTCCCGGGCCGGCGCAGCGCCGGCGTGGACATTGCCGCCCTCGCCAGCAACGAAAGCCACTATGAGCCACTGCCCGCTGCCGCCGCTGCGGTGGCCGCGGCGGCCGGCACGATGAACCGCTACCCTGACAGTGCCGCCGTCGAACTCCGCGAACGGCTCGCCGGGCACCTGGGCGTCACCGCCGAAGAGGTGGCGGTGGGACCCGGCAGCGTGGGCGTCCTTCAGCAGATCATCACCGGACTGTGCGACGCCGGGGATGAAGTGATCTTCGCGTGGCGCTCGTTCGAGGCATACCCCATCCTGGTTGAGCTGGCAGGCGCCCGGCCGGTCCGCATCCCGCTGGACGACGCCGAGGGCCACGACCTCGAGGCCATGGCCGCGGCCGTCACCGCCCGCACGAAGGTGATCCTGCTCTGCACCCCCAACAATCCCACCGGCGTGCCGATCAGCCATGAACGCATCGAGGCCTTCCTGCAGGCGGTCCGCTCGGACATCCTCGTGGTGATCGACGAGGCCTATGTGGAATACGCCGAAGCGGGCAGCGGCCCCGATTCACTGGCGCTCTACCGCCGGTACCCGAACGTCTGCATCCTGCGCACCTTCTCGAAGGCCTACGGGCTCGCCGGCCTGCGCGTGGGATACGCCGTCGCGGCGCCGGCAATTGCTGAAGGGCTGCGCCGGACCGCCCTTCCCTTCTCCGTGAGCGCGCTGGCCCAGAAGGCAGCCATCGTTTCGCTGGACGCGGGGGAGGAGATGGAAGCACGCGTGGCCGCCGTCAAGCAGGAGCGCGCCCGGATGGGCGCGCAGCTCGAAGCCCAGGGCTGGAAACTGCAGCCGAGCCAGGGCAATTTCCTGTGGATCCGTGCGGATGAGAGCCTCCGGGCCAGACTGGTGGACGCGTTTGACGCCGCCGGCGTCATGGTCCGGGCGTACCAGGGCGACGGCGTGCGGATCACCGTTGCCGATCCCGCCTCCAACGACCGCGTGCTCCGGATTTTGGAAGCCCACGCAGCCTCGACAATCGACTGACCCTTTACCAACCCGTTCCACCTACAACCAGAGGAATTCCCATGGAACAACAGACAAAGACGTCTGCCCGCGCCCTCGGCGCGGCCCTTAAACCCCGCCAGCTCACAATGATGGGCCTGGGAAGCGCCATCGGTGCCGGCCTGTTCATCGGCTCCGGCGCGGGCATCCAGGCTGCCGGCCCGGCGGTGCTGATCTCCTACCTCGTGGCCGGCACGCTCATCATCCTGGTGATGTGGGCGCTCGGCGAGATGGCCGCCGCCAACCCGGACAGCGGCGCGTTCTCCGTCTACACCGCCAAGGCCTACGGGCCGGTGGCCGGCGCAACGGTGGGCTGGCTCTGGTGGCTGCAGCTGGTGGTGGTCATCGCCGCGGAAGCGCTCGGTGCGGCAGGCCTGCTGGCCACCATCTTCCCGGCCCTGCCGGTATGGCTGATGGCTTTCGTGTTCATCGTGGTGCTCACTGCTGTGAACCTCACCAGTGTGAAGAACTTCGGCGAGTTCGAGTTCTGGTTTGCGCTGCTCAAGGTGGCGGCAATCGTCGGGTTCCTCCTGGTGGGCGCAGCCCTGCTCTTCGGCTGGCTGCCGGGCGTGCAGTCGCCGGGCCTGTCCAACTTCACCGGAGCAGGCTTCGCACCCAGCGGTTTCGCCGGGATTGCCACAGCCCTGTTCGTGGTGGCATTCGCGTTCGGCGGCACAGAGATCGTCTCCGTGGCGGCAGCTGAAACCGCCGAGCCTGCCCGCAGCGTGAAGAAGGCAGTCCGGACGGTGCTGTGGCGCATCCTGGTGTTCTACATCGGTGCGATCTTCGTTATCGCCGCTGTTGTTCCCGTGGGTTCGGCGGGGCTGAAGAGCCCGTTCGCCGCGGTGCTGGATGCGGCCGGCATGCCCGGCGCGGCCACCGCCATCACCCTGGTGGCTGTGGCGGCTCTGCTCTCCGCACTCAACGCCAACCTTTACGGTGCTTCACGGATGGCGTACTCCCTGGCGGAGCGGGGTGAAGCACCACGCCTGCTTGCCTCGGTGTCCAAGGCCCGGGTCCCGGTTGTCGCGGTCCTGGCCAGCGTCGCCTTCGGTGTTGTCACGGTTGTGCTGGAGTTGGCATTCCCCGAGAAGGTCCTTCCGGTCCTGCTCAACATCGTGGGCTCGACCTGCCTGCTGGTGTGGACCTCCGCGCTCCTGGCCCAGCTCGCCCTGCGCCTCCGCGCCGACCGCGACGGGACGGAGCTTCCCCTGCGGATGCCCGGCTTCCCGTGGCTCACGGTATTTGGCCTGGTCATCCTCGCCGCGATCTTCACGGTGGGCTTCATCGGCGAGGATTCCCGTCCCCAGCTCCTGAGCACTTTCGCACTCGTGGCGCTTCTGGCGGTGGCGAACTGGCTGCACCACCGGAACGGGAAGGTTGCGCCGGTTGTCGAGACTTCGGAGCGTGACAAGGAGCCGGTGCTCGTCGACTGAATCAACGCCGTGAACCACTTCGCTGATTCGGGCACACTAGGGGCGCCCGGCTGTGGCCGGGCGCGCCCTTTTCCGCGCTGACCTTCTCCGTCGCCCTGCAGATTGGCGAGCAGCTGTTTTGCGCTGCGTTCCTCGGCGGCCTGGTGGTGCAGTTCTCCTCCGGTCTCGTCGCTGTGCGCGATGGCCAACGACGCTGTCGTGGCCAAGGCGAAATACGTGGCCACCGGCCGAGGGGGTGGCAGACGCCCGCGAAAAACCGCCGTGCGCTATGGGTTCGTATCTTCCCTATGCCCCTGTACGTCTGGATCATCCTCGTCAACAAGCGCTTGCTCCCCGAGTTTGGTCATGCTGTCGATGATGTGGGGTGGCATGGTGATGTTGGAGAGTCCGCCGAGTTTGGTCATGCTGTCGATGATGTGGGGTGGCATGGTGATGTTGGAGAGTCCGCCGAGTTTGGTCATGCTGTCGATGATGTGGGGTGGCATGGTGATGTTGGAGAGTCCGCCGAGTTTCGTGATGCTGTCGATAATGTGAGGTGGCAGGGTTACACCGCTGCGGAACTGGGTGGCCAGATATGTGCCAACGCCGCTGGACTCACCAAAACCAGCTTGGTCGAACAAATCCCACAACCCGCGGTTCGGATCGTCGGGAAGTGCTTCAATTCTGGCGATTTCAAACTCCTGCAGACGCCCTACGTTGCTGAACTTCACCGTTCCTGAGACGCGGAGTACTTTGGTGTCGATTGACAGCATTTCCGAAAGATCACTGGAGAATCCGAGCACCACTGCTTCTAGATCCACAACGTAGTTTGCCGTCCAGTCCTTTTCGCCGCTGTTGGCTGCATCCGAAAACTTCCACTCCAAGTCGGTGGACAGAACCTCGTTAACTTCGGCAACAGACACAGTTGGCTCCAGCGCGACGTCTCTAGCGGGGACCGTCAACGTCATGATCTCTTTGTTGAGCATGTTGGCCAGTAAGTCGAGGTTGATTGCCTTGGTAAGTAGATCAAGTTCTTCAGCTGCAACGGGACCGTACAAGGCGGATACGTGTTGGGCTAGAGAGGCGAGGCTTCTGACGTACTTAACCCGATCCTGCAAGCCATGGCTGGACAGTTCCTCCTGCAGCTGCTGATTCCAAGGCGTTGATATTTCCTCTGCCGCTCCATCGCCCTCAGCAATCTTCTGCCTTGATACTGCCGGATCCCCAAAATCACTAGTGTTGTCGCTGACGAACCACACTTCATCGGTCGAGTGTCTTGTCGCCACGTCGATTAACGTGAGCCAAATGAGAGTATCCCTGTAGTTGTCCTTGGTGGCTTTGGCCTTGTAGGGAGCTATTGTCCGGGAGGCGCGCCTTGCTACCTCCAGATGGGGTACTTCCGGTACGGGCACCACCTCAACTCCCAGTTCTGTGAGTTTTTTACTCAATGCACTTTCATAACTATCAATGCGATCCTGGATGGTTTGGACTATCTCGTTGACATTATCCTGTAGGCCAAACTCACCGACTTTCGCCTTGGAGAAATCGTCTCTTTGGGTAACCCTATCCCTAGGAACGACATTGACGGCTTCCATGACCACCACTTCGGGAACCAATAGCCTGACCTTCCCGTTAGCGTTATGCGCCGACAGTGAAAACCACTCTGGGCGGGTAAGGTAGGGGGACATTTTTAGAATATTTGTGTCAATGACGACGGTGATCATTCCCTAAGTATCTCTTGCAAGACCGGTGCGGGTGACATTGTGCGCCATTATGGGCAGCGGTCAAAAATGCATGCCCGGTGCCGGATACCCCTTCCACGGCTCTTGAGACCTGCAGTTAAGACAAGGCCGGCTATGTGCTGATATCAAGCTGCTGGGTCACCGCATCTTTTGGCGTTGACCAGCGGCACTGTGATGCGCACCTCTGGTGCCGGCGGGCCGGCCAGCCCGCAACCGTCTTTCACAGGGGGGCAGCTGTTCGGAGACGTGTGCCGGCCAGCCTGGTGGTGGCGCAGTTCCGGCCTCGTGGAGCAGGCCAATGCGTCCCGCCTGCCGTACGCGCCGGGCCGGACTCCGTCCTGCCCAAGGCAGTCTTCGGCGCCTTCACCGCTTCCACTTTGGTGAACGCGTCGGCAGTGCTTCATTGAGTGCGCCATCGCCGTTCCGGGCACCAGCTGAACCGGATGTCTTATGCGGTGGTCTCTGTAGTTGGAGCCGTCATCTGCGCCTACCTGCTCTGCCAGTTGAACAGCAACGCGGAGAAGCTGGTGGACATGCGTGAGCAGACTCAACGCATGCCGGCACACGCTATAGCAGCCTCGAGTGACCGACGCGAGCCGCACTCTTGGTTCTTCGGGCCAGGGCTTCCTCTTGCCTTCGGCGCGCCCGTCGCAGCTTCTTTGCGTGTTTGTCTATCTTCCTGTCGAACTTCAACCGACTTTGGTTGATTAACTTTCGGGATTCGCGAGCCTCATGAAGTCTTGGGACTCTCGTGAGAACGTCCGGGCGCACTGTCCCATCTGCAGAGAACACTAGATCGTGCTCGCCTATGATCTGTTCGCTGGCTTCAATTTGCATCTCCAGTTCCATCCTGCTCAAAGCCTTCATTTCGCGACGGTATCGCTTTTGAAGCACCTTGAATTCCTTTTCAGACACACGCAGTGAGCGCTTAGCCCTGCGTACCTGGGGATGGAGATCATGGAGGGCGATCAATCCAAGCGGCAACAGCGGCAACGCGATTACTTGGAATGCGATGACTGAAACGACAATCAAGGCGAGACGTTCTGCAAGCGCATTCGATGAGCGCTCTTGCAGATGTGCGAGGGAAAGATACTCCACATAGGCAAGCAGGATGACAAGGACAATTCCGTAAGCTGCCGACCAGCGACGATCAAACGTGCTGAGACTGTGCCACTTGTTGTTCTTATAGACTGTCGCTAATGTCAAAGCCAGAACCGGTATGACTGTAGCTATTGTCGTCCAATAATCAGGGTTTTCCCCCACGTTTATTCCTCCAGTCTGGGTACAGTCTATTTTACTTCCGCAATGGGAAGCATTTGGACGGCTACCGGGAACTTTTGCCATCCCGCCCCGCAGACGACGTAGTCGTTGCTGCAATGATTTGAAGTCCAGGATCGTATGGCGCAAGAAGCCTTGTGTTTTCGAGTCGCCGCGCCACTCCATATAATTGGGTTAGCCGGTCCCAGCCAAAGACCATGTCGCGATAGACACGGACACTGGACGTTTGGTAGTCCGGACGCCGGACAATACCCTGGCGAGGTGACTAACTTCATTGGGGGACGGGCGACGAAGCGGCTGCCCGAGGGATTGTATGAACTTCTCAGTACGGACGCGCTGGGTAGCGTACTAAACAACGAACCGGAGCTACAGCCCACGTTCGCGCAGGTGGAAGACGATGACGCTCCAGAGATCCTCGCACGCAACGTTGCCGAAGCCGTCCGCCGGGCCCTCACAGCGGCCAAGCCAGGGGACCGAGTCGCACTGGCAAACCGCCTCCTCCAAGAGCTGAACACCACGGACCGAATCGCCGCCGGGCCCACCCAGCTCCACTCCCTCCACCGCCGGGACACCCTAAAACGCAGACAACTCCGCCGCCCCACCACCAAGCTGAGCGAATCCGCGCTACTGACCAACAGCAAGGACGATCCGAACCTTGCAGCCGAGCTCCGTACGGAAATTGAATCCGCCAACACCGTCGATCTTCTCTGCGCCTTCGTCCGATGGACAGGCCTCCGCCTCCTCCAGCCGGCGCTCGAAGAGCTCAAGGAGCGCGGCGCCAAACTCCGAGTCATTACCACCACCTACATGGGCGCCACAGAACGCCGCGCCATCGACGAGCTCGTCACGCGGTACGGCGCCGAAGTGAAGATCAACTACGAAACCCAGGCCACCCGCCTGCACGCCAAGGCCTGGTTGTTCCGCCGGGACTCCGGCTTCGACACTGCCTACGTCGGCAGCTCCAATCTCAGCCAGGCTGCCCTCCTTGACGGCCTCGAGTGGAACGTCAGGCTCAGCTCAGTCGGCACACCAACACTGCTGCAGAAGTTCGAGGTCACCTTTGACAGCTACTGGGAGCAGCGCGCCTTCCAAAGCTACGATCCGGAACGCGACGGCGAAAAGCTGGACGCCGCCCTGGAACGCAACGGCGGCCGGCGCACGGCAGTCCCAGGCGCGGCCACCGGGCTCGAAGTCCAGCCGTTCCTCCACCAGGAGGAAATGCTCGAGGATCTGGAAGCCGAGCGTCTCAAGGGCTTCAACCACAACCTCGTGGTCGCTGCCACTGGTACCGGCAAAACCGTCATTGCTGCCCTGGACTATAAGCGCCTGTGCGAATCGGCCGGCCGCGATCTGAAGATGCTCTTCGTCGCCCACCGGCAGGAAATCCTGAAACAGGCCATGCGCACCTATCGTGACGTCATGCAGGACGGCGCCTTCGGCGAGCTCTACGTGGGGGAGCACAAACCCGGACAGTGGAAGCACATCTTCGCCTCCGTCCAGTCGCTGTCCTCGCTCGGCATCGAACAGCTGGAGCCAGACTTCTTCGATGTAGTCGTGATTGACGAATTCCACCACGCCATGGCACCCACGTACCGGCGTCTGCTGGACCACCTGCAGCCGCAGCAGCTCCTCGGGCTCACCGCGACGCCGGAACGCGGCGACGGCGTCGACGTCGCTAAGCAGTTCTTCGACGGCCGCACCGCCAGTGAGCTTAGGCTGTGGGACGCCCTGGACGCTGACCTGCTGGTGCCGTTCCACTACTTCGGTGTGTCGGACGACGTCGACCTCAGCCAATTGGAATGGAAGCGCGGCAACTACGACACCACTCAGCTGAACAACCTCTACACGGGCAACGATGCCCGCGCCGCCAAGGTGATCCGCGAACTCCGCGACAAAGTCACCAGCACGGACCAGATGCGGGCCATCGGCTTCTGCGTCTCGGTCCAGCACGCCCATTACATGGCCGAAGTGTTCAACCGGGCAGGTATCGCTTCCGTTGCGGTCGACGGCAGCACCGACGAGGCCGACCGCGCAGCGGCGCTGGAGCGCCTCCGGCGGCGGGAGATCACCTGCATCTTCGCCGTCGACCTCTTCAACGAAGGCCTGGACCTGCCGCAGGTGGACACCATCCTGCTGCTCCGGCCCACGCAGAGCGCCACGATCTTCCTCCAGCAGCTGGGGCGTGGGCTGCGCCGTGCCGAGGGCAAGGCCGTGCTGACCGTTATGGACTTCATCGGCCAGCAACGGCGTGAGTTCCGCTTCGATCTGCGCTACCGGGCGCTCACCGGCTACGGGCGCAAGGAGCTGGAGAAGGCCGTCGAGGACGAGTTCCCATACCTGCCCTCGGGCTCCCAAATTGTGCTGGACCGGGTGGCGCAGAAGGTGGTGCTGGACAACATCAAGGCCCAGCTGCGGTTCAACAGGGCACAGCTGGTCCGGGACATCGCCTCGTATGCCGAGACCGAACTGGAGGCTTATCTGGAGCAGTCCGGGAACGACGTGAAGTCGATCTACCGTTCGACCAGGGATTCCTGGACCGGTTATCTTCGACAGGCGGGGCTGATCGAAGGGTTCTCGCCGTTGGAGGCGGCCCTCAGCGGGAGGATCGAGGAGCTCTCGGATGCCGATGAGAAGAGGCTCCTGGGTCGCATGGCTGCGCTTATCCATGTGGACGACCTGGAACGCGCCGAGGCGTACTCGATGCTGGTCGGCCCCGGTGCGCCCCGCTACGCGGAGCTCGGAATGCGCGAGCAGACTTTCGCCCGGATGCTGTTCTACACGCTGTGGGATGACGGCGGCGGTTTTCAGACGTACGACGCCGGCCTGGACTACCTGCGCGGCTACCAGTTTGTGTGCAGCGAGATCCGCCAGATTGTGAAGCTGGGAGTTGCTGCCTCCAAGCATGCTGCCAAGGGTCTCGGTGCCGGCCTGCAACATGTTCCGCTACTTTCGCATGCGACGTACCGCCGTGAAGAGGTCCTGGCGGCCCTGCAATACGGCTCGCTGGAGCTCGGCAAGAACGTGCAGCACCGTGAGGGTGTGGCCTGGTGCCCGGCTACGTCTACCGACGCCTTCTTTGTGACCCTCAACAAGGATGACAAGAAGCACTCAGCGACGACTATGTACAAGGACTACGCCATCAGCCCGGAACTGTTCCATTGGGAGTCGCAGAACGCGACCTCGCCCGGAAGCCCGACAGGGAGGCGGTATCTGGATCGGGCCTCGCACGGCTCGAAGATCCTAATCTTTACGCGGGATACTGCGGACGACGAGACCGGACTGACCGTTCCCTACACGTGCCTGGGCCAGGTGGACTACGTGCAGCACGCTGGCGAGAAACCGATTGCGATTACCTGGAAGCTGCACCGGCCGATGCCGGCTGATGTGTATGCCACGGCCGCTGCGGTGGCACAGTAGTTCGCTGAGAATGCCTCTAAACACATCGCCGCTCCAGTTCAAGGACGTTCGCGGGCCCGGGACCCGCGTCTATTCCGGGTGGTCCACGGTGCTCCGACTGAAGGCACGAGCAAACACCAGGCCAGTCAAAGTTGATGCCACGACGCGCCCCGTTCGGCTGATCTAAGACGAAGAGCCGTGGCCCGCTGGCGTCGTGCGCCAAGTTCTGCGGCCGTATTGCTTCACGTTCGCCCGCTCTAATCTGCGAAGAGATAGCTCCTCCTTTTCTTCAAGGCCCTGCGCACTTTGCGCGCTTCCCACTCTTCGAGCGTGCTGTCATGCTTCGACTGATTGCAGCGGGCGCAGGCGGGGGTCACATTGGAAAGGCAGTGGGGACCACCCTTGGCGAGCGGAAAGACATGGTCCATCTGCAGGCGGTGTGGCTGCGAGTTGCAGTAAGTGCAGCGAAAGTCGCAGGCGACCAGGACATCCAGCCACTGCTCGTAGGTGAATGCCTCGTAGCCCGGGTTGTCGTACTTCAGCGCCCGGCGCTTGCCCTGCACAAGGGACTTCCGAGTCAAGTAGGTCTCCCGGTCGGTCCGCAGTACATGAGCGGCCGTCCGGCACGAGGGGCTACAGAAGTACCTGTTGATCCGTGTGCGGGAGATGTCCACTGCGCAGAACGGGCCTAAACAGATGCGAGGGAACTCTGCAGCGCGCTTAGAGGCGCGGTACTCCTGCTGGTAGTGCCGGAAGCACATGTCGCCTCGGAACTGGCCCGTGGGGTCAGTTTCACTGGTAATGCCACAGCCCTCAAAGGTGCAAGGTTTGACGGGCCGGGGGCGTGCCATACGAGCCAATCGTAGCCGCCGGCGTTCCTCTTTCTTTGCGGCGTTCTTGGCAGCGATCTCATCGGCGTGCCGGGCCGCTGAGGCTTTTTTGACGCAGCTGGGGGAGCAATAGACTTGATCGGAGCGGCCCCTCACGAAGTCCTTGCCGCATGGCTCCCAATCGCATTGGCGGACCTCCGCGACTGGCGGGTGTTCCTCGGCATACTGAGCCCTGATCCGGTCACCATGCCGGAAATAGTGAGAGTTGGCATTGCACTGTTTTGAGCAGTACTTGGCATCGCTTCGACGACCGACGGGGATGGGCTTGTTACACTTTGGCAGGGCACAGATTCTGACTTCTTTCATGACACTGCATGGTATGACGGCACGCCGACATATCAAACACACAGCCGTCAAATCGCCATTCGGTCGTGGGCCGGGCTTTTTCGATCGGCTGCCCTGGGGATCGAGTCACGGAACTGCTGATGTGTTCCTTCGGCGTTAGCATCCGAGCTCAATTCACGGCCGCAGATTCAGTGGCTTACTTTCCGTCCCATCCTTGATCAGCCCCAGCAAGTCATCCTGCCGAGCCTGGCCCAGCGTCAGCCGGTACTTCGCCAGCCCGGCCAACATGTGCTTGGTTCGCGGCACATCACGGCTCAGCGGATGGTCCAGTAGCCGCCGCTCGATCTTGTGCACTCCCGGGTGAATCCAGTGCGGGGCGAACTCCGTACTGGAATCCTCTGGCCGTGCAGCGATCTCAGAGGCGGCCACCGAGAACAACGTCCCCCACGGATCCGTCACCCCAGGTTTCAGCACCGCAGCACCATGGGCTTCAGCAACGTTCTTCCGCACTGCATGCCCCAGATACCTGTGAACCCGGCCCTCTCGCTGTTCGAAATCAACCGGGTTTCCGGGCACGTTCCAGTGAATGACCGAGTGCGCCCACCAATGGAAGTCGATGCCTTCCTGACCCACAGACGTTGAGGCCAGCACGAACGGCCAGAAGGGGCTATTGAAGGCGCGACGGACGTCCGGCATGCGGTTGCTGTCGCCGTCGTCGGTCTTCGCGTTGCTGTATCGGACGGCGAAGCGGACGCCCATCCTGAGGTCGTCGTGTGATTTGTCGGGATACTTGGCGAGCATCTGCGCTGGCTTGAGGGACAGAGAAAGCCGGATGTCGTTGGCTAGGTCCCAGAGGTTCGTACCATCGATAGGTTCCGGTCCCTGCTGGCTGCGGAGCTGGAAGACGTACTCGTCTAGAACAGCCTGGAGATTCCCTTCTTCGCAGTAGCGCAGGACCTTCTGCCAGTAGCCGCCTTCGGGGTAGAGCTTGTCCAGCAGCTCGGTGACATCGAGGCGATTGAACAGTGTGCGCATTCCCGTTGCCGCGAACACGGCAGCCTTCCACGTTTCGGCGCCGTCGAAGTCGTCGGGAACAACCCGCTTCAGGGCCCGGTAGAGACAGTTGGCGGGGGAGTTGACGGCCAGGTCTTCAAGGCCTTCCTCCCAGCCGGCCGGCTCGCCGGCGGAGGCCTCCAGCATCCGGTCCACGTGGGCCAGATAGAGCCCTGCCTCGGAGCCACCATCCTGCTCGGCGTCCCCGCCGTCCGAGGCTTTGCCCTGCCGTTGGGTGAAATCGTCCAGGTCCCGCAGCTCGCGCGTGGCCAGCTTCGCATCGTTCTTCCACTCTGCCGGCAGAGCGTCGGGCACCGAGAAGTAGGACGCCCAGGCGCCAAGGCGACTGGTTGAGTCGACGACGGCGCCGCCAACCATAGCGGCGCCGGCAGCTGCCGCCACATCCCGCACGGCGTCTCCGGGCACCACGGAACCACTGAGGGAGGCACTCTCCAGCGGGTCACCTGCCAGTGCCAAAGCAGCGTGGGGGATGAACAGCGCCAGCGTCGACATGGCCTGGGGCTCGCCGTCGCGGACTCGGAATCTGAGTCGGCCACGGAAGCGCTTGCGGGCCTCGGCAGAATTTTCCCCGTGCAGCGGCGACCCTTCCAGGATCTGCCGCTCGGCCTCGTAAGAGAGCATCGTGGTGATCGCTGTTGGGGCAGCGTTCCACGCCGAGAAAATCAGTTGCTTGGTGACATTCGGGCCCACCTCCGCGAAAGCCCCGGAGGGCTGCACATACGGGAGTGACGGCGGCATCCACAGGAGCTTCCACCAGCCCCGCCCGACGGTATGTTCACGCACGGCCCGGAATTTGGCGTTGTCAGTCTCCACGGCGCCATAGCTGCGATACGCATCGGGGTCGATGGTGGCCAGGGCCGGCAGCACCGGGTCAACGGCCTCGCGGTCGCAGTGGACCCGGCCGTCCAGCATCCTGCCGACCTTGTAGTCCGTCAGGAAGTGCGCGAACATCGGCACGGACTTCCAATACTCCATCGGGCTGCCGGTGCGCGCGGCACGGAACAGCGCAGACAGGGATTTGTAGCTGGTGAGGTCCCCGGCCCGAACATCGGTCGGTGCCATCTCGATCACGGACAGCATGTCGTCCTTGCCGAGCTGCGGCCGCTCCGTCCGGCTCATGAACATCTTGAGGCCGTCCTCGATGCGATGCGTCAGCGCATCGTCCGGAACCTGCTTCAACAGCTGTGTCCGCCGGTCATCCAGGTCCGATTCGACGCTTTCCATGTACCCCGGACGCTCGCTGCTCAGGAACCGCAGCAGCTGCCGGAAGTCAGCGGCATGGTCGTCGCCGTCGGCCTCGTTCGCTCCCGTGTGCGCCTTGTACGGTGTGGCCGAGAGAAGGATCAATTTGGCGCCCTTGTAGTTCAGGAACTGCCGGGCAAGCTCTGCCGCTGGATCCTCGTCGTCGGGCGCGGTGCCGGGGGAGTAGAGCAGGTCGCGGAAGCGCTGGAACTCATCCAGGATGATGAGGTCAGGTTCCAGGCATTCCAGTCCCGCCTGGGCCAGGTCGCCCCGGAGCCCGCCAATAATGGCGCTCATGCGGGGCTGGACTGTCGCCGCCCCGTCGCGGACGGCCTCACGCAGCGCCTTGCGGAAAGCGGGAAGGTTGCCGCTTTGGTGGGCCAGCGTGCGGAAGCGGTTCCGCAGTGGGACGGCGAAGCCGTTTGGGAACTGCTCGTGCATGTACTGGACGCGGCGCCCAAAACGCTGAGTGGAGGCGCCCACCCGGAGAAGCTCGACGGCGTCCGCATGCTGTTCCTCGTCGATGACGCCCAGCTGCGTGAGGATGCGGAAGAGCACGGCCCGCTCCTTGGCCTGGCCGGTGGCACCGCCAACGTTGAACGAGGTGCCCGGTGTCAGCGAGATGAAGTTGACGCGCTTCCGGGTCCCCGGTGCAGCAGGAGCGTTAAGTTTCGCCAGCTCGGTGGGCAGAAGTGTCAGCCGGCCGGACTCGATGATATCCTTCTGCCCAGTAACGTTCAGCCGGCCGAGGTTCTGCTTGGCCAGATCGGCGTTGGAGCAAACATAGACCACGTCGATCCGGTCCACGCCGGAGTCCCGCTGGTCGAGGCGCTCAATCGCTTTGGCAATGACGCCGCGGGCCACCATGCTCTTGCCCAGGCCGGTTTCATCCGCCACGAGGAAGCGGTTCGCCGGCTGGTCATCCAGGTAGAGGCGCTTGAAAACGTGTTCCACGGTCCGGCGCTGAAAGCCGCGGAGCCCGTCCAGTGCGGGCGTTGCATCAAACCCCATGAAGTTCCCCCATGTCTAATGCCTCGGTGGCTGCCGTCCACAGTGAGTGCAGCTGCTGAATCTCCGGATCATCGCCGCGAAGGGCGAGCAGACGGTCCATCACGACCTTCAAGTCCGGGAACACGGAAGCGGCGTCCGGACCGGCCATGGCGCCCACCATCGCCTCAAAGAGTCCCGCGGCGGACCCGTCCCCGAACCCGGAGCCGGCGAACCAGCCGGCGCCGGTTCCGGACCCCGGCAGGGCATCTTCCGGCGTGAGGAACAACAGCAGGAACTGGCGGAGTTTCTGCGGATCGTCCAGCTGGCGGGCGATGATCTCATCCAGCCGCCCCGCAGGATCGGTGCGCAGGCTGCCCTGGATCACGCTGCTCTTGGACAGCCTGGCTACCGGGTCCTCCAGCGTCAGCACCAGGTACGGGGTCACGTCTGCGAGCGGTATCGCATGGAAGGCATGTTCGTGGTGACCGCCGGAAGGCTCGACGACGGCGCTCGGCTGGGGGAGCGAGAGGAGCCGTAGCTTCGCGGTGAACTTGGGCGTCGGTGACCAGTCGTGCGAAACGGTCACCGTGAACGTGTTCTTGGTTCCGTCATCGGGGACGGCGTCGAGGAGGAACCCGTTCGCTGCAGCGTCCCGCAGGGCGTTCTCCAGCCGGAAAGCAGCCTCGTCCTCTTCGGTTCGGGTTTGGCCGCCTTCGCCGTCATAGACGGCGAAGGGAACGTCCTTCAGGCTTTCCCTGATGCGCTGCACCCCGAGGCGTTTCTTGGTTCCGCGCATTTCCAGCAGGAACTCCACGTTCTTGGTGAATCCTGCTTCGGTGGCGTTGGCGGAACCCAGGAGAGCGTAGGTGAAATGGTCGTAGTCGCAGAAGTACGCCTTGGCATGCAGGCCGGTCAGGTCTTCGGCTACGCGCAGGACCCCGGATTCGTCCGTATCGCTTACTCCTGACTCCGCCGACTCGGGGATACCGAGCTCGTCAAAGGCTTTGAAGGACGTGCGGGTATCGGCCACCGTTTTCTCGTTCAGGAGGTCCAGCTGGTCACCCCGAGAGTAGATGTAGAGGTTCTCCGTCCAGCGGTCTTGCAGCCTGCCTATCAGCCTGTCATCGAGAAAGGGCGAGATGACCAGTTTGTCCCGGCCCAAGAAGGCAGCGTCCCCGGTCTTGTTGTTGAGCGCGATGAAGTTCTCCGGGTCGCGGAGGTGGGCCACGATCGAGCCTTGTTCGAACTCGTCGCCCATGCCCATCGGTCGGAAGGTCAAGCGGTGGATGTCCTCGGGCATGTCCCAGCGGACTTCCGCCAGGCGGGAGGCGAGGCCGCGCACTCTGGCCAGCCTGTCGGCGTCGGGCTTTACGGTGCAGAGGTCCGGGAGCCCGGCGATGAACCGCGCCAAGGGTCCGCTGTCCGGGCCGGCATCTTCGGTACCCTGCACGGGTTCGCCGTCCAGCCGGACGAGGAGGTCCCAGCTGGCGTCGGTGGTGAGGTTACGGCTGCTGCACAGGAAGCGGTAGCGGCGCTCGGTGTCATTTTCGAATTCAAGGAGCCAGACCTTGGGGTGGAACAGCCCGCGCTTGACGCTGACCTGGTGGACCATTGGCTCCAGCAGCGCGAGCAGGTCCGACGCGTCCGAAGGTGCCTTGATGTGGCCTGCCTGGCAAAAGATGTCCACGCGGTCGGAGACCTTGCGGAGGGCGCTGAGGACGGCCACCGGATTGGTGAATTCCTCGCCCGAGCCGGCCACGAAGCTCAGCGGGACCGACAGGGCGCTGGTCATGTCCAGCGTGAACGTCGTGCCGACGGCGTGGGTGAGCCGGAATCCTGCCGGCGGGCGCAGCTGCTGGGTGAGTGCCTGCCTGTTTGCTGCCTCAAGCATTTAACTGACCTTCCAGTGCGAGTCCTGCGTGGATGTCCAGGACGTTCCTGCGGACCTGTGCCCAGCGAAAGGATAGAGACGCGACCTGCGTTGGCGGCTTCCAGGCTCGGAGTCGCCGTTCGTTGCGGAACCGCGAGTTGGACTTCTTCATCAGTCTTTCGCGGGTTTCGACGGCGGCACGAAAGTCTTCGTTGTCGATCAATTTGCCGGGGTCCAAGGCTGCCGCAAGCATGGCCCGCGCAAAGTCGGCTGTGTTGCCGTTGATGCTGTGGTTCATCGCCTTGGCACGGCTGAGGTAATCATCCACGTCCCAGCCGGCGAGAAGGCTGCGCTTGTTGCCACGTTGGTCCTCCCATGCTTCCAGGAGCTCTCGCGTTGGCCTGAGGGTGTCCTCGTCAGCGGAGAAGGTCATCCTGGAAAGCTCGGCGAGAGTGTGCTGATACAGGATGGTGGCCCCGTTGTGGATGAAGGAGAACGCTTCAGCGTCTTTGAGCCACTGCGCGGGTTCGCCCTCTGCGCTGCGGCAGGCCGGGTCCAACCAGGGAGCCCAGAGTCCGCGCTCGGGGCTGACTTCCGACCCGACAACGTGTGCCAGCAGGGTGCCCGGGCATGTGGTGAGGATGCGTTCTTGGAGCCAGCGGGCTTCTTCGTGGGACAACGTCAGTCCATTTTCTTCGGACTGCGGGAAGCCGTCGGGCGGCTTCGGGAGGCTCTCGTTCCAGACGGAGTAGGCGTTCTCGCCTTCCTCAGGAGCCGGGGCGTCGGCGCACATGAGCTGTGCGACGGCGGAACGGTCTGTTTCCGGGTCCACAATCCCGTACCGGCGCAGCGCCGACCAGTACGCCGCCGAAGGAAGCTGCCGCACGTTCCTGCCGGCATCGCGGCCGATGTAGCTGTTCTCACCCAGCTCCTTGAGCCGGCCGATCAGCTGCCGCTCGGATTCCTCGGCCCGCTTCCGCAGCTCCTCCGGTTTTCTGGTGACGTGGTGTGCGGTTTGGTAGGCCCACGGAACTAAGAGCATGTAGCGCGCGCCGAGATGAAGGACAGAGGTGCCTGGGAACAAGCTGTTGCTGATCGCGTCGCGGAGCTGGCCCATGCCGAGGTCGTCTGTAGTTTCCGGCGTGCCGAAGAGCTTAACGAGCTCGCGCATCTTCGAGTTTTCCTCGGTGGACGCATCGAGCCAGGAGATGAGGGAGGTCATTCGGCTGATGCTCTCGCTTTCTATTCAGAACTTGGCCTTGTCCGCGGCATGGACCGAGGGAATTGCCGCACCACCGCTGTCACTTCACGTCGAGCTCAGATCAGCTCGCATCGCTTGCCATCGCGAACCCCGTTTGGGCAGCCACCTGCGCGTTCGGACCAACGAGCTGCATGAGCTCGCTGTAGTCCGTGACGACGTCGTACGTGACGTCGTTACCGTTTTTCTCGTTCAGGGATGCGAAGAACTTGCGGGCACATTCGATCTTGGCGTCTTCGATGCCCTTCAGCTGGAGGGTCGAGAGTGAGCCCTTGGTCTCGGCGACAAAGTAGACGTGTTTGACGCTGCCCTCGGTGAACGCGATCGCCCAGTCCGGGTTGTAGTCGCCGACCGGGGTTGGGATGAAGAAACCGCGTGGGAGCTTCGCGTAGACCGCGACCTCCTTGCTGGTGTCCAGTTCAGCGACGAACGCACTCTCGATCTTCGAATCGGTGACAACGTAGTCGTAGATGTGCTTAGTCAACATGCCGCCTGCGTGCGTAAGGTCCTGTTTAGTCTGGTTCTCGGTGAAGATCGCCGAATCGAACCGGTCCTCCAGCGCGTCGTAGGTTAGGTGCTCGACGATGACAGTCGCTTTCTGCTCGTTGATGAGCCGAGCCGCCTCAGTAATGAATTGCTCCGGGTTGAGACGGAACTTCGCGAACGTCGCCGAGGACATGCCACGAAGGATCGCGGCGACCGTACGGCGGGTTAGCTGCGTCTTTTCGGTGATCTCCCCGAGCAAGTCGTACTTCACTTGTGAACCGGCACTGACCTCTTCGGTGTGGGTCTGCGTGGTCGACACTGCGAACCCGCCCCCGTTGGTGAGGTCGTCGGCGTCCAGCGACTCCCGCTGTTGGCCAGCCTGCACCACGTACTGCATGGCGGCCACGTTCAGGTGCTTGTCGAGCACCGTGATGCATTTACGGATCAACTCCTGGGAGTCGAACTCGACTTGGTAGACGGCCTTGTGGTTGATCCGGCTCCAGAGTGCTTGGAATTCCTTCTTCGCGAAGTTCTCCTCGTTGAGCGGGATTCTCTTCGGCTTGCGGTGATCGATCGGCAGGGGCACGTCGACGTACAGTGCATCCACGAGCGGCCAGACGAAGTCGATTACTGGCTCCAGTACCTCCGAGGTCGGCTCGGCGAGAGTTCCGGCCTCCTTCGCGTGCTTGTAGGTCTCGGAAATGGTGTCGTCCTCGTTGAGGTAGTCATTCTTGATGAGGTACTTGTACAGTGCCTGAGCAAGTGCTTCCTCAACGACCAACGCGCCGCTGGGTGTCTGGATCGTCTTACCTGAGAAGAATTTGATGCTCGCCTTGCGCGGCCGCGCAGCCAAGGACTCCGCGATCTCCTTCTGGAGGCCGACGACGAAGTCGGTGTACGACTCGTCGGTAACCACGGTCAGTTCGTTGATGTCGTGCACCGTCACCGGGTTGTCCATGCGTTCGCCATGTTGATCGACTGCCAAGCGCAGACCACGCCCGATCTCCTGGCGGCGGGAGATGGTGTTGTCGCTCTTCTTGAGCATGCCCATCACGAATACGTTTGGGTTGTCCCAGCCCTCCCGCAGAGCAGAGTGCGAGAAGATGAATCGTACCCGCTCCCCGAAGGACAGCAGACGTTCCTTTTGTTTGAGGATCAGGTCGTACGCGTCCGAGTCGGTCGACTGGCCCTTGTCGTCCCCCCGACCGCTCACCTTGCCCTCGACCTGACGCTTAGTCTTCTTGTCAATTGAGAAGTAACCCTCGTGCACGGAACGGACGTCATCTCGGCGTAGATACTCCTGATAGGCGGAGGTGGCCTCGTCGAGGGCGAGCTCACCTAGCACCTCATCGCGGACGGCGGCGTACTCTTCCTCGAACACGCGGGCGTAATCGCCGAGGGTGTCCTCGCGGTCGTAGTCGCGATACTTATTGACCTCGTCGATGAAGAAGAGGGAGAGTACCTTTATTCCCTGGCTGAAGAGCTCGCGCTCCTTGTCAAGGTGGGCGCGGATCACTTCGCGAATCTGGATGCGCCGCTTCGTTTCCTGTGTCACGTCGCGGTCGGCCAGCTGACCGGCGATGACGACGTCACCGTTGCTCAGCTCGATGACGTCGCGGGTGGCATCGATCTCGGTAACGAAGAGACCCTTATAGGCTTCAATTCCGTTGGATAGGTCGTGCAGGTTGGTGCCCACGTCGAGGCGCTTCACCTGACGCTTGATCGGGCCACCTTTCGTTTGCACCTCGATCTCAACCCTGGCTCTGGGCTTGGCAGCCTTGGCGATCTCGATCGCGTCCAAGTACAGGAAAGCGGTCGAACCCGCTAGGCCCTTGACGGTGATGCCGCGAACCGCAATCTTCTTGACCAGCTTCTGGTTGTATGCGTCGAGCGCGTCGAGCCGGTGGACCTTAGTGTGCTCGACCTTGTGTGTGGCGGAGTATCGCAGCATCATTAGTGCGTTGAACCGCGACAGTGCTTCGAGCGATTTGGCGGCACCGATCTTCTGGGGTTCGTCGATGATCACGATCGGCCGGTTCGCGCTGATGACATCGATGGGGCGACGCGACTGGAAGTCGTCGAGTACGTCGTAGATGCGACGGTTGTCCGCGCCAGTGGCATTGAAGGCCTGGATGTTGATGATCATCACCTGCACGCCGGCGTCTGAGCTGAACCGCTCGAGCTCGTGCAATTGGGACGAATTGTAGACGAAGGACCGAGGCTTGGTTCCGTATGCTTGCTGGAAATGCTCGGCCGTCACATCTAAGGACTTCTTCACTCCCTCGCGGATGGCGATTGAAGGAACGACGATGATGAATTTCGACCAGCCATAACGCTTGTACAGCTCCATGATCGTTTTGATGTAGACGTATGTCTTTCCCGTCCCCGTCTCCATCTCCACATCTAAATTGGGGGCTCCTGGGGCGGCATTGCTGTCGACCAGCTGGGCTGAGAGCGGCAGGTTCCGAGATTGCTGCACCTTGTGCACGTTCTCCAGCAGCTGCGCTCCAGTAAGGGCGATCTCGGCGTTTCGCAGACCCGAGTCGGGTGTCTGGCTGGTCTCGAATAGGGTTGGGTTTGCAACGGGCCTCACCTTGCCGGGATCGATCCGGTACGAGATGCCGTCGTGTTTGGGCTGACCTGCGAACACATCAACAACCGAGTCGACCGCGTTCGTCTGGTACTGCTGTACCTTAAACTGGAGCTTCATCAGGATCAGATCGCCTTTACTTCTGTCGCTGGAGACATCTCGCGGAAAATCTGCTCGGCATTTATACGGGCGTCGTCAGAGGCGAATCCTGCGTCACGGAACACCGCCCGTAGGGGCTCGCGCTTAGCGATGGTGCGCACAAGATTTGGTGTGATGTCCAAGCCGAAGCAAGCAGTCAGCGCACCATCCTCGACGATGAAGACCTCGTGACCGTCAATCTGCTCGACGGCGATGGGCATCGCAAGTTCGAGCCCCCAGTCAAGCAGCACCTGGAACAGCAGATCCTCACCTGAACGGTCAGACTTAACGCTGCTCTCTAGATCGGCCAGAGCGAGCTGATCGGTCTCGTCGGGAGACCTGAAAACGTCAGCCATGTTCGTGGTGGAGACCTTGAGCGAGCGGAAACCCACATCCAGGTTCTCGCCAGCGAGACCGGCCTTGTCAATCACCCGGGTGCCGGCCCGCCGGATGCGTTCACGGGCCAGATCAGCGATGGTGGAGTAGCCTTGGGCTGCCGCTTCGGACTTGGGGTTCGGTTTTTCATCGAGCTGCACGAGAATAAAGCGTCTGCTGCCTCCGTCGGCAAGATTCTGATCCATAACTGCGTGCGCTGTCGTGCCCGAGCCGGCGAAAAAATCGAGAACTATATCGTCTCCCGCGGTGACCATCTCGACCAGAGTCTGGAGTACGGTCTCGTCCTTGGGAAAGTCAAACACTTGGCCACCCATGAGGGACGCGAGTCGCTTCGAGGCGCCCCGCCCGTCCTGGTAAAAGACGCTGTAGGGTGCTTCCTTGTCGGATTCAGCGAGATAGACCTTGAGCGTCGGCCGAGTGGACTCATCGGAGCCAAACCGGATTCGATCCTCGGCAAGGAGAACTTCCATTCGTTCGGGCGCGAAAGACCAACCGTTCGGGTGCATGTTGACCGCTCTTCCCGTAACCGGGTGAACGATGTCATATCGTGACCGAGATGTCGGCTGAGGCTTACGGAGATCGCTCGGGAAGTAGATTCCCCGTGCGTCGACGCTTGAGTAGTGCTTGTTCCTCTTGCTCGGGTCCGAGTCCGGGAGGCCGGAGTACCAAGTCTTCAGCCCCTTCTCTACGACGGAATGATCATCCCCATGCTGTTGGCGAAGGCGCTTATACTCCCCATTTATCGCGTCGAGGCCCTTTTTCTTGATCTGCCACGAAACGCCTAACTCCTTTAGCGCTGCAAGGTTGCGCGCGAAGCACACGATGTACTCGTGCGAAGCCGAGATGTACTTCGAGTCATTTTTGCGTCCAGCGGCCCACACCATGGTGCCAACGTGATTAGATTCACCGAAGACCTCTGCTGCGAGCCTCTTTAGGTCTTCGATCTCGGAGTCATCAATTGAAATGAATATTGCCCCGTCTTCGGCCAGAAGGTTTCGCGCCAGCTTTAGCCGCGGGTAGATCATGCTGAGCCAGTCGCTGTGGAATCGACCGTTTGTCTCGGGATTGGCGACGAGCCGACTTCCTTCGCCGTCTGCCTGTCCAGACCTTGTCAGATACTCACCTGCCGTCTCTGCAAAATCATCGTTGTAGACGAAGTCATTACCCGTGTTATAGGGCGGGTCGATGTAGATGAGCTTGATCTTGCCAAGGTAGGACTCTTGGAGCAGCTTTAGGGCGTCGAGGTTGTCGCCTTCGATGAAGATGTTCTTCGTGGTGTCGAAGTCGACAGACTTCTCGCGCGCCGGCCGGAGGGTCTTGGCGATGGGAGCGTTGGCTGTGAACGCGGCGGCGCGCTTGCCGGGCCAGTCGAGCTGGTAACGTTCCCGGGGGCCTTCAACGATGTGGTCGGAGAGTTCCTGGCGCAACAGGTCGAAGTCGATAGCCCGCGAGGGGTTGCCCTCGACATCGAGCGTCTCGGTCACGACGCTGGGGAACAGCTCGGCGAGCCTTTCTATGTTGGCGTCGGTCAGGTTCGGTGACGTCATGCGTAGTTTCTCCAATTGCTTACCTCTGTTGCTCTAGCTCTAATTGCTTTGTCCTGAGGGCACGGCGCAGGTCGATCTTGCGGTTGAGCTGCCGCTCGGTGCGGAGCTTGCGTTCCAGCGCCGCGATCTCCCGTTCTAGCTTGCGCACGGATTGAAGTCTGGCCACCACGTCCGACATTTCCTCGCCCGGCCGCACAGTCACCGGCGTCAGCGGACCCAGAAGCGCAGTGTAGAGGGCGGGCAGGGTGATCGCGGTCGGGAGGAGCTGCCTCTCCGCGTTGGCGGGCTGCCACCCGGTCGAGTAGTAGGCGCTGAGTTGGGGTGCGCCGACGCCGAGCTGCTTGTGTGCTGCGACCATACGAACGGACCGATTGGCGCCGTCGCCGCGGGTGATCTCGAAGACAACCGGGAAGGGGATCGCTTTGTCGATCGCAGTCAACACCGGCTCGGACACGTCGTCCATCTTAGCGTCGATCTGGAAGACCTGGACCTCGGGCACCGCAGGGTTGCCGGGGAGATTAATCGTAACTTCTGCGAGTTTGTACGCCCAGGTGATGCGCTGGACCTCGGTGACGAACTTCTCCCGGATGGCGTTAGTGACGTGGCCGTTCTCGTAGAACTTCTCCTTCGGCACCCGGCTGCCGAACTTCGCCGCAACAGGCCATCGGTACAGCAGATCAGCCATTGGCTGGTACACCCTGGACGGGGTCGACGACGGCGATAAAAGCGATCAATTCGAAGTCCTCCAGACCTGCGATGGTCTGGGTCAGGGCCGTGGTGTGGCCTGCGCTGAAGAGACTGTCGATGTCGCGTTCCTCAGTGACATCGATCATCGAGTGAATCGCATCCGTGAGCAGTTCGGAGTACTTGCCCATCTCCGCGCCCTCGCGGGTAGCTGCATTGAAATCATGCACAACGTCGGTGACCGGTTCGTTGTAGGGGCGGCAACCTCCGCGGATGAGGTCGAGAAGGTGCTTGGCTTCGGTGTGGTCGCTGACGATGTTGCCGTCGTCGTCGAGGTAGACGAGGTAGTGCGGGTGGAGCCGGTTGCCGCGGTTAATGCTTTCGTCGGCATTCACGTTTCGCAGCGCGAAGATCACCCCCGGCTTCAACCCCTTGGCGGGGTCGGCTGGGATGACGGTGTGAAGGCCTTTGGGGACTGTAGAAAGGTCGCCGTACTCCTTGATGTAACCGAGCAGGTCCATTCGGAAGTCGTTGAGGCCCAGGTCGGTGATGGAGACGCCGGTGCGGACGTCCTCCAACTCGATGACCTCATCCTGGAGCTTGCGGAGCTGTTCTTTGCGGAACGCGGCGTCGGAGTCCTCGAGGGTGAGGACATTGTCGTTCGCGGTGCCCGCGAGGTCGGCGATGACCATGCGGTTCTCGACGCGCTCTTTGAGGTTGATGTATTCGTCAAGGGAGATATCTGGCCAGAAATTCACCAGCTGAATCTGTGCATTGACGGAGCCGATGCGGTCGATACGGCCGAAGCGCTGGATAATCCGGACCGGGTTCCAGTGGATGTCGTAGTTGATCAGGTAATCGCAGTCCTGAAGGTTCTGGCCCTCGCTGATCACGTCTGTGCCGATGAGAACGTCCAGCTCGCGGGTTTCCTTCGGCATGGTCAGGTGACGCTGCTTCGATCGCGGGGAGAACAGCGCCATCACCTGCTGGAAGTCGAACCCGGTACCCAAGGTGGCTTTCGAGCCTTGGCTTCCGCCCGTTATGACGGCAGTCTCCAGCCCAGCCTTCTGGAGTGCGGGGGCGAGTTCGCGGTAGAGATAGTTGGCGGTGTCAGCAAAGGCGGAGAACACCAGCACCTTGCGGTTGCCTGGGTTGATGGGACAAGCCGCCTTCTCGGTGATGAGCTGTTGGAGCTTCTGGAGCTTCAAGTCGTGGGCCGGGACGACTTTGCGCATCTCGTCGAGCAACTCGCGCAGTGTCTCGCGGTCGTTCCACAGGTCGCGCTGCCAGGACTCGATGTCGAGATCATCGAGGTCGATCTTGATCTTCTCGCCGAACGAGAGCGCCTCGACGTTCGCATCGTCCTCGTCATCCACGTCCAAGTCGAGACCTGCCAGGTCAGCGCTCACTTCTGTGAGTGGGCCTGCGTGGGAGTCGAGTCGCTGCAGGGTCCGGTTTACGGAGTCTTCGATCTTCGCAAGCGTTAGCCGGAACGCGTCAACCGAACTTTCCAGCCGCTTGAGGAGGTTCACGGTCATGAGCTTCTTTAGGCCCTGCTCGCGCCCCTGCTGGCCGAGGTTGGAACGGGCGCTGCCTGCCGTGACGTTGTAGAGGTCCTCATACTTGCTGATCCTGCTCGGGAACACGTAAGCGAGTGGGGTGTAAACGGCGAGGGTGAGGGCTTGGAGCTGCTCAAAGATGTCGTTGAAGCTCGGTGCGTCCGCCAGGTCGGTCAGCGGTTCACGGATTGACATTGGTGGCAGCCGTTCGGGGAAGGCACCAATCTCTGTGGTGTCGTAGAACGCCTGGATGTGCTTGCGTGACCGGGCGATCGTCACCGAATCAAGGAGTTCGAAGAAGTCGAAGTCGAGCATCTGAAGGATGCGCTCGCTCGTGCGGTCCTCCGGGGCGAGCTTGGACCACTCGTTGAAGACGCGCTGGGCGTCGCTGAAGACCTTCTCGACCGTCGTCGAGATGTTCAGGTGCTGGGCAAGGTTCTCCGACTCGCCCTCGTAGGCGAGCTGGAGCTGGTTCTTTAGGTCGTTGAAACGGTTGTTTACCGGCGTCGCTGACAGCATCAGCACCTTGGTCTTCACGCCCTCGCGGATGACCCGGCGCATAAGCCGCTGGTAGCGAGACTCTTTCTCCTCGGCGTAGTCGGCGTTGCGGAAGTTGTGCGACTCATCGATAACGATCAGGTCATAGTTGCCCCAGTTGATTCGGTCCAGTCGCAAGCCCAGAGACTCGCCGCCGGTGCGCGAGAGGTCCGTATGGGCGAGGACGTCGTAGTTAAACCGGTCTTCGGCAAAGATGTTTGTCGTGAGGTTGGCGTTGTAGTTCGTCCAGTTCTCGGCGAGCTTCTTCGGACAGAGCACCAGCACGGACTTGTTGCGCAGCTCGTAGTACTTGATCACCGCTAAAGCTGTGAACGTTTTGCCGAGGCCGACGCTATCGGCGAGGATGCAGCCGTTGTACGTCTCCAGCTTGTTGATAATCCCTGTCGCCGCGTCACGCTGGAAGTTGTAGAGACTCTGCCAGACCTTCGTGTCCTGGTAGCCGGTGCGGTCGTTGGGCAGCACGTCCTCGTTGATCTCATCGAGGAACTCCGCGAACAAGTTGTAGAGAATCAAGAAATATATGCGAGCGGGGGAGTTCTCTGCGTACACGCTGGCGATATGGTCGTAGACCGCCTCGGTGACGTCGTCGAGCTGTTCCGCGTTGTTCCAGATCTGGTCGAACAGCTGGATGTACTGCGCCGTCATCGGGGCCTCGTCGATGCGCTGCACCATGTTCGAGACCGCGTTGCCGCGCTCGTAGCCAAGGTCGGCGGTGGTGAAGCCCTGGAGCGGCATGTACGCGGCTTTGTCGTCCACGACAGCGAACTGCTGCATCGGGTTTCCAGTCGCGTTTGACCGGAAGGTGACCTTGCGGCGCACCCAGTCTGCGCACTCCTTCGCGATTGCTCGCTGGGTGAGCTTGTTCCTGAGCCGGACCTCGAACTCGGAGCCGTGCAGGTTAGACTCGGCTCGACCGTCCGCGGGAATGAAGAACTCGCGCCGCTCCTTAGGGAGCTTGCCTGTCACTTGAGTCGTCAAGAACGACGGCGAAGTGAAAATGAACTCCAGCTCATTGACTTGCTCGAGTTCCTTGCGAAGCGCCTCGAAGGCGAAGATCGAGAATGTCGAAGCGGCGATGCGCACCTTGGAACCGGCCGTGACCTGTGCCTTGAGATCGTCACCGAGCAGATCGTTGACGTTGTCGATGATCTTCACGAGCCCCCCGGCAGAATCACGAACCTCTGCTAGTTCAGGGCTCACTCAGCCGAAATTTATCATGAAATGCGGACTACCATCGGCATGATCGTGGAGGCAGCCGTCTTCCGTCAATCTAAAGTAGGCCCGCATGGCGGTGTCAACGCGAATACGGCCGCCCGTTTGTCATAGCCCAGATTATGGACCGGTTGTCGGCTAAAGCCAGCTACAGCTGACGAAACAATAGCGGCGGGCTTCGAAAAGCCCTAATACTGAGGGACTCTACCGCGCCACCAGCCCCGGCATCGCGCCCTGGATCGAGAAGAGGTCTTCGTGGTGACGAGGAGACCGACGTCCTCATGTTGTCGAGGATGCGGAACTCGGCGGGAGCACGTCCTGGGTGATCTTGGATTCACGTCGCGGCTGTAGTCGTAGCAGAAACTTCAGGCGTTCACGTCCACGCAACTCTCCGGCGACTCCACCGCAACAGCCGGCCGCCGGACAGCCTGCCGGGACGCGCGAACGGGAGAAGCGGCACCCACGGCCATCCCGCCGTCGGGCGTTCCCAGCAAGGCTTCCGCCACCCGGACAGCGCAACGCACCATCCGCAGTGTGTCCGTGCTGAGGGTATTTAGCGGACCGGAGGCGTCGAGCACGCCCAGCGGCCGGCCCAGCAGCCGGCCCGTGGCCGGAACCGTGATGGGCGCCGCCGTGCAGACCCACTCATGGTGGGTGCGCACCAGGTGCTCGGCGGAGAACAGCTGCACCGGTAGGCCCGGCGACCAGCGCCTCGCTGATCGCGTTGGTTCCGATCCCGGCCTCGGACCAGTCCGCCCCCTCAGAGAACTCCAGCCGGTCAGCCCGCCGCAGCACGTCCGGGCTGCCCACCCGCCACAGGATCTCGCCGCGGGCGTCGGTCAACACCAGCAGGTGCCGGCCGGAACTGGAATCGTCGGCCAGCAGGTCATGCAGCGCCGGCATGACCTGCTGCAGCCGGTGCTCCCGCCGCAGTTCCAGGACGTCGGCGGCGTCGAGCAGGTGCCGCGGGCTGTGCTGGTCCGGGTTGATGCCCAGGGCCATGGAGCGGCGCCACGAATCGGCAACGCCGGTGGGGATCTCCGGGCGCGGAACACCGGAGATGACCAGTTCGTGGGCGCGGCGCCGGGCACGCCTTGTCCTGGATCTGGACTCAAGCCCGTCGGGCCAGCCCCGCGCAGGTATTGTTGGCGAGGGGGGACCGTACACGGTCAAGGCCTACACCGGTGTTCGGGTTGACCGCGGCAGACCGCGCAGCAGCACGTCGCCGGTGTCCGAGCTGACGGTGGAGGCGCCGTCCGGAATTACTGAGGAGCGTGACTGGTGAGTAACGCCAGTGACTGGGCATTGAGGCTCAAGAAGATCCACGAGAAACAACTGGACCGTCCCCGCCGCGTACACCGGCTGGGCCGCACCAAAATTCTCTTCACAACCGGCCACGCGGCCTGCACGGTGGGTGCAGCGGTCGGGGCAGTGTCGGTCGATGCTCCCGATCTTGTTTTCTGGATTGCAACTGTGGCAGGGTTCTTCGGCGGAAGGTACTTTTACCCGGTTCCCCGCAGCAGTGTTGCGAGCCCTTACGGCGTCAGGGACTTCGCCAAGAAGTCCCCGGCCGACCTGGACTTCATGACCCCGGCAGAGATCCGGGCCTACCAATTCAACGCGGAGTTCGCCCAAAAGGGTGTGACACCTTTGGCGCTGGGGACCGAGGACGCCCTGGGCCGCCAGCGTGAGGCAGTCCGAACAGCGTCCCAGGGCTCAGGCGTGGATGCCGTGTTGCTGGCTGATTTTTCCCTGGCGGAGCTGAAGGAATACGAAAGGACCGCGGACCGCCACGATCTGCTGAAGCGGCGCTGGCTCACCTACGAGGTGGACCCGCAGCTGCAGTTCGACTTTCCCGCGATGTCAGATACTTCCCTTCCGACCACGTCAGCCATGCTCAGGGCCATGCGCGCCGCCGACCACGAGAGAACCGCTGGTAACCCGGGCGAGTACAAGCTCGCGGTGGACAGGTTTTCCCAGGCCTTGGCGGCGGCTGAAGCAGCAGCGGGAGTGCCCTGACGACTGAGCCGTCGACGCGGTGACCTGGCCGGCGGCGGGGGAGGGCTGAGCGAGAAGATCCCGGTGGACGCGCATCACAGGCCGGATCCAGCTGGAGGACTTGGTGGAGCAGGGCTTCGATACCCTCATCAACCCCAAGGACGCCGCGTTTAAGGGTGCTGGTGCACCCGTAGGTTCTGGTGGGCGGGCGTCTGGAAGGACGACGGCGGGAGGCGAGTGCCGCCGTCGTCCCTCCACGCCTGCCCTTGGTCGGGCAATCAGGCCAACGTTTGCACGGTCCCAGCGGTTACTTCTCAGCATTAGCGCAGGAACCCGGAAGCATTGCATCAAGACCGGTTTTGCCAGTGGGTTCACATGAGACGATTCACGCACTACGCGCACAATGCACGATTTGGGGGTCTCCAACAGTGAAGTACAAAAGGTTACTGCCGGCGCTCGCTCTTATAGCGCCTACTGAAGTGGCCACCAGGCACGCGAAGCAACCACGGCACGCCCAGACTTGTGAAAGTCACAGCCGTGGAATCCACATCGAATTCGAAGGACTTCGATGACCTTCGACTTCCACTCCGATACTCCCTCCGGCAAGGACCCCGACTCCTTCAGCCCCGCCCTACGGAAGTACCACCAGCTGCTGTGGAGCAAGGAGTTGCCCACCGGCCAGCACTTCCACCTGGCTATGGAACCTCGCAGGTACCTCGTGCACCGATCCTCGTCAGGTGTTTTCTTCCTCGCCAGCGACACGATCACCACCAGGCTGCGAAAGAAGGCTTGGAACGTTATCCGTGACATACCGGAAGACGACCTACCCAAGTACGTCGGCTACACGGCCGGAAGCACGCTCGTGTTTCCAGGCAACAGGATCGGCCGAAAACCGACGATCAATGGTGCACGCGGGCTCCATCCCAGGATCGCCGATCGCTTCGATCTGACCCTGGAGTGTATCCGCCGCCACTATCGTGGTGAGCAGAGCCCCCTCGCCGCGGTCCTGCTCAGATATGCGGAATTCTTCGCACTGTTCGGGGATTTCGCCGGGTACGTCAGATTCTTTTTACTGGAAGACCTTGTGGAGGATGACGGCCAGACAATCCGGTTCTTCCACCCGTTTGCCGACTTCGGCACACCAGCTGTTCCGAAGGACCGTGACGAATACCTCGGGTATCTACGGCTCAGCAACGCTTTCATCAGCGCGCGCAATCGTAGGATCGACGAAGAACTTCAAGGGCGGATCGCACGGTAAGCCGGAAGTTCACTTGGTCGCAGCCCCACCGGCCCTGCGGAACGGCGGCGTCCGCGGTCATAGCTCGCTGCGTCGGCCGGACGGCTATTTCTCCGTGTCCGTAGCGTCGGGAGGGCCGAAAGGGCCGCAAACGACGGGTTCAATTGGTCTGGGCCGTAACTTACCGGTTTTCCGGACCGCTGAGCGGCGCCAGAACCAGCAGACACGCAGGATTGTCAGTGCCGGATGCCATGATTGGTTGCATTGATTGAATGACGGTACTGATGCCGGTGCCGTAGATGGGGGAATTTGATGAGTCTGTCCAACCGCGAGTATGTGGGCCGGGCCCTTGAGGCCTTGGCGGTTGGCCTTGAGCCCTACATCGCAGCAGTGCTCTCTGAGGTAGCCCCCGGCGTGGCATGGACCAAGATCATTCAGCACAAGGACGAGAACGCTGGCCGCGCTGCGCAATCCTACGCACCCACGGATCTCAGCCTGCAGCTGCGCATTATGACTGAATCCATGGGCTCACTTGGCTACCCCTTTAACCTCCCGCATGACGCACGCAGCCACACTTCCGAACTGCGCCAGGCACGCAACCTTTGGGCACACAACGAGTCCTTCGACGACGCCGACACCTTCCGTGCCCTGGACACCGCAGGTCGGCTGGCCAAAGTGATCGAGCTGGACCAGACTCACAGCGAGTTGGTTGCGCTTCTCACCGAGTACCAGAACCGGTCCTCTCCGAACCCGGAACAACCGGAAGATGACCAGGCTCTGCCGGCCGCCGTCGCGCAGACCGACCACCCGGAGGAAAGCTTTCCGGGTGAGCCCGCGGTCCATGGACCGGCTATATCCGCTGCCCACGTTGTGGTTGAGGTGACCACTGCAGATTCACTGAGCTACGCTATGGCGCACAACGGCTTCCGCTTCGTCAGGCAGGTCAAGATCACCAACAATGGCGCGGAAATCCGCGGTGCAGTGGTCCAGGTGGAGGCCTCCGCGCAGACAGGCCGGATCTCCGGCGACTTCCAGCAGTATGTGGACCTTGCCGCAGGCCAAACCATCACGCTCGATGACCTCAATGTCCCGGTTCAGGCCACCACCATGTATGAACTGGCTGACCGCCAGATGGGAAAGGTGCTGGTGACCGTCCATTCGGCGGGCGCCGATGCCGCCGTGGCGGAGCTGGGCCGCGCAGAAGCGGACCTGACGCTCCTGCCCGCCCAGTTGTGGATCGCCGGACGGGGACTCGTCTCCTACGAGTTCCTGGCCGCGTATGTGCAACCGCACCATCCCAGCATTGCCAAGCTCATGTCCGAGGCCGCCGACATCCTCGTGCAAACAACGGGCAGCGGCAGCTTCGACGGGTACCTAGAAGACGGGGACCGGGTTGATCAGATCGTGTTCGCCATTGCGCAGGCCATGAGCGCCCGTGACATCCGCTACAGCATGCCACCCGCCAGCTGGGGACTGGAAGGACAGCAGGTACGGACGCCGGCGCAGGTCCTTGACGACCGTTTGGGCACGTGCCTGGACACCACGCTGGTCCTGGCCGCCGCTTTGGAATTCTGCGGAATCAGGCCTCTGCTCTGGCTGGTGGACGGCCACGCATTCCTCGGCTACTGGCGCGAGGAAGGCAGCCTCAGCACTGCGGCCTCCGACGACGTGTCCGAGCTGGTCAGCCTTGTACAGCGGGGCTTCATCGGCCTCGTGGAGACCACGCTCCTCACCGGCAGTCAGCCGATCTCGGCGGCCGCACTCCGCAGCAGCCCGCTGAACCGTTATGTGGAAAGCGGCAATGACGAGATCAACGCGGTGACTGACATCAGGCGCGCCCGCCTCGATGGCATCTACCCGCTACCGGCCCGGACCACGTCCGACGCCGGAACCTACGCGGTGGTCAACTACGTCCCGGAAACCAAGACTGTGCCGGCGCTGCCGAAGAAAGCAGCCTCAAGCGGGGGAGCGGTCAGGACCACATCCGATGTTCCACCGCGGGTGGTCCAATGGAAGAATGCCCTGCTGGACCTGAGCCTGCGGAACAGGCTCATCAACTTCACTGACACCGCGCGGTTCCCACTCGCAGTGCCTACCGCATGGATGGGCGCCTTCGAGGACCTCATCAGCAAGGGCACGTCCGTCAGCCTGCTTCCGTCCAACCAGATCAGTGCCATCCACCAGGAGCGCGGCGTCCGCTTCGGCAGGGACCTGCCCCAAGACGAACTCGCGGAGCTGCTCAGCTCCAAAAAGGCCGTGTTCGCCGAGGTCAGCGAAGACGGCTACAACGCTAAGATGCGCGGGCTCGCCTACAAGGCGAAGACCCAGCTGGAGGAAACGGGAGCCAACAACCTCTACCTGGCCATTGGCAGCCTGATGTGGGAGCTGGACGGCCGGGCGCTTCGGTCCCCGCTGGTTCTGGTCCCGGTGAAGCTGACTTCTGCAGGGAAAAACGGTCTGTACCGCGTCACACTCGATGAGACCGGCCAGTCCACGCCGAACTATTGCCTCCTCGAGAAGCTGGCGCAGTCCCATGACCTGCGCATTCCGGGCCTCGCGGAGCCGGAGGAAGATGGATCCGGAATCGATCTGGACGCCGCGTTCGCTGCTGTGCGGGCCGCCGTTTCGGCCAAGGGCCTGGCTTTCCGCGTTGAAAACACCGTGGACCTGTCCATGTTGCAGTTCGCCAAATTCCGCCTGTGGAAGGACCTTGACGAGAACTGGAAGGAATTCACCGCCAACAGCCTGGTCAAACACCTCATCAGCACCCCCACGGAACTGTACTCAGACAATGTTCCCGTCACACCCGACGTCGACCTGGACGCCCTTGCGGCGCAATGTCCAATACCAGCGGACTCGTCGCAGCTGGAGGCAGTCGCGTCAGCAGTCGCCGGCCAGACGTTCGTCCTGGAAGGCCCTCCGGGCACCGGGAAGTCACAGACCATCACCAACCTCCTGACCCGCGCCATTGCTGACGGCAAAAGGGTCCTGTTCGTTGCGGAGAAGCGGGCAGCACTGGATGTTGTCCAGAGGCGGCTCGACGACGTCGGGATGGGACCGTTCTCCCTTGACCTGCACGACAAGGGCAGCAAGCCTGCGGTGGTTCGGGCACAGATCAAACATGCCCTGGAGCTCCGCCTGTCTGCGAACAAGCAGCAGCTCGAGACTGCCTCCACCGATCTTGCTTCAGCCCGCCGCGGACTGGTCCGGTACGCCAACAACGTCCATGAGGAGAATGGCGCGCAGCTGTCCCTCTACAGCGCGCGGACCAAGGCGCTGACCTATGAACCTGATCATGCGACAGTTCCGCTCAGCCCGGAACTGACAGCGTCCTTGAATGACTCCACCCTGAACTCGATTCGGCAGGTGTTCCGGGAACTTCCGGAGTTCACCGACCCCGTCCGTCCTGGGCCTGACCACCCATGGCGTTTCGTCTCTGTTGCGGCGGGCGACCAGCAGGAGCAGCAGCTGCTGGCTGTGGGTCGCCGCCTTAATGAGGCGCTGAACGCCTTGCGGCCAACGCCTGGGGTTTCGTCGGTTCTGGACGCAGCGCAAACGCCCGCCGACGTCGGAACTCTCGCTACTCTGCTGCAGGACCGGAACGTCCCACTGGGAACGCTGGATGTGGTCCGCTCCGGGGACTGGTCGGTTAACGCTGAACAGCTGGAGAAGCTGGTTACGGCCTTTGCGTCCGTTCAGCATCCGGGCCTTGAGCACGTAGCGCCGGGGGCTATGGATCTTCCTCTGCCAGAAATCCTCGGCCGTGCGCAGCAGGCCGCAGCATCCGGGTTTTGGGGACGCAAGAAGCGGCTGCTGGCAGTGGCCGCCGAACTGTCTCCTGTGCTTGTATCTGGAGCTGAAATCCGCCACAAGGAGCTTGTGTCGCTGCTGGAGAAAGTGGTGGCCGTCCAGCAGGAGGTCTCCGGCCTGCGGGCAACGCGGGGCTCTTTGCCTGGGCTTCCTGCGGATCAGCAATGGAACCCGCTGACGCCGGACGCACAAGCCGATCTGAGACACCGCATTTCCTGGCTTCGCTGGGCGGCGCAGTCCGTGCAGCCGTCCCCGGAGCCTGACGCCGCGAGTTTCCAGAACGAGCTTCGTGCTTTCCTTCAGGATGCCCCCGACGTCCACCAGAACGTTGTCGGCTGGCTGCGGGAACTTTCCACTGCTTGGGAAGAATTCCTGAAGATCCAAGGTGTGGGTAGCGATGACCTGCGTGCGTGGACCGGTGAGCGAGGTTTCCTAGCCCGGTGGTGGGAAACGTCCGTGCCGCGGCGACTGGACGCGGCGGGGTCGGTACCGCTGACGCGGTGGCTTGAGCTGATTCGTCATGTCGAACCGCTGCGTACCGCGGGACTGGTGGACGCCCGTATTGCCATCCTCGACGGCGAGCTGGAAGCAGATGACGCAGCAGCAGCCTTTGAACGCGGCTTGGCTGAAGGGTCGCTGGCCGAGCGCCGCATCGCCACGGGTTTGGGGGACTTTGATGGCGCAGCGCACGAGCGCACCATCGAACGGTTCACCACGCGCGCCGAAACGGTACGCGAGCTCCTCAAGACCAACCTTGCCGCCGGGGTTCTGCGCTCCCGGACGGTCTCGTCGTCGTCGACCTCGGGGCGCATGGGCGAGCTGCAACGGCAACTGACCAGGCAACGGGGCGGCTTGTCCGTCCGGAAACTGATGGAACACTACGCAGACCTCATCACGGGGATCATGCCTTGCACACTGGTCAGCCCGGATTCGGTGGCGCGGTTCTTCCCTGCCAAGGCCGGTCTGTTCGACATCGTGGTGTTTGATGAAGCCTCACAGATCCGGGTAGCCGACGCAGTGGGTGCCATGGGCCGCGGTGCGTCCGTAGTGGTGGTGGGTGACAGCAAACAGATGCCGCCCACGTCGTTCGCGGAGATTTCCTCTGACGCCGGCACCGACGGTGACGCCGAGATCTCAGTGGTGGAGGATATGGAGTCGATACTTTCCGAGTGCGTAGAAGCGCGGGTGCCGCGGCAGTGGCTGTCCTGGCACTACCGGAGCCAGGACGAATCGCTGATTGCTTTCAGTAACCAGCAGTACTACGACAGCAAGCTTTCCTCGTTCCCGGGCCCGTCCCACGGCGCTGCGAATGCCGGTGTCCGCGGACACGGCGTGAACTTTGTCCGGGTCGACGGCCAGTTTCACCGTTCGGGACCATCCAAGGTCCTTCGTACCAATCCTGTGGAGGCTGCTGCGGTTGTGGCCGAGATCCGCCGCAGGTTTGATGCTGATCCCGCGGGCACTCCCTCCATCGGTGTGGTGACGTTCAACCTGCAGCAACGCGCACTGATCGAAGGTCTGCTGCGCGACACGGAGGAGCCGCGCATCGTCGGCGCTCTTGACGACGACTCAGAAGGGCTGTTCGTCAAAAACCTTGAGAACGTCCAGGGTGATGAGCGGGACGTCATCCTGTTCTCCACCGGGTTCAGCAAGAATGACAAGGGCTACCTGCCGCTGAACTTTGGCCCCCTGAACCGGTCCGGTGGGGAACGGCGGCTCAACGTTGCCGTCACCCGTGCACGCCGGCAGGTTATAGTCTTCTCCAGCTTCAACCCGGGCGACCTGCGCTCCGAGGAAACCAGCTCCGTGGGCATCAAGCACCTGCGGTCGTACCTTGATCTGGCAGAGCAGGGGACCGCTGCCCTGCCTTACGATGGGCGCCGCGCCGCCAGCGTCGACCTGCACCGGGAAGAGATAGCCGACGCGCTGCGAGACCGCGGGTTCGTGGTTTCTTCAGATGTGGGTTTGTCCGATTTCAAGGTGGACCTGAGCGTTGCATTGCCCGAAGACCCGTCCCGCCAGCTGATGGCCGTCCTGCTGGACGGTCCGGCCTGGGCCGCACGCCGGACCGCGGGCGACCGGGACGGGCTGCCCCGGGATGTCCTGACGCGGATGATGCGGTGGCCTTCTGTGGAGCGGGTATGGTTGCCGGCGTGGCTGGTCGACAGCGAGGCCGTACTCGATCGGCTGGAACTGTCCCTGCGGGAAGCCGCCGGTGACGTTGCGGAAGAGGCTGTCGCTAAGCCAGCTCCGCGCGGTGTTAGCCTTCCCGGATTTGCTGGTGGTGAGGCTATTGAGGAGCCCGCTGGAATTGTCACTGACCCGATCGGAACCCTGCCGCTTTTTGCGGAGCTTCGGAAGGCAGCCGCGCCGTCGTCGTCGTCGGTGCCTGCTACCTCAGAAGTTGCTACCTACCAGCCGTGGACAGTGCAGGCGTTCGGAACCACAGACGTTCTTGACAGCCTGCACTCACGACGTTCGATCGCGGCCGTCCGAGGTGCCATTGAGGTTGTTGTCGCGGCTGAGGGGCCAATTCATCAAGACCGACTGGCAAGGCTGGTCTGTGCTGCATTCGGACTCAATAAGGTCAACGGTCCCCGCGCGGACTCCGTGCTTCGTCTGGTCGAACCGTCGACACACGTTATTGATGACGATGGATTTGTTTGGGATGCCACGGTGGACAGACGCGCTTGGAACATCTTCCGGTCCAATGACACCGACATAGTTCGTAAGCCGGAGCACATCAGCGTCGTGGAACTACGGAATGCGATGGTGGATATCGTGAGTGCGACAGGCGGCATCGGAGTGAGTGAGCTGCATCGGGAAACGATTCAGACGTTCGGCGGGAAGCGCCGGACTGCTGGCATCACGGCCCGCCTGAATGAGGGGCTGCAGCATGGAGTCGACACCGGACATCTTGAACTGCGCGGCGACACTGTGCGGCTGGCCACATCGTTTCAATCCTAGATGAGGCTCTGACTTCCTTCCATCCGCACTACGCCGCGCGGTAACGGCGGAGGCCCTGCTGCGTGGTCTCAGCCGGCCCTATGCACTCGTGGAGTGACTCGTGATTTCGGGGCACACGATCGCGCGGGTCTTGTCGAAGTAGCTATAAAACACAAGTACTTCGCGGGATGGGCGGGATCAACGCCGTCTTGGTTAGCTGGCGGGACTTCAGCCCCGGCTATTTTTTCCGCATCTTGCTTATTACTTCCGCTGCTTGCCGGTAGGCCTCTTTGGCTTCGGGGCTTGTTGCTGCCCGGTACAACTTCTTGCCGTCCTCAAGCAATTTCCCCGCCTTCGCCTGAATTTCGGGGTCTTTAGCGAGAGCGTAAAGCTTTGCGGCGGCACTTTTTGCCTTTTGTCCGCCGTCCTTCATAACCGCAGTGGCTTTGTCTGCTTTTCCGGCCATGGTTGCTCCGTAAAATCGTAGGCGGGTTGTCTTAGCGAGCTGAGCATGCGTCAGGTAATAGAAAGCGCTTTGCCCAGCCGAGTTGATTAGGCTGCGACTCCAGGGAATACGACGAGGGATCCGTCACGCTTCCGTTCAATTTCAATTGCAACGTCATCCCGGTGGCCAGATACCTGGAGACCGTCTCCCAGAGCGCGAAGTCGGTACGAGGCCTGTAGCAGTTGGTCCACCTCGCCGGCTGTAAACGCGGGAAGGCGGAAACCGCCGTCGCGCTTCACCTGGAGCGAAGACAGTCGAAGGAGCACCTGGTTGATACCTGACTCCAACTCGTCGGTGCTGCGCCCGTCGTCGTGGAGCGTCCCGATGAAACTCTTGAAGGAGTTGCCGGTGTCCTGCTGGGCGTGCTCGACTGCCTGAAGCACGAGCACTCGCCGTTTGAGGGCGATGGCCAACCGTGCAATCTCCAGGTGCGCCCGGAAAGTTCCGCCTTCCTCGGTAATGCCGGGAAACGGCTTTTTCAATTCGCTTACCTCGACTGCGCCGTCGGACAACGCATCCAGTGCCGCTTCCCACTTCTTCAGCCGCCGCCGGGCGGCCGCGATAGCGGTATTGATGCCGTGCACGGAGGAATCCAGACCCAGCGAAAGGCCAATCCGGCCCTGGTCAAGGAGGATCGACGTCGCCTTGTCGATCGCCTCACGGCAACCGTCCAACTCGTTGCGTTCTTTATCGAGGTTGTCCTCGTGCAACTGCTCCAAGAGGTCAGTGATCCGCTCAATTGCTTCCTGGCGCTGGTGCTCGGCGTATGCGCTGACACTGACGGCCACGGCCATCAGGACGAGTGGCGCTGCCACCGTCAGAGCTCCAGCGCTGGCTACCGCAACGCCAGCCGTCGCTGCCGAACCAGTTGCAGCGCCGGCAGTGCCCGCAGCTGCGGCTCCACCAACGACGGGTACGAGCTTGGCCTGCCCAACTATCCCGGTCGAGTTCACCAAGGCGCCGTAAACAGCTCCTGAAGGTCCTCGGGCTGCCATAGGCCGAACAAGTCCCTTGCCCACCTGCGCTGCAAGCTTGGCGGGTACCACTATCCGATACAGCACTTCTCCGGTTTCAGCTACGTTCAGTTGTGGGGGAGCGGATTTTGCTGTTTGGGTTACGAGCTGCGCCAATTGCTTTGCGAGTGGACTTGCAACATCAAGCGGCAGGCCGCCCTTGCGATCACGGGTCTGCGGCATGGCATGCATTTCGAGTGTTGCGATGGGAGAATCCGCAAGTGCTGCCAAAACCGTTCTCAATTCTGCGAGGCGGGCCGACGTTAGACCTTCAGTGCCCAAAACGTCAGAAACGCTGACTGCCTCTGTAGCCAGTGTCCAAACCGGCACGAGTGCCTTGCTGTCAGTAGTCACTTTTGTCCCCTCCAGAAAGTGAAGCCGCCTCGGGCGGTGCTAGCGACGGCGCCTGGGGGAGCCAAGAACGTGATCCTTGCCCAATTGTCACCGGTCGTTATCGTCCCACATAGAGATCAGAATTTCTGAAAGTGTCGCCACCCTAACCGTCGGGCGAGTCCCGCTACACTGATCCTGAATCAGCCAGACAGTAATTCTGGAAGCAACCACCAGGAACGGAACCTCCGCCGTTTCAAGGCAAAAGGGGTCCAATGTCCGAAGCCAAATCATTCAAGCCCGTCGCGCTCGTTGCATCTGCCGTGGCGGTGCTTCTGGCTGCACTGCTGGTAGCGAGCATGCTTGGGTTCGGACCGTTTTCGAGCAAGAGCGAGCGGAACCAAACCGTTCTTCTGAAGTCCGTCAAGAATGTCAGCCAGTACCACGCTGCGGTCGGTAATTTTGAGCTTTTGTTGGACGAGAAAGAAAGCACCGGGGGGCTTCCCGATTTCATAGCAGGACGACGGACGCTCTTTGTGGCCGCTGGGACCGTCAATGCCTATGTCGACCTTGCAGGTCTCGCCGAAGAGGACCTTACTCTGTCAGCGGACGGCAAATCGGTGACGCTGCGGCTGCCCGAGCCGCAGCTCGACAAGCCCAATATCGACCACGACCGGTCCTATGTGTACAGCCAGGACCGTGGCATCGCTGACCGAGTCGTAGATGCGTTCACGGCGCCTCAGCAGTCGGAGCTCTATCTCCTCGCCGAATCGGATATGGCTGACGCTGCGGAGAAGTCCGAGCTGCGGCAGCGAGCAGGTGAAAATACCAAGAGCATGCTGACTGGTCTGTTCGGGTCGCTCGGATACGAGGTTACCTTTGAGGGCGGCGCATCTAGTTAGGTGATGCTGATCGACGGGTTGGTTCAGGCTTCGGCGCAATCGGCTGCTTCAAATTATTGAGCAGGACGCCGTAGTGGCCCCCAAAATTCAGACCCTACAAAGGACGGCGGTACGCGCAGCCCGGGAGGACCGGATGAGGCGAATTATTCTTCCAGTCGGTCCCGGTGTGTTGAAACGACTGTGTCAAGTCGCAGCCACCGGAGTTCCCTAGATGTAACTGGCGCAGTTCTTGGGCCAGTGCACCCACGTTGGAGCAGGATGTTCCAGCCGGGTGCGATCACGGACGCCGCCCACCTCGAACCGGGCGGAGAGTTCCTCCACGGATTGTCCCGCAATGGTTAAACCAACCCCTTACAAGCTTGCTGCTGTATCACTCGGTTGGCCGGCAGCAACAGGGGAGGCGATGGCGCTTGCCCTTGACGACTTCGGGCTTATCTGACAGGGAATCATTGTCAGCGCCATTGGCTAGTGTGAGACCCATGACTGTTCTCCGCGCCGCACTCACGGCCTCCCGCCTGCTGAGCGAGGACCCTGCGTGGCGTCTGCTCCGTGCAAACAACGCAGCCATCGCTGTGGCTGTGCTGAGCAAGCATCTGGGCGGCGAGCAACGGCGGTTGGCGGCACCGGCGCTCTTTGAGCAGGTTGAGGAAGACCTGGAGGAGCTGCGGGGCAATGGCTTCGACCTGCCGCAGACGGCTCAGGCATATTGCACGGCATGGCGTAATGACGGCATCCTGATCCGTCGCACGGCAGAGGGATCCCGCGAGGAGACCTTTGAGTTATCGCTCGGTTCCCTGCAGGCCATTCGCTTTGTCACCGAGTTGTCTGAGCCACGACAGGCCGTGACCGAATCGCGTCTTGCCACCATCCTGGACAGGGTGCGCGTGCTGGCCCGCGAGACAGACCCGGACAGTACGTCGCGGCTGCGGGCACTGCATGAGGAACGCGCCCGCATCGATGCCCAGATCGAGCGTGCCGCCGGCGGGGACGTCGACGTGCTGTCCGCAGAGCAGGCCGCTGAACGGCTGCGCGACGTACTGTCGCTCATTGAAGAAATTCCCAGTGATTTTGCCCGGGTCCGGTCCGAGCTTGAGCAACTCAACAGGGACCTGCGGGAACGGCTGATCGAACAGGATGGGCCGCGCGGCAGCGTCCTGGATGACATCTTCCGCGGTGTTGATCTCTTGGCCGCGTCAGAGGCTGGACGGAGCTTTTCCGGCTTCTACGCTTTACTGCTTGACCCGGAACAGGGGCGTGATTTCGAGGACAGCATCGACACCATCATGGATAGGGAGTTCACATCCCGGCTCTCCGCGACGCAAGTGAGGACCCTGCGCCGGATTCTGCCCACGCTTCAGGACCGTAGCTCCGAAATCCATGCCGTCATGACTGCGTTCAGCCGCAGCCTGCGCCGCTTTGTCCAGTCCCAGGAGCTCGAACAGGACCGGCTGATCAACCAGCGGCTGCGTTCTGCATTGCGGCAAGCTTTAGAGACCTCGCAAGCGGTGAAGCCCTATGCCAAGACTGAATTGTCGCTGGACCTGACCAGTGTTCCGCTCAATTCAGTGGCCGCTTTAAACCTGCACAATCCGGCCGACTTCGAAGCCGCTGGCGAGATCATCGAGCATGACGCCGAGACAGTGGACATTGAGGAACTCCGGGCTTTGGCCCGCGCCTCCGAGATCGACATGTTCGAATTGACCGGGAATATAAATGCCGTGCTGAGTCGGCAAAGCGCTGCAACCATTGCCGACGTTTTGGCTGATCGTCCGGCCACCCAAGGTGTGGCAAGCGTCGTCGGACTCCTAGTGCTCGCCGAAGAGCACGCCACCGCGCTGAGCGGCCGTGAAGACGTCACCTGGCAGCCTCCGGCACCCTCCCCGAACGGCTCCGGCACCACGCGCCGCGGCACCGTTGGCCGCTACCTCTTCACCGAAAGGATCCACCTGTGAGCGAATCAGGCGTACCCGGACCGGCCGGAGGCGAGGAGTCGGTGTCCGACGTCGTGCTGTGGGATGGCGACAGCGGCACCCTGCGCGAGCCCTCCCGCCGCGTCCTCGTCCAGCTTCTGCGGGGCCCCTATCTCTCCGCTTCCCGGCACGGGAACCTCTGGACGGCGCTCTTGTCCGACGAGGACGCCGTCCGGTCCAGCTTGGCCGACCTGTTCTTGGACCTTGTCACCGATCACGCCGCACAGGTCGCCTTCGTCCGCAACACCTCCGCGGACGTTGACGCGCCAAAGGTCATGCGCACTGCCACGCTGACGTTCCTGGACACGGCGCTGCTGCTCCACCTGCGGCAGACGCTACTGCAGGAAAGCGGCGGTCGGAAAACCATCGTCGGGGTGGACGAGGTGGCCGATCAGCTGCAGGTTTACCGGGGGAAAGACAACGCCGACATCGCGGGATTCTCCAAACGAATCAACTCGTCCTGGCAAAAAATGGTCAAATACGGGCTGTTGGCTGCAACCAGCACGGAGGGCCGTTTCGAGGTCTCGCCCGTCTTGAGGCTCGTCTTTGGTGCGGAGGAGATTGCAGCCGTGCAGGCGGAGTACCGGCGGCTGGCTGCGGAGGTGGAGCCCGGCTCCGCAGAACTGCCCGACACCGATGAGGAGACAGAATGAGCATGACGATGGCGGCCACGGCGCCCGGCATCCGGACCGGTCAGTGGCGGCTGGAACGGGTGGAGTTGCTCAACTGGGGGACATTCCAAGGACATCACGGCCTGGACATCGCACGGAAGGGCTTCCTACTGACGGGTCACTCCGGCTCGGGAAAGTCGTCACTGGTCGACGCCATCTCAGCCGTGCTGACGCCTCGCGGAAAGCTGCACTTCAACGCGGCCGCCCAGGACACCTCCGCCCGGGGAGAAGACCGGACGCTTGTGAGCTACATCCGCGGCGCGTGGCGGCGCAGCGCAGATGACGAAACGGGCGAAGTGCGTGCGGAATATCTGCGCACCGGCGCCACGTTTAGCGGCATCCTGCTGCGCTACAACGACGACACAGGGGCTAAGCCGTTGCTGTTGCTCAAGCTTTACCACCTGCGCCGAGGCTCCAACACGCCTGCTGACGTCAGCGAATTGAGCATCCTCCTGCAGGAGGATGCGACGCTCACCGGTTTTGTCGATTACCTTCGCAACGGCATCGAGACCCGGCGCATCAAGAGCACCTGGCCAGCCGCGTACGTCACCGACAAGCATTCGGCCTTTGCCAGCCGCTTCTGCCGCCTGATGGGCATCTCCGGCGAAAATGCCGTGCTTCTGTTACACAAGACGCAATCGGCCAAGTCGCTGGGCAGCCTTGATGACCTATTCCGCCAATTCATGCTGGACAGGCCAAAGACGTTCGACATCGCCACGACCGCAGTGGCGCAGTTTGGCGAATTGTCCGAGGCCCACCGGCTGGTGGTGGAAGCGCGCGAGCAGGTGGAACATCTGCGGGGGATGGAGGAACCGGCCCGCGCGTTCGGGCTGAACAGCGCCCGCGCCACCGAGGCCGCCGCACTTTCCGCGGCGTTGACCAACTTTAGGGATGAATGGAAGCTCAAGCTGGCCAAGGACGCCAAAGCGGCAGCCGAGTCTGCCGCGTTGACCGCCCAGCATGACGTCGATTTGGCCACCGCTACTACGGAGGAACTGGAAGAGGCTCATTCGGCCGCCCGCCGACAAGTGGACGGCCATGGCGGCCAGGCCCTGCGTGACCAACAGACGCAGGTGGACATGGCCCAGGAACGCGAACGCGATGTCCTGCGCCGGCGCGCGGAGCTGGCCTCAAAGTTGGAGGCGGTAGGCATTAGCTTCCCCGCCAGCTTCGAAGAGTACGAGGAACTTCGGGCCGCGGCCCGCACCGAACGCAGCGGCCTGGAGGCCGCCCGGGCGGCTAGTAGACAGACCGTCAATGAGCTTCACGAGGCCCGCGGTGCCGCCAAAGCGAAAGTCCGCGACCTCGAAACGGAGCTCAAATCCCTGCGCGGCCGACGGTCCAATCTCGGCGACAGGCTGGTCACAGCGAGGTCCGTAGTAGCCGAAGCGGCAGGCCTGCCGGCGTCGGCTTTTCCGTTCGCCGGTGAACTGTTAGAGGTCCGGAAGGAATTCGCCGACTGGACCGGAGCCATCGAGCGGGTGCTGCGTCCGCTGGCCACCGTCATGCTCGTCCCGGAGAAGCACATTGACCGTGTGCGCGAGGCCGTCGACGGGCTATTTCTGGGCGCGCGGCTCGTCTTCGAGTCCGTCCCCAGCCGGTCAGAGCCGCCGCGGCCCGCACGGACCGAGCGGTCCTTGGTCTCGCGGGTCCAGGTTGCCGACGGTCCTATGGCCGGTTGGCTGCACGCGGTTCTGTCAGGCAACTATGACTATGAATGCGTCGATTCGCCCGCGGAACTCGGCGGTTCGGAGAAAGCCGTCACCCGTGCCGGGCAGGTCAAACGCTCACGCACCCGACACGAAAAAGACGATCGGTCACGGGTGGACGACCGCTCAACGTGGGTGCTCGGATTCGACAACGCCGACAAACTGGAGCTACTGAGTTCACTCGTCCAGGCTGCCCGAGCCACGGCTGATCAACTCGCCGACAGGGTCGACGCCGCTGAGAACCGGCGCGAGGTCGAACGCCTGCGCACCGAGGCACTGGCACTGACTGAAACCCAAGGCTGGGACCAACTGGATGCTGGCCGGGCCCGCGCCCGGGTGGTGAGCCACAAAGAACGGCTGGCGGAGACCCTCGCGGCGAGTGGCAACCTTCGAGCAGCCGAAGCTGTCGCGAAGGAGGCCAGGGCGCGCTGGGCCGCTGCGCAGAAGGCCCAGCAGGCCGCCATGGAGTCGCTGGCTGAAGTCAGAACACAACTGGCGGGATTGGACCGCATCGTGTTAGGGCTTGAACCGCGCGTTGCCGCGTCGGTCGACGTGCCTGAGGAGCTTGCAGCCAGTCTGCGGGAACGGTTCCTGAGGCAGCGCCGCAGCATCGTCCACGAGGTGATCGACGAAGTCGCACTGACGGTGGCCACTGGGTTGAGCGCGGAGGAAAAGCAGGCCACGTCCCAGGCCGCAACCGCCCGAACAGCCTTCGCCTCGCTGGCGGGAGAGTTCCGGCGTCTTTGGCCCGCCAAAGTCGGGGACTTGACCGACCAGGTGGAGGATGGTGGCGGATATCTTGCTCTGTTGGAGCAGCTTGTCGCGGACCGCCTGCCGGACTTTGAGACCCGGTTCTTCGAACTCATGGAACGCCAGTCGCAGCAGAATGTGGCCACATTGGCCAATGAGATCCGCCGCGCGCCCTTGGAAGTGCGCGACAGGGTGGCCCCCATCAACGGCTCCCTCAAACGGTCTGCCTTCGACGCCGGGCGGTTCCTGAAGATCGTCGTCAAGGAGAACCGGGGCGAGCTGGGCAGGAAGTTCCTCAGCGACCTGCAGGACATCAGTACGGGCTCATGGGTGGCCCAGAGCCGCGACGATGCCGAAGCCAAGTTCGAAGTCATGCGGCGCATCATGGAGAAACTCGCCTCGAGCGAACCCAGCGACACCTCCTGGCGGAACCAATGCCTGGACACCCGGCTGCACGTGCGCTTCACCGCCACGGAGGTGGACTCCGCCGGCAGGCAGCTCAATGTATACGATTCCAGCGCGGGTCTCTCCGGCGGCCAGCGACAAAAGCTTGTCACGTTTTGCCTGGCCGCGGCCCTGCGCTACCAGCTGGCCGGCGATGACGAGGACGTGCCGCGCTACGGAACCGTCATCATGGACGAGGCGTTCGATAAAGCGGACAGCAACTTCACCCGCATCGCCATGGATGTCTTCACTGAATTCGGTTTCCACATGGTGCTCGCCACCCCGCTGAAACTCCTGCAAACGCTGGAGGACTACATTGGGGGCATGGCCGTGGTCACCTGCCGGGAGTTCCAGGACTCCCGCATCGGCTCGCTGTCCATGGACGCCGGCGACGGTCCGGACTCTGCGCCACCGCCTGCCGAGGTCCCGGGCCGGGAGCAGCCAGCCGGCACAGGGCTGCTGGAAACCCGGGATGCTGAAGATCCTGCGGAGACGGGCGCGCTGTTTTGAGCCCCACGCCGGTGACACCTGCCGGGGCGGCCGCGCAGGCGCTCAAGAAATACAACCGCCACGTTGGCTCGTGGTCCGTAGGCGACGACGCGTCGCTTCCCTTTGGCATCCCCTTGCATCCGCCCACCGAAGCACAGGCATTGGCCTCCGTGTCCGCCGCCGTCGACTGGGCCAAGTCATGGGAAGGGGCCGCCGACGTGTTGTGGACGGAACGCCGCTGGGCCAGCCTGGGCCAGCAGAGGGTTCCCGACCGTGTGCAACTCGACACCCCCGGGGCGGTCGCTGCATTTGCCGGTAAAACCACCCACTGGCAACGGGCATCCTCCAGGACCAATGCACTGCTCGACTCGGTGCCGCTGCCCCATACGGGCCGGTTTGCGACCGCGGTGGGCCGCAGCGCCGTGGAACTTGCCGCCTTGGCTCCCGAAGACTTCACCCGGCTCGCCGGCGTACTGGAATGGCTCAGAGTGCATCCGGCGTCCGGACTGTACATCCGCCAATTGCCCATCCGCGGAGTCGACACCAAATGGGTCCAGAACTACAGGTCCCTCGTCACGCGACTGCATGAAGCAGCCACCGGTAGAAGTGGGTTGGGACTGGCGGATAAACCGGACCTGGTCCGCGTGCGTTTCCTCGACCCCGCTCTGGCGCCGGGCGGATTGGTGGATCTGGCTGCACCGGTCACGGAGTTGGCCGCTATGGACCTGAGCCCCGAGGTGGTCTACGTGTTTGAGAATCTGGAGTCTGTGTTGGCCATGCCACCTCTGCCGGGCGCTGTGGTGGTCCATGGCTCCGGCTACGCAGTGGACAGGTTGGCCCGCATCCCGTGGATCCGCGACCATGGCGTCGTCTACTGGGGCGATCTAGACAGCCACGGGTTTGGCATTTTGAACCGCTTGCGGGCCCAAAACATTGCCGTCGTCACGGTGTTGATGGACGTGGCCACGTTGGATGCGTTCAAAGACCTGTGGGGACACGAGCCCAAACCGGCCGTTGGGTTCATGCAGCACCTTTTGCCGGAGGAGCTTGCCATAGTGGAACAGCTGGCGGTACGCGGCAACGTGCGTCTAGAACAGGAACGGATCGACTGGATGACCGCCATGGCGGTGCTCATTTCGACACGGCGCTGACCGGCGTGCCCACGACCTTTTGCGACCAAGCCAGACCCCCGCGGCATTACACCGCGGGAAGCGTTGCTGGGGCCGTTGCAGCCGGGGGCACAGGGCTCTCACTTGGCCGAGGGCGCAATTGTCGGGAGACACAAAGGCTATCCGCCGTGCACGGGGGCAGCAACGTTGGTTGGCACGAACCGTTTAGTCTCTTGCTTCGCCGGGTCAATCAGCGTCCTCGCGACAGCAAGAGCCAAGTCTATGCCCGCCGCGTCGTCCCAGCCTTTCCGGTGTATGTGTTCAGGCCAGCCGCTTTCTTGGATCTGGTCGGCTTCAATGACGTAGCTGATCCTCTCCTTAGGAAAGATGGAGTCGTCAGTGACTACCCACCCCGAGGCGAATTGGATGACGTTCCGAACTACACGGGGGTCACCAGCAACTGTTCCACGACGCGCTTGGGAACAATAAAGAATCAAGTCCGCGAGATCGGGAAAAATTTTTTCGGGGAAGACGCCTTGATTGTGTCCTAAAATGTCGATACAGGTTCTATTTATCCGGGTTAGAATGCTAGTTTCACTTTCCCCTGTGGACCAAAAATGGGTTGCGCGCCATTTGCCAGTTTCTTCTTCAATGTGACAGTTGATCGTGTCAGGGTCGTCTGGAAGCTCGAATCGAACCACAAGGTCAGTATCGTAGATTGGCACGCGCGGTCCTTTGTGACTCAAGAGGCGTTCCTCATATGCCATGGAGATAGCACTTCTGACCGAAGAAAAGGAGACGTTGGAATGGAGGAACCGAACCTGAGCATCCTGTGCCTCCCACGGAGCAAGTGCTGCTTCCCGGACTCGAGTCCCGACTTCGTTCATCCGCTGATTGCGTGCTTCTTCATGCTGCACTTCAAGTGCATTCTCAATGTTATTTACATCATTTTGAACAAAAGATACGCGCTGATCAATACGCTTCTGGGTTGCGGAAAGCGCGCTTGTGAAGAGATAAATCAGCCCGGCAAAGGCCGATGTTACGCCCGCACTCGAGAGCGTACCGCTGAGCCAGGAAACTTCAGAAGTGACTGCGGATAGGAGAATTAATATGAGACCGAGAAAAACCGATCCAGCCAGCCAATAAATTGGGCGATATTTCTCGCGTGCTATTACTGTCTTTAGACTGTTCAGCTGCCTCAATGTTTTTTCTTTAATCTTTGAACAGATGTTTCGTGCAAAACTCATGTAGCTGCCCCAAGCTCAACAGATTACCGGAAGCCGCAAATGCGGCTTCCACTTACATTGTGAGTGTAATCAACTGGAGTATGGGAGAAGTGCCGGACTGTAATAGCTGTTCATGACAGCAGCTTTAGGGATGGATCTCTCGCCGGGCTCGATACCTGCGGGTTGCAGTAAAGGCAGAGGACTCAGTCGCAGGAGTAGAGCTTGGCCACTTGCCACGACATGAGAGCATATTCCTATCGATTGACGAGTTCTTTATGGACGTGACTTGAAGTCGATGAACCCTTCCGCTCTATGCTGCGGCGGACAGGTCCTCAAACGGTATTTGGCAGGTGATCGCGCCTCTGGAAGGTAGTACCCTACCGCCTCATACAGAGCCAGGCTAATCCAGCTCTCGACTGCAACTTCGTACGGTGACATTCGGACTTCCTGACCCGAGCTAAGTCGCTGATGACCGACCCCCAGATTTCTAAGTCACACTCTCGATGGCAGCCACCTCAACCTGAACCCCAACATCCCGGAACTTCTGCACCTGGGCCGGGTCCGCGCCGTCGTCCGTCACCAAGGTCCATGGCAATGCCAGCCGCGCCCACGCATGAAAAGGCCGCAGGCCGAGCTTGGAGGAGTCCGCCAGCACGTACACCTCCCGGCCGCGCCGGGCCATAAGCTCCTTGAGCCGGGTTTGGGCGTGGTCGGCCTCGCAGATGCCGTCCTCGGCGGTGACGGCGTCGGCGCCCAGGAACACGCGGTCAAAACTCATCCGCTCCAGGGCCGCCTCGGCCAGCGGTCCCACAAAACTCTGCGAAAGGCTCCGCAGCCGGCCGCCCAGGCAGTCCACCTCGATGCCTTCCGAATCGGCCAGCTCCTGCATGGTGTTGATGCCCGGCGTCGTTACGAACAACTTTTCGAAACCCCGCAGCTCATGCGCAAGGGCACCCACGGTGGAGCCGGCGTCCAGCAGGATGTTCTCCCCGGGCCGGATCACGGACGCCGCCCAGCGGGCGATCGCGTGCTTCTGCTCAAACGCCTCGCCGGTGCGCTGCCGCAGCGACGCCTCCGGGTGCGCGCCCAGGGCCATGGCTCCGCCGTACGTGCGGGCCAGCCGGCCCTGCCCGTTCAGCAGCGCCAGGTCGCGGCGGATGGTGGAGGCCGTCACCTCGAACCGGGCCGACAATTCCTCCACGGACGCCAGGCCGGTGGTCACGGCAAGGTGGTAGATCTCCTCGCGCCTGGCATTTGCGCTCAGCATTCCCGGTCTCCTTCGCGTGGGCGTGCTTACCATGCTAGTTCCGGCCCCCAACAAAACGCTGTTGCTACACGGCCACGCTGGGCCGGGTGGCCATTTCCGCCGCCTGGTGCAGCGCCTCCACCATGCTGCGCGGATCCGCGATCGCCTTACCGGCAATGTCAAAGGCGGTGCCGTGGTCCACAGACGTGCGGATCACCGGCAGGCCCACCGTGATGTTCACACCGGCCTCGATGCCCAGCACCTTCACCGGGCCGTGCCCCTGGTCGTGGTACATGGCCACCACCAGGTCGTAATCGCCCCGGCCGGCCAGGAAGAACAGCGTGTCCGCCGGCAGCGGGCCCGTGACGTCGATTCCGGCGGCCTGCGCGGCCTTCACGCCCGGTTCGATCTTCTCCGCTTCCTCGCCCTGGCCGAACAGTCCGTTCTCCCCGGCGTGCGGGTTGATGGCGCAGACGCCGATCTTCGGGTTCGGGATGCCTGCCCGGACCAGGGCCTCATGCCCGCGGCGGATGGTGCGCTCCACCAGGTCCGGGTTGATCTTGCGGATGGCATCCATCAGCCCGATGTGCGTGGTCACGTGGATCACCCGGATCTTGGGCGTGGACAGCATCATGGACACTTCCTCCGTGCCCGTCAGCTGCGCCAGCAGTTCGGTGTGCCCGGGGAAGATATGCCCGGCGGCGTGCAGCGCCTCCTTGTTCAGCGGCGCCGTGCAGATGGCCTGCACCCGCCCGGCCATCGCCAGCTCGCTGGCCACCCGGATGTACTCGTACGCGGCATGGCCGGCCACGGGGGAGAGCTTGCCCCACGGCAGATCCTCTGGCAGCAGCGCCAGGTCGATCACGTTCACCCGGCCCGGCGTGAACACCGCGTCCTCAACGTTCTCGATGGTCTGGATGTCCGCCTCGATGCCCAGGACGTCCGCGGCCCGGCGCAGCCGCAGCGCGTCGCCGATCACCACGGGCCGGCACTCGGCGTTGCTCTGCGGATCCAGCACGGCGGCCACCACCACCTCCGGCCCCACCCCGGCGCCATCGCCCATGGTGACGGCCACGTAGGGGAGGCTCTTCTGTTCGGTCTTACTCGTTACGGTTGTCATGTCTACTCCAGATCTTTCGGAAGTCGTGCTGGGAAGGGTGGTGGCGGGAGCCGGCGCGGACGGGCCGCGGCGCTCCCGGATTTTCTCGTAAAGCTGTAGGAGGGCCAGGTCGTCGCCGAAGCTGCCGGGTTTGGTGCCCACCAGCGTTCCGTCCTCGGCGCGGCTGAGCACTGCCCCGTGCTGCACGGCCGTGAGGGGCACCAGCCGTTGGAGGCCAACGGCGTCCAGGACTTCCCGGGCCGTCTCACCGCCGGTGAGGATCAGGTCCGCGTTCGTTCCCTTGGCTGCCTCGGCGGCGAAGGCCGACAGGGCCCGGACGATGCCGGCGGCCTTTGCCGGGTTCACTGTGCCGGCGGCCAGGGTGACGGCCACATTGCTGCCGGCCGCCAGCGCCCGCCGGACCTCGGCCAGTTCCGGTTGGTAGGCCCCGGTGGCACCGGCATACAACGGGTGCAGCCGGACCACCGTGAAGCCCTGCGCTTCCAGCTGCGCCAGTTGCGCGTGCGCCGTTCCGGAAGCGGAGCCGACGACGGCGAGCACCGGCCGGGTGCCCTCCTGCGGTTCCGTGGTGGCTGCATCAGCCGGTACCCCAAGTTGCGCAGTTCGCGCAACTTGAGTAGCGAGCCGCTGCGCGAGCACGTCAGCCGTCCCGCCGGTACCCACCAGCACCACGCGGCGGCCGCCGGCGCTGAAGTCGAGCTCCAGCAGGGCATCCACCACGTGCTCCAGGTCCTGCACGGTCTCGCCGTCCGCCACCACCAGCGCGGGCTGCACGGATTCCAGCAGCCCGGCGAGCTTCGCGGGAAGCGCTCCGGACCGCACCTCCGCCAGATCCAGTAGCTGCACCGAGGCCGGGTCCTCCGGGCGGAGAAGGGAAGGAATATCGGCCGGCGGCGCGGACAGTTCCGCGTGCCACAGTTCGGTCTGTGCCAGGGGAGTCCCGGCCACGAACGGCTTGCCGTCCCGCACCGAGCGCTGTAGCTGGGGGAGTGCCCCGGCAACAACGGCGTGGTAGCCAAGGCCAGTCAATGCGGCAACTTCGGCGCGCACGTTCCCGCGCCACAGCGAGTCGATCTTCTTGAACGCCACCTGCGCGTTAGCAGCTACAGGACCGGAGAAAGCCTCAGCCACCAGCGCCCCGGCGTCGACTTCGGGAAGTCCGCGCGAATGCGTATCGGTGACCACAACGTCCGTGACGTGCCCCGCAGGGGAGGCGCCGCCGTCGTGCGTTGCCTCAGTGTTGCTTGTTCCGAGCAGGACCTGCGCGGACAGCCCGTGCTGCACAAAGCAGTAGCCAACCTCGGCGGCGCCGGAGAAATCGTCGGCCTGCACAAATACGGAAGCCACATTGCTCCTCTCCACGCACTAATGATTGGACCCCGCCAGGTGCGGGGATGCATTCATTCTGACACGGTTGCGCGAATCGCGCTAGCAGGGTTGCGCAAATTGCGCAGGAGTGGCAAAGTGATGGAGACAACATTCGGCGCAGCCAATCGGCAGGCCGCCGTCAACGTACAAACCGAGAGGTCAACGATGACCGTTCTTCCTCAAGGAAGTGAGATTTCCCGCCGCCGCCTCCTGCAGTTCGGCGCCGCGGCCGGGTTTCTGCTGGGCACAGGCAGCCTCGCCGGCTGCGCCGGCCCCACCGGCCTGCCGGGACCCAGCACCCTGACCCTGGCCCTCAACCGGTCCCTGGTCAGCCTGGACAACAAGCTCAACCAGTTCGACGCCGCCGTCACCGTGCAGCGCTCCGTCCGCCAGGGCCTCACCGCTATCGGCCCCGAAACCAAGCCCGTCCTGGTCCTCGCGGACCGCTTTGAGATGACCGGCCCCACCGAATGGACCGTCCGGCTCCGCGAAGGCATCCGCTACTCGGACGGCAGCCCCGTCAAGATCGAGGACGTGGCCACCGCCCTGAAGATGTACCAGCAGGTGCAGGGCTCCTTCGTGGCCGGCTTCTTCCCTGAATTTCCCGCCGTGGTGCCGGTGGATGACCGCACCTTCAAGATGGTGTCCAAGAAGCCCGTCCCCATCCTGGACTCGCTCATGAGCATGATCCTGATTACCCCCGCCGCGCAGAACAAGCCGGAGGAACTGCAGGAAGGCCTGGGCACCGGCCCCTACGTGGTCACCAAGTTCAACCGCGGGGCCGGCACCTACAGCCTGCAGCGCAATCCGAACTACTGGGGCCCGGCACCGCAGGTGGAGAACGTGGAAGTCCGGTTCCTCCCCGAGGAATCCAGTCGCGTCATCGCGTTGCGCAGCGGCGAGGTGGACATCATCGACTCCATCACGCCCGACTCGCGTGAACAGCTCGCCGGACTTCCCGGCGTCGAACTCAAGGAAGCCTCCAGCCTCCGGCTGAACCAGATCTTCTACAACTTCCGCAAGCCCGCCGGCCACCCGCTGGCCGACGTCCGCGTCCGCGAAGCCCTCAGCTGGGCGATCGACGGCGAGGCACTGGTGAAGGACGTGCTGGTGGACTCCGTCAGCGCGGCCGAAGGCGTCACGCCGTCCAGCCTCACCGGCTACCACAAGACCGGCACTTACACCTACGATCCGGCGAAGGCCAAGGCCCGGCTCGCTGAGCTCGGCGTCAAGGACCTCACCCTCAAGATCATCTGGGAAACCGGCGAGTTCGCGTCCGACACCTCCGTGATGGAGGCGCTGGTGGAGATGTTCGGCGCCATCGGCGTGAAGACCGAGCTGCAGCAGTTCGAACCCGGCGGCAACATCCTGGCCTGGCGCCAGGGCAAGCAGGGCGACTGGGACCTGTTGGGCAACGGCTTCAGCAGCCCCACCGGCCTGGCCATCACCATGATGCAGGGCATGTACGCCGGCACCCCGGAAAAGGAAAAGACCCGTGACACCTACCAGGGCTACGTAGTCCCGGAGGTGCAGGCCAAGATCCAGGCCGCCTCCTCCGAAGTGGATCCGGCCCGCCGGCAGGAGCTGCTGGCCGTGGCACAGCAGGCCATCTGGGACACCTGGCCCTGCGCCTGGGCGTTCGTGCCCAAATCCGTCCTCGCCCACCGGGAGCGGGTGTCCAACATCAACCTGGCACCCACCAACTCCTACCCCCTCGTTGATGCACGGCTGGAGGCCTAAGCCATGACGAACTACATCCTGAAGCGCCTGGGACAGGGCCTGCTGACCGTGTTCCTCACGGTCTCCACCGTCTTTGTCCTGATCCGCATGGCCCCCGGCGATCCTGCCGTCTCCTACGCCGGGCCGCTGGCCACCACCGAACAGCTCGACGCCGTCCGGGAACAGTTCGGCCTGAACAAGCCGGTGCTGGAGCAGTACTGGATCTTCCTGCAGCAGCTGTTCACCGGCAACCTGGGCCACTCCTACTCCTTTCAGGCTCCCGCCATGCAGGTGGTGGCCGAGCGGATGCCGTACACGCTGACCCTGGCCACCGCGTCCATCCTGCTCACCGCCGTCGTGGCCATCCCGCTGGGCGTGTGGATGTCCCGCCGCCCGGACACCGGCAAGGAACTCGGCGTGAACGTGCTGACCATCGCCGGGCAGTCCATGCCGGACTTCTGGACCGGCATCATGCTCCTCACCGGCTTCGCCGTGCTGATCCCTATCTTCCCGGCCTCCGGCTTCGCCACCTGGGGCGGGCTGGTGCTCCCCACCATCACCATCGCCATCCTGCAGATCGCCCTGATCTCCCGGATGGTCCGGCGCGAAATGACCGCCAACTTCGCCGCCCCGTACCTCACCGTGGCCCGCTCCCGCGGCGTCAGGAACTCGGTGCTCACCTGGCGCTACGCCATGGGCAACTCCGCCATCCCCGTGTTCACCGCCCTGGGCACCCGCTTCGCCGCCATGCTCAACGGCGTGGTGGTGGTGGAAGTGGTGTTCGCCTGGCCCGGCGTCGGCTCCCTGATCGTCCGGGCCCTCGAAACCCGCGACTACCCCCTCATCCAGGCAACGGTCCTCCTCACCGCATTGCTGGCCGTGGGCGTCCAGCTGCTGATCGACCTCGCCTACCCGCTCCTTGATCCCCGCGTTCGTCTTGGAAAGGCGGCAACAGCATGAGCCTCGACACCGCAACCCCCGCAGGTTCTTCCGGCGGCGCCGGAAAAGCAGCGCAGCCGGCCCGGCAGCCGAGCCCCAGCGCCGTCACCAAGGCGGACATCGCCGCCGCCGGCGCCACCCGCCGTCGTAAAGCCGCCAAATGGAAGCTCATCGTCGGCACGGTCTGCACCCTGCTGGTGATCATCCCGATCATCCTGGCCCAGGTCCTGCCCCTGCCGGACGCCAACTTCCAGGACCTCTCCGCCCGGCGCCTGCCGCCGTTCACGGACGGGCACCTCTTCGGCACCGACCAGCTGGGCCGCGACCTCCTCTCCCGGGTGCTGCACGGCGGCCAGGTCTCGCTGACCATCGGCCTGCTGGCCGTGCTGGTCTCCGGCGCCATCGGCATCATCCTCGGCGCGGCCGCCGGCTACTTCGGCGGCTGGGTGGACACCATCGTCTCCCGCCTCCTCGAAGCGCAGATGTCCTTGCCGCTGCTCATGATGCTGCTGCTGGTGGTGGCCCTGTTCGGCCCCTCCATCCCGGTGATCACCTTCGTGATCGCCATCGCCCAATGGCCCGAAGTAGCCCGCCTCACCCGCTCCATGGTGCTGGTGGAACGCGAAAAGCCCTACGTCTCCGCCGCCCGGATCCTGGGCCTGCACCGGATCCAGATCCTCATCCAGCACATCATCCCCAACGTGATCAAGCAGGCCACCCTGGTGGTGCTGCTCCTGCTGGCCCAGGCCGTGCTGCTCGAGTCCGCGCTGAGCTTCCTCGGTGCCGGCCCGCAGCGCCCCTTCGCCACCTGGGGCCGCATCATCTCCGACGGCCAGGACTACATCACCACCTCCTGGTGGATGGTCACCCTGCCCGGCCTGGTGATCGTCCTCATGGTGGTGGGCGTCAACCTGCTGGGCGACGGCCTCCGCGACCGTCCCCGCCGCAAGAAGAAGGGTGCCTGACATGACCGCACAAACTCCCGCTTCCGCTCCCGGCCGCCGGGCGCAGCCCGCACCCGCCGGGCAGCCCGCCTTCACCGAGCAGCCGCTCCTGGAGGTCCGCGACTTCCAGGTGGAACTGATCACCGACGCCGGCATCATCCGCGCCGTTGACTCGGTCAGCTTCAGCATCCACCGGGGAGAGACGGTCACCATCATCGGTGAGTCCGGTTCCGGTAAATCCACGACGGCGATGGGCATCCTCCGCCTGCTGCCCGAGGACCTGGCGGTGCTGTCCGGCACCGTGCTGATCGACGGCGTCGACGTCACCGCCGATCCCAAAGCCATCGACAAGGTGCGCGGCAAGACCCTGGCGCTGATCCCGCAGGACCCCATGACGGCGCTGAGCCCGGTGCACTCGATCGGCAGCCAGCTCTTCGAGGCCATCCGGATCGCCGGTGCCGCCTCCGCCAAGGACAAGGGTGCGCTGCAGGCACGGGCCGTCCGGCTGCTGGAACAGGTGCACATCCCCACCCCGGAGAAGCAGCTGAAGAAGTACCCGCACCAGCTCTCCGGCGGCATGCTGCAACGCGTGCTGATCGCCATTGCCCTGGCCAGCGAGCCGCAGCTGCTGGTGGCGGACGAGCCGACGTCGGCCCTGGACGTCACGGTGCAGGGCGGCATCCTGGACCTGCTGCTGGAACTGCAGGAACAGCGCGGCATCGGCATCCTGATGATCACGCACGATCTGGGCGTGGCCCGGCTCATCTCGGACCGCATCCACGTGATGAAGGACGGACGGTTCGTGGAGTCCGGCGACGTCCAGCAGATCGTGGACCACCCCGCCACCGAGTACACCCGGGCCCTGCTGGCCGCCGTGCCCGTCCTGGGCCCGTGGGACGAAACCCCCGCCGCCACACCCCTGACCACAACTGGAGCAAAGCCATGACGAAGCCGTTCCTCGCCGTCGAAAACCTCGTGGTGGACTACCACGTGCCCGGCGGCACCTTCCGGGCCGTTGACGACGTCTCGTTCTCCGTGGACAAAGGCAAGACGATCGCCGTCGTGGGTGAATCCGGCTGCGGCAAATCCACCATTGCCAAGGCACTGATGCGGCTGGTCACCCCCACCAGCGGGCGTATCGAGCTGGACGGCACGGACATCGCTTCGATGAGCGAGGCGAAGCTGCGGCCCATGCGGTCCAAGTTCCAGATGGTGTTCCAGGACCCCTACGGTTCGCTGGACCCGCACATGACGGCGCAGGAGATCGTGGCCGAGCCGCTGAAGCTGCAGGGCGTCGGGTCCAAGGCGGAGCGCCACAAGGAGGCCGCCAAGCTGATCGACCAGGTGGGCCTGCCCGTTGCGTCCCTGGACAAGCACCCCTCCGAGTTTTCCGGCGGCCAGCGCCAGCGGATCGGGATAGCCCGGGCCCTGGCGTCCAAGCCGGAACTGCTGGTCTGCGACGAAGCCACCAGCGCACTGGACGTCTCCGTGCAGGCGCAGGTGCTGCGGCTGCTGAAATCCATCCAGGACGAAACCGGAATCACCTACGTGTTCATCTCGCACAACCTGGGCGTGGTGCAGGAAATCAGCGATAGCGTCATGGTGATGCAGCGCGGCAAGCTCGTGGAATACGGCTCCACCGCGTCCGTCCTGACCGCCCCCAAGGAGGACTACACCCGCAAACTCCGCCGCGCCGCTCTGGACCCCTCCACCATGACGGGCCTGAAGCCGCGGCACCTGGTCCGCTCCCTGGCGCTCAGCGGGCAATCGAACTGAGCCTTCTGTACTTTCTGACAAACGCAACCGCAAGGAATCAACGCATGAGCAAGCAGCCCGAAGGCGCCCAGGTGGACGGCCTGAAACTCCCCATCTCCCGGCTGGTCCTGGGAACCATGACGTTCGGCGACACGGTCGATGAGGCCACCGCGGGGCGGATGGTGGAGGAAGCGCTCGACGCCGGCATCACCACGATCGACACCGCCAACGCCTACGTCGGGGGAACCACCGAGGAAATGCTGTCCCGCCTCCTCAAGGGACGGCGCGGCGAGATTGTTTTGGCGTCCAAGGCGGGTATGCCGCACCCGGACCACGGCGAGCACTCGCCGCTGTCCCCGGCCGGGTTGCGCAACAGTGTGGAAGGCAGCCTCCGCCGGCTCGGCGTGGACAGCATCGACCTGTTCTACCTGCACCAGCCGGACCGCCTCACACCCCTGCAGGACACGCTGGCCACGGTGGCCGAGCTGTTTGCCGAAGGGAAGATCGGCGCGCTGGGCGTCTCCAACTTCGCCGCCTGGCAGATTGCGGACGTCATCCACACCGCCCGTGAAGTGGGGGCGCCGCGGCCGGTCGTCGCGCAGCAGCTCTACAACCTGGTGGCGCGACGGGTGGAAGAGGAATACCTCGAATTCGCCGCCACCCACAACGTCCACACCATGGTTTACAACCCGCTGGGCGGCGGGCTGCTCACCGGCAAGCACAGCTTCGACGCCAAGCCCACCGAGGGCCGCTACGGCGACTCCAAGCTGGCCGCCATGTACACCCAGCGCTACTGGGACCGGCAGCTCTTCGACGCCATCGGGGAACTCGCCCGCATCGCCGACGGTGCTGGGATCACGCTGGCCGAGCTGTCCTTGCGCTGGCTTGCCTACCGGGAGGGCGTGGGCTCCATGCTGCTGGGCGGTTCCAAGGTGGAACAGCTCCGCGCCAATATCGCCGCCGTGGCCAACGGACCGCTGCCGGCCGACGTCGTGGACGCCTGCGACGCCGTGGGCACCGGACTCCGCGGCCCCATGCCCGCCTACAACCGCTGACGCTTACATGCTTCCTGAACCGATCACCGAAACTGAAGGACTCTGATGACATCCGAACTGGCCCTCGAATTCGCCCGCAAGATCCGCGCCCGGGAACAGGCGGTGGGCTACTGGGCAGTTTTGGACGCGCCCGTGGCCACCGAACGCATCGGCCGGCTGGGCTATGACTACGTGGCCCTGGACGCCCAGCACGGACTGCTCGGCTACTCGGGCGTGCTGAACGGGCTCATGGCCATCGACGCCGGGCACACCGCCGTCGGCATGGTCCGGGTGGAGGACAACAACATGACCGCCATCGGCAAGGCCCTGGACGCCGGCGCCGTGGGCGTCATCGTTCCGCTGGTCAACACGGCCGCCGACGCAGCCGCCGCAGTGGCCGCCGCCAAGTACCCGCCCATGGGCGGCCGCTCCTACGGGCCCATGCGCTCAGCCCTGCGGATCGGGCCGGTGCCCGCCGAGGCCAACGCCGCCACCCTGGTGTTCGCCATGATCGAGACGCCGGACGGCCTGGCCAACGTCAAGGAAATCTGTGCCACCCCGGGGCTGGACGGCATCTATGTTGGACCGTCGGACCTGGCCATCGCCGTGGGCGGGGCCTTCCCGGGGGACCCGGCCATCGAAACCGAGTTCAACGCCGCGCTGGAGACCATCGCCGAGGCCGCAGCCTCCGCGGGCATCGCCGCCGGCATCCACACCCCGGCGGGGGAGGTGGCTGCCCTCCGGCTGAGCCAGGGCTACACCTTCACCACGGTCGCTTCGGACCTGACGCACCTGGAACAGATCGCCAAGGCCCACCTCGACGCCGCCCGCTCCGATGCCGGAACCAAAGAGGACTGAACCATGCAGAACACCATCAAGGATGCCTACGGCACCATCACCCCGGACGGGACCGTGAAGCGGGCGGACGGCGCGGACTTCGCCTACCTCCCGGCGCCCACCGTGCAGAGCCACGCCGCCAACCTCCTCACCCTGCCCGACGGCCGGCTGGGCTGCGTCTGGTTCGGCGGCACCCAGGAAGGCGTGCCGGACATCTCCATCTGGTTCTCCACCCTGGAACCGGGCAGCAACCAGTGGTCCGCACCGCAGCAGCTCTCCGACGATTCCACCCGCTCCGAGCAGAACCCCATCCTGTTCACCGCGCCAAATGGCGCCTTGTGGCTGCTGTACACCGCGCAGAAGGCGGGCAACCAGGACACCGCCGAGGTCCGCCGTCGTACGTCCACGGACGGCGGCCGCACCTGGGGTGAGGTGGAAACGCTGTTCCCAGCAAACGAAACCGGCGGCGTGTTTGTCCGGCAGCTCCCGGTGGTGCTGCCGTCCGGCCGACTGATCGTCCCGATCTTCCGGTGCATCACCACACCGGGGGAGAAGTGGGTGGGCAACAGCGACGACAGCGCCGTGATGATCTCCGACGACGCCGGCGCCACCTGGACCGAGCACGTCCTGCCGGGGAGCCTGGGCTGCGTCCACATGAACATCCAGCCGGTGGCCGACGGCACCCTGCTGGCCCTGTTCCGCAGCCGCTGGGCGGACTCGATCTACGAATCCCGCTCTACCGACGACGGCTCCACCTGGAGCGAGCCGGTCCCCACCGAGCTGCCCAACAACAACTCCTCCATCCAGTTCACCGCGCTCGCCGACGGCCGCCTGGCGCTCGTGTACAACCACAGCCGGGCCGAGGCCTCGACTGAGCGGCGCCTCTCGCTCTACGACGAAATTGACGACGACGGCCTGGCCGAGGAACAAGGGCAGGTCGCCGAGCCGGATGCTGCTGCCTTCTCCGAGGACGACGGTTCGCGGAAGGCGTTCTGGGGGACGCCGCGCTCGCCGATGACGCTGGCGATCTCCGAGGACTCGGGCCGTTCGTGGCCCATCCGCCGGAACCTGGACGTGGGGGACGGGTACTGCCTGTCCAACAATTCCCGCGACGGGCTCAACCGCGAGTACTCCTACCCGTCCATCCACCAGGGGCCGGACGGTTCCCTGAACATCGCGTATACGTACTTCCGGCAGGCCATCAAGTTCGTCCGGGTGGACCCGCAGTGGGCGTACGAGGGAACCACCACTCCGGGCGGGGACGAATGACGAAGCACGCCGTTGTCACCGGCACGAGCTCGGGGATCGGCAAGGCGATCGCCGAGCGGTTGCTCGCCGACGGGTGGCGGGTGACCGGCCTGAGCCGCAGCGAGTCATCTTTGGGGGAGGGCTTTCGGTGGCTGCAGGCTGATCTCTCTGAGCCGGAATCGTTGGGAAGCGTGGTCGAGGCCATCGGGCCGGCCGACGCCCTGGTCCACGCCGCCGGGTTTCAGCGGACCGCTCCCTTGGGTGAGCTGGAACCTTCGGCCCTTTCTGGCATGTTCGCCGTCCACGTGGCGGCGGCGTCAGTCCTGGCCAATGCCCTGGTGCCGTCCATGCCCGACGGCGGGAGGGTGCTGCTCCTGGGCAGCCGCACCTCCACCGGGACGCCGGGCAAGAGTCATTACGCCGCCACCAAAGCTGCGTTGATGGGGCTGGGCCGGACGTGGGCGCAGGAACTCGCGCCGCGGGGGATCACCGTCAACGTGCTCTCCCCCGGCCCGACCGACACCCCGATGCTGAACGACCCCGGCCGGGCAGCCACCCCCGTGCGGATGCCGGCGCTCGGCGCCCTGGTGGACCCCGAGGACGTGGCCGTCCTGGCCGCGTTCCTGCTGGGCCCGCACGGGAAGTCGATCACGGGCCAGAACTACGTCATCTGCGGAGGAGCGTCCCTCTAGCCCCGTCCAACGCTCTCTCACTTTTGGCCCCCTCCCAACGGACGCTCTCTCACTTTTGGTGTCTTTTCGCCGGACGCTCTCTCACTTCCGGCGTCTTTTCGCCGGACGCTCTCTCACTTCCTGCCGCGGATCGGCGGGAATCGGGGCCCATCGCCTCTACATTCGGGAAGCCCGAACGAGGAGACTCATGGCAGGAAGAGGGTCAGGGAGGTGGTCGGCGGTGGCGCGATGGGACCTGGGAATTGCAGGTTTGGCACTGCTTGCGGTCATGGCGCTGGCCTTCGGCCTGGTGGCCCGTCTGATCGTCGGGAGACGCATGACGCGCTGGCTGTGGCTCTACTCGGCTGCCGCCTATTTCCTTGCGGGGATACTGGTCAGCGAAGTCTGGTTCGGCTGGGCAACGGAAGCGGAATTGCAGCCGAACATTGACGGGTTGTCCTTTGACGAAGTGCAACTAGTGACTCTCGCCGGCCTTCTTGCAGCCCTCACCGCGAGGTACGTACTCCGGAGGAAGGAGCGGGCCGGGGGAGCATCGCGGAAACCGGCAAGCTGACCCGATAGTCCGGCGGCCGGTCGGACGGAGCTGCCTTGACATCGGACTTAAGCCCCTGTTGTGGATGGCGGCTCCGGCGTAGGTTGAAGCAGGGCTCCGAAAATGCTGGGCCCGCACCAAAGGGGGCACCATGACCAGGCCCAGGCTTACGGCATTCAGCGTTCTCGGGGTCTGCGCCCTGTTCTCGCTTTCGGGCTGTTTCGGCCCGCCCGCCCCGGCGCCCACGAGCAGCTCCGCCGCCCCGACTACAACGTCGACCACGACGTCGTCGCCCACGAGCAGCTCAGCCGCACCGACCACGACAGCCAGCCCGTCGGTCACCCCGACGACGACGGCGACTGCCCCGCCGTCGTCCGCTCCGCCGTCGTCCGCTCCCGTGAGTCCGCCGGCGACGCAGGAACCTACTCCGCCGGGGCTCCCGGAGCAGGTGGCCCCGCTGACCATCTACTACGTCGCCATCGATGACAACGGCGTATCCGGGCCCAGGATCGGCTGCGGCGACAGCCTGGTCGCTACGACCACCGCCCCGGTCCGCTTCACGGACCAGGTGGGCCCCAGCGTCGGGACCCTGCTCGCGAACAAGAGCCGCGACGTCGGACTGTCTGGGCTCGTGAACGTCCTGTACCAGTCGAACCTCAGCTACGTCGGCGGGGAGCTGGACGGCAGCACGATCACCATCTACCTCACCGGGCAGTTCATGCTGGGCGGCGTGTGCGACATCCCGCGCGCCAAGGCACAGCTGGAGTACACCGCCATGACCGCGGCCGGGGCCACGAGCGCCCGGGTGTTCGTCAACGGCCGCCCGATCGACGAGGTGCTCAGCCTCAAGTAATGCCCGTCTTGGACCAGTCGTCCGCCGGATGTTGCTATTACGACGGCGGCACTCGCCGCAGGCGCGACGGTGGCCGGAGATTTGGGCTTCAACGAGTGTCTCCGGAACTGCGCCCGGCCATCGAGCAGCGGACGCTGCACATCGGTGTCGTACGTGCCCTCGAGAGAAAACACTGGTTCGAAGTGGAGCCCTTGGGTGCCCGCTACGGACGTAGTATTTTGAGTGCATGGAAGGGCTGGACGGCGTCGTTGCCGGAATTGCCATGCCGCACCTTGCGGGCGTGACCCACCGATGGATAGATGTGCGTGGGCTACGGATGCACATAGCGGAGGCGGGGCAGGGGCAGCCGCTTCTCCTGCTGCATGGATTCCCGCAAAACTGGTGGGAGTGGCACGGCGTCATCCCCCGCCTGGCCGAGCACTACAGGGTGATCGCCGTGGACCAGCGCGGCTTCGGCTGGACCGGCGCCCCCGCCAAAGGCTACGACGCGCGCACTCTCGTCGATGACATCATCCATCTCATGGCCACACTGGATATCACGCGGGCGCGGCTCCTGACCCACGACTGGGGCGCCATCATCGGCCAGCAACTGGCCATGGACCGGCCCGACCTGGTGGAGGCCCTCGTTGTCACGGGCACCCCTGATGTGCACATTAGGCCAAACGCCCGGCTGCTGGGACTCTTCCCCAAGCTGTGGCACGCCTTCGCGATCGCGGCTCCGGGGATTGGTCCGCGCGTGCAGCAGAACGAGAAAGTTGTGCGGCACCTCTTCACGGCCTTCGAGCCTGCTGGCGGAGTGAAAGAGGAGGACATCCAGCTCTACTACGCGGCAATGGCCCAGCGCGAGAGGGCCTTGGCAGGCTCGGCCGTATATCGTGCCACGATCCTCCCGGCGTTCATGGGCATTATCTTCGGCGCTTACGCCAGACGCGATTTTGCCGTGCGGACCCTCGTCCTCACCGGAGCCATGGAACCATCCGGGACCCTGCAGGGGATGGGCCATCGCCCAGGACGCGGCGGCAATGTGACCACAGAGATTTTGCCCGGTGAGGGGCATTTCCTCGCTGACCACCGGCCTGAACTCCTTGCCGACAGGGCCTTGCGGTTCTTCGCGCAGGAGCCGGACCATTGAACCACCGGGTTTTGGCAGGCTCAGCCACCTCTTCGCAGCATGCAGGAAGTAATCCCGAAGGGCGGGGCGGCTAAGCGCCGGCGTCGAGCGAAAGACCCATTTGTTGTCTTGACCTCTGCCTCTATCCAGCCAGTGCAGGTTGAAGCAAGATAACCACATGAAAAGAATTGCTATTGCCAGTTTCGCAGCGCTAGTGATGGTGTTTGGCACCATCACGTTGGCGCTCCCGAGCACCGCGGCCGCCGAGCCGTCACCTGTCGCGGGCCAGATCATGGTGAAATTCCGCGACCCCCGCGCGGCGGCAGGCGCCCTGCGCCAGCATGGCCTCAGCGAGGGCCCGGGCATCGGCAGCACCGGTGCCCAGCTCATCAAAGTACCGGCCGGCAAAGAACTTCAACTCATTGACGCCTTGAGCCGGAACCCGGCAGTTGAGTATGCCGAGCCGGACGAGCTTGTCACTGCCGCTACGTCGGACGAGTATTTCCCCCGCCAGTACGCCCTGCAAAACAACGGCCAGTCATTCACCAACACCGCCGGCACCCTGTCTGTAGCCGGAGGCGCAGCGGACGCCGATGTGGACGCAGTCGAAGCGTGGGCCGTGACGACCGGTACCGGCATTAAAGTCGCCGTTCTAGATTCCGGTGTGGCCAGCGACAACCCCGACATCAACCCGAAGGTTGTTGCACGCGCCAACTACAGCAACGCGGCCACCAACGAAGACAACTACGGCCACGGCACCCACGTCGCCGGCATCGTTGCCGCCACGGCCAACAACACGATGGGTGTGGCGGGCGTGTGCCCGGGCTGCACGATCCTGGCTGGCAAGGTACTCAACGACAGCGGCGTCGGATCCAGCTCAGGCCTCGCGAACGGCATTAACTGGGCTGTCAGCAACGGCGCGAAGGTGATCAACATGAGCATCGGAGTGCGGGCGTCGCGGACCCTCGAAGCTGCCGTCAATAACGCCTGGAGCAAGGGCGTGGTGCTCGTTGCGGCAGCAGGCAACGGCGGCAACCAGAACAAGATCTACCCGGGCGCATACGCCAACGTCATTGCCGTTGCTGCAACCGACAACACCGACGCCAAAGCGTCGTTCTCCACCTACGGAGCCAGCTGGGTGGACGTCGCAGCGCCCGGAGTCAACGTCTATTCGACGTTCCCGAACCACAGCTTCGTCCTTGGGACGCAGAACAACCGCTCCTTCGGATATGACGTCGGCAACGGGACCTCAATGTCCTCGCCCATCGTCGCCGCCACGGCCGCGCTGGCCTGGAGCTCTCATCCTGGTGCCACGCAGACATCAGTCCGCGCCAATGTGGAATCCACCGCCGACAAGATTTCCGGCACGGGCACGTACTGGGCACACGGCCGCGTGAACGCGGACAGGGCGGTGCGGTAGGCGCAACGGAGCCCCGGAAGCGCCGGAGCCACCTGACCGGCTACCACCTGCACGAACGTCCGCACGCCGCCGAAGCCCGCGCAGGCCCGCGCAAAAGTCCGGGGAGGCCCGTCTTCGCGTTCCTTGTCAGCCCCACCCGCCACGAGGAGACTTGCAGTAAGCCGTCCGCCAGAGCCGGCGGCGGTGTTTCTCCTTTCGGGGGCCGGCGCCCTCCTGGCTGGTCGGGGAAGTCGTGGATGCATCGGGGTTACGGAGCGCGTTCGTCGTCGTCAACGGGGAGGCGGCGGGGACCCGGATTGTGATCCCGCACGGCAAAACGACCGTCGGCAGCGACGAGGGCTCACGGCTGCGCCTGCCCGTTTCCGGTGTGAGCCGCCGGCACGCGCTGCTGACCTCGGTGGACGGCCGCACCATCCTCGACGACCAAAACTCGCGCAACGGCACCTGGGTCAACGGCCACGCCATCACCTCGCCCACCGAACTCACCGACGGCGATGAGGTCCGGTTCGGGCAGGTCAGGCTCCGCTTTGTTGAAGGGACGTACGACGGCGGCAGCGCACCGCCGCCCGCAGCCGGCGGGTGGGAGGGGCCCCAGACCGTCCCGGCGGCTGCAAGGAAAAAGGGGCTAGGCTCGGCGCTGCTCTTCGCCGCCGCGATCAATGTGGTGGGGCTGATCGGCAACAGTCTGACCGCTTTCCTGACCGAGCTGACGCCCACTTGGACGTGGTTCGTCACACCGGCGATGGGCCTGGCCGTTGCCCTGGGCGGGGAGGCGCTGGATTACCTCAAAGACAAAGGGAAGCCGGCGCCTAAGCCACCGCCGCGGCGGTATCACCCGTCCAGCCTCGGCCAGCCGGCACGGCCCGCGCGCCCGGTGCGGCCCGGGCAACTGAATACGCACGCGCCCACATATCCATCCCCGCCCGTCAAGGCTGCGCCACGGTCACGTCCGGTCATCGCCACAGTGCTGGTGACGCTGCTCCTGCTCGGCGGTGGCGGGTGGCTGCTGGCCGCCGGGGCGAGCTACGCCGTCGGCTATTTTTCCGGGAACGAGGAAGGCACCCAAAGGCTGGCCCGTCAGGTGGCGACGGAGACGCAGGGCGTCACGGTGACCGTCCTCAGCATCCAGAGCACCGCACATTTCACCCGGGTGGAGATCCATGTGCGGAACGGCACCGGTAGCTCCATGTCACTGCCGCTGTTCCACAACGCCGTCCTCACCGGCCCGGACGGCACCACGTTCGACGCTGATTCCTTCCGCAGCAGTTGGCAGCCCGAAGTACCGCCCGGGGGCCAGCGCAAGGGGACCATCAACTTCGAGAACCAGCTGCCCGCATCCGGCGGCACGGTGTCGCTCAGCTTCGTCACGGTGTTCATGCAGGGGTTCGATGGGCCGCGGTCCATCACCGTCCCGGACATCCCGCTGATGCCCGTGGTAAATCCGCTCTGAAAACCCGTGTACAGTAGAGATCGTTGTTGTGTTTGTATTTGGTAGTTCAGGCAGTACGCGGGGTCGAAAGTCCTCGTTCTTCTGAAGTAGCGGTTTTGAACACCCCACACCGGAGGACCCGAAAGTCGGGACAGTTCCTCCACCTTCACGAAGGACATAAATAATGGCTACTGGTACCGTCAAATGGTTTAACGCTGAAAAGGGCTTCGGCTTCATTTCCCCCGATGACTCCTCACAGGACGTTTTCGCACACTACTCTGCGATCAACTCCTCCGGCTTCCGCTCCCTCGAAGAGAACCAGAAGGTCTCCTTCGAAACCGAGCAGGGCCCCAAGGGTCCCCAGGCCACCAACATCCAGGCTATCTAATTTCTTAGATACCCGGGACCGTTAGGTTTCCTATAAAAACAGGGTCTGCCGTTTGGCAGGCCCTGTTTTTTGTTTAACCCGGGTGTGCTTCGATCGACAAGCTCCATCACCGGACGCCGTGCCGCTGCGCCAGGAACGCATCCAGCGCAGGATTCCCAATCTCCTTCGCCAGCCACGGCACAGCCTGCGCCGCCGCTTCGTCACCGAGCACCGCCCTATGTGACTGCGCGCGCACCGTGAACTCCCGCATTCCGCTCCGGCCCGCCAGCTCGGCCAGGCGTTCTACGAACTTCGGAGCCCGCGGCGAGCGACTGGCAAGGGCAACCTCTGCCGCCGTGTCCAGCAGCCGGGCCGAGTACCAGAGATACCACGGCTTGGGCTCGAGCCCGCGGCCAAGCCAGTGTTCGGCCGCCGCGAGATCGCCGTGGGCGAGGAACAGCCGCGCTTCGGCGCCCGCCGCCAGGGCCATGTAGCAGTGGTCGCCGGCAAGCTCTGCCATCACCCAGGACCGGTCGATCATGGCCGCGGCTTCCTCTAATTGCCCGGCTGCCAGATAGGTCTCGCCGCGGACTCCGGCGACGAATGGCTCGAACGCCGTCCAGTGTTCTTCCGCTATCAGGGCCAGCGCCCGGTCGAGGGACGCAGCGGCCTGCTCCAGTTCCCCGCGAAGCAGGTACACCCGCCCAAGCAGCGCCTCGCTGAATGCCTGCTGCCTGCGGTTCCCGATAGCCTTGGCCAGCCTTCCGGACTCGGTCAGCGAGGCCACCGCATCGTCATACCGTGCTGTATCCGAGGCAAGCATCCCCTGGATCGCCAGGATCCTGGCCTGCTCGTCCGGGAATCCCTCGGCGGCCCGCATCGCCCGGTCCAGCCACCCGGCCGCGCGGTCCGGCACACCGCGCTGGACAGACAGGTACCCCAGTTCGCGGTACGCGGCAGCAGCAGTCCGGGAGGCGCCGTCGGGCCCTTCCGCCTGCAGCGCCTGGTGCAGGAAGTCCGCCACTTCCGCCCCGCGGCCGCCGGCCTGGTGGATCAGTGCGCCGGACAGCGTCACGAGGGACTCGGCGATCAAATGGCCGTCGCCGTTGCGCTGGGCCAGCACCACCGCGAGCCGCAGCTGATCCAGCCCCCGGTCCACGGCCCCCGCCGAGAGTGACGCTCCGCCGGCATCGAGATAGGACCGCACTGTCGCCGCGGTGGCCGGCATCCCCGGGTCTGCCTCCGGTGCAGCGTTGGACAGGGCCCGGCGGATCTCCGCAGGCAGCGGCAGGCCAAGCTCCTCGCGGTAGAGGTTCCCGCACTTGGTGACGTGCTCACGGGCCCGGCGGTGCTCGCCGAGAGCCACAAGCGCCTTGACCAGGACGGCGTTGCAGTCCGCATGGAAAGGATCGCGGTGCAACGCCAGCGTCGCCAGCTCCGCCGCCTCGGCGGGAGCGCCGGAAGCCAAAGCGGCCAGCGCGGCCTCGTAGAGCAGGGACTGGGCGCAGTTGTCCAGCCGGTAGCGCTGGTCCGCAAGCCACGAATCAAAGACTGGCGAGTCGGCGAAGGACAGCCCCTCCAGCAGCTCGCCGCCGAAGCGTCGCGGATCAACGCCGGGGCGTGCGGCCGAGTCCACCACTTCCAGCGCATCGCAGCGCCACGGCGGCTGCAGGGTCAGCCGCAGGGGATCGCCGGCCACCGTGACGCCGTCAAGCGTCCGCCGCAGCTCGGACAGGTTCCAGCGCAGGGCGCCGAGCGGGTCCGCGGCATCCGGAAACAGCAGTGACGCCGTGCGGGACCGGCCGGTGCCGTCCGCCTGCAGCGCGAGGTAGGCCAGCACGGCCCAGGCCTTGCGGCCTCTGGGCTGCGGGGGAGTTGTACCGGGGGACTCGATCGCTGGCGGACCGAGGAGCCGAATCCAATTCTCGGCCATACGGCTCATGGTACGCCGAGGGCCGGCCAGCGTCTGCTGGGCTCACACGTTTGCTCACACGCAGTCCCCACACACTGAAATCACCCAATCCGCACACACTCACAAGAGGTGCACATCATGGAATTTATCGGCATCCTGCTCCTTGGACTCTGGGTTCTCAGCGTCACCGTCCGCGCTCTCCTGACCGACGGCCGCGGCCACACGCCAGACATCCGCTCCACGGCACCGTGGACGGCAGGCAACCTGCCCAGCGGGCCGTACGCTTCACTGGGCTTCTAGCCCGGTTCGGCACGCTCAACCCCGCAACATACGACGGCGGGAGGCCGGCAATCGCTGCCGGCCTCCCGCCTCAGCGCCCCAGCTCCAGCACGAGCTGCACGTCCACGTCATCGCCGTCGTGGATGCCGGCTGCGGCCCGGATGGCCTTCTTGACCGGCAGCAGGTACGAGCCGCTCTTGCTGTCCGGGAAGATCGACGTGGACCAGCTGTTTCCCGCGATCGAGGCCGTGACCTTCACCGAACCGAATCCCTTGTGGAAGGGAGCGGCTTCGTCGCTAATCTCGTCCGCCAGGTCCTGCGGCAGCGTGATGAAATGCCACCCGGCTTCCTCCGGATAGTGCCACAGCCCGCCGCGGAACGAGTAAGTCGTCACGCTTTGAGTATGGCACCAGCGGCATCCCGACAGGCTCGATCAACGGGCAATTCACGCCACCGCCACCATCGGTTCACCCGACCCGGCAACGATGGGCAGCATGACTGCTTTCACCCGCCGTAATGTCCTCAAAGGTGCGCTGGCCGCCGCCGGTGCTGCCGCCGTCGTGCCCGCCGCAACCTCAGCCGCCCACGCGACGAGCCCGGCCGGCGTCGCGCTGGTCCGCAACCGCCTGACCCTCCCGTCCGGCATCGCCACCGGCGATGTCACCGCCGATTCCGGAGTGCTGTGGTCCCGCGCGTCGGGCCCGGGCCGGCTGGTGGCCAGCCTGCGCGCCGTGGACGACGACGGTGCCCCGCTCCGTGGCGGCCGCGCCTTCCAGCGGGTGCTGCGGGGGAGCGCCGCCAGCGAAGCCACCGACTTCACCTCCCGGATCAACGCCGAGCACCTCCCCGCCGGCACCCGCTTCGCGCTCACCCTGCACTTCGAGGACGCCGACGGCAACGCCGGCGAAACCGCGCAGGGTTCCTTCAGCACCGCCCCCGGAACCGGACTCATCAGCAGCGGCCGCGCAGCCCGCAAGCAGAGTTTCGTCTGGACCGGCGACACCGCCGGCCAGGGCTGGGGCATCAACGAGGAGATCGGCGGCATGCGCGGCTACGCAGCCATGCACGCCACCAAGCCGGACTTCTTCATCCACTCCGGCGACACCATCTACGCCGACGGCCCCATCACCGCCCAGGTCACCGAGCCGGACGGGCAGATCTGGCGCAACCTCGTCACCGAAGAAGTGTCCAAAGTGGCCGAGACCCTCAACGAGTTCCGCGGCCGGCACCGCTACAACCTCATGGACCGGAACGTCCGCGCGATGTACGCAGAGGTGCCCGTGATCGCCCAGTGGGACGACCACGAAACCCACAACAACTGGTACCCCGGCGAGATCATCACCGACTCCCGCTACACCGAACGCCGCGTGGACGTGCTCGCCGCCCGCGGCCGCCAGGCCTGGCAGGAATACCAGCCGATCTCCGGCCTCAGTACCCGGATCGGCGACGGCAGCACCGGCTTTGAACCCGCCCGCATCTACCGCAAGATCTCCCGCGGCCCCCAGCTGGACGTGTTCTGCTTGGACATGCGCACCTTCAAGGACCCCAACACCGACGGCAAGGAAACGCACCTCACCCACATCCTGGGCCAGGAACAGGCGGAATGGCTCATCCGCGAAGTCAGCAAGTCCAAGGCCACCTGGAAGGTCATTTCCGCCGACCTTCCGCTCGGCCTGGTCGTCCCGGACGGCACGGTCAACCAGGAATCCCTGGCCAACCGCGACGCCGGCGCCCCCTTGGGCAAGGAACTCGAGATCGCCGGGGTGCTCTCGGCGTTCAAGCGCAACCGGGTTAAAAACGTGGTGTGGCTCACGGCAGACGTCCACTACTGCGCCGCCCACCACTACTCGCCCGAGCGCGCCGCGTTCACCGACTTCGACCCCTTCTGGGAATTCGTGGCCGGCCCCATCAACGCCGGCAGTTTCGGCCCCGGCGAACTGGACGGTACCTTCGGCCCCGAGAGGGTTTTCTACAAGACCGGCGCCTACGCCAACCAGTCCCCGCGCACCGGCGAAAACCAGTTCTTCGGCCATGTGGACCTGACCGAGGACGACGTCTTCAGCGTCAGCCTCCGCAACGCCAACGGCACCGTCCTCTGGACCAAGGAGCTGCAGCCCCAGCGATAGCTCCCGCCTCGGCGGTCAGCCCCTGATGTCGACGGAGCGACGCTCGGCGTCGCTGAGCCGGGCGGCGTCCAGGACCTCGAGGGTGTGCACGCCCTCGGTGCCCGGGACCGGCTCGGGTCCCTTGCCGGCAACGGCCAGGGCGAACTGCTCGTAGTAGGCCTGGTACGCGCCCTGCTCGGACGGTACGCGGAACTGGCCGGCCGCCGTCGTGAGCGTTCCCCAGCGGGACTCGTCCTCATAGCCCCACGCGGCAGGATCGTCCGCCGGGCGCCGGCCCGCGATGGTCGCAACCGCCTGAACGTCGCTCTGCTGCGAGACGTAACTGCCGTCGGAGCCGAGCAGTCGCAGTTCCCGCGCGACCAGCCGGTTGCTCTTGGTGGCCGACACGTGGGACGTCACGCCGCTCCGGTGCACGATGGTCACGAAGAAGCCCGAGTCGGTGCGGCCGGCGTCCAGGTCCACCCAGTCGAGCGTGGCGAAGACGGTGGCGGCCGGGCCGAAGAGCCACAGCGCCTGGTCCACCAGGTGGCTGCCGAGATCGCGCAGCAGCCCGCCTGCCGGGCCGGCCTCGAGGGTGTCCGGCTGGTCGAGGTCGAAGCGGGACTCGAACCGCGCCACCTGCCCTACCGCGCCGGTCCCCAGCACCGAGCGGAGGGTGCGGATGTCCGTGTCCCAGCGGCGGTTGTGGAACACATTGAGGATCACGCCGGCGTCCGCGGCCGCCCTCACCAGTTCCCGCCCCACCTCGGCGTTCGGGGCGAAGGGCTTGTCCGCCACCACATGGACTCCGGACGCTACCGCTTCGAGCACTAGCCCGCGGCGCGTTTCCGGCGGCGTGGTGATCACCACCGCATCAACACCGGCGGCCAGCAGCTCCGTCAGGGAATCGAAGAGCGGCACGTCCGGGTACTCCTCCGCGGCCTCCGCGCGGCGGGCGGGAGAGCGGGTCACGATGCCGGCCAGTTCCACACCGTCCGCGGCCGTGATGAAGGGAGCGTGGAAGAACCGCCCGCCGAATCCGAATCCAACGAGTCCAAGTTTCACAAGATCTCCTTTGTCCCCCGGCGGCGCTGCCTTGGGGTCTAGTTTGTCCTTATGTTAGAACAAACCAAGGAGAAATGGCAGGTGTGAAAACGGGGGTTTCGCCAGGCCCAAACCACCGGACCGTTCAACCGCCAGGTGCGGTGCGCGCCTTCTTGGCCGTGACCAGCAAGTATTCCCAATCCATTTTCGCCGTGGAACCGCCCTGGGCCTCGAGGGACGAGCCGGCCAGGTCAGTGAGTGCCTTGTCCAGGGCGTTCGCCTTGTCTTCATCGTCGCCCAGGTACTTGTACACGGAGATGGTGGGGCCGTAGTGGGACTTGAAGTAGTGCACAAAGTCCTCCGGGTGATGGAAGCTGGTGATGGCCACTGTCTTCTTGACTGCCTGTACATCCGTGATCCTGTCGCCGAAAAGCTCGCGGACGTGGTCCTCGGTGCCCCAGAGCGGCGGCGGCTGCGCGCCGGGCGGAGGCGGGGGAGCGAACGGCTTCATGGCGGCGAACATCTTCCCGATGAATCCTTCCGGCGTCCAGCCCATCAGGCCGATGGTGCCGTCGGGTTTGCAGACCCTCACCACCTCGTCTGCGGCCGCCTGGTGGTGCGGGGCGAACATCACGCCCAGGCACGACATCACAACATCGAACTCATTGTCGCCGAACGGGAGCGCCTCGGCGTCCGCTTCCTTCCATTCGAGCTCGGCACCGCGGTCGGCAGCCTGCCGGCGGCCGGCGTCGAACATTTCCGGGGTGAGGTCGCTCGCTATCACCTCCGCTGCCATCATGGCGGCCGGAATGGCCGCGTTGCCCGCGCCGGCGGCAACGTCCAGGACGCGCTGGTGGGGCTTGATGTGGCAGGCCTCGACGAGGATCGCTCCGAGGTCCGAAATCAGTTCGCTGGCGAGGGCCGGGTAGTCGCCCTGCGCCCACATGGCACGGTGCTTCTGTTTCAGCTCCCGGTCCGCCGCGATTGCATCGGTCTGGTCATTCATGGTGGCACCCCTCTGCTGTGGCAGGTTCTGAGTGACAGCGCGCTGTGAGCCCAGTGGAGGCTGTGGTGTGAGTTATTTTGGCCGCGGACCGGCGCGATGTAAAGATGCCCGCGCAAGCTGGCCAGCGAGGGTGCGTTTCCGTACCGGTCAGTAGATTCCGTGCTAGCACGGAAGTGCCGGAGGGGTGCCCGGAGCCACCATGGATACATCGGAACGCACGGGAAATCCCGGCGGATCCGAAGCCCCGGAATCGCCGGGCAGCACGCTTCATCCACACCACATCTTCCCCCTCAGGAGCACCACCATGTCCAACGCCCCAGCCACCACGAAGTCCCACACCGTCCGCCGCAAAGTGGCCCTGCTGACCGCCATCGGACTCGGAGCGGTGGCGGCACCGTTCACCCTGGCCGCGCCGGCCCAGGCCGCCGGCACCAACTACGCCTGCTCGGTCACCCCGCTGCGTCCGGTGTTCGCCGGCCACAATTCCTCCGGGGTGAAGCTGGTGGACTACCAAATCCAGGTCCGCTGCAACACGGACCGCTACGTCAACATCACCCAGGAGCGCTGGGAGGAAGACGACTGGCCCAACGGCGACGACCACCTGGGCACCTCCACGTTCAGCCGACACCTGAACCAGTACAGCGGAACGGTGACCATCCACAACGTCCGCACCCTGGTGGACGGCGAGATCGGCAACGAAGAGGTGTACCAGAAGGTCAGCTTCCAGGAAGGCAGCAACGGCGTCTGGTCCCCGTACACCGGCTGGTACTACAGCGGCGTCACTTCAATGTCGAACTGACGCCCGTCCCCGGGGGCCGCTGAGCCCGGCTCCCCGCAACGCCCAAGGCCCGGTTCCCCCAACCGGGTCTTGGGTTGTTTAAGCCTCAACCGTGTTCGGCCGTCAGGAACCCTCAACCATCAGGGCGCGCCTCCGGCGCCGTGCAGGAGGGTAGGGCGGCGAACCCGGTTAGTCTCATGCTTTGCATGCGCTTGCAATCAGAATGCATAGGCGCCTAGCATGGGTGGCATGTTGGTTAATGTTGAACTGGTTGCGCAGCGGGCTGGAGTCTCTGTTTCAACGGTATCCCGGGCATTGCGCTCCATTCCCGGTGTTTCGGCAGCAACACGCAAGCGCGTGCAGGATGCAGCCGACGAGTTAGGTTACTCGGCATCCCCGGCCGCGTCACGTCTGGCAACCGGCAAGACCATGACCGTTGGCATCGTGGTGCCAGTGTTGGCCAAATGGTTCTTCGGGAAGGTCATCGGCGAGGCCACGCAAACGCTCCGGCAAGCCGGATTCGATGTGCTCCTCTATGAGCTCGCCACGGCCGAACAGCGGCGAAGGTTCTTTGGTACCGTCCATCTGCACGGCCGCACGGACGGGGTGATCATCATGGCCCTGCAGCCGAGTCGGGAGGAACTGGAATCGCTCGCTTCCCAAGGGCAACGGGTCGCGTTGCTCGGAGCCGAATCGCCGGGTATCGGATCGGTGAACGTGGACAACGTCGGTGCCGGGCGCGCTGCTGTGAGGCACTTGTTGAACCTTGGTCACCAACGGGTAGCGTTCATCGGCATCCGCGACGAGGAGGGCAGTAATTTGGGCGGCGTGCCGCCACTCCAACGGCTCATGGGTTACCGGGATGCTCTGGGCGAGGCCGGACTGGCCGGGCCCGACGTGCTTGAAGAACTCGATGAGAACAGTGTCGCGGGTGGTGCGGCTGCGATGTCCCGGCTGCTCGTCGCCGAACATGCTCCCACCGCGGCATTCGTCGCCTCCGACGAGATGGCCTTCGGTGTCCTGAAAGTTCTCCGCCAGGCAGGCATGGACGTTCCCCGGGACTTCTCCGTAGTCGGCTTTGACAACCACGAACTCTGCGACGTGGTGGGCCTGACAACCATGGACCACGCCGTGGCCGAGCAGGGCAGGGACGTCGCCGGGATCCTCCTCGACGCCCTGGCCGGCAACGAGCCCAGGACCCTCAGCCGGGCCGCCAGGCTTGTTGTCCGCGAGAGCACCGCGCCACCCCGAGCCCTGCGCACAACACCTGCAGCCCCGGACTCCCCGAATTCCGCCGGTCACTCCGGCAACCTCTGAAAGGAAACTTCATGCAATACCGCAAACTCGGCAACAGCGGCATGTACGTCAGCTCCATTGCCTTGGGAAACTGGGCCACCCACGGCGAAACCGTGGACCAGGAAGTCGCCACCGCGTGCGTGCGGAAGGCCCTGGACCTGGGCATCACCACCTTCGACACAGCCGATGCCTACGCGGGCACCAAAGCTGAAACGATGCTCGGCGAATCCCTCAAAGGCGTGCGCCGGGAAGGCATCGAGGTCATGACCAAGGCGTTCTTCCCCACCGGTCCCGGGATGAATGACCGCGGGCTTTCCCGCAAGCACGTCATGGAGTCCGTCAACGGATCGCTGCGCCGTCTCCAGATGGACTACGTGGATGTCTACCAGGCGCACCGCTACGACTATGAAACCCCGCTGGAAGAAACGATGGGCGCCTTCGCGGACATCGTCCGGGCCGGCAAAGCCCATTACATCGGCGTATCCGAATGGACAGTTGAGGAGATCCGCGCCGGCGCCGCCCTGGCAGCCGAGCTGGGCATCCAGCTCGTTTCAAGCCAGCCGCAATACAACATGCTGTGGCGCGTCATCGAAGCGGAAGTGGTGCCTGCCTGCGAAGAGCTCGGGATCACCCAGGTGTGCTGGTCGCCGCTGGCCCAGGGTGTGCTCAGCGGAAAGTACGACGGCGGCCGGGCCGTCCCGTCCTCATCCCGGTTCAGTGATGGTGACGGGACGCTGAAGACCGAGCACAAATTCATGCAGCCGGAAGTCCTGGAAGCCGTGGATAAGCTCAAGCCGATCGCCGCGGGGCTTGACGTCCCCCTGGCAACCCTGGCCGTGGCCTGGGTCCTGGCCAACCCCAACGTCTCCGCGGCCATCGTCGGCGCCAGCCGGCCCGAACAACTCGAAGACACGGTCAAAGCCGCCGAGTTGGTCCTGGACAGCAAGACGCTCGGACTCGTCGACGACGCCCTGGGTAGCGTCGTGGAGCGTGACCCTGCCAAGGTGGAGTCCTTCCCCCAGCGCGTCTAAAGGCACCGCAGCGAAAATCAGTGGGCCGGCAGGGTCCCCCGCGCCGCCGTCGGCCCTTTTCGGTCCCGTCTCCGCCCCACAGTGCCCGAAAGTGCGGGACACTGGAAGTCACACCACCCACGGAAGCGGACCACACTTTGATTAATCTCCAGCAGGATGCCGACGGCTACATTCGGATGAACCGGCACTTCCCGGAAAAAGTCCGCATCGCCGTCACCTTTGCCGACGGCACCACGGAGGAACTCTCCGGCGGCACGCTCAACAAGGCCTACGACGCCGCCCTGGCCGAATACCGCGCGCAGAACCACCTGGACGCGAGGGGATACTCCCGCTCGCCCAAGAAGAAGACCAGCTCCGGAAACAAGATCGAGTTCGTCCCCGTCCACCCCGGCATGGGCGACTGACTTTGCGGGAGTGGTTCAGCTCGGCCGGGCTGGCCGCACCGCTGGGCTTTGAAGGGGTCTGCTCCGGATAACCCGCGTCCGCGGCGGCTTTCAGCGGGCCGCGATGTGCTCCGCAATGTACTTGGCGTCGCGACCCACACCCGCGACGATCGACGAACCGTGCCCGGTCAGCCACGGCAGCCCCACGGCGTACAGGCCCGGGCGCTCGGTGACGCCTCGCTGATGCCGCGGGTAGTTCCACTCGTCCAGCACCGGGATGTCAAGGATGCCGAAGTCCAGCCGGTAGCCGGTGGCCCAGATGACCGAGGTGATGTCCGCAGCCTCGAGGTTCAGTCGCGCCGGTTCGGACGGCAGCCAGTCGTCCTTGCGCGGGGCTTCCGCCTCCGGTGCGGTCATCCCTGCGGCGGCTATGTAGGCATCGAACATCGGCCTCATGCGCTGGTAGAACGTGCGCTCAACAACGCCCAAGCGCTCCGGAAGGTCGTCGCTGAAGGTGAGTTCGCCGTCGTCGGCTGCTTCCAGGTGCCCGTGCAGCCGGACGCCCCGGCGGCCGAGGTCACGAAGGTGGATGTCGTGGCCGCCGTCGGCGCCGGAAACCAGCGGGTTGCACATGAAGCGTGCCGCGGGGGACGGCAACTGCCCCACGGTGAGGCCGTTGAGTCCGTACTCGGGCCCGTGCTCGGCAAGGTGCATCATCCAGAAGAGGAGGTCCTGGCCGCGGTACCGGCGCGGCGCTTCCGGGCAGGCGGACACCGCCAGGTGGATTTCCCGGCCGACGGCGAGCAGTTCCTCGGCGATCTGCCCGCCCGACTGACCGGTTCCCACGATTAGGACCGCGCCGTCCGGCAGCTGCTCCGGGTTGCGGTAGCTGTCGCTGTGCAGCTGCAGGACGTGGCCCGGGAAACGCGCGGACAACGCGGGGATTTTCGGTTTCTGGTAGCCGCCGGTGGCCAGCACCACGTTGCGGGCCCGCCGGACGCCCTCGGTGGTTTCCACGGTGAAGCCGCCGTCCTCCGCCGGCGCGACCCGGGTGACGTCCGCGCCGGTCCGGACCGGCGCTCCGATGCTCGCCGCGTACTGCCGGAAGTACCCGATCAGCTCGTTCCGGGGCATGAACGCGTCCGGTTCGGGACCGTCATACGGCCTGCCCGGCAATGCCAGCGAGAAGTTCGGCGTGTTCAGGCAGAACGCATCCCAGCGGTCCTGCCAGGCACCGCCCAGGGCGGCACGCCGCTCCAGCAACCGATGTTCGACGCCGGCCCTGCTCAGCCAGTAGCTCGTGGCCAGGCCCGCTTGCCCGGCGCCAACGATGAGGGTGTCCAGAATCGGTCCCATGCAAGAAACCATACGCCGGGCCGGTCAGCATTCAAGGGGTATTTGGAGCCGCCGGACCGGGACCGCGGCCGGCAGCGCCGGCCGGCCACCCGGCGTCGTGCGTCACTTTTCCGTTCGCACAGCGCCGCTGGCCTTAATTGCCGCCGGAGTCTGCAAGAATGCTGGAGGTGCCGGGCGGCTCAGCGCTCGGCACTGTCTGTTTTTGAGCCAGGCTTGGCGGCCGTGGAAGGTGGTACGGATGCCGATGTGGGCGCAGGCCATGTTCTGGGGAACCCTGGCAGGCGGCGCGCTGGTGCTGGGTTCCTGGCTGTCGTGGAAGTGGACTATCCCCGCGAAGCTGGTCTCCTCCATCATGGCCTTCGGCGCAGGCGTCCTCATCTCCGCGCTAGCCTTCGAGCTGGTGGACGAGGCGGTGGACGGCGGCGGTCTGTGGCCTACGGTGGCCGGATTCCTTGCCGGTGCCGTGGTGTACGTCAGCGCCAACGCCCTGCTGGCACGCTCCGGGGCCAAGCACCGCAAGCGTTCCAAGGGCCAGCAGCCCTCCGAGAAGGACAGCCCGGGCAGCGGCACGGCCATCGCCGTCGGCGCCCTGCTGGACGGCATTCCGGAATCGGTGGTCCTGGGCCTCGGACTTATCAGTGCCGGCGCCGTCAGCCCCGCGATGCTCGCCGCCGTCTTCATTTCCAATGTTCCCGAAGGCCTGTCCAGCACGGCGGGCATGAAGAAAGCCGGGCGCAGCGCAGGGTATGTCTTCGGCGTTTGGGGAGGTATTGCGGTCCTGTGCGGGCTCTCCTCCCTGCTTGGCTATACGGCGCTGGAGAACGCGCCCGACGAAGCCGTAGCGTTCATCACCGCCGTGGCTGCCGGCGGCATCCTGGCCATGCTGGCGGACACCATGATTCCCGAGGCCTTCGAAGAGCACCACAACCTCACCGGACTGGTCGCGTCCGTGGGTTTCCTCTCCGCCTTCACCATTCACCACGTGGGCGGCTAGGGCTGCAGGTGGCGTTGCCGGCGGCGGCGGCCGCGGCGTGTCCCGGGGGCGGCCTTGCCGGAGACGGCGGCCGCGGCGGTGACCGGCACGTGCCGGTGATTGGCGGCGGCCACCGCCGTTACTGCGCGTAGGCGTCTCGCCCGCCTATGGCGTGGGGCTGCCGCCGTTGACGTTCAGCGTTTCGCCCACCACGTAGCTGGACTCGGCCGACGCCAGGAACACATAGGCGGGCGCGAGTTCCGCAGGCTGCCCGGCGCGGCCCAGGGGAGTGTCCTTGCCGAACTCGGGCAGGGCTTCCTTCGGCTGGCCGCTGCTGACCTGGAGCGGGGTCCAGATCGGCCCGGGTGCCACCGCATTGACGCGGATCCCTTTCGGCGCGAGCTGCTGGGCCAGGCCCTTGGTGAAGTTGTTGATGCTCGCCTTCGTGGTGGCGTAATCCACCAGCGTGGGCGACGGGTTGTAGGCCTGGATGGACGTGGTGTTGATGATGGTGGATCCGGCGGGCAGGTGCGGCACTGCTGCCTTGGTCAGCCAGAACATCGCATAGACGTTGGTCTTCAGCGTGTGGTCGAACTGTTCATCGCTGATCTCCCCGATATCCTCCTGCGCCACCTGCTTGCCGGCGTTGTTCACCAGGATGTCCAGGCCGCCGAGCTCGCGCACCGCGGTGTCCACCAGTTCGCGGCACACGGCCGCGTCCTTCAGGTCGCCGGGAGCCTTGACCGCCTTGCGGCCCGCCTTTTCAATCAGGTTCGCGATCCGCGCCGCGTCTTCTTCTTCCTCGGGCAGGTAGGAAAGCACGACGTCGGCACCCTCCCGTGCAAAGGCGATCGCCGTGGCGGCGCCGATCCCCGAATCCGCGCCGGTGACAAGCGCCTTGCGCCCCTCCAGCCGTCCGGTGCCGCGGTAAGTGTCTTCGCCCAGGTCCGCCTTCGGTGTCAGCTTCGCGTCCAGGCCGGGCTCGGGCTGGTGCTGTTTGGGCGGCTCAATGTGCTCGTAGGCCGTCACGGGGTTCTTGAACGTGTACTGGTCGGTCATGGTGCTCCTCCGGAAGGGTTGCTCTCAACACGGACAGTCAGTCGTTGTCGGGTGGCCGGCTCCGACGCATGCTAAGCATGCTTACCAATTCACCCTAACGAGGGTATGCGGGAGCCGCAACGGGGCGGGCCGGCGGGTCGCGCACCCGGGCCGGGAGGTTCCATTCCGCCGCCGGGACATGTCCGCCCGGCACGATCGCCTCGTGTGACGGGCTCCACAAAAACGTCCGACGGCGGAATGCCGGCCTCCGGGCGGCTGGGGACCCTCGTAGTTCGCGGGATTCCGGGGATTTTTGGTCTTGTCTGTGTGTTTGGGGGTGGATTTGTGTGGGGTGCGGTGGGCGTGTAAAGTAATTCGAGTCGCCGCCGCTGATGCGGAGAGATTGCGACCGACCCCCTTCTGAATGGCCTGGAAAACGGCGCTGTTGTGGCGTGCGGTAACCGGGTGGGGACCCTTCCTGTGGTGCTTGTGGCTGGCGGAACGCTGGTTTGCATAGTGTGGCGGGATCGGGTAAGTTTGGGAAGTTGCTCCGGAGCGATCCACGGCTGGGATGTTGTGGTGGTGCCGGGTGTGTCTGTTGTTTGAGAACTCAATAGTGTGCCAAGTTTGTTGATACCAATTTATTTTATGGATTGGTTGAATTGACTGGATCCGCCACCCCGTGGTGTGGTCTGGTTTTTACAGCTGGTTTCAAATTTTGTGCAGTCTGGTTCCGCGTTTTCCCGTGGTTCCTGGTTGTGTCTGTTTTTGTTTTACTTCAACGGAGAGTTTGATCCTGGCTCAGGATGAACGCTGGCGGCGTGCTTAACACATGCAAGTCGAACGATGAACCTCACTTGTGGGGGGATTAGTGGCGAACGGGTGAGTAACACGTGAGTAACCTGCCCTTAACTCTGGGATAAGCCTGGGAAACTGGGTCTAATACCGGATATGACTCCTCATCGCATGGTGGGGGGTGGAAAGCTTTTTGTGGTTTTGGATGGACTCGCGGCCTATCAGCTTGTTGGTGAGGTAATGGCTCACCAAGGCGACGACGGGTAGCCGGCCTGAGAGGGTGACCGGCCACACTGGGACTGAGACACGGCCCAGACTCCTACGGGAGGCAGCAGTGGGGAATATTGCACAATGGGCGAAAGCCTGATGCAGCGACGCCGCGTGAGGGATGACGGCCTTCGGGTTGTAAACCTCTTTCAGTAGGGAAGAAGCGAAAGTGACGGTACCTGCAGAAGAAGCGCCGGCTAACTACGTGCCAGCAGCCGCGGTAATACGTAGGGCGCAAGCGTTATCCGGAATTATTGGGCGTAAAGAGCTCGTAGGCGGTTTGTCGCGTCTGCCGTGAAAGTCCGGGGCTCAACTCCGGATCTGCGGTGGGTACGGGCAGACTAGAGTGATGTAGGGGAGACTGGAATTCCTGGTGTAGCGGTGAAATGCGCAGATATCAGGAGGAACACCGATGGCGAAGGCAGGTCTCTGGGCATTAACTGACGCTGAGGAGCGAAAGCATGGGGAGCGAACAGGATTAGATACCCTGGTAGTCCATGCCGTAAACGTTGGGCACTAGGTGTGGGGGACATTCCACGTTTTCCGCGCCGTAGCTAACGCATTAAGTGCCCCGCCTGGGGAGTACGGCCGCAAGGCTAAAACTCAAAGGAATTGACGGGGGCCCGCACAAGCGGCGGAGCATGCGGATTAATTCGATGCAACGCGAAGAACCTTACCAAGGCTTGACATGGGCCGGACCGGGCTGGAAACAGTCCTTCCCCTTTGGGGCCGGTTCACAGGTGGTGCATGGTTGTCGTCAGCTCGTGTCGTGAGATGTTGGGTTAAGTCCCGCAACGAGCGCAACCCTCGTTCCATGTTGCCAGCGCGTAATGGCGGGGACTCATGGGAGACTGCCGGGGTCAACTCGGAGGAAGGTGGGGACGACGTCAAATCATCATGCCCCTTATGTCTTGGGCTTCACGCATGCTACAATGGCCGGTACAAAGGGTTGCGATACTGTGAGGTGGAGCTAATCCCAAAAAGCCGGTCTCAGTTCGGATTGGGGTCTGCAACTCGACCCCATGAAGTCGGAGTCGCTAGTAATCGCAGATCAGCAACGCTGCGGTGAATACGTTCCCGGGCCTTGTACACACCGCCCGTCAAGTCACGAAAGTTGGTAACACCCGAAGCCGGTGGCCTAACCCCTTGTGGGAGGGAGCTGTCGAAGGTGGGACTGGCGATTGGGACTAAGTCGTAACAAGGTAGCCGTACCGGAAGGTGCGGCTGGATCACCTCCTTTCTAAGGAGCACCTACAGCAACCTCACCCCGTGTATGCGGGTGTGGTGGTGTTGTCAGGAGTACGCCCGTTGCGCAGACGATAGTTCTGCGGCGGGTGCTCACGGGTGGAATATCAGCAAATAGCGGCCGCATGGTTTTGTCCTTGCCCAGTACGGATGCTCTTGAGTGTCCTGGAACGGCGGGGGCGGGGCGCAGGCGGTTTAGTGTTTGGCACACTGTTGGGTCCTGAGGCAACAGGACCGGGAGGGTTTCTTCCCGGGTTTGTTTGTTTCTGGTTTCCTGGCTGCATCGATCATGCATGTTTGTGTGTGTGGGGTGTGTGGTACGGGGTTGTTGTTTGAGAACTACATAGTGGACGCGAGCATCTTTTATAAGAAGCAATTTCCAAGAATATGAACCTGGATCTGTCGCTGTTGTCCTTCGGGGCGGTGGTGGTGGTTTTCATGGTTCTCTCGAAAATTAGCGTTTTTGATCTTTTGTGGTCAAGTTTTTAAGAGCACACGGTGGATGCCTTGGCATTAGGAGCCGAAGAAGGACGTAGGAATCTGCGATAAGCCTGGGGGAGTCGATAACCGGACTGTGATCCCAGGGTGTCCGAATGGGGAAACCCCGCCAGGGACGCGAGTTGCCTGGTGACCCGCATCTGAACACATAGGGTGCGTGGAGGGAACGCGGGGAAGTGAAACATCTCAGTACCCGCAGGAAGAGAAAACAATAGTGATTCCGTTAGTAGTGGCGAGCGAACGCGGATCAGGCTAAACCGTTCCATGTGTGATAGCCGGCGGGCGTTGCATGGTCGGGGTTGCGGGACTTTCCGTGCTGTCTCTGCCGGGACAGCGAGGTGTGATGTGCAGGCATAGGTGAACGGTCTTGAAAGGCCGGCCAGAGAGGGTGTGAGCCCCGTAACCGTAATGTTGTGTACCGCCTGGGAAGTATCCCAAGTAGCACGGGGCCCGAGAAATCCCGTGCGAATCTGTCAGGACCACCTGATAAGCCTAAATACTCCCTAATGACCGATAGCGGACCAGTACCGTGAGGGAAAGGTGAAAAGTACCCCGGGAGGGGAGTGAAACAGTACCTGAAACCGTGTGCTTACAATCCGTCGGAGCCAGTCTGATTCTGGTGACGGCGTGCCTTTTGAAGAATGAGCCTGCGAGTTAGTGTTACGTCGCGAGGTTAACCCGTGTGGGGCAGCCGTAGCGAAAGCGAGTCTGAATAGGGCGTTGCAGTGGCGTGATCTAGACCCGAAGCGAAGTGATCTACCCATGGCCAGGTTGAAGCGACGGTAAGACGTCGTGGAGGACCGAACCCACTTCAGTTGAAAATGGAGGGGATGAGCTGTGGGTAGGGGTGAAAGGCCAATCAAACTTCGTGATAGCTGGTTCTCCCCGAAATGCATTTAGGTGCAGCGTTGCGTGTTTCTTACCGGAGGTAGAGCTACTGGATGGCTAATGGGCCCTACAAGGTTACTGACGTCAGCCAAACTCCGAATGCCGGTAAGTGAGAGCGCAGCAGTGAGACTGTGGGGGATAAGCTTCATAGTCGAGAGGGAAACAGCCCAGACCACCAACTAAGGCCCCTAAGCGTGTGCTAAGTGGGAAAGGATGTGGAGTTGCGAAGACAACCAGGAGGTTGGCTTAGAAGCAGCCATCCTTAAAAGAGTGCGTAATAGCTCACTGGTCAAGTGATTCCGCGCCGACAATGTAGCGGGGCTCAAGTACACCGCCGAAGTTGTGGCATTCACATTTTATCCAAGCCGCCTCCTTTGTGGGGTTGGTTCAGGAGTGTGGATGGGTAGGGGAGCGTCGTGTGGGCAGTGAAGTCGCGGTGTAAACCAGCGGTGGAGCCTACACGAGTGAGAATGCAGGCATGAGTAGCGAAAGACGGGTGAGAAACCCGTCCGCCGAATGATCAAGGGTTCCAGGGTCAAGCTAATCTGCCCTGGGTAAGTCGGGACCTAAGGCGAGGCCGACAGGCGTAGTCGATGGACAACGGGTTGATATTCCCGTACCGGCGAAAAACCGCCCATGCTGAACAGGGGATACTAACCGCCCGAGACCTGCCCGATCACCCTTGTGGTGTGAGGGTTTTGGTGGAGCGCGGGACCTGATCCTGGGAGGTAAGCGTATTAACAGGTGTGACGCAGGAAGGTAGCCGAGCCGGGCGATGGTTGTCCCGGTCCAAGGATGTAGGGCGAACGGTAGGCAAATCCGCCGTTCATGATGCCTGAGACCTGACGGGACCCCTTTAGGGGGGGATTCGGTGATCCTATGCTGCCTAGAAAAGCATCGACGCGAGGTTTTAGCCGCCCGTACCCCAAACCGACACAGGTGATCAGGTAGAGAATACTAAGGCGATCGAGAGAATTATGGTTAAGGAACTCGGCAAAATGCCCCCGTAACTTCGGGAGAAGGGGGGCCCCAACCTTGATGGACACGTGCTGTCCGGAGGGGATCGGGGCCGCAGAGACCAGGGGGAAGCGACTGTTTACTAAAAACACAGGTCCGTGCGAAGTCGCAAGACGATGTATACGGACTGACTCCTGCCCGGTGCTGGAAGGTTAAGAGGACCGGTTAGCCGCAAGGCGAAGCTGAGAATTTAAGCCCCAGTAAACGGCGGTGGTAACTATAACCATCCTAAGGTAGCGAAATTCCTTGTCGGGTAAGTTCCGACCTGCACGAATGGAGTAACGACTTCCCCGCTGTCTCAACCATAAACTCGGCGAAATTGCAGTACGAGTAAAGATGCTCGTTACGCGCAGCAGGACGGAAAGACCCCGAGACCTTTACTATAGTTTGGTATTGGTGTTCGGAGTGGCTTGTGTAGGATAGGTGGGAGACGTTGAAGCCCGGACGCCAGTTCGGGTGGAGTCATCGTTGAAATACCACTCTGGTCACTTTGGACATCTAACTTCGGCCCGTAATCCGGGTCAGGGACAGTGCCTGATGGGTAGTTTAACTGGGGCGGTTGCCTCCTAAAAAGTAACGGAGGCGCCCAAAGGTTCCCTCAGCCTGGTTGGCAATCAGGTGTCGAGTGTAAGTGCACAAGGGAGCTTGACTGTGAGAGAGACATCTCGAGCAGGGACGAAAGTCGGGACTAGTGATCCGGCGGTACATTGTGGAATGGCCGTCGCTCAACGGATAAAAGGTACCTCGGGGATAACAGGCTGATCTTGCCCAAGAGTCCATATCGACGGCATGGTTTGGCACCTCGATGTCGGCTCGTCGCATCCTGGGGCTGGAGTAGGTCCCAAGGGTTGGGCTGTTCGCCCATTAAAGCGGTACGCGAGCTGGGTTTAGAACGTCGTGAGACAGTTCGGTCCCTATCCGCTGCGCGCGCAGGAAATTTGAGAAGGGCTGTCCTTAGTACGAGAGGACCGGGACGGACGAACCTCTGGTGTGTCAGTTGTACTGCCAAGTGCACCGCTGATTAGCTACGTTCGGATGGGATAACCGCTGAAAGCATCTAAGCGGGAAGCTCGCTTCGAGATGAGATTTCCATACACCTTGTGTGTGAGAGGCCCCCAGCCAGACCACTGGGTTGATAGGCCGGATGTGGAAGCGAGGACTAACGACTCGTGAAGCTGACCGGTACTAATAGGCCGATAACTTACACCACACACCCCTTTCGTGAACGGATTCAAAAGACGTTCACACCATGAAAAGGGGTAAAAAGAAAACAAGACTGCTTGCGTCCACTATGTGGTTCCCAACCAACAAACCCGTTGCGTTGCAGGAACAAAACCACAACAAAATAACAACACCACACCTGCCCTGACCGGCAGGAGCATGTTGTAACCACTGATTTCCCAACCCCGGGCGTACCTGCCGGGGGTCCGGGTAGAAGGGTTACGGCGGTCATAGCGTGGGGGAAACGCCCGGTCCCATTCCGAACCCGGAAGCTAAGACCCACAGCGCCGATGGTACTGCACCCGGGAGGGTGTGGGAGAGTAGGTCACCGCCGGAACATCATTCAGGTCGAGAGCCCCAACCAGGCAACTGGTCGGGGCTCTCCCACGTTAACCACCAAAACCACACCCCACACCCACACCCAGATCCGGCGCCCCTCCCGACACACCCTCTCTCACATCCGGCACCCCTTTTGCCGGACCCTCCCGCACATCCGGCACCCCTTTTGCCGGACCCTCTCTCACATCCGGCACCCGGTTTGGCACACGCTCTCTCAGATCCGGCACCCCTCCTACCGGACCCTCTCCCAGATCCGGCACCCCTTCTGCCGGACCCTCTCGCACATCCGGCGGCCGCCGGCCCGGGCACCCGGACCAGGCACCGCCGTCGAACCCCCACCACAACTGAGAGAGCGTCCGGAAACAACCGGCCACAACTGAGAGAGCGTCCGCAAATAACCCGCCACATCTGAGAGAGCGTCACCCGGGGCGGAACACCAGCTGGGCCGCCGTCGTTGTACTCACTGGGTTTGGGACGCCGGGTATCGGCAAGTCCATCATCGATTGGGAGTTACGTCATGGCTGCACGAACCATCGTCATCACCGGAGCTAGCGACGGCATCGGAGCCTCCGCCGCGAGGACGCTGGCCAAGGCAGGGGAGCGGGTGGTCGTCGTCGGGCGTTCTGCGGAAAAGACCCGAGCCGTGGCGCAGGAGGCCGGCGCTGACTACTTCGTCAGCGATTTCGCTGACCTGTCCCAGGTGCGCGCTCTGGCGGCCCAGCTGAGGGAAAAGTACCCGCGGATTGATGTCCTGGCCAACAACGCCGGCGGGATCATGGGTAAGCGCGAGCTGACGGTGGACGGCCACGAGAAGACCTTCCAGGTGAACCACCTGGCGCCCTTCCTGCTCACCACGGAGCTGATGGACGTCCTGACGGCAAGCAATGCGACGGTGATCAATACGTCGAGCGCGGCAAACGCGTTCGGATACGTGGACATTAATGACCTCGACGCCGCCGGGAAGTACTCCATCAACAAGGCCTACGGCACTTCCAAGCTCGAGAACATTCTCTTCACCACAGAGCTGCACCACCGGTACAACGCCGCCGGCATTTCCACGGCCGCATTCCACCCTGGAGGCGTGGCCACCAACTTCGCGGCAGAATCCAGCAGCTGGTTCCGGTTCGCCTACAAGACCTTCATCAAGCGGTTCATGCTCACCCCGGAGCAGGGCGCAGACACCCTCGTATGGCTTGCGACCACCAAGCCGGGGCAAGACTGGGTGTCCGGCGCTTACTATGCCAAGCGGGCGCTGGCCAAAGCCAACAAGCAGGCCTACGACGCCGAGCTTGCCCGGCAACTCTGGGACCGCAGCGAAGCCCTGGTCAGCACGGACAAGCTCAACCAGCGAAGCTGACCCGGGACTGTTCTCCCTGGGGTACATCGCGGCCCTGCGTCGCCCCTGCTACGACCTGACCGGGATCCGTGCGGCCGAGGGAATCGACGGGTGAGGCAACCTTTCACCGGACCCTGTCAGCCTTCGAGACGCAGTCCCTGCATCTCGTCGATCGCATCTGCCGAGCGGAGCAGTGCCAGGTCCAGCCCGGACTCAGGCTCGGGGTGGGAAAAGAGGTAGCCCTGCAGGGAATCGCAATCCAGGTTGGTCAGGTAGCCGGCCTGCGCTGCGGTCTCGATTCCTTCCGCTGTCACCGTCAGGCCCAGACTGTGGGCCATGTTGATCATCGAGTTCAGGATGGGCAGTTTCTCCGCGCCGGTACGCACCATGGAGACGAATGAACGGTCAATCTTCACCGCGTCCACCGGGAGTTCCTGCAGCCGTCCCAGCGAGGAGTAGCCGGTGCCGAAATCGTCCAGCGCCACCCGCACGCCGGCATCGCGGAGCAGGTCCAGCTGCCGGATCACATGTGCGTCCGGATCAAAGAAGACGCTCTCCGTCACCTCAAGCACCAGCTGCCGGGGATCCGCGCCGCAGGATGCTGCCAGCTGCAGGACGCCGTCGGCGAACTTGCAGTCCTTTAACTGCACACCCGAGATGTTGACCGCCACCGAGCGGGTGGCATCCCCGGCGAGCCATGGCTGCAGCTCCGTGAAGCTGTGCCGCATGACCTGCATGCCAATGGCCGAAATCAGGCCGCTACGTTCTGCGGTCGGAATGAACTGCCCGGGCGGAACCAGCTCACCGTCCCGTTTCCATCGGGCCAAGGCTTCAAACTGCACCACTTCACCAAGCTTTGGCGAAATCACCGGCTGGTAGTGGACCATGATCTGCCCGGAGTCCACGGCAAGCCGGAGGCCGGCCTCCATGTCCGTCCGCTGGACCAGCGCCGTCATCATTTCCGGCTCAAACCTCATGTACCGGTTCTTGCCCGCGGCCTTCGCAGCGTACATGGCCACGTCAGCCTGGCGGAGCAGCTCGGAGGCCGCCACGTCCGGTCCCGCCGAGGCCAATCCGAGACTCAGGCTTGGACGGAGCATTGTCCCGTCGATCCACATGGGCACATTCAAGGAGTCGACGATGCGCTCCGCAATGGCATCAGGTTCCGGCGAACCTGTCAGCAGCACCACGAACTCGTCTCCGCCCAGGCGGGCAACGGTGTCGTCGGGACGGACACACGACCGGAGCCTGCGCGCCACTTCAGTCAGCATCTCGTCACCGGCATGATGGCCCAGGATGTCATTGACTTCCTTGAAGTCGTCCAGGTCCAGCAGAAGGACGTCAACAGTCCCGGCCCCGGTGCCACGGAGCGATGCAGCCAGCTGGTCATGGAACAGCTTCCGGTTGGCCAGGCCGGTCAGAGGGTCCTGGAACGCCAGCGCTTTCAGCTGTTCTGCCTGCTCGGCGAGGTCGGCCAGGGCCTGCTTCGCCTGGTCCTGGGCAGCCAGCCGCGGGGTGACGTCGCGGAAGCTCCACACCCGGCCCACCACTTTGTCAGCCACTTTCTGCGGACGCGAATACCGTTCGAAGGTCCGGCCGTCGGTAAATTCCAGGATGTCGTTGCTCTCCGCCAGCGGGTGCTCATAGAGATCACGGACTTTATCGAGGAAACTTTGGGGCCGTTTCAGCAGCCCGAGCACGTAGCTGATCACTGCATCGTCATCATGGGTTGCCAACAACTCGCGAGGAATGCCCCACATGGACACGAACTGCTCGTTCACACCGGCGATCTGGCCATCCGTACCCACAACGAGAATGCCGTCAGCCGTGGATTCGAGAGTGGCGCTCAGCAGGGACATCGCCTCGCGCAACCCGTCATCGGGTTCTTCGCGATGCGTCATGTCCCGCACCGACACGGACATGCAAAGGCCGGCGGCTATCTCCAGGAGACCGCACGCTATCTCGCCCCTGAACTCCGTGCCGTCCTTCCGGAGCCCGTACGCCTCGAACGGTGAACCGTAGCCGGAAGGCGGACCCGCACGGAAGGCCTTAAAGAGCCGCTGAAAGCCCAGGCGGTAGCCCTCGGCAAGAACGATCCGATGATCATGGCCTACGAGTTCGTGCCGTGAGTAACCAAACACGCGCTCCGCGGCAGGATTCATGAGCATCACGGTGCCGTCCTGGGCCAGCACCAGCAGGGCGTCGGGCAGCGAATCAATGATGGCCTGGTAATCCCCGCCCGAAACGGACCCTGGTTCCTGGCTTCCCTGCGACGCCATCAGAGCGCCTTAAACACAAAATGAGACCGCAACTGCTTCATTGAATGTCCTCCCCTCCGCACATCATAGAGCGCAAAGGCAAGAACCGCTTGTCACGTGATCGGCTGTGGAACCAGCTCCGCCCCCGTCCCCAGCCCGCGAACCGTCCAGCCCTCCGCCTGCCATGCTGCGGCGTCCAGGACGTTGCGCGCGTCCAGCAGCGTGCGGCGTCGCACCAGTGCCCCCGCAACCACCGGCGACAACGAACGGTATTCGTCCCACTCCGTCAGCAGCAGCACCAACTCGGCGCCGTCGAGCGCCCGGTCGGTGCACGCCTCGAACCGCAGCTGCGGGTACCGCATCGCCGCATGGGTGACAGCCTTCGGATCGGTCACGGTCACGTGCGCTCCGGCCGCGGCCAGCTGCAGGGCGACGTCCAGGGCAGGGGAGTCCCGGATGTCGTCAGTGTCCGGCTTGAACGATGCACCCAGCACCGCCACCGCCCGGCCGGACAAAGTACCGCCACACAGCCCGCTGGCGATCTCCACTGTCCGCGATCGCTGGCCGACGTTGATGGCATCCACCACACCCATCCACTCGTCCACCGACGCCACACCGAGGGCGGCCGCCTGGGCCCGGAAACTGCGGATGTCCTTGGGCAGGCAGCCGCCGCCGAACCCCAACCCGGCATGAAGGTACCGGCTGCCGATCCGCGGATCCAGGCCCATCGCTTCACTCAGCTCGGTGACGTCCGCCCCGGACGCGTCACACAGCTCGGCCATGGCGTTGATGAAGCTGACCTTCGTGGCCAGGTACGCGTTCGCCGCTGACTTGATCAGTTCCGCCGTGGCAAAGTTGCACACCAGCCGGGGAATCCCGGCGCTCAGCAGCGGCCCGTACACGGCATCCAGGGCTGCGGTCACACCGCGCGCGGCACCGCTGGCCCGATCATACGCGGCAGCCTTTCCTCCCGGAACGCCGTAAACCAGCCGGTCCGGCACCAGCGAATCCTTCACCGCGGTGCCCTGCCGCAGGAACTCCGGATTCCAGCCGAGCAGCACATCAGGCCGGCCTGACAGCATGCCCGCCAGCACGTCGACGGTCCCCACCGGCACCGTTGATTTACCCACGACGGCGGATCCCCGGCCCAGGTGCGGCAGGAGACTTTCGGTGGCGGCGAGCAGGTAGCTGAGGTCTGCGCCGTCGGACGTCTTGGACTGCGGGGTGCCCACGCAGAGGAAGTGCACGCGCGCGCCGGCCGCGTCCGCGAAGTCGGTGGAGAACGTCAGCCGTCCGGTGGCCCGGCCGTCCTGCAGGAGCTCGTCCAGGCCCGGTTCGAAAAACGGGGCGAAACCGCGGCCCAGCTGCTCCACCTTGGCGGCGTCGACGTCGATGCCCACCACAGTGTGCCCCATCGATGCCAGCGTTGCGGCGTGCACGGCACCAAGGTAACCGCAGCCGATCACGGAAATTCTCACAGCGTTGCTCCTCTTTTGGTTTGGACGGGCTCAACTACCGGGAGCCGTCCGACAGGCTCAAATACCGGTTCACCGGCGATCACTGCCCGGTAATGCCGGACCAGCTCCGCGCTCAACGCCGGCCACGTCCGCCCCTGCACCGAAGCGTGGGCTGTGGCGGCGAACGCGCGGCGTTTGGCGTCGTCGCCCATCAGGTCCATGACATGTGCCCGCAGTCCGGCGAGGTCGCCCGGCTTGTACAGCCAGCCGGTGCGGGAATTCTCCACCAGGTCCAGCGGCCCGCCCCGGCCCGTGGCCACCACCGGCACGCCCGACGCCATGGCTTCCTGGATGGTCTGGCAGAAGGTCTCGAACTCGCCCGGATGCACGAACAGGTCGAAGGACGCCACCGCCCTGGCCAGCTGCTCACCGCCCAGGAACCCCGTAAACACGGCGTCCGGCAGGGCTTCCTGCAACGCCTCGCGCTGCGGGCCGTCGCCCACGATCACCAGCCGCGTGCCCGGCACATCGGCCAGCACGGCCAGGTCCTCCACCTGCTTTTCAACGGCCAGCCTGCCCACATAGCCGATGATCCGCTCGCCGCCCGGGGCCACGGATGCCCGCCACCCGTCGTCGCGCTTTCCCGGCGCAAACCGCGCGGTATCCACACCGCGCCGCCACATGTCCACCCGCAGAACTCCGCGGCCGCGCAACTGGTTCAGCGCGAAAGTCGATGGCACTAGCGTCCGGGAAGCCAGCAGATGGATGTTCTCCACCCGGTTCCAGGCCCAGTTCTCCATAAACGGCACACCGTAGCGCGCCGCGTAGCTGGGGACCTCGGTCTGGTAGATCGCCACCGTCGGAATCCCCAGCTGGTGCGCCGCCTGCACCGCCCGCCAGCCGAGCACGAACGGGGACGCAAGGTGAACAACATCAGGCGCGTAATCGGCAAGGATTCTCTTGACCCGGTTCACACCGCCCAACGCCACCCGCACGTTCGTGTAGCCGGCCAGCGGCACCGACGGAAGCCGGTGCACGAACGCCCCGTGCACCACATCCAAGACCTCCGTGTCCTGGGTGGACGGGGCGATCACCATAACGTCATCGCCCCGCTCCTGCAGGTGCTCAAGCACCCGAAGGATGGAGTGCGTAACCCCGTTCATCAATGGCAGGAATGATTCGGCAACGATTGCGATCCTCACCCCTCCACGGTGCGGGCGGCGCGTTGCGCCGAGGGGGAGCAGGCATGACCGGCAAGGGAAGGTTGGGTTAACAGCCGGGCTGTGTTGAAGCACGACGACGGCGGTGCTCGCCGCCGGGGGCCGCTGCCGCGGTCACTCGGGGTGGGACCGCCCCTTCACCGGGCCGGGACACTGCCCCCTGCCACCCCCAGGTAGGCAAGGGACAGCATCCGGGCGGTCCCCGTCAGCGGCCGGCCACCTCGCTTGCCCGACCCATGGGGTCCGGCCAGTTGCCGATGCGGGCGTTCATGGGGTCGGGCCAGTTGCCGATGCAGGCGTTCATGGGGTCGGGCCAGTTGCCGATGCGTGCACGGGCAGGTGCGGAGCGGACGATTGCGGTGGCGCTGAAGTGCTGGGTGTGGATGGACATGACTTTTCTCCTGACTGAGTTTTGATCCTTACGCCGGCGGCGTAGGTGGGCCTGCTCTGCCTGAATGAGCGCAGAGGTGACCTGCTCAGTCGGGGGAAGACCCCGGATCGAAGGACGGGCTCGCGGCCAGGGTCAGCGCCGCGTCGGGCACCAGGCAGTGTCCGGCGTCGTGCAGCGGGTTCCAGAACCCGGCGACGTCGGCCGCTGCCTCGGCGCCGGCGCTGCCAGTGCCTGTCGGCCCCGAACCGGACTGGTTCTGGGGGCTGGCGAAACGCAGTTCCATGTCCTGCCCGGGCGCCGGCGCCGCCGAAACAACGTAGCCAATCGTGGCGGCCAGGGCCCGCATGGCCTGCGTATTCGCCAGGAACTGCAGCGGTGAAACCGCGCCGCGGTCCGGCAGCGGAGCGGTGCTGACTTCCTCGGGGTGCACACGGCCGGCAGGGGAAACCGCCTCAACGCCCCTGACAGGTTCCGCCGCTTCCGAGCGAACGGCCGACGGCGGGGCGTCAGTTCCGCCCGAAAGCCCGGGGGCGGCCGCCTCCGGCAACTGCACCGGAACGTGCGGCAGTGGAACCTCAGGCAGCAGAACAGGTCCCGGCAGAGCGGGAACGGGCACGGCCGGAAGCTGCACCGTTGGAACAGTAATGTCCGGCAGTGCGGGTGCGAGGGAATCCACCGCCGACACGACCCCGTCGGCTGTGGCGGTCACCGTTTCGCTGACCGTGTCAACGAACGGCGGGTCCGTGAGCGGAATATCCGTGATCAGCGGAGCGGCACTGTCTGCCACCTTTGCCACTACCTCTGGTGTCCCGCTGACCACCGGGTCCACGACGTCGACGACGGCCGCCGCTGTGTCGGAGACCGGAAACGGCACAGCGGCGACCGGAACCGCAACGTCCTGGATTGTTACAGCAGGGGTGCCCAGCGGGTCCGGATCATCGGATGCGGCGTTCGCGGTCCCGGCGAACCAGGCCATCCAGGCGAAGCAGAGAAGTACCCCCAGGAATAATGGGCGCAAGGCAGTCCGGCAACGATCACGGAAAATCCCGCCCACCCAGATCACCCCCAGAGGCAATGGAAAATCAGGATACGCCCGGTGCTGCCTGACCGTCCAGACCCCCGTGCTTGCGGAGTACTAGAGGGCAGACCGGCAAGCGCCGGCGTCCCTCCGCGCGCGACCCCCGGCGGCAGGATGGGAGCGCGGCTCACTGCCCGCCGTCGTGCCTTAACACCTCCGGAAGTTCGTCCACATAGACGGTCTGCGGCGGATCGTAGTAGATGACCAGAACCTCGTCGCCCACGGCAAACACACTCGTTTTGTCGAACGGGTGGGCGTGAAAGGCCATGGTGCCGCCAAGATACGGCAGCATGACTTCGCCGATGGTGCCCGGGCCGATGCGCCCCGTCACCCGCCCGATCTTGCCCGTGAGGCTGCGGTCCACGTCCTTACGCATCTGGGGCTTTCGCCGGTCGCTTGCCTTCCCTGCTGTTCTTCAGCGCCGAGGAGAGGGCCGGAAGGTAGTCGCCCACCTGGGCCAGGATCCCGCCCAGCATCTTGTTGACGCCTTCCCCGCCGTTGAGGACTGTCATCTGTCCCACGTGCGAGAACGGCTCCGCTGCCGCCGCGATGATGGCCGGCATGTTCTCGGCAAGTTGCTGCGAAATAACGGCGTCCTGGTTGGTCCCCAGTGCCTCGGCGCGTGCCTTGATGCCCTCCGCTTCCGCCAGCGCCTTGGCCTTGATGGCCGAGGCAGCGGCATCGCCGCGTGCCCGGGTTGCTGCAGCTTCTGCCTCGCCGGTGACCTTGGTGGCGCCGGCCGCGGCCGCAGCGGCGGTGGCATTTGCCTGGGCCTGCAGTTCCGTCCGCCGGGCGTTCACCTGGGCTTCGAGTTCGGTGCGGCGGGCCAGCGCCTCGGCGGCACTGATGTCCGCCGCCTTCTGGCCCTCGGCGTCCGTGCGCTTGGCGTAGGCCTTGGCGTCGGCGGGCTTGCGGATAGTGGTTTGAAGTTTCTGCTCTTCGCGGTCCGCCTCGAGCTTGGCTACCTCCGTTTCCTGGACCACCACCTGCTGCCGCGCCGTCGCGTCCGCCAGCGGCCCGGCCTGGGCCGCGTTGGCCTTCGCCCGTTCGGCATTGGCCTGCGCCACCGACTGCCTGATGGCCGAAACGCTCTGCGCATCAGCAATGAGTGCGGCGGCCTCCGCTTCCTTCTCCGCCGCCTCGCGGTTCCGGGTGGCCTCGGCGATGCGGGCTTCCATCTTCACCTGGGCGATGTGCGGCTTGGCGATGTTCTGGATGTAGCCCGTGGGGTCCTGCAGGTCCTTGATCTGGAGCGAATCCACCACCAGGCCGAGCTTCTCCATTTCCACACCGCTGGCGCTGCGGACCTGTGAACCCAGCTTGTCCCGCTCGCGGATGATCTCTTCCATTGTCATGCTGCCAATGATCGACCTCAGGTGTCCTTCAAAGACGTTATAGACTTGGCTTTCCATTTTGGGCTGCTGGCCCAGAAAGCGCCTGGCCGCGTTTGCAATGAACGGCGGGGCATCGCCGATTTTGTAAATAACAACACCCTCCACAATTACCTGGATGCCCTGCGAGGTAACACAGGAGACTTTGAGCTCAGTTTCGTTCAGGGTGAGTGAGAGGGTTCGTACTGTCTGAAGACCGGGAAATACCAGCGCACCCTTGCCGGTGACAATCTTAAAGTCCATTCCGGCCCGTGTTTCCAGGGTTCCGCGGGTCAAGCCGGAGATGATCAGGGCCTCGTTCGGTTCAGCCACCTTCCACATCAGCTTTATTGCCACCCAGATAAAACCGACGACGAGAACCGCCCCGATGAGGGCGGCAATAAGCGGGAAGAATGCTGACAAGTCCGGCATGGCCCAGGTCCTTTCAGGTTATGGAACAGGCATCGCGGCAAAGCCCCAATATTCCAGCCGTTCGTTCCTGGAAGGCCGGAATGAGGGTAATTCCGGACGGCCGGGCCAGCTGATGTAGCCAGTCTGATTGGCACCCGCCGGGAAGTCCAGCAATTCGGCGGGACAGGGGGAGGAAGGCCCCTGTTATGGTGCCTGCAGCCGTGGAAAGCTGGGACATGGGTCCGAGGACTGATCCGGAGAGGACATTTGCCATGCGTGGAATTCCCGGATGGGCCCTCCGGGTCGCGTGGGACACCTGGCGCGCTGAGCGCGGGGGCCTCGAAGCGATCAACCGCCTGCAGCAGGCCCGGCTTGCTGAACTCGTGGAGTTCTCCCGGTCCGCGTCGCCATACTATCGCCGCCTTTACCGGGACCTCCCGGACACGGTCGCCGAGCCGAGCCAGCTTCCGCCGGTGGGCAAACGCGACCTGATGGCGAACTTCGACGACTGGGTGACGGACCCGCACATCTCGTTGGCGAAGCTAAAGTCGGAACTGCTCTCCGACCTCTCACAGCTGGGCAGCCTCTACCGCGGGCACTACCTGGTGGTGACCACGTCCGGGACGTCGGGTGAGCCGGCCGTCCTGATCCATGACCGGTTCTCCTGGGTGATGGTGAACGTGGTGGTCCGGATCCGGGAACGCCATACCCTGGTGAGGGCCTCGGAAGTGCGGGACTTCCTGCTCCGCGGAGTGCGGGCGGCGGCACTCGTGGCGGCTGGCGGCCACTTCGCCGGTGTCGTGTTGACCGAAAACGCCCGACGGCGTGCCCCCGCCATTGCCCGGCGCCTCCGGGTCTTCTCGGTACTCCGGCCCCTCCCGGAGCTGGTGGCGGAACTCAACACCTTCAAACCGACCCTGCTCTTCGGCTATCCGAGCGCGGTGATCCAGCTCGCCGCGGAGCAGAAAGCCGGGCGGCTCAGGATACGGCCTGTCCTGGCCATTTGTTCCGGCGAGAATCTGTCCGCCACCGGACAGGCATCCATCGAAGCGGCGTTCGGCTGCCGGGTCACCCAGCGCTATCTTTCCTCGGAGGTCCCGGCGCTGACCAGCCAGTGCCGGCACGGCGCCTTCCACGTCAACACGGACTGGTACATCCTCGAACCCGTGGACGCGAACTACTCGGCGGTCCCGGCCGGAAACACCTCCCACACAGTACTCGTCACCAACCTTGCCAACCGGGTGCAGCCACTGATTCGCTACGACCTCGGCGACCGGGTCACGGTTGCGACGGAACCGTGCCGGTGCGGCAGCCCTTTTCCCTCCGTCAGTATCGACGGCCGGACGGGGGACCTTGTCTCCTTTGCGGCACCGGACGGCGGCACCGTCACGGTCCTCCCGCTGGCACTCGGCACGGTGATCGAGGAGACCCCAGGCGTGCGCAGGTTCCAGGCCATCCGCACGGGACCGGGGAACCTGAGGGTGCGGCTCGAGGCGTTGCCGGGTGCCGCCTTGGCCGGCGTGCGCACAGCGGTGACGGAGCGGCTGGACGGGTACTTCGCTGCCGTTGGCGCCGGACCGGTTGCGATAGAGCATGCGGATGAGCTGCCCCGGCCCGACCCCAGTGGCAAGTTCCGGCAGGTCTGGTCCGCGGGGTGAGCAAACGCTGGGGTTAGTGGGCGGGTTCTGCCACCGGCTGTGCCGCCACCACCGGGTGGTCCCGGCCCAGGTTCCCCAGGCCCGAGGCACCCTGCGGGGACCCCAGTTCCTCGAAGAACTCCACGTTGGCCCGCACGTAGTCGGCCCACTCGTCCGGGACGTCGTCCGAGTAATAGATGGCCTCGACCGGGCATACGGGATCGCACGCGCCGCAGTCCACGCACTCGGACGGGTGGATGTAGAGCGAGCGTTCGCCCTCGTAAATGCAGTCCACCGGACACTCGTCGATGCAGGCCTTGTCCTTGACATCCACGCACGGCTGCGCGATCACGTAGGTCATGGCGCGCTACACACCGGTGTAGACGGTTTTGCCCCAGGTGAAGAAGTCCAGTGCGGACTTCCCCTGTTCGCGGAACGTGTTGGTGGAGGAGTCCTTCACGCCGCCGAACGGCACGTTCAGGTCCAGGCCCGCCGTCGGCCGGTTGACCTTGACCACCCCGGCCTGCGCCCGGGCGGCGAAGTCGGTGGCGAGCTTCAGCGAATCCGTGCAGATGCCGGCGGTGAGGCCGTAGCGGGAGTCGTTGATCGCGGCGAGACCGGCCTCATAGTCGGCCACCTCGAGGACAGCCACTACCGGCCCGAAGATCTCCTCGGTGACGGCGGCGTCGTCGAACGGCAGGCCGGTGAGCACGGCGGGCGGGAAGAACAGCGGACGGTCCGCGTCGCCGTCGCGCGTTCCGTCCAGGACCCCGGAACCGGCCAGCAGCGTGGCTCCGCGTTCGACGGCGGAACGCACCGCCGCGGTGTTCTGCTCGAACTGCTGGCTGCTCACCACGGCGCCCATGGCTGCGTCCATGCCGTCGCCGGGGGTATAGGCGGCGGCTTCCTCGGTAAGCGCGTCAAGGAACGCGGCGCGGATGCCCGGCGTGACGTAGACGCGGGACGTGGCGGTGCAGGCCTGGCCGGTCAGCCCGAAGGCGCCGGCGGCCACCACCTTCGCGGCCTTGCGGGCGTCGGCGTCGTCCAGTACCAGGACACCGTTCTTGCCGCCCATTTCCAGCTGCACGCGGGCGCGGCGTGCGTTGAGGATTTCCTGCAGGCCCAGTCCCACGTTGGTGGAACCGGTGAAGGACAGTCCGGCGATGCGCGGGTCGCGGGCCAGGGCGTCGCCCACCACGCGGCCCTTGCCGTGCACCACGTTGAACACCCCGGCGGGCAGCCCCGCGTCCTGCAGGGCCCGGGCGAGGTGGGTGGCGGAGAGCGGCGTCAGCTCGGCGGGCTTGATGACCACGGCGTTGCCGCTGATCAGTGCGGGGGCGGATTTCCACGCCGGGATGGCAATGGGGAAGTTCCAGGGGGTGATGAGTCCGACGACGCCGAGCGGCTCGCGGCGGGTGGTGATGGTGGTGTCCGGCAGGCCGCTGGGCAGCACCTCGCCGGTGGCGGCCCAGCCGAGGGAACCGAAGAAGCGCAGCACGTCGGAGGCACGTTTGACCTCGCCCTTGGCCTCGGCGAGGGTCTTGCCTTCCTCCCGGACCAGGTCCTCGGCGATGGCAGCCTGGCGTTCGATCAGCAGGTTTCCGGCCGTGATGAGGATGGCGCCGCGGGACGGTGCGGGCAGTGCTGCCCATCCCGGCTGCGCTGCCGCGGCGGCCGTGATGGCGGCGTCCACGTCAGCGGCGGTGCCGCTGGGGGAGAGGGCGGCGAGTTCGCCCGGGCGGGCCGGGTTCACCCGCTCGGTGTCCGCCTCGCCCAGCCATTCGCCGTTGATCAGGTGCCGGGCGGTGATGAGTTCGCGGTCGGTGGATGAAGAGACGTCGGTCGCTGTGGAAGTCATGGTGTTCCTTTGGAAGATCGTGAATGGGGGGAGGCCTACAGGCTGCGGATCAGGCCGCCGTCGCACCGGAGCGCGACGCCGGTGATGTACGACGCCGGGGCGCTGCAGAGGAAGGCGGCGGCGGCGCCGAACTCCCCGGGTTCGCCGTAGCGGCGGGCGGGGATGGTCTTGCGGGACTCGAGCTGGATTTCCTCGACCGTGGTGCCGCGGCGTTTGGCGGCGGCCTGGTCGAGTTCGGCCACCCGGTCCGTGGCGATCCGCCCCGGAAGGAGCATGTTCACCGTGACGGCGTCCAGGGCCACCTCGGCGGCGAGGGTTTTCAGGTAGCCGGCCAATGCCGCCCGCCCGGTGTTGGAAACGGCCAGGTTGGGCAGCGGCGCCGCCACTCCGCTGGAGCCGACGGCGAGGATGCGGCCCCAGCGCCGTTCCCGCATGCCCGGAAGCACGCGGGAGATCAGGGCGTGGTGCGGCTTGACCAGCAGCTCGAAGGCCGCGGCAATGTCCTCGGAGCTAAGTGTTGCGGCAGCCCCTGGCCTGGGCCCGGGGCCGTTGAGCACCAGGATGTCGACGGGGCCGAGGTCCGCCACGGTCTGTTCGACGGCGGAGTCGATGCCTTCCGGCGTGGTGAGGTCCGCCTCGATGGCGATGGCACCTGTTCCGTACGCGGTGTGCAGGTCCGCGGCGATCTCCTTGGCCCGGTCTCGCCTGCGGCCTGTGACGGCCACGCGCACGCCTTCGGCGGACAATGCGCGGGCCACGGCCAGGCCAAGACCGCCGGTCGAGGCCGCCACGAGGGCTGTTTTTCCGGCGATTCCGAGGTCCATCAGAAGCTCCCTACAGAGGTGTGGTTGGTGGCAATATGCGGTGCGTTGGCTTGAACCGGGCCAGCCGGGGATTCCAGCGCGGCAGCTGCCTCCCGCAGGTGGGTGAGCATGCTGTAGCGCAGCTTCTCCGGGAATGCCGCGGCCGGCGCCCGGACGCCGGAATCCGTGATGAGGCCGCGCTTCCGCAGGCACTCCTTGCGGACGGCCAGCGCGATTTTGGCCTGCTGCTCGAAATTGATCAGCGGCAGGTACGGCAGCAGCTGGTCGCGTGCGGCTTCATAGCCGTCGCGCTGCCACGCCCGGACGCAGGCGATCAGTGCCTCGGGATAGGAGAAACCGGTCATGGCTCCCGCCGCGCCGGCCATGAGTTCGTCCAGCAGGCCCTGCCCGCCCAGCCCGCCGAACACGGACACCCCGACGGCGGCCGTAAGGTCCGCGATGGCAACGCTGGTGGGCGGTGCTTCCGCCTTCACCGCGACCACGAAGCTGCACCACGTCACCACGGACACGAGGGCCGCGGTGCTGATGCTGACGCCGCTGGCCAGCGGGTAGTCCTGCAGCACCACCTTGGCGCCGGTGGCCCGGTGGATGGCGTCCAGGTGGGCGATCACCACCTCCGGCCGGGGCGAGTTGGCCTGCACCATCACGGCCGCAAGGCGCTCGCCGGCCACAGCCTGGGCAGCCGTGATTTCGTCGATGGCGGGCCTGGTTGCCAGTGCGGTGATGCCCACAACCAGTGGCAGGTCCGTGCATTCGACGGCGATCTCGAGCACCTGGCGCCGCTCCTCAGCGGTCAGTGCGGCCGCTTCGCCGAACACACCCAGGACGGTCAGCCCCGTGGCGCCGATGGCTTCGTAGTGTTCCACCAGCCCGGAGAGGCTGTCCAGGTCAACATCCAGGGTGCTGCCCTGGAAGGGTGTGGCAACAACGCCCCAGACGCCCGGTGACAGCGACTCGCGTGCCGAGCTGGCCATTGAGGGTGCGTCCTGCATCGGGTTCTCCTTTTGTTCGTTCTGCATCTCGTTCTGCATCAGCGGCCGGGCCAGACCGGCGGCCGCTTTTCCTGGAAGGCGCGCACACCTTCGGCCGAGTCCTCGCTGTCCAGCGCGGCCATGAGGGCCGGCAGCCGGAGCCCGCGGGCCTCCGTGGCGGTGAGGTGCCCGGTTTGCGTGACCATCTGCTTCACGGCCCGGACGGAGGTGGGGGCGCAGGCGAGGATCTGGTCCACCCAGCGCTGCACTGCGGCGTCGAGCTCGTCTGCCGGGACCACCTCGTTGACCAGTCCCATGGACTGCATTTCCGCGGCATCCGCCTTCCGCCCGGTGAGCAGCATTCCCATCGCCTGCGTGTAGGGGATGCGGCGCACCAGCTGGTGGATGCCGCCGTCGAGCGCTAAACGCCCTACGCGCGGTTCCGTCAGGCCGAATCTGGCGTTCTCCGACGCCACCACGATGTCGGCGCCGAGCACGATCTCCATGCCGCCGCCCAGCGCGTAGCCGTTGACCCGGGCGATCACCGGGATGTCCAGCGACGTGCGCAGGCTGAGGCCGCCGAAGCCGTTGGGGTCCAGGCCGGCCCAGTACTCCAGGCCGGTCTTGTCCACGGCGGAGGCGGACATGTCCGCCCCGACGCAGAATGCCCGGGTGCCTGCGCCGGTGACGACCACGGCGCGGACGTCGGAGTCGGCCTCGAGCTGGTCCCAGATTTCGTTGAGCCGGGCCTGGGCAGTGCCGTCGACGGCGTTGAGCACGTGCTGCCGGTCGATCACCACGGTGGCGACGTGGTTCTCGATGGTCAGGGTGACCTGGTCAACTGTGTTCGGGACTGCGGTGGCCTCTGCGACAGCCGTCACCGCAGGACCCCCAGCTGCTGCAGGCGTTCGATGGTTTCCGCATCGAAGCCGTTCTCCAACAGGACCTCCACGTTGTGCTCGCCCAGCCGCGGCGCCACGCGGCGGACGGTGGGCGGGGTGGCGGAGAGCCGGATCGGCGCGTTGAGCATGCGCACCGTGCCGACGCCGGGGTGTTCGGCCTCCACGATCATGCCGTTGGCCTCCGTCTGGGCATCGGCCAGGGCCTGCTCCAGGGTGTGGACCGGGGCGTTGAGCAGCCCCTGGTCCTCCAGCCTGCCGGTCCAGTACTCGGTGGTGTTGGTGGCGATGCGCTCGCGGAAGATCGCTTGCAGCGCCGGCTTGTGCTGGAACTGCTGCTCCAAATTGGCGAACTCGGGCCGGAGCGTCAGGTCCTCTTCCAGGCCCAGCGCCTCGGAGATGCGGGCCAGCGGGTCCGGGGTGAAGCCGCCCACCATGCACACGGCGCCGTCGGTGGTTTCGAACACGCCGCTGAGCGGCATGGCGCCCCAGTTGACCTCGTAGCCGCGGTTCAGCTGCATGCACGCTTCCTGCATCTGCAGGTGCAGCATGGAGTCGTACATGGTCACCTCCACCTTCTGGCCCGCGCCGGACGTTTCCCGGGTACGCAGCGCCAGCAGGATGCCCTGCATCAGGTGCATGCCGGTGATGTAGTCGCAGAGCGTGGTGGGGTAGATGGACGGCTTCTGGTCGTCCGATTCCCGCCGCCACATCACGCCCGAATAGGCCTGCGCGATCGCATCCTGGCCGCCCTTGTGCGAGTACGGGCCCACGGGGCCGAAGCCGGTGCCCGAGGCCCAGATGATGCCCGGATTCTCGGCCTTGAGTTCCTCGTAGCCGAAGCCCATCCGCTCCATCACGCCGGAGCGGAAGTTGCTGACCACCACATCCGCGTCCGCCATGATGGCGTGCAGCACGTTCCGGCCTTCCTCAGTGCGCGTATCGATGGAGACGCTCCGCTTGTTCCGGTTGATGGACAGGAAGATCGGGTTGTCCTGGCCGTCCTTGTCCGGGAACGAGTTGCGCGAGATGTCCCCGGCGCCGGGCCGTTCCACCTTGATGATGTCTGCTCCGTAGTCGCCCAGCAGCTGGGTGCAGGACGGGCCCATGAACACCTGGGTGAAGTCCACGATCTTGATTCCATCGAGCGGGAGGGGGATGCCAGCGGGGAGCGGCATCGGTGCGGGAGCCCCGGCGGCGGTTGCCGCCGTCGTGCGTTCCTGCTGTGTCGTTTCCAGAATCACGGTGCTCATGCCGGAACCGCCGCGTCGGCGTCAACGGTGGCGTTCGACGACGGGACGTCGCCCGGGTCGGCGCCGTGCCGGCGCATGCCCTGCTGGATGTCCAGGGCGGAGACGTCCCGGACCAGGAGGCCGTTCTCGACGGCGAGTGCGGCGGCGACGCCGACGGCCTGGCCCATGGCCATGCAGGGCGGGATCTCGCGGGACATCTTCTGGGCTTCCGGGGTGGCGGAGTAGTGCCGGCCGGCCACCAGGAGCTGGTCCACTTCCTTGGGAAGCAGCGAACGGTAGGGGTAGTAGTAGTCGCGGCCGCGGGCCACGGTGTCGGCGAAGTGGCGGCGCTGCGTGACGTCGTCCTTGGTCATCACGTACTCGCCCTGCAGCAGGCGGGTTTGGCGGACGCCCATCTGGGAGGCGACGTCCAGCATGTAGCAGTTCTCGAAGCCGGGGAGGTTGGCGCGGACGTAGTCCACGGCCTCGGAGATCCGGTCGCGGGCGGCGAACTCGGCGGCGGTCATGTCCGCCGGGTCCGTACCGTCGAAGCCGGTCATGTGCGGGGCGTTGCACCAGACCACGCCGTCGATGGGGGTCTTGAGCCACCACAGTTCCCAGGCGCCGCCGAGGAGGCGCTTGATCTTGCGGTTGATGGCGCGGGCTTCCTTCGGGTTGGCCTGCTCGAACGCCTCTGCCGCGGCGGTATCCACGTTGCCCAGGCGGAAGACGAGCGTGGTGAGGTAGTTGTCCTTGGCGTAGCTGGCGCCGGCCCGGGAAGCGACGTCGATGTCGCCGGTGGTGTCGATGACGACGTCCGCCATGAAGACCTGCGGGCCCAGCTTGGTCTCGCAGATGACGCCCTTGATCACGCCGTTGTCCACGATGGGGCGGGAGAACCAGGAGTGCAGGCGGAGGTCCACGCCGGCCTCGCGGACGAGGTCGTTGGAGACGCGCTTCCAGCCGTCCGGGTCGAAGGCTGCGGCGTAGCAGATGGGCTTGGGGCTGGTGTGGGAGTGGAAGTCGAAGGTGCCGTAGCGGCCCCATTTGTTCCAGAGTTCCTCGGAGGTCTTGCGGTCATCGGCCGGCGGGACGACGGCGAGGCCCAGCTTCTGCAGCCGCTCCACGTATTCGGACACGATGCCCGTGACCGTGATTTCCTGGCCGTTGATCATGTCGTCCAGCACCAGGACCATGCCGCCGGAGGCCAGGCCGCCCAGTGATGAGTAGCGTTCCAGCAGGGTGACTTTGGCGCCGGAGCGGGCGGCGGTGACGGCGGCGGCCACACCTGCGGGGCCGCCGCCCACCACGAGGACGTTGGAGCGGGAGATGACCGGGGCGGTGAGGTCCGCCGTCGTGGTGGCGAGTTCCAGGGAGCTGAATGTTGCGGGGGAGTTCATGGGGGATCCTTACTTTCCGACGAACAGGCCGTTGCTGCGGCGTGCGGCGAGGTAGAAGACGATGCTGAGGATGGAGAGGACGGCCACGTAGACCGGGAAGATCCAGCTGAGGTTCAGGGACTGCAGCCAGACCAGCAGGTAGGAGGCGGTGCCGCCGAAGAGTGCCACGCCGATGCCGTAGCCTAGGGCCACGCCGGTGCCGCGGATGTTCTTGGGCATCAGGGACGAGCTGACCACGTTGTAGAGGGTCATGTTCAGCACCAGGACGATGGAGCCGCCGAGGAGGACGGCCGCGAAGCCGCCGATGCCGGGCTGGACGTACATCAGCATGAGGAACACGGAGGGGATGGCCAGGATGCGGGTGATCAGGAACCAGCGGGACATGGCCTTGCCGTCGGCAAGCTTGCCGATGATCCAGCTGCCGGCCACCAGGATGACGCCCAGGATGGTGGTGAGGGCGAAGACTGCGGTGGGATCTTCCTTGAATCCGCTGCGGGCCGCGCTGGGCAGGCCCACGTTCCAGGCGTAGTTGTAGGCCTGGGCTGCGCCCACCACGAAGATGATGGCCAGGACGGAGAGCCAATGCTTGCGGACTCCGGACCAGACGGCGCGGGGAGTGTTGGTGGCCATTTCCTCGGCCTTGAGAGTTTCCGGCAGCGAACGGCGCAGGTACAGGACCACGAAGCCGAAGAGGGCGCCGATGATGAACGGTACCCGCCATCCCCAGTCACTCATCACGGCCCCGCCCAGGGTAAGGCTGCAGAGGAAGCTGATGAGCGAGGCCAGCAGGATGCCGATGTTCACGTAGAAGGACATGATGCCGGCCACGTAGCCTTCGCGGCCTTCGGGGGCCAGTTCCACGGCATGCGAGGTGGAGAGCGGGGCTTCGATGCCGGTGGAGATGCCCTGCAGGACACGGCAGACCAGCAGGATGATGCCGGCCCAGGCGCCGATCTGCTGGTAGCTGGGCGTGATGGCGATGATGAGCGTGGTGCCTGCCATGAGCATGATGGACAGCAGCATGACGCGGCGTCGGCCCACCCTGTCCGCCAGGGTGCCGAGCAGGATTCCGCCCAGCGGACGGAAGGCGAAGCCGACGGCGAACACGGCCAGCGCGTTCAGAGTGGCGGAGAGCGGATCGGTGTTGGGGAAGAAGTTGGGGCCGATGAAGGCCGAGAGGAGGCCGAAGACCATCCAGTCGTACCATTCCAGGGCGTTGCCGAGGCCAAGGCCCAGCAGGCCCTTGCGGACTTCGGGGGTGAATTTTTCGTTTGAGCGGGTGGGGGATGAGTGGCTGGTGCGTGGTGACGGGACAACGTTGTCCGTCCCTCGGGGGTCCGTCGTTTGTGTTTCGAGCATGGAAATGTCCTTACGCTGACGCCCCTGAGGGCGTGGGAGGGTATGACGCATCGACGCCTGTTGGAACAGGCGTTTGATGCGAACGATGCAAGGAGTGTCTGCGGCCACGGAGTGTGTCCGGACAGTTAGGGGAAAACGCTGGTGCCGGTTGGGGTCGGCAGGGTTACCACGCGTGTGGTGCGTTGACCCAGATGGCTACGCATACCTCTTCGTAGCTGTTCTTGTACCAGTGCGGGATCTCTGAGGAGTAGGTGATCGAGTCGCCCTCCTCAAGGCTGTAGCAGACGCCGTCCAGGAAGACGTCCTTGCGGCCCGAGATGATGTAGCAGAACTCCTCACCGCTGTGGGTGAAGGGTGTTCCGCTCGTGTCGTGCCCCGGGGGCGTGCTGATCCACTGCGCTTCGATGTTTCCGTCACGGTTAGGGGTCAGCAGTTCGTGAACGGCTTCCCCTACCGACTCGCGGGTGACGTTTTTCAGGTTGCGCCGATCGGATTTTCGAACGACGGGGGATTTGGATTCATCCTGGCCAATGAAGAACCTCCCTACGGGGACGTCCAATCCGTGAGCCAGCTGTGCCAGCGTGGTGAAGGAAGGGTTGGCCAGGCCGCGTTCGATCTGGCTGACGATCGCCTGGCTGAGGCCGGTGATGTCCGAGAGCCGGGCGAGGGTCATGCCCTTAGCCTTGCGCATGGTGCGCACCTTGTTTCCGACAGTCGCCAGAAGTTCGCTGGTGGCTGGCGGGGCGGGAGTCTCGGTGGTCATTGCCGCATCCTTCGTTGGTGAGCTAACTCACACAACTATAGTGAAGATTTTCAGCCAGTCAATGGTTTTGCCTTGATTAAAGTAAAAATCTTCACAGGAATGCATATTTTGGGGCTTCTGGAGACGCGATCCGCCGCCCCGGCCTCCGTCCGCGTCGGCCCGGCGTCGGCCCTTAAAGCAAAAAGCTGGTGCAGCCGCCTGCATCTACGCAGGGCAACTGCACCAACCGGTGGTTAAAACATTCAGATTGCTATGAAGCTTTCCTCATGAGCGGCTCCTTATGTCCCGGCTACGCGATCCGGGTTACCTGCGGTCCTCGGCCAGATGCCTCGAGAGGATCCAGCCGGCGCCAATCATCAGCACACCCAGCACCATGTGGGTCCAGTTATCCAAAGTGTTCAGCGACAGGAAATTGGCCGCCGAACCTACTCCGACAATGAGCCCGAAGATGCTGAGGACGATGTACAGCAAGCCAAAGCCCATAAGGAAGTTCCGGGCGCCCATTCCATTACGGGACATTACCCAGCCTGTAGCACCGATGACCAGCTGCACGATGTTCAGCAGCATGGACGTCTGGAACAGGCCAAGGAACATGGCGTGCGAATCAGGCCCAAGGAACCTTAGTTCGCCGTACTGCTGGGTAATGCCCGGGATGAACCCCAGGACACCCACCAACATCAGGACAATACCTACACCCATGCCGACGTTCTGGACATCCGTACGTCCAAAGTGAACACCATGTGCATGTGGGGATGCGGTAGTCATTTTTCTGCCTCCAACCACTGATTGCGGACAATCCAATTTTACGGCCGAGTAACGAAAAAAGCGCTGGGAGATGGGGACTTCTGCCCAGCGACAGAACCGCCCCTGTCTGGTGAACTGACACCACCATGCGCCCTGTAACCGTGACCCTCCGAACCTTTGTGGCCGCCGTCGTGCTTCTGCTTACCGCCGGCTGCAGCGTGGCCGTGCCGGCCGAAAAGGCGCCCGCGGTGGGGGCGCTGAGGATGAGCGGGGAGACGGCCGTCCCGGAAGTCGGCGGCACCCGTCCCCTGAACCCCAGGCCCCTGAACCCGCGGCCCCTGAACCGGGCCGAACAGCTCCTGCCCAAGGTGAACGCGCAGCCGTGGGCGGCACCGCTGCCCGTGGTGGTGCAGTCGGCCAGCAAGGACATGCAGTGCTCCATCGACGCGGACGGGGCTGCCTGCCACCTGCTCACGGACGTTGCGCCCCGGCCGGGCGACATCAAGGGCCAGTGCACGGGGCTCAGTGAGTACTTTGGCGGATACGCGGTGGTAACGCTCGACGGCGGGGCCCAGTACGGGCTGTGCGGCAACGGAACGTCGCCCATGGAGGCGGAGGAAGTGGCGGGGCCGGCGTTCCCGGGGCCGTGGATCCAGGACGGCCAGACCGTGCGGCTGGGCAACATGGTGTGCGAACGGGCGCCGGGTGCCATGACCTGCGCGCATCTGCGGACGGGGCACGGCTTCATGATCAGCAGGGAGAACTACGAGCTCTGGTAACTCCGGGGTTTGAGCCTGTCGCAGACGGGTCCGGGGCGCCTCCCGTGACACCATGGAGCACGATGAAACTGCGCGCTGATCAGACCGGAGACCGTGGCATTCCCATGCCCTTGTGGCTGCAGGGAGCGCTCGAATCAGCGCAGGCGGCGGTCATTTCCGCGCTGGTGGTGCTGGCGCCGATCGTCGCGGTGTGGGCCACGGCCGGATTCCAGAACAACAACTTCGACGCCCTGGCCCGGCTTGGCGGCCAGGCCTGGCTGCTGATCCACGGGGTACCGCTGCACCTGACGACGGTGGCCGGGGAGTCCGCGGCGCAGCCGGAATCGGGCACCCTGTCGCTGATCCCCCTGGGCCTGACGCTGATCCCGTTCCTGCTCGCGTGGCGGGCGGGCCGGCGCCTGGCCCGGGCCTCCTACACGGACCAGCTCTGGCAGGCACTCCTGGGTTCCTGGCTGGTGTACGCCGGGTTCGGCATGGCCACGGGCTTCGTGTGCCGCACGGACGACGTCGCCATCTTCCTCTGGTTCGCCGGGCTGATGCCGCTGGTCCCGTTCGGCCTGGGCATGGTGGTGGGTGCCCGGCGCGAAGCGGGATCCTGGAGCCGGCTCATCGGCGTCGACGCCGTGGACTGGATTGCACGGACCAGCCAGCATTCCCGCTGGGCAGGGTCCTACCTGGGTTCCGCCATCAAGGCCGGTTTCGTCGCGCTGATGGCCGCCTTCACCATGTCCGCCGCGCTGCTGGCGGTGGACCTCTTTATCCACTGGGACCTGGTCATCGCCGTGTATGAAGGGCTCGACGCCGGCGCCATGGGCGGTGCCGTGCTCACCATCGCGCAGCTCGGCTTCCTCCCCAACCTCGCCGTCTTTGCGCTCGCCTGGACGTCCGGCTCCGGCTTCGCCCTGGGCGTCGGCTCGCAGGCCGGCCCGCTGGGGACCGCCGTCGGCCCGCTGCCGTCCATTCCGGTGTTCGCCGCCTTGCCTTCCGGTTCGCTCGATTACGGCTTCGTGGCTCTGGTGGTGCCGGTCCTGGCCGGCGCCCTGGCCGGCTGGTGGTTCCTGCGCGAAGGCGAAAACCACTTCGACGAATGGCTGTCCATCAAAGTCCGGGCCCGCTGGTTCACGGCATCGGCGTCAACCATAGTCCTCGGCGCCATCACCGGCGTCGCGGCGGGCCTGATGGCCGCCGGCCTTGCCTGGATGGCGCGAGGGTCAGCAGGGATCGGCCGCCTCACCGACATCGGACCGGACCCCTTGAACACGTCGCTGTGGGTGGCCGCCGAGGTGGGCGTCGGCGTCGTGATCGGCTATGCGGCGGGCCCCTGGCTGGAACGCCAGCAGAAGCTGCGTGAAGCGAACCTGGACACAGCGAAGCCCTAGGGAGCGCCGCCGTCGGGCGTTACTCCTGGAGGGTCAGCGGGTGGTGCGGCTCAGCGGAGCTGGGCGGGGAGGGAGTTCTGCAGCTGCGTCTGGCATTGGGTCATGGCCTGCTGGGTGAGCGCATTGCGCGAGCACTGCTGGAAGTCCCGGACCTGGTTGAAGAACACTGCGGAGACCATGATCAGCAGGACCATCACCGCAGAGACCACCAGCCCTGAAATGGTCCCGAAAAACACCAGCTTGGATTCCTTCAGCTTGATGGCCCGGACCAGCACCATGATGCCGAGCACGATGCTCACGGCCGTGAGGAGGGAGGTCAGCCACAAATAGGTGACGTCCAGCTGGTAGACGAAGAAAGCGCCCAGGACGGCAACGATGAAAGCACGGAACAGGTTGTGCGTCTTCAGCAGCGATGTCTTGGCAGCCTCGCTGAGGGGTTGCCGGGCCTGCTGGGGACCTGCGGGGTCCTTCGGGGGATTCATGTTTTCCAGCCTACGCGAGCGGCCCCATAAGCTAGAGCCATGCGCATCGTTGTCCTCGTGTCCGGTACCGGTTCCAACCTCCAGGCTGTCATTGACGCCGTCAAGGCGGGCGAACTGGACGTGGAGATCGCCGCCGTCGGCGCTGACCGGCCGGGGACGTACGGTGTGGAACGGTCGGCGGCCGCCGGAATCCCGACCTTCGTGGTGGATTTCAAGGCCTACGCCGACCGTGCCGAGTGGAATGCGGCGCTGACCGAGGCTGTGGCCGCGTATGAGCCGGATGTGGTGGTGTCCTCCGGGTTCATGCGCATCGTCAGCCCGGAGTTCATTGACGCGTTTGGCGGCAAGTACCTCAACACCCACCCTGCCCTGCTGCCGGCGTTCCCCGGGGCGCACGGCGTCCGCGATGCGATGGCCTACGGTGTCAAAGTCACCGGCTGCACGGTGCACTGGGCCGACGCCGGAGTGGACACCGGCCCCATCATCGCCCAGGAAGCCGTTGCCATCCTCGACGACGACACCGAGGACACCCTGCACGAACGCATCAAGGTGGTGGAGCGCAGGCTTCTGGTCTCCACCCTGGCGCAACTCGCCGCCGCCTGAGCCTGGCCCAACTGACGTCGCAAAGGGCTGGGCTCTGGTGGTTGAGCTCGTCGAAACTCCATTCAGCACCAAGGCCGGTGATAGCGCAGTTTGCGGAGGCCACGGATTGACCGGACAGCTTTGGTTGCCGCGCGCCAATCGTCGACAGTTCGCGGCGGGTACTTGTGCGGTTTGGGCGCCGCCTGGGTGATTCGTTTTCTGGCTCTTCGCTGGAGGAACACCAAGACGACGCCGCCGAAGGTGACAGCAACCCAATACGTCCAATAACTGGCCGGATGCACCACGCTTGTGAACATCCGCAGCACCGGTCCGGCGCCCCCAACAAGAATCGCGACCATTGTCACGGTGGCGGCCGTCGTTACATGCGAAATGAACCTCACCCGCCTCTCTGCAGCTTCCAGCAAGTCCTGGGTGTGCACTGCTCGGGCGTTCTTATTAGCTATGTCTAGGTTCACGACTTCATTTCGCGAACGCGCCAGGTCGGTGGCCCAGAGTCGTTTTTCGTTCTCGCACTCCTTTTTGGCCGATTGGACAGCCTTAGCGATGTCATTCCGTCGATTTCTTAGCTGTTCCTCATCAGCTCTCCGAGCACGCTGACGACGCTCTAGCTCAGCTTTACGGTCTGCTTCCTTCTTTGCCAGCGCGAATTGGCGCCACTGCGCACGGCGGATGGCTTCGGCGGCGGCAGACGGAGTAGCAAAGGACACCGTTGCAGCACGGTCAGCGACAGAGACGTCAGCGTCATGCCCAATGGCTGTGGCTACGGGAACTTTGGATTCACGGATCGCAAGGGCAAGGTCCTCACGCTCATAACCTATGAGGTCACTCCAGGGGCCGCCGCCGCGAAGAAGGAGGACGAGGTCCAATCCGGCACGGTCGGCCTCATCGAGGTACCCCTGGAGGAGGCGCACATTGCCGCCGGCTGGCCAACTGATATGTCGGTAGACGACTTCCGGGCCTGAGCCCTTCTTGGCACTGAGTCGCCGCTTGAAGTCGCCCAGACCTCTGCCGTCTTCACTGCTTACGACCATCATGCGGGAAGGGCTGATATTTGCAGCCGCAAAGGCTGTGTCTGGATCCGCGTGAATGTATCTTGCCCGCAATCTTTGAGGATCTGCACCGGCTGTCTCCAGCGCCGCCAAGGCCCGCTTTCTCGAGAAGTGCAGGTCGCCGCTACGCGAGAAATCGGGGTCGATTCCCGTGACCCGCACACACACCCTGCCAGATTTTCCCAGCCACGTATCCCCTGTGATTTTCAGGACCGTGCCGAAGGTCATGGCTAGCTCCAGAGATCGCCCGACTGCGCGCAAGGAAGAGTCGATTGACTCTGTCTGGTCTTCCCAGAGGGTGCAAGCCAGAACGTCCACGCCTGAGGTCGACACTGATACCAAGTCGAAGTTCCATCTGGACCCGGACCGTCGGGGGTCGACGCATTCGCCCAAAATGGCCTTGCCTGGACCCTTGACGGCGACTGCAACCTGTTGGCGGACCTCGGTGACACTTCTGTGCTTAGACGGAGTCCGGGGTTCGGTAACGTTGCGGGGCGCGGAGGAGTGAGGACTCATTTGGCCTTCCGGTTTGGATCCGGAGACGGTCCCCGGCAAGTCAACCCGAGGATAGCGCCTACGTCGGACAAGAAGCAGTCATGGCTGTGCGCTGTCCGCGCGGCAGAGCCTACGTCAGCGTGCGCTGCTTCGTCTCGGGGGAGAAGAACGCCATCCACAGCACCGACAGCAGGACCAGCCCGCCGGCGAGTGCGAAGGACGTTGCCAGGCCCAGCTGCGGCCACAGGACCGAGGCGAAAATGAGCGGTCCGAAGCCCGCCCCGAGCCGCGAGAACGTGGACGCCCAGCCGAAGCCGGTGCCGCGCAGGTCCGTGGGGTACAGCTCCGAGACGTACGTGTACAGCACCGGAATGGCCACCTGCACGATGAAGCCGAACACCAGCAGCCAGAACACGGCGGCGGACGGGATGTCCACCACGAACGCCACGATCACCAGGGTCAGCGCGGACAGCGGCCCGGTGATCGCCAGGATCCACTTGCGGCCCACGCGCTCCACCAGCACGGCTGCCACCACCACGCCCAGAAGGCCGACGGCGGCCATGGACGCCGTCGTGAGGAAGGCCTTGTAGTCCTGGAAACCGGCGCCGATCAGGATCCGCGGCATCCATGTCAGGGACAGGTAGTAGACCAGCAGGATGCTGAAGAACAGGGACCATGCAGCCGCGGTGATCTTCCAATTGAACCGCCAGACGCGGACCAGCTGGAGCCAGGCGCTGCCGGCAGAAAGCTTCGGGGCGTCCTGAGCATCCGGGAGGCTGTAAGCGCGGGGTTGGGCACCCGTGGCCTTGACCAGGTCGTCGATGACCTTGGCGGCCTCGTCGCGGCGGCCCTTGCGGATCAGGAACAGCGGCGATTCGGGCACGCTGCGCCGCACCCAGAACACCAGCAGGGCAGGCAGCACCATCACCAGCATGGTCAGCCGCCAATCCGCGAAGGCCGCGACCAGCCAGGCGGAAACAAAGCCGCACAGCGCGGCGCCCACGGGCCACCAGCCGTCCATCGCGGTCAGCACTTTGCCGCGCTGTTTCCGCGGCGTGAACTCACCCACCAGGGCATAGTCCACGGGGATGCACCCGCCCAGGCCGAAACCTGCCATAAAGCGGAACACACAGAACCAGATGAAGTCGGGGGAGAACGCGCCCAGCACCGTGAAGAGCGAGAAGATCAGCAGGGTGGCCGTGAAAGCCTTCTTGCGCCCGATGGTGTCCGCAATCGTGCCCCACGCGAACGCACCCAGGGCCATGCCCACCAGGTTGGCCGTGCCGATCCACGCGGCATCGCCGGGCGCCAGCGCCCAGTGGGTGGACAGCAACGGGATGAGGATCCCGTTCAGCGTCACATCCCAGGCATCGAACATAAAACCCAGGCCGCCGATCACGAAGATCCGGCCTTGGACTTTCCACCGCCAGGGCAGTTCCTGGACCACTTGTTCGCCGCTGGGCACAGTGGTGTAAGTATTCATCTCGGCCTCCTGGGAAAACTCTACGTTGCGCTCGCGGGTGCGCGCGCGGACTTCACACTCGGGCCTGCAGGGAGGGCATCGCGCGGGACGCGATAAACTGGCCACATCCCCACCAACCGCGGCACCCACCGTGTCAAAAGACGGAGACCTTTGTGAGCTTTACGCAGCTAGACCGTGTTCCCATCCGCCGAGCCCTGATCTCGGTCTACGACAAGACCGGTCTGGAGGAGCTCGCCAAGGGCCTGCACGAAGCAGGCGTCAAGATCGTCTCCACCGGCTCCACCGCGAAGAAGATCGCGGCCGCAGGCATCCCCGTCCAGGAGGTCGAGGAAGTTACCGGCTCGCCGGAGATGCTGGACGGCCGCGTCAAAACCCTCCACCCGCGCGTCCACGGCGGCATCCTGGCGGACCGCCGCGTCCCCGCCCACATGGAAACGCTGGCCGGCATGGAGATCGAGGCGTTCGACCTCGTCGTCGTGAACCTCTACCCGTTCGTGGAGACCGTCAAGTCCGGTGCCGCGCAGGACGACGTCGTGGAGCAGATCGACATCGGAGGTCCCGCCATGGTCCGCTCCGCCGCGAAGAACCACGCCGCCGTCGCGATCGTTACCGATCCCAATTTCTATGGCAACGTTGTGCGTGCCGCCGCAGAAGGCGGCTTCGACCTGAAGACCCGCCAGCGCCTGGCCGCGAAGGCCTTCGCCCACACGGCCAGCTACGACACCGCCGTGGCCACCTGGACGGCCAGCCAGTTCCTGGACGAGGACGGCGACGGCGTGATCGACTGGCCCGCCTACGCCGGCCTGGCCCTGGAACGCTCCGAGGTCCTCCGCTACGGCGAAAACCCGCACCAGCAGGCCGCCCTCTACGTGGACAAGGCCGCTCCCGCGGGCATTGCCCAAGCTGACCAGATCCACGGCAAGGCCATGAGCTACAACAACTTCGTGGACGCCGACGCCGCGCTCCGTGCAGCATTCGACTTCGCCGAGCCCGCCGTGGCCATCATCAAGCACGCCAACCCGTGCGGTGTGGCAGTCGGTTCCGCCGACGCCACGGACGCCATCGCCGACGCACACGCCAAGGCCCATGCCTGCGATCCCGTCTCCGCATTCGGCGGCGTCATCGCAGCCAACCGCACGGTCACCGCCGGAATGGCGCGCACCGTTGCCGGCATCTTCACCGAGGTGGTTATCGCGCCGGGCTTCGAGGACGAGGCCGTGGAGATCCTGTCCAAGAAGAAGAACATCCGCCTCCTGGCCCTGCCGGAGGGCTACGGCCGCTACCCGACCGAGTTCCGCCAGGTCTCCGGCGGCATGCTGGTGCAGGCTGCTGACAAGGTCGACGCCGAAGGCGACAACCCCGCCAACTGGACCCTCGCTGCCGGCGAGGCCGCGGACGCAGCCACGCTGGCCGACCTCGCGTTCGCCTGGACCGCCTGCCGCGCCGCCAAGTCCAACGCCATCCTGCTCGCGGACCACGGTGCTGCCGTCGGCATCGGCATGGGCCAGGTCAACCGGCTCGACTCCTGCAAGCTGGCCGTGGAACGCGCCAACACCCTGGGTGTGCAGGTAGAGTCCGACGTCGAAGGCGCCGGCGGTGCAGCCGGTCCTTCGACGACAGAGGCCAGCGGAGCCCCGCAGCGTGCCCGCGGTGCCGTGGCAGCCTCGGACGCGTTCTTCCCGTTCGCCGACGGACTGCAGATCCTGATCGACGCCGGCGTCCGCGCCGTGGTCCAGCCCGGCGGTTCCGTCCGGGATGACGAAGTGATCGCCGCGGCGAACGCGGCCGGCATCACCATGTACTTCACGGGTGCGCGCCACTTCTTCCACTAAGAGTTAAGCGCCACGTACGACGGCGACCGCCCCGAAGAGGGGACGGTCGCCGTCGTCGTTTATTCAGTTAGTTGTCTTCCGGTTCCGCCTCTGGCTCAGCCTCCGGCTCGGGGAGCCGGACCTCGCGGGGTTTCGCTTCGGCCATCCGCTCCGGCGTCCAGTAGGCGATGATGTCCTCCGGCGCCTGGCTGATGTCGCTGTGGCTCACGGCGTCCTCATCCGAGGGCCCGGTGCTGTCAGTTCGCGGACGATGCACTCGAGTACGCCTGCTGGATGACGGAACCCCAGTAGGGTCCGTACATGACCTTGGAGGGGGCGCCGCTGTATCCGTAGCTGTTGATGGAGTTCTGGTAGCCGCTGGAGCTGGTGCCGATGAACCAGGGACCGCCGGAGGAGCCGCCCGTCATGTCGCACGGGATGCCCTGCGTGTTGAACTGGGGGTTGTAGGGGTCATCGCTGGCCGGGCCGGTACAGCTGACCAGTGACTGTCCGTCGAACGGGGCCGCGGCCGGGTAGCCATAGGACTTGTAGGTCAGGCCGCGTGCTGCGTTGAACTGGACCCCGGATGAGCCCACCACATCAGCCAGGCTCTGGCCGTTGAGTTGCGAGACGACGGCGAAGCCTGTGTCGTACTGCATGTCTCCGGCCGAGCTCCACTGGGTGGGGGCGTACAGGGCCTTGGCCGCCCATTTGCCGTACGGGGCGGCGCCGTCCAGATAGGCCGGGACGAAAACGAAGTTGGTGGCAAACGCGCCGGGACCTTCATTGACGCAGTGGCCCGCTGTGGACACGGTGCTCTTGTTGTTGGAGACGACTGAGTTACCCGAGCAGACGTAGTTGCTGCCGCCCATGGTGAAGAAGACTTTGCCGATATGGGACACCGGATTCTCATCGACGTGCAGGACGGTCTTTCCCTTGCCTGCCTTGCCCGTGATTTTGGTACTCGAACCCTTTTCCACCGCCGCGGCTGATGAGGTGTTGCCGCGCTGCAGCGCCTTGGCGGCCAGGACGTCGCCCGGAACGGCTGCGCGCATGCGGTCTGCCGTCCAGTAATCCGCCGCCTTCGAGCCGTCCACCGACTGGCTGGCAACCTGTGCGGCTTCCTGCGGTGAGGCGTCCTGTGGTGACGCGGGCGCTGCATTTGCCCCGCCGGCGGCACAGACGGCCAGCAGTGCGGCTGCGGACAGGCTCAGGAGGCTGGTGGCCAGAGTCTTCGATTTCGTCATGGTTGTCCTAACCAGTCGTGATGCGGCGGCCTCAGATGGTGGCCGCCGCTGGTGGAGATCAAACTACCCACTGTGACAATTGTTGTAAATAGATACACGAGTCTCGTCTTGTGCCTGGTGGGATGTGGTTCCCGTCTCTCCGCGGCCCCGTCAGTCCGGCGGACGGGGGCATGCTACGCGTCGCTGGACGCCACGATGGGCGCCGACGCGCCCTGCTCGGGTAAGTTAAGAATGTTGAAATAACGCCAGAGTTCCAGATGTATGTATACCTTCAGGAGACGCCCAACCAATGGCCAAGATTATTTATACCCACACTGACGAAGCGCCCATGCTGGCCACCTACTCGTTCTTGCCGATTATCGAGGCCTACGCGTCGACTGCCGGTGTGGAAGTGGAGACCCGCGACATCTCCCTCTCTGGCCGCATCATTTCGGTGTTCGGTGACTACCTCACTGAAGAGCAGCGGATCAGCGATGCCCTGGCTGAACTGGGTGACCTGGCAAAGAAGCCGGAAGCCAACATCATCAAGCTGCCCAACATCAGCGCTTCCATTCCGCAGCTGAAGGCGGCCATCGCCGAGCTCCAGTCCCAGGGCTACGACCTTCCGGACTACCCCGACAACCCGTCCTCCGACACCGAGACGGACATCCGCTCACGCTACGACAAGATCAAGGGTTCGGCCGTCAACCCGGTCCTGCGCGAAGGCAACTCGGACCGCCGCGCGCCCCTCTCCGTGAAGAACTACGCCCGCCAGAACCCGCACTCCATGGGTGCCTGGACGCCGGAGTCCAAGACCAACGTGGCCACCATGGGCGCCGATGACTTCCGCGCCAACGAGAAGTCCGTGGTCATCGAGTCCGATGACACCGTCAAGATCCAGCTGGTCAAGGAAGACGGCACCGTCAAGGTCCTGAAGCGCGGATTCCCCGTCCTGGCCGGCGAAGTTGTGGACGGCACCGTAATGCGCGCCGCCGCCCTGGATGAGTTCCTGGCTGCACAGGTTGCCCGCGCCAAGGAAGAGGGCGTGCTGTTCTCCGCACACCTGAAGGCCACCATGATGAAGGTCTCGGATCCCATCATTTTCGGCCACGTGGTGAAGGCCTACTTCACCGAACTGTTCGACACGTACGGCGAGCAGCTCGCCGCCGCCGGCCTCAGCCCCAACAACGGCCTGGCCTCCATCCTGGGCGGACTCGAAGAACTCCCGGAAGACGTCCGTGAGGGCGTCCAGGCAGCCATCAAGAAGGGCCTCGCAGAGGGACCCGCGCTGGCCATGGTGGACTCGGACAAGGGCATTACCAACCTGCACGTTCCCTCCGACGTCATCGTGGACGCCTCCATGCCCGCCATGATCCGCTCCTCCGGCCACATGTGGGGACCGGACGGCAAGGAAGCGGACACGCTGGCCGTTCTTCCGGACAGCAGCTATGCAGGCATCTACCAGGTTGTCATCGACGACTGCCGCGCCCACGGCGCCTTCGACCCCACGACCATGGGCACCGTGCCGAACGTTGGCCTCATGGCCCAGGCCGCCGAGGAATACGGCAGCCACGACAAGACCTTTGAGATCCAGTCCGCCGGAACCGTCCAGCTCGTGGACAGCAAGGGCAACGTGCTGATCGAACACCAGGTGGCACCGGGCGACATCTGGCGCGCCTGCCAGGCCAAGGACGTGCCGATCCGCGACTGGGTCAAGCTGGCCGTCACCCGCGCCCGCGCCTCCGAAACGCCCGCCGTGTTCTGGCTGGATGAGACGCGCGCGCACGACGCCAACCTGATCGCCAAGGTCAAGGAATACCTCAAGGAATACGACACCGAGGGCCTCCAGATCGAAATCATGTCCCCGGAAAAGGCCACGGCCTTCACGCTCGAGCGGATCCGCAAGGGCGAGGACACCATCTCCGTGACCGGCAACGTGCTCCGCGACTACCTGACGGACCTTTTCCCGATCCTTGAACTGGGTACCAGCGCCAAGATGCTCTCCGTGGTGCCGCTGATCAATGGAGGCGGACTCTTCGAGACCGGCGCCGGCGGATCCGCCCCGAAGCACGTCCAGCAGTTGCTGAAGGAAAACCACCTTCGCTGGGACAGCCTTGGTGAGTTCCTGGCCCTCGCCGTCAGCTTCGAGCACCTGGCGACCACCACGGGCAACAAGCGTGCCCAGGTACTCGCCGACACCCTGGACCGCGCCACCGGCACGTTCCTGCTTGAGAACAAGTCCCCGCGCCGCAGCGTAGGGGAACTGGACAACCGCGGCAGCCACTTCTACCTCGCCAAGTTCTGGGCGCAGGAGCTGGCCAAGCAGACCGACGACGCCGAGCTGGCCGCCGATTTCGCCGCTGTCTCCGAGGCGCTGACCTCCAACGAGGACACGATCATTGCCGAGCTGCTCGCAGTGCAGGGCTCCCCGGTGGACATCGGGGGCTACTACCACCCGGACGTTGCCAAGGTCGCCTCGGTGATGCGTCCGTCCGCGAAGTTCACTGAAGTTCTGTCCGGCCTGGCCAAGTAGCCGGACCCGCTGAACGTCAAAACGCCCCGCCTCCCATCACGGGAGGCGGGGCGTTCTTGTTTGGCAGGCAGCCGACGCGCGCGTGGGAGCCGACGCCGGCGTGGCAGCCGCAGCGGCCGGCCGGCCGCAACAGCGTCAGCGCTGGACGTGCTTGCCGAACGGAGGCTCGGTCGCCATGTCCGGATCGGTGTTCACGGGCTGCTCGGTAGGCACCGTGTCGTAGCCCACTTCCTCTTCGAGGGGGACCGCAGTGGTGGCAGCCTGCGGCATTTCCGCCGTCGTACCCGCTGCAGCGCCCGTTCCGGCGGCACTTCCGGTGACTGCGCTGTCGCTGACGCGTTCCCGCCAGGCGCCGGTTTCCACGTGGCGTTCCTCGATGAATTTCTTGAAGCGTTTGAGGTCCGAGGCCACCTGGCGGGAATCAAGCCCCACTGCTGCTCCCACCTTCTCAACGGCGGAGTCCGGCTCCCAGGCGAGTTCAACGCTGACCTTTGTTTCGGTCGGGTTGAGTGCTTCGAACCATACGGTCCCTGCGTTGCGCGGCTCGTCGAGGCTTTCCCACGTGACGCGCTGGTCCGGCTGCTGGACGGTGATTCGCGCGTCGTATTCCCTCTTGACGCCGGCGATGCTGGTCTGGAAGTGCACTGTGGTGTCGTCGAGCTGGCGGACAGCGTCCACGCCGCTCATGAAGTGCGGGAAGTCCTCGAACTGGGTCCACTGGTTGTAGGCCTGGCTCAGCGGGACACCTACGTTGATGGATTCCTGAACAATTGCCATGCGTAAATCACTCCTTCAGCTGGCGGGCCGGCGGCCCGCGGTTCTGATCTCGCTGCGCTTCGTGGGCGCACTTAACCAACCTAGCGACATTGACGGAAAATAGTAAGTTTGCTGACGAATTTCCCTCGATCCCGTTGTGGTTGTTCGCCGCCTTCCTTAGAGTGATAAGCAAGCTTAGTTTCGGGCCGGACGGCCGCCTGTGACTAAGGACTGCTTATCAAAGGGGAACAAACCATGCCAGCAGACAGCAACATCCGCATTCCGGGCGCGACGTCGAGCGAGCCCCCCGCCGTTGCCGAGCCGACGGAACCGCGCGAACCGCTGCCGCCCAAGCCGGACCAGCAGGGCCCCGAAGCGGTATCGCCCACCGGAACGCCGAGCGGCGCCCCGGTCCATTCGAGGGCACAGTCCGGTGCCTACCTCACCACAGCGCAAGGGCTCCGGCTCCAGGATACGGACCACTCGCTGAAGGCAGGCCGGCGCGGGCCGGTGCTGCTCCAGGACCACCATCTCCGCGAGAAGATCACCCACTTCGACCACGAGCGGATCCCGGAGCGGGTGGTGCATGCCCGCGGCGCCGGAGCGCACGGCACGTTCCGCTCCTATGGTTCCGCTGCCAACATTAGCCGCGCAGGCTTCCTGGCCAAGGACGTCGAAACGCCCGTATTTGTCAGGTTCTCCACGGTGCTGGGGTCCCGAGGCTCCGCCGATACCGTCCGCGATACCCGCGGCTTTGCAACGAAGTTCTACACGGACGAGGGCACTTTCGACCTGGTCGGCAACAACATTCCGGTCTTCTTCATCCAGGACGGCATCAAGTTCCCGGACATCATCCACGCCGGCAAACCCCACCCGGACCGCGAAATCCCGCAGGCCCAGAGCGCCCACGACACGTTCTGGGATTTTGTTTCGCTCCACACCGAGGCGCAGGCGCACACCATGTGGAACATGTCCGACCGGGCCCTGCCCCGTTCCTACCGCACCATGGAGGGCTTCGGCGTCCACACGTTCCGTTTCGTGAATGCCGAGGGCGCCACCAGCCTGGTGAAGTTCCATTGGAAGCCCAAACAGGGCGTCCATTCGCTCCTCTGGGAAGAAGCCCAGCTCATCAACGGCATGGACCCGGACTTTCACCGGCGCGACCTTGCCGACGCGATCGAGTCCGGAGCCTACCCGGAATGGGAGCTGGGAGTGCAAGTCTTCCCGGACACCGAGGAGGAGTTCTTCGAGGGAATCGATCTCCTGGACCCCACCAAGTTCGTCCCCGAAGAGCTTGCGCCGGTTCAGCCCATCGGCCTGATGACCCTCAATGCCAACCCGGTGAACTACTTCGCCGAGACCGAGCAGGTTGCCTTCCACCCCGGCCACCTTGTACCGGGAATCGACGTCACCAATGATCCTCTGCTCCAAGTGCGGCTCTTCTCCTACATCGACACGCAGATCTCCCGGCTCGGCGGTCCGAACTTCGGACAGATCCCCATCAACCGGCCGCAGGCGCCCGTCAACGATATGCTGCGCGACGGAATGCACCAGCAGGCGGTGCACGGGGGCGCGGCACCGTACCACCCGAATTCGCTGGACGGCGGCTGCCCGTTCCTCGCAGGGGCGGACCTCAGCGCATTCGTCGACGTTCCCGAGCAGTTGGCGGCGGCAGTCAAGGAACGGAAGTCGCCGGCGTCGTTCGATGACCATTTCAGCCAGGTCAGGCTCTTTTTCCGCAGCCTGACCCCGGTGGAGCAGGACCATGTGATCCAGGCCTACACTTTTGAACTCGGCAAGTGCCGGGAGGAAGCCATCAGGGAACGGCAGCTGCAGAACCTGGCCAACGTTGACGCCGAACTGTGCGCTGCCGTCGCCTCGGGACTGGGCATGCCGGCGCCCGCAGCTTCGGTGGAGGTGGCCGACGCCGAGCCGAGCCCCGCGCTGTCGCAAGTCGGAGGCACCTGGCCGGTGAAGGGACGTGTGGTGGGTATTGTGGCCGACGCGTCCAGTGACCTTGACGCGGTGCGTGCCGCGCGCACGGCTTTGGATGCCGCGGGGATCGTGCCGCTGGTCATTGCACCCTCCGGAGGCTACTTGGGAGAGGAGGCCGACGGCGGGATCCCCGTTCAGCGCACCTACCTCACCGCACGATCCACGGAGTTCGACGCTGTGCTCGTGGCCGGATCGGCTGACCCGGCCCCGGACGCTGACCAGGGCCTGGATGCCAAAGCCGGAGAGCCCGGCGCTTCCCTCGATCCGAGGGTGGTTCTTTTGCTTTCCGAGACGTTCCGCCACGCGAAGGCGATCGGCGGCTGGGGCGGAGGTTCCGCCGTCGTGGACGCCGCTAGCATCCCGCAGGATGCTCCCGGGATAGCTCTCGGTGAGTCAGCGGACGGCGTGGTGTCGCAGATCCAGGAACTGCTTGCCGCACACCGGTCCTGGGACCGTTTCCCGGCGTCGGGCTTCACGTCTTAGCAGACCCCCTAGCGGGGGCGTCCCGGCGAGGGGCGGATCTTCGTGAAGCAGGACGGCTGATTCCGGCAAGTGCCGGAATCAGCCGTCCTTGCCTTTGCCCTTTTCGCCCTTTCCCGGACCTTGGTTTTGCTGGGCCGGAGCTGGCGCGACCGGCGCCGGCGCTTCTGCGGCCGGAACAGCGGCCGCTTTCGCGGCTTCTGCCGCTGCCGCGTCCGCTGCGGCCTTGGCTGCGGCCGCCTGGGCTGCTGCTGCAGCTGCTGCTTCGGCTTGAGCTTTTGCGGTGGACAGGTCCGCTCGCACCGCCTCGATCGCCTTCATGATGCTCTGGTGGCGCTTGAACGAAACGTCTCCCTCGGCTGCCGCGGCGTCGAGCTGTGCCACCAGCTCGTCAAGTGTTTTGAGTGCGCCGGCCGGATCGTTGCCGGCAGCGGACTGCGAGACGGTCAGGACTTTGGCCTGCAACTGCTGCGCGGCTTCCACGTCCAGGTCCGGGGCTGCAGAACTGCAGCCTGCCAGGGCCGCGGAAAGCACGCCTGCTGCGAGGACCAGGTGCCATCGCTGTGCTGGCCTCGCGCGACGGCGACTGACTGCAAGTAATGTCACGGTTCCACGCTCTTCTGAAGTTGGTCGAGGTGCTCTCCCAGGGTGCCGGTGACCGCGGGGTATTGAACCGGCTCCGGTGTTTTGGGAGTGAGGGCAGGCAGCAACATTATGGCGGCGATTGCAAGCACCGCAGCGGCTGCCAGCGCGGCAGCCAGCTTCCCGCGGCCAGCAGGCCGGAGTCGTCGGGCAGCGGTGGGGCGCGGCGGGTTGCTGTGACCCGGCTGCAACTCGGCTGTGGTGCGGCCACCGGTGTCCGAGCCCGGTGTGCGGGCGCCGCCCGGCGCAACCAGCGGGGGACGAGAAGGCGGTGCCGGGAGGATGCGTGTTGGCTCCTCGGCCACGGAACCGGGAACCGACTCCGGAGAGACCAGGGCCTGTCGAAGGGCGGTCTCGAGATCAGCTGCCGTCGGGCGGTCCATGGGGTCCAGCGCGGTCATGGAAGTGATGAGGGCGGCCCACTCGACGGGAACATCGTTGGGGATTTCCGGGGCGCGGTGCAGGCGCGCCACCGCGGATTCAATGGCGCTCCCCGGATATTCCACGGCTCCCTTGATGCACTCGAGCAGCACGAGGCCAAGGGAATAAATGTCGCTGGCGGGACCGAGGTCGGCGCCCCGTGCCTGTTCCGGGCTCAGATATGCGGCTGTTCCCACCATGGTTCCGGTAGCCGTCAGGCGTGTGCCGTCGACAATTCGGGCAATGCCGAAATCGGTCAGTTTGGGGCGCAGGGGCTCGCCGGGGCGGACCTGTACCAGGAGGATATTGGCCGGTTTGATGTCACGGTGGATGATGCCCAGGTTGTGGACGTACGCCAGGGCGTCGGCCACTCCGGCGCCGATCACTGCCAGTTCATCCAGCGGGACAGGGCTGTGCCGGATCCTGCTCCGGAGGTCCTGCCCCTCAACCAGTTCCATAGTGAGGAACGGACGCGGCTCCTCCGGCACGCGGGAGTCTATTCCGGCGTCGAACAAAGTCACGAGGCTGGGGTGGTTCAGGGTGGCGAGCAGCTGGATCTCGGCTTCCTGACGCTTCAACTCGTCCGCGTCGGCTGATTGCGGGGCAAAGAGCTTCAATGCCACATCCCGGCCGAGGTTCTCGTCCCTGGCTGTGTACACCGATGCCATGCCGCCGCGTCCGATGACCTCGCCGAGGCGGTATCGGCCGTCCAGGACCTCTGCCGTCTCGCTGCGCGAACTCTCCACGATGTCCCCATCCTTTTCAGCGTTCCCTCGGAACGCACTCTAAAGATGATACGGGGACGGGTATGCATTTTCATAAGGGTACTTGGTAATTACGCTTGCCGGAGCGGGATATGCGGGCCCCGGTGGTCTGGCCCGGCAAGCCCTGAGCGGCTTCCCGGACCAGACCGGTCCAAGTCTCACCACGCCTGGCGGGCAGGGCGCCGGCACCGCCGCCGCCCTGCCCGCTGATGCCCTAGGCCCTCTTGCGCCGGGCCGGAACGAGCATGATGATCATGCCGGTGGCCAGCAGGAGCAGGGCTGCGGCCAGCAGCTCAAGGTTGGCGCCCGTGTTGGCGAGCATCGGAGCTGCCATGGGAGCTACTGCAGCGGCGGGCGCCATCTGCGTACCGGCAAGCACCGTATTCGTACCGGCCAGCGCCAATGACGACGGACCTTCGGTAGCTGTCACAGGAGGGGCAACTGCCGGGCCGAAGACCAGCGGGGGCGTAACCACCGGAGGCGTGACGACGGGAGGCGTGACAACCGGGGGAGCCACGACGGGAGGAACGACCGTGGACGACGAGTCACCGCCAATTCCGACCGACGCACCGCCAATCGTGATCGGTGCGGTGACGGGTGCGACGATCTGGGTTCCGGAGGCGAGGCCGTCGGAGCCGCTGGTCGATGGGGCGGGGGTGGTGCTGGTTCCCGCCGGTGCAGTGGTGTTGCCTTCGGTGGTGGCCGTTGAGTCACCCAGCAGGCCCAACGACGTCGTACCTACGGTGATCGGTGCGGTGACCGGTGCGACGACCTGGGTTCCGGAGGCGAGACCGTCGGAGCCGCTGGTCGATGGGGCGGGGGTGGTGCTGGCGCCGGCCGGTGCAGTGGTGGCGCCGTCGCCTTCGGTGGTGGCCGTTGAGTCACCCAGCAGGCCCAACGACGTCGTACCTAGGGTGATCGGTGCGGTGACGGGTGCGACGATCTGGGTTCCGGAGGCGAGGCCGTCGGAGCCGCTGGTCGATGAGGCGGGGGTGGTGCTGGTTCCCGCCGGTGCAGTGGTGGCGCCGTTGCCTTCGGTGGTGGCCGTTGAGTCACCCAGCAGGCCCAACGACGTCGTACCTACGGTGATAGGTGCGGTGACGGGTGCGACGATCTGGGTTCCGGAGGCAAGGCCGTCGGAACCGCTCGTCGATGGGGCGGGGGTGGTGCTGGTTCCCGCCGGTGCAGTGGTGGCGCCGTTGCCTTCGGTGGTGGCCGTTGAGTCACCCAGCAGGCCCAACGACGTCGTACCTACGGTGATCGGTGCGGTGACGGGTGCGACGATCTGGGTTCCGGAGGCAAGGCCGTCGGAACCGCTGGTTGTGTCCGCTGCGCTTGCAGCGGTGGTGCCGAGGGCTAGTAGTCCTCCGGCGAAGAGGGTGCTGATCAGCCCTCTGCGGATATTCGCGTGCATGGTGATCTCCTGAAAGTTGTTGTGTGGGCGCCCAGGGCAGCCCGAATGGCCGTTTTCCGCGCAAAGGCGCAGGGAAGGCCCAACTAGTCAGGAGATGAACCGGGGTCGAAAGACACCGGTGCGGGAGCACTTTGCAGGGGGCCGCTGACGGGAAGAACAATGGTCAGTAGAACGTCCAGATGGAAAGCTGATAGCCAGGCTGCTCCGCCGGCACCGCCGCCTTGAGACTGGCTGCTCCCAGAACCGGAGCCCGGAACAGCCGGCAATGCTGCCGGGTTGGGGGTTCCGTCGCGGGGGAGGGGATCTGCAAGAACTCCCGCTTGTACCGGTGCAGTCTGCAGCGTGCCAGGGCCAGAGGCTTGGAAGGACGCCGCTGACTTCGACATGGCTGAGGTTGATGTGGCCGGGGCGGCCGGCAGATCACTGGCGCTTGAGGCGTCCGCGCTGACGGGCGGGACCCTGGCGGGTGCGATGCTGTCGGCGGTTGCGTCGTCAGCCGCGGCGATGTCAGGAACTGGGAGATCCGGTGTCGAGACCTCCGGACCCGGAAGGGGATCGACGCCCGTCAGGAGGTCGCCCACCGGTTCCACAACGGGGTCCAGCACTGGCAGGGCATCGCCTGCTATCGGCAAGACTTCCTCGGCGATTCCGGTGACGAATCCGTCGGCCGCGGCCGTGACGGGGGCCGTGACGGCACCAACAGTGCCGGAGGGGACTATCTGGTTCACTACCGGAACAGCTTCAATCAGGTAGTCCACGGGACCGGTTGCAGCGCCGGTAAGAGGCTGGAGCAGACCGCCCGGTTCAGCGGAACTTGGCTGTGCCGGGAGTACGGCTTTATCAACCGGAGCGTCCGTTCTTACGCCGGGAACCGCAGCGGCCAGGACGTCCACAACCGGATTGACTGCGGCGTCGCTTACTGATGAGACGGAGGAGCTGACGCTTCCAAGCAGGGAAGCGGAATCAGACGCGGTATCGGCGCTGGCAGCCGGAGCAGATAGGGTCAGCCAGGCAGTGGCCGCGGCGCCTGCGAGGAGCAACGGACGGAGCGCGCGCCATGGAAAACCTGCTGATTCCATGCGCAAACACCCCCAAGGCACCTCGAAGATTCGACGATTGCCTAACAGCCTAGGCACGATCCGGAGCCGGCGTCCAGCCTTTTCCGGTTAATAGTCCGGCGAATTGATTATTTTTTCCGCGGTGTTGAGCGACGTCAGTGTGCATCGTTCGGGTAGGTCACGCCGAGCTGGGCGCGGACACCATCGAACAGCCTCATGACATTCAGCGAGTCCTCAAGCGGCATGACCGGGCTCTCGGTGAGCCCCTGCTGGATGCACCTGGTGACCTCGCGGAGCTCGTACGTGTAGCCACGGCCCACGACGTCGAAATGCTCGGTCCGCGGTTCCGCCATGCCGATCCTGACGTGGATTTCCTTGGGATTGTTGACCGAACCGATGGTCTGCAGATACCCGAGACTTCCTGCGACGGTTGCCGCCCGCGGGCCGTATGCCGTCAGCGATGATGTCAGTTGCGCCTGCGCGCCGTGGTGGTATCCCAGCGTCAACGCATTCTGGGCATCCACGCCGTCGTCGTTCACTGCCCCCGTGGCACTCACGGTTTGCGGAAAACCCAGGGTGCCCAGAGCCCAGAGCAGGGGGTACACGGTCAGGTCAAGGAGGGCGCCGCCGCCGTCCCTGAGGGCCCAGAGCCGTGCGCTGGGGGAGTAGACCGCCGGGAAGCCGAGATCCGCGGTGACCCACTGGACCGTCCCGAGCTCCCCGGAAGCCGCGATGTCGAATGCGCGCTGCATGCTGGGGAGGAAGCGGCTCCACATGGCTTCCATCATGAACAGCTTCTTGGAACGCGCCAGGGCTACAAGTTCACCAGCTTCCCGGGCGTTGATGGTGAGGGCCTTTTCGCACAGCACATGCTTGCCGGCATTGAGCGCGGCCAGTGCCACTTCATAGTGCTGCGCGTGCGGCGTGGCCACATAGACAATATCCACGGAGTCGTCGGCGAGGAGCCGGTGGTAGCCCGCTCCGCCGGCGTCGTCACCGTAGGCTGTGGAAAAACCGTACTCCGCAGCGAACGCTTCAGCCGACGCCTGGCTGCGGGAGCTGACGGCATACAGCTCCGCATCAGCCAGAAGGGCAAGATCCCTGGCCACCGATTGGGCGATGCCGCCGGTAGCCACCACTCCCCACCGCAGCGTTTGTCCTGTAGCGGAACGGGGATCCTGATCGGCCTGGCTGAACAGCCAGGGCTTCGCGATGGGGGCAGTCATTGTGACATCCTCTCATCCGGCTGAGAGAGCATCGGGGAAATACCTGCAGGAAGTGAGAGAGCGTCCGAATATTTCCTGCGAAAGGTGAGAGAGCGTCGGGTTGAAAGCGGCAGGAGCTGAGAGAGGGTTGCTATCGGCCTCCTCAGCTCCTGCCGCGCGGGCTGCGACTACGCCGTGGCTGCAGATGCCACCCTGGCGCGGGAGGGTTCCTCGGTGAGGCGCCCCTGCTGGAGCCGGAAGCGGCGGTCCGTCTTGTTGGCGAGCTGGCGGTCGTGCGTCACCACCAGGATGGTGGTGTTGTGGTCGCGGCTCAGCGAGCTGAGGAGCTCGATGATGTGCTCGCCGGTCTGCTCGTCCAGGTTGCCCGTGGGCTCGTCGGCCAGTATCAGCTTCGGCTCGTTGGCCAGTGCGCGGGCAATTGCCACACGCTGCTGCTCGCCGCCGGACAGGCGGTTGATGCGGCGCACGTGCTTCTCCGGATCCAGCTGCACCTGCTCCAGCAGTTCCTTGGCCCGTGCCAGCCGCGCGGTCTTGCGGACCCCGGCGAACTCCATCGGCAGCATCACGTTGTCCACGGCGGACAGGTTGGGGATCAGGTTGAACTGCTGGAACACGAAGCCGATGTCGCGGCGCCGGTACTCGGTCAGCTTGCCGTCCGGCATGCTGGCCAGGCTGACGCCGTTGACGACGACGTCTCCGCTGGTGGGCTTGTCCAGCGCACCCAGCAGGGACAACAGTGTGCTCTTGCCGCTGCCGCTCTTGCCCACGATGGACGCGAGCGTGCCCTCTTCGAGTTCGAAGCTGACGTCGTTGACGGGTTTGATGGTGCGGTCGCCGGACTTGAAGGTGCGGACGAGATTCTTGACTTCGATCATGGCTACTCTCCTCGGAGGACTTCGATGGGGCGGATGCGGGCGGTCAGGAGCGCGGGGACCAGCGCACCGATGATGGCGACGCCGAACACAGCGGCGATGCCGGCCGCGATCACGCCGGGGGAGGCGCTCGCGGTGACGGTGGTGAGCAGCTGGGAGGCTCCGCCGAAGGGCCCCCCTTGGGGAAGACCAGCGCCTCCGGGGAAGCCGGCCCCGCCGGGCATGCCGCGCCCGGTGGTTGCCGCCGTCGTCGTCGATGAATTGGAGCTGATCAGTGCCGAGGCGATGCCGCCGCTGGAGAACGACGCGATGGCGGCACCCGCCACGCTGCCCAGGGCCACGAGGACCAGCGCTTCCAGGACGAACTGGAGTCCGATGGTGCGGTTCGGCGCGCCGATCGCCTTGAGCACACCGATTTCACGGCGGCGCTCGCGGACCAGCATCACCATGATCAGGAGGATGATCAGGCCGGCCGTGCCCAGCGCCGCAATGAAGGCAATGAGGGAGATGTTCTTGACGCTGTCGAGTGAGCTGACGGCGGTCTCGAGGTTGCGCTGACCCTGGGTGACGTCGGCCTTGTCCGTACCGAGGGCGGCCTGGAGGGCGGTCTTGGCGGCATCCACGTTTTCCATGGTGTTCACCGTGACGATCATGGTGGACAGCTCGCCGGGCAGTTCAGCGAGGGCTTGGGCGGAGGGGAGGGTGACGTAGAGGGCGTTGTTGCCGAAGGTGGTACCGGCGTCGAACAGGCCTGCCACCGTATAAGTCTGGTCATTGATGGTGAACGTCGAGCCGACCTTGAGGTTGTTCTTCTCGGCGAGCGTGGTGCCGAGAAGCGCGTTGGCGGATTCCGAGTTGTAGTCGCCCAGGCCGGTGCCTTCGGTGATACTCAGGGCCTTGCCCGTGCTGTCCACCTCGGCGCCGATCCCGGTGGCGGTGATCGGCAGGGACATGGTCCGGGCCGGCTGGGTGGTTCCGGTTGAGCCCGTAGTTCCCTCCGCGGCCTGGTTGCGGTTGCCGAGCGTTCCGGCGTCGACGGCCGCCGTAAGGCTGGTGGTCAGCGTGGTGGTGGTCTGTCCGCCGGGTCCGCCCTGGCCTCCGCCCGGTCCGCCAGCCTGGGTTCCGGCGGCGGCTTGTGCCGCCGCTTCGGCGGCATTGCGCAACCTCAGGGCCTTCGTGCCGACGACGGTGCTCACGTTCGGGACCGCGGCCGCGGTTGCAGCCTGTTCAGCCGTGAGCGGTTCGCCGCCGCCCTCGAAGCCCTGGCCACCGGCCGGATTCACGGTCAGGACGGTGCCCACGGAGGCATTCAGTTCCGCGACTTTGGCGGCAACCGCCTGGTTGGCCACCAGCATGGACAGGGCCAGGCCGATCGCCACGGCCAACACCGCCACCACAGCCCCGGTTCGGACCTTGTTTCTGAAGGCATTGCCTACACTTCGGGCGAGGACGCTCACGGTACTCCTTGGATCTCAGGCCGGACGGAATGACCGGCTGCTGATCCAACAGTGGTGCGCGTGGCTGTGCGGGGAACGGGCCGAAGCTATGTTTCCGCTGTGAAGACGGGCTGGACTGCGGGAACCCCGTCCGGGCTGCGGACCGCCGCGAAACCAAAAGCCCCGGCCCACCCTCTCGGGTGAGCCGGGGCCCTTGACTGCAGCTACAGGCGCCTAGGCGCGGACTACTTGGTGATCGGGCCGAGTACCGGATCGTCCACGTAGGCCGTCTTGACGTTCTCCTTGGTCACGATGACCGGATCCAGCAGGTAGGCCGGAACGGTCTTGACCGTGTTGTTGTAGGACTTGTCATCGTTGATCTCAGGCGTCTTGCCGGCCTGGATGTCCTTGACCATGGTGATCGCGTGCTCTACGAGCTTGCGGGTGTCCTTGTTGATGGTGGAGTACTGCTCGCCGGCCATGATGGACTTGACGGACTCAACCTCGGAGTCCTGGCCGGTGATGATCGGGAGCGGCTTGCCGGCGGCCTTGACGGACGTCAGTACTGCACGTGCCAGGGTGTCGTTCGGAGACAGGACGCCGTCCAGGGAAGCGGTGCCGTAGCTGCCGGTCAGCAGGGTGTCGGCGCGACGCTGGGCGTTCTCAGCCTTCCAGCCCTGGGTGACGGCCTGCTCGAACGAGGTCTGGCCCGAGACAACCTTGAGGGTGCCGTCGTCGATCTTCGGCTTGAGGACGCTCATGGCGCCGTCGAAGAAGACCTTCGCGTTGGCGTCATCCGGGGAGCCGGCGAAGAGCTCGATGTTGTACGGGCCGGAAGGCTTCTTGGCCTTCATGCCGTCCAGCAGCGCCTGGCCCTGGAGTTCACCCACCTTGAAGTTGTCGTAGGCCACGTAGTAGTCCACGTTCTCGGTGTTCAGGAGCAGGCGGTCGTAGGCGATGATGGTGGCGCCGGAGTCCTTGGCCTGCTTGAGCTGGGTACCCAGCTGGGCGCCGTCGATGGCACCCACGATGATGACCTTTGCACCCTTGGTGACCATGGCGCTGATCTGGTTCTGCTGCTCGGAGACGCCGCCGTTGGCGAACTGCACGTCAGCCTTGAAACCGGCTCCGTTGAGTCCGTCGTTGAACAGCTTCTCGGCCAGCACCCAGTTTTCACTGGTCTTCTGCGGGAGTGCGACGCCGATCGAGGAGTTCTTCGGGAACGCCTCGCCGCCGCTGCTACCACCCGTGGTGCCGGTCTCGGCGCGGCCGCAGGCTGTCAGCGCCAGTGCCGCAATAGCAGCGATCGCTGCTGCCTTTCCTGCTTTACCAATCATTTGCATTGCTTGGTTCACTTTCTTTAGATGGTGTGCGGAGAATCGTGGGGGAGCGCTCAGGCTTCCTTGCGGATAGCGTCCTTGGTGGATGAGGTCTCGTCCGGCTGCAGCTCGCTGCTGCTGCGGCCGAAGTTTTTCATCATCATGCCGATGATGGATTTCTTGCCCTGGGTCTTGTTGTAGACGTCGAAGGCAACGGCGATCAGGAGGACCAGGCCCTTGATGATCTGGGTGAGGTCGGCGCCGACGCCGAGGAGCTGCAGGCCGTTGTTCAGCACTGCCATCACCAGGCCACCAACGATCGAGCCGATCACGGTACCCACGCCGCCGGTCACGGCGGCGCCGCCGATGAACACGGCTGCGATGGCGTCCAGTTCCCAGCCAACGCCGTCGAACGGTCCGGAAGCGGTGGAGCGGCCCACGAAGATCATGCCTGCCAGGCCGGCCAGGATGGACATGTTCATCATCACCAGGAAGTTGACCTTCTTGGACTGCACGCCGGAGAGTTCGGCAGCGTGCCTGTTGCCGCCGACGGCGTAGATGTGGCGGCCGACGATGGTCTTGGAGGAAATGAAGCCGTAGATGAGGACCAGGACGGCCAGGATCAGGCCCGGAATGGGGAAGGACGTTCCCGGACGGCCGGTGGCGAACAGGTACGTGGCGTACAGGATGGCGCCGCAGATCAGGACGAGCTTGAGGATCATCACCCAGGCTTCCGGCACCTCGGCGCCGAGGGCAAGGGCCCGGCGGCGGGCACGGATTTCGCTGAAGATCACGAAGGCCACGGCCAGCAGGCCCAGGAACAGCGTGAGGTTGTTGTAGCCCGTGTTCGGGCCCACTTCGGGAAGATAGCCCGAGCCGAGGTACTGGAAATCGGCGGGAACCGGGATGGTGTTGGACTTGCCGACGAACTGGTTGAAGCCGCGGAAGAGCAGCATGCCGGCCAGCGTCACGATGAAGGCGGGGATGCCCACATAGGCGGTCCAGAATCCTTGCCAGGCCCCGATCAGCGCTCCGAGGGCAAGGCCCAGGAGGACGCCGGCGTACCAGGGGATGCCCCAGTCACGGATGGCCAGGGCCACGGCGACGCCGACGAAGGCTGCCACGGAACCCACGGAGAGGTCGATGTGGCCGGCAATGATGACCAGCACCATGCCGATCGCCAGGATCAGAATGTAGGAGTTGCCGTTGAAGAGGTTGATGACGTTGCCCGGGGTGAGCGTGCGGCCCTCGGTGAAAATCTGGAAAAAGACGATCAGTGCAACCAGGGCGAAGATCATGCCGAATTGGCGGGTGTTTCCGCCAAATAGCTTCTTGAGCGCGTTCATTGTTTCGGTCCTTGTGTCTGGAAGGTTCTGGAGGTATCCAGAAGGTCAGGCGGCGGTCTTGCGGGCGGATGTCATGAGCTTCATCAGGTTTTCCTGGCTGGCTTCATCCTTGTTCAGGACACCGGTGATGGCGCCTTCGAAGATGGTGTAGATGCGGTCCGAGAGTCCCAGCAGTTCCGGCAACTCGGAGGAGATCACAATCACGCCCTTGCCCTGGTTGGCCAGCTGCTGGATGATGCCGTAGATCTCGTACTTGGCGCCCACGTCAATGCCGCGGGTCGGTTCGTCAAGAATCAGCAGGTCCGGGTCGGTGAACATCCATTTGGCGAGCACCACCTTCTGCTGGTTGCCGCCCGAGAGCTTGGCGACGCCTTCTTCCACTGAGGGCGCCTTGGTGCGCAAGGACTTCCGGTACTGCTCCGCAACGGTGAATTCCTTGTTGGGGTCCACAATGTTGTGCTTGCTGATCTTCTTCAGGTTCGCCGCAACGGTGGTGGTTTTGATGTCATCCAGGAGGTTCAGCCCCAGGGACTTGCGGTCCTCGGTGACGTAGCCCAGCCCGGCATCGATGGCCTGCCGCACGGTGCGGAGGGTGATCTCCTTGCCGTCCTTGTAGATGTGGCCGGAAATGAAGCGGCCGTACGAGCGGCCGAACACCGAACGGGCCAGCTCGGTGCGTCCGGCGCCCATGAGCCCGGCAAAGCCGACAATCTCGCCGCGGCGGACGAAGAAGTTGGAATTCTTGCAGACCAGGCGGTCCTGGATCTGCGGGTGCCCGACGTTCCAGTCCTTGACTTCGAAGAACACCTCGCCGATCTTCGGTTCGTGGTCCGGGAAGCGTGACTCCAGCGTGCGGCCCACCATGCCCTTGATGATGCGGTCTTCATCCACGCCGTCGGCCTTGACATCGAGGGTCTCGATGGACTTGCCGTCACGGATGATGGTGATGGAGTCCGCGATCTGCTCGATCTCATTGAGCTTGTGGGAAATGATGATGGACGTGATGCCGCGGCCCTTGAGCCCCAGCATGAGATCCAGCAGGTGCTGGGAGTCGGACTCGTTCAGGGCCGCCGTGGGCTCGTCGAGGATGAGGAGCTTCACCGATTTGCTCAGCGCCTTGGCGATTTCCACCAGCTGCTGCTTGCCGACGCCGATCTCCTTGATGGCGGTGTCGGGATCTTCGCGCAGGCCCACCCGGGCCAGGAGCTCCGTGGACCGCAGCCGGGCTTCGGCCCAGTCGATCATGCCGCGCTTGGTGGGCTCGTTGCCGAGGAAGATGTTCTCCATGATGGAGAGCTCCGGGATGAGCGCCAGTTCCTGGTGGATGATCACGATGCCGGCCTGCTCGCTGGCACGGATGTCCTTGAACTGCTGGACCTCGTTCTGGTACACGATGTCGCCGTCGTAGCTGCCGTACGGGTACACACCCGAGAGGACCTTCATGAGGGTGGACTTGCCGGCGCCGTTTTCGCCGCAGATGGCGTGGATTTCGCCCGCCTTCACCCGCAGGCTCACCTCGGACAAAGCTTTAACGCCGGGGAATTCCTTGGTGATGGACCGCATCTCGAGAAGGATCGGATCACTTTGCGTGGTCTGGGACGTCATTTGCCCTTACGCCTCCAATGCATGACTTCGTTGTCCGCCCCGCAAACCGCAGGGCCGTCTGATGAAAAAGTAAACTGGATCACAGCCCTTGTCGTCAAGTCTTTAACGCAACGGGCCGATAACGAATAGATTCAGGAGCGCCGGATTCCCGCGTGCTGGAAGACCAGGGCGGCCGCACCGAGCGCCTCGGCCCGGTCCCCGAGCGAGGACATGGTGAGCGTGGTGGTCTCGCCGATGACGGGCACTGCGTGCCGGATCAGGCCCCGCCTGATCGGGTCCAGGAGCAGGTCTCCCAGGCCGGCCAGCGGACCGCCCACCACAATTACTTCCGGATTGATGAGGTTGGCCACGTTGCCCAGGGCGCGGCCCACAGCCAGGCCTGCGTCGTCTATGACCCGGAGCGTTGCGGAGTCCCGTTCCAGCGCCTTGCGGACAATGTCCTCGGCGCTGAGAGGCTTCTCCTCGCCGCGGCCCAGGAGCTCGATCATGGTGGTGGTGGAGGCGATGGTTTCCAGGCACCCCCGGTTTCCACAGCGGCAGATGAGGCCGTGTTCATGGATGGTGGCATGGCCGATTTCGCCGGTGATGCCCACGTTGCCGTAGTACGGGGCGCCGTTGAGGATCAGCCCGGCACCAATGCCCGAGCCGATCTTCAGGAACATCAGGTTGCTGATGCCGCTATGGGGGCCCCATGTGACCTCGGACAGGGCGCCGAGATTGGCGTCGTTGTCAACAAACACGGGGAAATTCAGGGTGTCCTCGAGGTGCTGCAGGATGTTGATGCCCACCCACTCGGGGAGGATGGCGCCTTGCGCCACGGTGCCCGTCCGGCGGTCGATCGGGCCGGGGATTCCGACGCCGGCGCCCACCACGGCGCTGCGTTCCACGCCGCTCTCGTCCAACAGCTTGGCAAGGAGTTCGACGGCGGCCCGGATGCCTTCGTCGGCGTGGTGGCCCAGCGGCAGCAGCACCGATTCCTCGGCGATGATGTGGTAGCTCAGCGTCGCCAGGACCACCCTAAGGTGCCGGCGGCCGAAGTCGATGCCAACGGCAACTGCGCCGTTGCTGTTGAGGCGGACATTCAGTGCCCGACGGCCGGAACTGGTGATCGGTTCCGTGGACGCCAGCCCGGCGTCCTGCATGATTTTGACGATGTTGGAGACCGTGGCCGTGGACAGGCCGGTCTGCCGGGCGAGTTCAGCCTGGGTGGACGGACCGTTCAGCAGGCACTCGATGATCCGTTGCTGGTTCAGGTGCCTCAATGCGGACTGTGACCCGGGGTTTTTGGTTCGGCTCCTCGTTGAGCGCGGTGTTGAGGGCATGCAATGAAGCGTGCACCATCTGCACCGTTGTAGTCAAGAAGTTAACGCAAGGCGCAGTCGTGGTGCCCTGGCCGCAGCCGCGGACGATCCGCACCGCGGGCCACGGTCGCCAGGTGGAAATGCACCTAGGGCACAGTCTGCACCCTGGCTACGCTGGTAGGAAGAGGCTGCAAGGCAGGGTGGTCCGCACGTTTCGCGGCCGCCCCGGAGACTATAGAGGTGGTAATGGTGCTGCTGGCACTCCTGCAGGCGAACGCCGCCGTACTTGATGTGGAAGCCAACTGCGGTGCGGTGGATAACGCCGCCCGGACGGCGGCCGCCGCCGGCGCCCGGGTGCTGCTCACTCCGGAACTGTTCCCGGTGGGTTATGCGCCCCTCCGGGTCCGGGACGGGCTGGACCCGGCCCGGCTTCCGTCGATTCGCCGGAAGCTGGCAGACATCGCCCGGCGGAACGGGATCGCGCTGGTCTACAGCCTGCCCGCCGTCACCGCAGACGGGCGGTGGCATATCACTGCCACCCTGGTGGACCATGACGGCGCTGAACTGCTGAACTACGCCAAGGTGCACTTGTTCGGTGCGGAGGAGCGCAAGGCGTTCAGCCCCGCGTCCGAACCTCCCGCCGTCGTGGATTTCCACGGGATCAAGACGTCCATGGTGATCTGTTACGACGTCGAATTCCCCGAAGCGGTGCGTGCCGCCGCAACCCGTGGCGCCGAATTGCTGCTGGTTCCCACGGCGCTGGCCCAGGGGTTTGATTCCGTTCCGCAGATCCTGCTGCGGGCCCGGGCACTGGAGAGCCAGCTGACCGTGGCCTACGCAAACCATGCAGGGGAGGAGGATGGCTGCGAGTTCCTGGGCGGGAGTGTCATCGCCGGTGCCGACGGCTCCCTGCTGGCCGCGGCCGGTCCGGCACCGGAGCTGCTTTTCGCGGAGGTGTCCGCAGCAAGCGCCCGCAACGCGCGGGAGGTAGTGCCGTACCTCCGGGAGCGCCGGCCGGATCTCTACCGCGACTGGGAATCGGGTGTTCCGGAGGCCGGGTTGGCGGCGTCTGCCAGGCCGGCGGCAGCGGGGGAGGCCGGGGCCGGAGGTTCGTCCACGTACTGAAGGGCGAACCAGAGTTCCGCCCGTACCTGGGCCTGATTGAGGTCGGTGTCCAATAGCTCGGCGAGGGCGTTGATCTGGCGGCGGACGCTGTTGCGGTGCAGGCCCATGGCTTTGGCCGTGGCGTCCCAGCTCCCGTTCGCGCCCAGCCATGTCCGCAGTACCGCCAGCTGTCCGGCCCGCCGCTCGGGATCCTCCTGGCTGAGGACCGGTTCCAGCAGCCGGGCCGCAAGCATGGTCCCGGCTTCGCGGCCGAGCAGTCCGGCCACGGACCAGGTCACCTCGTCCACGCGGGCGCTCCGGCCGGTTGCTTGAACCCGCGCCCGCAGGGAGGTGACCCGACGGTACGCAGAGGACAGCCCGTGGAACTCCGTGGCATCGCCGATCACCAGGCGCCAGCCGAGCGCCTCCGTTTCGGCGAGCAAGGCCTCGTCCACTTTGAGGCGGGTGATGGCTGCGAAACCGTAGTCGGTGATCTCGACGAGTTTGGTGTCGAACATCCGGCGCCACTGCAGCAGTTCCCGCACGGGGCTTTCGCCCGCCGGGCCGCCGGCTTCCGCCTTCACACCCTGGACCACCCGGAGCGGTGCCGAGCGCGTGGAGGACATGCTCTGCGCCAGGAGGTCTTTGAGGCCGTTGACGTGTTTCGTGCCGCCTGAGGCGACGCTGTCCGGGTGCAGCAGCAGCGCCGTCGCAAGCTGGCTTGGTGCGAGCGAGCCGCTGGTCCGCTGCCGCACGAGCAGTTCCAGCAACCCCACGACGGAGGACACCACGCTGTTCTGCGCCGGGGTGAGCGGACCGTTGGAGCCCAGGACCAGGGCGCCGAGATTGGCGTCCCGGGTGCTGCGGAGCGGATGGCCGAACACCACAGTGGACCCCGGTTCCTCGAGCTGCTCCATTTCCACGCGGGGCCCACTGCCGGCCAGTAGCCTTTTCAGCAGCGGCTGCAGGGCGGAAAGTTCGACGGCGGCGCCCCCGCCGTTGCCGCCCGCGGACCGGGCGCGGATGCGGCCGTCGGCTCCGACGAGCAGCGCCCAGACCGGCACCCGCTGCACCAGCGCCGCCAGCAGTTCGTGTTCCGGCCTGGCCGAGAGGACCGCCCGCATCAGCTGCCGGTTGGTGTCCGCGAGCTGCCGGAACACCCTGGCGTTATCCGACTCCAGCAGCTGCGAGAATTCCAGCCCGATGGCGGCGAACGGAACAGTTTTGGGAAACTCCACGAGAGTCAGGTTGTGGCGCCGGCAGGCCGCTACAACGGTCTGGGGCACGGCATCGAAGTAGGGTTCCAGCCCAAACCCCAGGGCCCCCACCCCGGCGCCAACCAGCCGCTGGACGTAGGCATCCACCTTCGCCTCGCTGCCGCCGTCACCGAGGAAGGGCAGCCCTGCGGTGAGGATGAACTCGCCGTCAAGCAGGTAGGGCGTGGGGTCCTCCAGTTCGCTGGGCTCCACCCAGCGGAGCATCCCGGCACCGTTGCCGCCGTCGTGGAGTATCTTCAACTCCGCCGGCAGCTTCTGCAGGAACTGCTCCAGCGTGACGAAGCCGAGCCGCTCGGCGGTGGCCTCAGGCGCCAACGGGAGCACCGGCTTCCTGGTAGTCGGGGCACTCGTAGGCCCGGGGCAGGCGCGGGGCGATCCGGTTGATGATCTCGTCGCCGTGGCTGCCGATCGCTGCGCCCCAGTCATCGGCGCTCGCCGCCCCGGTGCGCGGATCGCCAAATAGCACGGCTGTGTCACCAACGGCCACGCCGTTGGCATCCGGGCCCAGGTCCACCATGAACTGGTCCATGCAGACCTTGCCGATCACCGGAACCCGGCGCCCGCCCAGGAGGATGAGGCTGCGGCCTGAAATGCCCTTCGGGATGCCGTCCGCGTAGCCCAGCGGGATCAGCCCCAGGTACCGCGGCTCGTGCGTGATGGCCTGGTGTTCATAGCTCACGCCAGTCCCGGCGGGCACTTTCTTGACCAGGACCACCGGCGCCGTCACGGTCAGGGCGGGGCGCAGGCCGAAGTCGCCCGGGGCCAGGTGGCCCGCCGGAGCGAGCCCGTAGAACGCCAGGCCGGCCCGCACCATGTCGAACGCGAATTCGGGGCGGTCCAGGATGTTGGCCGAACTCGAGACGTGCCGCAGCACCGGCTTCAGCCCTGCCGCCCTGGCCGCAAGGACGGCTTCTTCGAAAGCGTCCACTGCCGCCAGGTTTGCCGGGTGCGCGGGAACATCGGCCCAGGCCAGGTGGGTCCAGATACCCCGCACCGAGAGTGTGCCGTCACGCTCCGCCGCCCGCGCAGCAGCCACCAGCTCCGCCCAGTCCTCCGCCCGCGCTCCGCCGCGGCTGAGGCCCGTGTCGAGTTCAAGATGGACGACGGCGGGACGGCCCAGCCGGCGCGCGATGCCGGCCACAACGTCGAGCTGGGCGACGCTGCCCAGCGAGACATCGACGTCGTACTCCAGCGCTTCACGGATCGTCTCGCTCGAGGCCGCCGCGAGGTACAGCCAGGACAACACCGGGGCGGTAATGCCGGCCCGGCGCAGGGCGATGGCCTCGTGCAGCTGGGCCGTCCCCAGCCAGTCGGCACCGGCGGAGAGCGCCGTCCGGGCGACGTCAACGAGTCCGTGGCCGTAGGCGTTCCCCTTCGCCACGGCCATGAAATGGGGGGCCGCAGACCGCTGGCGGAGGGTGCGGATATTGTCCGAAATGGCCGAGAGGTCAACGCTGACCTGCCCGGTGAGAGCCGCGTTCTGAGCGCTCTCCACGTGTGCATTAAGTCTCATGCCAGAACACTATAGGGCATTTTGCACAACGGTGAGAGGTGGCTCACAAACCTAAGCTGGTCCAGGGGAAAGCCGATAACTACTCACGAACGGACGTCAATGATGACTGTGCCTACACTCACCGGCCGGCCGCCGGCAGCTGCCCGCCGTCCGGGCCTTGCCGCGCAATTGCTGCGCCGCAAGCCGATCGGCCAGATGGTCAGCGAGGTTGAAAACGGCCACGTCGGGACCAAGCTGGTCCGCAGCTTCGGAGTCCTGCAGCTGACCATGATCAGCGTGGGCGCCACGCTGGGAACCGGCATCCTGGTCATCCTCGGTGAATCGGTGCCGTTGGCCGGTCCGGCCATCTGGATTTCGTTCGCCATCGCCGGCCTGGCTGCCCTGCTCTCCGCCGTCTCCTACGCCGAGATGGCCGGCCTGGTCCCGGTGGCAGGATCCAGCTACTCCTACACCTACGCCACCATGGGCGAAGGCATGGCCTGGATCTGCGGCTGGTGCCTGGTGCTGGAATATGCGGTGTCAGTGGCCGCTGTGGCCGTCGGCGCCGGCCAGTACGTGAACGAAACCCTGGCCGTGTTCGGCCAGGTACTGCCGGACGCCGTTTCGCAGCCGCCCGGCGACGGCGGCATCATGAACATCCCGGCCATGGTCATCGTGGTCCTGGCCACCATCCTGCTGGCCCGCGGCGCCCGGGAAAGCGCCTGGATCAACACCGCGATCGTGGTGGTCAAGGTGGCAATCCTCCTCTTCTTCTGCGCCGTGGCTTTCACGGCCTTCAACGCAGGCAACTTCGAACCACTCCTGCCGATGGGTGCCGCCGGTGTCTCCGCCGCCGCCTCGACAGTCTTCTTTTCCTACATCGGCTTCGACGCCGCCTCCACCGCCGGTGAGGAAGCCCGCAACCCCAAGCGGGACCTGCCGCGCGCCATCATGCTCTCCATGGTCATCGTCACCACCATCTACGTCCTCGTGGCTGTCGCCGCCATCGGCGCCCGTCCCTGGGGCTGGTTCGACGGCACCGAGGCGGCCCTGGTCAAGATCCTCGAGGAAACCACCGGGCAGCCCTGGATCGCACTGGTCTTCGCCGTCGGCGCCGTCCTGGCCATCGCCAGCATCGTCCTGACCGTCCTCTACGGCCAGACCCGCATCCTGCTCTCCATGGCCCGCGACGGCCTCATCCCCAGGATCTTTGGACGAGTTTCGTCGCGCACGGGCACTCCGGTGGCCGGGACCGTGATCGTGGGCGTCCTCGTGGCCCTCACCGCCGGGCTCGTGCCGCTTGGCGACCTCGCGGACGCCACCAGCATCGGAACGCTGTTCGCCTTCGCCCTGGTCAACGTCGCCGTCATCTACCTGCGCCGCAACCGGCCCGAACTCAAGCGCACCTTCCGCGTGCCGCTGTTCCCACTGACGCCCATCCTCGGTGCCCTCATGTGCGCCTACCTGATGGCCAACCTCGGCGCCGACACCTGGGCGGTGTTCGGCATCTGGATGCTGGTGGGCCTGGCCGCCTACTTCGGCTACGGCCGGAAGAACTCCAGGGTGGCGGCGCTGGGCCACGAGGAATACCGTGAACTGAGCGGGCCCCAAGCTTCAACCCTGTCCACCCCCGAACCGACGAAGGCAGACCTTTCATGACCATCGCCACCGAACTGCCGGCCAACGATCCCGCTCCGGCCCCGGGCCCGGAAGCTGCCTCCGCAGCGGCGCGGGCAGCCGACGCCCCCATCACCATGCTGAACCCGGACTTCCCCTTCAGCTATGACCACTACCTGGCCCACCCGGACGGCCTCGGCTCCGTCCCGCCCGAGCTGTACGGAACCGAAGTGGCAGTGGTCGGCGCGGGCCTGTCAGGCCTGGTCACGGCTTACGAACTGATGAAGCTGGGCCTCCGCCCGGTCATCTACGAAGCGGACCAGATCGGCGGCCGGCTACGGACTGCCAGCTTCCCGTCAGCCCCCGGCGTGGTGGCTGACCTCGGCGGCATGCGGTTCCCGGTGTCCGGCAAGGCGTTCTACCACTACGTGGACCTGCTGGGCCTGCAGACCCAGGAGTTCCCGAACCCGCTGGCCGCGGCCACCTCCAGCACCGTCATCGAACTGGCCGGACAGAAGCACTACGCGAGCACACCGGCGGACCTGCCGCCGTTCTTCCGTGAAGTGGCCGACGCCTGGAAGGCCGCAGTGAACGACGGCGCCATGTTCACTGAGATGCAGGAGGCCATCCGGGCACGGGACACAGCCAGGATCAAGGAGATCTGGAACGAGCTCCTGCCCCTGATGGACGAACAGACGTTCTACGGCTTCATCGCGGCCAGTGAGTCCTTTAAGGAAGCGGGCTTCGCGCACCGCGAGGCGTTCGGGCAGGTGGGATTCGGCACCGGCGGCTGGGACACCGACTTCCCCAACTCCATCCTCGAAATCCTGCGCGTCGTATATACGGACGCCGATGACCAGCACCGCCTCATTGCCGGGGGAGCGCAGCGGCTCCCCGAGGCACTGTGGCAGCACACGCCGTCGGGCATGGCCCACTGGCCGGACGGGACGTCACTGGCGTCCCTGCATTCAGGCTCACCGCGCGGTGCCGTGGACCGGATCAGCCGGGACGCCAACGGCGATCTCCGCCTCCGCGAACGCTGGGGCAGGGAAGCGAGCTACGCGGCCGTCGTCACCACGTGCCAGTCCTGGCTGTTGTCCACCCGGATCCACACCGAGGAGGCGTTGTTCCCGGCGGAGCTGTGGACGGCGATCGAACGTTCGCACTACATGCAGTCCTCCAAGACGTTCGTGATGGTGGACCGCCCGTTCTGGAAGGACATCGACCCGGACACCGGCCGCGACGTCCTGTCCATGACCCTGACGGACCGGCTGAACCGTGCCACCTACCTGCTGGATAACGGGCCGGACAAGCCCGCCGTGATCCTGCTCTCCTACACCTGGAACGACGACGCCCTGAAGTGGCTCGCGCTGGACGCGGACCAGCGGGTGGAGCTCATGCTTCACTCCCTGGAACAGATCTACCCGGGCGTGGACATCGCCGGCCACATCATCGGCCAGCCCATCACGGTCTCCTGGGAGGCGGACCCCAACTTCATGGGCGCTTTCAAGGCAAACCTGCCCGGGCATTACCGGTACCAGCAGCGGCTGTTCACCCACTTCAAGCAGGACAGGCTCCCGGAATCCCAGCGCGGAATCTTCCTGGCCGGCGACGACGTTTCCTTCACTGCCGGCTGGGCCGAAGGCGCCGTCACCACTGGCCTCAACGCGGTGTGGGGCGTCGTGAACCACCTCGGCGGCCGGTCAGCGGCCGGGAACCCGGGGCCGGGGGAGCTGCTGGACGCGATGGGGCCGATCAGTCTGGACTAGCCGGCGTGGAGCTCCCGGTGCGCCCGCGCGAGTTCGCGGTAGTGCGCGGCGTTGCGCTTCACGCCGTCGAACTCCTCGTCGGTGAGCTCACGCCGGACTTTGGCCGGAACGCCGGCCACCAGGGAGCGAGGCGGGACGACGGTTCCTTCGAGCACCACGGCGCCGGCCGCCACCAGCGAGCCGGCGCCGATCACCGCACCGTTCAGAATGGTTGCGCTCATGCCGATGAGGCAGTCATCCTCAACGGTGCAGCCGTGCACAACGGCGCTGTGCCCCACGCTGACGCGGGCGCCGACACTGCAGGGGAATCCCGGGTCGGCATGCAGCACCACGTTGTCCTGCAGGTTGCTGCCCGCGCCCACGGTGATGGCGGCCGTGTCCGCGCGCACCGAGACGCCGTAGAACGCGCTGGCGTCCTCGGCGAGGGTGGCGTTGCCGATCACTGATGCGCTGGGGGCGACGAAAACGGAAGGGTGGACGTCCGGGCTGGTGCCGGCGAAAGGATATAGAGGAGCCATGAGCCCAGCCTAGGAGTTTTTGTCCAGATAGCGGGACCAAAAGGGTCGTTTGAGGCGATTATCTGGACAAAAACTCCCGGGCCGGACCAGCCAGTTGCCGGTGCGCCAACGGACTTTGTGCCTAGTGACGCCGCTGCCGCGTCTCACTACGATTGGGCCATGGAACTACGGGGTTTGGACCTTCAAGGTCTGCAGTTGCAAGGACTTCACCTGCGGAAGACCGGAGGGGGCGGGGCCGGCCGGTTCCGCCGTTTGATGTGGCGGATTGAGCAGCTGGAGGCCCTTGACCCGGCCGTCCGGGTTGCCGAGCCGAAGGCCGGCCGCCTGGTCCAGAACGAGCGAGTCCGCAGCTTCCTCCACGGCGATGCAACCGGAATACCACTGCACGGCATCCTCACAGACGTGCCTTTCGGCGCATGGTTCATGGCCATGTTCCTGGACCTGTACCCGGATGAAGGGACCCAGCGGGCGGCAACCCGCCTGATGGGCCTCGGCGTCATCTCAGCCGTGCCCACCGCGCTGTCAGGATGGGCCGAGTGGGCGTTGGCCGGCCGGGGAACGCAGCGGGTTGGCATCGTCCATGCAGGCTTGAACGCCGCGGCCGTGCTGATCTTCGCCGGATCCTGGGCTGCCCGGCTCCGGGGCAAGCGCAGGCTGGGCGTCGGGCTGGCGAGGTTCGGGGCGCTCGTGGTGATCGCGGGCGCCCTCCTGGGCGGATACATGGGTAGTGCGCGCAGGGGAACCTAGGCCCGCCGCTTTCCCCAACTGACTCGCATTTAACGTCGTCATTCGCGGATTTCGCGACGTTAACTGCGAGCTACTTGGGTTGGGGCGGGGGAGTGCGCAGAATCAGGAACTGGTAGTGCTGCGTCCAGTGGCCGGCACCCGGGCCGGATTCCGCCCCTGTGCCCTCCGGCCACGTGACGAATTCCTCAATCTCGCCGTGCCGGCCGAAGATCCGCCGGAGCGCCGCGTCACTGCGCCGGCTGAAGAACCGCGGCGGCTGGATCTCGTCTTCGGGGTTGATCACCTCTTCATCGTCCCCGGACCAGAGCCCGACGGCGATCGGCGCCCCCGGCGCGGCCACCCGCACCAGTTCGCGGACGACGTCGTCGATGTCCGTGTTGGGGATGTGCAGCAGGGTGCTCATGGTCCACACCGCCGGGAAGACGCCGTCGGCGAAGGGCAGGTTCCGCGTGCTGGCGACCGAGACATTCAGTCCCTTGGCCGTGGCGATGCGCACCTGCTCTTCGGAGATGTCCACGCCCGTGTAGTGGATGCCGGCCTGGACGAACTTCAGCCCGTCGATCCCCGGACCCGAACCGATCTCCAGCACGGCGTGCCTGCCTTCGGCTTTCAGGCGAGCAATGAACCGCTCCCGCTGCTGCACCCGCTGGGGTGTCAGCGGGTGCTCCGGATGAAGGACGGCGCGCTGGTTGTAGAACGCGGCCAGCCGGTCCTCCCGGCCGGGGTGCTGCGCTCCGGGGTCCCCGCTGGCCGCCGTCACGTCCTGCCCGGCCTAGTTGAAGACGACCGTGCGGTTTCCGTCCAGCAGCACCCGGTGCTCGGCGTGCCATTGGACGGCCTGGGCCAGGGTGCGGCCTTCCACGTCCCGGCCCATCTGCACAAACTGTTCTGCCGTGCGGCGGTGGTCCACACGGATGACTTCCTGCTCGATGATGGGCCCTTCGTCCAGCGCAGCCGTGACGTAGTGCGCAGTGGCGCCGATCAGCTTCACGCCGCGGGCATGGGCCTGGTGGTACGGCTTCGCACCTTTGAAGGACGGCAGGAACGAGTGGTGGATGTTGATGGCCTTGCCGGTGAGCTCGGTGCACAGCTCGTTGGAAAGGATTTGCATGTAGCGGGCCAGCACGGTCAGCTCGATGTCTTCCTCTGCGATGATCTTCCGCAGCTGGTCCTCGGCCCGGACCTTGGTGTCAGCGGTGACCGGAATGTAGTGGAAGGGAATGCCGTAAAACTCCGCCAGCCCGGCCAGGTCCTCGTGGTTGGACACGATGGCTGGGATTTCGATGGGGAGCGTGCCGGAGCGCTGGAGGAACAGCAAGTCGTTGAGGCAGTGGGCAGACTTGCTTGCCATCAGCAGCGTCCGGACCTTCCGGCCCGCGGGGTTCAGGCTCCACTCCATGCCGAAGGCCACGGCCACCGGCTCCAGCGCAGCGTGGACGTCTGACTGCGAAGCGGCAGTGGTGACCTCCACCCGCATGAAGAACGTGCCGGTGGTCTGGCTGCCGTACTGCTGCGAGTCCGTAATGTTGCATCCGGCCACAAGCAGTGCGCCCGCTACGGCATGCACGATGCCGGGCCGGTCGGGGCAGGAGAGGGTCAGTACGTAAGCGGAGGAAAGCTGGTCTTCAGTCACGAAGAACAGCCTACCCGCGCCGGAGGCAGCGCCCTCAACGGGATTCCGACGGAATTCGGAAGGGTTTTGATAGTCTTAACCGGTCGCAACTGGCGTTGGATGGCTAACCATCAGGGAGCGGCACTGACGAAGACCACGGATCGTACGCCTGGGCCGAGGGTCATGTTTTGCCGGACGGCAGTTTAACCACTGCCACACCCTGGCGTTGCCTTGCCCGTAACCAAGGGGCGGAGCCGCGTCACAGCCGGTAGCCTGACCTTAGCAGCGCCCATCCCTAGCCAGGAGTTCTTCGTGACCACTTCACCGACTTCCGTCAGCACTTCCTCGACCGTCAGTAACCTGCCGCTGGCTGAGCTCGACCCCGAGATCGCCGCCGTACTTGACCAGGAGCTTGGCCGCCAGCGCGGCACCCTGGAAATGATCGCTTCCGAAAACTTCGCCCCGCGCGCCGTGATGGAAGCCCAGGGCTCCGTCCTGACCAACAAGTACGCCGAGGGCTACCCGGGCCGCCGCTACTACGGCGGCTGCGAATACGTGGACATCGCCGAGCAGCTGGCGATCGACCGCGTCAAGGACCTGTTTGGCGCCGAGTACGCCAACGTCCAGCCGCACTCCGGTGCACAGGCCAATGCAGCAGCGCTCTCCGCCATGATCACCCCCGGTGACAAGATCCTGGGCCTCTCCCTGGCCCACGGCGGCCACCTGACGCACGGCATGAAGCTCAACTTCTCCGGCAAGCTGTACCAGGTAGCCGCGTACCAGGTGGAGCAGGACAACTTCCGCGTCGACATGGACAAACTCCGTGAACAGGCAATCGCCGAGAAGCCCCAGGTGATCATCGCCGGCTGGTCCGCCTACCCGCGCCACCTGGACTTCGCAGCCTTCCGCTCCATCGCCGACGAAGTCGGTGCACTCCTCTGGACCGACATGGCGCACTTCGCCGGCCTCGTCGCCGCAGGCCTGCACCCCAGCCCGGTGCCGCACTCCGACGTCGTCACCTCCACCGTGCACAAGACCCTCGCAGGCCCCCGTTCCGGTGTGATCCTGGCCAAGCAGGAATGGGCCAAGAAGCTCAACTCCAACGTTTTCCCGGGTCAGCAGGGCGGACCGCTCATGCACGTCATCGCAGCCAAGGCCGTTGCCTTCAAGATCGCCGGCACTGCTGAATTCAAGGAGCGCCAGGAGCGCGTCCTCGAAGGCGCCAAGATCATCGCCGACCGCCTGAACCAGGCCGACGTCGCCGAGGCCGGGGTTTCCGTTCTGACCGGCGGCACCGACGTGCACCTGGTCCTGGTGGACCTGCGCAACTCGCAGCTGGACGGCCAGCAGGCGGAGGACCTCCTGCATTCGGTGGGAATCACCGTGAACCGCAACGCCGTTCCGTTCGATCCGCGCCCGCCGATGGTCACCTCCGGCCTGCGCATCGGTACTCCCGCCCTGGCCACCCGCGGCTTCGGCGCCGAGGAATTCACCGAGGTTGCGGAGATCATCGCCACCGCCCTGAAGGCCGGCTCCGCCACCGACGTGGAAGCCCTGCAGGCCCGCGTGGACAAGCTCGCCGCCGACTTCCCGCTGTACCCGCAGCACGAGCAGTGGTGAACCCGTCCATGGCGCAGACCGCGAAGATCCTTGACGGAAAGGCCGCCGCTGCCGCCATCAAGTCCGAGCTGGCTGAGCGTGTCGCCAAGCTGAAGGCCCGCGGAGTCACTCCGGGCATTGCCACCGTGCTCGTGGGCGCAGACCCTGCCTCGCAGCTGTACGTGTCCATGAAGCACAAGCAGTCCGTAGAGATCGGGATGAACTCGATCCAGCGTGAGCTTCCGGCGGATGCCACCCAGGCCCAGGTTGAGGCCCTCATTGACGAACTCAATGCGGACCCAGCCTGTCACGGCTACATCGTGCAGCTGCCGCTGCCCAAGCACCTGGACACCGACGCCATCCTTGAACGGATTGACCCCGCCAAGGATGCCGACGGACTGCACCCGACGAACCTTGGCCGGCTGGTGCTCAATGTCAGCGGCGAGATCACCTCGCCGCTGCCGTGCACGCCCCGCGGCGTCATCGAGCTCCTGGAACGCAACGGTTACAGCCTCTCCGGCAAGCACGTCGTTGTGGTCGGCCGCGGTGTCACGATCGGCCGCACGATCGGGCTGCTGCTCACCCGGCGGTCCGTGAACGCCACTGTGACCCTGACGCACACAGGGACCGAGAACCTCTCGGAACTCCTGCGGCAGGCGGACGTCATTGTGGGCGCGGCAGGTGCCAAGCACATCGTCAAGGCTGCGGACGTCAAGCCCGGTGCGGCACTGCTCGACGTCGGCGTCACCCGTGAAACGGATCCTGAGACGGGCAAGAGCAAGGTCCACGGAGACATCGATCCCGCAGCTGCCGAGGTAGCGGGCTGGATTTCGCCGAACCCCGGCGGCGTCGGTCCCATGACCGTGGCGCTGCTGATGACCAACGTGGTCGAAGCCGCGGAACGCAAACTGGCGGCGGAAAGCGCCGGGACCGCCTAGGCCTGGCATCTTGAAGGAACGCCGCAGGGCGCCCGCTCCCCAGGGAGCAGGCGCCCTGCAGGTTTTAAAGGGAGGCCTTGCGGCACTACCCCGGGGCGCTTGCCGGCAATCCACATCGAATGGATTTTTTGAGACCCAACTCTTTCTTTGTTCGAACGTGCGTACTAACGTTGTGTGGGTGCCTGAACTTGTGTCCAACGAAGAACTATCCAACAAACAATCCCGCAGCCAGCACCGGGGCGACCAGATGCAGTACGTCATCACCGCCGAAAACCTCACCAAGACGTACGGCGACGTCACCGCCGTCGACGGCATCTCGTTCAGCGTTCCAGCCGGCGAGGCCTTCGGACTGCTTGGCCCCAACGGGGCAGGCAAGTCCACCACCATGAAGATGATCGGCGGGGTTTCCCAGCGCACCTCCGGAAACCTCTCCATCATGGGGCTGGATCCGGAAAGCCACGGCCCGGAAGTCCGCGCACACCTTGGCGTTGTGCCTCAGCAGGACAACCTCGACGAAGAGCTCAAGGTCCGCGACAACCTGCTGGTCTACGGCCGTTACTTCGGACTGCCCATGAGCTACCTGAGGCCCAAGGCCGATGAACTGCTGGAGTTTGCCCAGCTCACGGACAAGGCAAAATCCAAGGTAGACGCCCTCTCCGGAGGCATGAAACGGCGGCTGACCATTGCGCGCTCGCTGATCAACGAACCGCGGATCCTGCTGCTGGACGAGCCCACCACCGGTCTGGACCCGCAGGCCCGGCACATCCTCTGGGACAGGCTCTTCCGGCTCAAGGAACAGGGAGTCACGCTCATCCTCACCACGCACTACATGGACGAGGCGGAACAGCTGTGCGACCGCCTTATCGTGGTGGACAAGGGACGCATCATGGCGGAGGGCTCGCCGTCGAGCCTGATCCGTGAATACTCCACCCGGGAAGTCCTGGAGCTGCGCTTCGGTTCCGAACGGAATGCCACGATCGGTGCTGAACTTGAGGGAATCGGAGAACGGCTGGAGACGCTACCGGACCGCGTGCTGATCTACGCGCACGACGGCGAGGCGGCGCTGGAGCAGGTGTCTGCCCGCGGCCTGCGCCCGCTCACGTCGCTGGTGCGGCGGTCATCTCTGGAGGATGTCTTCCTCCGCCTCACCGGTAGGAGCCTCGTTGACTGAGCACGCCGCGCCTTCCGTGGCAGACGCCGGAGGCCGCGGAGCTGCCGGACCTGCCGCGCTGCGCGCCCATTCGCCGGCCGTGTCAGCTGCCCGGGCCCGCCGCTGGGGATCCTTCTACTACGCCGAGCAGGTCCTTCGCGTCATGAAGGGCTACGGCTGGACCATCGTGATGTACGGCGTAGGCCAGCCCGTGGCCTATCTGTTCGCCATGGGGGTGGGCCTGGCCACGCTCGTGGATACCAGCAGCGCTGCCGCGTTCGGCGGGGTCAGCTACCTGGCATTCATCGCCCCTGCGCTGTTGATCTCCGCGGCGGTCATGACGGCCGCCAACGAATTCACGTTCCCGGTCATGGACGGCTTCAAATGGCGGCGCGTCTACTACGGGCCGCATGCCTCCCCGCTCACGCCTGAGCAGATCGCGTCCGGCCACATCATGGCCGTGACCCTGCGGTTCCTGCTGCAGTCCGCCATCTACTTCGTGGTGGTGGCGCTCTTCGGTGCCTCACCCAGCGGCTGGGGCTGGGTGTCCATCCTGGTCGCCACCCTGGCAGGGCTCTCCTTCGGCCTGCCGCTGATGGCCTATGCCGCCTCCATCAAGGAGGACAAAGGCCAGTTCGCCATGGTGATGAGGTTTGTCGTGACACCGTTGTTCCTCTTTTCCGGAACCTTTTTCCCGCTCGACAGCCTGCCCCTCGCGGTGCGGTGGATCGGCTGGATATCCCCGATCTGGCACGGCACCGAACTGGGCCGCGTCTTCAGCTATGGCTATGAGGAACCACCGCTGCTCACCATCCTGCACCTCGTCTTCCTGGTGGGCCTCGCCGTCGCGGGATGGATGCTCACCAAACGCCAGTTCGTCAGGAGGCTGGGGCAATGAGCATCCTGGCCGAAAGTCGCGACCCGGGAGGCCACAGCGTCGCCGAGGCGGCGCGGAACCGCCATTTCGGGCCGTTGTACTCGCGCAACGTCAAGGCCGTCATAGCCCGGGGCCTGATGGCCACCAAGAGCAGCAACTGGATGGTGATGCTCTCCGGCTTCTTCGAGCCGGTGCTCTACCTGATCTCCATGGGGGTGGGTCTGGGCGCCATCGTGGGGGCCGTCCAGGGGCCCGGCGGCCAGGAAATCAGTTACGCCGCCTACATTGCACCTGCGCTCCTGGCGGTGTCCGCAATGAACGGCGCCGTGTATGACTCCACGTGGAATGTCTTCTTCAAGATGAACTTCGCCAAGTTGTACCAGGGCATGCTCTACACCTCGCTGGGCCCGCTGGACGTGGCGATGGGGGAGATCTTCCTGGCTTTGTTGCGGGGCCTGCTGTACGCCACCGGGTTCACCGCCGTCATGGGCGTCATGGGCCTGATCACCACACCGTGGGCCATCCTGATGATTCCCGCGTCAGTGCTGATCGCCTTCGGTTTCGCCAGCTTCGGGATGGGGATCACCAGTTTCATGAAGACCTTCCAGCAGATGGACTGGATCAACTTCGTGATGTTGCCGATGTTCCTCTTCAGCGCCACGTTCTACCCGCTGAGCGTCTACCCGCAGTACATCCAGTGGCTGATCCAGGCCATGCCGCTGTGGCACGGCGTGGAGCTGCTCCGGCAGATCAGCGTGGGGATATTCACCCCTGCAACCGCCATCCACGTCGGGTACTACCTCGTGATGATCGTGCTGGGTGTCATGCTTACCGCCGGGCGCCTGCGCAAGCTGTTCCTCAAGTAACGTTCGCCCCGGGTGGAAGCGTCCACTTGCCCGCTTCGGCATTTGAGACAATGGACCCATGCGAACTTTGGGTAACCCTCACTCTGCGTCCAACCCGGCCAAGGGCGGGTTCTCCATGCTGCGAATCAGCGGCCCGGGAATGATGGTGTTTGTCGTCGCCTTCGTGGTGGCCGTCATCTTTGCCGCCAACCAGAACGACGTCGTCGGCTGGGTTGTGGCGGTTATTGCCGGCTTCTGGCTCGCGCTGGCAGCGTTCGTCGTCTTCAGCATCCAGAAGGCAGCGAAGAAGGCGACCGCCAAGCTGAACGAGGCGCAGAACGCCTTCAACGCCGCGACCGGCCGCGCGCCGTCGTCGGGCAGTGCAGACCACGGCGGCACCCGCCTGGTCCGGACCCGCAGTGAATCTGAAGAGGTCCGTGACATGAAGCTGGACCACTCCTTCAAGATCGTCCAGGTCCAGGTGCGCGTCGTCGAGCAGGAACGGGCCAAGGATGCCGCCGCGGACCAGGACACCATCCGCCGCGCCCTGGAAACCATCGAAATCACGGCCACCAATGCCAGGGACATGATCAAGTCCTCCGGTGGTGCTGACGAACCTGTCAGCGGAACCATCATCGACTAGAGTGGAGCGGGTGAGCTCGGCATTGAAGAAGGACCACCTTCGCATCGCATCAGTCAACGTCAACGGCCTCCGCGCTGCCTACCGGAACGGCATGGCGGAGTGGCTTGAGCCACGCGAGGTGGACATCCTTTGCCTGCAGGAGGTCAGGGCGCCGGACAAAATCGTCCGTGAGCTCCTGGGCGAGGGCTGGTTCGTCCTTCATGAAGAAGCCGAAGCCAAGGGCCGCGCGGGCGTGGCCATTGCCTCCCGCACCGAGCCGCTGGCCACCCGTCCGCACATCGGGGACGACTACTTTGCCACCGCCGGCCGCTGGGTCGAGGCGGACTTCCGCGTTACGGACGCCGCCGGCGCCCCGGTCCAGCTGACGGTAGTGAGTGCGTACGTTCACTCCGGCGAGGCCGGGACCCCCAAGCAGGACGACAAGTTCCGCTTCCTGGACGTCATGGAGAGCCGCCTTCCCGAGCTGGCAAAGCACAGCGACCACGCCCTCGTGGTGGGTGACCTGAACGTGGGCCACACGGAGCTGGACATCAGGAACTGGAAGGGCAACGTCAAGCGGGCGGGCTTCCTCCCCGAGGAACGTGCGTACTTTGACCGCTTCTTCGGCGAAGACATCGGATGGAGGGATGTCCACAGGGGCCTGGCGGGAAACGTCGACGGCCCCTACACCTGGTGGTCCCAGCGCGGCAAGGCCTTTGATACCGACACAGGCTGGCGCATCGACTACCACATGGCCACTCCCGCCCTCGCCGCCGCAGCCATTTCGGCCACAGTGGACCGGGCACCGTCATGGGACACCCGCTTCTCCGACCACGCACCGCTGGTAGTGGACTACCAGCTCTAAGCCCGAAGGTTTTTCTCACAATGACTAGCTCGACTTCCACGGTGACCAAGAAACGCATCCTCTCCGGTGCCAAGCCCACAGCGGACTCGCTGCACCTGGGCAACTACATCGGCGCCGTCCGCAACTGGGTAGACATGCAGGCTGAATACGACGCCGTGTTCTTCATTCCTGACCTCCACGCCATCACCGTTGATTTCGAACCGGCGGAACTGGCCAAGCGCACCCGTGTGGTGGCTGCCCAGTACATTGCGGCGGGGATCGACCCGGACAAGAGCATCTTCTTCGTCCAGTCCCATGTCCCCGAGCACGCGCAGCTGGCCTGGGCGCTGAACTGCATCACCGGTTTCGGCGAGGCCTCACGCATGACGCAGTTCAAGGACAAGACGCAGAAGTCGGGGGCGGACTCCGCAACCCTGGGCCTGTTCGCCTACCCGACCCTGATGGCCGCGGACATTCTCCTGTACCAGACCGACCTCGTCCCGGTCGGCGAGGACCAGCGCCAGCACCTGGAGCTGACCAGAAACCTGGCCCAGCGCTTCAATACCCGCTTTGGCCACACGTTCACGGTGCCCGAGGCCACGATCCTCAAGGCCACCGCCAAGATCTACGACCTCCAAAGCCCGACTGCCAAGATGTCCAAGACAGGCGGGTCGCCCCACGGTTCCATCCAGCTCCTGGAGGACCCCAAGATCGCCGCGAAGCGCATCAAGTCCGCGGTGACTGACACCGGAACGGAAATCCGGTTCGACGCCGAAGCCAAGCCGGGGGTTTCCAACCTCCTCACCATCTACTCGACGCTCACCGGGAAGTCCGTGCCCGAGCTCGAAGCCGAATACCAGGGCAAGATGTACGGCCACCTCAAGAAGGACCTCGCGGACGTTATGGTGGACTTCATCACGCCGCTCCGGGACCGGACCAATGAACTGATGGCGGATCCGGCTGAACTGGACCGGCTGCTGGCCCAGGGTGCCGAACGTGCCCGGGAAATTGCCTCCGTGACGCTCGGACAGGTCTATGAGCGCATGGGCTTCCTGCCGTCCCTCACCCTCGCAGGAGTCCGCTAGGCCCATGTCATCAGCCAGCAAAGTCACTGCAAACGAAGACTCCCCTGCATACCGCGGAGAGGGAAAATTCGTTGACGCCAATGATGACGCTGCCATGGTCCGGGGCACAGCGCCGCGTAAGCGCCAGACCCGGACCGACGAGATGAGCGTTGGTGTCATCCTGGGCTTCCCGCCGGATATTGCCCAGGAACTGCAGCGCTGGCGGGCCTCGTTCGGGGACCCCATGGCCGGCGTCATTCCCGCGCACATCACGCTGGTCACCACCACGCCCACCAAGGACTGGGAGGCCACCCGAAGCCATGTCCGCGAAATTGCACGCAGGCAGGAACCGTTTACGGTCACCATTGCGGGGACGGGCTCATTTCGTCCCGTGTCCCCGGTGGTCTTCCTGAACGTTGAAGACGGCTTCGGCCACTGCGTGAACCTGCACGAACAGCTGCAGACCGGGCCGCTGGAACGCGAGCTGCCGTTTGCCTACCACCCGCACGTGACCATTGCCCACGATGTGCCGCCGGAGAGCCTGGATGAGGCCGAAACGGTGCTCAAGGATTACCGGGCCACATTCCCTGTGGTTAGCATGGGGCTGTACGAGCATGACATCAACGGCATTTGGCAGCTACGGGAAGAACTCGACTTTGGCATCGAAACTGACCACACCCGAGGCGCGTCCGGCAAAGACGGCTCAGGCGGCCCAGACGGCAACTGAGCCTCCGCTTCCCACGGAGCGCGCCCGGCTGAAGCTGGAAGTGAGCCGGAAGAAGGTCGAGTGGAGCAAGGCGCGCAGGTCCGGCAGCGGCGGCGCGGCCGGCCTGTCCGCCATGTTCCAGTGGCTGCTTGCGCGGCTCAATGCTTTCCGTCCCATGCGTGCGTTCCAGCACTACAACCTGCAGCACGGTCCGCTCATGGCGGCCGGTATCGGCTTCAGGATGTTCTTCTCCATCACGGGTCTGCTGGCCACCGGCATTTCGCTGGCCGGCCTCGTCCTCAGCGGGCAGCCGGCCCTGCTGGACCAGGTGATCAGGAGCGTGGCCAAGGCTGCGCCGGGTCTGATGAAGGTCGACGGCGGCGAGGGACTGGTGGATCCCTACGAGCTGCTGAACCCTTCCGGCCTGGGCTGGGCCGCCGTGATCGCCGCGGTGGTGACGGTTTTCACCGCCCTGGGCTGGATCAGCGGCATCCGCGACGGTGTGCGGGGCATGATGCAGCTCGGCCCGCGGGGGATTAACCCGGTCCTGCAGATACTGCGGGACGTCGGTACCTTGCTGCTGCTTGGCGTCGCACTGGTGCTGAGTGCCGCCGCCTCCTTGATTTTCGGCACCGCAGCCGGGTGGGTCACTGAGCAGCTGCACCTGGACCCGGTGATGGCCTGGCCGCTGACCACGGCCATCAAAGTGGGCGTGCCACTGGCCCTTGGCTGGGTGACCGCCCTGATCATGTTCCGGCTGGCGGCGGGCCTGAAACTTACCCGGCGGGCATTGCTTGAAGGAACCATCCTGTCGGCTGTGGGAACCACTGTGCTCCAGATTTTCAGCACTGAGCTGCTCGCCAGCGCCGGACGCAACCCGATTCTCGCACCGTTCGCGATCATCATCGGGCTGCTCATCTGGTTCAACCTGGTCAGTCAGGTCTATTTGGTGTCAGCGTCCTGGTCGGTCATCAGGGAAGAGGACCTGAAGACTTCGGAGCTACCCCGAAAGAGGGTCCTGGGTTCGCGCCGCCTGCCTCCCCAGACCTGACGGGCGCCGCAGCCTAAGGCGCAGCCACCAATCCCTCCCAGGCCACCGTCCAGTCGGCCGGGAATCCCGGGGCATGCCGCCCGGGGCCGTTGTCCCAGCCTGCCGCCATCAATGCCGCGGCGGCAAGGAGCCCGCCGTTGCCGGGCAGATAGAGCGGCAGGGAATCCGTTTGGCGGTTATGGCCGTTGGGGAGCGCAACGTTCTTGCCGGCAGCCAGCAGCAGGGAGTCGACGGCGGTCTCCGGGTCTTCGAGGCGGGCGGCGGTCATGGCCATGACCGGGTAGTCCCAGCCCCACGTGCTGCCCCAGTCCCAGCCGGCCAGGACGTCGGCGAGCGTTGCCCGCATGATGTCCTTGTCGATCAGGTCGGTCTGCGGCAGGACCCCCAATGCGCAGAGCATCGAGGGGTGGTCGGTGCGGATCGTGAAGGGTTCCACATCGATCGCGGCGTAGACGCCGTTGACGATGCGCGGGGACACCAGGCCGTCGGCAACTTCTGTCCAGGCTCCGACGGGTTCGAGCCCCAGCCGTTCGCGCCACTCGGATGCGACCCTGAGACCCCACTGCCAGTAGGCAAGCTCGAAGGTGGGGTTCGTGACCGTGGCACGCATCGACCCGTAGCTTTCCTGGGCGGGAACCAGGGGCGGCCCCAGTTCGAACCCGCGGGCCGTCGGGTGGGCGAAGCTGGCCATGAAGGCGGCGGATTCGAAGACTATCTCGGCGAACTCCTCCAGAACGTCCCGGGAGGGGTTTGCCCGGTAGGCGAGTTCGGACAGGTGGATTGGGTGCGGTTGCTGCCAGATCAGGAATGTCCCGATGGGGCTGGGGCTCTCCCTGCCGTCGGGGCCTACCTGCTTCGGCCAGCGAACGCCGTCGAATCCCTGGGCCTTTGCGGTCCGGCGCGAGCTTTCCAGGACGGTGGAGTACCACCGCAGCGACGGAAGCAGGAGCTCCGAGCGGTTCCAGAGGGCAAAGTGCGCCGCGTGCCACCAGTGCATTTCCAGGTGAAAGCGGCCGCGCCAGGAATTGCAGACCAGCCCCGTTTCCTGCGGCGGCAGTGACCCCGAGCAGTTGATGGCCGTGAGGTACTGGGAGAGGACGATCCGCCGCTCCAGCTCCTTCGCCCTGGGATCGTCGGTCGCGGCAAGCTCGATTGCCCCGCCCGAGGTCCAGAACCGGGGCCAATAGGCCTCCGACGCGGTGATGACACTGCTGCCCGTGGAAAGCCCGACGGCGGTCCCGCCTGCAGCTCCCCGTCCCGGTGTGGAGGCTGCCCGCGTCAGCCTGTTGTTGCCCCGTGGAATGCAGTCGCCGTCTCCGGCGGAGATGAAGCCGATGGAGAGATCTAGAACGTCAGGATTGTCCCGGCCACCCGGTGCCTCCGGAACGATCCGGAAGCCGTGAGGGCCGGTCTGTTGCACGCTCACGTCCCGCCCCGAAATCACCACGTGGTACCGGGCGTTGTCGAGTTGGCGGCGGACCGTCCAACTGGCCGCTCCGGGATCCGCGGCCGGCGCGTCCGGACCCTCCAGGAAGCTGCTGTGGGCGTTCTCGCGGTTCCAGTCGGCGGCGTCGTGCCACGCTTCTGAGCCGTAGGGAAAGCTGACGCCAACCGTCAGGCCCTTGGCGAGAGCGGATGATTCCACCCGGACCCCGAGTTCGTCGCGATCGGGGTGGCACGCGGTGGTGACCGACACCGGGTGGCCGGCCAGCGTGAAGCGGCTGGTCACTACTCCCGTCCACAGATCGAGCGTTTGCCCGGTTCCGGAAAAGTCGGCTGCGGTGAGGGTCCGCTCTGACCCGTCGTCCATCCAGCGGAAGCCTATGCGTGCCAGGTCGAGGCGGTGGGGGTTGGCCCGGAGCCAGGTTTCTGCCCGGGAGGTGTCCGTCTCGCGATCATTGACGATGTCGCCGGCCATGTCCACGTACGGAACCGGTCCACGGGGCGAGTCGTAGAGGACCGTCGATCCGGCGAGCCCGTACGGGTGGGGAGGAGGACTGGCATGCCATCCCCACTGCGCCTGCGTGCCGAGCAGTGTTCCCGGCGGCAAGTCACCGCGTGCCCCCACCGGGTATGCATCCGGCAGCGATTGCAGTCCGGTCAGGTCCACGGTGAAGGCGAACTCCCCGTTGCCGACGGACACCGGGCTTTGCGGATCGAGATGGTCCTGCCGGACGTTGTGCCGGCGGACGAGTGCTTTCCTGTCGATGGCCACGGCGGGTGTGGTGGCGGATTCCGATCGGTCGCTGATGCTCTGGCTGTGCACGATGCACGCCCTCCTGATGCTGTCTGCTGTGACTGCGGCTGGTTCTGATCCGGTCAGGTGCGTCTCGGCTTCGTCGGTACGGGAAGCCGTCCGTGGATGGGAAAGAATCCGTGGATGGGAAAAAGAGGGATGGGAACGCAGCCACCCAAGAAACCGATTTCCGAAACGATTCAATAGTTGTCGCCTCGACGGCCCGTGTCAACCCGCGTGGCAGGCGGGGGGTCTATTGACGCTGAAGAGACCTCTTGATACGTTTCAGGAACCGCTTTCTGACATCTAAAGGACGTTTACCCAATGGCGCGTAAATCTATCCGAACCTTTCGTAAGGCAATTGCCGTGGCTTCCGTGCTGAGCCTGCTCGGCCTCACTGCTTGTTCCAGTCCGTCGACCACCCAGCCTGAGGACGGCAATGTTGAAATACGCTTCTCCTGGTGGGGCAACGCCGGCCGCGCCGAGCTGACCAACAAGGCCATCAAGGAGTTCGAAGCCGCCAACCCCACCATCAAGGTGAAACCGGAGTATGGGGACATCAGCGGCTACTTCGACAAACTGGCCACGCAAATGGCCGCCAACGATGCACCGGACGTGATCACCATGGGCGGCGCCTATCCGGCCGAGTACGCCAACCGCGGCGCACTGCTGGACCTCTCCAAGGTCGGCCGCTCCCTGGACCTCTCCAAGACGGACCAGGGGGCCCTGGAAAACGGCCAGGTGCAGGGCAAGCAGTACGGGGTCTCAACCGGCGCCAATGCGCTGGCTATCGTCGTGAACCCGGGTGTCTTCCAGGCCGCCGGCGTTGCGCTTCCGGATGACAGCACGTGGACCTGGGATGATTTTGCCACGCTGGCTTCAGACGTGACAGCCAAAAGCCCCAAGGGCACCTACGGGACGGCAACGGTCCTCACCCACGATTCGCTGGACGCCTTTGCCCGCCAGCGCGGCGAGTCGCTTTATACCCAGGACGGGCAACTCGGCCTCAGCAAGGAGACGGTGCAGGATTACTTTGACTACTCCGTGAAGCTGAGTGAGTCGGGAGCTGCGCCGACCGCTTCGGAGACGGTGGAGAAGCTCAACGTCAGCACCGAACAGACATTGATGGGCATGGGCAAGGCCGGCATGATGCTGACGTGGAGCAACTCCCTCTCCGCACTCAGCAAGGCCTCGGGCGCGGAATTGAAGCTCCTTAGGCTCCCCGGCGAAAGCCCGACCCCGGGCATCTGGCTGCAGTCTTCACAGTTCTACACGATCTCGGCTCGCAGCAAGCACACCGATGCCGCCGCAAAGCTGGTGAACTTCCTGGTAAACGATGCGTCCGCCGCTAGGATTATCCAAAGCGACCGCGGCGTGCCCAGCAACTCCGGCATGCGCACTGCCATCCAGGACATGCTGACACCGCAGGGCAAGATCGAGGCCGCCTACATCGACCAGATCGGCAAGATGGACTTTGCGCCTACTTTCATTGGTCCCACCGGTTCAACTGCCGTCGCTGAGATCACGGCCCGCATCAACACTGATGTCCTGTTCAAGCGGCTCTCGCCGGAAAAGGCTGCGGAGCAGTGGATCAGCGAAAGCAAGGCGGCCATCGGCAAGTAGCCCGCCGCTAGCGGTTGGCGTCGAGGTACTGGTCGGCCCACGCGGATATGATCTTCGCGGCCCGGGCGGCCTGGCCCTTGCCGGTCAGCAGGTGGTCGCTGCCTTCCAGCGACACGAAGCTGCGCGGGTGCCGCGCCGTCTGGAAGATGGTGCTGGCATTCTCGATCCCGACGGTGTTGTCCGTGGGGGAGTGCAGGACCATCAGGGGCTTCCCGAGCCGCTTGATGCAGTCGGTCAGGTCCGCATTCTCCAGGTCCTCCACGAAGTGCCGGCGGATCTCCACACGCTTGCCGCCCAGGTCCACCTCCGCGCTGCCTTCGCTGAGGATCCGGTCCAGCGCCGCATCAAACACATGGGCCACGTGCTTGGGCGAGAACGGGGCTCCCACGGTGGCCACGGCGTCAAGTCCGGGAATTTCCTTTGCCGCCGCCAGGACGGCGGCTCCGCCGAACGAATGCCCCACCAGCAGCGAGACCGGCCTTCCTTCGGCGCGCATGAACTCCGCGGCCTTGACGGTGTCCGCCACCTTGTGGCTGAAGGAACCTTCGGACCAGTACCCGGCGGAATCGCCCAGCCCCAGGTTGTCGAAGCGGAGCATCCCCACCCCGTTGTCGGCCAGCGCCTTGCACATCCTGGACGCCGACGGGCTGTCCTTGCCCAGCGTGAAGCCGTGCGAGAACACACCCCAGCCCTTCACCGGGCCTTCCGGCATGTCAATGATGCCGGAGAGCAATTCGCCGGTGGATCCTTCGAAGCTGACTTTTTCGGAGCGGGACATGGGGACCCTTTCGTAGGGGGCGGTAACGTGCCGTGAAACGACGACGGCGCCCCCACCTGAAAGGTGAGAGGCGCCGTCGTCGTGGTTTTCGTGGTTAGCGGGTGCTAGATCTTGCGGGAGAGGATTGCCTGCTTGACCTCTGCAATGGCCTGCGTGACCTGGATGCCGCGGGGGCATGCTTCGGTGCAGTTGAAGGTGGTGCGGCAGCGCCACACGCCTTCCTTGTCGTTGAGGATCTCCAAGCGCATGTCGCCGGCGTCATCACGGGAATCGAAGATGAAGCGGTGGGCGTTGACGATCGCTGCCGGGCCGAAGTACTGGCCGTCGGTCCAGAAGACCGGGCAGGAGGACGTGCACGCGGCGCACAGGATGCACTTGGTGGTGTCGTCGAAGCGCTCACGGTCCTCGGCGGACTGCAGGCGTTCCTTGGTAGGCTCGTGGCCCTTGTTGATAAGGAACGGCATGACTTCGCGGAAGGACTGGAAGAACGGCTCCATGTCCACGATCAGGTCCTTCTCCACCGGCAGGCCCTTGATGGGTTCCACGGTGATGGGCTTGGTCGTGTCCAGGTCCTTCAGCAGGGTCTTGCACGCAAGGCGGTTGCGGCCGTTGATGCGCATGGCATCGGAACCGCAGACGCCGTGGGCGCAGGAACGGCGGAAGGAGACGCTGCCGTCAATTTCCCACTTGACCTTGTGCAGGGCGTCCAGCACACGGTCGGTGCCGTACATGGTGACCTTGAAGTCGTCCCAGGTGGCTTCCTCGGAAACCTCAGGGTTGTAACGGCGCACGCGCAGGGTGACGTCGAACGTCGGGATCTCTCCGCCGCCTCCGATGTGCGCGGGCAGTTCGATCTTTGAGGCTGGCTCAGCAAGTTCGGCGGACATCTTAGTACTTCCTCACCATCGGCTCGTAGCGGGTAAAGACAACCGGTTTGGTGGCCAGGCGGATGCCGGCAATTGCTTCTGCAGAGCCGTCAGCCGGGGCGTGGTCGTCCTTGTACGCCATGGAGTGCTTCATGAATTTTTCGTCGTCACGTTCCGGGAAGTCCTCGCGGAAGTGTCCGCCGCGGGACTCCTCCCGGTGCAGGGCTGCAACGGTCATGACCTTGGCCAGTTCGAGCAGGAAGCCCAGTTCAACGGCCTCGAGCAGGTCAAGGTTGAAGCGCTTGCCCTTGTCCTGGACGCTGATGCGCTTGTACCGCTCCTCGAAGGACTCGATGTCCCTGAGGACCTGGTTCAGCGTGTCAGCCGTGCGGAACACCTGCATGTTGGCGTCCATGGTGTCCTGGAGTTCCTTGCGGATCACGGCCACCTTCTCGTCGCCGTTGCCGTTGCGGGCAATGTCCAGCAGTTCGATGGTGTACGCCTCCGGGTCGGCCGGGAGGTCCACGAAGTCAGCCGTCTTGGCGTACTCCGCGGCGGCGATGCCGGCGCGCTTGCCGAACACGTTGATGTCCAGCAGGGAGTTGGTGCCCAGGCGGTTGGAGCCGTGAACCGAAACGCAGGCCACTTCGCCGGCCGCGTAGAGGCCCGGCACCACGGTGTCGTTGTCCTGCAGGACTTCGGTGGTGATGTTCGTCGGGATGCCGCCCATGGCGTAGTGCGCCGTCGGGAACACCGGAACCGGCTCCGTGTAGGGCTCAACGCCGAGATAGGTACGGGCAAACTCGGTGATGTCCGGCAGCTTGGCGTCGATGTGCGCGGGCTCCAGGTGGGTCAGGTCAAGGAGCACGTAGTCCTTGTTCGGTCCACACCCGCGGCCTTCGCGGACCTCGTTGGCCATGGAGCGGGCCACGATGTCACGCGGTGCAAGGTCCTTGATGGTGGGGGCGTAGCGCTCCATGAAGCGCTCACCCTCCGAGTTGCGGAGGATGGCGCCTTCGCCGCGCGCGGCTTCCGACAGCAGGATGCCCAGGCCGGCAAGGCCGGTCGGGTGGAACTGGAAGAACTCCATGTCCTCCAGGGGAATGCCGCGGCGAAACGCGATGCCCATGCCGTCGCCGGTCAGGGTGTGGGCGTTGGACGTGGTCTTGAACACCTTGCCAGCGCCGCCGGAGGCGAAAACCACCGACTTGGCCTGGAACACGTGCAGTTCGCCGGAAGCGAGGTCGTAGGACACGACGCCGGCAACACGCTTCTGCTTGAAGGGCGTGCCGTCTTCGCGGACTGCGTCTTCCTCGACCGTCAGGAGATCCAGGACGTAGTACTCGTTGTAGAACTCAACGTTGTGCTTGACGCAGTTTTGGTAGAGCGTCTGCAGGATCATGTGGCCCGTGCGGTCAGCGGCGTAGCAGGCGCGGCGGACAGGGGCCTTGCCGTGGTCACGGGTGTGGCCGCCGAAGCGGCGCTGGTCAATCCGGCCTTCCGGCGTGCGGTTGAACGGCAGACCCATTTTTTCCAGGTCCAGCACGGCGTCGATGGCTTCTTTCGCCATGACCTCGGCCGCGTCCTGGTCCACCAGGTAGTCGCCGCCCTTAATGGTGTCGAATGTGTGCCACTCCCAGTTGTCTTCCTCGACATTGGCCAGTGCCGCACACATGCCACCCTGCGCCGCACCTGTGTGCGAGCGGGTGGGGTAGAGCTTGGTCAGTACTGCTGTGCGCGCGCGCTGACCGGATTCGATCGCGGCGCGCATGCCAGCGCCACCGGCACCGACGATGACGACGTCGTACTTATGGACCTGCATACCAGACGCTCTTTCTCTCAAAATTCGCTATAAAACCACGGGCGGGCGGAGCCTGCACCGTAAAACCGTCGGCCCGCTCAGTGCGGGCACGGCTGATCCCCCCGGGAGGAAGGTGCCGCTAGGCTGCGGGGCAGAAGCCGCCGGGCAGCGGTACGCCGTTGACGTCCAGCGGGCACGGGTTGAAGGTGAAGATCACCAGGGTGCCCAGGATGATGATGACAGCCGTTGCGGCGTAGAGGACGATCTTCAGCCAGAAACGGGTGGAATCCTTCTCGGCGTAGTCGTTGATGATGGTGCGGACGCCGTTGGTGCCGTGCAGCATGGCAAGCCAGAGCATGGCCAGGTCCCAGAACTGCCAGAACGGATCGGCCCACTTGCCGGCCACGAAACCGAAGTCAATGGCATGGATGCCCTCGCCCACCAGGAGGTTGACGAAGAGGTGCCCGAAGATCAGGACTACCAGGACAACGCCCGAAAGCCGCATGAACAGCCAGGCAGCCATTTCGAAGTTGCCCTTCGACGCGCCGCTGCGGCGGTACTTGGGGGCAATCAGCCCTGCGCCCGGTTTTCCGCCGTCTTTTCCGCTGCGGGGACTCTGAATGGTTGCAGTCATGGCTTAGTGACCTCCAAAGGCGAGGGAAAGGTGGCGGATGGAGAAGCCCACCATGACGATGACCCAGAGAATCAGGACCGTCCACAGCATTTGGCGCTGGTACTTCGCGCCCTTCTTCCAGAAGTCGACGGCGATGATCCGCAGGCCGTTGAAGGCGTGGAACACGATCGCTGCGACAAGGCCCGTTTCACCCAGGGCCATCAGGGGGTTCTTGTAGGCGCCGATCACGGCGGTGTATGCCTCGGGGGACACGCGCACCAATGAGGTGTCCAGCACATGGACCAACAAGAAGAAGAAAATCACTACACCGGTAATGCGGTGTCCAACCCAGGACCACATGCCTTCACGGCCGCGGTACAAGGTGCCAGCTGGTTTTGTCGGCACTGAATAAACCTCCCTGCAACACAGCGGCGCTGGCATGGGATCCACGCGGGGGGAACGCCTGCTGCGAGAGCACTCGTAAGCTCAAGCCTAAATCTAGGCTTCGCTCACAGCTTATTCAATTCAGGAACTCCTTGGTGACGCCTCCCCGCGCGGTTTTTGCGCATTTTTGAGACGAACGCCACATTGTGGCTGTCCCGGCGGCGTCGCCCAAAGCGCATCTGCCGGTCTCGGGGCGGGGGTCGGCTAAAGTAGGCCGTGATGAGTACAGACATAGTGACAAGCCGGAATTCACCGCTGGACCGTTTTATTGCGGTAATTCCTGCAGGCGGAGTGGGGACCCGCCTCTGGCCCCTGTCACGTGCAGCAGCCCCTAAATTTCTTCACGATCTCACCGGTTCCGGCAGCACGCTGCTGCGGGCAACCTACGACCGACTGGAACCGCTTGCCGGTAAAGGCGTGCTGGTTGTTACCGGCGTTGCCCACCGGAATGCCGTGTGCAGCCAGCTCCCGGAGATCCAGGAGTCCGACCTGGTGCTGGAAAGCGAGCCCAAGGACTCCGGCGCGGCCATCGGCCTCGCGGCCGCCATCCTGTACCAGCGGGATCCGGAGATCATCATGGGCTCCTTCGCCGCGGACCAGGTGATCAGCCCCGACGACCTCTTCCAGGACGCGGTGCGCGAGGCCATTCATACGGCTGCGGCCGGCAAGATCGTCACTATCGGCATCAAGCCCACGCACCCGTCCACCGGGTTCGGCTACATCCGTGCGGGCCAGAAGCTGTCGATTGCGAACGCCCCGAGCGCGCAGGCCGTAGTGGAATTCGTGGAAAAGCCCAGCGAGGACGTTGCCCAGCAGTACGTGGACAGCGGAGAGTACGTCTGGAACGCGGGTATGTTCGTTGCTCCGGTGTCGCTGATGCTGAAGCACCTCGAAGCGAACCAGCCTGAGCTCTTCAAGGGGCTCACGGAAATCGCGCAGGCCTGGGACACCCCGGAGCGCGATGAGGTTACCGCCCGTGTCTGGCCCACCTTGCCGAAGATCGCCATCGACTATGCGGTGGCAGAGCCTGCCGCGGCTGCCGGGGACGTCGCCGTCGTGCCGGGAACTTTCCGTTGGGACGACGTCGGCGACTTTGCCTCCGTGGGCCGGCTCAACAGTGCGAAGGAAGTGGACGATGTGACCGTCCTCGGTGAAGGCGCCCGCGTGTTCACCGAAAACGCCAGCGGTGTGGTTGTCACGGACACCAAGCGCGTCATCGCGTTGATCGGCATCAAGGACGTTGTCATCGTTGACACCCCGGACGCTTTGCTGGTCACCACCATGGCGCACTCCCAGCGGGTCAAAGCAGCCGTGGACGCGCTCAAGGCCAGCGGCGACACCGACGTCCTCTAAAACGGACCCGGCAAACCCTATTCAGCCCAGTCTCACCGGCACCCGCCGGGAAGACTGGGCTGAGCCGTTCCAGACGCCGGGAGCCGGCTCCCGGATACGTAACCTCCGACGCTGATGCGGGTATTCGGGGGAGCCTCGCTAGAGTTGTTTTGTGCGCAATTACACTACTGAAGCCGAGCCCACCGCCCTCGTGGGGCCGTGGCTGGAGCCGCTGCTGCCGGAACTGATCGATTTCCGCCGTGACCTCCATGCGCATCCTGAACTGTCCTTCAAGGAGTTCCGGACCACGAACAAGCTGGCGGAACGGCTCGAAGCCGCCGGGCTTAAGCCGCGCCGGCTTGAAGGCACGGGCCTCACTGTCGACGTCGGTGAGGGTCCCATTGCCACCGCCCTCCGCGGGGACATCGACGCCCTCCCCATCATTGAGGAAACCGGGCTTCCGTTCGCGTCCAAGAACCACGGTGTCACCCATGCCTGCGGCCACGATGTGCACACCACCACCATGCTGGGGATCGCCCTCGTGCTGCACCGCATGCACCAGGAATCCCCGCTGGGCGGCACGGTCCGGATCATTTTCCAGCCTGCCGAGGAGACCATGCCCGGCGGAGCGCACTCCTGCATCGAGCAGGGCGTGCTCGACGGCGTGCCGCGCATCCTTGCCCTGCACTGCGATCCCCGTATCGAGGTGGGCAAGATCGGCACCCGGATCGGTGCCATCACCTCGGCGTCGGACACCATCAGGATTGAGCTGTCCGGACGCGGCGGCCACACCTCTCGACCCCATCTCACCGAGGACCTCGTTTTCGCGCTGGCGCAGATCGCCGTCAACGTGCCGGCCGTGCTGTCTCGCCGCGTGGACGTTCGCAGCGGGGTCTCCGTGGTGTGGGGACACATCTCCGCCGGCTCCGCGCCGAATGCCATTCCGGGCACGGGCTATATGGCAGGCACCATGCGCTGCCTGGACCGCGACGCCTGGCACAGCGCAGGCGAACTCCTGGACGAAGTGGTCCACCAGGTTGCCGGGCCCTACAACGTGGACGTCCGGCTGGAGCACACCCGGGGCGTTCCGCCGGTGGTCAACTCCGAACATGAGACGGCCCTGATCGAGGCAGCCGCGCGCGCTGAAATCGCCGAAAGTGCGGTGGTCCTCACGCCCCAGTCCATGGGCGGGGAGGATTTCGCCTGGTTCCTGGCCGAGCTGCCGGGCGCGATGATGCGGCTTGGCACCAAGACCCCCGGCGGCGAGGAGTACGACCTTCACCGGGGCGACTACATCCTGGACGAGCGTGCCCTGGGGTACGGCATCCAGGTCCTCACCGCGGCAGCGCTCCGCACCATCCGCGACCTCTAGCCCCACCCCGGGCGCGAACGGACAGTTAAGACCCCTGAACCGGGGCCCTTAACTGTCCGTATGTGTTTTAGCCGCCGGATAAGTTGTGCACAATCTAATTGTGCGATATCGTTTTTCATATGACCGACGCTCCCAGACTCAACCGCCAGGTGTGCTTTGCGCTCTACTCCGCATCGAAGGCGGCCACGGCTGTGTACCGCCCCATGCTGGATGAGCTTGGCCTGACCTATCCTCAGTACCTCGTCATGCTGGTGCTCTGGGAAGAGCAGCCCCGCAGCGTCCGCGAACTGGGGGAGGAGCTGGGCCTGGACTCGGGTACCCTCTCCCCGTTGCTGAAAAGACTCGAATCGCTGGGGCTGGTGGAGCGGCGGCGTTCGGCCGAGGATGAGCGCCGGGTGGAGGTCTTCCTCACGGACTCCGGCACCGCACTGAGCGCCCGGGCCACAGCCATTCCCCAGCAGCTCGCAGATGCCGCAGGCCTGTCCGCGGCAGAGCTCGACCAGCTCAGGGAAACCCTGGGCAGGCTCACGGCGGCCCTCCACTCCTCCCGCTAGCAGGATTTCGGTCGAACAGAATTTCCATCCAACAGAACGGAACCACGTGAAGACTCTCTATACAGCTGAAGCACTCGCCTCGGGCGAAGGACGGGACGGGAACGCCCGCACTAAGGACGGCAGGCTTGACGTCACCCTGGCCAGCCCGGTTGAACTGGGCGGCAACGGCCAGGGCACCAACCCCGAACAGCTGTTCGCTGCCGGCTACGCCGCGTGCTTCCACTCAGCCCTGCGCCTGGTGGGCCGTCAAGAAAAGGCCGACCTGACGGACTCCGCAGTGGCAGCGAAGATCCACTTCGGTGCACTTGGGGACGGTGTGGGCTACGGCCTGGCCGCTGAACTCGAAATTGCCTTGCCCGCCCTGGACCTGGCGACGGCGGAGGTGCTGGTGGCCAAGGCGCACCAGATTTGCCCCTATTCCAATGCCACCCGCGGCAACATCAACGTAGACATCAAGATTCTGGAGGTGGCCGCATGAGCGCCAACACCACAACCCTTCCCCGGACAACCCGCGAGATCCAGCTGGCATCCCGCCCGCACGGCCGGCCCGTCCCGGAGAACTTCCGTCTGGCCGAGTCGGAGCTCCCGGAACTGCAGGACGGCCAGGTCCTGGTCCGCAACCAGTTCATCTCCGTCGATCCCTACATGCGTGGCCGCATGAACGACGTCAAGTCCTATTCAGCGCCGTTTGCGCTGGATGCAGCGCTCGACGGCGGCGCCGTCGGTGAGGTGATCGCGTCCCGGTCGGAGGAACGCAAGGTGGGGGACGTCGTCGTACATTCACTCGGCTGGCGCGAATTCGCGGTGCTTGATGCCGCGGCCACATCCCTGGCGCGTACCGACCTGGCGCCCGCGTCGGCATTCCTCGGAGCCCTGGGCATGACCGGCCTGACGGCTTACGCGGGCCTCCTGAAGGTTGCTGATTTCAAGCCCGGAGAAGTGGTCTTCGTTTCCGGCGCCGCGGGTGCGGTCGGTTCGCTCGTGGGACAGATTGCCAAGGCGATGGGCGCGTCCCGGGTTATCGGCAGTGCGGGGTCGCCGGAAAAGGTGGCGCGGCTGCTGGAGCTTGGCTTCGACGCCGCGTTCAACTACAACGACGGCCCGGTGGCCGGGCAGCTCGCAGCGGCAGCGGGGGAGCGCGGGATCGACGTGTACTTCGACAACGTCGGCGGGGAACACCTTGAAGCAGCACTGTCTGCACTCACGGTGGGCGGCCGCGTGGCCATGTGCGGCGCCATCGCGCAGTACAACTCGACCGAACCGTCTGCCGCCCCCCGTAACCTCATGCAGGCCATTGGCAAGCAGTTGACCCTCAAGGGATTCCTGGTCGGCGGCTATTGGCAGCACATGGATGAGTTCGTAAGGACTGTGTCCGCTTGGGTTGCTGACGGCACCGTGCGCTACGACGAGACAGTCGTGGACGGCCTGGAAAATGCCCCGCAGGCGTTTATGGACCTCCTCGACGGCGCCAACACCGGGAAGATGCTGGTCCGAATCTAGGGAAATGGACGTGACTTGCGGTGGCGGCTACCGGTAGGTAACAAGTTCTCAACAATCTCCTCGCTTGGGTGGCGGCGTGGTGCCCGGACGTGTTCCAGGCCACTACAGTAGCTGTCATCAGTGCGCCTCGGCGCAGTGCTGCGAAACCATCAGTGAAAACAGAATTTCAGTGTGGAGCATTCGAAACGGACACTCATTGAACTCCCGTCGTAGCGCCTATCTCTTTGTTCCTGGAGGAAAATTGAAGAACTCACTGCGTGCAACCCTCAAGCGCGGTTCAATGACCGGAGTTGCCACCGCCGGGGCGGCCGCTCTGCTGCTGACCGGCTGCGGTGCTGCCCCGGAAGCGGGCAGCACCGCCAGCGCCACCGCCAGCGACTACACGGGCTGCATCGTGTCCGACTCGGGTGGATTCGACGACCAGTCGTTCAACCAGTCCTCCTACGAAGGCCTGAAGAAGGCCGAAAAGGATCTCGGGATCAAGGTCAACCAGGTCGAGTCCAAGACCAACAACGACTTCGAGCCGAACCTCCGGGCCATGGTCACCGCAGGCTGCGACCTGACCGTGACGGTCGGCTTCCTCCTCGGCGATGCCACCAAGGCACAGGCCACCGCCAACCCGGACAGCCACTTCGCCATCATCGACTTCGGCTACGAGACCCCCATCAGCAACGTCAAGCCGATCATCTACGACACCGCCCAGGCTGCCTTCATGGCCGGCTACCTGGCGGCAGGCTCCACCAAGACCGGAACGGTGGCAACCTTCGGCGGCATCAAGATCCCCACGGTCACCATCTTCATGGACGGCTACGCCGACGGTGTGAAGTACTACAACGAACAGAAGGGCAAGGACGTCAAGATCCTTGGCTGGGACAAGGCGAAGCAGGACGGCAGCTTCACCGGCGACTTCGAAAAGCAGGACAAGGGCAAGCAGCTGACCCAGAACTTCCTAGACCAGGGCGCAGACATCGTGATGCCCGTTGCCGGCCCCGTCGGCAAGGGAGCAGGCGCAGCACTCAAGGAAGCCAAGGCGGCAGGCAAGGACGTCAAGCTCATCTGGGTTGACTCCGACGGCTTCCTCACCGCCCCTGACTACAAGGACATCATGCTCTCCTCCGTCATGAAGCAGATGGGCGAAGCAGTGGAGACCGTCGTGAAGGAAGACAAGGACGGCAAGTTCAGCAACACGCCGTACGTCGGCACCCTCGCGAACGACGGCGTGCAGCTGGCTCCGTTCCACGATCTGGAGTCCCAGGTTCCCGCGGAACTGAAGACCGAACTGGAACAGATCAAAAAGGACATCATCGACGGCAAGCTGAAGGTCGAGTCGGCAGCGAGCCCGAAGGCCTAATTCCCTCCGCAAAGCGCCACCACCCGGTTGGTCATTGACTTCCGGGCGGTGGCGCTTTGCGTTGAGCGTCGGCTTTTCCGGGCTGCGCCGCCCGCTCCGCCAAAGGCTGCAGGCACTAGGCTGGTGCTGCAGCCACATATCCCGTCCGGGCACATTTTCCGGACGCTTCGAGATTGGTCAGAGTTTTGAAACTTGAACTCAGAGGGATCACCAAACGCTTCGGCTCCCTTGTTGCCAACGATCACATCGATGTGGTTGTTGAACCCGGGCAAATTCATTGTTTGCTTGGTGAAAACGGCGCTGGCAAGTCCACGCTGATGAATGTCCTGTACGGCCTGTACGAGCCAAGTGAGGGCGAAATCCTGGTGGACGGCAAGGCCGTCACCTTCCGCGGCCCGGGTGACGCGATGGCTGCGGGCATCGGCATGGTGCACCAGCACTTCATGCTGGTCCCGGTGTTCACCGTCGCCGAAAACGTCGCCCTGGGCGCGGAAACCACCAAGGCCGGCGGATTCCTGAACCTGGATGACACCCGCCGGAAGATCAAGGAGATCTCCGACAAATACGGTTTCGACGTCGATCCCGACGCCCTGATCGAGGATCTTCCCGTCGGGGTGCAGCAGCGCGTGGAAATCATCAAGGCCCTGGTCCGCGACGCCAAGGTGCTCATCCTTGACGAGCCCACCGCCGTGCTGACCCCGCAGGACACCGATGAGCTGCTCGACATCATGCGCCAGCTCAAGAGCCACGGCACCTCGATCGTCTTCATTTCGCACAAGCTCCGCGAGGTCAAGGCCGTCTCCGACACCATCACCGTGATCCGGCGCGGCAAAGTCGTCGGCACCGCCGACCCGGGCGCCTCGACGACGGAACTCGCTTCCCTGATGGTGGGCCGCGCCGTGAACCTGACACTGGACAAGGCCCCGGCCAAGCCCCAGGAGACCACTTTCCAGGTCAAGGACCTCACCGTGATCGCCCCGACAGGCCAGCACGTTGTGGACGGCATCAGCTTCGACATCGCACGCGGCGAGATCCTTGCCGTCGCCGGCGTCCAGGGCAACGGCCAGACGGAACTGACCGAGGCAATCCTGGGCCTCCAGGAACGCGCCCACGGCTCAATCCTCCTGGACGGCGAAGAACTTCTGGGCCGCAGCGTCAAGGATGTCCTGAACGCGGGCGTCGGCTTCGTGCCGGAAGACCGCTCGGTCGACGGCCTGATCGGTGCCTTCTCGATCGCGGAGAACCTGGTCCTGGACCGCTATGACAAGCCTCCGTTCGCCAAGGGCATCAGCATGAGCCCGGCCAAGGTCCTGGAGAACGCCAAGACCCGGATCGACGAGTTTGACGTGCGCACCCCCTCGGGTTCGCTCGCGGCCGGCACACTGTCCGGCGGCAACCAGCAGAAGGTCGTGATGGCCCGGGAACTCTCCCGGCCGCTGCGGCTCTTCATCGCCTCCCAGCCCACCCGCGGCGTGGACGTCGGATCCATCGAGTTCCTGCACAAGCGCATCGTGGCCGAACGGGACCATGGCACTCCCGTGATGATCGTGTCCACCGAACTGGACGAGGTGATCGAACTCGCCGACCGGATCGCAGTGCTCTACAAGGGCAAGCTGGTCGGGATCGTCCCGGCCGGCACCGGACGCGACGTCCTGGGCCTGATGATGGCAGGGCTTTCCCCGGAAACCGCCCACGCTGATGTCGCCCACAGCGGCGGCAGCAAGACCAGCGGGCACCAGCCCGTCCAGACTTCCACCTCCGGTGCCGAAGGAGGCGACCAGTGACTGAACAGGACAATCCCAAACACGTGGCTGATGTAAACGCGGCGGACCACCGCGACGCCCAGGCCCCCGAGCCGCAACGTGCCGAACCCCAGGCGCCGGCCGAAGAGGCCGCAGCCGCCGCAGCGCTGGACACGGCCGGCGGGGCGATGCGGCCTTCGGCTGTCCCCGTTTCCGCCCAGAGCGGCACCGTTCCGGGCGGGGCGGACACCCTGGTCCGGCGGATCTTCACCGGCAGCGGCATGGTGTCGGTGCTGGCCGTCCTGCTGGCCCTGATCCTCGGCGGACTGCTGATTGCCAGCACGGACAAGCAGGTGGGTGCCACGGCAAGCTACCTCTTTGCCCGGCCCTCGGACTTCCTCTCGGCTGTCTGGACCGCGGCGACGCGCTCGTACGTCGCGCTGTTCCAGGGGTCCGTCTTCAACCCCCGCGGTTCCAGCGTTGCGGTGCAGTTCGCTCCGCTGATGGAAACCCTCACCATCGCCACCCCGCTGATCACCGCGGGCCTGGGCGTTGCGCTGGCATTCCGGGCAGGCCTGTTTAACATCGGTGCCCAGGGCCAGATCATCATGGCCGGCATCCTCGCCGCCTGGGTCGGTTTCGCACTGCACCTGCCGCTGGGCCTGCACCTGATGCTGGTCCTTGTGGCCGGCATCGTGGGCGGCGCCATCTGGGGCGGACTCGTTGGCCTGCTGAAGGCCCGCACCGGGGCCCATGAGGTCATCCTGACCATCATGTTCAACTACATTGCGTTGTACTTCCTGCGATACCTGTTGAATACTCCGGCGTTCCAGCGGCCGGGGGAGTCCAACCCCATTTCGCCGATTCTGGATCCCACAGCGGTGTACCCGCAGATTTTCGGGACCCAGTACCGGCTCCACCTCGGCTTTGTCCTGGCCATCGCGGCCACGGTCTTTGTCTGGTGGCTGCTGAACCGCTCCACCGTGGGCTTCGAATTCCGTGCGGTCGGGGCAAACCCCAAAGCAGCACTGACCGCCGGCATCAACGTCCCGCGCGCCACGGTCCTGGTCATGGCGATCGCCGGCGCCCTGGCGGGCCTGTCCGGCGTGGCGCAGGTGGCGGGGACAGAAAAAGTCCTGACCGACGGCGTTGCCGCCACCTACGGTTTCGACGCCATCACCGTTGCACTCCTGGGACGCTCGACGCCGTGGGGCACCTTCGCCGCCGGCCTGCTGTTCGGCGCCTTCCGCGCCGGCGCGGTACAGATGCAGATCCAGACCGGGACCCCGATCGACATCGTGCTCGTGGTCCAGTCACTGATCGTGCTGTTCATCGCGGCGCCGCCGCTGGTGCGTGCCCTCTTCGGGCTCAATCCCCGCAAGAAGAAGGCCGCAGCGGCCGGCAAGTCCACGACTGCAGCAACCACCGGAGGTGCAGCATGAGCACAACAGCAACATCACCCGTTCCGGGAAAGCCGCAGCAGGGAAAGCCCCAGCCGGGAACACAGCGGACTGCCGCAGACAATGCCCCCGCGGTATCCGCGAAACCCGTGACGTGGAAGGTGCCGGTCCTGCTGGCCGTCCTCGGCGTCGTCGCGTTCATTTTCTTCGGCGTCATGGGGCCTAACCAGACGGCCAAGTTCGGGATTTCCTCCAGCGGCGATTTCTTCCAGCTTCCGGCCATCGAAGTTCCGGCTTTCCTGGGCGGAATCGTCCTGTCGGTCCTGATGCTGGGCCTCGCCGCCTACGCGGTGTACCTCAAGACGCGGAACGAAGCTTCTCCCGGCTGGCTGCCCATCGTCTTCATCGTGCTCTTCGTGGCAGCGTTCCTGATCTGGGTGGTGGGCGGCGCCCGCACACCGAGCATCTCGCTGGCCGGACTCATCGCCGGTTCCGTAACGCTCGCCGTTCCGCTCGTGTTCGGATCCCTTTCCGGTGTGCTCTGCGAACGCGTCGGCGTCGTCAACATCGCGATTGAAGGCCAGCTGCTTGGCGGTGCCTTCACCGCCGCGATGGTGGCCACGCTGACCAGGAGCCCCTTCATCGGGCTGCTGGCAGCGGCCGTTGCCGGTGCCCTCGTCTCCATGGTCCTGGCGGTCTTCAGCATCAAATACCTGGTCAACCAGATCATCGTGGGCGTGGTCCTCAACGTCCTGGTTTCGGGCCTGACCGGCTTCCTGTTCAGCACTGTGATGCAGGCAAACAAGGCGCAGTTCAATTCACCGGGACGGCTGCCCATCATCGACATCCCCGTGCTGTCCAGCATCCCGGTGATCGGGCCTATCCTCTTCAAGCAGTCCGTGGTGGGCTACCTGATGTACATTGCGGTCATCGTGGTGTGGGTCGGCCTCTTCAAGACCAAGTGGGGCCTTCGCGTCCGGGCCGTCGGGGAGCACCCGCAGGCCGCGGACACCATGGGCATCAAGGTCAACGCCACACGCTTCTGGAACGTCACCCTCGGCGGTGCTGTTGCAGGCATCGGCGGCTCCTTCTTCACCCTGGTGGCCATCGACAGCTTCACCAAGGAGATCTCGGGCGGACGCGGCTTCATTGCCCTGGCAGCGCTGATCTTCGGCCGGTGGAACCCGATCGGGGCCTTCTTCGCGGCGCTGCTGTTCGGCTTTGCGGACAACCTGCAGAGTATTGTGACCATCATCGGCACGCCGGTTCCGAGCCAGTTCATGGCCATGCTGCCGTACCTGGTGACGGTTCTCGCCGTGGCTGGGCTGGTGGGCCGCTCCAGGCCGCCGGCCGCCAGCGGCATACCGTACGTCAAGGGATGACGGCGGTGGACAAGGATCCGTCGCGCACAGGCACCGGCCTGGAAAGCCGCGATATCGACTGGACGGCTCTCGAAGCAGCCGCCGTTTCAGCCATGAAGAACGCGTACGCGCCATATTCGAAGTTCGCGGTGGGGGCAGCGGCCCTCACCGCGGACGGCCGGATTGTGAGCGGCTGCAACGTCGAAAATGCCAGTTACGGCCTGACGCTGTGCGCCGAATGCGCATTGGTGGGCAACCTGCACATGACCGGAGGGGGCTTGCTGCGCGCCTTCTACTGCGTGGACGCCGGAGGCAACATCCTGATGCCGTGCGGACGCTGCCGGCAACTGCTGTACGAATTCCGGGCACCCGACATGGAACTCATGACCACGCAGGGAATCAAAACAATGGACCAGGTGCTACCCGATGCCTTTGGTCCCCAACACCTGGAGGAACCCCGGTGACACCAACCCCGAGCAATACTGAAGCGTTCGACGCCGTCGACATCATCCGCATCAAGCGGGACAGGGGCGTCCTGAGCCCGGCCCAGATCGACTGGACCATCGACGCCTACACCCGCGGCGCGATCGCCGACGAGCAGATGGCCGCCCTGAACATGGCCATCCTGCTCAACGGCATGGATCGCGCGGAAATATCGCGCTGGACCGCCGCGATGATCGCATCCGGCGAACGGATGGACTTCTCCGGACTGAGGCGAGCCGACGGCAGCGTGAAGCCGACGTCGGACAAGCACTCCACCGGGGGAGTGGGAGACAAGATCACGCTGCCGCTGGCACCGCTGGTTGCTGTTTTCGGAGTGGCTGTGCCGCAGCTCTCCGGCCGGGGCCTCGGCCACACCGGCGGCACCCTGGACAAGCTGGAATCCATCCCGGGCTGGCGCGCAGCGCTGAGCAACGACGAAATGATGGCTCAACTCCAGGACGTCGGGGCAGTGATCTGCGCCGCGGGCGCCGGATTGGCCCCTGCGGACAAAAAGCTCTATGCCCTGCGCGACGTCACGGGAACGGTGGAGGCCATCCCGCTCATTGCCTCCTCCATCATGAGCAAGAAAATCGCCGAGGGTACCGGCTCGCTGGTCCTCGACGTCAAGGTGGGCAGCGGCGCCTTTATGAAGGACGAGGCCCGCGCCAGGGAACTGGCCGAGACGATGGTGGCCCTGGGCAAGGATGCCGGTGTCAACACCGTGGCTCTCCTGACGAACATGAACACACCCCTGGGCCTGACCGCCGGGAACGCGATCGAGGTGGAGGAATCGGTGGAGGTGCTGGCCGGCGGCGGTCCGGAAGACGTCGTGGAACTGACGGTCCGGCTGGCGGAGGAGATGCTCGCCTGCGCCGGCGTGCATGACGCCGACCCGCGCGCCGCACTCAAGGACGGCCGGGCCATGGACGTGTGGAACCGCATGATCGAGGCCCAGGGCGGGGACCCCCGGGCCAAGCTCCCCGTTGCCAGGGAATCCGAAATTGTCTACGCTCCGGCTGACGGTGTCCTCGTGGAGCTGGATGCCCTGGCCGTTGGCGTGGCCGCGTGGCGGCTGGGTGCCGGCCGGGCGCGCAAGGAGGACCAGGTCCAGGCAGGCGCCGGCGTCCGGCTGCACGCCAAGCCCGGTGCCGTGGTCCGTGCCGGTGAGCCCCTGATGACGCTGCTGACGGACACCCCGGAGAAGTTCGGGCGCGCCAGGGAAGCCCTCGAAGGGTCCGTCGTCGTCGCGCCGGAAGGCTCCCGGCCGGCGCAGAAACTCATCATCGACCGCATCGCCTGATCCTCTGGTTCTCCCCGGCCGGGTTCCTGCGGCAGCGGCGCTACTGGCCGCCCGTGGACCGGCCGGGGAGAAAACGGGTGGTCCCGGCCGTTAGGAAACTGTGCAGGCTATCAACGACTTCATTCTCGCGGCGGCGGGGCAGCCCTGGGTTCTCCTCCTGGTGCTGGCCTGCTGCGTGATCGACGGGTTCTTCCCGCCGATCCCCAGCGAGTCGGTGGTTGTTGGCCTGGCGGCGGTCGCTGCGACCGCCGATGTCCCCAACCCGTGGCTTCTGATGCTCATGGCCGCACTCGGGGCCTTCGGCGGCGACAACATCGCCTACGTGATCGGACGGAGGGTGGGCACCCGCCGTTGGCGGTGGATGCGCGGGCCGCGGATGCAGGCCGCCTTTCACTGGGCCGGGAGGGAACTCCGGAAACGGCCGGCGTCGCTGGTCCTCGTGGCCCGGTTTGTGCCGATCGGCCGGGTGGCCGTCAACCTCACGGCGGGCGCCACCCATTTCCCGCACCTGCGTTTCGTGGGCCTGACTGTCTTGTCCGCAGCGCTTTGGTCCTCTTACTCAGTGGCAATCGGGCTGTTTTTCGGGCAATGGTTCGAAGACAACCACCTGCTAGGTGCCGCCATTGCCATCGTCTGCGCGATCCTCCTCGGCATCATCGTGGACATCCTGATCAGCCGCCTCCGCGGCCGGCTGCCCGAGGAGCCCGCAGGGGAAGCCGCGCCGGGACCCTGACCGGCTGTCCGGCGTCCGCTGAACGGTGTGGGGAAGCACCGGACCGCGGGTCACTTTTTCCGGGCCGTAGCGTAGCGGATTATGCCGCTGACATGGGACACTAAATAGCGATTTCCGTCACTTTATAGGAGCAGGGCCCAGCGTGGAATTTATCAATGAGGCAGTGCTCCATGCCGCAGGTCAATGGTGGATATATCCGATCCTGCTGGTGTTCTTTTTTGTTGACGGCTTTGCGATGGTTGTCCCCAGCGAAACACTCATCGTGGCGCTTGCGGCATTTTCGCGCCAAAGCGGTGAACCCAACCTCTGGATCCTTGGCGTGACGGCGCTGGTCGGTGCCATCGCCGGAGACAACATGGCCTACATGCTCGGGCGGAAGATCGGGCTTGAACGCTGGCGCTGGATGCGCAAACCCAAGGTGCAGAAGGTCTTCGCATGGGCCCACTATGAGCTGGAGAAGCGCGGCGCCGTCCTGATCTTCACGGCCAGGTACATCCCGTGGGGCCGTGTGGCAGTCAACTACGTTGCCGGCACCACCGCTTTCCCGCACCGCAGGTTCTTCATCCTGGACGCACTTGCCTGCGTCACCTGGGTGGGTTACTCGATCGGGATAGGCCTGCTGGCGAGTTCCTTCCCCTTGCTGCATGACAATCCGCTGCTCGGCGCCGGCATTGCGGTGGTGTTCGCCATCATCCTCGGCATCATCATCGACCACCTGCTGCGCTGGTGGCACAAACGGCTGGGACGACACGATGATGCACGTCCCGATGGGGCATCCACGACGGGGGCCGGCAGGGAAGCCTCCCCGGAACCTGGAATGCGCGCCGAGCGGGACGCCGTCGCCGAGGTCGCCCCGCTGGCCATGCCCGCCGTCGCCGAAGCGGAAACGGGCCGCTGAAAGGGGCTTCGGCCCCAGCCGTCCCTACCGGGTGGCGCCGGACGCCGTCCGACCCTAAGGTTGGAACCGTGACTGAGCCTATTCTTGACGCTGCCCCTGCCATCGACTTCGACCTCAAGAGCCTCCCCAAGGTATCCCTGCACGACCACCTGGACGGCGGCCTGCGCCCGGCCACCATCATCGAACTGGCGGAAGCCGTTGGGCACACACTGCCGTCCACCGATCCGGTGGCGCTGGGGGAGTGGTTCCGCGAATCCGCTGATTCCGGCTCCCTGGTCCGCTACCTCGAGACCTTCGACCACACCATCGCCGTGATGCAGACCAAGGAGGGTCTGTTCCGGGTGGCCAAGGAATTCGTGGAAGACCTGGCCGACGACGGCGTGGTGTACGGCGAAGTCCGCTGGGCACCGGAACAGCACCTGCAGAAGGGCCTGACGCTCGACGAAGTGGTCGAGGCCATCCAGGAAGGGCTTGACGCCGGCGTGGACGCCGTTGCCGAAACCGGCCGGGAGATCCAGGTGGGCCAGCTCATCACCGCCATGCGCCACGCCGACCGGGGCCAGGAAATCGCCGAACTGGCAGTCCGCCACCGTAACAACGGAGCAGTGGGCTTCGACATCGCCGGAGCCGAGGACGGTTTCCTGCCGTCCCGCTTCCGCGATGCGTTTACCTACCTCGCCCAGCACAACTTCCCCGCCACGGTCCACGCCGGCGAAGCGGCAGGGCTCGAAAGCATCCAGTCCGCCCTCGTCGACGGCCGTGCCCTGCGGCTCGGCCACGGCGTGCGCATCGCCGAGGACATCACGGTCGAATTCGACGACGAGGACTCCGCAGAGGAAGCCGACGAGAACATCGGCATGGTGACCCTCGGCGAACTCTCCAGCTGGGTCCGCGACCGCGGCATCGCCTTGGAAATTTGCCCCTCCTCCAACCTGCAGACCGGAGCCATCGCCGGCTTCGGCGAGGGCATCGAAAGCCACCCGCTGGACATGCTGTACCAGCTCGGCTTCAATGTCACGATCAATACGGACAACCGGCTGATGAGCGGCGTGACCCTCACCGACGAGTTCGAACTGCTCGTGGAAACCTTCGACTACGACCTTGACGACATCCTGGAGCTCACGCTCAATGCCGCCGAAGCCGCCTTCCTGCCGCTGGAGGAAAAGGAAGCCCTCGTTGAGTACATCAACGACGCCTACGCCAACCTTGCCTAACGACGGTTCAGTTCCGGTTGCCTCCCTGGTGCGTGTCATAGCCGCCCTCAGGGAGCACTGCCCCTGGATGGGGGCGCTGACGCACGAGTCGCTGGTGGAGTACCTCCTTGAGGAGGCCTTTGAGGTGGCCGAAACAATCGAAACCGGCGCCGACGAGGCAGAGCTCCGCGGGGAGCTGGGCGATGTCCTGCTCCAGGTGGTGCTGCATGCCCGCCTCGCAGAGGAACGCGGGAGTTTCGGTTTCGACGACGTCGTCCAAGGCCTCACGGCAAAGATGATCCGCCGGAACCCGCACGTCTTCCGGCCGGACGGCTCGCTCCAGGACACCTTCCCGGCCAGTGTCGAGGAGATCGTCCGGAACTGGGACTCCATCAAACGGGCGGAGAAGCCGGAACGCGGTGATCCCTTCGAAGGAATTCCGCAAGGGCTTCCGGCCCTCGCGCGCGCCCAAAAGTCGTTGGACCGGGCCGCCCGTGCAGGGCTCGCGGTGGCCCCCGGGTTCCGCCCGGGGCTGGCTGTGCCGGCGGGTCCGGTGGTTGAGCGGGTCGGTCCGGTGGTTAGGCTTGTCGAACCCATGGACTCCGAAAACCAGCTCGGCGATCTCCTGTTCGAGCTCGTCGCCGCTGCCCGCAGCAGGGGGTTCGACGCCGAACGCGCCCTCCGTGGGGCAGTCCGGCGGTACCAGGACGGCCACCGCCCTGCTCACCCTGACCTGCCCCGGACGGGATCATGACGTCCGGGTGCTGGATAGGTTTCCGTAACGTGCACCACTCTCGACTACGCTAGTCCCTGACGAGGACGTCGAGTTTTTCCGCTAGTTTCCCAGTAAATCGCTTCACCATAAGGAGCATATTCATGGCGCTTATCGATGCCATTCACGCCCGCGAGATCCTCGATTCCCGTGGCAACCCGACCGTAGAAGTTGAAGTTCTGCTTTCCGATGGCCAGATCGGCCGCGCGGCAGTTCCCTCCGGCGCCTCCACCGGCGAACACGAGGCTGTTGAGCTCCGCGACGGAGACAAGGGACGCTACCTTGGCAAGGGCGTCCAGAAAGCAGTCGACGCCGTCATCGACCAGATCGCACCGGCACTGACCGGTTTCGACGCCACGGACCAGCGCAGCATCGACCAGGCCATGATCGACCTGGACGGCACCCCCAACAAGTCCAAGCTCGGCGCCAACGCCATCCTGGGTGTTTCCCTGGCAGTGGCCAACGCCGCCGCAGCCTCGGCTGACCTGCCGCTGTACAAGTACCTGGGCGGCCCCAACGCGCACGTCCTGCCCGTTCCGCTGATGAACATCCTCAACGGCGGCTCGCACGCCGACTCCGATGTGGACATCCAGGAATTCATGATCGTCCCGATCGGTGCCGAGACCTTCTCCGAGGGCCTGCGCTGGGGCGTTGAGGTTTACCACAACCTCAAGTCCGTCCTGCAGGCCAAGGGCCTCTCCACCGGCCTGGGCGACGAAGGCGGCTTCGCGCCGAACCTGCCGTCCAACCGCGCGGCACTGGACCTGATCCAGGAAGCCATCAAGAACGCCGGCTACACCCCGGGCAAGGACATTGCCCTGGCACTGGACGTTGCCTCCTCCGAGTTCTTCAAGGACGGCGCCTACCAGTTCGAAGGCAAGGCCCTCTCCGCCACCGAGATGAGCGCCTACTACGCCGAGCTCGTGGCCGACTACCCGCTGGTTTCCATCGAGGACCCGCTGGATGAAAACGACTGGGACGGCTGGAAGACCCTCACCGACGCAATCGGTGACAAGGTACAGCTGGTCGGCGACGACCTCTTCGTCACCAACCCGTCCATCCTGCAGCGCGGCATCGACACGGCTACTGCCAACTCCCTGCTGGTGAAGGTGAACCAGATCGGTTCGCTGACCGAAACCCTGGACGCCGTGTCGCTGGCACAGCGGGCCGGTTACACCACCATCACCTCGCACCGCTCCGGCGAAACCGAGGACACCACCATTGCTGACATCGCCGTTGCTACCAACGCGGGCCAGATCAAGACCGGTGCCCCGGCGCGCTCCGAGCGCGTTGCCAAGTACAACCAGCTGCTGCGCATCGAAGAAGAACTCGACGACGCCGCACGCTACGCCGGACGCAGCGCCTTCCCGCGTTTCAAGGGCTAGCATCCAAAAAAACAGCTCACCGGTGGCTATGGTTGAAAGACCATGGCCACCGGTTTTGTTTGTGGTCCGCTTTTGAAGGAGTGTCATGGCAACCCGACGTCCCAAGGTTCCCCGGGCCACGCCCGCGGTGCGTCAGTCCAAGGACGCCGACGACGGCGCTGACGTCATCCGCGCGGATTTCGGCGCAACGCGCCACCTGCCCGCTGACGGCGAAGCCAAAACGCCCGCCGCGCCCGCGAAAACCACCACGGCCGGACGGCTGGGCGCTTCGGTCAAAGCCGGGGTCGCAGCCGGCAAGCAGGCAGCCGGCCGGCCGGCAGGCAGTCAAGCCGGCGCCAACGCCTCGGGTGCTGCTGCCAAGGGCGGGACGGACAGCCAGGATCCCGTGCCCGCAAAGGCCTTCTCCGGCCGGATGCTGGCCCTGGCCGTTGTCATGATTGCCATCACCATCATGCTGGCCCCTACGGTCAAGATCTTCATCGACAAAAAGGCCGAGATCGCTGCGCTGGAGGCCGATATCGCCGCACGGAAGACCGAGCAGGACGGCCTGAAACTCCAGGTGTCCCGCTGGCAGGACCCGAACTACGTGAAACAGCAGGCCCGCGACCGCATTAACATGGTTATGCCGGGAGAAACCGGCTACTGGGTGTTTGGCAGCGATCTGCCGGCCGGGACCGCCAGTGGCCAGGCCGGAACAGGAACAGCAGAGGACCCGGCCAACCTGCCATGGGTGGATTCGCTTTGGGAGTCCATCAGGCGCTCGGCAACAGACTAGAGGCGGTGCCCTCCGCCGGCTTTCCCACGGGTCAGCCTCCAAGGGCAGGAAGGCGGCCGCGCCAGTGGACCAGCATGCAGTAGGCGACAACGCCCTGGGCGGGCAACCCGTGACAGAAGACGCCTCGACCGTACCCGCGTACAGCCACCCGTCCGCCCGGGACCTGGACGTGCTAAGCCGCCAGCTGGGGCGCCCCGTGCGCGACGTCGTCGAAATCCCCGCCCGCTGCGTGTGCGGCAACCCCTTGGTCGCGGCGACGTCACCGCGGCTCAGCAACGGAACGCCGTTCCCCACCACGTTTTATCTGACCCACCCGGTCATCACGTCGGCGGTATCACGGCTCGAGGCCGCCGGCCTGATGAACCGGATGAACGAACAGCTCGCTGAGGACTCCGCCCTCGCCGCAAGCTACCGGGCCGCCCACGAGGCGTACCTCGTGTCCCGGGCGGAGATTGGCGAACGGTCCGGCATTGGCGCCGTGCCCGAGATCGACGGCATCTCCGCCGGCGGGATGCCCACCCGGGTGAAATGCCTCCACGTCCTGGTGGGCCATTCCCTGGCCGCCGGTCCCGGCGTCAATCCGCTCGGTGATGAGGCCATTGCCGCCATCAGTGAATGGTGGACCGCGGACCGCTGCTACTGCGACGGCGCCTGGGATACCGGCGGAGAAGCGCCGTCCAAGGACCTCAGCCGTCACGGGCCGCAGGGGCTCCCCGACATCGTGGGCCGTCCGGCGCCCGTCCGCAAGACCAAGCGGCACGCTGATAGCAACCACGCTGACGAGAATACCGGGAACACCACGGAGGCTGCCCAGTGAACCGCGTTGCCGCCATTGACTGCGGAACCAATTCCATCCGTCTCCTGATCGCCGATGTGGAGGGAAACGGGAGCAGTTCCAAGCTGACCGACGTCGTGCGCGAAATGCGTGTGGTCCGGCTGGGCCAGGGTGTGGACGCAACCGGCGAACTGGCACAGGAGGCGCTGGAGCGCACTTTCGCCGCCACGTCGGACTACGCCGCGCTGATCCGCGAACACGGGGCCGGGAAAGTGCGCTTCGTTGCCACCTCCGCCACCCGGGATGCCAGCAACCGGAACGTGTTCGTGGACGGTATCCGCGAGATCCTGGGCGTCGAACCGGAGGTGATCACCGGCGATGAAGAGGCGGCCCTGTCCTTCGCGGGCGCAAGCAGCGTCCTCCCGTCCCGCGGCGCCGACCCCGTGCTGGTAGTGGACCTCGGCGGCGGAAGCACCGAATTCGTGCTCGGCGACGCCAGCGGCGTCATTGCCGCCAAATCCGTGGACGTCGGCTGTGTCCGGATGACGGAACGCCATCTTCGCAACGATCCGCCGTCACCGGAGCAGATCGCCGCGGCGGAGGCCGACGTCGACGCCGCCATCACCGAGGCGGGACTGGTCGTTCCGCTGGAACGCACCACCGCCGTCGTCGGTGTGGCAGGGTCCGTCACCACCATTACGGCCCATGCGCTCCGGCTGCCGGAATACTCGCCCGCGGCGATCCACGGCGCGGAACTTCCCCTCGGCACATTCGGCGAGGCGTGCACGGACCTCCTCGGCATGTCCAAGGCCGAACGGGCCGGACTTCCGTACATGCATCCGGGCCGGGTGGACGTCATCGGCGCCGGCGGTCTGGTCTGGCGCCGTGTACTGGAGCACCTCGCGGAGGTAACGGAGGGAAGGATCACTTCGGCTGTCGCCAGTGAACACGATATTCTCGACGGAATCGCCCTGAGTATCAGCTAGTGCGTTGGTACCAGCCAATGACTTCGCATCAGCCGGGTTCCGCTACAGCCGGATCCTTGTCCCGCCGATGCCACGCGACCGGAGCCTGCCTCCGTACTGCGCCATCACATGTAAAGCCGATTGGACCCGAATGACCAGAGCAACAACCCGCTGGGGCCGGATGGCCTCCGCCGTGACTGCACTTGCCCTGGCCGCAGCTAGCGTGGCAATGTCGCTGATCGCGGCACCGGAAGCCCGGGCCGATGCATGGCGGGACAAACAGTACTGGCTGGCCGAATCCGGCATCACCAAAGCGTGGGAAGTTTCGAAGGGCGCCAATGTCAAGGTTGCCGTCATCGACAGCGGCGTGGATGCCAAGCACCCCGATCTGAAGGGCGCCGTCGTTGGCGGAAGCGATGCCTCCGGGGCCGGCAGCGCCGACGGACAAAAGAGCATCGGCTCGAAACCTGAGCACGGGACCCTGGTGGCAACCATGCTGGCCGGCCGCGGCCACCAGCCGCCGAAGTCGACGGCTACGCCCACACCCGGCGCCCCTCCGGCGCCGGGCCCGGACGGAATAGTGGGCGTGGCCCCCGAAGCACAGATCCTGTCGGTGTCCACGTGGCTGGGCTCCCCGAACCCCGGCGGCAAGACCGACCAGGAACAGATCCCGGCCGCCGTCCGCTGGGCCGTGGACAACGGCGCGCGCGTGATCAACATTTCGCTGGGCAGCACCTCGCCGGAATGGCCGCAAAGCTGGGACGCAGCGTTCCTCTACGCCGAACAAAAGGACGTGGTCATCGTCGCCGCGGCGGGGAACCGTGTGGGTGGCAACGTGCAGGTGGGCGCCCCCGCAACCATCCCCGGCGTCCTGACGGTGGCAGGCCTGGACCGCAAGGGCGCCGCCAGCGTTGATTCCTCGTCCCAGGGCATCAGTATCGGCGTGGCCGCACCGGCCGAAGACCTCATCGGCGGCATGCCCGGGGACGGCTATGCGGAATGGGCCGGAACATCCGGCGCCACCCCGATCGTGTCCGGGGTGGCGGCGCTAATCCGCTCGAAGTGGCCTGAGATGACAGCGAGCCAGGTCATCAACAGGATAGTCACGACGGCGAAGGACGCCGGGGCGCCGGGGAAGGACCCCATCTACGGCTTTGGCGTACTTAACGCGGAAGCCGCCCTGAAGGACGACGTGCCGGAAACGAAGGTCAATCCGCTGGGCACGGTCGCTGATTGGATCAGGATCCACCGCCGTGGCGAGTCCGCCGCGACCACCCCTGCGGCTGAACCTGGCAACAGCCCGACGAGTGCGCCGGCCACGCTGCCCGCCGCCACCGTCCCGGTGGCCGAAGCTCCGTCCCAGATGGACAGTGCGGTCCCGGCCATGGTTGTCATCGGCTTCGGAATGCTGTTCCTGGCCATCATCGGGGGCGCCGTCTATCAACTGCGACGGGCGTCCAGGAACCCCGGGAATCTACGCGATGAGCCCGAGACCGGGGTGCTGGACAAGGTGGACTCCAACGGAACGTAACGGCGCCGGATTAGTTAGTGAAGATTTTCACAAACTACTGTATTCTTGAATCATGGCAACAACCCCACAGCTCCAGGACCGTCCCAGGGTACTCGTCGTCGGCGGCGGGTACGTCGGCCTGTACGTAGCCCTCAAACTGCAGAACAAGATCGCGAATGCCGGTGGCATCGTCACTGTCGTTGATCCGCTGCCCTACATGACCTACCAGCCCTTCCTGCCGGAAGTTGCCGGCGGAAACATCGAGGCGCGCCACGCTGTCGTCTCGCACCGTCAGCACCTGAAGCAAACGGAACTCATCCAGGGCCGCGTCACCTCGATCGACCACGCCAACAAGACCGCGGTGGTTGCACCGTCCGATGGCGGCCCGAACTTTGAGGTGCCGTACTTCGACGTCGTACTGGCTGCTGGTGCCATTACCCGCACCTTCCCCATCAAGGGCCTTGCGGACAAGGGCATTGGCCTGAAGACCATCGAGGAAGCCGTTGCGCTGCGCAACAAGGTCCTCGAGCGGATCGAAGCCGGCTCAACCATCACTGATCCTGCCGAGCGCGCCCGCGCCCTCACCTTCGTGGTTGTTGGCGGCGGCTTCGCCGGCATCGAGTGCATCACCGAGATGGAAGACCTCGCCCGCGCGGCGGTCAAGAACAACCCGCGCGTCAAGCAGGAGGAAGTCCGCTTCGTCCTGGTGGAAGCCATGGGCCGCATCATGCCCGAGGTCACCGCCAAGCAGGCCGAGTGGGTCGTGGAGCACCTGCGCAGCCGCGGCATTGAAGTCCTGCTGAACACCTCGCTGGACAACGCCGAGGGCTCCCTGAAGCTCATCAACCTGCCGGACAAGACCCCCGCCCAGGAATTCGAAGCGGATACCCTCGTCTGGACTGCTGGCGTGCAGGCCAACCCGATGGTCCGCTCCACAGACTTTCCGCTGGAGCCGCGCGGCCGCGTCCGTGTACTTCCGGACCTGCGTATTGCCGGTGACGAAGGCATTATCGAGAACGCTTGGGCTGCCGGCGACATTGCCGCCGTGCCGGACCTCACGGGCAGCGGCCTGCCGGACGGCACATGCGTGCCGAACGCGCAGCACGCCCTTCGCCAGGCCAAGCGCCTCGCGAAGAACCTGTGGGCCTCGCGCTGGGACAAGGAACTCAAGGACTACAAGCACAAGAACCTGGGCGCCGTTGCCGGCTTTGGCGAATGGAAGGGCGTTGCCAACATCAACCTCCTGGGCCGCATCGGACTCAAGGGCCCGCTCGCCTGGCTGGCACACCGCGGCTACCACGGCATGGCCATGCCCACGTTCGAGCGCAAGTTCCGGGTGATCATCAACTGGATCATCAGCTTCTTCGCAGGCCGCGACACCACCCAGCTGCTGGACCTGGACAACCCGCGCGGAGCTTTCGTGGCTGCGGCCACTCCTGCTCCCAAGCCGGCCGCGGCTCCCGTCGCCCCGGCGGCTGACAAGCCGGCTGAATCCGGCAGCAACAGCCAGCAGAAACAGACTGTATCGGCTGACACCAAGTAGCCACCCAACGCCGATGGCGGCCGTTCCCCCCGGGGAGCGGCCGCCATTGTTGTTTAATGGCTCAATGACTGGTGAAAAGGACATCCGGGCTCTCTTGGCATCCATCCATCCCGTCCTTCGCGAGGGGGAATACGTCTACGTCCTGTGGCCGTACGGCAGGCCGCTGGTTCCAGGCATCGAAGCCGCAGTCCGGGAAGCGGAAGGGCTCACTGTAGTGCTGCCGCGGGCCGAGGCGGACAGGCTGGAGCTTCGCTACGACTTCGTTGCCTCCTGGATCACCCTCCAGGTGCATTCGTCGCTCGAAGCCATCGGGTTGACTGCCGCGGTCAGCGCGGCGCTCACCAACTCCCGGATCAGCTGCAACGTCCTCGCAGGGTTCCATCACGACCACCTCCTGGTTCCGGTGGGTGATGCGGACCGCGCCCTGGAGATACTTCATGAACTGGCTGCAGCAAGTACCGAGCAGCCTGCACCGCAGCTTGTCCTGCGCACTGAACAGCCGGCGGACAGGCCTGCCATCCTGGAGCTCACGGCGGCGGCCTTCTCGGTCTCGCCGGCTACCGGGCTCCCCGTGGACGGCGAACCCGTGGAAGTGGGGCTGTTGAAGCAGTTGTTCGACTGCGACGAGTACCTGCCTGAGTTCAGCATCGTCGCTGAACAGAACGGTGAAGTGGTGGGCCATGTCATCAGCACGCGGGGCTGGGTGGGGGACTTTGAGCTGCTGGGGCTTGGCCCCATTGGTGTGGTGCCGCGGCTGCAACGACACGGCATCGGCTCGGCACTTATGCAGGAAACCGTCACGCGCGCCAATGCCGCGGGGGAGAGGGGCATCGCCCTCCTGGGCAGCCCGGAGTACTACTCCCGATTTGGCTTTGTGCCGTCGGTTTCCCTAGGCATCGAACCGCCCGAGGCTGAATGGGGAGAGGCCTTCCAGTTCCTCCCGCTCGCTGTCTGGCCCGGCGGCATCCACGGCACGTTCCGGTATGCCGGGCCTTTTGAGCGGCTCTGACGGGATACCATTGACCGGGCGCCCCAGTAGCCCAATTGGCAGAGGCAGCGGACTTAAAATCCGCGTGTTGTGGGTTCGAGTCCCACCTGGGGTACTTCCTTGTATTCGCCGTGCCGCCCTTCACTGTGCCTGCTTCCGGCCTGCTCCTTCCGCATTTCAGCGCTCCCGCGCCATGGTGTCCCATATGCAACGACTGTTATAAGGATGTGACCATAGTCACTTATGTTCGGGGCGAAATTGCACTAGCTTGAAGTTAAATCAGGAACACCTGGTAATTCGCATCAAAGGCCGTTCGCACCTTTCGATCGAGGAGACTCTTAATGATTTCACTCCCCCAGGCGGCGCCGCGAGTCGCTAAGCTGACAGCGCTTAGCATCGGCGTCGCCCTTCTGGCTACGGCTTGTGGCGGCTCGTCCACCCCGACTTCGACCGGGTCAACCACTCCGGCGGCATCCGGAATCGCCTGCCCGGCGCCGAGCGCCAGCGGCGGCGCCACCACCGCAGCGGGCGCGGGCGGTTCGGTCCCGGCCTCTACCACTACTACGGATACTCCGCTCAAGATCGGCTCGCTTCTGCCTACCACGGGCTCGCTGGCCTTCCTCGGTCCGCCCGAAATCGCCGGCGTCAACCTTGGCATCAAGGAAGTCAATGACGCAGGCGGCGTCCTGGGCAAGCCCGTCGAGGTGATTCACCGCGACTCCGGCGACACCAAGACCGATATCGCAACGCAGTCCACCACCGCGCTGCTGGGCAGCGGCGTCAGTGCCATTATCGGCGCTGCTTCGTCGGGCGTTTCCAAGACCGTCATCAACCAGATCACCGGTGCCGGTGTTATCCAGTTCTCGCCGGCAAACACGTCTCCCGATTTCACCACCTGGGATGACAAGGGCCTCTACTGGCGCACGGCTCCGTCCGATGTGCTGCAGGGCAAGGTCCTCGGCAACTACATGGCTACTTGTGGCGCACAGACCGTCGGCATGATCGTCCTGAACGATGCGTACGGCACCGGCCTGGCCAAGAACGTCAAGTCTGCGTTCGAAGCTGCCGGCGGCAAGGTTGTTGCCGAGGAGCTCTTCAACGAAGGCGACTCGCAGTTCAGCAGCCAGGTGGACAAGGTCATTGCAGCCAAGCCGGATGCGATTGCCCTGATCACCTTCGACCAGGCCAAGAGCATCGTTCCCCTGATGACCGGCAAGGGCATCAAGGCAACCCAGATGTTCCTGGTTGACGGCAATACCTCGGACTACAGCAAGGACTTCCAGGCGGGCACGCTGAAGGGCGCCCAGGGAACCATCCCGGGCACGTTCGCCAAGGACGACTTCAAGAAGAAGCTGCTGGCCATCGACCCGGCTCTGAAGGACTACAGCTACGCAGGCGAGTCCTACGACGCCGTCAACCTGATCGCGCTGGCAGCGGAGGCCGCCAAGAGCACCAAGGGCACTGACATCGCCAAGCAGCTGAAGGCGGTATCTGAAAGCGGCGAGAAGTGCACGGACTTCCCGACCTGCGTGACGCTGCTCCGCAACGGCAAGGATATCGACTACGACGGCCAGTCCGGTCCGGTGACCTTCTCCGACGCCGGTGACCCGACGGAAGCCTACATCGGCATCTACGAGTACCAGGATGACAACACCTACAAGCCGTCCAAGGAAGAATTCGGCAAGCTGTAAAGCCGACTCAGCCTGGATAGCTCGAAAGCCCCCGTCCTTTTCGGACGGGGGCTTTCTGTTGCCTGGTGGAGCGGCTTCAGGCGCCTTCGCAGGCATCTAAGGCAGCACACGGCTCAGGCATGCAGAAGGGCCGCCACCAAGCGGTGACGGCCCTTCTCCGGCTCGTAGGGGCGGCTTAGACTTCGTCCGCCAGCGTGCCGAGGTACAGCTGGATCACCTTGGGATCCTTCATGAGCTCCCGGCCGGTGCCGGTGTACGCGTCCTTGCCCTGGTCCAGCACATAGGCACGGTCGCAGATCTGCAGGCACCGGCGGGCGTTCTGCTCCACCATGATCACCGAAACGCCGGCCCGGTTGATCTCGTGGACCCGCAGGAAGGTCTCATCCTGTTTGACGGGGGAGAGGCCTGCGGACGGCTCATCGAGCAGCAGGACGGCGGGCTCCATCATCAGGGCACGTCCCATCGCCACCATCTGGCGTTCACCGCCGGAGAGCGATCCGGCCCGCTGGGCGCGGCGCTTGCCGAGCTCAGGGAAGAGGCTCGTGACGAAGTCGAACCGTTTGGCAAAGTCCTTGGGCCGCTGGAACATGCCCATCTGCATGTTCTCCTCAATGGTCAAGGTAGCGAACACATTGTTGTTCTGCGGGACGAAGCCCACGCCCTTGGCCACGAGTTTGTTGGCCTTAAGCCCGGTGATGTCCTGACCCCTGACCACAACGGAGCCCGAGTGCACCTTCACCAGCCCGAACATCGCCTTCAGCAGCGTGGACTTTCCGGCGCCGTTGGGGCCGATGATGCCGATCAGTTCACCTTTGCGGGCTTCAATGCTGCAGCCGTTGAGGATGTTGACGCCGGGGATGTAGCCAGCCACCAGGTTGGTGACCGTGACCACTGCTTGGTCCGCGGCGGCTGGTGTGGCGGCTGCTGCCGCACTGGTGGCGCTCATTCGGTGTCCTTCTTCCGGGTTTCGGGCGCCGGCTCCTTGTCGGCGGCAACGACGTCGACGGCGATGATGCCGGCGTTCTCGGTGCCCACGATTGACTCTTCGTCGGCCACGAGTTCGGCGGCCAGTTCCTTGATGCCTTCGGCGTCGCCCAGGTCCACATCGTGGTGGGCGCCCAGGTAGGCATCGATCACGGCGGGGTTCTTCATTACTTCCTGTGGCGGCCCTTCAGCGACGATCTTGCCTTCGGCCATCACCACTACCCAGTCGGCAATGTGGCGCACCATGTTCATGTCGTGCTCGACGAAAAGCACGGTCATGCCTTCTGCCTTGAGGTTCTTGATGTGGTCAAGGAGGGACTGGGTCAGCGCCGGGTTGACGCCGGCCATGGGCTCATCCAGCATCACCAGCTTGGGCCTGACCATCAGCGACCGCGCCATCTCAAGCAGCTTGCGCTGGCCGCCGGACAACGATGCCGCGTAGTCATCCTTCTTCGCGTCCAGCTTGAACTTCTCCAGGAGGACGTTGGCCTGGGCCGTGATCTCCTTTTCGCGGCCGCCCCACATGCCCTTGAACAGGGCCTTGGAAAGCCGCTCACCGGGCTGCTCCGAGCCGCCCAGCCGCATGTTTTCCATGACGGTCAGTTTGCCCATCACCTTGGTCAGCTGGAACGTGCGGACCATGCCCATCCGGGCCACCTTGTAGGGGGAGACGCCGGCGAGGCTGTTGCCTTCGAACTGCCATTTTCCGGAGTTCGGTGTGTCAAAGCCGGTCAGCAGGTTGAACAGGGTGGTCTTGCCGGCACCATTGGGTCCAATGAGCGCGGTGATTTTGTGGCGGGGGATCTCAAGGTATTCGACGTCGACGGCGTTGATGCCGCCGAAGCTGCGGGTGACGTTTTCCGCGACGACGATCGGATCCCGCTTCTTGCAGCCCGGGGCCGTTTCGCCGGCGGCGATCGGCCGCGTGTCCGTCATGTAGTCAATTCCTGCGGTGTTACCGCTGTTCCCGGTGCCATTCGCTGTTGGCACATTGCGTTGTTCACTCATGCGAACGCCAACTCCTTCTTGTTGCCGAAGACGCCCTGGGGCCGGAAGATCATCAGCAGCATCAGGGCGACACCCACGAGGATGTAACGCAGCTGCCCGGCCTGGACCGTGTTGAGCCAGGTCACCGCCCCGGATTCGATCAGGCCGTAGAGGATGCCCTGGGTGAGCGAGAGCACCACCCAGAAGATCATTGCTCCCACTACCGGGCCAAGAACTGTTCCAAGCCCGCCCAAAAGCAGACAGGTGTACAGGAAGAACGTCAGCTCGGTACCGTAGTTGGCCGGCTGGACCGCTCCGCGGGGGAGGGTGAAGATCATGCCGGCCAGGGCGCCGAGGACGCCGCCGATGACCAACGCCTGCATCTTGTACGCGTAGACGTTCTTGCCCAGTGAGCGGACCGCGTTCTCGTCCTCGCGGATGCCCTTGAGGACGCGTCCCCACGGGCTGCGCATCAGCAGCCACACCAGGGTGCAACAGACGATCACGAGGCCCCAGCCAACCACGCGGATAAAGAAGTCCCTGTTGTTCATTCCGAAGTAGGAACCTTCGGGGAACGGGTTCATGGAGTAGAACCCGCCTTCGAAGGCGGCAAGGCCGTTGGCGGAACCCGTCACGGACGTGAGCTGGTTGGTGGTGACGATGTAGCGGACGATTTCCGCCGCCGCGATCGTCACGATGGCCAGATAATCGGCGCGCAGGCGAAGGGTTGGAATGCCCAGCAGCAACGCGAAAATAGCCGAGCAGACGACGGCGATGAGCAGGCCCACAAAGAACGGCACGCCGAAGCTAAGCGTCGAAATGGCGAAGCCGTAGGCCCCTACCGCCATAAAGCCTGCCTGGCCGAAGTTGAGCAGGCCGGAGTAGCCGAAGTGAACGGCGAGGCCGAGGGCGGCAAGCGCGTACGCCGCCGTCGTCGGGCTGAACAGTTCACCGGCAGCGCTGGAAAAAATGAATCCAAAGTCCATGGCTGCGTCTCCTAACCCACGCGCTCGCGACGGCCCAGGATGCCCTGCGGCCGGAACAAGAGGACAACAATCATGATGAACAGTGCTCCCACATATTTGAGGTCGGCGGCCAGGCCGAACACGGTGGTCAGCTCCACGAAGATGCCGACGATGATGGATCCGATCAGTGCACCGAAGACTGTGCCGAGGCCGCCCAGGGTCACGCCGGCGAAGATGAGCAGCAGGATCTGCGAACCCATATCGAAGGTGACTCCGGGCCGGTAGTAGGCCCAGAGAATGCCGCCGAGGGAGGCCAGCATGCCGCCCGCAACCCAGACAATCCGGATCACGTTGTCGACGTCGATGCCCGAGGCTGCCGCGAGGGCGGGGTTGTCGGCGACTGCACGGGTGGCTTTGCCCAGGCGCGTCTTCAGGAGGATGAAACCGATGAGTGCGATCACGACGGCACTGATGACCAGTGACCAAAGGTTGTTGGGCGAAATCGATACCGGCCCGATCTGTATTTCAGCGCTCTGGGCGTAAGGCAGCTGCTGGGTTGATCCGCCGAAGTAGAACTGAATGACATAGCGGACTGCGAGTGCGAGGCCGATGCTGACGATCATCATCGGGACCAGGCCCGTCCCGCGGCGGCGCAGCGGTTTCCATAGGCCGGCATCCTGGACGTAACCGAACAGGCCGCCGCCGAGCAGCGCAAGGACCACCGCCAGCCAGAACGGAAGGCTCATGGCGTTGAAGGCGAAGACCAGAACGGCGCCGAACGTGACCATCTCGCCGTGGGCGAAGTTGGTGAGGCCCGTGGTCCCGAAAATCAGCGAGAGTCCCACCGAGGCCAGCGCCAGCAGGAGGCCGAAGCTAAGGCCGGCCACGAGCCTGTTCAGGAGGTTCTGGCCGAAGTCCTGTTGCTGGACCACAATGCCCTTGCCGAAGGCGAAGATCACGGAGAGGTTGGAAGTCTGGCTGAAAGTGACGTTGCGGGGATTCTCCTGGCCATCAGCGAGCTTGATGCCTTCGGGGAGGGTGGACTCGTCCAGCTCTACCTCGTAGGTGCCCTGGACCGGGACTCCGATGGTCCACGAGCCGTTGGCGCCTGATTTTGCGGTCCCGGTGAAATCGCCGCTTTTGGCGGTGATCGTAACGTCAGCGATGGGGGCCCGAGCGTCGTCCCGGAGGAAGCCGCTGATGCTGTTCTGGAACTGCTGGTTCGACGGGGATGGTGTCGGCGAGGGGGTCGTGGCCTGCGATGCCGGGGCAACAACGAGGAGAATTGCAACGACGGCGGCAAATATAGCCCCCACCGTCTTCAGCAATCCGCCGCGCCGTCTGTGCGACAGGCCTCTCGGTGTGCTTCTCAAAATGAAAACCTCCACATGGGGGTGGACTGGGTTGCGCCTTTACAACCACTGCGAACGGAGCGGGGGACGTAGTCGTGGCGCTGAATATGCGGTAGACAAACCGGATACCTTGTGATGTCAGTCACCCTGCTTGGGCTTATGTTACAGCCAGCCGGGATCAATGGAGCGTCGCAGGGGTGCCCCTAAGATAGCGATCAGATAACAACAGTGAAGCTCAGCCTCGGGTTTGATGCAGTTCTGCTAAAGAAAACTTTTGTTGAGCCAGAGTATTCCTAAACAGTTGTACTTGCGGCGTGCCGGTGGCGTGCGTCACGCCAGGCTGCCGCTCATGTCACAGTTGGGTTTCGGCTGGCCCGGCCGGGGAACTATCCCTGCCCCCTGTGCGTGGGAATTGGTACCTTGAGTTATCAGGATCACCACCTACCCCCTTTATTTGGAGGACACCCGCAATGGCACTTGGCGGAAACCCGATCTTCAACGGAAAGAATTTCCGTGGAGCCACCCAGGCACCGCCTGTTCCGCAGGCTCAGTACGGTCAGAACCCCTACGGCCAGACCCAGTTCGGGCAGGGCCCGTACGGCCAGGCTCCGGGCCGTGCCCCGGGCCAGGTCATGGACGCGCAGGGCGGCTGGATGGCCCAGCAGCAGAACATGACCCATGATCAGCTGCAGCAGATGTACAACCAGCCGGCAGCCGGTCCGGCCGAGACCGGGCGGATGACTTTTGACGACGTCATCATCAAGACGGCTGCCTGCCTCGGTGTGCTGATTGCCGGTGCGGCTGTCACGCTCTTCGTGAGCATGCCGCTGGCCTCGCTGCTGATGATCGTCGGTGCGCTGGGCGGCTTCGTCCTCGCACTCGTCAACACGTTCAAGAAGCAGCCGTCACCGGCCCTCATCCTGGCCTACGCAGGCCTCGAAGGGCTCTTCCTTGGCGGCCTGACCCGTGTCCTTGACGGAATGTATCCGGGAGTCGGGCTGCAGGCCGTCATCGGCACGCTCTCCGTCTTCGCGGTCACGCTGCTGCTGTTCAAGAGCGGCAAGGTCCGGGCAACGCCCAAGGCCATGAAGTTCTTTATGATCGCCATTGCCGGGTACGCCCTGTTCTCCGTGGTGAACCTCGTCATGATGCTGACAGGCCTGACGACAGAGCCGTTCGGCCTGCGCAGCGGAATCATCGGCGTCGTGATCGGCGTTCTGGCCATCGGCCTCGCCGCTTTCTCGCTGATCATGGACTTCACCAGCATCGAGGAAGGCGTCCGCAACGGCGCGCCGGAGCGGTTCTCCTGGACCGCTGCGTTCGGCCTGACCGTGACCCTGGTCTGGCTGTACGTGGAAATCATCCGCCTGCTCGCGATCCTCCGCGGCGACGACTAGGACCCAAGCCGGCAAACGCCGTCGTGCTTTAGGTCGTGCATTAACCCGAATGAGCCCCGCCACACGGCGGGGCTCATTCCCGTTATAGCTGGTCCTGCCTAGCTCAGCCGCTCGTAGACCACCGCCATGCCCTGGCCGCCGCCGACACACAGGGTCGCCAGCCCGAGCGAGGCGTCACGCTCCTGAAGCCCGTTAAGCAGGGTGGTGGTCATGCGCGCGCCGGTCATGCCGAACGGATGCCCGAGGGCGATCGCCCCGCCGTGGACGTTGAGCCGTGAGTGGTCGATGCCCAGTTCGCGGGCACTGGCTACGACTTGGACGGCGAACGCCTCGTTCAGCTCCACGAGGTCGATGTCCCCGATGCCCAGCCCGGCCCGCGCCAGCGCCTGCCGGGTTGCCTCGACCGGGCCCATGCCCATGAGTTCGGGGGAGAGTGCGCTGACGCCCGTGGACACGATCCGTGCCAGTGGCTCCAGGCCGAGCTCCCGGGCGCGGCCATCACTCATCACCACAACGGCGGCAGCGCCGTCGTTCAGCGGGCACGCGTTGCCGGCGGTGACTGTCCCTTCACTCCGGAACACGGGCTGGAGTCCGGCCACGCCTTCGAGGGTGACGCCGCTGCGCGGGGAGTCGTCCCGGTCCACTACGGTGCCGTCGCGGCGTGTGTACGGTGTGATGTCGCGCGAAAAGAATCCCGAGGCCCGGGCCGCTTCAGTACGGTTCTGGCTCAGGACAGCCCATTCATCCTGCTCGGCCCGGGAAATACCGTAGGTGGTGGCCACGTTTTCCGCGGTCTGTCCCATCGCGATGTAGATGTCCGGCATCCGCCCGCCCAGCCGGGGATCGGTCCATGGCGTGTTGGACGCGGACCGGGCCTCCGTCCGGCGGCGGGCAGCGTCGAAGAGCGGGTTGTGGTTGCCGGCGTCGGTTTCTCCTGCCCCGGTCCAGTTCGGATAACGGGACACAGACTCCACGCCGGCAGCCACGAAGGCGTCACCTTCGCCCGCCTTGATGGCGTGGAACGCCATGCGGATGGTCTGCAGGCTGGAGGCGCAGAACCTGTTGATGGTGGCGCCGGGAACATTGTCCAGCCCGGCCAGGATGGTGACCACCCGCGCCATGTTGGAACCCGCTTCACCGCTCGGTTCGGCGCAGCCAAGGTAAAGGTCGTCCAGGCCCGTACCGTCCCCTCCGCGGGGGTCGAAGGACGGAATCTTGTCCAGGGCCGCGGTGACCATGGCGGCGGCAAGGTCATCCGGCCGCTCATCCTTCAAAGATCCCTTGAAGGCGCGTCCGATCGGGCTTCTGGCAGTGGAAACAATGACTGCTTCTGACATGCGCCCAGCCTACGCCCGAGCTATGCGAGCCGCATCGCCCCGGCCGCAGGGGTAACCGTGAAGATGTCCGGCTTCCTGAACCCCGCGCGGGAGAAGGCTTGTTCGACGGCGGCGCGTACCTGTTTCTCGGCGGCCACCGGCGTGAGGGCGATGGCTGCGCCGCCAAAACCGCCACCTGTCATGCGGGCTCCGATGGCTCCGTTGGCCCGGGAGGTGTCGACGGCCAGGTCCAGTTCGGGGCACGAAATCTCGAAGTCGTCACGCATGGAACGGTGGCTGGCATCGAGGAGCGGCCCAATGGCGCCCGGGCCGGCTGAGCCGAGGAGTTCCACGGTCTGCAGGACGCGGTCGTTCTCGGTGACGACGTGGCGGACCCGGCGGAACGTGACCTCATCCAGGAGGCCGCTCGCTTCGTCCAGGTCCTCCACCCCGACGTCCCGCAGCGCTTTGACGCCCAGCACTTCGGCCCCGAGCTCGCACGAGGCGCGGCGCGACGCATAGCCGCCGTCGGCGTGCGAATGGGAAACCTTGGTGTCGATCACCAGCAGCACCAGGCCCGCCGGCTCCGTCTCGAACGGCACCAGGCGGGCACTCTGGTCCCGGCAGTCCAGGAAGACGGCATGGCCCTTCGCCCCGCGCAGCGAAGCGGACTGGTCCATGATGCCCGTGGGCGCTCCGACGAAATCATTCTCGGCACGCTGCGTGGCCAGGACCATTTCCTCGGCTGTCAGCCCTGCGCCGGTCAGCTCGTTGAGGGCGGAGATGACGGCGCACTCAATGGCGTGGGACGAGGACAGCCCGGCACCGAGGGGAACGTTGGAGTCCAGCAGCAGGTCAAGGCCTGGCACCGCGACCCCGCGCTCCTGGAGCGCCCAGATGACGCCGAGCGGATACTTGGTCCAGCCTTTGGCGCGCGTGCCGTCCAGTGACGAGGTGTCCGCCGTGGTCATGCCCTGGTCTCCGTAGGTGGACAGTAGCCGGAGCGTGGAGTCGGGGCGCACCCGGACAGCCACCCGGGCTGTCCGGTCGATGGCGAACGGGAGCACGAAGCCGTCGTTGTAGTCGGTGTGCTCGCCGATCAGGTTCACGCGGCCCGGCGCCTGCCAGATGCCGTCCGGAGCGGAACCGAAGGCGTCCCGGAACCGTGCTACGAGGTCCGTGGTTCCCAGCTTGCTGTCGACGGACTTGCTGTTTCCAGGGGTGTTCCTGCCTGCTGGGGCGGTCATGCGTGTGCGCCTTCCGGGAGTGGCTTGAGGGCTGATGCCGGAACCGTGACGGTGCGCAGCCGCTCCGCCACGAGTTCCGGGGTGGTGTCGTTAATGAAAGCACCCATGGCCGCTTCGGAACCGGCCAGGTATTTGAGCTTATCCTCGGCCCTCCGCGGTGAGGTCAACTGGAGGTGAAGGTAGCCGGCCGGCCGGAGCAGGTCGTCGAGCGGGGCCTGGTGCCAGGCCGAAATGTACGGGGTCGGCGTCGGATAGAGCGCGTCGAGGCGCTTGAGCAGGTCCAGGTACACGTGCGCCAGTTCGTCTTTTTCTTCGCCGCTGAGTGCTGCGAGGTCCGGTACCTGGCGGTGCGGGACCAGGTGCACTTCCAGCGGCCAGCGGGCCGCGAACGGGACGTAGGCGCTGAAGTTCTCGCCTTCGAGGACCATTCGGCTCCCGTCTTCGCGTTCGGACCGCAACAGCGAGCCGGTCAGGGTCTGGCGGCCGTCGGCGTCGTCGAAGAACTTCCTTGCCGCGGCGCCCATCACCGCGGCGCGGGGCGTGACGTAGGGGTATGCGTAGATCTGGCCGTGGGGGTGGTGAAGGGTGACGCCGATGTCCGCGCCGCGGTTCTCGAACGGAAAGACCTGCCGGATGCCCGGCAGCGCGTTGAGTGCCCCGGTGCGGTGTGCCCAGGCCTCGACGACGGTGCGTGCCCGGACTTCGCTCAGCCCGCTGAAGGAGCCGGTGTGCTCCGGCGTGAAGGACACCACCTCGCACCGGCCGAACGCCGTGCCGGTGGTTCCCCAGCCGGCATCGGCGGGAACCGGTCCCAGGGCGGGTCCGAGGGAGGGGAAGCGGTTCTCGAACACGACGACGTCGTAGTCCGGTGCCGGGATCTCGGAGGGGTTGGCCGGGGTCGTCGGGCAGATGGGGCACTGGTCTGCCGGGGGAAGGTGGGTGCGGCTCTGGCGGTGGGCGGCCACGGCCACCCACTCGCCGGTGAGGGCATCGAACCTGACTTCGCCCGGCTCGCTCCGGGCCGGCAGTTCGCGGCGGTCTGGAGTCTCCTCCGGCCGGCGGGTATTCCCGCCCGTCTGGGCCCCTGTCGTAGCGTCATCGAAATAGAGCAGCTCCCGGCCATCGGCAAGGTTGGTGCTGGTGATGTGAGTCATGCGTCTTGTCCTTTACGAGCGGCGGCCATCGGAGTCCCGCCCTCGAGGGGCGGAACAGCAGGCATTTCAATTCTCCCACAAAACGATCAAAAAGAAATAGTTTCGAACAAAAGTTAACAATGACCGGTTGTGCCGTTTCGGCGGACGTGTGGGGGCAAACGGAGGAGGTACCGTTGTGCCCATGAATTCGAGCGCACGTCACTCCCGCCACAGCGACCCCGCCGCCTCCGGCGCCAGCGAGGGGGTGCCGCGCCGCTACGCCTCGGGCAGGCAGTATGAGCTCCGGCGCGGTGATGCCCTTGCCGTGGTTACGGAGCTGGCCGCGGGCCTCCGGCTCTATTCCAGGGGTGGTGTCCAGCTGACGGAGACGTACGGAGACGGGGACATCCCTCCGGGCGCCACCGGAATCACGCTGGCGCCCTGGGCCAACCGGGTGGAAGACGGCGTCTGGTACTTGAACGGCAAGAAACAGCAGCTGGACATCACCGAAGTTTCGCGCAACAACGCCAGCCACGGCCTGTTGCGGAACGCCGCCTACGAGCTGGTGGACGAAGCCGAGTTCTCGGTCACCCTCGAGGCGCCGGTCTTCCCCCAGCACGGCTACCCTTTCCTGGTCCGGCACCGCGTCCAGTACCTCCTGGACGAGGACCTGGGGCTCGTAGTCCGCCAGACGCTGCTCAACGATTCGCAGGAATCCGCCCCCTTCGTCCTCGGAGCCCACCCCTACCTCAGGCTGGGCGACGTGCCCGCCTCGGACCTGGTCCTCACGGTCGGCGCCGGCAGCCGGCTCGTGGCGGATGAGCGCCTCATCCCACGCAGTTCGGAGAAGGTCGGCGGCGGTATGGACCTGCGGGGCGGACGGACGGTGTCTGAACTGGATATCGACGTCGCCTATACAGACCTGACGTTCGACGGCGGCGTGGCCCGCCAAACGCTGAAGGCATCGGACGGCCGCAGTGTAAGCCTCTGGCAGGACGAAAGCTGCAGCTACGTCCACGTCTTTGTCACCGATCAGTACCCCGGCAGGGCCAAAGCCGTTGCCATTGAACCCATGACCGGGCCGGCAAATGCGTTCAACAGCGGCGACGGCCTACGCTGGCTGCCGGCAGGGGAGTCGTTCACCATGACGTGGGGCATCGGCGCCTCCCTGTAGCCGCCTGCTGTCAGCTTCGCTGTCTGCACGACAGTCCACCCGCCGGCACAACAGTGTCAATGGCGGCCGTGGCGCCGTGGCGGTTTCCCATCGGGGCGCCGCTGGGGAAGTATTGGGCTATGACGCCAGCTGAGGACTCCGCACCAAACCAGAGACCGGATGCCAACATCGGCGCGGCCCTGCCCGTAGCCCAGGACGGCGCGGCCCTGCCCGTAGCCCAGGACGGCCCGGCACCTGCGGGCCCTGCGCCTTCGGCCCCGCTGCGGGTGGTGACCGACCGTGAACTGGACCAGGACATTCCCTACGGCGTGCGGATCGCCGCGTCCTGGGCCTGGCGGCTCGGGCTCATTCTGCTGGTCGTTGCCGCCCTGATCTGGATGCTGAGCAAGATCAGCTTCCTGATCATCCCCGTGATGGTGGCAGCATTGCTGGCCGGTCTGCTGAGTCCCATAACACGCTGGCTCAAGGCACGGCGCGTCCCCAACGGAGGTGCCGTAGCCATCACGGTGCTGGGTTTCCTCGGCCTCATCGGCGGCTCCCTGGCGCTGGTAGGCCGGCAGCTGGTTTCGGGCTTCAGCGAACTGTGGAGCGAGGCACTGGCCGGGATCCAACAGATCCAGGGCTGGCTGGCGGACGGTCCGCTTCACCTCACGGCGGCCCAGATCGACCAGTATCTGAAGGAGGCATCGGATGCGCTGCAAAACAACAGCAGCAGCATCCTGAGCGGCGCCTTGTCCTTCGGCAGCACGGCCGGGCATTTCGCTGCCGGCCTCATCCTCGCCTTGTTCGTCCTGATCTTCTTCCTCCTGGAGGGCGGCCGGATCTGGGGTTTCCTGGTCCGGCTGCTGCCCCGCAAAGCCCGCGCCGCCACCTTCGGAGCGGGCCGCAAAGGCTGGGCGTCCATGGTCAGCTACGCCCGTATCCAGATGTTCGTGGCTTTCGTGGATGCCGTGGGTATCGGCGTGGGCGCAGCCATCATCGGAGTCCCGCTGGCGCTTCCGCTGGGCGTGCTGGTCTTCATCGGTTCCTTCATCCCGATTGTGGGCGCCCTGGTCACCGGAGCCGTGGCTGTGCTCCTGGCCCTCGTGGCCAACGGCTGGGTCAACGCGCTGATCATGCTCGGGATCGTGCTGCTGGTCCAGCAGCTGGAAAGCCACATCCTGCAGCCGCTCGTGATGGGCAAGGCGGTGGCCCTGCACCCGGTGGCCGTCATCCTGTCCGTGGCGGCCGGTTCCTACCTCGCCGGCATCCCCGGCGCACTCTTCTCGGTGCCCATCCTCGCCGTAGCAAACTCGGCGATTCGATATATTGCTGCCAGAACGTGGGAACATGAAGGAGTGCTGGTGGCGGATGGCCCGGGTGTAACCGGGGACTCCGGATCCAGCCAGGACAACACCTTCAAGGATGTCTACCTTCCCGGTGCAAACCCGGGCCGCGGCAAGGGCGCCGCACAGCCAACGGGAAATCCCGCCGGACATGCCGGCCCGGACGCCCCAGCCGAATTCCCCAAAGGAGACTAGTTCGTGAAAACCCTCAATAGCCTGCCCGTCACGCTGGACAATGTCCTTGAGGCGCAGAAGCTGCTTGAGGGCATTATTACGCGGACCCCGGTGGAATCGTCCCGGGCCTTGGGCAGCATGGTGGGCGGCGAGGTGTTCTTCAAGTGCGAGAACCTCCAGCGGGCAGGTTCCTTCAAGGTCCGCGGCGCATACGTCCGCATGGCGAAGCTTTCCGCTGAAGAAAAGAAGCGCGGCGTGGTCGCCGCGTCGGCCGGAAACCACGCCCAGGGGGTGGCAGTTGCAGCCAAGAGCCTGGGCATCAAGGCGCGCATCTACATGCCGGTCGGCGTGGCTCTGCCCAAGCTTGCGGCCACCCGCAGCCACGGGGCGGAAGTAGTCCTCCACGGGCACAATGTGGACGAGGCACTCGCCGAAGCCCAGCGCTACGCCGATGAGACCGGCGCCGTCTTTGTCCACCCGTTCGACAACGTGGACGTTGTTGCAGGGCAGGGCACGGTGGGACTGGAAATCCTGGAACAGATTCCCAATGTGGACACCATCCTGATGGGAGTCGGCGGCGGAGGGCTGCTTGCCGGCGTGGCGGTGGCCGTGAAGGCCAGGGCCAGGGAGCTGGGCCGGGAGATCCGGATCATCGGCGTCCAGGCCGAAAACGCGGCGGCCTACCCGCCGTCGCTCGCCGCAGACGCCCTGGTGCCGTTGAAGAAGGTCTCCACCATGGCCGACGGCATTGCCGTGGGCCGCCCGGGGCAGCTGCCGTTCAGCATCATCCGTGAACTCGTGGACGACGTCGTCACTGTCAGCGAGGATTCCCTGGCCCGGGCGCTGATCTTCCTGCTGGAACGCGCCAAGATGGTGGTGGAGCCGGCCGGCGCCGTGGGCGTCGCCGCCCTGATGGACGGCAAGATCGAAAATCCCGGTACCACCGCCGTGATCCTCTCCGGCGGCAACATTGACCCGATGCTGATGCTCAAGGTGATCCAGCGCGGTCTCTCGGCTGCCGGCCGTTACATGACGGTCCGCATGATGCTGGATGACCGGCCCGGCTCGCTGGCCACGATCGCCCGGATCATCGCGGAGAACGATGCCAACGTCACCGGCCTGGACCACACCCGCGTGGGCGGTTCCATCAGCATGGGAGACGTTTCCATCACCGTCAATCTGGAGACCAAGGGCCACGAGCACTGCGAGCAGGTCCTGGGTGCGCTGCGTGCCGAGGGCTTCCAGCCGATCGTGGTCCACTAAGGGGCCATGGTGCTGGATGCTCAGGGGGGCCGGCCGCAGCTGAGGCACACCGCTGCCGCACGCGCCCAGGGCGGGCTGTTGATCACGGGGCTGTTCGTGGTCCTCCTGTTTGCCATTGAGTTCGTCAACGCGGCAACCTTCCATGCATTGAACCGGACGTTCGGGCTCCGTCCGCGCAGCGCCGACGGGCTGCTGGACATCCTCACGTTCCCGCTGTTCCACGCAAATCTTGGCCACGTGGTTTCCAACGCGCTGCCGCTGATCATCTTCGGATTCCTCGTTTTTATGTCCGGGCTCCGGGTCTTCGTCACCGCAGTGGCCTTCAGCTGGTTCGGTTCGGGCGTGGTCGTGTGGCTGATCGGCGGCTGGGGGATCACGGTGGGCGCGTCGGGCCTGGTGTTTGGCCTGTTTGCCTTCCTGCTGGTCCGGGGTTTCTTCAACCGCAGCTGGTGGCAGATAGCGCTGTCGGTGCTCCTGTTCCTCAGCTACGGCGGAATCCTGTTCGGTGTCCTTCCCGGCGTGGCAGGGTTCGTTTCCTGGCAGGCGCACCTGGGCGGGGCACTGGGCGGCGTCGCCGCCGCCATGTTGCTGAGGCCGCGGCGGCTTCCGCACGAAGGTCAGGTGGCGGAAGACCAGGCCACCAGGAAATAGGCCTTAACGCACGACGCCGGCCGTCCCCGCGGAAGGGGAGGGCCGGCGTCGTGCGTTAAGGGTTTGTAGTAGTCCCGGAGCTGCGCTCCTAGCCTGCGTACGGCTTGGCGGAAAGGATCTCCACCGTGATGTCCTTGCCGTTCGGGGCGGTGTAGCTGAGCTTGTCGCCCTCCTTGTGGCCCACAATCGCAGAGCCAAGCGGGGACTTTTCGCTGAAGACGTCAAGGTCCGAATCGCCGGCGATCTCGCGGGATCCGAGCAGGAAGGTCTCCTCGTCGCCGGCGATCCTGGCGACAACGATCATTCCGGGCTCCACAATTCCGTCGTCGGCCGGGGACTCGCCCACGTGGGCGTCGCGGAGCAACACGGTGAGCTGGCGGATGCGGGCCTCGATCTTGCCCTGCTCCTCCTTGGCGGCGTGGTAACCGCCGTTTTCCTTGAGGTCGCCTTCCTGGCGGGCAGCTTCGATTTTCTGGACGATTTCCGCCCGGCCGGCGCCGGAGAGGTGGTCCAGCTCTGCCTTCAGGCGGTCAAAAGCTTCCTGGGTAAGCCAAGCCGCAGTTGCGCTGTTGGTGGTAGACACGGACTTCTCCTTTTTCGTGGTCAAACAAGTTTGTGGTCAAACAAGTAAAACCCCGCCATGGTGGCCACTCATGGAACTCAGCAACCAGCTCAGCGGGGTAGAAGGTATTGATCCATTGTAGTCAATGCGCTGGACAAACCAAAGAAGGCCTGCGGCGTGGGTCACAGGCCGCAGGCGAAAGCGCCGGCAAAACTACGGCCTGCTACTTGTTTCCGTCGGGGATCCAGCAGCTGTCCACCACGCCGGAAACTGACAGTGACTCCGTGCGCACCACTGCGCGGTGCACCGTGGTGCGTCCGCCGTCAGCCGTGGCGTCCGCCGGGTTAGGCCCGATATCAACCACTTTCCAGCCAACCACCGCGAACTTGGCATCCAGCGCCTTGACCGCGCATTTGGCGGCGGTTCCGGGCTCCTTGGTGACCTGGAAATCGATCTCCGCCTGGGTGGCGTCCGTGGTGCTGTAGCCGATGTCCTTGAATGACACCGTCTCAGTGTTCAGGGAGGTGGAGATCCACGCCATGAAGCCGATCCCGGCGACCAGCGCAACGATTCCGATGTTGCGCTTGGCCTTACTCGAGAGGGCACGCTTTTGGCCCCCGTAACGATTGGCTAGGGTGGTAGTTGCCGGTGCCGAAGTAGCCGGCTGATCCTCGGAAGTCACCGTTCCAGTTTAGTGTGGATCCGAACGGGATAATTCCGCGTCCGTGCCGCCGTGAACCCGCAACTCCAAAAATCGAAGAAAGTGAGCCGTTTCAGATGACAGCGTCTGCAAGCCAGTCAAAACCGCTCCGCCTGCTGGCAGTCCACGCTCACCCTGACGACGAGTCGAGCAAGGGTGCAGCCACCATGGCGATGTACGCAGCGGCCGGTGTTGACGTCATGGTGGCCACTTGCACCGACGGGTCGCGGGGCGACATCCAGAACCCCGCCATGGAGCACGACCCACACCCCAAGCGTGACATGGCCGGCGCCCGCCGCCTCGAAATGGACAACGCCGCCCGGGTGCTGGGAATCCGCCAGCGCTGGCTGGGCTTCGTGGACTCAGGACTGCCTGAAGGGGACCCGTTGCCGCCCCTGCCGCCGGGCTCCTTCGCCCTCCAGCCGCTGGAAGTGGCCGCGGCTCCGCTGGTCCGGCTGGTGCGTGACTTCAAGCCGCACGTGATCCTGAGCTACGACGAGAACGGCGGCTATCCGCATCCTGACCACATCATGGCCCACCGCGTGGCCGTGGAGGCCTTCGAAGCCGCCGGCGATCCGGAACGGTACCAGGGGACCGGCGAACCCTGGGCGCCCGGCAAGCTGTACTACGACCGTGCCTTCAGCCCTGACCGGTTCCGCGCACTGCACTTTGCGCTTGAAGAGGCAGGCCTGCAGTCGCCCTACGCCGAACGGCTGGCAGCCTGGCTCGAGGCTGACGCCGAAGGCCACACACCGCCGCCCCCGACCCACCCCACCACCACCCAGATTGAGTGCGGGGACTATTTCGAAGCCAGGGACGACGCGCTCCGCGCTCACCGCACCCAGGTGGATCCATTGGGCTTCTTCTTTGCGGTGTCTCCGGACATGCAGCGCCGCGCCTGGCCCTGGGAAGACTACAGCCTGATCCAGACGCGGGTGCCGGTGGAGCTGCCGGAAAAGGATCTGTTCGCCGGGCTAAGATAGAGCCAGGCTCATTTCTATGCCCTGTAGAAGTCAGGGCCCCTCAAAACGCTCCACAGAAGGTTCAACCGTGCATCACTTGCTCATTGCCCTCGCGACGACCCCGGCACCCAGCCCCACGCCGTCCCTGCGCCCGGGCCTCTCCGAAGACCAGGTGACTCCGGGAATGTGGGGCTTCATCATGACCGCGTTCTTCGTGCTGGCCACCACGCTGCTGATCGTGGACATGGTCCGGCGCATCCGCAGGGTCCGCTACCGGGCCCAGGTGGAGGAAGAGCGACTGGCCGCACTTGCTGCCGGGAACGGGGCTATGCCTGGAACCGGCGCGCCGGTCGCGCAGGCTCCGGATGCAGAGGATTCCGGCACGCATGGGCCTGACACGCGTGGCGGCCGCCAGGGCGGCGCCGATCTCCGGACGGAACACAACGGTGATGAAGGCCGCGGACAGCGCTAAGGGCGACGCCGGCAGCGGCGGCCCCGGCGCAGCCCGGCCCGGTGCGGCCAACGCGCTGGCCGGCGAACCGTCGGCCTACCTGAGGCAGCACGCGGACAATCCGGTGCACTGGCGGCCGTTCGGCGATGAAGCGTTCGGTTTCGCCGCACAGCGCGACGTTCCGGTGTTCCTGTCCATCGGCTACGCCGCCTGCCACTGGTGCCACGTGATGGCACACGAATCGTTCGAAGACCAGGCAACCGCGGACTTCCTGAATGCCAACTTCGTGGCCATCAAGGTGGACAGGGAAGAGCGTCCGGACGTTGACGCCGTCTACATGGCCGCAACGCAGGCGATCAGTGGTGAGGGCGGCTGGCCGATGTCGGTCTTCCTGATGCCGGACGGCCGTGCGTTCCACGCCGGAACGTACTTCCCGCCCCGGCCCATGCCCGGCCGGCCCTCCTTCCGCCAGGTCCTCGAGGCCGTCCGCGAAGCCTGGGTGGAACGGCGCGGGGGCGTGGAACAGAACGCCGAGACCCTGGCCCGCGGGATGGCGGAAACACAGCTTGCCGCCGTGGTGCAGCTGACCGGCTTGCCTGACCCGGTGGACGCCGGACTGCTCTCCGAGGCGGTCCGCGTCCTGGCCCGCTCCGAAGACCAGAACCACGGCGGATTCGGCACCGCGCCGAAATTCCCGCCGTCGCCCATATTGGAATTCCTGATCCGGCACGCCGCAGCCGTGTCGGAAACTGCTGACGTGGCAAAGGACATGGCGGGGCGGACGCTGGCAGCGATGGCCCGGTCCGCGCTGTTCGACCAGCTGGACGGCGGGTTTGCACGGTATTCCGTGACGCGCGATTGGTCCGTGCCGCACTTTGAAAAGATGCTCTACGACAACGCCCAGCTGCTGCGGGCCTATGTCCACTGGGTCCGGCTCGGGGGCGATGCCGTGTACACCGCCGGGGAAGCAGCGGACGTCGCGTCCCGCACGGCGGACTGGCTGATTGCCTCGCTGGGTCTCGCCGTTCACACGGCGGGGTCGGACGAAGGGCCGGGCCAGGGCGAGGGTAGGGGCTTGGAGGCGGGGCAGGTTGAGGCTTTCGCGTCGTCGCTGGACGCGGACACGGTGGTGGACGGCCGGCACCTTGAGGGGGCCAGCTACCTCTGGACACCAGAGGAGCTGCTGCACGTCCTGGGGCCGGATGACGGACCTGCAGTAGCGCGGCTGATGAATGTCCGTGCCGAGGGCACTGTGACCCCGGCGGCTTCCCCCTTGCACCCGGGCCGCCGGTCCGACGACGCCGGGCAGCTCCTGTGGGATCGGGCGCGGCCGCGCCTGCTGGCTGCGCGTTCGGCGCGTCCCCAGCCCGCCAGGGACGACAAGGTGGTGGCCGGCTGGAACGGGCTGGCACTCGCCGCGCTCGCTGAAGCAGGTGCCGTCCTGGACCGGCCCGGGCTCGTCGCTGCCGCAGAGCGAACCGCCGCATACCTTGAACGCGTCCACTGGCAGCCTCCCCGCGCCGGGGACCAGGGCACGGAACCCGGCACCCTGGTGCGGGTCTCGCACGGCGGCCGGGCCAAGGGTATCGGCGGCCTGCTCGAAGACTACGCCTTCTGCGCGGACGGGCTCCTGGCCCTTTACGGAGTGACTGGACGAGACCGGTGGTATCGGCTGGCGGAAGACATCCTGCAGGCTGCCTGCCAGCGGTTCGCCGCGGACGGAACACTGGTGGACACTACCGGAGAATCGTCCCAGGTATTCAACGCCCAGGGGCAGCGGGCCGGCCTCGAACCCTTCGACACTGCCACGCCGAGCGGCGCGGCCGCGTTCGCCGGGGCCCTCCTGGGCCATGCCGCACTTTCCGGTTCCAGCGACCATCGGGTCATGGCCGCCAACATCTTGTCGCTGCTGCCGGCGCTGGCAACCAGGGCGCCACGGGCGGCAGGCTGGCTACTGGCCACGGCGCAAGCTGCGCTGGCAGGCCCCGTGGAGGCCGCCGTCGTCGGACCCGCCGGTTCCGCGCGGGCGGAACTCCACCACGCCCTGATGATGTCCGCCAGCCCGGGCCTGGTGGTAGCGGTTGCGTCCGACGCCGGCGTCCCGGCGGCCGATGCCGCCCCGCCTGCCGTGCCGCTGCTGGAGGGCAGGACAGCGGCGCCCGACGGTTCGCCGCAGGTGTACCTCTGCCGCGGGATGGTGTGCGAACGCCCGGTGGCCTCCGTGGCGGAACTTCTGGAGCGACTGGCTGCGATGGCCGGATGACGTCTTTGCCGCATCCGGAGTCCGGTGTTCCGCGGTACACGGGCAGCTAGCGGGGGAGTGACGCCGGCTGCGAAGCTGGCGGGCCCGGGAACCACGGTATTCCAGCACATGAGGGAGCTTCCGGACCTTATTGCCGCTCCGCGCATACGCCAGGAAAGGCCTGCCGCTGGTTCTGCCCGCTGGCGTTAAGCCGGCCTGCCGAGGACCGCTATGGCTATGGCGATGAAGTGCGCGGCAAAAGCGAACACGGTAAATGCGTGGAAGAGCTCATGGAAGCCAAAATGTTCGTAGCTGAAGTTCGGCTTCTTGAGCGCGTAGAACACGGCGCCGGCGATGTACAGGGCGCCGCCAACGCAGATCAGCACGGCGGAAGCAATGCTGGCCGCAAAAAAGTCCGGCAGGTAGAACAGGGAACCGCAACCCAGGGCAATGTAGATAGGCACATAGAGCCAGCGTGGCGCGTGGGTCCAGAGCAGCCGGAACAGCACGCCCAGAATGGCGCCGGACCAGATGACCCACAGCAGCACCACTGCCTTGGGCCGTTCCAGCAGGGCCCAGGCCAACGGTGTGTAGCTGCCGGCGATCACCAGCATGATGTTGGTGTGGTCGAGGCGCTTCAGGACGATCTTGACGCCGGGGGACCAGTTCCCGCGGTGGTACACGGCGCTGATTCCGAACAGCAGCACCCCTGTCACTGCGTAGACGGCGGAAGCGATTTTCAGCTCGGTGGTGGGTGCCAACAGGATCAGGACCAGCCCCGCGGCGAAAGCAAGCGGCGCCGTCACGGTATGGATCCAGCCCCGCCACTTGGGTTTGATCGTCAGCAGCTCCGCGATGCGGACTGCAGCATCGTCCATCGGGCCTGATTTCCGGCCGCGGCCCGCTCCCGCGCCCGGTTGGGGAGATTTGCTTTCCATGGCTCAAGAATAAACTACGTTCCAGTAAGTTACCCGTGAGTAATACTGCTTGCGCTGAATTGCGAAGGCCTGTTGCACCCTGCCCCCGTTGCGGGCGGGTAGCCTAGGAATGCACTGCCGTCATACATCAAGGAAGTCAGGTGAGTCTCCGGATGGAGTTGCCCGGGATCCTCTATGGCTTCTATGAACGCAAGCTTCTGCGCTCGCTGGACAAGGACCGCATCCCCAAACACATCGGCGTCATGGTGGACGGCAACCGCCGCTGGGCCAAGCAGTTCAACGCACCCACCAGCCAGGGCCACCAGGCCGGTGCCGACAAAATCCATGAGTTCCTCGGCTGGTGCCAGGAACTCGGGATCAAAGTAGTCACGCTGTACATGCTCTCCACCGACAACATGAGCCGATCCGGTGAGGAGCTGGACCTGCTGATGGGGATCATTGCCAACACGCTTGACCGGCTGGACGAGGACGCAGACATCTCCGTGCACGCCATGGGGGCGCCGGAGCTGCTTCCCGATTACCTCGCCGAGCGTCTCAACAAGCTCACGGCGCGGACGCCGGCACACGAAAATCTCCACGTCAACGTCGCCGTGGGCTACGGAGGCCGTCGCGAAATCGTGGACGCCGTCCGGGAGCTCCTCCATGACGCAGTGGCCCGCGGCAAAGACATCGGCAAGCTCGCGGATGAACTCAGCGTCGACGACATCTCACGCTTTCTTTACACTCGCGGTCAGCCGGACCCGGACCTGGTGATCCGCACTTCCGGGGAGCAGCGGCTGTCCGGTTTCCTGATGTGGCAGAGCGCCTACAGCGAGTTCTACTTCTGCGAGGCGCTCTGGCCCGCCTTCCGCAAAGTGGACTTCCTGCGGGCATTACGCGACTACGCAGGCCGGCAGCGGCGCTTCGGCTCCTGACACCTGCCGCCGCTGCCCGTTCCCGGCAACCGGTGCACATGCGCGCCCGTCAGGCGCCCGGCTCCCGGCCGGTTCACGCGGAGTTCACGTGTTCGCAACAAGAATCGCCGGGAAATGGTTTGGGAAACAAACCCGCGGGGAATTACGTTGATCTCATTAGCAGGCACACTGCCGGCTAATCGGGGAGGCCAGTACATGGAGCGGATTTTCGCACCGGATGTATGGGAGGCCGCAACCGGCCTCGTGGCCGATCCGCCTCACCTATAGATATCCGGGCGTGCGCCCCGGGGCTGGAGTCGATGTGGCTATTTCTGAACAACTGCCCGACGTCATTTCCGACCAGGGAGAGAAAGCTACCTCTCGCGCCAAGCGAGCAACCTCACAGACCGGTGCAGCCAAATATGACGCTGCGGCCGGTCTTGCTGTATCCGGCGAAAGTGCCGCGACAGATGACACCCTGTGGAGCTTTGTCATCGACACCTCGGTCTTGCTCTCGGACCCCCGCGCCCTGCTGCGGTTCGCGGAGCATGAAGTCATTGTGCCGATCGTGGTCATCACGGAACTCGAAGGCAAGAGGCACGACCCCGAACTGGGATACTTCGCCCGCAAGGCGCTCCGGCTCCTGGACGACCTCCGCGTCCAGCACGGCGGGCTCGACCGCCCGATCCCGCTCGGTGACGACGGCGGCACCCTCATGGTGGAGATGAACCACATCTCCACCGAGGTCCTCCCCATGGGATTCCGCGGAGGGGACAACGACAGCCGCATCCTCGCCGTCGCGAAGAACCTCGCCAACGAAGGCCGCAACGTCACTGTGGTCTCCAAGGACCTGCCGATGCGCGTCAAGGCCTCAGCCATGGGGTTGCTGGCAGACGAGTACCGCAACGAACTGGTGAAGGATTCCGGCTGGACCGGGATGGCGGAGGTGGAAGCCAGCGAGGAGGACGTCGCCACGCTCTACGGCCACGAGCCCGTCTTTATCCCGGCCGCGGCAGAGATGCCCGTCAACACCGGACTGGTGCTGCTCTCGAACCGGGGCTCAGCACTGGGGCGGGTGGGCGCCGACAAGCAGGTCCGGCTGGTCAAGGGGGACCGCGACGTCTTCGGACTCCACGGCCGTTCCGCGGAACAGCGGCTGGCCATCGACATGCTGATGGATCCCTCCGTGGGCATCGTGTCGATCGGCGGCCGTGCCGGCACCGGAAAGTCGGCGCTGGCACTTTGTGCGGGCCTCGAAGCCGTGCTGGAACGCCGCGAACACCGCAAGGTCATCGTCTTCCGGCCCCTCTATGCGGTGGGCGGCCAGGAACTCGGCTACCTGCCCGGTTCCGAATCGGAGAAGATGAACCCGTGGGCGCAGGCCGTCTTTGACACCCTCGGTGCCCTGGTCAGCCAGGAAGTCGTCGAGGAAGTCATGGACCGCGGCATGCTGGAAGTCATGCCGCTGACCCACATCCGCGGCCGCTCGCTCCATGACGCGTTCGTGATCGTCGACGAGGCGCAGTCCCTGGAGAAGAACGTCCTCCTCACGGTGATGAGCCGGATCGGCCAGAACTCGAAGATCGTCCTGACCCACGACGTCGCCCAGCGCGACAACCTGCGGGTCGGCCGGCACGACGGCGTGGCCGCCGTCGTCGAAACCCTCAAGGGACACCCGCTCTTCGGGCACATCACCCTCACCCGGTCCGAGCGCTCGCCGATCGCGGCCCTCGTCACGGAACTGCTTGAAGGGGCGGAAATCTAGGCCTCTATGCTACTGAAGGGCCGTGGCCGGGTTCGCCCGGCCACGGCCCTTCGCCGTCGCATTCGATCATCCGGCTCCCAACACCGTCCCCAGGACGTCTGAGGCGGGGATTGCGCCGATGTGACGGGAGTCGATTGACGTTTCGCGGTTGTCACCCAACACGAAGAGGTGGTCCGCGGGAACTGTCACGGTCCCGAAGAAGACGCCATCTATGGTCCGTTGGTCCACGAACCGTTCCGTAGCAGGCGCCCCGTCCACGAACAGGACGCCGTCGCGCATAGAGACCTCCTGCCCTTCGAGCGCCACGACGCGTTTGAGCAGCATGCCGTCGTTGGGCATCTGGTCGTCGTCCGGCCGGCTGAACATGACCAGCTGCCCGGTGTGAAATCCGCCCAAGCGGGGGGCGGCCTTGTTCAGCCAGACCAGGTTACCGGCCTTGACGGTGGGCTCCATGCTGTCTGAGCTCACCATGACCGGTTCGAGGACCCAGAGACGGGCCGCCAGCAGCACCCCGAGGCATGCTCCGGCCCCGGCCAGCGTCCGCCTGTTCATCCTTACCGCGCCTAGCCCTGAACCGGATCCCAGAGCGCTGGCGAGGACGTGATCGGATCATTGGGATCGGCCTCGTCGGGACCCAGCCCCACCCTGAACTGCAGCATCATGGCGTGGTCCTCGTGGGCGAGGTTATGGCAATGGACCATATAGCGGCCCCGGTGCGGTCCGAAGTGAACCAGCAACCTGACAGTTTCCCGTTCCCCGACATACACGACGTCCTTTGGACCCTTTTCGTAGGGGAACGGAGGCTGTCCGTTGCGGCTGAGGACTTGGAAGTCCACGAGGTGCAAATGCATGGGGTGAAACCAGCCATCGGAGCTGTTCTGGAGTTCCCAGATTTCCACTGTGTCCAGCGCGGGATCGGCCATCACCCGCTTGAAACCGCTCGCGATGACTTCCTCCCAGGTCAGATCGTCAATGGTCCAGATGTTCGTAACGTCATCGTGCTTGATCCTGAACTTGCGTGTTTTGGTTGCAGCTGCGGAGGTGAGGTCCATCGGATGGCTCGATGCAAGCGTGCTCGGAATCTGGTTCCAGGTGGGATCGGCAGTGTTGACGGCATCGGCAACGACGTCGAACGCCATGATCTTGCCGGTGTTGTCGAAATCCCGGTTGTTGTCGTTGGAGAGGTTCCGGAGCTCTACCCGCGTTCCTGCGGCGTACTTGCGGAAATCTATGAGGACCTCGTACCGTTCGGCACCTGCGTGGCGCCAGGACCCGACCGTCTGTGCTGCGGGCATCAGGCCGGCATCGGTGGCCACCACAGTGACCGGGTCGCCGGTACTAAGCGTGAAGCGGTAGGAACGCGAGACCGAGGCATTGAGGATCCGGAAACGGTAGATCCTCCTCTGAACCTTCATTACGGGCCAGGGCTTTCCGTTAACCAGAATGACGTCGCCCCAAAGGCCTGAGTGCTGGCGGTCGTCGAACCCCAGGGTGCCATCAGCCGCGAACATGGCGTCGCTTACCGTCAGCGGAACGTCAAAGGTGCCCTGGGGGAGCAGGCCCTTCTCTACCGGATCGGAGATGAGGTACTGGCCGGCGAGCCCCGAATAAACGTTCTGAGCGGTGAAGTGCACCGAGTGGTCGTGATACCAGAGCGATCTGGCCGGCTGGAAGTTCGGATACTGATAGTCCTTGTAGAAACCCGGCAGCGTGAGGTCATTGGCGTAGCCGTCGAACTGGGGAAGCGAGGCAGAGCCATGCAAGTGGGTTGATGTCGGGAGTGCGTAGCCCAGCTTTGGGTGCTTGGCCGGCAGCTGGTTCCTGAGATGGACGACCGCCCGGGTGTCTTTGTCAATGCGGATAGTGGGCCCGGGGAAGATACCGTTGTAGCCGAGGATTGGCGTGCGCAGTCGGGCGAGGATTTGCGCGGTGGCCAGCCGTTGCGTCAGGGTGTAGTGCTGCGTTTTGACGCCGTTGGCGTCAACGGTCGTTTGGAAAGAGAGCGGAGGGGCAAGCGTCAGCGGCGTCCTGTAAGGCCGCGGCATATCGCTGTCACTGAGCTTGCTGGCAGATTTGGCGCTGACGCCCGAAATGGGGACCGTCACAATGCCTGCCCCAACGATTCCAATTCCGCCAAGAATGAGTGCCTGCCGCCGTGAAATGGCCATGATAGTCAGCTTTCTCTATGCCGCCTTCGTGTTTCCGTTAGAGTGACCCACCGAGCTTGGGAAAACCTTCGGTACACCTAGCCCGTGTGATGTGCCAGGCCCAAGGACAGCCGTGCGTCTCCCGGTCCTTCCAGGACCAGCGCTACAGCTTTGTCCGGCACTTCGAATACAAGGGTCTCGGCCACGGATTCGCCCTGGCCCAGCCGGGCTGCCCCAATTGAACTCCACACCGGATCCACGCCGGTGGAACCCAAGCCGGTCACCGTGAAATCGCCGGTATGGAATTGGACACCGTCCTCTTCCAGGGCCGTGATCCGCACTATGATCTTCACGCGGTGGCTCCCTGCCGGCGGACTGGCGTCGAGGAAGTCATCATCCCCGGGTGGTTCCCAGTCATCGACCTCCAACGGAACTATGCCGCTGATGCTTGCCATGCCGCCGGGGATGGACGCCGCGGCACCGAGAGGAACACTCGGGAGCGGTGTCGCCGTCAGGAATAGGTACGCCAAGGCAATACCAATGGAGCATAGGAGGGCAGCGGGAATGAGCATCCGCCGTGCCCTGGTCTTTGGAGCCTGGGCCCGGGCCTCGATTACGGTCTTGGTCATGTCGCCATTCAAGCCCGGCAGGCTTGGGAAAGCCTTGGCCCGTCGGGGAGGCGGAATCGCTGTAGCTGGTTCCGCCTCAGAGCCCCAGGAACTTGGCCGTGGGTCCGTGGCCCTCCACCTTCAGCGTCCAGTCGGGGCGTTTGAAGGTGGCCGGGGTGACTCGGACCTTCTGGACGTCCTCCGTCTTGCCGCCCCACGAGGCCCGGGTGACGCCGTTCAGCTCGTAACCGAGGGCGCGGGAAACCCCGAGGGACTTCTCATTCCACGCCGCAGCCTCGGATTCGGCCACTTCCGCTTTTAGGTGGTCGAAGGCATAGCTGACGACGGCGGCCCGCATCTCCTTGCCAAAGCCCTTGCCCTGTGCCGATTTCGTGAGCCAGGAACCGGTGGAGACCGTCCTGAGCGTCGCGAAATCCTTGGCCTCGATGTCCTGGCAGCCGATGAACCCGCCGTCGTGCCAGATGCCGAGAAGAAGAGTCCACTCCTGTGGCGACATGTTCCCCCGGCACCGCCAGTACCACTGCGCCATATTGGGTCCGAGCTCCTCTGCCGGGGACTCTGCCCAGGGCCGGCTGAAAGGGCTCTGGCCGGGTTCGTGGACGCCGCTCAGGGCCGCCTGTACCGCCGCCGGAATCTCTTCGTCGCGGATGGGACGGAGGGTGAGGCGGGGCGTGGCCAGCGTGAGGGCGAACGGGGGCCAGTAGGAGGCAGGCTCAGTCATCAGCGAAGCCTAACCGGAGCACCGGTGGGCTGCCAGTCACACGCCTCGGGAGATGTCCCAGGTGATGTGGCGGCGGACGTCGGTCAAGTTCATGGATTCGGCCACGAACAGATCATCGAGCATGTAGTCGTCAACTGCCAGGATCCGGAGCCAGTGGCCGGAACCCCTCGATTCATTCTCCAGCGAGCGGCTTGAGACGCAGACTCCGGTTCCGACGTCGATCCTTATCAGGTTCCGCCCGGGCCGGCACAGCGGCGCTCCGGGGTCCGAGGGGCGGTAGGCGGCGTTGGGGATCACGACGGCTTCCAGCGCAGGGCGGCCCTGATGGTCAACAGAGAGAATGGGGCCGAGGTCGACGGCATTGGTGTCCGGGAATTCGATAGGCACGGGGGAGTTGCCGGCCAGTTCCACCGGATCCAGCGCTGCGGCAAAGCGGCCGTTTCCGAAACAGGGCTCGCCGTAGGCGGCCTCCGGGCGACGGCGGACCAGTCCGCCGTCGTCGTACACAGGGGTGACCAGTTGCGGAGGCAGGAGCCACGACTTCCGGGTGGAGCTGACGTAGAAGCCGTCTTTGGAGTCATTGATGCCGGTGGTGCTATGCAGCACCACACCGGCAGCGGATTCCAGCCGGAGGGCGCCGGGCCGCCGCAGCCAGGCTTGCACTGTGTTGTCGGGGTCCGGGTTTTCGGCATCCGTGCTGGAGTCCCGGTTTGGAAGATCCGCCGAGGGCCGGTCCACATACTCGAAACGAAGGCTCTGCCACTTCCAAGGCGAGGATCGGCACAGGTTCCGGAACGTCATGGCCATGTCCGCCGGCTTGTTCCGCTGACCGGCTTCCCCCTGGCGCCTCGCGTCCCATGTCGACATATCCACAGTTTACGCGCGGGCTCAACAGCGGAGCGGGAAAATCCAGTAGCATCCGAGGGTGATCCAACGACTGGGCGAACTTTGGGAATCCACCCCGCTGGCCTTCTGGCTGGTGCTGGCGGCCTGCGCCTACTTCGGCGTGATGGCCGTGCGGCTCACGGTCATCGACGTCAGGCACCACCTGCTGCCGAACAGGATTGTGTTCCCGTCCTACGCAGTGGGCGGAGTGCTCCTGCTGGCGGCGGTTGCCACCGTCCTGGTAGCGGGCGCGGACGCCGAGGCAGTGCCCGACGGCGCCGCCCGGCTCTTCGGACTGCCGGGCGTACGCATCCTCGCCGGGGGAGCGGTGCTATGGCTCTTCTACTTCATCCTGCGCATGATTTATCCGCCGGGAATGGGATTCGGCGACGTGAAACTCGCCGGTGTGCTGGGTCTGTACCTCGGTTACCTCGGCTGGGGCCACGTGTTCGCCGGGACCTTCGCCGCATTCCTCCTGGGCGGTCTGTGGAGCCTGGGCCTGCTTGCTGCCCGCCGCGGCACGCTCAAATCGGACATCCCTTTCGGCCCGTTTATGCTGGCAGGCACGGCCGCGGCCATGTTGCTCCTGCCTGCTGGCTGACGGCACGGATCGGCGTGGTGCACCTGCACGGATCCGGCCGCCGGATCCCGCTAGGCTGAAGGTATGGCAGCACCCGACTTCATCCTCAAGCTCCGCGAAAAAATCGGCCATGATCCGTTGTGGATTCCCGCGGTACGAGGGGTGGTTTTCAACGACGACGGCCACGTCCTGCTGGGCCAGCGCTCCGACAACGGCAGGTGGGCGCTGATCTCGGGGATGCTGGAGCCGGGAGAGCATCCGGCCCCGGGACTCGTGCGGGAAATTTTCGAGGAGACAGCGATCGTGGCGGAAACGGAACGCATGGTTTCAGTCGGCGTCGTGGGGCCGGTCACTTTCCCCAACGGCGATGTATGCGACTTCCTGGACATTGTGTTCCGTTGCCGCCACGTCTCCGGCGAAGCACGTGTGAACGACGACGAGTCCCTGGCCGTGGACTGGTTTCCCCTGGACGGGCTTCCGGAACTCCGGCCCGGGGACCGCGAGTGCATCCGACGGGCGCTGCTGCCCGAGGACGCCGTCCACTACGAACCCTAGCGAACTCCTAGACGGAGGCGGACTGGCGCTCGGCCTCCAGGCGCTCCGCTTCTTCGCCGCCCACAGCCTCGCCCCGGGCCACCATTCCGGCGGTGTCCGAGAGCGGGATCTGCTTCAGCGTCAGCGCGAGGATCAGCGCGATGCCCAGGAATGGCAGCAGGTACCAGAACACCGGCGCCAGCGAATCGGCATAGGCGTTCACAATGGCGTCCCGGAGCTGTTCCGGGAGCTGGCTCAGGGCCTGCGGGTCCAGGGTCCGGGTCGACTGCGCGGCCTGGTCCGCTGAGGCCCCGGCCCCGGTGAAAGCATTGGCCAGGGCCTCTGCCAGCCGTGAGGTGAAGATGGAGCCGAACACGGCCACACCCAAGGAAGCACCCACTTCGCGGAAGTAGTTGTTCGTGCTGGTGGCCGTACCGATCTGCTCCGCGGGCACGGAGTTCTGAACCACCAGGACGATGACCTGCATGATGGAGCCCAGGCCGGCGCCGAACACGAACAGTTGGACGCAGATCACCCAGATGGGGGTGTCCGCCGTCAGCGTGGTCAGCCAGAGCATGGCACCCATGGTGAGCGCGGCGCCCACGATGGGGAACATCTTGTACTTGCCGGTCTTCGAGATCCGGATGCCCGAATAGATGGCCATGCCCATCAGGCCCACCATCATCGGAAGCATCAGCAAGCCGGATTCGGCGGCGGAGGTGCCGGAGGACATCTGCAGGAACGTGGGAACGAAAGCGATGGCAGCGAACATGCCCAGCCCCAGCGTGAAGCCGATGGCTGTCGAGTTCACGAAGATCCGGTTCTTGAACAGCCCCAGCGGGATGATGGGGTCCTCGGCACGGCGTTCCACCATGACAAACGCGGCGGCGGCCACAAGGAGGCCCGCGCCAAACGCCCAGGTCAGCGGCGAATCCCAGCCCTCGTCCTTTTTGCCGCCGAAATCGGTGAAGAAGATCAGGCAGGTGGTGGCTGCGGAGAGCAGCAAGACGCCGAGGATGTCGATCCGCTTCTCGGCCTTCTTGTTCGGCAGGGTCAGGGTGAACCAGGCGATGGCGAAGGCGGCGACGCCGATCGGGATGTTGATGTAGAAGGCCCATTCCCAGGTGAGGTGGTCCACGAAGTAGCCGCCCAGGAGCGGGCCGGCGACGGCGGAGAGGCCGAAGATGGCCCCGAGCGGGCCCATATACTTGCCGCGGTCCTTGGCCGGGACGATGTCGGCGATGATGGCCTGCGAGAGGATCATCAGACCGCCGCCGCCCAGGCCCTGGACGGCTCGGAATACCACGAAGCCCCAGAAATCGGTGGCGAACGCGCAGCCCACCGAGGCGAGGGTGAAGAGTGCGATGGCCACGAGGAACAGGTTACGGCGGCCGAGGACGTCGCCGAACTTGCCGTAGATGGGCATCACGATGGTGGTGGCCAGCAGGTAGGCGGTGGTGATCCAGGCCTGGTGTTCCACCCCGCCGAGCTTCCCCACGATGGTGGGCATGGCGGTGGAGACGATGGTCTGGTCCAGGCTGGAGAGCAGCATGCCGGCGATGAGTGCGGAAAAGATGATCCAGATGCGTTTCTGGGTCAGCAGTAGCGGCTCGGCTGCCGGCTTGGGAGTGACGGCGGTGCTCATGGGCGTCCTTCTGCGGGTGCGGGTTCGTGAAATTCCTGGGAAAAAAGCCGGCGGGCGGCGGAGATGTTCTCCAGCAGCAGCTCCCGGTAGGGGCGGGTATTGCCCTCGGAAAAATAGACCATACTGCTCTTGCGGGCGATATTTCCCAGCAGGACAACGGCCATCTGGACCACTGGGTGGTCAGGTGCAACGCCTTCGCGGAGGGCGACGTCTTTGGCGAACTCTGCCTCCCGCTGCTCGGTGGCCCCGATGATCCGCAGGATTAGCTGGGGCTCCTTCTTGATGACGCCGATCAGCTGGCGGGTGTCCTCCTCGGAAGCGGCCATGTTCTCGGACAGCCTCAAGGAAAGGGTGGCCAGGTCCTGTAGGAGTGTGGGGGAGATGATGCCTGGCGGTGATGACTGGCCGCCGGCGATGAACTCGTCGATGACTTCGTGGGGAAGTTCGTCGTCCGCGTGGCCGATGATGGCATCCTCTTTGGCCGGGAAGTAGTTGAAGAACGTACGGCGCGAAATGCCCGCTTCGCTGCAGACTTCATCCACCGTGTACCCGTTCAGGCCGTGTGCGGCGGTCAACTTCCGGGCCGTGGCGGTGATCGCCGCCCGGGTGGCGGCCCGCTTACGCTCCCTCAGACCCCCCTCAGTAACTGCACTTTCGTTCATATAGTACATATTTGCACTCAACATAAATTAGTGCAAATTACGGCGATAAAGAACGACGGCGGCCGCCCGCCTTCGCTGGGAAGGTGGGCGGCCGCCGTCGTACTTTTTAGGGACCTAGGCCTTGTGCGGCGGCCGCGTCATCGACATCACGTCGAGGGCGGTATCCAGCTGCTCTTCGGTCAGCTCGCCGCGCTCCAGGAAACCCATGGCGACGACGGTCTCGCGGATGGTCAAACCTTCAGCCACTGCCTTCTTGGCGATCTTGGCTGCATTCTCGTAGCCGATGAACTTGTTCAGCGGGGTGACGATGGAGGGCGAAGCCTCGGCGAGGAAGCGGGCGCGCTCGACGTTGGCCGTGATGCCGTCGATCATCTTGTCGGCCATGACGCGGCTGGTGTTGGCCAGCAGGCGCACGGACTCGAGCAGGTTGGCGGCCATGACGGGGATGCCGACGTTCAGTTCGAAGGCGCCGTTGGTTCCGGACCAGGCGATGGCGGTGTCGTTGCCGATGACCTGGGCGCAAACCATGATGGATGCCTCGCAGATGACGGGGTTGACCTTGCCCGGCATGATCGAGGAACCGGGCTGCAGGTCCGGGATGGCGATTTCGCCGAGGCCGGTGTTGGGGCCGGAGCCCATCCAGCGGAGGTCGTTGTTGATCTTCATGAAGGAGATCGCGATGTTGCGCAGCTGGCTGGAGGCTTCGATGAGGCCGTCGCGGTTGGCCTGGGCTTCGAAGTGGTCGCGTGCTTCGGTCAGGGGCAGGCCGGTGTCGGTGGCGAGCAGTTCGATGACGCGCTCCGGGAAGCCTGCCGGCGTGTTGATGCCGGTGCCCACGGCGGTGCCGCCGAGGGGAACTTCAGCCACGCGGGGGAGCGAGGCGTTGATGCGTTCAATGCCGTACCGGACCTGTGCGGCGTAACCGCCGAACTCCTGGCCCAGGGTCACCGGGGTGGCATCCATGAGGTGCGTCCGGCCGGACTTCACGACGTCCTTGAACTCGACGGACTTGCGGTCCAGTGAATCGGCCAGGTAGCCGAGGGCCGGGATGAGATCGTTGATCAGCGCCGACGTGGCAGCCACGTGGACGGACGTGGGGAAGACATCGTTGGAGGACTGCGAGGCGTTGACGTGGTCGTTCGGGTGGACAATCTTGTCGCTGCCGGCGGCCTTGAGGGCACGGGAGGCGAGCTCTGCGATGACCTCGTTGGTGTTCATGTTGGAGGACGTGCCGGAGCCGGTCTGGAAGACGTCGATCGGGAAGTCGCCGTCGTACTTCCCGGCAGCAACCTCATCGGCGGCATCCGCGATCGCCTTGGCCAGCTCGCCGTCGAGCACTCCAAGTTCTGCGTTGGCCTGGGCGGCAGCCTTCTTCACCCGGGCGAGGGCTTCGATGTGGGCGCGTTCCAGGGTTTTGCCGGAAATGGGGAAGTTTTCAACTGCACGCTGCGTCTGGGCACGGTACAGGGCGTTCACGGGGACGCGGACTTCGCCCATCGTGTCATGTTCAATGCGGAATTCTTCAGTGGAAGTCATGGGGCTAGCTTAGGGCGATTGGCGGTCGGGGCTAAAACCGTGAAGCGCTTGAGTCAGCCCCGGCCACCGCCCGTTGGCCGGGGATTTAAAGTTCGCCGATCCCCGAAACAAGGTCGGCCTTGCCCTCTTTCAGGCTGTAGGAGAGGCCGATCACAGCTGCGCGTCCGGTTTCGATGGCGTTCGAAATCACACGTGAGCTGTCCACGAGCCGTTGTGAAGTCTGCTTCACATGCTCAACCACCATGTCGTTGACTTCGGTTTCGTTGTTGCGCAGGGAGGTCAGCACTGACGGCGTGATCCGCTCGACGAGGTCGCGGATGAAGCCCACGGGCATTTGGCCCGTCTCAACGGCGTCCTTCGTGGCGCTGACCGCGCCGCAGCTGTCATGGCCCAGGACCACAATCAGCGGCACGCCCAGCACACCGATGCTGTACTCCAGCGAGCCGAGTACTGCGTCGTCGATGACCTGGCCGGCCGTACGGACAACAAACGCGTCGCCCAGGCCGAGGTCGAAGATAATTTCAGCGGCGAGGCGCGAGTCCGAGCAGCCGAAGATCACGGCGAACGGGTGCTGGTTTTCCACAAGCGAGGACCGGCGTGAAGCGTCCTGGTTGGGGTGCGAAGATTCTCCGGCGACAAAACGCTCGTTTCCTTCGCGCAGTCGCCGCCATGCCAGAGCTGGAGTCAAGTAAGTAGCCACGGGGCCACTTTACGGCGAAGGAGTGGGTGAGGGTGAAACCGTTGCGGCCGGATTACTTTCCAGTGACTTCACGACGGCGTCCGCCAGCGCGGCGAACTCGTCAAGTTGGGCGGTCCCGGTCAACACAACGGTGGTGCCTTTGTGGGCGAGGACCATGCTCCGCTCGCCCTTGCCTGTGTCGCGGAGTTCCCAGTCCAGGCCGCCGGCATTGCGGCTTCCGGTCACGGGGGCGTTCCTGGTCTGTTGGAGCAGCCATGTCGGGTTCGCCCGGGCGGTCTGGACCAAACCGATGAATGACTCCTTCGGCGTGAGGTATCCGACCTCCCACGTTGGCACGCCGCTGCCGGTCCCGGACTCCCAGCGGGCGTAATTCGGACTGAATGTGTCGCCGGTCTCGGGTGTCACCGGTGTGAATCCCGCCACACCGGTGGCGTTTTGCGCTACCGCACTCACATTGACGTTCGGCCGGTAGCCGTCTGACTTCGGCGAGGGGTTCATCAAGACGATGGGAAGAAACGCAGCGACACTGACCAGCAGCGCGATGATCATCCCGATGACCGACGCGTTGGCCCTTTTCGCCGCAGCCGCGCGGATAACGGGCTTAACCACCGGTGCATCCGGTGCGCCCTCGGAGCTGGCGGGGGAGCCCGTGCCGGCCGTCTGGTTCTTGGGGGTGGACTTGTCCTGCGTTTCGCTCACGCTTCTATAGTCGCGCATGTGAATGCCGTTCTCACATTCCTGCCGTGCAGCCGGTGAGGAAACGCCGTGTTTCACGGGGTGGTCATCCCATGACCTTCTGATGCTGCCGCGACTATGATCAGTAGCAGAGGAATCACCGTGACGGACTCAGACCGGCCGTACGGGTTCAATGATCGCCACTCGAAGAAGAGGTTCACGTGTCACCAGCGCCTATGACCCAGCAGTACTCCACGATTTCGCCGTCGCTTGCCGTAGGCATTGACGAACCGGACCGTAACCTTGCCCTGGAACTTGTCCGCGTCACCGAAGCCGCGGCTATTGCCGGCGGCCACTGGGTTGGCTTCGGCGACAAGAACAAGGCTGACGGCGCAGCAGTTGACGCCATGCGTTCCTTCCTGCAGACAGTCCACTTCAACGGTGTTGTGGTAATCGGCGAAGGCGAGAAGGACGAAGCTCCCATGCTTTTCAATGGCGAGCACGTCGGTGACGGCACGGGTCCCGAGTGCGATGTCGCCGTCGACCCCATTGACGGAACCCGCCTGACCGCACTGGGCATCAACAACGCCCTCGCCGTCCTCGCCGTCGCAGAACGCGGCTCCATGTTCGACCCCTCCGCCGTGTTCTACATGGAGAAGCTCGTCACGGGTCCGGAAGCCGCGGACATGGTTGACCTGCGACTGCCGGTCAAGCAGAACCTGCACTTAATCGCCAAGGCGAAGGGCGTGAAGGTCAACCAGCTGAACGTCATGATCCTGGACCGGGACCGCCACCGTCCCCTCGTGGAGGAAATCCGCGAAGCAGGCGCCCGGACCAAGTTCATCATGGACGGCGACGTCGCCGGCGCTATCGCTGCCGCCCGCTCCGGCACCGGCGTTGACGCGCTCATGGGCATTGGCGGCACGCCGGAAGGCATCGTCGCCGCGTGCGCCATCAAGTCCCTCGGCGGCGTCATCCAGGGCCGCCTCTGGCCCACCAGTGACGACGAGAAGCAGAAGGCCATCGACGCCGGGCACGACCTCGAGCGGGTGCTTTCCACCAACGACCTGGTCTCCAGCGACAACTGCTACTTCGCGGCCACGGGCATCACCGACGGCGACCTGCTCAAGGGCGTGCGCTACTCCAAGGACAAGGTCCTGACCCAGTCGATCGTTATGCGGTCCAAGTCCGGCACCATCCGCTTTGTGGACGGCGAGCACCAGGCCAGCAAGTGGGAAGGCTACGCCCGCAAGAGCTAGTCGCTCCGGGTTACCCGCTTTATTCAGCGCGAACGGGCAGCACATGCCCTCAAATCCAAGATTTGGGGTCGTAAGCTGCCCGTTGGCGTTAACACAAAGTTCGACGGCGTGCGTCTCAAGGGTAGGGGGGGCTCGGCTCAGCTGCGGAGGGCGCGGAGCTTTTCGCGGGCTTTCCGGGCGAGCTGGTAGGCGCCATAGCGGACCTTTTTCACGGGCAGGTCCCAGGTGCCCGGATAAGCGATTTCGCGCCCGCCGAACGACTTCTTGAACGCCGTGAACCCGGCCCACTTGTGGTTCGGCTGGTCCTCCGGGGCAACGCCCCACAGGTCCACATGCTTCAGGCCCTTCTCCTTGGCATCCGCCATGAGGGTCACCAGCAACGGTATGCCCGCACTCAGCTTGCGGTGCGAGTCGTCAAGGGCCGCGTGGGCGTAGGTACGGGTATCGGCAGAGTCGTAGGCCAGCGCCGCGGCAATGGGGCCGCCGTGGCGTTCGGCGATGAACAGGGTGGCCGCACCCGCAGGCATGAGGGACCGCGCCACCTGGCTGAGGTACTCATCGCTTTGCGGCTTGAACCCGCTCCTCTTGGCTGTCATGTGCAGGAAATTCAACAGGATGCGGACGTCGTCGGGATCCTGCGACGCCCGGAAAGTCACGTCCTTTTTGTGAATGTTCCGGTAGAGGTTCCGGTTCACCGGTTTCATGGCGGCGAGAACATCCTTGAAATCACGGTCCAGATCCACGATCCAACTCAGTTCCGGCTGCTGGTTGACGGGGGCGGGCCGCAGTCCACGGCTTCGCAGCACGGACTGCGACTCGGCGGTGTCGAATCCGGCGCTGGCCGGCTCGATCCGGACAAACGCTGCGCCGCAGGTGCGGGCCAGTGCCACAAGGGCGGCCAGGGCGGCGTCGAATGCTTCCAGGGACTCCGCCACGGGACCGTACGGCGCGTAAAGGACCTTGCCCGCCGGATTCTTCTCTTCCACGGCCAGGAAGCTCCAGCCGGGGCCGGACTGTTCGTGTACCGTGCGGCCCAGGGAGCGCTGGAAATCGGCCCACTGCGGGGTCTGCAGGAAGTACTCCATCGGATCAGGCCCCCAGCGCGGTGGTCACGGCAAAGGCAACGGCAGTCCCGGAGGAACCGGCCGCCGGATGCACGTTGACCGGAGCCTCAGCGGCGGGGAGGAAGGCACTCGCGCCGCGGTCAAGATGGAGATCGCCTTTGGGGGAGTCCAGCAGGACGGAACCGGAGACCACGATAATCACTGCCGCGCCGGACTGCGCCAGCGGGACAGGCCCGCCGTCGGGCTCCAGCTCGATCCGCTGCAGCTGGAATTCACGGAACGGCGGCCGGTAGAGTTCCTGGCCCAGCTCGGACGTCTCTGCCGGCAGCATCGGCACTCCCACCGACTCGAACTCGACGGTGGCCAACAGCTCGGGGACGTCCACGAACTTGGGCGTCAGCCCGCCGCGGAGCACGTTGTCCGAGGAGGCCATGACCTCGATGCCCAGCCCGTGCAGGTAGGCGTGGACGTTTCCCGCCGGCAGGTAGACGGCCTCCCCGGGGGCCAGCGAGATCCTGTTCAGCAGCAAGGAGATGAGCACTCCGGGGTCGCCGGGGTAATGGCCGTGCAGGCTGACCACCGTGGACAGTTCGGTCTGGTAGGGGGACATCGGCAACCCGGCCTTGAGCGCTGCGACCAGCTCACGTACCGCGTGCGAGACGGCATGGCCTCCTCCGATGAGCCGGGTGAACGCGGCTTTCAGGGCGTCGTGCTCCGCCGGGGCAGACAGGTCCGCCACGACGTCGAGGAACACGTGGGGGACATCCAAGGACATCCCGTGCATCGACGCGGCCAGATGCTCGAAGAGGGCGCGCGTGGACGCAGCCGGCCGGAAGCCGCAGAGCGCCTCGAACGGCGTCAGCGCGAAGATCATCTCCGGCTTGTGGTTGTCATCCTTATAGTTCCGCTCCGCAGCGGAACGGTCGACGCCGGCAGCCTGCTCGCGGGCGAAGCCCGCCCGCGCCTGTTCCAGCGTCGGATGGACCTGAAGGGACAGCGGGCTCTCCGCGGCAAGCACCTTGAGGAGAAAAGGCAGCCGGGGCCCGAACTCGGCCACGCTGGCACTGCCCAGGTGGTGGCCGGGGTCGGAACTGATCAGCGCATCCAAAGCCAGCGGACCGCCGTCGGCCGCTGCTGCCACGGACGGCGAGTCCGGGTGGGCGCCGACCCACAGCTCCGCTTCCGGCCCACCGGAGGCCTGCCTGCCGAGCAGGCCGGCAATGGCCGTGGTGGAGCCCCAGGCGTAGGGCCGGAGGACATTCTCAATTTCGTACACAGCCAGGTGTCCTTTATCTCATTGCAGCAGTTACGGCGTCAGGCGGTCGGGCAGGGGGCGCCTACAACGGGCGGCATTGGCCGTTCGTGGCCACAAGGTCGCGGATCGCCTGCTCGTTGCCCTCACGCTTGAACTGGTTGAGCATCTCTTCCGTGATGGGCTCGCCGTCGGGGGTGGTGGTCACCGGCGTGAAGTCCGACGACGACGGCGAGGGCGCCGGCTGGGTCAGGGGTGCCGCCGGTGCGGCCGCCATGAGGGGGCCAGCGGCCGTGCCGGCCTGCACGATGGTGTCCTCCCCGGCGGGATTACCGGCGGCTCCGGCCGACTCGGACTGCGCGGCCAGCAGCTGGTCAACCCTGTCGTGGATCTGGTTGAAGTCCGGCACCGTGGAGAACGAGGCGTCGAAGTCCGGCGGTCCAATGGTCAGCCGGCTGACTTCCTTGCCTTTGGCTTTCATGGCCAGGTCCACGAAGCTGCCGAGCTGGCTCGCGGAAATGTTGGAGTCAACCACCTTGGTGCCCGCGTTGGCGATGTCCTCGAACTTGGCGAGGAGCGTTGCCGGGTCCAGCTGCTTCAGCATGGCCTGCTGGACGCATTGCTGACGCTGGATGCGTGCGTAGTCATCAACGAATTCCCGGGAGCGGCCGTACCAAAGGGCGTGGTAGCCGTTGAGGTGCTGTTCACCGGCCGGGATCCAGCCGAGGGGCATTCCGTGGATGCCGTTGGCCTCGTCCACCATGTCGCCGCTCAGCGGCACCCAGCCTCCGGCCTTGATCTTGATGCCGCCCATGGCGTCGATGAGCTTGGCGAATCCGTCCATGTCCACCAGGACATAGGCCTGGACGGTGATGCCGAGCGTACCCGAGACAGCCTCGAGGGTTGCCTGGGCCCCGGGATCGGCGACGCCGGGGTAAAGGTCCGCGTGCTCGTTGGTCACTTCGGTGTTGATCGCATTGATGAGGCACTCGTTGCCGCAGTCGTAACCGTCCGGATAGATCTGCCGCATGGGGGACCCCTCGCTGAACTGTGCGTTCTGCAGGTTGCGCGGCACGGAGATGATGGCTGTCTGGCCGGTCTTGGCGTCGACGCTGAGGACGGAGAGGCTGTCCGGGCGCCGGCCCGTGCGGTCGTCGCCGGCGTCGCCGCCCATCATCAGGAAGTTGTAGCGGCCGTCCACGGGGTCGATTGCGGGGCCCGCCGAGAAGATGCTGCCGATCGCGTTCCGGCTCACGTTCAGCACGTACGCGGCGTAGCCCAGTGTCCCGCTGCTGAGCAGCATCGCCAGGACCAGTGTGACGCCGACGACCGGCCTCATTCCGGGGGCCAGCAGGACCGGCCGGATCAGCCTGAGGGTGTTGACGAACAGCGCGGCCCAGCCCAGTGCGAGGGCAATGAGGATGATGATGATCAGGAGTGAGGCCACCGTGTTGGTGAGGATCCCGATCAGGAGGGTGCGGTTCACCAGCAGCAGCACCAGTCCCGCAATCGCCAGTCCCCAGACAGCGAGGGTCACCCGGAGCGCGATCCTTCCCAGTTTCCGGTCGCCGGCCACGATCTGGGCACTGCCCGGCACGAACAGGGTCAGCAGCAGGAGGACAAACGCGCGTTTGGTCCTGACGGGCGCCGGAGCGTTCGCCGGGTTGCGGACGGGGTCCGTCAGGGCCTGTTGCGGCACCTGGGGGCGGGAGTGGCTGGTGGTCATCTACTGATTCCTAACGGCTGCCCCGGAGAACGACGTTGCCGTCGGAGAACACTTCGCTGACTTTGTGCCGCAGGGCCGCGCCCTTGCGGGTGGCGACGTCATTGAGCTCCTGCGCGAACTCAATCAGGTCACCGCGCAGGCGGACCGCGAGGTCGTCCGTTCCGGATGCCAGCATCCGGACGGCCAGCAGGCCGGCGTTGCGTGCCCCTGCGATCGACACTGTGGCCACGGGAACGCCGGCGGGCATCTGGACGATGGACAGCAGCGAGTCCATGCCGTCGAGCGTCTTGAGCGGGACGGGGACGCCGATGACCGGCAGCGGCGTCACGGACGCAAGCATGCCGGGCAAGTGTGCCGCGCCGCCGGCTCCGGCGATGATGACGCGGAGTCCGCGCTCGTGGGCCGTCTGGCCGTAGCGGATCATTTCGGTGGGCATGCGGTGGGCTGAGACCACATCGGCCTCGAACGGGATGCCGAACTCGGCAAGGGCCTCTGCCGCGGCTTCCATGACGGGCCAGTCGGAGTCCGAGCCCATCACCAGGCCCACGAGGGGAGCGGCGTTGTCCGTGTCCGCCGGGCGGATCGATGCGGGCGTGCTCATACGGTCTCCTCGGAGTTCCCTGGTGCTGGTCGGGCCGGAGCGCGGCCGTCCCTGATGATGTTGGCTACGGTGGTGGCGCGCTGCCGGACGGAGTCGACATCGGAAGCTGCTGCCCCCACCAGGTTGACGTGGCCGATCTTCCTGCCGGGCCTGACGGCCTTGCCGTAGCAGTGGATCTTCGCTGCCGGCTCGCTGGCCATGGCCAGCGGATACGCCGAGAACAGGTCCTGGTTGTCGCCGCCAAGGAAGTTCTTCATCACAACAATCTGTCCCAGCGCGTCGGTCGCTCCGAGCGGGAGGTTCAGCACGGCACGCAGGTGCTGTTCGAACTGGCTCGTGACCGATCCGTCCTGGGTCCAGTGGCCGGTGTTGTGCGGGCGCATTGCGAGCTCATTGATCAGGAAGCCTGACCCGACGCCGGGGGTTTCAAAGAGCTCCACGGCCATGACGCCGGTGACTCCAAGTTCGTTGGCGATCCGGATTGCGGCGTCTTCGGCGGCCGCGGCGACCTCAAGCGGAATGTCCTGGGCCGGGGCGATCACTTCGTCGCAGACACCGCCCACCTGGATGGTGTGGACCACGGGCCAGGCCCGGGATTCGCCGTCAGGAGTCCTCGCGACGAGTGCGGACAGTTCGCGGCTGAACTCCACCTTGGCCTCGGCCAGCAGCGGGGTCATGGCCGCAAACCAGTCGGCGGTGTCGGCGGCTTCGTCGGCCGATCCGACCATGCGGACGCCTTTGCCGTCGTAACCGCCGCGGGGCGTCTTCAGCACCACGGGCCAGCCGGTCTTCTCACCGAAAGCAACCAGGGCCTCGACGTCGGCAACGGAAGCCCAGGCCGGGTTGGGCAGCTCAAGCCGGTCGATCGCTGCACGCATCACCAGTTTGTCCTGCGCGTGGACCAGGGCGTCCGGTCCGGGCTGGACGTTGACGCCGGCCTCCTGCAGGGCCCGCAGGTGGTCGTTGGGGACGTGCTCATGGTCAAAGGTCATGACGTCGAGCCCTCGGGAGAACTCGAGGAGGGCGTCAAGGTCCTTATAGTCGCCCACCGGCGACGTCGGCACTGCGGAAACCGCGGAAACGTCCTCGCCTTCGGCCAGGACACGGAGTTCAAAGCCCAGGGCCGTTGCGGCGGGGGCCATCATGCGGGCTAGCTGGCCGCCGCCAACTACGCCTATTACTGGAAAAGTCACAAGAGCCAGCCTACAGAAGAGCAGCGGTGTTCCGGGCTTCACCACTGTTTCAACCGGGAATTTTGCGTCATAGCGGCGCCGCAGGAGACCGCGCTCCCGGCCCGGCGGGGCGGCTCCCAGCTTTGCGGGCTAAAATAGGTTCTCGGCCCTGTGGCCTGAAATTTCAGTCGGCCATGGAGGGTCATGTTTTACACACTTGCAGAACGTTTGCGCGGACTCGCCTCGCTTTTCTGGCGCGAGGTGGCCAAGTTCGGCGCCGTTGGCGGTGTCGCCTTCGTTATCGATAACGGCCTGACCTACTACCTGATGCACGGCCCCATGACGGACAGCGAGGCCAAGGCCCGGTTCGTCGGCGCCACGATTGCCACGATTTTCTCCTGGATCGCGAACCGGTTCTGGACCTTCCGCCACCGCCGCCAGGACAACGTGATCCGCGAGTTCTTCATGTTCATCCTGATCAACGGCATCGGCATCGGCATTTCGACCGGGTTCACGGCCCTGGCCAAGTATTCCTTCGGCATCACGGACAAGAACATGCTGTTTCTGGCGGGCGTGGCCGGCATCCTCGTAGCCACCGTGGTGCGCTTTTTCGCTTACAGGTTCCTCGTTTTCAACAAGGAACTCGACGAAGAGCCGGCTTTCTCGCACGACCACGAAATCATGGAATTGCACCACCACCACCAGAACCAGCGCCCGGTACGGGTTCCAGCCACCGAGGCGCCGGACCAGGTGGAGGATACCGACCTTCCCGGTCCGACCCGCAGCAGCTAGGCCGGGCGGGGACTACCCTCCCTGGACCCGTTCGTCGCTGAGGAGCTTGTCCGTCACTGTGACGTCAGGGTGGACCAGCACGACGGACCCACCGCTATGCCAGGCACCCAGCGACTGGGCGAGGGCAGCTTCCAGCCCGTCGCCGGCCCGGACCAGTAACCTCACTCCCGCGTCGTGGGCGGCAGCGAACCCTTCCAGCAGGTCTGAGTGCGGATGCAGGGTGCCGGCCGACGACACGACGGCCCGGTTGGAACCTTCCGGATCTTCGTGCGCCATAAAGACGTCGCCGTGCGAACGCACTTCGGCGGCGAAATCGACGACGCCGGGCGGCAGCTCCCCGGGCCAGCGCATGGCCAATGCCGGCAACGGCACCGCGATGACGGCGTCGTACGCGCCGTGCTCCTGCCCGGCGTCCGGTGACTCGGTGGCGAGGAGGTCGGCGCCGGCGGAGTCAAGGACAACTTCCATACCGAGCTGCCAGGCGGCGAGGGCCAGGACCATGGACTTCCAGTGCGCCGGAAGGTCCAGCCGCAGCCGCATCCCGGGCTCGGCGTCAAGTTCGTCCTGCAGCAGGTTGCTCGTCTTTGCGACCCAGTTGTCCAGGACGCGGCCGGACAGTTCCACCCGCTCGGCGTCCGGTCCGTACCAGGTCAGTCGCGGTGAGGTGGAGTGGCCGGACCGCAGGGCAGTCATCAGGTCGATCGCCGGGATGTTCATGCCAACATCTTGCCACGGTGCCCGCCGGGGCGGGAGGTGCCAGGCGGGGCCGCGGGGGCCGGGGACAGCCCGCAGGGCCATGTGATCTGCGCCACGTTGGTTTTTGCTAACTTTGTTGGCGAAAATCACAGTTGCAGGCGGATTCCCCGGAATTCCCGGAAAATTCACAGGAAACTAGTCAGTATGCTGTCAAAATTCCCGTGATGGCGGCGAGCCGGCCAAAAATCACGGGCGTGGCGTGGCGGCGGATTCCGTCCAGAGTTGATTATTATCCCGGCTGCCGCTTGACTCCCGACTACTTACACACGTGTAATTAGTTATCGAACGCCAAGCGCAAAATGCAGGCCACACAACCGAGTGTCCACGTATTCAGCCACGGGCAGCAATTCAGGAGGGACGCCACAAATGGGGCAAGTTGAGCGTATCCAGGAAGATGCAGTCGTCGCCGGACAGGCGTCGGCAAAGTACCGCTCACGCGGCGTACCAAGCGATTGGTATGTAGATCCGGCCGACCCGGATGCCGCCGAGCGGTACAACCAAAGCACCAGCGATTTACTGCAGGACCAGGCCACGGCCTTCCTTGCGGCGCACGAAGCCCTTCTGGCGGGCAACCCGGACCAGGACAATGATCTCCACGATCCTCCAATGGAATTGCGGACCCTCCATTCGGAAACCACCGCGCAGCCGGTCTGGATCGGGCTTCCTTTCGAGCAGAACTTCGACGACGAAGGCGAACTCGGATGGCAGACGGACGCTTTGTGCGCCCAGACGGATCCGGAGGCATTCTTCCCTGAAAAGGGGGGCTCCACCCGTGACGCCAAGAAAGTCTGCGGCGCCTGCAACGTACGCTCTCAGTGCCTGGAATACGCGCTGTCGAACGACGAACGCTTTGGCATTTGGGGAGGCCTCTCCGAGCGCGAGCGCCGTCGGCTGAGGAAGCGAGCAGTCTAATTCTTCAAGTAGTACATGTCACCGCCGTTGTGGTCGCCCACAACGGCGGTGACTATCTTCCCAGGACCTTGGCGGCATTGTCACAGCAAACCCGTCCGGTGGATGCGTCTATTGGCGTGGACACCGGCTCGCGGGACAATTCCCTGGCCTTGCTTGACCAGGCGTTCGGCGAGGCCAATGTCACCACCTTCCAGCAGGGACGGACCGGGATGGGGGAGGCGGTCAAGGCCGCCCTGGCGAACCTGGCGCCCCGGAACGCGGACTCCCGTAACGACGCCGAGTGGATCTGGCTGCTGCACGACGACGCCGCTCCCGCGCCGGAGGCGCTTGCCGAACTGCTCCATGCCGTGGAGCGTGCGCCGTCGGTGACGGTGGCGGGGTGCAAACAGCTGGACTGGGACGCCAGGCGCCGGCTGATCGACGTCGGGCTTTCCACCAGCCGCTGGGCTGAACGGCTCACCCTCATTGAGGCGGACGAACTCGACCAGGGGCAGTACGACGGCCGCAGCGATACCTTCGCGGTCAACTCCGCCGGCATGCTGGTGCGGCGGGACGTCTGGGAGGAACTGGGCGGATTTGACTCCGCCCTTCCGGGCACCGGTGACGATGTGGACTTCTGCTGGCGCAACCGCCTGGCCGGGCACCGCGTAGTAGTGGTGCCCACGGCCCGGATGTTCCACGTTTCGCACCGGCCGCATGCGCTGGGAAGTGCAAGTGCCGCCCGGAAAGCCCAGGTCTACCTGCGCCTCAAGCACACAGTGTGGTGGAAGGTGCCGCTGCATGCGGCAGGGGCGCTGCTGGGGAGCTTGTTCAAGCTCGTCCTCAGCATTGCCGTTAAGGATCCCGGTCACGGATTTTCCCAACTCATGGCGACGTTCGTTGCACTGGGGCGGCCGGGGGCCGTGATCCGCGGACGCCGCGACGCGGCCAGAACGCGACGGATCCGCCGCTCGGTGATCAAGGGACTGCAGACGCCGCGCCGCGAGGTCTGGGCCCACCGGCGTTCCCTTATTGAAGCCCTGGGCTCCGACGACCCGGGCGGGGATTCGGCCCGGACGGATCCGCTGGCCGAACAGCCCAGCGGTGATTCCACTGATGACTTTGCCGCCCTGACCACTTCGGAACGCGGCTGGGTGGGCAACGGCGCCCTTCTGGCGGTAATTCTCACAGCGGCGGCTTCGCTGATTGGGCTCTCCGGACTATTCCGCGCCGAAGCCGTCTCCGGCGGCGCCCTGATCCCGGTCTCGTCGAAGATATCGGACATCTGGCACCACGCCACCAGCTGGTGGATCGGACTCGGTGCCGGACTGCCCGGCCACGGCGACCCGTTCGCCCTTCTGCTGTGGATCCTTGGCCTCGCCGGCGGTGGCGATGCGAACAGCGCCCTGGCGTGGCTGCTGCTCCTTGCCATGCCGCTCTCCGCTCTCGCTGCGTGGTTTGCGGCAGGAGCCCTGACCACGCGGCGCCGGTTCCGCCTCGTGGCAGCCGTCGTGTGGGGCGGGGCGCCCGCCCTGCAGGTTGCACTGAACCAGGGGCGCCTTGGTGCCCTGGTTGCGCACATCATGGTGCCTTTGCTGGTGGTGGCACTGCTGCGTGCCACCGGCACCGCCCGCGGCCGGGGACGCTTCGCGGTTCCCGAACCGGGGGACCGGCGCTTCCTGGAAAAGCCTCCGGCCAAGCCGGGCGTCAACGGCACGCCTTCCTGGACTGCCGCAGCTGCTGCCGGCCTGGCGCTGGCTGTCGTGGCAGCGTCCGCTCCGTCCTTACTGCTTCCGTCCGCCGTCGTGGTTGTCCTGGCCGGGATCCTGCTGCGCAGGCGCGGCCGCACCGTATGGTGGGCGCTGCTGCCGAGCGCCGCGCTCTTCATTCCGTTCGGTATTTCCGTTCTTGAGCGCCCCCGGGCGCTGCTCGCGGACCCCGGCGTGCCGCTCGGTTTTGACGGCGCGCCGTTGTGGCAGCAGGTTCTGGGACAGCCGCTGTATTTCGATGCCGACGGCGGTTTGGCCGGCCTTCCGCTCTTCGACGGGTCTGCCGTGCCGTGGGCGCTGCTCCTTGCACTGCTGATCGGGTTCCCTGTCCTCGCACTTGCAACGGCGGCACTGTTCGTCCCGGGAATGCGCACCCGCGTGGCCCGCGCTTTGTGGGTTGCCGCCCTGATCATCCTTGCGGGCGGCTGGCTCGCCAGCCACGTGGCCAGCGGTGCCGGCGCTGACACCCTCGTCACCCCCTTCACCGGACCGGTTGTGTCCGCGTCCGGCTTCCTGCTGCTGGGCGCCGCCCTGATCGGTGCCGACGGCCTGCTCTGCTTCTCTGAGAAGGCGGCCGAAGCCCCACCCGTCCGCCGGATCGTCCTCCAGGCCCTGTCCGTCCTTGCGATGGTGCTGCTCCTTGCCGGGCCCGTGGCCGGATTGACCACCTGGGCAGCCGGAAATCTGCTGCAGTCCGCATCCGGGGCAGCACCGGCGGCGGGCACGACCCCTCCGGGCACCGCACCCCTGGGAACCCCGCGGCAGATCGCTCCCACGGCCGCGCGGACCCTGCCGGCCACGGCCATCGACCGCGGCCAGGGGCCCGAGCAGACCCGTACCCTGGTCATCGACACAGCGGATGACGGAAGCTTCGACGCCTCGATCGTGAGGGGTGCCGGGACTACCCTCGACGGACTGTCCACCATTGCGGCCGCCCGCAACATCATGGGCGAACCCGGCAAGGAAACGGTCAGGGATGACGACGCCGTCACGGCGGCACTGCGCAGCGTCGTTGCCACAGTGGTCGCGGGCCAGGGCGTGGACCCGAGGCCTGAGCTGGAACGCCTTGGCGCAGGATTCGTTGTCCTGAGGGCCTCGGATACTGCAGCGCAGCTGACGGCGAGCCGCATGGATGCCGTGCCCGGACTGGTGGCGGTGGGGCAGACAAACGTCGGCTGGCTCTGGCGGATCAGCCCGCTCAACCAGCCTGTCATCGACGCCGCCGACGTTGCGCACCGGGTGCGCATCGTGGACGGCGCCGGCGCTGCCATCGGGCTCTTGCCATCGGACCTGGAAAATGTTGATGCCGCTGTCCCGGAAGGGCCGGAAGGCAGGCTCGTGGTTCTCGCCGAACGTTCCGATCCAGGATGGACTGCGTGGATGGACGGCCGGCGGCTGACGTCCACAACGTCCGGCTGGTCCCAGGCGTTCACCCTCCCCGCCCAGGGCGGCCAGCTCACCATCCGGTACGACAACCCGTGGGCAGTGTGGTCCGCTGTCGTGCAGGCAACGGTGATCGGACTCACCGTCCTACTCGCAATCCCCATGCCCGCCCGCCGGCCGAACACCGGCCTCTCCCGGGATGAAGGCTCCCTGCGTAAGGAACATCAGCATGCATAAGGACGCGAACGACGACGTGCCGCAGGCACCTGGAGACGTAAACTCCGCGGCGGATGCGACCGATGCGACCGATGCGACCGATGCGGCGGACGGCTCCGGCGCAGCGGGCGGGACGGCGAACGGAACTCCCGCTGCCTGCAGCCTGAAAAGCCTCAACGGGCGCGGACTATCCGTCCGCGGAACGGTCGCCGGGATGGCCTCAGCCGTGATCATCGTGGCCGCCGCCGGCAGCTTGGTCGCGGCAGCGTCAATGGCCCCCCAAAGCGCAGGCAGCCGCCCGCTTGAAGCGCCGCTGGCTGCAGTCCCTGCGGGCAGCAACGTGGGGATCTGCCCCGGCCCGGCCCGCTTGCTGGAGGGCACCGCCATCGGCACCGACCCTCAATTCAGCCCGGAATCGGCCACGGCCAAGAGCCTGGTCAATGCTGCCGTGCTGAGCACCAATTCCGGTGCCCTGCCCGGCAGCAGGCTCGCGGAGCTCAACGGAAATCCCCTGACCGAAATTGCCAAGGATCCCGGCACCCCCACCACGTCGGCTGCCCCTCCCGCGCTGCTCGCAGGCGTCGTTTCGCAGCGCACGGTGGATTCCGTCAGCGTCCTGAGCGCGGACGCAGTGGGTAACCAGCAGGCCACCGCGGGCGCGGTCATGAGCTATACCGCCACGGACGGCGACCTCCAGGGCTCGGCGGCTGCAGGCTGCCAGCAGCCGGCAAACGACCTGTGGCTGGTGGGGGCGAACACGTCGCTGGGACGGACAGCGGTCCTCAACCTCAGCAATGCTTCCAGCACCCCGGCCACCGTCAGCCTGGAGCTGTACGGCGCGCAGGGCCAGATCCAGGCGCCCGGCAGCAGGGGACTCCTGGTTGCGCCGGGAACCACCCGGTCCATCGTGCTGGCCGGGCTTGCTCCGGACCAGGAAAAGCTCAGCATCCATGCGCGCAGTGCGGGCGGTCCGGTCACCGCAGTCATCCAGCAGAGTGTCCTTCGGGGGCTCACCCCCGGCGGTGTGGACTTCATCGTGCCCGGCGCGGCACCCGCAACCCGTCAGGTGATGTCCGGCCTGGACATCCAGGATCCCGCATCAGCGAAGGCTCTCACCGCCAAACAGGGGTTTGCGGATGCCTCAGCGGCCCTCCAGATCGCTGTTCCCGGCCCGGCCGATGCCGTGGTGGAAATCAAGCTGTATGGACGTGACGGCCAAAAGGCACTGCCAGGCGGCGGAGTCGTGACAGCCAAAGGCGGGTCCGTAACCGAGGTTTCGCTGGCCGGAGTACCGGCCGGCCAGTACACGGTCGCAGCCAGTTCCGATGTGTCCTTCGCCGCTGCTGCGCGGCTTGCCCGCGGCCTTAAATCGGACAGTGCCACGGACTTCGCGTGGTCGGCAGCGTCAGCCAGGCTCGGCAGCCAGCACGTGGTCACCGTACCGCGCGGTGGGGAACGGTATCTGGTCTTCGGTGCACCCGAGGACCGGGCCAAGATCACCTACACGCCCATTACGGCCGACGGCAAGGTACGCGCGGCCGCCACCGCGGACATTGCGGGCGGAACGACGACGGTTATCAAGGTGCCGGGGGAAGTGGACGATGCTGAGGTGCTCGGGTACGTAGTGTCAGCCTCCGGCGACGCCGCCTACGGCACGGTGCTCCTGGAACAGAACGGTCGCGCGGACATCGCCACGGTGGCGGTTGCCCCGGGGGCCGCCGGACAGGAGCAGGTCGCCGTGAAACTGGGCTACTAGCACCGGCTAGTAGCGGCGCCGGTACACGGGGTCCAGTGTCTCGGGTGCAACCCCGAGCATTTCGGCGGTCCGCTCCACCACGACGTCATGCACCAGGTCCTGGAGTTCTTCGCGGCTGGAGCAGGCGTTCTCGATGACACGGCGGTAGAGGGTGATCACGGGACCTTCGCCGGCGGTGGCGGGCTCGTACAGGCCCATGGGCGCAGGGGACCGGTCCGCAACCAGTTGCTCCAGGCCCTGCGGGATCTCGTCGACAGCAAACCTGACACCGTCCAAGGGCTTTCCCCAGATGTCATGGAGGCGCTGGGCGGAGTCCATGACCATCTCGTCGAAGCGGTCGGAACGGGTGCGGTAACCGGGCAGCGTGGGCAGCATCAATTCACCGCGCAGGCCGCGGCCATGGCGGTTCCTGCGGCGCTGCCTGAAGCTCTTCCCGCGGACCGCCACTGACGGCGCGGCGTTGTCCGCCGGCTGGCCGGCTCCCGGGTCAGCCAACCGGACCGTAAAACCCGGAACGTGGTGCGATTGCTGCATATATTGACTCTAAACCCGCCGCCTGAAATACGCGACATAACGGGCAACGCCACACGGGGCATCCGTGCGTTCCCCGACACCGCCGAACACAGCGGGCCGGAATGCACGGCGCCGCGGCGAACGGGGAGTAGTCTGTGATGTCGTGGGTGCTATTCGTCAATGTTCAAGATCAGCCTGCCGCAATTCGGCGGTGGCAACTTTGACGTACGTCTACGCGGACTCCACGGCTGTCCTGGGCCCGCTGGCTACGTACGCGGAGCCCCATTGTTACGATTTGTGCGAACAGCACGCGGGGTCGCTGACGGTGCCGCGGGGCTGGGAAGTGCTGCGCCTGGCCATGCCCGCCACGCCGCCCCAGCCGGGGCCCGATGATCTTTTGGCCCTCGCCAACGCCGTCCGCGAGGCGGCGTTGCGGCCGTCGTCTGCGGATTCCCCGCCGGGCCAGCGTTCGGCGCATGCCGCGCTTGAAGCCCCGCCGCCTGCGGAAGGCGCCCGGAGGGGACACCTGCGCGTCCTCCGCGAGCCGTCCTAAGCCGCGGTCCCGCCACGAAGCTTGTACGCTGGAAGCTGCAAATCCATCGGCCACCGGCGCCTGCTGCGGCGCCTATCAGGGAGCATCCACCATGCCAAAGATCAGTCCTGACCTGTTGTCTGTCCTGCGTTGCCCCGTTACCGGCTCGACGCTGGTTCAGGAGGGCGAGGAACTCGTCTCCACCGCCGCCGGGCAGTCCGGGGAAAAGCTGCGCTACGCCATTGAGGACGGCATCCCGCTGCTGTTGCCGCCGGAGCTGGTCTCTGCCGCGAACGCTGCGCCTTCGGACCAGCACGACGGCGGCCCGGGCGCAGTGGCCGGCACCGCAGCGTCGGGCGCCTCCAGCGCCGAATAACTGCCCGGCCGGCCCATCGCCCGTCCGCTTGGCGCCGAACTTCCCATAGATCGCCGAACGGGCCTCCACTTCCGCCGTTCCAGAATTTTCCGGATACAACACAAGGACTCACATGACTTTCGATTACAAGGTTGCTGATATCTCCCTGGCTGAGGCCGGCCGCCACCAGATCCGCCTCGCGGAGCACGAGATGCCCGGGCTGATGTCCCTGCGCGAAGAGTTCGGCGCCAGCCAGCCCCTCAAGGGTGCCCGGATTGCCGGTTCACTCCACATGACCGTCCAGACCGCCGTGCTGATCGAAACCCTCACAGCCCTGGGCGCCGAGGTCCGCTGGGCTTCCTGCAACATCTTCTCCACCCAGGACGAGGCCGCGGCCGCCGTCGTGGTGGGCCAGGGCACGGTTGAGGACCCGCAGGGCGTCCCCGTTTTCGCCTGGAAGGGCGAAACCCTGGAGGAATACTGGTGGACGGCCGAGCAGATCCTTACCTGGCCCGGGGCGGACAGCAACCCGGACCTTGGCCCGAACATGATCCTCGACGACGGCGGCGACGCCACCATGCTGGTGCACAAGGGCGCTGAGTTCGAGGCCCTCGGTTCCGTCCCGGCGGCGGCAGAGGACGAGTCCGATGAGGGGCGGGTCTTCCTTGACGTCCTGCGTGCGTCGCTGGCTGCGGATGCACAGAAGTGGACCCGCATCGGCTCCCGCCTGCTGGGCGTGACGGAGGAAACCACCACCGGCGTGCACCGTCTCTACCGGCTGGCGGAGCAGGGCAAGCTGCTCTTCCCGGCCATCAACGTCAACGATTCGGTGACCAAGAGCAAGTTCGACAACAAGTACGGCATCCGCCACTCGCTGCCGGACGGCATCAACCGCGCCACAGACGTCCTGATGGGCGGCAAGATCGCCGTCGTCTGCGGCTATGGCGACGTCGGCAAGGGCGCTGCGGAGGCCTTCCGCGGGCAGGGCTCCCGCGTGATTGTCACCGAGATCGATCCGATCTGTGCCCTGCAGGCAGCCATGGACGGCTACCAGGTGGCCAAGCTGGAGAGCGTCCTCAGCGAAGGACACATCTTCATCACCACCACCGGGAACAAGGACGTCATCATGGCCGAGCACATGGCCGGCATGCGTGACAAGGCCATCGTCGGCAACATCGGCCACTTCGACAACGAGATCGACATGGCCGGCCTGGCGCGGATTCCGGGCATCAAGAAGGTTGAAATCAAGCCGCAGGTGCACGAGTGGGTCTTCGACGCCGGCACCGCGGACGAGCGGTCCATCATCGTCCTCTCCGAAGGCCGCCTGCTGAACCTGGGCAACGCCACCGGCCACCCGTCGTTCGTGATGAGCAACTCGTTCGCGAACCAGACCATCGCGCAGATTGAACTCTTCACCAAGCGGGACCAGCCCGAGGGTGAGCGGGAATACGAAAACCAGGTTTACGTGCTCCCGAAGATCCTCGACGAGAAGGTCGCCCGGCTGCACCTGGATGCCCTGGGCGTCGAGCTGACGGAACTGTCCAAGGAACAGGCCGAGTACCTGGAACTGGACGTTGCAGGCCCGTACAAGCCGGATCACTACCGTTACTAGGACTGAGGCTGCCATCCCGGCAGAAAGCTGAACCCGATGGGCCCCGGAGCGAGATCCGGGGCCCATCTTATTGGCCCTTGTGTTGCCGGTTTCCCCGTGAACTCCAAGGTGGGTGGCCTAGGCTGGGACCATGATGACTGCAATGGTCCCAAGGCCATGACGGCGCGGGAACACCGGACCACCACCAGGAAGGTGCTCCTGCTGGGAGCACTCTGCCTGCTGGCCGCAGGCGGGGGAGTTTTCGCCGCCGTCGCCCCGGGTTCCGGCCGCGCCGCCTTTGAATCCGAGGCCGGTTCTGCTGAACGTTCGACGCCGGGACTGGCGGCACCGGTGGTGGCGCCGGTGCAGCTTGCGGCCTCCCCGGCCGACGGTGCACAGCAGGTGAATCCGGCAGCGCCGGTGTCGCTCCGCGTCACCAACGGAAGCATTGACCGCGTGGCCCTGACGGACAGCGACGGGAAAGCGGTCGAGGGTAGCCTCAGCCCGGACGGAGCCGGCTGGTCAGCCGTCGGCCCCCTGCAGTTCAACAGCAGCTACACCTACAACTTCGTGGTGACTGACGCTGCAGGCCGCAAGACCAATGACACACGCACGTTCACCACTGTGACGACGGCCAACGAAGCGGACGCCGCCGTCTACCCTCTGGACGGCATGAAGGTTGGCGTAGCGCAGCCGCTGCAGATCACGTTCAGCGAACCCGTGCTGAACAAGGATGCAGTGGAGAAGGCCATCAAGATCTCCTCGACATCCGGCCAGGCGGGCGCATTCCACTGGTTCAGCGACAGCATGGTGCGGTACCGGGCCGAGAACTTCTGGGCCGCCAACAGCACGGTGACCATGGACATGCAGTTGTTCGGCGTCGATCTCGGCAACGGGCAGATCGGAAACTTCAACAAGTTGGTCACGGTCCACATCGGCGACAAGAAAGTCGCCGTCGCCGACGCCACGGCGCACACCTTTTCGGTGAGCGTTAATGACAAACCGGCGGGCTCATGGCCTGCCACCATGGGTGATACCCGGTTCCCGTCGGCCCGGGGCTTCCTTGTGTTCATGGAGAAGTACCGCGTGGAGCACATGTCTGCCTCCAGCATCGGGCTGAAGCCGGACGACCCGGCCTACTACGGCGAGCTTGACGTTAACTACGCCACGCGCCTCACGCCCAGCGGAGAGTTCATCCACCAGGCCACGGACTCCGCGATGCCCTACATCGGTGTGGCCAACCTGTCGCACGGTTGCATCGGGCTCGGCCCGGACGGCGCCAAATGGGTCTTCGACAACATGACCACCGGGGACGTCGTCCAGGTGGTCAACACCGAGGGCGAGAACGCCAACTTCGACGACGGGTTCGGCGACTGGAACATCCCCTGGCCCCAGTACGCCAATTGACCCACCCGCCGTGCGGTAAAATCGTCTGGTCAGTGCTGGGAGCTGAAGGGCGCTCCACTGAATGAGACCGAGACGGTATTGGGGCTGATCAATGGCCTGTCGGGGGACATGGAGAAGGTCATGACTGTAGTCCACAAGCGGAAAACCATGAAAATTCTGGGCGTCGTGGCCATCTGCGCCGCGGTTGCTGCCGGCGGCATCGGCGTTGCCACTGCCCCCAGCTGGGCGGAGCCCGCGTTCCAGTCGGAGTCTTCCAGCCCGGTCCGCAACGAACCGGGGCTCGCTGCTCCTGTCGTCAAGGCAGTCGAGCTCGGCGTAACCCCCACGGACGGCGCCGCGGGAGTCAATCCCGCCGTCGCGCCGTCGGTCAAAGCCGTCAACGGCACCGTAAAGGACGTTGTCCTGGCAACTGCCGACGGCGGCGAACCCGTCAAGGGCACACTCAGCGCCGACGGGTCCACCTGGACCGCAATGGACCCCCTTGAGTTCGACGCGGCCTACGACTACGCCTTTACAATCGTGGACCAGGCGGGCCGCGAAACGAAGAAGACGCAGACCTTCACCACGGTGGCCGCAGCCAACGAGGCCGATGCCGCCGTCTACCCGCAGAACGGTTCCACCGTGGGATCGGGCCAGCCGATTGAAATCGTCTTCTCCGAGCCGGTCCTGAACAAGGTGGCTATGGAGAAAGCCGTGACCGTCACCTCGTCCTCGGGCCAGGCAGTCGCCTGGCGGTGGTACTCGGACCAGCGCGTGCGAATCCGTCCCGAGGCGTTCTGGGCATCCGGAAGCCAGGTCACCGTTGACCTTAAGCTGTTCGGCGTGGACTTCGGGAACAAGATGGTGGGCAACGTCGACACCAAGGTCAGCTTCAAGGTTGGCCCGCAGCGCGTGGCCGTCGTGGATGATGTCACCAAGACGATGAACGTCTACTTTGACGGCCAACTGGTCAGGACCGCCCCCGTGACACTCGGCGATGCCGAGTGGCTCTCGCCCACCGGGTACGCCGTGATCATGGAGCAGGAACGCCACTCCAAGTTCAACGCCGGAAGCATTGGCCTCAAGCCCGGCGACAAGGGCTACTACCCGCCGCTGACCGTGGAATACGCCAACCGGCTCACCTCGTCCGGCGTCTATGTCCACCAGGCACTCGAATCCGCGTGGAGTTATGTCGGAAAGGCAAACGTCTCGCACGGTTGCGTCGGACTGCTGCCGGCGGACGCGGCCTGGTTCTTCAACAACATGAAGACCGGCGACGTCGTCCAGACCCTCAACACGGGCGCCCCTCCCGTGGAACCGCTGGAGGGCTATGGCGACTGGAACATTCCTTGGGCGCAGTACGCCAAGCGCTGAGAAGCGCGGGTTACGGCGTGTCCCGGCTGTAGGGCAGCCGGTTCAGCCGTTCCCCTACACCCGTGCTTCGTGCCCGTGCCCGGCTCAGCCGGGCCAGTTCCCGCTCGCGGCGTTCCACCAGCACTGCGGCCAGGTATTCTTCCGGTCCCGTGCCGGCCGGAGGCGGGGGAGCGACACAGGCCGAGACCTCAGTGGCGAGCGACGCCGCCATGGAAGCGCGCGACGCCGGCGACATCCGGCCTGCCTGCCGGATGAACTGCGACGAGCGGCGGGCTACGGCGTCCGGTATCCGGCCGATGTCAGCCAGCGCCGCCCAGGCCCGCAGGTGCGGCGGTACAAACGGGACGAACGGTGGTTCCGCCGGGACCCGGCGCCGCAGGGAGTATGTTCCTGCCACGATGTCGCCGAGCCGCTTGGACTTGTCATTGAACAACGCCACGGCGATGGCCAGGCCGCCGAACGTCAGGTAGATCTCCAGGAAGCCGATCAGGCCGCGGATCACAGCGTGACGGAAGCGGATGGCGCCGCCGTCGTCCCGTACGATCCGAAGCCCTGCCGCCAGCTTCCCCAGAGAGAGGCCGCGGGTGAGGGTTTCCACCGCCACCGGGAGGATCACTAAGCAGAAGACCACACTGACCAGAACCAGGGCGCGGGCCGCCGCGTCGTCCAGGTCGTCGTAGGCCGACGAAATCACTGTGATCAGCACAATGAGGAGGACCACATTGGCAGCGACGTCCAGAATCAGGCCCAGTGCCCTTGCGGCGAACGACGCCGGGCGGAGCTCCAGTACCACTGCTTCACCTGTGATGATTGAGCTCAAACCGGGTCCCCGTCCCCTACACGCCGCCTACGGACGCTCACAGTCTAATCCGGGAGCGCTAGGGTAGTGGCGTGGACATGGATGCGTTCTCCGCGGTCAACGGGGACAAGTGGGCGCGGCTGCACGTGCTGGCGTACAAGCGGCGGCTTAGCGGAAGCGAAGCGGATGAACTGCTGCGCCTCTACCAGACCACGTCGGCGCACCTTTCCCTGATTCGCTCCGTGGCACCCGAAAGCGGGTTGTCTGCCTCCCTGTCGGCCACACTGGCCCAGGCCCGAACACGCTTCACCGGGGCCCGCTCCAACTTCATGGACGACCTGGCCCGGTTCTTCGTCATAGCGCTGCCGGCCGCGTTCTACCGGCTCCGCTGGCTCACCGTCTGGTGCGGTGTGGCGTTTTGCCTGGTCGCGGGCGCGTACGCACTCTGGATCTCAACGTCCCCCGATGCGCTCCGGGCCCTTGGCTCGGATGCGGCCATCAAGCAGTATGTCGAACAGGATTTCATCGACTACTACTCGGAGAATCCCGCCGCGTCCTTCGCCGGCGCCGTCTGGACCAACAATGCCTGGATCTCGGCACAGGCGGTGGCCCTGGGCATCACCGGCTTCTGGGTTCCCATGATCCTCTTTGGCAACGCCCAGGGGCTGGGGGTCGCCGCGGGCGTCTTTGCCGCCGTCGGCCAGTCAGATGTTTTCTTCAGCTACATCCTTCCCCACGGGCTGATGGAACTCACCGCAGTGTTCATCGCCTGCGCGGGGGGCCTGAAGATCTTCTGGGCGCTGGTTTCACCGGGGCCCCGGACCAGGGGCCAGGCGGTGGCGGCTGAGGGACGCTCCCTGATTACCGTTGCCGTGGGCCTCGTCCTGGTGCTGTTCGTCTCCGGCCTGGTGGAAGGTTTCGTAACACCCAGCAGTCTTCCGGTGTGGGCCAAGATCAGCATCGGCGCGGCTGTCCTGGCTGCCTACTGGATCTATGTCCTGGTATGGGGCAGGCGTGCGTACCGGTCGGGTGCCACCGGCGACCTGGAAGGCGCCGATGCCGGATACACGGCATTGGCTGCCTGAATACGTTCCGGAACGGGGTGGCACCTGCCGCCACGGAGTGCCTGACGGTAGGCTCATCTGGAGATAAGTAGCGTTGCCTGGCGGTTCCCGGCGACGCGGACGCCTACGGAAGTGAAACTGCAGTGACTGAGAAGACGCCCACCCCGCCGAACCGGCAGGATCCGCACCTGGATCCGGCCGATGACACCGATGAACCCGCTTTTGACTGGATGAAGCCCGCCGGTGCCGGGGCAGGCACTGCCGCTGCGGCAAAGGGAACAACCCCGGCCGAAAAGACCTCCCCTGACGCGGGCAAGGACCAGCCGGCAGCGTCCGCCGGCACCGCTGCGCCGCAGGCAGGGAGCCGCGCCGACCGCAAGGCCGCTGAGGCCGCTGTCGAGCCTGCCCCCGAACCGCAGGGGAGGGGGACGCATTTCCGGGAACCGCTGCCCACCTCCGCCCTCCAGGTGCGGCCGCCCCGGGACGAAGTGGAGCGCCGGAACGCCGAGCGTGAGCTTGCGGCCAACACCAAGCCGGTCCTGCCCCGCGTGATGCAGGTCCTGCTGGCTGTCTTCTATCCTCTGATCCTCCTGGTCCTCGCCGTCCGGGCCGTCACCAGCCCGTTGTTCCTCTGGGTGGAGTACAACCGTCCGGGCTTCCCCGGCGACGGCTACGGTTTCAGCACGGATGACCGCATGACCTACGGCTCCTACGCGGTGGATTACCTCAGCAACTGGTCCGGTCCACGGTATCTCGGCGAACTCGTCAACCGTAGCGGCGATGCGCTGTTCCAGGAGGGCGAGGTCAGCCACATGGCGGACGTCAAACTGGTGATCCTCTCGGCGTTCGCCGGCGGTGCGCTGCTGATTCTGCTGAGCATCGTCGCTATTGTCTACCTTCGCCGCCGAAGCACCGGCGGAGTGCGCCGCGGGCTTTTTGCCGGCGCCATCGTCACGCTCGTGGTCATTCTTGGGCTGGGCACGTTGGCTGCGCTCAGCTGGCAGCAGTTCTTCACCGAGTTCCACCGGATCTTCTTCGCCAACGGGACCTGGACATTTGCCCTGGATGACACCCTCATCCGGCTGTTCCCGGGCCAGTTCTGGGTTGACGCCGGAATCGTCATCGGTGCCTTGGTGCTGATCGCTTCCGTCGTCACCCTGATCCTCACCTGGCCCACCCGGAAGCGCCGCGGAATTGCCAAGGACGTCGTTGCCAAGGATGCGGACGCCGCCGAAACGCCGTCCAAGGACAGCGACGCCGGCGCCTCGGATCGTCCTGACGCCGCGCCGGGACGCGCGCGGGGAAACTCCGCCGCCCTGTAAGGGAGGACCCTGGACCATACAGTGAAGGCGACCGGCACTTGTGCCGGTCGCCTTCACTTTTTGTTCTGGGCGTACAGGCCGTTGATGTGCGCTTCAAAGTCGCGTACGACGGCGGCCCGCTTCAGTTTCAGTGACGGCGTCAGATGACCGGACTCAACGGTGAAATCAGCATCCAGCAGCACGAAGCTGCGGATTGACTCCGCTTTCGAGACCAGCAGGTTGGCCTGGTCGATTGCGCCCTGGACGGCCTCACGGACCCGGGCGTCGGAAGTGGCCTCCGTCAGGCCCATGACCGCGATCCGCTGGGCGGAGCACCAGTTCTCCAGGCCTTCCGGATCAAGGTTGACCAGTGCGGAGACAAACGGCCGACCGTCTCCCACCACCACTGCCTGGGCCACCAGCTGGTGCTCCCGGATCTTTTCCTCGAGCGGGCCAGGCGCCACGTTCTTGCCCCCGGCAGTGACAAGGAGGTCCTTCTTGCGCCCGGTGATGGTGAGAAAACCGTCTTCATCCAGCGAACCGAGGTCTCCGGTGCGGAAGAACCCGTCCACGAACGCTTCCGCGTTGGCTGCCTCGTTGGCGTGGTAGCCCTTGAAAACGCCGATGCCCTTGACCAGGATCTCGCCGTCGTCGGCCACCCGGATGGTGGTGCCCGGCACGGGAATGCCCACAGTGCCCACCTTGGTCCGCGACGGGGTGTTGGCGGTGCATGGGGCCGTGGTTTCGGTGAGTCCGTAGCCTTCCAGCACCGGTATGCCGGCGCCACGGAAGAAGTGTGCGTCATTGGAGCTCAGCGGGCTGGCGCCGGAAACCGTGTACTTCACCTGCCCGCCGAAGGCCTGTCGGAGTTTGGGGTACAGCAGCCGGTCGAAGAGGGCGTGCCTGGCGCGGAGCATGAAGCTGGGGCCGCTGCCCTTTCCGCGGGCCGCGGCGTCGAGTGCCTTGGAGTAATCTATGGCCACCGCGGAGGCAGCGGCGAACAGCCGTTCCTTGCCTGCCAGGGCGGCCTTGTGGCTGGCCCCCGCATAGACCTTCTCAAAAATCCTGGGTACCACCAGCAGGAAAGTGGGTTTGAACGTCGCCAGGTCCTCCAGCAGCTGGGCGGCGCCGGCGGTGTGGCCCAGGGTGGCCCCGGCGCTGAGGCACACCACCTGGACGGCGCGGGCCAGGACGTGGGCCAGGGGGAGGAACATCAGCGTCCGGGCGCCCTCCTGCCGCAGGATCTCGGGGAGGAACTCCACGATGTTGGTGGCCACCAGGGCGAAGTTGCCGTGCGTTATCTCGCAGCCCTTGGGCTTGCCCGTAGTTCCGGACGTGTACACCAGCGAGGCGACGTCGGCGAGGACTGCGGTGCTGCGGTGCCTCTCCAGCTCCGCGTCGGTGACGCCGGCGCCGGCGGCGGCGAGGCTGGCCAGGTTGGGTGCGCCGCCGTCGTCGTCCATCCGCACGACCGTCACCACTGCATCGCCGAGCAGTTCGGAGTGGGCCAGGACACCGGCCACGAGCTCAGCCTTGGCCTGGTCCTCAACAAACACCCTGCGGGCGCCCGAGTCATGCAGGATCCACTCGACCTGGCTTGCCGAGGAGGTTTCATACACCGGAACGGTCACGCCGCCGGCGAACCAGATGGCGAAGTCCACCAGGGTCCATTCGTACCGGGTTCCGGACATCACGGCCACGGTGTCGCCCGGGGCCAGGCCCCCCGCGATCAGTCCCTTCGCCAGTGCCATGACCTTGTCCAGGAACTGTTGTACAGGGATGTCAACCCAGCCGTTGGGGCCCTTGCGGGCGTACGCGGCATGGGAGGGGTCTTTGGCGTGCTGCCCGAGCAGCAGGTCAGTCACGTTGCTGTCCTGATCCAGCTCCACGAGCAGTTCAGTGCTTGCTTCTCTCACAGCCTGTCTCCGTTCCGGATCCGTGATTGGTTTCCCGATACCCGTTCCATCTCCTGCGGTTCCAACGCCCGCGGCACCCCTGCCATACTGCCCTAGATCCAGGACGGCATCCACATTCGGAACCGCCACTCCTGGTACGGGATGATTTCCGCGGTCCAGATGGGGTAGAAAAACGCAGAGAGCAGCACTGCCCCGGCCACGAACACCGCCACCAGGTAGAGCCCCGATCGCCGGCGCCACAGCGGGTCCTGCGGCCGCCCGAGCACCAGGCCAAGGCAATAGGTCAGGGCAAGCACCAGGAACGGTTCAAAGGACACGGCGTAGAAGGTGAACATGGTCCGTTCCGGATACATGAACCAGGGGAGGTAGCCCACGGCGACCCCCGCCAGGATGGCACCGGCACGCCAGTCGCGGCGGCCTGCCCACCAGAACAACAGGATCACCAGCGAGACGGTGGCGCTCCACCAGATCAGGGGATTGCCCACCGAAAGGATGGCCGACGTGCAGCTGGCGACGTCACAGCCGGGGCTTCCCTGCTTGGGGGACTCGTAGAAGAAGGACGTGGGGCGCCCCATCACCAGCCAGCTCCAGGCGCTCGCCTCATAGGGGTGGTCTGAGCTGAGTCCCTGATGGAACTTGTACGCTTCCAGGTGGTAGTGGGCCAGGGACCGCAGCGGTCCGGGGACCCATCCCCACTGGGCTGACGGGTTGGTGTCGGCCCAGTGGCGGAAGTACGCATCCTTTGACTGGAACCAGCCGGTCCAGGTGGAGACATAGACCAGGGCGGCCACCGGCACGATGCTCAGGAACGCGGGAATCCCGTCCTTGATGATGCCGCCGCTGATCCATCCGCGGATGCCCGCGATCCGGCGTGCGCTCAGGTCCCAGAAGACCGTCAGCAGCCCGAAGCCGGCCATGAAGAACAGGGCGGACCACTTGGTCCCCACAGCAAGTCCCAGGCAGACTCCGGCTGCGATGCGCCACCAGCGGATCCCGAGCCACGGCCCGGAAACCAGCTGGACCACGGAGGGCCTGCCCACAGCCGTGCCGCCGGCCTGGCGCCCCAGCCGGGCGGCCAGCCGCCGCCGGCCGTCGTCGCGGTCCATCAGCAGCGCGCCGAAAGCGGCGAGGAGCCAGAACATCAGGAAGATGTCCAACAGGGAGGTCCTGGACATCACCAGGTGGTGGCCGTCCACTGCCAACAGGAGGCCTGCGACGGCCCCCAGCGTCAGTGAGTGGAAGAGTTTCTGCGCTATCAGGGTGACCAGGAGGATGGACAGTGTCCCCGTCAGCGCTGCGCCGAACCGCCAGCCAAGCGGGTTGTCCGGGCCGAACAGCCACATTCCCGCGGCGATCATCCACTTGCCCACCGGCGGGTGCACAACATACTCGGGAGAGGACAGGATGACGCCCGGGTTGCCCGCTACGAACGAGTCGTTGGCCTTGTCAGGCCAGCTGCGCTCATAACCGCTGACCAGGAGCGAATACCCGTCCTTGACGTAGTAGGTCTCGTCAAAGACCAGGCTGCGTGGACTCTCAAGGCGGACGAAGCGAAGGATTCCGCCGATCGCCGCCGTGATGGCCGGAATGAGCCAAAACCAGAGCCGCAGCGACGGAGGGTAGTCGCGCCAGCTGCGGATGTCCCGGAGCAGCCGCTCCTGCAGGGCACTTTCCGTAAACGCTTCCCGCGGACGGCGGATCCACCGGTGGCCCTCAAGGTTGCGGCCCAAAGCCGCGGACGCCGGCTGCGCCGGTTTGGCCGGGTCGGCCTCGACAGGTGGTACGGAGGTCTGCGTCACGTGCCCATGCTACCTTTTGGCGCTGGAAGAGCCTGCCAGCAGTAGGCTGGTCGTGTGGACCAACAACTCAGTACTTCCCGCGCGAGCGGCTCCGATGATGCCGGCACTTCTTCAGAGGAAGGTTCGGCTTTAGAGGCAGGTTCGACCCCGCCGGACTCGGTGTCCGGGACGGCGGAAGCCACGGATGAGGCCTGGGTGCCGGCGGGGGAAGCTGCGGCCCGCCCCGCGGAAGGGCAGCCGGGCAGGATCGTGCTCGCGGCGACACCCATCGGCAATGTCGGCGATGCGTCTCCCCGGCTGGTTGAACTCCTCACCACGGCTGACATCGTTGCCGCCGAGGACACCCGGCGCCTGCACCGGCTGGTGCAGAACCTGGGAGTCGCCGTGGCCGGTCGGATCATCAGCTACCACGAGCACAACGAAGCCGTAAAGACCGCCGAACTCCTGGACCAGGTGCGGGCCGGGAAAACCATCGTGATGGTGACCGACGCCGGAATGCCCGCGGTCTCGGATCCGGGTTTCCGGCTGGTTGAGGGTGCTGTGGCGGCCGGACTGACCGTGACCGCCGTGCCGGGGCCGTCGGCGGTCCTGACAGCACTCGCCCTGTCCGGCCTCCCCACGGACCGTTTTTGTTTTGAGGGATTCCTTCCCCGCAAGGCCGGAGAGCGCGCCTCCCGGCTGTCCGAACTGGACGCTGAACGCCGGACCATGGTCTTCTTCGAGGCGCCGCACCGGCTGGAACCGATGCTACGGGCGCTGCGTGAGCGCTTCGGCGGCGACCGTCCGGCCGCAGTGTGCCGGGAGCTTACCAAGACCTACGAAGAAGTCATCCGCGGCCCGCTGACCGACCTGCTCAAATGGGCAGAAACAAACGAAGTGCGCGGCGAAATAGCCGTGGTGGTAGGCGGCGCCCCCGAACGTGAGCCGGGCAAGCCGGAGGACCATGTGGCCGCTGTCAACGGCCTGATCGCGCAAGGCATCAGGCTGAAGGAAGCCGTGGCAGCTGTGGCCGAGGACGCAAAAGTCAGCAAGAGGGAGCTCTATTCCGCGGTCCTGGCTGCCCGCTAGAACGCGGACGCGGATCTTGTGCAGCTGCACAGCAAAGTCCGAAGTTCGTAGTGCGCACATGCATAGACGCTCCGGAGCGCACGGCAGTACCGTGGCTGTAAAGCAGCCGAGTGCTGAACCCATCCCCAACCCCAATTGCTGACGAGGGAGTCATCGTGACTGTAACTGCACAGCCCACCGTTACTGCGGAGCGCGAGAGCGAGCTGCTGGCCTCTGTTCCGACCGGCCTGCTGATCAACGGCGAATGGCGCCCGGCGGCGTCCGGGAAGACGTTCGACGTCGAGGACCCGGCCACGGGCAAGGTCCTGCTCAGCATCGCTGACGCCGGCCCCGAGGACGGCGCTGCCGCTTTGGGCGCGGCCGCTGCCGCCCAGGACTCCTGGGCCAAGGTTCCGGCCCGTGAGCGCGGGGAAATCCTGCGCCGCGCCTTCGAGATGGTCACGGCCCGGGCGGAAGACTTCGCGCTGCTGATGACCCTGGAGATGGGCAAGCCCCTGGCCGAGGCCCGCGGCGAGGTCACCTACGGTGCCGAATTCCTGCGCTGGTTCTCCGAGGAAGCCGTCCGCGCGTTCGGCCGCTACTCCGTCTCCCCGGACGGCAAGTCCCGCCTGCTGGTCACCAAGAAGCCCGTGGGCCCTTGCCTGCTGATCACCCCGTGGAACTTCCCGCTCGCGATGGCCACCCGCAAGATCGCCCCCGCCGTCGCTGCCGGCTGCACCATGGTGCTGAAGTCCGCCAACCTGACTCCTCTGACCTCCCAGCTGTTCGCGGCCGTGATGCAGGAAGCCGGCTTGCCCGCCGGTGTCCTGAACGTCATCCCGACCTCCACGGCCGGTGCCACCACGGGCCCGCTGATCAAGGACACCCGGCTGCGGAAGCTCTCCTTCACCGGCTCCACCGAAGTGGGCCGCCGGCTGCTTTCGGACGCCTCCGAAACAGTCCTGCGGACCTCCATGGAACTCGGCGGCAACGCCCCGTTCGTGGTGTTCGAGGACGCCGACGTCGACGCCGCCGTGGCCGGGGCCATGCTGGCGAAGCTGCGGAACATGGGCGAGGCCTGCACGGCCGCGAACCGGTTCATCGTGCACGAGTCCGTCGCGGACGAGTTCGCGGAGAAGTTCGCCGCGAAAATGGGCGAGATGACCACGGCGCGCGGCACCGAGCCCGAGTCCAAGGTGGGCCCCTTGATCGATGCGAAGAGCCGGGACAAGGTCCACGAGCTCGTCACCGACGCCGTGAACTCCGGTGCGGTGGCTGTCGCCGGCGGCGGCCCGGTGGACGGGCCGGGCTACTTCTACCAGCCCACCATCCTCAAGGGCGTCACCGAGGGCACCCGCATCCTGTCCGAGGAAATCTTCGGACCGGTGGCCCCGATCATCACCTTCGACAGCGAGGACGAGGCAGTCCGCCTCGCCAACAACACCGAGTACGGACTGGTGGCCTACGTCTTCACGCGCGACCTGAACCGCGGCATCCGGATGGGCGAACGCCTCGAGACCGGCATGCTCGGCCTTAACGCCGGCGTCGTGTCCAACGCAGCAGCACCGTTCGGCGGCGTCAAGCAGTCCGGCCTGGGACGCGAGGGCGGCCTCGAGGGCATCGAGGAATACCTCTACACCCAGTACATCGGCATCGCCGACCCCTACGCAGGCTGATTCGCCCACGGGGCAGTGCAGCTAGCCCCGTCGCAGCCGTCGCAGGCCGTCGCGCACCGTCCGCCAGGACCGCGCGGCGGCCTGCGCGGGTTTGGCCGCGGCCCGCAGAACGGCATGGAAGGGAGCGGACACTATGCGCCCCCAGCGATTCATGACCGACGCCGGGAGCCACTCCGCCCGCAGCCGTCGTCCCGGTCGGGAGTGCTTCCGCAGGGATGCCTGGACCACGGCTATCCTCTCGGCTGCTGACGGCGCCGCGCCGTCTTCAGCGACCCCGGCATGGCCGGCAGGCGGGCCGTACTGCTGACGTTCAAAGTCGGCGGTGAGTGCGGCGACAGCCCGGATTCCGGCGTCGTCGGCGTCGTCGCGCGCGCCAAGCGCACCCGATCCACGAAGCCGGCTGGAAAAGTGACGCGGGGTTTCGCTGAGGCCGGGGGCCAGGCCGTAGTCGGTAGCCAGGTCCCGCAGTTCGGCCCAGGCCGCTGCGGCCGGGTTGCCGCCCAGGGCAGGCGCGCTCCTGAGCCGCCTGGACCGCAGGCCCGCCCGCACCATCCGCGGCGACCCGGCGATCAGGGCAAGGAGGAGGATACCGGCGGCTCCGTAGAGCGGCAGCGTCAGCGGGTGCCCTGGTTCGCCGGCGGATTCCAGCCCCGGCAACGGCGTCGGCGTGGCACCCGGCGTTGCGCCGGGCGTGGCGGTGTTCGACGGGATGAGATCGTCGTTGTTTTCGTTCGTGCTGGCACCGCCCGGCGTGGAGGCCTGCGCCGCGTAGTCCGGCACCACGCCGCGTGAAGGCGTGGGTTCGAACGCCACCCACCCGAGTCCTTGGAAGTAGAGTTCGGGCCAGGCATGCGCGTCCCTGGAATCGACTTCGTATTCCGTCAGTGCCCCTTGCCCGGGAACCGAAACCGAGGCACCCGTGGACCGGCCCGGGGCATAGCCCACTGCGATCCGGCTGGGGATTCCCTCCAGCCGCGCCATCACGGCCATGGCGGAAGCGAAATGAATGCAGTAGCCGCTCTTTTGGGTCAAGAAGTCCGCGAGGACGGAAAGTCCGTTGCCGTCATAGCCGCCCTGGACAGGGGACTGCAGGGAATACGTGAACTCCACCGAGCGAAGGTAATTCTGGATGGCCATCGCCTTGGCATACGCCGTCCTGCTTCCGGCGGTCACTGTATCCGCCGTGTTCCGCACAATGTCCGGTACGTTGTTGGGCGCCCGGAGGAACTCCTCGGAGATCCCGCGCACCGGCGCCGAGGACTGCGACAACAGTTCCGGGGTGAGCCTGGGGGCAGTCGACTGCACCACGTACTGCTGGTTCCGTGAATTGGTGTCCACCCCCTTGATGCTGAGCGTGGCCGGATCCCAGCTCCATCGTCCGGCCAGGCCGTTAACGGCATCCGGAGCGTACGGCACAGGAAGGTACGGGCTGGTGAAACGGCCGGTATTGACCGCAGTGACCTGGCGGACCTGCTCGTCCGCGAGGATCTCGTACCCGGCGTCCATCCTCCCGACCCCCACGCGCCGGGACGCGTCGCGGTCGTCCGGCGACCACGAGTCGCCGTCGAACCGGTCCACCGTGACGGACCGCAGGTACGGGGGCCTGCTGGCACTCGTGGCGTAGGTGATGCGCCCGTCGCCGGAGGGACTCCGCAGGCTGTTGCCCAGGCTGATCATCGGATTGAGCCCGGTGGATGAACCCCACGGATTCAGCCTGGAACCCTGTGGGAACGTGCCCTGGTCGAAGCCCGGAACGGCCAGAGGAAGGAGGAGCGTGATGACAAGCGTGATGCCGCCGGTGAGGGCCGCGCGGCGGAACTGTCCCGGATTGCGGGCGGTGTCCGCCGTGGTGCGGTTGTCCGGGGCGAACCACTGGCTGCAGGCAAGGATCATCAGGTAGCCGGCGGCGGCTGCTGCAAACCCCCAGACCCCGACGCTCTGCGGTTTGACCATGGCGGGCACCACCAGGATGGCCACCAGGCCCAGCCCGCTGGTTGCCGGCAGGGCCAATGGCACTGCGAGGGCATCGACCAGGATCACCACCAGGCCCAGGACCGCGCACGTGACCAGCACTATTCCTGCATTCGGCGCAACCGGGGAGCTCTCGGCCAGGACGGTTTCACTGGCCCGCCGCAGGTACCTGCCCAGCTGTTCCATGGTGTCCCCGGACGGAATGAACCCGGCGATGCTGTCCCGGCGGAAGAACGTGAAAGTCAGGATGAAAGCGAGGGACGCAAAGCCGCCCAGCGCCACGAGGAACGGATGCGCGCGCAGCGACCTCAGGACGGCCATGGCCAAGGCCACAACGCAGATGGTGGTAAGCGCCGGGGGATACCAGGCCCAGCCCCGCAGCACGCCGTTGAGGGAAAGGGCGGCGCCGGCCACCGCGACGACGACGGCAGCCGCCATGGCCCACGGCTGCGCACCAACGCGGCGCAGCCGCGCGGCCGGAGCGGCCGTCGGGGCAAGGACCTCGGGCGGGCGGCCCGTGTCCGGACCGGGATGCCGCTGGGGCGTCAACGTCATCGCCTGACCCCCGTGCCCCTGCGCACGTCCGCTGCGGCCGTGGCGGTAGCCGCATCGCGCTGGTCGAAATAGGACCATGCCGCCGGCACCGACGTGCCAGGGCTGACGGCCACTGCCCGCCAGCCGCCGGACCTCAATGACTCAAGGGCCGCCTGGCAGTCGCCCGGGTGTTCGGTGACCACTATCGCGAATGCATTGGCGCCGAACCCGGCAGCCGCGGACAGAGCGCGTGCCTCTGCCGGCTGCAGGTGGCCCAGGATGGCCATGATGGGCCCGCGCTGCCGGTGGGCGGAAAGCTTGTCCATGAGCCGGTCGTCGAAGGGCCTCGGACCTGATTCGGATCCCGGCGTATGGTGAGCGCCGGAGAGCTGGATGGCCGCCAGGCTCTCGGCAATGGACTGAAGGCCTGCGGACCCGGTGTATTCCTCTGCCGCCGGTTCGGGTGCCGAGGGAGAGTGCAGGAATGCAGGTTCTCCCGAGGGATCGAGGAAACGGAGGGCGTAGTTGCGTTCCGCCAGGTGTGCGCTGACCGACATGGCGGCTGTGACGGCCCACTCGAACGTTTCGCTGGTCACCAGCTCGTGGCCGTCCTCACCCGAGGTGGACGAAAAAGCGGCACCCGGTCCGCGCGCGAAGGCCGCCCACCGGTGGTCCAGGATGATGGTGGCCTCCGGCGTGGTCACGGATTCCTCCTGCCGCACCATCAGGGCACCGTGCCTTGCTGTGGCGGCCCAGTGCACCCGGCGCATTGGGTCCCCGTGGCGGTACTCGCGGGTCATGACGTCGTCGTCGCTCGGATTCGCCCGGATCCGTGTGGCAGTGACGCCGTCATTGCCACGTGCGCCGGCAAGGCCTGTCGCGGGAAGTTCGACGGCGGCGGGCGTCACCGTCAGTGTGTCGCCGTCGTCAATCGCGTGGCGGTGCAGCGAAAGACCAAAGGGGTCGGTGAATTCGGCCGTCACCGGGCCAATCACAAACTGTCCCCGCTTGCCGGACCGGAGGTGGTACTCATAGCGGCTGGTTCCGCCGACGGCAGAGCGGGACGGGAACCGGAACGCCGGCGATTCGCCGAACCGCGAGGGAAGGCGCTCTTCCATCATCACTTGCCCGGTGGCTGCGCCGGTGCGGGCCACGGCAAGCCGCACTGTGGTGGTCGAGGAGGTTTCCACGCTGGCGGGGCTGAACTCCCGATACACCTTGAACCGGGGTTTGAGGATGCGGATCCCTGCGAGGGAAACCAGCGGGAGGACCAGCAGAAGGATGCCGAGCGTGAGCAGGTCCCGGCGGCCCATGACCTGCGCCAACAGCAGCGAAACCACGCCGGCAGCCAGCAGGCCCCAGCCGCGGGTGCTGAAGAGGTGTCCCGGGAGCTTGTCTGTGAGGGCCATCGTGGCGCTTTCGGCTAGCGCGAGTGCCGCTGGTCCGGGCCCCCGCGCGGGTTGCCGGTCCGGGACGGTGCCGCGGACATCTCCTGCGGCACCGGAAGCTTCGCCAGGATGCCGCGGATGACGCTATGCGGAGTTTCCCCCATGCCTGCGGCCTTGCGGTCAAGGATGATCCTGTGGGCCAGCACGGATTCGGCAACACTGATGACGTCGTCCGGGAGGACGAAGTCCCGGCCCTCCAGCGCCGCGGTGGCCTTCGCCGCCCGCAGCAGCTGGAGCATGGACCGTGGACTCGCCCCGAGACGAAGCATGGCGCTTTCGCGGGTGGCGCGTCCCAGTGACACCGTGTACTCCTTGACGGCCTGCGAAACGTACACCCGCTGGACGGTGGCGATCATGGCGGCCACATCGGCCGAGGTGACGACGGCCGTGACCCTGGTCAGCGGAGACGTCGCCTGGTGTGTCTCCAGCATCTCAATTTCCGAGTCCTTGTCCGGATAGCCCATGGAGATCCGGGCCATGAACCGGTCCCGCTGGGCTTCCGGCAGGGGGTACGTCCCTTCCATCTCAATGGGGTTCTGGGTGGCCACCACCATAAAGGGCTCATCCAGCTTGTAGGAGTCACCGTCCACAGTGACCTGGTGCTCCTCCATGCATTCCAACAGCGCGGACTGGGTCTTTGCGGAGGCCCGGTTGATCTCGTCCCCGATGACAATGTTGGCGAACACGGCTCCCGGCCTGAATTCGAACAGCCGCGAGGCTTGGTTGTAAATGGAAACACCGGTGACATCCGAAGGCAAAAGGTCCGGGGTGAACTGGATCCTGCTGACCGAACAGTCGATGGTGCGGGCGAGTGTCTTGGCAAGCAGCGTTTTTCCCACGCCGGGAACATCCTCGAGGAGCAGGTGCCCCTGGGCAAGGAGAACCGTGAGGGCAAGCTTCGCGGCCTCCGCCTTGCCGTCGATCACGGTGTTGATGGCTGACAGGATGCGCTCGCTGGCGGCATGGAAAGCGTCCGCGTCCATGGCCGTCGGCCTGGATCCGTTGAGTTGGTTTCCGACAACACCTGCACCACCGGGGAAGCCCTGCCCTTCCGGGAGCGCTTCATCTACTGTGGTGCGTCTGTGGGAATCCATCGGCAGCCTTTCAGCCCTCGGGAAAGCCTGGCACGGGTTGGCAAGAACTGCGGCGCCCGCCGTCGGGCCTTCGCCCGTATGCCTACCAGACTACTAACACAACTGCCGGAGCTGACAGAGAGTTCCGGGTAATTCCCGGCGGGACCGGGATTGCCCGGGCGGCTAGGGTAGAAGGATGAACACCCCGTTGACGCCAGCCCCGTTTCGCGTGCCCGGAAGCGACGGCTCCGGCCGGCACGGCTATCCGCCCGCTCCCGAGCCGCTGCCCGTCCCGGTCATGGACAACCACACGCATTTGGACTTCCCGAACAGCGACGTGACAGTGGACGTGGCGGCCGCCCTGGACGTCGCCTCGTCGGTAGGTGTCCAGGGAGCCGTGCAGGTTGGCTGCGACCTGGAGTCCTCCAGGTTCACGGTGCAGGCCGTGGACTTGGACCCCCGGCTGCTCGGTGCGGTGGCCATCCATCCAAACGATGCACCGGACTATGCCGCCCGCGGGGAGCTGGAGGCCGCCCTGGCCGAGATTGAGGCCCTGGCTGCCCACCCCAGGATCCGCGCGATTGGCGAGACCGGCCTTGATTTTTTCCGCACGGAGGGGGAGGGGCTGCAGCACCAGCGGTACTCGTTCCGCCGCCACATCGACATCGCCAAGCGCCTCGGGCTGACGCTGCAGATCCACGACCGGGACGCCCACGACGATGTTGTCCAGGTCCTGCGGGAAGAAGGGCCCCCGGAACGGGTGGTGTTCCATTGCTTCTCCGGGGACGAACAGCTGGCCCGGACGTGCAACAACGAAGGCTGGTACATGTCCTTCGCCGGCACTGTGACATTCAAGAATGCGGCCAATCTGCGCGCTGCGCTTGCCATTGCAGATCCGGCCCGTGTGCTCGTGGAAACAGACGCGCCCTTCCTGACCCCGCATCCGTTCCGCGGCCGCCCCAACGCCAGTTACCTGATTCCGCACACCGTCCGGGCAATGGCCGAATTGACAAGCACCGACTTGTCCCGGCTCTGCGCCCAAATCGCCGAAAATTCCCTGCGGGCGTACGGATCCTGGGACTGACAGCCGGTCTGTTCAGCCACTCTTCACGAATACCAGGTATGCACAAAATCTTGGATGCTTTATAACGCTTCGGTTACAGTGGAAAACTATTAGCCGGGGTCGGGGAAGGCCTTCGGATAATTTCGCTCAGTTCCAGGCCCGTCTCACGGCGGGTCCGGTGAGTCCTGAGTGTGGCGGCGCACACGTCTGCTGCAAACAGCCGGACCGTGTCCGGAGTTGCCCTGAGGGTGTTTGCGTCGGTGGGTGATGTGCGTTTTTCCCCGTGCCCGGATGGTCCTAGAGTTACGGGCAATCGTGGTCAAGTTCTTCACTTCGGACGGTAAGTTCAGTTTCGTCAAGGTCGGTGCCCAGCTGGTTGTGCTCTCTGCACTCGTGCTGGGCCTGGTGGCCTTCGTAGGCAACAACAAAACAGTCACCCTGAACGTGGACGGGAAAGTCAGCTCCGTCCAGACGTTCGGCGGGACGGTAGGCCAAGTGGTCAAGAGTGCCAAGGTGGAGCTGCAGGCCGCGGACCGGGTTTCCCCGTCGGCGGACGCCCGCGTGGAGGATGGCTCGGTCATCAACGTCAATCTCGCCAAGGCAGTGAAGATCAGCCTCGACGGCGCTGAGAAGACGATCAACACCACCTCTGCCAACGTCGAAGGACTGGTCACCGAACTCGGCGTTGCCAGTGCCTCGGAAGTCTCCGCGCCGAAGGACGCCCAGCTGGCCGTCTCCGGTTCGTTCGTGGCCATCTCCACGCCCAAGACCGTCAGCATCCTGGCGGACGGCAAGGCGTCAAAGACCACCACCACGGCTTCAACCGTGGCGGAAGTCCTTAAGGACGCCGGAGTGACTGTGGGTGCCGGTGACCGGCTTTCCCAGCCGCGCAACGCGCACGTCGTCAATGACATGGCGATCAAGGTCTCCCGGGTGGATTCCTCCAAGACTGCCGCAACCTCCGAAGAGGTTCCCTTCGAGACCCTGAGTTCCGAAAGCGCCGACCTGTTCGTGGGCGAGAAGAAGGTCACCCAGGCCGGTGTCCCCGGCAAGGTGGACAAGAACTTCAAGCTGGTGCTGGTGGACGGCCGGGAAGCATCCCGGACCCTCGTCTCCGAGACAGTCTCTGTCCAGCCGGTGACCGAAAAGGTCTCGGTCGGGACCAAGGAAAAGCCCAAGGCCGAAGCGGCCGGTGCCAACACCGGTGCAGGCGCCCCCGCCATGATGAACGAAGCAATGTGGGACAAGATCGCGCAGTGTGAATCCACCGGCAACTGGTCCATCAACTCCGGCAACGGCTACTACGGCGGTCTGCAGTTCGACATCCAGACCTGGCTCGGTGCCGGAGGCGGCGCCTACGCCCCCAACGCCAGCCTTGCCACCAAGGCCCAGCAGATCGACATTGCCAACCGCGTCTACGCGCAGCGCGGCCTCTCCCCTTGGGGCTGCGGCTGGGCAGCGACCAGCTAACAGTCTTTACAGCCGGCAGTTCCTCCCGCTAACAGCCGCGGCGGCTGACCACCGCCGCGGGGGAATTGAAGGCCGGGTCCGGATTACCGGACCCGGCCTTTGCCGTACCCTGCGCTGGTCTGACCTGGGCGCTTCACAGGCGCCGTCGCGGGAGGCCGACGGGATAGGATACCCAGGTGACTGAACCGATCCCCGCCGCCTCCGGCACCGCGCCCGCAGCACTGTTTGGCGCCTCCGATGTCCGCCGGCTCGCTGAGGAGATCGGAGTCCGGCCTACGAAGACACTGGGCCAGAACTTCGTCATCGACGGCAATACCATCCGCCGGATCGTGGCCGCTGCGGACATCCACGCCGATGAGACCGTCCTTGAAGTCGGCCCGGGACTGGGATCGCTGACCCTCGGATTGCTCGACGCCGCAAAGTCCGTCGTCGCCGTCGAAATCGATCCGGTCCTCGCCGCCAAGCTCCCGGGCACTGTGCAGCAATGGCGGCCCGACGCCGCCAAAGATTTCCACCTGGTGCTGGCGGATGCCATGAAGGTCACTGAACTGCCCGTGGAACCGACCGCCCTCGTGGCAAACCTCCCGTACAACGTGGCAGTGCCGGTGGTGCTCCATCTCCTGCAGCACTTCCCGAGCCTGCGGCACGGACTGGTCATGGTCCAGGACGAGGTGGCGGACCGGCTTGCCGCCGGCCCCGGCTCCAAGACCTACGGCGTGCCCTCGGTGAAGGCCGCCTGGTACAGCAGCATGCGCAAGGCCGGCGTGATCGGCATGAACGTCTTTTGGCCGGCACCCAAGATCCACTCGGGCCTCGTTGCCTTCACCCGCCGTGAGCCGCCGGTCACTTCGGCAACCCGCGAACAGGTCTTCGCCGTCATCGACGCCGCTTTCGCCCAGCGCAGGAAGACTCTGAGGGCTGCCCTGGCAGGATGGGCCGGAAGCGCCGCGGAGGCCGAACAGTGCCTGCTGGCGGCCGGCGTGGATCCCACCGCCCGTGGCGAAGTGATCGATATCGCAGCGTTCGCACGGATAGCCGAAGCCCGCCAGGACCGGCAGGCTTGAGGCTGGGGCCGCTGCGGTACGGCGTGACGCCTTGAGTGCACCTGCTTGGAGCCTGACGCTGCCATGCCATAGCTTGGACTCATGAACGCAGTGAGAGGGCGCTTTGCCGCGAGGACTGTCCGGGTCAAGGCTCCCGGCAAAATCAACGTCTCGCTGGATGTGGGCCCGCTGCGTGAGGACGGCTACCATTCCGTGGCCAGCGTCTACCTGGCGGTGTCGCTGTACGAGGAAGTGGCCGCCACCAGCACTGCCACGGAAGGGATCACGGTCAGCATCAGTCCGGCCAGCACACTGGACCTGTCTGACGTGGACATCCCGCTGGACGAACGGAACCTCGCCTACAAGGCGGCCGCCATCATGGCCGACGTCTCCGAGCACTCTACGGGCGTCCACCTGGAAATCACCAAGCGCGTCCCGGTGGCCGGCGGCATGGGCGGCGGTTCAGCCGACGCGGCTGCCACTCTGCTTGCCTGCGACGCCCTCTGGAACAGCGGGCTATCCCGCGACGAGCTAGCCCACCTGGCCGCAGAACTCGGCGCGGATGTCCCGTTTGCGCTCCTTGGGGGCACCGCCGTCGGACTGGGCGTTGGAGATGAGTTGTCGCCGGCGCTGGCGAAGGCACAGATGGACTGGGTGCTGGTCACTGCGGACTACGGGCTGTCCACACCGGAGGTCTTCCGGACCCTGGACCGGCTCCGCCGCACCGAAGGCGTCACCGCGGAAGAACCCGCCGCCGTCGATCCGAAGATCCTTCAGGCGCTGCGCAGCGGCGACGCCGACGCCCTCAGCCGTGTACTGGTCAACGACCTCCAGCGCGCCTCCATTGAGCTGGCGCCGGGGCTGCGCGATACCCTTGGACTTGGCGAATCGTGCGGAGCCATCGCCGGGCTTGTCTCAGGCTCCGGACCCACGGTGGCCCTGCTCACCCACAGTCCTGAGGCCGCTGCCGGCCTCGCGGAAGACCTCGGCCATCACGGCCTGAATGCCTTGGCCGTCCACGGTCCGGTGCCCGGAGCGCGCATCATCTCCGATACGCTCCTTTAGTACTTTTAACGAATTTCCACCGAAGAAAGCAGTTCCCAGTGGCTCACCTGCTCGGCGGCGAGAACCTCACGGTCTCGTATGCAACCCGTACCGTCCTCGACGGCGTTACCCTCGGCCTTGAGGAGGGCGACCGGATCGGCATGGTGGGCCGCAACGGCGATGGCAAGTCCACCCTCATGCGCCTTCTGGCGATGCGTGCCACCCCTGATTCGGGGCGGGTGACCAAGCGCAGCGAGGTCAACATCGGTTACCTCGACCAGAGCGACGTGCTCGACGGCGACCTGACGGTCGGTGCCGCCATCGTTGGCGACCAGGCGGACTATGAATGGGCCCGCAACCCGCAGATCCGCGAGGTCATGGGCGGCCTGGTATCCGACGTCGACTGGCACGCGAACGTGCACGCACTGTCCGGCGGACAGAAACGCCGCGTTGCGCTGGCGAAGCTGCTGATCGAAGACCATGACGTCATCATGCTCGATGAGCCCACCAACCACCTCGACGTCGAAGGTGTCGCCTGGCTGTCCCGTCACCTGAAGACCCGCTGGCGCGCCAACCAGGGCGCGTTCCTGGTGGTCACCCACGACCGCTGGTTCCTCGACGAAGTCTGCAACAAGACCTGGGAAATCCACGACGGAATCATGGACCCGTTTGAAGGCGGCTACGCGGCTTACGTCCTGGCCCGCGCCGAACGTGACCGCTCGGCATCCGTGATGGAAGGCAAACGCCAGCAGCTCGTCAAGAAAGAGCTCGCCTGGCTGCGGCGCGGCGCCCCGGCGCGGACGGCCAAGCCGAAGTTCCGCATCGAAGCAGCCAACGCGCTCATTGCAGATGTCCCTGAGCCGCGCGACTCGATGGCGCTGAGCAAGATGGCCACCGCGCGCCTCGGCAAGGACGTGCTGGACCTCGAGCACGTTTCGCTGGACTTCCTGGGCGGCGAGCCCGGGCAGAAGCTCTTCGACAACATCACCCTGCGGCTCGCGCCGGGGGAGCGGCTCGGGCTGGTCGGCGTCAACGGCGCCGGCAAGACCACCCTGCTGAAGCTCCTCAACGGCGAAATCCAGCCCACCTCGGGCAAGCTCAAGCGCGGCAAGACGGTTGTCACCGCTGTTCTGACCCAGGAGGTCAAGGAGCTGGACGACGTCAAGGACCTGCGCGTCATCGAAGTGATCGAGCGCGAAAAGCGGTCCTTCAACGTTGGCGGCAAGGAATTCAGTGCCGGCCAGCTGGTGGAACAGCTCGGGTTCACCAACGAGAAGCAGTGGACCCCGGTCAAGGACCTCTCAGGTGGCGAACGCCGCCGACTCCAGCTCCTGCGCCTGCTCGTGGGCGAGCCCAACGTGCTGATGCTCGATGAGCCCACCAACGACCTCGATACCGATACCCTCGCCGCCGTCGAAGACGTCCTGGACGGCTGGCCGGGCACGCTCGTTGTGGTGAGCCACGACCGCTACCTGCTGGAGCGCGTCACCGACCACCAGATGGCGTTGCTCGGTGACGGCAAGATCCGCGCCCTGCCGCGCGGCGTCGACCAGTACCTGGAACTGCGCGAAAACGCCCTGGCCGGCTCCACCATCACCGGTGGCGGCAACCCCGTCACTGCCGCCAGCGGCGGTGCAGCTCCCGCAGCCAGCGGTCCGTCCGAGGCCGAAAAGCGGGACGCCCGCAAGGCCAAGAACCGGATTGACCGCCAGCTGGGCAAGCTGACGCAGCAGGAAGAAAAGATCCACGCCCAGATGGTCAAGAGCACGGCCGACAACGACTTCGACGCCATGGCCGAACTCAACAAGAAGCTCAAGACCCTGGCCGAGGAACGCGAAGCCCTGGAACTCGAATGGCTCGAGGCGCTGGAAGTCCTCGGGGAGTAGGAACCGGGGCGGAAGGGTGCCGGGCTGGGCGCCGGAGCCGGCCCTTCGACGTCGCTTAGACACGTCGCAAAGGGGACATTCGGGTCGCTGGGCGACGTCCATGCCCCGATGCGCCGCGATGCGCTCCTTATCGAAGGACCGCCTTCGGCGAGGACAGTCACCTCGCCCCGTGGCACGGTAGGCAGGGGACATACTAAGCCTCGGACCGGAGCTCCGGATCCTTCTGGAGGCCGGTGAGGCCGTTCCAGGCGAGGTTTACCAGGTGAGCGGCCACGGCGCGTTTGTCCGGGGTCCGGCTGTCCAGCCACCACTGGCCCGTCATGGCCACCATGCCCACGAGCATCTGCGCGTACATGGCGCCGTCGGCCGCACTGAAACCGCGGCGGGCGAACTCGTCGGACAGGATGTGCTCCACCCGGGCAGTTACGTGGGAGAGCAGGGTGGAAAACGCGCCTTCGGGCTGGGACGGCGGGGCGTCACGCATGAGGATCCGGAACCCGTCGGTGCGTTCCTCGATGTACGTCAGCAGGGCCAGCGCGGCGCGCTCCACCTGGACCCGCGGCTTGGCTTCGTCCGTGAGGGCGTCGTTGATAGCTGCCAGCAGGATCCGGAACTCGTACTCCACCACCTGGGTGTAGAGGCCCTCCTTGGACCCGAAATGCTCATAGATCACGGGTTTCGACACACCGGCAGCAGCGGCGACCTCTTCGATCGTGGTGCCGTCAAGGCCCCGGATGGCGAAAAGTCCGCGTCCGATGTCGATCAGCTGTGAGCGCCGCTGCGCCCCGGTCATCCGGGCCCTGGGCACGTACCCTGGAGCCCGGACGGGCCTGCCTGGATGGTTTCCCGCACCATCGGGCGCACCGTTGATCTTGCTCACCGTCCCATCATGCCTTAATGGGCGCCGGGACTACCGAGTCGCACGTGCGCCAACCTTCGTGGCAGAATTGGTTCTCGTGCCGCCGGGCTAAGGGCCCGGGCACGGTCCGCTCTGGTGTAATGGCAGCACCCCGGCCTTTGGAGCCGTGGAGTATAGGTTCGAATCCTATGGGCGGAACAGCCGCTGTGGACGGGTCCTGCATCCGGAACAGACAGGCGAAGGTGTGAAAGTGCGCGCAACTGAGATCCACCAAGCAAGGAGAGCCTGTACGTGAGCCCCGAGACAACCGGCCCCGCTGCCGTCATCGTCCTAGCTGCAGGTGCCGGTACCCGGATGAAGTCGCGTACCCCCAAGATCCTCCATGAAATCGGCGGCCTGTCGCTGGTCGGCCATGCACTGCGTGCCGCCCGCACCATCGATCCCCGGCAGCTGGCCATTGTGGTCCGGCACGAACGCGACCTCGTGGCAGCCCACGTGTCCGGGCTCGATCCGGCAGCCCTGGTCGTGGACCAGGACGAGGTGCCCGGCACCGGCCGGGCGGTGCAGGCGGCCCTGGAAGCCCTCGACGCCGGCGGTCCGCTGAGCGGAACCGTTGTGGTCACGTACGGCGACGTCCCGTTGCTCTCGGCGGAACTGCTTGCCGAACTGGTGCTGATCCACGAACACGAACGCAACGCAGTCACCGTCCTGACAGCAGTCCTGGACGACGCCGCCGGTTATGGCCGAATCCTGCGTGCGGCGGACGGCACCGTCACGGGCATCCGCGAGCACAAGGACGCATCTGACGAGGAACGTGAGATCCGGGAAATCAATTCCGGGATCTACGCCTTCGACGCCGCCGTCCTTCGCGACGCGCTGGCTCACGTCACCACGGACAACGCGCAGGGCGAGATGTACCTCACCGACGTCCTGGGACTGGCACGCACGGCCGGCGGACGCGTGGCAGCGGTAGTCACCAACGACCGCTGGCAGGTGGAAGGCGCCAACGACCGGGTGCAGCTCTCCGCGCTGGGAGCCGAACACAACCGCCGCACCGTCGAAGCCTGGATGCGCTCCGGCGTCACGGTGGTCGACCCCTCCACCACGTGGATCGACTCCACGGTGAACCTGGCAGAGGACGTCCGGATCCTGCCCAACACCCAGCTGCACGGCTCCACGACGGTGGCGAGGGACGCCGTCGTCGGCCCTGACACGACGCTGACCGACGTCACCGTTGGCGAAGGCGCCAAAGTAACCCGGACGCACGGCTCCGGCGCCACGATCGGCGCGAAGGCCAGCGTCGGTCCGTTTACCTACCTCCGCCCGGGAACAGTGCTGGGGGAGACCGGCAAGATCGGCGCCTTCTACGAGACGAAGAACGTGAAGATCGGCCGCGGCTCGAAGCTGTCCCACCTCGGCTACGCCGGTGATGCGGAGATCGGCGAGGACACCAACATCGGTTGCGGCAACATCACCGCCAACTACGACGGCGAGAACAAGCACCGCACCGTGATCGGCTCGGGCGTGCGCACAGGTTCCAACACCGTCTTCGTGGCTCCGGTCCAGGTGGGCGACGGCGCCTACAGCGGAGCCGGCGCCGTGATCCGCCAGGACGTGCCAGCCGGTGCGCTGGCAATCTCGGTGGCCAAACAGCGGAACGCCGAAGGCTGGGTCATCTCGCACCGGCCCGGCTCCGTCTCAGCAGTACTGGCCGAAGCCGCGGGGGCAACGGCACCGGCCAGCGAAACAGCAGCGGCCCAGCCGTCCCAGGATTCCTCAAGCACCCCGGCACCTACAGAAGAGGGCAAGCAATCATGACCGAAATTACGGCACGCGGCGAGAAGAAACTGGTTCTCGCTGCTGGGCGGGCACACCCCGAGCTTGCGCGGGAGATCGCCAAGGAGCTGGGCACTGAACTGTTGCCGGTGGATGCCTACGATTTTGCGAACGGGGAAATCTACGTACGCGCCGGGGAGAGCGTCCGTGGCACCGACGCCTTCGTCATCCAGGCACACCCGGCGCCGCTGAACAACCACCTGATGGAGCAGCTGATCATGATTGATTCGCTGAAGCGGGCATCCGCCAAGCGCATCACCGTGGTTTCGCCGTTCTACCCCTACTCCCGCCAGGACAAGAAGGGCCGCGGCCGCGAGCCGATCTCTGCCCGTCTGGTGGCTGATCTGTACAAGACCGCCGGCGCCGACCGCATCATGAGCGTTGACCTGCACACCTCGCAGATCCAAGGATTCTTCGACGGCCCCGTGGACCACCTCATGGCCATCCCGCTGCTGGCCGATTACATCCGCACCCGGGTTGCAGCGGACAACATCACCGTCGTTTCGCCGGACACGGGCCGCGTCCGCGTGGCCGAACAGTGGGCGGAGCGCCTCGGCGGGGCTCCGCTGGCGTTCGTCCACAAGAGCCGGGACCTCACGGTTCCGAACCAGGCAGTGTCCAAGACCGTGGTTGGCCAGATCGAGGGCCGCACGTGCGTCCTGATCGACGACATGATCGACACCGGCGGGACCATTTCCGGTGCCGTCCAGGTGCTGAAGAACGCCGGCGCCAAGGACGTCATCATCGCGGCCACCCATGCTGTCTTCTCCGATCCCGCAGCGCGCCGGCTGTCCGAGTCGGGTGCCCGCGAAGTGGTGGTCACCGACACGCTGCCGATTCCGGCCGACAAGCGCTTCCCGCAGCTGACTGTGCTGTCGATCGCGCCGTTGATTGCCCGTGCCATCCGTGAAGTGTTCGACGACGGCTCCGTCACCAGCTTGTTCGACGGCAACGCCTGAGCCCCGGCCGCCCCGGCGTTGGACCCCGTTTTCAGTAACCGGGCCCAACGCTGGTAAGCTGGTCCACGATACCTTGGCGAGGGAGAGCACTGGAAAGCCGTTTTTACGGGCAACCAGTGTGCAGGTCTCCGTTATCGACTGGGTCTGAATCTCCCTTCTTGAAGGGCCGGCCACGGGCCGCCCGGCGTTGAAGGTCGCAAACAGACCTCCGCCCTTGCTGAACACCGTTTAGATTTCAAGGAGATTTTCATGTCTGAGCAGAAGCTCGCAGCAGAAGTACGCACCGAATTCGGCAAGGGCTTCGCCCGCCGCGCCCGCATGGCCAACCTCATCCCGGCTGTCATCTACGGCCACGGTGCAGAGCCCATCCACATCACCCTGCCGGCCAAGGCCACCACGCTGGCTGTCCGCGTTGCCAACGCCCTGCTGACCCTGGACATCAACGGCGAAAAGCACCTCGCGCTCGTCAAGGACATCCAGCGCGACCCGATCAAGCAGATCATCGAGCACCTTGACCTGCTGACCGTCCGCACCGGCGAGAAGGTCACCGTGGACGTTCCCGTCCACGTCACCGGTGAACTTGCTCCGGGCAACGTCTACAACCAGGAAATGACCGTTGTTTCCCTGGAAGCCGAGGCAACCCACCTGCCCACCGCCGTCGAGGTCAGCATCGAAGGCCGCGCCGCCGGCGAGCACATCCACGCTTCCGACCTGGTCCTGCCGAAGGGCTCCGTCCTGCTGGCTGACCCCGAGTCCCTGGTGGTCAACATCTCCGAGGCCACCGAGGTCACCGAGGAAGAGGCTTCCGAAGGCGCCACCTCCGCGGCATCCGAGGCTTCCGCCGAGTAACTCCGGCAGCCCGTTTTCCGTGGCCGGGTCCCCGTCGGGGCCCGGCCACTGCCGTTAATAGCCCACTTGTATTAACCCTAGGATTGACGCATGACTGACACCTGGCTGATCGTAGGCCTTGGCAACCCCGGCACCGAGTACAGCAACAACCGGCACAACGTCGGCCAGATGGTGCTGGATGAACTGGCCCGCCGGGTGGGCGGGAGCTTCAAGTTGCACAAGGCCCGCGCCCATGTGCTGGAGGGCCGCCTCGGGCTTGGCGGCCCCCGCGTTGTGCTGGCCAAGCCGATGAGCTACATGAACGTCTCCGGCGGACCGGTATCAGCCCTGTCAAAGTTCTACGACATCGATCCGGAACACGTCGTAGCGGTCCATGACGAAATAGACATTCCCTTTAATACCGTCAAACTAAAGATCGGCGGCGGTGAGGGGGGACACAACGGCCTGCGGGACATTTCGAAGGCACTGGCCACAAAGGACTACCTCAGGGTCCGGGTCGGCGTGGGCCGCCCGCCGGGCCGGATGGATACTGCGGACTTTGTCCTGAAGGACTTTGCCACCACCGAAAAAAAGGACCTGCCCTTCCTCCTGGATGACGCGGCCGATGCGGTGGAGACTGTGGTCAGGGACGGCCTTGCGGCTGCCCAGCAGAAATATCACACTGCGGTCCAGTAACGTTGCCTCGAAGGTGCCTTTAGAGGGGTAGCCTGCGGGTAAGGACTGGCTACGGAGAGTGCCACGGAATTGGTTAACCAATTGCATAAAGCGGCCTAATTGTTTAGTCATACCTGCTATGGTAATTTTCACATTCAAGGTCTTGTTGCCTCGTTTGGCGGCATCGGAAAACTGAAAACCCGACGGCTGAGCCAAGTCGCACCAGCTCGAGCCACGAAGGTAGCGTGATCGATCGTGCTTGCATCACCAGGCTCTGAACATGGGGGGCTGCTGGAGACTGAACGCCGGGGCATGGGAGCCTCAGAGCGTCGTAAGTGGTCGTCTTTAGTCAGGCAGGACCTCCAGGCCTCCGTCGTTTCGATCCTTGGCGATAACGATCTTCACGGCGTTGTTGTGGCCGGTGCCCAAGGCGTCGGCAAGTCCACCTTTGTACGGGCAGTGGAAGCGCAGCTGGCGGGAAAGATGCACGTCATCCACCTGCATGGAACCACCACCGATCCCGCGATCCCCTTTGGCCAGTTGGCGTTTCTGGTGGCCCGGCTGCCCGGCAAGGCGCTGGAATCCCCCGGGGAGATTGTTCACGGCATTTCCCGGCTGATCCGGGAAGATGCCGCCGGACGTCCTGTCCTTGTGGTGCTCGAGGATCTGCCGGCGATCGACAGCATGAGCACCGCCGTCCTGATGCACCTCGTACTGAGCGGCGCCGCAAAGCTCATGGTCACCGTCCGCAATGTGACGGACATGCCCGAAGACCTGATCCGGCTCCTCCGGAACAATTCACTTGAGGAAGTCCGGCTCGAAGTATTCACCCGGCCGGAAGTGAGCAAACTGCTTGCCGGCGTCCTGGGGCGCCCTGTGACTGCCACCGCCGCCAGTTCGCTCTACGCAGCAAGCGGCGGGAACCCGCTGGTCCTCCAAGCGATCGTCATAGAACAACTGCGTTCCGGCAACCTACATCTGGCCGGGAAGGTCTGGGCGCTCAGAGGGGGGATCAACCTCGCAGAGGCCGACGCCCTGGTTGACCTGGTCCGGTCCCGGCTGGCACGGGAGACGCCGAAGGTCAGGGAGGGCCTGGAATGGCTGGCGCTGATCCGGCGGGTTCCCCTGTTCGTCCTCCTTGACGTCCTGGACCCGGCAGTGGTTGCCGATCTCGAAAAAGCCGGGTACCTGCAGGTGGGAGAGACGGGCCGGCGCTGGGTGAGCCTGAAGGACGAATATGTAGGCGAAGTCATCCGGGGCTGGATGGATCTGCCGCGCCGCAAGGAGCTGCATCAGCTCGTGGCCAGGGCGGTGGGCACAACGCCCGCTGAGATGGATGTCGAAGAGCTCCTCGGTTATGTGGCGTGGACACTTGACTGCGGCGAGCCAGTGGAACCGGCGTTTGCACTGGCCGCGGCGGCTGCGGCGAACCAGCTGTTCGACCCGATGTTCGCCTTGGAGTCTTTGGCGCAGATCCGGGTGGGGGACCCGCACTGGGCGGAGGCAGCCCAGCAGCGGGCGGCCGCCTACATGACCTTGGCAGAACACGAATCTGCAGTGGCCGTCCTCGAGGAAGTCACGCCCGAGCAGCTGTCTGAACTCCCCGCGACCGCCTACGCCAGCTACATCCAGGACTTCTGCAGTTCGCTGCTCTGGATCCACGGTGGGTACAGCCGGATCGGCGGCATCCTGTCGGCGGCCAGGCAGGAGCTGGCACGCAGGGAAAGGGCATCCATCGGCAATGAAACATCCGCCGACTTTGCCCGTGCGCATGAACGGATCAGGCTTGCCGAATTTGAGCAGATGGTCCACCAGGGCGAATATGCGGCTGTTGCCGAAGACCTGGAGCGGGCCTACAAGGAAGCCGGCGATCCCCTGTATGTCTTGAATTGTGCCTGCCTGCTGACCATGGCCTGGGCGGTCCTGGGCCGGGAAGCAGACGCCATCGCCCTGGCCGCCGAGATCCAGCACAGGATGGAACAGTCCAACGTGGCTCCGGGGATGCTCAGTTGGCAGGCTGAAGGCCTCTTTGCTGCGCTGCTGTGCAGCGGCCAGTGGGAGGACTGCGTCAGGATACTCACGGAAGCCCTGGACCGGAAGCCCAAGATCATGCAGTATCTCGGCGGGGCAGCCGAACTCGCACTCGGTGTGGCCTACACCTACGCAGGACGCGCCGACCTCGCCATCGACACCTTGCTCGGTGCCCAGGCGCAACTGGAAATCAGGCGGAGCTACTACGGTCCGTCGCTTGCCTGCTCAGCGCTTGCCTTCGCTTATGCCCAGGCCGGCGATATCCAGGAATCGCGGAACTTCCTGGACCTGGCCGCCCAGGAGGAGCAGCACGTCGCCTGGTTCACTTCATGGATGGCCGACTTCTGTGTCCGGATGGCAAAGCGGTGGCTCAAGGATCCGGGAGCCAAGCAGAAGCTGATGGAATCCGCCCACGAGGACATTTCCAAGGGGCGGACAACCACTGCCTCCATCAGCCTGTTCGGTGCTACGGTGCATGGAACAGAGGAAGAACTGGTCCTGCTGACCGAAATTTCCTCTCGTCGGCAAGGAAAAATGGCCAGCGTCAACCGGCTGGTGGGGGAGGGGAGCAGAAAGAAGGATTCCAAGGTCCTGCTGGAGGCAGCGTCCGTGGCCCATGAGCTCCATCTCGATGCGGTGGAGTCCAGATGCGTCGTCCTGGCGCTGGACATCGCCAGGGAAAAGGGAGATTCCCAATCCGCACGCGCGGCCCAGCACCGTCTGGACCGGCTCGTAGAGACGTTGCCGGTGTTGCCGTTGATGCCGCACACGGTGGGACCCGAACTGACCGAACGGGAACGGCAGGTTGCCAGGATGGCCAGCCAGGGGTTGAGCAACAAGGAAGTCGCCAACCGGCTGCAGCTTTCCATCCGTACCGTGGAGGGCCATCTTTACCAGATCTTCACGAAAATGGGGATTTCATCGAGGAGTGAGCTTGAAGGATCCGCTCAAGTCTGACGGGAAGGCTTCGGCGCAGACGCGCGCCGGAACCAAGCGCCAGAATGCCGGTGAGCCCTGGATAGACCGGGGGGACATGCTGTCCGCAGTCAGGGACGCCCTTGCCTCGGACGACTGCTGGGCGGTTTTTGTGGTGGGCGACGCCGGGTTGGGCGCCTCTTCCTTGCTGGCACAGCTGAACGACGCACGAAACGGCCGGACGGCCGTGATGACTGTCCACGGAAGTCCGTCCCTGGCCCCCGTTCCGTACGGGGCGCTGTCTCCGTACCTGGCGGATCTCTCCGTTGAAGACGTCACATCCAAGGTGGCTGTCCTGAGGGCGTTATGGGCGCACCTCGAAAGCGGCCGGAAAAATCCAGGACCCGCCCTCCTGTTGGTTGACGACGCCCACGACCTGGACACGGCCACGGCAGAGATGATTTCCGAACTCGTCCAGGCAGGCTGGGCCAAACTCGTGGCCACCTGCATTCCGAGGCCTGGCATACCGCAGCCGCTGCTCCGGCTTTGGCACGACGGTACGGCCGAGAGATTCGACATTGCTCCCTTGACAATGGAACAGGGGCATCAACTCTGCGAGGCGCTGCTCGACGGCAAAGTCCTCAACAGCACATCGCGTCAATACTGGCAGGAGGCCGGAGGCAACACCCTCCTGCTCAAGACCCTCGTCCGCGAGGCCCAGCGCTCAGGTGACCTGATCCGGCGCAACGGAGTGTGGCTCAATACCGGCTCGTCCCACGTCCGGACCCTGGAGCTCACCGCCGTCGTCAAAGTCCAGCTGATGCGCATCTCGGCCGACGGCCGGGAGGCCCTGAACCTGATCGCCCTGGCGGAACCGGTGGACAGAACCCTCGTGGGAGAAATCGCCGGTGAGCCCGCCGTCAAGGAACTGCTGGACCAGCGGCTCGTGGCCCAGTCGGTGGACAGCGAGCCGACTCTCCGGCTCGTGAGCCCCGTCTACGGCGAAGTGCTGCGCCGGATCGTTCCCGCGGCCCGAAGCCTCCAGCTCCACCGGGAACTCGTGTCCCGGATGGAAGTCTCTGCAGACAAACCGGAGTCGCTGCTCCGAATAGTTACTTGGTCCTTGGACTGCGGGGCCGAAGTGCCTGCCCGCCTGCTGATCCGGGCTGCCGTGCTCGCCTGCAAGCTGTTCGAGAGCGAGACGGCCCTGCGCATCGCCTGGGCCGTCAAGGACCCGGAACTGCAACAGACTGCGCGCGCCGTGATGGCCCGCTCACACTACAACCTCGGGCACTACGACGAAGCTGCCGCCCTCCTGAACGTCAACGTCGACGCCGGTAGCGGCCTCACGCACATGGTGGTCAACAGCCTCCTGAGGTCGGCCACCCGGACCGCACTCGGGCACCCCGCCTCGGAGATCGCGGAAGATGCCAGCCGCCTGCGCCAATGGGGCGAAAAAGAGGCGGCGGCCAATCCCGCGGACTCAGCCGCCATCCTCAAGGTCACGGCACAGCGGGCGTCGCTTGTAGAACTCATGGCGTACTCGCTCGCGGGCGACTACAGGCGAATGGGGCCTGCGCTCGATGACCTGCTGGCAGCCGGCGATTCGCTCGCGGCACCCGACGGCGCGCTCACCCGGTCGATGGCGCTGGCGCTACAGGCGGAGCGCCTTTGCGCGCTGGGGTATCCGCTGCAAGGGCGCCAACTCGCCATGGACGCCTTCGGCCAGGCCCAGCCTCCGGACAACGACATCTTCTTCCTCCCTGAGTTCATCGTGGTCCGACTCGTGGCCTGCGATCTTGCGGCCGGTGAATGGGCCGAGGCGCAGCAGCTCCTGGCGGGTTATGCGGAAACACCCTTCGGTTCCGCCATGGTCTCGTTCAGCGGAGCCGCCTACGTCGTCATGGGGTACGTAGCCGTCCGGCAGGGAAAGCTCGCTGACGCCCTGGAGTTACTGACCACGGGCCTGGAGGCTCTCCGCGACAGCGACCCCCAGCAGATGTTCCGGCTCTGCGCGGCCATGGCCTATTACGTCGCGGCCGCCCGGGGCCTCACAGCGGAGGCTGCCAGGCTGAAATTGGATTATGACGCCTGGGGTGAGCGGGGCATGCATCTGGTGACGGCTTTTGCCCGGGATTTCCTGGCCGCAGGTGACGAACACCTGGCCGGCGACGGAACCGGCGTCGCGGCCCTGCACCGGAGCGCCGCGGAAGCCGCGCAACAGGACGCCAAGTTCCTGGAGCTGAATGCCCTCGCCATGGCGCTGGGCCTCGGAGACACCACCAGGCTGGAGCGGCTGCAGGAACTCGCCGGCGCGGTGGAAGGCGCCTGGGCGGCCGCCCTGGCTGAATACTGTGCGGCGCTTTCCGACGGCAGCGCCGAACTGTTCCTGCGCGCGGGGGATGCCCTCTGTGCGGCCTCCGTCTTCCAGCTGGCCGCGGACGCTTATTCAGCCGCCCTGGCCTCACTGGACCGGAGCCGCGACCGCGAACTGGCAGCCCTGGCCCGCGCAGGCATCGCCCGCTGCAACGAAGAGCTGGGCCACGCAGGAAGCGAAGCCCAGCCGGACGCCGTGGCGCCTGTTTTGACCAAGCGGGAGCGGAACATTGTCGGACTGGCGGCAACCGGGCTCAGCGACCGCCAGATCGCAGACAGACTGCAGATTTCCGTCCGCACGGTGGAAGGCCACCTCTACCGTTGCTACCTGAAACTGGGCATCGCAGGACGCGACGAGTTGGCCGCGGCGGCAGGACTGGGAGAAGAAGCAGCCGTGCGGGCGAAAACATCCCCCGGCAAATAGGTACCCGGACCGCCGGCGACTACCCGGGCGGGCGCGTAGCGAAACCGGTAGCGCACTGGCGACTTGTTAACTATTTTGGAGCGGCAGCAGGTGACTGCATAGCCGCATTCCGGCGGTAGATCCGCTTGTCTGCGTACTGCCGCGGGACAACCAGGGGTACCTGCTTTCCAAGTACAGGTATGGGTGCCGGGCAAATTCGAGTACTCACTACTGGTGCCTGCGGGCCTGCCAGCTGGTTAATTTGGGTTACTAGGAACCGCTCGTAAATACAGAGGTCTCACTCATGTTGACAGCCGATAATGTGGCCAGTTCACACGCCACCAGGTCCGCCGGAATGACACGGGGCGCCGCGTGGCCTTTGATCGGGCGCAGGCAGGCGGTCAGCGACATCGCACGCGCCCTTGCGGAGTCCACCGGTGGAGTCCTGGTGACCGGGAGCTCCGGCACCGGGAAGACGTTCCTCACCACCCACGCCCTCAAACAGTTCCGCGACGATTCCCTGGTTGTGACGCTTCGGTGCAGTGCAGCACTCTCCCGTTCCCCGTACGGCGCGCTGAACATGCTGTTGAGCGACCTGGAGCCGGGCTATTTGAACCACCCGGTGCTTGTACTCTCCGGCCTGATGCGGCTCCTGCGCGAACGCGCGAAGGGGAAGACCGTCTACCTCTTTGTCGACAACGCCGGCGAAGCTGATGAATTGACAGCCGTCACGATCGCCCAGCTCGCCCGAAACCGCGCAGTGCGCCTGGTCCTGACATGCTCTGACCCGCTGCGGCTGTCGGCAGAGATCTCGGGACTTTGCGACGGCGGATTCCTCACCCGCGTTAACCTCGAACCGTTGTCCTTCCGAGAGGCCGTCAGCTGGCTTGAAGAAGGCCTCAGCGCCAAAGTTTCGCACTCGGCGGTCCAATCGCTCTGGGCTGCCAGCGACGGGAACCCGCACTACCTGAAGATGCTTGCGATGGAGCTTGCTGACTCAGGTTCCCTTGTGGTCCGCGACGGTGTGTGGGTCCTGACCGCTGACCACCACGTCCATGGCCGGGCCATCACCGACCTGATCGCCACCCGGCTGGGGCGGATGGGCGAGGCTGACCGGCGGATTCTGGAGATTCTGTCGCTGGCAGAGACACTGCCGTTGGATACCCTGCTGAAACTGGTGGAGGCCGACGACGTGGACGCCCTCGAAGAGCGCGGGGTCCTGGCGGTGGAGGACTCCCTTCCCCGCCGCGTCAGGATCCAGAGCCAGCTGGTGGCCGATGTGGTCCGCGAAAACGTCCCGCCCGGGCGGAGCAACGAGCTCCGCGAAATGGTCCTCCTCGCCGCGGCACCTTCCCTCCGGACTCCCGCGACGGAACTGCCGTTCGCGGTCTGGGCGCTTGACTGCGGTGCCGTGTTGTCAACGGAAGAGTCCCTTTCAGCCGCACGCCTCGCCAACGGGAGGCTTGATGCCGCCCTGGCGCTGCGGTTCGTCCGCTCGGTACCGGGGCATGAGGCGCTGGCTGCGGCAGTCACTGAGGAAGTGGCGGCACTGATGACCCTCGGCGATGTTGACGAGGCCCTCGACGTGGTCCGACGGCACCGTAAGGCGTCGACGGGAGACCCGGCGCTCGCTGAGTGGATCGGTCTCCTGCTGGCCGAGAGCTCGGTGTTCCTTGCCACCCCGGGCGCCTGGCACGAGGCGGCTGAGTCCCTGGCCCGGGTGCGAAAAGTACTCTATGACGACGCGACTGGTCCGGCAGCCGATATGCCCGCTCCGGAGCTCAGGCGCATCCGCGAACAGCTGACGCTGGCCGAAGCCGAGGCAGCCAGCTACGCCGGAACCTATCCGGAAATGGCTGCCGACCTGGCCGGAGCCCTGGACAATGTGGAGTTCCACAGTGCCGAATTCCGGCTCCAGGCAGGCAGCTGGTTGTGTGAAGCGTGGGCCGTGACGGGGCGGCAGGCGGATGCCGCCGAGCTCGCTGAACAGCTGAAGCTGCAGTGCCTCCGTCCGGAGATCCCGGTGGCAATAGCGCAGTCGGTGATTTCCCGGCTGCGCTTCGCTTATTTGGTGGCCGGTAGATGGGACGAGGCCGCAGAGACCTTGCCGGACGAGGACTGGGGTCCGTCGTCCATGGTCTACCGGAGATTCAGCGCGACTGAGGTTCCGGAGGCGATCTGCGCCTGCATGCAAGGCCGCGGACGCGACGGACTGGACCTGCTCGTTCCCGGTATCAGCCAGCTGCGGATCCAGGACAGCGACGGCGTGCTGACTCTCGCCTGCGCGGCCGCGGCTTACGCCTCGGCTCTGCAGGGTGAGCGTGAACAGGCGCTCGGCTACCTGGCCGAGACGGAATCAGGTTCCCGGCGGAAATCATGGAAGGTGTCCCGGGCTGAGGGTTACTTCACCGCACTCGCACGGGCGGAGCTGGATGGACCCCGGACGGGGATCGGAGAGTTGCTGCGCATGGCGGAGGAGGACCGCGGCACGGGCAATGTAGGCCACGAGCTGCTGTGCTTGAGCTCGGCCGTCAGGCTTGGGGAATCAGCTGCGGCGCCCCGGCTGCTGGAGAGTGCGGCTGAAAGCCAGGGACCCTTCGCGGAACTGTGCGCACAATACGCCCGGGGCATCATTTCCGGTGAAGCCGACGAGCTGATGGCTGCTGCAAACCTCGCGGCCCGGCTGCACAATGACAGGTTTGCCCTGGACATCGCCGAATCAGTTCTCAACCTCGACCAGACACGGCTCGAACGGAGCCTGATCCGGCAGGCCAAGCACTTGGCAGAATCCTGCCGAAGGAGGCTGCGGACGCCCCAGGACGGAACCCACGACCGCCTCACCCTGACAGCCCGGGAGCTCCAGATTGCGCAGCTGGCCGCAGCCGGAGCGAGCAACAAGAGCATCGCAGCCCAGCTGCACGTTTCCGTACGGACCGTGGAGGGCCACCTCTACCAGATCTACGGCAAGCTGAAAATCGAAGAGCGTTTGGAGCTTCCGGTAGCCCTCGGCAGTACAGGAGATGACTAGCCATGACTGAGTCCACCATCACGGCAGAGAGGCTGATCGGGCGATTCGGCATGGTTGCCTCGGTTGTCGACTGCCTTCTGGACGCCAACGGTCCGGGCGCGCTCATCCTTGGCGATGCCGGCATCGGCAAGACGGCGCTCGCCAATGAGGTGATCTTTGAGCTTGGCAGCCGGATCCGGCCCTTCTACGTCTACGCGGGTCCTTCGCTCTCCGAGGTACCGTACGCGGCCCTTGCGCCCTTGCTGACGGCGTTGACTCCCGGACAGACGGACCAGCCGCGTGCCGTGCTTAAGGCTTTGGTAACGGAGCTCAATCCGGAGGGCTTGCGGGACCAGTCGCAGGCTGTCCTGGTCGTGGAAGACGCCCAGCACCTGGATGACAGCAGCGCCGCTGTCATTGCCCAGCTGGCCGCTGCCGAAGCCGCCAGGGTGGTGCTGCTGTGCCGGCCGCACCCGTCACCGCCGCCCGAGGTGTTGTCCATGTGGTCGGAAGGCCTGGTTGACCGTTTCGAACTGCAGCCGCTGAGCAAGGAAGAATCGGACGAGTTGTGCACCCGGGTGCTGGGCTCACCGCTGGTCCCCAGCGCGAGCGCGGTCCTGTTCAGGTCGTCCGGCGGAAATCCGATGTTCCTGCTGGAACTGATAGCCCATGCCAAGACCCGCGGCCACCTGGTGCAGCGAAATGACACGTGGGTGCTATTGAGCGAGCCGGGAGCAGCCACTGTCCGGCTGATGGACCTCGTCAGGAACCAGATCATGCAGCTGAACCCCGGTCAGCGCCAGGCCTTGGAATCAGTGGCGCTCGCTGAGGCGATCCCCCTCAGCGTCCTCCAGCGTGCCAGCGACAGCCACGCCGTCGACGAGCTCAAGGAGCTCCAGTTCATCGCGATCTCGGCGGACCCGGCGAGGCATGTCCGCCTGGCCCAGCCCCTGATCGGCGAAGTGATCAGGCAACTGGTCCCTACCGCCCGCAGCGTGACCATCCGGAGGCGGATCGTTGACCTGATGGACTCGCGGCCGGAGACCCTGGACGGCAGGCTCCGGCACGTCACCTGGGCTCTGGAGTCCGGGGCAACTGTCCCCGACGCCGACATTCTTGAGGCCGCCCAGCTGGCGAACCGCCTCTTCATTCCCGAATACGTGGAACGGGTGGTCGGCGCCATCAGGGATCCGTCCCTGAAGCTTGCCGCGCAGGTGGAACTGGCCCGCGCCAAGCTGTACGGACGGGATCCCATGGGAGCCGGCCTGTGCCTTGAGGGCGTGGTTGAACAAGCCGCCGACCTTCGAACCGTCCGCCAGGCTTCCATGCTGGCGGCGCAACTCGCCGCCGGCAAACGCAACGGTCCGGAGTCTGTGCTGCGGGCGGCCGATGCGTGGGCGGAAGCCGTTTCGAGGCTGGAAGAGGCCCGGCCCGGATTCGATGCCAAGGAGTTTGAGACAGCGCGGCTTGGCAGCAGGCTTCTTGCCCTGGAGGGCTACCAGGCGGCAGGACGCCATGTCGAGGCGGAGCCGGAACTCCAGCAGATCTGGGAGTCCACGGACGACGACGAGTCCCGGCTGCTGGCCGGGACGTTGCTGGCAGAGTCGCTGGCACTCACGGGACGTGCCGTGTCGGCAATCCAGATAATCATGGACGTTGAAGACATCCTTGCCGATAGCGGCGACCGGCGCCTTGAATACGCCGAGTTCGTGATGCGACGCTACTTGCTGGCGCTGCTCCATGCCGGTGAGTTCGACGTCCTGGACGAGTACCTGCAGAACCACATCGCCCAGGCGTCGAACTCCCTGATCTACTTCGGCGGGATGCTGCATCTCGCGGCGGGCACCGCGGACCTGCGCCGGGGCACCGTCGGGGCCGCCCTGCCGAAACTCAGCCAGGCGGCCGAGGTGCTGCGTCTATCCGATGCCGGGGGAGACTTGCCTGATGCCCTTGCGGCCGCAGCCTACGCGGCGTCCATCCTTAACCGGACGGAAACGGCAAAAGTGAATGCGGACGCCTATGAGGCGCTGCTGTCGGACCATCGCCACGCGTCACTGCTGGGGCAGGCCTACACAGTGGCGGCCCTGGCCGAACGCCTGGGCGTCCAGACGGCTGTCTCCAAGCTGATGGCCCTCGCGGATGCGGCAGCCGCGTCCGGCTTCCTCAGTTATGAAGTGGAGATACTCTCCCTGGTGCTCCGGCTCGGTGACCTGTCCGTTGTGCCGCGGCTTGCCGTAACTGCGGAGGGCTGCGAAGGGCGCAGCGCGGAGTTCCTGGCCGCCTACTGCCGTGCCCTTGCCGCCAAGGACGTCAACCGGCTCGTGGAAATGAGCGATGCCGCCGCACGGGACGGTTTGGACCTGGCAGCCGCAGAATGCGCTGCCCACGCCCTGCGGATCCTCGAGACACGGGGAGATAAGCCCCGCCAGTTCGAGGCCCAGAAACTCGTCAAGCAACGCAATGCGGCGCTGAACAAGACCGGCTCGTCCGCCGCCGAGATCCCGCCGGACCTGCACAAGCTGACGCGGCGCGAGCAGGAAATTGCCGCGCTGGTCCAGGCCGGTGCGAGCAACCGGGAAATCGCCCTCCAGCTCGGGCTCTCGCTCCGCACTGTGGAAGGCCATCTCTACCGGATGTTCGCGAAACTCGGAATCAGCCATCGGGAGGACCTGGCGTCGGTAGCTTATGGCGCCCGCCACGCGGGCTAGCAGGGCACTGCCGGGCCGGTCACGGCCGGCCCAGGCATGGCCTGCGCCGGCACGGCTGGCAGGATTAACCGCGCCCGCCAGACGGCGGTCAATACATCTGGCTACCCGCTGCAACCTCCGCGCGCCCTGACGTCGGAGCCGGCCCCGGGTTCGCGCCGTCCCCCAAACGAGTATTCATGCGAGTGGTATGGGCGGGCCGGGCGGGTACCACCCCCTCCACCTCAGTGATGCACCCGCAAAGACGGGTAGAGCCCACTCGCGCCCCGGCAAGGGGTTGGTTAATACGCTGTAGCTTGTTGGGCCGCAGGCAACTATTGGGGAAAGAAGTGGGTCTCTAAATGCATCGATCAGCTGACACTTGGCTTTCGGAATTTCATGTGTCAATCCACCTGGAACATTCCTCCAGAGCGACCAGCATCCCGCCCATCGCGGGCACCCCATTCGAGCCGGCGACGATCCGGGCAGCGTCTTCTGAGACCGGGATCTGCCACACTTCGTCGCCGGCTTTCTTACAAACGGGACAAATCGAATACCGGGAGGTCGGTTAGCATGACACCGAACACCAAAGTAAAGGCTCATAAGGCCCCGCTGACGAGGGCCGAGCTTCCACCCCTGCTCGACGATTCCCGGGAATGGCCGGAAAACGGAGCGGGGGCGCCGGAGCTGGCGCCCGAGGCCGTTGAGTCAGACGCAACGGCAGCCGACACTGATACCCAGGACCTCACGTTCACGTTCGACGTCGCAATTGTCGGACTTGGCTACGTTGGCCTGCCCACTGCGCTTGCCATCAACGCCTCCGGACGGCGCGTCCTGGGCCTCGATGTGTCCGAGAACAGGCTGGCTGTCATCCGGTCCCGGCAGGCAGACCTGCTGGACTCCGACAGGGTACGGCTTGGCAACGCGCTGGAGGACCCGTCGTTCATGATCAGCACGGACCTCTCACTGCTGGCCCGTGCGGCGGCAGTGGTGGTTTGTGTCCCCACCCCGGTGGATCCGTACCTGGTGCCGGACCTCGGCATCCTGCGGGCCGCGTGCGCATCCGTGGTCGAATTCGCGGTTCCCGGCCAGCTGCTGATGCTGACGTCCACCACCTACGTGGGCTCCACCAGGGATCTTCTGGCAGTGCCGCTGGCCGCCAAAGGCCTGATCCCCGGCAGGGACGTGTTCGTGGCTTTCTCTCCGGAGCGCATCAACCCCGGCGTGGACGCTTTCTCGCACGAAGACGTTCCGCGGGTCGTGGGCGGGGTAACGCCGGCGTGCGGTGAGGCCGCAGCAGAGTTGCTACAGGCCAGCACCAAGCTGGTGCACGTTGTGCCCTCGGCAGATGTGGCCGAGATGACCAAACTCGTCGAAAACACCTTCCGGGCGGTGAACATCGCCCTGGCCAATGAGTTCGCGGACATTTGCCACGAGCTGGGCATGGAGGTCATGGATGTGATTGACGCTGCATCCACGAAGCCTTACGGATTCATGCCGTTCACGCCCGGCCCGGGTGTTGGCGGCCACTGCATTCCCTGCGATCCGCACTACCTGCTGTGGCAGTTGCGGAAGGCGAGGGTCACGGCGCCGGTCATCGAGCACGCCATGGCGGGCATTGCCGGAAGGCCCCACCAGGTGGTGGAAAAGGCACGCCGCATCCTGTCCGACCGGAACCACGGAATCAACGGCGCCCGTGTGCTGGTCCTTGGCGTGGCCTACAAGCCCGACGTCGAGGACCTTCGGGAATCTCCGGCCCTGGAAATCATCGCTGCAATGGTGGCCGACGGTGCTGTCGTTGCCTACCACGATCCGTGGTGCCCCACCGCCCCTGACGGGCAGGGAAGTGCGCTGGAATCGCTGGAGGATCCGGCGGGCTGGGACGCGGACCTGGTCATCCTTCATACCAGGCACTCCGCGATGGACATCGACTGGCTGAGTGACGCTCCGGCCGTCCTTGACACCACCTACCGTCTTCCGGCCGGAACGAATGTCACGAGGTTGTGAATCAAAGTTGTGATCCCGGCGGCCCGCCGGGTTTCAAAAGAAAGTAGGAGAAGTGAAAACAGCAATCACCGGCGGAGCCGGCTTCATCGGGAGCCATCTCGTGGAGCACCTCCTTGCGGCCGGGGACAAAGTCACCGTATTGGATGACCTCTCAACCGGTCGCCTGGAAAACCTCCGGACGGTGATCGGCCACCGGGATTTCCACTTCGTGGAGGGCACCATCCTGGACCGTGCCGCGGTGGATAAGGTGGTGGCCGGTGCTGACCGGGTATTCCACCTGGCGGCCGCGGTTGGCGTGAACCTCATCGTGGAGCACCCGCTGGAGAGCCTGCGAACTAATATCCACGGCACGGAAGTGGTCCTGGACGCCGTCCTGGCATCCGGAGCTTCACTGCTCCTGGCATCCACCAGTGAAATCTACGGAAAGAACACCTCGGACAGCCTGTCGGAAGAGTCTGACCGGATCCTCGGCTCCGCGCTCAAGTCCCGGTGGACCTATGCCGCTGCCAAGGGCATCGACGAGGCATTCGCGCACGCCTACTGGCGGCAGTTCGGCCTTCCGGTTGCCATTGTCAGGCTGTTCAACACAGTGGGCCCGCGGCAGACCGGCCGGTACGGCATGGTGGTGCCCCGCCTCGTCAAGCAGGCGCTGGCCGGCGAGCCGTTGACGGTTTACGGCGACGGCCACCAGACCCGGTGCTTCTCTTACGTTGGAGACATCGTCCCCGCCATCACCAGGATCTCGGAGGAGAAGTCCGCCTACGGCAATGCGTATAACCTGGGCGGCAGCTACGAGATCTCGATCTTGACCCTGGCGCAGCGGATCGTGGAGCTGCTCGGCAGCGAAAGCCCTATAACCCTGGTGCCCTACGAAGAGGCCTACGCAGAGGGCTATGAGGACATGCGCCGGCGCGTGCCAAACAACAGCAAGGCGAAGGATCTGGTGGGCTTCGACCCCAAGACCACACTGGACCAGATCATCCTGAACGTGGCGGCCGACCACCGCCCGGTGAAAGCACCCGATCCGCTCGGGTGGAAAGTCACGATGGCGGCCAACTAGCCGTCCGTGAGGTGCCGCGCCGGACGGGGGGCGGCAACCGTCAAAAGTTATGTGCACCTTCGACGAAAGAGTTGAGTTCCATGACGCTTCTGCAACGCTACACTGCGGCCTCGGAGCCCCGGCACCGGGCTGAACGGCCTCCCGGCCGGCGCAAGGCACGCTGGCTGGCCGCCTCCACTACGGTGGCGCTCGCCGCCTCCCTGCTCGGGCTCACCGCCCCCGCCGCCAACGCTGTTGGCGAAACTGTCGTAACGCTGACGTTCGACGACGCCAACGTTGACCAGGTGGTTGCCGCCGACAAGCTCAACGCGGTTGGGCTGAAGGGCACGTTCTTCCTGCCGTCCGGTTACATGAACCAAACGAACTACATGACCACGGCCCAGGCCTTGGCCCTGCAGAGCGCCGGGCACGAGATCGGCGGCCACAGCGTGACGCACGCCGATCTAGCCGCTGTCGGAGCCGAGGAACTGGCACGGCAGGTCTGCAATGACCGCGCCACGCTGATGGGCTACGGACTGAACGTCGAAAACTTCGCTTACCCCTTTGCCTCGGCGAGCGATGCCGCCAAGGCAGAAGTCGCAGCGTGCGGCTACAACAGTGCGCGCGGACTGGGCGATATCCGGAGCAAGGTAGTGGGTTCGGAGACCTTCCCGTTCGCCGAGACGATGCCTCCGGGCGACTTGTACTACACCGGGGCACCTGATCAGCTGGACAACACCTGGACGCTCGCGGATATGCAGTCCCTGGTCACCCAGGCGCAGGCCAACGGCGGCGGCTGGGTCCAGCTGACCTTCCACCACATCGGCGACGGCAAGGTGATCGGATCGAACGTTGCTGACCCGCTGACCGTTAGCACAGACACGTTCAACCAGTTCGCCGACTGGCTGGCAGGCCTGAAGAACTCCAACGCGATCCAGGTCAAAACAGTCAAGGAAGTCATCGGTGGAACCCTCAAGCCTGCCCCCGCCGTCGTTCCGCCTCCGGTGGCTCAGACCGCCGGCAACCTGATCAAGAACCCGAGCCTTGAGACCCCGGGACTTGCCGGCTCCCTGGTTCCGCGCTGCTGGCAAGCCGGCGGCTACGGCAACAACACCCGGACTTTCAGCAATGTGACCCCCGGCCACGGCGGGACGGCCACAGCCGCCCAGCAGATGGTGATGTCGGCCTACACCGACGGCGACGGCAAGCTGTTGCCCACTTTGGACACCGGTGAGTGTGCGCCCAGCGCCACCCCGGGTCATACCTACCTTGCCAAAGCCTGGTACAAGTCCACCGGCGGGAATACCCAGTTCAATCTGCACTACCGGACGGCGTCCGGAACATGGACGTATTGGACGGATAGCATTCAATACCTCCCTACGAATAATGTTTGGACGCAGCTGACCTTTACGACGCCGCCGGTTCCGGCCGGTGCAACCGCCATCAGCTTCGGCCTGAACATGATCGGCATTGGCACCCTGGTCACTGACGACTACGAACTGTATGACACTGTGGGCATCAAGACGTTCAGCGATGTTGCCACCAGCAACCAGTTCTTCAACGAGATCAGCTGGCTCTCCAACAACCTGATCACCCAGGGCTACGCCGACGGTACGTTCAGGCCGCTGGCATCGATCAACCGGGACGCGATGGCAGCGTTCCTGTACCGGTTGGCGGGCAGCCCCGCGGTGCCGGCCAATGCTCCGACGTTTACCGATGTAGCCCCCGGCAACCAGTTCTATAACGAAATCCGCTGGCTGGCCGCCCAGGGCATTACCACGGGCTACACCGATGGAACCTACCGGCCGCTGGACCCTGTCAACCGCGACGCGATGGCGGCGTTCCTCTACCGCTACAACGGCAAGCCCGCCGTGCCGACCACCGCCCCCACGTTCCCTGACGTCAGTACCGGCAACCAGTTCTACAACGAGATCCGCTGGCTGGCAGCGACCGGGATCACCACCGGCTACCCGGATGGCACTTTCCGTCCGGTCCAGCCGATCAGCAGGGACGCCATGGCAGCGTTCGTCTACCGCTACAACCTGAACTTCCCGAAGGGAATGTAAACAGGGATAACACCGGCATGACACCGCGGGCGGCCGCGCAGCCAGGGGAAGCCCTGGACGCGCGGCCGCCTTCGCAGCTGTTCTCTTTCGAAGTAGTGAAGTCCGTTGACACGGGGGACCAGAGTGAAACATCCAGGCTTAGCGCGTCGCCGTTTCCGCGGCCTGCCGGCGGCCATGCTTCTGCTGGCACTGGTTGCCACAGCGTGCACGCCTTCGGAGCCGGAGAAACGGTCCCAGGGGAAGTACCCCTGGCACACGAACATCGTGGCCACCACCTTCTGGGTAGGCGAAGTCTTTGACCCCAACGCAGCAGACGGCAGCCAGGTCTTCTCCACCTACGACTCGAGGTGGATGGACAGTTACGGCGGCTGCGACGGCCGGCTCACAGCCACGGGATGTGAGACCGAAGCGCGGTCAAGTTCCAACGGCTTTGCCCCCAACGGCATGAAGCCCAAGGAGAACCCTTTCTACCTTGACCTGCCCTACGACGACATCAACAATGACGCCGCCTTCCGCGAACGGGCAACGGTCATTCCCTGGGCCAATGACGAAGGATACAAAGGCCAGGCCACCAACCGCTCCTTCAGCTACATGAAGAACCGCTGGGTCAAGATCCGCAAGAACGGCAAAGAGTGCTATGGCCAGATCCAGGATGCCGGCCCCGGGGAGTACCAGGACAAGGAGTACGTCTTCGGCTCGAACGACGCGCGGCCGGTCAACAAGAAATTCAACGGTGCCGGAATGGATGTTTCGCCTGCCCTCAACGGCTGCCTCGGCTTCAGCACCCTCAACGGGGAAGCGGACAAGGTCGATTGGCAGTTCGTGGAACGGCAGGATGTTCCGCCGGGCCCTTGGCTCGACGTGGTCACCACCAGCCAGGTGAAGTAGGGTCAGCCCATCCTGCCCGGAAGCCCTGATCCCAGGAGGTCGGAGAACCTCGAGCTTCCCTGGTCCACACCGCTGCAGGTGAAACTGGCAGTTGGCCCCTCCTCACTGGAAGGGCACGCCGCGTCGCGGTTGAGAGACCACATGGACAGGCGTTGGATCTCCAACTCCACCGCGTAGTCCTTCAGGTCCCGGGCCGCGTCCAGTTCGAACACCTCGCCCGGCAGGTCATTGCGGCCGATCATGGGCGTCAGCCCGATCTTTTTCCACACCTGCTCGCGGCTGAGGTTGGTGCCGGTGCGCTGATAGACAATGCCCAGCTGATCGTGTGTGGCGGCCGCGGCGGCCTTGGCGGCGTCCAGCATGCCCTGGGAGCTGCTCCTGCTGGCGCCGTAGTTCATGGTCATGATGTTGACGCCTGCCAAGTCCACGCCAGCCTGGAGCATCTGTTCCACGGCGGCAATGCCGGCGTCGGTTAGTCCGCGGGGAGAAACCGGCAGAGTCAGCCAGACAGCGAGCTCTTTGCCGGAAGAATTCCGGTCGCCCTGCAGCCAAGCTACTGCCCTGGCCCGGCGTTCGCCGCCGGCCTGGTCCAGGAGATCGGCACCTTCCAGGTCGAAGTCGATGAAGGCAGGTTCGTAGCGTTCTACGACGTCGCGGTACGCGGTACGGAGCTTTCCTTCGTCCCGGCACGTGGTGGCCAGTTCACTGTTCCCGGCGCCGCCAAAGGAGACGGCAGCGGATCCGCCGCGGGAGCGAAGGTCGGAGATCCGCCTTTCCAAGCCGAGGGCGGTGTTTGCCTCTTCGAGGCCGTAGCCGGCACCCCAGCTGGCCGCACAGAGGTCCTGGGGGGAGGCAACGAGGAACGCCAGCACCACGTCCCTGGTGCCCGGCGTGGCGGCTTCCTCGAAAGCGTAGGGCGGGGAGACCGTAACGTCCACGTAGCCCGCAAACCATGTGGCTTGCGCAGCTCCCGTTGCCAGACCGGAGCGCCAGGCCCAAAAAAAGATGACGCTGGCAAGGATGGTGGCAATGGCGATGCCTGCGATCAGGGGCGAAGAGGGCTGACGCAGCTGAAACTGCGAGCGGGCGCGGAATCGGCCGGGCATCGGCTGCGGAACGGGCTCCCGCGCCGGCTCTATTTCGGCCTTTGCGGCCGGCTCCGAGCCGCGGTTTATGGCTGTCATCCGGTTCCCACGCCCCCCTCTGGTTTACTTAGAAACCATTTCACCACGGCACGCCTGCTGGTGGCTCCTGTCGGCCGGCCAACGCGGGTGTCCCGGCGCACGCAACGAGTAGCGAACCGGGTACCGGGCGAGTGGCGCCGGGCCCACCCGGCCCAGCCGGAAAGGAAAGACGGGTAGGCACCACTCGTGCCGCCGGGCTCCCCTCTTAATAGGCTGTGGATGTCGGATAGATACAGAGTTCCGGGGGAGAAATCGGGTCTCAGAATGGGAATGGACGCACCTTTGCGGGCGCAAGCACGCAACCATACCCCTGAATGGCGGTCCGCGACGGTCATGGCGGCAGGAATGCCCGGGCCGGCGGAACCCGCCGGTGACTTCTCTTCCAATTCTGCCGACACAGCTGCCGCGAGGCAGCCAGCCCTGGCGCACAAGCCCGGGGCCCGTGAACGGGGGTCGGTGGCGAACAAGCCTTTGAGACCAAGGCTTCCCCCCAGTCGTCACCGACCCCTTCGAGGTGTCAATCAATGAAGCACTGCGGCCTGGGGGGATCCTCTTGCGGCCGGGCGATACGGATGTAAGAGGGGATATCTGTCATGAGCCAGAGGAATGAAATGCCGGGGGAGCAGGGCGGTCCGCCCGGATCCGGTTTGATGCGGCAGCGGAAACGGACAACGCTCTGGGCAGTCTCATGGCTGGCCGGGCTGGCACTCCTGACGGGGTCCGCCGCCCTGGTACCCAAGGCCGGCCCGGGACCGGCCCGTGATGCGCAGGGTGCCCTGAAGGATTTTGCGGCACCCGTGGACACCAGCCTCGCGCTGACCACCGTCACGCTGACGTTCGACGGCGGCAGGGCCAGCCAGCTGGCCGCCGCAGAGACCCTTCGAGGCCAGGGGCTACGGGGGACGTTCTTCGTCAACTCAGGCTTTATGGGTGCGAAGGACTACATGACGGTGGAGGACCTGCACAAGCTGGCCGCGGACGGCAACGAGATTGGCGGGCACACCGCAACCCTGGCCGACTTGACGGCACTTGAACCTGCTGAAGCCACCCGACAGGTCTGCAATGACCGGACCAACCTCACGGACTGGGGCTTCAAGGTCACATCCTTCTCCTACCCCTTTGCCGCCAAGTCGCCGGAGGCCGAGGCGATGGTGGCCGGCTGCGGGTACAACAGCGCGCGCAGCCAGGGCGATCTCCGCAGCAGGCTGGGATGCGCCGATTGCGCCGTTTCTGAAACTGTCCGGCCGGCCGACCCGTTCAGCACGAAGTCGACGCCGGAGATCGGTTCCGCGTGGACCATCGCAGACCTCCAGCAGTCAGTCATGGACGCTGAAACCACCGGAGGATGGCTGCAGCTGAGCTTCTTCGACATCGATGACAGCGGCAGTCCCCGGTCTATCAGCCCCGCACTCTTCAACGACTTCGTCTCGTGGCTGGTGACCCGCACGGACGAGGGAACCACCGCCATCCGCACCGTGCACGATGTCATTGGTGGCGGGGCAAAACCCGCAGTTCCGGGACCTGTTGCTCCGGCTGCGCCGCCGGGCACCAACGCGCTCCGCAACCCGGGACTGGAAACAGCCGGAAAATACGGCCTTCCCGAGTGCTGGCAGGTTTCCTCCTACGGCGAGAATTCACACGTCCTGAGCACGCTGACTCCCGGCCGCTCAGGCACGATCGCCCGGCGCCTGGACGTTACGGGCTACACCTCCGGGGACGCAAAGCTGCTCCCTGTCATGGATCTGGGGGCGTGCGCACCGAGCGTCGTCGCCGGCCACAGCTATACGCTGCGCGCGTGGTATGGCTCCACTTCATCCACGCAGTTCGAGTTGTATTACCGCAACAAGGTTGGCACCTGGACCTATTGGACAGCCAGCCCATGGTTTCCCGCCAGCGCTGCCTACCGGCAGGCTGAGTGGACTACACCGCCAGTGCCGGCAGACGCCGTCGGCATCAGTTTTGGATTGAATCTGTTCAGCGACGGGGAGCTGGCTACAGATGACTACGAGATGTTTGACACGGGGGCGCCGCCCGCCCCGTAGGCCCCGCCCGTTGCCAGCGCAGAAGCTCCACGGGCTCGAATACAAGAATCGAGTCGATTCCCATGAAGTCACAAACTTCACGGCGATTAGCATGGCAGGTTGACCTTGGCCCCGCACTGAAGGGGATCAGGCAGCGGGCGCGGACCGCCGTCACGGTTTTGGGCATTGTGGCCCTGGCCGTGACCGGCCTGGCTGCGCTGGCATTTCCGGCGCAGGCAGCGGCACCCACCGTTGTTTCGTTGACGTTCGACGACGGCAACGCGGACCAGATGACCGCTGCCCAGATCATGAACAACGTAGGCATCGACGGCACGTTCTACATCACCTCAGGGGTCATCAACACCACGAACTACCTGACTGTGGCCAACCTCCAGGGCCTTGCGGCGAACGGCCACGAGATCGCCGGCCACACCGTGACCCATGCGGACCTGGTGACGCTGCCTTCGGATGAAGCCACCCGGCAGGTGTGCAACGACCGGGTCAACCTGACCAACTGGGGTTTTGCCGTCACGAGTTTTGCCTATCCGTTTGCCTCATCGAACGCGGCGGTCGAGGGCATCGTGAAAAACTGTGGGTACAACAGCGGGCGCGGCCTCGGTGATATCCGGACCAGGTTCAGCTGCGCCGGCTGCCCTCTGGCCGAGACCATCCCGCCCGCCAACGCCTACAACACCAGAGCCCCGGACCAAGTAGACAACACGTGGTCGCTGGCCGATCTGCAGAGGTCCGTCACACAGGCGGAATCGGTGGGAGGCTGGATCCAGCTGACCTTCCACCACATTGCGGCGTCCAGCGCGGATCCGCTCAACGTTACTCCCACTGTTTTCCAACAGTTCGCCACCTGGCTGAAGGCCAGACCGGCCACCACCACAGTGAAAACGGTGAATCAGGTGATTGGCGGAACCGTCAAGCCTGCCGTTTCCGGCCCGGCCGTTCCGCCGCAGCCCACGAGTGGCAACCTGGTGAAGAATCCCGGCCTTGAAACCCTGGTCAACGGAGTGCCGCAGTGCTGGCAGGCGGGCGGCTACGGGACGAACACGCGCACGTTCACCACGGTAAGTCCGGGGCGGACCGGTTCAACGGCAGGACGGGTGGTGGTGTCGGGCTACGTCGACGGCGATGCCAAGTGGCTGCAGTCGCTGGACCTTGGCGGATGCTCGCCGACGGCAACGCCTGGACACACCTACGCTCTCAGTGCCTGGTACAAGTCAACCGCCAACACCCAGTTCGCCCTTTACTACCGGACAGGTCTTGGCTCCTGGGTCTACTGGACCTCGAGCCCTTGGTTCGGGCCCGCCACGACATTCCAAAGGGCCAGCTGGACAACCCCGGCGTTGCCTTCGGGGGCCAGCGGCATCAGCTTCGGACTCAACCTCTTCAGTAACGGAACGTTGATCACGGACGACTACGAAATGACCGACACCGCGTCGTCCACACCTCCGCCGCCGCCACCGCCAGCCGGTACCAACCTCGTGCAGAATGCCAGCCTTGAAACGGCAGGTGCCGGCTCCACGCCGCAATGCTGGCAAACGGCGGGCTACGGCTCCAACACGGCGTCGTTCAGTACCGTCTCAACAGCACGGACCGGGACAAAGGCAGAACGCCTGGTGATGAGTAACTACGCCAACGGTGACGCGAAACTCCTCCAGACGCTGGACTCCGGTTCTTGCGCACCGCCGGCGGTCGCCGGCCACACGTATTCGCTCCGCGCCTGGTATACCTCGACGACGGTGACCCAGTTCGCTGTCTACTACCGGAACTCCGCCGGAGCCTGGGTCTACTGGACATCGAGTCCCTGGTTCGCTGCCGCCGGTTCCTATACCCAGGCCAGCTTCACCACCCCCGCGTTGCCCTCCGGCGCATCCGCGATCAGCTTCGGGCTGAACCTCTTCAGGAATGGCACGCTCATCACGGATGACTATGCCATGTACGACACGATTGGAGCGCCGTCGCTGTGATAGCCGTATACATCGTCTTAGTCCTTGGAATCAGCACGATCTTCTGGTCGTTTGTGGGCTTATTGCGCCTGGTCAATGAGCAGTACACCCGGCGGATCACGCTGGGCCCGCCACTGAGCGGGCGCATGCTGGGGCTCCTGCAGCGCTGGCCACTGGCCAACCGGCTCGGCCCCGGAGTCCATGGCGCACACACGTTGCCGGCGCCGCGGGCACACCGGGGCCAGATCCAGCGGGAGCATGGCCGCCATCGTGCCAGGGACCCGAGGATCCTGCCGGCAAATGTCGCGGTGCTTATTGCCGCCCACAACGAAGCCCTGGTCATCAGCGAGACCATCCGGGCTGCCTCGGCGCTGGTGCCGCTCAGGAACATCCACGTGATCTCGGACATGTCCACAGATGACACCTCGGCGATTGCACGCGCAGCCGGGGTCAAAGTGCTGGACCTCGAACCGAACAGGGGAAAGGCCGGCGCATTGGCCGCTGGAATCGCTTATTTCGAGCTGTGCCGGAAGTTCAAAGTGGTGATGCTGCTTGACGCGGATACCCGGCCCACCGCGGACTACCTGGAGACCGGGCTGCCGCTCTTCCTTGATCACTCTGTGGTGGCCGTGGCCGGCAGGGCAAAGTCCATCATGACCCCGCCTCCACCCACCGCGCTGGGCCGGTTCCTGGTGGCCTATCGGGAACGGCTGTACATCGTGGTGCAGTTGCTTCTCAAATACGGCCAGGCCGCCAGGGGCGCAAACGTTGTCTCGATCGTGCCGGGCTTTGCCAGCATGTACCGGACAAGTGCACTCGCGAAAATCAAGGTGCTGGCCCCGGGCCTGGTCATTGAGGACTTCAATATGACCTTCGAGATCCATGCCAAGAAGTTAGGGCGGATTGCGTTCCACCCCTCAGCCGCCGTGGCATACACCCAAGATCCGGACAACCTGCAGGACTACACCCGGCAAGTCCGGCGTTGGATCCTCGGCTTTTGGCAGACCGTCCGTCGGCACCGCCTGCAGTCCGGAAAGTTCTGGTTTGTGCTGGTGTTCTACATTATCGAACTCGTTATCAGCTGCATGTTCTTCGTCTTGTTGATTCCGGTCTTCCTGCTCTCGCTGGTGGCGTCCATGCAGCTCCAGGCCTTCGGTGACAACGGCGAATCCTTCCTCTACCTTTCCGGGCTCATGCGCCCGCAGGACGTGCTCCTGGGTGTCCTCGTTCCGGACTTCCTGCTCACCGTCATCGCGGCCGTTGCCCTCCGCCGGCCGGGCATCCTGCTGATGGCGCCATTGTTCCCGCTCATGCGGATCCTTGACTCCGTCATCTGCCTGATGGTGCTGCCACGTGCCTTCTCCGCGGCCTCATCGGGCGTGTGGGTCAGCCCGGTGCGGCGCATCCAGGGCGAAGGCCTCGAGCTGGAAGAAGCTACGGCTGGTGCCGGCATCACCCGTTAGCGCAAAACGCCCCTCCCGCAGGACACTGTGGTCCTGCGGGAGGGGCGTTCAGGTTCCTGCGTTCAGGTTTCTGCGTTCAGGTTTCTGCGCAGACAAGCGCTGTTGTTACCAGCTGACACCCGACGTGGTTTCGACGTTCAGCCACGGTCCGGCGGGAACATCTGCGCGGTCAACAAACCTCCACGAGACGTGATCGCCGCTGCCGTCCAGTTCGGCGAAGCCGAGGCAACCGTTCAGCGCAGGGGAAACATCCATTCCTGCGCCCTGCGTACCGTCGGCGGAGAAATCGGTGTTTGCCGGGCGGGCGTCGGCCGCGCCGAAGACGTAGTTCGCGTCATGGTATTCGGAACCGCTGGAAGGACCGGCATCCTCAATCTGTCCGTAGCAGACGTTGCCGTTGGGTCCGGTCATCTGGACCCACCGGTTCTTCATGTACGAATAGCTGCCATCCGCGCAGTGGTCGACACCTGTGGCGGCGTTGTCCGCGGCGGCCCACGGGATGACCTGGCAGCGCTGCTGGAACGCGACGCTGTCGTTGACGTCGTCGTAAGGCAGGTCGAGGTAGAAGGGGTTCTCAAGCGGCGCGGGCTGGTTCTTGGGGAAGTACCCGTTGGAGGCATCGCGTGCTTCCGTGGCGCAAGTGAACGAACTTCCCGAGCCGGAGCTCACGCCGTCGCAGCCGCCGTAGATGCTGCCGGGGCAGCCGGAGGCAGTGGCGGGAGTAGTGCCGGCGTTGATGCCGGTGTGCTTGAAAGCCCACTGGCCGTTGTACGTCGAGCAGACCTGTGAACCGTCTGCAAGGCTGGCGTTGAAGATTTCGCCCACCCAGAACGTGGTGCTCACGACGTTGGTGTGCAGGGGGTATTTGTTGGCTGCCGGTGCGGCAACGGGTTCAGCTGCGGCTACGGCCACCGGCGCGGGAGCCGCGACGGCAGGTTCGGGTGCGGAAACCGCGGCAGGCGCCGGTTCCTTGACGGGCGCCGCAGCCGGTGTCGAACTCGGTGACGGTGTTGCGTTCGGGGTTACCTGCGATGCTTCTGCGCTGGCTGACGAGGGACTGGCGGAGGCCGACGGGTCGGGCGCCGATTGGGCGGCACAGCCTGCGGTCAATACTCCGATGAGGAGGATCAACACAGCCATGATGGGCGTGGTCATGCGTTTCATTTTTTTGGGATACATATCTGTTGGGGACATTAACAGGGTTGGCAGGTACCCAATGAGGGCACGCCAAGCACGGGTCATGACCGCCAGATCGGCGCGGCAGTGGCCGCGCCCAGAATCGATGCTGATAGTGAAATCAGCTGAGCCGCTTACTCCCCAGAAGCAGACAGCGGGACCGTCAAGAGACCCGTAGAGACCGTTAACACCCGCTCCACATTACACGGATGCCTGTGAGTAGCCCGAACGGGCCCGAGAGCAACGGTCCGGCATATTCGAGTAGTCACTACTCACGCCAGCGCGTGCGGTGGCTAGGTAGCGTAGGAGTTGCTAATGCCGGCAGATGGTTGGGGGCGGTCCGGAACTTCACGCTCCGCGGCTAAGGAATCGACGCAACCATGGACGTTAGGGCAGGAAATTCAGCTTTCCCCCCAGTCATTCGTGTGGCCGAACTGCGGGCCGCAATCAATGCCCTCTCCAACTCAGAGAGTTCGGGCGTCATCGTTACCGGCGCTGCCGGCTCGGGCCGGACCAGGCTGCTTGCCGCCGCAGCGGAAGCGCTCTCCGGACGGCTCACCGTCATTGTCCACAGCGTTCCCCGGTCCTGCCGCCGGATGAAGTTCGGCATCGGCAGTGTGCTGGCGCCGGCGTTGCCTGCGAATTCCAAGGTGTCGCCACTGAACATCGTCCGGGCGTGCCGCGATGCGCTGCGCAGCCAGGACCCGGGGGCGAACGGGATCCTGGTGGTCCTGGACAATGTGGACCACCTGGACGGAACGTCCCTCTGGGTTCTCAACCAGCTTCTCGCGGAACCGGACATCAAGATGCTGGCAAGCCACCGCTCGGACCGGCAGTTGCAGATGGAGCTGATGGAGTCGGTGGTGGCCCGGCAGCTGTCCATTGTGGAACTGGAGGACCTGACACCGGACCAGCTCCGTACTTTCCTCGAGCACAGGCTTCCGGCCCGGCCTGACCGCAGCCTGGTGCGCGACGTTCTCGCCGCAGCGGGCGCCAATGCGCTCACTGCGAGCTGGCTGGTGGACGAAGCGTTGGCGGACGGCCGGATTGTGCAGCGCGGGGACAGTTGTGTGATGGTCCGGCCGCCGGACCTGGCGGAAGGACGCCAATTCGACTTGGCCCGACGGCGGATCGAGGCGCTTCCGCCGGACCAGCGCCAGGTGGTTGACTTCCTGGCGGCCGCGGATCCGGCTCCGCTTTCCGTGCTCGCCCGGGCCGTGCTGCCGACCGCCCTGGCCGCGTTGGAACGGGGCAACTTCATCCGGCTCCAAATCAGGAGCGACGGCGGGGCCGACGTCACGCTGAACCACGAGGTCGAGGCCACTGCTGCCCGGCATTATCCGGGCGGTGCCGGACCGCTGGACCTCGGCCGTGAAGCGGACCTGCACGGCCGGGGGCTGGGCGTCCCACGGAGAGCGGGGGAGGAACCGCTGTGGGATCTTTTTCGGCGGGTGGAAACCGCACTGGATGCCGGCACGGCTGTCGCTGACCTGGACCTCCTGGCGGTGGCCACCACCGCCAACAACCTCTATGACAGCGACCGCGCCCAAAAGGCAGCCGAAGCGATCAAGGCACCCGAACTCCAGCTCATGGCGCAGACGGAGGCGGCCCGGGCGCTGTTCCATGCCCACAAGTACGGCCGGAGCGCTGAGGTTCTCCGAGGCCTTGTCGAGAACACCCCGGCTGTGCTGAGCATGGAGTTCGCGCGGGCAGTGGGCCTGCTCCTCCAAGCCCTCATGCCCACGAATCCGGGCCGGGACGCACTTCAGTCCGTACTGGACGGTGCACGGAAGCGGCTGGCCATGGCGGCAACTGCGTCCGTCGGTGATACTGCTGCCGACACTTACCAGAATGCCGTCCAGGATGAGCTGGATGTCCTGCAGCTCTACCTGGAGTCACGGGAGGGAAACTGGCCCAGCCCGGGCGGGGAGCTCTTCCACCGGCTTTGCCCTGCCGGTTTCTGCGACGGCGGCCAGCCGCCGGGTCCGGATGATGCGCCGGGTACCCATGCAGGCATCCTGCTCCTGGCGCTCGCTTCACAGGGGCTGTCCGTGCGGGGGAAGTCCGCTGACGCCGTCGCGCTTTCCACCCGGGCGCTTAACGCCGTGGACCGCCTGCCGCGATGCAGCGTCGATTTCCACTCGACAGTGCTCACCATCCATGCGTCCAACCTGACCCGGTTGGGCCAGGGACCCGACGCCGGGAGTGCGGACAAGCTGCCCGGCCGCAACAAATGGATGAGCTACCCGGGCGGCCCGCTGCAACTTTTCCGGGCCATGATGTTCTGCCGGCAGTCTGCCGGGCACGCCGCCGGGCGAGCGAACGGCGGCGCGGACGCCGGGACAGCAGGTGACCCTGAGGACCTGCTGGCACTCACCCTGGCCGCGCAGGCCACGGCGGAGTGGCTGACCTGGGACCTGGCGCAGCTGCCAGGCGCCGGGACCGCCGCGGCAGACGAACGGCAAGCGGACAACCGGCAAGCGGACAATCCGCGAGCGGACAACCGGGCAGCGGACGGCGACGTCGCGGCGAGGCTGGCTGAAACCTACGCATCGGTGGCACGTCCGACTGTAACTGGCGCCGCAGGTCCACCGCAGCGGGCGCCCCGCAAGCCGGCCATGGCGACGGGTGGCGGCAGGGGCCGCCGGGCACGTGAACTGCTGAACCTCGGAGTCGCGGCAAAGCCGGATGGCGCGGCATGTGAACAATCGGCCGACGGGCCGCCGGACTGGCGGTGGTCGAGCGACGGGAACAGCGGACCGGCCGCTGATGCCGCCAAGCTGTCCCAAAGGGAACGCGAAGTGGCCGTACTTGTTGTCACCGGCATGGGGAGTGCGGGCGTAGCGGCGGAACTCGGCATCGCCGTGAACACGGTAAACGCGCATTTGCAGCGGATCTACGGCAAGCTGGGCGTTTCCCGGCGCCAGGAGCTGGCTGAACTCTGGAACAGCCTGGACGGCGCGGGGCGGTGACGGCCCGTGCGGAACCGGCGCCGGGCAATAGTGGGACAATTGAGGAGTAGCACCGCGGATGCAAGCGGTGTGCCTGCCCGTGGCGGCGAGCCGTCGGCAGGTCTTGCCTATCTAGGAGCTCCAGTTTGGTCATGGTATCCACTCCCGCTACCGCAGACACCCAGGTCGCGCTAAGTGATGTCGAAGTCCTGCGTATCCGCAACGACTTCCCTGTCCTGGACCAGGAAGTCAACGGCAGGCCCCTTGTCTACCTGGATTCCGGCGCCACGTCACAGAACCCCCGAAGCGTGCTCGAAGCCGAGCAGGAGTTCTACGAACTGAGGAATGCCGCAGTGCACCGCGGTGCCCACCACCTTGCCGTCCAGGCCACCGACGCCTTCGAGGATGCCCGTGCCACCGTGGCCGGCTTCGTCGGCGTGGCGGACGACGAACTGATCTGGACTGCGAACGCCACCGCCGGGCTCAATCTCCTCGCATACGCCTTCTCGAACGCCAGTGTCGGCACCGTCCGGAGCGAGGCCGGCCGTTTCGCCCTCGGCCCCGGGGACGAGATCGTGGTGACGGAAATGGAACACCATGCGAACCTGATTCCCTGGCAGGAGCTCTGCCGGCGCACCGGTGCCACCTTGAAATTCATCCCTATAGACGACGACGGCGCGTTGCGGCTTGAGGAGGCGGCGCGGCTTATCACCGGGCGCACCAAGGTCCTGGCGTTCACCCATGCGTCCAATGTGCTCGGAACGATCAATCCGGTGGCTGAGCTCGTGCGGCTGGCCCGGGCGGCAGGAGCCCTCGTTGTGCTGGACGCCTGCCAGTCTGCGCCGCACCTGCCCTTGGACTTCAAGGCCCTCGACGTGGACTTCGCTGTTTTCTCCGGCCACAAGATGCTGGCGCCCACGGGGATCGGCGGCGTGTACGGGCGGCGCGAATTGTTGAATGCCATGCCTCCGTTCCTGACCGGGGGCTCCATGATCACCACCGTGACGATGGAAAAGGCCGAGTACCTTCCGGCGCCCCAGCGGTTCGAGGCCGGCACCCAGCCCATCTCGCAGGCTGTGGCGCTCGCAGCAGCCGCCAACTACCTGCGCGAAACCGGCATGGAACGAATCGCCGGCTGGGAAGCCTCCCTCGGCCAGCGGCTGGTCACCGGTCTGAGCGCCATTGACGGAGTCCGGGTCGTGGGACCCGCTCCCGGCGTGGAACGGCTCGGCCTGGCAGCCTTCGATGTGGCCGGCGTGCATGCGCACGACGTCGGGCAGTACCTGGACAGCATGGGCATCGCCGTCCGCGTGGGTCACCACTGCGCACAACCGCTCCATCGCCGGCTGGGCCTGACCGCCACGACGCGGGCGAGCACCTATTTGTACAACACGACGGACGAAGTGGACCTGCTGCTCGAGGCTGTGGCCCAGGTCCGGCCCTATTTCGGCGTAGAAGGCTCGGGGGTATCCAAATGAGCGCCCTGGATGCGATGTACCAGCAGCTGATCCTGGAGCATGCAAAAACCCGCAGCGGGGCTGACCTGACGGCCGATGAAGCCACGGTGACGCCTGACCAGGCGGGAGTCGGGCAGTGCCACCAGCTCAATCCGGTGTGTGGCGACGAAATTACGCTGCGCCTGGAACTTGAGGCCGCGGGGAACCCGCCAGCAGTGAAGGGAATCCACTGGCATGGTGACGGTTGCGCCATCTCAATGGCCTCGGCCTCAATATTGAGCGAATTGTCCGAGGGGGCGTCACCGGACGAGCTCAGCGAAATGATCGGCCATTTCCGGGAGCTCATGCGTTCGCGGGGACGGCTGGAGCCTGATGAGGAAATCCTGGGGGATGCGGCCGCCCTGGCCGGAGTGGCAAAGTACCCGGCCAGGGTGAAGTGCGCCATGCTGGCGTGGGTGGCTGCCGAGGATGCGCTGCGGCAGGCCGTAGCCACCAGCCGCTAGGTCTTGCCGGCCTCCGGGTGCTCATCGTCCGCGAGCGTGGAATGGTGCTGGACGTAGTCTTCGATGGCATGCTCGGGGACCCTGTAGGAGCGGCCGAAACGGACGGCAGGCAGGTCGTGCGCCTTGACGAGCCGGTACACAGTCATCCGGGACAGGCGCATGACTTCTGCGACTTCCGAAACTGTCAGGAAACGGGTATTTGAAAAACCTTCAGCGGCCACTGTTCTCAGCTCTCCTGGGACGTAGTTCGATCCTGAGGACGTACTTCAATCCTGAGACAAACGTCGCTGAGCCGATCGCCGATCTTATGGCTACTTTATGGCATGGTGAGCTTGATGTGAAGAGCGCGCCGCAATGGGGATAAAGACAAGTAGTGACTACTCTAGTGGCGTGCAGGCGGGGCCCGTAGCGTCTACTTATGGTTGATATCCAGGACGACGCTGAATGGCGCCAGACGCAGCACCGGATTCACAGGGCGGAAATTGTCTGTGTTCTTGCCCTCGTGGTGCTCACCGTGCTCACTATCCTGGCCGGATACTCCGACTTTGTCCGGTAATGCCGCAGGATATGGACATCGGCCGGCACGGAAAATAGAACTCCGGCAGGTGGAGACCCGCCGGAGTTCAGGTTATGGTGCCGAAAATTCCAGGATTAGTGGGGAAATATGATTATTACCCACGCGATAAGCCCCAATAGGGTGAGTGCGAAATACAACGACCAATTTCTGCGGTCGATTTTGCGGTGGCTACCATGCCAAACCCGTTCCATATCGTTCGCGTCCATAACAGCAATTTAGGGCTTATCACGTTCAGATAACAGCGTGTCCTCCACCTCACTTATGGACCCTGCTACTCCATTTGCCGCTCCGGGTACTCGAGTGGCCGCCTGCTGCCGGGGTGTGTCCGGATAAGACGCCTGTCCGGGCAGCCCGTTCCGCAAAAGACGGTAGTCTGGTTCCGCGCCAGCGGGCCCGTACGGGATCCGCTTCCGGCTGCGACATCAGGCAAGTAGTGGAAGAGGACCGTCAAGTGAAGTTCGTGGTGCAGGGCGATCTGGGCCAGGGTGCGTACCACATTGGCGATGAGGCCATGACCCTGGCCGCAGTGGATGAACTTTCCCGGCGCACCGGGGCTTCTTTTGTGCTGATGTCCCGCGACCCGGATCAGACCGCGGCGCTTTACGGCACGGGATCCATGGCAACCATCGAATCCCCGTGGCCGCCCGCCGAGCGGAGTGCTTACCTGGACCGCGTACGCCGGGCCGCCAGGGGCGACCGGACAGCCCTCCCGGCTACCGATCATGTGTGGGGCGTCATCGAGGAGGTCTCGACCGCGGACGGCGTCCTGATTGCCGGCGGCGGCAACATGAACTCCCTCTATGGCTGGCTGCTCTACGAGCGTGCCGCCGTCGGCATCATTGCCCGGGAACTCGGCAAGCCGCTGGTGGTCAGCGGACAGACCTTCGGGCCCACCCTGCTGCCGCAGGATCGGAAAATACTTCACGAACTCCTCGACGGCGCCGCACTGGTCGCCGCCCGCGAACCCGCATCCTACGCCCTGGGCTTCGAGTTGGGCCTCGGCCCGGACAAGCTGGTCCGCGTCCTGGATGACGGCAGCTTCCTGCGCTCGCAGACGGACCCGGCACCGGCGGGCGCAGACGGCGGCCTGCCGGACCTGCCTGCAGACGGTTACATCGCGGCCACGGTGGGCCCCGACGCATGGCGCGAAGGAACGCGCACGCTGGCGCCGTTCGCGGCAGTCCTGGACCGCGCGGCAGAGCTCACCGGCCTCCCGGTGTATCTGCTGCCCCACATGGGCACGCTCGGATCCTCGGAGAGCGGGGGCGACCACGATTCCCACCGGACCGTGCTGGCGCACTCGCGCTCGGGAAAGCTGACGATGCTGCCGGTGCTGCCGGTCCGCGCGGCGGTGGCCGTCACCGCCGGCGCCCGCCTGGTGGTCACCAACCGTTACCACCCTGCCGTTTTCGGGCTGGCAGCAGGTGTACCAGTCATCTCCCTGGCGAATGATGCCTACTCGGATATCCGTCTTTCCGGTGCTCTTGGAAACTGGGGACTGGGCGATTGGGCGCTGCCGCAGCCAAGCCTTTCCCCTGGCGGAGTGGAGGAGGCCGTTGCGGAGGCCTGGCGTCGGCGCGACGAGATCGGTCAGCACCTTGCACGGCTGCGGCCCGGGTTCGAGCGTTCCCAGGCGAGATGGTGGGATGCAGTGGCCGAGGTCCTGCGCGGCGGCGAACACGGCAGCGAACCTGGCACCCGCTACCCGGGGCTTGACGACGCGCCGGCGCTGAGTGCGGCGGGACCCTGGTCCCGGCAGGCTGCGGAGCAGCGGGCGTTGTTCCGCACTTTGAGCCTGGAAATCGGACGGCAGTGGACGGAATGGGACGATGTGCGTTCCCAACGCGATGTGCTGATCCATGAACGGGATGAAGCACTACGGGAAAAGGACAGAATCCTGCAGTCACGAACTTTCAAAGCAGCAAGAATATTGGGCCGCGGCGCGGACTTTGCGCGCCAGCTGACCGGAAGGAAACACTGATGGCCAACGGCCGTGTAACGGTGGTGGTCCGGACCAAGAACCGCCCCGTCCTGCTCCACCGCGCCCTGGAGGACATCCTGGGCCAGTCCTACCAGGACTTCTCCATCGTGGTGGTCAACGACGGCGGGGATCCGGTTCCGGTCGACGCGCTGGCGGAAGGGTACCGCCACCTCCCGGCGGGGAAACTGACAGTGCTCCACCATGCACAAAGCAAGGGCATGGAAGCAGCCAGCAACGCAGGCATTGCCGCCGCAACGTCGGAGTACGTCGCCGTGCATGACGACGACGACCGGTGGCACCCGGATTTCCTGCTCAAGACCGTCGGGTTGCTGGACGGTAAGCCCGCCGCGCAGGGTGTTGCCGTCAGGACCAATGTTGTGTACGAGGAAGTCCGCGACGGCGGGATTGTGGAGACGGGATCCTTCGCGTACTGGCCCGACCTGCAGGCCATCACGCTGACGGACATGCTCCGGATCAACAGGATCGTCCCCATTTCCTTCCTATACCGCCGCTCCGTGCACGACCACGTCGGGTTCTACAATGAGGAACTCGACGTCGTGGGGGACTGGGAGTTCTACTTGCGGTTCCTGCAGGCCTATCCGATGGAACTGCTCGACGACGAGCCGCTGGCCTTCTGGTGCCAGCGGCCGGCAGCGAGCGGAGACATGGGGAACAGCGTTATTGCCGCCGCCGACGAACATGCGAAGTTCGACAGCCTGGTGCGGGATGCGTTCCTGCGGCGCGAAGCCGGGAAGACGGGAGTGGGGTACCTGCTCTATCTGGCCCAGCTGAGCGGGCAACAGGAGGCGGCCGCTGCTGATGCCCGGGTGCTGGCCGACCGTGTTGTATCCACACTGGAGGACCTCAGCAGGCGCATTTCGGTCCTGGAGGAGACAGTGGTCCGGCGGACCAGCGTCTTCGAGTTTGTCGGCAGGCCGGCCCGCGTTGCAGCACGGCTGTGGAAGTCCCGCCGGAAGGATTAGGCGGCCCCTTCCAGCCGGCGCGTGCCGGCTGGAAGGAACGGAACCGGCTGTTCGCTAGCCTGCGAGGCCGGCGATGCCGATTGCCGCCGTGGCGGCGCCAAGCACCAGTGAGACGGACACCAGGACGACATGGACCGTGAGGAACCTGGTCGCCTTGCCGGCCGAGTCGCGTGCCCTCGGATCCTTCATCACACGCTTGAGGAACTGAGGCCAGACCACCAGGGACCAGACACCGGCAATGATCAGGACCCAGGCCAGGGCAACGGGAAGCTGCACGGTTTAGTGGCTTTCCAGCCAGGCCTGCGCCTGCTGTGACTGGATGTTCAGGGCCTTGCCCACCATGGGCTCCGCAGCATCGGCAATCTTGCCGCCCAGGAACGGAACCGAGGACGTCACATTGCCCTCGAGCTCCACACGGGTGCTGCCGCCGTCGGCCACCAGCCGCTGCACGGCGCTGACGTCCAGCGGGGCACCTGCGATCTTCAGGCTGATGTTGCTCTGCCGGGAGCCGTCAGCGGCAGGGGCTTCCCAGGTCTCAAGCTGGGTGACGGTGAGGCGCTCGCCCACGAATTTGCGGGCAATTTCCGGCAACCGGGTGGTGGGCAGGGTGCGCACCGAGGTGGTGCTGAAAGCGCCGGCAACATCGCCGTCGACCTTGAACGATTCAAGGGTTCCGCCCACCAGTTCACTGGTGTGGCGCTGGAAGTCTTCATTGGCGAACAAAGCCGTTACGCGGTCAACGCTGTGCGGCAGGGTGGTGGAAGCACTCAGTGCCATTGTTCCTCCATGGGGGTTTGGGGGTATGGGGCATCGGTTTTTGCCTCCCACATCCTATGCGGTGGACCCAGCCGACTCCGATTCGGCTTCCGACAGCTTTTGCGCAGCCGCCGTGATGTTGCGTGACATCGCCGGAAAAATGACGCTGTGAAACGGCAGTACGGCGAGCCAGTACAGCTTGCCGCTGAGCCCCTTCGGGAAGAAGATGGCGCGCTGGCGGTACCGGCTGCCCGTGCCCTCCGGTTCCACCGACAGCTCCAGCCACGCACGGCCGGGGGCGCGCATTTCCGCGCGTAGCCGCAGCAGCCGGCCGCGATCAATCCGCTCTGCGCGCCACCAGTCCACCACTTCGCCCTCGGCAAGCAGGTGGGGGTGCCGGCGCCCGCGGAGCAGCCCGGCGCCGCCGGTCAGCTTGTCCAGCCAGCCGCGGACCTGCCATGCCAGCGGCAGGGAGTACCAGCCGTTGCGGCCCCCGATCCCCTCGATGATGGTCCAGACATACTTGGGGTCCACCGGGCTGGAATAGCTTCGCTCGTCGACGTACACCCGGTAGCCGGCCCAGTCCGGGTCGCTCGGCAGGGGATCGGCATCCGCGCCGGCGCTGGCCCAGGTGGTTTCCACCTGGGCGTCGCGTTCCTTGCCCAGGGCGAGGGACACGGCCCGGCGGTAGGGTGTCAGGCCGCCCTCGGGCAGCGGAATGTAATCGTCAATGTCGTGCTCGCGCGCCACTGCGTCGTGCTGGAGCGATTCGACGAGCGGCAGCGACATGGAAAGGGGGATGGGCGTGGTCAGGGCGACCCACATGCCGGCGAGTTTCGGTGCCGGGATGGGCAGGGCAAGCACCACGCGGTAGGGCAGGCCGGCCTCGGCCGCATACTCCTTCATCATTCCGGCGTAGGTGAGGACCTGCCGGCACCCGATGTCGAAAGTGCGGTTAATGTGCCCTTCCAGGGACGCCGCGGCAACGAGATAGTAGAGCACGTCCCTGACGGCGATCGCCTCAATCCGGTTCCGCACCCAGCTCGGCGCGGGCATCAGGGGAAGGGTCTCCGAGAGGTGCCGGATCATCTCGAAGGACGCCGAACCGGATCCGATCACCACTCCCGCCTGGAACACGACTGCGTCCACCGGACTCGCGAGGAAGACCTTGCCCACGGCCTCGCGGGACCGCATGTGGGTTGAGAGTTCGGCGCCTTCCGGGTGCAGGCCGCCGAGGTAGACGATCCTCTCCACCTTGGCGTTTTCCGCCGCCTTCGCGGCGGTCTCCGCCATGGCCTTCTCTTTGGCTTCGAAGCCGGTGCCGGTGGCCATTGAGTGGACCAGGTAATAAAGCACGTCGGCGCCGTCCAGCGCCTCCCGGAGCATGTCGCCGTCGTCGAGGCTGCCCTGGATGACCTCCACCTTGTCGAGCCAGGGAACGCCGGCGATCTTCGCCGGAGTCCGGACCACGACTTTCACTGTGTGTCCGGCCTCAAGGAGACGGGGGACCAGCCGCCCGCCGATATAACCGGTGGCACCGGTGACAAGCACGGTTTTCGGGATGCCGTTCATGTGGATCTCCTTGGAACGAAAGCGGAGTGCGTCGGTGCACAGCCAGCTTAGCAATCCAAGTTTTTCCAAAGGACGCTGACGGATGCTGGGGCCATTCAGTGAACCGGGCGACCACATTGAGGGGGGAGCCGGTACTAACTCGATGGAGGAAAAAGACATGGCTAAACATCGCAAGTCCCGAAAGGGGGTCACCATGCCCCGTTCGAAAGCTTCAGCCACAGCTGTAACTCGCAAAGTCACTGCGGGCGCGCTGGCCCTTTTGATCGGGGCGGGAGTTGTCCCGTCAGTGCTGGCACCAGCGGTCTCCGCGGCCCCGACGGGCCAGGGTTTCACACTCAATGCCGGCGATATGCGTTTCATTCTCAAGCAGATCAAAATCGCCGAAAACAATGCGACCAAAGAGGACGCGCAGGGAAATGATGTTCCCGGCCAGCCGCTCCTGGGTAACGGACCGAACCAGATTGCCAGCCCACTGCTGCCCTATGGTCTCCGCACGGTGGACGGCACGGATAACAACCTGGTGGCCGGCCAAAGCGGCTACGGCTCCGCCAGCCGTGAGTTCCCCCGGTTGTCGGACCCGGAATGGCGCACTTCGTCCGGCGGGCAGAGCTACGAGTCCGTCAACGCTAACGTCACTGACAACGGCCCGCGCTTCGTCAGCAACGTCATTGTGGACCAGACCGCAACCAACCCGGCTGCCGTAGCCGCGGCCGGCCAGGCCCATCGCACGGTTAATGACGGGCCCACGGCTGTGCCTTGCGACGGCAACGGACTCCCGGAGAACTGCGTGCCTGAGGGGGAGACCCTGGACATTCCCAACGTCACCACGGACTTTGGTCTTTCCCCGCCGTACAACGGCATGTTCGCGCTGTTCGGCCAGTTCTTCGACCACGGCGTGGACTTCACTAAGAAGACCAAGAACTACGTCATGATGCCATTGTCGGAAGACGATCCGCTCTACGTCCCGGGCGGACGCACCAACTTCATGCTGCTTAGCCGGGCCGAGAACCAGCCCGGTCCTGACGGCATCCTGGGAACAGCCGATGACGAGCAGAACGGTACCAACACCGACTCGCCGTGGGTGGACCAGAGCCAGACCTACTCCTCGCACTCGTCCCACCAGGTGTTCCTGCGCGAATATACGCTCGACGAAAACGGGGATCCCGTCTCCACCGGCGAACTCATCGAGGGTGAACCGGGCGGTATGGCAACCTGGGCCCACATCAAGGAACAGGCCCGGACGATGCTCGGGCTCGAACTGTCCGACGTTGACGTCGCAGATGTCCCCAAGCTGGCGACGGACCAGTACGGCCGCTTCCTGCGCGGGCCGAACGGACTCCCGCAGTACGAGACCGCAACCGGACGCGTGGAAGGGAACCTGGCCGCCCCGGTGGCACCCCCTGCCAACGTGGAACGGATCGGCATCGCCTTCCTGGACGATATCGGCCACAACGCGGCCCCATTCAACTCCCAGACCGGTGCCCCGCTGCAGCCGGACGATGACGCCGAAGTCAATGACGTCAACCTGCCGCGTCCTGCGGGCCGCTACGACGACGAGATGCTGGACAAGCACTTCATCGCCGGCGACGGCCGCGTCAACGAAAACATCGGCCTGACGGCGATCCACCAGGTGTTCCACTCCGAGCACAACCGCCTGGTGGGCTACATGGAGGAGCTTCTCACGTCACAGAACCTCGACCTCAATGAGTGGAAGCTCCCCAACGGGCAATGGAACGGTGAACGGCTGTTCCAAGCGGCACGCTACGTGACCGAGATGGAATACCAGCACATCGTGTTCGAGGACTTTGCCCGCAAGATCCAGCCGGGGATCAACGGGTTCAATGTCTTCACGCAGTCGGACACCGGCATTGATCCAGCGATCAAGGCGGAGTTTGCCCATGCCACGTACCGGTTCGGCCACTCGATGCTCACCGAAACAGTGGACCGCAAGCTCAACGACGGCACGGACATCGGGATGCCGCTGCTGGACGCGTTCCTCAACCCGCCGGCGTACTACGAAAGCACAGCCGGCACGCTGACTCCGAAGCAGGCCGCTGGCGCCATCGCCATGGGCATGACGGACCAGGTGGGTGCCGAACTCGACGAATTCGTCACCGATACGCTACGGAACAACGTCCTGGGCCTGCCGCTGGACCTTGCCTCGCTGAACCTGGCCCGCGGTCGGGATACGGGCATCCCGTCCCTGAACAACTTCCGCGGACAGCTGTACGCGAGCACCGGCGAGTCCTCGCTGAAGCCGTACACCAGCTGGGTTGATTTTGGCCAGAACCTGAAGCACCCGGAGTCCGTGGTGAACTTCATGGCTGCTTACGGCTCCCACCCGACCATCACAGCCGCAACGTCGATCATTGACAAGCGTGCTGCAGCGCAGCGGCTGTTCGACATGGACACGACGGACGCGTTGACCCCTGCTGACTCTTTTGAGTTCGTCAACAGCGCCGGAGCCTGGGCAACAGACCCCACCGGCCTGGACAACGTGGATCTTTGGGTTGGTGGCCTTGCGGAACGCCAGAACCTTTTCGGCGGACTGCTGGGCTCGACGTTCAACTACATCTTTGAACGCCAGATGACGGACCTCCAGGACGGGGACCGGATGTACTACCTGTCCCGCACGTCAGGGCTGAACCTTCGCACGCAGCTGGAAGGCAACTCGCTGGCGGAGCTCATCATGCGCAATACGGATGCGGAAGCCCTCAAGGCAGATGTTTTCGGCGTGGCTGACTGCGAGTTCGAGCTCAGCCGCATATCGGCAAGCACCGGAAATTCCGTCGCCGACGACCCGGCCTCCGCCTGCGACGAATCCGCGCTGCTCATGAGGATGGCGGACGGCACCATCCGGTACCGCGTCAGCAACACGGTGGACCGTCCGGGCCTCAACGCCCAGTCCACTTTCAACGGCACAGGGCTCGACGACCGGATCTGGGGCGGCATCGACAACGATACGTTCTGGGGTAACAACGGCAACGACATCATCGAAGGCAACGATGGCGCCGATGTCGTCCTTGGCGGCGAAGGCAACGACCGGATTACCGACTCGCACGGTGACGACGTCCTCAAGGGCGGGCCCGGAAATGACGCGATCGACGCCGGCCCCGGCCTGGACATCATCATGTCCGGTGAGGGCCACGACTTCTCCAACGGCGGGCTCAACGGAAACGAGACGTTCGCCGGCGAAGGCAACGACCTGGTCCTCTCCGGCGACGGGCCGGACGCGGTGTTCGGCGGCGGCGGCGATGACTGGCAGGAAGGCGGCAACTCCAACGACCTGCTGCAGGGCGACAGCGGAGCGCCGTTCTTCGACGACATCAACGCTCCGGGCCATGACGTCCTGATCGGCGATTCCGGCGAAGACGATTACGACGCCGAAGGCGGCGACGACGTGATGGTCGCCGGCCCCGGCATCGAACGGAACCACGGAGTTTTTGGTTTCGACTGGGTCACGCACGCACGCTCGGTCGAACCGGCCGATTCCGACATGCGCCAGATCATCGTCGACGGACCCAACGCCCTGAAGGACCGCTTCCTCCTGGTGGAGGCCCTCTCGGGCTGGGACAAGGATGACGTGCTCCGCGGAGACGACGAGGTGCCCTCTGTTCCCAACACCGAGGTCAACGTGGACGGCCTGAGCAATGAACTCGACGCGGCCGGCATTGCGCGGATCAACGGTCTGGCCGACCTGCTGCCTGCAGGTGCCACCACCTTCGGAGCCGGCAACATCATCATCGGCGGCTCCGGGAGCGACCAGATCTGGGGTAACGGCGCCGATGACATCATCGACGGCGATAAGTGGCTCAACGTCCGGCTGAGCGTCCTCGACGGGCCAGACGGCTCCGAGATCAGGACGGTCACCTCGCTGACTGAGCTCCAGGCCGACATCATGGCCGGGACCATCGACCCCGGCAACGTGAGGATCGTCCGGGAAATCCTTTCCAGCCCGGGTGAAGCCGATATCGACACAGCCGTGTTCTCGGGGGCAATGGACGAGTACGACATCACCACCGTCAACGGCGTCACCACTGTGGCACACACAGGCGGCAACGGCGACGACGGCACGGACCGGATAACCAACGTTGAGAGGTTGCGGTTCACTGACCAGACCGTGGACCTGACGGCACCGGTGGAGCCTGTTGTCGAGGCTCCGGCCGCCCCAGTAATCGGTGCAGCCATCGCTGGAAACACGACGGCAACCGTGACCTTCACGGCTCCCGCCGGTGAGTTCCCGGCTGACTCGTTCAGCGTCCTGGTCCGCACCGGCACCACCGTGGTTCGCACGATCGAAGGTGTTCCTGCAAACGACACCAGCCTCCTGGTGGTGGGCCTGACCAACGGTACGGCCTACAACTTCCAGGTCCGTGCGGTCAACGCCGGAGGCGAGAGCCCACTGTCGGCCGCATCCAACGAAGTGACGCCAGCGGCGCCGGTGGTTGTTCCTCCGGTATTTGTTCCGCCGGCAGTCTCTCCGTTTGCCGATGTGTCCACCACCCAGCTGTACTACCTGGAGATGGCATGGCTGGCAGAGCAGGGCATTTCCACCGGCTGGACGGAGGCCAACGGCACGGTGACCTACCGGCCGTTGCAGTCCATCAGCCGTGACGCCATGGCGGCTTTCCTCTACAGGATGGCCGGCTCGCCGGAGTTCACTGCCCCGGCTGTGTCGCCGTTCGCGGATGTGTCCACGGGCCAGCAGTTCTACAAGGAAATGGCGTGGCTGGCGGACCAGGGCATTTCCACCGGCTGGACGGAGGCCAACGGCACGGTGACCTACCGGCCGTTGCAGTCCATCAGCCGTGACGCCATGGCGGCTTTCCTCTACCGGGCGGCCGGCTCGCCGGAGTTCACTGCCCCGGCTGTGTCGCCGTTCGCGGATGTGTCCACGGGCCAGCAGTTCTACAAGGAGATGGCGTGGCTGGCAGATCAGGGCATTTCCACCGGCTGGACGGAGGCCAACGGCACGGTGACCTACCGGCCGCTGCAGCCGATCAACCGCGACGCCATGGCAGCCTTCCTCTACCGGATGAGCAACCCGACTGCAGGCTAAAGGCCCCGACTGAGCAGTAATCAAAGGCAGGCTCCGGAACATCCGGGGCCTGCCTTTGTCTGTAAATCTTCACTCCTAGACCATTCTGCGTAGTACTCGCTCAGGTGTAACTCCAGTCACTCCGATTACTTGGCCCGGATTGATCAGTACTCCAGCATGCGACAGCCGGAATACCCGGGGCCCGCAGGGGTGTACCTGTCTTTTTCCTTCACTAAAAGACAGGTATTTGGATCGCTTGGAAGGGCCTCTTCCACCGTGTCACGGTGGTTTGGAAGGCCGGACCAGCAGCATCGCACCGCTGCCGGGTCCTGGCGGAAGACTCAGAAAAGCGTTTACTTGGGGAAAATGGAGAACATCGTGGGGACAACTCCTGAATTATCAAAGTCAATATCCGTCCGATTGTTCGGGGTGTTTGAAGTCCGGCGCAATGGGGCGATGCTTGCCGCAGCCGACATGGGCGGATGCAAACCGCGGCACATTCTGGAAATCCTGCTGCTGAATTTGGGCAGCCCTGTATCCAAGAGCCGGATCATAGAAATTCTGTGGGGCTCCAGCGCCGGCGGCGGAACAACTGCGACGCTGGAGAGCTACGTGTGCGGCATCCGGCGGGCGATCCAGCCGGGGAACACCAGGAACGGCCCGCTCCGGACCGCCAACGGCGGCTATGTCCTGGACCCGGCGCTGGTGGACCTGGACCTGTGGACATTCCGACGGCTGGTGCGGGATGCCGGCCAGGCAGCTCCCCGGGACGCCTATGCCCTCCTGACGGAGGCTCTGCGGCTATCCGCCGATCCGCTCCTCGGTTCGGAACTGGCCTCCGACTGGGCCGACGAAGCCCGAACCCGGCTCAGCGCAGAAAGAGTGGCCGCCTTGGTCCGGGCCGCGGAAACAGCGGTCCTGCTCAACAGGCCTTCGGAAGCCGTCCCCTGGGCGGAGTCCGCGGTGGCGTCCGAGCCACTCAACGAACGGGCCTGGACCGTGCTGGTGACAGCCTACGAACTGTCGGGGCTCCCGGCCGAGGGCCTGTCTGCCTATGCGCGGTGCCGCAGGATATTGGACCGGGACCTCGGCTGCGCGCCGGGTCCGGCCCTGCAGGCCGCGCACCTGCGGCTATTGCGCCAGCGGGCCGAGGCGGATGTGGAGCTGTCAGAAGCCCTGGCTGCCCTGCTGTACCTGGGTGAGTCAATGAAGGGAACCCGCCACGGGCAGGGGGCCGGCGCTGATCCCGTGTCCACCCGCGAGAATGCCGGCCGCATTCTCGATTCTTTCCTGCAGCGCGCCCGGGCCGCGGTCTGACGCCGGTCCGCACAACCAGTCGCACGCAGGCTCCGCGGTCGCGGTAGGCTGGGAAGACCCGGGATTCTCGCGAATTTCGGGTTTTCGTGTTGCCTGCTTTCCCGTGATCATTTCAGGAGCTTCTGCCATGAGCCTCACCGGCCCGTCACTCACAGGCCTTCGCCGCGCGCTCGCCGGAGACACAACGTTTGCCCGCGTGCAGGCTGAAGCGTCCCGGAGTTTTGGAACCCGCAGCGAGGATTATCAGATCAGCGCGCCTGCCGGGCTTCGTGCGGCGCTGCTGGCGGAGATGTCCGACGGCCTCACGGCGCTGCACGCCGGCGCCGGCGCGTCGCCCGAGGCAGGCAACAACGACGGCGGGGCACCCCTGGTGCTGGCCGTCACCGCCACCGGCCGCGAAGCGGAGGACCTCACCGCGGCGCTGCGGGCATTCCTGCCGGCCGGTTCCGTGGCCGAATTCCCCAGTTGGGAGACACTCCCGCACGAACGGTTGTCCCCGCGTTCGGACACTGTTGGCCGCCGCCTGTCCGTGCTCCGCCGGCTGGCCCACCCGGGGACGGCCTCCGGAGGGCCGCTCCGCGTGGTGGTGGCGCCTGTCCGCGCCGTGGTCCAGCCGATCGTGGCGGGCCTGGGCGATCTCAAGCCCGTCACGCTGAAGGTGGGCCAGGACGCCCCGTTTACCGACGTGGTGCGCAGCCTCTCCGACGCCGCCTACGCCCGTGTGGACATGGTGACGCACCGCGGCGAGTTCGCGGTCCGCGGCGGCATCCTGGACGTGTTCCCGCCCACCGAGGACCACCCCATCCGGGTGGAGTTCTTCGGTGACGAGGTGGACCAGATGCGCTGGTTTGCCGTGGCGGACCAGCGTTCCCTCTCGTCTCCGGGCCTGCACCACCCCACCGAACTGCATGCCCCGCCGTGCCGCGAGATCCTGATCACCCCCTCCGTGATGTCCAGGGCCGCCACGCTCAAAACCCAGCTGCCCGCCGCTGCCGACATGCTCGAAAAGATCGCCGGCGGCATCGCGGTGGAAGGCATGGAGTCCCTGGCGCCCGTGCTGGTGGACGCCATGGTTCCCTTTGTGGAACAACTTCCTGGCGGTTCCATCTCGGTGGTGATCGAGCCGGAAAAGGTCCGCACCCGCGCCCACGACCTCGCAGCCACGAACGAGGAATTCCTCGAGGCCGCGTGGTCCACTGCCTCGGACGGCGGCACGGCGCCTCTTGACCTGAGCTCCGCTGCCTCAGCCGCCCTCCACTCCGCCAGCTTCCGCTCCCTGACGGAGACGCGCACTTCGGCCCTCGGCCAGGAGGTCTCGTGGTGGTCCATCACCTCGCTGGCCACCGACGAAGAGCTGACGCCGGACATCAACGTGCTCAACCTGCACGCCCGGGAGCCCCGCGGCTACCAGGGCGACGTGGCGGAAATGATGGAGTTCATCGGTTCGCACGTGCGGGACCAGTGGCGCATTGTGGTGGCCACGGAGGGCCCCGGCCCGGCCCAGCGCCTGGCCGAGCTGTTCCATGACGCGGACATTCCCTGTGCCCGGGTTGACTCGCTGGACAACGAGCCCCAGCCCGGCATCATCGAGGTGACCACTGCCGCCGTCGGACGCGGTTTTGTCCTGGACGGGCTGAAACTGGGCCTGCTGACGGAAGCGGACCTGCTGGGACGCACGTCCGCGGGTTCCACGAAGGACATGCGGCGCATGCCCTCCAAGCGGCGGAACGCCGTGGACCCGTTGCAGCTGGTGGCGGGCGACCACGTAGTCCACGAGCAGCACGGCATCGGCCGCTTCGTGGAGCTGATCCAGCGCAAAGTGGCGGGAGGCGGAGATGGCGTCCGCGAGTACCTCGTCCTGGAATACGCCCCGTCCAAGCGCGGCGCTCCCGGCGACAGGCTCTTTGTGCCCACGGACCAGCTGGACCAGGTCACCCGCTACGTTGGCGGCGACACTCCTGCGCTCAGCAAGATGGGCGGCTCGGACTGGGCCAGCACCAAGTCCAAGGCGCGCAAGGCAGTCAAGGAGATCGCCGGCGAACTCATCCGGCTGTATTCGGCCCGGATGGCCTCCAAGGGCTTCGCCTTCGGCCCCGACACGCCGTGGCAGCGCGAGCTGGAAGAGGCGTTCCCCTACGTGGAAACCCCGGACCAGCTGACCACCATCAACGAGGTCAAGGCGGACATGGAACGCGAGATCCCCATGGACCGGCTGGTGTCCGGCGACGTGGGCTACGGCAAGACCGAAATCGCCGTCCGCGCCGCCTTCAAGGCCGTCCAGGATGGCAAGCAGGTTGCCGTGCTGGTGCCCACCACCCTGCTGGCCCAGCAGCACTACGAGACGTTCACGGAACGGTTCTCCGGGTTCCCGCTGCGGGTGAAGCCGCTGTCCCGCTTCCAGGCATCAAAGGAGGCCAAGGAGACCGCGGAAGGCGTCAAGAACGGTTCCGTTGATGTGGTGATCGGCACGCACCGGCTCCTCTCCAAGGACTTTGCGTTCAAGGACCTGGGCCTGGTGATCGTGGACGAGGAACAGCGCTTCGGCGTGGAACACAAGGAAGCGCTGAAGAAAATGCGCACCAACGTGGACGTCCTGGCCATGAGCGCCACACCGATCCCGCGCACCCTGGAGATGTCGCTGACCGGCATCCGTGAAACGTCCACCCTGGCCACCCCGCCGGAAGAGCGCCACCCGGTGCTGACCTATGTGGGACCGTACACGGACAAGCAGACGTCCGCCGCCATCCGGCGCGAACTGATGCGCGAGGGCCAGGTGTTCTTCGTGCACAACCGGGTGTCATCCATCGAACGGACCGCCGCCAAGATCCGTGAACTGGTCCCCGAGGCCCGGGTGGAGGTGGCCCACGGCCAGATGTCCGAGAGCCGCCTCGAGCAGATCATCGTGGACTTCTGGGAGAAGCGCTTCGACGTGCTGGTGTGCACCACCATCATCGAAACCGGCCTGGACATCTCCAACGCCAACACCTTGATCGTGGACGGTGCGGACAAGTACGGCCTCTCCCAGCTGCACCAGCTGCGCGGACGCGTGGGCCGCGGCCGCGAGCGCGCTTACGCGTACTTCCTGTACCCCTCCGAGAAGCCGCTGGGCGAGGTGGCGCTGGAACGGCTCAAAGCTGTGGCAGCGCATAACGAGCTTGGCGCCGGCATGCAGCTGGCCATGAAGGACCTCGAAATCCGCGGCGCGGGCAATCTGCTGGGCGGCGAACAGTCCGGCCACATCCAGGGCGTGGGCTTCGACCTCTACATCCGCCTGGTGGGCGAAGCCGTGGCGGACTTCCGCGGCGAGGCCGAAGAGAAGGCCGCGGAAATGAAAATCGAGCTCCCGGTGAACGCCCACCTGCCGCACGGTTACGTGCCGGGGGAACGGCTGCGCCTCGAGGCCTATAGAAAGCTGGCCTCCGCGCTCACGAACGAAGCCATCGACGAGGTCCTGGCCGAACTGGTGGACCGCTATGGCGAACCGCCGCTGCCCGCCCAGAACCTGATCGCCGTCGCTCGTTTCAGGGTGGGAGCCCGCGAAGCCGGGCTGTCCGACGTCGCCCTGCAGGGAAATTTCATCAAGTTCTCCCCGGCGCAGCTGCCCGAATCGAAGACCATGCGGCTTGCCCGGATGTACCCGGGGTCGCAGTCCAAGCCCGCCCTGGACGCGGTGCTCATCCCCAAGCCCAAGACGGCCCGGATCGGCGGCCGCGACCTCCAGGACGCCGAGATCCTGGAGTGGGCCAACGGCGTCATCCGGAACATCTTCTCCGACGCCCCGCTCACAGTCGGTTAGCCGCATGATGGGAGGACACCACGCCGCGTCGGGAGCCGCGGCGTGGGTAGCTATCGCCTCTACGGGGCCATACACCTTGGGCTGGTACCCGCTGGACGCCACCGGCATCCTGATCGGCGGCATGGCGACGGCGGGAACCGCGCTGGTGTGCGACTGGGACCACCGCCACAGCACCGTGGCCAATTCACTGCCGCCGCTGTCCAACGTGATTGCCGTGGGGATCGAAAATGCCAGCGGCGGGCACCGGCAGGGGACGCACTCGGTGCTCGGGGCCGCCTTCTTCGTGCTGCTGGCCACCATTGCCGGGCAGCTACAGCTGCACACTGACTGGGGCCTGCTGTCAGTGGGTGCCGGCCTGCTGTGCATGTTCATGATCAATATCGCCGCCAAGGCCCTGAAGTTCTTCCCCAAGTCAGGCTTCATCAGTAACTGGCTCTTCGCCCTGACCATGGCCGGACTGGTCACCTGGTTCGCGCCGGACCAATGGACCTGGCTTCCCGTTTCGATGCTGACCGGGGTGGTGGTGCACATCGTCGGCGACATGATCACCACCGGGGGAGTGCCCCTGCTCTGGCCGATCGTGATCAAGCCGCCCCGGTTCCTGCGGAAGCTCCCGGTGCTCAACGACGTGTGGAAGGCGAACGGCGCGTTCTCCATCCCGCTCCTGGGACGGGCCGGCTCCCGGCGCGAATGGCTTGTGCTGATTCCCGTCAGCGCCTACGCCATGGTGGGGATGTGCGTGGCGGCCTGGGCGCTGGCCAAGGCCCATTTCCCGGCAGCCCTTGCGCTGGGAAGCGCCCTGATCAACAGCCTGTTCGGCGCGGCCGGTTAAACAGCTGTGGCCCCCGGAATCCGGGGGCCACAGCTGTCTAACGTGGAAGTCTTAGTTCTCGCCGGCCGAATCCGAGCGGCCCAGGAGGGTCTGCGGGATCCAGAACGCTGCGGCGAAGAGGACCAGGCAGACGGCCATCGGCCACGGGTTGCCCAGCGTCAGGAAGGACAGCGAGTAGATGGAGCCGAGGAACAGGGCCATCATGACCACGAAAACGGCGATGCTTCCGGCAAGGCTGTTCTCGTTCTGAGGGGTCTTGGGGCTATCAACGGTCTTGGACATTCATTCCTCCTCGGCCCCGCAGGGCTCAAAACGCCCCGAAGGGCTCAAAAACTGTGGCGCTTCCGCATCCGGTCAGTACGCGGACGAACCCTGTTCGCCCTTGACGATCGCAATTCCGGAGCTGGCGCCAATACGTGTTGCACCTGCAGCAATCATAGCCTGAGCGTCGGCCAGCGAACGCACGCCGCCGGAGGCCTTGACGCCAACATCCGGGCCCACCGTGCGGCGCATCAGGGCCACGTCCTCCACCGTGGCGCCGCCACCGTTGAAGCCCGTGGACGTCTTGACGAAGTCCGCGCCTGCTTCCACTGCCGCTTCGCAAGCCAGGACTTTCTGGGAATCACTGAGCAGCGCAGTCTCGATGATCACCTTCAGGATGGCGTCGCTGCCGTGCACGGCCTCGGCGACGGCCCGGATGTCATCAACCAGCGCGCCTTTGTCATCGGCGCGGGCGGCCGCAATGTTGATCACCATGTCCACCTCGTCGGCGCCGTCCAGCACAGCGCCGCGGGCTTCGAAGGCCTTGACATCGGTGGGGGTGGCGCCGAGGGGGAAGCCGACCACCGAACAGGTCAGGACGCCCGAACCCTTGAGCGCGTTGGTAACGGTCTTCACCCACACCGGGTTCACGCAGACGGATTTGAAGCGGTACTCGGCGGCCTCGGAACAGACCTTGAGGATCTCCGCTTCGCTGGCCTCAGGCTTCAGCAGCGTGTGGTCGATGAAGGAGGCGATTTCTCCGGGTGCGGTGGCCCCGGGCGCCGTGACGCCGGCGGCGGTTTCAGGCATGCCGGCCGCGGTGGCTTCGTTGCTCATGGTGGTCCTTCCTGGTGGGCCTGCCGGGCCTTGTGGGCAACAGGCGCCGTGTTCTTCGTGGCTTCTCAGGTGACCATCTTGCCACAACGGGGCTAAGCCGCAGCGGGCACAGGTTCCTGCAGCGTGGCCTGCATGAGCTGGGCTGCGCAGACGCCCGCCGCGGAGCCCGACGCCACGAGGAGGCCCAGGCGGACGCCATCGAACGAGGCGGCGTCGCCGATGGCCCAGATCCCCGGGACGGACGTCCGGAAGTCCTGGCCGATTACGATCCCGCCGTTGGCGGCCGTCTGAAGGCCTGCGCTCGCCGCCAGGCCGTCCCTGGCCACCCGCTCCTCGGCGAGGACCACCAGGTCGCCGTTCATGCTGCTGCCGTCCTCGAACACAATCCCGGCGGCGGGGAGTGCCGAACCCGCCAGTGTCGGGACCACCGTAGCCGGCCGGAGCGTGGTGCGGATAGGCCTGACTCCGCGGGCCCGCAGCACCGCTTCGGCCTGCCCCGCCTCGGGGCCCGTTCCCACCAGGATCCCCAGCGGCCTGCGCCCGAGCACACGGGTGACTTCCTTGACGGCGTCGCCAATACGGGCGGCGTCGTCGATGGTGGAGTAGCTGAGGCACCGGCCGGCGCCGTCCACGGGAGCCAGGGCCGGGGCGGAGCCGGTGGCAATCACCAGCTGGTCGTAGCTGAACTCCATGCCGTCCGCGGTGGCCACCGTGCGGTTGGCCGCATCAATGAAGCTGGCCGGCTGCCCGAAACGGACGGAAACCTGCGGAAGGGCTGCCAGTTCCAGAAGCTCGGACGGGGCGTCGTCGCGGTTGCTGAGCACTGTGACGGTGCCTGCGAAACGGGACCTCTCCAGCTGGCCCACCAGGGCTCGGGCAGCGGGTCCGGCGCCGGCAATGACCACGCGCGGTGCCGGGGATGACCCCCGGAACGTGGCGGAGGAGGAGATGGACGGTGCCGGAGCGGACATGTGAAGGCCCTTTCGCTGGTGAGGCCGTTGTCAGGCCCGGGTTGCTGATGGGAATCAGCCTAGGCGCACGGTTTTTCCGGGGTGTTTCCCGGTTGTTGCCGGAATATCCCTGCCCGTTCCACAATGTTTACCAGCCGGCAACAAATGTGTCCTTCGATGTGTTCCGGCTCACAATCAGGGCGCTGCAGCCGGCCCTGCCCCGTCCTTCATTGGTCAGCCATAGCGGCGGAATGCCTCCCGGAGGCCTCCGGCCACGACTTTGGCGACGACGCCGGCGCGTTCTCCGGGACCGTGGACACCAGCTGGTTCCACCGAGGCGATCAGGGCTGCCGCGTCCGCCAGCCCCATGGTGACCGCGGCATCCAGCAGCGATCCCACCCTGAGGCGGGCCTGCCTGGTGTCCTCCCAGGCGTCCGGTCCGGGATCGTCGTGGAAGACCCTGGCCAGGGACAGCCGGTGCCAGGCGCCGCCCGCATGGACTGACGCCCGGTAGGTCACCGACTCGCCGCGGACGTCCACCCGTCCGCCCGCCAGGAACACCCTGGAACCGAACGGCGCGTGGTCGAGGAAACCCGTGAGCCCGGCCGCTGCGCCTGAACCGTCCAGGGGCAGGGTCACCGTAACCGTCAGCCGGACGTCCTGGCCTCCGGCGTCGCCGCTTCCCTGTCCGGCAAACCGCTCGGTGAAGCGGATGCCGGCGGGTGGTTCCGCCATCGCAGTGCAGGAAGCGTCCTTGGGCAGGCCTTCGGCGGTCATGTCCTTGAGATAGTTGCGGGCGTCCCGGTACCCCATGGCGATCAGCGTGTCCGCATCGATGCGGTTCAGGTAGAACTCCGGGTCCAGCGGCAGGGGATTCTCCGGCCTGACCACGTGGAGGACGAAGTCCCGTCCGGCCGCTCCCGCAGCCTCGAAGTCTGCCAGCAACGCGCCCATGGCGCTCATCTCGATCATGTGCACGTACTGCTCCAGCGGACCGTCGCCCCAGTACCCGGTGTTGCCGATGCACCAGACCAGCCACACCTCGTCCGCCCCGCGGCGGAGGGCTTCGGCAACGTTGGCGTCACGGATCCAGACCGCGTCCGTCCAGACTTTCCCCTCACGCCGCAGCGGAGTGAGGAAAATGGGCAAGGACATTCCCGCCGCCATCAGTTCGGGATCCACGTCACGGGCGTCGATGGCGTGACAGCGTTTTTCGGTGAACTCCACCACGTTGAAGGTGCCCTCGACGGCGCCCGGCAGGGCGGCGCGGCGACGGATCTCGCCGGCGTCGATCCCGAGGGCCGGGAACACCTTGCCGAGCAGGCCGTCGGCGTCGCCGATGGCGGGCAGTGACCACGGGCCCTTGACGTAGTCGCCCAGGGGCAGCGCCGAGCCGAAGTCCTTGACGTTCACGCCGGACCAGTTCCGGCACATGTCCTCTGGCGACACCCCGGACAGCATCATGCCTGCAGTCAGGATGCCGCCGGAGGTCCCGTCCACGTGGTCAAAGTGCAGCCCCTCTTCCGCCAGCGCGCGCACCACTCCGGCCTGCCATGCCACGCGCATGCCGCCCCCCGCCAGGACCAGCGAGCGCTTCACGGTCGTTCCCCCGAACCGGGGCCGTAGCCCCCGCCAGCCCCTCGCAGATAGACCAGGCGGCGCAGGTAGATCAGGCAGAGTGCCGCCGTCGCAAGGTCGAACGCGGCCACGGCCAGCGCCACGGGCGCGAAGACGCCGTTGAGGACCCCGACCGCGACGGCGGCGCATGCCCCCGCCTTCTGCACGCCGGACCACAGCAGCACTTCGGCCGCCGGCTGCGGTCGCAGCAGCGTGTGGAGCAGAAGTCCGCCGACCACCACCATGAACATCCCCACGGTGGCGAACAGCTGGCGGGCCGCCGTCGTCGGCTCCGCGCCCAGCAGCTCCAGGACGGCGCCGCCGAACGGGATCTGCACCGCACCGGAAAAGACGGTGACGACGGCGATCGCGGCCAGGACGGCACGCAGCCGATCGGCCGCGATCCAGGCGCCGATGCCGGGAAGGGCCGCCCCGGACGGGCCTACCGCCCCGCTCATGCTCTGCCCCGCGGATGCTGCGCCCTGCTCATGCGAACGCCTCCCACAGCCGGCCCCGGTCCACCAGCAGCCAGACGATGGCCAGCCAGGTGAACGTGGAAACGTAGAAGCGGATGTCGTTGAGCAGCATCCACCGGCGCAGCAGGGAACGCAGTTCGGCGTCGTCAACAAAATCTCCGCCCCGGATCCTGATGTTGACGGGAATGATCATGGCCTGGCCCACCACGGTGAGGGTGATGATCCCGAGGAGGCACAGCACAGCGGGGATGATCCGGACCGTGCCCCATTCCGTCCAGACCAGGATGATGCCGCTGATGAACATCGGCGGCACCACCACGGTGAAGAACTTGGTGGCCTGGCGGGTGGGGATGCCGAAGTGCATGTCCACGTTGCCCCGGTTCAGGGACTCCCAAGTGGGGTAAAGGAAGAACTTCAGCACCCACATGGTGCCCACGTACATGGTGGCGCCGAACAGGAAGTACAGCGCGTTCAGCAGCAGGAGCCAGTTCACCGGGTGTCTCCGGTGCCGGTGCGGGCCGTAGTGCTCCGGTCCGGTGCGGGCAGCCAGTCCTGGCCCTGGCCCAGGCCAACGACGGATTCGAGCGGGTCGCCGCCGGGGATCCGGGCGGCTTCCTCGGCCGTTGGTGCCGTGAGGAACCAGGCCTCGTAGTGGTCGTCCAGCACTCCGCGGGCTTCGGGCAGGTAGGCGGTGAACACCGGATTCTCCGCCGGCTTTAGGTTCCTGAGGGCGGCCACGCCCGGCGCGTCGCCCAGCACCAGCCGGGCCCTGGCGCCGCCACCCAGGGCGATGTCCCCGGTGGCTTCGAAGTAGATGTCGGATTTCATGAGCATCCCGCGGAAGGCGCAATAGTTGGAGGCGGCGAGCTTGAGCGGGATGCCCATAGCCGGGGGCCGTTCAATCTCGATGAAGCAGCCCAGCCTGCCGCCGTCGTCGTACTGCGCCGAAACCGTCGCGTCGGTGACCACGAAGTCCAGGTTGGCCTGGTGCTTGGGCATGCCCCAGATGCCTTTGCCGCCTTTGACTGAGATTTCCGTGCTGACCGGCAGGTCCACCACGTACTGGCCCAGCCCGAACGTCTTTTGGAAGACCAGCGGCAGCAGCGGAGGTGCCGGCCGGGAGCCGTGCGTGACGGCGATCGCCAGCGAGTATTCGATGTATTTGCCGATGTCCGTCGACTTGTAGTTCACCACGGTGACCACCAGCAGCCCCTTGCCGCCCAGGCTGAACGGACGCAGCTCAGTGCCGGGCAGGATCGCAGCGGCCGCGCGCTTGTTGATGGGAAAGGCCGCCATCAGCACGGGGGAATCGTCGGAGTTGACCGGCATGGAGTATTTGATGCCGTCCACCGTGGCGTGTTGTCCCCGCAGGCGCTCCTGGCGGTGCGGCACGGGGGAGGGCACCAGCCGCAGCAGCGAAGCGGCAAGACCGATGAGTTTGTTCATCTGTTCAGCTCCTTGAGGATGACGGGATAGGTGTCCGCCCAGGCGCGGGCACCGAAGAAGACGTCCAGGTGCCCGTACCCGGGCAACAGGTGCAGGGAATCCCTGCCGGGCCGGTGGCCCTGGAAGAAGGCGAAGGTCCGCTCCTGGCTTTCGGGCAGGAAGCAGCGGTTGTTGCGGCCGGCCAGGAAGGAGAACCTGGCGTCGGTCTGCGGCGCTTCGGCCAGGAAGTTCGCGGGCAGCTCCGGGTGGTTTCCCGCGGCTACCATGCGCCTGGCCAGCACGCTGCGGCCCATCTCGGACAGGAACGTGAACGGCACCTCGGCAAACTCCCCGCTGATCCAGTTGTGGGTGGCCTCATCCAGGTTCTCGTGGGACCAGAGCGCGGGCCGGCCGCTGCCGTACGTGAAGCTGACCAGCCGGCACACCAGGTTGTCGCATTCGTGGTGGGTGGCCTTGACCATGGACCTGAGGATGCGGGAGAAGTACCCGTTGGATTTGTAGCCCCACGCAGGCGAAAGACAGGGCGTGAACGGCTTCAGCAGCTCGGCCAGGTAGGTGATCTTGATGACCGACCACAGCGGGATCACGGGATGCAGGGACACTGCGTTTGATACCACCGTATCCACCCGGGGCAGGAGCCCGGCCACGGCCGCCATGGTGAAGGAAACCGACCCCTGGCAGTGGATGACCGCCTTCAGGGTCTCGGCGCCGGTGGCGCCCAGGACGTAGTCGACGGCGGCAGGGTGGTCGTACACCGCGGCGTCGCCCAGGGTCCAGGAGAGGGGTTCCAGGTCGATGGAGGCCCGCCAGTTCAGGAGCCAGACGTCCCAGCCGTCTTCCAGCAGGGCGTCCACCAGGGTCCGCGGCAGCGGGGGCCGGAAGAGCTCGGCGCGGACCCCGGCCCCGTGGACCAGCAGCACCGGCCCTTTTTCCGGAGCCCCGGAGTCGGCCGGTGCAGCGCTGGTGACGTGCACCAGGGTCAGCGGCGTGCCGTCGCGGGCGGGAAACGGGATGACTTCCGTGACGTGGTCCGCCCGGGTGACGGTGCGGGGGCTGTTCATGGGGCGAATCCTTCCCTGGCGACGGTGACCGGCGGTTCGAAAAGCCGGAGCGGCGGCAATCCGGTTGCCGGCACGGGGCGGAGGCCGCCGTCGTCGTCTTCCGTCAGGGTCCAGTCCCGGCAGACGCGGTCGACTGCCACGGGATAGACCGTCAGGTTGCCGTCTGCCGTGATCCGGATCCGCAGGAAGCCCTTGTGGTCCTCAATGGCCTGGCCGGACATGGCCCACGACGCCACTTCTCCGCGTGGCGTGCCCAGGATGAAGAGCGCGAACGCTTCGCTGCCGGCTCCAAACCCGGTGGCGAAGATGACGGCGAGAACCAGCGCAAGCGTCAGGAACGGCGGCCATGCCGCCTGCCACGGCAGGAGGAGGACGACGGCGATTCCCGCCCCGAGCGCCGTGAGCTGCCACAGCGCACCCCGGGCAACGGTGAACCCGGCGCCGTCTTCCCGGGGATCCCGGGCGAGGCCGAGCGCGGTGCCGAGGGTGACCAGCAGCAGGAGCAGGAACAGGGGGACTGCGAGGATCGCTACCGCGAGGAGCCCGGTATTGCCTGCCCTCAGGCTGAGCAGGCTGTCCACGAAGGAGAGGCCGCGGAATGCACTGAAGACGGTCCAGAGCGTCAGCGCAGCCACCAGGTGCGCGATGCCGAGTGCCGAGCCGAAGCCCGGGTTCCGCAGCGGCAGCCAGAACGGTGTCAGAGGATTGGCCAGGCGTCCGCGGAACTGCCGGGACTCTGCCTTGCCCGGGAAGGTTCCCGGAGCCAGGGCGAAGCGTCGGCCGGGGCGGGGATTGCTCCGTGGTTCTGCGGCGGCCGGGGTGCGGGGCTCCGTGCCGGTGACGGCATGTGCGGGCTGGTGCGCCGGAAGCGTGAGCTCCGCAGGCAGCCACCGGGCGTCCAGGAGGAACGCGCCGCCCAGGCCGCAGGTGATGAGCTGGGTCTGGCGCGGGTCGTCCCCGGGCCGGGCGCCGGTCCGTTTGCCGGTCGCTTCCGGTGCCAGTTCCTCGTATCGCGAATAGTGGTGCAGGTCCCCGGTGAGCCACAGCCGCACGGACGCCCCCGTTTCCTCGAACAGCCCGGCACGGTGGTTGAAACGGCGCCGCAAGTAGTCCTGCTCGAAGAAATGCACCTGCCGGAAAGCATTCGCGTTTTCCGTTTCCCGCACCCAGTACGGGGCTGCCACGCAGAGGATGATGGCATCGCCGGGCAGCAGCCTGGTGGTCACCGTGTTGTAGAAGTAGTCCAGTTGCGGTTCGTCGATGTACTGGCCCAGCTGGCTGTCCAGGCCCACGAGCCACCAGCCGGGGGAGTCGTCCCCGCCAGTCAGCCGGAGGGCGAAGTAGCTGCGCGTCTGGATGGTCCGCCAGCCGCCGATGTTCCGTTGCCGGGTGAACAGCCGGATGAAGGAGGTCAGGCCGTCGTACCAGTCATGGTTGCCGGGCAGCGCCAGCAGCACGCCGTCCCGGCCGGGGGAGCCGCCGCCGGGCAGCGCCGTCCGGTACGGCCCCACCATGCGGTCCTCGTAGGCGGCGGGCGCGGCCACCGGATACACCTCGTCCCCGCCCAGCACCAGCACCTTGCCGCGGCTCAGTTCATGCCCGTCCACCAGCAGCGACTTTTCGGCCAGCAACGACGCCACCGTGTAGGTGGCATCAAAGCCGTCGCCGAGGTCGGCCGTGAAATCCAGCCACAGTGCAGCGGCCCCGGACCCGTCCGCGAGGCCGGCTCCCTGGCCGTCGGTTTCTTCGGCGGGTTCGTCGGAGCGTGACGTGCGCGGCGTTCCGGGCAGCCCCAGGTCGCGGACTACCGGCTGCGCGGGCTGGCCGGGGACGGGCAGCCTGTCCAGGTCGAGATCGTAGCGGGGGAAGCCGCCCTCCAGTTCACGTTTGTCGCCGAAATCGGCGAAGACGGACGCGAGGACAACCCGCACGGCGGTCCTGCCCAGCTGGGCCGGGGCGAGCCAGCGCACTGCGTCCCGCGGAGTGAAGCCAAGCCTGTCGCTGTGCTGTGCCAGCTCAGCCCGTTTCATGCCCCCGTCGCCCTTCACTGCCGGCCGGCGGCCTTGCCGGCGTCAACGCGGCCGTGCATCCGGCGGCCGTACACCTGCCAGAGCTCGCCGAGAAAGACCTTGCCGAATGCTGCCAGGGCGCTCGCAGGGTTCGGGCCGGCGACGCGGAACGTGGTCAGTTGGCGGGCGAAGTCCCACGGCCGGATGAACAGCATCCCTGCGCCCGCCACCATGGCCCGGTTTTTGTCCACATCGAGGGGGTTCCGGGGCGCGGAAGTCTCGTTATCTGGACGAAAACTCGGGGCGGTGGCCGGGGCAGTGGGAGCGGCGGGGTCCGGAGGCGGAACATGCCCGCGCAGGACGGTGACGTACAGTGTGGTGGTGTCACCCCAGACGTCGAAGCCTGCATTGTTGCGGACGTCCTTGTGGCCCACAAAGGTCAGCGGAGTGCCGCCCGGATCCCGCAGCCAGAGCCGGTAGAGCATTTTCCGGCCGGCAGGTTCAGGACCGTCCTTGACGAAGAGGTTGAACCAGCCACGTTCCACCGGCAGGCGGCCGCCGAACTGGTCTGCCAGGACGTAGCCTTCAGCCGTGGCCGGATGGAGCGGATCACGGACGAACGCGTCAATATCCGGGGCGGTGATGGTGAGCTCGAACATCATCCGGCGGCTCCGGTCACGGCCCAGGCTGCGTCCTGCCTCGGGGTCCGTCACGCCTGCGCTGAACCACCCGTGCATCTGTTCGGTGAAACTGACGGAGGACGGCCCTGTTTCGGCCAGTTCGGTTTCCTCCTCGATTTCAGCTTCCTGCAGGGCCTCACTTTCGGGGGAGACGGCGGCCTCCGGAAACTTTGCGGATCGCAGGCCCAGCGAGCGGCTGGCGGCCCGCGGGACGAACGTGCCTTCTTCGGCGGGGGCCCTGGCACCTTTGGTGGCGTCCGGCACCAGGGCGCGAAGCGGCCCCGGCTGGTAGCCGGGAATCCCGCCGTCGGGCGTCCCGCCGTCGACGCTTCCCGGCGGGAAGGCGGCGGTGTCCAGGCCGCCGCGCTGCCGCTCCGCACCGGTTCCGTCCAGGATCCGGTGGCAGGCCCGTTCGGCAAAGGCGGCGATGGTCAGGGCGGGGTTGGCACCCACCGGCCCGGGCATCACGGCGCCGTCCACCACATGCAGCCCGGGATAGCCAAAGACCTCACCGTAGGAGTCGCACACGCCTTCGCTGCTGTTCCGTCCTGCCGGGGCGCCCCCCAGCGGATGCACGGTGATGACCCGCTTGCTCCACCAGAGCGGATTCTGCTTGAAGCTCCCGCCCAGTTCCGTGGCGATCGCCTGCATTGTGGCCTGCATCCGGCCGAAGTACGCAGCCGAGGTGGCGAGGGTCCAGTTGATGGCCAGCCGGCCGCCCTGGAGGGTCATCACGCCGTCCGGTATGTCCCGGCCCATGCCGAGCAGGGGCACGGAGGACGCAGACAGCCGGCCGTCTCCCAGGGCCGCGGCAAGATCGGCGGAGATGTTGGAGCGCTGGGCCTGGAAGAGCCGGTCTTTGAGGAGCTGCACCATCACTTTGCCCGCGCGCTTCGCCACCTGGCGGAATTGTCCGGTTTCCAGGAGCCAGTTCATGAAGGAGGGGTACCCGGCGTCTTCGATGTAGTACCCGCGGCCGTCGCCGCCGTCGGTGGAGTCGGGCGTGCGGATGGCAGCGGTGATCACCGGTCCCATGCTGCCCGAGAGCGTGCGCGTGACGCCGTCGGGGTCCTTGGCGTCAAGGACGAAGCCCAGCAGGTCGCCGTTTCCGCTGAACCTGGTGCCCAGTGCAGGGCTGAGCGCCGGCAGCGAGGCGCGGTTGCGCAGCAGCAGGAACGTGGTGCCGAACGTTCCGGCGGCGAGGATGAGCCGGCGGCAGTGGATCAGCTGTTCGCGCAGGAGCCCGGGCGCGGCGTCTGCGGGATCGTGGACTACGTAGCGGACTTCATAGCCGCCTCCCGGAAGGGGGCGGATGCCGCGGACGTCGTGGTGGGTCCGGATGTCCGCGCCGGCAGCCTTGGCCGCGGACAGGTAGTTGTGGTCCAGGGTGTTCTTGGCACCGGTGTTGCACCCGATGTCGCATTCGCCGGACAGGGTGCAGGTGGTGCGCACCGTCCCCTCGCCATGGACGCTTCCGTACGGGGCAGGCGGCAGTACCTGGTTCCTGGCGGGGGCGGCGCCCGGCGACTGGGAGAAGGTGACGGCGATGGGCGGCCTCGTGATGCTGAGCCCGAGTGCGCGCGCGGCGGTTTCCATGGCCAGCGTCTTGGGGGTGTCCTGGTAGGGGTAGGGCACGGGGCGGAGCATGGCTTCGGCGGCATCGTAATAGGGCTCGAGGTCCTGCCTGCTAAAGGGCCAGCTTTCGTAGCCTCCGCCGGGAACGGGGGATTCCTGGACAAACCAGTTCTTGTCCTTGCGCAGCAGCACGTTCGCGTAAATCAAGGATCCGCCGCCCAGGCCGCTGGAGACGATTCCTTCCAGGCCCCGGAAGGTCCAGGCGTCAAAGAGACCGTAGAGGCCTTTGTCCGGATCCCAGAAGTTCCGGCCCATCTCGGCCGGTGTCCTGGCGAAGCTTCCCGGCGGGTAGGCCCTGCCCCGTTCCATCAGGACGACGGACTGGCCGCCGTCCGCTAAACGGTAGGCCGCTACCGATCCGCCGAAGCCGGAGCCCACCACCACGGCGTCCACCGACTCCGCGGGATCATCGTCCCCTTGCACCACCGGTTCCACGCAATTCCCCTTGGAAGAGCTGACTCGCCGGACGCCACTGCGGCCACGTACCGGAGCGGTACGAACGCGGCCACGGGGCGGTCAGACGCAAACCATAGCGACATGTTCCCACTGCGGCCCGGGTCTGTCCACGGATTGCGCCCGCGGCCGGCGCCGGCAGGGAACCGCTAGACCCGGATCCGGTATCCGCGCTTGACCACGGTCTCCACCATGCGGCCGTCCGGCAGCGAGGACCGGAGCCGGCTGACAGTCATGTCCAGCGCGTGCACGGAGCCGCGCAGTTCGAGAAGTTCGGAGAGGGATTCCCGGGACAGGACGGCGCCCTCGGCACCCAGCAGAGCCCGCAGCAGCAGGAGGGGCGCCGGTGCCATTTCGACCGGTTCCCCGTCGATCCGGAGTGACCGTCCGCGGAGCTCCACGCTGCCGGACCGGGTGTCCAGGCGCCGGACGTGGTTCAGGGCAAGGTGTTCGCAGACCAGCCGGATCAGGGCGCCCATCCGGAAGCGTTCCGGAATGAGCGGTGACAGTCCGGCGTCGATCAGCGGCTGCGCCGTGATGGGACCGACGACGGCGGTGGTGACGGTGGTCTTCAGGGCGTCGACGAGCTGCTTGTAGAGGCCCATCTCGTGCGCGGTGCTCCACATGGCGTCGACGGCGGGCGCGCTGGTGAACGTCAGGACGTCCAGGTTGCCGCTGCATGCTGCCTCGATCAGCCGCGGCAGTCTGTCCTCGCCGTCGGGCTTGACCCAGCGGTAGGGGGTCACGGTCAGGACGGTGGCGCCTGACATCTTGAGCCGTTCCAGCTGGCGGACGTCCGTGTAGCCGTGAAGCTGTACCGCCACGGTCTTGCCGCGGACGCCCTCCTTCAGCAGCATGTCCACCAGGGTGGCCGTGGTTTCGTCGCTGCTGATTCCGACGTCGGCGAGTCCGGCGGCGCGGACGGCGCCGCGCGCCTTGGGGCCGCGGACGAACATGCGGCAGGCCGCGAGGGTCTCCAGGAGTTCGTCGCCGATGCCGGACGCGTCAGCCGCCTCGCACCAGCGGCGCATGCCGTAGGCGGTGGTGGCGATACACAGATCGGGCTTGGCGGCAATGATGGCCTGGGTGTCCTCGATGAGCCGCATGTCCTCCTGCACCGGTGCGATCTTGAGCGCGGGAGCGTGCAGTACCTCCGCCCCGCGCCGCTCCAGGGCCTCAATCAGGTCCTGGGAGCGCCGGTGCGACGTCACACCGATCCGGAACCCCTCCAGGGGCGAATCGGGGGCGTCGGCCGCGGGGGAGTCCTGCGGGCCTGCGGCGGAAGCGGGGGCAATTGAGTTCATGGCGCTCATGGGTTTTCTTTCACGATTCAATCAGTGACGCTGCGAGGCGGTCGAGATCAGCCGCCGCCTCGGCGTGCCCGCGGTTGGCTTCAGCCACCCGCACCACCTCGCCGATGACCAGCACTGCCGGGTTGGTGCAGTCGGCGGCCGCGGTGACAATCGTACCCAGCTGGGCGATGGTGGTGCGCTGTCCAGGGCGGTAGCCGCGTTCGACGACGGCCATCGGCATCTCTGCCGGCATGCCCGCCCGGCGCAGGCCGGCGGCCAGCTGGTGCAGGGTTCCGATGCCCATGAGGACCACGATGGTCCCGCCCAGCCCGGCCAGGTGGGTGAGCTCCGTCTCGGTCAGCGGGGCGTGGCCGGACACCACAGTGAACATGTGGCTGACTTCGCGGTGGGTGACCGGGATCCCTGCGGCTGCCGGGACGGAGATGGCGCTGGTGACCCCGGATACGACCTTGACCGGCACCCCGGCGGCCACGCAGGCGGCAACTTCTTCGCCGCCGCGGCCGAACACGTACGGGTCCCCGCCCTTGAGGCGGACCACGTTGTTGCCGGCCAGGGCGCTCTGCACCATGAGCTTCTCGATATCGCCCTGGCTGACCTTGTGGTGGCCGGGTTGCTTGCCCACATCCACCAGTTCGGCCGTGGTCAGGGACGGCAGTTCCTGGTAGGGGGCCAGCCGGTCGTAAAACACGACGTCGGCATCGCGCAGCGCCTTGACGGCGGCAACGGTGAGCAGTTCGCCGACGCCGGGACCGCCGCCCACCAGGGTGACGTGGCCCGCTGCTCCCGCAGCCGGTTCCACCGCCACCGGGATGCCGGTCGCGCGGCAGCGGTGCAGCAGCGCCTCCCAGCCGGGCTGGCCGTCGTCGACGGCAGCCACGAGGAACGGGCGCTCGGGCAGCGGCCCGTCGTGGCTTGCGCCCTGCGGGGTGCTGAGCCTCGAGACGACGGCGCCGGCGGCCTGGTAGCGGCGGACCGCCTGCCGTGCGGCGTGGTCGGATCCGGTGACCAGGACTTCGCGGCCGGTGAGATCAATGCTGAGCTGCATGCCTATACCTCGTTCTTGTCGAGTTCCGGGGTGGAGGGACGCATCGGGATGGTGGCCCCGATGAGGACCTTGCCTTTTTCCTCAGCGGTGGCCGGGCGCATCTGGCCGCGCTCGTCGGAGACGAACGTGATGGAGTCGTCTTTCTGGTCGGGGGCGTTGACGAAGGAACGGAACCGGCGCAGGCGCTCGGGATCCTTAAGGGTGTCGGCCCATTCGTCGACGTAGGTGTCGACGTGCTTGGCCATGGCGGCTTCGAGTTCCTCGGCGATGCCCAGGGTGTCCTTGACCACCACGTCCTCGACGTGCTTGATACCGCCGTCGAGCTCTTCCTGCCAGCGAGCGGTGCGCTGCAGGCGGTCGGCGGTGCGGATGTAGTACATGAAGTAGCGGTCGATGTACTTGATCAGGATTTCGTCGTCGAGGTCCTTGGCCAGCAGCTGGGCGTGGGCCGGGGTGGCGCCGCCGTTGCCGCCCACGTACAGGTTCCAGCCGTCGGCGGTGGCGATCACGCCGACGTCCTTGCCGCGGGCTTCGGCGCATTCGCGGGCACAGCCGGAGACGCCCATCTTGAGCTTGTGCGGGCTGCGGAGGCCGCGGTAGCGGAGCTCGAGCTGGATGGCCATGGCCACCGAGTCCTGGACGCCGAAGCGGCACCAGGTGGAACCGACGCAGGACTTCACGGTGCGCAGGCTCTTGCCGTAGGCCTGGCCGGACTCGAAACCGGCGTCCACCAGTTCCTTCCAGATCTCCGGGAGCTGCTCCAGCCGGGCACCGAACATGTCGATCCGCTGGCCTCCGGTGATCTTGGTGTAGAGGTTGTACTTCTCCGCCACGGCTGCGATCACGCCGAGCTTCTTCGGGGTGATCTCGCCGCCGGCGATGCGCGGGACCACCGAGTAGGTGCCGTCCTTCTGCATGTTGGCGAGGGCGCGGTCGTTGGTGTCCTGCAGGGTGCCGCGGCCGGCGTCGAGCACATAGGCGCTGTTCTGGCTGGCCAGGATGTTGGCGATGGTCGGCTTGCAGATGTCGCAGCCGGTGCCGGTGCCGTACTTGGCCATGATCTCTTCGAAGGAGGTCAGTTCCAGGACCCGTATGGTTTCGAACAATTCCTGGCGGGACAGCTCGATGTGCTCGCACAGCGCTTTGGAGACCTCGACGCCGGACTTGGTCAGCTCGGTCTCGAGCAGCTTCTTGAGCATCGGCACGCAGGAACCGCAGCTGGTTCCGGCCCGGGTGCAGCCCTTCAGCTCGCCGAGTTCCTGGACGGGCGCGTTGCCGTCGCAGGCGCCGCAGCCGTTGACGGCGTCGCGGATGGTTCCAGCCGACACGTTGTTGCAGGAACAGAGAATGGCGTCGTCCGGCAGTTCGGTCTCCGGGGCGTCCCCGCCGCCTGCAGCGGTGAGGTAGGCGCCGGGCTCGGCGGCGAGTTCGCGGCCCAGCATGGGACGGAGGCTTGTGTACGGGGTGGCGTCGCCCACGAAGATGCCGCCCAGCAGGGTCTTGGCATCGTCGGTGGTGACAATCTTCTGGTAGACGCCGCGGGCCGGGTCCGCGTAGACGATCTCCAGTGAGTGTTCGGTGCGGGCAAAGGCATCGCCGAAGCTGGCAACGTCCACGCCGGAGAGCTTGAGCTTGGTGGCGGTGTCGAAGCCCGGGAAAGTGGCGTCTCCGCCGTGCAGGCGGTCGGCCACAATTTCGGCCATGGTGTTGGCGGGTGCCACGAGGCCAAGGCACATGCCGCCGAAGTTGGCCACCTCGCCGATGGCCCAGATGCCGGGGATCTGGGTTTCACAGCCGTCGGTGATGACGACGCCGCCGCGCGGGCCGAGATCGAACAGCTGTTCCTCGCCTTCGGCGGCGCGGAAGAGTTCGTCGCGCGGCTTCACGCCAATGGCAACGATGACGAGGTCGGCGGGGATGATGCGGCCGTCCGCCATCAGCACGCCGGTGACCTGGCCGTCTTCGGAGAGTACCTCGGAGGGGAACACTCCGCCGTGGACGGTGAAGCCCTTGGCTTCGATCAGGCGGCCGAGCGCCTGGCCGGCGCCTTCATCCAGCTGGGTGTTCATGAGCCAGGGGGCGCCGTTGATCACAACGGGAGTCGCGCCGAGCTGTTCGGTGCCTGCGGCCGACTCGAGGCCCAGGAGCCCGCCGCCGATGGTGACGGCGGTGATCTTGCGGCCGAGCTTTTCGGTGAGTTCGGCAATTGCCTTGTTGATCGCCCACACGTCTTCGAGTGTGCGGTAGACGTGCACGTGCTCGGCGCCGGGGATCGGCAGGCGGGCGGCGTCGGAGCCGGTGGCCACCACGAGCTCGTCGAATTCATAGGTGTTGCCCGCTGCCGTCTCCACGGACTTGGCAGCGTGGTTGATCCTGATGACGCGTTCGCCGGTCTTCAGGGACAGGGCGTCGTGGTCCCACATCGAGGCGCTGCCAAGGGTGAGGTCCACGTCGCTGTCCGTGAGCGCCTTGCTGAGGGCTACGCGGTCGTAGGGAAGGTGGGCTTCCTCGGTGAGCACGGTTACCTGCCAGCCTTCAAGGCCACGGGCGTGCATTGCGTCCGCAAAGCGGTGGGCCGCGGGGCCGCCGCCGGCGACCACGATGCGGCGTGGTGTCTGGGTGCTTGAAGTCTGTCCGGTCACTGTGGGCCTTTCGCATGGGCCGCAGACGGTGCTCTGCAGCTTGTCGTTCCAGACTAGGTAGGCGCAGTTTCGCTTCAGTTTCCCTTATGTTTCGTGAACTTAACTTCTGCATCACGAACGGATTTCCGGACAGGTGAGTTGCCTTTTACGTCCCGGACACATTGACTGCACGCCGCCGAAACACCGCAGCCCTAGCTTGGAGATGTGGCCGCGTCGGCGGTCCGGGCCCGGCAGCCGTTCCACGGAGCGCCGGGCGGCAGGCTATGCGAGAGGGGCCGGAAATGACCGCAATACTTGAACTTGAAGACCAGAGCACCGGATTTGCGACGGGCTGGAACCGCGTCTGCGCCGTGGAAGAGTTGGAGCTGGCCTGGGGTGAGGCCGCACTGATCGCCGGCCGCCAGGTGGCATTGTTCCGCACCGCAGCCGCCGAAGTTTTCGCCGTGGCCCAGGAAGATCCCGCCACCGGCGCCCACGTGATGGCCCGCGGCATTGTGGGCTCCCGCGGGACCCGCCAGACCATTGCGTCCCCCCTGCACAAAGAGGTCTACGACCTCGAAACAGGCGAGTGCTTCGGCACCGCCGGGCTCCGCCTCCCCACGTTCCGCACCCGTGTGGTGGATGGCTTCGTCGAGGTTGAGCTCTAGCTAGAGCCCCAGGGCCTCCCGCACATCCACCAGGACGCCGTCGAGCGCTGCCCGTGCCGCCTGCCGTGCCTCGGGCAGCTCGGCGGCCGAGCCCACGCTCCGGATGACCTCAAGATAGCACTTGAGTTTCGGTTCCGTGCCGCTGGGACGGATGATCACCCGGCTGAGGTCCTTCGTGAGGTAGAGCAGCCCGTCCGTCGGGGGCAAGGCTTCGCTGCCTTCGGCCAGGTCCTTGAACGTTTCGACGGCGGACCCGCCGAAGGAGTCCGGCGGCCCCACGCGGAGGCGGTTCATCATGGCGTCCAGCAGGCCCAGGTCCGCCACCCGGATACTGAGCTGGTCGCTGGCATGCAGCCCGTGCACCAGGTACAACTCGTCGAGGGTATCGAAAATGGTCTTGCCGTCCGCCTTCGCCGCGGCCGCGAGCTCCGCGATCAGTACGGCGGCGGAAATGCCGTCCTTGTCCCGGACCAGGTCCGGGGCCACGCAGTATCCGAGCGCTTCCTCGTAGCCGTAGAGCAGGCCCGGAACGCGGGAAATCCACTTGAAGCCGGTCAGGGTTTCCTCATGCGCGTACCCGGCGGCAGCGGCGATCCGTGCCAGCAGCCGCGAGGACACGATCGAGTTCGCGAAGACACCGTGTGCCGGGCTTTCGCCGCCGGCAGCGAGCCGGGCCACAATGTGCGCCCCCAGCAGTGCGCCCACTTCGTCACCCCGCAGCATGCGCCAGGCGCCGGTGTCAGGATCCTTGGCGGCGACGGCTGCACGGTCGGCGTCGGGGTCGTTGGCCAGCACGATGTCGGCGTCCACGCGGGCCGCCGTTTCCAGCGCAAGATCCAGGGCGCCGGGCTCCTCCGGATTGGGGAAGTTGACCGTGGGGAAATCCGGGTCCGGCCGCGCCTGTTCGGAGACCAGGGTGACGTCGTCGAATCCTGCCGCCTTCAGCACGGCGACGGCGGTGTCGCCGCCCACCCCGTGCATGGGGGTCAGGACGATCTTCAGGTCACGGGCCGGGAACTGCGCGGGCAGTGCCAGGGCAGCCACTGCTGCCTGGTAGTCGGCAGCGATTGACGGCTCCAGAACAGTCCAGCCCGCGGGGGCCAGGGTAATGGAGTCGAGCGTGCCCACGCGGTCGATTTCCGCGGCGATCCGGGCGTCGTAGGGTGCCACGATCTGCGCTCCGCGTCCGCTTTCCTCCACGGCGTGCCTGCCGAGGTAAACCTTGTAGCCGTTGTCCTGCGGAGGGTTGTGGCTGGCGGTCACCATCACACCGCCGTCGCAATCCAGGGCGCGTACAGCGTAGGCGAGCAGCGGAGTCGGGAGCGCCTGCGGCATCAGGAAGGTGTCGATGCCCGCGGCCGTGAAGACCGCAGCGGTCTCCTCCGCGAAAATGTCGGAGTTATAGCGGGCGTCATAGCCGACGACGGCGCGGGGCCGGGTGCCCGGCGAAGCGGCCGCGACGGCGCCGGTCAGGAACGCCGCGAACCCGGCCGCCGCGCGCCGGACAACCACGCGGTTCATCCGGTTCGGCCCGGGACCCAGCGCGGCGCGGAGGCCGGCGGTGCCGAACTGCAGCGTTCCGCTGAAGCTGTCCTCGAGTTCCTGGCGGGCGGACGGAACGCCGTCCCCTGAGCGCTGGATGAGTTCTGTCAAAGCGGCGGCAGTGGCCGGATCCGGGTCCTGGGCGGCCCAGTCCCGGGCGTCGCTCAGCAGCTGCGGAAGGTCGGCATCGGAAGACGTCATAGGAACAAAGCTATCGCCTAACGTCCGCGATTGGCTGTCCGACAAGCGCAGGGGGAACCTTGACAGTAAATTTTCCGGACACGTAATGTCTGAAAAATGAAGATGGGGCAGGGAGTTGAGTGGGCGCTGCACTGCTGCGTGAACATGTCCTGGGCCCCCTCGGGGGAGGCGGTGAACAGTGCCCGGCTGGCTGAGCTGTATCAGTTACCCGCCGCCTACCTGAACAAGCAGCTCCAGGCGCTGGTCCGCGCGGGCATCCTGTATTCCGTCTCCGGACCACGCGGCGGCTTCCAGCTGGCGCGGGGCGCGGAAAAGATCACCGTGCTGGACGTTGTCCTGGCCATTGAGGGTCCGGAACCCGCTTTTCGCTGCGAATCCATTCTCGCGAACGCGCCCGGGGCGGACCCCGGTGAAGACTACCTCCGAAGTTGCCTGGTGTCCCAGACCATGCGGCAGGCCGAGCTTGCCTGGCGGCAGACGCTCTCGCGGCAGACCATTGCGGGCATTGCCGCCTCAGTCGAGCGGAAGTTTCCCGGCTCCCGTAAGGACGTCCTCCGCCGGCTGATGCCCGCCAGGAGCTAGTTCGCCAGGAACTAGTGCCCGGCGGGCGCGGCCATGCGGTGTCGGCTCAGAGCTTGGCGATGATTTCCGCGAGCAGCTTGGAGATGCGCGGAGCGGCGGCCTGCCCGGCTTCCAGCACTTCCTCATGGCTCAACGGCACCGGGCTGATGCCGGCGGCAAGGTTGGTTACCAGTGAGATGCCGAAAACCTCCATGCCCGCGTGACGGGCGGCGATGGCTTCGAGCGCTGTGGACATGCCCACCAGGTCGGCCCCGATCCGCTTGGCGTATTGCACTTCCGCGGGCGTTTCGTAGTGCGGGCCGGTGAACTGCGCGTACACGCCTTCGTCGAGGGACGGATCAACTTCGCGGGCCAGCCCGCGGATCCGTGCCGAGTAGAGATCTGTCAGGTCAACGAATGTTGCGCCTTCCAGCGGTGAGGTGGCGGTGAGGTTTATGTGATCTTTGATGAGCACGGGAGTGCCGGGAGCCCAGTCTTCGTTGAGGCCGCCGCAGCCGTTGGTCACCACCAGGACCTTGCAGCCGGCCGCCGCAGCGGTCCGGACCCCGTGGACTACGGCGCGGACGCCCTTGCCCTCGTAGTAGTGCGTCCTGGCGCCCAGCACCAGCGCCCGCTTGCCTTCCCTGGTCAGGACGGAGCGGATGGTGCCTACATGGCCCTCCACTGCCGGTGCGGAGAAACCGGGGACCTCGTCCGCGGACAACGTCGCAGTGGTCTCGCCGATCAGGTCCGCGGCGTCGCCCCAGCCCGAGCCGAGCACCAGGGCGACGTCGTGGCTGTCCACGCCCGTCTCTTCGGCGATGTAGTCGGCGGCGGCGCGCGCGGCGTCAAAGGGGTCCGTGTTCAGGAATTCTGTATTACTCACTGGTACAAGTTATCGTGCCCGCGGGGCCGTGCCCAGCAGTGGCGCAGGTCCCTTTTATTGGTGTGCGGCGGCGGATGGGTAGAGAATGGATCTTTGTGACTACGCATCCGGATTTCAGCTCACCTCGCATCGCAATACTCGGCGGAGGGCCCGGCGGCTATGAAGCCGCCATGGTGGCCGCCTCGCTGGGGGCACAAGTCACCATCATTGAGCGGGCGGGCCTGGGCGGCTCGGCGGTGCTCACCGACGTCGTACCTTCCAAAACCCTGATCGCGACGGCGGACCTGATGACCCGCGTCGGCGAGGCGGGGGAGCTGGGAGTGAAGTTCGACGTCGACGGCGGCGATTTCGCCCCCGTGATGCGCGCGGACCTGAAGCACATCAACGACCGCCTGCTCGGCTTGGCGCGGAAGCAGTCCGAGGACATCCGCACCGGCCTGGAACACCAGGGCGTGCGCATCCTGATCGGCTCCGGCAAGCTGCTGGACAGCCACACCATTGAGGTCCTCACCGTGGACGGCACCGAAACGGTGGAAGCGGACACCATCCTGCTTGCGGTGGGCGCCCACCCGCGTGAACTTCCCACCGCCCGGCCTGACGGCGACCGGATCCTGAACTGGGCGCAGATCTACAACATGGACGAGCTCCCTGAAGAACTCATCGTGGTGGGTTCCGGTGTGACCGGTGCGGAATTCGCCTCCGCCTACAACGGCCTGGGCTCCAAGGTCACCCTGATTTCCAGCCGCGACCGCGTGCTGCCGGGCTCTGACACCGACGCCGCCGAGGTTCTGGAGGGCGTCTTTGAACGCCGCGGCGTGAAAGTGCTCTCCCGTTCACGCGCTGAAACAGTGGAACGCACGGAAGACGGCGTGGTGGTCACCCTGGGCGACGGCTCCCAGGTCACCGGCAGCCACTGCCTGGTTTGTGTCGGGTCCATTCCCAATACGGCCGGTATCGGCCTTGAAGAAGCCGGCGTGGCACTCACCGAGAGCGGCCACATCAAGGTGGACGGCGTCTCCCGCACCACGGCTCCGAACATCTACGCCGCCGGCGACTGCACCGGCGTCCTTGCGCTCGCCTCCGTCGCTGCCATGCAGGGCCGCATCGCGGTGGCCCACTTCATGGGCGACAGCGTGACCCCGCTCAAGCTGCACCAGGTGGCTTCGAATATCTTCACCTCGCCCGAGATCGCCAACGTCGGCGTGTCCGAGGCCGAGATCGACTCCGGAAAGTACCAGGGCGACGTGGTGAAGCTGTCGCTGCGCAGCAACGCCCGGGCCAAGATGCGCAACCACCGGGACGGCTTCGTCAAAATCTTCGCCCGCAAGGGCTCCGGCACGGTGATCGGCGGTGTGGTGGTGGGCCCGAACGCGTCCGAGCTGATCTTCGCGATCTCCATCGCGGTCACGCAGAAACTGCACGTCGACGACGTCGCCAGCACCTTCACGGTGTACCCGTCACTCAGCGGTTCCATCTCGGAAGCGGCACGGCGCCTGCACGTTCATATGTAACGTCAGGCCGGCAAGGCACCCACGTGCTCAGTGGACACCGCGGCGCGGGTCATCCGGGCCGCCACCAGAAACAGCAGTCCCGTGATCAGCGGGATCACGCTGACGGCGGAGAGGGACACCACTCCGGCGAGGTTCCCCAGGGCTGAGAAGGCTATCGGGCCCAGGCCGAGGGCCAGCAATAGCCAGCCCGCCGTGGCCGTTCGTTTCAGGCCCAGGACGGCTGCAGGGAACGCGAGGACCAGCACGGCCACGGCGCGGACCGGGCCGTTGGCGTTCTCGAACTCGCGCCACGACACGGAATCCAGGGCGAACCAAATTCCCGCCACGACCACCAACGCGGCCAGCAGGGCCAGTACCGGTGTGGCCCACGAGGGACGAAGCCAGGCAAGGACGGCCAGGACGGCCAGGGCAACGGCCCACCACAAAACCAGCATGATTCCCTCGGGGCCGCCGGGATCAGTCAGGGCATAGCCGCTGACGAACAGGCCGGCGAGGACCGTGAAGGCCGTCATGATGGCGGCTGCCGTCCACACCAGTGCCCGGGCGCGGACGGAACGGTCCGGCCGCCGCAGGGAGACGATGCCCATGACGGCGGCAGCAACGATGAGCGCGGCCGCGGCCAGGAAGATCGTGACGCTGAACATGGCAACCCCTCGGATCCACTGACTCTGGCTTCCATGACACCCCGGGGCCGCAGGAGGGACAAGGGGCATAAGTCCCTTGAACGGGTCAGCGGCGAAGCCAGGCTTCCCGGCGCACCGGGCGAGCCGCCATCACATCACATCACGTCAGGCGGCTGCCGCCGCCTGGAAGTGTTTTTCGATGATGTCCTTGATGTCGGAGTGGCAGCCGCCGCAGCCGGTGCCGGCACGGGTGGCGCCGGAAACCTCAGCCACGGTGGAGCAGCCGTCAGCAACAGCGTCCTGGATCTTGGTGCCGCTGACCCCGGCGCACCGGCAGACGGTGCGGGCGGGGTCGCTGCTTCCCGGGGCTGCCAGCTGGTCCGGTCCGTCAAGGCGCAGCAGGAGCGACCTGTCGGCGGGGAGCTCGTCGCCGCGCTCGAACAGGGACACCAGCTCCGCCGCAGTGCGGGGCATGCCCACGGCCACGAGGCCCTCCAAGACTCCGCCGCGCGTTGTCATCTTGATGTAGCGGCCGTGTTCCGGATCCGCCCACTGAGCGATCTGCAGGCGCGGACGGCCGTTCACCGCACCGGCCGTCAAAACCTCGTCGTCCCACGGATCTGCGGCATTATCGCCTGCCACGGCCATGTTCAGGCCGCGGGCCTTGAGGACGATAACACCCGGCTTTTCCATCGGCAGCTCGGGCAGGGAATCCGCCACGTCCGCCGGACCGGCGTCGCCGGAACCTTCGCCGAAACCTTCGCCGAATCCCGCAGGGGATCCCTCGGCGAGGAGCGTCAGGTACTCGGCGAGCCACCCCGCCTGCCGCCAGCCCGGGCCCACCAGGCCGGAGGGGCCGGGCGCGCTGCGGCACTCACTGCAGGAAGGGTCGGGGCAGCGGACTTCGGCGCAGTCGCCGATCGCGAAAATGTGGGGCTCATGGTGTGCCCGCAGCTTGTGGTCCACCAGGATGCCCGCGCCGGTGGACAGCCCGCAGCCTTCGGCCAGTTCCACGCGCGGCCGGACGCCGCAGGACAGCACCAGCAGGTCGCCGTCGATCGCTGAACCGTCATCCAGCAGCAGGGCGGAGAAGCCGCCGTCGGGAGCGTTGTGTTCAATCCCGGTGGAGCGCGCGTTGCCGGCCATCCGGACGCCGCAGTTGCGCAGGCTGGCGGCCAGCACCGCTCCGCCGCCGCGGTCGATGTTCCGGCCCAGCGGGTGCGGTCCGTTGTGGACCACGGTCACCGTGGCACCCTCTTCGGCGGCGGCCAGGGCTGTCTCGAGTCCCAGGACGCCGCCGCCCAGCACCACAACGCGCTTGCCGCCGGAAACAGCCTGGCGGAGCACCTCGGCGTCGCGCAGGTCGCGCAGCGCGGTCACGCCGGCGGGCAATACCGGGTGGGCCGGGTCCGGGTTGAGGCCGGTCAGGTTGGGGATGACCGGACGCGAACCGGTGGCAAACACCAGCCGGTCATAGCGGGGCTTGGTGCCGTCCGTGAGGATCACCTGCTGGCGGGCGCGGTCCACCCGGCGGACGCGGACGCCGAGCCGGACGTCCACGCCGTCGGCGATCAGCGCGGCGGCGTCGGACAGCGCCAGCGCGCCCGCGGTGGTGCGCCCGACGCCGAGGTCGGCCACCAGCACGCGGTTGTAGGCGGCGTCCGCCTCCTCGCCGATCACGGTCAGGCGGGCCAGTCCGCCACGGACCGCGGGCAGCAGCTCATCGACCAGCCGTGCGGCAACCGGACCAAAGCCAACAATTACTATCTGCTCACTCATGAGGCCTCCGATGTCTGAAGAACGCTGTGCTGAAGTCCGTTGGCGGCCGCCCGGACCCAGACTTTGTTGAATTTGAACTCCGGCATCCCGGAGATGGGATCGGTAGCGGCCTCCGTCAGCCGGTTGGCGCTCTCGAGCTCCGGGAAGTGGAACGGCAGGAAGACAGTCTCGGGCCGGATCGCCGTGCTGAGTTCGGCGCGGCAGAGCACCTCGCCGCGCTCGTTGGCCACGGATACGAACGCGCCGTCGGTGATGCCCATGGACGCCGCGGCCGCGGGGTGGATCTGCAGCTTTGCCTCCGGCTGGGACTCCAGCAGCTCGGACACGCGTCGGGTCTGCGACCCGGACTGGTAATGCTCCAGCAGGCGGCCGGTAATGAGCGTCATGGTCTTGGCGCCTGAGGCTGTGTTGTCCCGGGCGGGGTTCGCTGCCGGAGTACGACGGCGGCGGGGCGCCACCGGCGTCATGACCGCCTTGCCGTCGGCATGGGCAAAACCGTCCAGGAACAGCCGCGGCGTGCCGCTGCTTCCCACGGGGTAGGGCCAGTAGGCGGCCTCGCCGCGGTCCAGCATCGCATAGTCGATGCCGGAGTAGTCAGCGAGCCCGCCGGCGGAGGCCAGGCGCAGTTCCTCGAAGACCGTCTCGGGATCCTCGCTGTAGGTGGACGGGGCGTCGAGCGCTTCGGCGAGCCGTGCCATGATCCAGAGTTCGCTGCGGGCTCCGGCCGGCGGCTGCAGGGCACGGCGGCGGCGCAGCACGCGCCCCTCAAGGTTGGTCAGCGTGCCTTCCTCCTCCGCCCACTGAAGGACCGGCAGGATCAGGTCTGCTTCGGCGGCTGTTTCGGAGACGAAGAAATCGCAGACCACCAGGAAGTCCAGGCTGCGGAGGCCCGCAATGACTGCGTTTGCATCAGGGGAGGCCACCGCGATGTTGGAGGCGTGCACGAAGAGGCATCGGACGCCGTCGGGCTGTCCGAGGGACTTCAGGAGCTGGACGGCGGGGAGGCCGGGCCCGGGAATCAACGATTCCGGCACGCCCCACACCTTGGCCACGTGCGCGCGGGCCGCGGGGTCGGTGATCTTCCGGTAGCCGGGGAGCTGATCGGCCTTCTGGCCGTGTTCGCGTCCGCCCTGGCCGTTGCCCTGGCCGGTGAGGGTGCCGTAGCCGCTGCGGGCGGAACCCGGCAGTCCGAGCAGCAGGCTCAGGTTGATGGCGGCGGTGGCGGTGTCCGTCCCGTCAACGTGCTGCTCCACGCCGCGGCCCGTCAGGATGTAGCTTCCACCCTGGGCAGCGCCGTGGGCCAGCCTGCGCGCCGTTTCGCGGATGAGGTCGGCGGGAACCCCGGTCAGGGACTGGACCCGCTCGGGCCAGAAGGCGTTGACGCTGCGGACCAGGGCGTCGAAGCCGCTGGTGCGCGCCTGGATGAAATCGGTGTCGGCCAGGCCTTCGTGGATCACTACGTGGGAGAGACCCAGCAGCAGGGCGAGGTCGGTGCCCGGCAGCGGCTGCAGGTGCAGGCCGCCGCCGTCGGAAGTGAACGCGGCAGTGGCGGAACGGCGGGGGTCCACCACAATCAGCCCGCCGGCGTCGCGTACTCCCTGCAGGTGCTGCACGAAGGGCGGCATGGTCTCGGCCACGTTGGAGCCGAGCATCAGGATGGTGCTGGCGTTGTCGAGGTCTTCGAGCGGGAACGGCAGTCCGCGGTCCACGCCGAATGCCCTCATGCCGGCGGCGGCTGCGGAGGACATGCAGAACCGGCCGTTGTAGTCGATCCGGGACGTGCCCAGGGCGAGGCGGGCGAACTTGCCCAGCATGTAGGCCTTTTCGTTGGTCAGGCCGCCGCCGCCGAAAACGCCGACGGCGTCCGCGCCGTAGCGGGACCTGGTCTCCTTGACGGCTGCGGTGATGAGCTTCAGGGCGTCATCCCAGCTCACGGGACGATGGACTCCGTCGGAGCCCTTCAGCATGGGCTCGGTGACGCGTCCGGGGTGGCTCAGCAGGGACGCGGACGTCCAGCCCTTGCGGCAGAGGCCGCCGCGGTTGGTGGGGAAGTCGCGTCCGGATACCTCCAGGACAGGTTGAGCCGGCACGGGGTCTGACCCCGGCTGGACAGCCGGGGTCAGAGCCGCTGGGGACTTCAGCGTCATGGCGCACTGCAAGGCGCAGTAGGGGCAGTGCGTGTCGGCGCTTGTGGTCATGTTAGACGTGTCCCATCGCATTTCGGTTGGCGTTGCGGATGTAGCAGGCCCAGCAGACCACCAGCATCAGGACGTATGCCCCGACGAAGCCGTAGAAAGCGGGGGTGTACGAACCGCTGGCCTGGTTGGACGCGTTCAGCACCTGCGGGATAACGAACCCGCCGTAGGCGCCGATAGCCGAGATCAGGCCCAGGGCCGAGGAGGCCAGGCGTTGGGTTGCCACCGAGCTGGCGCCGTTGCGGGCTGCCCTGCTGTTGGTGGCGAAGATGATGGGGATCATCCGGTAGGTGGCGCCGTTTCCGAAGCCGCTTGCGGTGAAGAGCATCAGGAAGAGCACCAGGAAGAGCCAGAAGTTCTTCAGCGGCAGGGTCCAGATCATGGTCAGCGTGATGACGGCCATGGAGGCGAAGGCGGCAACGGTCATGCGGGCGCCGCCCATTCGGTCAGCCATGCGTCCGCCGTAGGGGCGGGCCAGTGAACCCACCAAAGGTCCGAGGAAGGCGAGGGACAGTGCCACCGTGCCCACTCCGATGGAGGAGAAAGCGGGGAAGTAGTCCTTGATCAGCTTGGGGAACACCCCGGCGAAGCCGATGAACGAACCGAAGGTGCCGATGTACAGCAGGGCCATGATCCACAGGTGCGGTTCCTTGAGCGCTGCGATCGAGCCTGCCACGTCACCTTTGGCGCTGGTGAGGTTGTCCATGTACTTGAAGGCGCCGAACGCTGCGAGCAGGATCAGCGGAACCCACATCAGGCCTGCGACCGGAAGGTTGACGGTTCCGGCGGCCAGGAGCGTGATGGCGATCGGGACAGCGAGCTGTGCGACGGCGGCACCCATGTTGCCGCCGGCGGCGTTCAGGCCCAGGGCCCAGCCCTTTTCGCGGGCCGGGTAGAAGAACGTGATGTTGGCCATGGAGCTCGCGAAGTTGCCGCCGCCGAAGCCGGCCAGGGCAGCGACCAGGAGCATGACGCCGAACGGTGTCGCCGGGTTGGAGACACACAGCGCCAGCCCAATGGAGGGGATCAGGAGCAGCAGCGCGGAGACGATGGTCCAGTTGCGGCCGCCGAACCTTGGGACCATGAACGTGTAGGGGATGCGGAGGGTGGCACCCACCAGGCTGGGCATGGAGATCAGCCAGAAGATTTCGGACGTGGAGAAAGTGAAGCCTGCTGCGGGGAGCTGGACCACCACGATGGACCAGAGCTGCCAGACGACAAAGCCGAGGAATTCGGCGAAGATGGACCAGTTCAGATTGCGCCGGGCGATGGAACGGCCCTGGGACTCCCACTGCTCCTTGTTCTCGGCATCCCAGTTGGCGATCCAGCGGCCGGGGCGGACTTCAAGGGCGGGGGCGTGAACGGTGCGGGTAGTTCCGGGCTGTGCGCCGGCCTCTGCCGTGCGGTCAACAGTCACGGTGTACCTCCTTCGGGGGTTTGTTGTTCTTCAAAGGTAGGGATGGCGCGTTTCGTCAACCGTCGCCGTTTGTTAACGTGCTGTGAAGTTTGCCTATCGGGGCATTTGTGACGGCGTGAGGCGCCGCTTTGTGAGACAAATCGAAACGTCCGCATACTGGACCCTTTGTCCAGTCGCTGGACGGCGGGAACTATTATTGAGAGATACGTATCCCTTAGCCGGGCAGTCTTTTGGGGCACCCGCCCGGTTTCTCACGAAAGCGTTACTACATGTCATCCACTGCCACCTCACCGCAGCCGGGGTCAGCCAAGCAGGTTAACTCGCGCGGGCGCGTGATCGTCGCCAGCCTCATCGGGACCACTGTTGAGTTCTACGACTTCTACGTCTACGCAACTGCCGCTGTGCTCGTATTCCCCAAACTGTTCTTCCCGGGACAGAATGAGACCACCCAGCTGCTGAGCTCCTTCGCCGTGTTCGGTGTGGCGTTTATCGCCCGGCCGCTCGGTTCCGTGGTCTTCGGCCACTTCGGGGACAAATTCGGCCGCAAGGGCACCCTGGTGGCATCGCTGCTGACCATGGGCATCGCAACGTTCCTGATCGGCTGCCTCCCCACGGCGCTGGTACCGGGCTGGGGCTTCTGGGCGCCGGCACTCCTGGTGGTCATGCGCTTCGCCCAGGGCCTGGCCCTCGGCGGGGAATGGAGCGGCGCGGCCCTCCTGGCCACCGAGAACGCCCCCGCCAACAAGCGGGCCATCTACGGCACGTTCCCGCAGCTGGGTGCGCCCATCGGCTTCATCATTGCCAACGTGATCTTCCTCGTGGCCAGCTACCAGCTCTCCCCGCAGGCGTTTGAAGCCTGGGGCTGGCGAGTGCCGTTCCTGCTCAGCGCCGTCATGGTGATCATCGGGCTCTACGTCCGCCTCAAGCTGATTGAAACGCCGGCCTTCACCAAGGTCCTGGAATCCAACGAAGTGGCCAAGCTTCCCATCGGCCGTGTCTTCAAGACCAGCTGGCGCCCGCTCATCCTGGGTACGTTCATCATGCTGGCCACGTACGTGCTGTTCTACCTGATGACTACGTTCACCCTCACCTATGGAACGCGCCCCGCCACGCTGGACGCCGCGAGGGCCGCCGCCGAGAAGGCCGGAAAGCCGATGACCGAGGCCGCAGCCGCGGCGTTCGTCCCCGGCCTGGGCTACACGCGCAACGACTTCCTCTGGATGCTGATTGCCGGCGTCGTGTTCTTCGGCATTTTCACCCTGGTGTCCGGCCCGCTGGCAGAAAAGTACGGCCGCCGCAAGATGCTCCTCGCAGTCACCGCGGGAATCTTCGTCTTCGGACTGCTGTTCGTCCCCCTGTTCAGCGGCGGCTTCGTGGGCACCATGGCCCTGCTGATCCTCGGCTTCACCCTGATGGGGCTGACCTTCGGACCCATGGGTGCGCTGCTGCCCGAACTGTTCCCCACCAACGTCCGCTACACGGGGTCCGCCGTGAGCTACAACGTCTCCAGCATCCTGGGTGCGGCCGTGGCCCCCTTCATCGCGGTGTGGCTTTGGGAAATGGCCAAGGGCAGCCCCGTGCTGGTGGGCGTGTACCTCAGCGTCATGGCCGTGCTGACGCTTGTGGCGCTCTTCCTGAGCAAGGAAACACGGGACCTGGACTACGAGAACAACGTAGCCTGACCCGGTAATCCGACACTGGAAATGCCCGGCACCCTTCGCGGGGGTGCCGGGCATTTGTCATTTGCGGCCGCTACCTTGCGTAGCGCTCCACGAAGTTGCTGAGGATTTTCATCGGCTCCGCCGCAATGAACTGCCGGGCGTTCTCCATCAGCACCTCCGCCGACTCCGGCGGGAAGTAGCCGGCGTGGCGGTAGATATCGATCCGGGTGACCAGCCCGTCGGCGTCGAGCTCCGGGTGGAACTGTGTGGCGTACAGGTTGGCCTTGATCCGGAACATGTGCACCGGGCAGGCCGCGGAACTGGCCAGGAGCACCGCGTGGGAGGGAAGGACGCTGACGGCTTCCTTGTGGCCGGTAAACGCCGTGAAGCTTTCCGGCAGTCCGCGCAGGAGGGGATCCTGCAGGCCTTCCGCTGTCAGCTTGATGGTGGTGCCGCCCAGGCCTTCACCGTAGGTCCGGTCAATGACCGCGCCCTGGTGCAGGCCCAGCGTACCGACCCCGTAGCAGGCGCCGAGGAACGGGAAATCCGCCGGCACAATGCGGTCCAGCAGCAGGCGCAATTCACGCTCCACCCGGTGCTGGGCCGGGCTTTTGTGGTCCGCCGGGTCGCTGGAGGTGAAGGGGCTGCCGCCTACGATCACCCCGGAGTAATCGGAGAGGTCCAGGTCCGGCATGGGCCCGGCTTCCATTCGGATGCGGCGCAACTGTGCGGGCTCAAGTCCGCCATAGCGCAGGTAGGCCTCGTATTCTTCCTCGGCAGCCTTGTCCTCGGCGCGTGAGGCAAGCAGTAGAAATGGCTTCACACGCTAAGTCTGCATGGAGCCGCCCCCGGGCGCCATGGGCGCGCCGGGGGCGGCGGGCATTGCTGTGCCGGCGGACCGGGAAGGAGCCGGAGGCGGCTTAGTCCTCGATCGTGGCGATCACGGCACCGGCGGAGACCGTCTCGCCCGCGATGGCGACCAGGCCGGTAATGGTGCCCGCACGGTGGGCCGTGAGCGGCTGCTCCATCTTCATCGCTTCGAGTACGACGACGAGATCACCTTCGGCAACAATGTCGCCTTCCACAACTGCCACCTTCACGATGGTCCCCTGCATGGGAGAGGTCAGCGAGTTGCCGCCCGCAGCAGCCGCCGGTCCGCCGGAGCGGGAACGCTTCTTGGCCTTGGCCGGTTTGCCCGGGCCGCCGGTGCTGAACGAGCCGAGTGACGCCGGAAGCACCACCTCAAGGCGTTTGCCGCCCACCTCGACGACAACGCGCTGGCGATCCCCGGCGTCGGACGCCTCACCTTCGGCGCCGTCAGGCGTCCACGCCGGAATGTCGTTGACGAACGCCGTCTCGATCCAGCGGGTGTGGACCTTGAACGGTCCCTCGGCCGGGGCGAAGTCGGGGTTGGTGACCACTGCGAGGTCGAACGGAATGACGGTGGGGATGCCCTCGACCACCATCTCCTCCAGGGCCCGGCGGGAGCGCTGCAGTGCCTGCTCACGGGTGGCGCCGGTGACGATCAGCTTGGAGAGCATCGAGTCGAAGTTGCCGCTGATCACGTCGCCCTGCTCTACGCCGGAGTCAACCCTGATGCCGGGGCCGGTGGGGTTCTTCAACGTGGTGATGGTGCCCGGGGCGGGCATGAAGTTGCGGCCGGGGTCTTCGCCGGTGATGCGGAATTCGATGGAGTGTCCGCGCACCTCGGGATCGTCGTAGCCCAGCTTTTCGCCGCGGGCCAGCCGGAACTGTTCGCGGACGAGGTCGATTCCGGTGACTTCCTCGGAGACACAGTGCTCCACCTGGAGGCGGGTGTTGACCTCAAGGAACGAGATGGTGCCGTCCTGGCCCACCAGGAACTCGCACGTTCCGGCGCCGAGGTAGCCGGCCTCCTTGAGGATGGCCTTGGACGACTCGTAGAGGCGGCGGTTCTGCTCTTCGGTCAGGAAGGGAGCGGGCGCCTCCTCCACCAGCTTCTGGTTGCGGCGCTGCAGAGAGCAGTCGCGGGTGGAGACCACCACGACGTTGCCGTACGCGTCCGCCAGGCACTGGGTTTCGACGTGCCGCGGGGCGTCCAGGAAGCGCTCGATGAAGCATTCTCCGCGCCCGAACGCAGCGACGGCCTCGCGGACGGCCGATTCGAACAGTTCCGGAATCTCCTCGCGCGTGCGGGCCACCTTGATGCCGCGTCCACCGCCGCCGAAAGCCGCCTTGATGGCCACCGGCAGGCCGAACTTGTCCACGAACTCGAGGATCTCTTCTGCGGATTCCACGGGGTCGGCGGTGCCGGGGACCTGCGGTGCGCCCACCTTTTCGGCGATGTGCCGTGCCTGGACCTTGTCGCCGAGGGCGGAAATTGCCTCCGGGGAGGGGCCGATCCAGGTGATGCCCGCACCGATGACCATGGCGGCGAACTGTGCGTTTTCGGCCAGGAAGCCGTAGCCCGGGTGGATGGCGTCGGCGCCGCTCTGGTGCGCCACTTCGATGAGCTTTTCCATCACCAGGTAGGACTCGGCAGCGGTGTTGCCGCCCAGTGCGTAGGCCTCATCCGCCAGGCGCACGTGCAGGGCGTCGCGGTCCGGGTCGGCGTAGACGGCCACCGAGGTGATGCCTTCGTCCCGGGCGGCTCGGATGATGCGCACGGCGATTTCACCGCGGTTGGCGATGAGGACTTTGCTCAGCCGCTTGGAGCTCGTCAGGGCGGCACCTGCGTGGCTTGGGGCGGTGGACTGCTCTGGACTTGCGGACTGCTCCGAATTTGCTGACAAGGCGTCTCCTTCTTTCCTTCAGGGAGCCTAGCGCGATTTTGAGGGTTCCGCCGATATTACTTGCGGATTCCGCGTGTAAAGCTCCTGTCCTTTGTAGGGATGCTACAAAGAGCTGCGAATTGCCTCACTCCGCGCGGACATCGGCGGGGTCAATGGCGCCGCCGGTCCACAGTTCGGTGATGCCTACCTGCGCCTGGCCCAGCAGCCCGCGAAGGGTGGAAATGGAAAGTCCGACGACGGTGTGGGGGTCGCCGTCGACCTTCCGGATGAAGGCACCGCCGTAGCCGTCGATCGTGAATGAGCCGGCGCACTGGAGCGGCTCGCCGGTGGCGATGTACGCGTCGATTTCTTCGACGCTCATGTCCATGAAATGGACTTCGGCGGAGGTCACGGAGCCCAGCGTGGCGCCGGAGCCGTTGGAGCCGCCGTCGTCGGGCTCGGTATCGCGGCAGTCCACCAGCCAGTGGCCCGTGTGCAGCACGCCCATGGCGCCGCTCATCCGCAGCATTCGCTCCCTGGCGACCTCGGCCGTGTACGGCTTGCCGTGCGCCTCGCCGTCGAACTCGAAGACGGAATCGCAGCCGAGCACCAGTGCGCCGTCTGCTTCCGGCAGCGAGGCGACGGCCTCCGCCTTGGCGCGCGCCAGCAGCAGGGCGGTGTCGTGCGGATCCGTGACGCCGTAGCGGGCCTGGACGGCATCTTCATCCACGTCCGAAACCAGGATCTCGTGCCGGATGCCGGCGTGGCTCAGCAGTTTGGTGCGTGCGGGGGACTGGGAGGCAAGAATGAGGCGGGTCACCGCTCCAGCCTAGTTCCCCCTGAGTCTCATTGTCGCGGGGTCTTTTCGCTCAGGATTTCTCGCTCGGGCTTATTGTCGGAGGTCGGCGGGATAGTTGGTTCATGGACGGGAACCAGGGATCGGAAGCGGCACGGGCAATGGCCGGACGTGATGGAGACAACCTCCGCGGCGTGGTAGCAATGTGCTTGCACGCGCTTCAACAGATCAAGGTGCCTGAGGGCGGCGCCGAGCAGATCGAATTCTGTCGGCGGCTGGAGGAGCTGGGCGCCGCATTGGCTCCTGTCATAACGCGTCTTGAGGTGGCGGCTGTCCTAAGTCGTGCGCCGATAGCTACGACCGGAGTGGGCACGTCCCCAATGGCACACGAAGCGGGCGACCGGCTCCTGTTTGCCCTCATTAATGTCGTAGCCCAAAGGGACACTTGAGCCATGGAAGGATATCCCGGACCGGAAGCGGCGCTGGCAGCACGCCAGGGTGATTTCCGCTGTGCTTGCAGTTGCGGTCAACGGCCGGTTGCGGAAGATGCGGTCATTGACCTGAATGGTGGCATGCCTGAGGAGGACGGCGCTCGCTTGATTGAGGAGATTCGGGCGTTGGAGGACAGGAAATCTGCGTTGTCTGCCCGTCAGGCCCGGCTGACTGTCGCATTTGACCGGCAGCAGCGCCGCCAACAGTCTGACGCCGGAGTACCCGCAGACCAATGCGGGGCAGGCATCGGAGCGCAGATCGCGCTCGCCCGTCGCGAATCCCCGTCCAAGGGAGACAGGTTGCTGGGCCTGGCCGAGGCTATGGTGACCGAGATGCCCCGAACCCTCGCCGCGCTGGAGACCGGGCAACTGAATGAGTGGCGCGCAACGTTACTGGTCAAGGAGACGGCGTGCCTGTCGGCGGAGGACCGCTGCGCCGTGGACGAGGAACTCGCGCCCGACACTGCCGCCTTTGACGGGGTAGGTGACCGGGGAATCATCGCTGCCGTCCGAGCCGCGGCTTACCGCCGTGACCCCCGTTCTGTCACCCAGCGGGCCAGCCACGCCGCAGCCGAGCGTCACGTCAGCCTCCGCCCGGCTCCGGACACCATGTGCTATCTGACCGCCCTGTTGCCCGTCTCGGCCGGTGTCGCCGTTCATGCTGCTCTTGTCCGTAACGCGGAGTCTGTCCGCAGCGGCGGAGATCCTCGCTCCCGCGGACAAATCATGGCCGATGACCTGGTCGAACGCGTGACCGGGACGCCGGGCGGCTTTACAGGCATCGAAATCCAGCTCGTCATGACTGATCGGACCCTCTTTCAAGGTGACAGCGAACCGGCACGCCTTCCCGGCTACGGTGTGGTCCCAGGCGGCTGGGCCAGAAGCATCATTGACCGTGGCGGAGCTGCGCCTTCTATCCGGGATCAAGCCTTCAACACTTGGATCCGTCGTCTGTACACGGCCCCTGCCACGGGCGAGCTGGTGGCGATGGATTCCCGCGCCCGGCTTTTCCCCGCGGGACTCCGCCGCTTCATCGAGGCACGCGACGACACCTGCCGCACGCCCTACTGCGACGCACCCATCCGCCATCTGGACCACATCGTCCCCTGGCACGGCGGCGGAGCTACAACACAGGACAACGGTGCCGGGCTCTGCGAAGCCTGCAACCACACCAAGGAAGCGCCGGGCTGGACGGCTCACCCGTTGACCGGACCACATGTCCCCGGCGGGACCAGGCATGCCATCCGGCTGACAACGCCCACCGGCCACAGCTGCCGATCCACTGCACCGCCTTTGCCGGGAACTCAACGCGGGAGCCCGGCCTTGGACTCCGGCTGCCCGGAAGCAGTACGTCAGCGGAAAGAACTCCGCCACCACGCCAAGATTCGCAGGCGTGCCCTCCGCTATGCTCCATTCGCGGCGTAGCCGGGTCACAGACAGCGGAAGACTAACAGCAGAAATTAACTGCAGAAAAAGGGACCGCCCGCCGATCAAGTGATCGGCGGGCGGCCCCTAAGGACGACGAAGCGCTCTGTCAGCGTGCGCCGACCTCTTCCGCTTCTGTTACGACGGCGGTCTCATCCTTCCGGAGTTTCGTGCCCTCGACGTCGACGTCCGGCAGGATGCGGTCCAGCCAGCGCGGCAGCCACCATGCCTTTTCGCCGAGCAGGTACATCACGGCCGGGACGATCGTCATACGGACCACAAAGGCATCAATCAGCACGCCGAAGGCCATGGCGAAGCCGAGCGGACGGACCATGTTCAGGTGCGAGAAGATGAAGCCCGCGAACACGCTGACCATGATGATGGCGGCCGCGGTGACCACGGCAGAGGCATGGCTGAAGCCGCTCCGGACGGCGTGCTTTGCCGACTCCCCGTGCATGAACGATTCACGCATGCCCGAGGTAATGAACACCTGGTAGTCCATGGCGAGTCCGAACAGGACACCGATCAGGATGATGGGCAGGAAGCTGAGCACAGCGCCCGGATTTTCGACGCCGAACACCATCCCAAGCCAGCCCCACTGGTAAACGGCAACGACCGCCCCGAACGCAGCGGCAAGCGAGAGCAGGAAGCCGCCGGTGGCCAGCAGCGGCACCCAGATGGAACGGAACACGAGCAGCAGCAGGATCAACGAGAGACCCACCACGATCGCCAGGTACGGCGGCAGCGCGTCGCCGAGTTTGGTGGACACGTCGACGTTGCCGGCGGTCTGTCCGGTGAGGCCGATGCTGACGCCGGTGGAGTCCTTGATCTGGTCCTTTTCGGCGCGCAGTTCGGAGACCACCTGGACGGTGCTCGCACTGGCCGGGCCTTCATTCGGGATGACCTGGAACACTGCGGTGCGGCGGTCCTCGCTCAGGGCCAGGGGCACGGCGGCCGTGACGTTCCCGGTCTCGCGCAGGATGTCCGCGACGTCGAACTGCTTGGCCTGCGCGTCGGCTTCGCTGAGTCCCTCGGGGAGGTCGCCCACTACGATGATCGGGCCGGTCATGCCCTCGCCGAAGCTCCGCTTGGTGACGTCGTAGGCCTTGAATGCCTGTGAGGCGACCGGTTCGGAACTTGCGTCCGGCAAAGCAAGCCGCAGCTGGGCGGCGGGCAGGGCCACCACACCGAGCAGGACCACTCCGGCCAGCAGGGCCAGCCACGGGTGGTTGGTGACGATGCCGCCCCAGCCGTGGTTGCTGCGGTGTTCCTCCCTGGCGCGGTCCTCGGTTTCGTGGCCGGGAGCGGCATTGTGCCTGGCCGCTTTGGCCCAGGCCCGCTTGGAGATCAGTTTCCGGCCCACGAGGGAGAGCACAGCCGGCGTCAGGGTCAGGGCTACGACGACGGCGACGCCCACTGTTGCGGCGGCCGAGAGACCCATCACGGCCAGGAACGGAAGGCCCGGGACCACGAGGGCCGCGAGGGCGATGATGACGGTCAGGCCGGCGAAGAGCACGGCATTGCCGGACGTGCCCGTGGCCAGCGCCACGGATTCCTCCGGGTCCATTCCGGAGAGCAGCTGGGAGCGGTGCCGGTTGACGATAAACAGGGAGTAATCGATTCCGACGGCGAGGCCGAGCATCAGCGCAAGCATCGGGGAAATGGAGCTCATGTCGAAGGCGCCGCTCAGGGCGAACGTGGCACCCACGCCGACGGCGACGCCGACGACGGCCATAAGCAGCGGAAGCCCGGCAGCGATCAGGGTTCCGAGCATGATGATCAGGACCAGGGCTGCCACGGCGATGCCGATGATCTCGGCTGTGCCAAAGAGTTCGGAGATGTCTTCGCTGATTTCCTTGCTGGGCAGCGCGGTGACGTTGGCGGCGGACACCTCCTTGACGATGTCCTGGACTTCCTGGCGGACCTCGGGGTTGAGGCCGTTGATCGACGTCTTGAACTGGACCTGCGCGATGGCGGCCTTGCCGTCCTCGGAGACGAAGCGGAGGCCGTTCGAGGCCTCGAGCTGGCGCGTACCAAGGGCCAGCGTCGCCTCGCCGGCTTCCAGTTCCTTCGTGCCGGCGTCGAGCTTTGCCTGGCCTTCGGCGAGCGCTGCCTTCTGTTGGCCAAGCTGCGCCTCGATCGCGGCGGGCGGCATGCCCGCGGCCACCATCTGCTGTTCGGCAGCTTCCAGCTGGGCCTTTCCAGCGGCGAGCTCGGCCGCGGACTGCTCCAGCCGGGCCTTGCCGGCAGCAGACTGTTCCTTGCCTGCAGTGAGGTCCGCGGCGGCCTTGTCCAGCTGCGCCTGGGTGGCGAACGGGTCGACGGTGCCCTGGACGTCGGGGAGGGTCTTGAGCTTGGTGAGCGCAGCCGTGACGGCGTCTTTACCTGCCTGGCTGAATTGTGCGTCGTTGGCTTCGAACACAACGCTCGCCGAGCCGCCGGAGGACGAGGGGAGCTCGTTCTTGAGCTTGTCCGCCATCCGCTGCGTCTCGGTGCCCGGGATCTGGAAGTTGTTGGACAGGGTGCCGTGGAAGGCTGCAGCCGCGCCACCGACGGCCAGCATGACGGCGAGCCACACGGAGATGACAAGCCAGCGGTGCCGGTAGGAGAACTTGCCGAGGCGGTAAAGCAAAAGTGCCATGTCAGAGCCGATCTGCGAAAGGGGTGGCGGTGGAGTTGTTGGCCATGGTGCTGGCCCGGGGCCTTGCGGGGCGGGCGAATCCGGAGCCCAGCAGGCTCATGGAATCGATCAGGAGCTGCCTGAGGATGGAAAGGGACTCCGGGGTCAGGGACCCGCCGCATCGGGCGAACCAGACGTCCATTGCAGCCTTACCGCAGGAGATGAGGGAACCGGCCAGCGCGCGCAGATAGAGTTCGTCGAATTCGGCGCCGGGAGTTTGGGCGAACCGTTCACGGGCAGCGTCGATGATTTCCGCGGTGCAGTGGTCCCATGCTTCCAGTTCGCTGCGGTTGAGCTGCGGATTGGACTGCGCCAGGGTGTACAGCTCGGCCATGGGGGCCACGGTCATGGGGTCGGCAAGCTGAATCAGGGCCGCCCGTGCCGACTCCAGGATGGGCTCGTCGGCTGGCCGCAGCCGGAACTGCGCAAGGGCGTGGTCCAGGAAACCGTGGGTCACCGCTGCCAGGGCCGCTTCCGTGCTGCTGAAGTAGTTGAAGAAAGTGCGTCGGGAAATGGCGGCGGCATCGGCGATGTCCTCGACCGTGAAGTTACCCGGGCCCTTGCTCCGCAAGAGCTGGAGGGCGGCATCGGTAATGGCCTGGCGTGTTGCGGCCTTGTTGAGTTCACGGCGCGACGGTGTTGCGGGCGCGGCGTTGGCGCCGGAAGCCTGGCCGGGCGCGGTCTGGGTAGGTGGCACGGCATTACACTACGTGCATTTTTACACTCTGTGCAAGTTCTTTGTGGAGTCCGATTCACAGCTTCCTGACAGCTGGATGACAGCATTTACTTAACCGGGTGCCGCACTCTTGGGGAAGGTAGGCGAACTGTAGCTACCAACGGAAGCAGCAATGTTGCTGCGGCAGATCGAGGAGACGTGCCATGTCAAGCAGGAAGAAGTTGGGCCTCGGCCTGGGCGCCGCTGCCCTGGTTGTCGGGGCCGGGATCGGCGTCAGCGGGATTGCGTCGGCGGCAACCACGCCCACGCCGTCGCCCAGTGCGTCGGCCACTACGAATGCGGACGGCCACGACCGCGGGCACAAGGGCGGCCGGCACGGACACGGAGGGGGCGCGCAGGCATCGGAGCTAGCTGCCAAGCTCGGCGTCGACGAGGCAAAGGTCACCGAGGCGCTCAGGACGTTCCGTGAGGCGAACAAGCCGGCCACTCGTCCCGCCGAGGGCACTAAACCGGACAGGGAGGCCATGGAATCGGCCCTGGCCAAGTCCCTCGCGGAGTCACTCGGCATTGAGGAATCCAAGGTCACCGCCGCACTTGAGGAGCTGCGCACGGAGGCGCAGTCTGAGCGCGCTGCTGCCCTCAAAACGCGGCTGGACAAGGCAGTCGCGGACGGCAAGCTCACCCAGGCGGAAGCGGACGCTGTCGCCAAGGCCGTAAAGAACGGCGTGATCGGAGGCGGGGGCCACTAAGGCGTACCGGCGGCCGAACATACCCAAACGCCGCAGCCCCCGGGAAGATCCCGGGGGCTGCGGCGTTTTAAGCCAAGCCTGGTGTCAGGCTTTCGCGTCGGCCAATTCGCGGCCGTCCACTGCAGCCGCCGTCGGATCGGCAACCACCTCGGTGGAGTCGTCTGCGAACGGGTCGCCGTTACGCGGTGCGTTGTAGAGCGACTCGTCCAGGATGCCCTGGCGCTTGGCAACGATCGTGGGGACGAGCGCCTGCCCGGCGACATTGACCGCCGTGCGGCCCATGTCCAGGATCGGATCGATCGCCAGCAGGAGGCCGACGCCGGCCAGCGGCAGTCCCAGCGTGGAGAGCGTCAGGGTCAGCATGACGACGGCGCCGGTGGTGCCGGCAGTCGCTGCCGAGCCCAGCACAGAGACGAGTGCGATCAGCAGGTACTGGCTGAAGTCCAGCTGGATGCCAAAGAACTGGGCCACGAAGATCGCCGAGATGGCCGGGTAGATCGCGGCGCAACCGTCCATCTTGGTGGTGGCGCCCAGCGGCACGGCGAAAGAGGCGTAGGCCCGGGGGACGCCCAGGCTGCGCTCGGTGACGCGCTGGGTCAGCGGCAGCGTGCCCACGGAAGAGCGGGAAACGAAGGCCAGCTGCACAGCGGGCCAGACACCGGAGAAATACTGCTTGACAGACAACCCGTGGGTGCGGACCAGGACCGGGTAGACCACGAACAGCACCAGGGCCAGTCCGACGTAGATAGCAAAGGTGAACTTGCCCAGCGACCCGATGGTGTCCCATCCGTAGACGGCCACGGCGTTGCCAATGAGCCCTACGGTGCCCAGCGGGGCGATCCGGATGATCCACCACAGCACCTTCTGGATGACGGCGAGGGCGGAAGCGTTAAGGGTCAGGAACGGCTCCGCTGCCTTGCCCACCTTCAGGGCGGCCACGCCGACGGCGATCGCGATCACCAGGATCTGGAGGACGTTGAAGCTGACCGCGGTGGTCACGGCGCCTGATTCAGCAACGGTGGAGCTGGCACCCAGGCCCAGGAAGTTCTTGGGGAAAAGCCCCACCAGGAACGCCCACCAGTCGCCGGATTTGCCGGAGTACTTAGCCTCCTGGGTGATGCCGGTGCTGGCGCCGGGCTGCAGGAGCACACCCAGGCCGATGCCGATCAGCACTGCGATCAGGGACGTGATGGCGAACCACAGGAGCGTGTTCCACGCCAGCTTTGCGGCGTTGGACACCTGGCGCAGGTTCGAGATCGAGCTGACAACCGCGGTGAAGATGAGTGGGACGACGGCGGTCTGCAGCAGCGAGACGTAGCTCGAGCCGATGGTCTGCAGGGTGGCGCCGAGGGCATTGGGGCTCGCCTTGGTGCTGCCCGTGTACTTGGCCAGGAGGCCGAGGCCCAGGCCCACGATCAGAGCGGCGATGATCTGGAAGCCGAACGAACCGGCCCATTTGGGCAGCCGGAAGCCGGTGTTTCCTGCGGGGGAGGGGGTGCTGGTTTGAGTGCTCACCCGAACACGCTAGGACGGGTTCGCTTATCACGACGAACGGATGTTGAGAAATGTTACGGGAATAGATTCCAGGGGTAGCCGGAAAATCCCTAGAAAATGGCGTAGGTAGGCACTTTTGTGAAGTTATTCCCGGGGTCGATGTGGCAAACGTCTCGCCTTCACAATGACTTTTTGTCCAGATAACGCGACTTCCAAGGCGGTTTGCTCGCGTCATCTGGACAAAAACTCGACAGGCGGAAGGCACTTACCCCAGCAGCGCCCGCTTGAGGGTGTCGAGCCCCACGGAGCCGATGTTCAGGGCCTTGGTGTGGAAGGCCTTCAGGTCGAAACCGGGGCGGGCTTCCAGCTCGGCGCGGATCTGTTCCCAGAGGCGCTGGCCCACCTTGTAGGACGGCGCCTGACCCGGCCACCCCAGGTAGCGGGCGAACTCGAAATTGAGCTGTCCCTCACTGATCGCCAGGTTCTCTTTCAGGAAGCCGTACCCCTTGTCCGGCGTCCAGGTTCCGCTGCCCCAGCGTTCCGGAACCTCCAGCTCCAGGTGCACGCCGATATCGAACACCACGCGCGCCGCACGCATGCGCTGCATGTCCAGCATGCCCATGTGGTCGCCCGGGTCCTTCAGGTAACCCAGTTCCTGCATCAGTTTCTCGGCGTACAGTGCCCAGCCTTCACCGTGGCCGGACGTCCAGCAGACGTTGCGGCGCCACTTGTTGAGCAACTCCCGGCGGTAGACAGCCGTAGCGATCTGGAGGTGGTGTCCGGGTACGCCTTCGTGGAACACCGTAGTGGTCTCTGCCCACGTGGTGAACGTGTCCTCGCCCGCCGGTACGGACCACCACATCCGGCCCGGCCTGCTGAAGTCGTCGGAAGGGCCGGTGTAGTAGATGCCGCCTTCGTCCGTGGGGGCGATCAGACATTCGAGCGTCTTCATGATGTCCGGGATCTCGAAGTGGACACCGGCGAGATCCGCCACGGCCTTGTCCGAGAGGTCCTGCATCCAGGCCTTAAGGGCGTCGGTGCCTTTGAGTTGCCGGGCAGGATCGCTGTTCAGGATGTCCTTGGCTTCCGCCACGGACGCGCCGGGCCGGATCTCGTTGGCCACGCGTTCCTGTTCGGCGATGAGCCGCTCGAGTTCCTGGACGCCCCAGGCGTACGTCTCGTCGAGGTCCACCGTCGCGCCGAGGAATGCCCGGGATGCCAGTGCATAGCGGTCCCGGCCCACCGCGTCCTTGGCAGGTGCCACGGGAAGGAGCTCGGCGGACAGGAAGTCGGCCAGTTTCACGTAGGCTGCGCTGGCCGCGGCAGCGCCGTCGTCGAGTTTTGCCTGCAGTTCCGCGGAAAGCGGGCCGTTCTTGGTCTTTGCGCCGGCGGCCATCTTCGCGAAGAAGCCGTCCCCGGCGGCGTATTTGGTGGCCTGCTCGATGACGATGGCCACCTGCCGGGCAGCGGAGACCTTGCCCTGCTCCTTTGCGGAACGCAGCGACTCGATATAACCGTCGATCGCTCCGGGGACGCTGTGGGCACGGCCGGCGATGTGCTCCCAGTGTTCGGCGGTGTCGGTGGGCATCAGGTCGAAAATGGAGCGGATGTTCTGCGCCGGCGATTCGATGTTGTTCAGTTCGGCGGCGTCCCAGCCCGATGCGTGGATTTCCAACTGCAGTCCCAGCCGTTCGCGCATGGCGTCGAGCGTTACGGCGTCCACCTCGTCCACCGGCTCCAGGCCGTCGAGTGCGCTGAGAGCCTCCATGGCCGCAGCCATGAATCCTTCGATGCCGGCCGGCGAGAAGTCCTGGAACTCGGTCTCGTGGCCCGGTATGCCCAGCACTGTGGCGAAGCTCGGATTGAGCCGTATCAGGGTGTCCGTGTAGCCGTCGGCGACGGCGTCGATGGCTGTATGGGGGCGCGCGGAGGCTGCGGATTCGGTAGTCACCCCACGAGACTAACGGGGCAAACCCGGTTATGAAAGACTCACTGAACTTTTCGGTGTGTCAGCGGACCGCCGCTGCGGCGGCCACCCCGGCTCCGCCTCAGCCGCGGCTGCGCTTCCAGGCTCCCGGCCCGGGGGCGGGGGCCAGGCGCAGCTGCTGCCGCCGCACCCAGTGGCGGACACTGGGCTTCGCCTTGCCTTCCGGCTCGGCGCTGCCGAGGGAGAGTACGACGGCGGTCAGCGCCGCGAGCTCGACGTCTGTCGGTTCGCCCTTCACCACGGAGAACAGCGGCTCTGCGGCCTCGGCGCCGTTTCCGCCAGGGGTCTGCCCGGGCTCAACCGCCGCCTTCGCGGCCGGCTCCACGTCCGGGCTCACAGCGGAATGTTTCCGTGCTTCTTGGCGGGAAGGCTGGCGCGCTTGTCCCGCAGGGCACGCAGGCCCTTGATGATCTGCACCCGGGTCTCCGAGGGTGCAATAACGGCATCCACATAGCCAAGCTGGGCCGCCTGGTAGGGGTTAAGGAGCTCTTCCTCGTACTGCCGGATGACCTCTGCGCGCTTGGCCTCGACGTCGCCGCCGGCTTCCGCAACAGCGGCAAGCTCACGGCGGTACAGGATGTTGACGGCGCCCTGCGCGCCCATGACGCCGATCTGGGCCGTGGGCCAGGCCAGGTTAAGGTCGGCGCCAAGCTTTTTGGATCCCATCACGATGTAGGCCCCGCCGTATGCCTTGCGGGTGATGACCGTGAGCTTGGGGACGGTGGCCTCAGCGTAGGCATACAGGAGCTTGGCACCGCGGCGGATGATTCCCTGGAATTCCTGGTCCTTGCCCGGCAGGAAGCCCGGCACGTCCACCAGCGTGATGATGGGGATATTAAAGGCGTCGCAGTGGCGGACGAAGCGCGCGGCCTTTTCCGATGCCGAGATGTCCAGGGTGCCGGCAAACTGCATGGGCTGGTTGGCCACGAGGCCTACGGTGTGCCCTTCGATCCGGCCGTAGCCGATCATCACGTTCGGAGCGTACAGGGCCTGCATCTCAAGGAAATGGCCGTCGTCCACGATCTGCTCAACGACCTTGCGCATGTCATAGGGCTGGTTGGCGGAATCCGGAATGAGCGTGTCCAGGGCCAGGTCGTCGTCGTCGACCTCCAGGTCCTGCTGGTGTTCCAGGACCGGGGCCTCGGCAAGGTTGTTGGAAGGCAGGAAGTCCAGGAGTTCGCGGACGAACTCGATGGCGTCCGCTTCGTCCGAGGCGAGGTAGGTGGACGTTCCCGTGTTGGCGTTGTGTTGCCGCGCGCCGCCCAGGGTTTCCATATCCACGTCCTCGCCGGTGACGGTCTTGATTACGTCCGGTCCGGTGATGAACATGTGCGAGGTCTTGTCCACCATGACCACGTAGTCGGTCAGGGCCGGGGAGTAGGCTGCTCCGCCGGCGGAGGGGCCCATGATGAGCGAGATCTGCGGGACCACGCCGGACGCATGGACGTTGTTGCGGAAGATGTCCGCGAACATGGCCAAGGAGGCGACGCCTTCCTGGATGCGTGCGCCGCCGCCGTCGAGGATGCCTACCACCGGGCAACCGTTGCGGAGCGCGAATTCCTGCACCTTGACGATCTTCTCGCCATTAACTTGGCTGAGGGAGCCTCCATAGACCGAGAAGTCCTGGCTGTACACGGCCACGGGGCGGCCGTCCACCGTGCCGTATCCGGACACCAGGCCGTCGCCGAGGGGCTTCTTCTTCTCCATGCCGAAGGCCGTGGAGCGGTGGACGGCCAGGGCGTCGAATTCCACGAAGGAATCCGCGTCCAGGAGGAGGTCGATGCGTTCGCGCGCAGTGTTCTTGCCGCGGGCGTGCTGCTTTTCGATGGCCTCGGGCCCGGATGGCTGCTCGGCACGCGCCTGGCGGTCGCGGAAGTCGGCAATCTTTCCCGCTGTCGTGGTCAGATCGTGGCTCATCAAGTGTCTCCGGCTCTGTAGCTGATGGTCGCTGGCACTGTGTCGCAACGGCGCTTAAGTAGCTTCCGCACAAAAACAGGACCCTGTTGGCTAGTCTAGTGACGCTATTGGCCCGGACCGCTGTAGAAAACCTACAATTTTCTGCCCTTGGGAGGCAGCGACCAGTATGTTACTCGCCGGTAACATACTTCGGCTAGAGTGTCCTTATGACTTCAAGCAACGATGCTTCGGGCACCGCCGCAGGGCCGTACCAGGCCGCCGGTTCCCTTCAGGGCCGCACCATTTTGATGTCGGGCGGCAGCCGCGGCATCGGCCTGGCTATTGCCCTCCGCGCCGCACGCGACGGCGCCAACATAGCGCTGATGGCTAAGACCGGCCAGCCGCACGCGAAACTGGAAGGTACGGTCTTCAGTGCTGCGGAACAGTTGGTCGCGGCAGGCGGCCAGGCGCTCCCGATCGTGGGCGACGTGCGCAATGACGACGACGTCGCAGGGGCGGTTGCCGCCGCCGTCGAACGGTTTGGCGGGATCGACATCGTGATCAACAATGCCTCCGCGATCGATCTGTCCAAGACCGACGCCGTGGACATGAAGCGCTACGACCTGATGCAGGACATCAACGTCCGCGGCACGTTCCTGCTCTCCAAGCTCGCGCTTCCTGCCCTGCGCCGGTCGGCGTCCGCCCACATCCTCACCCTGTCACCGCCGCTGAACCTGGATCCCAAATGGGCCGGCATGCACCTTGCCTACACCATGGCCAAATACGGAATGAGCCTCACCACCCTCGGCCTGGCCGAGGAACTGAAGGAAGCCGGGATCAACGTCAACTCGCTCTGGCCCTGCACCCTGATCGATACCGCAGCCATCCGCAATATGCCCGGCGGCGAGAACATGGTGAAGGCCGCCCGCGGACCGGAGATCATGGCGGATGCGGCGCATGCGGTGCTGACGGGAGGCAACCTGCATGGCGGTGGCGGCTCGCCGAGCGGCAATTTCTACACGGATGAACAGGTGCTCGCCGCGGCGGGGGTGGCCGATTTTTCGCCGTACAGCCTGGGCGCGCCGGAGGATCGGCTGGTCCCTGACATTTTCCTCTGAGAACACTCCGGGCCGCCGCCGGAGCCGCGCCAACTCGGTAGGATTCAACTATGGACGCCCCACAGCCTGCCGACGGCCAGGACCCGAACAATACGCAGTCTTCCGAGACCGGCCCGGAGCGGCAGAACACTGACGTGCCTTCCGCTGCTCAGTCGGACGCGGTGCCCCGCGTCGGCCTCAACAGGGCCGAGCTGGGCAATGCGGAATTCCTCTCCGCCAACGGCATAGCGCAGCTCACGGTGGTGGACTCGACAGGCTCCACCAACGCGGACCTCCTGCAGGGGGTGACCGTGGATCCCCGCGCGTGGCCGGACCTTTCAGTGCTGACGGCCGAGCACCAGACCGCGGCCCGCGGCCGGCTGGACCGCCACTGGGAGGCGCCGCCCCTGAGCTCCGTTTCCGTGTCGATCGTTCTCCGCCCGGTCAATGCCGAAGGACGCCCGCTGCCCACGCACAGCTACTCCTGGTTCTCGCTCCTGGCCGCGCTTGCCCTGCGTGAGGCACTCCTGGAGACGGCAGGCATCCCGGCCGAAATCAAATGGCCCAACGACGTCATGGTGCGAGGCCGGAAGATCGCCGGCATCCTGGCGCAGCTTGGACCCATGGGGGACGGCTCTGTTCCGCCGGTGATTCTGGGCACGGGCCTCAATGTGACCCTGACTGCCGGAGAACTCCCCGTTCCCACTGCCACGTCCGTGCTGCTTGAGAATGCCCGGACTGTCGACCGGACGGCGCTCCTCAAGAGTTATCTTTCGCGCTTTGCCGCGCTCTACCGGAACTTCTGCAACGCGGACGGCGACCCCGCTGCCGGGATGGCCGGCGGACCCTCGCTGCACAAGCGGGTCGAGTCGGTCATGACCACCCTCGGCAAGCAAGTGCGCGCGCAGCTGCCGGGGGACCACGAGATCATCGGCCATGCCTCCCGCCTGGACGAGTACGGCTCCCTCCTGGTGGTCGATTCAGCCAGGAACGAGCACGTTGTGACGGCCGGTGACGTCGTCCACCTCCGGCCGTGGACCCCGCCGGGCGCAGGCAGCGGAACAGGAACCGAAACGGGCACCGGCGCCGCCGAAAGCGGATATGCGTAAAGACCTCCTGCCGGGTGAACAGGTCATCACTGTGACCCGGCCGCAGCCCCGGAAGCTTTTCTTTCCGGGGCTGCTGTTCATCGTTGCCCCCGCCCTGGGTGCCTTCGCCAGTGCCTGGATCGTGAAAGGCGAACCGGCCAGGCTGGTTCCGCTGATCACCGAGGAATGGACGATCTGGCTCGTCGCAGTGTGCGCCGGGGCTGTTGCGTGGATACTGTTGGGGTACTGCCTGCCTCGCGTGCTGAGGTGGCACGCAACGCGGTACGTGCTGACCAGCCGGCGGATAGTTGCCCGTTATGGCATGTTGCGCAGGCGGGACATGCAGATCCTGCTCGCTTCCGTGCATCACATCGGCGTCAGCCAGTCACTCTGGCAACGCATATTGCGGTCCGGGAATATATCGTTGGATACCGGGCAGGGTGCCGATGCCGTCATCCCGGATGTGCCGGAGGCGGTGAGGTTCCGCAACTTCGTCCTCGATGCCATCGATGACTTGCCGCCTGGCGTGGTCTTCGAGGCAGACCGGGCGCAGCAATTGGCCGGGGACGCGCAGTACTACCGGCCGCGGGACATGGGAGAGCAGTGGGATCCGAGAGAAGGTGGAAGAGATGAGCGTTGAGAATGCCGGACCCGTGGACGAGGCCGAGCGGTCCGAGATGCCCTCACCACCGGACGCAGTAGTGGAAACCGCCACCCTTGAAGCCGCTGTGCTGGAAACGGCTGCGCTGGACACAGTGTCGGTGGATGCGCCCGTGCTCGAGACCTCCGTTGCCGGGGACTCCGCCGACACGCCGGTGGCAACACACCGGCCGATACCCCACGACCCCGCCCCGTACGATCCGGCTCCGGGGGGCCGGCCGGCGGGAACATCCCCGTCAGAGGCACCCCCCACCGGGACACTCTCCGCCGAACGGCTCGCAGCCAAGGCACTCGAAGCCAGGCTCCTTGGCGGTGAGCGCAAGCTCCGCCGCCGTGAGGTGGCAGCCGGTGCCGGACTGTCCCTGCTGTCCGCCCGTAAGTTGTGGCGCGCCCTGGGCTTCCCCAACCTCGGAGACGAGGACGTCGCCTTCACCGAGCGCGACCAGGCAGCTCTGTCCACCGTGGTGGACCTGGTCCGCGCGGGGAAGCTCACCGAAGAGGCGGCCATCTCGGTGACCCGCGCCATCGGGCAGATGACTGACCGGATGGTGGTGTGGCAAATCGAAGCCCTGGTGGAGGACATGGTCCACCGGCAGGGCGTGTCGGACGCCGTGGCCCGCAAGCGGCTGGTCAACCAGCTTCCGTCCCTCGTGGACGCCCTCGAGGAAATGCTCGTTTACTCCTGGCGCCGGCAGCTCAACGCGGGTGTCCAGCGACTCGCCGTGCGGGCCGAAGCCGGACTGCAGGCGAGTGAAGAGGGCCGCGAAGGCGATGAGGATGACGCGCCGTTGCCCCTTGCGAGGGCAGTCGGCTTTGCGGACCTGGTCTCCTACACCAGCCTTTCCAGGCGCATGAACGAGAAGACGCTCGCCCAGCTGGTTCAGCGTTTTGAAAACAAGTGCGCCGAAATCATCTCGGTAGGCGGCGGCCGGCTGGTGAAAACAGTGGGCGACGAAGTTCTCTATATTGCCGAGACGCCCGCGGCGGGCGCCGAAATTTCCCTCGCCCTGTCGCAGGCCTTTACCGAGGACGAGATCCTGCCCCAGGCCAGGGTTGCCATGGTGTGGGGGCGCATCCTTTCGCGCCTGGGCGACATCTACGGGCCCACCGTTAATCTCGCCGCCCGGTTGACGGCACTGGCCGACCCCGGCACGGTGCTGGTGGACTCGATGACCGCCGCAGCCCTGGAACAGGACGAGCGGTTTGTGCTGGTGCCGCAGAAAGCCGAGGAGGTCCGCGGCTTCGGCGAAATCCACCCGGTCCTGCTCCAGCGCGGAAGCGGCCGGGGCCTCGTCCTGGACTGAGTGCCCGGACCCGGGGTTTCTACATTTGATGGTCTTATGACATGGTCGGATTGACCCGGCTACGTTTCCAGTGGGTCTTAGCGTGCCCGGAATGCATTTCTCGTGGGGGAAGACCAGTAATGAAACGGCCATTTCGATCCGTGACGCCCAACGCGGAACCGACGCCGAACCATCGGCGTGCACGGATTCTTCGAGGCACCGCTTTTGCGGTGGCGGGTGCTGCTTTGGTGGCTGGTGCGATTATTTATCCGGGGTTCAAGACCACTGAGGTGGAGTTGAATGACGGCGGTGTGTGGGTGGTCAGTAAGACCAAGAACGCTGTTGGGCGGTTGAATTATCCGTCGCGCGTGCTGGATGGTGCGGTGACGCCGGCGAGTACTACGTTCGATATCCTGCAGAACTCCGGGAACGTTTTCGTTGATGATGAGACCGGCTCGACTCTGAATCAGGTCTCGCCGGCGAATATGCAGCTGGGCGGGGATAAGCAGTTGCCGGGTTCGGCTGATGTTAGTTTCGGTTCTGCCGTGATTTCGGTGACGGATGCGGCCAAGGGCAAGGTGTGGGCTCTTTCGCCGTCAACGGTCAACGGCTTCGATGAGGAAGCTACTGAACCTGCCGTGGTCGGTTCGGAGGGCCTGGTGTCCGCTGTCGGGACGGATGACCGGATTTACAGTGCGGATCCGAAGACGGGTGTTGTGACTGTGACGGCTGTTGATGCCAATGGTGAGACGACGTCGTCAGAGTCGGGCACGTGGGACGGTCTGAAGGGTGCGGGTGATCTGCAGCTGGCTGTGGTGGGGGATAAGCCGGTGGTCCTGGATGCGGGGCGGGGGAAGTTGTTCCTGCCGGGCGGTCGTGGGCTGGATCTGGAGAACGCGCGGGATGCGAAGTTGCAGCAGTCCGGTCCGGCGTCGGATGTGGTTGCGGTGGCGACGCAGAAGGCGTTGTTGAAGCAGCCGTTGGATGGTTCGACGGCGAAGACGGTGTCCTTTGATGGTGAGGGTGTTCCGGCGGCTCCGGTGCAGCTGGGCGGGTGTGTTCATGCGGCGTGGTCGGGGGCGAACAAGTATGTCCGTGATTGTGTGAATGATGCTGATGACAAGAACGTTGAGGTGCCGAAGGCGAGTGCGTCGCCGTCGTATGTGTTCCGGGTGAACCGGGACCTGGTGGTGTTGAACGATGTGAACTCGGGCAATGTGTGGCTGGTGAACCAGAACATGCAGCTGGTCAACAACTGGGACGACGTGATCCCGCCGCAGCAGACCTCGGACGACGCGGACAAGGACTCCGCCGATGAAGTGCAGCAGACCGTCCTGCCGGACCGCACAAAACCTAACAGCGCGCCGGTTGCCAAACCTGACACCTTCGGAGTCCGCGCGGGCAAAACCGCCATCCTCCCCGTCCTGGACAATGACACCGACCCCGACGGCGACATCCTCACGGTCCGCGCCCCGGACCCCATCAACTCCGGGGTCCTGGCCCCGATCTACGGTTCCACCGGTTTCCAGGTCAGCGTGCCGGCGGACAAGACCGGCTCCGAGACATTCAAATACTCCGTGGACGACGGCCGCGGCCTCAGCGCCTCCTCGGATGTCACCCTCAACATCATCCCGCCGGGGGAGAACTCGGCCCCCCGCCGGAAGCCGAACCGGAACACCTCCCTGGTGGTGCAGGCCGGCAAGCTCGTCAGCCAGAACATCTTGACCGACTGGATCGACCCTGACGGCGATGACCTGTACGTCGTCAGCGCCTCCAGCAGCGATCCCCGGGACCAGGTCAAAGCCCGGCCGGACGGACTGCTCAGCTTCCAGGACGGCGGCTCCGAGCCCGGCCGCAAAGTAGTCACGGTTACGGTCTCGGACGGCCAGTCCGCTGCCGAGGACAAGGTCACCGTGGATGTGCGGGCCCCGGGAGCGCTTCCGCCGATCGCCAACGCCGACCACATCGTCGCCGTCGCGGGCGTGGACACGGTCATTGCGCCGCTGAAGAACGATTCGGACCCGCAGGGCGGAGCGCTCCGGCTCGCCCAGGTCACTCCCGACGGAAACTCCACTGCCACCATGGGAGCGGACCAGCAGACCTTCACCTTCACCTCCACTGCCGAGGGCGCCCACTATGTGACCTATCTCGTGACCAACGGCCCGGCCAGCGCACAGCAGCTGGTCCGCGTGGACGTCGTTCCCGGCGACGGCGACGGCGCCCCAGTCGCCGTCCGGGACACCGCCCTGCTGCCCAGCGGCGGCAGTGTGCTGGTGGACGTCCTCGGCAACGATTCGGACCCCTCGGGCGGCGTGCTGGTGGTCCAATCCGTCACAGCCGCCGAGGGCCAGCCGGTCAGCGCATCGGTGCTGAACCACTCGGTCATCAGGATCACCGACATCCGGGCAGAGGGGCAGCTTAACGTCAAGTACACGATTTCCAACGGCAAGGCGTCAGCCAGCGGAGACATCGCGGTGCTGGTGGTTCCAGCACCGGCCAAGCTCCAGGCCCCGCAGGCCAAACCTGACGAGGTATCGGTCCGGGCGGGCGACGTTGTCACCATTCCGGTGCTGGAGAACGACACCGACCCCAACGGCGGCAAGCTCACCCTTGAACCCGAACTGGCGCAGAAACCCGACGACGCCGACGGCCGCATGTTCCGTTCCGGCGGCACCCTGCGCTTCATCGCCGGGGACGTTCCCAAGACGGTCTATGCGATCTACAAGGTCACCAATGAATCCGGGCAGTCGGACTCCCAGCAGGTCACCATCCGCATCCGTGCCCGCGACGACGAACGGAACACCCGTCCCGAGCCGAAGAACCTGACCGCACGCGTGGTCGCCGGCATGGTGGTACGGATTCCCGTGCCGCTGGACGGGATCGATTCCGACGGCGACTCCGTCCAGCTGATCGGCGTGGACAAGGCCCCGGCGATGGGAACTGCGGTGGTCAAAGATGGTTATCTCGAGTTCACCGCCACCGGAACGGCCGCCGGCACTGACACGTTCACCTACCGTGTCCGGGACCGGATCGGCGCCGAAAACACCGGCACCTTAATTGTCGGAATTGCCCCGCCGGAGGCCAACAACCAGAAGCCCATTGCCGTGGACGACGCCGTGGATGTCCGCCCCGGGCGCCAGATCGCCGTCGACGCGCTCAGCAACGACTCGGACCCTGACGGGGACCCCATCGGCCTGGTGGCCAACGGCTTCGAGGCGCGCCCCGAACTCCGGGTCGAGAGCGCCGACGGGGGCAAAGTGATGCTCACGGCACCCGGCGCCGCCAGCAACGAGAGCGTCAGCTACAAGATCCAGGACGACAAGAAGGCCCAAGGGAGTGCCGTGATCCGGGTACGGGTCAGTCCCGATGCCGCGCTCAAGTCCCCGGTCGCGCAGGACGATGTGGTCACTCCGGCCGAGACGCTGGGCAAATCCGCCGTCGACGTCCCGGTTCTCAAGAACGACTCGGACCCCGACGGCGTCGCCGCCCATCTCAAGGTCACCCTGCCGGACGGCAACCCCAACGCGCGCGTCGGAGGTGACGGCAGTGTCCTCGTGTCCCTCGTCCCGAATGACCAGCTGGTTCCGTACACCGTCACCGACGTCGACGGCCAAAGCGCGACGGCGGTCGTCTGGGTTCCCGGTCAGGGAGAGCAGTACCCCACCCTGGCCCGCACCGACGTCCTGGAAGTGATGGCAGGGAAGGAAGCCGCCATCGACCTGGGCGAGTACGTCCGCGTCCGGGACGGCCGCACCGCCCGGATCACCCAGGCGGACAAGGTCCGCGTGCAGGGGGCGGACACCGGGAACGTGATCGCCGGCAACGGAAATGCGCTGCGCTACGCTGCGCTCAAGGACTACGTGGGACCCGGCTCCATCACCTTTGAAGTGACTGACGGTTCCGGTCCGGACGATCCCCAGGGTCTGAAGTCCACCCTGACCGTCATCACCCGGGTGGTTCCGGATCCCAATGCCAACCACGAGCCCACCTTCAGCGGAACCGACCTCGAGGTGCCGCTGGCCGAAACTGCCAGCCTGGAGCTGGGCAACCTGGCAAAGGACGTGGACGACGGGGACCAGGAGAAACTTGCCTTCGAGCTGGACGGCACACTGCCGGAAGGTTTCAAGGCAGCCATTGAGGGGCAGACGCTCAAGCTCACCGCTGACTCCGGCGTGGCCGCAGGCCGCAAGGGGATCATCCCGCTGAAGGTGTCCGACGGCCGCTCCGGCCCGGTCAGGGCCGCGGTGACGGCCACTGTCGTCGCCTCGAGCCGACCACTGCCAACCGCCAACGAGGATGTCGTCGACAAGGCCAATGCCGGCCGGACCGAGACAATAAACGTCCTCGCCAACGACTTCAATCCTTTCGGTGAAACCCCGCTGAAGATCATCTCTGCCACGGTCGAAACCGGTTCTGCTGCCGGTGCTCCTGCCGTGAACGGGGACTCGATCACAGTCACTCCTGCCGATGGCTCCAAGGGAGTCATGGTGATTCGCTACACCGTGCTGGACAAGACCGGGGACCCCTCCCGGCAGGCGAGCGGCCGTGTGCGCATCACGGTCCGGGACAAGCCGGATGCCCCCTCGGCACCGACCGCCACGGATGTTCGCAGCCGCACTGCCGTGCTCAAGTGGGCGCCGCCGTCGGACAACGGCGCAGCGATCACCAAATACACCGTTCGGTCCAACGGCTTCAGCCAGGACTGCCCCACCACCACCTGCACACTCAGCGGCCTGACCAACGACGTCAAGTACGTCTTCACTGTCACCGCCACCAACGAAGTCGGCGAATCGGAATCGTCCGCGGCATCCAACGAGATCAGGCCGGACGAGAAACCCTCGCCTCCGGAGGCACCCACGGTGAAAGCCGGCGACAAGAATATGGTCATTGCCTGGCCTGCGGCGAAGACCGAGGGCTCAGCCGTCAAAAGCTACAACCTGGAGATTTCGCCGCCGCCGGCCAGCGGTATCGCGGTGAAGAACGGGGTCACCGGTTTGAACTACACCTGGCCGGGACTGACCAACGGCGTGCGCTACAAGGTCCGCGCCCAGGCCGTCAACGAGCTTGGCCCCTCCGACTGGGGCATCTACTCGTCCGAAGACAACCCTGCCGGGGTGCCCGCGGCTCCGGCCGCGCCGACGTCGGCCGTGGCCTCAGCGGTCGGAACCACGAACCAGTTGCGCGTTAACTGGTCGGAACCCGACACCAATGGTGATCCGATCAGGAACTACTTCGTCACGATGAGCGGAGGCGGCGGAGCGCCGCAGACCCAGACCATTGCGGGCACAGTGCGCACTGCAAACTTCACGGCAAACAACTCCGAAGCTGAGTACACCTTTACGGTGCAGGCCGAAAACAAAGCGGGAAAGGGGGCCGTTAGCCCGCCTTCCGCGCCGCGGCGCGCCACCGGCAAACTCGGCCAGGTCTCCGGGGTCAGCGTTACCCCGGCAGACACCGGGGGAGCAGGGCGGAAGGTGACCATCAACTTCAAAGAGCTGACCGCTGCCGAACGCAACGGCTCTGCCTACGGTGAAGTCAGCTACAGCTACAACGCCAGCACCGGCCAAGGCGGCCCCATCAAGCCCGGGCAAACCGTGGGGGGCTTCACGAATGGTGACTCCACGTCCATCACCGTGGTGGCCAACTCCACCGTGGCACCAAGCTCCGACGCCAGTACCGCAGCCAGGGCCACGCCATACGGAGCGCCGGGCACGCCGTCGGCGTCGGGCCAGAACGGGGCGGAGAACCAGAAGAGCCTGAGCTTCAGCTGGAGCTCGCCGTCGACCTCCACCAACGACGTCGCCAAGACCCAGATCAACATCGACGGCGGAGGATGGCAGGATGTGAGCCCCTCCGGCAGCAGGACGGTCAATACCGGAGACTACGATGAGCCGCACTCCATCCAGGTCCGGACTGCCAACTCGGTAGGAACCTTCGGTGCGACTGCCACGGCAACTGCGAAGTCCGGTCCGCCGCAACGCGTCTGGACCACCCGGATCAAGACATCCGATCCGAACTTTGTCCGCAGTTGCACCTTCACGCGCGGCGGCTCGGACTACCGCCCCAACCCTTACTTCGACTGCGGCGGCGTCAACAACGGCGACACGCCTCCGTGGTTCTACAAGAACAGCGGTGAGACCATCGTGGTGAAGTGCTACATCGTCCAGAACGACAATTGGACGAACTCCGCGGACACCGAGTGGTACCGAGTGGAATTCGGATCCAACCGAAACGTCGGCCGGTACGTCATCGCGGGGCACACCCAGCTTGGTGCGCCGTACAGCCTCGGGATCCCGCCATGCGGCTGACATCCGGGCGCGGGACCGCCACCTCCCGGGGTACCGTTGGGGAGTGCTCCCCATCGCGGTCCCGCGGCGGGTTCGGTAGGCTATCGCGGGAAACAGAGAGCCCGGTACCGGGTCTTTGGAAACGCTGCCCTGGGGGCGGCTGCGATTTTGAGGGATTTGAGAACTTGTGACTACTCTGTTCGGCAAGCTGGGTCTCAGGGATCGCCGCAGAAAGTTGGTTTCGGGCACCGCTTTTGCGGTGGCGGGTGCTGCTTTGGTGGCTGGTGCGATTATTTATCCGGGGTTCAAGACCACTGAGGTGGAGTTGAATGACGGCGGTGTGTGGGTGGTCAGTAAGACCAAGAACGCTGTTGGGCGGTTGAATTATCCGTCGCGCGTGCTGGATGGTGCGGTGACGCCGGCGAGTACTACGTTCGATATCCTGCAGAACTCCGGGAACGTTTTCGTTGATGATGAGACCGGCTCGACTCTGAATCAGGTCTCGCCGGCGAATATGCAGCTGGGCGGGGATAAGCAGTTGCCGGGTTCGGCTGATGTTAGTTTCGGTTCTGCCGTGATTTCGGTGACGGATGCGGCCAAGGGCAAGGTGTGGGCTCTTTCGCCGTCAACGGTCAACGGCTTCGATGAGGAAGCTACTGAACCTGCCGTGGTCGGTTCGGAGGGCCTGGTGTCCGCTGTCGGGACGGATGACCGGATTTACAGTGCGGATCCGAAGACGGGTGTTGTGACTGTGACGGCTGTTGATGCCAATGGTGAGACGACGTCGTCAGAGTCGGGCACGTGGGACGGTCTGAAGGGTGCGGGTGATCTGCAGCTGGCTGTGGTGGGGGATAAGCCGGTGGTCCTGGATGCGGGGCGGGGGAAGTTGTTCCTGCCGGGCGGTCGTGGGCTGGATCTGGAGAACGCGCGGGATGCGAAGTTGCAGCAGTCCGGTCCGGCGTCGGATGTGGTGGCGGTGGCGACGCAGAAGGCGTTGTTGAAGCAGCCGTTGGATGGTTCGACGGCGAAGACGGTGTCCTTTGATGGTGAGGGTGTTCCGGCGGCTCCGGTGCAGCTGGGCGGGTGTGTTCATGCGGCGTGGTCGGGGGCGAACAAGTATGTCCGTGATTGTGTGAATGATGCTGATGACAAGAACGTTGAGGTGCCGAAGGCGAGTGCGTCGCCGTCGTATGTGTTCCGGGTGAACCGGGACCTGGTGGTGTTGAACGATGTGAACTCGGGCAATGTGTGGCTGGTGAACCAGAACATGCAGCTGGTCAACAACTGGGACGACGTCGTCCCGCCCAAGAACCAGTCCAACGACCAGGACCAGGAGTCCGCGGACAACAACACGATCAACATCCTGCCGGACCGCACAAAGCCCAACCGCCCGCCGGAAACCAAACCCGACACTGTCGGCGTGCGGCCCGGGCGCACCACCATCCTCAGCGTGCTGGATAACGACTCCGATCCCGACGGCGACGTCCTGACGGCATCCGTGGGCGGTTCCGGGCCGACGTCGGGCACATTGCAAAGCATCTACGGCGGCACAGCCTTCCAGATCACGGTACCGGCCGACGCCAAGCCCGGCTCTGAAACGTTCAGCTACAACGCGGCGGACGGCCGCGGGCTCTCCGCCGGCGGGCAGGTTTCCCTGAACATCGTCGGCGCTGACGAGAACAAACCACCAGTCTTCAAGCGGGGCGACCCCACCACCATGCTGGTGGAGCAGGGCAAAACCGTCAGCCAGAACATCCTGACCGACTGGACCGACCCCGACGGCGACGACCTCGTGCTGCTGGACGCCAAGGCGGACAACGAGCAGGACCAGGTCAAGGTCCGCCGCGACGGGTTGCTTACCTACCAGGATTCCGGGGCTGCACCCGGCAAGAAGACCGTCACGGTGTCCGTATGGGACGGCCGTGACACCACCACCGGGCAGGTGGTGGTGAACGTGCAGCCGCCGGGCGCCCTGACGCCGGTGGTCAACGCAGACCACGTCACCGCCGTCGTCGGCCAGGACCTCGTGATCGCACCGCTGAAGAACGACGTCGACCCCAACGGCGGAGCCCTCCGGCTCGCCCAGGTGGAAGCGTCAGGCCCCGCCGAACTCGGCCCCGTGACCGACGGCGGCACGTTTACGTTCCGCAGCGAGACCGCCGGTCCCGTCTACCTCACATACATCGCCAGCAATGGTCCGCAGAGCAGCCAGGGACTCATCCGTGTGGATGTGGAATCAGGCAAGGACACCGGCGACCCCGTCGCAGTCCATGACGTTGCCCTGATGCCCACGGGCGGCAGCGTGCTCCTCGACCCGCTGGCCAACGACTCCGATCCCTCCGGCGGGGTGCTGGTGCTCCAGTCGGTCCAGCTTCCGGAGAACACCACGGCCTCGGTCAGCGTGATCGACCACAGCGTGCTGCGTATCACCGACGTGCTGGGCACCAAGGACCCCTTCCTGTTCCAGTACACGATGTCCAACGGCAGGAAATCCGCCACCGGCAGCGTCTCCGTGGTCCCGGTGCCGGCGCCCGCCGTCGTGGAAGCACCCCAGCCGAAACCGGACGAGGTGAACGTCCGCGTCAACGACGTCGTCACCATTCCCGTGCTGGCCAATGACACCCATCCGCAGGGCCAGAAACTGACGGTGGATCCGGTGCTGCCGCAGGCAGTGGCGGAAGCGGACGGCAAGAGCTTCGTTTCCGAAAACACGCTGCGGTTCATCGCCGGACCGCAGCCCAAGACGGTCCGGGCCATCTATAACGCCGTGGACCCGCAGGGCCAGAAGAGCGCCGCGGCCGTCACCATCCACATCCTGCCGCTGGAAGCCGCCGAGAACTCCAGGCCGCAGCCAAAGAACCTGACGGCCCGGGTGGTGGCCGCCGGGTCGGTCCGCATTCCGGTGGACCTGGACGGCATCGATCCCGACGGCGACTCCGTCCAGTTGACCGGCATCGACAGCACCCCCAACATGGGTACTGCCACTGTCGGCAGCAACTTCATCGACTTCACCGCGGCGGGCGACGGCGCGGGCACTGACACCTTCCGTTACAAGGTGGTGGATCGGCAAGGCGCCGTCAATACCGGCACGGTCACCGTGGGCATCGCGCCCCGCGGCGATGCGAACCAGAAACCCACTCCTGTTGACGACGACGTCCAGGTCCGTCCGGGCCGCCAGATTGCGGTGGACGCGATCGGGAACGACACCGACCCCGACGGCGACCCCATCGGCGTCGTTGCGGACGGAATCGAGGCGCCCGCAGAACTCCAGGCCACCGTGAGCAAGGCGAGCGGCCGCATCATCCTGCAGGCGCCGGCGAGCGAGGGGACGGTCAACGTCCGCTACACGGTGGTCGATGACCGCGGTGCCTCTGCGCAGGCCACCATCCGGGTGAACGTGCGGAACGACGTGCCGTTGAAGGCACCCATCGCGAGGGACGACCGCGTTACGTCCGCGCAGACACTGGGCAAGACCGCCGTGGACGTTCCCGTGCTGAAGAACGACGAAGACCCGGACGGTGTGGGCGAGAACCTGAAGATCGCCACGGATGCCACCACTGCCCGGCCGGGAACGGACGGCAACATGGTGGTGGAACTGACGGAGCAGCCCCAACTGATCCCCTACACGGTCGAGGACGTGGACGGCCAGAAGTCCACCGCCATCATCTGGGTGCCCGGCATCGGACAGCAGGTACCGACGCTTGCCAAGGACGATGTACTCGAAGTCATCGCCGGACAGTCCGTGACGGTGGACCTGAAAGAGTGGGTCAAGGTCCGTGACGGACGGTCGCCCCGCCTCACCCAGACTGACCGGATCAAGCTGATCGGCGCCGACGGCGGTGACCCTGTGGCCGGAAATGGCACGGCGATCAACTACGCGGCCGGGCAGGACTACGTGGGCCCGGGCTCCATCAGCTTCGAAGTCACCGACGGCAGCGGACCGGATGACCCGGCCGGCCTGAAGTCGACCCTTAGCATCCGGACCAAAGTGCTGCCGGACCCGAACCGGAACAACCCGCCCACGCTGCTGGGAAGCTCCGTTGACGTGCCCAAGGGCGAGTCCGCGGAGATCGACCTGGGCCGGCTGACCTCGGACCCCGACCGCGATGACGTGGACAACATGGAGTACGAGCTGGCGGGGGACAGCCCGGCCGGTTTCAATGCCCGCATCGACGGCAAGACGCTTAAGACATCCGTGGACGGGGCCATGGCCACCGGCACCTCGGGCACCGTGCAGGTCAAAGCGAAAGATCCGCGGGGACTGGAAGCAACGGCTACCTTCCAGCTCGCCGTCACGGCCTCCAACCGGCCGAAGCCGGTGGCCAGCGACGACGTCGAGCCCAACGCGGCGGCGGGTAAGCCCGTGACCGTAAATGTTCTCGCCAACGACTCCAACCCGTTCCCCGAGACGCCGCTGAAGATCGTGCAGGCGTCCGTCGAAACCGGGCTCGGCAACGTGGAGGTCGCCGGCAGCAACGTCACCGTCACGCCTGCTTCAGGCTTCACCGGGACCCTGATTGTGGTCTACACGGTGGAGGATAAGACGGGGGAGACCTCCCGGCACGCCACTGCCAGGGTCCGGCTGACGGTCAAAGACAAGCCGCTGCCTCCGGCCACGCCGCAGGCCCAAAGCGTGGGCGACCAGACCGCGCTGCTCAACTGGACGGCACCTGCGGACCGCGGCTCGCCCATCACCAAGTACACGGTGTACGGTGAGGGCGGCTTCCAGCAGGCCTGCCCGGCCAACAGTTGCACGCTCACAGGCCTGACCAACAACACGAAGTACCACTTCCAGGTCACTGCCACGAACGAGTTCGGTGAATCCGAGCGGTCACCGGCGTCAGCCGAGGTCCGCCCGGACGTCAAACCCGACACCCCCGTTGCGCCTGCGCTCAAGTTCGGCGACAAACAGCTCTCCGTAACGTGGACGGCCCCGGCCAGCAAGGGTTCGCCGGTCAAGTCCTACGACCTGGAGATCTCTCCGGCCCCGGCCGGGCAGAACGCCCAGATCCAGAACCTGACCTCGCTCAGCTACGTCTGGAAGGGGCTGCAGAACGGGGTCGCCTACAAGGTCCGGGTCCTGGCACGCAATGATGCCAAGGAGCCGTCCGAGTGGAGTGCCTACTCCGCCGCGGAAACCCCCGCCGGCGTCCCGGTCACCCCGGCCGCACCGAGCGCGACGGCGGCGCAGTCTGTCGGAACGCAGAGCCAGCTCAGAGTGACCTGGTCGGCCCCGAACAACAACGGCGACGCCATCTCTGCCTACACGCTGACCACTTTGAGGGGCGGTGCCGTCGTGACCACCCAGCAGGTGTCCGGGACGTCGCAGAACGTCACGGTGGACAACTCCGAGTCGGGGTACACCTTCACCGTGTCGGCCACCAACAAGGCGGGCACCTCCGGCACGAGCGCGCAGTCCGCGGCCGTCCGGGCGGTGGGCAAGCCGGACATGGTGGGCCAACCGACCGCGACGTTGAAGGACACGGGCGGCGACGGCGGGAAGATCGATGTCAGGTTCCCCGTCCTGACCGATGCCCAGCGGAACGGATCGACTCCCGGTGAGATCACCTACAAGTACCGGCTGACATCGGGCGGCGGCAGCGGCAACATCGCCGCCGGCGGCGGAACTGTCGCGGCAGCCAACGGCACCGATACCGCCGTCGTCGTGTGGGCTGTCTCGTCCCGCAGTTCCACCGCAGGCGATGCAAGCCCTCCATCAAACGTGGTGAACCCCTACGGGCTCGCCTTCGCGCCGACCGTGACGGGCAGCAACAGCAGCGGGGTGGGAGACAGGACCGTTTCCTGGAACTGGAACCAGCCCAGCGGCAACGGCCGTGCCGTGACGGGCTACCAGTACAGCCTGGACGGCGGCGGATGGGTCAACACCGACCAGCGGTCCTTCTCCAAGAGTGTGGGCTTCAGCGAGACCCACACGCTGCGGGTCCGCGCCATCAGCGCCAACCAGCCCGGGCGCATCGGCAGCGATACCTCGCGGAGCGGAGCGGAACCACCGCCCCCGGCCCCGACGTCGTGGGACATCCGGGCTACTCCGGTCCGAACCTGCACGGAGCCGAACAGCAGCACCAACAGCTACCGTAATTCCAACCCGGACCAATGCCTTAGCCCTGGCCGCTGGTTCGACACGGGCTACACCGCGCAGGCGGACTACTACGTGGTGTGGAGCGGCCGGGTCTGGTACCACCTCACCTCGGGAGCGGCCGGCGGCAACTTCGCGCGCGGCGACACCACGTCGCTAGGCACCAACCCGCCGGGAGGCATGCCGCGGCGGTAGGGCGCGGTCATGACGGCGCCAACAACAACAATTAGACTAATCGCTGGACTAAGCGGGCAACGGCCCGAAGATTCACCCGAACCCGGAAGAGGATTCACCCATGACCATGACAACTGAGCAGGCCGACTGGTTTGCAGGAACGTTCGAGAAGCTCGTTGCCAATGTAGGACAGGCTGTGCTGGGCAAGTCCCACGTCATCCGCCTGACCTTCATGGCCATGCTCGCCGAAGGGCACGTCCTCTTCGAGGATGCGCCGGGCACCGGAAAGACATCGCTGGCCCGGGCCCTCGCGGCGACGGTGCAAGGTTCCAACAACCGCATCCAGTTCACTCCGGACCTTCTGCCGTCGGATGTCACGGGCGTGACGATCTATGACCAGAAGACGCAGAAGTTCGAGTTCCACAAGGGCCCCATCTTCAACAACATCGTGCTGGCGGACGAAATCAACCGGGCCTCGCCCAAGACGCAGTCCGCACTCCTGGAGGTCATGGAGGAATCGCGGGTCACGGTGGACGGCACCACCTACGAGGCCGGCCGGCCGTTCATGGTGATGGCCACCCAGAACCCGATCGAGCAGGCAGGCACCTACCGCCTGCCCGAAGCCCAGCTGGACCGCTTCCTGATCAAGACGTCCATCGGCTACCCGGATCACGCGTCCACAGTGCAGCTGCTGGGTGGCGCCAACCTCAAGGACCGGTCCAAGGAGCTCTCCGCGGTCATCACCACCCAGGCCATCGCCGACATGGCCGACCTCGCCGCCACCACCCACGTGGACACCGCTGTGCTGGAGTACATCTCCCGGCTGTGCGAGGAGACCCGCAACGCACCGGAGACCCGGCTCGGCGTCTCGGTCCGAGGTGCCCTGGCCATGGTCAGGGCGGCCAAGGTCTGGGCTGCAAGCCAAGGCCGCAACTTCGTCCTGCCCGATGATGTCAAGGACCTCGCCAGCGTGGTCTGGACCCACCGCTTTGTGATGGACCCGGAAGCGGAATTCTCCGGCGCCACCGCGGAGGCCGTGCTGGCCCGTGTTCTGACGGACGTCGCTGCCCCGCAGCAGCGCGCCGCCGTCTAAATGGTGCCCCTGCAACATTCCGGCACATTCACCGCGCGAACAAAGGCACAGATATGTCCAGCAGCACTCCGTTGACCCGGCTTGCTGAACGCCTGAAAAGGCCGTTTTCAGGTGACGGGAAAGCTGCCCGTCTGCACCCCGCCGCCATGTGGTCAGAGGCCGTCAGTACGGCCGGCCTCGCACTGGCGCCCGCCTGGTCCAAGGTCCGGGAACTCTGGCTGAAGTACGTGTGGCCGGTTCTTTCGGTCGTGAGCGTCCTGGGCTGGTCCGTCCTGGCCGCATCCATCCTGCTGTGGAGCGTCGGTCAGTCCTACGGCTGGCAGGAGGCGAAGGCGGCTGCCGTGGCGGCCTTCGTCCTCTTCGTCCTTGCCGTCGGGTTCATCCTGGGACGCTCCTCCTACGGGGTGGTATTGGACCTCGCCAGGACAAGGGTGGCCGTGGGGGACAGCGCCGTCGGAAGCATCGCGGTCTCCAACACCTCGGCACGCCCCCTTCTGCCCGCTGCGCTGGAGCTCCCCGTGGGAGCCGCCACCGCAGTGTTCCACCTGCCCCGGATGAAACCGCAGCAGGTTCACGAGGATCTGTTCACCATCCCCACGGCCCGCCGGGCCGTCATTGTGGTTGGCCCGGTGCGCTCCGTCCGGGCCGACCCCCTGCACCTGCTGCGGCGGCAGGTGCTCTGGACTGAACCGGAAGACCTCTACGTGCACCCGCGGACCGTTGCCCTGGCCGGTTCCGCCGCAGGCTTCATCCGCGACCTGGAGGGCATGCCCACCACCGACCTGTCCAGCGCCGACGTTTCGTTCCACGCCCTTCGCGACTACGTACCGGGCGACGACCGCCGGCACATCCACTGGAAGACCACCGCACGGACCAACAAGCTCATGGTTCGCCAGTTTGAAGAGACCCGCCGCGCCCACCTCGCCATCTCGCTGTCCATCAACACCGACGAGTACGACTCCGAACAGGAGTTTGAGATGGCCATTTCCGCCGCCGCGTCCATCGGGCGCCAGGCCATCCGGGAACAGCGCGAACTCGATGTCCTCACCCAGAATGGTCCCCTCCGGTGTGAAACCGGCCGGAACATGCTCGACGACATGACCCGGATCGTGGGCACGCCGATGCGCAAGACCGCCGTCGACCTTGCCCGGACGCTGGCGGACACGGTCCCCAACGCTTCGGTGGTTTTCTTCGTGGTGGGCAGCCGCGTCACACCTGCCCAGCTTCGTTCGGCAGCCGCGTCGGTGCCGCCGGGAGTGCGTAGCCTCGCCGTCCGCCTCCAGACCGGGGCCGCGCCGGCACGTGCCAACATCGCGGACCTGACAGTCCTGACGCTGGGGGACCTGTCCGACCTCGCCATCATCCTCAGAAAGGCGGCTGCATGAGCTCCGCGCCCGCATTCCGCCCGCGCAGGCAGCCCGCGCAATCACAACCGTCCGCTTTCAGCGACGGCCAGCCGGCCTGGCATTTCGCGCTCGACGCCGGCGCCCTGGTTGTCCTGCTGGGGCTGGGGGTCCTTGGCTTCAGCCTGAGCTTCGGCGGCGACCCCTACTATCTGATCGCCGGATTCGGCGGCATCCTGCTGGGCCTTGGCATTGCCGCGGCTAACGCCCACTTCAGGCTCGGCACGCTCATCACCGCCGCCGCCGTGCTCGGTTCCTACCTGGTTCTTGGAACACTTCTCGCCGTGCCGGACGCGGCCATCGCCGGCTTTGTCCCGACGCTCGAGTCACTGCGGACCCTTCTGCTTGGCGTCGTCTTTGCCTGGAAGGACATGCTCACCGTGGGTGTTCCGGTAGGCACCGCTGGCGGGATGCTCATTGTCCCGTTCCTCAGTGCCCTCCTCACCTCGCTGGCCGCGGGACTCATGACCTGGCGGCTGAAGAGCCCGTACTGGCCGCTCCTGCCCGTCCTGGTTCTCTTCGTAACCGGTATCGCGTTCAGCACCAACGCCGGCTTCCTCAACGTGGAGCGGGGCATCTCCCTCACGGTGGTGGCCGTGGTGTGGGCAACCTTCCGCCGCGACGCGCACCGGCGCAGCGACACCCGCAAGGTGTCCGTCAACCGCCCTGAGGCCGATGCCGCAACCGCCCGACGCGCCAAAGTGCGCAGGCTCGGTTCCGCCGCCGGCGTCATTGCCGCCTGCGTTGCCATCACGGCTGTGGCTTCGCCCCTGGTCACCGCTGGCGATGACCGTACGGTGCTTCGAAACGTGATCGTTCCGCCGTTCGACCCCAAGGACTACATCACCCCGCTGGCGAGCTTCCGCAACTTCGTCAAGGACAAGAAGGACGACAACCTGTTCGTGGTGAAGGGCCTCCCGCGGGACGGACGCGTCCGGCTCGCTGCCCTGGACGCCTTCAACGGCACCAACTACAACATGGACCCGGACAGCTCCGGCAACTTCAGCAAGGTGGGGGATGCCAAGTCCCTGAACACCCTGGCTGGCTCCGACGGTATTGTGCCCAGCAACGATTACACCCTGGACATCACCATCGAGGACTACCAGGGGTACTTCCTGCCGGGCGGCCGCCGCACCACCGGGATCAGCTTCACCGGCGAATCGTCCGGAGCCGCGTCCGGGCTCTATTTCAACTCCGGAACGGACACTGCGGTTACCACCAGGGGCCTCGCGAAAGGCGATGCGTACAGTGTCCAGGTGTCCGATCCCGCCAAGCTCGAACATGGCCAGCTGACGCAGTACGACTTTGCAAAGGTGGCACTCCCGGATGCAGCTGAAGTGCCGCCCGTGGTCGGCTCGCAGGCCAACGATTTGTCAGCAGACGCCCCGACGGCAATCGACCGCGTCCGGCAGATCGAGGCCCATTTCCAGAAGAAGGGCGCGTTCAGCAACGGCCTGATCGACGAAGGCCAGCTGCCCAGCGTCTCAGGGCACGGCTCGGCACGCATCCGCAGCCTGCTGACCGCCAAGCAGATGCTGGGCGACGACGAACAGTACGCGGTGGCCATGTCCCTGATGCTCCGGCACCTGGGAATCCCGTCACGCGTGGTGATGGGCTTCTACCCGGACCCCAAAGGCCCGGAGAATGGAGCCGGCGAAGTCAAAATCACCGGCAAGGACGTCCACGCCTGGGTTGAGGTCGCTTTCGACCGCGTCGGCTGGGTGTCCTTCGACCCCACGCCGCCCAAGGACAACGTCCCGATTCCGCCGGACCCGGAGAACAAGTCCAAGCCCAAGCCGCAGGTCCTGCAGCCGCCGCCTCCGCCGCAGGAGCCGGCAGACCTGCCGCCGGACTCGTCCCCGGACGCACTGGACGCTGACCAGAAGAAGAACAATCCCTGGCTGTTCTGGGGACCTATCCTCGCGGCGATTGGAATTGCCCTGATCCCCATCGGCATCCTGGCGCTGCCGCTGTTGCTCATCGCGCTGCTTAAGAGCCGGCGCCGCAAGGCCCGGTTCTCCGACGGGCACCCCGCCCAGCGTGTCGGCGGCGGCTGGAACGAAGTGGTCAGCCTCGCAACGGATATGGGAGCCGCCATCGATACCCGGTCCACACGCAGGGAGTCCGCCGTCGTCCTGGGTGAGGCTTTTCCGGGAACGGCGGGCACCACCACCCTGCTGGCCCGCCGCGCTGATGCCTCCATTTTCGGTGCCGGCCAGCCGAGCGAAGCGGAGGTCCGGGAGTACTGGACCATTGTGGACGGCTCGCTGAAGGAGATGACAGCAACGGTCGGTTTTTGGAGACGGCAGGCTGCCCGCTTCTCGCCGCGCTCCCTCCTGTCCGACGGCCGGACCGCACTCAGCCTCCGAGGCCTCAGGCTTGGCCGGAGGGCAAAGGCTGATCCCGCAGGTAGGGTGGTTGACGGTCCGTCTCCGGCGCCCGGCCAGGCTGCCGGCCAGCCGGATGTCCCGGCTCCCGGACCGGGGCCGGCACCATCGGGGCCGGCACCGGCACCATCCGGACCGGAGAATGAACACACCGTGCTGAGGCGCGATCTGAGAGAGAACCGCAACGAACAATGACGCATGACGCCGAGCGCTGCCAGCGCTGCCAGCAGTTGATCCGTCCCGGAGCGACGTTCTGCCCTGCCTGTGGTGCCCCGCTGAGCAACCGGGCCGCCCGCAATGACCGCAACATCGACCACTCGCAGCGGGAGCTGATGGAGCGGGCCGCCGCGCACGGCAGCCCGATCCCCGGTAGTATCCCCGTAGTGCAGGCCCGGACGGAAGCGGCCGGGCCCGGTGCCATAGGCGTCGGAGCCGGCGCCTATGGACAAACAGCCCAGGCACATGGCGGGCACGTACAAGGGGGAGGTACCGGAATGGGTGGCAAGCTGGACGTGGTTCCTGCGGCGGCCGGACGACGCCTGGGCGCCGCGGTGCTCGACTGGGTGGGACCGGCCGTGCTTCTCGTCGTGATGTTCACCGTGGGATTCGCCAGCATCACCCGCACCCAGAGCGGCGGCTTCATCATCTACGACACGGGGATGCTGGTCCTGCTGGGCGGGATCGCCGTCGGCATCACCGTGATTTATATCCTGGTGCTGCTCGGAATTGAGGGCCGCTCCGGCACGACGATCGGCAACCGGCTGATGGGAATCCGCAGCACGGACCAGGACGGCTACGCCCCGGGTGCCGGCGCCCTGTTCCTGCGCGGCCTCATCACCGGGGCAGGGATCCTCCTGACGGTTGTGGCAGCAGTGCTCGTGGTGATTTTCAAGTGGTTCGAGGCGGCCCTGTGGATCCTCGCACCCCTGGCCCTGCTGGGTGTCGCGTGGGCCGTCATCGTGGTGGTGTCCAACTCCTGGGACAAGAACGGCAAGCTCAGGGGCTGGCACGATACCGCAGCCAAGACCCTCATGTTTGATGTCAACGCCGGCCGGAACCCCCTGACCACCGGGGGAATCCAGGGCCCCTACAGTTTCGCGCCGCTGGACCTGCCCCCCGTGCAGCAGGTCTCGTCGCCTGTTGCGGGTGCGGCCGCAAGGCCGCCCCAGGCCGTGCCCGTGCACGCCCCGGAGCCGCAGCACGGGTTCAACCAGCCTGTCGCCATCCCGCAGCCGCCCCTGAACCCGAACCAGTGGCAGCCGCCTGCCGTGCCCCAGCCGCTGGCAGGCCCCGCCGCATCTGCCCCCGCCCCGTCTGCGGCGCCCGCCCCGGTCCGGGCGCAGCCGGCGCCGGAGCCCGTTCCGACCAGGACCCTGCCGGACCCGGCCGTTCAGAACCCGTCAGTTCAGATGCCCTCGCAGGGGTGGGCCCTCCACCCCGACGACGACCACGACCGGACGCAGATGCGCGGGCAGACCGTGCCGGCGCCGGTGGCCGTGCTGCGGATCAGGCTGGACGACGGCCGCGACTTCGAGCTGGATCAGTCGGTACTCATCGGCCGGAATCCGGGCGGCCTTCCGGGCGAACACGTTGCGCAGCTGCTGGCTGTGGCCGATCCCGGCCGTTCCATCTCCAAGACCCACCTGCACCTTCGTGCGGACAACGGGGGAGTCTGGGTCACCGACCGCAACTCAACCAACGGCAGCGCCGTCACCACTCCGGACGGCATCCGAACTGCTTTGCAGGCCGGGGAACCCGCCTACGTACGCCCAGGGTCCACCGTGCACTTCGGTGACCGCACCTTCCACCTAGGACAGGCATGAATCCCCAGCCGGCAGCCGCCACCTCCGCAACGGGCAGGGAGCCCGGACTCCAACTGAGCTGCGGCTACGGTACCGACCGTGGCCTCCGCCGGGAACTCAATGAGGACTCCTTCATTGCGTCCGATCCCGTGTTCGCCGTCGCGGACGGCATGGGAGGCCACGAAGCGGGCGAAATCGCCAGCGGAATCTGCGTCCGGACACTCGCCGGAATGCCTCAGCTGGCCACGGGGGAGAGGACAGCCACGGCCGCTGTCGTCCAGCAGTACCTGGTCAGCGCCGACGAACGGATCCGCACCGCCACCGGGTCCCGGGCCGGCACCACCCTCTCCGGAGTAGTGGTTGTCGAGCAGATGGGTGCGCCGTACTGGCTGGTCATGAACATCGGCGACTCCAGGACCTACCGGCTGAGCCAGGGCGAGTTCGCGCAGGTCACGGTTGACCATTCCGAAGTCCAGGAGCTTGTGGACGCCGGTGAGATCACCAGGGAACAGGCCGCGGTGCACCCCCGCCGGCACGTGGTGACCCGCGCCCTGGGCACCGGCGACGAGACGGAAGCGGACTACTGGCTGCTGCCCGTCGAGGAAGGCGACCGCATCATGATCTGCTCCGACGGGCTGAACGCCGAGCTCACGGACGATCACATGTTCCGCATCCTGAGCACCGTCGGCCACCCCCAGGACGCCGTCGACGCGCTGATCCAGGCCGCGCTGCGCAGCGGCGGGCGGGACAACGTCACCGTGATCGTTGTGGACGCCAAGAACGTAATGAACGACGCCGGAACGGACACCGCGCCCCGGCCCGCCGCGGGCGTCGAAGATGAGGACACCCTGCCCCGCGCCCAGGCGCTGGACAGTACCGAAGTCCAGGACATTACTGAAGTGGACACCGAAGAGCTTCCCGAGGCTCCCGGTGACGTCCTGCCCGCGGACGCGCCGGACCCCGCGAGCGACTCCGTGACCGACACAGAGGGCCGCCACGATGGTCTCAAGTAGCTACACCCCGGGAACCTGGCTTGGCGTGGTCCGGGCGGGGACCGCTGTGTTGCTGCCGCCCGCGACGCCACCCGCGCTCGTGGACTCGCTCTGGGAACTTTTGGGCGGCGAGCCTGAGGTCCACGAAGTACTTCACGCAGTGACCAGCGCCTCCTCCGGCTCGCTGGCGCAGATTCCCTGGTTCGGCATTGTGGACTTCCGGGAATCCCTTCGGGTCTTCCTCCGCGGCGACATCGAGCTGACGGCACACCTCGCCGCAGGCGAAGTGGAATTGAACGGCAGCGACGTCACCACGTGGACCGAGCGGCGCCTCAGCGAACCGGAATGGTACACAGTGTCCGTTGCGGGCGACGGGGCCGGTGCAGCTGAACTCCCGCTCGGGGAGGGGGTTGTCCTGCTGCAGAGCCTCACGGCGGGCCGTGTTCCCGGCGACCGGCCGTCCCGGCCGGCATCTCCCGTCATTGAGGTGCCCGTGACGGAGCTGCCCGCGCCACGGGAGCAGGACTCCGTCCGGCTCCCGGTCATGCTGCCCGTCGAGATCCCCGCATCCGAACCGGTCCCCGACGTGCCCGTTGAAGCCGTGCCCGTTGAAGACGTGCCCGTCGAAGCCGTCGCTGCCGAAAGCGGTGCATCGGCTGAACACGGTGCATCCGCCGAAACCGTGATGGGCATACCCGACGAAGACTTCGAAAATGCCGATGACGAAGCCACAGTGCTGCCGGACGACACAGGTTCGGATGACTCAGGATCGGACGAGGCCGGTGCCGACGAGGCAGGTTCGGACGTACCCGGCGCGGACGTGCCCGGCGCCGCCGCTCCTGCTGAATCGCAGGATCCGGTTCCCGCAAACGAGCTGACGGGCAGTTACGACCACCTGTGGGAAAAGACCGTGGTGCGGCGCATTGAGGACGCCGCCGTGCGGGACGAGCCCGAGGACGAGCCTTCCGTGGCCGACGCTGCGGCTGTGGCCGCGGAGGCGGACAGCCCGGAAGAAACCGTCGACGGCGTCGGCGATCAGCAGCCGGCGGCAGCGCAGGAGCAGCAGCAGCCTGCCCCCGTCCAGCCGCTCATCCCTGCCGGCCAGGGCGGCCTGATCGACTCCGTTCCCTGGCACACCGGTGGCGACAAGCCCGCCCGGCCCTCCGGGCCGCCGTCGTTCGTTCCGGCAGCCTCGGGTGTCGGATCCCATGACATCCCGGACCGGGGCAGCCCGGCCGCATTGCCGCCTGCACTCGAAGGCGACCACGACGGCCAAACGATCATGAAGAGCGACCTCGCCGGGCTCGGAACCGCACCTCAGGTGCAAGCCCCGGCCGGCGGAAACGAACCGGCCACCGGGCCCATGGTCCTGGCCCGCGTCTGCCCGCAGGGCCATGCCAACCCGCCTACGCATTCACAGTGCGCCGGCTGCGGCATGGCGCTTGCGTCCGACGCCGTGCAGGTCCGGAGGCCGAGGCTGGGGCGCGTCCGGGTATCAACCGGCGAACTGATCGACCTGGACCAGTCCTTGGTGATCGGCCGCCAGCCGTCGGTCTCCAGGGTGCAGGGCGGAGGCATGCCGCGGCTCGTCCAGGTGGCCAGTCCCAGCGGTGACATCTCCCGGTCCCATGTTGAGGTCCGCCTCGAAGGCTGGCACGTGATGCTGTGCGACCTCAAGGCCACGAACGGAACCGTCCTGGTTCGGGAGGGGCAACCGCCCCGGCGCCTCGCCCAGAACGAAATGGCCATCCTTCTTGACGGTGATATTGCAGAACTCGGCGATGACGTGTCGCTGCGGTTCGAGGAGATTCTATGAGCACCAAGCGGCCCGTAGCCCCGCCGCCCGCCATTCCAGGATTCACGTATGTCAGCCTGCTGGGTTCGGGCGGCTTCTCCGACGTCTACCTGTATGAACAGGACAGGCCGCGCCGCAAGGTGGCCGTCAAGGTGCTTCTCTCCGACCTGAAGACAGAGGGTGCCCGGCGCCGCTTCGAATCCGAAGCGAACCTGATGGCGCAGCTGTCTTCGCACCCTTACATCGTCACCATCTTCGAGGCCGAGGTCACCGAAGACGGCCACTCCTACCTGGCCATGGAGTACTGCTCCCGGCCCAGCCTGGACGTCCGATACCGCCGCCAGCGGTTCAGCGTGGACGAGGTCCTTGCTGTCGGGATCCAGGTGGCCTCCGCCGTCGAGACCGCCCACCGCGCCGGCATTGCCCACCGCGACATCAAACCGGCCAACATCCTGGTGACCGATTACAACCGTCCGGCGCTGACGGACTTCGGCATCTCCGGCACCCTCGGCAGCGATACCGATGAGGACGCCGGGATGTCCATTCCCTGGTCGCCGCCCGAACAGTTCCGGGACGGTCCGGTGGACGGCGTGATGGTGGACGTCTGGGCGCTCGGGGCCACGCTGTACACACTTCTGGCCGGACGGTCGCCGTTCGTCCTGCCGGGTGCCGATAATTCGCAGCGTGAACTGATTTCCCGGATCACCAACTCACCGGTGCCCCGGCTGGGGCGTGCGGACGTTCCCGAATCGCTGGAACTCGCGCTGGCCACGGCGATGGCCAAGTCGGCAGCCTCGCGCTACTCTTCGGCCCATGCCTTCGCGCTGGCCCTGCAGCGGATCCAGGCCGAACTGAATCTCTCAGTCACGCCCTTCGAGGTCCTTGAGGAGGCACACGGCGAGGAACAGCATCCGGACGACGGCTTCGAAGAAACCCGGGTCCGCAGCATCGCCTCGGTGGACCCCGACCAGACAGGGAACGCTCCGACGTTCCCGGCCAGGACACGACCCGCTGCCTTTACTCCCGTCGTGCCGGCCGCACCGCCGGCAGGGCCGGCTCCCGGGCCTGTCCCCGGACCGGGCGCCCGTCCGGACCAACACGATGACTGGTCGCAGGGCACCATGCTGCGGGGGAGCGTCGCGTCGGGGCTGCGGCCCGGCGCTGGCCGCGATGCGGCCGACGACGCGACCGTCCACCGTGGTGCTCCCGGCCGCCCGGCAGGATGGCAGGGCGCCCCTGCGGGCCGGAATGACCGGGGCGAGGAGCACGTGGCCGCCACGGTCAACAGGCCGCAGGCGCTGCAGGAGGCCACGGCCGAGGACCCGGCCGACCACAGCAAACGGAACCTCTGGCTGGCCGTGGCGGGCGGCGCCGTGCTCGTCGTCGCCGTCGTGGTGGGATTGGTGCTGGGTGCATCCCGGCCGGAACCGGTGGTTGAGCCCACCGGACAGGTTTCCAAGCCGCCGGCGGATGCGATCGGGGACGGGACGGTTCCGGACGTCACGAACATCAAGGCCGTCACGGAAGCAGGCAAAGTCCGGTTTACGTGGACCAACCCGCAGCCCAAACCGGGTGACACGTACAAGTGGCAACTGACTAATTACGGTCAGGAGGAGGGGCCCTTCCAATCCAGCAAAGAGGCCCAGGCCGAAGTGGCTTATGGCAAAGCGGATTTCTTCTGCATCAAGGTCATGATTGTCCGCAGTGACGGGTCGGCGTCTCCGATGACCAGCCGGGACGCATACTCATGCATGCCGTCGTGACCGGCAGTCCTGAAGTTAAGCATTGACCTTTGAGGAGGCACGGAAAATGGGGGATCTAGCAGTAGATTTCTGTGGCGAATGGTATGAGCCGTCGGACGAGGACGTCTTCAACATCGGACGCGAAGGCGACCTGGAAGTGGACGACAACCCGTACCTGCACCGGCGGTTCCTCCAGATCGCCCGGTACGACGGCATCTGGTGGCTCAGCAACGTGGGGAGCATGCTCTCAGCCACGGTGGCGGACGGCACCGGCGGGATGCAGGCCTGGCTTTCACCCGGGGCCAGGATTCCGATCGTCTTCAGCCACACCAACGTGATCTTCACCGCCGGCCCCACCACCTACGAGTTCGCCGTGCACCTGAAGACCCCCTCCTTCCGCCAGGAGGCCCCCGACGACGAAAGCGGCGGGGACACCACCATCGGGCCGGTGGTTTTCACTGACTCGCAGAAGGCGCTCATCGTTGCCCTCGCCGAGCCCATGCTCCGCCGCGACGGCACCGGGTTCAGCGCCATCCCGTCATCGGCGGATGCCGCCAGAACGCTCGGCTGGGCGCTGACCCGGTTCAACAGGAAGCTGGACAATGTGTGCGACAAACTTGACCGCGTCGGCGTTGCGGGGCTGCGCGGCGGCGGCGGAAAACTGGCCACCAACCGCCGTGCCAGGCTTGTTGAGCACGCCGTGACGTCGCACCTGGTGACCGCCGCGGACCTGCACCTGATCGACAAGATGAGGGGGGCCGACGAAGGATGAAAATCCGACTGACGCTGCGCCGGGAACCCGCCGACGCCAAAGACCTCGCCGTAACCGTTGACGGCCTCGCAACGGTGGCGGACATCGCCACCCAGCTGTGGGCTGCCGATCCTGAACGGCGGGGCACCCAGCCGCCGGAGAACCTGTCGCTCTGCATCGACGAGGCATTCGTCGCCGGCGGAATGCGCGGCAACATCCTCAACCGCACGGACAATTTGTTGGAATCCGGTCTCAGGCCCGGGTCCATCGTTTCGCTGACGCAGGTCAGCGAGCAGTTCGGGTCTCCGGGTGCTAACCGCGGACCCGCAGCCGCGACCCTCCGCGTCCTGTCCGGGCCCGACGTCGGGCAGGAATTTTCGCTGCCCTCCGGCACCAGCTACATCGGTCGGGACCGGGACGTCGACATCCGGCTGTCGGACCCCATGACCTCCAAACGGCATGCCCGCATCACCGTGGGGGAAACCGTTGAAATCGTGGACACGAATTCCGCCAACGGGCTGATCATGGACGGGTTGCCGGTCACCCGGGCAACACTGAACTCCTCGGACACCGTGACCCTGGGCGACACCACCGTTTCGGTCGTCGGGCTGGGCCACCACGGGGGTGCACCGACGTCGCCGCTGGTGGACTTCAACCGCTCGCCGCGCGTGGTGCCGCGTTTCGCCCCGCCCAAGCGCGTACTCCCGGCCGGCCCCAAACGCCAGGAGCACCACCCCTTCCCTTACATCATGCTGATCGCGCCGCTGATGATGGGCGCCATTTTGTTTGCCGTCACGGGCAACGTCCTCTCTGTCCTGTTCATGATGATGATGCCGCTCTTCATCATCGGCCACTACGTGGACCAAAAGATGCAAGGCAAGCGGGAACGCAAAGAGCAGCTCAAGCAGTTCCGCGAGGCGATGGCGGCGTTCCGCAAGGACATCACCGAGCTGCAGCAAATCGAGCGGTCGGTGCGCCTCCAGGAGGCTCCGTCCGTCAGCGACACCGTGGATTCCATCTACAAGCTGGGACCGTTGCTCTGGACCCACCGGCCCGAGCACAGCGGATTCCTCGGCCTGCGCTTCGGGCTGGGCACGGCGCCGTCGCGCATTTCGTTCGACGAGCCGTCCAGCAATGAGACCGAAGCTGAATATATGCAGGAAATCCAGGCCTGCCTCAAACAGTTCCAGGACATCGAGGGCGTGCCGATCGTGTCCCAGCTCCGCTCCGCCGGCGCATTCGGGCTCGCCGGCGCCCGCGGCCTCGTAGACGACGTGGCCCGCGGCATGGTCCTGCAGACCGTGGGACTGCATTCCCCGGCCGAAGTGGTGGTTACGGCAATCACATCGGCCAAATCGAGGGAACGCTGGAACTGGCTCCAGTGGCTGCCGCACGTCGGCTCGGGACACAGCCCGCTCAGCGGCGACCACCTGGCTGCGGGACCTGCCGGCGGATCTTCCCTCCTGGCCCGGCTGGAGGACCTCATCGACCAGCGCGAGGCGGGCGCGCAGTCTCCCCGTCCCGTGCCGCGGGCAGGCCTCGACGGAGAGAAGGGCGACATCCCCGGTCCCGTGCTGCCCTCCGTGCTGTTGATCGTGGAAGACGACGCACCGGTGGACCGCGGCCGCCTGACACGGCTCGTGGAACGCGGGCCGGATTCGGGCGTCCACGTCATGTGGGTGGCCACCAGCGTCCAGTCACTTCCGGCAGCGTGCCGCGACTTCATGGTGGTGGACGGCGACCACGGGACCACCACCGGCCAGGTCCGGCTGGGCCGCCACACCTACCCGGTCAGCTGCGAAAGCCTCGACGCCGACCTGGCCACCCAGCTTGCCAGGATGCTGTCACCGGTCATTGATGTGGGCAAACCCGTGGATGACGACTCAGACCTTCCCCGTGCGGTGTCCTACGTGAGCCTCATCGGCAAGGACTTCATGGACAACCCCCAGGCGGTCGCGGACCGGTGGAAGGAAAACAACTCCGTCCACGCGACCGCCGTCGCAAACCGCAAGGACAACGGCACGCTCCGGGCCCTGGTGGGATCCAAGGGCATCGAACCGCTGTACCTGGACCTGAAGAACGAAGGCCCGCACGCCCTGGTGGGTGGCACCACCGGCGCCGGCAAGTCGGAATTCCTGCAGTCCTGGGTCATGGGCATGGCTGCGGCCTACAGCCCGGACCGGGTGAGCTTCCTGTTCGTCGACTACAAGGGCGGTGCCGCCTTCGCCGACTGCCTGCACCTGCCCCACACCGTGGGACTGGTGACCGACCTCTCGCAGCACCTGGTGCGCCGCGCCCTGACGTCGCTGCGGGCTGAACTGCATTACCGGGAGCATCTGCTCAACCGGAAGAAGGCCAAGGACCTCCTGGGCCTGCAGCGCGAGGCGGATCCCGAGGCTCCGCCGTACCTCATCATCATCGTGGACGAGTTCGCTGCCCTTGCCACGGAAGTCCCGGAGTTCGTGGACGGCGTCGTCGACGTGGCAGCCCGCGGCCGGTCCCTGGGCCTGCACCTGATCCTTGCCACCCAGCGGCCTGCCGGCGTCATCAAGGAAAGCCTGCGTGCCAACACCAACCTCCGTGTTGCCCTCCGGATGGCGGACGAGGACGATGCCACGGACATTCTCGGTGTGCCCACCGCGGCGTACTTCGACCCCTCCATCCCGGGCCGCGGCGCGGCGAAAACCGGCCCCGGCCGGATCCAGGGCTTCCAGACCGGCTACGCAGGCGGCTGGACCACGGACAAACCGCAGGCACCCCAGATCGACATCGTGGAAATGGCCTTCGGCTCGGGACCCGGCTGGGCGGCGCCGGCGCCTGAAAAGCCGGTGCGGGAGGAGCCCGCAGGGCCGAACGACATTGCCCGGATGACAGCCAACATCATCAAAGCCGCGGAAGTGCTGTCCATCGCGCCGCCCCGCAAACCGTGGCTCAACGAGCTGGCGAAGACTTACGATTTCTCCAAGCTTCCCAACCCCAGGACCGATGAACGCCTTCTCCTGGGCGTGGCCGACGACCCGGCACACCAGGACCAGCCCACCGTCTTCTATGAACCCGACAGGGACGGCAACATGGCCATCTACGGGACGGGCGGCTCAGGTAAGTCGGCCGCCCTGCGCGGCATCGCCATCGCCGCGGCAGTGACTCCTCGCGGTGGCCCCGTGCATGTCTACGGCATCGACTGCGGTTCGTCGGGACTGAAGATGCTCGACGGACTCCCGCACGTCGGGGAAATCATCAACGGCGACGACGTCGAACGTGTCGGCAGGCTGCTGCGGTGGCTGCGCGATGTTGCCGACGACCGCGCTGCCCGCTACGCCGAAGTCCGGGCCGCCACCATTGTGGAATACCGGAAACTGGCCAATGACCCGGATGAGAAGCGGATCTTCATCCTGGTGGACGGCATGTCCAACTTCCGGGAGGCCTACGAATACAGCCGGCTGTCAGCGCTCTGGGACATCTTCCTTCAGCTGGCAACGGACGGCCGGCCGCTGGGCATCCACCTGGTGGTCACCGGGGACCGGCCCAACTCAGTACCGGCTTCGCTGCTGGCTTCGATTCAGCGCCGCCTGGTCCTGCGGCTCTCATCCGAGGACGACTATATTTCGCTGGACGTGCCCAAGGACGTCCTGAGCCAGGCATCGCCCCCGGGCCGCGGACTGCTGGGAGGGCACGAGGTCCAGCTTGCCGTCCTCGGAGGCGACTCGAACCTGGCGCTGCAGGCCCGCGAGGTGCACAAGCTCAGCGAGGCCATGCTGCGCCAGGGCGTGGAAAAGGCACCGCAGATCGAACGCCTGCCCGAGCAGGTGGACCTGGACATCCTTCCCGCGGGAAGCCGGGACCTGCCGGTGATCGGCGTCGACGACGAGACGCTCCAGCCGGCCGAGATCATGGCCAAGGGACCGCTGCTCGTCGCGGGCCCGCCGGGTGCCGGCCGAACGGTTGCGCTGGTCACCATGGCCTACGCGCTGCGCCGGTCCAACCCCGGCACCGAACTGATCTACATCGGCTCGCGCCGGTCCGCCGTCGCATCGCTGAAGGTCTGGAACCGTGCCCTCGTGGGAGCCGAAGACGTCGAAGAGGCGATTGACGGGCTGGTGGACTACTCCTCGGAGAACCCCGGCCGGCTGGCCATCTTCATCGAGGGCCTGACCGAGTTCACGGACACGGGCGCCGAGTCCGGCATCGAGCAGCTGGTCACCACCTCCATCAAGGCCGACCAGTGGGTGGTGGGGGAGTCTGAGACGTCCACCTGGTCCTCCGCCTGGTCACTGTCGCAGCCGTTCAAGTCCGGACGGCGCGGACTGCTGATCAACCCCGGCGACATCGAAGGCGACAGCTTGCTGAGCACGTCGCTCGGCAAGATCAGTTCCGATTTCATTCCGGGCCGCGGCTACATCGTGGGACGGGGCAAGGTCCGCAAACTGCAGATTGCCCTGCCGCCGGAAAACCGCAGCCAGGCCGATCCGGACCTCAACCGGGTGGGAGCGGCACGGTGACTGTGCCGATGGGCAGCGCTCCATGGGGAGCGGTGCCCATCGACAGTGCCGGGGCCGCGGGATAGTTTCTAGGTAATGGATCTTCCGGATGAGCCGGGGGCCGCTGGGGATGCCGATCGGATCGGGTCCGTTGACTGAAGGAGAAAACTAATGGCTATTTGGGGTGCAGACATTGCTCAGCTCAAGGCGCTCGGGACCAAGCTTCAGGCTGGTTCGTCCGAGATCGAGAAGGCCAAGTCGCAGCTGACGAAGGCTCTTGACAGCACCGACTGGAAGGGCCCGGATGCGGAGAAGTTCCGCAGCGAATGGTCCGGCCGCCACGTAACGGACCTGGCCCGGGTGGCCCGGGCACTGGAAGAGGCCGGCAAGCAGGCCAGCAAGAACGCTGCCCAGCAGGAAGAGGCTTCCCGCTAGGGAACGCCTGCCGCCGGCAACGCCGAAACGGATGCCCCGGACGCATAAAGCGCCCGGGGCATCCGTGCGCCTGGAGCCAGACATTGTCGGAGATCTAGGGCAGGATAGGTCTGTGAGCACAGGGAACACGGCAGCAGATACTGATACGCAAAGCAAGACCGGGGCAGGCACGCGCGAGGCGGACACCGCCCGTGAGCAGGTGCCCTCCGGTGCGGTGCGCGAGGAATATGAAAGCCTGGTGGAAGAGGTACGCAAGCACCGCTTCGCGTACTACCAGGAGGACGCGCCCATCATTTCGGACGCTGAGTTCGACGAGCTCTTCCGGCGCCTCGAAACAATCGAGGCAATGCACCCGGAACTCGTGGCCAACGACTCGCCCACCCAGGAAGTGGGCGGCGAAGTGTCCGCCGCCTTTGCCGCCGTCGAACATCTCCAGCGGATGTACAGCCTGGAGGACGTCTTTTCCCTTGAGGAACTTGAAGCGTGGATCGCCAAGGCGGAAGCGTCCGTGGTCAAACTGGGCAACGGCAGCGACGGACCCGCATGGCTGACTGAACTCAAGATCGACGGCCTGGCGGTCAACCTTCTTTACCGTGACGGCAAACTGGTCCGCGCCGCCACCCGGGGGGACGGCTACACCGGCGAGGACATCACCCACAACGTCCTGACCATCAAGGAGATCCCGCAGCAGTTGACCGGCGGGAACTATCCGGCCGAGATGGAGGTGCGCGGCGAGGTCTTCATTCCTTCCAAGGCCTTCGCCGAATTCAACGAGGCCCTGATCGAGGCCGGCAAGGCGCCGCTGGCCAACCCGCGCAACGCGGCCGCCGGCTCGCTCCGGCAAAAGGATCCCGCGGAAACTGCCAAGCGCCCGCTTCGCATGTACGTGCACGGCATCGGTGCCCGCGAAGGGCTGCAGACAGTCAGCCAGTCGGACACCTACCGCCAGCTTGCCGAGTGGGGTCTGCCCACCAGCCCGTACTTCGAGGTCCTCGGCAGCCTCAAGGAAGTGCTCGATTTCATCAAACGCTACGGCGACAAACGGCACAGCCTTACACACGAGATCGACGGCATCGTCGTCAAAGTGGACGATTTCGCCACCCAGCGCGCCCTCGGGTACACCTCGCGGGTGCCCCGCTGGGCCGTCGCCTACAAGTACCCGCCGGAGGAAGTCCACACCAAGCTGCTGGACATCGCGGTCAATGTCGGACGCACCGGACGCGTCACCCCCTACGGCATCATGGAACCCGTGAAGGTCGCCGGGTCCACAGTAGGAATGGCCACGCTGCACAACCAGGACGTGGTCAAAGCCAAGGGCGTGAAGATCGGCGACATCGTGGTGCTGCGCAAGGCCGGGGACGTCATCCCGGAGATCGTGGGGCCGGTGCTCGCCCTCCGTGACCAGCAGGATCCGCCCGTGCGGGACTTCGTGATGCCCACTGAATGCCCCTCCTGCGGGACGCCGCTCGCCCCGGGTAAGGAGGGGGACGTGGACATCCGCTGCCCCAACTCCCGCTCCTGCCCGGCGCAGCTGCGCGAACGCGTCTTCCACGTGGCCAGCCGCGGCGCCTTCGACATCGAAGCCCTCGGCTGGGAGGCGGCGATCGCCCTGACCCAGCCGGCGGAACCGGCGACGCCCCCGCTGACCAGCGAGGCCGCCCTCTTCCGGCTCACCCGCGAAGACCTTGCCGATGTCCGGATCCGTCGCGAGAAGCGGTCCAAGGGCGTGGCTACGGGCGAATTCGAACTCGTGCCGTATTTCTATACAAAAGGCACGGCCAAGTCCCCGTCCAAACCGACGGCCACCACGGAAAAACTGTTCACCGAGCTGGAAAAGGCCAAGTCCCAGCCGCTGTGGCGGGTCCTGGTCGCGTTGTCCATCCGGCACGTCGGCCCCCGGGCGTCGCGGGCGCTTGCCACGGCCTTCGGCTCGATGGACGCAATCCGTCAGGCCTCGGAGGAGGAACTCGCCCACGTCGACGGTGTGGGTCCGGTGATCGCGGCTGCACTGAAGGAATGGTTCGCCGAGGACTGGCACCGCGAAATCGTGGACGCCTGGGCCGAGGACGGCGTGCGGATGGAGGACGAGCAGGACGAATCCACCCCGCGGACCCTGGAAGGGCTGACGGTCGTGGTCACCGGAAGCCTTGAGGGCTTCAGCAGGGATGAAGCCAAGGAAGCCATCCTCATCCGCGGTGGCAAGGCGTCAGGATCCGTGTCCAAGAACACCAGCTACGTCGTGGCCGGCGAGAACGCCGGAACGAAGCTGGACAAGGCCGAACAGCTCGGCGTGCCGGTGCTGGACGAGGACGGCTTCCGCGCGCTGCTGGCCAACGGCCCCGCTGACTCCGGGGACGCGACCGGTTCGGCTGACTCCACCGGTTCGGCCGACTCCACCGGTCCGGCCGACTCTTCGGATCCCGCGGAAACCGAGGACCACCAGGAAGAGCAGACGCAATGAGCATCACGCCGTCGGATCTGCTGGAAGTGGCCAAAGCGGCAGCCGCGGCCGGGGCCGCGGTGCTCGCCACACGCAACGGCGACGCCCTGGACGTCAGCAACAAGGGAGCCTCGGGGGACTGGGTCACGGCCTTCGACGTCGCGGCTGAGAACGCCGTGCGTGAAGTCATCGGCCGTGTCCGGCCGCAGGACACTGTCACCGGCGAGGAACACGGCACCCTGAGCAGGGACAACCCCAGCGGATACCGCTGGTCAATCGACCCGCTGGACGGCACCACCAATTTCATCCGGAACATCGTCTACTACGGCACGTCGGTGGCAGTGGCCGATCCCGACGGCGTCTGGCTGGCCGGCGTCGTTAACGCCCCTGCCCTGGGCCGCGTCTACTATGCGTCGCGCGGGGGAGGCGCCTGGCTGGAGGAGCGGGGGCTGCGCACCCAGCTCACCGGGCCAGTGCCCGGCCGTGCCGGGCAGATCCTGGCCACCGGCTTTAGCTACGATCCCGGCGTCCGCGCCGAGCAGGCCGAAGCCCTCGGCGGCTTCATGGACGGTTTCGCCGATGTGCGCCGGCTGGGTTCCGCCGCCCTGGACCTGTGCCTGGTGGCGGACGGAACCCATGACGCCTTCGGGGAACGCGGACTCAACGAGCACGATTTCTCTGCGGGCGCCCTCATCGCCGAGGAAGCCGGCTGCTGGGTGCGCCGCCCGCGCCTGACGAGCCCCCTCGACGGCGGACCGTCGGACGAGGAACGCCTTGCCGCCTGGACGTGTGCCGGCACGCTTGAGCTGTCCGGCAAGTTTCCGCTTTGAGGTAGAGGGCAGGCGTGCACCCCGCTCAGGGGTGCGCCCCGCTCAGGCGTGCACCCCGCTTAGGCGTGCACGTCGGCCAGCCCGGCCGGCCCGGAATACCGGTTGAGCGGGCGCTCCAGTCCGTAGTGCCCCCGCAGCGTGTCGGCTGTGTATTCCGTCCGGAACAGGCCCCGCTGGCGCAGGACCGGCACCACGTGGTCCACAAAGGCCTCAAGCCCTGAGGGGAGCACCGCGGGCATGATGTTGAAACCGTCGGCCGCGCCGTTTTCAAACCAGAGCTGGATGGCATCTGCCACCTGCTCCGGAGTGCCCGAGAACGTTCGGTGCCCGCGCCCGCCACCCAGGCGGCCGATCAGCTGCCGGACCGTGAGCTGTTCGCGGCGGCCGAGCTCCACGATCAGGGTGTAGCGGCTCTTGGCACCCTGGATGGAATCCTCGTCCGGAAGATCCGCCGGCAGTTGCCGGTCCAGCGGGAGGTCGTCCGGGCTGACACCGAGGGTTTTGGCAAGTTCGATCCGCGCATACTCCGGACGGATCAGCTCGTCGAGTTCGCGCTCCAGCTCCTTGGCCTCGGCTTCTGTCCCGGCCAGCACGGGCACGATTCCGGGCAGGATCTTGATGCCTTCAGGGTCTCGTCCGGAGGCTGCGGTGCGGGCCTTGAGGTCGCTGTAGAAGCCCTGCGCGTCCTCGAGCGTCTGCTGCGCCGTGAACACGGCTTCGGCGTAACGTGCGGCGAGCCCCTTGCCGTCTTCGGAGGAGCCCGCCTGGACAATCAGCGGGTGACCCTGCGGGGACCGCGGAACGTTGAGCGGGCCGCGAACCCGGAAATGCTTGCCGACGTGGTCGATTGGCCTGACCTTGTCCGGGTCGGCCCAGACGCCCGCCTCCTTGTCCGCCACCACGGCGTCGTCATCCCAGCTGTCCCAGAGTTTGCCGGCGACGTCCAGGAACTCTGCCGCCCGCTCATAGCGCGTTGCGTGCGCGGGCTGGTCGTCGACGCCAAAGTTCCGGGCGGCGTCGGGCCCGGCGGTGGTGACGACGTTCCAGCCGGCACGGCCCCCGCTGACGAAGTCGACGGATGCAAAGCGCCTCGCGAGGTTGAACGGCTCGTTGTACGTGGTGGAAGCCGTGGCAATGAGGCCGATCTTCTCGGTGGCTGCGGCGATGGCGGTCAGCAGCACTGTCGGTTCGAGCTTTCCGGCCGGCCGGCGGCCCACGTTTCCGAAGATCACGGGCGAGTCGGCAAAGAAGATGGAATCGAACGTGCCCCGCTCGGCAATCCGGGCGAGGTTGCGGTAGTGGCTGATGTCCGTGCTGGCCCGGGGGTTGCTTTCGGGCAGCCGCCAGGACGCTTCGTGGTGGCCGGTACTCATGAGGAAGGCGTTGAGATGCAGGGTGCGCTGGTGGGATGCCATGGGAGTGTTCCTGTCTGTGGGGCGGCGTCGGTGGTGCCAATCAACCACAGCGGGAGGCGGGGCGGCCAGCACGGCCGACCACTGGGGCAATGCCCGGAAACACGGGGCAACACCCGGAAATACTGGGCAATGCCGTGCAACACGGGGCAACGCCCGGACACATAAAGGGCACCAGCGGGAGGCAAGCCGCGGAACAGGGGCCAGCTCCGGACTTAGTGATAGTTCAATCACGGAAACAGCCCTTTTTCGGGGCCGGGCGTGCGCCCGCGACTACCATGGACAAGTGCATCCGCAGATCCTCATTCGTCCCGCCGTTCCGGCAGATTTCGACGCCGTAGCCCGCATCACGCGGGACGCCTACCTCGCCGCCGGGTACTTCGCGAGTGCCGACCACCCCTACATGCTGCAGATCCAGGACGTGGCCAAACGGGCCGGCCAGGCCACCATCTGGGTCGCCGAACGGGCCGGACGCATCGTCGGTTCGGTAACGCTCGCCGTCGCCGGTGAACCTTTTGCGGACATCGCGCTGCCGGACGAACTCGAATTCCGCATGCTCGTGGTGGACCCGTCGGTCCAGCGCAGCGGCGCAGGCAAGGCCATGGTCGAGGCGATCATCAACCATGCGAAGTCGCTGCACGGCATTAAGGCCGTGGCACTGACCACCGGCCGCACGTGGGAGAGTGCGCACGGGCTGTACCGGAAGACAGGCTTCCACCGCGTTCCTGAGCGCGACTGGTTCGTGACGGATACCGACATAAAGCTGCTGGTTTACCGGCTCGAGGTGTAGCCGCCCTAAAGTGGTGCCGACTCAAGGCACCATCGAAAGGCACACCCATGCGCAAGACATTCGGCTCCGGCTCCTCGTGGGAGCAGACCCTCGGCTATTCCCGTGCAGTCCAGGTGGACAACACCCTGTATATCTCCGCCACCGCGGCGAGCGGTGACAACGGAATCGTGGGTGAGGGCTTCTACACGCAGACCAGGTTCATCCTGGAAAAGCTGGGCGCCGTCCTGGCCGAGGCCGGTTTTGAGTACAGCGACGTGGTGCAGTCCAAGCTGTACCTGACCGACATCAGCAAGTGGGAAGACGCCGGCCGGGCCCACGGTGAAGTTTTTGGCGAGATTCGCCCCACCCTGTCGCTGGTCCACGTGCTGCCGTTCCTGGATCCCAAGATGCTGGTGGAGATCGAACTCGTGGCCCAGAAGAGCGCCAGCTAGCCCCCAAGGGGGAACCGACATCCTCCGCGTGCTCGCTCGTCCATCGCTTATACGCACGCTTCCGGATGCCTGTTCCGCCTTGCGGCATTCGGCGGTTACCGTGCCGCGGCGGGGGTTTATTTAGCCGGGAGGCCGTAGCGGTGTTCCGGGCGGCCCGTGGTGCCGTACCGGAGTTGGATGTCGACGGCGCCGTCGTCCGCCAGCGAGGACAGGTACCGCTGGGCGGTGGCCCGGGACACCCCTACCCGCCCGGCGACTTCGGCCGCGGAATACTGCTCCCCGGGCACCAGCGATTCCAGCACGGCGGCTTCGGTGGCGGAGCGTGGCTTGGCCGAGGGCGTGACGTCGCCGGGAATCAGCGAACGCTTGGCCCGCTCCACCGTGTCCTGGTCCAGTGCACCCGGCTGGGCCAGGATCCGCCGGTACCGGGCATAGGAGCGGAGCTGCTGCGACAGGGACTCCGCCGTGAACGGCTTCAGCAGGTACCCTAGGGCGCCGCGACGGAACGCCACCCGCAGCGACGCCGCGTCCGAGGCCGCACTCAGGATCATGGTGTCCACGTCCAGCTGGCCGAGCAGGTCAAGTCCGGACGCATCAGGCAGGTACACATCCAGCAGCACCAGGTCCGGGCGCAGGCTGTGGATGGCCTGCAGCGCCAGCGATGCCGAACCCGCGGGCGGCAGCGCCATGAAACCCGCCACCGAATCAACATAGGCCGCGTGCAGCTTGGCGACGTGGAAATCGTCATCCACAATCAGGACCCTTAAATCCTCAGCCATCGGTGTCCTTCCCGACATCGTTGTCCCTTCCGATAAACCTGTCCTCCGTGAGGGGCTTCTCCCGTCCGGGCGAGTCGGCGGTGGTCCGCGGCAGCGTCGCCATAAAGACAGCACCCGGTCCGCCGGGGGAGCCGGGCTCCAGGACCCTGACGTCTCCGCCGCGGCGCCGCGCAAGCTGCCGGGCAAGGGCCAGCCCCAGCCCCTGCCCGCCGCCGGCACGCGCCGGCCGTGCCGACGTCGTAAACCCTTCGGCGAACACGGCCTCCGCGCCGGGTCCGTCCGCCCCGCCTGCCGCGGATTCGACGGCCAGGCCGTCACCGGAATCCCCGACGACGATATGCAGCGTGCCGCCGCCGGCTCCCGGTTCGTCCAGCAGCTCCACCTCCACCCAGCGGTCCGCGGCGGAACCGGCGACGGCGGCGTTCACGGCGTTATCGATCAGGTTCCCGAGCACCGTGGTGACGTCCTGCGGCTCGGTGACCTGGCCGCGCACCAGCGTTTCGGGACCGATGCGCAGCGTCACGCCGCGTTCGTCCGCTTCCACGCCCTTGGCGCCCACGAACGCCTGCAGGTAGGGGTCCTGAAGGAGTTCGGCCTGGTCCACGGGGAACTTCAGCGGTCCCGTGGCAGCCAGCCGCGCCAGGTACTCCCGGGCCTGCTGGTGTTGCCCGATGCTCATGAAGCCGGCAATGGTGTGCAGCTGGTTGGCAAATTCGTGGCGCTGCGCCCGCAGCGCCGTGGACATGGTGCCCACGGCGTCCAGTTGGCGGGTCAGGTGCTGGAGCTCGGTGCGGTCGCGGAGCATCACCACCCAGCCCAGGTCCTCCTGCCGGTGCAGGGCCTTGCGGGCACTTGCCACCAGCACGCGGCCGCCGGCGATGACTTCGACGGCTTCGGCCTCGGCGGCATCCGGCAGGGTGAGAGCCTTCAGCTGCTCCGGGACCGGCGCCTGGGTCCATGGCGTGCCGGCGAGGTCCGGCCGGTCGAGGAGCCGCTGGGCGGCAGCATTGAAGACGCTGATCCTGCCGTCGGCCGAAACGCCGATCACGCCGTCGTCAACCCCCTGGAGAACCGCCACCTGGTCGTGGACCAGCGTGCTGATCTCCTCTGGCTCCAGGCCGAGCGTCAGCCGCTGCAGGCGGCGGCGCAGCAGGAACGAGGCCAGGATTCCGGCGAGCAGCGACCCGGCCGCGGTCAGGAGAATAGGCGTGATGTCGCGGGCGAGGCTCTGCACGATGTTCTCGGTGGAATATCCCACGCTGACCTCGCCCACCACTGTGTCCGAATCCGGCGCGAAGACGGGCACCTTGGCACCCGCCGAGGGCCCCAGCGTCCCGGTGTTCCGCGTGGTCACCTCCTTGCCCGAAAGAGCTTCGGAGGGATCAGTGCTGACCTTCTCACCCAGCCGGTCGGCGTCCGGATGGGCCAGCCGCAGGCCGGTTTCATCGGTGATCACCACGAACAGCGCTCCCGTGCGGGTCCGGGCACCTTCGGCCACCGCCATCAGCGGGCCGGCCAGCAGCACCGACGCCGGGGGAGTGCCCGCTTCGCGGCTGATGGCCTGGACCTCCTGGCGGACCGCAGGATCAGAGGCAACAGTGCGGGCCAGCGTGAGCGCCTGGTTCTCGGCCTCCCGGCCCAGGCGCTCATACGTCAGCCAGGCATGCACGGCGCCGCTGAGCAGCACCACCAGCAAAACCACTCCGAGCTGGAGTAGCAGGGTCTGGGTGGAGAAACGCAGCGGCTGCCTCGGTGACGGACGCTTCATTGCCCTCCTGACGGGGTGGTGCTGACGGGTTGTGGCCTGCTGAGCTAAATGAGCAAAATGCTCCCAATAAGCAGTATGCCAATCAATTGAACCAAAGGCACTGCCGTGACGCGGGCCACTCTAACGTCTGTAGTGCGCATCACACCGGAGTGGTGCCACTGACTGACAAAGGAGCCGGCCGTGCTGGTATTACTTGGATTCGCCATGATCGCGGTATTCATGGTGCTGATCATGACGAAGAAGTTGACGCCAGTGCTGGCGCTGATCATCGTCCCCACCGTTTTCGGGCTTTTCGCCGGAGCGGGGCTGGGCCTCGGGGACATGGTCATGGACTCCATGAAGTCCATGACGTCGACCGCAGCCCTGCTGATGTTCGCCATCATCTACTTCGGCCTGATGATCGACGTCGGGCTGTTCGACCCCCTGGTGCGGTTCATCCTCCGCAAGCTGGGCAACGACCCCGCCAAGGTGGTGCTGGGCACCGCCATCCTGGCCGCCGCAGTGTCCCTGGACGGTGACGGCTCCACCACCTTCATCCTCACCACGGCCGCCATGCTGCCCGTCTACCTGCGCCTGAAGATGAGCCCAGTGGTCCTGACCTGCGTCGCGGGCCTCGCCAACGGAACCATGAACATCCTGCCCTGGGGCGGCCCCACGGCCCGCGCCGCCACGGCGTTGAAGATCGACGTCAACGACGTCTTCGTCCCCATGATTCCGTCCCTGATCGCAGGCCTCGTTGTGGTCTTCGCCTTCGCTTGGCTGCTGGGTCTGCAGGAACGCAACCGCCTCCGCGCCACCGCACCGGAAATCTGGGGCGTGCCGGATACGGCAGAAGAGTTCGACGGCGGTACCGGCGGCGCCCGCCCGGCCGGCGGTTCCGGTACCGGACGCAAGGGTTCCGGTCCTGCCGGAACCGCCCCTGCAGGTGTCTCCCCGGCGGGCTCCTCCGTTGCCGTGCTCGAGCGCCCCGAATCCCTCGTGGACGATCACGACTCCGCCATGGCGGAAACCGCCCTGGACCCGAACCGCAAGACCCTGCGCCCCAAGCTGTTCTGGTTCAACCTTGGCCTGACGGTTGCCGTCATGGTCACGCTCGTCGCCAACGTCATTCCGCTCCCGTTCGTCTTCATGGTGGGCTCCGCCATCGCCCTGCTGGTCAACTTCCCCAAGGTCAAGGACCAGGGTGCCCAGCTGATCGCCCACGCTCCGTCCATCGTGGCCGTGGTCAGCATGGTCATGGCCGCGGCGGTCCTCACCGGTGTCCTGAAGGGCACCGGCATGGTCGAGGCCATGTCCGGCTGGCTCGTCCAGATCATCCCCACCAGCATGGGCCCGTTCATGGCCGTCATCACCGGCGTGCTCAGCATCCCCATGACGTTCTTCATGAGCAACGACGCCTTCTACTTCGGCGTCCTCCCCGTACTGAGCGAGACCGCTGCCCACTACGGCGTCAGCGCTGCCGACATGGCGCGGGCCTCCATCACCGGCCAGCCGTTCCACCTGCAGAGCCCGCTGGTTCCGGCCATCCTGCTGCTCGTGTCGCTCGCCAAGGTGGACCTCGGCGACCACCACAAGAAGGTGCTGTGGCGTACCGCGGTTATCTCGCTCGTCATGCTCGGTGTCGGGATGCTGACGGGAGCCATCGGCATCGGCTAGGGTGAAGCTGCCTGCGGCTGTGGGCTGCTTGCAGCTGGCGCCGCAGGTCGGTGCTGCCCGTCTGACGCCCGCTGGGGGTCGTCAGGCGGGCACACTGTTGCAACGTAGACTATGGGGGAAACCAAAACTACATTGCAGGGGAGATCCATGGCTGCGATCAACCGCGACGACGTCGCGCATCTCGCGCGTCTCGCGCACATCGAGATGAGTGCTGAAGAGCTGGACCGGATGGCCGGCGAACTCGCCGTCATCGTCGAATCAGTGAAGTCCGTAAGTGAAGCCGCCGGTGATGATGTCCCGGCCACGTCCCACCCGATTCCGTTGACGAACGTGTTCCGCGAGGACGTTGTGGGCCACACCTTCACATCCGAGCAGTCCCTGAGCGGCGCCCCTGACGCATACGAAGGCCGCTTCAAGGTTCCGGCCATCCTGGATGAGGACTGATACATGACTGAGAACAACGTACTGATCCGCCTCTCCGCCGCCGCGCTCGCCGAAAAGCTCGCAGCCGGCGAGGTCACCTCCGTTGAGGTCACCCAGGCCTACCTGGACCGCATCGCAGCGGTTGACGGCGGTCCCCGGGGAGTGCACGCCTTCCTGCACGTCAACACCGAGGAGGCGCTCGCCGTCGCCGCGGAGGTGGACGCCATCCGCGCCGCAGGCGGCGCCGCGGCAGCAGAACTCCATGAACTCGCCGGTGTTCCCATCGCCGTCAAGGACCTCATCGTCACCGTCGGCCAGCCGACCACGGCCGGCTCCAAGATCCTCGAAGGCTGGCACAGCCCGTACGACGCCACGGTGGTCAAGCGCCTGCGCGACGCCAAAATGCCCATCCTGGGCAAAACCAACCTGGACGAATTTGCCATGGGCTCCTCCACGGAGCACTCGGCCTACGGCCCCACCCGCAACCCGTGGGACCTGGACCGGATCCCGGGCGGCTCCGGCGGCGGCTCGGCTGCCGCCGTCGCCGCGTTTGAAGCACCCCTTGCCCTCGGAACCGATACCGGCGGATCCATCCGCCAGCCGGGCGCCGTCACCGGCACCGTGGGCGTCAAGCCCACCTACGGCAGCGTTTCCCGCTACGGCGCCATCGCGATGGCTTCCTCGCTGGACCAGATCGGCCCGGTCTCCCGCACCGTGCTGGACTCTGCCCTGCTGCACCAGGTCATCGGCGGCCACGATCCGCACGACTCCACGTCCCTGCCGGACCCGCTGGAAGACCTCGTTGCGGCCGCCCGGACGGGCAACGTGGACGGCATGAAGATCGGCATCATCAAGGAACTCCACGGCGAGGGTTACCAGGCCGGCGTCGAGAACCGTTTCAACGAATCGCTCGAACTGCTCAAGCAGGCCGGCGCGGAAATCGTTGAGGTCTCCTGCCCCAACTTCAAGTACGCATTGGGCGCCTACTACCTGATCATGCCCTCGGAGGCTTCCTCCAACCTGGCCAAGTTCGACGGCGTCCGGTACGGCCTGCGGGTCCTGCCCAAGGATGCGCCGCTCACCATCGAACGCGTCATGGGTGCCACCCGCGCCGCAGGCTTCGGCGACGAAGTGAAGCGCCGCATCATCCTGGGCACCTACGCGCTCAGCGCCGGCTACTACGACGCCTACTACGGCTCGGCCCAGAAAGTCCGCACCCTGATCCAGCGCGACTTCGAGACCGCGTTCGCCCAGGCGGATGTGCTGATTTCCCCGACGGCGCCCACCACGGCGTTCAAGCTCGGCGAGAAGCTGAACGACCCCCTGGCCATGTACCTCAACGACGTCGCTACCATCCCGGCCAACATGGCCGGCGTCCCGGGCCTGTCCCTGCCGGGCGGCCTGGCGGATGAGGACGGGTTGCCGGTCGGCATCCAGCTCCTCGCCCCGGCGCGCCAGGATGCGCGCCTGTACCGCGTGGGTGCGGTGCTCGAATCACTGCTCGAGGCGCAGTGGGGCGGACCGCTGCTGGACAAGGCGCCGGAATTGGCCACTTCGGTGGTCGGGTCAGCCGAGACCCTCGAAACCCAGGAGGCAAAATAATGAGCACTGACGCAACCCTGAGCTTCGAAGAGGCCATGGAGAAGTACGATCCCGTCCTGGGCTTCGAGGTCCACGTGGAGCTCAACACCAAGACCAAGATGTTCTCCTCCGCCCCGAACGTTTTCGGCGACGAGCCCAACACCAACGTCAACGAGGTGGACCTGGGCATGCCCGGCGTGCTGCCCGTCGTGAACAAGACCGCTATTGAGTCCTCCATCAAGATCGGCCTGGCGCTCAACTGCAAGATCGCCGAAACCTGCCGCTTCGCCCGGAAGAACTACTTCTACCCGGACACCCCGAAGAACTTCCAGACCTCCCAGTACGACGAACCCATCGCGTACGACGGCTACCTGGACATCGAGCTCTCCGACGGCACCGTGTTCCGCGTCGAAATCGAGCGCGCCCACATGGAAGAGGACGCCGGCAAGCTGACGCACATGGGCGGGTCCGCGGGCCGCATCCAGGGTGCCGACTACTCGCTGGTGGACTACAACCGCTCCGGTGTTCCGTTGGTGGAGATCGTCACCAAGCCGATCCAGGGCGCCGGCAGCCGCGCGCCTGAGCTGGCCAAGGCCTATGTTGCCGCCGTTCGTGAAATCGTGAAGAACCTCGGCGTTTCGGACGCGAAGATGGAACGCGGCAACGTGCGCTGCGACGCGAACGTGTCGCTGCGTCCCCACGGCCGCGAACGCTTCGGCATCCGTTCCGAGACGAAGAACGTGAACTCGCTGCGCGCCGTCGAACACGCCGTCCGCTACGAAATCCAGCGGCACGCCGCCGTGCTGGACTCGGGCGAGCCGGTCATCCAGGAAACGCGCCACTGGCACGAGGACACCCGCTCGACGACGTCGGGCCGGGCCAAGTCCGACGCCGACGACTACCGCTACTTCCCGGAGCCGGACCTCGTTCCGATCGTTGCCTCCCGCGAATGGGTGGAGGAGCTTCGCGCCACCCTGCCGGAGCCGCCGGCCGAGCGCCGCAAGCGCCTGCAGGCCGACTGGGGCTACTCGGACCTGGAATTCCGCGACGTGGTCAACGCCGGCGTCATGGACGAGATCGAAGAGACCATCGCCGCCGGCGCCACGGCAACCGTGGCCCGCAAGTGGTGGATGGGCGAGATCGTCGGCCGCGCCAAGAACGCCGACGTGGACCCCGGCCAGCTGGGCGTCAAGCCGGAAACCATCGTGGAACTGAACAAGATGGTGGAAGCCGGCAAGATCAACAACAAGATGGCCGCCGAGGTCCTCGACGGCGTCCTCGCCGGCGAAGGCACCCCCGCGGAGATCGTGGAGAAGCGCGGCCTGGCCGTGGTCTCCGACGACGGCCCCCTCCTGGAAGCCATCGATGCGGCCCTCGCCGCGCAGCCGGACGTCGCTGACAAGATCCGCGGCGGCAAGGTGCAGGCGATCGGTGCGATCGTGGGCGGCGTCATGAAGGCCACCCGCGGGCAGGCTGACGCCGGACGCGTCCGCGAGCTGATCCTGCAGCGCCTCGGCGTCGAAGGCTAAGCCACCCGATTTAACCCAACTGGGTCGCAGTTAACGTCGTTATGAGCGCTCATAACGACATCTACTGCGACCCAGTTGGGCTTTAAGGGGAGACGAGCCCGGCCATGATGTCTTCGAGGGCGTCGCAGACGATCATTACCGAGGTCCGTTTGAGGTTTTCCGGCCGGGCCAGGATGTCGATCCGGCGCCGGGTGCTGATGCCCTGCAGCGGCCGGAGCACGATCTCCGGGTTCAGCACCGGCCGCGCGGTGTGCCGCGGCAACAGCCCGATGACACTGCCCGTGGCCACGAGTCCCGCCACGGTGGAATAGTCGTTGATCCGGTGGACAATGTTCAGCTCCCGGCTGGACACCGCGGCGACGGCGGACAGCACGTCCGCGGGGGAGTAGCCGGTGTGGCTGGTCACCCACGGTTCGCCGACGACGTCGTGCGCCGTCAGGGTTTCCTTGCCCGCCAGCCGGTGCCCGGCGGACAACGCCACGTCCAGCGGCTCGTGTGCGAGCGGGATGACGGCCACCCGCTCCTCCGGCCACCGCGGGCTGTGGTCCATCCGGTGCGCCAGCACCAGATCGTACCGGGCAGTCAGTGCGGGGAAGTCCTGCTGGGCAACATCCTCGTCGGACAGCAGCACCCTGGGTTTGTCCGGTGAGTCCAGCAGCCGGGCCAGGGGCGCAAAGAGTGCCTGGCCGGCGCTGTGAAAGCCGCTCACCGTCACCGGTGCCACCGTGGAGCCGTGGTACGCGCCGATCGCCATCCGCGCATCGGCCATCGCGCTGACGACGGCGGCACCGGCGTCGGCCAGTGCCTGGCCGGCCTCGGTGAGCACCAGGTTCCGGCCTTCCTTTCGCGTCAGCGGGACGTCCACGCTGCGCTGCAGCGCAGCCAGTTGCTGGGACACGGCCGAGGGGGTGACCACGAGCGTTTCGGCGACCGCTTTGACGCTGCCGAGGGCGCCCAGTTCCCGGAGCATTTCCAGCTGATGGATTTCCATGCCTTGAGTCTATTGCTTAGACATTTCTAAATCGTCGATTGAGAAGAATTCGGTTGTGCTAATGCTTCTTTGTGGTTCTAATGAAGGGAGCCAGCCCCGCCGCACCCCCGGGAGGGCGCCACATTCCTGAGAGTAAAACCAAGAGTAAGGAAGCCAATGAAGGCTCTGTACAAAGCCGGCGCACACGCCGGGTTTGAGTTGGTGGACCGGCCCGAGCCGGAAACCGGCCCCGGCGACGTGAAGATCCGCGTGATGACCACCGGGATCTGCGGCACGGACCTTCACATCCAGTCCTGGGATGCCTGGGCCCAGAGCATGATCGAGGCTCCGCTGATCGCCGGCCACGAGTTCTACGGCGAAGTGGTGGAAATCGGCGAGGACGTCCGCGACGTCAAGGTGGGCGACCGGGTCTCCGGCGAAGGCCACATTGTCTGCGGCATCTGCCGCAACTGCCGCGCCGGCCGCCGCCAGATGTGCATCCACACCGTGAGCGTAGGGGTCCAGCGTGACGGGGCCTTCGCCGAGTATGTGGTCATCCCCGAGACCAACGTCTGGGTCCACCAGGATCCTTCGGTCACGCCCGAACTTGGCGCCATCTTCGATCCCTTCGGCAATGCCGTCCACACCGCCCTGAGCTTCCCGCTGGTGGGCGAGGACGTGCTGATCACCGGGGCCGGGCCGATCGGACTGATGGCCATTGCCGTGGCCCGCCACGCCGGCGCCCGGAAGATCGCCATCACCGATGTCTCCGCGCCGCGCCTCGAACTGGCCCGCCAGCTCGGCGTGGACCTTGCCATCGACGTCTCGAAGATGCGCGTCAGGGATGCCCAGCGCGAACTGGGCATGCGCGAAGGGTTCGACATCGGCATGGAAATGTCCGGGCACCCCACCGCCCTGCCGGAGATGATCGACAACATGAACCACGGCGGCCGGATCGCGATGCTGGGGCTGCCCAGCCAGTCCATCGACATCGACTGGGGCAAGGTGGTGACGCATATGCTGACCATGAAGGGCATCTACGGGCGCGAAATGTTCGAAACCTGGTACGCCATGAGCGCCATGCTGTCCTCCAACCCTGTCCTGCATGCCAACATCTCGGCGGTGGTCACGGACACCCTGCCCGCCACGGACTGGGAAAAGGGCTTCGACGTTGCCCGCGCCGGTGTGGGCGGCAAAGTTGTCCTCGACTGGACCGTTTTCTAGACCCTGCAATACTTTCCGGCACCGATTAACGATTCACCCCGCTGAGGAGCACACCCCATGTATTCAGCCATCAAGGACCAGCTGCAGAACGAGCTGGACGAGATCCGCACGGCAGGCCTGTTCAAGACGGAACGCCACATCGACTCGCCCCAGGCCAGCCACATCACGGCGGGCCAGATCGGCGAGGCCGGTGCCGACGTGTTGAACTTCTGCGCCAACAACTACCTGGGCCTGGCGGACCACCCGGAGATCATTGCCGCCGCGAAGGCCGCCATGGACGAGCGCGGCTTCGGCATGGCCAGCGTGCGCTTCATCTGTGGAACCCAGGACCTGCACCTGGCACTGGAGGCGCGCGTCTCCAAGTTCCTGGGCACCGAGGACACCATCCTGTTCTCCAGCTGCTTCGACGCCAACGGCGGCGTGTTTGAGTCCCTCTTCGGGCCCGAAGACGCCGTCATCTCCGACGCCCTGAACCACGCGTCCATCATTGATGGCATCAGGCTCTGCAAGGCCCGGCGGTTCCGCTACGCCAACCGCGACATGGCGGACCTCGAAGCGAAACTGATCGAGGCCACCACGCAGGAGAACCCGGCCCGCCGCAAGATCATCGTGACGGACGGCGTCTTCTCCATGGACGGCTACCTCGCGCCGCTCGAAGCCATCTGCAACCTGGCCGAAAAGTACGATGCCCTGGTGATGGTGGACGACTCGCACGCCGTGGGATTTATGGGCGCCACCGGTGCGGGAACCCCCGAGCACGCCGGGGTAGGACACCGGGTGGACATCTACACCGGTACGTTCGGCAAGGCGCTGGGCGGGGCCTCCGGCGGCTACGTCTCCGGCCGGGCCGAAGTGGTGGCCATGCTCCGCCAGAAGGCGCGCCCCTACCTGTTCTCCAATTCCCTCGCGCCCGCCATCGTGGCCGCCACGCTGAAGGCCCTGGACCTCGTGGAGAACTCCGCCGAACTGCGTTCCAAACTGTTCGCCAACGCTGGACTGTTCCGGAGCCGGATGGCGGAAGAAGGCTTTGACCTGCTCGACGGCGAGCACGCCATCGTGCCGGTGATGTTCGGGGACGCCGTGGTAGCGGCGAAGGTGGCAGACCGGATGCTCCGGCACGGAGTGTTTGTCACCGCCTTCAGCTACCCCGTAGTTCCCAAGGGGGCCGCCCGGATCCGGGTCCAGCTCTCCGCCGCCCACAGTGCCGAGGACGTCGAAGCCTGCGTCCGGGCATTCGTGGACAGCCGCGACGCGGTGGGAGCCTAGGGTACTGACGTGACGTCCTGCCGGGTGCAAGGATGGAGTCATGTCAGCAAATTACGATGTGGTGATTGTGGGCGGCGGCATTGCCGGGCTGTCCCTCGCCTCTGCCCTTGCCGGTAAATGCAGCGTTGCGCTCGTCGAGGCCGAACAGTCCCTGGCCTACCACACCTCGGCCCGCTCGGCCCGGCAACTGATCCCCAGCTACGGCCCCGTCGTGGTCCAGGAGCTGACCCTCCGCACGCTCGGGCTGATTGCGGCCCGGGACGCGGAGCTTCCGGAGCCCGTCCTTTCGCCGCGCAGCTTCATGCTGATCGGCGACGAAGACACGGTCCGGGAGGAAGCCAGCGGGCACATGCACCGGATCTCCCATGCCGAAGCCCTGGAACTGTGCCCGGTGCTGGATCCCGGATTCTTTTCCGCGGCCGGACTGGACACCGGTTCGTACGCCTGCAACGCCCCCGTGCTGCTGGAGGACCATCGGCGCCGTGCCGAGGCGGGCGGGGCGGACATCATCACCGGCGCCAAGGTCCATTCCGCCCAGCGGCTGGGATCCGGCTGGGAGCTCGGGGCGGGCCAGGAAGCGTTCCAGGCCGGGATCGTGGTCAATGCTGCCGGGGCCTGGGCCGATGAACTGGCCGTGATCAGCGGCGTGGAGAAGCTCGGCCTCCAGCCGTACCGGCGCACGGCGGCGATTGTCGACGTCGAACGTCCCCTCCCGGATTCCTGCCCCATGGTGGCGGCAGCGGACGAATCGTTCTACTTCCGCAAGGAAGGACAGGACGTGCTGATTTCGCCGTCGGAATCCGTGCCGAGCGGGCCCGAGGACGCGAAGCCCTACCCGGGCGATGTCGAGGCGCTGGTGGCGCGGCTCAACGCGGTGACCACCATGGGCATCAGGAACGTCAAATCCGCGTGGACCGGCCTGCGGACCGAAGCTGCCGACGGCGTCCCGGTAGTGGGGTTCGACGCCGAAGCCACCGGATTCTTCTGGCTCGCCGGACAGGGCGGTTACGGGTTCCAGACCTCGTCCGGCATTGCTGAGCTCGCAGCTGACCTCATCCTGGCAGGGCCGTCGGCGGGGCAGGGCGCCCGGGACGAGGACGCCGGGCTCAGTCCGGCATCCCGGACAGCGGTTGCGCTGGCCGCAACCCGCTGGTCCATCCGGCACTGAAGAATGGACCCATGAGCACCCTGATCACCAACATTGCCGAGCTGATGACCCAGGACGCGGAGCACCGCGTCCTCAAGGACGCCGCCGTGGTGATCGAAGGGGAGCGGATTTCGTGGATCGGGCCGTCGTCGGCCGCGCCGGCCGCTGACGATGCCGTGGACGCGGGAGGCCGCGCGCTGCTGCCGGGCTGGGTGGACTCGCACACCCACCTGATCTTTGCCGGTGACAGGACTGCCGAGTTCGAGGCACGGATGGCCGGCGAGAGCTACAGCGCCGGCGGGATCGCCGTGACCACCGGCGCCACCCGGGGGACAAGCGACTTCGACCTCACCAGGCTGGCCCTGGGCCGCGTGGCCGAAGCCGTCTCGCAGGGGACCACGTACCTGGAAACCAAGACCGGCTACGGCCTGGACGTTGAAAACGAAACGCGCAGCGCGCGCATCGCCTCCACGGTGGCTGACGAAGTCACTTACCTGGGCGCCCATCTGGTCCCCGCCGGGGACGACCCCGACGAATACACCGACCTGGTATGCGGACCCATGCTGGCGGCGGTCAGGCCCTACGCCAGCTGGGCGGACGTGTTCTGCGAGCAGGGGGCCTTCAACGAGGAGCAGTCGCGCCGTGTGCTGCAGGCCTGCAAGGACGCGGGCCTGGGCCTTCGCGTCCACGGCAACCAGCTCGGCGAAGGACCGGGCGTGCGGCTGGCCGTGGAATTCGGCGCGGCAAGCGTTGACCACGTCAACTACCTGTCCGCCGCGGACGTGGAGGCCCTGGCAGGCAGCTGGTCCGGGTGGCAGGGTGCGGGAACGCGGGGGACCGTGGCCACCTGCCTGCCGGCCTGCGACCTCTCCACCCGCCAGCAGCTTGCCCCCGGGCGCGAGCTGCTCGACGCCGGGGTGCCGATTGCCCTTGCCTCCAACTGCAACCCCGGCACGTCCTACACGAGCTCGATGGCGTTCTGCGTCACCACCGCCGTTCTCCAGATGCAGCTGAGCGTCCATGAGGCCGTCCGCGCTGCGACGTACGGCGGCGCCCTCGCGCTGCGGCGTGAGGCGGGGAACGACGTCGACGGCGAACGGGCGGTGGGCTCGGTCGCCGTCGGACACCGCGCGGACCTGCACCTGCTCAACGCCCCCTCCGCCACCCACCTGGCCTACCGGCCGGGCATCCCGCTGACCCACGCCGTCTGGCGGGCGGGCGTCCGTGCCCGCTGACGCGCCGGCCGGAAGCCGCTAGAAGATCATGGGCGGAGCGTCCAGGACTGTCTCGTCCACGCGGCGGTCCTCCCACTGGCTGAACGGCTTGTCCAGTTCGTACTTGCCGTCATCCGTGCGCACCAGGGTCCGCACTTCGGCGTTGTCCGGGTTGTTGAGGGACTCGAAATACTCCACGGACCAGTGGAACCAGCGCATGCAGAACAGCCTCATGGTGAGCCCGTGCGTCACGAAGAGGGCGTTCGGGGCGTAGCTGGGCTTGGACCAGTGCCGGTGCAGTGTTTCCATGAAGGAGGAGATCCGGTCGTAGACGTCGGAGCCGGATTCACCCTCCCTGAACCGGTAGAAGAAGTGGCCGTAGGCGTTCCGGAGTTCTTTTTGGTCCTCAATGTCCCCGGCGATCTGGAAGTTCGCCCAGTCCTGTTCGCGGAGCCTGGGTTCCTCGATGATCCGCTCCACAAGCGGTCCAAGATTGAGCGCTTCGAGGGTCTGGTAGGCCCGGAGGTACGGCGAGACGTAGACACACACCTGCCGGCCGTCCAGTTCCCGGCGGATCTCCTCGCCTGCGGCCCGGGCCTGTGCAAGGCCGAGTTCGGTCAGTGGTATCCGGTAATCGGGCACCCGGTTATATATGGAGGTGTCGGCATTGGCGGCTGACTGGCCGTGCCGGATCATGATGATTTTTCCGGGCGCACTCATAAATTCCAAGCATAGGCCCCGGGCCGCGCGGCCCAGCGGAAGCGTTGCCCCGTGACCGGCCGGAAGCGGCGGCCCGGCCGGCCGGAAGCGGCGGACAGGAAAGAACCAGAAAGTGAAGGCAAGATAGGAACATGCTGGTTCCCTCCCGCCGTCGTCTGCGGTTAGAAGTCTGGATTGTCCTGGGTCTGTCGCTGGGGCAGTCCGCCGTGTATTCGGTGGTGCAGTTGCTGGACAAGCTGACGCGGGCACCCCTGGCGGAAGGGACGTCCACCCTCAACCGCTCCCAGAGCAGCCGCGAATACTTCGACCTGACGTACCAGCTGCTGGACATCGTTTTCGCCCTGGTGCCTGTCGTGTTGGTCATCTATTTCCTCACCGAGCACCGGAAGGCGGGGGAGCCCGGGGCATCGGCATTCCGCAAACTCGGTTTCAACTTCGCCCGCCCCGGCAAGGACCTGCTGCACGGGCTGGGCCTCGCGGCGTTGATCGGCATCCCGTCCCTGGGGCTGTACGCCGTCGGACGGGCACTCGGCATCACCACGGCCATCATCCCCAGCGCGCTGGACGCCTACTGGTGGACCATCCCCGTGCTGATTCTCTCCGCCGTACGGCACGGGATCGTGGAGGAGGTCATCGTGGTGGGCTACCTGCTGGACCGGCTCGGCAAGTTCGGCTGGAGCATGCCGCTGGCCATTTTCGCCAGCTCCATGCTCCGGGGCAGCTACCACCTCTACCAGGGCTTCGGCCCGTTCATCGGCAACGCTGTCATGGGTGTGGTCTTTGCGTGGATCTATACGAAGACCCGCCGCGTCATGCCGCTGGTGATCGCCCACGCGCTGCTGGACATCGTGGCGTTCGTCGGCTTCAGCCTCTTCGGCAAGGCCATCGGGCTGGGCTAACCGGCCACTGCTTAAAAGGATTCGGCCGCTATCGGTGGGTGACGTCGTTGGCACCCGCTGATAGCGGCCGAAGTTCGGAAGGGCAGCGCGCTGCCAGTGGCCCCGGAGGACCACACGGTGGAGCAGGGTCAGATGGTTACGGCCCCGGAGGCGGTTTCGAACGTGACGGACAGGATTCCCGGCGTCCCCTTGGGGGCGACCCATTCAACAGCCACATCCTCCAAGGGCTTCTCGACCGGTTGGCCGAGCCATTCCGTGACGCGTTCGGCCGAGCCGGCGATGGTGAGGCTGGACATCTTAACGTTGCTCGGGTAGGCGTTGGACGGGTGAAGCTCCGGGTCGCCTTCCCACTTGAGCATGTAGGGTACCTGCGGGTCTGCAATGAGGCCCAGGATGCCGATCTGCTTCCAGACGAGTTCGCGGCCGTCGGGGAACTTGCGGTTGCCGTTGACAGCCGATCGGCCGAGGCGTTCTTCGAACGGTGCCAGGTCGTCCACTTCGACGCACCAGCCCATCCAGCCGCCGCCCGCTGCGGAGCGTGCCCGGACAGCCTGCCCGAACGGAGCCTTGTCGGATGCCGGGTGGTCCAGGACCTCCACGACCTCGAGATACTTGTGCCCGGCCAGCGGGATAATCATGTTGCGGGTGCCGAAACGGGGGTGTACCCCGCCCTTAACGGCTTCGACGCCGAGGGCGGTTGCAATACGTTCGGTGGTGGCAGCCAAGCCATCTTGTTCACAGGCGTAAGAGACGTGATCCATGCGCATGCCCTCATCTTGGCACTTTGTGATGGAGCTCTCAGCTAAGGGTGTCCTTACCGAGATGGGACGTTATGGCGGACGGCCCTGAAGCCCACGAAATCACGCGGCCGACGTCCTTCGTCACAAACCTGTTCAGACGGATTGCTCTGTTTCTACACTGGGTCCAGGTCATGAGCGCCAGCATTGAGCCCCGGCTTGCTGGCCGGCAACCCTCGTTCCGCGGTGGGGTGCCCCGGGTGAGGACCTGGCCGCCGGCAACCGCCGGTCGGCAAGCGCGGCACCAGAGCCGGCCCGGCATACCGTGCGTCCGGCCACGGTGCCCTTCCTTAAGGAGCCTCCAATGTCCAATGCCTGGTCTTTCGAAACCCGCCAGATCCACGCCGGCCAGGAGCCGGACAGCGCCACCGGCGCCAGGGCCCTCCCCATTTACCAGACGACGTCGTTCGTGTTCCCTAGCGCCGAAAGCGCCGCCAACCGCTTCGCGCTGGCCGAACTGGCGCCCATCTATACCCGCATCGGCAATCCCACCCAGGACGCGGTGGAGCAGCGCGTGGCCAGCCTTGAAGGCGGGCTGGCGGCGCTGCTGCTCAGCTCGGGACAGGCCGCCGAAACATTCGCCATCCTCAACGTCGCTGAAGCCGGCGATCACGTGGTGGCCAGCCCCAGCCTCTACGGCGGCACGTACAACCTGCTGGCCCACACCCTGAAGAAGTTCGGCATCTCCGTGACGTTCGTGGAGGACCCGGACAACCTCCAGCAGTGGAAGGACGCCGTCCGGCCGAACACCAAGCTCTTCTTCGGCGAGGTGGTGTCCAATCCGCGCCAGGACGTCCTGGACATCGAAGGCGTTTCCGGCGTCGCCCACGAGGCAGGGGTCCCGCTGATCGTGGACAACACACTGTCCACGCCGTACCTCATCCGGCCGCTGGAATGGGGCGCCGACATTGTGGTCCACTCGGCAACGAAGTACCTTGGCGGGCACGGCAGCGCCATCGCCGGCGTGATCGTGGACTCGGGCAACTTTGATTTCGGCAAGGACCCGGAGAAGTTCCCGGGCTTCAACATCCCGGACCCCACCTACAACGGGCTTGTCTACGCCAGGGACCTCGGCGCCGGGGGCGCCCTGGGCGCGAACCTTTCCTACATCCTCAAGGCCCGCGTCCAGCTGCTGCGGGACCTCGGCTCCGCGGTGTCCCCGTTCAACGCCTTCCTCATCGCCCAGGGCCTGGAAACCCTGAGCCTGCGCGTCGAGCGCCACGTGGCCAACGCGGTGAGTGTCGCCGAATGGCTGGAGGCGAGGGACGACGTCGAATCCGTGGCCTACGCAGGCCTGCCGTCCAGCCCCTGGTATGACCGCGGCCGCAAGTACGGGCCCAAGGGCACCGGTGCGATCGTGTCCTTCAACATCGCCGGCGGGGCCGAGGCCGGCAAGCGGTTCGTGGACGCGCTGGAACTGCATTCCCACGTGGCGAACATCGGTGACGTGCGCTCCCTGGTCATCCACCCGGCGTCCACCACCCACAGCCAGCTGACGGCGGAACAGCAGGCCGTGGCGGGGGTCACGCCGGGCCTGGTCCGCCTCTCCGTGGGGCTGGAGCACATCGATGACATCATCGCCGACCTCGACGCCGGTTTCCGCGCCGCCAAGGGCGACTGAGCCGTATGACTCCCGGCGCCTCGACGCCGGGAGTCATATTGCTGTCACATTCTTCGCCATTGCGGGGACGCATTTCGTAGACTCTTAACAGGTCATGAGTGCCAGCGACAGCCCCGGCTTGCTGGCCGGCAACCCTCCTTTCGCGGCGGGGTGCCCCGGGTGAAGACCTGGCCTGCCGGCCAGTTGGCGGCAGGCAAGCGCGAAGAAGAGGTCTTCAGATGACGATTGCCGTCACCCGCAGCGGTGTACCCGAAACAGCCAGCCAGGGCCTGTCGTCCAGTGACGTGAAAACCGCCGCAGGCAAAACCGCAGACGCTGTCCCCGACGGAACCGTCAAGTTCCAGGGCATCGGCGGGCTCCACCTTGAGGCCGGCGGCCACCTGCCGGACGTCAGGCTCGCCTACGAGACCTGGGGCACGCTGAACGCGGACCGTTCCAACGCCGTGCTGGTGCAGCATGCCCTGACCGGCAGCACGCACGTTACCAGGGGAGCCAGCGACGAAGAAGGCTGGTGGGAGCAGCTTGCCGGGCCCGGCGCCCCGGTCGATACGGACAAGTACTTCGTGGTCAGCATCAACATCCTGGGCGGTTGCTACGGCTCCACCGGCCCTTCCACTCCCGCGCCGGATGGCAGGCCGTGGGGTTCGCGCTTCCCCCTGGTGACCCTGCGCGACACCACGGCGGCCGAAGCCCGGCTGGCGGACGCCCTTGGCATCGACAGCTGGTACGCCGTCCTGGGCGGATCCCTGGGCGGAGCCCGCGCCCTGGAATGGGCCGTGAGCTTCCCGGACCGGGTCCGGCGGTGCGCCGTCATTTCCATCGGGGCAAGCAGCACGGCCGAGCAGATCGCCTTTGCCCAGGCGCAGACCCTCGCCATCCGCCAGGACGTGAACTTCAACGACGGCGATTACTACGGCGGCCCGGAGCCTGAGGCCGGCCTGGCCCTGGCACGCAGGATTGCGCACATCACGTACCGTTCCGCAGACGAGCTGGAGGCCCGGTTCGGCCGGAGCGCCCAGGGCGGCGAAGCCCCGCTCCAGGCAGTGTCGCTGGGAGACCGCGGCCGCTACCAGGTGGAGAGCTACCTCGACCATCAGGGCACCAAGCTGGTCCGGCGCTTCGATGCCAACAGCTACATCGCCATCACGGAAGCGCTCATGAGCCACGACGTGGGCCGGGGGCGCGGCCCGCTCAAGGAGGCGCTGGCCCGGGCCACGGCTGAGTTCTTCATTGCCGCCGTCAATACGGACCGGCTGTATTTTCCGGCGCAGTCCCGCGAACTCGCGGCTGCACTCCCGGGCGACGTCCCGGTGCATGTCATCGAGGCGCCCATCGGCCACGACGGTTTCCTGACTGAAATCGGGCAGCTTAGCGCTCAGTTGCGGCAGAACTTTTTCGCCTAGCCCGCCGGCTCAATGTGCATTTATGCAGAGCTGTTCTGCAGAAAATGGCGTTGAGCCTGCGGCAATGTGAGCCCATACTCTAGGGGACCGGCGCGTTGGTGGTGCACATCACACGCGGCCGTAACGGAATGGTCCACATGGTGTCGACGGAGACGCCGAAGGAGTTCACAATGAGCACGCAAAACTCCGCCGCAAGGCGCGCAGATGAGACTGACGTCAAAGCCTCAGGGCTAAAGAAAGTGGTTACGGCCTCCATGGCCGGGACCGTCGTTGAGTGGTATGAGTTCTTCCTCTACGCCTCAGCGGCCACCCTGGTCTTTGGCAAGACATTTTTCCCTAACTCAGGCACGGAACTGGACGGCATCATTGCCGCCTTCCTCACCTACGCGGTTGGCTTCGTCGCCCGCCCCATCGGCGGTATCGTCTTCGGTCATTTCGGTGACAAATTCGGCCGGAAGCAGCTGCTCCAGCTCAGCATCATCCTGGTGGGCGTCTCCACGTTCCTGATGGGCTGCCTGCCGACCTTCCAGCAGATCGGCTACTGGGCTCCGGCCCTGCTGGTGTTCCTGCGGTTCGCCCAGGGCTTCGCCGTCGGCGGTGAGTGGGGCGGGGCCGTCCTCCTCGTAGCAGAGCACAGCCCCAGCAAGTCACGCGGCTTCTGGGCCAGCTGGCCGCAGTCCGCTGTTCCCCTGGGCAACCTCCTGGCCACCGGCGTACTGTTCACGCTGTCCTCCACGCTGTCTGCCGCCGACTTCCTCGGCTGGGGCTGGCGGGTGGCGTTCTGGCTCTCCGCTGTGATCGTGCTGGTTGGCTACTACATCAGGACCAAGGTCACCGACGCCCCCATCTTCCTGGAAGCCCAGAAGGAAGTCACCGTCGAGAAGAAGGGCTACGGCGTCGGCGAAGTGTTCCGCCGCTACCCGCGCGGCGTCTTCACCGCCATGGGACTGCGCTTCGCGGAGAACATCCTCTACTACCTGGTGGTCACGTTCTCCATCACCTACCTGAAGGTGGTTGTCCAGACGGACACCTCCCGGATCCTCCTGCTCCTGCTCGTGGCCCACTTCATCCACTTCTCGGCGGTGCCGATGGTCGGCAAGCTTTCCGACGCCTTCGGCCGGAAGCCCGTCTACATGGCCGGTGCGGTCCTCGGCGGTACCTGGGGCTTCTTCGCCTTCCCGATGATGGACACCAAGAACGATCTGGTCATCCTCGCAGCCATCACCATCGGCCTGCTCTTCCACGCACTGATGTACGCCGGCCAGCCGGCCATCATGGCCGAGATGTTCCCCACCCGGATGCGCTACTCCGGCGTCTCGCTCGGCTACCAGGTCACCTCGATCGTGGCCGGTTCGATGGCCCCGATCATTGCCACCGCCCTGCTGAGCCAGTTCAAGTCCTCCACCCCGGTGGCCATCTACCTGCTCGGCGCCTGCCTGGTGACGATGGTGGCCGTGTACTTCCTCAAGGAAACCCGCGGGATCTCGCTGCACGATGTCGACGCCGCGGACGCCCAGGGCACGGCGGACCTCCTTGCCGCCAGCAAGAAGTAGGGGCAGCCGGTTCACATGCGCGTCGCAGTTCTGTACTCCACCGTCCCCGCCGGAACCAGCTACACCGAAGCGCGCCCGCTAGTGGTGCAGGAGCTCGACCGGCCCGAACCCCGCGCCGGCGAACTGGGAGTGGCCATCACCTACTCCAGCTTGTGCCACTCGGACCTGTCCGTGGTGGACGGCTCCCGGGTACGGCCGCTGCCCATGGCGCTGGGGCATGAGGCCGTGGGCCGGGTGGTGTCAGTCGGTGAGGGCGTCCATGACGTGGCTGTGGGCGAGCACGTTGTGCTCGTCTTCGTCCCCAGCTGCGGCGAATGCCGGGCGTGCCGGTCCGGGCGCCCGGCCCTGTGCCACCGTGCCGCCGAAGTCAACGGTTCAGGGGACCTGCTGCACGGGGAGGCGCTGCTGCGCACGCCGTCAGGGGAGCGGATCAACCACCACCTCGGGGTGTCGGCTTTCGCGGACTACGCCGTGGTGGCGCGGGAATCAGTGGTGGTAATCGACGACGACGTTCCGGACACTGTCGCGGCCATGTTCGGCTGCGCCGTACTCACCGGAATGGGCGCCGTGCTGAACACGGCGGCGGTCACCGCCGGACAGTCGGTGGCAGTCTTCGGGCTCGGCGCCGTCGGGCTTTCCGCCGTGATGGCGGCGTCCCTGGCCGGCGCCGCAGCCGTCATTGCCATCGACCCCAACGAAGGCAAGCACCAGCTCGCCCGGGACTGCGGTGCCACGGCAGTGGGAACTCCCGACGACGCCGCCCGGCTGGTTGCCGAGGCCACCGGCGACGGCGTGGACGTCGCCGTCGAGGCCGTGGGCTCTGCCGGCGTGATCGCCTCGTGCCTGGACCTCGTAACGCGCGGCGGCGCCGTCGTCTCCGTCGGGCTGCCAAAACCCTCGGCGGAACTGACCGTCGGAGCCCTGCAGTTTGCCGGAGCGGGGAAGCGGCTGCTCGGCTCCTACATGGGAGATGCCGTCCCGGAGCGGGACATTCCGCTGTACCTTGACCACTGGCGGGCCGGGCGGCTTCCGGTGGAACTGCTGCACACGGACACCAGGCCGCTCGCGGAAATCAACGAAGGCCTTGACGCCCTGGCAGCAGGGCAAGTGGTCCGCCGGCTGTTCCAGGCGTAGCGTCAGGGCCGGTGTTGTGTCAGGCCGCCAGGACGTCCCGGCGGCCTGACACTTCCGCCTTGAGCGCCTCCACCACGGCCCGGACGGACGCCGAGCGCAGCGACTCAGGACGCGCCACCGCCCAGATGGGGAGCTGGCGCTGGAACAGCTCAGGCAGCACCGGAACGAACTCGGGGTTGTCGGCCACCATGAAGTTCGGCAGCAGGCCAATGCCTGCCCCGCGCCGGACCGCCTCGAGCTGGGCGAAAATGCTGGTCGCCTGAAAACTGGTTTTGGGGGCGGGCAGCTGCGAGGACCGGTGGCCCAGCTCCGCCACCTGCAGGGCCGACTCCACATAGGAGACAAATCCGTGCTCGCGGACGTCGTCCAGGGCGGTCGGCAGTCCCCGGGACCGGACGTAGCCCGGACTGGCGTACAGCCGCAGGAAATAGTTCGTGAGGAAGATGGGCTGCACGCTGGTGACTTCCATCCGGCCCACCACCACTTCCAGGTCCACGCCGGACCGGTTCTGGCTGACTTTGCGGGTGGCGCTAAGCATCTCGACGTCCAGCAACGGATTCTCCTGCTGCAGGCGCACCAGCGCCGGGGCCACGAATTGCGCACCGAATCCATCGGACGTGCTGATCCGGACCATGCCGGACAATGAGTGTTCGCCGTCGCTGATGGCGCCGGCCAGGGATCCGAGTGTCGCCTCGATCGCCTCGGCGGCGGCAACCGCCCGGCTGCCCAGTTCGGTCAGTTCCCAGCCGTGCGGGCTGCGCTCCAGCGTCCGCCCGCCCAGCTGCTTGTCCAGCGCCAGGATCCGGCGGGAAATGGTGGTGTGGGTGGTGCCCAGCGTCTCCGCCACGGCATTGAACCGGCCGAGCCTGGCCACGGTCAACAGGATCAACAGGTCGTCCGGACTGGGCAGCCGGTTCACATCCACTTTTTCACACCCATGCTTTCAGGCTCACAATGCGGCTTTTAGAGAGCATGTGCATCAATGCACATGCTCTCTGTAATTTTTCCCCTTGATTGCACTGTAACAGGGTGTGATGGTGGACACGGAACTTCCAGCAATACCGGCTGGTACACGAAGCAAAGGAGCTTTCGCCATGGCAGTAGTCGCTTGGATCGGTCTCGGGAACATGGGTGGGTCCATGTCAGCAAACCTGGCAAAGGCCGGTCACGACGTCCGCGGGTTCGACCTCAATCCCGAAGCGGTGGCAGCTGCAGAAGCCGGAGGCGTGAAGCCGGTAGCCAGCATTGCCGCGGCGGTGGACGGCGCCGACGTCGTGTTCACCATGCTGCCGAAGGGCGAACACGCCCGGGCCGTGTACCTGGGGGAGGACGGCGTCCTTGCCCATGCGGACACGCGGACGCTGCTGGTGGATTCCTCGACCATCGACATCTCCTCCGCACAGGCACTGCACGACGCCGCCGCTTCCGCCGGCTTCCGTTTTGTGGACGCCCCGGTCTCGGGCGGCATGAGCGGGGCGAAAGCCGGAACCCTGACGTTCATGATCGGCGGGGAAGCGGGTGCCGTGGCCGAGGCCACGGAGTACATCCGTCCCATGGCCTCCAACATCATTCCCACTGGCGGTCCCACCACGGGGCAGGCCGCGAAGATCTGCAACAACCTGATGCTCTTCATCAACCTTGCCTCCACCGCCGAAGGGGCCGTGCTGGCCGAGCGGCTGGGCCTGGACAAGCAGGTTTTCTGGGACATCGCTTCTGTGTCCTCCGGAGACAGCTGGGCGCTGCGGACCTGGTACCCGGTAGGAGGGGTAGTTCCCACCGCGGCCTCCAACAACGACTTCGCTCCCACCTTCACTACCGAACTGGCCAACAAGGACATCGGCCTGGCCATCAGCGCCGCCCGCGACACCGGAACCCCGCTGGAAATCGGTGAGCACGTGCAGACGCTCTTCCAGCGGCTCATCGACTCCGGGCAGTCCGGCAAGGACTGCTCCATGATCATCAAGCTTGTCGACGGCTCGCTCGAGACCTCCAAGTAACCGCACCCTGCTTCACGAATAGGACTTTCCCATGGAACGTATTCCGCACTTCATCAACGGCGCCCGGATCAGCGACGCCGACCGTTTCGGCCCCGTCTTCAACCCTGCCACCGGCGCACAGGACAAAGAGGTGGCCCTGGCCTCGGCCGCCCGCGTGGAAGAGGCCATCGCGGCCGCGCAAGCCGCCCTCCCGGGCTGGCGGGCCACCAGCCTGGCCAAACGCACCAACATCTTCTTCCGGGTCCGGGAACTCCTGACGCAGCGGAAGTCCGAGCTGGCAGCAATCCTCACCAGCGAGCACGGCAAGGTGCTTTCCGATGCAGAGGGCGAGATCTCCCGTGGCCTCGAAAACATCGAATTCGCCACCGGGCTTTCCCACATGCTCAAGGGCGAACGCTCGGAGCAGGTTTCCAGCGGGGTGGATGTCCACTCGGTGCGCCAGCCGGTGGGCGTCGTCGCCTGCATCACCCCGTTCAACTTCCCGGCCATGGTGCCGCTGTGGATGATCGGCAGTGCCCTTGCCTGTGGCAACACCGTCCTCCTCAAGCCCAGCGAGAAGGACCCGTCGTCGGCCGTTTTCATCGCGGAAGTCTTCGCGGAGGCGGGCCTGCCCCCGGGCGTCCTGAACGTGGTCCACGGCGACAAGGAAGCCGTGGACGTGCTGCTGGAGCACCCCGGCGTCAAGGCTGTCAGCTTCGTGGGGTCCACCCCGATCGCCCAATCCATCTACAAGCGGGCGGCCGACCACGGCAAGCGCGTCCAGGCGCTGGGCGGCGCCAAGAACCACATGGTGGTCCTGCCGGATGCAGATCTGGACATGGCCGCCGACGCCGCTGTGTCGGCGGCCTACGGCTCCGCCGGTGAACGGTGCATGGCGGTATCCGTGCTGGTGGCCGTGGGCAACATCGCCGACGACCTGGTGAAGGCCATTTCCACCCGCATGGCGGACCTTAAGATCGGTCCCGGCACGGATCCGGCCTCGCAGATGGGTCCGCTCATCACGAAGGAACACCGGGACAGGGTGGCCTCCTATGTGGCCGGTGCCGAGGAGGAAGGTGCCACCGTGGTGGTGGACGGGCGCAAGCACGAGTTCGATTCGGACGGTTTCTTCATCGGGGTCAGCCTGGTGGACCACGTGAAGCCGGGCATGAAAGTTTACGACGACGAGATCTTCGGCCCGGTACTGTCGGTGGTCCGCGCCGACAGCTATAGCGACGCAGTGAAGCTCGTGAACGACAACGAGTTCGGCAACGGCGTGGCCATCTTCACGCGCGACGGCGGCGCGGCGCGCCAGTTTGAGTTCGACGTCGAGGCAGGCATGGTGGGAGTGAACGTGCCCATCCCGGTGCCGGTGGGAACCTTCTCGTTCGGGGGCTGGAAGAACTCGCTGTTCGGCGACACCCACATGTACGGTCCGGACAGCATCCGCTTCTACACCCGCGGCAAAGTGGTGACCACACGCTGGCCGGATCCGTCCACATCGGTGATCGACCTCGGCTTCCCGCAGGTGGACTGAGCCGCAGCCAGGTTCAGTCAAGGTAGCCTTCCCGGGGCCCGCATAATGTCAGTGGTCCCGGGCACGGCTATGCGAGTGCGGCTAGCCCTTCATGATCTCGTCGCGCCGGGCCATGTATTCCTCCATGGCGATTTCGCCGTTGCTGTACTGCTGGTCTAGCTCCGCCAGTTTCCGTGCACGGAAACCCTGAGCGGCCGACGGCGGCGGGGGAGTGACCGGGGCAGACGGCTGCTGCGGCTGCTGGCGTGACTGGTTGGCGGGATACTCGGGACTGTCCTCGTACGGCACCTGTCCGGGATAGCCCGGGTTCTGGTTACCGGGGGCCGGGTAGCCGGGATTCTGGTACCCGGGATTTTGGTAGCCCGGGTTCTGGTAGGGCTGGTCCAGCGGGGGCTGCTGGCCGCCGCCGAGCTGCCGGAAGCCGCCGCCAAAGTAGTCCTGCTGGGTATAGCCGTCACGCGGCTGGTTGTTTGGCCGGCCCGGCTGCTGCCCGGGAAACTGGCCTGGATACTGTCCGTTGAAATCCTGGTTCTGGTTCCTGCCAACGCGCTTCCGGTACATGCGCATGGCGAAGGGAATCAGGAACGACAGGATGATGATCCAGAAGAACACGTTGCTCACGGTGGAGGGCCTCTCAGAAGTGTCCCTTCAGTTTAACCCCCGGCCCGGCACCGGCATTGGACCGCGGCGGCCAGTCGGCATCGATGCCGGCCTGGCGGTACCTGCCCGCGTTTCCCCGGTGCAGCCGGGGCGCGGACAACATGAGTAGCCAGCGGAGGTCGTCGCGGGGCACAAAATGCCAGGTGGGCCGCAGGATGTGCGCCCGGGGAGGCCGGAGCTGTTGCCGGCTAAGCCTCAGCCCGACGACGTCGTCGGCGTGCATCCGCGCCTACCTCTGTTCGGACTCTATTCCGGCTGCCTCACCCGAGCCCAGCGGCATCCCCGGACCAAACACCGGACCGGGGGTCGGCCGCTTGGCCGTAACGCCGTCCCCGGATGACTGGTGGCGAAGCCGGCGGACAACCCAGGGCACAAAGTATTCACGCGCCCAGACCAGGTCTCCGGACCGAGCCTCGCGCCAGCTGCGCTGGGGCAGGGGCTTGGGGGAGAGCGGCTCCAAGGTGTGCCGGATGTTGAGTGAATCGAGCACCATGGCCGCGATGGTGTGATGGCCCAGCGGCGAAAAGTGCAGTCGGTCCTGGTCCCACATCTGCGGATCACTGAGTTGGCGAAGCGACCACATGTCGGCGATGACGGCGTCGTGCCGCGCCGCCACGGTGCGGAGGTTCTCGTTGTAGATGGCGATCTTGCTGCGGACCCTGCCCAGAACTGATGAACCGGTGTCCGGGCCGTTGAACAGCACCACGGTGGCACCGCCCAGGCTGAGGATGTGCACCACGGAATCCAGCTTCTCGGCCAGCGCGTCAGGGTCCCCTCCGGGCCGGATGAGGTCGTTTCCTCCCGCCGAAAGCGTCACCAGGTCCGGCTTGAGGGCCAGGCACGGCGCCAGCTGCTGGTCAACGATCTGCTCCAGGAGCCGTCCCCGCACCGCGAGGTTGGCGTAGGCAAAATCGCTGTGGCCCCGGCTCAGTTCCTCGGCCACGCGGTCCGCCCAGCCGCGGTGTCCGCCTGGGCTTCCCGGTTCCGGGTCGCCGATGCCCTCAGTAAAGGAATCACCCATGGCTACGTACCGGCCCCAGGGGTGGGTATCAACGGTGTCCTGCGGGTTCGGAATGGCTTCAGTTTCGCTCACGTTTCCATCCTGCCTCGTGAGGCTAAAGCTACGCCACCGTAGGTTGTTACCGGGCGGTAACTGCAAGAATGGTTCCATGACTGAAGCCGACGTTTCCACTGCCCCTGTTGTCCTGTGGTCCACTCCCGACGAAGAGCGCTCGGGAAAGCCCCTGCTGGTTCTGCTGCACGGCTACGGTGCCAACGAACAGGACCTGCTCAGCCTTGCCGACCTGCTGCCCGGCGATTTCGCGGTCGCGTCCGTCCGTGCCCCCATCGCCATGGGCCCGGGGTTCACCTGGTTCCCGCTGACGGACTCCGCGGACTACTCACTCGACGCAGTCAAGGACGCTGCCGCCTTTGTGCTGGAATGGCTCGACGGCATCAAGGGCGACCACCCGTCCGTCACACTGCTCGGGTTCTCCATGGGGATGGCAATGGCCACCACGCTGCTGAGGCAGCGTCCCGCGGACTTTGCCGCCGTCGTCGGACTTTCCGGCTTTGTGGTGAACGCCGGAAGCGATCCAAGCTTCCACGACGACGAACTGGACGGCTCCGTCCCCCTGTTCTGGGGTCGCGACCAGCAGGACCCCGTCATCACCCAGGACAAGATCGAATACACCATGGGCTGGGTGCGTAAGCACGTGAAGCTCACGAAGGTCCTCTACGCAGGGATGTGGCACGGGATCAACCAGCAGGAGATCGGCCACGTTTCCGAATTCCTCACCCACGAGGTGCTGAAAAAGTAGCCCACGCAGCCGGCCGAACGCGGCCGGCCGGAAACGCTAGGAACCGGCGGGTGTGAGAATCCGCACGGTACGGCCGTTTACGGTCACGGTGTCGCCGTTGTGCAGCTGCCGGCCGCGGCGGTCGTCAATTTCGCCATTGACCTTGACCAGCCCGTTCCTGATCAGCTCCGTGGCTTCGACACCGTCCTCGACGAGGCTGGCCAGCTTCAGGAGCTGGCCCAGGCGGATCATGTCGTCGCGGATGGGGATCTCTTCGATTTCCGGGTTGCTCATACAAGCAATGATGCCTGACGTAAGGTGAATCCAGTGACCCATGCACCCCGCCTCCCTCTCATTGCAGGACTGCCGATGGCCGTGGCCGCCGGACTCGCCATCCCCGTCCAAGGACGGATCAACGGTGCGCTGGGCGCCCGGTTGAACGACGGCATCGCCGCGGCCGTGGTGAGTTTCACCACGGGACTCGTCGTGATGATCCTGGTCTCGCTGGTCCTGCCGCGGGGACGCCGCGGCCTGGCCCAGATCCTGCCCGCGCTCCGGGAACGCCGGTTTCCGCCGGTCTACGTGATGGCCGGCGGCATCGGTGCCTTCTTTGTCTTTGCCCAGTCCTTCACTGTGGGATTGCTGGGTGTGGCGCTGTTTACGGTAGCCACCGTCACCGGGCAAACGTTGAGCGGGCTGCTCGTGGACCGGCTCGGCATCGGCCCCGCCGGCAAGAAATCCGTCACCGGCATCCGCGTACTGGGCACCGTGCTGACCATCGCGGCCGTCGCATGGGCAGTGTCCCCGCGGTTTGGCGGCGCGGGTTCCGGCGGCGCGGAGCCGGCCCAGCTGCTCGTGCCGGTACTCCTGCCGGTAATTGCCGGGTTCCTGATGAGTTTCCAACAGGCAATGAACGGGACCGCCACGGTGCACTACGGCACACCCATCGCGGCCACCCTGGTGAATTTCATCTCCGGTGCCACAGTGCTGTGGCTGGCGTGGCTGATCAAGCTGGCTGTGGCAGGGGCGGGCAACGGCCTGCCCGCAGAGTGGTGGTATTACCTGGGCGGACCCATGGGCTGCGCATTCATCGGGCTGGGCGCGCTGCTGGTCCGGAGCCTGGGCGTCCTGGTCACCGGGCTGGGCATGATTGCGGGCCAGCTGCTGGGGTCACTGGGCCTGGACCTTGCCTTCCCCGCACCCGGAACCGTGGTGGCCCTGCCCACAGTGCTCGGCACCGTCCTGACCCTCGGCGCGATTGTCCTGGCCACCCTTCCGTGGCCGCGCGGAGCCCTCAAGCGGCAGCCGGGCCGGTAGGCTAGGACACGCAGCTTCCTGCACATCTTTCCTTCGTACCGCCCCCGTCCGGCAACCGCCAGGCACAGGGGCCTAGAAACCGCGCGGACCGCACCCAGCGGCCCTGTAGAAATTGGAGTTCCCCATGGCAGCAAAATCCGTTCTCGACCAGGTCATCTCACTCTCCAAGAGGAGGGGCTTCGTTTTCCAGGCCGGTGAAATCTATGGTGGCTCCCGCTCTGCCTGGGACTACGGACCCCTCGGCGCCGAGCTGAAGGAAAACATCAAGCGCCAATGGTGGCAGTCCGTGGTCCGCGGCCGCGAGGACGTGGTGGGCCTGGACTCCTCCGTGATCCTTCCCCGCCAGGTCTGGGAAGCCTCCGGCCACGTGGAGGTCTTCTCCGATCCGCTGGTGGAGTGCCTCTCCTGCCACAAGCGTTACCGCGCCGACCACCTCGAAGAAGAGTACGAGGAAAAGAAGGGCCGTCCGGCCGAGAACGGCCTGAAGGACATCGCCTGCGCCAACTGCGGCACCAGGGGCGAATGGACAGAGCCCCAGGAATTCTCCGGCCTGCTCAAGACTTTCCTCGGCCCGGTGGCCAACGAAGAAGGCATGCACTACCTGCGCCCGGAAACCGCGCAGGGCATCTTCGTGAACTTCAACAACGTGCTCACCACGTCCCGGAAAAAGCCGCCCTTCGGCATTGGCCAGATCGGCAAGTCCTTCCGCAACGAGATCACGCCCGGAAACTTCATCTTCCGCACCCGTGAATTCGAGCAGATGGAAATGGAGTTCTTCGTTGAGCCGGGCACGGACGAGCAGTGGCACCAGTACTGGATGAAGGAACGCATGGACTGGTACACCGGTCTGGGCCTCAAAGCCGAAAACCTGCGTTTCTTCGAGCACCCGCTGGAGAAGCTGAGCCACTACTCCAAGGGCACCACCGACATCGAATACCGCTTCGGCTTCCAGGGCTCGGAGTGGGGCGAGCTGGAAGGCATCGCCAACCGCACGGACTTCGACCTCTCCACGCACTCCAAGGCGTCCGGGCATGACCTGAGCTACTTCAACCAGGCCACCAACGAGCGCTACACCCCGTACGTGATCGAACCTGCCGCCGGCCTGACCCGTTCCTTCATGGCGTTCCTCATTGACGCCTACACCGAGGACGAGGCACCGAACGCCAAGGGCGGCGTGGACGTCCGCACCGTGCTGAAGCTGGACCCGCGACTGGCCCCCGTCAAGGCCGCAGTGCTGCCGCTGAGCCGCAACGAGGACCTGTCCCCGAAGGCCAAGGCCCTGGGCGCGCAGCTGCGCAAGAACTGGAACATCGACTTCGACGACGCCGGCGCCATCGGCCGCCGCTACCGCCGCCAGGACGAGATCGGCACCCCGTTCTGCATCACCGTGGACTTCGACACCCTCGAGGACCAGGCGGTCACCATCCGCGAACGCGACACCATGAGCCAGGAACGCGTCTCCCTGGACAAGGTGGAGGGCTACCTGGCCGCACGGCTGATCGGCGCCTGAGCATGGCCATCGAATACCGCGAATGGCGCGACGGCGACGACCTTGCACTGCTTGAACTGTGGGGCGGCCCGGAGACCGAGCAGGCACGGCAGTTCCGCGGCACCCTGGCGCCCTCCGGCAACTCGCCGTGGCGCCGCTGCATCGTGGCCGAGGACGTCGTGGACGGCGTGGCCATCCCGGTCGCGGCGGCCGTGGTCCACGAAGCCTCCCTCCATCCCGAGCGGCTCTGGTCCTATATTGAGGTGGCAAAGGACCACCGCCGTGCGGGTGTCGGCTCCACGCTGCTGACCATGCTCCGGCACGAAGCCGGCCAGGCGCCGTCGGGCGTGTCCAGGTTGCGGACCAAAGTGGAACCGGGCACCCCGGGAGCCGCTTTCGCCGAAGCTGCCGGCCTGGTTCCCATCCAGCGCTCCCGGCTTGTTGTCGTGGAGCCGGGGGCACTCAAGCTGCCGGTTTTCGGTGACGGGTCCGAGGCCGCGGCCTCGGAGCAGATCGAGGACCTCGCCACCGGTTCGGTGGAGCTCAGCGACGTGGTGGGCCGGTACTACACGGCCGTGCACGGCTGGGACAGCCCGGGCGAGCTGAGCATCGGCACCGTGCAGCGGCTGTTCCTCGACGAGCTCAGCGGGGCGCACGGCGCCATCGTGCTCCGTGCGCCGAAGGCCAGCGCCTTCGGCCCGGGCGTTCCGGCCAGCAGGAAGGGCCGGCTTGAGGCGTTTGCCATCAGCTACGCGGAGTTGGCCCCCGGCGGCGGGAACGCGGCAGCTGACGGCGGAGGGTCCGCATCGGGCCAGCCCACGGACGTGTTCGTCGGCCATGAGCCGAAGCTGTCGGAGGAGGAAGCCCGCTCCGCCGTCCGCGACCTGCTGGCCCTCATCGCGTTCCAGCATCCCGTGGTGCTGGAACTGGACGACTCGATGACTGCCCTGCGCGCCGTCGTCGAACCTTTGCTGGAGGACGGCAAGGCCAGCCTCCGCGGCACCGAGACCCTGGTGGTGTCGGACCCCGCGTAGGTTCCGGCCGACGCCACCGGCCCGCAGTAGGTGACTACTGCGGGCCGTCCTGTTTAGGCTTTCTGCCGTCCGCGCGCCGCGGCCTGTTGAGCCTTCCGTCCGCCCGCGCGCCGCGGCCCTTCGGCCTGATCCAGCCGCCGTCGTTCCTCTTCCGTGGGGGCGCCGCCGCCCAAATGCGCGGGCATCCACCAGGCCCCGGGCCCGGGTGTGAGCGGGAAGTCGGCGATGGCGGCGTCGATCCCTGCCTGCAGGATCGTCCTGAGCTGTTCGGTGGCGGGCTGGGCGTCCTGGGCAGGGTCCGGCAGGTCCGCAGGCAACAGGGGCTCGCCCACGTGGATCCGTACCGGCGCGCGCCAGGCGCGAAGCGGCGAGAAACCGTGGTGGCGGGTCATCAGCCGGTGGGAGCCCCAGACCGAGACAGGGATGATCGGCACGCCGGCTTCCGCCGCCATCCGCACGGCTCCGGTCTTGCAGTCGCGGACCGTAAAGCTGCGGCTGACGCCGGCTTCAGGAAGGATGGCGATGTATTCGCCGTCGCGCAGTTTCGCGACGGCGGCGTCATAGGCGCCGCTGCCCGAAGCGTAGGGAACCACAACATGCCCGGCAGCGCTGATGGCAGGACCCGCGAACCAGTGGTCGGCCGCGCCTTGGGTGACCAGATAGCGCATCTCGGCACGGTTGTTCCACCACAGGAGCAGCTCGGCGAACGCAAAATCCAGGTACCCGAAATGGGTGATGGCTACCACGGCCCCCTCGCCCGGCACCACCTGGCGCGACGGTCCATTGAGCGGCCCTGGTGGCGGCAGGTGTTCCCGGCCTGTGATGATGACACGGATCCCGAAGAGCCGGCGAAGCGCCAGCCCGGTGCGGACAATGATGCGGTAGAAGCGGTCGCTGGACTTCGGCCGCCAGGCCATCAGTGGCCACCCGCCGGCCGGCGCGGCGGCCAGGGGATAAAGCCCGACGTCGATTCGACGTACTCCTTGTACCCCGGCCGGGCGGACATCGCCTTTTCCGTGAGCGGCTTTCCGGTCTTGCCGGCGAGCGCCCAGACCATCAGCGCGGGGGAGAGGACCGTCAGGATTCCGGGCCAGGAGTCCGCGGCAATCAGGAACAGCCCGGTCCAGACGGCGGCGTCCCCGAAGTAGTTGGGGTGGCGGGTGTAACGCCACAGCCCGGTGTTGAGCACAGCCCCCTTGTTGGACGGATCCTTCTTGAACTGTGCCAGTTGCCAGTCGCCCACCGTTTCGAACACGAAGCCGATCACCCACAGGACCACTCCCAGGCTGGAAACCCAGCCCAGGGCGCCGGTGGCAAACATTCCTACCTGCACCGTGAGGGAGACGAAGAACATTACGATGCCCTGGGGCAGGTAGACGCGGCGCAGGGCGTATACATTGCGGGAACCGGGGGCGTCGCTGAGCATGGCCTCGTAGCGGGGGTCCTCATGGCCGCCGCGGGCGCGCCAGCCGATGTGGGCACCGAGGCGGAGGCCCCACACGCCCGTCAGCAGCAACAGCAGGAGCCGCCGCCCGTCGTCGCCCGTTCCGGCGGAGAGCAGCCACGAGACCGCAGCGACAGCAACGAAGCCGGGCCCCCAGGCCACGTCCATGACGGAGTGCCTCCGCTGCGCCACGGCCACGGCAAAGGTGACCGCCAGGACAGCTGCCACGGCCAGGGCCGTCCAGGGCAGGCTCGCCAGGAATGCGCCGAGGGGAAAATCAGCCATCGTCACAGCACTACCGGAACGCCGGGGTCGGTTGACGGCAGGAGGGCGTCAAATCCGCGTCCGCCGTCCAGTTCCACTCCGGCGGTCTCGGCGAACGCCTTGAGGACAAAGCCGGTAGCGAGGGTGTGCCACAGCCGGACCTTCCGGAACATGAAATGGCCGGCCCCCGCCAGCGAAACGTAGCGCAGTTCCTTGGCCCCGGCGGAGGCGCGCCGGGCGAATTTCAGCGATGCGGCGGGGCTGGTCCAGCGGTCCGTGGTGCCGTGCACAATCAACACTCGGCGCCCGGCGACATTCCCGGCCGGGGTCTCGGCGCTCAGCCACGGAGCCAGGGCCACGACCGCATCAACCTGGGGATCGTCGGCCGCGCAAATGGCGGTGAGCCCACCCATCGAGTGCCCCAGCAGGTACACCGGTACGCCCGGGTGTTCCTCGTGGATCCGGGCGAGGGCCCACCGGGCATCCTGCAGCGGCGACATGTCCGGGCCGTTCCAGCCGCGGACACTGTTGCGAAGCGTCCAGACCGCGAGTCCGTGGCCGCCGCCGGCCCGGTGCAGTTGTTTTGCGAAGGGCACCATGCGGGCAGGGCTCAGGTGGCGGGCCTCCACGGGCTCGTAGCTGTGCGAGCGGCCGCCGTGCAGCACCAGTGCCACGCCGCGGGTGACGCCCGCGGCCTCGCGCACCGTCAGTACGGGCTTGGTTCTGCCGTCGTCATTCCTGCGATTACCCATGCGGGCCTCCGAACTCCTTGTCCTACAGTTATAAACCCACGGGTTCCCGTGTTTAGTTCCAATGTCCTGCGCCCTTCGGGCATCCAGGCGCAGCCGGAAGGGCCCGGGCGCCCCGCATTCCGGGCTTTCACACGCTATTCGGAGCCGCAGCCCGCGAAGATTGGCAACCGGAGGGTGCCCAAGCCCCAGTAAAGTGCAGGCATGAGGTTTTACTGCTGATGGGTGCCGGACACTCGCACGGCCACACAGACCATTCGGATCCGACACCCGGGGCTCTCGCCGCGCGCAAACGGGCCAACTGGCTCCTCGCGGCGGTGCTTATTCCGCTGACGCTGCTGACCCTGGCGGCCATGATCATGATGTGGCCATCCGGGAACAAGCAGGACCTGAAGCTGGCCAGCCCGTACGCGGCCGCCCCCGGCGTGACGTTCGATACCGGCACGATCCAGCGCGTGGTGGTGGAAAGCTGCACCCAGGGCAGTGCCGGCCAAAACACCACCGTCCAGCCCGGTACGGGGCAGGGCACCGCCCAGGATGCCCCGCAGCCGGGGAACGACTGCACGTTCGCATTTACCGAGCCGGACAAGGGCGGCAACCCGGTCAAGGTGGTGATCAACCCGGACGTGGTGAAATCCCACGGAGTCAAGGTCGGGGACGACATCCGGTACCTGAACCTCTCCAACGCCCAGGGTGCGTCCGGACAGGGTGCGCCTGCCTATATCTTCGTGGACTTCGTCCGCACCCTCCCCATCATCTTGCTGGCCGTCCTCTACGCCGCCGTGGTCATCGCAGTGGCGCGCTGGCGCGGGCTGCGGGCGCTGATCGGCCTTGTGGGCGCCTACGCGGTGCTGGTGACGTTCATGCTGCCCGGGCTGGTGGAAGGAAAACCGCCTTTGCTGCTGGCGCTGGTGGGGTCCACCGTGATCATGATCGGCGTCCTCTACTTCGCCCACGGCTTCTCGGCGCGAACCTCCACGGCATTGCTGGGCACCATGTTCGGCCTGGGCATCACGGCGCTCCTGGCAGCCTGGGCCACCGATGCGGCAAACCTGGCCGGCGTGGGCAGCCACGATGCCGCCACGCTGGCGAACATTTCGGACAATATCTCCATTTCCGGCATCATCCTGTGCGGATTGATCATTTCCGGACTCGGCGTCCTGAACGACGTCACCATCACCCAGTCCTCGGCGGTGTGGGAACTCTACGAACTCGCCCCGGAGACAAGCGCCCGCCAGCTCTTCTCCTCGGCCATGCGGATCGGCCGCGACCACATCGCCTCCACCGTGTACACCATCGCCTTCGCCTACGCAGGGGCGGCGCTGCCCATCCTCATCATCGTGATGCTTTACGACCGTCCCCTGGGCGAGGCGCTGACCAGTGCGGAACTGTCCGAAGAAGTCATCAGGACGCTCGTCGGTTCCGTGGGGCTGGTGCTGGCCATCCCCGTCACCACCCTGATCGCGGTGCTGGTGGTCAAGGCCACCGGGATCAGGACCGGTGCCGGGCAGCAAACCGGCGGCGACGCTTCCGGCAGTACCGCTTCCGGGCGGCCGCCCGTGACGCCCGACGACGTCGGGGATACCGGTGCGCTCGCGGCGGCAGCGGCGCTCACACGCAGCGGACGGACGCGTCCCGCTGATTCCCTGCCGCCCCGTGAGGCAGCACGGGAACCCCTGCCCGGCGGCCGGCGGGCACGGCGGGCAGCGGAAGGGGAGTAGCAGGGTTCGTCCCCGCCGGAGCGGCCGTCCGGCGGCCGGCTCGCCGATTTGCCCGGCTTTGAGACAATGAACGGGTGACTGTTGTAGCGACTCCTCCCGCCCCCAAGCTGGAACTCCCGCCCCTGAAGCTGGGACCCCTCACGGTGGACACCCCCGTGATCCTGGCCCCCATGGCGGGCATTACCAACTCCGCCTTCCGGAGGCTCTGCCGTGAATACGGCGGCGGCATGTATGTGGCCGAGATGGTCACCTCGCGCGCCCTCGTGGAGCGCACCCCCGAGTCGCTGCGCATCATCTCCCATGACGACGACGAAAAGGTCCGCTCCGTCCAGCTGTACGGCGTTGACCCCGTGACCGTCGGGCAGGCGGTCCGGATGCTCGTGGAGGAGGACCGGGCGGACCACATCGACCTCAACTTCGGCTGCCCCGTTCCCAAGGTGACCCGGCGCGGCGGCGGATCCGCCCTGCCCTGGAAGATCGACCTGTTTACCTCGATCGTCCAGACGGCCGTCAAGGAGGCGTCCAAGGGCAATGTCCCGCTCACCATCAAGATGCGCAAGGGCATCGACGAGGACCACCTCACGTACCTCGACGCCGGCCGGATCGCGCGCGATTCCGGCGTCGCCGCCGTCGCACTCCACGGCCGCACCGCGGCGCAGTTCTATTCCGGCCAGGCGGACTGGTCCGCCATCGCCCGGCTGCGCGAGGCGCTGCCGGACATTCCGGTCCTGGGCAACGGCGACATCTGGTCCGCCGAGGACGCGGTGCGGATGGTCCGGGAGACCGGCGTGGACGGAGTGGTGGTGGGCCGCGGGTGCCAGGGCAGGCCGTGGCTCTTCGGGGATCTCCAGGCAGCCTTCGAAGGCAGCGACACCCGCCACAGGCCGAACCTGCGGCAGGTGGCGGAGGGCGTCTACCGGCACGCGGAACTGATGGTGGAAACCTTCGGCGACGAAGGCAAGGCCCTGCGTGAAATCCGCAAGCACATGGCGTGGTACTTCAAGGGGTACGTGGTGGGCGGGGAACTGCGCACCCGGCTTGCCCTGGTCACCAGCCTCCAGGTGCTGCGCGATACGCTGGCCGAACTGGACCAGGATTCCCCCTACCCGGGTGTGGATGCCGAAGGCCCCCGCGGCCGCGCCGGCTCCCCCAAGAAGCCGGCGTTGCCCAAGGACTGGCTGGAATCCCGGGCGCTCAACGCCGAACAGTCCCAGGACATCGCCGCCGCGGAACTGGACGTGTCAGGTGGCTGAAACCCGCACCACAGCCCCCGTGCTGCCGGGCTACGAAGCCCACGACTCCGCCCGCTGGGTGGAGGAACCGCCCAAAACCACCTACCGCTCCGACTTCGAACGGGACCGGGCACGCGTCCTGCACTCGTCCGCGCTCCGCCGGCTGGGCGCCAAGACCCAGGTGGTTGCTCCGGACACTGACGACTTTGTCCGGACCCGGCTGACGCACAGCCTCGAGGTGGCCCAGGTGGGCCGCGAACTGGGCCGGACGCTGGGTTGCGATCCCGACGTCGTGGACACCGCCTGCCTCAGCCACGACCTTGGACACCCGCCCTTCGGTCACAACGGTGAGTCCGCCCTGAACGAGATGGCGCACGGCATCGGCGGCTTCGAGGGCAACGCCCAGACCCTCCGGCTGCTGACCCGGCTGGAGCCCAAAGTCCTGGCCGCGGACGGAACCCCGGCCGGGCTCAACCTCACGCGTGCCAGCCTTGACGCCGCCGCCAAGTACCCGTGGTCGGCCTTGAACGCCCCGGTGATCCACGGCCAGCGGACCAGCAAGTTCGGCGCGTACGAGGACGACCTGCCTATTTTCGACTGGATCCGGGAGGGAGCGCCGGAACGCAGGTCCTGCCTGGAGGCGCAGGTCATGGACCTCGCGGACGATATTTCCTACTCCGTGCACGACGTCGAGGACGCCATCGTGGCGGGGCACTTCCAGCTGCGCTGGATGGACAACCCGGACCACCGTGCCCGCGTGGTGGGGTACGCCAAGCAGTGGTACCTTCCGCACAACGACCCCGCAGCGATTGACGCCGCCCTGGCCCGGCTGGAGGCCACGGATGTCTGGGTGCGCGAGGCCGACGGCAGCCGCAAGGCGATGGCAGCACTGAAGGACATGACCAGCCAGCTGATCGGCAGGTTCTGCCAGAGCGCGCTGGAAACCACGCGCGCCGTCTACGGCCCCGAGGACCTCACCCGGTACAACGCCGAGCTGATGGTACCGGACGAAACCGTGATGGAAATCGCGGTCATGAAGGGCCTGGCCACCACGTTTGTGATGACCACCGAGCACCGCCAGCCCATCTATGAGCGCCAGCGCGAGGTCCTGCACGCCCTGGTGACGGCGCTGAACGCCACCGGAGACCGGCACCTCGAGCCGATGTTCGCTGCCGACTGGCGGGACGCGGCCGACGACGGCGCCCGCCTTCGCGTCGTTATCGACCAGGTCGCCTCGCTCACCGACGGTTCGGCGCTGGCCATGTACGAGCGGTTGGTCGGCAGCCTGCCGTCGCTGTGGTAATCGCGCCGGTGACGGGCGCCATAACCGGCCAACCGGCGTCGTACCCGGGGACTAGGATGGCTTTGTGGCCGGGCTGATCAAACGCGAAGATATTGACGAAGTACGCCAGCGCACGGACATCAAGGAAGTCGTCGACGGCTACGTCACTCTCAAGGGCGCGGGGCTGGGCTCCTTCAAGGGCCTGTGCCCGTTCCACGATGAGCGCTCTCCGTCGTTCACGGTCCGTCCCCAGGTGGGCAGGTACCACTGCTTCGGCTGCGGCGAGGACGGTGACGTCATCTCCTTCGTCCAGAAGCTGGACCACTCCTCGTTCCACGAGGCCGTGGAAAAGCTGGCCGCCAGGATCGGCTTCGAACTGCGCTACGAAGACGGCGGCACCGGCCCCAGCCGCGAGGACGTGGGCAAGCGCCAGCGCCTCCTGGACGCCCACAAAGTGGCGGACGAGTTCTTCCGCGCCCAGCTGCTGACCCCCGCCGCCTCGGAGGGACGCAACTTCCTGCACGGCCGCGGCTTCGACCGGGCAGCCGCTGAACAGTTCGGCGTCGGCTATGCCCCGCAGGGCTGGGACGCGCTGCTCAAGCACCTCCGCGGCCGGGGCTACACGGATGCCGAGCTGAAGCTGACGGGCATGTTCTCCGAAGGCAACCGGGGAATCTATGACCGGTTCCGCGGCCGCCTGATCTGGCCCATCCGTGACATCGCCGGCGACACCATCGGCTTCGGCGCCCGGAAACTCTATGAGGACGATCAGGGCCCCAAGTACCTCAATACCCCGGAAACCACGCTCTACAAGAAGTCCCAGGTGCTCTACGGCATCGACCTCGCCAAGCGGAACATCGCCAAGGAACGGCAGCTGGTGGTGGTGGAGGGTTACACCGACGTCATGGCCTGCCACCTGTCCGGGATTACGACGGCGGTGGCCACCTGCGGGACCGCGTTCGGCGCCGACCACATCAAGATCGCCCGGCGGCTGTTGTCCGACGACGGCACCGGGGGAGAGGTCATCTTTACCTTCGACGGTGATGCCGCCGGCCAGAAGGCCGCCCTGCGCGCTTTCGAGGAGGACCAGAAATTCGTCGCGCAGACCTACGTGGCCGTGGAACCCACCGGGGCGGACCCCTGCGACCTCCGGCAGGCCCGGGGCGACTCCGCCGTTCGCGACCTGATCAGCAGCCGCCGTCCGCTGTTCGAATTTGCCATCAGGGCCTCGCTGAAGCGGCACAACCTCGACACCGTCGAGGGCCGCATTGCGGCCCTCCGGGAGTCTGCTCCGGTGGTGGCGCAGATCCGCGACGCGGGAATCCGCCCCGGCTACGCCCGCGAGCTCGCAGGGTGGCTCGGCATGCCCGTCGAAGAGGTCAGCCGCGCGGTGGCCGTCGCTGCCAAACGGGCTGCCCAGGGAGACACACCCGCAGGCAGTGGCGCGGCACCCGGCATCGCCGAGCTGCCGGCGTCGGGCGTTGTGCCTTCCTTCAACAGGCCCGACCCCCGGGACCCTGTGGCTTCCATGGAGCGGCAGGCGCTGGAAGTGGCGCTCCAGGAGCCCGCGATGCTGGCCGGCGGGACCTGGGACCGGTTCAGTGCGGCCGGGTTCCGGACCCCTGCCTACCAGGCCGTCCACGACGCCATGCGCGCCTCCGGGCCGGGGCTGACCGGCGATCCCGTGCGGTGGGTGGAGCAAGTGATGAACGAAGTGCCGGAGCCCCTCCGTCCGCTCGTTTCGGAGCTCGCCGTGGTGCCCCTGCCGGCAAGCAATGCGGAAGGCGTGCTCAGGTACTGCCGGGACATCCTCGCGCGGCTGTTCGAACTGCAGATCACCAGGGTCAAGGCGGACAAGATGGGGCAGCTTCAGAGGCTGGATGCCTCTTCCCATCCTGAAGAGTTCCAGCGGCTGAACCGTGAGCTGATGCTTCTGGAAATGGAGCGCCGTTCGCTGCGTTCCGATGCGTGAACGCGCCCGCGCGAACCCGCCGGAGTAGGGCGGTGCCGCTCCCTGCGGTGTCCCGATTTCACTTCTGATTTCGCTTCCAGCCGGTGTGTTTGCTAGGCTAATACCCGCTTCATTCCTCCTTAGCTCAATTGGCAGAGCATTCGACTGTTAATCGAAGGGTTGCTGGTTCAAGTCCAGCAGGAGGAGCGCGCAGTCCCCGTTCCGGGTCACCGGAACGGGGACTTTTTTATACCCGGGCGGGGTATTCCTCCATGCTTTGGCAGCCGATTTCACATTGGGGCAAAACCTTTGCTAATGTCATACCTGCTTCATTCCTCCTTAGCTCAATTGGCAGAGCATTCGACTGTTAATCGAAGGGTTGCTGGTTCAAGTCCAGCAGGAGGAGCGGACGGGCCCCGCGGCCGGCGAATAGCCGGCCGCGGGGCCCTTTTTTTATTTAGATTTCAGACGAAGTCCATCTCCACCTGCAGGAAGCGTTCTGCCTCGTCAATGGCGGCACGGAACGCCTCCTCCTCGGTCGGGGACTTGCGCGGCTCCCGGGGATGCCATTCATGCGGCGCTGAGTGCACCCTGGTGAAGCCGCTGTTCGGCGGGGCATAGAAGATGCCGAACCGCTGCACGGGCCACTCCGGGGACGTTTCCGGGGCCACTAGGAGCGCAGCGTTGAACGCGGGGTTGAACCACTGGGCGATGGGACGGCGCCGGTCCTCAGTGAAAAGTCCGGCAGCGTAAAGTGCTGCCGACTGCGGACTGGTCTGTGCGCACAACCGCTCCCACCACAGGGGCAGGATGCCGGTGTCGCATCGCTGCCACGTGGCCGGAAGGGGCGGGTGATGCTGCTGCCAGTCGGGCACAAAACAACTTTATCGCGCGGGCAATTGCCCGAACAGGGCCACTAAGCCCGTTCGCCCGGAGACTTGTCAGGGCCGGTTCCAGGGCCCGGGATTGACCCGGTAGAGGAGCGCGGAACCGGCGATCGCCCCCAGGATGATGCCCATCGCCGGGTTGCCCATCGCCCTCCCGGCGAAGTAGCCGGCGATGCCGCCGATCACCGCGCCGAGGAACAGCCCCCTGCGGTTGCGGTTAAGTCTCTTGGCCATGGCTTCAGCGTACCGGGACGGCTGCGGGAGCTAGTGGATGGAGGGGACCGTGCGGGGGCGGACCACCAGCCACAGTGCCGCCGCGGCCATCAGGATGCTCGTGGCCTGGACTCCGCCCATGACAGTTGCCGAGATGTCGCCGAACCAGCCCACCACCGGGGAGACTATGCCGGCCATCATGAAGGTTGCTGCTCCCAGTAGCGATGCCGCCGTTCCTGCCTGCGCCCCGTGCTTGGAGAGGGCAAGGACCTGGACGCAGGGGAAGGTGAAGCCTGTGCCGAGGATGTAGAACCAGAGCGGCACCATGACGCCCCAGAGCCCCAGGCCGAGCTGGTCGAAGATGACTATCAACACCGCCATCAGGAACATCCAGGCGGTGGAACAGGCCAGGATCCACTGGGGCGGAACCCGCCGGATCAACCGGGAGCTGGTCTGTACGCCTGCCACGATGCCCAGCGAGTTGATGCCGAAAAGCAGGCCGTACTGCTGCGGCGAGAACCCGTACACATCCTGGAACAGGAAGGGAGAAGCGGACAGGTAGGCAAAGAGCCCGGCGAAGTTCATGCCGCCGAGCAGCAGCAGGCCCACGAAAATCCGGTCCGAGAAGAGCAGCTTGTAACGCTGGCCCGCCGTCAGGCCTGATTTGCCCCGGAGTTCGCGGGGGAGGGTTTCGCGCACCAGCAGGATGGCGGCGATGATCACCAGCGTGCCGTAGCCGGCCAGGAAGTAGAAGATGCCCGGCCAGGGCATGACCAGCAGGAGCTGGGAGCCGATGACCGGCGCCAGGATCGGGGCCAGGCCGTTGACCAGTGCCATCCGCGAGAACATCCGCACCATGGCGTATCCCGTGAAGAGGTCCCGCACCATGGCCATTGCCACCACGCCGCCGCCGGCAGCGCCGATGCCCATCAGGACCCGGAACAGTCCCAGCGTGGCCAGGTCCGTGGACAGCGCGGCGCCGAGCGAAGCACTGATGTGCAGGGCCGTGGCAAGGATCAGCGGAACCCTCCGGCCGAACTTGTCGCTCAGCGGCCCCACCACCAGCTGCCCCAGCGCAAAGCCCACGGTTGTCCCGGTCAGCGTGAGCTGCACCTCAGCCTCGGACACCCCGAGGCTTGCCTCAAGGGCCGGGAACGCCGGCAGGTAGAGATCGATCGTAAATGGTCCCAGTGCAGTCAGGGCGCCGAGGAGGAGGATGTATAGGATTTTCCGGTTGCGGCTCAGGGAGTCGCCCGGATTGGCGGGAATGCTCACAGGCACCAATCCTATGGCGCCCAGATCATACTTTTACAGCGTTGGAGGGCGCGCCACGGGTTATTAGCCGAAGAAGGGGCCGAACCTGAATGATAGTTTTGTCAACGGGGAGTGTGTGAAGCCGCGCAGGCCCCCGGAATCCGACGGAATCCGAATCAAAGATGGAACCAGTTAGGCGGGATCGATGAGCGGACGACACAGCGGCCGGACAACTAGCGGATTGAGTATTGCGGCGCTGCCCAAAACTCTAAGGCTGGTTGCCAAACTCGCGCCACGGCAGCTCAACGACGAAATCGCCCTCGCGAAGATCGAGCTGAAGCGCAAGGGCATCCAGGTCGGGGTGGCTGCAGCGTTCCTGGCCGTCGCACTGGTGTTTGTCGCCTTCCTGGTCACCGGACTCATCGTTGCGGCCATCATGGGGCTTGCCACCATCATGCCGGCCTGGCTGGCAGCCCTGCTGGTATGCGCCGTCTTCCTTGTCATCGCCCTCATCGGCGCGCTTATCGGCATGAGTAAATTCAAGAAGGCCATGCCGCTTGTGCCCGAGGACACGATCCGCGGACTCAAGCATGATCTCGGCATCGTGAAGGAAGGCTCGGAATTCAACCCGGCTGTCCTGGATCCGACGTCCGAGCAGGCCAAGGCCGCCAAGGCCGCCAAGGAAGCGAAGGCGGCTCAGGAAAAGGCGGAGAAGGAGGCCAAGGCCGCTGCCGAAAAGGTTGACGTGCCCGCCCCCACGGAAGCCGAACTGCGCAGCAGGCTGGACAAGCGCCGCCGGCACCTGACGGGCGTCCGCGACGAACTTGGCGAGGAACTCGACGTCAAGACCCAGGCGCAACTCCTGCTCGGCGCCGCCGAAGCCGGCCTGAAATCCGGCAAGGTCCGTGCCAGCCACCAGGCAGAAACCTTCAGCCGCTCGGCAGCCAACCTGCTGAACCGTGCCGGCGAGAGCCAGGCCGGAGCGCGCTGGAAGCCGCTGGCTGCACTCGCGGCATCCGCCGCCGTATTCGTAGTCCTCCTCCGCAAGCTCCTCAAAGGCTAGCGTCACCGGCACCACCCAGGCAGTCGAAGCGGGAAGGGAAGGAGGTTAGGGATGAAGTTCATCAACGCGGGCGCACGTCCGGGCCAGCGGCACGTAGACAGCGACGCCGTCTTCACCATCCCCAACATCCTGACGGTGGTCCGGTTCATGGGCGTGCCGCTCTTCATCTGGCTGGTCCTGTGGCAGAAGGAGTATGCCCTCGCCACGATCGTGCTGGTGATCATGGGCAGCACGGACTGGGTGGACGGGTACATCGCCCGCCGTTTCAACCAGACGTCCAGGCTGGGCCGGATCATGGATCCTGTCGCTGACCGGATGGCCCTCATTGCCGTCGCCGTCACCCTGGTGATCGCCGGCGTCGTGGAGTGGTGGTACCTGACGGCGCTGGTGGTACCCGATGCCATCCTGATGGCTGTTTCGCTGTTCTACTTCCACAGCCACCCGGATCTGCCCGTCAGCCGGATCGGCAAGATCCGCACCGCGCTCCTCCTCGTGGGCACCCCGCTGCTCGTGCTGGCCAAGCTGCCCATCCCGCTGACCGAGATCTATTTAGTGGCGGCATGGATCTTCCTCAGCCTCGGGCTGATCGGCCACTGGGTGGCCGGCTACAACTATTTCTGGGCCATCATCCGCAAGGGCAGGCTCAAGGCCGCGAACGACGGCGGACGCGGCTGATGGTGTGGCTCGCCGTCTTCCTGGCGGTGCTGGGCGCGTTTTGCCTGGCCATCGGCGCGCAGCGCCAAGGCAGCGCGGTCAAGGCGGATACGGGCGGTCTTGCGCTCAGCACGCACGGTTTCCTTCGCCTTATCCGCAATCCGCGCTGGGTCTTCGGGCTCCTGCTGCTCTGCGCAGGCATGGCGATGAACGCGGTCGCCCTCGTGTCGGCGCCGCTGACGGTGGTCCAGCCGATCGGAGCCATCGCCCTGGTCATCACCACAATCGTCAATGCCAAGGACCAGGGCCTGAGCATCAACCGGGCCACGGTGGTGGCCATCTCGGCGTGCGTCACCGGCTCGGCGATGTTCGTCCTGCTGGCAGTCAACGTGACGCAGGAAAACCACCATGTGAGTTTCGACGACGAACTCACCATCGTGCTGCTGCTCGCCCTCGCGGTGGGCGTCTTCGGCACGCTGGCGCTGGTGTTCAAGCACCGGATGAGCGCCTTCATCTACATTCTCGGGGCGGGGGTGCTTTTCGGATTCGTGGCAGTCCTGACCCGCATCATCGGCAAGCACCTGCTCGACCCAAACGGGCTGGTCCTGCTCAACGTGCAGTGGTATTCGGTGGTGGCCATCGTGGCGGCAGGCGGGCTGGGCTCGTGGTTTGTCCAGTCGGCATACTCCGGCGGGCCGCCGGACCTCGTCATAGCCGGACTGACGGTCATCGACCCCATTGTTGGAATTGCTATCGGCATCGCCATCCTGGGCGAACTCCGGCCGGATGTCCACGCCGTGCTGGCGATTGCCATGGGGGCGGCCGCTTCCCTTGCTATCGTGGGAGTAATCGCCCTCTCGCGGCACCATCCCGAAGTGACCAAGCGCAAGAAGGACGCGCGCAAGGCCGCAGGGCGTGTGTCCTAGGGGCGACTGATACCCAGACTTCACCAGAAGTCCCGGCGCGACAGCGCCGGGGGCCAGCCGGCCGCCACAGCAGCGCTGACCGCACCGTGACCACCAGGAGCTCTCCACGTGACCTTGCCCGACAGCCAGCAACCACTCACCATCCTGATTGCTGCGGACACCTACCCGCCCCACGTCAACGGAGCCGCGCAATTCGGATACCGGCTGGCCAAGGGAATGACCGCACGCGGACACAACGTCCATGTGCTTGCGTGCCGGCCGGACAAGGGCAAGAGCTTCACCGAGTTCCGTGCAGAGGGCGCCGTGCACCGGATCCGCTCCCATTCAGTGCCCACGCACGAGTACTTCCGCATCACGTTCCCGTGGGAGATCAAGAAGGAAATCAGCCTCCTGTTTGACCGTGTCAAGCCGGACGTGGTGCACATCCAGAGCCACTACATGATCGGCGAGCATGTGCTCTACGAAGCCGAGCGGCGCGGCGTGCGGATCATCGCCACGAACCACTTCATGCCGGAAAACCTGAACCCCTTCCTGCCGTTTCCGCAGTGGTTCAAGGACATCGTGGGACGCATTTCCTGGAAGGACATGGGCAAGGTGATGGGCCGGGCTGACGTCGTCACCACGCCCACGCCGCTCGCCGCCAAGGCCATGCACCAGCACGCCTTCCTGCGCAAGGTCCTGCCGCTCTCCAACGGCATTGATTCGGCTGCCTATGAACTCCGCGAGGGGGAGGTCATCGAGCGGCACCCGTATCCCACGGTGCTGTTCGCAGGCCGCCTCGCCGAGGAGAAGCACGTCGACATCCTCATCGATGCGGTGGCAAAGACCCCGGCTGAGCTGAATGTCCACCTGGAGATCGTCGGCGGAGGCGAGGTCCGCGCCGCCCTCGAAGCGCAGGTGGCGCGGCTGGGACTGGAATCGCGGGTGAAGTTCCTGGGCCTGGCCAGCGACGCCGAATTGCGCGAGGCCTACATCAAGGCGGACCTTTTCTGCATGCCGGGAACAGCTGAGCTCCAGTCCCTGGTCACGCTGGAGGCCATGTCCGCTTCCACCCCGGTGCTGCTGGCCGATGCAATGGCGCTGCCGCACCTGGTGCGCGACGGCGAAAACGGATACCTCTTTACCCCCAATGACAGTGACGACCTCGCCGCCAAGATCACGCGGGTCCTGGAGCTTCCGGCCGAGGACCTTGCCGCGATGGGCAAGGCCAGCCGCTGCATGGTGGAGCCGCATAGTATCCAGGGAACGCTGCAGACGTTTGAAGATCTCTACCGCGGGGCCACTTACGACGACAAAGTGATGTAATCTCCTCGCCCTGCCACCCCATGCCGCCGGCGCCGGGGTGCTGGTGCGCGTAACAGGCGAATACTATTGCTAGAGTGTTTTTGCCCCGGATCTGCCGCGGCTCCCTGCGGAGCCGGCCGTCCGCGGGGCGCACGGGGCTATAGCTCAGCTGGTTAGAGCGCGGGACTCATAATCCTAAGGTCCTCGGTTCAAGTCCGAGTAGCCCTACAAGAAGTTACAGCGACCGGCTTGCGGAGCCGGGCGCGTATGCCGATTGGGCCCCATCCAGGGAGCCGTGGCCGATGTTCAGACATCGGCCACGGCTCTTTTTTGTTTGCCGCGCCGGGCGGGCAAGGCCCTTGGTCCGCTTGCCCGCCACACTCCGCTGCGGTATGTTACTCATCAGTAACTTAACCCGCCGCGGCGACGCCCGCGTCTTCTGGTCGCTGCTGATCACACGTGAAGGAACAACATGTCCAAAGCTGCAATCGACATCAATAACCTGCCGTACGCCGACGGCGACTTCTTCGCGTTCGAGCAGATGCTCAGCGGCAAGGAACGCGACCGGCTGGCCGAGGTCCGCGAGTTCCTGGACCGTGAGGTCAAGCCGATCGCCGTCGATTGCTGGAACCGGGCCGAGTTCCCGATGGACCTGATCCCGAAGCTGGCCGAGATCGACCTGGTCAGCCCCGTCCGGCGCCAGGGCTACTCCAACCTGTTCGCCGGCATCCTGCATGCCGAAGCCACGCGTGCGGACACCTCCATCGCCACCTTCCTGGGTGTGCACGACGGCTTGTTTACCGGTTCCATCGAAGCCCTCGCCTCGCAGGAGCAGCAGGAGGCCTGGCTGCCGGACATCTACTCGCTGAAAAAGATCGGTGCCTTCGGCCTGACCGAGCCGCTGGGCGGTTCCGACGTTGCCGGCGGCACCCGCACCACTGCCCGCCGTGAGGGCGGCAACTGGATCCTCAACGGCGCCAAGCGCTGGATCGGCAACGCCACCTTCTCCGACTGGGTGGTCATCTACGCCCGTGACGAAGCCGACAACCAGGTCAAGGGCTTCTTGGTTGACACTAAAACCGAGGGTTACAGCGCCACCAAGATTGAAAACAAGATTTCGCTTCGGACCGTCCAGAATGCCGACATCACGCTCGACAACGTCGTGGTGCCGGACTTCTTCAAGCTCGCCCATGCGAACAGTTTCCGGGACACGAACAAGGTCCTGAAGGTGACTCGCCTCGCTGTCGCCTGGCAGGCCGTCGGCCAGCAGCTGGCAGCCTTCGACGTGGCCCGGCGGTACGCCGTCGAACGCAGCCAGTTCGGCCGGCCCATCGCTTCCTTCCAGCTCGTCCAGAACCAGCTCGTCCAGATTCTTGGCAACGCAGTTAGCTCGATGGGCATGATGGTCCGCTTGTCCCAGCTTGAAGACGCCGGCGAGGCGAAGGACGAGCAGTCGGCCCTGGCCAAGGCCTTCACTACGGCCAGGATGCGCGAAAGCGTAGCCATCGGCCGCAGTCTCCTCGGCGGCAACGGCATTGTCACAGACTTCGAGATGGCCAAGATCTTCTCTGATGCCGAAGCGATCTACTCCTATGAAGGCACCCACGAGATCAACACCCTGGTGACGGGGCGCGCCATCACCGGGATTTCGGCGATCGTGTAGCCGGTCCGGATCCTGTGCCCCTGCGGCCCTCCGCCCTCAACCCCGTCCACCCACGGGAAGCAGGATGGAGGGCCGCAGGTCTGTCACCAGGGAGAGCGGATTAATGTACTCCTCGCCGCGGCGCACGCCCCAGTGCACGCACGGCACCGACCCGCAATGGCCGGTCGCCACCGTTCCGATGACATCCCCTCGTGACACCGCAGCCCCGCTCGAGAGGCTGCTCTCAACCGGCTCGAAGCTGCTGCGCAGGCCGTTGCCGTGATCGATGGTGATCACGGGCCGGTCCACGACGACGCCCACGAACGAGACGGTTCCCGACTCCGGTGCGGTGACCGGGGCGCCGTCGGCCGCTGTTCGGAGGTCCACCCCGCGGTGTCCGCTCATCCACGGCTTGTCCGGGGGATCGAAGGCGCGTACTACTGCCGGCTTGGGTGCCAGGGGCCAGGCCCAGCTGCCGGGCACAGTGGCCGCACCCGGCGTTCCGACCGCGCCGGAGGCCGGCGCGATGGCTGAAACGGAGAGCAGGATGGCGGCCGGGATGGCTCGGGTTTTCATCACCCCAGCCTGCGATCCCGGAGTCCGGGCCGGAAGGTCCCGGCGCCGCTATGTGGACAAACGGGGGAGGCCTGAAAATGGTCCGATCCTGCGGGGACGCTGTAGTACACTTGACGGAGCAGTTTGCTGTGCCCTCAACGATGCCCGGCCGGCGGTTCATGCCACCTCTTGGTCGCCTGGTCCTTCCGGACGTTCTAGTCAGCACGTCTCATTCAGAGGTGTGGGGGAACAGCGGCTGACTACGCGTATCCAGCCCTCCCGTTCCGAAGCCCCGGCTTCAGGCTGCGGAGGATTGCGCCTCTTGCGGTCAGGACCGGCAACGGTACTGATGAGAAGTGCAATGGATGCCAGGAGCAACGCCCGCCTGGGCGAAGCTAATCAACCGTCAACTATTGGCAGGGTAAGAGAGCCATGGGCTCTCTCATGAATGACCTGCCGGAAGGAGCGTCGGCATGCCCGTCGTAACTATGCGCCAGCTGCTTGACAGCGGCGTCCACTTTGGACACCAGACCCGTCGTTGGAACCCGAAGATGAAGCGATTCATCTTCACGGAGCGCAACGGCATCTACATCATTGACCTGCAGCAGTCGCTGTCCTACATCGACCGTGCCTACGAGTTCGTGAAGGCCACCGTTGCACACGGCGGCACCGTTCTCTTCGTCGGTACCAAGAAGCAGGCGCAGGAATCCATCGCCGAGCAGGCCACCCGCGTTGGCCAGCCGTACGTCAACCAGCGTTGGCTCGGCGGTATGCTGACCAACTTCCAGACGGTCTCCAAGCGCATCCAGCGCATGAAGGAACTCGAAGAGATCGACTTCGACGACGTCGCCGGCTCGGCTTACACCAAGAAGGAACTGCTGCTCCTTCGCCGTGAACTCACCAAGCTCGAGACCAACCTCGGCGGTATCCGCAACCTGACCAAGGCACCTTCCGTGCTCTGGATCGTGGACACCAAGAAGGAACACCTCGCAGTTGACGAGGCCAAGAAGCTGAACATCCCGGTTGTGGCCATCCTGGACACCAACTGCGATCCGGACGAAGTCGACTTCCCGATCCCGGGTAACGACGACGCCATCCGCTCCGTCAACCTGCTGACCCGCGTTGTTGCTGACGCTGTTGCCGAGGGCCTGATCGCCCGTAACCAGCGCGCAACCGGCACCACGGAAGCTCCGGAAGAGCCGCTGGCCGAGTGGGAGCGCGAGCTCCTCGAAGGCAGCAAGTCTGAAGAAGCTGCTGCTCCGGCCGCTGCAGAAGAAGCTCCTGCCGCCGCAGAGGAAGCCCCGGCAGCTGCCGAGGCAACCGAGCCTGCAGCCGGCGAAGCCGACGCTGCCAAGTAGGCAGACAAGTAAATCTGGACCATCCCCGGCACTGTCCGCAGTGCCGGGGGTTTCTGACAGGATGGCCGCTCACTTGGTGAGCTGCCGTCCTGTCAGTCCGTACACCACACAAAATTTCTAGACAGAGGGGTTCACATGGCGAACTACACTGCCGCTGATATCAAGGCTCTGCGTGAGCGCACTGGCGCCGGCATGATGGATGTCAAGAAGGCTCTTGACGAAGCCAACGGTGACGCCGAAAAGGCCATCGAAATCATCCGCATCAAGGGCCTGAAGGGCGCTACCAAGCGTGAAGGCCGCTCCACCGCTGAAGGCCTGGTTGCTGCCAAGGTCGCCGGCGGCGTTGGCGTGATGATCGAAGTTAACTGCGAGACCGACTTCGTGGCCAAGGCTGACAAGTTCATCCAGCTGGCCGACAAGGTCCTGGCCGTCGCAGTCGAGTCCGGCGCAGCCGACATCGAAACCCTGCTGGCCACTGAAGTTGACGGCAAGCCGCTGTCCGAGGTTGTCGTCGAAGAGGGCGCAATCCTGGGCGAAAAGGTTGTTGTCCGCCGTATTTCCCGCCTCGAGGGCGGCACGGTTGACGCTTACCTGCACAAGACCTCCAAGGACCTCCCGGCCCAGGTCGGCGTCCTGTTCGCTGTTGACGGCGAAGGCGAAGCAGCTGCAACCGCAGCACACGACGTCGCTGTCCACATCGCCGCCATGGCTCCGAACTACCTGACCCGCGAGGACGTTCCGGCCGACCTGGTTGAGTCCGAGCGCCGTATCGCCGAGGAAACGGCCAAGGCCGAGGGCAAGCCCGAGGCAGCCATGACCAAGATTGTGGAAGGCCGCGTGACGGGCTTCTACAAGGGTGAGGTGCTGGTTGACCAGGCATTCGCCAAGGATGCCAAGAAGTCTGTGGCGCAGGTCCTCGAAGAGGCCGGCGTCAAGGGCACCGCATTTGCGCGTTTCCGCGTCGGTTCCTAGTTAGACACGCAAAGGGGTGGTCACTTCGGTGGCCGCCCCTTTTGCATGCAACCGCAGCCTTCGGGGCTGCACATAAGGCCCTGGGAAATGACACCTTTGGCCATCGGGCACGATAACCTAGCTCAGAGCTCATTTACGGGAAGGCACCATGGAAACCGTCAACAATTCTGTCCAGTCAGAGAAGAGCCGGCGTCGCGTCCTCCTGAAACTCTCCGGCGAGGTCTTCGGCGGCGGAAAGCTGGGCGTTGACCCGGACACCGTCCGCGGAGTCGCCAAACAGATCGCTGCAGCAGTTCCCGACGTCGAGGTGGCGATCGTCGTGGGCGGCGGCAACTTCTTCCGCGGCGCGGAACTCTCCCAGAGCGGCATGGACCGTTCCCGTGCCGACTACATGGGCATGCTGGGCACCGTGATGAACTGCCTCGCGCTCCAGGACTTCCTGGAACAGGCGGGAGTGGAGACCCGCGTTCAGAGTGCCATCACCATGGGCCAGGTCGCTGAGGCGTACATCCCGCGCCGGGCCATCCGCCACATGGAAAAAGGCCGCGTCGTGATCTTCGGCGCAGGAGCCGGACTGCCGTACTTCTCCACTGACACCGTGGCTGCCCAGCGCGCGCTGGAAGTGCATGCCGACGTCGTCCTGATGGCCAAGAGCGGTGTGGACGGCGTCTACACCGCCGACCCCAAGAAGGACCCCGACGCCGAAAAGCTCGACCACCTCAGCTACGACGACGCCCTGCGCCGCGACATCCGTGTCATGGACCAGACCGCCATGACCATGTGCAAGGACAACAACCTCACCATGGTGGTTTTCGGCATGGAAGGCGAAGGCAACGTGACCCGGGCGATCCGCGGCGAGCAGCTGGGCACCGTAGTCACCCCCTAGCAACGGCTAGGATGATTTGAGGAAGGCCGGCCCGCAGGGCGGGCCGCAAAGACGGAACGAACCGTGCATTGCTCCGGCCAGCCGGAATGCACCAATTTCTGAGGAGAGACCGTGATCGAAGAGACCTTGCTCGAAGCCGGGGACAAGATGGACAAGGCAGTCGAGGTAGCCAAGGAAGACTTCGCGTCAATCCGTACCGGCCGTGCCACGCCGGGACTCTACAACCGGGTGCTGGTGGACTACTACGGTTCGCCCACCCCGCTGCAGCAGCTGGCATCGTTCGCCGTTCCCGACGCCCGCACCATCCTGATCACCCCGTTCGACAAGACGGCCCTGCGCGACATCGAGCGGGCCCTTAGCGATTCCGAGGTGGGCGCCAACCCCTCCAACGACGGGAACGTCATCCGGATCACCATCCCGGAGCTGACCAAGGAACGCCGCAAGGAATACGTCAAGATCGTCAAGGCAAAGGGCGAGGACGCCAAGGTGTCCATTCGGAACATCCGCCGCAAGGCAAAGGAAACCCTTGACAAGCTGGTCAAGGACGGCGAAGCGGGCGAGGACGAGGGAGCGCGCGGCGAGAAGGAACTCGACGCCCTGACCAAGGCACACGTTGACGGCATCGACGATCTGCTCAAGCGCAAGGAAGCCGAGCTGCTCGAGGTCTGATGGATCAGGCACAGCAGGCACCCGGACCCAGGGTCCGGGTCCGGGGGAAGCAACGCTCCAACCCGACGCCCAAGGCCGGAAGGAACCTTCCGGCCGCCACGGCGGTGGGTCTCGCAATGCTTTTCGCCGTATTGGGGGGTCTCCTGTTCCTGCCGCTCGGATTTGTCCTGGTCACCACCACCTTCGCGGTGTTCGGCGTCTGGGAAATTTTCCGGGCCCTTGAGGTCAGCGGCACCCGTTTGCCCATCATCCCGGTGATGGTGGGCACCGTGGGAATGCCGCTGGCTGCATACTTCGGCGGACTGGAAAGCCTGCTGTTCGCGCTCCTGGCAAGCAGCGTAGCAGTGCTGCTGTGGCGGACCATCGAGAGCGCCGCGGGATCTGCCCGCAGTATCTTTGCCGGGGTCTTTACGCTGGCCTGGGTTCCCTTCTTCATCAGTTTCGCGATCCTGCCGCTGCACGGCGTGGGGAGCGTGACGCCGGTGGGCCTGTGGCCCGGTGGAGTGGTTCCGCACGGCGCGTGGCAGATCGCCACCATGCTCCTGCTGGTGGTTTCCAACGATACTTTCGGCTATCTGGTGGGGGCGTCCTTCGGAAAGCATCCCATGGCGCCCAAGATCAGTCCGAAGAAATCATGGGAAGGGTTCGCAGGCTCCATCGCGGGCGCCATCGCCGTGGGTGTCCTGGCCTGCCTGTTCCTGCTGGACAAGCCCTGGTGGGTGGGTGTGGTGCTCGCCGTGGGCATGGTGGCTGCGGCAACCATCGGGGACCTCTCCGAATCGATGGTCAAACGGGAACTCGGCATCAAGGACATGAGCAGCATCCTGCCCGGTCACGGCGGCGTCATGGACCGCCTGGACTCAATCGTGTTCGCCTCTCCGGCGGCGTTTATCCTGTTCACAGCTGTCTCCGGCGCCTAAGGCGCCCTGCCCGGAAACATCCCGGCACCTTAGACTGGTGCGGAGCAAAACAGCTGAACAGCACTGAAGGAAGCAAAGTGACAGTGGACATTCAACGGCAGATACCTGCGTCTTTTGACCGCGTGCAGCGGAACGAATACGGCTACAACGCCAAGCAGGTGGACCAGTTCCTCCAGCGCGCACGGGTTTCCTTCGAGAATCCGGGAGCTGCCGCACAGGTCATCAAGAGCGCCGATGTCAGGGCGGTCTGCTTCGATCCGGTCAAAGGAGGCTATGCCGCTGCCGGTGTCGACGCCGCCCTGGACCGCCTGGAAGACGCCTTCGCGCGGCGCGAGCGTGATGAGCTCATCGAAGCCCGCGGCGAGGACGCCTGGCTCCGTGAAATCGGCAAGCTGTCCGGTCTCCTGCGGGGGAGGCTCCACCGCCCCGACGGCGAACGGTTCCGCCGGCCGGCGGGCGGCCGGGTCCGGAGCTACAACACCGTGGACGTTGACAACCTGTGCCACGACCTCATCGGCTATCTCGAGAACGACCAGCCGCTCAGCGTCGACAATGTCCGCCGCGCCGTCTTCCGCCAGGCCAAGGGCAAAGACGGCTACGAGGAAACCCAGGTGGACGCCTTCCTGGACCGCGTCGTCGAGCTCATGGCGGCCATCGACTGATCTTCCCGCACGTTCGCCGGTTCCCCTAGTGGTCGGCGGTTCCCTGGCGTTCGGTGGCCAGCGGACGTTCCGGCGTGTGCAGCCTGGTCATGACCTTCGTGAGCGTCCTCGGCACGCGGCCCCTGGTGGCACGGGACACCACGATCATCACGGCGAAAGCGGCCGGCACCGTCCAGGCCGCCGGCTGTGCCAGCCACTGCGGCATCGCGGCACCGGATGCTGCCGGACCGGACAGGGCACCGGCAACCAGGGCGCCGCCGCACAGGACGCCGCCGGTCACCATCCCGGCGATCGCTCCGGCATCCGTGAGGCCCCGCCACCAGATCCCCAGCAGCAGGGCGGGACAAATCGTTGAAGCCGTAAACGCGAACACGAGGCCCACGCTGCCGGCCAAGGCCAGGGAGTCCGTCATGAAGGCGAATCCCAGCGGAACGGTTGCCGAGATCAGGGCGGCCAGCCGGAAGCCACGGACGCTTCCGCCCAGCACGTCCTGGCTGATGACGCCCGCCAGGGAAACCACCAGCCCCGACGTGGTGGACAGGAAGGCGGCGAATGCCCCCGCCACCACCAGCGCCGAGAGCAGGTCGCCGGCAGGGCCCCCGATCAGCCGGCCCGGCAGCAGCAGGACCAGCGCATCCGACCTGCCCCCCTGGGCAAGGCCCGGGGCGAACATCCTTCCGATCAGCCCGTAGGCAGTGGGAAAGAGATAGAAGACGGACAACAGTCCCAGCACGATCAGCGTGGTCCGGCGCGCCGTCTGCCCGTCCGGGTTGGTGTAGAACCGCACCAGCACGTGTGGCAGCCCCAGTGTCCCGAAGAGCAGCGCCACGAGCAGTGAGATGTTCTGGTACGGACCTGTCGGTGCGAGGCCGGTGGGGTTGGTATTGGCCTCGGCCACCGAAGGGACCGCGTTGCCGGCCAGTACCAGGGCGATGAAGACAAGGGGCACCGCCATGGCTGTCAGCTTCAGCCAGTACTGGAACGCCTGCACAAAAGTGATGGAGCGCATGCCGCCGGCCACCACCGTCAGGCAGACCACGATGACCACCGCCACGGACCCCACCCAGGACGGCAGCCCGGTGGTGATGCGGATCGTCAGGGCGGCGCCGTGGAGCTGCGGCACAATGTAAAGCCAGCCCACCACCACAACCACCAGGCTGGTGACCCGGCGGACGGGCCGGGAATCCAGCCGCACCTCCGTGAAATCCGGAATCGTATAGGCGCCCGAGCGGCGCAGCGGGGCGGCAACGAAGAGCAGCAGCATCAGGTACCCCGCCGTGTAGCCGATGGGAAACCAGAGGGCATCCGTCCCGGAGAGCAGGACCAGTCCTGCCACGCCCAGGAAACTGGCGGCCGAAAGGTATTCGCCGCCAATCGCGGAAGCGTTCCACCACGGGCGGACGGTCCGGGATGCCACGTAAAAGTCGCCTGTGGTCCGTGAAATCCGCAACCCGTAGAACCCGATGACGGCGGTGGCCACGGAAACCGCCACGAAGGCCGCAATGCCGACCACCGGGTTCACAGCCGCCTCACCCGCCCTCCGCCAGGTCCCGGTAGCGGGCCTCGTTACGGGAGGCCGTCCGGATGTACAGCCACGCGCTGAGTCCGATCACGGGGTAGATCCCCGCCCCGAGGAGGAGCCAGCCGAAAGGGATTCCCGCGATCTTCGCCTCCGCCAATCCGGGAACCAGTCCCAGCAGGAGCGGAAAAGCCAGCAGGATCAGCAGGAAGCCCGCTGCGACGACCAGCGCCAGGCGCAGCTGGGAACGGATCAGGGACCGGACGAACACCTGGCCCACATCGGACTCCTCGGCGGCTTCGCGCGAATCCCTCACCGGCTTTGCGGCAGACCGCGGGGCCGTCACCCTGACCCGGGTCATGCCTGCGGCCGGATCCGGGTGGTTTCGAGTTTCTCCCGGACAGACGGCAGGTGGCGGCGGCTGATGGGCAGTTCGGCCCCGGCCACGGTGACGGTCGGCCGGGCCGCGGCGAGCTTCATGTGGCTGACGTGGTTGAGGGCGATGAGGTAGGACCGGTGCGTGCGGATGAATCCGGCCTCGGCCCACTGCTGCTCGAGGTCGGCGAGCGGCACCCGGATGAGGTAGCTGGCATCGGCCGTGTGCAGCCTGGCGTAATCGCCCTGGGCCTGGACGTACGTGACGTCGTCGCGCCGGATCATCCGGGTGGTGCCGCCGAGGTCCACCGTGATCATTTCCGGTGTCGCGGCGCCGTCCTTCATGAGTTCACTGATGCGGCCCACGGACCTGGCAAGGCGCTCGGCGCGCACGGGCTTCAGCAGATAGTCCACGGCTGCGAGTTCGAACGCTTCCAGCGCGCAGTCCTCGTCCGCGGTAACGAAGACGACAGCCGGTGGGTTGCTGCTTCGTGAGATGGCCCGCGCGATGTCAAGGCCGGACAAGGCGGGCATGTGGATGTCGAGGAACACCGCGTCCACGGTTTCGGCATCGAGCACGCGCAGGGCCTCGGCGCCGGACGAGGCCCGGTGGATGGTCCCGATCCGGCCGTCCCGGCCGAGCAGGAAAGCGAGTTCCTCGACGGCGGGCAGCTCGTCGTCAGCGACGAGGACGTTAATCATGGTTCTAGACTACTGCCGCGGTTCAGGCGTCGTGGCCGGGCTGGGACTTGGGAACACGCATGGTGATCAGGGTCCCCTCCCCGGGTGCCGTTTCGATGACCAGGCCGTTGTCTTCGCCATAGACCTGGCGGAGCCGGGCATCCACGTTCCGCAGCCCCACGTGGTCTCCGTCGCTGTGTCCGGCCAGCATGGACCGCAGCTGTTCGGGATCCATCCCCACGCCGTCGTCCTCTATGGTGACCTCCGCGAAGGCGCCGGAATCGTTGGCCGCAATGGTGATGTGGCCCGGGCCCTCCTTGGCCTCCAGACCGTGCCGGACGGCGTTTTCGACGAGGGGCTGCAGGCTCAGGAACGGGATGACCGTGCTCAGCACCTCGGGGGCGATCCGCAGGCTCACCTGGACGCGGTCGCCGAACCGGGCCCGCTCCAGCAACAGGTAGCGGTCGATGCAGCGGAGCTCTTCGGCAAGGGTGGTGAAGTCTCCGTGGCGGCGGAAGGAATAGCGGGTGAAGTCGGCGAATTCCACCACCAGCTCCCTGGCCCGCACGGGGTCCGTGTTGATGAAGGACGCGATGGCGTTGAGCGAGTTGTAAATGAAATGCGGGCTGATCTGGGCGCGGAGGGCACGGACCTCGGCCTCCATCAGGAGGGTCCGGGAGGCGTCGAGTTCGGCGAGTTCAACCTGGGCTGCCACCCAGTCGGCCACTTCGCCGGTGGCCCGCACCAGTCCGGCGCCCGCCGACGGGGCGAACGCGGCAATGACGCCCACAACGCGGGCGCCGGCCTTGATGGGGGCAATGACGACGGCGCGTTCAACGTCGGGCGTGATAGCGCCGGAAGCCGTATCACCGGCGAGCATCTGCATCTCGCCGGCCGGGATCACTGCCGTGTGGCCGCCGTCGAGCACCTTGGCCGCCAGTCCCATCAGGGACGGCTTCAATTCCTCGGCGGCGCCGTCCCAGGCGAGTACTCCCGAGGTGTCGGTGATGGCCAGGGCATCGCAGCCCAGGATGGTGCGGAGCTGCCTGCTGGCTTTGGCCGCGCCCGCGGGGTTCAGCCCGGTGCGCAGGTGCTGGCCGGCCCTCGACGCCGCGTGCAGGGTCTTGTAGGTGGCGCGTTCCGCATCCGTGCCCAGCTCCCTGAAGGACCGCAGGACTTTGAGGCCGACACCGACGACGACGGCGATCGCCATCGCGATCACGGCGATGGCGGCGGCGGTGAACAGGGGGGAGTCCGGCATGGGCCCAGCGTAGCGTGCCCGGCGTAGCCGCGGGGCACCGTTTGGCGCAGCATCGGGACCGCTGAGCGACGGCGGAGCGGGGTTCTCTGGATGTAAGCCGCATCACGGGAGACAGTGATTGCAGTCACATTGGCTGGGACTGTCTGCGGGTGGACGGGGCAGCCGGTGTGGACGGCAAGTCTCAATGAGGAGGAATGATGGGTAACGATGCCCCAACTCCGGACGCAGCGGCGTCCGTGGACTTCAAGCAAGTCCAATCGACGAAGCAGTTCCAGGAACTGCGCAAGCGTCACCGCAGCTTTGTCTTTCCAATGGCCGTTGCGTTCCTGCTCTGGTACTTCGCATACGTCCTCCTGGCCGATTACGCCGTCGGCTTTATGTCCACCAAGGTCTGGGGCAACATCAACATCGGGCTGATCCTGGGCCTGCTGCAGTTTGTTTCCACGTTCGCCATCACCGGTTGGTACGTGAGCTACTCCAACCGTCGGCTCGACCCCATCGCGGCCGAAATCCGCCATGAAATCGAGGGCCACGAGTTCGATAAAGAAGGCAACAAAATCAGCGGGGTTACAAAATGACGCTCATGGTTCCCGCAGTAAACGTTGCGGATCTCAAGGACACCACCCTGCTGAACATGGGCATCTTCGGCCTGTTCGTGGCCATCACCATGGTCATTGTGATCAAGGCAAGCCGCAACAACAAGACGGCGGCGGACTACTACGCCGCCGGGCGTTCCTTCACGGGTCCGCAGAACGGCACCGCCATTGCCGGGGACTACCTCTCGGCGGCCTCGTTCCTGGGGATCACCGGCGCCATCGCCGTCAACGGCTACGACGGCTTTATGTACTCCATCGGCTTCCTGGTCGCCTGGCTCGTCGCCCTGCTGCTCGTTGCCGAGCTGCTTCGCAACACCGGCAAGTTCACCATGGCCGATGTGCTTTCCTTCCGGCTCAAGCAGCGACCGGTGCGCATCGCGGCGGCCATCTCCACCCTTGCGGTCTGCTTCTTCTACCTCCTGGCGCAGATGGCCGGGGCAGGCAGCCTGATCTCCCTGCTCCTCGGCATCAGCGACTGGGGCGGACAAGCACTGGTGATCATCGTCGTCGGCGCCCTCATGATCATGTACGTACTGATCGGCGGCATGAAGGGCACCACCTGGGTGCAGATCATCAAGGCCATGCTCCTGATTGCCGGCGCTGCCGTGATGACCTTCTGGGTCCTCGCCATCTACGGCTTCAACCTCTCCGACCTGCTGGGCGGAGCGGTGGAAACGTCAGGCAACCCGAACATGCTCAACCCGGGCCTGCAGTACGGCAAGACCGAAACCTCCAAGCTGGACTTTATGTCCCTGGGCCTGGCGCTGGTCCTCGGCACAGCGGCCCTGCCCCACGTGCTGATGCGCTTCTACACGGTTCCCACCGCCAAGGAAGCCCGCAAGTCCGTGGTCTGGTCCATCTGGCTGATCGGCCTGTTCTACCTGTTCACCCTGGTCCTGGGCTACGGTGCCGCGGCACTGGTCGGCGCTGACACCATCAAGGGCGCCCCGGGCGGAGTCAACTCGGCCGCACCGCTGCTGGCGTTCCACCTCGGCGGCCCGCTGCTGCTGGGCTTCATCTCGGCGGTGGCTTTCGCCACCATCCTGGCTGTTGTCGCCGGCCTCACCATCACCGCGGCGGCATCGTTTGCGCACGACATCTACGCCAGCGTGATTGCCAAGGGGAAGGCCGACGCCGACACGGAGGTCAAGGTCGCCCGGCGCACCGTGGTGGTCATCGGCCTCCTGGCTATCGCCGGCGGCATCTTCGCCAACGGCCAGAATGTGGCGTTCCTCGTGGCGCTCGCTTTCGCTGTGGCAGCCTCGGCGAACCTGCCCACCATCGTGTATTCGCTGTTCTGGCGGAAGTTCACCACCCAGGGCGCCATCTGGAGCATGTACGGCGGACTGGGCTCAGCGATCATCCTGATCGCGCTGTCGCCGGTGGTCTCGGGTGCCAAGACGTCCATGATCCCGGGCGCCAACTTCGCGATCTTCCCGCTCAGCAACCCCGGCATCGTCTCCATCCCGCTCGCGTTCTTGCTGGGCTGGCTGGGTTCGGTGCTGGACAAGAAGCTGGAAGACACCACCAAGCAGGCCGAAATGGAAGTCCGCTCCCTGACCGGCGTGGGCGCCGAGAAGGCAGTCGACCACTGACACCTGCGCCGCCCTGGCATAGCTGAGACACACAACAGGAGCTCCCGTGAATTACGGGAGCTCCTGTTGTGTGTCTTGCTGTCCGGGGATCAGGCCTTCGGGCGGAGTTTGATGTTGATCATCTTCATGTCCTTATTGCCGTCGAAGCGGTAGGCCAGATCCACTTCCTTGCTGCCGCAGCTGATGACGCCGGCGACGTCGGCAGCGTTGTTGCCGTTCTCGGTGCTCACTTTGAAGTCGTTGTATGTCGGCTTGCAGGTTTCGTCCAGTTCAAGGCTTTGGACGCCGGCGGCGAATTCCTCCTTGGAGAGCTTCTCCTGCAGGGCGGGGTCAAGGAAGTCGTCGTAGGCGGTGTCGGTGTCCCCGGCGATAACCAGCTGGGTGAAATCCTCTGCCAGGCCTTTGGCTTTGGCAGTTGCGCCGCCCACCAGGTTGACCAGCAGCAGCGCGCCCACCACCGCGAGGAGCACGACACCGCCGACTATGCCCAGAATGATCCACAGTTTCTTTCGGCCTCTGGCAGGCGGCTGCTGGCCCGGGACACCGTAGGGTCCGGGGGCTGCAGGAGCGCCGTACGGCGCGCTTCCGTACCGGGGATGTCCGTATTGCGGGTCTCCGGCGCCGGGAGCCGCGTACGGCGGCTGACCGTGCTGCATTTGCCCGTATTGCGGTTCTCCGTAATGGGGGACCGGCGGCGGTCCCGGAACTCCCTGCTCGGGGGACCCGTAGTGCGGAACGGGTGGCTGCTGGCCGGAAGGTTCATGCGTCGGGAGCGGCGGCTGTCCAGGGACTCCTGCTGTAGGGGCCGCGTGCGGCGGGACGGCAGGAGGCTGCCGCCTGCGCCGCCCGTCGTCGCCCGGTTCGGCCGGCTGGGACGGTTCCTGAGGATTGCTCAAGATCAAGCCTTTCCGGCAGCAGGCCTGGCCACTGCCTGATTGCATGGGCCGTTCACGGCCGCGATTCGTTCAACTCCACCCAGCCTATAACCCCCGCGCCGCCTCAGCCGGAAGCGAACCCTCACCCCTCGGCGGGGCCGCGCTCGAGCAGCGGCTGGATCCGGAACGGGATCAGCTCTCCCATGGCGAGCGCAGTATCCGTCCGGTCCACACCCTCACAGGCCAGGATCTTGCCGTTAATGCGGAAGAGGTCTTCGGCGTCCAGCGCCACCACCCGCAGCAGGAGGTCCGCGGAGCCGGTCAGTCCGTAGCCTTCCAGGATTTCCGGGATGCCGGCCAGGTCCACTGCCAGCTGGCCCAGTTTCTGCTGCTGAACGTGGACGGAGATAAAGGCCATCAGCGGATACCCCAGTGCAGCCGGATTGATCCGCCGCTCAAAGGACAGGAAGACGTGCTTCTTCTCCAGCTGGGCCATCCGGGCCTGCACGGTGTTGCGGGAGAGCCCGAGCTTTTGCGCCAGGGCCACCACCGTCCGTTTCGGGTCCTTTGCGAGGGCGGAAAGGAGCCGGGTGTCAGTGCCATCCAAAGCTTGCATAATGCGCAAGGCTAGCACGGGGGTTGGCTCCGATATAGGGCATAATGCTCAGTTTTTTGGGCAGTGGTTGTACCCAATGAGCATTGTGAGTATGGTCACAATTATCCGGGGCAACGGCGCCCGGGCGGCTGGCGTGCACGGGGATCACGAGTTCCTGGAGTGCCGGTGACACGACGTATGAAGGTTGCGTGCAACTGTGTTTACAGACGAGTTGGGTCAGGGCGGCAACGCCGCGGGTGGCCCGGACAACAGTGCAGGACATCACGGCGGGGCGGGCGAGGACCTGGTCCAACTGATCACTCCCGGCGGTGAGCGCGTCAGCCATCCGCAGTACGACGCCTGGGTCCGGGATGTCAGTGATGAGCAGCTGGGTTCCCTGTATGAGGACATGGTGGTCATCCGGCGGATCGACACCGAAGCCACGGCCCTCCAGCGCCAGGGCGAGCTTGGCCTGTGGCCGCCGCTGCTGGGCCAGGAGGCCTCCCAGATAGGGTCGGCGAGGTCGCTCCGGGACGATGACTTCGTGTTTTCCAGCTACCGCGAGAACGGCGTCGCCTACTGTCGCGGAGTGGACCTGGCCGACATCCTCAAGGTGTGGCGGGGCAATGCGTCGGCGGGCTGGGACCCCTACACCATCAACATGGCCACGCCGCAGATCATCATCGGAGCCCAGACGCTCCATGCGACCGGCTACGCCATGGGCATCCAGAACGACGGCGCCGACTCCGTGGCCATCACCTACTTCGGCGACGGCGCCACGAGCGAGGGCGACGTCAACGAGGCGATGGTCTTCGCCGCCAGCTTCCAGTCACCGGTGATCTTCTTCTGCCAGAACAACCACTGGGCCATTTCCGAGCCCGTGCGCCTGCAGTCCCACATCAGGATCGCCGACCGCGCGGCAGGTTTCGGGATTCCCGGCATAAGGGTGGACGGAAATGACGTCCTGGCGGTGATGGCGGCCACGCGCGAGGCACTCGAACGGGCGCGCCACGGCGGCGGCCCCACGTTCATAGAGGCAGTCACCTACCGGATGGGCCCGCACACCACTGCCGACGACCCCACCCGCTACCGGGACGCCAACGAACTGGAGGACTGGGCCGCCAAGGATCCGATTGCCCGGGTCAGGGGCCTGCTGGAACGCAAGGGCCTGCTGACGGAGGAGCTTGAGGCCAGGGTGGCCGCCAAAGCGGACGCCGTGGCCAGGGACATGCGGGCCGGCTGCATCAACATGCCGGACCCGCAACCGCTGGACATCTTCAAACACGTTTACAGCACCCCCAACTCCTGGCTGGACCGCCAGGAGGACCACTACTCCCGCTACCTGGCGTCCTTCGGCGATCCCGCAGCCGCCAACTCAGAAGAAGGTGCTCGCTGATGACGCAGATGACCTTTGCCCGGGCCATCAACTCCGGCCTCCGCAAATCCCTTGAAAACGACCCCAAGGTCATCCTGATGGGCGAGGACATCGGCACGCTCGGCGGGGTCTTCCGCGTGACCGACGGCCTGCAAAAGGACTTCGGCAAGCACCGTGTTGTGGACACCCCGCTCGCCGAGTCCGGCATCATGGGCACCGCCGTCGGCCTGGCCTACCGCGGCTACCGGCCCGTGGTGGAAATCCAGTTCGACGGGTTCATCTATCCGGCCTTCGACCAGATCGTGTCCCAGGTGGCCAAGCTCCACTACCGCACCCAGGGCGCCGTCAAGATGCCCATCACCGTACGCGTCCCCTTCGGCGGCGGCATCGGATCCCCGGAGCACCATTCAGAGTCTCCTGAGGCGTACTTCACCCACACGTCCGGCCTGCGGGTGGTCAGCGTGTCCAACCCGCAGGATGCCCACACCATGATCCAGCAGGCGATTGCCTCGGACGATCCGGTACTGTATTTCGAACCCAAGCGCCGCTACCACGATAAAGGCGAGGTGGATGAGTCGATCGATCCAGCCACCGCCCTGTCCATGGAAAAGGCCCGCGTGGTCACCGAGGGCAAGGACGTGACGCTCGTCGCCTACGGCCCGCTGGTCAAAACCGCCAAGGACGCTGCCCTGGCAGCCGCCGATGAAGGCGTCTCTGTCGAGGTCATCGACCTGCGCTCGCTGGCCCCGGTGGACTTCGCCACCCTGGAGGCCTCGGTGCGCAAGACGGGACGGCTGGTGATCACGCACGAGGCCGGCCAGTCGGGCGGGCTCGGAGCCGAAGTGGCCGCCAGCATCACCGAACGCTGCTTCTACCACTTGGAAGCGGCCCCCGTCCGGATCACCGGTTTCGACATCCCTTACCCCTATTCGAAACTTGAAATGCACCACTTGCCGGGCCTGGACAGAATCCTCGACGGTGTGGACCGTGCCCTGGGCCGTCCCAACTCCCTCAGCGGGCTGGAAGGATGAGCGCTGCCATGATCAAGGAATTCAGGCTTCCGGACCTCGGCGAAGGGCTCACGGAATCGGAAATCCTCAGCTGGAAAGTTGCTGTGGGCGACACCGTGGCCTTGAACCAGGTCATTGCGGAAGTGGAAACGGCCAAGGCCGTCGTCGAACTGCCGTCGCCGTTCGCCGGTGTGATCACCGCCCTCCACGAGCAGCCGGGAACCGTGGTGGAGGTCGGCAAGCCGATCGTTTCCTTCGAAGTTGAAGGCGACGACGGCGGCCCTTCCGCAGCAGGTCCGGCCGCGGCAGAGACCGCCAAACGGGAACCCAACCTGGTGGGCTACGGCGCCGTCGTCGAAGGTTCGGGCCGGCCGGCCCGGCGTGCCCGCACCTTCGCTTCGCCGGTGGTTGAGCCGGCGCCGGGCCCGACCGCCGCGGAAACCACCGCAACGGTTGAGCCCGTCGAAACCCGTGCCCCGGCGGCAAGTGCAGCTCCTGCGGCCGCCGCCGAGCGTCCGCGGTCCACGCCGCCGGTACGGAAACTGGCGAAGGATCTTGGTGTGGAGCTCACGGCGGTGGCCGGTACCGGCGCAGGCGGGTTGATCACACGCGACGACGTGCGGAACTTCGTGGGCGGGGGAGACCTTCCCGCTGCAGCCCGGGCCCTGGCCGGGGCGGAGGCCGCGGGCGGCGCCGCAGGCGGCATCGCGGGAGAGCGGGAAACACGGACCCCCATCAAGGGTGTCCGCAAACTGACGGCCGCCGCCATGGTGTCCAGCGCTTTCACCGCGCCGCACGCCACGGAATTCCTCACCATCGACGTCACACCCACCATGGAGCTGCTGTCCCGACTCAAGGCCAGCCGGACTTTTGAGGGTTTCAAGCTGACCCCGCTGACCCTCGTGGCCAAGGCTTTGCTGATCGCCGTCCGCCGCCAGCCGTCGCTGAACTCGCGGTGGGACGAAGCCAACCAGGAGATCGTGCAGTACAACTATGTGAACCTGGGCATTGCCGCGGCAACTCCCCGCGGACTGACCGTGCCGAACATCAAGGACGCCCACAGCATGTCCCTGACGGAGCTGTCCACGGCGCTGACGGCCCTGACCGAGACTGCCCGCGCCGGCAAGACCAGCCCGGCCGAGCTGACCGGCGGCACCATCTCCATCACGAACATCGGAGTGTTCGGCATCGATGCCGGCACCCCGATCCTCAACCCCGGCGAGGCTGCCATCCTTGCCATGGGTGCCGTGCGCAAGATGCCGTGGGAGTACCGGGACGAGGTGGCACTACGCCAGGTCATGACCCTCAGCCTCTCCTTCGACCACCGCCTGGTCGACGGCGAACAGGGGTCGCGTTTCCTGGCGGACATCGGTGCGATCCTCGCCGACCCCGGAATGGTGCTGGCAATGGTCTAGCTGCACCCGGTCGGTCCCAGGCCTTTGGTCGATCTGCCGGCTGTCAGTTCCGAGGGGAACGGGCAGCCGGCAGAGCCGTGCCGGCCTACTCGGCCGGAACGGGGCTTGCCCTCACCAGGAGGGCGGCGAGCGCCATGCTCTCCAGCAGCGGCCGGGCGGACTTGGCCGCAACCCTCCGGCCGTGGCTGCGGACCGAATGCGGGGTGGAGTTGATGAGGCCGAAGGCTGCGTGTGCGCGCATCCGGAGTTCAGCGGTGTCTGTGCCCGTGTGCAGGGCCTGCAGCACGTCAACCCACAGCTCCACGTAGTTCCGCTGCAGGGTGCGGACCTCGGCCTGGTCGTCGTCGGAGAGATTGCTGAAGTCGCGGTCCTGGACCCGGATGACGTCGGGATTGCTCAGGGCGAAATCCACGTGGAACTGCACCAAGCGGGCCAGCGCTGCGGCGGGATCGCCGGCGTCGGCCACCACCCGGCGGCCGCCGTCCAGCAGTTCCTGGCTCACGCTGAGCAGCAGAGCGCCCAAAACGGCCTGCTTGCCGGCGAAGTGGCGGTAAACGGCGGGTCCGCTGACTCCGGCTGCGGCACCCAGGTCCTCCAGTGAAACGCGATTGAAGCCGTTAAGGGCAAAAAGGGTGGCGGCCGAGGACAGCAACGCCTGCCGCCGGCTCTCTTTGGCCTGGCTGCGCTGGGTTGCCTGGCTGCGCTGTGTTGTCTGGGCGGGCTGCGTTGTCTGGACCCGCTGCCCCGCCGGGCTGCCGGCGTCGCGCTCGATGATCGGCACATTTCCTCCTTGGAACTGCAAATCCTAGCAATGCGGGCGCGTGTTGGACATCACAGTTAATAGAGACTAACCTAAATCTCAGTTATGCGGTACTAACCGAATCGCTCAGGACGGCCTCGCCAGGGCGTCCGGGAACGGAAGCAGTCAATGGAGACAATCGCCAGCCAGGTGGACGCGACAAGCGACGCCTTCGCCGCGAACCGCGAGGCCCAGCTGGGGCTGGCCCGCGAGCTGAAGGAGCGCCTCGCCGCGGCGGCCCTGGGCGGGCCGGAGAAGTCCCGGGAACGCCACGTGGCGCGGGGCAAGCTGCTGCCCCGCGAGCGCATCGACCGCCTGCTCGACGACGGCAGTCCCTTCCTCGAGATCGCGCCGCTGGCCGCCAACGGCATGTACAACGACGACTCACCCGGAGCCGGCGTCATCGCCGGGATCGGCCTGGTCCACGGCCGCCAGGTACTGGTCATCTCCAATGACGCCACCGTCAAGGGCGGCACCTACTATCCGATGACGGTCAAGAAGCACCTCCGGGCGCAGGAGATCGCGCTGGAGAACCGGCTGCCCTGCATCTACCTCGTGGACTCGGGCGGAGCGTTCCTGCCCAAGCAGGACGAAGTCTTCCCGGACAAGGAGCACTTCGGCCGGATCTTCTTCAACCAGGCCAAGATGTCCGCAGCAAAGATCCCGCAGATCGCCTCCGTGATGGGCTCGTGCACCGCCGGCGGAGCCTACGTGCCTGCCATGAGCGATGAAACCGTGATCGTCCGCAACCAGGGCACCATCTTCCTGGGCGGCCCGCCGCTGGTGAAGGCCGCCATCGGCGAGATCGTCACCGCGGAGGAACTCGGCGGCGGCGACGTCCACTCGAGAATCTCCGGCGTCACCGACCACCTGGCCGAGAACGATGAGCATGCCCTCCAGATCGTCCGCGACATCGTCTCCACCCTTCCCCGTCCGGCTGCCCCCGCCTGGGACGTGGACACCGCCGTCGAGCCCGTTGCGGACCCGGACGAGCTCTACGGTGCCGTACCCACGGACGTCAACGCGCAGTACGACGTCCGCGAAGTCATCGCCCGGCTGGTGGACGGCAGCAGGTTCCACGAGTTCAAGAAGAACTACGGCACCACCCTGGTCACCGGCTTCGCGAAGCTGCACGGCCACCCGGTGGGCATCGTGGCCAACAACGGGGTGCTGTTCAGCGAATCCTCCCTCAAGGGCGCCCACTTCATCGAGCTCTGCGACCAGCGCGGCATCCCGCTGATCTTCCTGCAGAACCTCTCCGGCTTTATGGTCGGCAAGGACTACGAACAGGGCGGCATCGCCAAGAACGGCGCCAAGATGGTCACCGCCGTCGCCACTGCCAGGGTGCCGAAACTGACTGTGGTGATCGGCGGCTCCTTCGGCGCCGGCAACTATTCCATGTGCGGGCGGGCCTACTCGCCGCGTTTCCTCTGGATGTGGCCGGCGAGCCGGATCTCCGTGATGGGCGGGAACCAGGCTTCCAGCGTGCTCGCCACCGTCAAACGGGACCAGTACGAGGCCCGCGGCGAGGAATGGTCCGCCGCCGATGAGGAAGCCTTCAAGGCACCCATCAAGCAGCAGTACGAGGACCAAGGCAGCCCGTACTACTCCACGGCCCGCCTGTGGGATGACGGCGTGATCGACCCCGCGGACACCCGCACCGTCCTGGGACTGGCGCTCGACGTCGTCTCCCGCACCCCGCTGCCGGAGACCTCCTTCGGCCTGTTCCGGATGTGAGCCAGCAGTGACTACTCCTTCAACACCCCAGCAGCCAACGCCTTCACCGAAACCGCTGTTCAACACCGTGCTCGTCGCCAACCGCGGCGAGATTGCCTGCCGCGTGATCCGCACCCTCCGCGCGCTCGGCATCCGGTCGGTGGCCGTCTACAGCGACGCCGACGCCGGTGCCCGCCACGTGCGCGAAGCCGACCGCGCCGTCCGGATCGGCCCGGCGGCGGCCGCCGAAAGCTACCTCAAGATCGAGGCCATCATCCAGGCGTGCCGCGAGACCGGCGCCGAGGCCGTGCACCCGGGCTACGGCTTCCTCAGCGAGAACGTCGACTTCGCCCGTGCCCTGGAAAATGCGGGCATCGTCTTCATCGGCCCCGGCGTCGAATCCCTCAACGTCATGGGGGACAAGATCCGGTCCAAGAACCACGTCACCGGTTACGGCGTGCCCGTGGTTCCGGGCATTGCCGAACCCGCCATGACGGACGCGCAGCTGATCGAAGCTGCGGCCGGCGTCGGCTTCCCGCTGCTGATCAAGCCCTCCGCAGGGGGCGGCGGCAAAGGCATGCACATCGTGGAACGCCCTGAGGACCTCGAGGCCACCCTGGCCACCGCCCGCCGGGTCGCAGCCAGCGCTTTCGGCGACGACACGTTGTTCCTTGAACGCCTCGTCACCACCCCGCGCCACATCGAGGTGCAGGTCCTCGCGGACAACCATGGCAACGTCATCCACCTGGGGGAGCGCGAGTGCTCCCTGCAGCGCCGCCACCAGAAGGTCATCGAGGAAGCCCCCTCGCCGCTGCTGGAATCCCTTCCCGACGGCGAAGCCGTCCGGGCGAGGATCGGCGAGGCAGCCTGCAACGCCGCCCGCAGCGTCAACTACAGCGGAGCAGGCACCGTGGAGTTCCTGGTCTCGGACAACGCTCCGGACGAGTTCTTCTTTATGGAGATGAACACGCGACTGCAGGTGGAGCACCCGGTCACCGAGATGGTCACCGGCCTCGACCTCGTCGAATGGCAGGTGCGGATCGCCGCCGGTGAGGAACTCACCGTCCGCCAGGACGACGTCGTGCTTAACGGGCACTCGGTGGAGGCGCGCGTCTACGCCGAAATCCCGGAACGGAACTTCCTGCCGTCAACCGGACATGTCCTCCTGCTGGACGAGCTGCCCGGCCCCGCGCAACGGCCAAGCGCCCCTGCCCGCAACGAGGTTGTGGCAGGCCGTGGCCGCGTCCGGGTGGACTCGGCGCTCATGGATGGCCTCGAGATCTCATCCAGCTACGACCCCATGATTTCCAAGGTGATCGCCTGGGGCCCGGACCGCACCGCGGCCCTCGACACCCTGGACGAGGCGCTCGCCGGGTACACGGCGCTGGGCATCGACACCAACGTCGAGTACCTGAGGCTTCTGATCAACGACGCCGACGTCCGCGCCGGGCGCCTCGACACGGGCCTGATCGAACGCAAGATGCCGGAGTTCACCTTCCGCCGCGCGGGCGACTTCGAGATGCTCGCTGCCGCACTGTACGCCGTGGCGATGGAGGAGCAACACCATCCCGTCCCGTCGGCAGGTCCATGGCAGCGCCGCGACGGTTGGCGCCTCGGCGCTCACGCTCCCCGGCGCATCAGCCTGGGAACATCCGGTGGCGGCATCGGAACTGTAGGCGTGGCAGGCAGTGTCGCCGACGGCCCGGTCCTCGTGTCGGTCGGCGACGGGCCCCCGCGTACGGCGTCGCTGCAGTTCCTCAAGCGGAGCTACGTGGTGCTGACCCTCGACGGTGAACCCCGCGGGTACTCCCTTGCACCGGTCTATACCGGCCCCGTCACACCAAGCTGGGACAACCCGGCGCCCGGTGCACCCGATGAGTTGTTCCTGGGCAACGACGGCTGGTCCTGCCGGCTGGAGATCCTCAGCCGGGAAGCCCGGCTGGGCCGGTCGCTCGCGGCGATCGAGCGCGAGGAAGGCGCCGCTGATCCGGCCGTGCGCTCGCCGATGCCCGGCACCGTGGTGTCCGTCAACGTCAGCAACGGCGATGCCGTGCAGTCCGGCCAGGTTTTACTCTCCGTGGAGGCCATGAAGATGGAGCACCAGCTCGTGGCGCCGCTCGACGGCACCGTGCACATCAGTGCCACGCCCGGCGAACTGGTCAAGGCGGACCAGGTTCTTGCCACGGTCCACCCCGCTGTCCCGGCCGAGCCTTCAAAGGCGGAGGACACGGTGGAAGAATCCGTCATCGCCATGGGCGCGGCAGAGTAGCCGCCGCATCAACCGTTCAGTACTCCAACAGACCCGTCACAAAGTTAAGACAAGGAAGTCCCAACATGGCTGATTTTGAGCTCAGCGAGGAATACCAGGACCTCAGCAACACCGTCCGCGAATTCGCCGACGAAGTGGTGGCCCCCGTGTCCGCGAAACACGATGAGGAACACAGCTTCCCTTACGAGGTCGTCTCCCAGATGGCGGACATGGGGCTCTTTGGCCTGCCGTTCCCGGAAGAGTTCGGCGGCATGGGCGGGGACTACTTCGCGCTGGCGCTCGCCCTGGAGCAGCTGGGCCGGGTGGACCAGTCCGTTGCCATCACGCTGGAAGCCGGCGTCTCCCTCGGCGCCATGCCCGTTTACCGCTTCGGCACCGACGCCCAGAAGGAGGAATGGCTGCCGTCGCTGGCGTCCGGCAAGGCGCTCGCCGGCTTCGGCCTGACGGAACCGGAAGCCGGTTCCGACGCGGGCGGCACCAAGACCACCGCCCGGCTCGAGGGCGGTGAGTGGATCATCAACGGCAACAAGGAATTCATCACCAACTCCGGGACTGACATCACCCGCCTGGTCACCGTGACTGCTGTAACCGCCAAGCACGAGCGGCCGGACGGCAGCGTCAAGAAGGAAATTTCCACCATCCTGGTGCCCACCAACACGCCCGGGTTCAAGGCGGAGAAGGCCTACAACAAGGTGGGCTGGAACGCCTCGGACACCCACCCGCTCACGCTCAAGGACGTCCACGTTCCGGAGGCAAACCTCCTCGGCGAGCAGGGCCGCGGCTACGCCAACTTCCTGTCCATCCTGGACGAGGGCCGCATTGCCATTGCCGCGCTCGCCACGGGCGCGGCCCAGGGCTGTGTGGACCTGTCGGTGAAATACGCCAAGGAACGCAGCGCGTTCGGGCAGAACATCGGCAAGTACCAGGCCATCGCGTTCAAGATCGCACGCATGGAAGCGCGGGCCCACACCGCCCGGCTGGCCTACTACGACGCCGCGGCCAGGATGCTTGCCGGGAAGCCGTTCAAGACCCAGGCGGCCATCGCTAAGATGGTCGCAGGCGAGGCAGCCATGGACAACGCGCGGGATGCCACCCAGGTGTTCGGCGGCTATGGCTTCATCAACGAATTCACCGTGGCACGGCACTACCGCGACTCCAAGATCCTTGAAGTCGGCGAGGGCACCACGGAGGTCCAGCTGATGCTGATCGCCCGCGAACTCGGCCTTTAGCTTCCCCGACAGGGAGCGAAAACAGGGAGCAAACCAGGAAGGATCAATGATGATTGACAAGGTTGTTGCCAGTGCCGAGGCTGCGGTCGCCGACATCCCCGACGGCGCCTCGCTCGCCGTCGGAGGCTTTGGGCTGTGCGGGATCCCGGTTTCCCTGATCGATGCCCTTCACCGGCGCGGGACCACTGACCTGGAAACCGTCAGCAACAACTGCGGCGTGGACGACTGGGGGCTGGGGATCCTGCTGAAGGACGGCAGGATCCGCCGCACCATCAGCTCCTACGTCGGGGAGAACAAGGAATTCGCCCGGCAGTATCTCTCCGGCGAACTCGAAGTCGTCCTCACCCCGCAGGGCACGCTCGCGGAGAAACTCCGCGCCGGCGGCGCCGGCATCCCGGCGTTCTACACCCCGGCCGGTGTGGGAACCCAGGTGTCCGACGGCGGCCTGCCGCAGAAGTACGACGCCGACGGCACCATCGCCATCGCTTCCGCGCCGAAGGAAGTCCGCACCTTCAACGGCGCCGACTATGTGCTGGAGGAATCGCTGACCCCGGATTTCGGCCTGGTCCACGCCTGGAAGGGGGACCGGCACGGGAACCTCGTCTTCCACGCCACGGCGATGAACTTCAACCCGCTGTGCGCCATGGCCGGACGGATCACCATCGCCGAAGTTGAGGAACTGGTGGAGCCGGGCGGGCTGGATCCGGAGCATGTGCACGTCCCCGGCATCTTCGTCCAGCGGGTTGTCCTCGCGCCCGGGGGCGAGAAGCGCATCGAAAAGCGGACGGTCGCGGTGTCCTCCGCCGGCAACCACTCCCAAGGGACTCAGCACCAGGCAACCGGCCAGCAAACAACTGACCAGGCAGGAGCATAGCCGTGGAATCGAATAGCACGCCGGGAGCCCCGCCCCGTCCCGAAGCCGTACGCCACGAATACCGGCCGTCCGCCGTCGGGCATCCTGCGGGCACCAGCCCCGAAACGCGGGGCTGGACCCGCAACGAACTGGCCGCCCGGGTGGCTGCCGAACTGCAGAACGGGCAGTATGTCAACCTCGGCATCGGGATGCCCACGCTGATCCCCAACTACATACCGGCGGGTATCGAAGTGGTGCTGCACTCGGAAAACGGCATCCTGGGCGTGGGACCGTACCCGGCCGAGGACCAGGTGGATCCGGACCTGATCAACGCCGGCAAGGAAACCGTCACGGTCAACAAGGGCGCCGCGTTCTTCGACTCCGCCGCCTCGTTCGGCATGATCCGGGGCGGCCATGTGGACGTGGCCGTGCTCGGCGCCATGGAAGTGGCCCAGAACGGGGACCTTGCCAACTGGATGATCCCGGGAAAGATGGTCAAGGGCATGGGCGGCGCCATGGACCTGGTGTTCGGGGCCAAGAAGGTGATCGTGATGATGGAGCACGTGGACCGCAACGGCAGGCCCAAGATCGTGCAGCAGTGCACCCTGCCGCTCACCGGAAAAGGGTGCGTGGACCGGATCATCACCGACCTCGCCGTGATCGACGTCGTCACCGAAGGCGGCTCCTCCCGGCTCGTGCTGCGCGAACTGGCCCCCAATGTGACGGCCGAGGAAGTCGCCGCGGCCACGGGCGCGGAACTCTTCGAAGAGGACCAGGAACTGACCGTATGACCAGCGCGGACAACGATTCGACGGGCTCAAACACCGGCAGCCCACGCGTCGTGGAACAGCGGGGCCTCTACTTCGACGAGCTTGAGGAGGGAGTGGTCTATGCCCACCGCCCGGGCCGGACGGTAACCGAGACGGACAACGTCCTGTTCACCACCATGACGATGAACACCCAGGCGCTGCACCTTGACGCGGCCTGGAGTGCCGGGCAGCCGTTCGGCCAGCGGCTGGTGAACTCCATGTTTACGCTGGCCACTGTGGTGGGGCAGTCCGTTCCGCAGCTGACCCAGGGGACCATCATCGCGCAGCTGGGATTGACCGACGTGTCGTTTCCGCATCCGCTGTACCACGGCGACACCCTTTATACGGAGACGGTCATCACCGGCAAGCGGCTGTCCGCATCCCGGCCGGGGCAGGGAATCGTGACCATGCAGCACACGGGCCGGAACCAGGACGGCGTGGTGGTGGCGCTGGCCTCGCGCAGCTGCCTGATGTGGACGCGCGGGGCGCATGCGGACACGCAGAAAGAAGCCGCCGAAAAGGGGACAATCGAAGCATGACTTTCCTGATGGGTCCCGCCCTGCTCTTCTGTCCTGCCGACCGCCCCGAGCGCTACCAGAAGGCGGCCGAGCGTTCCGATGCCGTGATCGTGGACCTGGAGGACGCCGTCGCGCCTGCTGACAAGCAGCGCGCCCGCGGCGCGATCCTCGCCCAGCTCGGCGCCACCGGCGACGTCCCCGAGCTGGACCCGAGCCGCACCATCATCCGGATCAACCCGGCCGGCACGGAGGAGCACGAAAAGGACCTGCACTGCCTCAAGCACACTCCGTACCGCCACGTGATGCTTGCCAAGGCCGAAAGCGCGGGCCAGCTCAAGGCGCTGGAGGACTACAGCGTCATAGCGCTGTGCGAGACGGCCGCGGGAGTCATCAACGCCGCCGCCATCGCCGCCGAACCCAACGTGGTGGGCCTGATGTGGGGCGCCGAGGACCTTCTCGCGTCACTGGGCGGGACCTCCAGCAGGAACGACGACGGCGGCTATCGGGCCGTGGCGCTGCACGCCCGGTCCGCCGTGCTGCTCGCGGCCGGGGCCTTCGGCAAGGAAGCCATCGACGCGGTGTACGTCAACATTCCGGACCTTGACGGGCTGGCAGCTGAGTCCCGCGACGCCGTTGCCTCGGGATTCGGCGCAAAGGCCTGCATCCACCCCGGCCAGGTGGCTGTGGTCCGGGAAGCGTACGCCCCTGCGGAGTCGGACGTCGCCGCGGCCAGGGAGCTCCTGGCGGCTGCCGCTGCTGCAGGAAGCGGCGTGTTCCAGTTCAACGGCAGGATGATCGACGGCCCCATCCTCAAGCACGCGGAATCAACTCTTCGGCGGGCCGCCCGCTAGGCCGGGACGCCTGAACGCGTCGCACAGCGAAAAGCCGCAGTCCGGGAGTCGTTGGACTCCCGGACTGCGGCTTTTCCGCGCCGCCCTGGCCTGGACGGCCGTGAGGCGTCAGCTGGCCTTCACTGCCAGCACCGGGCAGTCCGCCTCAAGCAGTATCCGTTGGGACGTGCTTCCCAGGATCAGTTTGCCTACCGGGGTGCGGCGGCGCAGGCCGATCACGATCAGATCGGCATTGTGCTCCTCCGCCGCGTCCAGTACCTCCGCTGCCGCATCGTGGCCACGGACCGGCTGCTTGATCACGTGGTCAATGCCCTGCGTCGCGAGCCGGTCCTCGATGCTCTGGATCGCAGGTTCCTGTGCGTACCGGTTATCCACCAGTGCATCACCCTTGGAGGAGTTGATGACCAGCAGCCTGCTGTTGCTCTTCCGCGCTTCGGCGATGGCCTGGGCCAGCGCTGCTTCGCCCTCGGGTGTCGGGACGTATCCCACCACGATCGTCATGGTTGCTCCTTGTATCTGCTGAGTGAGGGTCGGTGTGGTTCGGCGATGCTCCGCCGCTATTTAGTCGCTGTAGTCGGCTGCGCCGGAATTGGCGGGAAGCAGTGACTTGCCCGTCGGGCGGTTGCGGCGGATCAGCTTGAGCAGCAACGGCCAGAGGAGGATGATCGCCACGATGACCCAGATCCCGACGGCGATCGGCTCGCTCCACAGGCCGGCCGGGTCACCGGCGCTGAGCTGGAGGGTCTTGCGCAGCTGGCCTTCCAGCCGCGGCCCCAGGATTACACCCAGGATCAGCGGCAGTACGGGAAGCCCGAAGCGCCGCATCATGAACCCCAGCGCGCCAAGCACCAGCAGTATGACCAGGTCGAACGCCTGCAGGTTCACCGAATAGGCGCCCAGCGTGGCGAAGAACAGGATCCCGGCGTAGAGGTACGGCCGGGGGAGCTGCAGGAGCTTCGCCCAGACCGGTGCCAGCGGAAGGTTGATGATCAGGAGCAGGAAGTTGCCGATGAAGAGGCTGGCAATAAGCGCCCAGACCAGCGGGCCTTCGCTGGCGAACAGCTGCGGGCCGGGCTGGATGCCGTAGGACGTGAAAGCTGCCAGCATGACGGCGGCCGTTGCGTTGGTGGGCAGGCCCAGGGCAAGCATGGGGGTCAGCGTGCCTGCCGCCGCGGCATTGTTGGCAGCTTCCGGCCCGGCAACACCTTCGATGGCGCCGTGGCCGAATTCCTCGGGATGCTTGGACAGCCGCTTCTCCGTCACGTAGGACAGGAAAGTTGGGATCTCGGCGCCGCCCGCGGGAAGTGCTCCGAACGGGAAGCCGAAAGCCGTACCGCGGAGCCAGGGTTTCCAGGACCGCTTCCAGTCCTCTTTGCCCATCCAGGGTTGTCCGACCGGGATGATGTTCATCGGAGTGCGGCGCAGGTGCGCGGCCACCCACAGGGCCTCGCCGACGGCGAAGATGGCCACAGCCACCACAACGATGTCCAGGCCGTCGGCGAGGAGCGGCATCCCGAAGGTGAGGCGCTGCTGGCCGGTGACTGAATCCATGCCCACGAGGCCGATTGCCAGGCCCAGGCCCAGCGACGCGAACCCGCGCAGCCGGGAGGAACCCAGGACGGCGGTGACGGCCAGCAGGGCGAGCACCATGATCGCAAAGTAGCTGGGGGAGCCCAGGCTGACGGCGAACTGGACCACGATCGGCGCGCAGACGGCGAGCAGCGTTGTACCGATGGTGCCGGCAACAAAGGAACCGATGGCGGCGGTGGCCAAAGCCTGGGCCGCCCGCCCGGCCTTCGCCATCTTGTTGCCTTCGATGGCGGTGACCACCGACGAGGACTCACCGGGGGTGTTGAGCAGGATGGAGGTGGTGGAGCCGCCGTACATGCCGCCGTAGTAGATGCCGGCGAACATGATGAAGGCACTGGTGGGCTCCAGGGCGTAGGTGACCGGAAGCAACAGGGCCACGGTCATTGCCGGGCCAAGGCCCGGGAGGACTCCCACCGCGGTGCCGAGGACCACGCCGATGACTGCGTAGAGGAAGTTCATGGGGGTCAGCGCGGTGGCGAAACCGTCCATGAGGGAGGAGAAGACGTCCATTAGAGAATCCCTTCCAGCAAGCCCGCGGGCAATGCGATGCCGAGGCCCAGGTAGAAGCCGTAGAAGGTCAGGATGGACATGGCCAGGGAAATGAGGCCGTCACGGACGTAGTTCCGCCCGCCGAGGGCCCACACGCTGCCCCAGAACAGGATGGTCCCGGAAATCACCCAGCCGGCCCAGTCGATGAGCAGGATGTTCGCGATGAAGGCACCCACCAGCGGGAGCACGGTTTTCCAGTCCGCCGGGTGCGCCAGGTCAACGTCCTCGCCGCCTTCAGCCTCGCCTTTGCCGCCGCGCATGACATTTACTGCCAGCAGCACGGCGCAGACGATGAGCAGGGCGGCCACGATGAAGGGGACCGTTTTGGGACCCACCGGGTCCGACTTGGAATAGGGTGTCGCGAGGCCGTAGGCGTCGAGGAAGACCATGACCCCGGCCGCTCCGAGCAGGAGGGCGACCCCCAGCTCGGAGCGGCCTTTGAGCCGTGAGGCTACCGTTGGTGAGGAACTCACGCCAAGCCAAGCTTCGTGAGTACGTCCGCCACCCGCTTGTCCTGCTCGGTCAGGAAGGTCTTGAATTCGTCACCGGTGACAAAAGCGTCGGTCCAGCTGTGCGTCTTCAGGGTCTCCTTCCAGGCAGCGGTACCGTGCATCTTCTCGAGGGCTGCGATGAGGGCTGCCTTGTCGGTGTCGCTGATTCCCGGAGGGGCAACGATGCCGCGCCAGTTCGTGAACACCAGGTCGATGTTGGATTCCTTCAGGGTGGGCGCGTCCACGCCGTCCAGCCGCTCAGCGCCGCTGGTAGCCAGCACACGGACTTCGCCCGATTCGATCTGCTTGAGGTACTCACCGGCGCCCGAGGCAGCAAAGCCGAGCTTGTTGCCGAGGATGGCCGGGAGCAGGTCGCCACCGCCGTCGTAGGACACAAAGTTGACCTTGGTGGCGTCGATTCCCACGGCTCCTGCAAGCTGCATGGGCAGCAGGTGGTCGGGGCCGCCCGGTGAGGAGCCGCCGCCGACGGCGATGGAACCCGGATCCGCCTTCCAGGCCTTCACAAGGTCATCGATGGTCTTGTAGGGCGAATCCTTGCTGACCATGATGGCACCGGGCTCTTCAATGAGCTTGGCCAGCGGCGTGGTGTCCGTCAGCTTGGACGCGGACTTGTTGGTGTAGCTGGCACCCACCACGCCCAGGCCCATCAGCATCGTGAGGTCGCCGTTGCCCTTTTCGTTGACCACGCGGGCCAGGCCCACGGTGCCGCCCGCACCGGCGAGGTTGAAGACTTCGGTGTTGGTGGCGATCTTCTCGTCGTCGAGAACCTTCGCAGCGGCACGCGCGGTGGTGTCGTAGCCGCCGCCGGGCGTATTGGGGACCAGGATCTGCAGCCCGGTGACGGGGCCGGCAGCAGCGCTGGAGCTGCCGCTCGTTGAGCTCTTGCCGGTGGCACCGCAGCCGGTGGCCATCAGGGCGATGCCGGCAGCGACGGCGGCAATTCGCAATGCGCGGTTCTGGCGCATGGTGTTCCTCTTCTCAGTAAAGTTCCTGGTAAAGCTAGTCAGCAAAACTGACTGGTGCTCTGATGCTAGGCGTGGAAGTGACAGCCATCACTCTTGTGTACGCAGAGAAAGTTAAGTTCATTTCGTTCACGTTTCCGCTGTCCCACCGCAGGCTCCGGACGCCGTCGCGGAGGAGCGGCTGCGCGACTGCCCGCAAGGGTGCGCTGGGGTATAGTTCCGGTACCCCACCCACCAGAGGAAAGAACCACAGTGACTCGACGAAGAGGAATGTCCCTCGCCGGGCAGTACCTGGTCCTGCAGTTGCTGATTGTCCTGGCCGTCCTCGTGGCCGTCGTCGCCATTTCCCTGGCCCAGTCGGCCGCCGCGTTTGAGCGGATCGAGGGGCGCCGGGCACTGTCCGCGGCTGAGGCGCTGGGCAGCAATCCCGCCGTCCGTGCGCTTCTTCCCTCGGCCGAACCGCGCGGCAGTGCGGCACTGTCAGCCGTCGCCGAGTCGGTCCGCACCGTTTCCGGGTCCGCGCAGGTGGCACTCGCCCGGTCTGACCGCACGGTGGTGGCGTCGTCGGATCCCGGACTGCTGGGCCGGCCGCTGGAACTCGGTGCGAGCCGGGTGATGGAAGGCCGGGCCTGGACCGGCGTGGTGGGCGGAACGGCTACCCCCGTGCTTTCAGCCCACGTGCCGGTCCTTGACGACTCCGGGACCATGATCGGGATTGCGTCCATCAGCCGGAACTACCCGTCCACGTGGGAGCGCCTTGGGGATGCCGTCCCCAACCTGTTGACTTATTTGGGAGTTGCCAGCGTCCTGGGCGTTGCCGGCTCCCTGCTGCTGTCCCGCAGGGTCAAGCGGCAGACCCTCGGCATGGAGCCCAGCGAAATCTCGGGCCTGGTGGAGAACCGCGAAGCGATGCTGCATGGCCTCAAGGAAGGCGTGGTGGCGCTGGACCTCCACGGACGTATTACCGTGGCCAACGACAGTGCCCGGGCCCTGTTGGGCCTGCCGGCGGACTGCGTGGGCAAGGATCTGGCCGGACTGCCCGTGGAACCGGCGCTCAAGGAAGTCCTGACCGGCGAGCAGCCCGGGCAGGACCAGATGGTGCTGGTGGGGGAGCGCCTGGTGGTGCTGAACCGGGTGCCCATCCGTTCCAAGGGCAGGGTGATGGGTTCCGTAGCCACGTTGCGTGACCGGACTGAGCTTTCCTCCCTGGAGCGTGAACTGGGCACAACACGGACGGCAACGGACACGCTCAGGGCGCAGGCCCACGAATTCGCCAACCAGCTTCACGTTATTTCGGGGCTGATCCAGATCGGCGAGTACGATTCCGTGGTGCAGTTCGTCAATGGAGTCACGGTGGACCGGACGCGCCTGAATGACGATGTGACCAGCCGCATCCAGGACCCGGCGCTCGCCGCCCTGCTGATCGCCAAATCAAGCCTTGCTGCGGAACGGGGTGTGCCTCTGCAACTGGACCCCTCGTCGTCGCTGTCGCCGGTGGGCGATGAGCTCTCGCGTGACCTGACCACCGTGGTGGGAAACCTTGTGGACAACGCGCTCGACGCCGTCACGGGAGCCGCGGAAGCATCGGTCCGGGTCCTCGTCGAGGACAGCCGCGAAGAAGTGGTGGTGACCGTCCGGGACACCGGGCCGGGCATTGACGGCGCAGCCGCCGATGAGATCTTCCGGCAGGGATTCAGTACCAAGCAGCCCGGCCCGGCCGGCGGCCGGGGCTTTGGCCTGGCACTCTCGCGGGTGGTCTGCCGGCGGAGCGGCGGGGACCTGGCAGTGGCCAACGACGGCGGGGCTGTCTTTACGGCTCGGCTGAAGAGGACGCCGCTTAAAGAGACTCCGGCAGAAGGCGGGCCGGCACACGCGGCTCCGGCCACAGGAAAGGGGACCCGGGCATGATCAATGTCCTGATCGTCGATGATGACTTCATGGTGGCAAAGGTCCACGCCGGCTTCATCCAGCGCACGCCGGGTTTCGCCGTCGTCGGGGTCGCGCACACCGGAGCCCAGGCCATCGCGGAAACCGCCCGCCTGCAGCCTGACCTGGTCCTCCTGGACATCCACCTGCCCGACATCAACGGCCTGGACCTCATGGGCAGGCTGCGGGAAACCGCACCGGAACTGGACGTACTGGTGATCAGCGCGGCCCGCGAGGTGGAAACCGTGCGCCGGGCGCTGCGCGGCGGCATAGTCCATTACCTGATCAAGCCGTTTTCGCAGACGGACCTGCAGGAGCGGCTGGAGCACTATCGCAGCGCCTACCAGGGGCTGGACCTTGCCAAGGACATCGCCGAGCAATCCGACGTCAACCGGGTCTTCGGGCTGGAGCGCACCGAGCGCGGGGAACGGACGGAAAACCGCCTCCCCAAAGGTTGCAGCCCGGAAACCCTCAGCCGGGTGGTGGGCGTGCTGGAGTCCGCCGAAGCGGATCTGTCGGCGGCCGAAGTCGCGGACCTGCTGGGCACATCCAGGGTCAGCGCACGCCGTTACCTCGAATACCTCCACGACGAGGCGAGGGTCGAAGTGCGCCTGAAATACGGTGCGGGCCGTCCGGAGCGCCGCTACGCCCTCAAGTCAGCCTGACCCCGGCGGGAGGGACAACGGGGGAATGGCCTCATACAGCAGGGTCCGGATCCAGCGCTGCCCCGTCTCGCGGTATTCCGCCCGGCTCGCGAAGCGGTAGTGGTAGCTGTGGACGCGCACCCACCGGGGAGGGACGCCGTCGAACGGGTCCTTGCGCAGCAGCCGCAGTACAGCATCGTCGGCCTGCAGCAGCTTGGCCAGGAAAGCGTAGAACCATTCTTCGTGGACGGTGCGCAGGGGCAGGAACCACATCAGCCAGTCCAGCCGGAGATGGTAGGGAGCCCACTGCCGGGGCAGCCGGCGGACGTCACCGGGCTTCCCGCGGAATGCGTACTCCCGCCAGTCGGAGTCGTCGTCCGGTTCGTCGTCGAGGGTGCCCTCCACCACGATCTCGATCCGCAGTTTGGTCACCGTGCCGAAGGCTCCGTAAGTGTTCACCAGCTGCCAGCGGTTGAAGCTGGCGTTCATCAGCTGCCGGTGCTGCAGCAGGTTCCGGGCCGGCCAGTAGCTGAGCACCAGCAGGAGCAGCGTCACGGCGAGCACCACGGCGAGCCACCAGACCGGGGTCTGCAAGCCGCCGCCGGCGCCGGAACTGGCGGCTGAACCGTACGTATGCCAGTCCAGCGGTATGACGGGGAGCACGGCATGGGCCACCGGATCGCTGACTGCCGCGAAGGCCAGCAGGATGGCCATCCAGTTGAGCCACGCAAAGTTCCCGCTCGCCACCAGCCACAGCTGGGTAAAGATGACGATGCCCGCGGCGATGCCGGCCAGCGGCTGCGGGGCGAACAGGAAGAAGGGAACCACCAGCTGGGCGAAGTGGTTGCCCAGGACCTCCATCCGGTGCAGGGGCCTGGGCAGAAGGTGGGCCTGCCGGCTCAAGGGTCCCGGCATCGGCTGGGTCTCGTGGTGGTAATACAGTGCGGTCAGGTCACGCCACTCGCTGCCACCGCGGATCTTGATCATCCCGGCACCGAACTCAAGCCTGAACAGCAGCCAGACCAGCAGGATCAGGATTGTCCGCGGCGGCGGCGTCTGGTCCGAGCCGAGGAACGCCACCGTGAAGCCGGCCTCCAGCAGCAGCATCTCCCACCCGAACCCGTAGAAGGTCTGTCCCACGTTCACGATCGACATGTACAGCAGCCACAGGGCCAGGAAAGCGATCATCGGCAGCCAGGGCGGTCCCAGCTGCGGAAGCCCCAGGACGAGTGTGGCCGAAATTGCCATGCCGCACCAGCAGACCAGCCGCAGCAGGCGGTCCGAATAGCGCCACAGGAACAGGCTGGGCCGCCGGCGGCGCCTGAAACTGTCCAGGTAGTCCGGAACCGGGAGCAGGCCGCGCTCTCCGAGCAGCGCCGGGAACTGGTTGCGGCAGGAGAGGAACGCCACAAGGAACATCGTGGCAACGCCGCGCTGGAGCACCTGCCGGGCGAATTCGTACTCCGGCGCATCGAACCATGCGGTCCATTCCACGTTGTTCACGTTACGCCTGCCGCGCACCGCGTCAATGTCCCGCGGCACATGCCGCCGGCGGACGGGCTGACGTGGGGGGATGCCGGCGTGCGGGATACTTAACGGATGCAGCCACGCAGAATCATTCTCCTCGGATCCACCGGTTCCATCGGCACCCAGGCGATTGACGTCGTCGACGGCGCCCCGCACCTATTCGAGGTTGTGGCACTGAGCGCAGGCGGCGGCAACCTGGAACTCCTCGCCCGCCAGGCCGTCCATACGAAGGCCAAGGCAGTCGGTACGGCCAGTGGCGACGCGGCCGCCCTGCAGGGCCTGATCGACGACGCCGCCCGCGCCGCCGGGGTGGCAGGCTACCGACCGGAGATCATCACCGGACCGGACGCGTCCACCCGGATTGCGGAAATCGAGGCCGACGTGGTCCTTAACGGCATCACCGGCTCCATCGGCCTGGCACCAACGCTCGCCGCCCTGAAATCCGGTGCCACCCTGGCGCTGGCCAACAAGGAGTCGCTGATCGTCGGCGGCGCCCTCGTGAAGGCCGCCGCCCGGGAAGGCCAGATTGTCCCGGTGGACTCCGAGCATTCGGCGATCGCGCAATGCCTGCGCTCCGGGACCGCCGCCGAAGTGGACCGGCTCATCCTGACGGCCTCCGGCGGCCCGTTCCGCGGCAGGAGCCGCGAGGAACTCCGCAACGTCTCGCCGCAGGATGCCCTCGCGCACCCCACCTGGGACATGGGCCTGATGGTCACCACCAACTCCGCCAGCCTGGTGAACAAAGGCCTTGAGGTGATCGAGGCGCACCTGCTGTTCGATATCCCGCTGGACCGGATCGACGTGGTGGTCCACCCGCAGTCCGTGGTCCATTCCATGGTGCAGTTCGTGGACGGTTCCATCATCGCCCAGGCTTCGCCGCCGGACATGCGCCTGCCCATTGCCCTCGGCCTCGGCTGGCCGCACCGCGTTCCGAAAGCTGCCACACCGTGCGACTGGACCCAGGCCGCCAGCTGGACCTTCGAACCGCTGGACGCCGAGGCATTCCCGGCCGTGGGCCTTGCCAAGGACGCTGCCAAGCAGGGGAGCACGTACCCTGCCGTTTTCAACGCGGCCAATGAAGAGGCCGTGATGGCCTTCCACTCCGGCCGGATCCGGTTTACGGACATTGTGGATACCATCGAAGCGGTACTCAGCGAACACCCAGGATCTTCCGGGCTGACAGTTGAGTCCGTGCTGGATGCTGAAACGTGGGCACGAGCGCGCACCCACGAACGTTTAGCAGTGAGCAGTCTCTAGGAAGCAGCAGATCTACGCATGAGTCCCGTCATTCTCTTCATTCTCGGTGTCGTCTTTGTGGCGATCGGCATCGCAGTCTCCATCGCGCTGCACGAGGTGGGCCACCTCGTTCCCGCCAAGCTGTTCAAAGTGCGGGTCACCAAGTACATGATCGGCTTCGGCCCCACCCTGTGGTCAAAACGCAGGGGGGATACCGAATACGGCGTCAAGGCCATCCCGCTGGGCGGCTACGTGTCCATGATCGGCATGTACCCGCCGAACAAGGGCGACGGCACGGTGCGTCCCTCCAGCACCGGCATGTTCCAGACCCTCGCCACCGAGGCGCGTTCCATGGCCCACGAGGAAGTTGGCCCCGGCGACGAGAAGCGGGTCTTCTACCGGCTTCCGGTGTGGAAGAAAGTCATCGTGATGCTTGGCGGCCCCGCCATGAACCTGCTGATCGGCGTGGCGCTGACCGCCGTGCTGCTGATGGGCTTCGGGATCAGCACCCCGACCACCACCATCGCGGACGTGTCCAAGTGCCAGGTCAAGGCCGGGGAGACCGTGGATCCGGACTCCGCCGACTGCAAGCTCACACCCGCGGCCGCGGCGCAACTCAAACCGAACGACACCATTACCTCCTTCGACGGCAAGGCCGTAACCAGCTGGGATGAACTCACCGGCTGGATCCGTGCGTCCGCAGGCCGGGAAGTCAGCATCACCGTGGAACGTGACGGCTCGCCTGTCACCACCACGGTGACGCCGGTGCTTTCGGCCCGGCCGGTCGTCGGCGCCGACGGCCGGCAGGCCACTGATTCGAACGGAACCCTCCAGTACCAGGAAGTCGGGTTCCTGGGGATCGGTGCCCAAACAGCGCTGGTTGCCCAGCCGGCGTCGTCCGTCCTGCCCATGGCGGGGGAAAACATCCGGCAGGTTGCCGGCGTCGTCCTGAATCTCCCGGCACGCGTGGTGGGTGTTGCGAAGGCGGCCTTCAGCGAAGAGCCGCGCGATCCTAACGGGCCCATCAGCGTCGTGGGCGTGGGCCGGGTCGCGGGTGAAGTCGCCGCCATGGAGGAGGTTCCCTTGCAGTCCAGGCTCGCCGCGCTGGTGGGACTGCTGGCCGGACTGAACTTCGCGCTCGCGGTGTTCAACCTGGTCCCGCTGCTGCCGCTGGACGGCGGCCACGTGGCCGGGGCGCTGTATGAGGGAGCCCGACGGCGGGTGGCGAAGCTGTTCGGCCGGCCCGACCCCGGTGCTTTCGACATCGCCAAGCTCCTGCCCGTGACGTACGTCGTCGCCGCGCTGCTCATGGGCATGAGTGCGCTGCTGATCTACGCGGATATCGTCAAGCCCGTTAACCTTTTCGGGTAATCAACTCACAGCGGCTTTTATCCTAAAATCACCTCTTTTTGGCTAATTTTCATAAATCAGCTGAAAGTGATTGATATTGAGTAATCAGTCGATTATGGTTGCCGTATGTACGTGCTTACGATCGACCAGCGGGGCAGCACGGGGGACCGGGACCGAGTGCCCGGCCTTCTTACCGAGCTGCAGGCGATAACCACCGCAGGCAGGTTCGAACGCTCCGTCGGGGACGAAGTCCAGGGCGTCGTGGAAAAAACTGCGGAAGTCGTGGACATCGCGCTTCACTGCCTGCGCAGCGGCCAGTGGTACGTCGGAATCGGAGTGGGCGCCGTCGACCTTCCGTTGCCGGCCAGCCCGCGGGAAGGATCCGGGCCGGCATTCGTCGCCGCCCGGCTGGCCGTTGAGAAAGCCAAGTCCGCTGCCGCCCATGTCCCGTTGTCCGTGGTTTCCGGCGGATTCCGTCGCGGCGGAGTGGCCACGCCGGAGAGCGGGCCCGGCGTCAGGGCCTGCGCGAACGCCGAAGCTGTCCTGCGTCTCATTGGCCGGCTCGTGCAGGACCGCACGGAAGCCCAATGGAAAGTGGTGGACGTCCTCCGCGGGCTGCAGCAGGACGGGTCAGCCAGGCATGGCAGCCAGAAGCTCGCTGCCGCACAACTCGGAATCACCGAGCAGTCGGTGAGCCGTGCCGTCCTGAGGTCCGGCTGGCAGGAAGAATGGGCGGCGAGGCCTGCCGCTGAAATGCTCCTGGCTCTGGCCCATGACGCAGTGCTGGAAGGACACAGGTGAACGCTCTCTGGATTACGCTCGCCCTGCTCACCGCAGGTTTCGCCGGCTGGCCCGTCACGGCACTGGTGTTCCGGCTGGCCCGGACCATCGACGACAAAGCGGACGCGGCCAGGGCCGCCGTAGACCGGGCCGCCAGCGAATCCGCTGACGACCCCGCCGCCGATGTCACGGTAGACAATGTCACGGCGGACAAGGCTTCCGCCCAGCCGGCACCCACCACGCGGATACTCCGAGGCGGCGCCATTATCGGCGTCCTGGAAAGGCTGGCGGTGTGCCTGGCCATCCTGGCGGGCCAGCCCGTGGCCATCGCCTATGTGGTGGCCATCAAGGGCCTGGGACGCTTCGCCGAGCTGAAAGAGACTCCCGTTGCCGCAGAGAGGTTCATCATCGGCACGCTGGCCTCCATGCTGTGGGCCGCCGGGGTTGCGGCCCTCGCCAGGATCCTCTTCCTCGGCTGAACCGGATACATACTCGGGCGGGCATGGCGATAGGGTATCCATATGACTGTTTTTGCTGTTGAGTACGTATACGCCGCCGAGTCCACCGAAGCACGGAACGCCGCCCGCCCGGCACACCGCGAATGGACCGCCGGGCTTGCCCGTGAAGGCGCGCTCCTGGCCAGCGGACCCTACGGCGACGGCGCAGGCGCGTTGCTGATCTTCAAGGTCGCAGACGAAAATGCGCTGAACGGTATCCTCAAGCAGGATCCGTACGCCCCGGCCAACGTCATCGCGGGCACGCGCACCACGGAATGGAATCCGGTGATCGGCCTCCTGGCCGAGCACGCCGCCTAGCCGCCGGCACCACACACCATCGAATTTCGATCTAAAGAGGAGTCCACGTGACCTCGGTCAGCCTGGGAATGCCGTCAGCACCGCCCCCCGTCCTTGCCCCGCGCAGGAAGACCCGCCAGATTAAGGTGGGCTCGGTTGGGGTGGGCTCGGATTCGCCCATCAGCGTGCAGTCGATGACCACCACGCCCACCACGGACATCAACGCCACGCTGCAGCAGATAGCTGAGCTGACGGCCTCAGGCTGCGACATCGTGCGCGTGGCCTGCCCCTCCGCGGATGATGCTGAGGCCCTGCCGATCATCGCGCGGAAGTCCCAGATCCCCGTCATCGCGGACATCCATTTCCAGCCCAAGTACGTCTTCGCCGCCATCGAGGCCGGCTGTGCTGCGGTGCGCGTTAACCCCGGCAACATCCGTAAGTTTGATGACCAAGTCAAGGAGATCGCCCGCGCCGCCAAGGACCACGGCACCTCCATCCGGATCGGCGTCAATGCGGGATCCCTGGAGCCGGGCATCCTGAAGAAGTACGGCAAGGCAACTCCGGAGGCTCTGGTGGAGTCGGCAGTCTGGGAAGCATCGCTGTTCGAGGAGCACGGCTTCCACGACTTCAAGATCTCCGTCAAGCACAACGACCCCGTGATCATGGTCGCCGCGTACGAAATGCTGGCGGAAAAGGGCGACTGGCCCCTCCACCTCGGCGTTACCGAGGCCGGACCGGCCTTCCAGGGCACCATCAAATCCGCCACCGCCTTCGGCGCGCTCCTGTCCAGGGGCATCGGCGACACCATCCGCGTTTCCCTCTCGGCCCCGCCCGTCGAGGAAATCAAGGTCGGCAACCAGATCCTGCAGTCCCTCAACCTGCGTCCCCGCAAGCTCGAAATCGTCTCCTGCCCGTCCTGCGGCCGGGCCCAGGTGGACGTCTACACGCTGGCCGAACAGGTCACGGCCGGCCTGGAAGGCATGGAGATCCCGTTGCGCGTGGCCGTCATGGGTTGCGTCGTCAACGGACCCGGCGAGGCGCGCGAAGCCGACCTGGGCGTGGCCTCCGGCAACGGCAAGGGACAAATCTTTGTGAAGGGAGAGGTCATCAAGACTGTCCCCGAGAGCGAAATTGTTGAGACACTGATCGAAGAGGCCATGCGAATCGCTGAAGAGATGGGGGAGGCCGATGGCGAAGATGCTGTCAAGGGTAGCCCCGTGGTTAGCGTCTCGTAAAGAGACTGCCGGGCCCGGCATATCAATCCGGGTCCTGTCCGGGCCGGACACCGCCGAACTGCGGGAACTGGCCCGGGCAGACGTTGTGGCCAATGTGTTCATCCTGTCGCACCTGGCCGCGACAGGGACGGCCGCGCCCACCGTGGGCGGGGCCAGCATTTTTGGCGTGTTCGACGGCGACGCCCTGGTGGGAGCGTGCTGGGCCGGGGCAAACCTTGTTCCCGTCCAGCTGGACCCGGAACTCGCCGGGTTTGTCGCTGAGCAGGCGCAACGCTCCGGCCGCCGCTTCGCCTCCATCTTCGGCCCCGCCGACACCGTCCTGGCCATGTACGAGCAGCTGGAGCAACTCGGGCAGCAGGCGCACGAGGTCCGGGCGGACCAGCCCCTGATGACCATCTCCGGGCCGTCGGCGGTACAGGCCAACACGGGCCTGGGGATCGGCCAGCTCGCCGACTTCGACAGGATCCTTCCCGCCTGCGCCGCCATGTTCGAAGAAGAAGTCGGCTATTCGCCGTTCCTGGGCGGCCGGGAGTTCTACAGCAGGCGCGTGGAAGGCCTCATCCGGCAGGGTCATTCCCTCGTCCACCTCGACGAGGGCGGCCAGGTCATGTTCAAGGCCGAACTAGGCGCCGTCACTCCCGAGGTGACCCAGGTCCAAGGCGTCTGGATGAACCCTTCCTCCCGCGGACTGGGACTTAGCGCCGGCTACATGGCCGCCGTCGTCGCGTTGGCGCAGAAATTGGCGCCGGTCACCAGCCTGTACGTCAATGACTACAACGCCCGGGCGAGGGCAACATACGAACGTGTGGGCTTCCACCAGGTGGGCACGTTCGCTACAGTTCTGTTCTAGCTGGCCGCAACCGGCCGGCATTCGAACTTATTTGGGGGATAAATGAATACGTCCGTTATGCGCTTTTCGGGGGCATCCGCCTTGCTGGTGCTGGGGCTGTCCGCTTGCAGCGGACCCGCTAGTACCGCGGAGGCAGGCGCGGCCTCGGAAACTTCCGCCGCGACGGCTACGCCGAGCCCGAGTCCCACGGAAGACGCGTTCAAAATGCTGACGGCCGATGAGCTCGCGGCGATCACCGGAGCGGTGAAGGACTCGGAGAGCGTAGCCCTGTCCGTGATGCCCGCGGAGAAGGTCTCGCAGGCGCTCGATCAGATGATGTCCCTGATGACCGAAGTCCAGGTGGAGCCCGCCGAATGCAACTCCATCGCAACGGGCACGGCACTCAAGCCGGACAGCAACACCACCTTGGCGGTTGGCGCATCCACATCCTCAACTGCAGAGCTGACCCAGACGCTTTCCCTCCTCTCCGGCGTTGAAAAGGAAAAGCTGGACCAGACGCTTGCACAGCGCGGCAGCGAAATAGACGCCTGCCGCAACATCAGCATGGACATCGGCGGAATGTCCATGACAGCAGCCACCACCAGGCTTGACAGTGGCGCCGCCACTCCGGGTGCCATCGCCATGCAGACGGACGTCACGCTGCCCACGGGCGCCACCCAGAGCACTGTTATGACCTTTGCCGTCAAAGGTGGAGTCCTGATCTCCGCGCAGGCTTCAGGGTCGGGTGTTACCTCGTCCGACCTGACGTCAGCTGAAGCCCTGTTGGACCAGGCGGCGGCCCTCATTGACTAACCGGCCGCCCTCCGGGACGAACGCGGTAACGCGGAGTCAACTGCAGAAAACTGCGTGACGACTCTTGTAATGGTGCCGTGGATCACATAGGTTCTTCGTAGCCGCGCCGATGGGGTGCGTGCGGTCTCAGAGGGGAAATCAGCAGATGGCACTGGACGTTGACCTTCCCAGCAGGCACGCCTAGCGCTTCCTCCGGACTTATCGGTCCGACGGGCCGTAAGAGCCACGCCAAAACAGGATGACCAGCCGGTGACGGCCAGGGGCTTCCTTTAGTTCTGGCGTGGCTCTTCTCCGTCCGGCGCGGATTTCAGCCTCCGACGCCGGAGGCCCGCCGCCGGGAACCCGGCACCCGCCGCGCCACGGTAGATTAGTACCCAGACGAATTTGCCAAGCCCGTCATCAGAACAGGCACCTCCCAAGAAACGGATTCCTACCCGTGGTCCTTCGACTTTCCAAGCTGTTCCTGCGCACCCTGCGCGAAGATCCCGCCGACGCCGAAGTGGCGAGCCATCGGCTCCTGGTCCGTGCCGGGTATATCCGCAGGGCAGCGCCGGGCATCTACACCTGGCTGCCGCTGGGCCTGAGCGTGCTGCGCAAGGTGGAAAAGGTCATTCGCGAGGAAATGGCCGCCATCGGCGCACAGGAAGTGCACTTCCCGGCGCTCCTGCCCAAGGAGCCCTACGAGGCCACGAACCGCTGGACCGAGTACGGCGAGGGCATCTTCCGGCTCAAGGACCGCAAGGGCGGGGACTACCTCCTGGCTCCCACGCACGAGGAAATGTTCACCCTGCTGGTCAAGGACCTGTACTCCTCGTACAAGGACCTTCCGTTGAGCATCTACCAGATCCAGAACAAGTACCGCGACGAAGCCCGGCCCCGCGCGGGCCTGCTGCGCGGCCGCGAGTTCATCATGAAGGACTCCTACTCTTTCGACGTCGACGACGCCGGCCTGGACGCGAGCTACAACGCGCACCGCGCCGCCTACCTGAAGATCTTCGAACGCCTCGGCCTCGAGGTTATTCCGGTGGCTGCCACGGCGGGAGCCATGGGCGGCTCCCGGAGCGAGGAGTTCCTGCACCCCACCGAGATCGGCGAAGACACCTTCGTGCGGTCCGCCGGCGGCTACGCGGCCAACGTTGAAGCCGTCACCACTGTGGTCCCGGCTGAGATCGACTTCAGCAATGCGCCGGCAGCCGAGATCCGGGACACCCCGAACACCCCCACCATTGACACGCTCGTGGACGCGGCAAACCAGCTGGTTCCTCGCGACGAGCACGACGGCGGCGCATGGACGGCCGCTGACACGCTCAAGAACGTCGTCCTCGCCGTCACCCTGCCCACGGGCGAGCGCCAGATCGTTGTCATCGGCGTCCCCGGTGACCGCGGCGTCGACCTGAAGCGGGTGGAGGCCAACATCGGCGCTTACCTGCCGGTCGCCGGCGAGATCACCGTGGAAGCAGCCGGCGAGGAAGACCTCGCCCGCAACCCCCTGATCGTCCGTGGATACCTCGGCCCGGGCATGTCCCTCGGCACGCCCCTCCTCGGCCTGGAGGGTGCCGCCAAGCTGCTGTACCTGGTGGATCCCCGCGTCGTCAACGGCACCGCCTGGGTGACCGGAGCCAACATGGCCGGCAAGCACGTCTTCGGCCTCGTGGCCGGCCGCGACTTCGGCTGGGACGGCGTGATCGAGTGCACGGAAGTGCGCGCCGGTGATGAAGCCCCGGACGGTTCCGGACCGCTGGAAACCGCACGCGGCATTGAGATGGGCCACATCTTCCAGCTCGGCCGCAAGTACGCCGAAGCCCTTGAACTGAAGGTCCTGGACCAGAACGGCAAGCAGGTGGTGGTCACCATGGGTTCCTACGGTGTCGGCGTCACCCGTGCCGTCGCCGCCTTGGCCGAGTCCAACCACGACGCCAAGGGCCTGGTCTGGCCCCGTGCAGTGGCTCCTGCCGATGTCCACGTTGTGGCTGTGGGCCGGGGCGAGGAAATCTTCGCCGCCGCCGAGCAGTTGTCACTGGAGCTCGAGGCCGCCGGCCTTGAGGTCATCTACGACGACCGTCCCAAGGTGTCCCCGGGCGTCAAGTTCGGCGATGCGGAACTCATTGGCGTGCCCACCATCCTGGCCGTTGGCCGCGGGCTGGTGGACGGCGTCGTGGAGATCAAGGACCGCCGCAGCGGTGAAGCAGAGAACGTGGCCGTTGAGAAGGCTGTTGACTACGTGGTCAACGCCGTCCGCAGCAAGTAACCCTCACGGCTGACGGAGTGATCTCGGGATTCGAATCTCTGGAGCCCGCCACGCTGATCCTGATCATCGTGGCGGGCTTCGCTGCAGGATGGATTGATGCCGTGGTGGGCGGCGGCGGGCTCATCCAGCTCCCGGCGTTGCTGCTGGTGCCGGGGATCAGTCCTGTCCAGGCCCTTGCCACTAACAAGATGGGCTCGATCTTCGGGACCACCACCAGCGCGGTGACGTACTACCGCCGGGTCCGGCCCGACCTGCGTACGGCCATCCCCATGGCCGTCATCGCGCTGGCCGGGAGCTTCGGCGGTGCCGTCCTGGCCGCCACCCTGCCGGCGAGTGTTTTCAAGCCCATCATCGTGGCGGCGTTGGTCGCCGTCGCGCTGTTCACGGCGTTCAAACCCAATGTCGGCGACCTGACCTCGCTCCGCCACGACGGCAGGACTCACTACGTGGTGGCCTGCCTCATAGGGGCGGCCATCGGTTTCTACGACGGCCTGATTGGGCCCGGTACAGGATCTTTCCTGATCATCGCCCTGGTTTCCGCGATGGGTTACGCCTTTCTGGAAGCCAGCGCCAAGGCAAAAATCGTGAACATGGCCACCAACGCCGGCGCCCTGATTTTCTTCCTGCCGCACGGCTCCTTGTTGTGGGGTGTGGGCCTCGTGCTGGGGCTCGCCAACATGGCAGGCGGCTACCTCGGGGCGCGGACCGCGGTGAAGCAGGGCAGCACCTTCATCCGCAACGTTTTCCTCGCCGTCGTCGGCGCCCTGATCCTCAAGCTGGGCTTCGACATCTGGCAGGACAACTTCGCCTAGGCATGTGAGCCGAAGCCGGGAGGAAAGCCCCTCCCTGCGCGGGGGGAGCGGGCGTACCATGCTCCTATGTCAACAGGGGACGAACCCTTCCGGGACGCCTTGGACGCCGCGGCCCGGCATGCCCGTGAATGGCTGGAAAGCCAGCCCACCCGCCGTGTGGGGCCGCGGGCCACGGCGGGGGATCTGGAAGCCGTCTTCGGCGGCCCGATGCCGGAGAACGGCCTGCCGGCGGGTGACGTGATCGATTATCTTGCTGCCAAGGCGGAACCCGGCCTCATGGCCATGCCCTCGGGCCGCTTCTTCGGCTGGGTCATCGGCGGCACCCTGCCCGCCGCCATGGCGGCAGACTGGCTGGTCAGTGCCTGGGACCAGAATTCGTTCCTCCGCGCTGCCACGCCGGCCACCGCGGTCATCGAGGCGGCCGCCGGGCATTGGTTCCTCGACCTGCTGGGCTTGCCCGAAACGGCCGACGTCGGTTTCGTCACCGGTGCAACGATGGCCAACTTCGCCGGCCTTTCTGCAGCACGCTGGCGCGTCCTGGAGAAAGCCGGCTGGGACGTCAACGCCGCCGGGCTTGCCGGTGCCCCTGCTGTCAGCTGCCTGGTGGGGCAGGAACGCCATGATTCGATCGATCTCGCGCTGCGGTATCTGGGCATGGGACACCCCGTCGCGGTGCCTTCGGACCGCCAAGGCCGCATTGATCCGGCGGAGCTGGACTGCGCCCTGGACCGTGCCCTGGTCAAAGCATCCGGGGATGCGGGGGGAGCGGCTCCTGCACCGCCGATTGTCTGCCTGCAGGCCGGAAACGTGCATTCCGGTGCGTTCGATCCGTTTCTCGAGGCGATCACCGTGGCGAAGGCACACGGCGCATGGGTGCATGTTGATGGTGCCTTCGGGCTTTGGGCTGCCGCGGTGCCTGAGCTCGCCGCCCTCACCGCCGGGCTGCACCTGGCTGACTCGTGGGCCACCGATGCGCACAAGACACTCAACGTGCCCTATGACTGCGGCATCGTGGCCGTGCGGGACACGGAGGCGCTGGAGGCGGCGTTGAGCGTCAACCCCAGCTATATGATTCGCGATGCCGGTGCCTCGCCGGACCCCTTCCAGACCGTCCCGGAACTTTCCCGCCGCGCGCGCGGCGTCCCTGTCTGGGCGGCGCTGAAGTTCCTCGGCCGGAACGGTGTTGCTGGACAGGTGCGCAACCTCGTCAGCCGGGCCTCGCAGCTGGCGCAGCAGCTGTCGGCGCTGGACGGTGTCGAAGTGCTCAACGACGTCGCCTACACGCAGGTCTCGCTGGCCTTTGGCGATGACGCCACCACGCGGGCGGTGACGGCCCGGATCATCGCGGACGGCCTCGTATGGATGTCCGGTTCCCGCTGGCGGGGGCGGGATGTCCTGCGTATTTCGGTGAGCAACTGGACAACCGACGACGCCGATGTCGAATCGGCGGTCGAGGCGGTGCGGAAGGCCCTGGCAGCAGTCCGGGGCTAAGGCGAAGCCTGTCCGGGTGCTGCTTCCCCCGGTGCCGGGAGGTCATGGGCCGCGGGCAGTCCGTCAAGGGTTCGTCCCGCGAGCGTGCTCGCCACCCAGAGGGACCGCGCAAGGTCGCCGTCGTGGTGGGGGCGCGAGGCATACCCGAGCGCGTTTTCCACTTCACGGGCGAGGCTCCATTGCCGGGCCACCTCGGCATCAAGCCCTGCGGCGGCGCTGAACTCACGGCACCTGTCCAGCAATCCCTGGCCGGGGTTGCTGCGGGGGAGGTCGCGGATGCGGTTCCAGAGGAGCGGGGCCACGGAGAACTCGGCTTCACCGATCATCGGCTGCGGGTCTATGGCGGCAAAACCGCCCTGCGGCCGGGCCAGGATGTTCAGGAAGTGGAAGTCCGTGTTGACCAGCACATCGGTCCCGGCGCGGCGGCCCACTGCTCCGCGCGTCTGGCAAACCTCGAGGGCGGCCTCCAGAAGCCAGCGGGGAAAGGGCCTGCCGAGCTGCTCCCAGTCCGCTGGAAGATCATCGCTCCACTGTTCTGCGCGGGCGGCCACATGGTGGAATTCCTGCCACTCCGGGCGCTGGTCCGGCGTGAGGCTCAACTGCCGGGTCAGGCCGCCCCACACTTCCACGGCCGTTTCCATCGGAACCTGCTGGAGGGAGCAGCCGGCGTCCAGCCTCTCCAACAGCATGGAACAGGTGCCGGCGTCGGACTCCAGGAGCCGCACCGCACCGTGGCCGTCCCAGAGCCGGAGGGCGAAACGCTCAACCCGGGCTTCGTCGTGCGGGTAGGCAACCTTCAGGACGGCCGGGACGCCCTGGCGGGTGACCGGGACAACCACGCCGCCGTGGCCGTTCCAGGGCAACTGGCCCGGTTCGAGGTCCACCTCAAGGTCCCACCGCTCCAGGCGTCCGCAGATCAGTCCCTGGAGCGAACCCAGCCAGGCACGTCCGCCGCTGGTCCGGCTGTAGCGGCGGCTAAGGTCAGGCGGGATCGGGACATCTGCGGGCGGTTTCATCGGATCCAGCGTAACTGCTGGACCGGGGCCGGCACGCCGGGATCAGGCCACCACGCCGCTGGCGCCGAGCAGGGTGCCGATGCCGAAGGTCGCGATAAGCGCCAGGGCGCCGCCCACCACCACCCGGACGGCGGCCTTCATTTTTGAGCCTCCGCCGATCCAGGCCCCCAGGGCACCGGTTGCCGCCAGGGCCACCAGCACGGCCGCGAAGGTCAGCGGGACGCGGATGTTTTCCGGGGGCAGCAGGATTGCCAGCATGGGCAGGACGGCTCCGACCAGGAAGGCTATCGCTGACGCGAAGGCGGCATGCCACGGGCTGACGATGTCGGTTTCGTCGATGTGCAATTCGGCGGAAAGATGGGCGGCCAGGGCATCGTGGGCGGTGAGTTCCTTGGCCACAGTGCGGGCGGTGGCGGGACTGAGGCCCTTGCCCTGGTAGATGGCGGTGAGCTCCTCGAGCTCTTCTTCCGGCTGTTCGGCCAGCTCGCGCTTTTCCTTCTCGATGAGGGCCTGCTGGCTGTCCTTCTGGCTGCTGACGGACACATATTCGCCCAGTGCCATGGAGATGGCACCGCCCACCACGCCGGCCGTACCGGCGATGAGGATGGGGCCGGAATCTGTGGTGACACCTGCAACGCCGACCACGATCGCGGCGACGGAAACGATGCCGTCGTTGGCCCCGAGCACGCCGGCGCGCAGCCAGTTGAGCCGGTGAGCAATGTCATTGTGGTGCGGTTCGTTCTCATGCTGCGTTGCTACTCGGGCGCTGTCCATGCCTATAGCAAAGCACTGGTGTCCGTGGCTTGCCAGTAATACGTGGCTAAGGAAGGTAAGGCACGCTTTGGCTCGGGGTCCATTAGCCGGCGTCCGACGGCGCCGGCGACGCAGGCGGCGCCGTGGATTCCGGGGCCGGGCTGTCAGGGGTGAGTTCGGGAAGCTGTGCGGTGTCCACCACGATGCCCGGCAGGGGGCCGGAGTCGGTGCCCCATTTCGCGGCACGGTTGGCGGCGGCCAGCAAACCTGCAATGGCCCATTGCCGGGTGCTGCCGTCGCTCAAGGCCACCAGGTCCCCGTATACCGGAAGGGTGCCTGCTTCGAGGCTGCCCAGGCCGGCTGCCGGCGCTTCGAGGAACAACGGGCCAAGGGTGTAGCCGGCCTCCCGCGGGGGAATATCCACGCACTGTGCCCGGCTCAGGGCCTCCGCTTCAGCCAGCACCGATTCATGCCGGGCCAGGAGCTCTGACGCCGAGCCGGCTGCGCCGCCCTCGAGGCGGGCAAGGGCTACCTGATAGCCGTAGACCGTCTCAGCCTCGGTCTTAACAGTCATCGCCAGGGCAGCGGCCGGTGTCGCCGAGCCTGCGGCCGGGGCGGACGCGGCCGGGGCGGGCGGGCATGAACTTCCGCCGGCGGCCGGCGAGGCAGCAGGCAGGGATGCGGCTGACGGCGACGCAGCCGGCGCCGCTGCAGGTGCCGGCGGCGGCGCTGGAAGTGCGGGCAGTTCCGGGGCCGTTGCCCCCACCGCCGGCGCCAGCGAGGACGCCTGAAGAAGCTGGGCGGTGCCGACGGCGGCGAGCAGCCGCGCCATCCCGCCGTCGGACGCTACCGCGTCCTTGAGGCGCCGGCTGCCGCTGGCCGATACCGCGGCCACCAGCCCGGCGGGGGAGTCCGCCACAGCGGGCTCTCCGGACACGGTTGCGGAGGTGGAGGGTACACCTGATGCTGTGCCGGATGCGGCGGCTGTGGCCGAGGGCGACTGCTTCTGGTCGGGACCGGACAGTGCCCTCGCCTGGGTTGTCAGCAAAGTCACAGTGCGCAGCAGCGCCTGGCGCTCGGCGCCGGAAACGGAATCGGCAAGGTGGCTGCCGGCCGTGCGCAGGCGCATCGTGTCTGCGAGGGCTGCGGCCCGTGCCTGCTCGGAAAAGGAAGGCTCCGGCGGCTCCGGAGGCTGCCCCGGTGTCAGCGCCAGCCCCAGGCTAATGACCAGCACCGCCAATGACGCCAGGATGCCGTACCGGAAATAGCGGCCCGGCCGGCGTTTTTCCTTGGTGTCGTCTTTCACAACAGACCATGTTGTCATGCCCGGCAGCAAGCGAGTGCACCATGGCGCCCATAAAATCGCTACGCTAGTACACACAACATCATCTAGCGGGAGGCGGCCGGCATCGTGAGTAATGCAGAAGCCACGACTTCATCAGACCGGACCGGTACGGGCAAGGCTGAGGCCGAATCCGTGCATAACCCGGAGGCCGAGCGCGTCCGGGCATTGCTGGAACCCTCGGTCCAGGCACACCGGCTGTATCTGGAGGACGTGTCCATTCACGTCGCCGGTGCCAACCGGGTGGTCCACGTAGTGGTGGACCTGCCGCAGGAAGAAACCGGCGGGGTAAGCCTTGACGTTATTGCTGAGATCTCCAAGGAGCTCTCCGGCATCCTGGACGGCGATCCCAGCTACGACAGCCGCCCGTACGACCTCGAGGTTTCCTCTCCCGGCGTCGGACGTCCCCTGACTGAGCCGCGCCACTGGCACCGTGCCCGCGGCCGCATGGTCAAGGTAAATGTCATCCAGGGTGAGAACCTCACCGGCAGGATCCAGTCCGTTGACGACGACGGCGTGACCCTGATTCCGGAGATCGCGGCCAAAAAGGGTATGAAACCCAAGCAGGGCGAGCCCGAGAAGATTCCTTTCGACAGGATCCGCAATGGAAAAGTCGAGATAGAGTTCAGCCACCTCGATGAGGTCGGTCTGGAAGATGAAAACAATGGACCTTCTGAGGAGGCCTGATGGATATTGACATGAGCGCACTGAGACTTCTGGAGCGTGAGCGTGAAATCCCGCTGGACCTCCTGATCCCGACCATCGAGCAGGCACTGCTGGTGGCCTACCACAAGTCTCCGGGAGCCTTCGAAAAGGCCCGCGCAGAGCTGGACCGCAAGAGCGGCCACGTGACCATCTGGGCCACTGAAATTGACGACGACGGCGCCCCCATCGGCGAGTTCGAAGACACCCCGGCCGGGTTCGGCCGTATCGCTGCCAGCACGGCACGGCAGATCATCCTGCAGCGCCTGCGCGACGCTGAGGACGACAACGTCCTGGGCCAGTTCAAGGGCCGCGAGGGCGAACTGGTTGCGGGCACCATCCAGCAGGGCAACAACCCGCACATGATTCAGGTGAACCTTGGAACGGTTGAGGCGCTGCTTCCCCCGCCCGAACAGGTCCCCGGCGAGAAGTACATCCACGGCAACCGGCTCCGCGCCTTCGTGATCGACGTGCACCGCGGCACCAAGGGCCCGTCCATTACGCTGTCCCGCTCGCACCCCGGCCTGGTCCGGAAGCTCTTCGAACTGGAAGTTCCGGAGATCGCCGACCGTTCGGTGGAGATCGTGGCGCTGGCCCGCGAAGCCGGGCACCGCACCAAGATCGCCGTCAAGGCCAACATCCCCGGCATCAATGCCAAGGGTGCCTGCATTGGTGAGATGGGTTCACGCGTCCGGGCCGTCATGACCGAGCTCAACGACGAAAAGATCGACATTGTCGATTTCAGCGAGGACCCGGCGACCTTCATCGCCAGCGCCTTGTCGCCGTCGAGGGTGAATTCCGTCACCATCACGGATGAGGCAACGCGCTCCGCCCGTGTCGTCGTCCCGGACTACCAGCTGTCGCTGGCCATCGGCAAGGAGGGCCAAAACGCCCGCCTGGCCGCCAAGCTCACGGGCTGGCGGATTGACATCGTCTCCGACGCGGCGGTTCCGCGCGAAAACTAGGCCGCCTTGGCGGACGGCCCCTCGGATTGTCCCGCCCCGTTTCGACCCGTCGTTTCGGGGCCGGGGCACCTGAGGGGCTAGAATAGACATTGACCGTGCCTGATGGCCGGTATTCGTGCGCCTTGAGCGTGCCCGCATAATCGGCGTTCGTTACGAACGCGGAACGTGCAGGCGGGTTCGGGGCAGCAGATTTGTAGGGGCAGGAAGATACTCACCGTGGCGCTAGTGCAACACCTTGAGGATCAGCCGCAACGCACCTGCATCGGATGCCGGAAGAAGGGCCCGCGGTCTGAGTTACTCCGGCTCGTCGCCGAAGGCAACGGTTCCACCGTTGTCGTCGTTGACGAACGACGCCGGATGGCTGGCCGGGGTGCATGGCTGCACCCCAGCGAAACGTGCCTGGCGCTGGCAATCAAGCGGCGTGCGTTCGGACGTGCCCTCCCGGGCACCACCGGAACTGCCGCAGTCGAACGCCGGATAACGGCAGGCACGCAAGCCGTGGACACTCCGGTGGCCGCAGCAACAACCGTCCAACCTGAAAGCGGGTCAGAAAACTGATGGAAACCCGATGAGTTCCCAGCGATGAGTGCGCAACGATGACAACTTTGTTGCGCTCTGCAATGGGCCTTTCAGCTGCTATCGCGGCGAAGGTCCGCAGTAAGAAGTAGACGGTTCGTGCCTGGCTCGGTGCGGACCGAGACAGGAGAAATGTGGCCAAGGTCCGCGTACATGAGCTTGCTAAAGAGCTCGGTATTACTTCCAAAGATGCAGTAACCAAACTGCAGGAACTGGGCGAATTCGTTCGCTCTGCCTCTTCCACCATTGAGGCCCCCGTTGTGAGGAAACTCCGCAACGCCTACCCCGCCGCCGGCGCTTCGAAGTCCGAAGCTCCCGCAGCAGCGCCCAAGGCGCCCGCCAGCCCCTCGGCTTCCCGTCCGGCCCCCGCGCCGGGCCCGGCAGCTCCCAAGGCTCCGGAACCCAAGGCTGAAGCTCCGGCAGCGGCCCCCGCACCGTCGGCGCCTGCTCCCGCAGCAGCACCGGCTCCCGCGGCCCCCGCTGCGGCAGCAGCTGCTCCGGCGGCTCCGGCCGCACCGTCCAGCGGTGCAAAGCCCGGCGCACGCCCGGCACCGAAGGCTGAAGCTCCGGCTGCCCCCTCCCGCTCCGGCGGACAGGGCGGTTCGGCACCCCGACCGGGCGGTCCCCGCCCCGGCAATAACCCCTTCGCCACGTCCCAGGGCATGCCCCGGGGCCGCGGCGGCGACAACGAACGTCCCCCGCGTCCGGGTAACAACCCGTTCGCTCCTTCCCAGGGCATGCCCCGTCCGGGCGGAAGCCGCACCGAAGGCGAACGCCCCGGCGGCCCGCGTCCCGCGGCCGGCGCCGGCGGTCCCCGTCCGGGCGCTCCGCGTCCCGGCGGCACCCAGGGTGCACGTCCCGGCGCTCCGCGTCCGGCCGGTGCTCCCGGTGCACGCCCCGGAGCAGGCGGCGGAAACCGTCCTACTCCGGGCATGATGCCTAACCGCACCGAACGTCCCGCACCCGCTGGTGCAGGCCGTCCCGGCGGCGGAGGCCGCGGTCCCGGACGCCCCGGTGGCGCACCGGGTACCGGCGGCGCTCCCGGCGCCGGCGGCGGTGCTCCGGCCGGCGGTGGCTTCGGCAAGGGTGGCCGCGGTCGCGGTGGCACCCAGGGTGCCTTTGGTAAGGGCGGCGCAGGCCGTGGCAAGCAGCGCAAGTCGAAGCGTGCCAAGCGCCAGGAACTCGAGCAGATGAGTGCTCCGTCGCTGGGCGGCGTCAGTGTGCCCCGCGGCGACGGCAACACCGTAGTCCGGCTCCGCCGCGGCTCGTCCATCACGGACTTTGCCGACAAGATCGAGGCGAACCCCGCTGCACTGGTGACCGTGCTCTTCCACCTCGGCGAAATGGCCACGGCCACGCAGTCGCTGGATGAAGAGACCTTCGCACTGCTCGGCGAGGAGCTTGGCTACAAGCTCCAGGTCGTGTCGCCGGAGGACGAGGAGCGCGAGCTGCTCTCCGGCTTCGACATCGACTTCGACGCCGAGCTGGAGGCCGAAGGCGACGAGGAACTCGAGGCACGTCCTCCTGTTGTCACCGTCATGGGTCACGTTGACCACGGTAAGACCCGCCTGCTGGATGCCATCCGTAACTCCGACGTCGTCGCGGGTGAACACGGCGGCATCACGCAGCACATCGGTGCTTACCAGATCACCACAGCGCACGAGGGTGTCGACCGCAAGATCACCTTCATCGATACTCCGGGCCACGAGGCGTTCACCGCCATGCGTGCCCGTGGTGCGAAGGTCACCGACATCGCCATCCTGGTGGTCGCAGCGGACGACGGCGTTATGCCGCAGACCGTTGAAGCCCTCAACCACGCGCAGGCCGCCAACGTGCCGATCGTCGTGGCCGTGAACAAGATCGACAAGGAAGGCGCCAACCCGGACAAGGTCCGCGGCCAGCTGACCGAGTACGGACTCGTTCCGGAAGAATACGGTGGCGACACCATGTTCGTGGAGGTCTCTGCACGCCAGAACCTCAACATCGACGAGCTGCTCGAGGCCGTCCTGCTCACCGCAGACGCAGCCCTGGACATGCGCGCCAACCCGAACAAGGACGCCCGCGGTATCGCGATCGAAGCCAACCTGGACAAGGGCCGCGGTGCGGTTGCCACCGTCCTGGTTCAGTCCGGTACGCTGCACGTCGGCGACACCATCGTGGCAGGCACGGCCCACGGCCGCGTCCGTGCGATGTTCGACGACGACGGCAGCGTCCTGACCGAGGCCGGCCCGTCCCGCCCCGTGCAGGTGCTGGGTCTGTCCAACGTCCCGCGCGCCGGCGACACCTTCTTTGTGACCGCTGACGAGCGCACCGCCCGCCAGATCGCCGAGAAGCGTGAAGCAGCGGACCGCAACGCCGCCCTGGCCAAGCGCCGCAAGCGCATTAGCCTGGAAGACTTCGACCAGGCCGTCGCCGAAGGCAAGATCGACACCCTCAACCTCATCCTCAAGGGTGACGTGTCCGGTGCCGTGGAAGCCCTCGAAGACGCGCTGCTCAAGATCGACGTCGGCGAAGGTGTCCAGCTCCGCGTTATCCACCGCGGTGTCGGTGCGATCACGCAGAACGACGTCAACCTGGCAACGGTCGACAGCGCCGTCATCATCGGCTTCAACGTCAAGCCCGCCGAGCGTGTTGCCGAACTGGCAGACCGCGAAGGCGTGGACATGCGCTTCTACTCCGTCATCTACGCAGCAATCGATGACATTGAGATGGCCCTCAAGGGCATGCTCAAGCCGGAGTACGAAGAAGTCCAGCTTGGCACCGCCGAGGTCCGCGAAGTGTTCCGTTCCTCCAAGTTCGGCAACATCGCCGGTTCCATCGTTCGCTCGGGTGTTATCCGACGCAACACGAAGGCCCGCATCAGCCGCGACGGCAAGATCATCGGTGACAACCTCACCGTTGAGACGCTCAAGCGCTTCAAGGACGACGCCACCGAGGTCCGCACGGACTTCGAGTGTGGTATCGGTCTTGGCTCGTACAACGACATCAACGAGGGTGACATCATCGAGACCTTCGAGATGCGCGAGAAGCCGCGCGTCTAAGGCAGGGTAAGCACTATTGCGGGGAGCCTCCGAGTTTTGGGGGCGCCCCGCCCCTACGCTGGGCGGCACTGGATCTGCGATCCTGTGCCGCCCAGCTCCGGTAGGCCCGATGCCACTCCCGGGCGCCCCCAAAACTCTCCGGCATCGTCATAGACTCACCTCAGGTGCGTGGCAGCGAACTCAGCCCAAGAAGCTAAGCCGCCACTGCGCCGTCGTACATCCAAATATTTAGGAGTGGAAATGGCTGATCCGGCACGCGCTGCCAAGTTGGCGCAGCGGATTAAGGTTGTTGTTGCAGAGGCTTTGGGCCGGAAGGTCAAGGATCCGCGGCTTGAAGGTATTACTGTTACCGACGCCCGCGTGACCAATGACCTGCAGCACGCCACGATCTACTACACCGTGTTCGGGGACCAGGTGGTTCAGGCGGATGCTGCCAAGGGCCTGGAGAAAGCCAAGGGCGTTCTCCGCCAGGAAGTCGGCCGCAACATTACTGTCCGGCTGACTCCCACCCTCGAGTTCGTGGCCGACCAGATTCCGGTCAACGCCTCCAACCTTGAAGAACTGCTCCGCGCCGCCAAGAAGCGTGACGCTGAAGTGGCCGCCCTGGCTGCAGGCGCCAAGCACGCCGGCGATGCCGATCCGTACAAGAGCGACATTCCCGAGGACGTGGAAATCGACGAGGATGACTTCGACGAAGAGGATGAAGACCTCATCGACGACGAAGAACTCGACGAAGACGGCAACAAGTAGGCCGTCGGAGGCATCAGTGTGGCCGGACCCGCAAGGGACCGGCCACACTCGTTTTAAGGGGCTGCCTCAACGGTGGGAGTGCCCCTTAAAGTCCAGGGACACCAGTTTGCCGTTGGGCGGCTGGTTTTCTGCGGGCAGGGCATCGGTGGTTGCGTACAGGGTCGAACCCCTGAGGGCGACGTCGGCCGTGAGCTTGCCAGCCAGCACCGTGCGCTGGCTGTCCTTGCCGTCTATCTTGAGCACCCCCTCACCAAACAGGGATGCAATGTACACGTCGCCGTCGTCATCCACCGCCAGCCCGGTAGGTGACATGACGTCATCGGCGAAAAGCCGCACCCGGCCGTTGTCCGGGTTGACCCGGTACACGGCACCGCGGGCACCCAGCGCGGGGTCCTCCGGTCCGCCCGGGAGCACCGAAACGTACAGCCAGCCGTCCGGCCCGACTGCCACGTCGGTGGGAACGGGTTCAAAGTTATAGGTGAGGCCCACAACGCAGTCGGGAAGTTTCAGTGTGGATGCCACTTCTGCGGTGATCACGAAGGGACGCGGCGGCAGGACGGCCACTGTTTCAGCGTCTCCGGAGTCTGCGTCGACGGCCACAATGCTGTTGGCGCCGGCATCGGCCACATAGACGGTGTCGCCGGAGACGGCGATGCCGTACGGATGGGAGTCGACGGTCCCGGTGTAGGAAGCCGGTACTTCAGGCGGAATTTGCGCCGCGCACGCATCCGGCAGGTCCTCAAAACCATAACTGACGTCACCGTCGGCGTTCTTTTCGTTCTCCAAAGCCGCCAAATCGCCAAAAGTCCTTTGTGTTCCGTCGGCAGCGATGGTCCGGACATGACCGGCCAGCGGACGCGGATCCATGGGCCCGGCCCCCTGGCTCTCCACGAAGTAGATGGTCGAACGGCGCTGCGCGCTTCCGGCCACGTCCCATTCCGGATCCGAATACAGGACTGCCTTGGTGCCGTCGGAAGCTACCCGCGTCAGCCGGCTGGCGAATTCCTCGCTCACAATCACCGAGCCGTCACGGCCTGCGCTGACGTGCAGCGGGCCGACCAGCCCGTCTGCGAGGGTGACCGGTTCGGTTCGCGGCGGAGCGGCAACGCCTGCAGTACCGGTCGCCAGGAAGACCGCGGCGCTGATGGTGGCCGTGGCAAGCGAAACGTGCTTTCTCATGGTGGTCTCCAAATGCCCAAAGATGATTACCAGGATTCATTGAGACCACTGATTCGGCTGGCGGGAAACACCGCGCCCCCACTGCGCACATTCTATTTCTTCGGCTTCGGCGACGTCGATGGCTTCGGCAAACCAAGACATCGCAGTTCCCGGCAAAGCCGGGCGTACTGGCTATGATCGGAGCATGGATGCCCCACCCTCAGCCGCTGATATCCAGGAGTTCCTGGGCCAGGCCATCAACCTTGCCGTTCAGAATGTGGCCGACGGCGGCGGCCCGTTCGGGGCACTGGTGGTCACCGCGGACGGGACGCGCCATTTCGGCGTCAACAGGGTGACGCGGGACAACGACCCCACCGCCCATGCCGAGGTTGTGGCCATCCGGACGGCAGCGGCAGAATCCGCCAATTTCGATCTCAGCGGGGCCGTGCTCTATGCAAGCTGTGAGCCGTGCCCGTTGTGCCTGGCGGCTGCGCTGTGGGCGCGCATCGACCGCGTGTATTTCGCCGCGGACAGGCACGGCGCTGCAGCGGCGGGGTTCGACGATGCCCTCTTCTACGAATACTTTGAGGGCATCCGGCCGGAACTTATGCCGGTCAACCAAACCGATGTCCCGACGTCGAACGCCCCGTTTCACGTCTGGGACGCTAACCCGGACCGCACCGAATATTGACCGTCATGCCCGGCCGCGGCATGGGGGAACCCGGCCGCCGAAGCCGGCGGGACCTTCGACTCTATCCGGCTTCTGGCGGCAGGCGTCCGATTAACCCATGACTTCAGGGGCGGCTGGAAGACAGCGCGGGGTAGTGGAGCCGAGGCTCATCAGGTGTCCCGGCTGCGGGAAGACCAACAGGATTCCTGCAACCGCTCCCGGCCGTCCCCGCTGCGGCAACTGCAGCCATGACTTGCCGTGGATCGTTGACGCCGGGGACTTGGACTTCAAGCACATCGCGGAGGAGTCAACGGTGCCTGCCCTGATCGACTTCTGGGCGGAATGGTGCGGCCCCTGCCGCCTGGTCAGCCCCGTCCTGGACCAGTTGGCCACCGAGAAAGCGGGCCGCATCAAGCTCGTGAAAGTGGATGTGGACCACGCTCCCGGGCTCTCAGCGAGGTTTGCGGTGCAGGCGATCCCCACTCTGATGGTGATTGTCGGCGGAATAGTGATTGCCCGGCAGGCGGGTGCCGCACCCGCGGCGACCCTGCGGACCTGGCTGGAGCACGCGCTGTCCTCCACTCTGAGCTAACCAACCCGGGCTGCGCCCAGAGGAGCACTTCGGCACACGATCGGCAAAGTTCGACGGAGGAAAGCATGACAGAGATACTGCGCTACGAAGTCGGATCCGGCGTGGTCCTGGTGGAAGCCGAGGAGAGCAGCTTCGGAGTGGAACACCCGTCGCGTGACGAGCAGGGGATCCAGGACACCGGGCGCAGGCTCGAAGATGCACTGGCCTCCGTTCGGCCGGCCGCCAAGGCAGCAGCGGAAGTCCTGGGGGACCTTGCGCCGGAACACCTGGAAATTCAGTTCGGCGTGAAATTGGCCGGCGCGGCAGGGGCCATCATCGCCAGGAACGTTACGGAGGCCCACTTCATCGTCAAGATGTCATGGTCGCCCGAGCAAGAACAACCCGAGGAAGAGATCGTTCCCTAGCGGACGCGCATGTGGGCCGCCGGGACGGGCACGTGGGCCGCCGGGGACTGGCGGGCCCGGCATGGGCCGCCGGGCGCCGGCTGGCCCGCCAGCTGGCCGCCGGTGCTAGGTCCGGGACCGCCGTCCGCCGCGCGCGCCCAGCCCGCCGAGCAGCGGGGACCCCATGCCCAGCAGGAAACCGAAGTCGTACCAGTTGCCGGCCCTCGCGTTGTTGTAAAAGGGAAACTCTGCCCAGGCGCCGAAGACATGCGCGATGAGCACGATCCAAGCCGTAATACCGTTCCAGAAGCCCCACAGCAGGTCCTGCCACCACATGTTGTTCCTCTCCGGTGCCGCCCCTGTGGACAGGTTAGGGCTCGGCAGGCTTCCGCACTAGGGACTCTGTGCCCCACTTGGGCGTTGTTCCATCAGCCCCTGGAGGGAAGGCGGCCCACGCCTTCCACGAGGTCAGCCTGGGCGCCGCAGAGCGCAATCCGGATCCAGCCTTCGCCGATGGAACCGAAGGCGGTGCCCGGAGCGAAGGAAACTCCGGCATCGGCCAGGAACGTGCGGACCCAGGACCGTACATCGCCGCCGCTGACGTGGGAAACATCGGCCCAGAGATAGAACGCCCCCTGCGCCGAAAGGAACGGAATGCCCTTGGACGCCAGCACCGCCGATGCAGCGTCCCGGTTGGCGCGGTAATGGGCGTGCGCGTGGTTGACGTAGTCCTGCGGTCCCGTCAGTGCGGCGATCGCGGCGTACTGGGACGGAGAGGCGACGCAGGAAACGATCGACTCCATCACGTTGTTCATCTTCCGCTCCAGCCCGGGCGGGCAGATCAAGGCTCCGATCCTGAGCCCTGTCAGTCCGTAGGTCTTGGACAGCGTCAGCGACGTGAAGACCCTGGCTTCTCCGGGGATATCGCTGTCGAACCGGGCCGGGCTGACGTGGGGCACGTCGTACGTGAAGGCCTCGTAGCATTCATCGGAGATGATCCAGAGGTCGTGGCGCCGGGCAAGGTCCACGAGGCCCCGGGTGAGGTCGCCGCCCAGGACCGCGCCCAGGGGATTGGACGGTGAATTGAGGATCAGCACCCTGGTCTGCGGCGTGATGAGGGCCTCGATGTCCTCGATCCTTGGCTGGAAGTCGTGCTCCGGGTACAGCGGGTACCGTACGGGCTTTGCGTGCAACAGTTGGCTGGTCATCGCAAAAGTCGGGTAGCCGGGGTTGGGAATCAGTATTTCGTCACCGGGGGAGAGCAGAAGGCTCATGGCGAAGTGGAGGCCCTGCTGGGCGCCGTCCACAACGTAGACACGCTCGGCCCCGATCTCAACGCCGTTGTGCTCGCGGAACCTGGCCGCGAAGGCCTCGCGGAGCGCGGGGATTCCGGCATTCGGTGTGTAATTGGTTTCGTCGCGGTCGAGGCACGCCATGCCGGCCTTGAGGACGTGGCGGGGGAGCTCGAAGCCAGGTTCACCGATGCTCAACACAATGGCACCGGGGGTGCCCCACGCAGCTTCCGTGATCTCACGGATCTGGTTGACGGGGAAGTCGTGGATGTGTGCGGCAAGCTCGGGCATGTCTGCCATCCTAACCGTCCGCCGCCGGACCCCGCGGTGGCACCGCCCGCCGTCGGACCGGCCGCGGTGGCACGGCCCGCCGTCGGGCGCTTGCCGCCCAACCGGCCGCCCGCCGTCGGGCGCAATAGGAGAGCCGCAGGCGCGGATATACTGGGAGGCGTGCTTTCTGGACTGGTAATAGTGGACAAGCCGCAAGGATGGACCAGCCACGATGTGGTTGGACGGATGCGGCGGCTGGCCGGTACCCGGAAAGTGGGGCATGCCGGCACGCTGGATCCCATGGCCACCGGTGTCCTCGTCCTCGGCATCAACAAGGCCACCCGCCTGCTGACGTACATCGTCGGGACATCCAAGACGTATACCGCCACCATCCGCCTCGGCGAGTCCACCGTAACGGACGACGCCGAGGGCGAGGTGGTGAGCAGCCACTCAGCCGCTGAAGTCACCGAGGAAGCCATCAGGGCCGGCGTCGCAGCACTCACCGGCGAGATCCAACAGGTCCCCAGCAGCGTAAGCGCCATCAAAGTCAACGGCGAGCGTGCGTATGCCCGCGTCCGTTCCGGCGAAGACGTTAAGCTTGCCGCACGGCCAGTCACCATCCACCGGTTCGACGTCCATGCCGTCCGACCCGGGCGTGACGGGGCAGTCATCGACGTGGACGTCACCGTGGAATGCTCGTCCGGTACGTACATCCGCGCCCTGGCGCGTGACCTTGGTGAAGCACTCGGGACCGGGGGCCACCTGACAGCGCTGCGAAGGACCCGGGTCGGGCCCTATAGCCTTGACCAGGCCAGGACGCTGGAGCAGTTGGCCGAGGACCTGGAAGTGCTGGAGATGTCCCAGGCGGCTCGCGCGCTCATGCCGAACCGTGAGCTCAGCGAAGACGAAGCCACTGAAATCTCGTTCGGCCGGCGCATAGCCGCAGGCGCGGGAGCCGGAACACCGGAAGCTGCCACCGCAGACAACCCCGCCGCGGCCTTTGCGCCTGACGGCTCGCTGGTGGCCCTGCTGGCTGACGCGGGCGGCTACGCGAAGCCGGTGCTGGTCTTCGCCCCGAGCAATGAACAGCCGGGCAAGTAGCGTGGACGCGTACTTTTACATCATTCTGGCCGTGGGGCTGCTTTCCACGATCGTCTGCGCCGTCGCGGGGATCATGAAGAAAGCCCCCAACGATGCCACCATCCTGTCGGTGGCCGCCGTCGAACTGGCCCTTCTGGTCTACCTTGTCGGCTCGATCGTCCGCGTATCCTCGGGGGAACAGATAGCCGGGGAACCGTGGGAGTTCTGGGGCTACCTGGTCACTGCACTGATCCTGCCGGTTGGCGCCGTGTATTGGTCCATCCTGGAGCGCACCCGGTGGAGCAACTTTGTCCTGGCTGCCGTGGGCGTCACCGCCCTTGTGATGGCAGCACGCATGAACCAGATCTGGTACTGAGTGGAAGAAGCACACAACGTGACTCCGCAAACCCCCGTCAACAAGGCCGAGAATGAGACCGCAAAGGTCCGTTCCAAGGACACCCGGAATACCGGCCCAGGGCGGTTGCTGATTGCGGTCTATGCAGTATTCGCCATCTCCGCTACGGCCCGGGCCGGCTACCAGATTCTCACCAAGTTCTCCGGAGCGCCGCTGGCTTACCTGCTCTCGGCGTTCGCGGCGCTCGTTTACGTCGTCGCCACGGTCTCACTGGCGAAAGCCGGGCGGACCTGGTTCAAGGTATCCGTGGCTGCCGTCCTGGTGGAACTCGTAGGCGTGGTGGTGGTCGGGGCGCTGAGCATTTTCGACTCCGTCAGCTTCCCGCATGAAACCGTCTGGTCCCTCTTCGGCCGCGGCTACGCCTTTATCCCGCTCCTGCTTCCGATTCTTGGGCTCGTCTGGCTGTACAAGCGCAGGCCGGCACCGCTAGGGGCTTGAGTCACCCGGCCTGACGCGCCCGTCCAGCCGCATCGCCGTCCCGATTCCGGCGGGCCTTTTTTGTCGTACCCCTTTGGCAGAGTTATGCCATGGAAGTCATGGGGGAACTTGCAGCAGGAGGGGCATTGCGGTGGGCCAAGCTGCCCGCTGCTGCTGCTTCACCCGCGGCCGCTGTTTCGCCGGGTTCAGTCCGTAGCCTGCGGAGCGTCCCCGCGGGGCCGCGGCGTCCTGAGGCTTTAGCGTTCGACGGCGGTGGTTCCGGTGAGCTGTCCCGGTGCCTCGCGCTGCTGGCGGCCTTGAGTTCGACGGCGGTCACGGACGTTGCGGTGTTGGGTTTCCGGGAGGCGGCTGACTTCGCCGCCCGGGTGGAGGACATCTCCCGGGCCGCTGAATATTTGCAGGTGGTTGCCGCCGGGGGAGTGGACCGGTCGCGGCGCGAGGCCAGTGCTGCTGCGCGGGCTGGCGCGGGCTCGGGTGCGGCGGTTGGCTGGACCACCGGGTGGGGCAACGAGACGGCTGTGCATGGGCCGATCGGCTGGACGGCCGGGACGGCGGCCAATGAAACGGTGAACGGCCAAGTCGAGACGGCCCCGGATCCCGTTCCAAGCCCCGGAACGCCGAAGACGAACGATCCGGATCCGGCCGATGACGGGTGCCGGAACACTACCGAGTTCCTGCGTATGAGACTGCGGATCGGTGCCGGGGAAGCCCGCCGCCGGCTCGCCCTGGCCGAAGCATTGCTGCCCCGGACCGGGATCACCGGCCACCCCCAACCACCGGAACGGCCCGTGCTCGCCGCGGCCGTCGCGTCCGGGTCGGTGGGCTCCCGTTCCGCGACCATCATCACCCTCGCCCTGGACCGGGTCCGGCACCACGCCCCCGAAGACACCATGGCCCGGATGGAACACACCCTGACCCGCACCGCGGCCGAACAGGACACCGACTTCGTCGCCCGCGTCGCCCGGCAACTGGTTGAGGCGGCCGACCAGGACGGCAGCGAACCCTCCGAGGAGGAGCTCCGGCACCGGCAGGGCGTCTTCATCCGGAAACCCCGCCGCGGACTGCACCACGTGGAATTCTTCGCCACCCCGGACCAATACGAACCCCTCCTGACCGTGATGAACACCGCCACCAACCCCCGCACCCAACCAGGCGAACAGGATCTGGACCGGCGGACCCGGCCCCAGCAGCTCCTGGACGGCCTCGTCGGCGCCGCCAAAACCGCCCTCACCACCGGGAATCTCCCCGCTGCAGGCGGTCTGCGTCCCCAGGTCATGGTCACCATTGACTACCGCGACCTCCTGGACCGCCTCGACCGGCTCGACCACAACAGCGACAGGCCAGCCGGAACCCTAGGCATCCCCGGCACGGGCTCGTTCACGTTCACCGGGCCCGTCACCGCCGCCACGGTCCGCAAGATCGCCTGCGACGCCGACATCATCCCCGTCCTCCTCGGCAGCCAGGGCCGCGTCCTGGACATCGGCAGGACCACCAGGATCTTCCCGCCCCACATCCGCAAAGCCATCACCGCCCGCGACCAAGGCTGCGCGTTCCCGGGCTGCACCATCCCCGCCCCCTGGTGCGAAGCCCACCACATCACTTACTGGTCACACGGCGGAACCACCAGCACCGAAAACGGCACACTCCTCTGCAGCCATCACCACCACCTGATCCACAAAGAGCAATGGCACATCCAGGTCAAAACCGGGATCCCGTGGTTCATCCCGCCACCCCACATCGACCCGCACCAAAAACCACAACGAAACAACTACTTCAGGCCCGAGTGACCCTGCCGTGGTGAGCCCGCGCACCCCAGGGAATAGTGGTCTCGCCAGCCGGAGTACGGCCTGCCCGGGCTTCGGTGGCCGGTCCGGCAGTCTCATGGCTATCGGAAGCGAGCGAACATCCTGAGCGGTTCCGGCCTGAAATCCGAGCCTTCGGTGAATCCCAGGGCCTCATAGAACGCGCGCTGGCCCGGCTCATTGTCGGTGATGAGTACGGTCTGCCTGACATGCCTGTACCTGGACAGGATGGCTTCAAGCATCGACCGTCCCGCTCCGGATCCTTGACATGACGGATCGACCAAAATGTCCTGCACATAGCAGACCGTGGCGTCGTCCGAGATTGCGCGGGCCAGGCCGATGAGCTTGCCAGTGTCATCACGGCACGTCACAACGAACGCTGATCGGCGGATTGCTCGTAGGAGTGCGTCGGGTTCATCCGTATAGGTGGTCCAGCCCACTGACTCGTACAAGGCCAGGACTTCAGCATCGGTAAGCTCGTTACCGGCGTGGACTCGGAACTCTGGCATCGAACCAGTGTGGCATGACCGCACTAGCCAAAGCCCGCTGGAAACCACTCCAAAAACGACTGATGCGCCGAGTGCTATCGTGGCAAATCGCGGTGGGCCAGAAGTCCGGAGGCCGGACCGCCGAGCAAAACGGGGGAGCAGACCATGAAACCCATCCCGGTAAACCCGTCCCGTGTCATCTTTTACGGAGTGACGGGCAGCGGCAAGTCCTCGGCGGCCCGCGCATATGCGGCAGCGTCGGGGCTTCCCGAGTTTTCAGCCGACGACGACATTGGCTGGCTTCCCGGCTGGCAGCAGCGCAGCGTCGAGCAGCAACGGGAACTCGCGGCGAATGTTGCGGCGCGCGAGCGCTGGGTCCTGGACAGCGCCTATGGCGTCTGGCGCGACATCGTTGTACCCCGGGCGGAGCTGGTCATCGCTTTGGATTATCCCCGTTGGCTGTCGCTGTCCAGGCTGGTCCGCCGCTCCCTGCGACGGGTCATCACGAAGCAACCCGTCTGCAACGGCAACGTCGAAACGCTCGCGAGGCTATGTGCGAGGGATTCGATCTTCTACTGGCACTTCAACTCATTTGCCAGGAAGAAACGTGTCTTCAAGGAATGGCAGGCCAGCCCGGACATGCCGCCGGTGATGGCGTTCCGTAGGCCCAGGGACCTCGACGACTGGCTGGCGGAGGTCGCAGCAGCCGCTTCACGTCCCGGGGATGCTGCTGAAGGTTCCGGCCGCCAGCACCACGAGTAGCCGGACCCGGCGCGGCTATTTCTTGCCGAAGAGCCCGCCCAACAGGCCGCCCAGACCACCGCCGGTATTCTTTTTCTCTTCGGCGTGGTCCTCGGAACCGTCGCCGGGGAGGTCGACGTCGATCACCTCGCCCGGAACGGGCGCACCGCCCTGCGGTATCGGCTGACCGAGTGGTCCGGTGGGGGGCTGCGGCGCCGAATCCTTACTGGCCTCCGGGACCACTGCATCGCGGGTCTGCTGGCCGCCCTGCGGGCCCCCGCCCAAAATGCCCCCGAGGATGTCTCCCAGTCCTCCTCCTTGGGCGCCCGCGCCGCCCTGCGCACCTCCAAGAATGCCGCCCAGGATGCTGCCGAGGTCGATTCCGCCGACGCCGCCGGCCGCATCGCCGCCTGCTCCGCCGCCCGCCTGGGCGTTCCGACCGCCGAGGATCTTGTTGGCGAGATAGGACATCACGATGGGCGCCAGGATCGGCAAAAGCTTCCGGACGAGGTCGCTGCCCACGCCGCCCAGGTTGGCAGTGCCGGCGAGTTGGTGTGCCACCTGATCCTGTTGGCCGCCGAAGACATGGCTGACAATTTTCTCGCCGTCGGCGGTATCCACCTGCGCAGCGTCAACGCCACCCTCTGCAAGCCCGTCCTGGTGCTGGGCAAGAGCGGATTCAAGGGAGGCGGCACCACCGGGCGCCTGTGCGTTGCTCTGCATGCCGGCGAGGAGGGTGGGAACCGCAGCCTCGATTGCGGCCCGGGCGGACTCCCTGTCCGTGCCCAGCAGACCGGCAACCTGGTCAACGGGTATCTGTTCCAAAATCTCGCGGAGGTCAGTCATAGCGCTCTCCTTCAGCCCGGCGCACGGCCTCGGGCATCGTTGGCTGCGGCGCGCAACTGCGTCGCCGGATGCTGCCCTTGCATCCTAGCCGGGCACCCCTGACCGTGGTAGGCCGGAACCCGGGACCGGCCGCGGTGTCGGTCGCAGCAGGGTGATTCCGGGTAATTTCCAGAGGCAATTGCGGGTAATCTTAGAGAGTTCCGGGGCCCGGCGCGGTTTCGGACGAGTCAATGGCAGGCAGCAAAAGGCGAGGTTGATGGTCCACATCTGGAACGATCCGTCCGAGGTCCCCGCGGACTTCGGCCCTACCGTTGTCACGTTTGGCAATTTCGACGGCGTACACCGCGGGCACCAGCAGGTGCTGTCCCAGCTCATCCGTACAGCCCGCCTCAACGGCGCGCGGGCTGTGGCGGTGACGTTTGATCCCCACCCTGCGCAGGTTCACCGGCCCGAGTCCGCTCCCGAGCTCATCATGGGCCTGGAGGACAAGCTCGTTGCCCTCGGCGAGCTGGGCCTGGACGCCGTCCTGGTCATGAAATACTCCCTGGAGCTGGCCAGTCTGACGCCGGAAGAATTTGTGGCCGGCGTCCTCGTCGGCAGCCTCAAGGCGAGCCACGTGGTGATCGGCCACGACGCCCGGTTTGGCCGCGGCAACTCCGGTGACCTCTCCACCATGCAGGAGCTGGGGGAGAAGTTCGGCTTCACTGTCCAGGTCATCAGTGAATTCGGCTCAGAAGGTTTTCCCATCCACGACGACGGCGGCGAGGACCGCCGTTGTTCGTCCACCTGGGTTCGTGAGGCCTTGCGGGACGGCGACGTGGCCACGGCGGCTGCCGTGCTGGGCCGCCCGCACCGGATGCGCGGCGAGGTGGTGCACGGTGCTGCCCGCGGGCGTGCACTCGGATTCCCCACCGCAAACCTGTCCTCCGAAGCCAGCGGCTACATCCCCGCCGACGGAATCTACGCCGGCTGGCTCGTGGACCAGGCCGGCACCAGATGGCCGGCAGCCATCTCCGTCGGCTCCAACCCCACATTCGACGGCGTCAGCCGGCAGGTTGAAGCCCACGTTATTGACCGTCCGGAAGAACCGGTTGAAAACTTCGATCTGTACGGCCAGACAGTAGTTGTGGAGTTCGTGGCACGGCTGCGGGGCATGGTGGCGTACCGTGGGCCGGAGGCGCTCGTCGAACAGATGTGCCTGGACGTGGTCCAGGCCCACGACATCCTGTTCCGGCGCTGACCCCAGTCACTGGCAAGGAAGGCACCGCTGTGTCCGTTGAGAAGAACACGAGGAAACTGGAAAAGGACATTGTCCGGGACTTCAGTTCGCGGATGAGCTACGCGTCGTACCTGCAACTGCCCACGCTGCTCAGCGCACAGCAACCGGTCAGCAATCCCGAACACCACGACGAACTGCTTTTCATCATCCAGCACCAGACCACTGAACTGTGGCTGAAGCTGGTCCTTCACGAGCTCCGCAGCGCCGCGGCCTGGCTCCGCAGCGATGACCTCGGATCCGCCTTGAAAGCGATCGCGCGAGTGAAGCACATCCAGAAGACACTGACCGAACAGTGGTCCGTGCTGGCCACGCTGACGCCCACCGAGTATTCCCAGTTCCGCGGCTTCCTGGGCAACTCCTCCGGGTTCCAGTCCAGCCAGTACCGGGCCGTGGAGTTCGTCCTGGGCAACAAGAACCGCAAGATGCTTCCGGTGTTCGAATCCGACCCTGAGGCGTACCAGCAGCTGAGCAACGTCCTTGAGGCGCCCAGCATCTACGACGAATTCCTCGCCTACCTCCACCGGCAGGGGTTTGATATTCCGGCATCCCTGCTGGAGCGCGACGTCACGAAGGCTCACCAGTTCTGCCCCGAACTGGTGCCGGTGTTCAAGCACATCTACGAAAACGCGGCGGACAACTGGGGTGCCTATGAGGCATGCGAAGAACTGGTGGACCTGGAAGACAACTTCCAGCTGTGGCGTTTCCGCCACCTGCGGACGGTGCAGCGGACCATCGGCATGAAGGGCGGCACCGGCGGATCCAGCGGGGCCGCGTTCCTGCAGAAGGCCCTGGAGCTGACGTTCTTTCCCGAGCTTTTTGCCGTCCGGACGGAGATCGGCCAATGAGTACGGTTCATCAGACCCAAGATGCCCTGCGGCAGCGTGCCGTCGAACTCGACGCCTCAGACCCGCTGGCAGGCTACCGCGACCACTTCATCGGAACTGACACCGACCTGTCCTACCTGGACGGGAACTCGCTGGGCCGTCCGCTCAAACGGACAGCTACGGATATCAGCAGCTTCATCCAGCACAGCTGGGGCGGCCGGCTGATCCGGGGCTGGGACGAGGAATGGCTCCAGCTGCCGGAAGCTATTGGCGACCAGCTGGGCCGGGCAGTGCTCGGAGCCGCCCCCGGGCAAACCATCATTGCCGACTCCACCACGGTTGTCCTGTACAAGCTGATCCGTGCCGCCCTCGCTGCGGTCAGGGACCCCGCCAGGACCGAAATCGTGCTGGATACGGACAACTTCCCCACGGACCGTTACCTCCTCGAAGGGATCGCCCGGGAAGAGGGGCTGACGCTGCGATGGATCGAGGCCGATCCCGCCGCCGGGGTGACCGTTGACCAGGTGCGCGAGGCGGCAGGGCCGGCCACCGCCGTCGTGGTCCTCAGCCAGATCGCCTACCGCTCCGGTTATCTCGCAGACCTGCCGGCGATCACGGCGGCAGTGCATGACGCCGGCGCGCTGGTGGTATGGGACCTGTGCCATTCCGCCGGTTCGGTGGAGATCGACCTGGACGCCGCCGGCGTCGACTTCGCCGCGGGCTGCACCTACAAGTACCTCAACGGGGGACCGGGCTCGCCGGCCTTCGCCTACATCAACTCGCGGCACCTCCCGGGGCTGAGCCAGCCGATCTGGGGCTGGATGGGCCGTAAGGACGCGTTCGAAATGGCGGCCGGCTACGAGCCTGCTCCCGGGATCCGCGGCTTCCTCAGCGGAACGCCGGCAATTTTCGGCATGATCGCGATGCAGGGCACGCTGGACCTGATCGAAGAAGCCGGCATGTCCGCACTCCGGGAAAAATCCCGGAAACTCACGGCGTTCGCGCTCGAACTCCATGACGCGTGGCTGGCTCCGGCCGGCGTCCTCCTGGCAACGCCGCGGGATCCGGAGCGCCGGGGGAGCCACATCACCGTGGACCATCCGGACTTCCGGGAGATGACGGCGCAGCTCTGGGCGCAGGACGTCATCCCGGATTTCCGGGCACCGCACGGCATCCGGATCGGGCTTTCGCCGCTCAGCACCTCATTTATGGAGGTCTACCGCGGTGTTGCCGCCGTCCGCGATCTGCTGGCGCGCCACTAACCGGCCCGCCCACAGCGGTCGCGCTGCACGGCGTGTTTCGACAAGATTGCGGCCGGGCCGGTAAACTAAACGTTGGATCCGGCTGCAGTCCGTGGCGGCTGGCTCTTGTTATGTGCAGGATTTCCCGGGTTACCGCGGATTTCCGGCACTGGCACACCCGGCAGTGAGTTACTGATTCGGGCCTCACGGCACATCTCTAGGAGTTATTGTGGCACTTGACGCCGCTGTAAAGCAGTCCATCATCAAGGATTTCGCAACGTCCGAAGGCGACACCGGTTCACCGGAGGTCCAGGTTGCAGTCCTCACTCAGCGGATCAAGGATCTCACTGAGCACATGAAGGAGCACAAGCACGACTTCCACACCCAGCGCGGTCTGCTGGCCATGGTTGGTCGTCGCAAGCGCATGCTCACCTACCTCAAGAACACTGACATCAACCGCTACCGTGCGCTCATCGAGCGCCTCGGCCTGCGCCGCTAGTCAGACCTGAGGGGCGGCCCCTTCCGTGACGGAAAGGGCCGCCTTCTTCAAACAAAACTAAACAGGAGGATCAACCGCATCACGCATTCGCGGTCCTCGGTAGTGATTCCCGGGAACGGCTTCGAAGAATGAAGCCCGGCCCGTGGGTCTCGATCGATGACCGGGTGCAGTGCAGGCCAGTAGACAGATGCTGGACTGGGTTGATGCGGCTGGACTTCCGTTAACCAAGAAACGGAGGTGACTCTCTTGGAGGGTCCCGAAATCCAGTTCTCAGAAGCCGTCATTGACAATGGCCGCTTCGGCAAGCGTGTAATCCGCTTCGAAACCGGCCGCCTTGCCAAGCAGGCAGCCGGCGCAGCCATGGTGTACATCGACGAAGACACCGCGCTGCTGTCCGCAACCACTGCCGGCAAGCACCCGCGTGAAGGCTTTGACTTCTTCCCGCTGACCGTTGACGTCGAAGAGCGTATGTACGCCGCCGGCCGCATCCCGGGCTCGTTCTTCCGCCGCGAAGGACGCCCGTCCACCGAAGCCATCCTGGCTTGCCGCCTCATGGACCGCCCGCTGCGTCCGGCCTTCATCAAGGGCCTGCGCAACGAGGTCCAGATCGTCGTCACCGTCCTGGCGATCAACCCGGACGAGCTTTACGACGTCGTGGCCATCAACGCCTCCTCGATGTCCACCCAGCTCTCCGGCCTGCCGTTCTCCGGCCCGATCGGCGGCGTCCGCGTTGCCCTCGTTGCCGACGAGCACGGTTCGCAGTGGGTTGCGTTCCCGAAGCACTCCCAGCTCGAGAACTCCGTGTTCAACATGGTCGTTGCCGGCCGCGTTGCCGGTGACGACGTCGCCATCATGATGGTTGAAGCCGAAGCTACGGACAACTCCTGGAACCTCATCAAGGAACAGGGCGCCACCGCCCCCACCGAAGAGGTTGTTTCCGAGGGCCTCGAAGCCGCCAAGCCGTTCATCAAGGCACTGTGCGACGCCCAGGCAGACCTTGCCGCCCGCGCCGCCAAGCCGACCGTAGAGTTCCCGGTCTTCCTCGACTACGAAGACGACGCCTACGCCGCCGTTGAAGCCGCTGCCGCCGAGAAGCTGGCTGCTGTCTTCCAGATTGCTGACAAGCAGGAGCGCGACACCGCTTCGGACCAGCTCAAGGACGACGTCACTTCTTCGCTCGCCGGCCAGTTCGAGGGACGCGAGAAGGAGCTGTCCGCAGCTTTCCGCTCGGTGACCAAGCACGTTGTGCGCCAGCGCATCCTGAAGGACCAGATCCGCATCGACGGCCGTGGCCTGACGGACATCCGCCAGCTCACCGCCGAGGTCGAGGTCCTGCCCCGCGTTCACGGTTCGGCCATCTTCGAACGCGGCGAGACCCAGATCATGGGTGTCACCACGCTGAACATGCTGAAGATGGAACAGCAGATCGACTCGCTGTCGCCGGTAACGCGCAAGCGCTACATGCACAACTACAACTTCCCGCCGTACTCCACCGGTGAAACCGGCCGTGTGGGTTCGCCCAAGCGCCGCGAAATCGGTCACGGCGCCCTGGCCGAGCGGGCACTCGTGCCCGTCCTGCCGTCCCGCGAGGAATTCCCCTACGCCATCCGCCAGGTGTCTGAGGCCCTCAGCTCCAACGGTTCGACGTCGATGGGTTCCGTCTGCGCCTCCACGCTGTCGATGCTCAACGCAGGCGTGCCGCTGAAGGCGGCCGTTGCAGGTATCGCCATGGGCCTGGTGTCCGACCAGGTTGACGGTCAGACCCGCTACGCGGCACTGACCGATATCCTCGGCGCCGAAGATGCCTTCGGCGACATGGACTTCAAGGTCGCCGGTACTTCCGAGTTCGTCACGGCCATCCAGCTGGACACCAAGCTCGACGGTATCCCGGCCTCGGTCCTGGCCGCCGCTCTGAAGCAGGCCCGCGAAGCACGCCTGCACATCCTCGAGGTCATCAACTCCGCGATCGACACCCCGGACGAACTCTCCGAGTTCGCTCCGCGTGTCATCGCGGTCAAGATCCCCGTGGACAAGATCGGCGAGGTCATCGGGCCCAAGGGCAAGATGATCAACCAGATCCAGGAAGACACCGGCGCGGACATCTCCATCGAGGACGACGGCACCGTTTACATCGGCGCCACCAACGGCCCGTCCGCCGACGCCGCACGCTCCGCGATCAACGCCATCGCCAACCCGCAGGTTCCGGAAATCGGAGAGCGCTACCTGGGTACGGTCGTCAAGACCACCACCTTCGGCGCCTTCATTTCCCTCACCCCGGGCAAGGACGGCCTGCTGCACATCTCCGAGCTGCGCAAGATCGCCGGCGGCAAGCGCGTTGACAACGTCGAGGACGTCGTCTCCGTGGGTCAGAAGATCCAGGTCGAGATCACCAAGATCGACGACCGCGGAAAGCTGTCCCTCTCCCCGGTCATCGCCGAGGAAGAAGGCGCTGAAAGCGCCGAGGTCGCCGAGGCAGCCGCAGAGTAGTCTGCAGCGCACTTCGTAGTACCAGCATGACGGCGGGGCCGGTGGAACTTCCACCGGCCCCGCCGCCGTTAAGCCGCCCGATTGAATCGCCAGTTCCCCGGGCATGGCAGCAGTGGTCCGCTGGTACGATTGCAGGCAGATTTGGCACCGTTTTCCTGAAAGGCCTTGATGACTGTCGTACCCCTGCCGCTCGTGCAGAACCATCCCGGAGACACCCTGATCCACGGAGCCGACGGCGGGTCCGTGGTTCGCCGTTCCGTGCTCCCCGGAGGCGTGCGTGTACTGACGGAGGCCATGCCCGGCCAACGGTCCGCGACCATCGGCTTTTGGGTTGGCGTGGGTTCACGGGACGAAGCCCACGGGCAGCACGGGTCCACCCATTTCCTGGAGCACCTCCTGTTCAAGGGCACCAAGCGGCGTACCGCGCTGGAAATTGCGTCCGCCTTTGATGAGGTCGGCGGGGAGTCCAACGCGGCCACCGCCAAGGAAAGCACCTGCTATTTTGCCCGGGTTCTCGACACGGACCTTCCGATGGCCATCGATGTCATCGCGGACATGATTACCGGAGCAGTCCTGGACCCGCAGGAGATGGAGCAGGAACGCGACGTCATCCTGGAGGAGATCGCGATGGACAGCGACGACCCCACGGACGTCGCCCACGAGCACTTCGTTGCCGCGGTGCTGGGGACGCATCCGCTGGGACGCCCGATCGGCGGAACACCGGAGGCCATCAGGGCCGTTGCCCGCGATTCCGTCTGGGACCACTACCGCCGGTACTACCGCCCGGACGAACTGGTCATCACCGCGGCCGGCGGGCTGGACCACGACGTCGTTTGCGGACTGGTGGTTGATGCCCTCCATCAGGCGGGCTGGGCGCTGGAGGCCGGCGCCGCACCCGTGGAGCGGCGCTCCACCGAACGGGCCCGCATCAGCGGAACCGCCGGACTCCACGTGGTCAAGCGACCCGTCGAGCAGGCAAACATCATCATGGGCTGCCCCACCATCGTCGCCACGGACGGGCGCCGCTACGTCATGAGCGTGCTTAACGCCGTGCTGGGCGGCGGCATGTCCTCGCGCCTGTTCCAGGAGGTACGGGAAAAGCGCGGCCTGGTGTACTCCACCTATTCCTTTGCCTCGTCCTATGCTGACGCGGGCTATTTCGGCATGTATGCGGGCTGCACTCCCTCGAAGGTCCGCCAGGTCGTTGAGCTGCTGGGTGCCGAACTGGACAAGCTGGCGGAGCACGGCATTTCCGAGGACGAACTCAGGAAGGCCGTGGGCCAGCTGTGTGGCGGGATCGTCCTGGCGCTCGAAGACACCGGATCACGGATGTCGCGGCTGGGCAGGGCCGAACTGGTGTCCGGCGAATACCAGGACATCGAGGAGACGCTCCGGCAGATCAAGAGCGTCACCGTGGAGCAGGTACGGGAACTGGCGCAGGAGCTTGCGGCGGCACCCCGGACCGTGACAGTAGTGGGTCCGTTCGAGGAACGCGAAACCTTCGGCCTCTGAGCCCGCCCGCCCTTCGCTGGACAGCTACACGCTGGACAACTCCATCCGCGGGGCGTGATGATGAACCCGGGGCCACACTGGAGGAGCAATGGACCGTCCGCACCCGGGCACTGTGCACAAAGAGCTGGAGGATTTCCTCGGGCACTGGACGGGGACGACCCACATTGAGGCCACACCCCGGCGGCCTGCCAGGACTGCGGCGGCGGAGGTGACCTTCACCAAGGCCGCCGGCGGGTACGCGGTGCTACAGAGCTACCGCCACACGGAAGCTGAGGGGATCCGTTTTGAGCGGCATGGCATGTTCACCATGGACCCTGACCACGCGGACACCGTCTGGTACCACGTGGACAGCGTGGGCCTGCCGCGGGAAGCTCCGATCCGGTGCAGCCTGCATGGCGGAGTGCTCACCGTGGAACGCCGCAACGGCCGGGACACGTCCCGGCACATTTTCCGGGTGGACGACGGCGTGCTGACGCACACGTCCGAGGTCCGCCTGGCCGACGCCGCAGCCTTCGCGCCGTTCATGACCTCTGTCTGCCGCCGTACCTGACAGCGCGAACGGACGCTTGGGGCCTACCGGGAGGCAATCAGCCTGCTGATTCCAGAATCCGCGCCTTCGGTGCACCGTCCAGGGCCGGAGCCGCGGCTGGCGAGTTCCATACCTGCTGGCGGAGCTTGGCCAGCAGTTCCTCGGCCTGTCCCCGACGCGCAAGGTCGAGTTCCACCACCACATGACGCGGGTCGTCCACTGGCCGGCTGATGCGATGTGCCAGCACGCCTGAGGCTGCCCGGTTGACGGGGTCCCGGTCGAAGGCGTCCTTCCACATCGCGAAGTCCTTGATACCGTGCTCAATCTGAAGCGTGTACATGTCCTTGCCTTCCGTTTAGGTTTTCCGCACAGCTCACGGTAGGCACACCGCGGGAGGGACCGGTATCCCAGAAATCTGGGCGGAGACATCTTGCCGGGCCGTGATCACCGGGGTCCTGTGACCCCCACGTGCTGCGGTTCCCGGGGCCATACTGTTTGCATGACCACGCACTGGGCGGCGAGCCGAAGCCTGGAAAGGATCGGTGACCTCTGCGGTTCGCCGCTGGAGGACCATGACTTGCGCGCAGCCCTGTTAGCGGAGATTGGCGGCATTGTTCCGTTCAGTTCGTTTGTGTGGCCCCTGACCGACCCCGAAACGTGCACCGGAATTTCACCGATGGCCCGAATTCCCTGCCCGCAGGAACTGCCGGCCCTGATCAGGTTGAAGTATGTGACGACTCCCGGCCGGTGGACGGCGCTCATCGACAACGGGCCGCCCGCGGTGACGCTGCGGACGGCAACCGGGGGAGACCCTGCCCGGAGCCCGCTCTGGAACGGCGTCCTCCGGCGGTACGGGGTGGTGGATGTCCTGTCCACGGTGTTCGCGGACAGATACGGCTGCTGGGGCTGGCTTGATCTGTGGCGGAGCGCAGATGACGGGCTATTTACGGACCTCGAAGCGAAGCACCTGGCGGCTGTGGCGCCCGTCATCGCGGCTGGCCTGCGGCGAAGCAGGGCAGCCCGGATGAGGCTCGATGCGAAGCCCCGCCGCGACGTGCCGCCCGTGGCGGGGCTGCCCCAGCAGGCGGTGCTGACGCTGGACTCGGAGCTGGAAGTAACGAGCCGGAGCGCCTCGGCGGCCGACTGGCTTTGCCTGCTGCAGCCGGGGCCCCGGCCGTTCGAGGCCGTCCCGGCCGAGGTCTTCAACGTGGCCGCGCAACTCCTGGCACGGGAGGCCGGAGTGGATTCCCATCCGGCGTCCGCCCGGGTAAGCATCGGCAGCGGCCGGTGGGCAGTGCTCAGGTCATTCCGGCTGGACCCGCGGGAGAACGGGGCAGCGAAGCTGGCAGTGACCATTCAGGAATGCCCGGCGGGGGAACGGCTTGACGTGTTCGCCCGGTGCTTCGGCCTGACGCGGAGGCAGCGCAGCCTGCTGGAACTCGCCGCGGGCGGACTGGACACCGCGGCGCTGGCGGCGGCACTTCGGATCAGCCCCTACACGGTGCAGGACCAGTTCAAACTTGTTTTTGCTGCATGCGGTGTAAGGAGCAGGAATTCACTGCTGGCCTTGGCCCTCGGCACGGAACGGGGCGGCCCGTCGTAAGAACCTGCCCGATCCCTAACCGCCGGCAAACGGCGGCAGCACGTCCACTACGTCATCCGGCCCCAGGACCACTGACCGGTCGCGCACGGCCACTTCATTGAGCAGGAAACTGCTGCGCGAAAGAAGCCGCGCGAGCGGCGGGGTACCGGCGGGCGGAACCGGGCGGTCGACGTCGAGCACGGCGCTCAACAGTTCCTCCAGGGTGGCGCCGTCGGTCAGTTCGAACTTTTCCTCGTCCACCCCTGCCGCAGCGCGCGCGGCAGCGAAATAACGTACGTTCAATGCTTCAGCCTCCGATGGCGCTCATGCTGCGGTCCGGCTGGACGAAGTCCGGAGCGTCCAAACCGACGTGGTCCATGCCGTGGGCTTTCGGCTTGATCCACATGGCGTCCTGCCAGCGCCCGGCGAGCTGCTCATCCGTGGCGCCTTCGCGCAGCAGCCCCAGGAGATCGACTTCCTCGCGTGAGAACAGGCAGCTCATGATCTTGCCCTCAGCCGTGATCCGGGTGCGGCGGCAGTCCGAACAGAACGGTTCGGTGACGGAGGCGATGATTCCCACTGTTCCCAGCACGGGGCCGGCGGCCTCGGCGGAACCCGGGGCCCTGCGGCGTACTTCGAAGCGTTCGGCCGGTGCACCGTCACGGTCCCTTGGATCGGCGCTGAGCACGTAGTCGACGGACAGGAGTTCGCGGATCTCGGCCGCGGTGATCATGTTCCGGCGGGTCCAGCCGTGGTCGGCGTCGAGCGGCATCTGCTCAATGAAGCGGAGTTCATAGCCGCGGTCCAGGGCCCACGCCAGCAGCGACGGGGACTCGGCGTCGTTGATTCCGCGCATCAGGACGGCGTTGAGCTTCACGGGACCAAGCCCGGCGGCCCACGCGGCGTCCACGCCGGCCAATACCTTGTCCAGGAAAGGCCTCCGGGTCAGCTTGGTGAACGTCTCCTCGTGCAGGGAATCCAGCGAAACGTTGATCCGGGAAAGGCCGGCAGCCTTTAGTCCGGCCGCCTTCTTATCCAGCCCCACCGCGTTGGTGGTCATGGAGATCGGCAGCTCCGGGTGCGCCTGGCGCAAGGCAGAGATAATGTCCAGTAGGTCGGCCCGGACCAGGGGCTCGCCGCCGGTGAGGCGCAGCTCGCGCACCCCCAGCATGTCGACGCCGATCCGAACTATTCTGACGATTTCCTCGGCGGACATCACGGCCTGCTTGGCCAGCCATTCGAGGCCTTCGGCCGGCATGCAGTACGTGCAGCGCAGGTTGCACTTGTCCGTCAGGGACAACCTCATGTCTGTGGCGCGGCGTCCGTACCGGTCCATGAGGCCCGCGGGCATGCCCTCCGGGCGCGACGGCAGCGACGGCACTCGCGGGTCGGAACCTGCGCCCTCCCGGGGTTGCGGCATACCAAGCTGAACACTCATGAATTCAGGCTACGCCACCTTGGGGTCAACCATCACGCCCATGACTCCGCGGATCTTACGGAATCCCTACGGATCGCCACAGCGGGCGGCAAAGCCGCGCCACACCCAGGCCCCGAACCTATGCTGGAGGAGTGAACAAGTCCCAGCCGGCACCGGCCCAGGCCACAGTCGGAAACCGGCGGATACTCCTCGTCGAAGACGAACAGACCATCGCCGGCGTGGTCCGTGACTACCTTGTGCAGGCGGGCTTCCAGGTGGACCTCGCCGCGGACGGGTTTACGGCCCTGCGCCTCGCCGCGGAGCGGCACCCCGACCTTGTTCTGCTGGACCGCATGCTGCCCGGCCTGGACGGCGTGGAAGTGTGCCGCAGGCTCCGCCAGACGACGAGCGTCCCCGTCATCATGCTGACGGCCCTGGGGACGGAGGATGACAGGATCCTGGGGCTGGAGGTTGGCGCGGACGATTACATCACTAAGCCTTTCTCGCCCCGCGAACTGGTGCTCCGGGTGCGCTCTGTCCTGCGCCGCAGCGTGCAGGAATTCAGCCCCGATCCTGCTGTCGAGGTTGCCGGGTTTGAGCTCAACCCTGCCGCCCGGACCGTGACGCATCACGGAACACCGCTTGCGCTGACCATCCGGGAGTTCGACCTGCTGGCTTTCCTGCTGCGCCGCCCCAACCAGGTGTTCAGCCGGGAGGAACTCATCAAGGCCGTGTGGGGCTGGGACTTCGGGGACCTCTCCACGGTCACCGTTCACGTCCGCCGGTTGCGCGAAAAGATCGAGGCGGATCCCACCCGGCCTGCCCTCCTGAAGACGGTGTGGGGCGTGGGCTACCGGCTGGACACTCCGGACGGAGCCTCCGGTGCAAACAGCTGAACTTCTCGCCATCGTGGCCTGGGCGCTGCTCTGGGCCGTGGTCATTGGAGCAGCATCGCTGCTGCTGCTCAGACCACTTCGCAGGACGTCCATCGCCGTCCAGATCTGCGTGGTGGTGCTGTCCACCGTTGCGGTCCTGACCGCAGGCATGGTGAGCGCCTTCAATGCGATGGTTATTTCCGCCCGGGACCTGGAGGTCATGTGGTACGTTCTGGCCATCGCATCCGCGGTGGCCGTGGCCATCTCACTGGTCCTCGGGGCGCGCGTGTCGCGCAACGCCAAACTCCTCGCAGCTGCCGCAAGGAGCATTGGACGCGGCGAGCATCCGGGCCTGCCGGCGCCGCTCATGAGTTCCGAGCTCTCGGAACTGGCGGACGAACTGGAACGCAGCAGCCGCAGGCTGGCTGAATCCCGGGAGCGGGAGGCTGCCGTCGAGAACTCCCGCCGCGAACTCGTCAGCTGGATTTCGCACGACCTTCGCACGCCTCTGGCCAGCATGCGCGCGATGGCCGAAGCGCTTGAAGACGGAATGGCCGACGACGTCAGCGGCTACTACCGCAAAATCATCAGCCAGACAGACCAGATGGCCATCATGGTCAATGATCTCCTGGAGCTCTCCAAGATCCAGGCAGGCACCCTGCGGCTCAAGGCCGAACCGCTGGATCTCTACGACCTCGCCAGCGACGCGATCGCGGACCTCGCACCGCTCGCCACCCGCCGGAAGATAAGGCTCGACGGCGGCGGGGTGCGGGAGTGCCTGGCCCTCGCGGACGGCCCCTCCTTGGGGCGGGCGGTCCGCAACGTGGTGCTGAATGCCATTTTGTACAGCCACCCCGCCTCCGGCGTGACCGTTGAAGTCACCAGGGACGGGGACGATGCGGTGGTTTCGGTGACGGACCGCTGCGGCGGAATTGCACCGGAGGACATCCCCCGCCTCTTCGACACCGGATGGCAGAAGAATCCCTCGCGCAGCCGCTCCGGCGGCACGGGTATCTCCGGACCGGAACCGGAAGCCGCGGGCTACAGCGGCGCCGGGATCGGGCTCAGCATGGTGGCCGGAATCATCCGCGCCCACGAGGGCAGCGTGACGGTGGAAAATGTCGACGGCGGCTGCCGGTTCTCGCTGCGCCTGCCCGCCCCGGACCGGGCTCACCCGTCGGACGCCCCGCGCCGGAGTTCAACCGGAAGCCAGGACATGACGGAAGCGAAGGTGCGCCGTGGACACTGATCCGCAGGGAAGGGGATCCGCGAAAATGCCTCCCGACGCTGTTCCTGCCGCCGTCCCCGGCGCGGTCGCCGCCGCCGGCCGGCGGGCAGCGGCCGCAGGCGTTGTCGCCGTGGCCGTCGGTGTGGTGGCTGGCGAACTCGCCGCCGCCCTCGTGAGCCCCTCACTTTCGCCCTTGACCGGCGTTGGCGGTGCAGTGATCGATGCCGTACCTCCGGCCGTGAAGGACTGGGCCATCTCAGTGTTCGGCACGGCGGACAAGCTGGCGCTGCTCGTCGGCATGGGACTGGCCATAGCCGCCCTCGCTGCGCTAGCCGGCCTCCTGGAGTGGCGGCGCCGCTTAGCAGGGTTTGCAGTCATCGCCCTATTTGGTGTGGCGGGCCTGGCGGCGGTCCTTGGCCGGGAACAGGCAACCGGCAGCGCCATTGCGCTGCCCCTGCTTGCGGCCGGAACCGGAATCCTGGTCCTGCGCTGGCTGATGTCACGCCTCCGCGACTGGGGCCCGGCAGCCGCGGCGGCCGGACCGGCCCGGCGCCGGTTCATGCAGGCACTGGGCGGCTCCGCCGTCGTCGCGATCCTTGGAGGCGCGCTTGCTGTTGCCCTGCGCGCCGCCGCGGCCGGCGTCAGCGAATTCCGGAGCAAACTTGCCTTGCCGTCCCCGGCATCCCCGGTCCCGCCGGTTCCGGCAGGAGCTGAGCTGAGGCTTGACGGCATCAGTCCGCTGGTCACGCCCAACCGGGACTTCTACCGGATCGACACTGCCCTCACTGTTCCGGCAGTGGACCCGGACACCTGGGTCCTCAAGGTCACGGGAATGGTGGAACGGGACATCGAGCTCGACTTCGCCACGCTGCTTTCGAAGCCCATGACCGAACGCCACATCACCATCGCCTGCGTCTCCAATGAAGTGGGCGGGGACCTCATCGGCAACGCGCTGTGGCTGGGCTGGCCGGTCCGGGAGCTGCTGGCCATGGCCGGGCCGCAGAGCGGTGCGGACATGGTGCTGTCCCGCAGCAGTGACGGCTGGACGGCCGGCACACCCCTGGAAGCGTTGACGGACACACGGGACGCCCTGCTCGCCGTCGGCATGAACGGCGAACCGTTGCCGCTGGAGCACGGCTTCCCGGTGCGGCTCATTGTGCCCGGCCTGTACGGCTACGTTTCTGCCACCAAATGGCTCACGGAACTAAAAGTGACCCGGTTCGCCGACGACGCCGGGTACTGGACCCCCCGCGGCTGGAGCGAGCGCGGACCCATCAAAACGTCCTCACGCATCGACGTCCCGCGCACCGGCCGGCCGGTGCGTGCCGGAACGGTGGCTTTCGGCGGTGTCGCGTGGGCCCAGCACACCGGAATAGGCACAGTGGAACTCCGCGTTAATCGCGGCCGCTGGCAGGCGGCGGAACTTGCACCCGGCATGTCCCGGGATACCTGGTACCAGTGGCAGCTCTCACTGCCCCTCACGCCCGGGCAGTATGAGATCCAGGTCCGGGCCACGGACCTCAACGGTGTGCCGCAGATTGAAAAGCCGTCCCGGGTCGCCCCGGACGGCGCCACCGGATTCCACACCATTAGAGTTGACGTGACGCCGTAGCGGGCCGGCGGCCCCGGTACGCCCGGCATCCGAGCACGCCAGGACCCAGGTAAGGAACGTATGCACCGCACCGACAACAGTCATGGTCACACCGCCACAGGGCACGGCCACCAGGCCCGCACCGTGGAGGCCCACCGCGAGGCGGTACGAGAGCTCCTTGCGGACTTCAGCGGTCCCGGGCGTACCGAAGAGTTGCCGCTCCAGGCGGCGCTGGGACGCGGGCTCGCAGCGGATATCCCCGCGCCCGTGGACCTGCCGCCCTTTGCGAACTCCCAAATGGACGGCTTCGCCGTCCGCAGCCAAGACATTCCCGACGGCGGGACAGACCTGAAAGTGGTGGCGCCCATCCCGGCCGGTGCCACTGCTGCGGCGCTGGAACCGGGCACGGCCGCGCCGATCATGACCGGAGCCATGATTCCTGCCGGAGCCGACGCCGTCGTACCCGTTGAAAAGGCGGTTCCGGACTCCTTTCCGGAACCCGGAGCGGCGGCCACCGTCCGGCTGCCGGCAACGGACCCAGGCACATACGTCCGCAATGCGGGCAGCGACATCCGGGCCGGGGAGCTGGCGCTCGCCGCCGGAACGTTTCTGGGCCCGGGCCAGCTGGGGCTGCTGGCGGCGCTGGGCATCACGCAGGTTACGGTACACCGGAAGCTGAAGGTGCTCCTCGCCACCACGGGCGACGAAGTGGTGGAGCCTGGCAGCCCGCTGGAACCCGGCAAGATCTACGACGCCAACGGCACGCTCCTCGAAGCCGCCATGCGCCAGGCCGGGCTGGATGTCCTGCGGGCTGCGATCTCAACGGACAGTCCGGACGAGCTGACGGCCATGCTGCGGAGGCATGCCCCGCAAGTGGACCTGATCGTCACCACGGGCGGTGTCAGCAAAGGAGCCTACGAGGTGGTCAGGCAGGCAGCCGCGGGACAGGACGTGGAATTCCTGCACGTGGCCATGCAGCCCGGCGGGCCCCAGGGGATCGGGCGGTTCGACGGTGTCCCGTTCGTGGGTTTCCCGGGTAACCCGGTCAGCTGCCTGGTCTCCTTCGAAATGTTCCTGCGCCCTGTCCTCAGCTCGTTGTTCGGCGCACCGGCCCCGCGGCCGGCAATCCTGGCCAGGCTGGCGGCACCGCTGGAGTCACCCGAGGGGAAGCACCAGCTCCGGCGCGGCACGCTCCTTCCGGACGGCTCGGTCCGGCTCGAAGGAGGCGCAGGCTCGCACCTGATCCATGCCCTGGCCAATTCCAACGCCCTGATCCATGTCCCGGTGGGGACTTCTGCGCTCGCCGCGGGCGCAGAAGTGGAAGTATGGACGCTGTGAACAATGAAGACAACGCTGCCGGGCTGACGCATCTGCGCCGGGACGGGACAGCGCAGATGGTTGATGTTTCCGGCAAGGCCGAGACCACACGGGAGGCCACAGCCACCGCCACGGTCCGCACCACCGCGGAGGTACTCGCCCTCCTGGGCGCGGGCGACCTGCCGAAGGGCGACGCGCTGGCGGTTGCTCGCGTCGCAGGAATCATGGCAGCGAAGAAGACTCCCGAGCTCATCCCGCTGTGCCACCCGCTGCCCATCTCCAAAGTCACTGTCGACTTCGAACTGGGCCTGGATGCCGTTGCGGTCCTGGCAACCGTCAAGACCCGCGGCGTGACCGGCGTCGAAATGGAAGCGCTCACCGCGGCGTCGGTCGCGGCCCTCAGCGTGTACGACATGATCAAGGCAGTCGACAAGCATGCCGTATTGACAGACATCAGAGTGCTGGCCAAAAGCGGCGGCAAGAGCGGGGACTGGACAGCATGAGCACCTTCGGACAGCAGCCCGAACCGCACCGCCACGGGGAGGCCACCGGCCGGAAGGCCGGCGTCGTGATTGCCTCCAACCGGGCGGCGGCGGGCATCTACCGCGACGAAACCGGACCGGTGATCACCGATTGGCTGACCGAGCACGGCTTCGAGACATTCCCTGCGATGGTGGTGCCCGACGGCGAACCCGTGGGCGCCGCGCTTCGCGCCCTGCTGACACAGCAGCCCGCCGTGATCATCACCAGCGGCGGCACCGGCCTGAGCCCGGATGACCTGACCCCGGAGATGACGGTTCCGCTGCTGGACCGCGAAATACCGGGGATCATGGAAGGAATCAGGCAGGCCGGACTGGCCAAGACTCCCATGGCCATGCTGAGCCGTGGACACGCGGGCGCGGCCGGACGCACTTTCATTGTCAATCTTCCCGGATCACCCAAGGGCGTCATGGACGGCCTGAGCGTGCTGGATCCGGTCATCAGCCACCTTTGCGACCAGTTGGAAGGCAGCCATGAGCACTGACAAGGCCACTGAATCCGGATTCGAGATCGTGAATGCCGTGCTGAGCGCGGAGCCTATTTCCGTGGCGCAGGCTATCGCCGCTGTGGAATCCGACACGGCCGGCGCCGTCGTCAGCTTCAGCGGCGTGGTCAGAAACCACGACGGCGGCAAGCTTGTTGAGCGGCTCAGCTACAGTGCACATCCCACCGCCCACCAGGTGATGGCCGACGTCGTCGCCCGGCTCGTCGCCGAACATGCGGGCGACGGCGGCGAAACAGTGCGGATCTGGGCCGCGCACCGGGTGGGAATGCTGGAAATCGGCGACCCTGCCCTGGTCTGCGCCGTGTCCGCCTCGCACCGCGGCCAGGCCTTCGAGGTGTGCTCGGAGCTCGTTGACCGGATCAAGGCCCAGGTGCCCATCTGGAAGGAACAGTTCTTCAGCGACGGGACCGTCGAATGGGTCGGGGCCGGAGCCTGAAGAAAGGGGCCGGAGCCTGGTAACCTCCCGTCCCGGTTCATCCGCGCAGCCGGCCCGACGGTAGGGTTAAGTCCATGACCGAACAACTTGCCGTCGCCGTCCTGGGCGCGAACGGGCGCATGGGCGCCGAGGCCGTGAAAGCCGTTGAAGCGGCCCCCGACATGAAGCTTGTAGCGGCCCTCGGACGCGGTGACTCCCTCGACGAGCTGGTCAGCGCCGGCGCCCGGTTCGTGGTGGACCTGACCGTCCCCGAAAGCACCGAAGCGAACGTCCGCTTCGCCGTCGAACACGGCATGCACGCCGTCGTCGGCACTACCGGCTGGGACGCCTCCAGGCTCGGCGCGCTTGAGGACCTGCTGGGCCGGAATGCCGGGGTGGGCGTCCTCATTGCCCCGAACTTCGCGCTCGGCTCCGTCCTGGCGTCCGCTTTTGCCGCCAAGGCCGCCAAGTACTTCGAGTCCGTTGAGGTCATCGAACTGCACCACCCGGACAAAGTTGACGCACCCTCCGGCACCGCCGTCCGCACCGCGCAGCTGATCGCGGCCGAACGCGCCGCCGCCGGCATTGGCGCCAGTCCGGACGCCACCACCACCGAGCTCGCCGGCGCCCGCGGCTGCGATGTGGACGGTATCCGCGTCCACAGTGTGCGGCTCCGCGGCCTTGTGGCCCACCAGGAAGTCCTGCTCGGCGGACCGGGGGAGCAGCTGACCCTGCGCCACGACTCCTTCGACCGGGCTTCCTTCATGCCGGGCGTGCTGCTGGGAGTGCGGAACGTAGCAGGCCACCCCGGGCTGACCGTGGGCCTGGACGGCTACCTTGACCTCGGAGTCTGACGGCAATGGGCAACGTCCTCGCCGGCTTTAAGAAGAACCGCACCAAAATCTGGGTCGGCGCGGTGACGCTGCTGCTGGTCTTCTACCTGGTGGTGTCCTTCCAGCGCTCCGTCCTGCTCCTCGCCGATCCCAACGCCGTGGCCAAGGCCATTGGTGCCGCCTACCTGGTCCTGCCGGTCATCGGAGCCTGGGCCCTGGTCCGTGAACTGCTGTTCGGTGCCCGGACCGAACAGATGGCCAAGGTCCTCGAAGCCGAGGGCGGGCTGCCGGTTGACAACCTGCAGCGCACACCCGCCGGGCGGATTGTGCGGGAATCGGCAGACGCCGAGTTTGAGAAGTACCGGACCGAAGCCGAGGAAGCGCCGGAAGACTGGCGTTCCTGGTTCCGGCTGAGCTGTGCCTATGACGCCGCGGGCGACCGCAAGCGCGCCCGCGCATCGATGCGTGATGCCCTGAAGCTGTTCCGCCAGGGCGCCTAGCGGATTCCCGCCCGACGGTACCGGCCCACCTCGCTGGCGGCGTGGGCCACCCACTCCAGCGGCCCCCGCCAGTTGAGTGCCGCGAAGGACCCTCCGATGAGGATGGCCGTCAGCGCCTGCGCCGCATACACGCCTTCGCGGGTCCATCCGGCGGGCAACGGCTGCAGGTACATGGCGGCCACCAGGCACACATGCGCCGTGTACAGGGTGAGGGTCATGGCGCCGGCACCCCGCAGCGGCAGCAGCAGGTCCAGGCTGAGCCATTCGCCCAGCCTCCCGAGCAGCAGGCAGGCGCCTACCACCGCGGCCGCTACGGCCGAAGTGTGGAGCAGGTCCAGTGTTGTGCCCGAATGCGGGGCGCTGCTTGCCAGCCACCACCAGGAGCCCGATTGCTCCACACCGGCGAGGTTCACCTGCAGGAGGCTGTCCAGCGGGTAACGGGGGTCCGCCAGGTGGGCCCGCAGCGCTTCTTTGCCGCCCCACTCATCCATCATCAGCACCCCCAGCCATTTGGCCAGAACTGCCACCACGGTCCCGCCGGCCAGCAGCAGCACCTGGACGGTCGCCTTCGTCAGGGCGAGCCGGCCGATGACCAGCCCGATCAGCAGGTAGCTCAGCCACTGCAGGACGGGGTAGTACCCGGTTAGGAAAATGTCGCCCAGCAGGCGGCCCGGCGTGGTGAGGTCGTCCCAGTTGGGGTTGTGGCCCAGTTGCAGCGGCGGCGAAGGCGCCAGGAGCCACGGCCGCAGCAGGTAGGCCAGCACCGGCGAACCCAGTACCCAGCCGGCAGCCAGCGCACAGAGCGGCTTGATGCTAAGACCGATGAACGGGAGGACGCAAAGGAACAATACGGCGTAATGGACCAGGATCACCGCGACGTTCACTTCCAGCCCGCCCAGGAAGAGCCCGACGACGGCGATCACCAGGGCGCGCAACGCTATGCCGCGGCGTGCGCCGCTCAGCTCCCGGCCCTCTGGCGGACGCTGTTTTCCAGTGGACAGGGCGAGCCCGATCCCGGCCAGCACGGCAAACAGCGCGGCCGCACGCCCCGAGAAAGTCAGGCCGACCCACGTGGGCGTCAGCTGCGCGTCTGCTTCGAACGTGGGAAGCAGGTGGGTGGCCATCATGCCAAGAAGCGCCAGCCCCCGGGCCGCGTCGACTCCGGTGAGCCTCGTTGTGGTGCCGGTGCCTTTGGCAGTCCGCGAGGGGGAAGCAGTGCCACGGGAGGTCATGAGCCGATCGTCTCATATCCCGCTCACAGGCTCTTGTATTCGAATATATGTTCGAATAGCATCGGGGTATGAATGATGCACCGGAACGCCGACTTCAAGAACGCCGACTTCAAGAACGCCAGCTCCCGGAACGCGAGACCTCACCTGGTCCGCTCAAGGCGATGAGCCCCGGTGTGGTGGACTATCTCTTTCGGCAGCTGGTGGCCGGAAACCCGGCCGAGGATATCCAGTGGGGGAGGGAGGGTGTGGCCCTGTCCGCCCAGCCGCCCGGCGCCGAGTTGGCGCGGCGGCTCTCTGAATGCGACCTTGAGGCCCTCACGCCTACAGAGCTGTTCCACTACGTCCGCGCCGCCCAGCGGCTGGCCTCGTGGGCGGAGTCGTTGCGGGAAGATGCTGTAGCCCGCTACTGCGGTGCACCCGCCCCGGAATCGGCAGGCCGCGAACCGGCGGAGCCGGGACCGGCCCGCGGCATTGACAAGTGACGTTCGTGGTGTGAATTTGACGACGATCACGCGGCCGCCATTGTCCTAACAAGGCGGGGACAGGGTAACGTTTTTCCTATGGCTGACACTTCCGCGAATAACCCTGCTTTTGGCACCCTCCTGACCGCTATGGTCACGCCGTTCACTGAGGACGGCAAAGTGGACTACCAGCAGGCAGCGGAACTGGCCGAAAAGCTTGTCGACGACGGCTGCGACGGCCTGGTCGTCACCGGCACCACGGGCGAAACCTCCACCCTCACCGACGAGGAGAACGTGGGCATGTTCCGTGCGGTCAAGGAAGCTGTCGGCGGCCGCGCAGCCATCATCGCCGGCACGGGAACGAACGACACCGCGCACTCCGTGCACCTTTCCAAGCAGGCAGCCGAGGTTGGCGTTGACGGTCTGTTGATCGTCACGCCGTACTACAACAAGCCCAGCCAGGCCGGCGTACGCGCCCACTTCGAGACCATTGCCTCCTCCACCGACGTTCCCGTGATGCTTTACGACATCCCCGGCCGTTCCTCAATTCAGATTGCTCCGGAGACCCTGATCCGTCTCGCCGAGCACCCGAACATCGTTGCGGTCAAAGACGCCAAGGCCGATTTCGCCGCCGCCACGCGCGTCATGTCCCAGACCGACCTCCTGTTCTACTCCGGAGACGACGGACTGACCCTGCAGTGGATGGCGATGGGTGCCGTAGGGCTCGTGGGCGTCACCACCCACGTCGCTACCCGCCGGTTCCGTGAATTGATCGACGCCGTGAACGCCAACGATCTGGGCACCGCCCGGAAGATCAATTTTGAACTCGAACCTGTCATCCGGGCCACGATGACCCGTGTGCAGGGGGCCGTTGCGGCCAAGCAGATTCTTAAATGGCAGGGAGTCCTGCCCAACTCGGTTGTCCGTTTGCCCCTCGTGGAGCCGGACGAAGCTGAGATCGCAACCATCCGCGAGGATTTGGCGGAAGCAGGCATGGTCTTTTCCTGATCGGCAAATACCATTCCTGTTCCGCCCGGAAAGTAGTGCACTATGACCCAAACCGCCCTTCCCGGCCTTGTCACGCCACCGAAACTTCTCAAGGACACCCTGCGGATCGTTCCGCTCGGCGGCCTGGGGGAGATCGGCCGCAACATGACCGTTTTCGAAATCGACGGCAAGCTGCTGATCGTCGACTGCGGTGTCCTCTTCCCGGAGGAGACCCAGCCAGGCGTCGACCTGATCCTGCCCGATTTCTCCTACATCGAGAAACGCCTCGATGACATCGTGGCCGTCGTCCTGACGCACGGCCACGAGGACCACATCGGTGCCGTTCCGTACCTGCTGCGCCTGCGCGCCGACATTCCCCTGGTCGGTTCCCAGCTGACGCTCGCCCTTATCGAAGCGAAGCTGCAGGAACACCGGATCAAGCCGATCACCCAGACCGTCACCGAGGGACAGGTGCAGAAGTTCGGCCCGTTTGAATGCGAATTCGTGGCCGTCAACCACTCCATCCCTGACGCCCTTGCCGTGTTCCTCCGTACCTCCGGCGGCACCGTGCTGCACACCGGTGACTTCAAGATGGACCAGCTGCCGCTGGACGGCCGCATCACCGACCTCCGCCATTTCGCCAAGCTGGGCGAAGAGGGCGTGGACCTGTTCATGTCGGACTCCACAAACGCCGACGTGCCGGGCTTCACCACCGCCGAGAAGGAAATCGGCCCCACCCTTGACCGTCTCTTCGGCCAGGCGTCCAAGCGCCTGATCGTCGCGTCCTTCTCCTCGCACGTGCACCGGGTCCAGCAGGTCCTCGACGCGGCGGCCAACCACAACCGCAAGGTTGCCTTCGTGGGCCGCTCGATGGTCCGCAACATGGCTATTGCCGAGAAGCTCGGCTACCTCGACGTGCCCCCGGGCATCCTGGTTGACATCAAGAACATCGACAACCTGCCGGACAACCGTGTGGTGCTGATGTCCACCGGCTCCCAGGGCGAGCCGATGGCTGCCCTGTCCCGCATGGCCAACGGTGACCACCGTGTCGTCGTCGGACAGGGCGACACCGTGATCCTGGCGTCCAGCCTGATCCCGGGCAACGAGAACGCGGTCTTCCGCATCATCAACGGCCTGCTCAAGCTCGGCGCCGATGTCATCCACAAGGGCAACGCCAAGGTCCACGTGTCCGGCCACGCCGCGGCCGGGGAACTGCTGTATTGCTACAACATCCTGGAACCGCTGAACGCGATGCCGGTGCACGGCGAGACGCGGCACCTGATTGCCAACGGCAAGATCGCCCTCGAGTCCGGCGTGCCGGACGAGAGCATCCTGCTGGCGGACAACGGCACTGTGATCGACCTCCGGGACCACCAGGCCGACGTCGTGGGCCAGGTCGAGGTGGGCTACGTCTACGTTGACGGCTCCAGCGTCGGCGAAGTCACGGAAGCTGACCTGAAGGACCGCCAGACCCTTGGCGACGAAGGCTTCATCTCCATCATCACCGTGATCCACCGCGCCACCGGCAAGGTGGTTTCAGGACCGGAAATCCACGCCCGCGGTGTGGCTGAGGATGATTCCGTTTTCGACGAGATCATTCCCAAGATCAATGCTGCGCTGGAAGAGGCCGTGCTTAACCACACGGACCACACAACGCACCAGCTCCAGCAGGTTGTCCGCCGTGTTGTCGGCACGTGGGTCAACCGCAAGCTTCGCCGCAAGCCCATGATCATTCCGGTGGTGCTTGAGGCGTAAGCGCCCGGGATTGTTTGACGGGACCCGTCCCGCAGGAAAGCAGGCCCCCGGGCCGCTGCCTGCGGGACGGGTCCCGTCGTTTAACCCGGGCGAGCCCCCCGGAGACGCTTTGCCCCAGCCGTCCCGTCCGCAACATGCATCCCGGAACGCCCCGGAAATCCGGGGTTTTTGGCCGGGCTTCGGGTACCGTGGCGGGTATGGCGACACGTACCTCCTCCGCGCCTAGAGGCAACTCAAGCGGCAAATCAGGCAGCTCAGCGGGCAGGGGCTCCGGCTCCGCTGCGTCCAAATCCAGCCGGACCGGAGGATCATCGGGCACCGCACGCACCCGCCAGATCGCTGCCGTCGAACCCCGGCAGCCGTGGCTCGTGCGGGTGGCCGCGGGCGCGTGGCTGGGAATAGGGCACGTAGTCGGCGGCGGCGTCCGTCGGATCGGCCACGACGTCAGCGACCTTGCCCCCGAGGACCGCCGCGACGGTGCAGCCCTCTTTAACCTCGCCTTGGGCGTGTTTGTTGCAACCTTCGCGTGGTGGGGTTTCAAGGGATGGTTCCCCGACACTGTGTTCGCGATCGTCAACGGCACGTTCGGCTGGATGTCGCTGTTGCTGCCGCTCATGCTTTTCGTTTGTGCCTTCCGGCTGTTCCGCCAGCCGTCGGACGGGCGGGGCAACAACAGGATCGGCATTGGCTTCCTCATCATGACGTTTGCCGGCTGCGGCCTGGCACACGTCATCGGCGGCCAGCCCACCGTAACGGACGGCTTCGACGGACTGAGGCAGGCCGGCGGAATGCTCGGCTTCCTGGCCGCCTCGCCGCTGGCTGCCCTGCATGTCGCGGTGCCTGTGGCCGTGTACGGCCTGCTGGCCTTCACGTCCCTCCTGATTGTGACCGCTACGCCCTTCGGCGCGATTCCCCGCCGGATCAGGGATGCCTACGAGCACCTCATGGGCATTGACCTGCAGGAACCCGGCGACGTTCACGACCGCAGCTACCTCTACGAGAACGCCGGCAAGGACGAGCCCAAGAAGAAGCGGCGCAGCAGGCTGTTCGGCAAGGACCAGGAGACTGATCCCCGCCTCGAAGGATATGTGGGCGACGAGGCTTTCGAACATGCCGTCATCGACGACGACGAAACGGCCGGCAGCCCCAGCGGCACCAAGGCAGGCGGCAAGGGTCCGCGTCCGGCGCCCGGTGTGCGCCGGCCCACCCAGGCCGAAATCGCCGTCGAGAAGATCAAGGCAGCCCAGGGGTTGGGCACCAAGGGACAGGATGCAGGCGGCGAGAACGCCACCGAGGCCATCCCGCTGGTGACTCCGGGGATGGTGGCTGCCGGATCACTCAATCCCGCAGCCGGTGCTGCCGCCGTTGCCTCAGCCGCGCAAGTGCCGTCGCGACCCGTCGCCCCGGCGCCGCCGCCCACGCCGATCCCGCAGCGCACGGAGCAGCTCTCGCTCGCAGGGGACGTCACGTACACCCTGCCGTCGTCGGACGTGCTGACCCCGGGCTCCATCCCGAAGGAACGCACGGAGGCCAACGATGCGATCGTGGCGTCACTGACCGAAACGCTCAACCAGTTCAACGTGGATGCCCAGGTCACCGGCTTCAGCCGCGGCCCCACGGTCACCCGGTACGAAATCGAACTCTCCCCGGGCACGAAGGTGGAACGCGTCACGGCGCTGTCCAAGAACATCTCCTACGCCGTCGCGTCCAGTGACGTCCGTATCCTCAGCCCGATCCCCGGCAAGTCCGCCATCGGCATCGAGATCCCCAATACGGACCGCGAAACCGTGTCCCTCGGCGATGTGCTCCGCAGCCAGAACGCCCGCCGCACCGACCACCCGATGGTCATGGGCGTCGGCAAGGACGTCGAGGGCGGCTACGTGGTGGCGAACCTCGCCAAGATGCCCCACCTGCTCGTAGCGGGTGCCACCGGTGCCGGTAAGTCGTCCTTCGTGAACTCCATGATCACCTCCATCCTGATGCGCGCCACGCCGGACGAGGTCCGTATGGTGATGGTGGACCCGAAACGCGTGGAACTCACGGCGTACGAGGGCGTACCGCACCTCATCACGCCCATCATCACCAACCCCAAGAAGGCCGCCGAGGCCCTGCAGTGGGTGGTCCGCGAAATGGACGCCCGTTACGACGACCTTGCCAACTACGGCTTCAAGCACATCGACGACTTCAACAAGGCGGTCCGGGCCGGCAAGGTCCACCCGCCGGTCGATTCCAAACGCGTCATCCGTCCCTACCCGTACCTGCTGGTGATCGTGGACGAACTCGCCGACCTCATGATGGTGGCACCGCGCGACGTCGAAGATTCCATTGTCCGCATCACCCAGCTGGCCCGTGCCGCCGGCATCCACCTGGTCCTGGCAACCCAGCGGCCTTCCGTCGACGTCGTCACCGGCCTGATCAAGGCCAACGTCCCGTCCCGCATGGCGTTCGCCACCTCCTCGGTCACCGACTCCCGCGTGGTGCTGGACCAGCCCGGCGCGGAAAAGCTCATCGGACAGGGTGACGCGCTCTTCCTGCCGATGGGCGCGTCCAAGGCCATGCGCGTCCAGGGCGCCTGGGTTACGGAATCGGAAATCCACAAGGTCGTTGAGCACGTCAAGGGCCAGCTGAAGGCTGTGTACCGCGACGACGTCGCGCCCGAGGCGCAGAAGAAGCAGATCGACGACGACATCGGGGACGACCTCGAAGTGCTGCTGCAGGCCACCGAACTGGTGGTCACCACCCAGTTCGGCTCCACCTCAATGCTGCAACGCAAGCTGCGCGTGGGGTTCGCGAAGGCAGGCCGGCTCATGGACCTGCTCGAATCCAGGGGAGTGGTGGGCCCGTCGGAGGGTTCCAAGGCCCGCGACGTCCTGGTGAAGCCCGACGACCTAGCCGCCGTCCTCGCTGCCATGAAGGGCCAGGATGCCCCTGCTGCGCCGGATTCGCAGACCGCGGCACTCAGCGACAACGCCAACGCGAACATCGCCCAGGGCGGCTACGCCGAGGACCTCGTGGCGGCTGACCTGGACAACCGCACCCAGAAAGTGGAGTACTACGACGGCGCCGACGGCAGTGCGGGAGGCTATGGTGACGACGAAGACGGCTCCGAAGACGCCTGGTCGCTCACCGGACGGTAGCCTAGGAGGGTGACTAGCACTGAAGCCAACAGCTCAGGCTCCGCCTCCGGGATCTGGAACCTTCCGAACATCCTGACGATGCTGCGGATCGTCCTGGTGCCGTTCTTCGTCTGGTTCCTCGTCGCGGACGCACCGGGATTCGACAGCCAGAACGGCCTCTGGCGCTGGGCCGCGGCCTTGACGTTTGCGGTTGCCATTTACACGGACAAGCTCGACGGCGACATCGCCCGCAGCCGGGGACTGATCACTGACTTCGGAAAGATCGCCGATCCGATCGCGGACAAGCTGCTCACCGGCTCCGCCCTCGTGATGCTCTCCCTGCTCGGCGAACTGCCGTGGTGGATCACCATCCCGATCCTGGCCCGCGAATGGGGGATCACGGCACTGCGGTTCTTTGTGATCAGGTACGGCGTCATCCCGGCGTCCCGCGGCGGCAAGCTTAAGACCGTGGTGCAGACCGTCGCGATCCTGCTGTATGTGGTCCCGCTCGCTTCACTGGCTCCGTGGCTTGGTGTGGTGGCCTTCGTGGTGATGCTGGCCGCTGTGGCGATCACTGTCTGGACCGGCGGACAATATGTCGTAGAAGCGCTGAAGCTGCGGGCAAACGGCCGCCGCGCAGCCAGCCAGCGCGTACAAGGAGAGCTGCCATGAGCAATCTGCACCGCATCGCCGAACAAGCAGTCACCGGAGCCATCGGGCGCGGACTGACCGTGGCGACCGCCGAATCCCTGACTGCGGGCATGGTGGCGGCGGTCCTCGCCGATACCCCCGGCGCCTCGGGGATGCTGCAGGGCGGCGTGGTGTCGTATCAGAATTCCGTCAAGGCGGACGTCCTGGGCGTCCCCGGCGAACTGCTGGACGCCGTCGGATCCGTCGATGGTGACGTGGCGAAAGCGATGGCCGAGGGGGCGCGGCGGGTCTGCGGGGCAGACATTGGAGTGTCCACCACAGGAGTCGCAGGACCGGAACCACACGGCGGGAAGGACGTGGGAACGGTTTTCGTCGGCATCGCCACCGCGGACGGTACGACGTCGTTCGGTTACGTTTTCGAGGGAAACCGCGCGGACATCCGGGGCCAGGCATGTGCGGCTGCTTTGGAGCGGCTGCTGGAGGCCCTATCTTCCGAGGCTTACCCGGCGTAAAGTTGCCGGGAACAAAATTTGATTCCTAATAGTTGTTACATTGTGTCGCTTCGGAATCAGTGAGGCGCCTAGGATGAATAAATAATTATGGTTCGCCTGATGAGGGCGGACCTGACGTACGAGGGAGCAAGGCGATACAGATGGTAAAGCAGCCCGTATCCGTGAACGGCGTTGTCCGCTGGAAGGATGTGGGCCTCGCCGATCAGGCAAAGAGCGAACAGAAGGAGCGCAAGATGGTAGTACTTCGTCACGAAATCGGTGATGTGCTGCGCGACGTTCGCCAGCGTCAGGGCCGTACCCTCCGCGAAGTGTCACACAGTGCCCGGGTTTCCCTGGGTTACCTCAGTGAAGTGGAGCGCGGCCAGAAGGAAGCCTCTTCGGAGCTGCTGTCTTCGATCTGCTCGGCCCTGGACGTCCCGTTGTCCAGCATGCTCCGCGAAGTCAGCGACCGCGTTGCCGTCGCTGAGGGCGTTGCTGTTCCGGACACCGTCCCGCAGGAATTCTCGCAGCGTTACCTTGACCGCGAACTTAATACTGAACTGTCTGACGAACTGGCCAAGGGACTGCTCTCGGGCGCCCGCTGACCCGCACATATTAGATCTTCGTAGTTGACACGAGGGGCCGCCGGCGATGCCGGCGGCCCCTCGTCGTGATGCGTGCTGTCGGAGCCCGCGCGTGCCCTCCGGAGGGCCGGCCGTCAAGCCGCTACTTCGCCTCGTCCTTGGGGAAGCCGTCGCGCTCATAGGTCGCGTTGAGCTTGGCCATGTAAGCGGCGAGAGCCTGCAGGTCCTCCACCGGCCATTCCCCGAGCCGCTCACGGAACACCTCACGCCGGGCATCCTGCACCTGGTGCATCTTCTCCTCGCCCTTGGGCGTCAGCCGGATCGTCTGGGCCCGGCCGTCGAGTGGGTCCGCTTCCTTCGACACAAGGCCGATGCTCTCAAGGAACGCGATCTGCCGGCTGACGGACGGCTTGCCGACTCCGATGCACGTTGCCAGTTCGGTGAGCCGGATGGGACCTTCGCGGCGGATGACGGTGAGAAGGCCATAGGCCGCCGGCTCCATGTCCGGGTGGACCTGCCGGGACAGCTGCTGGGAGAGGGAGCGTCCACGGCGCCAGAAGAGGCTGATCTGGTTCTCCACGGATCGCAGGGCCGCGTCGACGCTGTTTTCGGTGGCCCCGGAAGCATCGGGTTCCACGGCTGGGTTGCTCATGGCAACCATTCTATTGGCCGCAGGCGTGAGAGACTTTATCCGTGCGAATCAGCGACTTTTGGCGGCTCATGGACGACGAGTTCGGTGCGGGATACTCCCGCGTCCTCAGTAGCTCCCTGGTGCTCGCAGGTGTTGGCGGGCGGACCGCGGACCAGGCGCTGGCGGCGGGTGTTCCCCCGCGGCAGGTCTGGCTCGCGATGTGCGATGTGCAGGATGTCCCGGCTGAGCGCCGTCTCGGGAGGGACGTCAAGCCCTCCCGGAACTGATTGTCCGCAGCCTGACACGCCGAAGGATTGTTCGAATATCTGTTCGGGTCGGGCTATGCTTTTTCCAGACCGTTTTCCACATACGCAATGTCATCCGGCAACAATGTCGGTGGGTGCCGTTAGCGTCAGTGATGACAGATAAAGGCCGCTCAGGCCACTCCACAGCGAGAAAACTAGAGGTGTGAACCATGGCGGCAGCCCCGGATCGTCAGAAGGCGCTCGACGCAGCGCTGGCCCAGATCGACAAGCAGTTCGGCAAAGGCTCCGTCATGCGGCTGGGCGACGAAGTACGTGCTCCCATTGAAGTAATTCCCACCGGCTCCATTGCCTTGGACGTTGCTCTCGGAATTGGCGGCCTGCCGCGCGGACGCGTGGTCGAAATCTACGGCCCGGAATCGTCGGGTAAGACCACCGTTGCCCTGCATGCCGTCGCGAATGCCCAGCGGCAGGGAGGCATCGCCGCCTTTATCGACGCCGAGCACGCCCTGGATCCCGAATACGCCGCCAAGCTGGGTGTCGATACCGACGCCCTGCTGGTCTCGCAGCCGGACACCGGTGAGCAGGCTCTGGAAATCATGGACATGCTGATCGGCTCGGGCTCCCTCGATGTCATCGTCATCGACTCCGTGGCAGCCCTCGTGCCCCGCGCGGAAATCGAAGGCGACATGGGTGACAGCCACGTCGGCCTCCAGGCCCGTTTGATGAGCCAGGCGCTCCGTAAGATCACCGGCCGGTTGAGCCAGACCAAGACCACCGCCATCTTCATCAACCAGCTGCGCGAGAAGATCGGCGTTTTCTTCGGATCACCCGAGACCACCACCGGCGGTAAGGCACTGAAGTTCTACGCGTCCATCCGCATCGATGTCCGCCGCATCCAGACGCTGAAGGAAGGCGCAGACTCGGTGGGCAACCGCACCAAGGCGAAGATCGTCAAGAACAAGATGGCCCCGCCCTTCAAGATTGCCGAATTCGACATCATTTATGGCCAGGGCATTTCCCGCGAGGGCGGCATCATCGACATGGGTGTGGAGCACGGCCTGATCAAGAAATCGGGTTCATGGTTCACGTACGACGGCGACCAGCTGGGCCAGGGCATGGAGAACTCCAGGCGCTTCCTCCGGGACAACCCCGAGCTTGCCGCGGAACTGGAGCGCCTCATCAAGGAGAAGCTTGGCGTCGGCGTGAAGCCTGCGGCGGCCGAAGCAGAAGCGTCGCCGAAGCTCAAGGCCGTTGACGGTTTCTAGGGGAAACCGCGCCGGGGACGGGTTCTCCCCGGCGCCGCTGGCTGAACAGGATCCGGAACCGGATCCGGCGTCGGTGGCGCGGGCCATCGTGCTGCGGCAGCTCACCAACTCGCCCAAGAGCAGGCTGCAGCTGGCCCGCAAGCTCGCCGAACGCAACGTTCCGGACGATGTGGCGGAGTCCGTGCTGGACCGGTTCGAAGAAGTCCGGCTCGTCGATGACGCGGAGTTTGCCGACATGTGGGTCCGGAGCAGGTCCCAGACCCGGAAGCTTGCCAAGGGAGCGTTGCGGCGTGAGCTCGCGGACAAGGGCATCGAGCCGGACATTGCTGCCCGGGCCCTGGAACAGCTCAGCGACGAAGCTGAGGAATCGGCTGCGCGCCAACTCGTCGAACGCAAGCTGAAGGCCTCAGCGGACCTCACGGACCGGGCCGAGCGGGACAAAGTCACCCGTCGGCTGGCCTCCATGCTTGCCCGCAAGGGATACCAGCCCTCGCAGGCCTTCCGGATTGTGGGGGAGGTTCTGGACACCGCCGCCGGGGAACGGGCGGCAACGGAATTCCTGTGAACCGGTACCCTTAACAGGTGAGTTTGACCATTCCCTCCCCAGCGTCCGGCACCAGCACTTCCGCCACCACCGACACAGCATCCCCGGCTGCCCGGCAACGTACCTACCAGGTGCGTACCTTCGGCTGCCAGATGAACGTGCACGACTCCGAGCGGATGGCAGGCATGCTGGAAGATGCGGGCTATGTCCCGGCATCCGGGGAGCACGCCGATGTGGTGGTCTTCAACACCTGCGCCGTCCGGGAGAACGCCGACAACAAGCTGTACGGCAATCTGGGGATGCTCGCGCCGGTCAAGGCGGCCAACCCCGGCATGCAAATCGCTGTGGGCGGCTGCCTGGCCCAGAAGGACCGCGAAACAATCCTGAAGAAGGCTCCGTGGGTGGACGCCGTGTTCGGCACCCACAACGTCGGGGCCCTGCCCGCGCTCCTGGAGCGCGCCCGGCACAACAACGAAGCCCAGCTGGAGATCCTGGAGTCGCTGGACGTTTTCCCATCCACCCTTCCCACCAAGCGGGACTCGGTGTACTCGGGCTGGGTCTCGATCTCGGTGGGCTGTAACAACACCTGCACGTTCTGCATCGTTCCGGCCCTGCGCGGCAAGGAAAAGGACCGCCGCCCTGGCGACATCCTCGCCGAGATCCAGGCGCTGGTGGACGACGGCGCCATCGAAGTCACACTGCTGGGCCAGAACGTGAATTCCTACGGCGTGGAATTCGGCGACCGGCAGGCCTTCTCCAAACTGCTCCGGGCGTGCGGCGAAATCGAAGGACTGGAGCGGGTCCGTTTCACCAGTCCGCACCCTGCCGCGTTCACTGACGACGTCATCGATGCCATGGCCGAGACCCCCAATGTCATGCCGCAGCTGCACATGCCGCTGCAATCGGGCTCGGACAAGGTGCTCAAGGACATGAAGCGTTCCTACCGCTCCACCAAGTTCCTCGGCATCCTGGACAAGGTCCGGGAGCGCATCCCGCATGCGGCCATTTCCACGGACATCATCGTGGGCTTCCCGGGAGAAACTGAAGAGGACTTCCAGGCCACCCTCGACGTCGTCGAGAAATCCCGTTTTGCCACGGCATTCACGTTCCAGTACTCCAAGCGCCCCGGCACCCCCGCCGCCGATCTGCCGGACCAGCTTCCCAAAGCCGTGGTCCAGGAACGCTTCGAGCGCCTGACCGCCTTGCAGGACAGGATCGCCGCCGAGGAGAACGCCCGCCAGCTGGGCCGCCAGGTGGAAGTCATGGTCACAGCACAGGCGGGCCGCAAGTCGGAGGAAACACACCGGCTGTCGGGCCGGTCGCAGGACCAGCGCCTGGTGCATTTCTCGGTGCCGGAGGGTGCGGAGAAGCCGCGCCCCGGTGACTTGGTCACGGTTACCATCACCGAAGCCGCGGCTTTCCACCTGGTGGCCGATCCGGCATCGGCGGCAGACTACTCCCTGCGCCGCTCGCGTGCCGGCGACGCCTGGGACAGGTCCCAGGCGGACTCCTGCGGAGCGCCCGTGGCCGGTGGCGGTGCCGGCGGCAAGGGCGGAGTGTCCCTCGGCATGCCGGCGCTCCCCGTCCGCCGCAGCTAGGCCATGGCCAGCCCGCAAGAGCACACCAACCCCACGACGCAGCCTCAGGGCGCCCCTCCAGTTATCGCGGTGGTCGGCCCCACCGGATCCGGCAAGTCGGATCTCGCCGTGGCGCTGGCGCTGGAACTCGACGGCGAAGTCATTAACGCCGACGCCATGCAGTTCTACCGCGGAATGGACATCGGCACCGCCAAAATCACTGCGGAGGAACGCAGGGGAGTCCCGCACCACCTGCTCGACACCCTGGACGTCACCGAAGAAGCCAGTGTGTCCGACTTCCAGCAGGAAGCGCGGGCAGCTATCGCGGAGATCCACGGGCGCGGGAAGCGGGCAATCCTGGCAGGCGGGTCCGGCCTGTACGTCCGGGCCGCCCTGGACGTCCTCGAGTTTCCCGGCACGGATCCGGACATCCGGCGCCGGCTGGAAGCGGAGCTCGGCGACGCCGGCCTGGCCCCGCTGCGCACCAGGCTGGAAGCGGTGGATCCCGCCTCCGCCGCCCGCCTGGGCGATGCCCGCAGGGTTGTCCGTGCCCTCGAGGTCTTCGAACTGACAGGGCGCCCTTTCAGTTCCTTCATGCCCGTCCGGGAGTACTACCAGCCGGCGGTCCAGATCGGGCTCGAGGTGGACCGGGAGCTGCTGAAGGACAGGCTGGCGCAACGCGTTCACGGCATGGTCGCCAACGGACTCCAGGCCGAGGTGCAGCGGCTGGACGCCGCCGGACTGAGGCAGGGCAAAACCGCACCCCGCGCGCTGGGCTACTCGCAGTTCCTGAAAGTGCTCGACGGCGAATGGGATGCCGGGCAGGCCACGGAGGACACCATCGTGGCCACGCGGAAATTCGCCCGCAGGCAACTGACCTGGTTCAGGGCGGACCCGCGCATCCACTGGTTCGATTGGCAGGACCCGGACCTGGTGGCGAAAGCACTGGCTGTCTGCCGCTGACGATGCCGTGCGCTGTGGCACGTGTCCGCTGAGGTTCGGGCCACACGGTTTTCCGGCCCGTCCCGCCGTGACGGTAACCTTGGACTATGGACGAAACCCTTGCACCCGCCCCTGACCGCACACTCCAGGGGCTGAGCGGCCTGGCCTTCTCCAAGGGCCACGGCACCGGCAACGATTTCGTGCTCGTCGCGGACCCCGAGGCTACCTGGCCTATTGCTCCGGAGCAGGTCGCGGAGCTGTGCGACCGCCACCGCGGCATCGGCGGCGACGGGCTGATCCGTGCCGTGCCGTCGCGTTTCCTACCCGAAGGGCGTGAGCTGCAGGCGGTCCACCCGGATGCCGAATGGTTCATGGACTACCGCAACGGCGATGGATCCCTGTCGGAAATGTGCGGCAACGGCGTCCGGGTGTTCGTGCACTTCCTGGTCGCCCAGGGCCTCGTCCGCCTGGACGTCGGCGATGCCCTGACCATCGGAACACGCGCGGGCGCGAAGACTGTGGTGCGGACCGACGACGGCTACGCAGTGGACATGGGCCCGTGGGAGTTTATTTTCCCGGGTGAGGCGACGGCGCGGGCCATGGACTCGCTCGTGACAGCCGACGGCCTGGAAGTACCGCGCCCGGCCCTGTCCGTCAGCATGGGCAACCCGCATACCGTCGTGGCCCTTGCAGAACTCAGCGAGCTCGAGGCAACGCAGCTCTTCAAAGCACCGCATGTGGATCCGAAGCCGGCCAACGGCACCAACGTCGAGTTTGTCGTCCCGTCCGAGCCCCTGGTCCACGACGGCGTCGGGACAATCACCATGCGGGTCCATGAGCGCGGCGTGGGGGAGACGCAGTCCTGCGGCACCGGCGCCTGCGCGGCGGCCGTGGCCATCCGCCACTGGGCCGGTCAGGACGCTCCGGACGCCTGGAACGTCAAGGTTCCCGGCGGCGTCGTCGGCGTTAAGTTCTTTGCGGGGCCGGAAGGCCACGAACATGTGGAACTCAGCGGTCCGGCAGTGATCGTCGCTAGCGGGACGCTTTCCTGACCCGAAGGATCCTGAAGGACTTCGAAGTGCTTTCCCGGGTGACGGTAAAGCTGCTGTCCAGTTCGGCGCCCAGCCAGCGCTGAAGCGAGTCGGAACCAAGGTTCTTCTGGACCACCAGCCAGGCGGATCCGCCCGGCGCCAGCCGGGGAAGCCACAGCAGCAGCAGGGAGTGCAGCTCGTCCTTGCCGATCCGGATGGGGGGATTGGACCAGATCGTGTCGAAGCGGAGGCCGGGATCGACGTCGTCAGGCAGGCTCGCGGTCACGTTGTTCAGACCCAGCAGGCCGGCATTTTCATTTGTCAGTGCAACGCAGCGTTCGTTCACGTCCACGGCGTAGACATGCGAATGGGGTGCCCGGAGGGCCATGGTCAGCGCGATCGGACCCCAGCCGCAACCGATGTCCAGCAGGTTGCCCTGGGGTGAAGGGGCCGGCACGTCGGCCAGCAGCACGGCAGTTCCCTTGTCGATACCGTCGGGGCTGAAGATGCCGCCGGACGTCTGCAGCCTGCGGGTTTCACCGGCAAGTTCCACGGTTAGCGGCTTGCGGGTGAACGGCCCGGCAGGTTGGGCGCTGAAATAATGTGCAGACTCCATAACTCGCCAGATTAGTTGCCGCGCGCGCCGATGGGAAACGGGGACAGGAACGAAGCACTGACACCGGTCTGCTAATGTTTAATCCATGTTCTTGATCTTCGAGTAGCCGGCACGGGCCTAAGCCCGTCCCGCAGCGACGCAGGTATTCACCTTCCGCTCAGTGCGCCGTCCTGCCGTGATTTTCCGGCCCGACGTCCCGCCCGTACTACTTGGAGTCCAGCAATGCTGATCATCTGACCACGCGCATCCCGTCAGGACAGGCGCATCCTCCGCAACCCCGACTGCCTTCCAGGCGTCCGCCTCCGTTACCGCCCGTACCGCCGCCCGCTGCCCCGCAGCCGCCGGCACTCCAGGAGCCCGAATGACCCATAGTCGTCAGCCCAGCGCGAATACCGCCCCGCAGACAAACAATCAGCATTATTCTGAAAGTGTCGAATCTTCAAAGGAGAACATGACCAACCAGCCCAACACCGGATCAGATGCAGCCTCCCAGGACATGAGTCCTGAGGAAATCCAGGCCGTCATCGACCGGATTCTGTCCAAGGACGTCCCGGCCCGTGCCGCTGGCTCCGCCCCGGAAAATCCGCGCGGAGTTCTGGGTTCAGCCCAGGCGATTTCCCGCCAGGACAGCGAACACAGCATCTTCGACGGGGACCAGCAGGACCTCGAGGAACGCCGGGCCCTGCGCCGTACGGCCGGCCTTTCCACCGAACTCGAAGACGTCACCGAAGTTGAGTACCGGCAGCTGCGCCTCGAACGGGTGGTGCTGGCCGGCCTCTGGACCGAAGGCACCCTCGCCGACGCGGAAAATTCACTCCGCGAACTCGCTGCCCTCGCCGAAACCGCGGGCTCGGAAGTCCTCGACGGCATCGTCCAGCGCCGTGCCAAGCCTGACCCCGGTACCTTCCTCGGCTCCGGCAAGGCCCAGGAGCTCAAGGACATCGTGATGTCCACCGGTGCCGACACCGTAGTGGTGGATGCCGAGCTGGCGCCCTCACAGCGGCGCGGACTCGAGGACATCGTGAAGGTCAAGGTGATCGACCGCACGGCCCTGATCCTGGATATCTTTGCCCAGCATGCCAAGAGCCGCGAAGGCAAGGCACAGGTGGAGCTGGCGCAACTCGAGTACCTCCTCCCGCGCCTGCGCGGCTGGGGCGAATCCATGTCCCGCCAGGCCGGTGGCCAGGTGGGCGGCGCTGGAGCCGGCATGGGTTCCCGCGGTCCCGGTGAAACCAAGATCGAACTGGACCGGCGCCGGATCCGTACCAGGATGGCCAAGCTGCGGCGCGAAATCGCCGCGATGAAGCCGGCGCGGGAAACCAAGCGGGCCAACCGCCGTCGTAATTCCGTCCCGTCCGTAGCGATCGCAGGCTACACGAACGCCGGGAAGTCCTCGCTCCTTAACCGGCTGACTGACGCCGGGGTCCTGGTCGAGAATGCACTGTTCGCGACGCTGGATCCGACCGTCCGCAAGGCGGAAACAGCCGACGGCCTGGGTTACACCCTGGCGGACACCGTGGGCTTCGTCCGTTCCCTGCCCACGCAGCTGGTGGAAGCGTTCCGCTCCACCCTGGAGGAAGTGGCCGATTCGGACCTCATCCTGCACGTGGTGGACGTCTCGCACCCCGACCCGGAGGGCCAGATCGCCGCGGTCCGGGCAGTGTTCAGCGAAGTGGACGCACGCAAGGTCCCGGAGATCATCGTGCTGAACAAGGCCGACGCCGCGGACCCCTTCGTCGTGGAACGCCTGAAGCAGCGCGAACCCCGCCACGTGGTGGTATCCGCACGCACCGGGCAGGGCATCGCGGAGCTCCTGAAGGCGATCAGCGAATCGATTCCGCGGCCAAGCGTCAAGATGGAGCTGCTGATTCCCTACAACCGCGGGGACCTGATCAGCAAACTCCACGAAACGGACGCCGAAATCCTTCGCCTGGATCATGAGGAGGAGGGCACCCGCGCCCTCGTCATGGTGCGCGAAGGGCTCGCCGCTGAACTGGAATCCTTCATCAGCAATGTCTGATCCCGGGGCCGGAGAAACCAGCGGCTCCGCCGGCGAGGAGTTCGTCATCGAACTGCTTGACCGGGCAGTGTCCGGCATGGGCGGACAGAGCCGCAGCGGCCAGCACGAGATGGCCCGGCAGGTGGCGCGCGCTATCGACAGCGGCGACCACCTGCTGGTCCAGGCCGGAACCGGCACGGGCAAGTCCTTGGCGTACCTGATTCCGCTGATTGCCCATTCACAGGTCAGCGAGAAGCCCACGTTGGTGTCCACCGCCACCCTGGCCCTGCAGACCCAAATCGTGGGCAGGGACCTTCCCCGGCTGCTGGAAACCATTACTCCCGCGCTGGAGCGCCCCGTCAAGGTCGCGCTCGTCAAGGGCCGGGCAAACTACGTCTGCCGGCACAAGCTCGACGGCGGATTCCCCTCGGAAGAGCCTTCCGAGGGGCAGCTCTTCTCCCTGGGCGAGGACACCAGCGTCCCGCACTTCGCCGCCTCCCTGGGCGGTCCGGCGTCGCAGCTGGGCAAAGAAGTGGTCAGGCTCCGCGAGTGGGCGGAGAAGACGGCCACGGGGGACCGGGATGAACTGATGCCGGGCGTGACGGACCGTGCCTGGCGGCAGGTGTCCGTCACGTCAATGGAATGCCTGGGCGCGCAGAAATGTCCCATGGCTGCCGAGTGCTTCAGCGAACTGGCCCGCCAGGACGCCGCCGAGGCCGACGTCGTGGTCACCAACCATGCCATGCTGGCCGTCAGCGCCTTCGAAGGCCTGGCGGTGCTGCCGGAGTACGACGTCGTGGTGGTCGACGAGGCGCACGAGCTGCAGGACCGGGTAACGGGAGCGGTCTCCGGCCAGCTGTCCGTGGCCATGGTCCACGCCGCCGCTTCCGGCGCCCGGAAGAATACCGGAATCACGGTGGATGCGCTCAATAACGCTGCCGCGAACCTGGAACTGGCCATCGCCGGAGTCCCCAGCGGCCTCCTGCCCAACGGCCTCAACGACGAACAGCTCGACTGCGTGGACCAGCTGCGGGAAGCCTGCCGCGCGGCCCTTTCGGATTCGAAAGGGGACAGCGCGAATACGGCCGACGGCGGTCGCCAGCTTGCGCGCTCACGCCTGATGGTCATCCTCGAGCTCTGTGAACGACTGATCGCCGCCCGGGAAAACCGCGAAGTGGTCTGGTTCTCGCGGAACAGCACCTTTGACCCGCAGCAAGGCTATTCGCAGCCGGACGACGCAGCGCCGGCCTTGATCAACATAGCCCCGTTGAGCGTGGCCGGGAAGCTGCGTGACGGGCTCTTTGCCGGCCACACAGTGGTCCTCACCTCAGCCACCCTCGCGATCGGATCGGCCTTCGAGCCGGCGGCGGGAGGGCTTGGGCTGGTGGGCCCGGGTGCACCCAGCTGGACCGGCGTGGACGTCGGGTCCCCGTTCGACTACCCCAAGCAGGGGATTCTCTACGTCGCCAGCCATCTGCCGAAGCCCGGCCGTGGAACATCCCCCGAAGCGCTGGATGAGCTGGAGAAGCTGATCCGGGCGTCCGGCGGCGGGGCACTGTGCCTCTTTTCGTCGCGGCGGGCGGCGGAGGAAGCGGCTGAGGCGATGCGCCCGCGCCTGGATGTCAGCATCCTGTGCCAAGGCGAATCAACCATGACCGCCCTGGTGCGGCAGTTTGCGGACGAGCCGGACACCTGCCTCTTCGGCACAATGTCTCTCTGGCAGGGCGTCGACGTTCCCGGCGGTTCGTGCCGGCTGGTTGTGATCGACCGGATTCCGTTCCCGCGTCCCGATGATCCGCTGATGACGGCGCGTTCCCGGGCGGTGGCACAGGCGGGCGGCAACGGCTTTATGTCGGTTTCGGCCACCCACGCGGCAATCCGGCTCGCCCAGGGGGCCGGCCGGCTGATCCGTTCCACCGGCGACAAGGGTGTTGTTGCGGTCCTTGATTCCCGGTTGTCCACGGAGCGCTACGGGGGCTTCCTGCGGGCGGCCCTGCCGCCGTTCTGGCCCACCACCGATCCTGCGGTCGCGGTTGCCGCCCTGTCGAGGCTGGCGAAGGCTCCGTCGGCGGCGGCCGCAGGCTGACAACGCGTGCCGTTGCCGGCGCCACCTGACCGTTTCGGGGGCCCGAAGTCGGGTCCCCGGAAGCGGGCTGCGCAGCGGCTACAGCGAACGAAGAACGGACACGACCTTGCCCATGATGTTGGCGTGGTCGCCGAGGATGGGCTCGTACTGCGTGTTCTGCGGCAGGAGCCAGGTATGGCCGTCCCGTTGGCGGAAGGTTTTGACCGTCGCCTCGTCATCCAGCAGGGCTGCCACGATGTCACCGTTGACCGCGTCACTCTGCCGGCGGACCACAACCCAGTCGCCGTCGCAGATGGCGGCGTCGATCATGGAGTCGCCGGTCACCTTCAACATAAAGAGCTCGCCGTGGCCGACCAGCTGCCTCGGCAGCGGCATCACGTCCTCGACCACCTGGTCAGCCAGGATAGGGCCGCCTGCTGCGATCCGGCCGACCAGGGGGACCATGGCCGTATCCGTTGCGGTGGCCAGTTCGGAGACGGCCAATCCGCCGATGGTGCGCAGCCGCGCGGGCTTCTCCACGCCTGAGATTTTGGCAGCACCTTCATCCAGGGTCAGCGGCATGAGTACTTCCATGGCCCGCGGACGCTTCGGATCGCGGCGGAGATAGCCCAGCTTTTCGAGCTGCGAGAGCTGGTGGGTGACGCTGGAAAGGCTGGCCAGGCCCACGGTGTCGCCGATTTCACGCATTGACGGCGGGTAGCCGTTGTCATTGACGGACCGCTGGATGGTTTCCAGAATCTTCTTCTGCCGTACCGTGAGGCCCTTCGGCTTCGCTGGTGACTGCTGGCTCCGCTGCGTAGCCCTGCCGCCGGTGGCTTGTGCTGCCATGTTCGCCAACGCCTTTCCGTTCCACCCGGCCTCCGTGGCTGCAGCTGCCGGGAACTTCCGGCCTGAAAATGTCAGACCCTGCTGATCAACTGCAGAAGTGGTTGATCTGTAGCTCAAACGTAGGCCAGCCCCACAGCTTTTTCAAACATTTGTTCTAGTGAGTCTCGACAATGTTCGTTAATAAGTGCTAGAACAGAACAAGCAAAGTTCGAATATGTGTTCTAGTCCAAAACCCCGTTCGGTCCTATGTTCGAAGACCGGGCGGGCGGATGGCAGCTTCAGGAACATGCCGGGCAGCACAGTCAGGTCCAGGAGGGCTCAGTTCATGTCAGCAACAAGCGCTATTCATGGTTCGCGTTTCAAGGGTTCGGCCGGCCAGGGCCGCGGCCCTCACGCATCGGAGTTTCCGGGTTCCGCCGGGCAGGAAGCCGGGGCTTCGGGAATTCGGGGCTTCAACTGGGAGGAGCGTCCCGCGGAGAAGGCCGTGAAGGCGGCCAAGGCAAGGTCCACGCAGCCGCCGCTCCGCCTGACGCGCAGGGGGCGCATCGTCCTGGTGGGCGTGCCGCTGATTCTGTTGGCGGTGCTGGTGATCTCGCTGGCCGGTTTCCTGAACTCTCCGGCGAAGGCGGCGGATTCCGCGTCCGAGCTGTCTGTGACCCCCACCGTGTCGGTGACGGTGCAGCCGGGGCAGTCCTTGTGGGAGATCGCCGGATCTGTCGCGCCGGAACGCGATACCCGGGACGTTGTTGCCGATATCGTTCAGCTCAACAACCTCGACGGCGGCAGGGTCATGCCGGGCCAGCAGATCTTTGTCCCCTCAAACTAAGGCCCGACACCCTGCGCGGGCAGCGGGCGGAAGCAAGCCCCGGCAGGGCCGGAAGCGTCACAGTTTCGGCGCCCCGGCCACGCTCACTTAAACTATTGAAGTGACTGACCAGCTAGAGCGCCTGAACCGACTTCCCCTCCGGACCAACCTGCGTGGCCTTACCCCGTATGGTGCGCCGCAGTTGGACGTTCCCATTCTGCTGAACGTCAACGAAAACACCCATGGCGTTCCGGCCGATGTCCTTGTGGCCATTTCCGAGGCCGTGACGGCAGCTGCCGCGGGATTGAACCGCTATCCGGACCGTGAGTTCACCGAGCTCCGGGAGCGCCTGGCCGAGTACCTCGGCCACGGTCTGCGGGCAGAGAACATCTGGGCCGCCAACGGATCCAACGAAGTGCTGCAGCAGATTCTGCAGGCATTCGGCGGGCCGGGACGTACCGCACTTGGTTTCCCGCCCACGTATTCCATGTATCCCCTCCTGGCCAGCGGTACCGACACCGAATACATCGTCGGCCAGCGTGCGGACGACTATGGGCTCAGTGCCGAATCGGCTGCCCGGCAGGTCCGGGAACTGCAGCCGAACATCGTCTTCCTGTGTTCACCCAACAACCCCACCGGCACCGGGCTGGGACTGGATGTGGTGGAGGCCGTGTATGCCGCAGGCGAAGCCAGCCAGACTGTCGTCATCGTCGATGAGGCGTACCACGAATTTGCCCACGACGGTACGCCCAGCGCCCTGACTCTGCTGCCGGGCCGTGAACGGCTGATCGTGTCCCGTACCATGAGCAAGGCCTTTGCCCTGGCCGGGGCGCGCCTGGGCTACATGGCCGCTGCGCCCGAGGTTGCGGATGCGCTGCGTCTGGTGCGGCTGCCGTACCACCTGTCCGCCATCACCCAGGCCACCGCCCTGGCTGCCCTGACCCACCGTGAGGCCCTGATGGCCGACGTCGAAGACATCAAGCGGCAGCGCGACCGGATTGTTACGGAGTTGACCCGGATGGGCCTCAAGCCTGCCGCGTCCGACTCCAACTACGTCTTCTTTGGCGGCCTGGAGAACCCGCACGAGGTCTGGCAGGGGCTGCTCGACCGCGGGGTTCTGATCCGGGACGTGGGGATCCCCGGGCACTTGCGCGTCACGGCGGGCACTGAGACGGAAACCACAGCCTTCCTGGAAGCCCTGGAACTGATCCTGACCGGGCAGCCCAGCGTCCCGGCCTAAACTGGAGTCAGACCCCCGGTCCGAGGGAATCAGTCCCGCGACCCGGTACCCCGACGTTATTTCTCCTTACATCCAAAGGACACAACACATGAGCACCACCGGATCCATTGCTGCCGAGGCCCGGACCGCACGCATGGAGCGTTCCACGAGCGAATCGTCCGTGCTCGTAGAAATCAACCTCGACGGCACGGGCGTCTCGGACATCAGCACTTCGGTTCCGTTCTACGACCACATGCTGACCGCATTGTGCAAGCACTCGCTCATCGACATGACGGTCAAGGCCACCGGAGACATTCACATTGACGTCCACCACACGGTGGAGGACGTCGCCATCACCTTTGGCGAGGTACTTCGCACTGCTTTGGGCAACAAGGCCGGCATCCGACGCTTCGGCGAAGCCACCGTGCCCCTTGACGAAGCCCTGGCCCACGCCGTGGTAGACGTCTCCGGGCGTCCCTACCTGGTGCACGGCGGAGAGCCTGCGGGCCAGGAATACCACCTGATCGGCGGACACTTCACGGGTTCGCTGACCCGCCACGTCTTCGAAGCCATCACCCTGCATGCCGGCATCTGCCTGCACATGAATGTCATTGCCGGACGGGACCCGCACCACATTGTGGAGGCCCAGTTCAAGGCGTTTGCGCGGGCACTGCGCGCGGCCGTGGAACCGGACCCCCGCGTGGAGGGCATCCCCTCCACCAAGGGCGCACTGTGACCGGGCCGGTCCTTCGCGACGGAGCCATTTTTGATCCTGCCGCGAACGCGAAGCCTGCTTCTCCCGAGGGCAAGCCCACTGTCACCGTCCTTGACTACGGTTCCGGGAACGTCCGCTCAGCCGTGCGCGCCCTGGAGCGTGCGGGCGCCGAGGTCATCCTCAGCGCCAAACCGGAGGACGTCCTGAATGCTGACGGACTGCTCGTGCCGGGGGTCGGGGCCTTCGAAACCGTGATGCGCGAACTCAAGGCAGTGGACGCCATCCGGATGATCGGCCGGCGCGTCGCCGGCGGCCGTCCAGTCCTGGGCATCTGCGTAGGCCTTCAGGTGCTTTTCGAGGCCGGAGTCGAGCACGGTACCGAAGCGGAGGGTATGGGGGAGTGGCCCGGCAAAGTCGAGCTGCTGCCTGCCGAGGTAGTGCCGCACATGGGCTGGAACACCGTGACGGTTCCGGAAGGATCCAGGCTCTTCGAAGGCGTCGAAAACGAGCGGTTCTACTTCGTCCACTCCTACGGTGTGCAGCACTGGGACTTCGATGTCATCCAGCCGCGCATGGCGGCACCGCTGGTCACCTGGTCCGAGCACGGCGCACCATTTATCGCCGCCGTGGAGAACGGGCCGCTGTGCGCCACACAGTTCCACCCGGAAAAGTCCGGCGACGCCGGCGCCCGGCTGCTTCGCAACTGGGTGAACAGCCTGCGCCGCGGCCAGGGCGCCGCCACCGCAGCCGCCCCCGCCAGTGCCGGGCCGGCCGCCTAGATGTGGTCGATTGTCCTAATGGGCCTCGCCGGTCTGCTGGTCGGCGGGGCACTGTCCTTCAGGCAGCAGCACAAGCCCCTCTGGACCCAGATCGTTTTTTACGTTCTGGCCGGAATGGCGCTCCTGGCCGCCTACCTTCTTACCTTGCCGGCCAGCTAGCCGGGCCCGCACTTCCCGATCAACGCAGCTTCACTACAACCTGAGGACCTGAAGATGACCACCGAAACGCCGCTGCCCGTACTGGAACTGCTGCCCGCCGTCGACGTCGTGAACGGCCAGGCGGTCCGCCTGGTCCAGGGCGAAGCCGGCAGCGAGACGAGCTACGGCACTCCGCTGGAAGCTGCGCTCAACTGGCAGGAACAGGGCGCCGAGTGGGTACACCTGGTGGACCTGGACGCCGCCTTCGGCCGCGGCTCGAACGCGGAACTGCTCCGCGAAGTAGTGGGCAGGCTGGACATCAAGGTTGAACTTTCCGGCGGCCTGCGCGACGACGAGTCCCTCGAAAAGGCCCTGGACCTGGGCGTTGCCCGCGTTAACCTGGGCACTGCTGCGCTTGAAAACCCGGAATGGACGGCCCGCGCCATCGACCGCTTCGGCGACAAGATCGCCGTCGGCCTCGACGTGCGCGGAACCACCCTGGCAGGCCGCGGCTGGACCAAGGAAGGCGGCGACCTCTGGGACGTGCTGGCACGCCTTGAGGAAGCCGGCTGCGCCCGGTACGTGGTCACCGACGTCACCAAGGACGGCACCCTGCAGGGTCCCAATGTGGAGCTGCTGCGCCAGATGGTGGAGAAGACCGGCAAACCGGTGGTGGCCTCCGGCGGCATCTCCAGCCTGGAAGACCTCAAGGTCCTGCGCTCGCTCGTTCCCCTGGGCGTCGAAGGCGCCATCGTTGGCAAGGCTCTCTACGCCGGTGCATTCACGCTGCCGGAAGCGCTGGATGTAGCAGGCCGCCGCTAGGCAGGCAACCGTCATGGAACAGCGACCTCCAGCACGCGAACTGCCCGGCCACATCGCAGCCGCACTCGCCGGCTCCGGGGGAGCCACGGATTCGGCCGGGCAGCCCTGGGCGGGCCGCAGCCTCGCCGGCGAGGCTGCGAAGATCCACAACTTCGAGGACGACGACGGCAGGGCCGACGCCGGTTACCTCGCCTCTGTTGCGGCCCTGCGCTCGGCCGCAGGCGACGAAGCTGCCGTGGTGGCGTCGCTGGCCACTGCCCGGGTGTTCGTTCCGATCGTTGCCCAGCTGGCCGAGGAAAGCGTTCATGCGGCGGCTCCGCAAGGTATCAGCCCGCACGGTGGCGAGGCGCATGGCGACGAGGTTCATGGTGACCAGCTGCACGGGGACAAGCAGGCGGATATGGCGCTGGTAACGCTGAAAGCGCCGGGCGGACGGACGGCGATGCCGGTCTTCACATCGGCAGCAGCCCTGTCCGCGTGGCATCCGCAAGCCCGGCCGGTGGCGGTATATGCCGCGCGGGCGGCGCTGTCCGCGGTGGCCGAAGGCGCTGAACTCCTGGTTCTGGACCCCGGTTCCGAGTACACCTTTGTTGTCCGCCGCCCGGCAGTCTGGGCCCTTGCCCGGCAGCAGGAGTGGCTGCCGTCGTACGCGGATCCCGAGCTTGCCTGTGCCATGGCCGAGGCAACGGCCGGCTACCCGCCCGTAAGGCGTGTCGAACTCGAAGCGGGAGGCGGAGTCGCCTCGGCAACGGCAGGCGGCGCAGTCGTCCCCGGCGGCGGCCCGGGCCCGGAGCTCCGGGTGGTGCTGTACCTGGCAGACGGACTGGATGCGGCCGGTGTCCAGGCAATCGTGGCGGGGCTTAACGCCGAGTGGTCCCGGAATGCAGTCTTCGCCGAGCGGGTTGACTCGATCGAGGTAAAGTTGCAGCGCGCAGCAGAGTAGCCGGCGGTAGGCGGGGCACAACCCCGGTCCTGCCTTCGGCAGGACAAAGGACGTACCCCGTGAATTTCGCTCTTTACAAGGAGCTCTTGGCAGTCAGGCCCATCAGGCGCCTGCTGACCGTCGGAATGATAGCCCGCATACCGCACTCAGCGGCCGGCGTACTCCTAACGCTGCACATCGTCCTGACACTGGGCGAGGGGTATGCCGCCGCCGGTGCTGCGGCGGCAGTGATGACCATCGGGATCGCCCTCGGCGCCCCGTGGCGCGGACGCCGGGTGGACACCGTAGGCCTACGCAAGGCACTGGTTCCCTCTGTCGTTTCCGAGACCGTCATCTGGTCTGTGGTGCCGCATGTTTCGTACCAGTGGCTGCTGGCGCTGGTCTTCGTGGGCGGTCTGCTCACACTGCCCATCTTCAGCGTGGTGCGCCAGTCCCTGGGGGTGCTGGCGAGCGGTGAGCAGCGTCGGACGGCATTCGCACTGGACGCGATCGCCACGGAGTTGGTCTTTATGCTCGGCCCCGCAGCCGGGGCCATTGTGGCCACTGCCGGCTACTCGGTTGTCGGGTTGACGGTGGTGGGCGTATGCACCTCCGTGGCCGGACTCTTCCTGATGTGGTTCAACCCTCCCACCCGCAGTGCGGTGCCGGATGAAGAATACGAAACGGACCAGCAGGAGGGCGCGGAAGTGGCGGTCGTCGCGGCCGCTCCGGCACATCTGCAGGAAGCCGCGGCGGAACTCGCTCCCGTGGCGGCCGGTGAGCTCCGTCGTTCAGGGCTGCGGCACAAAGTGGCACACAACTTCGCCTGGTTTACCGCGGCCGTAGCAGCGGTCTTCGCCGTGGCCGCAGGGGCGGGCATGGTGCTCAGCGGCACGGATGTGGGGATCGTGGCCGCTTTGGAGACCGGCGGGCATCAGGCGGAGATCGGTCTGGTCTTCGTCTTCTGGTGTGCGGCTTCCGTGGTCGGCGGCCTTCTCTACGGCGCCATGCACAGGCCGGTTTCACCGATTCTCCTCTTGCTGGGCATGGCCGCCCTCACCATCCCCATGGGCTTTGCCCGGGACACGCTGACGCTGTGCCTGCTCTCGTTGCTGCCCGGCTTGCTGTGTGCGCCGGTCCTGTCCGCTGCATCCGAAAAGGTGGCCGACCTCGTGGAGGAGGCCCGCCGCGGTGAGGCCATGGGCTGGTACGGGTCCGCGCTCACGGCCGGAGTCGCCCTTGGCGCCCCCTTGGCCGGCCTGTTCATCGACGGAGTCGGGCCGTCCGCCGGGTTTGTCTCGGTGGGAGCAGCCGGTGTTGTCCTCTGCCTGTTCGGACTGGGGCTGCAGCAGCGGCGGCGCCGGCGCGGCGCGATCGCCTAGGCCGGCCGCCCAGAGTTTTTGTCCAGATACCGGGGCCTCCGGGGTGCGTAAGTCCCCGTATCTGGACAAAAACTCATGGAATGACGACGGCGGCGGGTGGACCCGCTTGGTCCGCCCGCCGCCGTCGTCGACAATTGCCGGTGAAATGCCTAGTTGACCGGCCCGGTGTACTTTTCCCCCGGACCCTTGCCCGGAGCGTCCGGAATGATCGACTCTTCGCGGAACGCCAACTGCAGGGAGCGCAGTCCGTCGCGCAACGGACCGGCGTGCTGGGAACCGATCTCCGGGGCGGCGGCGGTCACGAGTCCGGCCAGCGCCGTGATCAGCTTGCGGGCCTCGTCCAGGTCCTTGAGCTCCTCGGCGTTGTCCTCAGCGGCAAGGCCGAGCTTAACGGCCGACGCGCTCATGAGGTGCACAGCGGCGGTGGTGATGACCTCGATGGCGGGGACCTCTGAGATATCGCGGATCTGTTGCGACACCTGCTCCTGGCCGTCACGCTGACCGGCGGCGGGCTCGAAAACGTGTGAATTACTGTCTGAAGTGCTCATACTGGTAAGCTTGTCACAGACCGACTGAATGTCGTTATTTTGCTATGTGGAACCCGCGGCTGCCAATGTGCAGTATTCGGGGTTCTGTCTGTAGAATCGACTTCAGTTTGCAAGCGGAGTTCTCTCCCACCCGCGTCAGCCGTTTTCCCGGAAGTGATTCCCATGGAAGCAAGGTTGCCGGGTACCTGGTCGGGCGAACCACGGCAGCGATAGCTGCCTGGAACGCGTACAGCCTCTCCGGAGGCAGTGCACATCCGATCTTCGAGGCCTTCGATTGCTCCGGCAATTGGGGGCCTTCTCTATTTGCCGGTGGAATACTCATCTCAACAACAGGAGTTCTAACATTAGCGAGCCAAGAATCAATGAGCGTATCCGCGTCCCCGAGGTGCGGCTGGTCGGCCCTGCAGGTGAACAGGTAGGAATCGTCCGTATTGAGGATGCCCTGCGTTTGGCTGCCGAGTCCGACCTTGATCTCGTTGAAGTTGCACCGCAGGCCAAGCCTCCGGTGTGCAAGCTGATGGACTTCGGCAAGTACAAGTACGAAGCCGCCGTCAAGGCACGCGAGGCCCGGAAGAACCAGACCAACACGGTTCTGAAGGAAATCCGTTTCCGGCTGAAGATCGACACCCACGACTACGAGACCAAGCGCGGCCACGCCCTCCGCTTCCTCGGCGCCGGGGACAAGGTCAAGGCTATGATCCAGTTCCGCGGCCGCGAACAGCAGCGTCCGGAAATGGGCATCCGCCTGCTCCAGCGCTTCGCCGACGACGTCGCCGAAGTGGGCGTTGTCGAGTCCAGCCCCCGCATCGACGGCCGCAACATGGTTATGGTCGTCGGTCCGCTGAAGAACAAGGCGGAGGCCAAGGCAGAAGCGCGCCGTGCAACGCAGCGCGCTGAAGCAAAGGCGCAGAACGAAGCCAAGGCCGGCGGCCGCGTTGATGTCAGCCGTGACCAGCCCGCCATGACGCAGTCCCTGGCGGACCTGCTTCCTGAGGGTTTCGCTGTAAACACTGAAGAGGCAGCGCCGGAGGCTAGCGCCGAGGCCGCTACGGCTTCAACCAGCGCCGAGGCACCTGCCGAAGCGGTCGCGGCACCGGAAGCCGAGGCTCCGGCCACGGAAGCGCCGAAGCAGGCAGCTCCCAAGCAGGAAGCCCCGAAGCAGGAAGCACCTGTAGAGGAAGCTCCCAAGGCGGCACCGGTCAAGGAAGCGCCGAAGCAGGCAGCGCCGAAACGCGAAGCCCCCAAGGCAGCGGCAGCTCCGCGTCCTGCGGTAAGCAAGCCCGCAGCGGCCAAGGCGCCTGAATCGCCCAGGCCTGCAGCGGCAGCCCCCGCAGCGCCGAAGCCGGCAGGAGTGCCGTCGCCGCCCAAACCGGTAGCACGGCCCGCGGCGCCCAAGCCAGCTGCACGGCCGGCTGCTCCCAAGCCGGGCACCAAGAAGACCAACTAGTTCAAAGCTGCGCGAAGCATCGCCTGAGCGCAGCAAGCAACCAGCACGCCGCCCGCAGGGGTGGCTGCACGAAAGACTGCAGACTTGTCTGCGGATACGTAAGGAGATCGGTCCCCATGCCGAAGATGAAGACCCACAGTGGTGCTAAGAAGCGCTTCAAGCTGACCGGCAGCGGCAAGCTGCGCCGCCAGCAGGCCAACCGCCGCCACTACCTCGAGCACAAGTCATCCAGGCTGACCCGTCGCCTTGCCGGCGACAAGATCGTCTTCAAGGGCGATGCCAAGGTCATCCGGAAGATGCTCGGCATCTAAGTTCCAAGTTCTCTGACTGCTCGCCACCTGGCAGCGGTCAACTACCAAAAAGGCTTCTCAGGCCAGCCGGTTGTTCCGGCAGTAGTCGCTTGGGATCAGAATTCTGAAGGAGTACGCACGTGGCACGTGTGAAGAGGGCGGTCAACGCCCACAAGAAGCGCCGGGTTATCCTTGAACGCGCTAAGGGCTACCGTGGACAGCGTTCACGCCTGTACCGCAAGGCCAAAGAGCAGCTGCTGCACTCGTTTGTGTACAGCTACGGTGACCGCAAGAAGAAGAAGGGCGACTTCCGCCGCCTGTGGATCCAGCGCATCAACGCTGCATCCCGCGCCAACGGCCTGACCTACAACCGTCTGATCCAGGGCCTGAAGGCCGCTGAGGTCGAGGTTGACCGCCGTATGCTGGCCGAGCTGGCTGTTTCTGACGCCAACGCTTTTGCTGCCCTGGTGCAGGTTGCCAAGGACTCGCTGCCTGCCGACACCTCCGCGCCGGCCGTCTCGGCCGAAGCCGCCCCGAAGGCAAAGGCTGCCAAGAAGCCCGCCGCCAAGAAGGCCGCAGCGAAGAAGCCTGTTGCTGAAGAGGCTGCCAAGTAGTACCTGTTCTGGGTAGTTCAAGAACCGGTGGCAACAGCCACTAAAGTTCTTATATGAACGAAACCGGGCGCCCGCAAGATTTTCCACTCTCCAACCCCCGAGCTGATCGGGTGAGGGATGTGGCAAAGCTTGCCGGGCGCCCGGCCCGTTTAAAGCGCGGGCAGTTCCTGGCTGAGGGGCCGCAGGCCGTCCGCGAAGCCTTGGTGCTCCACCAGAAAAGGATGGCGGCGGGGGAGCCCGGCGTGGTCCACGAGGTATTCGCGAGCGAGGCCTGCCTGGACCGCTACCCCGAGTTTGAAGAGCTGGCTGACGGCGTTGACGCCAGGCTCGCCACGGACGAGGTGCTCGCCGCCATGGCGGACACTGTCAATCCCCAGGGCATCATCGCCGTCTGCGCGTTTGTGGATGTGGCCCTTGACGCCGTGCTCGACGCGGGGCCCCGCCTGATTGCTGTGCTGTGCCAGGTACGGGACCCCGGCAACGCGGGAACCGTCCTGCGGGCAGCCGACGCTGCCGGGGCCGACGCGGTCGTCCTGACGGCCTCGAGCGTGGATATCTACAATCCCAAGGCTGTCCGTTCCACCGCAGGTTCTCTGTTTCACCTCCCCGTAGTCCTCGGCGCGGACCTGGCCGGGTTCGCCACTGCCTGCCGCGAACGCGGAATCGGCGTCCTGGCCGCGGACGGATACGGCCAGCTGGACCTGGACCAGCTCCAGGACGAAAATGCCGCCCGGAGGCTGGGCAACCCGGGGACCGAGTCCGCATACGACCTTGGCCGGCCCACGGCGTGGTTGTTCGGCAATGAAGCCCAAGGTTTGTCCGACGCCGAACTCGCACTGGCCGACCACCGTGTGGCCGTTCCTGTCTACGGCGCCGCGGAAAGCCTGAACGTGGGCACTGCCGCAACAGTGTGCCTCTACGCAAGTGCGCGTTCCCAGAAGCGGGCCTGAACGCAAAGGCGGGGGCCCACCTTCCGGTGGGCCCCCGCCGTCGTAAATTGCACCATTCGGCACCTTGGTGCCTTATGCGGTGGTGAGTGTCGTTATGTGGTCTTGCTCCTGCCGGTGATGAAGCCGTAGATTCCGGCGACAACCAGGCCGCCGACGATGGCAAGAAGCCAGGAACCGAGGTTCCAGAATTCCATTTTGCCGCCGCCAAACAACAGGTCGCCGATCCAGCCGCCGACGATGGCGCCGACAACACCAAGAACGAGGCTGGTGACCCAGCCGCCGCCGACCTTGCCAGGCATGATCGCCTTGACGATAGCTCCTACAATGAGTCCGAGAATGATCCAGCCAATAAAGCCCATTTCTCCTCCTACATATTCGTCGGAACTCTCTACGGGTCCCGATTATGGATTCAAGCTAACACAGGGTGTGTTTGCTTGTCAGCAGGCTTAGTTTCAATGTTTTTGGTGTCATCCGCAGTGGCCTGTGGTGCGGCCTGCAGCGGCAGGCGGGTACGGTATTCCTTGCGGGCATCAGCATTGCGCGGTGATCGTACCTGCAAATTTTCCGGCAATCCCTGAAGAGGTGAAGCTCACTTGGCTGCAAATGGCGGCACCAAGGCGATCGTCGCGGCTCTGGCTGCAAACCTGACCATCGCTGCACTGAAGTTCGTCGCTTTCATCCTGACGCTGTCGTCATCCATGCTGGCCGAGGCCATCCACTCCGTTGCCGACTCCGGCAACCAGCTCCTCCTGCTGATCGGCGGTAAGCGTGCCAAGCGTGCCGCGAGCCCCGAACACCCCTTTGGCTACGGACGTGAGCGCTACATCTACGCGTTCATTGTCTCGATTGTGCTGTTCAGCGTGGGCGGCCTGTTTGCACTGTATGAGGCGTGGGGGAAAATTCAACATCCCCATGCCATCGAAGGCGACTTCTGGTGGGTTCCGCTGGCAGTGCTGATCGGTGCAATCATCGCGGAATCCTTCTCGTTTCGGACGGCCATCATCGAGTCAAACCACATCAGGGGCAAGCAGGGCTGGGTGCACTTCGTCCGCAATGCCAAGCAGCCCGAGCTCCCCGTCATCCTGCTGGAGGACCTGGGCGCCCTGCTGGGCCTGGTGTTCGCGCTGTTCGGCGTGGGCCTGACGCTGGTCACCGGCAACGGCATCTGGGACGCCCTCGGAACGGCGATGATCGGCATCCTGCTGGTGGCTATTGCCATCGTCCTTGCCATGGAGACCAAATCACTGCTGCTCGGTGAATCCGCCACCAAGGCGGATGTCCTGAGGATCAGCAGTGCGCTCGAGGCCAACGGCACCAGAATCATCCACCTGAAGACCCTGCACCTCGGCCCGGAGGAACTGCTGGTGGCTGCCAAGATCAGCGTCGGCGCAGCCGCCTCCGGGGCGGAGATCGCCGAGGCAATCGACGACGCCGAAAGCCGCATCCGTGACGCAGTGCCCATTGCGCGGGTCATCTACCTTGAACCGGACCTGGAGCGCGCACACGTCTGACCCGGGCGCGGGGCTGGGTGTTCCCCGGAAGGCCGCTGGGTTCCTTTGCGTGCCGGTGCAGGCTAGGAAACCAGCGGCCTTTTACGTTCCAGCAGGCCGCTGACTACCGCGACACCGAGGCCCAGGATTGCCAGGACCGCGCCCACAAGTGCGGGCGCAACATAACCCCAGCCCCATGCGATCACCAGGCCGCCGAGGAAGGCGCCGAGCGCGTTCGCTACGTTCAGGGCCGCATGGTTGAGCGAGGACGCCAGGGACGGGGCATCGGGTGAGGCATCCAGCAGCCGCGTCTGCAGTGCGGGCACCAGCAACGAGCCGGCACCGCCCACCACGAACACCATGACGAAGGCGGACCACGGCCAGTGGACGGCCACCGCGTACACAACCAGGGCGATGGCGATACCGGGCAGGACCCAGTAGATGGTGCCCATGACGGATTTGTCGGCAATGCGCCCGCCCACGATGTTTCCCGCCACCATGCCGAGGCCGTAGAGAGCCACCACCAGGGGTAGAAACGCGGGCGGGATTCCCGCCACCGAGGTCATGGTGTGTGCAATGTACGTGTAGGTGGCAAAGAACCCTCCGAAGCCAACGATGCCAATCAGGATGGCGAGCCACACCTGCAGCCGTTTCAAGGCGCCAAGTTCGCGGCGGATGCTCGCGTCCGGGTGCGCCTCCTGGAACGGGACGAACTTCCAGAGCATTGCGAGCGTCGCCAGCCCGATCACGCCGACGAGCACGAAGAGCAGGCGCCAGCCGAATGCCTGGCCCAGCCAGGTGGCGAAGGGGACCCCGATGACGTTCGAGACGGTCAGCCCGGCCATCACCATGGAAATCGCCCAGCCCCGCTTGGTCGGAGCGACCAGCGAAGCTGCAATCACCGCGGCAACGCCGAAGAAAGCTCCGTGAGGCAGGCCGGCCGCGAACCGGGACACCAGCATGGTGCCGTAATCCGGAGCGATGAACGACGTGAGGTTGGCCAGGCTGAAAAACAGCATGAGGCCCAGGGCAAGGTGCTTGCGGGGGAGTTTGGCGCCGACCGCCGCCAGGAGCGGTGCGCCGATCACGACGCCGAGCGCGTAGGCAGAGATGAGGTGGCCGGCTTCCGGAGTGCCGATGTTCAGGCCTTGTTCCACCTCCTTGAGCAGTCCCATCATGGTGAATTCTGTGACGCCGATACCGAACCCGCCCATCGCGAGCGACACGATGGCTAAGGCGAGGTGGTTGGTTCCGCCCCTGGGCTTGGCAGGGCTGAGGGTGGGCGTGGAGGTCATTGGCCTGCTTCTCGAAAGTTCTGGTTCATCAAAGGTTCAGTCAGTACGCAGCAAAAAATCTGATTACTTCAACGTAGGGGGAGGGGGCCGTATTCCGGAGTGAACGCTTTGCCGGTGAGTGCTGTTCCGGCGCGCCGGCGGAACCAGCCAACCACTATTGTCCCCCATAGACTGGTGCGGTGACTGGAATGATCAATGTTGTTGGCGGAGCCGTTGTGGATTCCTTGAGTTCCCCTGCCCGGCTTCTTGTCGCCCGGAGGACAGCTCCACCGCAGTTTGCCGGCATGTGGGAATTCCCGGGCGGGAAGGTGGAGCCCCGTGAGTCGGCGGAAGACGCCCTGCACCGGGAACTCCGCGAGGAATTGGGAATCGGGGTCAGGCTCGGCGCTGAACTGCCGGCGGAAACCGCCGCCGGCTGGCCACTCAATGCCAGGGCCTCGATGCGCGTGTGGTTTGCCGAGATCGCCGACGGGGAACCCCGCCCCCTGGAAGACCACGACGAGCTGCGCTGGATTGCCTTGGCAGGAAACGACGAAGCTCTCACCCTGCCGTGGATACCGGCAGATGTCCCGATTGTCCGGGCCCTGCTGGCGGCGGTTGCCGGTTCGGAACGGCTTTCGCCGGAATTTTAACGGACAGTCAGAAGAGCGTGGGCTGAGCGGACTCCGCGCTCTGGCCGGTTCCCGCGCCTGTTCTTGCTGCGGGGATACTGCCAGCGGGGTACTGCGCTTCCTCTTCCCTCGGGTCCCCGGCGAGGTCGCGGTGGCTGAACCCGTGTGAGCCGTAAAAGCCGTGACGGGACTTGAAGAAACGGATCCGTCCCGCGAGCCACTCGCGATACTCCTTGGACGCGTAGGAGCCGGTTCCGTACAGCCGGCGGTAGCGGCCCGCCAGTTCGGGGTGCCTGGCAGCGATCCATTGCATAAACCACTCTCGCGTACCCGGTTTGAGGTACAGGGCCCCGGCGGTGACGCCGGTGGCGCCCGCCGCAGCCAGCGCACCAAACAGCGAGTCCAAGGCTTCATCGCTGTCGGAAAGCCACGGCAGGATGGGCATGGCCATCACGCCGCACGGAAGTCCGGCATCGCGAAGCCTTGAGACGAGTTTGAGCCGTGCCCTGGGTCCCGGAGTGCCGGGCTCGACCGCCTCCGACAACTGTTCGTCGGTCATGGCCAGGGAAATTCCGATCCCCACGGGCACCTGGGCGGCGGCGTGCTTGAGCAGCGGGATATCCCGGGCCAGCAGTGTCCCCTTGGTGAGGATGGACAGGGGAGTCCCTGAATCGGCAAGCGCGCGGATGATCCCGGGCATCAGCTGATACCGGCCCTCGGCCCGCTGGTACGGATCCGTGTTGGTCCCCAGGGCCACATGATGGTGGCCCCACGAAGGTTTGGCCAGTTCCTTCCGAAGGACCTCGGCGGCGTTGATCTTCACCACCACCTGGCTGTCAAAGTCCAGGCCGGCATCAAAATCCAGGTACGTATGGCTTTTACGGGCGAAACAGTAAACGCAGGCGTGGCTGCAGCCACGGTAGGGATTGACGGTCCATTCGAACGGCATGCGCGAACCGGCCGCCACTTTGTTGAGCACTGATTTGGCCGTGACCTCATGGAAAGTGACCCCGGCAAATTCGGGGGTGGAAACGGAACGCACGAGCCCTGCCAGCGGCAGCAATGGTTCAGCGGCCGGGCCGGATGCTGGTACGTTGCCGGCGGTGGTGTCCGCCAACGCCGGGCGGAGTGCTTGTGCGTCCCATCTCATGGTTACTATTCGAAGGTATGTTCGAATCAAAGTCAAGATCCTCGAAAGAGACGACGCGATAGGGCTGATTGCTACGCTGGGCCAATGATCCTCCTCACCGGGTTCGAACCCTTTGGCGGCGAAGCCGTCAACCCGTCCTGGAGCGCGGCGGAAGCAGCCTCCAAAATCCTGCAGGCGGAGGGCCACGCCGTCGCTGCTGTGGAACTGCCGTGCGTGTTCGGGCACTCCATTGCTGTTCTGGAGGATGCACTGCAGCGTTACCGCCCGGAGCTGGTGGTGTGCGTCGGCCAGGCCGGCGGCCGGCCGCGGATTTCGCTGGAACGGGTCGCCATCAACTGCGACGACGCCCGCATCCCGGACAACGCGGGAAACCGTCCCGTGGACGAGGAAGTGGTCCGCGGCGGCCCGGCAGCCTACTTCAGCTCACTGCCGGTGAAAGCTGGGCTTGAGGCCCTGCGTGCTGCGGGGATACCGGCCGAAGTCTCGCAAAGCGCCGGCACCTACGTCTGCAACCATGTTTTCTACGCACTCATGCACGCGCTTAATAGCAGCCCGGCAGGGGGCAGGTCCCCCGGCAACGGTTCTCCTCCAACCCGCGGGGGCTTCATCCATGTCCCGTACGAGACGCAGCAGGTGCCCCGCGGCAGCGGTACGCCGTCGCTGCCCGCCGCCGTGATGGCGGAGGCGCTCGCCGTCGTCGTCCGGACCACACTGGCGACCACCGCGGACATCAAGCTGCCGGCCGGAAGCGTTCACTAGCCTGTCAGCGGAGCTCCCAGACGACGTCCACCGTGGCGGAGACGCTGGACTGCCCCGCTTCGATCCCTACGGAGTCCGTGGCCATGGCCCGCTGCATTTTGGCCACCGGGATCGGTCCTGACGGTCCGGGCCGCTGAGTGACGGACACTACCGGGCCGAGTTCGGTGCCCGCCAGCGAGGCGAACTGCCCGGCAGTGGCCAGGGCATCCTGCCAGGCGGCCTCCCGTGCCTGCGCCGTCACGGCGGCAGGATCCGCGAAGCCGAGCTCCAGCCCGTTCAGCCTGACGTCGTTGCCGCCGGCGGCCACCGCACCCGCGATGACTTCCGAGGAGCCGGCAACGTCCCGCAGCCGGACGCCCAGGATGCTTGAGGCAATGTAGCCAGCAACGGTCTGGCCCTGGCCCTCTTTCCACACCACGTCCGCACGGACGTTCAAGCCGGAGGTGCTGATGTCCGGATCGGGTACACCGTGCTCGCGGAGTACCGCCGATATCCCGGCCGCGGCCCTCCCGGCAGCCGCGTACGCGCCACCAACGTCCTCCCGGCGGCACTCCACTCCGATGGAAACAGTCAGCAGGTCGGGCACTGCTTCGGCGGTGCCCGAGCCGGTCACTGCGACAGTCCTGGCATTCTCGGTCATGTCATCCCTCAATTCCATTGCGGGCAGCGTTGCCCTTACGGGGTTTATTCGTTCCACGGCGGTGCCCCTCCACGTAGCCACCGGCCTCCAACCCGGCAAGACGTTCAAAGACGTTCGCGGAACCCGGGTTTCCCGTCCGCAGCAGAGACCAGCCGGCTGCGATGAAGTACAGCGGCAGGAAGGGCAAGCCCAAGCACCACGCATACTGGCTGCTGTGCCGTTCCTCGTGCCCCAGCAGCACCGGGTTGGACAGAGCCTCCGGCGCGTGGTCCCGGAACAGCACCACGTTCCCCACCGTGAACGCCCGGGCGAAGGGGAGCCGCCACCGGTAGCCCGTGGCGACCAGCAGGCCGCGCGGTCCGGCATGGACGGCCGCGCCTGCGCACCTTGCCAGCACCAGGCCCAGGAGCGTCGTTGCGTTCAGCGCATTGGCGATCTGCCGCAGCCGCTGTCCGGGGGTTATGGGGCCGGTCATGAGGCCATGGTAGCGGGGGCCGGTACTTACCGCTCCTCCCCGCCATTCCGGCCCGCGGGCTGTCACGTTGGGGACTGTGGCGCGTTCCGCCGGGCGCGTTCAACTAGACTGGGGGAGAGTGCCCGCCGGACGAATTCCGGCGAGCCCTGCCCTTTGTCGCTTCACGCGGTCCCTGAACCCGGCCGCGCGGAAAGACAAGCCAGTGACGGACACGCTGCCGGTGGACCCGAATGCAGCCGGACAGCTCGCTGGCGATACCCGACTCGTAGCTAAGAACAGTAGATGACTGAAACTTTGCCGGGCGCTGCCATCCCGAATCCTCTGGATGAAGCCGCCATTACTGCCGCTGTAGACCACGCCGTTGCCGCCATTGCCGCTGCCGCCACCCTTGACGAACTCAAGGCCGTGAGGTTGGCACATACGGGTGAGAAGTCGCCGCTGAGCCTTGCCAACCGCGAAATCGGCGGCCTGGCGAAGGATCAGAAGGCCGCCGCCGGAAAGCTCATGGGTGCTTCCCGCGGACGCGTCAACAAGGCGCTCGCGGACCGTGCCGCCGAGCTCGAAGCTGAGAACGACGCACGCATCCTCGTTGAGGAGACCGTCGATGTCACGGCAGCTCCGCGCCGCCGTCGTGCCGGTGCGCGCCACCCGCTATCCACCCTGCAGGACCGGGTGGCGGACATCTTCGTCGGAATGGGCTGGGAAATTGCCGAAGGCCCCGAGGTGGAATCCGAGTGGTTCAACTTCGACGCACTGAACTTCAAACCGGACCACCCGGCCCGCGAAATGCAGGACACCTTCTTCGTGGAGCCCCCGGAAGCCCACCTGCTGATGCGCACCCACACCTCGCCGGTACAGGTCCGCTCCATGCTCGAACGCGAAGTGCCCATCTACGTGCTCTGCCCGGGCAAGGTGTTCCGTACCGACGAACTCGACGCCACGCACACCCCGGTGTTCCACCAGTTCGAAGGCCTGGCCATCGACAAGAAGCTCAGCATGGCGGACCTCCGCGGCACGCTGGAGCACTTCGCCCGGCAAATGTTCGGCGACGAAGCCCAGATCCGCCTTCGCCCCAACTACTTCCCGTTCACCGAGCCGTCCGCGGAGCTGGACATCTGGCACCCGGGCGCCAAGGGCGGTCCGCGCTGGATCGAGTGGGGCGGCTGCGGCATGGTCAACCCCAACGTCCTCCGCGCCGCCGGCATCGATCCGGACATCTATTCAGGCTTTGCCTTCGGCATGGGCATCGAGCGCACCCTTATGTTCCGCAACGAGGTGGGCGACATGCGCGACATGATCGAAGGCGACGTACGTTTCAGCGAGCACTTCGGGATGGAGATCTAACAGTGCGTATCCCACTTTCCTGGCTGCGTGAGTTCGCGCAGGTACCGGCCGAAGCAACGGCCGAAGACGTCATGGCAGAACTGGTCAAGGTCGGTTTTGAAGAAGAAGCAGTCCACCGTCCCACGGACACGCTCCGCGGCCCCGTGGTGGTGGGCCAGGTACTGAGCCTGGTCAAGGAGCCGCAGACAAACGGCAAGACCATCAACTGGTGCCAGGTCCGCGTGGTCCCCGAGGGCCGGGAGCAGACCCTCACCGGCGACGGTATTGACCCGTCGGGTGTCCAGGGCATCATCTGCGGAGCCCACAACTTCGTGGAAGGTGACAAGGTAGTGGTCACCCTTCCCGGTGCCGTACTGCCCGGAGACTTCCACATTTCCGCCCGCAAGACGTACGGCCACCTGTCCGCCGGCATGATCGCCTCCGTCCGTGAACTGGGCATCGGCGAGGACCACGACGGCATCCTGGTGCTCTCCCGGATCGGGCTGGACCCCGAAATCGGAACCGACGCCATGGAACTGCTCGGCCTCTACGACCAGGCCGCCGAAATCAACGTCACGCCTGACCGCGGCTACGCGTTCTCCATCCGTGGCGTCGCCCGCGAATATGCCCACGCCACCGGGACCACCTTCACGGACCCCGCTTCACAGGTGCAGGTACCGGCTGAACTGGCCGGCGGCTACGGAGTCAAGCTCAACGACGACGCTCCCATCTACGGCAAGCCTGGCTGCGACCGTTTCGTGGCCCGCACCGTCCGCGGCGTCGACGCCACCAGGCCGACGCCGCCGTGGATGGTCTCGCGCCTGCGTCTTGCGGGGATCCGCTCCATCTCCCTCCCGGTGGACATCTCGAACTACGTCATGCTGGAACTCGGCCAGCCCACGCACTGCTACGACCTGGACAAGCTGTCCGGCGACATTGTGGTGCGGCGCGCCGTGGCGGGGGAGAAGATCACCACCCTCGACGACAAGGAGCGGAAGCTCGACGTCGAGGACCTCCTGATCACCGACGGCTCCGGCGCGATCGGCATCGCCGGGGTCATGGGCGGCGCAGCCACCGAGGTGAGCGATTCGACGTCGAACGTCCTGGTGGAAGCGGCGCACTTCGACGAAGTATCGATCGCACGGTCACGCCGCCGGCACAAGCTGCCCTCCGAAGCGTCCAAGCGTTTCGAACGCGGCGTGGACTGGCAGGTTGCCGGCATCGCCGCGCAGCGGGTGGTTGACCTTCTGGTGGAGCTGGCCGGCGGCACCGCAGACGAAACGGGCACCGACGTCGGCACGGCCCCTGACGCCGTGACCATCGAGTTGCCGGCGGCATTCGCCGCGGCCCGCATCGGCATCGACTTCACCGACGAACAGATCGTCACCTCCCTTGAGGACCTCGGCGCTGCCGTGGTCAGGAACGACGCCGGCTGGACGGTCACTGCCCCGAGCTGGCGCAACGACCTCGAAACCAAGGAAGACCTCTCCGAGGAAATCGCGCGGCTGGTCGGTTACGACCAGATTCCCGCGACGCTTCCCGTGGCGCCACCGGGACGCGGCCTGACCCGCGTCCAGCAGCAGCGCCGCCGCCTGGTCCAGGCACTCGCCGATGCCGGGCTCACCGAGGTCCTGGCCTACCCATTCGTGTCCAAAGCCGCCAATGACACCTTCGGAGTGGCTGAGCAGGGCGCCGGCCGCAAGGCCGTCAAACTGGCCAACCCGATCAGCGAAGAACAGGGCTACCTGCGGACGTCCATCCTGCCCGGACTGATCGAGGTGGCCAAGCGCAACCACTCGCGCGGCTTCCGCGACCTGGCGGTCTTCGAAGCAGGACTTGTCTTCCTGCCGGGGGACACCGTGGGTACTCCTTCGATCCCGCCGCTTGGCGTCAAGCCCTCCGATGAGGTACTGGATGCCCTGTACGACGGCGTTCCCGACCAGCCGCTGCACATCGCGGCGGTCCTGACGGGCCACGACTCGCCCGCCGCGGCGTCGCACACACCGCGTGCCTGGGACTGGGCCGACGCTTTGGACATCGCCCGCCTCGCCGGCGACGTCCTGGGTGTCGAAATTGTCGTCAGCCAGGGCCACCACCAGGCCTACCACCCGGGACGGACCGCCCAACTGTCGCTGCGCTCGGGCGAAGTCATCGGCTATGCCGGTGAACTGCACCCCAAACTGCTGGCCGCGCACGACATGCCGGCACGCTCGGTGGCGCTTGAGCTCAACGCCGATGCCCTCTTCGAAGCCGCCGCGGATGTCATCGTGGCCAAGCACATTTCCGGCTTCCCCGTGGCCACCCAGGATGTGGCGCTGGTAGTTCCCCGGGATATTCCTGCCGACGACGTCCTGGCCGCCCTCCGCGAAGGAGCCGGCGAGCTGCTGGAAGACGTGGCGCTGTTCGACGTGTACGCAGGAAAGGGCATTGAGGACGGCAAGAAGTCGCTGGCCTTCGGCCTGCGCTTCCGTGCTGCTGACCGGACGCTCACGGCCGATGAGGCCTCTGCTGCCCGCGAAAGCGCCGTGGCGGTGGCTGCCGAACGGTTCGGAGCCGTTCAGCGCTAGTTCCAACGGCGCTAAGCACGCGGAAGGGCGGGCCATGGCATCACAACTTGTTGTGCGAGCCTGCCCGCCCTTCCGCGTACCCGGGCAGGAGCCCGCCGAGACGGTTGCCGGACTGGAACGCAGGGCCGGAGAACTCCTGGAACGGACTGAACTGGACCGGGCCCGCGCCATGGTCCCCCGGGCTCGCGATGACTTCCTGGCCGGCCGCCTGGCCCAGCGGATGTTGGCCGCGGAGCTGCTCGGCGTGCGCGCCCGGGATCTTGCCGCCAGGTACAGCTGTCCGCAATGCGGCACCGGACCGGACGTTTCCCACGGAAGGCCCGGCTACACCCTGGACGGAGTGCCGGTGCCCCTGCTGCTGAGCCTGTCCCGGGCTGCCGGCTGGACCCTGCTGGCCGCCCTGACGTCGCCGGCGCCGGGTCAGCGGCTGGGCGTCGACGTCGAGGATCCGCAGCGGATAGAGTTCGGGGGCTTCGACGCGGTGGCGCTGACCCCCGCGGAGCGCCAGGCCGTGGCCCTGTTGCGCGGGACCGCCCTGCTGCGTGAGCGTGCCCGGCTGTGGGCTCGGAAGGAGGCCTTCCTGAAGATGACCGGGGAGGGCCTGAGGCGGCCGCCTGAGACTCTCGACGTGCTTGATCTGGCCGGCATCCGTGACCTGGCGTCAGCCGAGTCGGGGCTGCCGGACTACCTGGTGGCCGCCGTGGCCCTCGGGTGAAGCCCGGCCGCTACCGGTGCCGGGCCGCTACCGGAAGCCGCTACCGCACGCCCGGCCGCTACCGCACGGGCAGGGCCGGCAGTGCCTCTTCGAACAGCCAGGGATGGAGCAAAGCTTCGGAATCGATTCCGGCCACGCGGTCCGCTGTCTGGATGAACCCGGCAGTGGACACTGATCCGTGGCGGTTGCTGGCCGCCCACTCGTGCAGCAGCGCAAAAAAGGCGAGGTCGCCGCACCGGATCCGGAGCGCGTGCAGCGCCAGGGCGCCGCGCTTGTACACCCGGTCGTCGAACATCAGCTCCGGCCCGGGGTCACCGACCATGAGATCCTGGCGGCCACCGTCGAGCTTCCGCCAGGCGGCCGCAGCGCGGTCCGCAACGCTCATGACCCCGGCCGCCTCGGACCAGATCCACTCCGCGTAGCACGCGAATCCCTCGTGGAGCCAGATGTCGCTCCAGGCCGCAACCGTCAGGGAATTGCCGAACCACTGGTGGGACAGTTCGTGGGCAATCAGCCGCTGCGACTCCCATCCCGTATCCAGGTAGTTGGGGCCCAGGATGGACAGCGTCTGGGCCTCGAGCGGAATTTCGAGTTCGTCCTCTGCCACCACCACGGTGTACTCCTGGAACGGATAGGGGCCGAAGCTGTTGACGAAGGTCCGCATCATTTCCGGCTGGCGGGCCAGGCCCCGGCGTGCTGCGTCGGCCAGGGAGGCAGGCACTGCGACGTGCTGCGGGACGCTGCCGGGCACCGACGCGGTATCAAGGGTCAGAACGTCGTACCGGCCGATCTGGACGGTGGCGAGATACGTCGCCATCGGCTCGGCCTGCTCATATGTCCAGGTTTCACGGCTGGAGCCGGTCTTGCGGGAGATCAGCAGGCCGTTGCAGACCGCCCGGTAGTTGGCATCGGTGGTGACGGCGATACGGTAGCTTGCCTTGTGCTGCGGATGGTCGTTGCAGGGAAACCAGGAGGCGGCACCGTTGGGCTGGCCCGCCACCAGAACGCCGTCGGTAAGTTCCTCCCAGCCCACCTCGCCCCAGAGGCCCCGGCGGGGGGAAGGATTCCCCTCATACCTGATGTCCAGCGTGAACCGGTCTCCCGGCAGCAGTGCCGCGTCAGGAACGATCACCAGCTGTTCGGCCCGCTGGCTGAATCTCCGCAGCCTTCGGCCGTTCAGGGAAACTTTGACCGCGCGCAGTCCCGCGAGGTCCAGGACTACGGCCGACGCCGGCCGGTCCGCCTCGGCGTGCAGGACGGCCCTGCCGTTCAGCCTGTTGCTGGCCAGTTTGTAGTCCAGGTCCAGTTCGTATCGCGTGACCCGGTAGGCGTTCGTGCCGTGCCCGGGGACGTAGGGATCCGGAGAGCCCGACGGTTCGCCCGGCCGGCGCGTATCGCCGGGGCTGGCTGGTGCTGCAAAACTCATAAACTGGCCTTCGAATTGCGGATGGCGGGAGTCGGAGCCGACCGTGTGGTACCTACTTAAGCCGCGGAGCCGGTACGGCCGGACCTGCCCAGGGGCTGACCGGGTTGCCCATCCAGTAGGTTGCGGCGGGAACAGTCTCCCCGCGCATGACCAAGGATGCCGGCCCAACGGTACCGCCCCTCGCGATGCGTGCCCGCGGAAGGATGACACCGTGTGGTCCCATCGTGGCTCCGTCTTCGAGGGTAACAGTGTCGATGCTCATGATCCGGTCGTGGAACAGGTGGGTCTGGACCACGCAGCCCCGGTTGACCGTTGAGCTCTCGCCCAGCGTGACAAGGTCCGCTTCGGGCAGCCAATAGCTTTCGCACCATGTGCCGCGGCCGATTTTCGCACCCAGCCCGCGCAGCCACCACACAAGCGCCGGAGTGCCCGAAGCCGAACGGGCGAACCAGGGCGCACTCACCATTTCGATGAAGGTATCCACTACCTCGTTCCGCCAGATGAAGGAGCTCCACAACGCATGTTCGCCCGGCCTGATTTTGCCCACCAGCAGCCATTTGGCAGCAACGGCGCTGGCCGCGGCCACGGCTCCTGCCACCAAAACCACGATGCCTCCGAGGAGGGCCGCGAAACCGTAGCCCCATAGCGAGGCGAGCCGGTCGAAAGCTAGCATGACACCGGCTGCCAGCCCCACCGTGAGAACCACCGGAATGAACCGGCAGAGTTCCCAGAGGGCGCGGGCCAGTTTCAGCCGCCGGGGCGGCTGGAAGGTCAGGGTGTTGTCCGTGGCAATTGCTGTACGCCGCAGCCGGACCGGCGGGCTGCCTAGCCAGGACGTGCCGGCTTTCGCCTTGGCCGGGGTGGCGGAGAGGACGGCCACCAGGGAGTTCTTGGGCACGCTCCGCCCGGCCCCCGTCATTCCGGAGTTGCCCAGGAATGAGCGTTTGCCGATTTTTGCGGGGGCAATCCGCATCCACCCGCCACCGAGTTCATAGGAGGCCACCATGGTGTCGTCCGCGAGGAACGCGCCTTCGCCGACGGTTGTCATCTTGGGGAGAAGGAGGACGGTGGAGGCCTCCACGTTTTTGCCCACCTTGGCCCCCAGGAGGCGCAGCCAGACAGGGGTGAACAGGCTGGCGTAGATCGGAAACAGGACGTCCCGGGCCAGGTCCAGCACCCGTTCTGTCGCCCAGACCTGCCAGCCGATCCGGCTCCGCACCCTGAAGTAGCCTTCCTTGAGTCCGACGCCCAGCAGCCGGGTGGTCGCAAGGATCAGCAGGAGGTTGGTGATGAACCACGTCAGCGCCGCGAGGGGCAGTGAGGCCAGTACCTGGGGGAGGGCTGCCGAAAGTGATTCGCTGCCGCTGATGAACAGGAAGACCACCAGCGCCCCGGCGGCAGCGGACAGATAGGGGATGGTGGCCAGCACCGCGGAGGCTGCGGCAAATGCCGCGAACCAGAGCCGTCCGATCAGCGGGTGCGCCGGCGGCGGCATGTCCGGCCACGCCTGTTTGGCCTTGCCGATCCGCTCGGCGGGCGAGCCCGCTACCAGCTGCCCGGCCTTGACCTTTCCCAGGACCGCCGATCCCGGTTCCACCTGGGCGCCGGCTCCGATACTTGTCCCGGGCATGAGCGTGCTGCGTGCCCCCACTGTGGCGCCGGCACCAACGTGCACCCGGCCGATGTGGACGGTGTCGCCGTCGATCCACCAGCCCGAGAGATCCACTTCCGGTTCGATGTTGCAGCCGCGCCCCAGCGACAGCATTCCGGTGACAGGCGGCAGCGAATGCAGCTGGACGTCGTTGCCGATCTTCGCGCCGAGCGCTTTCGCATAGTACGGAACCCAGGGGGCACTTGCCAGGCTGATGGCGCCCGACAAGTCCTGGATCTGTTCCGCCAGCCACAGCCGCAGGTGCACCTTTCCGGACCTCGGGTAGGTCCCGGGGACAACCCGCCGGAGCAGGGTCCTGGCGGCCAGGACAGAGAGGGCCATCCGGCCGGCCGGGCTCACGAACACCAGCCATGAAGCAGCCACCCACCACCAGGAAACAACGGGAGCAGCCGTGAAGCCGGCAAGGGCGGCCAACAGGTTGTTGGCTGCCATCACATAGGTCAGCCAGCGCATCCCCACCAGGATGTGCAGGGGGACCCCCATCAGCGTCTGGAAGACCTGCGATTTCAGGGCTGTGGGACGGACTTCACGCTCCGGCGCCGGTCCGGCCTCCCCCTCGGGCAGGGATTGCCGGGCAGCGTCGATGAGCGCGCCCACCCGCGGGGTGGCGTAGATGTCGGCCACCGTGATGGTGGGATAGCGGACACGCAGCGCGGACACGAGCTGCGCGGCTGCCAGTGATCCGCCGCCATGGGCAAAGAAGTCGGCATCAAGGCTCGATGCCGGTGTCCCCAGCACGCTGCCCCACTGCTCCACGATCCAGCGTGCATCGTCCGGCAGGTTCAGCGGGGCATTGTCCGCATCTTCCGCCCCCGCGCCGGCGAGCGGCCAGGGCAGGGAATGGCGGTCCACTTTTCCGCTGGTTTTGGTGGGCAATGATTCCACCACGGTCAGGAGGGGGATGAGCGGCGCAGGGAGGCTGGCTCCCAGGAGTTCCCGGGCCGCGACGAGATCGAGTTCCGCGGTGCCCGCAGCGGCAAGGTAACCGACGAGGATCTGGTTCCCCGCCGCCGTCGTGCGGACCGCGGCCGCCGCTCCGGCGACATGCGGCAGTGCCTGGAGCGCGGCGTCGATCTCCCCGAGTTCGATCCGCCGGCCACCGAGCTTCACCTGTTCGTCGGCGCGGCCCATGAAGATGAGGCCGGCCGCCTCGTAGCGGACCAGGTCTCCGGAACGGTAGGCCCGGGGCCAGCCGAGTGACGGCATGGGTGCATACTTTTCGGCGTCCTTGGCGGGGTCGAGGTACCGGGCCAGCCCGACGCCGCCAATGATCAGCTCGCCCACCTGCCCTTCTTCCACCGGAACGCCGTTGGCGTCGACCACGGCGAGGTCCCAGCCGTCCAGCGGCAGGCCGATCCGAAGGGGCCCGGGCACGCCGAGCTGCGCCGCGCAGGCCACCACGGTGGCTTCCGTGGGGCCGTAGGTGTTCCACACTTCCCGGCCGTCGACGGCGAGGCGCTCCGCGAGTTCAGGGGGGCAGGCCTCGCCGCCGAATATCAGCAGCCTGACATTTTCCAGCGATTCGGCAGGCCACAGTGCCGCGAGGGTGGGCACCGTGGACACCACTGTTATCCCGTGGCTGATTAGCCACGGGCCCAGGTCCATGCCGGTCCTGACCAGCGACCGCGGGGCCGGAACGAGGCAGGCCCCGTAGCGCCAGGCCAGCCACATCTCCTCGCAGGAAGCGTCGAAGGCCACCGAGAGTCCGGCGAGCACCCGGTCCTGGGGACCGATGGGTTCGTCCTGGAGGAAGAGCCGGGCTTCGGCATCAACGAATGCTGCCGAGGAGCGGTGCTGGACGGCGACACCCTTGGGCGTGCCCGTGGAGCCGGAGGTGAAGATGACCCAGGAGTCGTCGTCGGGCTGCGGCTTCCGCGGGTCAGGGAATGGCCGGGGACGCTTGCTGTCCGTGACGATCTCGCCGTTACCTCTGAGGATTGCCCTGACGCGGGCTTCACTGAACACCAGCTTGGCGCGTTCGTCGGGGTCATCAGCATCGACCGGAACGTACGCTGCCCCGATCAGCAGGATGGCCAGGATCGAGACATAGAGCCGGTTGGTGCCGGAGGGTATGCGTACGCCGATCTTGTCCCCGGCGCCAAGGCCAGCCAGATGCAGCTCCCTTGCCGTGGCGCGGACGTCCGCCATGAGCTGCGCATAGCTCAGGCGCCGGTGGCCGTCGTCCAGGGCCGAGGCTTCGGGATACTTCCGGGCCGTGTCCTCGAGGATGTCGATCAGCGTCCGCTCCGGGGGTGCCGCGGCGGCGCCCGGCAGCTGCGGCGGATGCACGTTCCGGACGGCGGGAAGTGCAGTGCGTCCTTCCCGGAGGCCGGACGCGGACTCCGGCGCGGGCACGGATCCGGAGGCTTGCGGTTGTTCAGTCACGGGGGTCATTCTTTCCGCACAAGATGAACAGAAGATGTCGCAGTTCTCCCGGCGTTCGCCTGGCGTTTGCGTCCCGTTTGCGGGGCCCTGCTACCGGACCCTGCAGCGGGGTCATAATCGCTGGTTCAGGGGACCAGAATGATTTTGCCGGTGGTGCGGCGCTGTTCAAGGTCGTCGTGCGCCTGTGCTGCATGGGCCAGGTCGTAGCGGCCGCCGATCCGGACCTTGAGGTTCCCTTCTGCGGCCGCTGCGAAAATTTCATCGGAGCGCCAGCGGCGTTCCTGGGCGTTGCGGAGGAAGTGGTTTATGGTCGGCCTGGTCAGGTACAGGGAGCCGCCGGCATTGAGGCGCTGCGGATCGAAGGGCGGAACCGGTCCGGATGCGGCGCCGAAGAGAACCAGCGTGCCGCGGACCCGAAGGGCGGCCAGGGAACCGTCGAAGGTGTCCTTGCCGACGCCGTCGTAGACCGCATCCGCGCCGGTTCCGTCGGTCAGCTCCCGGACTTTGGCAGAGAAGCCGTCATAGGGAATGACATGGTCGGCGCCGGCCTCGCGGGCCAGCTTCGCTTTGTCGTCGGTGGAGACGGTGGTGATGACGCGGGCGCCCTTGGCCTTGAGCAGCTGGATCGCCAGCAGGCCCACCCCGCCGGCACCGGCGTGAAGCAGGATGGTGTGGCCGGGCTCAACCCGGAAAGAGGAATTGATCAGGTAGTGCGCGGTGATCCCCTGCAGGGGAAGGGCCGCTGCCGTGAAATCGTCCACGCCGCGGGGGACCGGGAGCGCCTTATCCTCGTCCACCAGGATGTAGCCTGCGTAGCAGTTGGTGCCTTCTGCTGTGGCTACGCGGTCGCCCGGGGAGAACGCCGTGACGTTGTCGCCGATTTCCTCGACGGTGCCGGCAGCCTCGGAACCCGGGGTAAAGGGATACGCCACTTTGTAGGCCCCGCTGCGCTTGTAGGTGTCGATGAAGTTCACCCCGGTGGCGGAAACCTTCACCAGCAGTTGCCGCGGACCAGGTACCGGACGCTCCACTTCGCCTAGCTGTAGCACCTCAGGGCCGCCTGCCTGGCGGGCAACAATTGCGTGCATCATGTGTCTCCTTCCCTGGGCTGGGATTTCCAGGCCCGGATACAGGAACCATCCTAGGGACACCGCCGCCAACGACGAAGTGACGGCCGGTAACGGCCGTCACTTCGTCTCAAGGGTTAATCGGGGGAGTGTGCCTAGTAGCGGCGGGTAACAGTGGCCATGGGGCATTCGAAGTGGCGCCCGGCGGAGAGGCCCACCTCGTTGAGGTAGCGGACGATGATGCCGTAGGACTGCAGCAGCGTGGTCTCCGTGTAGGGAACCTGGTGCTTGGCGCAGAACTCCCGGACGATCACCGCGGCCTTGTCCAGCTGCGGGCGGGCCATGTCCGGGAAGAGGTGGTGTTCGGCCTGGCGGTTGAGCCCGCCCATCAGGATGTCCATGAAGCGGCCGCCGGAGATGTTCCGGGAGGTCAGGACCTGGCGGCTGAAGAAGTCCACGCGGCTGTCGGCCGGCAGGACCGGCATGCCCTTGTGGTTCGGGGCGAAGGAAGCGCCCATGTAGAAACCGAAGACAGCGAGCTGGACGCCGATGAACGCCAGCGCCATGCCCCACGGCAGGAACGTGAACGTGAGGACCGGCAGCAGGCTCAGGCGGGCCAGGAGGATCGGGAGTTCAACCCAGCGGTGCGTGACTTTCGCGCGGCGGAAGACGAACTTGACCGAATCGATCTGCAGGCCGAGGCCCACCAGGAACAGCAGCGGGAAAAAGAACCAGCCCTGCTTCCGGGTAAGGAAGGCGAACCGTCCCTGCCGGTCGGCAACCGCTTCGGTGTGGAAAGCGATGGGCCCGGGCGCGATGTCGGGGTCCTTGGTAATGACGTTCGGGTGGTTGTGGTGGGCGCCGTGCTTCTGCTCCCACCAGGAGTAGCTCATGCCGGCGACGGACGTGGCCAGCAGCCTGGCGGCCCAGTCGTTGGCACGGCGGGAGGCGAAGATCTGGCGGTGGCCGGCCTCGTGGGCCAGGAAGCTCAGCTGGGTGCAAAGGATGCCGATGGCGGCGGCGATGAGGAGCTGGAACCAGCTGTCACCGATGAGCGCGAAACCGAACCAGGCGGCTGTCATCAGGAGCACCAGGACGGAGAAGACCGTGATGTAGAAGCCGACGCGCCGTTCGAGCAGGCCTGCAGCCTTGACGGTTTTGAGGAGCTCGGAATAGCTCAGGACAACCTGGTTGGGTTGCCGGACACGCGACTGCGGGCGCTCCGAAGTAGTGGTGGGGGTCATGGACTCGGGGCCTCGTAACTGTTACGGGCAACGCTGCAGCCGACATTCGGACCGCGCGGTCAGGTTCACCCTTCTCCTAGCATACGCTGACGCTCAAAACGCGAAGGCGGGCATGCGCATAAATGAGCGCAGGTGGCAGCGCATGCATAAATATCGGGTTCTATGCATAGTCTTGCTGTATAGTCATTTCCATGACTATTTCTGTTGCCGTTTCCGGTGCCAGCGGGTACGCCGGCGGTGAGGTGCTTCGCCTTCTGGCCGGACACCCCGACGTCACTATCGGCGCCATCACAGCACACAGCAACGCCGGTTCCAGACTAGGCGAATTGCAGCCGCATCTCCACGGTCTGGCGAGCCGCATCCTGGAGGACACCACCGTGGAGAACCTTTCGGGCCACGACGTTGTGTTCCTGGCGCTTCCGCACGGAGCCTCCGCGGAAATCGCCGCCCAGCTGCCCGAAGGAACGGTAGTGATCGACGCCGGCGCGGACCACCGCCTGGAAGATGCCGCCGCCTGGGAAAAGTTTTACGGTTCCGCGCATGCCGGAACGTGGCCGTACGGGCTCCCCGAACTGCCGGGACAGCGGGAAAAGCTGAAGGGAGCCAAGCGGATCGCCGTTCCGGGTTGCTACCCGACGTCGGCCCTGCTGGCCTTGACGCCCGGGTTCGCCGGCAGCCTGCTCCAGCCCGACGACGTCGTGATTGTTTCCGCCTCCGGCACCTCCGGTGCCGGGAAAGCCGCGAAGGTGAACCTCATCGGCTCCGAGGTCATGGGCTCGATGAGCCCCTACGGTGTGGGCGGCGGCCACCGGCATACCCCCGAGATCGAGCAGGGCCTGGGCAACGCCGCAGGTGAGCCCGTGACAGTGTCCTTCACACCCACCCTCGCCCCGATGAGCCGGGGCATCCTCACCACGGCAACCGCCCGGGTCAAGCCGGGCGTCACGGCAGCGGAGCTGCGCAGCGCCTGGGAGGACGCGTACGACGACGAGCCGTTTGTGCACCTGCTTCCCGAGGGCCAGTGGCCCGCCACCAAGTCCGTGCAGGGTTCCAACCACGCCGTGATGCAGTTGGCGTTCGACGCTCACACCGGCCGAGTCATTGTTACCTGCGCCATCGACAACCTGACCAAGGGGACGGCCGGCGGCGCCGTGCAGTCCATGAATATCGCCCTTGGCCTGGCGGAAACCGCCGGCCTCAACCTGCAGGGAGTTGCCCCGTGAGCGTCACCGCCCCCAAAGGATTCCGCGCCGCCGGCGTCAAAGCCGGCCTGAAGGCGTCCGGGAATCCTGATCTTGCCCTGGTAGTCAACGACGGCCCCTCGAAGGCCGCGGCCGCGGTGTTCACCTCGAACCGTGTTGCCGCGGCGCCCGTCCACTGGTCGCGCGAAGTGGTGAAGGACGGCCGCGTCGACGCCGTGATCCTCAACTCCGGCGGCGCCAACGCCTGCACCGGCCCGCAGGGTTTCCAGAACACCCACACCACCGCAGAAAAGACGGCGGAAGCCCTGGGCGTCTCGGCCACCGACATCTTTGTCTGCTCCACCGGGCTGATCGGCGAACAGCTGCCCATGGACAAGATCGTCCCGGGCATCAGCGCGGCCACGGCGGCCCTCGGCACCGACGGCGGCCCGGCTGCGGCCACGGCGATCATGACCACGGATTCCGTGTCCAAGGAAGCCGTATTCACGGGTAAGGACGCCGAAGGCAACGAATACACCATCGGCGGCATGGCCAAGGGCGCCGGCATGCTTGCTCCCGGGCTGGCTACCATGCTGGTGGTCATCACCACCGACGCGGACGTCCAGCCGGAAATGCTCGACGTCGTGCTCCGCGACGCCACCAGGGTCACCTTTGACCGGGCGGACTCGGACGGTTGCATGTCCACCAACGACACCGTGGTGCTGCTTGCCTCGGGCGCCTCGGGTGCCGTCCCCTCGGCCAAGGACTTCGGTGCCGGGCTGACGCAGGTCTGCGCCGAACTGGCCCGCAAGCTGATCGGCGACGCCGAGGGCGCCAGCCATGACATCGCCATCCGTACATTCAACGCCGCCAGCGAAAAGGACGCCGAGATCGTCAGCAGGGCCGTGGCCCGCTCCAACCTCTTCAAGGCTGCAATTTTCGGCAAGGACCCGAACTGGGGCCGGGTGCTGTCCGCCGTAGGTACCACCGACGCCGTCTTCGAGCCGGACCAGCTGAACGTTTCCATGAACGGCGTGCAGATCTGCCGCAACGGAAGTATCGGCGAAGACCGCAGCCTGGTGGATCTGGAGCCCCGGGAGGTCCACGTCGGGATCGACCTGCAGGCCGGAGAAGCCGAAGCCACGATCTGGACCAACGACCTCACGCACGACTACGTCCACGAAAACAGCGCCTACTCAAGCTAGGTGGCGCACCCACCTTCCGGGGAGACAGCAGCATGAACACCCAGACACGCGAGACCACCTCCATGAGTGATGCCCAGGACAAGGCAGGCACCCTGATTGAAGCCCTGCCGTGGATCCAGCGCTTCGCGGGTACCACCATGGTGATCAAATACGGCGGCAACGCCATGGTCAACGATGACCTCCGCCGGGCGTTTGCCGAGGATGTCGTCTTCCTGCACCACGTAGGCATCCACCCTGTGGTGGTGCACGGCGGAGGACCGCAGATCAACGCCATGCTCAGCCGCCTCGGCATCGAGTCCGAATTCAAGGGCGGGCTGCGCGTCACCACCCCCGAGGCCATGGACGTGGTCCGCATGGTGCTGACCGGCCAGGTGGGGCGTGAACTCGTGGGCCTGATCAATTCCCACGGCCCGTACGCCGTCGGCATGTCCGGTGAAGACGGCGGACTGCTGCGTGCTGTCCGCACCGGAACCGTCGTGGACGGCGAGGACGTGGACCTGGGCCTCGTGGGCGAAGTCGTGGGCGTCAACCCCGAGGGCATCGTAGACATCCTCGCGGCCGGCAGGATCCCGGTAATCTCAACTGTTGCCCCGGAAATAGCCGACGACGGATCCACCACCGGGCAGGTGCTCAACGTCAACGCGGACACCGCGGCGGCCGCCGTCGCTTCGGCGCTGGGGGCCTCCAAGCTGGTCATCCTGACCGACGTCGAGGGCCTCTACGCGAACTGGCCGGACAAGTCGTCGCTGATTTCATCCCTCACGGCCTCCGAACTGCGGGAGATGCTGCCGAGGCTTGAATCGGGCATGATCCCCAAAATGGCCGCATGCCTGAAGGCCGTTGACGACGGCGTGGAGCGCGCACACATTGTGGACGGGCGCCTGCCGCACTCCATGCTGCTGGAAACATTCACCACCGCCGGAATCGGCACGCAGGTGGTCCCGGACGAGGAAACGAACGCATGAGCCAGATAGAAAAATCCCCGGTGGTTGAGCTGGTCGAAACCACAGGCCACACAACCGGAGCCGAGTGGCTGGCGCGCTATTCCTCGTCCCTCATGGGCGTGTTCGGCACGCCGCAGCGGGTCCTGGTCCGCGGCGCGGGGTGCCTGGTCTGGGACGCCGACGGCAAGGAGTACCTCGACCTGCTCGGCGGCATTGCCGTGAACGCCATGGGCCACGCCCACCCGTTCGTGACGTCGGTGATCTCCAGCCAGCTCGCCACCCTGGGCCACGTGTCCAACTTCTTCACCAGCCCCACGCAGATCGCGCTGGCCGAAAAGCTGCTCGAACTGGCCAAGGCGCCGGCGGGCTCCAAAGTGTTCTTCGCGAACTCCGGCACCGAGGCCGTGGAGGCTGCTTTCAAGTTGGCGCGCCGCAACTCCGGGGCCGAGGCGTCGGCCGGCGAAGGTGGAATCATCAAACGGCGGACCAAGATCATCGCGCTCGAGGGTGCCTTCCACGGCCGCACCATGGGCGCCCTGGCGTTGACTGCCAAGGCCGCCTACCGGGCGCCGTTCGAACCGCTGCCCGGCGGTGTCGTCCACATCCCGTTCGGGGATATCGACGCACTGATCGGGGAAATCGATGAAACGACTGCGGCTGTCTTCCTGGAGCCGATCCAAGGTGAAGCCGGCGTCCGGCCGCTTCCCCCCGGCTACCTGAAGGCCGCCCGCGAAGCGACCACGAAGGCAGGAGCGCTGCTGATCCTCGATGAGGTCCAGACCGGCATCGGCCGCACCGGCAAGTGGCTGGCCAGCGAAGACGCCGGCATCGTCCCGGACGCAGTGACGCTCGCCAAGGGCCTGGGCGGAGGTTTCCCGATCGGGGCGTTGATCACCTTCGGCGCTGAAACCTCCTCGCTCCTCACCGCAGGCCAGCACGGCACCACCTTCGGCGGAAACCCGGTGGCCACGGCCGCCGCGCTGGCCACACTGCACGCGATCGAGAGCCAGCGCGTCCTGGACAACGTCCGTACAGTGGGGGAGCATCTCCGCTCGAAGCTCGCGGCAGTCGACGGCGTGACGGAAGTCAGGGGCGAAGGCCTCTTGATCGGCTTTGACCTGGACGCTGACATCGCGCCCGCCGTCGTGACCGCAGGACTGGATGCCGGGTTCATCGTCAACAGCCCGGGTCCGCGCACTATCCGCCTCGCCCCGCCGCTGATCCTGACGGCTGCACAGGCCGACAGCTTCATCGAGGCACTGCCCACGCTCCTCCAGACCGCAAAGGATGCCCAGTGACCAGCTCCGCAACCACCCGTCACTTCCTCAAGGACACCGACCTCACCCCGGCAGAACAGGCCGAGGTCCTGGACCTCGCCGTCCGCATGAAAGCCGCGCCCTACAGCGTCCAGCCGTTCGCGGCCGAAGGCAGCGGACGCAAAACTGTCGCGGTCATCTTCGACAAGACGTCCACCCGAACCCGCGTTTCCTTCGCCACCGGCGTGGCTGACATGGGCGGAAACGCCCTTATCATCAACCCGGGCGAGGCGCAGATCGGCCACAAGGAATCCGTGGAGGACACTGCCAAGGTCCTGGAACGAATGGTGTCCACCATCGTCTGGCGCACCGGCGCCCATTCGGGCCTGGTGGCCATGGCGGAAAACTCCAAAGTCCCCGTCATCAACGCCCTGTGCGATGACTACCACCCCTGCCAGCTGCTGGCCGACCTGCTGGCCGTCAAGGAACACAAGGGCGAGCTCAAGGGCCTCACCATGAGCTACGTCGGTGACTCCGCCAACAACATGGCGAACTCTTACCTGCTGGCCGGGGTGACCGCCGGGATGCACGTGCGCATTGCAGGTCCGGACGGTTACCTGCCGGCCGCGGAAATCGTCGCCGCCGCAGAGGAGCGGGCCGCGGAAACGGGCGGCTCGGTGCTGATCACCACGGATGCCGCGGAAGCTCTCAAGGGGGCCGACGTCGTCGCTACGGACACCTGGGTGTCGATGGGCCAGGAGGCCGAAAAGGAAGCCCGGCTCAAGCTGTTCCGTGACTATTCCGTCGACGAAGCGGCGATGCAGCTCGCGGCGCCGGACGCCGTCGTGCTTCATTGCCTGCCGGCATACCGGGGCTATGAGATCTCCGCAGGAGTCATTGACGGTCCGCAGTCGATCGTCTGGGACGAGGCGGAAAACCGCCTCCACGCCCAGAAGGCGCTGATGGCGTGGCTTATGCACCGGTCCGGTCTAGCATTCGTCGACGGTCTTTCTCCCGTTGAAGGCACCGGGGAGAGCACGTTCTAGTGTCCACCAACCCTCCGGCGGCACAGGGCGCCAGCCCGGCCACCAAAACGGCCAGGCTGGCGCGGATCACCGCGATCCTGACCGGTGAATCAGTGCGTTCGCAGGCCGAGCTTGCCGCCCTGCTGGCGGACGACGGCGTCCAGGTCACCCAGGCAACGCTGTCCCGCGACCTCGTGGAACTCGGCGCGGTCCGGGTCCGGGGCAAGGACGGCGTGCTCGTGTACGCCGTTCCGGGAGAGGGCGGTGAACGTGCGGCCAAGGCGGGCGTTACCCAGGAGATCCTGGACGCCCGGCTTGCCCGGCTGTGCGGCGAACTGCTCGTGACCGCTGAAGCCTCGGCTAACATCGTGGTGCTCCGGACCCCGCCGGGTGCGGCGAACTTCCTGGCACTGGCAATCGACCACTCGGTCATGCCGTCCATCCTGGGGACCATCGCCGGGGACGACACCGTGCTGCTGGTCACGCGGGATCCGCAGGGCGGCGGGAAAGTGGCCGCCCGCTTCCTGCAGTTTGCCGAAGAAGCCGGCCATAAGCTTGAAGACAACCAAGAACCAAACAACTAAGGAGCATTTGAAGTGACTGAGCGTATTGTGCTGGCCTACTCCGGTGGCCTGGATACTTCCGTAGCGATCGGCTGGATCGGTGAAGCAACCGGTGCCGAGGTCATCGCCGTGGCCGTCGACGTCGGGCAGGGCGGCGAGTCGCTGGAGACCATCCGCCAGCGTGCCCTGGGCTGCGGCGCCGTCGAAGCCTACGTGGCCGACGCCAGCGACGAGTTCGCCAACGAGTACTGCATGCCCACGCTGAAGGCCAACGCCCTCTACCAGGGCCACTACCCGCTGGTCTCCGCGATCTCCCGCCCGGTGATCGTCAAGCACCTGGTCAAGGCCGCCCGCGAATTCGGCGCCACCACCGTGGCGCACGGCTGCACCGGCAAGGGCAACGACCAGGTCCGCTTCGAAGTGGGCATCCAGACCCTCGGACCGGACCTGAAGTGCATCGCCCCGGTCCGTGACCTCGCCCTGACCCGCGACAAGGCCATCGCCTTCGCCGAGGAAAAGGGACTGCCGATCGAGACCACCAAGAAGAACCCGTACTCGATTGACCAGAACGTCTGGGGCCGCGCCGTCGAAACCGGCTACCTCGAGGACATCTGGAACGCCCCCACCAAGGACATCTACGACTACACCGCCACCCCGGAATTCCCGCCGGCCCCGGATGAAGTTACCATCACTTTCGAAGCCGGCGTGCCGGTCGCGATCGACGGCGTCAAGGTCACCCCGCTGCAGGCCATCAAGGAGCTCAACCGCCGCGCCGGCGCCCAGGGTGTGGGCCGGATCGACGTCGTCGAGGACCGCCTTGTGGGCATCAAGTCCCGCGAAATCTACGAGGCCCCCGGCGCCATGGCGCTGATCACCGCGCACAAGCACCTCGAGGACATCACCGTTGAGCGCGAACAGGCACGCTTCAAGGCCACTGTCGGCCAGCGCTGGTCCGAGCTGGTTTACGACGGCCAGTGGTTCTCCCCGCTCAAACGCTCCCTGGACGCCTTCATCGAGGACACCCAGAAGTACGTCTCCGGTGACATCCGCATGACGCTGCACGGCGGCCAGGCAGTGGTCAACGGGCGCCGCTCCGAGACCTCCCTCTACGACTTCGACCTCGCCACCTACGACACCGGCGACACCTTCGACCAGTCGATGGCGCGCGGCTTCATCGAGCTGTGGGGCATGTCCGCCAAGGTTGCCTCCGGCCGCGACATCCGCGTCGCCGGAAAGTAGCCCCTGTGGCTGAGCAAAAGTCCGAAGCCACCAATACGGGCGCACTGTGGGGCGGCCGGTTCGCCGGCGGCCCCGCCGACGCCCTTGCGGCGCTGAGCAAGTCCACGCACTTTGACTGGCGTCTGGCCCGTTATGACATTGCCGGGTCCAAGGCTCACGCCCGCGTGCTGCACAAAGCCGGCCTGCTGGACGACGCCGAGCTCGAGGGCATGCTGGATGCCCTGAACAGGCTTGATGCAGACGTTGCCTCCGGCGCCTATCTGCCGGCGGAGTCCGATGAGGACGTCCACGGTTCGCTGGAACGCGGCCTCATCGAGCGTGCCGGTACGCAGCTCGGCGGCAAGCTCCGCGCCGGGCGCTCCCGCAACGACCAGGTGGCCACGCTGGGACGGATGTTCCTGCGCGACCATGCCCGGATCATCGCCCGCGGCGTGCTCGCCACGATCGATGCCCTCGTGGAACAGGCCAGGGCGCACCAGGGCGTGGCCATGCCCGGACGCACGCACCTTCAGCACGCACAGCCGGTCCTGCTCAGCCACCACCTGCTCGCCCACGCCTGGGCGCTGCTGCGCGATGTGCAGCGGCTGCAGGACTGGGACAAGCGCGCAGGCGTTTCGCCCTACGGTTCCGGCGCCCTTGCGGGCTCCTCGCTGGGCCTGGACCCGGAGGCAGTGGCGGCGGAACTCGGCTTCTTCTCCGCGACGCATAACTCGATCGACGGCACCGCCTCGCGCGACGTCTTCGCCGAGTTCGCCTGGGTCACGGCCATGATCGGTGTGGACCTCTCGCGCGTGTCGGAGGAGGTCATCCTGTGGGCCACCAAGGAATTCTCCTTTGTCACCCTGCACGATTCGTACTCCACCGGTTCCTCGATCATGCCGCAGAAGAAGAACCCGGACGTTGCAGAACTGGCCCGCGGCAAGGCGGGACGCCTGATCGGCAACCTGACGGGGCTGCTGGCCACGCTCAAGGGCCTGCCCCTTGCGTACAACCGCGACCTGCAGGAGGACAAGGAGCCGGTCTTCGACGCCGCCGACACGCTGGAGGTCCTGCTTCCGGCCGTCTCGGGCATGATTGCGACGCTGAAATTCAACACGGAGCGGATGGAATCCCTGGCACCGCAGGGCTTCGCCCTGGCCACGGACATCGCCGAATGGCTGGTCCGCCAAGGGGTTCCGTTCCGCGAGGCGCATGAGCTCTCCGGCGCGGCCGTGAAGCAGGCCGAAAGCCGCGGGGTTGAACTCTGGGACCTGACGGACGAGGAATATGCCGCCATCTCGGAGCACCTGACGCCGGAGGTCCGCACGGTCCTTTCCACCGAGGGCTCGCTCAACAGCCGCAACTCCCAGGGCGGGACGGCACCTGCCGCCGTCGAGCGCCAGCTCATCGCGCTGGAAGCCGAGCTGACCGGCGTGCGGGAGTACGCCGGCTAACACCCACACGCTCTCTCACTTGTTGCAGTTATCTGGCCGACGCTCTCTCACTTTCCCCGGGAAAGTGAGAGAGCGTTGCCGGTGGTCATGCAATAAGTGAGAGAGCGTTGTGCGTTTATGGTGGGTGGATGAGCGAATCCTTCCGCCAGTACCTTCGTGCCCTGCCGGACTTCCCCGAGGACCTTCCGGATTTTGATCCGGCGGATGCGCCGGCTGACCCGGCCCGGCTGTTCCGGCAATGGCTGGCAGAGGCCCTGGCCGCCGGAGAACCCCAGCCGCATGCGTGCAGCCTGGCTACGGTCGGCGCCGGCGCCCGGCCCTCGTCACGGATGGTGATCCTTAAGGACATTGACGACGACGGCTGGCACATCGCGTCGTCCCGCACCTCACGCAAGGGTAAGGAACTCGCGGCGACCCCGAAGGCGGCCCTGAATTTCTACTGGCCGCTGCAGGGCCGGCAGGTCCGCGTGGCAGGCGGCGTTGTGGCGCACGTGGCGGTGCGGGGCGCGGCCTGCGTTAAGGGTGATTAACTGTCCGCTACGATGGCGGGTATGACCGCAATCACACCGGACGCGCTGCTCGCCGAACTCCACAAAGCCGCCGACGTCGTTGCCTCCCAGGCCGGCAAACTCGCCGAAGAAGACGTGGCGGCACCGTCATTGCTGCCGGGCTGGACACGGGGCCATGTCCTCGCGCACCTGGCCGGCATTTCGAATGCCATGGCCCGGCAACTTGAATTCGCCGGCCGCGGCGAAACTGTTGAACTTTATGACGGCGGCTTTGAGGGCCGTACCAAAGCCATCGAGATGGCCGCCGGGCACACCCTGGAGCAGCACCATGCGGATGTGGATTCTGCGCTGGAGCGTGCACTGCGGGCCTTCGATGCTTTGGATGCCGGCGCCTGGCAGGTGCCGATTTCCTACCGCGGGGGAGTGGTTCTGGACGGCGGCCTGGCCCTCTGGCGCGAACTCGTGATCCATGCCTCGGACCTGAACACCGGACGTGGCCCGGAATCCTGGAGCCGGCCCTTCTGCGAGCACTTGTTCGATTTCCTGGCCGCCCGCGTGCCGGAGGGCCAGCGGTTCGTGCTGCAGCCACTTGGCCTTCCGCCGGTGACCATTGGTACCGGCAACCGGTCCATCGTCATTAACGGAATGCTGACGGACATTGCGGCCTGGCTCGCGGGGCGTGAGCCCTCGCTGGGCAGCCTGCGTGCGTCTGCTGCTGCCGACGGGGTGGATCTTCCGGAACTCCTGCCGTGGCCCGCGGGCGTTCCGGCCGGCAAGTAGGGTTGCCGGCTCCGTCAGCGTTTCTCGCGTCCTAGCAGGCTTTCCTTGACGGCGAGCCCCCACCGGAATCCGCCCAGCGTGCCGTCTGTCCGCACCACGCGGTGGCACGGTACGAACAGGGCTGCCGCGTTGAAGGCGCAGGCACTCGCCGCGGCCCGGACGGCCCTCGGGTTTCCGGAGAGCTCCGCGTATTCCGTGTAGGTCACCGGGCGGCCGGGGCTCACCGTCCGGAGGACATCCCATGCGTGGCTGCGGAACGGCCCCGATTTCTGCAGGACCGGCACACGCATCGCAGGCTCCGGATCGCCTGCGTAGAAGGCAATCACGGCGTCCGAGATATCGCCCAGTTCCGGGACCGGGACCAAATCATCCGGCAGCAGCTCGGGATGGATCTGCCCGGTCAGCTCCGCAGCGTCTGCGGTCCAGCCGGACGCCAGGACGGCGCCGTTGCGGGCAATGATGGTGAACGGACCGTCCGGAGTGGACATGGTCAACAATTGGGCTTTCATTTCTTCGCTTTCTTGGGTTAAATCTCCGGGATTAACCCTTCAGGGTTAACTCATCGAAACGATGGACTCTGCCTGCCGCCCCGGCCTGACTTGAGGGCGCGTGGCGGCAGCACGCCAGAGGTGCATGGTGGCGTAGGAACGCCAGGGGCTCACGTCCGTGAAGTCGGTCGGCTGAACGCCGGGCGGCCGGTCACCCGCCGGTGTCCCGGCCTCGAGCGCGAGGATGCCGTTGCGCACGGCGGCATCATTGGCCAGGAACACGTCCGGTGCGCCGATCACTCGCATGGCAACGTACCCCACCGTCCAGGGCCCCACCCCGGGCAGCGGCAGGAGCTTGGACTCCAGGCCGGCGAGATCGTCGCCGTAGCCGAAGTCGAGGTCCCCTGCGGCCATGGCGCCGGCTGCGGCGCGGACCGAGTCAATCCGCCGCTGCGGACCACGCAGCAGGGCGAATCCCGGGTCGGCGATCTGGGCCGCAGTGGGGAAGAGGCGGTGCAGGCCATCAGCTGGCACCAGGCTCTCGCTTCCGCAGGCGGACAGCTGGGTGAGGGCGGTCCGGGCGGCCGCGACGGTGATTTGCTGGCCGATCATCGCCCTGATCAGCAACTCCTGCGGATCCACGGCCCCGGGCATCCGCATTCCCGGAAAGGCTTTGACCGCGGGTGCCAGCCGCGGATCGTCTTCCAGTGCGCTGTCGATGGCAACGGGGTCTGCATCGAGGTCCAGGAGTCGCCGGACCCGGCTGAGCAGCGACGGCAGGTCCCGGAGGTCCACGGCCCCGATGGTGAGGACCAGGGGCCGCCCCGGGGCGCCGGCGTCGTACTCAACGCTAAAGCGGGCGTCAGCGTGCGGCAGCCGCAAGGTCCTCGCATAGGAGGTTCCGGTGCCGGCCTCGATCCCGGGAATGGAGCGCACGGCGAGGAACTCGAAGATGCCCGGGTCGAACGGTTCACGGTAGGGCAGGTTCAGCGTCAGGGCCGTCGTCGCAGTAGGCGTCCGGTGGTGGCGCGCGGTGCCCCGGAGAGCCGTCGGCGTCATGTCGAAGACCTCGCCTATTGTTTCGTTGAACTGGCGGACGCTGCTGAACCCGGCCGCGAACGCCACGTCGGCGAGCTTCATCTGCGTGGAAACCAGCAGCGTCCGGGCCGTCTGTGCCCGGCCGGCCCGGGCCAGCGACAGCGGGCCGGCGCCGAGCTCGTGGCTGAGGATCCGGTTGAGCTGCCGCGAGGAGTAGCCGAGCCGCGACGCGAGCCCTTCCACGCCGTCGCGGTTGATGACGCCGTCGTTGATGAGCCGCATGGCCCGCCCCGCGATGTCCGAGCGGATGTTCCACGCCGGCGTTCCCGGAACGGCTTCCGGAAGGCAACGCTTGCAGGCCCGGTATCCCGCGTCGTGGGCCGCAGCGGAGGTTTCGTAGAACGTGACGTTCTCCGCTTTCGGCGTCCGGGCCGGGCACGAGGGTCGGCAGTAGATGCCTGTGGTCCGGACGGCTGTGTAGAACTGCCCGTCGAAACGGGGGTCGCGGGCATCGATTGCCCGGTACCGCTGCCAGAAGTCCATGGCTCCATCCTGTCAGCTCGGGAACCCGGGTGCTAGCGGAAATCGGACACGGCCGTGGGCCATGCTGAGGTCGGCCTTTGTTAAAGTCGATGCATGAGCAGCAGCCCGCCGCGACCCGGACACGAACACGCCGTACGGGAGTTACTTTCCGGGGACGCCCGGCACGTGGCGCCCCTGGTGCTTGGGGCCATACTCACCCATGACAGTCCAGAGGGTGCGGTCTCCGTGCGGATCACCGAGGTTGAGGCCTATCTTGGCCAGCACGACTCCCCGCACCCGGACCCCGGTTCCCACACCTTCCGCGGACAGACCGGGCGAAACAAGCCCATGTTCGGACCCGCCGGGCACTTGTATGTCTACTTCACCTATGGCATGCATTATTGCGCCAACATCGTCTGCGGACCGCCCGGTACAGCGTCGGCCCTGCTCCTGCGGGGCGGGGAAATCGTGGCTGGCGAAGACCTGGCACGTACCAGGCGCCCGACGTCGAAATCCTCCAAAGACCTGGCCAGCGGGCCCGCCAGGCTGGCCACCGCACTGGGACTGACGACGGCGGACAGCGGGCGGGACGCGCTCGGTGAACCGTTCAGGCTGGAGCTGCCGGTGGCGCGGGCACGCGACATCACCACCGGGCCGCGGGTGGGGGTTTCGGGGGCCGGCGGCAGCCACGCCTATCCGTGGCGGTACTGGCTGACCGGCGATCCCACGGTCTCCCGCTACAAGGCCGCGAAGGCCCGTCCGGTTTAGGCGCCGCCGCTTCGGCCCAGGCTTCAGCGCCGCGGACGTCCGGATCGTGAAGAATGGCCTCCACCGGCATAGGGTGGATGCGTGAATCAAAGCGAGCCGGGCCAAACCAGACGAAGCGTTCCTGTGGACCAGCTGATCAGCAGCCTCTGCGCCACGGTGCCGGACTATCCCAAGCCCGGAATCATCTTCAAGGACCTGACGCCGGTCTTCGCCAACGGTGCCGCACTCCGTGCCGTGGTGGACGCACTGGTTGAGCCGTTCAAAGGACAATTCGACGCCGTGGCGGGGGTGGAAGCCCGCGGCTTCCTGCTGGCGGCCGCTGCTGCCTATGCCACCGATACTGGCGTTATCACGGTGCGAAAAGCCGGAAAGCTCCCCCGCAAGGTGGTCGCGGAGGACTATGCGCTGGAATACGGGACGGCAACGCTCGAGCTGCACACCACTGACCTGCCGGCCGGGAGCCGTGTGCTGATTCTCGACGACGTCCTTGCCACCGGCGGTACGCTCGGCGCCGCCACCCGCCTGTTTGAACGCTGCGGCGTCCACGTTGCCGGCGTGGGCGTGGTCATGGAACTTGGTGAACTGCGTGGACGCTCGGCTCTCACGGGCCACCGGGTCCGCTCGCTCATCCGGCTCTAGGGCGCGCGCCGTCCCGGAGCCGCGCCGGGCCGGAGTCGCGCCGGGCCTGCCGCCCGACGTCGGGCGCACGCCGTCCCGGAGCCGCGGCCGGAGCCGCGGGGGCGCCGGGTGCGGAAAACCGGGGTCACTGAAATGTTTCAGACGCGTTCATCAAAATGGTTGTAGAATGGACGGTCTGTCTTTTGCGATAGGGGAAAGTCTCGATGCTCGACGCTGATTTGGCCCATGAACGGGACTATGTTGCCGGACTGTATGCCCGCCTTGATGAGTTGCGCGAGGAAAAGCGCACTCAACTTGCCCAGGTCCGCCGTGCCGGTGCCGTGGGAACCATGCAAAATGTTTCCGAACGGGACGCCTTCGCGGCGCTCTATGAGGACCGCCTGGCACAGCTGGATGCTGTGGACGACCGGCTGGTTTTTGGCCGCCTCGATTTGGACTCGGGGGAGGCCCAGTACATCGGCCGTATCGGCCTGACGACTGACGACCTCCAGCGGCTCATGGTTGACTGGCGTGCGCCCGAGGCCGGGCACTTCTACCAGGCCACTGCTTTCGACCGCCAGGGCGTGCGCCGCCGGCGCCACCTGATTCTGCAGGGCCGCGACGTCAAGGCCATCGAAGACGACGTCCTCGACGCCGGCATGCTGGCCGACAATGAATCGCTGCAGGGCGAGGGCGCGCTGCTGGCCGCCCTTAACTCCAAGCGCACCGGACGCATGTCCGACATCGTGGGCACCATCCAGTCGGAACAGGACCGGATCATCCGCTCGTCGATCTCCGGCGCCGTCGTCGTCCAGGGCGGGCCCGGAACGGGCAAGACGGCGGTTGCGCTGCACCGCGCCGCATACCTCCTCTACACCCACCGTGACCGGCTCAAGACCGCCGGTGTTCTCCTGGTGGGTCCGTCGTCGTCGTTCATGAAGTACATTGAGCGCGTCCTGCCGTCACTCGGCGAGACGGGCGTGGTCATGGCGAGCGTCGGCCGGCTCATGCCCGGCATCAACGCCGTGCCCGAACAGGAAGCGGACGTCGCTGCCCTCAAGGGCAGGCTGGACATGGCCGAGGTGGTTGCCAACGCCGTCTCCAACCGGCAGCGCATTCCGGCTGAGAACCGGATCCTTGAAGTCGACGGCCGCAAGCTGGTCCTGACACCCCGCCAGGTGCGGCGGGCCCGGGAAAAAGCCCGCGCCACCCACAAGCCGCACAACGAGGCGCGCCTGACGTTCGTGAAGATCCTGCTTCGTGAGCTCACCGAGCAGATGACCGAGCTCGTCGAGGCCGGCAGCATCGGCAACAACGCCGACCGTTCGTATCTCGCCGAGGACGTCCGCACTGCTCGCGATGTCCGGATCGCACTGAATCTGTGCTGGATGCCGATGACCCCGGAAAAGCTCATCTCAGAGCTGTTCAGCAAGCCGGCAATCCTGGAGGCGTGCACGCCCCACCTGACCGACGCTGAACGCGCCCTCCTCAGCCGCCCGGTGGACAGCCCCTGGACCGAAGCCGACGTGCCGTTGCTGGATGAAGCGGCCGAACTGCTGGGCGAACTTGATCCCGCCGCCGGTCGCGGGCTGGCCCAGCAGGAGCACGACCGTGCCCGGGACATCGCCAACGCCAAGCAGACCCTGGTGAACATGGAAACCGCCGGGGTGGACGTGCTGATGACGGCCGAGGAACTCGTCGACCAGAACCAGGAGCGCGAAGCGCGGCTCACCGCGGCGGAACGCGCCACCAGCGACCGCACGTGGGCCTTCGGGCACATCGTTGTCGATGAGGCGCAGGAGCTGTCGCCGATGCAGTGGCGGCTGTTGGTGCGGCGTTGCCCACTGAAATCGTTCACGATCGTGGGCGACATCGCCCAGACGAGCTCCGTGGCTGGCGCCAAGTCCTGGCAGAGCGCGCTGGAGCCGATGTTCGGCGACCGCTGGCAGCTCGAGGAACTCACCGTCAACTACCGCACGCCCTCCCAGATCGCGGAGGCGGCGGCACGGATGGCCACCGCCGCCGGTCTGGTGATCTCTGCTCCCAAGGCCGTCCGCGAAGGCCGCTGGTCGCCGATCATTGACCGCGTGGATGACGGGGCAATCGTCAGCAGGCTCGTTGAGGTCCTTCCGGATGAGCTCGACGCGCTCGACGGCGGCCTGCTGGCAGTGATTGCCGACGGCGAACTGCTGCCGCAGGCCACTTCTGCCTTGCGCGCTGCCTACGGCCGCCGAGTCGGTACCGGGGCCGGCAGCTACGAGCAGGACATTGTGGTCATCAGCCCGCGGGAAGCAAAGGGCCTGGAATTCGACGGCGTTGTGGTGCTGGAGCCGTCCATGATGCTCAACCATGAACACGGACGCGTCGGCGACCTCTACGTGGCCATGACCCGGCCCACACAGCGGCTGCGGCTGATCGCAGCCGCCCCGGTGCCGGCAGGCATCGAACGCTGATCCCCGGTGGCGGGAGGACCGGTTTGTCCCGGGCTCCCGCCACCCCGGCGGCGCTGTCACGCAGCGCTGGGGGCCGGGCAATCCTGCTAACTTAGATCACGTGTCCCAACTAAATGATCTCGAGTCCCAGCAGAACGATCCGACTTTTGCCAATATCTGGCAAGAGCTCAACTGGCGCGGCCTGGTCCACGTGTCCACTGACGAAGTGGAACTTGAAAAGCTGCTCGCCGGGGACCCGATCACCTATTACTGCGGGTTCGATCCAACCGCTCCCAGCCTGCACCTGGGCAACCTCGTGCAGTTGCTCCTGATGCGCCGCCTTCAGCTCGCCGGCCACAAGCCGTTGGGCCTGGTAGGCGGATCCACCGGCCTGATCGGTGATCCGAGGCCGACGGCGGAACGCACCTTGAACACCAAGGACACCGTTTCCGAATGGGTCGGGTACCTTCAGGCCCAAGTGCGTCGCTTCCTGAGCTTTGACGGCGACAACGCCGCCAGGATGGTCAACAACCTCGACTGGACGGCCCCGCTCAGCGCCATCGACTTCCTTCGCGAAATCGGCAAGCACTTCCGGGTCGGCACCATGCTCCGCAAGGACGCCGTTGCCTCCCGCCTCAGTTCGGATGAGGGCATCAGCTACACCGAGTTCAGCTACCAGATCCTGCAGGGCATGGACTACCTCCAGCTCTTCCGTGACTACGGCTGTGTCCTGGAGACCGGCGGCTCGGACCAGTGGGGCAACCTCACCAGCGGTACCGAACTTATCCGCAAGGTGGAGGGCAAGCACGTGCATGCCCTTGGCACGCCGCTCATCACCAATTCGGACGGCACCAAGTTCGGAAAGAGCGAAGGCAACGCCATCTGGCTTGATCCGGAGATGTGCAGCCCCTACGCCTTCTACCAGTTCTGGCTCAACACTGCTGATGCCGACGTTGCCGCGAGGCTGAAGGTGTTCACGTTCCTGACCCGCGCAGAGATAGAAGCCCTGGAGGTTTCCATTGCCGAGCGTCCCTTCGCCCGCGAAGGGCAGCGCCGGCTTGCGTTCGAAGTGACCTCGCTGGTCCACGGCGTGGAGGCAACGGAGAAGGTCATCGCTGCCTCGGCGGCACTCTTCGGCGGCGGCGATCTCGCTGCGCTGGACGAGCAGACCCTTTCGGCCGCCACAGCCGAACTGCCGTCGGCGCGTGTTGACTCGGAGGGGATGGGCATTGTGGATCTGCTCGTGGCCTCGGGACTCTCGGACAGCAAGTCGGCCGCCCGCCGGACGGTGGGCGAAGGCGGCGCTTACGTCAACAACACCAAGGTCACCGATCCGGATGCAGTTATTCCGGGCAGCGAACTCCTGCACGGGCGCTACCTGCTCTTACGCCGCGGGAAGAAAAACCTGGCAACCGTGGAAGTGGCAGCTTCCTAGGATCAGGCGCACCCAAGAAGTCATATGCACGCTCCTTTCCGGCCGATTTGCGCGGCCGGGGAGGAGCGTGTAATGTTTTCTGAGTCGCCGCCGCTGAGTGGTGACAAACCCCCTACAAATGAGAAGCAATTCTTCATGCGCAAGGCGCAAAGATGAAAAGTTGCTTCGCATTTTGCTGGGCGGATTCACTCCACCAAGTGAATTTCGGGAGAATAACCGGATTTGCAAAGTGGAATTGAATGAAATAAGCTAGAAACATCGCAGCGAAGAAATGATAACAAAGAATTCACTGGAATTCAAATATTTGTTTGAAAAGTATTCGAATGTGTCTGTTGTTTGAGAACTCAATAGTGTGCCAAGTTTGTTGATACCAATTTATTTTATGGATTGGTTGAATTGACTGGATCCGCCACCCCGTGGTGTGGTCTGGTTTTTACAGCTGGTTTCAAATTTTGTGCAGTCTGGTTCCGCGTTTTCCCGTGGTTCCTGGTTGTGTCTGTTTTTGTTTTACTTCAACGGAGAGTTTGATCCTGGCTCAGGATGAACGCTGGCGGCGTGCTTAACACATGCAAGTCGAACGATGAACCTCACTTGTGGGGGGATTAGTGGCGAACGGGTGAGTAACACGTGAGTAACCTGCCCTTAACTCTGGGATAAGCCTGGGAAACTGGGTCTAATACCGGATATGACTCCTCATCGCATGGTGGGGGGTGGAAAGCTTTTTGTGGTTTTGGATGGACTCGCGGCCTATCAGCTTGTTGGTGAGGTAATGGCTCACCAAGGCGACGACGGGTAGCCGGCCTGAGAGGGTGACCGGCCACACTGGGACTGAGACACGGCCCAGACTCCTACGGGAGGCAGCAGTGGGGAATATTGCACAATGGGCGAAAGCCTGATGCAGCGACGCCGCGTGAGGGATGACGGCCTTCGGGTTGTAAACCTCTTTCAGTAGGGAAGAAGCGAAAGTGACGGTACCTGCAGAAGAAGCGCCGGCTAACTACGTGCCAGCAGCCGCGGTAATACGTAGGGCGCAAGCGTTATCCGGAATTATTGGGCGTAAAGAGCTCGTAGGCGGTTTGTCGCGTCTGCCGTGAAAGTCCGGGGCTCAACTCCGGATCTGCGGTGGGTACGGGCAGACTAGAGTGATGTAGGGGAGACTGGAATTCCTGGTGTAGCGGTGAAATGCGCAGATATCAGGAGGAACACCGATGGCGAAGGCAGGTCTCTGGGCATTAACTGACGCTGAGGAGCGAAAGCATGGGGAGCGAACAGGATTAGATACCCTGGTAGTCCATGCCGTAAACGTTGGGCACTAGGTGTGGGGGACATTCCACGTTTTCCGCGCCGTAGCTAACGCATTAAGTGCCCCGCCTGGGGAGTACGGCCGCAAGGCTAAAACTCAAAGGAATTGACGGGGGCCCGCACAAGCGGCGGAGCATGCGGATTAATTCGATGCAACGCGAAGAACCTTACCAAGGCTTGACATGGGCCGGACCGGGCTGGAAACAGTCCTTCCCCTTTGGGGCCGGTTCACAGGTGGTGCATGGTTGTCGTCAGCTCGTGTCGTGAGATGTTGGGTTAAGTCCCGCAACGAGCGCAACCCTCGTTCCATGTTGCCAGCGCGTAATGGCGGGGACTCATGGGAGACTGCCGGGGTCAACTCGGAGGAAGGTGGGGACGACGTCAAATCATCATGCCCCTTATGTCTTGGGCTTCACGCATGCTACAATGGCCGGTACAAAGGGTTGCGATACTGTGAGGTGGAGCTAATCCCAAAAAGCCGGTCTCAGTTCGGATTGGGGTCTGCAACTCGACCCCATGAAGTCGGAGTCGCTAGTAATCGCAGATCAGCAACGCTGCGGTGAATACGTTCCCGGGCCTTGTACACACCGCCCGTCAAGTCACGAAAGTTGGTAACACCCGAAGCCGGTGGCCTAACCCCTTGTGGGAGGGAGCTGTCGAAGGTGGGACTGGCGATTGGGACTAAGTCGTAACAAGGTAGCCGTACCGGAAGGTGCGGCTGGATCACCTCCTTTCTAAGGAGCACCTACAGCAACCTCACCCCGTGTATGCGGGTGTGGTGGTGTTGTCAGGAGTACGCCCGTTGCGCAGACGATAGTTCTGCGGCGGGTGCTCACGGGTGGAATATCAGCAAATAGCGGCCGCATGGTTTTGTCCTTGCCCAGTACGGATGCTCTTGAGTGTCCTGGAACGGCGGGGGCGGGGCGCAGGCGGTTTAGTGTTTGGCACACTGTTGGGTCCTGAGGCAACAGGACCGGGAGGGTTTCTTCCCGGGTTTGTTTGTTTCTGGTTTCCTGGCTGCATCGATCATGCATGTTTGTGTGTGTGGGGTGTGTGGTACGGGGTTGTTGTTTGAGAACTACATAGTGGACGCGAGCATCTTTTATAAGAAGCAATTTCCAAGAATATGAACCTGGATCTGTCGCTGTTGTCCTTCGGGGCGGTGGTGGTGGTTTTCATGGTTCTCTCGAAAATTAGCGTTTTTGATCTTTTGTGGTCAAGTTTTTAAGAGCACACGGTGGATGCCTTGGCATTAGGAGCCGAAGAAGGACGTAGGAATCTGCGATAAGCCTGGGGGAGTCGATAACCGGACTGTGATCCCAGGGTGTCCGAATGGGGAAACCCCGCCAGGGACGCGAGTTGCCTGGTGACCCGCATCTGAACACATAGGGTGCGTGGAGGGAACGCGGGGAAGTGAAACATCTCAGTACCCGCAGGAAGAGAAAACAATAGTGATTCCGTTAGTAGTGGCGAGCGAACGCGGATCAGGCTAAACCGTTCCATGTGTGATAGCCGGCGGGCGTTGCATGGTCGGGGTTGCGGGACTTTCCGTGCTGTCTCTGCCGGGACAGCGAGGTGTGATGTGCAGGCATAGGTGAACGGTCTTGAAAGGCCGGCCAGAGAGGGTGTGAGCCCCGTAACCGTAATGTTGTGTACCGCCTGGGAAGTATCCCAAGTAGCACGGGGCCCGAGAAATCCCGTGCGAATCTGTCAGGACCACCTGATAAGCCTAAATACTCCCTAATGACCGATAGCGGACCAGTACCGTGAGGGAAAGGTGAAAAGTACCCCGGGAGGGGAGTGAAACAGTACCTGAAACCGTGTGCTTACAATCCGTCGGAGCCAGTCTGATTCTGGTGACGGCGTGCCTTTTGAAGAATGAGCCTGCGAGTTAGTGTTACGTCGCGAGGTTAACCCGTGTGGGGCAGCCGTAGCGAAAGCGAGTCTGAATAGGGCGTTGCAGTGGCGTGATCTAGACCCGAAGCGAAGTGATCTACCCATGGCCAGGTTGAAGCGACGGTAAGACGTCGTGGAGGACCGAACCCACTTCAGTTGAAAATGGAGGGGATGAGCTGTGGGTAGGGGTGAAAGGCCAATCAAACTTCGTGATAGCTGGTTCTCCCCGAAATGCATTTAGGTGCAGCGTTGCGTGTTTCTTACCGGAGGTAGAGCTACTGGATGGCTAATGGGCCCTACAAGGTTACTGACGTCAGCCAAACTCCGAATGCCGGTAAGTGAGAGCGCAGCAGTGAGACTGTGGGGGATAAGCTTCATAGTCGAGAGGGAAACAGCCCAGACCACCAACTAAGGCCCCTAAGCGTGTGCTAAGTGGGAAAGGATGTGGAGTTGCGAAGACAACCAGGAGGTTGGCTTAGAAGCAGCCATCCTTAAAAGAGTGCGTAATAGCTCACTGGTCAAGTGATTCCGCGCCGACAATGTAGCGGGGCTCAAGTACACCGCCGAAGTTGTGGCATTCACATTTTATCCAAGCCGCCTCCTTTGTGGGGTTGGTTCAGGAGTGTGGATGGGTAGGGGAGCGTCGTGTGGGCAGTGAAGTCGCGGTGTAAACCAGCGGTGGAGCCTACACGAGTGAGAATGCAGGCATGAGTAGCGAAAGACGGGTGAGAAACCCGTCCGCCGAATGATCAAGGGTTCCAGGGTCAAGCTAATCTGCCCTGGGTAAGTCGGGACCTAAGGCGAGGCCGACAGGCGTAGTCGATGGACAACGGGTTGATATTCCCGTACCGGCGAAAAACCGCCCATGCTGAACAGGGGATACTAACCGCCCGAGACCTGCCCGATCACCCTTGTGGTGTGAGGGTTTTGGTGGAGCGCGGGACCTGATCCTGGGAGGTAAGCGTATTAACAGGTGTGACGCAGGAAGGTAGCCGAGCCGGGCGATGGTTGTCCCGGTCCAAGGATGTAGGGCGAACGGTAGGCAAATCCGCCGTTCATGATGCCTGAGACCTGACGGGACCCCTTTAGGGGGGGATTCGGTGATCCTATGCTGCCTAGAAAAGCATCGACGCGAGGTTTTAGCCGCCCGTACCCCAAACCGACACAGGTGATCAGGTAGAGAATACTAAGGCGATCGAGAGAATTATGGTTAAGGAACTCGGCAAAATGCCCCCGTAACTTCGGGAGAAGGGGGGCCCCAACCTTGATGGACACGTGCTGTCCGGAGGGGATCGGGGCCGCAGAGACCAGGGGGAAGCGACTGTTTACTAAAAACACAGGTCCGTGCGAAGTCGCAAGACGATGTATACGGACTGACTCCTGCCCGGTGCTGGAAGGTTAAGAGGACCGGTTAGCCGCAAGGCGAAGCTGAGAATTTAAGCCCCAGTAAACGGCGGTGGTAACTATAACCATCCTAAGGTAGCGAAATTCCTTGTCGGGTAAGTTCCGACCTGCACGAATGGAGTAACGACTTCCCCGCTGTCTCAACCATAAACTCGGCGAAATTGCAGTACGAGTAAAGATGCTCGTTACGCGCAGCAGGACGGAAAGACCCCGAGACCTTTACTATAGTTTGGTATTGGTGTTCGGAGTGGCTTGTGTAGGATAGGTGGGAGACGTTGAAGCCCGGACGCCAGTTCGGGTGGAGTCATCGTTGAAATACCACTCTGGTCACTTTGGACATCTAACTTCGGCCCGTAATCCGGGTCAGGGACAGTGCCTGATGGGTAGTTTAACTGGGGCGGTTGCCTCCTAAAAAGTAACGGAGGCGCCCAAAGGTTCCCTCAGCCTGGTTGGCAATCAGGTGTCGAGTGTAAGTGCACAAGGGAGCTTGACTGTGAGAGAGACATCTCGAGCAGGGACGAAAGTCGGGACTAGTGATCCGGCGGTACATTGTGGAATGGCCGTCGCTCAACGGATAAAAGGTACCTCGGGGATAACAGGCTGATCTTGCCCAAGAGTCCATATCGACGGCATGGTTTGGCACCTCGATGTCGGCTCGTCGCATCCTGGGGCTGGAGTAGGTCCCAAGGGTTGGGCTGTTCGCCCATTAAAGCGGTACGCGAGCTGGGTTTAGAACGTCGTGAGACAGTTCGGTCCCTATCCGCTGCGCGCGCAGGAAATTTGAGAAGGGCTGTCCTTAGTACGAGAGGACCGGGACGGACGAACCTCTGGTGTGTCAGTTGTACTGCCAAGTGCACCGCTGATTAGCTACGTTCGGATGGGATAACCGCTGAAAGCATCTAAGCGGGAAGCTCGCTTCGAGATGAGATTTCCATACACCTTGTGTGTGAGAGGCCCCCAGCCAGACCACTGGGTTGATAGGCCGGATGTGGAAGCGAGGACTAACGACTCGTGAAGCTGACCGGTACTAATAGGCCGATAACTTACACCACACACCCCTTTCGTGAACGGATTCAAAAGACGTTCACACCATGAAAAGGGGTAAAAAGAAAACAAGACTGCTTGCGTCCACTATGTGGTTCCCAACCAACAAACCCGTTGCGTTGCAGGAACAAAACACAACAAAATAACAACACCACTAATGTTGTAACCACAAGATTTCCCAACCCCCAGCGCACCTGCCGGGGGTCCGGGTAGAAGGGTTACGGCGGTCATAGCGTGGGGGAAACGCCCGGTCCCATTCCGAACCCGGAAGCTAAGACCCACAGCGCCGATGGTACTGCACCCGGGAGGGTGTGGGAGAGTAGGTCACCGCCGGAACATCATTCAGGTCGAGAGCCCCAACCAGGCAACTGGTCGGGGCTCTCCCACGTTAACCACCAAAACCCCCACCCACACCCGGCACCCCACACCCACACCCAGGCCCGGCACCCCTCCCGACACACCCTCTCTCAGATCCGGCACCCCTTTTTCCGGACCCTCCCGCACATCCGGCACCCCTTTCGACACACGCTCTCTCAGATCCGGCACCCCTTTCGACACACGCTCTCTCAGATCCGGCACCCCTCCCGACACACGCTCTCTCAGATCCGGCACCTGGTTTGGCCCACGCTCTCTCACATCCGACGGCCGCCGGACCAGGCACCCCCGTCGAACCCCCACCACCACCGGTAGAGCATCCCGGAAACAACCCGCCACAACTGAGAGAGCGTCGCCCGGGGGAGTGCGAAAGGTGAGAGAGCGTCACCGGGGGAGGGCCGGCGGCTGCTCCTGGATTACGGGCTCTTCACGGTTCGTGGTGAACGTTCTGCCGTGAGGGATGTTCATGCGGCTGTTCTGGCTGCACTGCGCAACAGGATACGCGTTTTGTAGTTGCGTGCGTTGGTGAATCCCCGGCCAGTCCTTTTGATGTGCTTTATTGCGGTGTTGTTGGCTTCCACTTTCGCGGTTGTCGCTCCGGTGACAATGAGGACTTCGATCTCTTTCCACCACCGACAGACCGTGCGCCAGAGCCGGTTCGTCTCGGGCTGCGCGGCCCGCTCGACCAGGATCTGCAGCCGGGCTTTCGCGGCGGCAGCGTCCGCAAGAGAGCCTGTGGTCAGCAGGGTCCGGAGCTGTTCTTTGACAAGCCAGGCCGCTTGCAGTTTTCCGGTGGCATCGTCGGTCGCGAAGACGGTGCTGAGCCTGTCCCGTGCCCGGTCCGAGAGCGTGTCCCCGGCGCGCAGGAGCAGCCTCCGGTTGGCCCACACCGGGTCGATGGAACGCCCCCGCCGGCCATGCACCTGCTGTGTGAGCCGCTGGCGGACTTCGGTGAGCATGTCGTTGCCGAGCTTGACCAGGTGGAACGCGTCGACTGAGACAGCGGTGCGCGGCAACCACATCCGCAGTGCTTTGCGGAACGCCGCGGACGGGTCGATGGCAACGACCTGCACGCCCAGGCGCCACTGAAGCGGACGGGCGAACAGCCAGTCCCCGACCCCCTCACTGTCGCGGCCGTCCACGATCCCCAGGACCTGTCCGGTGTCGAGATCCACGATGGTGGTCATCCAGGGTTCGTAGCGTTTCCAGGCCTTGGTGGCAGGGTCGCGAAAGAACCGCACGGACCGGTAGCGGTGTTCATCGATGCCGAGCATTCGCGGTGCCAGGGCGTCGACATCGGGCAGCGTCAGCGCCGCGGAATCCAGAGCCCGCTGCACCAGCCACCATGAGACACCGAACGAAGCGGCGGCCTCGGCGGCTGCCCTGCCGGATCCGATGACAGCGGCCACCAGGGCCTCACGGAGCCGGCGGGTGGAGCGTGCCCGGCGCGGGACCTGGGATGTTTCCTCGGTGAATGTCTGGCGCGGGCACAGGTGCTCATCGCAGAAGAATCTCCGCTTGGCCCAGACTACTTCGACCGGCCCGGCGACAGGGATGTCACGCAGCCGTTGCGGCCGGCGGGAATGCACGCGGGTGCTGATCACCCCGCACGACGGGCAGCCGGCCTCGGCGGTGGCCACGACGCGGATCCGCCGCTGCCCGAAGGCAAGGACCTCAGTATCGGTGACTCGGTAGTCGGGCAGGTTGAAAATGGCGGTGGCAGCATCGGGGCGCGGGGAAGTAGGCTCGATCAAGGCTCGTAGCTCCTGACTTGATGAATGCGTAGAGAACATCCATCACAGCAGGGCTACGAGCCCTTCAGCTTTCAAGACACGGAACCTGTTTCACCATCAACCACGGAGAGCCGGATTACGCCTGAGCCGCTACTTGGACCGGTGCCCTTACTGGGTCAGACGCTGACACGGATCCGCGTCCCTGTGAGGCTTGCCACGAGAGCAGCTTCCGTGGCTGTGGCAGTTAGTTGGTGAGCGGTGACTCGCCTAGAATTGCATGAGATGTACGGACTTCGAAGCGCTTGATTTCGGGTTGCGTAGGATAACGAAACACGGATAAGAGCGGCTGCGATTGCGCCAGTGGTCGGCTCACAACAGGAGGAATCCAACATGGCTGAGCACAACGGCGGAAATCGAAACGGTAAAGACCGCGGCAGCTACGGAGGCGGCCGACCTTCGGGCGGGGGACCGTACCGCGCCTCGAATAATTCCGGCGGGGATCCCCGCGGATTCCGCGCAAAGGATGATCGCAGTGACCGTCCGTCGCGTGAAGGCGCTGACCGGAAGCCATTTGGTGATCGTCCGTCCCGTGAGGGTGGGGACCGCCGTAGCTTCGGCGCCGGTGCAGGTGACCGTGACCGTAAACCATTTGGTGCAGGTGACCGTGACCGTAAGCCGTTTGGTGATCGTCCGTCCCGTGAGGGTGGGGACCGCCGTAGCTTCGGCGCCGGTGCAGGTGACCGCGACCGGAAGCCGTTCGGTGATCGTCCGTCCCGTGAAGGGGGCGAACGCCGCAGCTTTGGCGCAGGTGACCGCGACCGGAAGCCGTTCGGTGATCGTCCGTCCCGTGAAGGGGGCGAACGCCGCAGCTTCGGCGCCGGCGCCGGTGACCGTGACCGGAAGCCGTTTGGTGATCGCCCGCGCCGGGAAGGCGACGGCGAACGTCGCAGCTACGGTGGCGGGGACAACCGTAAACCGTTTGGTGACCGCCAGGAACGGGCGCCCCGCAGCTTCGACCGTGGCGATTCAGGCCCCCGCGACTTCGGACGCGACCGTCCCGAGGACCGCCCCGCACGCGTACCGAACGCCCGTGACCTGCGCAGCGCCAACCGCCCGGATCGTGAGCGCTCTCCCCAGATCGACGAAGATGTCACCGGCCAGGAGCTGGACCGCGCAACCAAGCATGAGATCAAGACCCTCGAGCCCAAGAGCGCAGAGTGGGTCGCACGCCACCTGGTAATGGCAGGCCGCCTCATCGACGAAGAGCCGGAGCTTGCCTTCCAGCATGCCCTGGCTGCCAGCCGCCGCGGCGGACGTCTCTCGGCAGTGCGCGAGGCGGTGGGCCTGACCGCTTACGCCGCAGGCCACTACGGTGAAGCCCTGCGCGAGTTCCGCACCTACCGCCGTATTAGTGGCTCCAACGTGCACCTGCCCGTCATGGCCGACTGCGAACGCGGCCTGGGACGGCCGGACCGTGCCCTTGACGTGGCCCGCTCCGAGGAAGCCAATGACCTTGACGCACCCGGCAAGGTTGAACTGGCCATCGTGGCCGCCGGCGCCCGCACCGACCTGGGCCAGCTGGACGCGGCCGTGGCCGAACTGGAAATTGCCCAGTTGGACATCAACCGCGCCTTCTCCTACAGCCCCCGCCTCTTCCGCGCCTACGGTGACGCCCTCGCGGCAGTAGGTCGGACCGAGGAAGCGGCGAAGTGGCAGCGCCAGGCCGTTGTTGCGGAAAACGCCCTGGGCCTCGGAGAGGACGAGGAACCTGACATCATCGACCTCGGCTGGGACGAGGAAGAAGAAGCCCGCGAAGAGGAAGCAAGGCGCCGCCTGCTCGCCCAGCAGCAGGCTGCCAGTGCGCCCGCCCCGTCGCCGGGTGTCCGTGACGACAGCCAGTCGGCCGTGGTCGAAGCTGCCGCATCGGACGCCGCCGTATCAGATGCTGCTGTCCTGGATGAGGGCTCCGACGACGCCGAAGCGGATTACTTTGAATCCGACGACGCTGAATCCGACGAGGATTCCGTTGAGGAGGACGAACTCGAAGAGGGCACCAGCGGATACGGCACCACCGAGGACGCCGTACAGGACGCCGGCGATGCGGACACCGCACAGTCGGACCGCGAAAGGGAATAACTGCGCATGAGCGGTGCTTCATTGATTTCCCGGTTCGACGCCCTCCTGTCCGACCTTGACGGTGTTGTCTACGCCGGTCCCCACGCCATCCCGGGCGCCGTCGAGGCGCTCCGCCAACTGGCGGGTGTCGACGTCGGACTTGGCTACGTGACCAACAACGCGTCCCGGACTCCCGCCCAGGTGGCGGCGCACCTGCGTGAGCTTGGCGCGCCTGCCGAAGACGAGCAGGTGGTCAGTTCCTCGCAGGCTGCCGGCGAGCTGCTGGCGGGACTTCTTCCGGCGGGGGCGCGGGTCCTGGTGACCGGGAGCCCGGCGCTGGCGCATGAGGTGGAACTGGTTGGGCTGACACCCGTCCACAGTGCCAAGGACAACCCGGTGGCGGTGGTCCAGGGATTCAATCCCGAGATCGGCTGGAAGGACCTCGCTGAGGCTTCGTACGTCATCGCCGCCGGCGCCCTGTGGGTTGCCACCAACACGGACATGTCCATTCCGCAGGCCCGCGGCATCGCTCCGGGGAACGGAACCCTGGTGGCTGCCGTTGCTGCGGCCACCGGACAGCGGCCCCTGGTGGCCGGAAAGCCCGAGGCTCCGCTGTTCCGCACCGCCGCCAAACGGCTCACCTCCGACCGGCCGCTCGTCGTGGGCGACCGGCTGGACACCGACATCCTCGGCGGGAACAACGCCGGATTTGCCACGGTGGCAGTGCTCACCGGCGTAGACACCCGGGAATCCATCCTCGCCGCCCGCACGGCTGAGCGGCCGGACTTCCTCATCAACGACCTCAGCGATCTGTACCGCCCGTACCCCGCTGTGGAAGAGCACGACGGCGGCACGTTCCGTTGCGGTTCGGCCTCCGCCGTTGTGCGCGGAGAGACCGTCCACATCAGCGGAGTTCCGGGAGATCTCGACTCGTGGCGGGCAGCCTGCTCGGCGTGGTGGACGGCCAATCCGCAGGCGGAAACTGCCCTGACGCCGGCCATCGAGTGGCTGACGCGCTAATCCGGATCACTAGACTGGACAGATGACCGAGCTGAACAACTTTCCGGAAGCCGGCCGCAGCATGAGACCGGTCGGCGACGCGTCAGTCGACGCTGCGCTGGACCGGCTGGCTGCCATTGAAGGGCTCCCGGTTGCCGGGCACGCCGATGCCTACGCGGCACTTCACGATGCCCTGCTGGATGCGCTCAACGACGACGATCCGTCCGCTGCGGGTGACAACTGAGGATGGCCAGGCTTGACCAAATGCTCGTCACCCGTGGGCTGGCGAGATCCCGCACCCACGCCGCGCGTCTGATCGCCGAAGGCAAAGTCAGCTCCGACGGCACCGTTCTCGCGAAAGCCTCCGCCCAGGTGGATGACCTCACGCCCCTGGACGTAGCCGATGACGGGCAGGACAGCTATGTGAGCCGGGCCGGCCACAAACTGGCCGGGGCACTGGAGGCCTTTCCGGAAGTCACGGCTCAAGGCAAGCGCTGCCTGGACGCCGGTGCGTCCACCGGCGGCTTTACCGAGGTCCTGCTCAGGCGCGGGGCAGATCATGTGGTGGCTGTCGACGTCGGACACGGCCAGCTGGTGCCCCAGCTCCGGGACGACCCCCGCGTGTCAGTGCACGAGGGCCTCAATGTTCGTTACATGACGCCGGAAGAGGTTGGCGGCCCGGCCGCGCTGACGGTCGCTGACCTGTCGTTCATTTCGCTGACCCTGGTGTTGGAGCCGCTGGCGGCGTGCACGCATCCCGGTGGCGACCTGGTCCTGATGGTCAAGCCGCAGTTCGAGATCGGCAAGGACCGGCTGGGCCGCACCGGCGTGGTGAATTCCGTGCGTGAACGCCGGATGGCGGTAGAAAAAGTCGCCCATGCGGCGCTCGACGCCGGGCTCGAACTTCACGGCCTCGCGGCAAGCCCCTTGCCCGGCCAGGACGGAAACGTCGAATACTTCCTGTGGATAAAGCGCAGGATCACCACAGACTTGCCTAAGATCGAAGAGCGGGACGCAGCCGTTGCTGCGTTGCTCGGAACAATCTGGCCGAACCACTAGAAAGCGGAACCCGATGAGCAGGCGTGTACTGGTCCTTGCCCACACCGGCCGCGAGGAATCACTGAAGGCTGCCTGGGAGGCGTGCATCCAGCTGCACGCCTCAGGCATTGTTCCGGTGATGCAAAAATCCGAACTCAAAGACATGGAGGGGTTTTTCGGGCGGCTCGAAGACCCCGTGGAGATCCTCCATGACCACATCCAGCTCCCCGACGTCGAGCTTGTGATGGTCCTCGGCGGGGACGGCACCATCCTCCGTGCCGCCGAACTGGTCCGGGAGGTGGACGTCCCGCTGCTGGGCGTTAACCTGGGCCATGTGGGCTTCCTCGCCGAGAGCGAGCGGGCAGACCTTGCGCAGACCGTCGAATGGATCGCCAGCCGCGACTATACGGTGGAGGAACGGATGACCATCGATGTCCAGGTCTGGGTCCGCGGACAAAAGATCTGGCATACGTGGGCACTGAACGAGGCGGCCATCGAGAAAGGCAACCGGGAACGGATGCTCGAGGTGGTCACGGAAGTGGACGAGCGTCCGCTGACATCGTTCGGCTGCGACGGCGTGGTGATGGCTACGCCCACCGGTTCAACTGCCTACGCCTTCTCCGCCGGCGGCCCGGTGGTGTGGCCGGAAGTGGAAGCCCTGGTGATTGTTCCCATCAGCGCCCACGCGCTGTTCGCCAAGCCGCTGGTGGTCTCGCCCCGTTCCAGGCTGGCCGTGGAGGTACTGAACCGGACCGACGCCCAGGGTGTGCTGTGGTGTGACGGACGCCGTTCGGTGGACCTCCCGCCGGGCGCCCGTGTCGAAGTGACCCGCTCGGCCACGCCGGTCAGGCTGGCACGGACGCACCAGACACCGTTTTCGGCGAGGCTGGTCCGTAAATTCCAGCTCCCCATTCACGGCTGGCGCGGCCCCATGCCCCAGGCAGAGTCCGTCCATACCGGGCCTGTACCCACCATCCGTACCCCCAGGCCCATGGTGCCGCCTGCGGGTCCCCGGCCCGCCGGGACGTCCGAGACTGATCCGACGACTGCGAAGTGAATCATGCTTGAAGAACTGAGAATCCGCGACCTCGGCGTCATCACCGACGCAACCCTCCCGCTCGGCCCGGGCCTTAGCGTGGTGACCGGTGAAACCGGCGCCGGCAAGACCATGGTGGTCACCGCCGTCGGCCTCCTCCTGGGTGCCCGCTCGGATGCGGGTGCCGTGCGCAGCGGTGCGAAGAGCGCCTCGGCGGAAGCCGTCCTCAAGCTGGATGCCGGGCACGCAGCGGTCGTCCGCGCGTTGGAGGCGGGTGCTGAGGTGGAGGAGTTCGACGGCGGCGCTGAACTGATCCTTGCCCGCCGGCTGGGTGCGGATGGACGCAGCCGTGCCTACCTTGGCGGCCGCGCCGCCCCCGTGGGGGTCCTGGCGGAGATCGGCGAAAGCCTGGTGGTGGTCCACGGCCAGTCGGACCAGATCAGGCTGAAGGGGGCGCTTGCCCAGCGCGGTGCCCTGGACAAGTTTGCCGGCGATACCCTGGCCGGCCCGCTGGCTACCTACCAGGCCCTGTACAGCCACTGGAAAGCCAGCCAGGCGGAGCTGGACGCGCTGCGGGGCGCGGCTCGTGACAGGCTGCGGGAAGCAGAGTCGCTGGAGATCGCGCTGGCTGAAATCGATGACGTGGACCCGCAGCCGGGTGAGGACGAGTCCCTCAAGGCGGAGGCCGTGAAACTGGCCAACGTCGAAGAACTCAGGATTGCGGCAAACACCGCCCACCAGGCGCTCATCGCGGAGGACTACGGTGACGAGGGCGACGCCACCACGTTGGTGGATGCGGCGAAACGGACCTTGGAACATGTGGCCGAGCACGATGCCGAACTCGGCGCGGCCGCCGCCCGCCTGGCCGAGGTCGGCTTCCTGCTGAACGACATCGCCACGGAACTGGCGAGCTACCAGGCCGGGCTGGATTCAGAGGGGCCGGAGCGGCTCGCGGAGATCGAGGACCGACGGGCCGCGCTGGCCAAACTGGTCCGCAAGTATGCCCCCAGCATCGACGAGGTCCTGGTGTGGGCGGAGAACGCCCGCGTCCGGTTCGACGAACTGCAGGATGACTCCACCCGGATCGAGGCGCTGGACGCGGAAGTCGCCCGGACCGAGGCGGAGCTGAAGAAGCAGGCCGCCGCCATCAGCAAGGTCCGGGGCAAGGCCGCCAAAGATCTCTCTGCACGGGTCAGCGCCGAACTAAAGGCGCTGGCCATGGCCGACGCGACCCTGGTGATCACCATCGAGCCTGCCGCCCAGCTGATGCCGTACGGGGCGGACGAGATCTCGTTCCTCCTTCAGCCCCACTCCGGTGCGCCGGCCCGCCCGCTGGGCAAAGGTGCCTCCGGGGGCGAGCTTTCCCGCGTGATGCTGGCCATCGAGGTGGTGCTCGCCGCAGTGGATCCGGTGCCCACCTTTGTGTTCGACGAAGTGGACGCCGGCGTGGGCGGTCGGGCCGCCGTCGAGATCGGCCGCCGGCTGGCCATGCTGGCGCAGCATGTGCAGGTCCTGGTGGTCACGCACCTTCCTCAGGTTGCCGCGTTCGCTGACCAGCACATCACCGTCACTAAGACATCGGTCAGAGGGGCCGACGGCGGCACCGCCACCGGGTTCACCTCCAGCGATGTGCGGCTCCTCGATGGCCCGGAAAGGGTCAAGGAGCTGGCCCGTATGCTTGCCGGCCAGGAAGATTCCGAAACAGCCCAGGCCCACGCCCAAGAGCTGCTGGACGACGCCAAGCTGCTGCCGCAGAGGGCCTGAACCGCACTGCGAGAACCGTCACATCGGCTGCCCGCCGCCCCTGGTTTGCAGCTAAAACTTGATCAGGTTCCAGCGGCGGGGGAGACTGAGTCATTTGGGGAATCCGATTTTCGACCCGTGGAAGGCTCAAATGATGATAGGCTCGAATTCCGTGGTGCAGCGATCAAATTCCCGTGTAAATTCCCGGTTCCCGGGCTCGTCCAAGACGACCAAACACATCTTCGTCACCGGCGGTGTGGCGTCCTCGCTAGGCAAGGGACTGACGGCTTCGAGCCTCGGCCACCTGCTGCGGGCACGCGGTTTGTCTGTAACAATGCAGAAGCTCGATCCCTACCTGAACGTGGATCCGGGCACGATGAACCCCTTCCAGCACGGCGAAGTCTTCGTGACTGACGACGGTGCCGAGACTGACTTGGATGTCGGCCACTACGAGCGCTTCCTCGATGAAAACCTTGAAGGCTCGGCCAACGTCACAACGGGCCAGGTCTACTCCACGGTCATCGCCAAGGAGCGCCGCGGCGAGTACCTCGGCGACACCGTCCAGGTCATCCCGCACATCACGGATGAGATCAAGCGCCGGATGCGGCTTCCTGCTGAGGGCAAGAACGCTCCGGACGTCATCATCACCGAGATCGGCGGCACGGTTGGCGACATCGAGTCGCAGCCCTTCCTCGAGTCAGCCCGCCAGGTGCGGCAGGACATCGGCCGCGGGAACGTCTTCTTCCTGCACGTGTCCCTGGTCCCGTACATCGGGCCGTCCCAGGAGCTGAAGACCAAGCCGACGCAGCACTCCGTTGCCGCGCTGCGCTCCATCGGCATTCAGCCCGAGGCGATCGTGATCCGTTCGGACCGCGAAGTCCCGCAGGCCATGCGTGACAAGATCGGCCGCATGTGCGACGTCGACATCGACGCCGTCATCGGCTGCCCGGATGCGCCGAGCATCTACGACATCCCCAAGACCCTCCACTCCCAGGGCCTGGACTCCTACATCGTCCGTGCACTGGACCTGCCGTTTAAGGATGTTGACTGGACCAGCTGGGACAAGCTGCTCGAAGCAGTCCACAACCCGAAGCACGAAGTGGAAATCGCCCTGGTCGGCAAGTACATCGACCTGCCGGACGCCTACCTCTCCGTCACCGAGGCCCTGCGCGCCGGCGGCTTCGCCAACGACACCAAGGTCAAGATCCGCTGGGTCCCCTCGGACGAATGCGAAACCCACGAAGGCGCCGTGAACTCGCTCTCTGGCGTGGACGCGATCTGCGTGCCCGGCGGGTTCGGCATCCGCGGCCTCGAAGGCAAGCTGGGCGCGCTCAAGTTTGCCCGCGAAACCAAGCTGCCGGTCCTGGGCCTGTGCCTGGGCCTCCAGTGCATGGTCATCGAATACGCCCGGAACGTGGTGGGCCTTGAGGGCGCATCGTCCAGCGAATTCGAACCGGACTCCAAGTACCCGGTCATCGCCACCATGGAAGAGCAGCTGGACATCGTTGACGGCAAGGGCGACCTCGGCGGCACCATGCGTCTGGGCCTCTACGAAGCCAAGCTGGACGAAGGCTCCGTCATCGCCGAGACCTACGGCACCACCAAGGTCAGCGAGCGGCACCGCCACCGCTACGAAGTCAACAACAAGTACCGCGACCAGATTGCAGCGAAGGGGCTCGTGTTCTCCGGAACGTCCCCGGACGGCAAGCTGGTGGAGTATGTGGAGCTTCCCCGCGAAGTCCACCCGTATTACGTCGCTACCCAGGCCCACCCGGAGCTGAGCTCCCGCCCCACCCGGCCGCATCCTTTGTTCGCGGGCCTGGTCAAGGCCGCGCTGGATCACCAGAAGGGCGGGGACCTGCTTCCCGGCGCCAACAGTGCGGAAGCAACCAGTGCGGAAGCACCGGCTGAGGCCAGCGGCTCCGCCCGCAAGGTCTCCGCCAAGTAGTCACCAACTAAATCAAAGGACGGCGCGATGCCCGGTATGCCTGAAACCCCCAATGCTGCACGGCAGGTTTCGGATGCGCCGAGCCCGCGCCGTCTTTTGTCGTCCCGGAAGGTGTACGAAGGCCGCATCTGGGACGTCGTCAGCGACAGTTTCCAGCTCAGCGAACACGGCGACGAACTGGTGCGCGACTACATCGACCACCCGGGTGCGGTAGCAGTCCTGCCGATGAATGATGCCGGCGAAGTTCTGCTGATGAAGCAGTACCGGCATCCCGTCGGCATGGACCTGTGGGAAATCCCGGCCGGCCTGCTGGACATTGAGGGCGAGGACTTCGTGGTGGGCGCCGCGCGTGAGCTCGCCGAGGAGGCAGACCTGGTGGCCGGCAGCTGGAATGTGCTGGCCGACTTCTTCAACTCCCCGGGATCCTCGAGCGAGGCGATCCGCATTTACCTCGCCCGGGATTTGAGCGACGTGCCGGATCATGAACTCCACGTCCGAACGGATGAGGAAGCCGAGATAGAACTGCACTGGACACCGTTGGAGGAAGCGGTGGCGGCCGTTCTGGAGGGCCGGCTGCACAACCCGTCCGCCGTCGTCGGAATTCTTGCCGCCGCGGCGGCACGCGCGGACGGCTTCGAGCATCTGCGTCCGGCAAACGCCCCCTGGCCCGCCCATCCCAGCCAGCGTTAATGGGCAGCACCGTCACTCCCGCGCCGGAACGTGCCGGTGCTGAACCAACGCGTGCAGAACCAACCGGTGCTGAACCAACGCGTGCTGAACCAACGCGTGCCGGACAAACACAAAGCGAAGGTTCGGGCCGGCCACGCAACGCCATAGACCGCGCCGTGAACGACTACCTCCAGCACATGGGCGTGGAGCGGGGTCTGGCGGCGAACACGTTGTCCGCCTACCGCCGTGACCTTGCCCGGTACGCGAACTACCTCGCCGTATGCGGCCCGGAACGCCCGGGCGATGTCACCCGGCGGCACGTCACCGGGTTTGTGCAGGCATTGTCCGACGGTTCCGACGGCGGGACAGCACTCGGTGTCAGGTCCGCCGCCCGGACCGTCGTGGCGGTCCGCGGCCTCCATAAGTTCTGGGCGCTGGAAGGAATTACGACGGCGGATCCCGCCAGCGATGTCCACCCGCCCATGCCCGGCAAGCGGCTGCCCAAGGCCATCAGTGTGGACGAGGTCACCCGGATCCTGGAAGCGGCCGGTACCGACACGGCTACAGGCTTGAGGGACCGGGCCCTGCTGGAGTTCCTCTATTCCACCGGTGCCCGCATCAGCGAGGCGGTGGGCCTGGACGTCGACGACATATCGCTCCAGACAGAGCAGGCCGGCCCGGCCATCGTGCGGCTCTTCGGCAAGGGGTCCAAGGAACGCCTGGTGCCGGTTGGGTCCTACGGAGCGCGTGCCCTTGACGCGTACCTGGTGCGCGGCAGGCCGCTGCTGGCGGCCAAAGGCAAGGGCACACCGGCGCTGTTCCTGAACGCCCGTGGCGGGCGGATCAGCCGGCAGAGCGCGTGGACGATCCTCAAGGCTGCGGCGGACAAGGCCAACATCACCAAGGACGTTTCGCCCCACACTCTCCGCCACTCGTTCGCCACCCATCTCCTGGAAGGTGGTGCGGACGTGCGGGTGGTCCAGGAACTTCTCGGCCACGCCTCTGTCACCACTACCCAGGTCTACACGCTGGTGACGGCAGATACCCTGCGGGAGATTTACGCTGCCGCCCACCCGAGGGCGCTGGGCTGACCTCTCAAGTCAACGCAGCTAGTCTGGTGTCCATGACCTCGACGCCCGTAACCCTCTGCTTCCTGCTCCGGGACCGGCCCGGCGGCCGAACGGAAGTCCTCCTCGGCCTCAAGAAGACCGGTTTCGGCAGGGGCAAGATCGTGGGGCTGGGCGGTCATGTGGAGCCGGGGGAGAGCCACGCCGAAGCCGCCTGCCGGGAGGTCCAGGAAGAGTCCGGCGTAATAGTGCTCGAGCGTGACCTGCGCCCTGCCGGCGTGGTGGAGTTCGTCTTTCCCCACCGCCCGGAATGGAACATGCACACCACCCTGTTCACCACCCGCCGGTGGCAGGGCGAGCCGGCGGAAAGTCCGGAGATCGACCCCGAATGGTTTGATGTACTGTCGCTGCCGGTGGACCGCATGTGGCAGGACGCGGACCACTGGCTGCCGCCGGTACTGGAAGGCGGGACGGTGGACATCGTGGTCACCCTCAACGCCGACAACGAAACGGTGGCCTCCTCAGTGAGCGTCTTGCGGACCCTGTAACCACCAAGAACGACGGCGGGCTGGCCACCTGTGAAAAGGTGACCAGCCCGCCGTCGTAAACTCCCGGGGTTGCGGAATTACGGCAGGTGCCGTTCTTCCACGCCGTTGTACTCGCTCAACGGACGGATCAGGGAGTTGGATTCCAGCTGCTCCATGATGTGCGCGGTCCAGCCGGTGATGCGGCTGGCGACGAACAGCGGAGTGAAGGTGGCGGTGTCGAAACCCATGAGGTGGTAGGTGGGGCCGGTGGGGTAGTCAAGGTTGGGCTTGATTCCCTTGGCCTCGTCCATGGCGCTTTCCAGGCCGTTGTAGAGCCCCAGGAGCTCCGGCCGGCCGTAGTGGGCAATCATCTTGTCCAGTGCGGCCTTCATGGTGGGGACGCGGGAGTCGCCGTGCTTGTAGACGCGGTGGCCGAAGCCCATGACCTTCTTCTTCTTTGCCAGGGCATCCTCCATCCAGGCCTTGGCCCTGGCGGCGGCGTCCTCCAGGGATTCCTCGGAGCGTATGCCGATCTCATCGAAAGTGTGCATGACGGCTTCATTGGCGCCGCCATGGAGCGCACCCTTGAGGGCACCGATGGCTCCGGTCACGGCCGAATGTAGGTCTGACAGCGTGGATGTGATCACCCGGGCAGTGAACGTGGAGGCGTTGAAGGAGTGCTCCGCGTACAGAATCATGGACACGTTGAACGCGTCCACGACCTCGGGCACCTGCTCTTCACCAAAGGTCATCCAGAGGAAGTTGGCGTCGTATCCCAGATCGTCACGGGGCTCCACCAGTTCCAGGCCATGGCGGCGGCGCTGGTCGTAAGCCACCACGGCCGGCATGGCGGCGAACAGGTCGATGGCCTTCTGCATATTTGCTTCGCGCGAGGAGTCCTCGGCGAGTTCATGCCGCGCTCCCATCACGGACGCCGCTGTCCGGCAGACGTCCATCGGGTGGGAGGTGATGGGCAGCGCGTCGATCACCTGCTTGACCACCGGATCCAGCCGGCGCCCCGCCTTTTCCTTGGCCGTGAACCCGGCCAGCTGCTCCGGCGTGGGCAGTTCACCGTTCCAGAGCAGGTAGGCCACTTCCTCGAAGCTGCACTTGGCTGCGAGTTCCTGGACCGGGTAGCCGCGGTAGAGCAGCGAATTGGTGTCGGGGTTGACCTTGGACACCGCGGTGTAGTCCACCACGACGCCGGCGAGGCCCTTTTTGATCTCATTTTCAGCCATGCTGAAACTCCTTCGTTCCTTATGCTGTGTGCCGGCCGGAGCCGGAAGTCCGGATGAATAGGGGGTCAGTTGGTGCCGGGAATCCTGAAATTGAAGACCCCGGTGTCAAAGCGGTTGTAGGCCTCGTAGTCCACCAGGTCGTACAGCCGCGCACGGGTCAGCATGCTCTCTACCTGTGCCTCCTGGGTGCCGTCGGACTTGATCGATTCCAGAGTACGCTCAGCTGCCCCCATGGCACTACGGAGCAGCGTGACCGGGTAGATGACCATGTTGACGCCCACGCCCTGGAGTTGCTCCACGGTGAAAAGCTCGCTCTGGCCAAACTCGGTCATGTTGGCGAGGATGGGCACGTCCACTGCGTCGCGGATGGCCTGGAACTCGCTGAGGTCCTTCATGGCCTCCGGGAAGATGGCGTCCGCCCCTGCCTCGACGAGGGCCTTGGCCCGGTCCCGCGCCGCTTCCAGCCCGTCCGTGGCGCGGATGTCGGTCCTGGCCATGATGAGGAAGTTGGGGTCCCGGCGGGCGTCGGCTGCGGCGCGGATGCGCTTGGTGGCGGTGTCCAGGTCCACCACGTTCTTGCCGTCCAGGTGGCCGCACCTCTTGGGGTTGAACTGGTCTTCGATGTGCAGTCCGGCGAGGCCGGCGTTCTCGATTTCCTGCACCGAGCGGGCCACGTTCATGGGCTCGCCGAAGCCCGTGTCGGCGTCCACAATGCTGGGCAGGTCCGTCATCCGGGCAATTTGCCCGGCACGCGTTGCCACCTCGGTGAGCGTGGTCAGCCCGATGTCCGGCAGGCCCAGGTCATTGGCCAGGACGGCGCCGGAGATGTAAACCCCGGCGAAGCCCTTCTCCTCGATGAGCCGTGCCGAGAGCGGGTTGAAGGCCCCCGGGAACTGCTGGACCGAGCCGGACGCCAGGAGCTCGCGGAACCGGATCCGCTTCTGCTCCGGGGTGACCTTCGAATACAGCATTAGAAAAGTCCCTTCGGTGCGGCAGCGAGGTCGATCACGCCGTCGGCTGCCTTGATGTTGAGCTGGTCCAGTTCGCCGGCGGCCAGTTCCGGGAGCCGGGCTGCTGCGGCAAGGAACCGTTCGATCTCCTCTTCGGCGACGAGTCCGGCCGCGAGGGTGCGGAACTTGTTGACGTACTGTTCCCTGGCGAACGGCCGGGCACCCAGCGGGTGGGCGTCGGCGACGGCGATCTCGTCGGTAATGACAGTGCCGTCGTTGAGCGTGATTTCAACGGATCCGCCGAAAGCCTTCTCCGCGATGTCGAGGGAGTGGTAGCGGCGGGTCCATTCCGGGTCCTCCACTGTAGTGACCTTGTGCCACAGCTCCACGGTGTCGGGGCGCGCGGCCCGCTCCGGGGCGTAGGAGTCCACATGGTGCCAGGCGCCGTCCTGCAACGCGACCGTGAAGATGTACGGGATCGAGTGGTCCAGGGTTTCGCGGGACGCGGTGGGGCTGTACTTCTGCGGGTCGTTGGCGCCGGAGCCGATCACGTAATGGGTGTGGTGGCTGGTCTTGATCAGCACCGACTTCACGTTGGCCGGGTCGGTGACCTCGGGGCGCTCGCCGTGCAGCTTCCGGGCGAGGTCGATCCAGGCCTGGGCCTGGTACTCGGCGGAGTGTTCCTTGGTGTACGTGTCCAGGATGGCGCGCTTGGCTTCGCCGGGAGTCGGCAGCGGCACCATGTAGGAAGCCTCGGGGCCGTCCAGCATCCAGGCGATGACGCCGTCTTCCCCTTCGTAGATCGGGACCGGCGACGTCTGGCCGCGCATGGAACGGTCCGCGGCTTCGACGGCCATCTTGCCGGCGAAGGCCGGTGCGTGCGCCTTCCAAGTGGAAATCTCACCCTTGCGCGACTGGCGCGTAGCGGTGGTGGTGTGCAGTGCCTGGCCCACGGACTGGAAGATGGTCTCGACGTCGAGCCCGAGGAGGGTGCCGATGCCGGCGGCGGCGGAGGGGCCGAGATGGGCCACGTGGTCGATCTTGTGCTTGTGCAGGCAGATGGCCTTGACCAGGTTCACCTGGATTTCGTAGCCGGTGGCGATGCCGCGGATGAGGTCGTGTCCGCTGGAACCGACGTGCTGGGCGACGGCGAGGATCGGCGGGATGTTGTCGCCGGGGTGGGAGTAGTCCGCGGCCAGGAAGGTGTCGTGGTAGTCGAGTTCACGGACAGCGACGCCGTTGGCCCAGGCGGCCCATTCCGGTGCCACGCGTTCGTCGATGCCGAAGACCTTGGATCCCTTGCCGCCGGTGGTGGGTCCGTGGGTCAGTGCCTGCGCGCGGGCCGCTACGATGGGGGCCCGGTTCAGGGAGGCGATGGCTACGGAGGCGTTGTCGATCACCCGGTTGATCACCATGTCGGTGACCTCGTCCGTGACGGAGACGGGATCGGTGGCAACCTTGGCGATCTTGTAGGCGAGCTGGTCCTCGCGGGGCAGGTTTTCCTCGCTCTTGTAAACGCGGACGTGGTGTTCCTTGACCATGGTGCTCCTTTTAGTGAGGTGTATGCGTGACTTTGACGTGGGAAAGACTTCGGTGCAGGTGAAGGGTGGTGGCCGCTTCGGCCAGCCGGGGATTACCCGCGGCAATCGCTTCCGCAATGGCTGCGTGCTCGGCGGCGGCCGCGGTAAGCCGCTGTGTGTCGTCGGCGGCCAAGCGGCGGACCCGGACCAGGTGCACGCGCAGGCTGCGCATGGCCTGGGCCAGATAGGAGTTGGAAATAGCCGCGTCGATGGCGGCGTCGAGACGGCCCGCGAGCTCGTAGTAGGCATGGCGGCCGGGATCGCTGCCGTTGATCAGCTCCGGAGCCTGGAGGAGCTCAAGGCGGAGCTGTTCGAAGGTTGCGGAGTCGCCGCGCTCGGCGGCCAGGGCGGCCGCCTTGCCTTCAAGGGTTTCGCGCAGTTCGAACAGCTCGTCGATGTCGTCAAGCGAAATATCGGTGACGACGACGCCGCGGCCCCCCGCCGTCGTCGTCAGGCCCTCCGCGGTGAGCCGGCTCAGGGCCTCCCGGAGAGGTGTGCGGGAGATCCCCAGCCGCTCGGACTGCTCCACTTCCGCGAGTACAGTCCCGGGCAGGAGGCGCCATTCGATGATGTCATCGCGCAATGCCGCATAGGCCCTGTCGCTGGCGCGCATCCCTGCCTCCTTCAGTGGTTGACGCTCCCCAGTGTATACACAGAGGGCTGGATTGCCCAGCAATTGCCCTAGAATCTTGATTTCGCCTCGGATTTGTATACATGAGGCCTTGTGCTGGCTTCCCGGCCGGGACTAGCATGGCCCTCATCACAATGTCGTGGACGGGATGCATTTCATGGGTACCAAGAGCTATCAGGACAGCTACGCACAGAGCCTGGACAGGCCCGATGAGTTCTGGCTGGATGCTGCCGGAAAGATCTCCTGGTCGGCGCCCCCGACGCAGGCCCTTGATTCCGGCCGGGCGCCGCTTTACAGCTGGTTTCCGGACGGCGTCCTCAACACGTCCTACAATGCCTTGGACCGTCATGTGGCGGCCGGGCGTGGCGGGCAGGATGCGCTGATCTACGATTCCGCCATGCTCGGTATCCAGCGGCGCTTCAGCTACGCCGAACTCACGGAGCTCGTGGCCCGCTTTGCCGGGGTTCTGCGGCGGCGCGGCGTGGGCAAGGGGGACAGGGTTGTTATTTACATGCCGATGATCCCGGAAGCCGTCATCGCCATGCTGGCTACTGCGCGGCTCGGAGCGGTCCATTCGGTGGTCTTTGGAGGGTTTGCGCCCAAGGAGCTGGCGGCGCGTATCCAAGACGCCGCCCCCGCCGTGGTGGTCACGGCATCCGGCGGAATCGAGCCATCGCGCCGGATCGAATACCTTCCCGCGGTTGAGGAAGCCCTTGGCCTCGCCGGCGCTCCGGGGCTTCCCGTGATCGTCGCGGCACGGGAGGGGTTTGCGTCCTCAGTGTCTGACCACCCGGGCTGGCTGGACTGGGACAACGAGATGGCGGCCGCAGAACCGGCGGCGCCGGTGGACGTCAAGGCCACGGACCCGCTCTACATCCTCTACACCTCGGGAACCACGGGTGCACCCAAGGGGGTGGTGCGGGACAACGGCGGCCATGCCGTGGCGCTTAGCTGGACCATGGAAAACGTCTACGGCATCGGCCCGGGAAACGTCATGTGGACCGCTTCCGACGTCGGCTGGGTGGTGGGGCACTCCTACATTGTCTACGGGCCGCTGCTGGCTGGAGCCACCACTGTCCTCTATGAGGGAAAACCGGTAGGAACACCTGATGCGGGCGCTTTCTGGCGGGTGATCCGGGACCACAAGGTCAATGTCCTCTTTACGGCCCCCACAGCGCTGCGCGCCATCCGCAAGGCCGACCCCGAAGCGAAACTGCTGCGGGACTATGACATCTCCAGCCTGCGAACGCTTTTCGCAGCGGGGGAGCGGCTGGACACCGATACTTTCCATTGGGCCGCGCAGACCCTGGGTGTCCCCGTGGTGGATCACTGGTGGCAGACCGAGACCGGCTGGGCCATCTGCGCCAACCCGCGCGCGCTGGAGGAGCTCCCCATCAAGGCGGGCTCGCCCAGCGTTCCGATGCCGGGCTTCAGGCTCAACATCGTGGACGGTCTGGGGGAGGACGTCGAAACCGGGACGGAAGGAAACATTGTGCTGGGGCTGCCGCTGCCGCCCGGAACGCTGACCACTCTCTGGGGCGACGACGAACGCTACGTCTCCTCCTACCTCCAGGCATTTGAGGGCTCCTACGCCACCGGCGACTCCGGCTACCGGGACGAGGACGGCTACGTGTTCGTGATGGGCCGCACTGACGACATCATTAACGTGGCAGGGCACCGGCTGTCCACCGGCGCCATGGAACAGGTCATTGGACAGCACCCGGCGGTGGCCGAGTGCGCGGTGATCGGCCTGGCGGATCCGCTGAAGGGCCAGCGGCCCAGCGGTTACGTGGTGCTGAAATCGGGGGTGGATGTGCCGGAGGACATTCTGGTCAAGGACCTGATCGCGCTGGTCCGCCGGGACATCGGAGCCGTCGCGGACTTCAAGCACGTGGCAGTGGTCGATGCCCTGCCCAAGACCCGTTCGGGCAAGATCCTCCGCAAGACCATGAGGCAGATTGCGGACGGCGAGGAGTACGTCGTGCCCTCCACGATTGAGGACGCCGGGGTGATCGACCAGCTAATCGAAACACTGCGTCCGGCCGCGCCCCGGAACTAGTCCGGGGAGCTATCAGCCGGGCGCTCGCCGGAGCCGGCCACCGTCAGCTCCTGATCCAGCGGTACTCGTTCTCAGGCCTGCCCGGCGCACCGTACCGGGCAGTCCGGGAGACGGTTCCGGCATCCGCGAGGTACTCGAGGTACCGCCGGGCCGTCACGCGGGACATCCCGAGGGCGTCCATGACTTCCGTGGCGGAGACGGCATCAGCCTGCTGCTTCATGAACTCCTGCACGGCGTCCAGGGTCGACGTCGACAGGCCCTTGGGAAGCGGCAGCTCACTCGGCGCCCGCAGGCTCGCGAATGCCTGGTCGACGTCGCTCTGTGACGCGCCGGACCTGCTCCCGCCCACCCCTGCGGCGAGCTGCTCACGGAACTGCCGGTAGCTGGCCAGCTTGTCCGCGAATGTGGCGTAGGTGAAGGGCTTGATGAGGTACTGGACCACGCCGATGGACACTGCGCTGCGCACGATATTGAGTTCACGCACGGCGGTGATCGCAATGATGTCCGGCAACAGGCCTGATGACCGCATCCGCCGGGCGATGTCCAGGCCATGGAGATCGGGAAGGTTCATGTCCAGCAGGACGAGTTCCACGGGGTTGCCGGCGGCAGCGAATTCCGCCAGGAGCCGCAGCGCCGATTGGCCGTCAGGGGCCGTGCCGGCCAGGGAAAAGCCTTGGAGCCTCCCCACGTAGGCGCCGTGCGCGGCCGCGGCCACCGGTTCGTCCTCGACGACGAGGACTCGGATATCGCTCATGAAGTCTCCTTGGTGGTGCCTGCTGCGGGTAGGAAAACATGGAAATGCGCCCCGCGGGGATTGGTTATCGCCACGGTGCCACCCAGCCGGTGCACGGCCTGCCGGACCAGCGCCAGGCCCAGCCCCCGGCCGTACGTGCCGGACGCCTTGGTGCTGAACCCGTGGCGGAACACGTCGTCCACGGCGCCGGGGTCGATTCCGCGTCCGGAGTCCTCCACGGTGATATCCACACCCCTGACGCCCGACTCCACCGACAACTCGACCCATTTGGGCGCCGGAGCGTCGGCCGCAGCGTCGATGGCGTTGTCCAGCAGGTTGCCAAGTATGGTCACCAGGTCCTGGACGGCCACACCGGCCGTCCCGGCAGTGCTGTTCGCCTGCAGGCCCAGTTCGACGCCGCGTTCGTGCGCCTCGGCCGCCTTGCCCATGAGGAGGGCGCTCAGCACCGGCTCTTCCATGGCGCCCACCATCTCATCGGTGAGCTGCTGGCTGAGCTCCAGGTCCTTGGTGGCGAAATCCAGGGCCTCGTCCGCCCGCCCAAGTTCCATCAGGGAAACGATCGTGTGGAGGCGGTTGGCGTGCTCGTGGGTTTGGGCGCGCAGTGCGTCCGAAAGTGTACGCATGGTTTCCAGTTCGTTGCCCAGGGACTCGATCTCCGTGCGGTCTCGGATGGTGGCCACGGTCCCGAACACTGCCGGGCGCTGCCGGCCGGCCGATGAAGCCGGGCCCACCGCAGGTCCCTGGTTGATCACCAGCACACGCGGGCCGGCCAGGTGGATTTCATCCTGGGCCGCCCGGCCGGACTCGAACAGGTCCTTCAAGCTGGGTGCCAGGGGGAGGTCGCCGAGCAGGAAGGCTGAGGCGGGATCGGCCCCCGACGGCCGTGGCGTGAGCCCCAGGAGCTCGGCCGCCTGGTCGTTGTACATCACCACCCGGCCCTTGGGATCGATGAGGATCACCCCCTCTCGGACGGAGTGCAGGACGGACTCGTAGTACGCGAACAGCTGGGCGAGCTGCTCGGGACCCCAGCCCCGCGTGACATTGCGCAGGTACCGGCCCAGCAGCCAGGACGCCACCGAGCCCCCCACCAGGAGGGCAAAGGCAATGGCCAGCAAGGCAGGCAGGCGGCCTGAGACGGCAACGTCCACCGTCCGGACCGTCACCCCGGCTGCCACCAGGGCCTTGACGTTTCCGGACTTGTCCTTGACGGGCGCTATCGTGCGGACCGACGGGCCGAGCGTGCCGGCCGTGATTTCCGTGAACACCTGCCCGTTCAGGGCGGCATCAATGGACCCGATGTACGGCTTGCCGAGTTCCTCGTCGCGCGGGTGCGTCCACCTGGTCCGGTCCGGAGCCATGATGGTGATGAAATCCGCGTCGGCGTCGCTCATCACATCCAGGGCGTAGGGCTGCAGCACTGCGGACGGGTTGGCCGACGCCGCTGCCTGCAGGACCAGGGGGTTGTCCGCAATGGCCGTGGCGATGCCGGACATCCGCCGGCCGGCCTCGTCGTAGGCGTGGTCCCGGGCGTCGATAAAGGTGGCTGTTCCGACTGTCGCGGTCAGCGCGAGCATGAACAGCAGATGCGCCACGAACAGCCGGCGCGCGATGCTCCACTTGTGCCTCATTCCAACCTTCCACGACCAATATGAACGCAACGGTGAGCCAGGTCACGCCATGCCCAATGATGGATATCACACCGGACGGACGTGCAGAGCCCAGAGACTGTGCCGCAACGTCTTCCAGATTATCCATAAGGAGACACATCATGGCTTCTCAACGAGGAGAGTCAGCTGCGCCTGTCAAGGCGAAGCGCAAAGGACTCGACAAGTCGCACTACCTCTACATTGCCGTCATCGTTGCCGTGATCCTCGGCGCAGTGATCGGCCTCATGTTCCCGGAGGTCGGCAAATCTCTCAAACCGCTGGGCGACGGCTTCATCAAGCTGATCAAGATGATGATTGCGCCGGTGATCTTCTGCACCATCGTCCTGGGCATCGGCTCCATCGCGAAGGCCGCCACTGTAGGCAAGGTGGGCGGCCTGGCGCTGGGCTACTTCATCGTAATGTCCACCTTCGCGCTGGCCATCGGCCTCGTGGTGGGCAACCTCATCCACCCCGGTGAAGGCCTCAAGCTGACGCCGTACGATCCCAACAAGAAGGCGGCCGCAGACAGCACGGTTGACTTCCTGCTGGGCATCATCCCGGGCGACATTCCGGTGCTGCCCACCCTGCTGGCCGCGATCCTCGTCGGCTTCGCCCTGCAGAAGATGGGCCCCCAGGGTGCCCCCATCCTCAAGGCCATCGGCCACGGCCAGGCACTGGTGTTCCGCATCCTCATCATGGTCATGTGGCTGGCGCCGGTCGGTGCCTTCGGCGCCATCGCCGCGGTCGTCGGCGCCACGGGCTTCCAGGCAATCGTCAGCATGTTCACCCTGATGCTCGCCTTCTACATCACCTGCGCACTGTTCATCGTGGTCATCCTTGGCGGCCTGCTGCAGGTCGTGGCAGGCGTCAACATCTTCCGCCTGATGAAGTACCTGGCCCGCGAATACCTGCTGATCTTCTCCACGTCCTCGTCCGAGGCCGCCCTGCCGCGCCTCATCGCCAAGATGGAGCACCTGGGTGTCTCCAAGCCGGTTGTCGGCGTCACGGTTCCCACCGGATACTCCTTCAACCTTGACGGCACGGCCATCTACCTGACTATGGCGTCCCTCTTCGTGGCCAACGCCATGGGCACCCCGCTGGACCTCGGCGCCCAGGTTTCCCTGCTGGTCTTCATGATCATCGCTTCCAAGGGTGCTGCCGGTGTCACCGGCGCCGGCCTCGCCACCCTGGCCGCAGGCCTGCAGGCCCACAAGCCCGAACTGCTCGGCGGCGTCGGCATGATCGTCGGCATCGACCGCTTCATGTCAGAGGCCCGCGCCCTGACCAACTTCACGGGGAACGCGGTGGCCACTGTCCTGATCGGCACCTGGGTCAAGGAGATCGACGGCGGCCAGGTGGAGCGTGTCCTGTCCGGTGAAGAGCCCTTCGACGAGCAGACCATGATCGCCGGCCACCACGTCGAACAGGAAGTTGCGGCACCGGCTCCGGCACGCGCCTGAACTGCCTTCGCCTGAACGGCCGGCTTCAATCGCCAGCCTGAGGCACACTCGAACCGCCCGCGCAGGAGCATCCTGCACGGGCGGTTTTTGTGTCCCCTCCGGCAACCTTCGACCTTTACCAGAAGGTAAAGGCTCAAGCAAGGGCGCGTGTCAAGTTCCGTTGAATCACGGATGCGGCGCTGTAACCTTGGTGGGAAGAACCATAGGCGCTGAACATTCAGCGGCAGGACATCAACGTCATCGAAAGTGTGGATAGATACGTGAGCAGCGAACAGGGTTCAGCAACTCTGGAAGGCACCGAACTCGATCTGGAAGACGCCGTCATGGGTCCTACCGGGCGCCCCTACCGCGAATTCCCCGAGCCTGCGCCCCTGTCGTCCCACGGCCCCGCCCGTGTGATCGCCATGGTGAACCAGAAGGGCGGCGTCGGCAAAACGACGTCCACCATCAATTTGGCCGCCGCACTCGCCGAATACGGCCGCCGTGTCCTGCTGGTCGACTTTGACCCCCAGGGCGCATTGTCCGCAGGCCTCGGGACCAATCCGCACGAACTGGACCTGACGGTCTACAACGTCCTGATGGACCGCAAAGTGGACATCCGGGACGCCATCCAGCACACCGGCGTTGAGAACGTCGACCTGCTGCCGGCAAACATCGACCTCTCCGCCGCGGAAGTGCAACTTGTCAATGAAGTAGCGCGCGAACAGGTGCTGGACCGGGCGCTGAAGAAGGTTGAAGACGACTACGACGTCGTCCTGATTGATTGCCAGCCGTCGCTAGGCCTGCTGACGGTCAACGCACTCACCGCCGCCCACGGCGTCATCATCCCGCTGATCTGCGAGTTCTTTGCACTGCGTGCCGTGGCGCTGCTGGTGGAAACCATCGACAAGGTCCAGGACCGGCTGAACCCCAGGCTCCAGGTCGACGGCGTGCTGGCTACCATGTACGACGCCCGCACGCTGCACAGCCGCGAGGTCATCAGCAGGCTGGTGGAAGCATTCGGGGACAAAGTCTTCGAGACCGTCATCAAGCGCTCCATCAAGTTCGCCGACGCCACGGTGGCCGCGGAACCCATCACCAGCTATGCCGCCAACCACATCGGTGCCGACGCTTACCGCCGCCTGGCCAAGGAGCTGATTTCGCGCGGCGGCGCGCCCTAGCCAAGGCCGTGGCACTGGCAGGCACACCGCTCGCTCCCGCAGGCCCGCAGGCCGGCCCGGCGGAAGCGCCGGCGACTGACCCGCACACCGCACCGGGGAAGAAACCCGGTTTCGAAGTGCGGCTCGCCAACTTCACCGGACCCTTTGACCTGCTGCTCGGCCTGATCAGCAAACACCAGCTGGACATCACCGAGGTGGCACTGGCCACGGTGACTGATGAATTCATCAAATACATCAGGAACCTCCAGCAGCTGGGCGAAGAATGGGCGCTTGATGAGGCCAGCGAATTCCTGGTCATCGCAGCCACCCTCCTTGACCTCAAGGCCGCCCGGCTCCTGCCGGCAGGGGAGGTTGAGGACGACGAAGACGTGGCCTTGCTCGAAGCGAGGGACCTCCTCTTCGCCCGCCTGTTGCAGTACAAGGCATTCAAGCAGGTGGCGGGACTGATCAACTCCACCCTTGAGCTCGAAGCCCGCAGCTACCCCCGCCAGGTTGCCTTGGAAGAGCACTTCGCGGCGCTGCTTCCGGAACTCGTGTGGCGGCACACGCCCCGGCAGTTTGCCGCCCTGGCGGAAGCCGCCCTGAAGCCCAAGGAAGCGCCCCCGAACGAGGTTGGCCTGGCGCACCTGCACGGCAGCACCGTCAGCGTGAAGGAACAGGCTGAAATCCTTGGCCTGAAGCTCCAGGCGGGACGGCCGTTGTCCTTCCGGGCACTGATCGCGGACGCCGAATCGACGCTGGTTGTGGTGGCCCGCTTCCTGGCACTCCTGGAAATGTTCCGGGACAAGGCGGTAGCGTTCGACCAGCTCCTCCCGCTGGGCGACTTGACGGTCCATTGGACGGCGGGACGCGATGACTGGAGCAGTGATCATCTCACCGAGGAATACGAGGAGCAGCCGTGAGCGCCAACACCCCGGATCCCGCCACCAGCGGGGACGGTGACAGCGGCTTGAATGTCGCCGAACTTCCCGGCGGCGCACATGCCGCCCTCGAGGCGGTGCTGATGGTGATTGACCAACCGGCCACCGCCGTCGAACTGGCCGCCGGGCTCAATCTCACGGTCGACGCGGTCGAGCAGCTCCTGGCGGAACTTCAGCGCGAGTATAACGGCTATACTGTTAATGCCCCGGACTCGGACGTTGCCGACACCGCTTGTACAAACACGGCTTGTAAAAACTCTGCTTGTATAGACGCTGCTGGCAACACATCCAGACCCCGGGGTTTTGAATTGCGGAATATCGCCGGAGGCTGGCGCATCTATTCCCGTACGGATTTTGCCGACGTCGTGGGCGGATTCGTTCTGGAAGGACAGACAGCCAGGCTGACGCAGGCGGCGTTGGAAACGCTCGCCGTCATCGCTTACCGCCAGCCCGTATCAAGGGCCAGGGTGTCTGCAATTCGAGGAGTTAATGTTGACTCTGTCGTGCGGACGCTGATGCAGCGGGGACTGATCGAAGATTCGGGGACCGATCCCGAATCCGGAGCCATCCTTTACCGCACGACGTCGTATTTCCTGGAACGCATGGGAATCGGCTCGGTGGCTGAGTTGCCGCAGCTTTCACCCCATCTTCCAGGGCTTGAAGGCATCGAAGAGTTCTACGACGCCGGAAGAATGTAGGCAGTATCCATGCCTGCGCACGAGTATCCACGAGGGCGGAAGCAATCCGCCCGGCTGGCTGGTGTTGTCGGGAGACAGCCATCGCCGGCCAACATAACGAAGGACGGGTCATGACACAGGCGGGACGCCAGGGTTCACCACGTAACAGTTCGGGACGCAACAGCGCCGGACAGGCCAAAGATGGCCAAAACAGGGCCGGACGCAATCCGGTCCGGGGCGGCAGCAGCCGCGGCGCCGGGGCCGGCGGCGCCGGCTTCAAAGGCGGCGGCGACCGTCCCTTCAAGCACCCCAAGCCCCGCGAAGAGGCATTCGTCGATCCGGACCTGCAGGGCCCCGGCGGCGCGCCGGCGGACCGGCCGGCAGCCGGCGACTGGAAGCAGGGCAAGCCTGCTGCCCGGAAGCCCGGTTCGCGCAAGCCCGGCGCCGGCAAAGTGCCCGGCACTCCCGGCGCGCTGAAGCCCAAGCCGCGGTCTGCCGCAGCCAAGACGTTCGGTACGCGCGCCTTCGGCGGCGAACGGTTCGGCCAGAACCTCGGCGCCGTCCGCAAGCCTTCGCGCAAGCGCGGACCCCGCGGCGACGTGCCGCAGTCCGAAATGCACGACGCCGACGGCATCCGCCTGCAGAAGGTCATGGCCTCGGCCGGCGTCGCTTCACGGCGCGTGTGCGAGGAAATGATCTCCGAGGGACGCGTCGAAGTGGACGGCAAGGTGGTCACTGAGCTCGGCGTCCGCGTCGACCCCAAAACGGCAGTGATCCACGTCGACGGCCTGCGCATCCAGCTGGATGAAAACATGGTCTACATGGTGTTCAACAAGCCCAAGGGCGTTGTGTCCACCATGGAGGACCCGGACGGCCGTCCGTGCATCAGCGACTTCGTCCGCAACACCCACGGCGAACGCCTCTTCCACGTGGGCCGTCTCGACGTCGCCACCGAAGGGCTGCTGTTGTTGACCAACGACGGCGAGCTGGCCAACCGTTTGACGCACCCGTCCTACGAGGTACCCAAGACGTACCTGGTCCAGGTGCGCGGTCCGTTCCCGCAGGGAATCGGCGCGCAGCTGAAGGCGGGCGTCGAGCTCGAGGACGGAATGGCCTCGGTTGACTCCTTCAAGCTGGTGGACTCAACCCCGGGCCACGTGCTGATCGAGGTTGTGCTGCACTCCGGCAAAAACCGGATCGTACGCCGGCTCTTTGACGCCGTCGGTTTCCCGGTACTCCGGCTCGTGCGCGTCAAGGTGGGACCCATTGGCCTGGGAGACCAGCGCCAGGGGAGCATCCGCAACCTCGGCAAGCAGGAAGTCGGCCACCTGCTGGCATCCGTAGGGCTGTAGCGCATGTCTGCCTTTCGCACCCACGGCCGCGGGCACTTGAACGGCCCGGTGGTGGTTATCGGCACGGGACTGCTGGGAACCAGCATCGGCCTGGGCCTTCGGGGCCGCGGAGTATCCGTGTTCCTGTCCGACCCGTCGCCCACCAACCAGGCGGTCGCCGTCGATATCGGGGCAGGCCTTCCGTTGTCGCGCCTTGGCGACGAGCAGCCCGAACTCGTTGTCGTGGCCGCGCCGCCGGACGTGACTGCGGACGTAGTGGAACGCTCACTGGCTGATTACCCGACCGCAACAGTGGTGGACATTGCCAGCGTCAAGGCAGGAATCCTGGCGGACCTCCGCGGTCGTGGCGTGGACCTTGCCCGCTATGTGGGTACGCATCCCATGGCCGGCCGGGAAAAGTCCGGGCCGGTGGCGGCGCGGGGTGAGCTGTTTACCTCCATGCCGTGGGTGGTCTGCCCCTCAGGGGAAACATCCGCCGGTGCGCTGCAGGCCGCCCGCGCCCTGGCAACCGACCTGGGCGCAGTGGTGACACAGTTCGGCGCCGAAGAACATGACCACGCCGTGGCGCTCGTGTCGCACCTTCCCCAGGTGATGTCTTCGCTCGTGGCCAGCCGGTTGCAGGGCACGCCCATGCATGCCCTGTCCCTGGCCGGAAACGGCCTGCGTGACGTCACCCGCATCGCTGCCAGCGACCCCACACTCTGGGTGCAGATCCTCGGCGCGAATGCCGGTCCTGTGGTGGAAATCCTGCACGGTGTCCGCGAGGACCTCAACCGCCTGATCGGAACCCTCGAAGATCCGGCTGCCCCCGGTGCCCGCCTCGACCTGGCGCAGCTGATCAGCGAGGGTAACGCCGGGCAGTCCCGTATTCCGGGAAAGCACGGCGGACCTCCGCAGGCCTATTCCTGGTTGACCGTCCTGGTGGACGACCGGCCGGGCCAGATTGCCCGCCTCCTGACGGAGATCGGCGAAATCGGGGTCAACCTCGAAGACCTGCGGCTCGATCACTCCTCCGGGCAGAATGTAGGCATGGTGGAACTGTCCGTTTTGCCCAACAAACATGATCTGCTCATTGAAGCTCTCAACGACCGTGGATGGCGGGTACTGCAGTAATGACACAGGAACTCATCGAAACCGTGCCCATGCTTCGCCAGGGCAGGCCGCTGGTTGTTGCCATTGACGGGCCCTCGGGATCCGGAAAGTCCAGTGTGAGCAGGGAAGTGGCGCGGCGCCTCCGCCTGGCCTACCTGGACACCGGTGCCATGTACCGGGCGCTCACCTGGTACTGCCTGGACCGGGGTATCGACCTGGGGGATGCCGCGGCCATCGAACAGGCCTCAGAGGACCTGCCGTTGGACGTCAGCACCACCCCCAACGAGGAGTACGTCAAGGTCGGCGGAACGGACGTCACCCAGGCGATCCGGGAACCGGCCATCTCTTCGGCCGTCAGCGCCATCGCCACCACCCTCGGTGCGCGGAAGGAACTGGTCCGCCGGCAGCGTGAACTGATTGAGGTCCACCACCGCCGCATCGTGGTGGAAGGCCGGGACATCACCACCGTTGTGGTGCCCGGAGCCGAAGTCCGCATGCTGCTGACCGCCAGCGAGGAGGCCCGGCTTCGCCGCCGGGGAGTCCAGCTGGGGGGCACGCAGAGCGCGGAGCAGCTGGCAGCGCAGGTCACCCAGCGCGACGCCAAGGACTCCACGGTGGTCAACTTCACCACGGCTGCGGACGGCGTGGTCACCCTGGATTCCTCGGATCTGGATTTCGACGGCACCGTTGACGCAGCGTTGGGCATAGTCAACAAGGTCCTCAACCGTGACTGACGCCGGCGGTCGCCGTCAGGGCCCGCTCCAAGCGGGCGGTGCCCTGCCGGGTGCCTGGACCATGGCGTGGAGCCGGCCCGTCGGCTGGTTGCTCGACCACATGGTCTACCGGACAACAATCAGCGGACGGGAAAATGTCCCGGCCGAAGGGCCTGTGATCTTCGCCGGCAACCACATCAGCTTCCTGGACGGACCGGTGATGTTCGGAGCATCACCTCGGCCCATGCACATCCTCGTCAAACAGGAAATGTTCAAGGGGATCCTTGGCCGGGTCCTCACGGCGTCGGGCCAGTTTCCGGTGGACCGCTCGGGGGACCGTGCCGCGCTCCAGTTGAGCAAGAGCGCGCTCGACGCCGGCCGGTGCGTCGGCATCCTGCCCGAAGGAACACGGGGGAGCGGCGAGGCCTCCGCCATTAACAACGGGGTGGCCTGGCTCGCGCTGAACTCCGGTGCGACCGTGATTCCCGTTGCCATCCTGGGCACCAGGATCGGCGGCGAACACCTCGACGCCGTTCCGCGGCCGGGCCGGAGGCTGCACGTCAGCTTCGGCAAGGCCGTGGCTGTGGGCCGCAGGCCCGGCGAGACAGGGCGTGTTTCAATGGACAGGGCGGGAAACGAGATCCGCGCTGCACTGGCACGGCATGTCCAGCAAACGATTCAACTCAGCGGGCAGGCTTTGCCCGGCGCGGATTCACCGCAAGAACGTCATGAAGAAGTAGCCGGGACGCCGGCAGATCACCACTAAGGAAAGTGCAATGAGCGATACGACTCAAACCTCCGGCAAATTTGGCGCCGGCGAAGACGAATACACGCCCACCGGCACGGACCAGGTGGCAGAGCATCTTGCTGCCCTGGACGATGACGAGGCCGAGCTCCGCGCTGCCTCGCTCCGGGCCGGCCTGGACGACTACGAACTGGATGAAGAAGACGCCGCCCTCCTGAGCGGCCACTACGACGACCAGGACTTCGACGGTCCGGTCAAGCTCGATCCGGTCCTGGCCATCATCGGCCGGCCCAACGTGGGCAAATCCACCCTGGTAAACCGTATCCTCGGACGCCGCGAAGCCGTGGTGGAAGACACCCCCGGCGTCACCCGTGACCGCGTGATGTACTCGGCCACCTGGAACGGCCGGAACTTCACGGTCGTCGACACCGGCGGCTGGGAGCATGATGCCCGCGGCATCCATGCCCGCGTGGCCGAACAGGCCGAGATGGCCGTGGAACTCGCCGACGCCGTGCTGTTCGTGGTCGACTCCGCCGTCGGCGCCACCGCGACGGACGAAGCCGTCGTGAAGATGCTCCGCAAGTCCAAAAAGCCGGTCATCATGGTGGCCAACAAAGTGGATGACTTCGCACAGGAAGCCGACTCGGCAACGCTCTGGGGCCTCGGCTTCGGCGAACCGTACCCGGTTTCGGCCCTTCACGGCCGTGGTGTTGCTGACCTCCTGGACCACGTCATGGACACCCTGCCCGAGTACTCCACGATCGAAGGTCTGGAGCGCTCCGGCGGCCCGCGCCGCATCGCCCTCATCGGCCGCCCGAACGTCGGCAAGTCCTCGCTGCTGAACAAACTGGCCGGTTCCGAGCGCGTTGTCGTGGACAACACCGCCGGCACCACACGCGACCCCGTCGATGAATTCATCGAACTCGGCGGCCGCACCTGGCGTTTCGTCGATACCGCCGGCATCCGCCGCCGCCAGCACATGGCGCAGGGCGCCGACTTCTACGCCTCACTGCGTACGCAGAGCGCCCTGGAAAAGGCGGAGGTCGCCGTCGTGCTCCTCGCCGTGGACGAAGTGCTTAGTGAGCAGGATGTCCGCATCCTGCAGCTAGCCATCGAATCCGGCCGCGCACTGGTTCTTGCGTTCAACAAGTGGGACCTGCTGGACGACGAACGCCGCACCTACCTGGAGCGTGAAATCGAGCAGGACCTGGCCCACGTGGCCTGGGCTCCGCGGGTCAACATTTCAGCCCTGACCGGCTGGCACAAGGACCGCCTCGTTCCTGCCCTGGACACCGCACTGGAAAGCTGGGACAAGCGCATCCCCACCGGACGCCTCAACGCTTTCCTCGGCGAACTGGTGGCCGCGCACCCGCACCCGGTCCGCGGCGGCAAGCAGCCCCGCATCCTCTTCGGCACCCAGGCCTCCAGCCGTCCGCCGAAGTTCGTCCTGTTCACCACCGGTTTCCTGGATCCGGGATACCGCCGCTTCATCACCCGGCGCCTCCGCGAAACCTTCGGTTTCGAGGGAACGCCGATCGAGGTCAACATGCGTGTCCGCGAAAAGCGTGGCAAGAAGCGTTAATTACGACACACCTCGCCCGTGTCACACGCAAAGTGTCACTGGCACCCTCCGGAATCGTGTAAGCTTTTGGAGGTGGTTCGGCCGGACTGCTGAGGTAAAAATCCAGGGGAAACCCGGGAGGACAACCGAGGCGGAGAACGGCGGAACTAACGGGCTGTAGCGCAGCTTGGTAGCGCACTTGACTGGGGGTCAAGGGGTCGCAGGTTCAAATCCTGTCAGCCCGACCAAAGAAACCGCTCCGTTTCCGGGAAGTATCCCGGAGCGGGGCGGTTTTTCTTTAAGCTTTTTCCTCTGCGTCGCGGCCCGCTGCCGGGTTGCCGCGCGCCCTACTTCAGGAAACGCGACGTCCTCCGGTCGGCGAGGATCTTGCCGCCTGTCTGGCAGCGCGGGCAATACTGGAGCGCCCTGTCGGCAAATGACACTTCCCGGACCGTGTCCCCGCAGACCGGGCACGCCTGGCCTGTCCGGCCATGGACCCGCATGGTGCTCCGCTTCGCGTCCTTCAGTTCGTTCGGAGCCTTTCCAACAGCCTCCTCCACGGCGGCACCCAGAATATTGTGCACGGAGTCGTAAAGGACGCGGACTGCTTCCGGGTCCAGTGACTTCGCGATGGCGAAGGGGGAGATCCGGGCAGCGTGGAGGATTTCGTCGCTGTAGGCGTTGCCGATGCCGGCGATCACCCCCTGGTTCCGTAACAGTCCCTTAATCTGCTGGCTGCTTGAGGAGAGAATCCCGGCGAAATCCTCAAGGCTGAACGATGCGCTCAAAGGATCCGGGCCCAGGCTTGCGATGCCGGGGATCTCCTCCGGGTCGCGGACTACGTAGAGGGCCAGGCTCTTCTTTGTGCCCGCCTCGGTGAGATCGATCCCCAGATGGGATTCGCCGCCGTCGGCATCCTGGCGGCTCCGGGCGAACTCGAACCGCGCGGCGATATACCCTTTGCCCCGGGGCAACGGGGCGTTCGACGGCGATTCGGTGTACCGCAGCCAGCCGGCCTTGGCGAGGTGGAACGCGAGATAGACGCCGTCGGCATCGATGATGATGAATTTGCCCCGGCGCTGGACACCTGAGATGGTGCGGCCTTCCAGCACCGTGTATGGCGGGTCTGCCGTTTTGAGGACCGCGAACGAAACGATCTGGATTTTCGTCAGCACAGCTCCACGAAGCCGGTCGCCCAGGAAAGCGCCCAGCCCGGCCACTTCGGGAAGTTCTGGCATGCCACTACTGTGCCATAAGGGTCCGCCAGGGCGCTCCCTTCCGGGGCAAGTGATGTGCATATACTTTCAGCGGCGGCTTGTTCTGCAGACCTCCGTTGACATTGCTGATTGACCAACATTCCTGGTTGACCCGATGAAAGGCCCCCTGATGAGCAACATTCCCGAAGACCTGTCCTACACTGCCGAGCACGAGTGGGTTTCCGCCCCCAACACTGACGGCGTGGTGCGGGTGGGCATCACAGATTTCGCCCAGGACGCCCTCGGTGACGTCGTGTACGCGCAGATGCCCGAAGTCGGCACCAAAGTGACGGCAAACGAGGTCGTGGGCGAAGTTGAGTCCACCAAGAGCGTGAGCGACATCTACGCTCCCGTGAGCGGGGAGGTCGTCGCCAGGAACGAAGCCCTGGACACCGACTCGGCGCTTATTAACAGCGATCCTTACGGCGAGGGCTGGCTGATTGAGGTCAAGCTCGCTGAGGCCGACGCAGTGGAGTCCCTGCTCAGTGCATCGGAGTACGAACAACAGGTAGGCTAAAGATAACCGGCATGGAGGTCCGGCTGTTGAGGAATTAACAGCCGGACGACACGCCGTAGGACCGGATCTGCCAGGCTTTTCCGGAGGGCACGCGTTGTTTGCAGGGGGACATCTGCAACGGAAGAGGAGGAATCCATGGTTGGTCACGAAAATAGCCACAGCGGTGGTGATTACGGCACGGGCGGAGTGAAGGCTTCGGAGACCACCTCAATCCACCTCACGCCAATCCGTGACGAGCCGACCATCGCGCCCAAGCTCTCTCCGGAGGAACGGGTTGCCGTCGAAGCCCTTCCATACGGCTCAGCGCTCCTGGTTGCCCACAGCGGTCCCAACACCGGTGCACGATTCTTGTTGGACTCCGACGTCACCACTGCCGGACGCCACCCGGACGCGGACATCTTCCTCGACGACGTCACGGTGTCCCGCCGCCACGTCGAATTCCGCCGGACGGCACGCAGCTTCGAAGTTGTTGATACCGGCAGCCTCAACGGCACCTATGTCAACCACGACCGTGTGGACAGCGTGGAACTGAAGTCCGGTAACGAAGTCCAGATCGGCAAGTTCCGGCTCACTTTCTACCTCAGCCCTGCCCGCGCAGCAGGCAACGTCTGATCCCGGGGTAGTTGCCTGTGGCACTGGCACAACCGGAACGGCGCGGACCCCAGGTCCTGAACATAGGGGAAGTACTCGCGCAGCTCAGCGACGACTTCCCTGGCATGACTGCGTCCAAGATCAGGTTCCTGGAAGAAAAGGGCCTGATCAATCCGCAGCGCACCCCGGCCGGTTACCGGCAGTATTCCGACACGGACGTGGAGCGGCTCCGGTTCGTGCTGGCGCTGCAACGGGACCAATATCTTCCGCTGAAGGTCATTAAGGACTACCTCGACGCCATCGACCGCGGCGAACGTCCGGAAAACCTGCCGCCGGGCGTCACTGTGTCCCCGCGGATCGTGTCGGACGAGCTCGCCACTGAGCTGCAGAACAAGGTTCGCCGGCTCAGCGAGGACCAGCTGCGGGCCGAATCCGGCGCGAGTGTGCCGCTGTTGAGGTCCCTCCTCGAGTTCGGCCTGATCGGACACGTCAACGGGAAGTTCGATGAACATGCCCTGCAGGTGGCCCGCGCCTGCGTGCAGCTGGAAAGCCACGGCCTTGAGCCGCGCCACTTGCGGCCGTTCCAGGCCGCCGCGGAACGGGAGTTCGGACTGGTGGAGCGTGCCGTAGCCCCGCTGACTTCCCGCAAGGATGCCGCCTCGCATGCCCGGGCCGCCGAGGCTGCCCGCGAAATCAGTGATCTCTGCCTGACATTGCACCGTGCCCTGGTGCAGGACCGTATATCGCGAATGGATATCTGATGATTGAAGTCGAGATCGTGGGTGTGCGGATCGAATTGCCGTCGAACCAGCCGCTGGTGCTGTTGCGGGAGATTCATGGAGAACGGCACGTACCCATCTGGATCGGCACCCCTGAAGCCAGCGCCATTGCGTTGGCGCAGCAGGGTGTGGTGCCGCCGCGTCCCATGACGCACGACCTCCTCATCGATGTCGTCGAGTCGCTGGGCCATTCCATTGTCAGCGTGAACATCGTCGCCGTCGAAGACAATATCTTCTACGGACAGCTGCAGTTCGAAGACGGCACCACGGTTAGCTCCAGGGCCTCGGACGCCCTTGCGCTGGCGTTGCGGGCCAAATGCCGCATTTGGTGCGCCGACTCGGTGATGGATGAGGCCGGCGTCAGGATCACCGAGCATGATGAAGGCGAAGACACCGAGCCTGGCCCCACCGTGGACGAGGAGCGCGAGCTGCGGCGCTTCCGGGAGTTCCTGGACGACGTGGAGCCGGAAGACTTCGACGGCTGAGATCACGTTAAGGTTAAAGTTGAGGCTGAAAGTTTCGACACGCCCCTGAAATGGGGCCAACGTCTTTGACCTTGGGGCACGGCAGGCCTAACGTCGAAGATATCAAGTTCCCATTGCATCCAACAGCCGCGCAAGTCACACTGGAATGTGCAGCCCCGGCTGAATTACACAGATGAATTTCAGATCTGTGATCGCTGTTGCTGTGACTTCCTTAGGGGAGCAAAAGACGAGGAGGGTCCACGTGAGTCCGAAAGGCGAAGCTGGCGAGCTAAAGCAGGCTTCAACGGCAGGCGTCGCCCTGCCTGCGAGCGGTGCTCAGGGACTCCTCTTCACGGAAGACCTCCCGGTACTGGACGAAGATGCGGGCTACCGCGGACCGACGGCCTGCAAGGCAGCCGGTATCACTTACCGCCAGCTGGACTACTGGGCACGCACAGGGCTGGTTGAGCCCGCCGTGCGCGGCGCCGCCGGTTCCGGCTCGCAGCGTCTCTACGGCTTCCGCGACATCCTGGTGCTGAAAGTCGTCAAACGGCTGCTGGATACCGGAGTGTCACTGCAGCAGATCCGTACCGCCGTTGAGCACTTGCGCGAACGCGGCGTTGAGGACCTGGCGCAGATTACCCTCATGAGCGACGGCGCCAGCGTCTACGAGTGCACGTCTGCGGATGAGGTCATCGATCTTGTCCAGGGCGGCCAGGGCGTTTTCGGGATTGCAGTCGGACGTGTGTGGCGCGAAGTGGAAGGCAGCCTCGCAGCGCTTCCTAGCGAGCACGCCGTCGAACAGTCCTTTCCCGACGACGAACTCAGCAAGCGCAGGGCCGCCCGTAAGACCGGCTGAAGCCGTCGGACCGGCTGACGCCGTGCCGTAGCAGAAACCCGCAAGCAGCAGAAAGGCCGCCTTCCATTTGGAAGGCGGCCTTTCTGTGCAGTTGGTGTGCCGGCGTCGGCCGTCTGCCTGGGGGATCCGCTACCGAAGGCTGCGTTCGCGGAGCGCCCCGGCGGAACCCGTGCCGTTGGAGGCCATGAGGTTGTCGAGAAGTGTGTTGAACAGGCTGGCCGCATTTTTCGCGGAATCGCCCGGCCAGTGGTGCACGGAATGGGCCGCACCCTGGATCTGCTGCCAGTTCGCCTGCTCCGGAATGTGCGGTGTCAGCAACAGTTCACCGAACATCGACTGCATCTCGGCGAGGCGGAAGGCGTGCTCCGAAGACCCGGAGCGTACGCGGTTCGCGATAATGCCGGCGGGGGAGAGGTTCGGGGCGAACTCCTGGCGGAACAGCTGGATGGCCCGCATGGTGCGCTCTGTGCCTGCCACTGAAAACAGCCCAGGCTCGGCAACGAGGGCCACCTTGTCGCTGGCTGACCATGCCATCCGGGTCAGTCCGTTCAGCGAGGGCGGGCAGTCAACCAGGATCAGCTGGTACTTGTCCGAGCCGGCCAGGACTGCCGAGAGCCTGCGCAGGTCCCTGCGGCCCAGGTCCGGCCGATCGTAAATGCCGGTATATGCGGAGCCCACAGCGACGTCCAGGACGGCGGGCCGGGCTCCGTTGTAGTTTTCCCGGGCCACCCAACCGCTGGTGACCACGTTCTCCGCAAGCTTGGCGCGGCGCGGGCTCTTGAGCATCCGGCCGATGTCCAGCTGCTCATCCGGCTGGACACCCAGCGCCGTACTGGCATCCGCGTGCGGATCAAGGTCCACCACAAGGGTGGGGATGCCGGCGGCCAGGGCCGCAGATGCCAATCCGGTGGTGACGGAAGTTTTGCCGACCCCGCCTTTGAGGCTGCTGATGCTGACTACTTGCACTTGAAAAACCAATACCTAACGCCGGTTGCCGTGTTGGGGTAGTGCCGGCTCCGGCTCCCCGGAGCGGAGGGCGCGCGTAAGCACCCCCGACTCATCATATGTTGCCGCGGTGTTGAATCCCGTTTTATCGGGCGTGTGTGCGGCGCATCCCACGCTGCCGTCGGGGGCATCACTGGTTGGCCCTGCCTAATCCCGCTGAGATGACGGATAATCTTGTGATGGTCGACACAATGATTTGTGTTTCCACGCGCCCGTCTTACACACTGTGACCACTTATCGATACACCCGCAATGATGCAGGAGAAGTATGTTTTCCAAAATTCTGGTGGCTAACCGCGGCGAAATCGCGATCCGCGCCTTCCGTGCCGGCTACGAGCTGGGCGCCAAGACTGTTGCCGTGTTCCCCAACGAGGACCGAAACTCCATCCACCGCCAGAAGGCTGATGAAGCGTACCTGATCGGCGAAGAGGGCCACCCCGTCCGCGCGTATCTTGACGTGGACGAAGTGGTCCGCGTGGCCAAGGAATCCGGCGCCGATGCCATCTACCCCGGCTATGGCTTCCTCTCGGAGAACCCCCGCCTGGCCCGGGCCGCCAAAGAGGCCGGCATCACCTTTGTTGGCCCGCCGGCCGAGGTCCTTGAGCTGGCTGGAAACAAGGTCGCCGCGCTCGAAGCTGCCCGCGCCGCCGGCGTACCCGTCCTCAGGTCGAGCCAGCCCTCCAAGGACCTGGAAGAACTGATCGCCGCAGCGGACGAAATCGGCTTCCCCATCTTCGCCAAGGCCGTAGCCGGCGGCGGAGGCCGCGGCATGCGCCGCGTGGACACCCGCGAGGCTCTCCCCGATGCTCTGCAGGCCGCCATGCGCGAGGCCGACGCCGCTTTCGGTGACCCCACCATGTTCCTGGAACAGGCCGTTCTCCGCCCCCGCCACATCGAGGTCCAGATCCTGGCCGATGCCGAGGGCAACATCATGCACCTCTTCGAACGCGACTGCTCCATCCAGCGCCGCCACCAGAAGGTGGTGGAGATCGCTCCGGCACCCAACCTGGATGAAGGGATCCGTCAGGCGCTCTACCGCGATGCGGTGAAGTTCGCCAAGGCGCTGAACTACGTCAACGCCGGTACCGTGGAGTTCCTCGTGGACACCGTCGGCGAACGCGCCGGCCAGCACGTGTTCATCGAGATGAACCCGCGCATCCAGGTGGAGCACACGGTCACCGAGGAAGTCACCGATGTGGACCTCGTCCAGGCACAGCTGCGTATCGCGTCGGGCGAAACGCTCGCTGACCTTGGCCTTTCGCAGGACACTGTCCAGCTCAAGGGCGCCGCACTGCAGTGCCGCATCACCACCGAGGATCCGGCCAACGGCTTCCGGCCGGACGTCGGAAAGATCACCGGCTACCGTTCCGCCGGCGGCGCCGGTGTAAGGCTCGACGGCGGCACCGTCTACTCGGGTGCCGAAATCAGCCCGCACTTCGACTCCATGCTGGTCAAACTGACCTGCCGCGGCCGCGACTACCCCGCGGCAGTGGCCAGGGCACGCCGAGCCCTCGCGGAGTTCCGCATCCGCGGCGTCTCCACCAACATTTCCTTCCTGCAGGCCGTCCTGGACGACAAGGACTTCATTGCCGGCGATGTGGCCACCAACTTCATCGACCAGCGCCCCGAGCTGCTCAAGGCCCGCGTTTCCGCGGACCGCGGCACCAAACTGCTGACCTGGCTGGCAGAGGTCACCGTCAACAAGCCCAACGGCGACCTCACGGTCCACTCGGACCCCGCGGCGAAGCTGCCCGCAGTAGGGGACACGCCCGCCCCCAAGGGTTCGCGCCAGAGGCTGCTTGAGCTGGGTCCCGAGGGATTTGCCAAGGCCCTGCGCGAGCAGCAGGCCGTCGCGGTCACCGACACCACCTTCCGTGACGCCCACCAGTCGCTGCTGGCCACCCGGGTCCGTACCCGCGACCTCGTGGCGGCCGGCCCAGCCGTGTCCGCGCTGCTTCCTGAACTGCTGTCCGTGGAAGCCTGGGGCGGTGCCACGTACGACGTCGCCCTGCGGTTCCTCGGCGAAGATCCCTGGGACAGGCTTGCGGCGCTGCGCAAGGCACTGCCCAACATCTGCCTGCAGATGCTGCTCCGGGGCCGCAACACCGTGGGCTACACGCCCTACCCCGAGGAAGTCACCGAGGCATTCGTCAACGAGGCCGCCGCAACCGGCATCGACATCTTCCGCATTTTCGACGCCCTCAACGACGTCAACCAGATGGCTCCGGCCATCCGCGCTGTGCGGGCCACCGGCACCGCCGTCGCCGAAGTCGCCCTCTGCTACACCGGCGACATGCTCGATCCGGACGAAAAGCTCTACACGCTCGACTACTACCTGGAGCTGGCTCAGAAGATCGTCGATGCCGGCGCCCACATCCTCGCCATCAAGGACATGGCAGGGCTGTTGCGTCCCGCGGCCGCCGCCAAGCTTGTGGCGGCCTTGCGGGAACGTTTCGACCTGCCGGTCCACCTGCACACCCACGACACCGCAGGCGGCCAGCTGGCCACGCTCCTGGCGGCAGTGGACGCAGGCGTGGACGCCGTTGACGTTGCTTCGGCTTCACTGGCCGGCACCACCAGCCAGCCGTCGGCGTCCGCCCTGGTTGCCGCCCTGGCCCACACCCCGCGCGACACCGGGCTGGGCCTGGCCAAGGTCAGCTCGCTGGAACCCTACTGGGAGGCCGTGCGCCGCGTCTACGCTCCATTCGAGTCGGGACTGCCCGGTCCCACCGGCCGCGTCTACCAGCACGAGATCCCCGGCGGCCAGCTCTCCAACCTGCGGCAGCAGGCCATGGCCCTTGGCCTCGGCGAACGCTTCGAAGCCATCGAGGACATGTACACGGCGGCCGACCGCATCCTGGGCCGCCTCGTGAAGGTCACTCCGTCCTCGAAGGTGGTGGGCGACCTTGCCCTGCACCTCGTTGGCCTCAATGCCGATCCTGCGGACTTCAACGAAAACCCGCAGAACTACGACATCCCGGATTCCGTCATCGGCTTCCTCTCCGGAGAACTTGGTGATCCTCCCGGGGGCTGGCCTGAGCCGTTCCGCACCAAGGCCCTCCAGGGCCGCAGCATCAAGGTGCGCGACGCCGAGCTGAGCGCCGAGGACAGCGCCGCGCTGAAGGGCGATTCCAAAACCCGCCAGCAGACGCTCAACCGGCTGCTCTTCGAAGGTCCCACCAAGGACTACCAGAAGAGCGTGGAAACCTACGGCAACCTCTCGGTCCTGGATACCCGTGACTACCTCTTCGGCCTCCAGCGCGGAGCCGAGCACGAAATCGAGCTGGAGAAGGGCGTGCGCCTGATCGCGTCCCTCGAAGCTGTCTCGGAGCCGGACGAGAAGGGCATGCGCACGGTGATGTGCACGCTCAACGGACAGTCCAGGCCCGTAGTGGTCCGCGACCGCTCCGTCGTCAGCAACGTCAAGGCCGCTGAAAAAGCGGACGCCAGCCAGCCGGGCCACGTCGCCGCGCCGTTCGCCGGAGCCGTGACCCTCACGGTCAAGGTGGGCGACGCCGTCAACGCCGGCGATACCGTTGCCACCATCGAGGCCATGAAGATGGAGGCCTCAATTACGACGCCGGTGGCCGGCACGGTTGGGCGCCTCGCAGTCGGCGCCGTGGAACAGGTCCAGGGCGGAGACCTGCTGCTCGTCGTCGAGTAAGCACACACACACGAAAAGGGGCCTCCCGCCGGGAGGCCCCTTTTCGGTGGTCTGGCGCTAGTGCTGGCCGGACGGCTCCGTACGGGCCGGCCGCGGTGCAGCGTACATGTCGCTGATGACGGCGTCGAAGTCCTTCATCACCTGGGCCCGCTTGACCTTCATGGAGGGGGTGAGGTGGCCGGATGCCTCAGTGAAATCAGACGGCACGATCCGGAACGATTTGATGGCTTCTGCCTGCGAAACGGACTGGTTGGCGCGGGTGATGAGGTCCTGGACGGCCGCCTTGACCACCGGATGGTCTGCTGCCTCCGCGACGGTGGTGCCGGCCGGAAGCCCGTGACGCTGCAGCCATCCCGGCAGGGCTTCCTCATCGAGTGTCACCAAGGCGCCGATGAACGGCATGTTGTCTCCCACAACCAGGACCTGCGAGACGAGGGCGTCGGCGCGGATCTGGTCTTCCAGCAGGGCCGGCACCACGTTCTTGCCGCTGGCCGTCACGATGATTTCCTTCTTGCGGCCTGTGATGGTCAGGAAGCCGTCGGCATCCATTTGTCCGATGTCGCCCGTGCGGAACCAGCCGTCCACGAATGTGTCTGCTGCGAGGTCGTCGCGTTTGTAATAGCCGCGCATCACGCAGACGCCCTTGGCGAGGATCTCGCCGTCGTCAGCTATCTTCACCGCATTTCCCGGCAGGGGAGCGCCCACCGTCCCGATCCTGATGAGCGAGGGGGTGTTGACGGTGATCGGCGCGGTGGTTTCGGTCAGGCCGTAGCCTTCGAGGATCTGCATGCCGATGCCCTGGAAGAAGTGCCCCAGGCGTTCGCCGAGCGGACCGCCGCCGGACACTGCGTGGGCCACCTGGCCGCCCATGGCCGCGCGGAGCTTGCTGTAGACAAGCTTGTCGAACAGCGCATGGCGGAGTTTGAGGCCCAGGCCGATGGAACCGGCCTGCCGGGCCCGTGAGTAGGCGATGGCGGTGTCGGCGGCCTTATGGAAGATGGCGCCCTTGCCGCTGTCCTCGGCCTTGGTCAGCGCGGAGTTGTAGACCTTTTCGAATACGCGCGGGACCGCGAGGATGAACGTGGGCTTGTAGCTCTGCAGGTCCGGCAGGAGGTGCTTGATGTCCGGGGTGTGCGCCACGGTGACGCCGGCAGCCACGGCCAGGACCGAGATGAACCGGGCGAACACGTGGGCCAGCGGCAGGAACATGATGGTCCGCGCCTGCTCGTGGACGATGCCTGACAGCGAAGTGGCGAGTGCGTTCTCGGACAGTTCCACGAAGTTCCCGTGCGTCAGCTCGCAGCCCTTGGGCCGTCCGGTGGTGCCGGAGGTGTAGATGATCGTCGCGACGTCGGCCAGCGAAGCAAGGCTCCGGCGGGCTTCGAGCTCCTCGTCGCTGACGGCGGTCCCGGCTGCGCGGAGCTCGTCCAGCCCGGCGCCCTCAAGCTGCCAGACGTGGGCCAGCGACGAAAGCCCTTCCGATGTGGCGGCCTGCCGGATGATGTCCTCGTGGTGCGCCGACTCGCCGAACGCCGCGACGGCACCCGAGTCGCCCAGGTTCCAGGCAACCTGGCTGGGGGAGGAGGTTTCGTAGATGGGGACGGAGATGCCGCCCGCAAACCACACCGCAAAGTCCACCAGCGCCCACTCGTAGCGGGTGCGGGACATGATGCCGACGCGGTCGCCTGCTGCCACGCCGCTTGCCATGAGGCCCTTGGCCAGGATGCGCACGTCGGCGAGGAAATCCGTGGCAGAAATATCCTGCCACTGTCCGGCGGCATCGAGCCGCGAAAACAGGGACGGGTTCGAGGCCTTGGCGGCCTGCCGCAACACCAGGTCGGTGATGTTGGTTTCCGGGGGTACATTCACCAAGGGCGGAACACTGAATTCGCGCACGATAGCTCCTTTGTTATCCATAGACCCGCTGGGGGTACTGCTAACACTAGTACGCCCGTCGCGGAGGTGTGTCCTGATTCACCTACTGGCGAGTAACTTTACGGTTAAGTGCCTGAAACCCGCTACTCCCGTCCGCCGGGGGGTGCACCTTGAGCTGTTGCAGTAGCCGTTTTCCGCATGTCCGTCATCACCGGAAATAGGGGCGGCAATAGAATGGGGAACCATGCACACACCTTCGCCCGGCGACCAGCCCAGACCCTATCGACGGACGGCCGCATGGCGGCGCAGGAAGCCTTCCGGGCAGGATGCGCTGGCCGCCAGCCAGGGCTTCCGCGAGCACCTCCGGCTCGGGCGCAAAGGGTTGGCAATCGGTGTGGACATCGGAGGCACCAAGGTCGCCGCCGGCGTCGTGGACGCCGACGGCCGCATCCTCAGCCAGGCCAGGCGCTCCACGCCCGGGAACGACCCCCGCGCGGTGGAACAGGTGATTGTGGAACTCGTGGAGGAGCTGAGCCGTGGCCACCGCATCTGGTCGGTGGGAATCGGCGCGGCCGGGTGGATGGACCTCGACGGCGGGACGGTGCTGTTCAGCCCGCACCTCGCCTGGCGCAATGAACCGTTGCGGGACAACCTCCAGCGACTGCTGCGCCGCCCGGTCCTGCTGACCAACGACGCCGATGCCGCCGCGTGGGCGGAATGGCGCTTTGGCGCCGGGCAGGGGCAAAGCAGGCTCGTCTGCATCACCCTGGGCACGGGGATCGGCGGTGCCATGGTGATGGACGGCCGGCTGGAGCGCGGCCGTTTTGGCGTTGCGGGAGAATTCGGCCACCAGATCATCATGCCGGGCGGCCATCGTTGTGAATGCGGAAACCGCGGCTGCTGGGAACAGTACGCGTCCGGAAACGCGCTGGGTCGCGAAGCCCGCGAACTGGCTGCTGCCAATTCGCCCGTGGCGCAGGAACTCCTGAAGGCCGTGGACGGTCAGGTGGACCGTATCACCGGGGCCATCGTGACGGAGCTGGCCAAGGCGGGCGACCCCACCTCCCGGGAACTGCTGGAGGACGTTGGGGAGTGGCTGGGCCTGGGACTGGCCAACCTGGCTGCCGCGCTGGACCCCGGAAAGTTCGTGATCGGCGGAGGCCTATGCGATGCGGGCGAACTGCTGGTAGCGCCGGCACGTAAGGCTTTTGCCCGGAACCTGACCGGGCGCGGATTCCGGCCGGCTGCCGAAATCGCACTCGCGGCCCTGGGCCCCAACGCCGGGCTGATCGGGGCCGCGGACCTGTCGCGTGTCAGCAGCAGGATGCACGGCTGATCCGGCCTCAGCGGGCAAGGCTCGAAACGCTAAACCCTGGCGCCGTCGTCGTGCTCATCCTTTTCCTGCGGCAGTTGCATGATCAGGTAGATCACTGAGACGACGAACGCGGCGACGATCCCCAAAATAGCCATGAGTGGCGCGGATCTCCAGAACATGGCGGACAGCACCAGGGCGACGGGTCCGCCCACGGCGCCCAGCCAGGCCAGCACGGTCAGCGGGTCACTGCCGGCCAGGCTCGGGGGTTCCTCCGGAACGAAAGGCTCGTCGTCGTCGGCCTCGTAGTCACGGGGCCCGCTGGCTGGTTCCGCGCGGTCCGCGCCTGCGTTGTCCGCCCCCGGCTGGGGTGCACGGACGGCGGCCCCGCGTTCGGCCGCCGAGGGCTCCGTTGGAGCGCTGCCGGCGAGGCCCAGCGGGTCGAAGTCGCGGAAAGGCCGTTTGTGCGGTTCGCTGCCGTCCCCGGCAGGAGCCGGCGTGTCGGTGCCCTCGAGCCGGGAAACCAGGTCAAGCCACACGGCGTCGTCCTGGTTGGCGCTCTGGTCCGAGGAATTGGAGTCAGATCTGGTCATCGGCCGTGTCCTTCGGGGCTGGCGGGGGAGGCGTCCGCGTTTTCCGGAACCGGTGCTCCCGGAACCTGTGCTCCCGGAACTACGGTGCGGATGAACTCCGTGGTCCCGCTGAAGATCTCCGCGGCATCGTTGTCCAGGGTGGCCACGTGGTAGCTGTTTTCCAAAGCGCTCAGCTGGAGCCGGGCGTTGGTGAGGCCCCGGCGCAGCGCCACGATGCTCGAGTCGGACACCACGTGATCCACTGTGGAGCGGAACACGCGAACAGGTGCCGTGATCTGCGGCAGCAGCCGCCTGGTGTCCTTGAACATCTTGTTGAGCTCGTGCGCCGCTGCCACGGGTGTCCGCGGATATGCGCCTTCATCCGTGTCCGGCTTGAGGATGTCGTTCGCAATGGCAGGGGTGCTTTTCAGGACCAGCTTCAGGATCCCGGCCAGCGGCGCGCGGGGATCATCGATGACCAGGCCGGGATTGACCACGATGGTGCCCGCCACGGGACGCAATGCCGCCACCCGCAACGCCAGTGCCCCTCCCATGGACAGCCCGGCAGTGAAGACGTGATCGCATTCAGCTTCGAGCTCAAGGTAGGCCTTGTCGTAGGCGGAATACCACTCCTGCCAACGCGTCCTGGCCAGTTCCTGCCAGCTGGTGCCGTGTCCGGGCAGGAGCGGCATCCGCACCGCAAATCCGGCGTCGGCCAGCGATTGGGCCCAGGCCCGCACACCGTGCGGGCTTCCGGTGAAGCCATGGGAAACGGCGACACCGATCGAGGGACCGTCGCCGGTAAAGGGACTGCTGAAAGGGCTGTGGTCGGCGGCAATACTCATGATGTCTCCGAGGATACGTGGTGCGGCGCGTGCTCGTGGAAGAAGGTGGTGGAATGCCCGAAGATCGCGGGCGCATCGTTGTCCAGCGTGGCCACGTGACCGCTGTTGGGCAGCGGCACCACGCGAAGTTCCGCCGACCCCAGCCGCCGCCGGATCAGCTCCAGGGACGACGGCGGCACAACCTCGTCGGTGTCCGACTTGAAAACCAGGACCGGCGCTGTCACCCGGGGCAGTCCGCGGCGGGCAGCGGCAAACAGCTTCTTCAGCTGGTGGACGGCGGCGAGCGGCGTTTGCGAATAGTCGCCGTCCTCGGTGGTGGCAGCCGTGGGGTTGGCCTCCACAATCGGCAGCGTGGTCGGTTGGAAGTACTTCAGGATGCCGATAATACGAACCCGCCGGTCGTAGAAGCTGAGTCCGGGATTAACCACGGCTACACCGGCAACACGGTGGCGTGACGCCGTGCGCAGCGCGACGGCGCCGCCCATGGAGAGCCCGGCGACGAAGCAGGTGTCGGTCCGGGCCGCGAGTTCAAGGTAGGCAGTTTCGAATGCGCCGGCCCATTCACGCCAGCCCGAACGGGCCAGCTCGCGCCAGTGGGTCCCGTGCCCGGGCAGGAGCGGGACGGAGACGGCAAACCCTTGCTCCGCCAGGTGCAGTGCCCACGGCATGACGCTGAGCGGACTCCCGGTGAAGCCGTGGCAGATGGCGACGCCGATCCGGGCGTTGTTTCCGTGGCCGGGGTAGCTGAAAGCGGCAGGCACAGTCTGTTTGCTGCTTTCTCTCATGTGCCCATCGTGTCACCATTCGCGGCAAATCTCACTAGAGTAGGGTTGCATTGAAGTCCTGGCCGGACCCGACGGAGGGCCGGCCAGACGCCTTCCGGAGAGGTACACCACGTGTTTTATTGGTTCATGAAGACCTTCGTCCTGGGACCGGTGCTGAAGCTCCTGTTCCGGCCCTGGGTCAAGGGGCTCGACAATGTGCCCGCGGAAGGCGCCGCCATCCTGGCGTCCAACCATTTGTCGTTCTCCGACTCCATCTTTATGCCTCTGATGGTTCCGCGTCCCGTGATCTTCCTGGCGAAGTCGGAGTACTTCACCGGCACCGGCCTCAAGGGCAGGCTGACTGCACTGTTCTTCCGGCTGACAAACCAGCTGCCCATGGACCGTTCCGGGGGAGCGGCTTCGGCGGCGTCGCTTAATGCCGGCATGGACGTCCTGTCGCATGGTTCGCTGCTGGGCATCTATCCCGAAGGCACGCGCAGCCCCGATTCACGGCTGTACCGGGGCAAAGTCGGTGTCGCGAAGCTTGCCCTGCAGGCGAGGGTTCCCGTGATTCCGGTAGCCATGATTGGGACCGACAAGGTCCAGCCCATTGGCAAACGGATGCCGAACATCAGGCGCATCGGCATGATCTTCGGTGAACCGCTGGACTTCAGCCGGTACTACGGCATGGAAGACGACCGCCTGATCCAGCGGTCCGTGACCGACGAAATCATGTACGAGCTCATGCGGCTGTCCGGGCAGGAATACGTGGACGAATACGCGGCGGTAGTTAAGCTCAGGCTGGCAGGGAAACCCACCGATGCCTCCACCGGCTCCGCCGGCTCCGGGGACAACGGTCCCGCGGAGCCCGGAAACGCGTGACGCCGCCTTTGGTGTCCAGGTTCTGTGACGGCGGTTTGGGGCTGATGACGGTTACGGTGCGGAAACCCGGATACGGGAACTAGTCTTGTAGTGTGACTGAGCTATCTGCAAAACCTGCCTCCCTGCTGACCAGTACCGCCCAGAGCGGTGCCGCCAACTATCCGGGACTGGACCACTGGCGGGAACTGCCGGTTTCCCAGCAGCCCAGCTGGCAAAACAAAGAGGTCTTTGACGCGTCGGTAAAGGAACTTTCCGTCCTTCCGCCGCTTGTATTTGCCGGCGAGGTGGACATCCTCCGTGAACGGCTCGCCGCGGCAGCACAAGGCAAGGCCTTCCTGCTCCAGGGCGGCGACTGCGCTGAAACGTTTGAGGCCGCGACGGCGGACAAGATCAGCGCCAGGGTCAAGACCATCCTGCAGATGGCGGTCGTCCTGACTTACGGCGCAGCGATGCCGGTCATCAAGATGGGCCGCATGGCCGGACAGTTCGCCAAGCCGCGGTCCTCCAACGATGAAACGCGCGACGGCGTGACACTCCCGGCATACCGCGGCGACATCGTCAACGGCTACGACTTCACCCCGGAATCCCGGGCCCACGACGCCGGCCGGATGCTCAAGGCGTACCACACCTCCGCATCGACCCTGAACCTTATCCGGGCGTTCACGCAGGGCGGTTTCGCCGACCTGCGCCTCGTCCACCACTGGAACAAGGGCTTCACCGAGAACCCGGCACACGCCCGCTACGAGTCCTTGGCACGTGACATTGACCGGGCCATCAAGTTCATGGCTTCCTGCGGGGCGGATTTCGAAGCCCTGAAGCGGGTTGAGTTCTTTGCGAGCCACGAGGCGCTGCTGCTGGACTACGAGCGCGCACTGACCCGCATCGATTCACGTACGGGGCTTCCGTACGACACGTCGGCGCATTTCCTCTGGATCGGCGAACGCACCCGCGAACTGGACCACGCCCACGTGGACTTCCTGTCCCGGGTCCGCAACCCGATCGGAGTCAAGCTGGGGCCCTCCACTTCGGGCGACGATGCCCTGCGGCTCATCGACAAGCTGGATCCGGACCGCGAACCGGGCCGCCTGACCTTCATCACCCGGATGGGCGCCGGGAACATCCGGGAGAAGCTCCCCGCCATCGTCGAAAAGGTCACGGCGTCCGGCGCACAGGTCCTCTGGGTCACCGATCCCATGCACGGGAACACGGTCACGTCGCCCAACGGTTACAAAACCCGCAACTTCGATGACGTCATCGACGAAGTGCGCGGCTTCTTCGAGGTGCACCACTCGCTGGGCACCATTCCGGGCGGCCTGCACGTCGAAATGACCGGCGACGACGTCGCAGAGTGCCTCGGCGGCGCGGACCCCATCGACCAGGAAGCATTCCTCGACCGCTACGAATCAGTCTGCGATCCGCGCCTGAACCACATGCAGTCCTTGGAAATGGCGTTCCTCGTCGCAGGAGCCCTGTCCAAGCGCTGACCCGCTGCCCTGATTGACCGAAAAGCTCCGCCCGGCTGGACCAGCCGGGCGGAGCTTTTTGGTGTGGCGGCTGCTTCGAGCGGTGCCGGTTGCGCTCAGACGACGGTGAGGGTAACGACGGAACCTTCGGGAACCTGGGTGTCCACCGGATCCTGGTCCCGAACGGTTCCGAAGAAGCCGCCCAGGACGTTGTTGACCCGGACCTCGAAGCCGAGCTTCTCCAGCGCCTTGCGTGCATCATTGGCCTGCTTGCCGATATAGCTGGGCACATTCACGAGCTTGGGCCCCTTGGATACCGTAAGGGTGACAGGCGCACCCCGGGTGAGGGTGCCGTTGGATGGCTCCTGGGCCACCACGGCGCCCTTGGGGACCTTCTTGTCGTTGACCGTTTCGGGTGAGATCACAGCCTTCAATCCCGCGGCCTCCAGCGCTTTGACTGCGGCGCCCTGTTCCTGGCCGCGCACGTCGGGCACAGGAATGGGTTCGGGCCCCTTGGAGACAGTGAGGCTGACAGGCGTGCCGCGCCTGGACGGGGTGCCCGCCGCGGGGTCCTGGGCGAGGACTGTACCCGCCGGCTCGGTTTCGCTGTACGTCTCTGTGACGCTGCCCAGGGCCATCTCGGCACTGTTGAGCTGGCTCTTCGCCTCATCCAGGGATCTGCCGCTCATTCCGGGCAGCGGAAAGAGTTGCGGGCCTTTGGAAACGAACAGCGACACCATCTGGAACTTGCGGATTTCCCGCCCTGCTTCGGGTTCGGTACCCACGACGAGGCCGGCCCGGATGTCGTCGTCGAAGACATCCTTCGTGGTGGACTGGAATCCCGCTGTGCCAAGCAGCTGCTGGGCCTCGGCGACGGTTTTGTTGGCCACCCTGGGTATGGTCCCCGGGGAGCCGGGTCCCATGCCAAAGAACCAGCCGGCGCCGGTGGCGAGCAAAGCCGCGATCACCAGGATGATGATCCATAGAAGGCCGCGACGGCGCGGGTTGCCTTCGCGGAGCGAGCGCACCGGAGTGGACGCGGCTTTGGACTCGGCCTTGGCGGCGTCGCGGTCCAGCTTGCGTTGGGCACGCTTGCTCAACGGAACCGCGGTGTCCGGCCCGTCGTCGCCCGGATCCGCAAAGGCGGGCTCCGGCTCCGCCGGGGCGGCCAGTGCACCGAACTGGCCCGGCCGGCGCGCAGCCGACAGCACCGTGGTGGGATTGCTTTGGCGGTTGATGATTTCCGTTGGATGCTGCCCGGCGGACAGGATCTCCGTCTGGTCCCGGCGCTCCGTGGACGGGGCCTCTGAAGGACGATGGGACGGCGGGTGCGCAGGCGGGCGGAGCCCCGACGGAGAATGGGCGACGGCGGCGATCGCTGCGGGGGGCTGGAGATCCAGTTCAGCGTCGGTCAGGTTGGTCCGGATGTGCCTGAGTTCGGACAAGAGTGCGTTGCCGTCGACCGGGCGCTGTTCGGGATCGCCCGCCGTGCACCACTGGACCAGCTCGTCGACTTCGGCTGCCAGCCCCGGAACGACCGCCGAGGGGGCTTCCACGGAGGAATTGACGTGCTGGTAGGCCACCTGGATGGGGACTTCGCCGTCGAAGGGCTGCCTGCCGGTGATCATTTCGTACAACATGATGCCCACGGAGTAAATGTCGCTGCGGGCATCCGCCTGCCGGCCGAGAACGAGCTCCGGTGACAGGTAGGCCACGGTGCCGATCAGCGCCCCGGTGCTCGTTGAGGTGGTGACCGCACGGGCCAACCCGAAGTCACCGACCTTGATTCGGCCGTCGTCGGCGATCAGGACGTTTTCGGGTTTGATGTCCCGGTGGATGAGCCCTGCGGCATGCGCCGCCCCCAGCCCTTCAACCACGGGGTCGATCAGCGCCAGGGCCAGCCGGGGAGACAGCGCCCCCTTCTCCTTGATGACGTCCCTGAGCGTGTGGCCCTTGATGTACTCCATCACCAGGTAGGCAGTGTGGCCGTCGCTGCCCTGGTCAAGGACGCCCACCACATGGGCGTGGGACAGCTTGGCCGCGGCCTTGGCCTCACGGCCAAGCCTGTCCAGGAAGTTACCGTCATTGACCAGGTGCGGGTGGAGGACCTTCAATGCGACGTCGCGCTCCAGACGTTGGTCCGTCGCGAGGTAAACGGTGGACATTCCGCCGCGCGCCAGCCTTGACTGAACCCGGTAACGGTTGTCCACCAGCGTTCCAACGAGGGGGTCCGACACTTTATCCTGCACCCTACGATCCTAAGTGCTACACGGAAACGGGCCCGAATCGACATGCAATCCGGACCCGTATCGTTACCCTCCCGGCACCCGCTTCCCGGCGCCGGCGCGGTTTAGCTGAAGTTCTTCTTGTGCGCCTTGATCGCTGCCACGTATGCCTTCGTGTCGTCGAACATGCCGTTTTTGCTGACGGAGTACTGGCCCTGGTAATAGCCGGCGATGGCGTTGTCCAGGTCCTTGCTGGTGCGGATCAGCTGGCGGATGATGGCCACGCCTGCGGTTGCGTTGTCGTAGGGATCGAGCAGGTTCAGCTTGCGGCCCACGAGATCAGAGGCCCATTCGCCCGACGTCGGGATGACCTGCATGGTGCCGATGGCGTTGGCCGGCGAGACTGCGCGCTGGTCGAAGCCGGACTCCTGGTAGGCGAAGGCAAGGGCAAGCGAGGGATCCACGCCCATCCGACGTGCCGTGTCCGCAACGATCGACTTCATCTGCTCCCTGGTGGGTACGGGAGAAGAGTTGAGCAGGGCCTTGTTCTGGTTGGCGGAGGAGACCACGGCGGACGGGTAGGTGAATCCGAGGAAGGAACTCGGCACCAGGGGAGTAACGCTGGCTGCCGGCTGGATCGAGGACCCGCCGGGGATGGCCAGCTTGTTGCCGGGGAAGATGACGCTGGTCATGGTCAGCTTGTTCGCGGCCAAAATGTCTGACAGCTTGACCCCGTGCTTTGCGGCGATGGCGGACAAAGTATCGCCTGACTTCACGGTGTAAGAGCCCGAACTGGTGGCCGGAGCCGGTGCCGGAGCAGGAGTAGCCGCCGGAGCAGGAGCCGGCGCCTGGCCGCCGCCGATCTTGATCTTCTGGCCCGGGTAAATGATGGAGTTCATATTCAGTCCGTTCCAGCTCAACACCTCGGACAACTTGACGCCGTGCCGTGCCGCGATGGCGCCCAGTGTGTCGCCGGACTTAACGGTGTAGACATTGCCGGCTGAGGTGGCAGGGGCGGGAGCCTCCGGCTTTGCCGCCGGAGCGGAGGGGGCCGGTGCCGAACCGGTCAGCTTGATCTTCTGCCCCGGATAAATGATGGTGTTCGGCTGCAGGTTGTTCAGCTTCAGGATGGCGTTGGTGTCAAGGCCGTAGCGACCGGCGATGCCGCTGATGGTGTCACCGCGGGCAATGGTGTACTCGGCCGGCGCGGAGGGCTGGGCGGGCCGCAGGGATGCGGGGAGGGCCGTCGAAACCGAGGCCGCGGGAATGACGCCGGCCTTAATGGCGGCTTCCTGGGCCTGAATTGCCGCCGCGAGGGTCGCAGGCACGGTCCGCGGGCGGGATTCCGCCGCCGCCGGCTGGGCAATGGCCAGCGAGGAAAGGACGACTGCCGGGAGGGCAGCCGTGGTTGCCGCAATCATGGGCAGGCTTGGCCTGGTGTGCTGCTTTGGCGATCGGGGCGTCGTCATGGGAGTGATCCTCTTCTCAGCGGCAAATGCTGTCGGTCAGGCCGTTGTTACGAATGGTACTAGTGTTACTAAAGTTAGTGTTGATGCAAATGTGATCTATGTGAATCTCTCACGAATTGCCGATTAGCACAAGAAATGTGTGGCATTGGATATATGCCTTTTTTCGGAGTGTCGATTCGAGGGTTCGCGCCCCCGTTTGCGCTGACTAGGCGCATTAGCACCCGCCGTGGCAATCTTGATCCGTGAGTACTGTAGAAAGCCTTGTAGGCGAATGGCTGCCGCTGCCCGACGTTGCAGAAATGATGAACGTATCCATCACTAAGGTCCATGGATTGCTGGACGAAAAGGCGCTGGTGGCCCTCAGGGTCGGCGAACGCCGGATCAGGTCCGTTCCCGCCGACTTTATGCAGGACGGCCATCCGGTAGAGAGCCTGAAAGGGACAGTCGTGGTCCTCTCGGACGCCGGCTATACCGATGAAGAACTCATTACCTGGCTTTTCACCCCGGATGAATCTCTGCGGGGCCGTCCGATTGATGCGCTGCGCGAAGGCCGGAAGACCGAGATCCGCCGACGGGCACAGTCCCTGGCCTGGTAATACTGTCCAGGCCCCCCGCACTACATGCTGAGCGCGGTGGCCGCGCCGCCACAATCAGGCGGCGCGGCTGACGGTTGCCTCGGCCAGTTTCCGCAGGGCCGTCTTGGGGAGATCGTCCAGCGGCAGCAGGTCCAGTTCCGCGAAGGCGGCACGGCCGAATTCCTCAATCAGGACTTCAGTAGCCTGGAGCGCGCCGCAGTCCACGATGATGCGGCGGATTTCCTCCACGTCGTCATCGGACAGGTCCGGGCTTCCAAGCTTCGCATCGAGGAAACGGGATTCCTCCGGGGAAGCCTGGTCCAGGGCGAAGGCAACCAGGACCGTACGCTTTCCTTCCCGCAAGTCATCGCCAGCGGGCTTACCGGTGGTCACCGGATCACCGAAGACACCGAGTACGTCGTCCCGTAGTTGGAATGCTTCCCCAAGCGGCAGGGCGAACGCTGAATAGCCGCGAAGCAGTTCGTCGGAAGCACCTGCCAAGGCGCCTCCCAGGGCAAGCGGGTGCTCCGTTGAGTACTTCGCTGACTTGAACCGGATTATTGACTGGGCCCTGCTGACGGCTCCCGCCCGGTCGCGCATGGGACCGGCTACTTCTTCCAGGATGTCAAGGTACTGCCCCGCCATCACTTCGGCGCGCATCAGGTTGAAGATCAGCCTGGCCTGGCTTCCCGACGCTGCCGCCTCGCCTATGTCCGTGAACGTTTCTTCGCTGAAGGAGAGGCAGAGGTCGCCGGTCAGGATGGCTGCGGCATGGCCGAACCGTTCGCTGTCCAGGGCCCACCCCTGGTCTTCATGCAGCTGGCTGAACCGCCGGTGCACACTGGGACCTCCGCGCCGGGTATCCGAGCGGTCGATGATGTCATCATGAATCAGCGCTGCTGCCTGGAAAAGCTCCAGGGCAGATCCGGCAGTGACCACCTCGGTGGCAGCAGCCTCACCGCCGGCGCCACGCCAACCCCAGTAGCACATCAGTGCACGCAGCCGCTTGCCGCCGGTAACCAGGTTGGAGATGGAGCCCATCAGCGGATCAATATCCTGTGAAATGGCGGACATCACGGACTGGCGTGTGGCCAGGAAGTCGTTAAGCTTGCCGGCGACGGCGGCTACGAATGCCGTCTGTTCCAGGCGCAGCTGCTCCGCGACCGTCACTTCGCGGACTCAGCTGCGACGTTGGCACCGATGGTGAATGTGGAGACCCCGCCGGTCTCCACCACTGCAACGTTCACTGTTTCGTTGTCGCCGCGGAGGAAATCCTTGGACGCGACTGCACCCACGTTCTCACCGGGCACCGCCTTGAAGCCTTGGGCCTCCAGCTCCTTTGTGTAGAAAGCCACGACGGCGGCGGCCGGCGAACTGATGTTACCCACCAGCGCTGCAGTGGCCGGAGCGGTCGTCTTGTCGAAGCTGCTTGATACCACCCTGGCCCCCGGCATCACGGGCAACAGCTTCTCCGGGAAGCCGTCGACGAGTGCACCGACGACCGCAGTGGTACCCGGCGACGCCGAAGGGCTGGCCGGTGCCGTGGTGGATACCTGCTCGGTGGCGGAAGCTGAAGCGCTGGCGGTCCCGGTTGCCTTGGCTCCGGAATCGGCCGGGGTGCACGCAGCCAGGGCAAGCACCGCGCCGGCCACAATCACTGCGCAGCCCGCAGGCTTGAGCTTTCCAATTACCTTCACAGGGACAGTCCTCCTGGTGTTGACGCCGGATGCAGCCTCCAGTTTAGTCAGTCCCACGGCATAGGATTGAAGACGTGGGGTCGGAACAGGATAAACAGCAGCTCGAAGCGACCCTCCGGGAGCTACGTCGAAGCAGCATCATGCACGTGGACATGGACGCATTTTTCGTCTCCGTGGAACTCCGGAGCCGTCCGGAACTGGTCGGAAAACCGGTCATTGTGGGCTATCCGGCGGACCGGTCGGTGGTGCTGTCCGCTTCCTACGAGGCGCGGAAATTTGGCGTCAAGTCTGCAATGCCCATGGCTATGGCGGCGCGCATGTGCCCCTCGGCAGTCATCATCGAGCCAAGGCACAAGCTGTACTACGAGGTGTCCGCGCAGCTGATGGCCATCTTCGGTTCTATCACTGACCTGGTGGAGCCCCTGAGCGTCGACGAAGCCTTCCTCGACGTCGGCGGAGCCATCCGGCGGCTGGGGAGCCCGCGTGAGATCGGCGCAATTATTCGCCGGCGTGTGCGGGACGAACTCGGTATCACCGCGTCCGTTGGCATCGCCGCCAGCAAGTTCGTGGCCAAGATAGCGTCCACCCGCTGTAAACCGGACGGGCTCCTGCTGATCGGACCGGACGAGACCGTTGCCTACCTGCACAGCCTTCCCGTCAATGCGCTGTGGGGCGTGGGGGCCAAGACGGGGGAGGTGCTGGCGCGAATGGGGATCCGCAGCGTGGCGGATGTTGCCGCAACCCCGCCGTCCGCACTGAAGAAGCTCCTCGGGGCGTCAGGCGAGCACGTCTACCGGCTGTCCTGGGGGATTGATCCGCGGCCTGTGACTCCGGTCCGCCTCGAGAAGAGTATCGGTGCCGAGGAGACGTTTGCCGTGGACACCGCGGACGACGCCCTTCTGCACCGGGAGTTGCTGCGCTTGTCGCACCGCACCGCCGAGCGGCTCAGAAGCACGGGGATGGTCGCCAGGACTATCTCCCTGAAGCTTCGCTACACCGATTTCTCCACCATCACGCGCAGCAGGACGGTGCATGCCCCGGTGGACAGTGCCCAGTTGATCTATGCCGTCACGGTTCAGCTGCTGGAATCGCTCGGCCCGCGAGCCATGACAGTCCGCCTTGTTGGCGTAAGGGCGGAGCAGCTTGAGGATGCAGCCCAGACCTCGCTGCAGCTGAGCTTTGACCGCCGCGACGACAACTGGCGGGCCGCGGAACAGGCCCTGGACAGGGTGGCGGAGAAGTTCGGTTCCAAGTCGGTGCTCCCTGCACGGCTGCTGGACCCGAACACCGCCGCTGACTGACTTTTCCCCGGCCGACTGCCGGCAAAAAAGCTGCTTACCCGGTGCGCCCGTCGCCCTTGGATGCAGCGCCGCCGACGGCGGGGTGCGCCGCGTGTGAGTGTCTTTCAGAACAGGGCGCAACAAACTATCCTTAGATATACATAGATTTCGAACGTCTGGACATACCAAAAGCCGTCTGTATCAGCCCGCCGTCCGAATGCGTGGAATCCGGTTGCCCGATATACGGTGGCCGGGAACCTCCTGCGCATGCCGGTCGTTATCGGATTGACAACATAAAGGCCACGGCAGGTCCGGACGTTGGCCGACTTAAGGAGGTCGTGATGCCGCTCTCGGAGCACGAACAGAAGTTGCTCGAGCAGCTGGAGAAGCAGCTGCACGAGGACGATCCGAAGTTTGCCAACTCAATGGGATCGGATCCGGGCCGTAACTGGTCCACACGCCACATAGTGATAGGCGTGCTGGCCACCCTGGCCGGTGTCCTCCTCCTGCTGGTGGGCGTATCACTTCAGAGCATTTTTGTTGGTGTCCTCGGGTTCATCGTGATGGGAGCCGGAGTCTATTTCGCAACGATGCGTAGTTCCGCTGCCGGCAAAGCCAAACCGGCCGGAGGCAAGAAGGCCGGCAAGGGGCGCAGCTCGTTCATGAGCGGTCTGGAAGAACGCTGGGACGAACGCCGCCGCGGTGAACCGTGACAACCCCGTCCTGACAGCCGGTCCGTGACTGCCATTCCCTAAGTCTCCACTTCGCACCACCTGCCCGCGGGCAGGCCTGCAGGAAGACCCGCCCCGGCGGGTCTTTTGCATTTAATCGCCCCACTGCGGGCCCGGACGTCCGGGCGGATCCCCACCGGCCGCCGTCGTATATTCCCTGGCGCGCCCCATGCGCCACCGGCGCCAAAATCCCTCCACTTTGCACCACCGCCCGGAAACCCCTGGATTTCCGGGCCCGGATTCCTCCAATCCCGGGAGGAATCTTCCGTGTCGCGTTGACTGTGGAGCGATGTGGAGTAAAGTGGAGCAGGTAAGAGGGTAGTGGCAGCACAGGGGACGTGCAGCTCCTGACGACAGACAGGCGGGTGGCCATGTTTCTTGGCACTCATTCGCCGCGTTTGGACGAAAAGGGGCGGATCATCCTCCCAGCGAAGTTCCGCGAGGAACTTGCCAGCGGATTGGTACTCACCAGGGGCCAGGAACGCTGCATCTACGTCTTCAGTGAGCGGGAATTCGGACGGATTCACGAGCAAATGCGGGAGGCGCCCATCTCCTCCAAGCAGACTCGTGACTACATCCGGGTTTTTCTCTCTGGAGCCTCGGACGAGGTACCTGACAAGCAGGGGCGCGTGACTATTCCTCCCGCACTCCGGGCATACGCAGGTCTTGGCAGGGAGCTTGCCGTCATCGGCGCCGGCTCCCGCGCGGAGATCTGGGATGCCCAGGCCTGGAACGAGTACCTGGCAGAGAAGGAAACCTCCTTCTCTGAAACCGATGACGCCATCCCGGGAATCTTCTGAGGCCCGGAGGCGACAACAGCAACGTTTCTTGAACGAGATCTCCAGCCGCCCATCCGAACGTTTTCCTGGCTCACTTCCCCGGAGCCAGGCGGACGCCCGGATAGGCGCGGATGGGGATCTGGTTCAAGAAGCACACCGAGGACCAACGCTGCCTACCGAGGCACAACCAGGCACGAAAGGACGAAGGTATGAGCGATCCCAACCAGCCAAAACCCACGTCCGAACGCCATGTACCGGTCCTCAAGGACCGGTGCATCAATTTGTTGGCCCCGGGAATTGAAGCTGCACGCCAGCGGGGCGAGACGCCCGTGGTCATCGACGCAACCCTGGGAATGGGCGGCCACTCCGAAGCCCTGCTCCAACGGTTTCCGGACCTCCACCTGATCGGGATCGATCGCGACGAAGAGGCGCTGGCCCTCGCCGGGGAGCGTTTGAAGCGCTTCGCGGACAGGACCGACCTGGTCCACGCTGTTTACGATGAGATCCCGGATGTCCTCCGGGATCTTGGCGTTATCGAAGTCCACGGTGTCCTCATGGACCTGGGGGTTTCTTCCCTGCAGCTGGACGAGCGCGAGCGAGGTTTTGCCTACTCCTTTGATGCGCCGCTGGACATGCGCATGGACACCAGCCGCGGCCAGACGGCCGCTGACGTGGTTAACAATTACAGCGAAGAGGACCTGGTCCGGATCATCCGCAAGTGGGGTGAAGAAAAGTTCGCCGGCAGGATCGCCAACCGCATCGTGGCGGCTCGCGAGGCAAAGCCGTTCACCACCACCGGTGAACTGGTAGACACCATCCGGGCGGTCGTTCCGGCCGGCGCGGCAAAGACCGGCGGACACCCGGCCAAACGGACCTTCCAGGCCCTGCGGATCGAAGTCAACGAAGAACTTGATGTCCTGGAACGTGCGGTTCCCGCTGCCGTGGATGCACTCGCCATGGGGGGCCGCGTTGTGGTCATGTCGTACCACTCGCTGGAGGACAAGATCGTCAAGAAAGTCTTCCAGGCCGGTTCCAAGTCCTCAGCGCCGCTGGGTTTCCCGGTGGAACTGGAAGAGCACAAGCCCGAGCTCAAGACCCTGACCAAAGGCACCGAGGTGCCCACGGCAGAAGAAATCGCCGAAAACCCACGCGCAGCATCCGCCCGGTTGCGCGCCGTAGAACGAATCAGAGCCAGGAGGGCCGCATGAGCACCGCCGCTGCTAAGAACTTCCCAGTCGTGTCAGGTACGGCGGCCCGTGCCCTCACGGGGATCAAGCCCTCGGAAGGATCCGAACGCAAACTGCGGACCCCGCTGTCCGTGGTCCGCTCCACGCCCCGCAAGCGCAGGGCCCCTTTCGTCGTGCTCTGCTTCGCGCTGCTCGCCGTGGCGCTCATGGCGGTCCTGGTACTCAACATTTCCGTCTCCACGGCCCAGTACCAGCTGGTGCAGCTCCGGAGTGAGCAGTCCACCCTGACAAAGCAAAACCAGGACCTGACACAGCAGGTCCAGAACTTCGATGCTCCCCAGAACCTGGCCGCCAAGGCCACGGAACTGGGCATGGTAGCTTCCACTGGCAAGGGCCAGATCGACCTGTCCACACTGACCGTCAGCGGTACCCCGAAGCCCGCGGTCAAGGGTGACAAGCCGGGAGCCATCATTGCAGCGCCTGCCGTCGCCGGTCAGCTGACGGTGGTGCCGCCCGCCACGACCAAGGAACCGTTGGCTGTCCGAAAGCCGGCTGAGGCCGCCGCTCCCGCGGCTTCGGCTCCTGCGGCTTCGGCACCGGCGGCGGCTGCCCCTAAGCCCGCGGTTAATCTCCACGGAGGATCAGTGCCGGCTCCGCAGCAAAAGACGCCCGGACAGTAACTGACAGGACTGCTCACCAGTACGCAACCAGCAAGGACTCACCGTGGCGAAGAGCACCGGCAAGAAGACAACCGCAAAAGTGCCCAACGCCACCAGGAGGCTCCGCCTCGGCCTGGGCATGATGCTGGCGCTGCTGCTTGTGGTGGGCGGAAAACTGTTCATGGTCCAGGGGCTGGACATCGGCGGAATGGCCGAAGCGGCGCTGAACAACCGGCTTACCCCGATAGAACTCCCGGCCGAGCGCGGCAGCATCCTGGATGCGAACGGGACGGTCCTCGCCAACAGCGTCATCCGCTACAACGTGGTGGTGGATCAGCGCGTCAACACGAAGACGGAGTCATTCAAACGACTGGACACCGTCGGCGACAAGGAAGAGCTCGTTACCGTTTCCAGGGACAAGGGCATCCAGGAGCTGGCAGCCGTGCTGGGACAGGATCCGGCAGACGTCAAGGACGCACTGACGGGGGAGAAGCCCTACTACATCGTGGCGAAGGACCTTAAGCCCGACATGGAGGACCGGATTTCCAAGCTGCAGATTCCGGGAATCGTCACCGTTGGAACCAGCAAGCGCGTCTACCCCAACGGTGCCGTGGCCGGCGGCATCGTCGGCTTCCTGCAGGACGGCACAACCGGCCAGGCGGGGCTGGAGCAGACGCAGGACGAGATCCTCAAGGGAACTCCCGGCAAGCGGCTCTTCGAAATCGGTGCAGACGGCCTGCGTATCCCGGTTGGCGTGGACGAACTGACGCCCGCTGTCGACGGCAAGGACATCCGGCTTACCCTCAACTCGGACCTGCAGTATTTTGCCCAGCAGGCCATCCAGAACCAGTCGGACAAGCTGAGCGCCGAATGGGGCGTCATCATTGTCCAGGACATCAAGACCGGCAACATCATCGCCATGGCAGACACCAACGCCCCGGATCCCAACGACCCCGGAAAGGTGGCAGCCAAGGACCGCGGCGTTCGTTCGGTGACAGCCGCTTACGAGCCGGGCTCCGTGGAAAAGATGATCACCGCCGCGTCAGTCATTGAAGAAGGCAAGTCCAGCCCGTTGGACCATTTCACCATCCCGCCGTCCTACGTGGTGGACGGACAGGTCTTCACTGACTCGTTCGATCACGGGACTGAGGAACGGACCCTGGCCGGCATCCTCGGCTGGTCCATGAACACGGGAACGGTCATGGCCGGGCAGCGCCTCACGAAGGAACAGCGGCATGACTGGCTGCAGAAGTTCGGAATCGGCGAAGCCCCGGACATCGGCCTTCCCGCCGAAGCGAGCGGCATCCTCACCCCGGCCGACCAGTGGGACGGCCGGCAGGAGTACACCGTCCTGTTCGGCCAGGGTGTGTCGCAATCCACGCTGCAGACCGTCCGTGCCTACCAGTCGATTGCCAACGATGGAGTCATGCTGCAGCCGCGCCTGATCGACAGCTATATCAGCCCGGACGGAACCGAGGAGAAAGTCCCGGCGAAGGAAAGCCGGCAAATCGTGTCAAAGGAAACAGCGAAACAGGTGCGGGACATCCTGGAGAGCGCAGTGACCGAGGGCCAGATCAAGGACGCGGCCATCGATGGTTACCGCGTCGGCGCCAAGACGGGAACCTCCGAATCTCCGTGCGACGACGGCAAGTCCGGATACTGCGGCTACACGGCCTCGATGGTGGGGATGGCGCCGATGGACGATCCGCGGTTTATTGTTGAAGTTGTCCTGCAGCGTCCCAAAGGCAGTATCTACGGAATCACCAATGGTCCGGTATTCCGCTCCGTGATGAGCCAGGCGCTGCGGACCTACAACGTTCCGCCATCGACGGGCGAGCCGGTCAGGCTGCCCCAATACGTCAAGTAGCACGTCCACAGCATCGTACGTACGAGGGGAACGTCCTCTACGCCCGGTGTGATCCACTAGCACCAACGGAGATCCACTTGTCAGAGCACCATGCCCCAGGCAGTACCGATACAACGGGCGGCGCGGTTCCCGGTTCCGGGTTCCGGCCGACCGCCGTTGCCGCGGTGCCCCTTGGCACCATCGGCGAGTCTGTCGGCGTCGTCGTTCCCGGGGCATCCAGCTCCATCCCTGTCACCGGGATTTCCCTGAACTCGAGGACCGTCCAGCCGGGCGATCTCTATGTCGCCTTGCCCGGCGCCGCCAGGCACGGAGCTGACTTCGTATCGCAGGCCGTCGCGGCAGGCGCCGTCGCGGTAGTGACGGACGACGACGGCGCCAGGCTGCTTGCGTTGTCAGCGGACACTCCCGTACCGGTCCTGGTGGTTGACGGGCCCCGCAGCGCCGTGGGCGGGCTCGCGGCACTGATCTACCAGAGCCGGCCGGAAGGCGGGACTTCGCCGTCGCTGTTCGGTGTTACCGGCACCAACGGCAAAACCACCACCACGTACTTCATTAATGCGCTCCTGCAGGCGCTGGGCCGCCGGACCGGCCTGATCGGCACCATCGAGATCCTCGCGGGCGGTGCGCCGATTCCCAGCCTGCTGACCACGCCTGAGTCCACCGACCTTCACGCGCTGCTGGCACTGATGCGTGAACGCGGCCTGGACGCTGCGTCGATGGAGGTCTCCTCGCACGCAGTATCGTTCCACCGCGTCGACGGCGTGCAGTTCGACGTCGCCGGCTTCACCAACCTCACCCAGGACCACCTGGACCTCCACGGGACCATGGACGAATATTTCCAGACCAAGGCCCGGCTCTTCACGCCCCGGCACGCCAAGTCGGCCGTGATCACCGTAGACGACGAGTGGGGCCGCCGCCTCGCATCCGCGGCCGAAATTCCGGTCACCACCCTGGCGACCGCCCAGGCCAACGATCCCGCGGCGCCGGCTGCTGACTGGACAGTCACGGCCGCCGCCCCCCGGGGCCTTGGCACGCAGTTCCGGCTGCGGCACCGGGACGGCAGCGAACTGCGTGTACACACGGGGCTGCCGGGAAGCTTCAATGTTTCCAACGCCGCCCTCGCGACCGTTATGGTCCTGGCCAGCGGCGTCGAGCCGGCCACGCTGCAGGCTGCCCTGGACGAGGCTGATCCGTTCACCGTTGCCGTTCCGGGACGCATGCAGCTCGTCTCCACTGCGCCGGCCGCCGTCGTCGACTTCGCCCACAACCCGGATGCCCTGCAGCGTGCGCTGGAGGCTGTGCGCTCAACCGAACCCGGTTCGAGGGTGATTGTGGTCTTCGGCGCCACCGGACAGCGGGACCAGGGCAAACGCCCGGCCATGGGGGCCATCGCGGCGCGGCTTGCGGACGTCGTGATCATCAGCGACGACGACCCCCACGACGAGGACGCCGCCGCCATCCGTGCGGACGTCCTGGCGGGCGCGCGTGAGGCGAAGGAATCCGGCGGCCTTGGCTGCACGATCCTGGAATCGTACCCGCGCGACGTGGCGATCCGGGAGGCCGTCAACATGGCGCAGCCGCAGGACACGATCCTGGTAGCCGGGCGCGGCCACGAAGTCTGGCAGGAAGTCAACGGCGTCAACCTGGCGCTCGACGACAGGGTGGAGCTCCGCGAGGCCTTGACAGCACGCGGATTCACCGTTCTGAATGACGAGCGGATAGAGTCCTAGACCGAGATGATTGCATTTACTGCGGCGGAAATAGCCGAAATTACAGACGGCCGCCTTGCCGCCGATCCGACCATCACGCCCTCGGCAGTGGTCACCGATTCCCGGGAAGCCACTGAGGGGTCCCTCTATGTGGCCAAGCCCGGCGAAAGCGCTGACGGCCACGACTTCATCGGCGCAGCCTTTGAACGCGGCGCCGCCCTGGCCCTCGTGGAACGGGACGTCACCGACGGCACCGGCACGACGTATCCCGCCATCGTGGTGAAGGACGCGGTCCTGGCCATGGGCGAACTGGCCGCCGAATCAGTGCGCCGCATCCGTGCCCGCCGTGAGGCTGAGGGTACGGAATTCACCGTCATCGGCATCACCGGGTCCGCCGGCAAAACCACCACGAAGGACCTCCTCTCCGGAATCCTTTCCGCCGAAGGCAGCACCGTTTCACCCCAGGGCTCCTATAACGGCGAAGTGGGTGTTCCGCTCACTGTTTTCCGGGCCGGGTTCGACACCCGCTACCTGGTGATCGAGATGGGCGCCACCGGGATCGGCCACATCCGCTATCTCGCGGACATGGTGCGTCCCTCCATCGGAGTGGTCCTGGGCGTTGGAACCGCCCATGCCGGTGAATTCGGCGGCGTGGACAACATCGCCGTTGCCAAGGGCGAGCTGCTTGAGGCCCTCCCCGACAGCGGAACCGCTGTGGTCAACCTCGATGACGGCCGTGTTGCCGCGATGAGGAGCAGGACCACTGCCAACGTCCTGGGCTTCTCGGCACAGCCGGCTGACGACGTCCCGGGTGCCGACCTGCGTGCCGTCCACGTCGAAACGAACCCGGCCGGAAATCCCGAGTTCGAACTTCTCTTCCCCGGCGAAACCGAAGGGCACCAGGTAAGCAGCCGCCTCATTGGCGCACACCACGTGACCAACCTCCTGGCAGCGGCCGGAGCCGCCTACGCTGCCGGTGTCACGGGTGAACGGATCGCGGCCTCCCTCAGCACACAGTCCGCGGCCAGCCGCTGGCGGATGGAACGCACCGAGCGGCCGGACGGCGTGACCATCATCAACGATGCCTACAACGCCAATCCCGAATCCATGCGCGCTGCCTTGCGGACGCTGGCGGACCTCGGCCGGGGACGCCGGACCTGGGCCGTTCTGGGCGCCATGCTGGAACTGGGCGATGAGTCCATTCGAGAGCACATGGCAGTCGGCACGCAGGTGGTGAGGCTCAACATTTCGCGCCTGGTAGTGGTTGGCCGCGAGGCCCGTTCTCTCTACGTCTCCGCCGTCAATGAAGGCTCCTGGGGCGACGAGTGCGTCTTCACCGAGTCGGTTGACGAGGCCTACGACCTCCTCCAACGTGAGCTGGAACCAGGCGATCTTGTCCTCTTCAAGTCCTCCAACAGTGTGGGGCTGAGGCATCTGGGTGATCGGATAGCATTACCCCCACAAGTCCGAGCAACCGCCAATGAAGGGAGCGAGTCGCTGTGATTGCACTGCTGATCGGCGCTGGCCTGGCCCTGCTGTTTGCGTTGGTGGGAACCCCGCTGTTCATCCGTCTACTGGTGCGGAAGAGCTACGGCCAGTTCATCCGGGACGACGGTCCCACATCGCACCACACCAAGCGCGGCACCCCGACCATGGGCGGCACCGTGGTGGTCTTAGCGGTCCTGCTGAGTTACGCGCTGACCCACCTCATCATGTGGATGATGAATCCAAGGTCACCCGGGCCGTCGGCCTCCGCACTCCTGCTCCTGTTCCTCATGGTGGGAATGGGGCTGGTGGGATTCCTGGACGACTTCATCAAGATTTCCAAGCAGCGCAGCCTAGGCCTCAACGCCAAAGCCAAGCTGGTACTGCAGGGCGCCGTAGGCATCATTTTCGCTGTCCTGGCCTTGAACTTTCCCAATGCCGACGGCGTCACCCCCGCATCCACCCAGATCTCCCTGGTGCGGGACATCCCGTGGCTGAACCTTGCTTTCGGCGGCACAGTCCTCGGCGCCATTCTGTTCGTCCTGTGGTCCAACCTGATCGTGACGGCTGCCACCAACGGCGTGAACCTCACCGACGGCCTGGACGGGCTCGCGGCGGGGGCCTCGGTGATGGTGTTCGGAGCCTACACACTGATGGGCATCTGGCAGAGCAACCAGGCCTGCGGTTCGCCGCGGCAGACCGGCGGCGGCTGCTATTCCGTCCGGGATCCGCTGGACCTGGCACTGCTGGCCGCGATCTTGAGTGCGGCCCTGGTTGGCTTCCTGTGGTGGAACACCTCCCCGGCGAAAATCTTCATGGGCGACACCGGCTCGCTGGCCATCGGCGGTGCCGTCGCCGGCTTCGCCATCCTGTCCCGGACCGAACTCCTGCTCGCCTTCATCGGCGGACTTTTCGTCCTCATCACACTTTCCGTGATCATCCAGGTGGGCTACTTCAAGATCACGAAGGGCAAGCGGTTCTTCAAGATGGCTCCGCTCCAGCACCACTTTGAACTCAAGGGCTGGGCGGAAGTCACCGTGGTGGTCCGGTTCTGGATCCTCGGCGGCCTCTTCGTCGCCGCGGGTCTGGGCATCTTCTACGCAGAATGGGTGGTCCTGCTGTGAGCAGTCCTATACCTTCGCCGCTGGCAACGTCTCCCCGTCTCGAAAACCTGGTGAGCTGGGACTCGGACTGGGCCGGGCTCAGGGTGGTGGTGACCGGAATCGGTGTGTCCGGCTTCGCCGCGGCAGACACCCTGATCGAACTCGGTGCCCGTGTTGTGGTGGTTGACGCCGCTACCAGTCCCACGGCGCGGGCCCAGGCGGACACCCTGAAGATCGTGGGTGCCGTGGATGTCCTCCTCGGCGAGGACGCCGTGCACTCCGTGCCGAAAATTGACGGCCTGAAACCGGACCTCATTGTGACGTCACCGGGATGGCGCCCGGACCAGGCCCTTCTCGCGGCGGCTGCCCGGTCCCACATCCCGGTATGGGGCGATGTGGAACTTGCCTGGCGCGTGCGCGAACGGAAGGGCCGCAAGACCGCGGACTGGCTGACCATCACCGGAACGAACGGGAAGACCACAACGGTGGGCCTCACCGAATCCATGCTGCAGGCGGCCGGGCTCAAAGCCATCGCCGTCGGAAACGTGGGAACGCCCATCCTGGACGCCCTGCGCGACCCGGTTGAATACGACGTCCTTGCCGTCGAGCTGTCAAGCTTCCAACTGCACTGGAGCCACTCCGTCTCTCCGATCGCAAGTGTGTGCCTCAACGTTGCTGAGGACCACGTGGACTGGCACGGATCCTACGCCTCGTACCTGGCCGACAAGGCGAAGGTTTATGAGCAGACGCAAAAGGCCTGCATCTACAACGCCGAGCAGATCGAAACAGAACGCATGGTGGAGAACGCGGACGTCGTGGAAGGCTGCCGTGCCGTCGGTTTCACAACGTTAACGCCGGCCATCAGCATGCTCGGCGTGGTCGAGGGCCTCCTGGTGGACCGCGCCTTCATACCCGAGCGCAAGGACAGCGCTGCCGAGCTTGCCGCGATGTCGGACCTCGGCCCGGTGGCCCCGCGCCATATGGTGGCCAACGCCCTGGCAGCAGCGGCCCTGGTCCGGGCCTACGGTGTGGAACCGAAGGCGGTACGCCAAGGACTGAAGGACTACATTCCCGGAGAACACCGCATCCAGCTTGTAGCCCGGTACAACGATGTGTTGTGGATCAACGACTCCAAAGCCACGAACCCGCACGCCGCTGCTGCGTCGCTGTCCGCCTTCACCAACGTCATCTGGATCGCCGGCGGTCTCTCCAAAGGCGTGAGCTATGACGAACTTGTCCAGGAACAGGCGCCGCGGCTGAAGGCCGTAGTACTGATCGGAGCGGACACCACGGCGCTCTCGGACGCCCTCAAGCGACACGCACCGGATGTCCCCGTGATCGGGCGCACGAAGGGCGACACTGAAAATGTGCAGTCAGCCGGGACGGGCGATGCCGGCACAGTGCCCTCGCCGATTTACGGGGAAACTGTGATGGCCCAGGCCGTCGCCGCAGCGGCACAGCTGGCTTCTCCGGGAGACACTGTGCTCATGGCCCCGGCGGCTGCTTCCATGGATCAGTTCTCTTCCTACGCTCACCGTGGCGACGCCTTCATTGAAGCTGTCCGCGGGCTCGTGGAAGGGCAGGCTCAGACCGGCGAGGAGTAACAATGGTCAGCACGCCCACCCGTGCCCCGGCTGCCAGGCAGCGGGGCGCAACCCCGCACCCGCCGGCTTCGCGGACAGGCAAGGCGGCAGGTTCCAAACCGCCGTCGCCAAAGGACCGGGCCCGCGGGACCGCAGGGACCGGCCACGTGCCGCCGCTGGCCAGGCTTCGCGGCTGGCACCGGAGTTTCTGGGCGAAGCTGGAAGGGACCGGAAAGTCACGCAACGGTTCCACGTACTACCTGATCCTCGGGTCCACCCTCGCACTGACGGCCATCGGCATCATGATGGTGCTGTCCGCGTCCAGCGTCGAGGCGATCGCGGCGGGGGAGTCGCCGTACACGGCAGCACTCAAGCAGGGCATGTTCGCCGCCATCGGTGTTTTCCTGATGTTCGTCCTCTCGCGCGTCAACGTGGTCTGGCTCAAGCGCCTGGCCTGGCCGGGGATCGCCGGAGCCTACGTGCTCCTGGTACTCGTGCTCCTGATCGGCACGAGTACCAACGGCAACCAGAACTGGATTGAATTCGGCGGCATCACCTTCCAGCCGTCAGAAGCGGCCAAGCTCGCCCTGGCGCTCTGGATGGCCACCGTGCTGGCGGTCAAAGCAAAACTGCTCCACCGCTGGCAGCACGTAGTGGTTCCGGTCCTTCCTGCTGCCGCCGGCATCATCGGGCTGGTCCTGGCCGGGAATGACCTCGGCACTGGAATGATCATCATGATGATCATGGCCGCTGCGCTGTTCTTTGCCGGCGTCCCGCTCTACATGTTCGGCATCGCGGCCCTGGTCGCCGTGGCCGGGGCCGGGTTCATGGCTGTGACAAGCTCCAACCGGATGTGCCGGATTACGTCCTGGTGGACCGGAAACTCCTGCGGCGAAGGCATTGACGCCAACTACCAGTCAACCAACGGCCTCTACGGGCTTGCCTCCGGCGGTTGGCTGGGGGTCGGGCTGGGGCAAAGCCGGCAAAAGTACAGCTGGATCCCGGAAGCCCACAACGACTTCATCTTCGCGATCATCGGCGAGGAACTCGGCCTGGTGGGCACAGTCGTCGTGCTCATCCTCTTTGCCATCCTGGGTGCCGCGATCTACCGTGTGGTGGTGGCGCAGGAGGACCTCTTCCACCGCGTCCTTGCAGGGACCATCATGGTGTGGCTGCTCGGCCAGGCCACCGTGAACATGTCCGTGGTCACCGGACTCGTTCCCGTCATCGGCGTGCCGCTGCCCTTCATTTCCTATGGCGGCTCAGCGTTGCTGATGTCGCTGTGTGCCGTCGGCGTAGTGTTGTCGTTGGCCAGGGAACAGATGGCGCCAAGCGTGCAGCCCAAGCGGCTGCTCAAGTTCCGCACCAAGGGCGGCCGCCCGCACCCCACACGAAAGCGTAAATAGCACTTAATGAATGCCGAGTCTTTGTCAGTAGTCCTTGCCGGCGGCGGAACGGCGGGGCACATCAGTCCGCTGCTGGCCATCGCGGCCGCCTTGCGGGACGTTCGTCCGGACGTTCGCCTCCTGGCTGTGGGAACGCCCAGCGGAATGGAAACCAGGCTGGTCCCCGCGGCCGGCCTGGAGCTGGCCACCATCAGCCGTGTGCCCTTTCCCCGCCGGCCGTCGCTGGACCTCCTGCGGCTGCCGGGACGGCTGGCCGGCGCTGTCAAGCAGGCCGGAAAGATCCTCGATGACGCTCACGCGGACGTCCTGGTCGGCGTGGGCGGTTACGTCTGCACCCCGCTGTACCTCGCCGCCCGGCGCCGAAAAATTCCCATTGTCATTCACGAAGCCAACACGCGGGCCGGACTGGCCAACAAGGTAGGTGCCCGCTTCAGCCCCCACGTCGGCGTCGCATTTGCTGGCACGAAGCTGCGCGGTGCCCGTCACGTCGGCATGCCAATGCGCAGGGAAGTCTCCGGGCTGGATCGCGCCGCTTCCCGGCATGCTGCACGTGAGCTGCTGGGCCTGGACCAGCACATGCCGGCGCTTATTGTCACCGGCGGCTCATCCGGGGCGCAGAGCATCAACAGGACCATTGCGGCGTCCGTGGAAGCACTGGCCAAGGCAGGAATCCAGACCCTGCACATCACCGGGAAGGGCAAGTCGGTGCTTGACGGCGAAGGCAAACCTCTCGCCGCAGACGGCTACCGCCAGGTGGAGTATGTCGACGGGATGGAGAACGTCTACGCGGCCGCCGACCTGCTGCTGGGGCGTGCAGGAGCGGCCACGGTCTGCGAAACCGCTGCAGTGGGTGTCCCGGCCGTGTTCGTTCCGCTCCCGATCGGCAACGGCGAACAGGCCCTCAACGCCGCCGGTCCGGTGCAAGCGGGAGGGGCCCTGGTGGTTGACGACGAATCGTTCACGCCCGAATGGGTCAGCAGGGAAATCATCCCGCTGCTCTCAGATCCTGCCCGGCTGGCGAAAATGGCGGCCAGCTCTGAAGCCCTCGGTATCCGAAACGCAGATCGCCGTATGGCCGATCTGGTCCTGGAAGCGGTAAGCAAATGACCACGTCCACAGCAGGCACGGCCGTGCGGAGCCTGGCATCTTTGGGCCGCGTGCATTTCATCGGCATTGGCGGCGTGGGCATGTCCGCAGTGGCCCGGATCATGGTGGCCCGCGGTGTCCCGGTGACGGGCTCCGATGCCAAAGACCTTCCGGTCATGGCAGACCTCGCTGCTGCCGGCGCGGGCATCCACGTGGGCTATTCCGCGGCCAACCTGGGCGCGGCCGAGACCGTGGTGGCCGGCTCCGCCATCCGTGCGGACAATCCGGAACTCCAGGCCGCGCATGCCGCCGGGCTGCCCGTCTTGCACCGTTCGGAGGCGCTGGCGGCGGCCATGGCGGGTGACCGGGTGGTTACGGTGGCCGGCACCCACGGGAAGTCAACCACCACCTCCATGGTCACGGTGTTGCTGCAGGGTGCCGGGCTGGACCCCACTTTTGCGATCGGGGCCAATGTTCCGTCCCTGGGGGTGAACGCCGCCAGCGGCACTTCGGGCATCTTTGTTGCCGAGGCCGACGAATCCGACGGGTCGTTCCTCAATTACCGTCCCCACATTGCGGTTGTCACCAACGTGGAACCGGACCACCTTGACTACTACGGCACCGCCGAAGCCGTCTACAAGTCGTTCGACCGTTTCACGGAGCTGCTCCCTACCGACGGCGTTCTGGTGGCCTGCGCCGATGATCCCGGTGCCCGCGCACTGGCGGAACGGACCAAGGCGCGGGGCAACACCAGGGTGGTTACGTACGGCACTGCTGAAGATGCGCAGCTGCGGCTGCACGACGGCGGCCCGGGAGACGTATGGGTGTCCACCGGTGCGGGAAGGTTTGCACTGGCCCTCCAGGTTCCCGGACGCCACAACGCCCTCAACGCTGCAGCCGCATTTGCCGTGGCCTTGGAACTCGGTGTCGCACCCGACGCGGCCTCCGGGGCCCTGGCCCATTTCTCCGGCGCATCACGCCGCTTCGAGTTCAAGGGAGAAGGCCGGGGAGTGCGGGTCTACGACGACTACGCCCACCACCCCACCGAGGTCCGGGCGGCGCTGGCCGCTGCACGTTCCGTAGCGGGGGACCACAAGGTTCACGTGCTGTTCCAGCCTCACCTGTTTTCCCGCACCAGGGAGTTTGCAGCGGATTTCGCCGAGGCGCTCAACTCCGCTGACACCGCCCTGGTCCTGGACATCTATCCGGCCCGGGAGGATCCGATCCCGGGGGTCAGCAGCAAGCTGATCGGTGACCGGCTTTCCGGGGGCGGCCGGCTGGTGTCCGCCGAAGACGCCGTCCGGGCCGTTGTGGCCAACGCGGCCGCCGGGGATATTGTGCTCACGGCCGGCGCGGGCGACGTCACCGCCTACGGTCCGCTGATTGTGGAGGCACTGCTGGCGGAGGCGCCGGGTGGCTAGCACGCGCCGGCCGACCTACAAGACCGGCTCGCCTGCCACCCAGGGAAAGACCACCCAGGGAAAGGCCGACCCGGCAAGCGGACGCGCGGACGTCATATCCGCTTCCAGGGCCGCCCCCGCGGCCGAAGGGGCGTCCCGTCCCGCCGCCACCGGAAACGTGCTGTCCTTCCCGGAGCCCAAAGGGAGACGGATCCGGCGCAACATCATCCTGGCTGCGTGCATTGTTGCCGCGCTGGTTGCCGGACTGCTGGCGGCAGCCGTCTACTCGCCGCTGTTCGCCGTACAGACGGTCTCGGTGGACGGCACCAAAATGCTGACTCCCGGGCAGGTCCAGGACGTCCTGAAGCCGTTGCACGGCAAACCGCTGCCGCAGGTGAATGACGACGAGGTGAAGCAGCTGCTGCAGCCCCTCGTCCAGGTCAAGGACGTGACCACGGAGGCGCGGCCGCCGTCGGTACTGGTGGTGCACATCCATGAGCGCACACCGGTCGCCCTGGTGAAGCAGGGAGAAATGTTCCAGCTGGTCGACGTCGACGGGGTGCAGCTCGGCACGACCCAGGAACCGGGCAGCATCCAGCTGCCGGTGATCGACGGCGGAGCCGGAGTGATCGGCAAGGACCTTTTCAAGGCCATCACGGGCGTGCTGGCTGCGTTGCCCGCAGACGTACTCGCCAGGTTGTCCGATGCCTCGGCGAAGTCGGTTGACGCCGTCGAACTCAAACTAGTGGACGGCCAGACCATTGTCTGGGGCAATGCGGGGGAGAAGGAGCTCAAAGCCAAGGTGCTCGCTGCCCTGCTGAAGGCGCCCGCGGACCCCAAGAACCCCGTCCAGGTCTACGATGTCAGCGTGCCGCGGCATCCCGTGACACGATAGTGGGCGAGCCCCCGGGGACAACCCCGGGACGAACATTCAGCCGCGCTGGGGAACCAGCGCACCTGCGGTGTGGTCCGAGGCGATTTCCGCTCTATTTCGCGGGTATTCCCACGACACGCGGAGCAGGTCATTGAATGTCTCAGGCATAGGAAATAGCGTCACAGCATGAGTTACTTGACATAACTATAACCCTCAAGTCGAAGGTTAAGGTTAAAAGCTTCAAGCAGGACTCCATCAGTTTTCGCAATAGGACACGAACAAGGGACACGTAACGTGGCAGCTCCGCAGAATTACTTGGCCGTCATCAAGGTCGTCGGCATCGGCGGCGGTGGCGTGAACGCAGTCAACCGCATGATCGAAGTCGGTCTCCGCGGTGTCGAATTCATCGCAATTAACACCGATGCCCAGGCTCTGCTCATGAGCGACGCCGACGTCAAACTTGACGTAGGCCGCGAGCTGACGCGTGGTCTCGGGGCCGGTGCAAACCCGGAGGTCGGCAAGCAGGCGGCGGAGGACCACGCTGACGAGATCGAAGAGGTCATCCGCGGCGCAGACATGGTCTTCGTGACGGCCGGCGAGGGCGGCGGCACCGGTACTGGCGGCGCCCCCGTGGTGGCCCGTATTGCACGCTCGCTCGGCGCCCTCACCATCGGTGTTGTCACGCGCCCGTTCACCTTCGAGGGCCGCCGTCGTGCAGGTTCCGCCGAGGCGGGCATCGACGCCCTCCGCGACGAAGTCGACACCCTGATCGTGATCCCCAACGACCGCCTCCTGTCCATCAGCGACCGCAATGTATCCGTCCTGGACGCCTTCCGCTCCGCCGACCAGGTCCTGCTGTCCGGTGTCCAGGGCATCACCGACCTCATCACCACCCCGGGCCTGATCAACCTTGACTTCGCGGACGTCAAGTCCGTGATGCAGGGTGCCGGTTCCGCCCTCATGGGCATCGGTTCGGCCCGTGGCGAGGACCGCGCCGTCAAGGCCGCGGAACTCGCCATCGCCTCCCCCCTCCTGGAAGCATCGATCGACGGCGCCCACGGCGTCCTGCTGTCCATCCAGGGCGGCTCGGACCTCGGGCTCTTCGAGATCAACGAGGCGGCCCGCCTGGTCCAGGAAGTTGCCCACCCGGAGGCCAACATTATCTTCGGTGCCGTCATCGACGACGCCCTTGGCGACGAGGCCCGCGTGACAGTCATCGCAGCAGGCTTTGACGACGTCAAGGCCACCTCGCCGTCGATGGACCAGTCCCAGCCGCAGGCCGCTCCCCAGCGTCCGGCCGCGCCCACCTCGGCTCCGGCGCCTGCCCAGGCGCCGGCACAGCACGTCCAGCCGGTCCATGCCGGGATCGGGGCATCGGGCCTGAGTAACTGGGGCCAGCAGCGCCCCTCGGCGATCCCCGCCGACTCGGGATTCGACGTCGACCTTCCTTCTGTTGTGGAGCCGGACCTTTCCGGCAGCCGCTCGGACGACCTGGATGTCCCCGACTTCCTGAAGTAGGCCTTGCAGGACGTTTTGTCAGCTCGTCAGTTAGCGGTGTTTTGATTGTTTTGGTGGCGAAACGAAGTCCGGCCCGGCGTCTGGGTTGCATTCACTGACGTCGGGGCCGGCAACCTCGCCCTCCACGTGGGAGACGATCCGGCCCAAGTCCTCCGGCGAAGGGAACTCCTGGAGGCCGAAGCGGGCCTGCCCGCAGGCGGCTTCCAGTACATGAACCAGGTTCACGGCAATGCGGTGGCCTATATCGGTGACTCGGCGGACAGCCCCGCACCCGGCGGTCCCACCGCGGACGCGATGGTGTCCTCCGGGCACCCGCTCGCCGTCATGGTAGCGGACTGTGTCCCGGTGGTCCTCGCCGGGGCGGCGCCGGGCGGAAAGCCCATCCTGGCTGTTGCCCACGCAGGCCGCCCTGGTGTGGCCAGCGGCGTCATTCCGGAAACGGTGGCGCGCATGCGCGCCGAGGGAGCGGAGGACATCCGGGCCTGGATCGGCCCTTCCATCTGCGGATCCTGCTACGAAGTGCCGGAAGCCATGCGGGCGGACGTGGCCGCGGCCGTTCCGGAGACCTGGTCAACAACATCCCGTGGCACCCCCGGGCTTGACCTTCCGGCCGGTGCGCGCAGCCAGCTTGCAGCCCACGGGGTCACCGTGGAGTATTCCGGACCCTGTACCCTCGAAAACGAGGATTTGTTCTCCTATCGCGGAAACCCGGCCACGGGCCGGTTCGCCGGGCTGGTGTGGATCAGTGAGTGAGCCCCTTGACGTGACGGCCCCGGACGACCCCCGCCTGATCGACATCGAGTCGAGGCTTGCAGCAGTCCGGCGCAGGATCGCGGCCGCCACGGAAGCCGCAGGCCGTCCGGACAACCCGCCGGAGCTGATTGTGGTGACCAAGTTCCACCCTGCCGCAGATGTGCGCAGGCTGGCGGCGCTGGGTGTGACCGATGTGGGGGAGAACCGCGACCAGGAGGCTTCGGAGAAAGCCACCAGTCTTGGTGATCTCGGACTCCGGTGGCACTTCGTGGGGCAGCTGCAGAGCAACAAGGCGAAGTCGGTCGTCCGGTATGCCCATGCCATCCATTCCGTGGACCGGCCACAACTGGCAGCGGCCCTGGCCAAGTCCATTGCCGTGGAGCAGGAGCGGACGGGCAGGGCGCCGCTTGAGTGCTTCATCCAAGTAAGCCTGGACGAGGACGCCGGAAGCCACCGGGGCGGCGCAAGCCGGCTGGAGGTTCCCGCGCTGGCGGACCAGCTGGCGGGATCACCGGGGCTTGTGCTCGCCGGCGTCATGGCGGTGGCTCCGCTGGGTGCGGATCCTGATGCGGCCTTCGGCAAACTGGCGGAAATATCGGCGCAGCTGCTCCGTGACCACCCTTCGGCTACGGGGATTTCCGCCGGCATGAGCCAAGATCTCGAATCCGCCATCAGGGCGGGTGCGACACACCTGAGAATAGGGTCGGATATATTGGGTTCGCGTCCTGCGTTGCGGTAGCGTCAAAGTATTGGAAGAGAATGGCGGGGATTCCAATGCTGTCAAGTCAACTCAGCGGCCCGCTTACGGACACGATTAGGAGTCGACCATGGCTGGCGCTCTGCGCAAGACAATGATCTATCTTGGGCTCGCCGATGGCGATGAACACTACGAGTCTGAGCACCACACACCGCACAAGGACGAGGACGATTCAATGGAGCATGACCGCGAGGAACGCCGGGCACCGGCGCCCGTCCGCGAGGTCGCCCGTGAAACTCCGACTCCACACGCCGCCGAAGAGGAATATCGCGCACCTGTGACACCTATCAAGCGCGCGGCCTCGAGCCGCGAAGAGACCACCGGACTTCGCCAGATCACCACGATCCACCCGCGGTCCTACAATGACGCCAAGCTGATCGGCGAAAGCTTCCGTGATGGCATCCCCGTCATTATGAACGTCACGGACATGGGCGAAGCCGATGCCAAGCGCCTGGTCGATTTCTCGGCAGGGCTGGTATTTGGCCTCCGCGGCAGCATCGAGCGGGTCACCAACAAGGTGTTCCTGCTCTCGCCGTCGTACGTGGAGGTCATCGGCGACGACAAGAAAGTCAGCGAGACGCAGGCCAGCTTCTTCAACCAGAGTTAGCAGCGGGGCTTGTATGGATGCCAGGCAGGCGACCTGTCTGGCATCTGTGCTGAAATAGATAAGAACGGCAACAGGACACTGCGGTATCCGGAATGAACATGGAGATATGAGTTAACTCATGGGAATTGTTTTCGGACTTGTCTATATCGCTTTATTATTCGTATTTGTGGCATTGATCATCCGTTTGGTCTACGACTGGGTACAGATGTTTGCCCGTGAGTGGAGGCCAAGGGGCGCTGCACTGGTGGCGGCCCACACTGTCTACTCCGTCACAGATCCGCCCCTGAAGGTGCTGAGGCGCCTCATTCCGCCCTTGCGATTGGGCGGGATATCGCTGGATCTTGGCTTTTTGCTGTTGTTCATCGCTATCAGCGTGGCTATGGCAATCGTGAAGAATCTCGCGTAATTTTCATTACAGCTTGCGGCGCACTGACAGGGCGGGAAACCGCCATCCACGGCATCGCGTAGAATCTCCGGTTTGACACCTCAGTGTTGAATTAGAGGAACCAGACCATATTTAGGTACCGTAGTTTTGACGGCCGGAAGGCCTACTGACTAACTAGACCAACGAGGTGACCAGATGGCTTTGACGCCAGAAGACGTTGTCAACAAGCGCTTTCAGCCGACCAAGTTCCGCGAAGGCTACGACCAGGACGAAGTTGACGACTTCCTGGACGAAATCGTCGTCGAACTGCGCCGCCTGAACCAAGAGAACGACGAGCTTCGCAAGAAGCTTGCCGAGAGCGGCTCAGGCACGCCCGCCAGCTCCGCAGCAGCGGCGCCGGTGGTGGAAAAGGTCCCCGCCCCGGTCAAGGCTGAAAAGGACGAGTCCCGGGCCAAGGCGGAAGCCGAGGCCAAGGCCGCCGAAGCCAAGAAGAAGGCTCCCGAGCCGGCAACGGCACTCGCTCCGGTTCCCGCCGCGGCTGCCCCCGCCGCAGTCAACCCGACGGCGGAATCCGCAGCTGGCCTGCTGGCCATGGCGCAGCAGATGCACGACAAGCACGTCGCCGACGGCCAGCAGCAGAAGGACAAGATCATCGCCGAAGCGCAGATCGAAGCCAGCAGCCTGGTCAACGACGCGCAGGAGAAGTCCCGCAAGATCCTCGGTGCCTTGGAGCAGCAGCGGTCCGTCCTGGAACGCAAGGTGGAGCAGCTGCGCGGTTTCGAGCGCGACTACCGTTCACGCCTGAAGGCCTACATCGAAGGCCAGCTCCGCGACCTGGACGCCCGCGGTTCCGTGGCTGCGCCTGAGGTTAGCGACGGCAGCCCCGCCGTTTAGCAAGTATTCTGAAAGCCGGTGGCTGAGGACTCCTCGGCCGCCGGCTTTTGCCATTAACCGCCATCCGTGCGACACATGGCGGGCACCAACAACTTCCTTACTGTCCCGGGACCGGCTCTTGAATGAAAGCTCTATGACTGACGAAACAGCACCTGCGGCAGCGCAGCCAGCAACGACTCATGCCCGGCCGCGTAAGGCGTTCCTGCTGGCGCTCTTCGCCGGCTTCGCTGTTTTCGCCTACGTCTTCGACCAGCTCACGAAGTTGTGGGTGACCAGCACCATGGTGGAGGGGGAGCGTATTCCCGTGCTGCCCCCGTTGCTGCACTGGTATTACATCCGCAACTCCGGAGCCGCTTTTTCCATTGGCGAGAACGTGACGTGGGTGTTCACCATCATCATGGCGGCCGTGTCGATTGCCATTCTCCTGCAGCTGCGCAAGCTCGGTTCGGCGTGGTGGGCACTGGCATTGGGCCTGCTTCTTGGCGGTGCCTTGGGGAACCTCACTGACCGACTGTTCCGGGAACCGTCGTTCGCCATGGGCCACGTGGTGGACTTTATCCAGCTGCCGAATTTCGCCATTTTTAATATCGCCGATTCCGCTGTTGTCTCCGCCGTCGTGATCATCTGCCTGCTGACCTTGCGGGGTATATCCCTTGACGGTTCACGGCTCCAGAAACCGGCGGAGGGCCAGGATGCCTGAGAAACTTACCGTTCCCGAGGAACTTGCCGGCACGCGCGTCGATGCGGGCCTTGCCAGGCTGATGGGGATATCCCGATCGCAGGCGGCAACGCTGATCGCCGAGGGCAATGTCAGCTCCGGAGGGAAGGCCGTGGGCAAGTCCCTGAAGCTGGCCTCCGGCACAGTGCTGGAGGTCGTTGTCCCTGAACGGCGGGACCCCCTGGAAATCGTGGAGGAAGTTGTGGAAGGCCTGAAAATACTGCTGGACGACGAGGACTTCGTGGTCATCGACAAGCCAGTGGGTGTGGCCGCGCACCCTTCCCCCGGATGGGTGGGACCCACTGTGGTGGGTGGCCTCGCCGGGCTGGGCTACCGGATCTCGACGTCGGGCGCCCCCGAACGTGCGGGCATTGTGCACCGCCTCGACGTCGGCACCTCCGGCGCCATGGTGGTCGCCAAATCGGAACGCGCCTATACAGCGCTCAAGCGTGCCTTCAAGGAGCGCACTGTGGACAAGGTGTACCACGCAGTGGTCCAGGGGCTGCCTGATCCCCTCGCGGGCACGATCGACGCGCCGATCGGCCGCCACCCGGGCCATGACTGGCGCTTCGCAGTCATTGAAGACGGCCGCGAATCCGTCACCCACTACGAAGTCCTCGAGGCCTTCGGCAAGGCTTCCCTCGTTGAGGTGCACCTTGAAACCGGCCGGACCCACCAGATCCGTGTCCACTTCTCCGCCCTGCGCCACCCCTGCGCGGGCGACCTGACGTACGGGGCAGATCCGCGGCTGGCCGCGACGCTCGGCCTGACCCGGCAATGGCTCCACGCCCGCCAGCTTGGGTTCGACAGTCCCAGGACGGGGGAGCGCGTGACAGTCACCAGCGACTACCCGCAGGATCTTGCATACGCACTCGAAGTTCTGGCCTCCGGGGAGGCCTGAGCCGGAACTGTCGCTGCTCGGCACTAGAATGGTCCGGTGACTTCCAGCAATGACTCGTTCGTCCACCTGCACACCCATACCGAATACTCCATGCTGGATGGGGCGGCCCGCCTGGGGGAGTTGTTCGACGAAACCGAACGCCTGGGGATGCCGGCCCTGGCCACAACGGACCACGGCTATCTTTTCGGTGCCTTCGATTTCTGGCGCAAGGCCACTGACAAGGGCATCAAGCCGATCATCGGCGTCGAAGCCTATGTGACTCCCGGGACCGCCCGCGGCGACAAGAGCCGCGTCCGGTGGGGCGAGGAAAACCAGCGCAAGGACGACGTCTCCGGCGGTGGTTCGTACACGCACATGACCCTGCTGAGCTATAACAACGTGGGTATGCGGAACCTGTTCCGGGCCTCGTCGATCGCGTCGCTGGACTCGGTCTTCGGCAAATGGCCGCGGCTGGACCGTGAGCTGCTGAACACCTACTCGGAAGGGCTCATCGCCACCACCGGCTGCCCGTCCGGAGAGGTCCAGACCCGGCTTCGGCTGGGACAGTACCGTGAAGCGCTCGAGGCGGCGGCGGAGTTCCGCGACATCTTCGGCGCGGAGAACTACTTCTGCGAGCTGATGGACCACGGCCTGGACATCGAGCGGCGGGTCACCGGCGACCTGCTGCGCCTGGCCAAGGACCTGAACCTTCCGCTGGTGGCCACCAACGACCTGCACTACACGCACGAGCACGACGCCAAGGCACATGAGGCGCTGTTGGCCATCCAGTCCGGTTCCACCCTCCTGGAGCCCACCTACGACAACGGCGGTTCCCGGTTTGCGTTCTCTGGCAGCGGGTACTACCTGAAGTCGCCCCAGGAAATGCGGGAACTGTTCCGCGACCACCCCGAGGCCTGCGACAACACTCTGCTGATCGCCGAGCGCTGTGAAGTCTCCTTCAACACCGGCGCCAACTACATGCCGCGGTTCCCGTGCCCCGAGGGGGAGGACGAGACGTCCTGGCTCGTCAAGGAAGTGGACAAGGGACTCCATTACCGCTATCCCCAGGGAATCCCGGACAAGGTCCGCAAGCAGGCCGACTATGAGCTGGAAGTCATCACTTCCATGGGCTTCCCGGGCTACTTCCTCGTGGTGGCCGACTTCATCAACTGGGCCAAGAACAACGGCATCCGGGTGGGTCCCGGACGTGGCTCGGGTGCAGGCTCCATGGTTGCTTACGCCATGCGCATCACCGACCTGGATCCGCTCCACCACGGCCTGATCTTCGAACGCTTCCTCAACCCGGACCGCGTCTCGATGCCTGACTTCGACGTCGACTTCGATGACCGGCGCCGCTCAGAAGTCATTGACTACGTCACGCGCAAATACGGCGACGAGCGCGTCGCCATGATCGTCACCTACGGAACCATCAAGACCAAGCAGGCACTGAAGGACTCCTCGCGCGTGCTGGGTTACCCGTTCAGCATGGGCGAGACGCTGACCAAGGCTCTGCCGCCGGCCGTGATGGCCAAGGACATTCCGCTGGCCGACATCCAGAACAAGGAAGCCAAGCGCTACAGCGAAGCCGGTGACTTCCGCCAGCTGATCAGCACCGACCCGGAGGCCGCCAAGGTCTTCGAAACGGCACTGGGCATCGAAGGCCTGAAACGGCAGTGGGGCGTGCACGCCGCCGGCGTGATCATGTCCTCGGACCCCATCATCGACGTGATTCCGATCATGCGCCGCTTCCAGGACGGCCAGGTCATCACCCAGTTCGACTATCCGACGTCCGAAGGACTCGGCTTGATCAAGATGGACTTCCTGGGCCTTCGAAACCTGACGATCATTTCGGACGCCCTCGAGAACATCAAGATGAACCGCGGCATCGATCTCGACCTCGAAACCCTGGAGCTTGACGACACCGCCTCCTACGAGCTGCTGGCCCGGGGCGACACCCTGGGGGTGTTCCAGCTCGACGGCGGCCCCATGCGGTCCCTCCTCAAGCTGATGAAGCCTGACAACTTCGAAGACATCTCCGCGGTCCTGGCCCTGTACCGGCCGGGTCCGATGGGCGCCAACGCACACACCGACTACGCGCTGCGCAAGAACAAGATCCAGGAGGTCATACCGATCCACCCGGAGCTCGAGGAGCCGCTGTCGGAAATCCTGGGCGGTACCTACGGGCTCATCGTGTACCAGGAGCAGGTGATGGCCGTGGCGCAGAAGCTCGCCGGCTATTCCCTCGGCCAGGCAGACATCCTCCGCCGCGCCATGGGCAAGAAGAAGAAATCAGAGCTCGACAAGCAGTTCGCCGGCTTCTCCCAGGGCATGCAGGACAACGGCTACTCCATGGAAGCCGTGAAAACACTCTGGGACATCCTGCTTCCGTTCTCCGACTACGCCTTCAACAAGGCGCACTCGGCCGCCTATGGCGTGATCTCCTACTGGACCGCGTACCTGAAAGCGCACTACGCGCCGGAGTACATGGCCGCACTGCTAACCTCCGTGGGCGACGACAAGGACAAGTCGGCGATCTACCTCAACGAATGCCGCCGGATGGGCATCACGGTGCTGCCGCCCGACGTCAACGAGTCCGCCCTCAACTTCACCCCTGTGGGCAACGACATCCGCTTCGGCATGGGCGCCATCCGCAACGTTGGCGTCAACGCCGTGGAAGCCATGGTGGCGGCGCGCGAAAAAGAAGGCGCTTATACGTCCTTCAAGGACTACCTCATGAAAGTCCCGGCAGTGGTGTGCAACAAGCGCACCATTGAATCCCTGATCAAGGCTGGCGCGTTCGACTCCCTGAACCACCACCGGCGCGCGCTGGCCATGATCCATGAAGAAGCCATCGACTCCGTGATCACGCTTAAGCGCAACGAGGCGATCGGTCAGTTCGACCTCTTTGCCGGTTTCGACGAAGCCGAATCCGAGGCGTCCCTGAGCATCGAAATTCCGGACCTTCCCGAGTGGGAGAAAAAGGACAAGCTCTCCTTCGAACGCGACATGCTGGGCCTCTACGTCTCGGACCACCCGCTGCAGGGCCTCGAAGGACTGCTGAGCCAGCACGCCGACCAGTCCATCACCTCGATCATCGCGGAGGACGGGCCGCACGACGGCGCCATCATCACTATTGCGGGCATGATCACCTCGCTGAGCAGGCGGATCGCGAAAGCCAGCGGCAACGCCTATGCCCGGGCGGAGATCGAAGACCTGGGCGGCTCAATTGAGGTCATGTTCTTCGGCCAGGTGTATGGTCCTATCGCCTCCGTGCTGGCCGAAGACCTTGTCGTCGTGGTCAAGGGCCGGCTGCAGCGCCGCGACGACGGCGCCGTTGCGCTGAACTGCATGGAGCTGTCCGTCCCGGACCTCAGCGAGGGGCTGAACGGGCCGTTGGTGATCACCATGCAGACGCACAAGGCCACCGAGGCCGTGGTGACGGAACTCGGAGACGTGCTGAGGACGCACCGGGGCAACTCGGAAGTCAGGCTGCACCTGCAGGGGGACACCAGGGTGGAAGTGATGGCTCTTCCGGTCCATCTGCGGGTCAACCCGAGCCCGTCACTCTTTGGCGACCTGAAGGTGCTCCTCGGACCGACCTGCCTGGACAGTTAGGTGCCCGGGCCGCTGATGACGCCGGAGTCCGGCACGGCAGTGATTTCCGGTGCCGGTCGGGGCTTCGGCGCCGCGCTGGCGGCCGTCCTGGCGGCTGAACAATGGACGGTTTACGGCATCGTACGTCCGGGGTCCGCACCGGAAGCGAGGGAAAGCGGGAGTGTGCGGTTCCTGGAATGGGACATCGCACGTTCCTGCCCGGACGCCGTGTCCAAGGTCCTCTCGGACGCCAGCATCGACGTCGTGGTCAACAATGCGGCGGTGGGCAGCAGCCAGAAGACGCTGTCCTCAGTTGATTCAGGCTCCCTCGCGCAGCTCCTGGACAACAATGTGGCGGGCGCCGTTCGGGTGACCCAGGCGTCCCTCGCCGGACTGCTACGTCCCGGTCCACGCGGCCGCCGGCCACTCGTGGTGAACGTGTCATCCAGGCTGGGTTCAGCGGCACTGCAGGCGGACGGCGCATTTGCCGGTTTCGGGACGAGTTATGGCTACCGCCTCAGCAAAGCTGCGCTCAACATGCTGACCCTGAGCCTGCACGAGGAGTTTGGCGCGGAAATGGACGTGTGGTCCGTGCATCCCGGCGCGCTGACAACAGGGATGGGCCGGGCGGGCGCCTCGAAGGAGCCGGCGACGGCGGCCAGGGAGCTCCTGCACGAGCTCACCGAACGGCGCGGCGCCAGTCCGCGGTTCTTCGAACTCGGATCGTCCGCGCCTCTGCCCTGGTAGGACCCTAGATTTCGTAGTCGAGAGGCACGGGCTGGCTGTAGGCCCCCGAGTGGTAGAGCAGCGGCGTGCCGTCCTCGCCCACCTGTCCTTCCACGACTTCCACCACAACAACCGCATTGTTCTCGAAGGAGAGGCGCATCTGGATCTTGCCGATCAGCCAACCGGCCACGTCCTTGAGGATGGGCACTTCGTGCGGTCCGAGCTCCCAGTGGTCGCCCTCGAACCGGTTCTTGGTCCGGGCGAACCGGTCCGCCAGTTCCTGGTTTTCGAGTCCGAGCATGTGGACACCGATGTGAGTCGTGTTGGCGATGGCCGGCCATGAACTGGAGCTGCGGGCCATGTTGAAGGTGAAGCGCGGGGGCCGGGCGGACAAGGACGCAACGGAAGTGGCCGTGAATCCGTACGGGGTGCCGTTGTAGTTCACCGTGATAATTGCCACGCCGGCCGCATGCCGGCGGAACATCTCCTTGAACGTGCCTTCGAAGGCTGCGTTGTCTGAGGTCACTGTGATCTAACTCCCTGCTGAAAAATATCGTGGTTGGGTCCTGCTTGCCAGCGTATGGGGCGCCCGAAGCTGTGGGTGAGTTGGTTACCTGCCGCGTCATTTGTTTAACGGCGGTGAACGTTTGTTAATGTTTGTTTCATGACACAGCCATCAGGCATCGGCCCGGTTCCGCAGAATCCGAAGCATTCCGGGGATGCCGGCAACCTTCCCGCCTATGGTGAACTTTACCGTGGTGACCGGCCTTCGTGGCGTGTGCCGGCCGCCATAGCCGCTGCCGGGATACCGGTCGGCCTCGTGTGGTGGCTGCTGGCGCCCGGCGGGCTAAACCTTTTGTCCGGCGATCCTTCCCTGGCCACCGGTACGAATGCCGAAGGCTGGCTTCCCCGTGACCTCGTGCTGGCGGGCCTGTTCCTCTTGGCAGGGTGCGTGACTGGATTCCTTCTGAACGGAAAACGCACCGGAGCCCCGGCGCCCGGGGCGGTCCTCCTCGCCGTCATGGGCGGGGCGCTCGGCGCAGTTATCGCCTGGCAATCGGGGGTGCTGGCGGGGCAATGGTGGGGCCCGGCCGAAGACACTGCTCGGAACGCCAGCATCGCGTTCTCGCTCCGTGCCGTGGCCGTGCTGGCCATCTGGCCCGCGGCGGTGGCCGTAGCGGTCTTCGTGGCAAACCTGCTCAGCCTCATGGGCAAGCCGCCGGAGCAGGATACGTAGGCTCACGGTCCCGGGCAGCAGTCCTTCCCGGGCCCAACTTAACCGGGCCCGACTTAACAGGAAACGAAGCTCCTCCGACGGCACGTAAAATGGGCGGGTGACCATTTCTCCGGACAGCCCCGTACAGACCACCGCCCCGGCCATCAACTACCGCACCATTGACCTGCGCGGTCGGCGGCTCTCCCTCGCCGGACTCCGGGCGGCTGTCCCACGTGCCCGGCACCAGACCATGGCGGACGCCGAGCAGAAGGTCACCGACATCATTACCGCGGTGCGTTCCCGGGGCTTCGCCGCCCTGAGTGAGTTCGCCAAAACGTTCGACGGCGTCGAGCAGGCACACCCGCGGGTGTCGGGCGCAGCGCTGCGCGCAGCGCTGAAGGACCTGGACCCGGCAGTGCGGGCCGCCCTGGAGGAATCGATCAGCCGCGCGCGCAAGTTCGCTGACAGCCAGCGGCCGGCAAATGTCGACGTCGAGCTGGGCGAGGGCGCCGTCGTAAGCCAGAACTGGGTGCCGGTTGGCCGCGTGGGGCTGTATGTGCCCGGCGGACTGGCAGTCTACCCGTCGTCGGTCATCATGAACGTCGTCCCGGCGCTGGCGGCCGGCGTTGCCTCCATCGCCCTGGCTTCTCCGCCCCAGAAAGACTTCGGGGGACTCCCGCACCCCACCATCCTGGCTGCGGCGGCTCTGCTGGGCATCGACGAGGTATACGCCATCGGGGGTGCGCAGGCCATTGCGGCCTTTGCGTACGGAGTTCCCGCCGACGACGCGGAGGCAGCCCTTGACCCGGTGGACGTGGTGACCGGGCCCGGCAACATCTTTGTCGCCACAGCCAAACGGCTGGTCAAGGGCGTTGTCGGCATCGATTCCGAGGCCGGCACCACGGAAATCGCCATCCTTGCAGACAGCAGCGCCCGCCCGTCGCTGGTGGCGGCCGACCTCATCAGCCAGGCCGAACACGATCCAAAGGCGGCTTCGGTCCTTATCACCGACTCAGAGGATCTTGCCGGGGCCGTCCGCGCCGAGCTCGCCGCGCAGGCGGCCTTGACCAAGCATTCTGAACGGGTACGGGAAGCCTTGTCCGGACCGCAGTCCGGCGTGGTGCTCGTGGACGACCTCGAGCAGGGAATCGCTGCCTGTGACGCCTACGCCGCTGAGCACCTTGAAATCATGACGGCGGATGCCCCGGCTGTGGCTGCCCGTATCCGCAACGCTGGAGCGATCTTCGTAGGGGACTACAGCCCCGTCAGCCTGGGGGACTATTGTGCAGGATCCAACCACGTGCTGCCGACGAGCGGCACGGCAGCCTTCTCGTCCGGCCTTAATGTCACCACGTTCCTTCGTGCCATCCAGGTGGTCAACTACAGCAAGCCGGCCCTCGAGAAGGTCAGCGGGCACATTGTCAGCCTCGCCGGCGCCGAGGACCTGCCAGCCCACGGCGAGGCCGTGACGGCGCGGTTTGCCGGAACGGATTAACCACTACATATAGTAATTACAGGCTTGTTATTCAGCTACATGTAGTCGTAAACTGGGATCGGGCGAATGCATTCTCGGGACCAAGTCCTGTGAATTGAGGTTCGGCCCGTTCAGCGTCGGCCAGGGGAAGGAAACAACGTGTATTGCCCGTTTTGCCGTAACCCTGATTCCCGCGTCGTGGACAGCCGGATGGCAGACGACGGTTCCGCCATCCGCCGCCGCCGGCAGTGTCCTGAATGCGGCCGCCGCTTCACCACTGTGGAGACCACCAGCCTCACAGTGATCAAGCGTTCCGGTGTCGGCGAGCCTTTTAGCCGGAGCAAGGTGATCAACGGCGTACGGAAAGCCTGCCAGGGCCGGCCCGTGACCGAAGACGACCTTGCGATGCTGGCGCAGGAAGTCGAGGAAACTATCCGCGCCTCCGGCGCTGCGGAAATCGACGCCCACGAGGTGGGCCTGGCTATCCTCAGCCCGCTCCAGAAACTGGACGAAGTCGCTTATCTTCGGTTCGCGAGCGTGTATCAGGCATTCGAATCCCTGGAAGACTTTGAAACCGCCATTTCCATCCTTCGCCATGAGGCGGAAGTCGAAGCCAAGGCGGCCAAGGGCAAGAGCTCCGAGAAGAGCCCACTCTAGACTCCGGTGGTGGCAGCGGAGGGGAAGCCGACGCCACCACCGGCACCAAACCCCCGGTACCGACGGCGGTCAGCGGCCTCCGGCCACGGGGAGTACAGCTCCGGTGATGTAGCCGGCGTCGCGGGACAGCAGCCACACCACCGCAGCCGCGACCTCGTCAGGTTCGGCGCCCCGGCCCATGGGGATGGTCGGATTCAGGCGTTCCACCCGGTCCGGCATCCCCGCTGCTGCGTGCAGGCCGGTGTTGGTGCTCCCGGGGGCGACGCAGTTGACGCGGATTCCCTGCGCAGCGACTTCCGAGGCAAGGCCTACAGTGAGGACATCAACAGCTCCCTTCGACGCTGCGTAATGTGCCCAGGTGCCCGGTGATCCGGCCTTCGTCGCGGTGGAAGAAATGTTGACGATGGATCCGCCGGGTCCGCCCGTGCCGGTGCTGAGCCTCCGCACTGCTTCCTGGCAGACATAGATCAGCCCGGACACGTTGACGTCCATGACACGTCGGACGGTTGCCGGAGGAACGTCCGAGAGGTTGCCGATCAGGTTGCCTGTAATCCCGGCATTGTTGATGACGGCCGTGACAGCGCCCAAAGCAGCCGCCTGGTCGAACATTGATCCCACGGCTTCCGGATCGCTGACGTCTGCCTGATGCGCCATCGCTGTGCCGCCGTTGTCCCGTATTTCCTGCACCACGGACGCAGCTCCGGCGGCATCTGCGGAGTAGTTGACCAGAACGGCGTAACCGGCCCGTGCCGCGCGGAGGGCGATGGCGGCGCCGATTCCACGGCTGGCGCCGGTGACCAGGGCAACGTCCCCGGCGATGGCAGTCATGGAACCGGCAGCCCGCCTACTTGGCCAGTTTGTGCGTGAGGGCGACTTCGATGGCGGCGCCCACAATGCCGGCGTCGTTCTTGAGCTCGGCCGGGACGATCTTCGTGCGCAGCTTCATGTGCGGCAGGTACTCGTCGGCCCGCTTGGAGATGCCGCCGCCGACGATGAACAGTTCGGGGGAGAACAGGAATTCAACATGCGAGAAGTATCGCTGGAGCAGGACACTGTACTCGGTCCAGCTCAGGCCGTCGCGTTCACGGGCAACGGCGGAAGCCTTGCTCTCGGCGTCAAAGCCGTCGATCTCGAGGTGTCCGAGTTCGGCGTTCGGGACCAGCTTGCCGTTGAAGATGAAGGCTGAGCCGATGCCCGTCCCGAGCGTGATCACGAGGACTGTCCCGGAGACACCCGCTCCGGCTCCGTAGCGCGCTTCGGCGAGGCCCGCGGCGTCGGCGTCGTTGATGACCTCTACGGGGCGGCCCAGTCGCTTGGTCAGCAGCGTGTCAATATCCGTGTTGAGCCAGGACTTGTCGACGTTGGCTGCGGAATGAACCACACCGTGCTGGATGATGCCGGGGAAGGTCACACCGATCGGCGAGTCGGGGGACGGCGCGTCCGGGCGCGCGTCGAGCTCGGCGACCACTGCTGCGACCGTTTCGGCAACCGACTCCGGCGTCGCGGGCTGCGGCGTCGGAACGCGGAAGCGGTCGCCCACGAGTTTGCCCTTTTTGAGGTCGACAATGCCGCCCTTGATTCCGGTTCCGCCGATGTCGATTCCGATCAGCGGGGCGTTCTTGGTTGACTTGTCGTCCTTCTTGGCCAATGTGATTCCGTTCGTGGCTGTGGGCGGGCAAAGGGTTGTGGGCAAAGGTTCCGGCACGTGCCGGGAGGGGTAGTCAGGGCAGCGTAAGGATTTCTGCGCCGGACTCAGTGACGAGCAGGGTGTGCTCGAATTGGGCAGTGCGCTTGCGGTCACGCGTCACCACGGTCCAGTCATCCGCCCACATGTCCCACTCAACCGTACCGAGGGTCAACATCGGTTCAATGGTGAACACCATGCCCGTTTCCATGACCGTGTTGTAGGCGGGAGCGGCATCATAATGCGGAATGATCAAGCCGGTGTGGAAAGCCTCGCCGACACCGTGGCCGGTGAAATCCCGGACAACGCCATAGCCGAAACGCTTGGCATAGGACTGGATGGCGCGGCCGATCACGTTGATTTCACGTCCGGGGGCCACGGCCTTGATGGCACGGTTCAGGGATTCCTTGGTGCGCTCCACGAGGAGCCTGGACTCTTCATCGACGTCACCCACCAGAAATGTGAAATTTGTATCGCCGTGGACACCTCCGATGAAGGCGGTGATGTCGATGTTCAGGATGTCGCCGTCCTGGACGACCGTGCTGTCCGGTATGCCGTGGCAGATCACTTCGTTCAGCGACGAGCACAGGGATTTCGGGAAGCCCCGGTAACCCAGGGTCGACGGGTACGCATTGTGATCCAGCAGGAATTCGTGGCCGATCCTGTCCAGCTGGTCCGTTGTTACGCCGGGTTCGATGTGCTTGCCGACCTCAACGATTGCCTGGGCGGCGATCCTGCTGGCGATCCTGATCTTCTCGATGGTCTCGGCGGATTTCACCTCCGAACCGGTGAACTTCTCCGGACCAGGCTTGCCCACATACTCGGGGCGGGGAATTGACGCCGGGACAGGCAGCTGCGGGCTGACGGTTCCGGGGACCAGGGTGCCGGTGGGTGCAGTCGAGGCAAGAGAAGGCATAGATTGATCATATAAGCAGGCACGGAAGCCCATGTAACGGACAGCCGGATCGGAAGCCGATGACGCCCTACGTTACGTGGATCACTTTCAGCGGGCGCGAAGCCTGCACGATGCGAGGAGCAGCGATGACCGAGTACTGGTACAACGTCAAGACCCATGAGGTGGAAGAGGACGCCATGTCCGACTGGACGCAGCTGATCGGACCTTACAAGACGCGCGCCGAAGCCGAGCATGCGCTGGAGAAGGTCAAGGCACGCAACGAGTCATGGGAAAAGGGCGACGAGGACTAAGCCGCGGACCGGGTGGCCCGGGCCAGCTTGCGGCTAGAACGAATGCTCGGGGCCGGGGAACTGGCCCGTCCGGACGTCGTCACCGTAGGCCTTGGCCGCATTGCTCAGCGATGTGCGCAGGTCAGCGTATTGTTTGACGAATTTGGCCATCTTGCCGCCGCGAAGGCCCGCCATGTCCTGCCACACAAGAACCTGGCCGGTGGTGGTGTTACCTGCGCCGATGCCCACGGTGGGAACGGCAATGGCGGCATCAACGGCCGCAGCAGTGGCGGCCGGAACCATTTCCATCAGGACGCTGAAGGCGCCCGCGTCGGCGAGTGCGACCGCGTCGTCGATCAGCCGCTGCGCGTCATCGCCCCGGCCCTGGACCCGGTAACCGCCCAAGGAGTGCTCGCTCTGCGGGGTGAAGCCGATGTGCGCCATCACCGGAATGCCGGCCTGGACCATGGCCCGGACGGTGTCAGCGTAGAACTTGCCGCCTTCAATCTTCACGGCATGGGCGAGTCCTTCCTTCAGGAAGCGGACTCCGGTGGCCACGGCCTGCTCGGCTGACACCTCGTAGCTTCCGAACGGAAGGTCCGCGACCACAAGCGCCCGTTTGGCCGACCGGGCCACGGCGCGGCACAGCGGAAGGAGCTCGTCCACGGTGACCGGAAGGCTGGTTTCGTTACCGAAGACGTTGTTGGACGCGGAGTCGCCCACGAGAAGCACCTCGATGCCCGCTTCGTCGAAGATCTCAGCCGTGTACTGTTCGTATGCCGTCAGCATGGCAAAGTGCTCACCTTTGTCTTTGGCCTGCTGCAGGTGGTGGGTCCGGATTCGTGCCACGGTCTTTTTGGCGGTGTCCGACGGCGTTGCGGCCGCATTCGCGGGACCGTTGCCGTAGGGAGCAGGTACTTCAGTGGACATGCTGGAATCGGAACTGTTGCTTGTGGCCATGGCTAGAGCGTAATGCGGTACTGTGCGTCCTAGCTACCGGACGGTCCGCACGTTCCGGTGAATCGCGTCACAAAGCGACGTCCCCCGAAGGCCGGTCCCGTCCCCTGAGCCCGGTGCGGAGTGTCGCTGTGCGTGTTAACGCTGTGTTACGCGGAGGTCCGGCTCCAACATTCGGCGGGAATGCTTAGTAAAGTGAATCGTGAGCTGCCGCCGGCTCTATGGAATACGGACCCGGGGCATCAAAATGTTGATCCGGAGAAGAGGCCATAATGGACCGCCAGCAAGAGTTTGTCCTGCGGACGATCGAAGAGCGAGATGTACGGTTCGTGCGTCTGTGGTTCACGGATGTCGTGGGTTCACTCAAGTCTGTTGCGCTTGCCCCCGCCGAAGTCGAGGGTGCCTTCGAAGAAGGCCTGGGCTTCGACGGTTCTGCGATCGAGGGCTTGGCCCGGGTGTTCGAATCGGACATGCTGGCGCAGCCGGACCCCTCCACGTTCCAGATCCTGCCGTGGCGCGGGGAGACCGAACAGACGTCGCGCATGTACTGCGACATTCTGACCCCCGACGGCGAACCCTCCGCGGCGGACCCCCGTAACGTCCTGAAGCGCACCCTCGCCAAAGCGGCCGACATGGGCTTCACCTGCTACACCCACCCCGAGATTGAGTTCTACCTGCTGAAATCGCAGGAGCCTGGCCCGGATGGTTCGCCCGTCCCCGTCGACGAGGGCGGCTACTTCGACCACGTCCCCGGCGGCGTCGCACAGGATTTCCGCCGCACCGCCGTCACCATGCTCGAATCCGTAGGGATCTCCGTCGAGTTCAGCCACCACGAAGCCGGTCCGGGCCAGAACGAGATCGATCTGCGTTACGCGGATGCCCTGCAGACTGCGGACAACATCATGACCTTCCGCACCGTTATCAAGGAAGTGGCACTGCAGCAGGGCACCTACGCCACCTTCATGCCCAAGCCGTTCACAGCCCACCCGGGTTCGGGCATGCACACGCACTTCTCGCTGTTCGAGGGCGACACCAACGCCTTCTACGAAGCGGGTGCCGAATTCCAGCTCTCCAAGACGGCCAAACAGTTCATCGCGGGCATCCTCAAGCACGCCCCCGAATTCACGGCCGTGACCAACCAGTTCGTGAACTCGTACAAGCGGCTGTGGGGCGGCGGCGAAGCGCCGAGTTACCTGAGCTGGGGCCACAACAACCGTTCCGCGCTGGTGCGCGTCCCGCTGTACAAGCCGGGCAAGGGCCAGTCCGCACGCATTGAATACCGCGGCATCGATTCTGCGGCCAACCCCTACCTCGCCTACGCGGTGCTGCTGGGTGCTGGTCTCAAGGGCATCGAAGAGGGCTACGAGATTCCTGCAGCCGCCGAGGATGATATCTGGTCGCTGAGCTCGGCCGAGCGCCGGGCCATGGGACACGATCCGCTGCCTGCCAGCCTGCATGACGCGATCAGGGCCATGGAGGATTCGGAACTCATGCCGCAGATCCTTGGCGAGCAGGTCTTCGAGTACTTCCTGCGCAACAAGCGCGCCGAATGGCAGGACTACCGTCTCCAGGTGACGCCCTACGAGCTGCAGCGTAATCTCGGCATCCTGTAGGGGGCAGCGGTGAGCCTTGCCCGTCGCCTGATCTCCGCCGGTTTCAGTGACCTGGAAAAGGGGGAGCGGTTCCTGGCTGCCCGGGAACTGGAGGGGATCGACCAGGAGGCACTGTTCGCGGGCTTCCACCTGGCCGCCAACCCCGACACCGCTCTGCAGTCGCTGGTGCGGCTGATCGAGAAGCATCCCGACCTTCGGAAGCTCGCTGCCGCGGACATCGACACGAGCGAGCCGCTCTACCGGGTCCTGGGCGCCTCCGAGGCCCTGGGTGAATTTCTGATCCGCCATCCGGAGCACCTTGACGCCTTCGACGTGGTCGCGAGCCCGGAGCCGGTCGCGGCAGATGCCGGGGAGTTGAGGTCGCGGCTTCTGCGGTCCGTGCAGGCCGACCCGAAGGCGCGCCGGCCGGTGGCCGGCTTGTCCGGTCCCGAGGCCTATGTGGCGCTGCGCACGGCGTACCGCAGGGGCGTGGTGGACCTGGCGGTCAAGGATCTGTGTGCCGCCGATCCGCTGGACTTTATGCCCGCCGCAGGGGCCGAGCTTGCGGACCTCGCCGGTGCGGCCATTGAAGCGGCCCTGGCAGTGTCCCGGGCCGAAGCAGGCGAGCAGTTCGACGCGGCGGAGGTTGCCGACGTCGGGCTTGCCGTCATCGGCATGGGGAAGTGCGGTGCCCGCGAACTCAACTACATTTCCGACGTCGACGTCATCTACGTGATCGAGGCTGACGGACTCGACGACGCCCGCGCCAACACCATTGGCACCGCCCTCGCCACCGGGATCTCGAGGGCCATCATGTCCATTGGCCGGGAGCCCGGCCTCTGGGAAGTGGATGCCAACCTGCGGCCCGAGGGCAAGTCCGGGCCACTGGTGCGGACCCTGGCGTCCCATCAGAGCTACTACGCCCGGTGGGCCGAGAGCTGGGAGTTCCAGGCGCTCCTTAAAGCGCGGACCATTGCCGGGGACTCGGAACTGGGCGCACAGTACGAGGCTGCGGTGCTCCCGCTGATCTGGGGTTCGGCAAACAGGGAAGGCTTTGTGGAATCCGTACAGGCCATGCGCCGGCGGGTCACGGACAACATCCCGGCGGATGAGGAGCAGCGCCAGATCAAACTGGGCCGTGGCGGCCTGCGCGATGTCGAATTCACGGTTCAATTGCTGCAGCTGGTGCACGGCAAGGCCGACGAATCCCTTCGTCACCGGGATACCACCTCCGCCATCGCCGCCCTCTCCGCCGGCGGCTACATCGGACGGACGGACGCCGCCGAATTCGACCACGCCTACCGTTATCTGCGGCTCCTGGAGCACCGGATCCAGCTCTTCCAGCTGCGCCGCACCCACCTGATGCCGGTGCGGGAAGATGCCCTCCGCGCCCTCGCGAAGGCCGTGCTCGGCCCGTTCGCCCGTGAACGCCCGCACCCCGATGCCCTGCTGGCCGCCTGGCAGAAAACCAAACGCTCTGTCCGTGAACTGCACGAGCGCATTTTTTACCGCCCGCTGCTGAACACCGCCGCCAAGCTGAGCAGTGAAGAAGCCCGGCTGACGCCGGAGGCCGCCCAGGGCCGCCTGGCCGCCCTCGGCTACCTGGACCCGCGGGGCGCCATGCGGCATATTGAGGCCCTCACCGCCGGCGTCAGCCGGCGCGCGGCCCTGCAGCGCCAGCTCCTGCCCATCCTGCTCGGGTGGCTCGCCGACGGTGTGGACCCCGACGCCGGGCTGCTGGGTTTCCGCCGCGTCAGCGAGGCGCTGGGAACAACGCACTGGTATCTGGGGATGCTGCGGGACTCGACGGCCGCCGCCGAGCGGCTGTGCCATGTGCTCTCCAACTCCAGGCTGATGGCCGACCTCCTGGAGGTCTCCCCGGAATCGGTCGCCTGGCTGGGGACCGACAAGGACCTTGCCCCGCTGGAATTTGAAGCCCAGTGGCTGGAAATCACGTCGAAAATGTCGCGGCATGAGGATCCGGAAAGCGCCATGCGGCTTATCCGGCTGATCCGGCGCAGGGAGATCCTTAGGGTTGCCATTGCGGACAGCGCCGGCCTGCTGGACCAGGACCAGGTGGGCGCCGCCCTGGCGGACACGGACCGCGCAGCGGTACTGGGAGCCCTGCGGGTGGCCGAGGGAATCGTGGCCGCGTCGGGTCCCCTCAAGACACGCGTCCTGGTGGTGGCTATGGGGCGGCAGGGCGGCCGTGAAATCGGGTATGGCTCGGATGCGGATGTCATGTACGTCCACCGCGGACTGCCGGGGGTCTCCGAGGAAGAGGCGCAGAACCAGGCCGCCCAGATCGTGGGCCATATTTCGAATCTGCTGACCCAGCCGCTCAAGCCCGCCATCCTGGCCGAGCGGGTGCTGATGGTGGATGCCGACCTGCGGCCCGAAGGCAAGAGCGGCGCCATGGTCCGTTCCTTGGACTCGTATGCGGAGTACTACCGCCGGTGGTCGCTGGTCTGGGAAGCCCAGGCACTGCTGCGTGCACTGCCCATCGCAGGTGACGACGACCTTGCCGCGGACTTCGTACAGCTGATCGACCCCGTCCGCTATCCGGCGGAACTCTCGGAGAAGGACGTGCGGGAAATCCGCCGCGTCAAAGCCAGGGTCGAAGCAGAACGGCTGCCCCGGGGCGCGGATCCCGCCCGGCACCTCAAGCTGGGCCGCGGCGGCCTGAGCGATGTCGAGTGGCTCGTGCAACTGCTGCAGCTGCAACATGCGGGCCAGCACCCGGAACTGCGGACCACCTCCACTGTGCCGGCGCTGGAAGCGGCGGCCTCCCTGGGATTCCTTGAACCGGACGAGGCCGAACTGCTGCTCAAAGCCTGGCGGCTGGCCAGCCGCATCAGGTCGGCCAACGTGATTTGGACCGGGCGCGCCTCCGACCTGCTGCCCTCCTCCCGCAGGGACCTGGAAGCCGTTGCCCGCTGGTGCGGCTACCAGCCAGGCAACGCTGCGGCGCTCGAAGAGGACTACCTGCGGATCAGCAGGCAGGCCCGTGCGGTTTTTGACCGTGTGTTTTATGGCCAGTAAACGTCAGTGAGGCAGGCTTCTCCGGTCTGATGGGGAAATGCGGGTAGCCTCGAGGGGTACTTTGCCGGTCTTCGGGACCGGTTGCCGCATTTACCTAGGAGTTGTATCAACTTGCCCGGACTCCAGCAGACCAAGGCCGCCAGGCCTCGGACGGCCACAGTCATCGGAGCCTTGCTGGCCCTGGCCGCGATGCTCTTCGGTGCCGCCGGCGCCGCCGCGGCGCCGGCGGACGCACCGGCAGCCACAGCGATGGCCGCCGGTTCAGCGCACCCGGCGGCCGCGCCGTCGAGCCTTTCCGGAAAGACCTTCGTCATCGGTACGGACACCACGTTCGCTCCGTTCGAATTCCGCGACGCCGGCGGTGAACTGACCGGCATCGACATGGACATCATCCGCGAGATCGCCAAGAACCAGGGTTTCGCCGTCGAGATCAAGTCGCTCGGCTTCAATGCGGCCCTGCAGGCGCTGTCCTCCAACCAGGTGGACGGCGTCATCGCCGGGATGTCCATCACGGAGCCCCGCAAGCAGATCTACGACTTCTCCGACCCCTACTTCGAGTCGGGCGTGCAGATGGCCGTTGCCAAGTCCAACACGGACATCAAGGGATACGAAGACCTCAAAGGCAAGACGGTCACCGCCAAGACCGGCAGTGAGGGCGAAACGTTCGCCACGTCGATCGCCGGCCAGTACGGCTTTACGGTCAAAGCCCTGGACCAGTCCGCCACCATGTACGAGCTCGTAAAGTCAGGGAACGCCGTCGCCGTTTTCGATGACTATCCGGTCCTGGCCTACGGCATCAGCCAGAACAACGGCCTCAAGGCCGTGTCCGAGAAGGAAAAGGGCGGCTCCTACGGTTTTGCCGTGAATAAGGGCCAGAACCCCGAACTGCTGCAAGCGTTCAACACCGGGTTGGCGGAGCTGAAGTCCAGCGGGAAGTACCAGGAGATCCTGGACAAGTACCTCAAGGACCCCACACAGGCGGCCGAGTCCAGCTTCTGGGACCTGCTGGTCAACAGCTTCCCGGCACTGATGAAGGGCCTCGGCAACACCGTCCTGGTCACCGCGATTTCCTTCGCCCTGGCCATGCTGATCGGCCTCTTCATGGGGTTCCTGAAGATCTCCACCAGCGTGGTGCTGCGCGGGATCGCCACCACCTTCGTCAGCATCTTCCGAGGTACCCCGCTGCTGGTCTGGGCCTTCTTCTTCTATTTCGGCATTCCCCAGCTGACCGGCCAGCCCATTGATATCTGGGTGGCCGGCGTGCTGACGCTCAGCCTCAACGCCGGCGCCTACATCACCGAAATCGTCCGCGGCTCCATCCAGTCGGTGGACCCGGGCCAGCTCGAAGCCAGCCGCAGCCTGGGCCTCGGATACGCCAAGTCCATGCAAAAAGTAGTGGTCCCGCAGGCGTTCAAGATCATGACGCCCTCCCTGATCAACCAGCTGATCATCATGCTCAAGGACAGCTCGCTACTGCTCGCCATCGGTTTCGCCGAACTGCTCTACCAGGGCCAGCAGATCTACGCAGGGAACTTCCGGATCACCGAAACCCTGCTGATTGTCGCGGTCCTGTACTTCGTGGTCATCATGCTGCTGACCAAACTGGCCAACGTCGCGGATAAGAGGTTCAACAAATGAGCACGGCACTTACTGCACCCAGCAAGATCTCCGTTAGGGAACTGACGAAGTCCTTCGGTTCCAACCAGGTGCTCAAAGGCATCAACGCCGAGGTCGCCGAAGGCGAGGTGGTCTGCGTGATCGGACCGTCCGGCTCGGGGAAGTCCACCTTCCTGCGCTGCCTGAACAAGCTGGAGGACATCACCGGCGGCCACGTCACCGTGGACGGCTTCGACGTGACGGACCCCAAGGTGGATATCAACGAGGTCCGCCGGCACATCGGCATGGTCTTCCAGCACTTCAACCTGTTCCCGCACATGTCCGTGATCGAGAACATCATGCTGGCACCGGTGGAGTCCAGGAAGCAGGGCAAGGACGAGGCCAGGGCCAACGCACTGAAGCTCCTGGACCGCGTCGGCCTCGCCGAGAAGGCCGAGGCCCGGCCGGCGTCGCTTTCCGGCGGACAGAAGCAGCGCGTCGCCATCGCCCGGGCGCTGGCCATGAACCCTGACATCATGCTCTTCGACGAGGCAACGTCCGCACTCGATCCGGAGATGGTGGGCGAGGTCCTGCAGGTCATCAAGGACCTCGCCCGCGAGGGCATGACGATGGTGCTGGTCACCCACGAGATGGGCTTTGCCCGGGAAGTGGCCGACCGCGTGCTGTTCATGGCTGACGGGGTCATCTGCGAGCAGGGACGCCCCGAGGAGCTCTTCGGGAACCCCCAGCAGCAGCGCACCCGGGATTTCCTTTCCAAGGTGCTGTAATTCGGGAGGCCCGGCGGGGAGCGTTCCGGGGCTGACATGCCTGGACCACGGTGCTATTTTGGAGCCCATGGCCAAGCAATTGTTCCTGAACCTCCCCGTCAAGGACCTCGACAAAAGCGTGGAATTCTTCACCGCGCTGGGTTTTTCCTTCAACCCTGACTTCACGGACGAGAACGCCACGTCCATGATCATCAACGACAACGCCTTCGTGATGCTGCTGGTGGAGGGCTACTTCAAGACATTCACCTCTAAGCCCGTTGCCGACGCCCGTAGCGCCACGGAGGCCATTGTGTCCTTCTCTGTGGACAGCCGGGAGGCCGTGGACGAGCTGGTCAGGTCAGCGCTCACTGCGGGCGGCACCCCGTCCGAAGAGGCCCAGGATTACGGCTTTATGTACACGCACAGCTTCCAGGACCCGGACGGCCACCTGTGGGAGGTCTTCTGGATGGACCCCGCCGGGGCACCCCAGGACCCGGTGGCCTGACCCCTGACCCGACCGTCGGTTCCGGCTGGCGGCGCGGCTGGCCGGGACCGGGGCGGACCGCCCGGGGCGGTTACTGCGGGCGGGTTGGGTACGCTTCTTGCATGCCTGAAGACGTGTGGCTCATCGCCCTGAAAAACCTCGACGACGACGCTAGGGCAGTCAAGCTCGGCGAAATCGCGGAACTGGAGCTCGCCGCCGAGCAGCAGGACTTCGCCGGCGATCCGCTGCGCATGATGCTCGTGGCACTGGAAGAGGATTCGCGCGTTCCCTATGTGGTGGACTCCGGCGGTACGGCAGTTGGTGTGCTGACGCTGCAGCGCGGCGCGGCATCGCTCGCCGGTTGGGCCGATGACGAGTCAGTGTGGTTGCTGCGCGGATTCCTCATCGACCGCCGCCGCCAAGGCCAGGGACTGGGCACCCTTGCCGCCTCTGCAGCGGTCCGGGAGGCCGCTAAACTGACAGCCCGGCTGGGCGGGGGAGAGGCCGGCGTCGTCCTTTCCGTGAACGAGCGCAATCCCGCGGGCCAGGCGGCTTACCGCAAAGCCGGTTTCGAGGACCGCGGGCAGTACTTTGGCGGCAACGCCGGGCCGCAGCGGACCATGTACCGGGCCTTCTGAGTCGCCGCCGGCTTCCCCCTCTTGTCAACTTTGATTGACGCCCGACTCTTCGTCAACTAAGGTTGACGAAGGAGGTGGGTCATGAAGACGCTAATCGGTTCAATGGATGGCAAGGGTCCGGCGGAGGCGTTGTACACCGTCGCGGAGCTCCACAAGGAGCTGGCGCGCACCGAAACGGAAGCTGTGCTCCGCGCCCGTCAGGCAGGGCTTTCCTGGGAGGCTATCGCCGTGTGCCTCGGCGTCACCAAGCAGGCTGTCCATAAGAAGTACGGCAAGCGCTGAACCGGTATTCGAAGCCGGCAACGCCTTAGCGGCCGGCGTGTTAAAAGGAAGACGGCCCCCACCAGAAGGTGGGGGCCGTCGTCGTGCGATCCGCTGGCGGACAGCCGGTGTCGACTAGACGCCGTAGTAGAGCTCGAACTCGTACGGGTTCGGGCGCAGGGAGAGCGGACGGATCTCGTTCTCGTACTTGTACTCGATCCAGGTGTCGATCAGGTCCTGGGTGAACACGCCGCCGGCCTGGAGGAACTCGTTGTCCTCGGCCAGGGCTTCCAGGGCTTCCTCGAGGGTGCCCGGAGCCTTGGGGATGTCCTTGGCTTCTTCGGCGGGGAGCTCGTAGAGGTCCTTGTCGATGGGAGCCGGCGGTTCGATGCGGTTGCGGATACCGTCAATGCCGGCCATCAGCTGGGCAGCGAACGCCAGGTACGGGTTGGAGGAGGGGTCCGGAGCGCGGAACTCGATGCGCTTGGCCTTCGGGTTGGAGCCCGTGATCGGGATGCGGATACCGGCGGAGCGGTTGCCCTGCGAGTAAACCATGTTGACCGGAGCTTCGAAGCCCTTGACCAGGCGGCGGTACGAGTTGACCGTCGGGTTGGTGAAAGCGAGGACGGCGGAGGAGTGCTTCAGCAGGCCGCCGATGTACCAGCGTGCCATGTCGGAGAGACCGGCATAGCCCTTTTCGTCGTAGAACAGCGGCTCGCCACCGTTCCACAGCGACTGGTGGCAGTGCATGCCCGAGCCGTTGTCACCGAAGACGGGCTTCGGCATGAAGGTGACCGACTTGCCCCAGGCGTCGGCGGTGTTCTTGATGACGTACTTGAACTTCTGCAGGTCATCCGCCGCGTGGGTCAGCGTGGTGAACTTGTAGTTGATCTCAGCCTGGCCGGCGGAGCCGACTTCGTGGTGGCTGCGCTCGACCTCAAGGCCGGCTTCGTCCAGCGCAACACACATGGCGTCGCGCAGGTCAGCCTGCTTGTCGGTGGGGGAGACCGGGAAGTAACCGCCCTTGACGGGGGTCTTGTAGCCCAGGTTTCCGCCTTCTTCTTCGCGGCCGGTGTTCCAGTGTGCTTCTTCGGAGTCGATCTTGTAGAAGCTGCCCTGCGGCGAGGACTGGTACTGGACGTTGTCGAAGACGAAGAACTCGGCTTCAGGCGCGAAGAACGCGGTGTCGGCGATGCCGGTGGACGCGAGGTAGGCCTCAGCCTTCTCTGCCACGCCGCGGGGGTCGCGGTGGTAAGGGTCACCGGTGCGGGGGTTCACGATGGAGAAGTTCAAAGCGAGCGTCTTCTCCATGCGGAACGTGTCCAGGAACGCCGTGGTGACGTCCGGGATGAGCTGCATGTCGGACTCGGCGATGCCCTGGAAGCCGCGGATGGACGAACCGTCGAAGAGCTGGCCATTGATGAAGAAGTCTGCATCAACGCTCTTAGCCGGCACGTTGAAGTGCTGCTGCACGCCAGGAAGGTCGGTGAAGCGGATATCGACAAACTTAATATCTTCGTCCTTGATGAACTTGAGGACCTCGTCCGCAGTCTTAAACATCTATGCTCCTTACGCATAAGTAATAACTGGCTGGAAAGCCATGTGGTCCAGCGCAATCCGACGGCGCGAAAACACAAAAGTGTCCCCGCTCCTAGCTCGCTAGCAACTGTTACCACCCTAGGGACACGGGATTTCCCGGCCATGTCCGCTATGTTTCCGGCAGGTTACAGAACCGCCTGATATGTAAACGCTATACGGTGTCCACACTGTGGTCCATCCGCATCCATAGAGTGAACTTCTCCCGAAAGTTCACGGGAGTTCCGGTGAGAGATCCGATGAACCGCGGGAGCCGTGCACCCGATAGGCTTGATCTGTGGTTGATCGCAGAGACATAGGCTCCTGGTTGAGCGGGCCGGACACCTCCGGCATTTCGAAATATCCGGGGGAGCGCCTTGGCCTGCCCGAGGCGGGCCGGGGTTCCATCGCACGTGCCGGTCGTAGGATACTGGCCATCTGCATTGACTGGGGACTGGCGCTCGTGATCAGCAATTACGCGTTCGGCGGGGACCCATGGGCAACGCTGGCGGTTTTTGCGGCGGAACAGATCCTACTGATCGGCACTCTTGGCTACAGCATCGGCCACCGGTTACTGGGCATTCATGTGGTGCGCCTGGGTGGTGCTCCGGCTGGGCCGTTGGCCGCGCTGGTCCGCACCTTGCTGCTGTGCCTGGTGATCCCGGCGGTCATTTTCGATCCGGATCACCGCGGCCTGCACGATAAAGCGATGAATACCATCCTGGTGCGCATGTAGCAGGCCCGGCGTCAGTGCGGGCGGACCCGCCGCCCGGGCAATGGACGCTCAGGCCGGCGGGCTCGGCTCGGACTCCGGGATTTGGCTCAGACGCCGGCGGTTTCGTGTTCCCTGGCTGCGCGCCGGTCGGTGCCCGGTGCCGTCAGGTAGCCCCGCTTGCCTGCCCAGCGCTCGAACAGGACCGTGGCAAAGGGAAACACCGCAGAGACCCCGGCGAAGAAGGCAACGGGAAAGGGCCACCGTTGCAGCCGCCACAGGGCCAGCGCCGCTACGCCGTAGGCGACGAAGAGGGCGCCGTGTATCGGTCCGGCAATTTCCACGCCAAGCTCCGTGGTCCGGGCCACCCACTTGAAGTACATTCCGGTGAGGAGTGCCGCCCAGCTGAAGGCTTCGGCTACGGCGAGGGCCCGGAAGACCCGGATGACGGTGGATTTCGAGGGGAGTTTCACGGTGCTCCGGTTTCTTTTGACGACATTTTGGCGTGGCTGGCACATGGCCCAAAGCAAACGCCCCGGTTGCCGGCCAGATGGCCGGTTTCCGGGGCGTTGCCTGTGCTGCTAACGGCCGCGGGCTGCTTTGCGGTCCGGCCGGGCTTTGTAGGGGTCGATTCCCTTGGGGATGGGGAGGCGGTTTCCCAGCGAGGAAATGCGCTTCGAAACCGCGTTGACCTCGAGTTTGGTCAGTTCCTTGTCCAGCTTGTTCATCTTCTTGGCGACCTGGCTGATGGGCACCTGGCCCTCGCCGCGGCCGCTCTCGATAACGTGGACGGTGACGTTGGGCAGGATGCGTGCCAGCCGCTTGCGCTCGGCGTCGACGAGCGGGCGGACCCGGTGGGTGGGCCCTTCACTGACCAGCACGACGCCGGGGCGGCCGATGGCACGGAAGACGGCGTCCTGGGTGCGAGGGTTGACCGCAACCGGCTGGTCCTCGGTGATCCATCCGCGCTTCAGCGTGCCCAGTGCGGCGCCGGAAGCGCCCGGCTGGTTTTCGATCTGGGCAAAAGCGGCCCGTTCAGCGCGGCGCGAGAGGATGAGGGTGGCGGCAAGCAGCCCAAGAGGGATGCCGATGATCAGGCCCGTGATCCAGTTTTCGAGGAGGAAGCCCACCAGGAAGCTGACGGCTACGACTCCGAGGAAGGCGAGCAGCATCATCCAGACCACCATGGGGTCGTGACGGCGCGTCATCTGGAAGACTTCGTTGATCTGCTTCAGCCTGCTGGGCTTCTTGACCTTGGCTTCCTTCGGCTTGCGAGAGAAGAGGCCACGCTTCGGAGCGTCGGAGGCTGCCGGAGTCGGTTTGCTGGAATCAGGGGAATTCGCCATAGTGCCTTAATTCTACGTGATTTATGCCTGAGGGCCGGACGCCGAAGTACTCCGGTGCCGGCCCTCAGGCATAAATGTTACGAAAGCTCCTAGTGGTGTGCTGCGATGAGGGAGCTGGCTTCCTGGCGGGTGCTGCCGGAGGACTCGATGTGCGCGAGTTCGTCCGGGATTTCCCAGCCCTTCTTGCGCATCGCGGTGGCCCACAGGCGGCCGGCACGGTAGGAGGAACGGACCAGGGGCCCGGACATGACGCCGAGGAAGCCGATTTCCTCTGCTTCGGTGGCGAGGTCGACGAATTCCTGCGGCTTGACCCAGCGGTCCACCGGCAGGTGCCGTTCGGAGGGGCGCAGGTACTGGGTGATGGTGATCAGGTCGCAGCCGGCGTCGTGCAGGTCCCGGAGGGCTTCGGAGATTTCCTCGCGGGTCTCGCCCATGCCCAGGATCAGGTTGGACTTGGTGACCATGCCCAGGTTCCGGCCCTGCGTGATGACGTCCAGGGACCGCTCGTACCGGAAGGCGGGGCGGATGCGCTTGAAGATCCGCGGCACGGTTTCGACGTTGTGCGCGAAGACCTCGGGCTTGGAGTCGCAGATCGCTGCGATGTGTTCGGGTTTGCCGGAGAAGTCCGGGATCAGGAGTTCGACGCCGGTGCCCGGGTTTAGTTCGTGGATCTTCCGGACTGTTTCGGCGTAGAGCCAGACGCCCTCGTCGGCGAGGTCGTCACGGGCCACGCCGGTCACGGTGGCGTAGCGCAGCTGCATGGCCTGGACCGAGCGGGCCACCTTGGTGGGTTCGAACATGTCCACGGGGGAGGGCTTGCCGGTATCGATCTGGCAGAAATCACAGCGCCGGGTGCACTCGGAGCCGCCGATCAGGAAGGTGGCTTCCTTGTCTTCCCAGCACTCGAAGATGTTCGGGCAGCCTGCTTCTTCACAGACGGTGTGCAGGCCTTCCTTCTTCACCAGGTTCTTGAGCTGGACGAACTCCGGGCCCATCTGGACCTTGGCTTTGATCCACTCCGGCTTACGCTCCACCGGAGTAGCCGCATTGCGCTGCTCAATACGCAGCATCTTCCGGCCTTCTGGTGCCAGTGTCACAGTAGAGCTCCTTCGGGGCTTGAGACGAGTGCTTCTTCGTGCTTACGGAATTCTTCCACTACCCGCTCCGCAATATCGCCCGGGGTAATGGTCCTGCCGGCCTCAATGGACATTGTGGTGACACCGGCGTCTGTAATGCCGCACGCAATGATCTGGGCATAGGGCGCCAGATCATTGTTGCAGTTGATGGCGATGCCATGCATTGTGACTCCGTCCAGGACCCGGATGCCGATCGCGGCTATCTTGCGGTCCGGGCCCTTGCTGTCGGCCTTGATCCAGACGCCGGCACGGCCCTTGATCCGCTCGGCATTGATGCCGTAGTCCGCCATGACGGCGATCATGACAGATTCAAGCCGTTCAACGTAGTCACGGATGCCGGACCGGTTCTTCAGCTTGAGGATCGGATAGGCGATCAGCTGGCCGGGCCCGTGCCAGGTCAGCTTGCCGCCGCGGTCCACCGCTACGACGGGAGTCCCGTCGAAGGGTCGTTCGTGGTCTTCTGTGAGCTTGCCGGCAGTGTATACGGCGGCATGCTCGAGGAGGAGGACTGTACTGGGTGCCTCAGCTGCGACGACTTTGTCATGGAGTTCGCGCTGGATGTCCCAGCCCTTCATGTAATCAACGAAATCCGGAGCAAGACCCAGCGTGGAAAACTCAAGAGTCATGGTATCCAGCTTAGACCCCGTCCGCCGTGGAGCCGGGTTCTGTGCTTAACCTCTCACTTCGAGGCCTGTGGATAACTTCTGCGGAATTCCGCCGATTCCGCTATTCCTTGGGTATGGAGAAATTCGACGACGACGGCGGTTCAGGCGAGCACGGTCCGGCGCCGGTTCCGGCACTGGGATCCGCGGACGCCGCCGGCGGGGGACCTGCCGGCGCGGCCCCTGAGGTTCCCGGCTACGAGGTTGAACGGGAACTTGGCCGCGGCGCAAGTGCGAGCGTGTGGCTTGTCCGGGAACAGCTGACTCTCCGCGAGTTTGCGGTGAAATGCTTCGAACCGCCGGAACACCTTGCACGGTCCGCGCCCGGCATCGGGGCGCCCGGCAGGGGGGACCCGGACACCGAACAGGCCGTGCGCCGTGAGCTGCGGATTCTCTCCGCACTCGATCACGACCATCTGGTGAAGGCGCACGAAGTTGTTAGGCTCCGAGGCGCAGCGGACGGCGGCCTGGGGCTGGTCATGGACTATGCAGCCGGGGGATCCCTGGCCCGGCTGGTCAGCTGCCGGGGCCCGCTGAGCGTGGGCCAAACCGTCACGGTGCTGACGCCCCTCGCGCAGGCGCTGGGGTACCTGCACGGCAAAGGTTTCATGCACGCGGATGTCGCGCCGGGCAACATACTGTTTACGGCCCACGGCAAGCCCCTGCTGGCGGACCTTGGCGTTACCCGCATGGTGGGCGACGCCGCGGATTGCGCCCCGGCCGGCACGGAAGGCTTCGTGGACCCCGCCCCCGTCGATGCGCTGCGGGCGGGGCTGCAGCCCGAGCGGGACGTCTATTCGGCGGCGGCGATCGGCTGGTACTGCCTGACCGGCAAGGCACCCGAACACGGCCAAAGCCGTCCGCCGCTATCACTGCTGGTTCCGGGGGTACCGCCGGCCCTCGCCGCCGCATTGGAGGCGGGCTTGAAGGAGGACCGTCGGGAGCGGCCGACAGCCCTGGAGTTCGCCGGCTCTGTCTATCGCAGCGCAGACGCCGCCCCGGTGGACCTTTCCGGGTCGGTCCACCCCACCGTGCTTCCCCGGTTGCTGACACGCCGCAACGTTCCGCCGTCACGCAATGCCCGCCGTGCGGCGAAGCTGCGCACGTGGCGCCGGCGCCTGGGCAGCTCGGGCAGTCTCCCCGGGCCAAAGGGCCGTGCTCCGGGCCGTCACGCAGGGCGAAGCCGGCGGTGGATCGGTGCCGCGGTTGCAGCGCTTGCGTGTTCGGGAATCGCCACGGCATGGTTCCTGGCCGGTCCTCCACAGGCCCCGCAGCAGGCAGCGCCACCCGAATCAGTTCAGGCACCAGCGGCACCGGATGTTCTGCCGGAGGCCGCCGCCGGCCCGGCTCCGGCGGATGCCCGGCAGCTGGCGCTATCGCAACAGCCCGAACAGGCCGCGCGGGGGCTGGCGGGGCTGCGGTCGGCTGCGTTGAGCTCAGGGCAATTCGAACTGCTGGACGAGGTCAATCTGGCCAACTCCCCGGCGGCCGCTGCCGATGCCGGAATCAGCGGGAGGCTCAGGGATGCCGGTCATGTCCTGACGGGCTTCGACACCACCCTGACACGTGCCGAGGCAGAGCCCGGCGGCTCGGATGCACGAGCGGTGGTGGCAATCACCGTGGCCAACTCGGCATACCGGGAGACCGACTCCGGGGGTAACGTCGTGGCGGTGGAACCTGCCGGTCCGGAGCAGAAGCTTCGCCTGGTCCTGGTTAGCTCCGGCGGGCGGTGGAAAATCCAGGAGATCCTGCCAGCGGCGTAAGCGCCAAAGCGGCTAATCCTTGCCGGTCGCCCAGGCCGCGGCCTGCGCGAGTGACGGATGCATCCACTCGAATCCGGCCTCGGCCAACAGAGCGGGCTCCATGCGCTGGCTCCCCAGCAGGAGTTCGTCGGCCAGCTTGCCCATGACCAGCCGCAGCACCGGCGCGGGCACCCGGAAGACGGCGGGCCGGTGGAGTGCGGCGGCCAGCCGGGCAACCAGTGCATTGACATCCGCTGTTTCGGGGGCACAGAGGTTGACCGGACCTGACAAGGGGGAGGTCAGCAGGAAACTGAAGGCGGAGGACACGTCCGGCAGCGTAATCCACGGCCAGCATTGCCTGCCGTTGCCCAGTGGTCCGCCAAGACCGAGCCGAAGCAACGGCAACAGGCGTCCCAACGCGCCGCCTGACCTGCTGAGGACCACCCCTGTCCGCGGGGTGACGACACGGACGCCTGCGGGCGCTCCATGAGCGGCGGCTTCCCATTCCTGGCAGATCCTGGCCATGATTCCGGATCCGGCAGGAGAGTTCTCCCGCAGCACGGCAGCGCCGCGGTCGCCGTAATAGTTGGAGCCGGACTGGCTGATGAAGACCCTTGGCGGCTGTTCTGTTCTTGCCATTGCGGCTGCGAGGGTGCGTGTGGGGTCCAGCCGTGAGCGGAACAGCTCATCAATGCGGCCGCGGGTCCAGGGACGGTCTCCGATCCCGGCTCCGGCCAGGTTGATTACGGCGTCGGCGCCCTCAAGGTGGGCGGGATCAAGCTGTCCGGCCGCCGGATCCCAGCGCAATTCGTTGGCGTCTGCCGGTGCCCGGCGCACCAGCCGGATGACGTCATGGCCACCCGAACGCAGATGGGCGGACATGTCGCTTCCGATGAGGCCTGAGGCGCCGGCCATGATGATTCGCATGATCCATCTCACCATGCCCGGCACGGTGGCGGAACCTCCCGTCCGGCCCACGTACTTTGACTATGATCGTACGATGACCTCCTCGAGCTACTTTCGTTTCCCGCATCTGCACGGCGATCTGGTCACCTTCGTGGCCGAAGACGACGTCTGGATTGCGCCTCTGGACGGAGGCCGCGCATGGCGCGTTTCCTCCCTTCAGCTGCCGGCCCGCAACCCGCGTTTCACGCCCGATGGCAAGCGCCTGGTGTGGACGGTCGTGCAGGGGACAGCGCCTGAGGTTGTCACTGCTGAGGTCGACGGCGGAGGGTACCGTCAGCTGACGTACTTCGGCCATGCTTCCACCCGGGTCAAGGGCTTCACCGCTGCCGGCGATGTCCTGGTCACGAGCGCCTTCCGGCAGGCCGAAAGCCGCCATACGCATGCGTACAGTGTGCCGCTGGAGGGTGGCTGGTCGGAGGAACTCCCGTTCGGTCCCGTCGAATCGGTGGCATTCGGGCCGGAGATCGGCGATGAACGCCCCGTGGTCGTGGCCAGTGTGCTCTCGCGCGAGCCAGCCTGGTGGAAGCGGTACCGCGGCGGAACCGCCGGAAAGCTCTGGATCGACGCCGACGGCAACGGGGAATTCGAACGCCTCGTCCCGGAACTGGACGGCAACCTCGCCGACCCCATGTGGGTGGACGGGCGGATCGCCTTCCTTTCCGACCACGAAGGCTATGGAAACCTGTATTCGGTGCTGCCGAACGGCACCGGACTGCGCCGCCACACCGATCACGAAGATTTCTATGTACGCCACGCCGCCACGGACGGCAAGCGGGTGGTGTTCGAATCCGCCGGAGAGCTCTGGCTGCTCCCTGACCTGGGTTCAGAGGCAGTCAAGCTCGACATTTCGCTGGGATCGGCCTCCCAGGGGCGGAGGCCGGCCCTCCTGAAGACCACACGGCACCTTGGCGGCGTGATTCCGGACCACAGCGGCTCCTCCAGCGCGGTGGAGGCGCACGGGACCATTCACTGGCTCCGTCACAAGGACGGCCCTTCGCGGGTTGTGGAGGCCACTCCCGGTGTCCGTGCCCGCCTGCCGCGGCCGCTCATCGATGGCCGAATTGCCTACGTTGCCGACCACGACGGCGCGGAGGCCCTGTACATCAACGAAATCGCGCCGCAGGTGGCCGGTGACAGGCCGGCGCCGACCCCGCGCCCCCAGCCGGCCGGGGAGCAGGAAACCGCAACGTCCCTGCCGAGGCCCGTCCCGGCTTCCGGGACCAACGTCCCTGCCGTGGCATCACCGGCGGGCGATGATTCCCTGCAGCCGGCGGCCCCGGGGCATGATGCAAGCGGCACTGCGCAGGTCGCTCCCCACAGCGCAGAAGGCGGAAGCGACGTCGCCGGCGGTGCGCCGGAACGCGTGGCCGTGGAGGCAGGCCGGGCCGGTTCGTCGCGCCTGCAGAAGATCGATTTCCCCAAGCCCACCCGGGCCAGTGCCATCGAGGCCAGCCCGGACGGCCGCACCCTTGCCATTGGGACCGCTTTCGGCGACGTCTACCTGGCCGACACCCGAAGCGGGACCATCAAGCTTGTCACCAGCATCGGCGAGGGCACCATCGACGGGCTCTGCTGGTCCGCGGACTCGGCCTGGCTCGGCTGGTCCGAACCGGTCACATCCTTCGGGTCACGCAGCCGTCTCCGGATCGTTAGGGTGGACGATCCGGAATTCCGGATCGTGGACGTCACCGACGGACGCTTCCGCGATGCGTCGCCGTCGTTCACTCCTGATGGCAAATTCATTGCGTTCCTGTCCAACCGCAGCTTCGATCCCGTGTACGACGGACATTCCTTTGACTTGTCCTTCCCCAGCCCCATCAAGCCCTACCTCGTGGCCCTTGCTGCGGACACGCCGTCGCCGTTTGGTCCCTCGGTTGACCTCGCGGACGGACCGGACGGTGCATCCTCCGGGTCCGGCGCCGGCAACGGCGACGCACACGGCGAAGGTTCAGGCGTGCCCGACGTCCGGGTGGACGCTGACGGGTTGGCGCACCGGGTGATCGGAGTTCCGGTTCCCCAAGGCAACTACTCTGCGCTCGAGGCCACGCCCGGAGCGCTGCTGTGGCTGGACAACGCCCTGGCCGGCGTGACCGGCGACGGCCGGGCCAGCACCGACGACAAAGATGCCGCCCCCAGCCTGGTGCGTTTCGACATGGCAAAGCGCAAGACGACCACCATCGTGGACGCACTGGACAGCTACCGGGTGTCCGGTAACGGAAGGAAGGTTGTCTTCCTGCACGACAAGCAGATCCGGGTGTCGCCCGCAGATGCCAAGGGCGACGAAGATTCAGGCCAACTGGTGAAGGTGGACGTCAGCCGCATCCGTGTGCTCCTGCATCCGCTGAGTGTGTGGGGCCAGGCGTTCGACGAAGCCTGGCGGCTCCAGCGTGACTTCTTCTGGACCGAGGACATGGCCGGACAGGACTGGGAATCCGTGCACCGCCGGTACCGCCCCATCGTGGACCGGCTCGGCTCGCATGACGACCTCGTGGACCTGCTGTGGGAGCTGCACGGCGAACTGGGGACATCCCACGCCTACGTTCGTCCGGCAGCCGTCACCGAAAACGGCAGTAACGGGCAGGGCAGGCTGGGTGCTGATCTGGCCTTCACCGGGAAAGGCTGGGAAATCACCCGCATCCTGGCGGGGGAGTCGTCAGACCCGTTGGCAACCTCACCCCTGACCAGGCCCGGCGCAGACGCAAAGGCGGGGGATATCCTGCTCGCCATTGACGGCGTGGAGCTGTCCGAAGGACTGACACCTGCCATGCAGCTGGTCGGAGCCGCAGGGAAGGCTGTTGAGCTGACCCTGCGCAACGGAGCCGCCCACGGCGAAGCCGCAGGCAGGCAGCGCCGCATTGCTGTGGTGCCGGTCAAGGACGAGGAACGCCTGCGTTATCAGGAGTGGGTGGCCGGCAACCGCAGGACTGTACGCGAAGCATCGGCAGGTACGTACGGCTACCTGCACATCCCGGACATGATGGCGAACGGCTGGGCCCAGCTCCACCGCGACCTTGATACCGAGACGGCACTGGACGGGCTGATCGTGGACGTCAGGCGCAACCGGGGAGGGCACACGTCCCAGCTTGTCGCCGAACTCATTGGCCGCAAGGTGACCGGGTGGAGCATGCCCCGCGGTGAGAGGCCGCGGACGTACCCACACCACGCGCCGCGCGGCCCGGTGGTCATCCTGACGGACGAATTTGCCGGCTCGGACGGGGATATCATCACGCAGGTGTCCAAGCTGCGCGGCATCGGGCCGGTCATCGGCACGCGGACCTGGGGCGGCGTGGTGGGCATCGACAACCGCTTCTCCCTCGCTGACGGCACCGGTGTGACGCAGCCGCGCTACGCCACCTGGTTCAGCGGCGGCGTAGGCTGGAACGTCGAGAATTACGGCGTCACGCCGGACATTGAGGTCACCTTCCCGCCGCATGCCTACGCAGCCGGCAGGGACCCCCAGCTGGAGTACGGCATCGGTGCGCTCAAGGAAATGATCCAGGAACTTCCCACGGACCGGCCTCCGCTGCGTGAAGGCTACCGGCGGCTGCTGCCGGCGCCCCTGCCGGCCCGCACCCGCAAGGACTAGGTCCTCCCTCCCTGATCCACCGAGGTCCGACGAAACGAAGGCCCCGCTCCCGCCCCGATAACCAGGGCAGGAGCGGGGCCTTCGCGGTGCGGCGGCCCGGAAGTTCCGGGAGCGGCGCGTTCCGGCTGCGCTTAGGAAGCTGCGAGCGTGGCGTCCATGGTGATGTCGATGCTGGCCAGTGCACCTGAGACAGGGCAGCCGACCTTGGCTTCCCCGGCGATCTTCTGGAACTCCTCTTCCGAGATGCCCGGGATGGTGGCGTTCACCGTCAGGTGGCTCCCGGTGATGCCGGTGCCCGGCACGAAGGTTACATCGGCCTTGGTGTGGACCTCTTCAACGGTGAAGCCGGCCTGGCTGAGCGCCAGGCTGAACGCCATGGAGAAACAGGCCGAGTGCGCTGCGGCGATCAGCTCTTCGGGGCTGGTCTTGCCTTCGGACTGTTCCGCTCGGGCCTTCCACGTGACGGCGTAGGTGCCCAGTCCGGAGCTGTCCAGCGTGGTGTTGCCGGACCCCTCGAACAGGTCGCCGTTCCATACAGTGTGCGCGGTGCGTGTTGCTGCCATATCCACTCCTCAGCTTAGATTCAGATCCGGTTCGGGCTTCCGCGCGAACCTTCGCACCAATCCTATGGATTCGGGAGCCGCGGTGCACGGGCTGTCCGCTGTCAGAGGATTATGACCGTTCACGCCGGCGCCAGGGAGTTCGACGTCGGATCCCGGCGGGAACGACGACGGCGACGCCCCCTCGCCGGGAAGCGCCGCCGTCGTCGTCGGGCGTGTGGAGTCTTACTGCCAGAGAGTGGCGATCGCCACGTTCAGCAGGGCAAGGCCGCCCACGCTGTGCGCGAGGCCCTTGCTGATCGGCTCGTTCTTCTTGTATTTACGGCTGCCAATGAAGGCCAGTACGGCCACCGCAAGTGCGATGGCGAACTTGACGCCGAGCTTGGCGTAGTTTGCGTCCATGTCCAGGGCCGGGATGAGCCCCATCATGACGATGCCGGTGATGAGCTGCAGTGCGGCGCCGTCGAACTGGCGGGGATGCACCGTGGGCTTTTTCATGTTGCCGATCCAGATGCCGACAATCATGGCAGCGCCGATGATGTGGAGGAAGACCATGACGTTGTAAACGATGTTCATGGGCCCAGTCTAGCCAGTCGGTTCTACGCTTCGTAGTAAGCCCCGCGGAACGGAACGGCGACGATTTGGTAACCAAAACGTGGTCACCACGACAACGGCGGCGCAGGACCTCCGGTGTTGCCACCGGTGCCTGCGCCGCCGTTGTTTCGGTACTGCTTGTTACGTACCGTTTGTTCACTACTGGGGACTACAGTCCCAGGTCCGCCTCGAAGGCGCCGGCCTCAAGGCGGGCCTTGAGGGTCTGCAGGAAGCGTCCTGCGTCGGCGCCGTCCACCAGGCGGTGGTCGTACGTCAGGGAGAGGTACATCATGGAGCGGATGGCGATCGAGTCGTCACCGTTTTCGTCAGTGACCACCACGGGGCGCTTGACGATCGCACCCGTGCCCAGGATGCCGACCTGCGGCTGGTTGATGATCGGGGTGTCGAACAGGGCGCCAACGGAACCGATGTTGGTGATGCTGAACGTGCCGCCGGACAGCTCGTCCGGGCCGATCTTGCCGTCGCGGGTACGGTTTGCCACGTCGGCGATTTTCCCGGCCAGGCCGGCGAGGTTCAGGCTGCCGGCGTCGGAGATGACCGGAACAAGGAGGCCCTTGTCGGTGTCCACGGCGATAGCCAGGTGCTCGGCGTTGTGGTAGGTGATTTCCTGCTTGTCCTCGTCGTAGGCAGCGTTCACCTTCGGGTGCTGCTTCAGGGCCTCCGCGACTGCCTTGGCGATGAACGGCAGGAAGGTGAGCTTCACGCCGTTCTGGGCCTGGAAGGAGTTCTTGGCCTTGAGGCGCAGCTTGGCAATCTTGGTCATGTCCACTTCGTGGACCTGAGTCAGCTGGGTGGAGATGTCCAGGGACTCACGCATGCGGCGGGCAATGACCTGACGGATGCGCGGTGCCTTCTGCACGGTGCCGCGCAGTGACGATTCGGCTGCCGTCGGAGCAGAAGCCGGGGCAGCCTGCTTGGAAGCGGCCGGCGCTGCGGCGGCGGGAGCAGCCTTGGCCTCGGCGGCAGCGAGCACGTCCTGCTTGCGGATGCGTCCGCCCACGCCGGTGCCGGTCAGCGACGAGATATCCACGCCCTGCTGGTTGGCGAGCTTGCGCACCAGGGGAGTGACGTAGCCGGATTCGGCCGGGGCCGCGGATTCCGCCGCCGGTGCAGCCGGGGCCTCCTGCTTGGGAGCAGCCGGAGCTTCTTCCTTGGCGGGAGCGGCAGCCGGGGCTGCGGGAGCTGCGGCGGGGGCTTCCTGCTTCGGAGCCTCGGCAGCGGGCGCTTCCTGCTGGGGGGCCGGGGCTGCCGGAGCGGCGGCCGGGGCAGCAGCGCCGGAGCCGATAACGGCCAGAACGGAACCAACCTCGGCGGTCTCGTCCTCGTTGACGCGGATTTCCTGCAAGGTGCCGGCAACCGGGGACGGGATCTCGGTGTCCACCTTGTCGGTGGATACCTCGAGCAGCGGCTCGTCAACCTCGACGGAGTCGCCGACGGCCTTGAGCCAGCGCGTCACGGTGCCTTCGGTGACGGATTCGCCGAGGGCCGGAAGGGTTACTTCATGGCTTTCGCCGGAAGCTGCGGGGGCGGCCTCGGCGGCGGGGGCTTCAGCCGGTGCGGGCGCCTCGGTGGAGGGTGCCTCGGTGGAGGGTGCCTCTTCAGCGGCAGGTGCTTCTTCAGCCGGCGCCTGCTCTGCGGGGGCAGCTTCTTCGGAAGCGCCGGCGGAACCGGAGCCGTCACCGATGCGGACGAGCGGAGCGCCGACTTCGGCGGTCTCATCTTCGGCGACGAGGATTTCCTCAATCACGCCAGCAATCGGAGAGGGGATTTCGGTGTCTACTTTGTCGGTGGAAACCTCGAGCAGCGGCTCGTCCACCTCTACCCGGTCACCTACCTGCTTGAGCCAGCGGGTGACGGTTCCTTCGGTGACACTCTCACCGAGGGCGGGCAAGTTAACGGATTCAGACATGTCGTCCCCGTTCTCCTTATTGATCTTTAGTGCGGATGATTGCTGCCGTGTTCGAGCTTAGTGCACCCTGCGGATCATGCCGGGTGCACTAAGCTCAGGGTTCTTGCGGTGGTGCTGGCGGAGGTTTTAGCCGTGGAGGGCTTTGCCCGCCAGGGCGAGGTGGGCCTCGCCCAGGGCCTCGTTCTGGGTCGGGTGGGCGTGCAGCAGCTGTGCCACGTCCTCCGGGTATGCTTCCCAGTTCACGATCAGCTGGGCTTCGCCGATCTGCTCGCCCATGCGCGAACCGATCATGTGGACGCCCACCACGGGGCCGTCCTTCTGGCGGACCAGCTTGACGATGCCGCCGGTGCCCAGGATGGAGCTCTTGCCGTTGCCGGCGAGGTTGTACTCCTGCGTTTCCACCTGGTCGTCGCCGAACTTTTCCTTGGCAGCCTTTTCGGTGTAGCCCACGGTGGCGATTTCGGGTTCGGAGTAGGTGACCTTGGGGATGTTGACATCTTCAACGATGACCGGCTTCAGGCCGGCGATTTCTTCGGCCACGAAGATGCCCTGCTGGTAGCCGCGGTGGGCCAGCTGGACGCCCGGGACGATGTCGCCCACGGCGTAGACGTTGCCAACGCCGGTGTGCAGGCGTTCGTTGGTGATGACGAAGCCGCGGTCGATGGTGATGCCGGCTTCTTCGTAGCCAAGGTTGGCGGTGACCGGTCCGCGGCCGACGGCCACGAGGAGCAGGTCGGCTTCGAAGGTCTTGCCGTCAACGAGGGTGACCTTGACGCCGTCGTTGTTCTGCTCAACGCCCTGGAAGAAGACGCCGGTGGAGAACTTGATGCCGCGCTTCTTGAACGCACGCTCGAAGTTCTTGACGATTGCGGCGTCCTCGTTGGGGACCAGCGACGGCAGGCCCTCCACGATGGTGACGTCCACGCCGAAGGACTTCCAGACCGAGGCGAACTCGACGCCGATCACGCCGCCGCCCAGGATGATTGCGCTCTTGGGGATGTAATCCATGGTGAGGGCTTCGTCGGAGGTGATGACCTTGCCGCCGATTTCCAGGCCCGGCAGGGTGCGGGAGTAGGAGCCCGTGGCGAGAACGATGTTCTTGCCCTTGTAGGCGGTGCCGTTCACGACGACGGTGTCGGTGCCCTGGAGTTTGCCTTCACCTTCGATGACGGTGATGCCCTTGGACTTGATCAGGCCCTGCAGGCCCTTGAACTTGCCGGCGATGATGCCGTCTTTGTAAGCGTTGACAGCACTCATGTCGATGCTGTCCAGCGTGACGTTGACGCCGTACTTTGCGGAATCGCGGGCGTGGTCGGCGAGCTCGGCGGAGTGCAGGAGTGCCTTGGTGGGGATGCAGCCGTTGTGCAGGCAGGTGCCCCCGAGTTTCCCCTTCTCCACGAGGCCCACGGTGAGGCCAAGCTGAACGGCGCGGAGGGCGGTGGCGTATCCGCCGCTGCCACCACCGAGTACCAGGATGTCGAATTCTTGCGCAGTTGCCTGATCGGCCACTTAGACGCTCCCTCGCGTGAACGATGACACGAGAGTACGCATCATCTGGTCTTGGAACTTGCTCTGCCGTGATTATGCCAGCAGGCAGGTTCTCTTGCATTTGTGACTACCGCAGTTCACCTTAGCGAACCACTTATCCATGCTCCACCTTGTCACGGCGTTTGTGGAGCGCTTGTGTCGAGTGTCACGCGGCTTTGTGGCGGACGGATCATGACCCGCCACAAAGCCGCGAACTGCCTCACCGACCCTGCGGAGGGCCGGTGAGGCGGAGCCGGTTAAGCGGATGCCGCCAGTACGTCTTCCACGTAGGCCACCAGGGTGCGCACCGTGCAGCCGGTGCCCTGTTTCGGGGTGTAGCCGTAGGGGCTGCCGTTGTTAAAGGACGGGCCGGCGATGTCGATGTGGGCCCAGGGGATCTGCTCGCCGTCCTTGCCCTTGCCGACGAATTCACGCAGGAACACGGCAGCGGTCATCATGCCGCCGTGGCGCTCTCCGATGTTGGCCAGGTCCGCGACCTCGGAATCGATGCTGGCGCGGAGCTCTTCCGGCAGCGGCATCGGCCACACCAATTCGCCGGCGCGGTCGGCCGCGGCTTTGAGCGGGCCGGTGACGCTGTCCGAGCCCATGACGCCGGCCGTCCGATTGCCCAGTGCGATCAGCTGGGCGCCGGTGAGGGTGGCGACGTCGATAATGGCGTCCGGGTACTCCTGGCTGGCTGCCACGATTCCGTCGGCCATGACCAGCCGGCCTTCGGCATCCGTATTAAGGACCTCGACGGTTTTGCCGCCGAACATGGTGAGGACGTCCGCCGGGCGCTGCGCTGCCCCGGAGGGCATGTTCTCGGCAATGCACAGCCACGCTGTCGCCTTCACGGGAAGGCCCAGGCCGGCGATGGCCAGCACGGTATTAAGGACGACGGCGGCGCCCGCCATGTCGCTCTTCATGTCACCCATGCCAAGGGCGGGCTTGATGGATATTCCGCCGGTGTCAAAAGTGATGCCTTTGCCAACGAGCGCAATCTTGGCGGCTGCCTTGGACGGCGCGTATTCCACCTTGACCAGCCGCGGCTGCCTGGTGGACCCCTTGCCGACACCCATGATCCCGCCGAAGCCCTCCTTCTCGAGGCGCTTCTCGTCCCACACGGTCACTTTGACCGGCAGGCCCTTGGAGAGTTCCTTGGCGGCATCGGCAAAGGACTCCGGGAAGAGGTGGCTGGGCGGCTGGTTCACAAGTGAACGGGTTGCGTTGACTGCCTTCCCGATCAGGGCCGAGCGGTTCAGCAGGGGCTGCAGGTCCTTGTCGGCAGCGAAGTCGGTGAAGATCACCACGTTCTTCACTGGTTCCTTGCGGCCGTTGGCTTCCGAACGGTGTTCGGTGAACGAGTACGAACCCATGGCGGCGCCCTCGGCGATGGCCGCGACGTCGGCAGGGGACGCCGTCGGAAGCGCCAGCGTCACCGTGGTGAGACCGGCAAGCTGGCGGACTGCGGAACCGGCTGCGCGGCGCAGCGCCTCTTCCGTGAGTTTTCCGCCGGCGCCGGGCTTGCCGACCCCTGCGAGCACCAGGACGGAGGCGCCTGCTTCGGGAAGACCGGGCAGCCTGTGGACCTGGTCGGCCGCGCCGGTGAGGCCAAGAACCTTCAGGGACTCCGCGATGGCCTCGGCGGACTTGGCCGTCAGCGGGTTGTCCAGCAGCACGGGACCGTCGGGCCCCTGGGCCACGCCAATCACCAGGGCGTCCGCGGGCGACTTCTTAACGTCACGCGCAATGACGCTAAGTTTGATTTCAGTATTCTTGACCACGAGGATCAGTCCTCAATTCTCTGTGATTTTCGGCAGGAATCGCATGTTTGGCGCCCCGCCATGGAACAGGCCGTTGTCGGCTTGAGACGCAACCCGGTGTCTGCAAGGCGTGCGTAGGGCCAGTTCCGATCGTAGTCTCTCCGCCCCGGCCGCACTGAATCTGATGAGACCTGCAGCACATTGCCGGTGCGCGCCGCCGTGGCGGAATGCTTCGCCCGGCCGGTGCGTTGTAGAAAATATCCGGCGGATCTGCGCGGATCCCCCCACCCATAGTGTTGACGAACCCGCCTCCGCCGCCACTGCGAAAGGAACATGCCGTGCTTGAACGGATTTCCGGCTCCCTGCTGGACCCCGATGCTCTCTATGTGAGCAACGCAGAGCTGTTCGACAACCCGGAACTCCGCGGGCTCAATCTCGTGATGGGCTTCACGGGATTCGCGGACGCCGGTCACGTGGTCAAACAGATTACCGCCGAGCTGCTGGACACTCTCGAGTCGGAGGTCGTGGCCGCCTTTGATGCCGACCAGTTGATCGACTACCGCTCGCGCCGGCCGCACGTCACGTTCGTGGAGGACCACCTCCAGGACTACCAGGCCCCCAGCCTGGCCTTGTACCGGCTGGTTGACGGGCTGGGCAAGCCGTTCCTGTTCCTCGCCGGTTTCGAGCCGGACCTGCAGTGGGAGCGGTTCGCCCGCGCCGTCGTACGGATCGTCGAGCACCTTGATGTGAACCTGGTGACCTGGATCCACTCCATCCCGATGCCTGTTCCCCACACCCGGCCGGTGGGAGTCACCGTACACGGCAACCGCCCGGAGCTCATCGAAGGGATCTCGGTCTGGAAACCCACGGTGGAGGTGCCCGCGGCAGTGGGCCACATCCTTGAACTGCGCCTCACCGAAGCCGGTCGCAATATTGCCGGGTATGTCATCCACGTTCCGCATTACCTCGCTGAAGCCGAATACCCCAACGCAGCCGTGGCCGGCCTTGAGTATCTCGGTGCAGCGACGTCACTGATGCTGCCGACTGACCGCTTGCGGGAGGCCGGCCGCGAAGTGGGGCGCCAGATCGCCGAGCAGCTCGAGGCCTCCGAGGAAGTCCAGCAGGTGGTTTCACGCCTGGAGACCCGTTACGACGAGAAGGCCGAGGGCACGGTACGGCGGTCCTTGCTGGCCGATGAAAACGATGAACTGCCGAATGCTGATGCGCTGGGCGCCGCAGTGGAGGCCTATCTCGCCCGCGAAGAGCCCCGTCAATAAATAGGACTTATGCCGGCACCGGGCATAATGGAGACGTGACTGCACCGCGCGCCTGGCTCATCTGGACCGTCGGAATTTTTGCGTATCTGGTCGCAGTCAGCCAGCGCACCTCCTTTGGCGTGGTGGGACTCGAAGCGACAGAGCGGTTCCACGCCACCGCAGCGGAGATCTCGTTCTTTACGGTGCTTCAGCTGCTGGTCTACGCAGGGCTGCAGATCCCGGTGGGGGTCCTGGTTGACCGCCTGGGATCCCGGACCATGATTGCCGGGGGAGCAGTCCTGATGGGCCTTGGCCAGCTTCAGCTGGCCTTCGCGGACAACATTCCCGGCGGAGTGCTCGGCCGTGTGCTGGTGGGCGCAGGGGACGCGATGACGTTTATTTCAGTGATCCGGCTGATTCCGCTGTGGTTCGCTCCGGCGAGGGTGCCGCTCATTACGCAACTGACAGGAATGTCGGGCCAGCTGGGGCAGCTCTTCAGCGTTGTGCCGTTTGCCATGATCCTCCACTCGGCCGGCTGGACTCCTGCGTTCCTGACCCTTGCCGCGATGTCCGCGCTCGCAGTCGTCCTGGTGCTGGCCGTGCTGAAGGACCAGCCGCCGGGCCACCCCGCCACGGAAACCGGCCAGGGACTGAGGGCCACCGGCATCTCCCTGTCCAGCGCCTGGCGGCAGCCCGGCACCCGCCTGGGCCTATGGAGCCACTTCACGATCCAGTTCAGCGGCACGGTGTTTGCCATGACCTGGGGATACCCGTTCCTGATTTCCGCCCAGGGACTCGATACAGCCACGGTTGCGGGCCTGATGTCCGTCTACGTTGCCGCAGCCATTGCCGCCGGTCCGCTGATCGGCAGGTTCGTTTCCCGCCACCCCCTCCGCCGCTCCACAATGGTGCTCCTGATTGCAGCCACGACGGCGGCTGCCTGGGCCGCCGTGCTACTCATGCCGGGACGGTCTCCGCTCTGGATGCTCGCCGGCCTGGTGGTGGTGCTGGCCATCGGAGGTCCGGGTTCCATGATCGGGTTCGACTTTGCCCGCACCTTTAATCCGGCCCATCGAATCGGAACAGCCACCGGAATCGTGAACGTGGGCGGATTCATTGCAGCGCTCGTTGCCATCTACCTCGTCGGCCTCGTGCTTGACGTCCTCCACGCCACCGGCTTCTCCCAGGGAGAGCTGTACGGCCTCGATCCGTTCCGGATCGCGTTGAGCGTCCAGTTCGTGCTGATCGGCATCGGAGCCGCCGCCATCATCGCCACCCGGCGGAAGGTCCGGCGCCAGATGGCCGCCCAGGGCGTTGTTGTGCCGCCGCTGCTCAAAGCGCTCGCACAGCAGCGCCGGCGCAATCTGGAGCGACGCCGGGCTGATTAGGCGCTGTTTCCACATAGCAAAAGCGGGCTCTTAACCTCAGGCGCCGGCCGTACAAGTCTGGATGCATGACACCTCCAGAACGGCAGACTCCAGAACGACTCACCATCTCCGGCCCCGAGGACATCCTGGGCTTCATTCCGCACTCCCTTGGCTATTGGCCGGCCAACAGCCTGGTGGCCATGACCATGCAGGGCAAACGCCTGGGCGCCACCCTCCGCGTGGACTTGCCCCGATCCGATTCCGGCGCCGGGCTGCGCCGTTTTGCGCGCACTGTCAGGGACTACCTGGAAGCGGACCATGACGCCGACGGCACCCTGCTGGTGCTTTTCAGCAACGAGGGATGGTCTGAGGGCCCGGATGCTGCTCCCGGCACGCTCCCCTCCGGGGAGCCGGCGGAGAGCACGTTGGCGTGCCTGTTGGTGGAGCTGGAGGTCGAGCTGGAATTATCCGGGCGTCCTGTCCGTGACGCCTGGTATGTGGGGGAGGCCTTCTGGCGGAACGCGTATTGCCTTGATGCGTCCTGCTGCCCGTTTCCGGGGCGCCCGGTGGACGAGATCAGGGACAGCAGGCTGAACGCCGAGATGGTCTTCCGGGGGAGCAGCGTGGGAGAGGACCCGTCCGCCGCAGCAGTTGCCCCGCCGACGGCGGCGCAGGCCGACGCGGCCGTGCTGGAATCGGAAGAGCGGTGGGCAAGGGAACTTGCGGCGCTGCGGGGGAGCCGGTCCCAGTTCGCGAAGGTTCTGGATGTCTGGGATTGCGTGCTGGCGGCTGAAGCAGGGTGGCAGCTTCCGGCCGGGCTGGCCGGGTACCTCCGCGCTTCCCTTCGCGTCCCCCACTGGCGTGACGCTGTGCTGGTGATGAGTGCGGCGGGCCGGCAGGCCGCGGACCAGGGCGCCGAGGACTTCGGGATCCTCCAGCCGCACGGCGACCTGCCGGTGGTGACACCGCCCCTGGGCGGACTGCCGGCGGCGGCCCCGGCAGAGGATGCTGCATACCCGGTTCCCGGCTACGGGGATGTACTGCTGGGGCTGGCGCCGGCTTCCCCCCGCTGGGACCGGATGCGGACACTGGAGGTCATCCTGCGGCAGCTCGGTGCGGCCGGCGGGGGCGAAGGCGGTGCGGCCACCCTGACAGGACGCGGCTGGATCGAATGGTGCCGCGGCAGGGGCTCGTTTGCGCACGCGCTGTTGGACCAGGCCGTCGCTGCGCACCCCGGATACCGGCTGGCTGAACTTCTATCCGAACTTGTCAGTCGGGGCACGCTGTGTGGGTGGGCCGGACGCCGTGACGCCGCCTGGCAGAAGTTTGAAACGGATGCTGCCTAGTGGCTCCGGTTCTGCGCGCGTGAGGCCCGGCAGGAAGCGGCCGCCCGGCAGAAACATTCGGGCGTGCTCGCCGCCATGAGGCGCCGATTGGGAAAATCATGAGACAATGGATGCCGAGACCCGGTTGGGTCCGTGAATCAAGTGCATGTAGTGATGCCCGGAAACGGGAACATTACGGCCGCTCCGGCAGTTCTACTTAGTGACTCTGCCGGCCGCGATCGCACCTGATGTGAATCACGGACTTGACAGGGTCATAGTGGTGTTGCCCGCATGGTGATTCCACAGACCGCCGCTAGAAAGGTTTTCTGTGACCCCGTCTTCCGCGAAGAAGGAACCCGCCGACCAGGCCGAATTGTCCCCTGAGGAGAAGAAGGCGGCGACGAGCGCCAAGCGTGCCGCCACGCGTGCAGCCAATAAGGCTGTCAAAGATGCTGCTTCCGCCGAGGGCGGCGCCCCGGCGAAGCCCGAGCCCAAAAAGCGTGGACCCAAGCCCGGCGCCAAGGCTGCCGCTGAGGCAGGCAAGACGCGCACGTCGGACGACGACGATACAGAGGATGTCGAGCTGGATGAAGATCTGGACGACGTGACTCCGGATCCGTCCGAGCTAACTGAGGAGGAAGCCGCCAGCAAGACCGGTGCCGCCGCCACCGGCACCGGCTTCGTGTACTCCGATGCCGATGACGACGACGCCCCGGTCCAGCAGGTCATGTCGGCCGGCGCCACCGCCGACCCCGTCAAGGACTACCTGAAGCAGATCGGCAAGGTTGCCCTGCTGAACGCTGAACAGGAAGTGGACCTTGCCCTCCGCATCGAGGCGGGCTTGTTCGCCGAAGAGAAGATCGCGGCGGACGACGGGTCCATGGATCCGAAGCTCAAGCGCGAGCTGGAATTCGTCATCCACGACGGCAAGCGCGCCAAGAACCACCTGCTGGAGGCAAACCTCCGTCTCGTTGTCTCGCTGGCCAAACGCTACACCGGCCGCGGCATGCTGTTCCTTGACCTCATCCAGGAAGGCAACTTGGGCCTCATCCGTGCAGTCGAGAAGTTTGACTACACCAAGGGCTTCAAGTTCTCCACCTACGCCACATGGTGGATCCGCCAGGCCATTACCCGTGCCATGGCCGACCAGGCCCGCACCATCCGTATCCCGGTGCACATGGTGGAAGTCATCAACAAGCTGGCCCGTGTCCAGCGCCAGATGCTGCAGGACCTCGGCCGCGAACCTACGCCCGAGGAGCTGGCCCTCGAACTGGACATGACCCCCGAGAAGGTCGTGGAAGTCCAGAAGTACGGCCGCGAGCCGATCTCGCTGCACACCCCCCTGGGCGAGGACGGCGACTCCGAGTTCGGTGACCTTATCGAGGACTCCGAGGCTGTGGTTCCTGCCGACGCGGTCAGCTTCACCCTGCTGCAGGAGCAGCTGCACTCGGTGCTGGACACCTTGTCCGAGCGCGAAGCCGGCGTGGTCGCCATGCGGTTCGGCCTCACCGACGGACAGCCGAAGACTTTAGACGAAATCGGCAAGGTCTACGGAGTGACGCGCGAGCGTATCCGCCAGATCGAATCCAAGACGATGTCCAAGCTGCGGCACCCGTCCCGGTCCCAGGTCCTGCGAGACTACCTGGACTAGGCGACGCTGCCCCAACTGGAGCGGCCGGCGTTTGCCCGGCCGCTCCAGGGTCAGTCACTGCGAAAGGCCCCGCCGATGGCGGGGCCTTTCGCATGACATGGCTTCGTGTGGAACACGCTGGCAAGCAAACAGGGCCCCTCCCAAGCGGAGGAGCCCTGTTTTGTCATCAGAGAGCTGCTTAGTCCACCGATACCGTGGGCTTCTCGTGGAGCCGGCCGGTCTCGTCGTGCCAGCCGGAACTCAGCGGCTTGAGCGTCGCTTCGACAGCCCGAGCGTGGTGGCCGCAGAAGAGCAGCTCCCCGCCGGAGGACTCGAGAACAACCCGGACGTACGCCTGTGCTCCGCAACGATCGCACCGGTCCAGTGCGTTGAGCGTGCGGTCCGCAACTGCTGTTGTCATTTCGGCCTCCTTAGTAGATCTGTATATCTATATAACCAGCATTCGTAGCAAAACCATGACAAGGATGGATCACTTTCGCTGTGCGCGTATCACCGTTCCGTAACGGGGTTTGCCGATCATGCCCGCTGCTGGAGTGGCTGGCGGGCGGCCCGGCGCGGGCCGACTAACCTAGGAAGAGCGTCAAAAGCATTAGTTGTCCGTCACTGAAGGAGTTCACAACCCGTGGCACCAAGTTCTGATTACACCGCCCGGCACCTGTCTGTACTGGAAGGCCTTGAGGCCGTCCGCAAGCGCCCGGGCATGTACATCGGTTCCACCGACTCCCGCGGCTTGATGCACTGCCTGTGGGAGATCATCGACAACTCCGTCGACGAGGCACTGGCCGGGTTTGGGCACGACATCAAGATCATCCTGCATGCCGACAACTCGGTAGAGATCCACGATGACGGACGAGGCATCCCCATTGATGTTGAACCCAAGACCGGACTGACCGGCGTCGAAGTGGTCTTCACCAAGCTGCACGCCGGCGGCAAGTTCGGCGGCGGCTCCTACACGGCGTCCGGCGGCCTGCACGGCGTGGGCGCTTCGGTGGTCAATGCGCTGTCCTCCCGGCTGGACGTGGAAGTGGACCGCGGCGGGAAAACGTACAAAATGTCCTTCCGGCGCGGCGAACCCGGGCGGTTCAAGGACCCGGGCACGAAGCCCGATCCGGCGGCGGCATTCGAACCGTTCGTCAATGACTCTGTCCTCGACGTTGTGGGCAAGGCCAAGCGCGGCGTTACCGGCACCCGGATCCGCTACTGGGCCGACCGCCAGATCTTCACCCCGGACGCCAAATTCTCCTATGACGAGCTGGCCGCCCGGGCCCGGCAGACGTCGTTCCTTATCCCGGGCCTGAAACTTACGGTCCGCGATCAGCGGCGGATTCCGGGCACCCCGGGCGAGCTCGTCGGCCACGAGGAAATCTTCCACCACGACGGCGGCATCTCCGAGTTCGTGGATTACCTCGCAGCGGATCCTGCGCTCACGGACACCTGGCGGCTGCACGGCTCGGGGAAGTTCAAGGAAACCGTTCCGGTCCTGGACGAGCGTGGACACAGCCAGTTGGCCGAGGTGGAGCGCGACTGTGAAGTGGACGTGGCCCTCCGCTGGGGAATCGGCTACGACAGCACCGTCCGCAGCTTCGTCAACATCATCTCCACGCCCAAGGGCGGGACGCACCAGTCCGGTTTTGAGCAGGCACTGGTGAAGACCTTCCGGAAGGCCGTGGAGGCGAACGCCCGCAAGCTCAAGGCGGGCAACGACAAGATCGAAAAGGATGACATTTTCGCGGGTCTGACCGCCGTGCTGACAGTGCGCCTGGCTGAGCCGCAGTTCGAAGGCCAGACCAAGGAAATCCTTGGCACGTCCGCTGTCCGCGCCATTGTTGCCCGGGTGGTGGAGAAGGAGATCAACGCGAAGCTGAACTCGGCTAACCGCAATGACAAGGCGCAGTCCGCGCTCCTCCTGGAGAAAATCGTCAGCGAGATGAAGTCCCGCATCTCGGCGCGCGTCCACAAGGAGACGCAGCGCCGGAAAAACGCACTGGAGACGTCGTCGATGCCCACGAAGCTCGCCGATTGCCGCACCGATGACGTGGCCCGCTCGGAATTGTTCATTGTGGAGGGCGATTCCGCCCTGGGTACCGCAAAGCTGGCGCGGTCCTCGGACTTCCAGGCACTGCTGCCGATCCGAGGCAAGATCCTCAATGTCCAGAAGGCCTCAGTGGGGGACATGCTGTCCAACGCCGAGTGCGCGGCGCTGATCCAGGTGGTGGGTGCAGGGTCCGGGCGCAGCTTCGACATCACTGCCGCACGCTACGGCAAGGTGATCCTCATGACGGACGCCGATGTGGACGGCGCCCACATCCGCACTCTGCTCCTCACCCTCTTCTTCCGCTACATGCGGCCCATGATCGATGAGGGCAGGGTGTTCGCCGCCGTGCCGCCGCTGCACCGGGTGGAGGTGATCAATGCCGGGCAGAAGGCCAACGAGATGATCTACACCTACTCCGAGGCCGAACTCCACGTCCTGCTGGCCAAGCTGGCCAAGGACGGGAAGCGCTACAAGGAGCCCATCCAGCGCTACAAGGGCCTGGGCGAAATGGATGCTGAACAGCTGGCGGAGACCACCATGGACCCGCGCCACCGGACACTTCGCAAGGTGGGGATCGAAAACGCCAAACAGGCGGAGGAAACCTTCGACCTGCTGATGGGCTCCGATGTCGCGCCGCGCAAGGACTTCATCATCGCCGGGGCTGCGGGCCTGGACCGGGAGCGGATCGACGCCTGACGCCAGGGGCGGCCCGTATGCCTGCTAGCCGAGCAGCCCCGGGACGATCAGCAGTGCTGTGGGCAGCGCCAGCAATAGCAGGCAGCCTGCCAGGACAAGGCCCCGCAGCGGCGCCGGCAGCGGGTCCTTGGGGGAGAGCAACCGGCTGACCCTGGATGCCGTGGTGCCGGCAGAACCGGCACCGCCGGAGGCTCCCTGGATGCCGCCGTCGATAATTCCGTCTGCTGCCGACGGAAGTCCGGCGCCGTTGAACCCCACCCGGCTGGCGGGAACACCGCTTGGTCCACTGGCAACAATGGCAATGGCCTTGATCAGGGTGGCTTTGCTTTCGGTCTTCAGTGCGACGTCGTCAGCAAGCATTTCGATCAGTGAGCTCACTGCTTCCTGGGCAAGGCGTGTGGTCGGAAGCCAGGGGAGGGCCTGGCGCCACGCCGCGAAAGCCCACAGCAGGAGGTGGTGGCGCTGGCTCAGGTGGGCGTTTTCGTGGATCAGTACGGCCCGAAGCTCTGCGGGCTCCAGCGCCGCCATCAGGCCGTCGCTCAGGACCGTGACGGAGCGGGCGCCGCCGGGGAGGCAGTACGCCACGGGAGAATCGTGGTTGATGACCACGGTTCCCGGACCGTCCGTGGACGGTGACGCCAGCAGCGCCAGGAGTTCGCGGTGGCGCCTGCGCTGGCGTTCGATCCGGTAGTAGGTCAGCAGCAGCGTAAAGACGAGGTGCGCGGTGAGTAGGGCCGCCGCCGACAGCGCGAAAAGGTGCCAGAACCCCAGCGCCGTCGTGGGGGCATTGAAAAGGACCATGTCGGCCAGTCCGCGCAGTCCGGCCAGGAGATTGTCACCGATCGGCTCGAGCCCGTAAACCAGCATGGCGCCGATCATTGACAGGCCGCCGGCGAGGCCGATCGCCTGCCAGAGCAGCATGGCGGTAAAGGGTGACCGGGCCGGCCATTGCGCACGCGAAAGAAGGATAGGCACCGGCCACGCCAGGACTATCGCCAGGACCGCCAGCAAATATGAGGTCCAGAACATGCGCTATTAGATGTGGCCAAGCAGTTTGCGCAGCGTTTCGGCTTCACTTTCGGTGACGGACCCAATAAAGCGGGCGAGGACAGCTTCGCGGTCCGGTGCCGAGCCCAGAACCTCATGCATGAGTTCGGCGGTATGGTCCGCCCGGCTGGATACTGCCTGATAGCGGTGGGGACGTGTGCCGCGTTCGCGTTCCACAAGCCCCTTTTTCTCCAGGCGTGACAGCACAGTCAGGACCGTGGTCACGGCGAGGTCCTTGCCTTCGTGGCCGGCGGTGCCGCCCTGGGCCTGGGTGGTCTGCGCCAGCAGGTCCCTCAGGGTGTTTGCGGTGGCCGCTTCCTGGCCTGCCCAGAGCAGATCCATCACTGCCCGTTCCAGTTCACCAAGACTTGCCATTCCGTACATCCTTCTTAACGTTTCGATCCGCGAAGCCGGAGCGGCCTTCGCGGAACGTGGTTCGAATACTTAAGTTCTAAATTTACCTCTTTTTGGAGATTCTTTCTACATGAGGTAGAACAGTCGGCGCGCCGCGCCCTTGCCACGGGCTGCGGCCGGTGGAACTGTTGTTTGCACTGCATGCCGAAAGTGTTCTACACTCTGTAGAAGTTAGTCTTCTACGAAGCGTAGAAGACTGGGACTGATGAAAGCCTAGCCAAAAGTAGGGACTGCCTTGGACGCTTTGGAAATCGCACGCTGGCAATTCGGAATCACCACCGTGTATCACTTCATGATGGTCCCGCTGACCATCGGGCTGGGCCTCGTGGTGGCAGTCATCCAGACGGTCTGGTACCGCACCGGCAAGCCGGAGTACCTGCGCATGACCAAGTTCTGGGGGAAGCTCTTCCTGATCAACTTCATCATGGGCGTCGCCACCGGCATCGTGCAGGAGTTCCAGTTCGGGATGGCGTGGAGCGAGTACAGCCGCTTCGTCGGTGACGTGTTCGGGGCGCCGCTGGCGCTCGAGGCACTGCTGGCCTTCTTCGTGGAATCCACCTTCCTGGGGCTGTGGATCTTCGGCTGGAAGCAGCTCAAGCGGGGAGTCCACCTGGCCTGCCTCTGGATTGCCGTCGTGGGATCCGTGTTCTCCGCGTATTTCATCATCGTGGCCAACAGCTGGATGCAGCATCCCGTCGGCGTGGAAATGGTCAACGGCCGCCCGGTCATGACCGACGCCTGGGCCGTTTTCACCAACAACACCGCCCTCGTCGCAGTCCCGCACACCCTCTTCGGCGCCCTGGCGGTAGCCGGCGGCTTCCTGCTGGGCATTGCCTGGTACCACCTCTGGCGGCGACGCCATGACGGCATCGACACCGTTGGCCCGGACGGCAAGGTCATTCCCGGCGAAGCGGACATCCCCGGCCGGGACAAGGCCGACTACAAGGTCTGGATCCGCTCGCTGCGGATCGGCGCCGTTGTCGCCATGATTTCCTTCGCCGGCACGGCCCTCACCGGCGACCTCCAGGGCAAGCTCATGTTCGAACAGCAGCCCATGAAGATGGCCGCGGCCGAGGCCGCGTGCCACGACGGCACCGGCTTCTCCGTCCTGAGCGTCGGGAACGTCGGTTCGAAGAACTGTGACGACATCGTCGCGGTCATCGAGGTCCCCGGGATCCTGTCCTTCCTCGCCAAAGGCGACTTCACCACCGAGGTGAAAGGCGTCAATAGCCTGCTGGACCAGTACAAGGCCGACTACGGAACCCACCTTCCGGACAACCCCATCTACGGCGACCGGGCCGGGCAGGAGATCGAGTACGTTCCGGTCATGGAGGTGACCTACTGGGGCTTCCGGATGATGATCGGTTTCGGCGGCCTGGCTGCCTTGGCGGCACTCGTGGCCCTGTGGCTGACCCGCAAGGGCACCGTGCCTGCGTCCCGCGGGCTGATGCGGCTCGCAGTCTTCGGCATCATGGCACCGTTCGGCGCTAACGCTGCCGGCTGGATCTTCACCGAAATGGGCCGCCAGCCGTTCGTAGTGGCGCCCAACCCCGACCCCAGTGGGATCGACCAGGTGTTCATGTTTACCGCGGCCGCGGTTTCACCCGGCGTTTCCGCAGGGGAACTGCTCACTTCCCTGGTGGTCCTGACGGCCGTGTACGCCGTGCTGCTGGTGGTGGAGGTGAAGCTGCTCGTGAAGTACATCCGCGGCGGCGTCGTGTCCGCCATGCCCGAACTCGCCCACGCCCCGGTCGACGAGAACGAGGACGCCACACCGGGCCCCGGTACCGGCAAACCCGGCGGCTCCGACGACGTCCTGGCATTCGCCTACTAAGCGCAGAGGAATTCGACAATGGAACTGCTGCCCACCATCTGGTTCATCGCCATCGCGGTGTTGTGGACGGGATACCTCTTTCTCGAAGGATTCGACCTCGGCGTCGGCATGCTGATGAAGCTGTTCGCCCGCAACAACACCGAACGCCGTGTCCTGCTCAACACGATCGGACCGGTCTGGGACGGCAACGAGGTCTGGCTGCTGACCGCCGGCGGTGCCACGTTCGCCGCCTTCCCGCTCTGGTATGCCTCCCTGTTCTCCGCCCTCTACCTCCCCCTGCTGCTGGTCCTCGTGGCCCTCATCTTCCGCGCCGTAGCTTTCGAATACCGCGGCAAGGTGGACACTGACCGCTGGCGCGCCGTGTGGGACTGGGCCATTGCGGCCGGCTCCCTCGTCGCTGCATTCGGCGTCGGTGCCGCGCTTGCGCTGACCACCACCGGGCTTCCCATCAATGCGAACGGTGACCGCGAGGGCGGACCGTTCGCCTGGTTCAGCGGTTACGCCGTCCTGGGCGGGCTTGCCGTTGTGTGCTTCTCCCTGCTGCACGCGCTGGCATTCCTGGCACTGAAAACCGACGGCGACGTCAGGCACCGCGCCCGCAACTGGTTTGTCCGGCTCCTGCCCGTCCTCCTGCTCCCGATTGCCGGCTGGGCCATCAGCGTCCAGCTTCTCAGTGGCGAGGCCTGGACCATTGCGGCGGTTGCCGCTGCTGTTGTGGCCGCCGTGCTGGCCTGGCAATTCGGCCGGAACGGGCTCGAGGGGAAGGCGTTCCTGTCGCTTGGGGTGTTCCTGCTCCTCGGCAGCGCCTCAATCTTCGGTGCCGCCTTCCCGGTGGTGCTTCCCTCCACCATCAGCGCGGACTTTGACCTGACCATTTCCAACGCCTCATCGTCCGACTACACCCTGGGCCTGATGAGCATCGTTGCCTGCGTGGGTTTGCCGCTGGTGCTGGCCTACCAGGCCTGGACCTACTGGGTGTTCCGCCGCCGGGTCAGCGCCGCCCACATTCCGGAAGCCCACAGCTTCCTTCCTGCCATCGCCGCCAGGGCACTGGCCCCCAAAGACTAGGACCACATGAGACCGCAGTTCCCGGCCGGCCCCGCAAACCGTCTCGCGCTCTATTGGCTGGGCCTCCTTGCGGCCCTCAAGGCATTGTCGCTGGTGCTCATGGCCCAGGCCGTGGCATCCGTCCTTGCCGGTCTGGTAGCGCAGAACCCGGCCTGGGCCGAGCAGCTAGGCTGGGGATTGGCCGGAGTTGTCCTTCGGTCCCTGGCGGTTTGGGCCCAGGGCGTCGCGTCCCGGCGTGCCGCCCTCGGGGTCAAGGAAGAACTGCGCGCCGCTTTGCTGGAACGTGCGCTGCGGAACGGCACGCGTGCGGCAGGTCCGTCCGACGGCGGCCTGGCCATCCTGGCCACCAGGGGCCTCGACGCGCTGGACAGCTACTACACCCAGTTCCTGCCGGCCCTCGTCAACTGCGCCGCCATCCCGCTCCTGCTTGGCACCCGGATCCTGTTCGCCGACTGGGTCAGTGCGGTGGTGGTTGTGCTGACAGTGCCGCTCGTACCGGTTTTCATGGTGCTGATCGGCCGCTACACCGAAGACCGGGTGCGGGTCGCGCAATCGGCCCTGGCCAGGTTGTCCGGCCATATGCTGGAACTGGCCAAAGGCCTGCCCGTGCTCGTGGGCCTGGGCCGGGCCACCGCCCAGCGCGAGGCACTGGAGGACATTTCCGAGCAGTACCGGTCCCGCACCATGGAAACCCTCCGGACAGCCTTCCTGTCCGCCCTCGCCCTGGAACTCATCGCCACGATCTCAGTTGCCGTTGTGGCTGTCTTCATCGGCGTCCGCCTGGTGCACGGGGACATGGCGCTTGAGGCCGGGCTGCTTGCCCTGATCCTGGCGCCGGACTGCTACCTGCCGCTGCGGGAACTGGGCACCGCCCACCACGCCAGTGACGACGGCCGGGTTGCCTTGGCCGAGGTCACAGCGGTCATGGACGCACCCGAAGCCCGGCCCCTGCAGCCGCAGGACGGCACGGGGGCCGAAGGCGGCCTGCTCCCCGTGAAAAAGGCGTCCGACGGCGGCGCGGATCTTCCGGCGGTCACCGTCAGGAATCTGGTGGTGGCGTACGGCGGACGGTCGGAACCCGCCGTCGGACCGCTCAGCTTTGAGGCGCCCGCAGGGCAGATCACCGCCCTCGACGGCGCCAGCGGAGCGGGCAAGAGCACCATCCTGGGCGTCCTTGCCGGAACCGTAGGCACCGGCGGCGGTGCCTCGGTGGGCGGACGCATCGCGGGGTTTGTGCCATCGAGGGTAGCCTGGGTGCCGCAGCATCCGGTCATGGTGGAGAAAAGCGTGCTGGCCGAGGTGCAGCTGTATGTGGGGGATGGTGCCGCCACAGGCCCTGCCGCCACAGGCTCTGCCGCCGCTGCCCGGCGCTGCCTTGAGGCAGCCGGAGCCGGTCATCTTGCCGGGAAGCACCCCGCCGAGCTTAGCCCGGGGGAGCTGCGCAGGGTTGCCCTGGCGCGTGGCCTGGCCCGGATTGAGGCCGGCGCGACGCTGCTGCTGCTGGACGAACCCACTGCGCACCTGGACCGTGAATCCGCCAACGTGGTCAACGAAGCCATCCTTAAACTGCGCGGCCGGGCCACCGTCCTGCTGGTGGCGCACGACCGTCTCACCCGGGAACTTGCGGACCATGTAGTGTCCGTCGTCGCAGGCCCCGCCCCGGCCCGGCCGGCTATGGACCCCGCCGCCGCCGCCGGGTTCCGGAGGGTCCCCGCGGCAACGACAACGGCCCCGGCGGCAGTGACCGCGCGGGCGGCGGAAGCCGCGGAACAAACCACCGAACGCAGCACCCCCATCGTCACCCCCGCCGCCGGCACGCCCGCCGGAGCGGCCGCGGATCACGGTAAGGCTGCCCAGGCACGGGCCGGTGGCAACACTCCCGCCCGGATCTTCAGGCTCCTCCAGCCGGAGTCCCTCAAATTCGGCTCAGCCGGCATCTTGGGAGTCGTGGCAGCCCTCTTTGCCGTGGCCCTGGCGGGACTGTCCGGCTGGCTCATCATCCGGGCAAGCGAGCAGCCGCCCATTCTGTACCTCCTCACCGCCATCGTGGGCGTGCGGTTCTTCGGCATCGGCAGGGCGGTCCTGCGCTACACCGAGCGGCTCCTCCTGCACGACGCTGTCTTCGCCTCGCTCACCAGGCTCCGCGGCCGGCTGTGGGATTCGCTGAGCCGCCGGGCGCTGTCCCTGCGCCGGCTGTTGCAGGGCGGCAACGTGCTGGGCGCGGTAATCGACGACGTCGACACCGTCCGGGACCTGCTTCCCCGGGTGGTCCTGCCGCCCGTGACCGCAGTGGCCGTGGGCGCCTCGGCAGTGGCGGCCACCGCCCTGCTGCTGCCGGCGGCGCTGCCGGCAGCCGTCGCCGCTGCCCTGGTGTCCCTGGCGGCCGCCCCGGCGGCGGCCCTCATGGCCGACAGGATGTCCGCGCAGGCCGAGCAGCGGCTTCGTTCCGGGGTTCTGCGTGACGTTGCCGCAGCGCTGGATGCGCGGGCCGAACTGCACGCCAACGGGGTTGCCGGCCCGGTGCTGTCCGCCATCGGCGACGCCGACAAGGAGGCAACAGCCGCCTCGCAGCGGTCCGCGTGGGCGGAAGGGCTGGGCCAGGCCCTCACTGTCCTGGCCTGCGGCTCCGCGGCCCTGGGCTGTGCTGTTCTGGCCGGCCCCGGGGTGATGGACGGGTCCGTGGCCCCGGCCACCGCCGCCGTCGTGGTCCTCCTGCAGCTGGCCCTGGTGGATCCTTACGCCGCCATCACGACGGCGGTCCGCCAGTACCCGGCGCTCCGCCAGGTCCTGGACCGGATCAGCGAGGCGGGCGTGCTGGACACCCGCGATGCTGCGGACTCGGGGGCACCTGGGTCCCAGGCCACGGAGACATCCGGGCCGAATGCCGGGACCGGCGGACTGGAGCCTGTCTCACAACGCCCCGGCGCGCTGCCCGGCGTCGAGCTTCAGGAACTGTCCGCAGCGTGGCCAGGCGGGCCGGAGGTCTTCACCGGCGTCTCCGCAACGGCGGAACCCGGCCGCTGGCTGGCCGTCACAGGCGCCTCCGGCTCCGGAAAGTCAACCCTGCTCGCCGTGATGCTGGGGTTCCTGCCGCCGCACTCTGGCCGGATAGCCGTCACCGGGCGCGCGGCCTGGTGCCCGCAGGAAGCCCACCTCTTCGATTCCACCATCCGCGGCAACCTCATGCTGGGCCGGCCGGAGGGCGCGGCCGGCGATGCCGGACAGGACATGGCTGCCGCCTTGGCCGCCGTGGGGCTTGAGCCCCTGCTGCACCGGCTGGAAGATGGCGCCGACACGCGGATCGGGCCCGGCGGCGCGTTCCTGAGCGGCGGGGAGCGTCAGCGGCTTGCCGTTGCCAGGACGCTCATGACCGGGGCCGATGTGATCCTGCTGGACGAACCCACCGCGCACCTCGACGCCGAGGCGGGCAGGGAAATGCTGGCTGACCTTCGCAAGGGGCTCACCGGGCGGACAGTGGTATTGGTCACCCACAATCCTGACGACATCGACCCGGCAGACCGCAGGCTGGACCTTGACGCGGGAGCGGATGCCGGGCCTGTTCTGGCGCGGGCCGGGACCGGCAGCTAGCCTGTTGCCATGCTGAACGAGGATGCGCCGGTGCCCGGATCCTGGCGGAAGACCCTGGCCGGCGCGGGTTTGGAATGGCGTGCCGCGGCGGAGGAAGACCTTGACGCGTGGGCTGCCCTGATCGCCCGGACGGCGGAGGCGGAAAAGCCGGTGTGGTTCGAGCGGTCCGCGGACCTCGAGCAGATCCTGCAATCGAAGAAGAACCATCCCGCCGCCAACACCCTGCTGGTGCTGGAGGGCGGATCAGTTCCCCGCGCCTACGCCCGGATTACGAAGAACAAGGAGGGCGACAAGGCCTACGGCTTCGGCTGCGTCGACCCCGGCTGGCAGCGCCGGGGGATCGGGACGGCATTGCTGGGATGGCTCAGCGAACGGACCGTCCAGCGCTTCGCGGAGGATAGCCGGGCCGGGGGCAGTGTCCCGGTCCCGCGGCTGCGGATCCACATGGAGCAGCAGCATGAGCACCAGCAGCAATTGTTCCGCAAAGCGGGATTCCGGGTGGTGCGCTACTTCAACGAGATGCACCGGCACCTGGACGGTGTTCCACTTCCCGTGGTGCGGCTCGATGACAGGCTGGACCTCGTGACCATGCGCCCGGAGTTCAGCGAAGGCGTCCGGCTGGCCCACAATGCGGCCTTCCGTGACCATTGGGGCAGCGAGCCGCGGGACGAGGAGTCCTGGGGTTTCACGGTGAATGATCCGCAGGCGAGGCCGGACCTGAGCGCAGTGGTGCTGGACCGCGCGTCCGGGATCGTCGCGGGCTACCAGCTGGCCAGCCATGACCCGGACAGCGCGGCATCACGGGGCTACAGCGAGGGCTACACGGATCTGCTGGGCGTCCGCCGCGAGTACCGCGGACGGGGCATCGCCCAGGCCCTGCTCGCTGACGCGATGCGGCGATTTGCGGCGGCCGGGATGGACCGCGCATCCCTGGACGTCGATTCCGAGAACCCCACGGGCGCGCTCGCCCTCTACGAAAAGATGGGCTACGCCGCGGTCAACCGGAGCCTGGCCTGGGACAAGGAATTTCGCGTGCCCGGCTGACGCGGCCGGCTGCGGAGCTCAGGCGTCGACGTCGTGCAGGTGATGGACGACGTCGTGCAGGAAGTACTGCGCGAGGGTCATCACCGTGAACTCCGAGCCGTTGCTCCGGAAGCCTTTCCGGCCCCATTCGTCCTCATGCACGCCGGCGAATGACTCCGCGATCTGTTCTCCCTCGGCGGTCAGCTCGGCACTGACGACGGCGGGGTCCGCGTTGGCGTAGTCCTGCTCCACCGCAGTCTTGTCCTGGTCCCAGTTCTCGAACCGGGCGTTCTCTTCGGTGAGCATCAGGTTGAGCCGGTGGTCGAAAAGGCTGAAAACATCCCGGACGTGCGATGCGTACTCCAGCACCGACCACGTAGCGTCATCCGGGCGTTCAGCCACGTCCGGCCGGCGCAGTGCGGCCCGCCAGCGGGGAAGCATGTTGGAGACGCTCCCGGGAACCGTGGCCGGCGTGACCGTTGAGGCGTCGAAACCGCATTCCGGGCAGACCCGGGTCAGCACCCAGGTCCAGTCCTTTTCGTCAGGGATGATAGGCATGCCAGTAGTCTAGGGCCACGTCATGCTGGGCCCAATGGCGTCCACTGCCTGCGACAGCGGGATGCCGGAGCCGTCCCGGCGGCCATGTTCCTGCGGAAGCGACCGCGCCACTCCAGCCAGCGAAGACGCCTTGGCCGGACCGTGTCCTGCCCAGCCGATAAGGAGGGTGTCTTCGCCTTTCAGGAACCGGTGCGCCCGCACTCCCGCAGTGGCCCGGCCCTTGGCCGGGTACTCTGCGAACGCCGTCACCTTTCCGGCGCCCGGAGCCGTGCCCGGCAGGGCGCCTTCGGTCCCGGACACCGTCACCACGACGGCGGCCTCGTCACCGGGGGCGACAGTGCCGAAGAACAGCACCTGGTCCCCGGCGGCCAGCTTGATCCCCGCCATGCCGCCCGCGGTGCGGCCCTGCGGCCGGACATTTGCCGCGCTGAAGCGCAGCAGCTGGGCCTGCCTGGTCAGGAACACGAGGTCGACGTCGTCCGCCCCAGCGGGTTCCACACCCACCACCGTGTCCTTGTCCTTGAGGGCAATGACTTCCCAGTCCTCGCGGTTGAGGGGATAGTCGGGCTGCACGCGTTTGACGATGCCCTGCGCCGTACCGATCGCCAGCACCGTGTCCAGCGGAGCGAACGCAACCAGCGTTTCCCCCTTTAGCAGTGTGATGAAGTCCTTGGCCGGGACGCCGCCGGCCAGGTTGGGAAGCCCCGACATCGGCGGGAGTACGGGCATGTCCATGACCTGGAGGCGCAGCATCCGTCCCAGTGAGGTGACGGCGGCAATCTCGCCGCGCGCGGAGGTTTTCACCACGGACCGGAAGACGTCGTGCTTTGACCGCGGTCCGGACTCGGTAAGCGGCTCCTGGTTGGAGGTCCGGGCGATCTGTCCGCTGGCGGTCAGGATGGCCCAGCAGGGGTCATCGGCGATTTCCAGTGCGAGGGGGGCCGCCTTGCCCTTGCCGCCGGGTGCAGCGGCCAGCGCGGCGACGGTGGGGGAGACCGCTTCGGACTCGAGCAGGACCGTCCGGCGGGGCGTGCCGTACTTCTCGGCGATTTCGCCCAACTCATCGGACACCAGTTCGCGCAGGCGCTGGTCCGAACCCAGGATGGCTTCCAGCTCCGCGATTTCACGCTTCAGCTGGTCCTGCTCTTTTTCGAGCTCGATCCGGGAGTACTTGGTCAGCTGCCGGAGCCGGAGTTCCAGGATGTAGTTGGCCTGGATTTCGGTGAGATCGTAGATGGACATGAGGCGTTCCCGGGCGGCTGCAACCTCGTCGGAGGACCGGATGATCTGGATGACCTCGTCGATGTCCACAATCGCGATCAGGAGGCCCTCCACCAGGTGCAGGCGGTCCTTCTTCTTCTCCAGCCGGAAGGCCGTGCGGCGCCGTACAACGTTGATGCGGTGGTCAACGTAGACGGAGAGGAGCTGCACCAGACCCAGCGTCTGCGGCTGGCCGTCCACCAGCGTCACGTTGTTGATGCCGAAGGAATCTTCCATGGGCGAGTACCGGTAGAGCTGCTGGAGCACGGCGTTCGGGTTGAAGCCGTTCTTCAGCTCGATCACCAGCCGCAGGCCGTGCTTGCGGTCGGTGAGGTCCACGATGTCGCTGATACCGGTCAGCTTCTTGCCGTTGACGGCGTCCTTGATCTTCTCGATCACCTTCTCCGGACCCACCATGTAGGGGAGTTCCGTGACCACCAGCCCGGTGCGGCGGGCCGACAGCTGTTCCACCTCCACTTTGGCGCGGGTCTTGAACGAGCCGCGGCCCGTGGCGTACGCGTCGCGGATGCCGTCCAGCCCCACGATCCGTCCGCCGGTGGGCAGGTCCGGGCCGGGGACGAACCGCATGAGGTCCTCGAGCGTGGCCTCCGGGTTCGCGATCAGGTGCCTGGCGGCGGAGATGACCTCCACGAGGTTGTGCGGGGCCATGTTGGTGGCCATGCCGACGGCGATCCCCGTGGCGCCGTTGACCAGCAGGTTGGGGAACGCCGCCGGGAGGACATCCGGCTGGGTCAGCTGGTTGTCGTAGTTGGGGACGAAGTCGACCACATCTTCGTCGAGGTGGTCGGTGAGGCTGAGCGCAGCCGCCGCGAGGCGGGCCTCGGTATACCGCGGGGCCGCCGGGCCGTCGTCGAGCGAGCCGAAGTTGCCGTGGCCGTCGATCAACGGCAGCCGCAGTGAAAAGTCCTGCGCCATGCGGACCATGGCGTCGTAGATCGCCGTATCACCGTGGGGGTGCAGCTTGCCCATCACTTCGCCCACCACGCGGGCGCTTTTCACATGGCCCCGGTCCGGACGCAGGCCCATCTCGCTCATCATGTAGAGAATGCGCCGCTGCACCGGCTTCAGGCCGTCACGGGCGTCCGGGAGGGCCCGCGAATAGATGACCGAATAGGCGTACTCGAGGAACGAGCCTTCCATTTCCGACGTGACGTCGATGTCAACGATGTTCTCGGTGTAGTCCTGGACGGCGTCCCCTGCCGGGGCGGAACTTTGGCGGCGGGCCATGAGGCTGGTGGATCCTTAACGGTTTACTGGCGAATTTTAGCTAGGCTAAGCCTATGGTGGATCAGCCCGGGGACGGCGTATATCCGGAATATTGGGAAGCCGATGTCGTTCTGCGGGACGGCGGGACGGCTCATCTGCGCCCGATCCACCCCTCAGATGCCGACGCCGTGCAGGCTTTCCATACCGGCCAGTCGCAGAAGTCCATCTACATGCGGTTCTTCGCCTTCAAGGCGCGGCTCTCCAGCAAGGAGCTGAAGCGCTTCACGGAGGTGGACTACAAGGACCGGGTGGCGCTGGTGATCACCATTGGCGGCGAAATCCTGGGCATCGGCCGCTACGACCGGCTGGCCGATCCCGAAGAAGCCGAGGTTGCCTTCAATATAGCCGACGCCCACCAGGGCCGCGGCATCGGCTCTATCCTGCTGGAACACCTGGCCGCCGCCGCCCGCGAAAACGGCATCCGTAAATTCAGCGCCGAAGTGCTGCCGGAAAACCGCAAAATGCTGATGGTCTTCTCCGACGCCGGCTACGACGTCAAAAGGCATTTCGACGACGGCGTCGTGAGCCTTGAGTTCAACATCGACCCCACCGAAAAGTCCCGGGCCGTGATGGAGGCACGTGAGCACCGCGCGGAGGCACGAAGCATCCAGGAGCTCCTGGCGCCGTCGTCGGTCGCCGTGATCGGAGCCAGCCGCAAATGGGGCACCATCGGCTACCAGCTGCTCGAACACATCATCGAAGGCGGCTTCACCGGGCCCGTGTATGCCATCAACCCCGAGGCGCTGGAACTTGCGGGCATGCTGTCCTTCGCGAGGCTCTCGGAGGTGCCGGACCCTGTCGGGCTGGCCATCATCGCCGTCCCGTATGAGGAAGTCCCCAAAGTCGTGGCGGAATGCGCGGCCGCCGGAGTCAAGGGCGTTGTGGTGGCGACAGCCGGTTACGCCGACGACGGCGAACGCGGGCTGGCGCGGCAACGCGAGCTGGTCCGCCAGGCCAGGTCCAACGGAATGCGGGTGATCGGTCCGGCGTCCCTGGGTATCGTCAACACCAACCCGGCCGTGTCCCTGAACGCGTCCATGGCGCCGAGCCTGCCGCGCCGGGGCGGCCTTGGCCTGTTCAGCCAGTCCGCCGCCATCGGAGTGGCGTTGTACGCGGCCTCCAGCCGGCGCCGGCTGGGCCTCTCCACCTTCCTTTCGGCCGGTAACCGGGCGGACGTCTCCGGCAACGACATGATGCAGTTCTGGGAGGACGACGCCGACACCGCCGCGGTGGGGCTCTACCTCGAATCCATCGGCAATCCGCGCAAGTTTTCGCGTCTCGCCCGGCGCCTTGCCCGCACCAAACCCGTCATTGTCGCGAAATCGGACGCCATGGGCCTCCAGCTGCCGCCCGGGCATGCGGTGCGGACCACGCAGGCGCCCGCAGGCGCACTGGACGCGATGATGCGCCAGTCCGGTGTGATCCGGGTGGAGACAATCGAGCAGCTCATGGACGTGGCACAGATCGTCGCCGGCCAGCCGCTGCCCGCCGGAGCGGACATCGCCGTTTTCAGCAACTCCCGGGCGCTCGGCAAAGTGGTGGCGGACAGTGCCGCCGCCAACGGGCTTGGCGTTGAACGGATCGTCACCGACGTGGATCTCGACGCCGGCATGTCCCTTGCGTTGCCGGCCCTCCGCGAGAGCCTGGCCGGGACACTTGCTTCCGAGTCCATCCACGCCGTGGTGGTGGCGCTGCTGCCGGCACGCGGCCTGACCGTGGAAAAGATTGCCGGAGTTTTGGCGGAATGCTCGGCGGCGGCCGGGAAACCGGTGGTCGCCGCCTTCACCGGGATCCTGGACCCGTCCGTTTACGTCGAGGGCATGGTGGGCGCCGAACCGGTGCAGACCGAACGGGTGCAGGCCGAATCCGCAGGCGGATCAGTGCCGTGCTACTCCAACCCCGGCGCCGCCGTCGCAGCGCTCGCAGCCGTGGTCAAGTACGCCGAGTGGGTGGACCGCGACCAGGGCCTGTTCGTTGAACCGGAGGGCTGCGACCCGGAGAGTGTCAGGACTGAGCTGGAGGACATGCTCCATGACGTCCCCGGCGAACAGCTGGTGCAGCTTGGCCCGGCCAAGGCGTCAACGCTGCTGGCCCATTACGGCATCCATGTTGTTCCCTCTGAAGGCTTTGAGACGCCGGACCAGGCTGTAGCGGCCGCGGAGCGGCTGGGCTGGCCCGTGGTGCTCAAAACCACGGACCCCGCACTGCGCCACCGGCTGGATCTGGGCGGCGTGCGGCTGGACATTCAGGACGCCGATTCGTTGCGGCGGAACATCGTTGAAATGCATCGCGCCCTGGCACCGTACGGGTCGCCCTCCATGGAGGTCCAAACGATGGCGCCGGTGGGGCAGGCGTGCACGTTCCGGGCGATTGAGGATCCGCTGCTGGGTCCGGTGGTTTCCTTCGGGCTGGCCGGTGATGCCGTGAACCTCCTGGAGGACTGGGCCCACCGGGTGCCGCCGCTGTCCGGCGCCGATGTCCACGACTTCATCCGCGCGCCGCGCGCGGCCAGGAAACTGTTCGGCTACCAGGGCCTGCCGGCCGTGGATGTGGCGGCACTGGAGGACATCGCGGCGCGGTTGACCCGGCTCAAGGACAACCATCCCGAAATAGCGCTGATTGACTTCAATCCTGTCCTGGCCGGCCCGCGGGGCGCATCGATCCTGGCGGCCGACGTCCGGATCGCGAACGCAGCCCAGCGGACCGACAGCGCCCGGCGTGCGATGCGGAGCTAGCACAGTTAGCAAGTGCCCAGCCGATCTGTGAAAATGGGGTAATGAGTCCCCAGCCTCCCACGTCGAAGCCGCAAGCACCCCGAACCGGTCACCCGGCCACACACAGCCATAACGCGCATGATCACGGTGCCCAGGGCCAGAGCCTTGAAGGTGCCCTCCAGCAGGCAGGCTTCTACCCCCGGCTGGTGGCCGATGTTGTTGACGACGCACTGGACGGCCGCGATTGCATGGCGCACCTTGTGCACCTTGAGACCCACTTCGACCGGGCAGAAGTACGCCGCCACATCACGGTGCTGGTGCTGACGGACGACATGCTGGTCATCGCCCACGTTGACGACCAGCAGCTGGACGAGGCCGGGGAACAGATCGTCGCACAAATCTCCACCGAGTCGGTGCCCGTGGCGCAGATCCGCTCCGTGGTGCTGAGCTACATGTACGCCCAGCCGCAGAACTACAAGCCTTCCGACCCCGTCCGGGAACTCACCCTTTCCATCGCCTGGTCCGGGGGCCAGCGGCTGGACATGGGCCCGGCCAGCTGCGGTGATCCGCAGTGCGAGGCGGACCACGGCTACAGCGGCACCATCGCCCAGGAAGACATTGTGTTGCGCATCAGCGCCGAAGCTGACGGCCTGCAGGCTGTCCAGGACGCCAAGCTGTTCGCCCGGGCGCTGCGGGCCGTCAACACCGGTTCGCCGGCGCCCGTGCCGCACAGCCCCGTTCCCGCGCCGCGCCCCCGCACCGGTGTCTTCGGTAACCGCCTCAGCCGCGGGCACCAGCGCTGAGATGACGTCCGGAAACAACTCCGAACCGTCAGCCGTAGCCATCGTTGAAGGCACCTCCGCTCCTTCGCTCCTGCCTCCGGCGCCTGCCTTCGGCCAGCGCTCCATTGCGGAAGTCCTCAGCAGCGCAGCAGCCAGCCTCGGGATCGAGGGCTTCGAGAACCGGCTGAAGCTGCCGGCAGCCAAGCGGGTCTGCGTGGTCCTGGCTGATGGCCTGGGCCGCAGCCTGCTCAAGCAGAAATCGGCGCACACCCCGTTCCTCCGGTCCGTGATGCAGCAGGGCCAGGGCCCCGTTCCGGGGGCGCTGGACTCCGCTTTTCCCTCCACCACGGCGTCCTCGCTCGCCAGTTTCGGGACGGGGCTCCCCGCCGGCCAGCACGGAATGGTGGGCTACGACGTCCTCGATCCCGGGCAGGACAAAGTGGTCAACATGCTGGGCAACTGGGATGCCGGCGTGGACCCCCGAGTATGGCAGCCGTTTCCCACGGTGTTCGAGCGCGCGGCCGCCCACACCGACGTGACCACCATCAGCCTTCCGCAGTTCGGCGCCTCGCCCATGACGCAGGCAGCGCTGCGGGGAGGCCGGTTTATCGCCGCCAGTACTCCGCACGCACGGACGGCTGCGGCGGCGGAGGCCATGCTTGCCGCCGACAGCTCACTCATGTACTTCTACGTCAACGACCTGGACAAAGCCGGACACCGTTACGGCTGCCAGTCGGCCCAGTGGGAACACCAGCTTGAAGAACTCGACGCTACCGTTAAGCGCCTGAACGCAACCCTTCCGCCGGGAACCACGGTCCTGCTGACGGCGGATCACGGCATGCTCGACGTCCCTGAATCGCAGCGGCTCGACTATTCGGCAGAACCGGCCCTCATCGCCGGAGTCCGGCACACAGCGGGGGAGCCGCGCATGGTCCACCTGTACCTTGAACCGGACGCCGGTGAACAGGACCGGGCCAGGCTGATCGAATCGTGGCGGGATCGGTTCGGCGACAGGATCTGGGCGTTCACCCGGGATGAGGCTGTGTCCGCCGGGCTGTTCGGAGATGTCAGGCCGGAGGTCAGCGCGCGCATCGGCGACGTCATGATCGCCGCCCGGGATGCCCTGGCGTTCTACGACACCCGCCGCGTGCGTGCTGCCGCGCTGGACGTTGTAGGGCAGCACGGGTCGCTGACCAAAGCGGAGCGAGAGGTTCCGCTTCTTTGTTTCCAGGCTCAAGGCAGAAAGGGAGCGCGTGGCTGAACTTGTCTTCTTCTCCGGCACCATGGACTGCGGGAAATCCACCCTGGCCCTGCAGATGGACCACAACCACCGGGCCCGCGGGCGCGGCGGTGTCCGGTTCAGCCGCAACGACCGGGCAGGCGGGGCAAGGATCTCCAGCCGGCTCGGACTGGAGACGGACTGCGTGGAGGTCCTGGACACCACGGATTTCTGGGACGAGGTCATAGAACGCCGCACCCGCGGCCTCCGGGTGGACTACCTCATCTGTGACGAAGCCCAGTTCTACTCCCCGCTGCAGGTGGAACAGCTGGCCCGGATTGTGGACGAGATCGACGTCGACGTGTTTGCGTTCGGAATCAGCGCGGACTTCCGCACCCGGCTCTTCCCGGGATCGCAGAGGCTTATTGAGCTCGCGGACCGCGTCCAGGTCCTGCAGGTGGAAGCCCTGTGCTGGTGCGGACGCCGCGCCACCCATAACGCGCGCACCGTTGACGGCGTGATGGTGACTGAAGGGGCGCAAGTGGTGGTGGGCGACGTCGACATGGCCGGAGACCCGGCCTCCGCCTCAGCGGATCATGCCCCCGTGGTGGGCTATGAGACGTTGTGCCGGCGGCATTTCATGCGGCGGGTCACGGCCCACGGAGCCAATGTCATGGCCCAGCAGGACCAGCTGCTGCCGTTCGAGGTGGACGCCTGCCTGTGGCACGGTTCAGGGGAAACCCGGCACAGCTGACCAGGGTGCGCAGCAACCCGGCTTATCTATCCCGCGACGTTCCCTGACGACGCGGACGGAGCAGGTTTTGTGAGGTGGGTTGTGATCTCATCGGTCCAGGCGTCCACAGCCGCCCAGTCCCGCAAATCCCCGAAACGGCCGCCGGTGAGCCGGAACACCAGCCGGAGCAGTACCGGCATCTGGGCGGCCTCGTAGACGCCGGAGAAGAGTCTGTGGCCCCGAAGCGGAACGTCTTGTGACAAAACTCCGGCCAGACGCGCCTGTTGTAGCGCCGCACCCCGTTTGCGGAAAGGCTTCGGCAGGGCATCCGACATCCCCACGCTGAAGGCCCAGACGGGTCGTTTGGCCAGCTCGGGCGCATGGCGGGCAAGGAACAATGCAGCAGGGGGGAGCCACGCCTGGTTGTGAATGGCGCTTCCGACCACGACAGCCTTGTAGCCGGCGACGGACCCGACTTCCTCCACGGACCGGCACTCAACCTCACCCAGCCGCACAGCCATACGGGACGCCACGCGCTGGGCTATCTCCCGGGTGGAACCCATCGCGGTCGCGTAAGCGACGAGAACGGTCATAATGAGGCCTCCTACCTTCCGCTCTCCAGTCTCGTGGAAACTTGGCTGGCGGGAAGGTGCCATAAGTCCCGATGCGGGCCCAGGCGGGGCGGGACCGGCTTAGTCGCCGCGTGCGCCGAAAACTATTTCGTCCCAGCTGGGCACGCTGGAGCGCTTGGGCTTTGAAGGCTGCCGTTCCGGCTGCTCGGCTTCCCGGTCGTTCCGGGCCATGTCGTTCCTGGCAGCATCAGTGCGGGCCGCGTCACTCCTGGCCGCAGCCGGAGCATCCTCCCGGGGGCGGCGGGGGCTGCCGCCTCCCAGCAGTTCATCCAAGCCCACGTTCGGCGCGGATTCGCGGTTCCAGCCGGACTGGCGGGCGGGGGCCGTTTCCCGCACGGGAGCGGATTCTGCGCCGGTGGCTTCATCGCCTTGCGGGCGGCCGCCAGGTGCTGCCGGCGTGCTGCCGGACGCTTCGGCGGACTGTTCGTCCTCACCCGTCACCGGGCGCAGGGGCGAGGCCACGATGGTGATTTCACGGGTTTCCGTGCTGACGCCGTCGTGGAGTTTCAGCCGTTCATCGTCGTCCCCGGTGTGCCGCGGAGCCAGGCTCAGGCGGGACAGCATGGAGTCCCGGACCTCACGCTTGCGGGTAAAAGAATCTCCCTTGGCGGCAGGGGCAGCGGCCTCTTCGCCGTTGTCCGCCCCGGCCGTGCTCTCGTCTGCCTCAGGTTCACCGACAACTTCGGACGGACGCGGATGGGCTGCCGGGACACCGTTGGTGAGCAGCATAGCCAAGGCGTCGTCGCCGTCTTCGTCTACGCCCAGCCGTTGACCGCGGCGTGACCGCAGCATATCGAGCAGGCCGTCCGAATCCTTTCCGGGCTGGCCGGAAGCCGACCGGGCGGCGGCTGCCTCTGCGTCCGTCTCAAAGTCGAACGGCCGGTCGGAAACTGCTGACAGGCGGCGGGCAGGTACCGGGCCGTCGAGCGGTTCCAGCTCGCTGAGCTGCTGCGCCCAGCGGTTGGCGTTCTGCAGCGACTTGCGGGCAGGGCTGAACGTCCACATGGCTGGCGGTTCCTCGCCGATGCTGGTGTGCCGGCCGGGATTGGTCTCGAAGCGGGCAACCACCGTCCACGTACCGTCCGGGCGCCGCCAGGAGTCCCATTCGACGGTTGAGGACTCGATGCCGTGGGCGTTGAGCCGGTGAGCCACCATGTCACCGAGGGTGGCGGGGTTGTCTCCAAAGGCGGAGCGGTACACGTCATGGCCCGGTGCCGGAGAGGCCACTTCGATTTTTCGGGCCTGCTGTGCCACATAGTCGCGTTCAGCCAACACGGGGCCTTCATAGCGCTGGACCTTGGCCAGGGGAATGCCTGAGAGTTCTGATACCTCGGCGGCCGTTGCGCCGCTTCTGATGCGCGCCTGGATGTCCCGCGGGGACATGGCGACGGGCGCGGCCGCAGCGGCAACCCTCGCCGGAGAGCGGCTGGCCGCGAGCCGGAGAGCTTCGTCGATCGGCAGCTGGAACATCTCGCCGCCGGTGCCGCTCAACAGGAGATGCTCTCCGTCGTCGTGGACGCCTACAAGCCGTAGATCCTGCATACAAATCCTCCACCCTGGCATTACTGACATTCGAAACTCTGCCACCCGGCAGGAGCTTTTCCGGGGAGGGGAGAGGGCGCGCCGCGATATTCCGCGACTTTCCGGGGTTTCCCTCGCCTTCGCGACCGCCCGGGGAAAAATGGGCGCCTGGGCCGGGCACAAAATCAGGCCACCCGGCGTTTACATCGGTGAACCGGACCGGAGACCAGCCAGCGGGCGCCAACGCTCCCGAAGCGCGCTGACCCGGAGCCGGCGGACCCACCGAACTAAGCGGAGTGTGAACAGAAAATAATGGCGACAGATTATGATGCGCCGCGGAAATCAGAAGAGGAACTGAACGAAGATTCCATCGAGGAATTGAAGACCAGGCGCGCGGACAAGCCGACGGCCGTAGTGGATGAGGACGAATCCGACCTGGCCGAAGGCTATGAACTGCCGGGTGCAGACCTGTCCGGCGAGGAACTCCTGGTCCGCGTCCTGCCGGCGCAGGCGGATGAATTCACCTGCTCGTCATGCTTCCTGGTCCGTCACCGCTCACAGATCGCCCGCGAAAAGGACGGCTTGCTGTTCTGTAAGGATTGCGAGGGCTGACTACCCGGGGCTGCCCTCAGGCCTTCGTTAATGCGGCCGTGAGTTGCGCCGGGCGCCGTGTGGACGTGAGCCAGTAGGGAGTCGGATCCGAAGGGTCGGTGATCTCGATCCTCACCACGGGGTCAACCCAGCCGCGGATGCAAAGGTAGGCCAGTCCGTTCAGGCGCGGGCCGCGTTCAGCCGTCGCCTCCTTCCCGCTGAACGGGGTCACGCTGCCTACATAGCGGCGCTCGATGGTGGCCCGTCCCACCTGCAGGGTGTCCGCCGTCACCGTGATGGAGGGCGTGGAGAGGACCAGCAGCACCGTGATGATGGCGAACAGCACCAGCGCAGCCGTGATGCCGGCCGCCATGCTGATCGGAGCAAAAACAAGGATGCCGGCGCCGGACAGCCCGGCCGCCACCAGCCAGATCCACGGACTGGGGCGGAGCTTCTCGCTGTATACAACGGTTGTTCCGCGGGGTGTGCTGTTGGGGGCAGGCACAGCTGCACTAGATTCCGGCATAGGCCCAGCTTTCCACTTTTCCCGGGCTATTTCACCTTGGACAGGTGCCCGACGGTGCCGGCGGCGGCTAGGTCCAGACGCACCGCTGGCGTTAGAGTGAATGACTGTGACTGAACAAACTGCAGCCGTGAGTACTTTGCCGTCGGACTCCCCGGAAGGCAGCGCCGCCGCCTACGGATCGCCCACGCTGTCCGTGCAGCTGAAAATGCTCGACGACGGCCTCGAAGCCCCGTCCTACGCCCACCCCGGCGATGCCGGAGCTGACCTGAGGGCCCGCGAGGATGTTGTCCTCGAACCGGGTGAACGCCGGCTGGTGCCCACCGGAGTCTCGATCGCCCTGCCGAACGGTTTCGTTGCCCTCATCCATCCGCGTTCCGGGCTCGCCACCAAGCACGGGCTGACAGTGGTCAACGCCCCCGGAACGGTTGACGCCGGATACCGCGGAGAGATCGCCGTGACCCTGCTGAACACGGACCGGGAGAAGGCCATTGAGCTTCGTCGCGGCGATAGAATTGCACAGATGGTCATTCAGCGCGTGGAGTACGCACAGTTTGTGGCCGTTGCGGAATTGAGCGATTCGGTCCGCGGTGACGGCGGCTTCGGATCCACCGGCGGATTCGGTTTGGCCGGCGGCGTCGCGACACCCCAGGCCTAGCCGCCGGGGGCCGGCCGGCTGTGCCGGCGCCCCATGACTTACCGCGCGGCCCTGGTGGCACGGCGGGACAAGATCACAACTAAGGAGACAACCCGATGGTTTTTGGGCGTGGCAAGAAGGCCAAGAAGGACCAGGCAGCAGAGCCCGGGGAAAGCCTGGAAACTGCAGACTCCGCTGAGGAGAGCACCGGCCGGAAAGCCACGGGACCTTTTGACGTCTCGGAAATCGACAGCACGGACGGCTACGTGGACCTCGGAGCCCTGCTGATTGCACCGCGTGAAGGCCTCCAGCTGCGGCTCGAGATTGAGGAAGCCACGCAGCGGGTCGTGGCCGTCACCATGGACCTTGACGGTTCGAGCCTCCAGCTCCAGGCCTTCGCTGCCCCGCGCACCGAGGGACTCTGGGACGAGATCCGTGAACAGATCGGGCAATCGGTGGGAAGCCAGGGCGGTCAGGTCGAAGAGATCCCCGGTGTTTTCGGCACAGAACTGGTGGCTAAGCTTCCGGCGGGAACTGCCGACGGCGCGGGCGGCTACCGCGTAGCCCGCTTCATCGGCGTCGACGGTCCCCGCTGGTTCCTCCGTGGCGTATTGGGCGGCGAGGCTGCGTTGGACCGCGATGCCGCCGCGAACCTTGAATCCCTGTTCCGGCAGATCGTCGTGGTCCGGGGCGAGAGCCCGATGCCGCCGCGCGACCTGCTGCAGCTTCGCCTGCCGAAGGATTCCGCTCATGCACCGCAGCAGGGCGCACCGGAATTCGAGCAGCCCGAGCGCGGACCGGAGATCACCCAGATTGGCTGATCCGGCCGGCGAGTATCCACGGCCCGAACTTTCCATTAGTGGATTGCCGGACCGTGGACGGGTGCTGTGCCGCGGCTTTATAGAGTCCGTCACGTACGTTCCGGCCACCCAGGTTGCCACGTTCACCGCGATCGTCACGGACCACGACCTCCCGCGCAACAAGGGCGGACTCGCCCCGGTTGCCGCGGAACCGCCGTCGGCCCGGAAGCCCGGGGGACCGGGCCGGCGCGACCGGCTGCGGGTCGTGTGGCTCGGCCGGCGGCGGGTACCCGGCGTCGACCCGGGCTGCGAACTCCGGCTCGAAGGCATGCTCACAGTGCGCGACGGCCTTCCCACGATGTTCAATCCCCGCTACGAAATACTGTCCCGCCAGGAGAACGAATGACGACGTCCGAGAACCCGGACCCCGCTGCGGGTCCGGGCAAGCCGCGGCCCACCCCGGAACCGCCGTCTGTGGCCGACCTCGCAGAAGGCTACGCCGTGAAGGCCGGCCTGCACCGGTCGAAGGACGGCAGCATCGATGTGGTCAAGAGTGCAGGCGGCGTCCAGGGCATCGCGGAGAGCATCGTCCCGGGACTCGTCTTCCTCGTGGCGTTCACCATCACCCGCGAGCTCACCCTGTCCCTGATAGCCGCCCTGGCTGCAGCCGCCGCCTTCACTGTTGCCCGCCTTGTCCAACGACGGCCGCTGACTCAGGCGCTGGCCGGGATCGTCGGCGTCGGAATTAGCGCCTGGCTGGCGAACACCACCGGTAAGGCTCAGGACTTTTACGTGCCGGGGTTCTTCACGAATGCGGCCTACATCGCCGGCATGGTGGTGTCCATTGCGCTCCGGTGGCCCATCGCAGGCCTGCTGTTCGGTTTCATCCGGAACGAGGGCCTGGAATGGCGCAAGGACCCGGCCCGTGTCAGGGCCTACCGCCTGGGCACCTGGGTGATCGTGGGCGTCCTGGCCCTGCGGCTGCTGGTCCAGGTGCCGCTGTACCTCCTCGGCGAGCAGGGCCTGGCCGCCCTCGCCACAACCCGGCTCATCATGGGTGCCCCGCTGTACATCCTGGGGATCTGGGTGGCATGGCTCATCACCAGGCCGCCAGTTCCGGTGAACTCTCCGTCCCCGGCGGAACCGGGCGCACCTTCGCAGCCCGGTCCTCCGCCGCTGCCTTAGGCATCGGATCTAGCCGTCGAAACCGTCGTCCTCGGGAGCCTGCTGCTCCTGCTGGCGGGCGGGGTGGCCGTCCTCCTGCCCCTCCGCCAGGTCCGCTTCCCGGTCCAGCTGCCGTTCGGGGGACAGTAGCGCCCTAAGGCCGTCTTCGGCAGCGATGGTGGTGACGAAGAACAGTTCGTCGCCGCCGTCGAGCACATCATCCCTGCTGGGCGTGATGGGGGCCTGGTCGCGGAGGATCGCCACCAGCGTGGAGTCCTCGGGCCAGTCGATGTCTCCTACAGTGACTCCGATGACGTGGGAGTCGTGGGGCACGGTGAACTCGACGAGGGACGAAACACCGGTCTGCAGGGTCAGCAGCCGGACGAGGTCGCCGATTTCCACCGCTTCTTCAACGAGGGCGGTCATGAGTTGCGGTGTGTTGACCGCGACGTCGACGCCCCAGGAGTCGTTGAACATCCAGTCGTTCTTGGGGTTGTTGACGCGTCCCACCGTGCGTCCGACGCCGAACTCGGTCTTCGCCAGCAGGGACACCACCAGGTTGACCTTGTCGTCTCCCGTGGCCGACACCACGACGTCGGCGTCGTCGAGCTTGGCGTCCTGGAGCGTGCTCAGTTCGCAGGCGTCGCCCACCAGCCAATGCGCGCCGCGCAGCCCGCTGCGGCCTATCACCTCCGGCTTCAGGTCGATCAGCAGGATTTCGTGTTTGTGGGAAAGAAGCTCACGGGCGATCGAGGAACCGACGCTCCCTGCCCCGACGATGACGACTTTCACTTACTGCTCCTTGGGTGGTTCTTTGGCAAGAATGTGGCCTACCTCGGCACTGCGGTCCACCCGCAGCATGGCATGGACAGTGTCGCCCTCCTGGTAGGACGTGCCCGGGCCGGGCAGCATCCCCTCACCGAACCTGGTCAGGTAGGCGATCCGGATGCCGGCGACCTTCTCGATTTCGGCCACTGAATGCCCGATCCAAGACGGATCGAGGTCGATTTCGGCGAGGACCAGTCGCCCGGAAGGCTCACGGAAGTCTCCGGCGAGGTGCTGTTCGGGGAGGATCCGGCGCAGCACCTGGTCGGCACTCCAGCGCACTGCCGCCACCGTCGGTATGCCCAGACGCTGGTAGATCTCGGCACGGCCGGGGTCGTAGATCCGGGCCACGACGTGGGGGACATGGAACGTTTCGCGGGCAACCCGGGTGGCCAGGATGTTGGAGTTGTCTCCGCTGGACACTGCCGCGAAGGCATAGGCCTCGCTGACGCCGGCCTGTTTCAGGGTTTCCCGGTCGAACCCGACTCCGGTGACCTTCCGGCCGGAAAAACCGGTGCGGAGCCTGCGAAAGGCACGGTCGTCCTGGTCGATGATGGCCACCGAATGGCCCGCATCCTCGAGGGTGTGCGCCAGCGTTGCTCCCACGCGGCCACAACCCATGATCACGAAGTGCGCCACCCGTGCCTCCTCAGTCTTTTTCCTGTTGCTGCGTAAGACTCTACCGGCCGTCCGGGCTGCCCGTTCCGGTGTCCGGCAGATCCTGTGCGCGGCCCCGCGGGCAACCGCGGAGCCAACAGCCGGATGCTGTCATGACATCGCGTCCGAATCAGACTAGCTTTGTGGAGTGCTGACAATATTGAATGCCGTGAAACGGGTTCTCGTGGGGCGGCCATTCCGCAATGACCGGCTGGCCCATACCTTGCTGCCCAAGCGGATCGCGCTTCCGGTCTTCGCCTCTGACGCCCTGTCTTCGGTGGCCTACGCGCCCGACGAAATCCTCCTGACCCTGGCCCTGGCGGGTGTGAGCGCCGTGGCATTCTCGCCCTGGGTGGGGCTGGCCGTCATGGTAGTGCTGTTGACCGTCGTCGCGTCCTACCGGCAGAACGTCCACGCTTACCCCTCCGGCGGCGGCGACTACGAGATCGCCAACGAAAACCTGGGCAAGTACGCGGGACTGACAGTCGCGTCCGCATTGTTGGTGGACTATGTGCTCACGGTTGCCGTCTCGATGTCGTCCGCTGCAACCTACCTCACCACCGCGGTCCCTGCGCTGCACGGCCAGCAGGCATTGATTGCCACCGTGGGCGTCATCATTTTGGCGTTGGTGAACCTGCGCGGCATCAAGGAAGCGGGAAGCGTCTTTGCCGTCCCCACGTACATCTTCATGGCCTCCATTCTCGGGATGACTGCAGTCGGCGTTTTCCAGGCCCTCACCGGCCAGTTGGGCAAGGCGCCGTCGGCGGACTTCACGATCGTTCCGGCCGCCGGATTCGACGAAGGGTTGGTGGGACTGGCCGGAGCGTTCCTGTTGCTGCGGGCGTTCTCCTCGGGCGCAGCCGCCCTGACCGGGGTGGAAGCCATCAGCAACGGCGTCCCCAATTTCCAGAAACCGAAGAGCAAGAACGCTGCCACCACCCTGCTTCTGCTCGGCGTCATCGCCGCCTCCATGCTGGCCGGCATCATCTACCTGGCGAATGCCACCAAGGTGCACATTGTTCTGGACCCCGCCACGGAATTCCTGCTCAACGGGCAGCCGCTCCCGGAAAACTACATCCAAAGCCCGGCGATCAGCCAGATAGCCCAGACTATCTTCGGACCCGGCTCGGTGCTGTTCTACATCGTCGTTGCAGCAACCGGTGTGATCCTGGTCTTTGCCTCCAACACGGCGTTCAACGGCTTTCCGGTCCTGGGCTCTATCCTGGCCCAGGACGGTTACCTGCCGCGCCAGCTGCGCACCCGCGGGGACCGGCTGGCGTTCAGCAACGGCGTCCTGGCCCTCGCCGCGGGCGCCCTCGTGCTCATCCTGTCGTTCAACGCCGACGTCACCAAGCTCATCCAGCTGTACATTGTGGGCGTCTTCATCTCGTTCACGATGAGCCAGCTCGGCATGATCCGGCACTGGGGCCGGGAGCTGAAGCTCGCCAGGGACCCCGCCGTCAAGCTGCGCATGCTCAAGTCCCGCATCATCAACACGATCGGCTTCGGCATGACGGCGCTGGTCCTGGTGATCGTGCTGATCACCAAGTTCGAACAGGGGGCCTGGATCGCCCTGCTGGCGATGTTCGTGCTCTTCCTGATCATGTGGAGCATCCGCGCACACTACGACAACGTGGCCAAGGAACTGGCCGTGGATGAGGATTCCTCGCCCCGCGCCCTGCCGTCCAGGGTCCACGCCGTGCTGCTGGTTTCCCACGTCCGCAAGCCGGTTCTGCGGGCACTGGCCTATGCCCGGGCGTCGCGGCCCTCCCGGCTTGATGCCATCACGGTGGACATCAACTCCGAAGAGACCGCGCACACCCTGGCCGACTGGGAGAAACTGGAAATTCCGGTGCCGCTGACGGTGCTCGCCAGCCCGTACCGGGAAACGGTGACCCCCATCATGGAATACGTGAAAAACATGCGGCGGGATTCACCCCGGGACCTGATCGTGGTCTACATCCCCGAGTACGTAGTGGGCAAATGGTGGGAACAGCTGGTCCATAACCAGACCGCCTTGCGTATCAAAACCCGCCTCCATTTCGAGCCGGGAGTCATGGTGGCCAGTGTGCCGTGGCAACTGAAATCGTCCGAAGAAGCCAAGAAATTGCAGGATATCCAATGAACCCCGAGACCCAGACCCGCACGCATGCCGAACTCGTGGTGGATATCGGGCCCATCGCCCACGGCGGGCACTGCGTTGCCCGCCACGAGGGCCGCGTAGTGTTTGTGCGCCATGCCATTCCCGGCGAAAAGGTCCGGATCCGCCTGACGGATGCCGGCGAGGAATCCAAGTTTTGGCGAGCCGATGTTGTGGAAGTGCTCGAAGCATCGCCGGACCGCGTGCCCCACTTCTGGCATGTGGCGGATTCGCTTCGGGCATGGTCGCACGGACACCCTCCGGTGGGCGGCGCCGAGCTGGGCCACGTTTCCCTTGGACGTCAGCGCAGCCTCAAGGCTGACGTTCTGGCCGAACAGCTGAAGCGGCTCGCCGGCGTCGAACGCGTCACCGAGGTGGAAGCCGTCGGCGCGGCCGCCGCAGGCGACCACGGCCCCGGGGCGCCGGGGCTGGGCTGGCGCACGCGGGCGAGCTTTGCCGTGACGCCCGCCGGGAAGCTGGGCATGCACGCACACCGTTCCGACCAGGTCATTGCCATCCGCGAGATGCCATTGGCCGTGGCCGGCATCAACGACCTCCGGCTGTGGGACATCGACCTCACGGGCGTTGAACGCGTTGAAGTGGCCGCGCCAGCCAACGGCTCGCGCCCGCTGGTCCTGCTGGCACCGGCCGAAGGGACCCGCACCAAGCGCCTCAGCGGGATCCTCGCGCAGCTTCCCGACGAGGTCTCGGTGGCAAGCTTCGATCCGGCCAAGGGCGACGCGCTGCAGCTGCGCGGCCGCACCTGGGTGCAGGAGTCGGCCGCCGGGCACGAGTTCCGGGTCACGGGGGAAGGCTTCTGGCAGATCCACCGGGATGCTCCGGAGACACTCGTCGGCGCGGTGAAGGGATTCCTGCACGACGGCGGATACCTGGAGCCGGGTGCCGTGGTTGCGGACCTGTACGCCGGGGCAGGGCTGTTTACCGCCGCCCTGGCGGACGCCGTGGGCGTGACCGGCTCCGTGCTGTCCGTTGAGGGTGCCCCCGGTACCAGCCGGGACGCGCGGAAGAACCTGCACGGAGCGCCGCAGGTGGAGATTGTGCAGGGACGCGTGGAACGGGTCCTGCGCCAGACGCCACGTAACTTCGATGCCCTGGTGCTGGACCCGCCCCGCGCCGGCGCGGGCAAGGCAGTGGTCAGCCAGCTGATGGCGGCAGGTCCCCGGGCCATCGCCTACGTGTCATGCGACCCGGCGTCTTTCGCCCGGGACCTGGGGTACTTCCGGCAGGGAGGCTGGCAGCTCGCAGAGCTGCGGGCGTTCGACCTGTACCCGCACACCCACCACATGGAGACAGTGGCGTTGCTGACGCCCCCGGCCTGATGTGACTAGGATGGGCGTAGTAGTCCCACGTCGCGCGCCGAATTCTCGGCTGACCCCATGCTCTTTTGTATGACCTTGTACTAATTAGGATGACCTAACTAGCAAGCGGTCTACCGCGCGACAAAGATGAAACTGTTGCGAGAGGAGTCCTGCGATGAGCATTGTGGACAGCTTCGGTTCAAAAGGCAAACTTAATGTAGCCGGTACCGAATACGAAATTTTCCGGTTGAACTCCGTTGAAGGTGCAGAAAACCTTCCGTTCAGCCTCAAGGTATTGCTTGAAAACCTGTTGAGGACCGAGGACGGCGCCAACATTACGGCCGATCACGTCCGAGCACTGGCCGGCTGGGATCCCAACGCCGAGCCCGACACTGAAATCCAGTTCACGCCGGCGCGCGTGATCATGCAGGACTTCACTGGCGTGCCCTGCGTAGTGGACCTCGCCACCATGCGTGAGGCCGTCAAGGAACTTGGTGGCGACCCCAAGCGCGTCAACCCGCTGGCACCCGCCGAGATGGTGATCGACCACTCGGTGCAGATCGACGCATTCGGCAACTCCGGCGCACTGGAGCGCAACATGGAGATCGAATACCAGCGGAACGGGGAGCGTTACCAGTTCCTCCGCTGGGGCCAGACCGCGTTTGACGACTTCAAGGTCGTCCCGCCGGGAACCGGCATCGTGCACCAGGTCAACATCGAGTACCTGGCCCGCACCGTGATGACCCGCGAAGTTGACGGCGTGGTCCGGGCCTACCCGGACACCTGCGTCGGCACCGACTCGCACACCACCATGGTCAACGGCCTGGGCGTGCTGGGCTGGGGCGTCGGCGGCATTGAAGCCGAGGCGGCAATGCTGGGCCAGCCCGTGTCCATGCTGATCCCGCGCGTCGTGGGCTTCAAGCTGACCGGTTCCATCCCGGCCGGCGCCACCGCCACCGACGTCGTCCTCACCATCACCGAGCAGCTGCGCAAGCACGGCGTTGTGGGCAAGTTCGTGGAATTCTACGGCGAAGGTGTGGCCGCAGTGCCGCTGGCCAACCGCGCCACCATCGGCAACATGAGCCCGGAGTTCGGCTCCACGGCCGCCATGTTCCCGATCGACGACGTCACCCTTGACTACCTGCGCCTCACCGGCCGCTCGGAAGAGAACGTGGCCCTCGTGGAGTCCTACGCGAAGGAACAGGGCCTGTGGCACGATCCTTCCAAGGAGATCAAGTTCTCCGAGTACCTTGAGCTGGACCTGTCGACGGTTGTTCCGTCGATCTCCGGCCCGAAGCGCCCGCAGGACCGCATCGAGCTCACGGATGCCAAGGAGCAGTTCCGCAAGGACATCCACAACTACGTGAGCATCGAAGACGGCAGCGTGGACGAGTCCCTGGAAGAGTCCTTCCCGGCCTCCGATCCGCCCTCGTTCACCCACGCTGATTCCCACACCACGGAAACAGCCAGGGTCGAGTCCGCCGCCAACGGCGCCCACGGACGTCCGTCCACCCCGGTGCACGTTGTCACCGCGGACGGCCGCGAGTTCGAGCTGGACCACGGCGCGGTATCCATCGCCTCGATCACGTCCTGCACCAACACGTCCAACCCGTCCGTGATGCTCGCCGCAGCACTGCTGGCCCGCAACGCCGTGGACAAGGGCCTGGCTGCTAAGCCGTGGGTCAAGACCTCCGTCGCCCCCGGCTCCAAGGTGGTCACCGACTACTACGAGAAGTCCGGCCTCACCCCGTACCTGGAGAAGCTCGGCTTCTACATCGTGGGCTACGGCTGCGCCACCTGCATCGGCAACTCCGGACCGCTTGACGCCGAAATCTCCGAGGCCATCCAGGCCAACGACCTTTCCGTCACCGCCGTGCTGTCCGGCAACCGCAACTTCGAAGGCCGGATCAACCCGGACGTGAAGATGAACTACCTGGCCTCCCCGCCGCTGGTCATCGCCTACGCCCTGGCCGGAACCATGGACTTCGACTTCGACACGGACGCGCTCGGACAGGACGAAGCAGGCAACGACGTCTTCCTGAAGGACATCTGGCCGAACCCGGTTGAAGTCCAGCAGGTCATCGATTCCTCGATCGACAAGGAAATGTTCGCCCGCGGCTACGAGGGCGTCTTCGACGGCGACGACCGCTGGAAGGCACTCTCCACCCCGGCCGGCGACACCTTCGCCTGGGATGAGAAGTCCACGTATGTCCGGAAGCCCCCGTACTTCGAAGGCATGAAGGCCAAGCCGGAGCCCGTCACGGACATCACCGGTGCCCGTGTGCTGCTCAAGCTCGGCGATTCCGTCACCACCGACCACATCTCCCCGGCCGGTTCCTTCAAGTCGGACACCCCGGCAGGCCAGTACCTGCTGGCAAACGGCGTGGAGCGCAAGGACTTCAACTCCTACGGTTCGCGCCGTGGCAACCACGAAGTCATGATCCGCGGCACCTTCGCGAACATCCGCATCAAGAACCAGCTGCTGGACGGCGTCGAGGGTGGCTTCACCCGCGACTTCACCCAGGCGGACGGTCCCCAGGCGTACGTTTACGACGCCGCCCAGAACTACCAGGCAGCCGGCACCCCGCTGGTGGTCCTGGCAGGCAAGGAATACGGCTCCGGCTCGTCCCGTGACTGGGCAGCTAAGGGAACCGCGCTCCTGGGCGTCAAGGCTGTGGTGGCTGAAAGCTACGAGCGCATCCACCGCTCCAACCTGATCGGCATGGGCGTCCTGCCGCTGCAGTACCCGGCCGGCGAATCTGCCGCAACCCTGGGCCTGACCGGCACGGAAACCTTCGCCGTCGAGGGCGTCACCGCCCTCAACGAAGGCACCACCCCGAAGACCCTCAAGGTCACGGCCACGGCTGAAGACGGCTCCACCAAGTCCTTCGATGCGGTCCTCCGCATCGATACCCCGGGTGAAGCCGACTACTACCGCAACGGCGGCATCCTGCAGTACGTGCTGCGCCAGATCTCCGGCAACTAGCGGCCAAGGTCACAACCGGCACCACCAAAAGCCCCGGCTTGTCACTGACAGGCCGGGGCTTTTGCGTTGCGGCGGCCCGTCCCTGCGTGCGCCCCGCTTTCGAGGCGTTAGAGTTAAAAGGCATGTCTACCACCCGAAGGAGGCCCCGTTGGGAATTTTGGACACCATCCGGAATCCGCAGGACCTGAGCAAGTTGACCGAAGAACAGCTGTCCCAGCTGGCTGCGGAGGTCAGGAGTTTCCTGATCGGCAACGTGTCACAGACGGGTGGCCACCTCGGACCGAACCTCGGCGTTGTGGAACTGACCATGGCCGTGCACCGTATTTTTGATTCTCCCCGCGACAGCATTGTCTTTGACACCGGGCACCAGTCGTATGTCCACAAGCTCCTCACCGGACGCCAGGACTTCAGCACCCTCCGCCAGGAAGGCGGCATGTCCGGTTATCCGGACCGTGCAGAGTCCGAGCACGACATCGTGGAAAGCTCCCACGCCTCCTCATCACTGTCCTGGGCCGACGGAATCTCCCGGGCCCGGCAGCTGACCGGCGACGGCGACCGTTACGTCATTGCCGTGGTGGGCGACGGCGCGCTGACAGGCGGCATGGCCTGGGAAGCGATCAACAACATCGCGGCGGACAAACGCCGCCGCGTGGTCATTGTCGTGAACGACAACGGCCGGTCCTATGCCCCCACTGTGGGCGGCTTCGCCGACTACCTCGCGTCGCTGCGCCCCACCATCGATTCGTTCCGTGCGGCCCCGGCCTACGAGGGCACCCTGGACTGGTGGAAGAGGAAGCTCCAAAACGGCGGACCGGCGGGCCAGTTTACGTACCGCAGCCTGCATGCCATGAAGAAGGGCATCAAGGACTGGTGGGCGCCGCAGGGCATGTTCGAGGACCTCGGCATGAAGTACATCGGACCTGTCGACGGACACAACCTCCAGGCCATGGAGCACGCACTGTCCACCGCGAAGAACTATGCCGGTCCGGTCATCGTGCACGCCATGACGGAAAAGGGCCACGGCTACGCGCCGGCGCGCGCCCATGAGGCCGACCAGTTCCACGCTGTGGGCATCATCGATCCCGAAACCGGGGTGCCCACCGAGGCGGGCGGCGCCCAGTCGTGGACGTCCGTTTTCGCCGACGAAATCGCAGCCATCGCCGATGAGCGCAAGGACATCGTGGGCATCACCGGTGCCATGCTCATTCCCGTGGGCCTGCACAAGTTTGCCGCACGGCACCCGGAACGCGTCTTCGACGTCGGCATTGCCGAACAGCACGCGCTCACCTCCGCCGCGGGTATGGCCTTCGGAGGTCTCCACCCCGTGGTTGCCGTTTACGCGACGTTCCTGAACCGCGCCTTCGACCAGCTGCTCATGGACGTGGCGCTGCACAAGGCCGGGGTCACCATTGTCCTGGACCGTGCCGGCGTCACCGGCCCCGACGGCGCCAGCCACCACGGCATGTGGGACATGGCCATGGTGCAGATTGTGCCCGGCCTCCACCTGGCCGCCCCCCGGGACGCCACCCGGCTCCGTGAGGAACTCCGCGAGGCCGTGGCCATCGAGGACGCGCCCACCGTGGTCCGGTATTCCAAGGGCAACGTGGGCGCCGAAGTGGAAGCCCTGGAGCGCCTCAGCGACGGCGTGGATGTGCTCGCCCGCCGTCCTGCCGGCTCCAACGAAAACGATGTGCTGATCGTGAGCGTCGGAGCCATGTCCGAACTCGCCCTGGACGTCTCCAACCGCTTGGGAGCCCAAGGCATCAGCTCCACCGTGGTGGATCCCCGCTGGCTGCTGCCAGTACGCAAATCCATCATTGCGCTGGCCGCCCGCCACCGGCTGGTCATCTGCATCGAAGACGGCGTGCGGGCCGGCGGTGTGGGTTCACGCATCCGCCAGGAAATGCGCGCGGCCGGCGTGGACACTGCCCTCAACGAAGTGGGGCTGCCGGTGGAGTTCCTGGACCACGGCACCCGTGCGCAGGTTCTGGAACGTGTCGGACTGACCGCCCGCCAGATCACGCACGACGTCGTTGCGCAGGTTTTGGGGACCAAGGTGCCTTTCGCCCGTCCCCTGCCCGGCCAGGAACATCCGACTACGGGCAGCCTGCCGAAACTGTGATTTTGCACGAGGCCACACCCCCGGAGAGCCTCAAACCGGGAGACCTGGTGGTGGCGCGGAACCGTAAATGGGACGGCGGCGCCCACTGGGTGGTACCCGGGAACTACCTCGGCGAGGACGTTCACGGCTGGTGGATCTTCCAGCCCAAGGGATCCTTCATTTCACGGCCCGGGGCAGCCTTCCACGCCAGGTCCGATGCCGTCCTCCTCGTTCCCCGCACGGGCGACTACGTGGCCACGTTCTACGACGACACCTACCCGGGGGACTTCCGGGTGTACGTGGACCTCGCCGTGGGCCACGGCTGGAACGTCATCCGGCCCGGCACCATGGAATTCCACGTCGTTGACATGGACCTGGACGTGATCCGGTCCGTGACCCGCGGCGTCTACATCGATGACGAGGACGAATTCGCGGAACACCAGGTGAGCATGAAGTACCCCCGGGACCTCGTGGACCGCATGCTCGCGGAGACAGAACAGCTTTACCAGGCCGTTAAGGCACAGCAGGCACCGTTCGACGGCACAGACGCCGAGTGGTTCAGGAGAGGGCGGGCATGAGCGGAATTATCAGGGTCTACAAACGCGACGACGAAGGGGTCCTGCTGTTCCGGGAGGCCTGGTTCGATGAGGACTACAGCCAGTTCGTGATGAATCACGGCGTGGTGGGGCACCAGAGCAAGACGGACGAAACGGATGTTGCCGATGCTGCGGCCGCGGAGGGCCTCATGGACGCTTTCGCGGTGCAGTGCGCCGAGGACGGCTATGCCGAGCTTGCCGACGAAGACCAGTTCTGGGTGGTAGCCCAGTATGCCTTGAAGACCAAGGACGGCACCGACCGTGACCGCTACCTGGAAGAAAAGGCCAAGGACGCCCTCATCAGCCACCTCGCCTGGCGCGGCCTCGGCACCGTGGAACGAAGCGAATTCAGCGACGCCAAACTCAATATCTTCTGCCTGTGCCCGGACGTCAACAAAGCTGTTAACGCGATCAAGGTCTGCATCCGCGGCGAGGACCTGGACTTCACGAAACTCAGCATCGCGGCGGCACCGTTCGGCGATCCGTCAGCGTTTAGGCTCAAGCACTCGCCGAAACCGGCTTCGGGCTTTACTCTCTAAGAGGGGGCAACCGACTCACTGGGAGGCATCCGTTATGGCGCCAAAATCCGTTCAACCAGGCCACACCCCGATTCCCCGCGGAATTGGCGCGCCTGCCCGCCGGGCCATGGCCCATGCCGGACTGGAAACCCTGGAGCAGGTGGTCCAGTTCGGTCAACGGGAGCTGTTGAAACTGCACGGAATGGGCGTCAAGACCATGGCCCAGCTTGAGGATGCCATGGACGAGCACGGACTCGAGTTCCCGGTTGCCTGACAGCTCTTCCGGACCGGGCGCTGCCCCTGACGCCTGAGGCAGGAGGGCGTCCGGACCTTCGAGGCGGCCGTTATAGGCTGATTTCATGACTGAATACCGACGCCTTGGAAATTCCGGTTTGACCGTCTCCGTTGTGGGACTCGGCTGCAACAACCTGGGCCGGGCCAATACCGCGACGGAGTCGCAGGAGGGGACCGACGCCGTCGTTCGTGCCGCCCTGGACGCGGGCATTACGCTTTTTGACGTCGCGGACACCTACGGCAGGGAGCCCGGGCTCAGTGAAACCATGCTGGGCAAAGCCCTGGCCGGCCGGCGCGGGGACGCAATTGTCGCCACGAAATTCGGCATGGACATGCGCGGAGCCAACGGCAAGGACTTTGGTGCCCGCGGGTCACGCCGCTATATCGTCCAGGCTGCCGAAGCGTCCCTGCGGCGGCTCGGCACCGACTGGATCGACCTCTACCAGTTCCATACCCCGGATCCGCTGACCCCCATCGACGAGACCCTTGCCGCCCTCGACGATCTGGTGACCAGCGGGAAGGTCCGTTACATCGGCCACTCCAACCGGGCGGGCTGGCAGATCGCCGAGGCCGAATTTGTGGCCCGCGCCCGTGGAGGCGCCCGGTTCATCTCCACCCAGAACCACTACAACCTGCTGGACCGCCGCGCTGAACTGGAAGTCACGCCTGCCGCCGAAGCCTATGGCCTGGGGGTGCTGCCGTACTTCCCGTTGGCCAACGGGCTGCTGACCGGCAAATACGCGCCGGGCAAGGCACCGGAAGGCTCCCGCCTCAGCCACACGCGCACCAACCTGGTCAACGACGCCGACTGGGAGCAGCTGGATAAGTTCAGCAAGTTTGCCGCCGAACGCAACCTCAGCGAGATCCAGGTGGCGTTCTCCTGGCTGGCGGCCCAGCCGTCCGTCAGCAGCGTGATCGCCGGTGCCACCCGGCCGCAGCAGATCCGTGAAAACGCAGCGGCGGTGGCATGGGTGCCCAACGCGGAGGAACGTGCCGAGCTGGATGAGATCTTCCCCCGCACGCCCAAGGTGGCACTCTTCTGATGCATTCGGTCCTGATGGATGTGGACACCGGGATCGACGATGCCCTGGCCCTGGTCTACCTGCTGTCCCGCCCGGACGTCCGGCTGCAGGCCATCACCTGCACCGCCGGAAACGTGGGCGCCCGCCAGGTGGCACTGAACAACCTTGCCCTGCTGGAGTTGTGCGGCAGATCAGGAGTAGAGGTGGCCATCGGGGCCGAAGTGCCGCTGGAGATCCCGCTCGTCACCACGGAGGAAACCCACGGGCCGCAGGGGATCGGCTACGCGGAACTGCCGCCGCCCGCACAGCAGATCTCTGCCCGGCACGCCGTGGACGTCTGGGTGGACGAGGTGCGGAAGCACCCCGGCGAGATCACCGGCCTCATCACCGGTCCGCTGACCAACTTCGCCCTCGCCGTCCGCCGGGAACCGGAACTGCCGCAGCTGCTCAAGGGGCTGGTGATCATGGGCGGCTGCTTCTACTACCAGGGCAACACCACCCCGACGGCGGAGTGGAACGTCTCGGTCGATCCGCATGCCGCGAAGGAGGTGTTTGCCGCCTACCGCGGCCTCCCGGAGGACAGGCTGCCGGTGGTGTGCGCACTTGAGACCACCGAACTGATCGAGATGCGGCCCGAGCACCTGCAGCGCCTGGCCGAAGCCGCAGGCACCGGTCCGGAACTCGTGCTTCCGGACCAGCCGGAGGGACTCCGCAGCAGCTCCGGCAGCCCCGTGGTGGCGTGCCTGTCCGACGCCATCCGTTTTTACATGGAATTCCATCGGCTCTACGACCAGGGCTTCGTGGCCCATGTGCACGATGCTTTCGCTGCCTGTGTGGCTGTGGGGCGGACGGAGTACACCGCCCGGCTGGCGACGGTCGACGTCGAAACCGGGTCCCCGCTGCTGGTGGGCACCACCGTGGCCGATTACCGCGGACTGTGGGGGCTGCCGCCGAACGCCCGTATTGTGACGTCCAACAATCCGAAGCAGTGCTTTGATGAGCTCATCAGTTCAGTGGGCGCACTGGCCAGGCGGCTGGCCTAAGATGGTAGCTGCGTCGAGGTGACATAGGCGCACGTTTGCCGATCCCGGTACGGGTGTACCCGCGGAACGCAACCCACAGCCTAAGGAACAGCCATGTCACAGCAATCCCATACCCTTCCCGCCCCTGGACAGGCGGCGGTCCGCGGCCGCCGCCTGCTCGAAGCGCTCGGCGCGGTATCCATCGCAGCCACCTTCATCTTCCTGGTCCTGACGCAGCCCGCGGACATCACCAACGGGCTGGCGAGCGGCTCCGCCCTGGTGGCCCTGGGCGGTTTCCTGCTGGGAGCCATCCTCCTGATTGTCGGAGTGCTGCCCACCCTTCCCACGTCCACGCTGGTGTTGATTCCCGTGGCACTCGTCCTCAACATCGCCCTCGGCCAGATCATGGGATCCACTGGACTGCCGTTCTACTTCGACGCAATCGGCACCGTCCTCATCGCCGTCCTGGCGGGTCCGGCGGCGGGGGCGGCAACAGGCGCCCTCAGCAGCGTGGTCTGGTCCTTCATCAATCCCACGGTGCTGCCCTTTGCCGCCGGCGCGGCGCTCATCGGTTTCCTGGCGGGCGTGGCCGCGCGCCACGGACTGTTCCGCCGCTTTTACCTTGCCCCGTTGGCAGGCTTCGTGACGGGCATTTTGGCCGGCGTTGTCTCCGCACCTATTGCGGCCTTTGTCTTCGGCGGCACCTCCGGCGTCGGGACCGGCGCCATTGTCAGCGCTTTCCGGGCCATGGGCGATACGCTCCTTGCCGCCATCACCAAGCAGGCGCTGATTTCGGATCCCATGGACAAGGCCATTGTGTTCGCAGTCGTCGCGGTGCTGGTGTACGCGCTGCCGCGCCGGACCGCGCTGCAGTTCGCTTTTGTGCGGCGCTTCAACGTGCTGGCCGGCAAGAAGCAGGGAACCCCGGACGCCTGATCCCGTGCCCGCCCCGTTGAATACCCCCGCCGCGCCAGCCACCACCCCATCCGCGCTCAACCCCCTGACCGCCTTGGCGGCCGCCGTAGCGGCCGCGGCCATCACGACGGCGGTGTCCCATTGGGCGGTTTCCCTCGCCGTGGCCCTGGGCTGCGCCGTGCCGGCTGTGCGGGCCGGGGTGGCACGCCGGATGGCACCCGCCGCCGCCGTGATCCTGGTGCCTTTTTGGCTGTCGCTGCTGGTCATGCACGGGCTGTTCTTCCCGGAAGGGAAGACGGTGCTGGCTGAGTGGGGCGCGGCACGGGTTACTGCTGAGGGTCTCGGTTTCGCGCTGGATATGGGTACGCGGACGGCCGCCTACGTTACGGTGTTCCTGCTCTTTTCGTTCACGGTGCGCGTAGCGGACCTGGTGGCGGTGATGTCAGCGCGCCGTGTGCCTCCGCAGCTCGGCTTCGTCCTGGCGTCCACACTGACGCTGGCGCCGGCCATCACCGGAAGGCTGGGGCGGATCCGGCAGGCCCAGGAATCCCGGGGACTCGTGCTCGGGGGCGGGCCGCTGTCCCGGTTGGCGGCGGCACGGCTGCAGATGCTGCCGCTGGTCCTGTCGCTCGTCCAGGATGCCGGGGAACGGGCGCAGGCGCTTGATTCGCGCGGGTTCAGCGGCACCCGGGCGCGCACCAGCTATCGCGAGGTGCCGGATACCGCCGCCCAGCGCGGATTCCGGGCCGTGGTCCTGCTGCTGGCCCTGATCCTGGTGGCGCTGCGGATCTCCGGCCATTGGCCCGTGGGAGTCCCGGGATGACGGCAGCTGCCCTGCTGGAAGCCAGGATTGAGGCATTCACCTACCACGGTGAGGACGGGGCCGTTCTCCACGACGTGGCGATGGCCGCGGCGCCCGGTACGCTCACTGCCGTGTTGGGCGGCTCCGGCAGCGGGAAGTCGACGCTTGGCAGGCTTTTGGCCGGCTGGCTGTCCGGCGGGAACTCCGGCCGGTTCAAGGGCAGCCTGCACCTGCCCGCCACGGCCCGCGGGGCGGCGGCGGTGGACAGCGGGCCCCTCTATTTCCACGGCAGCGCTGACGATCCCCGGATCAATGCCGCGCTTTGGTCGGAGCAGGTGGGCTTCGTTCCACAGGATGCCGCGGCCCTGCTGTCCACCGTGGGATCCACGGTCGCCGAGGAACTGGCGTTTGGCCTTGAAAACCGGGGGATGGACAGGCAGCTGATGCGCGCGGAAGTGGCACATGCCGCCGACGCAGCCGGCCTGACGGCCCTGCTGGAACGCGATCCCGCCACCCTTTCCGGCGGCGAACTGCGGCGGCTGGCTGTAGCCTGTTCCGCCATTACGCGCCCCGGTGTGCTGGTCCTCGATGAACCGTGCGGGTCACTGGACAACGCCGGCGCCGCGTCGGTCCGTGCGCTGGTCCGCGGCCTCCTCGACTCCGGCACCGCCGTCGTCGTCCTGAGCCAGACCGCAGATGAGCTTGCCCTCTCGGCAGGGCACTGGCTCGTTCTCGACGGCGGCACTGTCACCGCCTGCGGCACGCCCGGCGAGCTGGCGGGCGGCCCCGCGTTGCTGCGATCCGGCGTCGTGATTGCCGCCCCGGGCGGCATCGGTTCCGGCCCGCGCCTCCCTGCCGCTGCTCCGTTCCCGCTCCCGTCCTCGGCGAGCCGACGTCCCGCTGGGGCAAATGCCCCTGCTGCGCTCCTGGAACTGGAGGGTGTCTCGTTCGGCTATCCGGCCCGACGCCGGGCACGCCGGGGAACGCAGGAAACGCTGCCGGGCGTGCTGGGCGGGCTGAGCCTCGCTGTAACGGCAGGTGAGATCGTGGCGGTGACGGGCCCGAACGGTGCCGGCAAATCAACCCTGCTCCGGCATTTCAACGGCCTGCTGCGTCCGGACCTGGGCTCCGTCCGGATCCAGGGCAAGGACATCGCCGGCATTCCCACGGGAAGGGTCGCGGACCTGGTGGGCCTGCTGTTCCAACATCCGCGGGACCAGCTCTTCGAACAGACCGCCCTGCGCGAAGTGCTTTTCGGCCTGGACCGCAAGTTCGGGGTGGCGGCGGAGACGAAGGCCCGGGCTGCCCTGGCGGCCGTCGGGCTCGGTGATCAGCTTCATATCCACCCGTATGAGCTGCCTGCATCCCGGCAGCGGCTCCTGGCCCTCGCTACCGTGCTTGCCCGCGAGCCGGGGCTTATCGCACTGGACGAACCGACCGTGGGGCTGGACCGCCACGGCCTCGAACGCCTCGATGAAGCCGTGTGCGCCGCGGCGAAGCGGGGCGCCGCCGTCGTGATGGTCACGCACGAGCTCGACTATGCCCGTGCCACGGCCCACCGCGTCCTGGAACTCAGGAACGGCACGCTGCGGGAACTCTGACCGCCGCGGGACACAGCAGCGCCGCCGCCCCCACCGGAGAGTGGTGAGGGCGGCGGCGCCGTCTGACAGCGGGGTCTGACGCTAGGCGGCCGCCGCTGCGGACGCGACACCCGACGCCAGGAACCGCTTGCCGTTGACGCGTTCTGAGGCTCCCACCCGGTCCAGGTAGGGGGTGATGCCGCCGAGGAACATCGGCCACCCTGCCCCGAGGATCATGCAGAGGTCGATGTCTTCCGGTCCGGCCACCACGCCTTCATCCAGCATGAGTCCGATTTCCTCGGCCAGCGCGTCCTGCGTCCGGCGGAGGACTTCCTCACCCGTTGAGGGGGACGTGCCGAAAGACAGCAACGCCAGCGTTTCCGCCGGAATGAACGGCTTGCCGTCCGGACCCTTGTCCGGCGCCCAGAGGGATTTGACGCCGTTGTCGATGAGCTTCTGCAGGTTCTGGGAAACCGTAAAGCGGTCGCCAAACGCGGTGTGCAGGGACTCCTGGACGTGCTGCGCCACGGGCAAGCCCACCATAGCGCCAAGCGTGAACGGAGTCATGGGCAGCCCCATGGGGCGCAGCGCATTGTCCGCCACCTCGGCCGGAGTCCCTTCATCGAACGCGGCGGTCACTTCGCCCATCAGGCGCAGCAGGATGCGGTTGACCACGAACGCCGCTGCGTCCTTGACCAGCACCGCGGTCTTCTTGAGCCCCTTGGCGAGCTCAAACGCGGTGGCCAGCACGGCGTCGTCGGTCTTGGGGGCGCGGACGATCTCCAGGAGCGGCATCACGGCCACCGGGTTGAAGAAGTGGAACCCCACCAGGCGTTCCGGGTGCTCCAGGTCCGCAGCCATCGCCGTCACGGACAGCGAGGACGTGTTGGTCGCCAGGATGCACTCGGGGGAGACAATCGCCTCCACCTCGGCGAACACCTGCTTCTTGACGTTCAGTTCCTCGAACACGGCCTCGATGACGAAGTCCGCGTCGGCAAAAGCATCCTTGGAAACCGATCCGGTGACCAGCGCCTTGGTGCGGTTGGCGGCGTCGGCACTGATCCGCTTCTTCGCCAGCATCTTGTCCACTTCAGCGTGGACGTAGCCCACGCCTTTGTCCACGCGGGCCTGGTCGATGTCCGTCATTACGACGGGGACCTTGAGCTGCCGGGCGAAGAGCAGGGCCAGCTGGCTGGCCATCAGGCCTGCGCCCACCACGCCCACCTTGGTCACCGGCCGGGCCAGTTTGCGGTCAGGTGCGCCGGCCGGGCGCTTGGAGCGCTTCTGCACGAGGTCCAGGAACGCGTAGACCGTGGAGCGGAACTCGTCGGTCTGCATGAGGCCGGCCAGGGTCTCGCACTCGAGCGCTGCCGAGTCCGACTGGCTCATGGTCCTGTTGGCCTCCATGATGTCCAGGACCTTGGCCGGCGCGGGTGAGGCATTGGACGTCTTGGACTCCACAAAGGCGCGCCCGGCGGCAACGGCCGCCGTCCAGCGCTCGGCAACCGCCGGGTCGGAGGGCTCGACGGCGTGGGGCCGTTCCGGGGCTGCCTCACCGGAGATGACGTCCGCGGCCCAGGCCAGGGACTGTTCCACGAAGTCCGCAGGTTCGAACATGGCGTCGGCAATTCCCAGGCCGAAGGCCTGGGGACCGGTGAGCGTCCGGTTGTTGCTGAGCGGATTCTCGATCATCACCTTGACGGCGTTTTCCGGTCCGATCAGCCGCGGCAGGATGTAGACGCCTCCCCAGCCGGGCACCAGCCCGAGGAAGGATTCGGGAAGTGCCAGCGCGCCGGCGCCGGTGGACACCGTGCGGTAGGTGGACTGCAGGGCGATCTCCAGCCCGCCGCCCAGCGCCACACCGTTGATGAAGGCGAAGCTGGGAACGCCCAGGTTGGCCAGTGTGGCATAGACATCATGGCCCAGCTGGGCCATCCAGAGGCCGTGGTCCCGGTTGTTGAGGGACTTGACCGCCGACAGGTCCGCGCCGGCCACCAGGTAGTAAGGCTTGCCGGTGACACCGACGCCCACGATCTCGCCGCGGGCGGCACGGTCCTTGAGCCCCTCGAGGACCGTGCCCAGCTCCACCAGCGTGTTCGGGCCCAGCGTGGTGGGTTTGGAGTGGTCCAGCCCGTTGTCCAGGGTGATCAGGGCGAAGGTTCCCGGGCTTGGCTTGCCGCCGGATGCCGGAAGCTGGATGTCCTGCACATACGAATGCGTGACCGTCTCGTCGGGGAAGAGATCGGCAAGCTTGCGGAAATCTGCGGCGCTCATGCTGCGGCTCCTTCAGTCTCGGTGGTGGCGGTTTCTGTGGCGGAATCGTCGGTTGGTGACAGGACGCCGCTGTAGCCTGTGTATTCCGAGTGATGCGGGTTTTCCCAGATGACGGTGGCACCCATGCCCAGGCCGATGCACATGGTGGTCATGCCGTAGCGGACTGCGGGGTCTTCCTCGAACTGGCGCGCCAGCTGGTTCATCAGGCGCACTCCGGACGAGGCCAGGGGGTGCCCGACGGCGATCGCGCCGCCATAGCGGTTAACGCGGGGATCGTCGTCGGAAATACCGAAGTGGTCCAGGAAGCTCAACACCTGGACGGCGAACGCCTCGTTGATTTCGAAAAGCCCGATGTCCGCGATGCCGAGGCCGGCGTTCTTCAGCGCCTTCTCCGTGGCAGGTACCGGACCGATGCCCATGACTTCGGGTTCCACGCCGGCAAAGGCGTAGCTGACCAGGCGCATCTTGACAGGCAGCCCAAGCTCAGCGGCGGCATCCGCCGAGGCCAGCAGGGCCGCCGTTGCGCCGTCGTTCAAACCGGCGGCGTTGCCGGCAGTCACCCGGCCGTGGGGGCGGAAGGGCGTGCGCAGCGCGGCGAGGTCCTCGAGCGAAGTTCCGGGCCGGGGCGGCTCGTCAACAGTGTTGACCGTCCAGCCCTGCCCCGGCTTCATCGTGGCCACCGGCACCAGGTCCGGCTGGATCTGGCCCTTTCCGTAGGCCGCTGCCAGCTTGTCCTGGGACGCCACCGCGTAGGCGTCCGTACGGTCCTTGGTGATAGCCGGGAAACGGTCGTGCAGGTTTTCCGCGGTGTTTCCCATGTTCAGTGCGGCCGGATCCACCAGGCGCTCGGACATGAAGCGCGGATTGGGATTGGCGCCCTCGCCCATCGGGTGGTTGCCCATGTGCTCCACTCCGCCGGCGATGACGACGTCGTAGGCGCCGAAGGCAATGCCGCTGGCGGTGGTGGTCACTGCGGTCATTGCTCCGGCGCACATGCGGTCCACGGCGAATCCCGGTACGGTGCGGGGGAGTCCGGCCAGCAGTGCCGCGGTGCGGCCGATGGTGAGCCCCTGGTCGCCGGTCTGGGTGGTGGCGGCGACTGCCACCTCGTCGATGCGGTCCGCGGGGAGTGAGGGGTTGCGGCGCATCAGTTCGCGGATGCACTTGACCACGAGGTCATCTGCGCGGGTTCCGGCGTAGATGCCTTTCTCGCCTGCGCGCCCGAACGGGGTCCGGACACCGTCCACAAAGACGACGTCGCGGACGGTGCGGGGGCTTCTGCTGCTGTGTGCTCCGCTGCTGTCTTTTCCGCTGTGGGGTTGGCTCACGTGATACTCCTCATCGAGACATGGGTGCCGGACGCACGCCTGTGGCAGCGGCGGTCCGGGCGGCATTGATCCCAATGTTACTCGTGAGTAACTTAGCTGGCAAGGACCCCGGCGGACTGTTTGGCCGGGCGCGGCCGACAGCAGGCGGGGCAGGTCCGGGAAGCCTAGCTCCCGGTGCCGGGCGCGGCCTTGGGTTCCTTGGGCGGCAGCGGCTGCGGATTGAGGAACGCGGAAGTAATCAACGGGGCCGTCAGTTCGATCTGCCAGGGCCGGGCACCGAGCTCACCGAGCTCCTCGGCGATCCCTTCTTCGCTGAGCTCGGCAGGCGGACGCCATGCCACCCGGCGGAGGAAGTCTGGCGTGAGCAGGTTTTCGACGGGCAGGTTAAGTTCGTCGGCCTTGTCCTGAAGGAGGGGCCTGGCAGTAGCCAGGCGTTCGGCCGCAGCCGGATCCCTGTCCGCCCATACCCGCGGCGGCGGCGGCGCGTTGGTCGGCAGATGCAGCGGAGGCAGCTCCTCCATCGTCCTCGCCGTCGCGATGCACCGCAGCCAGCGCGGAGCCTCGCGCTGTGCGGCCCGGCCGTGGAACCCCTTGGTGCCGAGCAGCTGGGGCACGGTGGAGGGCATGGCTTTCGCGGCCGCCACAAGGGCTGAATCGGGGATGAGCCGGCCCGGGGCCACGTCGCGCTTGCGGGCCAGGGAATCCCGTTCCAGCCACAGTTCGCGGACCGCAGCCAGCTGGCGGCGGTCCCTGATCTGGTGTAGACCGGAGGTCTTGCGCCAGGGATCCACGCGGGGAGGGGCAAGCCCGGCCGCGAGGATGGCGGCGAACTCCTGCTCGGCGTATTCCAGTTTTCCGTCGGCTTGGAGCAGCTCGATGAGTTCTTCGCGCAGCTCCGTGAGGACCTCGACGTCCAGGGCCGCGTACCGCAGCCAGGGCTCAGGGAGCGGGCGGGTGGACCAGTCGGCGGCGGAATGTTCCTTGGCGAGGCCGAACCCGAGCAGTTGCTCGATGACTGCTGCCAGGCCCACCCTCGGCAGTCCCGCCAGCCGCGCTGCGAGCTCTGTATCGAAGAGTTTGTGTGGCCACATGCCCAGTTCCGATAGGCACGGAAGGTCCTGGCTCGCTGCGTGCAGGATCCACTCGACGCCTTCCAGAGCGTCGTTGATGATCTGCAGGTCACCAAAGGGTTCAGGATCGATGAGCCACGTTCCCGAGCCTTCGCGCCTGATCTGCACCAGGAAGGCCCGTTGCCCGTAGCGGAAGCCCGACGCGCGTTCCGCGTCCACCCCGGCCGGACCCGTCCCGGCGGCGATCGCGGCGGCGCAGCGTTCCAGCCCTGCGGGAGTTTCAATGACTAGCGGTACTCCGTCGCGGGGGGAGTCCAGGTCAATGACCTCGGGGACCAGGCTGTCAAAGCCTTCCACCGTGATGTGGGGAGTAATGTCAGCAGCCGGGACGCCGGCTGTGGTGTGTTCCGGATTTTGAGGGGTCATGATGCCTTCAGTTTACCGACATCGCGCTGGAGGGCGCCCCGCCGTAGCCAGCCATGGTCAGTTGCGCCGCCTGCGGGGCAGGGCGGAGACACCCTCCGGCAGCGGCGGGAGTCCGGCGAACGTGCAGACCATGTCCGACCACGCCTCCAGGTGCGAGCGGATATCCGGCCCCTCGGGCGTCCAGGACGCCCGTAGTTCGATGTCGATGGAACCCGGCCGGTCGGCGAGGGTGCCGAAGCTTTCGGACAGGATCCTGGTGGCTGTTCCGCCCGCCGCCCGGTAGGGGGCCTTGTGGTTTTCCAGCGCCTCGACCAGCCAGGTCCAGGCCACCGAGCCAAGCATTTCGTCGTTCCCCATCTCCGCCTCAAGCTGGGCGCGGATGTAGGTGACGATTCGGAACTCCCCGTCCCAAACAGCCGAGCCGTCCGGATCGTAGAGCAGGATGAACCGGCCGGTGGCGAGTTCCTCGGCATCGTCGTCGTTGGTTCCCGCAGCGCGGACCAGGGCAGCGGAAACCGGCCCGTGCACAGCGGCAGGGCCCGGTCCCGGGACCGGGCCGATGACCTCTGCTCCGAGGGCCACTGCGTAGGGCGCCAGCCGCGAGGGCGCCGGGATCTCGTCCAGGTGCAGCTCACTGCGGCACCGTGCTTTTCGAAGGGATCCCAAAGCGGTAAGGAACTCCGCGGGAACCTGGGCGAGTTCGTTCACATTCGCAGGTTACGCAAAATGTGGCGCCGATCCCGGCAGGCTCGCCGCCCCGTGCGCCCCTGTCAACTGGCCGCCAGCTCCCGCTTGATGGCGGCGACGAACGAATCGACGTCCTCTTCGCTCGTGTCGAACGAGCACATCCAGCGCACTTCCCGGGCGGCTTCGTTCCAATCGTAGAAACGGAAGGATTCCCGCAGCCGGTCCGCAACGCCCTCGGGCAGCATGGCGAACACTCCGTTGGATTCCGTCTTCTGGGTGGGTTCCACGCCGTCGATCCCGTCGACTGCGGCACGCAGCCGGGCAGCCATCGCGTTTGCGTGCCTGGCCGAGCGCAGCCACAGGTCGCCCTCGAGCAGTGCGATGAACTGGGCGGACATGAACCTCATTTTGGAGGCCAGCTGCATGTTCATCTTGCGGAGGTAGACCAACCCCTGGGCGGCGCCGGGGTTCAGCGCCACCACCACTTCGCCGAACAGCAGCCCGTTCTTGGTACCGCCGAAGGAGAGGATGTCCACTCCGGCGTCGCGGGTGAACGTCCGCAGCGGCACGTCGAGGTGGGCTGCGGCGTTTGCCAGCCGGGCACCGTCCATGTGGAGCTTCATGCCCTTCGCGTGGACGTGGTCGGCTATGGCGCGAACCTCCTCAGGCGTGTAGCAGGTGCCCAGTTCGGTGGTCTGGGTGATGGACACGGCCAGGGGCTGGGCCCGGTGCTCGTCGCCCCAGCCCCAGGCCTCCCTGTCGATCAGCTCAGGGGTGAGCTTGCCGTCGGTGGTGGGGACCTGGAGCAGCTTGATGCCGCCGATCCGCTCCGGGGCGCCGTTCTCATCCATGTTGATGTGCGCCGTCGAAGCGCAGATCGCCGCGCCCCAGCGGGGCAGCAGGGACTGGAGTGAGAGGACGTTGGCCCCTGTTCCGTTGAAGACGGGGAAGCACTCGATCCCGGCGCCGAAGTGCTCCTCCATAAGAACCTGCAGCCGTGCCGTGTAATCGTCTTCGCCGTAAGAGACCTGGTGGCCCTCGTTGGCAGCTGCCAGGGCCGCCAGGACTTCCGGGTGGACGCCCGAATAGTTGTCGGACGCGAATCCCCGGACGGCAGGGTCATGGAGCCGGCCCGCGGTGGCGGCAGGGGCAGTTTCAACTGTGGTTGTCATCGCTTTGGTCACGCTTTCAGTCTAGGGATGTGCGCCGTTATCGGCTAAGGACCAGCCGCCGGCCGTTCAGTTCCGCTGCTGAAGCGGTGAAAAGTCCGACGGCGGCAGCGGCCAGGTCGGTAACGTCGGTGAAGCCGGGGAAGTTGCGGGACGGGGACCGTTCGCGCATCGCATCGTCCACGAGACCCTTCACCACGAAGATGACCGCGGCGCTGTGCGTGCCCTTGCTGAAGCCCTCGGCAACCGCAAGGGTCCATGCTTCGGCGGCCGCCTTTGCGGCAACGTAGCTTGCGCCTGCCGCCGTCGGAGTTTCAGCGGCAGCGGAGGTCACCATGGCGAAACGGCCGGTTTCCGAAGCCTCGAGGTCGTCATAGAACACCCGCGTGACGTTCCGCACGGTGGTGACGGCTGTCCGCTCCAGGAAATCCCAGTCCTCGTCGCTTTGGTCCGTGATGCCCTTGGCACCGCGCCAGCCGCCCACCAGGTGGATGATGCCGTCCACCCTTCCGGCAGTGCCGGAAATGGCGGCGTGCAGCGCCCGGACGTCGGCCAGGCTGGCGAGGTCACAGACCAGGGGAGTGACGCCGTCGCCCGCTTCTGCGGCGGCAGCCTCGATCCGGGGACCGTCCGAACCCACCGTAAAGACCGTATGACCGGCTTCGCGCAGCGCACGGGCGGCGGCGATCCCGGCCGGACCGCTGCCGCCCGTGACCACCACGTTCAGGGGATGTCCGCCACTCATCCGGCGTTCAGTGCCCGCGTGTCGCCGGCCGTGGCGCTGCCGGTGTCTGACGATCCGGTGATTCCGGCGGTGGACTCGATGACGGGACGCATCTTCTTCTCGAGGGCTTCATAGAACATGGACAGCGGGAATTCGTCGTCGAGCACCTGGTCGGTGAGGGCGCGCGGCGGTCCGGCCAGCGGCAGCGCGCCCGGGCCCTTCGCCCAGACGGACGCCGGGTTCGGTGTGACGGTCCCGGAGATCAGTTCGTAGGCGGCCAGCCAGTGGGCCATCTTCGGGCGGTCAATGGAGCGCCAGTAGAGCTCCTCGATCCTGGCGCCGAGCTCCACCACGACGTCGGCGGCCTCGGCCCAGTCAATGCTGAGCTTGCTGTCGGTCCAGTGCAGGACACGGTGCTGGTGCATCCAGGCGAAGAGCAACTGGCCGCCGAGGCCGTCGTAGTTACGGACGCGGCTGCCGGTGATGGCGAAGCGGAAGATCCGGTCGAAGATGACGGCATACTGAACAAGCTTGGCGTGCCGGCGCGCTTCGGGGTCAGCCTCTTCGTCCTTTTCGATCTTCACGGATTCGCGGAAGGCCGTCAGGTCACAGCGGAGTTCCTCCAGTGAGTACAGGAAGTACGGCATGCGCTGTTTGATCATGAACGGATCGAACGGCAGGTCGCCGCGCATGTGGGTGCGGTCATGGATCAGGTCCCACATTACGAACGTTTCCTGGGTGAGTTCCTGGTTCTCCAGGAACTCCGCCGCCTCGGCGGGGAGTTCCAGCCGGGTGATATCGGCCGCGGCTCCGAGGACGCGGCGGAAACGGGCTGCTTCCCGGTCCGCGAAGATGGCCCCCCACGTGAACGTCGGGGTTTCCCGGACAGCGACCGTTTCCGGGAACAGCACTGCGGAATTGGTGTTGTAGCCGGGCGTGAAGTCAAGGAACCGGATCGGGACGAAGAGTTTGTTGGAGTACTCGCCGTCCTCGAGGCCGGCAATGAACTCCGGCCAGATGACCTCGATCAGGACAGCCTCCACGAGGCGGCTGCTGCTGCCGTTCTGGGTGTACATCGGGAAGACCACCAGGTGCTGCAACCCGTTGACGCGGTGCTGCTGCGGCTGGAAGGCCAGCAGGGAGTCCAGGAAATCCGGCACGCCGAAGCCGGCGGCGGCCCACCGGGCGAAGTCGCTGACCAGCAGTTCGAGGTACCGGGCGTCGTGCGGAAACGCCGGGGCCAGTGCTTCCACAGCAGCGCAGAGTGTGCGGACGTGTGCGGCAGCCGCTTCATGGTTGGCGGGATCCGGGACGGAGCCGTCCTGGACCTGGAGGGCCTGGAGTGCCGTGGCAGCGGCCTTGAGACGCAGCCATTCCGGGTGGTTTTCGGTGAGCCGGGCAGGGGCGGTGAGAGCGGTCGTGGTCATCGCGGCGATCGCCTTTCTGGTTGCTTGGAGCTTCTACGGCGAGCGTAGCAAGCAAACAGATCTCCTAATGCAAAATCAGCCTGAGCGTAAGAAAGACTTGTGCAAGTGGATCAGCAGCCCTGCCCCAGCCCTAGCGGTCGCAGGGCTGCCGATGTTCTACTTGGCGTCGTCCGCCTCAACCAGCGTCAGCGAGACGGAGTTGATGCAGAAGCGCTGGTCCGTGGGCGTCCCGTAGCCTTCGCCCTCGAAGACGTGGCCCAGGTGGGAATCGCAGCTCGCGCAACGCACCTCCACGCGGTCCATGCCCATGGTGCGGTCATGGATATAGCGGACAGTGCCGTCAGCCAGCGGCGCCCAGAACGACGGCCAGCCGCAGTGCGAATCGAACTTTTCATTGCTGGTGAACAGTTCCGTACCGCAGGCGCGGCAATTGTAGACACCGGCTGTGTGGGTGTCCCAGTACTCGCCGGTATAGGGCCGCTCGGTGCCCGCCTGGCGGAGCACCCGGTATTCCTCCGGCGTCAGCTCCTGCCGCCATTCCTCGTCGGTCTTTTCAACCCGCGGTGTGGCATTTGCCGTAGCGGCTCCCTCTGGCTGGACCTGGACGGGCGTTACTTTCGGCTTGTTGCTAAAGATGCTCATGGCTTCAACAACGCTCAGGAGTCCCCGATAAATCCCGAGCCGGCGTACAGGTGCAGCACCGGCAGCCCCAGCTGGTCCTGGGCCTTGTTGGCCCAGTCGGTGTGGAGGGTGTCGGCAATGGCATGAGGGCGCGTGATGACGACGGCCTGGCCGGCGCCGACTTCCTTGACTTTGGCCACCAGTCCCTGCACGGCGCCGCCGTCCACCACCTCGCCGGTGACGCCGCCGCCGATTCCGGCCAGCGCGTTGAGCGATACCGCAAGGGTTTCGGCGGCGGCTGCCCGCTCGGATGCAGGATCCGGGGCGTGCGAAGTGAGTTCGCGGAAGGCTTTGGCGACATCCAGGAGGGACAGGTTCTCGAGGAAGTCCACCAGGAGGTGCCGTTCAGTGTTGGCCGGGACCAGTACGACGAGGGGCGCGTCACCCCCGTCCACCAGGCGTTCGATGTTTACGCGGTCGTCCGCACCCAGCGGCTCTTCTGTCAGAATGACGATTGGATCGCTCATGCCCCCAGCCTAGTCCCGGCCAGGGGTTCCCGCACGCTGATCCGCCGCCGGTGGCGTGCCCGAATATGTCCCGGGGGCCGGCAGCGGTAAGAATGGATTCATGGCATCCATCCCGGGGCTGCGCCCGGCCACCCCAGCGAATCCGCCCCCAGCCCTGGAGAGGGTCCGAACCGCCACCGACGACGGCATGTCTTCCAGCGCGAAGTGGGCCGTGGGCGGAGTCATCGCGGGAGGTGCGGCCGCGGGTCTGCTTGGGGCCGGATCCTCTGCCCTTGCCCTCTATTTCGCCCGCCGCGTCATAACGCCGGTGCGGGTCCGGGACGAGAACCAGGAGGTGCTGGCCGTCATTCGTGCCGAGGGCGGCCTCCAGGTCATCCTCGCCGCCACCGACGACGCCACCGTGGAAGGCGTGTACGGCTTGTTCTTCGACGGCGGACGCGGACACGCACGGATCGGCAGGATCGTTTCCTACTCGCCTGCGGAACGCACCGTGCTGCGTGAGGTCGAAGCCGTCTATGCCGGTGATCTCACCACGGCCCGCCGTGGCTACTGGAGCGGCGCCGCCCATCCGGACGCCGCGTCCATCGGGCTGTCCGCCGAGGACGTGGAAGTCGCCGTCGAAGGCGGGACCGCGCCGGCGTGGCTGGTGCGTGCGCCGGCGCCTTCGGACACCTGGGCCATCATGGTCCACGGCCGCGGTGCCACCCGGCAGGAGTGCCTGCGCGCCCTGCGACCGGCACAGGAGCTCGGGCTGACCAGCCTGGTGATCTCCTACCGCAACGACGGGGTGGCGCCCTCGGCCCCCGACGGGCGTTACGGCCTCGGTTCCACGGAGTGGCGCGACGTCGAGGCAGCTATCAGTTTTGCGATTGCCAACGGCGCGAGGGAAGTGGTGCTGTTCGGCTGGTCCATGGGCGGCGCGATCTGCCTCCAGACAGCGGATCTTTCACGGCACCATAACTTGATCCGGGCGATGGTGCTTGACGCGCCGGTGGTGGACTGGGTGAACGTGCTGGCGCACCATGCGCAGCTGAACCGGATCCCCTCTGCCGTGGGACGCTACGGACAGCTGATGATGGGCCACCCCCTGGGCAGGCGCCTGACCGGGCTGGCGGCACCGGTGGACCTGAAGTCGATGGACTGGGTCTCCCGCGCCGTGGAACTCAGGACGCCCACGCTGATCCTGCACAGCGTCGACGACGAGTATGTACCCTACGGACCCTCTGCCAGCATCGCGGAGAAGAACCCCGAGATGGTCACCTTCGAGACCTTCCAGACAGCACGGCACACCAAGGAATGGAATGTCGATCCGGAGCGCTGGGAAGGCTTGGTCACCGCCTGGCTCCGGCGGCAGTTGGCACCGCGCGCCAACCCCGGCTCACGTTCGCGGGTCCCCGAGCCTGCCGGTCCCGATGCTAACGGTCCGGAGTAGCTTTCGGCCCGGTTCCGATGCGGGCGGTTATGGCGCCGGTCAGCTTCACCAGATGGTCCGGGTGCAGTTCGATGTCCAGGCCGCGCCGGCCGCCGGACACCAGGATGCTCTCCTGGCCCAGGGCGCTGTCATCCAGGACTGTTGGGGAGGGCTGGCGCTGTCCCAGCGGTGATATTCCGCCCAGGACGTACCCGGTCCTGCGCTGCGCGGTTGCGGGATCCGCCATGGCGGCCTTCTTGCCGCCCAGGGCAGCGGCCATGGCCTTCAGGTCAAGGTTTCCGTGCACGGGAACTATCCCCACCGCGAGCCGGCCGTCCACGTCCACCATCAGCGTCTTAAAAACCCTGGCGGGATCCACTCCCAAAACTTCGGCGGCTTCCATGCCGTAGCTGGCGGCCGAGGGGTCGTGGTTGTACGGATGCAACACGAAAGGAACGCCGGCCGCAGCGAGTGCTGCCGTAGCCGGCGTTCCCTGGGAAGCCTGTTTGCGTGCCAATCCGGGCCCGGGCCTAGGCCTTCGGAGCGGACGCAGCGACTTTGCGTTTGATGCGTCCCAGCATTGCCGTCATTCCCCGCATGCGCAGGGGAGTGATGGCACGGGTGAGCCCCAGAAGCTCCGGCATGTCGTCCGGAACTGCGAGGATCTCCGGTGCCGTGAGACCGTCGAGCCCCTCGTGCAGGACACCTGCAAAGCCACGGGTGGTGGGTGCCTCCGGCGGTGCCTTGAAATACAGCCGTACGCTGTCCGGCGAACCGGCGTCGTTCTTTTCCGTCTCAATGGTCAGGAACAGCGGCGACTGGCACTCTACAACCTGTTCCAGCAGTTCAGGATGGTCCTTCAACCGGTCCGGCAATTCGGGAAGTCCCTGGGAGAACTCCAGCAGCAATTGCAGCCGCTCGGGTTCGGTCAGGGCCTGGAAGTCGTCAACTATTTCCGCAAGGGGGGCGGGAAGCGCGTGGGTATTCATCAAGCCCAGTTTACGCCGGTACCGTTCCGCGCTCGGTTCCCCTGGCGATGGGCACTCGGACAGCGTTGCCCCACTCGGTCCAGGAGCCGTCGTAGTTGCGGACGGTGTCGAAGCCCAGCAGGTATTTCAGGGCGAACCACGTGTGGCTGGAGCGCTCACCGATGCGGCAGTACGCCACCACGTCGTCGCCCTCCGTGAGTCCTGCCTCGCCAAGGTAGAGTGCCTCGAGTTCGCTGCGGTTGCGGTAGGTGCCGTCCTCGGCAGCCGCACGGGCCCAGGGGATGGAGGCCGCAGTGGGGATGTGGCCGCCGCGCAGGGCGCCTTCCTCCGGGTAGGCAGGCATGTGGGTGCGCTGGCCGGTGTATTCCTCGGTGGAGCGGACGTCGATCAGGGGCTTGCCGAAGTGGGCCAGCACATCCTCCTTGAAGGCGCGGATGGGGGCGTCATTGCGCTCGACCTCAGGGTATTCCGCTGGTGCGGGAACAGTAACATCCGTGGTGAGTGCACGGCCCTCGGCGATCCACTTGTCGCGGCCGCCGTCGAGGAGCCTGACGTCCTCGTGGCCGAAGAGCGTGAAGACCCACAGTGCGTAGGCAGCCCACCAGTTGGACTTGTCGCCGTAGATCACCACGGTGCTGTCCCGGGAAATGCCCTTGGCCGCGGCCAGCGCCGCAAACGCCTTGCCGTCAACGTAGTCGCGGGTGACCTCGTCGTTCAGGTCGGTGTGCCAGTCGATCTTGACGGCCCCCGGGATGTGGCCGGTTTCGTAGAGCAGGACGTCTTCGTCAGACTCCACCACCACGAGTTTGCCGTCGGCCAGGGCGCCGCCGTCGAGTGCTGCCTCCAGCCACTCGGTGGACACGAGGCGCTCCGGGTGCGCATACGCTGCGAACTTTTTGTTCTCTTCAACTGGGTAGGACATGTGGATGGCCTTTCACTGAAATGGTCATGGGGCCCGCTGCCGGGAGGTGTCGCTGCGGGCGGGCCAGTTCCAACACTAACCACGCACCGCCGCTAATGGGCCACTGCGTTCACAGAGGGAAATATGGCCTTGGTCACGTGGGCTCGCCGCGTTATGAGGCCGGTGCTGCATTGCCGGTATCCTTTCTGGGGACACGAGACCAGCAGAACGGACCACCTTGGTACAGATCGAACAGCTCTCCGCGCGGACACCGTCGGTTTCCGTGGATGAACTCCTCAAGGGTTTCTATCCCTCCCCGCGGTTCGGAGAGGTTTCCTTTGCCAGCTACCGGCCCGATCTTTCGCAGCCGAGCCAGGCCGCTGCGGTGACGGCCCTGGAATCCTTCGCAACCGGCGTTGGCGCCAACGGAAGCTCCGGACTTTTCAAAAAGCTGTTTGCGAAGAAGGACACGTCCCGCGCCGGCATCTACCTGGACGGCGGCTTCGGCGTGGGCAAGACGCACCTGCTGGCGTCGCTGTGGCATGCGTCCCCGGGGCCGAAGGCTTTTGGCACCTTCGTTGAATACACCAACCTGGTTGGCGCTCTCTCTTTCCGTAAGACTGTTGAAGCGCTGAGCAACTACAAGCTCGTATGCATCGACGAATTCGAACTCGACGATCCGGGCGACACGGTCCTGATGTCACGGCTCATGCGGGAACTGGCTGACGCCGGGGTCAAGCTCGCCGCCACGTCGAACACCCTCCCCGGTTCCCTCGGGGACGGGAGGTTCGCTGCCGTCGACTTCCAGCGTGAGATCCAGGTGCTGGCAGACCAGTTCGACGTCGTCAGGATCGACGGCGAGGACTTCCGCCACCGCGGACTCCCGGCGGCGCCGGCTCCGCTGAAGAACGAAGACCTGACGCACCACATGCAGGCTGAATTCCACGGCAAGACCGTGGCCCGGGATGATTTCAAGACCCTTATCAATCACCTCGCCGGCGTCCACCCCAGCCGGTACCGGCAACTCCTGGCCGGCATCGAGGGCGTTGTGTGGCGTGATGTGGAAACCATTACCGAGCAGGCGGTGGCCCTCCGCTTCGTGGTGCTGGCGGACCGGTTGTATGACAAGGACGTACCCATCCTGGCCAGCGGTGTCCCGTTCGATCAGCTCTTCACGGAAGAGATGATGACCGGAGGTTACACCAAGAAGTACTACCGCGCGGTGTCCCGTCTCACGGCGCTGGCACGCGAAGGCCAGAACCACGAACCGTCCTAGCCCTTAAACGCCAAAGGTGCCGGCGCCGCCTCACGGCGGGACCGGCACCTCGCTGACGTTCCTGGGTTATTAGCCCTACGGCCGGGGTTCACCGGCTACAGGGGGCTCTCCGGCGACGGGAGGTTCGTCCACGGGAGCCGCGTGCGGCTTCGGGTCGACCTTATCCACGAGGCCGGCTGCGCCTTTCTGGACGGAATCGATCTTGTCGGCGTACTTTCCGCCGGTCTTTGAGTCGATGAAATCACCGGCTTTGCCGATGCCGTCCTTGATGGCCTGTTCATTGCCACCAACCAGTCGCTGAGCCTTGCCCTTTAGATCGTCAAGAATACCCACGGGCACCTCCCTTCTGTCGCGGAGCCAGATCGCTCCTCCGCCTTCGATCCTAGCCGGAGTCCCTGGAGGTGCCAAGGGCACGCGCCGCGGGTTGTCTAGGGTCCAGGGCCCCTAATTCGCCGACGTCGGTTGGATCCGGGCAACAAAAAAGCAGCTCCGGAGAGCTGCTTGATGGTGGGCGATACTGGGATCGAACCAGTGACCTCTTCCGTGTCAGGGAAGCGCGCTACCGCTGCGCCAATCGCCCGCAACCGGAAGGATCCGGAGTGGAATTGTAGAAAAGAGAGCGGACGACGAGATTCGAACTCGCGACATCCACCTTGGCAAGGTGGTGCTCTACCAGCTGAGCTACGTCCGCATTTAGTACACACCGAACAACCCGGTGGTACTTCGACAAGCAAGTTTCCTTGCTTTGGTGGGCGATACTGGGATCGAACCAGTGACCTCTTCCGTGTCAGGGAAGCGCGCTACCGCTGCGCCAATCGCCCAAATGTTCTCCGGAATACACCGGATACCAAGGTTTTCACCGAGGTGGGTACGGGATTCGAACCCGTGTATACGGCTTTGCAGGCCGCTGCCTCGCCTCTCGGCCAACCCACCGTGTAAGCCAGGTTCCGAAAAACCTTTGCCATGACAGTGTCCTGCGAGCGGACGACGAGATTCGAACTCGCGACATCCACCTTGGCAAGGTGGTGCTCTACCAGCTGAGCTACGTCCGCATATTGTCAGCATTTCCGTGCCGCATTCGGCATTTCCTCGCGTTCCAACGAGTAAGAACTCTATAGGAGGTTCAGGGAACTTACAAATCGGGAGCTCGTCATCTGCTGCGGATAGCCCTTCTTCCTTGAAATCTAGGGGATTTTGCTAATTACAGAGGTGTAATTCGGGCCCGGTCATGCGGCGGCGGCCGCTCAAGGAAGCGCCATACGACTGCCGGCGGGCTGATGCTCCAGCGACGCAATTCGGTGCCGGAGTGGCGGCCCGGGCCTCGATTTTCCAAATGGTGCCGGGGTGGGCTAGCATTCAATGGCATTGGGGCGATTGGCGCAGTGGTAGCGCGCTTCGTTCACACCGAAGAGGTCACTGGTTCGAACCCAGTATCGCCCACCCATGAATGGCCCGTTCCGCTGACTCAGCGGGACGGGCCATTTCGCTTTCCGGTCACGGTTCTTGCGCCCCGCAATCCTGTCGGCCCTTCATGAAAGAGTGTTTGCATGACTGATCCACTCCTTGCCCACGCCACGGAATATGGCCGGATGTATGCACGCTCAACCTCCGACTCGTTTTCGGTTCCGTCCATCACCACCGTCATCGGCCAGCAACCGCACGGCCTCGACGGCTGGTTCGGGTATATGGGGGCGAACAGTCTTGCCAGCGATCCGCTTCTTCCCGGGATCCTGGGAAGCCCGGCCAAAGTCCGGCAGGCAGTCAGCCGCGCCGCCAAGGCCGCCGAAACCTACCGGGACGACGCTGCGAAGCGCGGAGACCGCGTGCACAACTACTGCGAACAGGTTGCGCTCCGGGCGCTCGGCCGCCCGCATCAGATGAAGGAGATGCGTGAGGCGCTGGCAGCAAACGGCGAGGAGGCCTTCGCAGCGCGCTTCGACGAGTGGTGGGAACTCTTTGGCGTGGAGCCTGTTGCCCCGGAAGTCACCGTCTGGAACAAGACCGTAGGCTATGCAGGCACCCTTGACCTTGTGGCCAGGATCAACGGCAGGACCTGCATCATCGACTACAAGACCAAGGGCACCACCCGGGACGGCACCGTCAAGCCGCTGGATGACAAAGTGGTCATGCAGTTGGTGGCCGGAATGAAGGCGGAGGAAAGCCTCGTTGATCCAGTTGCGGGGGAGTGGGAGCCTTGGCAGCACGGCGAGTCCCCGATCCTGCTGGCGGTTGCGATCGGGCAGACGGAGGTCCGGCCGATGCGCGCCAACCCGGAGGTGCTCAAGCACCACTGGTGGAAGTTTTGCGCCCTCCGGCGGGTGTGGGAGATGTCGGCAGATACCTCCACCGCCGGGACCGCCCTTCTTCCGGTGGCGCCGCCGTCCATGCCCGTTGGACCGCCCGCACTTCAGACTGTGCCCGGCAGGTAGCCGGCCAACTAAACTGGACTGGATCCCGTACCGCCGTTTTACCGAAGGACAGATCTCACATGGCCATTTTGAATATCCGCATCATCGGCGACCCTGTGCTGCGCACGGTTGCCGATCCCGTGACGGAATTCGGGCCGGAACTCGCAAAACTCGTTGCCGACATGACCGAGACCATGGAGGATGTGGACGGCGCCGGCCTGGCCGCGCCCCAGGTCGGCGTCAGCAAGAGGGTTTTCACTTACCGCATCGGCGGAGTGGAAGGCCACATCATCAACCCGGTGCTGGAAAACAGCGACGACTTCCAGCCTGATGAAGTGGAAGGCTGCCTGTCCATCCCGGGCCTCGGCTTCCCCGTCCGCCGGCGCCGGGCCACCCGGGTCACCGGAGTCGACCTGCATGGAAATCCCGTCACCGTGGACGGCGAGGGCATGCTGGCCCGCTGCTTCCAGCACGAAACAGACCACCTCGACGGCATTCTCTTCACGGACAGGCTTGAGGGCGAAGACCGCAAGGCTGCCCTGCGTTCCATCCGCAACGCCAATTACGACGCGATTACCGAACGGACGACGTCGAAGCGGGCGAAGACTGTTGGTTCCAGTTTCGGGGGCGGCAGTTTTGGCGGCGGCAGTTTCGGCGCCGCCGAGTGAGGGTACTCTTCGCCGGTACGCCGGCTGTCGCGGTACCGTCCCTGGACGCCCTGGTTCAGGCAGGCTTTGACGTCGTTGCCGTCCTGACCCGGCCGGACGCGCCGATCGGACGCAAGCGCGTGCTCACGCCGTCGCCCGTTGCCGCGCGCGCCGCCGAACTCGGCATTGAGGTGATCCGCGCCGCGAAGGTTGACGCGGAAGTGACCGCCAGGATAGCCGCCGCAGCGCCGGACGCGGCAGCCATCGTGGCCTACGGAGGCCTCATCCCGCGCGCGGCGCTGGACGTTCCGCGGCACGGCTGGATCAACCTGCACTTTTCCCTGCTGCCCGCCTGGCGAGGCGCCGCACCGGTGCAGCGTGCAGTTATGGCAGGCGACGACATCACGGGCGCCGTGACGTTCCTCCTCGAAGAAGGGTTGGATACCGGCCCGGTTTTCGGCACCCTCACCGAATCGGTACGGCCTGATGACACCTCCGGTCAACTCTTGGAACGGCTCTCGCACAGCGGTGCGGTGCTGCTCGCCCAAACGCTTTCGGCTATCGAAGCGGGACGGGCGGTAGCCGTACCGCAGGCGGGGGACGTGTCCCTGGCGCCCAAACTGGGCATCGATGACGGCCGGATCGACTGGCGCGAGCCCGCCCTAGCCATCGCGCGCAGGGCGCGTGGCGTCACGCCTGAACCCGGCGCCTGGACCACGTTGGACGGACAGCGTGTCAAGCTCGAACCTGTTGCGCTCCGGACCGACGCTCCGGCACTGCAGCCGGGCCAGGTGCTGCTCGACGGAAAGAGAGTTCTGGTGGGTACGGGGTCCCATCCCGTTGAACTGACGCGGATACAGCCCTCGGGCAAGAAGATGATGGCCGCCGCCGACTGGGCGCGCGGACAAGCAGCACTGGAAGGCGTGGTATTCGAATGAGTGAGTCCGGAACGGGCGGCAGCGGCCGCGGCGGGGGGCCCCGTCAGGGGAGAGCAAGCGGCGGCGGGCAGTCCGGCGGGTCTTCCGGCGGTCGCCGCCAAGGAGGCCAGCGCGACGCTCAGGGCCGGGAACGCAACCGCGGGCCGAAGCGGAACTTCAGCGAGAACGCCCCTTCGCAGCGTACGCGGCGTGCCGACCCCGCCCGACTGGTGGCTTTTGAAGTGCTGCGTGCCGTCGCATCGGAAGACGCCTACGCAAACCTGGTCCTGCCGGCCCGGATCCGCCACCACGGCCTGGACAAGCGGGACGCCGGCTTCGCCACCGAACTGAGCTACGGGGCGCTGCGCGGGCAGGGAACCTATGACGCCGTCCTGGCCCGCTGCGTCGACCGGCCGCTGGACCAGCTGGATCCTGCCATCCTGGATGCCCTGCGGATCGGCGCACACCAGCTGCTGGCCATGCGCGTACCCGCCCACGCCGCCCTGGACCAGACCGTTGGACTGGCCCGTGCGGTCATTGGCGCCGGGCCATCCGCCTTGATCAACGCCGTCCTGCGCAAGGTCTCCGCCCACACGCTGGACGAGTGGCTGGAGCTGCTGCTCAGCGACGAGCAGGACGAAACGCGGGTGGCCTCCATCCGCTACGCCCACCCGGAGTGGATTGTCCGCGCCCTGCGGCAGTCGCTGGTGGCACACGGACGCCCGGTCACCGAAATCGACGACCTCTTGGAAGCAGACAACGCTGCGCCGGTGGTCAACCTGGTTGCGCTGCCTGGCCTGGGGAGTTTGGACGAAGCCCTGGAAGGCGGGGCCACAGCCGGGGAACTCGTCGAGGGTTCGGCGCTCTCCAGTGGCGGGGACCTCGGCCGGCTGGCCTCCGTGCGGGACGGCAGCACGAGGGTGCAGGACGTTGGCTCGCAGCTGGTGGCCCGGGCCATGGCGGCAGTGGATCTGCATTCCGCGGATCTGCAGCCCGCGGGTCCGGGGAGTGCTGACGGGCAGTCCGCCGGCAAGGGCGGCGAGAAATGGCTGGACCTCTGCGCCGGACCCGGGGGAAAGGCGGCCCTCCTGGGCGCCCTGGCGCGGCAGCAGGGCGCAACCCTGTTGGCCAACGAACCCGCCCCGCACCGTGCCAAGCTGGTCCGGCAGGCGCTGGCTGCCGTCCCTCACGAGGTGTGGCATGTCCGGACCGGGGACGGCCGCGACGTCGGAACTGAAATGGCGGGGACTTTCGACCGCGTGCTCGTCGACGTCCCCTGCAGCGGACTTGGTGCCCTGCGGCGCAGGCCGGAGTCGAGGTGGCGGCGCACGCCCAAGGACCTCGCGGACCTGGGCCCGCTCCAGCGCGAACTGCTTAAGTCAGCCCTGGACGCAGTCCGGCCCGGCGGCGTGGTCGCCTACGTGACGTGCTCGCCGCACCCCGCCGAAACCACCGCCGTCGTGACCGACGCGCTGCGCAAACGCGACGACCTGGAACTGCTCGATGCCGGCGCCGCCCTGGACAAGGTCAGCCTGCCCGGCCATCTTGAGGCCGGCCACGAACTGACGGCCCAGCTGTGGCCGCACGTGCACCGGACTGACGCCATGTTCCTGGCCCTCATCCACAAAAAGCCCTGATCCTCCGCGAAACCCGATCCCTCCGCTTGAGTGAAAGGAGCCGACATGGCTCAGTGCTGCATCAACCCCAGCATTCTCTCCGCCGACTTCGTCAACCTGGAGGCGGAGCTGCGCAGAATCAGCAACGCCGACGCCGTCCACGTTGACGTGATGGACAACCACTTTGTGCCGAACCTGACCATCGGCCTTCCCGTGGTCCAGCGCATACAGGCCGTCAGCCCCGTGCCGCTGGATGCACACCTGATGATCGCCGACGCCGACCGCTGGGCGCCCGCCTTCGCCGACGCCGGGCTCGCCTCCGTGACGTTCCACGTTGAAGCGTCGATCGCGCCCATCAAACTGGCACGGGAGCTCCGCGCACGCGGCGCCAAGGCCGGGATGGCGCTGCGTCCCGGCACTCCGGTGGAGCCCTACCTGGACATGCTGTCGGAACTGGACCTCCTGCTGATCATGACCGTGGAGCCCGGGTTCGGCGGCCAGTCGTTCCTGGACCTGACCCTCCCGAAGATCAGGCGTGCCCGGGCGGCGATCGACGGTTCGGGCACCGGAGTGGCGCTGCAGGTGGACGGCGGGATCACCGAGGAGACCATTGTCCGGGCGGCCGAGGCAGGAGCCAACGTCTTCGTGGCAGGCTCGGCCGTGTACGGTGCTGATGACCCGGCGGCAGCGATTGACCGCCTCCGGGAAGCCGGCTCACGCCCGGTTCCGGGCGTGGCACACACTGTTTCGGAATCATGACGGAGTCTGACGGGAATACACGGACCAGTCACTCAGTTGTGACAGAATAACAACACACAATACGTGCTCCGGGGTCGGTGTAAGTCCGAACCGGCGGTGACAGTCCGCGACCCGCGAGCCGGCACAGATCCTCTCCAGGAACTGTTCCGGCGGACGGTTGAACCGGTGAAATTCCGGTACCGACAGTTAAAGTCTGGATGAGAGAAGCACGTACAGCTGTTACTGCACTGCCCTTCGGGCTGTGCGGCATTGCGCTGTCGTATACCCCCGGAGCCCACGCGGTTCTCGAGGGAAGGAACGACGAACGCTTTGACGCCGAAGACAACAGCGCCGCAGACTGCCGAACGGTTCAGTGCTGCCGAGATCCATGCCATGGATGCGGCCCTCGACGCTGCGCTCCTGGGGCCGCGCGGGGCAAACCCGCTGGTGGGCGCCGTCGTCGTCGGTCCTGATGGCCGGCAACTGGTGACCGGTTACCACCGCGGCGCCGGGACGGCGCATGCGGAGGCTGACGCCATTGCCCAGGCCGGCATGCAGGGCATCGACCTGACCGGGTCAACCATGGTGGTCACCCTCGAGCCGTGCAACCACTGCGGACGGACCGGCCCCTGTGCCCAGGCAATTATCGACGCCGGCATTGCTTCGGTGGTGTACGCCGTGGACGACCCCCATGACCCTGCCGCCGGCGGAGCCGCAACGCTGCGGGCCGCAGGCGTCAGCGTTCGTTCCGGCCTGGCCGCCCGGTCTGCGTTCGAGCTGAACCGCCGCTGGTTTGAGGCTGTCCTCGGCCAGCGACCCTTCGTTACCCTCCATATCGCCCAGACCTTGGACAGCCGCATCGCGGCGTCGGACGGCACCAGCCAGTGGATCTCCAGTCCGGAGTCCCTCGCGGACAACCACGGACTCCGCAGCCGGGTCGATGCCATCCTGGTGGGTACGCAAACGCTCCTCGTGGACAACCCCCGGCTCACTGCCCGGGACGCGTCCGGCAAACCGGCAGGGAGCCAGCCGCTGCGCGCGGTCATGGGGCTCCGGGGAATTCCCGACGACGCCGCCATCCACGGCGACGACGGCCGTGTCCTGCACCTGCCCACCCGGGATCCGCACGAGGCACTGGAGAAGCTCTTCACCGCCGGTGTCCGCCACGTCATGGTGGAAGGCGGGTCCAGCATCCTGAGCGCATTCCTCGCCGCAGGCCTCGTGGACGAACTGATCGTCTACCTGGCGCCCACCCTGCTCGGATCCGGCACTCCCGCACTCGGCGACCTCGGCATCACGACCCTCGCCGACGCCCAGGCCTGGGACTGGGACCAGGCCTCCGGGGGAGCCGTGCAGAGCCTGGGCCGGGACCTCAGGCTCCACCTGTTTCCGGGGAGCGCCGAACCAGCCGCAAGAAGTGCCGGGCCCGCCGAATCGGCCGAGGCGCCCTTGCCGGCAGCACCGGCTGCCCCCGAACCCTCTCTATCCCTGACCAGCTCACCCGAATCCTTACCGCACCGCACCGGCGCGGGCACCGCCACAGGAGGCAACTGATGTTTACCGGAATTATTGCCGAACAGGGCAGGGTCCTGTCCGTCGAACGCAACGGCGACGTCAGCGCCACGGTGCGGCTCCATGCGCCCGGCAGCACCGAAGGACTGGCTCTGGGCGGCTCGGTGGCCGTCAACGGAGTATGCCTGACCGCCACCGCGATTGACGGCCAGGACTTCAGCGTCGACGTCATGGGCGAGACCCTGGTCCGCAGCACCATCGGCGAGCTCGACGCGGGCGACACCGTGAACCTGGAGCGCTGTGTACCGGCCGGCGGACGCCTGGACGGACATGTTGTCCAGGGGCACGTGGACGGCGTCGGGGAGCTCCTCGAGCGCGAGGCCCTCGGCAACTGGGACCGCCTGCGGTTCGGAGTGCCCGTGCGGCTTGCCCGGTACATCGCTGAAAAGGGATCGATCGCCGTCGACGGCGTCTCCCTCACCGTGACCGCAGTCAGCGACGCGTCGGAACCGGCGCCGTGGTTCGAAGTGGGCCTCATTCCCACCACCCTGGCCGAAACCGGCCTAGGTGCGAAGAGCCTTGGCAGCAGGGTCAACCTCGAAGTTGACGTGCTGGCCAAGTACACCGAACGCCTGCTCGCGTTCGCCGGGGGCCCCGCCACCGGCGCTGGCACCGCGAATGTCACAACCGGAACGGGGGACTCCAAGTGAGCCAGCTCAAGAACACACCCAAGCTGCACACCAATGAACTGAGCCGCCATGAACTCAACGATGAACCCGGCATCCCTGTGGCAGTGACGACGGGCAGGGTACTGGACCCGATCGAAGACGCCGTCCGGGCCATGGCTGCCGGCCTCCCCGTCCTGGTGGTGGACAACGAGGACCGTGAAAACGAAGGCGACATCATTTTCGCCGCCCAGCACGCCACGCCCGAACTGATGGGCTGGACAGTCCGCTACAGCTCCGGGGTGATCTGCGTGCCGCTCGACGGAGCCCGGGCAGATGCCCTGTTGTTGCCGCCCATGGTCGAAGTCAACGAAGACTCCAAAGGCACCGCCTACACGGTTTCCTGCGATGCGGCCGTTGGCGTCAGCACGGGAATTTCGGCAACAGACCGGGCACTCACCGCCCGCGTGCTGGCGGATCCCGCGAGCCGCCCCGGATCGATCACCCGTCCCGGGCATGTTTTCCCGCTCCGGGCCGTTAACGGTGGAGTGCGTGAACGCCCGGGCCACACCGAAGCGGCCGTGGACCTGTGCCGGCTTGCCGGACTGGAGCCGGTGGGCGTGATCGCCGAGGTGGTGCACGACAACGGAGAAATGATGCGTCTGGACGGACTTCGCGGTTTCGCTGCAGAACATGGATGCCCGCTGATCTCGATCGAGGATCTGGTGGCGTACCTGGATGCAGGGCTGCGGGATGGACAGGCGCCGGTCCCGGCGGGGAATGAGGAGATACGATGACGGCTTCAGAGGCACGAAAAGACGTTAAGGCCGGGCGCCGGCCGCACCCGGTCAGCGGCGGACCAGTTGTCCAGCTGCCCAGTGAATTCGGGGACTTCGTGGCCCAGGCCTGGACCGACCTGGTGACGGGTGCCGAGCACCTCGCCGTGAGTTCACCGATTCCGCCTGTGGATGGCAAGGCACCGCTGGTCCGGCTGCATTCGGAATGCCTCACCGGGGACGTTTTTGGTTCCTACCGCTGCGATTGCGGAGAGCAGTTGGCCTACGCCCTCGAGAAGATCAACGAGGAAGGCGGCACGCTGCTGTACCTTCGCGGACAGGAAGGCCGCGGAATCGGCCTGGCCAACAAGATCAAGGCTTACGCCCTGCAGGAAGCCGGCTTCGATACGGTCGAAGCCAACGAACAGCTGGGCCTTCCCGTCGATGCACGCTGCTACAACGCCGCCGCGCAGATCCTGGCCGAGCTGGGACTGCACGAAGTGCGACTGCTGAGCAACAACCCGGACAAGCAGAACCGGTTGGCGGATGCCGGCGTCACCGTCGTCGAGATGGTTCCCACTGAGGTCCCTTCACGCGAACAGAACATCCGGTACCTGCAGACCAAAAAAGACCGGATGGACCACCGGCTCGTCCTGGACACCCGGGGCGGTGAACCGGTGACGGCATTGCCGGCCGCCGGCCAGGGGCCCTACCAGCACGAACAAGACTGAACCAGCACGAATAAGACTGACGAAAAAGAACGAAGCAGGAGACTTTAGATGAGTGGACACGGCGCACCGGAGATTGACCTGACAACCCTCAACCCGGCGGAGACGTCCCAGCTGAAACTGGCCATTGTGGCCGCCAGCTGGCACACCCAGATTATGGACGGGCTGCTGGACGGCGCGCTGCGTGCCGCGAAGGACGCCGGAATCAGCGATCCGACCGTCCTGCGGGTTCCGGGCAGCTTTGAGCTCCCCGTGGCCGCCGCCCGGCTGGCCAAGCACTTCGACGCCGTTGTGGCGCTTGGTGTTGTGATCCGCGGCGGAACGCCGCACTTCGAGTACGTCTGCGAGGCGGCAACGATGGGGCTGACCGACGTCAGCGTCAACACCGGCGTTCCGGTGGGTTTCGGGGTGCTCACCTGCGACACCGAGCAGCAGGGCCTGGACCGCGCGGGCCTGCCCGGGTCCAAGGAGGACAAGGGGCACGAAGCCGTCACCGCCGCGCTGGCCACTGCGGTCATCCTGAAGCAGTACAGCTAGGCTTCGCCTTGCTTGCTCCGGTGCCGTGTTTGCTGTGCGTTGCCTCACATCGACGCCGTCATGGAACGGCCCGACAGGCGGGGTCAGGCCCGGAGCAAGTAGGCTGGAGGGCGTGAAGAATTTCGAGACGCTGTTTGCAGAACTGAGTGAGAAGGCAGCCACCCGTCCGGCAGGCTCCCGCACCGTCGCAGAATTGGAGTCCGGAGTCCACGGCATCGGCAAGAAGGTCGTTGAGGAAGCCGCCGAAGTGTGGATGGCTGCCGAATACGAATCCGATGAGGCCGCCGCCGAGGAAATCTCCCAGCTCCTGTACCACCTGCAGGTTCTGATGCTCGCCAAAGGCCTGACCCTGGAAGACGTCTACAAGCATCTGTAGCCATGCTGAGCGTGGCCGATTGCCTGTGACCAAGACTTCCTAACCCAGAAAGACCCCCATGCTGCGAGTTGCCGTCCCCAACAAGGGATCCCTGTCCGAAGCGGCTTCGGCCATGCTGTCCGAAGCCGGCTACCGCCAGCGCCGCGATACCCGCGAACTGGTCATGGTGGACCCGGACAACGACATTGAATTCTTCTTCCTCCGCCCGCGCGACATCGCCGTTTACGTCGGCAGGGGAACGCTCGACGTCGGCATCACCGGGCGTGACCTGCTCCTCGACGCCGAGGTGGAGGCTGAGGAACTGCTGCCGCTGGGCTTTGCGGCTTCGACTTTCCGCTTCGCCGGTCCCGTGGGTGACTTCACCAAAGTGGAAGAGCTCGAAGGCAAGCGCCTGGCCACAAGCTACGACGGCCTCTTGCGCGGCTACCTCGCCGAGCGAGGCATCAACGCCAAGGTGGTCCGCTTGGACGGTGCCGTGGAATCCTCGGTGCGGCTCGGCGTCGCGGACGCGATTGCCGACGTCGTCGAAACCGGGAACACCCTCAAGGCGGCCGGGATGGAAATCTTCGGCGAACCGATCCTCAAGTCCGAGGCGGTGCTGATCCGCCGCACCGGCCAGGAAGGCGCAGCGAACGGCACGGCCAAGGAGATCGAAGTCCTGATCCGCCGGCTGCAGGGTGTGCTCGTGGCCCGGCAGTACGTCCTGATGGACTACGACATCCGCAAGGAACTCGTGGAGCAAGCGGCGGCGCTGACACCCGGCCTGGAATCGCCCACGGTTTCCCCGCTGCGCGACTCCGACTGGGTGGCCGTGCGATCCATGGTGCCGAAGAAGGAAACCAACCGGATCATGGATGAGCTCTACGACCTGGGTGCCCGTGCAATCCTGGTCAGCAGCATCCACGCCTGCCGGATCTGAGCTTGACCGTTTAGGCCCTGCCCGTTTCTGCGGTCTCCACCGCATCTTCCACCAGCGAAATCCTCAGGAGACATCATGGCTGTAGCAGTGCGCGTTATTCCGTGCCTGGACGTTGACGCCGGCCGCGTAGTCAAGGGCATCAACTTTGAAGGCCTACGGGACGCCGGCGATCCAGTGGAACTGGCCCACCGCTATGACAACGGCGGGGCCGACGAGCTCACCTTCCTGGACGTCACCGCATCGTCGGGCAACCGCGAAACCACCTTCGATGTGGTCCGCCGGACTGCCGAGGAAGTCTTCATTCCGCTCACCGTCGGTGGCGGCGTCCGCGGCGTGGCCGAAGTGGACAAGCTCCTGCGTTACGGCGCGGACAAGGCGTCCATCAACACGGCGGCCGTGGCACGGCCGGATGTCATCGACGAAATCACCCGGCATTTCGGGTCCCAGGTCCTGGTCCTGTCCGTGGACGCCCGGCGCACCCGCCCCGGATCCGAGCCCACAGCGTCGGGCTTTGAGGTGACCACGCACGGCGGCCGGCAGGGGACCGGAATCGACGCCATCCAGTGGGCGCGCGAAGCCGCGGACCGTGGCGTCGGGGAGATCCTGCTCAACTCCATTGATGCCGACGGTACCAAGGACGGCTTCGACATCGAGCTGATCCGGCTGGTCCGTGCCGCCGTCAGGGTGCCCATCATCGCCTCCGGCGGGGCGGGCAAGCCCGAACACTTTCCGCCCGCCGTCGCGGCAGGAGCTGACGCCGTGCTGGCTGCGTCGATCTTCCACTTCGGGCCGGTGGACATGATCTCGCAGGTCAAGACGGCCATCCGCGAAGCGGGCTTCGAAGTCCGCTAGCGGAACTCTCCGGTGGTTGAGCCTGGAACTCTCCGGTCGTTGAGAACCCGGCGGGCATGGCCGAAGCTCAATCAGCGGGCTGCTGTTACAGTCCGACTTCGGCTGACTGGAGGAGCGCCACGGCGTCCGGCTGGCCTTCGAAGGTCACCAGCGCGTGGCGGGTGCGCCCATGGGCGTGCATCAGGAGTTCGCCCGGTTCGCCCACTATGGCCACCGATACGGGAGCGCGTTTGGCGACGTGGCGCGGACCGGAAGGCCGCACCAGCACGATGCCCAGGTCCACGCCGCGGTACAGAATGGCTGCGCGTTTGATGAGTTCATCCCACAGGGCGTCGGAGTATGCCTCGTCCAGGGCACGCGGTGCCCAACGGTCCACGGCGCGGCGGACATCCTCGGTGTGCACAAAGTACTCGATGAGGTTGGAGCTCTCGGCCAGGGCCTTGATCCGCAGCGGCGACAACGCCGGGGGACCGGCGCGGAAGGTATTGACCAGCCGCGTGTAGTCCTCGGTGGTCTTGAGTTTTGCGGCGAGCTTCGCGGTGGCCTCGTCGGAGGCTTTGGCCAGGCTCTTGATAATCAGGCCAAGCCCGACCCCTGCCTTGCGTTCGCGCAGGTAGAGGTGCGCGGCGAGGTCGCGCGTGCGCCAGCCCCTGCAGAGCGTGGGGGAGTCAGGACCGGCCGCCAACAGGGTTTCGGCCAGGACTTCTCGGGACGGATCGACGAAATGCATCACTTGTGAAACTAGCACGAGAGGCGGCGAGTTGCGCACTGGAAGCGCCGCCGTTTTTGACCCTGATCGTCACACTGCGGTGAGGCACTAGACTTGGTCTGATGTCTGAGCAGCCCGCCCCCGCCCCAGTACCTGTCCTGCCTGCCGAAGTGGCGGACGCCCTCAAGCGTGACGCCGCCGGGCTTGTAGCCGCCATCGTCCAGCAGTTCGACACCAATGAGGTGCTCATGCTCGGCTGGATGGATGACGAGGCACTGCGGCGCACCATGACCACCGGGCGGGTGACGTTCTACTCCCGGTCCCGCCAGGAGTACTGGCGCAAGGGTGACACCTCCGGCCACGTGCAATGGGTCAAATCCGTTGCACTGGACTGCGACGGCGACGCCCTGCTGGTGCGCGTCGACCAGGTCGGAGCGGCCTGCCACACGGGCACGCGCACCTGCTTCGACGGCCGCGGGCTTACCGTGGTAGCCGGCGACGCCGGCATCGCCAGCTAGCACCGTTCAGGCAGGGTGCGGCGCACCCACCACACGATTCAGGCACCACTCAAGAACAGGCGGAAAACCATAGCCATGCAGGACCTTGGAATCATCAGCCCGGGCCTCGAGGAATTCCGGGAGCTCGCCAGCCACAGCCGCGTCATCCCCGTCCGGCTGAAGGTCCTGGCCGACGCCGAGACGCCCATCGGGCTCTACCGCAAGCTGGCGAACGGCCAGCCCGGCACCTTCCTGATGGAATCCGCGGCCGTGGGCGGCTCATGGTCCCGCTATTCCTTTATTGGCGCGAAGTCACGCGCCACCCTGACCACCAAGGACGGGCAGGCGCACTGGCTGGGCGAGCCGCCGGCCGGTGTGCCGGTCGACGGGAACCCGGTTGACGCCATCCGGGACACCGTGGAAGCCCTGCGCACGGACCGCTTCGAGGGCCTGCCGCCGTTCACCTCGGGCCTGGTTGGCTTCCTCGGCTGGGAAACCGTACGGCACTGGGAAAAACTCACCAGCCCGCCTGAAGACGACCTGGAACTGCCGGAGCTGGCGTTGAACCTGGTGACGGACATGGCAGTGCACGACAACATGGACGGCACCGTCCTGCTGATCGCGAACGCCATCAACTTCGACAACAGCTCAGAGCGTGTGGACGAGGCATGGCACGACGCCGTGGCCCGGGTCAAGGCACTCCTGGCCAAGGTCAGCACCCCTGTGGAACAGCCGATTTCCGTCCTGGAGCCGGCCGCACTGGACTTTGCCTCAAGCGTCCAGGAACGCTGGAACGAACCCGACTACCTTGCTGCCCTGGACCGCGGCAAGGAAGCGATCGTCGACGGTGAAGTTTTCCAGGTGGTCATTTCCCGCCGCTTCGAAATGGAGTGCGGCGCCGATCCGCTGGATGTGTACCGGGTGCTGAGGAACACCAATCCCAGCCCGTACATGTACATCTTCAGCCTTGAAGATGCCGCCGGCCGGCAGTACTCCATCGTGGGCTCATCCCCGGAGGCCCTCGTGACGGTCACCGGCGAGGAAGTCATCACCCACCCCATCGCCGGATCCCGTCCCCGCGGCAAGACCTTAGAGGCGGACAAGGCTTTCGCCGAGGAGCTCCTGGCTGACCAGAAGGAACGCGCCGAGCACCTCATGCTGGTGGACCTGTCCCGCAATGATCTCTCCAAGGTGTGCGTAGCCGGCACAGTGGATGTCACGCAGTTCATGGAAGTGGAGCGCTTCAGCCACATCATGCACCTGGTGTCCACGGTGGTGGGCAAACTCGCCCCGGCAGCCAAGGCCTACGACGTCCTCAAGGCAACCTTCCCCGCCGGGACGCTCTCCGGTGCCCCGAAGCCCCGCGCCCTGCGGCTCCTCGACGAGCTGGAACCGCACCGCCGCGGTATCTACGGCGGCGTGGTGGGCTACCTGGACTTTGCCGGCGACATGGACATGGCCATCGCCATCCGTTCCGCGCTGCTCCGCGAAGGCCGTGCCTACGTCCAGGCCGGCGGCGGCATCGTTGCCGACTCGGTGAACCCGACGGAGGCACTGGAAACCGTCAACAAGGCCGCCGCGCCGCTGCGCGCCGTCCACACGGCAGGGTCACTGCACAACATCACAGCCGACTCCGTTCCAGAGCCGGGCGATGCTGCTGGCACAGACACAGCCGGCCGTTGATGGGCGTCATGGACGATAAGGCAAGCCAACCGGCCAGGAAACGGGCCGGTGCCCCGGTGTGGGCGCGGAAGTCCACGCTGGTCCTCGTCATAGCCGCGATGGCCCTGGCCGCCTTCGGCACCACAACCCAGACATGGCTGACCGTCCACCTGGACCCGGCCCAGCTGGGCCAGGCCGTCAACAGCCAGGACGGCCTGCAGGTACAGGGCAGCAAAGCGGCCACCACCGTGACCGCGCTGGCACTCGTGGCGCTGGCCGGCGGCCTCGCCGCCTCGATCGCAGGCCGGATTGCCCGCTGGATCATCACGGCGATCATCGTCCTGGCATCGGTAGGGATCGTGGCCGCAGCCGTGACAGTGATGGCGGACCCCCTCGCAGCAGCCCAAGGGTCCATCGCCGCCGCCACCGGCATCACCGGCAGCAGCGTCCAGGTGAGCGTCTCAGCCTTCCCGGCACTCGCCGTCGTCGCCGGCGTCCTGCTGGGGCTGGGTGCCCTGCTGATCATTCCGGCGGGCCGGCACTGGAAAGCGCGGACCAAATATGACGCCGCAGCGGCCGGTGCATCCGATGGCCCCGCGGACGAGATCGACAGCTGGGACAGGCTGTCGCGGGGCGACGATCCCACGTAAGCCGGGACCGCCGATGTCCCCGGCCGATGTCCAAGGTGCCGCCAAAAAATGGCAGAATGTAAGCAGTATTCATCCTGAGGAGATTTCCATGAGCAAAGCCACTGTTTCCGCATCCAAATCCGCTGCTGCCCAGAACGTCAACACCGGCGTCGACCACAGCGCAGACCTCGGCCACGGCAACAGCCCGGCCGCTTGGACGTGCGTGATCGTTATGCTGGTGGGTGCTCTCATTGCGTCCATCGCCTTTGTCATCGCCAGCACCCCGATCTTCATTGCCGGCGCGGCAGTCATGGTGATCGGCCTGCTGCTCGGCTGGATCATGCGGAAGGCCGGCTACGGCGTGGACGGCAGCAAGCTGAAGAACTCCGGCCACTAGCAGTGACTGTTCTCGATGACATCAATGCCGGTGCACGGGAGGACATGGAGGCCCGCCGGCGCCTGGTGTCCCTCGCCGAACTGAAGGAGCGCGCCGCAGCGGCCGCACCCGCGCGTGACGCCTGGGCAGCCCTCGGCGGGGATGCCTCGCCGCGGAAGCAGCTGAAGGTCATAGCGGAAATCAAGCGGCGCAGCCCCTCCAAGGGCGATCTGGCGAGCATCGCCGATCCGGCCGAGCTGGCCGTCCAATACGCCGACGGCGGTGCGTCCGTTATTAGCGTGCTCACCGAGCAGCGCCGGTTCAGCGGGTCCCTCGCCGATTTCGACGCCGTCCGGAAAGCCGTCGACGTTCCGCTGCTGCGCAAGGACTTCACCGTCGACGAATACCAGATCTGGGAAGCGCGGGCGCACGGTGCGGACCTGGTCCTGCTGATCGTCGCTTCGCTGACCGATGCGGAACTGCGCGACTTCAGCCAGCTCACCCGTGAACTGGGCATGAACGCTTTGGTGGAGACGCACACGGCAGAAGAAATCGAACGCGCCGTAGCGGCGGACGCCCGGATCATCGGCGTCAACGTCCGCAACCTCAAGACGCTCGACGTCGACCGTTCCGTTTTTGCCTCCCTTTCCGGCGGCATCCCTCCGGAGGCGGTCATCGTTGCCGAGTCCGGTGTCCGCGGCGTGGACGACGTCCGGCATTACGCCGCGAGCGGTGCCAACGCCGTCCTCGTGGGTGAAGCGCTCGTGAGCGACGCAACCCCGCGGGAGCGGATTGCCGAATTTACCGCTGCCGGGGCGGAAGCCATCGCAGCACGGGTCTGACGACCGGGGCGCCCGGCATCAGTCTGCTGACGCCGGGTGCCACCCGATTTTTCTTATGAACAGTGGAACAGGATGGTGAGACCGATGGTCGACGCGCCAACAACCGGCTCTGATGAGGGCACCGCGGACGCATTTCTGCAAGGAGACCGGTCCCTGCGCCACGCGCCGGGTCCGTACTTCGGCTCCTACGGCGGGCGCTGGATGCCCGAATCCCTTATCGCGGCCCTGGATGAGCTGGAAGACACTTTCGAAAAGGCCAAGGCCGACCCGGAATTCGTCGCCCAGATCAAGGACCTGAACAAGAACTACTCCGGCCGTCCGTCCCTGCTTACCGAGGCCAAACGCTTCGCGGAGCACGCCGGGGGAGTCCGCATCTTCCTCAAGCGCGAGGACCTGAACCACACCGGTTCGCACAAGATCAACAACGTCCTGGGCCAGGCACTGCTGGCCAAGCGCATGGGCAAGACCCGCGTGATCGCCGAAACCGGAGCGGGCCAGCACGGCGTGGCCAGCGCAACGGCCGCCGCCCTGCTGGGCCTCGAGTGCGTGGTGTACATGGGCGCCGAGGACTGCCGGCGCCAGGCCCTGAACGTGGCCCGCATGGAGCTCCTGGGCGCCACGGTCATTCCGGTGACCAGCGGATCGCAGACACTCAAGGACGCCATCAACGAGGCGCTCCGCGACTGGGTGGCGAACGTGGACCACACCCACTACCTGCTCGGCACGGCCGCCGGAGCTCACCCGTTCCCGGCGATGGTGCGGTACTTCCACGAGGTCATCGGCGAAGAAGCCCGCGCCCAGATCCTGGAACAGGCCGGCCGGCTGCCGGACGCCGTCTGCGCCTGCATCGGCGGCGGCTCCAACGCGATCGGCATCTTCCACGGTTTCCTGGACGATCCTTCGGTTCGGATCTACGGCTTCGAGGCCGGCGGCGACGGCGTGGAAACCGGCAGGCACGCCGCCACCATCAGCCTGGGCAAGCCTGGCGTGCTCCACGGTGCGCGCTCGTACCTGATGCAGGACGACGACGGACAGACCATCGAGTCGCACTCCATCTCGGCGGGCCTGGACTATCCCGGCGTCGGCCCGGAGCATGCCTACCTTTCGGACATCGGCCGCGTCAGCTACGAACCCATCACGGACGCCGAAGCCATGGACGCCTTCCGGGTCCTGTGCCGGACCGAAGGCATCATCCCGGCCATCGAATCGGCCCACGCCCTGGCGGGTGCCATCAAGGTGGGTCAGCGCCTCGCAGCCGAGGCTGCCGCCGAAGGCAAGCCAGCGGACAGCAAGATCGTGATCGTTAACCTCTCCGGCCGCGGGGACAAGGACGTGGCCACGGCCGCCGAATGGTTCGATCTGCTGGACAAGGATTCCGTTGAGGCCGAGATCGGCAAAGAAGGGGAACAGCTGTGACCGGCGTTCAGGACATCACCAGCACCAGCAAATCGGCAGCCGCCATCGACAAGGCACGCGCTGAAGGACGGGCCGCCCTCATCGGGTACCTGCCCGCCGGCTACCCGAGCGTGGAGGACACCATCGCAGCCGGCATCGCGCTGGCCGAGAACGGTGCCGACCTGATCGAGATCGGGATCCCCTACTCGGACCCCGTCATGGACGGACAGGTCATCCAGGCTGCCACCACCGAGGCCCTTGCCAAGGGTTTCCACGTCCGCCAGGTGTTCGACGTGGTCCGCGGCATCACCAGCAAGACCGACGCCGCCGTCCTGGTCATGACTTACTGGAACCCTGTCGTCCGGATGGGCGTGGATGAGTTCTCCCGCCAGCTGGCCGAAGCCGGGGGAGCCGGGCTCATCACCCCCGACCTGATTCCCGACGAAGCCTCCGAATGGATGGCTGCCTCGGACAAGTACGGACTGGACCGGGTCTTCCTTGTGGCACCGTCCTCTTCCCCGGAGCGCATGAAGCGCACGGTGGATGCCAGCCGCGGCTTTGTCTACGCAGTGTCCATCATGGGCGTCACCGGTGCCCGGACCTCCGTCAGCAGCGCAGCGGAAGGCGTCGTGGCCGCCGCGCATGCGGCAGGTGCCGAACGTGTATGCGTGGGCCTCGGAGTCTCCAATGCCGGCCAGGTCCGCGAGATCGCAGCCTACGCAGACGGCGTGATCGTTGGCACGGCACTGGTCGCCGCCATCCGCGACGGCGGCGTGGACGCTGTCGCCGCCCTGACCAAAGACCTCAGCACCGGCCTGACCAGGGAAGAAGCCTAAACAATGCAGACAGTCCTCCACGCGGCGGCCATGCTCCCCGCCAGCATTCCGAGCCCGGACTGGTCCGGGTTCGATATCCCGCTGCCGTGGGGGTCCCTGCGCATCCACGCCTACGCGCTGTGCATCCTGGCCGGAATCGTTGTTGGCCTGTGGCTGACGTCGGTCCGCTGGACCAAGAGGGGCACGCCGGAGGGCAGTCTGTGGGACATCGCCATCTGGGCGATCCCGTTCGGCATCATCGGCGGCCGCCTCTACCACGTGTTCTCATCCCCGGACGCCTACTTCGGCCCCGGCTTCGACGGCACCGGCGACCTGTCCCTGATTCCGCAGATCCAGCGCGGCGGACTGGGGATCTGGGGGGCCGTACTGCTCGGCGCCGTGGGCGCATGGATCGGCTGCCGCCGTGCTGGCGTCAAGCTGACCGCGTTCCTGGATGCCGCCGCTCCCGGGCTGCTGCTGGCCCAGGCATTGGGGCGCTGGGGCAACTACTTCAACCAGGAGCTGTTCGGCGGTCCCACCACCCTTCCCTGGGGCCTGCAGATCGACGCCGACAATGCTAACTTCCCGGCTGGCATGCCGGCCGACACGCTCTTCCACCCGACGTTCCTCTACGAGTCCCTCTGGAACATCGCGGGCGTGCTGATCCTGCTGGCCCTCGACCGGAAGTTCAACTTCCGCCGCGGGCGTTTGTTCTGGCTCTACGCCATGTACTACACCCTGGGCCGGGTCTGGATCGAAGCCATGCGGATCGACGATGCCGAACAGATCAACCTGTTCGGTATCACCACCCGGCTCAACGTCTGGACCAGCATCTTCGTATTCCTTGCCGCGCTGATCGTGTTCATTGCACTGGGGCTCCGCAAACGCGATGAACCGGACACCCCGTACCTTGCCGGCCATGTTCCGGCCGCAAAGGACGGCGACACCGATAGCGAGGGCGGTGCTGCGGCTGACAACGACGGTGCCCCGGCCGGGGACCGCGAAGACGGCGAACTGGCAGCTGTTCCGGCGGACGGCAAAAGCATCCGGCATTCGGACAAGAGTGTCTCAGATAGTGGGTCCCGTGATAATCTCCCTGATAACCAAAGCGGTCCGGGGCACACTTCCGCCCCAACTGAAGCGGTGACGGATCCAGCCGTCGGCACCAGGCCCGCCCAGGGCCCGCCGGCAGCCGGCAACTCCGCTCACCAGGACTCCGGATCCGCGCCGGACACTGACCGCACCAAGTAGTCAGGGCCGGCAAACCGGGCAGCAGGGCTACCGCCCGCAGCGCCCGTTCCCACAGCGTCGTGGCACCAGGGCCCCGTTCCCGTCAGCACAGAGCTGCCGACGGGTCAAGCCCGGGTCAGGGCCTGCGTAACTGTTAGTTCAGCAGGCCGGGCTGACCTACAATTTCCAGTAAGTAACACTTTGTTGTGCCCATCACACAGGCACCGCGAGTGGGGCCAACGTTGTCCCTTCCATACGCTCGATCAGGAGGAAGGACGTCTCCCATGACCCAAACTCTTCACAGCCCCAGTTGGTCCGAACCGAACCAGCCTGCAGCCGCCATGTCGCCGTTCAAGCGGTTCGCGGCGCTGCCGGAGGCCGGTGGGCTCTACAACCCGGAGCAGGAGAAGGACGCCTGCGGCCTGGCTATCATTGCCACTCTGCGCGGGGAGCCCGGCTATGACATCGTCGACGCCGCCCTGACCGCCCTGCGCAACCTTGAGCACCGCGGTGCCGTAGGCGCCGACGAAGGAACGGGCGACGGCGCCGGACTGCTGATGCAGATCCCGGACGAGTTCTTCCGCGCCGTCACCGAGTTTGAGCTTCCGGCGCCCGGACAGTACGTAGCGGGTACGGCATTCCTGCCGGCCGAGCAGCGCGAAGCCGATGCCGCCAAAGCCGGCATCGAAGGCCTTGCAGCCGATGAAGGCCTTACGGTCCTCGGCTGGCGCGAGGTCCCGATCGTGGCCGATCTGGTCGGTGCCATGGCGCGTGCATGCATGCCCTATTTCTCGCAGCCGTTCTTTGCCTCCACCACCGGGGAAGTGCTGGAGCGGAACGAACTCGATTCACGGGCCTGGCGCATCCGCAAGCGCGCGCAGAACAAGTTCGGCGTGTACTTCCCGTCGCTGTCCTCCCGGACCATCGTCTACAAGGGCATGCTGACCACCGCCCAGCTTGAGCCGTTCTACCCGGACCTCTCGGACAAGCGCTTCAAGACCAAACTCGCGATCGTCCACTCGCGCTTCTCCACCAACACGTTCCCGTCCTGGCCGCTTGCCCAGCCGTTCCGCACCATCGCCCACAACGGTGAAATCAACACTGTCAAGGGCAACCGGAACTGGATGCGCGCGCGCCAGTCCCAGCTGGCCAACCCGCTCCTGGGTGATTCCCCCGAGGAGCTGTACCCCATCTGCACCCCGGGTGCCTCCGACTCGGCGTCGTTCGATGAAGTGGCAGAGCTGCTCTGGCTCTCCGGGCGTCCCATCACGCACTCGATCATGATGATGATCCCGGAGGCCTGGGAAAACCACGCCACGATGGATCCTGCCCGCAAGGCGTTCTACGAATACCACTCCCTGCTGATGGAACCGTGGGACGGCCCTGCTGCCGTTTCCTTCACCGATGGCAGCCTGGTGGGCGCAACGCTTGACCGCAACGGCCTGCGCCCCGGCCGTTACTGGATCACCGAAGACGGACTGGTGGTGTTCGCCTCCGAGGTGGGCGTCATCGACGTCGAACCTTCCAAGGTGGTCAAAAAGGGCCGGGTTTCCCCGGGCAAGATGTTCCTGGTGGACACCGAAGCCGGCCGGATCATCGACGACGAGGAGGTCAAGGCCGAAGTCGCTGCCGCCAACCCGTGGGCGGAGTGGGTTAAGGACAACCTGATCGACCTCAACGACCTGCCGGAACGCGAACATGTGGTGCACACCGCCGCGTCCGTGAACATCCGCCAGCGGACCTTCGGCTACACCACTGAAGAGCTGAAGATCCTGCTGGGTCCGATGGCCCGCACCGGTGCCGAGCCCCTCGGCGCCATGGGGTCGGACACTCCTGTGGCCGTGCTGTCCAAGCGCCCGCGGCTCCTCTTTGACTACTTCGTGCAGTCCTTCGCGCAGGTTACCAACCCGCCGCTGGACGCCATCCGCGAAGAGCTGGTCACGTCCCTGATGTGCGCCATCGGCCCGAACGGCAACCTGCTGGACACCAAGCAGGTCCGGCAGCCGCAGGTCTCGCTGCCGTTCCCGGTAATCAACAACGACCAGCTCGCCAAGATCGCCAACATCGAAACGCCCGACGGCGACAGGATCGCCATGAAGGTCCGCGGCCTGTACCGCCCCGAAGGCGGCGAAAACGCCCTGCGTGCCCGCCTCACGGAAATCTGCGAGCAGGTGTCCGGTGCCATCAACCGCGGCGTGCAGTACGTGGTGCTCTCGGACCGCGACTCAAACGCCCAGTGGGCGCCCATCCCGTCGCTGCTGCTGGTCAGCGCCGTGCACCACCACCTGCTGCGCAGCGCCAACCGCACCAAGACCGCCCTGGTGGTCGAAGCCGGCGACGTCCGCGAGACCCACCATGTGGCAGTCCTGATCGGCTACGGCGCCTCCGCCGTGAACCCGTACCTGGCCATGGAATCCGTGGAACAGCTCATCAGCAGCGGCGACGTTGTTGGCGTGACCCCGCAGGACGGCGTCTACAACCTGATCAAGGGCCTCGGCAAGGGCGTCCTGAAGATCATGTCCAAGATGGGCATCTCCACGGTTGCCTCCTACACCGGTGCGCAGACGTTCGAAGCCCTTGGCCTCGGCCAGGAACTGGTGGACGAATTCTTCGCCGGCACCCACTCCCAGCTCGGCGGCGTCGGACTCGACGTCATCGCCGCTGAAGTGTCCGCGCGGCACCAGATGGCCTACCCGGAGGGCGGCATCGAGCAGCCGCACCGCCCGCTGCTCGGCGGCGGCGAGTACCAGTGGCGCCGCGACGGCGAGCCGCACCTGTTCAACCCTGAGACGGTCTTCCGGCTGCAGCACGCCACGCGTGAACGCCGCTACGACATCTTCAAGCAGTACACCCGCGGCGTGGACGACCAGTCCGAGAACCTCATGACCCTCCGCGGGTTGCTGAGGTTCAAAACCGGTGTACGTGCCGTGGTGCCGCTCGAGGAAGTGGAGCCCGTCTCCAGCATCGTCAAGCGTTTCTCCACCGGCGCCATGAGCTACGGCTCCATCTCCAAGGAAGCCCACGAGACCCTGGCGATCGCCATGAACCGGCTGGGCGGAAAGTCCAACACCGGTGAGGGCGGCGAGGATGTGGACCGCCTGCTGGATCCCGAACGCCGTTCGGCCGTCAAACAGATTGCCTCCGGCCGTTTCGGCGTCACGAGCCTGTACCTGAGCAACGCCGACGACATCCAGATCAAGATGGCGCAGGGTGCCAAGCCCGGCGAAGGCGGCCAGCTGATGGCGCAGAAGGTGTACCCCTGGGTTGCCCGCACGCGCCACTCGACCCCCGGCGTCGGACTCATTTCCCCGCCCCCGCACCACGACATCTACTCGATCGAAGACCTCGCCCAGCTGATTTATGACGCGAAGCGTGCCAATCCTTCGGCCCGGGTGCACGTCAAGCTCGTCTCCGAGGTGGGAATCGGCACAGTTGCCGCCGGTGTCACCAAGGCCAAGGCCGACGTCGTACTGGTTTCCGGTCACGACGGCGGTACCGGCGCCTCGCCGCTAAACTCGCTCAAGCATGCCGGCGTCCCGTGGGAGCTGGGGCTCGCAGAGACCCAGCAGACCCTGATGCTCAACGGCCTGCGCGACCGCGTGGTGGTGCAGGTGGACGGCCAGCTTAAGACCGGACGCGACGTCGTGATCGCCGCGCTGCTCGGTGGCGAGGAGTTTGGCTTCGCCACGGCCCCGCTGGTGGTTGAAGGCTGCATCATGATGCGCGTCTGCCACCTGGACACCTGCCCGGTGGGCGTGGCCACGCAGAACCCCGAGCTGCGCGCCCGTTTCAGCGGCAAGCCGGAGTTCGTGGTCAACTTCTTCGAGTTCCTGGCTGAAGAGGTCCGTGAGATCCTCTCGGAGCTTGGCTTCCGGAGCATCGAAGAGGCCATCGGACACGCCGAAATGCTGGACACCCGTGAAGCGATCAGCCACTGGAAGGCCGAAGGGCTGGACCTGGATCCGATCCTGCACGGACTCGAGTTCGACGACGACGCCCCGCTGCGCAACCTGACCGGCCAGAACCACGAGCTGGACAAGCACTTCGACCAGCGGCTCATCACCATGGCCGCCGAGGCGCTGACCGACCGCACCCCGGTGAAGATCGCTGTGGACGTCATCAACACGGACCGCTCCGTGGGCACCATGCTGGGCCACGTCGTCACCAAGACGTTCGGTACGGACATCCTGGCGACCGACACGATCGACATTACGCTGACCGGAACCGCGGGCCAGTCGCTGGGCGCCTTCCTGCCTGCCGGCATCACCCTGCGCATGTTCGGCGACTCGAACGACTACGTGGGCAAGGGCCTCTCCGGCGGCCGCATCATCGTCCGGCCGGACCGCACCAACGTGTTCCAGGCAGAGAGCAACGTGATCGCCGGCAACGTGATCGGTTACGGTGCCACCAGCGGCGAGATGTTCCTGCGGGGCCAAGTGGGCGAACGCTTCCTGGTCCGCAACTCCGGCGCCACGGCAGTTGTCGAAGGCATCGGCGACCACGGCTGCGAGTACATGACCGGCGGCCAGACGCTGATCATCGGCCGGACGGGCCGCAACTTCGGTGCCGGCATGTCCGGCGGAACGGCCTACGTGCTGGACCTGCGGACCACCCGCGTCAACAAGCAGGCGCTGGAGTCCGGCGAACTGCAGCTGCGCGAACTGGATGCCGAGGACCGCGACATCGTCCATGGCCTCCTGGTCAAGCATGTTGAAGAGACGGAATCGCTGCATGCGCAGCGGCTGCTCGAAAACTTCGACGACACCGCAGCCCGCATTACCAAAGTCCTGCCGCGCGACTACGCGGCCGTATTGCAGACACGTCTTGACGCGATCGAAGAGGGCCTGGACCCCGATGGCGAAGAAGTATGGTCTCGAATCCTGGAGGTGACCGGTGGCTGATCCACGCGGATTTCTGAAAGTACGTCAGCGTGAAACCCAGCCGCGCCGTCCCGTTCCCGTCCGCATCATGGACTGGAAGGAAGTCTATGAGGCCCAGGAAAAGGGTGTCCTGAAGAGCCAGGCCGGCCGCTGCATGGACTGCGGCGTGCCGTTCTGCCACCAGGGCTGCCCGCTGGGGAACCTGATTCCCGAATGGAACGACCTCGTATGGCGGGACAAGGGCGAGGAAGCGATTGAGCGGCTGCATGCCACCAACAACTTCCCGGAGTTCACGGGCCGGCTGTGCCCGGCTCCCTGTGAGGCGTCCTGCGTGCTGGGGATCAACCAGCCTGCGGTGACCATCAAGCAGGTTGAGGTTTCCATCATCGATCAGGCCTTCGACAATGGCTGGGTTAATCCGCTGCCGCCGACCCGCCTGACGGGCAAGACCGTGGCAGTGGTGGGCTCCGGCCCCGCCGGCCTGGCAGTTGCCCAGCAGCTGACGCGCGTGGGCCACACCGTTGCCGTGTACGAACGCGACGACAAGATCGGCGGGCTCCTGCGCTACGGCATCCCCGACTTCAAGATGGAGAAGGAGCAGGTTGACCGCCGCCTTGAGCAGATGAAGGCCGAGGGCACCCGTTTCCGCACCGGCGTGGCCGTGGGCAGTGACGTGACCTGGGAGCAGCTCCGCCGGCGTTACGACGCGGTGGTGGTTGCCACCGGTGCCACCGTGCCGCGCGACCTGCCGATTCCGGGACGCGAGCTTGAGGGCGTCCACTTCGCCATGGATTACCTCGTTCCCGCCAACCGTGTGGTGGCGGGGGAGCAGGTCGAAGACCAGATCCATGCCAAGGGCAAGCACGTGGTGATCCTGGGCGGCGGCGACACTGGTGCGGACTGCCTCGGCACCGCGCACCGCCACGGCGCCGCATCCGTGACCACGCTGGCGATCGGCAAGCAGCCGTCCGTGGAACGCACCCCGAACCAGCCCTGGCCCACGTTCCCCACGCTCTTCGAGGTGGCGAGTGCGCACGAAGAAGGCGGCGAGCGGACGTACCTGGCCTCCACCGTCGAGTTCGTCGGCGAAAACGGCAAGCTGACCGGCGTGAAGGTTGCCGAGACGGAATTCGTGGACGGCAAGCGGCTCCCCAAGGCAGGCACCGAGCGGATCATTCCCGCGGACCTGGTGTTCCTGTCCCTGGGCTTCACCGGTGCGGAGCCTGCCGGTATCACCGACCAGGTCCACGCCGAATTCGACGGCCGCGGCAACGTGGCACGTGACGGCTACTACATGACCAACACCGAGGGTGTGTTCGTTGCCGGTGACGCCGGCCGCGGACAGTCGCTCATTGTGTGGGCCATCGCCGAAGGCCGCGCCTGCGCTGCGGCGGTAGACAAGTTCCTGATGGGAACCACGATCCTGCCTGCCCCGGTTGCCCCAACCGATCGGGCGATCGCCGTTCTCTAGTCACAACTCTGCAGTCACAATCGGGGGACCACGGAAGTTCACCAGCGGTACAACTTCAATCCAGAAACAGACCAATAGGGTAGGTATATGAGACGCGCAAAAATCGTGGCAACGTTCGGACCGGCTATTTCCAGCTTCGAGAACACCCTCGCAGTTGTTGAAGCCGGCGTGGATGTTGCCCGCATGAACATGAGCCACGGCGACTACTCGGTGCACGACGTGACGTACGAGAACGTCCGCAGGGCATCGAAGCAGCTCGGCAAGCCCGTGGCCATCATGGCTGACCTCCAGGGTCCCAAGATCCGCCTGGGCCGCTTTGTTGACGGCCCGCACGAGCTGGCCGTCGGCGACATCTTCACCATCACCACGGAAGACGTCCCGGGCACCAAGGACATCTGCTCCACCACGCTCAAGAGCCTGACCGACGACGTAAACGTCGGAGATGCGCTGCTGATCGACGACGGCAAGGTCGCCCTGCGGGCCCTTGAGGTCGACGACGTCAAGGTGGTCGCCCAGGTGACTGTCGGCGGCATGGTCTCCAACAACAAGGGCATCAACCTGCCCGGTGTTGCCGTCAACGTCCCCGCGCTGAGCGAAAAGGACGAGGACGATCTGCGCTGGGCCATGCGCCGCGGCGTGGACATGGTTGCCCTGTCCTTCGTGCGTGACGCTTCGGACATCAAGCGCGTCCACGAAATCATGGACGAAGAGGGACGCCGCGTGCCGGTGATCGCCAAGATCGAGAAGCCGCAGGCCGTTGACCAGCTGCACGAGATCATCGACGCATTCGACGCCATCATGGTGGCCCGTGGCGACCTCGGTGTGGAGCTGCCCCTCGAAGAGGTGCCGATCGTCCAGAAGCGCGCCATTGAACTGGCCCGCCGCTGGGCCAAGCCGGTCATCGTCGCCACCCAGGTGCTCGAGTCCATGATCGACAACCCGCGCCCCACCCGTGCAGAGGCTTCGGACTGCGCCAACGCAGTGCTCGACGGCGCCGACGCAGTTATGCTTTCCGGCGAGACGAGCGTGGGCAAGTACCCGATCGAGACCGTCAAGGTCATGGCACGGATCATCGAATCCACCGAGGTCCACGGCCTGGAGCGCGTACCCCCGCTGGGCACCAAGCCCAAGACCCGTGGCGGCGCCATCACGCGTGCCGCCGTCGAAATCGCCGACCAGCTGGACGCCAAGTACATCTGTGCGTTCACCCAGTCCGGTGACTCGGCACGCCGCCTCTCCCGCCTGCGTCCGGTCCGGCCGGTCTTCGCGTTCACTCCGGTGGAGCAGGTGTGGAACCAGCTCGCACTGACCTGGGGCATTCAGCCGGTCCTGGTCCCCATGGTGGACCACACCGACGAAATGACCGCCCAGGTGGACCGCAGCCTTCTGGAACTGAACCTGGTGGAAGACGGCGACCTGGTGGTCATCGCTGCCGGTTCGCCTCCCGGAAAGGCCGGTTCGACCAACTCGCTGAAGGTGCACAAGGTGGGCGACCTTACCGACACCGGCCGCTCCGGCGAAGGCGTTAGCAACAAGGAAAAGCTCGGACCCTGGCCGGAAAGGAAGAAGAAGGCCTAGTACGTCCCCTGCGTGCGGCGCGAGTCGCACGCAGAACAAAAGGGAGGCTCCCTGCCGATTGGCGGGGAGCCTCCCTTTTTGTCTTGCTGCTAACCCGGTGGTGCCGGGTGGCAGGCGCCCGGCAGGCCGTCGTCGTACGTGGCCGGCCGGGGCCGTGAGCTTAGTTGACCTGGTTGATGATGGTTTCGGCGACCTCGCGCATGCTGAGGCGGCGGTCCATGGAGGTCTTCTGGATCCAGCGGAAGGCCTCGGGTTCGGTAAGGCCCATCTTGGTGGTGAGCAGGCTCTTGGCGCGCTCCACGAGCTTGCGGGTGGCGAACTGCTCCTGGAGGTCCGAGACCTCGTTTTCGAGGGCCTTGATCTCCTCATGGCGGGAGAGTGCGATTTCCAGGGCGGGGATCAGGTCCGCGGGGGTGAACGGCTTCACCACGTAGGCCATGGCTCCGGCGTCGCGGGCGCGCTCTACGAGTTCCTTCTGGCTGAAGGCCGTGAGGAGGACCACGGGGGCGATGCGGGCCTTGACGATCTTCTCAGCGGCCGAGATGCCGTCCATGACAGGCATCTTGACGTCCATCAGGACGAGGTCGGGCTTGAGTTCCTCAGCGAGCTGGACGGCCTTCTCGCCGTTGTCCGCTTCGCCGATGACGTCATAGCCCTCGCCCCGGAGGATTTCGATGATGTCCAGGCGGATAAGGGTCTCGTCCTCGGCGACAATAACGCGGCGCGCCGGCTGGGTGTTGGGGTTTGACTCCGTCTGTTCTGACACGGGAACTCCTTGAAAGGTACGGCGGGAACTAGTCCATCTTAGTTGTGCCCGCCGTTGTACTTGGAACTGCTTGGGTTCGTTGCGGCTTCACTGGCGCGATTCTGGAATTCAGCCTATCTGCATGTAGAGTAATTCCGCGCACTGGAGGCGATCGCGTTGCTCACAACCTGGCTGTGGGCCTAAGATTGTTACTTCCGTGTAATCCGCGCCCGAGTGGCGGAATTGGCAGACGCGCCGCACTCAAAATGCGGTATCGAAAGGTGTGTGGGTTCGAGTCCCACCTCGGGCACAGTGTTTCCGCAGGTCAGCGGGGTTTCGACCCCGAGAGTGTGCACAAAAGCTCGTTTTTTGTGCACACGAAGCCTAGAATTTTGGGCATGGCCAGCGTTTGGGAACGAAAAAAATCGGATGGATCGACGTCCTTTACGGTCCGCTGGCGGAATCCCGAGACGCGAAAACAAGAGGGGATCACCCTCGCTACGTCGGCTGAAGCCCAGACGCTGAAGCGCCTCCTCGACGCGAACAATCAGTCCTTCGAAATCGCCCAGCATGCGATGGTCAAGAACCAGACCAAATCACCGACTGTGGCTGCGGTGATCCAGGAGCACATCGACCTCTTGGTGCGCCCGTCCGTCGGGACGGTCCACACGTACCAGACGATGTTGAAGCTGCACATCGCGGACGTCATCGGCCACATTCCCGTGGACAAGCTCGACTACCGGCACCTGACCTACTGGATCAAGACGATGCAGAAAAAGGGCAGGTCTCCGAAGACCATCAAGAACAACCATGGCCTGATCTTCGCGGCCATGGAGACCGCCGTCATGCTGCGCTACCGGAAAGACAATCCCTGTCGGCACGTTCAGCTCCCATCGGGTGAAAAAGCTGAGGATGAGGCACGGTTCCTAACGCACGCTGAATTCGGCATGATCCTTGAGGGTATGGGGGAGCGGTACAGGGCTTTCACTGAGTTCCTGGTCATGACCGGAACCCGCTTTGGCGAGGCAACGGCCGTGACCGTGGCAGACGTGGACCTGATGTCCAAGCCAGCAACCATGCGGATCAATAAGGCGTGGAAACGTGGCGCTGACTCCGAGTACTACATCGGTGCGACCAAGACGGGTGCCGGCAAACGGACGGTTTCCTTGAACCCGCATTTGGTGGAGGTGCTCATTCCCCTGGTGGCCAGCCGGCCTGGTTCGGATCTTTTGTTTACGACGCCGAAGGGTGAGCGGATCATTCACAAGCTGTATTGGCATCACTACTGGGTTCCGGCGGTCAAGGCGGCGCAGGCGCGTGGGCTGAACAAGTCGCCGCGGATTCACGATCTACGCCATACTCACGCGTCCTGGCTGATCCAGGACGGCGTTTCTCTGTTCACTATCTCCAGGCGCCTGGGGCATGCGTCCACTCGTACAACGGAGCAGGTCTATGGCCACCTGATGCCTCAGGCCCTCCAGGATGCTGCGGACGCCGTCGAGCGTTCAGCCGTTGTCTGGCGTGGGTAGCTGCGGCAGTCGCCAAACTAGGAGTATTTCTGGCGTGCCTGGGCCCGGGTACCGATCATTCGGACGGAGGCCGGGGATGCACTCGTTGACCGGACTTCGCGCAGCTGGGCAATCTCTTTCAAGTGGACAGACGTAAAGACGATCTTTCCTTTGCCCCAGACGGAATGCGGGAACTCTCCCTTGGCGGCCCCTTCGCGGAGCCATGCCTCTGAGCACTTGAGGACCGAGGCAGCCTCGGCCGGCTCGAAGAATTCGAGTTTCATGCTTCTTCGATCCTTTCGTGATTTCGCTGCGGCAGTGCTCCGTGCTGAGTCCTGCCATAGTTCATCGGAGCTGGTCCATCCGGCTGCATGACCGCGTTGCCGAAAGTCGCTGCAAAGTCATCGGTCTGGCGCTGCACTTGCTCCGGAGAAGCCGTGAACTGGCTGGAGGCGCGCTGCACGAGGCCTGCGTTGCCAAGGAAGTAGAGCTGCCGGCGGATGGTCGACGGCGATGCCTGCAGCTCTGCTCCGATTTCGCTGCACGTTGATGGACCGTTCTTGAGTAAGAAACGGACAATTTGGCTTCGCGTTCGGTTCATCAGGATGTTCGACATGGAGACCGGAACCTAAGGAATGAAGGGAGCGTGCTGCTGTAGACGGGTCTACAGCAGCAGGTTACCCCTGCTGAGGTCATGATGGAAGGGCTTGTTTTTGCCCATGAATCTTCTAAGGCACCGGGACCCTGATTGCCGACGCGCATGACTCGCGGAATACTGGGCGGTAAGGCGGGGGCAGTACCTGACTGGACTGCCGGTGTTGAACTGGCTGATCAAGGGGCGGTTATGCGGATTGACGAGACAGGGCACGGTGCGGGGCTGTCGCCTCAGGCCCAGCTCGCCCGTCGTTTGAATCTGCTGCTCGACGTTGTAGTTGCAGAGCGCGGGAAACCGGTGACGTTCAGGGAAGTGCAAGCAGACCTTGCCCGGAGGGGCATCAAATTGTCCCGCGCGCGCTGGTTCTACATGAAAGAAGGGACTGGCCGCCTGGTCAGCGATCCGGTTTTGCTGGCTGGCCTCTGTGACATCTTCAAGGTAGACCCGTCCTATCTGACTGGCGATGATGCAGCCTTGCCCCAACGCATTGATTCCCAGCTTGAGTTCGTCAAGTCCCTGCGTGCGGCCCGTGTGAAGACCTTCGCCGCCCGAACCCTTGGGGACGTATCACCGGAGACCTTGCAGGCCATCTCTGAATATCTCAACAAGGATATTGGGCGCCACCCGGGCGGGGAGCAGGGGGCGGCTAGCCCTCCAGAAGATAGTCATGATGAGCCGCCAGCAATTCCTTGATCCTTGCCGGGTTGGCTGAATAGCGCGGCGATCGGCCGTGGCGGCGGCCTGGTTCGACATCGACTACGATGGCGCCGGACTCTTCCAATGCCAGCAGGTGCTTGGCCACACTAGGTTCGCCGGCGCTGACTGATGCCGCAATGTCCCCACGGGAGGCCGGCCCGTGCGCCGAAAGGTAGCGAAGGATCTCATTCCGTGAACGGTTGCCAAAGGTCGCGACGGCGGCCTCGACGTCAACTGACCAGGCGTCGTCGTGAGGCTGGGTAATCCTTGGCATGGAACCATTCTCATCTACACTTCGAAGAAAAGTAAGACCCGTCGTCTTGACGATACTTTAATTATCCTTGAGAATAGTTTGCATAGCCTTATTGCATTCGTGGTCGGCCCTGGTTTAGCGGCCATTCTTGAGGTGTCGGGCGTGCCGTCACCGGACTTATTGGAAGCGTTTAGTCGAAGCGGTGAAGATCCGTGCGAGTCGAAGCCAGAGCGAATCAGGCCCACCATGACGAAGCAAATGCAGTTACCGTTGATGTTTCCTTGCACAGGCCGACAGCGCCGACCGCGCTGGCAGTCCCGGTGGATCAGATCATGGTCGCCGTTGACGGTGTGCGCCGATATGTCGTTTCGCATCTGTCCCGAATCGGCCGGGCCTGCGACGTGGACGACGTTATGCAGGACATCCGGGTAGCGGTGTGGGATGGCGTCACCCGTGGCCATTATCGGCAACTCCCAGGTGTTCCCTTCGGGGCCTGGGTCCAGGGAGTGTGCGCCAACGTGTGCGCCGCGCACATCCGCAGGGAACTGAGCCATCAGACGTTCCCGTTGCTCATCGAGCCCGGGGATGCGGACGGTCCGGCGTCGCTCGATGCGCTCGCGATTCTCGGTATCGGTGGCGTGGATCGAAGTGCTGAGAAAATCATCGATCAGGAGTGGGCGCGAACGATTATCGAACTGACGCGGGCAAGCGTGCCGGGGCAAGTTTGGGTACTTGCCGTTGACAGTCTGACCGGGCCACGCCAGTACGGTCCCCCTTCGCCCCAGGACCGCCGCCGCTGGCATGCGGCGACGGTGGTGCGCCAGACGGCGAGGACTGTTCGAAACGCGCTGGAGGTTGAGCCAAAAGAGATCCGCAATATCGGGGACGTCTGCCAGCGTGCGGCAGAATGCCTGCCCACGCCCGTGCTCCGTCGAACTGCGGTAACCATCGTTCGTCCCGACTTGCGAGGGCCAGACCGTGCCAGGGCTTTGGCGACGTTGGCTACTGAACTCGGCGTCACTGAGCGCTACGTGGCCGTGCAGATTGGATTCGCCCGGCGGCTGTATCAAACGGCCTGGCGGATTCTCCAGAGTGCAAGGCGACCTCCACGCTAAGTCATGTCCTCAGCCGCTCAAATTGCTATGAACTGGCGAGGAGGGGGGAATGACGTTGACCCCGAGAATTGCAACGCCTGGCTCAAGCAGCCGAAGGCGATGGTTGTTCCTAGTGTTCGTAGTCTTGAGTGTTGCAACCGTGTTGTTCGCTTTGACGCGGCCTACCCCGAGGCCCGCACCTGAGCCAGGTCCAGCGCTGTCGACGGCGCCGACTCCCCAGAGTTCCACGGCCGTCCCCGCTGGGCCGCAGCCAGAAACTATGACGACGGCCGCCGCCGTCGAAGGACACGACGGGTACGGCGTGCCTCGCACGACGGACTTCCGCAAGTTGGCATCGGCAGCGGCCACAGCTGTCTATACGTGGGACACGCGTGGGGCTTCGTACTCCGAGGTGTACTCCGGCCTCCGCAACTGGTGGCATGTGCTCCCTGACGGGTCCAATCCGCTGGCCGTGTTTGTCCAGGAGTTCGAAGCGACCGGGATCAATGCCGGAACCTATCAGTATCTGGCCGGGCAGCAGGCGTACCGTTCGGCAACGGTGGAATCCATGATGTGTGACAGTGAGCTCGCCAAGGTGCGCGAGCGACCGGCGCCCTGGGCGGGACTCCACGTTTGCACGGTCTCTCTTCGCGTCGTGGATCAGTCAATTTCTGCCCGCAACTCGTATGCGGCTCCAGTCAGCGTCATGGTCAACTGTCCGCCAGCCGCCAGTGCACCTGCGGATCATTGCATCATGGTCGGCTTCTACGCCGCGCCGAACAGGATCGTCTACTAATGCCGGCTCCGGCGATGGTGGCTCTCCTGGCGAGGCGCCGGATAATCCTCCGGGCTCTGGTGGCTGCGGCCACGGCTGTGATTCTGGCGGGTGCTTTTGCACTCTGCGCGGCCGTTGCGGTGCTCGGCGCCAACGCGGCGAGCACGAGCTCGATCTGCTCGCGAGCAGGGTTGAGTGGTCAGCGCGGCGCCGACGTGGGTGGCGCCTTGGACATCGGCAAGAGCAGCCAGCCGCCGGTCAACCTGACGGCCCGGCAACTGAGCCTCGCGGGGGACTACATTTCAGTCGGCAAGCAGTTGGGCGTACCGCGAGATGGGCAGATCATAGCAATCATGATGGCTCTGCAGGAATCCAGCCTCAGAGTGCTGGCCAACGTGAACGTCCCCGGATCTCTCAACTATCCGCATGACGGTATCGGAAGCGATCACGATTCTCTTGGCACGGCCCAACAACGTCCAGCTGCTGGATGGGGGAGTGTCGGAGAGCTGATGGATCCCATCTATAACGTGCGGGCTTTCTATGGGGGAGCGTCTGGTCCCAACCAGGGGAGCCCTCGCGGGCTTCTGGACATCCCCGGATGGCAATCCATGAGCAAAGGCCAGGCTGCCCAGGCTGTTCAGGTGTCGGCCTTTCCCGAGCTGTACGCGCGATGGGAGCCGGAAGCATCGGCCATCGTTGATGCCCTCGACGGCGGGACGACGCCTTCTCCTTGCGTCGATACGCCGACCGGCTCAGCGCCGACAACAGCATCGGCGGATCTGAGCCAGATCCGCAAGGAAATCCTTCGCTTTACCCAAACCGGCGTCGGTGGGTCCTACGTGTGGGGCGGGACGGCCTTCAAAGCGTGGGACTGCTCCGGCTTCGTCCAGTGGATCTATCGGCAAGCCGGAATCAACCTCCCAAGGGTGGAGCAATGGAGGGTTGGGGTGCGGACGAACAACCCGCAGCCAGGGGACCTAGTCGTCCAGAACGCACAGGGACAAAATAACTGGGGTCATGTTGGCATCTACGCCGGCGACGGGATGATGTACAGCGCGCTCAACCCCTCTGTGGGGACGCTGCTGCATCCGATCGCCTGGAATTCAGATACGGCCTATTTCGATCTAGTGACCTGATAATTGGTCCGGAGCATCGTGTGCAGCACTCGGGCCCGCGTGAGCGGTCTCCAAGGACTACTACAGTCCGCTCTCACCCTTCCACTCTTCCGGTGTCACCCGCTTGATGCTCGATGAGTGTGCCCAGCCAAGGTGGTACTTTCCTGAAGAGTCCAGCCATTCAATCAAGCCGTAGGTGTGCGTCCATCCCACAGCTTTGCCGTAGATCCCTCTCACGTAGACCAGAGGCCGGCCGTACTTTGGGAATTCTCGGATTGGAGCTGGGTCATCAATCGGTCGGCTCTCTTCGGCTTGGATCCGGGCAAACATGCGCTCGGAGTCGTCGGGAGTACCACGCTTGATCACCGTAAAAGTATAGAACATATGTTCGAATACTTCCCATGCCCACAATCTGGGCGACAGAAACCACCTACGGGCTCACCCAATGAACATCGCACTCCGCATGTGGATTGAGGCGAGTCTAGGCTTTGCTGTCATGACCGTTCAAGGCGTTCCAGGCACCTCACGCACGAGAGACAGGCATCCATCGTGCAGCCCATCTTGCTCTGCTCCGATCTCCGGAGTTATGACTCCCCGAGTAGCTTCTCGACAACGGCCCTGGCGCTATCTGAACTTCGATGCACCCCTTTTTCTAGAGCAGCGGTTACCCACGCTGATCCGTGCTCACCAATTGACCGGTCAAAACTTTCCATTTCGCCCGTTCGAACGACATGGACTCTCAGCCTATCGAGGCTCTCTAGGAGCCTCAGCCCGGCGCTGTACGTAGCCCCTGACGGTGCTCCGGCGATACCCTGGCGCTTCAACTCGCCCCATAGCGACTGAGACTGCACGGGCTGGACGAACGAGATGAAGTCTGCCTCTAGCCTGCTCGTCCAGACTCCTCCGAGGGACTCAACGATGCCTCGGATGGTCGCTTTCTCCCGTAGAGCATCGAAGTCTACGAAAGCGTGGGTTTCGACGTCGAGACGCTGAAGTGCTTTTCCCAATGCGGCTATGCGATGTTTACCTCCGCTCGGGACAAGCAGGGTGTCGTCGGCCTGCGCTCTGCGGTTGGTCGCTGAAGCGAGCTCGTCAAGGACCGCCCCGTAGAAGCGACAGTCCGCGTCGGACTCACATATGGCAACCCGCCGGTGAAAAAGCCCTTGAAGGAGATTGGAGTAGCGGAGTACGGGATCCTCCCAAGCGGATGAAACTTCACCCGGCGGCAGTTCGTGCAGTCTGTTGACCTCTCCATCTCGGACCACCCTCACAAACCTAGTGGAAGCCTTGCCCCCGGAGGCGAGACCAAGAACGAAGTCACGGTTGTGGGTTGAAACGATTAGCTGAATGTCACGGCGACCGGCTTGATCCGACAGCCAGCGGCCGAGGGCCCGAGCCTGCCCGGGGTGAAGAAAGGATTCTGGCTCATCAACGAGGATAATTTGCGACTTGCCGGCAACAACGGCCAACGCAAGCCCAAGGAAGCTCTTAACACCATCACCCTGGACCTCCAATGGAGGCAGGGCGGCCACTGCGTCCGCGTATTCTTGAGTGGGGTGGCTAATGGGGGGCACTGGGATCTCCACTCGCCCCATGCGCAGCCTTACATCAAGATTCGCCCGATCGAGAGTTAGATGTTGCTCGAATGTTTGGTAGGCCAGGTTTGAAATCTCTGCCTCTAAGTCCCCATCTCGATAAAGGCGTTGCATGGGTGAACCAACCGGTTGTCCTACGCCAAAGTGCCCCAATCCCGAGCTCGCAAAGTGAACCAATGACCCGGCTGTCCAGTGCTGAAGGAAGAAGGGGGAAGTACCACCGAGGCCTCGCTCATCTGCATGAAATATCGCCTGAAAGTCGGCCACTGTCATCTGGCCGCCCCCGCTGTGGAAGCCACCCTGAAGGGGCGAATACCGGACGTGAGCCCCGGACATCACTTGCTGCTGAGGTTCCGGTGCAGCGGTCGACTTCAAAAAACCCTCAACCTCCGCATGGGTTGCCCCTGCCGGTTTGTCCAGCTCCAGTTCGCTTATGACGACTGTGTTCATATGAGGCCCCTGCACTAGGGCAGCGATGTCCCGCAACGTCTGGGATTTACCTGCATTGTTTCCGCCGACCAAGCATGTCACTCCGGCCGTTGAGAGTTCGACATGGTCGCCTGCGTTGGACGTTATACCCGTGATGCGTGTTCGAAGATTCACCCGGCAAGCATAGGGGAGACTACGCAGGTGATGCAGTTTGTCGGCCGCCGGGGGAGGTCCAGCGGAATATTCATGCGTAAAAAGGCTGGAATGGCCAGGGCCATCGCCTCGGCTGTTTGGTAGACCCTTACCGGGCCGAAACTGGACTCGCAAACCCCGAAGCCTCTTCGGAAACCGCTCGAAAGCAGCGGGCTGGTCATTCCCCGCTCGGCCGAAACTGCGTCCCGATCGGCGGGGGCGTAGCCAGATCACGCAGCGAATCCGTGCACACGCTGCACAGGTCTGTATCAGGGCATGCAGAAGGTCATGTCGCCCCACTCCGCTACCTCCATGAAGTCGTGAGCCCAAACCCCTCATTCCCCTGGAAGACGACAGATGGAGCGCGCGATGTTTCTGGCAGCAGTGGATCCTGGCATCACCCCAAACACGAACTTCCCCTTTCTCGAATCGCTCAAGCAGATCGGCGGAGGCATCCTGGTCGGGGCCTTCATTGTGATCGCGATAGTGGCGATCGTCGGAGCCGCGATGCTCCTGGCAGGCAAGCTCAGCCAGTCATCGAGGCTCGCGTCGGGCGGCGGCATGATCCTGCTTTGGACAGGGCCGGTGGCGGCGATACTGGGCGGGATCAATGGCTACATTCTCTGGTCCCAGTCGGCGTTCAATCTGGGATTCTAGGTCCAGTCAGTCATGCCGGTTCAGTGCGATCTGGACGGATGGTGGCCGCCCGGTTGTGGTCTTGTCTCGCAAGCGAACGACGGCGTCCAAGGTTCCATCACGTCGTTCTTCGCGAACATTCTCCAAGGCACCGCATCTTGGATCTGGTCCTTCGTCACCGGTGCGTTTAGTGTCTCTGATGTCGATGATTCTCAATGGACGGCCGTTGAAGGGCTGACGAGTTGGTGGGTTGTAATCATGATGACGCCGCTGGTCGTCGCCATGATTCTCCAGCTGCTGTCCGGTTTGATTAGCCAGCAACCCCGACGCTTGGTGCGAGCCCTGGTTGGCGGTGCGGCCGCCATTCCTCTGGTGGCCGGTGCCGTTTACCTTGTCCGCCAGCTCACCAAGGTGGGAGATTCCGCAGCTACGGCACTGCTCGACTCCATGGGGACGGATCCCTACCTGGTGTTCATGCGGCTCTTTGGTTTCGAGCGGGCCCCGGCGGACTCCGGGCGGGAATGGAATGTCGTGTCGTTGGCCCCGGGAACCGCCGGCGGCGCGGCCGGGGCGGTCGTCGTCACGGTGATGGCTGTCATTGTCGTCTGGATCCTGGCGTTCATCCTGATGTGTTCGATGATCTTCCGGTCCTTCGCGCTCATCGTGCTCGCCGCCGTCGCTCCGGTCGCTCTCATGCTGATGCCATGGGAGAAGACGAAAACCTGGGCCCGTAGGTGGTGCGAGATCGTCGTTGCCTTGCTGCTCGCCAAACCGCTTGCCGCAACGGTGCTGGCCGTGGCCATCAAGCTCTTTGCCGAGTCGAAGTCGTTCGCCGGGCTGGCCGCTGGCGTTGTGGGCATGGCTCTGGCCTGCGGTGCGCCTCTGATGTCACTGCGGCTGGTGAGTTTCGCCGGAGGTGAGCTGGCCGCGGCCGCACAAACTGCCGGTGGCGGTCACGTCCTCTCTCGGACTTCTAGTTTTACTGCCCGGCAGATCAGCCGCCAGATCGGTGGCCGTTTCACCCTGGCGGCAATGGCTGGCCGTTCGGCGATGACCCGACCGATCCAGTCGAGCCGTCATCAATTCCCCACACGCACCTTGCCGGCGGGAGCCCCTCTTCCGGGAAGGCCAACGGGTGCAACGCCGTCATCGGCCCAAGCTGCCAACGCCAGTGCGTTGATGCTCGACGCCGGCACCACAACTGCCGCCCCCGCCCCGCCTCAAGGAGGCGGCGCACAGCCCCGCCCGGCCGCGGCTGCCTCGGCGTCGGCAAGCAGAAGTGGCGGCAAGGCCCCAAGCGAGCCACCCCGGCCGTCGTCGTCAAAGCTACCAAACGACGCACCACCGATCGCCCCGACGGTCCAGCCTCCCATACACCGGCCACGAGTCATCCAGCCCCCAACCGACGGTGATTTCCATGTCTGAAACTTCACGCACCCTTGAGGCAGTCAAATTCCCCCGCTACGAGCGCCGCGGCTTGTTCATGGGCCTGAAGTGGTATCAGTTGCTGTTGCTGGCGGCCGGCGTCGTCGTGGCAAGCCTGGCATCGGCAGCTCAAGGACCGATCGGCTTGTTCGCGTCGGGGCCGTTGTGGCTGGGGCTGATGCTCCTCGGCTTGTTGCAGTATTCACGGATTCCGTACCCGGTATGGGCCAGCCATGCCGTCCTGTTCTTCTACCGATCGATGGCCGGACAAACACGGTTTCTCACCAGACCTGAACGAGCAGTCCTGGCCGGACGGCTGGCGCTTCCGGGAGGGCTGGGGAACCTGGAATTGCGTCGGACCTCGCGAGGTGAGTGTTTCATCGTGGACGCCCGCGGCAGGGAGGCGATAGCCGTACTTCGCTGCAGCACCCGGTCATTTGCGCTGTTAGACAGCGACGACAAAGCATGGGCCGTTCAGGCCTGGTCCCGCGTACAGGCTGGCATGGCCCAGCGAACAAGCCTCGCGAGAATCGCCGTGCAGGACTACACGGTTCCGTATCCGTCCACCGCCCTGCGCGACTTCTACGAAATTGCGTCCCCAGGGCTGGCGGGCGCCTCGAGCGAACTCACGTGGGGTCAGCGCGCGTACGAGGATCTGATTTCGGCAGCCGGGTCCACGATGAGCCACGATCTCCTGATCGCACTTGTGGTGGATACGGGCAAGGCACGACGTCGGATCAGAGAGTCTGGCGGGGGACTGGCCGGTGTTGAACGGGTACTTCGTCTGGAGGTCGAGGCCATGACCACCGCGCTGGGGACGCACAGCGTCAAGGTGGAGGAGTGGCTGCCGGAAGGCGGAATCCTCGACGTCGTTCGGGGCGCCTTCGATCCTGCCGCCGTGGCAAGCCGGGCAGGGCAGCAGGCCAAGAAGGAATCACAACCCCGAGACTCCGTGCCGCCTAACATGCCTGCGGGGCCCATGGCCGTGGAAGAGCACTGGACCTACGTACGAACGGATTCCGGTTTTCATCAAACGTTCTGGATCGCTGAGTGGCCACGGCAGAAGGTATTTCCGGGTTTCCTCCATCCGTTGATTTATGTGGGCGACTTCCGGCACACGGTGACGGAGGTGATTCGGGCCGTGCCCACAACCGAGGCGCTGCGGGACATCCGTTCCGCCCAGGAAGCCCATGAAACCAGGCGCCGCATCAATACCCGCTTCGACAGACCGTTGACCCGCGAGCAACGGGCTGAGGAAGAAGAGGTCGCCCAGCGCGAGGAGGAGATCGTCGCAGGACACGGAGACGTAAGGCCCGCTGCCTACGTGACCGTTACTGCAGGGACCTTGGAGGACCTGGCCCGCCACCGGCAGGAACTGGAGTCGGCGGCCGCGGGAGCCTTCGTCGAATTGCGCGTACTGGCCGGGCAGCAATGGGCTGCATTCGTCGCCGGTGCGCTCCCGTTCGGGCGGGGGTTGCGATGACGCGGACAAATCAGTCGGTTGAATACGTGCCGTCCGGCGTGAACCGCAAGGAGCGGAAGGAACGACGTCGGCGTGTGGCTGCCGCTGACAGCCAACCGTGGGCGGCCGCTCTGAATCGGGCGGGCGAGATGGTCGGCACCCGGCTGGAGACCGCCGAGCACGGCGGAGACTGGGGGAGCAGGGAGCCTGCCTCCCTGCGTGGTCCGCACCGCCTGCGCCCGGCGCCACACCGTGCGTCGACCCTGACCTTCGCTGCAGCGTATCCGTTCATCACAGAATCGGGGCTCGGCCACGAAGGCACATATATCGGCACGGACGTCTTCGGGTCGGGAGCGTTTTCCTACGATCCGTGGATTCTCTATGACAAGGGCGTCATCAGCGGACCCTCGATCGTTGTCATCGGCACGGTGGGGACCGGGAAATCCATGTGCGGAAAGTCCTTGGTGGCGAGGTCCATAACGCTGGGGCGGAAGGCCGCCGTCGCCTCCGATCCCAAAGGGGAATGGGTTGCCGTTGCCAATGCGGTTGGCGGCAAGGTCATTTCCGTAGGCCCCGGTCGAGCCGCCCGCGTCAATCCACTAGACGCAGGGCCGCGGTCCAGTGCCTTGAGTGAAGCGCAGTGGCAGGCCGTGGTGCGCCAGCGCCGTCGTTACCTGTTGGTGGCACTGGTTTCTCTCATGCGGCAGGGGATGCCCCTCCGTCCGGTGGAGCACACTGCCTTGGATATGGCTCTCATGGAGACGGTAGCCGAGAACTCGAATCCGACGCTGCCGATGGTTCTGGACCATCTGTTGAACCCGTCGAAGGAAACGATCGGGCTGGTGGGCAAAGATGGGGGACTGGCGGTCAGCCACTCCCTGAGGCGGACGGTCTCCGGTGACCTGGAAGGCATGTTTGACGCCCCGTCTACGGTCGCTTTCGACGCCGATGCGCCCATGATGGTGATGGACACTTCTGCGCTCATCGGCGCCTCGGAGCAAGCATTGTCCCTGGCCGCCGCGTGCGGTGCCACTTGGCTGGAGGCAGCCGTCACCAATCCCGACGGCGGCAAACGGCTGGTGGTGTACGACGAAGGCTGGCGCATGCTTGCCGACCCGTACATGCTCGCCAAAATGAGCGAGCAGTGGCGGCTTGCCCGCACCTACGGCATAGCGAATCTGCTCATCATGCATAAAGTGGCCGACCTCAACGAAATTGGAGACAGTTCCAGCGGGCACCGGCAGAAGGCACTCGGCTTGCTGACCGAGGCGGACACCAGGATCATCTACCGGCAAAAGCACGACGCCATGCGACTGACCAAAGAAGCCTTGGGATTGTCGGAGGCCGAATGCGAGCATGTAGAGAACCTCCCCAAGGGTGTTGGCCTTTGGAAGGTAGGGAACCGTTCCTTCATTGTGGCGAACCGGGTCACGACCGATGAGCTTGAAGTTTTCGGCACCGACGACCGGATGATCTGAATGCCACAGATGAGTTCGCGGCGAGGCACCGACAGCCCGTTGGTAACGGCCGGGCTTATCGCCGTGGCCGGTTATGTCTGTCTGTGTTTCCTGGTCCAGGGGGCAGCTAACGTCGTGATGGTCTGGCGCTGCGGCGGCGGTCTGCCGTCGCCGTTCAGCCCGGCCGCCGCCTTCGGACTTTTCATCGGCCGGATGGATTGGATCGTCCGTACACCGCAGGGATGCGACGTCGGGACCGGCAGTATCTGGTGGATCGTTGGCCCGGTCATCCTTCTGGCGGCTGCGCTCGCTGTGGGCTCTGTCTTGGCCTGGCGGACGTGGAAGCAATCGGGCCCATGGCTGCGCCAGGACATCCTGAACCGCGAGGGCATCGCGCGCCGTTCCGAGATCCTCCAGGATTTCGGTGCCAGGGCCGTCCTGAAGCGCGGCAAGTTCACGCGTCCGGGTCTCGCCAAGCCGCGGATCCAGGACGTGGCCTGGACATTGGGCCGTTCTCGAGGCGTCACGATCCATGTCTCCACGGAGGAATCGATGGTCATCCAGGGTGCTCCGCGATCCGGTAAGGGCCTCTACGTGGTCATCAATGCCATCCTCGATGCGCCGGGCGCTGTGGTCACGACGTCCACCCGCGCCGACAACCTGGTGGTCACTATGAAGGCCCGCGCTACGCGCGGAAGGCCGGTCACGGTGTTCGATCCGCAAGGCATGTCCGGACTTCCCTCAACGCTTCGCTGGTCTCCCGTCCGCGGCTGCGAGGACCCGGATATCGCTACGCGCCGTGCTCTCGTTATCACTGCGGACACGGAGATGAAGGGAGAGAACGCTGCATGGCAAAAGCGCTCGCTGATCATCCTGCAATGCCTCCTTCACGCTGCGGCCCTGTCCGGCGAGGGCGTCCGCGCGTTTCGGCGCTGGTCCTCGAGCCCGGTCTTGGCACGTGAGGCGTTGGAGGTCCTGAGCCAACCGGCGGCGGCGCTTGGATGGCAGGCCGATCTGATGGGCATCCTCGAGGATGACCCGCGGAACACGTCCAACTCCTGGATTGGTGTGTCGGCTGCTGTCGCACCGCTGTCGTCACCGAAAGTGCTCGCCGCCTTGGATCCCCGGGACGAGACTGAGGAATTTGACCCAAAAACGTTTATTCGGGAGTGCGGGACCCTGTATCTGATCGGTACCCGTGCGGGAGCTGCTGCGGCAGGGCCGTATCTTTCGGCTCTGATCGACGACATCGACAACGCAGCGCGTGAGATGGCTTTTGTCGCCCCGGGAGGAAGGCTGGATCCGCCGCTGTCCCTGGTTCTGGACGAGATTGCCAATCTGGCACCATGGCCGGGCCTGCCCATCGCCCTCTCTGACGGCGGGGGCATCGGCATCTCAACGCTGGTAGTTCTCCAATCCCTGTCCCAGGCCCGTACCGGCTGGTCGATCGATGAGGCAGCCACTATTTGGGACTCGGCCATCATCAAAGTGATTTTCGGCGGCGGCTCCGACGAACGTGACCTGCGGTCACTCGCCGGGCTGTTGGGGGAGCGGAGCCTGACCCTGAATACACGTTCCTGGTCTGCGCAGGGCCGACAGGACGGCGAACAGATCAGGGAGAGCCCGGTCTTGCCGCTTCATGAGATCAGGCGCTTGCCCGCAGGCACAGCCCTCATGCTGGGACGTCGAACCCGGCCCATCCTGTTGGACCTGCGCGAATGGCACAAACGCAAAGACGCGGCCGAGCTCAGTCGGTCAAAGCTGGAGCTTGAACGGGCCTTGGCAGATGGCCATCGTCTGCGACAAGCGGTAATTGAGGAGCCGACCGATGGCCAGCCATGACGACGTCGAACGCTTTGAGATCCCGTCAGCCGGAGCAGACGACGACGAGCTGACGGCGGAGCTCTTCCGCTCTGCCTTCCGGCCACCGGGGCGGGCATCCGGCGTGACATACCGTTGGCGGGAACTGACAGCTGAGCAGGCCGGAGGCGTGTGGCGTTCTTTGGCGGTGTGGGTCCGCTGGCTTGTTGCCACGTACCAGCTGACGACGTCGGTGGTTCCGGATTGCTGGTGGCGCCACTCCGAGATCGTGGCCGAGCTCTATGCCCTGCAGCGGGCGGAACTGGCCTCTTACGCCAGCGACGATCCCGGGTTCGGGCCCCTGGCTTTTCACGAACGGTTACCGCACGCCGTCGAGCGTCTGCGGATCCATACCCGGACGGCCGGATGTGTCGGCCTGCAGGCGCACAAGGAGTCCGTAGTGAGAACCCTCCGGCTCGACGCGCCGGGCTTCGTTGAGTGGCAGGCGGCTTCCCACCAGATCGGAAACGAATTCTGAAGTCATGCTGTTGTCCCGCCTCAGGACATGAACAAGTATCCGCGGGGTGGTCCCGGCCGGATTCCAAGAGGCATGAAGGGCGGCTGTCGTGGCCCCTGAACCTGAAGACGTATCGAGTGCTGTGGCGGCAGATGCTGCGCTTGGACGGAATGAATCGGGCAAGTCCCGCATGACGCCCGAGGAGCGTATCGCTGGCTTGACAGATGGCCTCCACCGGATCCTGGAAAGGGCAGTTGAATCTCCGTCGCAGTGGCAGGTGCTGTTGGATGCCTCGGCAACGTTGTGGCGTTACTCGGGCGGCAACGTTGCCCTACTCATGATGCAGATGGCCCAGCGCGGTACCGACGAACCCACCCTGGTGGCCGGGTACAAGGAATGGGCCCGCCATGGCCGTACCGTGCTGCGAGGCGAGCATGCACTCTGGGTGATAGCTCCTCGCACAGCTCGACTACAGCAGGTCACGCTTCCTGACGGTACCCGGCAACGAGTCCCAGCGGGTGAGCATGTGCCCCAAGGTGCCGTCGACGACGGAAAGAAGACTGTCATTACAGGCTGGCGCGGCCAGGCGGTCTTCGACGTCTCACAAACGCAGGGAACACCGCTACTCGTGCCCCGCGGCGGCGCTGAGTCCGTGGTGGATGTAGCTGAGCTGTGCGAATCTCTTGCAACGGTGGCGGGCAGCCATGGCTTCGACGTCGACGTGACAGGCGCCCAGTACGGGCTGACGAGCGGCTTTACGGACTTCACCCACCGTCGGGTACAGGTCGGCGCCTGGCTCAGCCCAGAAGAGCGTGCAGCTGTCCTTGCACACGAGCTCGGACATGTGCTGCTTCATGGTCCCGACGATGCGGTTGGCCGGCTGTATGGGAGCAGCGCAGATCATCGGGGACTGGCCGAGGTAGAGGCCGAATCCGTGGCCTACACGGTGCTGAAGGCCCACGGTATCGACCGCGGACCTCAATCCGCGACCTATCTCGCCGGATGGGCCGACGCCGTCATTGACGCGGAGAAAGACGCGATGACTCACGACGCCGGCAGTCGGCTCCCAGCGTCCCGTGCGGATATTGCGAAGTCAGTACTAGGGCGGGTCACTGCTGCCAGCAAGGGAATTCTCGAAATCACACACCCACCGGGATTTGGCGGCAAGATCACCAGCGCCGACGCGGACCCACGGTTGAGTCCGGCCGCGTCCTATGCGGTACTGGATGCGCCTTTGCGGCCAGCGGACGGACCGGTATTAGCCGGGCCGTGAGCCGACTGGCAACAAGTTGTCCGGCGGGAGAGTCCCGCCGGCTTTGGAAAGGACAAGAATCATGGGCACTAAAATCCCGATCAGCATCGCCGGCAACCTGGTTGCCGATCCCGAACTAAGCGTCGGCGAAAGCGGAGTGGCTCACGCTAAGCTTCGTGTCGCCGTCAACCAGCGAATCCAGGGCGCGGACGGCACTTGGCAGGACGGAGAACCCGTCTTCCACAATGTCTCTGCATTCCGCGCGCTGGCCGAGAACTCGGCGAGTTCACTGCGAAAGGGCGACCCGGTCACCGTGGCGGGCGAGCTGGAATTCCGCTCGTACGAGAAGGACGGCGAACGCCGTGAAGCCCGACGCATCGTCGCCGACACCATTGGACCGGATCTCCGTTTCGGGACCGCGGTGTACCAGCGCATGTCGCATGGGACAGTGGCAGCGCCGGATGCTGAAGTGCGTGCAGGTGTCGAGGCGCCCGTCGCGGCAGAGGCGGCTAGTCCGGCGTACAACGTCAGTTCGAAGAGCCCGGTGGTGGTGCCCCCTTTCGCGGCAGCGGCGGGGAGTGAGATGAGTTTCTGAAGCAGAGGGGCCGTCCGCGCGGCGGCGTGAGGCGTTGCCTGGGCGGGCTGGTAGTGTGCCAGCCCGCTTGTCCCCCCACGACCCCCCAGATTTGCTTTGTTCTTGCTGAGGGCTTAGTCGGCGATCTCTCGGACCCCTCCTGCGCTCGTCAGCAAGGCGCGGCTTCTTGGCTGCTGACACGGTATCTGAGTTCTCCTTGCTGGAGTGCGGCGGAAGGACCAGCAGCGACCCGCGGGTTCACGGGCGATCGCGGTGGCGATCAAAGAGGTAGGTGTAAAGGAGGATTTTGCCTGAGGCTCCGTCGTTCTGAAATGCTCGCGAACGACGCGATTGGGTTGTAGAGTTCCTGGCGCCCGCTGCTGCCGGCCCTCTTCCCTGCACGATCCCCGAACACGAGCGCATTGGACGAGGGACTGACCGCGGCCATAGAGGGCCAGGAAAACGACCCACCCCACCGCCGTCAGCGGAGTGAAAGACAATTTAGGAGGTGGGTAATCAGTGGAGTCTCAGTTGTTGAAGACTGCGTTTGGATCACCGAAGGAGCGCCCAAACCGTGCGCTATCGGTCGCAGCCTTAGATAGGGCCGCGAGCGGCAACTTGTAGAGCCGGCAGTACAACCAGGCGCAACTGTTGCTCATCAGCCCAGAATCCCTAGCGGGCTGACATTGGTGGCCAGCATCCATCTACCGCCCGCCCGCGACCGGGCAGTTCGACTGAACGACCGTGCCAGCCGATGTCCGGCCAAGAGAAAATCAGCCCGCGCCTGACGGCAACGGGCTGATCATGATGCGTCTCAGCATAGCCGGTGCAGCCGGCCGCGCGGGAGCGTCTCCGGCAAACGAACGTCCCTGAGTCATTCGCCTAGGGCCTCTGACAACAAGCACCTCGACCTTGATCGGACAATTCGAACGACCTAGCATCGTCGGTGTGAACCCCCGGGTGACCATTCGAGCCCGACGGTTCGGACGTCCAAGGCTAGGGCCTTCTCCGGCGGCCTTTTCGGCTCGGACCGCATCAATGCCGGGCTTTGTCACCATCGAGTGCTGTTCTACGCTCCTGGTCTCGACGGATCGCGATGGCGGCCGCGACAGTGGCCCCTGAGCGAATCGCCTCCGGCGGGATCGGCCGCAACGCGATAGCTTTGGCAGCGGCCTCGGAAGCAGCCTGAGCCTCTTGACCTTTGCGCTCCATGGGATCAATTCTAAGTGTGGTCACTGCCACGCGCTGACGCGTTCACGTTTCTGATCATCCGCGCCCGTCCCCTCTCGGGTGCTAGTGGCCTGATCTGCTCACACCAGCGGACTGCTGGGTGGGCCCTCGGGCCGCGCGCGGGGACTGCCCTTCCCCCTAGCTGGCTCGGAGCAAGACGGTGGAGTGCCATGTGCCGTCGGCTCCCTGATAACTGCTCTTGTCACCGTATGGAAAGACGTACCCTCGGCGACTGGGGCCCCAGCCCCGAGCAGAGGCACGCACACCACAACTGAACTCCGACAACTGAATAGGCTACGGTCACGCAGAGAAGGCCCCGTAATCGGCGCACCTCCAGCGGCGACGGCGGGGGACGTTCTTTTTCCTGCACACATGGCGCGTCCTGTGCGGCCGACATTGCCGGACTACCGAAAACCGGGGAGCTGCACGCATAGCGACAGATCGGGTTCTCCTCGATAACAGTGATGGGAGGAAGCGTCGATGCTGTCGGATGCGGGCACCGGCGCGAGTCGCCTGCCACTCCGGGATCACTGGCCCACTTTGACCTGCACCTTGCTGCCGTCGCTCGTTCCGTACTGGAACATGGCGTTCGCGGATGTATCGCCGCTGACGAACTCTGGGGCCGCCGTTATCGTCTGCCCGCTCGGCAAGTCGTAGGCTTTCAGTTGCTGCCAACCCTGATATAGGACCACTCTGTTGCACGCGTCCGCCGCTACTTGAGACCCTGCGATGCGCGCGCTCCACACCTGATACAGCCAGGACTTACCCGAGGCGTCCATCAAACTCGCTTCGGCGTGGCCGCATGTGTAATAGGAGTCTCCGAAGGGAAACGGTGTTCCCATGAGTCGCTGCGCCGTCGCGTCCTCCTGAGCCTGCCAGAGTGAAGTGCCGAAGGAGCCCACCGCGAACGATGCACCGACCAGCGCCAGCCCCACGATCCCGGGTCCGATGCGCCCGACCCAAGGCTGGAGCACCATTGCGATACCGCCGAGCAACAGCAACGCCGCGACGCCTCCAACGTACAGCGTTGGCACGTAGGGCCAGAACTCCCGTGCGCTTCTGTTGAAGACACCCGAAGTGGTGGTGTACATGATGTTGTCCTGCAGGACGAATCGCCCGATCAGCCACGGCCCAACGCCGGTCAATGCGAGCCCGACCAGCCAAGCGAGCACCGCTTTGTCGATTGGCGACCGACGTCCCAAGAAATCCCTGGACGACTGGCGCAGGCGCTTCCGGGCGTCGATCACGTGCTGCGGCGTCTTCGGAAGTGCTTTGGAGGCCGCGTTGCAGAGCCAGAGTCCGATCCCGATGTAGATGAGGGGAGCCCAAGCGGTCCATTCACGCCAAAAACCATTTGTGTTGACGAAGAAGCTGTAGAGCGGCCCGGGGGGCGTCCAGACGAGGAATTCGGGAATGATCGTTGGGAAAAGCCCAACCAACGCGCCATACCCGAACCCGAGCAGTGCGAGCCAGCGCACTCGAGTTCCGACGAGTGCCACAAGTGCACCGAGCAGCAGGGACGGCCCGAACGCACGGGCCTGTGCCCAAGAGATCACATCGGCTATCACCCCAGCGTCGCTGGGATAGGAGTAGCTCCAGATATGGGCCCAGACCCATCCCGGGAACACCCCAAGGAGTACCGCAGCAGCCGTTAGGACTGCAGCAATGACCCGCCGCCCTGGCTGATAGCGGGAACCGAAAGAGCCGCGGAGCGCCCGAGGAGTCGCCGGCGAAGGGGCCGCGGGAGCAGTCGATGTCTTCGCGCCGACCGTAGAGGTCCGTGGTTGAGGCCGTGGAGATCCTGCCCCCTTGCCCGCCGTACTGGGTTTCGATACAGGCGGCCGTGCTGGCCGTGGAGATCCTGCCCCTGTGCCTACCGTACTGGGTTTCGATACAGGCGGCCGTGCTGGCCGTGGAGATCCTGCCCCTGTGCCTGCCGTACTGGGTTTCGATGCAGGTGGCCGCGAGGTCGCCACCGTCGAACGAGCCGAAGTCCCGCCTGATCGGGCCCTTCTCAGACTGCCCTTATCGAAGACCCGCAGGCGGATAGTGCCGTCGCCTTTGAGAGCGTCATTGAGCTCTGACTCAGCAAGCGGTCCACCGTAGAGGCGCACTTCCGTCGCCTTGATCCCCGGTACGAGGCCCTGCGCATCCATGATCTGGTCGACCACCGCGGTTGCGATTCCTGGCGCAGCGGTCCCCGCTGCGGACGTCGAGACTTGCAATGGAATGTGGTCGGACGAGGGTGTAGGCCGGACCACCCAGTTCGATTTCGTTCCATCGAGAAGCGCCAGCGACAGGTAGCCCCCACCTGCGGAAACTTCCTTTCGGACTGCTGCCCAATCGAGCACACTCGACGCGTGTCCCGCTTCTACCGCAATATATACGTGGTGCCCATTCACAGCGCCCCCTCTTTGCTCTCGTGCAACATGCTGACCGTAACTGTTGACATCCGTCAAGCGAACACAGCAATATTGCCGTACAACTCGCCGTCAGGCGTCACACAATGGGAGGCAGGCACGTGTCCACTGATACCCAGCTCGAGGCGCTCGAGGAAGACGCGAAGTACATCCTCCCCCTTTACATAGCCGTGGATCACTCGTGGTCGATGTCCCCTCGGGAGAATAACGCGATCGATGCGGCCAACTCGCTGATCCCGACGATCATCCGCACTTGCATCAAGAACCCTCTTGCGGACGAGCGCGCTCGCTTCTGCGTCATCGGGTTTAACGACCGGGCTCAAGTGGTATCACCGCTCGCACGGGGTGCAAATCTGGCTCAGCACACATTCGAAGCTTCCAACGGAACGAGCTTCTCCGAGGTATTTAAGCTCCTTAGGGCGCAGCTGGAAGATGATTATTCATCGCTCAAGGCCGACGGATACAAGGTTTACCGTCCCGCGGTGTTCTTCATTACGGACGGGGAGCCCAACGACGATCCGACGGCTGCATTCGCCGAGCTGACCGATTCAAGCTTCAGCCGTCGTCCCAACCTGTCGGTCTTCGGCCTCGGTCACAAAGTCCCCCGCGAGGTTGTCGAGACCTACACAGCAGGCCAAGGCCGGGCGTTCCTTACTGCTGATGGATCCGATGCTTCTGAAGCTCTCGCCGGCTTCATCGAGATCCTCATGCAGAGCATCGTCAGCAGCACGGCCAAGGTGAGCGGCGCTGACGCCTCCGAGGCCGATGACGGCTTCAAATGGGATGATGACGCGATCGCAGACGAGGATTTCCTTCTCGAAATCGAGTCGTAAATTGCGCTGGTTCCCGGCGAGGGGCTGGGTGCGATGCCCATCATGGAAGAAGCGAATCCAGAACATGCAGAATCCCCAGACAGATGAAGAACCGCCCGGCGATCCCGAGTTCCCGATAGGGATAGGGGTAGGGCAGCCCCAACCCGTTCGTCGGACCACAGCTAGTTCCGACTACCCACCGCCGGTGACAGCTGAAGTACCGCCCGGCGATCTCGAGTTCCCTGCACCGGTCCGGCAGCCCCCACCCGTTCGCGGGCCAGCAGCAAGTTCCGCCTACTCACCGGAAAGTGAGCTCCCGCCCTACCCGCCAGGTCCTCCGCTTCAGGCTGCGCCTGGCACCGGAGTCGGCGGCACGGTACCACTCTACGAACAGGATGACGACATAGGAGAGAGGTCTCCTGCAGATGACGCCCTCCCACTGGCCGCAGGTGCTGTCAGTCGGCTCTTGCCCGATGTGCCGCCGCCATCGTTGTCGACTGGGGTGGGAGAACCACGCTGGACACTCCCGGCCGCCCCAGACGACGTGAGCGTGCTCGAAGGCATCTACCGGGGCCGATCGCAGGTCGGGGACGCCGGCGCGATGCTTCGGATCGCTCCGTCAGTGAGGAGCAGGCTTTCGGGGGCCCACGTACCCGATTCCACGGTTGACTCGGGAATCGTGAGTGACTCGGTGAGCGTCGGGGCGGTGAGCATCAAGGGAGCAAGCCACCACTTGTCAGGAACGCCCCGTCAGGATGCCTATGCTATCGGTTCTGATGATTCCTGGGTGGTGATCGCGGTCGCCGACGGGGTCTCAGAGGGCAAGCTGTCCCACGTGGCTGCGATTGAGGCGGCAAGAGTCACTGTCACAGAGTCCCTTCGAGCTCTCGCCGCCATGCCTCCCGACCTCATTCAGTGGCCGGAGGTCGGCAGGAAAGCAAAGGAAGCGGTCCGTGCGCTCGGGCAGCGACGCGCCCAGCAGCAATTCGGTCCGGCTGATTCCGCGCCCGAGATTTCCGATCGGACGATCGCGCAGATTATGTCGACTACCTGCGACTTGCTCGTTGTTCCAACTGCACGGAAGGACGGTTCGCTCCGGGTCTGGCGCATCCGGATCTCTGGTGATGGAAGCTTCTACGTCCTCGACCCGGTCCGGGGCTGGGGCGTTCTGGCCGCCGGGAAGAATCCCGCCTCGGGCACCGTCGACAACTCGGTGTCCGACGCGTTGCCGCTGGGCGGTGATAGCCCGGACGTCGACAGCTGGGAGCTGAGCCCAGGCCAAGCGATCGTCCTGTGCACGGATGGCTTCGGCGATGTAATTGAGGAGGGCGCACGTCCTGTGGGACGGTATCTCTTCGATGCCTGGAAAAATCCGCTGGATACCACCCAGCTCCTCTTCACATCCTCTTTCGTCAACACGAACGCGGACGATGACAGGACCGCAGCGATCGTTTGGGCAACTGCATGAACCGCGCGCCAGCCGACGTTACTATCCAGAAGTCTGCGCTCGGGCCGATGGCTAAGCTCGGCAGGGGCGGTCAGGCCACAGTCTTCAAACTGTCCTCTCCGCCGCCGATTCCCGGTGCCGAAGGCCAGTACGTCTTCAAACGCTACAACTCGGCGATCCTTGAAGAGTCGGGGCATTCCCTGGCCGCGACGATGCCGCAGTTGGTCCTCCATCCGGACACCATGAGCGAGGACGACCAGAAGTTCGTCCGTCGCCATACCGTCTGGCCGCAAGGATTAGTCGTCGAGAACGGAACCGCCCAAGGCATCCTCATGAAGCTGATTCCGGACCCGTTCTTCTTCGATCTCGAGTTCAATGGGATCGGTCCGAGTGAAAGGACGCTGCTCGAGGTGCAGTATCTCATGGTGCCGGAATCGAAGAAGCGGGAGCGCGGCATCCCTTCGGCCACGGCCAAGGACCGTCTCTATCTCATCTTGGACGTCTTGAAAATCGTCAACTTCCTCCATCACAAGGGGCTGGTGATCGGCGACTTCAGCCCGAAGAACCTCGTCGTCAGCAACCCCGGCAAGGGTGTCGCGTCCAGCGGAAAGAAGTTCACGCCGAAGTTCCTCGACGTCGACGCATTCCGATTCGCGGGTGGCGTGCCGCCGATCCAGCAGATGCATACGCCGAACTGGTTCCCGCCAGAGGTCCGAGCCGCAGCTATCCTCCGGGATGAGCTGATTGCGGCAGGGGCCTCGCAGATTGAGATCAGCAGAGCTCGTGCAGCTGGGAACATACAAACGACCAAGTCCGACATCTTTAAGATGGGGCTTCTCGCACTTCGCCTGCTCCATATTCCCCATGACCCTAATGAGGACGACACGCAGAGTGTCTATGTCTCTGCAACTGCGACCTCGAACATCGAACGTCTGGTCGGTGTGAAACGCGCAAGCCTTCTCCGGAGCATGCTCGACACCGATCCTGCAAGCCGCCCAACCGCACATGACGTCCTTACCGCTTTCGGCCGGAAGTAGGCTGCAGTGGCGCTTCCGACCCTGGCTTACTGGATCAAAAGACTGAAGCCGGAGGGCTACGCGGCCGCTGTTCGTCGAGGCCTGGCCGGCACAGTCAGTGGTGTCGAAGCCCACCTGACGAAGGTGGCGCGGTCACTGGACGCCCGTACGCTTGCGATCAACTCGATTGTCGCCGAGCGCGAAGCGATTGCGGAGGCGTTCGCCTCCCGGTGGAACGTGGCGGTGCCGTACATGCAGCAGGTTGCATTGGCGTATCCTCCGACAGATCTCGTCGAGCGGCTCAGGACGGGACGGAAGCCCTGGTTCCAGTCAGGTAAGGACGCCCAGCGCCACAGGGAAAGCCTGTGGGTCAGCCAACGGTTGTTCGAGTTGGAGAAATCGCTCGTCACAGAACTCCAGGCCGTCGCGAATGCCTGGAGCCGAAGTGGTCCGGCTCAAGTCAAGAGCCCTGCGACCCAGCCCCCCGCCCTCCTCCCGGGCATTGCGGACCGCCAGAATGGTCTCGATCGGGTGAACCCCGGTGAAGGGCCGCTCGTCCTCCAAATCGGTGAAGCGGTCTGGTCCCTGGACCTGGCGGTACCACATCTCGGGAGCATGGCGTCGTCGGCATTGACAAGTCAGACCGTCGCTGCGCTTCCGTCAGCCAAATCTTTCCCGGCGTTGGTCGACTTCGTCCGCGACGGCGGATTTGCGACCGATCACCGAACCACCGTCGAATCTGCGGTTGTGCGCCTTCTGGCGCTGTTGCCAGCGGCCCAATTGAAGGTCCACCTGTTCGACCCGGTGAGGGTGGGCGCTTCGCTCAAGTTCCTCAGCGATCTGAGTGATCTCACCCGAGCCGCGGTGGCTGATGTGCGTGTAGTGGCCGCTGATCTGGAATCCCTGCTGGATGATCTGACACGCCATGTAGCGCGGGTCACGCAGCAGTACCTGGGTTCCCGGCATGGCTCCCTGGCCGAGTACAACCGGGCGGCGGGCGAAGTCGCCGAGGCCTATCACCTCCTCGTTCTGATGGACTTTCCAGCTGGCCGCGTCGATGACGAAGTGATGCGCAAGCTCGACACCCTTGTCAAGGCGGGGCCCACCTGCGGGGTGTTCACGCTTATCCTCTCGGCCGAGCCAAGCCGCTACTCGTTCGGGCTCCCTGTGCTGCAGAACGGGGTCTGGGTATCCCCAGACGAAATGCTGGGAGGGATGCGCGGAGCTCTCCCTGCACTGGGTAGCCAATTAGCCGCAGCCACGATCGACGGAATCCGATCCAAGGACTGGCGTCGCTACCTCTCCCTTAGGCCCAAGATCCTCTGGTCTGGGTCAAGCTGGTCCCCCTCGGCAGCGCCGGAAGTGCAGCGCCTGGTCATCCGGCTGGACCGTGACGTCAGTGGAGCGAAGCCCCGGAGCATCACCCCTGCCGCCACAGCAAAGCGTCTACAGTCGATGCCGGGCCGCGGCCGGGACGCCAGCCCGGACGACCCGTCGACTTGGTGGCGCAAGAGGGCCATGCACGGGGTCGAAGCCAACATCGGCGTGACAGGTGATCGTGATGTCGCCACCGTGGTCTTCGAGTCAGCCGGGAGCGAGCCAGGTCTCATCATCGGCGGTCAGCCCGGCACCGGAAAGTCTGTCCTGCTCCACGCACTCATCTGCGACCTGGCTCGGAACTATTCACCACAGGATCTCGAACTGTATCTGCTGGATCCCAAGCAGGGAGTGGAGTTCACGGTATACGCAACCGGCAAGCTGCCTCACGCCAAGGTCATCACCGTCAAGGCACCACCAGAGTCGACCATCCTCGTTCTCGAAGACCTGATCGACCAGATTGAGGACCGGGGTGGACTTTTCCGCAACACTCCCACAGCGAGCGGAGCCATCCCCGACAAGCTCGATGACTACCTCGCTGCTCCCGGAGCCCGTGTAATACCACGAATCGTAGCCGTGGTCGACGAGTTCCAAGCGCTCCTGAATACCGGGGACGACGACACGTCGATGCGCGCGTCCAGGCTCCTGGACCGCACGATCCGCGAGGGACGCGCATTCGGCATCCACCTTGTCCTGGCGACACAGAGCCTTCAAGGCATACCCCACCTGCCGGCAGCCGTCATGAACATGATTGAATCCAAGGTAGTGCTTCGCGTCAGCGAGGACGACTCGCGAACCTTCCTTGGTCCGCACGATCTCGATGCAGCAAAACTCGGGAAAGGCAGCGGGAAGGCAATCCTCAAACGACCGGGTATCGATAAACGAGAAATACAAGTCACCAACGAGACCAAGGATTCGGCACATACTACGGCGAAGTCACTGGCGGCCAAGGCACTCAATTCTCGAAGGCCGACGGTGCTGGACTTCTCGCGCACCCGGCCCCCGAGCAAGCTGAGCTCGAAGGCGGACAGCAGAGCGGGCCTTCAGCTTCTCGTCGCCCGCGGCATGGGTGTCACAGAGTCGGTGAACGCGCGCTTGCCCGTCAAAGATGATGGACACCTCCTCGTGGTGGCTGGTCCCGGCCGAGGGGCTGGGTCTGGTCCCAACCTCGGTATTCTTTCCGCGATGCTGGCTACGTGCGTAGTATCGAAGGTTCCTTTCGATGTCGTCGACTTCGGGGACCTGCAGTCCGCATTCGACATTGAGCTCGGTAAAATCCAGCGAACGGTCGCCAGTCCCCAGCGAAGGTTTGCGAGAAGGAACCTGTTCGAGCTTTACCTCGATGAGACCCTTGCCCTGGCCCGGCAAGGAGGTCCGAAGGCGTCGACCCGAAAGGTTCTCTTCCTTATGAACGCCCATAGGAACCGCGAGCTTGTCGATGGAGGAGACATCGCCTACAAACTCAGCGAGTTGCTTTCAGTAGCCGCCCCCGCAAGGGTCCACGTGGTGCTTCACAGCGACACCGGGACAGCAGCTTCGCGCATCCTTTCGGATGCCGACATCTTGCGGCAGTTCGGTTCTCGCCTGTTCGCAAAAATGGATTCCGACAGCAGCTACCAACTGCTCGGCTCGAACGAAGCCGAGCAGCTCGTCGGTGACCAACTCCTGCTCTGGGACCAGACGGGGGAGAAGACCAAAGCAGTCCCATTCGCGCAGTTCGACACGAAGACCTGGGCGCGGATCGCCCAATGAGTAGGCTCATCGTCGATCCGCAAACCCTCCTAGCCCTGCAGCTGGCGCTCAAGTCGACTACCGACGGGGTGCAGACTGAGCACAACGCCTCCCTGAGCGCCGCGAGGCGGACATTGGCGACAGTCGATGCCGCAGTGAGACTCCGTCAAACCAAAGTGCAGCAGTGCCAAGCGGCCCTCGACGCGTGTCGGAATTCCGAGCGCGAGGATTGTTCCATCGAAGCCGCAGCCCTCGTTGAAGCGCAACGCCGTCTCGCCGCCGCACTGAGCGCCCGGACGCTCGCTACTCAAGCCACAGCTGACTACGAGTCCCAGGCTCGCGCATCACTCAAGCGATTGGAGGTGCTCCAGGCAAAGGGACACCGCTACCTTGCCTTCAAGCTGAACAAGGTGGCCGCGGTCAACGCCGGAGGACCCGGCGGGATGAGTCCTGTCTCCGGTCCAGGTAATGCGCCCGTTAACTCCGCACCTTTCTCAGGACTCCGAGTCCACTCCCTTCCGGGACTCCCGGCCGGCTTCATGATGGTTCCCGTCGAGCTGATCGATCAGTCCGAAAACCCGATTGGCGGTCCCCAGGACTTCGGCAAGGGCTACTCCATCGAAGATCTCGACTACGCCTTCGACCTCCTCTCGAGCGAGGTGCTGCCGGGCCTCGCGAACGGGTCCAGCCCCTCCTCCTTCGCCGCGACCGACAATGCCAACGGCAGCTATGGGACACGGTCGCTATCGGACACCTACAGCGGGTTCTTCGGCGGCGACGCAATCAGGCTTGAGCTTCGCCCGGACGGCACCTACTCCATCACCAACGGTCGGCATAGGATTTTCGTCGCAAGCCGTTTCGGACGGCAGCATGTCCCTGCTCGAATAGTCGGAGGCCGCCCTTGACCGTTGTTGCCCAGCAATCCAACGACCTCCGTGCCATTGCGGAGCATCTCAAATCGACCGCAGAACAGACCCGCCCTACGTTCACCGACGAGTCCCGTCCTCAGTTCGACCACCGCGTGATTGACGCGATGCGCAATGAGATCCGGAATCTCTCTTTCCGGGTGTCCGAGCTGGACGTGGCTCTCGAGAATGCGCTCCGCCTCTTGGAGTAAGGGCCTCCACCTTCGCAGCTCCAAGCCGAATGCGAAACAAGTCTTCAAAGCCCTAGGTGTTCTTCCACTGAAGTATCCATATCCCTTCGTCGTTGGAGCCAACGATTTCAGCAGGCCGAGCGGCTTATGGCCATTCGCCAACACCGACTACGCACTGGTGGAAGCGACCTGGGGCGACTATCGGCGGATCTTCGGTGTCTAACTGTATCCCGACTACGGAATCTTGTCTGTGAAGGACCGATCTTCGGTGGTGCTTTTGAACAGCAGTAGAACGACCGCATTCTCGTACCGCTTGAACACGGCGATACTCGGGTAAGGAGTGAGAACGAAGCGAACGGTGTCGCCGTCGCGTGTCAGCGAGGTTGCGCCCCATTGAGTACTGTCGTTGGGTCGAGAATAAGTGCTGCACGATGGCACTGCGGCAGCCAACTCATGAATGAAGGCGAGGGCTTGCTCCGGGGATGTGAACAACCGAGCGTTGACCCAAGGGCCATCGGCACGGTCCGAGGAACCCCACACTTGATATTGAACTCGACCACCAGCCACAATGTCGGACGAGGAAGTCAGTCCGGTTTCGATCTGTGCAACCACACCGCACATCGACGGCGTGGTGCGCTGCACGATCGCTGAGTCGGGCGACCTCGCCTCTAAAGAGTGGCCAGCTAGCGAAGTAACCAACGAGTCAAGGTCGCTGCGCGCGAGCGGCGAGGCGTCAGGGTATCGCGACTGGGACGAGAGATAGACCGTGACGCCGATGACAAGGATCACCGCGATACCGATGGCAAACGCCGCCCACCCTCGAAACCGCAGACGCTTCGTCCGCCCAGCTGTTGCGGTCGGAACCGCTACGGGGTTGGAGATGACTCTCGCGGAGTTCACTCTCCCAGGAGTCCGCCGTCCAGTCGGCCCGAGGTGACGGCCTGTGCGTGTTGACCACGAACTGAGCCCCCGCCAGCATCGAAAGATAGCCCGGCGCGGAACACGCCCCTCTCGGACACCATCAGGCGAATCGTCGCTTCGGCCTTCACTGCTTTTGCGAGTTCGGCCTCGAGAAACTCGCCACCGTAGAGTCGGATCTCGGTTTCCTCGATCGCGGGTACCAGCGCCTGCGCCTCGAACAGCTTGTCGATTACTGCCGCGCCGGAGCCCACCGTCGCGGTCCCACCCTCAGAGCGGATAGAGGCTGATGGGGGCCGCAGAGCCCGCCGGACCGGCCGGCACGAGCCACTTCACCCCTGACTCTGATGCCTCGAGGAGTGGAACGATCGTGCCGCGCTCGCCAGCTTCGCGGCGCATTCGTGGCCAGTCCAGTCCAGAGGCATGACACGGCACGGCCACCACCATGATGTGAAGTCCTGCATCCGCCATTTGCCGAGCATGCCGAGCGGTGGCGTTCACCAGTTCGAAAGCGCCGGCAGGTCGATCGGTTAAGAGCCGCATCAGACACTGGGCTGACCACTTGAGACTCAATATCGCGGGTGAGAACAAGGCCGGTTCTCAGCTCCACTCACCGCGCGGCGAGGTGCGAAAGGGCAGGGATCGACCCGCAGAGGATGCGAATCTCGATCACCGCCTCGGATTCCGCGTCGCGTAAGATGCCGGTCACAACCCCGGCGACAGGTATCTGGCAGTGGGCATGCCGATCCAGACGCCAACCGTGCGCGTTCAACGGACCGTTAGCCACAGCGAAACGCGTGCCGGATGCGAGTGTCGCGACCCATGCAAGATTTCCTCGAGCACGGTCCAGCTGTACCGCATCGCCCGGATTGACCTCCGACGCTATCTTCGGCCCGAACCCTTCCCACCTAACGTCTGGGATGTCGCCGAGGTCCGGGGCCCACACATGCCGAAGGCTCTTCGATAGGGACTCACTCTGGTACTTGCGCCTAACTTCCATTGGCTCAAGATAGACAGTGGATAGTTCCCCCGGCATGCCTGGAACCAAAAAAGCTCCATCTGTTAGATCGCCCTCCTGGCCCTGGAGCCGGAAGCCTTGATATCTTCTACTCCGATTCACCCGCTCGATCGGACGAACCGTCAACAGGGTCTTCACGTCCGAATTGAGTTGCCCTTGCTGGAAATCATGCGTCGTTAGCCTCCGAGTGACTTCGAGGACAGCAGGCCCTACTGTCTCCCTCTTGAAGAGTCCTCGTCTAATCGGTGATCGTGTGACATCGAACTCTGCTGCCTGCAATTCTCGCCCTAACGCCTTCGAGGCCAGAGCACGCGCAGCCCTTACGTCGTCCGCCGCGTACTCAAGGCGAACGGGGGCCGGGCGAGCGCCGTGCGACACGGGCCATGTCCAGGCGGTCGAAAGCACCGGACCTGGAACATAGTTCTCCGGGCTCCCTTTGGCGGCTGCCGAACTGCTCGAAGGCGGATTACTGCGCCCGTCTGACGTAATCCCGGCAAATGAGCGTCCGTCCAGCAATCGTTCCATCGCATTCTTCACATGCGCAGGCCCGACGAGGTGAAGGCGTGACCCGCTAAGACCCGGAAGTAGAGCTTCAGCTTCGAGGAGCAAGTCGACAAGACCAACGTATGCGTCAGACTCAGGCGCATCCGAATACCCGGGGATCAGTAGCGATGAGGGCGAAAGCTTGGCCGCCATCGGCGGCAAGACTCGGACCGCTCTCGCACCCGCGAGAATCGTCACCGAGACGTAGGAATCCTCCCGAATCGCAGTCTCCCTGAACTCCTCCCAGTCGGGCACGCCGGGCTGGTTTGCAACCACCACAAGCGCGTCGTGCCGCATGTTCGGTTCCCTTTCATTCAGCTGGTTCCACCCCTAGCCGCGGTTAATACTTTCAAGCTGTTGAGCCACTGAGATGAGGCGCTTCTCGAATTCGCCGAGTCCATCCTTGGCAGCATTCAACTTCTGCCTGGCGTCCCGCAGCAGGTCATCGATCTTGCTCTTGTTGGGTACGTCGAAGCGCATTGAATTGTAAACGCTCTCCACCGCCCGCAGGTCGGACTCAAGCGACTGCTGCGCGCTTTTAGCCTTGGCGGCTGCGCTCCGAAGCTCGGCCGGTTTCCCACTAACCATCAGGTTCTCCCTCGTTCAGTCTCCACCGTCCGTCGTACCTCGTCCGAGCAGGCCCCCCACCGGGCTGGCTTTCAAGACGGAATGTGACCGCCAGCGGATAGCTTCCTTCGAGACGTAGGTAGTCCTCGTAGAGCCGGGAGATCTTCTGTCTGTTGTCGATGAAGGCAGAAGTCACCCGCTTCGCCCGTACCGTGGTGCCATTGGGCCCGCGGGGCACCGCAGGACTCTGACCGTACGCCCCCGTGTCATCGATGAGCCTTTCAATTTGAGCGATCAGCGCGATCGCTTGGAGCGTTCTCGTGTAGTTGACATCCCGAACGTCGTCCACCAGGTGAGTCTGCCGCATTAGGCCGGACCTGAGCATGGCCGCCTCGAATGCAGGGGTTGTGAGTAGGTAACGCCGCCGAAAGTCGACATCGTGTCGAACGCAGTCCGGAACTGCACCACCACTAGTGAAGATGCCGCCCGCGTTCCACGTTACGTCGACGTTCCACCACACGCCGCCGAGCTGAACTGCATTCCAGGCGTGATTCAGTGAATCGCTCACCACTGATTTCGCTTTAAGATTCACTCGCCTCGCGGAGGCCTCGAAGAGCGCCGCGTAGTCCATGCAGACTCCAAGCCCGCGCCGCAGCGTTTCCTGTGGAGACTGAAGGGCGAGCGAAGACACAAAACGAGCTCGATCGTGGTCGTAGCGGACCCTTTTCAAGATGGCATCGTTGATCCGGCAGACAGCGGTCCATTCCGCCTGGCCCACCCCTTCCGGCCGCGTGGCGAGCGGGACTTGCACGACACGGACGCGGTCGAGACGCAGCGTCTTGGTCCTCGGCCTTGAGTCGCCCCGAGAAAGCGCTTCGGTGCGAGTCGTCTGCAACCGTACTACCTCCGCTCAAGCCCACGCTCATAGCTAGGGGACCGCCTCGTCCAGAAAGCGTACAGCGGATCCGGTGTTTACGTCGCTACGTTACCGAATCGACATCAAGATCCCGCATCCCGGCCACGACGTGACGCCACTCTTCAGGCAAATTCGCTACGGCCACGGGTTCGTTCTCCAGCGCGGAGGCGAGGTCTGAAAGAAGTCGCTGCTCGCTTGTGCGCTGGAGGAACGGAACGAACGTCCGCGCGAGTGCCGCACGTTGACCCCGGGGGAGTTGTCTCGGAACCGCCACGAGCTTTGTAGCGAGCACCTGGGCCTGCACTCCGCTAACCTGCGCCAGCACCTTGGCGAGCCCCTGAAGGTCCAGTTGTTCAGCTTCGACCAATCGCACGACAGCTGCTTCGAGGTTTTGCCTGTCCATAGCATGCACGGGCCACATCTCCGGCTCGCCCGGCCATTCTTCGACTGCAATATCGAAAGCAGCAGACCGTGCTGCAGCAGAAAGCTTGGTGTCAACCCCGGATGCTTCGATCTCGAGGGCCACCCGCTGATACTCGGATACGGCCCGGGGCCGGTCCACGAGCGCCACGAGGCCGATGCGGTCGAGTTCGGTGCGGCAGCGCTCACCTTCGCCCATCCTCGGGTCATCGAGGAGCTCCTCAAGGATCGCCGCTCCCTGGGACGCGTCGCCCCCGCGTGCCAACCAATACGCCTGAACACGGCGCGCACGGCACAACTGCGCCCACAGCTCCTTCTGCGCTGCACGATTGGCTTCCGCTCGCTGCAAGTCCTCCACCGCAGCGGCAATGTGTTGAACGGCCTGTTGAATGTAGCCCTCCTCGCCGAGCGCTCGGGCGAGTTCAAGCCGTGCCTGGACGGTCAAGTCGGTCTCATTTGAGCGGATCGCCAGCTCCAGCGCTTTCGCATAGTGCTGCCGGGCTTCTGGGAACTCGCCCTGCTCGACCAGGTTCAACGCCGCATGCATTCGTGACTCGATCGCCTCTCGAGAGGTGGCCCCGATCAGATCGTCCAGGTCACGTATGGCTGCCGTCATCATGCGCTGTGCCCGTTGGCGCTCCCCGGTGTTACCCATCCAGACAGCCAGGGCCCGGTAGGTCTCGAGTGTCGATCTACCCCGGAGTCCTTCGGCCTCCGCACGTCGCAGCAATGCCTCGTGAAACCATGCACGGGCAACCTCCGGTTCTCCGGATTCGCCGCGGCGGACTGCCTCAGCGTCGCCCGGGGCCAGGTCCTCGACACCAGGCGACGCGACTTCCACAGTTACGGGAGTCTCCCAGGAGTCGACAACCGAACGAATGAGATCGCTTACTGAACCCCAGCCCTGTGGTCGAAGGTGGACGCGCAATAAGGGGTCGGCGATGTCGTACCAGCTTCGTCTTCGATCTGCGCCGGCCGGAGCCGTGATATTCATGACCCAACCATCAGCGTGCAGCCTTGCGATCGCACTGGCAGCCGCCTGATTCCGCACCTCGACGGCTTCAGCGATCTCCTGAACGGTTCGCGGCGCGCCGCCCCGGGCGATCTCCAGCAGGACGCGTTGCTCGCTCGGTGCGACCCGCAGCAGGAGCGCGCTGTAGTGCGCCTTCATCAGAGCACGGAGATCGCCCTCTGCCCGGACTAGCGGGTTCTGATCCCCTGCAGCCAAGTGCGGCCCTGTGAGCGCCCAAAATAATTGGTTCCCGAGAAAAGCGAGTTCAACCTGCCTCGACATGCGCAAGAGCTCAGGGCCAATGGAGGGCGCGAGAACCCGATGCTGGAGAGCACGTTCAACGGCTATCTGCACACCCTCGCCCACGGTGCCGACTGGTGAGGTTTGGAGGACCTCGAACGAGGGAGCAAACTCGTCGGGAAGCACGCCAAGGATAGCGGTGCCAACAACAAGAGGCCCATCCGGGGCGACCAGAAGTTCAGAGAAGGCAGGGCGGTCAGCAGCGCGGATCTGGCGAACGAGCTGATCCAAGCCCTCCACGACGATCACAAGGGGGGAGCGCTCGTTCGCGTCCCCAGGTGGCTGGACGTTGCCATCCACCGCCGGCTGACCGTCCGAAACCGACACGGCAACGTCGACTGCGGCGAGGAAGTCGTCGAACGAGGAAATCCCCAGAGGACCCTGCTCCAGCCGGGCAACCCGGCTCCCGCTGGCGGCAGCTGCGAGGGCCGCGGTGCCCACTGCTCTCGACTTTCCGGTACCGAAGCCACCGGTGACGAAGGTGTGGTTCTTGAAGCGCCCCTCGATGAAGCCGGTGACGGTTCCCACGAGGCGGTCGTCCAGAAGCGCTTCGACCGAGGACCGGCGGCCTTCGGGTTCGAAGTCAATGGGTAAGTCTGACAGAGATCTTCCTGGCATCATCCCTCCAGCCGTTCACCAAAGTAACTCCATACGGCGGGTGCCGTATACCCCTTGTCGCGCGCTTCTAGTGGAAGACTATCGGGAGGATCAGCGAGAAGACGTCTGATTCGAGTTGGTGAGGCCGTCGAAGCTGTCCTCCTGACACCGCTGACGCCGTCGCGGCGGCTATGGTCGGCACGCGCTCGAGGCCGAGGATGCTGGTCTTGACGACGGAGCGGGGAAGCTTCCAGGACCGACTGGTGGCGGCGCTGACATTTCAATCGCAGGGTTCGGGCACACCGGAATGACACTCCTTTACCGTGGGATTGACGCACCGCAATGATGGCGGGTTCCCTCCGTCGTCCTTAGAATGAGCGCAGAGGCCGGGCGGCACTCACAGCACTCATGTCCGGGGGGACGAGCACAGGAGCGGATGTGGACAACTACAGGGATTTCGTGAAGACCACCCCAGCGGGGAGGCGTTTCAACATCCGCTTCCACCCGGACGGACGAGTGCAGGAGTGGCCGATCGACGGCGACATCTCCAAAGCGTGGGAGGGGACCTTCCACGCGGGCCTGATCAAGATCCCCCACACCTGGCATCTGGGGGTGCGCATCGGGGACGCGTTGACGGAGTACGAGGAGGACCGGGACTTCGAAGCCCTGATAGGGCTCGAGACCATCGATAGGGAAGCAGTGGGCTCCTCGATGCTGTGGTCACCGGAACCGAGAGGTGGGATCAGCTTGCTTTGGTTCCAAGGCCGCGGAGTCCGTCCATGACAGCACCGGCAACCCGTGAGGGGCTAGAGCCGACCTGGCGGATACGGGCGGGCGATAGCAAGCCGGAAATAGCGGAGGAGCACAAGTGGATCAGAACGTGGACTATGTGAAGGAGACCTCGGCGGGTAACTGCTTCAATGTCCGTTTCCACTCTGGTGGACGGGTGCAGGAGTGGCCAATTGACGGCGATATCTCCGAGGCGTGGGAGGGCGTGTTCTTTGCGGGAGACCCCGACACCCATCCGTGGGAGATGGCTACTGCCGTCGGGAACGCCGTGACGAGGTACGTACAGCATCCTCGGAAAGATGCCCTCATTGGACTGGAAATTCCAGAGCCGCCAGCGGAACGGACCCAATCCGTGCTACGGCGGGTCGGACATGAAAACGCTGGATTGCAATGGTTCCAAGGTTGCGCGCGAGACGAATCCTGAGCCCCAAACAAGCTACCTGCTTCCGGGCCCGTCGACCGCCTGTGTCGGAGGAGAGACGTGGGACGTCCTGCTCTTGAGGAGCTTGGGGACATTGATGCCGTCTGCGGGGATATCGTCCGCCCCTGGCACACGAGGACGAAGGTCACCTCGTACCGGGTCACAGTGGAAGCGCCATCCTTCGCGGCAACGGAGTCGACTGCGTCCAACCTGGTGATGCCTCTGCTGAGCCTGATCGGGTTCCGCTCGAGGCATCGCTTGGTCTCAGGGTGGTAGGGGACAACATCAAACCGGTAGCGAGTGGTTCGTCCAGTACCGCACGTGCCAAGATCATCGCAGTGGACACCGCCGAGTTCTCTGGCCGCGCGCAGGACCTGCCGGATCTCCTGGAATTGCTCCGGTTCCAGGGCGTCAGCGCGGCTCCCCGGTGCGACGCTGCCTACCCGGACCCGTACGACGAGTACCCAGCCGCCCGCGAGGCTGTGCACGGGCGCTTCGCCACGCAGCGGGCTGCTGCCCGAAGAAGACCCCGCCGTCCGGAGCGTGTGCTCCCGCGGTGGGGTCTCTTTTCCGCGTCCGTGGCTTACTGCTGGCCGGAATCTTCGGAGTTACCTCCGTCGCCGATGTCCTTCATCCGCTGTTCCAGCCGGGTTGCGTGGGCCTGCTTGGCTTTCCGGTAGACCTTGACGCCGCCAGAGACAACAAGACCGGCAACCACCACGACCCCCGCGGCGATCAGGTCCTCTGTACGGGCATCCTGCCTGCCTGCGTAATACCCCTTGCCATAGACCGCGCTTCCCGCCACGAGTCCCTCCCCTTTTTGAATTCTGAACTTCGCCGAAAGCCTATCCCAGGTGGTCCGCGTCGCGGGGAGAGATGCAGCTGATCGAGGTCGCCGTCGGGCTCGGGGGTCGGCAGCGGCAGGGTGAGGGCGGAGCGCCGGAACAGCACGGGCACGTCGGCGTCGCCGTCGAGGATCTGCCAGCCTTCCGGGGTGATGTGAACGACTCGTTCGGTCTGGTCGCCGAGATCGACGTAGATCTCGTGATCATTCGGTCGGGCGATGCGGAGCGACAGCTCCCGGGGTTCGCCCTCGGTGGCCTCGTGCTCCAGCACCTCCATCGCTTCCGCCAGCGCGTTCTGGGACGCGGTCCTGCCGGTCGTACGATAGAAGAGACCGCCGAGTTCCTTGCGGAGTGCGCGCTTGCCGCCCTTGAGCGGACGAGTCACGTGGCCGCCCTTGCGGACGGCGAACGGCTTGTCGTCGGTGTCGACGCCGAGGTCGTAGCAATCGAAGGCCAGCTGGACGAGCTGCTGCGCCACCGACTTCTTCTCAGGCTTCTGCGTGCTCTCGGCGAAGGCCTGAAGCTCTTCGGGGTCGCCGTGGGTGGCCTTGGTCGGAGTTTCACGGTCAGGTACCATGGGAGTATCCCTTCGGGTCAGGTGCGAGGTGCGAACTCGCGATCCAGATGGGTTGAGATTTGAGGAAAGCCCCGCTTTGGCGGGGCTTTTTTCATGTCGTCACGGGGACGCGAGGAGGCGGCCGAGCTCGCTCTTGCGTTCAGCGGAGAGTCGAGGCCAAGTCGAGACGATGCGTGCTGCCAGTGCAGCGAGGTCGTCGAGATCGGCGGGAACAGCGGCGACAGGGCGCTCGGTGGGAAGCGCCGGCAGGCCTTTCGACTTCCGCAGGCGCACCAAATCGGGCTGTCGCATCAGGTCGGACTGCCGCACGATGAACGTGCCGCGGTCGTCGACGCGCTCGGCGGGCAGCTTGCCCGCCTTGATACGCCGACGCAGCGTCTGCGCGTGACCCCAGCCTGCGACAGATGCCTCATGCAAGGTGAGTGAGAGATCGTCGGCACCGGTGGGGGTGATGGCAACTGAGGTAGCGGACATTGCGATTCTCCTGAGATGCGATGAATCGCCGTCCGCAGTTTCCGTGGTCCGCTGCGGGGACTTCCGAGTCCGTCTTGCTCGGCTCCCGATTACTCGAGTTCAGACGCCCTCACTCCGGGCCTCTCGGTCGGTGCCGCTCGTATTGAATGAACACCTGCCATCAGTCTATCCAGAGCATGCTCTCAGTGCAAGATTATTGGCGACATGAGATGCTTGAAGCGCATGAATTGCTCGAGAATAAGGAGAACCGGGATGTCGTCGTTACCGGGACCAATCTTTGCCCGCCGTCTCCGCGACGAGCGAGGGCGCGCGGGAGTCAGCCAGGCTGCGCTCGCAGATCACCTCACCGCCACGCTTGATCACCGCGTCGACGCCAGTGCGATCTCCCGAATGGAAAAGGGCGACCGCCCGGTCCGGCTCGACGAGGCGGTAGTGATCGCCGAGAAGCTCGGCGTGCCGCTAGCGACACTGCTGCGGGATCGCGATGCGATCGACGAGCGGATCGACGAGCTGCGGTCGCAGCTCTCGGAGTACGTCTGGCGGCTCGACCAGGCAAAGGGGGAACTCGAGCGTGCGCAGGCCTCGATCGATGCGACTGAGCGTGCAATCGCCGAGCTGATGGCGTCGCGCGGAGAATGATCGCCAGATCTCAGGCTGGACTGACTGGTCGGGCTCGGTCAGGGAGGTTAGTCAGCCGGGCGGGAGGGAGCATGCCACCCGGAACTGCGGAACCCGCCCCCATGTTCCTCTTGGTTCAGCCAATACCCTTCTCTTCTTCCAAAGTGTGAGGAGAGAAGTAGGTGGGTTCCGTCCGCAGTTCCGCAAATTTCGGGCCGACTTCCATACGTGACCTGGGCGAACGCATGTGCGGAACTTTTGCGGAAACTCTCCTGCATGGCAGTTCCGCAGGGTTTTCCGCAAAAGTTCCGCATCGCTGATCGACCACGATCAGCGCCCCCAGTCGCGTTAGGCTTCGGGCGTCTTGTCGCCGCCTAGCGATCCCTTGCCGGTGATCAAAGCGCCTGCAATGGCTGTTACTCCTGCGATGGCGAGCCCCTTGAGCACCGGCTTGCCCTTCTCCCAGGTGACCGACCCGCCTTCGGCGAGGGCGTTCTTCACCTGCTCGACCTCCAGCAACGCGGCCCGCCACTGCTTTGCCGTGATGTCGTCCCAGTCGATCTCGAGACCGAGCGCGTCATAGAGATTCTTAACCGAGCCTCGAGATTCTTTGATCGTGCCGAGCACCCTAGGCGACTTCTTGGGGTGCCCCACCACGTTCTTATTGGCGCTCTCGGCGCTTGCCGTCATCTGGCCCATCAGATCGGCGACACCGTCGGACAGTTCGATGATCGCCTCTTGCCGGTCCTCCTGGATCGCCCGGCGCTTGGCGTCGAGTTTGCTCGGAGCGATCATCGCCGTGTGCTCCAGTTCGAGCGCAGAGAACTCGTCCAGGGCGGTGAAACAGCGCGCGATCACTCCAACCCACAGCTCGACCTGCTTTTTCAGCTCCGGCAGGTGGGCGTCGAGGTCTCCGACGCGCTTGTGCCGCTCCATGTCTGCAGCGACGCCGCGCAGCTTCTCGACCGCCGTGGACTGGATCTCCCGGATCCTCTGCGGAGCTCCGGCGATCTTGTCCCACTCCTGCGTGTCGACCTCGCCCTGAATCCGCAGGAACGTCTGAGCGGAGCGGAGATGCCGCTCAACGCCCCTTAGAGGACCAAGAACCTCGTCGCGCTGGCCGCGGAGCACTTTATCGATCTTTGCGTCCAAGGACTCCAGCAGAGTCCGCAGCTGCTCGGCCTCGGCTTGGCTAGCCGCCTGCGCAAGCCCGCCGGCGACGCCGGAGAGCATACCGGGGTTCGTGAGCCTTGCACCTGTCGAGGTGCTGATCTTCAGCCATTGCTTGATGTCGCCGGGGCGGCCCGCCATTGCGTAGGCCACGCCGGGGACGTCGGTCTCAGTGAGCCCGAACTCCTTGATCGCCTGGGCCGACTCCCCAGTGAGTTTGACCCACAACCCCGATTCCGCGACGTCGTCCGCGATTGTTTGGGTCACTTCTGAGGCAGTGCGGAGCATCGGCACGAGCTGCTGGGAGGTGATCACCCTGGCACGCTCCAGCAGGCCAGCCGAGCGCATGAAGCCCTCTACAGCACGTTTGCTGCTTCCGACGACGAGGAGGTTCTCCCCGTCTCGCATCAGCTCTACCTCGTCGGCCGGCTCAATCGTTTCGTCAGGCTCTTCGCTCATCTTCGAAGGGTATCTGGGAGTGTGCTGATGCAGCGAGTGCGTTCCGCAGCCCGGCACACCTCAGAGGTGGCGAAAGTCCTTCCAATACTCCGGTCAGCACCCACGTCCGGCAGTCAAACGGCGGGCGACCGGACGCGGACCGGCCTAGCTGTGCTCCTTCGACGATCCGACCGTGACGTTCCGGCACGGCGACCCATAGCTTTCGGGCATCGTTGGGCGGGGAGTCCTGCAGTCCGTCGTATCCATATTGAAGGTCTGCGACCGGAACTCGCATGAACTGTACATGTCCGGGCAAGATGGCCTCATGCTCATCGTCGTGCTTGATACAAACGCCCTCCACTCGGACGCATGGCTGACGGGCCAGCATGGCCGAGCACTCGTGGACCTCGCCTCAGAAGGCCGTATTCGACTCATTGTTCCGGAGGTAGTGCGCGACGAGATCCTCCGCCAGCGCCGTGAAGCAGCCGAGAAGGCGTGGAAAACGGCAGACGAGGCATTGGACGAGATGCAGAAGGCCGGCCTCAACGTCAGTGAGTCCAAGGCCCGTTTGAAGGCGACCTTCGGGAGGATCGACAGCGAATTCGAAGGGGCATTCGCCGAGCTCTTCGGACGAGACGGCGTCTCGATGGAACCCACGCCCGACATCGACGTCAAGAAGCTTGTGGAACGCGATCTGGCCCGTCGACGTCCATTCCTCGAAACCGAACAGGAGCGGAAGAAGAAGAGCTTCGGTTTTAGGGACGTGGTGATCTGGGAAACGGTGCTCGCGGTGCTCGACGGCGCGGACTCCGGCGACACCGTCTTGTTCGTCACTGCTGACAACGGCTTCGTCGAGAGAGACGAGACGGTCAAGATCCACCCGGACCTCCTTGAGGACCTCGATGCGCGCGGCGTCGACCACGGGCGCATCGCGAACGCCAAGGCCCTCAATCATGTTCTGGCCGTAATCAAGACCCATGATGAAGTTTCGCGGGTGAACGTCGCGACCGAGGCGGTCTACGCTCTGGCCGGCGAAGAAGTCGGCATTCAGCTGGTGCACGGCGGAGACTACGACTACCCCGCCTTCGTCAAGTTCACCGTGCCCGGTTTCGAGAACCCTCAGATCTCCGAGCTCGAGCTCGTCACCGATTTCGACCTGGAGGAGGACGGCTCCAAGGTCACCGCTGCGGCAGACGTCGACCTCTACCTCGATGGGGCCATCTACAAGGGAGACTGGCTAGGCAGCGAGGATGAGCCATTTCACGTCGGTCCTGAGCTCAACAATCACTACTTCGAGGCCGATGCCTTGATCAGGGTTCGAGCCGCCGTCGAGCTGGACGTTAGCGGCGGCGACCCAGTCGTGACCAGCATAGAGCTCCACGACAAGGAAGAGGCCCAGCCGTCGGCCGCAGGATCGTAGGGTCGCGAGGAAGAGGCGGCAGCCAGTCCGAGGTGCTGCATGGGATCGAGTACAGTCGCTCAATGAGTGGTATCGAAAGTCTCCAGATGGTCAACAGGACGCCCGTGCGCAAGCGCCGGTACTGGACCCCGACTTACGAGAGCTCTTCCGACTTCCAGATGCTGTGGTGGCGGGACAAGTACGAGAGCGAACCGCCAATCGAAGACCATTGGGTGTCGTTCGTGCTCGGCGATCGAGAAGTCGCGCGCTGCAAGTACGTCATGACGGGCGCGCGTGCTGACCCTGTCCTCGGCGACCTCCCGCACGGGCAGCTCGACATCCTCGCGTTCGAAGTCGCGGTCCCCATGCGCCGCAAGGGCGTTGGCCGCGCGGCGATTCGGGCGATCCGGGATCAAAACCCGTTGCCACGCCTGATTGCTTTGAACGACGGCGTCGAATCGAGGAAGTTCTGGGACGGCCTCGGCTGGATCAGGCACCAGCCCGCCCACGCCATCTTTAGGGACGTCGAACGCGTGACTTACTCCGAGCAGTGAGGCTTGCGTACGATGCGCATTCGGAGAAGGAATCCTGTAGGCCGCGACATCTGGTGTCCGGGGATGCCGGCACCTCTCAGACGATCCTGCTCCGAAGGGCGGCCCGATGCGGAACGCGATTGTGCCTGGACAGAGCGGTTTCAATGTCGTCACTTTGAGAGTCAGAACAATCCTAGAAGTCTTGTCAGATCCTTGTCAGATCGTTTCTCCGTCAATGACGAAGGCCCCGAGATCCTTGATTTCTCAAGGATCTCGGGGACTTCTACGTGGCGGTGACGGTGGGATTTGAATCCCCAGCCGCGGCACGGCCGCATAGGGCATTGGCGATGCGTCAGTTGGTCCGAGGCAGTTCCGTGCGTTCAGCTTCCTTCCTCGTCTGATTCTGCGTCGGCCGGTACTGAAGTTGACATGCTCTGGAATTGCGCGCGAAGGTCGCGCAGCCGACGCCCGTCCGCGACAGCCCAGAAGTACCAGCCGTTCGTGGCCTTCTTGCGCAGGTGGTGGCCGGCCGATGACGGGGCGGTGAAACGCTTGCCATCAAGCTCGATCGATCCGTCCGACCTGACCAGCGCTTCGACGCCCTTGAAGTCGCGGTGCGTGGCGATCAGCTTGTCGCCCGGGGAAAGGAGACCAGCAGCAATCACGTGCTTGAGCTGGACCCAATCTTCCGCCTTGGCCTGGGGGTCGACTACCTGACCTTTGTGTCCGTCGGGGACAGGCCACACCCTGAGAAGCGTTTCGACCAGGACCTCTGTCCGGTGGTCAATGAGCGATTCACACCACACCTCTCCTTCGGTGTCCGCGACCACGCGCCCGGTCAGACTGATCGTATTGTGCTTGAGCATCGCGTGGCGTTTGGCCGGCCACGGGCCATTGGAGACCTTCGAGTTGAGGGGAGAGGTCAGGAGTGTCAGGTTGCCGAGGCGGTGCACATGAGCTTGACGGTCCTGCTGTTCCTCAGGTGTGTCCAGTGGCCAGTTGTCCTGCCACTTCTGCGGAAGGATGTGTTCGATAGGAAGCCCGGATCGCACGACTTGTGCCTGCTTGGTTTCGGCGCGGAAGTGGTTCTCGATCGCCTCCAGGAACATGCGCAGGCGAGGGCGGGGGTAACGGCGGTAGGCGGGCTCATCCTTGAGCGCCACCCTGATCTCGTCGTCCCCAGGCCAATACGTGCTGGAGACATTGAGACGGGCGAGGTACCCGGTGACGCGCTCGACCAGTTCGCTGGCTTCGACATCGGAGTTGGCGTGGATAACATCGGCGACGATGCGGCCGAGATCGGAGCCCGTGAGGCGAAGCAGTTGCCGACGGAAAACCCAGCTCTCTGCGACACGGATCACGGCGTCGAGAACGTGCTGTGGAAGATCCCGGCCGGGTTCGTACAGCCAGAGCATGAGTGGCTTAAGAAGCTCTATGCCAGCGGCATTCATGCGGTGGAAAGCCATCTCGACAGCGCCGAGATTGCCGTCAGGCCTGAGCGAGGCTTCAGTCCACGACTCATATAGCGCAGCCTGCTGCTTGATCACGGCGAGCAGGTCAACCATCTTGTGCCCGGCTGTGTGCTCGACGTACGACTTGAATCTGGTGAACGTCGACTGCGGGCTGATCTCCTCACCTGTACGAGAGATCAACCACTGGTTGAAGAAGAGCGAGCTTCGGCTCACGAGGTAGCGACCGACGCTGACCTCCTTCGTCCAGAACCTGGCCTCGAAGGGCCAGTCCTCGCGATAGGCCTTCCTGGTGTCTCCGCCTTCAGCTTCAAGCCGCTGGAACACAAAGTTCCGGATCAGGTCCGCCGCCGTCAGGGGAGTCCCGCGGGCGTTGAGCGTCTCGAAGATCTCCTGCGAGTTCTCGGAGGCTTTGAGCTCGATGGTCACCAACTGCAGGTCATCGAGCAGGACGCGAGCGAGTTCTTTGGCCTTCGCCGCTAACTCGTCTGTGCCAGGGTTCCCGAGCCACTGGGTGACTGCTGTCGTGAAATACCGATGCGCATGAACGATCCGGGATTCATGGTGCTTGAGGTCAGAGTGGTCGATCGGTGGCTCCGCTGTCATGACTTCCAGGAAGGCGTCGTGATCATTGTTGAGGTGCAGAACCTTGAGCGGGCTTTCATCTTCCTCGATGAAGCTCTCGGAGTTGTGCGTCAGGCCTTCCAACTGGCTGGCGTGCTTCGAAAGCCCTGCCTGGGCGAAGATGGCGCACGCCGCGTCGGCGAGCAACTGCAGCGTCGTTAGTCGCTGCTGGCCGTCGATGACATTCCATGTGGTGAGCCGTGCGCTCTCGGCTTCCTGTGCCTGGAGAACGACGGCTCCCAGGAAGTGTTGTGGTGCCAGGTGGGACTCGCTCATGCGCAGCTCTGCAACGCGCCGAATGTCCTTCCACAGTGGCTCCCACTGCTCATCCTCTTTCCAGACGTATGGGCGCTGGAACAGGGGTATCACGAAGTGCTGCGGCAGGTTGAACAGCTGTAGCGGCGTCCGCTTGAAAGTCTCCACGAAGGTAAGCCTGCCTTAAGGGTCCAACCATTGCGGCCAGTCCTTTTATTCAGGGCCAGCGTGTCGCGTGGAACAGTTCGAGCGTCGCGCGTTTCAGCCCGGAGCTGGACGGGTTCTTCTACCTCAATTCAGATGCTCTTTTTGAACCAGCGGAACTGCCCGGGTATATGGCGGCGACGACGAGGCCCGGGACTCAAGCCCCTTTGTCGGCCAGGGACGGTATGTTTTGGACGTGAGCTTCCCTAAACCGAACCAGCACTCAGGGCCCATGGCGGGCCATGTCAGGAAGGGGCGTGTTTACAAGTCCCCGCTCGCGGCGACTGGTATGTTGCGACCCAACAACTGGCTCAAGGACGACGTTCCGGATTTGCTTTGGCCAGCGCTCGTCCTCGCCGAGCAAGGCAACGAGAGCGTTCATCGCTTCATCAGCTGGCAGCAGGCAGTGCAGGACCGGCTCGCCCACCACGGAGAGTTCTCCTACGTGGCGGATTTGCTGGATGGGCGTCTGACGCACCTTTCGGATCTTGCTGCGAAGTTCCCGGACGCAACTGCGATCCTTCTCGAGGAGGCAAACCGCCATGGCCTGCTTTCAGAGAGCATCTGTCGTGTGCTTGGCTCGTATCCGTTCATGCCAGCTCCATGGCTCGCAGGCGAAGCAGAGCGCAGACCGCCCGACATGGCCGACTTGGAACTGGTCCATGATGCTCTGCTCGGAGTGCTTCAGGACGGTCACCGTGAAGCACTCATCAAATGCTTCCGCACCTGGAGTACCGTCCATGCCGGTACCTTTAGCTCGAATGCAGGAACTATCCAGCTTTTGAAGTATTACCCGGGCGTTACCCATACACGATCCGCAGCAGATAGCGTCGTGCGAGCGGGTTGGGGAGCCCACAAGGTGATGCTTCTGATTAAGGATCCGAAGCACTTCGACCATGCGATCAGGTGGGCGCGTATGTTCTGGGGGGCGAACTCGATGACTTCCCGGTGTATCCGAAAGAGTGAGACAGAGGACGACAACGTGGACGGTATCGGACAGGTGGAGCGTGAGAATGCGGAACAGGCATCGGGTAATAAGCCAGTCGAACATGCTGCTTCCACACCAGTTCCGGCGGACGGAGCGCACCTCCGCCAGTTCGCAATGGATGTGTTGAGCAGATTCATTGAGGCCATCGAAACAGCCCCTGCACACCTGTATGAGAAGGAACGACAGGAAGTAATCTCGGGACTGGTGGCCCGTGCCGGACGGGACCTCATTGCGGTGCTTTCTGCTCCGGATCTTTGGTGCATGGAACATGGTGCCCATATCGCGCGCATGCTTGTGGAAACGAAGATCTATCTCCATTGGATGGCTCTGCAGGATCCATCGATTTATCGAGAGTTCCAGGAATACGGCGCGGGCAAGGCCAAACTCTATGCACGAATTTCGGATGAGTTACCCCCAGAAGCACGTACTGCTGAGTTTCGCGAGGCAGCCGAGGAGTTGAAAAGGCTCAGTCACAACAAGGGCGTCGTGGATGACCGTACTGTTGACACCCGTGATACGTTCGCGGGCGGGAAATCCATTCGGGCAATGGCCGAGGAGGCAGGCCTCCTGGATTTGTACCGACAGGCCTATTCGCTTGCCAGCGGAGTCGCGCACTCGGAGTGGTGGTCAGTTGAGACACACGCTATAGAGCCATGTGTGAACGTACTCCACGGTCTGCACCTCATTCCCAGTCTCTCGTTAAGCTTTGGGGGCAATGTCCCCCTCGCCTCCTCGTGGGTAGATCAGTTCCACTCTCTCGCACGTAGTGCATTATCCATTCTCGGAACGGACGAAGATGCAGCTACTATCGCCTCTGCCTGGCTCGAAGAGACAGCTGAGGACGAACCTCGCTCAGAGCCTGTTTAGATTTTGCGACCCCAAGTTTCTAACGCTTCCAACCAAGTTGGAGTCCTGTACCCGTCAGGGGCGGTTGGGACAGGCTGTCAAACCGGAGGTCGCCGACAGGCGCGAGGAACTGCTTGGGCAGAAGACGGGCTGCCGCCGGCACGACCAACACGCAGCCTCGCGCTGCGTCCTGCGGGGCCGCCTTGCAGGCTAGAAGAGTGTCGAACTTTGACGCCGGCACAGCTGCACCGCGGCAGGGCAAACTCTCGTCGTGGCCTAGAGGGCCGACTCAGTCCTAGACATAAAGCGCGCGTAGTACTCTCACGCTGTAGCATTCGAACCAGTTCCTCCACGTGTTTGGCCGACAAGGGGGAACAGCCCGCGACTCTCCTCGCGGCGAGCTGTTCGCGGTCGGGTTCCTGAAATTGGTCACCCATGAGGCCATCAGATCACCCGCAAGTCTGAAGGTTGAGAGTGTTGCGCAGGGCCTTTCTCGGGCGGTCTGCCAGCCTGGAGACGCGGACAAACCCAGGCGTAGATCGTCCGGGGCTGGTTCACGCTTAGCTGTAAGGGCTCATGCCGTCCTGCGCTCGGGCTCGTGGAACCCTCGCCCTCGCCGGGCTGACCCGCCCACGAAGAGGGCGTGCAGCTGGTGGAACTGATCATCGGAGAGCGGGGGAGCCTCGGCGGCAATGCGCCTCGCCCACTCTTTCAGCGGCTCTTCGGCTTGGGTGTTCTTCTCGGTGGTCGCGGGTGCGGCCATGCGCGTTCTCCTTCGAATGAAGGAGTGCTTCGCGCGGCGCACCCGCTGCTAGGCCTTGCACGAGGCGGGCCCACCGCCTCGACCAACCGCCCACGTCGGAGCGGCGACACTCTCGGTCGTCTGTCCTCATCATTTTAGTCGCGAGCAGCGACAATTCTTACTTCCACGCAAACGACACACGGTCTCGGTTGATGCCCTTCCGGCCTTTCCAGTCCTCGCCGACCGGACCGATCCTAGGTGTGACAAGCAGCCGGATCACCTGCCGCCGGTCAATCAAGGAGAGCTCCTCCCAACGCGCTCCGACGTCGTCCGCGCCGGCGAGTTCGATGATCAGCGGGTCGGTCGCCGCCAGCGACTCCAGCCGCTTCTGCGCCGCATCGATCTTTGGGGCAACCCGGCGTTCCTGGTCGAACAGGGCGCTGAGGTTCCGGACCCTTTCGGCCTCCGCACGGACCTCCTCCAGCCATTCCCGGTGGCCCCGGATCTCTTCCAGCAGGGCGGCGCGCTCAGCGTCCACGCCATCGTCCTGCTGGCCGACCCGGGCGAGGAAGTCCGGCCGTTGGATCCGCGCCAGCACGACCTCGGTGACGAGCAAGTCCAAGTGGTCCTCTTTCGGGAGCGCCCTGGCATACGTACGTGTTGTAGTGCTCTTGCGGCAGTTTTTGGCCCGTCTCTTTGTCGAGTCGGGGCCGGCCCTTGTTCTGCTTGCCAATGCGCATACCCGCACCGCAGACGCCGCACTCGGCGATGCCGCCCAACAGATGCTTCGCCGGCCAGCTGTTCGCCTTCTGCCTGCTCCGCCCGGCCATGATTCCCTGCAGCCGGTGCCATTCCTCCGGTTCGAGCAGCGGCGGCCACACCGCTTCGACATCCTCGAGCACTTTCCCCTGGTGCTGCCGCAACCCGGCGTAAGCAGGCATCGAAAGCATTTGCCTGATCGCCGGGGGCGTCCAACCCAGGACCCGGCGGCGCTGGGTGAACGAGGGCCGCCGTGGCGGGATACCGCGGGAGTTGAAGTCCTTCGCGACAGAGTAGTAAGTCTCGCCGGCGAGGATCCGCCTGCCTGCCTCCCGCACGATCGGTCCGTGCTCCGGGTGCTCGACTACCTCAACGAGCTGCCGGGTCACCTGGTCGTACACGCGCTCGTAACCGTAGATGTTCTTCCCGTGGGGCCGACCCTTCATGGCGTTGGCGCGCATGTCGCGCAGCAGCCGCTCGCTGGTCTTGTCGCTCTCGTACTCGGCATCCGAGGCGTCCTCGCGTAAGCTCCGGCGGTCACGGGCTTTGCGAGGGTCGTAGACGCGGTTGTGCGTCATGACCCAGATCAGCACGCCGCGATCAGCGCAGAATTCGATCAGGTCGATCCATTCACCGGTCCTGCGGGAGCCGCGGCTGGACTCCCAGATGCCGAGCATGTCGGCGTCGAAGGCACCGTCCTCGAGATCCGCCATCAGCTCGGCGAACCCCTCGCGCGCCTTCCTGGCGTATCTGCTGGCGCTGCGGTCGGTGTCACGGTACGGCCGCGGATGGAGGGTCCAGCCTTTCTGACGGGCTGCTGTCGCCATCTCGTCGTGCTGCTGTCCGGGGCTCTTGCCGGTCCCTGAGCGGTCCTGGGACACGCGGAGGTACTCTCTCAGGACGGGTTCCTTGGCTTCCACTTACCCATCTTAAACTTGACCAGTACATGGAAAAGGTTGGGGAGATGGGTGTCGCGGCTTCGCTTGGAGGCAACCCATCGTCCGCTCCCAGCTCGGTGCCCAGACCGGGTCCCGGCGAGCAAGTCCTAAGCCACTTTCGCCGCGTCCGGTGGGGATTCCTGGCCCGGCGGGCTCGGTTGTCCGCGATCGGTCAGCCACCCCGGGCGGGAACCTTGACGAGTTCTCAGTCAGTGAAAAGACGAATCAGCTGGCAAACCAGGGCATTTTTGTGGACTCGAACGTGAGTTGGCGCGCGCGGGGAACAACCGGCGTGGTGTGGCCCGCGACAGACTCGGGAAATTTGCCAGCGGGTCTCTGGTAAGTGCGCTTATCGGGGCATGGGGAAGCACTGCCGTCGCGTGACGCGGTGAGGGAAAACAACCGCATCATGGTCCCCGATAAGATCAGGAGGAGGTGGTGCGCTCAAGCGCTGCTATGGCTCGTTGGGGGAAGAGGAACCATGGCCGAGGAACGTCCGAGCCAGCCGGAGGCACCGCGGCAGCAGATCAAGCTGCGCAGCCTCGCTCCTGAATTCGAGAACGGCCAGCACGGGATCTACGTGCGGCACCTTGAAGAGGCGGTCCTCGACAAGAGGAACCGCAACATCGCCCTAACCGGCCGCTACGGAGCCGGCAAGTCCAGCGTGCTGGATGACTTTCAGAAGAAGCACGACAAAGACACTGTCCGCATCAGTATCAACACCCTTGGCCCGGATAAAGATGACGAGGACCTGACCAACCGGATCCAGAAGGAACTGGTCAAGCAACTCGTCTACCGGCTGACACCAGGGAAGATCCGTCGATCCCGGTTCGCCCGGCCCAAACCCGTGACCAAGGGCCGCGCGTTCCTTCATGCCCTCTTTATCAGCGTGGTGGGCCTGGGGCTTCTCTGGGTGCTGGGGGTGCGTTCCGGACCCGGCTGGCCGGACGCCGCAGCTGACTTGCCCGGGTACCTCGTGCTGGCTGGAATGCTTTTCAGTCTTGTCCTGGCGTCCCTGTGGGCGGCCCGATGGATCATCGGCGACCGGATCGTTTCGGAGGTCACGACTGCCGGCACGAAAATCGCCCTGGGCGAAGGCCCGACCACCTATTTCGACAGCTTTCTCGACGAGATCGTTGCCTTCTTTGACACCGTCAAGCCGAGGTTCGTGATCTTCGAAGATCTAGACCGCTTCGAGGATCCGCAGATCTTCGACTCGCTCCGGGAACTGAACACCCTCATCAATGCTTCCGCGAACTGGCCGGCCAGTGACGAGCCTCTGCGGTTCATATACGCCATCAAGGACAGCCTGTTCGAGCAGCTCGGAAAGGAGCCGGAATCCAAGGACGGAGAAGGAAAGTCCAAGGACGGCGAGGCTAAAGCCAGTGACGGCCAGGACAGCCCCACGGCCACCGCGAAGCCCCGGCTCGACATTGCTGCAGAGGCGGTCCGGCGGGCGAACCGGACCAAGTTTTTCGAAATCGTCGTTCCCATGGTGCCGTTCATCTCGCACCGCAACGCCCGTGACCTCCTCGCCGAGGAGCTGGAAAAACTTGGTCTTGCCAAGAACGTCGTGTCGCGCCCTCTCCTGGACCTGATCGCACGGCACACCACCGACATGCGCCTGATGAAGAACATCTGCAACGAGTTCGTGGTGTTCGCCGAGCACCTCCTGTGGACGAAGACCCCCGCGCCGGGCATGACGGTGGACCACCTCTTCGCACTCGTCGCGTACAAGAACTTCCACCTCGCCGACTTCGAGGCCATCTCCCAACGCAGCAGCACGCTCGATGAGCTCGAACGGCTCCATCGCGACGAGGTCAGGACACTGATCGAGGGTCTGCAGGAGCAGCGGCGCAAGCGGATGAGGACCGAGGAACAGCGCGAGCGGAAAGAGGAGACTGCGCTGGCGATGGGGCAAAGGCTCCGCCACATCAAGGATCTTTTCCCTCCGTCAAACGGCTGGCAGTATATCTATGTCAAGGTTGATGACCAGAATTACGCGTTCGACGCGGTTGACACAGTGGCGTTTTGGGAGCGCGTCGCCAAGTCGAAGTCCTTCTCCATGGTCCAGAGGAATACCTCAACCCTCGTGACGCCCTCTGCGGAACAGATCAGCCGCGTTTTCCCAGAGGTCATGAATTCCGCGCAATGGTTGGATCCTGATCCCGTTGAGCTTGCCCGCCTGATCCAGCGGTACGACCAGGACATCGCGACGTTGCGAGGAGCGGACTTTGCCGGACTGGCCCGCTACGAACGCGTACCGAAGGGAAGAGCCGGGTTCGACCAGCGCATCACCGACGTGCTTGAGTCGGGGCTGGCGCGCGATCTCGTGCGGCGGGGTTTCATCACGCGCAACTACGCCGAATACTCCGCGATCTTCTACGGCAGCTTCGTCGGAGTCGATGTTGCCTTCTTCTACAACCACAGCGTCCAGCCGAACGAGATGTACCTCGACCACGAGTTCACCTCTGAGAACGCCATAAGTAATCTGCTCGAACAGGTCCCGGCCGATTTCACGAGCAGCGTGAGCGCGCTGAACCTCCAAGTCGCGTCATACTTGCTCAAAGAAAAGCCCGAAGACGCGAAGCAACTTGTCACGTACGTCATCACGCATGACGGCAAGGACGTCCAGGCATTCATGGATGCCTTCCTCAACGCACCTAACGCCCCGCGCGATCTATTCGTCCAGCAGCTGACGGAACACCCGTGGCGCGACGTCTTCGAGTACCTCGCGAACCACCCCGGCATCCCGGATGAAGAGACGCGGCTGAAGCTGTTCGACGCGGCGCTCCTGAACGCGCTGCATGCCGACGCCTACGGGATCGGCGAATCCTCCCGGGCGCTGCTCGAGTCTTCCTATCCACGGCTCACTGCCGTCCGCGAGAGTCAGACCGCAGCACAGACTGAGCGGGTCTTCGAAATCCTCGAGGCGGTGGACCTGCTGGTCACGGACCTTGGCGATCTGAGCGCCCCGCTCCGGGACCGCATCGTGGCAGCGCACAGGTACAAGATCAGCCCGCCAAACCTACAGCTGGCACTCGAGGTCGACGAAGCCCCGACGCTCGACGAGGTGCGCAAGAAGCCGAGCGTGTGGGAGTTCTGCATGACGCACATCGACGACTACATCGCCGCAATGGAGGCCGACGGGTCGGCCCAGCCGATCGTGCTCATGGAGTCCGTACTGGTCGATCTCATCAACGAGCAGCACGGCTCGTGGACGGAGGACCAGCTGCGCGACGTCATCGAGCGGAGCTCCGATTCCGCCACAATCCAGGAGATCGAGGACGTCCCACAGCCGACCTGGCTCTTGATCGTGGATGCGGGCATCATGGCTCCGACGGTCGCCAACGTATCCGCTTACGCACTGGCTCATGGGGTCGACGAACGTCTGTCCGGCCTTCTCGTCCCGGACGGAGCCGATCCGGTCGAACTGCGGGACATCGAGGAGATTGCGGACCAGGACCGAGGCGTCCTCGCGGTCCGCGTACTGAATGCTTCGACGCATCTTACGGCGCAGGCCCGGGTCCAACTCGTCAAGCAGCTGAATCTCGAGTCCGCGATTGAGCTCGCTGAGGTGACTCCGAGCCCAGACCAGCTACTCGCCAGTGCGCTGGAGGCGAAGCTGTTGCCGGATACTTTCGACACCTTCGCTCATTTCGCGGAGTGCGGGTGGGAATCGGTCTCCGAGGCCTTCGCGGTGTCGGAGAATGCCTCGGAGTTCATGACGCCGGCGCTCTTGGCGGGTTTCGTCGGCGAGTTCGTGGAGAGCCCATGGATTCCCGACGAGCTGCGTCGGATGGTGGTCGAGCGCCTTGGCGACTATGTGCCTGGCGACGACAAGAAAGCTCTACGCGCCGCCGGACAGTTCGCGATCGCCAGCCAGGTCTGGCTGCCCCTCGGGGAGATCCGCCGTATCGCTCGTGTTACACAGGACCCGGACGTGGTCCTGCGTCAGCTGACCTACGCTAAAGACACCGACCCGGCCGATCTCTCGGGCATCCTCGTGTCGCTCGGCCAGCCCTACGACGAGCTGTTGGCAGGTCCCGGGATAGAGTTCGACCTCCCCGGAGGATCGTCGAACGAAACTCTGTTCAAGCGCCTCGAAGCCGCCGGGAGGATTGAGATCGTTCCAAAGCTCATCCGCGGAAGGAAGGTCCGGAACCTTGTATGAGATCCGGGCGGAGAAGCGGGAGCATGGCTATGGGTGACCCGTTGAATCTCGCAGAATCTTCTCAGCGTGAGTCCATCCGCGGCGAAGTATCCCGCATCCACGAAAGCGCGGTCTATTCAGCACAAGGACAGTTCGAGGCCGCCAAGGCTTGGCGAACCATCCATTGGAGCCTTGGCGGTCTCACCGCTGCCCTCAGCACGCTCGCAGCGGTATTGACGTTCGCCACCGACTCACAAGTGGCCTCTGGCATCCTCGCTGTACTTGCAGCGGTGGCTGCCGCTGTACTCACTACCAGCCACCCGGACAAGCTTGCCGAGCTTGCCGTCGCTCGGGGCAACGACTACACCACGCTGCGTAACGACGCTCGGAGGCTGCTCCACATCCAGGTTCCCAGCGACCCGATCGCCACACTTCGTGAAGCACTCGACGGGCTCGCCGCACGTGCATCCGATCTCGACCACATCTCGGATCCGATTCCTCGATTTGCCTACAAGAAGGCTAAACGAAACGTCGAGCGGGATGGCGGCCAGCAGTTCAGGGCCGATGCCGCATGAGCGCAACTGCAGCCTCGACGTTGGATTCGCTGATCCGCGCAATGACCCCCGATGAGGCGGCGCGTACTTTGGCGGCACGTCACCGCGGAGAAATCGAGGACTGGCTCACATCCGATTTGGGCATCATCCGCATGCGGGAGACCGGCTCGTGGCACCACGGCACCGCCCTCGACCGGTTTAGCGACGTAGACTACTTCGTCACAATGCCGGGGATCCAACCGAACTTCTCTTCAACAACGCTCGAAGTGCTGCGGGCGTCGCTGGCGCGTGGTATCCAGGGTGCATCTGTATCCATAGACCGGCCAGCAGTACGCCTGCGCTACTTCGATGACGGCCCGGACGTGGAAATCACGCCTGCCTACTTCCAGAGCACAGACGACTACGACATTCCCGACCCCAACGGCATCGGCTGGATTCGCAGCAATCCGGCTGTGCACTTGGAGTACGTGAATCGAGCACAGAAGGAGACAGATGGCCGGGCGAAAGGCCTCATCCGCCTTGTGAAGACCTGGCGGGCCTGGAACAACGTCCCGCTGTCGTCGTTCTACCTGGAGATGCGCACGGCCCAATACGCGCTCGGCAACACGCCGATCATCTACGACTGGGATCTCCGCACCCTCTTCAAGTCGCTTTCAAGCAGCGGCCTCCGAGAGATGAATGACCCCACCAACTACGGACGGCGCATCGCCATGGGCACCAGTAACGTGACAGAGTCGATCCTTGCAAAGCTTGCCGTGGACGAGGCAGCGAGACTCGCCGCCCTCGCGCGAGAAGCAGCCGAGGCCGGCGACCATGCATCAGCCGTCGGACACCTCGTCCGGCTCTTCAATATTCAGTCATGATGACGGTATGAAGACGTCAGAGCCCGGACGCAACGGTGGCTGTCGACGATCATCGCCGCCGGCGTCTGAGACTCGTGTCGAAGTTCGCACGATGTCACTCCTTATCGCCGAGGCGAGGTGCATGCTCGGTTGAACCCGATCCAAACCCAGTCAGATCGAGTAAGATCGGGTCAGACCGCGACCAGGCGGCCGCCGCCGGTCCCGAGGAGTGCAGTATTGAGCGAACCGTGGCTCGCCGCCGACGCAATCGCAGCCCACCTCGGCGTAACCAAGGAGACTGTCTACACCTGGATCGCCGAACGCTCCATGCCCGCCCACAAGGTCGGCAGGCTCTGGAAGTTCCAGACCAGCGAGGTCGACGCCTGGGTCCGCAGCGGCGGGGCCGCAATCTCGGACGAGGGCGATGGCAGTGGAAGACCCTGAGCAGTGCTGGCGGCCCGGGAAGCCCTCTCGGCCCGGAATACATGCATGAACGTAGAAAGATTGAACTGTGGCGCTGAAAAAATCTGACCTGTACTCCTCACTGTGGAGCAGCGCCGACGAGCTGCGTGGATCGATGGACGCCAGCCAGTACAAGGACTACGTCCTCACACTGCTGTTCGTGAAGTACGTCTCTGACCAGGCGAAGGCCGACAAGTCAGCCCTGATTTACGTCCCCGAAGATGGATCCTTCGATTACTTGATCTCGCTGAAGGGCAAGCCCGACGTCGGCGAGAAGGTCAACATCGCCGTCAGGCGTCTCGCCGAAGAGAACGACCTGCTGGGCGTCATCAACAACGCAAACTTCGACGACCCCGCCAAGCTGGGCTCCGGCAAGGAGCTGCAAGACAAGGTCTCGAACCTGATCGGCATCTTCCAGGACATGGACTTCACCGGCTCCAAAGCCGAAGGGGACGACCTCCTGGGCGACGCCTACGAGTACCTCATGCGGCACTTCGCCACCCAGTCCGGCAAGAGCAAGGGCCAGTTCTACACCCCGGCCGAGGTCTCACGGGTGATGGCGCAGCTACTCCAGATCCCGGCAAACACACCGAAGTCCACCACCGTGTACGACCCGACATGCGGCTCCGGATCGCTGCTGATCAAGGTCGCCGACGCCGCCCCCAACGGCTTGACGATCTACGGCCAGGAGAACGACAACGCCACCTGGGCGCTCGCGCGGATGAACATGATTCTGCACGGCAACGAGACCCACGACCTGCGCCAGGGCAACACGCTGGCGAATCCGAAGTTCACCTACAACGGCAACCTCCAGACATTCGACTACCTCGTGGCCAACCCGCCGTTCTCCCACAAGACCTGGCGCAACGGCTTCGACTTCTCCTTCGGCCGTTTCGACGGATTCGACACCCCGCCGGACAAGAACGGCGATTACGCCTTCCTCCTGCATATGGTCAAGTCGTTGCGGCCGCGAGGCAAGGGTGTCGTCGTCCTCCCGCACGGTGTGCTGTTCCGCGGGAACTCCGAGGCGAAGATCCGCACCGAGCTCATCAAGCGTGGCTACATTAAGGCGATCATCGGTCTGCCGGCGAATCTCTTCTTCGGCACCGGTATCCCCGCCTGCCTGATCGTGCTCGACAAGGAAGACGCCCAGGCGCGCACCGGCATTTTCATGATCGACGCGAGCACGGGCTTCGCCAAGGACGGCCCCAAGAACCGCCTGCGCCCGCGCGACATGCACAAGATCGTCGACGCCTTTACCAGCGGCAAGGAAATCTCCCGTTACTCCCGGATGGTGCCGGTCAGCGAGATTGCGGATCCGAAGAACGACTACAACCTCAACATCCCGCGCTACATCGACTCTTCCGAGCCCGAGGACATCCAGGACCTCCACGCCCACATGCTCGGAGGCATCCCGAACCGCGACCTCGATGCGCTCCAGCCCTACTGGGATGCGTTTCCGTCTCTCCGTAGCGAACTCTTCGTGCCGCTGCGTGATGGCTACTCGGAATCGAAGGTCGAGCCGAGCGATATAAAGTCAACGATCACTGGCTCCAGTGAGTACCAAGCCTTTGACCACGACACAACGAACACGGTCCAGCAGTGGTGGGCAAGCAAGCGCGGCCTGCTCGAGAAGATCGAATCGAACACCAAGCCGAACGACGTCATCCACGACATCTCCGAGGCACTACTGGAGGCGTTCCGGCGGCGACCGCTGATCGACGAATACGGCGTCTACGAGAAGCTCATGAGCTACTGGAACGACGTCATGCACGACGACGTGTCCCTGATCGTCAGCCAAGGCTGGACCCAAGCCGTGCAGCCGCGCGCCGCACGCACCTGGAAGGACAAGAACAACAAGCCCAAGCACGAAGACGCCCACATTGTTACGGGTGCTCGGGCAACCGCGAAGCGGTGGGTCATGGACCTGATCCCGCCAGAGTACGTCATTGCCCGATTCTTCCCGGAAGAGAGGGCCGAGCTCGAGAGACTTGCCGCAGAGCAGGAGGCCTCTAACCAGGCGGTCGAGGCGTATGCGGAGGAACACGCTGTCGAAGAGGGGCTCCTTTGGGAAGCCGTTGAAGACGACAAGATAACCAAGGCCATGGCTACCGCTCGACTCCGCATCGCTAAGCGGGAAGGTGCTGAGGCGGATGAGCTTCAGGCCCTACAGCATGTAATCAAGCTGTACGAATCCGACGCTGCTGCCAAGAATGCGGTCAAGGAAGCGACGGCCGAGCTCGAGGCTCAGGCGCTGGCGCAGTACTCGAAGCTCACGATCGACGACATCCAGACGCTCGTCATCGACGACAAGTGGGGCGGCACGATCCGCGCTCGGATCGGAGCCGAGGTGACTGCGCTCGGCCAAGCGCTGGTTGCTCGCCTCCGGGAATTGGCCAACCGTTACGACCGCACCGCTGGGGAGCTCGACACGGAGGCGGAAAAGCTCGGCGCGAGAGTGGCCGAGCACCTTGCGGCGATGGGGGTCAAAGCATGACCCGGCCGGACGACTGGACGACACACCGGCTTGGAGAATTGTTCGAATTCTCGAACGGCATCAACGCGGACAAGTCGGCCTATGGCCAGGGTACTCCTTTCGTGAATGTCCTCGAAGTCATCACCAGCGAGTCACTGGCCGTAGACGCCATCCCTGGTCGCATCGCGCTGCCCAAGTCGACCCTTGTTCGTTACAGGGTGAACCACGGCGATGTTCTCTTTAACAGGACATCAGAGACACAAGACGAGGTCGGCCTCAGCTCTACATATCTGGGCGACGAACCCGTGGTCTTCGGCGGCTTCGTCTTCCGCGCCCAACCGAAGACGGCGCATCTTGATGTCGGATACTCGAAGTACTGCTTACGAGGAGACGACGTGCGGAGCCAGATCACGGGACGGGGGCAGGGCGGGATACGCGCTAACATCGGTCAGCGGGATCTGAAGTCTGTTGTGGTAGCGCTGCCCGACGTGCCAGAGCAGCGGGTCATCGCCGAGGTTCTCGATGATGCGTCCGCCCTTGTCGACTGTTTGCAGGCTCTGATCGAGAAGAAGCGTGATGTCAAGCAGGGCATGATGCAGGAACTCCTCACCGGCCGCACCCGCCTCCAGGGATTCAGAGACGAATGGCAGGTCCGCACGGTTGGTGAGGTGGCGACTGTGGTGATGGGGCAATCGCCTTCTGGATCGTCATACAACACCAAGGCGCATGGTGTGGTGCTCATACAGGGTAACGCTGATATTGAGAACCGCCGTTCATTTGACCGTGTCTGGACCACGTCTCCGTCGAAAAGAGTTCGTAAGGGCGACGTAGTTCTCACAGTGCGTGCGCCAGTTGGCTTCACGGCGAGGGCACATGCAGATGCATGCCTGGGGCGGGGTGTATGTGGACTGTCGACCACTGATTCGACCGACTTCTTGTTCCATGCATTGGTTGCGGCAGAGGACAAATGGGCCCTTTTTGAGCAAGGAAGTACCTTCACCTCGGTGAACTCCGATCAAGTTCGTGCCTTCGAAATCGATTGGTCAATGGACGTTGTTGAAAGGGATGCCATTGCGGCCGTTCTGAATGATGCAGATGCTGAGATCGCAGCGTTGGAGCGTCGTCTGGAGTCTGCTCGTGCCGTGAAGGTTGGGATGATGCAGGAGCTGTTGACGGGCCGGACCCGCCTGCCGGTGAAGGAGGAGGCATGAGCACGGTCGGTCAGAAGGAGCGCGAGACACAACGCCGGGTCGTCGAGCTCTTCCGGCACAAGCTTGGGTACATCTACGGCGGGAACCTGAAAGACCAGGACAACCGCTGCGTCGATGAAGCCAAGCTCCGCGCTTACCTGCTCGGTCGTGGGTACGACGAGGCTCTGGTCTCTCGAGCGGTACATGAACTCATGACCGCTGCAGCGTTCGGCGGCGGCTCTTCGTTGTACGACCAGAACCGCAAAGTCTATGAGCTGCTCAGATACGGCGCGAAGGTCAAGACCGACGTCGACCAGACCACCCAGTCGGTCCACCTGATCGACTGGACCAATCCGACAAAGAACGACTTCGTCGTGGCCGAAGAAGTCACGGTCAAGGGTCAGCACACGAAGCGACCCGACCTCGTCCTCTATGTGAACGGGATCGCGCTCGGTGTGGTGGAGTTGAAGCGCTCGACGGTGAGCGTCGCCAGCGGTATCCGTCAGAACATCGGCAACCAGCGCCACGACTTCGTCCGCCCGTTCTTCACAACGGTCCAGCTGCTGTTCGCGGGCAACGATGTCGAGGGGCTGCACTACGGGGTGATCGAGACCCCGGAGAAGTACTGGTTGCGGTGGAAGGAGGAAGGCGAGAACGCTGACCTTGACCTGGCGATCGCCCAGATGTGCTCCAAAGAGCGCTTCCTGGAGATCATCCACGACTTCATCGTCTACGACGCAGGCGTGAAGAAGTCCCCGCGACACAACCAGTACTTCGGCGTCAAGGCCTCTCAGGCCCGCATCGCCAAGCGCGAGGGCGGCATCATCTGGCACACACAGGGGTCGGGCAAGAGCCTGACGATGGTGTGGCTGGCCAAGTGGATCCTGGAGACCCAGCATGATGCCCGCGTCCTTGTGATCACCGACCGCACTGAGCTGGACGAGCAGATCGAGGGCGGGTTCTCCGGGGTCGGGGAGAAGATCGTCCGCACCCAGTCGGGCGCGGACATGCTCGCGATGCTCAACACCTCGAACCCGCGGCTCATGTGCTCCCTGGTGCACAAGTTCCGCGGCACCGACGACGAGGTCCGCGACAAGGACGCCGAGGACTTCGCGAAGGAGCTCAAGACGAAGATCCCCGACGGCTTCAGGGCCAAGGGCAACATCTTCGTGTTCGTCGACGAGGCCCACCGCACCCAGAGTGGCAAAATGCACCGCATCATGAAGGACCTGCTGCCGGGCGCGATGTTCGTCGGCTTCACCGGCACGCCGCTGCTGAAGAGTGACAAGAAGACCAGCATCGAGACCTTCGGGTCGTTCATCCACACCTACAAGTTCGACGAGGCCGTCCGCGACGGCGTCGTACTCGATCTGAAGTACGAGGCCCGCAAGGTCGAGCAGGAGCTCCAGGGATCCGCGGCGGTCGACAAGTGGTTCGACGCCAAGACCAGGAACCTCACCGACCTGTCGAAGGCTCGGCTGAAGCAGAAGTGGGGCACGATCCAGAAGGTCTTCTCCTCTGCACCCCGCTCGGCGCAGATTGTCCAGGACATCCTCATGGACATGGAGACCCAGCCACGGTTGATCAGCGGCCGGGGCAACGCCATGTTGGTGAGCGATTCGGTCTATCAGGCCTGCACCTTCTACGAGGCATTCGTGAAGAGCGGCTTCAGGGGCAAGGTCGCGATCGTCACCAGCTACAAGCCCAACCCGACCGCGATCTCCAAGGAAGACGCGGGTGAGGGCGACACGGAAGAGCTCCGCAAGTACGAGATTTACCGGCAGATGCTCGGCGACTACTTCGGCGAGCACCCCGACAAGGCCATCAGCCGGGTCGAAGAGTTCGAGACCGATGCCAAGAAGAAGTTCGTCAACGAGCCCGGCCAGATGCGGCTGCTCATCGTGGTCGACAAACTCCTGACCGGTTTCGACGCGCCGAGTGCGACGTACCTGTACATCGACAAGAGAATGCGCGACCACGGTCTCTTCCAAGCAATCTGCCGCGTCAACCGTCTCGACGGCGACGACAAGACCTACGGGTACATCGTCGACTACCGTGACCTGTTCAAGTCGCTCGACAAGACTGTCACCGACTATACCTCCGAAGCATTCGGGGAGTACGAGGCCGATGACGTCGACGGACTGATCAGCGACCGCAATGAGCAGGACCGCAAAGATCTCGAGGAGGCTCTCGACGCCGTCCGTGCTCTGTGCGAGCCGGTCGCCCCGCCCAAAGGCACGCTCGAATACCAGCACTACTTCGTTGCGTCTACGCCCGGCGATGCCGACCAGATCAAGGACAACGAACCCAAACGCGTCCTGCTTTACAAGTCCGTTGCCACCCTCGTACGCGCCTTCGGAGCCGTCGCCAGCGACATGGAAGCCGCCGGCTACACGGCCGCTGAGATGGCGTCGATCAAGGACGAGGTCGCCCACTACGCCGCCGTCAAGAGCGAGGTCGAGGCCGGAGCCGGCGAGAACATCGACATGAAGCAGTATGAGGCAGGGATGCGCCAACTGCTCGACAACTACATCAATGCCAAACCCGTTGAACAGGTCGCCGACCTGGAGAAGACCCTGGTCCAGCTGATCGTCGAGCGCGGGCCCGACGCGGTCGACACGCTGCCACCTGGAATTAGGGGCAGCAGCGCAGCCACAGCGGAGACGATCATTAACAACGTCCGCAAGACGATCGTCGACGAGCACGCGATGAACCCGCGCTACTACGAGCACATGTCCGAACTCCTCGACGCACTCATCGAGAAGCAGAAGGAAGACGCCGAGGACTACGCAGACTACCTCCGCAAACTCATCGAGCTGACGAAGAAGGTCGGCACCCGGGAGGCAGCAGACGGCAAGGCCTACCCGGAATGGGCGAGCACACCAGCGCGTCGGGCGATCATGGACTTCGGGTGGCGTCCAGAAGATCTGGCTGTCGACCACGAAGCACTGCATCACCGAATCCAAGCGAGCAAGGAGCACGGATGGGCCGACGCCGGTGCCGGCAAGATGAAGGAACGCGCCCTCGCTCGTGAGCTGCGCAAGGAACTCCCAGGCGTCGAAGAGGATTCACTTGCGGAGTTCATCGAACTGTTGAAGAACAACGATGAGTACCGTTAACGCCTACCTCACCGTCGCGGGCCTTGGCGTCGACGTCGTCTACAAAAACATCAAGAACCTGCACATCTCTGTTTACCCGCCGGTGGGCAGGGTGCGGGTCGCCGCACCGCAGCGGACTACTGAAGAAGCTATCCGGCTCGCGGTGGTGCAGCGGCTCTCGTGGATCAAGCGTCAGCGGGAGCAGCTCCAGAATGCAGACAGGCAGACAGAGCGCAGGATGGTCTCGGGAGAGACCCACTTCGTATGGGGGCAGCGGTATCTCCTCGACGTCTCCAAGTCGAGCGGCGCATACGGTGTCGAGATCAAGGGCAATACGCTCTGGGTGATCACTCCATCCGGAACCGACGCCGCCGGGCGGTTCGGCGCACTGGATCGTTGGTACCGGCGTGAGCTGAAGGCCGCCGTACCCGCGCTGCTGGAGAAATGGCAGCCGATCCTCGGGGTCGAGGCTGACAAGTTCGTCGTGCGCCGGATGAAGACCAAGTGGGGCACCTGCGTCACCACGTCACGGACGATCTGGCTCAACCCGGAGTTGGCGAAGAAGGATCCGCGTTGCCTGGAGTACATCGTCGTCCACGAACTCGTGCACCTCTTGGAGCGTGGTCACGGCGAGAAGTTCGTGTCCTTGATGGACCTCGCACTTCCCGACTGGCGGGCACGTCGAGACGAGCTGAACGAAGCCCCGCTCGGGCACGAGGAGTGGGGCGAAGACGAACGGGCGTGATGAAACTGAGCGGCGGCACCGCTAGGGGAGCGCATCTCCGCGAAACAGCGATTTGCGCGCCCGATCCGATGGGTCGACCAAGTTTACGAGTCACACTTCCAACGAGCTATGGGTGATTCACCAAGACGAAGCGGCGTCCTGCCTATGACCGGATAGTCGCCTACTTCACCGCCGGCAGGTTCGAAGCCGTCGAATGCTCCGACCTGCACGCGGCGCGGCGCATGCGCAGACCTGCTTGCTCGAGGCTCACAGGCGAAGCTATTCGAATATATGTTCTATGATTAAGCCGTGATCAAGCGAGGTACTCCTGAGGACTCTGAGCGTATGTTCGCCCGGATCCAAGCGGAAGAGAGGCGACCGATTGATGACCCGGCTCCCATCAGAGAGTTCCCGAAGTATGGCCCGCCCCTGGTCTACGTGAGCGGCATCTATGGCAAAGCTGTGGGCTGGACCCGGAACTATGGCCTGATTGAATGGCTCGACTCATCCGGCAAATACCACGTGGGTTGGGCGCATTCGTCCAGCATCAAGCGGGTGAAACCTGAAGAGTGGAAGGGCGGAGGCGGGCTGTAGCGAGTGGGTGCGGGATTCAATGAACTTTAGGCCGCTAAACATCTGTTGAGCTATCTACCCGCGCGTTCGCGGGTGCTTCCGTGCTAAGCCTGGGGAAACCAGGTTGGCCCAGGGGAGGCGTCGCGAAGGCGGGTATCTTGTCTCGTTATTTGTTCGTACCCCTAGCCGGGTGGCCCGCACATAGGATGAACGGGTGACCGAAGAACCCAAGAAGCTCCGATTCCTGACCATCGAGCAGGCAGCCGAGGAACTCAACGTGTCCCACAGCCAGATCCGGGCACTGCTGAAGACAGGTGAGCTTCGCGCCATTCAGATCGGTGGGCGCGGCCAGTGGCGCATCGGCCGCCAGGACATCGAGGACTACGTCACTGAGGCTTACCGGCGCACCGCGGAACGCATCGCCGCCGGTGAGCTCATAGACGAGGGGGAGCCAGACGGTGAGTAGCCGTTCACTGGTGGGCGTTACCGTCAAAAAATTACGAGCTGGGTCCGTTTGGGTCTGGGCTGGTGACGTTCAGGGGCGGAGGTGCCGACGCCCAAACTGACATAGGAGACCGGTGGCTGTGCAGGATGGACGCCACCGGGGAAGTTAACTGGGACTCGCTTGTGTGTCGACGAAGTTCTTGGACGAGACCCGAGGAAGTGATTCATCTGACCCCTTTTAGGGCAGACGACCCTGCCTGATTATCCTGCTGTTAGCACCTCTCCTGGCCCTGCCCTGCCGCCACCCCGGGATTACCGTGTCCAGCTGGTCTTTCCTGACGGGTTCCAGCCTGCCGGCGCGGTCGTTGATGCGTTGGACGTGCAGCCACACGCCAAGCATTCGTTCTAACGGGTCGTTGGTTTTGTTGTGCCGGGGCCAATTGTTGCCGGCAGCCCGGTACTCTGCGACCTCGGTAAGGCGCTGCGTCCAGCGCGCTTCGTCGTCAGCCTGTTTTGTCGATGGTTTCCGCCAGTTCGGGATCACGTCCAGGGCGTCAGCGTAGGCAGGGGAGAGGGTTCCCTGCGCTGCTTCCTTACGGCGTCGATGCAGCCACACTGCCAGTGCCTTTTCGCGGGCCGAGCGGCTGAAGGTTGGCAACTGGCCTTTGGTCTTGTAGACGGAGAGGATGTCTTCCTGGTTCCGCCGGCCAGCTGCTGTTAGACGCGGGAGTGCGGCGGGAAGCGCCGCCTGATGCTCAGCCCTGATGCGGGGATCCAGCTTGGCGGCAATGGCCAGGTGGTACCTGACCGTGGTTTCAGCGACGCCGGTGACCGCGGCGATTTTCGACGTGGGAATGCCTTGCCGGTACATCAGCACCCACTCAGGATCGGGCGCGGTGCGCTTCGTCTGGGTCATTTGCTTGCCAGTGTCATCACCGCAGGGGGTCGTCCTTGGGCCGTCGAGCCTGCTTCAGCTCAGTAATGCGCAGCCGGAGGAACACGATGACGAGGACCAGGGCGTATACCGCCAGTCCGGCCAGCACGATCGTAAAGACAGCGTACAGAACACCAATAACACCGAAAGCTGGACTTAGATTCACTGGTTCCCCCAATAGTCGTAAGCCCTAGGCTATGCGAACCAGTCCTCGTTTTGTTGGACTGGCGTAGTGCCCTGGAAGGGCCGGGAATTGGCAGAAATTATCGCATGCTCAAAGCGATACGCTTCTACCTGATCCCATGCGGTCCGTGTGGACTCCAACCGTCGAGAAACGGCACAAGGTCTTCATCGCGATAGTCTGCCAAGACGGGAACCTCGACGGGGCGGAGCAGAGGATCGTTGGCGTCGATGTAGTCGCGTGCCCATGCCAGCCAGGCCATCCCGCGATTGACCAGCTCTTCATCCCGTTCTAAGGACACTCGCGCCTCGAGGGCATCCACGTACTTGTGCAGCAAGCCGGTCTCTGCCCATGCGTCAGCCTGTATCTTGAGCTGCTAGGCCTTGTGGTGGTCCTGGATTCGTATGCGGGCGCGCTTCATGGCTGCTTCCCACCGTCGCTGCGTTTCCTCCTCCTTGAGGCGTGCTTTCTCGCGCTTCCACTCGTTTTCCAGATGTTGAATTTCGATCTCGCGAAGTATGGCCGGCAGGGCGGTGTCGAGTTGCTGTCGCTTGCCGTCGCGGAACCGCTCCTGACGCCCGTTGGTTGAGTATTTTTGTGTCAGCTCCAGTTGGAGCCGCCCCGTTGATACGAAATCGGTGTTGCTTACAGTCGTCCAGGACTGGTTGCGGGAGTTGTATTTGGGGATGTATGGCCTTGCGGATCCGCCGTTCGGGGGGAGCTCTTGAGTTTGTCAACCAATTCTGGCCCCACTGTGACGGCTATTTCTGGCCCCACGTCATGAGGCTAGTTCGTAGGGTTGCGGGGCTTGCGATGACGGGAACGGCGGTTTGTCGTGATTTCAGACTCTGATCGATGACGGCAGCAGGAGCAGGACGAGCAGGGGAATCAGGACCAGGCTCGTAACAACGCCCAGCAGCAGTCCGCCGATCACGGTCCCGGTGATGGAGCCCAGCGTCATGGCGACGAGGAACGGCTTGTTCTGTCCCAGGACGGCGAAGCTCTTGTCATTGCTGAAGCGGGCGAACGCGACAAGCATGATGGCGCCGGCAAGGAAGACCAGGGCCAGGGAGTGCGGCGTGCCGGTCCCGGGGTCACCAGAGGCCGGGACGTGCTTTCATACCTGAAAATTATCAGCAGCAAGCCCGTGGAGCGTGACGCGCGGAGGAGCGGCGCTGACATGAGTATGTCAAGCTAATTTGGGACCGCTGTGAAGCTTGAACCAGGACCACCTTGACGGGTGGGGTGGGCTTCCGGGGCAATCCTGGCTGAGGTCCTTGCCATCTTGTTCGTGGTTCTACACTGGGTAGAAGTGCTGATCGGGATGTCGGAAGATGGTTGTCGTGGATGTTGTGTGGATCGGTGGGCTGATGCGGCGCGTCTTAGCGTCTTGCATTTTAGGGGCGTTGGCGTTTGCTCTGGTTTTGCTGCCGGTGTCGCCGGCTGCGGCGCATGACGTGCTTGAGGCTACCGAGCCGGCTGATGGGGCGGCGGTTACCTCGGTTCCTTCCATGGTTCGGTTGACGTTCAGTAACACGCCACTCGCGCTTGGTTCCGAGGTCCTGGTTAAGGTTGAAAGCGGTACGAACCAGGCCGAGGGCCCGGTGTCGATTGTTGATAACCATGTCTCCCAGGCGGTGAAGGCCGGCGCCCCGGCCGGAAGGTACACCGTGATCTGGCGCGTGGTCTCTTCTGATTCCCATCCGATCGAGGGGACGTTCTCGTTCACGGTCGGCCAAGGCACTTCGTCGGTGCCTACGACGCCGGCGCCGAAGCCCCCGGCGACAGCGGAATTTCCCTGGGGCGTGGTGGCTGCCGGGGGTGCCGTGCTGCTGGGCGGGCTGGTTGTCTGGGTCCTGTACGTCCGGCGGCGCCTGTCCGTAAACGATCCCGTGGAAGAGCAGTAGCACATCGGGCGTCGTCACGAACATTCCCATAGGGGGCTCCGGCAACGCGGGAACCGTAGAATTTGTCGTGATGACCGCTTGAGCCCAGACCGGAAAGGACCGCCAATGACGACGCGTGCTTCCTTCCGGCTGCTCCGTACCGGGTTGATCGGTTCCACCATTCTGGGCCTCGCCGCGGGAGGACACCTGGCCGGCGGCGGGAACCTTCCCGAACCTGCCGTCCTCATGGCACTGTGCGCGTTGACGGTGCTGCCCGTCTCGATGCTAACGAAGTTCCGTTTGAGCACGCCCGTCCTGGCCGCGCTGCTCGGCGCAGGACAGCTCTGGCTGCACTGGGCCTTCCACGCTCTCTCCGGCGCGGCGCCTTCAGCCGGCCCGGCCGTGTCCGGCCACGCCCACCACACTCCGGTCCCGGCCGTCGATTCGTTCAGTGCCGCACCACCGGCCCACGTAGCGGCCGGTGACTGGCAGATGTTCGCCGCCCATGCTGTGGCGACCCTCGCCACCGCTGCGGTGCTGGCCCGTGGTGAGCAGGCCCTGTGGGCGCTGGCCGCCTGGTTGCGCCCGCTGGCCCAGCTTCCCGTATCGTGCACCATCGTTCCGGCGCGCGTTCCCGGACCGTGCGTGGCGCCCCTCGTCCTTCCCCGGGACCAGCTGGTCCGGCGCATGCCCGCACGGCGCGGCCCACCGACGATGCTGAACGCCGCCTAAACCCACCGTTACCTTTCCAGAACGGGCAGGGACCCGGCGGCAGACCGCTACCCTCCACCGGCCCGGACGTGTTCCGTGCCCAGGTTCCCAACCGTTCTTTTTGTGAAAGGCATCCCTGCCATGAAGTCTTCTCTCCGCCGTACCCTCAAAACCATATCGGCCGCCACGATGGCCGCCGGGCTGCTCGCCTTCGGCGTGACCGCCGCGTCCGCCCATGTCCATGTTGATCCTGACGACACGGCAGCAGGCGGCTACACCCACCTGACCTTCAACGTGCCCAACGAATCGGCCACGGCCAAGACGAACAAGCTCGAAGTGACCCTCCCGACCGACACCCCTTTCACCTCGGTGTCCGTGAAGCCCGTCGAGGGCTGGACCGCCCAGGTCATCATCGCCGATCTCCCCAAGCCCGTGACCGTTGCCGGAACCACGGTGACCAAGGCCCCCAGCTCCGTCGTTTGGACAGCAGACGCCGCGCACCAGATCGGCCAGAACGAGTACCAGGCCTTCGCCCTCTCCGTCGGCATCCTGCCGGATGCCGGCACCACCGTGACGCTCCCCGCCTCCCAGACCTACACCGACGGCACGATCGTGAAATGGGACGAGAAGACCGTTGAGGGACAGACCGAGCCCGAACACCCTGCGCCCTCGTTCGTCACCACGGCCAAGGACACCGAGACGACCGCCCCGACATCGTCCGCGGCAGCAACCCCTGCGCCGGCGGCAGCGACCGCGTCCGCCGGGGATGGCGGATCCACGGCTGGCTGGTTCGGGCTCGCTGCCGGGCTGATCGGCCTGGCCGCCGGCGTCACCGCACTGGCCCGCACCCGCCCCGCCAAGGGCAACTAACCCTCCACCGGCCACACGCACGACCCGGCCTGTTCCGGACCCACCGGCACGGCCGGTTCCGTGCTGCCCGCATTCCACGGCGACGCGGCCACATTTTGCGCGGCCGTTCCGCACCCAGCCGCGCCCTGTCGCGTGCCCGGAAACTACTTCTTGAAAGACACAAAAACAACTCATGACTCTTCTGACCAAGCCCCCTGCCGGGGCATCACACACTCCACCGCAACCCGATCCGGCCACCCGGCCGGCCGCGGACCGTGGCTGGTTCCGGGCCTTCCTGCTCAGGATCCACTTCTACGCCGGAATCCTGGCCGGACCGTTCCTGCTCATCGCGGCCGTCAGCGGCGGCCTGTATGCGATGGCCCCGCAACTGGAGCAGGCCATGTATTCCAAGGAACTGCACGTTCCCGCCGTGACCGACCCGCTGCCGCTCTCGGCCCAGGTCAAAGCGGCCATGGACCACGCCGGCGGCGCGGCCCCGGTCACCGTCCGGCCAGCCCCCGGACCGGAAGACACCACACGGGTGCTGTTCGCCGACCCGTCCCTGGGCGAATCCCAATACCGGACACTGTTCGTTGACCCGGGCACGGCGGAAATACGCGGGGACCTTCCCACCTACGGCAGCAGCGGTGCACTGCCGCTGCGGACCTGGATCTCCAACCTCCACCGCTCCCTGAACCTGGGCGAACCCGGCCGCATCTACAGCGAGCTCGCAGCATCCTGGCTCTGGGTCATCGCCCTGGGCGGCCTGCTGCTGTGGATCGAGAGGATCCGCCGGAAGGGCACCACCACCAAGAACACCGCCGCGAAACCGCGCCCGGCCACGGGCCGCGCCCGGACCGTGTGGCTGCACGGCACCACCGGAACCATCCTGTTCGCGGCCTTCATGTTCCTCTCCGCTACCGGTCTCACTTGGTCAGAGAACGCCGGCGCCAACGTCAGCACCCTGCGCACCGCCTTCGACTGGACCACCCCGACCCTGAAGACGTCCCTGACAGGCCCCGCTTCCGCCGCGGCAGGAGACCACTCCGGCCACTCATCCACCGCCGCCCCGGCCCAGGCACCGGCCCCGGATCCGGCCATGTTCGACACGGTGACAAGGATCGCCCGCGCCGACATCATTACCGCACCGATGATCGACATCAAACCCCCGACCAAACCCGGCACAGCATGGTCGGTCACCGAAACCGGCCGGGAATGGCCCGCCTCGGCCAGCGCCGTCGCCATCGACCCGGCCACGGGCCAGATCACCAACCGCCTCGATTTCGATGACTTCAACCTCGCAGCCAAGCTCACCCGCTGGGGTATCGCCGCGCACATGGGGATGCTGTTCGGCCTGCCGAACCAGCTCGTCCTGCTCGGAATCGCCGCGGGCCTGGCCGCCATGGTCATCTGGGGTTACGTGATGTGGTGGAAGCGCCGTCCCACCCGCGGCAGCGCCCGGGCCTTCGGCCGCCCGGCACCGCGGGGCGCCTTCCTGCGCGGGCACTGGGCAGGTGTCCTGACTGCGGTCACCGTAATGGTCGCCGTCGGGCTTTTCCTGCCGTTGCTGGGCTACAGCCTGCTGGCCTTCATCGTCCTGGACACGCTCGTGGACGCGGTCAAGCGCCGCCAACGCCGCCCATCAGAGACGACAGCGCCCGGGACATAGACCGGTCCCCGGTCCCGGCACAGGGATAGCCACCGAGCATTCGGCATGGGAGCCCCGGACAGCAAGCCGTCCGGGGCTCCCATCAGGCACGGCTCTTCTGGAAGTCACCTGATCAATGCCGGGCATGAAAGCCTGGGTCAGGACCCGCGTCTAGCTTGTGGTCTGCTGGGCGAGGGTGTGGGCGAGCCGGTAGGAGTCCGTACCAGTTTCGATGATGGCGCCGTTGAAGGTCAGCCGGTCCACGATCGCGGCGCACAAGCGCGGATCGGTGAAGGTTTTCGTCCAGCCGGAGAAGGATTCGTTGCTTGCGATCGCGATGGAATTTTTCTCCTCACGCTCGGTGAGGACCTGGAAGAGGAGCTCAGCACCGCGGCGGTCCAGTTCCATATAGCCAAGCTCGTCAATGCACAGCAGGTCGACCCGACCGTAGCGGGCGATGGTCTTGGCCAGAACTTTCTCATCCGCGGCCTCGACGAGTTCGTTGACCAGCCGGGTCGCGAGGGTGTACTTGACCCGGTAGCCCTTCTCCGCCGCGGCGGTGCCGAGCCCGATGAGCAGGTGAGATTTGCCGGTGCCGGAGTCGCCGATCAGGCACAGGGGCGCGCCCTTGCGGATCCAGTCCCCGGTCGCCAGAGTGTGGATGGTCGCGGCGTTGATGTTCGGGTTCGCGTCGAAATCAAAATCCCCGAGCCATTTGTCCCGCGGAAAGTTCGCTGCCTTGACCCGGCGGATCGAGGAGCGCCGGTCCCGGTCATCGCACTCCGCGAGCAGCAGTTCGGCCAGGAAGCCTTGGTAGCTCAGTTGTTCCCTCCCGGCGACGGTCAGGGCTTCGTCCAGGACCGCCCGGACCGTGGGCAGTCGCAGCCGGCGGCATGCCTGGTCCACGGCGGCGACGGCAGCCTGTTCGGTCAGGCCGCGCCGCCGGCGCAGGGTCGGGGTGATGGTGGCGGCCTGGGCGGTGGGGCTCATGAGATATTCTCCTTCGACGCGGTTCCTGCATGGTGTTCGGTGCGTTTGGCCAGCAGCTCGTCATACGCACTCACCGATGGCACGGGCCGGGTGTCTGGCGGGAGTCCTGCGATGACCGCGGCAGGGTCCATCAGCCGGCGCTGCGTCAGGCTGACAACCCGTTGCACATCCAATTCAGCATGAGCACCGGGATGACGGTCCGAACCGGCCCCACCCCCGGACGAAATAGTTGCGTGTCTACGGGCTTCGACCGCAACGACGTCGGCGCTCACCGCCCCCACTCCTAGCGCCGCGGTGATCCCCGAATAGATGTCCCCGGCGTCCATCGAGCGGTGGAGCAGCAGGACGTCTATGAGCTCACGGGTACCGTCGGCGTCGCCGTTGACCCGGCGGGAGGCAGCCCAGAAGGCCTCATGGGCGCTGGTGAACGCCCCGGACTCCCGTGCCCGGGCCAGAGCGGTGGAACCGGGGAGCGCACCGGGTTTGGTCTTGAGAACCTCCAGATAATGGTCCAGCTGGACTGACTGCCCGCTCTTGGCAACGATCCGTGGATGCCTGGCGACCACGGAACGGCCGTCGAACACCACGACCTCGGAGGCCCGCAAGGACACCCGAATCCTTCTACCGATGAACCGTGCCGGGACGGAGTACTTCACCATCCGCACCGTGACCATCGAAGACCTATCAACTCTGGGGTTCAGCACCAGACCAGGATCAAACTCCTCCGCTGGCAGCGGTGCCAGGAACGGCTGCTCGGCTGCGAAGTCTTCGCCGATAGTGCGGATCCTGTCGTTGATCCGGCGGCGATCGTCCTGGACTTCCCAGGCCCGGATCCGGTCGTTGAGCTCATCTAAGGATTCCGCGACCGGCATTGGGGAGAGTCTGTTGCGGCGGAACCAGCCCACCTCGCCCTCAACCCCTCCCTTTTCATGCGCCCCCGCGATGCCAGGTTGGCAATAGAAGGCATCGAAGCCATAGAACGAACGGAACAACACCCACCGGTCGTTCTCCTGGCGCTGCCGGCCCTGCCCGAACACCACCGCTGTGACCGCGCTCGTGAGGTTGTCATAACGAATGTGCCTGACCGGCACGCCGCCGATTTCGTTGAAGGCATCGATGTGGCCTTCCAGGAAAGCTTCTTGCGCCTGGGTCGGGTAAATACGGTGGATGGCCTTGCCCGCGTGGGAGAGGCGGAAGACGAACATGTGGCACTTCGTCTTGACACCGTTCAGCACGACCCAGACTTCACCGAAGTCCACCTCGGCCTCGGCTCCCGGCGGGTGTTCCTGCGGGACGAACACCTCAACCCGGCGGCCGGCTTCCACATCGACCTGGGCCCGGCGGACCCGCACGTAGTCACGCACCGTGGAATACGACAGATCCTCCGCTCCGTGCTCCTCGACGAGCCGGGCAAGAATCCTGCGCGCGGTATGACGCTGCTTTCGCGGGGCACTCGTGTCCTCAACCAGCATGGCGTCGATCGCAGACTTGAATGGCTCCAACCGCCACGCCACCCCTTGTCTCGGTTTGCGCTCCGGAGGGGCAGCTGATTCCAGAGCCTGCCGCACCGTCCTTCGGTGAACCTTGTGCTTGACTGCCAGCGCACGAACCGACAGGCCCTCAACCCGGGCGTCCCTTCGGATCCGCGCGAACAACTCCACTCTCGACTCCATCCAGACCAGCCCTCCGCCGCATCCATCCAGTGATGAATCCAACGTTGAAGGTGGGGCCACGAATAACCGTCACAAGATGCCCGGCGAGTCACGAAGTGGGGCCAGAAATAACCGTCCTACCGGGGCCATCCAAACCTGTCACAGCCAGCTCTCGCATTTCCAGTGGGACGGTGGTTGTGCCGATCGTGATGGCGATGTCGCCATCGAGACTTGTAGTTCTCCGGGTGTCGGTGCGTTTGTGGCTCGACGGCAGTGTGACTTCGTAGCCGCGGGCTGTACTTTCGGTGGCCAGTGCGTGAAGCAGCTTGGCTGCACGGGCGACGTGCTCTTTCGACACGCCCCGTGTGCCGTCCCGGAACACTTTGGCGACCGGGTGATATTTGCTCACCGTGTCTGGGACCGGGACCGGACGCTCGTCGACGTCATCAGGGAAATGGCGCGTCCACCGTGCCTCGTACTTTGGGCTCTGCCACGACCCGACGCTCGTTATCTCGAGCTTGTAGCCTTTCGGGCGCAGAGTTGACTTCATGACGTCACGGATCAGGGCATCGTTGGCTGCGGTGTGCGAGTATCCGCCCTCGACCTCAAGAACTCCACCAGCGGCAGTGAGCTTCTGTATAAATTTGTCGGCCTCAGATTCGTGGGTGTGGTTGTTGGCAGCGGAGTCATCGATACCCTCAAGGAGCTCCACACCCCGCTGGGTGATCTTGGCGGTCCAGGTCGGACCCTTGCCTTTAATGGTGATGTAGCGATCGTCCGCCAAGGCTCGGGCGGCTATCCGATGTGAGTAGCCTTCGAAGATGCTGCCCGGGCAGCCGTCATTGACCCATCTCAAGACTTTGGACTGTAAAACGCTCAGTGGCTTAGGGTGCTGTGGCAAAGGAATATCCCATCCGAGTCGGTCCATGGTTAGTAACGTCCAGAACCAATGATCGACTCAGTCTTCAATCGATGCGACTTGTCAACTTTTGAGAATGGCCAACTGTGGCACCGTCGTCTTCGTAGCGCCTCCTGAACCCATCCGGCACGTCGCCGGCCGTGACAGCTGCCATAAAGGGCACCGCATGGGCCGTTGCTTGATGAACCGTGCCTGGTGACAGATGTTCGAGTAAAGCCCGTCACCGATTGCCGTGGAAGGATCTGTTCGAAGGGCAGCTAGCGATCGCGGCACGTCGCCCGCGATGGCGAGGGCCACGTCTTCTGCATCGCCGAGCGAAACGGTGCCTCGTCCGTAGCTGCGCTTCAGCCGGCTCCTGTCGACTCGGTCGAGTTTGTCCAAAGCATCGAAACCTGTCCCGCTGGGCTGATATGGAATATCCACACGACTGAGAGTAATGAGACATGATTTTGAAGAGGACCCCTTAGCGGGGTGGGAAGACGCAGGCGAACGGATGCATTGAGTGGCCCAGGCGCAGTTCGCTTGACCGGGGGTCTTCTCGATCCACTCCGACTCATCATCGGATCCCTTGTGACGACAGGTTGACTTTGAGGAGTTCGCGCCCCAAGAATGTGGAGTTGAGCTGGTGAGTAGCTCAACCGAATAGAAGGATGATTGCGCTGTCAGACCTGCCCGAAGTAAATGAAAACTTCTCTCCCCGCTCAGGAGGTTTTTGTACCGCCAGCTCAGCACTGGACACCGCTCTCTTCCTAACTAACGAGGCTGGACTAAGGGTAGCTACCTGCTTCGTAGTGACCGTTCCATTCTCGCGGCCCATAGGTGGGCGGGAGTATCACCACGTATACGTGGTGACTGCACGCCACTGCACCTCTGCAAAGTATGGGGATCCGCACAATCTAACTGCCCAATGCTCCTGGATGGGCGACGTGGGAATCCAATCGGCTGAACTAGACCCCAACGCTTGGTCAACTATGAAATGCGACGAGCTTTGCCAAGATGACGACTGGGTTGATGAAGCCTGGATAGATGTTGCCGTTCAACGGTTAGATTCGGGTTTGTACTCTGATGAGGTTGTGGGGAGATCGATCCGTGCGATACGTGCCGACCAGTTCCTGGAATTCCGCAGGGAGCGGTACAGCGACCTTGCACCAATAGGCTTGCCCACCCTCACAGTCGGACTACTCCAGTTCGTGCCCGGGGACCCATTGCGATTGGAGCCCATGGCGCATTTTGGTCGGCTCGCCATGGTGCCCGTTGGGACCATCGAAGGAGCTTGGGGAAAGATGGCTGCTTATCTTGTAGAAAGCAGCGCCTCCCGGGGAATGAGCGGAGCCCCGGTATTCGCTCAACTCGAAAACGGGGAGTACCGGCTCTTGGGCGTCCACGTTGGTCATTTCAAGGAGCGCCATCAAGCTGAAGATGCTAAGCAGAATCCCGAAAGTCAAGTCCTTCTGGAGCAGGCTAGTCAAAAGGCCAATACGCAAGCTACCGGGATGCACTCGCAGGTTGGGGTCGTTGCGCCTGCATACAAAATACTCCAGATACTAAGTACTCAACGCGTTCTCGACTCTCAAGAGCAGGTTGAATCTAGTGTCCGAAGGAACAGCTGGCGTTACCTGGACAGCAGCTACAGACAACAAGCGGGAGTCTGCCGACCTGAGGTGCAATACGACAACCTGAAAGAGTACGAATCAAGTCATCCTTACGACCAGCACTTCTTGATTCTTCGCCCGACGGATTTGCAACGGCTGTCAGAACGGCGATCGGACGAAGGCTTCGAGCCGTGGAGTGAGGTTGAGGTGGAGGTACTCGGCACGGTCGCTGCCGTTCTGGACACCCTTCGAAATAGCATCGGAGTGGCGGCACCGCTCCAGAGCTCGTCGGACGGCATCTTGCTTACCATGAGGGACGAGGGCTACGACGTCACGCTATACCTCGATGATTCCAAGAACGTAGAGGCACTCGAAGTCAGCCTTCGGGTCGCAGGCGACGGAATGGGCGTGTATGACATTGCTCGGGCGCTAAACGGGACAGTCCAGGACGTTCGGCGCTCCTAGGTGCCACAAGAATCCCATGCCGCGGCTGACGGTAACCCTTTTGGTGACGCGGCAGGTCCGATTCGATTCAGATAGCATGACGTGCGATGGTTCTGGATAACTCAATCTCTTCCGAAGGGCCGGCACTATGAAGCAGGCACGCAGACTTCACCGAATATTCGATCTGAAGCGGGAGGAACGACTTTCCGTCATCGGCGACGGGCTGGAGCATCTGGGAGCCCATGTTCAGCAATTGATGTTGTCGATAGAACGACTCTTGAGGGAAGGCCAAAAGTCCGGGGCGGGAGCACTCCAAGCCATCTGCCTCGAGGAGAGCGCCAAGGCGCTCATTCTCCTTGATATCGCGCGCACGCATGACCAGAAGATGGCTCGCAAGGGTTGCGACTATTTCTACTCGCACCTGCCGCGCTTGATCTACGCGAATGTCCACGCCAGCAATCCTGCAGATTTCGGTGAGATCGAACGTTACCTCACATGGCTTCGTCCGAGTCATTATCTCGACGGACCCAATGACGTGGACTGGATCTGGCGCAATAATCTGCTCAGGACCCGAGAGAACGCCCTTTATGTTGACTACGAGGAGACAGATGAGGGCTACATGTGGACGGGAGGAGACCCGGACCAGTTTCACATCGACACTGAAACGGCCCGGCTCGTTCTCGCCATGAAGCATGCAGGACTTCTCACCGAGAGAGGGGTGCGGGCTACGGCGGGCGTGTGGAAGGGAGCATCGTTCGACTCAGGTACTCGCTGGGAGTTCTGCCGGGACAAGGCCCAGGAGGTACTTACAGCGGCCCTGGCCCCGGACACAGGTCCGTCCGAGGGGCTAGGCAGTGCCTTACGTCTGATTCGTGAGAAATGGACTTTCCCGCTTCTGTCTCTCGATCTGAAGGAAGAAGCTGTTTCCATGGAGACTCTGAGGGAACGCCAAGACCGTTACCTCAGCAGCCAATACGGCCTGGACGACTACTGGTAACCCACAGTTCAAACTTTCCAGTTTTGCTGCGTCCGGGTGGCGAATTCTTCTCGCGAGCACGACTCGACTGCGAATTCTTCCGCCTTCGCGCGGACGGCATTGTCGTTGGACACGATGATCCATGCCGGGCCGAACAGGCAGTTCGCGGATTCCTGCATCCCGTCCAGCGCGCACGCCACGAGCATCGGGTCCGCTGCTCCCTTGTTTGCGTAAAGGTTCACGAGCGCAGTGTCGTCTTCAGGCACGGAGGCCATGACTCTCTGGAGGAATTTCAGCACGCTCGCTGTGGTCGGGTATTCGGCCTCCTTGACCGCCTCGGCGTCAGAGTACCCGTCCGCTTCGTGGATCACCTCGGACGGGATCCGGCAGCGCGCATGGAAGAACTCACTTGTTTGCTGTGCCGGCGACAAGTGGGAAAGCACGTTGTTATCGATGAGGTACATCTCCTCGTTCATCGGAGCGCCGCCTTCAGCTCGCCGATGTCACTGGGACCGATCCGATTCAGGCAGACGACCCGGCAGAATTCGCGCTGGGAGAGCCGGCCCTCCTCGACCGCGCGGAGCATGCGCGCCGTCAGCTCGCGGCCGCTGTACTTCTTTACCGCGTTGACGGGTTTCGGCTGGCTCGTCCGGCTCGGCTTGTTCCGGGCGCGGAACTCCTCTTCGAGCTCGCGCAGGTACCCGGTCGCGGTCAGTGGGCTGAGCCTGCCGAGGCGCATCGCCCTGACGGCCACGGCGCTCGGGGTCACCTTGAACAGGTCTGCAGCGGCTTTCACATCATCGAGGTCTTCGAATGGGATTCTCTGCAGCTCGGCCGCGGGCATGAGGATTTCACCCACTATGTCATACTCGCGGCCTGCGTCAGGAGCGGTGCTGTTCGCGTCATAGCTGACTGGAGCGAAGATCCCCCGGGCAACGAGCACAGCCATCAGGACGAGGGTGAAGATCTGCCGACCATGAGGCTCTTGGAAGTCGCCGTGGTCGCCTCCTGTCAGGAAAATGTACGGCAGTTTTGAGTCGCGCACGGTCATGCCGCTGAAGTGCACTTCGATGAGCTGGGGCATGTAGCCTCTCACGCTCCGGGACACGAGCACCTGATTGGCTTCGAGCCGTTCGACGATCAGCTCTAGCGCGGTTTCCTTCTTGCGTGCCTGACGGATGGCATCACGGTCGAGCCCGATCTCCTTGATCAGCGCCTCGGCGTCTTCCCGTACGGTCGGTCGTGGCTTTCGGAGCAGTCCGATGATCTTGTTCTTCACGAGCGTGGGGTCGTGCTTTCGGGCCAGTTCCTGTTTGCGGAGGAGGTCCTTCACGATCAACTCGACATCGCGCAGTTTCACGGTCGTCCGCGTGTTCACTGTGAACGTGTCGGGCGCAACGCCCTGCAGCAGCTTCGTGGTCTTGGTACGCAATTGTGCTTGGACTACGGCCGGCGGAGCGAAGAACAGTGGATGCGGAACCTCCGCCTTACGGGCAAGCTTCAAGAGCTCAGAGTACTGGATCTTCGACTGCTCGAGGGCGTGGACATACGGTGCACGCCCGTTCACCACAGAGTTCTCCAGGAGATCAACGAACACCGATCGATCAATCGGCACTGACTCTCCCGCAATGATCACACGCACCGTGAAGCCCCCAAACTCCAGTCCTTGACCGCAGAAACAGTCCTTGGTCTATGCCTCCGCAATGTACACCGTGTGAATCGTAAAAGGGGATCTCAACGCCAATCACAGGTACAGACAATCTCGCACGGCCCCTCAGGGGCAGGTCCGCAAACAAGTCGACGATGCTCTGCCGGCCGTACTTGGGGCCCATCTCCGATAAGAAGGCGCGTTGTCCCTTCCGAATAGTTTGGTTCATGCAAAATAGCCAGATGACAAGAGTTGAATGGACAAGGCTGGACGGAGCTGACGTAGAAGCCGTTGTTGCGATGTTTGTAAACCGTGAGCATCCGAATTCCACACGCATTACTCCTTCAAAAGGCGACGGCGGAGTCGACATTCTTGACCGTGGTGCCGGGCCAGGGGGCAGCGATGTCGTCTACCAGGTAAAGCGCTATACGGAACCGCTCGGTTCAACCGAGAAGGGCGCGGTAGAAAAATCGCTCAAGACACTCATGAAAGACCCTCGATGGGCCGGCCTCAACGTGGAGGAATGGCACCTTGTTCTGCCTTGGGACCCTTCGCCGGAAGCTGACAAATGGTTGCAGGACTTTGGCAAAGAACAAGGAGTCAAAACGATCTGGAACGGGCTGGCACATGTTGAAGCGCTAGCCACCAAGTATCCGGAAGTCATTGACTACTACCTTCACGGCGGCCGCTCCCGGATGGAGGAGGCCTACAAGGTGGTCGCGACTGCTTTTGGTGTAGCCAACACAGCGAGCGGTTTGAGCGTCCCTAGCGTGCAAGAACTGGTGGAGGGGGCGCTGCGCACACTTGAAGATGATCCTCACTACCGTTATGAGCATCGATTCGGAAGCGGGGATTTGCCCTCCTTTTCCTCCCGTCCAGGGCTTGTGCTGCACATGGCGAGCCAAGACAACGCCACCGGCAAATGGTCAGTGGTGGACGTTATCGCACGTTGCGCGGCGTCATCGGTTGAGCGACCTATTCACATTGACGGCAAATTGACGGTTGAGGCTGGCAGCGCCGCCCACAAAGCCTTTCAAGACTTCGTATCGTACGGCTCTCCCTTCCAGAGCCCTGACGGATCCTTCAGCGGCAAGCTCGACGCTCCCGGCGGCCTCGGTAGAACCTTGGACGGAGCGACTGTCTCCGCTTGGTCGACCAATAAAGAATTGGGGGATGATCCCGAGCTTCATCTGGAGATTCTTACTCCGGATCTGAAGGTGCTGGGAGCGGTGGACCTGGACCGCACCGACCGAAGCCACGGCACAGAGGGATACAGAGTCATTCTGCAGGAAATCAACGGGGTGTTCGAAATGGAGGATCGCTACAACCTTTCCGGCAACGATTCGAGTCGGCGTCTGACCTTCAATGACCTGACAGGCATGCCAGTGGCGAAAGTTCTGCCGGCTCTGACTTTTCTGAGCCATTGTCATGCACCGAACGTGGGTCGGCTGAGTCGACGCTACACACCTGCTGAGAAGGGGATCCTCGATTCAAACCTCGCCTTCCAATGGCCTGAAGCGCTTGAAAAGCAACTAACCATGATGGTGCAGCTTTTCGGCTTCCTTGCAAGGTTGCAGGCCGAGACGGGCATCGTGATCAAGGTGCCCGACTCTGCCGCTGTACAAGACGAGCAGGTCAAAGGTTGGCAGTTGGCGGAAAAGCTACTTCAAGGAGTAGAAGCCTTGGTGACCTATGGAGAAGAAGACGGGATCCTTATCGACCTCGATGGCGTAACGCCCGAGGGATCCTTTGAGGCATCAGTACCTTTGGAGTTCACGATCGGCCAGCAGGAAGTGGAACTACAGGTCATTGCCCACTTCGACAGCCCCACCATTCTCGGTCACCATGACATCGAGGGGAGGACGTATGTCCTGCTCCAGACACCAGGACGCTTAGTGAAGTACCGACTTGAACGTGAACCAGCCGGCTGACAGCTGCGGCCGGCCACTCTGGTGCGGGCGTCGGCCTAGGGTCGCGTAGGTCGAAGGTTCGGCAAGCGGGGGAGATTCTGCCTAAGAAGGACCCATCTCTTAATTCAACAATCACTGGAGCCGACTGCAGCCTGGTGCAAGGCGACCTCCGCACGGCAGACCGTGGTCTCGTTGCCGGTAACACTGCTCGTCCCGACGTCGCCGGAACGGCCCGGTTAATTGCGGGTCCGCCCGCCGAGTCGATCCCATAGCTCGAGGGCGCCCCGGCCCCTGACGGGCTCTGCTGCCCAGCTGTAACCTCGTAGGGCAAACTGATACCCGGTGCGCCTCGTACACCTTGAGGCCCGCGCCCGATCACCCGTGCTTGCGGCACTTGAGCGCCAAGGGAAATTTGCGCCCAAGCGCGACGATCGCAGCAGGATATTTGCCTATGACGACCGATGACTTGAGGTCATGCTTCGTAGTTGGCCCCTGTAGTCCTGTTCATTGAGTGAGATTGAATTTCTGGTGCTGAGAGCGTCCGAACCGGTGGCGAGTAGCGTGCCCTGGCGGGGGCCTGAATAGGCGGTGCCCAGGCCAAGCAATCTGAAGCTCTAAGATAGTAATTTGCAGGCCACGGTGCGCCGGGCCAGACTTGCGCTGGATCCGGTGAAATAAGCAGCACGGAGCCTGGCCAAATTGGGTCCTGTAAGGCTTCTAGCCAGGCACCCTGAACGTGGTCGAAGCGGTTCCATCTGATGGTGATCCACGATCCTGTGGGTTCAAGAGCGTCAACGCTCACAACCGTGACCTCTGCCGTCGTGCCACTTCTTCGCTTCATGTCGTTGAAGTGATCCCACTTTTCGTTAGCGCCAGCCATCCATGCACGCCGACGACGTGCTCGGACCAACCAGACCGCCCCGGCGACAGCGGCGGCGAGGACTGCCAGGGCCGCGGTTAGTGGCAAGAGCAAGTCATCCGGCCCATGGGCGGCCGCGGTCCCGACGAGATAGACGACGCAGACAGCGATTGCAACGCTGCTCAGAATCAGCGCAGGTGTCGCCAGCTTCGGCTTCAGGACTGGGTTCGTATCCATGGATTACCTTCCCGACCAGTTTAGAGTTGCCAGCCGACATTGATAAGGCGGTCTTCCCACGTATTCGGGTCATCAGTCCAGCTGGGAGATTCCATGGGGCTGGGGGAGGAGGCGCCTGCTTGCTCAACGAGTCGATCGATACTTGCACGCTGCTCTTCTTGCTCCCACTCATAAGCCGCAGGAACTGGCCCGAGAGGCAGCGGCGAATCGTCGACGTCCCATCGATCCCTATAGATGGCAATTCGGCGAAACACACCAGTTGCCTCCTCATGAGTGACGAACGGTCCCAAGGCCTCAAGGAGGTTCCGTTTCCATTCGCCGTCACTCATCATCACGGCTTTCGTGACGTGGTCCGTCCTGCGCTGCATCCGCTCCCGCACCTGGGTGATCATGTTGGCAAGGTCGGGACGAACGGTGCGGAGTTCCTCGGTCAAGGGATCAATTCCGCCCGCGGGCATCGCGGACAGGAACTGCCGGAGCCGGGAATGGACGACCGCCGTTGTGTCGTGAGCGGATGCGCTCGGTTCCAGCGCGGCGGCAACAGCGCGTTGCGTGCTCGGTCGGCTGACTCCAACTGACCTGCGCCACGCAGCTACAGCCGCACCCCACGAAGGCGATTTTTGTAGCTCGGAGGCCCTGCCCGGCGAGCGCGATTCGAGGAACTCCCTCAGATCGTCAGCCGCTGCCAGTTGTGCGAGGTAGTCGTACTCAGCACTGAGACGCTCCAAGCTGTCCGCTTTCGACTGCTCGGCATCACGGACTTCGTGAGCCGTCCGTTCGGCGCCTTCGGCGGCAAGGACTTCGCCCAGGATCTGCCGCCACGAGGCCTGCATGGCGGGATCCATAGGCTCGTCATCTAACGGATCATTCTCGCTAACGTACGCGTAGTTAACTGAGCGTCCCCGTGTCATGCTCACGTACAACAGCTCACGAGTCAGCCTGCCTCGTGTCACCACAGTGTGGCCCGTGTCCACGGTGAGGCCCTGCGAGCGGTGGGCCGTCGTCGCATATCCCAGCTCAACTGACGCCTCAACGTAGTCACGGCTCAAGTTAATCGTTGCGCCGCTGTCCCGGCGAACTGCGGTCAGCGAGCCGTCGCGCCTGCCTGTACGGACGACGTCGAGCATGGTTCCGTTCCGGATGAAGTCACCGCTGCTATCGGTAATGGCCCGATCATTTTGGCGAGCAATGACAGTGTCGCCAGTGCCGGCATGAAGTCCGTCGCTGAGCCGTACCGAGTCTTCCGCATCCACGGCGCCCTGGACCACGCGATCGACCTGGGCGCGCTGGTTGAGCATGCCAACCGTGTCATTGTCGGCTGCGATGAGAATGGACGACTTGCCGGCGAGTATGTCGGCCTTCCACCTGAGGTACGCCTGGTCGACCATGTCGAGGTGCACCCCGTGTTGAATGCGCCCGTGGCTGTCGTAGTCAGCAATGGCACCGAAGTCCCCGGCACGAAGCTTCAGCGAGGCGCCTTGCTCCCATGCCTCCTTGAACCGCCAAATCGTGCTCAACCGCACTGTTTTGCCTTGCCGGTCCAGCCACCCGAGGACACCGCCGGCGTCGATGGCGTCCAATTGCCTTGGGTCTCCCACTAGTAGCACCTTGGCTCCGGCATCCCGGGCCTGCTGTGCAAGTGCCGACAGCTGGTGGGTGGACACCATGGAGGCTTCGTCGACGACGACCAGCTGGTTGGGATGAAAACGCCACCTGTCCTGTTCTGCGGCAAGCCGGGTGGCTCTCTGGGCGAGGCGAGTGGCGTGCGGTCCTCTGGGCGCCACGTGATTGGCCAACCGCTGCTCGGTGTCGAAGAACTGTGCGGCCCGGTTGCCGGCGCCCTGACCGACAGATTCGTAGAGCCACTTGGCTACGTTCTCCGTAGTCAGTGCAAGCTCCCGCCCAAGGACCTCGGCGCTCGCAGCCGCCGGCGCCAACCCGACCACAGTTCCGGCCCCGAACTCCGCTTCCCAGGCTGCCTTGACCGCGCCGAGGGTGGTCGTCTTGCCGGTTCCGGCAGGACCGACAACGGCGTCGAGCCGATTGCCGCTAAGCAGGACGTTGGCTGCCGCCGCGCGTTGGTCGCTGTGCAGATCGAGCCGACCACCGTGTTTGTAGCTCGCCAGTGACTCCATGGCGACGGCGGCGCTCACCGCCGGGCCGCCGTCGTCGTTCCTTGCTCCCAACACGACGTCCTCATTGGCGAGGGTGGCAGCGTCCGTGTAGAGACGGGAGCCGTGGAAGTCGAAGATGCTGTGGTCTGCGAAGCGGAGATCGGCCTGGGCGTTGGCAGGGAGGGTGTACCGGTACTCGTTCAGTGGGACGGACTGGGCTTCGGCAGCCGTGGCGATCGCATCGATCAGGGTGTGTCGGTCCGCCGGAGTGTGGCAGCGGATTTCGGCGCAGACGCGTTCGGCTTCTGCCAGAAGGTTCCACCGGTTCCAGGTGGCGCGCTTCGTGGCGACGCGCTCGCGGGTCAGGGAGCCCACCGCGTCCACCCAGTCCGGGGTGAAGTCACCGGTGCGGAACGGCACTGTCCGGGAGCGCCTAATGGTGTTGGCGAGCACTTCTCCGGATTCGAAGCCCTTGGCGGCTGCCCGTGCGCGCCACTGGGCGGAGAGCTGGTGGAGCGGGATGGCTGTTTCCGGTTTGGCGGTTCGGGTCGAGAGAGTTGCCTGCTGTCGGAGCTTGATGGTGGTTGTCGCGGTCGGGGGAGCGCCGTGACTGGCGGTCCATTCGGCCACCAGCCGGTCGGTTTCGAGATCGATAAGACGCGAGCGGTTGGAGAATTCGCGGATAAGCGCATCATTGACACCGGTCAGTTGCTGGCTGGGGTTGTGGTTGTTCGCGGCCGGCACACGGACGTCCGTATCGGTGCCTAGGCGCCGGTGGAGGGCGTCGAAGAGGAGACCGTTGTAGTGCTCGCTGGCAGCCACCGCAGCCTTGTACAGAGTCCGCGAGTCGAGCGTGACCCATGCGCCGTCAGTGATGCGCTGGATGCGGTTGGCTATGACCATGTGCGTATGGAGCTGCGGATCCCCGGCTCGCGACTCCCAGTGGTCGAAGGCAGCAGCGATGGCTCCCCGTGTGCCGAGGTGGGCGACACCGTTGCGGCCGGCCCTCGTGTGGATGACGTAAGTTTCGAGCCATTGCAAAGTGGCGCTGACGGCCTCGTGGTGTGTCGCCAGGATTCTGTCTTGGAGCGCCCGGTGGCTCAGTGCCCAGAGGACGGAGACGGATTTGGGGACGCTGAAAGTCAGGTCAAAGCCGACGACGGCGTGCCGCGTCTCTGTGCGGCCCTGGCTGTTTTGCACGATGGTGGGTTGGCCGTGGGGGCGGCCCAGAGTTGCACCGGAGTCCGGGTGAGTGGCGTGATCGAAGATTGCCTTGGCGTCCGGCTCCGTGACGACGTCTCCGGCGGTCCGGTTGATGCCTGGCAAACCGGAGCCGAGCCAACGGCCCTGCGGTGTTCCGGCTTTCATGTAGTACGTGGTCGCGTCGGCGGGGGTGATTGTCAGATCGTCCATCATGGTGGTCTTGAAGAGATACTTCAGGCCCGACTGAGCGGAGAGCCGGGCGATGGACATGGTCATTGGCTTTGGGTTTCTGGGTTCCGTTTGGTGGCCGTCCAGCCTCGGCGGCGGAAGAGTGCCTTGGTGCTGCTGTGGAGCTCGACGCCGGTTGCCTGGGTCAGGGCCAGCAGCTTGCCGGCGAGGTGAACCAGGTCCTGGGAATCGGTCTGATGGATGGATTGGAGTCGTGCGAGGTTGGCGCGGAGGGTCCTGATGGCGTCACGCCACTCGGCGTTCTCGGCTTCGAGTCGGTCGATGTCCTCGGCTTGGGATCGGAGCTGGCTGCGGAGGGCGTCTTGGCCTTGTCGGCTGCTGGCGAGAGCGGCAGTCAGCCTTGCCGACGCCTTGCGGTGAGTCTCCATTGGGGCGAGATTTGTATCGAAACCCCGGCGTCGAGCAGGGGCAGTGGGAGCCGGGTTCGCCACGGCACCTGCGTGCCGTCGTCGTCGATCGCGTTGTCGGTTGGCGCAGCGCGTGGAACAGAAGCGCTGCGACGAGCGCGCCGGCGCGAAGCTCACGCCACATTCCCCGCAAATCTTCCCGCTCACGGTGGTTCATCTTTGAAAGCTCTGGTTACGACATGACTTGCCGTGAGTCCGCGCTCACGGTGAATGCCTTGGATGCCAGAGGTGTGAGGGGGTCAGGTTGGAGGGGTGAGGTTAGGGGCGAGGAGTCGAACGGCCGTCGCCGACGGACCTTCAGAGTCATCGAGGGAAAACCATGCAAACGTGGCTGCTATCAGCCTGACCCGAGCCACGTGAGGACGATTTTTCGGGCCCGACACCAAGCCATTAAGGTTGAGCTTTGGCGTGTTAGCGCGCCGGCGCCGACCTGCCAGAGCTGTATACCCCGAGTGTTTCGGCGATGGCCTCATCGATGAGGGTTGGTGAGGCCCAGCGTGTCCGTGATTTTGCTGCTGCATCCTCTGCAATCTTGGCAATTCCGCAGCCATCAGCGTGCCTTTCCTGAAATTCACTAACCTGACATCAATGATTAGGCCGGGCGGCCAGGATTTACAGCGGCTCTATTCCGAGGCCCAGGTACGGAGCGGCTAACGCCGCTGTGCGGACGGGCCCACCGCGAAATCGCGTCCGACGCGGCGCTGAAACGCCGTTAGAAACATCATCTGGCGCTCAGCTGCGCGAGTGGTCATCACTTGTTTGAGGTTCAGGAACGATTCGACCGGATAGATGTTGTTTTTCGCCGCAAAACTGCAGGGTGCGATCGTTCACTGCTATAGATTCACAAGTACGCGCAGGTTCACCAAGCAGGAGATTCGATGAGCGACTATCAACTTGAACGTCTCGGAACGCGGGAGTTCGAGCATGTAACTCGGGCTTTAGCCGTGGCAGTGCTCGGCGCAGCCGTGCGCCCCTTCGGCGATGGCAAGGACGGCGGTAGAGAAGCAACTTTTGAAGGCGCCACGAAATATCCCGAGCCGGCACCTCCGCAGGGCCGCTGGCACGGTTATGGGGTCGTACAAGCAAAATTCAGACAACGGCCTGCGGACGTAGGACGGAATGCGACTTGGTTGAAGGGCGAGATAAAGGCTGAACTCGATCGATGGAAGGACAAGACCAAAGCGCGCCGGGCACACGGAACACTTCCTGAATATCTACTCATCACGACCAACGTATTCCTGTCTGCTGTTCCCAAGACGGGAGGAGTCGACTTAATCAAGAATTACCTCGACGACGAACTCGGCGACCTGGGCCTCAAGGGATGGGACTTTTGGGACGGGGACAAGATATGCACGCTGTTGGACGTGCATGGAAGCATCCGGAGTGCTTACAGCGGGTTCATTACTCCGGGCGACCTTCTAGGCCAAATGCAGGAAGCGTTGGGATTGTCGGACAACAGCCTGCAGAGCGTATACGAAACCCACACGATTAAGAGCCTGAAGCGTGATCAGTGGGTGCGGCTAGGAGAGTCGGGTGGGGATCCAACCACCAGGCTGCCGCTTTCCCGTGTTGCGATAGATCTCCCGGTACTGGACCCGAGTCGCCGGATTGCTGCGGAGTCGCCAGCGGATAGGCGTGCAAACGGAGTATTGAGTCAGACCATCGCCCAGGGTGACAGGATGCTTCGACCCAGTGAGCACAAACCGGATCAGTCCAATGTCGTCATCATGGGCGGCCCGGGGCAGGGAAAATCTACCCTCAGCCAGTTGCTGAGCCAGGCATACCGGTTGGCCTTGTTGGAGGAGTATCCGGATCACAAGCTTGACCCTACAGAGCAAAACATTCGGAAGACTCTGACGAAACATATTTTCAGTGACCTTGGGATTCCCCTACCTTCAAATAGAAGGTGGCCTTTCACTATCAAGCTCAACGAGCTGGGTGATGCCGTTGCAGGGGGCAAAGACATAAGCATCTTACGGTTTATGGCCAGCAAAATGAGCGAACTAACGTCCGTTGAAGGCGAGGTGACACCAGCAAAACTCAAGCAGTGGCTCGTGAAGTGGCCCTGGATACTAATCCTGGACGGCCTAGATGAGGTGCCGTCCCAGTCTGTTCGAGACAAGGTCTTTGAAACAATAGAAGATTTTCTGACGGATGCCCGCCACGTCGAAGCAGATCTCTTTGTCGTTGCTACGACCAGGCCACAGGGTTACGCCCAAGAAATGAACCCTGCTGTCTATAAGCACATGACTTTGGCGCCGCTTGCCCCGGAAGAGGCGCAGAACTATGTGGAACAGCTGTCTGCGGTCCAGTATGCCGACGACGAAGAACTTCGTCTTCGGGTGAACGAACAGGCCGGAGAAGCTCTCACCCGGGAAGCTACTTCACGATTGATGGTCACGCCGCTGCAGGTAACAATCATGACGCTGTTGCTGGCTCGTAGGGTCAGTTTGCCAGAGAGTAAGCATGAGCTCTTTCGTTCCTACTTCTCCACCATTTACGAACGCGAAATGAACAAAAGTCACTCGCATCTGGCAAAGCTGCTCCGGGAGCAGAGAAAAAATGTGGAGTTCGTACATCAACGCGTCGGACTGGCGCTTCAGCAGAAAGCAGAACTCGTAGGTCATTCCGATGCGCTCCTTACGAAATCACAGTTCGAAGAAGTCATAGAGAAACGGCTCCGTGCGGGTGAGGACTTTTCACAAGAGACGGCCGATCGTATCCGGAAAGACCTCTCGGAGGCGGCGCTGACCAGACTCGTTCTGCTGGTTCCTCGGGCCGCCGGTCATGTTGGATTTGAGCTGCGCAGCCTCCAAGAGTTCATGGCCGCTTCCTTTTTCTTCAGCAGAGGGGAACACTACGCCCTCGAGCCTTTCGCAGCGACGGCCCATTCAACCCACTGGCGCCACACCTGGCTGCTTGGGGCCGGACGTCTATTTGAAGAACATGAGACGCTGCGGGATAGCCTCGTAGCGCTTGTCGACGACATCAGCACCCAGTCGCATGTGTCCCGTGCCTGCTGTCTGGGCCCGCTTCTTGCCCTCGACGTCCTGGATGATGACATAGCCACGAACTCGCCACGGTACCGTCGCCGGCTGACGCGGATAGCGTTGGATCTTCTAGCAGTTGCTCCCGGTGCTCACACAATGAAGCTGAATGGCGTGCTTAAAGACATAGCCCAGGCGGATCCTGAATCCTGGAAACTGGTCACAGAAGGTATTCAACTCCACCTTAAGAACGGTGGACCCGGCAGAGTTGCCACACTTTTCCTCCTAGCCAATTGGAAGAGGGGTACCGACAAGGCAGGTGTCTTTGGACGCAGCAAGCTTGATCCGGCGATGCGAAGCCTCGATCCACAAACGGGAGGCTCTCTTCTCCACTTTTCAGAAGGGCGTCCTGAAGTTGCGCAATTAGAAGGCTGGAGCCGAAAGGCGCTCACACATAGCGGAACGAGGGATCTTGCGGCAGTAATCACGCCCCATCTCTCCAACGACAGATCCGTAAAAGCGCCGGTCAGAAAAAAAGTCTTGGCGCTCCTTGCACGGATTCCAGTCACAGAGTTCAGCTTCGGGGGGGTCCTGATCCGAGCAGTCTCAAACGACTCTGAGGCAAAGGCAACCGCACTCGTTGACTATCTGATGGTTGTTGACAGCGCACGAACCCTTGTTGCTTCCGTACTTCAGGACCTAGAGCCGGCCGATGCCAATCCTGGTGACTTCCTTCGGACACAGCTAAGAAGGTCCATTGATCGCAGTCATCCCGAATGGCCGGAGACGTGGGAGGATCCCCTTTCGGCCTCCTGAAGACACCAATTGAACTATCAAGTGCCGGCAACGCCCTTGGGTTTCCCCCTCCCGTGTCGACGCATGAGAGACGGTGCCCCCAACTTGATCCAACACGGCTACGACAAAGATGTACGCGCCTCATTCAGAACGCCCTGGCAATTAGACGAGGGGGGCCACGATTCGAGAGAGCGGGCTCAGTGCCACACCAACGTTTCAGATTTCGTCGGCCGCGAACTCCAAACGCTTGAACAGCTCCGCTCCAAGCTGCGTGGCCCTTGGTTCCTCACTCAGGGAGTCAGGAACTAACCTTTCAGCCGTCCCTCCGTCGATGCCGCCGGGATTCATCAGCAGGCCACAGCGCAGCAGATCTTGGACCAAGGGAAGGACCGCATCCTCCAGCCCTAGGCCATCACTGACGGTCTGCACCGATACTGCTAGCCCTGGCTTCCAGTAGGTTGAACCGTTTCGCAACTTCTTGCCGGTGACAAAATACTTCAACACCCGAATATGAGGCGGCTCGATGACGGAAAGGATTCTGATCCAAATGCTCTCCTTGTCTATCAGCGCGTCGTCCTGCAGTATTGCGCCGAGAGACCGTCCCAAGGAAGCGGCCTTACTGTCGAGTCTCGTACGCCTCGCAGCATCGATAGCTTCTGCGGCAAGGAGTGCAAGGTCATCACTTTGGACGATCCGTTCAACCAACTTGACAGGATCAGTCTCGGCTTGCGTAGAGGCCGCCTGAATAAGGATTTCCATGCGCTTTTCCTGCTGCTTTTGAAGCTTTTCACGCAGCACCTCAAGTGCCGCCGTTCCCGCAGCTATAGGGACGCCTAGCGCTGGGACTAATGCCCCAAGTGCGGCTCCCCCTGCGGCGAGGAGAACTTTCCCTCCGGTGCCCGTCCCGATTTGGTCAACAGGTAGCTCGAAGTCCGATTCGACTTCATATTGATCGATATCAACCGGTTCCACAGGATCACCTTTTCCAGTACGTTTACCACCTCAACTCATGTTCATCCTGCCAGAACCGACGCCCCCATCACCGGTCTGACTCCCTTTCAAAGTCGTCTGGACACACTGCCGTTTCGTTCAAAGTCGGGTGCACCAAACACCACGGACGCTCAAGCCCGCCAGGGTTTGTGAGGGGTCGCGGATCATAACCATGGGCGGTTGACCTGTGCGCTGGAAATACCTGGAGTCAGTCAGGCTCTGGACATGTCCAGAGCAGGGGCGTTCAATGGAAGTTAGGCGATTCTTGACGGTCCCAGGAAGACGGGGCCTTTGGATGAAACGGCGACTGTGCGGCACACTCCGGCGGCCGCAGGATGGGGTTCCGATGGACGGCACAGCTTCCGCCAAATATTCGGCGGCGCGATGCGCTGCAGCAGGCTTCTTGGCACTCAATCTGCCGAGCCGCCTTTCGTTGGAGCGGCTGATATCGATCGTTGAGAACCTCCGGCATCGCCGGATTGAGGTCGATGTTTCCGAGTCCCTGAACGGAGGATCAGTCTGCGGTTTGTGGCTGTCCACGGACAGCACGGAGATAATCCTGCACGCGCCGACGCCGTCGGCACTGCATCGCCAGCAGTTCATCCTTCACGAACTGGGCCATATGGTGCTCCGGCACGATGAGTTGGTGGTGTCCTCAAACTATGCGGAGACGTTGTTTCCCAACCTGTCCGGCGAAAAGGTGTCTCGGATCCTGGGGCGAAGCGACTTCCTGGACCATATCGAGGCAGCTGCCGAAACCTTGGCCGATCTCTTTGCCGCAGCAATCCGGGATAGCAGCCTCGAGCCGCGGTCATTTGAACGGATCTTCGGATGATCCAGGAAATTGCCGCAGCCGTGATCTGGTGTCTGGCTCTGTGCCTACTGCCGGATCTGAAGCGGCGCAAAGACAAGAGCATCCTAGCGGCGGCACTAACCATCGCCACTGCACTCACGCTCAACGTTGACAGCATCTATATCGCGGGAGACCACGTCCTCGGTAACCGCAATCTGCTCGACCTCATAGCCAATATCTTCATGGTTGTTGGTATCTACTTCCTTTCCTGTGCGATCCTGCGCGCAGCCGATGTCAGCGAGACGGTGGACATTCACGGCAGAGCAGGGCTAACGGTTCTCGGGATTGTGGTTGTGGCACTCATTGTCAGCTTCAGCCTGGTTGATGCTCCGCGGACCTCCACCGCATTCATGAGGGACTTCGGAAGCCAGTGGCCGGCAGCCGTGTACTCAAGCGTTCAATTCCTCTACATCGGCGTGGTGGTGGCCATCACCGGCCTGACCTGTTTCAGGTTCCGCGGCGAGATGGCGAGGCCGTACTTTCGCATCGCTTTTGAGTTCATCGGCCTGGGCTGCGCTTTGGCTGTGGTGTTGGTCCTTGCCGTGCTGGGGATGGACGTTCTTCATCTCATGGGGGATCTGGCAGCGATGACGCGGCTCTCCTACGTCTACGACGTCGCGCTTATGGGCGCCATGGTCCTCCTTTGCGTGGGTTTGGCCTTGCCGCCCGTCGCGCGTCGGCTGGAGCGCAGATCTGATGCCCGGGCCGCAGCTGTTCTCGTCGAGCGACTGTCTGGCGTCTGGGACCGACTCACGTCTGAGCGATCCGAGATCCGACTAGATTTGCCTCCAACTGCGACCGGCCGCCACGATGCCCCCAAGCGCCGACTGCATCGGATGTTGGTGGAGATCCAGGACGCACTGTTCGTGGACCCGCACCTTGCCCAATTGCTGAGCGAGAATGATCTGGATGTTCTGCGAGAAACGGAGCAGCACCTCGGAACCCGGTTGGCAGCATCCAGGGTTCGGCCACTGAGGCTTTCACGGAAGGGGGAAACGACGCCGTGACCGACAGCGACGCTGGGATCCCCGAGCAGCCGCAGGCGAGACTCGCGCGGAAGTTGAATCTCCTCCTGGATCTTTTTGAGGCCCAGGGTTCAGCGCCCCTGACTTATCCGCAGATCAGCAAGCACATGTCGGACCGCGGCACGCCGTTGTCCCGCTCCCGCTGGGCCTACATGCGTGCCGGCGACAGTTCACTGGCGACGGACCCGTTGCTTTTACAGAACCTCGCGGAATTCTTCGGCGTTGACCCCGGATACCTTTTGGACGACGCCGGCGAAGTTCCCGACTTGGTGGATGCGCAGCTCGAACTACTGCGCACCCTGCGCGAAAACCGCGTGAGAAACTTCGCTGCAAGACAACTGCAGGGCATTTCTCCGGAGACGCTGCTGCGCCTACGCAAAGCCATCGACGAACGTCTGAAAGCTTCCGAGGACGACGCCGATGCGTAGGGCCGCTGGAGTTGTCGCCGTAGGTTGTGGCGTTGCCGCCTTCCTCGCAGCGGCCTATTTTGCTCGAGAAGTTGTGGTGCCCAAGACGCTGCGAAGGGAAGATCTGCAAATCCGTCGTGTCTTCCTCGGCGCCGACGAAACGTTGATGGTGGAGTTGGCCGCATCGGCACGGACGACGGCGCCTGGCCGTTACAGCATCTGGTTTGCCAATGGCACAGGGCATGCCTGCATTGGAGAGGTCGTGTCGTCTGAGAATGCCGCGGGGACGGTAACCCGCCGCGTTGAACGGGTGGATTCAGGCGATCTCATGACTGCCAAGGCCGGCATCTGGAGCGGATACGTCTACCCGACGCCGGAACCGTTAGGGCTGCCCCACTCGGACGTTCAGATTCCAGTCGAGAACGGTGTAGCTCCCGCCTGGAAATTCACACCGAGGCAGGCGTCCGCAGATTCGTCCACGTGGGCCATCCATATCCATGGCCTGGGCGGATCGAAAGCCGGAGCACTGCGCGGCGTGCCGGTTGCGGACCGGTTGGGATATACATCCCTGGTTGTTTCCCTCCGCAACGACCGGGATGCGCCTGCATCCGCGGACGGCCGGTATCACCTGGGGCAGTCCGAATGGCATGACGTTGAAGCTGCGGTGTCTTATGCCGTGGGGCAAGGTGCACGCCAGATAGTGCTTTTCGGCTGGTCCCTCGGTGCCTCAATTGCCCTTCAGCTGGCTGCGTCCTCGGAGTCTCGGGACCTGATCTCTCGGCTGGTGCTCAATGCCCCCGTTATCGACTGGAGCAGCACGCTGGTGGCCAACGCCCGATCCAGCATGCTTCCCGGTTGGGTTGCCCGGCTTGGACTGCACATGCTTGGGTCATCTGGTACGCGCTGGATCACGGGCTTGGATGCTCCGTTGAGCTTTCCTACCCTGGACTTCCTGGCCCGGGCGGACGAACTCAGAGTTCCCATTCTTGTCATCCACAATGAAGGGGACCGCTCGACGCCCTTTGCCATTTCCCGCGAGTTCGTCAGCCGGCTCCCCGGGCTGGCAACGCTGCTCACTTTCCCGTCCGCGGAGCATACGCAGGAGTGGAATGCGGATCCGGATGGATGGGACGCGGCGGTGGAGGACTGGCTCCGGAACGTCCCGCCGTCGTCGTCCGTATCCCTATGACAGCGGCTAGGAGGCTTCGAGGCCCCAGGGGCGGAAGGCCCTGTCCTTGTCCATGTTCCAGCCGGCGACCATTCCGGAGCCGATCATGAGGTCACTGAGCCTGGCCAGACGGTAGGCGGGGTCTGCTTCGAGGGCGAGTTGCAGGAACTGGTGGGCTTTGCTGCCGCGGCCTTCCCACCAGTTGATGAAGGCGATGGCGGTGAGGATGGGGGCCGAGTGTTTGGTGCTGCTGTGTGTGTACGCGTGGAGCAGCAGCTGTTGTGCCCATTCGACCCGGGACCACTGTGGCCCGCCGTGTGTTTGGGCCAGGAGAACCCTGTCCATTGGTTCGTCGATTCCCGGGATGTCGGCCATGAGCTGGTCGCGGATGGCGGGGGCCTGGAAGTTGGCAATCAGGGCGATGGTCTGATCGTCGTCCGGGTAGGAGATTGCGTCCAACATGCCTTCCCAAAGTGTCCTTGCTTGCTCGAGGGCCTCGCCCGCGTTCATGCTGTGAATTGTTTTTACGCGGTCATCGACGGCGTCCGCTGTGCGGCTTTCTTTGGTCGAGGCCGGCAGGGTGATGTGGTTTGTCGGTGCGATGGTGCTGCCGCGGTAGACGAATTCGGCGTTGATCTGGCTGGACTGGGTCGCCTTCAGCGGGAGTGTCGGTCCTTCGTGGGGATCGTCGTCGTATGGGGAGACGGTGTTGTCTCCGACGAGGAGCCCGTCGCGGATGGTCATTCCGCGTTCGGCCAGTGCGCAGGTCAGTGCTGCGACGGTGGCTGCGTGCGGTTGGGGTTGCCCGGGTTTCTGGGGTTCGGAGGTGTAGACGGCGAAGAGCACGCTGGCGGCGCTGGTGTCGTGGGCGAGGTAGTCGGCCACTGTGCGAGCGTACCTGAGTCCGCCTTCGCGATTAGGGAGGTCGACTCTGAGTGTTGCGCCGACGCGGTTGGCGTCCAGGGTGATGCAGACGAGGCTCTCGTGCGGCCAGAATCCGAGGGTGTGCCCTACGAAACTGAGGACGTCGGCCGGGGTTTTGATGGTGAGCGGTTCCATGTTCCTTCTCCTTCAGCAACTGGCGGGCACCGGATGTGTCTGTCAGATTTGTGCGTCGTTCTGATACATGGAGTCACCGCTGGGTTTGAGGGTCCGGAGGGCAACTTGGGGAACCGGGAGCGATTCAAAGTTTCGCGAGGAAATAAGCGACGGAGGAGCGCCGAACGAAACTTTGGATCGTGACCGGCGCGTAGCGCCCTGGTTGCGTGGAGGATCCGCCCAGCGATGATGGGGATCAGAATGACAAACAGCGAAGATGCTTCTGGTGGTTCATAGGCGCGGGGGAGTGGGGCGGCATGACGCCTCGGAAGCCGGAACTCAGGACGCTTTGCGTCAAGACTTGGGCGCCTCGAGCGGGATTTTGAACCTGCGACCTGCCCTCGAGGGGCTGTTGTATTCAGCTGTGTTATCAAGGCGATGCTTGTCTCGACTTTCCTTGGATCTGCTCCCGCGAGAGGGTTCGCGTCATCGACTGACCGGGCCTGCGGAGTGACGGTCAGTTGCGGGGTTTCGGCAACCTGAATAGGCCAGTTTCGCCTTTGCAGCAGTTTGCGACATGAAGCCCAATGCTGCTGTCCTGGCACCCTGTCCAGTCAACACTTTTGGTGGGCCTTCAAATTCAGGCGGCGAAAAACCCGGTGTGCTTTCTATAGTTCCTGCCGTGAGTCCGGGCTAGGCTACAAAATCAGAATGGCACATCGCTCTGACGCCGCTGTGGCAAAGGGTGCCTGTTAGTGGTGGTTGTCCGGGGGGATATAGATGGCTGAGGCGCACCATGATGATTTGGTTATGCAGTCGCTGTTGCTCGATGATATCGGCCAGTCGGTCATCGGCATGGACGATCAGTGGAGGATAACTTATTGGAACCGGGCGTCGGAGCGGCTCTACGGATACAGCCAGGTGGAGGTGTTGGGGAAAGGGATCACCGATCTCGCCATCGTCGGCGGTGCTGAGCCACCAGGGCAAAGTCCGACTGCCCAAGAGATCGTGGAGACACTCGCGCGCGGCCGGGACTGGGCCGGTGAGCTGTGGATGCGTCGGCGTGCCGGTCCTGACTTCCCGGTTCACGCTACGGTCAGCCCGATCCGGGGCCGGCACACAGTTCCTGTCGCGGTAGTGGCGATCTCGAAGGACCTCACGGACCGTAAGCCCAGCGAGGCGATCCTGCGCCGGCTTTCAGCCATGGTGGAATCTTCCGGGGATGCGATCATCGGCGCGGATTTGGCTGGGACTATTACCAGCTGGAACGCGGGAGCCGCACGAATGTTCGGCTGGAGCTCCAGGGACGCCGTCGGACAGAGCTACCGGCTGTTGAATACGGGGGGCGGCTTCCGGTTTCGACGACGAAGTTGCAGCGCGCATTGGCAGCGGAAGGTTCGTCACCGGTGTGGAGGCGCGCTGGCGGTGTAAGGACGGGTCGTTGATCGACGTGGAGTTGACGGTGTCTCCGGTTTACGGCCCTGACGGCGCCCAGGTTGGTGCTTCCGCGATCGCCAGGGATGTTACGGAGATTCAACGGCTGAAGGCGGCAGCCGCGGCCGAGCGTGAGAGGCTCCTGGCTGCCCAGGAGATGGCCCATGTCGGAAGCGTCGAATACACGGTCGCGACCGGGGAGACGTGGCACTCGGAGGAGTTCTCCCGGATTATCGGACGGGCAGAGGAGGCTGTGCACTCGCGGGATTCCATGCTGGAGCTGACCCATCCGGAGGACCAGGATCCGGTTCGCCAGGTGTGGAAGAGCTTGGACAACGGGGCTGACGCAGCGGATTTCGAATACCGGATCATCAGGGCCGATGGCGAGCAGCGCTGGCTGCATTCACGTGTCCGGAGTGTGAAGGTCCCGGGCGGGAAACCCCTGCGGTTTCTGGACACCGTCCTGGACATCACGGAACGCAAGGACGCGGAACAGATTCTGGAGTGGCAGGCACGCCATGACGCTCTGACCGGTCTTCCGAACAGATATATGATCACCGAGGTGCTCCAGAGCTGCATTGACCGGGCTCCCGCCCGGTGGTGATGTTTGTCGACGTCGACCGGTTCAAACTCATCAACGACGGCATCGGACACGCAGCCGGCGATACCATTTTGATACTCCTTGGGAAGCGGCTGAAAGCTGCCGTGCGGGCCGACGATACCGTGGCCCGGTTCGGAGGCGACGAGTTCGTTGTTGTCTGCGAGAACCTGCTGATGCGGGGTGCCAAGGAGCTGGCCGAGCGAATCCGGGAATCCACGCGGCGCCCTTTCGAGGTTGACGGACGCCGGGTGTACCTGAATGTCAGCGTCGGCATCGCAGCGGCAGGTGCTGACGACACGGCCGAGCTGATGCTGCAGGGGGCTGATTAGGCCATGTACAAGGCCAAAGCCAAATCGGCCGGCGGTGATTCTTCTGCTGTCTATGACGTCCGTATGACGGGGCGGGCCGTGGGCCGGCTGGATCTGGAATCGGACTTGAGGCTGGCTCTGGGCCGCAACGAGCTTTCCCTCGAGTACCAGCCCATCATGGACGTTGCCACCGAAATGCCTGTCGGGTTCGAGGCATTGTTGCGGTGGCGACATCGGGACCAGGGACTGATTATGCCGGACACCTTTATTCCCATCGCCGAGGAGACTGGCCTGATCCTTCCGATCGGTGCCTGGGTGCTCCGCGAAGCCCTCCGGCAGGTACAGGAATGGCGCAGGAGCGTGCCCGCCGCGGAGAATTTCTCGGCAGCCGTGAACGTCTCCGGTCGGCAGCTGGTGGCGAAAGACTTTCCGGAGATTGTGGAAGAGGCCATCCTCTTTTCGGGGATTGACCCTGCCGCCGTCCATCTCGAAGTCACCGAAACAGTACTCATGGACCAGCCGGACCTACCCAAGGAAACCCTGCAGCGGCTCTCCCGCCTTGGCATCGGGCTCTCAATAGATGACTTCGGCACCGGGTACTCGTCCCTGAGCTATCTGAAGTGGCTCTCAGCCCGGACCGTGAAAATAGACCGGACCTTTGTGGAGGAGCTGGGAAGCGACCCTCACGGTGCGACGATCATCGAACTCGTGCTCGGCATGGCCGGCAGCCTCAACCTCGACGTGATAGCAGAGGGGGTGGAATCCAAGGTTCAGCTCTCAGAACTCCGCCGGCTGGGTGTGCGGCACGCTCAAGGCTTCCTGTGGAGCAAACCCATGCCGCCAGCCCCCGTCCCGTCCTGGCTGACAGCACTTACCGCTGGAAGTCCCGGGCAGGAACCGTCACCGCACGTCCGATAGGGGTGGCTGAATACCCACCGCCCTGGCGCCGCCGCGCAGGCTAGCACGGGGTAGCTGGTCTGCTTCTTCAATCAACAAGATGTGGATCGGTGGACGGGCCGGAAGACCCTGTCCTCCGGATTCTTGACGTGTCATCGTCGATGACAGCGACTTCGGCTTGCCCGGACCTGTCCGCATCCCGGCACGGGATCCTCTTAAGCGGGGATTGGCCCGCGCCGGTCACAAAACCACCGGCCGCGGGGCCCTGACACGTCCTCATCGACCGGAACTTCAACGATATGGAGGACCATGTGGCGGAGAACGGCGGCTCCGGGTTTTCAATCTCCACGGGATAGACGCCGCGCGTCTGCCCCCGGGGCCCGGTCTGCGCCTATTGGCTGATATACAGCGCGGCCCAAAGGAGTGGAACCTCGACGCGGAGGGATGGCCCCCGGGCCGGAACCGTGTGCTTTACGGTCCCGAATGGCGACAAGACCGAATAACTAGGACCCGTCTCTTGGGTCAGTCAGGGCATTGAGCCAGGTCAGGGCTTTCTCGGTCGATGTGAAGAAACGCGCCGGGCAGGGCATGACGTTGCCGGTGAGGAAGAACTTGGCGATCACACGGTCAACCGGGGAAGATCCGAGGATGGCGATTCGAGTGGCTTGTCCGGTAGGGCAAGAACCTTCCGCGCTTTGCAACTTAGCCAGACCGGTGCGGCCATCATCACCAGCATGGGATAACGGCGGTTTCCGCTGAGCTGCTGCGCCGCTGTCACTGCCGCCCGGGCGTCTTCTTCGTTGATGGCCTGACCGGGAGACCATTTCAGGTGGAGAATCCCGGCCGACAGCTCAACCGTACCTATGCCTGCCCCCATCGAAACTTCCGCCATTGTCACCCCTGGACTGCTATTGAACTGCTCCGGAACCGTAAGCTCCTTATGCTCACGCACCAAAGTGAACACAGCGTAACTTTACGCTCATGTCACTAAAATATGACAAACAAATGCATCATCCTCGATCCTTACGTCTAAGCAGAGAAATGAGAGGGGTGAATCACCTCTTGCTGCACAAATCAGCAGAGGGCCCTCCCTGCAGAAATGCGTGTGCCGCCAGCCTTGCGCGTCTTTCACCGGCCGTACAGCCCGCGGATCTACGGGCGCAACGGGCGGCTTGGGCGGGTTTTCGAACGCTGTGGGTGCCCGGATAGTCCATATTATTTTTTCCTATCGCGGGTGACTTTACTGAATTCGATTCATTTCATGTGTTCAATAAAGATTATGCAAAGCAGGCTTAGCGTTGTACCGTGGAAAGTAGGGTTGGTTCCGTTTCGGTACTGGGCTGAAACGGGGAATTCAGCAGATAAAAGCGGGGGGCCATGAGCGACTTGGGCGTGGCGGTCGTCATTGAAGACGACGACGATTTGAGGAATCTTCTGCAGGCGGTGCTTCTTCAGGCCGGGTTCGAGGTGCATTCTGCCTCGGACGGCCGTGAGGGAGTGGGAATGGTCCGGAACACGCAGGCCACTGTGGTGACGTTGGATATTGGCTTGCCTGACATAGACGGGTTCGAGGTGCTACGGCGCCTGCGGCAGTTCAGTACCGCCTACGTCATGATGCTCACGGGCAGGACTGAGGAGCCGGACCTGCTGACCGCACTGCATTTCGGCGCTGATGACTACATCACGAAGCCGTTCAGCCCCCGGGAAGTGCGGGCCAGGATCGGTGCCATGATGCGTCGTCCCCGGCACCACGCGTCCACCCAGGAACCGCCCGTACCGCCATCGGCACGGTCAACGACCCCGGACCGCATGGATGCGTCGGTCCTGCAGCACAACGGGCTGTGCTTGAACTCCGGGAGCCGGACCGCGGCGGTGGCAGGGGAAACCCTTGAACTCACGCGGAGCGAGTTTGACCTCCTCCATGACCTGCTGCGTGCGGCGGGGGCCGTGCGGTCCAGAACAGAACTGGTGCGTGTGGTGCGGGGCGATTATTACAGCAAGGACACCTACATCAGCGATTCCGATCAGCGTGCCGTCGAAGTGCACATCGGAAATCTCCGCCGAAAGCTCCGGGAAGACCCGGAATCGCCGCGGTGGCTGCTGACCGTCCGAGGCGTCGGATACCGGCTGGCGCCGGAGCGTGCAGAACGCCGGGACGGCCGGTCTTAACGCACCTGCGTGCGGCCCGCTTGCGGGCAGTGCAGTTAGTCGGTCGTTAGGAGATAGCTGCGCTGAAGTTCCCTCGTCGTTCCGCTACCGTAGTCATCGACCCTTCCCAGAAGCGCCTCGCCGCCCTCCAGATCGCCTTCCTGGATGAGGAGCTGGAGTGTCTGTGCAAGTTGTGCCAGGCGCATCCCGCCGATCATGGCCGCCGATACCCGCAGGCTGATGACCGCGTCAAGCGCCTGATGCTGTTCGCGTTGCTCCAGTGCCGATGCGAGTGCTCGCTGGCGGCGCCGCCAGATCAGGGTATAGTCCCGGGCGAAGTTCCAGGCGATGACCGGGCTGCCCAGTTCTTCTTCCAGCTCCGCGAGGACCGCCCAATCCACCAATGGCAGTTCCTCGCCACCTGGCCGCGGGATTCGCGGCTGCTGCCCGTCGCGGGACCGCGCGTCGGCGCGGTCCGAACTGGGGGCGCCGGGATCGGGAGCTGAACTGGACATAGGTTAAGGCTACGTGCCCGGATGCCGCCATTGCCCTGCACGAGGCGGATCTTGCGGAAAGCTTGTGGTTTCCTTGCGGGGGCAGCCATGTCCCGTGCCCGCCGGGGTGCGCCTGCAGTCCACTGGAGTTACTGGAGGCACGAAGATGCCCAGGATCCCTGATGACGTTACCTCTACTGTGCTCTATCCGGCGGTCAGCGCTATGGTGACGACGACGGTGGTCAGGATCAAAAGGAGTCCCAGCAGGGCGTATGCCGGCCATTTCGGCCGTGAGCGATGAGGATTGATGTCGATGTAGGGCATGGTCCATTACCTCTCAGCGGCGGGGCTTTGGTCGTGGACAGGGAATTCGGCGCAGAATCACGGATGTGGTGGTCATGATCAGCAGGGAGCCGGAGAGAAAAATCGCGAGACTGGTCAGATTGCGGGTGCCATCCATGGCAAGAAGCCCTCCGGCGGGGGAACCGAGATGATACTAGCGGGCCGTCCGGAATCCGCGGAGTAACATCCGCCTCGGCAGGGAAGTGCGTCGCTCTTCCCTGCGTACAGGGGGCCTCATATGGAGTGCGTTCTCTGTAGCGTTTCGGGGTCGGCGGCGCCGGTCTGGTCAGTTCGGGCTGGCCTGGTTGTAAGGCCGGTAAACCGGAAATGAAGCATGATCGCTGCCGGCCGGATCGGACGAGAGTACGGCTGCTTCGCCGCTTATCGGCCAGTCCCCGGGCCCTACGGCCCATTTGGCCCATTCCTCCGGCTGGATGGTTGGACGGCCCAAGTAGTATCCCTGCCCGGCGGTCATTCCGAGTCCGTTCACGGCAGCGAGTTCGGCGGCCGTTTCGATGCCTTCGGCTATCAGGGTCGCGCCGACCTGCCGGGCGAATGCAACCATGGCCGCACCGAGGGCATGCTGGCCGATGTCGTCGTTGATGCCGGCGATGAGGCTGCGGTCGAGTTTGATGATCTCCGGTCGCAGGTGCAGGATGTGGCGCATGGAGGCGAAGCCGGAGCCGGCGTCGTCCACGGCGAGGCGGAGTCCCCGCCTCCGCAGGTGGGCCAGTTCCGCTGTGAGGTGGTCGTAATCCGCCACTTCATGGTGCTCGGTCAGTTCCAGGACGATTCTGTCCAGGGGGACGGGCGAGAGGTCCAGCAGCTCGGGCAGCCGGTGGTCCAGGCACGTGGCCGGGGACAGATTCAGCGCCAGATACACGTCGGCGGGAATCGGGCGCGCGGCTGAGAGGGCGGCTTCCAGCGCAGCGAATTCGAGCTCTGGGCCGAGCCCGACGGCAGCGGCCTCATCGAACCAGTAATCCGCCGTGGCTCCGTCATCGCTGACGAATCGGGACAACGCCTCGACGCCGATGACGTTTCCGGAGCCGAGATCGCGGACGGGTTGAAATGCCGTTACGATCAGCTGCCCGTCAATGACTTTCCGGACGAGGGCCTTGCTGTGATCGGCGGCGGACTCCGCCGCTGTCCCGGGCGCAAGGAGCCGGCTGGTGCCTTGGAATCCGCCCCGCCGTCCCGCCCTGGCGGGGCTGGTCCTTCCGGAGGATTCCATCCAAACGGTGTTGCCGTCACGATGGCGGCAGCGGACGACGACGCCCGTCCAGAGGGAGGTGTCGGCGTCCTGGGCGGACTTCCTGGATTCCTTGGCCCGGGTCAGGTCTTCGGCCCCGATCACCAGAGTGCAGGGCTTGCCGATCAGTTCCGAGGCGTCGTAGCCGAGCAAAGCTTCGCTCGCACTGCTGGAAAACGTGAAATATCCCAGGTCATCTACAGCCCACAGCCATTCCCGGCTCGTGCACAGAACGGTGTCGACCAGGTCAACGGCGCTCCTTGCCCGGGTCCGTTCTCTCCGGTGAGCCCTGGCGATCCTGCTGAGGCCAAAGGAAGCGGCGGCCAGCAGGATCAGCAGCAGTGATCCGGCGAGGACCTGCACGCCGGGATGGGCGGGCAGGACTGCAGGCGGGAACATCAGGCCGGCCGCCATGCCCAGCGCGAACACGGCTTGAACTGCCAGGACGCGGGCCATGATGTGCCCGCCGTCGGCCGCCTGGCCGGGGCGGCACGGGTCCAGCACAGGGGCAAGCGCAAGCCAGGAAACCACGATGGCTACATCGCTGTCGGACCGGCCACACGCCGGAGGAAGAGCCTCCGCAGAAGTGCTGGGCGTGAGCGCCCGGGAAGTCGCTTGCGTGTCACGCGTCGCGCCGGTTGCACCGCTACTGCGTGACGCTGATGGTCCCGAACCGGGCAGGGCCCTTTCTCTACCGCGTGGCATCGGCGCTCCGGCGTCCGGCCCTGCGGGTCCCGGCAGGAGGCGCGGCCGCCTCGGGCGCTGACAGGCGCCTGCGCTGGCGACTCATGAGGAGGAGTGAAATGAGAAGCAGCGCGGTGAGCAACACGGCAGCGGCCGCAGCCGGAGCGAGCCACTGCAGCCCGGTATCCGCTGCCGGGGCCGCGGTCTCGCCCGGGCCGGCTTCAGGGAAGGTGACAGTCGCGGACGCTGCCTTCTCCAGCAGGCCGCTCTTCAGGTCGACGCCGACGGTCCATGGACCATTGGGGAGTTCCGGTGGCAGCGTGAAGATGACATTCTCTGCTTTGCCCGGTGCGATGGTGGTGGCGTTCTGGATGCCGAAGGGCCCGGCGGAAAGCCCTCCGGGACCGGCCGTGAGCCGCAGGTCGCCGGTAACGTCGAGGGCGCGGCCCCCCGTGTTGGTCACGAGGGCGCTGAGCTGCGGGTTCCCCTGCTGATTCCGTGAGGGGGTGAGCGATGTGATGCTGAAGTCAGCCGGCTTCCCGTTTCCGGGTCCGACCGAAAGATAGATGCGGATGCCGACCCGGTTAGCCTGCACGACGCCGCCCTTGTCCGCCGCGCTGCGGACCTCGGCCCACACGGCACCATACAGTTCGTCTTCCGGCGCGTCGGAAGGAACCTTGATGGTCACCGGAACCTCCGCTTTACCGCCGGCAGGCAGGTCAACCTGCGGCCGGCTCACGGCCGTCCAGGTGCTGAGGTCATTAGTGGACCCGGCCTCCTCCCCGATGAAGGCACCGCCCACGATGTGCGCGGCACCGGCATACAGGCGGATCGTCTGAGTGGCCCCTGTGTTGTTCTCCACCTGGATCCGGCGGCTGATCTCGCTGCCCGGGGCAAGCCGGTCAATGATGTAGGTCCGGGCTCTCGGATCATCCTTGGTGCTGGCCGGGATATCCAGCAGCCTGATGCCTATCCCGGCAGGGGAGGGAGCAGTATCGGCCGGTAGCGGCCCCGCTGCCGTGGCGGGAAGCGCGGCTGAAAAGGCGAGCATGATCATCACGAACAGTGTCGACAGGAAGCGCAAAACGGGACCTCGGTGTGGTTGGGAAAGCGGAGTGGATAAGCGGGCGAAGCCGCCCCTTCCCGGGGGTGCCTGCGCGCGGCACAGGCACCCCCGGACGGGGGATCTCGTCGGTTTAGAGGACCGAGTGGGTCAGCGTCGCTGTGTAAACGTCGGCCAGTGCGTCTGCCGGGGCAGTGACGGAAAGGTTCGCGTCCCAGGTGGCGGCGTTGTTGCCGGTCACAGCCGTTGCGGTCTGAACCGTTTTGGCGGTGGACAGGTCCGACTGCACGGCCCCCTCAACGGTGACGGTTCCGCTCGCAACAGCCACGGACGGGGTGTAAACAGCTGCGGTCGCCGGGATGACGTTGGTGGGGGTGGCACCCACGAAGTTGGACAGGACAACCTGAGCGGACCAGCCAGCTTCACCGGCGCGGGTGTCGGTGACCTGCACTCCGGTCAGCGTCGCCGAAGCGCCCCCGCCGGGAGTGATTGTGGTGAGGTCTGCACCGGCCGGTGCGGAAACCGACAGGGAACCGACCGGAACCTGGACGGTCGCGGTGGTGTCAGCTGCCGACGCCGGCAGAGCCATGGAACCGACAAGGGCGGCGGAAGCTGCTACAACAAGGGAAACACGGGAAAAGCTACGCATGGGTTTGAGACCTTTGATGGAAGTGGAGTGAGGATGCAAAACCCGGGCGGATCATCCCGCTGCCAATAGTTGTTCCTGTTCATGGAACAACGGCATCCGCAGCAGAAATCCCCCGGTACTTCGAAGCTAGCAGCGCCTTCCCCTCCGTTAATCCATACTGTGGAAAAACTAGGCAGGGCTTATGTCGGTTGCGGCTTACCTGTGATAAACCTGCGCGCATTCTGTGTGTACGGGTCAGACTTCCAGGATGTTGGCCTTCGGCGGCCGTGAGGGCAGGGTTCAGCTATTTTTAGTGCAGGCTACTGTCGGCGGGCACAGACGTCCGCAATCTAATCATGGCGATTTCGGAAAGAATCCTTCGAACTGCGCCACGTCAGCATCAGGATGAGGACGAGGCCTCCCGGCACCTTAGAGGATCCGCAGATCGTGTATCGAACAGGGCACTGCCGCGCCGAGCTCCTACGCCGAGGCGCCGAAGTCGGTGAGGTCCAGGGCATGTGCGGAGCGCAGTTTGATTGCTTTCGTGACCTTAAAGGTTGGGGAATCTAGGCGCGACACCTCTGACGCCACCCGGGGGATACCTGGACGCGCGCACTTAAGTAGCTGCGTTGAAAACCGCCGACCCGGATAACCAGAACGGAAACGATAACTGGGCGGGGGAGTGGCGCCCCTGCGGCCGTGGCATCCATTACTCCCCGCCCCCTCTTTGATCGCCGATAGTGGCCTTTCGTCAACTAGATATCCGGATACGCTGACACCGGAGGAGGCCTTCGGGATCCTCCGTGCCGCCGAACCGGACCGGGCAAGACGGCCTCAACAACTGCTCGAAGAAGGACGCCGCGTCCCCGAATGTGTTCTGCCCGTGCAGCGATGGCGCCTGTCTGCACTTCGTTCCCGCGCCCGATCGTGAAGACAAACCCGTGCCTTGTGGGTCCGTCCGGCTCGTCAGTTCTGATGACGACATAGGCGGCGGAGTAGTCCGGGTTCGGGTTCATCGCATCGAACCGTTCAACTCCTGGGACGTGGGGAAGCGTATGTCCTGGGTTTCCACGGCGGTGATAGTGCTCATTGGCGACTACTGCCGGCCGGGAAGGGCGCGGCACCGTCGGGTACTCTGCTTGTGTGGAGAGAGTTTACGGAGCAGAGGACGAACGGGGCGTTGAAATCCTCACTATTCGCCTCGGTGGCCCCCTGCATGCGGAAGGTGAAGCTTTCCCCTGGCAGGAGCGAGATCAATCCGGCGTCCACGCGGGCTCCCGGGTGTAAGCGGTCAGCCTGTATGAATGCGTCGCGGACATAGCTTCTGGCCGTGATTGTGACATTGAAGCCAGCGCTGCTCGGTTCGATCTCCGTCTTGAAGGCCTCAGGGTCAAGGAGCTGGTCCGCTGGCTCGGCGTAATTGTGGAAGGCCCGGTTGAATCCGGAGTCTGATCCGGTCTCTGCCACGAGAATTTCGGCAGTGGGGTCGGTGGCCGTCATGAGCTCCCGGGGCAGAGGTAGTTCCTGTTGTCCGCGTGCGGGTACTTCAGCCCGGAAGGTGTGTTCGTTGAGCACGCTTCCGTCGAAGGTCATCCGGCGGGCGGTGATGTACCCGTCGAACGGCTCAGCCGTGTCGTTCAGGAGTACAAGCGCTGTCGAGCCGCCCCGGGGCCGGAGGGTGGCCAGGCGCGGGCGGTAGGCTTCCTTGATTGCGTACCAGAGCGGCTTCCGTCGTTCGGCGAAGTCGACAGCTGCCCAGGAAACGACGGGCCAGTTGTCGTTTAGCTGCCAGATGATGGTGCCGGTGTTGCGGGGTGCCAGTGAGCGGAAGTGCTCGATTCCGAACCTCACGGCGTGCGCCTGGTTGAGTTGTGTGGCCCAGTGCCATTCCTCGATTGAGGCCGGCGCAGGCAGGTGGCCGATCATGCCTTTTTCGAGTTTGAGGTTCCCATCTGCGGCTTTCTGGTGGATGAGCATCTGCGCGCCATACGGGTCCATGGGGTGATCATGGACGACGCCGGTCAGGGTCGTCCACGCGGGCGGCCCTTGGAATCCGAACTCCGAAACGAAGCGGGGTTCATATTCGGCGTATGCGGAGTAGTCCCGTTGGTTCCAGACGTCCCAGATGTGCATTGTGCCGTGATACTGGTCGTTGGGATGAAGGTAGTCATCGTAGGAAAAGGGGCTTCCGGGGGAGTATGGTCTGGTGCCATCGAGTTCTGCGACCAGCCGCGGGAGCAGATTCCGGTAGTAGCCGTTGCCCCAGGTCCGCCCGGCGAGTCGGTGACGCCATCCCCAGTCAACGTAGCCCCAGATGTTTTCGTTATTGCCGTTCCAGATGGCCAGCGACGGGTGGCTGCAGAGTGTGGTGATGGCCTCCGCGGCTTCCGCTTCAACTTCTGATGCGAGCCATTCTTCTTCGGCGTAGGCTGCGCAGGCAAAAAGGAAATCCTGCCATACGAGAATGCCGAGTTCGTCGCAGGCTTCGTAGAAGTCCTTCGATTCATAGATTCCGCCGCCCCATACGCGCAACAGGTTGATGTTGGCTTCGGAAGCGTCGCCGACCCTGCGGCGGTAGCGGTCCCTGTTCATTTCAGGCAGGAACGCGTGATCGGGTATCCAGTTGGCTCCCCGGATGAGGATGGTTTCTCCGTTGACTCGCACGGTAAACGGGCTGCCGTGCTCGTCCGGTGACGTGTCAAGGGAGATGGTGCGGAAACCGACCCGGCCATGCCATGCTGCTGTCTCCGTTCCATTCGACACGCTCACGTCATAGAGGGGCTGGGCGCCGTGGCTGCGCGGCCACCACAGGTTGGCGTTGGGCACGCGGGAGCGCAGCGTCAGGGAGGTTTGTCCCGGTGCGACCTCAGCGGCCTCCGTGATTCCGGCGATGGTGACGGAGACCCGCCGCCCAGGGATCTCCTCGGAAGCCCACTGCAGCCCGATGGTGGTGGTCAGCACGCCGTCGGATCCTTCGAGCGAGACAAGGGGACGGACGGACGAGACCCGGGCGCCGGACCAGCTTTCAATCCCAATGGGTTTCCAGATGCCACTCGTGGCGACGTCTATGCCCCAGTCCCAGCCGAAGTTTGATGCGGCCTTGCGCAAGGTGTTGTAGGGGTGGTGATTCGTGTGGGGCAGTTCGCCGTGTTGGGCGGCCAGGCGTTCGGCCTCGGCCACGGGGGCAGTGAAAGTGATGGACAGGCGATTCGTCCCGATGCGCAGGGCGCTACGGATATCCAGTCTGTAGGAGCGGTGCTGGTTGCGTGTGGCACCGATATGGTGGCCGTTCAATTCGATGGACGCCACGGTGTCCAGGCCTTCGGCAACGAGGTCGTATCGTTGGGACCCGTCCGGTTCCCACTCGAAGCTTGTCTCGTACCGCCAGTTGGTCCTGCCGATCCACTGCTGCCCGGTTTCGTTGTCGGCATCGAAGGGATCAGCGATGACTCCTGCTCGCAGGAGGTCCGTGTGGACGACACCGGGAACTGTGGCGGGAGAGGGGCGGCCGGAAAAATCCGTCGGCATTTCGCCGCCTACCGGGGTCACCGTCCACCCGTGCGTGAGGGGTGAGTAAGGCATGGTTCTACTTTCTGGGGGCAAGAAGGTTCTAGGGGTTGGTGTAGACGGTCTTTGTGGTGCTGTAGAACTCCTTGGCGTAACTGCCCTGCTCCCGGGCTCCGTAACTTGATGCCTTTGTGCCCCCGAAAGGGACGTGGTAGTCCACTCCCGCGGTCGGGGCGTTGACCATCACCATCCCCGACTGTGAGTGTCTCTTGAAATGTGAGGTCAGCTTCAATGAGGTGGAACAGATGCCGCTGGAAAGGCCGAAGGGTGTTCCGTTCGCCACGGTGAGGGCTTCCTGGTAATCGGCGACCCGGATGATCGAAGCGACCGGGCCGAAGACTTCCTCCAGGTTGATGGTCATCTCCGGAGTCGTTCCCTTGACGAGAGCGGGGGAGAGATAGTATCCGTCTGTGGGCCGTTCGAGCAGGTCACCGCCGATTACCTCGCCCCCCTCTGCCGCGGCAAGCTCGATGTAGTGCCGGTCCTGGTCCAATTGCCCCTGGTCCACGACGGGACCGACGACGGTCTTGGGGTCCAGTGCGTTGCCGACGGTGAGCATCCGCATCCGTTCTTCGAGGGCTAGAACGAATTTGTCGTGGATTCCTTCCGTGACAATCAGCCGGGAGGAAGCGGTGCAGCGCTGGCCGGTGGAGAAATAGGCGCCGTTGATGCAAACGTCCACGGCCAGGTCCAGGTCCGCGTCGTCCACGATGACCATCGGGTTCTTCCCGCCCATCTCTGTCTGCACGCGTATGCCGTGTTCCGTTGCCGCCATGGCAACCCTCTTACCCACGTCTACTGATCCGGTGAAGCTGAGGGCATTGATGACTCCTGATTCGGTCATTGCTGCGCCGATGGCTGAGCCGCTGCCGTAGACCATGTTCAGCACTCCCGGCGGCAGTCCCGCGCGTGTGAGGATGTTGGCGAGTTCCCAGGCGCAGCCCGGTGTGTTGCTGGCGGGTTTAAACACCACGGTATTGCCCCACGCGAGGGCGGGGGCAATTTTCCATGCCGGTATGGCGATCGGGAAGTTCCAGGGGGTGATGATCCCGACGACTCCGACGGGTTCCCGCAGGATTTCCACGGTCATTCCTGAGCGCACCGAAGGAATGGTTTCTCCTCCGAGGCGCAGACATTCGCCGGCGAAGAACTTGAACAACTGTCCGGCCCGGGTGACCTCTCCCATGGCCTCGTTGATGGGCTTTCCTTCTTCCCGTGCGAGCAGCATGCCGATCTCCGGTACGCGCGCGAGGATTTCCGTACCGGCCGTATCCAGCACGTCAAATCTTTGTTGGGGTGTGGACTGGGCCCACTCGTCGCGGGCCGCATCAGCGGCGGATATCGCGTCGTGGATTTCCTCCGGAGTCGCTGAAGGCGTTATCCCTACGAGGTCTGCCGTGTCCGAGGGGTTGATGTTCGGCGTGCCGCCTTCCCCCTGCCAGTTCCCGGCTATGAGGTGACGATATTGAGTGGTGTCCATGGAATGATCCTTCGGATGCATCGTGTGGGTGGTTGCAGTGCTCAGGTAACGGGGCAGCGAAGAGTTTCTCCCGCGAGGTACCGCGCGGCTTCCTCTGCTGCCAGCCGTTGCAGGTTCGCCAGTGATTCATCTGAAAAGAACGCTGCGTGAGGGGTGAGGAGGACGTTTTCGAGTTTTCTCAGCCGTGATTCAGGAGCCAAGGGTTCCGGATCGAAAACGTCCAGTGCCGCCCCTCCGAGATGGCCCTCGATGAGGGCGTCTGCGAGAGCTTCTTCATCCACGAGTCCGCCACGAGAGGTGTTTACGAGTATCGCTCCGGACCGCATCCGGGAAATTGTTGTTGCATTGATGAGGCGGTGGTTTTCCGGCGTCAGCGGAGCATGCAAAGACACGACGTTGGATTCTTCGAGCAGCCCGTCCAGCTCGACCGGGGTGATTCCGGTGCCTTCCAGAGCGGCGGCATCAACGAAGGGATCATGCGCGATTACGCGGAAACCGAAAGGACTGAGCCTGGCCGCGACGGCTCTGCCGATCCTGCCGGTACCGACGAGCCCGACGGTGGTCTCGGAGAACCCGGGCATTGACCCGAGGTCGTTGGGACGGAGCCATCCGTCGCTGCGGATGCGGGAGTCGAGTTGCTTGACTTTACGAAGCAGGGCGAGGATGCAGGTGACGGCATGGTCGGCAACAGTGTCCGCCCCGTAGTCCGGGATATTGCTGACAGAGATTCCGAGTTCGCGGGCCGCTGTGATATCGACATTGTCGTAGCCGATGCCGTAGCGGATGACCAGTGCCCCCGGCGCCATGGCTTCCAGCACTGCGCGCGTGACGGGGGCGAAATTAACAAACGCAACACTAACCCCAGCCAGGGCATCCATGGTTTCGGACTCGTTGACGCATTGACGTGAGTCGAAGACCGCACCGAACCGGCGCGCGGCGGCTTCTTCCCGCGTGACGTTACCGAACGCCTGGTCCGCTACGACAACCCTGGCCGTCATGCCCGGAGTTCCGCCCCGGTGGAGAGCAGGCCTCTGCCGGCCAGATTCCGCATCAGAGCCGAAATCCCGAACACCCAGTCGGGCGCAGCTTCTGACGTGGTCACCGTATTGATGAGCGAACCGAGGGCCGGCGTTGAGATAACGACCGTGTCGCCTTCGTGATGGGTAAAGCCTGCCCCGGCCTCACCACGGTCCTGAGTGGGTGCAAAAAGCGTGCCAGTCAGCAGCACGAAACCGTCCGGATACTGATGGTGGGGACCCCAGGCATGGCCGACGAGGTCGAGCAGGTCACGGCTGATCGCCGACATGGAGCTGGTTCCGGTCATTTCGAATCCATCGGTTGCCCCGTGCACTTGAAGCTCGATGTCCAGGGTTCTGGCGGACTGCAGGCTGAACGAGTCGTCAAAGATCCGGATGAAGGGGCCGAGCGCGCAGGAAGCGTTGTTGTCCTTAGCCTCGGTGAGCAGCAGGGCACTACGGCCTTCGAAGTCGCGGAGGTTGACATCGTTGGCCAGCATGGCGCCCACAGCCCGACCCGTAGAAGTCACGGCGAGGGCAAGTTCCGGTTCCGGGTTGTTCCAGGTCGACCGGGCCAGCACACCGATGGCTGCACCTGTGCCCACGGCAGAAAGCACCGGCGCCTTGGTGAAGATCTCCGGATCAGGCCCGATGCCCACTTCCAGGTACTGAGACCACAGTCCCTCCCGGAGCAGAACGTCCTTGACCGCCGCCGCTTCCTGAGTGCCTGGACGGACGCTGCCAATGGCGCTCCCGATGACGGCATCGAGTTGGGCGCGTATTCCTTCGGCCCGTTGCGAATCCCCGGCTGCGCGTTCTTCAATGACGCGTTCGAGCATGCTGTGCACAAAGGTCACCCCGGCGGCTTTGATGACCTGGAGGTCCACGGGGGCAAGGAGGTGCGGACGGCTGTAGTCCTGGCCGAGCGTTGCATCAAGAACCTCGGATAGACCCCATGTTCTCTCCGACGCGGCGTTCGCGAGGAGTTCCGGGAGATCCTCGCGCTCGAGGAGCATGGACACTGTCGGCTCAATGCGCGAGACATCGACCAGTAAGTCTCCACGGACGGTGACGACCGTCGGCCCGGCATCTGCGGGGTCAAATATTCTGCCGACGAGCGTGGCGCTTGCATAATTTTCCGGAAGCACTCTGCTTCCGGCTACAGGGTTGTTCATGAAAGCCTTTCATCAGGGACCTGCCCGCTAGCGGGCAGCGCAAAGTGACACTGAACGATCAGTGGGAATGGGTGAAGCGGGAAAGGTGAGCCCGGCTGCGCCGGTCTGGCCTCAGCCCGTCTCCTCAGCGGTTTTGGCTATGTTTTCGAAAGAGCGCTCACCGTGGACGGCAAGCTCAGCCAGCGCCGCTTCGCGGTTGCCGGATTCGACGAGCTCAAAGAGATGTTTGTGCCGTGCGACGTGATTCGGGAGATCTTCGTAGTACGTTTCCCGTGCGATGAGGTTCCTCGCCATGCACAGAAGCAGTTGCCGCTGAACTGATGCGTACGTCTGGTTCAGACGCTGATGGTCTGCGATCCCCACCAGCGCGTAGTGGAAATCATAACCAGCCTGCACCAGGCTTCCGCGATCCTCGTCCTGGGCGGCCCGCTCCATCTCCAGCAGGGCTTTTCTGGCCGGCTCCAGAAGGGCCCGGTCCTTGACCGGGATTCCCAGCTCGAACGCCATCCTTTCCAGAGTGGAACGGAGCGTCAGAATTTCGTAGACGTCCTTGTCGGTCAGCGTCGACACGAAGGAACCCCGGCGCGGGCGGGTGACTATCAGGCCCTCGTTTTCCAGTGTGCGAAGGGCCTCGCGCAGAGGCGGACGGCTGATATTAAGTTCTTCCGTCAGCCGTTCTTCGAGGAGACGCTCGCCCGGCCCGTATTCGCCGGCCAAGATCTTCTTCCGGATGGCGTCGGCAGCCAAAGCGACCAGGCTTGGCGGGTGTACCAACGATGTCAGGGGGCTGGAAGGCCTGCGCTGATTACCGCCGGAGTCATTCGAGAAGGTCATTGTCCGAGTTCCTTACTACTGGCTGACGGCTGATCTCGTCGTTGTGAAAGTCTCTTGCATTTTGTCTACAAGATGATGTAGACATTATCAGCAGGGAAAAACGTTAGCAAGATCACAAACCTGTCGCCTCAAACCGCCGCAAATACCCGGCCGCGGAAACAGGCATCTAACAAGGAGGTTAGCCAGTGAGAGAGCGATCCCATGAACGGAGGATCGGCTTCGTCGGCATCGGTAATTTGGGCGAGAGCATGGTTCTGAACCTGCTGGAGCGCGGGTGGGAGGTCTCGGTCCTGGACCGCGTCGCTAACCGTCTCGATCGTGTCCGCGCTGCGGGAGCAGCCGTCGCGTCTGACCTGTCTGACATCAAGGATCACGACATCATTTGCCTAGCCGTTCCCGACGATGACGCCGTCACCCAGATTGCGCTCGGCCCGTCCGGTTTGCTGGGCCATATGCAGCCGCACCAAAGTCTTGTCGTGCACAGCACCATCCTGCCGACAACTGCACAGTTACTGGCAGAACAGTTCGGCGCGGCGGGTGTCGCGTTTTTAGATGCTCCCGTCAGCGGGGGAGCCCACCGTGCACGGCGCGGGGAACTGACCCTCATGGTGGGGGCCACAAAGGAGGCACTTGCCGCTATGGCGTCGCTGTTTTCCGAGGTTGCAACGGACGTGATCCATTTGGGAGAACCAGGAGCAGGTTCGGCAACCAAGCTTGCCAATCAGCTCATGATGTTTTCCGCGCTGGCCGGAGCGCACGAGGCCCTCAGCCTCGCCGCAGCCTACGGCGTGGCCGAGACGGATGCGCTCAAGGCTTTCTCCACGAGCACCGGGGACACCTGGGTAGGCCGGAACTGGGGCTTCTTCGATGACGTGGCCGCCGAGTACAACCGGACCGGCACGCCCGTGACGGACCGGCCGTGGAGCAAAGACCTTGCCGAGGCCGTCATGGCCGCCCGGTCAGCCGAAGTAGGCGTGCCCTTCGCGGCTCTGCTGACCCAGTTACTGCCAGGCCTTGTCGAAGAACACGCCCGCCACGCCACGTTCACGCACCTGACGAAAGGTGCCACTGATGAGTGATGCCCCGGTAGCCAAGACGCTCTCGGATGTGGTCCGTCCCGATGATCTGGGGACCATCACAGACGAAGCGCCGCGGCCGATGCGCACGCCGCGCAACATGAAAAGCAAAACCAGAGAGGCGCTGGTCGCCTATGCCTTCCTCACCCCCTGGATCCTGGGCATGGTCCTGCTGACGCTCGGTCCCATGCTTTACTCCCTATACCTGTCCTTCACCAGTTACGACCTCCTCAGCGACCCCCGCTGGATAGGGTTCGCGAACTACACACAGATGTTCACGGCCGACCCCCGCTATTTGAAGTCCGTGAGCGTGACGCTAATCTACGTCGCCGTCTCCGTGCCACTGCTGCTGATCGTCTCGATGCTCCTGGCGCTGCTGCTGAACAAGAACATGAAGTTTCTCACCGGCTACCGCGCCCTGTTCTACCTTCCCTCACTCATGGGAGCCAGCGTGGCCATCGCGGCACTCTGGCGATTGGTGTTCGGCGCCGACGGCCTGGTGAACCAGGCACTGGCACTGCTGGGAATCGAACACGGCAGCTGGGTGGGCAACCCGGACGATGCGCTGACAACCATCATCACCCTGACCCTGTGGGTGTTCGGCTCCACGATGATCATCTTCCTGGCCGGGCTCCGCCAAATTCCGAAGGAACTGCACGAGGCCGCCACCATGGACGGCGCTGGCACGCTGCGACGGTTCGTCAGCGTTACCCTGCCGCTGATGACCCCGCTGATCTTCTTCAACACGCTGATGGGCACCATCCACGCCTTCCAGTCCTTCACCGGGGCATACGTCGTCAGCGGAGGAACCGGCGGCCCGGCAGACTCCACTCTCTTCTACACCTTGTACCTGTACCAGCGCGGCTTCGGTCAGCTCGACATGGGCTACGCCTCAGCCATGGCATGGGTACTCCTGGCCGTCCTCGCAGCCTTTTCCGCCTTCTTTTTCTGGACCGCTAAGTTCTGGGTCCACTATGGAGATGAAAAATGACCACCACCGCCACCGACACCGCCGCCCGGCCGAAGCCGATGCAGATCTTTCCCGCGAAGAAGGTCACCAACCCGGTGCTCGGCGCGCTCATCCGCCACACCCTGATCATCTGCTTCCTGGTGATCATGCTCTACCCGGTCATCTGGATGGTTGCCGCGTCATTCAAGCCGGAAAATGAGATTTTCAACGGCCTCGGGCTCTTCGCCTCCCGGTTCACTTTGGACAACTACGCCAGCGGGTGGAGCGCCGGAGCACTCAATTTCTCCGGCTACTTCCTGAACTCCTTCCTGGTCACCGCGCTCTCCATCGCCGGGAACCTGGCGGCGTGTTCGGTCACGGCATACGCCTTTGCCCGGCTGGAGTTTCCCGGTAAGAAGGTCCTGTTCGCACTGCTCCTGGGCACCATGCTGCTCCCATCCCAAGTGACCCTGGTGCCGCAGTACATCCTGTTCAACAAGTTGGAATGGATCAACACCTACCTCCCGCTCGTGGTGCCCCACTGGTTCGGCGTGGACGCATTCTTCATCTTCCTCATGGTCCAGTTCATCCGGACCCTGCCCCGTGAGCTGGACGAATCCGCCCGGATCGACGGCTGCGGCCATTTTCGGATCTTCACACGGATCATCCTGCCGCTGGCGATGCCGGCGATCGGCACCACCGCCATGTTCACTTTCATCAACACCTGGAATGACTTCCTGGGTCCCCTGCTCTACCTGAACCGCACGGATCTTTGGACCGTCCCGCTGGGACTGAACTCATTCCTGGACGCCACCGGCGAAAGCTCCTTCGGCGCACTGTTCGCCATGTCTGTGCTGTCCCTGGCCCCGATCGTGGGCTTCTTCATCGTTTCCCAGCGGCTCCTCCTTGAAGGCGTCGCAACCACCGGACTCAAATAAACCGAAAGGCAACACCATGAAATTCCAGCGCACTACATTCCTTGCAGGAGCCTCCGTGGCCGCACTCTTGCTCGCCGGCTGCGGCGGTGGAACCTCCGCGACCACCGGCGCCGGCGGTGCAGGCGCCGACGGCAAAGGGGAAATCAAAGGCGACATCCAGGCCTCCTGGTGGGGCGGGGAGTCCCGCAACGCGAAAACCAACAAAGTAATTGACATGTTCGTGGCCAAGAACGCCGGGGTCACCGTGGACCGTCAGTCGGCCGACTTCGCGAAGTACTTCGACAAGCTCAACGTCCAGGCAGCCAGTAAGAATCTTCCCTGCGTGGTCCAGCTGCAGGGCCGCCAGATCAATGACTACACCAAGAGAAACGTCCTGCTCCCCTTGGATCCCATGGTGGACTCCGGCGCCATTGACGTTAGCGACATCCCCAAGTCCGTAGTGGATGCAGGCCGGGGCACTGACGGCAAACTGTACTTCCTGCCCTACGGCGCAGCCTACGACGCCGTCGGCATCAACACCACGCTCGCTGAAAAAGCCGGAGCCGGCACACTCCCGGAGAACTATGACTGGCCTACCTTCACCAAATACCTGACCAAGGCCCAGGCAGGAATGCCCGAGGGCACGAATGCCGCCAACAACGGTGGCGGCCGGCCCAACTACTTCATTGCCTGGACCCAGGCGAACGGCAAGACGCTGTTCAACGACGAAGGCAAGCTCGGTTTCTCCAAAGAAGACCTGGCCCAGTACTGGACGATGTGGGACGACCTGCGGAAGGCCGGTGTCGTGGTTTCCCCCCAGAAGGCAGCCGAAGAGCCCACCGCCCCGGATCAAAGCTACCTCGCCCACGGAGAGGTGATGTCCGATACGCTTCCCGGCAATGCCCTGACACCGGCCACTAAGACGCTCAGCGGCGCCGCCCCGGGCAACACGCTCACCACACTGCCGTACCCCTCCGGCCCGAGCGGGTCCGGCAACGCACTGTACCCATCGGGTTTCGCGGTGTCCTCGAACTGCGACAATATCCCGACCGCAGCAGCGTTCATCAACTTCTTCACCAACGACCTTGAGGCAGGGAAGCTCTTCGGCTCGGATAACGGCGCAGCCACCAACACCAAGGTCCTGGACGCGCAACTGGCCGACCCGGCTATCTCCAGCACGAAGAAGCACGAGCTGGAACTCTACAAAGAAATCGTCTCAAACGAACCGCCGACCATCGTCTTTCCTCCCGGCTACCAGTCCATCTTCGAGAACTCCTTCAAACGAGCCTATGAGGAGGTGGCCTTCGAACGGATGAGCATCGATGCTGCTGCGGACAAGTTCTTCGCGGAAGCCAACGCCAAGCTGGGCCAGTAGGCCCTGGCAGGACCTGACAAAGGCCCCTGGACTACGACAGAAATGCACTGTAATGACACAGACTGAAAGCAGCAGCCCCGCCAATCAGGGCAACCCAGCCCGTCCGAAGGGTGCCCTCGACGGAATCCGGGTTCTCGATCTGACCCAGGTAATGTCCGGGCCCTTCAGCACCATGATGCTCGGTGACCTTGGAGCTGACGTGATAAAGATCGAGCAGCCCGGCTCCGGGGACCAGACTCGAAAATCGTGGGGATACGCGGTCAAAGGCGAGGATTCACGGGCATTCCTGTCTCTGAACCGGAACAAGCGCAGCGTGTGCCTGGACCTGAAGAAGGCCGAGGACCTCCAGGACTTCTACGCCCTGGCCGCCACCGCTGACGTCGTGGTGGAAAACTTCCGCCCCGGCGTCGCCAAGCGGCTCGCGGTCGATTACGACACCCTCAACGCCGTGAACCCGCGGATTATCTATGCCAGCATCTCCGGATTCGGTCAGACCGGCCCGTACGCCAACTACCCCGGCTATGACCTGATCGCCCAGGCCATGACCGGAGTGATGAGCATTACCGGGGAACCGGGCGGCGCGCCGGTCAAGTGCGGACTGCCCGTAGCAGACCTGGGAGCCGGGCTGTTCTGCACCATCGGCATCTTGGGAGCCGTCATTGCCCGTGGTCAGGACGGGCCCGGGCAGTACCTGGAAACCTCACTGTTCGAGACCGCGGTTGCGCTCTCAGTCTGGGAGTCGACCGAGTACTGGGCCACCGGAGAAGCGCCGGTGGCGCTGGGATCGGCCAACCGGATGTCCGCCCCGTACCAGGCGATTGCCACCAAGGACGGGTACGTCACCATCGGGGCGAACAACGAGAAGCTCTGGCGGAACCTGTGTCAGGCGATGGATGCCGTGCACCTGGTCCACGATGAGCGGTTCCTCAACAACAACCTGCGGATGAAACACCGGACCGAGCTGGTTGCGGTCCTGGAGCCGTACTTCGCCCAAAGGAGCACAGACGACTGGGTGGAATTGCTCCTGGCGGCCGGTGTTCCGGCCGGTCCCATCCGGAACTATGCCCAAGTGCTGGACGAGGATCCCCACGTCAAGGCCCGCGGCATGGTCGCCTCCTTCGACCACCCGGTAGAGGGCCGACTGCCCGTCCTGGCCTCACCCATCCGGCTGCAGGGCACGCCGCCCACCATTCGGAAGGCACCGCCACTTCTGGGAGCCGATACCGAGGAGATCCTCGCCGAAATCCGGGTGCCGGCTTCCCGGAGTGCCGGCTCGTGAAGACCGGGGGCACGCCCGGGCCTGCGGGTGCCGCCACGGGCAATGAGGCGGGTACAGGCAAAGGCAGAGTGACGTTTTCGGTCTCCGACCGCGTTGCGTGGGTTGAACTGTCCAACCCGGGCCGCCTGAATGCCTTCACCTGGTCGATGTACGACGAACTGGCGCTGCTGCCCGAGTACGTCAACCTTCATTCCGAGGTGCGCGCCGTGGTGTTCCGCGGTGCGGGCGGGGCTGCGTTCGCTGCTGGAACCGACATCAACCAGTTCGTTGACTTCCGGGACGGCTGCCAGGGCATCGCCTATGAGCACAGGGTGGGGGGCATTCTTGACGCCCTCTCCGGCATCAAGGTCCCCACCATCGCCGTCGTGGACGGCCCGGCCGTGGGAGCCGGGCTGGCAGTCGCCGCGGTGTGCGACATCGTCTTGGCCACCCCCGGAGCGGTGTTCGGTGCGCCGATCGCGCGCACCTTGGGGAACTGCCTGCCAGCGCCGGTGATCGCCAAGCTGCAGGGCCGGCTCGGTGTGAACCGGACCATGAAAATGCTGCTCACGGCCACCATGCTGACGGCCGAGGAGGCCTATGCCGCAGGGTTCGTGTCCCAGGTGCTCGCGCCGGGGGATATCACCGATGGACTCTCCAAAATGCTTAAACGAATCACAACGTCAGCTCCGCTGACGCTCGCCTCAGTGAAGGAAATCAGCCGCCGCCTGGAGAAATCCGGGGCGATTCCCGATTCGGATGACCTGCTCGGCCTCTGCTACGGCAGCGAAGACTTCCGCGAAGGCGTCACGGCTTTCCTCGAACACCGACATCCTGTCTGGAAAGGACAATAAGATGAGCCGCACCATAGATGCGCACCACCATTTCTGGCGAACTGCCGCCCAGGAGCAGCCGTGGCGTACCGATGCCCACGTCGCCCTCGAAGCAGACTTCGGCCCTGAAGACCTGGAAACAGAGCTGAAAACGGCGAACATCGACGCCACAGTTCTCATGCAGTCGGTGGACGAACCCGCTGAGAATGACCGGTTGGCCGAATACGCCAAAAGCGACCTCGTCGCCGGGGTCGTGGCCTGGCTGCCCCTCGCCGATCCCAACGCCGCCCTCGCCGAGCTGGACCGAATGAATCCGCTCAAGGTCTGCGGTGTTCGGACACTCATCGCCCAGGACCCCCTGGCCTGGCTGGCACGCCCGGAATCCGTTGAGCTCTTCCGGGAGATCGCGCGACGGGGCCTGGCCTGGGACGTCGTCCCCGTGACCACTGAACAGATCAGCTCCGTCCTCAAGCTCGCCGCTGCTGTGCCCGAGCTGCGGATAGTTGTAGACCACCTTGGCCGCCCCCCGCTGGACACAGGAGGATGGCAGCCCTGGGCCAATCACCTCAAAGAGCTCGCAGCATGTCCCAGCGTCGCCGTGAAAGTCTCAGTCGGCATTGACGTCCTCACCACGTGGAAATCCTGGCAGCGCGAGGACTTGGTCCCATACGTCAAATGGGTGGCCGAACACTTCGGTCCGTCCCGCCTGATGATGGCAAGCAACTGGCCCGTCATCCTACTCAAAGCCGACTACCAACGAGCGTGGCAGGACCTCTCGTCCACTATCCGGGAAGTCTTTCCCGATGAAGCGGACCAGGCCCTCCTCAAGGGCGGCACAGCCGAAAAATGGTACTCGCTACCGGTTCCCGCCACCGCCGCGCCCACGACCGGCTAGACCCAAGTTCTCCACCCAAAGACCAGCACAACCACAAAAATAGAAAACAAGGAGCATTTCCCAATGACCACGACCGCTCACACGCCTTTCTCCTACGCCCAGGCCGATCCGAAAAACCTCGGCAGCCTCTACCAGCACTTGAGGGTCTGCGACGTCGTCGACGCCCTGGACGGCATCGGGTACTTCAACATCGGCCTGATGGACCCCGAAGTCCGCCCTCTCTGGCTAGGCATGAACTTCTGGGGAGAAGCGGCGACCATCCGCTGCGTCCCGTCGAATAAGCCCATGTGGAAGCTGGACACCACCGAAGACATCGTCGCTGCCCACGGCCGTTGGTTCGCTGAAACCTCCCATGCCCGACTCCCTGAAGACCTCAAGCCAGGCCACGTTGTGGTTATGGACGCCGGCGGCGGGCCCGAAGTCGGATTCTGGGGCTCGGAAAACGCAATGGCAACCGTCCTCGGCGGCGCTGTCGGCATCATCACTGACGGCTACTGCCGCGACACTGCCGAGGTCGCAGCCCAGCGCAGCCCCGTAGTCGCCCGCCACCGCGGGCGCACCATCATCCCGGGCCGTATCCAGGCGATCGAGACGCAGACCACCATTGCCTGCGGCGGCGTGCAGGTCAATCCCGGAGACATCGTCGGCGCCGATGACGACGGCGTCGTAGTCGTACCGGCACACGTCGCACAGGAGGTCGCCGTGCACGCCCGTGCCATCCTGCTCGCCGATATGGCCGCACGCAAGAAGCACTACGCCAACCTGGGCTACCGCCCGGACAGCAGCGTGGACATCGACGCCATCGAAGCATACTTCGCCAACGTCTAATAAGCGCGTGCCCGCTGAACACACATCAGCGAATTCGTGATGGGAGTGCCCCGGTCAAACAGGCCGGGGCACTCCCATCGCAGAAGCGTCCCGGACCGCCTACGGCATCGTCCGTAGGCAACAATGAAAAGGAATCCCGTGTCTTACTCACTTCAGCTCTACACCCTGCGCGATGCCATCCAGGAAGACCTGCCCGGCACCATCCGGAAGGTAGCTGAGATCGGCTTCACCCAGGTTGAGCCCTATAACTTTGTGGCCACGGCCAAGGAGCTCGGCGCCGCGCTGAAGGAGAACGGCCTCACCGCGCCGTCCGGCCACGCACCGCTGCTCAGCCAGGATCAGGACGAGATCTTTGCCGCTGCCAAGGAACTGGGCATCAGCACCGTCATCGACCCGTTCCTGCCGGCCGAGCATTGGCAGAAGGCCGAGGACATCCAGGCCACGGCTGCGAAACTCAACGCGGCAGCGAAGAAGGGCGCCGAATACGGCATCCGCGTCGGATACCACAACCACGCCTGGGAACTGGAGTCCAGCATCGAGGGCCGCACGGCGCTCGAATACTTCGCCGACCTCCTCGACCCCGAACTGGTCCTGGAAGTGGACACCTACTGGGTTGCCGTCGGCGGCCAGGACCCCGTGGACATCCTGACAAAACTCGGGGATCGGGTGAAGTTCATCCACATCAAGGACGGCCCGCTCAACACCGACACCAAGGCGCAGCAGCCCGCCGGCCAGGGCAAGATCGCGGTCTGGGATGTCATCGGCGCCGCCGAGTCCCTGGAAGTGGGCGTGGTGGAGTTTGACGACTACTCCGGAGACATCTTCGACGGCATCGCCCAGAGCCTGGCGTTCCTGAACACCGAGGCAAGCGAAGGAGCGCGGGCATGAGCACCTCCACGAAGAGAGGCCCGGTGGGCGTCGCCGTCATCGGCGCCGGCAACATCAGCAAGCAGTACCTGGACAACCTGACGGTGTTCCCGGACCTGAAGGTCCACGTCATCGCCGACCTGTTCGAGGACGCCGCGGCCGCCCGGGCAAAGGAATACGGAATCGCCGAGTCCGGCGGGGTGGACGCGGCCCTGAACCATCCCGACGTCGAAATCATCGTCAACCTGACCATCCCGGCCGCGCACGTGGAGGTAGCCACCGCGGCCGTCAACGCCGGCAAGCACGTCTGGACCGAGAAGCCGTTCTCGCTGGACCGCGAATCCGGGCTGGGGCTGCTCAAGGCCGCCGACGCCGCGGGGCTGCGGCTCGGCTGCGCCCCGGACACGTTCCTCGGCGCGGGGCTGCAGACCGCCCGGCGGATCATCGAACGCGGCGACATCGGCACCCCGCTGACCGCCATGACCACATTCCAGACCCCCGGCCCGGAGTCCTGGCACCCGAACCCGGCGTTCCTCTTCCAGTACGGCGCCGGTCCCCTGTTCGACATGGGCCCGTATTACCTCACCGCTCTGGTCCAGACCTTCGGGTCCGTCCGCAAGGTGGCGGCGATCGGTTCCAAGTCCAAGGAAGTCCGGGTCATCGGTTCCGGCCCCAAACTGGGCGAGGAATTCACGGTCGAGGTCCCCACCCATGTGTCCGCGATGGCCCAGTTCGAGGGCGGCCAGTCCTCGCACAGCGTCTTCTCCTTCGAGTCGCCGCGGCAGCGGATGGGCTTCGTGGAGATCACCGGCACGGAAGCCACCATCTCCCTCCCGGACCCCAACTATTTCGACGGCGACGTGCGGCTCTGGCGCGCCGGGGATGAAGAGTGGACCGTCATTCCCGCCACCGGCCCGTCCAACGGCCGCGGCATGGGTGTGCTGGACATGGCCCGGTCCATCCGGGCCGGGGTTCCGCACCGCGCCACCGGCAACCTCGCCTACCACGTGCTGGACACCATGGTCTCGATTTCCGAATCCGTGGAATCCGGCACGTTTGTCAACGTCGAAAGCTCCGCGCCCGCGTCCCCGGCCCTCCCCGAGGACTGGAACCCCACCGCTTCCACTCTCTAGGAATCACGCAATGGACTCCCCCGAAAGCACGGACGGCACCAACCCGGACAACCCGCCGCTGGGTGTCGCGATGATCGGCTACGCGTTCATGGGCAAGGCCCACTCGAACGCCTGGCGCAACGTGGCCTCGTACTTCGACGTCCCGGCTTTCGAGCAAAAAGTGCTCGTGGGCCGGGACGCCGGGCAGGTCGCGGCGGCCGCGCAGAAGTACGGCTGGGCCGAGTCGGCGACGGACTGGCGTTCGGTCCTTGACCGGGACGACATCCACGTCGTGGATATCTGCGCGCCGGGCTGGATGCATGCCGAGATTGCCATCGCGGCACTCGAGGCCGGCAAACATGTCCTGGTCGAGAAGCCGCTGGCCAACACCCTGGCCGAAGCCGAAACCATGGCGGACGCTGCCCGGTCCGCCCGGGATCGCGGCGTGCAGTCGATGATCGGTTTCAACTACCGGCGGGTCCCGGCCCTGGCCCTCGCGAAGGAACTCATCACCGAAGGCCGGCTCGGGACGGTCCGGCACGTCCGCGCCGCCTACCTGCAGGACTGGCTGGTGGACGCCGACTCCCCCATGACGTGGCGGCTGAACAAGGAAACCGCCGGGTCCGGGGCGCTGGGCGACATCGCCTCCCACGCGATCGACCAGGTCATGTTCCTGCTCGGCGGCACGGTCACCGAGGTGTCCGGCCGGCTGCACACCTTCGTCTCCCACCGCCCCGGAGCGGACGGGCCGGAAGAGGTAACGGTCGACGACGCCGCCTGGGCCACGCTGACCCTGGACACCGGGACCATCGCCTCGGTGGAGGTCTCCCGCATGGCCACCGGGCAAAAGAACTCGCTCAAACTGGAGATCTACGGGGACAAGGGCTCCCTGCTTTTCGACCTTGAAGCCATCAACGAACTAGGCTTCCTCGACGCCACCGTTCCCGTCCGGGAGCAGGGGTTCCGGCGCATCCTGGTCAATGAACCCGAGCACCCGTACATGGCCGCCTGGTGGCCGCAAGGCCACGTGATCGGCTGGGAACACACCTTCACGCACGAGATCCGGGACTTCCTGGCCGCAATCGACGGCGGCACCCCGCCGTCGCCGTCGTTCGAGGACGGACTGGCCGTCCAGCGCGTGCTGGCCGCCATCGAAGAATCCGCCAACGCCAAGTCCTCCATCATCCAGCTCGCCACTTCCCCCGTCCCCGCCATTGAAGGAGCCTGACATGCCCCGCCCGTACACCCTGTTCACCGGCCAGTGGGCCGACCTCCCCTTCGAGGAAGTCGCGAAGCTGGCCTCCGGCTGGGGCTACGACGGCCTCGAAATCGCCGTCTCCGGGGACCACCTCGACGCCTGGCGCTGGGACGAACCCGGCTACGTCGAGTCCAAGCTCGCCGTCCTTCAGAAGTACAACCTGAAGGTCTGGGCCATCTCCAACCACCTCAAGGGCCAGGCCGTCTGCGATGACCCCATCGACTTCCGCCACGAAGCGATCGTCGGATCCAAGGTCTGGGGCGACGGCGACCCCGAAGGCGTCCGCCAACGCGCCGCCGAAGAAATGAAACACACCGCCCGGCTCGCCAAAGCCCTCGGTGTGGACACCGTCGTCGGATTCACCGGCTCCTCCATCTGGCAGTACGTCGCGATGTTCCCGCCCGTCCCCGAAAAGGTCATTCAGGCCGGGTACCAGGACTTCGCGGACCGCTGGAACCCCATCCTGGACGTCTTCGACGAACAAGGAGTCCGCTTCGCCCACGAAGTCCACCCCTCCGAAATCGCCTACGACTACTGGACCACCGTCCGCACCCTCGAAGCGATCGGCCACCGTCCCGCGTTCGGGCTGAACTGGGACCCGTCCCACTTCATGTGGCAGGGCATCGACCCCGTCTCCTTCATCTGGGACTTCAAGGACCGGATCTACCACGTGGACTGCAAGGACACCAAGCTCCGCCCCACCGGCCGGAACACCGTCATGGGCTCCCACCTGCCCTGGGGCGACCCGCGCCGCGGCTGGGACTTCGTCTCCGCAGGACGCGGCGATGTCCCTTGGGAATCGTCCTTCCGCGCCCTGACCGCCATCGGCTACAACGGCCCCATCTCGGTCGAATGGGAAGACGCCGGCATGGACCGCCTCCACGGCGCCCCCGAAGCCCTCGCCGCCCTGGAAAAGTTCGACTTCCCCGCGTCCCAAACCAGCTTCGACGCCGCGTTCCTGTCTGACGATTAGGACCACGCATGTGACCTGCACACAAGTGGCCCAGACGCGAGATGGTGTCCGCCTTGGGCCAAGGTATAGGGGCCTGGCCCGTCCTTAAGGAAGAGGTCCATTGACGGTGACCCTTGGATGCCGTGAGGGAGAACGGAACCATTCTGTGCGTCGGTTATGGCAGCAGTACGGTTCCGCCGGGTGGTGGGAAATCGCCCGACGATGCCAGGATCAGGCCCCTGATTCCAGACTTTGGAATGACTGCCTTCCGTTTGCCTTCTCCCGACCTTGTAAATAGGCATGCCTCGGTGGGTTGACGAAACGTCCACCATCGACGTTCACGTCCAGTTGGAAAAGCACCCGCGGGAGTGGAAGTGAAGGAGCCTGCGCTCAGGAAGCCCTATAAATAGCGCCCTAAATAGATGACGCTGCTGGCCGCCGTCGTGAGAAGATGGTAGCGTTCCCAATTTGTCACTTTGAAGGGTTGTCCGTGTCCCGATCGCCTCTTCATGCAGCTACGATTATCGATGTCGCCCTCCGGGCCGGGGTTTCCAAGTCCACTGCAGCAAGGGCTTTAGCTGGTTATGGGTCAGTGAGCGGGAAGGCCCGGCAAAGGGTCGAAGAGGCTGCGAGGGAACTCGGCTATCAGCCTAATAGCCTTGCCAGGAGCATGATAACCGGACAGACCAACACTGTTGGCGTTGTGATTCCTGATATCAGCAGCCACTTCTTTGCTAATGCACTACGAGGCATTTCCACGGCCGCCCGTGAAGCAGGATATGAGTTATTGCTTAGCAGCACGGATGGTGATCTCGGTTTGGAGAGAAGAGCAGTTGACCTGCTGGCAGCAAAACGTGTGGACGCAATCATTGTTGCTCCCGTATCTACCGAGGACACCGCTCACTTAGAGAAGCTCGCCGAGCAGGGCATTGCTGTTGCGTTGCTTGACAGGCCAGCACCACAGGTAAAGACGGCATCGTACGTTTCTGTTGATCACATAGGGGCTTCGAGCATGGCGGTGAACCATCTTTTGGACCTCGGGCACCGGCAAATTGGAATCGTGACCGAGGCAGTAATGCCTTCCGGTTGGCAGGAAGCAGTGGACTCGGGAGATGCCCTCTCGCTGCGCCCCAGCGCGGCGCGCCTCGTCGGATACCGAAATGCTTTGCGGGGGGCCGGTATACGGTTTCGAGACGAGTATGTAGCTCACAGCGCGTACTCAAAGAGTGCCGCTCGGGCGGCCACTGAGCGCTTGCTGAACGAGCATCCCGAGATTACGGCAATCTATTGCACCGATAGTGAGCTCAGCGCGGGTTCTTTCGCCGCGTTGCAGGATCTGGAGATATCGTGTCCGGGCAGCATCTCCCTCATCGGTTTCGATGATCAGGACTGGGCGACCCTCGTTCGTCCACGCCTCACCGTGGTTGAACAGCCCAATTACCAGTTGGGGATGGCATCAGCGGAAGAGGCCATCGGGGCAATTGCTGATCCTGGGGGTACCCGGCGGAATCGGACATTGAGTGGCCGATTGATCGTACGAGATTCAACAGGCCGGCCGCGCCCGCGCTGACCGGCCTGTTGCCTGGTGTGTCCGTCAGGCGCGAGAGACCTCGTTTGCTGACATGGCCCTGCGTTCTATTGTCCTGCGTCGCTGCTCCCGTGGATCAGGAATAGGTGCGGCGGCGATCAACCCTCGGGTATATGCCTGCTGAGGCTGTTTCAGCACCTGACTGATTGAACCAGACTCGACAATCGTTCCGTTCCTCATGACGGCGACCTTGGAAGCAAGACTCTCAACGACAGCGAGGTCGTGGCTGATGAATAGGCAGGAGAAGCCCATTCTCCCCTGAAGTTCGAGGAGGATCTCCAGAACCTTGGCCTGCACTGAGACGTCCAAAGCGGACGTGGGCTCATCAGCGACCAGCAGTTCGGGTTCCAGCGAAATCGCTCTTGCAATTCCTATGCGCTGACGCTGACCTCCGGAGAGTTCATGCGGGAACCTTTCGTACCATGCAGCGGGCAGTTCGACGCTGTCAAGGAGTTCACCAACACGCTTCCGAACCTCCTTGCCCGAAGTCAGATCGCCGTGAAGGCGGAGCGGTTCGGCGATGCTGTCGCCGATGCTGGCTCGGGGATTCAGAGACGAGGCGGGGTCTTGGAAGACGATGCCGAAGCGTTTCCGAAGCGGTCGAATGCTTCGGCTGGAAAGCTGGGAAATGTCATGCCCGCAGACGCTGAGTTCGCCTTCGGTGGCTTTGAGCAGGCCCACCGCGCATCGGCCTACGGTAGATTTTCCTGACCCTGATTCCCCCACGAGACCCAGGATTTCTCCGCGGTGCACTTCGAAGCTGACGTTTTGAACCGCTCTAAAGCCCCGCCGGCCTAGTCGGCCCGGATATTCCACAACGAGATCCTTCGCGCTTAGGACGACATCGTGCTGGGGTTCAGCGATAGCTGACACGCTGACTGGCGTGACTCCTTCACTGATGCTTAGGCGTGGCACTGCTGCCAGGAGTTTGCGGGTATACGCGTGGCGTGGGTCATCGAAGAGATCGTTAACGAAGGCCTCTTCAACTACCTTTCCCTTTTTCATGACAATTACTCGGTCGGCGATGTCGGCCACGACACCCATGTCGTGGGTGATGAATACGACGGCCATGCCGGTTCTTTGTTGGATGTCTTTGATGAGGTCGAGTATTTCTGCCTGCACAGTGACGTCCAAGGCAGTTGTGGGTTCATCGGCAATGAGTACTTTAGGATCACAAATCAGGGCCATGGCAATCATGGCTCTTTGTCGTTGCCCCCCGGAGAGCTGATGAGGGTACTGCTTGGCGCGGCGGGCGGGTTCGGGCATGCCGACACGCTCGAGCATGTCGACTGCGAGTTGGTGTGCCTCTTTTGCGCTGACTGTACGGTGGGCCCGCAGTGCTGCACTGATTTGGTGGCCGATCGTGTAGACCGGGTTCATCGCGGTCATGGGCTCTTGGAAGATCATTGCGGCGTCGTCACCGCGGAGGGCCTGCATTTCGGCTTCTGTAGCCGACAATACGTCCGTCCCTGCAGTCGTGATGGACCCGGTGACGTTGGCTGTGTCAGGCAGCAGCCGCAGGGAGGCTAGGCTTGAGACGCTTTTCCCGGAGCCGGACTCCCCGACGACGGCAAGGATTTCTCCTGCGTAGACGTCGAAGGAGACATCCTTGATTGCCTGGACACGTTCGCCGCCGATTTTGAAATCTACCGATACTTCCCGGATTGCCAGAACGGGCCGCTCTTCCCGGGGCGGGCAACGCCTGACAGCCTCCATCGACAGGTCTTCGCTGGTGTTGTTACTCATGTCAGTCCTCGCAAGTAGTCGATGCCTTCGGTGACCATTGCCTTCTCCGTGCAGAGGTGGCGCCAGGTGTTGGATTTTGCTGCGATGTTTGCATGGGCGGGCGTGAACGCTTCAAAGGTCAGCCAACCGTCGAAGTCCACGGCTCGAAGCGATTCCATCACTTCCACCCATGGGATGTGCCCGCTGCCCAGGAGCCCGCGGTGGCTTTCGCCGAGTTGCACATAACCCAGGCGCGTACCGGCATCCAGGATCCCTTGCGGTACAGAGGCTTCCTCAATGTTCATGTGGAACGTGTCCAGTTGAATTTTGATGTGCGAAGAACCGACGCGGTCGATAAGGGCACGTGCCTGCTCTGCAGTATTGAGCACATAGCCGAGGTAACGGCTGGTCGCTTCGATGCTGACTGTGACGTCCAGGGCTTGGGCCACGGCTGATACTTCAGATAGCCCCTCCGCCGCCCTTTCGAGCTCGGCCGGGGTTACGGGCCGTCCGGAGAAAACCCTGCCCGCCGCCGAGAGAACACCCCCGATTTTGGTCGCGCCAATATCAGCTGCTGCGTGCACGGCGCTGGTGATGTGCTCAACTCCGGCTCGGCGAACTGCGGGGTCAGGACTCACCAGATTGTTCTCGGCAGTGAGCACGACACCAAGCGTCCACTCCACGCCGTGCCGGGCCCCGGCCTTCTTCAGGTCCTGTGTGGGAAGCGTTGAGGCGAGGTCCGTATGGACTTCTATGCCGTCCGCGCCCCACGAGGCAGCCGTGGCGGCCAGCTCATCAATAGTTTGCCTATCAATATCATCAACGATCATGAAGCTGTGGACACCGAATTTCACGCGCGGACCTCGGCCAGCGCGGCGGCTTTCGGGCGTGCTGCCTTGCGGCTGCGTGGGTCCAGCCAGTCTCGAAGGGCGTCTCCGAGGACACTGAAGGACAAGATGGTGGCCACTACCGCGATGGCAGGTGCCAGAAGCAGGTCCGGATTGGAAGCCATGAACCGCTGGCCCTCGGCCACCATGAGTCCCCAGGAAGCTGTTGGCGGTACTACGCCGAGACCGAGAAAGCTCAGGCCGGATTCCAGCAGGATGGCGGAAGCAAGGGTGAGGGACATTTGCACTGCTATGGGAGACATGATGTTGGGCAGAACCACCCGGAGGAGGATTCTGTGCGTTGGCGCTCCCATGGCTTTAGCCGCTTCGACGTATTCGGCGTGTTTGACGCCTACAACCTGTCCGTAGGTGATGCGCGCGAAGTTCGGCGCGAAAAGCAGCCCCATGACCACGATCAGTGTCATGACACCGGACCCGTAAATTGTCACTATGAGAAGTGCCAGGATGATGGGCGGGAAAGCCAGGATTACGTCGGTCAGACGCATGGTGACTGTTTCGATGAGCCGACCGAAGTAGCCGCCCATGAGGCCAAGAAAGGTGCCAAAGGTACAGGCAAACAGCGTCGCTCCGAGTGCTACGACGATTTCTATCCGCGCCCCGTAGATGAGCCTTGAGAGGCTGTCTCGGCCGAACTGGTCGGTTCCGAGGGGATGCCCGGGAGTCCCGATCGGGCGCAGCTTGTTCGCAACATCCTGAGCGATAGGATCGTGCGGCGCAAATAGGGGTGCGAACAGGGCAATGGCGACAACCGCGACCACGACCGCCAGCGCGATGTAGCGCAGGGGAGTCGCGTGCTCGTGGAACCGCTTAAGGAATGCGGTCATGATGTTCTCACTCTCGGGTCGAGCATGCCGTACGAGATGTCGACGATGATGTTGATAAGGATGAATATCACCGAGATGACGATGACGATCCCTTGCACGACTGGGTAGTCCCGCTGCAGGACTGCCTCGACAAGTAGCCCGCTAAGCCCGGGCCAGTTGAAGATTCGCTCTACCAGGACGGTTGAGCCGAGCAGGGTTCCCACTTGAAGGCCGACAACTGTGACCACGGGATTCAGCGAACCCCGCAGGACGTGTTTCCTGAACACGGTGGGGCGGCTAAGGCCGATGGCTTTAGCTGTGCGGACATAATCCAGCCCGATGACTTCCAGGACGGCCGATCGGGTCATCCTCGAGACCACTGAAATGATCCCGAAAGACAAGGCCACAGCGGGAAGCAGGACCCGTTGAATGTGACCGGCGAGGTCGGCGTCGGGAGCCCGATAGCCCCCGGCGGGAAACCATCCTAGCTTGAGCGAGAAAGCGAGGACTAGGACCGTACCGATGACGTACACGGGGACCGATATGCCTGTGCTGGTAACCAAGTTGATGGCGGCGTCGATGACGCCACCGCGCCTGGCGGCAAGGCTGCCGAGTGGAATACCGATGGCGAGAGCCAGTAGTACGGCCACCGCGACGAGCTCCAGGGTGCGCGGCAACCGTTCCGCGACTGCTGCTGTCACAGGGCTGTTGTCGCGGAAGGACGATCCGAGATCGCCGCTCAGGATGCCTGAGAGGTACTGCACGTACTGGGCCCAGAGGCTCTGGTCGAGGCCGAGCTCTGAGCGGACTTTCGCCAGAGCCTCCGGGCTGGCGGCACCCCCTCCTTCGCCGGTCAGAATAATCTCCGCAGGGTCACCAGGGACCATGTGAAGCGAAAGGAAGATCAAGGTGAGGACGACGAAGGCCAGGAACAGGCCTAGAAAACATCGTTTCAACACGAATCTCAGCAAGGGGTGCCTCCGACTGTCAGTTATGGGGAAACGATCGAGGTTTCCGTGAGGGTGTAACCCGAATTGAAGGTCAGGAATCCGGGCAGGTTGGAGAAACCGGTAACCGACTTTTGGTAGGCGAAAGCCTGCGCGCGGCCGGCGAGGGACACGAACGGCGCATCGGTCAGAATGGTTTCTGACAGCTCGTCGTAGGTGGCCTTCCGTTTAGCTTCATCCGTTTCTGCCAGGCCCCGTGCCAGCAGCGCATTGACGGTAGCGTTGTCATAGCCGAAGGAACGGGTGTGTTCGGCCGGGCCTTGGACGAATTTGCTGAGAAATGACGGGTCGTTGACGACGCCGGCGGAACCGGAGACGGCGATATCGTAGTCGCCGGCGTTACCCTTGGAGACTCTGGTTGCCCAGTCCGGCAGGTCCAGGTCGAGTTTGATCCCGACTGCGGCAAGGTCGGACTGGACCGACAGGGCTGTGTCTTTGTGGAAGGCGTACTGCGAGGTGGAAAGCATCCTGGCGGTAAACCCGTCAGGATAGCCCGCCTCGGCTAGGAGGGACTTTGCCTTGTCGAGGTTCTGTTGCCAGCCGTTAGCCAGTGACTTGTTGTAGAAGGGGCTGTCTTCCGGGACCGGGACGCCCTGGATTGGCGTTCCGTTGCCGGACAGGGCAGCGGATACCACGTTGTCCCGGTTCACGGCGAGGGCGACTGCTTCGCGCACCTTCGCGTCGGAGAAGGGGCCTTTAGTTACATTGAAGTTCAAGTACATGAACGGACCGCTCTGGGCATCAAGGGTGATATTCGAATCAGATTTGACCCGGTCGAACTCCTCCCACGGAACGAAATCGATAAGGTCGACGTCCCCTGCCAGCAAGGCGTTTGTTCTGGCCTGCCCATCGGTGTAGATGGGGAAGTCGATTTTGTTCAGCTTTACTGATTCGGCGTTATAGTAACCGTCAAATTTCTCCACGACGAAAGACACGCCTTTGTCGTGCGAGGCCAACTTGAATGGACCGGCACCCACCCAGCTTTCTCCGCCGGCGGTGAATGCCGCAGGGGGCAGGACCGCTGCGGTGGTGTCTGCAATATAGCTCAGGAAGGCGGCGTTGGGGGATTTGAGCTTGATGATCACGGTTTCGGCATCGGGAGTTTCGATGCTGCTGATCGCCTGGCTGACGGCGACAATTTTAGCTGACGATTTGGGGTTAGCCAGGTCCTCGAATGAGGTTTTTACTTCGGCGCTGGTCAGAGGGCTGCCGTCGTGGAACGTCAGCCCCTTGCGGAGCGTGAATCTGTAGGTTGTGGAGTCGGTCTGCTCATACTTTTCGGCCAGGGCGGTGGTGATTTCGCCTTTGGCGTCATAGCCGAGGAGACCGCGGTGGAGGACGGAGTCCAGCATCATGGCTGCTGCTCCCTGGTCCAGGTGCGGCTGCAGCTTGGGAACGTCCCCGGAGAGACCGAACTGCAGTTCCTGCGCGGGGGCCGCCCCTTGTGTTGTTCCTCCGCCTCCGCAGGCGGCAAGGCCAAGGGCAGAGGCTGCGATGGCTGCGGTGGTGGCCGCGTACTTCAACTTTTTGAACATCGTTAGTTTCCTTGTGAGGGGAGGGATGGGGTGTCTTTCTTTGCGGCAGCCGTCAGGGCCGCCGTTTGTTCGGGGTAATAGCGATCGGCATCGGCCTGGGAAATTTTTCCTTCGGCGAGGTCACGTGCTACCTGTTCAACTGTTCTTTTCGTCGGGTGCCCATAGGCTCCGGCGCCGGCTGTTTCCACCGAGACCCGGTCCCCTGGTTGAAGAACCGTGTAGCCATGGTCGATGGGACGGGCTTCGGGGTTGAGGACAACCTTGGCGCTGGCACCGGCGGTGCCGCCGTCCAGGCCCCATGGCTGTGACTTCTGCCGGCTGGTGTCCAGCCAGAAGTGGATGTCTTCGCCTTCGACGCGGACAGCCCTGCGGATGCCGAGGCCTCCCCGGTGATGGCCGGCTCCGCCGGAGTCTTGGATCAGTTCATAGGCCTCAACGACCAAGGGGTATTCCGTTTCCAGGCTTTCCACCGGCAAGTTTGAGGTGTTGGTCATGTGTACCTGGACACCGTCGAGTCCGTCTTTGGTGGCCCTTGCCCCGCAGCCGCCGCCGATGGTTTCGAGGTAGACGAATTCCTTGCCCGTGCGGGAGTTCCTTCCTGAGAAGTGAACGCCGGTGTTGGCGCCGTTGCTGGCAGCGGTTACCCGCTCAGGAACGGCCTCTGCGAGGGCTCCGTGAATGAGGTCCACGATGCGTTGGCAGGTTTCGCTGCGCCCGTTAACCGCTGCCGGCTCCTGGCAGTTGATGATCGAGCCGAGGGGCGCTTCGATTCTGATCGGGCGGTAGAACCCTGCGTTGGCGACGATATCGGCATCCACCAAGCTTTTCAGGGAGTAGTAGACCGAAGCGTAAAGAGCCGTCCAGACAACGTTCACGCTGGCCCGGACTTGAGGCGGGTTTCCGGCGAAGTCGAAAATAATCTCATCACCCTGGACCGTGACCTTGACCTGGAGGTCAAGTTCTTCGTCCAGTTCGGGGCAGTCAAACTTGTCAGCGAAGGTGTAGACGCCGTCGGGCATCTTTTCGATGGCGGCGCGGGTCCGGCGTTCGGTGTAGTCGAGCAGTTCTTCTGCGGCCTGGGCCATAATTTCACGGCCGTACCGGGCGCACAGGTCCTTGTACCGCAGGGAAGCGAGACGGTTTGCGGACTGTTGAGCGCGGAGGTCTGCCTTACGCTCGTGCGGTACCTGGCAGTTGAGCAGGATCAGGTTGAGCATCTCCTGCTGAAGCTCTCCTCGGCGGACCAGCCGGACGGGAGGGATGCGCAGGCCTTCCTGAAAAATGTGTGCATGCCCGCGGTCGCCGAAATCAGCGTGGTGGGCGAGCGTGGCGGCCCAGGCGGAGAGGATTCCGTCGACGAATATGGGCGTCGCGAGGACGATGTCAGGCAGGTGGGATCCACCGCCGCTGAAGGGGTCGTTGCCGATGAACGTGTCCCCATCGTTGATTTCCTCCGCCGGGTACCTGTCCAGGATCGCGTCAACGATGCCCATGAGTGAACCGAGGTGAAGGGGGGAGCCGCCTTCGTCCTGGGCGATGCCCCTGCCCTTGGCGTCAAAGAGTCCGGCAGTGCAGTCACGGCGTTCTTTGATGTTGGTGGAATAGGCGGCCCGGACGAGTGTGCCGCCCATTTCTTCAACCACGGTGGATAAGGCTGATCCGATGACTTCTACCAGAACGCTGTCCAGGGTCTCAGCGGCGGCGGCGTGAGTGTTATTCACTGGTACTCCTACGGATTTCGATGACGAGGTTGCGCAGGTCGTCGACGACGCAGACATCTGACGACAGCAGCAGTGTGGTGGTGTCCATTTGTTCGACGATGGCGGGCCCGACAATGCGGTGTCCGACATCCAGGAGGGAACGGTCGTATACGGGGCAGGGGGTGTAGCCGCCTTCCTCGGGCAGGTACACCTCTCGGGTACCGACTACCGCGGTTTCCACGGCACGCCCTTCGAAGGCTGACCGGCGCAAGTCTGCCCGTGGGACTGTTGCGATGGCCTGCACCCTGAAGGTAACGGCTTCGACTACCTCCTCGTTGGCGCTGTACCCGTACATCCGATCGTGGGCGCTTTGGAAGCTGCCGATCAGTTCGCCAATGACGGCGGCGGTAATGTCGCCATCGGGTGCGTCTACGGCGAGTTCGTAGTTCTGACCCGCGTAACGCATTTCCACCCGGCGGGACAGAGAGCGACGGTGCTCCTCTATGCCCTCTTCTTCAAACCATTCAGAGGCATTATCTGTCAGTTCGGTGAAGACCTTGTTGAAGTCCGTAGTCGCGGCCGGGGACGCGAGCATGATCTGGGTTCGCATGAAGTCACTGCGAATATCCGTCATGAGCAGGCCCAGTGCGGACTGCGCGCCCGGCGTTTCAGGGACCAAAATCCTGCTGGATCCGAGCTCGAGGGCCAGCCTGGAAGCATGCAGTGGCCCTGCGCCGCCGAATGGAACCAGCACATAATCGCGCGGATCGTAACCGCGCTGAACCGAGATGACACGGATGGCACGCGCCATGTTGGCGGTAACTACGCGAATGATCCCTTGCGCGGTTTCCTGCACGGTGAGCCCGAGAGGGTCCGCCAAAGCTTTGATGGCGCGGTGGGAGGCCTGGGCGTCAATTTTCAGCTGACCGTTCAGCAGGTATTCAGGGTTCAGGACCTGGAGCACGACGTTTGCGTCTGTGACTGTTGCTTCCAGCCCATTGCCGTAACACGCGGGGCCCGGATACGCGCCGGCGCTTGCAGGTCCCACCCGCAGATGGTTGCCGCTGTCAATCCAAGCGATCGATCCGCCGCCGGCGCCGACCGTGTGGATGTCGAGCATGGGGGAGCGGATTGGTCGTCCGTCGAGCTCCATGCTGGAGGTTACTTTTGGAGTGCCGTTCTGCACGAGGGAAACGTCCGAAGATGTCCCGCCCATATCGAAGGTGATGATATCCGGGCTGCCTGCAGCTGAAGTGATAGCAGCAGCACCTACGACTCCCGTGCTCGGGCCCGAAAGAACAAGACGGACAGGCAGTTCCTCTGCGGTGGGGAAGGGGATGATGCCGCCGTTGGACTGAGTGACGTGGGGTAGACATTTCAGCCCGGCATCAGCAAGGTTGCGGCGGAGCAGCGCGAGGTACCTGGCAACGACGGGTCCTACATACGCATTTGTCACAACCGTCGATAGACGCTCAAACTCTCGGAACTCCGGCAGGACCTCACTGGAAAGCGAGACATAGGCTTCCGGGAATTCTTCGGAGATGATCCGGCCAATCTCCTGCTCATGTTCAGGGCGAACATAGCTGTACAGCAGGCAGACAGCGATCGACTCCACACCGTGACGCTTCAGCTCCTGAACTGCAGCCCGCACCTCATCCAGATCCAGGGGAATCTCCACACGGCCGTCGTGGCGTACGCGTTCAGTCACCTCCAGCCTCAAATCGCGGGGGACGAAAGGTTCGGACTTATCCGCCTGAAGGTCATACATGTGCGGGCGCCGTCCACGTCCCAGTTCCAGCAAATCCCTGAAGCCCTTGGTAGTGATAAGGCCCGTTCGGACCCCCCGTCCGGTCAGGAGGGCGTTGGTACCAACGGTCGTTCCGTGGGCAAAGTAGGAGATCTCGTCAATGGTGCGCCCACCAATTTGGTCCAGCAGCTCGTGGACCCCCTGAATAATGGCGCGACCGGGGTCATCCGGCGTCGAAGACACCTTTCGGACATGGACCTGTCCGGTGGATTCATCGAAGGCGCAGAGATCAGTAAACGTTCCTCCGGTATCGACACCGATTCGTAAACTCATTTTTTTCCTGACTGTGCTCGCAGCTGATGGTGAAAGTTCGGGGGATCAAAAGTTGCACTGGGACTGGGAAGGTTCCCATTGATCTGGTTTTAGAGTCTGACATGGCGTGGATCACACGTCAACAAATTTTTGGGATCGTTCTCATTTTCTTGATATCTGCCCGTCCCGCCCGCAGTATTTCGACGGGCTGAAGGTCTTGACGTAGCGGCGAACGGCTCTGTAGTGTCACAAAAAAGCAATTGGGAACGTTCCCGCCGAAAACGCGACACAGAAGGTTCAAACCGATGAAGAGGCGAAAGTTGGGGTCCGCAGGCACTGCAACGTCATTACCGGCCCATACCGCACATGCTGAACGGCCGCATGACTATTGTGCGGAGGATTCTGACTCCAGCCCTTCCTGTCCTGCCTGCGCACGGCCTGAAACCGATTGACCGCTGTGAGACTTCCCCTTTGGTCACCAAAGCAGGGTGCAGGTAGCCGGCTCGAAGCGAAGACTGGTACTCATTGCCCCCGGTCCGGAACGTGGGCCGCCGACAGGGGGGAACAGAGCGTCGTTGTATGGGTGCCCGAAGGCCAGCTGATGCCTCCCGCCACGGGAACGCCAGCGAGATGGATCTACAAGGACGACCAAGCTTCGCGGATGAAACCAAGTCTGCCCGCGCCGGATGGCAGTGCAAACACACAGAAAGTGAGCGATTAAGAATGACCTCCCCGACGATTGAAACTGATGTTGCGGTTCTGGGCGGTGGCATCCTCGGGGTGTCAACGGCAGTGCACCTCCTGCGAGGGGGTGCCTCCGTTGTCCTCATTACCGAAAGCAGTCTTGCGAGCGGCGCTACAGGACGGTCCTTGTCCTGGTTGAACTCCGCTGGCAAACGATCTGATGCTTACCATCTCCTCCGCGAGGCCGGGATTGACCGGTACCGGACGCTATATGCTGCGGATCCCTCCAGGGAATGGATTCAATTCGATGGCGGCCTGTATTGGGCGCCGGCCGGAGAGGCCCCCAGGGCAGAAGCCCGACATGAGTACGAAAAGTCTCATGGCTACGATTCGAAGCTGGTAAAACCAGAACAGATTTCCGCTCTTACCCCTGGTATTGACGAGACGGCCGTCGCGGACGTCGCTGTCTTCAACCCTGGTGAGGGATGGGTTAGCCTGCCTCACTTGGTCGAGTACCTGATGGAGGAATTCAATGCTCGGGGCGGAACGCTGATTGCCGATGCCGGCAAGTCGCGGGTACTTGCACGAGATGGAAAGGCGTGGGGTATTGGCACCCAGGACGGCAGCATCTATGCCGCCGGCAAGGTGGTGGTTGCCTGCGGTGCAGCAACACCTGCCGTCGTCGAAGAGCACGGCATCTACATTGCAGATGGATCGCCCGTGTCTGCGCTCGTCATCACTGAACCCGCCGAGCACAAGCTAAAAGCTGTCCTTAATACCCCCCGCGCCGCAGTCCGGCCTAACCCTGGCGGGACGCTCGCCCTTGACCATGGTTGGTACGAAGAGCAGATCGTTGAACAGGCAGATGGCTCTTTTTCAATTCCAGAAGAGGTCGTCCAGGAGCTGACAGAGGAAGCCTCGCGGCTCCTCGAGGGAAATCCGCAGCTGACTCCTGCTAGCTGGAAAATTGGCCGGAAGCCGATCCCCGAAGACGGCGAACCCGTATTTGGAGAACTCGACAAGTTGCCCGGCTGCTTCGTGGCCTTCTCGCACTCTGGGGCAACCGTGGGGCTGATTGCCGGAGAATTGCTCTCCTATGAAATTCTCACCGGCCAGAAGCATCCCATGCTGGCATCATTCCGGCCAGCACGGTTTAGCCGGGACTAGGCCGGTCCAAGGGGCCATGTTGCCCCTGCGGAGCTTGCCGTGCTGCACGAACTCAACCGATAAGAGGATGATCAATGACCCGACAGGAACAACTCAACCGCCGTGAGGGCACGACACATCCGGAAGAGCCACGCAGGGGCGGCAGTTCTCGGCTGCGAACCGCAATCATTGGCTTCGGGATTTCCGGGCGCGTCTTTCACGCCCCCCTCATTGAGGGAGATGAGTCATACGCTCTCGAAGCGATCGTGACTTCCAACCCAGAGCGGGCTGCGGCAGTGCGGAAGGCGTATCCCCGCGCGCGTGTCCTCGCCAGCCCAGAAGAACTCTTTTCCAGGATCGATAAGGGCAGCCTCGCACTGGAGCTAGTCGTTATCGGCACACCACCTGTCACCCACAAGACACTGGCCAAAGCGGCCCTTGAACGCCGTCTGCATGTCGTCGTAGACAAGCCGTTTGTCCCGAAATCCGAGGAGGGGGAGGAGCTGATCGCTGCTGCAGCAGCAGCAGGTCGATGTCTCACCGTGTTCCAGAACCGCCGCTGGGACGGCGACTTCCTGACCGTTCAGCGTCTTATCCGAGACGGAAAACTAGGCGAAATTCGGACCTTTGAATCCCGGTTTGAATGGTGGATGCCGGAGGGTTTCGGCAATTGGCGGGATGAGGCGCTGGTGGCCGAAGGCGGCGGCATACTCTATGACCTCGGCGCCCACCTCATCGACCAAGCAATCCAGTTGTTTGGCCCGGTGACAGAAGTACACGGAGAGACGTCCAGGCACGGCGACGTCACCCAGTCAGACGCAGAGCAGGAGGCCTTCCTCTCCCTGCTGCACCTGTCCGGCACACGCTCACGCCTGTGGATGAATGGCCAGGCTGCACGGCCTGGTCCTCGATTTCACGTCATGGGATCCCGCGCTGCCTACACAAAATGGGGGCTTGACGGGCAAGAGAAGGCCCTCGCGGAGGGGCAGGTGCCGAATGATGCCCAATACGGTGTAGAACCACCGGAAACCTGGGGCAGCATCGGCGTTTCAGACATCAGCACTTCAGTGCCCACTCTGAATGGCAATTATCCCCGGTTCTACAGGCAGTTGGCACAGGCACTGCACGGTGTGGGTTCCGCTCCGGTAGACCCTCGCGACGCTGTGGCAGTGTTAAAAGTCATAGAGATCGCACGGCAGCAGCAGAAGACATCAGTGTCGGCAGCGGCCGACTGACTTCGTTTCCAGAAACGGTCCGACTCCTGATCAAGGATGGACGACGGCGATACAACCAGCTGCCCGGACAGAGCTACCTCGGAGGAACGAAGGCGATGGAAGCCACAGGAAGGGCCGGATCCACTCCGGGCCCTGCGTCAGCCCGCGGAGGGGACTGGCGCCATCCGGGGATGCTGGAAGTAAATGTCACCACCGCCGCCGACCTGGCTCAGGCACTGAAGGAAGCAATTGCAGCCGTCGCCGAATCCGCCGAACACCATGGAACCGGTATCTTGGTGACCCGTACTGGTGCCGGGAGCTACGTCGTGCGGGCCCATCCTGCCGTTCCTAGCGGATTCATCCGACAGCAAAACGCGTGAGCGCTGCCGTCAGTCAATCTACAACTCGCTGTTGCACGTGTATTACTGGTGGGAGGCTCTACCCGGGCAATTGTCACCGCACTCGGACAGAATCTTCGGAAAGCAAGTATCTTCAGGCAAGTCGTCTGTGGTTAGCCGCAGGAGGGCCTAGTCCTTCCAGGAAGACGTTGCTGACCCGAAATCCGCCGCTGCGCGGAAATGTCATAGGCGAGTGCGAGAGAGTTTAGAGGAGCCTAGAAACTGGGGGCCCGCTGACCTGGGTCATCCCTCAACGGATATCCACGCCTTTCGTTGCCTCAAGCAATCAGCTTTTACAAATATCTAGTACATGGTTAGAGGCGGCCCAAAGTGCCGCAACGAAAGGCACGAATGACAAACCCCGGCCTCGACTTTTTGTTAGGGGTTCCTGCCCAACCTGACCGGCATCAGTTGTCGCCCCCTTATCGCCGGAGCAGGTCTTCCACCTGTTCTCCGATGAATACACTCTCACGATCCATCCAGTAACGGCGCAGCACGTTGACGCCCACGCAGGTGTCCATGGTCTGGATGCCTGGGAGGGCGCCGATGTCTCGGATGATGAATTCTGCCAGTTCATCGGGACCCCTGAAGAGTCCGTGAAACACCACGGGCGCCTTGCCGGTGACCATGGAGATCATGCGGGCGGAGTCGTGGGTGGCGAGCCGGTCCAGCACTGTTCCAATCAACTTGGGCTTGACCTGCAGCGAGATGACGGCGCTCAGTGGAAAGCCCACGGCGCTGGGTTCCACTTCGACACGCGGGGAAATTGCTCCCGTAGCCAGGAGCATTTGGATGGCTCGGTAGGCCGATGAACTGCTGACATCGAGGGTTCTGGCCACCTCGGCAGCTGAAGCTCGGGCGTTGCGTCCTAGCTCGATCATCGTCCCGAATTCGACGTCGGTCAGCTCCTCCATGAAGCGCAGGGCTGGCTGGTTCACGGGGACAATGTGCGCAGCCAATGCTTCGGTCTGTGCCCGCGACAGCCGCCCCAGGCGCCAGGACTGGCCCACGCGGCGGGAATCGAGAACCAGACGGCTCTCTACCGATTTGATACCGGGCAGGGATGGAATGCGGTTACTGATCAGATCATTGACATCGGAGCCGCGCAAGGGAAACAGGTCCGCATAGATGTCGCAGGTCCCCGACGTGGTCATCACGAACTGGATCTCCGAGAAGGCTTTGAGCTGCTCCGCCACCTGGGCAGTCCGGCCCGGAAGGCAGCGCACCCAGAGCTGCTGTGGGTTGCCGGAGAGGATCAGGGGCCACGCGAAGCGGCCGATCACCTTCATCAGGCGCTCGTTCTGGAGCCGGTTGAGCCGGCGGGTGATGGTGCTGGTTGGGACCGCCAGAATCTCGCCAAGACTGTTCGCGGGGACACGAGGGGCCACCTGGAGGGCAGCGACAATGTCCAAGTCCGTTTCGTCCATGAAAGAAATGTCTGCCTCCACCGTCGTTATCCCACCTCGCAGTACGTCCAGACTACCCTTCCAGCATACTCTTAGGCGAAGAAAAAACCGTTTGAAGGCAAATTTGTGAATGATTTTCCCATCAACTCTTGTCTGGGAGCATGATCTGCCCTACATTTATGAATTGAGAGCTGCATCACTTGCGGGGGAGTTGTTTCCTCGGCACGGGCGGACCGAATACCCGCCGAACGGAATGCACCACGCGAATGATAAGGAGTGCAGATTGAACGACGCCCCGTCCTGGCAGTGGCCCGAGTCTCAATGGCGCGGTCACGTGAACAAAGTCCGCGCCGGACAGTCCCTGGCCCACCCGGATCCTGCCCTGCGCTGGAAAGGCGGTGCGAAGGCGGCGGTCCTGCTGTCCTTCGACTCTGACCATGAGACCCCCTCCCTGCGCGACAGCGAGACGTCGCCGGGGAGGATGGCGCAAGGGGAGTACGGCGCCCGGGTAGGCGTACCGCGCATCCTCGAGATGCTCCGCCGCTTTGAGGCTCCGGCTTCCTTCTACATTCCCGCGGTCTGCGCCCTGCTCCGCCCGGACGAGGTCCCCACTTACGTGGAACAGGGCCACGAGGTGGCAGTGCACGGCTGGATCCACGAGCGCAACACTCTGCTTAGCTACGAACAGGAGCTGGACCTGCTCGGCCGCGCCACAGACGTGTTGCACAGCCAGTCGGGGAGCCGACCGGTTGGAATCCGGACGCCCTCCTGGGATTTCTCCGACTCCACGCTGGACGTCATCCGGGAACTCGGGTTCGTTTACGACTCCTCGCTGATGGCGGACGACGAACCGTACGAATTGCTGGCCGACGGCTCGCCGACAGGAATCGTGGAGGTCCCGGTGGAGTGGATCCGCGACGACGCCCCGTATCTGATGATGGACCGCTTCTCCGGGCTCCGTCCCCATATGCCGCCCCGCCAGCTCGTCCAGATATGGAAGGACGAATTCGATGCAGCCTACGCGGAGGGCGGGGTCTTCCAGCTCACCATGCACCCGCACATCATCGGGCACCGCTCCCGGATGCTCGTCCTGGCGGAACTGATGGAACACATCCGCACGTTCGACGACGTCTGGATCACCACGCACGCAGACCTGGCAACGCACGTTGCCTCCCAACTCACCACCAGGATGACCATCTCATGAGTGAAATATCGACACTGGAACCAGTCCACGACACCAAGCTCTCCGCCCGGGGACGCAAAGCCATCATCGCCGGAGGCATCGGCAACGCCGTTGAATGGGTGGACTGGGCGGTCTACACCACGTTTTCGTCCATCTTCGCCCACCACTTCTTCCCCAAGGGCGATCCCATCGCGGCGCTCCTGGCAACCCTCGCAATTTTCGCCGTCGGATTCGTGATGCGGCCCGTCGGCGCTGCCATCATGGGCGCTTACGCTGACCGCCACGGGCGCAAAAAGGGCCTGGTGCTGACGATCGGCCTGATGGCCGGGGCCACAGCCGTCATCGGATTCGCCCCCACCTACGAAACGGTCGGCATCCTGTCCCCGATCATCCTGGTGGTCGCCCGGATGGTCCAGGGATTCTCCGCCGGAGGCGAATTCGGATCATCCTCGGCCTTCCTCGTTGAATCAGCCGCACCCCGCCGCCGAGCCTTTGCCGGTTCGTGGCAGCAGGTCTCCGTCGGAGCCGGCGTCCTCCTGGCCTCAGGCATGGGCGCCATCATTACCTCAACATTGTCCAAAGAAGCCCTGGACAGCTGGGGCTGGCGCCTGGCCTTCATCGTTGCCGCTCTGCTGGGCCTCGTCGGCCTCTGGCTGCGCTCCTCGGTGGAGGAGACAGACTCATTCGTCAACGCCAAGACCCGCAGCGAAGCCAGCGGCGAGAAGCGCACCAACTCTGTCTTCACCATGTTCGTGAAGCACCCCAAGTCGACGCTCCGCGTCTTCGGCATCACCATCGCCGGAACTCTCCTCTACTACATGTGGGTTTCGTACATGCCCACGTACGCTGCTGTGGCCACCGGCATCCCCCTCAGCCAAGCACTCCTGGCCAACTTCATCGCCGTCGGGCTGTTCCTGGTCCTTCTGCCCTTCGCCGGAATCCTCTCGGACAAATTCGGCCGCAAGCCGACCATGACGGCCTTCGCCGCAGGCTTCCTGCTCTTTTCCTGGCCCGCTTTCGCCCTGCTCAACGGCAACTTCTGGATGCTCCTGCTGATTGAGGTCATCGGTATCATCCTGCTGCTGGGCTACTCCGCCAACTGCGCCGTAATCATGGCCGAGCAGTTCCCGGCAGAAGTCCGCGCCACCGGCATCGGCCTGCCATACGCGCTTGCAGTGGCAATCTTCGGCGGGACCGCACCGTACCTGACCACCTGGATGAACACCAACGGCCTAGGCCAGTTTGTATGGCTGTACTGCGCGGTTGCCGCGGCGATCGGCGTCGTGGTCTACCTGACCATGCCGGAGACCAAAGGCAAGGATCTGGATTGAGCAGGCACGCAGTCATAACGGGCGCAGGAAGCGGTATTGGCTTGCAGGTTGCACAGCGATTCGCCGGTCTCGGCTTCCGGCTCACCCTCGTGGACATCAACCCTGCACCGCTGGCCGAAGCCTCGGAAGCATGCCGGGAAGCCGGTTCGAAAGAAGTCAGCACCCTGATCGTGGACCTCGGCTCGGACCTTGGCGCCGAGATGATGATCGCCGACAGTTGGGCCACCGCGCCGGTGGACGTCTTGGTCAACTCGGCCGGCGTCTACCCCGCGACGCCGTTCCTCTCCTTGGATGCGGCGACGTGGGACAAGGTCCTCAACCTCAACACTAGAGCGCCCCTGCTGGCCACAGTGGCGCTGGCCCAGCGGGCCGTCGCAGCAGGACGACCGGCCAGCGTCGTGAACATCTCCTCCGGAGCGGCGCTGCGTGCCCGTCCCGGCGCGGCACCCTACGCCACATCCAAGGCCGCCCTCGAGATGGCCACTCGTGCTTCGGCGCTGGAACTGGGCCAATACGGCATCCGGGTAAACGCTGTCGCCCCTGGCTTCGTCACCGTCAACAGCAGCATCAATCCCGTCACAGAGGAATACGCTGCGGCAGTCTCCGGCAACCCGCTGGGACGTCGCGGTGAACCCGATGATATCGCCCGCGCCGTCGTGTGGTTGGCCGGGGATGAAGCCGCGTGGATCACCGGCGAGACCTTGCGCGTGGACGGAGGCTCCGCCACCGGAGCCATGCACCTCCCGCTGCACTGGCCCGCCGCCGGCGGCGCCCGTGCAGGCGAGAGCGAATTGAAAGGAAGCCATGCAGGATAGCCCATACACAGTAGTTGGCGCCGGGGCCATCGGCGGCACCTTAGCCGCGCACCTGGACGCCCAGGGCGTCCCGGTACAACTGGTCGATGCCGACGAAGCCCATGTCGCTGCGATCCGGCGGAACGGGCTGCAGATCCTCACGCCATCGGGGACGCTGGTCTCCAGGCTCCCGGTGTTCGGGCTGGACGATGCCCCGGAACAACTCGGGCGCGTATTGCTGGCGGTCAAAGCCCAGGCGACGGACAGCGCCGCCGCCTGGATTGCTCCGCGGCTGCGCAAGGACGGCTACGTCGCCTCGATGCAGAACGGTCTGAACGAGGCGACAATCGCCGCGCACATCGGGGCCCACCGCACGGTGATTGCCTTTGTGGACCTCTTTGCGGACGCGCTGGAGCCGGGCGTCATCAAAGACGGCGGCAGCGGAGCCATGGCACTGGGCGAATATGCTGGCGGCACCAGCGACCGGGTTCGGCAGCTGGCCCGCGATCTCCGCCATTGGGGCACCCCGACGGTGACGGATAATGTCGCCGGGTTTCTTTGGTCCAAGCTTGGGTTTGGGGCGATGCTGACTGCGACCGCGCTGGCCGACGCCAACATGAGCGAGCTCATTGACCGGCACCGGCCGGCCATGAACGGTCTCGCCGCCGAGGTCTTTGACGTGGCGGCGGCGGAGGGCATCAGGCTTGAGGGTTTCGACGCTTTCGACCCGCAGAGTTACATGCGTGGTGCCGATCCTGAACGCAACGCCGCGGCCACGGACGATCTCATTAAGTGGCTCTCCACGCAGACCAAGACACGTTCCGGAATCTGGCGCGACATTGCCGTCCGGAATCGTCCCACGGAAGTCCCGACCCAGTACGAACCGGTGATTGAAGCCGGTGCCAGGCACGGCCTGAGGCTACCACTCGTGGAGGAGCTCGTAGCCGTGATCCGGCAGCTAGAAACCGGTACAAAATCCATGGACGAAGAACATCTCACCGCCCTCGACCGGAAGGCCACCTCCCGATGAGCACCCTGAAGGACCTGCCCGGCTGGGTTCGCCACAAACAGTCCGACATGGTCGCCGACCTGACCTCCTACGTTTCCCAGGAAACACCCTCGGATGACAAGACGCTGCTCACCTCCGGTCTTGCCTGGGTGGAGGAGTGGCTGCAGATCCGGATCGGGGAACCAGCCTCCCGCCGACTCGTCGACGGGGGAAAATGGGCCGATACCCTCGTCCTGGACTATCCATCGGACGACAGCGCGGGCTGGATTACTGCCCTGTGCCACTACGACACGGTGTGGTCCGCGGGCACCCTCCGAGACTGGCCGGCAACTGTCGACGGGGACCGGTTTACGGGCCCGGGAGCCTTCGATATGAAGGGCGGGCTCGTACAACTGGTATGGGCGCTGAAGGCATCAAGGGAACTCGGTCTTCCCCGCCCGAACCTGCGGCTGATCCTCAACGGGGACGAGGAAGTCGGCAGCCCGTCGTCGAGACCGGTCATAGAGGCCGAAGTCGTTCGTGGAGACGCCGTCCTCGTGTTTGAAGCCAGCGCCGGAGGAGCCCTGAAGACAGCACGAAAAGGCGTGGGTATCTTCCAGATCAAGGCCACCGGGAAGGAGGCGCATGCCGGACTCGACCCCGAGGTGGGCGCCAGTGCCATCGATGAAATAGCACGCGTGATCGTACAGCTCCACGATGAAACGGACCTCGAGAAGGGGACCACCGTCAACGTCGGGCTCGTGCGGGGAGGGACCCGGACCAACGTCAAGGCCGGCTTCGCGACAGCAGACATCGATATCCGGGTCTCCTCCGAGACGGAAGTGCAGCGCATCAACGGGGTGCTGGACGGGTTGAGCGCACGGAATGCCAACGCCAGCCTAGGCGTCACTGGCGACTGGAACCGGCCGGTCATGGCTCGTTCCGCGCAGACCGCACGGCTGTTTGCCGAAGCCGAATACGTGGCCAATCAGCTCGGATTCCCGCTCGCCGAAACTTCCGTGGGCGGCGCCAGCGACGGCAACTTCGCCGCTGCGCTCGGCCTGCCGGTCCTCGACGGGCTCGGTGCAGTTGGCGACGGCGCTCACGCCCGGAACGAATGGATCAGCATCGCCGGCATGCTCGAGCGGACGTGCCTTGCAGCCGGTCTGCTGGCTGCCCTGGCAGAGGCCCCGGAGCGGAGCATCGGCGCAGTGGTGGGAGCAGCCGCCAGTTGAGAAGTCCGACGGCGGGCAACGGCTTCGGAACCGCTGCCCGCCGTCGTCATGCATCACCACAGGGCCGACAACCTCGTTGGCTACGACACCTGATTTGGAGAATGGATCGGAATGGACCGCGGAAGATTTACTGAGCCGTTGAAGCTGCGCGGAGTCAAAATTGCCAACCGGGTCTGGATGTCTCCAATGTGCCAGTACTCTGCCGGCCAGGACGGCGTGCCCACCAACTGGCACCGGGTGCACTATGGTTCCCGGGCAGTAGGCGGTGCGGGAATGATCATGGTGGAGTCCACCGCCATCGGCCCCCGGCACCGAACGACTCCTCACGACCTCGGCATCTGGAGCACGGAGCAAGTCGAGGGGCACAGGACGCTGGCCGCGCAGATCAAGGAACTCGGGTCCGTCGCCGCAATACAGCTGAACAGCGCGGGCCGGAAGAGTTCACACAGGCAGCCCTGGGTCCAGAGCGGCCAGAACAGCGCAGTCCCGGTCCAGGACGGGGGATGGGTGCCGCTGGCACCCTCTCCCAGGGCTTTCGGCAGACTCACGGCGCCCGAGGAAATGACAGCCTCGGACATTGACCACGTCGTTAACGCGTTCGCCGCCGCCACGGTGAACGCCCACGAAGCCGGCTACGACGTGGTGGAGATCCATGCCGCCCACGGGTACTTGCTCCATCAGTTCCTGTCCCCGGTTTCGAATGCCCGCCAGGACGGACACGGCGGATCGCTTGAGAACCGGATGCGACTCCCGTTGCGGGTCGCCAAAGCCGTGCGTGATGCGTTCCCGCCGGAGAAGCCCGTGCTTGTTCGTATGACCGCTACGGACTGGATTGAAGGCGGTATCACCCTCGACGAGGCAAAGGTGTTTGCGCAGCGACTGGGCCGGCTGGGAATCGATCTACTTGACGTGACATCCGGGGCCTTGGCTGCGGACGCCCCGCCGCCGAACAGGCAGGGCCTGAACTTGGATTCCGCGGAGTCAATCAAGCAAGTTGCCGGAATCGCCGTGGCCCCAGTGGGGCAAATGGCGGACCCCGACCTCCTGCGGAACGTCTTCGAGTCATCCACCGTCGATGCCGTGATCGTCGGAAGGGCCCTGCTGCGCGATCCCTACTATGCGCTTCGGCTGGCGGGCGGCCAGCGGAAGGAACACTGGCCAAGTCAGTACCACCGAGCGCTGTAGCGCCGGCATGCAACGCAGATGGCCAACACGTCGTCGAGCAACGCAAGAAGGACAACCTCGCCGCCTGGGACATCGCCATTCGTCACTCCACATCAACCTCGTTTGGCTGATGTTGTAACGCCGATAACCAGAGTTCCGTCCGGTGGGCTGGGGCTTGGGAGTTAGGGCGGATGGTCGAGTAGCCGTTTTTGTCCCAGTCATGCGGGTGTATGTCCAAAAGCTCATGAGATGGGTGTCGGAGGTGTAGCCACATGAAGGCCTTCACGGTTGGATGGTTCTGCTGTTCATCGGGGGCTCCGTCCCTCGCGGGAGGCACCACCCAGAGAGTGGGACGGCGCGAACGCGTCCGTCGTCCCACATTTGCCAGCGCCAACACAAACCGCGTTCCCCTCGGCGGAGGAGCGCGGCCGGCGTTGCGAGCTGCCCAGAACGGCATATTTTGGGGTGTGCACATTGTGCACACCCGGGGCTTCGGATCGGGTCGTACTGGTGGCGGACTGGGCCGGATTGCGGAGGTTTTCAGGGGAGCGGCGGAAATTCAAGGGCTGGAGTCCGGTTCGAGTCCCACCTCGGGCACAGCATGACCCCTCGTCAGAGGGGTTTTTGCTTTAATGTGTGGACATTGTCCTTTGGCGGGTCCCTCTGACGCTGTCCGCGGTTTGTGCCTGGCGCCGCGGTGGCCTATTTGGTTATTTTGGTGTCGGGATCAGGGTCCTGGCTTGTGGGCCTTCCGCCTGCTGGGATCTAGGGCTGTGTGTCGTACCTTCTTGCTGTTTATGGTAGCCAGTTGTTGGCCGTCACTCATTCATGGCCAGTAGTTGTGGTGACGACATGACGAAGGCGATTTTTCTTCGAGGATCTCCCGCGGATGGCTGCTTATGCGAGCCAGGCAGAGTGCGCTCATCGCGGGTTTGTCCGGCCAAAGGGGGTGTGCACATTGTGCACACTTTCGTGCACGGGCGGCTTTTCGACCCCCATTTTGGTCCCTCCCTCCTGGTTCTGCCGGTACCACTTCATGCAGGTCTCTGTAGCAGGCGACATGACTTTGCGGCCCGGATCGTAGGGTTCAGCGGGAATGTCTCCGGGGGTTATCGATGGCTGGCGTAGGATCCGTCGACAGAGTTCAGGTGTGTGGGATCCGGACTTTCTTCCGGGGGCGGTCCTGGTTTGTTGATCCGTGAGACTTGTCCGTTGTTGGACGCGCGTCCATTGTTTTTCCTCCCGTGCATAGGGTCCGGGCGGTTCCCGCTAAGAAAGGCGCCCAGCGCAGACTTGCGGTAGGCGGCTGCCGCGCCTCTCAGAGACGGGCCCGTCACCGACGGTCATCCCGTTGAACACGGCGACGAGCACGCTGGCGACACGCGCCGGAACGCGGCCCGGGAGCCCATTTGCGTGGCTGCGTCTCGCAAGCCGCGGGTTGATGGACGACTCAGGTGACACGCAAGTTGCTAGGAACACTGGGCGCCGGGACCGTCTTATGTCCGTGTCTTTGAAGTGGCTGCTGGCGCTACTGCTTATGAAGAGGGTTGCAAAACAGTTCCAGCGACGACGGCAGTGGGCGAGTCTCTCTGCGTTCCCCGATATGGCCGAGAACAATCGTGCGGCAGAGGTCATCCATGCGTTCTTGCTACTCGTATTTCGTGGTGGCTTCCAAGGTCACCCGGGCTGTCGGCTGTCCGGCGTTGGGGAAGGCCCGGTTGGCTGGTCGCTTCGTCCCAAGCTGTCCGCTTCTTTCAGTCTTCGCCCGCCGCGAACGGATTCATCATGGTCGCTAGCGTGGCTGTGCCGGGTTGTTTCCCTCGGGAAATTGTAGAGGCGTGGTACTGGGCGATGAACCATGTCTGGCCGTCCCTGTGGAGCACGAGGGATAGCTGCACCGGCACCGTACTTCCGTCCGGATAGATAAAGTGGACGGCGGCGAATCCGCAGACGAGATGCTGGGCCAGTTGGCGGGCTTGGACTATTTGGAAGGTTGCCGTGATGCCGGGGGGTAGAGCATCGTAGTAGCCGAAAATTTCTTCGCGTCCGGTGAGCAGAGTTGGGCTGAGCCCTTGGAAAAGCGCATCGCGTGAGAAGAGCCCGACCATGTCTTGGGGCCGATGCCGGTCAAAAGCCAGCTGCCAGGCCGCTAGGGATTCTGCCAGGACGCGCGCATGAGGCGTGGCTGCCGGGTTACTGATTTTTCACCTTTCGAGGTCTTGGTCCACGTCTGGAAACTGAACTTTGTTTTCACGCTGACGGTGAGGGACGTGCTGTGTTTATCGGGAGACGGGTTCTGTGGAGTCTAGAAGGTCCAGCTCCGTACGTCGGGGCATGCCTTCCCAGTCTCCGGGCACCAGACAAGCGAAGGCCCCAGTCCGGACGGCGGTCAGCAGGCGCTGGGGAACGTCCCGGTCGTTGAGTAGCTCGGCGATGTATCCGGCGACGAAAGCGTCTCCCGCCCCTACTGTGTCCACGGCCCGGATGGGGACTGCATGCTGAGCGTGCAGTTTGTCGTCCACGATTGCGACGCAACCGTCGGCGCCGAGTTTAATGACCGCTTGAGATGCTCCCATTTCGTTAATTCGCCGAGCGAGTTCCCATGGGTCTTGTGTTTCGCCTACTGCCATGGCCGCCTCAGCGTCCCCAGCAAACACAACGTCTGCCCTGGGTATTATTCGGCGGTATAGTTCGCCTGCTTCTTCGGGGGACCAAAGCGCCGCCCGGTAGTTCAAATCAAAGGAGACCAGGGTGCCGGCCGCGTGGGCGCAGTCGAGGGCGTAGCTGACCGCGTCCGCTGCGCTTGCTGATAACGCCGGGGTGATGCCGGTTATGTGTAGCAGTTTGGCTTGGGCGATCTGCTCGGCTGGGACGTCCTCGCGGCACAGCCTGGATCCTGCGCTGCCTCTGCGGTAGTACCAAACCTTTACCGCCTCAGCTGTTCTACGTTCTTTAATCATGAGCCCGGTGGGAGCTGAATGATCACGGGAGGCGAATGTGTTGATGGCTTCCGCTGCGAGTTCACGCAGCACCATTTCTCCCAGGCTGTCGGCTCCGACCCTGCCTGCCCATGTCACGGAAGTGCCTAGCCTGCGCAGCGCTATCGCAAAGTTACTCTCGGCACCCCCCATACCGAGGCTTAGTGAAGCGACATGGGCAAGGGGCCCCGGCGTCTCGGCCTTCATCAGCGCCATGGTTTCGCCCATGGTCACGACGTCGGTGATAGTGCAGGGGGTGACAGCAGGGCTATCAGCCTCAGAATCCACAGTGATCACCGGTTTCTGCCTTTACGGTCCTCGGTCGCCGCAGCTACCAGTTCGGTCACGAGTCGTGCCCTTTCTGTGAGTTGGGCAAGGCTTCCGCCGTTGAAGGCGTCACCCACCAGTGGGCCGCCAAGGCTGACGGCGAGGGCGCCGGCCGAAATCCACCGAGGTGCGTCCTCGATGGTGACTCCGCCACTGGGTATGAGCTGCATCTGGGGGAACGGCCCGTGGAGGTGACCGATGTAGTCCGGCCCCACAACGGAAGCGGGGAAGACCTTGACGGCTGCCGCGCCCGCGCTCCATCCCGCGTGCAGTTCGGTCGGGGTCAGTCCGCCGGGGACTATAGGAATTCCACGCGCCACAGCCGTATGGATGATGTCAAGGTTCGTTGAAGGCGTCACCAGGAACTGGGCCCCGCCGTCGAGGGCGCGTACAGCCTGTCCTGTGGTGGTGACAGTGCCGATGCCTATTTCTGCAGTGTCTCCGAATGCTTCCCTAATCTCTGCCAGATGATCGAACACGCCCCCGGTTGTAAGCGTGAGCTCGATAAACCGCACGCCACCGGCGACCAGGCTCTCGATCACGGGCAGATATTCGCTCGCGTGATCGGTGCGCAGCACTGCTATCACCTGACCGGTGAGCTGAAGCGTCGGCTGTGGGGGAGAAGATGCGACCATTTCGCGTTATCCGTTCGTCCATGATGAGTCGGTTCCGCGGTAGAATCCCGCAGGATTAGGGTGTTTATCCTGCCACCACCCGCTATAGAGCGGCGTTTAGAGCCCTAGTTAGGTTTGGCTGGCCACCGGTTGTGCCAGGTTTTTGGCGATGTCCCTTTCGACGTCACGAATGTGGGCCACTGCGGCATCTCGCGCCTCACGCACACGCCCGGCGACTATGGCGTCGACAATTCTGCCGTGTCCTGCGTGGGAGTCTTCGCGACGGCCTGGCAGGGAGATCACCCGATGCGAATATTTGAGCAGCATCGGCTCCAGGCTGCCGTAGATGGTTGCCAGCAACTCGTTCTTCGCAGCCTTCGCAATTGTTTGGTGGAGCTTTATGTCCAGCTGCACAAATTCCTCGTCGGAGAGCTCCGGATCCGAGCATGTTTCCATGATGCTCTGCAGTGCGGCGGCAGTGGCGGGTGTGATTCTTTGCGCCGCCCAACCGGCCGCATCACGTTCCATCATGCGCCGCACTTCGAACAGTTCGGGCACAGTGAAATCTTCGAACACGAGCAAGTCTGAATGGCCGTGGGCAGCGACGGTATTGCTGACCACGAAGACGCCGACGCCGTGACTGCTGTTCACCAGGCCGCTTGCCTCAATGCCCCGGATTGCTTCGCGCATCGAACTGCGGCTTACTCCGAATTCGTCCGCGAGGACGCGCTCGGCAGGAAGCTTCTCACCCACAGCGTAGGCACCGTTGGTGATCAGTTGCGTCAGCTGGGCAGCGACGGAGTCGGAAACTCTCAGCCGCGCCACACGCTCGATCCTGCTTGTAGATTCGGTCATGATCCCTCTTTCGCCAACCGGAAATGCTCGGTACATCATATGATACTGGTCCGGTGGCCTGAACACCGGCCCATTCGGCGACAAAAGACCCCTCAGTCGGCGACAGCCGTTCGTCCCCCGCCGCCTGGCCACATGTGGGAGGTGGTTCACGTACTTGAATTCCTACGCGAGGCGAGCGTCGGATCAGTATGTTTTCTTCGGGGCCATGATGCCGTTGATGTAAGAGGCGTAGGCATCGACGTTGTCCTTGGTCACCAGGTGCGTCGTGATGTTGGAGATCTTGGGGACATAGTTTTTCAGGACTACGGACTGGAAGGCGGTGTCGATCATCCTGATTGCGTTATCGACGGAATTCACGTCCACTGAGGCCGTCAGCTTGCCGTTCCGGATAGCGTCCATGCCCGAAAGCAGGCCGTCGGCACCCACGATCACGATGCCCTGGGACCCGTCCCACTGTTTCAGTCCAGCAGCATCGACAGCCTGTGAGGCGCCGAGGGCCATGTCTTCGTTTTCTCCGTAGATCGCATTGATGTCAGGGTGCCGGGTGAGGAGGTCTTGGGCGGCAGTGAGGCCCTTGTCGCGCAAATAGCCGCCGTCGGCCGTTCCCACAACCTCGATGCCCGGGTTTTCGGACAGGGCCTGGTTGAAGCCGATCAGCCGTGCTTTGGTCCAGTCGGAGCCGGCGGGGCCCATGATCTGAACGATTTTGCCCTTGCCCTTAAGGGTATCCGCGATATATTTTCCGGCCACGTAGCCGGACTGTGTGCGGTTGTCGTAGCCAATATTGGAAACGGTGTTGATCTGGTCTACCGGATAAAGTTCGACGGGCTGGTTGAACTGGAAGATCTTGGTGCCGGCGTTCATTGCGTTCTTGTAGACGCCCTGCATGGTGGCGAAGTTGGCGCCCGTGCATATGAAGATGACGTCGAACTTCCGGCTGGTCCAGGTCTGGACTGTGCTGATTTGTTGTTCAACGGCGTTGAAGTTGCCGGTGGGGGAGGACTTTTCCCACTTCCATTTGACCCCGTAGAGGTCCTCCAGTTGTGCCATCCGGGTGAAGGCAGCGTTTTCCATCTGTGTGTAGTACTCGGACAGGACCGGAGGCGTGAAGCCAACCTGGACCGTGCGCCCGTTGACGAGTTCTTTCATGGCCTCGGTGAATTCGGCGCTGCCTTCGGCGCCGTCACCTCCACCGCCTCCCGCGCCGCCGGTGGACCCGCCGGGAGGAGTTGTGCAGGCGGTGAGAAGACCGAGTGTCCCCATCAGGGCACCTGCCCCGAGAATGTTGCGGCGGGTGGATCCTGACGTCACGTTCTCCGTTGGGGTCGAGGTTGTATCCATTGTATTTCTCCTTTGAAAGTAACGCGGGGTGCGGTGCGGATGTTTGTCGGGGACGGTCGGGCGCGCTACCAGCGGGTAGCCGGGTCCCAGGCTTCGTGTAAGTGGGTCAGCTCAAGGCCTGTTTGGGCAATACCGTAGGGGCCGGTTCTTGCTCTTGCTGCGGGGACTGTTCGATTTCCGCACTGTTCTGTCGCTGCTTGAAGTAGGCGGTAATACGATCAAGAAGTACGGCAAGCAGCAGGATGATTCCAGTGACGACCTGCTGCCATTCGGACGGGACGCCGGCAATGTTCATTGCGTTTGCCATCAGGGTGATGGTCAGGGCGCCGAGAACGGCGCCCACCATCCGGCCGCGACCGCCGGTCAGGGCTGCACCCCCGATGATTGCGGCTGTAATGGCCAGGATTTCATAGCCCGTGCCCAGAGTCGGGGCGACATTGGTGGCACGCCCGGCAAGGATTACGCCAGCGAGTCCGGCACAGCCACCGCTCACGACATAGGCGAATGCCTTCACCTTCGAGACTGAAATACCCGAGAGCCGGGCCGCGTCTGGGCTGCCCCCGACAGCGTAAAGGTAGCGTCCGATGACGGATTTGCGCAGCATAAGGGAGACGAGGATGCATAAGATGATGGCAACGATGATCGGGACACTAATGATGCCGCCGAGCTTGACCTGGCCTCCGACGATCCTGTATTCGGGGGTCATGTAGCGGGTGAAGGGCGTGCCCTTGGTCCAGAGGAACAGCACGCCCCGCGCTACACCGAGCATGGCGAGCGTGGCAACGAAATCTGGCAGCCCCAGCTTAGTGATCATTAGTGAATTCAGGATGCCGCAGACAAGCCCGCAACCAATGCCTGCTATCAAGGCCAGTGGAAAGATAAGCCCCTGGTTGATCAGGAAAGCTGCGACGCCGGCCGAGAGGCCCATGACCGAACCAACGGACAGATCGATTCCGCGCACGATGAGCACGATCGTCATGCCGAGGGCGAGAAGCAGCACGAAGACCGCCTGGTTTGCTATGTTTTCCCAGTTTCCGAAACTGAGAAAAGACGGTGCCACGAAGGTCATCGTGATGATGAACAGGATGAGCAGGGCCACCAGGCCGGATCCCGGCTTGGCGAGGAGCGTTTCGATCCGGTTGCCGAGGGCAGGTGCGTTCAGGGAAGAAGACATATCGGGCCTCACTGAGCATTCTGGGTTGCGGCCGCTACCGGGGACACCGGGCGGAGCGTGGACTGCAGCCATTTTTGGGCGCCGCGGTCGAAGGCCACCGCGGCAACGATGGCCGCGCCGGTCACGATCGAGAACCAGAGCGGGTCGACCCCGATCAGTTGCAGGCCGCGGCTGAGGATGGATAGGAACAAGGCCCCGAGGGCAGCGCGCCAGATGCTTCCGCGGCCACCGGCGAGGGCGACTCCGCCCACTACGCACCCGGCAATCGCTGTCAGCTCGTAGCCGCCCCCGAGTCCGGGCTGGACGGAGTTGAGGTGGGATGCCAGGAGCACTCCGCCGATGCCGGCAACGATTCCGGAGATGATGAAGACCGAGAACTTGGTCCGGCGCACGCTGACCGCGGCCAAGTACGCCGCGTTCGGGTTGATGCCCACGGCGTAGACCGTGCGTCCGAAAGGTGTTTTGATTAGCGCGACCTCCAGAATGAGCAGGATGACTGCTGTGATGAGCACCCCTGTCGGGATCCCGGCGATCTTTCCTCCTGCGAGAGCGAGGAAGGAACTGTCCGCAGTTCCGGTCAGCTGCGTGTGGGCTGTGAAGACCTGTAGCACCCCGGCCCCGATGCTCAGGCTCGCCAGCGTGACGATAAAATCGCTGACGCCCAACCCCGCCACGAATGCCCCGTTCACGAGTCCGATGATCAGCCCGGTAGCAATACCGGCCAATACAGCAAGGGCGGTGGACGCCCCGTTCATGGAGGCGAAGAGGGTTACTGCTGCGCTCAGGCCGATGTTGGAGCCTATGGACAGGTCAATTCCGCCGCTGATCAGCACGAAGGTCAGGCCTGCCGCCAGCAGCACTGCGGAAACGGACTCGACGAAGGTGTTGTAAATATTGTCGGCGCTAAGGAAATACGGAGATGCAACGGCAAAGTAAAAGCACATGATCAGGAAGACGATCGAAACGGCGACGCCGTCAATGGCCAGTACTCGTGAAGAACGCTGGAAGATGCTCATACTGCTACCGCTCCTCGGGTTGCCAGAGAAATGATACGTTCGCCGAGTTCACTGGTTTCGGACGCTGTTTCGTCACGGCCGGTGCTCTCGAGTTCGCCCACGATGGTTCCTTCGCGCATCACGGCGATACGGTCGGATACCCGGATCAGTTCGGGCAGTTCGGAGCTGATCACGATTGCCGCACCTCCCTGGTCAACAAATTCGTAGATCAACCGGTAAACTTCGGCTTTGGCGCCGACGTCGATGCCCTGGGTGGGCTCATCAAAAATAATCAGATCGGGTTCGGTGAAAAGGCAGCGTGCGATGATGACCTTCTGCTGGTTCCCGCCACTGAGATTTCGGATCTTTTCCTGCACGGAACCCGTCTTCACGCCCAAGTCACTGACGTACCTTTTCGCGGTAGCCGTCTCTTGGCGGCCGCGAAGGAACAGGCCTGCAGCGGCCGTCCTTTTCAGATCCGAGATCGTGATGTTCCGCTTGATCGAGAAGTCTCCGAGAATAGCGTGGGTTTTGCGCTCTTCGGGCACGTAGGCGATGCCCCTCTGGCGGGCGTCGCGGGGGGACCGGATGACCGCTGGCTGGGAATGGACGAAGATGCTTCCTGAGTCCGGGCGGTCGGCGCCCAGGACAACCATGGCAGTTTCCGTCCGTCCTGCCCCGGCGATTCCGGCCAGCCCGAGGATCTCTCCCCGGTGGACAGAGAGGCTGATGCCATGAAGAAGCGGGTGACGGCTGACTGATTCCAGCCGCAGGACCTCGTCCCGTGCCCCGGTGAAGCCGTGCACCCGTCCGTCCTCGACGATCTCTTCGCGTGCGGCCAGGTTGGAGCGCCCGACCATGAGTCGGACGAGCGATTCGGCCGTCTGTCCAGCTGGGTCTACGGTTGCCACCAGCTGGCCATCACGGAGGACTGTGATGGTATCGGCCAGTCCGAACAGCTCATCGAGACGGTGTGTGACCCAGAGCAGGGAGATCCCTTTCTGGCGTAGCTGGCGCATGTAGCTGAACAATGTGAGGCGTTCGTGGTCGGCCAAGCCCGATGTCGGTTCATCGAGGATCAGGACCTCTGTCCGGAAGGCCAATGCTTTGATGATCTGCACGACGTGCTGCTTCAGGGCTCCCAGGGCTTCGACCGGGACTCTAATGTCGTGGTCGGTGAGGCCGAACTCATGCGCGAGTTCAAGGACCCGGGTGCGCATTTCTTTTTCGTCGAGAACGCCGGCTACCCGGTTCCTGCCGGAGATGAGTTCGCGGCCGAGGAAGATGTTCTCCACGGCGGTGAGATTCGGGGCAAGTGACTGCTCCTGGTGGACCGTTGAAATGCCTAGATCCTGGGCGTCTCTCGGGGTCCCGATGGTGACCTCGGAGTCGGCAACCCGGACTGTTCCGGCCGTTGGGGACACCGTCCCGGAAAGGATGTTAATTAGAGTCGACTTTCCCGCGCCGTTCTCGCCGAGAAGTCCATGGATTTCACCGGGGCGCAGATCGATGTCGACGTTGGCCAGGGCCACGACGCCTGGGTAGACCTTCCCAATCCCCCGTACGGACACGATGGGCTGATCGCCAGATCCGACTGGGGCGCTTTGAGAGTTTTCGTTGTTGTTCATTCCAACCTCATCGTCGAAATAGTTTCCCTGTGGCAACTTTGTGCCCCGGTAACCCGGTGGTCTGATGACTTGGCGCGGATCTCGTGCGTGCCCGCAATGCGGGCCGGGGAGGCCGGCGGTCGATATTTGGATAGCAGTAAGGCGTAGCTGCCTGGGCTCCCGTCCCGCCGGGGACCGGCGGGACGGGCCAGTGAATCAAAGAGCCTTAGGCGGCGTCGATGAGTTCGAGGAATTCTTTGCTCGTGCGAACGTCGCCGTGATTGGCTTGGATGTTCCTCAGCGCCTCCCAGTGCTGGCCAAAGCCCAGCGGATCGTCCTGTCCCGAGGGGATGGCTGCGCAGGTGTCGGCCAGAGTGATGATCTTGAAGTCCTGGTTGGCTCCGTCGATGGCGGTGGCAATCTGGCAGTTGCCCGTCGAGAGGCCGGCAACAACGAGAGTGTCAGCGCCCGCGCGGCGCATGTACTCGGTTAGCGGCGTGCCGTAAAACGATGAGAAACGGTGCTTGCGGATCACCGGCTCGTCATCGAGCGGCTTGAGCTCATCCACAAGCTCGTCACCGCCGTTGCCCCAGGAACCCGGGAAGGTCCCGAGCTGGCCTTCCAGACCCCATTTGACGTCGGCGAAGCCGGCGTCCTTACCGTCCCCGCGGAGACCCCACAGTGACCAGACGACAGGGATGCCTTTCGCGCGACAGGCTTCAAGCACGTTCTTGACCGGCTCGATGGTGTCCTTGCCCTCCGGGGCGCCTCCGACACTGGGAATGTACATGGCGCCGCCGGGCTCCGCACATGCCTTCTGCATGTCGAGTACGAGCAGCATCGTCTTCTTGGGATCGATGGTTGGAGCAAGGTAGTGCGAACGGTCGATGATCTTGTCGATGTTTTCGTAGGTGTAGTCCAGTGAAGACATTTGTTCTCCTTGTTGCAGGGCGGCAGCATTGCCGGCACCCATCGGTTTTCCGCGAGGTCGCGGTCTTCAAGCCTCACCGGACCCCTCCTCCTGCGAGAGAGAGCTGGATGGCAGGTGATCCGGTGGTCTGAACACTATGAGATGAGAAAACCGCTGTCAAGACCCTCTGTGATTTCCGCCGCTGCGTTGAGCCGCGGGCGATGGCCCCTGCCGGAGGACGGGATATGGCGGGGACATTTTCGTCCGGTGGCGGAGGGTGGGGATTGACGGGAGTAGTTTTCCAAGGGACACTTCTGGTCAGACCACCCGATCATCGAACCAACAACGGGTTGATCGGTGCGGCCCGCGGAATACGCGGACCCTAACGCCGGAGGTAAGTAGAAGCCAATGAAAAAATTCATGAATGAACCATCAGCCGCGGTGGACGATTACGTGGTGGGGCTAGTAGGCGCGCACCGGGAAATTCTGGAGTGGGACGCCGGAAGCCGTGTACTTCAACGGCGGGAAGTTCCTCTCCGCCCCAAAGTCGGGCTCGTGGGTGGCGGGGGGTCGGGCTGCGAGCCGACACATTCCGGTTTCGTCGGCTATGGGATGCTCGATGCCGCCGCGCCGGGGCAGATCTTCACGTCACCGGTCCCGAATCAGATCGTGGCAGCTACCCGCCGCGCCGAATCGGGAAAGGGCGTTCTGCACATCATCAAGAACTTTACCGGCGAGGTGATGAATTTCGGGATGGCCCAGGAAATCCTCTACTTCGAAGACATCGAAGTAGCCCAGGTTGTCGTCAACGATGACGTGTCGATCCCGGACGACGGAGAGACGGCCGGCAGAAGGGGCCTCGGGGCCACGGTTCTTGTCGAAAAAATCGCCGGAGCTGCCGCGGAGGAAGGCCGGGAGCTGTCCGACGTGCTGGCGCTTGCGCAGAAAGTGGTTTCCCGATCGGGAACGTTTGCGGTTGGGCTGTCTTCCTGCACCCCCCCTGCGCGCGGAAAGCCGGTCTACCAACTTGCCGACAACGAGATGGATCTCGGCATCGGCATCAGTGGTGAACCCGGCCGGGAACGGGTCCCGCTGGAAAGCGCGCAGGAAATTGCCCGGCTCATGGTCGACGAGGTTTTGTCCGATCTCTCGCCGCACGAAGGCGCCGAACTGCTCATGCTGGTCAACGGAATGGGAGCCACGCCGCACCACGAGCTTTATCTTCTGGCCGGAGAGCTGGCAGCGGCAGCCGAGGCCCGCGGTACGCGCGTTATCCGTCAACTGGTTGGTAATTTCGTGACTTCCCTCGATCAGGCGGGAGCCGCAGTAACCTTCCTTGAACTCGACCAGGAGCTGACCCGCCTATGGGATGCTCCGGTCCAAACAGCCGTACTGCGATGGGGCCGATGAAAATGATGACGGACATGAACCTGACAAAAACCGATCTGGAGCGCTGGATCCTGGATTTTGCGGACCGGATCATCGAGCAGCACCTCGTCCTGAGCGATCTGGACGCCGCCAGCGGCGACGCAGATCATGGTTCGAACATGGAGCGCGGAATGTCAGCGCTGCTCAAGTCCGTGCCGGATTGGGACCAGGCGGCGACTCCGGGGGAGTTCCTCAAGGAAGTAGGCCTGCACATTGTCTCCTCTGTCGGAGGATCCAGCGGCGCGCTCTACGGAACGATCTTCCTGCGGATGGCCAGAGCTGTAGGAGACGCACCGACGATCAACCCAGTGCTTCTGTCTGACGCCTTCGAAGCGGCCGCACGGGGCGTCGCTGAGCGGGGAAAGGTTAAACAAGGGGACAAAACCATGTTCGACGCTCTGGCGCCGTCCGTTCAAGCGCTGAAAGCCAAGTTGACAGAGAAGAAGTCCCTATCGGAGGCCCTGGCGTCGGCCGCAACAGCGGCTGAAGCGGGCCGCGATGCTACCTTCGACATGGTCGCCCGTAAAGGCAAATCCAGCTACGCCCGCGAGAACTCCCGGGGGTTCATCGATCCGGGGGCCACGTCCGTTGCCATGCTGATCAGGTCCGCGGCCAGGACCCTCAGATAAGACCGCGTCCTGCGTCCAATCAACCTCCCATTGGCCCTCCCCGTCGACAACCCAGCGGCCACGCAATCGTGGCTGCATTCCCCGCGCTGCCCGGCGCGGAATCGCCCATCTTCGGGCGCGAGAACCCTTGACACCCATCCGCAAATACGGAAGAGTTCAGACCACCTGATAACCGGATCAATGGCTCGGGGATTCGGCAGTTTGAACTTCAGGGCCGATTGATCGCGGCGGGGCAGCCGCCCGTGGTCGGAAACGTAAATCCCCGTCAGCTATACATAATGAGAAAGTGAGCCACCCATGAGTTTGCATGGATCCAAAATTGCCCTGTTGATCGAAGATGAGTACCAGATCCTGGAGGGCTGGTACCCGCTGCTCCGCCTGCAGGAGGCCGGGGCGGATGTGCGGGTCATCGGCAGCGGCACGAAGAGCAGCTACCACAGCAAGGAGGGCTACCCCATGGATGTTGACGCGGCCGCGGCCGACGTCAGTGCCTCCGACTTCGACGCCGTTGTCGTTCCGGGCGGCTTCGCGCCGGACAACATGCGCCTTCACCCTGAAATGATCGGCCTCGTCCGGGACATGAACGAGGCAGGCAAGCTCGTCACCGCCATCTGCCACGGCGGATGGGTCCTGGTATCCGCCGGTGTGCTCAAGGGCAAGAACGCCACCGGCTACCTGCCGATCAAGGACGACGTGGAAAACGCCGGCGGCACCTGGGTCGATGAGCCCGTGGTCGTGGACGGAAACGTCATCACCTCCAGGACCCCCGTCGATCTGCCCGACTTCACCCGCGCGATCATCGCCCACCTCGAAGGCCGCCCGACCGAAACCGAACACGCCACGCACAATCGCGCTACGGACCTCGCCGGGGACCCGGCGGGCACGCGCTACGAGACCGGGGCATCCGTCTCCTAGTGTGCGGTCACGTCCGCGGCAAAAGCAACGGTGGACGTCGATCGTGGGATAAGAGCGGTTGGGCCGCGTTCGAGCTACTTCGGCGGTGCACGGCCCAACCGCACAGCCTCGGTTCCTGCAGTGGAGAACCGAAAGACAGAAGGTATGGACGGCGGGTGCCGTCATCGATCTTAGGAGAATCTCAGTGGCTACAACGAAGAAGCCTGAACCCGTAGACGCCGTCGTCGTCGGACTGGGTGCCAACGGCGGTACGGCAGCGAAAGTCTTAAGCGAGGCCGGGCTGAAGGTTATCGGTTTTGACCGCGGCCCATGGCTTCGCGCCAATGAACACTATTCCGGGGACGAGTTGAAGTTCGTCAACCGCAACTATATGTGGCCTGACCCCACTCTCTTCCCGCGCACCCTCCGGTACGCCGAGGACGAAGTGGCGCAGCCGTTCTCGTTCTCCCCGACGCCCCAGATGGTCGGCGGCGGAACGAACCATTGGGCCGGCTGGGTCCCCAGGCCTCGGGAATCTGACTTTATGCTGCGCTCCCTCCATGGCGACGTCGACGGCATGAACCTGGCGGACTGGCCGTTCCGGTACGAACATCTGGAGCCCTACCTGACGAAAGTCGAATGGGCCTTCGGGGTGTCAGGCATCGCCGGTGCCGATAAGTACGAGCCCTACCGCTCCAAGGGGTACCCCAGCCCACCCCTGCGTCCTACCCGCTACGGAAAACGCTTCTACGACGCCTGCAACAAGATGGGCATTAACGCATTTCCGATCCCGCACGCGATGGTCACCAACAACCACAACGGACGTGACCCTTTCAATAAAACCAGCTTCTGGAACCAGTACGGCGACCCCTCCGGCGCCCGGTCCAACGTCCTGACCACCTTCATCCCGGATGCGCTGGCCACGGGAAACTTCGAGGTCCGCGCCGAGAGCTTCGTCCGCGAGGTGAAGATGGGCAAAGACGGAAAAGCCACCGGTGTCCTGTACGTGGATCCGGACGGCAATGAGGTCGAGCAGGACGCCAAGGTGGTCATCCTGGCCCTGGGCGCCATTGAATCCGCACGGCTGATGTTGCTCTCCCGCTCTTCGCAGTTCCCGGACGGGCTGGGCAACAGCTCCGGGCTCGTGGGCAAGAATGCCACATTCCACGAATACCTCTTCGCCGTCGGCCTGTTCGACAACGAGCTCGACGAACCGTTGAACGGCTTCACCGGCAACTACATCTCCGGCGGATCTCTCGAATTTTACGAAACGGATGAAAACCGCGGACACATCGGAGGCTGCATCATTTCCGCTTCCCAGACGTGCCATCCGGTCAACTGGGTCTTCCCTGGGCGCCCCACCTGGGGTGACGCCCTCAAGGACGCGGACCGGAATTACTTCAACTACGCCATGAAGATCGGTCTGATCCTTCATGACATGCCCGTCGAATCGAACCGGGTTGACCTTGACCCGACGGTCAAGGACGCCTGGGGGCTTCCGGTGGCCCGGATCACCCACCGGCCGCACGCCAACGACATCGCCATGGGCAAATGGCAGGTGGACAAGAACGCTGAAATCCTCGAGGCCGCCGGTGCCCGCAAGACGGTCCCGGTCTACCTGGACAAAATGACCGGCAATACCTGCCATCAGCACGGCACGGCCCGCATGGGCGTGGACCCGTCTAAGAGTGTGCTGAACGAATGGGGCCAGGCCCACGACGTCGAAAACCTGTTTGTGGTCGACGGCTCCGGTTTCCCGACCGCCACCGGGGTGAACCCCACCCTGACCATGATGGCCAACGCCTGGCGCTGCTCGGAATATATCGCCAATACCTACTCCAAGGGCCGGGCCGAACGGCTCGCCCAGCCGGCCTGACGGAAAGGACACGCTGAAATGACACTGAAATCAGAATGGGAAATCGTCGGCGAACCCGTGGACCCGGATTCCACGGAACGGCTCTTCTTTACCGACCACGAATGGAACACGGTCGAGGCGGCAACGGCCCGCATCATGCCCACAGACCAGGATCCGGGGGCCAGGGAAGCACGGGTGATCGTCTTCATCGACCGCTACGTGTCGGGGATTGATTACATATTTGCCGCGGCCGACGGCTCCGGGTTCCTGAAGCTGGCAGGCAAACACGCCGACGCGTGGCGCGGCCGGCAATACAAGATGCAGGACCTCTACCGTGAAGGCGTCAAGGCTTTGGACGCGCTTTCCCGAAACGTGGACGGAAAAGACTTCGTCGACCTTGAGGAGGAGCAACAGGACCAGGTGCTGATTGCGCTCTCAGGGGCACCGAAGCCCATCAAGGTCACACTCGGCACCAAGGAACCGGTCACGACCTTCCTCCAAGGCTCGTTCGATGAGAACCTTCCGTTTTTTGACACTCTGTGCCTGCACACCCGTCAGGGCTTCTACAGCGACCCGGTGTACGGGGGCAACAAGGATCAGATGGGGTGGAAAACCATCGGATTCCCCGGCCCGAAGTCGCTCAAGGACACGATGGACGGCACTTACGACACCACCGAGTACTTCTACGACGGCGACTACGACTGGTACGACTTGATCCCGCACCTGAACCAGGCAGTTCCCCGCGATCACTAAACCCTAAACACGGAACGCAGCGGCCCGGTATTCCCTATGTGCCGGGCCGCCTTCCGCAGACTCGCGACACCCGCGAAAGGACCTAAGAACATGAAAATAACAGAGGTAAAAGCCTTCCCCGTCGGGGTGCCGCTGGATGAGCCGCTTCGCTGGGGCGCGATGGAAGTTAACGTCAAGGGCGGCATCATCGTCCGGGTAAAAACCGACGAAGGTATCGAAGGGATCGGCGAAGCCGGGTTCTCAGCAGAATACTTCCCCACCGTAGGTCCCATCATTAACCACCAGTTGGGTCCCATGCTCATCGGGCGTGACCCACTGGACATTGCGTCCATCTGGCAGGACATGCTCAACGCCACACACATGTGGGGTCGCCGGGGGATCGAGACCTACGCACTCAGCGGCATCGACATAGCCCTGTGGGATCTTCTCGGCAAGGCCAGCAACCAGCCTGTCTATCGTCTCCTGGGGGCCTCTAAGTCGAAGGTAAAAGCGTACTACGCGCCATCGCTGAAGCCGACCGAGGAAATAGTCGAAGAATCTATAGCCGCCGTTGAGCAGGGTTTCTTCGCCATGAAGCTGCGCAACGGGCCCAGTCTGAGCAAGGGCGTGGACATGGTCGCCCGCGTCCGTGATGCCGTCGGTCCCGACATCGACATCATGGTCGATGCGAACATGGCCTTCGACCGCCGGGAGGCGCTTACCCTTGCCACTGAACTCGAACAACTCGGTGTCCTGTGGCTGGAAGAACCGATTCTTTCCCGCAGCCTCACCCAGTACATCGACGATCATTCGTGGCTTTCTGACCGCGTATCGCTCAAACTCGCCGGCGGCGAGTCACTGCTTACCCGCTACGAGTACCTCGACCTTCTCCGCAAGCGGACCTTTGATGTCCTGCAACCGGACTGCACGAGCGTTGGCGGAATCTCCGAATGCAAGCGGGTGGCCGATATGGCCAGTTCCTGGAACCTACTGTGTGTTCCCCACATTGCCTGCAGCTCCGGAACCGGAGTGGCTCTGGCTGCAGGGCTGCACATGATCCTCAGCTGCGAAAATGCGCCCATGATCGAATTTGACGCCTACGGGGGCCCGGGCTGGGACGGGCTGCTCGAACAGCCTCTCACCGCCACCGGCGGATACGTTGAAGCACGGGAGGTTCCCGGGCTGGGCATCGACTTTGCAGATGGGGCATTGGAAAAGTACACGCTTACTGATTCCCGGTTCGCGTCAGCTGCATGAATGGCCTAACCGGTGAAACTGGTGTCGCGCGTCCAGATATGGCTGCGCGACACCAGAACTTCTTGGCCCTCGTTGGATCAAAACCGCCATTTGGAGGAGCCCGATCATGACGCGCAGGCACATGGATATTGCCCTGGACGCCCACGCCGACCTTGCCGAAGGACCGTGGTGGGACGAGCAGCATCAGGAACTCCTGTGGGTTGACATCTTCGCCGGCAGTATCCATTTCCTTGACCCCGCATCGGGCCTGGACCGCAGCATCGATGTCGGCCAGCCGATCGGCATGGCTGCCCGCCGCGTGTGTGGGGGACTGGTATGCGCTGTTCGTGACGGGATCGGATTCATCAATCCTGACGGAAACACCTTTGAGCTCGCCGTTCCCATCGAAAAAGCCACACCCAGCAACCGAATGAATGACGGCGCCTGCGACCCCGCCGGGCGTCTCTGGGCCGGGACAATGGCAACCGACCTCTCACCATCGGCCGGGAGCCTCTACCGGATCAGCAGCACACTCCAGGTGACGCCGGTACTCCCGAACGTGTCCATCTCAAACGGGCTCGACTGGTCCCCCGATGGCCAAACCTTCTACTTCACGGATTCGACCACCAAAAGGCTGGACGCCTACGATTTCGATATAGATACGGGCGAGATCAGCAACGGGCGCGTTCTCGTGGAACTGCCCCACCCGGTCGCCACGCCGGACGGAATGGCTGTCGACGCCGAGGGAACCATATGGGTGGCAATGTGGGACGGCGGTTGTGTCCAGCGCTTCAGCCCCGAAGGCATGTTATTGGAAACACTCGGCCTGCCCGTTATCAGGCCTACGAGTGTCGCCTTCGGCGGCCCCGCTCTCAATCAGTTATTCATTACCTCCGCCCGCAACGGCCTTACGCCCCGGCAGCTCCAAGACCAGCCGCATGCAGGTGCAATCTTCGTCTTGGAGCCGGGCGTGACGGGAAAGTCCCCATACTCTTTCCGCGGCTAGGCTGCACCATCTCGGGAGCCAGTGCCGGTGCCGCGGAGCAACCCGACGATGGGCATGTTCAGTCAAGAGCCGCAGGAAACGACACTATGAAAATCGTCATCGCCGACCCCAACCTCTTCGCCCACCGCCCCGCCTTTGAAAGGGGGCTTGCTCCGGGAGCAGTCATTTCCTGGCACAGATCCTGGGATGATCCCGGCGTGCTGCCCGCGCTCGAGGACGCCGATGTTTTCGTCGGACCGCGCCCGACCAAGGCAATGGGAGCAGCGGCCAACAGACTCCGGCTGATTCATACCGCCGGGGCCGGCTTCGACGGCATCGAGTCAGAGGCCCTCCGCCCGGGAGCTGTGTGCGCGAACACCTTCCACCATGAAGGATCGGTCGCCGAATACGTGGCCTCCGTCCTCGTTGCGCTCCGGCGCGACTTCATCGTCCAGGACGCAGCCTTGCGGGACGGCAACTGGCACTCGGGCGTCTATTGCCGAGGCTTGCGCCAACCCAAAACGTTGCGGGGAGCGGTTGTGACATTCCTCGGCTTTGGTCATATCGGGGCCGCCTCATGGAAGCTCCTGCAGTCCTTCGGCGCCGAAGGCGTCGCCATCACCCGGTCAGGATCAGTCGACGCGAAAGCGCACGGGCTCCGCTGGGCCGGATCGAACGAGCACTTGCCCAAAGCCCTGACTGAATCTGACGTTCTCGTGATCAGCACGCCTCTGACACCGGAGACCACTGGGATCATCGGAGCAGCCCAGCTGGAGGCACTGGGACCCGAAGGACTCGTGGTCAATGTGGCACGCGGGCCCGTTGTGCAGGAAGAAGCACTTTATGCCGCATTGGAACGTCACGGCATAGCCGGCGCGGCCATTGATGTCTGGTACCGGTATCCCGCAGCCGATGGCCGCGGTAAACCAAGCACGCTGCCGTTCGAATCTTTGGACAACGTCGTCATGACGCCGCACTCCTCGGCGGTCACCGAAGAAACCTTCAGAGGACGATCCCAGGAGATCATTGAAAATATTAACCGACTCGCTGCCGGCCGGCCAGTGCGGAATGTCGTGATGGCGGGCTCGATTCGGCCAGCTGTGGACCCGGCGCCATGAAACGTGGAAGGTGCCGCTAAACCGGCGGATCCGGACATCAGTGACGGAGCCTGTCACAGCCACGCCGGTGTCCCCTGGGCAGTACGGGCGGCGATCATCCACGGATTACCAACGCCGTGTGATTGCCGAAGCAGACGCGGCGGGAAACTACGTGCAGGTTGATCTACCTACGTCGGCCTTGAACCGCTCCGAGAGAATGCCGGTGCCGGTGCCGGTTCCAGGGCCGTATCCGCCCCACCAAGGACCGGCGGCACCCGCCTCCGCATCACAATATCGTTGCCGGTCACCCCCAGCGCCGCCCCTCCGCCGAACACATTGGGCGGGTAGCCAATCCTTCTGGACCAGCAGCATGCTACCCCTGGCACAAGACACGACAGATGTCTTGGGGTGGCACGGAGGGGCGGCCCCAGACGTATTGGTAGTCGGGACCGCCCCTGGTTGGCTCTGCTGGCGGGCTTCCTGCCTTGCCTTAGCCGCCGGTGCTGACGTTGTCCAGGCCGGCGTGCTCGTGTGTGGCGTGTTCGGTTTCGGTCGGGCGGCCTTCGAGGTGGGCGATGATCGCGCGGCTGAAGTCGGGCAGATCGACGGGGGTCCTGGAGGTGATGACGTTTCCGTCCACGACCACGGGCTCATCGACCCAGGTGCCGCCGGCGTTTTCCACGTCGTCCTTGATCGGCAGGTAGCCGGTGGCGTTCTTGCCCTTGAGCACACCGGCGGATACCAGGACCCATCCGCCGTGGCAGATGGCGGTGACGAGCTTGCCTGCCTCGTTCATGTCCCGGACGAGGCCGATCATTTCAGGGTGAAGGCGCATGTTGTCCGGCGCGAAGCCGCCCGGAACGACAACGGCGTCGAAGTCGGAGGCACTGACGTCGGCCGCGGCCGCGTCAACATCCATGGGGTAGCCCTCCTTGCTGTGGTAGCTGCTCTTCGTGCCGCTGCCGATGACCCGCACATCCGCCCCGGCCTCCTGCAGGCGGAGCAGCGGGTACCAGCCCTCCAGGATCTGGTACTCATCTTCGATCAACAGGGCAATTTTGGATCCATGCAAACTCATGGGTGGCTCACTTTCTCATTATGTATAGCTGACGGGCTGCCGGGCTACGTCTGACGAATCTTCGGGGCTGCCTCCCCCACGGGCTTCCTGCTCCTGCGTTGCGTTAAAGCATCTGGTTTCAGGCTGGTGGCGCTTTTGGTATGGCTGCACGGGCCACTTGCCCGGCTACTTCTTCAGAGATTGCAGCTCATCCTGGGATTCGGCCAAGGGGTCCGGATGTCTGGGAGGGCCAGCCCTTTTCCCCCGATTTTTGAATGTGTCCCGGATCCACTGCCTCAGGCTGAGCCCTGCGCCGGACGTGAAGTAGACCGCGACGAGAATCAGGGCTCCCTTGATCAGGAGCTGGCCTTGGACAGGCATGCTGATCAGATCCAGGATGTTGGAGATTGTTCCGATGAGCAGTCCGCCGAAGACAGCCGCAAGCGGTGTGCTCGTCCCGCCGAAGAGGGAAGCGCCACCAACGACTGCCGCCGCAATGGAGTTCAGTGCCAGGTCACTGCCTAGCAACGAGTTGCCCGAGCGCAGCTGGGCCGCCAGCATCAAACCGGCGAGGCCGGCCAGCAAGCCTGACAGCAGGTAGGCGGTTATTATGTCCCTGTTGACGGGCAGCCCCGAGAGCCGGGCTGCGTGGGGATTACCGCCTAATGCGTACAGTCTCCGGCCGAAAATGCTCCACCTCATGAGTGCAGCGGCGGCCAGAGTCACGACCACGAAGATGATCACCTCGGAGCGGAACGGTCCTATGGTGCCGGCGAAGATGGCGACGAAGTCCTTGTTATTAATGGGCACCAGGGTGCCGTTTTGAACGAGGAACGCGATGCCTTGCACGACACTGGTCATGCCCAGGGTTGCTATGAATGGTGTGATCCTTCCGTACACGACCAACATCCCGTTGATGAGTCCTACGGCGGAACTGACGGCAATCGAGATGCCGATAACCGCCGCCACGGGGAGCCCATCACGCAGTAGTACGGCTGTCATCACCGTCGTCAGGGCTGTTGTTGCGCCTACGGACAGGTCGATTCCGGCTGTGACAATGACGAGAAACTGGCCGACGGCGACCACCGACAGGACAGCGATTGTCAGGATGATACTGCTGATGTTTCGGCTGGTCAGGAAGTAGGGGGAGATCGCGGATCCTGCAATCAGGATCGCGGCGACGGCCATCAGGAGAACGCCCTTGCTTTTCACGACTCCGAGGAGGGGCGTAAGGAGAGGCTCCTTGGTATGCGGCCGTTTCGCCGCTGTTTCTTCTGCTTTGATCATCAAATTGACTCCATTGTCGTCACTGTTAGTGCCCTGGGTGGGCCGGCGCAATACGTGGGTGGCAGCTACCTGAGCAACGACATCACCTGGTTGAGGTCAGTATCGTGCTGATCAAACTCAGCCACGACGGCGCCGTTTCCCATGACGTAGATTCTGTGGCACATGAGTGCTTCTTCAATTTCAGAACTGAAGACGATGACTGACCCCCCGGCAGCCAGGAACGCGTTGATTTCCTTATAAATGTCTTCCCGGGCAGCGACATCGATTCCCCGGGTAGGCTCACTCAGCAACAGGACTTTTGCCCCGGCCGTGAGCCACTTTCCCACGACGACTTTTTGCTGGTTGCCGCCGCTCAAACGTCCTACCTGCTGGCCGCTGCCCTGGCACTTTACTTTCAGGGTTTTGATGGCCTTGTCGGCTATCCGTTTCTCGAGTTTCCGTTGGACCCAGCCGTGGGGGGCGATCATCTGGAGATTGGCCATGGAGAAGTTCTCGCTCAGGTCCATGTTGAGGACCAGGCCTTGGGTTTTCCGATCATCGGGCACCCACCCGACGCCGGCAGCAATAAGCGCCCGGGGATGCACCGTACGCAACCGCTTTCCGTCAACGTAAACGTGTCCCGAGGAGAATTTCCGGTCACCGAACAGGCAGGCGGCAAGTTCGGACTGGCCGCTGCCCACTAATCCGGTCACGGCTATGGATTCGCCCGGGCTGACCCTTAGCGTCACGTCGTCAAGAAGCTCTGGATCGGTAAGATTCCGGACCTCAAATGCGGGGTGAGCGTCCTCCTGGTAGCGTTCACGCGTCGCTTGGGCAAAGTTCCATTTCCTCGAGGGTTCGAGCGGAGATACACGTGATCGTTCCTGTGTTGGCTCCAGCGAGCTGACCGGGTCCGTCCCGAGCATCTTCCGCACGGCGTCCTGACGAGGCAGTGAAGCGGTCCTCTCTGTCATCACATGCTTGCCGTCCCGCAGCACCATGATGTGGTCGCAGATTTCGTACATCTCATCGATCCGATGCGAAATGTAGATGATCCCTGTTCCCTCCCGCTTAAGTTTTCTGAGGAGCTCAAACAGTTTGGTCACATCGGGTGCGGGAAGCGTTGCTGTCGGTTCGTCCAGCAGCAGTATCCTGGCTTTCTGCCTCAGCGCCTTAGCGATGAGAACAACCTGCTTTTGCGCCGCGGTCAGTTGGTCGGCCGGAGCCCGGACATCGAGATCAAAACCCAGGGCGGTAATGGCCTGTCGGGCTTCCTGGTAGAGGGCTCGACGATCCAGGACCGTTCCTTTTCGGGGCAGGTCTGACAAACAGAGGTTCTCGGCCACGCTCATCTGAGGGACGAGAATGATTTCCTGGTGAATGGTGGCTATGCCGGCGTTTTGGGCCTCGTGGGTGGAACGGAAATCCACCGGCGCGCCGTCCAGAAATATCCGGCCTTGGGAAGGCTTTTCAACCCCTGAGATTATTTTGATCAGCGTCGACTTCCCTGCACCATTCTGTCCCAGGAGTCCGACTGCTTCTCCGGCGTGGACATCAAGATCAATGTTCGTCAGTACCTGAACGTCCGCATACTTTTTGGATATCCCCCGAAGGGTCAACACAGGCGTGCGCGGTCCGGTTGCTTCTTGCATGTTCCTCCTCTCCTCACTGAGCCGTCAGACTTCGCTCTGATGTCTGCTTCAGTAGTCCGAATCGCTTTTGTAGTAGGAGGAGGCGTTTTCGTGTGTGATGAGGGTGGGTTTGACGAATATCTTGTTACCCGGGCACGCTGCGTTCTTGTCTTCACCTTTAAGGGCCCTCTCCAGCATCTGGGCCGCGATTATTCCCTGTTGAGCGGGGAGGTTCGCGACGGTAGCGATGACCGGGGAGTTCGGATCCTCCTTCATCTGCTTGACCACCTTCATCTGCCCGTCATAGCTGGCAATCGCAACTTCGCCCTTGCCCCACATGTTCACGGATGTCAGGGCCTGCTGAACGCCCGGCAGCATGGAATCCGTACCGACGAACATGCCCTGCAGATCGGGGTTTCCGGTGGCAACGGATCTGACTGGCGCAACGGCCGTATCGGCAGCCCACTTCCCGTAGACATTCTCGAGGTACTGGGCCGGGGGAGCACCTGCGACGGAGGCGTAGCCCTCCTTGAAACCAGCCTCGCGGTTAGCAGAGTTGGTGTCTCCCGCGAACCCGAGGACCAGAAGAATCTTGACGGGCTTAGTTGCTCCCTGTTTGGCCTTCAGTGCCCGAGCCATCTCGGCGCCGACCAGGCCAGCGTTAACCTTTTCGTCTTCCGTTACATAGCAGTAGCTGTCCGCCAGCAGTTCCGGCTTGACTCCCGCGTTGACCAGCACAAAGGGGATCTTTTCATCCTTTAGGCGGGAAAGATTGCTTGAGAGTGCCTGCGGATCGGTGGGATTGATGATCAGGCCGGCAACGCCTTTGGTGATGAAGTTAGACAGTTGCGAATTCTGGGTTACCGGGTCGCCGCCGCCGCTGACTACTTCCAGATCGTGTCCAAGTTTTTTAGCTTCATCGGTCGCACCCTTGGCGTTCACCTCGTACCACCCATTGCCGAAGTTCCCCTGGGCGAAGCCGATCTTCGTCAGCCCGGCCGCTCCGGAGGGCCCGGTGCCGCCTCCTGCGCAGGCGGTTGTCAGCAGGATTGGAATCGTGAGTAGGGCAATTTTTGTGCTCAGCCGGTTAGCCGCTCTTGTTCGGACAGACATTCTGACTCCTTCGTCATGTGTGTGGTCATGTGTGCTGCAAGCAGGGAACTGCTTGCAGTCCTTGCAGCAGGGCCGCACGGGAACAGCGGACCTGCTGCAAGGACAGGTGGTTTCCGGATCAGAACCCCGGGGCGTCCGCGTTGCTGGGAGTCTTGTGCTGCCCGACGATTTCAGGGAAGCGGCGCTTGATGTACTCTGCGGCGCGCACGGCGACGGCCTGGAGCGTGCTGGTGGGGTTGACTGCGGCGCCGGTCGTCAGGGAGCTGGCGTCCGTGATGAACAGATTGGGTACGTCCCAGGTCTGGTTCCACTTGTTCGTGACGGAATCTTCCGGCGTGTTGCCCATGCGGCAGGTACCCATGATGTGCCAGCCCGGGGGAGGGCCGTCCACTCCTCCGATTCCGGTACTGGCACTGTCGATGACGGTGCCGGCCGCCTGAGCCGCTTCATGGGCGCGGGCGCGTCCCCATTCGATCAGTTTCCGGTCATTGTCGTGGAGGTCATAGTGAACTTGAGGAACCGGGAGCCCGGATGAGTCGACGACGTCGTTGTCGAGTGTCACCCGGTTGGTGGCGACAGGAAGGTCCTCTCCCTGGACGTAAACAAGTGCATGCCGGGCAAAGTGGTTATTGAAGAATTCCCTGTGGTTCTCGCCCCATGGGGCCATGTTGCCTGTGTTGGTTCCCAATGCACTGTTGGCCGGTCCCAGAGCGGTGCCGACTTGCAGCGAAAAGCCGTTGACGAAGCCGCGATCGGTCTTCGTGTTATAGAACTCCTGGGAATATGAAACGGCCGGTTCTGGTCCCTTGAATCCGTCGAGGGGCTCGTCGAACCAGAAATCTTCGAAGGACCAGCTGTGGAACATCAGATGCCGTCCGACCATGCCGTTGCTGTTTGCGAGACCGTCGGGGTGGCCGGCTTGTGCCGACATGAGAAGCAGCCGGGGGGTGCCGATGGCGTTGGCAGCCATAACGACGATCTTTGCCTTCACCTCATGACGTTCTCCGCTGAGGCGGTCGATGTAGGTCGCCCCGGTTGCCTTGCCGTCTTTTACGTTGACCCGCTCGACGCGGGCGTTGGGGCGCAGGTCCACGCCGTTGCGGATGGCTTGCGGCCAGTAGGTGACATCGGTGGATGCGATGGATCCGCGGGGGCAGCCCCCGAGGCAGAATCCGCAGTCGTTACACGCAAGCCTGGTGTCTTTTTCCCTCGTCAGGATGGCGTTGTCGGCAGGCCACCAATGCCAACCCAGTTTGTCGAATCCGGCACCCATCTTGTTGCCGATTTTGCCACCCTTGCTGGCGGGCCCCCAACCTTCGGGCCGTGGAGGGTTGCCGGGGTCGCCGGTTCGGCGGGCGACCCCGATCTCGGCGTCGTTGATGGCGTAGAAGGGCTCAAGGTCCTCGTAGCTGATGGGCCAGTCAATGGTGCCTTCAACTCCGTGCTCGGTGCCTTTGCGGAAGTCAACGGGCTTGAAGCGCGGCCAGGCTCCGGCATAATGCAGGGTCGACCCGCCCACACCGTTCATCATCATCGGTGCGGCGTTTCCGGTGGTCGGGTAGTCCTCCGGAAATTTCCGGACGTTTGAATGCCAGTCCCAGGACCGGACCCGTTCCAGCTCCCATGAGTCGTACATATGCGGATGGTCCAAGGGGTGCAGCCAGTCGCCCTGCTCAAGACAGATCACCTTGAAGCCGTCATCGCTTAGGCGCTTACTGACAGCAGCACCGCCTGCACCGGCTCCGATCACCAGCACATCGGTTTCATTGCTTCTCTTCATGCTCAAACCTGGCTTTCCTGGAAGGGCGTTGCATGTGACTTCAGTAAATCCGCCGGTACCTCCACCGGACGTACGTCTTCGGTTCGGGTGTAGGTGCCCCGGACGCGACTAAGCAGCTGCTCATCCCAGTCATCCATCGTGTCCGAATAGCCAAACGGCTGCGGGGAGTTCCTCAGGTCCTTGCCCGCTTCCAGATTCGCGTTGATCGCCGTGATGACAGCGGGACGAGAGTAGTAGGCGTAATACGTCAGATCGCGGATCCTCGCAAAAAAGAACTCATCCGTCTTCTCCAACGTCTGGAGGGTCTCCACCTGAGCCGTCGGTGACAACCGGACAAATTCCTCACCGAGAGCGTCAAGGCGTGCCTGGAACTCCGACTCTCCAATGAAGGGAAACCACTTCGGCTCCTGGCCTTCGGGCGCGATATAGCGGCGGAAGAAGGAAACTACATCGACCTCGCTCGGCGCCGGGAATCCTCCCCCGCCGGGTATTAGTCGGTCAGCCATAGCGTTCAGTACTGAAGTCTGGGTTGGGGTGATGGAAATTCCCGGAAGCCAGCCTCCGATAGGTGGTTTCTCCGCCCGGAAGCGTGAACGCGGATCGCGGTCAGCACTCGGCGGTCGGTTGGTGTTCAAGATGATATCCATGTGTTGCATCCTTTCTCGGGTCGAAATCGCTGGACGGTGGGGAGCCCGGAAGCCGTGCACTCACTTCAAGCGGGTGCACCAGGCAGACCTAAGATGCGCTGATTTTGGTCCCCAAGGCCTTCGTCAAACGAACAAGAGCCAAAAGGTCCTGGAGGGGCTCCTCGGGACGCCGCTTTTGAGGAAACTAGGAAGCATCGTCGTCTCTCCTCTACGCAAGCGTTCTCGCATCTTCATACCGCGAGGAGGTCGGGCTACCTTGTAACCATTGTCACCGGGTCATCAGGTGGTCTGACTATCTCATGACTATTTTTTCCACGTCAAGGGCCCCAAAGAATCTGCTTCCGGGGAGTTCAAGCCACGCGGGTGCGGCCTACCACCCACTAACCACGACATGTCCTCGGATGCCGTACGCCGGCTTGACCGGGAAGGAAAAATCGTGGAATAGTCACCAGTGGTCAGGACACCTGATAAGACTCTGGCCCTTACTTAGACGCCGCTATCTGAGAGGTGGACCCCATTGAATAACCCGCCGAGCACGCCCGACGTAAAGCCGCGGAGCCGGGTTGTCACCGATGGAATCCACGCCGCTCCCGCGCGTGGAATGTTCCGGGCGGTCGGCATGGGCGACGACGACTTTGCGAAGCCCCAGATTGGCGTGGCGAGTTCCTGGAACGAGATCACTCCCTGCAACCTTTCCCTGAACCGGCTGGCCCAGGGCGCCAAGGAAGGCGTCCACGCCGGCGGCGGGTTCCCCATGCAGTTCGGCACCATCTCCGTCTCCGACGGCATCTCCATGGGCCATGAGGGCATGCACTTCTCCCTCGTCTCGCGCGAAGTCATTGCCGACTCCGTGGAAACAGTGATGCAGGCCGAGCGCATTGACGGATCGGTGCTCCTGGCCGGTTGCGACAAGTCCCTGCCCGGAATGCTCATGGCAGCCGCGCGCCTGGACCTCGCCAGTGTGTTCCTCTACGCCGGCTCCATCATGCCCGGCTGGGTCAAGCTGGAGGACGGTTCCGAAAAGGAAGTCACCCTTATTGACGCCTTCGAGGCCGTGGGCGCCTGCGCCGCGGGCAAGATGAGCAGGGGAGACCTTGACCGCATCGAGCGCGCCATCTGCCCGGGCGAAGGTGCCTGCGGCGGCATGTACACGGCCAATACTATGGCGGCCATCGGTGAAGCGCTGGGCATGTCGTTGCCGGGTTCGGCAGCCCCGCCCTCGGCGGACCGCCGTCGTGATGAGTTCGCCCGCAAGTCCGGTGAAGCGGTGGTCAATCTGCTCCGTCTCGGCATCACCGCGCGCGACATCATGACTAAGAAGGCCTTCGAGAACGCCATTGCCGTGACCATGGCATTCGGCGGCTCCACCAACGTGGTGCTGCACCTGCTGGCCATCGCCCGTGAAGCTGAAGTGGAGCTGACGCTGGACGACTTCAACCGCATCGGCGACAAGATCCCGCACCTGGGCGACCTGAAGCCGTTCGGCCGTTACGTGATGACCGATGTCGACAAGATCGGCGGCGTTCCGGTCATCATGAAGGCGCTGCTCGACGCCGGGCTGCTGCACGGCGACTGCCTTACCGTCACCGGTAAGACCCTTGCGGAAAACCTTGAGTCCATCAACCCGCCGGACCTGGACGGCAAGATCCTGCGTGCCTTGGACAACCCGATCCACAAGACCGGCGGCATCACCATCCTGCACGGTTCGATGGCTCCGGAAGGTGCCGTCGTGAAGAGCGCGGGCTTCGACGCCGACGTTTTCGAAGGCACGGCCCGCGTGTTCGAGCGCGAGCAGGGTGCCCTTGACGCCCTCGACAACGGCAAAATCGCCAAGGGCGACGTCGTGGTCATCCGCTATGAAGGTCCGAAGGGCGGCCCGGGCATGCGCGAAATGCTCGCCATCACCGGCGCCATCAAGGGTGCCGGGCTGGGCAAGGATGTCCTGCTTCTCACGGATGGCCGCTTCTCCGGCGGTACCACCGGCCTGTGTATCGGCCATGTCGCGCCGGAAGCCGTCGACGGCGGTCCTATCGCCTTCGTCAAAGACGGTGACCGCATCCGCGTTGACATTGCCGCCCGCAGCTTCGACCTGCTCGTGGACGACGCTGAGCTCGAGTCGCGCAAGATCGGCTGGGAGCCGCTCCCGGCCAAGTTCACCAAGGGCGTCCTGGCTAAGTACGCCAAGCTGGTGCACAGCGCCTCCACCGGCGCCTACTGCGGCTAGAATCCGAACGCAGAAACGCCACCGTGGCCGCTTTGACGGGTCACCTACGTTGGTGTTGGTACGCGTGCGCGCCACAGCCCTGACCCCCAACGGGTCCGGGAGTCAAACAGATGTCCAGTGGTACCGTCTACGCGGCTGCGTCCTCATATCCATTCATGGCCCGGGTGTTGGATGACTACATGACGGAATGGCGGCACGCCGAAGTGCTCTCGGAGGACGGGCGTGCCAGGTCCGCGTGGCGGCGCGAGCATGAGCGCGAGACTCCGCTGCCCCTCCGCAAGCCGATAAGAACCCTTTCGTCGTTCTGGCCTCAGCTGGCACATCCTGGCTTTGCCTTTGTGTGTTAGCCATTCTGGGATGTCGTCGTCGTAGCCGACCAGCCGGTAAGGGGAGGGCGAGACGAGAAAAAGCGGGACTGGTTCTGGATCAACCGAGTTAGTGGACTCCGGCGCCTCTGCGGGCAGGCGAGCCGGTTGGATCGGGCATCGAAGTCGGCAAAAGAGCGTGTGCACATTGTGCACACTTTGGGCCCTGGACTGGGTCGTACCGGGGTCGGATCGGGCCGGATTCCGTATGTTTCCGGGACTTCCCAGTGCTGGCAAAGGCGGGAATGCAGTTCGAGTCCCACCTCGGGCACAGCATGACCCCTCGTCAGAGGGGTTTTTGCTTTAATGTGTGGACATTGACCCTCCGCGGGTCCCTCTGACGTTGTCCGCGGTATGTGCCTGGCGCCGCGGTGGCCTATTCGGTTATGTGGGTAGCGGGATCAGGGTCCTGGCTTGTGGGCCCTCCGCCTGCTGGAATCCGGGGTATGTGTCGTCCCATCTGGCTGTTCCGGTGGCCGGTTGTTGGCCCTCACTTGTTCATGGCCACCAGCTGTGCTGACGACATGACCAAGCCGAATTGTCTTCGAGGATCTTCCTCGGATAGCTGCTTGCCGCGAGCCAGACAGAGGACGCCCATGGCGTGTTTGTCCGGCCAAAGGGGGTGTGCACATTGTGCACACCTTTGTGCACGGACCGCTTTTCGACCTTCATTTTGGTCCCTTCCTCCTGGTTCTGCCGACACCAATTCATGCAAGTGTTTGTTGCAGGCGACATGACTTTGGGGCCCGGGCCGTCGGTTTCCTAGGACTTTCAGGGTTCAGCGGGAATGTCTACGGAGGTGTCTGTAGCCGGCGCACGATCCGTCGACAGAGGGCAGGTGTGTGGGATCCGGACCTTCATCCGGGCAGTCCTCAGCCATGCTCTTCCGCTGCCGTCCACGATTCTCACTCGGTTGCTGAGGGCGTTCTGGGTTGTGGCCAGAGGCACCGCTGCCGTGGCCCGTCGTGGCCACGGTTCAGTTCGATGGCGATGGCGACGGCGGCGGAAGGGGCGGCGGGGAAAAGCACGTTCGAGGATCCCCCTGGTATCGAATGGTCGCAGCGCCCTGAACGGGGCCGGCTGAGCTCTCTGCCGTCACAGCCAGGTCTCCTGGGACCTGAACCGGGGGAGCCTTAAAGAACAACCGAGTTCCCGCAAGCTGCACTGGCACGCGCTGCTGACCTACAACAACTACGTTCACGCGGGTGAGTATGCCGACTAACCAGACACTTTCTCCGCCGCAAACGGAACTTGAGAGCAGACTCTCTGGAGCGCCATTCTGGGAGGCGGATACTCCGGTCAATCTAAGTTGACAGGCTCTGCCGGTCTGAGCAATCAGCTCGACTTCCGTCTTGGGGTGATCTTGATGGGCGATAACCAGCCTGTTCAACGCGTCGTAGGCAGCCAACGCCAGGCAGGTGTCTTCGGTGGGGCGGGGCACCCGTGCGAGTTCCGCTGCCCCTTTGGCCCACATAGTTTCGTCTTTACTCTCCAAGGCCGAGCAGAGAAAGGCAGCGGCAACCCACAGGTCGGGCCCTCGGGGGTTGCTGTGCGGCAAGCCTGCGCACTGCGTTCCCTGAAGCGCTAGGTAGAACGCAGAAGGCGGGGGATCTTCCGGGAAGGCCGGTCCAACGGGAAGCCAGATTACAGGCGCACTACCGAGGGGAGGCGGACCCCCTGGCGCTGGTGGGCCAGGTGGGGGTTCGACCGTCGGCACGGGGGGAGGCTGGACAGTCGGCACGGCAGGGGGCTCAACGATTGGTGAGGGCGAAGGATCCTGCGCCGGGGCAGCAGTTTCTGAACTTGGCTGGGAGCTTGTTGGACCGGCCGGCACCGAGGCCACGCTTGGCGATCCAGTAGACGTGGCCGATCCGGAGCTGGTCCGATCGTTAGCACTTCCGCCGCGGGTGGGCGCAAAAGAACATGCTGAAAGGAGAGCTAGAACCGTAAGTGCAGCGAGGAAGACTCCGGTCACCCTGACGAAGTTGGTGTTTTTGCGAGGTTGCACACCGAATCTGCCGGTCACGATCGTGGTCCCATGCTGCCAGTCAAATTGGCCATCGATTTCATCATTCCTGGCTGATGAGCCGACATTGAGCATTGTTTGCAGGGGAGCCCGGGTCACACACCTGGAGTACAAGAACAGCTGGCTACCTCGCATTCTAGACTCCGAAATCTGATGGCACCACGCTGGTTCGCGAATTGTTCCAAGCTAAGGGGAAATGAGGTCTAAGCGCATGCTCCGCCGCGGGGGAAAGCCGTGCCTGGGCTGTGGGGCTCTTTGCCTTGCACACGAACAACGGCGACTGTGGCTAGCTAATCCCTCGCAGGATCGATTGCGTGCCAACAGGCCGTCAGCCGCCGGCCGGACTCCTATACATGGACCAAATGTCCGTGTGTGCACCGCTGGCGGTGAGGTTGGGTGGTGCGTGGTGAGCAACTACTGCTGCCAGGTTTGGCGTTTTTGGGAGCCGCTGGCAATGGGCCGCTGGCGAGTGAGTTCGCGGAGGAGATGGCGGCGCCAATTCACTGACGCCGCCATCTCATGGTGGGTACTAGGGCATCGAGATGATTGGAGTGGACCTCCAGCTACTCCAAACTGGGATACCAAACACAGGGCTCTCCTGATGCCGGGCTTGGTGGAAGACTTCTTCCGGTCCCAATTCGGTATTTATCTGGGGGAGCACGTTGTGAAGCGTCACTGTCGTGTTGGCTCCTAGATGAACTGTCTTCGACGAAATCTTTATCAGCTGATTTGGTGCGGGGAAATCAACTTCCCAGACCCGGTGCTGGACTGTCACAAACCGATCCTTCAGGCAGTTCACCCTTACGGGAAAATCGGTGAGCTTCTTGCCGTGCGAGTCAAAGCCGACAAATATCGGGCTCAAAGGCGTAACGCTGCAGGAAAATAAGGGCGGGACTGCGGCTTGGGCCGGGGCGGCCAAAGCGAACGGGACAGCTGTAAGGGCAAGCGAAGCTGCGGCAAGCAAGGCAGTCCTCTTGACCGGGATTGTGGCTCTAAACATTCTCGTCTCCTGTGTCGGGGTCCGGCCGGATGCTACTTTTCGCTACATGTGCAATCGCGGCGCCCAAGGCGTGGGCGAGCTGTAGCTAACCTCTGGTGGCCGGGGACGGTTCCGGTTCGAATTTGACCCGGTGAATCCATGTTCCGGTGAAGCCCGGGGGCTGCGCTTCCGTGCTGACACGGTAGCTGCTGTAAAGTGCGGCGGAGCATGCCATCCCACGGGGTTGACGGGCGCGAGACTATTCAGCTGACCGACGCCACCCCGGCAAAGCGGCCGCGATCGTGCTCGCATTTTTCGGGCGGCCCCACGCGCTGCAATGCTAAACAATCTCGAGATCGCTTGACGTTACGCATGGGCGGCTGAAAGCTCCTATGACCACGGCGTCGGTGTAAGAGTTTGAAATGCATCGGATTCCCGCGTCTGAACGATGGATCAGTCCGCCGGTGCCGGGCGGCCGGCGTGTTCGCGCCGTTGTAGGCAGTGAACGAGGAACGCAGTGTTCGTGATGGTTGAGGCCTCCGGGCCGACGATCGCGCGGGAGTACATGTCGATGACCAGGCGAGGTCAACTTATCCGGACTAGACCGTGACGAAGGCGAAATCAGTTGCCCAGTTCGGCTGGAACCGGGTAGGGAAGTTCCTGTTCATGGTCGCCGGTACGCCGGCTGTCTTTCCCCGGGATGGTGGTTCTGGGCTTGCGATCTCTCTGATCGCAGTCCCACCTTCGGAGGTATGGGCAAAGTCAAGCAGTTGGAGCAACGCAGGGTTTATGCAGCAGCCGTTGTTTAGCCGGTTGGCTGGGGTCTGTAGGTTGAGGGTGGGCCTTGGTCGGCGGTTGGAGTTTCGCGGCGACCTTCCGGAGGTCCTCCGGGGTGTGGACCGCGAGGTCCGAGCCTTTCTCGAACCAGAACCTCAGGAGCCGGTTGGACGCTCCTATGTTTGTCAAACCGCAGAGGGAACCGAACGAGAGGCTGCCGGCGCTTCCATGACGCGGTACAGATGTCGGGCAAAGCGTGCGTTTGAGGCACGGGCGGATGTCACGGATCCTGAGACCCGGGGGCTCTAGGTTGAATCCGGCCGGTGTGAAATGACTACGCCGGCCACGGCGATCGGTGAACTGGAGAGGGTCTTGACTTCCGCAAAAGGCCATAGGGGATGCTAGTGTGCGCCGGTTGTCGGCGCGTGCTTCCCCTTCTTCGCCCTTCGTGTGAAGGCCACTACGACCCAGCCACCGACAATCGCGATGGACCCGAGGAAGGCATTTATTGGAGCAGACATGTCTTTGATCCAGGCGGATACCACGTACATTACTCCGACATCGACAGTGATCGTCTCCCTGTGGGTTTCAATGTACCTGTCGCCGCCAGGGTCTGGAATCACAAAACGTAGCACCATCTGGTGCTGCCCGGGCTGGACTCCGGTGATGTGCCAGCCCCACTCGCCCACATAGGACTCAGACAGCAGAATGGTTTCGCTGGTCGAACGTTCGATATTCATCCCGCCGTCTTCGCTGGTGAGATCAGCTCGCATCTTTGCGCAAAGAGGCACATCGCGCCGGGTCGGATCCCCCGTTCCTGGCAGACCGCCGCCGGGATCTATTGGTGATTTTTTGAAGGCGACCCTGACCACGAATTCGACTTTCTCACCCTGCTTGAGTGGGGTTGGTGCCTTAAAGGCCATCTGGCCGTCGAAACAGCCCTCCAGGCCCGGCCGCTGCGTTTGTGACGGGGGGACGGAACCAGTGGGCGAGACGCCGGAGTCGGTAGGCAAAGGGCTAGGGGAAGTGGTCCCAAGGCCAGGAGAAGTAGGCGGGAGGGCAGGGTGGCCACTCCCGTCCGCCGGAGGGGCAGGGGGATCGATGGCGGGAATGCTAGCGGTGCGGGTGGGGGTCGAGTAGCGAGTGCTCAGGGCGGGGGTGGGGGTCGAGTAGTAGGTGGTCAGGACGGGGGTAGGTGACCGAAGGGAATAAACCTCCGTAAGGGAAGACATCACCGCAAGTATCAGGGCCGTCACCGTCACTACCACGCTAGCGCCTGTCAGCCATGTCCGTTCTTTGCGTCGAGGGCTCATTCTTCACTCCAACCGTTGAGTGAATCGGCAATGCTGGAGATCCGCGGGCGCCGGCGACGTTCGCGGTCCGTTGTTTGCTATGCAGTTTGGCCCCTCGGGGAACTGCGGTCAAGACGGCCGGGCTTTACTGGCTGGGGCTTTCCGTCGGAGGAACAAGTAGCCTTGGCTGACGGTGCATCGCGGACCACCCGGCGGTGCCCGTTGGCGTTGACGCCGGACATCTGGATCCGCGAATTTGTTCGTGATAGCGGCGAATCGCACAGCGGACCTATTAGCGCCTCGCCCGACGCCAGGCTTCGCATAACCGGTGGCCGACGCTCAGGAAGCGTTTGGGCATGTCAGCGGCACGTGAGCAGCGCCACCCTCGGTTATGAGGCTGTGGCCGGACAGGACAACTTCATCAATGTCCGCACACCGTCATCTGGCGAAAGTTCAATGTCGTGGATGTGGATCCGAGCAAGCCTGATCCGGGCCGCCAAATTTTCTGGCGGCTGGTTGCCCGAACCGGCGGCTCGAGATGGCGCGTCGAGACGCAGCATCTACGCTCCCGCGCGGGGCCGAGGCGGTGATGGAGGCACCGCACTCCAGTCAACTATCAAGCCTCAGCCGATCGGCGCGTAGTTCGCCGCTGCTTTTCTCGGGTCGTAATGCCCGTGCGTCGCAGCAGGAGGCTGCCTCTCGGGTACTGAGTCTCCCATGGCCATCAGGATAGGTTCACCATGCCGCCCGGTACAGGCCCGGGCGGCAGATTGTGGAGGCCGCCGCTACCTGGGTAGCGGCCCTTGCCCGTCCCCATCATGGGTCATTTGGTCTTGATGGCGACCTGCCAGGAGTCGTTGTCCGGTTTGGGGTCGTTCTCGAAGCTCCTGACTGATCCTCTGATGATCATTTGGTCTTTGGGTTGATCAGGCGTGATGAGCACTTCGATGGTTTTCATTTCGCCTGGGTCGAGGGTTGCCCATTGGCAGGTGATGCTCCGCGACGATGTGCTGCAGCCGCTGGTGCTGGTGCGGATGGTTCCCAGTTGCGGGCGTGCGGAGAAGAACACGTCTCGTGCTGTTGCTGGGCCGTTGTTCCTGACGTGCACGTTGATCTTGGTTGCTACTCCGGCGCTGACCGGCGGGGTGGGGCTGGGCCCGGTGCTGGAGAGGTCGGTTGTGCGTTGTGCCCGAATTTCCAGGTACGTCGAACCTGTGTCGGTGTAGGTCTTGGGCGCTTCTCCTGTGGTTGGCGAGTTCACGGTGATGGTGCCGGTCGAGGTGATTTGGTAGGTCCCGTCGGGGACTTGTCCTGTGGTTCCGGCGAGGGTGATGACGTCGTCGTTTGTTGAGGTAATGGTGTCGTTCCCGCTTTCGCAGTGAACGGTGGCCCCGGTGACGGTGCAGTCTCCTGGGCCTTGGCTTGTGAAGTAGTCGGTGTAGGTGATGGTGAACCCTGCGGGGAAGGTGAAGTCGTAGGTGCGGGGCGCTTCTCTGGTGCCGGTGAATGGTTCGGACGCGTTGTAGCTACCAACGTAGGGGTTCGTTTGGAAGGACGTGCCGGGGGCGTAGACGGGGATCGCTTCGTTGATTCCGAAACCGGCCATCCATTCACCGTGGGGAGGGTCGGTGAGGTGGGCCTGGGCTGGTGCTGCGATGGTCTGGGCGGCGAGGAGGGTGAGTGCTGCGGCGATGAGGCGTGCTGGGGTTCGCATGGTGTTCCTTTGAGGGTGCGACGCTCGTCAGGGTGGTTGCTCGCGGCTGGTGGGCCGCCAGCTTTTGGTGCGGGTCTTTTTGCTTACCCGGGACGTCTTGGCTTCCCAGCTGCCAAGGGCGCAAGTCGCCCGCCTGCGCTGGCGGGTGGTTACGAGTTTGGACCGGACCCTGGGTGGTGTCAACCGTCCTCTGGCCCCGTCCATGGTGGAGGCTCCTGTCACGGTTGTTTTGGTTTAACCGGGCAGGACGAGGATGAGTGCGACGGCGTATCCACTTATCGCTCCGAGATCGTCAAAGCCCCGGGTATCTCCCGGTCCCGCCTCTACCGTTACCTGCCGCGGCGTCCGCCGGAGCCTCTGACCGCCGAGACCCAGCCCAACGACTAAAGGTCCCGAACGTCAGGGGCGGTTCGTGCTTTCGACTTCGGGCAAAAAGACGGTTCGTGCAGACGACTTCGAACGCTTCCGTGTCAGGAGTCGTCTGCGTATGCCCAGAGGACGCTGGCGGCGCTGGTGTCGTGGGCGAGGTAGTCGGCGACTGTGCGGGCGTACTGGAGTCCGCCCTCGCGGGTGGGGAGGTCGACTCTGAGTGTTGCGCCGACGCGGTTGGCGTCCAGGGTGATGCACACGAGGCTTTCGTGCGGCCAGAACCCGAGGGTGTGCCCGACGAAACTGAGGACGTCGGCCGGGGTTTTGATGGTGAGCGGTTCCATGTTCCTTCTCCTTTAGCGACTGGCGGGCACCGGATGTGTCTGTCAGATGTTGGCGTCGTTCTGATACACGGAGTCACCGCTGGGTTTGAGGGTCCGGAACGCAACTTGGGGAACCGGGAGCGGTTCAAAGTTTCGCGAGGAAATAGCGACGGAGGAGCGCCGAACGAAACTTTGAATCGAGTCCGGCGCGTAGCGCCCTGGTTGCGCGGAGGACCCGCCCAGCGATGATGGGGATCAGAACGACAAACGACGAAGTTGCTTCTGGTGCTTCATGGTTATGGGGGAGCGGGGCGGCATGACGTCTTGAATCCGGACTCAGGAAGTTTTGCGTCAAAACTTACGCCTCGAGCGGGATTTGAACCTGCGACCTGCCATAGGGGCTGTTCTATTCAGCTGTGCTATCAAGTCGATGCCTGTCTGGTCTCCTTGGATCTGCTCCCCGCGAGAGGGTTCGGCGTCACCGACTGACCGGGCCTGCGGAGTGACCGTCAGTTGCGGGGTTTCGGCAACCTGAAGAGGCCAGTTTCGCCTTTGCAGCAGTTTGCGACAGGAAACCCAATGCTGTCCTGCACCTTGTCCCGTCAACACTTTTGGTGGGCCTTCAAATCCGCGCGGCGAAAAAAGCCTGTGTGCTTTCTATAGTTCCTGCCGTGAGTCCGGGCTAGGCTTCAAAATCAGAATGGCACTTCGCTTTGCCGCCGTTGCGGCAAAGGGTGCCTGTTAGTGCTGGTTGTCCGGGGGGATATAGATGGCTGAGGCGCACCATGATGATCTGGTTATGCAGTCGCTGTTGCTCGACGAAATCGGCCAATCTGTCATCGGCATGGACGATCAGTGGAGGATTACCTATTGGAACCGCGCGTCGGAGCGGCTCTACGGATACAGTCAGGCGGAGGCGTTGGGGAAAGGTATCACCGATCTCGCCATAGTCGGCGGTGCTGAGCCATCAGGGCAAAGTCCCACTGCCCAAGAGATCGTGGACACACTCGCGCGCGGCCGGGACTGGGCCGGTGAGCTTTGGATGCGTCGGCGTACCGGTGCTGACTTCCCGGTTCACGCCACGGTCAGCCCCATCCGGGGCCGGCACACGGTTCCTGTCGCGGTAGTGGCGATCTCGAAGGACATCACGGACCGTAAGCACAGCGAGGCGATCCTGCGCCGACTTTCGGCCATGGTGGAATCTTCGGGGGATGCGATCATCGGCGCGGATCTGGCTGGGATTATTACCAGCTGGAACGCGGGAGCCGCACGAATGTTCGGCTGGAGCTCCCGGGACGCCGTCGGACAGAGCTACCGGCTGTTGAATACCGGGGAGGCCTCCGGTTTCGACGACGAAGTTGCAGCGCGCATTGGCAGCGGAAGGTTCGTCACCGGTGTGGAGGCTCGCTGGCGCTGTAAGGACGGGTCGTTGATCGACGTGGAGTTGACGGTGTCTCCGGTCTACGGCCCTGACGGCGCCCAGGTTGGGGCATCCGCGATCGCCAGGGATGTTACGGAGATTCAGCGGCTGAAGGCGGCAGCCGCGGCCGAGCGTGAGAGGCTCTTGGCTGCCCAGGAGATGGCACATGTCGGAAGCGTCGAATACACGGTCGCGACCGGGGAGACGTGGCACTCGGAGGAGTTCTCCCGGATCATCGGACGGGCAGAGGACGCTGCGCACTCGCGGGATTCCATGCTGGAGCTGACCCATCCGGAGGACCAGGATCCGGTTCGCCAGGTTTGGAAGAGTCTGGATAACGGGGCTGACACAGCGGATTTCGAATACCGGATCATCAGGGCCGATGGCCGGCAGCGGTGGCTGCATTCACGTGTCCGGAGCGTGAAGGGCCCGGACGGGAAACCCCTCCGGTTTCTGGACACCGTCCTGGACATCACGGAACGCAAGGACGCGGAACAGATTCTGGAGTGGCAGGCACGCCATGATGCTCTGACCGGTCTTCCGAACAGATATATGATCACTGAGGTGCTCCAGAGCTGCATTGACCGGGCCTCCCGCCCGGTGGTGATGTTTGTCGACGTCGACCGGTTCAAACTCATCAACGACGGCATCGGACACGCAGCAGGCGACACCATTTTGATACTCCTTGGGAAACGGCTGAAAGCTGCCGTGCGGGCCGACGACACTGTGGCCCGGTTCGGAGGCGATGAGTTCGTTGTCGTGTGCGAGAACCTGCTGATGCGGGGTGCCAAGGAGCTGGCCGAGCGAATCCGGGAATGCACGCGGCGGCCTTTCGAGGTTGACGGACGCCGGGTGTACCTTAATGTCAGCGTCGGCATCGCAGCGGCGGCTGCTGACGACACGGCCGAGCTGATGTTGCAGGGGGCGGATTTGGCCATGTACAAGGCCAAATCGGCCGGCGGTGATTCTTCTGCTGTCTATGACGTCCGTATGACGGGGCGGGCCGTGGGCCGCCTGGATCTGGAATCGGACTTGAGGCTGGCCCTCAGCCGCAACGAGCTTTCCCTCGATTACCAGCCCATCATGGACGTCGCCACCGAAATGCCTGTCGGGTTCGAGGCATTGTTGCGGTGGCGACATCGGGACCACGGACTGATTATGCCGGACACATTCATTCCCATCGCCGAGGAGACCGGCCTGATCCTTCCGATCGGTGCCTGGGTGCTCCGCGAAGCCCTCCGGCAGGTACAGGAATGGCGCAGTAGCGTGCCCGCCGCGGAGAATTTTTCGGCAGCCGTGAACGTCTCCGGACGGCAGCTGGTAGCGAAAGACTTTCCCGAGATCGTGGAAGAAGCCATCCTCTTTTCGGGGATTGACCCTGCCGCCGTCCACCTCGAAGTCACCGAAACAGTACTCATGGACCAGCCGGACCTACCCAAGGAAACCCTGCAGCGGCTCTCCCGCCTTGGCATCGGGCTCTCAATAGATGACTTCGGCACCGGGTACTCGTCCCTGAACTATCTGAAGTGGCTCTCAGCCCGGACCGTGAAAATAGACCGGACCTTTGTGGAGGAGCTGGGAAGCGACCCTCACGGTGCGACGATCATCGAACTCGTGCTCGGCATGGCCGGCAGCCTCAACCTCGACGTGATAGCAGAGGGGGTGCAATCCAAGGTTCAGCTCTCAGAACTCCGCCGGCTGGGCGTGCGGCACGCCCAGGGCTTCCTGTGGAGCAAACCCATGCCGCCCGCCTCCGTCCCGTCCTGGCTGACGGCACTTACCGCAGGAAATCCCGGGCAGAAACCGTCACCGCACGTCCGGTAGGGGTTGGCTGCATACCCACCGACCTGGCGCCGCCGCGTTGGCTAGCACAGGGCAGCTGTTCTGCTCCTTCAATCAACAAGATGTGGATCGGCGGACGGGCCGGAAGACCCTGTCCTCCGGATTTTTGACGTGTCACCGTCGGTGACAGCGGTTTCGGCTTGCCGGACCGGTCCGCATCCCGGCACGGGGTCCTCTTAAGCGGGGAATGTGTTAGCGGCCGTGAAAAACTGCCCATAGGCGGCCACGAAAGTGCCCGCTGGCGGCCAGCAGAATTGCCCGCCGGTGGCCATGAGATCTGCCCACTTCCTTACTGAACCGACCGCGTCTTAAGCGGTGGGGGGCCTCTCCCTGGGGTTTGATGACGGTGTCTAAGCGCACCAAAAGCGAACCAGGAAGAGGCCCTGTATGAAGTCTGACGGAGAAATCATGGAAATTCTCTAATGGTCTTGGCTGGTCTGGTGCTGGCTGGGAGGCTGGTGCAGGCCCCTCTGGGGTGTGACTCATGGAAATTCTGGCCCGAACCTCATGTGGCTTGGTGCCTTCAGCAAGACTCGTCCACCTCAGATCGGGGGCCTGCGCCGGTCCGCCCGCGCTGATGGCCTGATAGAAGATTGTCCGGGACTTCCGATGTAGGAGCGCCGTGACCCGTTAGAGAAGTGCCTCAACGCAGCTCCAGCCGGACTGGCACCGCACGGTACCGACTACGGGAAGGAGCCCAGCCCCATGACCATGGTGGCGGAAACCTACGAATTCATTGTCGGAGTGGATACCCACTCCCGCACCCACACCTACGCCCTCATGGCTGCCAGAACTGGAGCTATCGAGGAAACCAAAACCTTTCCGGCCAGCGAAGCCGGCATCAACAGAGCTGCGGCGTGGATACACCGTGCTGGCGGGCCAGAGCGTTCCGTCATCGTCGCGATCGAAGGCACCGGCTCCTACGGCGCCGCCCTAACCAGGGCACTCACTAGCAGCGGACTGCACGTGGTTGAAGCCCGGCCGCCCCGGCGCGGCTCCCGTGGAAGCAGGGGCAAGTCTGACGCCATCGATGCCACCGCCGCAGCCCGCGCTACGCTCGCATTAGACACCGCTCGGCTTGTCCGGCCGCGAGCCGAAGGAACCCGCGAAGCACTCACAGTACTCCTGGCCGCAAGGCGCCGCTTGGACACTGCACGAACCATCAACCGCAACGCGCTGAACGCATTGGTCCGGACGACCGACTTGGGCCTTGACGCACGGCGTGCACTGACGGACGCGCAGATTGAACTCGTTGCCGCGTGGCGGCCGCGAGCCGCCGACCCCATCCAAGTCGCAGTGGCAAGAAACGAAGCCCGCCGACTCGCCAGGGAAATCCTGACCTCAACCGCCTCACTGAAGGAAAACAAAGCGCTCCTGGGCGAACTGGTTCAACAACTCGCTCCTGGACTGCAAAACGAAGCCCGCCGACTCGCCAGGGAAATCCTGACCTCAACCGCCTCACTGAAGGAAAACAAAGCGCTCCTGGGCGAACTGGTTCAACAACTCGCTCCTGGACTGCAAAACGAAGCCGGGGTCGGACCGGTGACTGCGGCCCTGGTCCTCGCAGCCTACTCACATCACGGCAGGGTCCGCTCCGAAGCAGCCTTCGCCGCCCTCGCCGGCGCCTGCCCCATCCCCGCGTCCTCCGGAAACACCACACGACACAGGCTCAACCGCAACGGCGACCGGCAGCTGAATCGCGCACTCGACGTCATCGCGAGAACACGGCTGACGTTCGATCCGAGAACAAGAGCCTATGCTGAGCGCCGGACCTCCGAGGGGATGAACCGACGTGAGATACAGCGCTGCCTCAAACGCTATGTCGCACGCCAGCTCTATCGGAGGCTGCAGACGATCATGGCTTGACACAGACCATAGAAGAGTCTTGCTGCCTACGATCTGACCGGGTCGTTGCGCGCCACCGCGGAGCTCACGGGCTGCTCGCACCACACCGTTGCCAAACACGTTCAGGCCAGGGACGCGGGCCGGCCGATCGGGGAACCAGCGGCCCGGGGCCGGGTCACGGACGCGTTCCTGCCCAAGATTGAGGAATGGATCGAAACCTCCAAAGGCCGGATCCGGGCCGATAGGGCTCACGAGAAGCTCCTCGCCCTGGGCTACGAGGGCTCGGAACGGTCCACCCGCCGGGCGATCGCGCAGGTCAAAGCAGCGTGGCGGCTGGGACATACCCGCGTCCACCGGCCCTGGATCACCGAGCCGGGCATGTGGCTGCAGTACGACTTCGGCGACGGGCCCCGGATCGGCGGGGTGAAGACGATCCTGTTCGTGGCCTGGCTGGCGTTCTCCCGCTTCCGGATCGTGATCCCGCTCAGGGACCGGACCGCGCCGAGCGTCTTCGCTGCCCTGGACCGGTGCTTCCGGATTCTGGGCGGGGCCCCGACTTATGTGCTCACCGACAACGAAAAGACCGTGACCACGGCCCATGTTGCCGGGGTCCCGGTCCGGAATCAGCAGACCCTGGACTTCGCCCGGCACTACGGGATCACCGTGCTGACCTGCCAGCCCGCAGACCCGGCCACCAAGGGCGGGGTCGAAGCGTCGGTGAAACTCGCCAAGGCCGACCTCGTCCCCAAAGACACGAACCTCCGCGGCGAATACGCCTCCTTCGCGGAACTCGAGGCCGCCTGCACGGCGTTCATGGACGAGGTGAACAACCGTGAACACCGGGTGACCCGGCGCAAACCAGCTGCCATGCTCGCCGAGGAAGCACCAAGGTTGCACCGGATCCCGGATGCCGCCCACACGGTCGCGTTCGGACTGGCCCGCACCGTCCCGGAAAACACCCCGATGGTCACCTTCGAAAACGCCCAGTACTCGGTCCCTGCGCATTTGCTCGGGGCCCGGGTGTTCGTGCGCACCCACGGCACCGGACCGGACGAGCATGTCATCATCGTCCACCACGGCACCGCCGGGCCCGTCGAAGTCGCCCGCCACGGCCGGGCACGGCCCGGTAGCCCGGCCATCAACGATGAGCACTTCCCCGGAGCCAGGGCAAAGCTCCCGGGCGATTATGAGGTCAGGGCCCGCAGCGCGGACGAGGCCGCGTTCCTGGCGATCGGCGACGGCGCCCGGACCTGGCTGCTGGAAGCCGCCGCGGCCGGAACGGCACGGATGAACGTGAAAATGGCCGAAGCCGTCACGCTGGCCAAAATCGCCGGCACCGACCAGGTCGACCGCGCCCTGGGCGACGCCGCCCTGCACGGCCGGTTCGCGCACCCGGACCTCGCCTCGATCCTGAACGCCAACATCCGCCGCACCACCACGCACGCCGCCAGCGAGTCGACTTCGCTGACCCAGGGAACCGGTGCTTGGGCCGCGATCGGCAACCCGGCCCTGAAGACCACGCCGGAGGACGCCCGATGAGCCCCGTCACCACCACCAACACCGGGGCCCCGCCGCTGCCGGCGGACCTGGAGGCCCTGATGCGGTCCCTGAAAATGCCCCACGCGCGGGCGCTGGCACCGGACCTGATCGCGACCGCCCGCGCCCAACGCTGGGAACCGGTCGAGATCATCAAAGCCCTCTTCACCGAAGAGGCCGCAGGCCGGGCCCGGTCCATGCTTGCCTCCCGCCGCAAAGCAGCAGGCTTCCCGACCGGGAAAACCTTCGACGCCTGGGGCCCGGACGCGTCCTCCATCCCGGCCCCGACCCAGCAGGCGCTGCGGACCCTGGAATGGATCACCCGCAGGGAGAACCTGGTCATCTGCGGGCCCTCCGGCACCGGAAAAACCTTCTTCCTCGAAGCCCTCGGCCAGCAGGCCGTCGAAGCCGGGATGCGCGTGGCCTGGTTCAGGCTCGAAGACCTCGGCGTCCTGATCCGGGCGCACCGCACCGATGACAGCGTCACCCGCGCCGTCGCCCGGATCCTTCGCGCCGAGCTCGTGGTCATCGATGACATCGGCCTTTTGCCGGTGGCCACGGACGCCGCCGAAGGGCTCTACCGGGTCGTGGACGCAGCCTACGAAAAACGCTCCGTCGCGATCAGCTCCAACCTTCACCCGGCGGGGTTCGACGAACTCATGCCCAAAACCCTCGCCACCGCCACCGTGGACCGGCTCCTGCACCACGCCCACGTCTGCCAGACCAGCGGCGATTCCGTCCGCCTCACCCAGGCCCTCGCCGGAAAAGGAGTGACCCGACTGAACTGACCAACCCAAACGATGGCCAACCCCGCCGAAGCCAATCAGTGGGCAGATCTGTTGGCCATCACCGGGCAGTTTTACTGGCCACCAGCGGGCACATCAGCTGGCCGCCCATGGGCAGAACCTAATGGCCATTGACAGGAATGGCCCGGTTCGGACAAAGCCACCGGCCGCGGGGCCCGGACACGTCCCCATCGACCGGAAGCCCGACGATGTGGAGGACAACCCAGCGCAGAAGGCCAGCTCCGGGTTTCAATCTCCACGGGATGGACATCGCGTCCGTGTCAGCACGCGCGTCTGCCCCCGGGTCCCGGTCTGTGCCTATTGGCTGATATACAGCGCGGCCAAACGGACGTGGAACCTCGACGGGGCGGAGGAACCCGGGGCCGGAACCGTGTGCCTTACGGTTCATAATGCCGGCAAGGCTGGCTAGTTTCTTCAATCGGTCATGGCATTGAGCCAGGTCAGGGCTTTTTCGGTGGAGGTGAAGAAGCGCGCGGGGCAGGGCATGGTGTTGCCGGTGAGGAAGAACTTGGCGATCACGCGGTCAACCGGGGATGATCCGAGGATGGCGATTCGAGTGGCTTGTCCGGGTAGTGCAAGGACCTTCCGCGCTTTGCAGCTTAGCCAGACGGGCGCGGCCATCGTCACGAGCATGGGATAACGGTGGTTTCCGCTGAGCTGCTGCGCCGCTGTCACTGCCGCCCGGGCGTCTTCTTCGTTGATGGCCTGACCGGTAGACCATTTCAGGTGGAGAATCCCGGCCGACAGCTCAACCGCACCTCTGCCTGCCCCTATCGAAACTTCCGCCATTGTCACCCCCCATGGACTGCTATTGAACTGCTCCGGAACCGTAAGCTCCTTATGCTCACGCACCACAGTGAACACAGCGTAACTTTACGCTCGTGTCACTAAAATATGACAAACAAATGCATCACCCTCGATCCTTACGTCCAGGCAGAGAAATGAGAGGGGTGAATCACCTCTGCTGTACAAATCAGCAGAGGCCCCTCCCTGCAGCAATACGTGTGCCGCCAGCCATGCGCGTCTTTCACCCGCCCGTACAGCCCGCGGGTCTACGGGCGCAGCGGGGCGGCTTGGGCGGGTTTTCGAACGCTGTGGGTGCCCGGATAGTCCATATCATTTTTCCTATCGCGGTGACTTTACTGAATTTGATTCATTTCATGCGATCAATAAAGGTTATACAAAGCAGGCTTAGCGTTGTACCGTGGAAAGTAGGGTTGGTTCCGTTTCGGTACTGGGCTGATGCGGGGAATTCAGCAGATAAAAGCGGGGGGCCATGAGCGACTTGGGCGTGGCGGTCGTCATTGAAGACGACGACGATTTGAGGAATCTTCTGCAGGCGGTGCTTCTTCAGGCGGGGTTCGAGGTTCATTCAGCCTCGGACGGCCGTGAGGGAGTGGAAGTTGTCAGGAGCACACAGGCCAATGTGGTGACGTTGGATATTGGCCTGCCTGACATAGACGGGTTCGAGGTTCTACGGCGCTTGCGGCAGTTCAGTACCGCCTACGTCATGATGCTCACGGGCAGGACCGAGGAGCCGGACCTGCTCACGGCACTGCATTTCGGCGCCGATGATTACATCACCAAGCCGTTCAGCCCCCGGGAAGTGCGGGCCAGGATCGGTGCCATGATGCGTCGACCCCGGCACCACGCGCCCACCCAGGAACCGCCCGTACCCCCATCGGCACAGTCAACGACCCCGAACCGCATGGATGCGTCGGTCCTGCAGCACAACGGGCTGTACTTGAACTCCAGGAGCCGGACCGCGGCGGTGGCAGGGGAAACCCTTGAACTCACACGGAGCGAGTTCGACCTCCTCCATGACCTGCTGCGTGCGGCGGGAGCGGTGCGGTCCAGAACAGAACTGGTGCGTGTGGTGCGGGGCGACTACTACAGCGAGGACACCTACATCAGCGATTCCGACCAGCGCGCCGTCGAAGTGCACATCGGAAATCTCCGCCGAAAGCTCCGGGAAGACCCGGAATCGCCGCGGTGGCTGCTGACGGTCCGAGGCGTCGGATACCGGCTGGCGCCGGAGCGTGCAGAACGCCGGGACGGCCGGTCTTAACGCACCCGCGGGTGGCCCGGTTGCGGGCAGTACAGCTAGTCGCCGGTTAGGAGGTAGCTGCGCTGAAGTTCCCTCGTCGTTGCGCTACCGTAGTCATCGACCCTTCCCAGAAGCGCCTCGCCGCCCTCCAGATCGCCTGCCTGGATGAGGAGCTGGAGTGTCTGTGCGAGTTGGGCCAGGCGCATCCCGCCGATCATGGCCGCCGATACCCGCAGGCTGATGACCGCGTCCAGCGCCCGATGCCGCTCGCGTTGCTCCAATGCCGACGCGAGTGCCCGCTGGCGGCGCCGCCAGATCAGCGTGTAGTCCCGGGCGAACTTCCACGCGATGACCGGACTGCCCAGCTCTTCTTCCAGCTCCGCGAGAACCCCCCAATCCACCAATGGCAGTTCCTTGCCACATGGGCCCGGGATTCGAGGCTGCTGCCCGCCGCGGGACCGCGCGTCGGCGCGGTCCGAACTGGCGGCGCCGGGATCGGGATCTGAACTGGACATAGGATAAGGCTACGTGCCCGGATGCCGTCATTGCCCTGGATGAGGCGGATCTTGCGGAAACCTTGTGGTTTCCTTGCTCGGGCAGCTATGTCCCGTGCCCGCCGGGTGCGCCCTCTGGCCACTGGAGTTACTTGGAGGCGCGATCGTGCCCGGGGTTCCTGAGGACGTGACCTATCCGGCGGTCAGCGCCGCGGTGACGACGACGGTGGTCAGGATCAAAAGGAGTCCCAGCAGGGCGTATGCCGGCCATTTCGGCCGTGAGCGATGAGGATTGATGTCGATGTAGGGCATGGTCCATTACCTCTCAGCGGCGGGGGCTTCGGTCTTGGACAGCGAACGTCGGCGCAGAATCACGGATGTGGTGGTCATGATCAACAGGGACACCGAGAGAAATATCGCGAGACTGCTCAGATAGCGGGTGAGATCCATGGCAGGAAGCCTTTCCATCGGGGGAACCGGGGATGATACTAGCGGGCAGTCCGGAATCCGCAGAGTCACATCCGCCTCCGCAGGCCAGTGCGTCGCTCTTCCCTGCCTGCAGGGGGCCTCATATGGGGAGCGTTCTCTGTAGCGTTTCGGGGTCGGCGCGCCGGTCTGGTCAGTTCGGGCTGGCCTGGTTGTAAGGCCGGTAAGCCGGAAATGAAGCATGATCGCTGCAGGCCGGATCGGAGCCGGGTACGGCTGCTTCGCCGTTTATCGGCCGGTTCCCGGGTCCTGCGGCCCATTTGGCCCATTCCTCCGGCTGGATGGTTGGACGGCCCAGGTAGTATCCCTGCCCGGCGGTCATTCCGAGTCCGTCGACTGCGGCGAGTTCTGCGGCCGTTTCGATGCCTTCGGCTATCAGGGTCGCGCCGATCTGGCGGGCGAAGGCAACCATGGCCGCACCGAGGGCATGCTGGCCGATGTCGTCGTTGATGCCGGCGATGAGGCTGCGGTCGAGTTTGATGATGTCCGGTCGCAGGTGCACGATGTGGCGCATGGAGGCGAAGCCGGAGCCGGCGTCGTCAACGGCAAGGCGGAGTCCCTGCATCCGCAGGTGGGCCAGTTCCGCTGTGAGGTGGTCGTAGTCCGCTACTTCATGGTGCTCGGTCAGTTCCAGGACGATTCTGTCCAGGGGGACGGGCGAGAGGGCCAGCAGCCCGGGCAGCCGGTGGTCCAGGCACGTGGCCGGGGAGAGATTCAGCGCCAGATACATGTTGGCGGGAATCTGGCGCGCGGCTGAGAGGGCGGCTTCCAGCGCAGCGAATTCCAGCTCTGGGCCGAGCCCGACGGCAGCGGCCTCATCGAACCAGTAATCCGCCGTGGCTCCGTCATCGCTGACGAATCGGGACAACGCCTCGACGCCGATGACGTTCCCGGAGCCGAGATCGCGGACGGGTTGAAATGCCGTCACGATCAGCTGCCTGTCAATGACTTCCCGGACCCGGGCCCTGCTGTGATCGGCGGCGGACTCCGCCGCTGTCCCGGGCGCAAGGAGCCGGCTGGTCCCTTGGAATCCGCCCCGCTGTCCCGCCCTGGCGGGGCTGGTCCTGCCAGAGGATTCCATCCAAACGGTGCTGCCGTCACGGTGGCGGCAGCGGACGACGACGCCCGTCCAGAGAGTGGTGTCGGCGTCCTGGGCGGACTTCCTGGACTCCCTGGCCCGGGCCAGGTCTTCGGCCCCGATCACCAGAGTGCAGGGCTTGCCGATCAGTTCCGAGGCGTCGTAGCCGAGCAAAGCTTCGCTCGCACTGCTGGAAATCGTGAAATATCCCAGGTCATCGACAGCCCACAGCCATTCCCGGCTCGTGCACAGAACGGTGTCCACCAGGTCAAGGGCACTCCTTGCCCGGGTGCGCTCCCTCCGGTGAGCCCTGGCGATCCTTCTGAGGCCAAAGGAAGCAGCGGCCAGCAGGATCAGCAGCAGTGATCCGGCGAGGACCTGCACGCCGGGATGGGCGGGCACGACTGCGGGCAGGAACATCAGGCAGGCCGCCATGCCCAGCGCGAACATGGCTTGAACTGCCAGGATGCGGGCCATGATGTGCCCGCCGTCGGCCGTCTGGCCGGGACGGCACGGGTCCAGCACTGGTGCAAGCGCAAGCCAGGAAACCGCGGTGGCTGCATCGCTGTCGGACCGGCAAAAGACCGGAGGAAGAGCCTCCGCAGAAGTATTACGCGTGAGCCCCCGGGAAGCCGCTTGCGTGTCACGCCTCGCGCCGGTTGCGCCGCTACTGCGTGATGCTGATGGTCCCGGACCGGGCAGGGACCATTCTCTACCGCGTGGCATCGGCGTTCCTGCGTCCGGCCCTGCGGGTCCCGGCAGCAGGCGCGGCCGCCTCGGGTGCTGACAGGCGCCTGCGCCGTCGCCGCATGAGGAGGATTGAAATGAGCAGCGCGGTGAGCAACACGGCAGCGGCCGCAGCCGGAGCGAGCCACTGCAGCCTGGTATCCGCTGCCGGGGCCGCGGTCTCGCCCTGACCGGCTTCAGGGAAGGTGACGGTCGCGGACGCTGCTTTCTCCAGCAGGCCGCTCTTCAGGGCGACGGCGGCGGTCCATGGACCGTTGGGGAGTTCCGGTGGCAGCGTGAAGATGACATTCTCTGCTTTGCCCGGTGTGATGGTGGTGGCGTTCTGGATGCCGAAGGGCCCGGCGGAAAGCCCTCCGGGACCGGCCGTGAGACGCAGGTCGCCGGTAACGTCGAGGGCACGGCCCCCTGTGTTGGTCACGAGGGCGCTGAGCTGCGGATTCCCCTGCTGATTCCGTGAGGGGGTGAGCGATGTGATGCTGAAGTCAGCCGGCTTCCCGTTTCCCGGTCCGACCGAAAGATAGATGCGGATGCCGACCCGGTTAGCCTGCACGACGCCGCCCTTGTCCGCCGCGCTGCGGACCTCGGCCCACACGGCACCATACAGTTCGTCTTCCGGCGCATCGGAAGGAACCTTGATGGTCACCGGAACGTCCGCTTTACCGCCGGCAGGCAGGTCAACCTGCGGCCGGCCCACAGCCGTCCAGGTGCTGAGGTCATTGCTGGACCCGGCCTCCTCGCCAATGAAGGCACCGCCCACGATGTGCGCGGATCCGGAATACAGGCGGATCGTCTGAGCGGCCCCTGTGTTGTTCTCCACCTGGATCCGGCGGCTGATCTCGCTGCCCGGGGCAAGCCGGTCAATGATGTAGGTCCGGGCTCTCGGATCATCCTTGGTGCTGGCCGGGATATCCAGCAGCCTGATGCCTATCCCGGCAGGGGAGGGCGCAGTATCGGCCGGTAGCGGCCCCGCTGCCGTGGCGGGAAGCGCGGCGGAAAAGGCGAGCATGATCATCACGAACAGTGTCGACAGGAAGCGCAAAACGGGACCTCGGTGTGGTTGGGAAAGCGGAGTGGATAAGCGGGCGAAGCCGCCCCTTCCCGGGGTGCCTGCGCGCGGCACAGGCACCCCCGGACGGGGGATCTCGTCGGTTTAGAGGACCGAGTGGGTCAGCGTCGCTGTGTAAACGTCGGCCAGTGCGTCTGCCGGGGCAGTGACGGAAAGGTTTGCGTCCCAGGTGGCGGCGTTGTTGCCGGTGACAGCCGTGGCGGTCTGAACCGTTTTGGCGGTGGACAGGTCCGACTGCACGGCACCTTCAACGGTGACGGTTCCGCTCGTAACAGCCACGGACGGGGTGTAAACAGCTGCGGTCGCCGGGATGACGTTGGTGGGGGTGGCACCCACGAAGTTGGACAGGACAACCTGAGCGGACCAGCCAGCTTCACCGGCGCGGGTGTCGGTGACCTGCACTCCGGTCAGCGTCGCCGAAGCGCTCCCGCCGGGAGTGATTGTGGTGAGGTCCGCACCGGCCGGTGCGGAAACCGACAGGGAACCGACCGGAACCTGGACGGTCGCGGTGGTGTCAGCTGCCGACGCCGGCAGAGCCATGGAACCGACAAGGGCGGCGGAAGCTGCTACAACAAGGGAAACACGGGAAAAGCTACGCATGGGTTTGAGACCTTTGATGGAAGTGGAGTGAGGATGCAAAACCCGGGCGGATCATCCCGCTGCCAATAGTTGTTCCTGTTCATGGAACAACGGCATCCGCAGCAGAAATCCCCCGGTACTTCGAAGCTAGCAGCGCCTTCCCCTCCGTTAATCCATACTGTGGAGAAACTAGGCAGGGCTTATGTCGGTTGCGGCTTACCTGTGATAAACCTGCGCGCATTCTGTGTGTACGGGTCAAACTTCCAGATGCTGGTATTCGACCGACCTGGGAGGCCGCAAACAAATATTTGCATGGTGGCGATTGTCCGCGGGCTCAAGGGTCCGCAGCAGAATCCCGATGCTTTCAGCGAGAATTGTTCGGGCCAATGCACGTCGTCGTTACGATGATGCCCGGCCTGCACCCTCTAGGCCGTGATCGTCGTAGCCGGGCCGGGCGCGACCGCGCCGAGCTTCCTACGCCGTTACGCCTAAATCTGTGAGGCCAAGGACGCGGGAGGAGCGCAGTGTGCCTGCTTCCGTGACCGGGTGGCAACTACCGGCTGATCAAGGACCCGGCCTGCTCTGATCTCAGCTGTACATAAAAATGTCCCTGCGCAAGTCTTCGCTGTGTGAATGACTGCAGATCGGGACGACTTGAGTGAATCAACGACCGGGCGGGAGAGCGGCGCTACTCGGACGCGGGGAGGAACTCGCGGTGGCATCCACCCAAGCAATTACTTGACTCTTGTTTCCACGTCGTTCGCTAAGCTCCAGAGTGGCAGCGCAATGATCAAATCAGGACCGGAAGCCGGTTAAGTTCCGGTCCTGATTCTGTCTATTCTCTTTGCTAAGCCTCAGGGTCGCTCCAGCCCCCTTTGTGACCAACCGGCAGCTGAGTTGCTTAGTGCGCTGCTGCGTAGCGCTTCATTACTTCAGTATGAATGCGGCCACGCATGCTGACCGGGATGCCGTTCTGGTCGGCCCACGCGCGGACAGCCCTAGTATCGCCGCCACCCGTGCCGCTGCTCGACGGTCGTGCCGATCTGGTTCGACCGGCTGTCTTGCGTGCGGCGGCCGTATATACGTTCAGAGCTGCGCGCATTTCGTTGGCGTGGGCCTCGTTGAGATCAATCTCATATTCGGTACCGTCAATGGAGAAGGCGATTGTTTCATTTGCTTCGGAACCGTCAAGATCATCTTCCAGTGTGGTTATTACTCGTTTTGCCATGCCGACGAGGGTATCACTTACCGTTACAACTAAATTCGGTATTGGTGTTGTCTAATTCCGGATCAATATCAATTGATCAAGATGCATGAGTGAGTTAGTGGCAATTCAGCTGCGGAATGGAGACGTGTGAGATAGTCCGTAGCCGCCGGACCGGGGACTACAGGCTGTCACCGAAGGCCAAATCCTGCGGCGGGGTCGACGGTCTGGTTCCGTGCCCTGCTCGCCGCGGCCGCAGGCCTACCAGCGCAAGTATCGGCGGGGCGAGGCCGCACGTTGCGCGAGGAGGGTCGGATGCTGATGGAATCCCCGAATCAGGCGCTTCATCAATGAAACCTTCTTCCGGGACGCCGGATTCGAGCGGTGGGAGTCACCCTCGGCGACCTGTGCCACCGACGATGGTCCCTCTGATTGCCCTGGGCTCCTGCTGGCTGCCGCTCACGCTACCCGGACAGCACCATTGCATCGTCTGTTGTGCGCGGGGAACGAAGCCGGCCTGAATGTTACCTGCACTCCGTGCGCCGGTTGCAGGTGGGGCAATCGGCTGAACAGTTGGCCAGCTCACGGGCTGACGTGGGGAGCTATCGGATGCCGTTGCTATTTCAGAGGGAGGGTGATCGATACCCGGGTGCCTTTGCCGGGAGTGGAGTCCATGGCGATAGTGCCACCGGCTTCGTGCGCGGCCACGGTCATCCGGCATACACCATTCCCGTGCCTCTTGCCGCCAAGGAGTTGGCTCTGGAATCCGGTGCCGTTGTCCGTGATGGTCAGTCGAACACCGTTGTGGACGGCCGCCAGTCTGAGGGTCAATTCGGTGGCCTGAGAGTATTCCAAGGCGTTGCTGAGTGTCTCCTGTGCTGTGTGGTAGAGCAGCGCAGCGCACGCTGCCGGTACTTCGACGCCGTGGTGCGGTGTTTCCAAGCGCACGAAGATCCCCTTCTGGCGAAGGGGAATGGTCAGCTTGTCGATGCAGCCGGCCAGTCCCAGCGTGTGGAAGTCGCGAGCCTGGTCGGTGGTGATGACGCTGCCGGTGGCACCTTCGTCGAGAGCTCCTGCTTGCTCCACGGCTTTCCCTGCTTCCTTGCTGAGTATTTGTCCACCCGATCTGGCGGAAAGGATGCGCCTTTTGGATCAACAATGACTTCTGAGTATCAAGATTTCCCGCAGTTATCCGCAGCTCAGCGGCAAGTTTCTGAAAGAGTTCGATAAACGCTGCCGCGGCTGGCTCCGCATTAGAGCGGGACCATTCCACGGCCATGCCGCCGTAGGTCCAAGTACCCCGAATTTTGAGGTCGACTCGAACCCGTTGATCATTGCGTCGCGCGGCGAGGAAACGGGGGGCTGTTCTTGCGTCAGCTTCCCAGCCCTTTCTAAGGTTGGGTCCGCACACTGGATCGAAGCTCCGGTCAACCGCTAGCCTTATGCGCGAAGAGGGGATGAACGGCCTCATCAGAGGCCGTAAGACCCGCACCACCATCCCCGGCAAGGACGGCCGCGGCGCCGGTGATCTGCTGAACAGGAACTTCACCGCCCCGGCCCGAACCAGTTCTGCGTGACCGATTTCACCTACGTCCCGGTCTCCTCCGGATTCGTCTACGTCGCCCTCGTCATCGACCTGTACTCACGGGCGATCGTCGGCTGGGAAACTTCCACTATCAAGGACACCGCGTTCGTCGAACACTGCCTGCCGATGGCCCTGTGGCGACGCCAACACACCGGCCGCCCGGCACCGGTCGGACTGATGCATCATTCAGATGCGAGCAGCCAGTACACCTCCATTCGTTACACCGACACACTGGCATTGGAGGGCGTGCAGCCGTCCATTGGCAGCGTGGGTCACGCTTATGACAATGCAGCCGCCGAGACCGTGATGTGGTTGTTCAAGAATGAGGCAGTCGCGAAGGATTCACCGTTCCGCAGCGGGGCGTTGAAAACCGAAACCGACGTGGTGGAGATCGTCTTCGAGTGGGTCCACTAGTACAACAATGAACGCCTGCATTCCGCCCTGGATCATCAGACGCCAGAGGAGTATGAGCAAACATATAGGAGTATGATTTACAAGCCGGCCCGTTACCCGACGACGCCAACAAACAGGCGGCATGATTCCCGGGACGGTTCAGACACTTTCCGCCATCGAAGCGCGGTAGTAGTTGTGGTGCGTATGGACCTCCTCCTTTGTTCATACGCACGACCCTATTGAGGGGGTACGACATTCAATGCCGAGAGATGACGCAGGTTTGGAACGCTAAGTGGCGGACCAGATGGGGAAAGCCGCGCCTGACCCCTGTCAGCCGTTAGGTTGATACTTCATGATCCGGGCGGCAGAAGGGCCCCTCTATTGAGGGGCCATTTTTTGTGTCGTACAGGTCGTCAGCTGCCGCTGGAGACTTTTTTATCGATAGCTTTGGCCGCGGCCACTAGGGACCCCTCGTACTTGGGGTTGGGTTTTTTTGCGGTGATTGTGACTGAGTACCAGTAGTCGGCCCTGGGCGCGACGACAATCTGCGTTTCGCCGTTGAATACGGCCCCGCCGCCGATCTCTGGATGGGGGGTTATGGGGGCTCCTCGGCCGTCGGCGCTGGCCAGCTTCTTCCACGCCGCGGTTGTAGAGCTGAAAACTTCTTCGGGTGTCCCGCCACCCCAGGTTGCGCTCACGTTGTAGACCTTAGTGCCCCTGAGCTCGGGGTCATCGTAGGCTGTCCGTTCAACCACAATTCCGGCACCGCCTAAATTGAACGAGCCTTCGGAGACCTGGTAGCGGCAGGTGAAATCTGCTGTGTCCTCCAGGGAGATTGCCACGTCTCCGGGGCCGATCCATTCTGCAAACGATTCCTTCACTTCCGCGGGAGTCAGGACGCAACTGGCCAGCTGGTCAGCCGTGGAAGTGGCAGAGGCGGCGGTCGATTTAGTAGCCGGTGCGCCTTGCGACGGAGGGGCGGTGCCCGGAGTCCCGGCCTGCGGCTGAGCGCCGGAACAGGATGCCAGCATTGCGACGAGTGCGGCGCCGGCCAGCGGCACTGCCGCGTTGGAACATCTCATTTCTTCCCCCTGGGTTGAGCGGCCGCCGCGCCGGCGGCTTCGGACATCGTATCCACTCGGCGCATCGAAAAGGACCCATCCGTCCGCAAACGCCTTTTCGCTGGTGAGGTTACCACTTCGCCGGGGGTCTGACCTGGTCGAATGTGAATGGACAATTTGCGCCTAAGTCACGGCGGTCCGGGGGACGGGAGACCATCCTCCTGCGCGGGATGAAACATACAGTTCCGCCGAGCGTCAGGGCCTCGAGCGACGGGCCTAGTCCTCTAAACATTTCAGCCTGTCAGGGCGCCCCGACTGCAGGGAATCCAACGGCCCCCCACATCATCGCCGTTGGAATCCCCGCGGTCCGGTGGTGGCTCTGCTTAGAGCCGCTTCATTGAGTAGAGGCGGGCGCCGGCGCGGTCGTAGACCGTGGCTGAGTCGTTGCCGCTGAACTCCACTTGGTAGGAGGCCTCATTTGGCGGTTGGGAGACGACCAGGGAGTACCGGCCGTTGGATCCCTTCTTGTCGGAGAGGGAGCAGGACATGCCCCCTCCAATGTCCAAGGGTTTGCCGCCGGAGTAGAGCATCCCGCGGCATGCGCCGGCTTCGTTGATTACTTTCGTGCCGCTTCCGTCATCGGCTGACCAGTTGCCCGTCAGTGTGGGTTCACCGCCGCATCCTGCCAGAGATACGCCGGCGCCGACGAGGATGGCCGCGATGGCCCCTGCCCTGACCCTTTTTGTTGAGGAGACCATGGCCTGCCTTTCGATGCTTGGTAACCCCCGCTGCGGGGGCACGGTCCGAGATTAGACCGTGCAGTTGATGTGCGGACCGCGGAGATGCTGGTCGGCCCTGAGTTGTCACCGGAAGTGTGGACACCGCCCAGGGCGAGTCAGGCAGCGAAAAGGCGGCGCGTCACACTTGGAACAATTCGCGTCGAACCCCAAACTGATCCTCATCGGCCTGCCGATCACAGAGGGGGCAATGGGGTTGGAAACAGTACGTGCTGGAATCATTGACGACCACGAAGCGGTGCGGGTTGGCTTCGCACTGTCGGCGGCGCGGGAAGCGCCGCACAAGACGCCGAGGATCACCGTCATGGGCGCCGCCCCGACTGTGGACGTGTTTCTTCGGGCCGGGACGGACATCTGTGACGTCATTGCCCTCGACCTGTCTCTCGCCGACGGCTCCCAGCCAGGGGACAACGTCGCCAAACTGACGGCCGCAGGTTACAAGATCCTCGTGTTCACTCTTGGCGACAATGTCTGGCAGATCCAGGACGCCCTCTCGACCGGGGCCATGGGAGTCTCGCTGAAGTCGGAGCCGATCTCCGAGACGTTCGCCAAGCTGCGGCGTATCGCGGCCGGCGAGACCATCGACAGCCAGGAGCTCGCCGCAGCGATCGAAGTGGACGCCGATTTCGTCGAGGCCAACCTCTCTGACCGGGAACGCGAATGCATCGCGTTGTACGCAGCCGGGCTCGGCCAGTATCAGGTGGCACGGCGCATGGGTATCGCCGAGAGCACGGTGAAGAAAAACGTCGACCGGATCCGGGAAAAGTATGAGGCCGCGGGCCGTCCGGCCAGCACCAAGATCGATCTCTACCGGCGGGCTGTTGAAGACGGCATCCTGCCCCCGCTGCTGCCGCTACGGAAGCGGTGAAGATGCTGAAGCTGCCTACCGGGATCTCGGCCCTGGACACACACCGTTTGATGGGGCGTGGCATTGCAGCCTTCGCGCTCCTTCTGCTGTACCAGGCCTCAGGCTCCTTAGCAAGCCAGTCACCGTACGCGGCCGGCTGGTGGAACGCGGTGTTCCTGTGGCTCTTCCTGGCCCTGGTTGCGGGCTTCACACTGGCCTCCGTCCGCGGAAGGGGGCTGTCTGCGATCGCCGGAATCCTGTCCGTCCTGGTCCTTGCTGGCCTGGCAACCTGGCCGTTGGGTGTGGCGACGGCCGTCCCGGGTGACTTTGGAACGCCATGGCTGTGGGCCATGATCAACGTCGGCGCGGCCTGGTGCGCCTTCAGCTTCGGGGCCCGGGTCGGGTGCGTTTACGCTCTGGTGATCGGCGCCGTGTTCGTTCCGGTGAGGACCACGCCTGAAGGAGGCTCAGCCACTCTCCAGGTCGCGCTGGAGGATGCCCTGTTTGCTACAGTCCTGGGTCTCATCATTTGCGTCACCATCGGTATTCTCAGGCACGCCGCTGACCGTTCCGACACCGCAGCCGACCAGGCTATCGACCAGTACCGGGAAGCCGCCTCAGCGACAGCACTCAGCAACGAGCGGCTCCGCCTCGACGGACTCTTGCACGACTCCGTCATGACGGCCCTGCTCACGGCATCACACGCCGGCTCCGGCGAAGAACGGGAGGCCTCAGCACGGCTGGCCCAAAGCGCACTGCAGCGCCTTGAAAAACAGGGAACCGAGGACTCGGAAAGGGGTCCGGCTGCTCTTGCCGAGGTTGCAGCCCGGATCCGGTTTACGGTCGGGTCAGGCACGTCCAAGCCTACGGTCACCGTCCCATGCGAAACGCCTGAACACTTGCTCCTACCTGGCAACGTGGTCCGGGCTGTCTTCGAAGCGACCACCGAGGCCGTGCAGAATTCTATCCGCCACTCCGGGGCAAGCCGTTGCGAGGTCATCCTGACGGGGCACCGGGCCGGCGGAACAGCTAAGATCAACGTCTGCATCAAGGACAACGGTACCGGGTTCGACCCTGGCCTCGTGTCAGACCGCAGACTGGGTATCCGGGTTTCCATCGTCGGGCGCATGGAGGCTGCGGGCGGCTCGGCCACGGTCATCACCGCTCCCCGTGCCGGAACGGAAGTCCGGCTGGGTTGGGAAGGGGAAGAGGCATGATCCGCGCCATTTCCACCAAAATCATGACGATCCTGTGCGCCGTATTCGTCGCCGTCCACATCACTCTGGGTCTGCTCGCACTGGACATGGTGTCCGCACCATGGCCCGTGTACCTGGCCATGGTCGTCTATCTCGCCGGCATCGTCGTCGTCGTCAAGCCCAGCCCCGGCCGGCTGCCGCTGGCCTCGGGAATTGCCGCGCTGGCCGCCACCACGGCTGTCACCATCCTGGTCAGCGCCGTCCTTCCCACCGACAGATGGCCCGGTTACGCGTCCTGGCATCTGGCCGCGACTTACACGCTGCTCGTTGTCGTCAACATCCGCGGTCGTGTCTTGCTGTCCTGGATCGGCGTACTGCTGTCCATCATCATCACGACCGCCTGGGCGTCAGGAGCCTCCATGGGGGTGGTTGGCGGACTGATGCTGAACATCGCCACTGTCGGGTGGGTCCTTGTCAGCACCGGGATCGGTCACCTGCTGCGCAGCAACGACCGCAAGGTCGGCCAGTACCGCGCTGATGCCGAGGCAGCCGCGGATTGGTACGCCGCAGAGCAGGCCTTGCACGTCGCCCGCACCCAGTGGCTGCAGCACGTTCGGGAGGTTGCGGGCCCGGCACTGGTCCGGATCGCTGACGCTGGACACGAAATTACGGACGCCGAACGGCAGGAACTCAAACTCGCCGAAGCACAGTTCCGTGACGAGATCCGTGGCCGCGTCCTGGCCACGGCAGAGGTCGTCGAAGCGGCCCGCAGGGCCCGTGAGCGCGGCGTGACCGTCCAACTGCTGGATGACAGGCGCCAGGACCTGACCCCGCGCGTCCTTGCAGCGGTCTCAGAGCGCGTCGTCAGCATCCTCAACCAGGCCCGGGCCGGCACCGTTACCGCCCGTGCAAGGCCTCAGGGCGGCGAGCTCGCCGTCACGATTGTCGCGTCCACGCCTGACAACCCCGACGAGCCGACATTCGTGGAGTTCGCCGAACGTTCGCCGGACATCTGAGAACACCTCCCGTCATATAGCTGACGAGTGTACGCCCTTCCGGGGACACTTCAGCTGCGGCGGCTGCAAACCCTGCACCATCGTGCGGACTCATGCCTAGGATCCTGCATGGATCCGGGCCGCTGAGCTTGGTCTACGGGACTGCGGGCAATCCGGCGTGCAGTTCTTCGCCGCCGGAGGGACCGCATGAACACCTTTATCACCATCTGCTACATCGCCAATACCGCCGTCTTCGTCTACGCGCTGACTCGCCCGTCCGCGCTGTGGCTGTCCGCTGACCGGAACCGGGTTTTCTGGATCACCGTACTCGCCATTTTCGGGGTCCTCGGTGCCGGAGGTCTCATTGCCGACGCGGCGTTCCTGCTCCTGGTGCTGCCACGCATGCTCCGCGGCGGAAACGCCGCCGTCTCGGAGGACCCGCGGGTCCGACCCAACCCTTTCGTGAAGCACTGAACGGAGCGCACCGTGGCCTACAGCCCGCTGACGATAACTGAGCCCGGGGAACCTGAATCATTCGCCTACCCCAGCATCAACCAGCAACTTCGACTGATTTGGGAGGACCTGGACGGGGACATCATCGGTCCCATCCACGCATCCTCCGCCGAGGTGCACATCTACGATGCAGGCAGCAGCCGGTTCCGCAAACTGGCAGGCGTGGACGAGGTGCGAATCGACTGCTACGTCACCGATTCGCGCTTCGCGATGGTATGTCCCAATTACGACAAGGGAGGCGGCTGGGTCGGCGGAGGAGCCGCGCTACTGCTGAACGCCGGCAGTAAGCTGCTCGCGGCCGGCAGAAGCCGCGGCAATGCCCTCGCGGGGCATCTGCGATACCCGTGGCTGGATTCGATCCTCTTCCAGCCACGCCAAGGTGTGCTGACAGCCGAGACGCTTCGGCTTGCCTTCAACTCCGAAGGCAACGCCATGTACCTGCAGCTGACCCTGGACAGATCGACGGATACCGCCGCCCTCGCCCACGATCTGATGAAGCGCACGGTGGCCTACCGCAAAGCAGACACCAGCCCGCTCGAGGATGACGAAGCGGAAGGCTTCAACGCACTCCTGTCCGCACGGCCGGTGCCTTTACCCGAGAAAGGCACGATGGCCGTCTACAAGCTCCCCAGCAGCTGGCCCGCCGGTTCCGCTGCGCAGTACGCACCACCGACCCTGCCGCCCGGACCCCCGGCAACTCCTCCCGCAGAGCACCCCGAACCGCTCCCATAACCCCGAAAGGTCACCCGTGAACGCCAAACGAATCCTTATCGCCATCGGTATCATCCTGATCGCCATCGGCATCTTCAAAGTCTCCATCCTGGGCTACTACCCCCGAGAAGCACCGCTCTTCATCGGCATCCTCGCCGTCGGAGCCATCTGCACTTTCGTTGCCCAAAAACTCCCCACCAAATAGCCACCCCGCACTCGCACCCCGAGGAATCCCTATGCACTCACTCGTATCATCACGGCGCCAGACTCACGTCCTGGCCGCCGCTGCTCTCGCGATCCTGGCTGCCGCCAGCCTTACCGGTTGTTCGAACGCCGGCAAAACAACTTGCTCGGAGTACGCTGCGAAGAGCTACTCGGACAAACAGAACACATCCAAGGCGCTGCTTGCCGAACACGACCTGGAACCCAATGACGTCGGCAATACGGTAGGACTGAGTCAAGCCCTTGACTCCTTCTGCGGCCTTAGCGGCGGATTTCAGCCGGGTAAGGCTTCCCGTAACGCGAGCACCCCGCTCGATGAGGCTGTGAACTGGTCGGCAAAGCGTTGGTGAGGGGAATGCGCGTTGCCGGTCGCTTTGGTTTGAGTGCAGTATGCGGGCTCGCACTCGTTATCTCAGTGGCCAGCTGCAGCGCACCTCAGGCCGCGCCGGCCCTAACGACCTCAGCTCGGACGCCCCCAGCCGCGACAGCGCCAACACCCAGCACGGCCGCGATGTCCGACGAAGCGACTGGCCTGACTCACGCCCAAGCACCGGAAGGCATCTCATCATCCAGGGACCAGCCAGCCATCTACGATGTCGCGGTCAATGTGCCCCCTGCGACCGTGGAACGATGCGCGTACCTCGACATCGATGAAGTGGTGGAGTCCGCCATCGGAAAGTCCACACTCACCGGCAGCACCCTCACGAACCCCAATGCGTCCCCCATTACCGCTTGTGTGTTTTCTGTCGGTGGGGCGTCGCCCGAGGGGAAAGAAGACTACATCTCCAGGGACTTCCTGAGCGTCTCTCTGAATTACCAGGGCGCCAAAGATTTTGCCGCTGTCGTTCAGCGCAGGGGCACAGGTGAGAAGGTCGCTTTAGGCGATGAAGCGTATTGGTGGGACCAAGGTCCTGGCGGGCAGCTGAGCGTGCTGGATGGCGCGACGCTCATCACTGTCTACACGTTCCCCGTCAATAACCCACCTGTCATCGAGACCAGGCGTGAGGCTCTGGAAGCCATCGCAAAAAAAATCCTGCCATCCGGTCAGTAGGCCATCACAGGAAAGAACAGGCTCGGCCAAGTGAGGCCGGTCCTATCTGAAGGGGGAATCTAAATGACTCGCAGAAAGGTCATTGTGGTAGCTCTAATCGCTTGCCTGCTATTAGGCGGGGCAGCGATTGCGGCAATGACATTGTTCGGAGCACGGACGACACCCGGCGAGGCAGCGGTGACGCCCAGCCCTACCGCCACCACCGCAACCACGACGGCTCCGAAGGCGGAGGAGGTGGACTCCCTAGGTGCGGCGCTCGGGTCTGGATCGGCTGACTCCCTTCGGCCCTATCTTGCGGTGGAAGCGACGGATCAGCTCGATTCGGGCTTCACGCACGGCGTCCATGAGCTCGGTTTGGTCCTCGACCGAGCGTCGCAGTTGGAAGCGGCTCCGGGCGTCTGGAGCATCCAGGCCACGGACCGAACCGGAAAGGAATGGGAAGTGGGCTTGACCAGGGACGGGGAGCAATTGATAGTTATTTACGCCGAGGCATCGCGATGAGGGGACTGGTTGCGATCTTTGCGGCGTCCCTGGCCCTGCTTCTGAGCGGGATGTCCCCGGCTGCTGCCGACGATGCGTCCACCGCGGGCTGCCCGCCCCAGCCTGACCCGGTCCCCGGAAACCTGTCAGAGCGACCGGTCATCTACGTCCACGGCTGGCTAGGCGCCGCACAGCCCAACGCTGGTCCGGCCGAGCTGCTGACCGGAAAGTTGGGCCCGGGCTACCACGTCCTCTCGTTCAACTATTCATGGGCGAATCAGGAATGGGGGGCGTCTGAAAAAACCCGGACGTGCCTGGCGGAGTACATCAGCAAAGCTTCCTCCGCCTACAAGGCCTCGGGAGCCGACGGCCGAGTTCTGGCGGTCGGGCACTCCATGGGCGGGATCGTGATCAGGTCAGCTGCTGCGGTACTCGCTGACACCGGGGAAGCATCCAGCCTTGCCGGCGTCGTGACCTTGGGGACGCCCCATCAAGGCTCTCCATGGGGAGGCACCGTGTACGCAGACCTGCTGCAACGCTTGAACGGGCTCACCGGCGGAACCCCACTTCCTGCCGCAGCATCATCAGCAGCGCAGTGCCTCGGATGGCCTCGAGCATCATCCTGCGCCGCTGTTCCGTACCTTCCTGAAGGTACTCGAATCGCCACCATCGGATCCCAGATCACCATCCGACGGACTCTTTTTGACCTGCCGCTGATAAAGAGCCCCACTGCGGATATTCCTCTGTTCGGTGACTCCATCGTTCCTGCCCTATCCGCCAACGGCTATATCAACTCCGCCAAGGGCGCATACCCGACAGGGTTCTTTGACGGTGAGACCAAGCTCGAGTGCACAGAAGAATCCAGCTACCTCACCCAGCAACTCGTAAAGACACCAGCCCGGTTTGGCATTGCTGGACGCGTCATAGCCACGCTGGCCCTGACCATCGCCAAGGAGCTCGTCGATATACGGGCACTGGACACGATGCTTGAGGGCAAAGCCGACGCTTCGCAATCGGGCCTCGTGGCGCTGGCAATGGCTTCAAAGTGCTACCACAACGAGCTTCCCAACAATGATGACGCTATGACGGCAGTTGCGAACTACTTGAACACCATGTCGCCTGGATCAGGCGGTGAACCGGAGGCGGATGGGGCAGGCGACGGAACCATACCCGCACCTTCAGCTTCGAGCTCCAACGAGAAACTCGCCATCACGGCAGAACTGGGCGGCCCTTATCAGATGGGAAAGGGCAAGGGAATTGCGTGCCCGGAGAAGGAAAAAAGGGTCTTCTGCCTTGCCTACGATGTCCGGGTGACCCTTGAGGAGTCAACCTATTGGAACACTTGCGCTGTGACGTGGACATTCACCAGGGTCGGATCGACGACCCCGCACGAAAAAGGTGGCTCGAGTTGGTGCCAGGAGTCCATCTACATCGGGGGGAACGTGGATTCGGTTCCTGCCGGAGATTATGTCCTCAGCATTCGCGCTGAGCTAGACAATGGGACGACGTCCACTATCAACCAACCCGTCACACTGCTCGACCGATGCTCCTTTACAACCTGCAGACAGCCCTAGACGAAAAACCAATCCCCGACTGTTGCAGGGCCACCTGCAGCGGTTAGGGATTATTAGGCCAACGTTTACGGTGGCATTGGTTCATTTGCGGTCAGGATAGGTTGGGGAAATCTGAATCGGTGGCTATCCCCTTGACGTGGTCATGCGCTCGTCGAGCCCATCGGCGACGCGCTCGTCGCAGCGATCTCGGCAGACCACGAGGGTGTCGCCGCGCCGGAGGGCTTTGAGACAAGCGGCCAACTGGGGGCGGTCGGCTTTCTTCCCGGAAGCCCGATCTTCGTACAGGGAGTCCGCGTCGATGCCGGAGGCTAGGAGCGCGTCGCGCTGCAGGTCCGTGGTCTGCGCCCCGTCAGCTTTGGAGTCACGCGGTTGTGAGGTGTCCGGCGTGGATGTGCCGGCCGGGTGAGGCTCGGCGGAATACCCATTGGTGCTGGGGTCATGCGAAAACGTCAAGTTCGCCAAGGAGGCAGGAGTTCTCGCAGCTACTTCTACTCCCGTGCTTGATAACGCCTATATCGGATGTTTTGTCGTCTTGGCCTAAGTCGGCTCATCCTGGTGTTGCCTTGGTGCAGTCACCCTTCGAGGCTGTCGTTGTCCGTAGCGAACCAGCGGCCCGGGGGAGGGCGAGAGGAGAGGACGCGCGGGACAAGTTCTGGATCAACGGTCTGGCCGGCTATATGGGGCAGGTAAGTAGGCAAAAGGGGGTGTGCACATTGTGCACACTCTGGGCTTCGGACTCGGTCGTACTGGGGCTGGATCGGGCCGTACTCGGCATGTTTCCGCGGGAGCCCAGTGTCGGCAAGGGCTGGAACCCGGTTCGAGTCCCACCTCGGGCACGCATAACCCCTCGTCAGAGGGGTTTTTGCTTTAACGTGTGGACATTGACCCTCCGCGGGTCCCTCTGACACTGTCCGCGGTCTGTGCCTGGCGCCGCGGTGGCCTGTTCGGTTGTGCGGGTGGCGAGTCAGGGTCCTGGCCTGTGGGCCCTCCGCCTGATGGAATCTAGGGGTATTTGTCCTCTCTTTCTGGGGTGTCCTGATGGCTTGGTAAGCCATCACTCATTCATGGCTACGAGTTGTGTTGACGACATGACCTGGGTGCGATTTCTCGAAGTATTTTCGCTTCGCTCAGCCGATTTCTGTGGTCGAGTGGGGCGGAAAACGTGATCGTTGTCTGGTCAAAGGGGTGTGGACATTGTCCACACCCTGTACACGGGCGGTCACTGGAACTCCATTCTTGGTCCTTCCTGAACTCTGAGTTGGTAGGTGTTCATGCGTCCAAACGTTCTGTGCAACATGACGCGCGGCCGTATCGTGAGTCTTTCCACTCCTTATTCCTTTTGGTGACATCCGTCATGCCCGCGCCGGAGCCTCACGTGATCAGCAGGCAACTCAATTGCGGCAGCCCCGCGTGACCGCGGCCAGGACGACGTCGAGGGCAGGAGCACCTGACGGTGCGACGTGCGGGGGAGCATCGGAGACTGAAAGTGTGTGGGACTGCACCCGCCTATCGACTCAGCGTTGCCACAGGTCAGAGGCGTTTCAGTCCAAACAGGTGGACAAATTGCCAGGGACTTTTGGACACGCGAACATTGGTACCTCAAGGTGCGCCAAAGTCTTAGAAATTAAGACCAGCCGGGCAGCCAGCCGGACTGGATCGTGGCCCATTTTAGAACGCGGCCGTTCACGATATCTCCGGGGAATGACTCTCTTGATGTCAGGACTGTGACGCCGAGAGAGCACGGGCCAAACGTGATGTAAAAGCCCAGGCCCCGTCAGTCTCGGTTCCCGTCACGGACTCTCGCCGGTCCAGTGGATTCCCTTTCGAGGAGGACCGGAGCTGCAGTGGAGTCGGGCACAGCATCCGACCCGGCGAGGCGTTGTTGAAGCAGGCCGAAAGTCCGCACTCCCAGATCCTTGAAATCAGGTGCGACCGTGCTGAGCGAAGGCCACGTAAACTCGCTGAACGGCTGGTTGTCCCAGCCGATGATCGAGACGTCGTCCGGAACTCGGACACCCCTCTCCAACAAGGCCCGGAGGGCGGCCGCGGCCAGCCCGTCGTTCGAGCAGAAAACCGCCGTGATGCCTGGGTCCGCCGCAATTCGAAGACCCTGTTCATAGCCAGAGCGCGGGGCGCGCGAAGCTTCCAGCACAGGTGGGGGCGTGATGCCCGCTTCTGTCAGCGCGTCGTGCCACCCCTGATACCTGCCCGAAAACTGCGTCAGAGGGTAAAGGCCCAGGTGGTAGACCGTCTTATGTCCAAGCCTGAGTAGGTGCTGTGTGGCCTCGCGGCCGGCGGCATATTCGTCAATGAAGGCGTAGGGGAAGCCTGGTTGTCCCTTCGGAAATCCGGACGCCGCGACTGTGGGGATGTTCTTCGGCAGTTGTCTGAGCACTTCAGCGGCCGACGGATCGAAGTCCAGCACGATAATCCCGGCGAGTTGCTGTTGAAGTGCTACTTCCAACGCGGCCGACACATCAGCCGTATCGGGGGATTTCACCGCGGAAATGACTACGGAAAATCCCGCCGCCTGGGCGACTTCCTCAATGCCGGCGAGAGTCACGGCATACCCGTAGGCAGACGTGCTTGATGCGAAGATGGCGATCATGGTCCGCTCACCGCTTTTCAGTGCCCTTGCCAGGGAACTCGGACGGTAATTCAGTTCCTCGATGGCAGCCAGGACACGCTCGCGCTTTTCTTCACTCACCGGGATGTTGCCGGTCAACACCCGGGAGACAGTCGGCACGGAAACGCCGGCCAAGCGCGCAACGTCAGCGATCACCGGTTGGCGGGAATCCTTAGTAACTCTCATTGGGCCCTCGTATTTCAATTCTTTGGTCTCCTGCGAACGTTATCCTGAAATGCCGCCGAGGGCGGATATTTGCCGGCGGACAAGCAGCCAGGCCAAGAGTGCCGGGACGAGGCCGCTTCCTATCGGAATCAACGTCGGCAGGCGGAAGGCGAGCAGCAGCCACGTGGAGAGGGCGATCAAGGCCCCGGCAAGAGGGAGGGCATTGCTGAGCAAGAGAGCGCGTGTCCTGGCGATTAGCCCACTCCGTGTGGTGTTCTCTTCGGCAGTCATTGCGGCTCCGAGCAGCGCCAGGTAGGCTGCGGCGGCCAGGCCACACACAGGAATGATCACGCATAGGGCCACTAGTCCAACAACTCCCGGCGAGGCGAGCCAGAAAAGGATGGACAGCACGGCGGCAGCCACAACGAACGGAGCGATAAGGCCGACCAGTCCCAAGCGCCGCCAGGCCCACTTGAACTCCTTGAGAAAGGTTCGAGTGAGACCGGGCTTTTGCTCTATCACGGTTTTCCGCAAGGCGCGTTGCAGGGCTATCGCCGCAGGGACGATAGTCACCAGTGGCAGACTGGCCACCACGAACAGAATCTGCAGCAGCAAGATGTCGCCCACGACTTCAAATCCGGCCATGAGGGCGGTGCTCCGAGGTCGGCGTTTTTGCTGATCCATTTGTTCATCCATTCCTTGCAGCGACGTTGCGAGCCAGGGCCGCAGACCGTTCCATCCTAGGTGCAGGAAGTTGTGACTTGCATCTCTGATATCGATATCATACAGTGGGTGCAGGCGCCTTCCAAAGGTGGATGGCCGACTCAGGAGGATTGATATGGCACGTCGACGTGCAGGGTTTCTCGCGCTGGCAGTTGCTGGCACTCTGGCCCTTGGGGCCTGTGGTTCGGGTGGTACAGCTGGCGCACCGGCTTCCGACCCTGCGGAGGTGACAGGTACGCTCCGGGTGCTTGTGCCGAGCTACCCTGCCAGTAATGAGGGCAAGGCCCAGCTTGAGAAGGTCGTCACCTCGTTCAAGACGAAGTACCCGAAGGTCACGGTGGAACCCGACTTCGCTACCTTCGACACTTTGAACCAGAAGATCTCTACCTCCATCGCCGGCGGGCAGGGATATGACGTCCTGGTCACCGGAATCGGATGGGTCCCTCCGTTCGCTGCCAAGAACGTCTTTGAAGACCTGTCCACGTTCGGCGCAACGGCGGATTCGCTCGGCGCGTCGACCAACCCGGCTCTCGTGCCGGCTGCGGAGTACAAGGGCAAGGTCTATGCCGTTCCGCTGATCGCAGGGCCAAAGCCCTTGGCCCTGCGGAAGTCACTCTTCGAAAAGGCAGGCCTTGATCCGTCAAAGCCGCCGACAACCATGGCCGAAATCAAGACCGCTGCCGAGAAGCTCACCGTCAAGGATGCAGCCGGGAACATCACCCAGGCCGGCTTTGACTTCTGGGCCGCGCCGGGCGGCTACCGTCAGGACTTCGTCGCTTTGCTCGGTTCGCTGGGCAAGCCTTTGTATAACACCGACGGTGAGGCCGAGTTCGCCGGCTCCGAGGGCGTTCAGACCCTTGAATGGATGAAGAGCATGGTGAACAACGTGCAGAAGTACGGTGCGCAGAACGCGGCGAAATCCCCGCTTGTCAACACGGGCGAAGCTGCCATGGGGTTCACTGGCGGCTACATTGACTGCTCCGACAAGGGCGTTGGGAAGGCCGTCTGTGATGACCTTGTCTACTTCAACCTCGAGGACAAGGAAGGCTCCATGTTCACCGGCGGGCAGCTTGCCTCGGTTGGTAAGAGCAGCAAGTTGAAAGCTGCGGCCTGGGATTTCATCCAGGAGCTGAGCAAGCCGGAAGCTGAAGCGGGCATCGCTACCCTGAACTTCGCCGTCCCGGCGGGCAAGGATGCCGCGGACTCGGAGGTCGTAAAGTCGAACCCGGCGAGCACGTTCGTGGCCGCGAACCTTGATGACGCCAAGTTTGAGGGCGGAGCGGCCAACTGGCTCGATCTCCGGGGGACGTTCGGAACAAGCCTTGACGACGCCCTCCTGGGTAAGAAGTCAGCTGAGGAGACGCTCAAGGCTCTGGAGCAGCAGTCAAAGTGAGCGCTCTCAAGGAATCCAAACCAGCGGTGCGCGCGGCGGGGGCGGCTCACACTCGCGCCGCGCGCCCTGCGGGGCGGAAGTCACGGCTCACCCGCCAGCAGTCACGCGCCGGCTGGCTGCTCCTGGCGCCGGCCCTGCTGCACTCAACGTTCTTTCTCGCTGTTCCGGCCTTCGCCGCAATCTTCCTGAGCTTCACGAACTACGATTTCTCGGGTGCCTGGCAGTTGATCGGCACAGAGAACTACGTAGAGCTGTTTCAGGACACCCGGTTCCAGGCCGCGTTCCGCAACACCATCCTCTACACCCTCGCCGTGGTTCCCCTGTCCATGGGTTTGGCTTTGCTGATCGCATTGGGTTTGAACCAAAAGATTCGCGGTCTGGGGTTTTTTAGGACGGTCTATTACCTGCCAGTCGTGACCGCGACTGTGGCTGTCGCCTCAGTGTGGCTCTGGATCTACCATCCGGGCGCCGGCCTTGCCAACGCTGTTGGAAGCCTTTTCGGATTATCCCGTTCCGAGTGGCTGAATGATCCCTCCACAGCGCTGCCCGCCTTGATCGCCGTCGGCATCTGGCAGGGACTGGGTGCAAAGATGATCGTGTACCTGGCCGCTCTTCAGGGCGTATCCAAGGAACTGTTGGAGGCTGCAAACCTTGATGGTGCCAACCGCTGGCAGGTATTCCGGAATGTGATCTGGCCAGCTTTGGGACCGGCCCACTACTTCGTGCTAATCACCGCGATCGTGCAGACGTTCCAGGTCTTCGACCTTGTCTTCGTGATGACCAAGGGCGGTCCGGTCAATTCCACTACCGTGCTGACCTTCGACATCTACAACAACGCCTTTGAAGGCCTCCGGCTGGGCTACGCTTCCGCCGAAACGGTCATCATGCTCATACTTGTCGCTGCCTTCATCTACCTGGGTGGTCGTTCGCAAAGGAAGAACCAGGATGGTTAAGACGAAACTAACGCCAGGACGCGTGGCCCTCTACGCCGTACTCTCACTGGGCAGTTTGCTCATGGTCGGTCCGTTCATCTGGATGATCCTCACCGCGCTCAAATCAACCGGCGAGGTCGGCACATTCACTTGGCTGCCCAGGGAGTTCCACTGGTCCAACTTCGTGGAAGCCATGGACGCAGCACCATTCCTGCGGTATTTCTGGAACAGCCTGGTGCTCACGGTCGGGCAGACAGCCCTGACCTTGGTCTTCTGCACTATGGCTGGCTACGCCTTGGCAAAAGCTCCGATCCGGGGGGCGAAGGGAATCCTGAACTATTTCATCGCCCTGATGATGGTTCCCTTCCAGATCATTCTGGTGCCCCTGTTTCTCCTGGTGAAGTCCATCCCGTTCTTCGGTGGCAACGACATCCTCGGGATGGGCGGGACCGGGTGGCTCAACACCTGGTGGGCCCTGATCATCCCGCTGGCGATCGCACCGCTCTACACCTTCCTTGCCCGCCAGTTCTACGTCACGCTTCCTTCCGAGCTGGCCGACGCGGCGCGGGTGGACGGGCTTGGGGAATTCGGAATCTTCTTCCGGATCATGACGCCCCTGGTCAAGCCCGCTCTGGTCACCATCGGCGTCTTTCAGGTAGAAGCGGCGTGGAACAGCTTCCTATGGCCCCTCATTGTCACCAACTCCGATGAGCTCCGCCCCCTGCAAGTGGGACTCGCGATCTTCTCCCAGGATCCGCTCAACGTGCAATGGCCCTACCTCATGGCCGGGGCGACGCTCGCCACGCTGCCCATGATCACCCTGTTCATCTTTGCCCAGAAACGATTCGTCGAGGGCATGGCCAGCGCAGGTCTCAAGGGCTAACCCTTCAAACAAGAGGAACAACATGATTACGCCGTCAGCCTCAACGCTGGGCGCGCCCGGAGTACCCGTGGACGTCGTCCTGTCATGGCTGCAACAACACCACATCCATGGCGTCGAACTGCGGCTCGCTGGAGGCGAAATTGCCGACCCGGACATGGACGCTGCGGCCCGGCATGACCTCCGCCACCAGATAAACGCAGCAGGCGTGCAGGTCACAGGCATCGCCAGCTACGTGAAGGTGGCGGCCCCTGGCGCCGATGAGACAGTTGTCGCCGGGCTCATCCGGGCGGTTGACTTCGCCAGGGACCTTGGAGCACCAATGGTCCGGGTATTCCCCGGAGCAGACACCGGACCTGCCGCCTTCACCGATGCCCCGCCCCTGACGGAACCACGTGAGGAGGTGGATGGACGCGCGGCACGCAGGCTCAGTGCCGTCACCTCATACGCTGCCGACTCCGGCGTCCTGCCGGTGCTGGAGACTCACGATTCGCATCCCGCCGGAACAGACATCGCAGCGATCCTCAACCGTGTGGACGGCCCCGTTGGGGTGGTGTGGGATTTGTTGCATCCCTGGCGTGTGGGCGAACAGCTGGAAGAGACGTGGAAGACCCTCGAACCCTGGCTGGCGACCGGCCGCGGCAGCGTCCAGATCAAAGACGCCGACATGCCGGCCAGCAGCACACCGCTGCCCATCGGCAAAGGTTCATTGCCGACTGAGGAAATTGGCCAGCTGCTGGTCCGCAACGCCTACCGCGGAGCGGTCACTCTTGAGTGGGAGAAGGCATGGTATCCGGAGGCGGCGCAACTGGACGTAGCGCTGCCTTCCCTCCGGACATGGCTCGACAGACATTGGGATGGGGACATCAATTGAGTGCAGCACTGCACAGCATCGCCGCGCCGGGAACGCCTGTGTTCAGGCCCAAAGTTGCCCTGGCGATGCAGGATGCTGACCTGCGGGACGCACTGTTTTCCAAACGTCTCCGCAGTCGGCTCGAATCAATGTGTGACTGCGACTTCAGCATGGTCATTCAGGACTTCGAAGCGACACCCGATGATGCCATCCGAGATGTCGATGTTCTCCTCACGGGCTGGTTCTCTCCGCGCATCGACGCAACGGTTCTTGCCCGCATGCCCCGGCTCAGGCTCATTGCCCACGCAGGGGGAAGCGTCAAAGGACACATCCTGCCCGAATGCTGGGAGCGGGGAATAACAGTGACAACGGCTGCAGAGGCCAATGCACTGCCGGTGGCCGAGTACACCCTCGGACTCATCCTCCTGGCCGGAAAATCAACGATCGCTGCCAGCCACCTCTACAAGCAGCGCCAAACCAAAATCGATCGAGAGCGGGAGTTTCCGGAAACCGGCAACTACGAGCGGGCCATCGGGATCGTCGGAGCATCCACCATCGGACGACTCGTTCTTGAGCGCCTCCGGCCCTTCGACTTCGATGTCACAGTGTACGATCCCACGATCAGCGACGCCGAAGCACTGCGGCTGGGCGCACGCCGGGTGAGCCTGGATGAACTCATGAGCTGCAGCGATATCGTGTCCTTGCACGCGCCGGTTCTGCCAGAGACCCTGCACATGATCGGCCCCGCCCAGCTTGCTGCAATGAAGGACGGCTCGACACTCATCAACACGGCACGGGGTGAACTCGTGGACCACAATGCACTGGTTGATGAGCTGGAGACGGGGCGGCTCAATGCTTTCCTCGACGTCACCAGCCCGGAACCTCTGCCGGCCGGCCACCCGTTATTCAGCCTTCCCAATGTCCTGCTGACACCCCATATTGCCGGTTCGATGGGCACGGAGCTTCACCGCCTGGCAGCCTATGCACTGGATGAAATTGAACGTTACGCCGCGGCCGCACCGCAGCGGTTCCCGGTCGGCCTGACTGACCTGATGAGGATGGCATAAACATGGAAACCGGCAATATTGCGTGGTCTAACGGCACGCTGCATCTGGCGCTTATTATCGATATGGAAAGCCCGGTCGGGATCGCCTACCTGCACCCGGCAGAAGCACCGTCGGTTCCGCTGGCATCCGGTCCTGCACTCGTGGAAATTCTCACTGTAGAGGAGGGAAGAGCCAGAACCAGTCAACGGTACGCCGAATCAGCCGTCGGTAAGCGCCTCAGATACGCCCACCACACAGCCACAACGGAGGGTAACTGGCACGTCCTCACAGTGCTGCAGCGCGACGCAGAAACCGGATTGGAAGTAGAAGCTGTCCTCCGTGCCGCAAACGGCGGCCGTACCATCCAGGCTGTGACGACTATCCGCAACCACGGAAGCAACCCGGTCTCGCTCCAGGCCGTGTCCACCCTGGCACTCCCAATCCTGGCCGGACACCGGCCTGCCGACGCCGGAAGCTTGCGGCTGGCCTCGGCCACCTCGCAATGGCTGGGTGAGAACCAATGGACACTTGAGGACGTACGCCGTGCTCTGCCTGATTTGAACCTGGGTCTTCATGCACAGGACCAGCGGGGGCATCTGCTTCGTGCTTCGACCTCATCCTGGTCCACCGGGGGGCCGTTGCCCACAGCGGCTCTCGTGGACGCCGATGACCGGTGGTGCTGGATGTGGCAGGTCGAACATAACGGGGGATGGGCCTGGGAACTGAGCGAGACCCGCGACGGTCTCTGCCTCGCCCTGCTCGGGCCGACAGATGACCAACATAGCTGGCTGCATTCCCTGCAGCCCGGCGAGGAATTTTCCACCGTGCCGGCAGCCCTGGCTATCAGCCAGGAAGGGCTGCAGGGTGCACTCGCTGACATGACATCGCACCGCCGGGCACTCCGTGGCTTGCCCGCGTCCTCAGGGCCGGCAGTAATCTACAACGATTTCATGAATACCCTCATGGGTGACCCCACCACTCAAAAACTCCTGCCCCTGATCGAGAGTGCGAAGTCCGCCGGCGCAGACGTGTTCTGCATCGACGCAGGCTGGTACGACGACGGGACCGACTGGTGGGACGCGGTCGGGGAGTGGCAACCGTCCACCGCCCGCTTTCCCAACGGGCTAAGCGAAGTCACCGACGCCATTGGACTCCATGGCATGGGCGTGGGCATCTGGCTTGAACCCGAAGTCATCGGAGTACGCAGCCCCATCGCTGATGCGCTGCCGGAAGCGGCCTTCCTGCAGCGCAACGGTACGCGGGTGGTGGAACACGGCAGATACCACCTGGACTTCCGCCACCCGGCCGCCAGGGCACATCTTGACCAAACTGTGGACCGGCTCGTCCGTGACTTCGGAGTGAGCTATTTCAAGCTTGACTACAACATCACCGCCGGCCCAGGATCAGACGTCGATGCCAGCTCCACCGGCGCCGGCCTGCTCGGGCACAACCGCGCCTACCTTGACTGGCTCGACGGCATAAAGGCCCGGCACCCGCTGGTCACGATCGAAAATTGCGCTTCGGGGGCCATGCGGCAGGACTACGCCCTGTTGTCCCGCCTGGACCTCCAGTCCACGTCCGACCAGCAGGACCTGCTCAGGTACCCGCCGATCGCAGCCAATGCCTTCTTCAGTGTCCTGCCGGAACAGGCAGCCCATTGGGCCTACCCACAACCCGAGATGGACGATGAGGAAATCCGCTTCACCATGGCAACCGGGATGCTCGGCCGGATGTGCCTCTCGGGCTTCCTGGACAAGATGACTGCCGGCCAGCTGGCGCTGGTACGTGAAGCCGTTTCGGAGCACAAGGCATTACTTCCGGAAATCGAAGCGTCCAGCGCCTTCTATCCCTCAGGAATACCCCTCTGGAATGATCAGTGGTTGTCTGTCGGACTCCGGGCTTCCGAAAGGGACCTGGTTACCGTATGGCAGCGCGGTCACGATCAGAACGAGTTGACCCTGCATTTGCCTCGTTGGACCGGGCAGGAAATTACGATTTGCTGGCTGGGATCCGGTAGAGGTTTCGAGACAAAGTGGGACCCATCCGGGTACTTATTCCTCTCTGCCACGCCACGGAGCCGGCACCCTTTCGCAGCAACCTTCACCGTGCAGGCTGCATAGAGGCGGGCATTGGGGGTGCGCCTCAGCACCGGGTGCCCGGCAACTGAGCATCCCTCCCGCCGGTTTCGTCGAAAAACTTGCGATTCCCTGATTCGGAGAAGAAGAAGCTATGTACAAACTGGCCAACAGCATCAGGGATTACCCCTGGGGGTCCAAGACACTCATCGCCGACTACCTTGACCGGAGCCCCTCAGGTGCTCCCGAGGCGGAAATGTGGATAGGCGCCCATCCCGGAGCGCCGTCTGTGGCACTCTTGGACACAGGTCACACACGCCTGGATGAGGTGATAGATGCTGACCCGGAAGGTCTGCTGGGGCCACGCAGCCGGGCTGCCTTTGGGAACGCCCTGCCATTTCTGATGAAGGTGCTGGCTGCTGAATCTCCGCTGTCACTTCAGGTGCACCCAAACCGGGAACAGGCTGCCACCGGCTTCGCAGCCGAAGAGGCCCTCGGTGTCCCGAAAGATGCGCAGACACGCAACTACAAGGACCACAACCACAAGCCCGAGATGATCCTGGCCCTAACGGACTTCGACGCTTTGTGCGGATTCCGCTCCGCCGCCGAGACCAAAGCGATTTTCGAAGCGCTCGTGACATCTTTCAGGGAGACAGGCACCGAAAGCCCCAAGGTCCTGCACCAGATAAGCTGCATTCTCGCCGGAGCAGACGAACCAACTTCCATCCAGCAAGCCTTCGCGGGTCTGATCAGGGGCGGCGACGAAGTCTCCCGCGCGGTTCAGGCCACGGCGGCGCTGCTGAAATCCACCCCTTACGATGGCCCCCACCCCGCGGCGCTGAAAACGGCACTGGAGCTCAACGAAGCGTACCCGGGCGACCCGGGGGTTCTGATATCCCTCCTCCTGAACAGAGTGTCCCTTCGTCCGGGCGAAGCGGTGTACCTGCCCGCCGGAAACATTCACGCCTATCTGCACGGCCTGGGTATCGAGGTGATGGCATCTTCGGATAACGTGCTGCGCGGCGGACTAACCACCAAGCACATCGACGTTGACGAGCTGCTGAGAACAGTGGTCTTCATGCCACTGCCCGTTCCACGACTCGCCCCGACTTCTCCCGCAAAAGGCCACCTGATCTGGCAGCCTCCCTTCGACGAGTTCCAATTGCAGCGGATCGAACTGGAACCAGGAGGCCGGAGCCCGGAGCTGCCGGCAGGGGTTCCGGTGCTTGTCCTGGTGGCCTCCGGCAGTGGTGTGCTTGAGACAAGAGCGCAGTCGTTTGAACTGGGGCAAGGCGACAGCGCTTTTACCGGCGCCAATGAGACCCCTGTGACGTTGCGGGCAGCCACGGAGCCGGTGGTGGCATTCGTCGCCACCACGGGGATCCAGGAACCGACGCCACACTGATCATGACCGTTTCCTTACGACCACGTCAGGCGTGATATGACCAACTCAACAAACTCCCAGTTCACAGCTGAGGGGATCCGTACGGCCAGCGGTGCAACGGGAGCCTTGATCGGTTTGGATATTGGTGGAACCAAGACCCACGGCGTACGGTTCGAAAACGGCGTGCCTGTCGCTGAGTGTATCGCAGGCAGTGCCAACGTCCAGAACGTTAGCCGGGAAGCTGCCCAGGCCAACCTCGCAGAGCTTTTCGCGGACATTGGCTACGGAGACATCAGGCAGGTGTACGCCGGTGCCGGCGGAATCGACACCGAAGCCGATGCCGAAGCCCTGAAAGCTCTCATTGGCCCTTTCGCGCCGACAGCCGTGACCACCGTCGTCCACGACTCGCGGCTGCTGCTGGCAGCAGGCCGTGTCAGCACCGGCGTCGCCGTCATCGCCGGGACGGGGTCAGCGGCCTGGGGGCGTAATCCGCGCGGAGCCGAGGCCCGGGCAGGGGGCTGGGGATACCTGCTGGGAGATGAAGGAAGCGGATACTGGCTCGGCCGGGAAGCTGTGCGCCACAGCCTGCGCAGGATGAACCAAGGCTACGAAGCGGACACCCTCACCCGGGCTCTTCTAGGCGCCTGCGACCTGGACCATCCGAACCAACTGATCGCGCTGTTCCACTCGGCGGGCACAGGACGCCGCTACTGGGCGCAGCAGGCACGTTTGGTAGTAGACGCCGCTGACGCTGGACACGTCCCCAGTCAGAAGATGCTTGATCGTGCCGGGCAGGATCTCGCTGATATGACCGCGCAGACACTGTCTCAATTGGGCATCTCGGGACCTGTTGTTCTGGGCGGAGGCCTTGGCATGCACGTACCGCGGCTTCAATCAGCTTTCCGTGAAGAATTGGCCAAGGACGGAATCACTGATGTCCGCAGTGTTGACCAGGCCCCTGTCTTCGGTGTCACCCAGCTCGTCGCCGAACATCTGACGCGCTCGAACTAGCCGTAGTTTTCAATCGTCTCAATCCTTGTCGACATTTCGCCCGCCGCGTTGAAGCGGCATGGAGGCCTTCATGCAGTCCGTTCACGTCCCCGCAACAGATATTTTCCCGGTCGCCCCTTCGGCGGGTGTTTTTTCGCCACTGCCCTTACCTGCCGTATCGCTGTCGGGAGGCTTTTGGGGGGAACGCCAAGAACTAAACCGCGCCGCCATCATTCCCCATGCGGTCTCCTGGGTCACCCGCCTTGACTGGCTGGGCAACCTTGAAAAGGCGGCCGGGAAGGAGAAGTACGAACACCGGGGACGGGAATTCGCCGACTCGGAGATCTATAAGCTGATCGAAGCCATGTCTTGGGAACATGCCCGCTCGGGCGAAACGGAACTCAGTGAGATCCTGGATGCCTTCATCGACAAGGTGGCCCAAGCCCAGGATCCCGACGGATACCTCCACACTCTTTTTGGCCGGCCCTGGCAGCAACCCCGCTACTCCGACTTCAAGTGGGGCCATGAGCTGTACTGTTTCGGCCACCTCATCCAGGCCGCAGTCGCCAACCACCGCGCCACCGGAGCGACAAAGCTCCTGGACGTTGCCCGAAAACTGGCTGACCACGTCTGCACCATGTTCGGGCACGACGGGCTGGATCAAGTATGCGGACACGCCGAAATCGAGGTAGCCCTCGTGGAGCTCTACCGGGTCACCGACGAACGGCGCTACCTGGACCAGGCCAAGACTTTCATCGAACGCAGAGGCACCGGAACGCTGCCCCTCTTCGAATTTGGCCAAGCCTACTGGCAGGACGACATGCCCGTCCGGGCCGCCACCGTCCTGCGCGGCCATGCCGTTCGCGCCTTGTACCTGGCAGCCGGCGCAGTCGACGCTGCGGTTGAAACCAACGACACCGAACTCCTCGATGCCCTGAAGCTCCAGTGGCAAAACACCGTCGCCCGCCGCACCTACATCACCGGCGGAATGGGCTCTCACCACATGGACGAAGCCTACGGGGAAGACTTCGTGCTCCCGCCGGACCGCTCGTACTGCGAAACATGCGCCGGAGTCGCCTCCAACATGTTCAGCTGGCGCCTGCTGCTGGCCACCGGCGACCCGCAATACGCGGACCTGATCGAGCGCACACTCTACAACATTGTGGCGACCTCGCCCTCCGCCGACGGCAGGTCCTTCTTCTACGCCAACACCCTGCACCAGCGCACCACCGCAGGAGAGGCGCCACTGAACGAAGACGGCGTCTGCATCCGGGGAGGCTCAAGCGGCCGTGAAGCGTGGTTTGAAGTGTCCTGCTGCCCGCCCAACGTGGCCCGGACACTCGCCAGCCTCAGCTCCTATGTAGCAACCATGGACGCCGACGGGGTGCAGATCCACCAGTATGCGGCAGGACGCATCCGCGCCGAACTGGCCACCGGCGCCCTGATCCTGGACATCGAAACAAGCTACCCGGCCACTGGACGGATCACGCTGACCGTGGCGGACGCGCCCGGTACTCCCGTCAGCATCAGTCTGCGGGTTCCCGCCTGGGCCACCGGCGCAACGCTGGATGCCGGCGAAGGCACGGAGCCTGCCGTCCTCGGGACAACCACAGTCACCCGGGTTTTCCGGCCCGGCCAGCAAATCATCCTCGACCTTCCCATGGACCCGCGGTTCTCCTGGCCCGATGACCGGATTGACGCTGTCCGCGGCTGCGTGGCCATCGAGCGCGGCCCCGAAGTCTTCGCTCTGGAATCCATCGACCTCCCAGTCGGATGGGGACTCTCCGACGCCCAAATAGACACCACAGCGGGCATCGGCGAAAAGGACGGCACCGTCACCGTACGGCTTGTCGGACTGCACCGCAGGAAGTCCGGCAGCGCCTGGCCCTTCAACAGCCTAAATGAGGCGGTGACCGCTGCCAGCGCCCAAGCGGCGCTGGTGCCGTACCACTCCTGGGCAGAGCGGGGGAGCTCCACCATGCGGATCTGGATCCCGGCGTACAGCCCGACCGTCCAATAGCACTTTAATAGCGTCGAATGTGACTTGAATAACACCGGGCGTTTGTCGTAGGGTTTCTGATATCGATTTCACTGGGTCCATTTTTCAAGATGCAGCACACCGCGTCCCCAGTCCGTAAAAGCTCGACTCCAACAAAGGCGTCAGGAACTATGTCCAACATCAAGACGGCTCCCTTTGCGGATCCGGCATCCACGCAGGATCCGCCAACAGGGTCAGGTCCGCTGCCCGACCGCGGCAGCGGCACAAGGAATAGACGATCTTTCAAGGCCCGGCTTCGTACCGACTGGCCACTGCTGCTGCTCGCCGCGCCGGGAATCGTGCTGATTCTGGCCTTCCACTATGTGCCGCTCCTCGGCAATGTCATCGCTTTCAAGGATTACCAGCCGTTCATTGGCATCTGGGACAGCCCGTGGGTCGGGCTGGAAAACTTCAGGGTGCTCTTCAATGGCGACCCTGCCTTCATGAGGGCCCTCGGGAACACGCTTATCATTCTGGTCTTGCAGGTGGTATTGGTTTTCCCCGCTCCCATCGCGCTTGCGCTGTTGCTCAACAGCCTGATGTCGAACCGGCTCAAGCAGTGGGTCCAGAGCATCCTCTATCTGCCGCACTTTATGTCCTGGGTCATCGTCGTGGCTGTGTTTCAGCACATGCTCGGTGGTGGAGGGCTGCTGAACTCGATGCTGCGGTCTGCAGACTTGGCCACCGTGTCGATCATCGGCAACCCTGACCTGTTCAGGGCATTGATCACCTCGCAAGTGATCTGGAAGGACACCGGGTGGGCCACCATCCTGTTTTTGGCCGCTTTGGCCGGCATCGACCAGTCACTGCATGAAGCTGCAGCAGTAGACGGGGCCTCACCCTGGCGGCGAACCTGGCACGTCACGCTGCCGGGCCTGCGCGGACTGATCATCCTGCTGCTCATCCTCCGGCTGGGCGACGCCCTGACGGTCGGCTTCGAGCAGATCATCCTTCAGCAACAACACGTCGGGCTTGAGGTTTCAGAAGTTCTGGACACCTACGTCTTCAATAACGGAGTCATCGGCGGAGCATGGGGCGTCAGCACAGCAGTGGGATTGGTGAAGGGGATCGTGGGCCTGGCGCTGGTCCTTGGCGCGAACAAACTGGCCCACATGTTCGGAGAAAGGGGCGTGTACCACTCATGATCAGTTCCACAGCCACCAAGCGCACGGGACGCGAGCGGCGTTCCGCGGCCAGCGATCGGCCCATGTGGATGGGCAAGCCACACCCTGCTGTTCAGGCACTCAAGGCTGTCGTTCTCACTGTTGCCTGCGCCCTGGTTATCCTGCCCTTCGTTGCAGTGATCTCAACCAGCCTCTCCGATGAGGAAACGGTGCGGCAGGCCGGCGGTTTCGTCCTCTGGACCAGCGACCCGACTTTCGCCGCATACCAGCAGATATTCTCAGGGGGCGTGGTCACCCGCTCCGTCATGGTCAGCACAGGCGTGACTCTGGTCGGGACGCTCATCAGCATTGTTACGACAGTCGCCCTTGCCTACGGGCTGGCACGGCCTAAAACGCTGGGGGCCAAGCCATTGTTGATGACAGTCCTCTTCACCCTGCTCTTCGCCCCCGGGCTCATTCCCTCCTATCTGATGGTGAAGGAACTGGGCCTGATCGACTCCTACTGGGCACTCATCCTTCCAGTTGCCGTCAACGCATTCAACGTGATCGTGGTGCGGTCCTTCTTTATGGACATTCCGCAGGAACTCATCGACAGCGCCCGGATTGACGGCGCCTCCGAGTTCACCGTCCTCACCCGCATCGTTCTCCCGCTCTCCCGCGCGGTGATCGCCGTCGTCGCCCTCTTCTATGCGGTGGGCTATTGGAACGCGTTCTTCAACGCCGTCCTCTACCTCAACGACAATTCCAAGTGGCCCCTGCAGCTCGTCCTGCGAACCTTTGTTGTGCAGGGCCAGACCTACCAGCAATCGCTGGACGGCTCCATCCCGCCGCCGCAGGCCGCTCTGCAAATGGCCATCCTCGTGGTCTCCATTGTGCCCATCCTCATTGTTTACCCATTCCTGCAGAAGCATTTCGCTAAAGGCATGCTCACCGGTGCTGTCAAAGGCTGACGCCCTGCAGGTTCCAGTCCGCAATTTTTTTCAAAGGAGAAACAACATGACCGTTCATAAACCATCGCGGCGGCGATTCCTCAGCGCAGCAGTCCTGCTGGGCGGCGCGGCAGGCACCGGGCTGCTGTCCGGCTGTGGCGGCGGTTCCTCCACCGGGAACGCCGCCGCCAACACCACAGTGATTCTTCCCACCTACATCCCCTCTGACCTGGTGGCCGCTGATCTGCCCGGCAAGGGCGCGGCAATTCAGCCGGGTTTCTTTAAGTACCCGCTCGATGACCTGAAAAAGACCGTAGAGCAGGCCCCGGGTGTCGGCAGCGCCTTCAGTTTCCTCACCCTGACGTTTGGCGCGGTAGGAACCCCGAAGGAGCAGAACAAGTACTGGCAGTTCATGAACAAGGAACTGAACGCAGACATGGACGTCCAGACCACCCTCGCGGATTCTTATCTGCAGAAGGTCCAGACCGTCGTCGCCGGCGGGCAGATCCCTGACATGGTGACCTTCGGCAGCAACTACCCGATTCCGCAGACCCCGGCCCTGCTGAAGTCCAAATTCACCGAGATCACCACCCATGTCTCCGGGGACGCCATCAAGGACTACCCGAACCTGGCCAACATCCCCTCGGAGGCCTGGCAGGCGACCGTTTTCAACGGCGGCATCTACGGGGTCCCCTGCCCGCGGCCCACAGGCGGGGCGCCCATTCTGGCCTACACTGACAGCTTCGCGGCAGCCGGCGTGGCGGATGCACCCGGGAGCCTTGATGAGCTGCGTGAAGCCCTCAAGGCCGTCACTGAGCCGGGCAAATCCCTGTGGGGGGTCTCCAACCCCTTTTCGGCTGCCTACTACGGACGCCTGGGTAACGGTTCGCCCAACAACTGGCGTGAAGATGGTGGCAAATTCACCCACGAAATCGAAACCGAAGAGTTCGAGGCGGCGCTGGCGTGGGCAGTCGGGGTCAAACAGGACGGATCAATCCACCCGGACGGGATCACGGTTGAAGACGGCAACCGGCTGTTCGGTGCCCGTAACGTGGCCACAACCCTCGGCAGTGCTACCGGCTGGCCGGGCGTCTACGCTTCTGCTGCGAAGGCCGGCACGAAAGTCGCGCCCTGGGTCGCTCCCGGCGCCCCAGGCAAGAAGGCGGTGCTCCACGCCAGCAGCCCGTACGGGTTCTTCACTGCCTTTGCAAAAACAGAGGACACCGAACGCATCAAGGAAATGCTCCGTATCGCCAATTACATGGCATCCCCGTTTGGCAGCCAGGAACATCTCAACATCACCTATGGCGTCAAAGAGCTCCATTGGACAGAGAAGAGCGGAACCATCAAACCAACCGACCTGGCGAAGACCGAAAAGGGCGTCAGTTTCAGCTACCTCAGCAACGCCCCTATCCCGCAGTTCAACCCCGGCTTCGAGGACGGCACCCAACTGATCCACGAATTCCAGACCAAGACCGAGACCATGCTCATCACTGATCCGAGCCTCGTTCTCTTCTCTGATACCTGGAGCAACAAAAAGGCACAGCTGAACACGCTGATCACTACCGCCATCAACGATGTCGTACTCGGCCGGAAACCTCTAACAACCGTGAAATCCGAACTGGTTCCAGCATGGAAAGCTGCAGGCGGCGAGCAGGCCCGCAAGGAATTCGAGGAGGCTCTCGCCGCACAGTAAGCATCTGGCCGGCGGCGGGAACGGTGACCAGCCTCGGCGCCGTTCCTGCACCGGCCAGTCACGAAAGACCACTGGGTCGCACTCCATCCGGCCCACTCTTGCCCCGAGCCATGCATCCGTCCCGAAAGGACCCCATGTCATCCGCCACCGGACTGACCTCGCCAACGCAGGACACCGAACGACCCAGGACCGGTCACTGGCACGATTTCGTAGATTTTGGGGACACAGCGTCCGAAACCGTGCATGCCTTCAGCAGTGAACGGAGCACCGTCATGGCCGAGGGCCCTGATCCCGCGACCGGGCCGTTGGCCCCGGGCGCTGCAACGGTACTTCATGGAAACCCCGGTGAACCCGGGCGGATAGCACTGCCCCTTCATCCGCCAGCGACCCGGCTGGCAGACCTGCGCTTCACCATGAAGGTCGACCCGGCGCTGCAAAACTACCTTACGGTCAAGTTCTGGGGAGAAGACTCATCCCCGTACAAGACCCTGGTCCTGGTCAACGGCGAGCAGGCACAGTACCGGACCGTTGGTGACTACGAACCATTGAATGTCGGGACGCGGGGTGGCCTGCCCGGCCGCTTCTTCCACTCGACCGCTGCGCTTCCCTTGGCGTCCACGACCGGGCAACGAAGCGTTGAGATCACGCTCCGGACTTATGTGTTGTCTTACAGGACCCTCGCCGGCCAGACCGGTTTCGAAAAGGCGACTGAGCCGTCGCGGAGGTTCTTCTCGGCCGGTACCCATACGACCGCGGTCCTGCCACTCCCCGTGCTACTGCCCGTCCACCCCCCAGCTGCTGCCGACCCCGGCAGGCGTTCGTACATCAAACCCGAACGGGCGGCTCTGGAGCAGGAGAGCACCCTGGTCGACGGCTTCCGCAATTGGCAACAGGAGCATTTTGAGGCCCTGGAAGCCCTTGCCGATTCGGGGGAGCCCCTGCCGATCAGCCGGTACGACGACGACCTCCGCTTCTACGCCGAAGCGCTCCTTATGCCCTGGTCGCCCTCCGCCACCACGGAACGCCGGAGGCAAGGACTGCGGCGCGTCTTCGCGACGATAGACCACTACACCCGCGAGTACTACGGGAACGTCATGCTCCTTGGAACCGGAGGACACCAATCCGACTGGGGCGGCTACTACGCAGCCCTCGGTGAAGCGCTGTACATCGTCGAAAACCTGATCACTGCCCCGGAAGTGTGCGGCAGAGAGGAGTTCGAGTCGTTCCTGCTGGAACCCTTTTCAACCGGCAGCGAGGCAGGCCACACGTCACTTGCGGACGCCGGCTGGGACGGTGGTCCGCTGACCCGCATGGCCGCATGGGAACGCGTTCTGAAAGCAAGTTTTGACTTCGCTCGCTCCCGGCTCAGTTACATTTACAACCAGGTGATGTACACCTATGAAGGCGCCTGGAAAGCCCACGAAGGACTGCGCATCATAGGCTCCGGGCATTACCAGGGCCGTGAACGCAGCCACCGCATCGTGCGCGAATTTCTGGGCGTTGCGCCCTTCCTTGGCGAGGAAGTCCTGACCGGACCGGACGGCCGCGACCTTGAGGTCCACCATTCCCTCTTTCACCACGACGGCAACGCCGAATACACGAGCGACTACATCCAGGTGATCATGAAGGGCTTGGCCCGCAGTAAGCTCGATAACCAAGGCACCCAGGTCCGGCGGATCCCCTACGGTCACTGCTATTACGGGCTGGGCCTGGCCGGGCTCACCCGCGAAAATGGCTACGTGGGCGTATACGGGGAAGCCACGAACTACTTCCCCTGCTGGTTCTTCCGGACCCTCGGGCACACCGGGGACGAAGCACTCAACGATGACATCCTGAAAGTGGCCCTGAAGAACCTCCACGCCCGCGGGTTTACCCGGTATCAGGGGCAAACGGCAACCGGGCACCGTGCCATGTTCATGCAGCAGGTCATCGATGACAGGAACAGTGATTACCCGGGACGCCCCGCCTACGGCACGGACGAGGAATCCGGTGCCGCCCTGCGCTATGCGTCGCTGGAGGAATTCATGGCCCGGAACCCGGACCGGTACTCCACCCCTGAGTGGGAGGAGTACCGCGAGTATGCCAGGGAAGCGACGGGTTACGCACAGCAGCAACTGCTGGATGGCCAGTTCTTCGACTCCTTCCACCGCCGCTGGCTTGACCGCAAGCTCAAATATGACCTTCGGATCCGGGAAACGTTCGCGTATGTCACCGGTGGCAGGCAGCAGCTCCTTGGAAAGGCAGGAGCAGGTCGGCTCCTGCCGCACTCACGCCTAAACGCGTACTCTCCGGAGGAGTTGCAGGACCTTGGTGTCGACGTTGCCTGGGATAATTCCTCTTTTGCCTGGGTGGATATCGACAACCTTCTGGTCTCAGCGCGCGACGGTGACACCCATCTGTTCGTGAATATGCTCGAAAGGAATACGGGCCTGTCAGGGGCCAGCAGGGCCCACATTCAGCACGAAGGAACCGAGCAGCTGCTGCAGTTCCAGGCCGGCACCGAAATGACCTACAGCTACGTGATGCTTCGCGGCGCCACCCGTGAGGAATACCGTCAGAAGGCACAGGATGAGGTCATTGAGGGCCGGCCCTTCGCCTTGACCGGGGAGCTCCTGCCCGTGGCCTGGCAACCCGGAGTGGGTGTAATCCGCCGCGACAACTTCGTCGAGGACAATCCCTACTCGGCCTATCCAGACCTGGTGGTGGCGCATCTGGGGGAGTACCTCATCGCTATCAACACCACCCGAACGGAACACGGAAACGATCGTGCCATTCCCGTCCCGCTCCCAGCGGGCTGCAATTGCGCATCCGTCCATGACCTCGTCAGCGGCACATCCCAGCCTGTCCAGAACGGCCAGCTGACGCTTGGGCCGCTGTCCGCCGTCGTCCTCAAAACAGGCGAGCTGTTCTCGAACGACTGCCCCCGCCTCGCGAGGGTACCGGCAGTCATCGCCACGGCCGGACATGGGAAGATCGGTCTGAGCTGGAAAGCAGTCGAAGGGGCCACCGGCTACACCGTCACAAGAATCGGGGACAGTTCGGTACCCGTCGTCGTGGCCGAGGGCATCCCGGGCACGACGGCGATCGTTGCCGCCGGCGAAGCCCAGGCTGAATACACCGTCACCGCAACGAACGACCACCGGTCAGGACCGCAGTCGCAGTCCGTGTCCTGTCGTGCCCTGCCCAGCGGGACAGGGCCCCGGTTCACCGCCGCCTGGATCGGGTCCGGAGCGGCCCTCGTGATGCCTGGCCCCGAAAACGGTTACGAGTTCAAAGATGTCACGGCCAGCGGCTTCGCAGGCGGCGATGACGCACACCTGTACCTGCGCGATGGGCAGGACTCTCTGGCCGCGGCAACCGACCTTGCTGCCGGCTCGATCGAAATCACGGCCCGCCTCGCCGCTGTCCCGGCCACGGGCGGAGTCCTGCTGCGCTCTGACCTGTCGGGGCGATCGAGTTATGTCTTCTTCGGAGTCGGCTTCGATGGCCGGCTGGTCCTGCGCACCCGCACCCTGGACACCCGGGAAGACTATGGCGCCGGCAATCCGGGTGACGACGCGGGTGGAGGTCAGATCCGTAGCCCGTATCTGCGGGAGCTCATCCACATGAATGTGGGGGACCGGCCGTGGCTGCGCCTGCAACGTGATGCCAGGAGCCACCTCGTCACCGCACTGGTTTCCGCGAACGGCAGGACCTGGCAGCGGGTGGCGCGGGACATCATTCCCTTGCCGGAGATCGTGCACGCCGGTGTCTGCACCACCAGTGCCTGTGTATTCGAAGAGGTCGACCTGACGGGACTCGATCCGGAGATTCCGATACTGTCGGTGAGCTATCAGGGGGCACGTGCGGAACTGGCGTGGACCAAGCCAAGGACTGTGACGGTTTTCGACATCCATGAGGTCAGTGCAGATAGGGAATCGGTTGCCATCGCCGACGGACTCTGGCAAACCACGTTTACGTTGCCGGAGGCATCCGGCAACCGGACGTACAAGGTCGTGGGGAAGCGGCCCGGAGGGGGAACGGTCAGCAGCGCCGGGCTTCTCGTGGAAGTACCCGGCAACTGAGCAGCCGGAAGGGCCGGTGGTGATGGCAGATACATGCCCATCACCACCGGCCCTTTCCATGCCTGCCGTGCTCCATACCTGCCGTGCTCGGCGGCTGTCATGCAGGTGGCTGAGACGGGCCCGTGAGGCCCGCCTCAGCTACCGTGGGAGCAGCTCCCTTACGGGGTCTTGATGAGCACCAGGGCCTGGTGGGCGGCGACATTAATGGTCGTTCCGTTGACGGATCCATTCTCGGCGGGGGTGGCGGCCGTCCAACCGCTTGTCAGGCCGAGGTCAGCCTGCGCCACGGCGTCACCGCTGTTGAGCAGGACCATGGCGCGTTCACCGTTCGCCGCAACCAGCTCATACGCCTTCAAGGTCGCTGTGCCGGTGGGGTGTTCGATGGTTTCCAGGGCCTTCTCGCCTGTCGCGCGCGGCTGCAGCAGTACGGTGTGATCGGTGCCGGCCGGTTGGCCAAGCTGGATCCACTGCTGGTTCGGCTGGGGCCAGTCGCCCGAGACCCTGCCGGAGTCCAGGGCCACCGATGGTTGTGCCGCCCCCAGCAGGTGAACGTCTAGATCGACGCCCTTGTAGCCGTGCGCAGTGAGCTTGCCAGGGGTCTGGTCGATGCTCGTGGTGAGCGTGTGCAGGTTGAACCTGCTGGGAGCGGAGGACTTGATACGGTCCCAGATCAGGAACGAGTTGAAGGCACCCTTGAGCTGGACAACGCTCCGCTGATATTCGGTGGCCCCAGGTGTGGCGCCGCCGGCCGCAGCGGATCTTCCCGGCCACATTTATGCCGCCGTCAATCTCTCCCCGTCGGCATGCCTTGACCCGAGGCTGAGCGACATCGTGAGGAATTCCGGTCTGAACCCCGGGCGGATCGTCGTAGAGTTGACCGAACGCTCAGCCGTGGCTGACTATGCACGTCTCGCGGAAGCACTGGCCCCACTCAGAAGCGCTGGCGTACGCATAGCTATCGACGACGTCGGAGCCGGGTTCTCATCCATGCGCCACATCCTTAGGCTCAGCCCGGAACTCATCAAACTTGACCGGACCATCGTTGCGGGCGTCGACTGTGACCCCAACCAGAGAGCCCTGTGCACGGCTATGGTCAGCTTCGCGTCACAGATCGGGGCAAGCCTTGTCGCCGAGGGAATCCAAACCAATGCAGAATTAACCGCCGTTACCGAGATGGGCGTGAACATCGGGCAAGGCTACCTCTTGGGTAGACCATCCGTGCTTCCGTCGGACTGGTCCCGTTGGAGGCAGCGGAACCGGTCGTCAGCGAATGGAGATGCGGATAGCCTTGAGACCTAAGGGCCAATCCGCCGGAGCCGGCTGATCTCCCCAGCAATGGCCCAGCCGGGCGCGAGTTGCGCCCTGTGCCCCTGCTCGGAGCACCGGCGCCGCGACTATGCGGGAAAGTGTCATCGTTTGCGTGCTGGCTCGAGATCAAACCGTCCGAGCTTTCGGGACGGGGCACCTGAATGACACCACCGCATACATCGTCCTTCGACGCGGCCTCGTAGCGTCCGGCCTCGGACCACCAAGAGCCCTCGGGGCTCCGCGCGGATCCATCGAAGCACCTTCGCTGGGTAAGACAATCACCCGAGGGACCCTCCGGGTCCTGCCCGGGCCCGATCGTAATTTATGGCTCGGCCATGGGGAAGACCACGGCATCGTCAAAGTTACCGGCAAGAAAAGAAGGAGCGGACCCGCGTCGTACCCTCTTTGGGGCACATTTGGTCCCGGGTCCAGAAATCCATGACAGCGTCGGCACCTTCGAAGCGGACGAGTCGTGTGGGACCCATCAGATATCGAGGCAGGCGGGGAGTCCGGCGAAAGCGTGGAACGGACTATATGCCAGGCGGGATTCTGTCCGGCCGATTCACAGCCCGGTCAATTTTCTTAGTTCGGCGGCTCGAGTCCGCAGGAGTTCCGGTTTCTCCTGCGCGTCCACAAGCGAGAGCCCTGTTAGTTCCCTGACGGCACGCCGCATGGCTTGCAGGCTTGTGAACCCGCTGGCACCCGCTATGTCCGTCAGAGAGCGTTTCCACGAGGTTGCTTCGGCGAGGAGCTCAAGGGCTTCCAAGGTCCGCAGAGCGCGGATGTGTCCGCTGACCTGGAGCCCTTCGTCTTCGAAGAGGTAGTAAAGGGCACGGCGTGAAAGAAATGAGTAGGCCACGACCTCGTCAACTGTGAGGGCAGGGTTTCTGAAGTTCCTGCGCACGAATTTCTTGATCGCTGCGATGCGGGCCAGTTTTATGTCGCCGGGATCGGCCGTGGTTTCGAGCAAAGAGCTGACCAAGGCCGTCATCATCGACCGGACGACCGGTTGAAGACGCGGCATCTCCGGGGCTATGACCGACTGCTGCCAGCCGGACAAGGCTGGAAGAATCAGCCCACGCATAATGGGGTTTTCTCTGATGTCGGCCAATCCCTGCAGCCGTTTGACGGATCTGTCGTCCAAGCCGAGCAGGCTCCGGTCGAAATGGACCCGCACAGCGCTTTAGCCGGCGGGCGCATGGAAGTTTCCTGGCAAAGAAAGATCAAAGAACCTGACTGTTCCGGGAGAGACGGCCTCGGAGCGTCCTGAGAAGCTGAACTTGTCACATGAAGTCCTGAAATACACGAGCCAGTCGCTGGGATTCGTGTCCCCGTTCCAGTAGCAACTGGCGGGTTCATTCGTGACGTCAACAAGACTGAAGCCCGGGCTCTCGAGGCTCAGGGCGGTTGGATTGAAGCCGGATCGCACTAGCTTGTCGGTTTTTTCCAACCGAACGGGAGCGTCAATCGCGCTGCCGTACCAGCTCCGCCAATGTTCGAATTTTTCGTCGGGGTTCAGCCCGGCCGGAACACTATAGCGTCTGATCTGATCGTGCGGTGACCTGTCCGGATCGCCGGCGACGTCGTCGTCGCGAAATACTTCATCCATGGGCTTGGGACCTTCCAGCTGAACCGAGATCCAATGAGCCCAGTGTGCCGCAGCAAGTGATCGTGTTGTATGGGTTGTCGATCGCCAGTAGATTCTACCCGCGGCCGGTCAGCTGGCGTGCCGATGACGGTCGGTCGACTTGGGCGGTGCTGGTCAATAGATCCGCTGTTCGCTGAGGTTGGGTGGAGCTGACAGCAATTGGTCCACTGGATCCACCGCCAGTCCGGCGTCCAGGGCTCGAAGTGCAATCCCGGTGGCGGGAGACCCGGTCCTTGAACTCGCCAACACCAGCTTCTCCGTCACAGCGGGGGCGCCGCTTTCGTATACTGCCTCCCTAAGGCCGGCCAGCAAAAAGTCGGCGGCACCCGGCCACCGGGTTCTGACAGTGACGAACTCAGGTCGAAGGAGGTGGATGCTCCCTAACAGGGTTTCTCCTATGTACCGACCTGCCTGTCGCAGAGCACTGACTGCAGCCGCATCGCTCCGCCGGACAGCATCGCTGATCGCGTCCGGTTCGTCTCTAAAGTCTGACGAGAGGCCCGCAATTATTGCCTCTTCCCCTGCGATAGCCTGCAGGCAATTCATGATGCCGCAAGCACAGGCCCGCATCGACGTGCCCTTCACCGGCGTGTGCCCGAACGCCCCCTTGGAAGTCCTGAGAACCCCCAGCGTCCTACCGTGAACCAGCACGGCACAGTCAATGGTCTTTCCCACGTCCAGGAAGAACATGTTCTGCAGACGAGGGGTTCGCGACAGGGCCTCCGCCGTTGCCATGGCCCCCAGCGCGGAGTCGACGACGACCGGGCGGCCAGCAAAATATTCAGGCCATTCCAGATCCGGCGCACCTTCATCCAGAACAACGCCCGTTGCTACGAGCTGGACAGGAAGGTGGTCCATGGAATTCAGGAGCGAATACGCCGAAGCCAGGCAGGAATCCAAGATAGCGGCAGACCCGCCACGTACGGTTGCCATCGGCTTCGTAGCAGATAACGGCTGTCCGGAAAGGTCGAATGCCTGTACCTTTGCCTCGCTGGCACCCAGCAGGACGCTCATAACCGCTCCGCCGTTCGGCATGAGTCGATACTGAGCGGATCGCCGGCCACCCGTCGAGGGCGCCTCGTTGGCGGGACCAATGAGTCCCCGCGACGCTAAGGTTCTCATCCTGTCTGTCGTTGCGGCCCGCGAAAGGCCAGTCATTTCTGAAAGCCGGGCACGGGTCAACGGTGACGAGCCACGAAAATGCTGGAAGACCTCTCCCGCCGAAACGCGAGGGGGAACGGTCATAACTTCAGTCCTTGCTGCTGAAGGCGGCGTCGAAGGAGGTGTTCGACGGCGGGAAGTCGAATTTCTTGAGCGCGGCGAGGGCCTCGGGGGCGCCGTGGAGGCGGTCCATGCCGGCGTCTTCCCATTCGACGGAGATGGGGCCGTCATAGCCGATCGCGGTGAGGGCGCGGAAGGACGATTCCCAGGGCACATCGCCCCGGCCTGCGGAGACGAAGTCCCAGCCGCGGCGCGGGTCGCCCCAGGGCAGGTGGGAGCCCACGACGGTGTTCCGGCCGGTGGGGCGGAGCTTGGTGTCCTTGCAGTCCACGTGGTAGATCCGGTCCTTGAAGTCCCAGATGAAGGAGACGGGATCGATGCCCTGCCACATGAAGTGGGACGGATCCCAGTTCAGCCCGAACGCGGGCCGGTGGCCGATCGCTTCGAGGGTGCGGACGGTGGTCCAGTAGTCGTAGGCGATCTCGGAGGGGTGGACTTCGTGGGCGAAGCGGACGCCGCATTCGTCGAAGACGTCCAGGATGGGGTTCCACCTGTCCGCGAAGTCCTGGTAGCCGGCCTCGATGACCTTTTCGGGGACGGGCGGGAACATCGCGACGTACTGCCAGATGGAGGAACCGGTGAATCCGACGACGGTGTCCACACCGAGGGCTTTGGCGAGCCGGGCGGTGTGTTTCATTTCTTCGGCGGCGCGGGTGCGGACGCCTTCGGGGTCGCCGTCGCCCCAGACCTTGGACCCGACGATCGCTTCGTGGCGGAAGTCGATGGGGTCATCGCAAACGGCCTGGCCCTTGAGGTGGTTGGAGATGGCCCAGACCTTCAGGTTGTACTTCTCCAGGACGGCGAGCTTGGACTCGACGTAGCCTGGTTCGTCCCAGCGCCAGGCGTCGAGGTGGTCCCCGGAGACGGCGATTTCGAGGCCGTCGTAGCCCCAGCCGGAGGCCAGGCGGGCGACTTCCTCGAAGGGGAGGTCGGCCCACTGGCCGGTGAACAGGGTGTACGGGCGGGGCATGTCAGTCCTTTAGGTGAGTTGGAATGTTAGGTGAGAGGCGTTAGCGGAGTCACGGCGAAAGGAACAGCTAACAGCGGTTCCGCTCCTGTCAAGAATTCCTTTACATGGACTTCTTCGTTGTGAGCTTCGAGATCCTCGTTACGAGCCCAGCCTTCGAAGAGGATAAAGGTGCCGGGCCGCTGCCCGTCCGAGAATACGGTGTACTCCAGGCATCCTGGGTCGTTTCGGCTTAGCGTCTGGAGAGAGTGAAGGGCGTTTCGAAGGTCTACTTCGTGCCCCGCTTTGGCGACGAAAACCGGCATTAGCCAGACGCCTGCCGTCTCTTGGCGGGCCGGGAGGGAATTAAGCATCTGTCTTCCTTAGTGACGGTCGGTGAGTTTGGGAGGGACGATTCTTGGCCGTCCCTCCCAAGAAGATCAATCGGTGATCAGTGGAACCGCGACCCATGACTCTTTTTGAGCGGATTCGACGATGGCGTCGTCAATGAGCGCGGTCTGGTAGCCGTCGGCGAAATTGGGGCTTACTGATCCGCCTTCTGCGATGGCCTTGAAGAAGTCGTACGCTTCGATGATCTTCGTTTCCCCATAGCCGATGCCTAGAGCTGGAATGGGCCAGAGGCCTTCTCCGTATGGGTGAGCCGGCCCCGTGTACACGGTCCGGAATCCCCGCCGGTCGGCTTGGTCCGAAGCGAAGCACACCTGCAGCTCGTCGCGTCGTTCGTAGTTGAAGACGATGCTGCCTTCCGTTCCATGGATTTCGAAGGTGATGTAGTTGTTCCTCCCATGCGCGTTACGTGTCGCCTCGACGGATCCCACGGCTCCATTTGCGAAGCGGATCATCGTCATGACTTCGTCGTCGACGTCAACCTGGCCACGCGGGCCTTCACCGCCGCGAACGGTGCCAAGTGCATCGGCACCGCCCGTTTGGAGGGGGCGCTCCGGGATCCACGTCGACAGGACGGCATTGACGGCGCTGAACTCTCCGACAAGATACCTGGCCATGTCAATGACGTGTGTTGCGATGTCGCCAAGGGCGCCGGAACCGGCGACCGACTTCTGGAAACGCCAGGACAAGGGGGAGTTGGGGTCGGCGCTCCAGTCCTGCAGGTAGGTTCCGCGGAAGCTGAGGATGCGGCCTATGGATCCTTCCTCAATGTATTTCTTCGCCAGCGCGACTGCGGGGGTCCGCCGGTAGTTGAATGCGACCATGTGGACGATATTGGCGTCTTTGACCGCATCGTACATAGCCTTGGCTTCTTCGCCTGTGCGTGCAAGCGGCTTTTCGCAGATGATGTGCTTGCCTGCTTCGGCGGCGGCTATGGCGATTTCGGCGTGGAGGTGGTTGGGCGTGGCGATGTCTACGACGTCGATGTCCGGATCGTCGATGATGCTGCGCCAGTCCGAAGTGGAGTTCTCGAAACCGAAGCGGCGGGCCGCTTCAGCAGCCAGTTCCGTGTTGGCTTCAGCGATGACTTTGCGGACCGGGAGCGCCGGTGCTGGCCAAAAGAACATGGGCATGGCGGCGTAAGCGAGGGAGTGGGCCTTGCCCATGAAGCCGCCTCCGATGAGGCCGACGTTGAGGTTTTGCATCTGGATCTTGTTCCTTCCGGAAGAAAGCGGGAGGTGCCGATTGTGGCTTTCCCTTGCGGTCAAAGTGGTGGATGGTTAGAGGAGCTTCTCGAGGTACTTCATACTCAGTTCGGCAGCTTCCCGGGGGTCCCCGTCGTAGTTGTCGAGTTCGACCATGAGCCAGCTGTCGTATCCGCTCTCTCGGATTGCGGCGAGGATGTCCGGGAAGTCGAGTTCGCCCTGGCCCAGGGGGAGGAAAGTAAACGGGTCTTGCCGGAAGTCCTTGAGGTGGACATGTCGGATTCTGTCGGGGTACTTCCGGATGACCGCGGCCGGGTCCGCTCCGCCGGCCGCGAGATGGGCGGTGTCCGGGCAGAAGCCGATTCGGGTCAGCGGCATCAGCTTGTCCAGCTCGTCCGGGCTTTCGACGATCGTGGTCAGGTGCGGGTGGTAGCTTGCTGACAGCCCGAAACTTTCCGCGATGTCCGTCACGCTGTCCAGCGCCCGGCCGAGGCGGTGGTAGTCCTCGTCTGTGGTACCTGCTGCGCGCCGTGCTCCACCTCCGACTACCAGTCGGTCAGCTCCGAAGTTCGCTGCTAGTTCGGCAGAGCGGTGGATTCTGTGCAGTTCATCGGGAAGGATGTCGGCATAGATGAAATTGGCGCCGGTATACACGCTAGTCAGGGAGACCCCGGAGCTGTTCAGGAGCTCTTTTAGCACCTCGGGCTTGTCTGCGTATTCCGCAAGGTTGCCGTCGAACATCTCGACGCCTTCGTATCCGACAGATGCGATGTCGTGGATGGCGTCCTTCATGGATCCGTGGGTTAGGTAGAAGAGGTCTTTGACGCTTGTCACGCCTCCGGGATGGCCGACAACGCCGCCCCAAGTGATGGAACAGTAACCAAGTTTCATTGCTTTTGCCTTTCAACTTCCGAAGGAAGGTTGGAAATATTAGAGGGGGATGTAGGTCCGGGGACGTTGACCCACACCTGCCGGGCGGCGGAGGTAACCAGTGCCTCAGTGAGGCGGGCTGCCCGGAGTCCGTCCCGAAAGGTGGGCAGCCCTTCGGGTTCTTGACCCTGGACGGCCGCGTATGCGTCCGCGACAAAGGCATTGAAGCTGTCCTGGTATCCCTGCGGATGACCCGGGGGAAGCCTGTTGTAGCGGCGTCCGCCAGAGGTGGTGAGGGTTTGCGGTCCGACGGCGATTTGGGCACTGGAGTCCGTGCGGCCGATGTGAAGTGTGTCCGGCCGCTCCTGGTTGAAGCTGAACGAAGCTTCGGTCCCGTCGAACGAGAACCACAGGCGGTTTTTTCGGCCCGGGCTCACCTGGCTGACTACCAGGGAGCCTGTGGCTCCGTGGTCGGTCTCGAATAGGAGCGCGGCCCCGTCCTCGGTAGCCACGGAGGACAACTGTCCTCCGGTTTCGCGTTGGTCGTAAGCCCGGCTGGTCTTGGCCACTAGTCTGGTGATTCTGTGCCCTGTGGTGAATTCCATCAGGTCGCACCAGTGCACGCCGATGTCACCGAATGCCCTGGAGGCTCCTCCGAGCGTCGAATCGACCCGCCAGTTTGTGGCGTCTGCGCCGGCCAGCCAATCCTGAAGGTACGAGCCGTGGAGCAGCCAAAGCTGGCCGGCGTCACCGCGGTGGATACGATCGCGTGCTTCGCGAACGGCCGGATAGAACCGGTAGACGAAGGGCACAGCCGTGACGACGCCTGCCCTGTCCGCGAGGTCGGTCAGTTCGAGGGCGTCCTCAACACTGGTCGCGAGGGGCTTCTCACAAACCACGGCTTTCCCGGCTGCGATGGCCTTGCGTGCGAGGTCGGCGTGAGTGGTGTTGGGGGTGCAGATGTGTACGACATCCACGTCGTCTCTTGCGATCAGCGCCTCGGGGGACTCTGCCGCGGTTCGGGCGCCGAGTCCGGCTGCGGCTGCCTCAGCGGCAGCCGGACTGCGCCCGGCGACTGCACTGACTTCGCCCCCCGCTGCGCGCACTGCATGCGCGTGGACGGAGCCCATGAATCCTGTACCGATAATTCCGGCTCGTAGTTTTAAGGTCACGGGTGCTACTTCTTCCGGGCGAGGGCGACGGCCAGGATGATGATGGCGCCGCGGACCACCTGCTGCTGGCTGCTGTCGAGGCCGGCCAGGATCAGTCCGTTGTTGATCAAGCCAATCAGGAGGGCGCCGAAGAGCGTTCCCATGATGGAGCCAAATCCGCCGAACAGGCTTGTCCCGCCGAGGATGACGGCGGCGATGGCGGAGAGCTCATCGCCCGATCCCCACTGGAAGCGGCCGGACTGGAGGCGGCCGGCGTACAGCATGCCGGCAACGCTCGCGACCATGCCGGAGATGAGGAGCACCTGGAATTTGATTCGTTTGGTGTTGATGCCCGTGAATTCCGCGGCGTTGCGGTTACCGCCGGTAGCTAGGACCTGTCGGCCGAACTTGGTGCGGTTCAATACGACGGCGCCGATGGCAACGAAGATAGCGCTCCAGACAACCAGGCCCGGTACGGGGCCGAAGTCACCGGATCCGAACAGCATGTTGAAGGTGTCATTCAGGATCGGCTGGGGGGCTGAGGCCGTGATCCACTGGGCGACTCCGACGGCGATACCCAGCATGCCGAGCGTCACCAGGAAGGAGGGGATGCCAAGGAGACTGACCAGTGCGCCATTTATTGACCCGACCACGAGGCCGACGGCAAGGCCGGCGAGGATTCCGGGGATCAGGCCCCACTGGGACAACGCCATGGCCGTGCAGACGCTGGACAACCCGGCCACCGATCCGACGCTTAGGTCGATTTCTGCACAAGAGATGACGTATGTCATACCTACGGCGATGACGGTGATTGTGGCAGTTTGCCGGAAAATGTTCAGCAGGTTGTTCGGCGACAGGAAGCCCTGATCGCGGAGCAGAATGGCGAAGAAGAGGAAGACGACGACAAAGCCGATGTAGATGACGTAACGTCGCCAGTCGAGTTCTTTCAGGATGGTGCCGAAATTGCGTGGTGCCGCGGTGTCCCGGGGCGCGATGGTGTTTGCCTTGCTCACTGTTCAGACTCCCTGGACTGCAAGTTGGAGATATTCCTCGTCAGCGATCTCGCTGCGGGGGATGTCGCGGATAATGGAGCCGTCCTTAAGGACGAGGACGCGGTCGCTGACCGCGAGTAGTTCGGGGTACTCGGAAGAGATGACGATGACGGCTTTGCCGGCGCTTGCCAACTCGCGGATCATGTCCAAAATTTCGCTTTTGGTGCCGATGTCAACGCCGGCCGTTGGCTCGTCCAGAATCAGGATGTCCGGATCAGTGCCCAGCCACTTGGCGATGACCACTTTCTGCTGGTTGCCGCCCGAGAGCAGCCGCACCGGTCGGTGGGGGTGAGCGACTTTTACTGCGAACCTCTTGATCAGCGAAGAGGACAACTCCTTGCCCCTGGCACCGTCAAGAAAGGGTCCTCGCTGGATCTGGCCAAGCAGCGGCAGCAGCAGGTTGTCTTGGACTGAGTGCTCCAAGACGAGACCTTGGGCCCTGCGGTCCTCCGGGATGAGGGCGACACCCGCAGTGATGGCCTGCTGCGGCGAGGTTAGATTGATTCGCTCCCCCCGGATGAAGATCTCACCGCTGTCCCGCCGGTCGATGCCGAAGAGTGCGCGGGCCAGTTCTGTGCGACCGCTACCCATAAGACCGGCCAGGCCCAGAATCTCACCGGGTCGAAGCGAGAAGGAGATGTCCCTTACCCGCGGCCCGGCGTTCAGCCCCCGGACCTCCAGCAGCGGGGCGCTGTCATGAGCCACCTGGTCCCGCTCGCGGTAGGCAAGTTGGCCCTCGATCTTCTTGCCGACGATGCCTTCCACGATCTGTTCGGGTGTCACGCCGGTCAGCGGCTCGGTGAGGAGTCGACGACCGTCGCGCAGGATGGTGATCCGGTCGGCCAGACGGTATACCTCGTCCATGCGGTGGGAGATGTAGATGATTGAGATGCCGCGCTGCTTGAGACGGTCGATCAGTTCGAAGAGCGCTTCGGACTCGTGCCGGGCAAGGCTGGCGGTGGGTTCGTCCATGATGAGCACCTGGGCGTTTTGCGAGAGTGCCTTGGCGATCTCGGTCAGCTGCCAGTAGGCCGTGCCGAGCCGGGAGACTTCGGCTCGGGGGTCGACGTTTACCTCCATCTCGGCGAAGATCTCCTTGGCCCGCCGCTCCGAGGCGCGGTCGTCGATGAGGCCGGCCGCCCCGAGCGGTTCACCAGCAAGGAAGATGTTCTGAGCGACAGTCAGGCTCGGTACGAGGCTGAATTCCTGGAAAACCATCCCGATGCCGGCGGACTTCGCGTCCTGGATCGAGTTGATGGCGACCGGTTTGCCTCCAATGAGGATCTCGCCAGCGTCTGCCTGATAGACGCCTTGGAGGATCTTCATAAGGGTGGACTTCCCGGCCCCGTTGCCTCCTGCGAGGGCGTGGACCTCGCCCTTCCGGACGTCGAAGCTGACATCCTTCAGGACTGAAACCCCGTTGAAGCCCTTGGAAATCGAGCGCATCTCGACGACATTGTCTGCGGTGTTCATTGTTGCCCTTTCGGGACAGTGGGGGAGGGTGGGTGCCCCCGCCGTCGGGTCTGGCTACTTTTTGTAGGACTCTTGAATGTCCTTGGGAGCGTCCTCGTGGTAAACCTGCTTCCAGGCTTCGAGGACGTTGGAATGGTCAACGGGGAGTGCACTCAGCGCCACATATGCCGGCGCTTTTTTCCCGATGAGCGCTCCTGCGGCCAGCCGGGCCTCCGTAACGCCTTGGTCGAACGGAACCTGGGCCCCGAGGCCGACGATGAGTTGGTCTTTGGCCAAGGCGATGGCGACGTTCTTGCCAAGGTCCTCAGTGGCGATCTTCAAATCCTGTCGGCCTGCAGCACGGGCTGCGGCCATGACACCTTCTGCGGGGACGTCCCAGACCGCCCAGATGCCCGACAGGTCGGCGTATTTGCTCAGCATGGCGTTCGCAGCGGCCTGGGCGTCTCCTGCGAAGTCCGGCCCGGCGATGCCCTTTTCCTCGACGATCTTGATGTCGGGGTACTCCTTGGTGATCGTTTCCTTGAATCCCTGATAGCGCTGCTTGGTCACGAAGAAGTCGGCTTGGTGGAAGACGAGTCCGATCTTTCCCTTGCCACCGATGGCCTTGGCCATTTGGTGGGCGGAAACGACGCCGTTGCCGTAATTGTCGGCGGAGACGACAGAGACGTAGTCCTTGCCGGCAGTCAGCCCCTGGGGAATGTTGTCCATGAAGACGAGCTTGGTTCCGGCGGCCGCGACTTTCTTGTAGGCGGAGGCCGTTGCCACGGGGTCCGTGGGGATGGAGACGATGACGTCCGGGTTCTGCGTCATGACAGTCTCGATGTCCGAAACCTGCTTGTCCGGCTTGAAGTTCGCATCGGTTGTGGCGATTACCTTGATACCGAGCTTTTCGAATTCGCTCTTAAGCCCGTTGGTTTGGGCGGTTGCCCAGTCGTTGCCGCCGTAGTGCATCACGATTGCGGCCTTGGCGTTGAGTGCCTTGACCTTCTCGATCTCGTCGGGCGTCAGATCCGCAACGGATGACGGGGAGGGCGTCTCGCCGTTGGGGCCCTTGCTCAGGACCTGTCCCTTGATCTTGTCAAGGGCCTGCTGGGCCTTCTCGGACACTCCTGCATCGGGAGCGTTTGAGGTGCCCGTTGTCGAACTGCTGCAGGAAGCGACGGAAAGGGACAGGGCTGCGGCCAAGGCCACAATGGGAAGCCTGCGGATCATCATTGTTCTCCAGTGCTTGTGAGTGTATGGATAGGTGGGATGGTGGTGTTGGGTCAGGCCAGGGCTATGGCGAGGGCCGGGGGAACCGGCGAGAGGACGAGCCCGCCGGCGGCGGCGGCCGTGCGGATAGCAGCGGCCTTGTCTGACGACGTCAGGACCGCCTCTGCCCGCACTTTGTCGACGAAGAGGCCCAGGGAACACGGTCCGTGATGGGCTTGAACCCACCGGACCGCTTCGCCTGCCGCTTTGGTCATTTCAGCGCCGGCTGTCTCGGTGACCGAGCCGTCAATGGTTGACAGTGACGTCGGCGCGCCTGATTGGTCGACGGAGACCACCAGGCTCGCCCAAAGGAGGTTGTCATCGAAGATGCCGACGACGCCCGAGGAGCCTGCGGAGACGAAGGTGCGGACAGCGGCTGCGAGATCATCACGTGCTGCGTCCGTCAGGAGCACTTCCAAATTGGCCCACTGGGCCGGGTCAATATTTCGTAGCCCAACGCTGGGATCGAGTAAAAGTGCATCGACGATGGTGTTGCTCATACCGTTCCCTCTTCGTTGAAGTCTGACTCCGTCAACGTTTACGCCGATACCGTAAACGTTTACGCTCCAAATCGTAAACGTTTACGGACGTGTGTGTCAACCATCACGCTCCGGGCCGGTTTGAGTTTCGGGAAGCCCGCGGCGACGTAAGATTAAGACGCACGCAACGACCGCGGACTCGGCCCGGCCAGTGCAGGACAGGAGAGCACGTGAGAGGAACAGCGATCTCCCGCGAGGCGAATGAGCGACTTCCGGACACTTCCTTGCGGCGGAAGCCGACTATCAACGATGTGGCACAAATCGCTGGCGTCTCATTCGGGACTGTTTCGCGAGTCCTCAACAACGCGCCGGACGTCAGTGCTTCAACTCGCGAACGAGTTCTGCAGATCGTTAAAGACATCGGGTACCGGCGGAATCGGGCCGCGACCGCGCTGGTCACCAGCCGGTCAACTTCCATCGGCATACTCTCGGACGGCTCGCCACGATTCGGCCCTGTCGGGACGCTCATGGCCCTTGAGAACATTGCGCGTAAGAAGGGCTACGCCACAACCGTCATCAGTGTCGAAAAACCCTATGAAGAGTCTGTGCAAGCCGCCCTCGACACCCTGGACGATACCGGCGTCGGGGGGATCATAGTCATCGCACCTCTCGTCGACATGGCAGCAGCTGTCTGGAACGCCTCATGCCGTGTACCAGTGGAGATGATTGCGGCCGGAGCATCATCAACTCCAAACGTCTTCACATACTCAGAAAACCAGGAGCTCGGAGCGAGGCTGGCCACCCAGCACCTCATAGACCTGGGCCACACCGACATCGCCCACTTCGCCGGCTCCATGGACTGGTTCGACGGACGCGTACGCAAGCGCGGCTGGGAGGCCGCGCTTCGTGATGCCGGACTTGCACCAGGGCTGTGCATCGAGGGCGACTGGAGCCCCAAATGGGCTTACCAGACCGGCCTCCAGCTCGTCCGGGAGGGAAGGATCCCTCAGGCGATCTTCGCAGCCAGTGACCATACCGCCCTCGGGCTTATTCGCGCTTTCGCCGAAAATGGCGTCCGTGTCCCGGACGATGTCAGTGTCGTCGGATTCGACGACATCGAAGGGTCGGACTATTTTCTGCCGCCCCTGACCACTGTGCGCCAGGACTTCACCGCGCTGGCACTCATGAGCACGGAGGTGCTTCTCGGTGCCATGGAGGGCCGGGACGTCGACCGCACGCCGATCACGCCGACACTCGTAGTACGCAACAGCTCCGCTCGCGCCACCCCCGCAGCACGTCACCAGAAGACACCTGAAAAGCCCCCAAACAAAGCGTGAGCGGCAGCATGCGTCCGGGGTCGTCCCTGACGACCGTTGGCGTTGTCGGAGTATGGGCTGCGTCCTGCGGCCTTGTGGTTGCTGGATGGCTCGCCCGGCAAGAGAACGCGTGGATGGTGACCCGATTTCGTCCAGCGTATACAGCTCGCTTCTGGACAAGATATCTGCACTTGAAGGGCGTGAGCTGCAGGAGAACGCGCCGTCGTTCGACGTGGTCCACGGATGTGCGTCTATGCGTATCCGTCCTCGCGTGGCAGGATTCTGGTCAGCATCGTTCGGACTGGGAGACTCGAATCGGCACCGGTTCACCGCGCCGCGCGCGTGTCGGCCAACCGGTGACGCATTGAAGTCATCCTAGAGGACCCCTTGGAGATCGATGCCGAACTGCTTGCCGGGATCTGCGAAGATACGCCCACACCGCCTGAGGCGGCCACGTTCCCCATGTCGCTCGGGTTGCTGCCGGAGCGAGCCTCGCCTCCCGTATCCGGGCGCAACCCCTCCTTCCGGCAGCTCCCCTAGAAGGCTTGAATTAGCGGTAACTCAACAATGCTACGGCTAAATTGAATACCAGACAATGGGTAAAATCCCTTTGCTTGCGCTTATCTTGATCCCTAGCCAGCGAGATTCGAAGTCCTCAACATATTTCTTGAAAGCTCTTGATAGTGCGCTAACTCACGGTGTAACTTAGCTCACGAAGCCCCAAACTGGGGCACTCACGAACACAAGGAAGTGTTGTTCATGCAAAGAACCAAAACTGGAACCCGTCGGAGCAGTAGGCTGGCCGCGGCGGCCCTTTGCGCTTCAATCCTGACTGTCGCAACGCTCGGACTCGCTGGCTGCAAGAGTGGAGCGGCCGCCGCCGCCGATGAGGAGGCGAAGGCAACAGGCAAGGGACTGGTCATCGGCTGGAGCCAGCGAGGCATCAGCGGCAGCGACTGGTGGAAGACCCTTGTCGAGGGCGGTCAGGCCGAGGCAAGCAAGGTCGGGGCGCGACTCGAGTTGCTTGATGCTAATGGTGACACCGTGCGGCAGAACGCTGACGTGCAGACCCTCATCACCAAGGGCGTGGACGTCGTCGTCATGAACCCGAACGACCCGATCGGCGTCGGCCCCTCAGTTCAAGCGCTTAAGGATGCAGGCATACCTGTAGTCACCGTCAACTCAAGTCTGGATAAGTCGCTGGTCCCAGACATGTTCTGCTACGTTGCGGAGGACCAGGAACATACCGGTTCACTCGCCGGGGAAGTCGCTGCCCAGAAGGCGCTCGAGAAGTACGGCGACAACGGCCAGATCAAGCTTGTCGGTATCGGAGGCTTCCCGGGTGACGTGCTGAGCGACCTGCGGTTTAACGGCTTTATGGCTGGCTGGAACCGCGTGATGGAAAAGCACCCGGGCGTCACCACGGTGAAGCTCGAAACGAAGTACGGGGAGTGGAAGCCGGACAAGGCGCTCGCCCCGATCCGGGACGTTGCCACCGCCAACCCGGACCTCAAGGTCATTTACAGCATGAGCGACGTCATGCACGGCGGCATTGTCCAGGGGCTTCAGCAGGCCGGGCTCTGGGGCGACGGGATCATCATGGCCAGCTACGACGGCGGCATGGGAGCCATTAAGGAAATGGTGGACGACCCCAAGGGTCCGTTGCAGGCCGACGCGTCCAACCAGCCGTGGGACCAGGGAGTTGCCGCCGTACGGATGGCACTTGCCGCCTTCAATGGCGACCAGTCCCAGTGCCCGGACAAGACGAACTACATCGACACGACGGTGATCACGCCCGTCGAGGCGCCAGAGTACTACGTCCCCTCGGACACCTACGTCCGCGCAAAAAACTGAGCTCCCTGACCGGCGCCGCCCCGCGGCCGGCCGATCCATCCAGAGCCCTATATAAGGAGCATGATGCTCGCCCATAACCCGGTCTCGCCTTCCACCGCAGCGGCGGAGACGGCACGAGACACCCACGACGGCGCTTCGGAGCTGCGGCTCGATGGCGTCACCAAGTCCTATCCTGGCGTCCAGGCGCTGAAGGGAGTCAGCTTCAGCGTCGCCCGTGGATCCATTCATGCACTTGCCGGGCAGAACGGCGCAGGCAAGTCGACACTCGTCAAGATTCTCTCCGGAGCGGAGTCCCCGGACAGCGGAAGCATACGCCTTGGCGGCGAGTTTCAGCGCTTCCGTGATCCGATGGACGCCCAGCGCGCCGGGATCCACACCATTTACCAGGAACTCTCGCTCGTGCCGTCCCTTTCGGTGGCGGAGAATATCTTCCTTGGCCAGCTGCCTCGACGGGCGGGGGCCTCCGTCGACTGGCAGCGTATGCAGGCCGAAGCCCGGACCGCGCTGGACCGCGTAGGTTTCCATCTCGATGTCCGCCGCCCCGTGGGAAGTTACTCCACAGCGGAACAACAGGCCGTGGAGTTGGCCAAGGCCCTGCACAAGGATGCCCGGGTCCTGCTCCTGGATGAACCCACCTCCACGTTGCCCTTGCCCGATGTCGAGCGGCTGTTCACCGTCCTCCGCTCCCTTTCGGAACAAGGCGTGACGCTGCTATACATTTCGCACCGCATGGATGAGCTGTTTTCGCTCTGTGACGCCGTCACCGTGCTGCGCGATGGCGTGAACGCCGCCGACCTGAAAACGGCAAGTTCCAAGCCCGCCGACGTCGTCACGGCAATGGTCGGAAAGAGCCTTGAAGGCTCCATTGCCGATGCGGCCCTCCGCGGGGAACGCTCGCCCAGCCTGGGGGCCGGTCCCCGGGAGAATGTCATTCTCTCTGCCCGCGACCTCTCCGAGCAGGGGCATGTGGACAGGGTGTCGTTCGAGCTGCGTGAAGGCGAAGTGCTCGGCATCTCCGGGCTCATCGGCAGCGGCCAGTCAGAACTGGCCGGCCTCATCGCCGGTGCGAGGAGGCGGACCTCCGGCGAGATTCGCGTCGATGGGAAAGCGGTGGACTTCCGTGCCCCCCGCGACGCGATCCGCCGGGGGATCGGACTGCTGCCGCAGGACCGTAAGGCAGCGGGCTTCATCCCTGACATGGGTGTTGCAGGCAACATCACGCTCGCCAGCCTGCCGCAATTCAGCAGGCTGAGCGTGATCCAGTCCCGGCGGGAGCGCAGTGTGGCCGGGGAGATGGTGGCCCGGCTCGGCATGAAGGTATCCGGGGTGCACCAACCGCTCAAAACGCTGAGCGGGGGAACCCAGCAGAAGGCCATCCTGGCCCGCTGGCTTGTCCGCCAGTCGCGCATCCTCGTGTGCGACGAACCAACCCGCGGCGTCGACGTCGGGGCGAAGGAGGACATGTACGAGCTCATCCGCGAGTTCGCCCAGGCGGGAGGAACCGTCGTGGTGGCGAGCTCGGAGATTACGGAAGCGATGATGTGCGATCGCGTCCTCGTCATGGCGCGCGGCAGAGTCGTCGCCGAACTCGATCACGACGACATCGACCCCTCCGGCAACGCCATTCTCGAGCGTTTCGCCTGACGGCCCCCTCAATCAGTTTCTATTCAGGAGTACAACCATGTCCCGGACCTTGTCGCCCCTGCCGCCAACGAGCGGCGCGCCCTCCCCATCGCCCTCAGCCAGTATCAGCTCCCGACTGCGGGGCAGCGCCCTCCGCGCCCTGCCAAAGAGCTACCTTATCCTCGTGCTTCTCGCGATCATCGCGGTGGGCTATTACGTCTCCGACGACTTCTTGACGTTCCGCAATGCCGAGAACGTGATCACGGCCGCCTCGATCGTCGTCGTGCTGGCGATCGGCCAATATTTTGTCATCCTGACGGGCGGAATTGACCTCTCCGTAGGCTCGATCCTCGCCATGTCCACGGTAATCACCGCACTGACCTTGCAGGCCGGGATGCCCGCCGGCGCATCCGTTGTGTTCGTGCTTGCCTGCTGCGCTGCTGCCGGACTGATCAACGGCATCCTCGTCGTTTGGTTGAACATCCCCCCGTTCATCGCCACTCTCGCCATGATGAGCGCCGTCAAGGGCTTCAGCTACATCATCCAGTCGACAAGCCTGATCGAGATCCGCGACCAGTGGATCATTGAGACCTTCTCCCGCGGCAGCTTCCTCGGGATCCGCAACCCCGTCCTGATCTTCATTATCGTGGCCGTGGCCGCAGCGCTCGTGGCCAAATACACTACGTTTGGCCGCTCGCTCTACGCTATCGGCGGCAACCCTGAAGCCTCGCGGCTTTCGGGCCTGCCGGTCGCACGGAACCTGATCATCACCTACACCATCTCCGGGGTGCTCGCCGGCCTGGCAGGCCTCATCGCCGCCTCCCAGCTGCGGCAGGGAAGCTCGCTCATCGGTGTAGGTTACGAGCTCGACGCCATCGCGGCCGTCGTCGTGGGCGGCGCCTCCCTCATGGGCGGAAAGGGTGATCCCCTGAACGCGGTGATCGGGGTGTTCATCCTGACCACCATCATCAACATCATGAACCTCGTCGGGATCTCCTCCGAGCCGCAGCTGGTAATCAAGGGCGCAGTCATCATCCTCGCCGTCTTCCTCTCCAGCGCAGGCGGCGTCCAGAGGATCTCCGGATTCTTCTCGAAACATTTCCCGCGCACCCGCGCCGTCTGACCGCCTACCCCCGTCTTCCCATTCAGCTCCAGAAAGCAGGAACCATGTCCATTCGCCCCTTTGGCCGCACCAGCCTGACCGTCTCCGATATCTGTGTCGGCACCAGTGCGCTCGGCAGCTTTCCCGCCCAATACGGTTACGAGGTCGATGAGGACACCGCCGTCGCTACTATTCAGCGTGTCTTCGACGGGCCCTTTACCTTCATTGATACGTCGAATGAGTACGGCGGGGGTGCAAGTGAAGAGCGGATTGGCCGGGCCATTGCCGAGCGCGGCGGCATCCCCGAGGGATACGTCGTCGCCACGAAGGTCGATCCGCTTCCCGGCAGCACCGACTTCTCCGGGGACCGCGTCCGCCGGTCAGTTGAGGAGAGCCTCGTGCGCCTCGGGCTCGACAAACTCCAGCTCGTCTACCTGCACGATCCCGAGAAGATTTCCTTCGAAGAGGGGGTGGCCAAGGGAGGTCCGCTGGAAGCCCTCATCGATCTCCGGGACCAGGGTGTCATCCAGCACCTGGGCGTCGCCGGGGGCCCTATCGATCTGGAGCTGCAGTACCTTGCGACGGACGCATTCGACGCCGTCATCAGCCACAACCGCTACACCCTCGTTGAACAGACCGCCGAGCCGCTCCTGGAGGATGCGGCCCGCCGCGGAGTCGCCTTCGTCAACGCCGCCCCGTTCGGCGGCGGGATGCTCGTCAAGGGACCGAGGGCCGTCCCGCGGTACTGCTACGCACCGGTGGACCAGGCGACGATCGACAGGGTCCTGCATATGGAAGAACTGTGCGGGCAGCATGGCGTCCCGCTCGCAGCAGCTGCCCTGCAATTCTCGGTACGTGATGAGCGCGTGGCGTCCACCATCGTCGGAATGTCCCAGCCGGGCCGGGTCGAGGAAACCCTCCGCCTGCTCAACCATGACATCCCTGAGGAACTCTGGGACCAGCTCCTGCCTCTTGCACGTGAGGGCCGAAACGGCATTGAGGCCGTGACGGTCTGACCGCCGGGGTGCGAAGCAGGAAATTTACGAAAGGAAACAATGCAATGACCAGGAAGAAGCAGCCTGAGCCGGTTGACGTCGTCATCGTCGGTGCCGGCGCGGGCGGGGCAACCGCGGCAAAGGTGCTGTCGGAGGCCGGCCTGAAGGTGGTCGGCCTCGAGCGTGGGCCGTGGCTGAAGCCCGAGCACGCCTCGGGAGACGAACTCAAGTTCCTCAACCGGAATTTCATCTGGCAGGATCCGAAGACCAAGCCGCGGACCTACCGCCCAAACGACAAGGTAGAGGCGGAAATCACCAACTTTTCCGCCACGCCGCAGGTCGTCGGCGGAGGCACCACCCACTGGGGTGGCATGGTCCCGCGCATGGCCGAGAGCGATTTCAAGCTGCGCAGCCTGCACGGCGATGTTCCGGGCGCAAGCCTGGTCGACTGGCCCATCTCCTATGACGAACTGGAGCCGTACTACACACGCGTTGAGTGGGAGTTCGGCACGTCGGGTCTTGCCGGGGCGAACAAGTGGGAAGCGTGGCGCAGCCGCGGCTACCCCACCAAGCCGTCACCGCTGAGCCAGATTGGGCGGACCTTCGCCACCGCGATGTCCAAGCTGGGGCACGGCACATTCCCCATGCCGCAGGGCATGGTCACCGAACCCTATCGGGGACGTCAGCCATTCAGTGAGAACGGCTTCTGGCAGCAGTACCCGGACCCGGGAACAGGCAAGTCATCCACGCTGATCAGCTTCATTCCGGACGCGGTTGCGACCGGGCGCTACGACCTCCGCTCCGATTCCTACGTGAGCGAGATACTCGTAGGCAAGGACGGCCGCGCCACCGGTGTCCGTTACCAGGACGAGGACGGCGACGAGTTCGTCCAGCACGCGAAAGCCGTGATCGTCTGTGGCGGCGGCATCGAAACCCCACGCCTGCTGCTCATGTCGAAGTCAGGGCTCTTCCCGGACGGACTCGGCAACGGCAGCGGCATGGTGGGTAAGAACGCCACCTTCCATCAGTACTCATTCTCGGTCGGCTTGTTCGACCGCGAGGTCAGCGACCCGCTTTACGGGTGGGCGGGCCACTACATGAGCCTGTGTTCGTTCGACTTCTACGAGACGGACGAGAGCCGGGGCCACATCCTGGGATCACTGATTTTCCCGTCAATGATCGGCCACCCGGTGAACTGGAGCTTCCCCGGCCGGCCTACGTGGGGCCAGGCGGCCAAGGACGCCGACCGCGATTTTTTCAACCACAGCATGAAAATCGGTGTCCTCCTGCACGACCTGCCGGTGGAGGACAACCGTGTCGACCTTGACCCGAACGTCAAAGACGCATGGGGTCTTCCGGTGGCCCGTATTACCCACACGCCCCACTCCAACGACTTTGCCCAGGAACGCTGGCAGGTTGCCAAGAACGGGGAAATCCTCGAGACTGCCGGGGCGAAGAAGGTCATTCCGGTCAATATGGAACGGATCACGGGCAACACCTCGCATGAACTGGGCACCGCCCGGATGGGCAATGATCCGGCGACGTCCGTCGTGGACCGCTGGTGCCGCTCGCATGAAGTACCAAACCTCTACGTTTTCGACGCGAGCTTCTTCCCGACGGCGACCGGCATCAACCCGGCCCTGACGATCATGGCCAACGCCTGGAGGTGCTCTGACCATATCCTCCAGGTGGACCGCCACGGCTGGTCCGACAACTGATTCGCACTTCATACAGGACACGAAAGGACAGATGCCATATGGGACAGGCGGAATGGGCTACGGTACCCATCTCAACACGGGACGTGGACGGGCCGGTCTTCTTTACCGAGCACGAGTGGAACACGATCGAAGCGGCGTCGGCCCGGATTATCCCCGCCGACCACCACCCGGGTGCGCGCGAGGCCAGGGTGGTCCGCTTCATTGACCGGATGCTCGCCGGAACGCAGTTCATCTTTCCGGCAGCGGACGGCAACGGGTTCCTCCGGATGGAGGGCCTCGAGGAGGCCGCATGGCAGGAGCGAATCAAGCAGCGCCGGGAGTTTTACCGCGAGGGCGTTGTGGAGTTGGACCGGCTGGCGAAAGAGCGTGCAGACGCCGAGTTCATCGAACTGACGGAAGCGGACCAGGACGCGGTGCTCGAGACGCTGTCGGGCTTGGCCAAGCCCAACGCTTTTTCACTGGAGCACTCCGAGGTTGGCCTTGGGGGCGCGCCGGCAGGAAACCAACCGGTCAACGAGGACTTTCTGGAGTTCTTCCCGCTTCTGGTGCTTAACACCCGTCAGGGGTTTTACGGCGACCCGGTGTACGGAGGGAACGAGAACCGCGTCGGTTGGGGTGTCATCGGCTTCGATGGACCTCCGTCGCTGGCCTCAACCATGGACGGCACCTACACCACCCGCAAGTACATGGTGGAGGGGGCCGAGTGGCCATACGACCAGCATCCTGAGGTCCTGCGGTACCGGCGCCCGTGACAGTTGGCGCGCCGACCGGAGCCACGTTCCGTGGCTGCCCGGGGGTATCCGGGGATAATGTAGATGTGTCCACGACCCCCGCTCCCTCAAACGCCCGAAACTCCAATGGGCGCGGGGAGCGGCTGGCCTCCAGGTCAAAGGCTCCCCGGATGTCCGACGTTGCCCGGCTCGCCGGGGTGTCCCAGCAGACGGTGTCGCGGGTTGTCAGGGGAGCGACCAATGTCGATCCGGACATCCGTGAACGCGTCGAACACGCAATCGCCCAACTGCGGTACCGTCGAAATCCCGCGGCCGCGGCTCTCGCCAGCAACCGGACCATGACGATCGGTGTTGTCAGCTTCGAACTGTCTGTCCTGGGACCTACGGTAGCCCTGTACGGTATCTCCGAGGAAGCCCGGAAACATGGCTACGCGACGCGTTTAGTCACTCTGGCCAGTCTCGAACGCCGTGATATCCGGGCTGCCTTCGAATCCATCAATTCGGACACGGTTGACGGCGTGATCGTGCTCGCGCCCCTGCTGGATGCGATCACTGTGCTCGAGGACCTCGACATCGGTGTCCCCGTGGTGACGTTCCAGCAAGGATCGCACCCGAGCCCGACAAGCGTTTCCGTTGACGAAGTACGTGGTGCCCGGATGGTGGTGCGCCACTTGCTGGACCTCGGGCACGAAACAGTGTGGCACGTCCAAGGCCCGCCCGGATGGATGGCAACATCCGCCCGGGTCCAGGGATGGGCAGCGGAACTGGGGGCGTCTGGACGTTTCGTTCCGACGCCGATCGCAACGACCGACTGGTCAGCCGCCGAGGGATATCGCGTCGGCCGTGAGCTCGCCGCAAGGGAGGACGTCACAGCAGTCTTCGCCGCCAATGATCCCTTCGCGCTGGGAGTGATCAAGGCACTGGACGAGGCCGGGCGCGACGTCCCGGGAGATGTCAGCGTCGTGGGATTTGACGACGTCAAAGAAGCGCCCTTCTTTCGTCCGGCACTAACGACCGTAAGGCTTGATTTCGAAGCCATCGGCCACATTGCTGTGGGTCGCATTTTGGCCATGATAAAAGACGAGGCTGAGGGAGATATCCCTCTTTTGGAACCGCGTTTGGTACTCCGCGACACCACAGCGCCACCCCCAAGTCAGCGCTAAACCACTCCGCTGACTACCTACAGTCCTACTCGGGGCTGAACTCCTTGGCTGGGAACTGAAGAGGGCCCTAGCCGCTTCTTGAAAAGCTATGAACCCAAAGGTCTTGCAATTTCCCACCTAATCGGAATATCGTGAGTTAGCGCTAACTCAGGTACTCAAAGAAGAGAAAAGAGAGAAAACAATGGTCGATCCATTTGTCGTCGTCGCGGTTTCGCCGCGGACAATCAATGTAAAAAATCCTGGTGACGGCGTCGCGAACGTCAAGCGAATCAACGAATTCATCGACACCGCAGTCATGGTCGGGGCCTGGGAAGGCTCTCCGGTCAAGCTGGTAGTCCTGCCCGAGATGGCGATCCAGGGCATGATGGCCAACACGCCGGGGAACCGTGAGAAGGAGCGCCACTTTGCCGTGACGATCCCTGGTCCGGAGACGGACGAGCTGGCGAAGAAGGCCGTGGAACTCAATACCTACATTGCTGCCGAGCTGTACATGGTCAAGGACGAGGACTTCCCGGACCGCCACTTCAATGTCGCCTTCATCATCGATCCGCAGGGCGAGATCATCTACAAGCGCTACAAGGCCACCAGTGATGCCTACGAAGGCGGCATGCTCGGCAACATGAACCCGCACGACGTGTGGGACGAGTGGATTGAAAAGAAGGGAAACGGCAACGCAATGGACGCCATCTTCCCTGTGGCTAAGACCGAGATCGGCAACATCGGGTACGCCATCTGCCACGAGGGTGTCTACCCCGAGGTGCCGCGTGGGCTCGCGATGAACGGCGCCGAGATCATTATTCGGGGCACCCTGATCGAGCCGGCCGTCCAAAACGGCATGTGGGAACTGCAGAACCGGGCACACGCCATGTTCAACTCGGCGTACGTCGTCGCTCCGAACCTGGGGCCCGAAGTCCGCGACGACGGGAGCATGCAGGACCTGTTCGGCGGCCAGTCCATGATCGTCGGTCCACGCGGGCAGATCCTCACCAAGCAGCAGGGCTGGACCTCGGGCGACTCGTTCGTCTGCACCACAATCGACATCGAAGCGCTCCGCCGGGCCCGGGTCGCCAACGGCCTGTACAACCAGTTCAAGGACCTGCGCACCGAGCAGTACCGGGTCATCTACGACAACCCGATTTACCCGAAGAACCAGTACCTCGACGCACCCCCGAGCGAGGGATGGCTCGCCCGGGAAGACTCAACCCGGGCCGCCAATATCGAGAAACTCATCGAGCGCGGCGTGCTCACACCGCCCTCGGGCTACAGGGCATAAGTTGGGGGAGTTGGCCGGGGTGCTCGTTTCGCGCACCCCGGCCAACTTCATTGCCTCAGGAATCTCTGAGCTGAGCTGCCATACGATCTGATAAGCATACTTAGTAATCGGTCGGGTGCGGTCGTAGCCGGCCGCGACCGCCCAGCTAGACAAGAAGAGAACAATGGATTATTCCCAGCTGGCTTACCCGCTTCTCGGCGCCATTAACACTGAAGCCATCAGTGCGTTGCCAGGGGCCCCTGTGATCGAACCTGGTGGCGCCAAAAGCAAACGTAGACGAGTCAGTCGCCTTCGTGGCCGACTCTCGAATGTGTTACATCGGGCCGCCTGGGCACTGGAACCGGACGTGAACGGCGGGTGCCCTGCCCAGACGCCGGGTAGTAGAACAACCGGTCCCAACGGGACCGCCCGGGCCCTGTTTTAGGCCGGTCCGGTGGTTGTGGAAATGCATTGGTCAATGGCATGGACTTGGCAAGTGATTGTGACCAATGCCTTCGGAAGGGCGGCAGATCGGGGCCCGCGGGAGAGGTCTGGCGCATCGACCCATCCAAGCTGCGGGATGGGGGCGCGGACCAGGCAGCCATGACGGCTAGACCGCCGGGGGAGGTAATAACTCTTCGGGACGAATCTTTCTCTTCGCGCTATGTCAAAACCGAGAACAGGGGTTCGGCGCCGCGGCGGACTAGTTGCATGAACCCGCGCCTTCGATGCACAGCAGGTCCATGCCGCCGAATTCAGCGACGGATTTGGCCGGCATCTTTTCGTCCGTGGCTTCGGCGAGGTCGTTTACGAGCCTAGTTCCCAGGAGGTCACCGAGGATCATAGCTGCGTCCGGGTTTCCGGGCGATGATTTTGTCCCGCACCGGCCTCCGGGAACGCCGGATTAATCGCCTGCGTCCATCGACTGGCGACGATGACGTTCCCGTTGGCCATAGGCCGCCCGAAGAATGTCGTCCTTTGACTCGAATCCCGATCCCAACGCGCCGCCGATGAGCGCCGCCGATGTCGTCATCCAGGCGACTTCCACAAAGTCCCCAACAGTCACGGGATGTTGCAGGGTCAGCGCCAATAGGACATCGTCGATAGTGAACGCCGCGGCCAGCAGCACAGCCACGAACAGCAGGACGTAGCTGATCACCACGCCGATCATCAACGACCACACAGTAGAGATGTTATATAGGGAGGCCTTGTATCGTTCGAGGGAATCGTCGCGCCGGGGGCTTTCCCACAGATCGTGTTGGGTGATGATCCAGCACACCATCGAACCAATCGAAAGGACCATCAGCAACGTTAGCCTCGGTGCCCCCAGCAGGTCTGCGAGTTGCCAGATCGTGTCCGTGACGAGCGCGAAGGCGCCCGTGGCGATGGCGGCAGCCATAGCGCTTCTCAATCCGAAGACCAGCCGCCAAGGACGGTTCGCACGCAGCATGCCCGCTAGCAACCGCCCGCGGCCGAGGCGGGTCGCTGAGACATAGCGGAACCCAATCGGCCCGTCGTCAAGAACAGCGGTCTCGATATGCCGCGATTGGTGCAGGGAGGGCGGACCGAATTCCCCGGCGTCATCCTCGGGATCGAAGTGGCGGTGCATCGCCCAGCCGAGGTCGGCAACGGCAGTGCGGACCCGGCGGTCGATGTTGACGGCGCCGAGCGCGGGCAAGGACACCAGGGAGATCGGCTCCCCAAGCGCAACTTCCGCGACCACCGTCCGGCCCTCCAAACGAATCGGAAGATCGGTCAGGCACACCATGACATCCCATGCACGGTGGATCCGGTGCTTCTCCATGGACTCCAGCATCGGCGCCAACCCGTTGCCTGCCGTAAAATCCTGGTATTCGATCACCACAGACCAGTCGTGGCGCTCATCGGCAAGGTTGAGAAGAAGGCCCACTTCGCGCCCGTTCCGCTCGGCAAACTCCGCGGTGACCTCCGGTTCGGCGAGCACGCCCAGCGTACGTGCACTGGTAGGGTTCACGTCGCCCGAACTTTCCGCCACGCTTGGCCTCCTACGATTTAGTGTCTATGACCAGCGACTTTGAGGTCACCGTCGCCGTGGACACAGGTTTCCGATGCCTCACTCCGGTGGGTCTGCTCCGGCCGCCGCGGTTCGTGGCCCTGCGGGCTTCTCCTGATCACTCGGTCAGAGGCTGACGGCAGCGCCCTCACCTAGGAGTTCCTCTGCCGCCATGGAAGCGGCATGGCCCTGCCCGTCCAAAACTGCCCATATTCGAATCCGGCAGGTCAGCCGGCACCGCCTTCACCGCGGCTGTTCGGCCTGTTGATGTCGGCTATGGGACGTGAAATGGGGCGCCGTGCGGACGAAGTCGCCATGCACGCGTTGCGACGTGCAGGTTGAGTCGGGTCTCGGGATCGGCAAGGTCGAAGCCGCTGATCTGCCGGATGGACTTCAGGCGGTAACGCAGGGTGCTTCGATGGATGGTCAGGCTCTCGGCCGTACTGTCATAGTTGCCGCCGTGGTCCAGGTACTGGGCCAGGGTTTGCACCAGGTCAGACCCCCGGGTATCGTCGGCGCGTTGAAGGTCACCCAGCCACTCGTCGACATAGCCCGCCAGATCCGGTTCGCCTCCGGCTGTGTCCAAGATGCGGTAGATCCCCAGTTGATCAAAGCGGGTGACACCGTAGCGGTCAATTGAACTGGACCGAATGTGCAGCGCGTGCAGGGCTTCCGAGAAGGAGCGCGGAATCTGGCCGACATCCAGGCTTGGACCGCCGATGCCCACAGCCCCCGTGGCACTTCGTAGGGTCCGGGCGACAACGGAAAAGACCTCGGCACCCAACGGATCTCCGCGGACCACGGCAACAGCCATGTCCGCGCGCCGTGAAACGAGCGCGGATGAACGGAGTTCCAGCAACGTCCTGCGCAGTGCGACCACGACAGTATCGTCGGTTCTTGGCGGCTGCCACTCCGCCACGATGACGTGCTGCGGACCACTGATGTCATATCCCAGTGCCTCCGTTCGAACGCCCGCCATCGCACCATCCATTCCGGACACGAGTTCGTTCACGAGGTCGCGCCCCAGCCTCATTTCCAGCCGGGCCAGGCTGCGGCGGTGCGACAACTCGACCTCCAAGAGCCGCGTTGCGTACTTCAAAGCGAAGACGTTGCCGGCTGTGACCGGCCTGTCTGTTTCCAGCATGCAAATAGCCCCCAACACCTCCCCGCGTGACAGGGCAAGGGCAACGAGCCTTCGCGGTTCGCGGACCGGTGAGCCGGAGGCAAGCCAGAGCTGCGCAGTGCGCGACCTGGCCGCCGCGCCAAGCCTTGGATAGGGACGTCTGGACCCGGTCCCGGCCGCCGCCCTAATATGCCCGAATTCGTCCTCTATACAGATGGGCCGCCCCGTCAGCTGTGAAAGGACCTCCGCCAGGAGTCTCTCCCTTGAGTCACTGTCTCCGAGGTCGGGAGTCGCGCCCTGGTCCAAGGCATCCCGGATCCTGGCGTGTTCTTCAAGCTCAAGTACCGTCGCCGAGAGGGACAGGAGACGCTGGTTCATGTCGTCACTGCGGAGCAGTTGACCGGTTGAGTCATTCGGGAGTTCCCCGGGGGATCCCCTGGCATGAGTCCTTCCCGTTGTCCCCGCAACTGTCCGCAGCTGTATCAGTTGCGGGAGATCTGGAGAGCTGGCGGCGGACAGCACCAGACACCCGCTCAGCTCGCCAGCATCGCCAACGGTGAACAGTGCATATCGCCAGCCTGGCCTGGCGCACGGGAGAACGGAGTCCCTGCCATTGAGACGCCGGACGTCCAGGTCCTGAGGCAACGCCGCGCGTTCGGGGACGGGATCCAACTGGCCATTCACCGCGACGTAACGGTCGGTGACCTCGCAGAACGACATCTCCGAGACCGACTGCGCGGTCGTGTTGAGGATTTCCTCTGCCATACTTCGATCGAACATAATGATCCTCGTCTCGTCCACAGCAAAGGGGCTCTTACAGGGAATACGAGCCTGGCCGACCATACTCCGTTGCCCTCTGTGATCGGGGTCCGGGCTTGAGCCGCTTGTCCCCATCACGGAGATTAGAATCGGCCATTTTAGGGTCCCTCGGTATGCCGTCCTGAACATGAACCCTCGACGCAGGCCGTCGAACGCCTTACTTGGCCGGGAGACCCACGGTCGTCTCTTGCGGGCTCGGCCAATTCTGCGGCCGATGCGGCAAGGCCGGGATCGGCGCTCCAATACCGCCAAGCTACGCTCGTATGGCCTCCAGCCGGATCTGCGTTTCGATCGTCCATCTCGAAGAGGCACAACCTAGTGGCCGAGGCGACGTGACTGAAAATCGCCGGCATTGGTGCCCGTGCCGTCACATGACACCCAGAGGTCGGCACGTTCCTGTTGAACTTCACTGGCCCTCATTCCAACGCGCCCTGGATGGTCCATCCCGGAGGAGACGCAGGTGCTCGTGGATCATTGCCACTGCTGTTGAGCCTTCACCGGCGGCAGCCGTGACGCGTTTCACCGATCCATGCCGAACATCGCCGGCCGCAAACATCCCGGGGAGGCTGGTTTCCAAGGGCATTCGTCTGCGGCCCAGATGGCTGAATTCAGGAGGAAAGTCCTCGAGATCAGCGCCGGTAAGAACAAAGCCGTCGTCATCCAGGGCGAGCTTACCCTGCAGCCATTCTGTGTGCGGCTTGGCCCCAATGAAAATGAATAGGTAACGGGACTCGAAGATGCGTTGTTCGCCTGTGGCTCCCAGATCGACGATTATCCGTTCAAGGGCGCTTGAACCGTCCACGCCCACGATGTTGGCCCGCAGCAGCACCTCTATGCCACGGTGCTCTTCGATCCGTTCCGCGAGATACGTGGACATGCCCGCCCGGAGGTCCGCCCCGCGCACTACCAGCCGCACTGGTGCTCCCGTGCCGGCCAGGAAAAGAGCGGCCTGTCCCGCGGAGTTTCCACCGCCGACGACGGTAACCGGCTGCGATCCGCAGAGCCTGGCCTCGTGGACCGTGGCGGCGTAGAAGACACTAATCCCCTCGAATTCCTCCAGCCCGAGGACTGGCAGCCGGCGGTAATGAACCCCGGTTGCGAGCAGCGCAGCCCGCGAGGTGGCCGGGCCACTCCCGTTGAACTCGGCGCGGAACTCGCCGTCCCTCAACTCGATGGTGCTTGCCCGGCAGGCGACGTTGATCTGGACTCTGAACTTGCGGGCCTGAATGACCGCTCTTTCAGTGAGTTCCCCGCCGGAGATCCCGGCGGGAAAGCCGAGAAAGTTCTCGATCCGCGGAGACGTCCCGGCCTGCCCACCTATCGCGAAACCTTCCTTAAGGACGACCGACAATCCGTCGGACGCTGCGTAGACGGCGGCCGCCAGGCCTGCCGGCCCGGCCCCGACCACCATGAGATCGTAGGAGGCCGAGTGCTCTTTTACCGCCCGTAGCCCCATGGCAACGGCCAGATCTGCGGTTGAAGGGTTTCTGAGGACGCGCGAGGCGCTGAGCACCACTGCGGGCAGGTCGTTCGCGAGGATCCCGACCCGGTCCAGGATGGCGTGCGCCTGCTCGTCATTCTCCAGATCGACCAGGCGGTGGGGCAGGCGGTTGGCGGCTGCAAACTCCAAGAGGCGAATCGTGTCACGGCTGAAACGGGATCCAACGATGCGCATGCCCGCGCCCCAGCTGATCATCAGGATCCGGCGCTGAAGATGTGCCCGCAGGATGGTCTCGCCCACCTCAGCGTCGGTCAGGACCACACGGCGCAGATCCTCCCCGCTGATCTGGAGCACTTCGCCTGCCTCGGCGGACACAGTACTGGCAAAGGCCGGTTGCCCCTCGACCAGACCCAATTCGCCGAGGAACCGACCCGGACCGTGAACTTCGAGGATCCGCGTGCCGGGGCCCAGATCAGCAGGCTGTCTGCTCCCGGCGACATGCAGCCCCTCCACGACCAGTACCGTGCCCTGCAGGACGACGAAGAAGTCAGTGTCGAAGTTTCCCGCCTGTATGAGGACTTCTCCGGCGGAGGTAGCCCGGCTGTGGCCGGCACGGCCCAACAAATCAATCTGGGCTTGGCCGAGCCGTGGATAGGCACCGGAAACGTCCGGTGTCTCGATCATCCTCGAGCCTTCGACAGGTTCCATCAGCTGGTTGCGCCGGTACCTTAGACGAATGCCTCATGGGGATAGCACCAGCGCCAGTCCTCGCCGGGCTCCAATGAACGAACAATTGGATGCAACTCGGTGGCATGAGCTCGCGCGTGCCGCAGAGGGGAAGAATCACAACATCCGACATGGCCGCAGGAGAGACACAAACGCAAATGTACCCATGGAGTGCCCAAAGACAGACACTCCTCGCAGCCCTGCGGCGTGCGTACCCGAACCGGACGAATCTGCGCGAGATGTGGATCACGAAATCCAGAAATCATGTTGGCTCCTATGTCAGTCCCCGGCCACGGAGCCGGCATCGTCGCGACAGCTGGTACAAGCGTTACATTGGCACTGATCGGCGGCATGGGCACCATCATGGGGGCGATTGGGTGCACCGGATAAGCCCAGTAGTAGACCCGGATCGTTGGCGTGTCAATGCCTCCGGGAGATCCGGAAATGCAGCGAGTCCGGTACCCGAGGGATGAAGTCGCGGCCCCGCGAAATTCCTTGGACCTGCTGCCTCGGGCCGGCTGATCGGGGATTAGACCCCCACGCACGCTCGAAGCCCTTGCCTGGAAGCCGTTGCCCCGTTGGCAGGCTCTTAGCCCATCGAGAGCCGGGTGCTGGGGTTTCTGCCCAGCCTGCGCATTACAAATCCGGAGCCGATGAGAAGTATTCCGAAGAGAACTGCGAACGACGAGAGCAGCCCCAGGAGACTGAGTATGCCCGGGCCGGGAAGAACGACTAAGAAGAGGCCGAAAACGGTAGTTACGATACCTGTGATCAGCCAGAGCCACCATAGCTCGAGAGTCCTTTTGATTTCAAAGGCCAGCGCCATCTGGGAGACACCGAGAATGACCGCCCACAGGCCGATGACGAGCGCCAGCGAAAGGGCGGTGATGCCCGGCCAGACGAAGGCGACGAGACCCGCGAGCACGGAGATGATGCCGCCCACTAGTTGCCAGACGGACCGGCGCCGCTTGCGCGTGACGTAGTGCACGATATTGGTGGTGCCGTCAAAGACAGCGTAAATTCCGAAGAGGATCACCATTGCGAGTACGGAAACACCGGGCCAGACGACAGCCGAAATGCCGAATAGAACGGCCGCAATGCCCCGGATAATCAACGCAGCTCCTGATCCCGTAAACAATTGTTGTGCCAGTGGGTCAGACATGGCCATGCCTCTGTTTCTGGAAATGGTTCATCGTAGTCTTGCTGGTAGGGCTCCCAGGAACAGGTCTATTCCTTTGCAGTGCTCCCCAACGTGACTTTTACTGACTTTGTGTCTTGCCCGCGCTGAAGCCCGATGTCGGACTGCTGGCCCGGCTCCTTCTTGCGGACAGCGGCAAGGAGGTCGGTCACACTGGTGATCTTCTGCCCGTCGAACTGGGTAATGATGTCTCCTGGCTGCAATCCCGCTTTGGCTGCCGGTCCCCCCGGGGCAACTTCGATGACAAGCGCGCCCGACGTTGTAGGAAGGCCAAAGCGGTTTGCGACCTCAGGAGAGATGTCGGTCGGAACGATTCCGAGGACCGGATGTGTGGCCACTCCGCTCTTCAGTATCTGGTCTGCCACGTCGATCACCGTGGCCGCGGGAGTCACGAACCCGATCGACACGGCTCCCGAACTGGGCGGCAGATACGCTTCTGAGAGTCCAATGATCTCCGACCTGCTGTTGACCACGGCCCCACCGGAATTTCCCGGGGAGATGGGCGCGTCTGTCTGGATCAGGTCGATAAGCCCCTGCGGCGATCCCTCGGACGGTGGCATATTACGGTGAAGTGCGGAAATAATGCCCGCCGTGACGGTCTGCTCCAAGCCGAGCGGACTGCCAATAACAACCGCCAGCTGCCCAACTTCGGGAAGCGCCGTCGAGAACTTGGCAGCCGGAAGATTGCCCCGGTCAGCCTTCAACACTGCCACATCCGTTGGGTCGTCAACACCGAGGACGATGGCCGACGCCTGAGATCCGTCCGCGAAGCGGATCCGGACGCTCTTGAATGGCTTCTTCTGTTGGTCCTCCACCACGTGGGCGTCCGTGACGATGGTGCCGTCGCTGCGGTAGACCACTCCGCTACCGATGCCGCCTGACGTCTCGATCGTGACCACAGAGGGCTCGACTTCTCTGACGATTCCAGGAACGGCGGAAAGGTCCCCTGTGGAACTCGAACCCCCGGAGCTGGCGGATTGCGGTGCCGGAGCGGGAGGCGACCCTGTACACGCCGACCCGAACACAAGGATCCCCGCGCAGAGAACGGCGGTCCACGACCCCCTGCGGCGTAGCGCCGGGAGTGGGGCCGTTTTCGCGGAGGCCGCTGGTCTGCTCGTACTCATTGGATTCCCGCTGCCTTCCCTGGCTGTCTAGGAAACAGGTCACAGGTTGAGTCTCCTCCACGACCATCGTGTCCGCATGGCCCCGGAATGCCTAAAAGCGGCCCGCATATGAATCCCCCAGGTCAACCCGTTGCCGCTGGTGTGCGCTTCGACTTCGCGCTTGACCGGAGCCGTGCAATCCCTCGGCCGCCGCATCTCGGCGCCGCGGAGGATACGCCTGGCGGGCCTAGCCCTGAGAGGTCAATTCCGTCGGGCATATTTGGACCCTAGAGGGTCATGCCGTCGCTCTGGTCTAAGGGGCAGACTCAAACACATAAGGCCGATGACAAAGCCCGTTGCGCCTCGTGGCCCAACAGGACAGGGGGTGAGTCATGCGGTGCAATCTCGGGCGGACGCCCCCACCGGACCGATCGCCCTCTAGGACCGGAGCGCGTCATGGCCAAAGCAGTAGGGATTGATCTCGGCACAACCAACTCGGTGATCGCCGTCTGGGAAGGCGGGGAGGCTCGCGTCATAGCCAATGCGGAAGGTGCCCGGACCACTCCGTCAGTTGTGGCGTACACCGACACCGGGGAACGGCTTGTGGGTCAACTGGCCCGAAGGCAGGCGATTCTCAACCCCAAGGGAACTATCACGTCGGCTAAGCGGTTCATCGGCCGACACTATGACGAGATCACGGATGAGGCCAAGGCCGTGAGTTTCGACGTCACAGCGGACGACAACGGCGTGGCGCGTTTCCAGGTTCAGGGCAAGAAAGTCGCACCCGAAGAGGTGAGTGCGCTCGTTCTCCGCAAGCTAGTGGACGACGCTGCGAAGCAGCTGGGCGAAAAGGTGACGGAGGCCGTCATTACGGTTCCCGCGTACTTTAACGACGCACAACGCACCGCGACCAAGGACGCGGGCAGGATTGCGGGGCTGGAAGTCCTGCGGATCATCAACGAACCTACTGCAGCGGCCCTGGCTTATGGCATCGACAAACGTCAGCATGAGACGGTGTTGGTTTTCGACCTTGGCGGCGGAACTTTTGATGTGAGCCTGCTGGACGTGGGGGACGGGGTTGTGGAGGTCCGCTCTACGGCGGGTGACACGCACCTTGGCGGGGACGATTTTGACCGTCGCCTTGTCGATTACTTGGCCGACGCCTTCCAGAAGCAGGCGGGCATCGACCTCCGGTCGGACGCACAGGCGTTGCAGCGCCTGTTTGAGGCGGCCGAGAAAGCGAAGGTCGAGCTGAGTTCTGTGACCCAGACCCAGGTCAACCTTCCTTTTATCACTGCCGACGCCACGGGCCCCAAGCATCTGACGACCACCGTTCGGCGCTCCGTCTTTGAAGACATCACCCATGATCTGGTGGAACGCACCATGGATCCGGTCAAGCAGGCGATGACGGATGCCAAGGTCACCGCCAACGACATCGACGAAGTGATTTTGGTCGGCGGTTCCACCCGCATTCCCGCGGTACAGAACGTCGTTCGGCGTCTGACCGGCGGTAAAGATCCCAACATGAGCGTCAATCCAGACGAAGTCGTGGCTATCGGTGCGGCGATCCAGGCCGGAGTGCTTAAAGGCGAGGTCTCGGATGTCCTGCTACTGGACGTTGTGCCGCTTTCCCTGGGGGTCGAGACCCGCGGCGGTGTGATGACAAAGATCATCGAGCGCAACACGACCATCCCCGCAAGGCGCAGCGAAGTGTTCTCCACCGCCGACGATAACCAGCCCGCCGTGGACGTGGTGGTCTTGCAGGGGGAGCGGGAACTGGCGGCGGATAATCGGGTGCTGGGCCGGTTCCAGCTGACCGATATCCGGCCAGCGCCTCGCGGAGAACCGCAGGTCGAGGTCACGTTCGACGTCGACGCGAACGGCATTCTGAACGTCACCGCCCGCGACAAGGACACGGGCAAGGAACAGGGCATCACGATCAGCGAAGGCTCCAACCTCGACGCCAAGGAAGTTGAGCGCATGATTGCCGAGGCTGAGTCTCACAGAAGCGAGGACCTGCAGAACCGGGAGCGAATCGACACCCTCAACGAACTCGACGCGGTGGCCTACCGCGTCGAGCGGGCCGTCAAAGACCTTGGTGACGCAGTCCCGGTGCACGACAAAGCCAGAGCGGAACTGCTGGTTGGCCAGGCGCGCGACGCCGTCAGCAACCAGGCGGACGTTGGCACCGCGAGGGAACTGATTTCCGAGCTCCAGCAGCTGCAGTCGGCGCTGAGCGCCTCGGCGGCCTCCGCGGCCACTGCAGGGGCTGGCCAGGGATCTGCGTCTCAGCCCGGAGCGTCCAACGATGTAGATGACGATGACATCGTCGATGCAGAATTCGATCGTGGCTAGGAACGGCCATGAGCGACCAGGCAGGGCAGGCTGGACAGGCTGGACAGGCCCATCCAGGAAATGACGGGGCAGAGGCCGCCGCACCCGAGGAAAGGGAAACCGAAGAGGCGGCACAGGCGGACGCGCTGGCCAAAATGGAGGACCGGTGGCGCCGTGCCCTGGCTGACGCCGATAACGTTCGAAAGCGCGCCGCCCGGGACGGCGCACAGCTGAGGGCACAGGAGCGCGCAGCGGTCTCTTTGGCGTGGCTGCCGGTCTTGGACAACCTGGAACTGGCCTTGGCTCACGCCCCGTCTGCCGGGGACCCGCTCGTCGATGGCATAGCCGCTATCCGATCCCAGGCCATCGACACCCTGGCCCGCCTCGGCTACCCGCGGATCGACGCCGAGAACGTCCCTTTCGACCCACGGACCCACGAGGTGGTCAGTGTGTCGGAAACGGACGAAGCTCCCCCGGGGACTGTACTGACCGTACTGCGCCCGGGCTACGGCGGCACGGACACCATCCTCAGGCCAGCCGCCGTCGTTGTGAGCCGGGCGGTGACCCCGGACCGTGGCTAAGGATCACTACTCAGTTCTCGGCGTCCCGCGCACGGCGAAGCCTGACGCAATCCAGCGCGCCTACCGCAAACTGGCAAGAAAATACCATCCCGACGTCAACCGGGAGCCGGATGCCGCCGACAAGTTCAAAGAGATCGGCGAGGCCTACGACACCTTGTCAGATCCCGAAACCAGGGCGCGCTATGACCGGTTCGGCGCCGACTACCGGCAGTACGCCGACAGCGGCGCTAGGCCGGGGGGCGGCGGCACGCGGTGGGGTTCCGGCGGGCCGCGCCCCGGCCCCCGACCGGGCCCGCGCCCGGGACGCGGCGCGTACGGCAACGCCCATGTCGACATGGGAGGCGACGTCGACTGGGAGGATCTGCTCGGTGGCTGGTTCCGGCAACAGGCAGGGGGCCCGTCCCGGGGGGCGGACCACGAAGCCGAACTATGGCTGACCGTCGAGGAAGCTGTCCGCGGCGGAAAGCACACCGTCAGGTTGGCTCAGCCGGACGGGGAGACCCGTGATTATGACGTCGACGTGCCTCCCGGTGTGCTCGATGGGCAGCGCATCCGTCTGGCCGGGGAAGGCGCGGCGGGCCGCGAAGGGGGCCCGGCGGGCGACCTCCTACTGACCGTGCGGTTTCAGCCCGACAGCAGGTACCGGCTAAAGGGCCGGGACATCTACATCGACCTTCCGGTGTCGCCCTCGGAGGCCGCCGTAGGGGCCAGGATCAAGACCCAGGCGCCAACCGGGACAGTCACAATCACCGTGCCCGAGGGCTCCTCTAGCGGCCGCAGGCTGCGGCTGCGAGGACAGGGTATGCCCAACCCGCGGGGATTACCGGGGCACCTGTATGCGGAGATCAAAATCATGGTGCCCCCGAGCCCTAGCACGGAGGAGCGCAAGCTGTACGAGAAACTCGCCAGCATCTCCGACTTTAATCCGAGGGAGGAACAATGAGCGAAGTGTATGCGCTCGCCTACCCGTGGCGCCTGAATCTCGAGGCGGTGGCGCGCAGCAGCGGTGTCCACCCCGACGTCGTCAGGCGGTTCGTAGAGCTGGATCTGGTTCGGCCGCTAGGAGGCGATGCTCCGGGCGGCCCCTGGTTCAGTCCGCAGGCCCCGGAACTGATCGCGCTCGTCCTCCGGCTGCATTCGGAGCTGGCGCTGAACTATGCGGCAATTCCGCTGGTACTGGACTTGCTGGCGCGGGTGGACACGCTGGAACGACGTTTGGTTGAAATCACGCAAGTGGAAAGGACTACTTCGCGATGAACATGGAGAGTTTGACCCAGAAGTCGCAGGAGGCGTTGGCCGGGGCCCAGCGGATCGCCCAGCAACACGGCCATACCGAGACCGACGGGGAGCATCTGCTGGCGGCCCTGCTGGAGCAGGAGGGGGGCCTCGTTCCGCGGCTACTCGCTGGCATGCAGGTGGACGTGGATGAGCTGAACAGGGCGGTCGAGACCGAGCTGCGGCGGAAGCCGAAGGTCACCGGTCCGGGGGCGGCGCCAGGGCAGGTGTACGTGAGCCGCAGGCTCGGGACACTCCTCGATGCCGCTGAACGTGAAGCCAAACGGCTCAGGGACGAGTACGTCTCGGTGGAACACCTGCTGGTCGCGCTGGCGGAGGAAGGCCGGTCCACGGCGGCCGGCAGGGTGCTGGCCGAGCACGGCATCACCCGTGAGGCGTTCCTCTCGGTCCTGACCCAGGTCAGGGGAAACCAGCGCGTCACCTCGGCAACGCCGGAGCAGACCTACGAGGCGCTGGAGAAGTACGGCCGCGATCTGGTGGCGGACGCCCGCACCGGAAAGCTGGATCCGGTCATCGGCCGTGACGCGGAAATCCGGCGGGTCGTCCAGATACTTTCACGCAAGACCAAAAACAATCCGGTGCTTATCGGCGAGCCTGGAGTCGGCAAAACCGCCATTGTGGAGGGACTGGCCCAGCGGATCGTCCGGCAGGATGTGCCGGAAGGCCTGAAGAACAAGACCATTTTCTCGCTCGACCTGAGCGCCCTCGTGGCCGGTGCCAAGTACCGCGGCGAATTCGAGGAGCGGCTGAAGGCGGTGCTGGCCGAGGTGCTGGCGGCAGAAGGCAGGATCCTGCTCTTCGTGGACGAGTTGCACACCGTCGTCGGGGCAGGCGCGTCCGAGGGGTCGATGGACGCAGGGAACATGCTGAAGCCCATGCTGGCCCGCGGGGAGCTGCACATGATCGGCGCCACCACCCTCGACGAATACCGCAAACACATTGAGTCGGATGCGGCTTTGGAACGCCGCTTCCAGCCGGTCACGGTTGACGAGCCCGACGTCGAGGACGCCATTTCCATCCTTCGCGGGCTGCGGGAGCGACTTGAGGTCTTCCACGGTGTACGGATCCAGGATAGTGCTCTGGTGGCTGCGGCTACCCTTTCCCACAGGTACATCACTGACCGGTTTCTTCCGGACAAGGCCATTGACCTCGTGGATGAAGCGTGCGCCCGGCTGCGGACGGAAATTGATTCGATGCCGGCGGAACTGGATGAGCTCACCCGAAGGGTCACGCGGCTTGAAATCGAAGAGGCGGCACTCTCCAAGGAGACCGATCCGGCCAGCAAGACCCGGCTCGAGGAGCTGAGGCGTGAATTGGCAGACCTTCGCGCCGAGGCCGACGCGAAGAGGGCCCAATGGGAAGCCGAGCGCCAGGCGATCCACAAGCTGCAGGAAATCCGCAGTGAACTGGAGCGGGTGCGGCTGGAGGCTGAGGAAGCCGAGCGGAACTACGACCTCAACCGGGCGGCGGAGCTACGCTACGGCCGGCTTGCCGACCTCGAACGGCGGCTGGCCGGCGAGGAAGAACGGCTGACCGCGAAACAGGGTGAAAAACGCCTGCTCCGCGAGGTGGTGACGGAAGACGAGATCTCCGACATTGTCGCGGCCTGGACAGGCATACCGGTCGCACGGCTGAAGCAGGGCGAACGTGAGAAAGTCCTGCACCTGGATGAAATCCTGCGCGCCCGCGTCGTGGGGCAGGAAGAAGCGATTAGCGCGGTGTCGGATGCCATCATCCGCGCCCGCTCCGGTATTCGGGATCCCCGCCGGCCTATCGGCTCCTTCATCTTCCTCGGCCCGACCGGTGTCGGGAAGACCGAGCTTGCAAAGGCTCTGGCTGCGGCGCTCTTCGACAGCGAGAACGCAATGGTCCGGCTGGACATGAGTGAGTATCAGGAGCGCCACACGGTGAGCCGCCTGCTGGGTGCGCCTCCTGGTTACATCGGTTACGACGAAGGCGGACAGCTCACGGAGGCGGTACGGCGGAAGCCGTACTCGGTGGTGCTGTTCGATGAGGTGGAAAAGGCGCATCCGGACATTTTCAACACCTTGCTGCAGGTGCTCGACGACGGACGGATTACGGACTCGCAGGGCCGGACCGTCGATTTCCGCAATACCGTCATCATCATGACCTCCAATATCGGCTCCCAGTATCTTCTGGAGGGTTCGGCCGAAGGCGGGGCGATCACCGAGGAGGCGCGCGGCATGGTTATGGGGGAGCTCCGGGCGCATTTCCGCCCCGAGTTCCTCAACCGCGTGGACGATACGGTCCTGTTCGCACCCCTGGGGCTGCCGCAAATCGAACGAATCGTCGACCTGCAGTTCCAGCAGCTGCGGCAGCGGCTGGCCGAGCAGCAAATAGAGCTGCACCTGACCGAGGAGGCACGTCTTCTGATCGCCGAACGCGGCTTCGATCCGGTCTACGGAGCCCGGCCACTGCGCCGCTATATTTCCCATGTGGTCGAAACACAGGTGGGCCGGGCCCTGCTGCGTGGCAGCATCGCGGAGGGCGGAGTGGTCACGGTGACCGCATCCGGAGGGGAACTAGTGGTTGACTATAGCACGAGGGAGCTGGAAGGGGCCGGAACCGCATGAACAAGGCCATCATCAAATGTCCCCACTGCGGCAAGTCCAACCGCGTTCCGGCTGTCGCAGAGGGCCGACCACGGTGCGGGAGTTGCCACCGGGAGCTTCCCTGGGTGGTTGAAGCGGGCGACGATGACTTCGGCGAGATCGCCGAACGGTCCGGCGTTCCGGTGATGGTGGACTTTTGGGCGGTGTGGTGCGGACCCTGCAGGATGGTGAGCCCCGTGCTGGACCAGTTGGCACACGAACGCGCGGGGCAGATCAAACTTGTGAAGGTCGACGTGGACCACTCGCCGCAGCTCTCCGCCAGGTTCGCCATTCAGGCGGTGCCAACGTTACTGGTCATCGTCGACGGCAAGATCGTCGCGAGGCAGGCCGGTGCGGCTCCCGCGCCGGTGCTGAGGTCCTGGTTGGAGGGGGCACTCACGAAGTAGCCCAATAACAGCGGACGACGGCGGGCGGTTTCCCGCCATCGTCCCTTATGGGCCGCGCGTGTCCCCGTTCCAGTCGGGTGAGAAGAATCCCAGCGTCTGACTGACTTAATGAGAAGACTGAAAATCATGCAGCGTTGCGGTCTGTATCCCGACGCGGACGGCGATGTACCCGACAAGCATGCACCAGTCCCTGAATCCCGCCGAGCCTGCTGGGCTGGCCTCAGGACCGGACGTCGTGGGAGACCGGCCGGACTGGACTTGAATGAGCCGGCGCTCACCGGCTTCTCTGCACGAAGTGATGCCTTTGTGGCAAAAGTCTGCATGAATCGAATTCATCGCCACTTTTTCGCATCATCAAAAACCATAGACTAATTCACGCTGATAATCGGTTCCCCGCCCCAGCGGGATCGAAAGCCGGCAGGAACATCGTAAGTGAAGGGCGCCCGCCATCACCGCTAACCGCACGGACTTTTGCGCTGGCAACCGTGGCGATACCGGTCTCACTGCCACGGCATGCTGCCCGCAACGACGACGCTCCACAGCGCTCATTTAGTGCCCGGCCTTTCATCCGGCAGTGCGCGTTTTCACCTTTATCAACCCAAAACACAGGAAACAACCATGCGTAGAATTACCAAAGTCTCGGCCGTCCTCGCCACGGCCGGTATCGCTCTCTCCATCGGGCTGACCCCCGCCTCCGCGGACGTCGTCGACTCCACGATCTCCGGCGGAACGCTTACGGCCACCACGTCCGGAGCCACCCTGACAGGGGTCACGCTGAACGGATCGAATACCCAGACCTCCACCGGCAATGCCTCCTCGGAATGGACTATCACCGATGCCCGCGGCACCGGTGCGGCATGGGCTCTCTCGGTCAGCGCAACCACGCCGACCAGCGCCGCCGGAACGGATGAATTGACCGCCCGCACTCTCCCAGTCAGCGGCTTGACGATAGCGCCCGGCACCATCACCGCAGGCGCCGGATCGGACGCTGCTGCAACCATCACCGCTCCGGAATTGGCCCTGTCAACGTCCTCTCAAGCTCTAGTCTCCACTTTGGGCCAGAACATGGGCACGTACACACTGACGCCGGCGTTCAGCCTCGCCATTCCGGCCAACGCCTTCCGCTCTAACTACGCTGTTGGCACGAGCGGCGCCCTGAACCCCTACACCTCCACCATTACCTACACCATCGGCTAAGCGCACGGGCCCGCCCGCTGCCCCCGACAGGGGAAGGCGGGCGGGCCGGAAAGCAGGCAACCTCCGCTGGCCAGCCCGCCGGCCGTTCCCTTTCCACACCACAGCACAGCAATCCCCGGTCATCCGGAAGCCTTTTAGGACTGAAAAACGTGAAACCCCCGTCTCCGCACCAGCACTCACACCGGCCCTTGCGAGTGATCTTCGCCATGGTCTTGCTGACCCTGGGCATCTTCATCGCGGCCGAACCCGTATCTGCGGTCGACAATGGGACATTGGGTATCCGGCCGGAGACAGAATCGGACTTCTTCCACCTGTCCCTCTATCCCGGGGCAGCGACGGAGGCCACAGCCGTCGTCTCCAACCACACCTCCTCACCGGTGACCTTGCTCACCTACCCCGTAGACGGGGAGAACACCGTGCAGGGAACGTTCGCCATGGCTGCACAATCCGATCCACGCAACGGTGTCGGCGCGTGGATTCAGCTTGATGCCGAACGCGTTACCGTCCCCGCCAACACGGACCTGAAAGTCCCTTTCCGTCTCACCGTTCCCCAAAGCACCGCTCCAGGAGACTATGCAGGCGGGCTCATAATCCAAAGCCCCACCGTCCAGGGCAAGACCACCGCAGTCAAAGGCGATACCGCCCTCCGACTGGACACGATCCAACGCCAAGGCGTGCGTATCTACCTCAACGTCGCCGGCACCGCGGCTAAATCACTCGCCCACGGCAATCTGAGCTGGAAGCAGAACAGGGACAGCCTCGACTTCATTCTGCCCGTGCGCAACACCGGTAACACCATCCTGCATCCGTCCGCTGACATGAACCTCTCCGGCTGGCCTGACACGGCGACCAGCCTGAAATTCGACGCCCCCGATGGACTGCTTCCAGGAGCGAGCATTGACCTGCACGCCCGTCTCGCACAGGCACCCATTGTCCAGAACGGCACCGCCGAGGCAACGCTGACCTCTGAGGCCGGCACCAGCCAAGCAGCTACGCGCGTCCTCTACGCACCGTGGGCCCTGCTTGCCACTGGCTTAGTCCTCTTGGCTGCCGCTCTCTACGGGGGATGGCGGGCTGTCAGGTTTGTCCGCCGCGCCCGCGTCGCCCTCTCCCAAGTGAACAATAACGGCCCAGGGGCGGCCGACGAACACGGCAGCCCCCCTTCTCCAGTCACCCCATCCGCCCTCTTGGGCGAGGAAAAGGCAAACCGCCGTCGACTACGGTAACAACCTCCCGCCCCCGAGAGGGTGGACGGCCCGTTCCGGACCGCGGGAACTGGGTGTTTTTGGACAGGGCCAAAGAATCCGTCCACTGGTCACACCGGGTTTAACACTCTCCGTCTGACTTTAAAAGGCTCCCCACCGCCCTACGCAATAGGAATTACTCATCTAGACTCTCTTCATGCGCAGAACGTCGGCACGAGGCCCCGACACCGCTGGGAGGGAGCGCGTACTTATCCTGTCAGCAGGGGTAGGAGCGGGGCACAACAGCGCCGCGGCGGCGGTGCAGCAGGCGTGTGCCGCGCGCGCCGACATCGACGAGGTGCAGGTGCTGGACGTGCTGCAGGTGAGCAGCGTGCTCTACCGCACACTGCTGGGCAGGGGTTACTTCGTCCTGGTCGAGGACTTGCCCTGGCTGGTCGAGTGGGGCTACGACATCAACGACCGTCCGTTCCGGCGCCGGGGCCCAGTAGACCCCTGGACACGGGTGAACGCTCTTCCGGTGATCGGTGCGATCAAGCGATTCCGGCCGACCGCGATCATCTGCACGCACTTCCTGCCAGCCCAACTGCTGGCGTCACTGCTCCTTCGCGGCGTGATTGACGCGAGGACCGCCGTCGTTACAACGGACTACGACTTCCAGGGCCTATGGCTTACGGGCGCGTTCCACGCGCTCTTCCTGGCCAGGGAGGAGGGGAGGGTGGAACTGATGGCGCTGGGTTTGCCCCCCGACCGCGTCGCGGCCACGGGGATCCCTATCGCTACCCAGCTGAACGTAGCGCCTGCGCGCGATGCAAACGAGCCCCCGATGCTTCTGATCTCGGCGGGTGCGACTGGCGGCGACTATGCCGTCTCGGTCGTGCGGCAGACGCTGCACATGCGCTCGTCCTTCACGGCCACGGTCATGTGCGGACGCAACAATGCGCTGCGGCAGCGTATCGAGCAGCTGGTGGCGCCCGCTGGCGACCGCTACCGCGTGCTCGGCTTCACGGCGGAGATGCCGCAGCTGCTGCGCCGCGCCGACCTGTTTGTGGGCAAGCCGGGCGGCCTGTCGGCGTCGGAGTGCATGGCTGCAGGACTGCCCATGGTGCTTGTGAACACCATCCCGGGGCAGGAGGTTCGCAACGGCGACTACCTGATGGAACAGGGGGCGGCGGTCCGCTGCAACACTCCCGCGACGATCGGCTGGAAGATCGACGAGCTGCTGCGGGAGCCGGGTCGCCTGCAGCGGATGCAGGCGGCGGCGCGGAGAACGGGCCGCCCTAACGCTGCAGCGGACGTGCTGACCGGATTGCTGGACGGGCCGTCCCGTCCCCTGGTCGTGACACGCGCAGCGCAGAAGACGATACTCGCCGAGAGCGAGCGGCGCGTCGTTGCGACGGATCTGACGGGACCCTCCTCGCTGGTCCGCGTGGTTGACTTGGCTGGGGCTAGCACGGTCGCGCTGCTGCGAGCCGAGGAGCTGGGAGATCTGCAGAAGCGCTACGCCACCGCGGACGGGGGTCTGGTACTGCGGCGCGGCGACGCGCTCATGTCGCTCAGGGGAGAGGAGCGGCGGCTGCTCCGCGCCATTCTTCGGGGGGACGACGAGCTGCCCGTCCGCGTCGAGGGGCCCTCGCCACCCCCTCGCATCGTTCCCGCGGGACCGGCCGGACACGACCTTTAGGGACTGAATTGCTGCAGTCACCGGAGGATGCAGTCACCGGAGGTTATGAAGGACAGGACGCCCGTCAGGCCGTGCAGGCAGCTATCTGCCAGGTGCCCCCCGACGTCGAGCTTGAAAACCTCGCCGGCCGCGTCCGGCTGCGACAGGACCTAGAGCTCGACTCACTCGACTTTCTCCACCTCGTGGAAATCATCGCAAAGACCATGGGCGTGGACATTCCGGAAGGCGACTATCCGGCCGTGGCAACGGTTGACGGCATGGTCAACTACCTGGCCAGCCACGGCTCAAGGTAACTTGGCCGACCAAGGTGGTGGCCCTCTGCCGCTGTTATCGCAATCGGGTGCCATACCTGCTGTGCTCGACGTTGCCATTGGGTGTCCACTGTTGTGTGCTTACCAGGTCTCCGGCAGCACATGTGCGTGGCGACCGCTGCTGAGGCCGTTCTAATGCAGCTTTCAAAGAGCCGTTCGGTGTCATGGACGGCGAAGGCGCTTTGGGCCCGGTTCCGCGTGAACAGCATGTCGTCCGCGGCGAGCCGGACTTGGCCGTGAATCCCGGGGACAGGAGCTGGCCAGCTGCCTGGAACAGCACGGCGGTGATGGTGTGGGCGGGGCGGCTGCGCCGGTATGGTCCATGAACCACTGCCGGTGTCTTCGGGGCCGCCGGCTGCGCTGCTTGGTCCGAAAGGTGGGCAGGGACTTCCAATACCCCGTCGGAGTAGGTGGCTTTGATATCTCCTTCCTTGACATCGTCGGGAAGCGGGACGCTGCGGCTGAAGGGTCCGTACCGGAATTCGGACCGGAAGCGCTGGGAGTCAAACAGTCTGTCCAGGGAGTGCATCAGCCCAGACGGGGTGCATAAGCGTGTTGAATAGCAGGGTCCAACGGGTCGTCGCGAAAGGACACCATTTCAGCAGATCAGACATGACAGCTTCCCCAGACCCTGGGCAAGGAAGGGCCTTCAGCGGACCGGTGTTCCTCCAATACATACTGCGGGCGAAACAGGCAACAAGGACGAAAGGCCCCCGGGCCCGCCGACGTTCGGCATTTCTGGTCTTCCGGCTAGCATTATTGGATGACCACTGCGGTCCACCATTCCGAAAGTGCCTTCTCGCTGGCACGCCGGGCGCGAGGAGTGGTGCGCCGCGTCCCGGTCTGGACATGGCGGCTCCTCATGCGCTCGGTGAGCTCACGTGAGCGGACGAGGTTTAACAGCGAACCCATCACGGAAGTGGACTACGTCCACGACATAAATTACCTGGGCGACAATGTGCGGGCGCACCACCTGGACGTGCTCACCCCTGCTGCTCCGGCTGTGGACAGCCCTGAGGGGAGAGCCGGGAACCAAAAGTCCTTTCCTGTCTACGTCTATTTCCACGGCGGAGGCTGGACGTCCGGGGACAAGTCAGCGCTGACCAAGTACTGCGCGAACCAGGCGCTCGGCGGGATGGTTGTGGTCAACGTCAACTACCGCCAGCCTCCCCGTTTCCACATGGGCCATGTTCTGAGGGATGCAAATGCAGCCTTGGCGTGGGTAAGTGCCAACATAGGCCAATACGGCGGGGATCCGGAATGCGTGATCTTAGGGGGTGACTCCGCCGGCGGTCAGATCGCGGCTTTGCTCACCGCTACCATCTTCAGGCCTGAGCTCGCCGCGCACTACTCCTTGAAGCCAGCTGTCCCCGGGAAGCACCTGAAGGGACTGGTTCAGCACTGCAGCGTGGTTGATTTCTCTGTGTTTTTCAAGAGCGGCTTTGTCCTCAGCCTGAACTTCGTCCGAATGTTGCTGCCATCGGCCGGCAAGGCTAGGGGCTGGATGCAGAGTGCCTTCTCCACTGGCCCGGGCATGGAACGGCTAAGGACCGCGACCGGCTTCGTGTCTCCCATTGAGTGGCTCGACGGCCGCTTCCCACCGGTGTTCGTCACTACATCCGAGCGCGACTTCTTTTACGAGGCGAACGTGAACTTCATTAAACGGCTTCAACAGAATGCCGTGCCAGTAGACATGTTGATCTACTCCTGGGCGAATGCCAACACTGAACACACATGGCAGCAGGACTACCGCTATCCGGAATCCCAGGAGGTATACCGGCGCCTGCGCGCTTTCGTCCGGAATGTCTCACAGCAGGCTGTTGACCATGACCCCGCACCATAGGCAGCCGTCCGGGCTATGTTTGGACCATGGCAGCGCAGACGCAGGGTCAGGAACCGTCCGGGGTCGGTCCAGAGGGGAATTGCTCCGCGAGGGTTGATACGGCTGCCCTGCGGGATGCCCAACTGGGGGACGTAGAGTGGACCATCCCGCCTGCTGGTTCCGTGACCATGCGCATCCCCGTACCCAGCGGTCAACTTGCGGCCTTGGCAATGGGTGACCCCGACGATCCATGGATCGTACTGGTTCCGGGCGCCACTGGCTCGAAAGAGGACTTCTCGCTCATGATGCCGGACCTGGCCGGCGGGGGCTTTTTTGTACTGAGCTATGACCTGGCCGGTCAGTATGAGTCAGCGGCAGCGGGGCCGGAGAAGCTGGTTCCACCAAAGCGGCGTTACGACTACGAACTCTTTGCCGAGGATTTCCTTGCAGTCATCGAGGCCGCCGGCAAACCCGTGCATATAGTGGCTTACTCCTTCGCCGCCATTGTTGCCCAAATCGCCTTTTCGAAGAGACCGGACCTGTTCAAGAGCCTAACCCTTTTGAGCTGCCCGCCGGAGCCCGGGCAAAGCTTCCGTGGCGTCGGCCGGATCGGCCGTTTCAGCAGCTGGGCCAATGACCGGATCGGGGCAGCCCTGCTGATTTGGGGCATTCGCAGGGGTTTTGTCCCGGTTCCCAAGGGGCGCCGGCGGTTCGTCAACTACCGCTTCCGTTTTACCCGCCGGGCCTCTGTCCGGGACATCTATGGACTAATGAAGAATGCACCGGACCTGAGGAAATTCCTGGCCGACGCCGCACTCCCGAAGTTCGTTGCGGTCGGTGAGCATGACTTATGGCCTTTGCACCTGCACCGGCGTTTCGCGCAGGTGATCGGAGCCCGGATCGCCGTCTACAGCGGCGGGCACAGTCCCTGTGAAACTTCGCCACACCAGTTCAGCCGTGACCTGCTGGTCCTTTACGGGAAGGATAGCTGAACGGCGTCGGAACACGCGTCATCGGCGGCCCCCCAATGCACGCGCTGCCAGTGTATACGTCCCAAGCGGCGCTTAAGCGGTCCACGGGCGGAGGCTTATTCCTACCCCGAACGGATTGAAAGTTGCTCAGAAGAGAGTGTGGACATTGTCCACACTCTTGGCTTCGGATCGGCTCCTGTTGGCTTCGGACTGCTTCGGATTCCGCATTTTTCCGCGACCTCCCAGCGTTTTCAAGGCCAGGAATGCAGTTCGAGTCCCAGCTCGGGCACGCATGACCCCTCGTCAGAGGGGTTTTTGCTTTAATGTGTGGACATTGACTCTCGGCGGGTCCCTCTGACGTTGTCCGCGGTCTGCACCTGGTGCCGCGGTGGCCTATTCGGTTGTTTGGGTGGCGGGGCTAGTGCCCTGGCTTGTGGGCCGTGTGCTGGCCGGGATGTGGGGTGATTTGGGGCTCCGTTCTTGTCTCTTTGGTGGCCGGGTTGGTCCTTCACCTATTCATGGGTGGGGTTGTGCTGACGACGTGACCTCTGGTGAGGTTTCCTGAGGAACTTTCGTCGTCCTGGCGCTTTTCTCTCGTGCAGGTGGGTGGGCATGTGGCCGATTGTTCCGCCAAAAGGGTGTGGACATTGTCCACAGCCTTTCCGCGGGCGGCTCTTCGGCCTACATTTTGACCCCCTCCTCCTGGCTCTGCTTTCACCACTTCATGCAGGGCTCTGTTGCAGGCGGCATGACTTTGCGGCCCGGAGCGTAGGTTTCCTAGGACGTTCAGGGTTTAGCGGGAACGTTTCTGGGCTATCAGAAGCTGCGGCGTCCCACCCGGCGACAGAGTGCAGGTGTGTGGGATCCGGACTCTTCTTCCGAGTCGTCCTAGTCTGGTTGATCCGTCCTAGCCGTTCCGTGTCCGGGTGCGCGGCTATCTTCGTGACTTTCAAGGTCTGATCTTCGACGGCCATGGGCTCAAGCGAGGATGACCGGAAATGGCCGGCGCATAACGCCGCCGGGCATTCGGCATACGGAGTTTGTCCGCCAAGCTGAGGGTTGAAAGACGGCGAACCGAGACACAGCGGCCCCATCACTACCTTCTGAAGAACGCCTCGTTGTTATGTCTCACAACCGGGCGCGATCTCGGTGTCCTCGCCAAGTCTTTCGAGACATTTCCGTCAGGTTGGCATCTGAGACTTTCTGGAGCCACTGTCAGAAGTACCGGACCGGACCGGGCCGTATTCTGACAGCCTTTCGGCTTCGTGCCCGACGTCAGGTTGGGGTGTACCGCATGCTTGCGGAATTAGCCGACGGGGGAGCAGGAGCCGGGTTCCCCCATCGGTGACCAGCTTGTGGAGTAAACCTTGTGCTGCCTGCGGCGGCGGAAACGACTCAGCTGTGAGTATTTGATAAAGGGGGGGCATCTCGCCCGCCACCCCCCCCGCTGGAGCTCGAAACTCGACGGTCACGCAGGCGGTTTCGTCTCCTCAGGCCGCAGGGCCAACCTGCGATTCGCCTCCACCCCGTCGGATGCGCCCAAGGTGGCGGAAAATTCGGAGGCAACTCTTGCCGCTAGCATTCCAGCCTGTTCCAGGTGCCGGCCAAGGCGCTGCTTCGGCGCGCTGACATTGAAGGCAGCAATTATGCGCTGCTTGAAGTCGTATACGGGCGCGGAAACCCCCACGACACCGAGCTCGAATTCCTCGTCCACTACGGCATACCCCTGGCGGCGGATGAGGTCGATCTCTGTCCGCAGGTCCTGGAAGGTCTGGATCTTGGACTTCAGCTCTCCAGTGGTGACGTTTTGGCCCGATTCGAGAGCCAGTGGTGAGAGGTCCGTTCTGTCAGGTTTCCCGTCCGGAGAAATCTTGGCGGCGTGGGTGGCGAACCAGTCCTGCAGTGCAGTTTCATCCCAATCGCTGACCAGCACCCTGCCCGCCGATGTGCTCCAGGCATCCACGCTCACACCTTCCCAGCCGAGGGCGCGGTAGGTGTGGTTGGACATTTCGCTTTTCAGGGTTAGAACAGTCCCGCCTCGCAGCACACACACAGGTGGGTGGTTTCATGCGTTGCTGCGGAGACCCGCTTGAGGAATGGGGCCGAAGCGGCGACCATCCGCGCCTCCGCTCGTAGCACGTTGCCTTGTGCCCCTGTTATCGAGGCAAAGGCGCCAAAAGGAAACGCAAACAGGTCGGTCACCTTCGTGGCCGACTCGCGAATTTGCTCCATCGTGCCGCCTGGGCCCTGGAGCCGGGCATGCATGATGGCACGCGGGCTCCAGAACCCGTTGCCCGCAGCCGGACAGTTCCAACCAGCGCTGCATAGTCGGAACCTGACGGGTCGCTGCAATTGTCGTCGGCGATCTGGCCAGACTGGATCCAGACCCTATCTATTCACCAGCGGTAGATGCTATCTGATCGTGCGGTTTGGAGGATTGTTCGAACACATGCCCTTACCGATTTGTGCTCGGCCGCGGAACCCACGTTCCATGGTCTAGCCCCAATCAGGGGCGGCGACGAGCAGAGCCTGTTCATGAGTCAGGGGCGTTCATGCGAATGGCCGATGAGTAAAGCGGCGTGACATACATTCGAATTTGATAGGACCGATCCGGAAAATCTGATTTTTTCGGTGCTAGTATGTCATCGCTGGGGTGTCTGAGTAACGAAAAGCGGCCGCTGATTGAATCATTGAGGGATCTCCCATTTTGCCTCCATGGCTCAAAGCTGTATTTCATGCGCCGCTTCCACGACTTATGAATGGCGTTGCGGGGCAGTAGGCAGGAGTGGTTCACACCCATGTACTGAGGCTGTTGTCCCGTTCCTTCAGCACCGGGAGGCAATTGATGAGCACTAAGCGAAGTCCCATGATTTGTACGATTGCGGCAGTCGTGAGCTTATGTTTATGGACAACGGGATGCACAACTGAGTCTGAACCTTCCCCTGATTCCTCTACCAGTTCGTCCGGACCGCCCACCGCACAAGGGCCTGTCCCAAGCGGAAGCACTCCTACCCCCAGCCAGAATCCATCCCAGAGCCCGAGCCCAAGCACGGAGGCCGTTCCCAGCAGTTGGCCGGAGGTTGTTGCACAGGCGCAGTCGGGTGTGGGGCAATTCAGCGTCACGAGGTGTGAGAACAGTTTCACGGGCACCGGCTTTCTTGTTGGCCCGGATTTGGTCGTCACCGCTGCGCACATGGTGCGGGACGCATCCGCGATAAGCATTTCGTTTGGTCGCACAACGGTAAATGCCACAACACTGGGTACGAACGAACTCGCTGATTTGGCGCTCGTAAGAACCGAGACCCCCGTCCAAGGTCATCAGTTTCAGTTCAGAACAACTGAACCGCCAATTGGAACTGATGTCGCTGCCCTCGGATTTCCCTTAGGTCGGCCTTTCACCTTGACCCGAGGGACAGTAAGCGCTCTGAACGCGGAACAGAGAATTGGCAACCGAGTTCTTGGCAATCTGATTCAAACCGATGCCGCTATCAACCATGGAAACAGCGGTGGACCCCTGATTACCCAGGATGGTCAGGTTTCAGGTGTTATCGTCACCATCGAATTCGACGAAAACGTCCGGGCCGAAGGCATCGCCTACGCAGTGACTGCGCCGCGGGCTGCTGCCGCCGTTCAGGAATGGCAGAAACGATCGGTGCCGGTCACGCTCAAAGACTGCGGCAACGCCCCGGCACCGGGTTCAGGATCCTTCCCGCTCACCGTCCTGGCCAGCCACGATCAAGCACGCAACATCGGGCAGAGCCTCTTGCTCCACGGCCAGGGCATCAACCAAGGGGCCTACGCCGCCGCCTTCAAGCAATTCACTCCCGAACTCCAGTCAACTTTCGGTGACTCAGTTGCATGGAGTGCTGACCTTGGATCCTCGTACTGGCAAAAGGTGGAAATCGTAGACGTCAGCGGCAGCGGCGATGCCCTCTCCGCTGATGTAAACCTACAAACACGCCAGGATGCAGCGCACGGCAGAAACGGCCAAACCTGTTCAAACTGGAAGCTTCGATATGCAATGCAGTGGGACGGCAGCGCCTGGCTCATAGCCGGCACGTCACTGCCCTTCGGTGAACCCACTGCCTGCTGAAGCTGAGATAAGTAAGCCATAATCAATGTCATCCTTCATGCGCAATCGCGATCAATGCCCGGGCCGCCCGGTACTCCAAGCAAGCGGGTGAAGGGATTGGGCGCAAGTGCTCCAGACCATCCGCAGCCACGACCAGTACAACACCACGTTCTACGGCGTGGATGACCGGTACCGCGGCATCTCGGACGGGCGCCGGGTGATCCTGGTGCATCCGGAGGACCTGGCCGAACTCGGCTTTAAGGACCGTGACCTGGTGGATGTGGTGAGCACGTTCCGGGGCAACGACCGGCAGGCGGACACGTTCCGCCTGGTGGCGTACCCGACGGCGAAGGGCGCGGCGGCGTACTTCCCCGGGGCCAACGCCTTGGTGCACAAGGAAAACGTGGCATGGGAATCCAACATTCCCGGCTTCCGGGCCATTTTCGTCCGCTTCGAACGACACGTTCCAGCTCGCTCCGAGGCCCGCTACACGTCCGGGAGGGCGGTAGATTTTGATGGCGCGACCAGGCAGATGCACACGTCCCGCTGGCAGTTCGGCTAATGGTCTATGGCATTGGGGTCAGGGTCTGCCAACGGGCTTTGCGTCACTTTTAGAGGCTTCGGCTTGAAGGGTTTGGGGCTCCCTGTGCAGGGTTGACGAGCGGAGGAAAAATAGTGCGATGAGGGCTGCGGCAGTTGCCACCGTGCCCGAGGACACAAATGCGTATTGAAAGCCGATTTCGACTGAGTCGTTCCTTCCAACCGACATAACAGCCGTGAAGACGGCGACGCCAATAGCAGCCCCGATTTGGGAACTGGCGGTTGCCAGCCCAGAAGCAAGGCCGCCCTGTTCAGGAGCCAAACCGGAGGCGATGACCATCGTAGATGGCGTGAAGCTAAGGGCCACTCCCGCCGAAGCGACGAGCAGGCCAGGAAGAACATCAACCGCATATCCGATGTCTGCCGGCACCCGAGACAGCCAGAAGTGGCCTCCTGCTAGCAACACCAGACCCACTGTCAGTGTCCGCTCGGGGCCCAGCGTCCGCAGGAGCCGTGGCAAGAGTAGTAGCGAGACGATAAAGCCCCCTACCGATGTAGGGATCATCGCCAGCCCTGCCACGGAAGGGCTGGCTTTCAGGACTTCCTGAAGGTAGAGGGCGCTGAGAACAAAGGTTGATACTCTCACGGCCCCGCCGAGGAACCCGACGAGGATGCCGCCACCGACCGATCGGCTGCGGAACAAGGTCAACGGCAAAATCGGATCAGGTGCTTTTCGTTCACAGAGAATGAAGTACACCGACAGTCCCACACTGATTCCCGCCCCACCGAGTGCCTCCGGGGACGTCCATCCCTGTTCGGCGCCAGAGAGCATTGAGTAGATTGCAGCGAGGGCGCTTCCGGTTATGGCTGAGGCGCCCTTCACGTCGAAGTGGCGATTTTTCGTCTGCTTGGCCTGCCCCCGGAATAGCCTGGGAGCTGCCACGAGCGCGGTTACGGAGATCGGGATCGTAAGAAAGAAGACCCAACTCCACCCCGCGGTACCGGTAACTGCACCACCCGCCCCTACCCCTAAGGCCCCGCCGGCTGTCGAGGCAGCTCCCCATGCGCCCATTGCCTTGGCACGGCTTGCCCCCTGGAACTCCGAGAGAACTAGGGACAGTGCGGCCGGACTGATCATGGCCGCGGCCACGCCCTGCACAAAGCGGGCGAAGACCAGTACTGCTTCATTTGGGGAACAACCGGCCAATAGCGTCGCCATCGCGAAAAGTGTGCTTCCAGCCATGAACATCCGCCGACTGCCGAAGAGGTCCACGGCACGCCCAGACATGAGTAAGAAACCGCCGAAAGCAAGGAAGTACGCGTTGACCACCCAGGCAACTCCCGTAGAGGTGAGGTCGAGGTCCCGCTGCATGGTGGGCAGCGCCACGTTCACTACGGAAGTGTCCAGCATGATCACGAACTGAGCTGAAATGAGGACAGGTAGGGTGAATCGTGCTTTCGACACCTTCATGATGGTTGCCTTTCTCTTTTTGCGCTGTGGCTGGCTTTGGTGAATCTTTTGTTGCTTCCGCCCCGGGACCGGCTGACAGCGGCGGGTTCAAGCGTGACAGCCCCTAACACGCTCGCCTCGGCCAAACTGCCGGTTTGGGCGTGAGCGGCATCCAACGCCCCAAAAGGGCAATCCACGGTTCTCTCCGTAGGGGGACGACACCGGTCAGCTGGACGCCATAAGGTCCGTGGCCGTGCTATGCAACGAGGAATCCTGGCGCAGTGGCCGAACCCTGCACAGTGATTACCGCACACCGTGGGATGTTCAGGGTCGTTCTGCTGGTCTCCTGGTCCAGGCTTCTGGCCGGCGGCCTCAGACTGGCGGTTCGGGGTCGTACTGGATGCCACGGCGGACGTCCTGCGCGCGTTCGGTCCCGGCGAACCGGGCGACCAGGTGCAGGGCCATGTCGACGCCGGCGCTGACGCCCGCGCTGGTGATGAGGTCGCCGTCGTCCACGAACCGCGCGTCCACGTCGGTGACGACGGTCGGGTCAAGCTCGGAGAGCAGGTTCAGCGAGGCCCAGTGCGTCGTGGCCGGCCTTCGGGTCAGTAGCCCGGCCGCCGCGTATACGAGGCTCCCTGTGCAGACCGAGGCCATCAGTGGAACCTCTGCCCGCTGCTTCCTGACCCACTCCAGGTGCGGCTCCTCCTTCAGGAGGCGCCGGGTGCCGGGGCCGCCAGGATAGATCAGGACATCGGGCGAGGGATAGTCCGCCACGGAGCCGTGGGCGCCGAGGACGAGGTTCTTTGCGCCCACGACGTCCGCGCCGTCAACGGATACGCAACTGATGCTCCACCCGTCCTCGGGATATTCCTGCGTCCAGTGGCCCAGGACTTCCCAGGGGCCGACGGCGTCGAGTTCCTCCACGCCGTCAAAGAGGAACAGATTGATGTGGCGGCTGCTTCGCGGTGCTGGGTTCCGGTTGGCAGATGGGCGTGAAGGGGTGGTCATGCTGGGCCTCCTGGCGTTGGTGTCTGATGGTGCGGATTGACGGCGCGGCGACGGCCGTTGTGATGTTCACAAGTTTGGCGGCCTGAAGAGCGTCTCGCCCCGGTCAAACGGCCGGGTTTGGCGAAGGTTCAAAGGTGCCGGCCGATGGTAAGCTCTGCCTGTGCTGGTTGGTCGTGAGCATGAGCTTGAAGTCCTGGCCGGAATCGTGGCCCGGGGACGTAACGGATCGGCCGGCAACCTGCTTATCCGTGGTGAAGCCGGTGTCGGAAAATCCGCCCTGCTCGACGAAGTGGTGCGCAAATCCCCGCCCGCCACAGTGCTCCGCACTCAGGGCATCGAAGTTGAAGCCCCCCTTCCGTTCGCCGCATTGCACCGCCTGCTCCGGCCCGTTACCCGCCTGCGCCAGCAGATCCCACCGCCCCAGGCCAGGGCACTCCGCATGGCATTCGGCGAGGAAGACGGCCCGGCTGTGGAGCCTTTCCTGGTGGGAATCGCGACGCTGGGCGTACTTGCTGCCGCCGCTGAGGAGCACTTTCTGCTGTGCGTCATCGACGATGCCCAGTGGCTCGATCCGGCCAGCGCCGATGCCTTGCTTTTCTGCTCCAGGAGGCTGGGAGCGGACCGGGCAGTCATGCTGTTCGCCGTCCGGGAAGGCACCGCGGGCAGGATTGAAGACCACGGCCTGCCCGAGATGACTTTGGGCGGGCTTGATCCCGGCGCTGCCACCGAACTGCTGATGAGCTCGGGACCCGGGGCCTGCGCCGCCGAAGTCGCCGACCGGCTCGTTTCCGACACCCGCGGCAACGCCTTGGCCCTGCTGGAAATCGCGGCCGACTTGAGCGAGGCCCAGCGTACGGGTGCGGCAGCGCTCCCGCCGCACCTGCACCTGCCGACACGGGTGGAACAGGTCTTCCTCGGCAGGATCCGGCAGATGCCGAAACCGGTCCAGTTGTTGCTGCTGCTGGCCGCGGCGGACGAGACGGAGGACGCCGGAGTCATCAGGCGGGCAGCTGACCACCTGGGGCTGGAGGCGGACGTCTTCCGGGAGGCCGCTGATTCGGGGCTGCTGATCCTCAGTGCTGAGTTGACTACCCTCCGGCACCCGCTGGTCCGTTCCGCGGTCTATCAGGCATCCAACACCCAGGACCGCCGCCGGGTCCATCTGGCCCTGGCTGGAGTCCATGCGGCGGGCGGCGACACAGAGCGCGAAACGTGGCATCGCGCCGCGGCGGCGGACGGGCCTGACCCCGACCTGGCCCTGGCCCTGGAGCGTGCGGGGCTTCGGGCGGTGCGGCGCGGCGCCCACGCCTCGGCGCTGGCTACGTACGAGCGTGCGGCCTCCCTGAGTTCCGACCCGCAGCGGCGCGCGGCGCTGACGTTTGCCGCAGCCCGCAGCGCGTGGGCCTGCGGGCAGGGGCTCCACGCTCGCGCCTTGCTCAATGAGGCGGACGGGGGCGCGGCGGAACCCGGACTGGTAGCGGACATCGCCCGGTTGCGCGGGCACATTGAGGTCAATCTCGGCTCGGCAGGCCTCGCCCACCGCATTTTCGTGGAAGCGGCAAGGGCCGCGCAGCACGCCGAGCCGCTCCGCGCCCTGGAAATGGCAGTCCTGGCCGCAACCCTGCGCGCCTATCAGGCCGACAGCGGGACAGCTTTCCCGGCGGATGGCCTCTCGCTGGAGCCGGCTGCCGGGGACACCCCGAGGACCCGGTGCCTGAAGGACATGTTCGCGGCCATGAACCTCAGCGTGGAAGGCCGCTGGGGCGAGGCGATTGAGGCTTTCGACCGGGCGGCGGGGAGCAGCGCGGACGTGGACGACCGGGAGGTGTTATGGAATCTTGGCAACGCCGCGTTGCACCTGGGAGACGATGAGGCCCAGCTGCATTTCTACTCCGGGGCACTCTCGCGTGCCCGCGAGGCGGGTGCCGGCACCGCGGTGGCCTATGCACTGCAGCGGCTGTGCTTCAGCCATTTCCTTGCCGGCGACGCCGCCGCTGTGCGAAGCTCCGCTGAGGAAGCCATGGCGCTGGTGCTCAGCATTGGCCAGCCGTCGATGACCTTGCTCCCCACTGCGTGGCTGTGCTTGTTGGCAGCGATGCAAGGCAGCGACGAATACGACGGACTGGTGTCGCGGCTCGACGACGTCCCCAACCAGGCGTTGGGCATCCTCGCTGACCCTGTCCACGATCTCACCCGCTGGGCGAAGGGCGCGCGCGCAGTATCTACCGGCGACCGGTCCGGCGCACTTCATCACCTCTCCAGATTCCGGCTCCCGGCGCTGGCCCGGATGGCGGCCGTGGAGCGGCTCGATGCAGCCGTCCGCGCCGGGGACATCGACCGCGCACGCGCCTGGACGCACGAGCTGGAAAAGTTTGCCCAGGCGACAAACCGTCCCTGGGCACGCGCCGCGGCGGCGTACGGCCGGGCGCTCACCAGCGACGGGGCCCCCGCCGACGCGCTGTTCCGCGAGTCACTGACGGAGTACTCCCGGGCCCGGCGGCCCCTGGACGAGGCCCGCGTGCACCTCGCCTACGGGGAGTGGCTGCGGCGGGCCCAGCGCCGGGTCGACGCCCGGCACCATCTGCGCCTGGCCCTTGAAACCTTCCGGGATGCGCACACAGAACCCCTCGCGGAGCGCGCCGCCCAGGAACTTCGCGCCTCCGGCGAAACCGCCCGGAAGCGCGATCCTTCCACCCTGGTCAAGCTGACGCCCATGGAGTTGAAGATCGCCCGGCTCGTCGGCTCCGGAATGTCCAACAAGGACGTCGCCACCGAGTGCTGGGTGTCGCCCCGGACGGTCGCGTTCCACTTGCGCAACATCTTCTCGAAGGCCGGCATCACCTCCCGCAGCGAGCTCGCACGGCTCGATCTCGTCTGACCCCAAACCAGCCGGATCCCGGCAATGTTGCCGGGGCGACGGGGTGGCGGAGAAAGGAAACTCTAGGAACAAGGTTCCCTCCCTAGCGAAAGCGAGACCCATAATGAACATGTCCGAACAGATGAACTCAAGCAAGGGGCAGACGCCTGGCACTGCCAATACGATGAAAGCAATCGTCCAGGACAGGTATGGCTCTGTCGACGTCTACCGTCAGGAGCGGATCGCGCTGCCTGAGGTCGCTGCGAACGAAGTGCTGGTCCGCGTGCACGCGGCCGGCATGGACCGGGGAACATGGCATATGATGACCGGCCGCCCCTACCTGATCCGGATCCTCGGGTTCGGCGTGCGGGGACCTAAAAACCGGGTGCCCGGGCTCGATGTCGCCGGCACCGTCGTCGCTGTCGGATCCGAGGTGTCGCGCTTCTCGGTGGGAGATGAAGTATTCGGGATCTCCCGGGGATCCTTCGCTGAGTACGCCGCCGTGCTGGAGGAAAAGCTCGCCCATAAGCCCTCCAACTTGTCATTCGAACAGGCGGCGGTAGTGCCGATCTCGGCCGGCACGGCTCTGCAGGCTTTGGACGCCGGCAAGGTGGAGCGCGGGCAAAAGGTTCTCATCCTGGGCGCCTCAGGCGGCGTTGGCACCTTCGCCGTCCAGCTGGCCAAGTCAAATGGCGCCGAGGTCACGGGCGTTTGCAGCACCGGAAAGGTTGACCTGGTGCGTTCCCTGGGCGCCGACCACGTCCTGGATTACACGCGGGAGGACTTCGCCGACGGGACGCGGCGCTACGACCTGATCCTCGATATCGGAGGCAACCCGCCGCTGTCCCGGCTGCGTCGGGCCCTCGCACCCGGTGGAACGGCCATCATTGTTGGCGGCGAGTCGGGCGGCAAGTGGACCGGAGGCTTCGGACGGAACCTGCGGGCACCACTGTTTTCGCTCTTTGTGCGTGAGCGCCTGGCCATGCTCGCTTCCAAGGAACGCGCCAGCGACCTGGAACAACTCGCTCCCCTTATCGAAGCGGGCCAGGTGATGCCGAGCATTGACACGGTTTACAAACTCGAAGAGGTTCCGCAGGCCATGGGGCAGCTTGAGGCGGGCCGTGTTCGGGGCAAGATTGCCATCCACGTTTCCGAATAGGGGCGATCCGCCGAACGCATCTTCAGCGCCCGGCTTTTCTGAGCCGGGAAAGGGCTTCGACCGTTAACCCGGTCGAGGCCCTTTCGTTTGGGGCCCCGGCTCCACGCGAAGGAATTACTCTCGCGATCCCGGCCATCTTGCCGGGGCGACCAGATGGCCGTCGGAAACACACTTGAACAACAAGGTTCCCTCCCCAACGAAAAGCGAGACCGCCATGAACACCAAGTCCCCGACAACCAACGCTGCTGGCGCCCAGCCTGCGGAGACGCGGCCGGACGGCACCCCGGTTGGGCGTGTCGTCGCCGCTTCCCTGACGGCGGGCGGCGTCGCGGCCCTCCTCCTTGTCCTGGTCGTGGTCCCGGGCGCGCCCGAGCATGTCATCACGGGTTCGTTGCTGCTGGCTTTCGGGTTCGGCTGGGCGATGCTGGCTGTGCTGACCTCCAGGCTCACCTCCCGGCCTCAGCGCTGGAGCACCGTTCCTGCGGCCGTGATGGGAACCATGTGTCTAGCACTCTTGGTGTTCGCTCCGCGGGATGCCGCCCTTACCGTCCTGAACTGGGTCTGGCCGCCGGTGATGCTTGCCCTCGTTGCCTGGTCCGCGGTGAAAATGCTGGCTGCCCTGAAGGGCCGCGGCCGGTGGTTCATCGCACCTGTCCTTGCTGTGCTGGCAGCCGCAAGCATCGGAGCTGTCACCTCCAACATCGCCGACACCAATGCCCGGCAGTCGTACCCGGCCACCGGGAAGCTGGTGTCCGTGGGAGACCACCAGTTGCATCTTGACTGCCGAGGCCAAGGCAGCCCCACGGTGGTGCTGTTCAACGGACTCGGGGAGTTCTCGGGGTCGTGGGCGCGGGTCACTGACCAACTCGCCGGCACCACCCGGGTGTGCGCCTACGACCGCGCCGGGCAGGGCTGGAGCGAAGATGCCACCTCTGTCCAGGACGGGGTGACCGCCGCCGAGGAACTTCAACTTCTGCTCGCCCAGGCCGGCGAACAGGGCCCTTACGTCTTGGCCGGACATTCTATCGGCGGGACCTACGCCATGAGCTTCGCAGCGAAGTACCCCGAGCAAGTCTCCGGGATGGTGCTGCTGGACAGTTCAAGTCCCCAACAGATGACCGCCATCCCGAGCTACCCTGGCCAGTACGCGGCGATGCTGCGCGGCCTGGCGATGGGACCCACCCTTGCAAGGATCGGTTTGGGTCCGCTCTTCAGCTCCGGATCGCACCTTCCCGCCCCGGCAGCCGACGGGGTTCAGGCCCTGACCTCCACCGCCCGCGCCGCCAGGAACGCGCGGGACGTGATCGCCATGATTCCTGAGGTGTTCCAGCAGGCGCAGGCCCTGACCACGCTGAACGGGGCACCACTGGCTGTACTGACTGCGTCTGAATCATCCCTCGGAATAGCCGGATGGGACGCAGCCCAGGACAAGCTCGCAGCCCTCTCTTTCAACTGCATGCACAGGGACGTTGAGTCCACTCATGCGGGCCTGATCGAAGAAGTGCACGGCGCCGAAGAATCCTCCCATGCGATTACCGACGTCGTCACAGCTGTCCGCACCGGCACTCCTCTCAGCGCACGCTGAATCCTGTCTCCCCATACAGCCCAGGAGGAATCACCATGAGCAGCAGTACTCCGATTCAACCCGAAGCGGCTTCCGTCCTAACTGTTGTAACTACGTCGCAGAGGCGCCGCCTCGTGGAGGTGACCGGATTCGTTGCCGTATGGGCAGTCCTCGGACACCTCTTGCGGGTCGACTCCGAAACTTACCTGTTGATGGGCGTACCGCTCACGGTTGCATTCCAGCTCCTCATCCGCAGACGCCCGCTGCGCGAACTGTGGGTCAGGGATGCTCCCGCTTTCACGCTGGACCGCCGCGGCCTGGCTCTCGCCGGAGCGTTCATGGTCACCCCTCTGCACTTAGGACTGCAGGCACTCCTACAAGGGGCCCGGTGGGCCCTGGTGTGTTGGTGGCTGGTAGCCGCCGCCGGCGCCGTGTACGCAGCGTTCGCCCTGCGTTCCATTCCATTCAAGCTGATGCTGCGTTCCGCCGTGGTGCCCTCAGCGGTCGGTACAGGCGTGTTGGGCCTGGGGCTGGGTGGACTCCACATCATCACTGGCTCTCCGCTCGACGGGCTGGCAGCGGCCGGCACCATCCTCAAATACTTGGCGATCTACCTCCCGGTGACCTTCGTCCTCGAGGAAGTCACCTTCCGCGGTGCCCTGGACGCCCACGCCCACGAACCCGGCGAACCTCGCGGACGGCAGTCCGCCCTGTTCATTTCCGCCCTGTGGGGGCTGTGGCACTTTCCCGTCTCCCCGAGCGGGTTCCCCATTCCGCTCCTAATTCTCTTTGTGATCGTCTGGCACAGCCTGATTGGATTCTTCCTGTCAATGGCGTGGCGCCGTACCGGCAACCTGGCCGGCGCAGGCCTAGCCCACGCGGCCATCGACGCGGTCCGTAACGCTCTCATGCCGGGGCTGTAGGTACAGACACCGTGACCCTGACCCTTCGCCAATGGAAAGAAGATGGGTCATGCCCGATTTTGACGTGGTAATCGTCGGCGGCGGAGCCGCCGGCCTGTCCACCGCGCTGGTACTGTCCCGCACCCGGCGGAAAGTATTGGTGGTCGATTCCGGGGCGCCACGGAACGCGCCGGCGTCGCACATGCACGGCTTCCTGTCCCGGGACGGGATGTCTCCGGCCCGGCTGCTGGCCATGGGCAGGGACGAAGTACAGCGTTACGGCAGCGAAGTCCGTAGCGGCATCGTTGATGAACTTGTCGCTGACGGCCAGTCCGGTTTCAAGGTCCTGCTCTCCGATGACCAGAGGGTTTCGAGCCGCCGTGTGCTGGTGGCCACCGGGGTGCGCGACGAACTCCCCGCCGTCGAGGGGCTGCATGAGAGACCCTTTCCTGTTAACTTCGGGTGCGGGAATGACTAGAGCCGTCCACGGCCTGGTTCATCACACGGCAAGGGGCGAGTGCAGAATGCGAGGACGGGCGAAACCAAGGAGGCACGCTGATGCGGCCTTAATGTGGCACCCCACCCCGGCTGGTATGCCCGCAGACATCGGATGGTCATCCTCTCGAAAGACCAGGGAAACGTGTCTCGGGCATCGTTAAGTTGTGATGGATAGCCTTGAACAGAAGCCCGAATTGGCTGAGGAAGCCTCCGCCGCTCTGACTGCTTCTTGGGCGCCGCTTACTGTGGGCCTGGAGATTGAAGCGTGGTACCGGGGTCAGCTTGCTCATCGGGGCCGCGTGGCCCGCATTCTTCAGTCCAGTAATCTTTTTGGATTAGCGATTCGTGCACGGGAGACAGGCGGCTGCTGGACTCGGATGAATTCAGCATCAGGCCATTGTCCGGGTAGTTCGTAAGTCAAGGCGCCGCGGTACGGGTCCTCGAGTCAGACGCTAGCCCCCGCCCGGGCCAACACCCGGGATTCCGCCAGTTGCGGTTCCGGACTGGCGGCGAATGTCGTGGCGGTCAGGCGTCCGCTCCGGCAGCCCCTTCCAGGGTCGAGGGGGCGAAATTTGCCGTGACGACGTCGTCGCGGAGGTAGTACTGGCGTTGTTCCAGCGGTACCAGGCTGCCGCGGACGCAACCGGCCGGTCTGGTGGAAGTTGATCGCCGGCTCGCGCGTCGGGACCTGCCGGAACATGTCCACGTGAAGGACCCGTTCGGTCACGTCTACCGGCCGTTGCGGCACCGCAGGCACTGGTACCTGCCGGCGACCGCCGGATTCAACCTTTACATTGAAGTTCCGCCTCCGCCTCAGTAGTGCCTGTTCCCTCACCCGCGGCGAGTCAGGCGGGAACCGCGGGTCGTTGCGGCGTTAAGGATCCGTCAAGATTGTCCCGGGGCCGGGAGCGCCGCGCGGGGCCGGTGTTATCGTCGGCATTGGACGCGATGGCGCGCATCGCAAGGAAGGCCGCTATGACCACGATGAGCAGGCCGCCAGCGGATCCTCAGGCCGCACGGCCGGGAGCCGGGGACAACTTCAGGCGATGGTTGCTGTTCGGCCTGGTGGACGCCAAGGGGGTCCACCAGGGGCCCGGCGCGGTTGGCGATTCGCACTTGAAGAAACATCCGTGGTGGCAGGTGATGTGCCTGACGGGTGTGGATTATTTCTCCACCCTGGGTTATCAGCCGGCCATCGCGGCCCTGGCGGCGGGCGTGATCTCACCGCTGGCGACCATGGTGCTGGTTGCGGTCACCCTGCTGGGTGCCCTGCCCGTGTACCGTCGGGTTGCGGGGGAGAGCCACCGGGGCGAGGGGTCCATCGCCATGCTGGAGAGGTTGCTGCCGCGCTGGGGCGGGAAACTGCTGGTTCTGGTGTTGTTGGGGTTCGCAGCGACTGACTTCATGATCACTATGACGCTCTCGGCAGCCGATGCCACGGCCCATGCGATCCAAAACCCTTTCGTTCCGGGTTGGATGCAGGGACAAAATGGGCCGGTCACGCTGTTCCTGCTCGCCCTGCTGGGCGCCGTCTTCCTGCGCGGCTTCAAGGAGGCCATCGGTGTGGCGGTCGTCCTGGTCGGCATCTACCTGGGACTGAATGTCGTGGTGGTGATCACCACCATCTTTGAAGCGTTTACTCACCCCGTTGCCGTGGGCGGCTGGTGGCAGGCACTGACCACCTCGCACGGGAATCCGTTCATGGTGGTCGGGATTGCGCTGCTGGTCTTCCCGAAGCTGGCGCTGGGCCTGTCCGGTTTCGAGACCGGGGTGGCCGTGATGCCGCAGATCAAGGGCCGGCCCGGGGATACCGAAAATAGGCCGGTCGGCCGGATCGAGGGGACCCGACGGCTCCTGTCCACCGCGGCCGTCATCATGAGTGCTTTCCTGATCACCACCAGCTTCACGACCGTGATCCTGATCCCGGAGCAGGAATTCCAGCCCGGAGGCCAGGCCAACGGCCGCGCCCTGGCTTTCCTGGCCCACGAATACCTTGGCCCGGGTTTCGGGACCGTGTATGACATGAGCACCATTGCGATTCTCTGGTTTGCGGGCGCTTCCGCGATGGCGGGCCTGCTGAATCTGGTCCCGCGGTATTTGCCCCGCTACGGTATGGCCCCCGGGTGGGCACGGGCTGTGCGGCCGCTGGTGCTCGTGTTCACTGCCGTCGGGTTCCTGGTCACCTGGCTGTTCGACGCCGATGTCGATGCCCAGGGCGGCGCATACGCCACCGGCGTGCTGGTGCTGATGACCTCTGCAGCGGTTGCCGTGACCCTGTCGGCAAGGCGCCGGCAACAGCGCAAACGCACCCTCGGGTTCGGTGTCATCGCCGTGGTGTTCATTTACACGACGGTGGCCAACATCTTTGAACGGCCCGAAGGTATCCGGATCGCCTCGTTCTTCATCGCCGGCATCATCGTGATCTCGCTGCTCTCCCGGGTCCGGCGGTCCTTTGAACTCCACGCCACCCACGTTCATCTGGACCGGCAGGCGTTGGAATTCATGTCCTCAAACCTTTCCGGCCCGATCGCGCTCATCGCCCACGAACCGCTCCGGCTGAGCCCGGAGGCCTACAGGGACAAGCTGACCTCTGCGATCGAAGTCAGCCACATTCCTGTTGATTACCAGGCGCTGTTCCTGGAAGTGGTAGTGGACGATTCCTCCGATTTTGAGACAGCACTGGAAGTGCGCGGCGTGACCCGGCACGGGTACCAGATTCTGGAGGTCCACGGACCGGTGGTACCGAACACGATCGCTTCGGTGCTGCTGCATATCAGGGACGTGACGGGCCTGATGCCGCACATCTACTTCCGCTGGACCGAGGGCAATCCGGTCACTAACCTGCTGAAGTTCCTGTTCCTGGGTGAAGGTGAAATCGCTCCGGTGACCCGCGAAGTGCTCCGCGAAGCCGAACCGGACGTCACCAAACGGCCTTGGGTCCACGTAGGCTGACTGCCGCTGCAGGCCGGCGCGTTAAGACGGCGTCAAGATCCGCTGAGAGCGCGTTAAGAAAACATCAGGAACCTCATTCTGTCTCCGCCGGGGGAGTTGACTGTCAGTAGCCCCGCAAACGGGGCGCGGATGAAAGGAACCTGCAATGGCCGACCTGGCTGTTATCGGAATCCTCATGGTGTCCATGGGGTTCGTCATGTGGATCGGCCACGTCCTGGCCGGAATGGTCGGCGGAGCCGATGACAGGCCGGAGGGCGGGCAATGAGCCTCGACGCGATCATGTGGCTGGTCCTGCTCATCTCTGGCGTGGCTTTGTTCGGTTACCTTCTCGCAGTGCTGATCCACCCGGAAAAGTGGTGAGTACCAGGTGACGTTCAACACCGCATCCTTCCTCACCCAGATCGCCGTCCTGATCCTGGCCCTGGCGGCCGCCCATAAACCGCTGGGCCTCTATCTCGCCCGCGTTTTTGAGGACACGACGTCGACACGCCCGGAGCGGCTGTTCTACCGGCTCGCCGGAGTCGACGCCGGCACCGAACAGACCTGGCCCGTGTACCTCCGCAGCGTCCTGGCCTTCTCCGCCGTCTCCATTCTGGCCGTGTTCGGCCTCCAGCGGCTCCAAGGTGTTCTCCCGGGTGCCGGTTCACTGCCGGGGGTTGATCCGTGGGTGGCGATGAACACTGCCATATCCTTCGTTACGAACACCAACTGGCAGACCTACGTCCCCGAAACGACCGTCGGAATCTTCGTGCAGATGTCCCTGCTGGCAGTGCAGAACTTCCTATCCGCCGCCGTCGGCATCGTCGTGGCCGTCGCCCTGATCCGGGGCATCGCCCGCACCCGGACTGACAGGCTCGGCAACTTCTGGGTGGACCTGGCCCGGACAAGCTTCCGCGTCCTGCTCCCGCTGGCAGCAGCCGCCGCCGTCGTGCTGGTGATCGGCGGGGTGGTCCAGAACTTCTGGTCCACCGACGTCACCAACCAGGCAACGGGCATCAGCCAGACGATCCCCGGCGGCCCGGTCGCCTCGCAGGAGGCGATCAAGATCCTGGGCACCAATGGCGGCGGGTACTTCAACGCCAACTCCGCGCACCCGTTGGAGAACCCCAATGTTTTCATCAGCCTGTTCCAGGTCTTCCTGCTCCTGCTGATCCCCTCCGCGCTGCCGTACGCGTACGGCCGGATGGTGGGGGACCGTAAGCAGGGCTACACGGTGGCCGCCGTGATGGGCGCCTTGTGGCTGGCTTCGGTTTCGTTGATGGGATGGGCCGTTGCCACAGCCCAGGGCACCGCCACCGCGGCCACGGGCGGTCTGGGCGAAGGATTCGAGCAACGCTTCGGCGCAGCAACGAGCGCGATCTTCGCCGCGTCCACCACGCTCACCTCAACCGGCGCCGTCAACGTCGCCCACGACTCCCTGCCGCCGCTGGCCGGTGGCCTTGCGATGGTGAACATGATGCTTGGCGAGGTCGCCCCGGGTGGCACCGGGTCCGGGCTCTACGGCATGCTCATCCTGTCCATCATCGCAGTCTTCATCGCCGGACTCATGGTCGGGCGCACACCGGAGTACCTGGGCAAGAAGATCGGGCCGAAGCAAATGAAGCTCGCCGCCCTGTACATCCTCGTCACCCCGACCCTGGTTCTGGCCCTGGCCGGCATTACCGTCCTGCTGCCGGACATCATGGCCAACGCACCCGCCACCGGACCGCACCAGTTCAGCGAGGTGCTCTATGCCTTCACTTCCGGGGCAAATAACAACGGCTCCGCGTTCGGCGGCATCACCACCTCCGGGCCGTTCCTCTCGGTCATGATGGGCCTGGCCATGCTGCTGGGCCGGTTCCTGCCGATTGTGCTGGTTTTGGCCCTTGCCGGATCCCTCGCCCGGCAGGCCAAGGTTCCTGCCTCCGCCGGTACCGTCCCCACGCACGGCGCGCTGTTTGGTTCGCTGCTGCTGGGCGTGACAGTCATCCTGACCGCCCTCAGCTACTTCCCCGCCCTTGCCCTGGGCCCCCTCGCAGAAGGACTCTTGAAATGACCCCGTCACGGACGGACACTGCCGCCCAGACTTACGCCGACGGCAACCCCCTCGGCACCCCCGGCGAACACAAACACCACACCAAGGCACCTGCGAAACTGACGCTCGCCTCCGTCGCAGCGGCCCTGCCCCTCGCTGTCCGAAAACTGTCGCCGGGCCAGATGATCCACTCCCCGGTGATGTTCACCGTCCTCGTCGGGGCCGCCCTATGCACGGTCATCTCCGTCCTCAAACCGGACGTGTTCAGCACCGCCGTCACCGCCTGGCTGTGGCTCACCGTGCTGTTCGGGACCCTCTCGGAATCCATCGCCGAAGGCCGGGGCAAAGCCCAGGCCGACAGCCTCCGCGCAAGCCGGAAAGGCGTCATGGCCAGACTCCGTCAGCCCGACGGCACCACCAAAGAAGTTCGGGGCACGGAACTGCGGCTCAACGACACCGTCATCTGCGAGGCCGGAGACGTCATCCCCTCGGACGGCGAAATCATCGACGGCCTGGCCAGCGTCGACGAGTCCACCATCACCGGTGAATCAGCGCCCGTCATCCGTGAATCCGGGGGCGACAGGTCCTCCGTCACCGGCGGCACGAAAGTCCTCTCGGACCGGATCGTCATCCGCATCACCGCTGAACCGGGCCAGACCTTCATTGACCGGATGATCAAGCTGGTCGAAGGCGCAGTCCGGCAGAAAACCCCGAACGAGATCGCACTGCACGTGCTCCTGGTGTCCCTGACCATTGTGTTCCTGGCCGTCACCATGTCACTGGCGCCGTTCGCGTCCCTCGCCGGAGCCACACCGTCGCCGATCGTGCTGGTGGCGCTGCTGGTCTGCCTGATCCCCACCACCATCGGCGCGCTGGTGCCGGCGATCGGCATCGCCGGCATGGACCGGCTGGTCCAGCACAATGTGCTGGCCACCTCGGGCCGTGCCGTGGAAACCGCCGGGGACATCACCACGCTGCTGCTGGATAAGACCGGCACCATCACCTACGGCAACCGCCGCGCCGTCAACTTCTACCCCGCCAACCACGTGGAGCGCACCGATCTGATCGAGGCGGCCCGGGTCTGCAGCCTGGCCGACGACACCCCCGAGGGGCGCTCCATCGTGGACCTCGCCGCCGACAAAGGAATGACAGGTCCGGATCTGGCCGCCCTGGAACACAGTTCCGGCGAGTTTGCGGTGGTTCCGTTCAGTGCCAGCACCCGCATGAGCGGGCTGGATCTTGACGGGCTGCAGATCCGCAAAGGCGCCGCCTCCACGGTGGGGGCATTCGTCGCAGAGCTAGGCGGACACACCCCGGCCGAGGTAGAGAACCGGGTCAAAGAAATCTCGGCCCAGGGCGGAACACCGCTGCTGGTCGCCAAGGTCGGAAAGGACGGCGTCGCGGACATCCTGGGCACCATCCATCTCGCCGACGTCGTCAAACCCGGCATGCACGCCCGGTTCGCCGAGCTGCGCAAGATGGGCATCAGAACGGTGATGATCACCGGCGACAACCCCATCACTGCGAAGGCGATCGCGGCCGAGGCCGGCGTCGATGACTTCCTGGCCGAAGCCACCCCGGAGGACAAACTCGCAGTCATCAAGAAAGAGCAGGCCGCCGGCCGGCTCGTGGCCATGACCGGGGACGGCACCAACGACGCCCCCGCCCTGGCTGCGGCGGACGTCGGCGTCGCGATGAACTCCGGCACCCCGGCGGCGAAGGACGCCGCGAACATGGTGGACCTCGACTCCGACCCCACTAAGCTGATCAACATCGTCGGGATCGGCAAGCAACTGCTCATCACCCGCGGAGCGTTGACCACATTCTCGGTCGCGAACGACGTCGCCAAATACTTCGCCATCGTTCCAGCACTCTTCACCGCAGCTTTCCCCGGACTCGGGCTGTTGAACATCATGGCGCTGGCCACACCGGCCTCGGCCATCCTGTCGGCGGTGATCTTCAACGCGCTGATCATCATCGCCCTGGTGCCGCTCGCGCTCCGCGGGGTCAAGTACCGTGCCGTTTCGGCCAACCAGGCGCTTGGCCGGAACCTGCTGGTCTACGGGCTCGGCGGCCTCGTCGCCCCGTTCATCGGCATCAAACTCATCGACCTGATCATCGCCCTCATCCCCGGAATCGGCTAGGAACATCCCATGAACGCTCTCACCGGCTACCTCCGCCAGGCCGGAACCGCCCTGCGCTTCCTGTTCCTGGCCACCCTCGTCCTCGGCGTCGCCTACCCCCTGGCCGTCTTTGGCGCCGCGCAAGTGGTTGCCCCGTACCAGGCCAACGGCTCCATCCTCAAAGACGACGGCGGGGCCCCCGCAGCGTCCGCCCTAATCGCCCAGTCAGCCGCCGACGACGCCGGCGCGCAGGATCTGCGCTGGTTCCACGCCCGGCCTTCCGCCGTGAAGTGGGACCCGGCATCGTCATCCGCCAGCAACCTTGGGCCCAATGATTCCAAACTCCTCGACGCCGTCAAGGCCAACCGCTCCGCCGTCGCCGGATCCGAAGGCATCAGCGAAGCGGACGTGCCCGCGGACGCCGTGACAGCGAGCGCCTCGGGCCTGGACCCGGACATCTCGCCGGACTATGCCCGGGTCCAGATACCCCGTGTCGCCGCGGCCCACGGGCTGAGCCCCGAGGCGGTCAGGGCTCTTGTGGCGAGGCATACCAGCGGCGGTCTGGAGGCGTTCCTGGGCCAGCCATCGGTCAATGTCACCGCCCTGAACTTGGCCGTGGCATCAGCGGCACAGTCCGGCCCTCAGCCGTGAGACCGTGCCCTGTTCAGGTGAAAGACTGACCCCATGGCACGCGGAACACTACGGATTTTCCTGGGGGCCGCCCCGGGAGTCGGCAAGACCTACGAAATGCTCGAGGAAGCCCACCGTCTGGGCGAACGTGGCGAGGACGTCGTCGTCGCGTTCGCCCTGGACCACGGACGTGCCGACACCCGCGCGCTGCTGGACGGGCTGGAAGTCATCCCGCCACGGCGGCTGCCGTACCGGGGCACCGAATTCGATGAGATGGATCTGGACGCCGTACTGGCCCGGGCACCCGAGACAGCCATCGTCGACGAATACGCCCACACCAACATCCCCGGCAGCCGGCATCCCAAACGGTGGGAGGACATCGACGAACTCCTCAACGCCGGCATCAACGTCCTCTCCACGGTCAACATCCAGCACCTGGCCTCCCTCGGGGACGTCGTCAACGCCATCACCGACGTCCGCCAGGCCGAAACCGTGCCGGACGAAATCGTCCGCAGGGCCGACCAGATCCACCTGGTCGACATCTCCCCGGAGCTCCTCCGCCAGCGCCTGGGCGACGGGAAGATCTACTCCGCCGACAAGATCGATGCCGCCCTCTCGAACTACTTCCGCCTGGGCAACCTCACCGCATTGCGCGAGCTGGCGTTGCTGTGGTTGGCCGACAGGGTGGATGAAGGACTAGCACGGTACCGGGAAGAAAACGACATCCAGGCCACCTGGCCGGCCCGCGAACGCATCGTGGTCGGGCTGACCGGCAGCCCCGAAGGTGAAGTTCTCATCCGCAGGGCTGCCCGGATCCTGAACCGTGTCAACGGCGGGGACCTTCTGGCCGTGCACGTCCGCGCCGCCGACGGCGTCGCCGAGGAATCCCCCCAGGCCTTGGAGGCCCAGCGCCGCCTAATCCAGGACCTCGGCGGCAGCTACCACATTGTGGCAGGCGAAGACCCCGCCAGCGCGCTCCTGGACTTCGCCCGCAGCGTCAACGCCACCCAGATCGTCGTTGGCATCTCCCGCCACAAGAAGCTGGCCGGCCTGTTGGGCGCACTGTTCGGCGGAGGCATCGGCACCAGGGTGGTCCGCGACTCCGGAGACATCGACGTGCACATGGTCTCCCACCCCCTCGGCGGGCGCGGTACTGGTCCGGTCCGGCAACGCGACCTCGGCAGGATCAGGGTCACCATCGGATTCGGCCTGGCCGTCGTACTGCCCATACTCGTTCAGCTCATGCTCTCTGCGAATCCTGAACCGAACATCACCACAGCCGCACTCATCCAGCTGAGCGGCTGCGTACTCGTCGCACTCATCGGCGGCCTCTGGCCGGCCATTCTCGCCGCCCTCTGGTCCAGCCTGCTGGTCAACTACTACTCCACCCCACCGGTCGGCACACTGACCATCAGCGACCCGCAGAATATCCTGGCCCTGGTGGTCTTCGTCGGAGTCTCCGCAGCCGTCGCGGTCGTCGTCGACATCTCGGCACGCCGCTCCAAAGAAGCCTCCCGCGCCCGCGCAGAAGCCACCACGCTCGGAGACCTCACCCGAGGCGCAGCCCGCGCCGAAGACACCCTGAAAGGACTACTCGAACAGGCCCTGGACGTCTTCCAAGTCAGCGGCGCAGCCCTCTACACATCCACCGGCGACACGGACACAGGGGCGCCCGGCAGAACCGTCTGGCGGCCCGTTGCAGAAGCCGGCACACGCCCTCCCGGCGGACCGGATACTGCCGACAACATCGAACAGATCGACCCCACAACCCGGCTGGTTCTCACCGGCCGGACCCTTCCGGCCAGCGACAGAAGGCTGCTCGGCGCGTTCGGGGTGCACCTGTCCGCCCAACTGGAACGCCAACAACTGGCTGCCAGCCGCCGGGAGGTCCTCCGGCTCGCGGAAAGCAACACCATGCGCACCTCCATCCTCCGTGCCGTGTCGCACGACCTGCGGACGCCTCTTGCCGGAATCAAACTCGCCGTCGGCGGCCTCCTCCAGCACGGCGTCAAATACACTCCTGAAGAAGAAGAGGACCTGCTGCAGACCATCGATGCCTCCGCAGACAGGCTGGACCTGCTGGTCGGGAACCTCCTGGACATGTCCCGCATCAGCGCCGACTCCGTCAACCCCCTGCTCCGTCCCGTGCGCTGGTCCGAAGTCGTCCCCGCCGCCCTGCACGGCACGCCCCCGGGACGTGTCCGGGTGGAACTGCCCGCAAACATGCCCGAAATCGACGCCGACCCGGGGATGCTCGAGCGCGTCATTGCAAACATCGTCGAGAACGCGGTGAAATACGCCCCCGATTCCGAGATCGTCCTCGTGGGAGCAGTCGGCGGCTTCAGGTCCGCCACCATCGCCGGGCGGCCAGCCAGCGAGCTGCGGATCATCGACCACGGCCAGGGCGTACCGGCGGAACGCGTTGTCGAAATGTTCCGCCCGTTCCAGCGCCTGGACGATATCCCGCAAACCAACGGGGTGGGGCTCGGACTGGCCGTCGCCAAGGGGTTCACGGAAGCCATGGGCGGGACACTCAGTGCCGAAGAAACCCCGGGCGGGGGACTCACCATGGTCATCTTGCTTCCTCTCTCGACCGGTGCGGCCCCCGATGGCGGTGACCGGCAAGCGCCCGTGCAGCCGCAGTCCTTGCTGGCCAGGCGCACCGACTCGCGGCCCTTCCAATCGTCCACTACGGAGAACCCATGACCGCTGTCCTGGTCGTCGACGACGATCCGCTCCTGCTGAAAGTCCTGAAGATCACCCTCCAGGCCAACGGCTACACCGTCACTACCGCCACGGACGGTAAATCCGCCCTCCTGGCCGCCACGCAGCATCCGCTGCGGCTCATCGTCTTAGACCTGGGCCTGCCCGACATGGACGGGACTGCCGTGATCAAAGAGCTCAGGAGCTGGAACCCGGTTCCCATCCTCGTGCTCTCGGCCCGGCACGGCTCCGAGGACAAGGTGGAGGCATTGGACGCAGGAGCGGACGACTACATCACGAAACCCTTCGGACCGGACGAACTTCTGGCCAGGCTGCGCGCCCTGCTGCGCCGGGCATCGGACCATAGCCAGGATCCCACCGTCAAAACGGACTCATTCACCGTGGACCTCGCCAGACACCGCGTCATGCGTGATGGCAAGGACGTTCGGCTGACACCCACCGAGTGGAACATCCTGGAACTCCTGGTCCGTCACCCGGACAAACTCATCACGCAGCGGCAGATGCTGACCGAAGTCTGGGGGCCCGCGTACGCCACCGACTCCAACTACCTGCGCGTCTACATGGCCCAGCTCCGCCGCAAACTCGAACCGGAACCAGGCACCCCCCGCCACTTCCTCACCGAAGCCGGCATCGGCTACCGATTCCAACCCTGACCCACGGGACTGTGGAATTAACGGTGTATCTGGCTCGACAGGCCGGGTCTGGTGGACCAGTGGCTTCGATATGGAACCGGAGCCGGGGAATGCACCTCTAGCTAGCGGCTGACCAAGGCCCGCAACAGCTTGACCGCAACGGACAATGCTGCAATATCCACCGGGCCCGGCTTGATGGCCTCCTTGATGGTTTCCTGGATCCTGCCGAGTTGTTCGATGTTTTCAGTTTCCCAAACGACGATGCGCTCCACTGGATCGGTTCCGGGGGCGGAGGGGCGTGGAGTAGTCCGCACAACAGCCTTCGTCATGCCTGCAAGGACCAGATACAAGTCGTCTCGAAGCGCCGCCCGCGCGAGGGCCTGCCAGTGGGTTTCCCGCGGCAGCGCCGTGATGTGTTCAAGAATGGGGACCGCCGAGATCCGCTCGAAGACGGCAAAGTACACTTCGGCCACGGTGTCCGCGGGCTCTTGGAGTTCTTCCGATATGGCGGTGATGTCCAGAAGACCATAGCTGACCAGGATCTCGGAGGCACGCACACCCAATTCATGGGGCAGGCCGACGGCGTCGGTGTGGGCCAGGCGGGTCATCACATGCTGCAGATTCACGCCGTGAAGGAAGCTGCTGAACTTTGGGCGCAGAAGCGACATGGGGGGCCCGAGCCGGGCCATTGCATCGGCGATTGGCTTGTCCCGGAAATCGTGGTTGACATACCACCGTGTCGAGCGGTCAAGCGTGCGGCGCATGTCCAGCGCCACGGCACACCCGTGCTCGCTAGGGATGCTTGCCGGCAGCTGTGAGAGGGCCTCGGCGATTGAGTCAAAGTCCCAGATCTCGCGCATGACCACGAACCCGCGGGCCACGGCGGCCGCCGATACCGTGGTCTCTTCCATTGCCCGGAAGGCGAAGGCAATGCCCCCCAGATTGATCATGTCGTTGGCAATAACAGTGGCCACGATCTGCTGCCGCAGCGGATGCGTGGACAGCTCCTCCCCGAACCGCTCCGATAGCTGGCGCGGAAAGTAGTCACGCAGCGTCCGGGCGAACCAAGGGTCATCGGCCAGTCCGCTGAGTGTAAGTTCCCTGGCCAGCTCGATCTTGGCATACGCGGCCAGCACGGAGAGCTCCGGAGATGTCAGGCCTGCGCCGGTCTGCAGACGGGTGTGCAGTTGCTCCGTGCTGGGCAGGCATTCAAGGTTCCTGTCCAGGTCCGTCACGGCCTCCAGCCAGTCCATGGTCCGCTCAAAGCTCGGGCTCCAGTGAAGCACCAGCTGGCGGTCGTTGAGGAGGAGCACGTTCTGGTCCGCATTGGTTCTCAAGACCAAGCGTCCGACTTCCTCCTGAAGGGAGTGCAGGAAGCCTGTCCTTTCGTCCTGGGACATCCTTCCCGCAGCGATCATCCGGTCGAGGAAGATCTTGATGTTTACCTCGTGGTCCGAACATTCCACCCCGGCGGAATTGTCGATGGCGTCGGTGTTCAGCAGGACCCCACCCAGTGCCGCCTCTATCCTGCCTCGCTGGGTGATGCCGAGGTTGCCGCCCTCGGCGATGATCCTGGTCCTCAGCTGACTGGCGTTGACACGGATGGCATCGTTGGTCTTGTCGCCCACATCCGAGTGGGTCTCGGTGGAGGCCTTGACGTACGTGCCGATGCCTCCGTTGTAGAGCAGGTCCACGGGGGCCATAAGGACGGCCCTGAGCAGCTCCGGTGGGCTCATCGCCGTCGTCCCCGGCTCCAGCCCAAGGGCACGGCGCACCGCTTCAGTGATCTCGATCGACTTTTCCAGCCGGGAGAACACGCCGCCGCCCGGGCTGATTTTCGAGACGTCGTAGTCGGCCCAGGAGGAACGGGGAAGCCCGAACAGCCGCTGCCTCTCCGCATAGGCGACGGCCGGATCGGGGTTCGGGTCCAGAAAGATGTGTCGGTGGTCGAACGCCGCCACCAGCAGGATGTGGCGGGACAGCAGCATTCCGTTGCCGAACACGTCACCGCTCATGTCGCCAATGCCCACTACCGTGAAGTCCTGGGCCGTGGAGTCGATGAGCAGCTCGCTGAAATGGTGCCGGACCGACTCCCAGGCCCCGCGTGCCGTGATGCCCATCTGCTTGTGGTCATAGCCTACCGAGCCGCCCGAGGCGAAGGCATCGCCGAGCCAGAATCCGTACTCGAGGGCCAAGGCATTGGCGATGTCCGAGAACGCGGCTGTCCCCTTGTCGGCGGCAACAACCAGGTAGTAGTCATCGCCGTCGTGCCGGACCACCCGCTCGGGCGGTACAACCAGCTCGGTGGAGCCGTGGGCGCCGTCCAGGGATGTGAGTAGATTGTCGGTGATGTCCAGCATGCCGCGGATGAAGATCCGGTAGCTCTCCTGGCCTTCCGCCAGCCAGGCCGCACGGTCCGTGGCGGCGTCGGGCAGCCGCTTCGGATAGAAACCACCCTTGGCACCCGTTGGCACGATGACAGCGTTCTTGACAGTCTGCGCTTTCACCAGTCCCAGGATCTCCGTCCGGAAGTCCTCCCGGCGGTCGGACCAGCGAAGCCCGCCCCGGGCAATGGCGCCAAAACGCAGATGCACCCCTTCAACCCGGGGCGAGTAGACCCAGATTTCGTATTTTGGCCGCGGGGCAGGTGCGACGGGGACGCCGGAGAGGTTCAGCTTGAAGCTGAGGTAGGGCTTGTCCAGGAAGTAATTGGTGCGCAGGGTGGCCTCGACAAGACTCGCGAAGGAACGCAGCAGCCGGTCGGCGTCCAGGACCGGCACGGCGTCGATGGCAGCCGTCAGCTCGCTTCTGGCGGAGTCCATGTCGAAGAGGCGGGTTGGCTGGTCGAGATCCGGATCAAACTTTGCCTCGAACAACGCAAGGAGTGCGCGCGTGGCCCGGACGTTTGCCCGCAGCGTGTCCGCCATGAAGCCGTAGGAGTTGGTGGTCCCGAGCTGCTGCAGGTATTTCGCATAGCCGCGCAGGATGGCCGTCTGACGCCATCCGATTCCTTCCCTGATCACCAGTGCGTCAAATGTGTCGGACTCGATGTCTCCTCTCATGGCGGCGCAAAACGCGTCGGCAAGCAGCTCGCTGGTACCCAGGGGGTCCACGCCGGAGGGGTATTTCAGCCCGAGGTCGTACAGGAAGAAGGTTCGGCCATCGGCACGCCGGACGTCGAAGGGCCGTTGGTCGAGTACCTCAAGCCCCAGGTTGTGGAAGAACGGCAGAATCTGCGTCAGGCTCTGCGGCCGTGTCAGGTAGAGGCGGATCCGGGCGTCCTCGGCCAGCACCGCAGTCCCCGGGCGTGCGTAGACAGAAAGCAGCGGGTCATCGCGGTTCCTGCCGCCAGGTCCGTCAAAGCTTTCGAATTTGATGATGTCTTCGACGGCATCCTCCACCTCGTAGTCAGCCTTGTAGCTTGCCGGAAACGCCCGCGCCCACTGCATGGACAACCGGGCGGCGTCGCCAGCGGGGAATCTGGCCTGCAGCGCCTCATCCAAGCCCTCGGCCCATGACCTCGTGGCAGCAATGATGCGCAGCTCCAGTGCTGAGGCGTCGACGGCGGCCCCTCCTCCGTCCGCAAGGAGGATCCGGAAAAACACGCGGGCCATGGCCGACTCGCTGAGTCGAAGTTCGAACTCGACGGCCTTCGAGTTGAAGGCCTCCCGCAGTTCCCGCTCGATGTTGAGCCTGACCGCCGTGCTGTAGCGGCGGCGGGGGAGGAAAACCAGGGCGGACATGAAGCGTCCATAGGAATCAGGCCTGAGGAACAACCGGGTGCTGTGGCGTTCCTGGAGGCGGAGGATTTCGCGCGTGTGGCCGGCCAGATCGTCCGCGTCGATGTGGAAGAGTTCGTCACGCGGATAGGCCTCAATGGCGGCCAGCAGTTCCTTGCCGGCCTGGGACCCGGGCGGGAATCCGAAACGGTCCAGTACCGTGGCCACCTTGTCCCGGATGACCGGGATCTGAAGCACGGACCGGCTTGCAGCGCCGGGGGCGAAAAGGCCAACAAAGCACGCTTCCCTGGCGGGATTACCGGCCACGTCAAACCTCAGGAGGCTGACTTCGTCCAAGTAGGCGTCCCGGAGGACTGTGGAACGGATGCTCGCCTTCGTGAGGGCCAGGGCCGGACCGGGGGGCCCAGGCATGGCGGAGCCTTGCAGAGGCCGGATCTGCTCCCGGTGCCGGAGGAGCCCGAGCCCGGACCCCGGCCGCGCCGCGAGGACCGGCAGTCCGGCGTCGTCGTCCAGGCCATACCCGCGGTACCCGAGAAAAAGGAAGTTGCCGTCGTCCAGCCACAGCAGCAAATCCTTGGTCTCCTGCACGGTTGCGTCGCTGGCCGCAGCCGCGCTGGCATCCAGGTCGGCAATTTCCGCAGTCAGGTGCCGGTGGATGGCTGCGGAATCCTCGGCGGCCGCCCGAACATCGGCCAGGACCGCCTGGAGATTCAGAGTGAGCCGGTCGGCACTGGCCTGATCCGGCAGCCTGGCGATTTCGACGGCGATCCAGGCTTCCGCGCAGCTCAAATCTCCAGTCGATTCAGGCCATGACGGCATCGCTGAAGGCTCGTTTCCCACCGGCAAGGCAGTGCGCAGCGGTACCGGCTGGATGTCCACGAGCCTGTTCGTTCCGCGGTCCCTGGCTACGGTGAACGTGGGGTGGACCAGCCAGCGTATGGCGGCATTGTCACGGGCCAGTGCCGCTGTGATGGAGGGAAGCAGATACGGCATATCCTCAGCCACGATTGCCACTATGCTGGCGTCCGTTTCACTCAGCACTCCGATGACGGCCTTGCCCGGGCCCCGGGTAGCGGCCAGCGAGCGATGGTATTCCGCACGGTTCCGGAGCGATTCGGCAGTGTAGTTCCGCAGGTCGTCGTCGGCCACAAGCTCGTAGTAGCCTGTCAGGAACTTGTCCGGTACCTCGACGGAAGGGTCCGCCGGCGCATGATCTGCAGGGCCGGTTCTTGGGGACATTGCGCTGCGCCTCCAACGCGCAAGGAGCGGCCGTGTTGCTGCGGTCGCCGGAACCCCGCGCCTGCTTTCATGATGGCTGACGCGGGCCAGGCAGTCCACCCCCTGCAGAGACAAGCAAACGATCAGCAAGAACATTGGCCAGTCGCCGCCCTGCCCCAGTCCCGCAATCATCGCCAGTGGCCGGCCTTTACCGTCGCACGCATGGTGGATTTTGGTGCTCAGCCCGCCCTTGGAGCTTCCCACGGCTGTGTCCGGAGGTCCAGCAAACAGTTCCTTGGCGGCGCGTGTGGGCGTTCGCCAGGACGACACCCACGCCAAATTCCGCAGGCGTCACTCGCCGTGGACTTCGGCCTGCTTTGCCTCGGAGCGGTCCAAGTATGCCAGCAGCAGCTCGGCGGCCCGCTCGAGTTCGCCGTTGCCCGCCAACGCGACTATCGCCCCGTGAAAGTGCTGGTTTGCGGCACCCAGCCCCTCGTCGTCGTCCGCTGCTGCGGCGATCTTGCCTTCCTCCACCGGCGCGCGCACGGGCTGCCACAGCCTCCGGGCTGCCTCCGCCGGGGATAGCGCCCACTTCGATGGTTCGGCGGACGGTGTAGACGTCGTGGATGTCGCCGGGCTCCAGGCTCGCCACAAACCCCGGTTGGGGTGCCGCACCACCAGCCGTTCGCTGGCCAGCTCGGCATAGGCCTCGCGCACCGTGTTCCGCGAGACGCCGATGTCCTCGGCAATGGTGGATTCGGTCAGCCGTGTGCCGGGGAGCAGGACTCCCTCGGTCAGCTGCAGGTGTGCGGACAGCCCGGTTCAGCTTCTCAGACGGCGAGCCCGGAGCGGATCTCACTGTGCTCTCAAAGCCCTTCCTTGAGCCTGAGCGGAAACCCCGGCCACCCCACCGGCCACAAGCTATGAAGCCGGATCGGAGTTACGGTTCGCCGGCCCGCGCGCTGCGACTGCGTCGCTCTCATCGTGCCCTTTTTCCTTATTGCCGAACGGCAGCACTTTCAGCAGCGGGCCGACGATGGCCATGACAATGAGGCCCCAGGCGAGTCCGAGGACGGCCGAGCACAGCGTGTTTACGAGCCAGCCCAGGAAGCCGCCAACCACAGCGAACCCGGCGGCGGGCTCCTCAAGGACATGGACGAGGTCGTAAGGGGCGTGCCAGCCTAGGTCGTAGGCCCCCTGCAGCATGATGTGCCCGCCAACCCAGAGCATGGCGATCGTCCCGACGAAGGTAATAGCGGCCAGCACGGAGGGCATCCCCTTGACGAGCATCTCGCCGACGTGCTGGGAAGCCTTGGAGTCCTTAGCGGCCAGGTGCAGGCCGACGTCGTCCATTTTGACGATGAGTGCGACGGCGCCGTACACGAGCACTGTGATCACGAGAGCCACGACGACCAGGATGAGGGCCCGGACCCACAGGGATTCAGTGGCCACCTCGTTCATCGAGATGACCATGATCTCGCAGGACAGGATGAAGTCCGTGGTGATGGCGCCTTTGACGACCTTGGCCTCCGCCTCGGGTCCCCGTTCGACCGCCGGTGTATCTTCCTCCGCGGAGTGATGCCCGCGGAACTTGTGCCAGACCTTCTCGGCGCCCTCGTAGCAGAGGTAGGTGCCGCCTGCCATGAGGATGAAGGGTATGGCCCCTGGGAAGAAGGCGCTGATAAGAAGCAGTGCCGGCAGGATGATCAGCAGCTTGTTTTTGAGCGAGCCCCAGAAGATCCGCTTGATCATAGGCAGTTCGCGTGAAGGGTCTGCACCGGACACGTACTGCGGGGTGACGGCGGCGTCGTCGATCACCACACCTGCGGCCTTTGCCCCCGCTTTGGCGGCACCGGCAGCGACGTCGTCCACCGAGGCGGCAGCTATGCGGGCCAGGGCTGCGATGTCGTCCAGCAGCGCGACAAGACCGCCGCTCACAGCTCGCTCCCTCGGTGGTCGAGGGCAGGCTGTCGGGCGTGAAGGTCCTGGGTGAGGTGCGTGATTGGCATGCTCAGATTATATGCGCCGTGCTATCGCGGGAGACTGTTGGTGTCAGTGTTCTGCCGGTGGCCGGTTGGCGTTCCCCCGGAGTCGGTTCTTGGCCCCGTGTTCGATCAGTGTCGGTATGTAGGTGCGGATCCGGCTGGTGTCCAGACGGGCGTACTCTTCGGCGACGAGCCCGGCGATGTAGTACCGGGATGTTTCGGGATATCGTTCGGACAGGCGGTCCGTGACTTTGGCGATGGTCTCTCGTTTTTCCGTATCGTCCATCAAATCAGTTTGAGGCCCGCCCGCGTCGGCGTCCATCAGCCTGCTTACTGCATGCTGCGGCACGGACCAGGGTCTGCCGGGGGAATGGCTGCGGCTTCGGGCGGGTGTACGCCTGCCATGAGTTGATGGACAGGACGCTTCTGAACAGTCCCAGGGACCGGTCGCGGGCCCAGGTCATGACCTCGCCCTGCGGAGAATCATGAAAACACCTCGCTAGGATCCTGTTGCAGGATGGTCCGCGCGTTCAAGGACCCGGGACACTGTGTAGCCGATGACCAGGCCCCAGAATGCCGGGTGAATGTTGGCAAGGCTCATCCCGGACATGGTCACCACGAATGTCACCAAGGACCCCAGCGTGAAGGCATTGGCGAACGCGGTGACAAAGGCTTGCTGGAGTGCCCGAAGCATCGCAATGCCGCCCAGGGTCAATATGAATTCCCTGGGTGTTGCGAGCATGAGCCGGGTCAGTGCGGGAGCGAGAAGGGCGCAGGTCATGGCCAGGACGCCGAAAACCACGGCCGCCGTGTACTGGCGCTGCCTGGCTCCTGAGGAAGTCATGAGGGCGTTGGTTGGACCGGTCACGCACGCTGAGACAGCGCCGCAGCCGGCATTGATCAACGAAAACGCACCCGAAACGATGGCGAACACGTTGACCGGCGGGTTGTGGCCTGCGGCACGGAGAACCGCGATGCCCTGCCCATTCTGAACAAACAAGACCGTCAGGGCGAGGGGAACAACCAGTTCCAGCTGGGCAGCCCAAGTGAACTCAGGAACGGTGAAGACCGGGGTGGCCAGAACCGGGCCGCCTTTTTGGAGGGAAAATTGGCCACTTAGCGCCACAGCGACACCACCAACCGCAAGAGTACCGAGCACTGGCGGAATATACCTGCCTAGCGCAGGCGCGGCAGTGAGGACCAGGAATGCGACCACCATCGGTGCAGCCACTACAGGGTTGGCCTGGGTTGAACCAACTATGTCCGTGCCGAATTTCAGGAACACCGCGGCCACCATCGCCATGACGATCGGCATGGGCACCATTGCCATGATCCTGCGGACCAATCCGGTGGCGCCCAGCGCGAGGACGAGCAATCCGGACGCGAAGAAAGCCCCCACCACCTCTGGAAAGGACAAGTGCTGCAGGGACGGACCCAGGAGCACCGTCCCGGGAATGGACCAGGCAAAGCCCAGGGGTTGTCGGTAGAGGAGAGACATCACCAGCGTCGCCGCCCCGCCCGAAAAAAGGATGCCAAACACCCAGGAAGCAAGTTGGCCCTCGGTGAGGCCTCCCGCCGCTCCCACGGCGAGGGTGACGGCTATGGGGCCGGAGGCGGAGAAGATGAGGCCGATCACGCCGTTGGAGACGTAGGGCAGGCCGAGGTCACGGAGAACCCGGCGTACGCCTGCGGGGCGAACGCCCGGACGTTCCAACAGCGGTTGGCGTTTCGGAGCCTCTACGGCTTCCACATGAGCGATGGCGGACGGGTTCTGTCGGGATGGCGGCATCAGGGCTCCTTGCAGGGGCGGCAAAAGGAAGGCGCCCCGGAGCTTGCACTCCAGAGCGCCCTCGGTGCCGGGCCGAGGCGCCGGCACCGATCTGTCAGCGGTGGCTCTTACTTGTGCTGGCCTTCCTTGGCGAGCACGTAGTCATACACCACTTCTTCGCCGGCCCCGCCATCCGTGCGCCTCTTGGGTTCCAGCATCAGCTCAGCCTTGACTGCCGAGGCGATGTCGTCCGCGTTGTGCGGGTCGCCCGGGAAGTACAGCTGCTGAGTTACGGCCTGGAATCCCGGCGCGGAAACCTTGATGTGGATGTGCGCCGGGCGCCAGGCGTGCCATCCTGCCGCGCTAATCAGCTGCCCGCATGCCCCGTCCGTGGGGATCTGGTAGGGAGCCGGGCGCATCGTGTTGATTTCGAAGCGGCCCTCATCATCTGCTTTGACCGTTGCACGGAAGAGCCACTCGGGGAGACCCGGCGCGTACTGGGAGTAGAACCCGGCGCTGTCGGCGTGCCAAATCTCCACCTGTGCGTTCTGGATGGGGTTACCGTCCGTATCGGTGAAGCGGCCGCTGAAGTGCAGCGGTGTGCCCTCCTCGTCCTCACGCATCTCTACAGTGGCAGGGGTCGGGAGCGCGGGGGACCCCGGCACGTAGTAAGGCCCTTCAATGGTGCCCACGGTTCCGGGGCGATCCTGGGAGTTGACGTCCTCCACAGTGTGCTCCAGCCACACGTCAAGGAAGAGCGGCCATTCCCCGTCGGTGCCCACCTTGATAAGCCAGGCTTTGAGTGCGTTGTATTCCTCGTAGGTGACCTGGTGCTCGACGACGATGTCATTGGCGGCTTTGATGAGTGCCCCCGCCAGCAGACTCACTCGTTCCTTCGGCACATCCAGGTGGGAGAGCTTGCCTGATGCGGCGAAGCGTTCCGTGGCCTTGGAGCCGGCTTCGACTGCAGTGCCCTCGTCCTCGTGGCGGGTGTCTGCTTGGGTCTCGGTCATGGTGATGTCCATACTCCTCTTTGAATAGGGGACGGGAACTGCTCCCGAACCCGGTGCCAACCGGGTTGGGGGCAGGATCTGAACCTGTCGCGGCGCAGTTCCCGTGATGTCCGTCTCATCGTAGGCGTCAAATAAGGACGCAACAAATATCGATTAGGCCGGTTTTCTGTCAAGAAGCAGACATAAAGGAACCCTTGGTCGAACCTAGGTATTTGCCTGATGTGAGAGCCATCACGATGGGCAAGACTTGCCTGACAACGTCCCGCGGGAACACCGCCGCCGGCAAAAATTCCTGACCATCCGTCCAGCACTCTCCAATGAAGGAGCACGCCATGACCGAGAACCTGGCCCACCTCCGCGACGTCCTTGCCGACGCCGTGATCGACGACCGTGAGAACGGCGTCATCCGTGCCAAGCGCGAAATTTTCACCGATGAAGAGATCTTCGAACTGGAGATGAAGCATATCTTCGAAGGCAACTGGGTCTATCTCGCCCACGAATCCCAGATCCCCAACGTGGGGGACTACTTCACCACCAACATCGGCCGCACCCCCGTGATGATCACCCGCGATAAGGACGAGAAACTCAACTGCCTCGTCAACGCCTGCTCGCACCGGGGTGCCATGCTGTGCCGCCGCAAGACGGACAACCGCACCACTTTCACCTGCCCGTTCCACGGCTGGACGTTCAAGAACTCCGGCGAGCTGCTGAAGGTGAAGGATTCGCGAAACGCGGGCTACCCGGAGACCTTCAATAAAGCGGGCTCCCACGACCTCACCAAAGTGGCCCGCTTCGAGTCCTATCGCGGTTTCCTCTTTGGTTCCCTGAAGGCGGACGTGCTCCCGCTCGAAGAACACCTGGGTGATGCCGCCAAGGTAATCGACTCGATCGTGGACCAGTCCCCGGAGGGGCTCGAGGTGCTGCGCGGATCGTCCACCTACACCTACGACGGCAACTGGAAGGTGCAGGCCGAGAACGGGGCAGACGGTTACCACGTCACCGCCGTGCACTGGAACTATGCGGCCACCACGGCCCGCCGCACCGCCGGCGACTCCGCCAACAAGACCAAGGCCATGGACGCCGGCAAGTGGGGCAAGGTCAAGGGCGGTTTCTATTCGTACGACCACGGACACCTGCTGCTGTGGCAGGAATGGACCAACCCGGAGGACCGCCCGCTGTGGGACCGCCGCGAGGAGCTCGTCACGAAGTACGGCGAAGAGATGGCCAACTTCATGATCAACATCTCGCGGAACCTCTGCCTGTACCCGAATGTCTACATCATGGACCAGTTCTCCTCGCAGATCCGGCACTTCCGGCCCATCTCGGCGGACCAGACCGAGGTGACCATTTACTGCATCGCGCCCAAGGGCGAATCACAGGAGAACCGGTCCAAACGGATCCGCCAGTACGAGGATTTCTTCAACGCCACCGGCATGGCCACGCCCGACGACCTCGAGGAGTTCCGGTCCTGCAACAAGACCTACTGGGCCACCTCGGCGCCTTGGAACGACATGACCCGCGGGTCCACCCATGAGATCGCAGGCCCCGACGAGCAGGCCCAGGCGCTGGGCATGACCAGGGTCATCGCCTCCGGGGTGCGCACGGAGGACGAGGGGCTCTACCCCATTCAGCACGGGTACTGGAAGGAAGTCATGGACCGGGCGCTGGCGGAGGAGGAGACCTCCACCCTGGATGCTCTTCCAGTCACAGCCTGACCCCCGTCCACGTGGAACCAGAGAGAGTGCACAACCCATGACCAACCTGACAACACCCGCTGCGGCGCTCAAGAACGCCGGGGAGATCGCCACCCTCGAGACCGTCCGCGCCTTCCTGTACAAGGAGGCCCGCCTGCTGGATGACCGCCGGTTCGATGAGTGGCTTCAGTGCTACCACCCGGACTCGGAGTTCTGGATGCCCGCATGGGACGTCGATGACCGGCTGACAGAGGACCCGCAGAACGAGATCTCGCTCATCTACTACGACAACCGCGGCGGCATTGAGGACCGGGTCTTCCGGATCAAAACGGACCGGTCCTCGGCCACGTCCCTGCCCGAGCCCCGCACCGGGCATAACATCACCGACGTCGAAATCATGGAGCACGACGGCGGCCAGGTGAAGGTGCGCTTCAACTGGTTAACCCTCTACTTCCGGTACAACACTACGGACACGTACTTCGGGACCAGTTTCTACACGATCGACCTCGCCGGCGGCGAGCCGGTCATCTTGAAGAAGAAGGTTGTCCTCAAGAACGACTACATCCACCACGTCGTGGACGTCTACATGATCTGACGGCTCCCGGCCGGTGCCCGGCATCCTGCCCGGCACCGACCTTGGCCGTTTCAAAATCCGTGCCCGTCGGGCACATCCGAACCACCCGGGTCGCGTCGACGCGATTCCCAGCCAGGAGGAAACCATGGGCCACAAAGTAGCCCTCAGCTTCGAGGACGGCGTCACCAAGGTCATCAAGGTCGGCGACTACGAGACCGTGATGGACGCTGCGTACAAGGCACGCATCAACATTCCATCGGACTGCCGGGACGGTGCGTGCGGCACCTGCAAGGCCTTTTGCGATTCCGGCTCCTTCGACCCGGGCGACTACATTGACGATGCGATGACGGAGGCGGAGCTCGAGAAGGGGTACCTGCTCACCTGCCAGGCTGTTCCGGAGTCGGACCTGAGCATTCAGATCCCTGCCACGTCGGAATCAGCGAAGACTTCGGCCACCACCTTCACCTCCACCGTGAAGGAGCTCAACAAGCATTCCGAAACGACGGTTTCCTTCACCCTGGAGACGGAAAACCGGGACGCCCTGGCCTTCCTCCCGGGCCAGTACGTCAACATCAAGGTCCCCGGAACGGACGCGGAGCGCTCCTATTCGTTCAGCAGCGGCCCCGAGGTTCAGGACCCATCGTTCATGGTGCGGGTGACGCCGCAGGGTGCGATGTCCGAGTATCTGCGGGACCGGGCTGCGGTGGGCGACACCATCGAGTTCACCGGTCCGTACGGGTCGTTCTTCCTGCGCGAGCCCAAGCGGCCCCTGCTGCTCCTGGCGGGCGGCACCGGCCTGGCGCCGCTCCTGTCCATCCTCGAGAAGCTTTCCGAGAACCCGCCGTCCGTACCGGTCCATCTGATTTATGGCCTGACCAGGGAGGCGGACATCGTTGGCCTGGACTGGTTGCGCGAGTATGAGGCGAAGCTGCCCGCTTTCACGTGGGACTACATTGCCTCCGAACCGGGCACATCTGCTCCCCACACGGGCTACGTCACCCAGATCATCGAACCAAAGCACTTGAACGACGGCGATGTCGACATCTACCTGTGCGGTCCGCCCCCCATGGTCAACGCTGTGTCGAAGTGGCTGGATTCCGAGGGCATCAAACCCGCCAACTTCTACTTTGAGCGGTTTGCCCCGAAGGAAACCACCGGGGGCGACGCCGAAACAGGGGCACCCGCACCCGCAGAACGGATTGCGGCCGAAGGCGACACAATGAGCCGCAGCGAGGCGGTCTCTTCCTTGGAAACCGGCCGGCTGGACTTCCGCAAGGAGGACAGCTTCGCCCAGCTGGACGCTCGCATGGGCCTGGAGCTCGCGGTGAGCGAGCTGATGCTGGGCCGTCTCAGCGAAGAGCAGCTGCACCAGTTCCGCCGGCTCGCCGAGGCCACCACCCGCTCCGTAACAGAAGGCACTATCCAGGAACCGGACGAGTTCGCGCGGACCAACGAGGAGTTCCACGAATACCTCTTCGTGGCCTGCAACAACCCCATGCTGCTGGAGTCCTACCGCCGGCTCGACGTCCACGCCCAGATGGCCGCGGCCTTCGAGGCGGGAACCCCCATCTTCGAGCGGGTCACCCAGGACCACCTTGATGTGGTCGACGCCTTTGAGCGCCAGGACAAGGCACGGGTGCGGGAGGTCATCATGGCCCACGCACACGACGCCAAAGAAACCATGGCCGGAGCCATCGAAGCCAAGGCGGCCCGCTGATGACCCGACCATACGCCGGACAGTTCGTTACCCCCGGCCGGTACGCAGGCAAGGTGGCCATGGTGACGGGTTCTGCCCAGGGAATTGGCCGGAAGGTGGCCGAGCGCATCAGTGCCGAGGGAGGCGCCGTCGTCCTGGTAGACCGGGCCGAATTGGTCCACGAGGTGGCGCAGGAGATCCAGGCGTCCGGGCAGGGTTCCGCTTCAGGAGGTTCGGCCACCGCGGTGACCGCAGACCTTGAGACCTTCGCAGGAGCGCAGCAGGCCGTGGCGGCGGCGCTCGCCGCCCACGGCCGGGTGGACGTCCTGGTCAACAACGTCGGCGGGACCATCTGGGCCCGCCCGTATGAAGAGTACGACGAGGAGAGGATCGAGAAAGAGATCCGCCGCTCGCTCTTCCCCACCCTCTGGACCTGCCGCGCGGTGCTGCCGGCCATGCTGGAGCAAGGTTCAGGCACCATCGTCAACGTTTCCTCGGTGGCCACCCGCGGCATGCATCGCGTGCCGTACTCGGCAGCGAAGGGCGGGGTCAACGCCCTGACCCAGTCGCTGGCGATGGAAGTGGGCGGACGCGGCATCCGCGTGGTAGCGGCAGCCCCGGGCGGCACCGAGGCTCCGCCCCGCCAGGTCAAGCGCGGTCCCGAAGCGGAATCCGCCACGGAAAAGGCCTGGTACCAGATGATCGTTGACCAGACCGTGGACTCGTCCTTTCTGAAACGCTACGGGACATTGGACGAACAGGCCGCACCCATCGTGTTCCTCGGATCAGACGAAGCGTCCTACGTCACCGGCAGCATCCTTCCGGTCGCTGGCGGGGACCTGGGCTGAGTACGCCATGATGGATGGCCGCAGCCGGGTCCGGCAGGGCGTCTCCGGTAGAGTTGCGGCCATGACAGGGGCCTCCACACACGGTGAAATGGCGGAGGATCTAGCGCTTGTTGGCCGGTCGGGGGTCTTTGCGGAACTGCTGGAGATTTTCCGGACCGTCCGCAAAGGCAAAGTGGGGGCAGTGGTGATCGCCGGCCCCACGGGGGCCGGAAAGACCGCGGTTCTGGAGTTCTTCCTTGAGCACTGCCGCACGGCGGCCCGTGGTGTCCGCGTGCTGTCCGCCATGGGCGATGAGTGGGAAGCGCAGTTTCCCCTCGCTGGCTACTCCCAACTCATGCTGACCCCGCCGCTGCGTTCGGCAAAGAATTACGACGGCGGCCCGGCGCTGCCCGCGGGGCCCGTTGCGGCGCTTACCCCCGACCAGGTGGTTAATTACGCTTCCACGCTCAGTACCCACCTGGAAGGACTGCAGTCCCATGGCAGCGTGGTTGTCGCCGTGGATGACGTCCATAGACTCGACGTGGAGAGCTTGCGCATCCTCACCTTCGTGATGCGCCGACTGCACGGCAAGCGGATTATGTTTGTGCTGACCCTCAACCCGGACGATGCCTTACGCGTCCCCGCCGGTACGTTGGACTTCCTGACGGGCCACCAGGTGGCCACGATCCCGCTGGAGCCCCTCACCCCGCAACAGGTGCAGGACCTCGCCAGGCGGATGTTCGGCGTCGATCTGAGTGCGACGGCGGCCCACGGCCTGGTGCGGCACACGGGCGGGCACGCACAACCGATCGTGGAGCTGCTCCACGAACTGCCGGCGGAAACCTGGCAGACGTGGTTTCCCTCCCTCCCTCCGACGTCTCGCGTGCGCGCCCGGGTGCGGAGTGTCCTGGCCGCAGCGTCCCCGGGGCTGGTTGCTGTCGCGGAGGCCGCGTCAGTGCTCGGGAGCGCCGCAAGCGTGGCAGAGGTTTCCGAGGTCAGCGGGGTGGGGTCCGTCATGGAGGCACTCGATGAGGGACACCGTGCCGGGCTGCTGGGGCTGACCGTTGACCAGGCCCGTTCCGCCGTCGTGTTCTTTGAACCAGGCACTGCGGAGGCCATCTACGAACAGATCGTTCCCAGCCGGCGCATTGCGCTTCACCGGCTGGCCGCTGCGGCGGTGCAGCCCGAGGGTCAGCGGCTGGGCCACCGCGTCGCCGCTACCCCCGGCGCGGACGAGTCCTTGGCTGAGGAGCTGGAGGAATTCGCCCGGCGTCAGGCCCGGGTAGGCGCGTGGCAGGACGCCTCAACAGCGCTGTTCTCCGCGTCCCGGCTTTCTCTCGACATCCGTTCCCGGAACGACAGGCTCCTCAGGGCTGTGGATGCCCTGGTGGGTTCCGGCAACATTGCCGAGGCCCAGATATGGATGGCGGCGGTGGACGCCCTGCCGCCGTCGCCGCTTCGATCCTCCGTCCTTGGCTACCTTTCCACGGCGTCGGGGCAGAACGACAGCGCGCAGACGCAGTTGGAGATGGCCTGGCGCACCTCCAACCCGCAGCGTGATCCGTCTGCCGCTGCGCAGGTGGCGCAACGCTTCGTCCTGCACGGGGTAGCGTCCTGGGACGGCCCGATGATAACCACCTGGGCTGAACGGGCCATGGACCTAACGCAGCCTGGAACCCCCGCCCACGTTGAGTCGGAGGCCATTTACGGCCTGGGCCTGTACGCGCAAGGCCGGATTTCGGAGGCGGAAGCCGCCTACCACCGGGCCTTCGAACATGCTGCCGAGAACGCCCAGAAGCAGCGCGTCCAGATGGGCGCGGGCTGGCTGGCGCTGCGCCTTGACAACGCCGAGACGGCGCTGGTGAACTTCGAGTCCGCGGCCCCCACTGAATACCGCGGCGGCTCGATGCGGATCTCCCTCTGGGCCGAGGCCTGGCTGGCGCGCACCCACCTGGTGCTCGGCAACTGGGATGCAGCGGCCGCCACCGTGGCGCGCGCATCCGTGCGCCTCGAGACCTCGAGAATGCCCCTGATCCGCCCCCTGCTCTTCTGGACTGCGGCGGAGCTCTGGTCCATGCGGGGGGACTGGGAGCGGGCCCGGTACTACGTTTCCCAGGCCGCAGTCCAGCCTGGAACATACCGCGCCATGCAGGTGCCGGCGAGCCTCGCCCGTGCCCGCTTCCACGAGGCCAGGGCGGACTATGAGGGCGCCTTGGCTGTCCTTCAGCCGCTGACCGAGCTGGACCCATGGACCGAGCACCGGGTGTCCTTCTGGCCTTGGCAGGACACCTACGTCAATGCCCTTGTCATGACCGACCAGCTTGACGCCGCCGACTCCTTCCTGACGGCGTTCGAGCGTGTGCCACGCGAGCGGGAGATCCCGTCGGATATGGCGCGCATGGCGTGGGCGAGAGGCCGACTCGTGGCCGCACAGGGAGACCCGGACACCGCACGGGAACATTTTGAGGCGTCCCTGGGCCACCTTAGGGGGCTCAACCGGCCGTATCTGCGGGCACGGATTAGTTTTGCTTTCGGCCAGAGCATGCGCCGTGCGGGCAAACGGCGCCTGGCCTCGACCGTTCTGCGCGCGGCACGCGACTTATACGACACCCTGGGGGCGGTCACATATGTGGAGCGGTGCGACCGGGAACTCAAGGCGACAGGCCTCGACGTCGGCAACATGCCGGACCCGGCCGACCCCGTGCTCGCTGCGGTCAGCGACCACCACCTCCAGCTCACAGCGCAGGAGCGGGCGGTGGCCGAGCTGGTAGCGGCCGGCGCTACCAACAAGGAAGCAGCACGGGCTCTGTTCCTGGCCGAGAAGACCGTGCAGTACCACCTGACCCGGCTTTACCGGAAAATGGGAATCCGCTCCCGCAGCGAGCTCGCGGCCGTGTTCAGGGCCAAGGACTGACCCCGGACACGGCCGGACCTGCCGCACTTTGCGAGGACGCCTACTTGACGTCCGAGGGGTGCTTCGCCAGTGGCACCACTGAGATGTCCATGTAGGGGAACAGCGGCAGGTTCTGCAGGATCTCATGGAGTTCGTCGTTCGAATCGACGTCGAAGATCGAGTAATTAGCGTATTCGCCCACCACCCGCCAGATTTCCGGCCACTTGCCTGAGTGCTGCAGCTGCTGCGAGTAGGCCTTCTCCGTAGCCTTGATCTCTGCGGCTTCGTGGGCCGGAAGGTCGGCAGGCAGGTTTACGTCCATGTGGACCAGGTATTTCATGAATATCCTTTCGGTACCGGGGTTTGCTATCGGTCGGTGCGGTAGAGGGCGAGCTTGTCTTCGTCCACAGCGGTGCCCGCGCCGGGGCCTTCAGGAACCCGGATGCGTCCTCCGGTGATGGCCAAAGGCTCGGCCAGCAGGTCGTCGGCCATGTCGAGGTAATTGGAAAGTTCCGCTGCACGTTTGGCCGTGTGGGCGAAGGCGGCGCCGAAGGTCACCGAGGCTGCCGTGCCGACCTGGGTGTCGATCTGGTTGCCTATGTAGACGTCGATGCCCATGCCCTCGGCCATGCCGACGATTTTGGCCGCCTCGGTGAAACCGGACCGGGCCGTCTTTACCGCCAGGAGGTTGGCGCCCCCGGTGAGGATTTCCCGTGCGGCCTCACCGAGGTTGGCGGCAGATTCGTCTGCGGCGATCGGGATGGGGGAATTCTCCACAAGGCGGCGGCGGCCCAGGACTTCGCGGGCGTCGTCGGGCTCTTCAAGGAACTGCAGGCCCAATTCCGCTGTGCGGCGCAGGACCTCGGCCGCCTCGTTGGCTGACCAGCCGCGGTTGGCATCCATGTAGAGCTCGGCATCGTCGCCCAGGCCCTCGCGCAGTACCCGGGCGGCCTCGACGTCGAGGTACAGGGGGCGGCGGCCGGTCTTGAGCTTGAACGTGTTGATGCCGTACGTCTCCCGGAACTCCAAGGCCAATGCCAGCAATTCCTCGGCGGGTTTGAACCCGAGCATGTGGGAGACGCGCAGCGAGTCGGTGTACCCGCCCAGCAGTTTTGTGACCGGCTGGCCGAGGGTCTTGCCGATGACATCCCAGAGCGCGATGTCCACAGCACCCTTGGCGGTTTGGTTGTGCACGGTCCGGTACAGGATGGCCTGGACCTTCTCACGGTCGAAAATGTCCACGCCGATCAGTTGCGGAGCAAAAATGTCCTCCACCACCGCCATGATCGACTTCTGTGTCTCCCCGTAGGTGTAGGGGCGCGGCGGAGTGTCAGCGGTGCCCACCACGCCGTCATCCGTGCGCAACCTGACAAGCACATGGTCCGCCTCGTGCACGGAACCGGACGCGAAGTGCAGTGGATGAAGGTAGGGGATTGAGTACGGAATCGCTTCAATGGCTGCGATCTTCATGCCTGGGTGAGCCTTTCATCAGTGGGAAACGGCGCAGGGCCGGGGACCGGGGCAGGCGCCGTCGGTTCCGCAGTTGCGGTCACCACGACGTCCAGAAAATTGCGTAGCAGCGCCGAATGATGCCCGCGCATCCAAGCGACAGCGAGTTCCACTTCGGGGACGTTTTCAATCTCGCGGTAAGCCACGCCTTCAAGCTGGAAGGCCTGAACGCTGGACGGCATGACCGCAACCCCGCCGCCTGCTGCTACGAACGCCAGCATGGTCGAAGTCTCCCCAACCACCTGGGTGATGCGTGGCTGGAAACCCGCCTGGCGGCACAGGTCTGCGGTAGTGCGGTAGAGGACCGACTCCGGCCCGTACGCGATAAAGTCCTGGTCCTGCAGTTCGTGCATCGCCACGGGACGATCGACGGCCAGCGCACTGAACGAGGGAAGCGCGACAACGAGCGGCTCCCGGGTCACCGTCCGGTAGTCGATGTCCTGCGAAGCGACCGGCGGGCGCAGCAGCGCTGCGTCCAGGGTGCCGTCCCGCAGGCCCGCTTCCATGGACGGCGTGAGCATTTCGCCGTGCAGCGCCAGGGACAGGCCTGGCAGGACCTGTTTGGCAAGACGGGCGATCCGGGGCATGACGCCGTAGGTTGCGGAACCTGAGAAACCCACCCGCAGGACGCCGGTGGCGCCCCGACCGACCTGATACACATCGGCCTGAAGCTTGGCGACGTCGTTGACGATCTGCCGTCCGCGGTCCAGCAGGAGCTGACCCGCCGCCGTGAGGTCAACCCTGCGCGTGGTCCGGTTGAGCAGCTTGACTCCAAGCTGATCCTCCAGTTGGCGGATCTGCTGCGAGAGAGGTGGCTGCGCCATATGCAGGCGCTTGGCGGCCCGGCCGAAGTGCCTTTCCTCAGCCACGGCGATGAAATAGTTCAGTTGGCGGATGTCCAAAGTGGCGCCGTCCTTCCGCTGACCGGCCCCGATGGATTCTGTTGGGCTCGTGATTGATTCAAAGAATAACCCTAATGAGCCCTACTAGGATATTTCAACGACGTAATATTGTGGGCGGTGACTACTGCAGCCGTTCAGCAGGAATGCTCTTTTCTGCCCGGCCTTCTGCGATTTCCTCGACCTTGTGCTCGGCCTGCTCCAGCTTGCGCTGGCGAGGCACCAGCACGGTGACCACGGCGCCGACCAGGGCCACGGCCCCGTAGATGTAGAAGGCTGTGGATCCGCCGATGCCGGCGGCGGCCAGCCACCCGCCGATGATTGGACCGAGCACGCCGCCCAGCCGCCCCACGCTGGCGCACCATGCCACGCCTGCGGCACGGGCATTGGTGGTGAAGTAGTTGGACTGGAACCCGTAGATCAGCACCTGGGTTCCCAGCGTTCCCACGCCTGCGAGGGCGATGAAGGCAAAAAGCAGCGGCAACGGAAAACTGAACGTCATGAGCGCCAGGGAAATGGTCGCCAGCGCGAAGGTGGCCGCGATGACCCGCTGCGGCCCGCTCTTGTCCGCGAGCCGGGAAGCAAGCAGGCCGCCCGCTACTGCTCCAAGGTTCAGTGCCAGCGGGAAGAACAGGGAGTACGTCCGCCCGTAGCCGTAGCCCTCCATGATTTTGGGTAACCACGTGTTAAGACCGTACGTCAGCAGCAGGCCGCAGAAGGACATCAGGCCCAGCAGAATCGCTGCGACGGCAAACTGGCGGGAAAACACGGCTGCAAAGCCCGATTTTTGGGGTGCAGCGCCGACCTCCAGGATGATCCGCTCTTCGATGAGCGGGACGCCGGTGCGCTGTGCGGCGGCGAGGGCCTCCTGTTCCCGGCCCCGGGACAGCAGCCACCGCGGTGATTCGGGGAGCTTGCGCCAGGCAATGGGCAGGAGGACGACAAGCGGCAGCGAGCCGATGATGAACAGCCCGCGCCAGCCGATGCTGTCGAGGAAGAGGATGCCCAGGATGGAGGCCAGGACGCCGCCTGCCGGGATGCCCGAATACACAATGGCGTTGTAGAACTGCCGCTTTCCAGCAGGTGCGAATTCAGCCATGGTGGCACCGGCGCTGGCGATAACTATGCCCAGCCCAAGGCCGGTGGCAAACCGCAGGGCACCAAAGGCAGGGACACTGGTGGCAAAGGCTGTGGCAAACATGCCGATGGAGAACCAGGCAATGCCCAGGAGCATCAGCCGCCGCCGGCCGAAAAAGTCACCGACAGCGCCGCAAGCCAGTGAGCCTACGAGTACCCCGATGAGGGCCCATGAGCCGAGGAGGCCGGCGGTGACTGCATCGAATGTTCCGATCTGGCTTGGGTCCGCGAGCAGTCCTGGCAGTACGGTGCCGTAAATGACAAGGTCGTAGCCGTCAAACAGGAGGGCTGTGCAGATGATGAGGGCCACCCAGTTGGCTGTGCGCGCCTCCTTCTGTGGATTTTCGGCTATAACGGCGTGCGGTTGTGACATGGTCCCTAAGTCCTCTCTGACTCAAGTGGAGGCCTGCGGCGCCGGGAGAACCCGAGGGGCCGTCCTCCAAGTGCTTTTAGCCTGACAGAGGTGTGACCCGTGACATATGAGGGGAATGCCCGGCTTTCCGCCCGGGGGCGATTCATACGCCGCCGATCTCAAACGGCCCCCCCTTGCCGAGGTAACCCTCGGCGGTGCTGCCGGTCTCAGTCGAGACGATCTGGATATGGAACGGCGGGTCGTGAACGGTGGTTTGAGAACATGCCCGTGGGTAGGCTGGGAAAATGATCAACCCTGCACGCCTTCATTCGGACCTGTCCCGCCTCGGCAGGGAAACAGACATGTTCCTGGCCACCGTTGAGTCCCTTGCCGACGACGAAATGACTGTTCCCTCCCTGTGCGAGGGCTGGACCCGGGCTGATGTCATAGCCCACGTCGCAACCAGCGGCCTTGTCCTGGTAAATCTCATCGACTGGGCCACCTCCGGGGAGGAGCGTCCCCTGTACGCGTCACCCGCGGCCCGCTCCCAAGAGATCGTTGCACTCGCGGCCCTGCCCCGCCAGGAGCTAATTGCGGAACTGCGGGAGTCCGTCCGGAACTTTGCTGAGCAGGCACAACGGCTTAGCGGCGAACTCGCGGCCACGGAAGTGCAGGTAAACGGCAAGCCGGTCCCCGCCACGTCCATCGTGGCCCTCCGTATTGCCGAGGTGGTGGTGCATCACCACGACCTCAACACCGCCTGGACCGTCGAAGAGGCCGATCCGGATTCGCTGCTGAATGCCCTCGAAGCCGTAGTGCGGTCCCTGCGTGCCAAGGGTGCTCCCGGTATGACGCTGGTGACCGAAGAGCGTGACGAGTGGGTCATCGGCGACGGCGGATTGCGCGTTGTGTCCGACCGTGAGGGCCTGCTCCAGTGGCTGGCGCGCGGGGACGCTGAACACGTGGATATTGACGGTCCGGCGCCGGCACTGCCGTCCTGGTAAGCAGACGCGCCCAGTCCGAGCTAGAGAAGGCCTCCCCGCTTTGCTGGTCATTGGAACCGGCACACGATCCGCCGACAGGGCGGCGGTGTGTGGGATCCGGACTCTTCTTCCGGGGCGGTCCAGGTTTGGTTGATCCGGCCGGTCCGTGTCTGGACGCCCGGCTATCTGGGTGACTACCTGAGCCTGCTCTTTCAGAATCGGACTTTACTCTGACAGAGCTTCGGCTGCCGACCCGACGTCAGATGGGGGTTACGCAAATCCCACCCACTTGACCCTGCGGAACGCCCTTGTGCTTCGTCGCATCCGTGAGTGAGACAGTACGTGACATGACGTGGGCGAGATTCTTCGAAGCTATTTCGCTTCGCCCAGCAGCTTGCTGTGGTCGAGTGGGGCGGCAATGTGATCGGTTGTTCGGCCAAAGTGGTGTGGACAACTTAAGTCTGCTTTTTCGACCACATGCTGAATGGCACTTGATGCTGTCCCGCCATCCGACAAATCACACTGAGCAATGCATCTGCGCGCTGCTCCGGTGTCTTTGAACGGTCCATCCAGGGCGCCGTGGCGCAATCGGCTGTCCAGGCTGCCGTCAACGTGCTGATATCGGACCCTGCGTACGGTCGCCATGTTTCTGCAGCCGAAGCCGGCAGCATCGGCGTCACGCCGGCGGACGCCAGGGCGGCGATCCCCGAAACAACGATGGATACCATCCCGCGCCGGACAAGGGAACCGCGCGGTGCCTCGGGTGTCGTCCGATGTTGGCCTCGCTTGGAATACCCCATGAGATTCTCCTTTGAATGGGTTTCGGCCGCAGCCGGGAGCCGGGGCACAAGCTTTCCGGGCAGGAGGTGTCCAAAGATGGGTCGCTGCATGGACAACACAGGAGAGCTCCTTCCGGGGAGCGCCCTGCCGCCGGAAAATTTTTCGAAGCCTTAGCTCCGCTCGGCCCGGTAACCCTAGAGAGGCCCGGCTAGCGGTGTCAATAGCAGAAAAGGGATCTATGAAGCGAAATTTTCTCGGCTTTGGGGTTGCGGTGGAGGATTCCTGTCAGCTTCCGGGCTGCTTTCGGCCGGGGGCGGCAGTGGAGTCCCGCACCTCAAGCGATGTGGACAGCTGAATGTGCTTGGAGTCCAGCTCCTGCCCATCGTGCAGTTGGAGGACAGTCCGAAGGGCCATGCGCCCCATCGCTTCAAGGGGCTGACGGACTGTGGTGAGCTGGGGGGAGGACCATGAGGCGAGCCGAGTGTCATCGAAGCCGACCACGCTTAGTTGGTCCGGTACTGTCAGGTCGAGGGACCGGGCGGCCTCGATAACGCCCAGGGCTATCGTGTCCGACCCCGCAAAGATGGCGGTGGGCGGCTTGGGGAGTGAGAGTTGTTTGATGGCAAGATCCCGGCCTGACTCATAGGTGAATGTTCCCCAGGATGCCAGGGCGGGGTCCAGTTCAAGCCCGGCCGTTTCCAACGCAGCCCGAAAACCGTGATAGCGCTCCTGGTTCGATCCGGACGCCTTGGGCCCACCGATGAAGCCGACCCGCTCATGACCCAGGTCGATGAGGTGCCGCGCCGCTTCCAAGCCCCCGGCCCAGTTCGTGGCACCGACACTGACGATGTCCGGGCGGCCGAAGTTGATCGGGTCGACAACCACCAGCGGCACCGATGCCCTGGCCAGCGCGCGAAGGTGCTGGCTGGTCATTTGGGAGGTCACGACGATCATGCCGGTGCGGCCCTTGGCCCGTACCTCCCGGCCCCAGCCGGCATCTTCCTCCGCGTCCCTGGGGATGATGCGGACCACAACGTCCACCCCCAACTCCGTTCCGGCCGCGATTACCCCTTCCAGGATCTGCGTCGAGTAAGGGTTGACGATGCTGTCGAAGACGATGTCAACGACCGGGTCGCGCGCATCGGAGCGAAACGTGGTCGGAGAGTATTCAAGGGCCTTGGCGGCTTGCATGACGCGCTGACGCGTTTCCTCTGAAACATCGGGGCGAAGATTCAGGACCTTCGACACGGTGCCTACTGAGACGCCTGCACGGGCTGCTACCGCACTGAGGGTTGCACGTCGTTGTTTCCCCGTTTGCTGTTTTTCGCTCAAGCCCATCTCCCTGACACGGTCCGTTCTGGCAACTTTTTCGTAGCTGCTGGCAACTATATCGCTGTGGCCAATGAAAAAAGTCCTTGACTCCACCCGCGGACGCACCTAATGTTTTGGCGACAAATTATCGGTCGAGTTCGAAACTTTTTCGGATGCAGGCCAATCTTCCAGAAAAGGATGAAGCAATGAAGCTTGCCCCAATAACCCGCCGCTCTGCGATCGCATTTGCTGTCGTCGGAGCGCTGAGCCTATCCGCCTGCGGAGGCGGCGGCGGTAGTGCAGAGTCCAAGACAGCTTCCGCCTGGGCCCTCACCGGCGGCGACGAGCAGACGTTCCGGGGATCATTCGACGAATGGAACCAGGCGAACCCCAGCCAGAAGATCGATCCCCAGTTTTTTGCCAACGATGCCTTCAAGGAGAAGGTCCGGTCTTCAGTTGGTTCAGGCAATGCCCCGACGCTGATCTACTCCTGGGCCGGCGGCACGCTGACCGACTATGTAAAGAACAAGAACGTGGTCGATATAGCGGATAAGACGAAGGAGCTTACGTCGCGCCTGATCCCGTCCGTTGCCGCGAACGGCGTCGTTGATGGCAAGACCTATGCCGTCCCGAACAATTCCATGCAGTCGGTTGTGCTCTGGTACAACAAGGGCCTGTTTGAAAAGGAAGGCCTGCAGCCGCCCCGGACCTGGGACGACCTCATGGGACTGGTGTCAAAATTGAATGACAAGGGCATCGCGCCGTTCGCCCTCGCCGGAGCCAGCAAGTGGCCCGAACTCATGTGGTTGGAGTACCTGGCCGACCGCATCGGCGGACCTGAAGCATTCAAGGCGGTCGTTGACGGCAAGAAAGATGCCTGGTCAGACCCGGCCTTCAAAGAATCCCTCGAAAAGATTCAGGACCTCGTCAAGGCAAATGGCTTCATGAAGGGCTACGAGTCCACCACCGCGGATGCCACCGCTGACATTGCAGCCTTCTACACAGGCAAAACCGCCATGATCCTGCAGGGGTCGTGGGTCTACCCCAACTTCAAGAACGACGCGAAGGATTTCTTTACCGCAGGGAACGTGGGCTATGTGAACTTCCCCGCGGTCAGCGGCGGCAAGGGCAACCCTGCGAACATCGTCGGGAATCCCGCGAACTTCTGGTCGGTCTCTGCCTCCTCGAGCACTGAAGCGCAGGATGCCGCCGCCAGCTACCTGAACAAAGCCGTTCTGGATGACGCCTACGTCGACCGTCTGCTGAAGGGCGGGGCCGTTCCCCCGATCAAGGGAATCGAAGACAAGATTGCCAAACTCGATGACGCCGGCTACCTCGGCTGGGTGTACAAGCGGGCAGTAGATGCCCCGAGTTTCCAGCTCTCCTGGGATCAGGCGTTGCCTGCGTCACAGGCGCAGGCACTCCTGACCAACCTTGATCAGGTCTTCTTGAACCAGATGACCCCGCAGGGGTTCGTCGACGCAATGAACGCAACACTGGGTTCGTGATCGCGTGACCGCAATAACGACAGGAACCGGCGCGGGCCGCCGCCGCGCCGGGTCGACCCTGATTATGGCCGCCCCCGCGCTCATTTTGTTCGGCGTTTTCGCCGTTATCCCCCTTCTCGGCGTCGTCTTTCTCAGCCTCACGTCCTGGGACGGCCTGGGTACGCCGACCTGGGTCGGCTTCGGTAACTGGCCCAAGGCATTCGCGGATCCACTGACCTACAACGCCCTGCGGCTGACCCTGCTGGTCATGGTGGTGAGCTGGATCGTCCAGACGCCTCTCAGCCTGCTGTTGGGCGTGTTTACGGCAGGGCACCAGAAATACCGGACGGTGCTGTCGGTGCTCTACTTCGTGCCGCTTTTGCTGTCCTCTGCGGCCATCGCGATCGCCTTCAAAGCACTGCTTGACCCCACTTTCGGACTTGGCTCCATCAAGGGCCTCGGGATCCTTGCCCAGAACTGGCTCGGGGACCCGGTCCTCGCTCTGGCCACTGTCATCTTCGTGATCGCCTGGCAGTTCGTGCCCTTCCACACGCTTCTCTTTGCCGCCGGCGTGCGACAGATCCCGGCGTCCATGTACGAGGCTTCCACACTGGATGGAGCAGGGAGATTCCAGCAGTTCTGGTACATCACCCTGCCTCAGTTGAAGCACACCCTCATCACATCAACAACGCTGATCCTGATCGGATCCCTCACTTACTTCGATCTGATCTTCGTCCTGACCCAAGGCGGTCCCGGAACTGCAACCCGCGTTCTCGCCCTCGACATGTACCTGAGAGGGTTCCGGTCGTACAACATGGGCGTCGCCAGCGTCATCGCCGTCATCCTGGCGGTGGTGGGCGTCGGGCTCGCGGTCCTGCTGAGCCGCCTCAGCGGATCCAACCGCATGACAAGCCAGAGAGAAGGTGCATAATGACTGCGCTGACTGCCGACGACACCGTAACAACAAGCCCAGCGCCAAAGGCGCAGGGACGGCGCCGGCTCGGGGGCCGGAGCACGCCGAACATCCTTGGAGCGCTGGGCGGTTTCCTGTGGCTCGCCATCATCATCGTCCCGATCTACTACGTGATCATCACCAGCCTCAAGACGCAGGCTGATATCTACGCAGATGGCCCACTGGCGCTGCCCGCCAACCCGACGCTGGAGAATTATGTTCTCGTCCTGCAGAACGACTTCGCGCGGTACTTCACCAACAGCCTCTTTGTCACAGTGGTGGCGACGGCACTCACCCTGGTTGTGTCGCTCCTCGCGGCCTACCCGATTGTGCGCAGCAGCAGCCGCTTCGCCAAGGGGACGATGTCGCTGTACCTGCTCGGCCTGGCGATTCCCCTGCAGGCCACGATCATTCCCGTGTATCTGCTGATTACGCGGCTCGGACTGTATGACACGTTGTGGGCGATCATCCTTCCCGCAGCGGCCTTCGCAGTTCCCCTCAGCGTTCTGATCATCGTGAACTTCCTCAGGGACATCCCTCAGGAACTTTTCGAATCAATGCGCATGGATGGCGCGGGGGACTGGCGGATCATGCGTTCCCTTGTCCTGCCTCTCGTCCAGCCGGCGCTGGTCACGGTGGGAATCTACAATGCCCTTGGCGTTTGGAACGGATTCCTGTTCCCGCTGATTCTTACCCAAAGCCCCCAGAACCGCGTCCTCCCGCTCTCGCTGTGGACGTTCCAGGGGCAGTTCTCAGTCAACGTGCCTGCAATCCTTGCTGCCGTTGTCCTCTCCGCGCTGCCGATGCTGGCAGCCTACATCTTCGGACGCCGCTACCTCGTGGCCGGCCTGACAGCAGGATTCGGAAAATGACGCAGGAACATGATCAGATAGACGGCCCCTGGCGCTCACCGGACACGCCCACACAACAACGTGCAGCATCCCTTCTGGCAGTTCTCACCCGGGACGAGAAGATCAGTGCCGCAACAGGGGACCTGGAACCGCTGAACAAGTACGGGATTCCCGTACTTCTTTCGCAGGACGGGCCCAACGGGTTGTCGCTGCCCGGCACAACCTCCTTCCCGTCGGGCTATTCCCTCGCGGCGACCTTCGATGAGGCCCTCGCCTGGGCCTTCGGCAAAGCCGTTGGAACCGAACTCAGGGGAAAGGCCCGTGCAGTATGGCTGGGCCCAGCCGTTGACATCACACGATCACCGTACGCCGGCCGCCAAACGGAAGCCTTCGGCGAAGATCCCGTACTCTCCGGTCGCATGGCCCGCGCCGCCATCCTGGGCGCCAAGTCCACACACACCATCCAGACGGTCAAGCACTTTGTCTCCAACAACCAGGAAACCGAACGCATCGGATACCGCCGCGGCGACGGCGACCGGACGCCGGGCGTCGATGTTCACGTCAACGAACGCGCCTTGGAAGAGATCTATATCCAGCCCTTCCGCGAAGCCATCCGCGACGGCGGCGCAGACGCCGTTCTGTGCTCCTACAACAGGCTCGACGGTGTGCAGGCGTGCGAGAACAAGCACCTTCTCGACCTCATTAAATCCGACTGGGACGGCGTGGTGACACCCGACTACCGCTGGGCGGTAAGGGATCAGGTAGCTGCGGCAGCAGCTGGCGTTGACCTGCCCCAGTTTGACCAGGGAAACGGTGGCCGTGGCCGCGACGTCTTCGATTCGACCCTCGTCACAGAGGACCGGCTGGATGACAGCGTCCGGCGAATCCTCACCATGGTCTTCAGCTCCGGCCTGTTCGACAACCCACTTCCCGCCACCCCGCGCGAGATCGTCAGCACCGTTGAACACCGCGAACTCGCCACCAGGATCGCGGCAGAGGGGTCGGTCCTGCTCAAGAATGACTCCACGCTTCCGCTCGCACCTGCGCCCGGGACAACGATTGCCGTGATCGGTCCGGCTGCCTTCGACGCCATCTACACCATCGGTGGGTCCGCCGCCGTCACAACACCGGTGGAAGAGCTGCGCACACCTCTGGATGCAATTCACGCCCGGTCCGGACCCGGCATAACGGTGCAACACGCCCAAGGCACCCGCGCTGACGCCCCCTACCCGGGCAGCATTGATGCCCGCCTGGCCCGGACAGGCGAAAACGGTCAGCAGGGATGGAGCGCCAGCTATTGGAACACCACCGAGCGCCATGGGGATCCGACAGTAACCCGGGTCGAGAAGCAGATCTTCCATGAGGGACTGCCCGAAAACATGGGGGAGGACTTTTCGGCACGCTGGACCACCACTCTCCTGCCCAATGAGACAGGGCGGCACTACTTCACCCTGCTGTTCAGTGGAAGGGCACGCCTGCTCGTCGACGGAACGGAAATCGCGTCCGGCGAACGCGAGGAAATCGTCTTTCTGGCCGGGCCGCAACTGCCCCTCTCAGGTTATGCCGACCTCTCCGCAGAGCACCCGGTCGAGGTCGTCGTCGAATACACCACCGAAGCGGCCGGCTTCCACGCCCCCTCGATCTCCCTCACCTGGCAACCCCCCAGCGCCTCGGGAGTTGCCGAAGCCGTCGACCTCGCAGCACATTCGGACGTAGCAATCGTCTTCGCCAATTTTGTGGCATCGGAAGGAATGGACAGGCACTCCCTGGCACTACCCGGAGACCAAAACGAACTGATTTCTGCAGTTGCGGCAGCGAACCCGAAAACAATCGTTGTTCTCAACACCGGTGGCGCCGTCCTGATGCCGTGGATCGATGCCGTGTCAGCCGTGGTCCAGGCTTGGTACCCCGGGCAGATGTTCGGAGATGCCACCGCCTCGGTCCTGTTCGGAGACGTCCAGGGCTTGGGCCGGCTTCCGGTCAGTTTCCCCCGGTCCGAAGACGCGGACGTGGCGGCTGGGACCCTCCCGGTATCTGAGGCGGGCGTGATCGATTACAGGGAAGGCACCCGGGTGGGGTACCGGTGGTTTGATCGGGCAGGGGTTCAGCCGCTGTTCGCGTTCGGACACGGCCTTGAATACACCTCGTTCGACTACAGCGCGCTGTCAGTGACGAGGCAGAACGAAGAAACCGAGATTCAATTCACCATCCGGAACACCGGGCCAAGGCCCGGAACCGCCACACCGCAGATCTATGTCGGGCCGGCAAGCAGCGCGGGTGTCAGCCCTGAACGTGTTCTTGCCGGTTTCGGTCGCTTCCACATGCAGCCGGGGGAAACACTCAGGGTAGTGATTGATGTGCCTGCGGACCGGTTGCGTTCCTGGTTGCCGTCCGGCGCACAAGACTTTTCTCCAGACAGGGAGTACTGGGTGGGGGAGTCCCATGAAGACATACGTTTGAGCGTTGACCTTACCAACGCCAGTAAGGGGGAAGCATGAGTGTGTCGGACGAGATCAGCACTGCAATCCGGGATGAGAACTTCACGCAAGAGGACGCCACCACGCGCATCAGCAATCCGGTGCTGCGGGGATTCAACCCGGACCCGTCGATCGTGCGCCGCGGCAACGATTACTACATCGCCACCTCGACGTTCGAATGGTTCCCTGCCGTCCAGCTCAATCATTCAACGGACCTTGCCAACTGGACGCTCGTCGGTCACGGTATCAGCGATGACCGCATCAATCTGCGAGGAGTGCCGGCGTCCGGCGGTGTCTGGGCCCCGTGTCTGAGCGTTGACCAGGCGACCGGGCGCTTCTATCTTGTCTTCTCCATCATGAAGAGCCAGGTGGCCGAAGCGTTCGACGTGGATAATTACGTCATTTGGGCAGACGACATCACCGGTCCATGGTCGCAGCCCCATTACCTGACCAGCGTAGGCTTCGATGCATCCCTCTTCCATGACGATGACGGATCGAAATGGGTAGTCACCCTGGAGTGGGAAACCCGTGAGGGGCACGAGCACCCAGGGTGGATCGTCATCCAGTCGTTCAATCCGGACAATGGCGAGGTGGGGGACCCCATCCGCATCAACCACGGAATTACGGACCGTGGAGCAGTCGAGGCTCCCCACCTGTACAAGCACAACGGGTACTACTACCTGATGACCGCTGAAGGCGGGACCGGATTTGGCCACGGCGTCTGCCTGGCCCGCTCCACCAGGATCGAAGGCCCCTACGAGTCCGATCCCGGGAGCCCGTTCATTACGAGTTGGCCGATTCCGTACTTTGGACGCAACAATCGCGCCTACCTTCGTGAGGAGTACTTCAACCCCGCGACGGCTGTGCAGAAGGCAGGGCACGGCAGCCTGGTGGACACGCCCGACGGCGATTGGTATGTGGCACATTTGTCGTCGCGAACCCTGCCGGGCACCAGACTCTCCGTTCTCGGGCGTGAGACTTCACTGCAGAACGTGAAGTGGACAGACGAAGGGTGGCTGCGGCTTGAAGCGGGAGGAAACCTCGCGCGCGAAACATACAGCGTCAAGGGGAGAGCGGCGCCAGCTTCCGGCAATGACGTCAAGACCATGTTCGATTCACGTTTGAACCGACAGTTCGCATCACTGCGCGGGCCCATGACCACGGCATGGTGCAGGACCGGAAAAGAAGGTCTCAAGCTCGTGGGGCGCGACTCGCTATTTTCGAGGTTTGATCCTTCCATCGTCGCCACCCGGCTCACTGAATTCGACGCCGACGCAGAGACCACATTTTCTTTCGACCCCTCACACTTCTCCCAAACAGCAGGTCTCGTTGTCTATTACGACAACCTGAACTTTGCCTACGCACGCCTGACATGGGATGAAGAGCGAGAGAGCCCCGTGCTCGGGGTGATACTGGCGCGGAAGGGCGAAAAAATCGAGTTTCCCCTCACCGAGAGGGCAGTCCCCTCAGAGGCAGAGAGCATTACTCTGCGGGCAGAGATTCGAAGCGGTACAGTCCAGTTCCGGTTCTCGAGACAAGAAAATCACTGGGAACCACTTGCTGGCCCCATCGATATCACCTACATGTCAGATGAAGCGGCAGGAGGATTCACAGGAACCTTCGTCGGCATCGCCGCCGCAGACGGCGTACGAAAGACCAAATCCGCGACATTCCGAAGCTTTTGCCTCACTCACCTCGACGGATAGTCCAGACAAGGCCAGGTGTGTCCGGCTGACTAAGTCAGCCGGCGCACCGGCTCGTCCCCGCCGCATACCCGACGAAAGGCAAACGGTCTGCTGTTCGGCTTTGTAGGCACAGCTTTGGATTCGCTGTCTGCAGGAGCCCAGACTAGAAAGCACCCTATGAAAATGACCAGCACCATCCCGGCGAACCAGCCGGACTCCCGGCAGGTGCAAGGCGAGACCGACCGCCTCCCCGGAATGATCGAAGTAAACGTAATCAGAGCCCAGGACCTCGATCAGGCGCTGGAAGACGCCATCGCCATCGTCACCAAAACAGCGACAAACCACTCGATTGGCGTCCTGGTTACCAGAACAGGTCCAGGTAGCTACGTCGTCCGGGCGCATCCGGCCGTACCCTACGGCCTAATCCGACAACAAAACAGCTCCAGGTAGGAGTGCCTCGACTGCCCGGCAAGCTCTCGATCTTTGGACTCTTTGCGGTTTATGATCACCTCGATCTGAAGGGACTGTGGGTTCAACCTGATCCTTTGTCTTACGCGACGTTGGCTATCAAATTCGTGCCTACTGTTGAAGGGGTTTTGAGGCCTGCTTCTGCTCAAGCAGGGGACTGGGGCACCGAATCTCTGTCGTGAGCTTCTGGTGTTTCCAGCTAGCGGGGTGGAGAGCTCCGTGGAAGGCGTATGCCGAATTACTCCAGACAACAAACAGCAGCGGTGCTGGTGCCAGGGCGACACCCAGCACCGGTTGCAGCAGCGCGGCAGAGGCGATGATGCCCAGCAGGACCAGTGCGGCAAGGCTCAGGTACCAGCGCTGCACGCACAGGTAGAGGGCTGCCTTGAGCAGTGCCTTGAGTCCCGTTTCAGGAAAGAGCACGACGCCGGCACTCGCCGTCACGGTGACGGCCACGGTGACGGCGGCGGCCACCACGATGATGGGAACCAGCACGGCCGCTGCCGGCATGGACAGGGTGATCGACAGGTCCACGCCAAGGAACAGCAGTACCGCCACGGCGGCCAGCCCCAGCGGGGCGGCCCGCCGGAAACCGCCGACGTAGCCCCTGAGGAACGATGCAACCGGCTTAACCGCGGCGCCGTCGTCGTTCAATGCCTGGAAGGAAGCAAACAGGCCCGCGAGCGATGGCGGAACGGTCACCGAAAGCGTAAGGAAGAACGGCCAGGCGGCAACCGGGTCCGCCACCAGGGCGAGGCACAGCACCAGCGGGGCGTTCGCCAGGGCCAGCAGCACGTTCCCGGCCAGGAAGGTGTAGATGAAACCGAAGATGCTGCCGAAAGTTTCAAACCCTGCGCCATGGATACGTCCGGCACGCCGCCTCGGCTTCGTGCCTCTCGGCTCCTCCTGGACGGTATTCATCCCTTCATGCCGCTGGTGGCGAGGCCCTGGATGAAGTACCGCTGGCCGAGAAGGAAGATCGCCAGGATGGGGATGACCGAGATCACGGAGCCGGTCATGATCATGGCGTACTCGGCGTCGAACTGGCCCACGAAGGACTTTAGACCCAGCTGGACGGTCCAGAGCCGGTTGGACGTGAGGTAGATGAATGGTCCCATGTAGTCGTTCCAGACGTTCACGAACGTCAGCAGCGCCAGGCTGGCCAGTGCCGGTTTGGACAGCGGCAGGATCACCCGGGCCCAGATCCCGTACTCACTCAGGCCATCGATCCGGGCGGCCTCGCAGAGCTCATCCGGAATGGTCATGTAGTACTGCCGCATCAGGAACACGCCGAACGCGCCGAAGGCCTGCAGCAGGATCAGGGCGTTGAAGCTGTTGGTCAGGCCCAGGTTCTGCATCATGATGTACTGCGGCACCATGTAGGCCTGCCACGGCACGGCAATGGTGCCGATGTACGCGAGGAACAGCACGTCCCGGCCTGGGAAGCGCACCTTGGAAAAGCCGTAGGCGGCCAGTGAACCGGTGAGGACCTGCAGGAAGGTGATGATCACCGCGAGGTACAGCGAGTTCTGCAAATACCCCAGCATGGGGATCCGGGTCCAGATGTCCGTGTAGTTGCTCCAGACGAATTCACTCGGAATCCATTGGATGGGCACTGTGAGGACCTGGTTGTTCTCCTTCAGCGAGGAGGACACCATCCAGATGAACGGCACCATCAGCGCCGCCACCAACACCACCAGCACGCCGTAAATGACGAGGTCTGCGGTGCGCTTCTTCTGCGCACGCGGTGAGCGTCTCTCCTGCGTTCGACGGCGGTCTTCCGGGGTGGGTGCCAGGCCCGCCCCGGCGTAGGGTGCCTCGGCCTTGAGGTCTTCGGCCATGTTGGTCATCAGCGTTCCCTCCGCTGTTGGATCTTGAACTGCAGGACGGTGACCGTCAGGACGATGACGAACAGCACCAAGGAGATGGCGGACGAATAGCCGAACTTTCCCTCGACGATGCCCGACTGGTAAATGAGCTGGGACAGGACCGTGGTGGAGCGTCCCGGCCCGCCATTGGTCATGACCACGATCAGGTCGAACACTTTGAAGCTGGAAATTGTCAGCATGACCACCACAAAGAAGGTGGTGGGGCGCAGGGACGGGATGGTGACGTTCCAGAAGCGCTGCCACGCACTGGCACCGTCCACCTCCGCGGCCTCGTAGAGCTCGTTGGGGATGGCCTGCAGGCCGGCCAGGTAGAGGATCATGTAGTAGCCCATGTCACGCCAGACGCTGGTGATGATGACGGCAGGCATTGCCCAGTCCGAGCTCGAGGTCCAGCCGGGTGCCTCGGCGATGCCGATCGCGTTGAGGAACTGGTTGATGGGGCCGCTGTCCGGGCTGAACAGCATGTTCCAGACCACGGCCACGGCCACCAGCGAGGTGATGTACGGGAAGAAGATGGCAACCCGGAAGAAGCCGATGCCCTTGAGCTTGCGGTTCAGCAGCATGGCCAGGAGCAGCGCTAGGGCCATGGTGAGGGGTACGTGCCCCAGGGCGTAGGCCACGGTATTGCGCAGCGCCACCCAGAAGGTATCGCTCTGGAACAAACGCTGGAAGTTCTCCAGCCCGATCCAGCGCGGAGCCGTGAAGGAGCTCGACTCCATGAAGGAGAGGGCAAAGGCGGCCATGACCGGAATCAGGGTGAACGCCAGGAACCCCAGGAAGTTCGGAAGGATGAACGTCCAGCCCACCAGGGTGTTGCGCCGCGCCTGCTTCCGGTTGCCCCGGCTCTGGGCAGGTGCCGGAGCCGGGGCAACGGAAGGAAGTGTCTCAGTAGTCATGGCCGCCTACTCGCCGAGGACTTCGCTTTTGACACGCTTGCCCATCTCGGCGATGCCGTCAGCCACAGATCGTTCGCCCACCATGATCAGGTCGTGCTCCTGGGTCAGGATGGTGTCTGTGGCAGCGGACTTGTCGCTGACCGGCATTTCAAGGGCATTCTCGTCCGGGGTGAATGTCTTCCTGGACAGTTCGTCCGTGGGCAGGCCCTCGAGCTGGAAGTAGGTGTCCGTCACCTCGTCGTTCTTGAACGCCGGAACCACTCCGACCTTGGAGATGGCCTTGGCACCTTCCTCACCGGCGGCCCATTCGATGAACTTTTTGGCTTCCTCGGAATGCGCGGCATTCTTGTTGACAGCAAACGCAGTGGGGGAGCCGAAGGTGGTCACCTTACCGTTGGATTCCTTCTGGGGCAGGGGTGCCAGTCCCCAATCGACATTGGTTTTGCCGTCCTTCTTGGCCTGAAGGACGCCGGCGATGTACCAGCTTCCCATCGGCATCATGGCGGCCTGGCCGGTTTCGAACATCGTCCGGTAGCTGGTCTTCTGGCTCTTTGCCGTTCCATAATCCAGGGTGGCGCCGCTCTTCTGCAGTTCCAGGGCGGTGTTGTACTGGTCTTCGAAGAAGCTGTACTCGCCGCTGATCTGGTCACCGCCGTTCTGGGCCGCTGAGAGGGACTGCGCCAGGGAACGCCAGATGTGGTGGTAGGTGCCGTAGACCTTCTTGCCGTTGGTTTCGGTAGTGAGCTTCTGGGCCAGGGCTGTGTACTCGTCCCAGGTCAGGTCCTTGGGCTCTTCGACGCCGGCGGCCTTGAACAGATCCTTGTTGTAGTAGAGCAGCCAGAAGTCCTGCCGGTACGGTGCCGCGAAGTATTTCCCGTCAACGGCATAGGCATCGGCGCCGGCAAGATTCTCCTTGCCGATGGCGTCCACCACGCCGTTGACTTCCTGGAGTTGGCCGTTGTTGGCGTAGCGGGCGTAGTCGATGAGGTTCTTCATGGTCAGGACGTCGGTGTTGTCGCCGCCCGCGAGCATTGTCACGACTTTCTGCCCGTAATCCTCGGCGAGGATATCCACAGGCTCAATGTCAATGTCCGGGTTGGCTGCCTCGTAGCCATCGAACAGGGCCTTGAACTCTGGAGTTCCTTCGTAATTCCACACGGATACTTTCAGGCGGGTTTTGCCGTCCTGGCTTTGGGGTTCCGCGGGACCGGCGGCGCCGGCACAGCCGGTCAGCCCGAGTCCTGCTGTCACTGCCAGGGCGATGGCGGCGAGCGTTGTGCGCTTCATTGCGTTCTCCTTAAATTCGGTTTGATGTGACCGCGCTTGCGGCGTGAGGTTTTCAGGCGCTGAGGGAGAGGTCGTCCGAGACCACTTGCGCCAGGAGTTTCCGTCCGGTCAGGTACCGTTCGAGATCGTTCAGGGCTGCGTCAGACATCCTGCGGGTTTCTGTTCCAAGCGAACCGGCAATATGCGGCGTGAGCACCACGTTCGGAAGGTCGTAGAGCACCGACGTTGCCGGCAGCGGTTCGGGTTCCGTGACGTCCAAAAGCGCGTTGATACGCCCGTTGGCACATTCGGCTTCCAGCGCGCCGGTGTCCACGAGTGAACCGCGGGCAGTGTTGATCAGGGTGGCGTGGTCCTTCATTGCCCGCAGTTCGGGTGCCCCGATCAGGTGCCGCGTCTCGGGCAGCGCCGGCGCGTGGACCGTGACCACGTCCGAAGCCGGGAGCAGCTCCGCAAGGGGAACCAGGTGCCCGCCGGCTGCTGCCACGGCCGAGGCATCAGCGTAGGGATCGCTGACCAGGCAGGTGACGTCCTGCAATTGCTGGACCAGCTGGACCACCCTGCGCCCAATGCGGGAAAAGCCGATGACCCCGATCGTCCTTCCGATGTTGCCCAGCTCGCCGCGGCTGGTGGTGTAACTCCAGTCCTCGCGGAACGTCCTGGCGTCGTTGGAGAGAACATGGGCTTTCTTGCCCGCCAGCACGATGGAGGCGAAGGTGAACTCGGCTACCGGTATGGCGTTCGCGTCCGCGCCGTTGGTCACCAGGATGCCCCGGTCCCACATTTCCTGGCTGACAAAGCTCCGCACCGTACCGGCGCAGTGGAACACGGCGCGCAGCTTCGGCATGAGCGCCAGCGCGTCGGCATCCAGGCGGGGAACGCCCCAGCTGGTCAGGAGGATTTCCACCCCTGCCAGCCGCTCCGCGAGCTCGGGGTGTTCAACGACATCGAGCGAATCGGTCCAGGGCTCCCGGCCCAGGTCCACGAGGCCAGTAAGGCGCTCCAGCCGCGTTGAATCGAATTGATCCGCAAACGTTCCACGGTTCATGACCAGCAACGCCTTGAGTTTGGATGGCACGGGTGACCTCCTTTCCTGTTTCTGGTGTTGCCCTTGCCGGGCTGGTTACGTCTTGCATCACATCTAATAATCAGTAGATACTCGTAGACAATGCAGTTCATCCACATTGATCACAACCGGTCTAACTCGGTCTGATATGAACAAAAGGCGCATCGACTCATGAACTCCCTCTCCATCACTGGCCGTTCCATGCTCAGCAAAGCCATGCCATTGGCTTACGCATGTGGGGCTGGTGCCTCAGCGCCCCGTCCCGTGCAGTTGCTGGCCAAAAGCAGGTCGAGCGTTCTGGTTCCTGCTGGAAAGACCCAGCTCGGGAATTCGGGTCATGAGGAACCCCTCCTCGCCGGGGTAGGGGACGAAAAGCTGGCCCGGTTGCGGCTCCGCCTGCCGATGACGGAAAAGTCCCGCGCCTCCTGCGCAATCGCCCCCACCCCCGAGGCCACGCCATGAGCCCGGAACAACCCGCCGAACCGGCGGGGAAGTCCCTGTTCTCGCTGCAGCGCCGGGAACGGCTGATGGAGGAACTCCGCGCCCACGGAGCAATCACCGTCCGCGGCATTGCGGCCAAACTGGGTGTCAGCGAGTTGACCATCCGCCGGGACGTCAACATTCTTGCGGATGAAGGGCTGGTGTCTCGGGTGCACGGCGGCGCCACCCTGCCCAGCAAGTTGGACCGTTCGGCTGCGGGCCGGCTGGCGCACCACAGCTACGCCATCGGTATGGTTGTGCCCTCGCTGGAGTATTACTGGCCGCAGGTCATCAGCGGAGCGCGGGCGGAAGCCGAAGAGCAGAACCTGCGGATCCTGGTCCGGGGGTCCGCCTACGATGCCGCGGATAACCGCCGCCAGGTGCAGGCCCTGCTGGACACGCAGAACATCGACGGGCTGATCGTGGCGCCGGACCTGACCGGGGACCAAGGCCAGGAGCTGCTGCGTTGGCTCAACGCCCTGCCCATCCCCGTGGTGCTCGCCGAGCGGCGCTCACCGATCGAGATTCCCGCCCACCGGCTGGAGTGGGTGGCCACGGACCATGCCTTCGGCGCCGGGATGGCCGTCCGGCACCTGTGGCAGGAGGGGCACCGAAGGATCGGCTGCCTCACGGATTCCTCCAGCCCCACCAGCCCGCACGTGGTGCGCGGCTGGCGCCAGGCGTTGTCCACCCTGAAGATTCCCGAGGGAGGCTCCGTGCACGACGATTCTGCAAAGCCCGGCGGGGACCGGGCCGGCCACTTCGACCATGTCCTGGAGCTCTGCCGAAACACCGGGACCACCGCCATGCTGGTCCACTCGGACACACAGGCCGTGGCGTTCGTGCAGCACTGCGTGGACAAGGGGCTGCAGGTGCCCGGGGACATCGCCGTTGTGGGGTACGACGACGAAGTGGCCTACCTTGCGGAGCCAGCGATCTCCGCGGTGCGGCCACCCAAGCAGTACGTGGGCAAGGTGGCCGTGCAGCTCATGGCGGCACGGCTGGCGGAAGGCCGCATGCGGCCCGTGCACCGGGTCGAGCTCAACCCGGAACTGATCCTGCGTGAATCCTCGGTGGGAGCCCCGCAGTCCCCGGCGGCCGGCATGCCGCAGGTCCCGCAGTGACCGCCCCGCCCGCTGGCCGGGACGCTGCCGGCGCGCCTGCCGGCCGGGATGCGGCAGCAGCACCGAAGGCCCTGCTGCTCAGCGGCGTGGGCCGTTACGCGGATCCGTGGCATCCGTTCGCCGAGACGTCTGCCGCCCTGGCCGGCCTGCTGCGGGAGGCGGGGTTCGACGTCGTAATTCCCGCTGACGTGGACAGCACGCTTGAGGAGCTGGCCGGGACCGCGGACACTCACCTGCCGGACCTGCTGGTGGTCAACATTGGGCTGCCCCGCGACGGGCGTCCGTCTCCCGGAACTCCTGCTGCCGCCGCCGGGCTGGCGCGCTGGCTTGGCTCGGGACGCCCCATGCTGGTGAGCCACTCCAGCTCCACCAGCTTCGTGGACTTCCCGGAATGGGAAGGCGGCCTCGGGGGACGCTGGGTCCGCGGAACGTCCATGCACCCCGACTACGGACCGGCCGCCGTCCGGATCCGGCCCGAGTCCGGCCCCCTGGTTGCGGAAATGCAGGACTTTACGCTGCCCGATGAGCGCTACAGCTGGCTGCGCACCGCCCCCGGCATCACCGTTCACGCCACCCATACGCATGAAGGCACTGAGCACCCGCTCATGTGGTCTTTGCTCCGCCAGTCACCCGACGGGCACCCGGCCGGGCGCACGTTTTACGACGCCCTGGGCCACGACGCCGCCTCCTATGACTCCCCGGAACACCGGGAACTGCTGCGGCGTGCCATGTCCTGGCTGACCCGCTGACCCGCTGACCTGCCTGACCCGCTTGACCTGCCCACGCCACCTGACCCCTGGGGAATCCATGCCCGCCACAGCTCCTCCCGTTTCCTTGACCCTGCCCCCGCTGGACCGGCAGCTCTCGCCGTTCACCGGCCTGACCCGCGAGCACTGGTGCGCCTACGCGGACTACCTGCTGCGCTCGGCACACCGGCATGCCACTGACGACCACGCCAATCTCCACCTTCCCGGCGCCAGCAGTGCCAACGGCCCGCGCAGCGACTCACTCGAAGCGTTCGCACGGACATTCCTGCTGGCCTCCTTCCGGATGGCGGGGGACCCGGAAGGCACTGGCTGGATCGCTGACTGGTATGCCCGGGGGCTGGACGCCGGCACCAATCCGGCCAACCCGGACCGCTGGCCCACACCGGGGGAGCTCGGCCAGGCGAAAGTTGAGGCGGCCTCGCTGGCTGTTGGCCTGGGCCTGACGCGGGAGCTGCTGTGGGACAAGCTGCCGCAGCGGGTCCAGGAGCAGCTCATCGCGTGGTTCGAGACAGTGATCGGGGAGGAATACCCGCCCATCAACTGGGTGTGGTTCCAGATCGTCGTCGAGACTTTCCTGGCCTCGGTGGGCGGCCGGTACTCGGACCAGGACATCGACGCCGGCCTGGCCATCCACGACTCCCTGTACCGGAGCCACGGCTGGTTTGCCGATGGGCCCGAGCGTGCCTATGACCACTACGTTGGCTGGGCCTTCCAGGTGTACCCGCAGCTGTGGGAGCTGATGGCGCCCGGGGATCCGCGGGTCAAGGCCCGGGCAAAGCTTGACGGCGACAGGCTGGCCGATTTCCTCGACGACGCCGTCCACCTGGTGGGGGCCAACGGCGCCCCGCTGATCCAGGGCCGCAGCCTGATCTACCGGTTCGCCGCGGCCGCGCCGTTCTGGACCGGTGAGCTCTCCGGCCACACGCGGCTCAGCCCGGGTGTCACCCGGCGGGCGGCGTCGGGAATCCTGGACTACTTCATCCGGCAAGGTGCCATGACCCATGACGGGCTGCTCTCCATCGGCTGGCATGGCGAGTTCCCCGGGATGAAGCAGTCCTACTCCGGGGCCGGGTCGCCGTACTGGGCGGCCAAGGGCATGCTGGGCCTTGCGCTGCCGGCGGACCACCGAGTCTGGACAGCCGTCGAGGAACCGCTGCCCGTGGAAGCCGGCGACACCCGGCGGCTCATCGCGGTTCCCGGCTGGCAGGTGGACGGGACGGTGGCCGACGGCATGGTGCGGATCCGGAACCACGGCACGGACCACGCCAACGCCGGTGTGAAGGTGGCGGATTCGCCGCTCTATGCGCGGCTTGGCTACTCCACGCACACGTTTCCGGACCTTGAGCCGGAGTCCCTGGACAACGCCGTCGTCCTGGTGGACAGTGCAGGGCACATCACCCACAGGACTGGCTTTGAGTACCTCGGGCAGCAGGACCTGGGCGGGGTGCTGGCGGGCGCCTCGCGGAGTACCGTCAACTGGATTGCCGTGGATCCGGACGCCGGACCGGACCACGGCAGCGGCGCCAGCGGCACAGCGACGGCGGGCCCGGAGGTGACGGTAGTGTCGCTGACCCGCGGGGCCGTGGAACTGCGGCTGTGCCGGGTCCGGGGCACGGATCCGGCACAGGAAGCGAAGCTCCGGATCGGCGGCTGGCCGGTGGATGCGTCGTCCGGCATGGCCAGCGCGGTGCGCCCCGTGCCCGGCTTTGGAACGCGCCTTGGCGACGCCGGAACCTGGCACCGGGACGCGCCGCACCCCATGGGGGAGAGCCTTGCCATCCCCTGGATCGGCACCTCAGGTGCGGCAAACGACGGCGACTATGCCGCCGTCGTCATCCTCGCAGGGGAGGGAAGTGCGGATGGTGCTGCGGGTGTCCGGTTCGTCGATTCTGATAGTGACATAGGCGCACGGTTTGAGTTTCCAGACGGCATTACCGCAAATGTGGCCGCGGTACTGGAGGTTTTATCCAGGTAGCGCGCCCGCGGTGGCACAAGCGATTTTCGTGGCACGGCTTAGTTCCGGGGTTGACGCCGCGGCGTGTTTGCTGATCGGGGGCCCGCCATGACCTGCCGGGGAACCTTGTTCACAGTGGGAGACTGCCGATGGATCGCGAAGGTGCCTGGCACTAGAAGATCGTCCATATAGTTGAGATGTTCTGCCATGGGAAGCTGGGTCGGCAGTGAATAGCCTTTAGAGGTGACTGATATCAATGAATCCGTGAGCCGGATTTCCCTGCCGGATGTTCCGCCCGATCAGCAAGTGATGATGGATTCAGGAGGCGTTGCCTGCTGGAGTGAGCCTGTTCTCATCGATACCTATGCCCCGGGAGAGCCCGATCGGTATCCTCTGTATTTGGATCGGCGTGTTTACCAGGGTTCCAGCGGCAAGGTGTACCCAATGCCGTTCATTGACAGTATCGCCAGCTCCAAGGAACCCCGGTTGTGGCAAGCGATCCACATGGAAAACGAGTATGTTCGGTTGATGCTGCTGCCGGAGATCGGCGGCAGGATCCATATCGGGTTCGACAAGACGGCGGGCTACGACTTTTTCTACCGGAACAACGTGATCAAGCCAGGCTTGGTGGGGCTTGCCGGACCGTGGATTTCCGGCGGGGTGGAATTCAACTGGCCTCAACACCACCGCCCGGCTACCTTCCTGCCGGTCGAAACCTCCATCGAACGCGGTGCTGACGGCGAGGTCACGGTCTGGCACAGCGATCTGGATCCGCTGCAGCGCATGCGCGGGACACACGGCATACGGCTCCGTCCCGGTAACTCCCGCATTGAGGTGGAGGCCAGGCTCTACAACCGCACGGATGTGCCGCAGACTTTTCTCTGGTGGGCGAACGTGGCAGCCCGGGTCCATGGAAAATACCAGTCATTTTTCCCTACCGACGTTCGTTACGTAGCGGACCATGCACGTCGGGCCATCACGGCGTTCCCGCGCGCTGACCGCCCCTACTACGGCGTGGACTACCCTGCCCTGGAGAAAGGCAAAGCAGGTGCTGACCGTATTGATTTCTATTCGAACATCCCGGTCCCCACGTCGTACATGATCACGGATACCGAGGACAGTTTTTTCGGTGGCTACGACCATGACGCCAACGCTGGCTTCATCCACTGGGCAGCACGATCCATCTCACCGGGTAAGAAGCAGTGGACGTGGGGAAATGGGCCAGTGGGTCATGCCTGGGACGCACAGCTCACAGACACCGATGGCCCCTACGTCGAGCTCATGTCCGGCGTCTATACCGATAACCAGCCGGATTTCAGCTACCTCGCGCCAGGAGAAACTCGCACCTTCAGCGAGTTCTGGTACCCCATCCGTGCCATAGGTGCGGCGCACCAGGCGAACCTGGACGCCGCCGTTGCCCTCCGCCTGGACCCTGACGGAGGGCAGGTGACGGTGGGAGTCACTACCACAGGTGACCGGCAGGCTACCGTACGGCTCAACCACCACAGCACTACCGTCCATACCTGGAACACCCGGATTTCGCCCACTGCCCCTTTCAGCGAAACCCTTGAATTCGCGACCCCGGTCAACCAAGCCGACCTCACTGTGGAGGTGCTGGAAGAAGGCAGAACACTTATTTCGTGGACGCCGCGTAAAGACGGACCGGGAAATGGGGAACCTTGGGTGGCGACCGAGCCGGAAACCCCAGCCAGGATCGAGAGCCAGGACGAACTGTATGTCACTGGAACCCACCTGACTCAGAACCGGCACCCCACCAGGTCGCCCTTGCCTTACTTCGAAGAAATGCTGCGCAGGGATCCCCTCGATTCTCGTGCCTCCATTTCCATTGCGTCCGCCGAGTACTCAACGGGCCGCTACATCCGGGCGGAAGAGTTGCTGGAAAACGCCCTGGCTAGGCTGACCCGACGGAACCTCAACCCGCCCAGCGGGGAGGCAAGTTATCGTCTCGGCCTTGTCCTGGAGCGAACGGGCCGGCTGGATGCAGCCCAGGATCGATACGGAAAGGCGACGTGGGACAAAGCATGGGCACACCCTTCGTACCTGGCATTAGCCCGGCTTGACCTCAGGGCGGGGAGGCTGGCCCGGGGACAACGGCACGCCGAATCCGCGCTGGAGCTGGACGCGGCAAGCCCTGAAGCGAAACATCTCCTGGTCCTGGCCCTGCGCAAACGTGGGCGGCAGGACGAAAGCGCCCGATTGTTGCGCGACATCCTTGCGACAGATCCGCTTGACCCCGTGGCGTTGGCTTTGGACGGTTCCTTGGCCGCCGCGGACCCCAAGACGTCCCTGACAGTGGCGTGCTGGCTCGCCCGTGCGGGCCAGTGGCAACTCGCGCTCGAACTTACCAACAACCCGATTCCGCCAAATGCGCACAAAGCTTTCGGCAACCCCGAGCCCCTGCGCCACTACATGCGGGCCAGCTGGCATGAAGAACTGCTGGAACCGGAGGCCGCCTCCCGGGAACGGTCCGCGGCCCGGTTGAGCAACACCACCTATGCCTTCCCCTATGGACTCGACGACTACGACGCCCTTTGTCGTGCCCTGGAAGCTGACCCGGAAGACAAGGTTGCCCACGGTTTGATCGGGAGCTGGCTCCTTGACGCCGGGCGGACAGGTGACGCACTGGCGCACCTGCAAGAATCCACGTCCCGTGGTTCCGGGGATCCCGTCGTCTGGCGTAACGCCGCTCTCGCTACTGTGAACGCCGGCGGGGACGCCGCGGACGCAGACGGCTTTTTTGAGCGCGCCCTTCAACTGAGCGCGGATGATGCACGGCTGGTTTTCGAACGTGCCGTCCTCGCAGGAATCCGCGGGCTTCCGGTCCCAGAGCGGATCGCATCGATTGAACGCCACGATCGTTCCGTCCTGAAGCGGGACGACCTGGCCCTCCTCTACGTCAACCTGCTCCTCGAGTCAGAACGGGCTGAGGAAGCCCTGCAGATTATGACCACACGTATTTTTCAGCCCTTTGAGGGCGGGGAGGGACTGGCCATTGACGCCTACGACCGGGCAGTCGTCCAGTGTTCCCGGATGCTGATGGCCCAGGATCCGACGGCGGCCATCACGCTGCTCACCGAAGGCATCGAAGCGCCCGCCAATCTCGGCGAGGGACGCCACCCCGCCCACAGTATGGCCGAACGCTTCGTTGCCCTGGGAGACGCTCTCGAACTGGCCGGAGAAACGGACTCCGCATGCGAAGCCTGGGCGAAGGCCTGCCAAGGAATCAATGCCCTGGCAGTGGATCCCGGCTCCGCCGGACCGGCCGACTACTGGAGAGGCATCGCCCTCACCAGGCTTGGGCGGCATGCTGAAGCTGAACGTGTGTGGGGGGACCTGGAAACCCGCGCCGACGAACTGGAGTCTGCTCCCGCAATGCCCGACTATTTTGCAACGTCGCTGCCTGAGCTCTTGCTCTTTGATACCGACACGACCGCTGCCCGAAAGGAGTCTGCGAACACGATGCGGGATTTGGCCGCGCAAGGCCGCATCCACCAAAAGGAAGGGGCAATCCTGTGAACGAATCGCCGCGATACCTCGGATCAGGAACGCTCCAAGACGAGACCTCGTCACTGACCGGTGCACCGCCGTCGCACCTTCCCGCCCGCCTGACCATCACGCTGTGGGACTTCTCCTGGTACACACGGGCCGAAAACGACGGGCCATACGCCGATCTGGACGCCGCCTGCGCGAAAGCGGCGGAACTCGGATACAACACCATCCGGATCTGCGCCGCCCCGCTGCTCCTCTTCGGCGATCTTGGCCTGGATGACCTGGCCAAGGACTTGTCCATCGAAGGGCTCGGGACGGCACCGGACAGCGGCTGCTATGGCAGAGGCACGCGCTGGTACGACGCCCCCGGCGGCTACCGCATCAACCTGCGGCAGAGGCTTCTGGAGCTTTTTGACACCGCCGCCCGGCATGGCCTCGTGGTCATCCTCGCGAGCTGGGAGTACCAGCAGTCAACGGTGTTCGCCCATTCTTCGCGGTGGTTCGAAACCATAGACGCTGTCCCGTTGGAGAGTAGGTATCGTGTTCTCGCAGATTCCTGGGACCGCCTCATCGGCGCGCTGACAACGGCGGGGCACCGTGAACGCATCGCCATGGTGGAACTTCACAACGAGGTTGATTTTTCCGTCCTGCCGGCCTTGGCCGAGGGAGGCAGCAGGGAACTGCGCCGCCTTCAAAAACTCCACCCGGACCTTCTCATCACCGCGAGCTACGGCAAGCCTCCGCATCTTGCCATGCACACCCTTCCTGATGGCTTCGGCGCAGCCCAGTTCCACGTCTACAGCTACGGGGTGCTCGATGCCCTGCAGAAGCAGATCGACATCCGGTCCGAAGGTACCCCCGACTTCCCCAACAGGATGCTGGCTGCGTTGCTCAAGCCCGACGCCCCGTCAGTAACGGAATATGGACGGCTTGCAGAGTGGAAATACCGTGCCACCGTCGTCACCGACCAGATGTTCTACGGCTACGACTGGATAGACCCCGAAGCCTGGGACACCTGGCTCTACAACGAATACGGTCCCTATCGGGAAGTCATGCGGCGGGAGATCGATTCACGCATCATGGCCATCGCTGGCTGGGCGCGCTGGAAAAAGATCCCCGCCGTCGTGGGGGAGGGATGGATCGGCTACACCCCGCTTTACGGCACCTTTGAGGAAGGCCCCATCGGCCGCGACCTTGCCGAACGCGGCATCAGAACTGCACTAAACCACGGTGTCTGGGGCATGGTCCTCTGTTCCAACGCAGCACCCCACCACCCCATGTGGACAAACGAAAAATGGCAGCGCCGCATGAACAGCCTCATCCTCGCCGCCCCCGCCAGCTGAAAGAGCATCCATGCACCGCGAACAAAGCATCCTCGAACTGCTCAGCGCCACCCACCGGCCCCACGAGCTGCCGCTGCAGTCACCCAGTATGAGCAACTCAGTGGACCGGCACAGCAGATGGCGCCTGACGAACCACTACGTAGAGTGCCGCGGGGGTCCCGCAGTGCCGGTATCGGGAGAAATCCACTACAGCCGGCTGCCCCGGAGTTCCTGGGAACAGCGGCTCCGGTTGATGAAGGCAGGGGGGATCACCGTCGTCGCCTGCTATGTCTTCTGGATCCATCATGAACAAACCGAGGGCGAAGCACGCTTCGACGGCAACCTGGACGTGGCCGCCTTCGTGCGGCTCTGCTCCATGGTTGGCCTGGATGTTGTCCTGCGCATTGGGCCATGGGCCCACGGCGAGGCCCGCAATGGCGGGTTCCCCGACTGGGTGCAGGCGGCCGCCGTCGAACACCGCACCAACGATCCCGCTTACATAACCCTGGTGGAGCGCTGGTTCAACCGGCTGGGGGCAGAGCTAAGGGGATTGACCGGTCCGGACAGCAACGTCATTGGTATCCAGCTGGAAAATGAGCTGTACGACCAGCCCGAACACATCCGGAAACTCAAGCGCCTCGCCCGTGCAGCTGGCCTCAGTGCGCCGATTTGGACCGCAACAGCCTGGGGCGGCGCCGACATTCCCGGTGATGAGGTCCTGCCCGTCTTCGGCGGCTACGGTGACGGGTTCTGGGTGGACGCGTCGGCCCCCTGGGACCCCACTTTCCGGCAGCACTACTTCTTCAGTCACCAATGGGATGATCCGGGCATCGGTGCCGACCTGCGCGAGCAACTGACGGGAAGCGAAGCCGCACCGCCGCGTTCCCCGTCCGCCCTGTACCCGCCGGCAACCTGCGAGCTGACCGGAGGCATGGCGACGGCCTATCAACGCCGTCCGTGGCCCACTGCCAGGGACGTTGCCGCCGTCGCCAATAACAAGATTGGCAGCGGCTCCGGCTGGCAGGGCTACTACATGTTCGCGGGCGGGACCAATCCGCCGGGCGGATTGCAGGAATCCCAGGCCACGGGCTACCCGAATGACTTTCCCGAGTTCGACTACGACTTTCATGCCCCCATTGGAGGCACGGGAAGGCTGGCGCCCAGCTTCGCCCAGTTACGCAAGCAGCACGCATTTCTGGCCGCGTTCGGAGAACGACTCGCTCCTATGCCGTCCACGCTGCCGAGCAACATTCCCACTGGGGTGGACGACTCGCGGACCCTGCGCTGGGCCCTGCGCAGTGATGGCCAATGCGGGTTCCTGTTCATTACCTGGCACCAGCCGCACATCCCCTTGCCGGACTACGAGGGAGCCCAGTTCAGGCTCGGACTTGCAGACGAAACTCTCACCTTTCCTCCGGCTCCGGTCACCATTCCTTCCGGCACCCTCGCGCGCTGGCCCGTTAATCTCGAAATCGCCGGGGTACGGCTGAACTGGGCGACCGCATCGCTTCTGACGGTGCTGGGCCCGGCAGCCGCGCCCACCCTGGTGCTCGCAGCCGATGACGGGATAGCCGTACAAGTTGGCCTTCCTGGGGGAGCCACGCTGGACGGGTCGGTCGAGGCGCTGGACGGGAACGTCTACACACTGGACGTACCCCTGGACTCCGGGAAGCCGGCCACCTTCGCCGCAAAGTCACCTCATGGTTTGCTGCGTATCCTCGTCCTTCCTCCGGCAGTGGCGGATCAGGCTTGGGTTCTGGACACGCAGCACGGGCGGGATCTGGTCCTGTCCACTGACCCGCTGTGGGTGGAAGCCGACGGTCGCCTGGCAGGAGTGTCGGTGGGAGCACCACAGGTCCGGCGCTATGCCACCGAATACGGCCGGTTCGAAACGGTAAAGACGAAATCGACCGGCCCTGCCATCCAACGGCAGGCCCTTGCAGGGGAACGGGTTCAGATGGCCAAACGCGTTCCGGACTCGTTCGGTTCCCGCGCCGGCAGGGCCGCCGCACCCCTCGACAGCGCCATCAACGACTTGGCAGAGATCTACAGGGTAGATCTCACAGGAATGGCGCTGACCGACGAAGTGCCAACAGAGCTGGAGATCAGCTGGGCCGGTGACGTCGCCCGTCTGCTAGTAGATGGGCGGGTGGTCGCTGACCGGTTCTGGGACGGTTCCCCTTGGATAGTTGACACGCACGACGCCGGGATCCTTCCGGGACGGGACATCCGGCTTCAGATCCTGCCCTTGGCTAAAGGTGCACGCGTCGGATTGCCGATCGAGGCCCAGAGCAGGCGTGACGCCGCCGCTACCGACCTGGTTGCCTTGGACAAACTGGAGTTGCTGCACTGGACCAAGTGGAGGGAAGAGCGCCGCTGATGAGTTCATCAGAGGCTACTATGGGACCTTTCCTGACAGAAAGGTCCCCATTGGCGCGTGCTACGGGGTTTCAAAACCAGCGGCTTGTAGTCGTTCCCCGACCGCTGATCCGGGAGGCGCTGGCGCGGCCCATTACGCAGCGGCTGGTCGTCACCGATGCAGGAGTTTTTCCCACCGCGCGGCAGCATGGACGGCACCGGCCCCACGGCGCCAACGAAACCATAGTCATACTGTGCGTCGCCGGAACCGGTTGGGTCGAAACCGGAAATTCGCGGTTTGAAGTGAGAAAATCCACAGCTGTCGTACTTCCTGGCGGAACAGGACAAGCTCACTCCTACGGTGCCTCCAGTGAGGACCCTTGGACGATTTGGTGGTGCCACGTGCGCGGATCCGATGCCGCCGAGCTGATCGAGGAGTCAGGGGTGAGCTCAGAATGCCCGCTCATTCCGCTGGTAGCCGTGGACCGTCTGACCGCCATGCTGGATGAAATAATCACAGCCTTGGAACAGGATCAGTCACCGGCGCGCCTTGTGGCAACGGCCGGGATGGCGTGGAGACTGCTGACCAGCCTGGCCGTGGACCGACGCCTCCCCGAGCAGGGAAGCCCTTTGCAGCAGGCGATGAAATTTCTAGAGGACCGGGTTGACGGCTCCATACGACTCCCCGACCTTGCCAGGGTGGTAGGCGTTTCCTCCTCCCAGCTGAGCAAACTCTTCCGGGAAGCCACAGGAGGCGGAGTACTTGCCCACCACACTGCTTTGAAGATGGCGCGGGCCAGGCTGCTGCTGGATACAACCGACCTGACTATTGCCGAGGTGGGTCGCGAAGTCGGCCTTAATGACCAGTTCTACTTCTCCCGCCAGTTCCGCCGGATGCACGGAGTGAGTCCCAGTGCATACCGGGCGGAACGGAAGGGCTGAGGGCGTTCCTACCCCTTGGTTGCGCCGGCAGTAAGGTCTGCCCTCCAGAAGCGTTGCAGCCCAATCATCAGGGCGGCTAGCAGGACTGCCGAAAGAGCGGACCGACCAGAGCACCGCCGACTTCGTCACCGAATACTTCGCAGTCATGGAGGCGGAGGATTGCGAGCGTCTCGGCGACTCCTACGCCGACGACATCGGTGGTGGCCCGCATGGCCGGGCCACCACCGAGGCTCCCGCCGTCCCGTCCGAGAAGCAAATGTCTTTCGCCTCGCAGAGTGATCAAAACTATTACGTCGGCGAACCAAGCCACTTCCTGCCAGCCGATTAATCACGTTGGCAGGGGCGTGCACAGGGGCGGGATCCCTAGCGGCGAAGGCGGCCGAGTGGGATGATTTGGTCATCCTTCGAATAGGGGGGCCATCATGGCCGGCCTTCGTGCTCTTCGACCTGGCCGCCGCTCCCGGGCATCCGCGCCCCGGCTCCTGGCGGTTTTACTTGTGCTCGCACTCGGCGTGCTGTTCGCTGCACCCGCCCGAGCGGTCGACTACGGACATGATGTTTCGTGGCCGCAGTGTCCGGGCGGTCTTCCGATGCCGCCGGAAGACACGGAGTTCCTGGTCGTGGGGCTGACGAACGGACTCGCATTCACCGAGAACCCCTGCCTGGACGGGCAGTTCCAGTGGGTGCTCGACCGAGGCGTCCGGGCTCAGGCCTACGCCATGGCTACGTTCCCCACCACCGCGCAATACGACACCTATGGCGACGACGGCCCCTGGCCCGCAAGCACCAGGCCGGACCGGCTGCGCAACGTCGGGTACGCCGAGGGTCGCGCGGCTCTCGCGTCTCTCGGTGAGGTGGGATGGCGACCGGAGAGAATCTGGGTCGACGTCGAGCCCCGTCCGCAACAGCCCTGGCCCAGCTCGACAGCAGCCCAGCAGCAGGAGAACCGGTACGTCGTCTCCGGGCTCCTGGCTGCGCTGGCGGACGCCGGGTACCCGCACGGGATCTACTCCTATTTGAGCGGTTGGCAGGCCATCACCGGGTCGTGGCAGCTTCCCGATGTGCCCGTCTGGTCACCGGCAGGGCGTCTCGACTTCGCCAGTGAAGCATCCGATCTCTGTGTGAATCGCAGCTTCTCCGGTGGTACCGTCCACATCTCGCAATGGACCGACGGCACCTACGACTACGACATGACGTGCATCGGGGTCTACCAGGCCCACGTCGCGACGATCGGCTGGCAGCCGAGCGTCTCGGACGGCGCCACCGCAGGAACGACCGGCCGGTCACTGCCGATGGAGGCGTTGCGCCTGTCGGTGGCAGGAGACCGCCTGTCGGGCGACATCCTGTGGCGGGGGCATGTCCAGGACATCGGCTGGCAACCATGGACGACGTCGGCGTCCCCGATCGGAACGACCGGGCGCGGTCTGCGCCTGGAAGCGTTCGAGCTCCGGTTGACAGGGGATCTGGCCTCGCAGTACAGCATCAGGTACCGCGCCCACGTGCAGAACGTCGGCTGGCAGCCGTACGGGATCGACGGAGCCACGGCCGGCACTGTCGGGCAAGGTCTGCGGGTGGAAGCCGTTACGATCGAGTTGGTTCCGAAGGTCGCACCGGCATTCACTGCCGTTTACGCCGCCCACGTTCAGAACCTCGGCTGGATGGCGAACGTTTCGGATGGGACCGTCGCCGGGACAACGGGTCGGGCCCTTCGGGTCGAGGCGTTGCGCCTCAATGTGTCCAGTACTGCTTATAGCGGGGACATCGAGTGGCGGGGGCATGTGCAGTCGATCGGCTGGCAGCCGTGGACATCCTCGGCCAATCCCATCGGCACGACCGGGCAAGGGCTACGTTTGGAAGCGTTTGAAATCAGGCTGACCGGTGAGATGGCAAACCATTATGGGATCCACTACCGCGCCCACGTGCAAGATTTGGGCTGGCAGTCATGGGTCGCCGACGGCGGAACGGCGGGCACATCGGGTATGGGCAAACGGATCGAGGCCGTGCAGATCCTCCTCGCACCCAAGTCGGGCGGTTAGCGCGGGTTTCCCCCGCCAGGCAGACGTCGCCTTCGTCGCGGCCTGCAGGCATCAATCAGGTGGGCCTGTTTGCAGGTCCGTTCGCAGCGGCCTTCCTGGTCACCCGCGTCCGCTCGACACAGAAGCCCGGTGCCCGGGCCTCTCAACCGAGCCGACCGCAAGTCGCGCCTCAGGTCACCTGCGACGAGACCTGGCGGGAACTCCTCGCAACCAATGAGACGGCCACGGCATCGAAGTTGAAGCGGAACCTCCTTCGCACGGCCAGCCGTCAAAGGGGCTCGTGCTCCGCTGTCACCCGGGCAGTGCAGGCAGGGCCGATGTGACGGCCCTGCCTGCGTACGGTCTAGGAGAAGCGCCCCGGCCTGAAGGTAGCAAGCATGGGGTGCTTGTTGCCGGTCATGATCTCGCCGGAGAGGAGTTCGCCGGCAATGAGCCCGAGCGTGGCGCCGGAGTGCGTGAAGGCCACGAAGCAGCCGGGCACCTGGCTCAGTTCGCCGAAGACAGGTTCGCCGTCGCCAGGGATGGGCTTGTAGCCGATCTTCCACGATGCCGGCTTGAGGTCAGGGCTGCCGGCGATGAGTTTGGATGCCTCGTCGGCCAGTTCCTGGACCACTTCGTCGGGAATGCTGAACGTGCCGTCCGCATGCTCGGTGATGTGCTCCTCGTACCAGTCGTGATCCAGTGCAAACGTGTTGCCGGGGTTGGGACGTACCGCGGCCCGCGGCGTATTCATCACGGTCTTTACATCGTGATCCACCGGTTTGGTCAGGACCAGCATGGAGACAGGGGAACCGTTCGGGATCTCGACGCCGAGGGGTGCGACGACGGCGGGCGTCGCGGCGCCGCACGCCACCAGCACCGCATCGGCCTCGTAGTTCTCGCCGGCCGCTGTCTCGACACCGGTAGCCCGTGCGCCATTGACCGTTACCGAGGCTTTGCCTGCGTTGAGGACGAGTCGGCCGCCGCGGGCGTGGAATTCCTCCATGAGGAATTCCACCAGGTCCGGGAGGCTCACCCAGCCTTCGCCCGGATTGAAGATGGCGTTTTCCGGCACGGCGCCGGCGTCGATGCCGGGGGTGACGGCTGCGATGTCTTCGGGTGCGAGCAGTTTTGAGTCGTAGCCGATGGACTTTTCGTAGGTGTGGCGGGCTTCGGTGACGGAGTGCTGTCCGGCCGCATTCCACATCAGGCCGCCGTCGAACTGGAGCCACTCTCTTGCCGTATCTTGAGCGAAGAGGGTGCGGTAGCGGTCCACGCCCGCCACCCGCAGCTGGTGGTACGGCGCAGACCGCTCGCCGGCGGAATTGAGCCAGGAGAGTGATCGGCCGGTGGCTTCACTGGCTAGGCCGCGTTCGGTCAAAAGGATTACGGATGCGCCTTGGCGGAGCAGGTGGACGGCAGTGGAGACTCCGAGGATGCCGCCGCCGATGATGGCGACGCGTTTGGGTGAGGTGGTGGAGGACATGCGTCTTCCCTTCCTGTTCGTTGGTTGGTCAGTTGCCCGCGGGCTGCCCCGGCGGTTAGGCGAGGGCGTGAATTTTTTCGATGATGCTCAGGACTTCGAGGGACTCGAAAGGCTTGACCGGCAACTCTTCCCGGCCGTGGGTGGCCTCAGCGAGTTGGCGGTAGAACCCCGGATAGTTGCCCCGCTGGGCGGGAACGGGCGTGGTGCTGCCGTCACTTCCCAGGGCCCCCCATGAGTCCTGGGGCTCAACGCCGTAGGCGGGATCCGAGGGTTTCAGTCCGGCCGCAAGGGCCGGTTCCTGGCTATCCAGGCCCCATTTGGTGTAGCCGGCCTTGGAGCCCAGGACGTGGAAGCGCGGGCCGACTTGGGCGGCCATGCCGTTCATCCACAACCTGGACCGCACCCCGGATTCGTGGAACAGGGACACGAAGGCTTCGGTATCAGCCCCCTCTGGATGTCCGTGGTTGGCGGTCTCTCCGTAGCTGTCCTGGACAGGACCGAAGAGCTGGATGGCTTGGTCGATCAGGTGGGCGCCGAGGTCGTGGAGTATGCCGCCGCCGTCCGTCAGGGCGGCAGTGTCCCGCCAGTTCCCGAATCCTTCCGGCCGCCACCACTCGAACCGCGACTCGAATGTGCGGATTTCGCCCAGCGCTCCTTCCCGGACGAGTTTCCGGAGCGTCAGGAAGTCGGCGTCCCATCGGCGGTTCTGGAACACCGTCAGATGCACACCGGCGTCGGATGCCTGGGAGATAAGAGACTGGCCCTCTGCCGATGTGGTGACGAACGGCTTATCCACCACCACCGGAAGACCATGCGCTATTGCCGTTGCTGCCAGATCGAAGTGCGTGAGCGGGGGAGTGCCGAGGACGATGAGGTCAAGGTCCGCGGCCAGGATGAACATGGCCTCCGCTGTCGGAACAATCCGGGCCTTCGGGTAGCGCCGGGTCGCCTCAGCCGCACGCTCCGGATCCGCCGTTACGATCACGTCGAGGGAGTAACCGGGATCCGCCTCGATCAGCGGTGCGTGGAACACGCTGCCTGAGATCCCAAAACCCACGACGGCGGTCCTGATGGGTGCCGCCGCAGCTGCGGTGTTTCCCATCAGAGCACTTCCGATAGGAATCGCTGGAGGCGTTCACTGCGGGGATTATCGAAGAGTTCGGCGGGCGTACCTGCCTCCACCACTTCGCCTTCATCCATGAACACGACCTGGTCGGCTACCTTACGGGCGAAACCCATTTCGTGGGTGACGACCAGCATGGTCATGCCGCGTTTGCCGAGCCCGGCCATGAGGTTCAGCACGCCCTTGACGAGCTCGGGATCCAGGGCGCTGGTGGCCTCGTCGAAGAGCATTACCTCGGGCTCCATGGCCAGGGCGCGCGCGATGGCGACGCGCTGTTGCTGGCCGCCGGAAAGGTCCCTGGGCCGGTGGTCCGCGCGCTCCGCGAGACCCACCTCGGCGAGGCGGCGGCGGGCGCGTTCCCGCGCTTCGGTCTTGGACATTCCCTTGACGCTCCAGAGCGCCAGGGCCACGTTCTCGAGGGCCGTGTGGTCCGGAAAGAGATTGAAGTGCTGGAAGACCATTCCAATGCGGGCCCGCAAGATGTCCGGTTTGACCTCGAGGGCACTTTCGCCGGCCAGCAGGACGTCCCCGCTCGTGGGTTCGTGCAGGCGGTTGACCCCGCGCAGGAGGGTGGACTTGCCTGATCCGGACGGCCCGATGATGCAGGTGGTGGTACCCGGTGCGACGGTGAGGCTGACGTTGCGCAGCACCTTGACGTCGCCGTAGGCCATGGTCAGGGTCTTTAGTTCCAGGCTGGAGCCGTGGAAGGTCTCGATGTCCGGAACCGAATTGTTCGTACTGGTGCTGCTGCTTGTGAGGTTCATGTGTTGCTCCCGGTGATCAGCGGCGAGGCCGCGTCGAGTTCCTTGACTTCCTGCAGTCCGCTTGTGGGGGCGGAGGGGCGGCGGCGGCCGGTCCTGAACCTGTTATCGAAGTAGTTGACCAGGTGGGTCAGGGGCACCGTGATCACCAGGTAGAAGATCCCGGCCATGACCAGGGGGGAGAGGTTACCGGACAGTACTGCCGCGTCCTGGCCCACGCGGAAGAGCTCACGTTCAGTAACGAGCAGTCCCAGGAAGTAGACCAGCGAGGAATCCTTGACGATCGCGATGAACTGGTTGACCAGCGCCGGCAGGACTCTGCGGATGCCCTGCGGAACCACTACCAGCGCCATGGACTTGGCGTAGCTCATGCCCAGTGCGCGACAGGCTTCGCCCTGGCCCTTGTCGACGCTCTGGATACCCGCACGGAAGATCTCGCCAATGTAGGCGCTGGCGATCAGGCTCAGCGCGATGATCCCCAAGGGATAGGGCGACGGGCCGAAGATCGACTGGCTGAGACGGGCGAATCCTTGGCCAATCAACAGGATGGTGAGGATGGCGGGGAGGCCGCGAAAGAGATCGGTGTAGATGCGGGCCGGCACACGGAGCCATTTCGAAGGGGGAGATGCCCATGACTGCGACGACCATGCCAAGCGCCACCCCGATGATGGTGGCGGCGATGGAGATGATGAGGGTGTTAAGAAGACCGACTCCCAGTAGCTGGGGCAGGACTTCGGCCATTGCGCCGAAGTCGAAGAAGGTGCGGATGATGGTGTTGAACCAGTCCATGGGTTGCTCTCAGACGTAGGTAGCTTGTGAATCCCGGGCGGGCCGCGGTGCGCGGCCCGCCCGGTCCTGAGCCGGATTGTTCGCCGGCGTTGGTGTTTACTTGCCGGGGGTCGGTGTGGCTTTCTGCTCAGCCTTGGGCAAGTACTGCTCGGGCATCGGGGAGCCCGGGAACCACTTCTGGTAGAGCTTCTTCCAGGTGCCGTCCTCCATCGCCGCAGCGAGCCCCTTGTTCAACGCGTCCCTGAAGGCTGTCTTGCCCTTGGCGATGGCGAACCCGGCGGGCGCGTCGAAGGACGGAATGTCTGCCGCACTGACCAGTCCGTGCTGTTCCTCATAGGCCTTGGCGGCTTCGTAGTCCAGGAAGTGGGCGTCCACGGTGCCACTGTTCACAGCGGCAATGGCTGTGTTGTTGTCCGGGAATCGCACCAGGTTGGCCGACGTGAAGTTCTTGACCGCGTAGGCTTCCTGCAGCGTTCCCTGGACCACGCCGAGCCGTTTGCCGGACAGGCCGGCGGCATCCTTGATGCCCGAGGTGCTCGTGGTGATGACGGTCAGGTAGCCTGCGAGATAGCCCTCGGAGAAGTCGACTGTTTCCTTGCGCTTGTCCGTGATGCCGATGGCGGCCACGCCGACATCGAACTGGCCGTTGGCCACGGCGGAGAGCAGTCCGGAGAAGTCCTGTCCGGTGAAAACCACATTGTCCACGCCGGCGCGGTGCGCCACGTCCTTGAAGAGTTCGACGTCGAAACCGGTGAAGTTACCCTGCGCATCAGCGAAGGTATAAGGCTTTGAGTCGCCAAGGCTGGCTACCCTGATGGTGCCCGGCTGTATCAGGCCGTAGGGGTTGTCCGCTGAAGTCGAGGATGATGCGGGAGTCGATCCTGCGCAGCCTGACAGCGCGAGGAGTGCCGCGACGGCACCAGCGACGACCGCTCCAGGGCGGCGGAAGTTGAATCGTTTGCTCAAGGGTTTTCCAATCGTGGAAGCAGGGCGGATAGCTTTTGTGGTGGGGTATCTCTTGTTGAGTCCGGTCTCAACCGCTACGATTGAGACCGGACTCAACAAGGGGTTGCTATGAATGTAACCCAAGCCACATTGGCCGTCAAGGCCTCTTTTCGGAAGGCCGAAATGATCAGTAATGGATCCAGGCGACGTGATATTACGGTCGCGGACGTCGCAAAAGCCGCCAACGTGTCAAAGGCCCAGGCGGCACGCGCTTTGGGGAATTACGGCGCCGTGAGCGACGACGTGCGGGAGCGGGTCCTGGCTGCTGCGGAGGAGCTTTCCTACCGCCCGAATGAGCTGGCCCGCAGCATGAATACGGGAAAATCGCACACTATCGGCGTTGTGGTGGGAGACATCGAAAACCCTCACTTCGGCCTTGCCACGCGAGGCATTACGGACACCGCGAAGAAGAGCGGCTACAACGTTATTCTCGTCAACACCGACGAGGAAGAAACGGCCGAAGTAGAGGCCGTCCAAGTGCTCTTGGACAAGCGGGTGGACGGCCTCATCGTGGCACCCGCGTCGTCCGTGGAAACAGAACATTTGCGGCGCGTTTACGATTCCGGGCGTCCCTTGGTCCTTCTTGACCGGGCCGCCGCGGGGCTTGAGGTGGAAACCTTCGCAGTTGACATGACGGCGATCTCCTACGATTCCACCCGGTACCTGCTTGAGGCCGGGCACCGGCGGATCGCCTTCGTCTCGACCCTCAAAACGGACCGACCCTATGTCGCCGGTATGGAACTGGCCTCCTCGCAGATCTCCGAGCGGCTGGACGGCATGCGGCGTGCGTTCGAGGAGAAGGGCCTCAGCCAACCTGTGGATCTGGTCCGGCTCAATGCCGGCGACGCCGAATCCATCAAAAGGATCACAAGGCACCTGTTGGAGGGACCGGATGCGGCGACGGCCATCGTTGCCTCGGATGGTCTTATCGCATTGAGCATCGTGGAGGCCATCCAGGAACTGGGGCTGTCCATTCCCGCAGATGTCTCCTTCCTGATGTACGACGACTTCGCGTGGACTCGCCTCACTACACCGCCCCTCACCGTTATTGCCCAGCCTGTCTATGAGATGGGGATAGCGGCCGCCAGTGCCCTCATTCGGCAGATCGAAGGACGCAAACCATCCGCACCTTCCACGGAACTCACGGCGCGACTGGTCCGCCGCGGATCCGTCGGGTCGCCCGCGCCCGAGAAGCCTTCACCTGACGGCGGGGCGGGCCATGCGCCAAATGACAACCAGTTCACTCCTGCTTGACCGACATCCGCTGTCGGCCTACCCAACGGACACAGACTTCGACTGGCCAGTACAGCAGCGGTACGTCTGGAGAAGGAAACCGTCGGATCCCTGAAGGAGGCTTCCGTACTGCCCAGAATAGGTGACCAATATGGTCACCTATTCTGGGTTGCCGGATGTCTAACTAGCGGCTTTCCCCAGGATCCGCGAAATCAGGGGCCGCAGGTTCCTCGTGTTACCTGGACGCAGCAAGCCGTGCATCCAGCAGTCCGGCCGCGACTGCTGGAGCAAGCCCTGGTGCCAGTGGAAGTCGCGGGACCACCAGGCAGTGCCAGAGGTGATAGATGTCCGCCTTGCCGGACCATACGGTCGAGGTGACATTGCCCTTCTCGTCGAGTTCCTGCTTCCAGGACCCGTGCTCGTAGTCGATGAACCAATCGCGGGCGTGGTCCCAGATTCGCTCGTACCAGTCCGCGTACTTCTGGTCGCCGGTGGCGATATAGAGGGCTGCCGCGCCCCCGATTGCCTCGGCGGGAACCCAGCGAATGCGGGTGGTGACAACCGGCTTGCCTTCCCAGTCGACGGTGTAAACAAATCCCGGGTGACCGTCCGGCTCCCAGGCGTCGCGGATGGCGGCGTCGAACAGGCCCCGTGCGTCGTCCAGCAGCCAGGCTGGGACCTCCATGCCGCGGGCTTCGAGCCCGGCGCGGACGTGCAGGAGCAGGCGTGCCCACTCAACCCAGTGGCCGGGGGTTCCCCCGTACGCGCGGAACTGGCTGGCCCGGTCATCGGTGTTGTACTCCGGCATGGGGTTCCACTCCGGGTCGAAGTGCTCGAAGACCCGGTAGTTGTTGTTGCGCGCAAAGTTGTGGATGAGCACCTCGGCGATGTGGAGGGCCCGTTCGAGCCAGCGGTTCTCGCCAGTCACATCGGCGACGATGAGGTACGCCTCGACGGAATGCATGCTCGCGTTCCCGCCACGGTATGCTTCGGTTTCCGTGAATTCCCGGTTCCACGAGTCGAAGCACATGCCGGCGTCGTGGTCCCAGAACCTGGTGTCAGCGATTCGCAGTGCCTCGTCGAGCAATTCCCTGGCGCCCGGGCGGTTGGCCGCAACGGCGCTGGCAGCGGCGAGGAGCACGAAGGAGTGCTGGTAACCGGACTTGGTGTCGTTTACCGGTCCGTTCCCGTCTACCTCGGCATACCAGCCGCCGAACTCATCATCGTGGAAGACTCCGTTGAGGGCGGCGATGCCGTGGTCGACGAGTGTCGCAGCGCCTGGCCGCCCCATCAGGGCAGCGACGGCGAAACTATGAACCATCCGCGCGGTAATCCAGAGGTGGGTCGGCTTGTCGGTGAACACCGCACCGTTGTTGTCGAGCCAGCCGAATCCGGTGGGAACCTTTGAACCCGCGGCGAAATTGATCAGCCGATCGGTTTCGGACTCCAGCCATCGCGCGTGAGCGGCGCTGTTCAGCCACGTCATGTTATTTCCTTTCCATGGTGCGGGTGCAGATTGAGAATGATGCCTGATTAGTGAGTGCCGAAGTCAGTGTCTGTGTATGCGCCAGCAACACTGGCAGTGCCCCCGCAGCTGCAGTGCCCTCCAACATCAAGCTGGATGGTCACTGGAGCGCCCCCATCAATCGTCAGGGTGACGGTCTCGCCCTTGTTGGTGGACACGCGCAGTAGGTTTTCTTGGGGGGAGACGAGAGCCATGGCAGCCCTTTCGTTGATGGTTGAGGGGATGGGGTGGTGCAGCAGCATCTGCTAGCCGACGGCATCGAGCACACCGCGGATGATCGTGGCAGCCGCTCCCAGGTAGGCCAGGACGATCAGCAGGACCTGGGCGGCCCGGGCCGGGACGAACCGGGCAGCGACGTCGCCCAGCACCAGGCCTGTGAGGCAGGCCACGGCGACGGCCACCCACATTCCCCAGGGCAGTGCGGGGAAGGTGGCCGGGGCAGTGAGGGCCTTGGAAATCAGGGAGAACACGCCGATGGTAAAAAAGTACGGTTGCATGGTGGCAGCGAAGGATTTGTGCTGCCACCGGGTGGCGATGGAGTACATGCTGACGGCAGGCCCGCCCACCCCGGCCGCCGTATTCATAAACCCGCTCAGGCCGCCGGCCGTGAACAGGTAGCGGCGGCGCGGAGGAAGCGTGGCGGACTTGAGTCCAAGCAAAACGGTGAGCCCGACGGCGAGGAGCACCCCGATCGAGATCTCCAGCACCGCCGGCGGGATGAGCCGGATCAGGAAGGCTGCGGGGATGATTCCCAGCAGCGCCGACGCCGCCAATGCCGCGTACCGCTTCCAGTCGATGTCCCGCACCACCCGGAAGATGATGGCCCCCGCTGTCACGGCGCCGCAGACGTTCACCAATACGACCCCCTCCACCGGGCCCAGGAGCAGTACCAGGAAGGGGGCTGCCACCAGGGCGAAGCCCATGCCGGTGATGCGCTGCATCCCGGCTCCCATGACGACGGCGCCCAGCACGAGCCCGGTGGTCAGCATTTACGGCCTCCAGGCCACGTACTGGACCTCCTCGAACTCCTCGAGGCCAAGGCTTGCTCCTTCGCGGCCCAGGCCGGACTGCTTGGCGCCGCCCATGGGGGCGAACGCCACGGAGGGGAGGGGATCGTTGACCCCCACGATGCCGGCTTCCAGGCGTTCAGGGACGTCCCAGGCGCGCTTGGGATCGCGGCTCCAGACGTACGCGGCGAGGCCCATCTCTGTGGCGTTCGCCTTGCGGATGGCGTCCTCCTCGGAAGAAAAGGTCACGACGCCGGCCGCCGGGCCGAACACTTCTTCGCTCACCAAGGGTGCGTCGTCGGGGACGTCCGTGAGCAGTGTGGGGGCCATAAACGCGCCCTGCCGGGGGACATCGGTCCGCTGCGTGACGCGCCGGGCGCCTCGGTTCAGGGCGTCATCCACGAGGGCCTGAACGGCGGTCACCCGCTCGGCGTCGATCATGGGACCAAGGTCCGGGACCGATGCGCCGCCCTCGGGGACGCCATGCCCGATGCTCATCGCGTCGAAGCGCGCGCCCAGCTTCCGGGTGAACTCGTCGGCGATGCTGTCCTGAACCAGGAAGCGGTTCGCTGCCACGCACGACTGGCCGGTGTTGCGCAGCCGGCCCAGGACGGCGCCGTCGACGGCTGCGTCCAGGTCCGCGTCCTCGAAGACGATGAACGGCGCGTTGCCGCCCAGTTCAAGCAGCGGACGGACCACGCGTTCTGAAGCGGAGGCCATGATCTGGCGGCCTACGCCGGTGGATCCGGTGAAGCTGACGGCCCGCACGGCGGGGTGTTGGAGCAGGGCTGCGGTGATTTCGCGCGAGGGTCCGTGGACCAGGTTGACGACGCCGGCAGGGAACCCGGCCTCGTGCAGGACCTCGAACAGTCCGGTGGCGGCGAGCGGCGCCTTTTCGGAGACCCGGCCCACAACGGTGCAGCCTGCGGCCAGCATTGCGGCGAGTTTGCGGGCCTGGATGGATACGGGAAAGTTCCACGGGGTGAGGCTGAGTGCTACGCCGATGGGCTTGCGGAGGCTGAGGTGGCGCCGGCCCTGGAGTTCGGGCGGGCTGACGGTGCCGGTGGAGCGGCGGACTTCCTCGGCGAACCAGCGGAAGTACTCCACCGAGAAGTCCACCTCACCCTGGGCTTCCGGGAGCCGTTTTCCGGCTTCCAGGGCCAGGGTGTGGGCCAGTTCGTCCCGGCGTTCGGCCAGCAGGTCGGCGGCGTTCCGGAGCAGATCTGCCCGGTTGCGAGCGGTGGTCCGGGACCAGGAACCGAAGGCGTCGGCCGCGGCGCCTGCGGCCGCAGTGGCGTCTTCGGCGGTGCCCCAGGCCACTTCGCCAACCGTGCTGCCGTTTCCGGGGTCGGTCACGTCCTTGGAACTGCCGGCCGTGTGCCAGGTTCCATTCACCAGGTGTCGGGCTGATTTCAGGTTCACGTATGTTGCCTTTCGTTGGGCTGGTGGAGGTCCGGGGTCCTCATCCCTTGCTTGCTCCGGCGGTGATCCCGGCAACGAAGTAGCGCTGCAGGAAGACGTAGGCCACCACCACGGGCAGGGACGCCAGGATGACGCCGGCGAACAGCAGCGGGTAGTTGGTCTGGAACTCGCCTTGGAAGCTGAGCAGTGCCAGCGGCAGGGTCCGGTTGCCCGGGGACTGGATAAACAGGAGCGGATAGAGGAGTTCGTTCCAGTGGATGACGAACAGGAAGATCGCTGCTGCGGCCACTGACGGGGCCGAGAGCGGAAGCGCGATGGACACGTACGTTCGCCACGGGCCGGTGCCGTCAATGGAGGATGCCTCGTACAGCTCCTTGGGCAGGGTTCGCATGAACCCACCGAGGATAAAGACGGCGATGGGCAGGGTGGACACGACGTTGGCCAGCACCAGGCCTGCCAGGCTGTCCAGCAGGCCGAGCCGGCCGAACAGGACGTACAGCGGCACCATGTTGGCCTGCGCCGGGATGGCCATGCCCAGGACCAGGAAGCCGAAAATGGCCCAGGCCATAAACCCCTTGAGCCGGGAGATGGCGTACCCGGCGAGGCTGGCCAGGAACAGGGTGAGCGGGACGGAGATGGAGGTGACAATGACGCTGTTCATGAACGACGACCCCAGATCCTGACCGCCGATCACCTCCGCGTAGTTGGCGGGTGAGAGGGACTGCGGCAGGCTGAACGGTCCGGCGAAGAGTTCCTGCGTGGACTTGAAGCTGCCGAACCCCACCACGGTCAGCGGAACGATGATGATGACCGCGTAGATTCCGAGAATTGCGCGGCGGCTTAGTGAAGCGAGCATGCTGTCATTCCCCCTTCGGGGTCAGCCGGAGCAACCGGCGCTGGAGCCAGGTGACCAAGGCGATCATCGCCATAAAGATGATCGATTGGGCGGCGGCGTAGCCGAATTCCGAGTTGGCAAAGGTGCTGTAAATGCGGGTGGAGAGGATATCCAGGGACTGCTTGGGCGGGTTCCCCGCGATGCCCAGGATCAGGTCGAAGGCCTTGAACGACTGGACGGTGGTGTAGGCGACGACGATTGACGTTGCCGGGGCCACAAACGGCCAGGTAATGGACTTGAACTGCTGCCATTTCCCGGCACCGTCCATCTCCGCGGCCTCATACAGTTCCCGCGGGATGGCCTGCAGGCCGGCGATGTAGACCACCATCATCTGTCCCGCGTGGAACCAGACCTGCGTCACGGCCACCCAGTACAGGGCCTGGGCGTTGTTGCCGAGGTAGGAACCCTGCAGGGCTTCCAGGCCAACTCCGCCGAGGACCGCATTCGCCAGGCCGAAGTTGGGGTCGTAGATGAACTTCCAGATGAAGGCCACGGAGACGGAGGACAGGATGGTGGGGAAGAAGAACAGGGCGCGGAGCAGGATGCTGCCGCGGGAGTTCTTCGTCAGGAGCAGGGCCAGCACCAGCGAAAACGCTGTCTGCGCGATGACCACCATCAGCACGAACTTCAGGTTGTTGGTCAGCGCGTTGGTGAAAAGCGAGTCCTTGGTGAAGGCGCGGACGAAGTTGTCCAGCCCCACGTAGTTGAACGCCGCCGAGAAGCCGTTCCAGTCCGTGATGGCGTACTGGAACGCCTGCAGGGTGGGCATCACCAGGAAGAACGCAATGATGGCGACGGCGGGAAGCGGGAAGAGGTACAGTGCCGGATTCACCCGCGTGGGGGAGCGGCGGCGCCTCTTCGCTGCGTCGGTTTCAGTCCCGCCGTCCGGGGCCTTCCGTTCGGCAGCCATTTTGGTGTGGGTGCTCATAGCCGTTCGTCAACAATCTTCTGGGCGGCTTCGGCGGCCTGCTCGGGGCTGGTGCCCGAGATGACAGCCGTGGCACTGGCCTCCACCGCGTTGCGGACATCGAGGTTCTGGAACTGGAACCGGGCGGCCAGCGCCGTCTTTTTCTCAAGCCAGGGGCTCAGGCGCTTCAGGTCCGGGTTGGTGTACTCCACCTTGTCCACGGTCACGTGCTGGGCTGTCTGGTTGGCGTAGTAGCCGGCGTTCTCCGGCTCGGACAGGAAATCGATCCATGCTGCCGCGGCGGCCTGGTTCTTGCTGGCTGAGTTGACGCCCAGGATGAACGTGGCGTTGTAGGCGCCCTCGTACTTGCCGGAGCCGTCGGAGGTGTTGGGGAAGACGAGCTCGATGGGGAACTTGGCTCCCAGCCCGCGGACGGCGGCAAGGTGGTACGAGCCGGTGGCGAGCATCGCGGCTTTTCCTTGGGAGAACAGGTTCTGCGCCGGCTCCACCGCGGTGCCGGTGGCATTGGGCTGCAGGTAGGGGATGAGTTCCTTGTACTGGTTGAGCATCTTGATGAACCAGTCGTCGGTGCACTTGAGCTTGCCCTGCTCGATCTGGGTGCACATGTCGTCGACGGGGGCGTTGTTGGCGATCATGCAGTTGAACAGCTGGCCGCCGTTTCCGACGTCGCCGCCGGGCCAGGAGATGGGAATGACGCCGGAGGCTGCGAGCTTTTCGCACATGGCCAGGAAGCCGTCCCAGTCCTTCGGGGCGATCTCCGCGCCGGCCTTATCGAACAGGTCGGCGTTGGCCATCGGCATGGGGAAGACCACCTGGTACGGCAGGCCCAGTTGGCTGTCGCCGGACTTCCCGGCGGAAAGCAGGCCCGGCTGGTAGTTGCCTACTGCCTTGCTGTCCTTGAGCTCGGTGTAGATGCCGGCCTCGGTGAAGTTCTTGAACTGTGCGCCGCGGAAGGTGGCGAACGCGTCGCCGATGGCTGCACCGCGGACCTTCTGCAGGCCCTGGGCGTTGTAGTCGTTGGAGGTGGAGATGTCCTGGGCGACGTCCACGCCGTCGTGCAGTGCCGCGAAGCGCTTGATGAGTTCATCGAACACCGCCTTGTCCTCACCGCGCCAGTGGGCGAACGAGACCTTGCCGGTGACGGCACCGGTGGCGGGTGCAGCGGGTCCGGCGGCGCCGCCTGGCGCCGTGGTGCCGCCCGGTCCGGCGCATGCTGCCGCAGTTGCTCCGAAGCCCAGGGCTCCGAGAATCGCGATGGCCTGCCTGCGTGAAATCTGACTCACAATATTCTCCTCGTTGAGTGTTTTGCTGTGCCTTGCTTGTTGCCTACAGAATGGCTGTCACCAGGAAGCGCCTGGCGCGTCGGGACTGCTCATGCACTCGTCTTTTGCGACGAGACCACGTCGTCCACCACGGCGCACAGGCGCTGCAGCCGCCGGACGGCGTCAGTGGAAAGGGATTCGACGACGTCGGGGGCGCCGATGCAGGACGCCCAGACGGCGCGTCCGGAGAGGAAGCCGCTGGCGCCTTCGAGGCAGGCCCACCGGACTGCGTCGGGGAAAACATCCTCGGGGACGCCGGAGGAAAGGACCACCCACGGGCCGTCGATTGCCCGGGTCAGGTCGGCGCAGGCTGCGCGCACGTCGGCTTCGGGAGCCTGGCCGTGGAAGGGAACCTCGGCCTTGTAGAGGTCGGCGCCCAGGCTCCCCAGTTCCTTGGCAGCGGCCAGGATGCCTGCGTTCCAGTCGAAGTCATCGCCGGAGAGGGGTTTGCGGGATACAGGTTCGATGATGCTGATGAGCCCGGCGGACTTACAGATCTCCACGAATTCGCGGACCATGGCCACGCGGCCGTCGGCGGGCTCGTCCGGGCGGTACAACACCAGCAGCTTGAGGGCCTTGACGCCGAGGGCAGCGTATTTGTGCGGGTCCACCAGCCGGTCGATGGTCACTTCGCCCACCAGCTCGCCGTGCGCGGATTCGAAGTGGTCGGCGGAGGCGATGAGTCCGCAGCCGGGGTCAACCACGTTGTCCTCGATGGCCTGGTCGAGGGCGAACTGCCGGTCGATGAGGACGCCGGAGGCATAGGGGGTGAGGATTTTGGCGGCCCGGAGCTTGAAGTCCTGGAGGTCCTGGTCCGTGACGGGGGCTTCCTGGTGTTCGGCGATCATGTTGCGCATCGCCTCGCGCTGGTCCACGGCGAGCATCGCGAAGGCGCCGGACGGGCGCTGGAGGGGTGAGAGGTCTGTGAGGGTCATGTGCTGCTTCTTTCAGCTAGGGCTGTGGTTGGAGGCAAAGGCGGGGGTGATGGTCTGGTGCGGGATTTTGGAACGGCCGTCCAGTCCTTCGCAGGAGGCGGAGGCGGTGCGACCGGCGAAAGCCGCGGCGTCCACCAGCGGCAGGCCGGCGGCAACAGCGGCGAGGAGGGCGCCGTGGTAGACGTCGCCGGCGCCGAGGGTGGACAGGATGGTGGCCGGCGTGGCCGGAACGTGGACCGCGGGGCCGTTTCCGGCTTTCACCCAGGCGCCGTCAGAGCCGGCGGTGGCGACGACGGCGGAGGCGCCGTCGTCGATGGCTTTCTGGAGCAGTTCCTCAACGGCCAGGTGCCCGCCGTACTCGGCGCTGAGCCGTTCGATGGTGGGGACATACAGGGCGACGCCGCGCGGACTGAAAGACGGGATGGGGTTGCCGGCGTCCACGCTGAGGTTCAGGTGGACGTTGTTGAGCCCGGGGAGGTTGGCGACGGCGTTCCAGCCCAGGTGGTCCACATGCACCCACGCCGCGGCTTCCAGGAGCTCGCGGAAGCGCCCCTCGGCCGGGAAGCTGACCGGCGGCACCGGGCGGGTGACGATGGCTCGGCTTTCGGTGGCCTTGCTGACCACGATGACACTGGCTCCGGTTTTGACGCCGGGATCGCGCACCACGGCTGAGGTGTCCACGCCTTCAGCCTGCAGACCGCTGATGATGCGGTCGCCTTCATCGTCGGTGCCGATGACTCCGGCGAAAGCGGCCCGCGCGCCTGCCCTGGCGGCAGCAACGGCGGCGGTGGCAGCAGGCCCGCCTCCCGCCGTCGTAAAGTCTGTGGCCACGGTGCGGCTGTCTGCAGCGGGATAATCCTGAACCAGGGCTATGGAGTCCAGGGTGGCGGAGCCTATAAAGAGCAGGGTTCCGGTTGACGGTTGGGACACGTTCCACCTCGTTGTAGTCGGCTTGTACTGAAGAAATATACACACGCTATGTTGGAATAACAACACTTTCTGTATAGTTCTGTTTGGGATGCAACGCCGAGGTCCCACACTCAACGTAGAGAAACGGAGCAGCTCATGTCATTGCCTTCTGCGGAATCGGTCCGGACCATTCGTTACGGCCTTATCGGTGCCGGCCACATGGCCCGCGAACACGTCCGGAACCTTGCCCTGATCCCGGGAAGCCACATCACCGCCGTATCCGATCCCCAGCCGTCATCGCTGGCGGAGACCGTTGCGGAAATCGGTTACGAGGTACAGACCTTCTCCCGCCACCAGGAGCTGCTCGCTTCCGGGCTGGTGGATGCCTTGGTGATCGCCAGCCCCAACGACACGCACCTGGCCATCCTCAAGGACATCTTCGCGAGCGGCACCAACCTGCCCGTGCTGGTGGAAAAGCCCGTGTGCACCACGGCGGAGCAGGCCGACGAGCTTGAAGCGCTGGCAGCCGACTACACCGCGCCGGTGTGGGTTGCCATGGAGTACCGCTACATGCCGCCGGTGCAGGAGATCATTCAGGCAGCCCACGGCGGCAGGCTCGGCAACGTGTACATGCTCTCCATCGTGGAGCACCGCTTCCCCTTCCTGCACAAGGTGGATGCCTGGAACCGCTTCGCGGAGCGGACCGGAGGCACGCTGGTGGAGAAGTGCTGCCACTTCTTTGACCTGATGCGGCTGATCCTGCAGGACGAACCCGTCCGCGTCTACGCCAGCGGCGGCCACGACGTCAACCATATGGACGAGGTGTACAACGGCAGGGTGTCGGACATGATCGACAACGCCTACGTGATTGTGGACTTCAAGGGCGGACGCCGGGCCATGCTGGAGCTGTCCATGTTCGCCGAGGGCTCCAAGTTCCAGGAGCGGATCTCCATTGTGGGCGACGCCGCCAAGATCGAGACCCTCATCCCGGTGGCAGCCAACCACTGGATCGAGGGCGACGAGGCCGAGGCAACGGTGGAGTTCAGCCCGCGCTCGCCGCTGGGGCCGGAAATGCACGAAGTTCCTGTGGACGAGGCCGTCCTCGCCGCCGGCGCCCACCACGGCTCCACGTACTATGAACACCTTGGCTACCGCAAGGCCATCCTGGGTGATGGGCCGGTGGAAGTTACGGTTGCCGACGGCCTGCAGTCCGTGCGCATGGGCCTGGCGGCCGAGCGCTCCATCATCGAAGGACGCCCCGTAGAGCTGACGAATGCCGGTGTCGGGCTCAGTCACTGAGTAGATTTGTGTTGGAATTGCAACACCCTGGCAGGCCACATTCGCCCGGTTAAGGGAAGCAGGAGAAGGGGATATGAGCAGCTCACCGAAAGAGGCGCCGTTGACGCCCCGCCAGCGCACCATCCTGGACCACCTCGAGCAGCGGGGCTTCATCTCCACGATGGACCTCGCCGAAACGTTCGCGGTCTCGGACATGACGGTACGCCGGGACACCCGTGTGCTGTCCCAAAAAGGGCTGGCACGGGTGGTCCACGGCGGCGTCAGCGCCGTCAACGCCAGCGGGCAGAACGCGGACTTCGCTGCCCGGGTCCGGGAGGATGCTGGCGCCAAGCAGCGGGTGGCCCGGGCCTGCGTGTCCATGATCGGCGAGCGGGACGCCATCATCCTGGACGCCGGGACCACCACGTACCAAATTGCCCTGGAGCTGCCGCCGACGTTCGCGGGCACCATCATCACGCACTCCGCGCCCGCCATCCAGCGCTGCCTGCAGCTGACGGCGGCGCGGACCATCTGCCTCGGCGGTGAGCTGCTCCTGGACAGCCAGGCGTTCAACGGTCCCATGACGGTGAGCGCTGCCGCCGGCCTCCGGGCCAAAACGGCGTTTATCGGGGTCAGCGGGCTCCACGACGAGGCGTTCTACATTGAGCGGGACGTGGAACGCGCCACCAAGATTGCGCTGATGGACTCAGCTGAACAGGTGGTGGTGGTGGCAACGCACCAGAAAATGCTGCGGTACGCGCTGGCGCGGCTCGCCGCCTTCGACGCTGTGGACGTGCTGGTGACGGACGCGCCGCCGCCACGGGAGATCGAGGACGCACTGGGTGCCGCCAACGTGAAGATCGTGGTGGCCGCGTGAGCGTGCCGCTGCGGGTGGCCCTGCCCGACCGGAAGATGCTGGACGCGCTCGAGCCGATTGCCGGCGTCGAATATGTCCTGTGGGACCTCAGCGGACCGCCGCCGTCGGGCCGTTTAGACCTGTTGGTGCCGCCCTACATGGGCAAGCCTGCGGCGCTGGCCGCGCTGGACGGCGTTAAGGTGGGGCTGGTGCAGAGCCAGTCGATCGGGTATGACGGCGTGGCTGCCGTCCTGCCCGACGGCTGTGTTTTCGCCAATGCGGCCGGGGTCCACGAGACGTCCACGGCGGAACTCGCCGTGGGCATGATGATCGCCAGCCAGCGCGGGATGCCCGACTTCGTGCGGAACCAGGCGTCCGGGACGTGGGACAACACCCAGCGGCCCAGCCTTGCGGACCGACGCGTGCTGCTGGTGGGCTACGGGGGAGTGGGGAAGGCCATCGAGGCCAGGCTCCTGCCGTTCGAAACGCACGTGACGCGGATGGCCAGCCGGGAGCGGGACGATGGGCGGGGCCGGATCCACGGGATCGATGCGCTGTACGAACAGTTGCCGCTGCACGACATCGTGGTGGTCAGTGTCCCCCTGAGTGAGCTCACGTATCAGCTGGTGGACCGGAAGTTCCTGGCCGCGATGCCGGACGGAGCGCTGCTGGTGAATGTGGCCCGAGGCCCGGTGGCTGACACGGATGCCCTGCGGGCCGAAACGTCGTCCGGTCGGCTGCGGGCCGCCCTGGACGTCACCGACCCCGAGCCGCTGCCGGCCAGCCATCCGCTGTGGACCACTCCCGGCGTGCTCATCACCCCGCACGTGGGCGGGGCGAGCTCGGCGATGTTCCCGCGGATGGTCCGGCTGGTCAGGCAGCAGATCTCGTTGCTGCTGGCGGGCGAGGAACCGGTGAACGTGGTGCTGGGCCGCTAGGCCCGGATCTGCTGGAGGACGGCGTCGCGCACCTGGGCCATGGTGGCGGTGTCGGCGGCTTCGACGTTAAGCCGCAGCAGTTCCTCCGTGTTGGAGGCCCTCAGGTTGAACCACCAGTCCCCGGCCTCGCTGCTGACGCTGAGCCCGTCGAGTTCATCGATTACGGCACCGTTCGCGTAGCTGGCCCGCACGTCCGCCACCTTGCCGTCGACGCCGTCAACGGATGAGTTGATTTCGCCGCTGGCCGCGTACGGGTCGAACTCGCGGGCCAGTTCGGACAAGGGCCGCTCCTGCTCGCCGAGGGCGGCCAGGACGTGCATGGCGGCAAGCATGCCCGTGTCTGCGTTGTAGAAGTCGCGGAAGTAGTAGTGGGCCGAGTGTTCGCCGCCGAACACGGCGCCCTCCTCGGCCATCCGAGCCTTGATAAAGGAATGCCCCACCCGGGTCCGGACCGGTCGTCCGCCCGCGGCGGCAACAATTTCCGGCACCGCGCGCGACGTGATCAGGTTGTGGATGATCACAGGTTCGGCTTCCCCGGCGGCCTGGGCGCGGCGGATCTCCCGGACGGCAATCAATGCCGTAACGGCCGACGGCGTCACTGGCCTTCCGTTCTCGTCGACTACGAAGCAGCGGTCGGCGTCGCCGTCGAAGGCCAGGCCAATGTCGGCGCCGTGGGCGATGACGGCGGCCTGCAGGTCGCGGAGGTTCTCCGGCTCGAGGGGGTTGGCAGGATGGTTGGGGAACGTCCCGTCGAGCTCGAAGTACAGCGGCACAACAGTGAACGGCAAAGCAGGGTGGAACTGGTCCCCAAGGACCGCGGGAACGGTCAGGCCCGCCATGCCGTTGCCGGCGTCCACCACCACCTTCAGCGGCCGGACGGCATTCAAGGGCACGAGCGAGCGGAGCTTTCCGGCGTAACCCGCGAGCACGTCAAGCGTGGACACGGTGCCCTGGGCCGCGGCTGCGGGGATCCCGCGGTCGACATACTGCTGGGCCAGATCCCGTATGGCCGTGAGCCCGGTTTCTGCGGAAACCGGTACGGCGCCGGCCTTGGCCATCTTGATCCCGTTGTATTCCGCGGGGTTATGGCTGGCGGTGAAAATGGCCCCGGCTATGTCCAGGGCGCCGCACACGTAGTAAAGCTCATCGGTGGAGATAAGGCCCAGGGACTTCACGTCCGCACCGCGCCGGGCAGCACCCGCCGCAAAGGCGCCGCTGAAGCCGGGTGAAGAGGGCCGCATGTCCCCTCCGCAGGCGATGGTCTGGCCGGACAGGCCCAGCACGTCCACAAACGCGGCGCCTACTGCTTCGGCGCTTTCCTCACTGATGGAAACGCCGACGAGGCCCCTCACGTCATAGGCCTTGAAGGACGGTGACAGGTCCATATTGCTCCCGGGAAGTCGTGGCCACGCGCATTAGTAGCTATGCGAACATGGAGTGTTGGAATTTCAACACAACTTTAGCAGGTCTAGGTCACGTCTCACGGAAACGGCTCAGCACTGCTGACAGGACTTTGAGCCCTAGCCTCGGCCTATCGATCAGGCGATCCTTTTATAGAAACGGAATACCCTTCAGAACTCCGCCAGCAGGGCCGGTTATTTGGGCTACTGTCGTCGTCGGCTGCTTTGTTCTCAGCGCCGCCACAGCGATCGCAGCCGAGGCGCGAAAGCATCGCGTAATCCGCACGCGGCTCGGCTACTGGGCCCTCGCGTTCCTCATCCTTTCGGCCGCGTTCATGGCTGCTGCCGTGCTAGGCATTCTCGCGGCGTTCCGCGCTGAAGGAGCAGCCACCCGGTTCCTGCCCACAACCCCCGCAGGGTGGTGGGCCGTGGTCTTCCTGGCAGCCTTCCTTGTCCTCGGGTTCAGCCCGTGGGCTGTCCTGACGCCAGCGGCAGGGATGTCCGGACCAGCTCTCGCGCTGGCGGCAATTATCAGTTACCGGGACCGGTCCGTGCTGTCGGCAATCGCACTGGTCGCCGGCCCGGCGCAGGTGGCCTTTCTTGACCTCGCATTTTTCATCAGCATGTTTACACCGCACCCCTAAGGCAGAAGAGATGTAGCTCGCGATCACACCGCAAACAGCAGCTGGGCGCTGGAGCCTGCTCTTCGCTGCCATCACCGTGCTGGCGACCGCCACTGCCTGGATCACGCTCCTGCCCATGATGGATTACCCGTTCTATAGCGGGGTGTGGAACTCCCTGGGCCAGGCATGCCTGGCACCTGCAGCCGCCGCAACGGCCCTCGGGCTGGTCAGCGTTATTCACCACAAGGAACGCTCGGTCTTGACCTGGGCCACCACCTTGGCGGCCCTTGCAGCGACGGTGGCGGCGGCTGCGATCATGCTCTCCACGTTCGCAGAGATGCAGTAGATCCATGGCCTCGACCGGTGCATTAAACCAAGGCCCCGGGGTGAGCGGGTTCATGGTTCTTCGGCCCGCCTTCACTTTGAAGGGATAGCGGCCGTCCCGCCTTGATTGCTGCCACGGCGCCCGGACTCTATTTCGTGGCTGTCGCGTTGCCGCGGCCTCTCACCGTGACCCCGTGCCTGCTTCCGCAGTTGCCTTGATGCCCGCAAGGAGCTCTGCCTGGCTGCGCTCGGACATCTTCATGACCAGCGAATCAACTGCGGCCTCTGCCATGTTCCGTGGGACGACATCTGATCGCATGCTGAGCCGGGTTCCGCCGTTGGCCGGAGCAACCTCCACCTTGAAGACAGGACCTAAGGCCGCTGTTGACGTGAAGTGCTCGTTCGGGACGTACTCGGTGTACTCATGGGTCGTCTTGAGCGGAATACCAAGGACCCTCCACGCAGCCTGGAAGCTCGTTCCTACGCCCTCCGGTGTGGTGTTGAGGTCGGAGATCTGGACGTCCGGTCCCAACCAGACGCTGGGTTCTTGACGAGATCGAAGACCCGCTCCACCGGCGCGGCGATGGTGATCCCGTCCGACCACGTCAGTGTCTGGGTGGGCATTGTCCCGGCTGTTTCAGGGACCGCTTTTTCCCCGGTCTCGATCAGGCTCTTGATATTGGCCACCATGCCTCGGAGGTCGTTATCGGTCCAGCGGGCAAAGAGAGCCTGAACCGGCACCCGTACCAGGGGAGCATTGATATCCAGATGCTCTTCAACGGTCAGCTCAGTGCCGTCGTCGACCGGTTCCAGGGAAAACGTGAGGACCGGTCCCACGGACGCCTTGGACACGATGCGCTGGTTCGGAACCACATCTCGGTACTCGTGGGTTACGGACATGGGAACGCCCCACATCTTGGCAGACCACCTTGCGGACGTACCCGCACCACCAGGTTTGATGTCCAGGTGTGTAACTTCGCTCTCCCCGGGCATGGCGGTCATCCAGTGTGTCGGATCACTCAGGAAGGAGTAGACCTTGTCCACCGGGGCGTTGATCGTGGTGCTGTGAACGACGTTCTTGGCCATTTTTGCGTCTCCTCTCGGGCAGGAGCATTCAGTCGGCACCTACTGGTACAAGTGCATCCCCGGGGGCGGCATCAGACCAGAGGAATAGGTCCCGGCGGGCCATCGGCGTGGTTCGACGATGGGTGCCTGCCAGGTAATCCCAGTTCCAGAAGATTGGAGGGCCTCATCAGAGTGGACAGCGCTACCTTAGGATCCATGCCATCAACGTGACGCAGCCTGTGGAGCCCTTAGCCTTAATTCCCTTAGAACAGCGGCCAGGGCACCGCCGACATCTCACCGCTCGGAGCCGGAAACCGCCCTGCCAAGCGCAACCGGGCGCAGCGCGCGGCGAGCGATGCGATTTCTTCGGCGCTGAGCAAGTCTGCCAGGTTTCGGCCCAGCTCACCGTGCAGTCCTTCGCTGACACGATCGATGCCGTCGCGTTCCTCGGCGGTCAGAGCGTCTCCCAGCCATCCCCACAGCACCGTGCGCAGCTTGTGGTCACGGTGAAAAGTGAGCCCATGGTCCACGCCGTGCCGGTGTCCGTCCGTCATGGCCAGGACGTGATTGCCTTTGCGGTCGGCGTTGTTCACGATGGCGTCGAACACCGCCATGCGCCTGAGAGCCGGAGAGTCCTCGTGGACGAGGGCGACCATCCGTCCGTAGTCATCCTGACCCTCAAGGACTTGTTTCCACCCGGTCTCCGGTATGTCGTCCGCCGCAACGAGGTCCACTGCGTTCTGGTCGGGGTCTGACTCCTGCCACAGCTGCACCATTCCTTTACCCAATGGACCGTCCCGCAGCCATGTGCGCGGCACAACGTTCCAGCCGAGGACCTCAGAAACCAGGTAGGCGGCGACCTCCCGGTGGGCAAGGAAGCCGTCGGGAAAATCCCACAGCGGTTTCTCTCCGGCAATCGGCTTATAAACGACCGTGGTGTCGCCGATGCTGCCCAGGAAGGTGGCGTTCGATGCCGTCGTGATGCGCCCGGTGAGGATCAGCTCGTCAGTCAGCAGGTCGGGTGCCGGCATCAGACCTCGGGCAAGGTGCAGACGTGCCCGTCGGCGTCTACGGGATAACCGCAGAGCGGGCATGCCGGACGTCCGGCGCCCACCACCTCTCGGGTCCGCTTGGCGAATGCTCGGGCGGTGCCAACCGGCATCCGCACCAGCAACATTTCGGGCACGTCAGCGCCGTTCTCAGCCAGCGATTCGACGTCATCAGCATCGACTTCGGTGATTGGGTATGCCTCTATGACCACCTGCGCGGTCGTCGGGTCCCAACCTAAGGTCATGGCCCCGGTTCGAAACTGCTCCGTGACCGCCTCGAGCTGCTCATTGTCGACGAGTTCGATGGGAGTACCCGTGGGAACGCTGAAGGGGTTGCCTTCGAGGGTAATGAGCTGATCGAGGATTTCGTCAATCTTCTCGGCGAGCTGGGCTGACTGCTGCTTCTCCAGTGCGATGCTAACAATTTGCTTACCTGTGCGTACCTGCAGGTAGAACGTGCGGGCCCCCGGAACGCCGATGGTGCCGATGACGACCCGGTCAGGCCAGGCAAACTCGTGAACAAGTGTGGGCATGTCAGTATTTTAGGCACATGAGGTCTACGGTGCCTTTTGCCCTGCGCCGCCGCCGACCTGCGCATCGCCGGAGTTGATGCCGTTCGACAGCCACGACAGATCCCCCGCGTCGGTGTTCGTCGCATAGACGGTCGGCCGAACAGCACCATAGTGGATGATCGATACGGAGGCAGGGCTCACGTTAATACGCTGGAACAGGTCGAGGTGCATGCCGAGCGCGTCGGCGAGGATTGATTTGATGATGTCACCGTGAGTCACTGCCACCCACACCGCTCCCGGCCCGTTCCCGGCTTCGAAGGCTGCATCGTGGCGCCGGATTGCCGCTACCGACCGAGCCTGCATCGCGGCCATGGATTCACCGCCGGGAAATACGACGGCGGACGGCTGCGACTGCACAGCAGCCCACAGGTCTTCGGTGGTGAGCTCACTGAGCAACCGGCCCTGCCACTGGCCGTAATCGCACTCGGTGAGATCGGGATCGGCCGGCGCAGAAGGATTGCCAGCCTGGCGATCGAGGATGAGCTGGGCGGTTTCCTGACAACGCTCGAGGGGGCTTGACACCACCCCGACTACGGGCACGGCCGCGAGCCGGTCTCCGGTCAGAGCCGCCTGGTCGCGCCCGATCTGGTCCAGGCTGACGCCGACGGCCCGACCGGCCAGCAGTCCAGTGGCATTTGCTGTGGTGCGGCCGTGCCGCACGAGAATAACTGTCGCCATCTCCCCAGCCTAACCACCCGCTCGATGGCGGTGTGAACCGTACCGGGTCGCGCGTCGAACAGGCAGAGAAGGCGACGGGCGAAGAGAAGTCCCAATGGACTTCATGTCCGCGCCGCAGGAGCGGGTCATAAAGCGTGGTGGAGCGTTTTAACCGTCCGGTTGGTGTACCCCTGCGTGACGTCATTTGATCATCCTGGAACGGGCACATGCTGATGTTCCGTTGATTACCGCAACGAGGCTGGAGGGTCGCCACGGGACCCTACTGGTTTGTTGAGCCTGATGCGTTTTGGGACGGAAGGTTTCATCGGCAATACCCGGCGATCCTCCGCTGCCACTGCGCCGTACTTAACCGCGCGGACGGCCGACGGCGGTCCGCCTCCCGCATTGCTACAGTGAGCCCATGAGCATGGCCAGAGGGGAGCAAGACCCGGCGGATGCCAACGCGGGGGCACTGCCGAACGGCCCGGCCGGCGTCGGTCCGGCAGCTGTTGTTCCGGTAAATGGGCGGGTCGGGAATCCTGGTTCCCGGCCCTCTGCCGCGCCGGCTGCCCCGCTGCCTCAGCGGCTGCCCGCCTGGCTGGTCCGGAATCCGCTGCATGCAGGCTGGGTGTGGACGGGTTTTTGGGCGTTGCTGATCATTGTTGACGAGTTCGTGGACCTGGCCGGCTGGACCTGGTACGTGCTGGTGGGGATGGCTGCCCTGCCCACACTGGCCTGCACTGTGGCCGTGCTCCATGCGACCCCGCGCCGTTACCTCAAGCCGCAGAAAGAATCGGTACTCGCGCACTTCTTTGTCCGGTTCCTCGCGCTGACGGCTGCGTTTATGGTGTGGGGCCTCTCCGTGGTGGCCAGCGCCTCGATTTCCACAACGGTGCAGGCACTGGCCGGGGACTCGGAGCGTGCGGTGACGTCGTTGGGGTTCAACCTGCTCCTGGCGGCGGTTCCCCTGGTTGTGTCGGTGTTGTGGATGGCGCTTATTGTGCGCTGTGCGTGGTTCTTGCGCCGTCTCCGCGGCTGGCGGCAGAACCCTGAGGATTCGCGGCTGCCCAAGAGATTCCTGCGGCATTCGCCCCAACTCCGGCGCGTTGTGGTGGGTCTCGCTCACCCGGGCCTGCTTCTGGTGGCAGGGCTTGGCACGTCGGTTCTGGCACTCTTCCTCGGCGCCGTGGAACTCACGCTCAACCTGATTGCGTGAGGACCGGCGGCTTCCGGCAGGAAATATGCCTCTACCCTGGGCGCGGGGCTGCTCGGTGGCTATCCGCGTCAAGACACCCGATAAAGTTGGTGACATGGGGGAAAAGAAGGCTGCCGACGAGCACTTCCTGCGGGCAGTGAATCGTCCGTACTACTACGGGTACGCCAAGACAGGCAAAACCGTCTACGCGTACACGAAGGAAGAATGGGGCATCGGCGCAAGTTCTGGCGGCGGCGACCAGCACCTGATCCGCTCCTTCTGCTTCAGCCTCCTGGCAACGGTCCTGATCTTTCTCCCGGCCACCCTGGCCTGTATCATTTTTGGGCTCCTTGTGCTGCTGAAGATGCCGCTCATGACTTTGGCCATGCTGTTCTTCGCCGCCCTCTTCGGCCTCGGAGTCCTCCAGGGCTACTTCAACGTCACCAGGGAATGGCGGGGGAGGAAGGCCCGGAAACTCAAAGGCCTCCCCAAGCCCTGGTGGGAGGCGGCGGACGACCACGCCTACGAATGGTTCCTCGCCCACCCTGATCCCCGCATCCAGACGACCCTGGATTACTTCCCGTATTCGGTGAAACTCCGGGATGATGCGCGAAGCAACGGCCAGATCAGTTGAGGGGCCTGACGTGCCTGGCGGCTCGCCGGCAGACTCCGGCATCCCGGTCGAGGTGAGCATGAAAGTCGAGGACTGGCAGTGGCTCGAAGCGACCGTCGACAACCTAGTTGCTGTTAACGGCGTGGTCTTCTCGTAGAAGCCAGGCTTGAGGACAGCGAGTAAATTAACAGCATCCGCTGTTCTCTATGGCGCCTCAGAGCAGCGAAACTCATGGGTTGGGCAGAGGAGTGGGATGAGTCGGCCGTACCGCATTGACACTCACCAGCACATCGTTCCGCCTGGTTATGCGCGCTGGATACATGAAAAGGGCATCCGCCCCGGCGGTTTAGACCTGCCGTCGTGGTCCGAGCGCTCCGCGTTGAAGTTCATGGACAGGCACGACGTGCAGACCGGCATCCTGTCCCTGTCCACGCCCGGTGTGTATTTCGGGGACGCGGCGGAGGCGCGGCGGCGGGCGCGGGAGGTCAACGAGTACAGTGCAGAGGTGGTGGCCGCCCGGCCGGAGCGGTTCGGGTTCTTCACGACGCTCACGCTGCCGGACGTGCAAGGCGCTTTGGCGGAGGCCCGGTACGCCCTGGACACCCTGCTCGCGGACGGGATCGTGTTGTTGGCCAACAACGACGGCCGATATCTGGGTGACTCCGGCTTTGAGCCTCTGCTGGAGTTTCTGCACCACCGCCGGGCCGTTGTGTTCATCCACCCCGGTGAACTGCCCGCGCCGGCGGTGCCGGGCATACCCACCTTTGCCGCAGATTTCTTGCTGGACACCACCCGCACTGCTATCAGTCTGATCCTGTCCGGTGCGATGGAGAAGTTCTCGGGAATCAAGTTCATCCTTGCCCACGCCGGCGGCTTCGTGCCCTACATCGCCAATAGGATCCTGCTGACGATGCTCAACGATAAGGACCTGGCCCTCAGCGCGCTGGCGGCGCTGGGAGATAAGAAACAGTCCGTCTTGCGGCGGTTCTACTACGACGTCGCACTGTCCGCGAGCCCGGCAACCCTGCCCAGTCTGCTCGAGGTAGCTGACCCGGGCAGCATTACATACGGCACTGACTTCCCATTTGCCCCCTCTGTGGCGATCGATTTCCTGAACATGCAGTATGAGAATTATCCGCTGGACCCCTTCCTGCGCACGGCGATAGACCGCGGCAATTCCGAGGCGCTGTTTCCCCGCCTGAAGTCTGATCAAAAGTAGTTCAGTGTGCGCCGACGGGGGGCGTCGAGCCGGGCAGGCTCTTCACGGACAATGCATCGGGCGAGGACGTCAAGCGCGGCTGACCCTCACGGGGCACCCGCATCATGTGACTCTAAGGGGTCTTTCGTAAGTGGAGGGGGAGGACTGCTCGTGTTTGCTAGGATCAGCCCTGTTGTCCCGCCCGTGAGGATTCGCCTGAAGGGGAAAATCAGTGAAGGTCAACCACTACGACAATTTTGCCGAGAACTACTCCGCGGAGAACGAGTCCAGCCTCCTCAACGCCTACTACGAGCGACCGGCGATGATTGGCCTGGCCGGCGACGTCGACGGTCACCGGGTCCTGGACGCAGGCTGCGGCTCCGGGCCCCTGTCCGCGGCACTGAGCGCGAAAGGCGCGATCATGACCGGCTTCGATTCCAGTCCTGCGATGCTCGAATTGGCAAGACAACGATTGGGCGCGACCGCAGACCTGTACGTGGCCGATCTCAGCAAGCCGCTCCCTTTCGCCGATGGCTCCTTCGACGACGTTGTCTCGTCTTTGGTGCTGCACTATCTGGAGGACTGGTCAGCACCACTTGCCGAACTGCGGCGCGTGCTGAAGCCGGGCGGTCGCCTGATCCTGTCGGTCAATCACCCCACGGTCAGCGTGATCAACCAACCAGCCGAGGATTACTTCGCCATCCGCCAGTACTCGGAGGATTATGAGTTCGACGGCGAGCCTGCGGTCCTGACCTTTTGGCACCGACCACTTCACGCGATGGTCAGCGCCTTCACATCGGCGGGATTTAACGTAGCCACCGTAAGCGAACCAGAGCCGTCTCCAGACGCACCGCACGAACTCCTTCCGCCGCGCATCCTCAACGGCGAGAGGACAGCGTTCCTGTCCTTCATCTTCTTCGTCCTCGAAGCAAACAAAGTCTGAAGTCGTGCCGGGGCCGCCCGGGGATGCGAGCCCGCAAGCCGGTGCTTACGTGGACCTCCTCGCCGCCAGCGCCATACAATCCGGGTAATCGATCTTGGTGAGCCTCATGACGTCTTTCGAGAGGCAAATCTTCGCCCCAGAGACGCCTGGAATCGAATCACATTGCGTTCCGTTGACACTGCTCAGGGCGGCGAGGAGACTTTTTTGGGGGAAGCCTTTTCGAAAGGAGCCCTAAATGCCGTGGCATATCGAGGGCACGTATTTTGAGAATTGCAACTGCGACATGGTCTGCCCGTGTTCCGCTTCAGGGCTGACCGCGCCGGCGGATAACGAACGCTGCGACGTGGCATTGGCGTTCCACGTCGAAACCGGCGAAGTGAACGGTGTCGACGTCGGCGGCCTGACAGTCTGCGTCGTAGCCGATACTCCGGCCCTTATGAGTGACGGGGGCTGGAAGGTCGGACTGCTGATGGATGCAACCGCCTCAGCTGAGCAGGCCGAAGCTCTCGGTGCAGTCTTCGGCGGACAACTCGGTGGGCCGATGGAGGGCCTCGCCCCCTTGATCGGTGAAATGGCGGGCATACAATCCCTCAACATGGCCTACGCCGACGACGGGCGTGTCCACCAGGTCCGGATTGGCAGTGCCGTCGACATGGTGGTCGAGGATTTCGTGTCTCCCCTGGATCCCACAGGACAAGGAGTGAAAATCAGCGGGGTGGGATTCCCGGCCGACACCCTGGCCGCCGGCACATCCAGCACCGCCCGCGTCGACGTGTTCGGAATGACCTGGGATAACGCCGGGAAGAACTCCTTCTCCGCCGACTTCGCCTGGTCCGCTTAAGCGCCGGGCAGGAACGGCCTGACAGTAATCCACCATGCCGCAGAGTTGGCATTCATCGGGTGCGCCGCACTGGCGTAGCTATCGTAGGAGCGGCCGCCGTCATTGCTTGGAATTCCTGTCGGGTCCGGGACTATTTCGTTGCATCGGGCAGTTATGCCCCAAGGGCCGCACCCAGTTTGTGCCCAGCGCTCTTGGATGACGACAGGAATGAGATCACGTGACGACAATGCCTGCAGAGGGAGTCGGCTTCCGCTCCAAGCGAGGACCCATACTGATTTCCTTGATGCTCTCTACGGGCTTGGTGGCGATCGATTCGACGATCGTCGCGACCGCGGTGCCGTCGATCGTGCATGACATTGGCGGTTTCGCGTCTTTTCCGTGGCTCTTTTCTGCCTACCTGTTGGCGCAGGCCGTGTCTGTCCCCGTCTACGCGAAACTCTCCGACGTCGTCGGCCGTAAACCGATCATCCTGATCGGTATCGGGCTATTCCTACTCGGTTCGATCCTCTGCGGAGTGGCCTGGAGCATGCCGGCCCTCATCGCGTTCCGTGTATTGCAGGGCCTGGGCGCGGGCGCAGTCCAGCCGATGGCGATCACGATCGCTGGGGATATCTATTCGCTGACTGAGCGGGCGAAGGTGCAAGGCTACCTTGCGAGCGTTTGGGCGGTGTCCTCCGTCGTTGGGCCGACGCTCGGTGGAGTGTTTTCGGCACTTGGCATGTGGCGCGGGATCTTCCTCGTGAACATTCCACTGTGCCTCCTCGCAGGGTGGATGCTGAGCCGAACGTTCCACGAGAATGTCGAGCGCGCCAGGCACCGGGTCGACTATCTGGGGGCGGGCCTGCTGACTGGCTCGCTGACGCTGATTATTCTTGGTGCCCTTGAAGGCGGCCAGGCGTGGGACTGGACCTCCGCCATCAGCGTTGCCGTATTCGCCGGCGGAGCAATCTTGTTCGCCATATTCATCCTCGTCGAGCGCAGGGCGACCGAGCCGGTCCTGCCGCCGTGGGTCGTCTCCCGGAGGCTGCTGGCGACGACGGCACTGATCTCCTTTGGCGTTGGAGCGGTCATGCTTGGCCTCACCTCTTACGTTCCCACGTTCCTCGAAGGAGCCCTCTCGACCTCGCCGATCCTGGCCGGGCTCGCGCTGGCAGCATTGACGATCGGCTGGCCGATCAGTGCGTCCCAATCTGGCCGGTTCTATCTCCGGATGGGGTTCCGGAAGACGGCGACGATCGGCATTACCATCACGGTCATCGGTACAGCGGTACTTGCCCTCACCGCCTCCGCACCCAACGTTCTCCTGGCGGCGGCGAGCTGCTTCATCGTAGGGCTCGGGCTCGGGCTGGTTGCCACCCCGAGCCTTATCGCCGCCCAGTCCAGCGTCGACTGGAACGAGCGCGGAGTTGTCACCGGTACCAATCTTTTCGCGCGATCGATCGGTAGTTCCATCGGTGTCGCGGTTTTCGGGGCGGTTGCCAACGCGATCTATGCAGGCACTCCGGGCGGCAATACCGATCCGCATACCGTCGTCTCGGCCTCCGAGGCTGTGTTCATAGCCGTACTGGCCGCCGCCGTACTCACCGTCGTCGCCGTTATCGCGATGCCCGCCACAGACAACAAGACCACCGCCTCCTCGGGCATCGACCCTGCGGTGGCCGCCGAACCTAGTACGGCAGCTAGTGATGGCTAGTGGTGTTGACCACCCCGTGCGTCGTCCGATCCACCGCATAGGCGACTGCAGTACCCACGGCGTAGGCCAACAAGTCCGCGGTGCCGAATGTGGTTCCGAGGACCAGCCGAAGGGGTGGCCAGGAGTCTCCGAGTTCGGCAGGAAGACCGGTGAGCTGGAACAGCTCGATCATCACGCAGACCGTAACGGCTGCGGTTGCAATCAGCACCTTGGGCTTTGACGGAATCAGGATGGCCACGAGAATGTAGACCAGAGCCGCGTACATGCCATCACCGGCAGGGCCGGTCCACGCCGCATCGCTGAGCGTACGAATGCTCAACCCGAGCACAACACTCATCAGCCCGGCGACGCACAGCAAGGGCCGTCTGATTCTTGAACGCCCCTGTTCGACAGAGCTCACAGCTTCAGTGCCGCCGCTGTTCCCTGACAGATCACTGCCCAAAGCCCCACTCTCGAAGCTGCTCATTACCCTCCCCAACGCGGACCAATGAGAGTCCTGGCTTTCAGCCTAGCTCAGCGCTCCCTTGCGGTAGGCGAGCCGGCCGATGGCGGGAGAGTCCGCCAGATTGGATCAGGCCTTGGCGACCGGCAGCACCAGCAGGTAGCCGGTCGGCAGATCAGTGCTCCAGCGCCGCGGCTCACGGACGACGAACTGAGTCGCCAACTGCTCGGGGGTGAGCAGGCTGTTAGGAGCAGGGGATGGACCCCACTGTTCGCCGCCGTACGGGTAGAGCGGATCTTGCACACGGATGGCGGTGACCGGGAACTCCGGGAACTGGCTGGGATCGCCGAGTGATTCGAAGCCGCTCATCACCGATACGTGGCGACCGCGCCACAGGACCAGCCCGACCGGCCGGCCTGTGTCGACGATGGCGCGCGCAGCGGTCTGCAGCGCGTCCTCGTAGTCAGCGATGCTGACGACGGCGTACGGCCCCATCCCGACCTCGTTGAGCACCTGCGCCCAACCCAAGGGGTTGGCACCGTTGAACGAGTCGGTCGACCGTGCCCGGGCCATCTCCCAGAGTTCGCCTTGCTGAACGCTATCGGCCCACGTCACGGTCCCCGTCTTGTCGATGAGGTTGTGCATGATCTGGATGCTTGCCGCCACACACCATTCAAAGGTGTACTGCGGCACGAAGTCCCCCTCCTGGTAGAGGTTGAGGGCGAACGCTTGGGGTGCCGGGGGCGGCACGGGAACCGACGTCGGGGTGGGGGAGGGCGTCCGTTGAGGAGGGGGGACGTCATCGCGTGCGGCCGGCGGGGCCGATGGGGTCTGGATCGGTTGATCGGTGGTGACTTCATCGAGCCTGGTTGCAGGCGCGCAGGCCGAGAGGAGGGTCGCTATGGCGACGAACCAGGCTACAAGAAGACGGAGCGGAGCACCGATCATGATCGGTCCAGTTTATCGCGACGCGGCGGGAATGCGTCGTGTAGTTCTTGGCGCCCGTGAGCCTCAAGGCCGGCGGCGGCCTTGAGGATGGCGTTTACTGGCTTGCTCGACCAGTTCTGTTATCCATGGGCGGTGCCCGCGGTGGAAAGCCATTCCTTCGGGCAGGCCCTGGACGGATGGGACGGACCCGGTGATATCTATGGTGATCCTGCCGCCGGCCATGGGTGCGTTGGTGATGTGGAGGTCACCGTACGATTCCGGAAGAACCGGATCCAGCCAGAATCCGCCGCGGGAAACGTGGGCGTCATACCGCATCAGGCTGGTCACCAGCAGGATCGGTGTGGTCGCTGCCCAGGCCTGCGGTGAACAGGCCGTGGGGTAGGCCACCGGCTCAGTGAACTGCTCACGGCTGAAGCCGCAGAACAGCTCAGGCAGCCGGCCGCCGGAGTATTCTGCAGCCTCCAGCAGTGCCGTGGAGATCCGTTGTGCTTCCGCCACAAAGCCGTACCGCAGTAGGCCGGCCGCGATGATTGCATTGTCGTGCGGCCAGACTGAGCCGTTGTGGTAGCTGGCGGGGTTGTAGGCACCCATGTCGCTGGCGAGGGTGCGCACGCCCCACCCGCTGAACATCTCCGGTGACATGAGGCGTTCGGCCACTTTGGCTGCTTTGTCCTCATCGATGAGGCCCAGCCAGAGACAGTGGCCCATATTGGATGCGCAGGCATCAACCTGCTGCTTTTTGCCGTCCAGGGCCACTGCATAGTAGCCGCGCTCAGGCATCCAGAACTGTTCGTTGAACTGCTTCTTCAGCGCCGAAGCCCAGCCGGCGAGTTTGTCGCCCAGAACCGTGTCGCCGTCGTCGTATGCCATCCATGCCCGCGCCAGGTACGCCGCGAAAACATAGGCCTGAACCTCGCAGAGCGCGATGGGTGGTTCGGCCAGTCGGCCGTCGGCGAAGTTGATGCCGTCCCAGGAGTCTTTCCATCCCTGGTTGATCAGCCCCTGGTCGTTGAGGCGCTGATACTCGACGAACCCGTCGCCGTCTTTGTCTCCATAGTCACGGATCCAGTCCAGCGCCCGGTCCGCGTGGGGCAGTAGTGCGGCGATGGTGTCCTTGGCGAATCCCCAGCGGCTGACCGCCCCGAGGACGTCAACAAACAATGGCGTGGCGTCAACACTCCCGTAGTAGACGGACTTACCTCCCAGGGATAGCCCGCTGGAGACATCGAGCCTGACCTCGTGGAGGATTTTTCCCGGTTCTTCCTCGCTCATTGGATCGACCACGGTCCCTTGGCGGTCCGCCAGAGTCTGGAGCGTGCCCAAAGCCAACGATGGGTCCACCGGCAGCGCCATTTCCGAGGCCCACAGCGAATCCCGTCCGAACAATGTCATGAACCAGGGCGCACCGGCGGCCACCACGACCCGGTCCGGGTGGTTCGGATCCTCGATGCGAAGCGCGCCGAGGTCGTCGTAGCTCCGCCTTAAAGTGCGTTCGATCGACGGGCTCCCCATGTGGAGCACCGGGATCCTGGCCACCCACTCCTGGCGGCGCCGGTCACTAGGGGACAGCCCGTCACCCTCAGCATGCACGAACGAATCAGAGGTGGCTCCGTCCATGCCGGGCACCGCGATGAGGACGGCGCTCCACTGGCCGTGGGCTGCGATAGAGGCCCTGTAGGTGATGGCATCCGGAGTCACGTCCGCTCCCGGGGCGCGGATTACAACGCCTTTCCGGACGTCTTGCCAGGCAGCCCGGATGGTCAGCACATGGCCTTCCGCTTGACGGTTTTCGTTCCATTGCCGCTGGATCCGCGCTTCCTTGACTTCAAAGAGATCGGCGAAATCAGCCTCAACGGTAAGAGAGACAGAGCACTCGACAGGGTCCAACGAGAAATTACGGACGGTAATCTGCTCCCGGATTCCAGCTCCCACCTCACGGAGCCGCTCAACAATCAGGGGGCTGTCGGCATATCCGTCGGTGCGTGGAACACGACCCGCAAACAGTGCACGGTACGGTTCCTTCGTCTCCGCGGCCAGTGGCTCGAGCGGTTGTCCGTTGATGGTCAGGCTCCACTTGGAAAGGATCCGGGTGTCCTGGACGAAAAGGCCATGGGGATGTTCCGGGTGGATGTCGCCGTTCGGCAAGGAGATACAGAAGGACGATCCCTCGACCAGGGTGACGGTCCCTGGCCCCATGGGACCGGCCGCCGTGTCAGAGTTCCACCCAGCCATTTTGGCCTCCCTCGGAATCAAGGCCCCGGCGGCCCCGGTTTCGGGCCGCTGCCGTCGAAGCCAACTCTGTGATCGACGCTACGCTCGCCGGCCCTCCGACGCTAGGGCTTTGATCAGTGGGACGCGGGCACGGTATAAATCCGGTCCATACCGGGCATAAGTACACTCGTCTTCCGCGGGCCGGGCGCCCACGGGGAGAGTAGTTGTGACAAAGCAATCAGCTCCACAACAAAGGCCCCTCGGGCCCGCTCGGCTATGAAGGCTTGGGCCGCGCGCGGACGTGCATCCGTTCGCCCTGCTGTCCAAACAGGCTGATGAACTCGACCGGTCTGCCGTCAGCGCTGGCGAACCAGTGCGGTGTGTGGGTGTCGAATTCTGCGGCTTCGCCAGGGCGCAGTTCGAAGTCCTTGTCGCCCAGCACCAGACGCAGCCGTCCGTTGAGGATGTAGAGCCATTCGTAGCCTTCGTGAACGCGCGGGTCGGGCTCCGACCCGCGCGCATCACCTGTAAGCACCATCTTGAAGGCCTGTAATCCGCCCGGACGGCGTGTGAGCGGAACAGCCGTCATGTCGCCATGGGTGATGGGCTGCAGGTGAATTCTCGGATCCCCGGTGGGCGGCGCGCCAACAAGGTCGTCGAGGGGAACACCGTACATCCTCGCGAGTGGCAGCAGGAGTTCAAGGTTGGGCCTGCGTTGGCCGGATTCCAAGCGGGACAAGGTGCTCACCGACACTCCGGATGCGGCGGACACATCCCCAAGGGTGAGGTTTCGTTCTGTGCGGAGTGCCCGAAGCCGGGGGCCGACTGCCCCGAGAACGTCGTCAAGCTCAGTTTCCATGATCCCACTTTGCCATACCGGCAATCATATTTGTCAATTCTGGATTGTGCGATGGAAGCTGGTGTGACCGCCGCAGGACTCCGGCGACGAACTTCCAGGACGCGAAGAAGGAAAGATCTGTATGGACACCACACGCTATGACGTTGTAATTGTCGGTGGCGGCGCGGCGGGACTCAGCGCTGCCACGACTCTGGGCCGGGCGCTTCGCTCGGTACTGGTCATCGATTCCGGAAGTCCACGCAACGGACCCGCCGCGGGTGTACACGGCTATCTTTCGAGGGACGGCATGGACCCCTGGGAACTGCTGTCCACAGGACGCAGCGAAGTGCTCTCCTACGGGGGAACGATCATCGACGGCGAAGCCGTTTCGGCACGGCGGACGTCCGATGGATTCGGGGTGATTCTCGGCGATGGCCGCCTGTTCCACGGCAGGCGCCTTCTCGTCACCACCGGCCTGACTGACGAACTGCCTCCCGTCGACGGGCTGCGGGAGCAATGGGGAAAGGGCGTTGTGCACTGCCCCTACTGCCATGGCTGGGAAATTCGCGGGCAACGGATTGGAGTGCTGGGCACAGGCCCGCTGTCCGTCCATCAGGCGCTCCTGTTCAGGCAGTGGTCCCGGGACATCACTCTTTTCCTCAACGACACCGTTGAACCCACCGATGACGAGTGGGAAAAGCTCGCCGCCCGGTCCGTCACGGTCGTTGACGGCGCCGTGGCTTCTGTTGACGCTGTCGATGGCGTCCTCACGGGCCTCACGCTCCGCCAGGGTCCCACGTTCGACGTGCAAACTCTCGCTGTCGGAACACGGATGGAGGCCAGATCCGCGCTTCTGGAATCACTCGGGCTAGGTTCCCAGGTGCACCCGTCGGGGGCCGGACGGTTTATCGAGACCGATGCTATGGGTGCGACGGCCGTCCGCGGCGTGTACGCGGCCGGCAATGTCTCCAACCTCATGGCTCAGGTGATCACCGCAGCGGCCGAGGGTGTCATGAGCGGCGCACGGATCAACGCCGACCTCATCGAAGAGGAAACCCGGTGGGCTGTCGAGGGTCACTTCGGCCCCTTCTCGGCCGCCTCGGAAGCAGCCGTCTCTCAGATCGTGCTGACACACCGACGCCATGGCCTTGATGATGGCATCTGACGGTCACGACCAGAACCGCTTCCTCGACCTCGATGCCAAGGTGTTCGGCGACCATGTCGCAGCCGTCCTGGACCTGGCCGGGGTGCCGGTTGCGCGCAGCATCGTTGACCTCGGCGCCGGCACCGGCGCAGGTAGCCGGCTGCTTCGCCAGCGATTTCCCGACGCCGCGGTGACGTGCGTTGACAATGACCCGCAGATGCTCGAGCTGCTTCGCGGGCAGGGCTTCGCCGTGGTCGGGGCCGACCTCGACCACGGCTTCCCTGCGCTGGGCGGCTCCTTGATAGCGGCGGGTGTAGCGGCCGAGGCGCCGGTTGACCTGGTGTGGGCATCGTCCTCCCTCCACCATGTAACCCACCCCGCCCGGCTCTTGTCGGGGGTCCGGCGGGCACTGGCCCCGGGCGGGGTGCTGGTCGTCGTCGAGCTCGCCGCCCTGCCCCGCTTCCTGAGCCATCCGCGCGGAGCGCTGCTGGAGCTGCGCTGCCACGCCGCTGCGGCGGCCGAGGGATGGAACCATTACCCGAACTGGACGCCGGTCATCGAGGCCGCCGGGTTCGCCGTCACCAGGTCTGAGGTGACGGGCATCGCACCAGTGACACCGGCCGCGCGGGAGTACGCCCGGCAGTGGTTCGCGCGCTTCTCACACCTGGCGGCCCTCACCGCCCACGACCACGAGGCCGTGGCAAACCTGCTGGAGCGATTTACCGACGACGTTGAGCTGGACCCCCGCGCCACCCGGACCGTCTGGGTGGCCACGCCCGTCGAGGCCCAGGAGCAGCCTTGAGCCAGCTGGTGAACGCATAAGAGCTAAGGGGCGGGTCAGGTCAGATGGTCGAAGTCTCCTCGCGCCCAAGCAGCGTGCCGGTGGGCGGAATCGTGCAGGACGGCCCTGGCTCCGGACGCGATGACATTGTTGAAGTTGCCGTAGATCCGGTCGAACTCGAGTTCTCCGAGCTGAGCGGCGATTCGCAACGCTACCGCGCCGGATAGCGGCAAATGATTCGGGTAGCTGCGCGTGAAGGAGATGGACCGACGGTCTGGATTTGGAAACACGCTGTCACCGGTCAGCAGGACTCCTCTGCCGGCCGCTCCTGCAGCCCAGTGCACCACCGCACTGCCGGGGAAGTGCCCCCCGGTCTGGTGCAGTGTCAACCCTTCGGCGACAGTGTGACTGCCGGACCAGTAGTCGATGACCGGATCGTTGCGCCCCAGCCATCGCCGGTCTGCGTCCGCCACCAGCACAGGGACGCCACCGAGCCGATGCGACCATTCGACCTGCACGCCAAACATGTGAGGATGGCTGGCCGCAATTGCCAGGACCGGGCCCCGCTCGAGCGCTGCGTTCACGGCACTGTCATCGACATATCCCACCGGATCCCACAGCAGCGAGCCCTGGTGTGTCACCACCAGCTGAGCGGTCTGGCCGATCCCGACTTTAGGCTCCGTCTTGATCGCGATAAGTCCCGGCTCATTCTCCTTCAGCACTGTCTGCTGACCCCCTCGAGCCAGCCCGTCCAGTGTCAGCCACTTTTGTCCGTCCTCGGGCACATACTGCCGCTCATCGGTGCAGATCGGGCAGAGCTCCGGGGCAGGTTCGTCGCGTTCGACGGCGCAGGTCGCGCAAATCAGCATGGTTGGCCCCTTCCAAACGTCCTGTGTCCTACTATCCGCCTTCCTCACGGCCGCAGGCTGGCGTGCCCACACTATGGCACGTGAGTCTGAGGAAGAAAGGTGCTAACCCGGTTGCTGTCAGGATTCGCAGGACGGCGTGAAGTTCCAGGTTCCCGCGTGGACCCGGAAGTCACGCGTTGCAGGTCCGTTGGCCGGGGCGGTGCTGCTACGCCCGCTACCGTTTGAGGCGCTGCTTAGGCTGGAACGCACGACGGCGGGTCCCGCCGTCGGACCCTGGATTCCGTAAGTGCTGTCGGGCAACCGGACGATGGCGGTGACGCCGGCGGGAACCGTGCACTCCAAGTGCGTTCCAGCCGGGGTCCGCCGCCAAGCAACAGCAACGTCACCATTGGGCAGCGGGAGACTTCCCCGGGCGTGCTCGAGCCGGCAGGCCGGCGGTTCGATCAGCAGTTCGCTGCCTCCGGGAACCGTCACACGCACGCCGAGCAGGGACTCCAGGATTTCCTTCACCACGGAGGCGGACCAGGCGTGGGACTGGCTGTAGTCGGTGCCGTCTTCCAGTTCCCAGGCTTCCCAGGTGAAGCTAGCGCCCTGATCGAGGAGCCGCGCCCAGCCGGGCTGGTCGGACGATGTGAGCAGGTCGAGGATCGCGTCGGTCAGCCCCTCGGCCACCAGGGCGCGCACCAGGCGGTGCACGGTCATGGGTCCCTGGCGCATGCCCTGGGCCGCGATCCGCTCTGCGTCAGTCGCTGCGTGCGCAGGATCGGTGATTGCGAGGGACAGCGGGAAGGACGTTGCGTGTTGGGATGCATGGGTGCTGGGTGTTCCGTCAGCGTGCAGCCCGTCCACCATCACGCCGTCCACGCGCAGGCGCGTGCGGATGGTTTCCGCGAGGGCCCTGGCATGTCCGGCGTAGCGCACGGCATCGTCCTCCTGGCCGGCGATGCTGCACAGCCGCGCAGTGGACATGAGGGCCGAGTAGGCCTGGGCGTTGACGGTGGTCTTTGCAGCGCACTCCATGTCGTAGCCGAAGCGGCCGGGGGCTGGCCAGTCCACGATGCCGTGAAGGTAGGGGCCGGAGCCGCCGCCCAGTTCGGTGACCAGTCCCGCCGTCGGGCCGTCCGTGGCGAGGTACCGCAGCGCGTAGTCGGCGGTGTTCCGGAGGTGCGGGAGCAGTTCCGTCACGAGTGCGAGGTCTCCGGTCCGGAGGTGGTATTCCTCGGCCCACTCCGGCATCATGAGCGAGAAGTCGGGGATGTCGCGCTTCCCGTCGCCGTTGGGATAGACCGCGTTGTAGCGCCCCCGGTCCTCGCCGGCGTTCCAGTAGCGACCTGCCGACCAGCCGAACTCCCGCAGCGCCTGAGCCGTGTAGGCGTGCTCGCCGAAGAGTGCCATGGTGGCGTAGGAGATGTTGACGGCGTCGGCCAGGAACTGGCCTTTCTCCCGCGTGGGCGAATCCACGAACTGCTCCTGGACGCCGTACAGCGCTGAATCGCGCAGCAGCCGGAAAACGGCATTCAGTGCGGCGTCTGAGCTGCTGAAGCTCCCCTCGTGCGGGTGCCGGCCATGGACGACGACGGCGCCCACCCGGGACAATTCCGAGGCCTCCACGCCGGGGAGTTCCAAGTACCGGAAGCCCAGGTGCACGCTGCTACGGAATTGCTGGGGGCCTTCCGCCTGCGTATACGGGAAGGACATGTCCGTGTTCTGGCTGGGCGTTTTGCCCCTGTCCACCCTGCCGCCGGCGTCCAGGGAGTACCCGGCCCGGATCATCACGGTCCGCCCGGCCACGCCGGCGCCGAAGTCCACCTCCGGGCGCGCCGGGATGACCCGGCCGAAGTCCGCCACCAGCGTTCCGTCTGCCGCTGTCATGAAAGCCTCCGGGGCCACAAAAGTCTCGCAAAGGAAAGTGCGCCGGGGGTGCAGTGCCGGGAATGCCGGGACGGGGTGGGGGCCGTAGCTTAGGGCCGGCAGAAGGTCCTGGCAGGCGCCGAACGCTGCCGCGGCCTGACCGTCGAGGTGCTCCACGGGATCGCCTTCGTCGTTCCGGTAGCCGGCCTGCCGGTACGGGGCCTCGGCCGCGCTCCAGTCCGGGCCGGATCCGAAGATCTCGCGGCGCCCGTCGGTGTAGTCAACGCTGAGCCGGACCAGCAGGCCGGGGACGCTGGCAGCCCTGCCCTGGCCGGGGCCGTACCAGTGCAGCAGGGCTGTGAGCGAAACATCTGTGGGCTGCTGCCGGCCGGGCGTTGTCGCCTGGCCCGGCTGCGCTGCCGTGTCTTGCGGTGTGTGGGCAGCCAGGAGCGCAGTGACGTCGGCGGCGTCGTAATATCCTTCGCCGGGGTAGCTGAACGAAGTGGTGCTGAGGCAGGGCCTGCCGTTCACGGCAAGCTGGGCATGATGGCTGGCTGCGGCGAAAAGGCGCGCACGGGCAACGGCGCCGGTGAGCTGGATGGTGGTGCGGAGGACGGTCCATTCATCGGGCTGCCGGTGAACCGTGGTGCGCGCCCAATGGCTCAGGACGGCACGGGCTTCCTCCGTCCCGGTGTCGAATCTTTGGTCCAGGAGCAGCATGGCATTGATGGGATCCGCCGTTTGACGGGGTGCCGCGTCAGGTGCGGGCCCCGTGGCGGTGACCCGTAAGGAGGCGTACTCGGCTTGGCTGCGGGGTCCCTGGTGGAGTGCCAGCCGGCCCTCCGATCCGGCCTGAGAGGGTTCAGCCACGGAAAGCAGCTCAACGCCGTCGAGGCTCACGGTGATGGTGACGCCGTCGTCAGTGACGGTCAGGTGCTGCCATGTGCCCGGGACCAGGTCCTTGCCGGGCAGTCGCTCCTGGCTGGCCACGGCCCCGCGTTCCAGCTGTGCGCTGGCCAGTACTTCGGTGCCGGGAGTAGCAGTGGCTGGGATTTCCCAGGCCGGGGCGCGGCGGAGCACAACGCTGCCAGCGGTGTTCAGTTCCAGCAGCAGTCCCGTGCCCGGGCCACTGCTGCGGAGAAGCAGACCGGCCCATCCCATCACCGGACGGAGGCGGGCGTCCAGGGTGAACCCCCGCACGGGCGCGCAGGGGACGGGAAGGAACGGCGAGCCTGAAACACGAAGGGCACCGTCCAGGACGTCCAGCGGCGGCCGGCCGCCTGCCGCCCGGTGGATCCAGTGGACGCCCCACCCGCTGTCCGAAAGTCCGGTACTGAAGGTCGCCGCTTCGGACCAGGGGCCGGGGCTCCCGGCGGCGTCACTCACGCGTACACGCCAGCTGTAGTCGGCGTCCTCAGCCAGTTCCGGCCCGGCGTAGGGGACCCCGGATTGGCGGGATGACGGGACTGGTCCGGAGTGCCAGATCTCGATTCCAGCCGAGTCTTCGACGGCGATCTCATAGCCGGTCTGCCGGGCGGCGGCAGGATCGGCGTCTTCCGGCTGGCTCAGCCTCCACCCGAACACCGGGCGCAGCGATGCCGTGAGGCAGGGGGCGAGGCCGTCGGTCAGCAGGCCGGCAGCACGAAGTCCGCCCTGGCGCCGGACAGGATCCGCACTCGGGGAGGGCGACTTGGGGGCGGTGCCGGATGGGGTTTTCAATGGAACTCCGTTTCTGCCCGAAGGCACAAGCCAGAAAGCGCTTTCTGCGCCCCAAGTCTGGACTATGGATGAGCGGAGAGTCAAGCGATGTAACGATTCAAAGGGCCTTGACCCGCGAGCTTCCGCCGGGGCTCCTCACCACTTCACTTAGAGGCCTCGGCGTCCCGCCCACAGCCCGTGCAGCAGCGGCAGGACCGACATGACCATCAGCAGGTTGCCGAGCAGCGCGTCGTCCGCCCTGACCACGGAGCCTGCGATAAGCAGGGCGCCGAAAACGAGCGCCGATGCCGCTCGCTGCGCCGTCCGGTCCAGTCGAGCCATCTGCCGTTCGAGACGCGGATTAGCCACGGTTAGCGAGCCGTCCTCGATTCGAGTGAGAAGACCGTCCAGGCGTTTCGGCAGACCAAGTGTGACCCCGGCGGCGTCGAGCGCCTGCTTAGCCACGTCCTGCACGATGTTTCCACGCTCGTCGCGCAGCAATTGCGCTGCATAGGGTTCCACCGCATCCCAGAGATTGAACCTGGCATCCAGTGAGCTGCACACTCCCGAGGTGAGTGACATCGCCCGGATGATGAGCAGGAAGTTCTCCGGCAACTGGAACGGCAGCGAGCGAACCAGGTCGCCGAACTCCACCGCAAAATCAAGGAACTCCCGGGGGTCCACCTCGCGAAGCTCGGCGAAGCCCATCCCGCCGAACCGGGAGAAAAGATGCGTCATCGCCCGCTCAAGTTCGGCCGTGTCGGCCGACGGCACCAGCACCCCCACCTCGCGGATCGCGGCCACCAAGCCCTTACCGTCACGCGAGGCAGCCGCAATCAGAAGCTTCCGCAGGCCGCTGCGAGTACTGGGAGGAACCTCGCCCATCATGCCGAAGTCGATGAACGTCAGCTTCCAGGGGCGTCCTGAGGATGAATCGGAAACCGGGGTGACAAAGATGTTTCCGGGGTGCGGGTCGGCATGGAAAAAGCCGTTGCTGAACATCTGGTCGAACATGACCGACGCGAAAACCGGGGCAACCTGCGCCGCGTCGATGCCCGCCGCAAGAAGTTCCTCCGAGTCAGTGATCTTGATCGCCGCGACATCTTCGAGGACGAGCACGCGGCGGGTGCTCCACTCCCAGGCGACCTCGGGCACACCAACCCGGTCGTCGTCGGCGAAATCAGCCGCGAAGCGTTCTGCATTCGCTGCTTCATGCAGGTAGTCGATCTCCTCAAGACTAATTTGTGCAAACTCCTCCACCAGGGCGGGCATGTCCGCTCGATCGGACACCAGACGCACACGGCTGAGCCAGCCGCCCACTTTGCGCAGTGCCGCCAGGTCGACGTCGACAATCGCGTCGATGCCCGGGCGCTGCAGCTTCAAGACCACGCTCTGGAGTCCGGCGTCGGCGGCATTGGCGGGAAGAAGTTGTGCGCGGTGCGCCTGCCCAAGGGATGCGGCAGCGATTGGCATCTCTTCGACCGAGGCGAAGATCTTGTCCAGCGGCGCGCCCAGCTCCGCCTCGGAAAGTGCACGGATTGCGGAAAACGGGACGGGGGGCACCTCGTCCTGCAGCCCCTCAAGTTCCTTGGTGATCTCGGGCGGAAGCACGTCGAGTCTGGACGACAGGAACTGACCCACTTTGATCATCAGGCCGCCCAGGTCCACCGCGAGCGCGTGGAAGCGCTGCGCGAAGCGCCGCATCCTCCTCGTCCGGGTGCGCTCTGCAATTTTGCCTAGCCCGACGCGGGGGAGGAACAGCTCAAACCACCAGGTCACCGAAAGATGCCACGCGGCGAAGCGCAGGATGCGACGGTAACGGGCACGGGTGTCACCTGCGCCGGGCACCGGATCAGCCCGGTCCCGACGAACCGACGACACTCCCGTCAGTCCTGGGCGAGGATCGAATACAGCCGGCGACGTGCCTCGTCGAGCACCGCCACGGCCTGCTGCACCTGCTCCGGCGAGCCGGTGCGACCCACCTGGGACGCGGCCTGCGCGAGCTCGACACCGGCCCTGGGGAGTGCCGCGAATCCGGTGCCGGATGTCGGACCCCCTGGCTCCCACGGCGATGATGCGTGGGCACCCGCCACATCCTCGCGGCCCGCTTCGGTCAGCGAATAGATCTTGCGGCCGTTGGACTCCTCGGCGCGGATCAACCCCTCGTCCGCCAGCAGCTGCAGCGTGGGGTAGACGGAGCCGGCGCTCGGCTTCCAGCTGCCGCTGCTGCGCTCCTCAATTTCACGGATGATCTGATAGCCGTGCATCGGCCGCTCCGCCAGCAGGGCCAGCACCGCCGACCGTACCTCGCCTCGCCCCGCCCGGGTGCCCGAGCGCTTCTCAAACCTTGAACGCAGCTCTTCAACGGCCTGCCACATGCTGTCGATGTTGGGGCCGCCAAATCCGCCAGCCGGGTGTGCATTACGCATGTTGCTCTCCTCAGTGAATCGCGAACGATACTCAACGATACATTTCGATATACGCGAAAACCAGCATTGCCCGAGGCTAAAGGGACTCAGCGCGGGACCGATTGCCAGTCGTCCACTCGCCGGGGGCCGGCGGAGGCACGCGAGCGTTCCGACGTTGGCGCAGCATGTGCTCACGTTATCGTTGTCCAACACGTCTCATCAGGAGGACGCATGCCGTACGTTGTTGACTTCGAGAACGTTTCCACTGTGGGTCTGGAATCATCTCCGTTTGCCGAGACGCTCGCCGGGTTGCGCGCCAACGAGGGACGTTATTACCGGAACAAGTACGATCACGTTTTCACTGTGAGCCCTGCAGGCGGCCTCCCGGAGGTGGTCGACCGCGTGCGCCGCATCCTCAAGGAGGAACGCGACATCGTCATCGGCTCGCGCCCGCTGGAAGTGACAACCTTCGAAGTCGAAGGCTTGCGAATGGACTACGTGTTCTACGAGTCGGGGCTGTCGATCAACGTCATGTACAGCATTGAGGACGGCGGGAAACGGGCTGTGGGATTCAAACTGGCCGAAGGCATGGAGATTCCGGAAGAACTGGCATCGCGTTTCAAGTTCGCCCGCCAGAGATCAAAGCTCGCAGGAGTTATCCGCGGCTCCTACTTCGTGATCAAGGGTGAGTACTGATCGGCTGACGTTCCGCGTCCGGTGCCCCCGGACTTGGGATTCGCCGGCTTCCGCGTTGGGATACCGGACCGCTCCTGGTGGAGAATGCGTTCATGACCAATGACGATCTTCGGCCTGTCTACTTTCTTTCGGACAGCACCGGCATCACGGCGGAAACGCTCGGCAACACGCTGTTGACCCAGTTCCCCGCCAACAACTTTGACCGGATCACTGTTCCCTTCATTACCACCGTCGAGCAGGCCAGAACCGTCGTCCGTACCATCGACGACCTCGCCGCCACCGGCCCGCGGCCGGTCGTCTTCTCCACTGCTGTCAGTAGCGACATCCGCCGGGCCCTGGCCAAGTGCCAGGGGATCGTCGTGGATCTTATCGGGACGCATGTCGGACAGTTGGAGCAGGCCCTCGGCTCACCGGCCAGCGGCGAGCCCGGCAGGGCGCACGGCCTGGGCAATGCGGAGCGGTATCAGTCCAGGATGGCCGCTGTCGAGTACGCCATGGAACACGACGACGGGCAAAGCCTGCGTGCGCTGGAAAAGGCCCAGGTCATCCTGGTGGCACCGTCCCGCTGCGGAAAGACTCCCACCACCATGTACCTCGCGCTGCAACACGGAATCTTCGCCGCGAACTTCCCCCTGGTGGACGAGGATTTCGAGCGGGAGGGGCTCCCCAAGCCGCTGAGGCCCTTCGTTGAGAAATGTTTCGGACTCTCCTCCAACCCCCTGCGCCTGAGCCAAATCCGTACCGAACGCCGTCGCGGCTCGCCTTACGCCTCACTGCGGCAGTGCGGCTTCGAGCTGCGCAGCGCCGAGCAGCTGTACGTCTCCCACCGGATTCCATACTTGAATTCAGCCACGGTGTCCGTGGAGGAGATGGCTGCGACCATCCTGCAGCGCATGAACCTCAAGCACTAGGGAAAATTTTCACAAACTAAGTGTGGCGCACATCATGTGGAAAGAGCGCCCGAGACCTGTCACTGTGGACAGGATTCGCGCCCACCAACCGGTCATCGCCGGGAGCGGGGCGGCGCATCTGCATGCCATCATCTGCAAAGGAGCAGCAACTATGACGACAGACATCCTGTGGTTCTCAGAACTCGGACTCAAGGACCTGGACCGGGTGGGCGGAAAGAACGCCTCCCTTGGTGAGATGGTGCAGAACCTGACCTCTGCCGGCGTCCAGGTCCCTGACGGCTTCGCCACGACAGCCGACGCCTACCGCACTTTCCTCGCTGACTCCGGCCTGGACCAGAAGATCGCCGACCGGCTGGTCGGGCTGGACACCGACGACGTGACGGCACTCGCCGCAGCCGGCCAGGAAATCCGGACCCTGATGCGCGAGACGCCCTTCCTGCCGGACTTCGAAAAGCAGATCCGCGACTCCTACCAGCAGCTGGTGGACAAGCACGGCGGCTCGGACGACCTGTCCTGGGCCGTCCGTTCCAGCGCAACGGCGGAAGACCTTCCCGATGCCTCCTTCGCCGGGCAGCAGGAAACCTTCCTGAACGTCCGCGGTATCGAGAACATCCTGCTCGCCATCAAGGACGTCTTTGCGTCCCTGTACAACGACCGCGCCATCGCCTACCGCGTGCACCACAAGTTCGAACACGCCGAGGTGGCGCTCTCCGCCGGCATCCAGCGGATGGTCCGTTCCGACGTCGGCGCTTCCGGAGTTATGTTCACCATGGACACCGAATCGGGATTCAACGACGCCGTGTTCGTCACGTCCTCCTACGGCCTCGGCGAGGCCGTGGTCCAGGGCGCCGTCAATCCGGATGAGTTCTACGTCTACAAGCCCGCCCTGCAGGCCGGCCGCCCGGCGATCCTCAAGCGCGGGCTGGGTGAGAAGGCCCTCCAGATGACCTACACGAGCAACCGCGAAGTGGGCCACACCATCGATTTTGTTCCCGTTGAGGCTTCGTTGCGGAACCGCTTCAGCCTCACGGACGACGACGTCGAGCAGCTCGCCCGGCACGCCGTCGCCATCGAGAACCACTACGGCCGCCCCATGGACATCGAATGGGGCAAGGACGGGATCGACGGCGGCCTGTACATCCTCCAGGCGCGCCCCGAGACAGTGCAGTCCCGCCGTTCGTCCGGCAGCCTGAGCCGTTTCCGCCTCAACGGGACCGGCCGGACGCTCGTCGAGGGCCGCGCCATCGGCCAGCGCATCGGCGCCGGCAGCGTCCGCATCCTTACCGCGATCGACCAGATGGCCGCCTTCAAGACCGGCGATGTCCTCGTCGCGGACATGACCGACCCGGACTGGGAACCGATCATGAAGCGTGCCTCCGCGATCGTCACCAACCGCGGCGGACGCACCTGCCACGCGGCCATCATTGCCCGCGAACTGGGGATTCCCGCCGTCGTCGGCACCGGGAACGCCACTGACGCACTCTCAGACGGTCTCGAAGTGACCGTCTCGTGCGCCGACGGTGAAACCGGCGTCATCTACGAAGGGCTCCTGGACTTCAGCGTCGAGGAAACAGAGATCACCCAGCTGCCCGAGGCTCCGGTCAAGGTCATGATGAACGTCGGCACGCCCGAACAGGCCTTCACCTTCGCCCAGCTGCCCAACCACGGAGTCGGCCTGGCCCGGCTGGAATTCATCATCAACCGCCAGATCGGCATCCACCCGAAGGCCCTGCTGAACCTGGAGGATCAGCCGGCGGAGGTCATTGCGGAAATCCGGGAGCGGATCGCCGCCTACGAGAGCCCGCGTGACTACTACATCAAGCGCCTGGCAGAAGGGGTGGCGACCATCGCCGCGGCCTTCGCTCCGGAGCCGGTGATTGTGCGGATGTCCGACTTCAAGTCCAATGAGTACGCCAACCTGATCGGCGGCCCCGCCTACGAACCGCACGAAGAAAACCCGATGATCGGCTTCCGCGGCGCGTCACGCTACCTGGAACCGTCCTTCCGGGACTGCTTCGACCTGGAGTGCGAGGCGCTATCCTTCGTGCGCAACGAGATGGGGCTGACCAACGTCAAACTGATGATCCCCTTCGTGCGGACCGTGGACGAGGCCAGCGGCGTCATCGACCTGCTCGCGGAGAACGGCCTGCGCCGCGGCGAAAACGGCCTCGAGGTCATCATGATGTGCGAGATTCCGTCCAACGCGCTGCTCGCCGACGATTTCCTGGACTATTTCGACGGATTCTCCATCGGTTCCAATGACATGACCCAGTTGGCGCTTGGCCTGGACCGGGACTCCGCGATTGTCTCGGCCGGCTTCGATGAACGCGACCCCGCCGTGAAGAAGCTCCTGAGCATGGCCATCAAGGCATGCAAGGCGCGCGGCAAATATGTGGGCATCTGTGGCCAGGGGCCCAGCGACCACGCGGACTTCGCCGAATGGCTGGTCGGGGAAGGCATCGACTCGGTTTCCTTGAACCCGGACACCGTGGTGGATACCTGGCTCCGGCTCGCCGGCGCGGCAGCCGGCGCCGGGGCGAACTGACTCTTCGCATGGTAGGAGTGCCCGCCTGGGAAAATCCCCGGGCGGGCACTGCTTTACCAGTCGTCTTACTGGCGGGCGGAGTGCTCACGCACGCGCATCAACCATTCGGCGACGAAGTCTTGCAGGAGGTCGGGTTGCTCGTGCACCAAAGCGTGGCCGGCCCGATCGAGCACCGCAAAGGTAGCGCGGGGGTAGTGCCCGATTAACTCCAACGGGCCCGCATGCCCGGCCGTGGCATCCTGCCTTCCGGCAAGGATCAACACTGGATGGGGATGGGCTTTCGAGGCCTCCGGCGGATCCCGTAGCTCCCAGTGCGAAAAGATTCGCGTCAGGCCGGACTCGTCAACAAGCGGCATTGCGGGTGCCACAGACTCCCGGAACCGGCGCAGGGTCTCAGCAGTCTGCACAACGAAGTAGCTACGGTAAGCAGCCTCGAGATCGGGCCCCAGGTCGCCGGGCATATCGACCACAGAGGCGAGGACCTCGTGCTTGGGCACGTCACGCGTATGCGCGCCGACCGGGCAGATGAGTGCCATCCCGATGGCCTGGTCAGGTCTCCGGTTCGCAATGGCCCTGGCTAAATAGCCGCCGTAGGACTGACCAATGACAAGAAACGGTTCATCACCAATAGTGCTGTCGATCAGGCCGTGCAGAATATCCAGGACGTCATCGTTGCTCGTGATCGTCCCAGGCGCCGGCGTGTGGCCCATCCCCGGCAGGTCCGGATACAGCCGGCGAAAGCCTGACACGTTGCAGAATATTGGCTCGAGAGCGCCGGCGATTTCGCGATGGTCCACACCGGCCCCGTGCAGGGCGAGAACCGGCGTGCCGTTGCCATACTCGGCGTAATGCACTGGCAATCCATTGACCGTACATTTCATCCGGATAGTGTAGAGCGGGTCGCGGCTTTCCAATACCGTCACAGCGCGCCGGCCGGCGGTCACGTCCGCCGCAGTGGGGCCCGAACGGCCTAGTGACCAGCGCAGGAGGCACTGTGGCCCTACTCCAAGGGGGCGGCCACTTAATATCATTGCGTCATGGAACAGTTGCAGGAAGCCAACGCCGAAGAACCGGAATTGTCTGCCACCACAGTTTTCGCCAGTCTCGCGGAGTTGAGGGACGCCCCCGGCTATGGCCCAAAGGCGATAGCCGAAAGGCTCATAAATTCGCTGGGCGCTGAGGCAGCGGCCCCTCTGCTGGGCGTGAGCGTCGGACTTTTGGATCGGTGGGCAGCGGGCGAGGAAGCGCCGGATGCGGACGGCCGGCTTCAGCTTGCTGACCTGGACGCCCTGGTCGGGCACCTCCATGGTGCTTTCACGCCGGCCCAGGCCATGATCTGGATGTGCAGCCCCAATGTGCAGCTGGGCTCCAGACCAATAGATGTGTACCGCACACAGGGATCGGCGCCGGTGATCGGCGCCATCCGGGCCCACGTGCAGGAAGCTCTTTAACTGAACCGCAAGGCGTTCTCCACCGGTCGAAGGTCCGGCCGCGCTGCGTGCGGGCAATTCTAAGGAGCGGGCCGTGGGCAGGGCACACCCGACACCGAATCATGATCCCGATACGGCCGTTGAGCTGGTCCCAAAAGAAAGCACTTGCCATGTGCCGATTATTCGGGCTTCACGCCGGTTCCCGGCCAGTCCGGGCGACGTTCTGGCTCTTGGACGCCCCGGACAGCCTCGCGGACCAGAGCCGGCGGGAGCCTGACGGGGCAGGCATAGGGACCTTCGACGCGGACGGGAAGGCACGCGTAGCCAAACAGCCACTTGCAGCCTGGGAGGACCACGCTTTCGCTCGTGAGGCACGGGACCTGAAGAGCACCACGTTCCTGGCCCACGTGCGGTATGCCAGTACCGGCGCACATACCCTGGTCAACACACACCCGTTCCAGCAGGACGGGCGGCTGTTTGCCCACAACGGTGCCTTCGGTGATCTCGAACGGCTCGACCGCCATTTGGCCGAGTGTGGCGTTGCGGACCTCGTGCAGGGCCAGACCGACAGCGAACGCCTTTTCGCGCTTATCACCGCCGAGAGCCGCCGGACCGGCGGCGACGTCGGCGAAGGTATTGTCAGGGCAATCACATGGGCCGCCGAGGAGTTGCGCGTCTTCAGTCTGAACCTGATTGTGACCACGGCTACGGACCTGTGGGCGCTCAGGTACCCGGCAGCCCACGAGCTATACATCCTTGAACGGGATCCCGCCGCCGCTCCGGCCCCGGCGGCACCCCTCGACGCCCGGAGCAACCGGATCCGTTCCCGCAGCACGGAACTCGCCGGCAACCCGCATGTTCTTTTCGCCACTGAACCAATGGACCACAACCCGGCCTGGCGCCCCCTGGCATCCGGCGAACTGGCGCATGTCGATCCGTGCTTGACGGTAACTGTCACATCTCCCTTCCCGGACGTCCCTGCACATCCGCTCACGCTGTCCGATCTTGAACCGGATGCGGCGGCGTCCCAGACGCCTTGACACCTTCCTGCTGACAACCGCGGCCCGGACAGGGACCTGGTGATACGCCCGACACCGGACGGATCCGGCCCTAGACCGTACTATCGAGCGTATGGGTGCACCGCTGCCCGGGTACGGCGACTACGAGGGGAAAGAGGATCAACGATGAAACTGTTGACAGTAGCGTGGACGGCGGCCGGGACCGCAGCTACGGCAGCGGCCGGGGCGGTGGCGACGGATCCTGACAGCAGCTGGTACCGGCGGCTGCGCAAGCCGGGCTGGCAGCCGCCCGCACTGGCCTTTCCCGTCGTGTGGACCGCTCTTTACGCGGACTTAGCCGTGAGTTCCGCCGTCGCCCTGGACAGCAAGGATGCCCCCGATCCTGCCGGCGGACAGGACAGGCGGCCGGAGATCCGTGCCTACCGGGGCGCGCTGGCCGCAAACCTTGTTCTCAACGCGACGTGGAGTTGGCTTTTCTGGCGTGCCCGCCGGCCGTGGCTTGCAGCGGCAGAGGCCGCTGTCCTGGCTGCAAGCAGCGCCGATTTGGTGCGGCGGACATACAACCTGAACCGCGGCGCCGGCGTGGCGCTGGCCCCCTATGCGCTCTGGTGCGCTTTCGCCACCGCTTTGTCGACGGCAGTCGCGAGACTCAACCCCGGGACGGGCGGCCGGTAGCAATCCAGATATCCGCTGAATGGGCAGCGGAGGGTGTTATTCGGCGGACGGCCGCCGTCGTTGTTGTTTCGTCGCCGATCTCTGTTCCTTTGCGGCGAGGCGCCTGCGGTTCGACCCCCGGGTGGGTTTGGTTGGGCGCCGGGGAGCAGCTTCGGGCGCCACGGCCTCTGCCACAAGGCCGGAGAGCTTGGCCAGGGCGATCTCGCGATTGCGCAGCTGTGAGCGCTGCTCGGAGGCCGCCACGGTGACTACCCCGGCAATGAGGCGCCGTTGGAGGCGCGTGAGCAGCATCAGCCTTTGGTCGTCTGAGAGTGCCCGCGAGTCGCGGATGTTCCAGGAGAGCTCGACGCGGCTGTCCGAGGTGTTAACGTGCTGACCGCCCGGCCCCGACGAACGCGAGAAGCGCCAACGGAGTTCCGGGGCCGGAATAGTGAGCGCCGGTGACACCTCGAGATCCATGCACCCAGCGTTGCACAACATGGGCGCGTTCGAAGAGCCCGGCCCCTCGAACGCTAAAGCCCGGACCCTAAATCAGGGGTATCCTGTCGGTGCGGGGCCAGGGCAGCTGGCGGTCAGGCTGCCTGCCAGCTCGCAGGCAGCGCTTTCAGCCCGTAGACGATGGTGCTGTCCATCCGTTCCAGGCGCGCTCCCGGGGCGAGCGTCAGTCCAGGCAGCCGGGACAGGATGGCTTCCAACGCGATCCTTGCCTCGAGCCTTGCAAGCGGCGCACCGAGGCAGAAGTGGACGCCGTGCCCGAATGCCAGATGACGGATCTGGCCCCGGTCGACGTCGAATTCGGCAGGGCGTTGAAATTGCCGCTCGTCGCGGTTTGCGGAACCGATCCACGCCACCACCGGTGCGCCGGCGGGTATCTGAACGTCGCCCAGGGCGGTGTCGGCGACCGTCACCCGGTACATGGACTGGACGGGGGACCGAAAGCGAAGCACTTCTTCGATGGCCTGGGGGAGCAAGGCCGGCTCCTTCACCAACCGATCGATAGTGCCGGGCACCTCGGTAAAGCAAAGGACCGCGTTGCCTATCAGGTTTGTGGTTGTTTCGTTGCCGGCGACGAGCAGCAGGGCGCAGAAGCCCAGCAGTTCAGCCACGTTCAGTTTCTGCCCGTCAATCTCAGCGCCGAGCAGGTTGCTGATCAAGTCATCGCCCGGCCGCCTCCGTCGCTGTTCGATGAGATCCAGGAAGTACCCGGTCATTTCCCGGTTTGTTGCCTGGTGGTCTTCCGTCGTCGTATTGCTCCGAGTCTGGCTGACGATGACGTCGGACCACTGCTTGAAGCGGTCCCGGTCATCGGCGGGGATACCCATGAGTTCGGAGATCACGATAACCGGCAGCGGGTACGCCAACTCCTCGATCAGGTCGGCGCCACCGCGGGAAGCGATCCCGTCCAGAAGCATTTCCGTGAGTTCCGAGATACGGGGAGCAAGCGCGTCCACGGCTTTCGGCGTGAACGCCTGGGTCACGAGGGAGCGTAATTGCCGGTGCCGCGGCGGGTCCGTGGTGATCAGGCTCGAGGCGAACAGCTGGCCTGCCTCCGAGGGATCGTCTCCGCCCATCCGGGAAGAAAATGTGGCGTGTTCGGACAGCACGCGCTGCACGTCGTCATACCTGAAGACATGCCAACTTCCCGATTGCTCGTCGTGGAAGACTGGTGCGGCTTCCCTCATTCGCTCGTAATGGGGGAAAGGATTCAGCGGGTGCTCATTGGCTGCGGCGAAATCCATGGCTGGCCTCTCTGCTCAGCCTGAGTGTAGCCGAAGCGCGTTCTGGCGTCAGTAGGTAGGCGGCCGCTTCGCCCTCGAAAAGGAAGCTTTCCCGTATTGCACGAGGAGTACGACGGCGGCGACCTCACGATCGTGCGCGGGGCGGTTCGCGCACGTGACAGGGGGCCGCTAGCCGGGCCGCGTGTTTTTGTCCCACCGCGCCCAGTCGCGTGGTTCGAGGGTCGGCCTGCCGAGGAAGTATCCCTGACCGGCCGTCATGCCGAGTGAAGTGACGGCCTCCAGCTCCGCAGCGGTTTCAATGCCCTCTGCGACCAGGAGGGCGGCTGTCTCGGCTGCGAACCCGACCATGGCGGCCCCCAGGGCGCGGTGGCTCGGGTCCGAATCGATGTCCCGGATGATGGCGCGGTCGAGTTTGATGAGGTCCGGCTTGAGTTGGACGATGTGCTGCATGGAGGCGAATCCTGCCCCGGCGTCATCGATGGCCACCCGCACGCCTGAACTCCGCAGCGGTTCAAGCACGCCCAGCAGTTGCCCGTAGTCGTCCACCTTTTGGCGTTCTGTTACTTCGATAACCAGCCGCGAAGGGTGGATGTCGCCCTGCGAGATCGCCTCGAGGACCCGAGGGTCCAGGCACACGCCCGGGGAGAGGTTGATGGCGAGGTATATATCCCGGGGAAGCCTGGCCGCGGTGCGCAGCGCAGTGCGCAAGGCGAGGAGTTCCAGGTCTGCCTCCATACCGACGGAGGCAGCCTGCATGAACCAGGCCTCGGTGGTGGTGCCATCGGACAGGGGAAAGCGACTCAAGGCTTCGGCGCCGACGACGTTCCCGCTGCTGAGGCATTGGATCGGCTGGAAGGCTGTGACGATGCCGTGGCCGGGCACCAGGGCTGTGACGCGCTCCCGGATCTGTTCCGCGGCACCGTCTGAGGAGGAGGGGTTGTCAATGGCCCGGGCGGTGCCCTCGAAACCTGTCCCCGTTCCGTCCGCGCCGTAGACTGTTTGGCCGGCAACTTCCATCAGCACCCGGCTGCCGTCCCGGTGCCGGCAGACAAGGACCAGGCCGGTGAAGGTGGACTCATCCTCGACGACCGGTTGCGATTTGAGGGCCGCTGCAAGGTCTGCGGGATCCAGGACCAGGCCGATGGGACTGCCTACCAGCTCTGATGGGCTGTAGCCGGTGAGCTGCTCGCACATCGGACTTGAAAACGTGATCGTCCCGGTAGCGTCGACGGCCCAGAGCCATTCGCGGCTCGTCCGCATCACTTTTTCGATGTATCCGGAAGATTCCGACGCCTGGGCGCGCTCCCGCTTCCGTTGCTGGTACAGCTGGAGGGCCGCGAAGACGACAATGGGCAGCAGCGAGAGCGCCACAATATCCAGCGCCCAGAGCCGACCAGCGGTCCCGCCGCGGATGTCCGGCGCGAACAGCGAGGGAATTCGCACCGCGAGGGCAAGCACCACCTCTGCCAGGACCACCAGGGCAAGCCAGCACCCGGCCGGGATCCTGCGGAGGCCGGTCGGAAGAACTTCACGGATGCGCCGCAGCAGCTGCCCCGTTCCCGGCGTGACCGCCGCACGGTTCCTGGCCTTCCCCGTTACGGGGTCCGGCATTTACATGCCATAAGCACCGGCGAACGACTGATCACGAGACCCCCCTCTGCTGGACAGTTGCGGTCATCATGCCACAAGTCCCTCATTTTCTTGAGGACGACAGCCCGCCCCGCCGGTCTTTGCATCCTGTGGCACCGGAACCGGGGCTCCCGCGCAGCCTTGCATACCGGCATCAGGGGCCCGCCAAAGCTGTCTCACGGCTGTGGCGGGGAATGTTGAATCAATCAGCTCCGAACCTGAAAGCAGGACCTATGCGACGTTCCCGCCGCGCCGTTCTCTCCTCATCCGCACTCGCCTTGGCCCTCGCCCTCGCCGGGTGCGGGCTCAGCGGCGCTATGCGTACTCCACCTATTCCGTGAACGGCAGCGCCACCCAAACGCGGCTGGTCGTTGAAAATCCGGACGAAGCCTATGCCGACGCCCTCTTCGGCACCGCCGGGGTCCTCTATAAGTCCGACGCCGAGTCCAGCTTCATCTACCAGGGCGACGACCTTGCGACGTCCGAGGAGCAGTTCAAACAGCTCAATGCGAAGGACACCGAGGACGTCCAGCCCATCGTGGACTTGACAGTCTTACGGAGGCGGAACTGGCGAAGCAGGCAGACACGCTCCGCACGTTTATCCAGGGACGAACTGAAGCACTCAGGGACCAGGTCTAGGTCCGCCGGGTCTGGTCCGGACACGAGTGCCGTGAACCGTCAGCGATGTCGTGGATAAGGGGGCCGGGAACAGGGCAAAGTCCCAGATCACGGTGCGGAGTTTGAAAGCGGCGGAGAAGCACAGCCCGTGGTCGATGCGCCACTCCCGCGCGGACACCGGCTGCCCCCTGTCACGACGCCCCGTGTCACGACGCCCTGAGCCCGCTCAACGGCTCCAACGTCGAATTCACCGTCAGCACCGCCGGTGACTTGCCCTCCACATACGAGATGACCGATACGGAACCCGGGTTGATGACGATCCTCTGGAAGTGGTCCAGCTGCGTGCCCAAGGCGTGGGCAACGGCGGCTTTGATCGGTTCGGCATGGGAGAAGCAGACGACGACGCGCCCGGAGTGTGCGGCGCACAGCACCTCCAGCGCTCCGACGATCCTCGCCTGCATCTCCGCGAAGCTCTCCCCGCTCGGAAAACGGAAGGCCGACGGGCTGTGCTGCACGGTCTGCCACTGCGGCAATCCCGCCAGCTCGGCGAGCGCGGCTCCGGTCCACTCGCCGAAGTCGCACTCGATCAGGCCGGAGCTCTCGTTAACCCCGAGCCCGGTGCGGGCTGCCGTGGGCTCTGCAGTCTCACGCGTACGCTCCAGCGGCGATGAGTAGATGGCGTCAACGGCAAGACCTGCGAGCCGGTCCGCGACCCGTTCCGCCTGGGCCCGCCCGCGTTCGGACAGGTGCAGTCCCGGGGCGCGGCCGGGCAGCACCATCCCCGTGGTGGGCGTCTCCCCGTGGCGCACCAGAAGAAGGAGGGTGCTCTGCGGTGCCGCTGGTGCCGACGGCGTTGCTGCTGTCATCACCCTCCAGCGTATCGCTCACCTGCTGCCCCGTGTCCGGCAAGCCCGGCCCAGGCCGTGCTCGTACCGCGGGCACGTGCGCGGGAACTTTGCCGAAGTCCCTCGATACATCGCGCATCCGGGGACTACGGTAGAGGAGTGAATGATCGTCCCGATATCTTCACCGTTGGTGAACTGCGTGCAGCAGGCCATGTCCTCAAGGACCTGCGTCACGAGATCCGCGGCAACCTGCTTGCCGCCCTTGCCGCCGGCCGTGATCCGTGGCCCGGGATGTACGGTTTCAGCCGGACCGTTCTTCCCCAACTCGAGCGTGCCCTGATCGCCGGCCACGACGTCGTCCTGCTCGGCGAGCGGGGCCAGGGAAAGACACGCCTCCTCCGCACCCTGGTGGGGCTGCTCGACGAGTGGTCCCCGGTGATCGAGGGTTCGGAGCTGAACGAACACCCCTTCGAACCAATCACGGAACACTCCCGCGCCCGTGTGCTCACCGAGGGGGACCGGCTGCGGGTGTCGTGGCGCCACCGCTCGGAACGGTACGTCGAGAAGCTCGCCACGCCCGACACCTCCGTTGCCGACCTCATCGGCGACGTCGACCCGATGCGGGTGGCTGAAGGCCGCCGGCTCGGGGACCCGGAAACCATCCACTACGGACTCGTCCCGCGCTCCAACCGCGGCATCATCGCCATCAACGAATTGCCGGACCTTGCCGAGCGGATCCAGGTCGCGATGCTCAACGTGATGGAGGAGCGCGATATCCAGATCCGCGGCTATGTGCTGCGGCTGCCGCTGGATGTGCTCGTCGTCGCCTCCGCCAACCCGGAGGACTACACCAACCGCGGCCGGATCATCACGCCCCTGAAGGACCGCTTCGGCGCCGAGATCCGGACCCACTATCCGATAGAGCTGGAGGACGAGGTATCCGTCATCCGGCAGGAGGGGCGGCTGGTGGCCGACGTCCCGCCCGTCATCCTTGAGATCCTGGCCCGCTACACCCGCGCGCTGCGGCAGTCCCCGGCCATCAACCAGACCTCCGGAGTCTCAGCGCGGTTCGCCATCGCGGGCGCCGAAACAGTCGCCGCTGCGGCCCTACGGCGTGCCAGCGTCCGCGGCGAAGACCAGGCAGTTGCGCGGATCATCGACCTGGAGACCGCAGTCGAGGTCCTGACGGGCAAGATTGAATTCGAATCCGGTGAGGAGGGGCGCGAACAGTCGGTCCTAGACCACCTCCTTCGCACGGCCACGGCCGAAGCCGTCCGGGCGCACTTCCATGGCCTGGACCTCGGTCCGCTCGTGGCAGCGCTCGACGGCCACCGGACTGTGACAACGGGCGAACACGTCACCGCACGGGAGTTCCTTGAAAACCTCCCGTCCCTTGGCTCATCCGGCCTCTACGACGAGATCAGCAGGCGCCTGGGCGCCAGGAACGACGGACAGCGCGCCGCCGCAATCGAACTTGCATTGGAAGGTCTTTACCTAGCCCGGCGGATCTCCAAGGAGTCCGACGACGAGGAGACGGTCTACGGCTAGGAACCAGGGCTACGGATAGGCGGCATCATGGCTGTGCACAGCTCAAGATACGGCCGGTACAGGGGAGGGCCTGATCCGCTCGCCCCGCCGGTCGACCTGGCGGAGGCGCTCGACGCGATAGCCGAGGACGTCATGGCCGGATACTCGCCCCGGCATGCGCTGCAGGAGTACCTGCGGCGCGGCGGCCGTAACCGTGAAGGGCTCGACGAGCTCGCCGGCCGCGTACAACAGCGCCGCAGCGAACTTCTGGGCCGCCACCGGCTGGACGGCACCCTCAGCGAAGTGCAAAAGCTGCTCGATACTGCGGTGCTTGAGGAGCGCAAGCAGCTCGCCCGCGACGCCATGATGGACAACACGGACCGCGCTTTCAGGGAGATGCAGCTGCAGAACCTGCCAAAGTCAACCGCGGCAGCGGTCAACGAGCTCGCTTCCTATGACTGGCAGTCAAGCACCGCCCGGGAAGCCTACGAGCGGATCAAGGATCTGCTGGGGCGTGAGGTCCTCGACCAGCGGTTCGCCGGCATGAAACAGGCCCTCGAAGGCGCCACCGATGAGGACCGCGCTGCGGTCAGCGAGATGCTGCAGGACCTCAACGAGCTCCTCGACAAACACCGGCGCGGCGAGGATACGGAGGCGGACTTCCAAGAGTTCATGGCGAGGCACGGCCACTTCTTTCCGGAGAACCCGCAATCCGTCGGGGAGCTGATCGACGCACTCGCCCAGCGCGCGGCCGCCGCCCAACGGCTCCTGCAGTCCATGTCCGCCGAGCAGCGTGATGAGCTGATGCGGCTGTCCGCGCAGGCATTCGGCTCGCCCGAACTCATGTCCCAGCTCGGTCAACTCGACGACACCCTGCGCGCTCTGCGCCCGGGGGAGGACTGGACCGGCTCCGAACGCTTTGAAGGTCAGGAGGGACTCGGGCTGGGCGACGGCACCGGCGTACTCCAGGACATCGCCGAACTCGACGAGCTGGCCGAGCAGCTCTCGCAGTCCTATAACGGCTCACGCCTTGATGACCTGGACCTTGACGCGCTGGCCCGCCAGCTCGGGCAGAATGCAGCAGTGACGGCCCGTACCCTCGCCGAGATCGAGCGCGCAATGCAGGACGGCGGCTACCTGCGGCGCGGCGCCGACGGCGACCTCCGCTTGTCCCCGCAGGCCATGCGGCGGCTCGGCAAGTCACTGTTGCGGGACACCGCCAGGCAGCTGTTCGGCCGGCAGGGGCGCCGGGACACGCGCGTCGCCGGGACAGCCGGAGAGCAGACCGGCTCCAGCCGTCAATGGGAGTTCGGGGACGCCGGGCCGTGGGACGTTACCCGCACCATGACAAACGCGATCCGCCGCACCATGGCCGGCGGCGGTGACCCGGGCCGAGGGGTGCGCCTCGAGGTGGACGATATCGAGGTCGCGGAGACTGAGGCGCGCACCCAGGCCGCCGTCGTCCTGCTCGTCGACGTGTCGTTCTCGATGGCCGCCGAGGGGCGGTGGGTGCCGATGAAACGCACTGCACTTGCCTTGCACCATCTCGTCTCCAGCCGGTTCCGCGGGGACCGGCTGCAGCTGATCACCTTCGGCCGGTACGCGCAGACCATGGACATCGGTGAGCTCACGGCCCTGGCATCGCGGCGGGAGCAGGGAACCAATCTCCATCACGGGTTGTTGCTGGCCAACCGCTTCTTCCGCCAGCATCCGTCGATGCAGCATGTCCTCCTTGTGGTGACCGATGGCGAGCCTACCGCACACCTGTTGCCGGAGGGGGACTCCTGGTTCGATTACCCGCCGGACCCGGAGACCATCCGCGTCACGATCGCCGAGCTCGACCGTCTTGGCCGCGCAGGAACGCAGGCCACGTTCTTCCGGCTGGGTAATGACCCCGGGCTCGAGCGGTTCGTCCAGCGCATGGTCCGCCGGATTGACGGCCGGGTTGTTGCGCCCGAGGCCGGGGACCTGGGGGCCGCCGTCGTGGGGGAATATCTCCGCGCCCATTTCCGCGGCCGCCCCTTCGACGACGCCGACTGGGCCTCGTAGGACAGAATTCCGCTCGTCACCGTCGTCAAAGGCCCTTACTTGTATAGTTGTATACAAGTACACGAGGGTGGAGTTCGTAAGTGGTCGAATCACAGTCCCGGAACACTGGAGCGCATCTGGTCTACGGAGAGCTAAAACGCCGGATCCTCAGTTTGGAACTGAAGCCGGGGGAGCGGATCTATGAACCGGCAATGGCGGCGGCGCTGCAGGTAAGCCGGACGCCGCTGCGGGAGGCTATCCGGCGGCTGATCTCGGAAAGTCTGCTGGAGCAGCAACCCACGGGAGGCGTGGTCGTCCCGATCCTGGACGAAGGAGTGATCGCAGAGCTGTACGGCGTACGCGCCGCCCTGGAGTCCCTGATGGCCCGGGAGGCATGCGCCAAAGCGACGCCGGCCGACATTGCAAACCTGGAGGGGATCGTGGAACGCAATGCGGCCATGGTGAAGTTCGCCGACGAAGCCATGAAGTACGGAATGTTGCTGCACACCTCAATCGCGGCCATTGCCGGAAATTCCTGGGCCCAGAGGTTTCATGACCAGGTCTCCAACCAGATGGAGCGCTACCGCCACTTCACCAACAGCACGCAGGAGCGCCGAGACCAGGCGCTCGCCGAACACCGCGTCCTGGTGGATGCCGTTGCCTCGGGCAAGCCGGAAGCGGCTGCGAAGATCGCTTTCGACCATGTCGTCGGCGCCCGGGACGCAGCGGTGCGCGCCGTCTCCGGCACCGCATCCGTCATCCTGTGATCGGCGAACTGGGCCGCCGTTCGGCGCTGGCACTTCTCCTTCATTCGACGCTGATTCAGGCGGTGACCTTCCTGGTCCGGCCGGCAACCACCTATCGGGCGCTTGAGCTGGATGTGCCGGGATATGCCCTCGGCCTCCTCGCGGCCAGCTACGCCGTCTTTCCCTTACTGCTGGCCGTCCCCACGGGCGCCCTCGTGGACCGGTTAGGCGAGCGGCAGCTCATGGTGATCGGATCCGCCGTCGTGCTTGGCTGTTCCATTTTCCTGCTGTTTTGGGGGACCTCAGTCCCCGCGTTGGTTATCGGTACGGCGCTGCTTGGCGCAGGCCAGCTGGCGTGTGTGGTGGGGCAGCAGGCCGTCGTCGCGAACAATGCCGTGGCGTCAGGGCTTGACTCCGCGTTCGGATACCTGACCTTCGCTGCGTCCTTGGGCCAGGCGCTCGGCCCGCTGGCAATCTCCGTGGTGGGCGGAGCCTCCGTACGCCCGGACACGCAGGCGATCTTCTTCCTCTCGGCCGGCATGAGCCTGGTTCTCTTCCTCACCACCTTCCTCATCTCGACGAAGGCCGCGGGAAGGAAGTCCGCTGTCACAGCAACGGACGGCGCGCAGGGAAGTGTTGCATCACTGCTCAGGACGCCGGGGCTGGTCCGGGCGCTGGCTACCAGCGCCACGGTGCTGGCAGTGGTTGACCTGACCGTGGTCTACCTGCCGGCACTCGGGACGGAGCGCGGGTTCAGCGCGGCCACGGTGGGCCTCATGCTCGCGGTGCGGGCCGGGTTCTCGATGGTTTCGAGGCTGGGGCTCGGGCGCATGTCCCGGAGATTCGGACGGGGGCGGCTTATGGTTTCAAGCCTCGCTCTCTCCACGGTTGCACTGGCCGTTGCCGCGATTCCGATGCCGGAGTGGCTGCTCTTCGTGGTGATGGCAGGGCTGGGCCTGGGGCTGGGCATCGGACAGCCGCTGACCATGTCCTGGCTTTCGGCCCAGGCCCCGGACGGCCAGCGCGGAAAGGCCCTGGCGCTGCGGCTTGCCGGGAACAGGGTGGGCCAGGTGGTCCTGCCCAGCGCCATCGGGGTTGTGGCGGCTGGGCTCGGGGCGGCCGGGGTGTTCCTGGCGTCAGCGGTTGTTGTGGGCGGAACGCTCCTGCTGGTCCGCGGCGTGCGCCTGGACGACTAGCAAGCGGAAGTGCGTTGACGTTGTTTTGCGGACGTCTGGGACGCTCCGGCGGCCGGGGTCAGATCCTGAAAAACGTCATGCCTCGGTCCTCCTGGGGACCCGGGACCGGCGCGGACCGAGGAGCGTGGCGACCGCGCCCAGACAGGCCACGATAACAATGGCGTTCCATCCACGGGACAATTCGACCGCCATGGCACCGCCTGCAGCACTGTGCCCGCCGCGCACGGAAGGGGTGCCAGCGACGCCCTACCGCTAATCCGGGTGGGTGCGGGGTCGATGGCGGCGGCGTTCCAGCTCGACGACGTCGCGGCCGAAGGAGAAGATGAGCAGCGGAAGAGCCAGCGCGGGCGCAGCGGCTGCAACGGCGGGCGGGATACCCGGGGCCAGTGCAAGAAGCAGCGCGAACGGCTGGAAGGCCCCGATTGCCTTGCGCGCAGCGCTGGGCGGAAGCGGGCCACGAAGGTGGGGCCGGAGGCGGCCAGCCGCCACAAATACGTAGTACAGCGCACCGATGCAGAGGGTCCAGAATCCGACGACCGCGCACGTTGCAACAGACAGAACGAGCACCAGGGCGGCGTCGGTAGCGGTATCGAGGCGCGCTCCGGCCGTCGAGGCTGTCCCTGTGCGACGGGCGACGAAACCGTCCACGGCGTCGAGAAGGAAGGCCACGGAACCCACAACGACGAGGAGCTGGTCCGGACGCTGCCCGCTGACCAGCGCCGGAACGGCCAATACCCCGCAAAGGGCCACGAGGACTGCCCGCAGCAGGGTTACCCGGTCGGCGGCCGTGGAGAAGCGGGGAGTGCGTCGTATGACGGAAATGGCGGCGGCTCCAATGACCACGGCGCCGGCGCCCAGGCCCACGGACTGAAGCCCGATACCGGGGGAGTGCAACGTGGAGAGCCATATTCCCGCCACCCCGTACGCGGCAACTGCGGCCGTCGCGTCGGCCGCTGCACGCCCTGCCGTCCTGGTTTCCATGAGCCACCTCGCCGTCATGCTAGCAGGCGGCGGGAGCTGCAGTGGGAGCGGTGGCAGCCGGTGCTGACTGACGGCTCAGAGGTGGAGTTCCATGAAGACGCTGTTCGGATCCAGGGCGTAGCCGGCAAAGGGCGGACACTCTGTGAATCCGTTGCGGACGTAAAGGCGCCGGGCGGGAGCGAAATACTCCTCTGTTCCCGTCTCGAGGTAGAGGCGCCCGTAGTCCCGGCTTCGGGCTTCGTCCACGATATGCCTGAGCATCAGGGTGGCGACGCCGCGTCCGCGTGCGCTTGCCGTGGTGCGCATGGACTTGATTTCGCCGTGCTTCGCCGGGCCGGACCGGGAATCGAGGAGTTTGAGCGCGCCACACCCGAGGAGTTCACCTTCCTCGCGGGCCGTCCAGAATGTGATTGAGGGTCCGGAGAGGGCTGAGTGGTCCAGAGCGTGCACACTTTCGGCCGGTGATGTGGCGAACATGTCCGCCAGGTGCTCGCTCAGGAGCCGGTGGACGTCCGCGCGCGCGGGGTCGTCCTGGTCAATGTAAATCATCACCCCAAATTTACCGGTCGTTCCTCGTCATATGCCAAGCCGGCGCCCCCGCTCACTGCACCAGCACTACCGGTAACAGCACAAATGGCCAGAGTGCGGCGGCGGGGATCCTCCGCCGTCGTACCCTGCTTTCAGGCACCGATGCGGCCCGGCCGCAACCTCCGGAGCAGTCGCATCGGGCCAGGACGAAGACGTCCATATAACCAGCAAAGGAACAGTGAATGACGAGAATGCTGATTATTGGTCCGCCCGGTTCCGGCAAGGGAACCCAGGCGGAACGCATTTCGGAACGCCTCGGCGTAGTGGCGATCTCAACCGGCGACATCTTCCGGGCCAACGTCAAGGGCGGGACCCCGCTCGGTGTCGAGGCCCGGAAGTACATGGATAACGGAGACTTCGTGCCGGACAGCGTCACGAATGAAATGGTGCGGAGCCGCCTCAGCCAGGACGACGCCAAAGCGGGCTTCCTGCTGGACGGCTACCCGCGCACCGTGGCGCAGGTGGACTACCTCGACGGAATCCTCGCATCCGGCGACCAGAAGCTCGGAGTGGTCCTCCAGCTGACCGCCGACGACGAGGAGCTGGTCTCCCGTCTGCTGGGCCGGGCCAGGGAAACCGGCCGAAGCGACGACAACGAAAGCGTCATCAGCCACCGGCTGGACCTGTACCACCAGCAGACGGAGGCCGTGGTGGCCAGATATGCCGGCCGCGGGATCCTCGCGCAGGTGGACGGGATCGGCGGAATCGAGGAGGTCACGGACAGGGTTCTGGGCAGCATCGATGACCTGCTCGGGGTGCCGGTCCAGGGACAGTAGAACAGCAAAGGCGGGAGGACGACGGCGGCACGTACCGCCGTCGTCCTCCCGCCTTTTGCGTTCCGGACCCGCTGCCCCGGCACCGAATACGGCGTCGAGGGCCTCAACGCCTACCTGAGCTACAAATCCATTCACCGGAAGGTGTAGGACCGCCGGGGTCAGGTTTCATTCAGCCGGGCCGGGGACAATTGGACGAGGCGCGGCGCCCGGGATCACTGCTGGCGGCGCGCAATCGAAATCACCCAGACGGAACTGCGGAGGTCATTTGGCGTTGCTAGTTGATGGAACAGTAAGGACGGCTGCCGGGCCAACCGCCGGGCAGAGCGCCCGGCATGCCGCCGGGCAAAGGCTGGATGGTTTGGACGTCCTCCGCGGTGCGGCCGTTAGTGCGGTCCTGCTGGGACACTCGTGGCCAGGGGTATTTCAGGGTGCCGGCATTGTCGGCGTGATTGTCTTCTTCGTGCTGAGCGGTTACCTGATCACAGGGGTGCTGCTGAGGGACATCGAACGGCACCGCAAAGTCCGCTACGGCCGCTTCTATGCGCACCGGGCCTTCCGGCTGTTACCGGCGCTCATTGCCTTCCTTGGGGTCTATGCCATCGTCGAACTGACGTCGGACGTGCTGGGGGACCGATCGAAGGGCATCATCGGCTACACCCTCCTCGCCGGTTTCGGCTACCTGAAGGACCTGCCGCTGCCTTTTGACGTGAGCATGGCAATCGGACCGCTCTGGACGCTGGCGGTGGAGGAACAGTTCTACCTGATCTGGCCCGCACTGCTGGTGGTCGCGCTGCGCAGGAACCTCCAGGGACGGCTGATCGGCTGGTCCGCCGCCGTGGTCTTTTCCCTGATGACGGCGAGCGTCCTGGCCATGCTGATCCTGGCTCCGCACCTTCACTCCCTCGTCTACGCCCTTCCCACGACGTGGGGCCTCGGGCTGATCATCGGCTCGGGACTGCGCCTCTACAGGGTCCGGATGTTCAGCTGGTTCTCAGGCCGGCGGCCCAGGAGTCTGGCCCTGCCGGGTGCGGTCCTTGTCCTCGCAGCCCTGGTGTTCTTTCCCAAGGCCAACGAGTCGCCGGCCTTCTTCTTCGTCGGAGGTCCGCTGGCCATGGCTGCCGCGGCCGTTCTGGTGGTGCTGGCCGCCTCCCGTTCGCACATGATGCCCCGGTGGACGCGCCCGCTGCAGATGCTGGGGACTGTTTCCTACGCGGCGTATCTCTGGAACTATGTGGTCATTCTCTGGCTCAACGGCGGATCCACAGCCGACTTGCCGCCGCTGGTAGCTGTGTCGGCAATCCTGCTGACGCTGATTGCGGCGGTCATCAGCTGGTACACCGTCGAGAAGCTGGGGCGGGTGGGTCGAATCCGCTTCGACAGGTACTGCGAGGCCAGGGCCGGCGCGGCGTCCCGATGAGGTCATGCTTTTGGGATGCAGATCGCTGATCCTCTAAGGTTGATGCCCGATGGCAGCTTTTGATGAAACGTCCGATCAGTCGAGGTCCGCGCAGCCGCGCGGGCCGGTATTTGTAGATGCATCAGGACGGCGCCTGCGGCTCGTGAAGCTTCTTGGCCTCGGGTCCCTCGGGCTCGTGGCGGCCTACGTCGTCCTCCTGGTGGTTGCATTCATTGGCGGACCCAATATCGCGGCTCCGTACCTGCCGCTCCCTGCCCGCCCGGCGGCTCCCGCGGCCCAGGACGTTCCCGCGTCCCCTTCGGCGCCGGCGTCCAACGCCGCGACCCCGGCCCCCCAGGCCGTACCGGCCGAACCTGCAGCCCAGGTCGCTTTCCAGACACCGGTAACCGGGCCATCGGCCGTCCCGGTGGCGCCACCGGCCGGTGGTACGGCCAGCGGGACTGACGTGCGGAAGACCGCACCCTCTGCGGCCGCTGCGGTTCCTGCGCCGGCCACGGAGCCGACAGCGCCGGGCAAGAGCGGTACGGCCCCGGGCCAGGCCACTCGTCCGTCCACCCCGCCGCAGCCGTGAGCGTGAGCCGCCCGGTCAAGTCCGCAGTCAAGTCCGCAGTTCCCGTCAGCGTCAGGGCCCACTGGTTCGTCCTCATAGCCGTCATCTTTGCGCTGGGTGTTGCCCTCGCCGTGCAGGGATACATGCACCACCTCGCCGGGATCGGCGATGACTCCGTGCCGTCGAGCACGTCTGCGGCAACCGTGCCTCATGCTGTCTCCGGTGGCGGCCCGGTGGTCGATTCCCGTGGCGGAGCGGTCCGCACCGTGAGTCCGCCGGACCATACTCTCGCGCTGACGTTCGACGACGGACCGGACCCCGTCTGGACGCCTCAGATCCTCGACGTCCTGCGGAAGCATCACGTTCGGGCGACGTTCTTCGTGGTTGGCTCGGCGGCAATCGACAACCCGGACCTCGTGCGCCGCATCATTGCCGAGGGCCACGAGATCGGCGTTCACACGCTCACCCACACAGACCTCGGCACTGCCCCGTCGTGGCGACGCGAACTCGAAGTCCAAGGCGCCCAGGAAGCCATCGCCGGCATCACCGGACAGGCCACTTCGCTGCTGCGTCCGCCGTACAGCTCGGGGAACGATGCGATCAACGACAACACCTGGTCAGCCATGCGAACGTCCGCGGACGAGGGTTACATCACGGTGCTGAGCAGCGTCGACAGCGAGGACTGGCGGCGCCCGGGCGCAGCAGCCATCGAGCGGAATCTCGCTCTCTCCGGACCGCAGGGGCAGGTGCTCCTCATGCACGACGGCGGTAGTGACAGGGCGGAGACGGTCGCGGCACTCGATTCCTCCTTGTCGCGATTCGCCAGCCAGGGCTATCGCGTGACAAGCGTCGGTGACGCCATCGGTATTGACAGCATGCGGGAAGCCTCCGCTGCGGAGCAGATGACCGGAACGGCGTTCGTGCGGGGCATCCAGCTGAGCGACTTCGTCGTCACGGCCATATCGTGGGGGCTGGTTGCGGCAGGCATCGTGACGCTGGTCCGCGCTGTCCTCGTGATTGGCTTCGCGGCCCGCCACAGCCGGGCCGCACGGCGTCTTCAGACCGTCAGCCGGGGCCGGCGACGGGTGGACGTTCCGGTCAGGCCCGAGGTCACTGAGCCGGTCAGTGTGATCGTCCCTGCTTACAACGAGGCCGTCGGCATCGAAGCCGCGGTCCGGTCCATCGTCGCCTCGGACCATCCGGTTGAGATCATCGTGGTCGATGACGGCTCAACCGACGGGACCGCGGACATCGTGGAAGCCCTTGGCCTGCCGGGCGTCACCGTTATCCGGAAGGAGAACGGAGGCAAACCGTCCGCCCTTAATGCGGGACTTGACGCCGCCAGCCACGAACTTGTGGTGATGGTCGACGGCGACACCGTCTTCGAACCGGACACGGTCCATGCCCTCATCCAGCCTTTCGCTGACCCGCGCGTGGGGGCAATTTCGGGTAACACCAAGGTGGCGAACCGGGGCGGCATCCTCGGCGCGTGGCAGCACATCGAGTACGTCGTCGGCTTTAACCTGGACCGCCGGCTGTTCGACGTCGCGGAGTGCATGCCAACCGTTCCCGGGGCCATTGGCGGCTTCCGCCGTCACGCACTGCTGCGGGTCGGCGGGGTGAGCGACGACACGCTCGCCGAAGACACAGACCTCACCATGTCGTTGTGCCGCGACGGCTGGCGCGTTGTGTACCAGGATGATGCCCGGGCCTGGACCGAGGCGCCTGCCACCCTTGGCGCCCTGTGGCGCCAGCGGTACCGCTGGTGTTACGGCACGTTGCAGGCAATGTGGAAGCACCGGGGCGCGGTGGTGCAGCGGGGAGCGGCCGGCAAGCTTGGCCGACGCGGGCTCGGCTACCTGCTCGTTCTCCAAGTGCTGCTTCCCCTGTTCGCCCCCGTAGTCGATGTGTTTGCTGTCTATGGACTGATCTTCCTCGATCCACTCCGGATCGCGGCACTCTGGCTCGTCTTCCTTGTCGTTCAGATGCTCATGGCAACCTACGCGTTCCGGCTCGACAAGGAACGGCTCGGGCCGCTATGGACGCTTCCGCTCCAGCAGTTCGTCTATCGGCAGCTGATGTATCTCGTCGTCATCCAGTCCGTGGTCACCGCTTTGGCGGGTGTGCACCTCGGCTGGCACCGGATGGAGAGGTACGGCAGCCTGCGTGTTCCGCCCGCTGCCGGGGGAAAAGCGTAGCCGGTCCCGTCCCTAAACAGGTGCGGGGAGTAGGGTTTGCGATAGTCGACGAAGGAGTCAACATGAGCTACAAATACCGAACCGTCAGGGTCCGCGGTACCGAACTGGTCGGAACGATTGCCCGCAAGCATGGCGGTGCGCCCGAAATCTACGAAACGTCCAAGGATGCAAGCACATCGGTGGTTCCGGTGTTCTTCGAGGCGACGGGCGAGGTCCGCTTTTTCGACCGGTCAATACTGGAGGACGTCGTGACGCCGGCCGGCTAGCCGCGAAAGCCGAGGAAATAATCCAGGGTGGACGCCTGCCATAGCGCCGTGCATGATGAAGCCGTGACTTCTGATGACCCAGCCAACCTCGAGGTGCCACGCCGGGCAACTCCGGCCGATGCAGCGGCTGTGGCCCAAATGCTCCACGATTTCAACACCGAGTTCGGAACGCCCAGCCCGGGCACTGGCGAACTGGAGTCGCGGCTCTCCCAGCTGTTGGCGGGGGAGGACGTGGTGGTGCTGCTCGCCGGCGAGCCGCCAACCGGACTTGCCGTGCTGAGTTTCCGGCCGAATGTCTGGTACCCGGGGCCGGTCGCGATCCTGGACGAACTTTACGTCCGTCCGGGCCGGCGGGGCCGTCGCCTGGGCAGCGCCCTGCTCGCCGCGTCATGCGAGCTTGTACGGGGCCGTGGCGGCGTACTGCTCGAAATCAACGTCGACGGCGAGGATATGGATGCCCGCCGGTTCTATGAGGCTCGCGGGTTCACCAACACCGAACCGAACGGCACGGAGCCAATGCTGTATTACTACCGGGAGCTCTGAAGGGCAGCCCGGGCCCACGCGGATTTTCAACGGAGTACATCCGTGTCAGGATCAGGGTATGTCCCATCGCCTGATGCTCCTCGACACCGCGTCGCTGTACTTCCGCGCCTTCTACGGGGTGCCCGACACGATCCGCCGCGTCGACGGCACACCGGTGAACGCCGTTCGAGGCCTGCTCGACATGATCGCGCGGCTCACCACGGATTACGAAGCGACGCATCTCATTGCCTGTTGGGACGATGATTGGCGCCCGCAGTGGCGTGTCGACCTCATTCCCAGCTACAAGTCGCACCGGGTCGCGGAGGTGGTGGCCGGTGGCCCCGACGTGGAGGTGGTGCCGGACGCGCTGGAGGCGCAGATCCCGATGATCCGCCGCGTGCTCGAGCTCGCCGGTATCGCCGTCGTGGGGGCTACTGAGCATGAGGCCGACGACGTCGTTGGCAGCTATGCCAGCCACGCCGGCTTGCCGGTGGACGTGGTCACGGGCGACCGTGATCTCTTCCAGGTCGTCAGCGACGACCGCGAGGTGCGCGTTATCTACACCGCGCGCGGCATGAAGAACCTTGAAGTCGTCACTGACGCGGTAATCGTCGGCAAGTACCGTGTGCTGCCCGAGCAGTACGCCGATTACGCGATCCTTCGGGGCGACACCTCCGACGGCCTGCCGGGCGTCGCCGGCATCGGCGAGAAGACCGCCGCGTCACTGCTCGGGGAGTACGGCACGCTCGCGATGCTGCTCGAAGCGGCGACCGACCCGGACAGCGGGTTGTCCGCATCGGTGCGGTCGAAGCTCGCTGCGGCAACGGACTACCTCAACGTCGCACCCGCCGTCGTGAATGTCGTGCGGGACCTCGGGCTGCCGACGCTCGAAGACGCGGGCGCCCGGCTGGACCCGGTGGCCGGCGGTTCGCGCGCCGAACTGGAGCGTCTTGGCACCGAATGGAACCTCGGAGGTTCGGTCAGGCGACTCCTCGAAGCGCTCGACCGACGGGATTAAGGAACGCGTCGACGGGGGACAATGGAAGCAAAGCCAACAAAACGAGTACACCATGACCACGCTCAAAGAACGCCTCCATGGCGACGTTGTGATCCACATGAAAGACCGGAACAAGGTGGCGCTCACCACGGTGCGCAACGTCCTCGGTGAGATCGAAACACGCGAGAAGTCGGGCAAGACCCCGATTGAACTGGACGATGCCCAGGTAACCGGCCTGCTCCAGAAGGAAGCAGCCAAGCGCCGGGATACGGCGAGGATCTACACCGAAGCCGGCGAGGCTGAGCGCGCCGCCGCGGAAATCGCCGAAGCCGAGGTCATCGAGGCCTACCTGCCCAAAGCCCTGACACGGGATGAAGTGGAAGCCATTGTCGACGAGGCGATCGCCGGGCTCAAGGCCGACGGCCAGGAGCCGTCCATAAGGCAGATGGGCTCCGTGATGAAGCCGGTCACCGCCAAGGTTGCGGGGCGGTTTGACGGCAAGACCGTCAGCGAGATCGTTCGGAGCCGTCTAGCCTGACGCCGCCGGGCCGTCTGCCCCCCGATCCCAACGTGTTTGCTCTGGTGCGCACAGACTAACCGGACGAGAATGGGCTCGTGCTCCTACCTCGCCCTGGCGGCGACGTCAACGCGATGAGCGCCGGCGCCCGAAAGATCCAGCGCATCTATCTGACGTTGACGCTGGGCAATACCGTTGCTGCGTCGTTTATCTGGGGCATCAACACGCTTTTTCTGCTGGATGCCGGGCTCAGCAACCTGGAGGCCTTTGCCGCCAACGCCTTTTTCACAGTGGGCATGGTGCTGTTCGAAGTGCCCACCGGAGTGGTTGCGGATGGTTGGGGGCGCCGCGTCTCATTCCTCCTCGGCACGGTGACCCTCGCCGTCTCCACCTACTTCTACTATCTGCTCTGGCAGCTGGCGGCCCCCTTCTGGTGGTGGGCACTGGTGTCGGTCCTACTGGGCCTGGGCTTCACCTTCTTCTCGGGTGCCGTGGAAGCTTGGCTCGTTGACGCCTTGCGCTTCGAGGGCTATGAAGGCGGAATGGAGGCGGTGCTGGGCCGCGGGGTGATGGTTTCCGGGGTCGCGATGCTTGTCGGCTCGGTGGCCGGAGGCGTCATCGCCCAATTCACCAACCTCGGCGTCCCGTTCCTGATCCGTGTGGGCGTACTGTTGGCCATGTTCGCGGTGGCGTTTCGCCTGATGCACGACGTCGGCTTCACCCCCGAGCGCTCGGCCCGCCCGCTGCAGGCGGTCCGTAGCGTACTCGCCGCGTCCATCGAGAACGGTTTGAAGAACCCGCCCGTGCGCTACGTGATGCTGGCCGGGCCGTTCAGTGCCGGCGTCGGGATCTATGTGTTCTATGCGCTGCAGCCCTACCTCCTCGAGCTCTTCGGCGACCCGCGCGCCTACTCCGTGGCGGGGCTCGCGGCGGCAGTTGTGGCCGGGGCCGAAGTGCTCGGTGGCTGGCTGGCGCCCCGGGTCCGGCGTCTTTTCCGCAAGCGCACCACCGTGTTGATCATCAGCTTCGGACTCGCCGCAGTGATTTTGGTGGTGCTCGGGTTCACCCACGTGTTCTGGGCGGCCCTGCTGCTGCTGACCCTCTGGGCAGTGGTGGACGCCGCGGGCGTGCCCGTGCGGCAGGCCTACCTGAACGACATGATCGCTTCGAAGCAGCGGGCAACCGTGCTGAGCTTCGATTCACTCATTGGTTCAAGCGGCGGCGTGGTGGTCCAGCCGCTGCTCGGCCGGGCGGCCGACGCCTATGGCTATGCGGCCTCGCTGGCGATCGGCGGCGTGATCCAGCTGGTCTCGGTGCCGTTCCTGTTGGCGAGCCGCCGGCAGGGATCACCGGCCGATTCAGCCAACACCTCCAGAGACAAGACGGAGCTGTGAACACCCGCCTGGCGTTCCGCACCCCGCAAGGCATTTGGTGTTGAGTGTCACTCCGGGGCGGAGTAACGTGACCATCACCCCACTCCGCACCACCCTGACTCGGGAGCAACCATGCCTAAGGTGAGACGTCGAATTGCCGCCATCACGGCGGCCCTGGCCATGAGCGTTACGAGCGGGGCGGTGATGAGCCCCGCTTTTGCAGATCCTCGGGAAACTGAAAAGAACCCGACCGCCACAGGCTACGGCGGCGCAGTCAGCACCGTGGACCCCGAGGCCTCCGCGGCGGCGATCGAGGTGCTGCGCAAGGGCGGCAACGCTGCGGACGCCGCGGTGGCCGCCGCCGCGACCCTGGGGGTGACCGAGCCGTACAGCGCCGGAATCGGCGGTGGCGGCTACTTTGTTTTCTACGACGCGAAGACCGGCGAGGTCGGCACCATCGACGGCCGTGAAACGGCACCGGAAGCGATGCCCGGCGATGCGTTCATCGACCCCACGACAAGCAAGCCCTACAACTTCACGCCCGAGCTCGTCACGAGTGGCGTATCGGTCGGCGTCCCGGGCACGCCGGCCACCTGGGAGCGCGCGCTCGAGCGCTGGGGCACGCTGGATCTTGGTGACGCCCTGAAGCCCGCCATCAAGGTTGCGACCCGCGGATTTGTGGTGGACGAGACGTTCCGCCAGCAGACTCTCGACAACAAAGACCGCTTTGCAGCCTTCACATCCACCAGCGACCTGTTCCTCCCGGGCGGCGACGCTCCCGCCGTCGGCAGCGTTTTCCAGAACCATGACCTGGCCGCGACGTATCGCCTCCTCGCCAAAAAGGGCACTGACGCCTTCTACGGCGGCGCGCTCGCGGAGGAGATCGTCTCCGCGGTGAAGGCCCCGCCGAAGACGGCCACCACGGCGCTACCTGTTCCGGTCGGCTTCATGGAGACGGAGGACCTGGCAGCCTACGAAGCCCTGGACCAGGATCCCACGCACGTGGAGTACCGGGGACTGGATGTGTACGGCATGGCTCCGTCAAGCAGCGGCGGCACCACCGTGGGCGAAGCGCTGAATATCCTGGATCCGTCCAACCTTTCTGCGATGTCGAAACCTTCCGCCCTGCACCACTACCTCGAGGCGAGCGCGCTGGCCTTTGCGGACCGCGGCAAGTATGTGGGCGACCCCGCTTTTGTAAACGTCCCCACCGAGGAGCTGACTGATCCGCTATTCGGCAAGGAGCGTGCATGCCGGATCAACCCGACGGAGGCGGCCATGAAGCCCGTCGCCCCGGGAGACATCGCGTCCTACGACGGCGCATGCCCGGCCGCCGCTGCGGCGCCCGCTGACGAGAAGGACACTGAGAACATCTCCACCACCAACATGACGGTTGCCGACAAGTGGGGCAACGTGGTGGAGTACACGCTCACCATCGAGCAGACCGGCGGCTCCGGAATCGTGGTGCCGGGGCGCGGGTTCCTGCTCAACAACGAACTGACCGACTTCTCCACCGTCTACAACCAGGAAGACCCCAACCGGATCCAGCCGGGGAAGCGCCCGCGCTCCTCGATGTCGCCCACGATCATCCTGAAAGACGGGGATCCGTTCCTGGCCCTCGGTTCGCCCGGCGGATCGACCATCATCACCACTGTGCTCCAGACCATCCTGAACCGGGTGGATCTTGGCATGGATATCTCGGACGCGATCGCGGCGCCGCGGGCAGCACAGCGCAACACCGCCAATGTCACGGCTGAGCCCGCATTTATCGACGCCTACGGGGCGGATCTGACAGCGCTCGGTCACAAGCTGGTACCCGCAGGGGACGCCTTTACCTCGGCGGCGGAAATCGGTGCGGCGACGGCGATCGAGTTCAAGCCGAACGGGCGCATGGTTGCTGCGGCTGAGCCTGTGCGGCGCGGCGGCGGCTCGGCGATGGTGGTTAAGCCGTCACGGTGAGTGGTCTCTAAGGAGGCCGGCGGCGGGAGCGAATCCCGCCGTCGGCCTTCATTTCACTGCCTATATCCGCGAGGCCGAAGTGCGGCCATAATGACGATATGAACGCGGGGGAGACCCCTGGGCCGGCCGTGACAAGCTGCGACGAGGCCTCCCCGGCAACCGTCCCGGTGCACCGCCAACGGCCGGGAGCCGGCGCGAGCCGGCATAGCCGCCCCGCAGGCGCCGCCTTCGGGGCGGGCATCTCGATCGCTTCAAAATCAGGAGAATTCGACATGCTCAAGGAACGTGAAATCGCCGCGGTCCTCCCTGCCAAGGACATCGCCCGGGCACGTGGCTTCTATCGTGACGTCGTGGGTCTGGACGACCCGGAGGTCATGGACGACGAGAATGTGATGTACCGCTGCGGCAATGGAACAACCTTCCTGCTGTACCAGACGGACAACGCGGGCACCGCAAAGAACACCCAGATGGGCTGGATGACGGACAACATCGAAGCCGAGGTCGAGGAACTGCGGGGACGCGGTGCCACTTTCGAGGAGTACGACTTCCCGGGGCTGAAAACTGAAAACGGCATCGCCACCAACGCCGTAGGCAAAGCCGCGTGGTTCCTGGATACGGAGGGCAACATCCTCAACATCTTCCAGCGCGCGTAACCGAACCGGTGGCCCCGACATCCCAATGCGGGGCCACCCCTATGTTCACTCCGGTACGGCCTGTGACGGTAGCCTGACAGCAGTGACCGCACGCTGCCTACGCCGAAGGATCCGTACATGCGCCTCGCCATATTGGACGATTACCAGTCTGTCGCCCGGGATTACGCGCCCTGGGAGCAGCTTGCAGCCGACGGCGTCGACGTCACGTTCTTCACCGAGCCGTTCCGGGACGACGCGAGCACGGCGGCCGGCCTGCGCGGCATGGACATCATCATTGCCATGCGGGAACGGACTGCCTTCGGACGTGGGCGCCTGGCCCAACTGCCTGACCTGAAACTGCTGGTGACCACCGGAATGGCGAACCAGTCCATTGATCTTCGGGCAGCAGAGGAGCAGGGCATCGTAGTGTGCGGGATAGGCGGCTCCCCGACCGCGGCACCGGAACTGACGTGGGGGTTGCTGCTCGCGCTTGCCCGCAGTATTCCGTTCGAAGACCGGAGCCTGCGCGAAGGCCGCTGGCAATCCACCGTCGGCTTTGAGCTAGCCGGCAAGACCCTGGGAGTGCTGGGCCTGGGCAAAATCGGCCGCCGGGTTGCCGCGTACGGACAGGCGTTCGGGATGGACGTCATCGCATGGAGTCCCAACCTTACCGACGAGGCCGCCGCAGAGGCTGGCGTCCGAAAAGTCAGCCAGGAGGCACTCTTCCGGGATTCGGACGTGGTCTCGGTGCATGTGCGGCTCTCGGAACGCTCGCGGGGCGTCGTGGGCGAACAAGAGCTCCGCCTCTTGGGGCCGCGGGGTGTGCTGGTCAACACCTCCCGCGGACCCTTGGTCGACGAAGATTCCCTCGTCCGTGCACTGAACGAAGGCTGGATCGGCGGAGCCGCTCTGGACGTGTATGACCTGGAACCGCTTCCCGCAGGCCACCGCCTATTGTCCGCACCACGGACCGTCCTGACACCGCACCTGGGCTACGTCACGGAGCAAAGCTACCGGGAGTTCTACGGCGGCGCTTTTGAGGATGTGCAGGCCTGGCTCCGTGGAACTCCGATCCGGCTGCTGACGGCTGCTCCCGCTGCCAGCTAGGAGGGCCGTGCCGATGTCCTGGCCGATCCGCCGGAGCAACGCGGTGGAAAGCCCCGCGTCCTTGGAGGAATCCTGGTCGGTGTACTCGGCCAAGGTGTAGACCCGGGTAAGGGCCATTTCCGGCCACCGCTCCCGGGGGAGGAGCGAACGTCTGGCGACAGCGATGACCGGCCGGCCTCGCTGAGCACCGCACGGCGGCCGATTCGGTGGAAGAGCGGCACGCCGAGGTCCTTCTCCAGTCCCGCGATGGTCTGGGACAGCGAGGGCTGGGCGATCAGGAGGTGCTCTGCCGCCCGGTTGAATCCGTCATGGTCAACAACGGCCAGGAAATACTTCAGCTTTCGTGTGTCCACTCCGGCCCTTTCGCGAATTTGGAACTGGCAGCCTACGCCCGTGACAATCGACCCATGCCCTATCCGCAGCTCAGGCTCAATGCCGATGCCCTCGAAAACAATATCCGTGTCATGGCCTCCTGGTGCCAGGAACGGCAGGTCGATCTTGCACCGCACGTCAAGACAACCATGTCCGCGCCGATCATCAGCCGCCAGGTGGCGGCAGGGGCAGTCGGCGTAACGGTTGCCACCGTGGACCAGGTCGCTTCTGCGCTGGGCTGGGGGCACCAACACGTCCTCATCGCCAATGAGGTGGTCGACCGGGGCGGCCTCACCCGCATCCGGTCTTGGCTGGAGGAGGATTCTACGCGCGAGATCCGCTGCTTCGTGGACTCCGAGGCGGGCATCAACGCCGCGGCGAAGGTGTTCGGCGCCGATGGCGGCGTTCCGCTGGAGGTGCTGATCGACGTCGGGACGCCGGGCGGACGCACGGGCGTACGCAACCTCCAGGAGGCCGTAGAGCTCGCCGGGCTGGTCCATGCCGCGCCCGGCCTCAGGCTCGTTGGAGTCGCCGGGTACGAGGGCGTCGTGCCCAACAGCAGGGCGGAAGCGACCATCGCAGCCGTTGACCGGCACTGCCGGCTGGTGCGGGACGTGTACCTGGAGGTTGCCCCGTTCTTCGAAACGTCCGCCCCCGTCTACTCCATGGGTGGATCGGCATTTCCGGACCGGGTGGCGGAATTCCTCCCGGACGCCGGCCAGGTGCCCGGAACACGGCGGCTCCTCCGGTCGGGTTGCTACGTCACCCACGATCACGGCACCTACGCCGGTGTCAGCCCGGTGCCGGGACTGATGCCCGCGCTGACCGTCCGCGCCGTGGTGCTCTCCACCCCAGAAGAGGGAATCGCCGTCGTCGGGGCCGGGAAACGGGACCTTCCTTACGACGCCGGACTGCCGATGGTTCTGGCTGCCCGCACCGCTGATGGTGCCCCGAAGGCCGGGGCGGCCGCTGTGGTGCGCAACCTCTACGACCACCACGCCGTCCTCACCGGGGTGACCGGCCTGGCGGTTACGGACGTGGTGGACTTCGGGATATCCCACCCCTGCTCCGCCTTCGACCGCTGGCCCGAATACGTCCTCACCGACGGAGACGGACGGGACCTCGATGTTTGGCACACGGATTTCCATCGGTCATCTTTGGAAAGTTTCCGCCCGGGGATCACCCGGCGGTAAGCCCGCCCAGGTTCCGGTACTTTTCCAGCCTCCGCGGGAGCAGTTCGCCGACCCCGACGGAGGACAACGTGGCGAGTTCGTATTCGATGGCCTGCCCCAGCCGCCGGCAGAACGCCCTTCCCTCAACGGCAGCGTCGCTGTGTCCTGCGTCCCCGCGTTCGTCCACGATGTGCTCCACCAGTCCGTTGGCGTACAGGGCGGCAACGTTGACGCCCTGTGCTTCGGACATGGCCGGCGCGAAATCGGTGCTGCGGTGGACGATGGCGCTGGCGCCTTCAGGCGGCAGCGGAGACAGCCAGGCGTGCTGAGCGGCAATGGTGCGGTCCGCGGGCAGGAGGGCCAGCGCCCCGCCGCCGGCACCCTGGCCCAGCAGAACCGAGACGGTGGGGGAGTTCAGCCCGATCATGTCATGCAGGGACCGGGCAATCTCGCCGGCCAGCCCGCCTTCCTCGGCCTCCTTGGACAGCGCCGCGCCGCCGGTGTCAATGACCGTCAGCAGCGGCAAACCGAGCTCCTCGGCCAGCCGCATGCCGCGACGGGCCTCGCGGAGCGACGCCGGTCCCATCGCAGTCTGCTGCGACGGCCTGGGCCGGGTGTGGCCGATGACCACGCAGGACTCCTGGCCGAAGCGGGCCAGGGCAAGCTGCAGTCCGGGGTCCTTTTCCCCCTGACCGGTGCCGTTGAGGGGGAGCACATCGCGGGCGCCGTAGGCGAGCAGTTGGCGCAGGTCCGGCCGCCGCGGATTTCGGGAGATTTCGATCGATTCCCAGGCACGGGCATGCGACGGTCTGACTGAAAGGGTCTTCGGCGGCTCAATCCGGCCGTGCGGGCCGGTGACCAGAATGCTGAGGGCGCGGTCCACGACGTCGGACAGCTGCGAGGGCGGGACCACCGCATCGATCAGGCCCTTGTCGAAAAGGTTCTCCGCCACCTGCACGTTCTCCGGAAACGGCGTGCCGTAGAGGGCCTCGTAGACCCGCGGCCCCAGGAAGCCGAGGAGGGCCCCGGGCTCGGCCACAGTGATGTGGCCGAGGGATCCCCAGGACGCCATAACCCCTCCGGTGGTGGGGTGCCGCAGGTACACGAGGTAGGGCAGGCCGGCCTGGCGGTGGGCGCGGACGGCGGCACTGATTTTGACCATGGACAGGAAGGCGATGGTTCCTTCCTGCATCCGGGTTCCGCCCGACGCCGGGCCCGCCAGGAGCGGCAGGCCCTCACGGGTTGCCCGTTCGACGGCGGTGACGATGCGTTCCGCGGCTGCCTGGCCGATGGAACCGGCGAGGAAGCGGAATTCGCTCACGATGACGGCTACGCGCCGGCCGCGGATGAACCCTTCGCCGGTGAGGACGGATTCATCCACGCCGGTCTTAGCGCGGGCGGTCGCCAATTCCTGCCGGTATTCAGGACCGGGATCGGGGTCAACCACCGGGGCATCCCAACTTCGGTAGGAGCCGGGATCCAGCACAGCGGTGATGAGCCCGGCGGCGTCCAGATGCCTGGCTTTCTGTTCAGTCAGCATGTTCAGTGCCCTTTCTGCTCCGTGCCGGCGGCAGTGCCTTTTGTACCGGCCGGCAGCAGCCCCAGCCACTGCCGGATCTCCTCCCCGTCCTGGTCCAGCAGGGGCGGCGCCGTGTGCGTGGTGAGGGTCGTTTCTGCGGTGTCGGCAGTGCTGAAGAACCGCAGCGGCGGACCGGGCAGGCTCACGTTCCCCAGGATCTTGTGGTCGACGTCGATCATCAGGCCCTGCGAATGCACCTGCTCCCAGGCGTACACCTCGTCCAGGGTGCGGACCTTGCCGGCCGGGATGCCGGCGTCGTTGAGTTTGGCGAGCAGATCCCCGGCTTCGTAATCGGAGAACGCCTGCTCCACCTCTTCGATGACTTTCTCGCGGTTGCGCACCCGGTCCGCGTTGCTGGCGAATTCGGGACGCGCTGCGTCGATTCCGAACGTGGAAGCGAACGTTTTCCACAGTTTTTCGCTGCCCACGCTGATCTGGACCCGTCCCTGCCGGCAGTGGAACAGTCCGTAGGGAGCGATGGAAGGGTGGTGGTTGCCCTGCGCCTTCGGGACCTCGCCGGCAACAGTCGCCCTGGTGCCCTGGAATGCGTGCACGCCGATAAGAGCGGCCAGCAGCGAGGTGCGGACGATCTGCCCCTGCCCGGTCCGCTCGCGCTGCAGCAGCGCCGCCAGGGTCCCGAACGCGCCATACATGCCCGAGAGGAGATCGGCGATGGGAACACCCACCCTTTGGGGGTCGTCCGGTCCCGAACCGGTCAGGGACATCAGGCCGGCTTCGCCCTGCAGGATCTGGTCGTAACCGCTGCGCCGGGATTCAGGCCCGTCGTGACCGAAGCCGGTGATGGACAGGATCACCAGTGCCGGGTTCAGTGCGTGCATTTCCGCGGCGGAGAAGCCCAGCCGGTCCAGGACGCCGGGGCGGAAGTTCTCGATGACCACGTCGGCGCGTTCCAGCAGTTCGCGCAGGACTGTCCGCCCGTCGTCGTTCTTCAGATCCAAAGCGATGGATTCCTTGTTCCGGTTGCAGGACAGGAAATAGGTCGCCTGCGGATCGTCCTCCGGGCCGACGAAGGGCGGGCCCCAGCCGCGCGTGTCGTCCCCGGTGCCGGGGTTCTCCACCTTGATGACGCGGGCGCCGAGGTCGGCAAGCATCATGCCTGCGTGCGGGCCTGCCAGGGCGCGGCTCAGGTCCACCACGAGGTAGCCCGACAGGGGACCCTCTGCCTGGGGAGTGGATTCAGTGCTCTTCATGGTGTTCCTTCTCTACTTCTAGGTGCCTGGGTTGCTGCTGTTGCTGGCCGGCCTACAACCAGCCCGGTACCACCATGACCAGCCAGGCGATGGCCGGCCCGGCGACGACGACGACGCCGCTGTAGGCCAGGATCTGCTTGTAGAACCTGTCCTTGTCCACGTCTTCGGGGGCATTGGCCAGCACCAGGGCGCCATTGGTGGAGAAGGGGGAGACATCAACGATCGTGGAGGCGACGGCGAGGGCGGCGATGACGCCCACTGCACCGATTTCGCCGGTGGCCAGGAACGGAACAGCCAGCGGGATGAGGGCCGCCAGGATGGCGGTGGAGGAGGCGAAGGCTGAAACGATGCCGCCGATGTAGCAGATGAGCAGGGCAGCCAATAGCGGCATGCCGAGATGGGCAACGCCGTCGGATACGAATTTGATGGTGCCGGCTTCCTCGAGGACGCCCACGAAGGTGAGCATGCCGCAGATGAGCAGGACGGTGGACCAGCTGATCTTGTTCACAGCGCCCTTCTGGGCGGCAGGGGACACGAGCGCCAGCACGATCGCGATCGTGATGGAGACGAAGCCCACGTCAACCTTGAAGCCGAGCGAGATGACAGCGAGGGCGATCAGGCCCAGGATCGTGACGAGTTGCGGCACGTTGGCGCGGGCTCCGTTCGCGGGAGCCGCGGCGTCGCCTGCTGCGGGGGTGCCGGAGCCGCCCGAGGTGCCCTTGGCCGAAACGCCGGCGGGGGAGATGTCAGAGCCGGATCCCTGGAGGGTCACGCCGGCTGCGCGGGCGCCGACGCTGACGGACATCCGTGTTTCGGCGGCCTGTTCCACCACCCGGCCGGCCTTCGTGGAGCGGAACTTGTTGCCGCCGAGGACGAGGGACAGCACCACGGCAATGGCAAGGTTGAAGAAGAAGCTGGCCAGGAAGATGGCCATGGGGCTGGCTTCCAGGTCGGTCTTGGCGATGATGCCGTTGACCGTTACGCCGTATACGGCGATGGGCGAAAAGCCTCCTGCCTGGGCGCCGTGGATGACCATCATGCCCATCATGAGCGGATTGATCTTGTGTTTCGCGGCAAAACTCAGAGCGATCGGAGCGATGATGGCGACGGCGGCCGGTGACAGCGCACCGACGGCGGTGATCAGCGCCGTGATGGCGAACATGACCCAGGGGATCAGCGCCACTTTGTTGCCAACCAGCCGAACGGCGCCCCGGACCAAGAGATCGATGGTGCCGTTGTTCTGCGCGATGGCGAAGAGATAGGTGACGCCGACGATAGTCAGGAATAGACCGCCGGGGAAGTTGGCAAGGATGTCGTTGGTGGACATTCCGAGGACGACCGACCCCAGCAGGAATGCCCCCACGAATGCCAGGGCGCCCATGTTGAGGGGCAGCACCGTGGCCAGCAGGAACATCACCGCCAGGATGATGATGGAAAGGACGGGAGCGGACATCGTTGTTCCTCCGGATCATGGGGTGGATGTGTGAGCTGGATTACTGGCTCACTGGCCTAGCCTCCTAGACACTAGGTGACTTTGTCAATAGTTCTTCGGTAGGCTAGGCACAGGACATCGCCGGAAGGACGCGCCGTGCCAAAGAAAGCAGCAACGCAACAAATCTCTCGGGTCTCCAGGCCCCGGCTCTATGAGCAGCTCGTCGAGCAGCTCATGGACTTCATTGAGACCGCCCAGCTGGGTCCGGGAGATACCTTGCCCGCAGAGCGTGAGCTCGCCGAGCGGCTTGGGGTCTCGCGCGCCACCCTGGCGCAGGCCTTGGTGGCACTGGAAGTGCTCGGGGTGATCGATGTCCAGCACGGCACGGGGGCGGTGCTGGTCTACCGTCCCAACGTCCCGTCCGTCATCAAGGGGCTGCGCGAGCACCGCAGCCGGCTGCCGGAGATCGTTGAGGCGCGCAGCACCCTCGAGGTCAAGCTTGCCGAGCTGGCCGCTTCCCGGCGCACCGCCGGGGACATGAAAGCCATCGACAAGGCGCTCGTTGCAATGGCTGAAGAGGTGGCTTCGGGCAGTCGGGGTGCGCACGGCGACGAGCTGTTCCACCAGGCCGTGACCGCTGCCGCACACTCCGCGGTGCTGGCCCAGTTGATGACATTCATCGCCGGAATGGTCTTGGAAACGCGGCTTGAGTCGCTTGGTCAGCCAGGGCGCCCGGAGCAATCGCTCGCGTCACACCGGAAGATCGCCGAGGCAATCAGGGCCAAGGACTCGGCCGCGGCTGCCGCTGCAATGCTTGAGCACATCGAGCTCGTCTCCGATGTTGCACTGCTGAAGAATTCCTAAACCGGCCCCGATCCGCCGCCGGCGCTGCGGTGCCGGCAGGTGGTGTCGATGGCGTGCATGATCCGGTCGCCAATATCACCAAAGTGCCGTGGCTGTGGCTTGGTGAGGGGATCGAAAACGAGGTTGCGCACGGCTTCGATGTGACCGGGTGCAGTTTGACCACCTTTGCCCGGCCCGGGTCCGGCCGGGGGCCTCGGAGAGTCCCGCGAGCACCATGTACTCAAAATGGCGCGACGTGGACGTTCTGCTCGATCACTCGACGGTGACTGTTGACCCGATTCGAGCAGGCGGGCCGGGGTCTACTCGGCCTTGGGTTTACGATTCCCGCGTTCTGAGCCGGGCAGCAACTGACGATTCCTGATCCGTGACTGGCCGAATCGAATCGGCAGCCGTTCAATGTCCCAGGATCCGCTGCCGTACGTCTTCGGGCTGCCGACGGCAACGTGCGGCGTCCAGTGCGGGGACCTGTAACCGAGGGCGCGGGAGCTGAGGATAAAGTCATCGACGTTGTCCACCAGCAGTTTGTCCAGTAACTCGTGCAGGGCCTGGACGAGACGTACCTGGTACTCGTGGACCTGCTCCGGGACGTCCACTTCCAGGCCCGAAACGCGGCCCCCGCCCAGGGGGATCAGCCGCTCCGAGGTGCCGGAAAAATCGTCCAGCACGGGCAGGCCATCCAGCCAGGTAACGGTGGTGCCGGCGGCTGCAGCAACGCTTGTCATGCCTTTGGTCCACTCGCAGATGTCCCGGGCAAAGTCCTCCAGAACCCCGAGGTGCAGCAGGGTCAGATGCAGCCCCTGCTGCCTGCGAAGGGCGCGGACATAACGGCCGAGACCCTCGTAGTCCGAAGGGCCGGATCCGATGCTGAGCACCGGCGCCTCCACTGTGATGCGCGGAACCGTGTTCATTCCGGCCCTCCCGACCATGCTGGCTGTTGGCTGTGGTTGCCATTATCCGCCGGGGCGGGCGTTCATGCAGCCGAAGCTCCTCAGGCGGCGAACGGGCGCAGGCCGTCCACCAGGGGAGTGGTGGGCCGCCCGGCCAGCCGGGCGAGGTCGCCGGTGGTGAGGGCCAGTGCGTCTTCGCGGATATTGCCGTCCAGGGCGGCAAGGAACCCGGCTGTTGCCGGGTCAAGGCCGGCAGCCTCCAGCGTGCTGGCGTGCTCGGCTGCAGATACCGAGCGATATGTGACGGGGCGCCCAAGGACCGTGGAGAAGGCTGACGCCAGTTCCTCATAGGTCCAGGCGTAGTCGCCGGACAGTTCGTAGGTGCTGTTGTCATGTCCGGTGGTGGTCAGGACGGCGGCGATGGCGGCGGCGTAGTCTGCGCGGGTGGCGCTGGCCACGCGGCCCTCCCCGGCGCTTCCGAGCAGTGTTCCGGTCTCGCGGGCCGCGAGCAGGGCGTCGGCGTAGTTCTCGGTGTACCACCCGTTGCGCAGGAAAGTGTACGGGAGTCCGCTGGCGAGGATGTACTCCTCGGCTTTGACGTGGTCCGGCGCCAGAATCACGGGGGTGGTGTCGGCGGCCAGGACGCTGGTGTACAGGATGCGGGCAACCTTGGCCCGTGCGGCCGCATCGATGACGTTTTCATGCTGCGCCGCCCGGCTCTGGATGTCGTTGCTGGAAATCAACAGCAGGGTGTCGCCTTCGGTCAGCGCCGCCTCAATACTGGCCGGGTCGTTGTAGTCCACGGCCGCGGTTTCAACGCCGTGCCCCGCCAGCTCCGTGAGCCGGCCGGCCGACCGGCCTGCGGCCACGATCTGTGCGGCCGGGACACCGCGGCTCAAAAGTTCCTGGACGACGAGCCGGCCCAGCTGGCCGGTGGCTCCTGCAATAACAATGGACATGGGATTCTCCTTGGTTGCCGGGCGCCCGATCGGCGCGCCTTCTGCAATGGCCAACCGCCCTCGAAAGGAAACAATTCCAGTGCCGGATGACGCACTTTGAAGTGCAATAGGCACCTTCAGGTAAGTGTCGTCTTCAGCATGACCCGAACCAACTAGAGATAATCGCCTGCCCGTTCGCGGGCGATCTCCAACAGGGTGGAGTGGAAAGCGACCTCTGCGGGAGCGTAGACCTTGTCCTCGCGCTGCGCCAGCAGTACCCGGCGCAGCGGGGCCGCATCACCCAGGCTCAGCACTTTCACGTCGGGATGCTGGAGGGCCACGGCCGTCTTGGGCACCATGGCCACGCCCATTCCCACGCTGACCATCGCCTGGGCCTCCTGGTAGTCGTTGGCCAAAAAGGCAATCTCCGGTTCGAACCCGGCGTCGTGGGCTGAACGCTGCAGCACCTCCACCACAGGGTGGGCCTCGGCGCGCACGATCCAGGACTCGTTGCGCAGGTCCTCCATGCTGACCTGCTCCCGGTCGGCGAGTCGGTGGCCGCGGGCCACCAGGATCACGGTACTTTCCCGGAAGACCTCTGTGACTCGGACGGAATCGTCCCGGAACGGATTCCAGGGGTAGTCCCAGAGCAGGCACAGCCCCGTGACCCCTGACTGCAGATCTGCCACAAGTTCATCGAAGCGGGCGCTCCGCACAGAGAGGCTGATGGCAGGGTAGCGCTTCTTGAAAGTCCGGATGACGACGGGCAGGAAAGATCCGGCAAGGGTTGGGAAAGTGCCAACGGTCAGGGACCCGCGCTTGAGGCCGGCAAGCTGGCCGAGATCGGACCGGGCAGCCTGCATCTGCCAGACGATCTTGCGGGCATGGCCAGCCAGCATCTGTCCGGCCTCGGTGGGCACCACCCCGCGGGACCGGCGGTTGAGCAGCGGCTGCCCCACTTCTTGTTCCAGCTTGCGCAACTGCTGGGAGACGGCTGAGGGCGTGTACATCATGAGCTCGGCCGCGGCGGTGATGGAGCCCTGCTCAACTACCTCCAGCAGTAGCGCCAGCCGCCTGATGTCGAATAATTCCTGACCATCATCGTTAAGCAACGCTTCACCCTTCTTCGAATTTGGTTCATTCCCTGCCAGAACAGGCCCACTGCCCTGCTAATCGGGCCGGTTTCCTGGCGTAAGGAGAATGAGGGGAGGGAAATTGCCCCTCAAAACCGTATGAATTAAGTAATTCTACATCCCTCTTCAAAAGTCCGACATTGTCTAAAATTGTGATCTGGCTCAATCTCGTTTCAGGACCTCAATCAATATTTGAGGCACGAGGAGGAGCGGTAACAGCATGAAGATCGAAGCCCAATGGATGCGCGGAGGGACCAGCAAGTGCTGGGTTTTCGAAGCGGAGCATCTTCAGGAGAGCGGCACCAGCCTCGACGTACTGTTGCCCCGGCTGTTCGGCAGTCCCGACCCGCGCCAGATCGACGGGGTCGGCGGGGCGACGTCGACCACCAGCAAAGCGATTATTCTGCACCGGCCGGTCAGCGACGACGTCGATGTTGAGTACACCTTCGCCCAGGTGGGGATCGAAGAAGCCGCTGTGGACTGGGGCAGCAACTGCGGGAACGGCTCTGCGGTCGTGGGTCTGTATGCCATCGAGAAGGGGTGGGTGCTCCCGAAGGGAGACGTGACCCGGATCGTCACCCGCAACACCAACACCAACCAAATCATCGTCCAGCGGGTGGCCACGCCTGCCGGCGCCCTGGCCTCCGTTCCGGAGGCCCGGATGCCCGGCGTGCCCTTCCCCGGCCACGCGGTGGGGCTCGGCTTCCAGGACCCTGCCGGCAAGACGACCGGTGCACTGCTGCCGACCGGCGCGGTCACTGACACCATCAACGCTGGCGGAACCCGTTGGACCGTGTCGATGGTCGACGCCGGAGCGCCTGTGGTGATGGTCCTCGCCGAGGAGCTGGGCCTGGATCTGGACAGGTACGACAACTGGGGCGCTGCGGTGGAGCTGCAGCTGGATACCCTGGAGCAAATCCGGCGGCAGGCGGCGGTGCGGATGGGGCTGGTCCGCACTGCGGCCGAGGCAGCCCGCGCAGTCCCCAAGCTCGCCATCGTGGGCGCACCTGCGCACGCCGACCCCGGCTGCGACGCCAACGTCATGATGCTTTCCATGGGCAAGCCCCACCCGGCCCTGGCCATCACCGGAAGCATTGCCTTGACCCTGGCCGCCCGCACCACCGGCACCGTGCTGCACACCATCACCGGCGGCACGGTGGCGACAACGCTCCGGCTGCGTACCCCGGCCGGGTTGATCGAGACGTGGAGCGAGGAACACAACGGGCGCATCCTCATAGGCGTGGACCGCACGGCCCGCACCATCGCCACCACCACCATCCATCTCCCCGAGGTTCCCGGCAGCGCCGTCGCTGCCGCCCTCGCCGGAGCCACCCGCTAAAGGAGACCATAATGACCAAAACTGAGCACCGCACCGCTGTCGCTGCGGGCGAGACCCAGGGCAACGGTGCCCCACGCCCAACCCGTCGCCGCCGAATCGTAATGGTGTCGGCGGCAGCCGGTTTCGCGATCCTGGCGTTGATTGTCCTCTTGCTGGGGGGTGATATCTTCAACTCTTCGGCCACCCCCGAACCGGAGCACTCCATGACCGCTGTCCAGATCATCCCGCTCGTCATCCTCGTCATAATGTTCATCGTCGCCACCAAGTGGCCGTTGAACATCGGCGTGATGGGGCTGGTCGCCTCCTTCGGCGTCGGCTATTTCATGCTCGGGATGACGGACAAGCAAATCCTGGAGGAGTTCCCGGCCAGCATCGTCCTGACGATCATCGGCGTCACCTACTTCTTCAGCATGGCCCAGCGGAACGGGACCATCGACATCATCGTCCAGAACTGCGTGCGCCTCGTCAGGGGCAAGACGATGCTGCTGCCCTGGGTGTTCTTCCTGATCGCAGCCGCGCTGACGTCACTGGGTACCTTCTCGCCGGCCGCTGTCGCGCTGCTGGCACCGGCGGCCATCGGCTTCGCCTACGAGTCCCGCATCCATCCCGTGCTGATGGGCGCGTTCATCATCAACGGAGCCCATGCCGGCGGCTTCTCCCCGTTGTCCGTGGCCGGCGTCCTGGTGCACGACATCGCCCTCAAAAACGGCTTTCCCATCTCCCAGGGCGCCCTCTTCTCTGCCAGCTTCGCCCTGAATCTCATTCTCTCCGTCCTCACCATCGTCCTGTTCGCCCTCATCGGCCGGTTGCGCGACGGCGAAGGCGGCCAGCATGCCGACGTCGACACCGCCCGGACCAGCCGTCCCCGCGGCCAGCAGATCCTCACGCTGATCCTGATCGCGGTGATGCTCGTTTGCACCCTGGGCTTCCACATGCCGATCGGCTTTGTGGCACTTTCCGCCGGCCTCCTGCTGGCGCTGGTCAACATCAAAGAACATCAAACATTCATCGGCGGCGTCTCCTGGTCCACAGTATTGCTGGTGGCCGGCATGATCACTTATGTCTCGCTGCTCCAGCACGTGGGTGTCATTGATACCCTCGCCGAGCAGGCCCTGGCCCTGGGCGCACCGCTGCTGGTGGCGCTGGTCCTCTGTTACGTCATTGGCGTCGGCTCAGCCTTTGCCTCCTCCACGGCTTTGCTGACCGCATTCATTCCCCTGGCCGGTCCGCTGCTGGCCACGAGTTCGCTGAGCGCCTCGGGAACGGTCGCCGCACTGGCTATCGCTGCCACGGTGGTGGATGTCTCTCCCTTCTCCACCGACGGCGCGCTGGTGGTAGCCAACGCCCGCGACGACGACCGGCAGCGCGTCTACCGGCAGCTGATGGCTTATGCCGGCGGAGTGGTGCTGGTGGCCCCGGCCCTGGCCTGGGCCCTGCTGGTACCCACCGGCATCATGTAGCCAAACGGCGACGCACCCGGAAAGACGGCCCTTACACAATGAGCCGGCCGGACCCAGACCGCAGTGGGGCGGCGAATGGTGATCACAGGGATCATCGCCTATTCGCAACGCGCGCCGCCCCACTGCACTAACCACCCAAGAGAACCCGCATGGCCTGGTCTCGAGACGGTTCAGCCCGGCTCGCACGGCCTTTCCGAAGCCGTCAACTGAAGGACCACCCATGACTAAGCATTCGCGCCCATCCCCGCCGCAGGCGATGACTCCGCCACTGGAGCCGGCACCCAACTGGACAAGGCTTTCCCGCAACGACGAGATCGAACTGCGTAAGGACGGAAAAATCGTTGCATCCGGGACGGTCGACATGATGGCCCTGAACGGATCCCTCCTCTGGCTCCTCCAGGACGGCGGAAAAGGCAGGGCCCTGTTTCTCCACGACGACGGGTTTTTTGTCCTCAAACGCGGCCGGATGCGTTTCCACACGAATTCCCGGGTCGTGACGCCGAACGTGCCGGCAGTGGCCTCCGGGATCAGGCCGACGGCCAAACTCGGCGGAGAGCCGATGCTTGTGAGGGATGTTTAAGGCAGACTGATGGCGTGAGCGGAATCCGGTGGGTGCTGCACGTCGACCTCGACCAGTTCATCGCGGCGGTCGAAGTGCTCCGGCGGCCGGAGCTTGCGGGCAAGCCGATCATTGTCGGCGGTCGAGGCGACCCCACGGAACGAGCTGTGGTGTCGACCGCATCCTACGAAGCCAGGGCGTTCGGCGTGGGTTCCGGAATGCCCTTACGCATTGCGGCCAGGAAAGTGCCCGACGCTGTGATCCTGCCCGTCGATCAGGAGGCCTACCTCGCGGCGTCCGAAACGGTGATGGCTACCCTTCGCGCGCAGCCGGGCGCCACCGTGCAGGTGCTGGGTTGGGATGAAGCCTTTGTAGGCACTGAGACAGAGAACCCGGAAGCCTACGCCCGGCAGGTGCAGGCCGCTGTCCTGGAGCGAACGCAGTTGCACTGCAGCGTGGGCATTGGCGACACCTTGGTCCGAGCCAAGGTCGCCACCGGTTTTGGCAAACCGGCCGGCGTCTTCCGGCTCACTGCGGGGAACTGGCTGGACGTCATGGGCAGCCGGCCCACAAAGGACCTGTGGGGCGTCGGAACCAAAGTGTCGGCCCGGCTGGCCAAACTCGGCATCAACACAGTCGCCGAGCTCGCCGCGTCCGACCCCCAGGATCTGGTCCCGGAGTTCGGCCCCAGGATGGGTCCCTGGTACGCGGAGCTCGGACGCGGGGACGGCGCCAGTGTTGTGGACGACACCCCATGGGTTGCCCGCGGGCATAGCCGGGAGACCACCTTCCAGCGGGACCTGACCGAGCCCGCCCAGGTGGACGACGCAGTGCGGGAGTTGACAGCCCGTGTCCTAGAGGATGTTGAGGCCGAAGGACGGCCCGTGGTGGGGCTGACCCTCAAGGTTCGCTACGCGCCGTTCTTCACCAAAACCCACGCGAGGAAGATTCCCGAAACATTCGACCGGAACGAAATCCTCGCGCGGGCACTGGACCTCGCAGCCGGAATCGAAGCGGGCCGCCCCATCCGTCTCCTGGGGCTGCGGGCCGAAATGGCCATGCCCGAGGATGCCCGGCAGGGACATACGCCGACGCGCGGAGGTTGGTGACGGCGTCTACATGGCGTGCCCGGCCAGTGCTCACCACCCGGCAGTACCAGGGCCACCTTTGAACGGACCGACGATCTTCGCGGTGATCCAACCCCCGTAGAAGTCACCTTCCTGGAAAGTCACCTGCTCGCCGTTGACCTCGCAGGAATCCATGTGGCCCGGGTAAAGGGCCACTCGGGTGCTGAGCGCCTCAAAACCTCGGGCGGGTTCCGGGTAAGTCCACCCGGCACGGCGAACGATGACTCCGCCGGCAACAACGTCGAAGTAGTGTGCTTCTCCCTTGAACTCGCAGAAGGTGGTGCCCTCGACCGGAACGAGTACACCGGCAGCGAATGCGTCCAATGGCAGGTAGTAGACCGGCGGATGACTCGTCTCCAGGACACGCACTGCATCGGTGGTGTCGACAATCACCTGCCCGCCAAGCCGTACGACAACCCGTTCCGATCGGGGCTCGACCCGTGGCGGCCGCGGGTAGTCCCACACCGATTCTTGACCGGCCTTGGGTTTGATGGGCTGGGGACGCCGAAACGATCCGGAAAAACCGTGAGCAGGAGTCATGTCCCCATGGTGCCATCTTCCGCTGGGAAGCCACCGTGAACGCCGGGAAGGTCCAGGCCGGCACACAGCTCCTCGGCACCGGAACCGTCATTATCCGTGACGTTCACGCCGGCTTCGCCCGTTTTACCCGCGGCCAGTCTTCCCTGCCTTAAGCCGGTCGCGTGTGAGGCCGCCGGCAAGGCGATCGTCAACATGCATGCGGCAAGGCTATCGCGGGACGGAATCTCCGGGTGGGTGATCTGGCGGGTCAGCAGGGTTCGGGGCAGGGGCGGGGAGCTCGTGCTGGACCACCTGTATCTGCTGCGCGTGGTGGGTTTCCGGGCGGAAGATCTCGTCGGCGATGCCAAGCATGCCACCGGTCGCGCCCCGCCAGGCGCCGTTGCGCCCGTTCCGCCGCGACAGCCAGTACCAGAGGCAGGCGATCAAGGCAGGAATCCCCAGCACCACCACCAGCCCGATGATCAGATCCATGGTGCAACCCGCCTCCGGGAGTCAGCTTTGGCTGCTGCCGTCATCGTCCGGACCTGAGCGGCCATGGTCGCCATCCGCCGGCCACCTGCCGTAGCCGGACCTCCGCTTCCTGGAGTCGGACGGCATCCACCGTGCCCGGTTCACCACTACCGCTTTCTGACCCGGAACCGTCGACGGCGGTCAGGGCGTACTCGCTCCACCTCCGGCTGCCCACGGGATAGCGTTCGCTGTAGCCTCCTGCGGCGACCGCGAGTACGAGCATTTCCATCCGGTCAGCCACCGTTTCGGCAGTGTCGTCGCACGCATCGCAACCGCACACCGGAAACGGAAAGTCATGCAGCAGGCCGGCCCGGATCAGGACTCCCGGATACCCGGTCAACACAAACGTCAGCGCCGCCGCTCCGGAGCGCCGTGGCGTGACCCGGATGGCCTGCAGCACGTCCCGGGCAACCACCTGCAACCCGGCGGCATGAGCCGGACCGCTATCGACGTCCACGTCGTACAGGGCTGACAGGTGGTCGATCAGTGCCAACGCGACAACATGAAGCCCCGCGAATCGCTCCGGATGGCTGTCAACGCTGTATGAATCAGGGTCAGGACCGTCGGCACCCCACCGCCCGCCGTAGGGGACGGGTGCACCTTCCGGCGAGTAATACGTCGTCGTCGGCAGTGGCGTCCGGACATAACGTGGCTTTCCTGCAGGCGGCGGGACCGGCGCGGGCCGGGCTGCAGGCGGGTCCTCCGTTTCCCGGGCCCAGTCCAGGAGCTTGTCGACGAGGCCCCGGACGGAATCATCGTCCGCAGTCGGTAAAACCTCGAGCAGGCGGCCCACCTCGAACTTCGTCCGCCGGTTTCCCACCAAGGGAGCACCGCCTTCGTAGGCGGTCCACTCCGCATCCGGTCTCATCCGCGCAATGGTGTTTCCGGCGAACACTGCTGCTGCAGCGCTGACATCACTGCCGGGTTCCATCCCGGCAGCGAATGCGTGCAGGAACCAGATGAGCCGCGCCGGGTCGTCGGCCAACTCTTCCGCGCTCACATTGTGGCCGGCACAGAAACCGATGAACGCGGAGTAGCCCCCGACATGCCTGACCCGGGCTTCACGGCCCGGCTCCTCCGCATACACCGCGCGGCCCCGCGGGGTCGGGTCAGGCAATCCGGTGGCCGGCCCATCGAACAAATCCTCCATGGACCCCATATCCAGATCCTAGCCTTGCCAGGAGGGCCATGGCGCCCGCGGATGGACGCGCAGGCAGCAACGTCCGCAAAGGCTTGAAGCCGAGTCCCTGGCTGCATACGCTGCACAAAGGAAAGAACCCGGAGGGAACAGGAAGGCGCCTTAGTGACAACCCGTGATACCCGTACAGCCGGCGCGCCGTGCCGGGTCGAAACTTTCCAGCCGGATCCCCGGGCGGCCATGGAGTTCTACGGCCCGCTCTTCGGCTGGAGTTTTGACGATCCCGCCCCTATGCCGGCCGGTCTCGAGGGCAACTACTATGCTGCCCGCCTTCACGGGCGGCTGGTTTCCGGTATCGGCCAGGCTCCGGCGCTGTCCCGGCCCACGTGGAACACCCACGTACGCGTCGACGACGTCGGTCCGGCGCTCGCCCGTGCCGAGCACGCCGGAGGTATCCTCCTCGCAGGACCGTTTGGTGGCGGCACAGCTGGCAGTCTGGCTGTGGTCGCAGACGCCACGGGAGTTCCGTTCTGCCTGTGGCAGGCCGGCGGGAGCGACGACGCCGTGCTGGCCGATGAGCCGAACACCTGGGCGATGAGCTCGCTGCACACCACCGACGTCGGGAAAGCGCAGGCGTTCTACGGCACTATGTTCGACTGGGAACTGGAACCGGTGCCGGATGCCCCCTTTGCGCTGTGGCGCCGCTCAGGCCAGGTGGTTGCTGTCGTCACCGCGACTGACGGCGTCGCCGTTCCGCCCCACTGGAGCGTCAATTTCGCCGTCAGGGACACGGATTCCGTCGCCCGGCACGCGGAAGAGCTGGGCGGCAGTATCCTGATGGCGCCGATGAACACGCCGGGATTCCGCAACGCGGTAATCGGCGACCCCCAGGGCGGCTTCATCGCGGTCAGCGCTCCTGCGAGTTGACTCTTCCCGCCCGTCGGGGCACCGCGCGGCGGGTCACCGGCCGGGACCGGCGCTGAGAAGGACCGTGCGAACTTTGTAGGCACAATGGAGGCGTGACTTCTCCGCTCCCGCCGGCCGCCGCCCGCTCCAATCCACCATTCGATTTGGGCATCATCAGCGCGGGCCTGGCCTTTGCCGCGTCGCTGGGAGAGCTGTCAGAGGCCCTGCGCGCCGGCGGCGCGGCCGGAACCGCCGTCGTCCAGGCGCCCCCCGGTACCGGTAAAACCACCCTTGTTCCGCCGTTGCTCGCCAACATCGCATCCGCCGCCGTGAGCGGTGGCGCAGGGGCTCCAGGCGGAAAAGGCCGGACCCCGCGGGTTGTTGTGACCCAGCCGCGGCGTGTCGCCGCGCGCTCTGCGGCGCGCCGCCTGGCCGACCTGGACGGCAGCCGGCTCGGCGACCGCATCGGCTATACAGTCCGCGGCGAGCGCGTCGGCGGGGCGGGCACCCTGATCGAGTTCGTCACGCCCGGCATCCTGCTGCAGCGGCTCCTGTCCGACCCGGGCCTGGAAACCGTGGACGCCGTGATCCTCGACGAGGTCCACGAGCGAGGGCTGGAGACCGATCTGCTGCTCGGTATGCTCGCCGAGGTCCGCGAGCTGCGCGGCGATCTCATGCTGGTGGCCATGTCCGCCACACTGGACGCGCCGCGCTTCGCCGCACTGCTAGCGGGAGGACAGGACGCGACGCACGACGGCGGCGCCCCGGCTGCCGTCGTCGACTGTCCGTCCGCGCTGTACCCCCTGGAAACCGAGTGGGCGCCGGCCGCTGTGGCGCGGCTGGACCCGCGGGGCGTGAGCCGTGGGTTCCTGGACCACGTGGCAGACACCGCCGCCGCAGCACACACCGAAGCGCTGGCAGCGGATCCGGGAGTCGATGCCCTGGTCTTTCTTCCGGGCGCCCGGGAAGTCTCGCACGTTGCCGGCCGCCTCCGGGGCAGGGTGGACGCCGAAGTGCTCGAGCTGCACGGCCAGGTAAGCCCGACGGAACAGGACCGGGCAGTGTCGGGCCGGGACACCGGCGGACGTGCCCGGATCATCGTCTCCACAGCGCTTGCCGAATCCTCGCTGACCGTTCCGGGAGTCCGGCTGGTCATCGACTCCGGGCTGGCCCGCGAGCCGCGGCGCGACACAAACCGCGGCATGTCCGGCCTGGTGACCGTGTCCTGCTCCCGCGCCTCTGCTGAACAGCGCGCCGGTCGCGCCGCACGCCAGGGCCCGGGCCGGGTGGTCCGGTGCTATGACCAGAAGGCCTTCGGAGCCGCGCCGGCGCACCAGACCCCCGAAATCGTGGTGGCCGACCTGACCGCAGCGGCCCTGGTCCTGGCCTGCTGGGGATCACCCGGCGGACGTGGATTGGCCCTTCCGGACGCGCCGCCTGGGGCAGCGATGGATGAGGCCGTGGAGGTCCTCCGCGAGCTGGGCGCCGTTGGACCGGACGGCCTCGCAACGGAGCTTGGAAAGACCCTGGCCAGGATTCCGGCCGACCCGCGGCTGGCCCGCGCCCTGCTGGACGGTGCCGCAACCGTGGGCCACCGGACTGCCGCGGAGGCTGTCGCCGTCGTCGCCGGTGACCAGCGCGCTCCCGGCGCCGACCTCACCCGGTTGCTTGCCACGCTGCGCTCAGGCACGGATCCGGCGGCGCGGCGCTGGAAAGAGGACGTCCGGCGGATGGAAGGGATCGTCCGCAAGGAACTCGCCGTCGTCGACCGGTCACGCGGCGTGGCGCCGGTGACCGCCGCGGAGGCGGTCGGGTTCGTCGTCGGCCTCGCTTTCCCGGACCGGGTGGCGCGCCGCGTGCCCGGTGCGGGGGAGCGGTACCTGCTCTCTTCCGGTACCCGGGCGGGCCTTCCGGCGGGCAGCCCGCTGTCCGGCCATGAGTGGCTGGCGGTTGCCGAAGTCTCGCGCGCGGAAGGCCGCGACGCTGCGGGAACCGGGGCCGTCATCCGCTCTGCGGCGCCGCTTTCCGTTGACACGGCGGAGGCTTCCGCCCGGCACCTGCTGCGGGAAACCGTGGAGGCCGGCTTCACCCAGGGACGGGTCACGGCCCGGCGGGAACGCCGCCTGGGTGCCATCGTGTTGTCCTCGACACCGGTGCGGCCCTCAGCCGCCGAGGGGCGGGCGGCCGTAGCCCGCGCACTGGCGAAGGAAGGGTTGGGAACCATCGGATGGTCGACGGCTGCGGACGCCCTGCGCCGCCGCCTCGCGCTGCTGCACCATGAACTGGGCAGTCCATGGCCGGATGTGTCCGAGGGGGCGCTGTTGTCCCGGCTTGATGACTGGCTGGCGCCCGAACTCGAAACCCTTGCCGGCGGGGCCGCCACCGCCGGGATCGACCTCACGGAACCCCTGCGGCGACTCTTGCCGTGGCCGGACGCGGCCCGGTTCGGGGAATTGGCGCCGGAGACGCTGGAGGTTCCGAGCGGTTCGCGCGTCAGGATCGATTACCCGGACGCGGAGCACGACGACGGCCGGCCGGTTGTGGCGGTCAAGCTGCAGGAATGCTTTGGCTGGGCCGAAACACCGCGGTTGGCGGGCGGCCGGGTGCCGGTGCTGTTCCATCTTCTGTCGCCGGCAAGGCGGCCCCTGGCGGTGACGGACGATCTTGCGTCGTTCTGGTCAGGACCCTACGCGCAGGTGCGGGCGGAGATGCGTGGCCGGTACCCGAAGCATCCCTGGCCGGAGGACCCGTGGACCGCGCCGGCCACCGCCCGGACCAAGAACAGGATGTAGCCGCCCGGTTTCGTTTCCCCGCGGCCGGCAACCCGGAGCTCTTGACCGGCGATATCTACCGATATATCGTTAACTATCGCCGGTGCTCGGCGATATGACACGGAAAGATGAGGCCACCATGAGAGGCATTCACGACAAATTTTCAGACAATGGCCCCGAGCGGGGACGTTTTGAGCGCGGCCGCAGCCGCCGCGGACCCCATGGACATGGCGGCGGCGGATTCGGACGCGGCTTCGGACCTGGCTTTGGCCCAGGGTTCGGGCCGGGTTTTGGGCCGGGCGGCCCGCGCAGGGCCAACAGGGGCGATGTCCGCGCGGCGATTCTTTCCCTGCTGGCGGAGACACCCTCCAACGGGTACGGGCTGATCAAGACAATCGCGGAAAAAACGTCCGGAGCGTGGCGTCCCAGCCCCGGCTCTGTCTACCCGACGCTGCAGCAGCTAGTCGACGAAGAACTCATCGCGCCCGTTGGTGAGGGCAGGCGCACGGAGTTCACTCTCACCGATGCAGGCAAGGCGTATGTGGAGGAGCACCAGGATGAGCTGGGCAACGCCTGGAACACCGACCCCGAGGGCACGGGTCCCGCGTTTCATCAGAGTGTAGGCAAACTCATGGGTGTCATTCACCAGTTCCGGGTTGCGGCGTCCGACGAACAGCGTCTGGCCGCCGTCGAAAAGATCGACGAAGCCCGCCGCGCGCTGTACCTGATCCTTGCAGAGTAGATCTCCAGGGCCGCAAGTGCCCCAGTGAGGTAACTGATACACACCGGAAACCTTGCGTCGTTGCCGCGAAACATTGCACGGTTACGCTCATTCCTACCTGGACACAGCGGTCCATGCAGCGAACGGAAGGACACACCATGATGACTCTTTTGAGCACTTTGACACTCTCCCTTCACTCCGGCTGGAAGGACAAGGATCCGCATGCCGGCGGGGCTGGCTCCATGGGCGCTTTCCCCAGCGGGCAGCTCACATCCACCCCCTGGGAAGGGTGGTGGCACGACGAAAGCTAACCCCGCGGGCAGGGGCTGCACCTCACCCTCTTGAAGTTCGGCGGCCTCAGGGTGTCGAATCGTCTTACAGAGGCCGCATGACGGCTCACGACTAAGACGCCTGGAGTTGCTCATGTCGGTAAAAAGCTCAAACGGCCGGGCCAAGAGCCCGGCCCGCAGCACCTCTGATTCCCGGCGGGCGGACGCCTCCGCCGGGGCGCCCGCCGATTCGCCGGAGAAAGTCCGCAACGTGGTTCTCGTCGGCCACTCCGGTGCCGGAAAGACAATGCTGGTGGAGGCACTGCTTGCCGCAACCGGCGTGATCTCGCGGATGGGATCGATCACGGACGGGACGACGGTCAGCGACGCCGAACCCTCCGAAGTGCACCAACAGCGGTCCGTGGTGCTCTCCATAGCCCCCCTCGTGGTGGACGGCATCAAGGTCAATCTCCTGGATACGCCGGGATACGGTGACTTCACCGGCGAACTCCGCGCAGGACTGCGGGGAGCGGACGCGGCCCTTTTCGTGGTGTCTGCCATCGAGGGCATCGACGCCGCCACCACCGCGCTCTGGGCTGAATGCGACCAGGTAGGGATGCCGAGGGCGGTTGTGATCAGCCGGCTGGACCACCCGCGTGCCAACTTCGAGGCGACTGTGGCCGAGTGCCAGCGCTCGTTCGGCGACTCGGTGGTACCGGCCTACCTCCCGGTGCGCACCGGAGACACCACCACCGGGCTGCTGGGACTGCTCTCGCAAACGGTGTCGGACTACTCCGCACACTCACCCGTACCGGAAGTGCGGCCCGCCGGCACGGAGGAGATGGCGGCGTCCGAAAGTGCCCGCGGCACGCTCATTGAGGGAATCATCTCGGAAAGCGAGGACGAAACCCTCATGGACCGATACCTCGGCGGTGAGGAAATCGACGTCGACGCCCTCGTCAGCGACCTGGAGACCGCCGTCGCCCGCGGAACATTCTTTCCCGTGCTGGCAACGTCCGCCGAAACGGGCCTGGGCGTGGCGGAACTCCTGGAAATGCTGACACGCGCCTTTCCGTCTCCGCTGGAGCGCACCCTGCCGCAGGTCACCGGTCTGGCCGGCGAACCGGTTCCGCCGCTGGCATGCGATCCCGCGGGCCCCCTCGCCGGCGAGGTGGTGCGGACCACTATCGACCCGTTCCTGGGCCGCGTCTGCCTGGTGCGGGTTTTCTCCGGCACGCTGCGCGAGGACTCCGCCGTGCACGTCAGCGGCCGCGGGCTGGCCGACCGGGGCCACGAAGACCACGACAGCGACGAACGCCTCACCCACCTCTACTCGCCGGTGGGGTCAACCCTGCGGCCGGTACCGTATTGCGTGGCAGGGGATATCTGCGCAATCGCCAAGCTGGCCAATGCCGAGACCGGCGACACCGTCTCAGCCAGGGAGGCGCCGCTGCTGGTGCTCTCGTGGGAGATGCCGGAGCCGCTGATGCCCGTGGCAGTGGAAGCAGCAACCCGCAGCGACGAGGACGCCCTGGCCAAGTCCCTGGGGAAGGTGGCAGCCGGTGACCCGACCCTGCGCGTTGAGCGGAACGCCGAAACCCATCAGCTGATCCTCTGGTGCATGGGCGAAGCACACGGCGAGGTGGTGCTGGACAGGCTGCGCGAGCAGGGGGTCAAGCTGCAGACCGTGGACGTGGTCACCCCGCTGCGGGAAACGTTCGCGGCGCCGGCGTCGGGCCACGGCCGGCACGTCAAACAGTCCGGAGGCCACGGCCAGTACGCCATCTGTGACATTGATGTTGAGCCCCTCGAACGCGGCGCGGGTTTCGAGTTCGTTGACAAGACCGTGGGAGGGGTCATTCCGGGGCAGTACATCGGCTCGGTCGAGAAGGGTGTCCGGGCGCAAATGCAGAAGGGCGTGGCAGCGGGATTCCCGGTGGTGGACATCCGGGTGACGCTCACCGGCGGCAAAGCGCACAGCGTCGATTCCTCGGATGCGGCCTTCCAGGCGGCGGGGGCGCTTGCGCTGCGGGAAGCCGCGGCCGCGGGCCGGATCCAGCTCCTCGAACCCGTCCTGGCGGTGACCATCAGCGTCGCCGAAGACTACGTGGGCGCGGTGATGAGCGATCTCTCCTCCCGGCGCGGGCGGCTGACCGGAACGGCCTCGGCCGACGGCAGCGGCACAGAAATCAGTGCAGAGATACCGGAACAGGAACTGCTGCGCTATGCGGTGGACTTGCGGGCATTGACAGCGGGCACCGGCCGTTTCCGGCGGACCTACCTTCGCCACGAGCCCCTGCCCCCGAACATGGCCCATACGGCTCCGAGGCAGTAAGGCCGGAGCTTTGTGGGCCTTGCATTGTGAACCTAGCCATGTGAGCGCAAATACGCCGCAACCGTGGCCGCGACGGAAGCGCCGATCTCCTCCGGACTCCGCTTTTTGCCGGCGACCGCAAATGAGTGGTCACCGCCGTCGTACCAGTGGAGGGTAGCGGTGGGCCCGATCCGGGCAACCACACCCTCCAGCAGCTCGGGCGTGGCGAACGTGTCCCGAGTACCCTGCATGAACAGCATGGGAAGGGTGATGCCGTAGAGGTGCTCATCCCGCAGCTTCTCCGGCTTGCCCGGGGGATGCAGCGGATAGCCGAGGTACACCAGCCCGGCCGCCGGCATTCCCTCGGCCACGGCCATGGACGCCATCCTTCCGCCGAACGACTTGCCGGCTGCCCACACCGTGCCTGCGTCGGAGTGTGCGGCCGCCCTGGCTCCGGCCTCCGCCATGGCCGCACGCCAGGTGGCGATCGCGAGCGGCGGCCGGTCAGGGAATTTCCGTCCGGCCTCGCGGTACGGGAAGTTGAAGCGCAAAGTGGCGACGCCGTCGTCGTTCAACGCGTTGGTGAAGCCCGCCATGAAGGGATGCTCCAGGCCTGCGCCGGCGCCGTGCGCAAGCACAAGTGTTGCGGACGGCTTCTCCGGCCGGGCGTAGATGCCGGAGACCTGGACATCGCCGACAGTGATGGTTACGGAGGATTCGGGTACAGGCATGAATCCATGATGCCGGATCTGCCAGGGCTCAGCCGCCGGCCGGGGTAACCCGCAGCCAGCGGAACTCCTGTGGCCGGAGAGTGACCCCTCCTTCTATTCGCACCGGGTTCCCGGTCAGCAGGTCCACCGCCCCGGCCGCGAATCCGGAAAGCGTCTGCGCCGTGATGGTCTGGTTTCCGTCGCTGAAGTTGGCGAGGACCAGGATGTGGGTTCCTTCGCCCGGCCGCTGGTAGCCCAGGACGCCGCGGTTTTTGGTGTCGAAGTGGACCAGCCGTGTTCCGGCGAATTCTGGGGTTGCTGACCGCACCGAGATCATGGCCCGAAGGCCCTCAAACACCGCACCTTCGGGTGTGGCCGGGTCACGGCGCTTCGCGTATCTCCCGGCAGGGTAGTGCGGGCGGTGCACCCAGCGGCTGTCCGCGCCGTGGCCTTCCTCGAGGGCGTAGCCGTAGTCATTGAGCTGTCCCACCTCATCGCCAAGGTAGAGAAGGGGGATGCCGCCGGTGCTGAAGGCCACCGAATGGGCGAGCAGGATCCGGTCCACCGCCTGGCCGGTGCTGTCCTCCAGGCCGCAGAGCGACGCCGTCGTGCCGGAGATGCGGCAATCACCCGTCCGCGGGTTGTCCTGGAAGGGAACGCCGCGCGCGAAGCTGCCCGGGAAGCGGTTGACGTAGAAGGAGTTGAGGAAGCGGCGGTGGTCGAAGCCGTTGATCCCCAGTTCCGCGGCGTCCTCGTCCGCGAAGGTCCAGCCGATATCGTCATGGCTCCGTACGTAGTTCACCCACGAAGTGCCCTCCGGAATGGTGTGCCGGCGCTCGAGGGCCTGCGACAGCAAGGCCACGTCCCTGGTGGCCATGGCCTCCCAGATCAGCGCCATCTGCAGCGGGTTGTAGGAAAGCTGGCACTCTGCCGGATCGATGTACAGCGCCACTTCGTCGGGGTGGACGATCGCCTCGGACTTGAACAGCAGCGACGGCGCGGCCAGGCGGCAGACGGCGTTGAAGGCCTGCAGCAGGGTGTGGGCCTCAGGGAGGTTCTCGCACGGAGTTCCGAGCTGCTTCCAGATAAAGGCGACTGCGTCCATCCGCAGGATGTCCACCCCCTGGTTGGCCAGGAAGAGCATCTCTCCGGCCATGGCCCGGAAGACGTCCGGGTTTGAGTAGTTCAGGTCCCACTGGTACGTGTGGAACGTGGCCCAGACCCAGCGGCCGTCCTCCATCCGGATGAAGGACCCCGGGTGGTTCTCCGGGAAGATCTCGCGCACGTTCTGCTCGAAGGCGTCCGGCATGGTCCGGTCCGGGAAGATCCAGTAGTAATCGCTGTACTCGGGATCGCCTGCCGCGGCCCGCTTTGCCCACTCGTGCTCATCCGAAGTGTGGTTGAAGATGAAGTCAACCACCAGGCTGATGCCGTTGGACCGCAGCTCAGCGGCAAGTTCACGCAGCTGTTCCATGGTCCCCAGTTTCGGGTTGACCCGGCGGTAACTGGAGACGGCGTAACCGCCGTCGGAATGCGGCTCAGGTGCCAGGAACAGCGGCATGAGGTGCAGGTAGGTGAGGCCAAGCTCTTTGAAATACGGAATCCGGGCGCGGACTCCTTCGAGGTCCTCCGCATAGCGGTCCACGTAGCAGACGCCGCCCAGCATGCTGTTGGCGAGGAACCACCCGGGATGGTGTTCCCGTTCCGCGTCCAGGGCTTTGAGGTCCGCCGGGCGTTCGTTCCAGGCGCGGGCGGTCTGGAGAACCAGCGCCGTCAACTGCTCCTGGAAGTCCGGTCTGCTGCCGTACAGGGTGTGGAAGAGCCGGTACAGGTCAGGAAAATAACGGTCGAAGCGCCGCCGGAAGTCCACACTGTCCTGCCCGCTGGATACGAGGTCCTCATGCGCAGCCAGCGCGTTCAGTGCAAGTTGCTTCGCTGCCTGGTCCACACCAGCGGCTTCAATCATGGAACGGGTCTCCTTCGACGGTTGGCCGCCACGTGGGTTGACCGGCCAGTTCACATCCTTACAGAACGCACGTCGCGTGCCCAGTGAGCAGGCCGAAGTTTCTTCCGTTCGGTAGCCAACTGCTGACGGAGCGGACCGGGCGGGGTAGGTTGTCACCATGGCGAGCGAATCCACCACCCTCACGGTCGACGGACCGAACGGCCCCCGCGACATGCGGATCTCAAGTCCCGGCCGTGTCCTGTGGCCGGATCTCGGGCTGACCAAGCTGGACCTTGCGCGCTACCTCGCGGAAGTGGGGGACGCCTTTATCGCGGCGAACGGCGGCCGTCCGGTGGCACTGCAGCGGTTTTCGGACAACGTCGACGGCGAGCAGTTCTTCTCCAAGAATCCGCCCAAGGGCACGCCGGACTTCATCCGGTCGGTGAACGTGGTCTTTCCGAGTGCGCGCTCGCATCCCATGCTGGTCCTGGACGAACCGGCCGCCGCCGTCTGGGCTGCCCAGATGAACACGGTGGTGTTCCACCCGTGGCCGTCGCGTGCCGACAACACTGACAACCCCGACCAGTTGCGGATCGACCTGGACCCCCAGCCGGGCACCGACTTCGACGACGCCATCCCTGCAGCCCTGGAGCTGAAGGAGGTACTTGCGGAAGCCGGACTCACCACCTTTATCAAGACCTCGGGGAACCGCGGCCTGCACGTCTATGCGCCGGTGGAGCCCACCCGCGAGTTTCTTGACGTCCGCCACGCCGTCATCGCTGCCGCACGTGAACTGGAGCGTCGGATGCCGGACAAGGTCACTACGGCCTGGTGGAAGGAAGAACGCGGCGAACGGGTGTTTGTGGACTTCAACCAGGCAAACCGCGACCGGACCATAGCCGGCGCCTACAGCCCCCGGGCGCTGGGCCACGCCCCGGTGTCCTGCCCGATCACCTGGGACGAACTGGGCAGCGCGGACCCTAAGAACTTCACGATTCTCACCGTCCCGGAACGGCTCCGGACCGTCGGGGACCCGTGGGCGGACATGAACGCCAACCCGGGAAAAATTGACGTGCTGCTCGAGTGGTGGGAGCGGGACGTCGGCTCCGGGCTGGGGGAGCTTCCGTTCCCTCCGGACTATCCCAAGATGCCCGGCGAGCCTCCGCGGGTCCAGCCCAGCAGGGCACGCAAGAAAGACTAAACCCGGCCGGGCCGCGGCGCCTGCCGGGCGGCAAGGCGGCTACTCGAACCGGGACGGATCTCCCATGCCGCGGCGGACCACTTCCGCCGAACCGCTCGAGAAGTCGATGACCGTGGTCGGCTCCGCGCCGCAGTCGCCGGAATCCACCACAGCGTCCACCACGTGGTCCAGCCGTTCCTTGATTTCCCAGCCCTGGGTCAGCGGCTCTTCCTCGTCGGGCAGCAGCAACGTGCTGGAGAGCAGCGGCTCTCCCAGCTCGGCCAGCAGCGCCTGGACCACAGCGTTGTCCGGGATGCGGACGCCCACGGTCTTCTTCTTCGGGTGCAGCAGGCGCTTGGGCACTTCCTTCGTGGCGGGAAGGATGAACGTGTAGCTGCCCGGCGTGACCGCCTTGATGCTGCGGAACACATCGTTGTCGATCTGGACAAACTGGCCCAGCTGGGCAAAATCCTTGCAGACCAGGGTGAAGTGGTGTTTGCTGTCCAGCTGACGGATGGCCCGGATGCGGTCAAGGGCCTCGCGGTTGCCGAGCTGCGCACCAAGGGCGTAGCAGGAGTCGGTGGGATAAGCGATCAATCCGCCGGACCGCAACAGCTCCACTATCTGACCTATCGCGCGCGGCTGGGGATCGTCTGGGTGCACATCAAAGTATCTGGCCATGCCTTGAGCTTATGGCCCTGCGTTAATTTCTGCACGGAGAACAGCCACCTCTGCGTGGCAGCGGGTGCGGTGCCCAATGGTGATCATGCCGCGAAGGACTTTGTCGTCAATCAACGCCAGTCGCCTCGGAGCGGATGAGTTATGGATCCGTCTGTGGCGCGGGGGCTGCCGTGTCAGTGGCCCGCCCGGGCATTTCGTCGTGATGGATCCGCTCCGCTCGGGACCCCAGCGGCTCACCGCTGCCACCCCATTGCAGGGCGATGATCTCCGCCCCGATCGATACCGCTGTTTCTTCGGGAGTGCGCGCCCCCAGGTCCAGGCCAACGGGGCTGTGCAGTTTCAGCAGTTGCTCGTCGCTCAGGCCTGCAGCGCGAAGCCTTTCCATCCGATCGTTGTGCGTGCGCCGGGAGCCCATCGCACCGATGTATGCGACGGGACGGCCTCGAAGGGCCGCCTCCAGCACCGGGACATCGAACTTGGGGTCGTGGGTCAGGACACAAATCACGGTCCGCTCGTCGAGGAGTCCCCGGGCGAGCTGCTCGGAGAGGTAATGGTGCGGCCACGCACGGACCACCTCCGCGGCATCGGGGAACCGCGCTTGGGTGGCAAATACGGCGCGGGCGTCACAAACGGTGACCTGATAGCCCAGGAAGGTACCCAACCGTGCCAGTGCCGCGGCGAAGTCGATGGCTCCGAAGACCAGCATCCGCGGCCGCGGCGCGTAGCTGGCGAAGAACACGGACATGCCGGTATCGAGGCGCTCGCCGTCAGGGCCGTACGTCAGGACGGAATTCCGGCCGGCTGCCAGCAGGCCCTGGGTGTCGTCGCCGACGGCGCGATCGGCCCGGACCGAACCCAGCCCGCCTTCGAATCCGCCGGGCCGGACGACGAGGTGGCGGCCCAGCCAGCCGGGATCGGGGTGCTCGATCACGGTGGCAACTCCCACCGGGCGGGATGTCTCGATGTCCTCACGGACCCGGTCCAGCTCCCCGAAGGTTTGCTGCGAAATTGGCTCTACAAACACCTCAATAGTGCCGCCGCAGGTCAACCCGACCGAGAAGGCGTCGTCGTCGCTGACGCCGTAGCTCACCAGGACCGGGCGGTGGTCGGCCCTAACCTGTGTGGCAAGCTCGTAGACGGCACCCTCGACGCAGCCTCCCGAGACCGAGCCGAAGACTTCGCCGGTGGCCGTGACCAGCATGGCAGCGCCCGGGGGCCTCGGTGCGGAACGAAAAGTCCGCACGACGGTAGCCAAACCGGCGGTGCCACCCTGCAGCCAGCCCGGCATCATGGCCGCGAGAACGTCACGCATTTTCCTCTGTCCTCCACCGCCGGCTCAGGGCCGGCGCGAGCGCAGCCCCGTACGGCGGCCCAGCCGATAAGCACAAAACGCTACGGCGGCAAGCAGCCCGATGAGTTTCCCGGGGTTGCTGAGCTGATCGGTGAGCATTCCCTTAGCCAGCGAAAGTGCATTCAGGCTGTTGTCGGGCTGCAAAGGTGGCGAAGGGGCAGACGGCGACAACGGTGCGGATACTGCGGGAACAGGTGCCCCAAGTGACCCGGGAAGAGGTGCCGGCGGTGCCTCCTGCCCGGCCTCGCCCGGCGCGCCCTGCCCGGCTTCGGCCGGCGCTTCGTGCGCGGCCTCGCCCGGTGCTTCCCCGGCAGGTTCCGCCAGCAGCGTCTGCAGGTTGGCGGCGAACAGCGCCATCATCTGCTCGGTGACGCCGCCGATGACGCTTTTCCCCATTGCCGCGGCCTTTCCGGACAGGGCCAGGTCGGCGCTGACTGTACCCTGCGTCGAACCTTGCGCCTCTGCCAGGCGCAGGGTCACAGTGGCTTCGGCCGTACCTTGGCCGCGGGTTTCCTGCGCCCGGCCCTGGAACACCGCGCGGTGTTCGTCAGCGTCCCGTTCGAGGACGGACATCTGCCCCTTGTACTGCATGGAAACCGGTCCCAGCTTCACCTTCATCCCTATCTGATAGGCGTCGTCGGAAAGCTTGTTCAGGATCTGAGCCCCTGGTACGCATCCGGCCACGCGCTGGAAGTCCATAAGCGTGTCCCAGACTTTGTCGATGGGAGCGACTACGGAGAAAGCGCTGTCTATTTGCATTAGCTGTTGCCCTGCCTCTCTTGTGTTGTCCCGCGTCCGTCCCGGACCGCGGCTGCCACTTCCGCGAGGGCCGCATAGCTGTGGCCGCTGACAAAGGCGTCGCAGTAGGGGAGCGCCGCCGCCATACCGCCCGCCAGCGGCCGGTAGTTCACGTCCGCCTTCCTCGGATTAACCCAGACAATCCGGTAGGCGAGCCGCTTCAGGCGTCCCATTTGCGTGGCCACGAGGCCCGGATCATCCTGGGCCCAGCCGTCGGAGAGCACAACCACCACCGCACCCCTGGCCAAACCGCGGCGGCCGTGCGCGTCAATGAAGCTCCGCAGGCTTTCCGCGATCTGTGTCCCTCCCGCCCAGTCCGGCGCCCTCGCGGCGGCCCGGGCCAGCGCCTGATCAGGGTTCCGGACTGCCAGCTGCTGCGTCAGCCGCGTCAGGCGGGTAGAGAACACGAACGCCTCCGCCCGGGCTCCGGCGACGGCGCCCTGCAGTAACGACAGGAACACCCTTGTGTAGGGCTCCATGGACGCCGATACATCGCACAGCAGGACCAGCTGCCGCGGACGGGGCCGGCGATGGGCGTAGATGAGCTTTGTGGCATCGGAGCCGGTGCGCTGGGCTGCACGGACGGTGCTCCGGATGTCCAGCCGTGCATTGTTATGCGAAGACTTGCGGGTCCTGCGGCTCAGGCGTTCCGGCGTGGCGAAGACTATCTCCCGAACGAGCCGGCGTACCTGGCCCACTTCCTCGGCGGAGAGCTCGGCGAAGGACGTTTCGTGCATTCTTTCCTCCGCCGACGCCATGGCCAGAATGGCCTCGCGCTCAGGACCGTCCCCCTCACCGGAGCGTTCCCTGCCGGGAAGCAGAGCGGGCGGCGAAGCCTTGGGGAGGGCTGACGGCGCCTTCGCCGCCCCTGACGGCGGGGACGGGCGGAGGCGCGCCCCGGGGTCGATCGCCGGTTCTGCCTTGGTGGCGCCCCTGCTGTCTGCCGGGTCAATCCGGCCATCAAACACGGCGGAAAAGACGGCGTCGAAAACCGGCACCTGCTCCCGGGAGGACACCAGGACCACCCGGCACGTCCAGTAGAGCGGTTCGCGGGCGAAGGGCGGGATCAGGCGGAGGGCTTCTGCCAGCCGAACGGCGCGGTCCGGGGAAGTCGCCAGGCCGGCACGGCGCAGCGCAGTGACAAGTCCGGCGGCCAGGGAAGCGGCCTCCACTCCGGGCGGGCTGATGGCGGCACCGAAATCAGCCATGGCCGTCCCCGACCAGCCAGGCCGCGCCACGCGATCCCACAAGCTCGAGGTCGTCCCGGTTCTTGACGATCGAGCCCCAGGTCTTCTCCACGGTGGGCGCATCGATGTGCGTGATGCCGAGCACCGACAAAGCGGATACCCAGTCGATCGCTTCGGCGATCCCGGGTGGCTTGGCCATGTCCAGTGACCGCATCTTCGTGATGGCGGACGCTGCCTCCTGAGCCAGGGGACCGGCGCTTCCGGGGACACGGCGGCGCACGATCTCGGCAATCCGCGCGGGCGCGGGATAGTCGATCCAGTGATAGAGGCAGCGGCGCGTGAGCGCGTCATGCAGGTCCCTCGTCCGGTTGGACGTGAGGACCACAACCGGCGGATGCGTGGCCCGGATGGTGCCCAGTTCCGGGATGGTCACAGCGGCCTCTGCCAGCAGTTCGAAGGTGAACGCCTCGAATTCGGCGTCAGCCCTGTCGATCTCGTCCAGCAGCAGCACGGCCGGGCGCGGTCCGGGATGCTCGATCGCCTGGAGCAGCGGCCGGCGCAGCAGGTACTGCGGCCCGAAAAGGTCCGACTCGTTCAGGGCTGCGTCGCGCACTTCTGCCAGCCGGATCCCGAGCAGCTGGCGCTGGTGGTTCCATTCATAGAGCGCTTCACCTGCGTCAATCCCCTCATAGCACTGCAACCGGAACAGGGGAGTGTTGAGCACGCGGGCCAGCGCCTTCGCAGCCTCCGTCTTGCCCACCCCCGCTTCTCCTTCCAGCAGGATGGGCTGGGGCAAACGCACGGCCAGGAACAGCGCCGTGGCCAGTCCGACGTCGGCGAGGTAGTCGCCGTCGTCAAGTGCAGCCATTAGCGACGGAACGTCCGGAACCAGCTGCTGCACATCTTCTTCCGCGCCACTGCGCGCAGCGTTGCTCACGGTACGCCCCGAAGCGCGTTGAGCACCCGTTCGTAGTCCTCATCGGTGTTGATGTCCAGGGGAATGGCGCCGGACACGGTCACCTCGGCCACCTCCGACGCCCGCTCCTCAAACAACTTCCACACCGCCTTGTCGCCGTGCAGTCCGGCGAGCGCCGGCAGGGCGGACCGGGCAAAGGCAAACGGATGGCCGATTCCGTCGTCGTAGCGGCAGACGGCGATTCCGGACTGCCCGCGTCCCGCCAGCAGCTTGTACACGTTCTCGGCCATGACCCCCGGCTGGTCCCCGAGCAACAGGACCACCACATCTATGTCGGAATGAAGCGCCGGCAGGGCGGCGGCTATCGACGATCCACACCCGGTGCCGAAGTCCGGGTTGACGGCGACATCGCAGCCAGCCGTGTTCACTACTTTCAGCACCTCTTCGCTCGAGCCGCCCAACGCCAACACCAGCTGGGCGAAGCCGCAGGCCCGGGCGGTGGCCAGTACGGCGTCGAGCAGCACTCCGTCTCCGTAGGGAAGGAGCTGCTTGGGGCGTCCCAGCCGGCGGGATCCGCCCGCGGCCAGGACCAGCCCGGCAATCCGGGGCTTTCCGGTTGGACGGCCGGGTGTCAGCGGGTCAGGGCTGCGTGCATGACGCGGCTGGGCTTCATCGGGAGGCGTCATAGCGTTCCGGATCTTTGCGGAATGCCTCGTAGCATCCCCGGGAACAGAAGTAGATGGTGGTGCCGCCGTGCTCGAGGTGCAGCGTTGACTCGACAGCGGCCACAGTCATCCCGCACACAGGGTCAATGGCCGTCGCCGGTGCGCTTTGTCCAGCCGCCGGGTGCCGTCCCTTGGCCCGTTCGGCAATGAGCTGCGCGAGGATGGACACGGCGATCTCGCCCGGGGTGCGGGCTCCCAGGTCCAACCCTGCCGGGCTGAACACACGGGAGCGCAAAGATTCGTCCACGTCCAGGGATGCCAGGACGGCGGCGCCCCGCACCTCGCTGGCAACCAGCGCGACGTAGGGCACCCCGGCACGCAGTGCGCCTTCCAGCGCACCTTCTTCCTCCCTGCCGTGGGAGGCGACGATCAGGGCGGCGTCGTCGGGCCGGGGGTCGGCCGCCTGCCCGTCGGTCAGTTCCATCTGCAGGCCGACTCCGGCTCCGAGTGAAGCCAGGGCCTGGGCCACCGGGGTGGTGCCGACCACCAGCACCCGCGGCGCCGGGATGTGCGGCTCGAGGAAGATTTCCACCGTTCCTCCGCTGAGGCAGGGGTTTGACACCTCGACGGCGCCTTCCTCGCTCCGGTGCGACGGCTCGCCGGGCACAACGCGGAGCAACAACGGCTCCTGGGCTGCGAGTGCCTTCAGGCTGTATTCCCGCACGGAGGCTTCGACGCAGTTTCCGCCCACGAAGCCATTCATTTCCCCGGTGGACAGGATCAGGGCGGTGTCACCGGCGTGTGCACTCGTGGGCCGCTGCGCCCGCACCACCGTGGCACGGACGAACGGCTCCCGGCGGCTGATGAGTTCCGTTGCCCTTGCCGCGAGGGTTTCTCCCGTGGCCTGCATGTCAGATCGGTGGCCTTGGCCGGCCCTGCATGGCCTCCCACACCCGGGCCGGCGTGCACGGCATGTCCATGTGGACCACCCCGTAAGGTGCCAGGGCGTCGACGATCGCGTTCACGATGGCCGGGGGCGAGCCGACTGTGGCGGACTCTCCGATGCCCTTGGCGCCGATGGGGTGGTGCGGTGATGGCGTCACTGTAAATCCGGTCTCCCAGTCCGGTACCTCCATCGCCGTGGGGATCAGGTAGTCCATAAAGGAGCCGCCCAGGCAGTTGCCTGCCTCGTCGAACTCAATGATTTCCATGAGGGCCATGCCGACGCCGTCGGTCAGGCCGCCGTGCACCTGGCCTTCGATAATCATCGGGTTGATCCGGGTCCCGCAGTCATCCACCGCGATGAAACGCCGCACCTTGACGTGGCCTGTACCCGCATCGATGTCCACTACGCAGATGTAGGCGCCGAAGGGGAAGGTCAGGTTCGGCGGGTCGTACGTGACCTCGGCGTCGAGGTTGCCGTCGACCCCTTCGGGCAGCGTCATGGTGCCGTGGGCGGCCATGGCGATTTCCTCGATGGTCTTCCCGGCGCCGGGATCGCCCTTGACGAACCAGCGGCCCTTCTCCCACTCGAGGTCTTCGGGCCGGGTTTCGAGCATGGCTGCGGCGATAAGCTTCGCCTTTTCGCGGACCTTCCGCGCAACGAGTGCCACCGCGCCGCCGCTGACCGGTGTCGATCGGCTCCCGTACGTGCCCAGGCCGAAGGGCGTCTGGTCCGTGTCGCCGTGGACGACGTCGATGTTCTCCGGCGGAATGCCGAGCTCTTCCGCGACGATCTGCGCGAACGTGGTCTCGTGGCCCTGCCCCTGGCTCTGGACGGAAAGCCGCACGACGGCCTTGCCGGTGGGGTGGACGCGCAACTCGGCGCCGTCGGCCATGCCCAGACCCACGATGTCGAAGTGCTTGCGGGGGCCGGCTCCCACGACCTCAGTGAAGAAGGCGACGCCGATGCCCATGAGTTCGCCACGTTCGCGTTTTTCTACCTGCTCGCGCCGGAGCGCCTCGTAGCCGGCCATCTTCATCGACAGGCGCATGGCCTCTTCATAGTTGCCTGAGTCATAGACCCAGCCGGTCTTGTTCGCGTAGGGGAACTGTTCGGGCTTGATGAAGTTCTTCAGCCGGAGTTCCGCCGGGTCCATGTCCAGCTTTCGGGCCAGGATGTCCACCATCCGCTCCACAAGGTAGACGGCTTCCGTCACCCGGAACGAACACGCGTAGGCAACGCCGCCCGGAGCCTTGTTGGTGTAGACGCCCCTGACCTTGCAGAACGCGGCCTTCAGGTCGTAGCTGCCAGTGAAGATCGAGAAGAAGCCGGCGGGGTTCTTAGTGGGCTGCGCGGTGGCGTTGAACGCGCCGTGATCGGCCAGCACGCTGGTCCTGAGAGCGAGGATCTTGCCGTCTTTGGTGGCGGCGATCTCGCCCTGCATGATGTAGTCCCGGGCGAACGACGTCGACATCAGGTTTTCCGAGCGGTCCTCCACCCACTTCACCGGCTTGCCGGTGACGATCGATCCGACGACGGCGAGGATGTAGCCGGGATAGATACCCACCTTGTTACCGAAGCCGCCGCCGATATCGGGGGAGACGATACGGATCTTATGTTCGGGGATGCCGGCCACAATCGCGAACAGGGTGCGGTGCGCGTGCGGGGCCTGGGTCGTCTCATAGAGCGTCAGCTTTCCGGAGACGGCATCGAAGTCCGCGACGGCGCCGCAGGTCTCCATGGGTGCCGGATGGACTCGGGGGTAGACGACCTCCTGTGCCACGACGACGTCGGCTGCGGCGAATACCGCCTCGGTTTCCGCCTCATCGCCCATCTCCCAGTCGAAAATCCGGTTGTCCGTCCGGCCTTCGAGATCATCCCGGATCAGGGGGGCGTCCGGGTCCAGGGCTTTGCGCGCATCGATCACCGGAGGGAGCAGGTCATATTCGACGTCGATCAGTTCCAAGGCATCCCGTGCGGCGTAGCGGTTCTCCGCGACGACGAAAGCGACCTCCTGCCCCTGGAAGCGCACTTTGTCGGTCACGAGCACAGCCTGCACATCCGCTGAAAGCGTGGGCGCCCAGGCCAGATTGAGCGCCAGCAGGTCCTTGCCGGTAATCACGGCGAGCACTTTCGGGTGGGCCAACGCGTTGGTGGTGTCGATCGAGACCAGCCGCGCATGGGCAACCGGGGCGCGCAGGATGGCGCCGTGCAGCATTCCCGGCAGCACAATGTCGTCGACGTAGTGGCCCTTCCCACGGACGAACCGGGGGTCTTCCTTGCGCTGGATGCGCCCGTACCCGATCGGCCGGTCGGCGTCACCGGCCGCCGGATTGCCGGGCCGATCGTGGATAACAGTCATGCCTTCACCTCTGTGTCTGCGACGTCCGGGACCGCCGTGTCCGTACCCTCGATGACTTCGTCTGGTGCTGCAACGTCGGCGGCCGACCCTGCCGGGTGGGCGGCAGCCCACTGCACTGAGCGGACGATGGTGGCGTATCCGGTGCAGCGGCAGATCTGCCCGGAAATGGCCTTCCGGATCTCGGTGTCGTCCGGATGCGGGTTCTTGTCCAGCAAGGCGCGGGCCGTGAGCATCATGCCGGGGGTGCAGAAGCCGCACTGCAGCCCGTGCTCCTCCATGAACCCCTGTTGAACCGGATCGAGAGTGCCTGCCGTGGCGAGTCCTTCAACGGTGCGGATATCGTGCCCGGCCGCCATCGCCGCGAGCACGGTGCAGGACTTCACGGGCTGGCCGTCCATCAGGACCACGCACGTTCCGCAGTTGGTGGTGTCGCACCCCCAGTGCGTGCCCGTGAGGCCAAGGACTTCGCGGATGTAATGAACCAGCAGCACCCGCGGTTCGATGTCGGAGGCTACTTCGTTGCCGTTCACGGTCATGCTGATCTGCATGGAGCTCAACCTTCCTGTGTTCCGGCAGCCCGGGCGCATGCAAGCCGCAGGACTCTGCGGGTGAGCTCGTCGGCCAGATGCCGTTTGTAGTCGATCTGTCCGCGCTGGTCCGCGACGGGATCACACGCAATGGCTGCCAGCCGGCCGGCCTCGACGAACAGCTCCTCGCGGGGTTGCTGTCCAAGGAGTACGGCTGCGGCTTCCTCGACGGTTCCGTCGATGCCCAGTGCCGTGAGACCTATGGCCGCGGCATCGACGCTACCGTCGTCCGCCAGCGAGACAGCCGCCCCGGCTGCGGCGACGGCCCAGTCGCCAACCCGGCGTTCCACTTTTTCGTAGGCGCTTCCCGAGCTCGGACGAACGGGGAACCGGACTTCGCACAGCAACTCATCTGGTGCCACCGCCGTTTCATAGGGGCCGCGGTGGAACTCCTTCATGTCGACGAGGCGTTCGCCGCCGGGACCGCGGACCACCGCCACAGCACGCAGGACGTCGCAGACCGTGGAAAGGTCTTCGGCCGGGTCGGCCTGGCACAGGGAACCGCCAATGGTTCCGCGGTTGCGGACCACAGGATCCGCGATGACCGCTTCGGCGTCCGAAATGATCGGGAAGAGTCGGGCCACTTCGGCTGATTCCAAGAGGGCCGTATGGCGCGTCAGCGCGCCCACCCGCAGGTGATCCCCGTCGAGAAGGATGAAGTCGAGCTCGAACAGGTCGTTGATGTCAATCAGCCATTCGGGACGGGCCAGGCGGAGTTTCATCATGGGCAGCAGACTGTGCCCGCCGGCTATCACCCGGGACTCGGGGCCGTGGCGTGCAAGGAGTTCAAGGGCATCGTTCACCGTGCTGGCCCGCACGTAGTCAAAAGGAGCCGGAATCTGCATTGTCCCTACCTCACTCCATGGCGCCGCACACTGTAAGACGCCGATTTGAGGTCAGTCTTGCCCCGGCCCGAGTGGAGTGTCAATATCGTCATAAGCGAAGGGTTATGAAGCCGTGTCGATGACTTTGAGCCAGCTGCGGGCCTTCGCGCTCGTGGCCAGACTGGGGTCGCTTCACGCTGCCGCGGCGGCCCTTGCTGTCAGCGAGCCGGCGGTCTCCTCGGCCCTGGCTGCGCTCCGAAGGGACCTTGGCGACCCCCTCTTCGTCCGTGCTGCCGGAGGCATTGCCCTGACGCCGGGCGGCCGGGCGCTGGCGGACTATGCCCAGGAAATCGTCGGCCTGGCTGACCAGGCCCGGTGGGAGGTCTCCCACGCAACCACAGACGCGGGGTTGCTAAGAATCGTCGCAACAGCCCCGTTCGCTGAACATGCGGCCGGACGGCTGCTTGACCTCTTCACCAAACGGGTCCCCGGAGCCTCTGTCGATGTCGTAGTGGAGTCCGCTGCCGACATAGCGTCGCTTCTGCTTGACCGCGCCTACGACATAGCCCTCGGGGCCAGGCCTGCGCAGCCAGCCGGCCCGGGTGCCGACGTCGGACTGGAGATGGTCCCTTTCCTACGGTATCAGCGCGTCTTTGTGGTGGCGGCGTCGCATCCCCTCGCGGTGCTGCACGGGCCGGTACCACTGGGACGGCTAATGGACCGCCCGTGGTTCGCCGGCCCCTCCGGCATCCAGGCGGAGACGGATGAAGGGCGGTGGCTGTCGTCGATGGGCGTAGTGCCCGAAGTGATCCGGCTAAGCAGCGAAACCGACGCGCTCGCCGCGGTCAGGGCGGGAGAGGGCTTGACACTGGCCGTGGGGCATATTGTGCGGGCGGAACTCCAAACCGGAGTCCTGGTGCGCGTACCGGTCGTCGGAACTCCAGTTTCCGGTCTGTGGTGGGCAAGCACGCTTAGCCACGGCCGGACAACCTCCAAGGCAAAGGCGCTGCAGCGCTTCGTCACCACACCGGATGCAACAGCCGCCATGGTTGCTCCGGGCGGCTCGCGGGGGCTTGAACGACGGGGATCCAAAGTTCACGTTGCTCTTTGGAGCTGAGGCCGAGGGCCATCGCCGCCCCTATGCAGTCCGGCATGACTGGGGCAACATATGAAGTGTTCCAAGCCCGGGCGGCCACCGGATCCACGGGTGGTCCGGGTATCGACCGGTACGAGAGGACACAAGAAGATGACCACGAGACTGAATCCCTACCTTGGCTTCCGGGACAATGCGCGGGAGGCCATGAACTTTTACCAGTCCGTATTTGGAGGCGAACTGGCAATGAGTACCTTTGGTGAGTTCCATGCCAGCGAAGACGCGTCCGAGCAGGACAAGATCATGCACGGCATGCTGACCACCGGATCCGGCATGGTGCTGATGGGCGCCGATACACCCAACGGCATGAGTTACACCCCCGGCGACAACTTCTCCGTTTCCCTCAGCGGAGATGACGACGCCGAACTGCGCGGGTACTGGGAGAAGCTGTCCGACGGCGGCACCGTGACGGTGCCGCTCGAACAAGCGCCGTGGGGCGACACCTTCGGAATGTGCACGGACAGGTTCGGCGTCGCGTGGCTGGTGAACATCGCCGGTCCCCAGCAATAGATGCCCGGCAATAGATGCCCGGCAGCAGGGCCCCGGCAGCGCGGGACCCCGCCGGCTGAGCAGTCAGGCGCCTACTTGCGGGCCACAAAGTAGGCGTTGAACGGGTCCTCCTCGAGTTCCTTCACCTCAACGGTGCCGAAGCCCGCAGCCCGGACCATGGATTCAGCCAATTGGACGCCCCACACCGTTCCAAGCCCGTCCCCGCCCTGCGCCAGGGAAACGGACATGCAGTGGAACGTGGAAATCGCGTAGAGGAACGTCCCCCACGGGAGCTCAATGTTGTCCAGCAGGTTGCTTGAAGCTTTTATGTCGGCCATGAGGAAGGTGCCGTCCGGGCGCAGCGCGTTGTGAATGTTCCGCAGCACCTTGGCCGGCCGGGCCTGATCATGGATGGCATCGAAAAGGGTGATGAGGTCCAGCCCCTCCACGACGTCAAGGTCCGCCGCGTCCAGGATCTCGAACCTGACGTTCCGCAGTCCCAGCCGCCGGGCTTCCGCCCGCCCGGCGAGCACCGCGTCCTCGAAGAAGTCGTAGCCCGTGAAACGGCTCGCGGGAAAGGCTTCGGCCATCAGGTTGACGGCGTGCCCGGCGCCGCAGCCGATATCCGCGACGTCTATTCCCTTCTTCAGCCTGTCCACGCACCCGGCCAGCGGGAGGATGGCGGACACGAGGGATGCGTCATGGACCGAGGCGCTGTCAGCGGCCTGGATGCCGACGAAATCCGGATAGTCCTCGTACCCCAGGCCGCCGCCCGTCCGGAATTTATGCGCGATCTTGCCCGCCACCTCACCCATCAACGTGATGTACTGCAGCGTCCGGGCCAGGTTGTCGACGCCCTGGCCGGAGATGGACGGCGCCAGCGCGGGGTCCAGCCGGTAGGTGCCGGCGTCGGGCCGATACTCGACGAAGCGGGCCGTCACCATGCCGCCGAGCCATTCGCGGACATAGCGTTCGTTGAGCCCGGCAGCGTCGGCAATCTGCTCACTCGAGGCAGGCGGCAGCCCGGCCATCACGTCGAACAGCCCGGTCTGGTGGCCGATGCTTGCCAGGACGGCGGCCGAGCTGTCGTTGAGGATGCCGATCAGGCGGGCCGCTGCGGCTTCAACGGCGTCCTCCGCGGCCACCGTGTCACCGCGGGCGGCCGCACCGTCTCCTGCCGTGAGGTGGAGGTCTGTGGTGGTCATTGTCTTTCCTTTCTTCGGCGGACTCCGTGTCCGGCTACTTCGAAAGTACGTTCGCGGCCGGGCACGCCGCGTCGGGCGGATCATGCATCTTTCACCGGGGCCGTGGGGTGAATGATGCAGGAGCATGTCCCTGCAAGGGGGCCTTCAGGCGGACGCACGACGACGACGGGAGCGGCGCTCGCCGTCGTCGTACGTCACGCCAGTCCGTGGTCCCTGGCCCAGCCGGCCGCGGCGGTCCTGGTGGAGACCCCGATCTTGGCGAAGATGTTGGCCAGGTGCCGACCCACTGTCTTTTCACTGATGACCAGGGCATCCGCCACCTGGCGGTTACTGGCACCAGTGGTGATGAGTGCCAGGACTTCGCGCTCGCGGGCCGTCAGTCCGCCCCTGTCCGCGCCGCCGGCAGTGCCGCCGGCGCGGTCTCCCGCGCGCTCCAGCCGTTCCACGTCGGGGACGGCCCCTAGCTGGCGGTAGATGGCGAGTGCTGTGGCGAGGTCGGCATCGGCCGCACCGGCATGGCCTAGGGCGCGCCGGGACTCGGCCAGAAGCTCGTGGATCCGGGCCGTGCGGTAGCGCGCACGCTGCGCGCGGTACGTCCGGGCGGCCGCCTCAAAGAACGGCAGCGCGCCGTCCGCGCGGCCGGACGCCAGCAGGACGGCGCCACGGGCCTGGCATGCCCATGCCTGGAGGCCCGGAGAGGCGAACCGGGCGGCGGTCCTTTCCAGTTCGGCTGCCAGGGCCTCTGCGAGCGCCGCATCACGCCGGGCCAGTGCCAGCTCGGTGGCGGCCGGCAACAGCCTGGCCCGGTCCAGCAGTCGGCTCTCGCCCAGCGAGGCGCGGAGCTGGTTGAGCGCCAGGGCAGTGTCGCCGGCTTCATAGTGCAACAGGGCCTCGCCGGGCTGCGGGTCCACCCCGAGGTCCCGGGCACGGCGGTACGCGGCCAGCGCCCCGGCAGCATTGCCGCGCAGGCGGCGGACCTCGCCGAGTTCGTAGTAGCCCGCACCGGCCATCCAGCCATGTGCTGTGACCAGGTTGTCGCTGGAAGCGCCTATTTCGCGCTCCACCGCATCCCAGCCGCCTTCGGCGCTGACCAGCTGAAGTTCGTGGATGCGGGTGACGCCGGTGTACACAAAAGTGGCTGACAGGCCCGCTGTCCACTGTTCCAGAGCGCCGGTCCAGGCCCGCATCCTGGCCAGGTCTCCGAGCTGGTGGCAGAGGTGGATGACGGTGCAATAGATGTCTCCCGCCCATACGGGCGCAACGGCACCGGCCAAGACCGGCAGCATGGCCTCGTCCAGGTCGCTGAAACCGTCCTCGGTCCGCCCGGCCCGGACCCCGCCAAGTCCGGCAATGACCCGGGCAAAGCAGCCGAGGGTGGGGTCCGCCAGGCGGTTCGCCAGGGCGTCGAGCCTGGCTGCGGCTGCTTGCGCCGGTCCGGGGTCTTCCTCCAGGTCCAGGGACATCGCGCTGTCCAGGTAGAGCAGGTACCCGTGTTCAGGCCCTTCCGGCAGGTCCTGCAGCAGGCGCCGTGCCCGGTTGAGCCACCCGGAGGCAACCACGAGATCCCCCCGGGTGCCCCACTGCAGGGACAGGAGTATGGCCTTCATAGCGGCAGCGGGCCGGTCACCGGCTCCGGCAAGGCCGCGGTACAGATCCTCTGCCACCGAGAGCGATTCGGGAATATCGCCCAGCCACCACATCGAGTCGGCCAGGGCAGCCAGGTCCTGCAGCTCCAGGCCGGTGGTGGTCCTGGCGGCCAGCAGACCGTTGCGGGCCGCGGGCCAGTCCCTGCGGGCGTACGCCGCGCGGGCGCTGGTGATTAGATCCTGTTCAGCCATACGACGTCTCCAAGGGGTGGTTCCAGCGTACTGCCGGCCCCGGTTCCAGAAAAGGCGGGAGCTCGCGGGCAGCCGTGACTTTCGGCCCTAGGTGGGCTGCCGGAAGAAGCGGAAGCTAGGACGTACATCGCGACTGCGCATTCCGGCGCGTTGCAGCCCATGCGCCTGCCGGGCCCTGGCGCTGCCGCTGCCGCCGGACGGCAACGGGCACGCTGCGCGACGGGAGCAGGGAGCATTATGAAACACCGACACCCGCAACTCCGGTTCCTCGGAGCCACGGACAGCGTGACCGGTTCCCGGTACCTGGTTGAGGCAGCCGGGAAACGCATCCTCGTGGACTGCGGGCTGTTCCAGGGCTACAAGGTGCTCCGAGACCGCAACCGGATCCCCTTCCACGTCAGGCCGGACTCCATTGACGCCGTCCTTCTGACCCATGCGCATCTAGATCACACCGGCTACGTACCCGCCCTGGTCCGGGACGGCTACAGCGGGCCGGTGTACGCCACGGAGGGCACCACCGAACTGTGCACCCTGCTCCTGCCGGACAGCGGGCACTTGCAGGAAGAAGAAGCCAAGTACGCCTACGAGCACGGGTCGTCCAGGCACAGCCCGCCGGTTCCGCTCTACACGGCTGCGGACGCGGTCCGCTCGCTCGACAGCTTCCGGGAACAGGGCTTCGACACCCCGCTGGAGCTCGGCGGGGGCATCACCGCGACGTTCCTGCCTGCCGGCCACATCCTGGGCGCAGCCCAGATCAGGCTCGACGTGGGCCAGCATTCCGTCCATTTCACCGGCGACCTGGGACGCAACGATGATCCGTTGATGTTTCCGCCCCGGGGACTCGGCGCCACTGACATACTCGTCACCGAATCCACCTACGGAAACCGCAAGCATTCGAGCCTGGATCCTGAACTGCAGCTGGGGGAGATCATCACCCGTGTGGCGAAGAAGAACGGCGTGATCATGATTGCGGCGTTCGCCGTCGGACGCGCGGAGACACTGATGCTGCACCTGTCCCGGCTCCGCAGCAAAAACGCTATTCCGGACATCCCCGTGTATCTGAACAGCCCCATGGCCATTGACGCGTCCGGCATGTACCAGCGGCATCCGGATGAGCACCGGCTCAAGCAGCGGGAGTACGAGGACATGTACAAAGTGGCCAAGATGACCCGGACGGTGGACGACTCGAAGCTGCTCAACCTCCGCGGGGGACCAATGGTGATTATTTCCGCAAGCGGGATGCTCACCGGAGGCAGGATCCTGCACCACATCGCCGAATACGGACCCGATCCGAAAAACGCCATCATCCTCAGCGGGTACCAGGCCGGCGGAACCCGCGGCGCCGCGCTCGCCGCCGGCGAACGGCAACTTCGCATCTACGGCGAGGACGTGCGCATCCGGGCCGAAGTGATCCAGATGGAAAGCCTGTCCGCGCATGCGGACTCCGACGGGCTGATCGAGTGGATGAGGGCCGCCGGACGGGAGCCCCGGATGACCTACATCACCCATGGCGAACCGGAGGCGTCCGATGCGCTCCGGATCCGCATCAAGCGCGAACTCGGCTGGCGGGTGCGTGTTCCGGAATACCTTGAAGCCATCTCGCTCGAGGACCCGACATGACCAACGGAAACCGTGCCGTCCTGAGCATGCTGGACGAGATCCGCACCCTGGCCAGGCCCCTCAGCGGACTCCGGGACCTTGACCGGCTGGTCCACAGGGCCGGTGCCGGACGCTTTGTGGCCATCGGTGAAGCATCCCACGGCACCCACGAGTACTACACCATGCGTGCGCGCCTGAGCATGCGGCTGATCGAAGAACAGGGATACAGCTGGATCGGAGTGGAAGGCGACTGGCCGGACTGCTGGCGGATCAACCGCTGGGTCCGGGGACAAAGCGGGCAGGATACGGGCGTGCACACCATGCTTGCCGGGTTCGGTCGTTGGCCCACCTGGATGTGGGCAAACGAGGAAGTGGCAGGTTTCCTTGACTGGCTGCGCGGCTGGAACCTGGAGCGTCCGATGGAGGAGCGGGTTGGCTTCTACGGCCTGGACGTCTACTCGCTGTGGGATTCCCTGCGGGAGATCATCGGCTGGCTCGAGGAAAACGAGCCCGACGCCGTTCCCGCTGCCATGCGGGCGTGGCAGTGTTTCCTTCCGCATCACGAAGACCCGCACGAGTACGCCTGGAGCACCCGGCTGGTCCCCGAATCGTGCGAGGCTGATGTGGTTGCACTGCTGACCGAGGTGCGGAACCGGACACTTGCGCTGCGGGACCACGAACCGCGCGTCGCGAGCGACGAGGCTTTCGACGCGGTCCAGAACGCTGTGGTTGCCGCCAACGCCGAGCACTACTACCGGATCATGGTGCAGGGGAGCCGCGAGTCCTGGAACGTCCGGGACCGCCACATGGCGGACACTGTGGACCGGTTGAGTGCGCATCTGGGCCCGGCGTCCAAAGGGATCATCTGGGAGCACAACACCCATGTGGGCGATGCCCGGGCCACGGACATGGCGCGGGACGGGCTGGTGAACGTGGGCCAGTTGCTCCGCGAGCGCCACGGTTCCGAAGGCGTGACCCTGATAGGTTTCGGTTCCTACCAGGGAACTGTGATGGCTGCGGACGCCTGGGGCTCCCCGGAGCGGGTGCTCACTGTGCCGGAGGCCCGGACCGGCAGCCACGAGGACCTGCTGCACAGGGCACTGGGCGCACCGGCACTGTTGGAATTCGGCAAGGACAGGTCCGGGCCGTGGCTGTCAGCCTGGTTGGGTCACCGGGCCATCGGGGTTGTCTACCGCCCGGCACGGGAATCCGGAAACTATGTTCCCACCCGGATGGGAGGGCGCTATGACGCCCTCATCTGGATGGAGCAGACCTCGGCGCTTCGTCCGCTCCATCACGAGGCGCCGCCAAGTGAGCCGGAGTTCGAAACCGAGCCCACCGGCTTCTGAGCTGCCGCTGGAAAGCGAAGCAGCCGTTTCATCACCAGGCCGGTTACCAGTGCCATGCCGGCGGCCATCAGGATGGCGGCGGCAACGCCGATGGCGATCACCGTCGTCGGCGGCTGTCCCGGCTGCCACAGCGGAGGTGCGACGGCGAAGAAGAGTCCCAGCCCCACGCACCATGCCATTGCGTTCCCGGCCACCCACCGTCCGCTGTGCGCGAGGTGCCGGCGGAGTTCCGGCCATTGCGCCAGCCCGATCGAACACAGCAGCAGCAGGGCGCCGGGAACCGCGACGGCGAGCTGCAGGGCAGGCGGCCAGGGCTGCCATTGATCGGCGAAAGTACCGGGGCTGAGCCCCAGGAGCCAGGCGATTGCCGCGCCGGCGGCGGTGCGGATGGTCCACCGGGTCACGCTGAGGCCGGGAAGCCGGCTTCGGAGCACGTGCGCCTGGGCGAGCCCCAGGACTGTGCCTTCGACGACGCCGGCCGCCACCAGCCAGGCCATCCCGCCGGCGGTGTCCGGAATGATTACGAAGACTGCGACGACGGCGGGAGCCAGGAATCCTGCACTCTCACCGAGGGTGACCCACAGGAACCAGCGGCGGAGGAACGGTTGGGGCCGCGAGGGGGCGGCGGTGCCGGCCCTGGTCTGCTCCATGGGCCCGACGCTACGCGCGGCACCGGCACCGGGTGAGGGGCTTAAGGCCCTAACCCCTGTGTCTGCCGCCGGAGCACACTGAAGGTGTCAGCGGCCTCCGGCGTGCTGATCCGAAAACGCGATGGAGAAGAGCAGGATTCAGAATGAGCAAACCAATCGTCGTCGGCATCAACGGCTCCACCGGAAGCGAGGCCGCAATGTCGTGGTCGCTCCACCGGGCAGCCAGGCTCAAGCTTCCGGTGATCGCCGTCCATGCGGTGGATGACCGGTGGATGTCGCCGGACTTCCAGTACCACGAACTGATCAGGGAATCAGGCATGGAGCTGCTGAGGCAGGTGCAGGAGGATGCTGCCAAGAAGGAACCCGACGTGGCCGTCGACGTGCAGTTGCGCCACGGCAGCGCGGGCGCCGCGCTCAGGGAAATGTCCAAAGACGCCGCCATGGTGGTCATCGGATCACACCACCGTCATTGGGCCGACGGAGGACCCATGACGGACCGGGCCCTTCAGGTCGTTACTGCGTCGGACAGCCCGGTGGCGGTAATTCCGCAGGATCAGGGGCCGGAAGGCCGCGGCGTGGTGGTGGGTGTGGACGGTTCGGAGGAGTCCCTGCAGGCTGTTGCATTCGCCGCAGCGGAAGCAGACCGCGAGGGCGATGAGTTGACGGCCGTACTGGCTTTCCGGCGCCCCGCCCGCTGGGTGCAGAGCGGGATGCCTGCCAGCGGGCTGGCGGAAGTCATTGAGGAAGAGGACAAGATTGTGCTCGCGGAATCGGTGGCCGGGCTGCGGGATAAGTACCCCGACCTGGTGGTGAATCAGGTACTGGACAAGGACACCGATCCGGCCAAGGCCCTGGTCGAGGCCGCCGCGAATGCGCGCCTCCTGGTCATCGGCAGCCGCGGACGCGGGGGATTCAGCCGCCTTGTCCTTGGCTCAACGGCCCACGCGGTCCTGCTGCGTGTTCCGTGCCCCACGGTGGTCACCAGGGTCCACAAGGTCAAGCACGAGGAATAGCGGGCACCGTCAGCACATGGTTATGGCCCCCTCCGCGGAGGGGGCCATAACCATGTGCGGGAGCCGCCGTCGTGCTTCACGCCCGCTGCGGGCGCCAGGCCTTGAGTGCTAGATCCACTGTGGTGCTGCGGGCACTTCAGGCAGGTCAGCGTCCGACGCCGGTGCAGCGGCGTCCGCTGCTGTCCCGGCTGGTGCTGCGGTGCTCGTCGCTGTCACGCCATCGGTGCGGCGGCCGGTGGCCCATTGGGTGATGGCAGCGAGCGGGCCGGACACCACTGTTGGTGTTTGGGCGCTGGTGTCGCCGAAGGTCATGACGGCCGGCTGGTCGGTGACTTTCACCAGTAGTCCGGTGTCGGTGCCTCGGGTGTGCCAGGCACTGGTGATGTCCGCCAGCAGGCGTGCCAGGACCGGGGCGGGGATGTCGTTGAAGGTTGCGCCGTTGTCGAGGTCCACGGCGTGGACCCAGACTTCGCGGGTCCGCATCCACACGGTTTCCTCGGCCGGGACGATCCTGCCCTGGGCTGTTGTGACTTTGTGGCGCCAGGCTTCTGCCGGGAGGTCCCGCCATTCGACGTTCAGGTGTACCGCGGAGTGGTCGAAGAGGTGCCGCAACGCGATCGGCGGCAGCGTGGCGCCGAGGCTGATTTCGTGGTCCCGGACCGACGTGGAGGCGTACATGGGCGTCTCCACGCCGGTGGCAGCCCACTCGATGAGCCGCGCGATGGCCCGCGCGTTGTAGCCGATGTGGGCCGTGACGTGCCTCCGGGTCCAGCCCGGCAGCAGCGAGTCCCCGTCAAGGTCCGCGTCGGAGAGCTCGTTGAGCTTGCGGGCGAAGAACGCCGTGCCCCGCCGTGCCTGCAGCAAACCCTCGAGCAGGACCGGGTCCGTGGTCTGGTCGTGGCGGGCAACCATCAGGCTTCCTTGACCACGCGGTTGCTCAGCTGGCCCAGGCCCTCGATGGTGGTGACCAGGATCTGGCCTTCCTGCAGGTAGCGCTTGGGATCCTGGGCGTGGCCCACCCCTCCCGGGGTGCCGGTCGCGATCACATCTCCCGGGTTCAGCGTGATGATCGTGGAGATGTAGGAGACCAGGAATTCCGGGGTGAACACGAGGTCCCCGGTCGGGGTGCTCTGCTGGATCTCACCGTCCACGGCCGAGGTCATCAGGGGACCTGCGGTGAATTCATCCTGCGTGACCAGGGCGGGGCCGAACGGGGTGGAGTTCTCCCAGGTCTTGCCCTGGAGCCACTGGATGGTGCGGAACTGGTAGTCGCGCATGGACACATCGTTCAGCACCGAGTACCCGGCGATGTGGTCCTTGGCGTCGGCTTCGCTGATCCGGCGGCCCTTCTTACCGATCACCACGGCGAGTTCGGCTTCCCAGTCCACGGTGTCCGATTCCTGCGGCAGGGCCAGGTCATCGTTGGGGCCGATCAGGGATTCCTGGTACTTGGCGAACAGGGTGGGGTACTCCGGGATTTCCCGGCCCATTTCCTTGATGTGGTTGCGGTAGTTGTGGCCCACGCAGATGATCTTCCCCGGAAAAGGGACCACCGGGGCGAGGTCCGCGCCCTCGAGCGGATGCGTCGCGCCGTTCGCGGCCTTAGCTTTTTCTTCCCAGGCGGAGTCTTTCAGGAGTTCCCCGACGTCGGAGAACCCGTCGATTTCGGTCAGGGTGGTCCCGTCCTGGCGGACAGCCACAGTGTCTCGGCCGGTGCCGGTGCCGTTGGAGGTGCGGAGGGTGAGGAGTCTCATTACTTGGTGCGTCCTTCGATGTAGGTGCGGTTGAAGTTCAGGCGTTCGAAAATGGGGGCGTCGCTGAACCGGAACAGATCAAACCCGCTCTCGGCCTGCAGGGACCAGGCAGCCCAGGACGGGACGACGAACAGGTCGCCCTTCGCCAGGGTCCGGGTCTCGCCGTTCAGGACCACGGAGCCGGTCCCTTCGAAGACCTGCCAGACGCTGGAGCCGACCTCCCGCACGGTCTCGGTGGTGGCGCCGGGCCGGAGGCGGTGGAATTCGGCCCGGATGGTGGGCATCACGTCCCCGCCGGTGGTGGGGTTCGTGTAGCGGACAGCGGCGTGGCCCTGGGACACGGTGGCCGGGTGGCCCTCGTCCTCGAGCAAAAGCTGCTCGGCCAGGGCCCGGTCGGTGCATTCCCAGCGGTACGCGGCGATGGGGGAGCTGGTGGTGTCATCCAGGCCCGAGAGCGGGCGCAGGCCCGGGTGGGCCCAGAGCCGCTCGGAGCGGGAGATGTCCGGGGTGGCCTCGTCGGTGACGCGCTCGGTGCCGAACTCGAAGAACCCGGCATCGGCGTAGTGCACGAACGGGATGTCCAGGCCGTCGATCCATGCCATCGGCTCATCGGTGTCGTTGTGGTGGCCGTGGAAGTTCCAGCCCGGGGTCAGCAGGAAGTCCCCGCGGGACATCCGCACCGGATCCCCGTTCACCACCGTCCACACACCCTCGCCCTCAACCACGAAGCGGAAGGCGTTCTGCGAGTGGCGGTGCTCCGGAGCGGTCTCGCGGGCACCCAGGTACTGGATCGCCGCCCACAACGTCGGGGTGGCATACGGGGTACCGGCCAGTCCGGGGTTGGCCAGGGCAATCGCACGGCGTTCCCCGCCCCGGCCCACCGGCACCAGGTCACCGGCGCGGGCCGCCAGCGGATACAAGTCGCTCCAGCGCCACACGTGGGGCACCGCCTTCGGGGACGGGACCATCGGCATCAAATCACCGATCTCAGTCCACAAAGGGATCAGGTTCTCCCGGTCAAAATCCCGGTACAGCTCCTTGAGCTGGGCAGCTTCTTCAGGCGTCGGCTCCGGAGCAGTGTGCCCCGCGGCCACTGATTCATGAGTCGTGTTCTCGGCGCTGATGGACACGTGGGCCTCCTCGGTAGGTCAGAACAGTTCTTGGCGTAGTTCGACTCTACGGATGCTGCCATGTGACCCCCAACATATTCTGCTGGTCAGAATTATTCGACCAGTTCATCGGCGGGGCCGCGGGACGCCTGGCCCGGCGTTCAGTCCGGCTCGGCCGGATTTGCCGCGATGTCGATCTCCAGCTGCCGGCAGGTTTCCCGCAGGGCAGGCACCAGTCCGGCATCGAACACCCTGCGGAAGCGGGTCGCGGGAGTGGCCACGCTGAGCGCCCCCACCACCTTCCCGTGCCTGTTGTGCAGGGCCATCCCGAGGGCACTCACACCCTCCTCGGTGCCTTCGAAATTGGCGGCGAAACCGTTGTTGCGGATCGACTCCAGCTCGCGCAGGAACGCCGGGTACTCCTCAGCGGGGATGGTGTCCCCGCCGATCTCGGCGTTGTTGCTGCGGAAGAGCTGGTCGATCATGGGAAGCTCCAGTTCGGCGAGCATGGCCTTGCCTCCGGAGGTTTTGTTGGCAGGCATCACCGTCCCCTGCCGGTCACCGACTCGCAAAACATTGTTTCCCTCCACAGTGGCCAGGAACCGTATTTTCGTCCCCACCCGCACCATGAGGTTGACGGTCTCGTTCAGCTGCGCGGAGAGCAGTTCCATATGCGGCTGGGCGAGCGAGCGGAGCAGCCTGGTCCAGCTCAGCCCTGCCGGACCCACGCCCATTGCCGGGCCGGGCACGTAGCGCCGGGTTTCATCCTGCACGGCGAAGCCCCGGTAGACCAGCATCGCCAGCAGGCGGTGGGCAGTGGACGGGGCCACGCCCAGCTCCTCGGCGGCGTCCTTGAGGCGCAGGGCGCCGCCGTCACGGAGCAGCTGCAGGAGCTGCAGCGCGTTGTCCACGGCCTCGATGGAATAGGTGGGCCGCTTCTGCACGGGCTTCCGCGCTGATTTGGACACCGGCTTGGAGCTGGGCTGTTTCTGCACATCAGAATTATATTGTGGTTCACCGCGCGCAGCTAAGACAGTAGTGGCATGAATCACACAACTTCCGCTGCAGCGCCGCACCGGTCTTTCCCCGGGGTTACCGCCCCCACTTCCGCTGACGGGCCTGCATCGCGGTTCTCCAAAGCATCGGCCGCGGCCGTCCTCGTCTGCTGGCTTTTGGTGGTCTTCGATGGCTACGACCTGATCGTCTACGGCACTGTCCAGTCTTCGCTGATCTCCGAGACCGGCTGGGGCCTGAACAAAGCCACCGCCGGGACCATCGGCTCCATGGCCTTCCTCGGCATGATGATCGGCGCGATCTTCGCCGGCCGGATGGCCGACTCGTGGGGTCGCCGCCGCACCATCCTGGGTTGCGCCGTCGTGTTCTCGATCTTCACGGCCCTCTGTGCCTTCGCCCCCAACGCTGCCGTCTTTGGCGGACTGCGGCTCCTCGCCGGTATCGGGCTCGGCGGACTGGTGCCCTCGGCGAATGCCCTGGTTGCCGAGCTGGTCCCCACCAAGTGGCGGTCCACCATCGCCACGCTGATGATGTCCGGTGTTCCGATCGGCGGATCCATCGCCGCCCTGGTCGGCATCCAACTGATCCCCGCCTTCGGCTGGCAGGCCATGTTCCTTGTGGCCGTACTTGCCCTGGTGATCGTGGTGCCGCTGGGACTGAAATACCTCCCGGAGACACTGGCCCCGGTCCGGGCCGCAGGCAGTGCCAGTGCGGTCAAGGAACCGTCCGGCTTCTCCTCCCTGCTCCGCGCCCCGTACCTGGGCGTCAGCATTCTGTTCGCCCTGGCGACAATCGCCACCCTGTTCGCCTGGTACGGGCTGGGTACCTGGCTGCCCAACCTCATGCAGCTGGCGGGGTACAACCTCGGTTCCGCCCTGACCTTCGCACTGGCCCTCAACCTGGGTGCGGTGGCCGGTTCGGTCATCACGGCCTGGGCCGGGACCCGCTTCGGTCCGGTGCCGACGGCGATCGCCGCTGCCGCCGTCGCCGCCGTCGCGCTGGTGGTCCTCATCACCGGGCCGTCTGTCACTGTCGTCTACCTCATGCTGGTCCTTGCCGGCGTCGGCACCCACGGCACCCAGTGCCTCATCATCGCCGCCGTCGCGAGCCACTATCCCGGACACCTGCGGGGGACCGCGCTGGGCTGGGCACTGGGGACGGGCCGCATCGGCGCCGTCGTCGCGCCCCAGGTGGGCGGACTCCTGCTGGCTGCCGGACTGGGCGTCAATTCGAATTTCCTCGCCTTCGCCGGTGCAGGTGCCATCGCAGCGGTCCTGCTGGCCGCCGTCGGCCTCAAACTCAAGTCGAAACTCTCAATCTCACCTTCATCAACAGGAGTAAGCAATGTCTGAGCACGCCACGTCCACCGATGTCCTCGTCATCGGAGGGGGAATGGCCGGACTGGCCGGAGCCCTCGCGCTGCGCGAAAACGGCGCCGACGTCACCCTCGTAGAACGCGCACCCGAGTTCGGCGAGGTGGGTGCGGGGCTGCAGATGGCCCCCAACGCCTCCCGCGTCCTCCGCCGCTGGGGCCTGCTGGAGAAGGCCCTCGAAATCGGGGTCCAGCCCAAGCACCTGGTCTTCCGCGACGCCATCACCGGCGAGGAGCTCACCCGCCAGACCCTCGGCGCGGAATTCGAGGAACGCTACGGCGCGCCCTTCGTCGTGATCCACCGCAGCGACCTGCACCGGGTCCTCCTCGAAGGCTGTGAGGCCGCCGGCGTCAAGCTCGTCAACGACGTCATGGTCGAAAGCGTCGAAACCGTGAACGGCCGCGGTGTCGCCCACACCGCAGCCGGCGTTGACTACGAGGCCGACGTCGTGATCGGCGCCGACGGCCTCCGGTCCACGCTCCGCCCGCTCGTGGCCAACGACGAACCCGTCTCCTCGGCCTACGTCGCCTACCGCGGCACCGTGCCGATCACCGGGAACACGCCCAAGGCTGACCTTGAAGACGTCATCGTCTACCTCGGACCGGACTGCCACCTGGTGCAGTACCCGCTGCGCAAGGGCGAACTGCTGAACACCGTGGCCGTTTTCAAGTCGCCGTCCTTCGAGGCCGGCGACGAACAGTACGGTGGAGTGGACGAGCTCGAGGCAGCCTACAAGGACTGCGTCCCGGCCGTTCAGGAAGCGCTGAAGAACCTGGCCACCGGCATCCGCTGGCCCATGTACGACCGCGACCCGATCGAGAACTGGGTTGCCGGCCGGATGGTGCTCATGGGCGACGCCGCGCACCCGATGCTCCAGTACCTCGCGCAGGGCGCCTGCCAGGCCCTCGAGGACGCAGCCGTGCTGCAGGATGTCAGCGTCGGCACCGTCTTCACCGCGGACGGTGTCAACCCGGAAGCCTGGGATGGCGCCATCAAGGAGTTCAACAACATCCGCGCCGGCCGCACCGCCCGGGTCCAGCGCACCGCCCGTGTGTGGGGCGAGTCCTGGCATGTCTCCGGACTGGCCCGGACCCTGCGCAATTTGCTCTTCAAGAGCCGGAAGGACAACGACTTCCAGTACAACGACTGGCTGTACGGCCAGGCCGGCGACGGAATTCCTGCGGCCGTCCGTATGGAGACCGTGGTGAAAGTCCCCGCCTGATCCTCCGCCCCAGGCATAGCGCTGCACCCTGAAAAGTGCCGGACACGCTTCCGTGTCCGGCACTTTTCGTGCAGCACGGTGTGTTGCCGGCCCTCCTGCCCCTCGGTAACGTTTTGAGTGGGGCTCCCGGAGGAAAGGATGCCGCCGTGAGGAATGTCTCCCTCTACCTGGACGTGGACGGCGTGATCTGCCCGTTCGGTGCCTCAGGAAACACGGACTGGGGGAGCCGCTGGCGGACGTCCGATGCCGGACTCCTCGAAGTGACGTACGCCGGTGAACTTGTGGAATCCCTCAACTCGCTGTCCACAACACCCGGCGTTCGCTGCGTCTGGCTCACCAGCTGGGAGGAGATGGCGCCGGAATATCTGTGCCCCGCCATCGGCCTTGCCGGGCGGAAATGGCCTGTCCTTGCCAGTGATGGGCTGGGCGGAGGCGACGGCTGGTGGAAGCTGCGGGCCCTGCAACGCGACATCGAGGCGTGCGCTCCGGACCGTGCTGTGTGGATTGACGACCAACTCGATTACGAAGCCGAGGCCCGTGCATGGGCGTCCATCCTCAGTGGGCGCCTGCTGTTGATTTCACCGCATCCAAGGCGGGGCTTGTCCCCGGTTGAACTGGACGCAGTCCGTGCATTCCTTTGACCGCCCGGTGTTTTGTCCTCAGGGCGTTGACGCGTACGATCGTTAGGGTTTCAAGCCCCTTCCGAACAACACCGCGTTAATTGCCGGCAGATGCCGTGTGAATTTTGCGTGCGGCCGGGGGCAACGGGGAAGTGGAACTGCTGACCGTCGACTCTGCAGATTGGGCAACAGGTGGAAATCACCTTCATGGTGGCGCTGGTTATAGCGCTGGCACTTTTTTTCGACTTCACCAATGGATTTCATGACACCGCCAACGCGATGGCTACGCCCATTGCCACCGGTGCCATCAAACCGAAGACGGCAGTTGCCCTGGCAGCGGTCCTGAACCTTGTCGGAGCGTTCCTCTCCACGGAAGTGGCCAAGACGGTTTCCGGCGGCATCATCAAGGAAGGTGCAGACGGAATCCAGATCACGCCGGACATTATCTTTGCCGGCCTGATGGGCGCCATCCTCTGGAACATGATCACGTGGCTGAAGGGCCTGCCGTCGAGTTCGTCGCACGCCCTCTTCGGCGGCCTGATCGGCGCCGCGATCGCCGGCATCGGCATCCATTCGGTGAACTTCGAATCCCTGCTGCAAAAGGTCATCCTTCCCGCTATCTTTGCCCCGGTGATCGCCGGCGGAGTGGCCTACGTCTGTACCCGCCTGGCCTACGCGCTAACGTCCCGGCACGATCCCGAGACCGGCAGCAAGCTCACGCAGAAGCGCGGCGGTTTCCGGACCGGCCAGATCTTCACATCCAGCCTGGTGGCCCTGGCACACGGGACCAACGATGCCCAGAAGACCATGGGCATCATCACCCTGGTGCTCATCTCCGCCGGAACGCAGGCGCCCGGCTCCGGCCCGCAGTTCTGGGTCATTGCAGCCTGTGCGTTCGCGATTGCCATCGGGACCTATGCCGGCGGCTGGCGGATCATCCGCACCATGGGCTCGGGCCTTACCGACGTCAAGCCCGCCCAGGGCTTCGCAGCTGAAGCCAGCACGGCCTCGGCCATCCTCGCTTCCTCCCACCTTGGCTTCGCACTGTCCACCACGCAGGTGGCTTCCGGATCCGTGATCGGCTCAGGGCTGGGCCGGAAGGGCACCTCGGTGCGCTGGGGCACGGCCGGGCGCATCGCCGTCGGCTGGCTTTTCACGCTTCCGGCCGCCGGGATCGTCGGCGCCCTGACGGCCCTGCTCGTCATGACCGGAACGGTGGGTGTAGTCATCGCCGCCGTTGCCGGGACCGGCGCCGTGCTGTTCATGTTCGTGCAGTCCCGCAAGTCCCATGTGGGCCACCACAATGCCGTGGAGGTCGAGGAAGCAGGCCAGGCCGTCCGCTTCCGCAAAAAGAAGGCAATGGCCGCCAGCCGCGCCAACAAGCTGAAGGGTGGCAATTAAATGAAATGGTTGGAATTGGTGCAGGTGGCCGGTGCCACGCTCCTTGCCGCCGTGACGGTAGTGGTCCTTTACTCCATCGGCGTCCGTTTCACCGCCATCGCCGGTGATCCCGAGCAGGCCACGCCGCGGTGGATGAAATCACTCGCCTACGCCTGCTTCGGGCTGTGCGGCCTGGCGGTGCTGTTTGGTCTCTACCTGATCATTCCGTACTTCAGCAAGTAGCTCCCGGCAGTTACGCGTGGAGCTCACGGGACTGCTCTGGCGGATATGACCCAACGGGGGAATAGTTAACACTGTTTCAGCGTGTTTGGTCCGGCTCCGCGGCCGGCCGATGCCGGGAGCCATCCCGAAGGGTTTATCCAGGCCGGTTCCCCTGCCGGGGACCGCAAGCAGGTGGGTCTGTCATGCACAGTCAAACCGGAGCAGCAGCCCGGCTAGCAGCCGGACTCCCAGGTATTGCCGCGGCTTTGTGCCTGCTGGCCCTCTCGGGCGGATGCGCCTCTCCGCCATCCCCGCCACCGGAATCCGAGGCAAGTTCGACGACGGCGGGGCCACCAGCCGCCTCGGATCCCGCCTCCTCGTCCTCCGCCTCGAATGATCCGCCCACGGCTGCACCGTTGCCCGGTCCGGTTGACGGACCGCCTGTTGCCGGCGCCCCCGTCATCCGGTGGATCCCCGTTGGGCCGGCCGCACCCACCGATCCGCCCGAGGGGACGCTGTACGAGCTCCTGCGCAGCCGCGACTGTGCCGGCCTCCGTGAATCAACGCTGAACACGGCGTTTCCTGCCGTCTGGAAGGCCGCGGAAGCCACCTGCCAGGCACTGGCCACGGACCTGCCGGAGGACTGGCGGCAGGCACAATCCGCGCTGGCCGCGGTTCCCGGCCTGCCGGCAGAACGTTGCTGGGAAATCAAGGTCACGGAATCGCTGCATCAGGCAGTGGACCTGCGGACCGCCAACCCGGGGGCCCAGCTCGTGGTGAACGCAGCCACGGCAGGCGACGACTGCCCCCGCCGGGTGACAGGTCTGACGGTCCTCGATGGACCCTTTGCCGGCACGGCCACTCCATCCGTTCCTTCAGGCGGCGGAGCCCGGGTGCGGCTTCAGGGGTTCTTCGTGAACGTGGATAGAGTGCTGGTGGACGGCAATCCGGTTGACGTGGAAGGCCCGCAGTTCGGCCCCTTCGAGTTCTACGCCCCGCCGGCCGCATCGGGCGCGACGTCCGCCACCGTGACAGTGGCGGCAACACCCCCGGTGTCCGGTGAAGCCCTGCTCCGCTACGCTGAACCGACGCCGCCAGGCCCCACGCCAACCACACCGCCCACGTCACCGCCGGACACTTCCCCGCCGCCCTCCGGGACGTCGGCAGGACCGACGTCATGAGCGGCGAACCGGAGGCGGATCCCCGCTGGAAACGCGCTGTCGACATGCTGGCGGTCATCGGCCCGCCGTTGACCATCGCGACAGCTTTGCTGGTCTACTTCGGCTGGGCACGCACGGATGCCCAGGCGAAGGCCATGGGACTGGATGTGAGCCTCTTCGGCTTCACCGTTCAGGACTTTGTCCTCAGGAGCATCCCGTCTTTGTTCATCCCGCTGGTCTGGCTGCTGATTGTGGCTGCCGTCTGGCTTTCCGTGGACAGGTTCCTGGCCGGACGCCTCACCGCCGGCCGGGGTGCGGGCATCCGGAGGCTCGCCGCAGTGATCCTGGTTGCGGGACTGGGCTGCGCAGCCGCCATGTGGCTGGTAGTGATTCTCCAGCCGGAACGCACCGTGCTGTTCGTGCCATACATCATGGCCGGCGGCGTGCTCCTGGCGGCCTGGGGACTAAGTCTGTGGCGGCGGTCCGCGGAAGTACCCGGGCGCAGCCTGGCCGCACTCTCCCGCGGGTCCGAAAAGACGCTCATCTTCTGCCTGGTGACGCTGCTGCTCTTCTGGGGCACGTCCGACTATGCCCAGGCGCTGGGCCGGGGACTTGCCGTGAGCTACGAGCAGCGGTCCGCGCTCCTGCCCACCGCCGTTGTGTACAGCAAGGACCGGCTGGGCATCAGTGCGCCCAACGTCACCGAACAATCCAGCGGCACGGCGGAACATCCGGTGTACCAGTACAGCGGCCTCCGGCTGCTCGTGGTCAGCGGCGGACGCATCTTCCTGCTCAACGAGGGCTGGACGCTCCGGAGCGGCAAGGTGGTGGTGCTCCGCGATGATCCGGGCATGCGCGTGGAGTATGGGAACCCCGAGTCCAAATGACTAGGCTGGGGCCATGTCCAGACTCCAATATTTCGTGGCCTCATCCCTCGACGGATTCATCGCCACATCCGATGACAACCTGGCATGGCTCCTCCAGTTCGACGGGTTCGAAGGCGGCCGGGAAAGCTACGAAGCCTTCATGTCCGAGGTCGGCTGCATCGTTATGGGCGGGGACGCCTACGCCTGGCTGATGGAGCACGAGCCGGACAATTGGCCCTACCCTGACACGCCGTGCTGGGTCTTCACCCACCACGAACACTCTGCGCCCCGGGGAGCCGACATCACGTTCGTCCGCGGCGACGTCCGCGAATTCATGGACGATTTCAGAGCTGATGCAGGGGGCAAGAATGTCTGGCTGGTTGGCGGGGGAGAGCTCGCGGCCCAATTCGCCGACGCCGGCCTGCTGGACGAAATCATCGTGTCCATCATCCCGGTGGTCCTCGGTGCCGGAAAGCCTGTGTTGCCCGTCAGGACAGGGCCCACCCGGCCGCTGGAGCTGGCGGCGTCCAGCACGATGGGCCGGGGAATTGTCGAGCTGCGGTACCGGCTCGGCTGAAGCGTTAGGGTGCGATGTCCCGGATCAGGTTGGTGATGCGGGCGGTGGACAGCCGGCGGCCCTTCTCATCGGTGATCACGATCTCGTGCGTGGTCAGCGTGCGTCCCAGATGGATGGCGGTGCAGGTTCCCGTCACAGTGCCGGAGGCGATGGCGCGGTGATGGGTTGCCCCCACCTCGATGCCCACCGCCTGCCGTCCCGGGCCGGCGTGCATTCCCGCAGCGAATGAGCCGAGGGTCTCGGCCAGCACCACGTGGGCGCCGCCGTGCAGGATGCCGGCCACCTGCGTGTTGCCTTCCACAGGCATGGTTGCCACGGTTCGTTCGGGGCTCATTTCCTGGAAGTGGATGCCCATCTTCACCACCAGCGCGCCGACGCCGTATTCGCCGAGCCACTCATGCATTTCCTTCGGGATTCCGGCGGCTGCCAGTTCGTCAGCGAACGGCCCGGGCGTGAAATTGTCCATCATGGGAACTAGGCTGGCACCTGTGAGCGAAACTACCAAACCGGCCCTTGCCCCCTCCGCAGCAGACATCCTCCCGGCAGCTGAGTCCGAATCAGCGACTGCAGCCAAACCCGCCCGGAAAACCACACGCACCGCGGAGCCGGTTTCCGCCACCGAGGCACCCGTGATTCCCATCACCGACCAGCCCCGCCTCCTGGTGCTGGACGGGCATTCGATGGCCTTCCGGGCGTTCTTCGCGCTGCCCGCGGACAAGTTTTCCACCGCCGCGGGACAGCACACGAACGCGATCCACGGCTTTACGTCCATGCTCATCAACCTGATCAAGGAACAGAAGCCCACGCACGTCGCGGTGGCGTTCGACGTCTCGGACGAGACCACCCACCGGAAGGCCGAGTACAGCGAGTACAAGGGCGGCCGAAACGAAACACCCCGTGAGATGAGCGGCCAGATCGACCTCATTGACAAGGTCATGGGCGCGTGGGGCATCAAGACCATCAAGATGCCCGGCTACGAAGCGGATGACGTCCTGGCCACGCTCGCCGCCATGGGGGAAAAGGCGGGCTACGAAGTGCTGCTGGTGACGGGCGACCGCGACGCCTTCCAGCTGATTACGGACAACGTCTTTGTGCTCTACCCCAGGAAGGGCGTCAGTGACATTCCGCGGCTGGATGCCCCCGCCATCCAGGAAAAGTACTTTGTCAGCCCCGCCCAGTATTCAGACCTGGCCGCCCTGGTGGGCGAATCGGCGGACAACCTTCCCGGCGTGCCAGGCGTTGGTCCCAAGACGGCCGCCAAGTGGATCAACCTCTACGGCGGCCTGGAAGGCGTGCTGGAACACCTGGACAAGATCGGCGGGAAGGTAGGCGACTCGCTCCGCGAAAACGTGGACGCCGTGAAGCGGAACCGCCGGCTGAACAGGCTCCACACGGACCTGGAGCTTCCAGTGACCCTGGACGACCTTGCGGATCCCCGCCCGGACCAGGCTGCGCTGGAACAGCTGTTCGACGACCTTGAGTTCAAGACCATCCGCACCCGGCTCTTTGCCCTCTACGGCGCCGAAGACGTGGACCTCGCCGAGCGGGAGAGCCTCGACATCCCGGATTACAGCACACCCGCCGGAGCAGCTGAGCTGAGCGCATTCTTCGCCGCGGGCGCCGGTCAGCGGTCCGCCGTCGCCGTCGACCTCGTTCCCGGACGCATCGGCGAGGATGCCGCCGCGCTGGCAATCGTCCGGGACGGAGCCGCGGTATACATCGACCTTTCCGGCCAGGATGCCGAAGCCGAAAACGTCCTGGCGGCGTGGCTGCGCGACCCGGAAGCGCCCAAGGTGATGCACGGCTTCAAGGCCGCCCTCAAGGCCCTGAGCGCCCGCGGACTGGAACTGGAAGGCGTCGTCGACGACACGTCGATTTCCGGTTACCTCATCCAGCCCGACCGCCGCACCTACGAGCTGGCCGAGCTGGCGCAGCATCACCTCAACATTGAAATCTCCACCGCCGTTGCGAAGGCCGGACAGCTGGAACTGTCGTTCGACGGCGACGACTCCGCCGCCGCGGGTGAACTCGTCCACGCTGCCGCCGTCGTCCACGCCCTCAGCCACTACTTCGAAGCGGAACTGAAGGAGCGCAAGGCCGAAGAGCTGCTGTCCACGCTGGAACTTCCGGTGAGCCGGGTCCTGGCCGATATGGAACTCGCCGGAATCGCCATCGATATGCAGCGGATGGATGAGCAGCTGGCTGACCTTGCCAAGGTGATCGACAACGCCCAGGAACTTGCCTTCGCCGCCATCGGCCACGAGGTCAACCTCGGATCACCCAAACAGCTGCAGACTGTGCTCTTCGACGAACTCCAGCTGCCCAAGACGAAGAAGATCAAGTCCGGCTACACCACCGACGCCGCTTCGCTCAAGAACCTTCTGGAAAAGACCGGGCACGAATTCCTGGTCCAGCTGATGGCGCACCGGGAATCCTCGAAACTCCGCCAGATGCTGGAGTCGCTGAAGAAGTCCGTCACCGAGGACGGCCGCATCCACACCACCTACGCGCAGAACGTTGCAGCCACCGGCCGTATCTCGTCCAACAATCCCAACCTCCAGAACATCCCCATTAGGAGCGAAGAGGGCCGGCGGGTCCGTGGCATCTTTGTGGTCAGCGAGGGCTATGAATGTCTCCTTTCCGCGGACTATTCGCAGATCGAGATGCGGATCATGGCCCACCTCTCGGGGGACGCCGGCCTGATCCAGGCCTACCGGGACGGCGAAGACCTTCACCGGTTCGTGGGATCGAACATCTTCCACGTGCCCACCGACCAGGTCACGAGTGCCATGCGTTCCAAGGTCAAAGCGATGTCCTACGGCCTGGCCTACGGTCTGACCTCCTTCGGACTCTCCAAGCAGCTGGAAATTTCCGTTGACGAGGCCCGGACGCTGATGAAGGAATACTTCGACCGCTTCGGAGCCGTACGCGACTACCTCCGCGGCGTGGTGGACCAGGCCCGGATCGACGGCTACACGGCCACCATCGAGGGGCGCCGCCGTTACCTGCCGGACCTCACCAGCACCGACCGCCAGCTGCGCGAGAACGCGGAACGCATTGCGCTCAACTCACCCATCCAGGGTTCGGCGGCGGACATCATCAAGCGGGCCATGCTGGGCGTGCATGCTGAATTGAAGGCCCAGGGCCTCAAATCACGGATGCTCCTGCAGGTCCATGACGAACTGGTGCTTGAAGTTGCCGCCGGTGAACGGGAAGCAGTGGAAAAGCTTGTGACGGAGCAGATGGGCTCAGCCGCGGACCTCAGCGTGCCGCTGGAAGTCCAGATCGGCGTCGGGCCCAGCTGGTACGACGCCGGCCACTAAGTAGTCTCAATGCATGCAGGACGCCACAAGCGGGCGTCCTGCATGGGTCATTCATTCGGTTCAAGGGGGAGCAGTACATGGCAGACAAGTACGAGATCCGGCGGTTCGGGGCGGCAGAGAAGGGTGCGCCCGGATACGAACAGGGAACCAACTGGATCCAGGCCGTGGGCTTCGGATTCCACGACACCCGCAGGAACGATGAATTCGTGGACAAGATCATGTCCATGTACCGCTCGGACCGACGCGAGCTGACCGGCGTCTACCAGACGGGGGAGGTCGCACCGCACGCCTTGGGCGCCGGCATCCCGGTGGCAACCTTCGGGACACTCCGCAGGGACCTCAATGTCGGCTACGGGCGCCAGCTGTTGACGCATATGGTGACGGCGGTGACTGTGCGGGGGACACACCGCCGCCAGGGGCTGCTGCGGCGCATGATGACGGAAGACCTTACCGCAGCGAAGGGCGACGGCCTTGCCATGGCGGCCCTGACCGCTTCGGAGGGCTCCATTTACGGCAGGTTCGGCTACGGCGTTGCAACCTTTGAACGCAGTATCAAGGTGGATACCGGACCGCGGTTCGGGCTCCGTCACGAGCCCTCCGGCACGGTGGAAATCGCCGACCGCAAGGTCCTGCTCGAGCTGGCCCCCGAAGTGTTTGAGCGCGTACACCGGCACACCCCCGGTTCCATCGTCCGCCAGGACGCCTATCGGCAGAACGTGTCCGGGACCGTGGGCCGTGACGGCAACGAAGACGAAGCCATCAAGTGCGCGCTGCACTATGACGCCGCGGGAGCAGTGGACGGCTACGTCTCGTACAAGTTCGCCGGCTGGGACACCAAGCCCTACACGGTGGAAGTGGTGGACCTCGTGGCAGGAACTGATGCCGCGTACCTGGAGCTCTGGCAGTTCCTGGGCAGCATCGACCTGATCCAGCGGGTCAGCTGGGCGGACGCACCGGTGGACGATCCGCTGGTGTGGGCCCTCTCGGACCCCCGCTGTGTTGAGGCCTCCGACCACCGGGACATGCTCTGGCTGCGGATACTGGACAGCGAGAAAGCGCTGGGCGCCCGGCGCTACTCCGCAGACGGACGGCTGGTCCTCGCCGTCGAAGATGCCCTGGGATTCGCCGCCGGCACTTTCGTCCTGGACGTCAGCGGCGGAGAGGCCAGCATTTCGGCAGCGCCGGCAGAGACGCGGCCGGACCTGTCCATGGACGTGGCCGGCCTCGCCTCCATCTACCTCGGAGCTGTGTGTCCGGTGACCTTGAAGGCGGCGGGACGGATCAGGGAACACGCGCCCGGCGCCGCCCTCCGGGCGCGGTTGATGTTCGCCGTCGAACGGGCGCCGCACTGCCTGACGCACTTCTAAGCCGATTCCGGCCGGCCGCCCCGCGGCACGGGCCGGGCGAAAGCGGCCGGCGACCATGCCGGCCGCTTTGACCGGTGTTGGCCGCGGCGACTAGAATAAACGGGCGTGTACTACGTGCACGTGTCTAGAATCCACAAAATCAGGATGAACCTGGCAGACCCATGTGGTCAGCCATCACCCGCGCCCCCGTCCATACGGGTGTGCGGCGGTCCGCCTGACCGACTAACTATCCACAACGGAGCCCCTACTACATGACCATCACCTCCACCGAGAAGCCCGGTACCCCCGTAGTCGCTATTAACGACATCGGTACCGCTGAGGACTTCCTCGCAGCAGTCGACGCCACCATCAAGTACTTCAACGACGGAGACCTCGTCGAAGGTACCGTCGTCAAGGTCGACCGCGACGAAGTTCTGCTCGACATCGGTTACAAGACCGAAGGTGTCATCCCCTCCCGCGAGCTGTCCATCAAGCACGACGTTGATCCCGGAGACGTCGTCTCCGTTGGCGATCAGGTCGAAGCCCTGGTGCTCACCAAGGAAGACAAAGAAGGCCGCCTGATCCTCTCCAAGAAGCGTGCTCAGTACGAGCGCGCCTGGGGCGACATCGAGAAGGTCAAGGAAGAAGACGGTGTCGTCACCGGTACCGTCATCGAGGTTGTCAAGGGTGGTCTTATCCTCGACATCGGTCTGCGCGGCTTCCTGCCCGCATCCCTCGTCGAGATGCGCCGTGTGCGCGACCTTGCTCCGTACATCGGTCAGCAGATCGAAGCCAAGATCATCGAGCTGGACAAGAACCGCAACAACGTTGTGCTGTCCCGCCGTGCATGGCTCGAGCAGACCCAGTCCGAGGTCCGCTCCACGTTCCTCAACAAGCTGGAAAAGGGCCAGGTTCGTCCGGGCGTCGTTTCCTCCATCGTCAACTTCGGTGCCTTCGTGGACCTGGGCGGCGTAGACGGCCTGGTTCACGTTTCCGAGCTGTCCTGGAAGCACATCGACCACCCGTCCGAGGTTGTCGAAGTTGGCCAGGAAGTCACCGTCGAGGTTCTCGAGGTCGACCTGGACCGCGAGCGCGTTTCCCTGTCGCTCAAGGCTACGCAGGAAGATCCGTGGCAGACCTTCGCCCGCACCCACGCCCTCGGCCAGGTTGTTCCGGGTAAGGTCACCAAGCTGGTTCCGTTCGGTGCGTTCGTTCGCGTCGAAGACGGCATCGAAGGCCTCGTTCACATCTCCGAGCTGGCAGTCCGCCACGTGGAGCTGGCAGAGCAGGTTGTCTCCGTTGGTGACGAGCTGTTCGTCAAGGTCATCGACATCGACCTCGAGCGCCGCCGCATCTCCCTCTCCCTCAAGCAGGCTAACGAGGGCGTTGACGCCGACAGCACCGAATTCGATCCGGCTCTCTACGGCATGGCCGCTGAGTACGACGAAGAGGGTAACTACAAGTACCCGGAGGGCTTCGACCCGGAGTCCAACGAGTGGCTTGAAGGCTACGAGAACCAGCGCGCAGCCTGGGAGCAGCAGTACGCTGACGCCCAGACCCGCTGGGAAGCACACAAGAAGCAGGTTGCCCAGCACGCTGCCGACGACGCTGCAGCTGCAACGTCCGGTGACAGCGATTCCGGCACCACCAGCTACTCCTCCGAGCCGGCTGCAGCCGAGACCGGTGCAGGCACGCTTGCTTCGGACGAGGCTCTTGCTGCACTGCGCGAGAAGCTGACCGGCAACTAACTTGCCGGTTCTCCTCCGGACGTGATTCCGGAGGGCCCAGGCAGTTAGCACGCTGAAGGTGGCCGTCCCCGAAAGGGGGCGGCCACCTTTCGTTTAAGCCAGCAACGGTGCTTATCCCAGCAACCGGTCTGTCGCAGGATCCGCGCTCCCGTTGAAATATTGGTCAAGGACTTCCTGGAATACCGGTTCCGCAGGATCTGCACGCAGGAAGAGCGTCATGGAGGACTGCAGCTTCCGGGCGTCGATCCCGCCGAACATCCGGACAGCACTGACCCCGCTGTGGGTAACAACAGCCCGGGCGCACTCGAGCAGCCGCGGACCGAGCACGGGGTGCCCCAAATAGGCTTTGGCCTCGGCCAGGGAGGTGATCGCGTACCTCCGGGAGGTGGAGCTCTGTCCCAGCCCGGCGATCTGGGGAAAGATGAACCACATCCAGTGGCTCTCCTTCGACCCGCCGGTTAGTTCGGCAAGGGCCCTTCGATAGGTTCCGTTGGCGTCCTGGGCCTGCACGAACCGCTCAAGGTCGTAGCGGGTTTCCATGGGCCGGCTCCTCACGTCCGCTGGCACTCCGGTTGGGCATTGTCCGTCCATCAAACCACCGGCCCGGCCGGGTGGCGAGCGGCGGCCGACGTCTAGAGTGTCTTGCATGGACGCCGTGCACCTGCCCGCACCGGAAACCCTGGCCTTCAGTCTCCTGCCCTGGGGGCCTGGCGTTCGTTGAGCGGCAGGAGCAACGGTGGCCGGCGCCGGGACATGTACATGTACTCCCGGCTGAGGGAGTCACCGTGAAGGCGAAGCTTTGCCAGCATCCGCCTGTTGTCAATTGCCTGCTTGAATGTTGCGGCGACGGAGGCAGACGCTAACAATGCTGCAGTCTGCTGCCGCACCTGTCAGATCCGACAGTGTGGAGGATTTTTCCACTACGGTTGCACGATGATCGCTGATTTCCTGAGGGATGACACGCGGAAACTTCCCGCACATCCCGATCCGGCTGCAGTCACTGCTCTACGGATATGGCACTGCAAATACAATTCGCTTGCGGCACTATCCAAGTTCACAAATGTGGAGACTCTTGTCATAGCGACATATCCGGATGCGGGCTTGGAGCCCTTGGCGGGTCTTCTCCGTCTCAGGTACCTGAGCATCATGCACCTTCCCAAAGTCTCTGACCTGCAACCGCTGAGTCAATTGCGGCGACTCAGGACAGCCAGGTTCAGCACACTCCCGTCCTGGGATTCATCTGGCAAGAGGACGATCGTTCGCTCGCTGGAGCCCTTGGCGGGGTTACCGGACCTGGCCCATGTCGAACTTTTTGGTGTGCTCCCCGAGGACGGCCTGCTTCAGCCCCTGGAGCGGTGCCCTGCCCTGGAATCAGTTCGCGTGAGTAGATACAGGAAAAGTGAAGTTAGTCGCTTTTATTCCGTAACGGAACTACGGGACTCTTTCGCACCATCACCCAGCGTGCACGACTGGACCTGACGGTCAAAGGTCCTCCCGCTGGTAGTGGTCAGTGAAGACTGATCCTGGCCGTCAGGGGCGTGGTCACGCCGTCCCCGGCCAGCTCCGCACCGGCGGAGCGAAGGAGCGACTGGGCAGCGGTATTTCCGGCGGTGGTTTCGGCCTGTAGCACGGAGGCGCCGGCGCCCAAAGCCGCGGCGCGGACGAGGTTTAGCGCCCCCCGGCCGACGCCCCGGCCCCGGAAGCTGCGGCCCAGCCACAGCCCGGTTTCCAGGGTCGTAAGGGCCGGTGCTGCCGTTCCGGTGCGTTTGAGCCGGATGGAACCGGCCAGTTGTCCGCCGCAGCTGATGGCCCACGTCTTCTGGGCGGCCGGTCCGTCGAGGCCGGCGGCCGCGGCGCGATGGTAGTCGCGGAACCAGCTGACCCGTTCCGCGTTCCAGCCGGGAGTGGCGCCCAGCGGGGGAGTGACGTCGTCGGCAGCAGCGTCGGTGAGGGCGACGTCCAGGAGCTCCTCCAGGATCTCCTCGGTGACGTCCAGCAGTTCCACGCGGCCGGCGTGAGGTGCCGGTGAAGAAGGGGACGTCGGTTCAGAAGGGCACATCGATCCATTCCGTTTCTCCCGGACGCAGGACGGCGCTCCCTGCTGTCATGGACGCAAGCCGTTCGGCGCCGCGCTCAAGTTCTTCAGCCTGGTCAGCCAGGGCAAGCCTGAGGACCGTGGTGCTGGCCCCGTAGCTGGTTTCCGCCATCACGTAGCCGGCAGCCCGGAGGTCGTTCTCCAGCCGGCCGGCCGCCGAATGCGGAATCTCCACGGAACAGATCCTCAGCCGGCTCCGCCGAACGAGTGGTGCCAGGTCCAGCGCGGAGGACACCGACTCCGAGTAGGCCCGCACCAGGCCGCCCGCGCCCAGCAGGATCCCGCCAAAATAGCGGACGACGACGGCGCTGACGTCGCTGAGGTCAGTCACCCCGGGAGCGGTTGCGCGCCGGATGAGGGCCTCCAGCATGGGAATACCCGCAGTTCCGGAGGGCTCCCCGTCGTCGCTGGAACGCTGGATGTCCCGGTCCGGTCCCAGGACGAACGCTGAGCAGTGGTGCCGGGCGTCGTGGAATTCCTTGCGCAGTCCGGCCACGAGTGCCCTTGCGCCGTCCTCGTCGCCGGTTCGCCGGATCACGGTGATGAACCTGGACCGTTTGATCTCAAGTTCATGGCGGAAGTCGGGCCCGGCCGCAAGGGTGGTGTAGGCAGTTGCCCTGCTCTGTTGCTCTTGCACCGCCCAAGTCTAGTCCGGGCGTGGGCCCACGCCGCCAGGGTTCCACGGGCGAGCGGAGCGAGGTCAGGGGGGCGGTGGGGACTAGTCTGGTGGGGTGCTGAAGATCGGGTTGACGGGCGGCATCGCCTCTGGGAAGTCAGTTGTTGCTTCGCGTTTGCGGGAGCTCGGGGCGGTGCTGGTCGACGCCGACGCCCTCGCCCGTGAGGTGGTGGAGCCGGGCACCCCCGGACTTGCCAGCGTGGTGGAGGCCTTCGGGCAGGACATGCTGGGTGCCGACGGCGGACTGGACCGGGCGCGGCTGGGCGCGCTGGTGTTCGGCAACCCGGACCGGCTCGCAGTACTCAACAGCATCGTTCATCCGCTGGTCCGGGAGCGGGCCGCAGCGATGATCGGCACCGCCCCCCGCGGCGCCGTCGTCGTGCAGGACATACCCCTGCTGGTGGAAACGGGCCAGGGCAGCAATTTCCATCTGGTGTTGGTGGTGGATGCCCCGGACGAGGTGCGGGTTCAGCGCATGGTGGAACACCGGGACATGACCGAGGAGCAGGCGCGGTCCAGGATGGCGGCGCAGGCCGCCAGGGATGTCCGCCGTGCTGCGGCGGACGTGGTGCTGGACAACTCCGGAACCGTCGACGAGCTTAAAGCCGCCGTCGACGCGCTGTGGACCCGCCGGCTGGCCCCCTTCGCGGACAACATCAGCAAGGAACGGCCGGCCCCGCGCACGGGCGGCCCCGTGCTTGCCCCGGCCGATCCCACGTGGGCGACGCAGGCGGCGCGGCTCGCCGCCCGGATCCAGGCTGCCGTCCCGGCGGACATCCTGGCGGTGGATCATATCGGGTCCACGGCGGTGCCCGGGCTCGACGCCAAGGACATCATCGACCTCCAGCTGACCGTTACCGACCTGGCGACTGCCGACCGGATTGCGCCGCTGCTCGCCGCGGCAGGCTTTCCGCTGTGGCCCGGGGTGTTTGCTGATAGCCCCAAGCCTTCGCACCCCGACCCGGCGGACTGGGCCAAACGCCTGCACGGAAACGCGGACCCCGGCCGGCAGGTGAACCTGCACGTCCGGCCTGCCGGCTCGCCCGGGTGGCGGTTCGCCTTGTCTTTCCGGGACTGGCTCCGCGAGGACGCTGCGGCAAGGGCCGACTACCTGGCGGAGAAGCGGAGGGTTGCCGCGCTCCACACAGTGGACAGATCGACGGCCGGCTACGCAGCGGACAAGGAAGCGTGGTTTACGAAGCACGCCGCCAGCCGGATGGACGAGTGGGTGAAACGCACGGGATGGCAGCCGCCGTCGTATGCCACACCCATGGCCGCCGGCGCGGCAGGCGGTCCAGCCGACATCGGGGAAGGCCGAGGCACAGCCGGCAGTACCGCCCAAAGCTGAATCACGGCACGATGTCGGTGCCCGGCGGTAGATTAGATTCATGAGTCTTGCCCAGGAAATCAACCGCGTCGTGGCTCCTTTCGAGGTCATCAGCGAGTTCAAGCCGGCAGGCGACCAGCCTGCCGCCATCGCTGAGCTGACGGAGCGCATCAAGAACGGCGAAAAGGACGTGGTGCTGCTTGGCGCCACCGGCACGGGCAAAAGCGCGACGACGGCCTGGCTCATCGAGCAGGTCCAGCGCCCTACCCTGGTGATGGTGCAGAACAAGACCCTCGCCGCGCAGCTGGCCAACGAATTCCGGGAACTGCTCCCGAACAACGCCGTCGAGTACTTCGTGTCGTACTACGACTACTACCAGCCCGAGGCCTACGTGGCGCAGACGGACACTTTCATCGAGAAGGACTCCTCGGTGAACGAGGAAGTCGAACGGCTCCGCCACTCCGCCACCAATGCGCTGCTGACCCGCCGCGACGTGATCGTGGTGGCCACCGTGTCCTGCATTTACGGCCTGGGCACGCCGGAAGAGTACATCGCCGGCATGGTGACCCTCCGCAAGGGGGCTGAGATGAACCGCGACGACCTGCTCCGGAAGTTCGTCTCCATGCAGTACGCCCGCAACGACATGGACTTCCACCGCGGCACGTTCCGGGTCCGCGGCGACACCGTGGAAATCATCCCGATGTACGAGGAACTGGCCATCCGGATCGAGTTCTTCGGTGACGAAATCGAGAACATCCACACCCTGCATCCGCTGACCGGCGAAGTGATCCGGGATGAGGAAGAGATGTACGTATTCCCGGCGTCGCACTACGTGGCCGGTCCGGAACGCATGAGCCGGGCGATCAAGCGGATCGAAGACGAGCTCGCCGAGCGGCTGCAGGTGCTTGAAAGCCAGAACAAGCTCGTCGAGGCCCAGCGGCTCCGGATGCGCACCACGTACGACCTCGAAATGATGCAGCAGATGGGCTTCTGCAACGGCATCGAGAACTACTCCTCGCATATCGACGGCCGCGCCCGCGGAACCGCGCCGCACTGCCTCCTCGACTACTTCCCCGACGACTTCCTGCTGGTCATCGACGAATCCCACGTCACCGTTCCGCAGATCGGCGCCATGTACGAGGGCGACATGTCCCGCAAGCGGAACCTGGTGGACTTCGGCTTCCGCCTGCCTTCAGCGATGGACAACCGGCCGCTCAAGTGGGACGAGTTCCAGGAGCGCGTGGGCCAGACCGTCTACCTTTCGGCCACCCCCGGCAAGTACGAACTCGGCAAGTCCGACGGTTTCGTGCAGCAGATCATCCGGCCCACCGGCCTGATCGATCCCGAGGTGGTAGTGAAACCCACCAAGGGCCAGATCGACGACCTGCTGGGCGAGATCAAGACCCGCACCGCGAAGAACGAACGCGTCCTGGTCACCACCCTCACCAAACGGATGGCCGAGGACCTCACCGACTACCTGCTGGGCCACGGCGTGAAGGTGGAATACCTGCACTCCGACGTGGACACGCTCCGCCGCGTGGAACTCCTCCGGGAACTCCGCATGGGTGTCTTCGACGTCCTGGTGGGTATCAACCTGCTCCGCGAAGGCCTGGACCTGCCCGAAGTCTCCCTCGTGAGCATCCTGGACGCGGACAAGGAAGGCTTCCTGCGTTCCTCCACGTCACTGATCCAGACCATCGGACGCGCAGCCCGTAACGTCTCGGGACAGGTGCACATGTACGCCGACCGCATCACCGACTCCATGGCGCACGCCATCGACGAAACCAACCGCCGGCGGGCCATCCAGGTCGCCTACAACACTGAACACGGCATCGACCCGCAGCCGCTGCGGAAGAAGATCGCAGACATCACCGACCAGCTCGCCAAAGAGGACGCCGACACGCGCGAACTGCTCGCCGCCTCCGGGAAGACCCGCGGCAAGGGCAAGGGCGCGTCGACTGTGCGCGCGGACGGTCTGGCGGCCGCGCCGGCGGAGGACCTCGTGGGACTCATCGAGCAGCTGACGGAACAGATGCACGCCGCGGCCGGCGAACTCCAGTTCGAACTCGCGGCCCGGCTGCGGGATGAAGTAGGGGAGTTGAAGAAGGAACTGCGGCAGATGCAGGCAGCGGGGCACGCCTAGGGTAAAGTTATTGTCACGTAGGGGAGTATCCCAAGCGCTACGATCGTCAACACGCACGGCATAGATGCCCTGCCGGGCGTAGCGGGCTGCCGATTCAGCACCAAGTGCACAGGCAAGCCGGAGAGACTTACACCGCATCTCTGTACCCTGCGAAAGGCATCCCTGTGCTCGATTTACCCGTTTGGTTTGAGGTCGGCTCATTCGTCGTCCTCGGCCTCATCCTCGCTTTCGACCTCCTCCTGGTGCTGCGCCGCCCGCACGAGCCTTCCATGAAGGAAGCCGGCCTGTGGGTCACGTTCTATGTTGCCCTGGCCCTGGTCTTTGCGGGTGCGATGTTTGCCTTCACGGGCCCGGAATTTGGCGGGCAGTTCGTTGCTGGCTGGGTGACGGAGTACAGCCTCAGCATCGATAACCTCTTTGTGTTCATCATCATCATGGCGCGCTTCTCGGTGCCCCGTAAGTACCAGCAGGAAGTGTTGATGGTGGGCATCATCATCGCGCTGATCCTGCGCGGCATCTTCATCCTGCTCGGCGCCATCGTCATCGAGCAGTTCAGCTGGGTCTTCTACATCTTCGGCGCCTTCCTGCTCTGGACCGCGTGGAAGCAGGCCCAGGACGAGGGTGAAGACGAAGAGGACAAGGAAAACCCGCTGATCGCGAAGCTCCGCAAGGTGATTCCGATGTCGGAGAAGTTCGACGGCGGCAAGCTGCGCACCACGGTTGACGGCAAGAAGGTCTTCACCCCCATGCTGATCGTTTTCGTCACGATCGGGTTGACCGACCTGCTCTTCGCTGTTGACTCCATCCCGGCGATCTTCGGCCTGACGCAGAGTCCGTTCATCGTCTTCACCGCAAACCTGTTCGCCCTGATGGGCCTGCGCCAGCTGTACTTCCTGCTGGGCGGCCTGATGAACCGCCTGATCTACCTGAAGCACGCGCTGTCCTTCATCCTGGCGTTCATTGGCGTCAAGCTGGTCCTCCACGCGATGCACGTCAACGAGCTCCCCTTCATCAACGGCGGCAAGCACATCGAATGGGCCCCGGAAATCCCCACGTTCGTGTCCCTTGCCGTCATCGTCGGCACCATCATCGTCGCCGTGATTGCCAGCCTGGTGAGCTCCAAGGCCGCACAGGCGAAAGTGGACGCCCGCCTCGAAGAGGATGCCCGCAAGAGCATGAGCGACGCCGACTAGGCTCCCGCACCGCCCAACGCACAGAAAACCCCGGCCGCATGGGTGGCCGGGGTTTTCTGTTTTCCGGATCCGCTTAGTTGCGGACTGAGCGCACCATTCCCAGCAGCCGCCCGAAGATGCCTTCGCCGTCGTCCGCGATGCCGTCGTGGTGGAAGTCCGCGGTCTCCCAGACCTGGAGCCCGCGCACGGCCGAAGCCGTTTCGAGCGAAAGGTCCCGGTCAACGTAGATGTCCTCGCTGTACACCGCCGCAGCAACGGGAACGGTGTTCGCTCCCAGCCGCTCCAGGTCATACAGCGGCTTCCAGCCGGATTTCTCGGCCAGCAGTTGGGCAACATCGCGCAGCGGCCGGAGCGCGGCGTCCTGTTCGAAGTACCAGGGATAGACCATTTCCCCGGTCAGCAGCGGCTCGGCAGCGTCCGGGCGGAATTCGGGAAAGTCCTGGAGTACGCGCAACGCGGCCCAGTCCGTCGCTTCCTGCTGCCCGTAGATGGACTCGTGCATGAGTGCATACAGCGGGTTCCCTGCACGGGTGACGACCCCACGTACCTGCTCCAGGAACGCGTCCGAAAGGCGGTCGCCGGCGGGCGTGGCCACGAAGGCGTCCTCGAGCAGATGGTGCAGGGTGTCCACCCGGGTGTTTCCGCCAAGGAACGAGCCCACCATCTGGAAACGCTCCACGGTGAGCCGCTCGCCGTCGGGCAGGTGCTCCACCGTTTCGCGAAGGTGACGGGCAATGCGGGTGACCGCGGCGCGGTCCTCGGGGTAGGACTTGAAGTATTCTGCGTTGCGGGCCGCGACGCGGCGGTAGGTGGCCTGGTACACACGGTCCGCAGGGCCCTGCAGGGGAGCCAGCCCGCCGGTGATGAGCGCCTCGCGCAGACCGTGCGGCGCGAAAGAGAGGTAGCTGAGGGCACAGAAGCCGCCGTAGCTTTGCCCGTAGATGGTCCACGGTGCGGACCCTAGGGCATACCGGATCGCTTCCGCGTCAGCCACGATCGAGTCCGCCCGGAAGTGCGTCAGGTACTCCAGCTGGTCCGTTTCGTTCCCCCGAAGCGGGAGCGTGTTGCGGTCGATTGGAGTGGACAGCCCCGTGCCGCGCTGGTCCAGCATGAGGATACGGAAATCCCTGGCGGCGGCCTTGCTCCAGCCGCCCAGGGAGGGGAAACGGTTGCCGCGTCCGCCGGGGCCGCCCTGAAGGTACAGCAGCCACGGCAGCCTGGCGGCATCTTCCTCGCTGTGGTCGGCGGAGACGTACTCGCGCGCAAACACGGTGATGGTTTCCCCGGTACCGCCGCCGAAATGATCCAGCGGCACCTCGAAATAGTGCTCGGCGGTGCGCATCCCGCGGTACTCATGGCGGGCCTTGACGGTGTGCGGGACGGCATCGGGAACCTTGGCGGCGGCATCGGCTGCGGCCTCCAGCATTCCCACGGCGGAGAGCCCGGTCATCGGTAGGTCAGCCAAGGACCTGCGCCTCGCGGGACGTCCCGAAGGATTCGAGGGCTTCCCCCGTCAGCCGGAAAGTGGACCATTCTTCCATGGGAAAGGCGCCCAGCTTCTTGTAGAAGTTGATGGAAGGTTCGTTCCAGTCCAGAACGCTCCACTCAACGCGCGCGTAACCACGTTCGACGGCGGTGGCCGCCAGGTGCTGCAACAGCGCCTTGCCGTGGCCTTCGCCGCGGGCCTCCGGGGTCACGTAAAGGTCCTCCAAGTAGATGCCGTGGACGCCTTCCCAGGTGGAGTAGTTCAGGAACCAGAGCGCGAAGCCGCGGACGTCACCGGATTCGTTCTCCGCCATCGCGGCGTATACCCGCGGATTTTCGCCGAAGAGGACCCCGGCGAGCATTTCCGGGGTGTTCCGGACGGCGTGGGGTTCCTTCTCGTAGATGGCCAGTTCGTGGATCATCTGCAGGATGACGGGGACGTCTTCAACGGTTGCGGGGCGGATTACACTCATTGTTCGAGTTTACTAGCGACTACAGCCGGTTCACGTCGGTCACCCGGACCACTGCCGTGCCGGTTTCGTCGGACGCCGCCAGGTCCACCTCAGCCGAGATGCCCCAGTCGTGGTTCCGGGCGGGATCGTCGAAGATCTGCCGCACTTTCCAGATCCCGGGTTCCTCGGTGATGATCAGCAGGCCCGGTCCGCGGGCGTCCGGCCCGGTGCCGATGTCATTGTGTTCGTCGAAGTAGTCGTCCAGGACGTCTTCCCAGCGTTCGGCATCCCAGCCGGCGGCGCCGTCGAGCTCGCCCAGATCGGTGGCCGCCTCATCGGCGAAGAGCTCCACGCGCCGGAACATCTCGTTCCGCACCATGACCCGGAAGGCCCTGATGTTGGACGTCAGTGACGGCGGGGGAGGCGGGGGCGCGTCATGCGGAGTCGGGGCGGCGCCGGAGGTCAGCTCCTCCCATTCGTCCAGGAGGCTGGAATCGACCTGGCGGACCAGCTCGCCCAGCCACGCAATCAGGTCCTCGAGGTCCTCCCTCAGGGCGTCCTGCGGCACAGTCTGCCGCAGTGCCTTGAAGCCGTCGGCGAGGTACCGCAGCACAATGCCTTCGGAGCGGGCCAGCCCGTAGAACTGGACGAATTCGCCGAAGTTCATCGCCCGTTCGTACATGTCCCGGACCACCGATTTGGGGGCGAGTTCGAAGTCGCCCACCCACGGCGCGGCCTTGCGATAGACATCGAAGGCCTCGCCAAGGATTTCCGCGAGCGGTTGCGGATAGGTGACGTCCTCCAGCATGGCCATGCGCTGGTCGTACTCAATGCCGTCGGCCTTCATGGCGGCGATGGCTTCGCCGCGGGCCTTCTTCTGCTGGGCCGAGAGGATCTGCCGGGGCTTCTCCAGCGTGGATTCGATGACGGACACCACATCTAGGGCGTACGACGGCGACTCCGGATCGAGGAGTTCCAGCGCCGCCAGCGCGAACGGCGAGAGGGGCTGGTTCAGCGCGAAGTTGGCCTGCAGGTGGACCGTGAGCCGGACGGTCCTGCCGTCCGGGCCCTGTTCCTCGGGCGGAATCCGCTCCACAACTCCCGCGGCCAGCAGCTCCCGGTAGATGCCCAGTGCCTTCTTCATCAGCTGCAGCTGTGAACTGCGGGGTTCGTGGTTTTCGGTGAGCAGGCGGCGGGCGGCCTTGAACGGGTCGCCGGGGCGTTCCATCAGGTTCATGAGCATGGCGTGCGTCACGGTGAAGCTCGACGTCAGCGGGTCCGGGACGGAGCTCACCAGCCGGTTATAGGTCGGTTCGCCCCAGGAGACGAAGCCCTCCGGCGGCTTGCGCTTGACCACCTGGCGGAGCTTCTTCTGGTCGTCGCCGAACTTGGCGGTGGCCTTGGCCATCGCCTTGACGTTTTCGATCACATGTTCAGGAGCCTGCACCACCACGGTGCCGGCGGTGTCGTAGCCGGCCCGGCCCGCGCGGCCCGCGATCTGGTGGAACTCGCGCGAGTTCAGCAGCCGGGTGCGGACGCCGTCGTACTTGCTCAGTGCGGTGAGCAGGACGGTGCGGATGGGCACGTTGATCCCAACGCCCAGTGTGTCGGTGCCGCAGATGACCTTGAGCAGGCCGGCCTGCGCCAGTTGCTCCACCAGCCGCCGGTACTTCGGCAGCATGCCGGCGTGGTGGACGCCGATGCCGTGCCGCACCAGGCGGTTGAGGGTCTTGCCGAACCCGGCCGCAAAACGGAAGCCGGCAATCAGCTCAGCGATCTTGTCCTTCTCCTCGCGGGTGCAGACGTTGATGCTCATCAGGTTCTGCGCCCGGTCTATTGCCTCAAGCTGGCTGAAGTGGACCACATAAACGGGCACCTGCTTGGTGGACAGCAGCTCCTCGAGGGTCTCGTGGACAGGTGTCTGCTCGTAGTAGTAGTGCAGCGGAATCGGACGCTCAGCGGAACTGACGGTCGTCGTCGGGCGCCCCGTCAGTTCCGTGAGGCCGGCCTCGAAGCGGCTGACATCACCGAGCGTGGCGGACATCAGCAGGAACTGCGCCTGCGGGAGCTCCAGCAGCGGTACCTGCCAGGCCCAGCCGCGCTGGGGGTCGGAGTAAAAGTGGAACTCGTCCATGATCACTGCGCCGAGGTCCGCTCCGGCGCCCTCGCGAAGGGCGATGTTGGCCAGGATTTCCGCGGTGCAGCAGATGATGGGCGCGTCCTGGTTGACGCCCGAGTCGCCGGTAATCATGCCCACGTTTTCGGCGCCGAAGATGTCGCACAGGGCGAAGAATTTCTCCGAGACGAGGGCCTTGATGGGTGCCGTGTAGTAGCTGCGGTCCCCGCGTGCCATGGCCTGGAAGTGCGCGGCGATTGCCACCAGGGACTTGCCGGAACCGGTGGGTGTAGCCAGAATGACGTTGTCCCCGGACGCCAGCTCCATAATGGCTTCGTCCTGTGCGGCGTAGAGGGACAACCCGCGGCTTTCCGTCCATTCGACGAAGCGGGTGTAGAGCTCGTCCGGATCGTGGTCCGTCCCGCTGGACGTGCGTTCGGCCGGGACAGGGAGCTGCTCAACGAGTTTCATTGCTTTCAAGCTTAGTGCCCGCCGCCAATGGGTGGTTCCTCCTTGGTCGCGGGGCCGGGCCGGGCTAGGCTCGGCCTGACGGCAACAGCACGAGCCATTGGAGGGGCGTCTTTGAAGTGGGATCCAGCGAAGTACGTGGAGTTCGGAAACCACCGCGACAGGCCATATTTTGACCTCACCGCGCGGGTCCATGCTGAGAGTCCCCGCAACGTCGTGGACCTTGGCTGCGGTCCGGGCAGCCTGACCGCCACCCTGGCGGAGCGCTGGCCCGCTGCCCGGGTGGTGGGCGTCGACTCATCTGCCGAGATGCTCCTCAAGGCAGCGGAGCACTCGGTGCAGGCGGCCAACCTTTCCTTTACGCTGCAGGACATCGCCGACTGGATGCCATCGGAGCGCACCGACGTGGTGGTGTCGAACGCGGCGCTGCAATGGGTCCCCGGCCATCCCGCCCTGCTGGCCGGCTGGCTGGAGGCGCTCACGCCCGGTGCGTGGTTTGCCCTGCAGGTACCCGGGAATTTCAGGTCCCCCTCCCATGTGCTCATGCGGCAGCTGGCGGAGTCCGGCCGCTGGAAGGACGCGCTCGACGGCGTGCTGCGCCACGACGATGCCGTCGCCGAACCCGCCGGCTACCTGAACATCATGCTCGACGCCGGCTGTGACGCAGACGCGTGGGAAACCACCTACCAGCAGGTGCTCCACGGACCGGATCCGGTGCTGGAATGGGTCAGGGGAGCCGGACTGAGGCCGGTACTGGCGGCGCACTCACCCGAGGAGGCGGCTGAATTCGAAGCGGAATATTCCGCACTGCTCAAGGACGCCTATCCCGCCACGGCCCACGGCACAGTGTTTCCGTTCCGAAGGATCTTCGCAGTCGCGCGGAAACGGGGCTGAGCATGGCGCGACGGCGGGAGGAGCTTCGGTGCTCCGGGGCATGATGATGCGGCTGCTCGCCGCGCATAAGCCTGCCGTTCTGGCCATCGTGGTGCTGCAGTTCGTCCAGACCACGGCCAACCTCTTCCTGCCCACGCTCAATGCCGCCGTCATCGACGATGGAATCGTCAAGGGAAATACGGACCTCATCCTCCGGCTGGGCGGCTGGATGGCCGCAATTGCCGCCGTCCAGGTTGCGGCCGCGCTGGCCGCGGGGTACTTCAGCGCCACTGTGGCCATGAAGCTTGGCCGCCAGCTGCGCCAGGAGCTGTTCGCCAAAGTCCAGTCCATGTCCTCCCAGGAAGTCGGGACGTTCGGCGTACCCAGCCTGGTCACACGGGCCACCAATGATGTCCAACAGATCCAGGCGCTGGCCGTGCTGGTCTTCACGATGCTCGTGGCGGCCCCGGCCATGGGCATCGGCGGCATTGTCCTGGCCCTTGACCAGGACGTTGTCCTCTCCGGCATCGTGGTGGCCATCGTGCCCCTGCTGGTTCTCATCATGTACGTGATCGTCCGCCGCCTGGTGCCCCTGTACCGGCAGGGCCAGGTACTGATCGACCGGATCAGCCGGGTGCTGCGCGAGCAGATCATCGGAGCCAACGTGATCCGCGCGTTCGTCCGCCAGGCACACGAGGCGCGACGCTTCGCCGTCGTGAACCGCGAACTGACCCGCAACAACCTGCAGTCGGCGCTGCTGGTGGCGGGGATGCTCCCGCTGATCATGATTGTGGTTAATTTGTCGTCAGTGGCGGTGGTGTGGTTCGGCGGCCACAGGATCCAGGCCGGGGACATGCAGATCGGCTCGCTGACAGCCTTCATCGCCTACATCCTGCAGATCCTCATCGCCATCATGATGGCGATGTACGTGCTGATGACCGCTCCCCGCGCAGCCGTCTGCGCCGAACGGATCCAGGCGGTGCTGGACACCCGCCCGGCCATCGCGGACCCCCTGATCTCACGGGCAGGGCTGCCTCCGGGGCGCCGCACGCCGGGCGGGACTGTGGAATTCCGCGGCGTCACCTTTGCCTATCCCGGAGCGGAAGCGCCCGTGCTGGACGGCATCAGCTTCACCGCTTCGCCGGGTACCACCACTGCCATCATCGGTTCAACGGGCAGCGGGAAGTCGACGCTGCTCAACCTGCTGCCACGGTTCCTGGACGCCACGTCCGGTGAGGTCCTGATCGGCGGCCACAACGTGCGCTCACTTCCGCTTCATTTCCTGCGGGACAGCCTGTCGCTGGTGCCCCAGCGCGCCTACCTCTTTTCCGGCACCGTGGCAGAGAACCTGCGCATCGCGGCCCCTGGCGCCAGCGAGGAGGACATCCTCCGGGCACTCCGTGCCGCCCAGGCGGAGGACTTCGTGCGCGAACTGCCGGACGGGATCCACAGCGCCGTGAGCCAGGGCGGAACCAACTTTTCCGGCGGGCAGCGCCAGCGCCTGTGCATTGCCCGGGCACTGCTCCGGGACGCTCCCGTGTACCTTTTCGACGACAGCTTCTCTGCCCTGGACTACGCAACGGACGGCCGGCTCCGCCAGGCGCTTGCGCCGCTCACCCGCCGGTCCACGGTGATCATCGTGGCCGAGCGCATCGCCACCATCCTCGACGCGGGCCTGATCCTGGTGCTGGACCAGGGCAGGCTCGTTGCGCAGGGGACGCACACGGAACTCATGCGCACGTCGACCGTGTACCAGGAGATCGCTGCCTCACAGCTCGCTCTGGGAGGCAGGCTGTGACCGCGCCCACTACAACGACGACGGCGGACAACGCCGCAGGCAGCGCCGGGGGTGGCGCTTGGGTCACCGGCAGGCGGCTCCTGCGGCTGCTGCGTCCCGTCACCTGGCGCATGCTCGCCGCCGTCGCGGCCACGTGCGCCTTTGTGGCGCTTAACGTGTCGGCGCCCAAACTGTTGGGCGACGCCACCGACGTCGTGGTTGAAGGTGTTTTTGGAGGGACCTTCAACGAACAGAAGCTGGCTTCCTTGCTTCTCATCGTGGCAGTGATGTACATCGGCGCCTCGGCCTTCAGCTGGGTGCAGGGAGCTGTCACGGCCACGGCGGTCCAACGCGTGAGCTACCGGCTGCGGGCCGCGGTGGAGGACAAACTGGCCAGGCTGCCGTCCGCGCATTTCGACGAGCAGCGCCGCGGCGACGTCCTGAGCCGGGCAACCAACGACGTCGACAATATTTCACAGGCCCTGAACCAGTTGCTGAACCAGCTGATCCTGTCGGTGCTGATGCTGCTCGGCGCCCTGTCCATGATGCTGTGGATTTCGCCGCTGCTGGCGGTCATTGCGCTCGTGACCGTGCCGTTTTCCACGGTGGTCACGGTGCTGGTGGCCCGGAAGTCGCAGGCTCATTTTTCCGAGCAATGGAGCACTACAGGCGAACTCAACGCGCATCTTGAGGAGTACATCACGGGCCACGAGGTACTCAAGGCTTTCGGCCGGCAGGGCCTGGCCACCGAAACCTTCACCAACAGCAACGACAGGCTCTTCCGGACCAGCGCCCGCGCCCAGTATGTTTCCGGCGCAGTGCAGCCCCTCCTGGTGTTCGTCTCCAACCTCAATTACATTGCCGTGGCTGTGGTGGGGGCCCTGCAGGTCACGGCCGGGGCCATGACCATCGGCGGGGTCCAGGCGTTCATCCAGTTCAGCAGGCTTTTCAGCCAGCCCATCGGCCAGATTGGCGGTATGGTCACCTTGATCCAGTCCTGCATTGCGTCGGCGGAGCGTGTGTTCGCCCTGCTGGATGCGGCGGAGATTTCGCCGGACGGGGTAGAACCGGACGGGGCGGAACCGGACGGGCTAGAACCGGACGGGGCGGAACCGGACGGGCTAGAACCGGACGGGGCGGAACCGGCAGGCGCCCGCCAGCCCGGGGCAGGTGCCAGCGGCGGACGGGTCGTGTTCGACGCCGTCACCTTCGGCTACACCAGCGGGGCTCCGGTGGTCCGGGAACTGTCCTTCACCGCCGAGCCCGGGCAGACCGTGGCCATCGTGGGCCACACCGGGGCCGGCAAGACCACCATGATGAACCTGCTCATGAGGTTCTACGAGCTGGATAGCGGCCGGATCACCATCGACGGTGCGGACATCGCGGGGCGCTCCCGCGACGAGCTGCGTTCCATGATCGGGATGGTGCTGCAGGACGCCTGGGTGTTCACCGGCTCCATCCGGGAAAACATCGAATACGGCCGTCCCGGCGCGAGCGAAGCCGACGTCGTTGCGGCCGCCGAAGCCTCGCTGGTGGACCACTTCGTGCGGGCCCTCCCCGACGGCTATGCCACCATGCTGGGCAACGACGGCGACACCCTGAGCCAGGGGCAGCGGCAGCTGATCACCATCGCCAGGGCCCACCTCGCCGGCCGGAGCATCCTGGTGCTGGACGAGGCAACGAGTTCCGTGGACACCCGCACGGAGGTTCAGATCCGGCAGGCGATGCAACGGCTGCGCCATGGCCGGACCAGCTTCGTGATTGCCCACCGTTTGTCCACGGTGCGGGACGCTGATCTAATTCTGGTCATGGACCACGGACGAATCGTTGAACAAGGGAACCACCAACAGCTGCTGGCAGCCAACGGCCACTACAGCAGGCTCTACGATGCCCAGTTTGCCGGCGGGCAAGAGTCCCTGCGGGCAGGGGCGTCCGAGCTGTGAGCGGCGCGAATGAGTTCCCGGGGACCTGGAAACCGAACCAGGGCAGTTCGGTACCGCTCTTCGAACAGCTGCGCCTAAACATCATCGAGCGGGCGGACAGCGGGGCCCTCGCTGCCGGTACCCGCCTTCCCGCCGTGCGGAGCCTCGCCACCGCACTGGGCGTCGCACCGCACACCGTCGCCCGGGCGTACAAGGAGCTGGAAGCGGCCGGGGTGGTTGCCACCCGTGGCCGGCACGGCACCGTGATCTGCGCCAGGGACGAGGCCTGGACATCGTTGACCGCAGTGGCGGCGGAATTCGCCGCGGCGGCGAAGGCCCAGGGCGCCAGCTTCGCGGAGGCAGTGCAGCTGCTTGCGGCCGCCTACGACGCGGAATAGGCGCCCGCAATAGAAATTCGAAGAAGTTTTCGATTAGCATTAGTGAGTGCCTAAAGCCGTAGCTGAAGAACCAGCCCTTGATGCCCGCTCCGCCGTCGTCCCCTTAAAACAAGGAAAACCGGCGCGCCCCGACCTTTCCCGCCTCGTGGTGAAGGGGGCACGGGAGCACAACCTGCGGAACGTGGACCTGGACCTGCCGCGCGACTCCATGATCGTTTTCACCGGGCTGTCCGGGTCCGGCAAGTCGTCCCTGGCGTTCGACACCATCTTCGCCGAGGGGCAGCGCCGCTACGTTGAATCCCTCTCTGCGTACGCCCGCCAGTTCCTCGGGCAGGTGGACAAACCGGATGTGGACTTCATCGAGGGCTTGTCTCCGGCTGTTTCGATCGACCAGAAATCCACCAGCAAGAACCCCCGGTCCACCGTGGGCACCATCACGGAGATCTACGACTACATGCGCCTGCTCTGGGCTCGTGTAGGCCGTCCGCATTGCCCCGTCTGTGGCGAGCAAGTGGCCAAGCAGACGCCGCAACAGATCGTCGACCAACTTCTTGAGCTGCCGGACGGCACGCGTTTCCAGGTCCTCGCTCCCGTGGTGCGCGGCCGCAAAGGCGAATTCGTTGACCTCTTCAAGGAACTCACGGCCAAGGGCTACTCCCGGGCCCGGGTGGACGGCGACCTCATCCAGCTCAGCGATCCTCCCAAGCTCGGCAAGCAGTTCAAGCACACCATCGAAGTCGTGGTGGACCGGCTCGTGGTCAAGGACGGCATCCGGCAGCGACTGACCGACTCCGTCGAAACGGCACTCGGACTGGCTGAGGGCCGCGTCCTGTCCGAGTTCGTCGACCTCGAAGCCGATGATCCGGAGCGGATCCGGGCGTTCTCCGAGCACCTCGCGTGCCCCAACGAACACCCGCTTGCCATCGATGAAATCGAGCCCCGCTCGTTCTCGTTCAACAACCCCTTCGGGGCGTGCTCGGCATGCAGCGGCATCGGCACCAAGCTGGAAGTTGACGAGGAACTCATCATTCCGAACGGGGAGCTTTCCCTGAATGAGGGTGCCATCGCGCCCTGGTCGCTGGGCACGGCCACCAGCGAGTACTGGAACCGGCTGCTGTCCGGGCTGGCGAAAGAGCTCGGCTTCTCAATGAAGACGCCGTGGCAGAAGCTTCCCAAGGACATCCGGCAGACCGTCCTGCACGGCAAGGACCACAAGGTCGTGGTGCAGTACCGCAACCGCTTCGGCCGGGAGCGCAAGTACAGCACCGGCTTCGAGGGCGTCATCCAGTACGTGCACCGCAAGCACCTGGAAACGGATTCGGATTCTGCCCGGGACCGCTACGAGGAATACATGCGGCAGATCCCGTGCCCTGCCTGCAACGGCGCCCGCCTGAACCCGGCCTCGCTGTCCGTGCTGATCAACGGCAAGTCCATTGCCGACGTTGCTGCCATGCCCATGCGTGAATGCGCGCACTTCCTGGACACCCTGGTGCTGACCGGCCGCGAGGCGCAGATTGCGCACCAGGTCCTGAAGGAAATCCAGGCGCGCCTGACCTTCCTCCTGGATGTCGGGCTGGAGTACCTGAACCTGGAGCGCCCCTCCGGCACGTTGTCGGGCGGCGAAGCCCAGCGCATCCGGCTTGCAACCCAGATCGGTTCCGGCCTCGTGGGCGTCCTGTACGTCCTGGACGAGCCCTCCATCGGCCTGCACCAGCGGGACAACCGGCGGCTGATCGAAACGCTTACCCGCCTACGCGACCTCGGCAACACCCTCATTGTGGTGGAGCACGACGAAGACACCATCCAGGAAGCCGACTGGGTAGTCGACATCGGCCCCGGAGCCGGTGAACACGGCGGCCAGGTGGTGCACTCCGGCTCCTACAAGGAACTCCTGGAAAACACCGAGTCCCTCACCGGCGATTACCTCTCCGGGCGCAAAAAGATTGAAATCCCGAAGAAGCGCCGCAAGTATGACAAAAAGCGTGAGCTGAAGGTCATCGGCGCAAGGGAAAACAACCTCGTCAACGTGGATGCCGCCTTCCCGCTGGGCCTATTGACGGCGGTCACCGGTGTGAGCGGTTCCGGCAAGTCCACCCTGGTCAACGAAATCCTTTACAAGGTGCTGGCCAACAAGCTCAACGGCGCCAAGCAGGTGGCCGGCCGGCACAAGTCCGTGCAGGGCCTGGAGCACCTGGACAAGGTGGTGCACGTCGACCAGAGCCCCATCGGCCGGACGCCGCGCTCCAACCCCGCCACGTACACAGGCGTGTTCGACAACATCCGCAAGCTCTTCGCCGAGACCACCGAAGCCAAGGTCCGCGGCTACCAGCCCGGGCGGTTCTCGTTCAACGTGAAGGGCGGCCGCTGCGAGGCGTGCTCCGGCGACGGCACGCTGAAGATCGAAATGAACTTCCTGCCGGACGTCTATGTGCCATGCGAGGTCTGCCACGGTGCGCGGTACAACCGGGAAACCCTGGAAGTCCACTACAAGGGCAAGACGATCGCCGACGTCCTGGACATGCCCATCGAGGAGGGCGCGGAGTTCTTTGCCGCCTTTACCCCCATCGCCCGCCACCTCCGCACGCTCGTGGACGTCGGACTGGGCTACGTGCGGCTGGGGCAGCCGGCCACCACGCTGTCCGGCGGTGAAGCCCAGCGCGTCAAGTTGGCCGCGGAACTCCAGAAGCGATCCAACGGACGCAGCATCTATGTCCTGGACGAGCCCACCACCGGGCTGCACTTCGAGGACATCCGCAAGCTGCTCATGGTCCTCCAGGGCCTGGTGGACAAGGGCAATACCGTGATCACCATCGAGCACAACCTCGATGTCATCAAGAGCGCGGACTGGATCGTCGACCTGGGGCCGGACGGCGGTTCCGGCGGCGGCCAGATCATCGCAACCGGAACCCCGGAACAGGTCGCAAAGTCCACCACAAGCTACACGGCGTCCTTCCTGGCGGAGATCCTGGGCTAGTGTCTGCCGGGCTGCGACGAATGGCTGGAGCTTGCTGATCCGGCGGGAAGAAGTATTCCTGCCGGGGAATGCGAGTTTCAGCCATTCGCGCACTTGTGGGAAACTAACCCGGTGACCCTTTCAACAGTGCCCGTGATCTTCGACCTGGACGGCACTCTTGTCGACCCGGCAGGGGGGATCACGGACGGAATCTCCGCGGCCCTTACCGAACTCGGCATCGGGGTTCCCGACCCTGCCCTGCTGAACTCGATGATCGGTCCGAAACTCAGCGACTCCCTGCTCAATATCGCGGGAGTTCCGCAGGAGCAGCTGGGCGAGGTCATCCGCCTGTACCGGTCCTACTATCTCGAAACGGGCATCGCCCAGAGCCGCCTCTACCCGGGCATCCGCGAGCTCGTTGAGGAATACGCCGCGGCGGGCCGGCCCATAGCCGTGGCCACACAGAAACCGGAAGGACTGGCCCGGATCGTGCTGGAATACCACGGCATTGCGTCCTCGTTCCGCTTCATCCGCGGTTCCGCCGCGGACGAAGCCGCGCACGCCCGGGTTCCGCTCGGCAAGACTGAAATTGTTGCCGCCGCCCTGTCCGACCTCCGCACCCAGCACGCCGTCATGGTGGGGGACCGTGCCCAGGATGTGGCCGGTGCCCTGGCCAACGGCCTCGACTGCATCGGCGTCAGCTGGGGATTCGCCCCGGATGGTGAACTCCATGAGGCAGGCGCCATGGCAATCGTGCACACCACCACGGATCTATTGGCCGTCGTGGAAAGCCTTGACGCCGTGCGCGCCGCAGCCCTGAGCGGGGTGAACAACGATGGCATTGTTTGATGCGATCCGCTGGACCACCCGCACGTTGATCTCCGGAACGTGCCGGCCGACCGTCATCGGGCTGGAGAACGTTCCCAAAGAAGGCCCGTTCATCGTCGCGCCCAATCACCTGTCCTTCCTGGACAGCGTCATTGTCCAGGCGCTGATGCCCCGGTCGGTGGCCTTCTTCGCGAAGGCCGAATATTTCACCACCGGGGGCGTCAAGGGGAAGGTGATGAAGTCCTTCTTCGAATCCGTAGGATCCATTCCGGTGGAACGCGGGGAACAGGCTGCCAGCGTGGCGGCCCTCAAGACGCTGCTGGACATCCTCGAGGCCGGAAAAGGCATCGGCATCTATCCGGAGGGCACCCGCTCCCGGGACGGCATCCTCTACCGGGGCCGCACCGGCGTCGGCTGGCTCGCGCTGACCACGGGGGCGCCGGTCATTCCCGTAGGCCTCATCGGGACCGAAAACCTCCAGCCGGCCGGCCAGAACGGCGTGAAGCCGCAGCACTTCACCATGAAGGTCGGCGAGCCGTTGTATTTTGAGAAGACCGGACCGGACCACTCCCTGCCCGCACGCCGCCAGGTGACGGACCGCATCATGGACGCCATTGCGGAGCTCAGCGGCCAGGAGCGATCAACGAGCTACAACCAGAGCAAAGCCGCTGAGTAGGGCGCCGGGGGACCCCCTGTCCGGATGTTCCCTGCAGCGTCAGTAGACTTGAATCGTGGCAGATCCAGCTAGTTACCGACCCCAAACGGGTGAGATTCCAACCAACCCCGGCGTGTACCGTTTCCGGGACCCGCACGGCCGCGTCATCTACGTCGGCAAGGCAAAAAGCCTGCGGTCCCGCCTGAATTCGTACTTCGCCAATCCCGGCGGGCTGCTGCCCAAGACCTACGCCATGGTCCACGCCGCCAGCAGCGTGGAGTGGACCGTCGTCGGAAGCGAACTGGAGTCGCTGCAGCTGGAATACACCTGGATCAAGGAGTTCAAGCCGCGGTTCAACGTCGTCTTCCGCGACGACAAGACCTATCCCTACCTGGCCGTCACTATGGGGGAGAAGTTTCCGCGTGTCCAGGTGCTCCGCGGCGAACGCCGCAAAGGCACCCGCTACTTCGGCCCGTACACAGCCGGGGCCATCCGCGAAACGATGGACACGCTGTTGCGCGTCTTCCCCGTCCGAAGCTGCAGCCCGGGGGTCCTGAAGCGGGCGCAGGCCAGCGGACGGCCCTGCCTGCTTGGCTACATCGACAAATGCGCCGCACCGTGCGTCGGCCGGGTCACGCCGGAGGAGCACCGGGCGCTGGCGGAGGACTTCTGTTCCTTCATGGGCGGTGAAGCCAAGCGCTTCATCGGACGGCTGGAAAAGGATATGGCCGCGGCAGTTGCCGAGCTCGACTACGAGCGGGCCGCCCGCGTCCGGGATGACATCATTGCGCTGCGAAAAGTCTTCGAACGCAACGCCGTGGTGCTGGCGGAAGACACCGACGCGGACGTTTTCGCGCTGCATGAGGATGAGCTGGAGGCCGCCGTCCAGGTCTTCCATGTCCGTGGCGGCCGGGTCCGCGGCCAGCGCGGCTGGGTGGTGGAAAAGGTCGAGGACTTCACCACGCCGGACCTTGTGGAGCACCTGCTCCAGCAGGTCTATGGCGAGGAAGGCGAAACGCAGGGGCGGCTGCCCCGCGAGGTCCTGGTCCCCGAGGAGCCGAGCAACGCTGCCGAGCTTGCCCAGTGGCTTGCCGGCCTGCGGGGTGCGAAAGTGGACATCCGGGTGCCGCGCCGCGGGGACAAGGCAGCACTTATGTCCACGGTCCGGGAAAATGCCGAGCACGCACTCAAGCTGCACAAATCGCGGCGCGCCGGGGACCTGACTAACCGGTCCCTCGCGCTGCAGGAGCTCCAGGAGGCCCTGGACCTGCCTGTCGCGCTGCTCCGTATCGAGTGCTTCGACATTTCCCACGTGCAGGGCACGAATGTGGTGGCGTCCATGGTGGTGGTGGAAGACGGTCTTCCGAAAAAGTCCGACTACCGCAAGTTCTCCATCACCGGCGCCGCGGCCGTGGACGACACAGCTGCCATGCATGATGTCCTCACCCGCCGCTTCCGGAATTATCTGCAGGAGAAGGCCTCCCAGGCGGAAGCGGCTCAGCTTCCCGGACATCAGGCAGCGCTCGAGGCCATGGCGGTGGCCTCCATGCAGGACACCACCACGCCCGCGCCGCGCGCAAAGTTCGCCTACCCGCCCAACCTCGTAGTGGTGGACGGCGGAAAGCCCCAGGTGAACGCGGCTGCGCGCGCCCTGGCGGAACTCGGGATTGATGATGTCTATGTCGTTGGCCTGGCCAAGCGCCTCGAAGAGGTCTGGCTGCCGGACAGCGACTTTCCGGTGATCCTGCCGCGGACGTCCGAGGGCCTCTACCTGCTCCAGCGCATCCGCGACGAAGCCCACCGTTTCGCCATCACCTTCCACCGGCAGAAGCGCGGAAAGGCCATGACGGTCTCCGCCCTGGACAGCGTTCCCGGCCTGGGCGAGGCCAAGCGCAAAGCGCTGCTTGCGCAGTTCGGCTCGGTTAGGAGCATCCGGACCGCCAGCGCGGCCGAACTAGCGACGGCCAAGGGCATCGGCCCGTCGCTTGCAGACGCAATCGTCAGTCATTTCAGCAACGGCGCCGCGGCCTCCGATGCGGAAGCGCCGTCAATCAATATGACGACCGGCGAAATCATTGAAACTTAGCTAGGGTAAGGACCTGAAGCGGAACGCGCGGTTGCGTCGAATTACATAGCAGGAATGGGGCTTTACTCATGGCAGAGTCAACGGCAGGATCCGAAGCGGAACAGGACGGCATGACGCCCGTCAGGCCCGTTGAAGCGGAACTGCTCGTGGTGACGGGTATGTCCGGGGCGGGGCGCAGTACCGCTGCGGACGCCCTTGAGGACCACGGCTGGTATGTCGTTGAGAACCTTCCGCCGCAGATGCTCGGCACCCTGGCCGAACTTGTGTCCCACGCCCCGCAGTCCATACCCAAGCTCGCCGTGGTGGTCGATGTGCGCAGCACGGCTCTCTTCGCCGACATCCGGGCGGCGTTGAAAACCCTCGAGGCCAGCGGCGTCACGTTCCGTGTCCTGTTCCTGGACGCCAACGACGACGTCCTGGTGCGCCGCTTCGAGCAGGGCCGCCGTCCGCATCCGCTCCAGGAAGGCGGGCGGATCCTCGACGGCATCGCCTCGGAGCGGGATTTGCTGCATGAACTCCGGGATTCCGCGGACATCGTGCTGGACACGTCAGAGTTCAACGTCCACGCCCTTGCCACCGCCATCACCGAGCTCTTCAGTGAAACCGGTCCCGTCGCCCTGCGGCTGAACGTCATGAGCTTCGGCTTCAAGTACGGGCTGCCGGTGGACGCGAACTTTGTGGTCGATGCCCGCTTCATCCCGAATCCGCACTGGGTCCCGCAGCTTCGTCCGCACACCGGCCTGGACAAGGACGTGAGCGATTACGTACTGGAGGCCGAAGGCGTCAAGAGCTTCGTGGACCGCTACGTGCTGGCCATTGAGCCGGTCCTGGACGGGTACCGCCGCGAAAACAAGCACTACGCCACCATTGCCGTGGGCTGTACCGGCGGCAAGCACCGCTCGGTGGCCGTCGCCATGGAACTCTCCAAGAAGCTGGCGCAGTATCCCCGAGTCACGGTGACCACCACCCATCGGGACCTGGGCCGCGAGTAATGGGACTGCTTACCGGGCCCCTGCCCCTGGTTCCGCCGGCAGCCGGCACCGGCGGCGGGCAACTGGACAAAGGTCCGTCCGTCGTCGCCCTCGGCGGAGGCCACGGGCTCTCCGCCTCGCTGTCGGCCCTTCGGCTGCTGACCTCCGAACTGACGGCGATCGTCACCGTAGCGGACGACGGCGGATCCTCCGGCCGGCTCCGCGAGGAGTACGGCGTCCTGCCGCCCGGCGACCTGCGGATGGCCCTCACGGCCCTTTGTGACGACACCGACTGGGGGCGGACCTGGCGGGACGTCATGCAGCACCGGTTCAAGCCGGGCGCGGGCCGCGGCGGCTCGCTCGATGACCACGCCATGGGCAACCTGCTCATCGTCACCCTCTGGGAACTGCTGGGAGACACCGTGGGCGGCCTGAAATGGGCCGGCGCCCTGCTCGGCGCACGCGGACAGGTCCTGCCCATGTCCGGCGAGGCACTGACGATCGAGGGTGACGTCCGGGTACCCGGCCCCGACGGCACGTACACCCTGGAGACGGTCAGGGGGCAGGCCAAGTGCGCCGTGGCAGGTTCGCTGGAAAGCGTCCGGCTCCTGCCGGAGTCGGCACGTGCATGCGTCGAAGCCCTGACGGCCATCGAACTGGCCGACTGGGTCATCCTCGGCCCGGGGTCCTGGTACACCTCCGTCCTGCCGCACCTCCTGCTGCCCGAAATGCGGCAGGCTCTCTCCGACACCCCCGCCAAACGGTGCCTCACCATGAACCTGGCAACGGACACCAAGGAAACCTCCGGGATGTCCGCTGCCGACCACCTGCATGTGCTGCGCAGCTACGCTCCAGACTTCAGTATCGACGTCGTGCTTGCTGACCCTGTGTCCGTGCCGGACGTCGAGGAGTTCAAGCGGGCCGCAGGGATGCTCGGTGCCGAGGTGGTCTTGGGTAAAGTAGGGGCGTCGAGCCGCCGTCCGATCCACGACCCACTGCGTCTGGCAACGGCGTACCACGATATTTTCGGGAACAGTTAGGAAGGTGCCATGGCACTGACATCATCAGTCAAAGAAGAACTGTCCCGCCTGGACATTAAGAAGTCCTCGGTCCGCAAGGCAGAAGTCTCGGCGATGCTGCGATTTGCCGGCGGACTGCACATCATCTCCGGCCGCATCGTGATTGAGGCCGAGGTTGACCTCGCGTCCACGGCACGCCGCCTCAGGGCCGCGATCGCCGAGGTATACGGCCACCAAAGCGAGATCATCGTTGTCTCCGGCGGCGGGCTTCGCCGCGGAAACCGGTATGTGGTGCGGGTGGTGCGCGACGGCGAAGCCCTTGCCCGCCAGACCGGGCTGCTGGACGCGCGCGGCCGCCCTGTCCGGGGCCTGCCGTCGGCAGTGGTCAACGGTTCCGCCGCCGACGCCGAAGCCGTGTGGCGCGGCGCCTTCCTTGCCCACGGATCGCTGACGGAGCCGGGCCGGTCCTCCGCCATGGAAGTGACCTGTCCGGGGCCCGAGTCGGCCCTGGCGCTGGTGGGCGCGGCCCGCCGCCTCGGCATCCAGGCCAAGGCCCGCGAAGTCAGGGGAGTGGACCGGGTGGTCATCCGCGACGGCGACACGATCGCCGCACTGCTCACCCGGATGGGTGCCCATGACGCGCTGATGGTCTGGGAAGAACGCCGCATGCGCAAGGAGGTGCGGGCGACGGCCAACAGGCTGGCCAACTTCGACGACGCCAACCTGCGCCGTTCGGCCCAGGCAGCAGTTGCCGCCGGCGCCCGGGTGGACCGCGCACTGGAGATCCTCGGCGACGACGTCCCGGACCACCTGAAGTATGCGGGTGAACTCCGCGTTGCCCACAAGCAGGCGAGCCTGGACGAACTTGGCCGGCTGGCCGATCCGCCCATGACCAAGGATGCGATCGCCGGCAGGATCCGCAGGCTCCTGGCGATGGCGGACAAACGCGCGCTGGACCTGGGGATCCCCGGGACCGAGGCCAATGTGACGCCGGAAATGCTGGACGAGTAACGGCGCCCCTAGAATCGAGACCGGGTAACGGAAATACCTCGCGGCGGCCGGAGGTTGTGCCCCAAGGGAGCCACCGCTCCGCCTGGATTCCGTCCCTATAGATTTCCGGGTGACCTGTCATCCGGATGCACAATCCGAGAGTTACCAAACCGGACAACCTGTCCACGACATTGGAGGATTTTGTGACCGAGTACGTACTGCCTGAACTCAGCTACGACTACGCAGCGCTGGAGCCCCACATCTCCGCACGCATCATGGAGCTGCACCACAGCAAGCACCACGCTGCCTACGTGACCGGTGCCAACAACGCGCTGGCCCAGCTGGCTGAGGCACGCGAAAAGGGCGACTTCGCCAACATCAACCGGCTTTCGAAGGACCTGGCGTTCCACACCGGCGGCCACGTCAACCACTCCGTGTTCTGGAACAACCTGTCCCCGGACGGCGGCGACAAGCCCGAAGGTGAGCTGGCCGCAGCCATCGATGACGCTTTTGGTTCCTTCGACGCCTTCCGTGCGCAGTTCACCGCTGCCGCGCTGGGCCTGCAGGGTTCCGGCTGGGGATTCCTGGCCTACGAGCCCATCGGCGGAAACCTGGTCATCGAGCAGCTCTACGATCAGCAGGGCAACGTTGCACTCGGCACCACGCCGCTGCTCATGCTCGACATGTGGGAGCACGCCTTCTACCTGGACTACGTCAACGTCAAGGCTGACTACGTCAAGGCTTTCTGGAACATCGTGAACTGGGCCGACGTCGCCAAGCGCTTCGACGGTGCACGCAAGAACGCCACGGGCCTCATTACCCTGTAACGCCGTTCAGGTGTGACGGGCAAGACATCACCCTGTAACAAACTTCACATTTAGTCCGTTTCGGGCCGAATCGTGGACGGTCCGCCCCCGCACTTGCGGGGGCGGACCTTCTTAAACGTAAGATGGATCACGGAAGGCGGTTAGCCTTCAGCAATGTGGCTGGTCGCCCTCCGATCTGGTAATCATCTCTGCCCAATGGCGTGCGGGATCTGTTAGTTGGCTTGAACGCCCGCTCAACTAGTTGTGCTTCAACAAGCACCAAGGAGACTGAAAAAGTGACGACCCGTATTGGTATCAACGGCTTTGGCCGCATTGGCCGCAATTACTTCCGTGCTGCACTGGCACAGGGTGCTGACCTCGAGATCGTTGCAGTCAACGACCTCACCAGCCCCGAAGCGCTGGCCCACCTCTTCAAGTACGACTCCGTAGGCGGCCGCCTCAAGGAGACCATCGAGGTCAAGGACGGCAACATCGTCGTCAACGGCAATGTCGTAAAGGTTCTCGCCGAGCGCGACCCCGCGAACCTCCCCTGGGGAGAGCTGGGCGTTGACATCGTCATCGAGTCCACCGGCTTCTTCACCAAGGCCGCTGCTGCCAAGAAGCACATCGACGCCGGCGCCAAGAAGGTCCTGATCTCCGCCCCGGCCTCGGACGAGGACATCACCATCGTGATGGGCGTCAACCACGAGCTGTACGACAACGCCAAGCACCACATCATCTCCAACGCATCCTGCACCACCAACTGCCTCGGCCCGCTGGCCAAGGTCGTCAACGACGAGTTCGGCATCGAGCGCGGCCTCATGACGACGGTCCACGCCTACACGGCCGACCAGAACCTGCAGGACGGCCCGCACAGCGACCTCCGCCGTGCCCGCGCCGCCGCCATCAACATGGTCCCCACCTCCACCGGTGCGGCCAAGGCCATCGGCCTGGTGCTTCCGGAACTCAAGGGCAAGCTGGACGGTTACGCCATCCGCGTCCCCGTCCCCACCGGCTCCGCAACCGACCTCACGGTCACCGTTTCCCGCGAGACCACCGTTGAGGAAGTCAACGCAGCGCTCAAGAAGGCGTCCGAGTCTGAGGCGCTCCAGGGCTTCCTGACCTACACGGATGAGCCGATCGTCTCTTCCGACATCGTGGGCGACCCGGCCTCGTCGATCTTCGACTCCGGCCTGACGAAGGTCATCGGCAACCAGGTCAAGGTTGTTTCCTGGTATGACAACGAATGGGGCTACTCGAACCGCCTGGTCGACCTCACGGAGCTCGTCGCATCCAAGCTGGGCTAGGGTTAGACACATGACATTCCACACCCTCAACGAACTGATCGCTGATGGTGTCCGCGGGCGGTACATTCTGGTCAGAAGTGACCTGAATGTGCCGCTCGACGGCTCTGACGTGACTGACGACGGCCGCATTAAAGCGTCCCTGCCAGTACTGACGAAGCTCACGGACGCCGGTGCCCGCGTGCTGGTCACAGCCCACCTCGGACGACCCAAGGGCGCCCCGGAGGAAAAATACTCCCTCAAGACTGCCGTAACGCGGCTGGCCGAGCTGGCTCCTTTCAAGGTCACCCTGGCCGGAGACACCGTCGGTGCCTCGGCAAAGGAGCATGCCGCTGCGTTGCAGGACGGCGAAGTCCTGGTCCTTGAAAACGTTCGTTTCGATGCCCGTGAGACCAGCAAGGACGACGCCGAGCGCGGCGCCTTCGCGGACGAACTGGTGTCGCTGACGGGCGGGAACGGCGCCTTCGTGGATGACGCCTTCGGCGCCGTCCACCGCAAGCACGCCAGCGTGTACGACGTCGCCACCCGGCTGCCGTCGTACCAGGGCGACCTTGTGCACACCGAAGTGGAGGTGCTCCGCAAGCTCACCACGGAGACCCAACGGCCTTATGTGGTGGTGCTCGGCGGCTCCAAGGTTTCGGACAAGCTCGCGGTCATCGACAACCTGATTGGCAAGGCCGACACCATCCTGGTGGGCGGCGGCATGCTGTTCACGTTCCTGGCAGCGGCCGGCCACAAGGTTGCCGGCAGCCTGCTCGAGGAAGACCAGATCCCCGTGGTCCAGGACTACCTGAAGCGCGCGGCGGACGCAGGCACTGAGTTCGTTGTGCCCACGGACGTTGTGGTCGCGGCCAAGTTCGCTGCTGACGCTGACCACGAGACGGTCAGCGCCGACGCCATCGAAGGCAGCAGCTTCGGCGCGCAGGGCATCGGGCTGGACATCGGACCCGAATCGGCGGCTGCGTTCGCCGCCCGCATCAAGGGCGCCAAGACGGTGTTCTGGAACGGCCCCATGGGCGTCTTTGAGTTCGACGCCTTTGCCGGCGGCACCCGTGCCATCGCGCAGGCCCTCACCGAAGCGGATGCGTTCACCGTGGTCGGCGGCGGAGACTCCGCAGCTGCCGTCCGCACCCTGGGCTTCGCCGACGACCAGTTCGGCCACATCTCCACGGGTGGCGGCGCCAGCCTGGAGTACCTTGAAGGCAAGGAACTGCCGGGCCTCAGCGTTCTGGACCGCTAGATCCTCCGGCCGGCAGGGCACCGCACTGAAAAGTCGGGGCCCTGCCGGCTGTTCATATCACACGCACTTTTTGGAGAACACGTGACTACGTCAACGAATGGCAAGTTCGACCGCACGCCCCTGATTGCCGGCAACTGGAAGATGAACATGGACCACGTCCAGGGCATCACGCTGCTGCAGAAACTCGCTTGGACCCTGTCCGATGCCAAGCACGATTACAGCCGCGCCGAGGTAGCTGTCTTCCCGCCTTTCACCGACCTTCGCGGCGTCCAGACCCTCGTCCAGGGCGACGAACTGGAAGTCGTCTACGGCGGCCAGGACCTTTCGCAGTTCGATTCCGGTGCCTACACCGGTGACATCTCCGGCCAGTTCCTGAACAAGCTGGGCTGCAAGTACGTCCTGGTCGGCCACAGCGAACGGCGCACCATCCACAACGAGACCGACGAGGTCCTCAACGCTAAAGTGAAGGCCGCTTACCGCCACGGAGTCACCCCGGTGCTCTGCGTCGGCGAAGGCCTCGAGATCCGGCAGGCCGGCACGCACGTCCAGCACACGCTCGACCAGCTCCGTGCCAACGTCGAAGGCCTCAGCGCCGACGAAGCGGCCGAGCTCGTGGTCGCCTACGAGCCCGTCTGGGCCATCGGCACCGGTGAAGTGGCAGGACCGGAGGATGCACAGGAAATGTGCGCCGCCATCCGCGCCGAGCTCACCACCCTGTTCGGTGACGAGGTTGCCGCGAAGGTCCGCCTGCTTTACGGCGGTTCGGTCAAGGCCAACAATGCGGCCGCCATCCTGAACGAACGCGACGTCGACGGCGTGTTGGTAGGCGGCGCCAGCCTCGATCCCGCCGAGTTTGCTAATATTGTCAGGTTCGAGAGTCACCTGCTGACGGATTAGTCCGGACACAGCCTTGACCCCCGCAATCATCAACTTCTGAAAGGCCGTCGTGGACGTTCTTCATGTCATTCTGCAGATCCTCCTGGGCATCACCAGCCTCCTGCTGACGCTGCTCATCCTGCTCCACAAGGGACGGGGCGGCGGTCTGTCGGACATGTTCGGCGGAGGCATGAGCTCCGGCCTCAGCTCGTCCGGCGTGGCGGAACGCAACCTCAACAGGTTCACGGTCATCCTCGGCGTCACCTGGGGCGTCGTCATCATCGCCCTTGGCCTTCTGATGCGCTTCTCCGGAGGCGGCGACTCCTAGCAGTCCGCCTGAACAACACCGGCCGGGAGTCTTCCCGGAATTGACACGCCCGGTACTAACGGCCCTGCCGCCGTCGGGAACTCCGCACTAAACTGTGGCTGTTGGCTTCCAACAACCGGTCAGTCGAGTAGCCAGGAGTTCCCGATGGTGCATGCTGCTTCTGGGTTCCGGGGAACCCGTGTGGGGGTGGCCGAAGGGTCAGCCCCGAAAATTCAGCCAAACGACGTAGTCGGTGAACGCTTGCCGCGTATTCGTGTTTCCTATTGGTGCGCCAAAGGACACGAGACGCGGCCTGTTTTCATTAAGCTCCCGGAAGACCAGATCCCCGTGGTCTGGGACTGCCGCCGCTGCGGCGGCACTGCGTCACGGGACGAGGCCCGCGTCGAGCTGCCGCACCATTCCGACGAAGGCTATAAAAGCCACCTTGAGTACGTTAAAGAGCGACGCTCCAGCCAGGACGCCGAAGACGTACTGGCCGGAGCGCTGGAGCGGCTACGAGCCCGCGGGACCTTTTCGGACTAGCTGCTCGGGAACCCGTGACGCGGCATTCTCATCGATCAGCCACAGCGTCCGTGAGCGGCCGGTAGGTCCCGCCGCGGGGACCTGTACGGGGTTTGCGCCTGCCAGGGCAAGGCCCACGGCACCTGCCTTATCCTCGCCCGCAACGACCATCCACACTTCACTCGCCGTGTTGATCGCCGGCAACGTCAGCGAAATGCGTTCGGGCGGCGGTTTCGGGGAATTCCGGACGCCCACAACCGTGAGCTCCTTCTCCCTGATGCCTGCCTGTTCGGGGAAGAGCGAGGCCACATGGGCATCCGGGCCTACGCCAAGGAGGACCACGTCGAAGCGGGGAAGCGTCCCCGGGTTCTCGGGACGGTCATCGGACATGTCCGCTGCATGCTCCGCCGCGGCTGCCTCGGCAAGCCGCCGCGCGTAGTCAGCAGCGGCATCTTCCGGACTGTCGAAATGGTCCGTGGAGCCGGGTTCATGCACCCGTTCCGGGTCCACGGGGATGTGCGAGAGCAGCGCCTCGTGCGCCTGGAGGGTGTTGCGGTCGCTGTCTGAGCTGCCGACAAAGCGTTCGTCGCCCCACCAGAAGTTGACCTTGGACCAGTTCACTGCCGGAGAGGCCGCCGAGTCAGCAACCGCCCTGAGGGTTCCGATGCCCACAGTGCCACCCGTGAGCACCACCGTTGCCTCACCGTGTTTGTCTTGGACGTCCACGAGTTTGGTAATGAGCCGGGCCGCGATGGCAGCCATCAATACGGATGAGTCAGGGTGGATGCTTACTCTGGGATCAGCGCTCACTGGGACGGACACTCCTTAGATTTGTACGGGGCAGTCCAATAGTAATCACTTCACCGAAGACTTCGTCGGGATCCAGCCGCCGCAGTTCTTCGGCGAGGCAGTCCCTGAGGCTGCGGCGCGGCAGCGAGATGCGCTGTGCGGGCTGGCCCGGCTGCGTCAGTTCAGCCACGGACAATCCCGGGCGGAACAGCTGGACGTCGCCGCTGGCGCGGCTCAGCCGGACGCGCCGGATGCCGGTCCCGGCGGGGTCTGCCACGATGGTCACCGGGGCGTCGAGGGCCAGTGTCAGCCAGGCTGCAAGAAGGAGGGTGCTGGGGGAGTCCGAGGCGCCTTCCACGGCGACGGCCGTGACGGGCGAAGAGTCGACCTGGTCCAGGACAGCGGCCAGCTGGATCCGCCAGTTGGTGAGGCGGGTCCAGGCGAGGTCGGTGTCGCCGGCCTTGTACGTGTTCCGGATGTTGTCCAGTGCCTTCTGCGGGTCCTCCTCATTGGCGGAGTCGGTGATGCGGCGGTGCGCTATCCGCCCGATGGACGTCTCACAGGCGCTCTTGGGCGCACCGTGCGGCCACCAGGCCACGATCGGAGCATCGGGGAGCAGGAGGGCGGCAACGAGGGATTCACTTTCCTCGGCAAGCTCGCCGTACCCGCGGAGCACGATCACTTCGGACGCGCCGGCGTCGCCGCCCACGCGGATCTGGGCGTCCAGCCGGGTGGGGGAGTTGGCTCCGGCATCGGCAAGGACGATGATCCGGCAGGGGTGTTCCCGGCTGGCTTCGTTGGCCGCTTCAATAGCCTCCTCCTCCAGCCCGGACTTGGTGACCACCACAAGGGTGAGCACCCGGCCGAGCGCGATCACGCCGCCCTGCTCGCGCAGGGACATGATCTTCTTGGAGATGGCGGAGGTTGTTGTGTCGGGAAGATCTACGATCATGGCCTTCTCCAGGTTCGTCCGTCGCGGGCAAGCAGCTCATCGGCCGAGGCGGGGCCCCAGCTTCCGGGGGCATAGGGCTCAGGCTGTTCGCCCAGGCCGGCCCAGTATTCTTCAAAGGGATCCAGAATCTTCCAGGACAGTTCCACTTCCTGGTGACGCGGGAACAGCGGCGGTTCGCCCAGCAGGACGTCCAGGATGAGCCGTTCGTACGCTTCGGGGCTGGACTCGGTAAACGAATGCCCGTAGCCGAAGTCCATCGTGACGTCGCGGACTTCCATCTGCGTCCCAGGAACCTTCGAACCGAACCGGATCGTGGCGCCCTCGTCAGGCTGCACACGGATCACCACGGCGTTCTGGCCGAAGTCGTCCTCGCCGTGATCGCGGAACAGCAGGTTGGGGGCGCGCTTGAAGACGACGGCGATTTCCGTCACCCGGCGTCCCAGCCGCTTTCCGGCACGGAGGTAGAACGGCACACCGGCCCAGCGGCGCGTGTGGATGTCCACCCGGATGGCGGCGTAGGTTTCCGTGGTGGAGTCGGCAGGGATGCCTTCCTCCTCCAGGTAGCCAAGGACCTGCTCGCCGCCCTGCCAGCCGCCGGCGAACTGACCGCGCGCCGAGTGCGTCGACAGGTCCTCCGGGAGCTTGACCGCTGCCAGGACCTTTTCCTTCTCGGCACGAAGGTCATCGGCGTTGAAGGAAATGGGTTCCTCCATGGCCGTCAGCGCCAGGAGCTGGAGCAGGTGGTTCTGGATGACGTCGCGGGCCGCGCCCACGCCGTCGTAGTAGCCTGCCCGGCCGCCGGTACCGATGTCCTCGGCCATGGTGATCTGGACGTGGTCAACATAGTTCGCGTTCCAGAGCGGTTCGAACAGCTGGTTCGCAAAACGCAGAGCCAGGATGTTCTGGACTGTTTCCTTGCCCAGGTAGTGGTCGATCCGGAAGACCGCGTCGGGCGGGAAGACAGACTCCACGATGTCGTTGAGCTGCCGGGCGGACTCGAGGTCGTGCCCGAACGGCTTCTCAATGACCACACGGCGCCACTTGTCACCCTCAGCCTGGGCCAGGCCGTGCTTCGACAGCTGCCGGCAGACCTGTTCAAACGCTTTCGGCGGAATCGACAGGTAAAACGCGTGGTTGCCGCGCGTTCCGCGCTGCTCGTCCAGCTCGTCGATCGTGTCGCCGAGCCGCTCAAAGGCTTCGTCGTCGTCGAACTCTCCCTGGACAAAGCGGATGCCCTCGGAGAGCTGGTTCCACACAGCCTCATCAAACGGCGTACGTGCGTAGGCCTTGACGGACTCCTTGACCTCGGCGGCAAAATCCTCGTTTTCCCACTGCCGCCGGGCGAAGCCCACCAGGGCGAAGCTCGGCGGCAGCAGGCCGCGGTTGGCCAGGTCGTAGACGGCAGGCATGAGCTTCTTGCGGGCAAGGTCGCCGGTCACTCCGAAGAGGACCAGCGAGGAGGGACCGGCGATGCGGTTCAGCCGGCGGTCCCGGGGATCCCGCAACGGGTTGCGTCCCCGCCCTGCTGACTTCCTGCTGCCGTTTTCAGTTTCTGGCATGGTTGGTTCGGTGCCTTAGCTTTCAGTGTGGGATGCTGCCTGGCCGGCAAGCTCTGAAACAATATCCTGCAGCTGCTTGACGCCGGCGGCGCGGTCTGTGAGGTGCAGGCGGAGGACCGGACGGCCGTGGTCGCTGAGAACCTGGGCGTCGCCGGCGGCCTGGGCCGAGATCAGCTCACCGAACGTGAACGGCCGCTCCGGGATGGACAGGTCCGTTGCGGACTCGGCAGTGACCTGCAGGAACACACCGATGGCGGGTCCGCCCTTGTGGAACTGGCCGGTGGAGTGCAGGAAGCGCGGACCCCAGCCGAACGTCACAGGACGTCCGCTGACTGCTGCGAGCTGGTCACGGACACCTTCGACCGGGGCATACGCCAGCCGGTCGAAGTAGGCCTGGACGCTGAGGTAGCTGTCGTCAGCGAGCTGGGCGAGCAGCGCGGACACTGCGGCAGACGCCGTCGAGGCATCTCCCAGCCAGTCGCCGCCGCGGACCTCTACGGCGCCGTCGACGAAGTTGGCCGGGGTCGGTTCCGGCTGAGCGTCCAGCAGGCCGCGTGCGGCCACCTTGGCGGCTTCGACGTCGGGCTGGTCAAACGGGTTGATGCCCAGCAGGCGTCCCGCGACGGCGGTGGCAAATTCCCACACCATCATCTGCGTCGCCAGGCCGCCGGCAATGGCAACCTCGTTATCACCGAGCCGGACGTCGTCGGCGTCGGCAGCTACCAGACGCACCACCAGGACGTCGGCAGCGCCGGAGGTGACCTCCGGTGCTGACGGACCGGCGACGACCGGCAGAACTCCGGTGCCGAGCTTGCCGGTGGATTCGGCGATGAGCTGTTCGGCCCAGTCGGCGAAACCGACGATGCCGGATCCGTCCTCCGCAATGACGATCTTGTTCCGCAGCGGGTTGGTGCCGCCCAGCGCGGTGCCCAGGGCGAGGCCGATGTTCTCGGGGGCGTCCTCGTTAAGGATCTCTGCTGCCTCTTCGGCCTCGTCCAGGAACGCCTGGATGTCCACGCCGGCCAGCCCGCAGGGGACCAGTCCGAAGGCGGTCAGTGCCGAGAAGCGTCCGCCGACGTTGGGGTCGGCGTTGAAGACTGCGCGGTAGCCGGCCTCCCGTGATGCCTTGTCCAGCGGCGAACCCGGGTCGGTGACGATGACGATGCGGCTCTTCGCGTCAACTCCGGCATCGGTGAAGGCCTGCTCGAAGATCCTCCGCTGGGAATCCGTTTCGACGGTGGAGCCGGACTTGGACGAAACGACAATGGCGGTTTCGGCAAGGCGGTCCACCAAAGCAGCACTGACCTGTTCGGGGTCGGTGCTGTCAAGCACAGTCAGCTCGACGCCAGCGGTGCCCGCAATGACCTCGGGCGCAAGCGAGGATCCGCCCATGCCGCAGAGGACAATGCGCGTGACGCCCTCGGCCTTCAGTGCGTCGCGGAGTTCCAGGATGTCGCTGACCAGCGGCTGCGAGACGGTGGCCGCCTCGACCCAGCCCAGCCGGATAGCGGATTCCTGTTCGGCGTCGGGCCCCCACAAGGTGTGGTCCTTCGCGAAAATCCTGGTGGCGATGCGGTCTTCCAGCAGCGCGGGGAGGTGCTGCTCAAGTGCCTCACGGGCTGCGCCGGTGGCGTCGTAGCTGAGTGTGCTCATGGTGGGTTAGGAAGCCTTCCGTGCAGAGGCCAGGGCGCCTTCGACGTCACCCAGCAGTTCCTTCCAGCTGGCCACGAACTTATCCAGGCCCTCGGACTCAAGCAGTGCCACGACGTCGTTGTAGGAAATCCCCAGCGCGTCGAGGGCGTTCAGCGTCGCGTTTGCGTCGTCGTAGCCGCGGGTGACGGTGTCGCCCGTGACCACACCGTGGTCGAACGTGGCGTCGAGGGTCTTCTCCGGCATGGTGTTGACTACGCCGGGTGCGACGAGTTCGGTGACGTAGAGGGTGTCCGGGTAGGCCGGGTCCTTCACTCCGGTCGAGGCCCACAGCGGGCGCTGCGGGAGGGCGCCGGCTTCGGCGAGCAGTGCCCAGCGTTCGGTGGAGAAGAGCTCCTCGTACACCTGGTAGGCCAGGCGGGCGTTGGCCAGGCCGGCCTTGCCCTTGAGTGCCTTGGCTTCGTCGGTGCCGATGGCGTCGAGGCGCTTGTCGATTTCGGCGTCGACGCGGGAGACGAAGAAGGACGCGACCGAGTGGATCTTGGAAAGGTCGTGGCCGTTGCCCTTGGCCTGTTCCAGGCCGGACTGGAACGCGTTGATGACTGCGCGGTAGCGTTCCAGCGAGAAGATCAAGGTCACGTTGACGCTGATGCCCTCGGCCAGGGTGGCCGTGATGGCCTCGAGGCCTTCGAGGGTTGCCGGGATCTTGATGAGGACGTTGTCCTTGTTGACCTTCTTGTACAGGTGCTTCGCTTCGGCGATGGTGCCGGCGGTGTCCCAGGCGAGGCGGGGGTCCACTTCGATGGACACCCGGCCGTCAACGCCCTTGGTGGCTGCGGCGACGGGGGCGAACAGGTCGCAGGCGTCGGCAACGTCAGTGGTGGTGATTTCGAAGACGGTCTCTTCAACGGTGGCATCGGCTGCTGCCTGCTCAGCGATGGTGGCGTCGTAGTCCGTGCCGGAGGTGATGGCGGCGTGGAAGATGGACGGGTTGGTGGTGACACCAACGACGTTCTTCTCTTCGATGAGCTTGCGCAGGGTGCCGGTCTGCAGGCGGCCGCGGGAGAGGTCGTCGAGCCAGATCGAGACGCCGGCGTCCGAGAGCTGCTGGGTGGGGGTAGTCATGTCATAACTCCTGGAAATCAGGGGTTCCGGGGGCGCAACGTCCCCCGGAACCGTGGGGGTTGATCAGTTGGAGAGGCCGGCGAGGGATTCCTTGGCCGCGGCGGCTACTGCTTCTGCCGTGATGCCGAATTCCTGGAAGAGGCGCTTGTAGTCGGCGGAGGCGCCGAAGTGCTCCAGGCTGATGGAACGGCCGGCGTCGCCGACGAATTCCTTCCAGCCCAGGGCCAGGCCTGCTTCGACAGACACGCGCGCCTTCACGGCCGGGGGCAGGACGGCGTCACGGTAGGTGGCGTCCTGCTTGTTGAACCACTCCACGCACGGCATCGACACCACACGGGTGGGGATGCCTTCGGCCTGGAGGGCTTCGCGGGCGTTCACGGCCAGCTGGACCTCGGAACCGGTGCCGATCAGGATGACCTGGGCGTCGGCGGTCTTGCCGTCCTTGGAGGCTTCGGCCAGGACATAGCCGCCCTTGGCCACGCCGGAGACGGCACCGAAGGTGTCACCCTCGGCGTCGCCTTCGCCGCGGGCGTAGGTGGGGATATTCTGGCGGGTCAGGACGATGCCGGCCGGGTTCTCGTGGTTTTCGAGCATGGCCTTCCAGGCGGCGGAAACCTCGTTCGCGTCACCGGGGCGGACAACGTCCAGGCCCGGAATGGCGCGCAGGGAGGCCAGCTGCTCCACCGGCTGGTGGGTGGGGCCGTCTTCGCCGAGGCCGATGGAGTCGTGCGTCCAGACGTACAGGGACGGGACACCCATCAGTGCGCCGAGGCGGATGGCCGGGCGCTGGTAGTCGGAGAAGATCAGGAAGGTACCGGAGAACGCGCGTGTCTTGCCGTGCAGGGCGATGCCGTTCACGATCGAGGCGGCGGCATGCTCACGGATGCCGAAGTGCAGCACCCGGCCGTACGGGTTGCCCTTCCACGCATCGGTGGACCGGGACACGGGGATGAACGAGGGCGAACCTTCGATGGTGGTGTTGTTTGATTCGGCGAGGTCGGCCGAGCCGCCCCACAGTTCCGGCATGACCGGCCCGATCGCGTTCAGGACCTTGCCGGAGGCGGCACGGGTGGAGACGTCCTTGCCTGCTTCGAACACCGGCAGGGCAGAATCGAGTTCCACCGGGAGCTTGCGGGCCTCGACACGTTCCAGCAGCGCGGCGGCGTCGGGGTTGGATGCCTGCCATGCTTCGAAGGAGTCCTGCCATTCGCTGCGGGCGGCCGCACCGCGGTCCACGACGGCGCGGGCGTGGGCCAGCACCTCTTCGTCAACCTCGAACGTCTTCGCGGGGTCAAAGCCCAGCACGCTCTTCAGCGCGGCGACTTCCTCGGCACCCAGGGCGGAGCCGTGGATCTTGCCGGTGTTCTGCTTCTTCGGCGCCGGGTAGCCGATGATGGTTCGCAGCGACACGATCGAGGGCTTGGAGGTCTCCGCTTTTGCAGCGAGGAGGGCGGCGTACAGTTCCTGCACGTCTTCCTTGTATTCGCCGGTCTTCGTCCAGTCCACGCGCTGGACGTGCCAGCCGTAGGCTTCGTAGCGCTTGAGGACGTCCTCGGTGAACGCGACGTCGGTGTCGTCTTCAATGGAGATGTGGTTCTCGTCGTACACCACGACGAGGTTGCCGAGTTCCTGGTGGCCGGCCAGCGAGGAAGCCTCGGAGGTCACGCCTTCCTGGAGGTCGCCGTCGGAGGCAATGACCCAGATCGTGTGGTCGAACGGTGAGGTGCCGGCGGGAGCATCGGCGTCGAACAGTCCGCGTTGGCGGCGCTGGGAGTACGCGAAACCGACCGAGGACGCCAGGCCCTGGCCCAGCGGGCCGGTGGTGATTTCCACGCCGGCGGTGTGCTTGTACTCCGGGTGTCCCGGAGTCAGCGAACCCCAGGTCCGCAGCGCCTTCAGGTCCTTCAGTTCCAGGCCGTAGCCGGAGAGGAACAGCTGGATGTACAGCGTCAGGGACGTGTGGCCGGGGGAGAGGATGAACCGGTCGCGGCCGATCCAGTCCGGGTTCTTCGGATCGTGGCGCATCAGCTTCTGGAAGAGAAGGTACGCGGCCGGGGCGAGGCTCATCGCGGTGCCCGGGTGGCCGTTGCCTACCTTTTCGACCGCGTCCGCGGCCAGAATGCGGACCGTGTCAACGGCTCGCTGGTCCAAACTGGTCCATGACAGTTCTTGCTCTTCCAAATGTGGCACGAAAACCGGGCCCCTCTCTGTGCTGACGGCAGGTGGTACGAACAGGCCGGAGCGGGGACACACATAATGGCGCCCGCTGCGGTTAGTACCAGCCGTTCACCATTGAAACGTTGATCTTCATTCAGTCGCGTTCGAGATTCCGGGAATGCGCATTCCTTTGGCATTCCTTGCGTGCTGATCTGCAGACAGCTTAGCCCCATTCCAAGGGCTGGTCAGCGTATATCTCACTAAGTGGACTGAATTTTCCTTATATGAATCACCACGCTGCGCCGCTGCCGTGAGGATCGGTTAACCTGCCGGAATCATGGGGGCTTTGGGCGCCGGAGAGCCACGGTATGATATTCGGAGGCCACCGCCGGAAGGAGCGGGCCCTTTTTGGGCCGCCGCCGCTGCGAGAACCAGCCGGACTGAACAGCCAGACAGAACAGAGTGACTGCCACCGTGAGCACAACAGATACGCCGCTGAACGCCTCCCGGCTCCCCGGAAAGATCGGGATAGCCCGCAAAGCCAAGGCGTACCTTGCCCTCACGAAACCGCGGGTCATCGAGCTCCTGCTGGTGAGCACGCTGCCCACCATGATCTACGCTGAACGCGGATTCCCCTCCATCGGGCTGATCCTTGCAACGCTCGTGGGCGGAGCGTTCGCTGCCGGCAGTGCCGGTGCATTCAACTGCTATATCGACCGCGACATCGACAAGTTGATGCACCGGACCGAGAACCGGCCCCTGGTCACCGGTGAAGTGACTCCGCGCGAGGCGCTGGTCTTCTCCTGGTTGCTGGGTGCGGCCGCCATCGCGATCCTCTGGTTCGGCGCCAACCCCCTCTCGGCGTGGCTAGGCCTCGGCGCCATCGTTTTCTACGTTGTCATCTACACGATGATCCTTAAGCGCCGCACGGCCCAGAACATCGTCTGGGGCGGAGCGGCCGGATGCTTCCCGGTGCTGATCGCCTGGGCCGCCGTGACCAACACGGTGGAGTGGCCGGCCATCGTCCTGTTCATGGTGATTTTCCTGTGGACCCCTCCGCACTACTGGCCGCTGTCCATGCGCTACGGCGAGGACTACCGCAACGCCAACGTGCCGATGCTCGGGGCAATCGCCGGCGCAAAGGTAGTCTCGGTCCAGGTCGTCCTGTACGCGTGGGCCATGGTTGCCTGCTCGCTGCTGCTGATCCCCGCCGGCGGGGCCGGCTGGGTCTACACGGTGACCGCCGTCGTGGCCGGCGCCTGGTTCCTGTACGAATCGCATGCCCTCTATAACCGGGCCCAGGGCGGCGACGTCTCCAACAAGGGGGCCATGAAGGTCTTCCACGGTTCCATCAGCTACCTGACCCTGCTCTTCATTGCACTGGCTGTCGACCCCTTCGTGGGTTCAGCCATCATGGGCTAGACGCTCTCTCACTTCCTGCCGCCTAAACCCGGACGCTCTCTCACTCTGTGAACTGCTCCCCGGAAGTTGGACTGAGAAATTCAGTTCCGACTTCCGGGGAGCAGTTTTATGCGTGCAAATAGTTTGTTGTCTGAGGTCCAGCGCGAGGCGGCGGTAGCGTGGTTTGAGAAAGGCATCGGGTATCGGGCAGCGGCGCGTTTGCTGGATGCGCCGTGGGTGCCCGTTAGGGCGCTGTATGGGCGGTGGAGGATTCATGGGCAAGGAGTGCTGGTGAGCAAACCGGCGAAGTCGTACTCGTTCGAGTTCAAGCTGGCCTTAGTGGAGCGGTTCCTCGCGGGCGAGGCCGGCCAGGACCTGGCTGTGGAGGCCGGCTTGTCCTCGCGTCAGTTGCTGCAAAAGTGGGTCCGGGCGTATCGCCGTGATGGTGCGGAGGCATTACGTCCCAGGGCCAAAGGCAGGCCCGCGAAGTCCGCAGCTCCACCTCCACCGGCCGAGTTAACCGAACTGGAACGGTTGCGCCGGGAGAACGAACGACTCCGCGCGGAGGTGGCATATCTGGGAAAATTGCGGGCCTTGAGGGCTCAGGAACGACAGTGAAGGTTCAGGCCCTCATTGCCCTCAAGGCTGACTACCCTCTCCCGGTCCTGCTGCCGGTCGCGGGCCTGGCCCGCTCGACGTTCTTCTACCACCAGGCCCGGCTTCGATCTCCAGACCCCAAGGAAGCACTCAAGGCCGCAGTCACGGAGATCTTCACGACAAACCATGGCCGCTACGGCCATCGCCGCATCCACAGCGAGCTAACCAAGCAAGGGTGGGCGGTTGCGAAGAAGACCGTGCTGAAACTGATGCGCTCACTGCAGCTGCTCTGTAAGGTCCGCCGAAGGAAGCGCTATAACTCCTACCAAGGTGAGCAGGGCGCTATTGCCCCGAATCTGCTGAACCGGAAGTTTGATGCTGACGCTCCGAACCAGAAGTGGGTCACGGACGTGACGGAGTTCCGCGTCGGGGACCGGAAGCTCTACCTCTCACCAGTCATGGACCTCTTCGACCGACAGATCATCTCCTATTCCGTTGGCAGCTCGCCGAACCTGGAACTGACCAACAGTTCGCTCCGCAGCGCCCTCGCCCGTCTTGAGCCGGGGCAGCAGCCGCTGGTGCATTCGGACCAAGGCGTCCAATACCAACACGCCTCATGGCGGATCCTTCTCAAAGATGCCGGCGCCGCGCAGTCGATGTCCCGCAAGGGCAACTGCTACGACAACGCCGTCATGGAAAACTTCTTCGGACACCTCAAAGAAGAGCTCTTCCACCACGTCCGCTTCCTCAGCACCGACGCCCTGGCCTCGGCACTTCCCGAGTACATCCGCTGGTACAACAACGAAAGAATCTCCACAAGGCTCAAGGGCCTGAGCCCGGTGCAATACCGAGCCCAGACCCTTGCGGCCTAGAATCCGATTTAGCCAGTCCAACTATCGGGGACCAGTTCACTGTGGAACCGCACAGGTGAGGGAGCGTTCTGCTTTGCCGCCACAACTGAGAGAGCGTCGGGGGAAAACCTGCAGGATCTGAGAGAGCGTCGGGGGAAAACCTGCAGGATCTGAGAGAGCGTCGGGGAGGGGGAAGGGGTGGTGTTACTTTCCGGGGGTTAAGAAACACCCCGGACCATGCGGACCGGGGTGCTTCTTTCGAGCCGTCTGCTCGAATGGCACCGCATAACCGGGCCCGGCAGTCTTGCCGGCCGGTAAGCCCTACTTGACCATGCTGAACCGTGCGAGGTCCGCCGCGTTGGTGGCGGCACTCATGAGGAGAGCCGCACCGAGCATGTGGGTGCCAACCAGCAGCGCGGGAATGCCGCTGTAATACTGTGTGAAGCCGATGATTGCCTGGATCACCGTGACACCCAGCAGCATCAGGACAGCGGGGCGGAACGGTCCTGTGATTCGGCCGCGGAATACGAGGAACACGCCGAACAGTGCCCCGGCGGTGACCAGGTAGGCGGGCACGGCGTGGATGTGCGAGAAGAGATCCCAGTCGAGATTGTTCCGGGGAGCGTCGGCGTCACCCGCGTGCGGCCCCGCTCCGGTAACCACCACCCCGAGCATCACGGCGACGGCGGAAAACAGCGCGACGGCGGCCATCACCGGGCGGGCGGCGCCGGGAAGGGCGGGAAGCGCGACGGCGGGGAACCGTCCCGTACGCCCGTAGGCCCGGTTGACCAGCAGCGTGGCGATAACAACGAGGGCCATCGAGACCAGGAAGTGGAGACCGACGACCCACGGGTTGAGCTGGGTGAGCACCGTGATGCCGCCGATGACCGCTTGGGCCGGGATGCTTGCCAGCAGGCCCAGTGCCAGCAGGAAGAGGTCCCTGCGCTCTTTGCGGAGGTTCCACAAATACACCAGCATGAGCACCGCAATCGCCGCCAGCGCGAACGTCAGGAGCCGGTTGCCGAATTCGATGAAACCGTGGATGCCCATCTCCGGAGTGTTGACCAGGGACGCATCAGTACAGCGCGGCCAGGTGGGGCAGCCGAGCCCGGACGCAGTGAGGCGGACTGCGCCGCCGGTCACCACGAGCACCGTCTGTCCGATGAGGGAGAGGACGGCCAGCCTGCGGACGGTCGAGTCCACTGTGACTGGCAGCTTGGACGTCATGCGTCCGAGTATCTGGGGGAGGCGCGATGCCGTACTCACGTTTTTCTCAATTCCACTTGAACCAACGGATGGCCGCTGCGCCGGCGATTGCCGTCCAGAGCAGCAGGATTAGGGTGGCGCCTCCATTGAAGCTGCCGGCAAGGAAGGCGTCCCTCAGCGCCTCGCCCAATGCCCCGGAGGGCAGGAAGTGCACCAATTCCCGGGCCGGGCCGGGCAGCCGTTCGGCGGGCAGTACGATGCCGCCCAGGGCTCCGAGCAGGATCCACAGAAGGTTGGTGATGGCCAGGGTCGCCTCCGGCCGGACTGTGCCTGCGACCAGAAGCCCCAGGGCCGTGAACGCTGCCGCCCCCAGAACCAGCAGTACCAGCGCCGGCACCCAGCCCGCCGTCGTCGGCTGCCAGCCGAGCACGAAAGCAACTGTGCCCACCACGAGTACCTGAAGGACCAGTACGGCCAGCACGGCCAGGATCTTTCCTGCGATCAGGCCCGTGCGGCCCAGGGGAGTGGTGGACAGGAAGCGCAGCACCCCGTAACGGCGGTCGAAGCCGGTGGAGATGCCCTGCCCGGTGAAGGCAGTGGACATCGCGCACAGGGCGAGGATGCCCGGTACCGCCACATCAACGCGGCTGCCGCCGAGGCCGTCCAGCAGCGGAGTGACGGTCAGGCCCACCAATGCCAGCAGGGGCAGCACGATTGCCAGAATGAGCTGCTCGCCGTTCCGGAGCATAGTGAGAGCTTCGTATTTGCCCTGGAGCAGAATGCGGCGAAGCAGCGGGGCAGGAGCGCTGCCGAGAACCCGGCTCATCGGATCTCCCTTCCCGAAATGTCCAAAAATACGTCTTCGAGGCTTCGGGCCTCCAGGCTCATGGAACCGGGCATGATGCCGTGCGCGGCCCACCAGGCTGTCAGCGCTGCCAGGTCGTCAGGTGTCAGCGCGCCGGTTGCGGCATAGCTCCCCGCGCGGGTCTCGCGGACGTCGACGGCGGCAGGCAGCACGCCCGCGAAGTCGAGTCCGGGCCGCGCCTCGAAGAGCAGCGTCCGGACATGTTCCTGGGCGGAGTCAGCACCGATGTTCCGCTGGAGCAATTGGGCCACGGTACCTTCGGCGACGTTCCGGCCTGCATCGATGATGTACACGTAGTCGGCGAGCCGCTGGGCATCGTCCATGAGGTGGGTCGTCAGGATGATTCCCATGCCGGCGTCCCGCAATTCGGAAATGAGCTGGAAGACAAGCTGGCGCGACTGCGGATCCAGCCCGGCGCTCGGCTCGTCCAGGAAGAGGACCTCGGGGTTTCCCACCAGGGCCGCCGCAAGGGCCAGCCGCTGCCGCTGGCCGCCCGAGAGGCGCCGGACCGTGGTCCGGCTGAAAGTGTCAATGCCAAGGCGTCCGATCAAATCATCCGCCGGCCATGGATCCTGGTACATTCCGGCGATATGCTTCAGCAGGGGGATGGGACGGGCCGACGGCGGCAACCCGCCGTCCTGCAGCATCACGCCAACGCGGGAACGGAGGGACGCCCCCGAGGCGTCCGGATCCTGGCCCAGCAGGGACACCGCACCGCCGGACCGCCGCTGCAAACCCTGGGCGCATTCGATGGTGGTCGTTTTACCGGCACCGTTGGCTCCCAGCAGGGCAGTGACCTGTCCGCGTTCCGCGGTGAGGGATACGCCGCTGACCACCCGGAGCATCTTGCCGTCAAGGGAGGCCAGCGGGCCAACGTCCTTAATGAGTCCCGTAATGGACAGGACGGGGGAATCGGGAGATCGCACCAAAGCATTCTACGGGATGTAGTACGCACGCCACCCGACCGGATGTGACCGCAGGTCAGCCTCGCCTTACTGGAACGGGGGAGTAAATTACGACATGATTGTGTTGTGTATTCCATGAGCACTCGACTTTCTGCGCCCCGGACCGGGCAAGCCGCGCCTGACGGCGCCGCCGGTTCGTTCCGGCGCGGGACGTCTGCGCCTGCATCACGCCAGGCGCCCGCGCCGCACACGTTGCCGGCGGACTCCGACGAGCGCACCCGCGACCGTGTACTGAATGCCGTACTGGAGCACGGGCCTGTCAGCGCTGCCGAACTCGGCGACCTGCTCGGCTTCACTCCCGCCGCCGTGCGACGCCACCTGGACCACCTCTCCCGCAACGGCGTTATTGAAGTCAAGCGCGTCGCCAAAGCGGGTGCCGGCGCCGGACGCCCCGCCCGGCGCTACGTCCTCAGTTCCCAGGGCCAGTCCAGCCTGGGAGACGACTACCTCGACATTGCGGGCCAGGCCCTCCAGCGACTGGGCGAGATCGCCGGACCCGACGCCGTCCGCGAGTTCGCCGTCGAGCGCTTTGCCGACATGGAGCGTCGCTATGCCCCGGAGATCGAAGCCGCCGGAACGGACATCACTGCGCGGGCGCAGGCCCTGTCCGCAGCGTTGAGCCGAGACGGGTTCGTGGCCTCCGCAGCCTCCATCGAAGCCAAAGCGCCACTGCCTGCCGCGCTCTCCAGCGTTCAGCTGTGCCAGGGCCATTGCCCCATCCAGCAGCTGGCCACCAAGTTCCCCGTGTTCTGCGACGTCGAGACCGAAGTATTTTCCCGGCTCGTCGGCGTTGACGTGCGCAGGCTGTCCACCCTTGCACGGGGCGGGCACGTCTGCACTACCCACATACCTACAGGCCGTCCGGCCGCCAAGGGGCCCTCGGGTCCCGGACACACCACGGACAGCCTGGGCGAAGTATCCAACCATCTGCAAGAAAGGCCGTGATGACGGACCAACTATCAGAGAATAAGGTTGCTGAAACTACTGTGATTTCGGAGATTCTGGAGAAGAACCCCGAGCTCCACGGTATCGGCACCTATGAGTACGGCTGGGCCGACAAGAATGATGTCGGAGCCAACGCGCGTCGTGGCATCAACGACGAAGTTGTCCGGGACATTTCGGCCAAGAAGAACGAGCCGGAGTGGATGCTGGATCTCCGCCTGAAGGGCCTGAAGTACTTCGACCGCAAGCCCATGCCCACCTGGGGTGCAGACCTCTCCGGCATTGACTTCGACAACATCAAGTACTTCGTGCGCTCCACCGAGAAGCAGGCCGCCACGTGGGAGGACCTCCCCGAGGACATCCGCAACACGTACGAGAAGCTGGGCATCCCGGAAGCCGAGCGCAGCCGCTTGGTTTCAGGCGTGGCGGCGCAGTACGAATCCGAAGTTGTGTACCACCAGATCCGCGAGGACCTGGAAGCCCAGGGCGTCATCTTCCTGGACACGGACACCGCCCTGCGCGAGCACCCGGAGATCTTCCAGGAGTACTTCGGCACCATCATCCCCGTGGGCGACAACAAGTTCGCGTCGCTCAACACGGCCGTATGGTCCGGCGGATCCTTCGTCTACGTTCCGAAGGGTGTCCACGTGGACATCCCGCTGCAGGCGTACTTCCGCATCAACACGGAAAACATGGGTCAGTTCGAGCGCACGCTGATCATCGCCGACGAGGACTCCTACGTCCACTACATCGAAGGCTGCACGGCGCCGATCTACACCTCGGATTCGCTGCACTCCGCCGTTGTGGAAATCATCGTGAAGAAGGGCGCCCGCGTCCGCTACACGACCATCCAGAACTGGTCCAACAACGTGTACAACCTGGTCACCAAGCGCGCCATCTGCGAAGAGGGCGCCACCATGGAGTGGATCGATGGCAACATCGGCTCCAAGGTCACCATGAAGTACCCGGCCGTCTACCTCGTGGGCGAGCACGCCAAGGGTGAGACTCTTTCCATCGCGTTCGCCGGCGAAGGCCAGCACCAGGACACGGGATCGAAGATGGTGCACATTGCGCCGAACACCAAGAGCTCCATCGTTTCCAAGTCCGTGGCCCGCGGCGGCGGCCGTGCCGCTTACCGCGGCCTGGTCCAGGTCCGCGAAGGCGCCAAGCACTCGGCCAACACCGTCCGCTGTGACGCCCTGCTCGTCGACACGATCAGCCGGTCGGACACCTACCCGTACATCGACATCCGTGAAGATGACGTCCAGCTGGGTCACGAGGCAACCGTCTCGCGCGTTTCCGAAGAGCAGCTCTTCTATCTGATGTCACGCGGCATGCGCGAAGACGAGGCCATGGCGATGATCGTTCGCGGCTTCATTGAGCCGATTGCACGTGAGCTGCCGATGGAATACGCCCTCGAGCTGAACCGCCTCATTGAACTCCAGATGGAAGGATCCGTCGGTTAATGACTGCCGAAATTACTACTGAAAAGGCCCGCATCGGAGCGCCTTCCATCGCCGGCTTCACCGAGGAAGGCGAGGGGCTGGTCGCCGCCAAGGTGGACCACAGCCACAATCACGGCGTGACCGTGATGTCCTCCCGCGCCGAACGCCTCACGAGCTTCAACGTTGCCGACTTCCCGCTGCCCACGGGCCGCGAGGAGGAGTGGCGCTTCAGCCCCGTCCGCGCCCTGGCCAACCTGCTCTCCGACACCGCAACGGACCTCGAACCCGTTCCGGCCGCCGACTTCACGGTCGAAGCGCCGGAAGGCTACGTCCGCGGCACGCTGGCCCCCGGTGCCGCGCCCCGCGGAACCGTCCTGGTCCCGGCCGACCGGGCCGCCGCCGTCGCGTCCGCCAACACGGACGAGGCACTGCACGTGGTCATCCCGGCTGAAGCCGAGCCGGCCGAGCCGCTGCGGATCCTGGTCCACGGCGCAGCCGCAGGCCGCCGCTCGAACGCACACTATGTGCTGGAAGCGGGCGCCAACTCGCGCAGCGTTGTGATCCTGGAGCACACCGGTGCTGCCGACCACAACGGCAACCTGGAAGTCATCGTCGGCGAGGGCGCGCACCTCACCGTGATCTCGGTGCAGCTCTGGGAAGACGACGCCAGGCATCTGGCCCAGCACGACGCGCAGGTGGGCAAGGACGCTGTGTACAAGCACATCGCCGTTTCCCTGGGCGGCTCCATCGTGCGCCTGAACTCCAACGTGCGCTTCTCGGGCGAGGGTGCCGAGGCCGAGCTGCTGGGCCTCTACTTCGCCGACGCGGGACAGCACCTGGAGCACCGTTCCTTCGTTGACCACAACGTGCCCAACTGCAAGTCCAACGTGCTTTACAAGGGCGCCCTGCAGGGCAAGGACGCACACACCGTATGGGTGGGCGACGTCCTGATCCAGAAGCAGGCCGTCGGCACCGACTCCTACGAGAAGAACCAGAACCTGGTTCTGACGGACGGCTGCCGTGCCGACTCGGTTCCGAACCTTGAGATCGAAACGGGACTCATCGAGGGTGCCGGCCACGCCAGCTCCACCGGACGTTTCGATGACGAGCACTTGTTCTACCTCATGGCCCGCGGCATCCCCGAGGATGTTGCCCGCCGTCTCGTTGTCCGCGGCTTCCTCAACGAGATCATCCAGAAGATCAAGGTTCCGGCACTCGAAGAGCGCCTGACTGTCGCTGTTGAGCGCGAGCTCGCCGCGAGCGAGAACTGAAACAGGCAGGCAGGAACGCATGAGTGAACAACCCAAGGGTGAGCTGGTATGCAATGCCAACGACATCCAGGTGAAACAGGCGCTGCGGATCCTGATCGATGACTACCCGGTAGCCATCGTCAAGGATTCGATGGGCGAAATCCACGCCATCGGAGACACGTGCTCGCATGCGGACATTTCGCTGTCCGAAGGCGAAGTGGAAGGCTGTGCGATCGAGTGCTGGGGCCACGGCTCCCAGTTCGATCTGCGCAACGGCCAGCCTCTTCAGCTTCCTGCCTACGATCCCGTACCGGTCTTCGCCGTCCAGCTTCACGGTGACGACGTCTACGTGGATGTGACCAATGTTCTGAACGGCGCCACGGTCAACAACTACTGAGCGCCCGGCTTCACAAGACTTACGAACGAAAGAAAGAAGAGCATGTCAACTCTTGAGATCAAGGACCTGCACGTCAGCATTGAGACGGAGCAGGGCACCAAGGAGATCCTGAAGGGCGTCAGCCTGACCATCAGGACCGGCGAGACCCACGCCATCATGGGCCCCAACGGCTCGGGCAAGTCCACGCTGGCGTCGACCATTGCCGGCCACCCGCGCTACAACGTCACCAGCGGCACCATCACGCTCGACGGTGAAGACGTCCTGGCCATGAGCGTGGACGAGCGCGCCCGCGCCGGCCTGTTCCTGGCCATGCAGTACCCCGTGGAGGTTCCCGGCGTCAGCATGACCAACTTCCTGCGGACCGCCAAGACCGCCATCGACGGCGAGGCTCCCAAGCTGCGTACCTGGACCAAGGACGTCAAGGCTGCCATGCAGAAGCTGCGCATCGACGCCGACTTCACCCAGCGCAACGTCAACGAAGGTTTCTCCGGCGGCGAGAAGAAGCGCGTGGAGATCCTCCAGCTGGAGCTCTTCAAGCCGAAGTTCGCCGTCCTGGACGAGACCGACTCCGGCCTGGACGTCGACGCCTTGAAGGTCGTTTCCGAAGGCGTCAACCGCGCCCACGCCGAAGGCAACATGGGCACCTTGCTCATCACGCACTACACGCGGATCCTGCGCTACATCAAGCCTGAGTTCGTCCACGTCTTCGTCGACGGCCAGGTTGTCGAAGAGGGCGGCCCGGAACTTGCCGACCGCCTCGAAGAAGAAGGCTACGACCGTTACGCCAAGGGTGCGGGCGCAGCCACCATCGCTGCAGCCGACGCTGCAGTCCAGGGCTAGTTAGGACAACGCCATGACCGAAATCAAAGCGGCCCGCACGGGCCTCGAAGATGTCGAAGAGGCACTGAAAGACGTCATCGACCCCGAGCTGGGCGTCAACATCGTTGACCTCGGGCTGCTCTACGGCCTGAAGTACTCGGACGACGACGGCGCCCTCCTGATCGACATGACGCTCACCACGGCGGCCTGCCCGCTCACGGACGTCATCGAGGAGCAGGTCGGCAAGGCCCTCGACGGCGTCGTGGACGACTGGCGGCTGAACTGGGTGTGGATGCCGCCATGGGGTCCGGAACGGATCACCGAAGACGGACGCGACCAGATGCGTGCGCTGGGCTTCAATATCTAGCACCCGTTAACATACGACGGCGGCCGGTCACCTTCCCGGGGAAGGTGACCGGCCGCCGTCGTTTTTTCGTCTAATTAGAGCGTGGCGGCGCTAAAGGTGTCGCACTTGTTGATGTCGCCGGTCTGGTAGCCCTGGTAGAACCATTTCTGCCGCTGGGCGCTGGAGCCGTGCGTCCAGGCCTCAGGGGAGACCCGGCCGGTTGCCGCTTTCTGGATGCGGTCGTCACCAACGGCGGATGCCGCGGAGAGCGCATCGTTCAGGTCCTGCTGGGTCAGCGGTTCAAGGAACGGCTGACCGGTGTTCGGGTCCTTCTGCGTTGTGGCGTACCGGACCCAAAGGCCGGCGTAGCAGTCGGCCTGCAGTTCGACACGGACGGCACCGGATTCGGGGCCCTGCGGATCCTGCTGGGCGCGGTCAAGGTTGCCCATGATGTTCTGGACATGGTGGCCGAACTCGTGCGCCACAACGTATTCCTGGGCCAGCGGGCCGCCTGAAGATCCGAACCGGTCCACCAGGTCCTGGAAGAAGCCGGGGTCGAAGTAGGCGGTGGTGTCGGCCGGGCAATAGAACGGACCCACCTCGGAGGTTGCCCCGCCGCAGCCGGTGTTGGTGGCCTGGCTGAAGATCACCGTCGTGGGACGCGGATACTCCGTGTTGTACTGGGCGAGGTAGGCGGGCCAGAACGCATTGAGGCTGTTCACGGTTCCGGTGATGCGGCAGTCGAGCCGGGCATCAGCGTCGGCGCCGGTCTGGCAGGCAGGCGCGCTGCCCGTGCTCTGCGGCTCCTGCACCGTGCCGGTCAGTCCTTCCAGCAGTTGCGGGTTGACCCCAAACAAGGCGGCCAGCAGGAGGATGATTCCGCCGCCGATCCCGCCGCCGATCTTGGTTCCGCGGCCCATCCCGCGCCGGTCCTGGACCTGCGACGGATCCAGCTGAACGTTGTCATTGAAACTCATAAAGTCACAATAGCCGTACGGGCCCCGCCAGTACCCTTGGACGCCGGTAAAGTTGATCCGATGCCTTTCCTCAACAGACTCCAACGCTGGGCCGATGACCGCCCCGACGACACCGCCGTCGTCGTGGCAGGCCGGCACCTCAGCTGGGGCGCACTTCGGGACGCTGCAGCAGCCCGGACCCCGGACACCGGACCGGTAACCGTGCTGGCCGAGCCCAATTCCGTGGACTTCGCCATATCCTTCGCTGCCGCGGTTGCCGGCGCCAGGCAATGTGCTGTCCTCGACCCCACCTGGCCCGCGCAGCTTAAAGCGGACATCGCGGCGCGGCTGCACACTGGCCCCGCGGCCGAATCCGGCCGGCCGGCTTCGGTTGAACTCCGCGACGGCACCCCTGAATCCCCCTTCCTGGTCGGACTGACCTCCGGCACCACCTCCGTGCCCAAGGCGTTCACGAGGTCCCGGCGCTCGTGGCAGCTTTCCTTCGATGCGTCCATTGAGTTCTTCGGTCTGACCCAGCAGGACAAGACCCTCGCCCCGGGCCCGCTGGCGGCCAGCCTTAACCTGTACGCGCTCTCTGAGTGCCTCTATGCCGGCTCCGAATTCCACACGCTGGAATCGTTCGACGTTGGCGAGGTGCACGCCGCCATCACGCACGACGGCATCACCCGCCTTGTCCTGGTTCCCACCATGCTCCGGTTGCTGAGTGAGCGCGGACTGTCCGGGTGCGTGGACGCTTCCGGCATCACGTCCATCATCTGCGCCGGGTCCAAGCTGGATGCCCGGACATTGGAAGCCGCCCGCCGCTGGGCACCGAGAGCCACCATCTTCGAGTACTACGGCGCCTCCGAACTGAGCTTCGTCTCCGGGGCCGGCCTGCGCTCCGGTGCGCCGCTGGACGCCGGAGGAACCGGAATCGGCAGACCCTTCCCCGGCGTCGACGTCCGAATCCTTAACGACGCGGGCGAGCAGGTTCCCGACGGCACGGACGGTAACATCTGCGTCCGCAGCGGCATGGTCAGCAACGGCTATCTGTGGGGCGACGACGGGCAGGCGCTGCGCTGCTTCGAGGGCTGGTACACCGTAGGGGACCAGGGCTACCTGCTGGACGGTGAACTCCATATCCTGGGCCGGCGGGCCGACATGATCATCACCTCCGGAAAGAACGTCTACCCGCACGAGGTGGAACTCGCCCTCGCGTCCGTCCCCGGCGTTGCTGCCGCCGTGGCGTCTGGCATGGCAGACGATGTCCGCGGGCAGCGGGTGGTTGCCGGGGTGGTCCCGTCCCACGGCGGTGTCACGGCAACCCAGCTGAAGGCCGGGCTTGACGATGTGCTGCCACGGGACAAGAGGCCGCTGCAGTATTTTGCCCTCACGGAACTGCCGGTGACGGACCGCGGGAAAGTCAGCAGGCAGCTTCTGCTGGACTGGATCGAACGCGGGGATACCAGGGTGCGCCGCCTTGGCTAAGGCCGCCGGCGAAGAGCTGCCGGCGGACCGGCAGCCGGTGGTCATTGCAGCCCTGCGTACTCCTGTCCGGCGGGTCAACGGCGCCTTCAAGGAGCTCCGCGCGCATGAGCTCCTGGCCCCTGTGCTGCGCCGCCTCCTGACGGATACCGGCCTGCCGGCAAGCGCTGTTTCGGACGTGGTGATCGGTAACGCCGTGGGGGGAGGGGGTAACGTCGCGCGCCTTGCCGCCCTTGAAGCGGGTTTGCCGGTCAGCGTTCCCGGCGTGACCGTGGACCGGCAGTGCGGGTCGGGGCTGGACGCGATTGTGCTCGCGTCGCGGCTCGTCGCAGCAGGAGGCAACGGCGCCTTCCTCGCGGGCGGCGTGGAGAGCATCAGCACCGCGCCGCTGCGTGCGAACAGGTCCGCCGACGGCAGTCCCGCCTTTTTCCGCCGCGCCCAGTTCGTCCCGCTTAGTTTCGGCGATCCGGACATGGGGAGCGCCGCGGAAAACGTGGCCACCGATTTCGGCATCAGCCGCGACCGGCAGGACCGGTTTGCGCTGCGCAGCCACCGCCTGGCCCTGGCAGCCGCATCCGCCGGACGCTTCGCCGGCGAGACGGTGCCGCTGCAGGCCAAGTCCGGGACCGTGGCATCCGACGACGGTCCGCGGGCCGGGATGTCGGACCTGGTCTCGCGGTTCCCGCCGGCGTTCGCCGAGGGCGGCACCGTCACCGCCGGGAACTCATGCTTCGACGCGGACGCGGCGTCCACCGTCGTGGTCACTTCCCTGCAGCGTGCGCGGGAGCTGGGCGCAACGGACGGGCTCCTTGTCCTCGGCACCGATACCGCGGGCGTGGACCCGCGTGTGCTGGGCATGGGTGCCGCGGCAGCGGCCGGCCGCCTGCTTGCGGAGCGCGGCATCCGGGCTCCCGACCTTGACCTGGTGGAATTCAACGAGGCCTTTGCTTCTCAGACGCTCGCCTGCCTCGACGCCCTAGGCATCGACCCGGAGCGGGCAAACCTCGACGGCGGTGCGCTGGCATTGGGTCATGCGTACGGTGCCTCGGGGGCTGTGCTTGTGACGAGGCTCCTCGCACAGGCGCGCAGGAATTCTGCACCGGGCCGCCGGGCCGGGCAGCTCGCGCTGGCCATGATCAGCATTGCCGGCGGCATGGGAACCGCTGTCCTCTTCCGGTACGAACGGCTGGACAGCGCTTAGCGGCTTGGCTGATCGTCGTCGTCAGCCGTGCCGGGCTCGCCCAGGCCCCGGGCAGCGAGGGCATCGCCGGTCTGGCGCGCATAGGCCACCGTAGTGATGAAGACCGGTAGGACCAGTGCCCGGGGGTTGCGTTCGAGCCCGCGCGCGCGGGCCGAATCCCTGACCTCGGAGTAGGCACCGGCGATGAACGGAATGCTGCGGAGCATGATGGCGATGGTCAGTGCGAAGCGTTCCGGATCCGCGCCAAACCGCCGGAACGGCACAGCCAGGGAGACGACGCCGTCGAGGAGCCGCTGCATCGGCGTGGTGGCGGTCAGTATGGACGCGGCCACCACACAGACCAGGACGTTGAGGACGATCCGCGCCGCGACGGGGCCGCCCAGTTGCCACCATTGGAACAACCCGATGGCCGCCATCACTGGAAGGATGGGTCGGACGGCTTTGAACAGACGTGCCGGGCCGGCGCCGCTGGCGAGGAACAGTGCGGACATCAGGCCCAGCGCCGCTGCGGCAACCACCCAGTCCACCACCAGGAAGGAGGCCATGCCGCAGCCGACCACCAGGACGAACTTCAGCCAGAGCGGTGCCCGGTGCACCAGTGATGTGCCGGGAACGTAGTTGACCAGCAGGAATCCGTGGCCGCTCACGTGCCCTCCGCACTGTGCGGCACCGCAGCGGCACTGACCCGCGGAGCGGCAGTGTCCACCGGCGGGAGGCCTGCTGAGGACAACGCCCGGTAGTGTTCGACGGCGGCGTCGGCAGCGCCGTCGAATACCACCTGTCCGGACTCCACCACCAGGACACGGTCCATGTCCCGGACGAGATCGAGGTCGTGCGTGGACATCACGATCTGCTGGCTGAGGCCGGCAATGGTGCGGCGGAGAAGCTCGCGGTTCCGAAGGTCCAGCAGCGTGGACGGCTCGTCCAGCACCAGTACCGCAGGCTCAACGGCAAGGACGGCTGCCAGGGCCATCAACTGCCGTTCGCCGCCGGACAGCTCGTAGATGCTTTGGTCGGCCAGCGGCATCAGCCCGAAGCGGTTGAGGATGGCCGCGGCAGCGTCCTGGCGCTCCCGCGTGTTTCGGATGGAACGACGCAGCGAGAGTTCCACGTCTTCCCGGCCGGTGGGCATCACGAGCTGGGAGAGCGGGTCCGTGAACACAAAACCGACCTTGCGGCGCACTGCACGGACGGACCGGACCGTATCATCACCGTCAACGGTGACTGTTCCGTGGCTCGGTGCAACCAGTCCGTTCAGGAGCCGCAGGAGGGTGGACTTCCCCGATCCGTTGGCTCCGATCACGCCGATCCGCTGTTCGGTGAGGTTCAGCGAGATTCCGTCGAGGAGTGTCTTGGGCTGCGGCCGTCCATCCACCGCCACAAGGACGTCGACTGCGTCCAGCAGGATGCAGCCCATGCTAGTGGCCGGCCTGGCCTGCCCCGGGGTTACGGATACCGGGACGGCGGATCAGGAGATCCGGGAATGCCTTGTGCAGGGCGAGTGCGATGGTGACAGCCAGGACGTTTTTGATGATGTCGCCGGGGTAGTAGGCAAGGTCAAGGACGAACGCCTTGGAAAGGTCCAGCTTGCCGTTGACCATCATGCCCAGCACGCCCAGGCCGTGGACCACTACGATGCTCGTGGCCATGGCCGCGGCGAAGAGGAACAGCCCGCGGTATTTCACGGTGCGGCGCAGCACGATGGTGGTCAGCCAGCCGACCGCCAAGGCAGCGAGCGGGAACCCGATGATGTAGCCGGCGGAGGGGCCGGCCAGGATCCCCAGCCCGCTGCGTCCGCCGCTGAAGATCGGCAGGCCGGCCAGCCCCAGCAGGGTGTACAGGCCGACGGCGGCGAACGCCCGTCCGGGGCCCAGCGCCAGTCCGGTAAGCATCACGGCGAGGGTCTGCAGGGTGATGGGGACGCCAAGTCCCCCCACCGGAATGGCCGCGATGAGCGCAGAGCCGGCCACGAGGGCGGCAAAGACGGCGATGAGGCCGAGATCCGTGGCATTCCAGCGGTTCCGGGCCGTTTTGCCGCCGGGCTGACGGCCGGCTGCAGCCTGGCCGGTGACGGCGTTGTCAGTCTTGGTCATGGGGAGGTCCTGTCAGTGAGTGCAAGTGCGAAGCAACGGGGAGGGGAGGCCGCACGCCGGCGGCCGATTCCCGTCAATTCCGACGATACGTCTCCGGCGCCGGGCCTATTTTGTAGGGGATCCACTAACGGAGCGAGCTGGCTCTGGACAAGATGGCCAATGGATGGCGGCGGGTGCCTGCAGCCGAGGTAATCCGGAAGGAGCGGTGCCGGTAGACTGGTAGAGGCCGTTCTCTCGGCCACACTGCCCCGGCCCCGCCCAGATTCCATCCGTTGTGCCGCGGCGTTCCCTGTTGTGAAAGGCTTTAGCTGCATTGATTACCGTCCAGGATCTCGAACTGCGCGCCGGCGCCCGCCTCCTCATGGACCAGGTGAGCTTCCGGATCGACAAGGGAGACAAGATCGGCCTGGTGGGCCGTAACGGTGCAGGTAAAACCACTCTGACCCGCGTTCTCGCCGGCGAGGGACTGCCGGCTGCCGGCAAGGTCACCCGCAGCGGCGAGATCGGCTACCTTCCCCAGGACCCCCGCACGCCGGACATGGAACAGCTCGCGCGCGACCGGATTCTGTCCGTCCGCGGCCTGGACATCGCCGTCGGCAAGCTCCGCCTGGCCCACGAAGAAATGGCCAGCGAGGACGCCGCCGTCCAGCGCAAGGCGATGAACCGCTACGACCGGCTTGAATCCGAGTTCCTGGCGGCAGGCGGTTACGCTGCCGAAGCCGAGGCAGCCGCGATCTGCTCGAACCTCGCCCTCCCGGACCGCCTGCTGAACCAGCCGCTCAAGACGCTCTCCGGCGGGCAGCGCCGCCGCGTGGAACTCGCCCGCATCCTCTACTCGGATGCCGAGACCATGCTCCTCGATGAGCCCACCAACCACCTCGACGCCGACTCCATCGCCTGGCTGCGCGACTTCCTGAAGAACCACCAGGGCGGCCTGATCGTGATCAGCCACGACACGGAACTGCTCGAAGCCACCGTCAACAAAGTCTTCCTGCTGGACGCCAACCGCGCCCAGATCGACTTTTACAACATGGACTGGAAGCGCTACCTCCAGCAGCGTGAAACCGACGAACGTGCCCGCAAGCGGGAACGCGCCAACGCTGAAAAGAAAGCCCAGGTCCTGTTCGACCAGGCCAACAAGATGCGGGCGAAGGCCACCAAGGCCGTCGCAGCGCAGAACATGGCCAAGCGCGCCGAACGCCTGCTCAGCGGGCTGGAGGCCGTGCGCGAAAATGACCGCGTCGCAGCCCTGCGCTTCCCGGATCCCTCGCCCTGCGGAAAGACCCCGCTCACCGCGGACGGACTCAGCAAGTCCTACGGCTCGCTGGAAATCTTCACCGACGTGGACCTGGCCATCGACCGCGGTTCCAAGGTGGTCATCCTGGGCCTCAACGGTGCCGGTAAGACCACGCTGCTGCGGATGCTTGCCGGCGTTGACAAGCCGGACACCGGCGAAGTGATCGCCGGCCACGGGCTCAAGGTGGGCTACTACGCCCAGGAGCACGAGACGCTCGACGTCGACCGAACCGTGCTGCAGAACATGCGCTCTTCCGCGCCGGACATGAACGACTCCGAGGTGCGTGGCATCCTGGGTTCGTTCCTGTTCTCCGGCGACGACGTCGACAAGCCCGCCGGCGTGCTCTCCGGCGGCGAGAAGACGCGCCTTGCGCTGGCCACGATCGTGGCGTCGAGCGCGAACGTGCTGCTTCTCGATGAGCCCACGAACAACCTCGACCCCGCCAGCCGCTCCGAGATCCTGGGCGCCCTGCGCAACTACACCGGCGCCGTCGTCCTGGTGAGCCACGATGAGGGTGCCGTCGAAGCCCTCAACCCCGAGCGCGTTGTCCTGCTGCCCGACGGCGTCGAGGACCACTGGAACGAAGACTACCTGGACCTCATTACGCTGGCTTAGGCTGCCTTCGTCGCTGCTTAGCGGACGGGCATTTCTTCTGCGCCGGTGATCCTGCGCAGGTCCTGGTAGGTGATGGAGAACATCGAGTTGTGGTCTCCCGCTCCTGCCCAGAGAAGCTCATGGGTTTTGAGCGACTCGTCCAGCAGGGTTTTGATCTTCTCCGGGTGGCCAACCGGGGCCACGCCTCCGACTTCCTGCCCTGTGTGCTGCAAGACGAACTCGGGGGAGGCCCGGCGGATCTTGCCCGTGCCCAGTTGTTCGGCGACCTTGCGGACGTCTACCCTGGCGGCGCCGCTGGCCAGGATGAGCAGCGGGGCGCCGTCGACGTCGAACACCAGGCTGTTGGTGATAGCCGCGACGTCGCAGCCCAGCGTGGCGGCGGCAGCTGCCGCCGTCGGGACCTTCGAGTCGAACACCGTCACGGTGTCGTCGGCGCCAAGCGCGGTGAGGGTGCGCTTGACGTTGGCCACCGGTTCCGGAATCGTGTCAAAACCCATCGGTCAGTACCCCTGGGCATCCAGGATGGCGTCTTCCTCTTCCTCCGCCGTCGGATTCTTGCGCTTCCGGGGAGCCGGGCGGCGCCGGTTCGCAGCCACGGCGTACTCGGGCGCGCCATCCTCGGCGGCGTCCTGGGCATCGATCTCCGCATTGCGCGCCTGCTGCCGCGCCGCGTAGCCGAAGCCAACAAACATCAGGACGCCGAAAGCGAACCACTGCAGGGAATAGGACAAGTGTGTGCCTTCTTCCACGGAGGGCTTCGGGAACGGGTACGGCATGGTGGCGGCGGCAGGCGTTTCGGAGGCAAGCTGCCCGTAAGCGCCGGTCAGCACGGGGTACCCAAGCTGGGCGGCGTAGGCCGGGAGATCGATGGAGGCAAGCTGCCCGTCGGGAGCGCCACGCTGAAGCTCCGGCTCGCCTGGTTTCAGGCGCACTACGACGGTGACTTCGCCCGCAGGCGGTTCCGGCACGGAATCCGGGCGGCCGGGGGTGTTGTTTCCGATCGGGAGCCAGCCGCGGTCCACAATAACCGTCTGTCCTGTGGTGAGTGTGAAGGGGACCACCACTTCGTAGCCGGGCTGGCCGTTGAGTGGCCGGTTACGCACCACGCGTTGGCCGCTGACGTCGTAGCGGCCCATCAACTCCACCTGGGTCCATTCCTTGTCGGCATCCAGCCGGGAAAACTGGGCTTCCGCAGCTGCGAAGGGCAGGGGAGTTGCCGAGTAATTGGACGTGACCCGGTTAATCTCGGCCAGGGTTTCGGCCCTGCGGTCCATCTGCCAGCGGCCAAGGAACACGCAGGCAGTGGCGAAGATCGCAGCCAGCAACAGATAACCCAGCCATTTGCTGGAGAAGAGGAAACGGTACATTCAGCTGTCCCTGCCTGAGGCAGTGGCAAGATCCAGCGGCAGGGTCTCTTTCCAGAGGCCCCGGGTCTGGAGGTAGTCTTCGAGCCAGGGCCGGTGGTCATCGCAGGCCAGCCAGGTCTTGCGGCGTTCGGGCGTGTGGATCTTCGGGTTGTTCCACAGCAGTTGCCAGGTTGCCCCCGCCCGGCAGGCCTTCCGCGAGCACATCGGTGCAGCGGTTTCCGCAGGCCCGGCGTCGCCGCCGGCCAGGTCAAAAATGTTCATGAAGCTGCCCGTTCCTGGCCGTCGATATCGTCTTCGTCCTCGATGAGTTCGCCCTGGAGAACCGTGGGCCCGTCGTCCGCGACGGCAGCCGGCGAGTCCGGTGCTTCGAGCTCTGCAAGCGGTGCGGCGTCCAACAGGTAATCGCTGTGGATCTCAGCTTTGTCGCTGCCGTTGGCTATGACCACCGCAATCCACGGAAGAAACACCGCACCGGCAATCGGCAGGACCTTGAACCAGCCATCAACAACGAACACCAGGATCAGGCATACCATGCGGATGCCCATGGCCACCGCGTACTTGATCATCCGTACGCGCATCTCTTCCGAGTGGGCACTGGCCGCATCCGTGATGCTGTGCACCTGGGCATCGCCGGAGACAACGTCCGGTTCACCGGACGTCGAAGGTCCGGGTCGTTTTGCAAGTGTCACGGCTGTTTGATCACGCTCCCAAGGCTTAACCCAATTCTCTCACCCTCGCCAGTGCCGCCCAAACGGAGGCTAAGATCGGAGGCAGTAAAAATCCCGCCCCTTACCGCGGTGCCCCATGCCGCAGAATCCCGGAGCAAACTATGACTGAAGCAGCATCGACCGGCCGCAGCGTCCTGATCACCGGCGGCAACCGCGGCATCGGCCTCGCCATTGCCGAGGCATTCCTGGCCAACGGTGACAAGGTTGCCGTGACGTACCGCAGCGAGTCGGCGCTCCCGGAGGGAATCCTGGGCGTCAAGGCCGACGTCACTGATGAGGCCTCCGTCGACGCCGCCTTCGCAGCCGTCGAGGCTGCGCACGGGCCGGTGGAGGTGCTGGTCGCCAACGCCGGAATCACCAAGGACACGCTGCTGATGCGGATGAGCGAAGACGACTTCACCTCGGTCATCGACACCAACCTCACCGGAGCATTCCGTGTCATCAAGCGGGCGTCCAAGGGCATGATCCGGATGCGCAAAGGCCGGGTTGTGCTGATTTCCTCCGTTTCGGGGCTCTACGGCGCGCCGGGCCAGATCAATTACTCCGCCTCCAAGGCAGGGCTGGTGGGAATTGCCCGCTCGCTGACCCGCGAACTCGGCGGCCGCGGCATCACGGCCAACGTGGTGGCACCGGGCTTCATCAACACCGACATGACGGCGGAGTTGCCGGAGGCCACGCAGAAGGACTACCTGTCCAAGGTACCGGCGGGACGCTTCGCGGAAGCCGCCGAAGTGGCGAACGTGGTGCGCTGGATTTCCAGTGATGAAGCGTCCTACATCTCCGGCGCCGTCATCCCCGTTGACGGCGGCCTTGGCATGGGCCACTAACCCTACGCGCGCCACCCCGACCCGCTCCAAACCCCTGGCCATGAAGGGGACCTTTTGCCCATTACACACCCCGCCGCCGGGTGTGTAATGGGCATACCGGCCGGACCCGCACCCGGACCGGCCACAGATCACGGGGAACAAGACTAGGGAGCTATCATGGCCGATCTCAACAAATGGACGCCGTCGGACGTCCTGGAACCCATCCGGCGCTTCCTCGACGGAGACCTGACAATGACGTCAATCCGCGTGGAACAGTTTCTGGACGGAAACACGCTCGTGGTGCGGGCTGAGGTGCCCGGCCTCGATCCCGAGAAGGACGTGGACGTCTCCGTGGCAGACGGCATGTTGCACATCAAAGCGGAGCGCGAGGAAAAAACCGAGCATAAGAGCAAGGCCGGCTACCGTTCGGAGTTCCGTTACGGCTCGTTCGCACGAAGTGTCTCGCTGCCCCCGGGTGCCCGGGAGGAAGACGTGACGGCCTCCTACAAGGACGGCGTTCTCGAAGTCCGGGCGCCGGCGCCCGAGCAGGCGCCACCGGCCGCCGGGACACGCAAGATCCAGATCACCACTGAGCCGGGAACCCGCTCCGACGAACCACCGCAGAACCCCGTCTAAAGCGAGGCGCAGCGGGCCGGCCGGAAAGGCCTGGCCCGTCGCCCCGGCAATGACCGGCGACCGGCCGGAACTAGCCGGGGTCAGCTTCTTTGTTGACGTCAAACAACTGAAATCTCCCCGTCCGCTGGCATGATGGATGGCAGACCCACAGATTTTGGACGTTTGGAACAAAGGAGCTCGAATGGGATTGCTGGACAACAAGACTGCCATTGTGACCGGTTCGTCAAGGGGGATCGGCGCTGACGTCGCCAAGCTCCTCGCGGCCGAAGGTGCCGCCGTCGTAGTGAACTACCGCCAGAAGGCCCCGCGGGCCAACAAGGTCGTGGTTGAAATCGAGGCCGCCGGCGGCCGGGCCGCAGCGGTAGGCGCCGACCTCACCACGCAGGAAGGTGTCCAGGCACTGGCCAGCGCGGCCATGGAAAACTTCGGCTCGCTCGACGTCCTGGTCCTCAACGCCTCCGGCGGCATGGAATCGGGCATGGAAGAGGGCTACGCCCTGAAGCTGAACCGTGATGCCCAGGTCAACATGCTGAATGCAGCAGTGCCGCTGATGCGCGAAGGTTCCCGCGTGGTGTTCGTCACCAGCCACCAGGCGCACTTCATCGATACCGTGCCCACGATGCCGGAGTACGAACCGGTGGCACGCAGCAAGCGCGCAGGCGAGGACGCCCTGCGCGCCCTCATCCCGAACCTTGCGGACAAGGGCATTTCCTTCGTGGTGGTTTCGGGGGACATGATCGAAGGGACCGTCACCGCCACGCTGCTTGACCGGTCCAACCCGGGCGCCATCGAAGCCCGCAGGGCCGAGGCCGGCAAACTGTATTCAGTGGCGGAGTTCGCCGCGGAGATCGCCAAGATGGTCACCGCCGACGTCGAGACCGGCCACACCGAGTACGCCGGCGGAGCCGATTACTTCGGCAAGAGCACCGGCCAGGAAGGCTGAGACAGCCGCCAGTGGAAGCATGAAAGAAGGCCGGGCAGATGCCCGGCCTTCTTTGTGTCATGGCAAGTTTTGTGTCGCGTCAAGCTCTTCGTCGAAGCGGGAGCCCCGCTGATGACGGTGCTCCGCCGCTCCCTCAGACCCCGGCGATGTGCCGTACGGCGTCCAGGTAGGGCAGGTTGACCGCCGCATCGGCGGCTGCGCGCACGGCCGGTTTGGCGTTGAAAGCGACGCCGATCCCGGCGGCACTGAGCATGTCCAGGTCGTTGGCGCCGTCACCCACGGCTATGGTGTGCTCCATGGGGATGCCCTCGGCGGCAGCCCACTCGCGGAGGTACTTCTCCTTGGCCGCGCGGTCGATCACCGCGCCGAGGACCTTGCCCGTCAGTGCGCCGTCGACGATTTCCAGTTCGTTGGCGATCCAGTAATTCATCCCGAGGTCCTCCGCGATCGGGCGCAGGATCTGGTTGAACCCTCCCGATACCACGGCAACAGCGTGGCCGGCAGCCTGGAACGCCGCCACGAGGTCCGCGGCGCCTTCGCTGAGTTCCACCTCGGCACGCACTGAATCGACGACGTCGGCCGGCAGCCCGGCGAGGACCGCCACACGCGCATGCAGGCTCTGGGCGAAGTCGAGTTCGCCGCGCATTGCCGCCTCGGTGACCGCCGTGACCTCTTCCTTCTTGCCGGCGTAGGCGGCCAGGAGCTCAATGACCTCCTGCTGGATCAGCGTGGAATCGACGTCCATGATGAGGAACTTGCGGGGCGCCTCGCGGAGGGACGCGGGGACGATTGCCGTGTCCATTCCGGTGAAGCCGGCAGAGGCCACCTCATGGCGCAGTGCGGCGATCTCGGCAGCCGTGCAGGATTCCACCGAGAAATCCACCGTGTACACCTCAAATCGGTGGTCGCCGGTGCGGGATTCGGCAGAGAAGGAAGCGCCTGATCCGGTCAGCAGGGACCGGAGGTGTTCCAGTTCCGAAGGGGACAATTTCACGCCGTAGCTGACCGCAGTCACGTTCGAACTCATGGCTGCAATCTTAGCCAGCGCTTTCGCGGCGCCCGAATTCGTTTCATCGCGGCCGGTGCGGCGTCGCCGACGGCGATCGGTCAGGCGGTGTATCAGTTATCAGTCGCGCCCTGTTTTGTCCTAGTGTCTACTCCTATGAGTGATGTTCTTGAAATGGCTGGCGTCAGCGTTGTCCGCGGAGCCAAAACGCTCCTCAACAAAGTGGACTGGCAGGTCAAGGAAGGCGAACGCTGGGTAATCCTCGGACCCAACGGCGCCGGCAAGACCACTCTGCTCCAGATTGCGGCGGCACGGCTCCACCCCACAAGCGGCATGGCCGGCATCCTGGAAGAAATGCTGGGGGCTGTTGACGTTTTTGAACTCCGGCCCCGCATCGGCCTGTCCTCCGCCGCGCTGGCCAACCAGATTCCCGAGCACGAGAAAGTGCTCAACGTTGTGGTGACAGCCGCCTACGGAGTGACCGGACGCTGGCGCGAAGGCTATGAAAAGGACGACGAACGCCGTGCGTTCCGGCTCCTGAACGACTGGGGGATGGGTCCGCTCCTCAACCGTTCGTTCGCGTCCCTCTCCGAAGGCGAACGGAAACGGGTCCAGATTGCCCGGGCCCTGATGACCGACCCCGAACTGCTCCTCCTGGACGAACCCGCCGCGGGCCTGGACCTTGGCGGCCGCGAAGACCTGGTGCACCGCCTCAGCGAACTGGCGCGCGACGAAACTGCCCCGGCTATTGTGCTGGTGACGCACCACCTGGAGGAAGTTCCGCCCGGCTTCACCCACGCAATGCTGATGCGGGACGCCCAGGTGGTGGCCGCAGGGCCCATCGCCGACGTCCTGACGTCCGAACACCTGAGTGACACCTTCGGGCTGCCCCTCGACGTCACGGTCAACGCGGGACGCTACGCCGCCACCGCACGCCGCTAACCCGGCGGGCATCCGAGCGTGGAGTTACTCAACGGCGTCTTCATTTTCTTTGCGGGGCTGTGGGCCGGAACCATCAACAGTGTTGTGGGTTCCGGCACCCTTGTCACGTTTCCTGTCCTTATTGCCCTGGGAATTGCCCCGGTAACAGCCTCCATCAGCAATGCCATGGGCCTGGTGGCAGGAAACGCCGCGGGCGCCTGGGGCTACCGGAAGGAACTCGCGGGCCGGGGCAAGCAGCTGCTCCGCCTGCTGCCTGCATCGCTGCTGGGCGGCATCAGTGGCGCCTGGCTGCTCCTGCACCTCCCGGAAAAGGTGTTCCACTACGCCGCCCCTGCCTTGATTGTGCTCGCCCTCCTCATGGTGGTCTTCCAGCCCCGGCTCCAGCAGTGGGTAAGGAACCGGGAAGCCAACCCGGAGCACGCCATCAGGGACAAACGCCACGGCGTGCTGCTGATCGTGCTGGTTTATCTGGCAGGCGTCTACGGCGGCTATTTCGTGGCCGCACAGGGCATCCTGCTGGTGGGGATTCTGGGTGTATTCATGACCGGAACCATCCAGAACGCCAATGCCATGAAGAACATCCTTGTGCTGGGCGTGAACATTGTGGCCGCAGCGTCCTACTTGCTCTTCGCTTTTGGCCGCATCAACTGGGCCGTCGTGGGAATCATCGCGGTAAGCTCCCTGATCGGAGGCGTTGTCGGATCCAAAGTGGGCCGAAGGCTGTCACCGCCGGTGCTGCGTGGCGTCATCTTTGCGCTCGGCCTTGTGGCGCTGGGCTTCATGATCGCAAACCTGCTCAAATGACCGGCCGAAATGATGTCCAGTGACTTTCCACCATCTCCAATCCGCTGACGATCCGCGTGTCTCCGACTACACCCGGCTGACGGACGTGCACCTCCGCAAGCTCCGGGAGCCCGCTGAAGGCATGTACATCGCGGAATCGTCGCGTGTGCTCCGGCGTGCCCTGGCGGCCGGCCACCAGCCGCGGTCCTTCTTTCTTGCGGAGAAATGGCTTGAGGACCTCACCGACGTCTTCGACCGGTTCCCGGACGTTCCGGTCTATATAGGCAGCGCCGCCCTGCTGGAAGACATCACCGGATTCCACCTGCACCGCGGGGCCATGGCGGCCATGCACCGTCCGTCGCCCGTGCCGCTGCCCGAACTGCTGGCCGGCGCGCGCCGGGTGGCTGTCCTCGAGGACATCGTGGACCACACGAATGTCGGTGCCATCTTCCGGTCCGCGGCCGCCTTGGGCGTGGACGCAGTTCTGGTCTCGCCGCGGTGCGGCGACCCCCTGTACCGGCGCAGTGTCCGCGTGAGCATGGGCACGGTGTTCCAGGTCCCGTGGGCCCGGCTGGAGTCGTGGCCGGGCGACCTTGCCGTGCTTCAGGAACAGGGTTTCACCGTGGCGGCCATGGAGCTCACCGACGACGCCGTGGACGTCGACGAACTTGCCGCCCGGAATCTGGACAAGCTAGCCCTGGTTCTCGGCACGGAAGGGGCGGGCATGAGCCCGGAGACGCTTTCCGCCGTGGACCTCGCCGTCAGGATTCCCATGCGGGCCGGGGTTGACTCGCTCAACGTTGCGGCTGCTTCCGCCGTCGCGTTCTGGGAACTGCGCCCGAAGGACTGACGCCGCCCGCCCGCGCTTTCCACCCGTTTCGTGCCGGGAGCCTGTTTAGGCTAGGATTGAGTGTTGGTCCGGACTCCCGGTGTTTGCAAGCTTGTGGCATTCATCGTTGTCCTGCGGCCCCATCCCATTCATACCTGGCAACTGGCAAAATCCAGTTGTGCGAACAAAGGTCCAATTATGAAGTCCAATACCCACCCGAAGTACGAAGCTGTTGTATTCAACGACCTGGCTTCCGGCGTCAAGTTCCTGACCAAGTCCACCGTGTCTTCCAAGAAGACCATCGAGTGGGAAGACGGAAACACCTACCCGGTCATCGACGTCGAAATCTCCTCCGAGTCCCACCCGTTCTACACGGGCAAGCAGCGCATCATGGACTCTGCAGGCCGCGTCGAGCGCTTCAACGCTCGCTTCAAGGGCTTCGGCGGCAAGAAGTAACAACTTCTCCCCAAGGTCAATTGGAAAGCCCGCATCTTCCGGAACTTCTGGAAGATGCGGGCTTTTGCGTTGTTGGGGCAGGATGGGTTGCATGACAATTCCTCCTTTTGAGACCCGTCCGGCGGACGGCACGCACGACGACGGCGGCCGTCGCCATGGTGAGTACAAGGTTCCTGGCGGGAAGCTTGTGGTGGTGGATTTCGACGTCGTGGGCGGACACTTCTCACATGTTTCCGTCAGTGGTGACTTCTTCCTGGAACCCGACGAAGCGCTGCTCGACATCAACCGTGCCCTGACGGGCCTACCGGAAACGGCCACGGTCGCGGATATCTCGGCCGCTGTGACCGCGGCCCTGCCCGAGGATGCCGTCCTTTTTGGTTTCTCCGCCGATGCCGTGTCCATCGCCGTACGCCGTGCGCTGGCGAAGGCGACAGGCTGGGGGGACCACCACTGGAACGTCATTGCCCCGTCCGTGCTGCCGACGCACGTCAATGTCGCCCTGGACGAGGTCCTCACCGAGGAAGTGGGCGCAGGGCGCCGGAATCCCACGCTCCGCTTCTGGGACTGGGAGGAGCCGTCCGTGGTGATCGGCAGTTTCCAGTCGGTCCGGAATGAGGTCCACCCCGACGGCGTGGCACGTCACGGCATCAGCGTGGTCCGCCGCATCAGCGGCGGGGGAGCCATGTTCATGGAAGCAGGCAACTGCATTACCTACTCGCTGTACCTTCCGCAGACCCTGGTGGACGGCATCAGCTTCGCCGATTCCTACGCGTTCCTGGACGCGTGGGTCATGGCTGCACTGGAGAAACTGGGCATCAACGCCTTCTATGTACCGCTTAACGATATTGCCACGGAGCAGGGCAAGATCGGCGGTGCGGCCCAGAAGCGCCTCGCAAACGGTGGCATGCTGCACCACGTGACCATGAGCTACGACATCGATGCCGACAAGATGGTGGAGGTGCTGCGGATCGGCAAGGAAAAGCTTTCGGATAAAGGCACCACCAGTGCCAAGAAGCGGGTGGATCCGCTGCGCCGTCAGACCGGCCTGGCCCGGGCTGACATCGTGGAGGCCATGATGGATGTCTTCAGCGGCCGGTACGGGGCAACGCCATCAGTCCTGACGGAGGCCGAACTTGCCGCCGCCCATGAGCGCGTGGCGGCCAAGTTCGGCACCGAGGAGTGGCTGCACCGGGTGCCTTAGAGCTCTCCGGATCCGGAAGAACTAGGAGGCGTGCGGCGCGGCTGCCTGTGCCGAAAGGGCACGGTGCAGGTGGCTCCGCTGCTCAATGATGATCCGGCGCAGCGCGCGCGGGGCATCCGGATGCCCCGCGAGCCAGCCGTCCGTCAGGACAATCACGGCATTCGTGTCCGGACTGCCGCCGTCGAGGTCTTGTCCTGCCGGGTAGAGCCCGCGGACAATCCGGCTGGCGATCTCTATGCTGCGCTCCGCCCAGACGCCTTCCAGGCATTCGAAGTAGGGTTCCACGAACGGCTCCAGCAGGCCGTCAGGTGCCGTGTTGAAGCCTGCGATCGTGGCGCTGAGCAGCTGGTTGGAGAGCGCGGTGCCCCTGACGGCGGCGTCCCACGCAGCGGCTTTGACCGCGGCCTCGGGGCGGGCTGCCAGCGCAGTGGCATGGCCGGCACGGCCGGAGGCGGTCGTGTCACGGCCAAGTTCGGCGTCCAGTTCGGCCTCGGTTGCCTGTCCGTTCGCTGCCAGGGCGTGCCACAGGCTCCAGCGCAGCTCCGGGTCGACGGCAAGGCCTTCGAGCACGGTTGTGCCGTCCAGGATTCCCCTTACGAGGTCAAGCCGCCCTGCTGCCTTCCTGCTTGTACTGGCGAGGCTCCTTGCCCAGGCCAGCTGGTGGTCCGAACCGGGCCGGGCTGCGCTGAGTTCCCAGGCAGCCACCTCCAGGAAACCGTCCCTGACGGCAGCCCGCCGGGACGCGGGGACATACCGGTCGATGGCGGTTGAAGCGTTGCCCAGCACGTTCAGCAGGACACCGATGCCCGTTTCGGCAGGACCAAAGGCTTCCACGGCTGCAACGTAGCGGTCCGCCGGTGCCACAGCGTCGCGTGCCGCGTCCCAGAGTGCCGTCCAGCACAGCGCCCGCGCCATCGGATCCTGCAGGGCGCCCAGGGACGCGCGCGCCGTCGCCTCGGAGCGCGGATCAAACCGCACCTTCACGTAGCTGAGGTCGTCGTCGTTGACCAGGAGGAGCGCCGGCACCGGCTTGCCCTCAAGCTCCGGGACGACCGTGCTCCGGCCGGTCAGGTCAGTTTCCACGCTGTCCACGCGGACCAGCAGGCCGTCGGCATCGAAATCGTAGAGGCCGACGCGGAGCCGGTGCGGGCGCAGTTCCTGGCGTCCCGTGGCGGGGTCCACCGCGTCCTGGACGAGGGTTACCGGGCCCAGCACGCCGTCGTGCTCCTTGATCTCGGCAGATACGGTGGAAATCCCCGAGGTCTGGAGCCACTGCCGGGCCCAGAGTGCCAGGTCGCGGCCTGACGCCTCGCCCAGGGCCGCCAGCAGGTCGGTGAGCGTGGTGTTGCCGTACGCATGGTCCCGGAAGTACCGGCGCGAGCCGGCTATGAATGCTTCGAAGCCGACGTAGGCCACCAGTTGCTTCAGAACGGACGCACCCTTGGCGTAAGTGATGCCGTCGAAGTTCTGCTTGGCCGCCTCGAGGTCCGGAATGTCGGCCACGATCGGGTGGGTGGTGGGCAGCTGGTCCTGGACATAGGCCCAGGCCTTGCGGTTGTTGGCGAAGTTCACCCAGGCCGTATCCCAGTCCGTGGCGCGGTCAACGCCGAGGGTGCCCATGTAGTCGGCAAAGGACTCCTTGAGCCAGAGGTCGTTCCACCATTGCATGGTGACGAGGTCGCCGAACCACATGTGCGCCATTTCGTGCATCAGGGTGTTGGCGCGGGCCTGGTACTGGGAATCGGCTGCCCGGGACGTGAAGACGTAGTTTTCGGTGAAGGTGACCAGCCCGGGGTTCTCCATGGCGCCGAGGTTGTACTCCGGCACAAAGGCCTGGTCGTATTTGCCCCACGGATACGGATAGTCGAAGAGGCCGTTGAAGAAGCCGAGCCCCTGCTTGGTGAGCTGGAAGAGGTGCCCGGTGTCAAAGGATCCGGCCATGGAGGCGCGGCAGTACAGGGCCAGCGGGACCTCGAGTGCGGTGCCGTCCTCCAGTGTTCCGCTCCAGTGGTCCTCCGCCTTGAAGTACGGTCCCGCCAGCACCGTGGTGATGTATGTGGACATCCGCTGCGTCGGCGCGAAGTCCCAGCGGCTCGTTGCGGGGTCGCTCGTGAGTTGCGTGCGGCCGGCCTCGGCGCCGTTCGAGACCACCTGCCAGTCGGACGGAGCCATCACGTGGAAGGTGAACTCAGCTTTGAGGTCCGGCTGTTCAAAGTTTGCGAACACCCTCCGGGCGTCGGCCGGTTCGTACTGGGTATAGAGGTAGCACTGGCCGTCGGCCGGATCGAAGAAACGGTGCATGCCTTCGCCGGAGGTGCTGTAGAGGGCTGTTCCCGTGACGGTCACCTGGTTTTCTGCCTGCAGGTTGTCCAGCCGGATGCGGGAGCCGTCCACCACGTCGGTGACCGAAAGCCCCTTGCCGTTCAGGAAGACGCTGTGCACCTCGCTGCTGATGAAGTCCAGGAAAGTGGACCCGCCGGGTTCCCGGGCCGAAAACGTGATGATGCTGCGGCTCGTGTAACCCGTGACCCCCGGATCCTGCGCCTGGCGGACGTCAAGGGACACGTCATAGCTGTGGGTAGTGATCAGGGCTGAGCGGTTTGCCGCTTCATCGCGTTGCAGGTTCTCATTCGACACCACGCTATTGAATCATGGGCCGGGCCCGACCGTCCCTGCGGCCGGGCGATCAGTGCGGCTGAATGATGAGCACGGCTGCCCCAAGGCCCAGTGCGGCAATAAGAAGCCATGCCGACAGGGCTGCCAGCAGCGCCCTGGCACCGGTGTGGAGCAGGGTTTGCACTCGAACCGCAGAGCCCAGGCCGAAGAGTGCCATGCCCAGCAGAACGTCCTGCAGGGCGGCCCCCGCTTCCAGCCAGCCGGGGGACAGCCAGCCGGTTGACCGCAAACCCACCATGGCCACAAAGCCGATGACGAACAGCGGAACAATCGGCGGCATCCTGACGTCCGCGCCGTCGATGTCGGATAAGGGCTCGGCTGCACGGGCAGGCTCGGCTCCGTTCCGGGCGGCTCCGTTCCGGGCGGCTGCGTTCGCTCCGCGGCTGAGGGCCGCCCTCTGGTGGATGCCCGCTGCCGCCACAATGGGGGCCAGGAGGATCACCCGTGTCAGCTTGACCACGACGGCGATGGCCAGGGCCCCGGTTCCGGCGGTCTGCGCGGTGGCCACCACCTGGCCGACGTCATGCACCGACGCCCCGGTCCAGGCACCGAAAACCTCAGGAGTTAGATCCAAGGGGTGCAGCAGGAGCGGCAGGACGCCGATGGCGAGCGTGCCGCACAGCGTGACCAGAGCTACCGGGAGGACTGTGTCCACGTGGCGGATCCTGCGGACCGCCGCCATCGCACCAATAGCCGAGGCCCCGCAGATTGAGAAGCCGGTGGCGATGAGCAGGGAGGTGTCGCGGGTCAGCCGGGACGCCCGCGATATCCCGTAGGTTCCGGCGAAGCTTGCCAGAACCACGCCCGTGATCAGCAGCAGCGACTGCCAGCCGAGGCCCAGGACATCCATCACGCTGACTTTTAGCCCCAGGAACACAATTCCGGCCCTCATCAGGTGCTTGCCGGCGAAGTCGAGCCCGGCGCGCCCACGTCCCGCCGTCCACGTTCCCGTGCCGGGGAGATTCGCGGCGAGCAGGCCGAGGACGACGGCGGCGGTCATGGCGGGCAGGACCGGCACCATTGCGTGTACGGTAAAGGCCACCCCGACGGCGAGAACGGCAGCGAGCAGTCCCGGCACCAGGGGTGGGATCCGTGCGGAGATCCGTCCCTCAGGGGCGGCGGGGAATCTGGGCAAGGGCACTCACATACTCTGCCGGAACAGTGCGGAAAAACACGAACCGGCGGGGGTGGCGCCAACACGCCACAATGGGCATCAGTAATGAATTCGAAACAAAAAGGTGGTTGGCTAATGACCATGTCTGACCTATTCCAGGATTACTCCGAGGCCGCCGGCCGCACCGGTGCCTACGACGAGATGTTCACCCCCGGCCAAGAAGCCAGGAAGTCCTACGGGCAGGTCGCCGGGGCTCTCCGTGAGCTTTCCCTCACCGATGTGACCGCCCGGGCCGATTCGATGGCCAGGACTTTCCTGGACCGCGGTGTCACCTTCGACTTCGCAGGGGAGGAACGCCCGTTTCCGCTGGATATCGTCCCCCGCGTGATCCCGGCCGACGAATGGACCGTCCTGGAGAAGGGTGTGGCCCAGCGGGTCCGCGCCCTGGAGGCCTTCCTCAACGATGTCTACGACAAGATGACCGTGGTGGCTGACGGCGTCATTCCGCGCCAGCTCGTCACCACGAGTGCCCACTTCCACCGCCAGGTCCACGGCTTCGAGCCGGCCGGCGGCGTCCGCGTGCACATCTCCGGCATCGACGTCGTCCGCGACGCTGCAGGAACATTCCGGGTGCTCGAAGACAACGTGCGCGTCCCGTCCGGCGTCAGCTATGTGCTGGAAAACCGCCGGGCCATGGCCAAGGGCTTGCCTGAGGCTTTCGGCCAACAGCTGATCCGTCCGGTGGAGGAGTACCCGCGCCGGCTGCTTTCCGCCCTGCGCAAGACGGCGCCCTCCGGCGTCGACGACCCCACGGTAGTGGTCCTTACCCCCGGCGTGTTCAACAGCGCATATTTCGAGCACACGCTGCTTGCCGGTCTCATGGGCGTTGAACTTGTGGAGGGCCGTGACCTGATCTGCCGTGGCAACAGGGTGTACATGCGGACCACCGCCGGCGAACAGCGCGTTGACGTCATCTACAAGCGGATCGACGACGACTTCCTCGATCCGCTGCAGTTCCGGGCCGATTCCATGCTGGGCTGCCCGGGCCTGGTGAATGCGGCCCGTGCCGGAGGCGTGACCATCGCCAATGCCGTGGGCAACGGCGTGGCTGACGACAAGCTCGTCTACAGCTACGTGCCGGACCTCATCCGCTACTACCTCAACGAAGAACCCGTGATCGCCAACGTGGACACGTTCCGGCTGGAGGAGAAGGAGGCGCGCGAGCACGTCCTGGACAGGCTGGATGAACTGGTGGTCAAGCCGGTGGACGGGTCCGGCGGCAAGGGCCTGGTCATCGGGCCCGATGCGTCCAAGGAGGAACTCGACGCGCTGCGCAAGCGCGTCATCGCCGACCCCCGGGGCTGGATTGCCCAGCCGGTCCTGCAGCTGTCTACGGTTCCCACCCTCAGCGGTGATAAGTTTGGCCCTCGGCACGTTGACCTGCGGCCGTTTGCCGTCAACGACGGCGACGACGTCTGGGTGCTCCCCGGCGGACTGACACGCGTGGCCCTCAAGGAGGGTTCGCTGATCGTCAATTCCAGCCAGGGCGGCGGGTCCAAGGACACCTGGGTGCTCTCTGACTCTCCGGAGGTTCCGGTGGAAGCCCTGCCAAGGCCGTCCGTCACCGTCCGGGAACGCGTTTCAGTGTGGCCGGTCGAAAGCAACTGGCGCGACCGCCAGACGGAGCAGCAGCAGTGAGCCGCCGCCCGCCGGTGCAGCCCGCATCAGTTTGCCCCTTTATGTTCATGCAGATTTCGGACCCGCAGGAGGTAGCCGCAAATGCTTAGCCGTATTGCCGAGTCCCTATTTTGGATCGGCCGCTATGTGGAGCGCGCGGACGGCACCGCGCGCATCCTGGATGTCCACCTTGAGCGCCTCAACCACCTGCCCACGGAAGAGCGGGACAACGTTGCCCGGGAACTCCTGGCTGTCATGGGAGCCCGGCCCGAGAGCGATGAGTTCGGCCTTGAGGAACTGCTGCACGCCCTCGCCTACGACAAACAAAGTGCAACGTCGATCGCCGGTTCGCTCGGTGCTGCCCGTGAAAACGCCCGCCGCGCCCGCGAAACGGTTTCCTCCGGACTCTGGGAGAGCCTGAACACGACCTACTACGGCCTGAACCAGCACCGCAAGGATGTGGTGGGCACCTACCGGTTCTGCCACTGGGTGCTGGAGCGCACGGCCATGGTGAGCGGCCTGGCGGATACTACCGTCAGCCACGATGACAGCTGGCTGTTCCTCGCCCTGGGGCGCTCCCTGGAGCGCGCCGATATGACGGCCCGCATGCTTTCCACCCGCGATGTGCTTTCCGCCGGCATGTCATGGGTCAACATGCTCCGTTGTGCCGGTGCCTACGAGTCGTTCCTCCGGACGCGCCGGGCTGCATTCGGCGACCAGCACGCCGCAGAATTCCTGCTGCTGGACCGGCTGTTTCCGCGCTCCATTGTCTACGCCCTGCGGGACGCCGACGAGTGCCTGGCAAAGCTTGACCCGTCCGCACAGCGCGTGGGGTTCATCAATGATGCACGCCGGATTGTGGGCCAGGCCCGCACGTTCCTGGAGTTCCACCGCACGGACGACCTCATGTCCGAACTGCCGGAGCACATGGAGCGCGTACAGAAGGCCGTGTCGCAGGCGTCCGACGCCATTTCCCGTAAGTACTTCAATCAGGCGGACGAACTGGCCTGGGTGGGAGAAGTTTCATGACCCGGCTGAGCATCATTCACAAAACCGGCTACAAGTACAACAAGCGCGTCACGCTCTCGTACAACGAGGCCCGCATGACACCGCTGACGGATCCGCAGCAGGTGGTGCTGGAATCGTCCATGAAGGTTGCGCCGTCGCAGGCCGCAGTAAGCAGCTACCGCGACTACTGGGGCACGCGTGTCACTGCCTTCGACATGCAGATGCCGCATGAGTACCTTGAGGTGGTCGCCACCACTACGGTGGAAGTCCACCGCGTGGAGCGCGTTCCGGCCGACGGTGACATCGTCTCCTGGGAGGTGCTGCAGGCGCCTGAGACGCTCAACCAGTTCAGCGACTGGATCCCGCAGTCCCGGCTGAGTGGTCCGGGGGATGAAGTCCTCGGCATCATTCCGGGGATCGTCAAAGGCAGGAACCCTTACGAGTCCGCCATGGCCATCTTCGAATGGATGCGCGGAGAGATGACCTACATGAAGGGCTCCACCGGGGTCACCACCAACGCGGCGCAGGCCTGGGGCCAGCGCCAGGGGGTATGCCAGGACCTGGCGCACCTCGCCGTCGGTGCGTTGCGCAGCTGCGGAATTCCCGCCAGGTATGTCTCCGGTTACCTTCACCCGCGTTCGACGGCGGACATCGGCGAGACGGTGGCCGGCCAGTCGCATGCGTGGCTGGAATGGTGGGACGGTGAATGGCGCAGCTGGGATCCGACCAACCACAAACCCGCTGGTGACTTCCACGTCACTGTGGCACGTGGCCGCGACTACCGGGATGTGCCGCCGCTTAAGGGCATCCTGTCGGGCGGCGGCGGTTCCGCGTTGAACGTGAGCGTGGAAATCACCCGTCTGGCTTAGGCCGGCACGCTTTACTCGTAGCCGGACCTGGTGGCGTCGTCCAGCGGCGTCCACCAGGTCAACGGGGGAGTGACCTTGAAACGCCGACCGGTGACAACATCCGGGGTAATGCGCACGAAGTGCTCTTTCTTGCCGGCCTGCCACGGGAAGAGCAGTAGCCCCACCGTGTCCAGAACTTCCTGCTGGTTCTTGACGGGAGCTGCCTGCCCCTTGATGACGACACTCCAGGCGACGCCGCTGTCCGCGTCCACACCGTCGGCCTCGACGGCTACAGGGGTGTCGCCGGTGGCTGCCTGCAGCTTGGTGCCGTCGGCCGTGCGGAACACCAGTGTCCCGTGGTCCACCTTGTAGTTGATGGGGAAAATGTCCGGGTGGTCTTCGACCCAGACGGCCAGCCGGCCCACGGAGACGCTGCGCAGCAAGCGCCAGCATTCGTGATTGTCGAGGTTTTCGACTTCGTGTGGGTGCTCGGCGCCGGGTTTCGGATCAGTGCTCATGACGCCGAGCCTAAGCCAGGGAACCTTCGGAAAGCTAGGGCCCAAGGTCCCCATGCCGCGGAAAACCGACGACCTCTGCCCCGGGACGAACTGCTTAACGGTATTCTGGCCTCACGCCGCCGGAGCGGCCGTACGCGCTCAGGAGTTGGGTTGTGGATATGCATGCTGATGGCGACAGTCCCGAACGGTACACGGCTGCGAGCGGTACGAGGATTGAAGATCTGCTGAAGGATTTCGTCGCCCGGGCCGGCGAACTCCTCCAGTTCCAGGAGCGAATGGGCGGCCTGCTTGAAGCGGTCGTGGCAGTCGCGGAGGATTTGAGTCTCGACGCCGTCCTGGAGCGTGTCGTTCAGTCCGCCTGCCAGTTGCTGCGCGCCCGCTACGGGGCATTGGGCGTCATTGGCGATGACCGGGCCCTCAGTCACTTCATCACGGTAGGGATTGACGGCGAACTGGCCACACGGATCGGCCCCCTCCCTACCGGCCATGGGGTGCTGGGCTTGTTGATCACCGATCCGAGGCCGCTGCGGCTCCATGACCTGCGGAGCCACCCCGAGGCGTACGGCTTTCCCGAGCACCACCCGCCCATGCAGTCGTTCCTTGGCGTTCCCGTCCGGGTACGGGACGTTGTTTTCGGAAACCTGTATCTGACGGAGAAGGAGGGCGGCGGCGACTTCACGGTCGAGGACGAGGAGCTGGCCGTGGCCCTGGCGGCCGCTGCCGGTGTCGCCATCGAGAACGCACGGCTATATGATGACGCCCGCCGGCGCGCACAATGGCTTGAGGCCTGCATGGATGTCTCCGGGCTGATGCTGGGGACCGAACCGTCGTCGTCTGCCGGCCTTGATCCAATTGCAGGCAGGGCGCTGCGGGAGTCCGGGTCCCGACTGGCCCTGATAGTGGAACCCGCCGCGGACGGCGTGGGATATGTCGTTGCCGGCGCTGACGGTGAAGGCTCGGAGTTGTTCGCCGGCCTGACGCTGTGCCTGGATTCGGAAGTCCTCCAGGGGGTGCTTGCCGGCGGGGACCCGCTACTCGTGGACAACGCCGCCGACGTGCTGGGAGTGCTGGAGGGGACCGTGGCCGGTCCGCTGCTTGCAGTGGCGCTCAGCACCCAAGGAGCCCACCACGGCCTGCTCCTCCTCGTCCGGGACGCCACTGCGGGCCCGTACGGCCGCACTGATGTGGAGATGGGAGCGGTTTTCGGATCCCATGTGGCGTTGGCGCTTGAACTGGCCCGGGTCCACCGGCTGCGGGAAGAACTGCTGGTCTTCACTGACCGCGACCGGATTGCCCGCGACCTCCATGACCTCGTGATCCAACGGCTCTTCGCCGCAGGGCTGAGTGTCCAGAGCCTGAACCGGTTCACGAAGGAAGACCTTGCACTGGAGAGGATCCGTGCCATCACCGGTGAACTGGACGAGGCCATCCGCAGCTTGCGCGACACCATCTACTCGCTCAGGACCGGCAACGGCGATGGCGAACTCCTCAGCGGGAGGCTGCGGAGTGTCGCGCGGAGCGCTGCAAAGTCCATGCCCTTTGCGCCGGGGCTCAGCCTGGAAGGCCCGGTTGACTCTGTCCAGCAGGAAAAGGCCGACCATGTGGTGGCCGTTGTTTCCGAGGGGCTGAGCAACGCCATCCGGCATTCCGGAGCTGATTCAATCGAGGTCTCCGTCTCGGCCCTGAATGGCAGGATGACCGTTCTGGTGACCGATAACGGCAGCGGGTTCAAGGATTCCGCGAATCGCAACGGATTGAACAACATGGAGGAGCGCGCCAGGATGCTGAACGGCACCTGCACCATCACCGGCGCTCCGGACACCGGAACCAGCCTGGTGTGGTCGGTTCCGCTCTAGCGCCGGTGTCCGTCGGAGTCGCTGCCGGCGGCGTGCGCCGCGGCTGAATGGGCCGCACCGGCGTGCCCTGAAGCAGACGGCGCCGGCACCGAGTTGTTGGCTATATATACCGCGGCCTGCGTGCGCCGTTCAAAGCCCAGTTTTGCCAGTAGCGAGGACACATAGTTCTTGACGGTCTTCTCCGCCAGGAACATTTCGGCAGCGATCTGCCGGTTGGTGAGGCCGCCGCCCACCAGTTCCAGGACACGCCGCTCCTGCGGGGTGAGGCCGGCGATCCTCGGATCCACCTGCTGGGGTGCGACAAGGCTTTCCACGATGCTTGCCGCCACGCCGTCGTCGAAAAGCGACTCTCCGGCGGCCGCGCGGCGCAGGGCGCCAATCAGGTCGGTGCCGCCAATCTCCTTCAGGACGTATCCCCGGGCTCCGGCGAGTACGGCACCGCGCAGAGCCTGCTCATCGTCGAAGCTCGTCAGGATCAGGCAGTTGAGATTCGGATCCACGGACCGGACGTCCCGGCAGACTTCGATGCCCGTTCCATCCGGAAGGCGGGCATCGAGCACGCTGACGTCGGGATGCAGGGCAGGAATGCGACGGGTTGCCTCGACAGCGGAACCTGAGCTGCCCACGACCTGGAAACCCTCGCCTTCCAGAAGCTCCTGGAGCCCCCGCCTGACAAGTTCGTGATCGTCGAGGATGAACACACGGATGAGGCCGCTGTTCATGTCCGGCGCGGAGGGACCTAAGTCTGCCCGAGGAATCATGGTCCTCCTGTCCGGCGGCCGGAGCTGCCATAATCGGTCCGCAACCGGCTTGCCGGAGCGGTGCAGATCCCATTATCTCTGTCCGGACCCGGTTTCCGTCATCCGGCTCTGCAATTCTCGTTGACGGCGCTAAGTGCAGCAAGGGTCCTTGGACCCACAGCGGCTATGACTTTAGGCCCTAGCGACGGCGGGTTCCGGCACACATCCTTGAATGACACCTGCCTGTCCGCCGGGGCCCTCCCGCGATATCCGCCCTCGAAAGGGGAAGACATGAATGAGGCCAAGGACGTCCGGACGATCATTGTTGGAGTCGATGGCTCAGAGGCCTCAGTGGAGGCCCTGAAACAGGGACACGGGCTTGCGGACAAGCTTGGAGCACAGCTCGTCGCGATGGCATGCTGGGATTACCCGCCCGTGTACGACGGCTACGTGGCCATGGGAATCAACGACTTCGACGTGCGTGCCGGGGAGATCCTCCAGGAAACAGTGGCCAAGGCGTTCGGGACGGAAACACCGCCGAACGTCGAAACCAAGCTGGTGCAGGGACGCCCGAGGAATACCCTCATTGACGCGAGCCGGGATGCCGACATGCTCGTAGTCGGAAGGCGGGGCCATGGCGGCTTCGGAGGCCTGCTGCTGGGCTCGGTGAGTTCTGCCTGTGTGGCCCACGCGCATTGCCCGGTACTGGTTGTGCACACCCCCGAGAAGCGCTGAGGTTCTTTGGCGAAGCGGGCTACTCGAACGCGGCGCGACGGGGATCGGACAGCCGCGTGTTCCACATGTCCGGCTTCTTGACCTTGAACCGTCGGCCGGTGAGTGCCTTGGGCGCCAGCCGTACGTAGTAGTCCTTGTCGCCCGGCTGCCATGGCTCCAGGAACAGGGCGTCCACTTCGTCTTTTTCGTCCTGGGTTTCGATTAGCTCGGCTTCGCCGCGGGCAACCACGCTCCAGGCCATCTCTTCATGAGCGTCGTAGCCGTCAATTTCAAAAGCCACGGGCTTGGCCGTCATGGCTGCCCACAGCTTGGTCCCGCCGGCCGTCCGGAAGACGACAGTGCGGCGCTGGAGCACGAAATTAACCGGGAAGATTTCCGGGTGGCCGTCGACAATGAGCGCGATCCTCCCGACCACCTCGGTGTCGAGCATTACCCAGCACTGGTCAATGGACAACTGGCCCTCGGGCGGCGTCATGATGTTCATGTAAACCCACGTTACGGTCCCTCCGGCACCCCCATTAGGGCCATAGGGCCCCTAGCGGCACCCCGGCAGCCTCTGCTAGCGGCCGGGAAGGGCCGACTACCAGGGGCTGGGCTTGTAGTCCTTGAGGAAGACGCCGTACTGGTCTTCACCGTTTTCGCCCATGACGATCGGATCGTAGACCCGCGCTGCACCGTCCACGAGGTCCAGCGGAGCATGGAAGCCTTCCTCCATGAGCCTGACCTTGGTATAGTGCGGACGCTCATCAGTGATCCATCCGGTATCCACGGCGGTCATCAGGATGCCGTCGGAATCGAGCATTTCCTGCGCGCTGGTGCGGGTCATCATGTTCAGCGCCGCTTTGGCCATGTTGGTGTGGGGGTGGCCCGGACCCTTGTACGCGCGTGAGAACTGCCCTTCCATGGCGGAAACGTTCACGATGTACTTCCGATGCGCGGTGGAACGCTTCATTGCGGCACGCAGACGGCTCACCAGCAGGAAGGGCGCTGTCACGTTGCAGAGCTGCACTTCGAGCATTTCCAGCGGATCCACTTCATCCACCACCTGGGTCCAGCTGTTGATGGCGGCCAGGTCAGGAACCAGTCCGCCGGCGTCGATGGCCGTGCCGGTGGCTATCCGTTCCAGCGAAGCCGAACCCGTAGAAAGTGCCAGCGATGTGATGGCGTCGCCGGCCAGGACCGGGTGTTCCATGACGCTGCTGGCAAGGGCCAGCGGGTGCTTGTCATGGGCGTGGCCGAAGGTCACCAGTTCCGGTCCGCCGTTGGCAACGTCGAGGGCGGCGGGCAGGGGCTCGTCCTCTGCATCGACCAGCGGCTTGTAAGCGTTGCCCGAGCGGCGGACAGTCTGGGCCGCGTTGTTGATGATGATGTCCAGCGGGCCCGCGGCGTCGAGGGAATCGGTCAGGGCCATCACCTGGGAGGGATCACGTAGGTCGATGCCCACGATCCTGAGCCGGTGGAGCCACTCACCGCTGTCTTCCATCGCGGCGAAGCGGCGTGCCGCATCTTTCGGGAACCGCGTGGTGATGGTGGTGTGGGCACCGTCCCGGAGCAGCCGCAAGGCGATGTACATGCCGATTTTGGCGCGTCCTCCCGTGAGGAGGGCACGGCGGCCGGTGAGGTCCGTGCGGGCGTCGCGCTTGCTGTGGCTGAACGCAGCACACTCAGGGCACAACTGGTGATAGAAAGCATCCACCTGGGTGTAGTGATTCTTGCAGATGTAGCACGGGCGGGACCTGATGAGGTGTCCGGCCACCTTGCCGGTCGCAGAAGGTTCCAGCTTGTTCCCGCGGGTTTCATCATCGATCCGGTCGGGAGCTGCCGTGGCCGTCTGCGCGATTACTGCGCGATCGGACTCGGCGATCAGGTCGCGCTTGGTGACCCGGCGGTGGCGTTTGACAGCCTTGAACATCTTGCCGGTGGCGCGCCGAACCGAGACATAGTCCGGGTGCTCCTCGTCATAGGCGTGGATGGTGTTAAGAACCTTGAGGCAGGCCTGGATGTCCTCAGGCGTCAAATCGGAGGAGTTCATTGGTCCAATTTTACAGCCTGGGAATCCCTCGGCCTGCCGTCAAGGTTCAGCGGTAGCGGCGTGGGCGCCTAGTCGGCGGTGGATACTCCCACGGCCGCAGCGTGGGCTTCCCCTACTTTGGCCGCCGAGTCCCGGGCAGACGGGTAGTTCTCCGTTGCCGCCTTGATCGCGTTGGGCACCAGGTGGAGGTTGGCGGCTGACAGCGCGCGTTCGGCCTCGTCCGGTTCCGGAACTGCCTGTCCCTTGGACAGCACCGTGATGCCCGAGTCCGTGACCTTGAAACCGCGGGCGCGGTCGCGCTCCGGATCCAGGCCGATCGCTGCGCCGGCGGGCACCTTGACGTTCTTGTCGATGATGGCGCGGTTGACCACGGCACCCTCGCCGATCTGGACCTTGTCCATCAGGACTGAATCCACCACGCGGCTCGCCGTGCCCACATAAACGTCATTGGACAGGACCGACCCTTCCACGATGCCGCCGGAAATCACCACGCCGCTGGCCACGATCGAGTCCAGGGCCGTACCCACGGTGTTGCCCTGTCCGCGCACAAACTTTGCCGGCGGGGAGATGCTTTGCCGCGTGTAGATGGGCCATTCCGAGTTATACAGGTTGAAAACCGGCATGGGGGAAATAAGGTCCATGTGGGCGTCGTAGAAGGAATCGATGGTGCCGACATCGCGCCAATAAGTACGGTCCCGTTCGGTGGAGCCGGGAATGTCATTCAGCGTGAAGTCATAAACGCCCGCTTCGCCCTTACTGACGAAGTAAGGGATGATGTCGCCGCCCATATCGTGCTTGGTGTCAAGGCGCTCGGCATCCACGTGCAGGGCGTCCACCAGGGCATCGGCATCGAAAACGTAATTTCCCATGGATGCCAGGAACTGGGTGGGATCTGCTGCCAGCCCGGGGGTTGAGGATGGCTTTTCCACGAAGGCGGCAATCTTCTGGGGATTATCCTGGTCCACCTCGATGACGCCGAACTGGTCGGCCATGTTCAGCGGCTGGCGGACTGCGGCCACTGTGGCCTTGGCGCCGCTGGCGACATGCTGCTCAACCATCTGCGCGAAGTCCATGCGGTAGACGTGATCGGCGCCCACCACAACCACGATGTCGGGGTTGGCGTCATGGATCAGGTTCAGGGACTGGTAGATCGCGTTGGCACTGCCGAGGAACCAGCTCTTGCCCACGCGCTGCTGCGCCGGGACGGAGGCAATGTAGTTTCCCAGCTGCGTGGACATTCTCCATGTTTCGGAAATATGCCGGTCCAGGCTGTGGGATTTGTATTGCGTGAGCACCACAATCTGCAGATAGCGGGAGTTCACGAGGTTGGACAGCGCGAAGTCGATGAGCCGGTAGCTGCCGGCAAAGGGCACGCCGGGTTTGGCCCTGTCAGCCGTCAGCGGCATGAGCCGGTTGCCCTCGCCGCCTGCGAGGACAATAGCCAGGACTTTCTTATTCAACGGCATGGTGGTCGCTCCTGTACGCCTTCGTAACTTCCCCAAAAAGTCCGGCACGCCCGGACTCCTTCACACTAGAACAGATACGCCGTAAGGACTACCTTGGGTATCGTGCGAATAGACATTGTGACTAAAGAGTTCCCGCCCGAGATTTACGGTGGCGCCGGGGTCCATGTGGCTGAATTAAGCCGCGTGCTGGCCAAGCATGTGGATCTGCAGGTGCGGGCCTTCGGGGCGCCCCGGGATCCCGACTACCACGGGGCGAAGGTGACGTCCTATTCGGTCCCGGAGGACCTGGGCGCCGCCAACGCCGCCGTGCAGACGCTCGGGGTGGATCTGCGCATCGTGCCGGATATTGCGGGAGCTGACCTTGTGCATTCGCACACCTGGTATGCCAATATGGCGGGCCACCTGGCATCGCTGCTTCACGGCATCCCGCACGTGCTGAGCGCCCACAGCCTCGAGCCGCTGCGGCCTTGGAAGGCTGAACAGCTCGGCGGCGGCTACGCCTTGTCCTCCTGGGTGGAAAAGACCGCCTACGAGGCCGCGGCCGCCATCATCGCCGTGTCCGAAGGGATGCGTCAGGACATCCTCCGCAGCTACCCGGACGTCGATCCGGCCAAGGTACGCGTGGTCCACAACGGCATCGACGTCGAACTCTGGAACCGTGATGAGGGCGAGGACGCCGTCCGTGCCCTCGGCATCGACCCTGAACTGCCCAGCGTGGTTTTCGTCGGCCGCAACACCCGCCAGAAAGGCGTTCCGTACCTGCTCCGTGCCGCGGCCAAGCTGCCCGCGGATGTCCAGCTTGTGCTGTGCCTTGGCGCGGCGGACACCCCGGAACTCGCAGCGGAAACCGCCCGCCTGATCGAGGAGCTGCAGAGCCAGCGCAGCGGAGTCGTCCTCATTGAGCGCATGCTTCCCCGCCACGAGCTGATCCAGGTGCTCAGCCACGCAACCGCTTTTGCCTGCCCGTCCATCTACGAACCGCTGGGGATCGTCAACCTCGAAGCCATGGCATGCGGTGCAGCAGTCGTGGCCAGCGCCACCGGCGGCATCCCGGAGGTTGTTCAGCACGGCGAAACCGGCCTGCTGGTGGAGCTGGAACAGGTCACTGACGGCACCGGGACCCCGCTGGACCCGGAGAAGTTCGTCAACGAATTCGCAGCTGCCCTCACCGAGGTCGTGTCCGACCCGGTGCGTGCCCGCGCCATGGGACAGGCCGGCCGCCGCCGCGCGGAGGAGCACTTCTCCTGGGACTCCATCACGCAAACCACCCTTGAGGTGTACCGCTCGGTCCTTGCCTAAACAGGAATCAACGACGGCGCCGCTCCCTCTCGGGGTGCGGCGCCGTCGTTGTTTTATCGTTATTCCCGGGCGGTACGCCGGGGCTAGCGGCGCGGAGCCTTCGTTTCTCGGGCCTGGCGGGCGAGGAGGACCTTTTCGTCCACCGGGGCTTTACCGTCGGCGCGCTGGTTCCGGAAGAACGCACGGGCCTCGTCCTGGCGGGTCTTTTCTGCGCCGGTGGCAATTGCCGCGCGGAGATGCTCCGGGCCGTAGCCGAAGGCGTCCACCAGGTCCAGGGCGTGCGGGCGGATCTTGACCAGGAGGCGGTTGATGTAGTCGCCCACAGTGCGGGCGCGCTGCATCGACAGGCGGCCGTTCATGAGGTACCAGGACAGGTTCTTCTCGATGAGCGAGAGTCCGAACAAATCCCGGAGCCAGGTCAGCACCCGCTTGGTGCCCGGGTCCTTCACATCGGCAAGGGCTTCCGTGAAGGCTTCCCACTGCAGCAGCTCCGCGTGGGCCTGCGCCGCCTCAATTAATTCGTGCTGGTGCTGGTTGAAAGCCGCAGCGGCCTTCTGCTGCGGCAGCTTGTTGGTTCCCTTGAGTGCTGCTCCGGCCTCGGCAACCATGGTCTGTACCCTGTCCGTCAGCAGCAGCCGCTGGGTGTCCTCGTCGCGGAGGGCAATGGCGGCCTTCTGCACCGAGCCCGTGTCTGCCATGAACTGGGCAACCTGGCGAAGTCCGGTCCGGTGTACCGCGGCGCCGGCGGCCTGGCTCACCACGTAGCGTGCCAGCACGCCGACGTCGACGTTGCGGAATTCCTTGGCGTAGTCCGCGAGGAGCCGCTTGGCCACCAGCTGGAGGAGCACGGTGTTGTCGCCTTCAAACGTGACGTAGACGTCCAGGTCCGCACGGAGGGAGGCAAAACGGTTCTCAATCAGGAAGCCTGCGCCGCCGCAGGCTTCGCGGCACTCCTGCAAAGTGTCCAGGGCGTGCCATGTGCTGAGCGGCTTGAGTGCGGCGGCCAGTGTCTCAAGGTCCTGGCGGTCCTCGTCGGTGTCATGTGCACCCGAGAAAACGTCGTCGAATTTCTGCAGCAGCTGTTCATGGGCGAAGCCTGCGGCATAGGTGGTGGCGAGCCGGGTAAACAGCCGCCGCTGATGGCGCTGGTAGTCGAGCAGCACTTCTTCGTCAGTATGCGAGGAGGCGTTGAACTGGCGGCGCTCAGTGGCGTACTGGATGGCGGTCTTGAGGGCCAGCTTGCTGGCTGCCACCGCGGCACCGTCCAGGGAGACGCGGCCCTGGACGAGGGTGCCCAGCATGGTGAAGAAGCGTCGGCCCGGGCTGGCAATGGGAGAGGTGTATGCCCCGTCCGCGTCAACGTTGCCGTACCGGTTCAGCAGGTTGGCCCGCGGAACACGGACGTTGCTGAAGTGCAGCCGGCCGTTGTCGATGCCGTTCAGCCCGCCCTTGACGCCGTCGTCTTCACCTCCGATGCCCGGCAGGAACTCCTTGGTGTTCGGATCCCGCAAGTCCACGTAGAACGCGTGGACCCCGTGGTTCACGCCGCGGGTCACCAGCTGGGCGAACACCACGGCGCCGAGACCGTCGATGGCGGCATTGCCAATGTAGTCCTTCCAGGCGGCACGGAAGGGCGTGTTGATGACGAATTCCTGCGTGGCCGGCTCAAAGGTCGCCGTGGTGGCAATGCTGGCGACGTCGGAGCCGTGCCCGGTTTCCGTCATCGCGAAACAGCCGGGAATGTCCATGTTCATAATGCCGGGCAGCCACTTGGCGTGGTGCTCCTCGGTGCCGAGGTGCATCACAGCCGAACCGAACAGCCCCCACTGGACGCCAGCCTTGATCTGCAGCGACGGATCGGCTGTGACGAGTTCCTCGAACCCTGCGATGTTCCCGCCGTGATCGTCCGAACCACCCAGTGATGCGGGAAAAGCGCGATGAACGGCACCGTTCTCCACCAGGTACTGGAGCTGGCCGAACGTGCGCTTCCGGTGCTCGGTGTGCGTGAGGCCCTCGGTCTTATGCAGTTCGGGACGGCCTGAAAGCTCGCGCGAATGCCGGCGAATGTGGGCCCACTTGCCCAGGAGCTGCTCGCCCAGCGCAGCGACGTCGACGGCGGGCGCCGCGTCGGCCTGGTGGTGTGCGCTTCCGGCGGGGCGGCGCGCCTGGCTGGCGGCGCGGTCAACTACGTCAGTCATGTCGATTCCTTCTTTGGTTCTGACAATTCACTAAGGGTTTGGATTGTGAGGGTCCAGGTTCTCCAGCTCCGGGGCAATCCCGACGCACAGCCAGGCGGTGATCTGGCGGGCCATGGTTTCCTGGTCCGGTTTGCCGGGCGACTCCGGCGTGGCTAGCCACTGTTCACCGGCGTTCCTTACGAGCCCGATCGCCGCGGTGGGCCAGTAGCCGATCACGGCTTCCTTGCCGGCGCCCAGGTGGGCGCGCATGGGCCGGGCGATCATGTCACGGACCTCTTCGAAGAAATGGCCGAGCGCGCCCGTCGCCGCCATGCCCCCGGTGGTTGTTGCGGGTTCTCCTGCCGAGTACGCGGTGACGAATGTGTAGACGTGGGGGCTGGTCTCCGCCATTTGAAGGTAGGCGGACACCATGGCCAGAAGCCCCTCCCGTGGCGTCTGGGCGCCCTGGGCGGCCTCCTGGATGCGGCGTTGCATCTGGCTTATCACCACCTCGCCGACAGCCTGCTGCAGCCCGGCCTTGTCGCCGAAGTAGCGGTAGAACACGGACTTGGACGTGCCGGCGGCGGCAGCGATGTCCTCCATGGAAGCGTCGCTGCCCAGTGCATGGACCGCCTTCCGCGCGGACTTGATGAGTTCGCGACGGCGTTCTTCCCTGTGTGACTGCCAGCGGGCGGCGCGCCCGTCGATTGCGGAGCCGCTTGCGGCGGAAGTGTCCGGAATGCCGGGGCCAGGGGAGTTGCCGCCGCTGGAAACGTCAGGGTCAGCAGGAAGGATGTTCACGATACCCAGCGTATCAGGTACGCTGGGTATCGGTAATCAGCGTTAAGCAAAAGGAGACAGCACATGTCCTTTAACGGACAGTCCGCCACCGGACCAGAGGAATCACCCACAGACCCGGCAGCCACACACGGCGCAGGCTCGCTGCGCAAAGCCGTGGTGGTGGGCGGAAACCGGATTCCGTTTGCCCGGACCGGCGGCGCGTATACCAAGTCCTCCAACCAGGACATGCTGACCGCCGCGTTGGACGGCCTGATTGCGCGTTTCGGCCTTGCGGATGAACGGATCGGCGAAGTTGCCGCCGGCGCCGTCCTTAAACACTCGCGTGACTTCAACCTCACCCGCGAGGCAGTGCTGGGCTCGGCCCTCTCCGCTGAAACCCCTGCCTACGATCTCCAGCAGGCGTGTGCCACGGGACTGGAGACGGTCCTTGGCCTTGCCAACAAGATCAAGCTGGGACAGATTGACTCGGCCATTGCCGGTGGAGTCGACTCCGCGTCCGATGCGCCCATCGCTGTGAGTGAGGGCCTGCGAGAGGTCCTGCTGGACCTCAGCCGCGCCAAGACCCTGCCCCAGCGCCTTAAGGTCCTGGGCCGCCTTCGCCCCAAGGACCTCGCACCCGACGCGCCCAATACGGGGGAGCCCCGGACGGGCCTTTCCATGGGTGAACACCAGGCCCTCACCACGGCGCAGTGGAAGATTACCCGTGAGGCCCAGGATGAGTTGGCCTACAACAGCCACCGCAACCTCGCGGCCGCTTATGATGCCGGCTTCTTCGACGACCTGCTCACGCCGTACCGCGGACTGAACCGGGACTCGAATCTGCGCGCCGACACAACACTTGAAAAACTGTCCACGCTCAAGCCCGTCTTCGGTAAGAACCTGGGCGCCGAGGCAACCATGACAGCCGGCAACTCCACCCCGCTCACTGATGGCGCGTCCACCGTGCTGCTCGCTTCGGAGGAGTGGGCGGACGCCCACGAACTTCCCAAGCTCGCGACGGTCGTGGACGGCGAGGCGGCCGCCGTCGACTTCGTCCACGGGAAGGACGGACTGCTGATGGCGCCGGCTTTCGCAGTGCCCCGCCTGCTGGCCCGCAACGGACTGACCCTGGATGACATCGACTTCTTCGAGATCCATGAAGCATTTGCCGGCACAGTCCTCAGCACCCTGGCCGCCTGGGAAGACGAAGAATTCGGCCGGACACGCCTTGGCCTGGACGGCGCGCTGGGCAGCATCGACCGGTCCAAGCTGAACGTGAACGGTTCCTCGCTGGCAGCGGGGCACCCCTTTGCCGCGACCGGAGGGAGGATCGTGGCCACACTGGCCAAGATGCTTCACGACAAGGGCCCGGTGGACGGCCGACCGGCCCGCGGCCTGATTTCCATTTGCGCTGCCGGCGGCCAAGGGGTCGTCGCCATTCTTGAAGCATCCTAGGGAGGCCGGAGTGACGGACAAGTACACACAACTCGTATCCCGTGGCATCGGTAAGGACCTTGCCAGGAAGCTTGGCTTGCCGCAGCCGGTGGTGCTCAGGCGCTACCAGCCGGGGCAGCCCCTTGTTACGGGGCCGATCCTGGTCCAGGGCTCCAGCGACGGCGCTGACGAACTCGCGGCCGCCCTCCTTTCCTGGGACCTCGACGTCCGGAGGCATGCGGTGCCCCGGGAAAAGCTGGGTGCCATCATCCTGGTGCTGGATGAGCTGGCCCACCCTGAAGAACTTGAAAGGCCGGTCCTCTCGGCGGCAGCGTCCGTCCGGGATCTGGCACCAAATGCCCGCGTCATAACGGTGTCACGCACACCGGGGAGCGCGCCGGGGCCCGCTTCCGCAGCAGCGCGCCAGGGTGTTGACGGCCTGCTGCGATCCCTGGCCAAGGAGCTGCGTGCCGGCGCCACCGCCAACGGCATCGTTCTGGCAGACGGGGTGGCCACCACGAGTCCCAGCTCCCTCGGAGCCCTGCGCTTCTTCCTGTCCGGCCGGTCAGCCTTTGTCGACGGCCAGTCCCTCACCGTCACCTCCGGGGAAGGGCAGCTTCCCGCCGACACCGAAAAGCCGCTTGCCGGTAAGGTGGCCGTCGTGACCGGGGCCGCACGCGGCATCGGGGCGGCCATCGCCCGCACGCTCCACCGTGACGGTGCCACCCTGGTGGTCGTCGACATCCCCGCAGCCGGAGACCACCTCGCCGCCGTAGCAAACGCGGTCCGCGGGACTGCGCTGCAGCTGGACATCAGCCGGGAGGACGCCGGGCAGCGGATCATCGAGCATGCGGTGGGCAGGCACGGGCGCCTGGACATCGTGATCCATAACGCGGGAATCACCCGGGACAAGCTCCTCGCCAACATGGACCAGGGCCGCTGGAGTTCGGTCCTTGCGGTGAACATCGCAGCCCAGTTGCGCATCAATGAGGCACTGCTGGCGTCCGAGCACTTCCGCGACTCCCCGCGGATCGTGTCGGTCGCCTCCACCAGCGGTATTGCCGGCAACCGCGGCCAAACGAATTATGCGGCCTCCAAGGGCGGCGTCATTGGAATGGTGCGCGCCACGGCACCCCTTCTCGCGGAGCACCATGGATCCATCAACGCCGTGGCGCCTGGCTTCATTGAAACCGAGATGACGGCCCGGATCCCCTTCGCAACGCGGGAGGTAGCCCGGCGCTTGAACTCCCTTCAGCAGGGAGGGCAACCCGGCGATGTTGCAGAAGCCATCGCCTTCCTTGCCAGCGACGCCGCGGGCGGCATCACCGGCGAGGTGCTGCGGGTGTGCGGCCAGAACCTGGTGGGCGCATGACCGGTGCCCAGCCCGTAATACTCGGGGACATGCCGTCGCTGTCCAAGCTCTACGTCAATGCCGCGGCCACCGCAGCCAGGCGCCGGGTGCTCGGTACCGACGCGGGGATCTCGCTTCCGCCCTGCGGACACGAGGTCAGGGGAGTGGTGGCCGAGGTGGACAACCTCACCGCTTTCCAGCACCTGGTGGGTGAGACTGCCAGCGATACCCTGCCTGCCGGCTTCATTCACGCCCTGGCCTTTCCGGTATCGATGAGTGTGATGAACCGTGACGATTTCCCACTGCCGCTGCTGGGAATGGTGCACCTGAAAAACAAGGTGGAACAGCACGGAACCATCCTGTTCACTGAGGCGCTGGACATTACGTCCTGGGCCGAGAACCTGCGCGGCCACCGCGCCGGCACGCAGGTTGACATCGTCGCGGAGGTCCGGCGGACCGGGAACTCCAGGGTCATCTGGAAGGGAACGTCCACGTATCTGGCCAAAGGTGTGTTCCTGCCGGGCATCGACAAGCCTTCGGCCCCGGCCCCGCCGGCAACGTTCTCGGCGCCAGACCCTACGGCATTGTGGCAGCTGGGTGTTGACACTGGCAGGGCTTATGCAGCCGTATCCGGCGACTTCAACCCGATTCACCTCAGCGTCCTCTCGGCGAAAGCCCTGGGCATGCGGCGTTCCATAGCGCACGGCATGTACCTCGCCTCGCGGGCACTGGCGGATGTGGGCGCTGTGAAAGGGGATGCCTTCAGCTGGGAGGTTGCCTTCGAAGCGCCGGTGTTCCTGCCGGCGCGCGTGGCGCTGGACATCAGTTCGGTCCATTCCCCTTCGGGGACCTGGCAGCACTCCGACTACGCCGCGTGGAATCCGCGGTCCGGCCGGAGGCACTTCAGCGGGAGCGTAACGGCGCTCTAGCCGCGCCAAGCAAAGTAACGGAAATCACGACGCCGGAGGTCACCTCCCGGGGTGCTCCGGCGTCGTGGCTTCTTCCGGTTCGGGTCGGGCTCGGGTCAGGACTGACCGGCCGTGACCACCCTGAGAATGCGGTGCAGGTTCAGTACGATTGATTCGGCGGCGCTCGGCGCATCCGGGTTGACGTCATCGGATGCCATCCGGTCAGCCAAGGCGTCCACGGCAGCAGTTGCGGCCGCGATCAGTTCGCTTTGCCGGTCAGGGTGCTCGTCTTCCATGGACCTGAGGACCTCGCTGACCGCGGCCAACGCATCAGCCAGCGGCTCGCTGTAGGGAAGCGGAATGACGAAGGGAACGTCCTCGTCCCAAATGACATCTGCCAGCACTTCTGTCATGTCCTGGATATGGAAAGTCACCCTTTCGAGGCCCCTGAGGTCCTTGAAGTCCCGGTCCAGATCGTGCGGGTGGAGCCGGCGCCGCGGATTGACCTGCCTGCTCGCGTCGGCCTTCTGGACGGCGGCCCGGACGGCACGGGCCGATTTCGCGAGCTCTTCCGACCGCACGGCCCAGTCCTCGTGCTCGGGCGGCCAGGTTTCCCTCATCGCCTCGCCCATGTCCGAGAGCTGCTTGGCGAGCGCCCACCGGAGTTCGGCGAGGCTGAGGGCGGCGGCCTTGAAATGCAGGGGCGGGAAAACCAGCATGTTGACGGTGATGCCCACCACGACTCCTACGCCCATCTGCAGGAGGTAGCCGAAGGAGAAGTCGTCCGGGTTGTTGCCACCCACCAGGAGGACCAGGAGCGCCGCCGTCGGAATCCAGTCACGCCCGGCTCCAAGCCGCGGCAGCCCTGCGAGCAGGACACCCAACCCCATGACGATCGCCACCGTCACCGGCGAAGGGTCGGTGACGCTCACCAGCAGGAAGGCCAGGCCAATGCCGATCCCGAGCCCCACAAGCGTCTGCACGCCTTGCTTCATGGAGCCCGACACGTTCTCGTACATCGCCACGAGGGCACCGAGCGGGGCGTAGTAGGGATACTGGGCTGCGGCACCCGGCATCAGGGGTGCAATAAGGAAGGCCAGGCCTGCGGCGAGTCCTGCCTTGGCGGCCAACTGCAGGCGGGGACCCGCAACTGCTACGGCCACGCTGTCCGTCACGGACTGCCGTATCTTTCCTACCCGCGACGGGGCGGCCTCGTCCTGCTGTTTTGTATTTGCCATTTGGCCCCACCATAAAGGTGCATGCCACATGCTACAAATGGACAAACCTACTCACGGGTAACGCCGGCCGGCAACGCCTGCGCGCTGGAAGCTGCAGCCTGCCGTGCCGCGTGTGCCAGCCGGTGGGCGCGGCCGGGGGTTCTGCCTTCCTCCTGCGTCCCCGGAATGTAGCCGAAAGCGAGGTCGTAGCCGGGGTCCGCGAAGCCCAACGCGGCATTGGCACCCTCGTGGCCGAACGCCCGATGGCTGCCAAAGTTCCGGCTGGGGTGCGGCTTCATGAAGACCACCGCGAAGGCGTTGTCGAGTCCGGAGGTGCGGTCCAGTCCCCATACCTGCTCTTCGGACATGGTCCGGATGGTTTCCGGTGACAGGAACGCCGGACCGCCGTCAACGCCCGTAGTGGCTGCGGCATACAGCCGGGCGAGGCCTTCTGCTGATCCCACACCTCCGGCGCTGCTCATGCCGTGCTTACGAATGACCCGGTGGTTGGGAAGTTCCATGACTGTGCTCACCGCAGCGTTGCCGTTGAGCCCCTCAAATCCCAGCGGGTCCAGCCACGGCTGGCCGGGATCGACGCCGAACAGCACGTTCCGATAGCGGGGCTCCTGGTCCTCGGGCAGCCCCAGGAAGAAGTCGATGCCGAACGGCTGCCGGATGCGGGAGCCGTACAACTCCTGCAGGGTGCTGCCGGAGACGCGGCGGCAGAGTTCCTCCATGATGATGCCGATGGTGAGGGCGTGGTATCCGAACGTGGTACCGGGACGCCACAGCGGTGCCGTGGCGGCGAGCTTCCGCGCTGCGTCAGCCGTCGTGAATTCACTGAGCGCCAGGCCGCCTTCCACGCCCAGCAGCGCTGCCCGGTGGGAGAGCGCCTGCCGTACGGTGATCTCCCCTTTTCCGTGGGCGGCGAACTCGGGCCAGTAGTGAGCCGTGGTCCGGTCAAGGTCCAGCAGTCCGTCCTGGACCAGGAGGGCGATGACGAAGGCGGCCACGCCTTTGGAACAGGAGTAGGCGCCCGTGATCGAATCCTTCGCCAGGTGGGGTCCGCCGCTAAGGTCCACCACTTTGGTGCCCGCACGGTAGACGGAGACCTGGGCGCTGTACAGCGGGTCGTTCCTGAGGAACGAATCAAACAGGTCCCTGACCGCTTGGAATTCGGGCGCGGCAAAACCGGACGAAAGTGGCATGGGACAACACTAGCGGCGTGCGGTTGACGGCGGCGATCAGCCTGCGCCGTGTCCCGCGGCAACTTCCTCGCCGCTGCGGACGGGACCGGGTGCGGTGCCGTCTCCGAAGGGGCGGCCCCCCAGTGACTCACGGCCGTGCGCGGTCAGCCAACCGGAGAGGTCCGGCCCCTGCGGAACGATCCCGGTGGGGTTGATGTCCTCGTGGACGATGTAGTAGTGCTGCTTGATCTGCACGAAATCGATGGTGTCGCCGAAGCCGGGCGTCTGGAAAAGATCCCGGGCATAGGCCCACAGCGCGGGCATCTCGCTCAATTTTTGCCGGTTGCACTTGAAATGGCCGTGGTAGACGGCGTCGAACCGGACCAGCGTGGTGAACAGCCGCACGTCGGCTTCCGTAATGGTGTCTCCCACGAGGTACCGCTGGCCGGTGAGGCGCTCCTCAAGCCAGTCCAGGGCGGTCCAGAGGCGGGTGTACGCAGCGTTGTAGGCGTCCTGTGAACCGGCGAAACCGCAGCGGTAGACACCGTTGTTCACTTCGGTAAACACCCTTTTGTTTACTTCGTCGATCTCCTCCCGGAGGTGGGCAGGATAGAGCTCAGGAGCACCGGGCCGGTGGAACGCCGTCCACTCCGTGGAGAAGTCCAGCGTGATCTGCGGGAAATTGTTGGTGACCACGCCGCCTGACCGTAGGTCGACGATCGCGGGTACGGTGATTCCCCGGGGATAGCCGGGGAACCTCCGGAAATAAGCGTCCCGGATCCGTTCGATGCCGAGGACCGTGTCAACACCGCCCGGGTCCAGGTCGAAGGTCCAGGACCGGGCGTCATGGGTGGGCCCGGGCTGCCCAAGGGATATGGCATCCTCAAGACCCAGCAGCCTGCGGACGATGACAGTCCTGTTGGCCCAGGGGCAGGCGCGGGCTGCGATGAGGCGGTAACGTCCCGCCTCCGCCGGCCAGCCGGGTTCCCCGTTGCGGCCCGGCTCGCCGTCTCTCGTGATCCGGTCCTCGATGTAGTTGGTGTCCCGGGTGAATTCCTCACCTCCGGTCACGTAGGACCCCCTGGTGCTGAACCCTGGATCGGAGGAATGGTCGGCGGCGGGGCGGGAATCGGAAGTCATGGTTACACCCTATTGGCTGCCGCCCGGTGCCAGCACGTGTGCCATGGGCTGCCAGGCCACCCACCAGGAACCGCAAACGACGGCCGCGAAGAGGAGGATCCAGATGACGGCGGGCACCGAGGTGGCCCGGTAGAGGAGATGTGCGTCCGACGTGGACAGCCTGTCCCGACGCCGCAAGTGGACATTCGAGAGCTTCGCCAGATCACGTACGGCAGCGACCAGCAGCGCGAGGCCCAGTGCAATGACCACGTGGCCGGTGAACCGGGGCGGGACGAAGAGAACAAGGAGTGAGCAGCCCAGGACCGCTGCAAAGGTGATGAGCAACCCCATGGCGTTGCGGATGAAGAGGAACGAGCCCAGCAGGATCAGCGTGCCGACGGACATGGCAGCCGGTCCCCAGCCGGTGAATCCGGACCACACCATGGCGGCTCCTACAACGCCCGGCACGGGGTAGCCCCAGAACGTGGACCAGACTGCCGGGAAGCGGCCCCTGCTGTACGTGGTGGTGGTCCCGGAATGGTCCAGGCTCAGCCTGATGCCGCCAAGGCGCTGTCCGGTCATGAGGGCAGCAAATGCATGCCCCAGCTCGTGGGTGACGGTGGCCAGCAGCCCGAAATAGCGCCAGGAAGCCCGGGGGAGGGACAGTGCTGTTGCGAGCACGATGACTATCAGCAGTTCGGTCGCCGTCACCTCAGGGGCCGGCGACTGCGAGAATCCCGAAACAATCCTTTGCCACAGCGAGCCTGCAACATCCGTCATGGCTTTGTCCATGTCTTGCCACGTGCGTGATTGATGCAATACGGCGTCCAGGGGCGGGCTTCCAGCCTGCCTTCGGCAATGGGCTCGCGGCAGATTTCACAGTATCCGTAACTGCCGTCCGCGATCCGGGCCAGAGCCGCCTCGACCTGCACCAGGGTGGCACTGCTCTGCTGCAGCAACGCGGCGGCCTGTGAGAGCTCAAAAGCGATAGTCGAACCTTCGGGATCATGTTCATCGTCAACATTAGAGTTTTGGCGAGCGGCGTTCGCGGAGGTGATGTCCTCGCGAAGGGCCGGCAGTAACAGCGCTTTCCGGGCGCGCTCCGATTCCAGCAGGATCCTGAACCTCTCGAAGTCGACCATAGTTTCCAAGGCTAGCCCGCCACAGGGGCCGAGCCTAAAGAGTGGTCGGGCCCAAAGACCCGGTGCCGCCGGCCCGGGCGGCCGTAGAGTGAAAGTGCGTTAAGCCAGTCCATGCCCGGTGTGGGGCCGCCCGCCGGACAGCGTGCGCGCAAAGAGCAAGGGAGGCACCATGAACCATGTGTCGAAGAAGAACTCCGCCGCGGAGGCCGAAGCGATGGAGGCGGTGGAACGTCATCACGCGAACATGCTCAGACGCCTCACGGCGCTCGCGGATGCGGTGACGGGTTCCGTGGAGAAGCATGACGCCTCGGCGGAGCATGACGCACACGAAGTGCTGCTGGAATGGTGCGAGAACGAACTGGTGCCCCATGCGCTCGCCGAAGAAGGCCCCTCGTACAGCGGGCCGCGGAATTCCGCCGAGGGTAGGCTCCTGGTTGAAGGCATGCTGGCAGAGCACCAGGTGATCGTCGCCCTGGTGGAGGAGCTTCGTGGCGCGCGGGGCGTGGCCGCCGCTGTAGCCGCCGGCGCCATTCAACGCATCTTTGCCCTGCACCTGGACAAAGAGAACCGGCTTCTCATGCCGTTTGTGGCGGCGTCGCCCGGGCTGTCGCTGGCCGAAGCCGTGTCCGGGCTGCACGAACTGGTGGGCGAAGGGCACACACATCCGGGGGGAAGCGGGCATGGTCAACACGCCTGACGAGGGTTGGGAAGAAAACGGGTGCGGTTGCTGCCGGTGCCGTAGCCCGGTGAACCCATAGAGTAGGGCCATGGCGGATGGAACGGAACAGGACCACACAGGAACAACAGACGAGCTGCTCCGCAAGCTGGCGGCAGTCCGCGGCGTAAGCACGTCTTTCCGCGGCTGGGACGGTATGGAACATCCCGTCGCGGCCGGCACGCTGCACAGCGTGCTGGCCGCGCTGGGGGACCGGACCGGGACACCGGAGGAGCTCCAAAGCGCCCTTCGCGACGCGGACCTGGCGCCGTGGCGGCGGCTGCTGCCGCCGTCGGTCGTTTCCAGGGAGGGCCGGGAAATCCACGTTTCTGTCCATGTCCCGCACGGGACGCCGGTCAGTGTGTGGGCGGTGACGGAGGACGGCAACCGCGTGGACGCCGAGCAGCGCGACAACTGGGAAGATCCGCAGGAGGTGAACGGAGTCCTCACAGGCCGGGCGGCTTTCGCCCTTGGCGGCGATTTGCCCCTGGGCTGGCATACGCTCTACGCCGACGCTGCCGGGGAAGTAGGGGAATGTGCGCTGATCGTTACACCGGAGCGTCTGGGGACCAGCCGACGTCTGGAGTCCGAGCGCCACTGGGGCCTCACGGCCCAGCTGTATTCGGTCCGCTCGTCCCGTTCATGGGGCATCGGGGATTTCTCCGACCTCGTAGACCTGGCAGCGATTGCAGGAAAGGACGGTGCGGGTTTCGTCCTCGTGAACCCCCTGCACGCCGGGGAGCCCCGTCCACCCATCGAAGATTCACCGTATCTGCCCACCACCCGCCGTTTCTTCAACCCGCTCTACATCCGCGTCGAGGACGTGCCCGAGTATGCATATCTGGACCCGGCGTCCAGGGCCGGCATCGAAGACAACGCGGACCTGCTGCACGCCGCCAACACGGCGGACGGCCTCCTGGACAGAAACGCCAGCTATCAAGCCAAACTCCGGGCGCTTGAGCTCATCTTCAAAGTGCGTCGCAGCCCCGGCAGGGTCCGCATGTTCGACAACTTCTGCGAGGCGGAAGGCAAGGGCCTGGACGACTTCGCCCTCTGGTGCACGCTCGCGGAGCGGCTTCCACCGACGGCGCCCGAATGGTCCGGCGAGGCTTCGTCACCGGACACCCCGTACTGCGACACCATAAGGGAAGCGCATGCGGAGCGGCTGGAGTTCTACCGCTGGATGCAGTGGATCTGCGATGAGCAGCTGGCCACCGCCCAGCGAACAGCTAAGGAATGCGGAATGGCCATCGGTATCGTCCATGATCTGGCCGTGGGCGTTAAGACAGCCGGGGCCGATGCCTGGATGCTTCGCGGCGTACTCGCCCAGGGCGTCACTGTCGGCGCCCCGCCGGACGTCTTCAACCAGCAGGGACAGAACTGGACCCAGCCGCCATGGCACCCCGGACAGTTGGCGGCGGCAGGCTACAAGCCGTACCGGGACATGCTCAGGACAGTACTCCGACACGCGGGCGGCATCCGCGTTGACCACATACTGGGCCTTTTCCGCCTGTGGTGGATTCCGGAAGGCGCGGGCCCGGACCAGGGCACATACGTGTACTACGACCATGAAGCCCTCATCGGCATCCTGGCCCTTGAGGCCCAGCGGGCCGGTGCGACTGTCGTCGGCGAGGACCTTGGCGTGTTCGAACCCTGGGTCCGTGACTACCTCACGGACCGGGGCATCCTCGGCACATCCATCCTGTGGTTCGAACACAATGAAGCGGGCCCGCTGCCGCCCGAAGAATATCGCCAGCAGTGTCTGACCAGCGTCAACACTCATGACCTGCCCCCGACGGCTGGTTATCTCGCGGGGGAGCATGTCACGCTTCGCGAATCGCTGGGCCTGCTCCTGCGCCCGGTCGAAGAGGAACGGGCGGAGGCGGCAGCGGAGCAGGAGGCCGTGCTGGCCCTGGTCCGCGAACGGGGGCTGCTAGAGGATTCGTCGGCGGACGTTCAGCGCACGGTCGAGGCGCTGTACGCCTTCACCGCCCTGACGCCGTCCGCCCTGTTGGGTGTTGCCCTCGTGGACGCCGTCGGGGAGACGCGCACGCAGAACCAGCCCGGAACGGACGCGGAGCACCCGAATTGGCGAATTCCGCTCGCGGGGCCCGAGGGGCCGGTACTGATTGACGACCTGCCGGATAACGCCCGGTTCAATTCGTTGGTCGGGGTGGTCCGGGATGCGTTGAAGCCGTCCGGTTAAGTGCTTCTCCCGCGGATTTCCACGTCCGGCCAGGCGGGTGTTCGTCATCGGGCCCGGGGTTATGACCCGGTATCCGGCCCGGGACGAGTTTCCGCGGGACCGAGGATCCGGAGTGCCTCCTGGTGCGACTCAAGTTCCCCAGGGCTCACCGGCCGACCCTGCATAAAGCCTGCGCCGGCCAGCATCCGGCGCAGTTCCGGGAGCGTTCGCGGGGTAGTCACGCCGAGGTGCGCCATGGCGTGACAGTTTGGACACAGGGGCACCAGATCCGTCACCGGATCCAGCCGGTAGCTGCTGTCCAGGAGCGAAACCGGCGCGGTGTGGTGCACGTCGATAAAGTCGATGCCGGCGTCTCCATAGGCGATTTCGAAGGAAAAGCCGCAGGCCGCACAACTCGTTCCGTAGTGCGCGATGCAGGCACGTCTGGCCTCCGGATTTCGTTCGTACCGGTTCACCTCGACCTTGCTGACGGCCCACGCGGGGTAGGTCCCCGGCACCGGCAACGTGGACCCGGGGAGTGGCGGCGGTCCTTCGAGGCGCCAGAGGTCACGGATGCGGGCCTGCGCGGACGGCTCAAGGGCCTGCCCGTTGCGCACCCTGTTCCAGCGCAGCTCCGGAAGGGCGCCACTCAGCATTTCCTGCCCGATCTGGTCGCCCAGGGGCAGGAGCGAGTCGAATGTGACCATCACGGAAGGGGAGGGCGTCCCGCCGGCGGCTGCGGCAGACGGCGCAGCCCAGGACTGCGCGCGGATCACCACGCCGTGCCCGAGCAGGCCGGGCCCGTGCTTTCCCTTAAGCAGCAGCCACGCGTCCCCGTTGGCGGGAACGCCGGCCGAGCGGCTAAATTGCCACTCGCCGTGAGCTTGGCCCGCGTCACTGACCTGCTCGACGACGGACGTGTAGTTCCAGTCGTTCCAGCGGTCCGGGTTCCACACCAGGAAGATGGCTGTCATGCGCCCATTCTCTCAGGGCAATGGCAGGACAGACCCGCCGGTTCTCTGACGGGACAGGTCATCCGTTGATGGTTCGAAGCCACTTCAGTGCTTCGTCCTCGTCCGTGAAGTATTCACTCGGGCAGGCCGGCAACGGCAGCCCGAGTAGTCCATGGGCGATGACGCGGTCCACTGGGGTACTGCCCAGGATGGCGAAGGCACTGACAGTGGCTGCAGCGCTGTAGACACTGATCGCTTCCCGGCTGACTGAGCCCACACCTGTGATGTCCAGCAGCACCCCGCCGCGGGCGCCCCCGGTCAAGGCCAGCAGCTGTTCCCGGGTGCGGATTCCGTCCTCTTCCGTGACCCGGGCGCCGGGCCGCAGCGTGATGCGCGATACTCCCTCGCGAAGGTGGCCCACGCAGACGTTGGCCTCGGTGTTGTTTGTCATTGGTTCCCCCGGGCGGGGCAGTACTCAACGCAGCCGGGCGGCTGCAATTTTCCCCGGCACTTCAGGGCCGGGAAACCTGCCCCGGCGTCAATCTAACGGGACCCGGCGTCATTGTCCATCAACCACGCAGGTCCCTTCAGGACGTCATCTGCGGGGGAAGACATGATGCTCCAGCACATGGTCCGCGATCGCCATCGCGGAGGTCGCTGCCGGGGAGGGTGCGTTCCGCAGGAGGGTCACCGGTCCCATCTCCTCGATCGCGAAGTCGTCGAGGAGGCTCCCGTCCAGTGACCATGCTTGCGCGCGGACGCCGGCGGCAGTCTTCGCCGTCAGGTCGTCCACGTGAAGTTCGGGGATGAACCTGCGTGCCTGCCGGAAATACAGCGGCTTGATCAGGGAGGCGGCGATCTCCTGCGCGCCCATCCGCCAGTGTTTCCGCGCCAGCGCCAGGGCGCCGGGCCACATGATCGACGCAGCAGTGTCCTTGAAGGACACGTTGCTCCAGCGATAGCCCTCCCGGGCCAGGGCAGGCACGGCGTTTGGGCCCACATGGATGGTGTCGTAGACGCCGCGGGTGAAGTGGACGCCCAGGAAGGGGAAGCGGGGATCAGGCACCGGGTAAATCATGCCCCTGACAAAGTGTTGTTTCGCGGCTGACAGGTCCCAGTACTCTCCGCGGAAGGGCAGGATTTTGGGCGCCGGCGAAGCGCCCGCCAGCCCGGCAACGACGTCCGACTGTAGCCCGGCGCAGGCGATCAGTCGATCGAAGGTGAATTCGGCGTGGCTGGTGGTGACACGCACCTTGCCGCGTTCGGTCGTGACCGAGACGGCTTCGTGGCCCAGCATGATCTGCCCGCCGGCAGAACGGATATCCTCGGCCATGGACTCCGTGATGGCAGCAAAGTCGACGACGGCGGTATGCGGCGAGTGGAGTGCTGCCACGCCGGCGACGTGGGGTTCGACGTCGCGCATCGCATCGGCACCGAGGCGGCGCAGCCCGGGCACGCTGTTTGCGAGCGAGCGGCTTTCGATGTCTGCAAGGGCCGGAAGTTCATCCTCCGTAACGGCAACGACGAGCTTGCCCAGTTCCCGGTACGGCAGGTTCCTCTCCCGGCAGTAGTCCCGGGTAAGCACCCGGCCGCGTTGGCACAGCATGGCTTTTAGTGATCCCGGGGCGTAGTAGAGGCCTGCGTGCACCACGCCGGAGTTATGCCCCGTTTGGTGCGCGGCAACCCGCTGCTCCTTTTCCAGGACTGTGACGTCCGCCAGCCCGCGGCTGCTGAGGGCGCGTGCAATCGCGATTCCGACGATGCCGCCCCCAATAATGCCTATCTGTTCAGTCATTGGTCAGGCACTTCCGGCGGTCCGTCTTCAGCAGAGGCAGGATCATCACATCCATGCGTTCCGCCGCAGCGGGGGCTCGGTCCCGCCAGGGCGCTGTACGAGCACCTGGTTGACGCCGGTCAAGCCGTTCTCGAAGCCCAGCGCACTGGCGGCCATGTAAAGCCTCCACACACGTGCCCGCCCGGGGCTGCTGGCGCGCATGGCCTCATCCCAGTGCTCCTCCAGGTTACGCACCCAGGCGCGGAGGGTCAGGGCGTAGTGTCGCCGCAACGCCTCGACGTCGAGCACTTCGAATCCGCCGGACTCAAGCGCACCGATCATGTCCGCGAGGCTGAGCATTTCGCCGTCGGGGAAGACGTAACGGGGTATGAACGAATCCGGGTCCGGGCTCGTTGGGCCTGCGTTCCACGAGATGGCGTGGTTAAGCAGCCTGCCGCCGGGCCGCAGAAGGTCGTGGAGCCGGGAGACGTAACTGGAGATCTGCTCGCGGCCGACGTGTTCGGACATGCCGATCGAGCTGATCGCATCGAACGGCCCGTCGTCCACGTCGCGGTAGTCCTGGACCCGGATGTCCACGCGATCCGTCAGGCCGGCGTCGGCCACGCGCTTGCGGGCCAGCCCTGCCTGCTCGTTGGAAAGCGTTACGCCGACGACGTCGACGCCGAAGCGCTGGGCAGCGTGCAGCGCGAAGCTGCCCCAGCCGCAGCCGACGTCCAGTACACGCATGCCGGGCTGCAACCCCAGTTTGCGGCAGACAAGGTCGATTTTGGTTTCCTGGGCGGTTTCGAGGCTGTGGGCCTGGTCAGCATCTTTGTCAGTTTTGTCGTTCCACACAGCGCATGAGTAGACCATCGACGGGCCAAGAACCAGGGCGTAGAAATCGTTGCCCACGTCGTAGTGGTGCGAGATGGCTGCCGCGTCGCGGCCCTTCGAATGGCGCCGGCCCTGTCGATGCACCTTGGATTCTTCCGGCGGCGGAGCAGGATTCGGGCCGATCGCGCCGACCCGGATCGCGGTGCTGGTCAGGGTCCACATTTCCTTTGCGGTCAAAGGGGGAAAGGGCCCGGGCTCAGCGAACTTTCCCGCCGAGCTCAGCGCGGCGAAGCTGGCGAAAATGTCGCCCGGCGCGTCAATGTCCCCGGCGACATAGGCCCGGCTGAGGCCGAGCTGCCCGGGCGACCAAAGCATGCGGCGCAAGGCCCGTCGGGAACGGAATTCCATCACGGGGGCGTCGTCCGGGCCTGCCTCCGAGCCATCCCAGGCGCGCAACCTTAGCGGGATCCCTTCCGTACCGAGGACGACGGCCAGCGCTTCGGCCAGCCGTGCTGCCACACCCGTTGTCTTCGCCATGTACGTTGCCTCTCATCCGAACTGGAAGTGATGCCTGCCCTTTCCTCATCCCACGGTTGCGTGAGGGTCTCTGCCCGCCCCTCAAGCGCACCTGTAGTTGTTCAATCTATGATGCAACCCCCGCCGATGTCTTGGGCCGAACGACACCTCTCACTTTCCAGCACAAAAATGATCGACCTGCGTGCAAATTGAGAGGAGGATTAAAGGGCATTCACTATGAGGAGGTCAGTGATGTGCTATCCGTATAACAAGGAATTCCGGAGGGATACTCGGAAAGACGAGTCGCAGGAACCGGAAAAACAGCCCGAACCGCGGGTGGAGGCCAAGGACTTCAAGTTCTGGGCTTTCCCGCACCGGGAACGGAAGTTCACAGGCTCAGAACCGGTGGTTGACCGCACTCCCGAGAAGGTCTAGGCGAACCTGGGCCAAGCTAGGCAAAGGCCCCGCATGTGCGGGGCCTTTGGCTGGCCTGTGGTTTGCCGTTCCCCGGGTTTCCGGGCTTTAGCCTAGAGGTCTTCCTTGGAGAGTGCCTTGGTCTCAGCCGGAGTGGGGCGGCCCAATCGTTCGTCGAGCGCCACACGCAGCTTTGCTGCGGCAACCTGGACCCTGTGCTCGGAAGGGGTCAGCTGCCGGCCGCGGGACGTGGAGACGTGGCGGGGTGTCCGGGATTTCTTCTGCTCCGGTGTGCTGGTGCTCATGGCCTTCCCTCCTCCATTCGGTCGGTGCTCGTAGTTCCATTGTCGCCGATTGGTTCCCCGGAGTCCACGGCTTCGACGTCCTCGTCCCACGTTCCCTCGCCGCCGTTGGCCTCTGTCACCGATTGCCACGCGATGTCCAGCAGTTCAAGTTCCTCTTCACGGGCAAGGTCGCTCCGGGCCAGGACCGCAAGGGACGCCAGGCCGAGGGCTTTTGCATCCTCATCTGCCTCCAAGGCCTTGTCCAACGCCCACTGTGTGCGCTTCCACCACTCGGCGCGGTCGTCAGCCCGGGTTCTTTGCCTCAGGGCCTGAGCATCCGCGACGGCTTTTTGCCGCAGTGTCCGCCAGCCAATGAACGCGGCCAGGACGGCACCGGCCAGGACTGCCAGGGGGCCAAGAGCGGCAACGATCTGCCACCATTCGGCAGGGGCCGAAACTGCGGCTTCAAGCGGGACCGGGGACAACTTCACATAGTCAGCCTAGGCCTTGGCCTAGCGTGTGGCCGGCATTTGAACGGCCGCAGCAGCGAGTCTCCTGAGCCGGTGCACCGTTGACCGGTACCGTTGTTTCGGGGGTGCATGACATGGAGAGCAGCGTTACGGACCGGCTGTGGGACAAGGACGTGCAGGAGTTCATTTCTGCCTGCCGGCAGGAGAAACTAAGCGACATTGCGTTGGACCACAGACCCGGGGCCGACGGGCGGGCGCTGCTAACCGTCTCGGCCACTTACCGGTCCCGGAAAGGGCGCATCGTGCCCGTCGGTTACCGGTGGGCGGATTCACGGTCAGGCCTGGCCGCCGAGGTTTACGCCGGAAAGGCAAAGGCACCGGCGGGCGTGGAGCTTGACGGACTGTTCCGGGTCGCACTGAGGGCGGGCCTGTGGGCTGACCGGCGACACGTTGCCTTCGCGCTTCTGGCGGTCACTGACGTTCAGTCAAAGGCCGACGGCGTCAGCAGCCGTTTGCAGCTTGAGTACCTGAAGGTGCTTGGCGGCAAGGAACCGGATTTCGCAGTGACGTCGTTGTCGGGCCGGGATGACTCGCCCGAGGCTCCGGATCGAAAGACACTTCTTGCCCGAGCGCGCGAGCTGACGATGCAGACCCTCAACGACCTCGCCTACTTGTACGGCACGCGCACGGGGCAGGACGCGCCGTAGGCTCATGCCGGGGTGGGCACAGCGCGGCGATGTCGCCGGGTCCCTGGACAGCTGTGACCGGCACCATCGCTTGGCCTGCAGCCCCAGCGCTTGCCACGACGGTAGCCTGAGCTGCAACTTCCGCATCAATGAAGGACAAGACGATTCCACGCCGCAGTTCCAAAGCACTGACCCTTGTGACCGCTGTACTTCTGTTGGGGGGTGTTGCCGGTTGCGGGGCCGTGGAGTCGGCCGGGACTGCCGTCGCTGAAGCCGTCCGCAGAGCTGTCCCGTCCGTTGGCTCAGACAAGCCGGCCGGGAACCCGGCGGACGTTTCAGCTGCCATAGCCCGGCTTGCCGCCATTCCGGTGAAGGGGCGCGCGCCGAAAACCGGCTACAACCGTGAGCAGTTCGGCCCTGCCTGGGCTGACGTGGACCACAATGGCTGCGACACACGGAACGACATCCTCGCCCGCGACCTGACTGGAGAGACGTTTAAACCCGGCACGCACGACTGCGTTGTCGCCACCGGGACGCTGGCTGATAAGTACACGGGCAAGACGATCCGGTTCGTTCGCGGCGCCGACACCAGCTCGGCGGTCCAGATAGACCACATCATTCCGCTGTCGCTGGCTTGGCAGACCGGCGCCCAGCAGATCAGTGAAGAACAGCGAAAGCAGCTTGCCAACGATCCGTTGAACCTCATGGCGGCCGACGGTCCGGCAAACTCAGCCAAAGGTGACAAGGACGCGGCCACTTGGCTCCCGCCTAACAAGGCTTTCCGGTGCGAATACACGGCCCGGATGACCGCAGTGAAGGCCAAGTACAAGCTGTGGGTCACGCGGCCCGAACACGACGCGATCCAAGGCATCCTGGCCGCCTGCGCGTGATCCCGGGGATGCGCCGCCCGGTACTTTCGACTCTGGGGCGCAGCGCCCTCATGGCACCACACTGATGCCATGAGTGGTTGCCCCGGCGGCGGGCGGGCTCGGAAAGGAACCCCATGCCTGGTCCCCGCTCCCGGCCTACGCGAAGCGGCATAACGCTCCTGGCCATGCTGGCCCTGTTCCTCTCCGCGTGCGGTCAGCCCGGGGCCCGGAGCGGGCCGTCGTCGGGCCCACTGTCCGGCTCGCGCAGCCCGGCGTGCGAACTCGTTACCCCGGAGATTGCTGCGAAGGCAATACCCGGGCTTGTGCCTGTTGGCCAAAACACCCCCGACAGGCCGATGGGAAGCAAGGCCTACCTGTGCACTTATTCGAGCAAGTCCGCCACGGGTATGACGGCCCTGTCGGTGGCCCTCATATCTCCCGCATCAGCCGCCGACATCTCCAAGGCCAGGTCGACGTCGGACTGCTCACCTGTCACAGGCATCGGCGACTTTGCATGCCTGCAGTGGACGGGCTATTTCCGCGGGGAGGCCGGAGGCGCGTCCGCGAACGTTGTCCTGACGGCAGTACGGGGTAACGAGACCCTCGAGATGCCCTACGTGACCGGACCCCCCACGGCCGGGGGCGACGTCCCCGACGGCGATGCAATGGCCCGCGCGCTCTCGCAGGCGGCAGTGGACGCCGGCTGGGGCAACGGCACCGCACTTAGCGTCCCTGCGGCTCCGCCCGTGGGTCCGCCGGCCACGACGAACAACGCGGTCTGCGCCCTGATCAGTCCCGATCAGGTCAAGGAGGCATTCGGGGCGAAGACCCAGCCGCAGGTCCTCCCTCGCGACGTCAGTTGCCGGTACACGTTCGGCGACCTGGGCACCCCTGGCCCGGACTCGCTCATCTTCTCGATCGAAGTCCTGAAGGGCGCGGCTTCGGCCCTGGCCGGGCCCGGCATTCACGGCGAGCCGCTCGACGGCATCGGGGATAGGGCGTCCTTCACCATGAGCACCGAACCCGCCGGCCCGAAGTCCCTCCGTCCCGCCGGTGACGTGCCGATCACAAACCTGTCCGTCATGGTGGTCAGGGGCCAGAACCTCGCGACATTCAACGCGCAGGTCCTGATCTCCCCGACGGGGCCTTCGGCCGGGCAGACGAAGACTCAACTCATTAACCTCGTGCGCGGCGTCGAGTTCTAACCCGTTCCGTGGCGGGCCGGTCACACTGGAGTTGCCGGTGGCTGCAAGGGACCAGGCGGCCTCCGGGCTGGAACTGGAATCCACTGGGCGGTACACGTCGCTGGAAGCCACCGTTCCCCAGCTCCCGGTCGGGCCCGCCGAGCTCCTGGCCTGGGGAAGCGCGCTGACCCAGATTGGCGTCCTGGCCATCCTGGCCTTGGTGTTCGTGCTGGCGCACCGGCTTCGCAGCGCGACCCTCTTCACTGCAAAATCCGTAGGGGTGGTGGGCGCATGCGGGGCAGTCATCGCCGTGGCCGGCACTCTTGGGCAGATCCTCGACGGCTGGGCATTGAACCGGGTGGCGGAGATGATCGCTGCAAACGGGCGCACCCCGGGGGCGTCCTACGTTTTCTCAGCTGAGGTCAACCTTGCCCCCTTGATGCTTGGCCTGGTCATGGTGCTCGTTGCCGGGGTCTTTCAGTACGGCCGCCGCCTCCAGCTGGAGACCGAGGGACTGGTCTGATGCCGGCAGATGACGAGGCTTCGGATATTCACTGCCGCCTCGATGAGCTGCTCGAGGAGCGGGGGATGACCCTGACGGAGCTGAGTAAACAGGTCGGCGTGTCCTTGGTTAACCTGTCGGTGCTCAAGAACGACCGGGCGCGGGCAATCCGGTTTTCCACCCTGACGGCGATCTGCGACGCGCTGGATTGCCGGGTGGGGGACCTGCTGGCGACGAGCCGGGTATCCTCCGGCTAAGAGGTAGGCCGGGCCTCACGATTCCTGGGGGAAAGATGTCACGTGTATTGAAATTGGCTGTTGCCATGGCGCTGGTGCTGCTGATCGCCTCGTGCGCCAGGCCGTCCATCGAGAAGATGGGGAGGAGTGCCATCCGTGAAAAGGCCGCCGAGGGCAGAGACTGGTTTGTGAAGTTTACGGTAGCCACGGACGTCGGGAACAGGGCGCTGGTCGCCTCAAAGCTGAAAGGCCTGGGCGATCCTTACGCCTTCGGCTGGGACCCCGAGGGAGACTTCTTTACCGACCATTATTATCGCGAACACCTGACAACCAGCGGCGGCTGGTGGGGAGAGCAGCGCACCGTCAGCGCCTGCGTCCGGTTCGAGATGAATTTAGGATCGGTGATTTCGACATCCATCGACTGCCCTGATGAGCCGCGGTTCTCCGAGTACACGGATGAGTGGGTTGTCGTGGCGTGACAGCAGCTGGCTGTAAGCCACAGCTGCACCATGCGTTGATTCCCCTTCGCGTGTACGGAGAAAGAAAAAAACCCCAGGAATCCGTGGATTCCTGGGGTTTTCCCTTGTGCGCGGAGGGGGACTTGAACCCCCACCCCCTTTCGAGGACTAGCACCTCAAGCTAGCGCGTCTGCCATTCCGCCACCCGCGCAGGTGGTAATTCGGAGATCGTTTCCGCCTTTCAGCGTTTTGGATTTCTCCGAAGCAGCGAGAAAGACTCTAGCACGACTTTTCGGGAAACAAATAATCGAGGCTTGGAGGGGGCTTGTGGGTAGGCTGAAACCAACAATCACGCGGCCCCCACGAGGAGTGAAACATGACTGAAATACGCCCCGAGGACGAAGTTGTCAGGATCTGCCAGGAACTGATCCGGATCGACACTTCGAACTACGGCGACGGAACAGGTCCCGGGGAGCGCGCGGCTGCGGAATACACCGCCGGCCTCATCACGGAAGTGGGGCTGGACGCGGAGATTTTTGAATCGGCGCCGGGCCGGGCCAACGTCGTCACGCGAATTGCGGGGGAGGACCCCTCCGCGAGCGCCCTGGTGGTCCACGGACACCTGGACGTCGTGCCCGCCATCCGGGATCAGTGGTCGGTCGACCCTTTCGGAGCCGAACTCAAGGACGGCCTGATCTGGGGACGCGGAGCCGTGGACATGAAGGACATGGACGCCATGATCCTCGCTGTCATGCGGAACTTTGCCCGGACCGGACGCAAGCCCAAGCGGGACCTGATCTTTGCGTTCTTCGCCGACGAGGAGGCCGGCGGCACCTACGGCGCCCGTTACGCCGTCGAAAACCGGCGTGAACTCTTCGACGGCGCCACCGAGGCCATCTCGGAAGTCGGCGGCTTCTCCGCCACCATTGGCGGACAACGGACCTACCTCCTGCAGACTGCGGAAAAGGGGCTGTCGTGGCTGCGCCTGGTGGCCCACGGCCGCGCGGGTCACGGCTCGCAGATCAACACCGACAATGCCGTAACGCGCCTCGCCAGCGCCGTGTCCCGCATTGGCGAGTACCAGTGGCCGGTGGAACTGACGCCCACCACCAGGCAGTTCCTCGACGGCGTGACGGAACTCACGGGCGTGGAATTCGATCCTGACGATCCGGAGAAGCTCCTCAAAGAGCTCGGAACCGTTGCGCGGTTCGTGGGAGCCACACTTCAGAACACCACCAACCCCACCCTCCTCAAAGGCGGCTACAAGCACAACGTCATTCCCGAGTCGGCGGAGGCCCTGGTGGATTGCCGGACACTTCCGGGCCAGGAGCAGCAGGTACTGGAGATCGTCAAGGAGCTCGCAGGTACCGGCGTCGACGTTTCGTACGTACACAACGATGTGTCGCTCGAGGTGCCGTTTGCCGGGAACCTGGTGGACTCCATGATCGATGCCCTGCACTCCGAGGATCCAGGCGCCAAGGTCCTTCCCTACACCCTGTCCGGCGGCACGGACAACAAGTCCCTGAGCCGGCTGGGCATCACCGGGTACGGCTTCGCCCCGCTGCAACTCCCGGATGAGCTCGATTTCACCGGCATGTTCCACGGCGTGGACGAGCGGGTGCCCGCGGATTCCCTCAAGTTCGGGGCCAGGGTTCTGGACAGGCTCCTGACCAACTACTGAATCACTCCGTAGCCGACAGCCACAGCAGCCCCGAAAGCCAGGCCATGACACCGGAACAGATCCTCACCGAACCCCTGCTGGACCGAATCCGCGGCCGTGCCGCCCGCTATGACCGGGAGAACCGGTTCTTCACTGAGGACCTGGAGGAACTCGCTGCTGCCGGCTATCTCAAGATCTTTGTGCCGGCGGCCGACGGCGGCCTGGGCCTTGGTCTCGCCGCGGCAGCCCAGCTGCAAAGGAGGCTGGCGACGGCGGCCCCGGCCACCGCGCTGGCGATCAACATGCATTTGGTGTGGACCGGCGTCGCACATGTCCTCGCCGCCCGCGGCGATTCCTCCCTGGACTTTGTCCTCCGGGAGGCATCGCAGGGGGAGATCTTCGCCTTCGGGAACTCCGAAGCCGGCAACGACTCAGTGCTGTTCGATTCCCGGACCCGCGCAACCCCGCACCCGGACGGGAGCTACAGCTTCACAGGGCGGAAGATCTTCACCAGCCTGTCCCCGGCGTGGACAAGGCTCGGCATCTTCGGCAAGGACGCTTCAGCCAGGGACGGCGAGGGGGAACTGGTGCACGGCTTCCTTAGCAGGGAGTCCGACGGCTACGACATCCTGGAAGACTGGGACACCCTGGGAATGCGCGCGAGCCAGTCAAACACCACGGTCCTGGACGGTGCCTTGGTGCCCGCGGACCGGATCTTCCGCAAACTGCCGATGGGGCCAAACGCGGACCCGTTGATCTTCGCGATCTTCGCATGTTTCGAGACCCTGTTGGCCGCCGTCTACACCGGTCTCGGTGAGCGTGCGCTGGCCCTGGGCGTTGAGGCCGTCAAACGCCGGACGTCCTTCAAGAACGATGGACGCACGTACGCTCAGGATCCCGATATCCGGTGGAAAGTTGCGGAAGCCGCAATGGCAATGGATGCCTTGTATCCCCAGCTTGCAGAGCTCTCGCGGGACGTTGATGGCCTGGTGGATCACGGCAGCCAGTGGTTCCCGCGGCTGGTGGGCCTCAAAGTCCGGGCCACGGAGACGGCGCGCACGGTTGTGGACCTCGCAATCCGGGTCTCGGGGGGATCCAGCTACTTCCGGGGGTCCGAACTGGAACGGTTGTACCGTGACGTGCTGGCCGGGATGTTCCACCCCTCGGATGACGAGTCCGCGCACAACACCGTGGCCAACGCGTGGCTGGGCCCGCTGGCCACTCCGTAGTGCGCTAAACCGTGCGTTGCACCTGGATGACTTTGCGGCGCAACCAGAAGCGCCTGCCGCCGCCTACGTAAAGCCGGCTGCGCTCCAGCTCCCACTTGCCGTATTCGGAATGCTCAACAAGGCGCCGACGCGCTTCCGGAAGGGAATCCTCAGGGCCGACCGTCAGTACCAGGTACTCGTACTGCCTCGCGTAGTCCCGCTCCCGCTGGACTGAACTGCTCAGAAAATGTTCTTTCATTGCTCTCCATTTTCGTCCTTTTCCGGCTAACGTGAAGTCATGAGCATCGATCCGCGTGTCGCGCTTCAGTCCCTGACCACAGCCCTGGAAGAACACCTGATCGCAGCCTCCGCACGGCGGGGCGAGGGAGACCCAACCGTCGAAGCGGCGTTCTTTGCCGTTGCCGATGCTTTCGAAGTCTACGACGATTCCCTTTATGAGGCTTACGGCGAGGTTACCCCGCTAGAAGTCATCGAGGACGTGGACGACGAAGACGAAGAAGAGGAAGCCGAGGACGACGAAGATCTGGAGATCGTCGAGGATTAGTCGGGTTCCGGGCGTCACGATTCAGACGCCGGACAGCCTGCTTCCTCCGGAGCTTTAATCCACCGCGGAAACGTCTTCCAGCGCCCGCGCGATTTCCGCAGGCACGTGTGTCAGTTGCGAATCAAGGATCTCCTTAAGCTGCACGGGAGACCTGGCCCCCACGATCGCGGTCGCCACTCCGTGCTGTGAGAGCAGCCAGCTCAGGGCAACATCGATTGACGACCGGCCCAGTCCCCGGGCGGCCATCGCAACCGCTTCCACGATCCTGGACGCAGGCTCCTCAAGATAGGGCTCAACGTAGCCGGCCAGCCTCTTCTGTGCCGCCCGGGAATCCGCCGGTATGTGCCCGCGGTACTTCCCGGTAAGCACGCCGCGGCCAAGGGGCGCCCAGGCAAACAGTCCCAGGCCGGCGTCCTCGATGGCAGGGATGAGCTCCGATTCAGGCTTCCGCTGCAGCAATGAGTATTCCGTCTGGCTCGCCACGATCGGGAAGCCGGCCACGGCCGCGGCCTTGGCCGTCTGCCACCCGCTGAAGTTCGACACTCCCGCATAGCGGGCGCGGCCCGTGCGTAATGCGAACTCGAGGGCTGAGAGAGTCTCTTCCAAGGGGACATTCGCATCCCAAGCCTGCGCAAACCAGACGTCGACATAGTCTGTGCCGAGCCGGGCAAGGCTGGCATCCAGCCCGGAGAGCATGCCGTTACGTGAGGTGTCGACGCTGCGCCGGCCGTCCGACGTCGAAATTCCTGCCTTGGTGGAAATCACCACTTCCGAGCGGGAGACGACGTCACCCAGCATGGAACCCAGGAGGGCCTCCGCCTGGCCATCGGCGTAGGAGGCGGCGGTATCGATCAAGGTCCCGCCGGCGTCAACGAACGACCGCAGCAGTTCGGAGGCATCCTGCTCATCCGTCTCCCGTGCCCACGACATCGTTCCAAGGGAGAGTGAGGACACGCGCAACCCACTGTTGCCGACATAACGCTGCTGCATAGCAGTTAGCTTACGGGGATTCACCATGCTTCATGACGTAGGGTCTATAAACGTGAACTGGTTTGAAGCGGCCCTGCTGGGTCTTGTCCAAGGGCTGACCGAATTCCTCCCGATTTCCTCAAGCGCCCACTTGCGCATCGTCGGATCGTTCCTGCCGAATGCGGCGGACCCCGGGGCGGCGTTTACCGCAATCACCCAGCTCGGAACCGAGACTGCCGTGATCATCTACTTCTGGCGGGATATCGTCCGGATCGTCAAGGCCTGGTTCGGGTCGTTGACGCGGCGCGTTCCGTCGAATGACCCGGATGCCCGCATGGGCTGGCTGGTGATCATCGGCAGCCTGCCCATCATCGTCCTGGGCCTGATCTTCCAGGACCAGATTGAATCCGTCCTCCGCAGCCTCTGGATCGTGGCCACCATGCTGATCGTCTTCGGCCTGATCCTCGCCGTGGCCGACGCAGTGGGCCGCCAGGAGCGCGACCTGACAAAGCTGACATATAAGCACGGCATCCTTTACGGGTTCGCCCAGGCCCTGGCACTCATCCCCGGCGTGTCCCGGTCCGGTGGAACCATTACCGCCGGACTGCTGATGGGGTACACCCGCGAGGCCGCAGCCCGGTATTCGTTCCTCCTCGCCATTCCGGCCGTGTTCGGCAGCGGGCTGTACCAGCTGTACAAAGTGGTGTCCAAGGACGGCATCACCGGGCCCTACGGTCTGCCGGAAACAGCTCTGGCCACCGTGATCGCCCTCGTTGTCGGCTACGTCATCATCGGCTGGTTCCTGAAGTTCGTCTCCACCCGGAGCTACCGGCTCTTCGTCTGGTACCGGATTTTCCTCGGCATGGCGCTGTACCTGCTGCTCGGTTTCAATGTCATCAGCGCCTAGCACTAGGCTTGGCCTGTGAAATCCTGGATCTCCCGCCCTGTCCCTCAGCTTCCGGGCTGCATGCCCGCCGTTCGGATTTTCGACACCGCCGAGGACGCCTACAGCACCCTTGAAGCCACTGGCGAGCAGTCACTGTATGTCTGCGGCATCACCCCGTATGACGCAACCCATATGGGGCACGCGGCCAGCTATGTCGCTTTCGACCTGCTGAACCGTGCATGGCGCGACGGCGGCCAGCGCGTCGCCTACGTCCAGAACGTGACCGACGTCGACGATCCCCTGCTCGAGCGGGCCACAGCAACGGGTGTTGACTGGCGAGATCTTGCCGCGAGCCAGATCGAACTGTTCCAGACCGACATGGCTGCCCTCAACGTCCTGGCGCCAGACCACTACGTCGGGGCGGTCGAATCCATCCCGGAAATCGTTCCCGCCATTGAACGCCTCCTGCACCTGGGCCTGGCATACCGCGTTACCGGCACCCCCGGTGAGCCGGACGGCGACGTCTACTATGACGTCGAGGCCGCCAGCAAACACTCCGCGGAGGCCAAGGACGCGTGGACCCTGGGATCGGTGTCCGGGCTCTCCGAGACCGAAATGCTGGAACTCTTCGCCGAACGCGGCGGCGACCCGGGCCGCCGCGGCAAGCGGCAGGCCCTGGATCCGCTGCTTTGGCGCGTGGCCCGCGACGGCGAACCCAGCTGGGCCGGCGGCGAACTGGGGGCGGGCCGGCCAGGCTGGCACATTGAGTGCACGGTCATTGCGCAGAAGTACCTGCCGGCACCCTTCACCGTTCAAGGCGGAGGATCCGACCTCATCTTCCCGCACCACGAGATGGGCGCCGGACACGCCTATTCGCTGGCCGGCGTTCCCCTGGCACGGCATTTCGCCCACGCCGGGATGGTGGGTCTCGACGGCGAAAAGATGAGCAAATCCAAGGGAAACCTGGTTCTCGTATCCAAACTCCGGGCTGCCGGCGAGGAACCCGCAGCCATCCGCCTGGCAATCCTCGCCCACCATTACCGCGCGGACTGGTCCTGGACGGAGGCAGGCTTCGCAGAAGCAAAATCCAGGCTTGCCGAGTGGCGGGACGCCCTGACCATGGCCCCGGAGGGTTCCGCCGCCACGCTTATCGCGGAGATGCGGAGCGAACTGGCCAACGACCTGAACGCCCCCGGCGCCCTCGCGGCCGTGGACCGCTGGGCCGGCGGCGCCAAGCAGCACGCAGGGGCCGGCTCGCCGATGGACCAGGCGCTGGTCAGTGACGCCGTCAACGCCCTTCTCGGCGTCGAACTCTAAATCTCCTTAAACAAAACGCGGTCCCGGGCGAACTTCGCCGGGGACCGCGTCCGGTTTAACGCTGCGCCCTACTGCTTGTCCTTGCCGCGGCGTTTGAGGTAGCGCTCGAATTCGCGCGCTATGGACTCGCCACTGGCCTCCGGAAGGTCAGCGGTGTCCTTGGCTTCCTCCAGCTGCCGCACGTACGCTGCAATCTCCGGGTCCTCGGTGGCGAGCTCATCCACACCGCGCTCCCATGCGTCTGCTTCCTCCGCCAGTTCGTGGGTGTCAAGCGGCACCTGGAGCAACTCCTCAATCTTATGAAGAAGGGCGAGCTGCGCCTTGGGGGAGGGGGCTTGCGCGACATAGTGCGGAACGGCTGCCCAGAGGGACACTGTAGGCAAGCCGGCCAGCAGTGCCACTTCCGAAAGTACGCCGACAATCCCCACCGGGCCTTCGTACTGCGAGGCTTCAAGGTTCATGCGTTCCCGGAGGGCGCTGTCATCAGTGGACGTGCTCACCGGGATGGGTCGGCTGTGCGGCACATCAGCGAGCAGGGCGCCCACCAGGATGACGTAGTCCACGTGCAGGGCCTCGGCATGGACCAGCAGCTCAGCGGTATAGGCCCGCCACTTATAGGACGGCTCCGTGCCTTGGACAAAGATCACATCGACATTCGCGTCCGGGGCACTGGCTTTGTAGATCCGCGTGGACGGCCATTTGATTTTGCGTTCCCCGGATGACGTCCGGCGGATGGTTGGCCGTGTGAACTGGAAGTCGTAGTACTCGTCTGCATCAATCGATGCCACCTTTTTGCCGCCCCACAGTTTGTTCAGGTAACGCAAGGCGTCGCTCGCTGCTTCGCCGGCATCATTCCAGCCTTCAAAGGCGGCGAGCATCACAGTGATGCGCTGGCCGTCTGGCACGGGCTGCAGCAGCCGCTCCGGCTCGGGCGTGGCACCCGGTTCGCTGGTGTCTCCGTCGAAGCTATTCATTTCTTCACCCTACGTCCAAGACACCGCCGGGTGCATGGAATGAAGCGCCACAAATCTTCCGCGAGGCGCAGCCGCACCGCGGCAGCACCGCATCAGTCCGCACGATATTCGCCGAGGGCGTAGCGCACGCCGCCTCCCGAGGGCCGCACCGTAGACTTGGAGCTATGCGATCCTCAGCCTCCCAGCCACTTCTCAAAGCCGCTTTATGGGACATGGATGGCACCATCGTCGACACTGAACCGTACTGGATCGAGGCTGAGCACGCACTCGTGGCCGCCCACGGCGGACAGTGGTCCCACGCGCAGGCCATGCAGCTGGTGGGACAGTCCCTGGTCTTCTCGGCCGGGGTTCTCCAGAAAGCCGGAGTCAAACTCGAGGCCCGGGAAATCATCGACTCGCTGACGGCCCAGGTCGTCAGCAAAGTCCGCAAGTCCGTTCCCTGGCGGCCGGGGGCGCGCGAACTGCTGGACCAGCTCCATGAGGCAGGCATCCGATGCGCCCTGGTGACGATGTCCGAGGGGCCGCTTGCACGCGAGGTTGTCGCAGCGCTGCCGAAGCCCTACTTCGAATTCCTGGTCACCGGCGACACCGTCACCAACGGCAAGCCCCACCCGGAGGCCTACCTCAAAGCAGTCGAACTGCTCCAGCAAGGGGACAACGCACTGACCATCGCCGATTGCGTTGCGCTCGAAGATTCGGCGCCCGGCGTGGCTGCCGCTATGGCCTCGGGAGTGGCGACTGTGGCGATCCCGCACATCGTGCCGCTTCCGGACGATCCGGCCCGGGCCACGTGGCATTCCCTCGAGGGCCGTACCGTGGCCGACCTCGAGCAACTGGTGGCCCGGCGCAACGAATTCGCGGCAGCGGACATCGGCCTGGAGAACGCAGCGTTCCGGAGCCACGGCCTTGACTGACCCGGCAGGCGGCAGCGACCCGAAGGTTGCCAACGGCCGCAGGGAAGGCATATCGCTGGGACGCATCGCGGGTATCAGGGTAGTCCTGGCGTATTCGTGGTTCATCATTGCTGCGTTCACCGTAATTGTGTACGGACCGGTGCTCGAGGGGCAGTACCCGGACATGGGAATTACCGCCTACTACGTGGCCTTCGCCTATGCCCTGCTCCTGCTCCTCTCAGTACTTGTCCACGAACTCGCGCACGCCCTGACGGCCAAGATCTTCCACTGGCCCACGGAGAAAATCGTGCTTAACCTTTGGGGCGGCCACACCCAGTTCGAGGGCTTCACCGCGACGCCGGGCCGCTCGGTGCTGGTGGCCATGGCCGGCCCTGCCGCGAACATCGTCCTGGCGGGGGCCGGCTGGCTGTTCATCCTTGCCACGGATCCCTCCGGCGTGGCGGGGATCCTGTCCAACATCTTTGTGTGGGCGAACCTGCTCATTGGCATCTTCAACGTCCTTCCCGGGCTGCCGCTCGACGGCGGCCGCCTCGTTGAGTCCGCTGTCTGGAAAGCCACCGGCAGCCAGGAAAAGGGCACCGTGGCCGCTGGCTGGGCGGGTCGGATCATCGTCATCGCCCTGGCGGCCTGGTTCGTCCTGCTTCCGCTGGTGCGCGGCGACCGCCCCGACGTTTCACTGATGCTCATCACCGTGCTGGTGGGCAGTTTCCTCTGGATGGGGGCGTCGGCGTCCATCCAGCACGGGAGGCTTCGGAGCCGGCTGCACCTTGTCAACGCAGCCGCCCTCGCAGAACCAGCGGTCGGAATACCCGAATCCTCCACCGTGGCCGATGTCCTCCGGCTTGCTCCGCAAGGCACCCCCGCCATCGTTCTCTGTGGATCGGACGGTCGTCCTGCCGGAATCGTCTCCGACGTCGCCGCCGCCTCCGTTCCCGCGGGCGCCGCAGCAACAACCCCCGCCACCGCAGTGGCGCACGCCCTCAGCGCCGGTGCATACGTGCCCGAATGGTCCCAGGGCCAGGAGCTGGTGCAGTACCTTGCCCAGCTTGAGGGCCACGAGTACGCAGTGGTGGACCACCACGGAAAAGTGACCGGACTGCTACGCCAGCAGGCCGTGGTGACCGCCATTACAGGCAAAGAAACGCGCCGCAGCGGGCGCGCCAAGGCGCAGAACCGGTAGAGTTACCTGCCGGTCGTGAATACCGCCGCCGGGCCGGCAACCGGAGCCCGGCCGTATTAATGCATGGCCAACCAGGTTTACAAAAGCGAGGAATATTCCATGAGCAGCGAAACTGCCGCCAACAACATCACGCGGGGCGACACCGCAGACGCCGCCGGCACCACCGGGGTAGTACCCGTGGGTGCCGCCCGCCGCCGGGGTCCGTTCCGCGAAGGCGAGCGTGTGCAGCTGACTGACGAGCGCGGCCGGATGAACACCATCACCCTGGAAGCCGGGGGAGCGTTCCACACCCACCGGGGCTTCCTGAACCATGATGAAATCATCGGCCAGGCCGACGGATCCGTCGTGACCAACAATGTGGGGCAGCAGTATCAGACGCTCCGTCCGCTGCTCTCCGACTTCGTACTCTCCATGCCCCGAGGGGCTGCCGTGGTCTACCCCAAAGACGCCGGCCAGATCGTCACCATGGCGGACATTTTCCCCGGCGCCCGTGTAGTGGAAGCCGGTGTGGGGTCGGGTGCGTTGTCGATTTCGCTGCTGCGGGCAGTCGGCGACAACGGCTATCTGCACTCCTTTGAACGGCGCGAGGAATTCGCGGACATTGCCCGCGGCAACGTGGAAACAATCTTCGGCGGACCGCACCCCGCCTGGAAGATTTCCCTCGGCGACTTCCAGGAGGAAGTGGTCCGCAGCGAAGCCCCCGGGTCCGTCGACCGCGTGGTGCTGGACATGCTGGCACCCTGGGAGTGCCTCGACGCCGTCGCCACGGTCCTCGCCCCCGGCGGTGTGTGGATCAACTACGTTGCCACCGTGACCCAGCTGTCCAGGACGGCGGAAGCGATCCGGGCCGACGGCCGCTTCACCGAGCCCGATGCCTGGGAATCCATGGTCCGCGGCTGGCACCTGGAGGGCCTTGCCGTGCGGCCGGACCACCGCATGGTGGCTCACACGGGATTCCTGCTGGTCACCCGGAGGCTCGCGGACGGCGTCACCGGTATCTCGGTAAAGCGCCGGCCGTCCAAGACGGACTTCAACGAGGACGACGTCAACGCCTGGACTCCCGGCGCTGTGGGTGAGCGGCTCGTCTCCGACAAGAAGCTCCGCCGCGCTGCCCGCGACGCCATCGCCGGAACCAACGTCAAGGACGACCCGGAGGTCACGAACTAGTCCGTATTTCGGATGTCTCCAGCAGTACCCGGCTTCTTGGGGCTAAGGTCTTAATAGAAGCGCAGGAAGGGGCTGATGCATGATGGAGACTCCGAACAACGACTCCTCACGGACACCGGACGAGGCCGCAGGGGCAGTGGACCCTGAGAACGCCCGCTACGTGGCCAACGAACTCTCAGTTGCGGACCGTCAGGTGAACATCCTCCGGGACAAACTGCGGCACATAGACCGCCAGCTTGCCGCCGCGACACAGAACAACTCAAAACTGGTGGGCATGCTGGAAACCGCGAAAGCGGAAATCCTGCGCCTCAAGAACGCCCTGGACCAGGAAGGCCAGCCGCCCTACAGCTTTGGGACCATTCTGCAGCTGAACCCCAAACGGCAGCCCACGGCCGGCAACAGCGGCCAGGCAGCCACGGAAGAATCAGTGGACATCTTCAACGCCGGCCGCAAAATGCGCGTCGGGGTGAGCCCGCTGGTAAACATGAACCAGCTCGCCGTGGGGCAGGAAGTCCTCCTCAACGAAGCACTGCTGGTGGTGGCCGGACTCGGCTATGAACGCGCCGGGGAACTGGTCACGCTCAAGGAGATGCTGGGGACCGATCGTGCCCTTGTTGTGGGACGCGCTGACGAGGAACGGGTCATCCGCCTTTCCGGGGCGCTGATGTCGGAAAAGCTCCGCGTGGGCGACGCCCTCTCCATCGACTCGCGGACGGGGTATGCCCTCGAGAAGGTTCCGCGCTCGGAGGTGGAAAACCTTGTGCTCGAAGAGGTTCCGGACATCACGTACGAGGACATCGGCGGCCTGGGCCCGCAGATCGAACAGATCCGGGATGCCGTCGAGCTGCCGTTCCTGCACCCGGACCTGTACCGCGAGCACGGTCTGAAGGCTCCCAAGGGAATCCTCCTCTACGGCCCGCCGGGATGCGGCAAGACGCTGATCGCCAAGGCCGTGGCCAATTCGCTTGCCGCCCGGGCCGCCGAGCGCACCGGGAACGTGGACCTGAAGAGCTACTTCCTTAACATCAAGGGCCCGGAGCTCCTGGACAAGTACGTCGGCGAAACCGAGCGGCACATCCGCCTGATCTTCTCGCGGGCACGGGAGAAGGCCTCGGACGGCAGCCCCGTTGTTGTGTTCTTCGACGAGATGGACTCGTTGTTCCGCACCCGCGGCACCGGCATCTCCTCGGACGTCGAAACGACCATCGTGCCCCAGCTACTAAGCGAGATCGACGGCGTCGAACGCCTGGACAACGTGATTGTCATCGGCGCGTCCAACCGCGAGGACATGATCGACCCGGCCATCCTGCGCCCGGGCCGGCTGGACGTCAAGGTCAAGATCCAGCGGCCGGATGCGGAAGCCGCCGCCGACATCTTCTACAAGTACATCACCACCGACCTGCCCTTCCACGAGTCCGACCTCGCCGAACACGGTGGCGACGTCCAGGCGACCGTCGACGCCATGATCCAGCGCACCGTTGAAGCAATGTACTCCACCGAGAAATCCAACGAGTACCTTGAGGTGACATACGCCAACGGCGATACCGAGATGCTGTACTTCAAAGACTTCAACTCCGGCGCCGTGGTGCAGAACGTGGTTGACCGTGCCAAGAAGTACGCCATCAAGGACCTGCTGACCTCCCAACAAAAGGGCATTCGCATCGACCACCTGCTGCGCGCCGTCGTCGACGAATTCCGCGAGCACGAGGATATGCCCAACACCACCAACCCGGATGACTGGGCGCGGATCTCCGGCAAGAAGGGTGAACGCATCACCTATATCCGCACGATCGTCCAGGGCAAGGCAGGACAGGAACCCGGGAAATCCATCGAGACAATGCCCAACACGGGCCAGTACCTGTGACGCCGCGCAGCGCCGGGGTTCCCGGCGCCCCGCTCCCGGCCGGCGGGGCCATGCGGGTGATGGGATCAGAAACCGAATACGGCATCCACGCTCCGTCGGCGCCGGGCGCCAACGCCACGATGATGTCCGCCCGCGTCATCCAGGCCTATGCCCAGCTGACCCGCCAGCGCGCCGCCGGCGGGGCGGAAACACGGTGGGACTACACGGACGAGGAACCGCTGCATGACGCCCGGGGGTGGACGCTGGAACGCAACCAGGCCGACCCCAGCCAACTGACGGACCAGCCCCCGGTCCTCGATGCCGAAGCTGTGGCGCTGGCCTACGGACGCGAGGAACTGGAGCAGGACGGCGAAGACGAAACCGGCTCGCTGCTGATGAACATGGTGTTGGGCAACGGTGCGCGCCTGTACGTGGACCATGCTCATCCGGAATATTCGAGCCCGGAGGTGACGAATCCGCTGGACGCGGTCGCCTGGGACGCCGCGGGAGACATGGTGGCACTTTCGGCGGTGCGCCGAATGGCCGCCGATCCGCAGCTTCCGCCGGTGAACCTCTACAAGAACAACACGGACAACAAGTCGGTGTCCTACGGCTCCCACGAGAACTACCTCATGCCGCGGGCGGTGCCCTTTGGCGACATCGTCCGGGGGCTGACGCCGTTCTTCATCACGCGTCAGATCATGTGCGGTGCCGGCCGCGTGGGCCTCGGACAGGACAGCTCCCGGCCGGGCTACCAGATCAGCCAGCGGGCGGATTTCTTCGAGGCTGAGGTTGGTCTGGAGACCACCATCCGCCGGCCGATCATCAACACACGGGACGAGCCGCACGCCACGGCGGACAAATACCGCCGGCTGCATGTGATCATCGGCGACGCGAACCTCAGCCAGGCCGCCAACTACCTCAAGTTCGGCACCACGGCCATGGTGCTCAGCCTGATCGAGGCCGGCCTTGCTCCCCGCGTTGAGGTCCACGAGCCGGTGGCGGCCCTCCAGACCGTCAGCCACGACACCTCTCTGACCGCACCCCTCAGGCTTCTGGATGGCCGCCGCGTCACGGCTTTGGACCTGCAGTGGATGTACCACGAAGCCGCAGCCAAGCTCGCCCAGGACACCGGGGTGGGTGACGCCGTGGACGGCGACGGGCATACCTACGCCCTCCTGGAACGCTGGGCCGCGACGCTGACGGATCTCGACAGTGACCGGACTGCTGCTGCCTCGTCCGTGGAGTGGCTGGCCAAGCTGTCCCTGCTGGAGGGCTACCGTCAGCGGGACGGACTGGAGTGGAACGACGCCCGGCTGGGCCTAGTGGACCTTCAGTGGGCAGACGTCAGGCCCGAAAAGGGGCTTTACCACCGGATGCTTGCACGGGGCCGGATGGACCGGATCGTCGACGACGAAACCATCGCCCGAGCGGTGACGGAACCGCCGTCGGACACGCGCGCCTACTTCCGCGGCCGTTGCGTCAGCAGCTTCAGCAAGGACGTGGTTGGCGCCAGTTGGGACTCAGTCATCTTCGATGTTCCGGGCCACGGACGGCTCCAACGAGTGCCCACCCGCGAGCCTTTGCGGGGAACGGAAGCCCTCACCGGAGGCCTGTTTGCGAGGCACAAGGACACCGGATCTTTCCTGGCCGAACTGCTCGGACAAACTCCGCCTCCGCCACCGGCATAAAGCACCCCACCATGGCTTAAGGCGTGGCAATATGGGCTTACAGGATGTCCCCTCTCATCGGGGACGGATAGAAGGAGAAGGAAATGGCAGGCCAGGAGCAGCAGCAGCCGCAGTCACGGGAAAACGAATTCGACGACGACGCCCCCGCAACACCGCCCGCATCCGGAGAAGCCCAGGCATCGGCAGCCACCCAGGGCGTGGACGACCTCCTGGACGAAATCGACGGCGTCCTCGAATCGAACGCCGAAGAATTCGTCCGTGCCTTCGTTCAAAAGGGCGGCCAATAGGGGCCCAGGCTGCCATCGCCTGAACGGAGGGACGGCAGGCCGGACGCCCGAAGAGACGTTGATCCACCACGTTGAAGGAGTGCATCAGTGCAGGACACCACAGCCAACCAGGTAGCTGCCAACGCCACGTCATCATTCACTGAACACCTCCAACGCAACAGGCCCGGCCTGCTTCCCTACAATCAGCCCTTCCCGGCAGCGCTGACCGGCGCCGGATCACAGCCGCTGCAGGTGCCGCATGCCACCACCATCGTTTCGCTGACCTATGGCGGGGGAGTCCTGATGGCCGGAGACCGCCGCGCCACGATGGGGAACGTCATCGCCAGCAGGCACATCGAAAAAGTGTTTCCTGCCGACAGCTATTCGGTGCTGGGAATTGCCGGCACTGCGGGCATCGCGATAGATCTCACGCGGCTGTTCCAGGTGGAACTGGAACACTACGAAAAAATCGAGGGAACCCTGCTGAGCCTGGAGGGCAAAGCCAACCGGCTCGGTGCCATGATCCGCGGAAACCTGCCCATGGCCATGCAGGGGCTGGCCGTAGTGCCGTTGTTCGCCGGGTTCGACCTGCCCGTCGGCATCGGCCGCCTGTTTTCTTACGACGTCACCGGCGGACGGTACGAGGAGAAGGAACACCATGCCGTGGGTTCCGGTTCCGTGTTTGCCCGCGGTGCGCTCAAGAAACTCTGGCGGCCGGGGCTGACGGCCGAAGAGGCCGTGGCCGTGGCCGTTGAATCCCTTTACGACGCGGCGGACGACGACTCGGCAACCGGCGGACCGGACCCCGTCCGGCAGTTGTGGCCGGTTGTCTACACCGTTGAACGTTCGGGTGCCAGGCGCATACCCGACCACGACCTCGCATCCGTAGCCGGCGCCATCATCGAGGCCCGGACCACAGCACGGCGGGAGGCCTGAGATGACTCAACAGTTTTATGTGTCACCCGAACAGCTGATGAAGGACCGTGCGGACTTCGCACGGAAGGGTATCGCCCGCGGCCGCTCAGTCGTGGTCATCAGCTGCGAGGAGGGGATTGCACTCGTCGCGGAAAATCCCTCCCCGTCCCTGCACAAAATCGGTGAGATCTACGACAAGATCGCCTTCGCCGCCGTCGGAAAATACAACGAGTTTGAAAGCCTCCGCCAGGCGGGAGTGCGGTACGCGGACGTCCGCGGCTATTCCTATGACCGGGAGGACGTCACAGCCAGGGGCCTGGCCAGCGTCTATGCGCAAAGCCTGGGTGCGGTGTTCACGGCCGAGCAGAAACCGTTTGAAGTTGAGCTTGCAGTAGCGGAGGTCGGAGGGAACCAGTCGGACGACCATCTGTACAGGCTGACGTTCGACGGTTCGATCGCTGATGAGAAGCGCTTCATCGTGATGGGCGGCCAGGCCGACAAAGTGGCCGAAACGGTGGAGGGCGGTTGGCAGCAGGAGCTGAACTTCGCCGGTGCCATCAGGCTCGCAATGAAAGGGCTCGTCACCGACAAGGAAGCCGGCGAACTACCGGCGTCAGCCCTGGAAGTTGCAGTACTGGACCGCGCTTCGGAGAGCACCCGGGGATCCCGGCGGGCCTTCCGGCGCCTCGGCGACGACGAAATCGCCGCCCTGCTGTCTAAGGAGAACTGAAATGGACAAGCGCATTTTCGGCATTGAGACCGAATTCGGCATCTCGTACTCGAGCCCGGACTCGCGTCCGCTCGCACCGGAGGAAGTGGCACGCTACCTCTTCCGCAAGGTGGTCAGCTGGGGCCGTTCCTCCAATGTGTTCCTGACGAACGGCTCACGCCTGTACCTGGACGTGGGCTCCCACCCCGAGTACGCAACCGCCGAATGCGACGACCTGGGACAGCTGATCGCCCATGACCGTGCGGGAGAACTGATTCTGGACGACCTCGTGGACGAGGCCCAGGAGAGGCTGGCCGCCGAGGGATTCAACGGCACCGTCTACCTTTTCAAGAACAACACCGACTCCGCGGGCAATTCCTACGGCAGCCACGAAAATTACCTCATTCCACGCCGTGGTGAATTCTCGAGGCTCGCCGAGATCCTCATTCCCTTCCTGGTTACACGCCAGCTCATCGCCGGTGCCGGCAAGATCCTGAAGACCCCGCATGGCGCCACTTTCGCCTTTTCCCAGCGCGCGGACCACATATGGGAAGGCGTGTCCTCCGCCACCACCCGGTCCCGTCCCATCATCAACACCCGGGACGAACCCCACGCCGACGCGGAGTTCTACCGCCGCCTCCACGTCATCGTGGGCGACTCCAACATGTCCGAAACCACGGCCCTGATGAAGGTCGGCACCGTGGACCTGATCCTCCGGATGATCGAGGCCGGAGTGATCATGCGGGACATGCGGATGGAGAATCCGATCCGCAGCATCCGTGAGATCTCCCACGACCTCAGTGGAAGGGCGCTCATCCGCCTGGCGAACGGCCGTCAGCTGACCGCCCTGGAGATCCAGCGCGAGTACCTGAACAAAGTTACGTCCTTTGTCGCCGAAAACGGTGCCCACAACCAGCATGTGCCCCTCATCCTGGACCTCTGGGAACGGACGCTGACAGCCATTGAAAGCGGAGACACCAGCACGATTGACACTGAGATCGACTGGGCCATCAAGAAGAAGCTGATGGACAGCTACCGGAAACGGCACGGACTCGGGCTGGACGCGCCCAGGATCGCCCAGCTGGACCTCACCTACCACGACATTTCGCGGACCCGCGGGCTCTATTACCTGCTGCAGTCCCGCGGTGCTGTCCGCCGTGTGGTGGACGACACTGCAGTCAAGGACGCTGTTGATGCGCCGCCGCAGACAACCCGGGCAAAGCTCCGCGGCGACTTTGTCCGCCGCGCCCAGGAACTGGGCCGGGACTATACGGTTGACTGGGTACACCTGAAGCTCAACGACCGGGCCCACCAGACGATCCTGTGCAAGGATCCGTTCCGCAACGTGGACGAGCGCGTGGATGCCCTCTTGGACTCTATGGGCTGACACCCAGCTTCAGGGGCTATTCTGGATGGGGCCGTTTAACCGGCCCCGACTGCGTTGCCGCGGGCTCCACTTGCGGCAACGCATCCATCTTGCCCCGACGAAAGTTCTTACGTGCGCCGACTACTAGCAATTCTCATTCCCGGACTGCTGCTGATAACCGCCTGCGGCGGAACGCCCGCAGCCCCGGAACCCACCAGTCAGTCTGCTGGCGAGACCGCCAAGCTCGACTCCCTGAAGCTTACGGACAACGGGGACAAGAAGGCACCCGGAGTCGAATTCGACAAGCCCCTGGACGTGAAGGAACCCACCGTTAAGGTGGTCACTGAGGGCGACGGAGAACGCCTCAAAGCCAACCAGATCGCTGACATCTCCATCCTCGCCGTCAGCGGCAAGGACGGCTCCACCCTTGAAGACACCTTTGCCAAGGACCCGGAGCCCCTCGAATTGAACGATGCCCTCAAGACCGGTAACGCCGTGATCTACAACGCGTTTGTGGGCGCCAAGATTGGCTCTCAGCTGGCCCTCGCCGTCCCGGGCCAGGCCGCCAAGGAGGGTGCCGAGGCCGGCCCCACGCAATTGCTCGTGGTCAAGGTCCTCTCCGCCAAGGACGCCCCGAAGGTGCTCGACAAGCCTGACGGTGAGACGGTCACGCCTCCCGCCGGGCTTCCCACCGTCAAGGAAAACGACAAGGGCATCCCGGAGATCTCTGTTGAGGGCGTCAAGGCGCCTGCGGCACTCGTCTCCCAGGACCTGATCAAGGGCACTGGCCCCGCGGTCAAGGAAACCGACACCCTGACAGTGAACTATGTCGGAGTCACCCTGAACGGCGGAACGAAGTTTGATTCCAGCTTCGACCGCGGCGAAAAGGCCAGCTTCCCGCTCACCGGCGTCATCAAGGGCTGGACGCAGGGCCTTGCCGGCAAGACCGTGGGCTCGCGCGTCCTCCTGGTCATCCCGAAGGATCTTGCCTACGGTGATGCGGGACAAGGCGAGGCCAAGGGCGACCTGGTGTTCGTCGTCGATATTCTCGGCGTCAAGTAAGCCAACCCAACCAACAAAGGAGCAAACATGTCATTTGGACAGCGCAATTTCGACCGCCAGAAGCCGGAAATTGACTTCCCCGAGGGCGATGTACCCACCGAACTGGTCATCACTGACCTCATCGAGGGTGACGGAGCCGAGGCCAAGCCGGGCGACACTGTGTCCACCCACTATGTCGGAGTCGCCTGGTCCACAGGCGAAGAATTTGACGCCTCCTGGGGCCGCGGTGCTCCGCTGGACTTCCGCGTTGGCGTCGGCCAGGTCATCCAGGGCTGGGACCAGGGCCTGCTGGGCATGAAGGTCGGCGGCCGCCGCCGCCTGGAGATCCCCTCCGAACTCGCGTACGGTTCCCGCGGTGCCGGCGGAGCGATCGCCCCCAACGAAGCACTCATCTTCGTTGTGGACCTCGTCGGAGTCCGCTAAGCGGATCCCAACCCGGCGCCTGCCGGACACGCTGCAGGGAGCGCGGTAACAATCGGAAGGAAATTTCCGTTTGTTGCCGCGCTTCCGGCGTTAAGCCGCGACGGCTTTAGTAACGTAGCCAAGGTGTCCGCCTTACGTACAGAACGCCTCCTGAACCTGCTCATCGCGCTGCTCAACACCCGCTACGGCCTGCGGCGCAGCGAATTGCGCGAAAAGGTCTACCGTGACACCACCAGCAGCGAGGTGGCCTTCGGCCGGATGTTCGAGCGGGACAAGAGCGACCTCCGCCAGTTCGGCTTCGACGTCGAAACGGTCATGGACCAGGGCTGGGGTTCGGACGATCCTGCCACCACGCGCTACCGCATCGGCAAGGAGTCCAACCGGCTCCCTGACGTCAACCTCACCTCCGCCGAATGCACCGTGCTCATCCTCGCAGCGCAGTTATGGGAGCAAGCCGCACTGGGGTCGGCAGCACAGAACGCCATGCGCAAACTGCAGGCAGCAGGCGGCCTCGCTGAAGCCGAACTGCCGGCAGGCGTTCAGCCGCGGATCAGGCCCGCGGGCCAGGCCTTCGAGGACCTGGTCACAGCCATGCATGCCCAGCATCCCGTGACGTTCCGGTACCTGGCCGGCAGCACCGGCCGCGAAGAACTCAGGACCGTTGAGCCCTGGGGCCTGGGCAGCCGCTTTGGCCAGTGGTACCTGGTCGGCCTGGACCGGGGCCGCGCGGCGAAGCGTTTCTTCCGCCTGTCCCGCTTCACATCTGCGGTGACCGTCCAGGAAAAGGAACGCTATTCGCCCCCGCCGGGCTTCAACGTCCGGAAGGAACTTGATTCACTGCCCGAACTGCCGGTGCAGTCCGCCATCGTGGACGTGGCGTCCGGCAAGGTGCTCGGCCTGCGCAAGCGCGCGACAGGAGCCCCCATCGCCGGGATACCGGTCGAGGCGTCCGACGGCGGTTGGGACCGTCTCAGCGTCCCCTTCCGGGACGCTGAGGTGCTGGGTGAAGAACTCGCATCCTACGGGCCGAACGTCACGGTGGTTGCGCCCCCCGAGCTGGTAACGGCGGTCCGGAGGAGGCTGAAGGCCGCTGCAGACTTCGCGGCATCTCCTGCACCCGCGATCGTCTTTCCGGACAACCCTCCGGCGAAGCGCCCGCGGAAACGGACGTCCGAGGACCAACTCCAGCGGATGCTTCAGCTCGTGCCGTTCCTGGTACACAACCAGGGCCTGCATATCAGCGAGGTTGCTTCCAGTTTTGGAGTAACCCGGAAGGAGCTTGAAGACGATCTGCGCATCCTGATCTGTTCCGGCCTTCCCGAGGGATACCCGGACGATCTCCTGGACATCCAATGGGAGGATGACCATGTTTACATCACGCAGGACCTTGACCTCAACCGTCCGGTCCGCTTTACCGTGGACGAGGCCTGCGCCCTGCTGACCGGCCTGGAGGCCCTCAACGGCCTGCCTGAGCTCGCCGAAGGAAGCGCGCTGGAGTCTGTCACGGTGAAACTGATGGCGGCAGCAGGGGAGGAAGGCCTTAAGGCGGCGTCCATCGCTGGCCCGGAGGTGGGCCCGGGGAATTCCGCGCATCTTGCGACGATCCGGCAGGCCATCACGGACGGCCTTCAGCTGCGTCTCAAGTACTTTTCCGCGCAACGCGACTCCATGTCGGAGCGGGACGTCGACCCGTTGCGGCTCTACTCGCTGGACAATACGTGGTACTTCGAGGCGTATTGCCACAGCGCACGGGGCCTGCGTAATTTCCGGCTGGACCGCATCGAGGCCCTGGAGCCAAACGGCCGGCGGGCCACCGAGGCGGCACAACCCGCCGGCGGCTTCCCGGTGAAGCTGTTCACCCCGAACGACGACGACGCTCTGGTCATCGTCGAACTGGCACCGCAGGGCATCGGACTGGCCGACGACTACTACGCCGAACGGACTGCCCCGCTCCCTAATGGCGGGCTCATAGCCGAAATCAGGTTCGGCAGCACCGGGTGGCTGCCCATGTTCGTAGCCCAGCATGGCGGCGCCGTCCGCATTCTGGCACCGCAGGACCTGGCCGATGCTGCCGGGGAATGGATCGACGCCGCCCTGGCCCGCTACGGCGGCTAGACTACACAGCATGCCTTGGTGGTCTTGGATCCTGATCTGGATAGCGCTCGTAGCCGTTTCCCTGCTCTTCTATGTGCTCTTGGGAATCAGGCTCTTCAGGCAGTTCATGGCGACGGTCAAGGACCTTGGCGCTGCCGGCGAGCGGTTCGGGGCGCCCTTGGCCAACCTCGGCGAGCCGTCCCGGCAGCCCGGACCGGAGTGGGAACCCGGACAGGGGCCGCAGGCCAGCCCGGGTTCGGCGGTTTTTGCCTCGCCGATGCAGATGAGACATGATTACCTCACGTCCAAATCCTCCCGCAGGGAAGAGCGCCGTCAACGGCGCGTTCAGCGCAAAGCGGACCGTGGCCAACCCCAGGCGCTGCGCGACATCGAATTCGGTTAGACGTAGGATGTATTTCGAGGAAAGGACTTCCAGTGGGACGACTCTTTGATGGCCCTTGGCCCATCGTCATTATTATCATCGTGGCTCTGTTGCTGTTTGCCGCGCCCAAACTTCCGGCCATGGCCCGTAGCCTCGGCCAGTCAATGCGGATTATCAAATCCGAGGTCAAGGAAATGAAGAACGACGGCAAGCCCGAAGCCAAGGACGGCACGGACCCGGTCGAAGGCAAGATCGTCAACCATCCGCAGTCCCGCCCGCAAAACGGTGACTCCAGCAGCGGCACCGGCAGCGCAGACGGCAACGACGTTCCGCCGTCGAACCGCGTTTGACCTGAAGTGGCACTGACGAAGGGCCGTAAATCCAACCCCGAGGGTCGGATGGCCCTGATGGATCACCTTAAGGAGCTCAAGAACCGGCTCATTAAGTCGGCCATTGGCCTGGTCATCGGCGGCATCGGCGGCTGGATCCTCTACGACCCGGTATTGAGCGCCCTCAAGGAACCGGTGGATCGGATTGCCGAAACCACCGGCGGCACTTCTTCGGTGAATTTCTCCAGCATCGCGTCGCCGTTCGACTTCAAACTGCAGCTTTCACTGTTGATCGGCGCCGTCATCTCCAGCCCCGTCTGGATCTATCAGCTGTGGGCCTTCATCACCCCCGGCCTCACCAAAAAGGAGCGGCACTACACGCTCGGCTACATGGCCGCAGCCGTGCCACTGTTCCTTGCCGGCGTGTGGGTTGGATGGATGGTGACACCGCAGGTGGTGCGCGCACTGACCCAGTTCACGCCGTCCGGGTTCTCCAACCTCATCGATGCCCGCGACTACGTCGATTTCGTCACGCGCATGGTCTTGTTCCTTGGCCTCGCGTTCCTTGTCCCCGTGGTCCTGGTGGGTATCAACATGGCCGGCATCATCAGGGGTGAAACCATCCTGAAGGCCTGGCGCATCACGGTGTTCCTCGTCTTTGTGCTGGCCGCCGTTGCTGCTCCGGGCGCAGATGCCCTGTCCATGTTCCTGCTCGCGGGCCCCCTGCTGGCACTGTTTTTCGCCGCCATCGGCCTGTGTATCTTCAATGACCGGCGCCGGGACCGGAAGGCCGCGAAGATCGCCGCCGAAACTGAAGCGACGGCCGACGTCGCAACGCCCGGTACCGAACTGGGGAAACTGTAGTCCCGCGCCCACTAGGCTGGAAGTATGTCCTCCACATCCGGGCCACAGTCGCCGTCTGAACTCTATCGGGCCAGTGCCGAACGGACCGCAGAAGCTAAAACGTACCTCGGCGCCTTCGTCCGGACGCTGGATTTCGAACTCGACGATTTCCAGCGCCAAGCATGCCTGTCCCTGCAGCAGGGAAGGGGAGTCCTGGTTGCGGCCCCCACCGGGGCCGGAAAGACCATCGTGGGGGAGTTCGCCATCTATCTGGCACTCCAGCGGGGGTTGAAAGCCTTCTACACCACCCCGATCAAGGCACTGAGCAACCAGAAGTACTCGGAGCTGGCCGCGAAGTACGGCCCGGAGAACGTGGGGCTCCTCACCGGCGACACCAGCATCAACGGCGACGCCCCGGTTGTCGTCATGACAACCGAAGTCCTGCGGAACATGCTCTACGCGGATTCGGACACCCTGGACGACCTCGGCTTTGTGGTCATGGACGAGGTTCACTACCTCGCTGACCGGTTCCGGGGCGCCGTGTGGGAGGAAGTCATCATCCACCTTCCCAGCGAAGTCCAAGTGGCCTCGCTGAGCGCAACAGTCTCCAATGCCGAGGAATTCGGTGCGTGGCTGGACACTGTGCGCGGACACACCGACGTCATTGTTTCCGAGCACCGGCCGGTGCCGCTCTGGCAGCACGTCATGGTGGGGCGTGAAATCGTGGACCTCTTCGCCGGAGAGACGACGTTTGATGAGATTGCCCCCGAAGGCGAATCGGATCCCGCCGCGACGGCGATGACGGCCAACGCCGCCCTCGAGCGGGGCTTCGAAGTGAACCCGGACCTGCTGGCGATGGCGCGCACCGAGAGCCAGATGAATTCACGGGCCCGTTTCGGGCATGGCGGACGCAGCCAGCGCCGCCAGCAACACCAGCGCGGCGATAACCGCCACGGCCAGGGCGGCCAGCAGAGCCCTGTCCGCAAGGCCAGCCGGCCCCAGGTTATCGCCAGCCTGGACCGGCAGGACCTGTTGCCCTCCATCACGTTCATCTTCTCCCGCGCCGGCTGCGACGCCGCAGTGGCACAGTGCGTCTCAGCCGGACTGTGGCTGACCACCGAGCGCGAACAACTGGTCATCGCCAGCCGTGTTGATGAAGCTGCACAGGACATCCCGTCGGATGATCTGGATGTGCTCGGGTTCTGGAGCTGGCGCGACGGCCTCCTGCGCGGGCTCGCAGCCCACCACGCAGGGATGCTTCCCACGTTCAAGGAAGTCGTGGAGAAGCTGTTCGTCGAGGGCCTGGTTAAGGCGGTGTTCGCCACGGAAACCCTGGCCCTGGGCGTCAATATGCCGGCACGGTCGGTGGTGTTGGAAAAACTGGACAAATTCAACGGTGAAGCCCACGTGGGAATCACCGCCGGCGAATACACCCAGCTGACCGGCCGGGCCGGACGCCGCGGAATTGACGTCGAAGGCCACGCCGTGGTGCTGTGGCAGCCGGGCACCGACCCGACAGCTGTTGCGGGCCTCGCATCCCGCCGCACCTACCCGCTGAACTCCAGCTTCCGGCCCACGTACAACATGAGCATCAACCTCCTGGCGCAGTTCGGCAGGCCGCGGGCCCGGGAAATCCTGGAATCCTCTTTTGCCCAGTTCCAGGCGGACCGTTCAGTAGTGGGCCTGGCCAGGCAAGTGCGGAGCAGGGAAGAATCCCTGGCCGGCTTCCAGAAGTCCATGACCTGCCACCTGGGTGACTTCACCGAATACTCCCGGCTGCGGCGTGAGCTTTCGGACGCGGAAAATATCGCCTCCCGCAGCACGTCGCGGGCCCGCAAGTCCATTGCTGAGGACTCGCTGAGCAGGCTTCTGCCCGGCGATGTTGTGGACGTGCCTACAGGCAGGGCGCCCGGCTACGCTGTTGTGCTCGGCTCCGACCACAACTCCCGCGAGCCGCGGCCCGCGGTGTTGACGTTGGACAACCAGTTGCGGAGGATAGGCCTCCAGGACCTTGAAGGGCCCATCACGCCGGTCACCCGGGTCCGGATACCAAAGTCGTTCAACGCGAAGGTGCCCAAGTCCCGCAAGGACCTCGCATCGTCGGTCCGCAATGCGATCCGGGAAAACCGTCCGCCTGCGCCCGGAAACGCCCGCAATACTGAATTCGGCCGTGCCTCGGCCCTGCCTGACGTGGAGAAGCGGATCAACGATCTGCGCCTGGCATTGCGTTCCCATCCCTGCCACGGCTGCAGTGAACGCGAGGATCACGCACGGTGGTCGGAACGGTGGTGGAAACTCCGCCGCGAAACGGACGGACTCGTCCGGGAAATCCAGGGCCGTACCAACACCATCGCCAAGACATTCGACCGGGTCTGCGACCTTCTCTCCAGCTACGGCTACCTCGAAACTTCCGGCTCCGGAAAAGTAACCATCAATGCCGACGGCCAAAAACTGCGCCGGATTTACGGAGAGAAGGACCTCCTCATATCCCAGTCGCTGCGGCAAGGCGCATTCAGCGACCTCGATGCCACGGAAGTTGCTGCCCTCGCAAGCGTGCTGGTTTACCAGGCGAAGCGGGAGGAACGCGGGCTCAGGCCCCGGATGCCCAGCGTGTCGCTGGAGACCGCCGTCGACATCGTCGTCCGGGGATGGTCCGTGCTGGAAGACGCCGAGGAAGAGAACAAGCTTCCGTTGACGGGGGAGCCGGAACTGGGGCTCGTCTGGCCGATCTTTAAGTGGGCCAAGGGCAAGCATCTCCAGGAAGTCCTCAACGGAACCGACCTGGCCGCGGGGGACTTTGTCCGGTGGGTCAAACAGGTTATTGACCTGTTGGACCAGCTGGCGAAGATCCCGGGCCTGGATCCGCGGCTTTCACGCCTCTGCTCGGAGGCGATCATCCTGGTTCGCCGCGGCGTGGTCGCCTATTCCACCGTGGTCTGACGCCACCCGCACCGCACCCACCACATCCACAACTTCCAAGGCTGCTTAGGAGCACCACACAACATGACTGACGCACGGGCGGACCAGCCGGCCGAACAACGCAAAGTGACGCTGTACCGCAACGGTTCCGTCTACACCGCCGCCGACCCCTTTGCCACCGCGATGCTGGTGGACGGTGACACGGTGGCCTGGGTCGGATCAGAACAGGCGGCGACGTCGATCGCCGATGCGTCCATGGACATCATCGACCTCCAGGGAGCTCTGCTGGCCCCCGGCTTTGTTGATTCACATGTGCACCTGACCGAAACGGGCATTGCCCTGGACTCCCTTCAGCTCGGAGGCATGCGTTCAGCGGCCGAAATCCTGGATGCCGTAGCTTCCGCCGTCGCAGCTACGTCAGTCGACGCCGGTGCCACAGTCCTCGGCCATGGCTGGGACGAAAGCGGCTGGGCCGATCAAGCGCTGCCCAGCCGTGAGGAACTGGAGCGAGCGGCGGGAGGCCGGCGCGTGTATCTGTCGCGGGTTGACGCCCATTCAGCCCTGGTCTCATCCTCCCTGGCCGATGCGGCTGGCCTGGCCGGCCTGGACGGCTTCACCGCCGGCAGCCAGGTCAAACGCCAGGCCCACACATCCGCCAGGCGTGCAGCACGCCAGTTGCCGGACGACCGCCTGCAAGGCTTTCAGTCGCGGGCCCTGGCCGAAGCCGCCGCAAACGGGTACGTGGCCGTGGCCGAAATGGCGGCACCGCATATCGGCAGCGCAGCGGACCTGCGGATTGCGGCCGGATGGAACAGCCCGGACGGTCCGCGGAAGGCGGTGCCTGAAGTACTGCCGTACTGGGGCCAGCTGGCGGCCTCCGAGGAGGAGGCCCGCGGCATCATCGAAGGCCTTGCTGCCAGTGTGCGCGGCCTCGCGGGGGACCTGAACATTGACGGGTCCCTGGGGTCCCGCACAGCTGCCCTGAGGGACGACTACAGCGATGCTCCGGGGGAGCGCGGCAGCCTTTACCTGTCCGTTGACGAAGCTGCAGCCCATCTGGCCGCATGCTCGCTGCTGGGCATTCAGGCCGGGTTCCACGTCATTGGCGACGCCGGCCTTGACGCTGCACTGGACGCCCTGGACCGGGCGGCAGCCGACGTGGGTGAGCAGCGGGTCAGGGCGGCAGGCCACCGGTTCGAGCATGTGGAAATGGCCGATGCCGCGGCAATCGGCCGGCTCGCAAAGTACTCGGTGACCGTCAGCGTGCAGCCTGGATTCGACGCTGCCTGGGGCGGGCCGGGACGCCTGTACCAGGAACGGCTGGGGCATCGGGAGCACGGCATGAACGCCTTCGCATCCTTCTACGCGGCCGGAGTACCAATCTGCTTCGGCAGCGACAGCCCCGTCACTCCGCTCAACCCGTGGGCCAGCGTCCGCGCCTGCCTCGAGCACAACAACCCGGACCAGCGCATCTCAGCCCGCGCGGCGTTCCTCGGCCACACAAGGGCAGGCTGGCGGGCCGCCAAGTACAGCAATCCAATGGCCGGCCAGCTGGTTCCCGGCGCACCCGCCAGCTTTGCGGTCTGGGAAGTGGAGGAACTCATGGTCCAGGTCGCGGACGGGCGCGTGCAGTCGTGGAGTACCGATCCGCGGGCCCGCACACCCTTGCTCCCGGCGTTGGACACCGGCAACGATCCTGTGTGCCTGCAGACCGTCCGCGACGGACACGAGTTGTTCACAAACGGCTCCCTGCAGTCATAGACCGTAAAGCTACCGGCGCGCCGTATGTTCCTGACCTGCGGTTACACCTAAAACCGCACGTCAAACGCGGGTTGACACTCCCGGGACGGTCCGTAGCATTGAGTCGCAACGGACGGATTCCAAAGTCGAGGGGCTCCGTCTGGCCACGTGGCCGTCCTGCAGATGCCTAACCCGCACCTGCAGGCAGGCCGAAGCGTGGTAGTCCCAGGGGCAGGTCCACTTCGCAGCAGAAAACAGTTCCGCCGAGGCATGTCGCATCCGTCCGAAACTGGCCCGAGGCGTGTGGACCTGCCCGCGGGATCACGTGTGACGCGCCCGGTATGCGCAAACTACCTATAATGGTGACTTGCGCCTTAAAGCCGTCTCTCCTGTAGAGCTTCCTGGCGCGTGACCGCTCCCATCAAGGAAAGGGCCTCGCTGTGCGTGTCCTCACCATCATCCCCACCTACAACGAGCTGGAATCGTTGCCCAAGACACTCGCGCGCCTGCGTGCGGCCGTCCCGGCTTCCGATGTGCTGGTGGTGGACGACAACAGCCCGGACGGCACTGGACAGCTGGCAGACGGTATCGCTGCCGAGGACAGCCAGGTCCACGTCCTGCACCGTGAAGGCAAGGCCGGACTGGGAGCCGCCTATATCGCAGGCTTCAAGTGGGGCCTGGAGGCCGGGTACGACATTCTTGTGGAAATGGACGCCGACGGTTCGCACCAGCCCGAGCAGCTGCAGCAGCTCCTCGACGCCGTGGAGGAGGGCGCGGACCTGGCCATGGGTTCGCGCTGGGTGCCGGGCGGCAGCGTGGTCAACTGGCCGCTGTACAGGCAGGCGATCTCACGGATCGGCAGCACGTACGCGCGGCTTATGCTGGGCATCAAGATCAAGGATGTCACCGGCGGGTACCGCGCCTTCCGCCGTACCACCCTTGAGAAGCTCAACCTCGACCAGGTGGACTCCGTGGGTTACGGGTTCCAGGTGGACCTCGCCTGGCGTGTGGCCAAGATGGGGCTGAAGATCGTGGAACGCCCCATCACGTTCGTGGAGCGGGAACTTGGGGCCTCCAAAATGAGCGGCAACATTGTGGTGGAAGCCATGATCAACGTCACCAAATGGGGACTGACTGCCCGCTGGCAGAAGCTTACGGGCCGGGGTTCCGCCGCAGCCTAGAGTGGCAAGGTGCCGGCGGCGGCCGGACAGACACAGTCGATAAAGGGCCGGGCCCGTAGCCTCACGTGAGGCTACGGGCCCGGCCCTTTATGCTGCGTTTAGCCTGCGCCAGACCTAAGCCGAGCGCCGTTCGCCGCGGCGTTCCCGCAGAATGGTCAGGCGGTCTTCGAGGATCTGCTCGAGCTCAGGCAGCGAGCGGCGTTCAAGGAGCATGTCCCAGTGCGTACGGACGGCCTTCTCATTGCTGTTGATGGGGCGTTCGCCGTCGACAAGCAAGGCTTCCTTGCCGGTCTTCGAAACCCACACCGGGGGAATCTCGGCTTCGGAGGAGAAGGTAACGAAGACCTGCTCGCCGTCCTCGCAACGGTACTCAACCCGCTGGCGCGGAGCCGGCTCAACACCGGATTCCGTCTCCATGCTCTGTGCGCCAAGACGCATGCCCCGGAGGCTGCGATCGCTCATGATTTCTCCCTTTGGTCGGTTCGCGGAGTCAGGCTCCGCGCTAGCCGGGGCAGCTCACGCCTCGGACTACTGTTTGCACTGCACTGCACCAATAGATACAACGCTTTGCCAAGCTATGTTGTTCCAGCAGGCCTGAACCAGCCGGACAAATATACTATTATACCGGCTTCCGCGCTGGCGAGTAAAGCGGGGCCTCCGGCACAAAACCAGGGGAGGCACCCGCACTGCGGATACCTCCCCTGGCCGGTGGTTGACGGGGCTGCCTACAGCGGCTGGCTCGGAGTGTTGGGGTCGGCAACATCCGGGCGCGACCCGGCGGCAGCGTTCGTTCCGTCGCCAGTGGCGGCGTCGAACAGACCGCCGGTGCGGGGATCCGGGTTGGTGCCGCCGAGCGCGTTGCCGATGCCCTTCAGGGCTTCGCCGACTTCGCTGGGGATGATCCAGAGCTTGTTCGAGGAACCTTCGGCCAGCTTGGGCAGTGTCTGCAGGTACTGATAAGCCAGGAGCTTGTTGTCGGGATTGCCCTTGTGGATCGCGTCGAACACCTTCTGGATGGCCTGGGCCTCGCCGTCTGCGCGGAGAATGGCAGCCTTGGCGTCACCTTCGGCCTTGAGGATGGAGGACTGGCGCTGGCCTTCCGCGGTGAGGATGGCCGACTGCTTGGTGCCCTCGGCGGTAAGGATGGCAGCGCGGCGGTCACGCTCGGCACGCATCTGCTTCTCCATCGAGTCCTGGATGGAGTGGGGCGGATCGATAGCCTTCAGCTCCACACGGGAAACTCGGATGCCCCAGCGGCCCGTCGCCTCGTCCAGGACGCCGCGAAGCTGGCCGTTGATCTGGTCGCGGGAGGTCAGCGCCTCTTCGAGGTTGAGGCCGCCGACGACGTTTCGGAGCGTGGTGGTGGTGAGCTGTTCGACCGCCTGGATGTAATTCGCAATTTCGTACGTGGCCGCCCTCGCGTCAGTCACCTGGAAGTAGACCACGGTGTCAATGGAAACGACGAGGTTGTCTTCGGTGATGACCGGCTGCGGGGGGAATGAGACAACCTGCTCGCGAAGGTCCAGGAGCGGCAGGAGCCTGTCGACGAAGGGAATCAGGATGGTGAGGCCGGGGAGCAGTGTCCGCTGGTACTTACCGAGCCGTTCCACAACGCCGGCCCGGGCCTGCGGGACAATCCGCACCGACCGGACCAGCACTATTATTACGAACGCAACGAGAACCAGCAGCACTATTGCGACTGCGATATCCATACATCACCTATTCCCCAGTTATGTGCCTTGCTATGTGTTGCGGCGATGCTCTGCCGCCTGCCCGGCGCCGGTGGCGGCTGCCGGAAAAGTGTTCGTGCTGCTGCTACTGAACGGCCGTTTCCGGTTGTGGCGCCACGACGGCGGTGGCTCCTTCGATGGCGGAAACCACCACACGTTGCCCGGCGTTCAGGACTCCGTTCTCAGAACGCGCGCTCCAGACGTCTCCGCCGATCTTGACCAGGCCGGAGGATGTGCTGACGGTCTCCATGACGAGGGCGGATTCGCCGATCAGCCGGTCAATGTTAGTCCGCTGTTCCGCGGGGCCCTTCTTCAGGTGCTTCAGCGCCACAGGCCGGACAAAGACCACCATCAGTAGGGAAACGACGCAGAAAACAACGATCTGCAGCCAGAAGTCGGCACCGGCAAAATCAGCCAGCAGCCCGGCCAGTGCTCCGCCGCCAAGCATGATGAAGAAGAGGTCCAGCGTCAGCATTTCCACCACTGCGAACGCCAGGAATACGGTGAGCCACAATGCCCACCAGTTCTCGCCAAGCCATTCAAACATGTGCTCCCCCTTCGTCCCCGGAGCTGCGGAAGCAGGCCCTCAGTAACTGTCCTTCCATCCTAGACCGAAGCCACGGGGCGTAGGAGGCTGCTCCCGGGGACGTTGCGAACGTAGTCAAGTCGTTATGCGGGCGGCCGGTTCAGGGGTTCAAAAACGCTGATTCGGAACCGTGCCGAGACCTTGGTGAGCGGCGGCAGCGCGGCGGTGATGGTGTCCAGCGCTGCAGGGTCCAGGTGGTGGCCGGCGGGTCCCATCAGGGCGAGGTTGCCGACGTCGGCCGGTTCAAGCCCAAGCTCGAGGTCAAGCTCCCGGACGGAGTGCGGAGCAAAATGTCCCCCGAGCGAAGCGGCCAGCCGCTCCTCCTTGGCCGGTTCGATGCCGAGCATGCCCGTTTGTCCCGCTATTTCCGCGAGGTGGCCGGACCGCGGCGTCACCACGATCAGCCGGCCGCCGGGACGGAGCACCCGGGCGAATTCCGGGGCGTTCCTCGGCGCGAAGACCACCGTAACGACGTCCGCCGCCATGTCCGCGACCGGAAGCGGCTGCCAGACATCGCAGACCAGGTTGGCGGCGCCGGGATTCATCCGGGCGGCACGCCGCAGCGCGAATTTGGAAATGTCCAGGCCGATGGCCGACGCGGGTGCAGCCGTCAATAGTTCCTTGAGGTAATGTCCGGTTCCCGTACCGGCGTCCAGTACCGCGGCGTGCGGTCCCTGCAGCACCGGGGCTGCGAGCTCCGCGACGGCCCCGGCGAGCGGCCGGTAATGACCTTTGGAAAGAAAGTCGAAACGGGCTGCCACCATGGCGGCGGTATCGGCTTCGAAGACAGTTCCCTTGCCCACCAGCAGGTTGAAGTAACCCTGCCTGGCGGCGTCGAAGCTGTGGCCCTCGGGGCAAGCCAGCCGGTTGCCGCCCAGCGTCAGGCCGTTCCGGCAGACGGGGCACAGGAGGGAACGGGCGGCGTCGGGGAGCATGCCACCATCCTAGGGGCCGCGGCGGCGGCCAATCCACGCCTCCCGACCGCCCCGGGTCGCGCCCAGGGCCCGTCCCGGCGCGACGTGAGTCATTTCACAGGCCATGCGCGAGCCGTTAGGCTCACAAACGTGAAACCTGAACATCTTCCCCTGCTGAAGTCCGTTTCCGCGCCGGCCGTCCATCCGGACGGCAGCCGGGCCGTGGTCTCCGTCATCCGCCCTGATTTCGACGCCGACACTTATGTGGGCCAGTTATGGACTGTGCCACTGGACCCTGAAAAGCTGCCCCGCCGGCTGACCCGCGGCTTCCGTGACACGGCACCGGCATTTTCCCCGGACGGACTGGTGCTGGCGTTCCTGCGCGCTACTGCAGACGGGAAGCCGCAGCTTTATGTCGTGGAGGCTGCCGGCGGCGAACCGCAGGTCCTGACAAGCACCAAACTCGGCGTCTCCTCTTTCGCCTGGTCGCCCGATTCGCGCAGCATTGTCTTTGGCGCCAGGACGCCCGACGACGGCCGGTACGGCACTCTGGACGGCGTATCCGCCGGGGCCGAGGACGCGCGGCTCATCACGGACTTCAAATACAGGATGAACGGCGTGGGATACACGGCGGACAAGCCGCTGCAGCTCTACGTTGTGGAGGTGCCCGAGCTGGACGACGAGCCGCCCGTTGCGCCCGCAGGGCGCGCCCTGCGGGCGCAAAAGACCGCTGCGGAAGGTACTGCAAAAGAAGCCGGTCCGGCTCCTGACGCCGACACCGCGGACGCCCTGCTCCCGCCGGCCCGTCAGCTCACGTTCGCCCCGACTGACCACAGCGGAGAATCGTTCAGCACGGACGGACGCTCCGTGTACTTCATTGCCTCGCTTCATGAGGGCAGCGACCATGACCTTGAATCCGGCGTGTACCGGGTCCCCGTCTCCGGCGGACAACCGGAACCCGTCATCGCTGCCAACAGCGGCCGCCAGACGGTCGGCGCGGCACGTCAGTCCAGGAACGGGAAGTGGCTGTTCTACACCGCCCAGGACCTTGGCGAGTCAGGCCAGGACTTCGTCGCACGCAACACTGCCCTGTATGTGATGCCGGCCGGGGGCGGCGACGCCAGCGTACTGAGCGACGTCGAAACAATGGACCTGGCAGCGTCCGCCGCGGGGCTGGAGCTCCGCGGCCCGGATTCCGTGCTATTGCTCAACAACGCGCAGGGCACGGTGGAGCTTCTGGAGTTCGGAGCCACGGGGAACCACTCACTGCTGGTTCATGGTGACCGGGTTGTCACCGGCGCAGCTGCGGCCGCCGGCTCAGTGTTCGTCAGTTTCACTGATCCCGCCACAGCGGGGGACGTCGCAGCGCTTGAGGACGGCCAGCTGAGGCTGTTGACAGATTTCTCGGCGGAACTGCGCCGTCAGGCAGAGATCATCGAGCCCCGGGAGGTCACGTTCGAGGCTGCCGACGGCTATCCGGTCCACGGTTGGCTGGTGCTGCCGCCCGGGAAAGGGCCGCACCCCGTCCTGCTGAACATCCACGGCGGGCCGTTCTCGCAATACACCGTGGCCCTGTTTGACGAGGCCCAGGTGTACGCCGCGGCCGGCTATGCGGTGCTCATGTGCAATCCACGGGGCTCGGCCGGCTACGGCCAGGCCCACGGGCGGGCCATCAAGCAAAAGATGGGAACCGTCGACATGCAGGACGTGCTGTCCTTCCTCGACGGCGCCCTGGCAAAGTTCCAGGAGCTCGACGGCGGAGCGCTCGGGATCATGGGAGGTTCCTACGGCGGATACCTTACGGCGTGGACCATCAGCCAGGACCACCGTTTTAAGGCGGCCATCGTGGAGCGCGGATTCCTGGATCCGGTCAGCTTCATCGGCTCCTCGGATATCGGCTGGTTCTTCGGCGGCGAGTACACCGGCACCTCGGCGGAGCAGATGGCGGCCCAAAGCCCCATGGCCACTGTCCGCAATGTGCGGACGCCCTCGCTGGTCGTCCACAGCGAAGAGGACCTCCGCTGCCCTGTGGAACAGGGCCAGCGCTATTTCACGGCGCTGAAGCAGCAGGGTGTGGAAGCCGCGTTCCTCGTATTCCCCGGGGAGAACCACGAGCTCTCCCGGTCCGGTACCCCGCATCACAGAAGACAGCGCTTTGAGGAGATCCTGCGCTGGTGGTCCCGTTACCTGCCCACGGCGGCCAACAGCTAGTTGCCCTGGCCGGTACCCTGGCCCGGCAGGAACCCCAATTCCTGCCGGGCCAGGTGGATGTCAGGATGCGCCCAGCGGGCGCCGTATTCGGCGTTGTTGCTGAGCGAGCGCAACTCAGCCTTGTCCACATAGAGGATCCCCTGCAAGTGGTCCGTCTCATGCTGCACAATACGCGCCTGCCAGCCGGAGAAGTCCTGCTGCCGCCTGGTTCCGCCGGGATCGGTGAAATGCAGGCGTACCGCCTCGTGCCGCGAGACCACGGCCTGCAGGCCCTGCAGCGAGAGGCATCCTTCGTAAAACGCCGCAGTGCCGGTCCCCAGCGGCGAGTACGACGGATTGATGACCGCAAAGAACTCCAGCGGTGACCTGTGCCGGACGGCGGCAGTCTCGGCGTCGACATCGTACTGGTCCTCAAGGACCGCAAGCTGCAGGGGAATGCCGAGCTGCGGCGCGGCCAAGCCGACGCCAGGTGCGTCATGCATCACCTCCCGCATCAGGGCTATCAGCGCTGCAAGTTCAGCGCCATCCAGCTGGCCCTCGTACGGGGCTGCCTGTTGCCGGAGCACGGGATGGCCGGCCTGGACGATGGCGGGAAGGACGCCTGCGGAGAGCATTTCCTGGACAGTTTCCCTGATCCGGGCGGTGCTGAACGGCGTGGGGTTGGCTACGTGAAGCATGGGGAAAGCCTAGTGCGCTGCGCAGGCCGCCGTGGCGAATTCGTAGATCCGGGCCTTCAGGACGGCTCCGGCAGCAACTTTGAGCACACCCTGCCGGCCGCCTGCGTCGACGCGCAGGGGCAGCAGTGTCCCCACCTTGTCCTCGGCGACGGCATGCGGATCGCAGCGGGCGGGCCGGATACGGAGGCTGAGTTCCCGGGGAGCCGTGCCGGCCGCAACCGTGATGCCGCGCGGCCAGGGGCTTTCCGGCGCTTCGGCCAGCAGCGTGGTCCCCTCGATCCGTTCGATGGTCAGTGTGCGCGATCCTCCGGCACCGGCTGCGCGCGGGGTGACCCGAAGGCGTACGACGGCGGTACGGCCGTCCGCCGAAACCTCCAGTTCCGGGGCCAGGCCCATGTCCGCAATCTGCCCGGCGTCCTGCGCGAAGCACAGCTCGGAATGGTTCCGGGCCAGGACGCCGAACGGGTCCGCGGCCGGAAGACGTTCCTGTGCGGTTGCGGACCCCTGCCGGACAGATACCGTTACTTCCGCCGGCGAACTGCCGGGCCCGGCCCGCGCCCCTTCAGCGCTCTGAGGTTCATCAATCCCGGGGTGCCCGCAGGCGGGTGCCGGAAGCCTGGCAGGCAGGCTCTTGGTCTGGCCCGGCGGTACCTCGGTGCCCTCCGGTGGCGCCTGCCATGCGGTCCCCGCCGGGAACAGGGGCGTCGAGACTTCGGCGCTGAGGACGCTGACCGGCACGGACCCGGTATTGCTGACCTGGATCTCGATGACCTGCGTGCCGTAGGTGTCCCTGAACTGGTTGAGCTCGGCAGTAAGCGGCTCCGGCGCCTGCGTTTCGGGAGTGCAGCCCTGCACCGCGCCGCCCGCCATCACGGCAGCCACGACGACGGCGGCTGCTGCGGACCGCCGTCGACCCGCCCGCGGGACGCCGTTCATGCGAGCAGTCTAAAGCCACGGCCCGGCAGCGGCGCCGGGCGACGGGCAGTGGGCGGCTGAAAATGGGCGCCGGGCATGGGCTACCCTCGTTCCATGACTGAACAGACGCCGCTCACCTGTGTCCTTGGGTTTGTACGAGCCATTGAAGCCGGCGGCGGCGCCGCTGAAGTGGACGCCTTCCTTGCCGAGGACTTCACCCTGGTCGAAGCGCCGCACGTGCTTGCCCCGGAAGGATCCAGGCGGAGCCGCGAACAGGTGCTGGCAGGTGCCGAGCAAAGCCGGCAGGTGGTATCCAACCAGCGTTTCGATGTCCGCCGGACCACGTGCGAAGGAAACCGCGTTGTGCTGGAAGTGGACTGGTCGGCAACGCTCTTGATGAACCTCCGCTATTGGGATGCCGGTGACACCATCCGGGCCCGCACCACCTCCGTCTTCGAAGTCCGTGACGGCCGGATCACCAGCCAGGACAGTTACGACTGCTACTTCACCGGTGACGAAGATGATGCAGATGACACAGATCAAGGACAGCCGGCCGCGGGGAGTTCTAATGCATGGTGAACCGGGCGGCAACGCGTGAATTGATGGCCGCAACACTGGCGGCGGATCCGATCAGCCGGTTCCTGACATGCCACAGCGGGCGTGGCACCGGCCGGCCAAGGGCCATGTTGATTTCGGATTGCCGGACGGCCTTCGCTGCCGCCCGCAGCCGGTGACGTTCAAAGGACCTGAGGTCAGCCCCGCAGTCAGTGTGCGTCAACCGGTTGAGGATGAGCGGCGCCAGTTCAGCGGCATCCAGCCAGCCCAGGTTCATACCCTGGCCGCCGATGGGGCTGATTTCATGGGCGGCATCACCGATCAGCGACGTCCGGCCGTGGACCATGCGCTTCACCAGCCGTGACCGTACGCCGAAACTGCTCACCATCGAATTCGTGCCGGCGTCGACGGCGATCCCGGTCCGTTCCCGCACGATCCGTGCCAAGGAACCGGCGCTGGGCGCGTCCGGCATGGTTCCCGGGAGCCTGGCCACCCACCGGCGCATGGCTCCCGGCAGCGGGAAGGACTCCACGATCCCGGGAAACTCCAGGAAAAGTGCCGCGTCGGGGCCGAACGCGGTCCCGTCAGCGAAGTCTCCCATCAGGTATCTGTCCTGATACGTCCTCAGCGGGGCGGGGATGGCCAGCAATTGACGGATGGTGGAGCGGACCCCGTCCGCGGCCACCGCCAGGGAGGCATGAATTCGGGATTTCCCGCAGGCGGTGACGACGTCCACCGCAACCGCGGAGCCGTCGTCGTGAATTCCCGTCACTGTGGCTCCGCGGATTATCGCCTCGCCGTCCAGTGCCACGACGCGCCGTTCCAGGGCGGCTTCCGTGAGAACCTGCGGGACCGACAGCACGAAGGGGAATCGGCCGGACACGGAGTCGAAGGACATGCCGGCCACTTCCACGCCGCCGCCGATGGCAACCCCGCGGCGGATGCGCACGCCCTCGTTTACCAGGCCTGACGCCACCCCGATCCGGTCGAGCGCTTCCAGCGACGGCGGATGGATGCCGATGGCACGGGAGTGGGTGTCGGGTTCCGTGCGGCGCTCCAGGACGCGGACCGACACGCCCTGCTGCAGCAGAAGGGCCGCCAGATACAGCCCCACCGGCCCGCCGCCCACCACGACGACGTCAATCACCACGAACGTTCCGGCTGAGGGTGAGGAGGTTGCGGAAGGGTACGCGGGGCGCAACGGCCCAGCCCGGGGGAGCGGCGGCCCGGAGTTCCGCGGTTGTGTAACTGCGGCGGATGGACGTCAGCCCGTCCGGCCTGATGAAGGAACCGCGGAACGGCCATGATCCCGCGTAGAACAGCGCATAGGCGGCGGGGCTCCGGCGGATGTCGTTATGGAAGACGCTGCCGCCGGACAGCAGCGCCGACTCGGCGAGGAACCGGGGCAGTTCCGCCGCGTCCAGGTGGTGCAGCACGTGGTTGGAGATGACGACGTCGTAGCGTTTTCCTTCGGTGGCCAGTTCAGCAGTGGATGCCTGCCGGAACGTCACTCCGTCGACGCGCCTGCGGCGCAGCGCGAACTCAAGGGCACGACGGTCCGGATCAATGGCGGTGACTTCCAGCCGCCGCCCGTCCCTGGCCGCCCACTCCGCCAGCAGCACCGCCACATCCCCGCCCCCGCAGCCGATGTCCAGCAGCGTTGTGACCCTGTCCGCTGAAAGGAGCGGCCGGAGGTGCGTCCGGTAGATTCCGCGCCATCCGGCCACGGCCCTGTTGACCACGGAAAATTGTGCGTAGGTGCGGTCCAGGCGGGCAGGATCACAGCCAGGGCGATCCATTTCCTCCACTGAGTGCGCGTCCCGCTCGCGCAGCATTCCGACGGCGGCCGTCACGTGCGTGGCCATCAGATGAGTGACGGCTCGGTCCGTGCTCCGGCATCCTCCGTCCCGGCGGATTTCCGGACAGCCGCGGGCGACGCTTCCGGCTGCAGTGCGCGCACCTTGGTGAACATCGCCGTTTCCACCGTGAGGCCCGGTCCGAAGGCCATCGAACAAATGCGTTCATCGCCTTCCTGCGGCGGGAGTCCGGCGATGTGTTTGAGGACAAAAAGCACTGTGGCACTGCTCATGTTGCCAAAGTTGCGTAGGGTTTCCCGTGCCGGCACAAGCTGCTCATCCGTGAGCTCAAGCCGGGACTGCACCTTGTCCAGGATGCTCCGCCCGCCGGGGTGGATAGCCCAGTGGGTGATGTCACGGTAGGGGAGTCCCCGCAAGGATTCGTCCCGCATAAGCAGCGGCTCAAGCGCGCCGATGATGTGGTCGTCAATGATGTGCGGGACGTAGTTGCCCAGCACCATCTCGAAACCCTCGTCGCCGATGTTCCACGCCATGGATTCCTCACCGACGGGAGTGAGTACCGTTTCGAAGTGGTCCAGCTGCAACAGGGGCGTTCCGTCCGGAATGTCCCTGGCCGAGATGACTGCTGCTGCGGCGCCATCGGCGAACAGGGCCGAGCCCATGATGGTGTCGGGGTCGTTGGAGGTGCGGACGTGAAGGGAACAAAGCTCCGCGCAGACAATCAGGACAACGGCGTCCGGGTCTGCCTCGCAGAACGATTTGGCGGCGCGCAACGCCGGAAACGCCGCGTAACAGCCCATGAAACCGAGGTGGTAGCGCTGCACGGCCGGACTCAAACCCAGGGCACGGACGATTTTGTAGTCCGGCCCGGGGTTGAAGAATCCGGTGCACGAGACTGTCACGAGATGGGTCACGTCAGCCGCATCGATGCCGGCACAGGCATCCAGCGCCGCCCTGGCGGACTCTACGAAAAGCTTCGTGGCTTCGCGGCCGAAAATATCGTTCCGGACTTTCGTGCTAGGACTCAGGACCAGGCCGGTATCCGGGTCGAAGAACTGCGGATCATCCGCACGGCTGTCTTTGGTGAGCTCGGTAACAGCCGTGTACCGGGTATCGATGGCTGCGGAATCAAAGCAGGTGTTGACCAGCCGCGACCCCAGCCTGGTCAGCCCTGGCTGGGCGGCAAACACATCGCGGGCTTCAGACTGAATGAGTACGGTGGGCGGGACAGCAGTTTCCAGGGACCTCATGTAGACCGTCATGGTTCATTCTCAGTGAGCTTCGGGCTTAAGACAATGGTGGCTACCAAACGGTAGGGTTCCCCGGCTGATCGGCCGGAGCTGGTTAGATTGGATCGGGCGACGCCGACGGAAGCCGCGGCGGCTGCCCCGCATAACCGAGGGAGACACGATGAGCATGGCCACCCAGACCGACCCCCAGTCGCCGGCCCCGCACGTGGCCGACAGCCACGACCTGATCCGTGTGCAGGGCGCGCGGGAGAACAACCTCAAAGATGTCAGCCTGGAGATCCCGAAGCGCCGGCTGACGGTATTTACGGGCGTCTCGGGTTCGGGCAAAAGCTCCCTGGTGTTCGCCACGATTGCCGCGGAGTCGCAGCGGATGATCAACGAGACGTACAGCGCGTTCGTGCAGGGCTTCATGCCGACACTGGCGCGGCCGGACGTCGACCTGCTGGAAGGCCTGACCACCGCTATTATCGTGGACCAGGAACGGATGGGTGCCAACCCCCGCTCCACCGTGGGCACCGCCACGGACGCCAACGCGATGCTGCGCATCCTGTTCAGCCGGCTGGGGACACCGCATATCGGGCCGCCCACGGCATTCTCCTTCAACGTCCCGACGCGGAAGGCAAGCGGGGTGATGAGCACCGAGAAAGGCGGCAGGGTCGAGAAGAGCGTGGTGCAGAACGCGGTCTACCTGGGCGGCATGTGTCCGCGCTGCGAGGGCATGGGCTCGGTCTCCGATTTCGACCTCACGGCGCTCTACGATGACAGCAAGTCGCTCGGCGGGGGTGCCCTGACGGTCCCCGGCTACAGCATGGACGGGTGGTACGGCCGTATCTTCAGCGGTGCCGGCTTCGACATGGACAAGCCGATCGCGAAGTTCACCAAGAAGGAGCTGGACGACCTCCTCTACAAGGAGCCGACCAAGATCAAGGTCGAAGGCATCAACCTCACCTACGAGGGCCTGATCCCGAAAATCCAGAAGTCGATGCTTTCCAAGGACGTCGATGCGATGCAGCCGCACATCCGGGCCTTCGTGGAGCGTGCCATCACCTTTCAGGCCTGCCATGAGTGCGACGGTACGCGGCTCAGCCCGGAGGCAAGGTCCTCGAAGATCCAGGGCAGGAACATCGCCGACCTGTGCGCGATGCAGATCAGCGACCTGGCCGGCTGGGTCCGTGACCTCAAGGAGCCGTCTGTGGCCCCGCTCCTCAAAGGGCTGCAGCACCTGCTCGACTCCTTCGCCGAAATCGGGCTGGGTTACCTCTCCCTGGACCGGCCCGCGGGCACGCTGTCCGGGGGAGAGGCGCAGCGGACCAAGATGATCCGGCACCTCGGCTCGTCCCTTACGGACGTTACCTACGTCTTTGACGAGCCGACGATCGGTCTCCACCCGCATGACATCGAACGGATGAACCAGCTGCTGCTGCAGTTGCGTGACAAAGGCAACACCGTGCTCGTCGTCGAGCACAAACCGGAAACCATCGACATCGCTGACCACGTTGTTGATCTCGGTCCCGGCGCAGGAACCGAGGGCGGCCACGTCTGCTTCGAGGGAAATGTGGAGGGGCTGCGGGGGAGTGACACCATCACCGGCCGCCACCTCGACGACCGGGCATCCGTAAAAAGCTCCGTGCGCACGCCGTCCGGCACCCTGGACGTGCGTGGTGCCTCGACGCACAACCTCCGGGATGTGAGCGTCGACGTTCCGCTCGGCGTGCTCTGCGTCGTGACAGGAGTCGCGGGGTCAGGCAAGAGCTCGCTGATCCAGGGCTCGGTGGCCGGCCGCGACGGCGTTGTGGTGATCGACCAGGGCGCCATCAAGGGCTCGCGCCGCAGTAACCCGGCGACGTACACGGGCCTTCTTGAACCCATCCGCAAAGCGTTCGCGAAGGCCAACGGTGTGAAGCCTGCCCTGTTCAGCTCCAACTCCGAGGGCGCCTGCCCCACCTGCAACGGCGCCGGCGTCATCTTCACGGAACTGGGTGTCATGGCCACTGTTGAGTCCGTCTGCGAGGACTGCGAGGGCCGGAGGTTCCAGGCGTCAGTCCTGGAATACGAACTGGGCGGGCGCAACATCGCTGAAGTGCTGGCAATGTCGATGACCGAAGCCGAGGAGTTCTTCGGCGCAGGCGAGGCAAGGACGCCGGCTGCCCACAAGATCCTCGACCGGCTCGTCGACGTCGGACTCGGGTACCTGACGCTCGGCCAGCCGCTCACCACGCTGTCCGGCGGCGAGCGGCAGCGCGTCAAGCTGGCTACCCAGATGGCGGAGAAGGGCGACGTGTACGTCCTGGACGAACCGACCACCGGCCTGCATCTCGCCGACGTCCAGAACCTGCTGGGCCTGTTGGACAGGTTGGTGGATTCCGGCAAATCGGTAATCGTGATCGAACATCACCAGGCCGTCATGGCTCACGCCGACTGGATTATCGACCTTGGCCCGGGCGCCGGGCATGACGGCGGACTGATCGTCTTTGAGGGCACGCCGGCCCAGCTCGTCGCCGGACGCTCGACGCTCACCGGAGAACACCTTGCAGCCTATGTCGGCGGTTGATCGGAGGCGGTGACTAAGGGTTCAGAAAGGCGGGTCCTTCCGCCTTCTGAGTTGCTTCCCAATAACGCCGATAATCTACATTATGTAAAGTAGAAGTTTTTCGGCGAAAGGCCCCCACCCTCCGATCGACCTCGGATCCGCCCCATCCGCTGCCCAAGGAAAGACGGCACAAACAAACGAAGCCGACGCCGCTATGCTGCGGTCATGCCAGGAAAAGCGCAGACAGCTGGAGCAGCGGCTATCTTTCTGCTCGCGTTATCCTCCTGTGCGACTGGACCAACGCAGGTCGTGACAGAGCCGGACCAGAGCACCACGCCGTGCCACAGCCCGTTTGTCGCAGATGTCGATACAAGCGTCCCGGGCGACGCCACGCCTGAGTCAGCCGCCGTGGCATGGTCCAAGTCCAAATCCCGATTAACGCCTTCCGGCGCCCCGCACGGCGGATGGCATCCCTCCGACGAACAGACCGTCCTCAGTGGTGATTGGATCGTCGGTGTCAGCCACACCACTTCCGGAGGCTGGATTGTTTCCGGTTTGGCTTGCGGAGGCGCTCAGAGGTAGCGCTTCCGCGGCACGGGCGTGGTTGTCAATGCCGTTCACCCGGGACTTGTCAGGAAAACGGCCCTGCTGGGCCCGCTGTGAGCGTGTTGGCTCCGGCCGGCATCAGCCGATAGTCGCCGCTTCATCAAGGGTGTGCGGTTCGAAGTGCTCCAGCATTTCGCGCATGGCCTCATAGCCCTGGGTAAAGGCGGACGAGGCCCGCCATACGTCGACCTGTTCAAGCGACTCCCAGGGGCCGGTACTGATGAACCTGTTGGGAACATCGCGATCGTGCATCAGGACGGCCTTCGCACCGGGAAAATCCTCTTCGGTCTTGCGGGCGAGATCGCGCCATGCCTGGACGAAATCATTTTCCCTGCCTGGTTTCACCAGCCAGATTCCGAGCGTGTAAACAGACATCGCGAAGGCCTCCAATCGCGTGCGGGGTAGGTATTCCCGATTATCTTCCCGCCGGCCGGAGCCGGGTAGGGCCACATGGCATGTGGTCCACTCCCCCGCGCCCGACCTGGGAGTCCGTTCCTATCAGGCCCCGTCAATTTTTTCAGGCCCCGTCATAGGCGGCCTGCAGCTCGCTGATCACCAGTTTGCGCATTCCCAGCATTGCCTGCATGGCACGCTGGGCGCCCGCAGGATCCGGCCCGCCCAGCAACTGCCCCATGACGGAAGGAACCACTTGCCACGAAAGGCCGAACTTGTCCTTGAGCCAGCCGCACTGGCCCTCCGAACCGCCGGCCGTGAGTGCTGTCCAGTACCGGTCCACTTCTTCCTGTGAGGAGCAGTTGATGACAAAGGAAACAGCTTCAGTAAAAGTGAACGCGGGCCCACCGTTAAGCCCCAGGAACTTCCGGCCTTCAATTTCAAATTCCACGGTCATCGCCTGGCCTGCGGGGCCGGGTCCAACGTCGCCATAACGGGCCACATTCAGGATTTTCGAGTCGTCAAAGACCGAGACGTAGAAGTCCGCGGCTTGCTCTGCCTGGCTGTTAAACCACAGGCAGGTGGTGATCTTTTCAGTCACGTGGTCCCCTCATCTCACTGGCTTCGCCGGAAAGGACTCCCGACGGCGGTCCTTCAGTTGCGTGTGCGAGCCTAGCGGCGGGTGATTCGCGGCACAATGGTCCGGCAGGCCGGCCGTTAACGCGGCAGCTGGCTGACCAGGCCAACGGTGTTCCCTTCGCTGTCGCGGATGAAGGCCATCCATTCGTCGGTTCCGGGCGGCCCCAGACGGTCATCTGCATGGCTGAAGATCACTGTGGGCTCCTCAATGATCTCCACTCCCCTGCCCCGGAGCCCGGACACTGATTCCCTGACGTCAGGCACAGCCAGATAAAGCAAGGCCGACGGCGCCCCGGCCTCGAGCAGCAACCGCACGCCGTCCAGGTCAAAGAAAAGGAGGCCCGGCGGATTGAATACTGCACGGACTTCGACGCCGAGCAGGGCGGCGTAGAACTCCCCTGCCCGCGGGAGGTCGCTGGCGTGCTGCGCGATCTGGACAAGTCTCATGCTGCCGTCCGGTTTGTCGTTGCGGGATGAGTTGGGTGCAGTAGGGGCGCGACGGAACGCCCCGGCAAGGTTGTTGGCGGTGTTCCCGGTCATAGTCTAGAGCCATCGACCCTGAGACGCCGGCTCACATCGGCTCGTCCCGGCACGAAACCGCAACTAGTGTGGAGGTATGCCTTCCCGCCCTAACCCGACACCCGTCCGCGCCGCCACCAGGAACGAGGCAGTACTTGCCGCCCTCGCCGATACTGTCCTGATCCTCGCGTTTGCAGCCATCGGCCGGGACGCGCACCAGCGCGGGGACGTGATCACCGGGGTCCTCTCGACGGCCTGGCCCTTTCTGGCCGGGGGTGCGATTGCGTGGCTTGTATTGAGGGTATGGCGGGGGCCGTTGCGCGTCTGGCCGGAAGGCATCGCTGTGTGGCTCGGCGCTGTGGCCCTGGGCATGGTTCTGCGGGCGGTGACCGGACAGACGGTGGTCCTGCCATTCGTCATCGTTGCCACGCTGAGCCTGGGCGTTTTCCTTGTGGGCTACCGGGTGATTGTGGCCGCTGCCGGCCGGCTCAAAGGACGCCGGCAGCTCCGCTGATTCACCCCCGATGTACTAGGCTGGCAGCACACAGCATCGCCCGCCGTTCCCCGCAGGGACGCACCCATCCGAAAGGTCAAGAGTGATCACCGCATTCGTCCTGATCAAGACAGACGCATCCCGAATTCCGGAGACGGCAGAGGAAATTTCGGCGATTCCGGGCATCAGCGAAGTCTATTCCGTGACCGGGGAATGGGACCTGATCGCCGTGGCCCGGGTGGCGAAGCACGATGACCTGGCGGACGTCATTGCGGACAAGCTGTCCAAGGTGCCGGCGGTGGTCCACACCACGACCCACATCGCGTTCCGCGCCTACTCCCAGCACGACCTCGATGCGGCTTTCGCACTGGGCTTCGAGCAGTAAGCCCGGCCATTACGGCTAACCCCGGGTAAGGGCGACCCACTTTTCCAGCACGGCCGCCGCGGCACCGGAATCAATGGACTCTTCCGCCCGCTTCAACGCGGCCGCCATCCGGTCGGTGAGCGCGCCCTCGGCATCGACGTCGAACGCCACCAGGCCAGCGGCGGCATTCAGCAGGACGGCGTCACGGGCCGGGCCCGCCGCGCCGCTCAGGACATCACGGACGACGGCGGCATTGGCTTTCGCGTCGCCGCCGCGGAGCTCCTCCACTGTCGCGGCACGGATGCCCAGTACCCGGGGATCAAACGTCTGCTCCGTCACTTCGCCGTTCCGGATCTCCCATACAGTGGACGGCCCGGTGGTTGTCAGTTCGTCCAGTCCGTCACTTCCCCTGAAAACCAGCCCGCGGCTTCCGCGCTTGGCCAGGACCCCGGCAACCAAGGGGGCCATCCTTGCGTTGGCGACACCAACCGCGGAAGCCTGAACCCGAGCAGGATTGGTCAGCGGGCCGAGGAAGTTGAACGCCGTGGGAATGGCAAGCTCCCGGCGCGGCACGGCCGTGTGCCGGAAAGAGGGGTGGAACACCTGGGCGAAGCAGAACGTGATCCCCGCCTCGTCGGCGTTGCGCGCAACGCGCTCGATGGGCAGGTCCAGCCGGACGCCGAGCGCTTCGAGGACGTCCGCTGATCCTGACGACGACGACGACGCCCGGTTGCCGTGCTTAACCACCTTTGCGCCCGCTCCCGCACAGACGAGTGCGGCCATGGTGGAAATGTTGACGGTGTTCAGCTGGTCACCGCCGGTGCCCACAATGTCCAGCTTCTCGCCGCCGATGTCGACCGGATTCGCGTGCGCCAGCATGGCCTCGACAAGCCCGGCTATCTCATCCACCGTCTCACCCTTTGACCGCAGCGCCACCAGGAACCCGGCGATCTGCGAAGGGGTGGCTTCCCCGGACATGATGGTGTCCATCGCCCATTCCGTATTGTCGGCCGTCAGGTCCGCGCCGTTGATCAGTGCCGAAATGAGCCGCGGCCAGGTGTTGCCCGCCGCCTGTGCAGATGCCTGTGAAGTCACCTCCTGATGCTATCGAGGCACCCGCCCTGATGACCAATGTGAACCGGCCCGGGAACTTTTCCGCGCGAATTCGCGTCTTTGTAGAAAAAGTCCGCGGAAATGGCGGTTTGCGTTGGGCAGGAGGAACTTTTACAGACATAATGTCTATGTGACATCTGCGACCCATGCCCCCAGTACCCCGGCGCACCCGACGCTGAACCGCCCGAATATGGTTTCCGTAGGAACCGTTGTCTGGTTGTCCAGTGAGTTGATGTTCTTCGCCGGTCTCTTTGCCATGTACTTCACACTCCGTTCGACGTCCGGACAGATGTGGGCCGAAGAGACAGCCAAGCTCAACTTCCCCTTTGCGCTCGTAAACACGATCGTCCTCGTGGCAAGTTCATTCACTTGCCAGATGGGCGTCTTCGCCGCTGAGCGGCTCCAGCCGCGCCGCGCCGGCGGCCCCCTTGCCTTCACGCGTTGGGGGATGAACGAATGGTTCACCCTCACGTTCATCATGGGCGCCTTCTTCGTTGCCGGTCAGGCGACTGAATACGCCATGCTCGTCTCGGAGCATGTGTCGCTCTCGTCGAATGCGTACGGCTCGGCCTTCTACATGACCACCGGCTTCCACGGCCTGCACGTCATTGGCGGCCTCATCGCCTTCCTCTTCATCATCGGCCGTTCGTTTGCCGCCAAGAAGTTTGGTCACTTCGAAGCAACGTCCGCGATTGTCACCTCGTACTACTGGCACTTCGTCGACGTCGTGTGGATCGGCCTCTTCCTGGTCATCTACGTCCTCAGGTAGCCCCGACTTGACTCTTTTTCTACAAGAGGCAGAATTTCAAGAAGCGGCTCCCGGAGCCGACGCACGATCGAATAAAGGAACCACCACGTGAAGGCACTCTCGCAGAAGCGACGTCACCCACTGGCAGCCATTGCGCTGCTGCTGATGGGCCTCCTCCTCACTGGTGGGCTGTACGCCGTTGCCACCACCGTCAACGAGGCCAAGGCTTCCACCACCAGCTTCAGTGCGAACGACACTGAAGAGGGCGGGAAGCTTTTCGCCGCCAACTGCGCAACCTGCCACGGCATGGGTGCGAGCGGAACCAAGGACGGACCCTCACTTGTAGGCGTCGGTGCTGCCGCTGTTGACTTCCAGGTAGGCACCGGGCGCATGCCCATGCAGATGAACGGCCCGCAGGCTTACAAGAAGCCCGCACAGTTCAACGACGAACAGACCCACCAGCTGTCCGCTTACGTCGCTTCGCTCGGCCCCGGCCCGTCCATCCCCGAAGAGGGCCTCCTGGACGCACAAGGCAACGCCGCCGAGGGTGGCGAGCTCTTCCGGGTCAACTGCGCCATGTGCCACAACGCAGCGGCCGCCGGCGGCGCGCTCACCCGCGGCAAGTTCGCACCGGCCCTTGCTGATGTGTCCGAAAAGCACATCTATGAGGCCATGGTTACCGGACCGCAGAACATGCCGGTCTTCAACGACGCCAACGTCTCACCTGAAGGCAAGCGCGACATCATCACCTTCCTGAAGCAGATCGAAGCCAACGGTTCACCCGGCGGAGCCGATCTCGGCGCCCTGGGGCCGGTTTCTGAAGGTCTGTTTGTCTGGATCGCCGGCCTGGGCGTCATCATCGCCTTCACCATCTGGCTGACGTCCCGGACGTCCTAGCGACGTCCGCAACTGTAAGAACTCCTGCTGACGAGTCAGCAGTATGGAATTGAAAACTAACCCGGCACTGGCCGGGACGAGAGAAGGATGAGGCGAATTATGGGCAACCATAGTGACGGCAGTCCGAACCACTCGGGCACCGTAGCTACGGCTGGTCAGAATGAGGTGGAGAAGTTCCAGGATCCTGGAATTCCCCCGCATCGTTTGCGCCTGGCTGACACGGACCCGAAGGCCGCAAAGCGTGCAGAACGGCAGGTTGCCGTCCTCTTCGGCAGCTCGGTCGTGGGCACCGTGATCTTCCTGGTGGCGTACTTCGCCATCGATCTTGGACCCGACTCCACGATCGCCACCATCCGGCTGCAGAATGCCCTGCTGGGCATCGGCACCGCCTTTGCCATGCTCGGCATCGGCACCGGCATTGTCCACTGGGCCAAGGCCCTCATGCCGGACCACGAGGTTTCGGAAGAGCGCCACGCCATCCGCACCGAAGAAGACCGCCAGGCGGCCGTCCGAATCGTTGACGACATCGTCGAGGAAACCGGGATCAAGCGCCGGCCGCTGATCCGCAACACCCTCCTCGGCGCCGTAGCGTTGGCTCCGCTGCCTGCACTGGCCGTCTTCGGTGACCTCGGTCCCCGCCCGGACGACAAGCTTGCACACACCATGTGGGCCCCGCAGGAAGGCAAGCTCAAGCGCCTCACCCGGGACCCCGACGGTACGCCCATCAAGGCCTCGGACGTCACCATCGGCTCGGCCTTCCACGTGATTCCGGAAGGCCTGAACGAACTGCATGAAGGCAAGCTGAACGAGAAGGCCAAGGCCGTCGTCCTGCTCATGCGCCTGAACCCCGAGTCCCTCAAGCCCTCTGCGGGCCGCGAGGACTGGAGCTACAACGGCATCGTTGCCTACTCGAAGATCTGCACCCACGTTGGTTGCCCTGTTGCCCTGTACGAGCAGCAGACCCACCACCTGCTGTGCCCGTGCCACCAGTCGACCTTTGACCTGACCCAGGAATGCAAGGTTATCTTTGGCCCGGCCAGCCGGCCTCTCCCCCAGCTGCCCATCGCAGTTGACGCCGAGGGGTACCTGGTCGCTACGAGCGACTTCAAAGAACCCGTAGGACCGAGTTACTGGGAGCGTGATGAGCATGAGCGCAACATCAACAGCTAATGCCCCCGCCTTCGTCGCCAAAACCAAGGGCGGCCGCATTACCGACTTTGTTGACCAGCGCGTCGGCGGTTCGGGCATCCTCCGCGAATTTGGCCGTAAGGTCTTTCCGGACCACTGGTCGTTCATGTTCGGCGAAGTGGCCCTGTACTCCTTCGTCATCCTTCTGCTCTCCGGCACCTTCCTGACGTTCTTCTTTGATCCGTCCATGGCGGAGACGCACTACGACGGCTCGTATACGCCGCTGAAGAACGTCGAAATGTCCGTCGCCTACAGCTCATCGCTGGATATCTCGTTTGATGTCCGCGGCGGCCTGTTCATGCGCCAGGTGCACCACTGGGCCGCACTGCTGTTCGTGGCTTCCGTCTCCGTGCACATGCTGCGCGTGTTCTTCACCGGCGCGTTCCGTAAGCCCCGCGAACTGAACTGGGTGGTGGGCGGCGTCCTGCTCATCCTCTCGATGGCGGCAGGCTTCACCGGCTACTCGCTCCCCGACGACCTGCTCTCCGGCAACGGCCTGCGGATCATCGACGGCGTCATCAAGTCGATCCCTGTCATTGGTACCTACATCTCGTTCTTCCTCTTCGGCGGCGAGTTCCCCGGTACGGTCATCATCAGCCGGCTCTACATGCTGCACATCCTCCTGGTACCGGCACTGATCCTGCTGATGATCGTGATTCACCTTTTCATGGTGGTTGTTCACAAGCACACGCAGTACCCCGGCCCGGGCCGCAACGACGGCAACGTCGTCGGCTACCCCCTTGGTCCGGTTTACGCGGCCAAGGCCGGCGGCTTCTTCTTCATCGTGTTCGGTGTTGTCGCCCTCATGGCGGCGTTCTTCACCATCAACCCGATCTGGAACTACGGCCCTTACGACCCCTCCCCGGTTTCCGCAGGCACGCAGCCTGACTGGTACATCGGCTGGGTTGACGGCGCCCTGCGCCTCATGCCTGGTGTCATCGGCGACTTCCACTTCGAGTACGTCATCTTCGGCCAGGTCCTGACCCTGAACGTGCTGCTGCCGGCCCTGGTACCTGCCGGCCTCGTCTTCACGGTGCTGTTCATGTACCCGTGGATCGAACGCTGGATCACCAAGGACGACCGCGAGCACCACGTTCTGGACCGCCCGCGCAACGCTCCCACCCGGACCGCGATCGGCATGGCCGGCTTCACGTTCTACTGCGTGATGTGGGCCGCCGCTAGCTCGGACCTCATTGCAACGCACTTCCACGTTGCTCTGAACGATGTCACCTACTGGCTGCGCGCACTATTCTTCATCGGCCCGGTCATCGCGTTCGTCGTGACCAAGCGCGTCGCCCTGGCGCTTCAGCGCAAGGACCGCGAAATCGCCCTGCACGGCCGCGAAACCGGCCGAATCGTCAGGTTGCCGCACGGTGAGTTCATTGAGGTCCACGCACCGCTGGATGACTACAAGCGCTACAAGCTGGTGGGCTTCGAGTCACCGGTGCCGTTGCCTGCGGTTCCGAACGAACACGGCGTCGTAACCCGCAAGGAAAAGCGCCGCGCGGCGCTCTCGCGCTGGTTCTTCGAGGACAGGGTTGCACCTGCTTCGCCGGCTGAGCTCGAGGCTGCCCACGGGCACCACGGCCAGCACGAAGCGGTGGAAACTGCCGAGGGACAGAAGACCCTCAGCCACTAGCTGATGGTTTGACAGCATTACAGAAGAGGCCCGGTCCGCATGGACCGGGCCTCTTCTGTGTCCCCTATGGATTCCGGTAGCCGGAGGCGTAGTTGCGCGTAGGACGGACGCCGGGACGCTGCAGGGGCACCCAGAGCTTGTAGCGGTCTGCCCGGTAGTAGGACACCGAGTAGTCCACCATGGAGCGGGCAACGAAGGCGTGCCTCTGGATCTTCAGCAGCGGCGATCCGACCTCTACGTTGAGCAGCCTGGCTGTTGACGGTGAGGCCGCCGTAGCCTCAATCATGTCCTCCCCCCACTCCATGACCAGGCCAAAGCGTTCACTCAGGACGTTGTACAGCGAGGTGGGTGGTTCGCCGTCGAGCAGGCCTGGCACGCGATGGGCGGGAATAAAGTTCTCGTCAACACTCATGGGCTCGTTGTCGGCCAGCAGGAGGCGCCTGAAGCGCACCAGGGGCGTTCCCTCGTCCAACTGAAGCTCCCGGGCCAGGAACGCACTCGCGCCGATCTGTTCGAAGCTGAGCACCTTGGCGGCAGGGACCATGCCACGGCGCTGCATTTCCTCGCTGTAAGAAGTCAGTTTGACCTGCAGGTCAAGCTTTGGTTTCCGGACGAAGGTGCCCAGACCCACCACCCGTTCAATGACCTCCTCGCCTACCAGTGCATCGATGGCCTGGCGGACCGTCATGCGGGCCAGGCCGAATCTCTCGGCGAGGTCACGCTCCGAGGGCAACGACGCGCCAGGCGGACAGGAGGCGGTGATGTGTGCGCGCAGAAGTTCCCGCAGCTGGACGTAGATGGGCGTCCCGCTGTCGCGGTCGATCTCCCCTACCATCCTGCTCGCGTCAGAGGCCGCCATGGCCGCGATCCAGATCTACATTCATGTTTTAAGGGTAGAGCAACAAGAGGGCAGGTCTAGACCACCCCGACGGCGGTTTCAGCCGCCGGATGTAGCGGCACTACGCTTGTTCAGGAATGCAGTCGTGACGGCCGAAACCCGTCGGAACAAAGGAGTCCTGTTGCCAGTGCGCAAGGCAATCGTTCAATCACCCATAGGCCTGCACGCGCGGCCGGCCGCTGTCTTCGTCCGGGCTGTTACGGAATCCGGCCTGCCGGTCAGAATCGGAAAAAAGGGAATCGTGCCCGTCGATGCACGGTCCCTGCTCGAAGTCATGACAGCCGATTTCCATTGTGGCTGTGAAGTGGAACTCTCAGTTGATCCCGAGGCGCTTCCTGCCCGCTACAGCGTTGAATCCGCCGAGGCGGCACTGGAAGGCCTGACGCTTCTGCTGGAAGCAGGCGCGGCCGCCTGAGGGCTTACGAACGGCCTCAAGCCGGCCCCGCCCCTCCCAGCGCGCACGGTAGGAAACGCGTCCTACCGTGGTTCAGCGCAAACAACGACGGCGGGCCCCACCGAATGGTGGGGCCCGCCGTCGTTGTGAACAGTGCTTAGGCGCTAGTGTGCGTGATCGCCGCGGCTGTATTCGTAGACCCAGCCGACGAGGGCGATGACGGCCAGGCCGCCGGCGATGAACGTGACCCAGAATCCTACGGCCAGGCCGAGGAATCCGCCTGCGCAGGACAGGCCCAGGACCAGCGGCCACCAGCTCCAGGGGCTGAAGTGGCCCTGCTCGCCTGAACCTTCGTGGATCTCGGCGTCGTTGCGGTCCTCAGGACGCATGCCCACGCGCTTGCCGGTGAAGCCAAGGTATGCACCGATCATGCCGGCGAGGCCGCCAACGAGAAGGATACCGAGGATGCCGACCCACTCAGACCAGTTGGTCAGGAATCCGTAAACCAGGGAGACCGGTACGAAGAAGAAGACTCCGGCTCCAAAAATCCATGATTCGATCTTCACTTGGCGGTGTCCTTCTGATCTGCGTTGCCCAGCACGGACGCTGCCGGTGCCGGTGATTCAACGGTGTGCGACTGTGCGAGCTCCGGGTGGTGGAGGTCCAGTGCCGGACGCTCCGAACGGATGCGGGGCAGCGACGTGAAGTTGTGGCGCGGCGGCGGGCAGGAGGTTGCCCACTCGAGCGAAGCACCGAAGCCCCAGGGATCGTCCACCTCAACCTTTTCGTTGCTGCGCCAGGTGATGTACACATTCCAGAAGAACGGGATCAGCGAAGCACCCAGCACGAACGAGGAGATCGTGGAGAACTGGTTCATCCAAGTGAAGTTGTCCTGCGGCATGTAGTCCGCGTAACGGCGGGGCATGCCTTCGACACCCAGCCAGTGCTGGATCAGGAAGGTTCCGTGGAAACCGAGGAACAGGAGCCAGAAGTGGATCTTGCCCAGGCGCTCGTTGAGCATCTTGCCGGTCCACTTCGGCCACCAGAAGTAGAAGCCGGCGAACATCGCGAACACCACGGTGCCAAACACCACGTAGTGGAAGTGGGCCACCACGAAGTAGGAATCCGATACGTGGAAGTCAAGAGGCGGTGACGCGAGGATGATGCCCGTCAAACCACCGAACAGGAAGGTTGCCAGGAAGCCGATGCTCCAGAGCATGGGCGTTTCGAAAGTGATGGAACCCCGCCACATGGTGCCGATCCAGTTGAAGAACTTCACGCCGGTAGGTACGGCGATCAGCATCGTCATAAAGGAGAAGAACGGCAGGAGGACCGAGCCGGTGACGTACATGTGGTGCGCCCACACGGTCACGGACAGAGCCGCGATGGCAATGGTTGCGTACACGAGGCCCTTGTAGCCGAAGATCGGCTTGCGGCTGAAGACGGGGAAGATCTCGGAGACGATGCCGAAGAACGGCAGCGCGATGATGTACACCTCGGGGTGGCCGAAGAACCAGAACAGGTGCTGCCAGAGGACTGCACCGCCGTTCTCGGGATCGAAGATGTGTGCTCCGAAGCGGCGGTCGGCGCCGAGGGCGAACAGGGCAGCTGCGAGAGGCGGGAAAGCCATCAGGACCAGGATTGCCGTAACCAGCGTGTTCCAGGTGAAGATCGGCATGCGCCACATGGTCATGCCCGGAGCGCGCATGCAGATGATGGTGGTGATGAAGTTGACCGCACCGAGGATGGTGCCGAAGCCGGAGAGCGCGAGGCCGAACACCCAGAGGTCACCGCCGACGCCGGGGCTGAACGTGGTGTTGGACAGCGGCGCGTACGCGAACCAGCCGAACGAAGCGGCACCCTGCGGGGTGATGAAGCCGGAGACGGCGATCGTGGAGCCGAAGAGGAAGAACCAGAAGGCCAGTGCGTTCAGTCGCGGGAAGGCGACGTCGGGTGCACCGATCTGCAGGGGCATGATGACGTTGGCGAAGCCTGCGAACAGCGGGGTCGCAAACATCAGCAGCATGACGGTTCCGTGCATGGTGAACAGCTGGTTGTACTGCTCTTTGGTCTGCAGGATCTGCATTCCGGGCTCGAAAAGCTCGGCGCGGATCAGCAGCGCCATGACGCCGCCGAAGCAGAAGAACACGAAGGACGAGATCAGGTACATGTACCCGATGGTCTTGTGGTCGGTCGAAGTGATCCAGTTGACGACGATGCGTCCCTTGGACTTCGGAACAACGGGACTTTCGAGGATCCCGGCGGATTGAGTGTACGTAGCCACGTCGCTCCCCTTACTTAATTTCGTTCAGGTTCGGGTTGCGGTCGTACTCTTCGCCGAGCAGGCCGGTGTTGCCGTCCTGTCGCAGCTGGTCCATGTGCGCCTGGAACTCCGTTTCGGAGACAACCTTCACGCGGAACAGCATTTCGGAGTGGTATTCGCCGCAGAGTTCGGCACATTTGCCGTCGTAGGTGCCCTCTTTGGTGGGGGTAAACCTGATGTAGTTCGTCTTGCCCGGGATCATGTCGCGCTTCTGCAGGAAGGCGGGGACCCAGAAAGAGTGGATAACGTCGCGGGAGTTCAGCTCGAGGTCAACAGACTTGTTGACGGGGAGGTACAGGGTGGGCAGCTTTTCCTTGTCCACTTCAGCACCGGTGAGGTGCGCCTGGACGCCTGCTTCGTGGACGTCTTCGGTGATGACGTCGCCCTGCTTGTAGTTGAAGTCCCAGGCCCACTGCTTGCCGCGGACGTCCACAACGACGTCGGCCGGCTCGGAGCGGTTGTCGATGGCCTGCTGGTCCCGGTCGGTGAAGTAGAAGAACACCAGGACCATGAACAGCGGGATGGTCAGGTAGAAGACCTCGAGGGGAAGGTTGAAGCTGGTCTGCCGCGGGAACCCGACGGTGCCCTTGCGGCGGCGGTAGGCCACGATGCACCAGACCATGAGTCCCCAGGTGATGATGCCGACGACCAATGCGGCTATCCATGAGTTGACCCAGAGGTCCATGATGCGGTCAGTGTGATTGGTGGTGCCACGCTCGGTGGGCAACCAGCCTCTCTGTACCTCTGGTGAACATCCAGTCAAAGCCAACGCGCCGGCTAGTGCCAAGCCAGTGATCGTAGTGATCTGTTTGCGTCGGCTGCCGGTTCGGTTCTGCGAACTCACAGACGGCCCTTCCTACTTGTTGCTGTTGCCCGGGCCGTAGATGGCTCCCCGGGCACACTAAAAGTTTTACTACTCGATGTAGAGCTTACCGCTCCCCGGGGGTTTTCGCTCACATGTCGGCACCGTGCGTCGGCACCGGTTTTCACCGGTGCCGAAAGCAAGCTGTCATGGGGCAAAAGAGCCAGGTTAGTGGAAAGAATCTCCGCAGGCGCAGGAGCCGCCGGCGTTGGGGTTGTCAATGGTGAAGCCCTGCTTCGAGATGGTGTCTTCGAAGTCGATGCTGGCGCCGCTGAGGTACGGGACGCTCATCTTGTCGACAACGACCTCGACGCCGTCGTAGTCACGTACGGCATCTCCGTCGAGCAGCCGCTCATCGAAGTAGAGCTGGTAGATCAGCCCGGAGCAACCGCCCGGCTGGACAGCAACGCGCAGGCGAAGGTCGGTGCGGCCTTCCTGCTCCAGCAGGCTGCGGACCTTGCCCGCGGCGACGTCGGTCAGCTTGACCTCGTGCGTGGGCAGTTCTTCGCTGGCGGTGCCGGTGGCTGCGGCGCTGTTTTCATTGGTTGTAGTGCTCATTGGCCTACCTTCTTACGACGGTGGTGGCGACTCGGCTTGCGCGTTGCCCGCCCCTACGGAAACGGTATGGGCTATAGCTACATGCTACGTCGATCCTGCGTGTAGCTCTAACTCCTGGCGTAACCGTGGCCATACCCTGAATGTTCCCTGGCGACTCCGGAACAGACCCGCCAGGGAACGTGGGTGCCACTGCGCTGCCGCTCCCGGCGTCAGGCAAGACCCTCATGGTTGAGCCGGGCAAGGAGGAGTGCTTCAGCCACCACCGCATTGCGGAAGTCCTCAAGGTGCAGGGACTCATTGGCGCTGTGGGCCCTGGAATCGGGGTCCTCGACGCCGGTAACCAGGATCTGCACGTCCGGGTAGACCTCCGTAAGGTCCGCGATGAAGGGAATCGAACCACCGATGCCCATTTCAACCGCCGGAACGCCCCACGCTTCCCCGAGGGCCCACATTGCCAATCCGGCGGCCGCGGAACCCGTGTCAGTCAGGAAGGAGCTTCCGCTCTCCCCCGGGGTGAACACCACCTTGGCGCCGAACGGTGCATTGGACTCAACATGGTTCCGCACGGCGGCCATGGCGTCGGCCGGGTCCTGGCCCGGAGCCAGCCGCAGGCTGAACTTCGCCCGAGCCCTCGGCAGCAGGGTGTTGGAGGCAACGTCCACGGCGGGAGCATCGAAGCCGATGATCGACAGCGCCGGCTTGGTCCACAGCCGGGAGGCGATGGTACCGCTGCCGGCGAGGCGCACTCCGTCCAGCACGGACGCGTCGGCCCGGTATTCCGCCTCCGTCAGGTCGACAGAGACGTCGTCCCTGCTGACGAGGCCTTTCACGGCGACGTTTCCTTCGTCGTCGTGGAGGGTGGCGATCAGGCGCGAAAGCAGCGTAGGCGCATCGAGGACTGCGCCGCCGAACATTCCGGAGTGGACGGCGTGCTCCAGGACCTGTACCTCAATGGTCCCGTCCACCAGGCCGCGCAGGCTGGTGGTCAGGGCCGGAATGCCCACTTTCCAGTTGCTGGAATCCGCTACCACGATGACGTCGGCGCGCAGCAGTTCGCGGTGCGTTTCCAGGAACGTGCGGAAGGTGGGCGATCCTGCCTCCTCCTCGCCTTCGAAGAAAAACGTCACACCCAGTCCCAGCTCGTCGGCCAGTACCTCGGTGACGGCGGCATACGCGGCTATATGGGCCATGATGCCGGCTTTGTCATCGGCCGCTCCCCGCCCGTAAAGCCGGCCGTCGCGTTCGACGGCGGTGAACGGTTCGGTCTCCCAAAGCGCCAGGTCCCCGGTGGGCTGGACGTCATGGTGGGCGTACAGCAGAATGGTCGGCTTTCCCTCGGCAGCGGTACGTCGTGCCACGACAGCCGGTCCGCCCGGCGTGCCGTCCTCTTTGTTGCAGCGCAGGATCCGGACGTCAGCAATTCCCGCAGCCCGAACCAGCTCCGCCACGGCCTCCGCGCTGCGGTCCAGCGGGGCAGGATCGAAGCTGGGCCAGGCGATGCCCGGGAGCTTCACGAGATCTTTCAGCTGCCCAACGGTGGTGTCGAAGGACTCATGTACAGCCCGGCGCAGGGCTTCGACGCCGATCCCGTCGATTCCTGCGCTGATTTTTTGCGGGGTCCCCGCCGGTGATGAAGTCATGGCCAAAACCCTACCTGTGTCCGTGACCACAGGAAACACTTCGGAACCGCCCGCCGGCTCCCCCGGTTCGCCGCCGCCTGACCCGCGCGACACATGAAATTCCGCCTCCCCGTGCAGGGTATTCTTTAGGGGTGTTTGGACGTAAAAAAGAAGCGCCAACGGCGCAGGACGTAGTTGACCAGCAGGCAGCCGAGGCCTTGGCCCGGCAGGACGCAGCCCTCGGCAAGGGCGCGCCCACGCCCAAGCGCAAAGCACAGGAAGCCGCGCGGAAGCGTCCCCTGGTGCCGGAAGACCGAAAGGCCTCCAAGGCAGCCGAGCGGGCGGCCGTGCAGGAACAGCGGATCAAAATGCGCCAGGCCCTGGACACAGGCGACGAAAAGTTCCTGCCCCTTCGGGACAAGGGCCCGCAGAAGCGCTACGCACGCGATTACGTGGATGCCCGCTTCAGCCTGGGCGAGTACCTGATGTTCGGTGCCTTGTTGTTCGTGGTCATCTCGCTGCTGGTCCCTTCCACCAGCGAAGCGATGATCTACGTCCTGGGCGGCTTCTGGGTGATGTTCCTGGCCGTTTTCGTTGACGTCTTCATCCTGTCCCGCAAGCTGCGCAAGCGCCTCACGGAGAAGTTTGGCGAGGTGGAACGCGGAACTGTCTGGTACGGGTCCATGCGCTCACTCCAGTTCCGCCGCCTGCGCCTTCCCAAGCCGCTCGTCAAGCGCGGAGAATTCCCCGCCTAATCAAGGCAATAAGAAGCCCCCGGCAGTTCACCAACTGCCGGGGGCTTCTTTGTCGTCGGGCGCTTTCGCGGAAGTGCCAGTTACCGGCGGGAGGGGTGTTTGGCCAGCTGCCGGTTGATCCGCGCGGCCCAGAACGGACCCTCATACAGGAACGCCGTGTAGCCCTGCACCAGGGTGGCACCGGCATCGAGCCGTTCCTGGACATCCCTGGCGTCCTCCACTCCGCCGACGGACACGAGCGTGAGCGAGCCGCCGGTTGCGTCCTTGAGGCGGCGCAGCACTTCCAGGGACCGTGCCTTCAGCGGGGCCCCGGAGAGGCCGCCGGGCCCGCAGTCCCGGATTTTTGCCGGATCGGAGGTGAGCCCCTCCCGGCCGATCGTGGTGTTGGTGGCGATGATTCCGTCCAGCTTGAGGTCCAGGGCGAGTTTCGCAACATCGTCGATGTCCTCGTCCGTGAGGTCCGGGGCGATCTTAACCAGCAGCGGAACGTGCCTGCCGGCGGCCTTGTCCGCTTCCTCTCCCACCGCTTTGAGCAGGGGGCGGAGGGTTTCGACGTTCTGGAGCAGGCGGAGACCCGGCGTGTTGGGTGAACTGACGTTGACCACGAGGTAATCGGCTGCCGGTGCAAGGCTCCGGGCGCTGACCAGGTAGTCGCTGGCTGCGTCCTCGAGCTCCACCACCTTGCTCTTGCCGATGTTGACGCCGATCACCGGGCGGACCCCCGGGTGGCGGCGCTGCAAGGCGGCCCGCGCGGACTTCAGCCGGGGGGCCACGGCGGTGGCGCCGTCGTTGTTGAATCCCATCCGGTTGATAACTGCCTTGTCCTCGACGAGGCGGAAGAGCCGGGGCTTTTCGTTCCCGGGCTGGGCCTGCCCGGTGATGGTGCCGACCTCCACGTGGCCGAACCCGAGTTCGGTCAGCGCTTCAATGCCGTGCCCTTCCTTGTCAAAGCCTGCGGCGAGCCCGAAGGGTGAAGGAAAGGTAATGCCGAAGGCAGTGGTCTGGAGCGACGGCGCCGGTGCCGTGAATTTGGCGAGCACCCTGCCCGCCCCTGAGCTGTGGGCCAGCCTGATGGCACGGAAGCCGATCTTGTGGGCGCGTTCGGCGTCCATCCATGAAAAGGCCAGGCGAAAGAAGGTGGGATATACGCGCATGAGTCCAGTTTTCCGGTTCAGGCTCCGCAGACCAAACCGGCGCGCACGCCGGCGGGCGGTGTGACGCGCTTCGCGGGCACGGCCGGTGTATTCGCCGCTGAAGCAGGCGTTGTCTAGGCTGATCAAATGGAGTGGCACACAGATATCCTGGGTGACGATTTTGAAGCCTGTACCTACCAGGCCACAGGCGGCGACGGCGTGGAGCGCACGGCTACCCTTGTGCGCCACGTTCCCCAAGGCGAGGCTGACGGGCCGGGCGGTTCCGGACCCCGGCCCCTCCCCCGCCGCGCCATTCTCTTCCTGCACGGCTGGAGCGATTACTTCTTTAACGTGGAGCTCGCCCGGTTCTGGTCAGGGAAGGGATTTGAGTTCTTTGCCCTCGATATGCACAACCACGGGCGGAGCCTGCAGGCCGACACCCATGGCGGCTACGTGGCCGACCTCGATGACTACGACGCCGAAATCAGCAAGGCAATTGACATCATCGGCTCCCTCTGGTCGGAGCACGCCGGCAAGCCGCCGCTGACCTTGATGGGACACTCCACCGGCGGCCTCATCGCCGCGCTGTGGGTGAGCCGTCATCCGGGAGTGGCTTCCCAGCTGGTCCTCAACAGCCCTTGGCTGGAAATGCATGGCAGTTCACTGGTCCGGCGTGCCGCCAGGTCCATGGTGGGACCGCTGGCACGGTACCGTCCGGAGGCTGTGCTGCGGCTGCCGGAGCGCGGCTTCTATTGGCGGAGCATCAGCAGCGAGGCTGAGGGTGAGTGGACGCTGGACAACAAGTACCGGCCGCCCCTGGCTTTTCCCGTGCGGGCCGGCTGGCTCAGTGCGGTCCTGGCCGGGCATTCCCGGGTGGCCCGCGGACTGCGGATCGACATCCCGATCCTGGTGCTCCTGTCCGGAGCCAGCGCGAACGGCATGTTCTGGACCGAGGCGATGCGACGGACCGACGCCGTGCTGGACGTGAACACGATCGCCATCCGGGCCATGGCCCTCGGCCGGACGGTCACCCTTGAAAGGATCGACGGCGCCCTCCACGACGTCTTCCTGTCTCCGCCCCACGTCCGGGCGGACGCATACGCGCGGCTGAACCGCTGGATCAGGGGCTACGTCCTGGACGACGGCGGCGAGGAGTGAAAGCGGCGGAGCCGGAGGCACCATCCTGGCAGCCTGATCGGCTCGGGGAAGGATTCGAGTCCCTGGAGCTGCCCCTGGCCGACGACGACGAAGGCACGGTGTGTGCCACGCTGGTCCGGTACGTCCCGGCAGTTACGGCCGGTCCGCCGGCCTTCCTCTCGGCGCTGCGCAATACGGTCTTTCGGACCTTGGAGTGGCCGGCCACGGACGGCCGGGAACCCGACGGTGCAGCCCGCCCCGGAGTAGTCCTCTACCTTCACGGCTGGGCGGACTACTTCCTGCAGTCCGAACTTGCCAGGTATGTCGGTGCGCACGGACTCCACTTCTATGCGCTGGACCTCCGCAAGTACGGCCGGAGCCTGCGCGACTGGCAGACGCCCGGTTACACCACGGACCTGGGCATCTACGATGAGGACATCTCGGCCGCGATCGAGGCAATCAAGGCGGACGTGGCAGGACGTACCGGCCTGGCCACGGATCCCGGGGTCCACATGCTGGCACATTCGCTGGGCGGGTTGATCGGGGCACTCTGGGCGGACCGGCACCCGGCCGCGCTCGAGACACTGATCCTCAACGCGCCATGGCTGGAGCTCCAGGGCAGCAGCCTGATCCGGAACATTGCCATGCATCTCGTGGAACCGATCGCACGCACGGACCCGCGTCGGCCGTTCCGTTTTCCGGAAATGCCGGGCTATTGGCAGAGCGTCAGCGATCAGGCCCACGGCGAGTGGTTCCTGGATCCGCAGTGGCGCCCGACGGCGTCGTTCCCTATCCGTGCGGGCTGGACCCGGGCCGTCCTTGCCGGGCATGCAGCCGTGGAACGGCGCCTGGACATCGCGGCGCCGGTTCTGGTGATGCTCTCGGACCGCACCAGAATCCAGGCTGAGTGGTCTGAAGAGCTGATGGTCGCGGACGCCGTGATCGACGTGGAACAGACCGCGCGCCGGGCGCTGGGCCTGGGTCGCCGGACGTCCGTGTTCCGCTACCCCCGGGCGATCCACGACGTTTTCCTTTCACGCCGCGAGGTGCGGCAGGAAGCCTACCGCGACCTGGTGGGCTGGCTCAGTTCGCATCCGGGCTGACCGCTAATCAGGACTCCACGGACTCGACGGGCCGGGATGCGTCCTCCGGGCCGGGCCGGGCAGCATCCACGGCCCCGCCGTACCGGCGGTCCCGCCCGGCATAGATTTCGACGGCGTCCCACAAGGTGCGGCGATCGACGTCGGGCCAGAGCGTGTCCATGAAGACAAACTCCGCATAGGCCGACTGCCACAGCATGAAGTTGGAGAGCCGCTGCTCGCCGGAACTGCGGAGGAAGAGGTCGACGTCGGGAAGGTCCGGCTCGTCCAGGTACTTCTGGATGGTCTTTTCGGTGATCGAACCCGGCTTGAGCCTGCCGGCCGCAACGTCTTCGGCAATCGCCGAGACAGCATCCGCAATTTCGGCACGGCCGCCGTAATTAACACACATGGTCAACGTGCACGTGCTGTTGCCCCGGGTGTACTCCTCCGCCTCTTCCAGTTCACGGATCACCGAACCCCACAGCCTGGGCCGGCGTCCCGACCAACGGATCCGCACGCCCCACTCGTCCAACTGGTTCCGCTGGCGTCTTAGCACGTCTTTGTTAAATCCCATCAGGAAGCGGACTTCCTCCGGGGACCGCCGCCAGTTCTCCGTAGAGAAGGCGTATACCGTGACGTACTTGATGCCCAGCTCAATAGCGCCCGCGACGACATCCAGCAGCGCCGGCTCCCCCGCTTTATGGCCCTCGATCCGGGGCAGTCCGCGCTGGTTGGCCCAGCGGCCGTTGCCGTCCATGACGATCGCCACATGCTGCGGGATGAATTCCGCGGGTATCGATGGCGGCACGGCCCCGGAGCTGTGCGGATACGGCGCAATCACAGGCTCGGTCCGTTGCCGGACGGGGGTTTTCTTCTTTCCAAGGGCCACTGTCAGCTACGCTCCACGTGTTTGAGTGATTTCAGCACCCGTTCAAGATGCCATTGCAGATAGCTGGCCACCAAACCGGCAGCCTCCCGCCGGTGAAGCGCCAGGGACGCATCCGCGGTCGTCCAGTCCCCTGTCAGCAGTGCCCCGAGCAGGAAGACTGTTTCCGCCGCGGGTGCAGGTGATCCCGGCGGACGGCAATTGCTGCACACCATGCCGCCCAGCGGCGCCGAAAAGGCCGTGTGCGGACCGGGCGCGCCGCAGCGGGCGCACACCGTGAAGCTCGGCGCCCATCCCCCGGTAGCCAGTGCACGCAGGAGGTAGGAGTCGAGGATGAGTTCCGGGGTGTGCTCGCCCCGGCTGAGCGAGGCAAGGGCTCCCACCAGCAGGTTGTATTGCGCGGTTCCGGCCTCGCCGTCCACATCCGTGAGCTTCTCGGCGGTCTCCGTCATTGCCGCCGCTACCGTATAGCGGCCGTAGTCGGCCGCGATGTTGCCGCCGTAGGCACCTTTGGCCACCGCCTGGGTCACGACGTCCAGTGTCCGCCCGGAAATTAGCTGCAGGTCCGCCACCATAAACGGTTCCAGGCGGGCGCCGAAGCGGCTGCTGGTGCGGCGCACTCCCTTGGCCACCGCGCGGACCTGGCCATGGTGTTTCGTCAGCAGCGTGATGATCCGGTCCGCTTCGCCCAGCTTGTGGGTACGCAGCACCACGGCATCGTCACGGTAGGCGCGGGCAGAAAAGGAGGATTGTTGGGCCACAGTTAATCTTCGCACTGACCTTCAGGAAAACGCGGCTGCTGCGCCCCCGGAGTGGTCCGGAGGCGCAGCGCGTCAGTGGTTCGGCTAATGGGCCTAGGCCTGCGCGTCCCGGATGGCACGGTTGACGGCCGAAATGACGGCCTTCAGCGAGGACGTGGTGGTGTTGGAATCAATACCCACGCCCCACAGGACCCGCTCGCCGACAGCGCATTCAACGTACGCGGCCGCACGGGCGTTGCCGCCTTCAGAGAGCGCGTGTTCGCTGTAGTCCAGGACGCGTACGTCCACGCCGTCCTGGCCGAGGATCGACAGCAGCGCCGCGATCGGCCCGTTGCCGGAGCCGGTGCGGCGGACCTGGACGCCGTCCACGGTGACCGTCGCATGCAAGGTCATGGCGCCGTCGTCGTCCGTTTCGGTGCTGAACGAGCCCAGCGAATAGCGGCCCCACTGGCCGTCCTCCTTGCTGGAGGGCAGGTATTCGTCCTGGAAGATCTGCCAGAGCTGGGCGCCGCTGACCTCGCCGCCCACGGTGTCCGTCCGCTTCTGGATGACACCGGAGAATTCGATCTGTGCGCGGCGCGGCAGGTCCAGGCTGTGCTCGTTCTTCAGCAGGTAGGCCACACCGCCCTTACCGGACTGCGAGTTGACCCGGATGACGGCTTCGTAGCTGCGCCCCAGGTCCTTGGGGTCGACCGGCAGGTACGGAACCTGCCAGGTGTAGTCGGCCACATCCTTGCCGGCCGCAGCCGCATCCTTTTCGAGCGCTTCGAAGCCCTTCTTGATGGCATCCTGGTGCGAGCCGGAGAACGCCGTGAAGACGAGGTCGCCGCCATACGGCGAACGCTCCGCCACCGGCAGCTGGTTGCAGTACTCCACGGTGCGGCGGACGTCGTCGATGTCGGAGAAATCAATCATGGGGTCGATGCCCTGGACGAACATGTTCAGCCCCAGCGTCACCAGGTCCACGTTTCCGGTCCGCTCGCCGTTTCCGAACAGGCAGCCCTCAATCCGGTCCGCCCCGGCGAGGTAGCCGAGCTCGGCCGCGGCAACACCGGTGCCGCGGTCGTTGTGCGGGTGCAGCGAGAGGATGATGCCCTCGCGGGGGTGCAGGTGGCGGCTCATCCACTCGATGGAATCGGCGTAGACATTGGGGGTGGCCATCTCCACGGTGGCCGGCAGGTTGATGATGACCTGGCTGTCAGCCGAAGCTTCAAAGACATCGGCCACGGCGTTGCAGACGCGGACAGCGTATTCGAGTTCCGTACCGGTAAAGGATTCCGGTGAGTACTCGTAGGTGATATGGGTATCCGCCAGCGTTTCCTCGTACTTCTTGCACAGCCGGGCGCCTTGGAGCGCAATGTCCAGGATGCCGTCCTCGTCCTGGTTGAACACCACGCGGCGCTGCAGGACCGACGTCGAGTTGTAGAGGTGCACGATGGCCTGCTTGGCGCCGACCAGGGACTCGTAGGTCCGCTCGATCAGGTGCTCGCGGGCCTGCGTCAGCACCTGGATGGTGACGTCGTCCGGAATGTGGTTGCCTTCAATCAACTGACGGACAAAGTCGAAGTCAGTCTGCGAGGCGGAGGGGAAGCCCACCTCGATTTCCTTGTAACCCATGCGGACCAGCAGGTCGAACATCTTCATCTTGCGGGCCGGGCTCATGGGGTCGATCAGGGCCTGGTTGCCGTCCCTGAGGTCCACAGCGCACCAGCGCGGGGCCTTGGTGATGACTTTGTCCGGCCACGTCCGGTCAGGCAGTTCAACGGTGATCTGGTCCTGGAACGGCATGTAGCGGTGAACGGGCATTCCGGAGGGCTTCTGTGCGTTTCGCATTACTATCGGGGCCTTTTCTGTGGTTCCTGTGTGAAAGGTGGCCGGGCAACACAAACTCCGCGACGAGGATTGGCCTTGCGCTAGATCGCGTCTGAGGCCTCGCCGCGGCAGCTAAGAAGAAGCAGTTCTGCGCGCACCATTTCACAGTAACACGGGTGCGTAAGATGAAGGAGCAACACCTCCAGCAACGTCCACTATGCAGACGCTGCCACCGGTGCCAGCGCCGGAGGCAGCCTTCACCTGAAGGAGCACTTGTGCCAAACTCGGGGATCGACCTGTCCAATATCGACCACACCGTGCGGCCGCAGGATGACCTGTACCAGCACATCAACGGCGCGTGGCTGAAGAGCACGACCATCCCGGACGACCGCCCCCTTGAAGGCACTTTCACCGCCTTGCGGGACGGCTCCGAGCTGGCGGTCAGGGAAATCATCGAAGAAGCCGCCGGACGCGGCGAAGAAGCCACCGGCATCGAACAGAAGGTCGGGGATCTTTACAACAGCTTCATGGATGAAGCCGCGGTAGAAGCCAAAGGCCTGGAACCCATCCGGGAACGGCTCGCCTCCGTCTACGCCACGAAGTCCGCGGCGGACGTCATCGAACTGGCCGGAAAACTCTTCCGTTCGGACGTATCGGGGCTTTTCTACATCTACCCGGCACCCGACGCGGGTAATCCGGACAGGATCCTGCTGTACACCGGCCAGGGAGGCCTCGGGCTGCCGGATGAGTCGTACTACCGCGAAGAGAAGTTCGCCCCCATGGTGGCCGCCTACCGGGACCATGTCCGGACCATGCTCGGCCTCGCCGGAACCGCGGACCTGGATGCCGCCGCGGAACGCGTGGTCCGGCTGGAGACGGCCCTTGCCGCCCATCACTGGGACAACGTGACGCTGCGGGATCCGCAAAAGACCTACAACCTGAAATCCGCCGAGGAGGCGCGGCAGCTCTTCCCGCTGATGGATACCTGGTTCCAGGCAGCCGGGATCGTGCCGGACAAACGCCAGGAGATGGTGGTCAGCACCCCTGACTTCTTCGCCGGGGCAGCCGGCCTGCTCGAATCCGAGCCGCTGGCGGCCTGGCAGGACTGGCTGGCCATGCGCGTCGTCGGCTCTGCCGCCCCGTACCTGTCGTCCGAATTCGTGGACGCGAACTTCGCGTTCTACGGCACCACCATTAGCGGCACCCCGCGCAACAAGGACCGCTGGAAGCGCGGTGTCGCCGTCGTCGAGGCCGCGCTGGGCGAAGCGGTGGGCCAGATCTACGTCTCCCGGCACTTTCCCGAAACCCATAAAGCCCGGATGCAGACACTCGTCGCCAACCTCATCGAGGCCTACCGGCAAAGCATCACCGGGCTGGCCTGGATGGGCGAGGACACGAAGCTCGAAGCCCTCAAGAAGCTCGAAGCATTCCGGGCCAAAATCGGCTACCCGGATGAGTGGATCGACTACTCCGCGGTGGAAATAGACCCCGCCGATCTCCTCGGAAACGTTGAACGGGCCCACAATGCCGACGTGGACCGGCACTTGGATGAAGTGGGCAAACCCGTCGACAAGAACAAGTGGCTCATGACGCCGCAGACCGTCAACGCCTATTACCACCCGCTGCTGAACGAGATCGTGTTCCCGGCAGCGATCCTGCAGGCCCCGTTCTTCACCGCGGACGCCGACGACGCCGTCAACTATGGCGGTATCGGCGCCGTCATCGGCCACGAAATCGGGCACGGCTTCGATGACCAGGGCTCGCAGTTCGACGGCGGAGGCGCCCTGCGCAACTGGTGGACCGAGGATGACCGGACTGCGTTCGAAGCCCTGACGTCCAAGCTGGTGGCGCAGTTCGATGCCTTGTCGCCTACTGCGGCCCCCGGCCACCATGTCAACGGCAAGCTCACCCTCGGCGAAAACATCGGCGACCTGGGCGGGCTCACCATCGCGTACAAGGCCTACCTGATCAGCCTTGACGGTGCGGAGCCGCCGGTTTTGGACGGCCTCACCGGACCGCAGCGGTTCTTCGCATCCTGGGCTGCCGGCTGGCGCCAGGTGATCCGCAACGAGGAGGCCATCCGGCGGCTCGCTACCGACCCGCACTCCCCCAACGAGTTCCGCACCAACGCCATCGCCAAGAACCTGGACGCCTTCCATGAAGCGTTCGGTGTGGCGGAGCAGGACGGCATGTGGATGCCCGCGGAGGAACGGGTCAGCATCTGGTGACGGGCGGGTCGCGATAAAAACTGCGGGGCCGGCCACACACAGTGGCCGGCCCCGCAGTCTATCCGTCGATGCGGCCGCCGCTAGCGGACGATCATTTCAGGATTCGCCTGCTGGCAGACGGTGTCGCCGGCCGTCTGGTTGACGATGTCGGACGGGAGCGGCGCAGAGTCCATTTTTGTTCCGGACATGAAATCGGTGCCGAGGTAGACCTGAACCCCGCTGACGCCGGTCGCCGGGAGAACCTGCGTGGCGGGTATTTCCAGCAATGCTGCGACGTCCGCCGCCACGTCCTCGAAACCGGGTCCGTAATAGACCGCCGTCTTCGCGACAGGCTGCGCCACGAGCGGGGCAACCTGCGTGAAGCCGCCGGCGATGATCGCCTGGGTGATCTCCTGGGTTCGCGCCGGAACACCCGTTCCATTCGCCACGGTCACCGGCTGCAGTGCCTTATCGTAGGGCGGCAGCGGCGTTTCGGTCGGCGTCGATGGCGTGGGGGCGGGAGCAGATTCGCTCGGCTCCGCCGTGGGGCTCGGGGTGGCTGTCGGGTCGGTTAGGTCGACGTCCTTGCGCAGCGCGGCGAAAAGCTGCGATGCGGCCGGCTCGGCAACGGTGAGCCGGTTGGGATCAGTGGGAGCAGGCGTCGTTGGCACGGCCACGAACGCCACCTTGCCGATGTCAATGTTCTTGAGCCGGTTGCCGATGGTCAGCAGCGACGGGACGGACGCCAGTCCATCGTCCACCGTAAGGTTCTGGGTGACGACGTCGGCAATCTTGAGCATCTTCTGGGGGTCCGACAGCGTGCCGTCATCCTTGATCTTGCGCGTCAGGGACGACAGGAAGCCCTGCTGCGCCTTGATGCGGCCCAGGTCACCGCCGTCCGCGAAGGCATGCCTGGTCCGCAGGTAGGCCAGCGCCTGCTCGCCCTGCACCTGCGAGTTTCCGGCGGGGAGGCGGAGCCGGGAATCGGGGTCGTAGACGGCGTCACTGACGCAGACTTCCACGCCGCCCACAGCGTTGGAAAGTTCCTTGACCGCGTTGAAGTCCGCCATCATGAAGTGGTCGATTTCCAGCCCCGTGATCTTGTTCACCGTGTCCACGGCGCAGCCGATGCCGGCCTCTTTCATGGCTTCGTTGATCATCACGCCGCTTCGGGCCGGGAACACCTGCTTGGTCTTCTGGTCCGTGCATTCGGGAATGTCCACCAGCAGGTCGCGCGGGAAGCTAATGACACTGACACGCTTGTTGTCCGCCGAGATGTCCATCATCATCATGACGTCCGACTGGCCGTAGCCTGTGGAGTCCTCGGCCGTGCCGTAGTCGGAATTCTTGCCGTCGCGGGTGTCCGAGCCCAGGATCAGGATCTGCATCCGGTCCTTGGAGTCGTTGACGGGATCTTCGGTGCGGCTGCTGCCTGCACCGAGTGGAGCTTTGCTGATGTTCATCTGCAAACGGATGACCCAGAAGGCGGCGAAAGCGAGAGCGCCCACCAGAACGAGGGCCACAACAGCTGTGGTCACCTTGAACCACACGGGCTTTCCGCGCATTGCGCCGAGGTGCCGGGCGGGGCCCATGTCCTTCGTGTCCGAATGCCTGGCAGCGGCGTCGGACGCTGGCGAACCAAAGCCTTGTCCGGGAGTGTCTCGGCGTCGCACCACGTGGTGTTACCTTCCTCTATAAAACGGGGTCCGGTCCATTTTAGTGGTCCTGGCTGGGAAAACGCCCGATGGGCGGGCGCAGGCGGGCGCCGGGATGGGCCGTCCGGTCCGGCGGCGGCAACCCGGGACGCAGCCCGGCGTCCCGGTGCGGGCTAGAAACCGAGCTTCACCAGCTGCTTGGGGTCGCGTTGCCAGTCCTTGGCCACCTTGACATGCAGGTCGAGGTAGATCCGGGTCCCGAGGAGGGCTTCGATGCCCTTGCGGGCGTTAGTGCCGACTTCCCGCAGCCGGGCGCCGCCCTTACCGATGATGATGGCTTTCTGGGAGGGGCGCTCCACGTAGAGGTTGACCCTGACGTCAAGGAACGGGCTGTCCTCCGGCCGGCCCTCCCGGGGAACGATCTCCTCCACCACAACGGCCAGGGAGTGCGGAAGCTCGTCCCGGACACCCTCCAGTGCAGCCTCGCGGATGAGTTCGGCCACCATGACGGCTTCGGGCTCATCCGTCAGGTGCCCGTCGGGGTACAGCGGCTGCGACGGCGGCATGTGGCTGATGAGGACGTCCGCCACAGTAGACACCTGGAAGCCGTCCGTGGCCGACACGGGAACGATGTCCTTCCAGCCCTCCTCGCCAAGGACTTCGCGGCCCAGGGCAGCAACAGCGAGCAGCTGTTCGGTCAGTGCCTGACGGTCCACCAGGTCAGCCTTGGTCACGATGGCGATGATCGGCTTTTTGCCGACCGCGGCCAGCTGGGCGGCGATAAAGCGGTCGCCGGGGCCGATCTTTTCGTTGGCCGGAAGGCAGAAACCGATGGCGTCCACTTCGGAGAGGGTGTCCGCCACGAGGTCGTTGAGGCGCTTGCCGAGCAGCGTCCGCGGCCGGTGCAGACCGGGGGTATCCACGAGGATCAGCTGGGCGTCGTCCCGGTGGACGATGCCACGGATCGTGTGGCGCGTCGTCTGGGGCTTGGCAGAGGTGATGGCCACCTTCTTGCCCACCAAGGCGTTCGTCAGCGTGGACTTACCGGCGTTCGGCCTGCCCACAAGAATCGAAAATCCGGCCCGGAAGCCGCCAAAGGCGTCGTCGTCCGCTTTATTCTGCTTGCTCACGTGGAACTCCCTGTTGCGTTGTTTCGGCCTCGTCGAGTAGGTCTTCAAGGTCAGTTTGTTCTGGAACGGCGCCCTTTGCAACGGGCGCCGCGATGATGTGGCTGACCCTGTTGCGGCGGCCTTCCAGGCGTTCCGCCCGCAGCGAGATCCCGTCCACCTCTACGGTGCTGCCGACGATGGGAACCCTGCCGAGGGCCTTGGCGAGCAGGCCGCCGACGGTGTCCACTTCGTCGTCGTCGAGTTCCACATCGAAAAGCTCACCGAGATCGTCGATGCCCATCCGGGCACTGACCCGGTAGCTGCCGTTGCCAAGGGCCACGGCCTCGGCACTCTCGGTGTCGTATTCATCCACGATCTCGCCGACGATTTCCTCGATCAGGTCTTCGAGGGTGACAAGGCCGGCAGTTCCGCCGTACTCGTCGATCACAATGGCCACATGCGTGGATTCCTTCTGCAGTTCGCGAAGCAGGTCGCTGACCTGCTTGGACTCCGGCACATAGCGGACTTCGCGGGCAAGGTCATCCACGATGGGGGGTTCCTCGCCGGGGCCGAGACCGTGCAGCGCCGCGGCGACATCCTTAAGGTAGATAATGCCCAGGATCTGATCCGTGTTGTCCCGGATCACGGGGATCCGGGAGTAGCCGGACCGCAGGAACAGGGACATGGCCCGGTGCAGGCTCGAGCCGGCATCGATGCTCAGGATGTCCGTGCGGGGCACCATCACGGCCCGGACCAGGGTGTCGCCGAAGTCGAACACGGACTGGATCAGTTCGGCTTCGTTGTCCTCGATCATGTCCGATTCGGTGGCACGGTCCACGAGCTCGCGGAACTCTTCCTCGCTGAAGGAGGCTTCATCGCCGGCGCGTGCACCCGGTGCCACGACGCTGCCCAGCGCAACCAGCCAGCCCGGAATAGGGCCCAGCACCCAGCACAGGAAACGGATGATCGGCGCACTGAACCTGACGACGCCGGCGGCGTGGGCACGGCCCAGCTGCCGCGGTGATACCCCGACGATCACGAAGCCCACGAGGGCCATGATTCCGGTGGCGGCAAGGCCTGCGAGCCAGACACTGTCCAGCAGGCTGTGCAGAAGGACGGCGACCGCCACTGCAGAGGCCATTTCGAACCAGATCCGCCAGAACCTCAGGGACCGCATGTGCGCGACCGGCTGGTCCAGGATGCGCTTGAGGGCCTGGCCGTCGCTTCGAAGCACGGCTTCTTCGGCGTCGTGGCGGGGAAGAAAATTAAACGCGGACTCGGCCGCTGTCAGCAGGGCGGCGAAACTGAGAAAGACCAGCGCCATGCCAACAAGGATCAGTGGGGTCACTGCATCGTCTCAGACGGGGCTTCTTTACCGGTGAAGCCCTCCAGCAGTTCCCGCTGCAGGCCGAACATCTCTTCTTTTTCCTCGGGATCGGCGTGGTCGTAACCCAGCAGGTGCAGGATTCCGTGGGTGGTGAGCAGCAGCATCTCGTCCTGGGTGGAATGCCCGGCGTTGCGTGCCTGGACTTCCGCCACCTGAGGGCACACGGCGATATCGCCGAGCATGCCCTGCGGCGTCGGCTTGTCCGGTGTGCCCGGAGTCAATTCGTCCATGGGAACCGACAGGACGTCGGTGGCCCCCGGCTCGTCCATAAGTTCCAGGTGCAGTTTCTCCATGGCGGGTTCGTCCACCAGGAGGATGGACAGTTCAGCCTGGGGGTGGATGTACAGGCGTTCGAACACAAACCGGGCCAGGGCAACCAGCTGGGCTTCGTCCACCGTGACGCCTGATTCGTTGTTTACTTCGATGCTCATGCGTGCTCTCCCCGCTTCTCCCGGGTCACGGAATGCTTCACCCGGTTCCTCTGTGCCTCGTCCCAGAGGCCGTACGCATTGACGATGTCGCCCACCAGCCGGTGGCGGACCACGTCAGAGGCATCCAGAACGCTGAAGTTCACGTCCTCAATTCCCTGCAGGATCTCTTCCACGATCCGGAGGCCGGAGCGGGTGCCGAAGGGCAGGTCCACTTGGGTGACATCCCCGGTGACCACCATTTTGGAGCCGAATCCAAGCCGGGTCAGGAACATCTTCATCTGCTCTGGTGTGGTGTTCTGGGCCTCGTCGAGGATGATGAAGGCATCGTTGAGGGTCCGGCCGCGCATATACGCCAGTGGAGCTACTTCGATGGTGCCTGCCGCCATGAGGCGGGGAATGGACTCCGGGTCCATCATGTCGTGCAGGGCGTCGTACAGGGGACGCAGGTAGGGATCGATCTTGTCACTGAGCGTCCCGGGCAGGAAGCCCAGCCGTTCGCCGGCCTCCACCGCGGGCCTGGTGAGGATGATGCGGCTGACTTCCTTCTGCTGCAGTGCCTGGACTGCCTTCGCCATGGCGAGGAACGTCTTGCCCGTACCGGCGGGACCGATTCCGAAGATCACCGTGTTGGCGTCAATGGCATCCACGTAGTTCTTCTGGTTCAGCGTCTTGGGCCGGATCGTCTTGCCGCGGCTCGAGAGGATGTTGTACGTCAGTACCTCAACCGGGTTTTGGAGTGACTGGCTCCGGAGCAGGGCTGCGAGCTGTTGAAGCACCGCAGGTGTAATGACAGTTCCCCGGTCCACGAGGCCGCGCACTTCGTGGAGCAACCGCATGATCCTGGGAACGTCGGCGGCGGGGCCGCTGATGGCCAGCTCGTTGCCGCGGACGTGGAAGTCCACGGCCGGAAACTGCTCTTCGATGAAACGCAGCGCCTCATCGTGGCTGCCGAGCGACTGAACCATTTGTTCGGAGTTGTCGAAGATGACCACCTCCGTCCGGACACCGGGAAGACTATGGGGAAATTCACCTGTGGTGCGCTCTCCGGCGCTGAACCGGGGCCTTCCGTTTGTTGCTTCAGTCATGGTGCCGGCCTGCGGGCCTCTGGTCCCCTCCAGTTAGGAATATTGTCTCTCCGGCCGATTACTTCGCCGCCGCTGCTGCGGCATCGGGCTTCCGTGCTCGGCCGAGTCCTTTTATCTTACGCCAGTACGCTGCCCGGGAGCCGCGTACCGTGGAGGTACGCCGGCCGGGTGCAACCGTTTCGTTGCGCGTCTACGTCATTAGGTATCAACTTCGTATCGGCCTCATATCGTTCCCGTTGCAGTTCGGCTGACCGTCCGCAAACGCCGCTGGCGGCCGCCCTCTCTATGTAATGCTGGAATCCGCCGGGATTGCGCCGGCCGAAATACGACGTCACCGACAACGGTTGCAGGGACAGGGCGGGGTACCCGGGAGCACTATGGAGATCTGGAATCGACGACGCCGGAAGGCAGCAGGAGGCGAGCGGACACGGTCTGCCGCGCTCCTGTTTGTGCTGCCCGCCGCCATGGTTCTCTCCGGCTGTGTGGCCACTCCCCAGCCTTCGGCAACGAGCGCGGACAGCACACCACAGTCAGTGACCGGGTCCGCCACCGCCGGTGTCCCGAGCACAAGCGCACCGCTGGAAACCACACAGGCCTCCAACAAGGCGCCGGTGTATTGGATCGGACGCAGCAACGAAAACGTCTTCCTCTACCGTGAGTTCCGGGACGTCCCCGAACAGGAAAATCCAGTCACCAGGGCACTTCGCGCCATGATGTCGGACAAGCCCCTCGATCCCGACTTCTTCACCCCGTGGCAGAACCCGAAGAAGCTGGCCACCTCGATCTCCGGAAAAAATGTGATCACGGTAGACGTCTCACCGGATGCCTTCAACAGCAACCTCGACGAGGACATGGCCAAACGCGCCATCCAGCAGCTGGTGTACACGGCAACGGCCGCCGGTGCCAGCTCGGGGCTGGTGGATTCGGGCCAGCAGATCCAGGTTGTCATCCTCGTTGACGGACACACCGATTACCTGGCCTTCAACCACGTGCGGCTGGGCACGCCCACCCCCCGCAGTGCAGGAATGGTGGCCCCGGTCTGGATCATCGACCCGCAGGAAGGCGCGGGCGTTGCTGACGGCAGCGTCAAGATCACCGGACGAAGCACGGTCCCCGGCGGAAAACTCCGGTGGAAGATCCTGAAGGTTGAAGGCAGCAGCGATAAGACGGCGTACTTGGGCGGCGAGGTCACGGCATCGGCCGAGCAGGCACAAGCAGGGCTTTTCTCGCTGAACGTCAACCTGGCACCGGGGAACTATGAAGTCCGCGTGTCCCAGATCGATCCGGGCAAGCCGGACCGGGAAATGAACGTGGACACCCGCGGCTTCAAGGTCGAATAGCTCTGCCGCTACCAGCGTCCGAGGATGTCGCTGGCGAGCACTGTGGCGGCCGGCCCTGCCGTGGATGACCTCAGCACATGGTGCCCCAGCAGGGCCGTGACGGCACCGGCGCCGCAGAGTTTGGTGACTTCCCGCGGACTGATTCCGCCCTCCGGGCCAACAATGAGGAGAATTTCGCGGGGCCCCGGACCCGGCGTCCTGCCGTCGCCGTCGCCGTCGCGCCATTTCTCCAGCACTGCGCGCAGCGGCCGGACGGCATCCTCGTGGAGGATGATCGCCAGGTCCGCCGCGGCGACAGCGGACTGCAGCCCCGCGCCATCGACGGCGGCACGGACCTCGGGGATCCAGGCCCGCCGCGCCTGCTTGGCCGCCGCGGTCACCACCGACTGCCACTTGGCATGGGCCTTGGCGGCACGCTCGCCTTTCCAGCGGACTATGGAGCGTTCAGACTGCCACGGGATGACGGCATCGATCCCCAGTTCAGTAGCTGTTTCAGCTGCCAGTTCGTCGCGGTCGCCTTTGGCCAGCGCCTGTACGAGGACCAGGCGGAGGTCCGGACGCTCCTCGGTTTCGAGGACCGAACACTCCACTGTCAGTTCGCCCTGGCCGACGGCCGCGACGGTGCCGCTGAGCCTCTTGCCCGCGCCGTCGGCTATGTCGACAGACTCCCCCACAGCGATCCGCTTGACGGTGACCGCGTGCCGGGCCTCGGCACCCTGGAGGACAAAGTGCGAACCGGGAACCTGTTCGTCCAGGGCTCCCGGGGTTGCGAAAAAAACCGGGTTGCTCACCGCTACAGGTTACCGAACCGGTCCCGCAGCTTGGCGAAGACTCCCCCGCTGGCGGTGAGTTTTCCCTCGGTGTACTGCTCGCCCCGGAGTTTGGCGAGCTGCCGGAGCAGGTCTTCCTGCGCGGCATCCAGCTTCGCCGGGGTTTCGACCTGCAGGTGGACCTTCAGGTCGCCGCGGCCGTAGCCCCGGAGATGGGTGACGCCGAGCCCGCGCAGGGTGATGACTTCGCCGGACTGGGTGCCCGCCTTGACGTCTATTTCCTGCTGGCCGTCGAACGTGTCCAGGCTGAGCTCGGTGCCAAGGGCAGCGGCGGTCATGGGAATGTGCAGGGTCGCGTGAAGGTCGTCGCCGTCGCGCACGTACGTGGCGTCATTATTGACGCGGATCTCTACGTAGAGGTCACCGGAGGGGCCGCCGGCGGGACCGGCCTCGCCCTGGCCGCCGAGCTGGATGCGGGTTCCGGTGGCCACGCCGGCGGGAACCTTGACCGTCAGTGAACGGCGGCTGCGGATGCGGCCCTGGCCGTTGCACTCGTTGCAGGGATCCTTGATGACGGTTCCGAAGCCTTCGCAGGAGCCGCAGGGGGCGGCCGTCATGACCTGGCCCAGGATGGAGCGGACGGCCCGCTGGACCTGGCCGCTGCCGCCGCAGATGTCGCAGCGCTCAGGGTGGGCCCCGGGCTGGCAGCAGGATCCCTCGCAGGTGGGGCACGTGACGGCCGTGTCCACCTCAAGCTTCTTGTTGACGCCGAACACAGCGTCGCGAAGGTCGATGCGGACGCTGATCAGGGCGTCCTGCCCGCGGCGGACCCGCGAGGCCGGACCGGACGAACCGCCGGCGCCGAAGAAGGTGTCGAAGATGTCCTGGAAGGCAAAGCCCTGCCCGGAGTAGCCGGCGCCGCCGAAGCCGTTATCGGTGCCGTTCTCATTGCCGGTGGTGTCGTAGACCCGGCGCTTTTGCGGGTCGGAAAGGACTTCGTAGGCGTGGGTGACAGCTTTGAAGCGGTCCGAGGCATCCTCACCGGGGTTCACATCCGGGTGCAGGGTGCGCGCAAGCTTTCGGTAGGCCTTCTTGATCTCTTCGCCCGTCGCTTCGGGTGAGACTCCAAGAACGTCGTAGTGGCTGCTCAAAGTTCGTATCTCTTCCTGGTTGTACTGCCTGTTGTGCTGCTGCGCCCCGGAAACCGGGACACGAAGGCCTGGTTGGCTGATGTAGGACCGGTCACGGCCCAAGGATCCTGGAAAGGTAGCGGGCCACGGCACGGACCGCGGCCATGGTGGTGGGATAGTCCATCCGGGTCGGGCCGAGCACGCCCACCTTGGCGCTGGAACCGGGGCCGTAGCCTGTGGCCACCACCGAAGCTTCCGCGAGTCCGTCGTAAGGGTTCTCCCTGCCGATGCTGACAGTGACACCGCGGGGGTCCTGGGCCATTTCGCTGAGCAGGCGGAGCATGACCACCTGCTCCTCGAGTGCTTCGAGGACCGGGCCGATACTCAGCGGAAAGTCAACGTTGGAGCGCGCGAGGTTCGCCGTGCCGGCCATGACCATCCGCTCCTCGCGGGTGCTGCTGGCCAGGGCATCCAGGCCACGGGCCAGTGCCTGGGCGGCGTGCCGGCGTGACGGTTCACAACCGGCGACGACGGCGGGCAGCGCCTGCGGTAGCAGGCTCAGGGGTGTCCCCGCCAGGCTCTTCAGGAACCGCGCGCGAAGGCCGGCGAGGGCTTCATCGCCGAGCTCCTGGCCGACGTCGATAACCCGCTGCTCCACCTTGCCGGTGTCCGCAATCAGCACGATCAGCACCTGACGCGGCGCCAGCAGCACGAACTCGATATGCCGCACCATCGCGCGGCTGAGGTGCGGATACTGCACCACGGCCACCTGGTTGGTCAGCTGCGACAGCAGCCGCACGGTGCGCTCCAGGACATCGTCCAGGTCCTCCGACCCTTCCAGGAGCGTCTGGATGGCGCGGCGTTCGGCCTGCGACAGCGGCTTGACGGCGGATATCTGGTCGACGAAAAGCCGGTAGCCCTTGTCCGTGGGGATCCTGCCGGCACTGGTGTGCGGCGCCGTGATCAGGCCCTCGTCTTCCAGCGCCGCCATGTCATTGCGGATGGTGGCGCTGGAGACTCCGAGGTGGTGCCTCTCCACCAGTGCCTTGGAGCCCACAGGTTCGCGGGAATGGACGTAGTCCTCCACGATGGCCCGCAATACTTCAAGCTTGCGCGGTTCGCTCATTCTCCACCTCCGATCGGCTTTCCCGGTCCGCGGTCCGGCGTTGCGCCGGACGCACGTCCCGTCCTCCGTTAGCACTCGACATGTCTAAGTGCTAACCAGTCTAATATGAGTCGCCGCGTTGTTAGCATTGGTACCGCTCCGGGCGAAACCCGGGAGCGGGACAGGACGTGCAGTTCCGTGAACCCACAGACCCCCTGTTTTCGCTTCTCCTGTTCATTTTTTCTAGCGCAAGGCTGTGTCTATCCGATGTCGTACCAGAACTGGGGCCCGCAGGACATCACCGCGCCCCGGAAATCCGAACTTCCCGAAGTGCCGGTCGAACGCGGCATGGTGCTGGAAGACGTGCAGTCCGGCTGGGTGGGCGCTGTTACCAGGGTGGAGAAGTCCGGCGGCATGCATGTTGTTGCCCTCGAGGACCGGCGGGGCAAATCACGCACGTTCAGGCTCGGCTACGGGTTCCTCCTGGAGGGCCTGCCGATCCGGCTGATGCCCCCGGCGCCGCGACCGCAGACAGCCTCTGCCGGATCCGGCAGGACGGCGTCCGGTTCCGTGCGGGTAGAAGGCCGGCGCGCCCAGGTCGCCAAGGCCAGCCGCATCTGGGTGGAAGGCAAGCACGACGCCGAACTCGTGGAAAAAGTCTGGGGCGACGACCTCCGGGTGGAGGGCATCGTCGTCGAACCCTTGCACGGCATTGACGACCTCGCAGCGGCGGTTGCCGCTTTCCGGCCGGGCCCGGGCCGCCGCCTGGGGGTGCTGGTGGACCATCTGGTTGCCGACTCGAAGGAATCGCGTATTGCCGATGCCGTGATGGCGTCCCCCGGCGCCGCCGGCAATGTGCTGATCGTGGGCCACCCCTACGTGGACGTGTGGCAGGCCATCCGGCCCGCCGTACTGGGCATTGACGCGTGGCCGGTCATCCCGCGGGGCGTGGACTGGAAGACCGGAATCCTGACGGCCTTCGGCTGGCCCCACGAGACCAAGGAGGACATCGGCCTGGGCTGGCAAAGGCTGCTCGGGGCAGTCCGAAGCTACGCGGACCTGGAACCGTCCCTGCTGGGCCGGGTGGAAGAGGTCATCGACTTCCTCACCGTGCCGTAGGCGCCTGTTGAACTCTTCGAATGCACCCCTGACCCAGTATTCTTGATTCGGCGGTTGTTGCTCTTGAGGCAGCGCCCGCTTTTCCGGGAACCACCGCACCACTGCAATCCGAAGGACGACACCGTGGCAGAAGACGCACGTGAACAACGGGACAACCAGGCCGGCCATGGCCAGCCCCAGTATCATGGTGTCCCCGCCAATGCCCTGCCGCTGACGGCCAACGAAGACCGGCAGTGGGCAACACTCGCACACTTCGGCGGCATCCTCGGGTGCGTCCCGTCGCTGCTGATCTACCTGATTTTCAAGGACCGCGGCCCGTTCACGGCGCAGGAATCCAAGGAAGCGCTGAACTTCACCCTGCCGCCCACAATCGCCGCCGTCGTCTGCAACATCCTGGTGATGCTGCCGGTGGTGGGTAACATCTTCGCAGTGCTGGCCACGCTGATTTGGATCGCTGTAACGTGCTTCTCCGTGGCGGCCGGTATCCACGTAAACCGCGGCCAGCCCCACCGCTACGACTTCAACCTGCGCTGGATCAACTAAGCAGCCGGGCCGGGTAACCGGCCCGGCAAGCTAACCGGAGGCGAAGTAACCGCCGGTTCTGCCAATTAGTCGGGCAGGATCCTTCTGACTACGGCGTCGGCGAGCAGCCTGCCTTTCAGGGTGAGGACGAGCCTGCCCTGGAATGCCGCAGCGGGATCCACCAGGCCGTCGGCGATCAGGCCTGCGACGGCGTGCCGCCCGGACGCTCCCAGCCCGGACAATTCGAGGCCCGTGCTCAGCCTGGCCTCAAGCATGACCCGCTCAACGTTCCGGGTTTCGGCGTCGAGCGTTTCCCGGCCCGCCGCCGGCGACACACCGCCGGCAAGCCTTCCCGCGTAGGCCGTGGGGTGCTTCACGTTCCACCAGCGGACTCCGCCGACGTGCGAATGCGCGCCCGGGCCGATCCCCCACCAGTCATCGCCGCGCCAGTAGGCCAGGTTGTGCCGGCACGCCTGCTCCTCCGTGCGCGCCCAGTTGCTGACCTCGTACCAGCCAAGGCCCGCGGCCGTGATCAGTTCATCGGCAAGTTCGTACTTGGCCGCGTGGTCGTCGTCGTCGATTCCCGGCACTTCGCCGCGGCGGATCTGGGCGGCCAGCTTGGTGCCGTCCTCGACGATCAGGGCGTAGGCGCTGATATGGTCCGGGCCGTACGAGAGGGCGGTCTCGAGCGAGTACCGCCAGTCCTCCAGCGATTCCCCCGGTGTTCCGTAGATCAGGTCAAGGCTGACGGCGAGTCCGGCGTCCCTGGCCCACTGCACCACTTGCGGCACCCGGCTGGGTGTGTGGGTGCGGTCGAGGACCTTCAGGACGTGCGGAACCGCTGACTGCATTCCGAAGGAAACACGGGTGAAGCCGGCATCCGCAAGGAGCTGCAGCGACTCCGGTGTGACGGAGTCCGGGTTGGCTTCGGTGGTGACCTCGGCCCCCGGCTCCAGGCCCCACTGCGCTACCGCCGCAGTGAGGATGCGGGCCAGGTCCCCGGCGGGCAGCAGAGTTGGTGTGCCGCCGCCAAAAAAGACCGTGCCCAGCCGGCGTTCCGGCAGGCCGCTGCCTTGCAGCGCCTTGGCGGCAAACTCCACCTCGGAGATGGCCGTGGAGGCGTACGCGTCCTGGGACGCGCCGCCGCCGAGCTCTGTCGCGGTGTAGGTGTTGAAGTCGCAGTAACCGCAACGGACGGCACAGAAGGGTATGTGGACGTACAGCCCGAATCGCCGCTGCGCAGCGCCGTCAGCGGCCTGCGCGGGCAACAGGCCGTCCGACGGCGCGGGGTCGCCCAGGGGAAGGACGCTAGGCATGGGTGCGGCCTCCGGAGGTTCCGGCCACGATCATCACTACTTCTTGGCCTTGTCCTTGGATTCGTCCGTGGTGAGCGCTGCGATGAAGGCTTCCTGCGGCACTTCAACGCGACCCACCATCTTCATGCGCTTCTTGCCTTCCTTCTGCTTTTCCAGCAGTTTGCGCTTACGGGTGATGTCACCGCCGTAGCACTTGGCAAGGACGTCCTTGCGGATGGCACGGATGCTTTCCCGGGCGATGATCCGGGAGCCGATCGCAGCCTGGATCGGCACCTCGAACTGCTGGCGGGGAATAAGTTCACGCAGCTTGCCGGTCATCATCACGCCGTAGGCATAGGCCTTGTCCCGGTGGGTGATGGCGCTGAAGGCGTCCACTTGTTCGCCTTGGAGCATGATGTCCACCTTGACAAGGTCGGCAACCTGGTCGCCGTCGGCCTTCCAGTCCAGCGAGCCGTAGCCGCGGGTCTTGGACTTGAGGATGTCGAAGAAATCGAAGACGATTTCGGCCAACGGCAGCCGGTACCGGATTTCCACTCGGTCCTCGGAGAGGTAGTCCATGCCGCCCATCACACCGCGGCGGCTCTGGCACAGCTCCATGATGGCCCCGACAAATTCGTTCGGCGCGAGGATGGTGGCGGACACCATCGGCTCCCGGACTTCCGCGATTTTACCGGTGGGGTATTCGCTGGGGTTGGTGACATGGACAACCCGCTTGTCCTCCAGGGTCACTTCGTATTCCACGTTGGGGGCGGTGGAAATCAGGTCGAGCTTGTACTCGCGCTCAAGGCGCTCACGGGTGATTTCGAGGTGCAGCAGCCCGAGAAATCCAACACGGAAGCCGAAGCCCAGCGCGGCCGAGGTTTCCGGCTGGTACACGAGGGCGGCGTCGTTGAGCATCAGCTTTTCCAGCGCATCGCGGAGCACCGGGTAGTCCGTGCCGTCCAGCGGGTAGAGCCCGGAGAAGACCATGGGCTTGGCGTCCGCGTAGCCCGGGAGTGATTGGGAGGCAGGCTTGGCCAGGTTGGTGACGGTGTCGCCCACCTTGGACAGGCGGACGTCCTTCACACCCGTAATGAGATAGCCCACTTCGCCGACGCCCAGGCCCTTGGAGGGGGTGGGCTCCGGGGAGCTGACGCCGATCTCAAGGAGTTCATGTGTGGCGCGCGTGGACATCATCTGGATGCGTTCGCGGGGGTGCAGCATGCCGTCGACCACGCGCACGTAAGTGACCACGCCGCGGTACGTGTCGTAGACCGAGTCGAAGATCATGGCGCGGGCGGGAGCGTCCGGGTCGCCCACGGGTGCAGGCAGGTCGCGGACGATCTTGTCCAGCAGGACTTCGACGCCCATGCCGGTCTTGCCGGAGACGCGCAGGACCTCGTCGGGGTCGCCGCCGATCAGGTTGGCAAGTTCCTCGGCGTACTTTTCGGGCTGGGCCGCGGGGAGGTCGATCTTGTTCAGGACCGGGATGATGGTGAGGTTGTTCTCCATCGCCAGGTACAGGTTCGCGAGGGTCTGCGCCTCGATGCCCTGGGCCGCGTCCACGAGGAGCACTGCACCTTCGCAGGCGGCCAGCGAACGGGAGACCTCATAGGTGAAGTCGACGTGACCGGGGGTGTCGATCATGTTCAACGCATAGCTGGTGCCGTCAACTTCCCAGGGCATGCGTACTGCCTGGGACTTGATGGTGATGCCGCGCTCACGTTCGATATCCATGCGGTCCAGATACTGGGCCTTCATGTCGCGGGACTGAACGACGCCGGTGTACTGCAACATGCGGTCGGCCAGAGTGGATTTACCGTGGTCAATGTGCGCAATGATGCAGAAGTTCCGGATGATGGCCGGATCTGTTGCGGCGGGCACCGGGGCGGTGCGGGCCATGGGAGACACGCAGGGTCCTTACTGTTGGCATTTCCGCGGCTGTGCTCAGGACGGCCGGGGCCGTCGCGGGACCTGCCGCACGTGAACTTATAGTGTCCCACGTCCTGCCGCCACTCGGTGCATTGTTTGCGCGCCTGGTCCGCGGGACCGCGAAAGTCCGGGCCGGCCGGTCGAAGTATCGTTGCAGGATGGCATTTAACCTCCGCTCACTCGGCCGGGCTGTCCGCACTGCTTTTCGCCTGCTGGAAGGGCGCCCCGCCGCGGGTCGACCGGCCCGCCCGGCCCCCGGCCGCCCCACTCCCGTCCGTTCAAAGCAGCCGCAGGCCGCTGCAAGCGGCCTCAGCGGAACATACCCTGGTGACTTCAAGGGAACCACGGATATCAAGTACGCCCCCTCCCCCAACGGCAAGCCGGAACCGGGCGAAGTCGTGTGGACCTGGGTTCCCTACGAAGAGGACCACTCCCAGGGCAAGGACCGGCCCGTGCTCCTGGTTGGCAGCCGCGGGCGGTATCTGCTGGGACTCATGCTCACCAGCAAGGACCATGACCAGGACCGCAGGAATGACGACAGCTACGTGGATATCGGGACAGGCAGCTGGGACAGGCAGCGCCGGCCCAGTGAAGCCAAGCTGGACCGCATCATCCAGATCAGCCCGGCGGACATCCGCAGGGAAGGCGCCGTCCTGGACCGCAAGCGATTCGACAGCGTCGCCTCGGCACTGCGTGAGCTTCACGGCTGGAGCTGATGGATGCCACCGGCACAACGCCCGACACCAGCGGGGAAACAACAGCATTGCAGAGCATCTGCTACTATTGACAGCTGTGTGTCCGTGCAGGTCGACGGCCACTGATGGTTGGCCGCCATAGGTATCCCCACGCCGCTCAGTCAATGGCCAATCTGAAAGCCCTCTAGACCATTTCCGCATTAAAAAGAGAGTTCACACGTGGCTAATATCAAGTCCCAGAAGAAGCGCATCCTCACCAACGAGAAGGCTCGCCTGCGCAACAACGCAGTCAAGTCGGAGCTGAAGACGGCCATCCGCGCCGTCAACACCGCCGTTGAGTCCACCGACAAGGATGCCGCTGCTGCTGCGCTGGTTGCTGCAAGCCGTAAGCTGGATAAGGCTGTCAGCAAGGGCGTTCTTCACAAGAACAACGCTGCAAACCGCAAGTCGGCGATCTCCAAGAAGGTCAACGCACTCTAAGGTTTTCCAGTTCACCTGAACTGATGATCGTGGCCGGCACCCCAAGCGGGGTGCCGGCCACATCCATTTAACGGCGACTGCAGGTTGGCAGAGTCGGTGGCGAACCGTCCGCTACGTGTCCGCAGCTAGTTGCGGCGGACCGACGTTGCAATGACGGTGACAGCGTGCTCCACTGCGTAGACCGGATCCCGGGAAAGGCCTTTGACCTGGGCGTCCGCCTCGGCAGTCACCTGGATGGAGCGGACCAGGCCTTCCGGTGTCCAGCGCCTGACGTCCCGCTGCGCCTGTTCAACAAGCCACGGCTGCATGCCAAGCTGCCGCGCAATTTGGGCCGAGGATCCCTGCGCACCGGCTACTTTGGCCACCGTGCGCAGTTTTGCGGCCAGTGCCGCCACGAGCGGAACGGGATCGGCCCCCGTCGCAAGGGCGTGGCGGAGCGTAGAGAGTGCCAGCGGTCCGTTGCCGGCAAGCGCGGCGTCCGCAACTTTGAAGGCTGTTGCCTCGATCCGCCCGCCATAGTAACGGTCCACCATGTCCGTATCCACAGCAGTGGCTGCATCCGCGATCAGCTGGCTGCAGGCGGCAGCGAGCTCCGACAGGTTGGCGCCCACCGCATTCACCAGCGCATGGACGGCCTCGGGCTCGATGCGGCGCGAAGCGGCCTTGAATTCCGCTGCGACGAATGCCGACTTGTCCGCATCCTTCTTGAGCGGCTGACAATCGACCACCGGCCAGCCGGCGGCTTTGATGGCATCGAGCAGTTTCTTGCCCCGAACGCCGCCGGCGTGGCGGACCACCAGGACGGCGTCGGGCTCAGGGTCTGCCAGGTACTTCAGTGCGTCCGCGAGGAACGCGTCATTCATTGCCTCCGCGGATTCCACCTCAATCAGCTTCGATTCCCCGAACAGCGAAGGGCTGACGTTCATGGCGAGGGACCCGGCTTCATAGCTGCCTGCGTTGAGCCTGGTGATCTCGACATCAGGCTGGGCTGCGCGGACCTGGGACCTGATGCGGTCCATGGCCCGGATGCCGAGGTATTCCTCGGGTCCGCCGACCAGCACCACGCGGGCCGGGGTCACATCGCGCCAGGTGGCGGTCGCTGACGTCGCCGGCTTGGATCGTGCTTTTTGCGCAGCGGCCACTCTTGGTTCCTCCCGGACATCCGATTAATACCTCTAAGACTCCCACGGTGGCGGCGCTCATCCAAGCCGGAGAAACCGGGCCACAGATCCAGCAGATCGACGGTCCTTCGATGCGTCGCCAGGACCAGCTCCCACAGGGCACGCGGGTGCAGAACAAGCCACAGCACAAGCAGGGTGCAGCCGGACAGCGCCGCCATCGTGGCAGCGCCGAACGGCCCCTCAGGCCACGGCAGGGCGGCACCGGGCAGGCCCGAGAAGAACCGCGCAACGGCCGCGACTCCGGCCGAGCAGCCGCCCGCCACCGCCATCGGAACCACGGCTGCCCACGGGGCCAGCGGCACCACGGGCACGGCGGCGGTCCCGAGGATGGTCACCGGTGCCACTAGGGGAGCCGCCACCATGTTCGCCGGCAGTGCGTAGGACGAAAACTGGGGCTGTAGCAGGACAATCACCGGACCGCAGAGAAGCTGGGCGGACAGCGGTACGGCAAGGCCGGCCGCCAGCCAGCGTGGCACCACCGGCGGAAGCCATTCCATGATCCGCGGTCCGGTCGTCACGATGCCGAGGGTGGCAAGCACGGACAGCAGGAAGCTGAAACTGGTCCCGAGTGCCGGATCGGCCATGAGGAGTCCGATCACGGCCAGGCAGAGGAAGCTGAGCCCGCGTCCGGTCCGGCCGCCGGAAAGGGAGACCAGTCCGATCGCGCCCATAAGCGCAGCCCGGAGGACGCTGGCGTCAGGACCCACCATCAGGACGAACAGTGCCAGGCCGGAGAGGGCAGCCGCGGCGGCCGGAGCCCGCGGCAGGCGGATACTTCGGGCAGCCAGCAGCAGCGCGCCCAGGATGAGGCTGCAGTTCGCTCCAGACACTGCGGTCAGGTGGGTCATGCCGACGGTTTTCATGGCGCTTTCAAGCTGGTCATCGAGGCGGCTGGTGTCACCCGTGACCATTCCCGGCAGGAGGCCGCGGGCATCGCCACCGATCCATTCCGCAGCCTCTGCAAACCCGCTGCGGAGGGCGCCGGGTCCTTCCTGCCATGCGGAGGGGGCATCCGTGGTGGCTGGGCCGGTGGTGGCGGAAAGGGTACCCGCCTGCGTTTGGCCGTCGTCGGCCGGCCTCAGCTTTCCCGTAGTCCGGATCCGCTGTCCGGGGAGCACGTGCTGCCAGTCTCCCCCGCCCACCAACAGCAAGCGGGCATCGCTTCTGATGAGCCCGCCGTTGGCAGTGATCGCATATGCGGTGGCCTCAACAGCCCACCGGTCCGATCCGGCGCGGCCGGGAATCTTCAACTGGCGCGGTGTCCCCGCAATCTCCGCCTCAACCACCACAGCGGAGCGCGCCGCGACTGCATCCGCTACAGGCCCGTCGTGCTTCTGCGATGCGGCAACCGCCGAGTGGGACGCGATGGCAGCCGACAGCAGCAAGGCAATGGTGAGGGTGGTCAGGAAACTCCGCGGCGCGCGGCCGCCATCGTGGCGCAGCGACCGGCGACGGCGCATCGCAGCAAACAGCACCACGGCTGCCAGAAGAAATCCCGCGATAAGGACGCCGAGCGCGGGCATCGGCAACCAGACGCCGGCGACGGCGGCGGCCCAGGCGAGGAGGGCGGGAGGCACAAGGCGCAGGTCGGTCCGGCGCCGCGGCCTGTCGCCGGTTGCACATCCGGCAGGCTTCCCTGTCCCCTGCACCCGGGCCTCCGGTCCGGGAAGGAGGCGCGCCGCAATGACGTCCCGCAGGCCGGACGCCGTCCGCGGCACGATGGCCCTGATGCCGGCAGCACGGACTTCCGCAGCCCGGCGGGGAGTCGACGGGTCGTCAGCGGTGCGCGGCAGTCGAGGGGACCCGCCCACCTCACCTCTGACGGCTGCATCGACGAAGCGGTGCCACGGACTGACCTTGCCCACCTCAGGACACCCGAACGAGGGGCAGCAGCGTTTCCAGCATCTTGGGGCCAACACCGTCCACCGCGTCGAGCTCCTCAACGGTGCTGAACCGGCCGTGTTCCTTGCGCCAATCGACGATGCGCTGGGCCAGCACGGGCCCTACCCGGGGCAATGCGCCCAGTTCCTCGGCAGACGCCGCATTCAGGTCGATTTTCGCGCCTCCCGCTCCCGATTGGCCAGGCACTGGGTCCGCCGATCCCGGGGCGCCCGGACCGGTGGCGCCAGCTGCCGCGCCGGAGGCATCCGCCGGCTCCCCGATCCGCGGAACGTGGATCTTCTGGCCGTCGGACAGGACGGCAGCAAGGTTCAACCGGTTCAGGTCAGCCCCTTCCGCACTGCCACCTGCCGCGGCTATCGCCTCGTGGACCCGGCTGCCTTGTGGCAGTTCCACAACGCCCGCCCGGTTGACGGCCCCCGCCACGTGGACAACGATCTTCGCTCCGGATGCGGAATCTGACGCCTGTCCTCCCGTTGAGGCGGCGCCGGATTCTCCCGGACCTGGACCGGGATGTCCTTCCCCTTGCCCGCTGCCCTCCGTGCTGCTGACGTCGCTCAGCGGCACCACGTGGGGCCGGCTGGCGCCCACATCCCACCAGAACCAGCCACCGAGGAGGAGACTCAGCAGTCCCAGCAGCACGGCAACGCGGAATCCCGTGCGCCACCTGAACTTCGCCGGTCCATGCGTCCCGGAAACGGCCGATGAATCGACGGCAGAGCCGTCTACCGCCCGAGGTTCCGGCTGCGCACCGCCGTCGTACGCAAAAGTCACTTGGCCGCTACCCCCGGCACCGTGCCCCATAAGCCCCGCTGAACCTGGGTCCCTGGCTTCGGACCCGCCGCTGCCGTCACCGCCGCCGGAAGGCCCCAGGGTGGTTGTCAGGCGCCGCCGCGCACGGCTGGCCGCGGCAGGTGCTCCCGCTTCCGCGTTCCGGCGTGACATACCCCCACGCTAGGCAAATGGATGCGGAACAGACAGCGCGGATGACGGTATGTGGAAAGCGCCGCTGGCGGACTTCTCCGCGATTCTCCGGCCGGCTACTTCTGGTAGGTGATATACGCCTCGTACTGGACCCGCCAGGACTCCGGTGCCTTGGGGTCGGGAACAGTCGTCGTCAGGAACTGGACGCTGGTCACCTGGCCCTTGAGGTACTTCAGCCAGTTGGTGACTTCTTCGGACACGTCCTTGTCGAACTGGGCAACGTGGTGCACCTGCATTGTCATGGGAGCCTCCTTGCTTGGTGGGGAGACTGTACTACCGGCACAGCTATCGGACCAGAGGGGGTTCCTTCTGCGGAGTGCTGCTCTCCCCCACGATCACTGCCAGGACACCCAGTCCGGCGTGGGCAGCGAGTACGGCCGGGAGCGAACTGATCTGCGCCGCAGGGACTTCCGGTAGCGCGGCTGCCAGCCGGTCCGCAAGCTCCGCTGCCTCACCCGGGTTGCCGAAATGGTGGACTGCCAGCCTGGCCTGGCCGGCAGGCCGCGCTGCGGCGTCGGCAACCACGATTTCCTCAAGGCGCGCCACGGCCCTTGCCGCGGACCTGACCTTCTCCAACGGAACGATCTTCCCGTCATCCACGGCGAGAATCGGCTTGATGGCGAACATGGTTCCCCAGAGGGACGCCGCCGCTCCGATCCGGCCGCCGCGGCGCAGCTGCTCGAGGCTGGGTACGTAGAAATAGACTTTGGTGCGGGCCATCCGGTCTTCGGCGAAGGCGCGGACTTCGGCCGCAGGGCGGCCGTCCGCGGCCGCCACCACTGCGCTTTGCACACCCATCCCCAGCGCCATGCCCACGGTCTTCGAATCGACCACTTCCACGGGGATGCCCACACGGGTTGCCGCGAGCCTGGCGGAGTCGGCAGTGCCGGACAGCGCTCCGGAGATGTGCACGGAGACCACCGACTCAAAGCCGCGTCGCAGCGCCGCAAGATAGGCCTGCTCGAATTGGCCGGGTGACGGCCGTGATGTCTTCACAGGCATCCCGGTGGCCAGCGCCACCGCGATCGTGTCGGTGATGTCGTCTTCGCCCTCGCCGTAGATCTCCGCCCCCACCATCACCGGCATGGGCACCACGGTCAGCCGCCCGTCGGCGGCGAAGTCCCTGACCCAGTCCGCAGGAAGCGCAGCGGCGGAATCGGTCACCACTGCGGTGCGCACGACGGCGGCCGGAACCACGGCTTCCGGCGCAGCCCCCGGCCTGGAAACCTGCCGCAGCCGGACTAGCCGTTCCTTTAGCCACGGCCAGCCGGCCGGCTCCCGGTCGTTCACGGCGTCCCCCTGCTGCTCCGGTCAAACATCATGGCCGGCCGCCGGCAATACCGGCGGCCGGTGCCCCGGCTACGCCGGGACGATGTTGACCAGTTTAGGTGCACGCACGATGACCGTGCGGATGCCCCGCCCGTCGAGGGCACGCTGGACGTTCTCCGACGCGAGGGCCAGTTCACGCAACTCGTCTTCGCCGATCTCGGGAGAGACCTCGAGGCGGTCGCGGACCTTGCCTTGGACCTGGACGACTGCGGTCACGGTGTCCTGCACCAGGAGTGCTTCGTCATGCGAGGGCCAGCCGGCGTTCGCCACCGATGCGGGATGCCCCAGAACGTTCCACATGTCCTCGGCCGTGTAGGGCGCGAAGAGGCTCAGGATGACCGAGACGGCTTCCGCTGCTTCGCGGACGGCGGGATCCGCCCCGCCTGCGCCGGAGGCTGCATCTATGGTTTTGCGGGTGGCGTTGACCAGCTCCATCAGTTTGGCCACCACCACGTTGAACTTGTTGCTGTCCAGCAGTGCGGCGGCGTCGGCGATGGTGCGGTGCGTGACGGAGCGCAGCGCCCGGTCTCCCTGGGCGGCGTCCGTGCCGGGCGCGCTGGTGACGTCCTGCGCCAAGCGCCAGGCCCGGGCGAGGAACTTCGCAGAGCCCGACGGCGAGACGTCCGCCCAATCGACGTCGTCCTCGGGCGGGGAGGCGAAGATCATGGTGAGGCGCACGGCATCGACGCCGTACTTGTCCAGCTGCTCACCGAGGTCGACGCCGTTGCCCAGGGACTTGCTCATGGCCTTGCCCCCGTTGAGGACCTGGCCCTGGTTGAGCAGCGCGCTGAACGGTTCGTCGGCGTCAATCATGCCGAGGTCGTGGATGACCTTGGTGAAGAACCGCGCGTACAGCAGGTGCAGGATGGCGTGTTCCACGCCGCCCACGTACTGCCCCACCGGCATCCAGTCATTGATCTTCTCCGGGTCGAAAGGACCCTCGGTGTACTGCGGCGACACGAAGCGCAGGAAGTACCACGACGAGTCAACGAACGTGTCCATGGTGTCAGTGTCACGCTTGGCGGGACCGTGGCAGTTGGGGCATTCAACGTTGACCCAGGCTTCGGCCGCAGCCAGCGGGGAGGTGCCCTTCGGGGACAGGTCCTCGCCGCGAAGGTCAGCCGGCAGGGTGACGGGCAGCTGCTCGTCGGGAACAGGAACCTCGCCGCAGGCAGGGCAGTGGATGATCGGGATGGGTGTGCCCCAGAAGCGCTGGCGGCTGAGCAGCCAGTCACGCAGACGGAAGTTGACGAACTTTTCGCCCGTGCCCTGTTTCTCCAGCATGTCGATCGCTGCGGGGATGGCCTCGGCCTTGGGCAGGCCGTCGAGCACGCCGGAGTTGATCAAGGTGCCTTCCCCGGCGGTGGCCTTTCCGGTCACCGCGGGGTCGTCCTCCCCCGTGTCCAGTACGGCGCGGACGGGCAGGTCGAAGGTCCTGGCAAAGTCGAGGTCGCGCTGGTCGTGGGCGGGGACCGCCATGATGGCGCCCGTGCCGTAGTCTGCCAGCACGTAGTCGGCAGCCCAGACGGGCAGCATTTCGCCGTTCAGGGGGTTGACGGCGTAGCGGCCGGTGAAGACGCCCGTCTTCTCGCGCTCGGTGGACTGTCGTTCGATTTCGGACAGCGCCTTGACCTGTTCGCGGTACGCGTCCAGGGCCGCGGCGTGCTCGTCCGTGACCAGCTCCACTGCCAGCGGCGCATCTGCTGCAACCACAAAGAACGTGGCACCGTACAGGGTGTCGGGGCGCGTGGTGAAGACGGTGACGTCCTTGGCCGGCTTACGGCCGGCGGCTTCGATCACGAAGTTCACGTGGGCGCCTTCGGACCGGCCGATCCAGTTCTTCTGCATGGCCAGGACCCGTTCGGGCCAGTGGCCGCGCAGTTCGTCCATGTCGTCCAGCAGCCGGTCGGCGTAGTCGGTGATCTTGAAGTACCACTGGTTCAGGGACTTCTTGGTGACAGCGGTGCCGCAGCGCTCGCAGGCACCGTTGACCACCTGTTCATTGGCCAGTACGGTCTGGTCCTTGGGGCACCAGTTGACCGGGGAATCCTTCCGGTAGGCCAGGCCGCGCTCGTAGAAGCGCTTGAACAGCCACTGGGTCCACCGGTAGTACTCCGGGTCCGAGGTGTGCAGGCGCCGTGACCAGTCTGCCGAGATCGCGTAGCGCTTGAAGGACGCCGCCTGGGTGTCGATGTTGGCGTAGGTCCACTCGCTGGGGTGCGCGTTGCGCTTGATGGCGGCGTTCTCGGCGGGCAGGCCGAAGGAATCCCAGCCGATGGGGTGCAGGACGTCATAGCCTTTCTGGCGCAGGTAGCGCGCCACGACGTCGCCCATGGCAAACGCCTCGGCGTGACCCATGTGCAGGTCGCCTGAGGGGTAGGGGAACATGTCGAGGACGTAGCGGCGCTCGCGCGAGCCGTCGTCGACGGGGGTGAACACCTTGAGGTCTTCCCACACCTGCGGCCATTTGGCCTCCATCGCGGCGAAGCTGTAGGTGCCCTCCTCGGGACCTTCCGTCGCGACTGCTGCTGTTCCGGTCTCTGTCTCCGGCTGAACGCTCACTGCTGCCCTCTTCTGTTCTGTACCGCTTTTCGTACGGCCCGGGCTTGCTGTCCAGCCCCGGCCCCCTAATCCCCTGCTGCCGGCCCCGAAGGGCTCCAGACACACAAAAGCCCCTCGACATGGAGGGGCTGCCGCGCGGTAATCCGAGTAGGTCCGGGATACCGGGCGGCTAGCTAAGCAGAAGGATCGCACGCATAGAACTACTTTAGCGCACCTCCACCATCACCTAAACGTAAGTCGCCACGAGCGGCTGAATAGACGGGCTCGGACATGCCGAGCTGTCAAGGGGGCCCGGGAGCGGCTTCGGGCGTCCGCGATGGGCCCACTGCTGCGAGGGCCCCGACGCGAGCTTGCGAGCGTCGGGGGCAGCAGGGGACGGGCGGGGCCCCCTTGACAGCGAAGGCATAGGCTCGCCGGGTCTACTTCACGTCCTCGTCGACCCAGTCCATGGACTTCGTGACGGCCTTCTTCCAGAGGCGCATCTGGCGGTCCCGCTCGGCGTCGTCCATTTGCGGTTCCCAGCGCTTGTCTTCGGACCAGTTGGCCGAGCACTCCCCGAGGTCCTTCCAGAAGCCGACGGCCAGGCCGGCGGCGTAGGCGGCACCGAGGGCGGTGGTTTCCACAACTTTGGGCCGGATCACCGGAACGCCGAGGATGTCCGCCTGGAACTGCATCAGGGCGTCGTTGGCAACCATGCCGCCGTCGACCTTCAACTCAGTCAACGGAACACCGGAGTCCGCGTTGACGGCGTCGAGCACCTCACGGGTCTGGAAGGCTGTGGCCTCCAGCGCCGCACGGGCGATGTGGTTCTTGTTCACGAAGCGGGTCAGGCCAACGATCGCGCCGCGGGCGTCGGACCGCCAGTATGGTGCGAAGAGGCCGGAGAACGCCGGCACGATGTACACGCCGCCGTTGTCCTTGACCGACGCCGCGAGCGTCTCCACTTCCGGGGCACTGCTGATCAGGCCGAGGTTGTCACGCAGCCACTGGATCAGGGACCCGGTGACGGCGATCGAGCCTTCCAGCGCGTAGTGCGGAGCAGCGTCCCCCAGCTTGTAGCCCACGGTGGTCAGCAGGCCGTTCTTGGAGTGGACAATTTCCTCGCCGGTGTTGAAGATCAGGAAGCAGCCCGTTCCGTACGTGTTCTTGGCTTCGCCGGCATCAAATGCCGCCTGGCCGAACGTGGCTGCCTGCTGGTCGCCGAGGATGCCGGCAACCGGCACTTCCCGGAGCAACTGGGAGGTGTGGACGGTGCCGTAGACCTCGGAGGAAGACTTGATGGCGGGCATCATTGAGGCGGGAACACCGAAGGCGTCAAGGATCTCCTGGTCCCAGGACAGCGTGTCCAGGTCCATGAACATGGTCCGGGAGGCGTTGGTGACGTCCGTGACGTGCACGCCGCCATCCACTCCGCCGGTGAGGTTCCACAGCACCCAGCAGTCGGTGTTGCCAAAGACCAGGTCGCCGGCTTCGGCTTTGGCGCGGGCGCCTTCCACGTTGTCCAGGATCCACTTGATCTTGGTGCCGGAGAAATACGTGGCCAGCGGCAGGCCCACCTTCTGCTTGAAACGCTCCGGTCCACCGTCCTTGGCCAGTTCATCCACGATGTCCTGGGTCCGGGTGTCCTGCCAGACGATGGCGTTGTAGATCGCCTTGCCCGTGGTCTTGTCCCACACGACCGCGGTTTCGCGCTGGTTGGTGATGCCGACCGCGGCGATGTCGTGCCGGGTCAGGTTCGCCTTGGACAGCGCCGAGGCAATGACCTCGCGGGTGTTGTTCCAGATTTCGGCGGGGTCGTGTTCCACCCAGCCGGCCTGCGGAAAGATCTGTTCGTGTTCCATCTGGCCGGAGGAGACGATGCTGCCGCTGTGGTCGAAGACGATGGCGCGCGTGCTGGTGGTGCCCTGGTCGATGGCGATTACGTACTGGTTCATGTTGACGTCCTTGTCTGTTGTCTGAGGTGCTTGACGGGGGTGTTGAAACGCGGGCGGATCAGGAAGCTGCCGAGGCAATGATCGGCACTACAGCTGCGACAGCGCCGGCCAGGGTGCCGCCGACCAGCGGCCCGACGACCGGGATCCAGGAGTAGCTCCAGTCGCTGGAACCTTTGCCCTTGATGGGGAGCAGAGCATGCGCGATGCGGGGGCCAAGGTCACGGGCGGGGTTGATGGCGTAGCCGGTGGGACCGCCAAGGGACACGCCGATGCCTACAACGAGCAGGGCCACAGCCAGCGGGCCGAGGCCCGAAGGGGTGCCGCCGAACGTCAGGATGACAAAGACGAGCACGAACGTGCCGATGATCTCGGTGATCAGGTTCCAGGGGGTGGAGCGGATGGCAGGGCCGGTGGAGAACACGGCGAGCTTGCTGGCGGGTTCCGGTTCGGCGTCGAAGTGCTGCTTGTGGGCCAGCCACATGACCACGGCGCCCAGGAACGCGCCCGTGAGTTCTCCGCCGAAGTAGGTCAGTGTGGATGCGAAGTCGACGCTGACGCCGGGAGCATACTCCGCTTTGCCGTTGACCAACAGGCCAAGGGTCACGGCCGGGTTCAGGTGCGCGCCGGACCTGGCGGCGACGTAGACGCCGGCGAAGACCGCGATGCCCCAGCCCCACGTGACCATCAGGAATCCGCCGTTGTTGCCCTTGGTGCCTTTGAGCGCGACGTTTGCCACAACGCCGCAACCCAGCAGGGTCAGCATCGCGGTTCCGAATACTTCGGAAAGGAAAACAATTCCAAGAGACATCTTTGACTCCTCTATTTTCTGTTGTCAGCCCTTCGCGAGTTTGAAGGGCTGTTAGGCCGGCAACGTTGTTGCGTTGCCGGCCGGCTGCTGCGCCGGCTGCTCCTCCAGCGGAACCGCGCAGCCCTTGCGCCCGGGCAAGTCCTCCCCGGGCACGCAAGCTGTCTAGGCGACCAGGCTGTGGACCTGGACGCCGTGGAAGCGTTCAAGCACCTCCTGGGCATGGTGGATTTCGGCTGCCCTGGCAGCCGCGTCCCATCCCAACGGGGCAGCGAGGACATCTGCCACCTCGTTGAGGAGTTCGCCCGTCACCAGTCCGCGGAAGGCCAGGGAGGTGCGCCTGATCAGCACATCGACGAGGTGTCCCACCTGTTCGTTCCGGGCCATGAATTCCAGTTCGCGGACACTGAGTTCACGGGTGGAGTGCAGGAGCCGGTCGGGGCCGGCATCGAGGTAGCGAAGCACCTCTTCGGCTCGGGTCCCGTAGCGGGTCAGCAATCCGGAGATCCGGTCAGCATCGCGGCCGGCGGACATGTGGGCCTTGATCCACTGCTGGACCCCGGCCTGGCTGTCAGGGAAGCCGGCTCCGCCGCCAATGGCGAGTTTCGCCGTCGAGACTTTCCGGTCCAGGCCCAGTTCCTTGAGCACATCGTTCGTGAGGTGTTCGGCCAGCGCCCGGAATGTTGTCCATTTGCCGCCCACCAGGCTGAGTACGACGGCGCCGCTGCCGCCGGCGTCCGCTGTTTGGCTGCCGGCCCTGCGCTCGATGCGGTAGTCGCGGCTGACGAAGCCGGGCTGGGTGGCGTCGTGCCTGGGCAGCGGGCGAACACCGGCGAAAGTGTAGACAATCTGGTCCCGGTGCACTGCGACGTCAGGGAAGACGTGGCCGATCAGGTCGAAGAAGTAATCGATCTCATCGTCGGTGCAGACGGCATCCTCTGCCATGTCCGCGTCCACGTCGGTGGTGCCCACGAGGACCCGGTCGCCCATCGGGTAGATGAGGACGATCCTGCCGTCAGTGTGTTCGAAGAAGATCTCGCGGCCGTTGCAGGCTTCGAGGAGGCCGGGGTGGTCCAGCACGATGTGCGAGCCCTTGGTGCCGCCCATGAACGTCGAGGCGGCGCCCATGGCCTCGTTGGTCAGGTCCACCCACGCACCCGTGGTGTTGACGATGACGTCCGCCGTGAAGTCGAAGACCTCGCCGGTCAGTTCATCGCGCAGCTGGACGGTGCTGCCGCCGGTGGAGCCGGCCGACGTGCCGGCAGCTCCGCCCATGGCGACGAGCGAGAGGTAGTTGCTGGCCCGCGCGTCGCTCTGGCCGCTGGCGCCGGCTTTCTCGCCGTCCTGGAGCACGTCAAGGGTGAGGCGCTCGGGGTTGTGGACCGAGGCATCGAAGTAGGTTGCGGCATATTTGATGCCCGGGTGCAGCCGCGGCAGTTCCGCTAGTGCGCGCTTACGGCCCCGGAACTGGTGGCGCGGGACCGTGCCGCCGTCGCGCGAGAAGAAGTCGTACATGCTCAGGCCGACCTTGATGAGGAAGGCTCCGCGTTCCTTCGGCTTGCCCTGCTGCTTGTGGGTCAGGAATCGCAGCGGCGCGGACAGTACGCCTGAGAAAGTGCTGAAGATGGGGATGGTCGTCTGGAGCGGCTTGACGTAATGGGGAGCGATGCGCAGAAGCCTGTTGCGCTCGACGACGGACTCCTGGACCAGCCGGAACTCACCGTTTTCCAGGTATCGGATGCCACCGTGGATCATGTGCGACGATGCACCACTGGCCCCTTGGCAGTAATCCCCCCGCTCAACGAGCGCAACGTCCACGCCCTGCAGCGCCAGATCGCGGAACGTGCCGACTCCGTTGATCCCGCCGCCGATGATCAGGACTTGGGCTCGGGGCCGCTTGCGCAGGCTCTGCACTGATGACCGCTGGCGGCTGGTGGCCGGATGGCCGGATGAATCGTTGGTTCCCAAATCTGCTCCTTTGGGTTTGGTCCTGTGCGGCGCGCCTCACAGCGCGGCGCCGTTCATCACTATTCTTTGGAGTAATGGAAAATGGAGTCAAGCACTATGCACAAACGTGCAGAACGGAAGCCGAATGCCGCGCTCACGCCACTCAGAAGCCCTCAGGGCTGCACAACTGTATTACCTCCAGGACCTCACGATGGACGCCATAGCCAGAGAGCTCAGGACCTCCAGATCCACGGTTTCCCGCCTACTTTCGGCTGCCCGGGAGACCGGCCTGGTTCAGATCCAGATCCGCAATCCGCTCGACACCGGGCCGGAACTGGAAAACATGATCCGCACCCAATACCGGGTGGATGTCCACGTCGTTCCGGTGCTGGACACCCTTAATGAAGCGGAAACCCTTGACAGGGTGGCCATGCAGGCCGCTAGGACAATCGGGCCGCTGGTTGACTCCAACGCCATCATCGGCGTCGCCTGGGGATCCACCCTCAGCGCCGTCAGCAGGCATCTCACCCGCAAGATCACCCATGACAGCGTGATCGTCCAGCTCAATGGCGCCGGCAACATGCAGACCACCGGCATTACCTACGCCAGCGACATCATGCGCAGGTTCGGCAGTGCCTACGGTGCGCGCGTTGAACAGTTTCCCGTTCCGGCCTTCTTCGACCACGCAGCCACCAAAACCGCCATGTGGAATGAACGCAGCGTCCAGCGCATCCTTGAACTGCAGTCACGCATGAGCATCGCCATCTTCGGCGTGGGATCGGTGGATGCCGACTACCCCAGCCACGTCTATGCCGGCGGATACCTCGACGAAAACGACCTGAATATCCTGGCGAACTCGGACGTGGTGGGTGACGTAGCCACCGTATTTTTCCGCGGGGACGGATCCTCTGACGGCATCACTCTCAATGAGAGGTCCACCGGCCCTGCCCTGGCGCAGCTGCGGCAGGTCAGGCGGCGGATCTGCGTTGTTTCCGGGGCCTCGAAGATCAACGGACTGCGCGGCGCGCTTGCCGCCGGCCTGGCCACGGACCTGATCCTCGATGAAGCCACCGCCCGCCGCCTCGTCAGCTTTGACGGACTGTCCTGAAGCCTGCTGCCAGTCCCGCCCGGCCTGTCCCGGGGAGCGGACGGCGCCGAGTCGGTAGAGTCAGTCGTATGAAGAACTCGCCCCGACTGAGCCTCAACAACGGTGTGCTGATCGACCAACTGGGCTTCGGGCTCTATAAGGTTCCCCCTGCAGACGCCGCCGGCCTGGTGACCATGGCCCTCGAGGCCGGCTACCGCCACTTCGACACGGCCGCCATGTACGGGAATGAGACCGGGGTAGGCAAGGCTATCGGCGCGCTTGCCGGGTTCGCGGGCGGCGGTCCGGCCGGAGGCTCCGGCGAAGCAGCACCAGCGCTTTCCCGCGAGGACCTCTTCGTCACCACGAAGGTGTGGAATGACGACCATGGCTATGACGCCACCATGCGGGCCTTCGATACGTCCATGTCCAACCTCGGCATGGAATATGTCGACCTGTACCTCATCCACTGGCCATGCGCCCGCCGCGGACTTTTCACGGAAAGCTACCGGGCCATGGAAACCCTCTACCGCGAGGGCAGGATCCGGGCCATCGGGGTGTCCAACTTCCAGCCCGCCCACCTGGAGCATCTGCTGGAGACCGCCGAAGTCGTCCCTGCAGTGAACCAGATCGAACTCCACCCCTGGCTCCAGCAGGACGAACTCCGCCAGCTGCACGCCCGGCTTGGCATCCGTACCGAGGCCTGGAGCCCGCTGGGCCGGGGCCAGGTGCTTGCGGATCCGGTAGTCCTGGAGCTGGCAGCGGCGCACCGGCGGACAGCGGCGCAGATCATCCTGAGATGGCACGTCCAGCTGGGCAACGTGGTGATCCCGAAGGCCAGTTCCTATGCCCGGATCCGGGAAAACCTGGACGTCTTCGGGTTCGCCCTGGACCCCGCGGAGATGGCTGCCCTCGCTGCCCTGGAACGCGGCCACCGCACCGGCTCCAACCCTGACGACGTCAACTAGGATTCAACACCATGGAACAAGTGGACACGGGACCGGCACAGGCCGCGCCCCTCTTCAGCGGGCAACTGGACGCCCGGACGCGGGCCGCCAGCGTGGACCTGGACGGCTGCAATGTGGACTACTGGATCTATGAACCTGTCAGCGTGACGGCAGAGACCCGGACCATCCTGGTGGTCCACGGATTCCGGGGCGACCACCACGGCCTGCTCCGGGTGGCGGACCAGCTCCCCGACATGCGGCTCATCATGCCCGACCTTCCCGGCTTCGGCAGCTCGGATGCGTTCACGGACGGCGGGCACAGCGTGAGGCGGTACGGGCAGTTCATCAACGATTTCATGGCCGCACTGGGCCTGGGACCGGACACGGTGCTCCTGGGGCACTCGTTCGGGTCCATCGTCGCCAGCCACTTCGTGGCTGCCAACCCCGGCGCCGTGTTCCCGCTGATCCTCATCAACCCCATTGCCGCCCCGGCGCTGGAGGGGCCCAAGGGCGTTATGACCAAACTGGCTGTCCTGTACTACGAGGCCTCCGCCAGGCTCCCCCGGGCCCTCGGCCTTTACCTGCTCCGCAGCCGGCTCATTGTCAGGGTGATGAGCATGGCCATGGCCAAGACCAGGGACAAGCAGCTCCTGCAGTTCATCCATGGACAGCACAACGCCTACTTCTCCGCCTTTGCCAACCGGGACAGTCTGCTTGAGTCGTTCAAGGCGTCAGTGGGAAGCAATGTCTCCGAGGTTGCCCCGGATCTTGCCCTGCCCGTGCTGCTGATTGCCGGGGAGAAGGATGAGATCGCGATGCTCCCGGACCAGCACAAGCTGCAGGCACTCCTGCCGGACGGCACCCTCGAGGTGATTCCCGGCGTGGGGCACCTCATCCACTACGAGACACCTCAACCGGCCGCCGGCTTCATCAGGCGCTTCCTGAAGGACCATCCCGCGTGAAAATCATTATCGACGCCCGCTTCACCCGCCTGGACCACCACGACGGCATCAGCCGGTACGGCGCCAGCCTGATCGCAGCCACGGCCAAGATCGCCGACGTCTCGATGCTCATCAGTGATCCCCGGCAGCTGGCCCTCCTCCCGGATGTGCCCTACACGCTGATCAACAGCCCGCTCTCCCCCGCGGAACTGTTCGTAGCCGGCAAGGTAAACAAGCTGGGCGCCGACGTCGTGGTGTGCCCGATGCAGACGATGGGAACCTTCGGCCGGAAGTACGCCCTGGTGCTGACCCTTCACGACCTCATCTACTACGAGCACCCTTCCCCGCCGGGCTTCCTGCCGGCACCCGTCCGTTTGCTGTGGCGCCTGTACCATAAGGCGTACTGGCCGCAGCGGCTGCTCCTGAACCGGGCGGACGTGGTGGCCACCATCAGCCACACCACCGAAGCGCTGATCGCCAAACACCGCCTCACCCGGCGTCCGGTCCGGATTGTGGGCAATGCGCCGCAGCACGGCCATACTCCGCGCGACCCCGGTGCCGGCGCGGACAGGACGCTCCTGTACATGGGTTCGTTCATGCCGTACAAGAACGTGGAAACCATGGTGCGGGGAATGGCCGAACTTCCGGACATGACGCTCCACCTCCTCAGCCGCATCACGCCGCAGCGGCGGGCGGAGCTCGAAGCGCTGGTGCCGCCGGGGGCCAACGTTGTGTTCCACAACGGCGTGACGGACGCCGAGTATGAGGCGCTGCTGGGCCGGACAACGGCCCTGATCAGCCTCTCACGCGCCGAGGGCTACGGCCTCCCGCTCGTGGAGGCCATGTCCCATGGGACACCGGTGATCGCCAGCGACATCCCGATCTTCCGCGAAGTAGGGCATGACGCGGTGAGTTATGTCCACCCGGATTCCCCTTCGGAGTTTGCCAACGCGGTCCGCAGACTGGAAGAGCCGGAAGTGTGGAAAGCTCATTCACTCCGTTCGGTGGAGCGGGCCGCGGAATTCAGCTGGGACCACTCGGCCCGGCAGCTTGTGCAGCTGGCCGAGGAGGCCGCCCGGATCAACCGCCGCTGAGGTGGCGCCGGCGGGAGCGCATCAGCTACAGCACATCCACGCCGTCGAGCCTTAACTGGACGGGATCGTCGATGCGCCGCGCCACTGCAGCCGCCTTGACGGCCCGCATCACCCGAGTGGCGTCGGCCGCCTGCGCGTACGGAATGAACAGCAGGGTCCTGACGTCCTCGCAGGCCTCCCGCCGCGGCGCGCGTGCGTCCGTGAGTACCAGCGGGGCCGGTCCGGCGGTGCGAAGGGTGATCCCCTGCCTGGCAAGGCTTTGTTCGATGGCGTCGGTGAAGTGCCCGACGGCGGTCCGGCCGCCGGTGACGGAGGCAATCCTGACCGCGGGGGGCAGCTGGAGCTCCTGGCGCAGTGAGAGCTCACGCTGCGCGTACCCCCCTGCGTCCCAGCGCAGCAGCGCGCCGACCCCGGCTGTGTCATCGGCGGTGATAACGACGAGGCCGCCCTCGCGGGCAGGCCTGACCAGCGCCGCGGCATTGAACCAGCGCCGGACGGCGTCCTCCCCCGCGCGGAGGTTTTCGCGGCGGAGGAGCGTGTCTCCATCCAGGAGAACTGCGGCGGCATAGCCGCCGGCCGCCACAGGTTCCGCTCCCACCGTGGCGACCACCAGGGCGTTCGTGTCCGGGACAGCGGCTTTGACGTGGTCCCCGGACGAAGTGATGACCGGCTTGCCGGGAAATGCCCGGCCCAGTTCCTCCGCGGTCCGCAGCACGCCGGTAGCGGAGCGGCGCAGCCTGGGGCTCGTGCAGTGGCTGCAGCGCCAGTCCGGCGCGGAAGCGGAACACCAGCGGCACTGCGGCACTGCCGAGCTGCCGGCGGCACCGGCAACAGCCAGGGGTCCGCTGCAGGCTGCGCACCGGGCCGGCTCCCGGCAGGAATCACAAACCAGTGACGGCGCATAGCCGGAACGGGCCACTTGGACCAAAACGGGTCCGCGTTCCAGGCCCTCCTTGGCGGCACGCCAGGCTGCACCGGGCAGCCTCGCGATCCTGGCCAGGGGGTCGCGCTCCTGCTCGAAGCTATCCGCTGTGTTCACAACCCGCGGTACTGTCCGGCGGACCTCGGGACGGTCGGCGTGCACAGGTCTGGCCCAGCCCGCCTCCACCAGCCGCTGAAGTTCTGTGCTGCGTGTGTGCGCCGCCATGAGGCACGCCGCGCCTTCTTGTTCCGCCCGCAGCAGCAGGACCTCCCGGGTGTGGGCGTACGGCGCCCGCTGTTCGATGTGAAGGTCGTCGCCGTCATCCCAGCACACCACAAGACCCAGGTTGTGCACTGGAGCGTAGGCCGCCGAGCGGGTACCGACGGCAACGCCGGCGCTGCCCGTGAGCACCCGCAGGTAGCTGCGGTAGCGGGGCGTTGGTCCGTCGTCGGCGGTGAGCCGGGCAATGTCTTCCCGGGGCAGCAGCTCCGCCAGCGCCTCCTCGACCCGGTCCAGGTCGCGGTAGTCCGGAACAACCACCACCGCGCCGCGGCCGGAGGCGCGGGCGGCTGCAACGGCCTCGGCAACGAGGGCGGGCCAGCCGGCGGGGCCGAAACCCTGCAGCGCGCTCAGGACGGCCCGCGGCGATTCGCCGGCCGCGAGGTGCTGCAGGAACGCCACCCCGTTGATGTAGCGGGACCAGTGGCCCGGTGCGGGAGGAATGCGGTCCGCCTCCGGACCGGGATCCGCGGCTGGTTCGGCAGCAGTACCCCGGTTCAGGCCGAGGGTACCTGCAGCGACAAGCTCCTTTTCCAGCCCGGCCACCCGCGGCGGAATGGCTACGCGCAGCACGTCGCTGATGGTGCCGGCGTAGCGGGCAGCCACTTTGCCGGCGAGTTCGGCGAGGTCCGGTGTGAGCACACGGACGGGCGAAACCACTTTGTGGAGGGGCACCAGGGTATGGCCGGCGTCGGATTCCGCCAGCCGGTCCAGGATGTAGCCGCCGAGCTCCTGGCCGTTGAACTTGACCTTGACCCGGACGCCCGGCTGCGCGGCGGCGTCAATGGCTGCCGGCACGCTGTAGTCGAAGGGCCTGTCCAGGTGTGGCAGCGAAGACTCGATGAGCACCCTGGCAACGGGCAGCGAGGGGGCGAGGGCCGGGCCGGATGGAGACACCGGGCGGCCCGCCGGGAATCCTTGCAGGAGTGAGAGCTGGAACGGCTCGCCGGTGGCCGTTCCGTCGGAGGAAAAGGAGGTCATGGGGCCGCCCTCCGTTCAACATCGTGCCAGTTATGGTGCCAGTGGTTCCGGTGCAAGGGGCCCGGCGGCATTGGCCGGAAAGCACTGTAGCAGGGCCGCCCGGACGGGGACCCTGCTACAGCCAAGCACATGGCACCGACATTTACTCCAACCCGGCACATTGGTGCCGCGCGGATCGCGTGCGCCGCGGTTTGTTGCGGGCGGCGGTTCTCAGGCGTTGAAGAAAGCCTTGAGCTCGTCCACCCGGTCGAGCCGTTCCCACGTGAAGTCGGGATCGTCGCGGCCAAAGTGTCCGTGCGCCGCCGTCTTGGCGTAAATGGGACGCTTGAGGTCCAGCGCGTCGATGATCGCACGGGGGCGAAGGTCGAAGATCTCCGAAATCGCGGCGCTGATACGCTCGGGATCCACCGTTTCCGTGCCGAAGGTCTCCACGTAGGTGCCCACGGGGCGTGCCTGGCCGATGGCGTAGGCGATCTGGATCTCGGCCCGCTTGGCGAGTCCCGCAGCCACCACATTCTTGGCCACCCAGCGCATCGCGTACGCCGCCGAGCGGTCAACCTTGGACGGATCCTTGCCGGAGAAGGCCCCGCCGCCGTGGCGCGCCATGCCGCCGTAGGTGTCGACGATGATCTTGCGGCCCGTCAGGCCGGCGTCTCCCACGGGGCCGCCGGTCACGAATGCACCGGCGGGATTAAGGATGTTGTGCGTCCGGGAGATGTCCAGGTTGGCTGCCGCCAGCACGGGATTGATCACGTGCGTGGCGAGGTCGGCGCGCAGCTGTTCGAGGCTGGCGCCTTCCGCGTGCTGGCTGGAGATCACGATGGTTTCGACTGAGACGGGCCGGTCGCGGTCGTAGCCGATCGTCGCCTGGGTCTTGCCGTCCGGGCGGAGGTACGGCAGGTCGCCGTTCTTGCGTACTTCGGTGAGCCGCTCCGAGAGGCGGTGCGCAATCCAGATCGGGACCGGCATGAACGACGGCGTCTCGTCGCTGGCGTAGCCAAACATCAGGCCCTGGTCTCCGGCGCCCTGGAGGTCGTAGTCATCTTCCTGGCGGCCTTCGCGGGCCTCCAGGGAATTGAAAACGCCGCCGGCGATGTCGTTGGACTGCTGGCCGATGGACACGGAGACGCCGCAGCGGGCACCGTCGAAGCCGTTGGCCGAGGAGTCATAGCCGATCCCCAGGATGGTCTCGCGCACAATCTGCGGAATCTCCACATAGGCGTCGGTGGTGACTTCGCCCGCTACGTGCACCAGTCCGGTGGTGGCCAGTGTTTCGACTGCCACGCGGGACTCGGGGTCCTTCGCCAGCAGGGCATCGAGGATGGCATCGCTGATCTGGTCGCAGATCTTATCGGGATGGCCCTCAGTCACGGACTCCGACGTGAAGAGACGAAGGGATGGCGGCGTCGCGCCATGGGGAGCGGGAATGTGCAGCGGTAAAGTCACTCAACTACCTTACTGGTTGGGAATCGGTCAGGCCTCAGCATGTGTCCCCCTGCTAAGCAGGCTTTGCACACGCCGGTCTCTGAGTCTCCGGGAAACAGCTTCTCGAAAATCATGATCGTGGAAAAACACGGCTCAACTCGGAGCTGATGCGGTCAATAACGGCGGCCGCAACATCGTCCTTTGAACCGGATGCCGCCTGTGGTTCGGAGCCGGTGCGGGAAAGGATGACCACCGAGTTGTGGTCCTGGCCGAACACCAGGCCTTCACCCACATGGTTGACCACCAGCAGGTCGCAGCCTTTCTTGCGCAGTTTGGCCTCGGCGTAGGCGAGCACGTCACCGTCGTCGTCCCCGGTTTCCGCCGCAAAACCCACGATCAGCTGCCCGGGCCGGTTCGCCGCGCGCACCTCCACGAGCTCCTGCAGGATGTCCGGGTTACGCAGCAGGCTGATCACCGGATCGGCGGTGTCGTCACGTTTCTTGATCTTGGTGTCCGAAACGTCCGCAGGGCGGAAGTCCGCCACAGCGGCGGCCATGATGACGACGTCGGAATCGGCTGCCGCGCGCAGCGCCTCTTCCCGGAGCTGCAGCGCCGTCTCCACACGGACCACCTCGACGCCGTCGGGCGCCGGTACGTCCATGTGGGCGGCGAGCAGCCGGACGCTCGCGCCCGCGTCCCGGGCGGCCACGGCAAGTGCCACGCCCTGTTTCCCGGAGGAGCGGTTACCGAGGAACCGCACCGGGTCAAGTGGTTCACGCGTGCCGCCTGCGCTGATGGTGACGGTACGGCCGGCCAGCGGCAACTGTCCGCGAACCCCGCTGTCCTGCGTCAACGCCATGGCGGCAGAGAAGATTGCCTCCGGCTCGGGCAGCCTGCCGGGACCGGAGTCGGACCCGGTGAGCCGGCCGCTGGCCGGTTCGAGGACGGTGACGCCACGGCTGCGCAGCATTTCCACGTTGGCCTGGGTGGCGGCGTGCAGCCACATTTCGGTGTGCATGGCAGGTGCCATCAGCACGGGACCGCTGGCCATCAGCAGGGTGTTGGTCAGGAGGTCGTCCGCGTGGCCACCGGCCGCGCGGGCCAGGAGATCCGCCGTGGCCGGAGCCACGACGATGAGGTCCGCCTCATGCCCCAGGCGCACATGGTTGACCGACGGAACGTCGTCGAAGACGCTGTTGCTGACCGGATTTCCGGACAAGGCTTCCCAGGTGGCCACTCCGACAAAGCGGTTGGCGGCCTCCGTGGGGATCACAGTGACGTTGTGTCCGGCTTCAGTAAAAAGCCGGAGGAGCGATGCCACCTTGTAGGCGGCAATCCCTCCCCCGACTCCGAGGACTATGCGCACGTGACCTCCGTCAACAGGCAGTCTGTATTCCGATGAGATCCAGTCCGAAGAGTTCTTACTCTGCAGGCTCGATCGGCGTGGAAACGAGCTTGCCTTCGTTGATCTCGCGCAGGGCGATGGAAAGCGACTTCTCGTTCAGCTTGGTGTCGACCAGCGGACCTACGTACTCGAACAGGCCCTCGTGCAGCTGCGCGTAGTATGCGTTGATCTGACGTGCACGCTTGGCACCGAAGATCACCAGGCCGTACTTGGAATCAGCTGCCTTCAGCAGCTCGTCGATCGGCGGGTTGATGATGCCTTCAAGGTTCGTGGACACGAATTCTCCAAATTCTAACGGGCCGATCCGACCCTGCGGCTAGTGCGGGTGCGGGGTCAGCCCCATGAGTGAAACAAGCTCGTCCGCTGCGCGTCGAACGTCATCATTGATAACGGTGTGATCGAACTCCGGCTCAGCGGCAAGTTCTAGTTTAGCGGTTTCCAGTCTTTGCTGCTGTTCCTCGGCCGTTTCCGTGCCGCGGCCCACCAGGCGGCGGACCATTTCCTCCCAGCTGGGCGGGGCGAGGAAGACGAACTGCGCCTCCGGAACGGCCTGCTTGACCTGGCGTGCGCCCTGCAGATCTATCTCCAGCAGCACCGAGCGGCCATCGGCGATGGCGGCGTCCACGGTGCTGCGGAGGGTGCCGTAACGGTTGCGGCCGTGCACCACGGCCCACTCCAACAGTTCGCCGTCAGCCACCAGGGCGTCGAATTCCTCGGCGGACTTGAAGAAGTAGTGGACTCCGTCCTGCTCCCCCGGGCGCGGTGCACGGGTGGTGGCTGAGACGGAAAGCCAGACTTCAGGATAGTTGTCCCGGATGTAGGTGGACACGGTGCCTTTGCCAACAGCCGTCGGACCGGCGAGGACTGTCAGTCCCGGTTTCTTGCTCACATATTCCTTTGGGCGTTATTCGGATGGACGTGGTTCTCGTTCATAAAATCTACCAGCGCCCGGCGCTGGTGAACGCCGAGTCCCCGCAGCCGGCGGGACGCGGCAATGCCCAGCTCGTCCATGATGGCGGCCGCCGTGACGCGGCCGATACCGGGCAGTGCCTCAAGCATCTCCGAAACCTTCATCCGGGCAAGCGCGGAATTTCCGTCGCCGGAGGCGAGGAGGTCCGCCACGGCGAGGGTTCCGGACTTCAGCTGCTCCTTGGCTTCCGCCCGGGCAGCCCGGGCCGCTGCCGCCTTCCCCAGGGCTTCCGCGCGTTCCTGGTCTGTCAGGGGCCGCAGGCTCACTCAAGTCACCGCCGAATCGTCAGTCCGAACCAAGGCAAGGGCCGTTGGAGTCTTCCTGAACCTACCCTTTGCCCGGTCCGGAAATCAATGGCGCCGAAATCAATGGATCAGCCGGCCAGCAGGGGTTCCAGGGTACGCAGTGCAGCCTCCCGGAGGCCCCCGGCGGAGGGACCTGCCGAGAGGATGTCCCGGCTTGAGGTGCCCAGGACCTGCGAATAGGCGGCACCAAACGTTGACCGCAGATCAGCGGCCGTGGCGCCCTGCGCGCCGAGCCCGGGAGCGAGGATGATCCCCCGGACAGCCGCCAGGTCCAGCTGCAGATCCTGCAGGGCACCTCCCACGGTGGCGCCGACCACGAGGCCAACCGAACCCAGGGCACCCGCGTACCGGCGGTTTTCCCCGGCGGCGGCTTCGGTGATCCTGCGCGCAACTGAATCCGCACCGCCCACGTGCTGGACGGAGGCACCTTCCGGATTGGACGTCAGGGCCAGGACGAACACGCCGCGGCCGTACTCTGCGGCCAGGTCGAGGGCCGGGCGCAGCGACTCGAAGCCAAGGTAGGGGCTCAGGGTCACCGAGTCCGCAGCAAGTGACGAGCCGTCCCGGAGCCAGGCGTCGGCATAGGCCGCCATCGTGGAGCCGATGTCACCGCGTTTGGCGTCGGCAATGGTCAGCACACCGGCGCCGGCGGCGGCCGCGAGGGTGCGTTCGAGCACCGCCATGCCCGCCGAGCCGTGCCGCTCGTACAGCGCCACCTGCGGCTTGACGGCGGCAGCGAGCGAACCCACTGCGTCCACAACGGTGAGCGAGAAGCGCTCCAGGCCGGCGGCGTCGTCGTTCAGTCCCCAGGCCTTGAGCAGCGCCGGGTGCGGATCAATCCCCACACACAGCGGACCGCGGTCCGCCATGGCCCGGCCGAGCCGGGAGCCGAAGGACTCCCGGCCGGCCGTCACTGCTGCCGCTTGCTCAGCCATTCTGCAGGGCCTTCAGGTTCTCGGCGTGCTCCTGCAGGCTGGTTACGGACCATTCGTAGGTCCGCTGCGCTTCAATGGCCTGCACTGCTGCGTTGAATTCGGCAACTGTAGTGATGCACGGAATGCCGATGGACGTTGCCGCGGCCCGCAGTTCGTAGCCGTCGATGCGGGCCTCGCCGCCGGAAGGCGTATTGAACACCATGTCGATCTCGCCGGCGATGATGAGGTCGGCAATTGTCCCTTCGCCCTCGGCGCTGCTGCCCTCGGCGACCTTGCGGACCGGGGTGGCCTGGATGCCGTTGCGGCGCAGGACGTCCGCGGTGCCGCCGGTGGAGACGATCTCGAAGCCGAGATCCGAGAGGCGCTTCACACCCATGATCACCGAGCGCTTGTCCCGGTTCGCCACGGAGACGAAGATCTTCCCTTCGGTGGGCAGCGCGTTGTTGGCGGCGGCCTGGCTCTTGGCGAAGGCGGTGTCGAAGTGCTTGTCGATGCCCATGACCTCGCCGGTGGAGCGCATTTCCGGGCCGAGGAGGGAGTCCACAACCTTGCCCTCCGGCGTCCGGAAGCGGCTGAACGGCAGCACGGCTTCCTTCACCGAGACGGGTGCGTCGAACGGCAGGGTGGAGCCGTCACCGGTCTCCGGCAGCATTTTGTAGGCGCTGCGGAGCTGGTTGATGGTTACTCCGGTGCCGATCAGTGCAGCAGCCTTGGCCATCTGCACGCCCGTGGCCTTGGAGACGAAAGGCACCGTGCGGGAGGCCCGCGGGTTGGCTTCGAGGACGTACAGGACGTCGGAGGCCAGGGCGAACTGGATGTTGATGAGGCCGCGGACGCCCACGCCCTCGGCGATGGCCAGGGTGGCGGTCCGGACGCGCTCGATCACGTTGTTGCCGAGCGTGATCGGCGGCAGGACGCACGCGGAGTCGCCGGAGTGGATGCCGGCCTCTTCGATGTGCTCCATGATGCCGCCGAGGTACATTTCGGTGCCGTCGTAGAGGGCGTCAACGTCGATTTCGACGGCGTCTTCCAGGAACCGGTCGATCAGCACCGGGTGTTCGGTGGTGATCTCGGTGGCGTTGGCGATGTAGCGCGAGAGGTTGGGCTCGTCGTAGACGATCTCCATGCCGCGTCCGCCCAGCACGTAGGACGGGCGGACCAGGACCGGGTAGCCGATTTCGTCGGCGATCTTCTTGGCGTCTTCGAAGGAAACGGCCGTTCCGTTCTTGGGCGAGATCAGTCCGGCCTCGTCCAGCACCCGGGAGAAGGCGCCTCGGTGTTCGGCGAGATCGATCGCTTCCGGCGACGTGCCGAGGATCGGCACACCGGCGTCGGCCAGCTGCTGTGCGAGCTTGAGCGGGGTCTGGCCGCCGAGCTGGACAAACACACCCATGACGCCGCCGGTGCGCTCCTCCGCCGCGATGACTTCCAGGACGTCCTCGAGGGTCAGCGGCTCGAAGTAGAGGCGTGTGGAGACGTCGTAGTCGGTGGAGACGGTTTCCGGGTTGCAGTTGACCATGACGGTCTCGTAGCCGGCCTTGCGGAGTGCCATGGAGGCGTGCACGCAGGAGTAGTCGAATTCGATGCCCTGGCCGATGCGGTTGGGCCCGGAGCCCAGGATGATGATGGACGGCTTGGAGTGCAGCGCAACCTCGTCCTCCTCGTCGTAGGACGAGTAGTGGTACGGCGTGTACGCGGCGAATTCGGCGGCACAGGTATCCACGGTCTTGTAGACCGGCCGGATGCCCAGGGCCTGGCGGACGCCGCGGACCACGGCCTCCTGGTTGTTGGTGAGGGCGCCGATCTGCTCGTCGGAGAAGCCGTGGCGCTTGGCGCGCTGCAGCATTTCCGGGGTGAGGGCCGTGGACTTGCGGATCTCCTGCGAGATCTCGTTGAGCAGCTGGAGCTGGTCCAGGTACCAGGGGTCGATCTTGGTGGCCTCGAAGAGCTGCTCCACCGTTGCGCCGCCGAGCAGAGCACGCTGCACCTGGTGCAGGCGTTCCGTGGTGGGCCGTTTGGCCTTTTCGATCAGCTCCGGGACTTCCCATTCCGGAACGTGGCTGAAGTCCAGCTGTGAGCCCTTCTGTTCAAGGGAACGGAGCGCCTTCTGCAGGGCCTCGGTGAAGTTGCGGCCCATGGCCATGGCCTCGCCCACCGATTTCATGGTGGTGGTGAGGGTGGGGTCCGCTGCCGGGAACTTCTCGAAGGCGAAGCGGGGAACCTTCACCACGACGTAGTCGAGCGTCGGTTCGAAGGAGGCCGGGGTCTTCTGGGTGATGTCATTGGGGATCTCGTCCAGGGTGTATCCCAGGGAGAGCTTGGTGGCGATTTTGGCGATGGCGAAGCCGGTGGCCTTGGATGCCAGCGCGGAGGACCGGGAGACGCGGGGGTTCATTTCGATGACGACGACGCGTCCGGTGTCCGGTTCGACGGCGAACTGGATGTTGCAGCCGCCGGTGTCCACGCCCACTTCGCGGATGACCGCGATGGAGATGTCGCGCAGGCGCTGGTACTCACGGTCCGTGAGGGTCAGCGCGGGTGCAACCGTGATGGAGTCGCCGGTGTGGACGCCTACGGGGTCGAAGTTCTCGATGGAACAGACGACAACCACGTTGTCGTTCTTGTCCCGCATCATCTCGAGCTCGTATTCCTTCCAGCCGAGGATGCTTTCTTCGAGCAGGACCTCGCTGGTGGGGCTGTACTGCAGGCCCTGGCCGACGATCCGGCGCAGGTCGTCCTCGGTGTAGGCGAGGCCGGAGCCGAGGCCGCCCATGGTGAAGGACGGGCGGACCACCATCGGGTAGCCGAGGTCCTCGGCGGCCTTCAGTGCTTCATCCATGCTGTGGATGATGTGGCTGCGGGCGGACTCCGCGCCGCAACGCTCCACGACACCCTTGAACTTCTCGCGGTCTTCGCCGAGTTCGATTGCGGCGATGTTCGCGCCGATGAGTTCCACGTTGTACTTTTCCAGCACGCCGTTCTTGTCCAGCGCAATGGCAGTGTTGAGGGCTGTCTGGCCGCCCAGGGTGGGCAGGATCGCGTCAGGCCGTTCCTTGGCGATGATCTTTTCCACCACCTCCGGGGTGATGGGCTCCACGTAGGTGGCATCGGCGAACTCGGGGTCAGTCATGATGGTGGCCGGGTTGGAGTTGACCAGGATTACGCGCAGGCCTTCCTCCTTGAGGACACGGAGAGCCTGGGTGCCGGAATAGTCGAACTCGGCGGCCTGGCCGATCACGATGGGGCCGGAACCGATGACCAGGACGCTCTTAAGGTCAGTTCTCTTAGGCATTACTTCTTGTCCTCAGTCTTGGATTCGGTGGCAGTCTTTGTCTCGGAAGCAGAGTCGGCAGCGGCGGCTGCCTTCTTCGTGTCCGCCATCAGCTCGATGAAGCGGTCAAAGAGGTAAGCGGCGTCGTGCGGTCCCGAGGCTGCTTCAGGGTGGTACTGCACTGAGAAAGCGGGGATGTCCAGGCAGGAGAGGCCTTCCACGACGTCGTCGTTGAGGCTGACGTGGCTGACTTCGACGCGGCCGTACCGCTCCTCGGGAGCCTGGGTGGCGCCGTCGAGCGGGGCGTCCACGGCAAAGCCGTGGTTCTGCGAGGTGATCTCCACCTTGCCGGTGCGGCGGTCCATGACGGGCTGGTTGATGCCTCGGTGTCCGTAGCGGAGCTTGTACGTGCCGAAGCCGAGGGCGCGGCCCAGGATCTGGTTGCCGAAGCAGATGCCGAAGTACGGCAGCTTCTCGTCCAGCACCGAGCGCAGCAGCTTGACCTGGTTGTCTGCCGTGGCGGGGTCGCCGGGGCCGTTGGACATAAAGAATCCGTCCGGGTTGACCGCCTTGACGTCGGCCAGGGTGGCCGTTGCCGGCAGGACGTGGACGCGGACTCCGCGTTCGGCGAAGCGGATGGGTGTCATGCGCTTGATGCCGAGGTCGATTGCGGCGATGGTGAAGCGCGGCTCGCCGTCCCAGCCCCAGTCCTTGGGCTCCACGACGTAGGCCTCGTCAACACTGACTTCCTCGGCGAGGCGGGACCCTTCCATGGGGGCGCTGGCCAGTACTGCGTCGAGAAGTTCCTTGTCCGTGGCGCGGGCTGCCTCGCCGGAGAAGATGCCGGCACGCATGGTCTTGTGTTCGCGCAGGTGCCGGGTGATGGCCCGGGTGTCCACGCCCTGGATGCCCACGATGCCCTGCTCCACGAGTTCGTCGTCCAGGGAGCGTTCGGAGCGCCAGTTGGAGGGCCGGCGGGCGGCATCGCGGACAATGTAGCCGGCCACCCAGATGCGGCGCGATTCGGCGTCGTCCTTGTTGACGCCGGTGTTGCCGATGTGCGGGGCGGTCTGGACCACGAGCTGGCGGGCGTAGGAGGGGTCCGTGATGGTTTCCTGGTAGCCGGTCATGCCGGTGGCGAATACCGCCTCGCCGAGGGCGGTGCCGGTGGCGCCGTAGCTGGTGCCGCGGAAGGTGCGGCCATCCTCGAGCACCAGCACCGCGGGTGCGGCAGTTCCTTGTTCAGGTGCAGTATCTGCGTTTGCTGTTACTTCGGTTTCTGTCACGTTGTTACTTTCCACTATCGGCATCTGCCTGAGGGGCTGCGGAGATCAATTCTTGAAAGGCTGCCAGGACGGGCGGCTTGTCGGCGGCACGGCGGGTCCGGAACCCGGTATCGAGTTCCCGGCCGCCCAGGGTCCAGCTGACCACCAGGAGTCCGTCTTTTTCGACGAACTTCCCGGCCATGCCGCTGTCCTGGCGGATTCCGGTGAGCCGGTCCGCCGGGATGAAGACCGGCCCGGCCCCGGAGCGCTCGAACAACACGCCCTCCGGGTGGACGGTGAGTTCAGCGTTGGTGCGGATGCCCAGGCCATGGACGGCGATGCGGTCCAGCCAGTCGCCGGCCGTCGTGGTGGCAACATACTGGCCGTCGGCGGTGGCCAGCGGCTGGCTCAGTTCCGCCGGAACCGAGGGCAGCTGTTCGACGTCGGACTGGCGCCGCAGGCGGTTCCGCCACCCGATGCCGAGCAACACGAAGGCCACCGCGATGATCGCCAGCATGGCGAGTCCGGGGAGTACTTTGTCCATCAGTACCCGCCCGCGGGGGCGGCGGCGGTTGTTTCCTGGTGGGGCCCGTGGCGGTACGGGGTGTTGAGCTCGCCGTTCAGGACCGTGGGGTGGCCCTTGAAGAACGTCGCCACCACCTTGCCGGGGAGTTCCCTGCCGGCGAACGGAGAGTTACGGCCCATGGTTGCCATCTTAGAAGGGTCCACGGTCCAGCGCGCAGCCGGGTCCACCAGTGTGACGTTCGCGGGTTCGCCGGCCTCCAGCGGACGTCCCTGGTCCGCCACCCGTCCGATCACGGCGGGAGCGGTGGACGTCACCCGGGCAAAATCGGCCCAACCCATCAGGCCGGTCTCGATCATGGTTTCCTGGACGACGGACAGCGCCGTTTCCAGCCCGGTCATGCCCATGGCCGCCTGCGCCCACTCGCATTCCTTGTGTTCGCTCGGGTGCGGGGCATGGTCCGTTCCGACGACGTCGATCGTGCCGTCGGCAAGGGCGGCACGCAGCGCCTGGACGTCGGAGTCCGTACGCAGCGGCGGGTTGACCTTGTAGACGGGGTCGTAGCTGCGGACCAGTTCATCGGTCAGGAGCAGGTGGTGCGGCGTCACTTCGGCCGTCACGTTGATCCCGCGGGCCTTGGCCCAGCGGATGATCTCCACCGAGCCTGCCGTGGAGACGTGGCAGACGTGCAGCCTGGACCCGACGTGCTGGGCGAGCAGCACGTCCCGGGCAATGATGCTTTCCTCGGCCACGGCGGGCCAGCCCGTCAGTCCGAGAACTGCCGAGACGTCGCCTTCGTTCATCTGGGCGCCTGCGGTGAGCCGGGGTTCCTGCGCGTGCTGTGCCACCACGCCGTCGAACGCCTTCACATATTCCAGCGCACGGCGCATGATCACGGGGTCGTGGACGCAGATGCCGTCGTCGGAAAAGACCCGGACCTTGGCACGGGAATCAGCCATGGCGCCGAGCTCGGCCAGTTGTTCGCCTGCGAGGCCCACGGTCACCGCGCCCACCGGGCGGACGTCCACCCAGCCCGCGGCACGTCCCAGGGTGTGCACCTGTTCCACCACGCCTGCGGTGTCCGCAACGGGATTGCTGTTGGCCATGGCGTGCACGGCCGTGTAGCCGCCAAGCGCGGCGGCGCGCGTGCCGGTTTCCACTGTTTCGGCGTCTTCCCGCCCGGGCTCGCGGAGGTGCGTGTGGATGTCCACCATGCCGGGCAGTGCTACCAGGCCTTCGGCCTCAATCACGGTGGCGCCGTCTGCTGCGTCGGTGCCGGCAAGGTCAGTGCCGCGTGCGGCGATAATGCCGTCCCGGATCAGGAGGTCTTCGGCCGCGCCGCCGAGAATCGCTGCGCCGCGGATGAGGTATGCCCCGGTGGTGACTGCATCCTGTTGATCGTGTGCCATCAGTGGCTCTCCTTGGTGGAATAGGCGGCGTTGGTAGTTACGGCTGGTTCGCGGGTGTCCCCGGAGAGCAGCAAGTACAGGGCGGCCATCCGGACGGACACGCCGTTGCGCACCTGTGCCAGCACGGTGGAACGGGGTGAGTCCGCGGCCGCAGAGGAAATTTCCAGCCCGCGGTTCATGGGGCCGGGGTGCATGATGATGGTGTCCTTCAGGCCCAGGCTGTCCAGGGCGCGGAGGCGGTTGTCGTCGAATCCCCAGCGGCGGGAGTATTCGCGGGTCGTGGGGAAGAAGGAGGCGTTCATCCGTTCCCCCTGGACACGCAGCATCATGACGGCGTCGACGCCCTTCGCCAGGGTTTCGTCCATGTCGTAGCTCACGTCGCAGGGCCATTGCCCGACGCCGATGGGCAGCAGGGTGGGCGGCGCCACGAGGGTGACCTCGGCGCCGAGCGTACGCAGCAGCCAGACATTCGAGCGGGCCACACGCGAGTGCAGGACATCGCCGGCGATGGCCACGCGCATTCCCTTAAGGTCCGCCCCGGCGGACGGCGTCCCGTGGAGCCTGGCCCAGTGCCGGCGCATGGTGAAAGCGTCCAGCAGCGCCTGGGTGGGGTGTTCGTGGGTTCCGTCGCCGGCGTTGATGACGGCGGCGTCGATCCAGTCCGTGGCTGCCAGCCGGTGCGGCGCACCCGAGGCCCAGTGGCGAATGACGACGGCGTCGGCCCCCATGGCTGCCAGCGTCTGGGCTGTGTCCTTGAGGGATTCGCCCTTGGAGACGGAGGATCCCTTCGCAGCGAAGTTGATGACGTCCGCGGACAGCCGCTTCGCTGCTGCTTCGAACGAGATGCGGGTGCGGGTGGAGTCCTCGAAAAACAGGTTCACCACGGTGCGGCCGCGCAGCGCAGGCAGCTTCTTGACTTCCCGGTCCCCCACGGCCGCCATTTCCTCTGCGGTGTCGAGGATGCGGATGGCGTTGGCCAGGCTGAGGTCTTCGGTGGAGAGCAGGTGTTTCATGCGCCTGCCTCGATGACCACTTCATTGACGGGGGTTCCGTCAACGGAATCGGTCTCTTCGAGGCGGACCCGGACCTTTTCGGAGGAGGAGGTGGGGAGGTTCTTGCCGACATGGTCTGCGCGAATGGGCAGCTCGCGGTGGCCTCGGTCGATCATGACGGCCAGCCGGACAATGCGCGGGCGGCCGAGGTCCACGATCGCGTCCAGCGCTGCGCGGATGGTCCTGCCCGAATAGAGGACATCGTCAATCAGGACAACGACCTTGTTGTCGATGCCGGTGCGGGGCAGCTGGGTGGGATAGGGCGGCCGCGTGGGCTGGTGGGACAGATCGTCCCGGAACATGGTGACGTCCAGCTGGCCCACGATGGCGGCGGCATCCACGGTGGGATCGGCGGCGGCGATTTTCTTGGCCAGGCGGACTGCCAGCGGGTAGCCGCGGCGCGGAATGCCCAGCAGCACCAAATCCTGGGAACCCTTGTTGGCCTCGAGGATCTCATGGGCGATACGAGTGAGTGCACGGTCAATGTCCGCAGAGTTGAGCACAACCCTGGCCGGAACCGGTGCTTCTGTGACTGAAGTCAACGCTCGTCTCCCCTTTCCCCGCCTCACGGGACGGAATTAAAAAAGGAACATTTGCCCTTCAAAATTACCATACGCGGCAGCCACGCCCTGCTGGCCGGCGGGCGGCGGGAAGGCGTTTAACATCACACCCCGGGGGTGGTGAGGTGTGCCTTTCCCGCGCGCCTGTCGTCTTGGAAGCGACGGTTACGGGGACATAGGCTCAGTTCCATGACATCGAACGCACCCTGGCCGCAGCACGATCCCTCCGGCGGCCACGGATACGGGCAGCAGCCGCCATGGCCCCGGCAGGAGCTTCCGCAGCAGGCCAATCCCACCTGGATGGGCCAGGTCCGGCCTGATCACTACCGTGCGGCACCCGCCAGCAGCCACGCGCCTGCGGTGAACACCATGGTGCCGCCTGCCGCAGTCCGCAGCCGCTCAAGTGCGGGAGTTATTGGGCTGGTGGGCGGCGGCGGCTTCCTGGCTTTTGCCAGCCTCTTCCTGGTCCTCCCCTACCTTGTGGGCAACACCGGCGTCACCGGATTCGTGATCGGCTTCATTGCGTCCCTGATCCCCTTGAGCGCCGTGCTCCTGGCCGTCTACATCATTGACCGCTGGGAGCCAGAGCCCAAGCGACTGTTGCTGTTCGCCTTCCTGTGGGGCGCCGTCGTGTCCATTTCCGTCACACTGCTGATCCAGCCGGTCTTTGCGCTGGCGGCGGTGCCCCCGGCCGGCGTGGACTACCGGACTTTTGCCGTCACCGTGCAGGCCCCCGTGGTGGAGGAGTTCGCCAAGTCCCTGGGCCTGTTGCTGCTCCTCGTGCTGGCCCGGAAGCACTTTGACGGCCCCGTGGACGGTGTGGTGTTCGCGTTCACCATTGCGGGCGGCTTCGCATTTACGGAAAACATCCTCTACTTCGGCCGGGCCATTGCCGAGTCCGCCACACCGGGCACAGACCTCGCGGTCGTGTTCTTCCTGCGGGGGGTCATGTCCCCGTTCGCCCACGCCATCTTCACGGGTACCACCGGGCTCATTCTCGGTTTTGCGGCCCGGCGCTGGCACCCGGGGATGTCCGTCGTGGCCTTTGCCGTGGGCCTGGTCCCGGCGATGATCCTGCACAGCATGTGGAACAGCATGGGCCAGAACTTCCTGGTGCAGTACATCGTGGTACAGGTGCCCATCTTCGTGCTGGCCGTCGTCGTTATAGTGCTGCTGCGCGTGGCGGAAAACCGGCTGACACGGCAGCGCCTCCAGGAGTATGCCGCCGCAGGGTGGTTCACGCCGCCCGAGGTGGACATGCTGGCAACGGCCGGCGGACGCCGTTCCGCAGTCCGCTGGGCGAAGCAGTTCGGCCGGGGGCCGCAGATGAAAGCGTTCCTGCGATCGGCCACCCGGTTGGCCTTCATCCGGCAACGGATCCTCAGCGGCCGTGATGTTCCGGCCCACCAGCTGGATGAGCACCGCCAGCTCGCGGAAATCGTGGCCAGACGGGACGCCGTGCTGCGCTAAGCGGGAAAACAAAAAGGACCGGCGCCCGCCTGGGCGGGGACCGGTCCTTTCTCGTGATGCTATGCCAACAGCGACGGCTTCAGCTGCTGGAGCCGGCCCAGGAGGCCGTTGATGAACGACGGCGACTCGTCCGTGGACAGCGTCTTGGCAAGGGCGACAGCCTCGCTGACGGCTACGCCGTCGGGCACGTCGTCGTTGTAGAGCAGTTCCCACGTGCCGATGCGCAGGATGATGCGGTCCACCGAAGGCATGCGTTCCAGTGTCCAGCCCTGCGAGTATGTCTCCAGGAATTCGTCGATGGCGGCCTGGTGGGACACCACGCCTTCGACGATCTCGAGGGTGTAGGGGTTGACGATCTGGTCGGTTTTTTCACGGCGTGACCGCAGCACATCGAAAGCCGAGAGGGAGCGCTGCTCCGCCTCGAAAAGAACATCCAGGGCCCGGTTACGGGCCTTACCGCGGGCACTCACTAGTCGTTGACCCGGCCGAGGTAGCTGCCGTCGCGGGTGTCGACCTTGACCTTGGTGTTGTTCTCAACGAACAAAGGCACCTGGATCTCGTAGCCGGTTTCCAGCGTGGCCGGCTTGGTGCCGGCCGAGGAGCGGTCGCCCTGCAGGCCCGGCTCGGTGTAGGTGATTTCGAGCACGACGCTCGGCGGCAGTTCAATGTACAGCGGGGTGCCTTCGTGGATGGCGATGTTGACCATCTGGTTTTCCAGCATGAAGTTGGTGGCGTCGCCTACAGTGGCGCCGGAGACCGTGATCTGGTCGTAGTCCTGAGTGTCCATGAACACGTAGTCGGCGCCGTCCTGGTACAGGTACTGGTAGTCGCGGCGGTCCACAGTGGCGGTCTCGATCTTGAGGCCGGCGTTGAAGGTCTTGTCGACCACCTTGCCGGACATGACGTTGCGCATCTTGGTGCGGACGAATGCGCCGCCCTTGCCCGGCTTGACGTGCTGGAACTCGATGATGTTCCAGAGCTGGCCCTCAAGCTTCAGCACGGTTCCGTTCTTGATGTCGTTTGTGGTTGCCACGGGTATCCTCTGGTTTGTCTCTGACTGCTTCAAGCCGCCAGCCGGTTATGTCAGGCAGGCACGCCAAAAGGCCGCCAGCGAGTATTTGTCAAAAATCCAAGAACCATTCTACCGGTATTGCCGGCCGGGTGCTGCGACAGCCCCTAGGACGACCTTTCCAGGACGTTCCGGGCACGCTGCAGCGCGACGGTGGACGAGTAGATCAGCGCTGCATCCGCGGCCCCCGCAACGCGAAGGTCCAGGGCCTTGGCGAACTCGTCGACGGCAGCTGCCGTGTTGCCCCCGGCGTAGTAGGCACGGCCGAGGTGCTGGTGCGCCATGGCCTCCAGCTCGGTTCCCTGGACCTCTGCCAACAGCTGGCGGTAAAGATCCACGGCCCGGTCATAACGCTTGGAAACCCGGAGGACCTCGGCTTCAAAGGCTCGGAGCCGGAAAGATTCGGGATCGTTGTAGCGTGCTTCGGCCAGAAGCTCCGCGGCATCGCCGGCGTGTCCTTCCGCCAGGAGGACCATGATGCGGTCCGCCGGGTCGGAGGACGCCTGGAGTGCCAGGCTGCACGCCTCTTCGTTGACGATTCCCGGCATGAGGGTGTCCGGGTTGATCTTGACACCGGGGAACCCTGCATCCGGCCACTCACTCGTGCCGCCCATGGAATCAATCATGACGCCGCCCGTCATCAAGAGGCAATCTCCTGGTAGGCGGCGAACAGGAGGGATGTGTCCGGAACGTCAAGGATTCCCGGGCGGGCGATGCCGTCCAGGACCACGAAACGAAGCAGGTCGCCACGGGACTTCTTGTCCCGGCGCATGCCGTCCAGCAGTCCCTGCCACCGGTCGCGGCGGTAGGTGATCGGCAGTCCGAGCGTTTCCAGGATGCTGCGGTGACGGTCGGCGTCGGCGTCGCTGAGGCGACCCACGCTGCGGGCGAGTTCAGCGGCGAACATCATCCCCACCGAAACGGCAGCGCCGTGGCGCCAGGAGTAGCGTTCCACAAGCTCGATCGCGTGGCCCAGGGTGTGCCCGTAGTTGAGGATCTCGCGCCGGCCGGTTTCCTTGAGGTCCTCGGACACGACGTCGGCCTTCACGGCGATAGCGCGCTCGATCAGCTCGCGGAGGACTGCTGACTGCGGGTCGGTGACTGCGGACGGATCCTTTTCCACAAGGTCCAGGATGGCGGGGTCGGCGATGAACCCGCACTTGATGACCTCAGCCATGCCCGAGATGAGCTCGTTCTTCGGCAGGGTGCTGAGCGTGTCAAGGTCCGCGAGGACGGCTGCCGGCGGGTGGAACGCACCCACCAGGTTCTTGCCTTCGGCAGTGTTGATGCCGGTCTTGCCGCCGACGGAGGCATCCACCATGCCGAGCAGGCTGGTGGGCATGTGGATGACTTTGACGCCGCGCAGCCAGGTGGCCGCCACGAAGCCCGCGAGGTCCGTGACAGCACCGCCGCCTACTGCCACCACGGCGTCGGAGCGGGTGAAATCGTTTTGTCCCAGGACCTGCCAGCAGAACGCGGCGACCTGAATGTGTTTGCCTTCTTCGGCGTCCGGAATTTCTGCGGTCAGCGCAGTGAACCCGGCCGAGGCCAACTCATCGCGTACGGTGTCGCCGGTGAGCCGCAGGGCCCGCGGGTGGATGACCAGGACCCGTTTGACGCGCTCCCCCAGGAGCTCGGGAAGGCGTTCAAGCAGGCCGCGGCCCACAACGACGTCGTAGTTGTCAGCGGCGGACTTGCCGGTGACTGTGATGACGGTTGATTCGCTACTCACTTTTCAACTTCCTTTGTGGCGGCCACTGGCTCCGCCGCCGCGGTTTGTGCCGCCGCGTACTCACGCAGCGCCTCTTCCAGCCGGTGCCCGAGATCCGTGACGGATCCGTGGCGGACATCGAAAACAAGGTCGGCAAGCCGTTCATAGACCGGTTGCCGGGTGGCAAAAAGCGCACGCCAGCGGCCCATGGCGTCTCCGGCCAGGAGCGGTCGGCCGGAATTGCGGGCTATGCGCTCCGAAACGGTGTCGGCATCGCACTCGAGGTAGACAACGGTGCAGCGGCGCAGCAGCTGCTGGGTGCCGGAGTCGAGTACGGCGCCGCCGCCGAGGGAAATGACGGTGCCGGTGGTGCCGGCCTCTTCGATGACCCGGGCGACGGTCCGCGCCTCAATTTCCCGGAACGCACGCTCGCCGCGGGCGGCGAAGATGTCCGGGATGGTTCCGTGGTTTTCCACAATCACGACGTCGGTGTCGACGAACGCCGCCCCCAGCTGTTGAGCAAGCTGGTGGCCGATTGCCGACTTGCCAACGGCCATGGGTCCGATGAGCGCAATGGGCCGCCGGCCCGCAGTGCCGTTCCTGCTGCTGACCGGCACTACTGTCCGATCGAGTCCAGGGACGCCGGAATGTTGTCCAGGTAACCCTTGATGTTCCGTGCCGTTTCCGCGACTGAATCGCCGCCGAACTTCTCCGCCACTGCCTCGGCCAGTACCAGTGCCACCATGGCCTCAGCGACGACGCCGGCGGCCGGAACAGCACAGACGTCGGAGCGCTGGTGGTGGGCCTTGGCGGCTTCCCCGGTGCTCACGTCGATGGTCTTGAGGGCACGCGGAACGGTGGCGATGGGCTTCATTGCCGCACGGACCCGCAGGACGTCACCGATGCTCATGCCGCCTTCAATGCCGCCGGCGCGGTTGCTGATGCGGATGATCCGGCCGTCGGAGTCCTTGACGATTTCGTCGTGGGCGGCCGAACCCCGGCGGGAAGCCGTGAGGAAGCCGTCGCCAACCTCAACACCCTTGATCGCCTGGATGCCCATCAGGGCTGCGGCGAGGCGGGAGTCCAGGCGGCGGTCCCAGTGGACGTAGCTGCCGAGTCCGGGCGGAAGGCCGTAGGCCAGCACCTCCACCACACCGCCGAGGGTTTCGCCTTCTTTGTGGGCGGCGTCGACTTCGGCCACCATGGCGTCCGAGGTTTCCCGGTCAAAGCAGCGGAGCGGGTCTGCGTCGAGCGCAATCACATTGGCGGGTACCGGCAGCGGGCGCCCTTCCGGCACGGAGACACTGGCGATCGACACTGTATGGCTGACCAGTTCAATGCCCAGTTGCTTGAGGAACTGCGATGCCACGGTGCCCAGTGCAACGCGGGTAGCGGTTTCGCGGGCGCTGGCGCGCTCCAGCACGGGGCGTGCTTCGTCAAAGCCGTATTTCTGCATGCCCGTGAAGTCCGCGTGGCCGGGGCGCGGCCGCGTCAGCGGTGCGTTGCGTGCCTGGTCAGCCAGGATCTCGGGTGCCACGGGGTCTGCAGACATGATCTGCTCCCACTTAGGCCATTCAGTGTTGCCCACCTGGATGGCCACCGGGCCGCCCTGGGTGATGCCGTGGCGCACGCCGCCAAGGACGGTAACGACGTCCTGCTCAAACTTCATCCGGGCACCGCGGCCGTAGCCGAGGCGACGACGGGCGAGGGCATCGGCGATCTGGCTGCTGGTGAGTTCAACACCGGCAGGGACGCCTTCAATTATTCCGACCAGTGCCGGTCCATGGGATTCACCGGCAGTCAACCAACGCAACATAAAATCCATCCTGCCACGTAGGGCGGTTAGAACACTCGTCGGGGTGCCCCGACTGCGTCACACATCACATCTATGACTTCGGCCGTGACGTCGTCGCCAAGGCCGCTGAAGAACCGGACCTGCTCCACCGCCTGGTAGAGCAGCATTTCCAGGCCGGGAACCACTGTGCCTCCCCCGTCCTGCCAGACGGAGGCTATCCTGCTGGGCCACGGATCGTAGGCGACATCCAGCAGCACTCCCGGCGTCCGGGCCCCGAGGCCCGCGAGCTCATCCGCCAGGGCGTCGGCCCCGCGGGGCGGGAGTGTGGAAATGACGACGTCGGCGGCGGCCATTGCGGCGGCCGCGCCGGATAGCGGGAGGATGCGCACGGGAAGGCCCACACCCTGGGAGGCGGCCCGGGCTTCTGCCGCCCGTCCCACATCGCGCACGTAGACATCAGCCGACGGTGCGCCGAGATCCTTGAGTGCCGCGATAGCGGCGGCAGCGGTACCGCCGCCGCCCAGGATCACGGCTGACGGTGCGGAGACGACGCCGGCATGCCGCACGGCGTTGACGATGCCTGCGACGTCGGTGTTGTAGCCGACCCGTCGCACGGACGTCCCGTCAGCCTCAAACACCACGGTGTTGACCACTCCGAGGATGCAGGCTACGCCACGGACCTCGTCAACCTCGTCAACCATGGCCGTCTTGAGCGGCATCGTGACGGACAGTCCGCACCAGCCGGGCTGGTCGCGGACCGACGCCATGAAGGCCGGCAGCTCGGGAACAGTCACATCGATGGCGGAATACTCGACGTCGATTCCCAGACGCCCGTAGGCAGCGCGGTGCAGGGCCGGGGACTTCGAATGGCCGATCGGGTGCCCAAGGACGGCAGCCTTCAAGGTCACGTGCAACGTCCTGCGTTGGCGGCGCACCAGGCGTTGTACTGCTCCACGTACTGGTTGTGCTCAGCCAGCGTCTTGGAGAACTTCGTCTCCTTGGTGTCCAGGTTGATGGTCACCCAGTACATGTAGTCGTTGGCCTTCGGCTTGGCTGCCGCGTCGATGGCGTTCTTGCCGGGCGAGCCGATGGGTCCCACCGGAAGACCCTGGTTGGCATACGTGTTGTAGGGGTTCGACTTGTCGGCTTTCTGATCCTCGTCGATGTGGAAGCTCTTGATTCCCAGCCCGTACGTCACTGTTGCATCGGACTGGATCAGGCCGGCCGTCTCGGTGTTGTTCGGCTTGAGCCGGTTGTAGATGGCACCGGCGACGTCGCCGTACTCGGCCTGGCCGCCTTCAGCCTGGACGATGCTGGCGACCGTAACGACGTCGTACTGCTTCGCGGGATCCGTGACTCCTTGCGCTTTCAGCTCGTCGGTCGTGGTGGTCACAAGGTTTTGGAGGATCTCCTTCGCCGGCGTTCCCAGCGGGAACCGGTGCTCGCCGGGCGCCAGGTAACCTTCAAGGTTCTTGGCCTTCGCCGGCAGCCCGAACTGGGCCGGGGCGTCGCTGAGCGATTTGAGTTCGGCAACGGGGATACCCGAACCCTGGGATATGGCCTGGAGTGATTCGCCGATCCGCAATCCGGCGCTCAGGGCGAAGTACATGACTTTGCCTTCGCCCTTGCCCAGCAGCACGGCCACGGCGTCAGAATTCTTCATTTCCTGGCGGAACTGGAATTCCCCCGGGGCAATGGTGCCGCCGGAAGCTGTGAGCTCGCGCAGGAACGTGTCCGGATTGGCAACCACCTTCTGTTCCGCGAGCTTGGTGGCGACAGACCGGGTGCCTTCACCGGGTTCCACGGAGACATTCACCTCGCCGGTGCCGGGGCCGGGGTAATCGGCGATGGTGTTCCCGCCCAAGAGGGGTTTCAGGAACTGGGCGCCCACCACCAGGGCAGTCACGAACACCGCCAGGGTCAGCAGCAGCGCGAGCCAGCGCCGGCGACGGCGGACCTTCTTGGACGTTGCCGGAACGACCGCCACGGACGAGCCGACGGCCATCAGCGGATGTGCAGGTTCGTCAAGATGCTCCTCGGGGTGCTCCCCCGCTGCATAGACGTGGGCGTCATCGTAGACGTGGTGCGCCTCGTCCTCGTGGTGCTCTCCGTAGGCGTGGTGCGCGTCATCCTCGTGGTGTGCCTCGTCCCCGTGCTGAACGGGGTAGCCGTGGTGGGCAGCGTCTCCGTGCGGCTCGGCGTGGGCGTCGTAGGCATGCGGAGCGAACTCGGCAGAGGCATCGTGGTGCACAGGCTCTTCGTGGTGCAGCGGGGCGTCGTGGTGCACAGGCTCCTCGGGTTGCACGTCGTGCTGCACCGGCTCGGGGTGGACGGCCTCCCGGTGGACAGGTTCCTGAACAGCGGCCTGTTGGACGGTGGGCGGCTCCGCCGGCATGGCGGGCGGAACCTGCGGCGCGTGGCCGGTTTCGAACGCCTGCGGTGGGACGACGTCGTTGCCTTCGGTGGTCAGGGATTTCTCCCTGGCTCGAATTTCCTTGCGCGTCAGCTGACGTCCGGAGTCACTGAATTCCTCACCTGAGGACTCTCCGCTGTTAACCGGGCTCACTGTTGCCTTCCATTTTCTGAAGATTGCACATTGATTCCCGGGACGGCCTGATCAGCGTTCTCCGCTGCGGCGTCCCCGGAAAGCCCCGGCTGGGAACCCGCGAACACGCGGCTTCCTACATCCGTTCCCCTGGCTTTTTGCATGTCGATTGCGTGCTGCAGTATTCCTGCGGCGGCAACCTGATCCACTACCTTACGGTGATTCCGGCTGCTCATGCCAGCTTCGTGCAGGTTGCGGTGGGCCGTCACCGTGCTCAACCGTTCGTCCACGAGCTGCACTGGAATGTCCGATCCGGAGGCCGTGAGTGCTTCCGCCAGCAGCTCCGCGTAATCCGTCGCCATCCGGGCCGAAGCGTGTTCTTCCCCTTTGAGCGTGCGCGGCAGCCCGACAAATACCTGCACGGCGCCAAGCTCCGAGGCCAGCGCCGCCAGCACACGGACATCCGTATTCTTCTTGGCGTTTCGCTCGAGCGTCTTCAGCGGTGTGGCCAGGATGCCGTCGCGGTCACACACCGCAACGCCTACACGGACCGTGCCCACGTCCACCCCCAGCTTGATGCCGCGGGGGTAGGCGTCGGATTCAGCAGATTGGTTCACGGTTCGGTTATCGCCTCGTGATTGCGTCCACGACGGCGGTCAGCGCCGCCGGCACCTTCGCGGCATCGGTGCCGCCGCCCTGGGCGACGTCGTCCTTGCCGCCGCCGCCGCCGCCGAGGATCCCGGCGGCGAGCCGGACGAGTGCTCCGGCCTTCACGCCCGCGGCACGGGCCGCCTCGTTGGTGGCGACAAGAATCACGGGGCGGTCGTTGCTCACACCGGCAACCGCAACTGCGGCGGCCTCGGAGCCAAGACGGGTGCGGAGGTCGAGGGCCAGTCCGCGCAGGTCGTCAGCGCCGCTCACCTGTCCGGCGTCGTGCGCAATGACCTTCACCCCGGAAGCGTCCTTCGCCGTACCCACCAGCTGCGCGGCGGCAGCCGTCAGCTGCTCCTTGCGCAGGCGCTCCAGTTCCTTTTCCACCGTCTTGAGCTTGGTCAGGGTGGTGGCGATGCGGTCGGCCAGCAGCCCCGACGGCACCTTCAGCATTTCCGTGAGCTCCGTGACCAGCGCCCGCTCGGCAGCGAGGTGCCGGAAGGCCTCCATTCCCACGAACGCTTCAACGCGGCGGTTTCCCGAGCCGACGGACTGGTCGCCCAGCAGCGACAGGCTGCCGATGAGCGAGGTGTTGGCCACATGGGTGCCGCCGCAAAGCTCGCGGGACCATGCGCCGTCGATCTCCACGACCCGGACCTCGTTGCCGTAGTTCTCGCCGAAGAGCGCCATGGCGCCGAGTGCCTTGGCCTCAGCCAAAGCCATGACTTTGGTCTCCACCTGGAAGTTGTTGCGGATGGCAAGGTTGGAGACTTCTTCGATTTCGGAGCGCGTGGCGGCACTGAGTCCCTCGCCCCAGGCGAAGTCGAAACGCAGGTAGCCGGCCTTGTTGTAGGAACCGCGCTGCAGGGCCTCCGGGCCGAGGATCTGGTGCAGGGCGGCATGCACAATGTGGGTGCCGGTGTGGGCCTGCTCTGCGGAGTGCCGCCGCTCGCGGTCCACCGCAGCCTGCACGAGCGAGTCCGCGCCGATTTCGCCCTCGCGGACGATTGCCTTGTGCACGCTCAGGCCCTTGACGGGGCGCTGGACGTCCAGGACTTCGACGACGAATCCGTCGCCCGTAATGAGCCCGGTGTCGGCAGCCTGGCCGCCTGCTTCCGCGTAGAACGGGGTCTCGGCAAGCACCAGTTCGATTTCGTCGCCGGTGGAGGCCTGGGAAACCTTGCGGCCGCCGGAAAGGATGCCGCGGACCTTGGATTCGCCGGCAAGCTCCGTGTAACCGGTGAAGACCGTCTCCCCCTCGGCCAGCAGCTCCTGGAAGGCGCTGAGGTCGGCGTGCGAACCCTTTTTGCCCTTGGCGTCCGCCTGGGCGCGCTGGCGCTGCTCAAGCATCAGCTTCCGGAATTCGGGTTCGTCGACCTTCAGGCCCGCTTCTTCAGCCATTTCCAGCGTCAGGTCGATCGGGAAACCGTAGGTGTCATGCAGGGCAAAAGCATCTGCACCGGACAGCGGCTGGCCGGCTGCCTTGGAATCCTTCACGGCGTCCTCGAGGCGGGCGGTGCCGGACGCAATGGTCCGCAGGAACGCCTTCTCTTCGGCGTAGGCGATGCGGCTGATGCGGTCGAAGTCAGTCTCCACCACCGGGTAGACGCCCTTCATGGCGTCGCGGGAAGCGGGGAGCAGGTCGGGCAGGCAGGCCTTTTCGACGCCGAGGAGCCGCATGGAGCGCACGGCGCGGCGGATGAGGCGGCGGAGCACGTAGCCGCGGCCTTCGTTGGAGGGCGTTACGCCGTCGGCGATCAGCATCAGTGCGGACCGGATGTGGTCAGCCACCACGCGCATCCGGACATCGTCGGTGTGGTGGGGATCGTCGGCGGACTCGGCCGAGGTGTATTCCTTGCCGGACAGTGCCGCGGCCTTGTCGATGACGGGACGGACCTGGTCGGTCTCGTACATGTTTTCGACGTCCTGCAGGATCATTGCCAGGCGTTCCATGCCCAGGCCGGTGTCGATGTTCTTCTTGGGGAGTTCACCGGTGATATCGAAGTCCACCTTCGAGCGCACGTTGTCGATCTGGTACTGCATGAACACCAGGTTCCAGATTTCCACGTAACGGTTCTCGTCGGCGATGGGGCCGCCTTCGACGCCGTAGGACGGGCCGCGGTCGTAGTAGATCTCGGAGCAGGGGCCGGCCGGGCCGGGCTGGCCGGTGGACCAGTAGTTGTCCGCCTTGCCCATCCGCTGGATCCGTTCTGCGGGCATGCCGGTGTTCTTGAGCCAGAGCTGCTCGGCCTCGTCGTCTTCTTCGTAGACGGTGACCCACAGCTTCTCGGGCGGCAGGCCGTAGCCGCCGTCGGCAACACTCGTGGTGAGCAGTTCCCACGCGAACTTGATGGCGTCTTCCTTGAAGTAGTCGCCGAAGGAGAAGTTGCCGCACATCTGGAAGAAGGTGCCGTGCCGTGCCGTCTTGCCGACTTCCTCGATGTCGCCGGTTCGGATGCACTTCTGCACACTGGTGGCCCGGTTGTAGGGCGCCTCTTCGCGCGCCGTCAGGTACGGAATGAACGGGACCATGCCGGCCACCGTGAACAGCAAGGAGGGGTCGCTGGAAACCAGGGACGCCGAAGGCACCGCCGTGTGGCCCTTACTGACAAAAAAGTCGATCCAGCGCTTGGTGATCTCCTGCGACTTCATAACCTGGTTACTTACCCTTCTTGGTGTACTGCGTGTAGTTCTGATGCGTGCGGTTCACGCAATGCAACGCGTGGCTGCCCTGGCACATGCCGGAGCCACCGGTTTAATTCTCCCCTACGCCGGGCATTGCGATGTCCGCGCGGGTACCGGACCGGCTTCCGGGCCGTTCCAGTGGCTGCAGGTTAGCGCCGGGCCAGGTCCTGGCTGTCGATGCCCAGTGCCGCGCGCAGGTCGGTTTCCCGTTCCTGCATGCCGTCCCGGACGGCGTCTGCAAAGTCGTAGATGCCGTCGGCCAGCCGGCCCACCGCCCTGTTGAGGCCTTCAGGACCCAAGGTGGACTGGGCCTCGGTGATCTTGCGGAAGGCGATGACGCCGATGGCGACGCCGATTCCCATCCAGAGGATTCTTTTCATTGAGTGCTCCGTCGGGATTAGCGGCTGCGGCGGCCGGTGGCGGGTTTCTTGCGGGCGGAAAGGGCGGAGCGGACTCCGTAGCTGAAGGCTGCCACCTTGATCAGCGGAGATCCCACGGTTGCCGCCACCAGGGACGACAGCGCCGAGATGTTCGCTGAGGCGTCCGAGACGTTGGACGAGATGCCGTCAACCTTCTTGAGCTGCTGGTTCGTGGTGGACACCGTTGCAGTGACTTCATCCATGAGCGGTGTGGCGCCGTCGCTGATCGAACGGATGGACGTCCGGACTTCATCAAAAACCCGTCCGAGTTTCAGGATCGGCACGGCGAGTAGCAGCACGAGAAGCGCAAACACCCCTGCCGCGATCAGGCCGGCAATATCGCCACCAGACATAGACGTTCATCTCCTTGTATTTCCGTGGACTGCTGCGGGTTCCGCACCGGCGCCGTGGCCGCTCTTGCGGAACTCCCCCCAGTACCTTACATACAAAGAAGCCCGTGGCGCTTGCCACGGGCTTCTTTGTATACGCTGCGTTTATTTAGCGTGCGTAGAATTCGACGACGAGCTGCTCTTCGCAGGTTACGGGAACCTCGGAGCGCTTCGGGCGACGAACCAGGCGTGCCTGCAGGGCGTCAAGCTTGACGTCCAGGTAGGCCGGAACCTGGGGCAGAACGTCGCGGTGTGCGCCGGCTGCTGCAACCTGGAACGGAGGCATGGTTTCGCTGCGGCTGTGGACGTGGACCAGCTGGCCCTCGCCGACGCGGAAGGACGGGCGGTCAACGCGGATTCCGTCAACCAGGATGTGGCGGTGCACAACCAGCTGGCGGGCCTGGGCGATGGTGCGGGCGAAGCCGGCACGCAGCACGAGGGCGTCGAGACGCATTTCGAGCAGTTCGATCAGGTTTTCACCGGTCAGGCCCTTGGTGCGGCGTGCTTCTTCGAAGGCACGGGTCATCTGGGCTTCGCGGATGCCGTACTGGGCGCGCAGACGCTGCTTTTCGCGCAGACGTACGGCGTAGTCGGAGTCCTGCTTCTTGCGGGCACGGCCATGCTCACCGGGGCCGTACGGGCGGCGCTCCATGTACTTGGCGGCCTTGGGGGTCAGAGCAATGCCGAGTGCACGCGAAAGGCGTGCGGTACGGCGAGCACGAGTGTTGTTAGCCACTTGTGTCCTTCCAATATCTGCGGTGTGTCAGTGTTACTGGCCTCCACGATGGAGAGCATCGGCCAACCGCTGCCTTTTGCTACTGGGCGCCGGGCGACAGACCACCAAAAAAATCAGAGCAGCATGAAATGCTGAAAATCAGTGGATTGCGCGTCCGTGCCTTGCCAGACAACGAACTATCCTACCACGATGCGGTCCGCCCTCCCTGACGCCTGCCGTCAGGTCCGCGCGTGGACGCCGCGGCTGGCCGGACGGCCGAAGGACGCGGCGCCCAGGAACTCGACCGCGATAAACGGCTCGTTCCCCACCACCCATTCATCGTGGCCCGGCGGCAGCGTGTAGGTGTCGTTGGCATGGATGATGGATCGGACGCCGTCGGGGGTTTCCACTTCCATCACACCGGAGACGCAGAATCCGAGGTGGTTGTGCTGGCAGAAGTCGGTCTTCTCGAGGGGCTTGATGCTCTCCGACCACCGCCAGCCGGGGTTGAGTATCAGCCGGGTCACTGAGTAGTCGTTGACGGTGACCAGATCGAACTCGGCCTTGTCGGGGCAGCGCTTCTTGTCCGGAACGTCGAACGACTTCACGGACACTGCGGTGACGAAATTTGCGGACATGTGACACTCCCTGGGAAGTGGGAAAAGGAGCGTAAAGGTTGTGCCGGGCTGATTCCGTGCCGGCCGCCGGCCCGGGGCCTGAGCGTATGAACAACCGGCATGTGTGCTGATGTCCCCCCTCTGGGCACGCACGTACAGCAGATCTTTGCTGACGTAATTCAACGTTAGCCCTCCGCTGGCGGAAGTCAACGGAGACTTGTACCGACCGCCCGGGGCAGCCCGTCAGCCGCCGCGGATGATCTTCCGGAGCCGCTCCAGCCTGGTGGAAATCTCGCGTTCGGCGCCGTTGGCGGTGGGCTCGTAGTAATCCCGGCCGACCAGGTCGTCGGGCGGGTACTGCTGCGTGGCAACGCCGTGCGGTGCATCGTGCGCGTATTTGTAACCCTGCCCGTGCCCGAGCTGTTTGGAACCCGGATAGTGCGCGTCCCGCAGGTGGGCCGGGATGCCGTTCCCCAGGCCGGCCCGTACGTCGGCCGTGGCTTTGTTGATACCCATGTAGGCAGCGTTGGACTTTGGGGCCGTCGCCAGGTGGACCACGGCCTCGGCCAGCACGATCCGCCCCTCGGGCATGCCGATCAGCTGTACGGCCTGCGCCGCCGCGACGGCGGTCTGCAGCGCGGTGGGGTCTGCCATCCCGATGTCCTCCGCGGCCGAGATCACGATGCGCCGGGCGATGAACCTGGGGTCCTCCCCCGCCTCCAGCATGCGGGCCAGGTAATGGAGTGCGGCGTCCACGTCGGATCCGCGAATCGATTTGATGAAGGCACTGGCAACGTCGTAGTGCTGGTCCCCGGCACGGTCGTACCTGACCGCGGCCACATCAAGGGCCCGCTCGGTATGCCGCAGTTCCACGGTGACGGGACCGTCGTCGGCGTCGTCGGCATCACCAAAAGCCACGCCGGCGGCCGCCTCCAGCGCCGTCAGCGCACGGCGCGCGTCGCCGCCGGACAGCCTGACCAGGTGGGCCAATGCCTCGTCACTGAGCTTCACCTTCCCGTTCAGCCCGCGGGGATCAGCCACGGCCCGCTGGACCAATCCCTCGATGTCGGCATCGGTCAGCGGGCGGAGCGTCAACAGCAGCGAGCGGGACAGCAGCGGGGACACCACCGAGAACGAGGGATTCTCGGTGGTGGCGGCGACGAGCACCACCCAGCGGTTTTCGACGCCCGGCAGCAGCGCGTCCTGCTGGGCTTTGTTGAAACGGTGGATTTCGTCGAGGAAAAGCACAGTGGTGGTCTTGTAGAGGTCCCGGGCCGTGAGCGCCTCGTCCATAACGCGCCGCACATCCTTGACGCCCGCGGTGATGGCGGAGAGTTCGACGAACTTCCGGCCCGGGCCTTTCGCGATCACATGCGCCAGCGTGGTCTTGCCGGTTCCAGGAGGACCCCACAGGATGAGCGAGGTGGGGCCGGCCGGACCGGCGGAATCGGCCCCGGCTCCGGCGGCCAGTTGCCGCAGCGGGGACCCCTGGCCCAACAGGTGCTGCTGGCCCACGACGTCGTCGAGGGTACGGGGCCGCATCCTGACCGCGAGCGGGCTCCGGGGCTGCGTCCGGCCGGCGGCCAGCCCGGAAACTGCCGTCCCGGACGGCGTCACCGTCCCGCCGTCGTCGTCGTTGTCCGGCCCTTGGCCAAAGAGATCATCCACATAGATAGGCTACTTCTAGTTCAGGACGTCACTATCAACGGAGAACCACGCCATGACTACCCCAGAGTCCCGTGTGGCATTCGTCTCCGGTGAACGGCTGCCGGGGTGGGTGGAGCGGTTTGCCGCAAGCCACGGCCCCCTGGTCGAAGAAGAGCTCGACGGCGGCCTGCAGCTGTCCGCCGCGGACGGTGCCGTGGCGCTGTTGCAGCCGCCGTGGCCGGCGGACGGACGGCCCGGCCGCGGCGGCGACGGCGTGGCGCGGATGGCGTCGCTGGCGGCGCAGTCCCGGACGCTCGGGCTGGTGCTTGTCCGCCGGGGCGGTTATTCAGTGGCGGCGGTCCGTGACGGCGCCGCGCTGGCCTCGAAAACCGGCACCCGCCACATCCAGTCCAGGACTGCTGCGGGCGGCGGGTCCCAGCAGCGGTTCGCCCGGCGCCGCAGCAACCAGGCGGACGCCCTGGTGGAGGCTGTCGCCGGGCACGCCGACCGGATCTTCGCGGAGCACCGGATCGAATATCTGGCGCCGGGCGGCGACCGCGCCCTGGCCGAGCAGGTCCTCGCGGAACCCGCGCTGAAACGCTACGCGGCGCTGTCCCGGCTGCCGTTCCTGGACGTCCCGGACCCGCGCGCTTCTGTGGTGAAGCAGGCTGCAGCCGCCGCGTGCTCGGTCCGGATCCTGGTGACCGACCCGCCGGCTTAACCCCGCCCGTTGCTGGGCCGAATCCTCCGGTGCAAGCGTGACGGTTACTCCGAAAGCCATGCGGCCGAAGGAACCTAGCAGCCGGTCAGGTGCCGCTTGGGCCGTTCCTGCCGGTAGTAGTAGCGTCCGGCTTCCGTGAATCCCGAACGGGCATACAGCTCCCGGGCACCGGCATTGGCCGCCGTCACCAGCAGCCAGTAACCGCTGAGGCCCCGGGCGTCACCTTCACGCAGCAAGGTCCGCAGAACCCGGCTCGCGTAGCCGCGGCGCCGGGCATCAGGACGGGTGGCCATGGCGTACAGGCCGCCCTCCGAGCCGGAAGGAACGGCAAGGCGCCCGACGGCGGCGGGCACGCCGTCGTCGTCCCGCACCAGGGCGTACAGCGACCGGCAGCCTTCGAGGATGCCGCGGGCGGTGGCGAGGGACTCGTCGCCACCGCGGCCGTCCACACTCCACCAGAGCCGCAGCCATTCAGCCGACGGCTCTGCCGAAAGTTCAACGCCGCCGTCAGGCGCTTCGTCAGCGGATGCGGGCTCCGCGCCGGCGTCGCGGACCAGGACCAGGGTCTCCGACTGCCGGGTGAAGCCTTCCTCGTCGAGGACAGCGTTCAGGGCGGTACTGCGGGAGTCATCGAAGACCTGGAAGATCACCGGAAGCCGGCGGTTGCGGTACCAGGCCCGGGCATCCCGGAGCCAGGCCACGCGGTCGTGCCGGGTGCCGGAAGGCTCCGAACGCGGCCAGACCGAGTTGGCCCGCTGGGTCACGCCGCCCGCGGCACGCAGCACCCAGCCACCGGATTCTTCCCGGTCGGGGGCGGGCCAGGCGGCGTCCATGGCGGATTCAATGTCAGACAGTGCGATGCGAGCCATGCGGCTCCCTCCTGTGTCAACGGCAAGAGGCTCCCCGGTTGTCCCGGGGAGCCTCTTGCTGGTGTCCGTGCCTCGGCAGATCAGGCCTTCGTGGCGCCGGGATCCGTCTTCTTTGCCTCGGGCTTGAAGTCGACGCCGGCTTCCTTGCGCTGCTGCGCGGTGATCGGCGCGGGAGCCTGGGTCAGCGGGTCGTAGCCGCCGCCGGACTTGGGGAAGGCGATGACGTCGCGGATCGATTCCACGCCGGCCAGCAGTGCCACTACGCGGTCCCAGCCGAAGGCAATGCCGCCGTGCGGCGGAGCGCCGAACTTGAAGCCTTCCAGGAGGAAACCGAACTTCGTCTCGGCATCCGCCTTGTCCAGGCCCATGAGTTCGAAGACACGTTCCTGGACGTCACGTTCGTGGATACGGATGGAGCCGCCGCCGATCTCGTTGCCGTTGCAGACAATGTCGTAGGCGTAGGACAACGCGGACTCCGGGTCCTTGTCGAACGAATCCATAAATTCCGGCTTGGGCGAGGTGAAGGCGTGGTGGACTGCGGTCCACTGGCCGGCACCGACGGCGACGTCGCCCGAGGCCACAGCGGCTGCGGCGGGTTCAAACATCGGCGCATCCACGACCCAGCAGAATGCCCAGTCGGCGGGGTTGATCAGGCCGGTGCGGTGTCCGATTTCGACGCGGGCGGCACCGAGGAGGGCGCGGGAAGGCGTCTTCTCGCCGGCGGCAAAGAAGATGCAGTCTCCGGGCTTGGCACCGACGGCGTCGGCGAGGCCGGCGCGCTCGGTATCCGTGAGGTTCTTGGCCACGGGACCGGCCAGTTCGCCGTCTTCCTTGAAGAGGACGTAGGCGAGGCCCTTGGCCCCGCGCTGCTTGGCCCATTCCTGCCAGGCGTCCAGCGCGCGGCGGGCCTGCGAGGCTCCGCCCGGCATGACGACGGCACCGACGTAGGGCGCCTTGAACACGCCGAAGTTGGTGTCCTTGAAGAACTCGGTGAGCTCGGTCAGCTCCAGGCCGAAGCGCAGGTCCGGCTTGTCCGAGCCGTAGCGTGCCATGGCGTCGGCGTAGGTGATGCGCTGGATGGGCGTCGGGATCTCGACGTCGATCAGCTGCCACAGGGCTTTGACGATGCTTTCGCCGAGCGAAATGATGTCATCCTGCTCCACGAAGCTCGCTTCGATGTCCAGCTGGGTGAATTCCGGCTGGCGGTCTGCACGGAAGTCCTCGTCGCGGTAGCATCGCGCGATCTGGTAGTACTTCTCGAACCCGCCCACCTGCAGGAGCTGCTTGAAAAGCTGCGGTGACTGCGGCAGCGCGTACCAGGAACCCGGCGCGAGGCGTGCGGGGACCACGAAGTCGCGGGCGCCTTCCGGCGTCGAGCGCGTGAGGGTGGGTGTTTCGATTTCGACGTAACCGTCGCGGTGGAGCAGTTCGCGGGCCACGCGGTTGGCCTCGGAGCGCAGGCGCATGTTGCGGGCGGGGCCCGGGCGGCGCAGGTCGAGGTAGCGGTGCTTGAGGCGGGCTTCCTCACCCACCTCGACGTGCTCGTCGATCTGGAAGGGCAGCGGATCGGAGGTGTTGAGGATGGTCACCTTCTCGGCGATGACCTCGATCTGGCCGGTGGCCAGCGCCGGGTTTTCGTTGCCCTCCGGACGCTGCGAAACGGTGCCGATGACCTGGAGGACGTACTCATTGCGGAGTCCGTGGAAGACCTCTTCTTCGCGGACGACCACCTGGGAGACGCCCGAGGCATCGCGAAGGTCAACGAATGCCACACCACCGTGATCACGACGCCGGCCCACCCAGCCGGCCAGGGTTACGGTTTGTCCAATGTGCTCGGAGCGAAGGGATCCGAGGTCATGTGTGCGCAGCACAGCACGCCTTTCTTAGGGAGACAGCAGGAATACAGAGATGATGTTCAATGGGACCGTTAGGGAACAGTCCCGTTCGAGTTTACCCGTTGGAGAGGCTTTACTTCCGCCATGCAGACCCATCAGCGGCTACAGCGACGGCTCGGAGTGTTTGACGCCACCGCAATCGGGCTCGGCTCCATGCTCGGCGCCGGCGTGTTCGTCGTCTTCTCCCCTGCCACCGCACTGGCCGGCCGGCTCATGATTGTTTCCGTGCTGATCGCCGGCGCGATTGCCTACTGCAACGCCGTCGCCTCCGCCCAGCTGGCGGCCAAATACCCGGCCAGCGGAGGCACCTACGTTTACGGCCGCAAGCAGCTGGGCGAATGGCCGGGATTTGTTGCCGGCTGGGGTTTTGTCACCGGAAAAACTGCTTCGTGCGCGGCCATGGCCCTGACTTTTGGACACTACGTGGCCCCGGACTATGCCACACCCGTGGCCGTTGCCGCCGTCGCAGTGCTGACGGCTGTCAACCTCATGGGTATCACCCGCACAGCGCTGCTGACCAGGGTCCTGCTCGGCATTGTTCTCGCCACCCTGGTGTTTGTCGCGGTTGCGGGCCTGCTGGGCCCCCATCCGGAGCCGGGCGTGTCGGCGGAAAGCCCCGGCAGCGCCTGGGGAATCCTCCCGGCCGCCGGGCTGATGTTCTTCGCCTTTGCCGGGTACGCCCGGATCGCCACACTGGGCGAGGAAGTCAAAGATCCCACCCGTACCATTCCGCGGGCGATACTGGCCGCACTGGCCGCTGCCTTCGTGATCTACCTGGGACTCGCCGTGCTGCTGCTTTGGCACCTGTCGCCGCAGCGGTTGGCCGGATCAGCGTCGCCACTGCTGGACGCCGTCGTCTTCTCCGGCCTCCGCGCCGGCAGCCCCCTGGTCCAAGCCGGCGCAGCCGCCGCATGTCTGGGAGCCCTGCTCGCCCTGATTACCGGAGTGGGCCGCACTGCGCTGGCCATGGCCCGGGAGCGCGACCTCCCCGCGCCCCTGGCCCGGGTGGGCGGACGCCACACTGTTCCGGTCGTCGCTGAGCTCTCCGTGGCCGCCGCGGTGGTTGCCTTGCTCATCACCACGGACGTCCTCACCGTGGTGGGATTCTCCAGTTTCGGCGTGCTGATCTACTACTCCGTGACCAATGCTGCCGCCTTCACCCTGGCCGAGCGGCCAGCGACCGCACCCCGATGGATGAACGCTGCGGGATTCGCGGGGTGCCTGCTCCTGGCCGTTACGCTGCCGTTTGCCTCGGTTGCGGGCATGGCAGCGGTGCTGGCCGCCGGGATTGCCGGCCGGTTCCTGGTACTGAAGCTCCGGAAGCGGCAGCCCAGCCCTTAAGGCCGCTTAAGGCCGCTCAGGCCTTGAGGATCCGGACGTGCAGGTCCTCTTCGGCCGGCGTCCAGGAAGCGGGGTCGGCGTCCGTCTGTTCGCCGGACCGGATGTCCTTCACCTGGTGCTTTCCGTCGTCGTCCGTAAACCAGACGAACGGGATGCCCCGGCGGTCGGCGAACTTGATCTGCTTGCCGAATTTTTCCGCTTTGGCGGCCACCTCGGTGGAAATTCCGCGGGAGCGAAGCTGCGCGGCGACGTCCTGGGCCGCGCCCCAGCTGTCGTCGCTGTTCAGGGCGACCAGCACTGCGGTCGGCACCGAACGCGTGGCCTGCGCCAGTTCCTGGCTCAGGATCCTGGAGACCAGGCGGGTGACGCCGATGGACAGGCCGACGCCCGGGAACTTCCGGTTTCCCTTGCTTGCCAATGCGTCGTAGCGCCCGCCGGAGCAGATGGAGCCAAGCTGTTCGTGGCCCACCAGCACGGTTTCCACCACGGTTCCGGTGTAGTAGTCCAGGCCGCGGGCGATGCTGAGGTCCGCCACCACCTTTCCGGGCGCACGCTGGACCGCGGCGGCAATGACCTGCTCCAGCTCGTTCAGGCCCTCCTCCAGCAGCTCGTCCTTCACACCCAGGGCACGGACTTTCTCAACGAAGGAGGTGTCCTCGGTGCGGATGCCGGCCAGGCTCAGGGCGGCCTGCGCCTGTTCCTCGGACGCCCCCAGCTCGGTCTTGAGCAGATCGGCCACCTTGGCAGGACCGATCTTCTCGAGCTTGTCGATGCTCCGCAGGACTCCGGCGGTATCGGTCAGTCCGATTCCGCGGTAGAAGCCTTCGGCCAGCTTGCGGTTGTTGATGCGCAAGCGGAAGTCAGGAATCGGGAGGGCGCTGAGGGCTTCAGCGATCACCAGGGCGATTTCGACGTCGTAGCGGAACGGCAGCTCGCCGTCGCCGACGATGTCGATATCCGCCTGCGTGAATTCGCGGGCGCGGCCCTCCTGCGGCCGCTCGCCGCGCCACACCTTCTGGATCTGGTACCGGCGGAACGGGAAGGCGAGGTATCCGGCGTTTTCGACGACGTACCGGGCGAACGGCACCGTCAGGTCAAAGTGCAGGGCCAGGGAGTGGTGGTCGCCCTTGGCGGCCCTTGAATCCTCTTCGTCCTCCTGCAGGCGGCTAAGGCCGTACACCTCTTTGTCGATTTCGCCCTTGCGGAGCAGCTGGCCCACCGTTTCCACGGCACGGGTTTCGATCGAGGAGAAGCCGTGCAGCTCAAAAACCCGCCGCAGGGTGTCCAGCACATGCAGCTCCACCAGCCGCTCCTCGGGAAGCCACTCGGGGAATCCGGACAGGGAGGCGGTGCGTGCCATGGTGGATTTTCTCCTCAGGTAACAGAAAACAGAAAGGCTGACGTCCCTTACCCGGCATTCCGGTTCCGCCATGCGGTCAAAAGCGGCGGTTAGGACGGGAGTCCAGCCAGTCATGCATAAACTATGTGCGGCAGTCAGTTTATGCTTTCGGCGCTGGCAACTCTAATGGAGCGGCCCCGGAGCATCGCCTGCCGCTTGCTGCTGGACACCGGACGTCGCCCATGGCCCGTTCGACTGGCCGGCCCGACAACCAGGAGGACTTTTGGCGGCCAGTTCACGGAGCGCCCGCGAAGCAAAGCGGCGCATCCTGCAAATGGAAGCGAAACGCGAGCTGCGTCGGCACCAGGAGAAACGCCGCAGGCGCGACAACATCATCGCTGTCAGCGCCGGCGCCGGCGCCGTGGTGCTCGCCGTCGTCCTCCAGCTCACTGTGTTCGCCGGCAACCCCTCCGAAGAGGAGTACGCGGCCGCACAGGCCGGCCTGACCAGCCCCTCGGCGTCGCCCGCACCGTCCGCCACGAACGGCCCCAACATCCCCAAACCCGAGACTGCGGCGGGCAAAGTGTTCACCGGCGAGCTCAAACTGAACGGCGGCGCCCTGGGCGTTGAGCTGGACGGAACGAAGGCACCGCAGGCAGCGGCGGTCTTCAAGTCCCTAGCCGACGAAAACTATTACAACGGCATCAGCTGCCACCGGCTGACCACAGGCGAAACGTTCGGCGTCCTGCAGTGCGGATCGAAGACCGGTGACGGGCAGGGCGATCCCGCGTACACCTGGGGCCCGCTGGAAAACACCCCGGCGGACAACAACTATCCGGCCGGAACGATTGCAGTGGCGCGGACCGGGGGCAACGCCTACGGGAACGGCACCCAGTTCTTCATAGTCTACAAAGACACCGTCATCCCGGCCGATGAAGCCGGCGGATACACGGTGGTGGGCAAAGTGACCTCCGGCCTCGATGTGGTGACCAAGATCGCCGCCGGCGGCATTAAGACGGGCGCAAGCGCAACAGACGGCGCTCCTGCGGAACCAGTCACGATAGACTCGTTCTCTCTGAAGTAACCAGCCCCGGCCTCCACGCTGCGGGTGCTGGTATTTCCCTCCAAGCGAAAGACTTTTAGCGGTGACAGACAGTCAGAAATCCGACGAAACAGTAACAGCAGCCTCCGAAGAAGCCGAGACCGTGGCTCAGGTGGCTGACGACGCACAGCCAGCTGGCAACGAAGCAGCTCCCGAGGCTACGGCAGAGGCGCAGTCCGCTACCCAGGAAGTTTCCGCACCGGAGGCTGAGGCACCCGCCGAAGACGCCCCCGCGGCCGAGGCACCCGCCGCTCCGGCAGAGGCCGCAGACGCAGCCCCGGAGGCTGAAGCCACCGCAGCTGCGTCCCCGGCACCGCGTCCGGCAGCCCGTCCGGCGCCCTCGCCGGCAGCCTTCGCGGCGCGGCCGAAGGCAGCGTCCTCTCCTGCGGTTCCCGTCCCCGCTCCTGTTTCCTCGGCTGCCTCCCTGGCCGAAGCCGCACGCTGGGGCCGCGTTGAAGGCGACGGACACGTGTTCCTGACCATCGACGGCGAAGAACACCCGGTCGGTCAGTACCCGGACGTCAGCGACGAGGAAGCCCTTGGCTACTTCGCGCGCAAGTACGATGACGTCGTGGCCCAGATTGTCCTGCTCGAACAGCGGGTGGGCTCCAAGGCCCCCACCACCGATATGCAGAAGACCGTGACGCACCTGCGCGAGCAGCTGGCGGAACGCAACATGGTGGGCGATCTCCGCGCCGCCGAAGCCCGTCTCGATACGTTGTCCACGCAGATCGCGGAACTTGAGAAGGCCGAAAAAGCCGAACATGACGCCGTGCGTGCCGCCGAGCTGGCCGCACGCGAAGCGATCGTTGCGGAGGCGGAAGAAATTTCCGGCCACGACCCCGCGCAAATCCAGTGGAAGACTTCCAGCGCCCGCATGAACGAGCTCTTCGAAAGCTGGAAAGCGGCACAGAAGAACGGCGTGCGGCTGGGCCGCAGCAACGAGGACGCCCTCTGGAAGCGGTTCAGGGCAGCGCGGACTGTCTTCGACCGCCACCGCCGGGCCTACTTCTCCCAGCTGGACAGCAACAACTCCGCAGCCAAGGCCGCGAAGGAAAAGCTGATCGCTGAAGCCGAGGCACTGTCCTCCTCAACGGACTGGGGTTTCGCCGCGGGTGAATACCGGCGCCTGATGGACGAATGGAAGGCCTCGCCGCGGGCCAGCCGCAAGGACGACGACGCACTCTGGGCCCGCTTCCGCGCCGCCCAGGACGTGTTCTTCACCTCGCGGCAGGCTGCCAACGATGAGATCGACCAGGAGTACGGTGCAAATCTGACCGTGAAGGAAGCCCTCCTGGTCGAGGCGAACGCCCTGCTGCCCATCACGGACCTGGCTGCCGCCAAGAAGGCCCTCCAGTCCATCCGTGACCGCTGGGAGGAAGCCGGCAAGGTTCCCCGTGCGGACATGGGCCGGATCGAAGCCGGACTTCGGAAGGTGGAGGACGCCGTCCGCCACGCCGAAGACGAAAACTGGAAGCGGTCCAACCCGGAGACCAAGGCGCGGACCAACAGCGCACTTTCCCAGCTGGAAGCCGCCATCGCCGGGCTGAAGGAAGACCTCGCGAAGGCGGAGCAGGCTGGCGACCAGCGTAAGATCAAGGCCGCCCAGGAAGCCCTGGAGGCACGCCAGGCATGGCTTGACCAGATCTCGCGCTCGGCCAGCGAACTGTCGTAGCCAGTCAGGCTCAGCGTACAGGCCCCGTTCCGGTTATCCACATAGCCGGAGCGGGGCCTGTACGGGTTTAAGGCGGCAGGAGAAGATAGCTGAATGGCTAACTCGTTCCCCGCCCCCGCCAATTCCTGGCCTGCAGCATCCGGGCGCACAGATATCGGGCCCGCAGAACTGTATTCACCCGGCCGCGTGTTCTCGTGGCCGGAGCTGCAGGCCATGGCTGCAGACGGCATTCTGAGCCAGCTGTATCAGCGCGGGTACATGCTCCCCGGAACTGCCGCCACGCCCCAACTGCGCGCCCGCGCGGCCTCCTTCGCCGTGCCGCCGGCTATCCGGCAACGGGTGGTTGCGGGCCGGATGACAGCGGCGTGGATTTACGGCTGCGCCGGGGAGCCGGACCGGCTTGCGCTCCTCGTGGATGCCACCCGGCGTGTCTCCAGCCTGAGGTCGACCCGCGGCTGCACCCTGCACGAAGTGCGGCTCGGTCCGTTTGACGTTGTCAGCCTGGGCGGCCTGATGGTTTCCAGCCCGCTGCGGACCGCATTGGATATCGCGCTGCACGTGGATGCAGAGCGGGCACTGCCGGCCCTCCGGAAAATGCTGTCGACCCCCGAACTGGACGTCAGGCTGCGGCTGCTGACCCTCGCCGTCGAAGCCACTCCCCGGGTTCCGCACAAGAAGGCGGCACTGGAAAAACTCGCTGCCCTGCGGGCCCAGCCCGGCTAGCAGCATGCCTGTCCGGGCGGCAGAGCATGGCTGGCTGGCAGAGCATGGCAGCCGGCGCGGCCGGCAGTTAGCTGCGCCGGCGGTTTCCGGTTGTGCGGTACACATCGAACACGCCGTCGATGCGCCGCACGGCGCTGAGCACATGGCTCAGATACTTGGGATCGCCCATTTCGAAGGCGAACTTCGAGATGGCCACCCGGTCCGTCGAGGTGTGCACACTGGCGGCCAGGATATTGACGTGGTTTTCGGAGAGGATGCGGGTGACGTCGGAGAGCAGCGACTTCCGGTCTAGCGCCTCCACCTGGATCTCCACAAGGAAGACGCTGGACTGGGTGGGCGCCCATTCCACCTCTACGATCCGGTCCGGCTGGTCTTTCAGGTCCGAAACGTTCGTGCAGTCCGTGCGGTGAACCGATACTCCGGATCCCCTGGTCACGAACCCCAGGATGGGATCCGGGGGTACCGGCGTGCAGCAACGGGCAAGCTTGACCCACACGTCGCCCACGCCCCGGACAATCACGCCGGAGTCGGAGTACTTCGTTTTGCTGACCTGCGTGGGGATGCTGACCTCTGTCAGGTCATCCTCCGGGCCCTCATTGCCGCCAAGGGTCTCCACAAGTCGTTCCATCACGGACTGTGCCGAGGTGTGCCCGTCGCCCACACCGGCGTAGAGCCCGGAGATGTCCACGTACTTGAAGTGCTCGGCCACTTCGGCGAGGGCGTCATGGGTCATCAGCCGCTGCAGGGGAAGGTTCTGCTTGCGCATCGCCTTTGTGAGGAGTTCCTTGCCGCGGTCAATGGCCTCTTCGCGGCGCTCCTTGCTGAACCACTGCCTGATCTTGTTGCGCGCGCGGGCGCTCTTAACAAAATGCTGCCAGTCCTGGCTGGGGCCGGCGCCTTCAGCCTTGGAGGTGAAGATTTCCACCCAGTCGCCATGGTTGAGTTCACTGTTAAGCGGAACCAGCTTGCCGTTGACCCTGGCGCCGATGGTCCGGTGGCCCACTTCAGTATGGACGGCGTAAGCGAAGTCCACGGGGGTCGACCCTGCCGGCAGTGCCATGACCTCGCCCTTCGGCGTAAACACAAAAACTTCGCGGGCGTTGATTTCGAACCGCAGGGAGTCCAGGAATTCGCCGGGATCGGACGTTTCCTGCTGCCAGTCAACGAGGGATCGCAGCCACCCCATGTCGCCGTCACGGGGGCTTCCGGGTCCGGCGGCCGTCCTGTTCGGCTGGTCCTTGTACTTCCAGTGCGCCGCGACACCGTACTCGGCGCGGCGGTGCATCTCATGGGTGCGGATCTGGATCTCCACCGGCTTGCCGCCAGGCCCGATCACCGTGGTATGCAGGGACTGGTACATATTGAACTTGGGCATCGCGATGTAGTCCTTGAACCGCCCCGGGAGCGGGTTCCAGCGCGAATGCAGCGTGCCAAGGGCTGCGTAACAGTCACGGACGGAGTCCACCAGGACCCGGACGCCCATGAGGTCGTTGATGTCGTCGAAGTCCTTGTCGCGGACAATCATCTTCTGGTAGATCGAGTAGTAGTGCTTGGGCCGGCCCGTGATGGTGGCCTTGATCTTCGCGGTCCGGAGATCTTCGGTGATCTGGTTCCGGATAACGCTCAGGCTCTTCTCACGCTCCGGCGTCCGGTCCCCCACCATGCGCACTATTTCCTCGTACACCTTCGGGTAAAGCGCTGCGAAGGACAGGTCTTCGAGTTCCCACTTGATGGTGTTCATGCCGAGCCGGTGTGCCAGCGGCGCGAAAATTTCCAGCGTCTCGCGGGCTTTGCGCGCCGAAGACTCAGCCGATACGAAGCGCCAGGTGCGGGCATTATGCAGCCGGTCGGCGAGCTTGATCATGAGCACCCGGATGTCCTTGGCCATCGCCACGACCATCTTGCGTACCGTTTCGGACTGTGCGGCTTCACCGAAGCTCACCTTGTCCAGCTTTGTGACGCCGTCGACGAGCATGGCCACCTCGGGGCCGAAGTCCCTCTTGAGGTCCGCCAGCGTGTACGGCGTATCTTCAACGGTGTCGTGCAGGAGGGCGGCTGCCAGCGTCGTGCCGCTCAGGCCCAGTTCCGCCAGGATGGTGGCCACCGCGACGGGGTGGGTGATGTACGGATCGCCGCTCTTGCGCTTCTGCCCCCGGTGGCTCTGTTCCGCCACGACGAAGGCACGCTGGATGAGGTCGAAGTCCTCTTTGGGATTGTTTGCCCTGACGGTGCGGAGCAACGGTTCGAGTATGGGTGAATACGTCGCCGTGCCGCGGCCGGTCAGGCGGGCGAGCCTGGACCTTGTGCGTTCGCGGCGTCCGGGGAAGGTCGGACGGAACCCGGAACTGTCAACCGGCACGCCTGCGTCCGGGCGCCCGGACGCTACCAGACCGGTCTGCGGACCCTGGCCCGGACCTTCACCACCGTCGGCCGTTGGCGCCGACGTCGAACGTTCTTCCAATGAAGCACCCCTCACGACCCGTTAATTATCCCAGTCTATTCCCGCGGCAGCGCACTTCCGTAACCGGAACGCAGATGCGAAGGGCCGGACCCCGTCACGGATGACGGAGCCCGGCCCTTCAGGCACGGACAGCTAGGTTGTTGCAGTCTCCGGCGCAGCCGATTCCTTCGCGGCCGATTCCCTGGCAGCGGACTCGGCCCGGCGGCGTTCCACACGCTCAGCCTGCTTCACCAGCTGCGGTTCGCCCTGGCGCAGCCAGGCATACAGCGGGGCCGCGATGAAGATCGTCGCCGCTGTGCCGATCAGGATGCCGACGAAAAGTGCAAGCGACAGATCACGCAGGGTGCCTGCGCCCAGGAGGCCGGCGCCGATGAAGAGGATGGCACCCACGGGAAGGATGGCAACCATCATGGTGTTGATGGACCGGACCAGCGTCTGGTTGACGGCAAGGTTGACCTCTTCCGCAAAAGTTCGGCGGGTGGAGGCGTCAATGTCGGCCGTGTTCTCACGGATCTTGTCGAAGACCACCACGGTGTCGTACAGAGAGTAGCTGAGCACCGTCAGGAACCCGATGATGGCGGACGGCGTGACTTCGAAGTCGCTGAGTGCGTAAACGCCCGCCGTGACGAACATGGTGACGAGCATGCCCACGAGCGCCGAAAGCGACATCTTCCAGGTGCGGAAGTAGAGCGCCATCAGGACCGCCGCGATGACGACGAAGATCACCAGGCCAAGGAGTGCCTGCTTGGTGACGTCGGCACCCCAGGTGGGGCCAACGAACGTGGAGGTCACCTCGTTGTCCGTGACACCGTAAGCGGTGGTCAGCCCTTCCTTGATGCGGAGGGTTTCCTCATCAGTGAGCTTGTCTGTCTGGATCCGCATGGTGTTGCCGGCAACGTTGGCCACGCGAGGAATACTGCCCTCCACCACGTCCTGGACGGCCTTCTCACCGAGGGACGCATCCGTGGTCTTCACGTTGGACACGGTGAATTCCGAACCGCCCCGGAACTCGATGCCCAGGTTGAACCCGCCCTTGGCCACCGGGAGGAGGATGGAAAGCGCCACGGCGACGGCCGCAATCAGGAACCAGATCTTCTTGGCGCTGACAAAATTGTACGAGCGCTTACCCGTGTAGAGCTCATTGCCGAACGTGGCAAAATTCGTGGTCATTTACTTGCCCTCCTTGGTCGTGCTCTTGGAGGAACCGGCAAGCTGCTCCTGCTTTTCCGCGAGGCGGCGTTCTGCGATGGTCATCCTGCGCTCCGCTTCGGCGGCTGCTCCGGTGTTTTTGGCGCGCACCACGGCCGGCTTGTCTTCCGGCGTGCGGAGCCTGCCTGCACCACGGTAGAGCGGCACTGCGCCGAGGCGCTTCGGGTCAAGGCCGGAGAACTTGTGGCCCTCGCCGAAGAACTTGGTGCGGGCAAGGAGCTGCAGGGTCGGGTGGGTGAACATGAAGACGACGATGAGGTCGGCGATGGCCGTCAGGCCCAGGGTGAAAGCAAATCCGCGCACGTTGCCCACGGCCACGAAGTAGAGGACCAGTGCCGCCAGCAGGTTCACGGCCTTCGATGCCAGGACCGTGCGCTTGGCGCGCTTCCAGCCGTTCTCCACGGCAGAGACCAGACCCCGGCCCTCGCGCAGTTCGTCACGGATTCGTTCGAAGTAGACGATGAAGGAGTCGGCTGTCTGGCCGATGGCCACGATGAGGCCGGCAACACCGGCAAGGGACAGCCGGTAGTTTTCAGTCCACCCCAGGATGGCAATCGCCAGATAAGTCAACGCTCCGGCTACCACGAGGGAGAAAATGGTGACAAAGCCCAGCGCCCGGTACTGGAAGAGCGAGTAAACCACCACCAGGAGCAAACCAATCACGCCTGCGAGCAGGCCCATCCGGAGCTGCTCTCCGCCCAGGGTCGCGGAAATCTGCTGCTCGCTCTGGATGTCGAAGCTGATGGGGAGCGCACCGAACCGGAGCTGATCGGAGAGTGCCTTCGCGGAGTCCTCCGTGAATCCGCCCGTGATCTGGGGGCGGCCGTCGGTGATCACGGCGAGGGAACGCGGGGCGGAGATGACCTGGTCATCGAGGACGATTGCGAACTGGGCCTTGGGATCGTTGCCGGACTCGCCGCCGGCAGCCACGAAGAACTGGTACAGGCGTTCGGTGACTTCCTTGAACTTGGCGGTCCCTGCCTCATCAAACTGGATGTTCACTGCCCACTCGTTGGTGACAGCACCCTGTGCACCCTGCTGCAGCTGGAAGGAGGAGGACTTGATGTTCGAGCCCTTTACTTCCACCGGACCCAGGATGTACTTGATGGCCGGGGAAGTGGCCGTAGCAGGCTCACACGTCACCAGCGGCTTGGCGGGGTCCGAGCGCTCCTGCTTGTCCTGCGAGGGGTTGTCACAGTCCAGGGTCTCGAATTTCTTGTACACCTCAGCCGTGACCCAGTTGACGTCGCTGCTGTTGGTCGGCGCGGCCGTCGGCTTGGGCAGCTTGTCCTCGGGCGTCTGGGATTCCGCGGGCACTGCGGCGCCGGGACCGGCCTGGAGAACGGGCCGGAAGTTCATGTCGGCCGAGGCCTGGATGAGGGCGCGGGTCTCCTTGGAAGGCGTACCCGGGAGGCTGACCACCACATTGCGGCCGGACTGCGTGCTGATTTCAGCTTCCGCCACGCCTGAGCCGTCGACGCGCTGGCGAATGATCGCAACGGCCTGGTTGAGCTGATCCTCGTTGATGTCCGAACCGCCCTCGACCTTGGGCGCCAGGATCATCTGGGTTCCGCCTTCAAGGTCGAGTGCAAGCTTTGGTGCCCAGCTGGCCTGGCCGGAAATGGAGCCGCCGGCGAGCACGGCAGTCATGACGGCGAGGATAACGCCGAGCCAGACCAGCACCCTGAGTGCTGAGTTTTTGGGGCCAGTACGTGCCATTGTCGATCTTTCTATTGTTTACGGAGGAGCCGCCGGGGTGAGCTGGGCTCACACACCGGCGGCAGCCCGCGGCCGTCGTTAGTTCTACTTAGCGGGACTTGGCGGAAACGCCAGACTAGCTGTCTTTCTTGCCTTCGTCGTTGAGACGCTTCAGCGATTCTTCCGGCGTCTCGTTAACAGTCTCGGTGCGGTTGACGGCGTCGGCGCGGTCGGCGTCGTGGCCCGTCAGTGAGGAGGCGTCGTCCGGAACGACGGCGGACTCGGCGGGGGCTGCAACCGGCTCGACGATCTTGGTCACCGCCTGGCGGTGTACCGTGGCCAGGTTGCCCGGGGAAAGTTCGATCACAACCTTGTTCTCGGCCTCATCGATGGAGACAATGCGGCCGAAGAGGCCGAAGCTGGTCATGACCTCAACGCCGGGCGCGAACTGGGACTGCAGCGTTGCCTGCTGCTGCTGGGTCTTCTTGTTGCGGCGGAACATCATGAAGATGAAGAGTCCGAGCATCACGAAGAGCAGGATGGTCATGATGTCGATGCCGCCGCCGGCCTGCGGCTGGGTCTGGGCAGTAATGTGTCCGAACACAGGAAGTTTCCGTTCTGTACTTGCGTAGCTGATTTACAGCAACGTCGGCTTCGTTTCGGCCCACCCGGCAGAAAACCATGCCCAGCCAACGGCGGCCGAAGCCGCCCACAGAAACAAAGACCCGAACGTGCCGAGCGTCATACCAGTCTAAAGGGAAAGTCAGCCGGACGCTGCTATTGCCCGTTGGGCAGCCACTCCGCCACCGGCTCGACGCCGAGGTCTTCCACCTCAAAAAGCGCCAGCGCCTCCTGGCCGAACACCCCTTCCGGAACCGCGTAGCCAAGGTGCGTCCAGGCGGGAGCCATGGCGATCCGCCCACGCGGCGTCCGTCCCAGCAGGCCCTCGCGGACAAGATAGGGCTCAGCCACGGTTTCCACCGTTTCCGGTTCCTCCCCCACCGCAATAGCCAGCGTGGAAAGTCCCACCGGGCCGCCGCCGAACTTGGTGATGAGGGCTTCGAGGACGGAGCGGTCCAGCCGGTCCAGGCCCCTTTTGTCCACTTCGTACATGTCCAGCGCGGCCGACGCTGCCCGGGCATCGATTTGCTCGATCCCGTGGACCAGCGCCCAGTCGCGGACTCGACGGAGCAGGCGGTTCGCAATGCGGGGCGTGCCCCGGGAACGGCCCGCGATTTCGCTGAAGCCTGCCGAATTGACCTTGAGGTCCAGCAGCCCGGCCGAACGCCTCAGGACGAGCTCCAGCTCCTCCACGGAGTAGAACTCCAGGTGGCCCGTGAACCCGAACCTGTCCCGCAGCGGTCCCGGAAGGAGCCCGGCGCGGGTGGTGGCGCCCACGAGGGTAAACGGAGGCAGCTCGAGGGGAATTGCCGTGGCGCCTGCGCCTTTGCCCACCACGATGTCCACACGGAAATCCTCCATGGCCATGTACAGCATTTCCTCCGCAGGACGCGACATCCGGTGGATCTCGTCCAGGAACAGGACCTCCCCCTCCGACAGCGAGGAAAGGATGGCGGCAAGGTCGCCGGCGTGCTGGATGGCCGGACCACTGCTGATCCGCAGCGGAGCATTCATCTCTGCGGCGATGATCATGGACAAAGTGGTCTTGCCGAGGCCGGGCGGGCCGGAGAGCAGGACGTGGTCGGCACTGCGTCCGCGCATCCGCGATGCTTCCAGCACCAGCGACAATTGCTTGCGAACACGGTGCTGGCCTACGAAGTCGTGCAGGTTCTTGGGACGAAGGGCCGCCTCGATAACCCTTTCCTCGGGCTCCTCTCCCCCGCCCACCAGGGAAGAATCAGCCACGGCTGCCTACCCTGTTACCGGCACGCGCGCCGTCCTGCCCCAGCCAGCGCAGCGTGGCCCGCAGGATTTCGGCCACCTGGCCGCCGGCTTCGAGTTCGGGGGAATCAGAGAGTGCTTTGTCGATGCTGGACGCCGCGTCCTTTTCGGACCAGCCAAGACTCGTCATTGCCGCCACCACCTGCGGCTTCCAGGGCGCGGGCGCGGATGCTGCCGGAGCCGCCGCTGTACCGGTCCCGTGCGGCACGAGTTTGCCGGCCAGCTCCAGCACAATTCTGCCGGCAACCTTGGGTCCGATCCCGGGGACTTTGGTGAAGGCCTTTCCGTCCCTGGTGTGCGCGGCCACCCGGATTGCCTCGGGATCATGGACGGCCAGCACGGCCAGGGCAAGGCGCGGCCCCACGCCGCTCACGCTGAGCAGGACATCGAAGACCTCGCGTTCGTCGTCGCTGGAGAACCCGAACAGCGTCAGTGAATCCTCACGCACGATGAGGGAGGTAAAGAGCTTGCCCTCTTCGCCGGTGCGCAACCCGCTGAGGGTTTGCGGTGTGGCGTTAACGCTCATGCCGGCGCCGTTGAGGTCGATCACGGCGGAGGACAACCCGACGTGCGCTACGGTTCCGCGGAGAAAACTGATCAAGGCCGGGCTCCTGGGTCTACAGCAAAATGCAGCCGGCGCTAAACCGGCTATCCGAACATATCTACGAATACCCTAGCAAGGGGTCCGGACATTCACCGTGCACGGCGCGCCTTGGCTTCCGCCTCGGCCCACGCGCGCTGGGCCGGGGTCAGCGACTGGCTGCCCGGTCCGGTGGTCGCTATGGCGGCTCCGCTCCCGGCCCGCCACGCATGCGTGATGGCCAGTGCCAGCGCATCGGCGGCGTCCGCCGGGCGGGGCGGGGCATCCAGACGGAGGATCTTGGTGACGAGTTTCGTGACGGCGTCCTTGTTGGACGTTCCGCTGCCGGTGACGGCCGCCTTGACCTCCGACGGGGTATGCAGGGCAACCGGGATGCCGCGCCGGGCGGCGGCGGCAATCACCACACCGGATGCCTGTGCGACCCCCATAACCGTGCTGACGTTGAGCTGGGAGAACACCCGCTCCACGGCAAGGACGTGGGGTTCGTAGCGGTCCAGCCAGTCGTCGATGGACGTGGCGATAAGCAGCAGCCTCTGGTCCAGGCTCTCATCCGGGGACGTACCCACCACACCGACAGCCACCATGGTGGCCCGCCGGTTCTTCTCGACGTCCACGACGCCGATGCCGCAACGGGTGAGGCCCGGGTCGACTCCCAATACTCGGAGGGTCAAGGCCGGGCCTCAGTTTCACAGCAGGGCTGCGGGATCACTCGGCTTCCAGTGCGGCCTGCACTTCGTCGCTGAGGTCGGCATTGCTGTAGACGTTCTGCACGTCGTCGAGCTCCTCCAGTGCGTCCACCAGCTTCATGAACTTCTTGGCGGCGTCGAGGTCCAGCGGGACCTCCATGGACGGGACGAACTCCGCTTCGTCGGTGTCGTATTCGATCCCGGCTTCCTTGAGGGCGTCGCGGATGGCCTGGAGATCCTTCGGGTCAGAGTGGATCTCGAAGGTTTCGCCGTTGTCCTTGACTTCCTCGGCGCCGGCGTCCAGGACAGCCATCAGGACGTCGTCCTCGCTGAGGCCGTTCTTGGGCAGGGTGACTACGCCCTTGCGGGAGAAAAGGTAGCTGACGGAGCCGGGATCGGCGATGGTGCCGCCGTTGCGGGAGATGGCGAGGCGGACCTCGGACGCGGCGCGGTTCTTGTTGTCCGTGAGGCACTCGATGAGCAAGGCCGAGCCCTGCGGGCCGCGGCACTCGTACATGATCTCCGTATAGTCCACGACCTCGCCGGTGAGGCCGGCACCGCGCTTGATGGCGCGGTCAATGTTGTCAGCGGGAACTGAGGTCTTCTTGGCCTTTGTGACGGCCAGTTCCAGGCTCGGGTTGCCCGCGAGGTCCGGGCCGCCCATCCGGGCGGCGACTTCGATGTTCTTGATCAGTTTGGCGAACGATTTTGCCCGGCGGCTATCAAGGATGGCCTTTTTGTGCTTGGTCGTCGCCCATTTGGAGTGGCCTGACATGCTTTACGCTTCTCCTCTGATCATTCGAATAAACAGTTCATGCACGCGCTTCTCCCCCGTCACTTCCGGGTGGAAGGAGGTGGCCAGCAGGTGGCCTGAACGCACTGCAACAATTCTAGCCGTCCCCTGCAGCGCGGCCGCATGCGAAGCGTGCGCCGGATCCGCGGGTTCCACCTGTGCCAGGACCTCCACGCCCGGGCCTACGCGCTCCACCCAGGGGCCGCGGATGAACACCGCGTGTACCGGCGCGACACCCGAACCGGTGTCGCTGAAGCCGAGCCCCTTGAATTCGAGGTCGGTTTCAAAGGATTCCCGCTGTCGGCCGAACGCGTTGCGTCGGACGGTGATGTCCAGTCCGCCGAACGTCTGCTGTGGATTGCCGGCCAGGTCCGTGGCGGGGTCCGCGATCTCGTCGGCGAGCAGGATCATGCCGGCGCAGGAGCCGTATACGGGCAGTCCTTCGGCGATGAGCTTACGCAACGGATCCGCGAGTTCGAAGGCCCTGGCCAGTTTGTCGATCGCAGTGGATTCGCCACCGGGAATGATCAGGCCGTCGATGCCGTCAAGTTCGGACGGGCGCCTGATTCCGATGCCGGCGGCGCCGGTCGCTTCTGCGGCGCGCAGGTGCTCCCGGAAGTCGCCCTGAAGGGCCAGGACACCGATTCGCAGGCCTGAACCCGCGCGGGAATAGTCCGTGGAAGGGGGGTTGGTCATCCAATCAGCATAGTGGCCCCCGCGGTCGGAGGCTTGCCGGAACAGGCCGGCCGGCCCGGTTCCATGCTGCGACTGGGATATATTACTGAGCATGCTTTACATCAGCGTTCCGCTCGGCAAGCTCGTCCGCCGGGTCTCCCGGCTCAGGGGCGGAGGCTCCGCCCTCCCCGGCCTTGTGGTGGAGAAAATCGACCCCGGATTCATGCAGCGGACACTGTCCACGCTCCCGTTGGGCGTCGCCGTCGTGAGCGGAACGAACGGCAAAACAACCACCACCAAAATGGTGGTGGAACTGCTCGAGAGCCAGGGGCTGAAGGTCTTTACGAACCGCACCGGAAGCAACTTCACCCGCGGTGTGGCTGCGGCTTTGCTGGGCGACGTCGACTGGCGGGGCCGGCTGAACGCGGACATCGCGGTTCTGGAGCTGGATGAGGCGCACGCCGTCCACTTCGTCAACAGGGTTCCGCCGCGCTACAGCCTGCTGCTCAACGTCCTCCGCGACCAGTTGGACCGCTTCGGCGAGATCGACAAGACCGCCCAACTCCTGCAGCACATCGCTTCAAAAACCACCGGAACGGTGGTCCTGAACCGCGAGGATCCCCGCGTCGCCCGGATCGCCGACACCCTGCACGGACCGGACGTCCGCTACTTCGGGCTCGACGATTCCCTGCTCAGCACTTTCCCGAACGACGACGACCTCCGCGCCGGCCCGGGCAGCCCTGTGCCGGCAATGCCCGAAAAGCCGCACGCCGACGTCGTGCTCAGCCGGGTGGGGGCGGACGACGCCGATTTTGAGTACGACGGCGCCACGGTCACCACCGGGATGAAGCTCCGGGGGGTCTACAACATCTTCAACGCGGCGGCCGCGCTTGCACTTGCCCGCTGCATCGCCGGGAACGGCGACACCCCGACGGATCATGATGGCCTCCTCAAGGCCCTGTCACAGGTAGCACCGGCCTTCGGCCGGGGTGAGAGCCTGGTGGTCGACGGACTGCCCCTGGACCTGGTGCTGGTCAAGAACCCCAGCGGTTTCCGCCTGGGCCTGAAGTCCTTCCCGGCCGGCGGCTACGCCACGATGGTGGCGATCAACGACAACTATGCCGATGGCCGCGACATGTCCTGGCTCTGGGATGTGGAGTTCGATTCTCTGCGTGAAGGCGGCGTGGACCAGTTGACCGGTTCCCGGGCCTACGACATGGCCCTGCGGCTGCAATACGACGACGTTGCCGTCGGTGCCGTCAACCCGGAGATCGCGCCGGCCCTCGCGGCCTTTATCGAAGGCGCGAAAGGGAAACCCAAACGCATCTTCTGCACCTACACCGCAATGCTCGCCATCCGCCGCGAGCTCTCCAAAATCACTACCGTGGAGGTGGTCTCATGAGCAAGGGAACCATCCGTGTCCTGCAGCTGTACCCGCGCGACATGAACATCTACGGCGACTGGGGCAACGCGCTGGTGATCCAGCAGAGGCTGCGCTGGCACGGCTACACCCCGGAACTCCTCGAATACAACGTCGGCGACGAGTTCCCGGCCGGCGTCGACCTGATCGTGGGCGGAGGCGGCCAGGACAGCGGCCAGCTGGTCATTCAGGACGACCTGCTCTCCCGCGAATCGACGCTGAAGGAACTGGCAGAAGCAGGTACGCCCATGCTGCTGATCTGCGGCATGTACCAGCTCTTCGGAAAGTTCTTCAAGACCCGCACGGGATCGGTCATTCCCGGTATCGGCGTGTTGGATGTGGAAACCCACGGAACCGACGAACGCCTGATCGGGAACGTTACGGTGTCTTCTCCCGAGTTCGGCGACATCCTCGGTTACGAAAACCACAGCGGACAAACGACGCTCGGCCCCGGGGTGCAGCCCCTTGGCAGCACCCCGAAGGGCATCGGCAATAACAGCAAGGACTGTCAGGAAGGGGCGCGCTACCGGAACATCGTGGCCAGCTACCTCCATGGATCGCTCCTGCCGAAGAACCCTGCCATTGCCGACTTCCTGATCCGCACCGCCGTCGAACGCAAATACGGCAGCTTCACACCGGGTGCGCCGGATGACCGCTATGCCGTGCTGGCGCGTGAACACGCCTCACGGCGGCCACGCTAGGGACGCCAGGTTCAGTTCCGCCTGCCTTTCCGCGCGGAACGCCGGTGACGGTTTGTGACCGTCAGGAGACCGGGCGTGGGAAACTGGTCCCATGGACACCGCAGCTGCCAGCTTCCCGGAACACCTTCGCAACCCGTCCCGCCCCCGCGATCCAGGGGACGCCTGGGTCGAAGGCGCTCTGGGCAGGTTCTGGGGCCGCTTCGGGTCTGCCGGGCTCCTGGTACAGGATCCCGGCAAAGGCATCCTGCTGCAGCACCGGGCCACCTGGAGCCACCATGGCGGCACTTGGGGCCTGCCCGGCGGGGCGTTGCACCAGGGCGAAGACGCCATTGCGGGCGCCCTGCGCGAAGCACACGAAGAAGCGGCCGTCCCGCCGGACAACGTGCGCGTCCTCTTCACGTCCGTGTACGACGTCGGATACTGGTCATACACCACCGTGGCGGTGCGCGTCGTTGAATCCTTCGAACCGGCCATCAACGATCCGGAGAGCATCGAGCTGAAGTGGGTCCCGGCCGGTTCCGTTGAAGACAGGGAACTCCACCCGGCGTTCGCCACGGCCTGGCCTGAGCTATGGCGCCGGCTGGTGCACCCCCGCTGATCCCCTGGTTTTTCTGCCTGGTTTCTCTGACGGCGTAGCAGTGGCCGGACTAGTGGCGCGAGCACAGCCGTTGACATAGGTAGGCACCATGTCAGGAGGCACACCATGGCGGCAGCCAGCAGCGGGATCAACGGAACCCACACCCTTGAAGACCCGCTCGATTCCTATTCCGCAACAGTCATCCGCGTCGCGGAAACCGTCACCCCGCACGTCGCCGCCGTCGAAATGACCGGCACGGGCCGCAACGGCAGATACCGGGTTGGCACAGGCTCGGCTGTCCTGTTCACCTCCGACGGCTACCTGGTGACCAACGCCCATGTGGTGGGCTCTGCGGGAAAGGGACACGCCGTGTTCGCCGACGGCACCCGGACGGCTGTTGAAGTGGTGGGCGCCGATCCCCTGTCCGACCTCGCCATTGTGCACGGTAAGGCACCCATGGTCCGGCCGGCCGAATTCGGCGACGCCGAACTCCTCAAGGTCGGGCAGCTGGTGATCGCGGTGGGTAATCCGCTGGGACTCTCGGGCTCCGTGACCGCAGGAGTGGTCAGCGGCCTGGGCCGTTCCATCCCCGTGTGGTCCGGACGCAACCGGCGCGTGATCGAGGACGTCATCCAGACCGACGCCGCGCTTAACCCCGGCAACTCCGGAGGCGCCCTGGCCGACGCACGGGGCAGGATCGTAGGCATCAACACGGCGGTCGCCGGAGCGGGACTGGGTTTGGCGGTTCCTGTCAACGCCACGTCTCGCCGGATTATCGCCTCGCTCCTCTCGGACGGGCGGGTCCGGCGCGCCTACCTGGGGCTCGTGAACACTCCCGTGCAGCTTCCGGTCAGCTCTGTGGTCCGAACCGGCCACCGGGATGGCCTACTGGTTGTTGAAGTGCTTCCGGAATCGCCCGCCGAACGGGCGGGCCTTCGCGCCGGAGACGTGCTGTTGAGCGTGGGGCGGAAGTCCGTTTCGAACGCGGAGAGCCTCCAGAAGCTGCTCTTCTCGGAGGCTATCGGGGCACCGTTGGACATTTCGGCGCTCCGCGACGGAACAGAACTCCACGTTGTGGCCGTACCGGAGGAAATGAGCGCGCCGTAACATTCCTGACGGCCGGGGCGCGGAACGATGCCGCACGGCCGAAATGCTGCCAATTTCACACAAACCGGACAGAGGCAGCTGATGGGACTGTCCCGCGATGAGGATACCGCAATCCCGACTGTAATAAACCCTTGAGCCTATTCGGATCAGGGTGACAACGCTATCGTTGTTATTGGATATCCCCCTGTTCACAGCGACGTGGCGGACGGGCGATGTCCCGGCAGTACAGCCGGGTTGCCGGACCATTGATCCTGGACCCGGGTTATGGGGTATTGGGGTAGGCACCGGGGGGTGCCCTCATATCGATACCGTGCACCGACGCCGATTATACATGGTGCGGGGCGCGGGGGTTTCCCGAAAGCGGCAGGACTCTGCGTTGCCGCGATGAATCGAGTCGCCAAAAATGGGGCACAAGCCGATTCACGGAACGTATCGCCGCATAAATTTGGGGCCACAAACCGCAGGCAAACATTCGAACAGGAATCTTGAGTCCGGCACCGCCCACAGCGGGCGCACCGGAGGTCATGCGATTCACCACCGAGATTCCGCCTGCCCGGATCCGCCTGCGGCCAACCACCAGGAATTAACCACAAGTTAGGACGATCTCATGAAGAGGTCAATGGGATTACTCGCATCCACCCTGCTGGCCGCAGGACTCGGTATTGGCGGAACGGCAATGGCTGCCGGACCTGCCGCAGCGGATACGGGACTGCAGTCCGTCACGATTTCGGCTGAGAACTACCAGAGCTACACGGACCACAAGAGGGACGATGACAAGCGCGACTGGCGTCACGACCGCAGGTGGTGTGAGCGGAACGGCTACTGGCACCACCACAGGGGTGACAGGGACCACAGGGGTGGCTGGCACTTCCACAGCTACTGTGACGATGACCATCGTCGCGGCCACCACTAGGCTGCCAACCGCCGCCTGACCGGCCGGTCTGAGGCGTTGCCGGTCTCAGGCGCCGCCGGTCTGAGGCACCAGGTGAGGGGCATCGCTTCCGGCGATGCCCCTCTCCAGGAGTACCGCTCCCTTCCCGATCCGGCGAGCAAATGCGAGAGTCAGTCCATGAATACCTGGGACCCACGGGCTGCCGGCGTCGTCAGCTTCCCCTCCGGCAGGCTGATCCGCGCTCGGGCGCTCCGTCAGCCGCTACCGCCGGGTCCCCGCCCCGACTTCGCCGTGTACCTGCTCGGCAGGCGCCCGGCTCCAGCGGGATGGGAGCAACGGTGGGTGCGTTGGCCGGATTTCTGGCTGCCGGTCGACCAGACAGATGCCCTGGATGCGTTGCGGGAAGCATGGCTGCGATCGAAGGCGGAGCGGGTTGAAATCGCCTGCCGGGGCGGTCGCGGCAGGACCGGCACTGCCCTCGCCTGCCTCGCCGTTATGGATGGCATCCCGCCCGGGCGGGCGGTGTCGTTCGTAAGGGAGCAGTACGGGCGGGCGGTGGAGGCACCCTGGCAACACTGGTTTGTCAGGCATGTTGCCCGCAGGATCAAGTGAACCGCTGTCCCGCAGCCATGGCCGGCTGCCCAAGGTTCGCGAACTCACAGGTCCCGCTTCTCCAAGCCAGCACTTGGCGCCGTCTCTATCGTTCGGCGGAAATGATCAGTTCCCGGGCACCCGCCGCTGCGGCCCCCATGGATTCCACTACCGTCCGGGTCCTCAACCGCGTGGCAGCGTCCGCTTCGGAGCCGGCGCACGGTCCCTGCGGCGCATCTGCAGCCACGGAACACCAGCGGTAGGGGTCGCGGACGATCACCGAGGGCACCCAGGCAAGGTCCGACGCCTGCCATTTTCCGGCTGCGTCCTGGCTGAACTGCGCCCGCACCAGCAGGCCCTCGTTGTTCACCACATACCAGGGGGACAGCTCGGTCACGCCGTTGCCCAGACCGTAAACGATCCACGTCCCTTTGTAGTTTTCAATGGGCAGCACGGAGTGTGTGTGATGGCCGTAAATCATGGTGAATTCGCCGCTGTCCACCAGGGCATGGGCCGTGTCCTGCTGCTGGGCGTTCGGGGTGCTGGCATATTCGTCACCGGCGTGCATGACTCCAAGTACGATGTCCGCACCGAGCGCCCTGGCCTTCTTCGCTTTGGCAATCATGGCCGGCGCATCAAGCATGTCCACCTGCCAGGCGTGCTCGGGGTATTGCCCGTTCAGGCCGTAGGCGGCTTCGATCACCGCTATCCTGGCGGCATCGGTCTGCAGGATCAGGATGCCCTGCGAGTCGGCCTCGGTCCGGTAGGAGCCCGTGTGTTTCAAGCCGGCGGCATCCAGCGCGTCGAGGGTCCGGACGAGGCCGCTGGTCCCTTGGTCGATGGCGTGGTTGCTGGCGGTGGTGCAGGCCTGGTAGCCAACGTTCTTCGACGCGGTGACGATCTGTGGCGGCACGTTGAACGAGGGGTAGGCCGAGAAGGGACCCTCCGGTTCCGCGACCGGAGTTTCCTGGTGGCAGATGGCGAGGTCGCTTGCCCTGATGTACTCACGCTGGCCTTCGAGCAACGGGGCGAAGTCCAACCCGGGTTTTCCGAGCGCCGCCGCGTCGGCACGCGCCTGGTCCCACAACTGGGCATGGACCAGCATGTCCCCGGTCACCAGCACGGACGTGCACCGGACAGCCGCGCACGCCGGGCCCTTGCCTGCTGTCGGTTCCGAAGAAGGGGCCGGCGCCTCAGGTGCAGCTGACGACGGCGGCGCGGACGCCGCCGTCGTGCCCGCCGCTTCGGCGGAACGCTGCCCGGCGCCCTGTTCGGCCACAACGCCGCACGACGACAAGCTCAGCAGCAGGGCAACAGCGGCCAACGCCGCGACTCCCCGTCCCGCGATTGATTTTCGGTAGCATCCGTGCGACTCCCCCATGGGCGCCATCCTACGGCGGACCATCCCGGAATACCGAAAATTCACCGTTGAGAACCGCCCGGTTACATGAAAGGGTTGCTTCATGACCAACCCCCTCCTGAGCCCCAGCCCTTTGCCGTTCGGGCTCCCCCCGTTTGCCGAAATCGAAGAGTTCCACTATTCCGAGGCGGTCCGCGCAGGCCTTGCCGGGCACTTGGCTGAGATCCGGGCAATCGTGGGCAATCCGGAACCCGCAACCTTCGAAAACACCGTGCTGGCCATGGAGCGTTCCGGGCAGCTCCTCCAGCGCGCCGCCGCGTCGTTCTACACGCTGGTCTCTGCCCATGCCTCGGACGGCATCCGCGCCCTCGAGACGGAACTGTCCCCGGAGTTTTCCGCCCATCAGGACGCCATCTACATGAACCGGGGGCTGTTTGACCGGTTCGCCGCCGTGGACGTCACCGGGCTCGACGTAGAATCCACCAGGCTCGTGGAGGAGTACCTCAAGGAGTTCCGCCAGTCGGGCATTCAGCTCGATGACGCCGGGCAGGAACGGCTCCGGACGGTAAACGCGGAGCTGTCCCGGCTCGGAACTGAATTCGGTCAGCGCACCAAGGAAGCCATGAAGACCTCGGCCCTGCTTCTCGACGACGGCGCGGAACTGTCAGGGCTGCCGGCGGACGACGTCGCCAGCGCCGCCGAAGCAGCCCGCGCGGCCGGGCACGACGGAAAATTCCTGCTTGCGCTCATCCAGCCCAGCAACCAGCCCGCCATGGCGTCCCTGGAAAACCGCGACGTCCGCCGCCGCCTCTACCAGGCGTCCATCAGCCGGGGAAGCAGCGGGGGCAGCCTCGATGTCCTGGAGTTGGTGCAGTCCATGGTTGCGCTCCGCGCCGAGAAGGCCCGCCTGCTGGGGTTCGCCAACTACGCCGAGCTCACCGTGGACCGGCAGACGGCTCCCGATTTCGAAGCTGTGCAGACCATGATGAACCGGCTGGCGCCTGCCGCCGTCCGGAACGCCGACGCCGAAGCGGCCGCCCTGGCAGAGGTGGCAGGCCATCCGCTCGAGGCCTGGGACTGGGCCTACTATTCCGCGAAGGTGCGGCGCGAGCGGTACAGCGTGGACGAGCAGGCGTTGCGCCCGTACTTCGAACTGGACCGGGTCCTGCGCGACGGAGTCTTCTTCGCCGCCACATCCCTGTACGGCGTCACCTTCCACGAACGCACCGACCTCCAGGGCTACCACCCCGACGTCCGGGTCTGGGAAGTCCGCAACGAGGACGGATCAGAGCTGGGCTTGTTCCTGGGGGACTACTACTCACGCGAATCCAAACGCGGCGGCGCCTGGATGAACTCGCTGGTGGACCAGTCCGCACTGCTGGGCACACAGCCGGTAGTGATCAACAACCTGAACATTTCCAAGCCGCCGGCCGGAGAGCCCACGCTGCTGACCCTGGACGAACTCCGGACTGCGTTCCACGAGTTCGGGCATGCCCTGCACGGACTGTTTTCCCGCGTGACCTTCCCGAGGTTCTCCGGTACCGCCGTTCCGCGGGACTTTGTGGAGTACCCCTCCCAGGTCAACGAAATGTGGATCATGTGGCCCGAGGTGCTGGCCAACTACGCCCGCCACCACGTCACCGGCGAGCCCCTGGCCCAGGACATCGTGGACAGGCTCAATGAATCGCAACTGTGGGGCGAAGGTTTCGGCACCACGGAGTACCTGGGCGCTGCGCTCCTGGACCTTGCCTGGCATGTCCTGGACGAATCCGGGGTCCCGGCCGATGTCCTGGCGTTCGAAGCCAAGGCCCTGGCGGCGGCCGGTGTTGCGCACCATCTGATCCCGCCGCGGTATCGCACCGGCTACTTCCAGCACATCTTCGCCGGGGACGGCTACGCTGCGGGCTACTACTCCTACATCTGGAGCGAGGTTCTTGATGCGGACACCGTGGAATGGTTCAAGGAAAACGGCGGGCTCAGCCGGGCCAACGGCGATTTCTTCCGGAACGAACTGCTGTCCCGGGGCAACAGCCGCGAACCACTGGATTCGTTCCGGGCCTTCCGGGGCCGGGACGCCCGGCTGGAGCCGCTGCTGAAACGCCGCGGTCTCGAATAGCTTCCTCCCCACCCAACTGACTGGCAGTTAAGGTCGTGAAAGGCGACTTTCGCGACGTTAACTGCTAGTCAGTTGGGTTAACTGACGACGGCGGCGGGCCACCTTCCCGGGTGACCCGCCGCCGTCGTACTGCTGTTGAGCTGTTACCAGCCGCGCTCGGCGAGGCGGTGCGGCTGCGGGATCTCGTCGACGTTGATGCCCACCATGGCTTCGCCCAGGCCGCGGGAGGCCTTGGCGATCACGTCGGGGTCATCGAAGAAGGTGGTGGCCTTCACGACGGCGGCGGCACGCTGGGCCGGGTTGCCGGACTTGAAGATGCCCGAGCCGACGAACACGCCGTCAGCGCCGAGCTGCATCATCATCGCGGCGTCGGCCGGGGTGGCGATGCCGCCGGCGGTGAACAGGACCACGGGGAGCTTGCCGGCGGCAGCAACTTCCTTGACCAGTTCGTACGGGGCCTGCAGTTCCTTGGCCGCGACGTAGAGCTCGTCTTCGGGCAGGGCCGCGAGCTTGGCGATCTCGGAACGGATCTGGCGCATGTGCCCGGTGGCGTTGGAGACGTCGCCGGTCCCGGCTTCGCCCTTGGACCGGATCATGGCCGCGCCCTCGTTGATGCGGCGAAGCGCCTCACCGAGGTTGGTGGCGCCACAGACGAAGGGAACCTTGAAGTTCCACTTGTCGATGTGGTTGACGTAGTCGGCCGGGGTCAGGACCTCGGACTCGTCGATGTAGTCCACGCCGAGGGACTGCAGGACCTGGGCTTCGACAAAGTGGCCGATCCGGGCCTTGGCCATGACCGGCACGGACACGGCTTCGATGATCTTGTCGATCATGTCCGGATCGGACATGCGGGACACGCCGCCCTGGGCCCGGATGTCGGCCGGAACGCGTTCCAGCGCCATCACGGCCACGGCACCGGCGTCTTCGGCGATGCGGGCTTGTTCGACGTTGACGACGTCCATGATGACGCCGCCCTTGAGCATCTCTGCCATGCCGCGCTTGACGCGGTTGCTGCCCGTGACGCTGTTGGCGGACGAGCCGGCTTCGCTGCTTACATCAGGTGTAGACACAAAAACCCCTATGGGTAGCTAGATGTTACGTAGATCCGGTCTCTCGGTTCCGGCGCAGGCGGCAGCATAGACGGGATAAGCCACGCCGCGCGCACACCGGATTACCGGATCCAATGACCAGGTACTGCTAATACTAGTCCCACGCTGCGACGCAGCTGAATTCGGGTTACCCCGGCAGTCCCGTCTCTTCCAGCGACTGCCGGTGCACGGTGGCGATCCGCTGGATCACGGTGACCAGGCTGGCGGCGGCCAGGAGGATCAGCGTCACCAGCAGGACCACGCTGGGAAGGCCGATCCCGGTGAATCCGGTGACCACGAGCACCGACACGAGCCGTTCCGCGCGCTCGGCAATGCCCACGTTGGCGTGGAAGCCCAGGGCTTCGGCCTTCGCCCGAGCATAGGAAACCACCATGCCCAGCACCAGGCATACGACGGCAGCGACGGCGATCGCACGGTCCGCGCCTCCGGTGAAATACCAGATGGCAAGGCCGGCAAACAGGGCGCCGTCGGCGACCCTGTCCAGGGTGGAATCCAGGAAGTTGCCCCAACGGCCGCCGCGCTCCTGCATCCGGGCCATGATCCCGTCGAGCACGTCCGAGAAGATAAAGGCCGTTATAAACAGCGTTCCCCACCAGAGCTCGCCCAGCGGGTAGAGGACCAGCGCGCCCACCACGACGCCGGCCGTGCCCACAATGGTGATGGCGTCCGGTGAAACACCGATCTTCAGCAGCCAGCGGGCAAGCGGTGAGAACAGGGCGGTGAAGAACCCGCGGGCATGCCGGTTAAGCATGTTCGTCCTGCGGCCAGGCCTCGGCAACCTGCTGGCGGACCTCGCCCAGCGTCTGGGTGATCGCTTTTGTCTGGGCGATGATGGGGAAGAAGTTGCCGTCCCCTCCCCAACGCGGGACCACGTGCTGGTGCAGGTGGCCGGCTATTCCGGCCCCGCCCACCACGCCCTGGTTCATCCCGAGATTGAAGCCACCGGGGTTGGACACCTTCCGCAGGACCCGCATGGACGTCTGCGTCAGTGCCGCGAATTCCGCCGTTTCCTCCACGGTCAGGTCCGTGTAATCCGGAATGTGGCGGTAAGGGCAGATCAGCAGGTGGCCCGGGTTATACGGGAAGAGGTTCAGCACCACGTAGCCGGTACGTCCGCGGTAAACAATCAGTGAGTCTTCGTCGCTGCGGGCAGGGGCCACACAGAACGGACAGTCGTCCTTGTTCTTGAACTGGTGCTGGCCGCCCTTGATGTAGGCCATGCGGTGCGGGGTCCACAGGCGCTGGAAAGCGTCCGGGACTCCGGCCAGACCGAATTCATCGGTCACGTCGCCGTCGCCCGGATATCCCCCGCCAGCGCCTGTGTTCTCCTGCACGTCGCCTGCCATTCCGCTTTCGCTAGCTGGTCCGGTTGCGGACGGCTTCGACAATCCTCCGGACGGCCTCGGCCACCGGCACACCGTTGTCCTGGCTGCCGTCGCGGAACCGGAAGGACACTGCTCCGGCCTCGGCATCCTCGCCGCCGGCAATCAGGACAAACGGAATTTTGTCCTTGCTGGCGGTGCGGATCTTCTTCGGGAAGCGGTCGGAAGAAATGTCCACTTCCGCCCGGATGCCTGCGGCCTTGAGCTGATCCACGACGTCGAACATGTAGTCGTTGAAGGCTTCCGCCACGGGGATGCCAACAACCTGCACGGGTGCCAGCCACGCCGGGAAGGCGCCGGCGTAGTGTTCCGTCAGCACGCCCATGAACCGTTCCACGGAACCGAACAGGGCGCGGTGGATCATGACCGGACGCTGGCGGGTGCCGTCGGCGGCCTGGAACTCCAGCTCGAAGCGCTCAGGCAGGTTGAAGTCCAGCTGGATGGTGGACATCTGCCAGGTCCGGCCGAGTGCGTCTTTTGCCTGGACAGAAATCTTGGGGCCATAGAACGCGGCTCCGCCCGGATCCGGGACGAGCTCCAGGCCGGACGCTTCAGCCACCTCGGCCAGCGTGCGGGTGGCTTCCTCCCAGGTGGCGTCGTCTCCCACGAACTTGTCTTCGTTCTTGGTGGAGAGTTCCAGGTAGAAGTCGTCCAGGCCGTAGTCCTTGAGCAGGCCAAGCACGAAGTTCAACGTGGTGGTGAGCTCGTCCTTCATCTGCTCGCGGGTGCAGTAGATGTGGGCGTCGTCCTGTGTCATGCCGCGCACCCGGGTCAGGCCGTGCACCACGCCCGACTTTTCGTAGCGGTACACCGAACCGAATTCGAAGAGCCGCAGGGGAAGTTCCCGGTAGGACCGTCCGCGGGACCGGAAGATCAGGTTGTGCATGGGGCAGTTCATCGGCTTCAGGTAGTAGTCCTGGCCGGGCTTGCGCACGGTGCCGTCCTCGTTCAGTTCCGCGTCGATGTGCATCGCCGGGAACATGCCCTCCTTGTACCAGTCCAGGTGGCCCGAGACTTCGTAGAGGTGCCCCTTGGTGATGTGCGGGGTATAGACGAAGTCGTAGCCGGCATCCACGTGGCGCTGGCGGGAGTAGTCCTCCATGGCCTTGCGGATGATGCCGCCCTTGGGGTGGAACACGGGAAGGCCGGAGCCAAGCTCGTCCGGGAAGGAGAACAGGTCCAGCTCGGCGCCGAGTTTGCGGTGGTCGCGGCGTTCGGCTTCCGCGATGCGCTCCTGGTAGGCCTTGAGGGCGTCCTTGGTGGGCCAGGCGGTCCCGTAAATGCGCTGCAGCTGCTGGTTGTTCTGGTTGCCGAGCCAGTAAGCGGCTGAAGACCGGGTCAGGGCGAACGCGTTGGAGATGAGCTTGGTGTTGGGCAGGTGGGGTCCGCGGCACAGGTCGCACCAGACGCTGTCCCCGCTCTTGCGGTCCACGTTGTCGTAGATGGTGATGTCTCCGGCGCCCACCTCGACGTTGACGCCTTCTCCGGCGTCGGCCGCGTTGTTCTTCTTGCCCAGGAGTTCGAGCTTGTAGGGCTCGTTCTTCATGGCTTCGCGTGCTTCATCCTCGGACACCACGCGGCGGACGAACTTCTGGTTCTGGTTGATGATTTTGAGCATCATCTTTTCCAGGGTCTTCAGGTCTTCCGGGGTGAACGGCTCGGCGACGTCGAAGTCGAAGTAGAACCCGTCCGTGATGTAGGGGCCGATGCCCAGCTTGGCGTCAGGACGCAACTGCTGCACGGCCTGGGCCATCACGTGTGCGGTCGAGTGCCGGAGGACATTGAGCCCGTCCGGCGAATCGATGGTGACGCCTTCGATGTCCGCACCCTCGGGGAGCGGCTGGTCGAGGTCCTTCAGTTCGCCGTTTACTCGGGCAACCACAACGTCGCGGCGCTCAAAGAAGAGTTCCGCGCCGGTGGTCCCGGTAGTCACCTTGGTCTCTTCGCCGTCGACGATGAGGGTGATCTGCTGGGCATCTGACACGGGTGTCTCCTATTCAAAGTTAAGGCTTCGTAGCTTGTGGCGTACGGGGACCACAGCCAGCCTCGTCCATGCTATCGGTTGAGAGATGGGCCGACCAAAGCGGCGCGCGTCCGGCCCACGCGCCTGACCCTTCCGGAGGGAAGCTCAGCCGCCGAGACCCGTGATGGCCAGGCTGCGGCTGATTCCGTCCAGCGGCCCCTGCAACTGGAGGGCCGGATCCCAGGAGTCGGCGGTTTGCTTTTCCGGGTACGGGAGGGTCTCGGTGCGGCTGAGGTCCCACGCCATGGTGGCGCTGATGCTGATCCCCCGCGGCCCGGTCCTGCGGGTGTTGCCGCGAATCAGGAGCAGCCGGGTGCCGAACAGCAACGGGCCGGCCAGCTCCTGGGCCTCATGGAAGAACACCGAGTCCACGCAACCGGTGCCGTCGTCGATGCTGATGAAAACCACCCTGCGCCCTCCGCGCATCGGAGGCGTCTGGGTGGCAATCCGGACTCCGGCCACCAGTACTTCCGTGCCGTTCCTGAGCCCCAGGAGCTTATCCGCCGTGGTGACGCCCAGCTTGTCGAGCAGGGGCCGGTGGCTGGTCATCAGGTGTTCACTGACATCCACGGCCATGAGGTCAAGCTCTGCCCTGACGTTTTCGATCATGCTCGGAGCAGGCAGCTCGGCCTTCAGGTTCCTGAGTTCAACATCGCCCAGGGGCAGGGACAGCTGGCCCTCGATGACCTCGACGCCCTTTTTGGAGGGCCGGTTCTGGAGGGTCTGCAGGTGCTGGACAAGGTCAGCCCGGTTGGCGGCTCCGCCGGATTCGCGGTGCAGGGTATCGAAGGCTCCCAGCTGGGCAAGCCGCTTGATGCTGGGTTTGCTCAGCCTGGAGCGGGCACGCAGGTCAGCCAGCGAGTCGTAAGGCTGCCCTGCAACGATCCTTTTGAGTTCAGCCCCCGAGAGCCCGTAGATGCCGTTCAGGCTCAACCGGATGCCCAGCTTGCCGCGGTCCGGACCGGCCCCGACCCGTTCCACGCGGTACTCAGCCTGACTCCGGTTGATGTCCAGCGGAAGAATGGGTATCCCCAGCCGCCGCGCTTCAGCCACCAGGAGCCGCTTGGGGTACATTCCGGGATCGTGTTCCCACAGCCCGGCAAGGAAAGCCTCAGGGTGGTGGGCTTTCAACCAGGCCGACTGATAGGTGGGCACGGCGAAGGCCGCCCCGTGTGCCTTGCAGAAGCCAAAACTGCCAAAGGCCTTCAGCGTCCCCCAGACCTTGTCCACGACCTCGGGGGTGTAACCCCTCACCCGGGCTTCCTTGCGGAAGAATTCCTCCACCTTTGGTTCCAGGAGTTCGTTCCCCAAGGCGCGGCGGAATTCGTCAGCCCGGGCCAGCCCGCATTTGGTCATGACATCGAAGGTCTTCAGGATTTGTTCATGGAACACCGTCACGCCATGGGTTTCCTGGAGCACGGGCTTGAGGTCCGGGTGCGGATAAACCTCCGGCGCAAAACCGTGGCGGTGTTCCAGGAAGGGACGCACCATGTCCGACTTCATGGGCCCCGGGCGGAACAGCGAAATGTCGATGATGAGGTCGTTGAATTCACGCGGGGCCATCTTGCCGATCAGTTCCCGTTGTCCGGGGGATTCGATCTGGAAGCAACCCAGGGTGTGCGTACTCCGGATCAGCTCGTAGGTTGGTTCGTCATCCAGGGGCACGGCGTTGAGGTCAATGCGCCCGTCAGCCGCGATGTAGTCCGGTCCTGTTCCGTCCGGGCCGGGACCATGGGCACCGGCTGCCACCACCTCGGCCTTCGTGGGATGCAGCCTGATGACTTCCCGGACAGCAAAGGCCATGGCGCTTTGCATCCGGACGCCGAGAACGTCCAGCTTGAGCATGCCCATCGGGTCCATGTCGTGCTTGTCGAACTGGCTCATGGGCAGGCCAAGTCCGCTGGGCTGGACGGGTGTCCTGTCCAGCAGGGTGGCATCGCCGAGGATCACCCCGCAAGGGTGCATCGAGATGTGCCTCGGCAGGCGGTCGAGCCTCTCGGTTAAGTCTACGAGCAGGTCCAGTTGCTGGTTTTCCGCGAAATCCCGCTGCTCCACCCTTCCCGCGAACTCTCTAAGCTCCGGCTTTTCCACCAGGGCTTCCCGGAAGTTCCTTGCAGAGAAGCGCCAAAGCTGCTTGGCGATCTCGCCGATGTCGCCGTCGTCCATGCCAAGCGCCATGCCGGCATCACGGACGGCACCGCGAGCGCGGTAGCCGTTCTGCATGCTCATGAGGGTGACGCGTTCCGCTCCGAAGCGGTCAAAGATCCGCCGGTAGACATTGTGCCGTTCGGCACTTTCAACGTCGATGTCGATGTCCGGAAGGGTGGCCCTGTCGCGGGAAAGGAACCGCTCGAAGATGAGGTCGTGCTGCAGTGGGTTCACCTGGCTGACATCGATGAGGTAGTTAACCAGGCTGGAGGCGCCGGAGCCCCTGGCCGCTGCCCTGACCCCCATGTCCAGGATCATCCGGGAAACCTCGGCCACTGTCAGGAAGTAGGAGGCAAATCCGAGGTTGGCGATGATCCGCAGTTCGTGCTCCAGCCGTGCCCGCATTTCCGCCTCGGGCCGCCCTGATATCCCCGGGAACCGGCGGCCGATGCCCGCCTCGCAGCGCAGGGTCAGCTCAACCAGGGGGTCGCCTTCGATGCCGATGACGGATGCTTCAGGTACAACCGGCCGCTTCCATCCCATATCTGTGACGGGATCCATCCGGCAGCGGTCCGCGAGCGCCTCGGTCTGGCCTAGCAGCCTCGTGAGGTCAGTGGCGCCGTAGCCGGCTGCATGGATGATTTCCTGCCCGAGTTCGAGCATTTGGGCAGATGTTTTCAGCCACCCCCGCCCATTGGGCTGCAGCAACGGCTCCGCTGTCAGCTCGGGCAGCGATTTCAAGGTGCGGGCCGAATCCAGCACATCCGCCGTGGCGGCGCCGTCCTCCGCGCAGTACCGCACCGCGTTGGTCAGAACGGCCGGAACCCCGTGCTCGGCGGCAAGCTTGAGCATGCGCACCGCATGGGCGGTGCTCAGCGGCGCACCGGGGGAACTGAGGTGCGACACCACTTCGGCTGCCACGGTTCCCTTCGGCATGCCGTCCAGCCATTGTTTGAACAGCGTGCGGGGGCGAAGGTACCGGCGTCCGCCCATAGCCCTCCCGACGTCGGAATCCGGTCCCACCAGCACCGTCAGCACCGGCTCCAGGGTTCCCGGGTGCAGTGCCCGGGAAGCAATTTCGGCGCGGGTCACCGCCACGGGAACCGTTCCCCCGGCTTTGCCTGAGGTACGGGCATGGGCGTCGGAAATCAGCCGGCAAAGGGCGCGGTAGCCGGCGCCGTTGTTGTGTCCGTGGGCAAGTACGACGACGCGGCCGGCGAGCTGGGTGCGGAGGTCGCCGTCGTCATCGAAGACTGCAAGGTCAACCCCGACGACGGGATCCAGGCCGGCCGCCATGCAGGCCTTGAGGTGTTTGACGGTGCCGTACAGGCCGTCCCTGTCGGTGCAGGCAAGCGCAGTGGCGCCGTCGGCGGCAGCCGCCTGGGCGAGCTCCTCCGGCCAGGAGACACCATAGTGGGCGCTGAAGGCTGTGGAAACGTGAAGATGGGTGAAACTCATGCTGATTGCGGCCTTAGGGCATCGTGGATCTTCAGCAGCCTCCACCGGCCGTTTCCGATGTTCCTTGTCAGGTCCAGGGTGAGGGTTTCATGGGGTTGCGGGGGTTCCTTGGCGCCGGTTGGCCGGACCTGGACGCGCCAGATTTCGTGATCCACCAGCCCCGGGCCTGTTCCCAGCGGCGCCCGGGTTTCCTCGACCCACCACTGGCGGCGTTCAAACCAGTGCACCGGCTCTGCGCAGACCGTGTAATGACGACCTGCCCAGGTGAGTGCGGACGGCTGTCCGGCAGGTGAGCAGACGACGTCGACACCTTCGCTGAACAAGCCCATCGGCGCCTCCCGAAACTGCACTCCCCCTCCCCGAACGGGCGATCGCACCGCTGGCAGGGAGAAACTGAATTGATTCGATTTGAAATACTTAGTTCGAATATATCTTCGAATAATTCAAGTCTACGCCGGAGCCCGGACAAAACCTACACGCAGTCTCCCGGCTTCAGCGGTGCCAGCGATAAGGGGTTGTTGTTGACACCCGGAGGACCCATAGCGCTCAAGGATGGGCCGTGAGCATTCAGTCGAATCGCTGCGGATCAACTTCCTGCCCGGCCTCACGGCGGTTTGAGACCTGGCGCGGGGTAGCGCGTCATGGAGTCCGGGTGGCACCGGCCTGAAGCCAGAGGACCGCCGGCCCGACCTCGTTCCATCATGCGCTCATATTCGAATATTTATTCGAATATCATTGGTCCGTGCCGGAGCGCTGACAAAACCTCGATCAGGGGTGGACGGACGGGAGCGCAGGGAGCAGGATGGAGCCATGAGCTCCCATGACGCACTCCTGAAGCACGTAGCCATCGCCGCCAAGGACTCCACCTTGGTGGCGACTTTTGATATAGACGGAAACATCCCCGGGGCGGGCGCCTACGTTGTGGGGCTTGTCGCGGCCACGCCGGATCATTCCCATCAACGAAGAATGGGCATTGAGTTCATGAACGGCGAGGCTGTGTCCTTCTACTGCTTCAGCCACGACGGAACAGAGGAGAATTTCGACCTCAGCGGCGTGACGCACTCAGGCAACACCATTACCGGCAACTTTCCCATGAGTACCGTCCTGGGCCTGGAAAAGGGTCACCTGATGACGGCCTTTAGCGACGCCGACGGCAGGGACTATCAGGCCAACGTGCCCGTGGAAGAATCCCTCTGAGCAGCTAATTGCCGGCAGCTAGTTGCTGGCGTTGTGCACTTTCATCTCAAGCTCGGTGAAAGCCGTGATCATCGCCCGGTAGGTCTTCTCCACGATGTCCGGGTCGATGTCCTTCTTCTCGGCGGCGGCGCGGACATGTTCGATGACCTTCTCCACCCGTCCGGGAGCCCGGACCTCCGCGTCATCGCCCTTCAACGTGCCTGAAATCCGGATCAGGCGTTCACGGCGGGCAATCAGGGTAACAATCTGCTCATCAACTTCATCGACGGCCACTCGGACAGCTGCGAGCTGCTCCCTGTCGGCCTGGGCGTCTTTGTCGTGTCCGTGATTTGTGGGCATGTGCATGACAGTATCTAAGAATGCAGCCTCGAGTCGACTTCATTTCATTGGGCGTCCGCAGTGTTGATGCCTCCCGCGACTTTTACGTTAACGGCCTCGGCTGGCCGGTCCACCGGGAAGTCCCCGGCGAGGTGGTGTTTATCCAGGCAAACCACGGCCTCATGCTTTCCCTGTGGGATGCCGGCCAGATGCAGGCCGAGGCCGCCGTGGACAGCCCCGCCGGGGTCCCCTGCATCACATTGAGCCATAACGTGGGCAGCGCGGCGGACGTTGACCGGGTCATGGCCGATGCCGAGGCTGCCGGGGCCGCCGTGGTGGCCCCGCCAAAAACCCAGCCATGGGGCGGGTACACCGGATACTTCGCGGACCCGGACGGATTCCGCTGGGAAATCGCTTTCAATCCCGCCTGGGCCGTGGACGCCGCCGGCAACGTCACGGTCTGAAAGCCGGCTAGAACAGGCCTTCCACCGGCCGGATAAGTTCCGGCGAGTCATTTTTTACATTCCCGACGGCGGTGCCAACGGCGTCGATGGTCCAGCCTTCGGCAACGTCGTGCGCACCGGCCCGGACCAGATCCACCAGCCCGGCGGCATCGTCCGCCTGCGGATCCAGCCATGCCTGCATGGTCCCCGGGTCCATGGGCAACGGCACCCTGTCGTGCAGGGCGGTGAGTTCAGCCAGCACTCCCCCGGCGTAGCCGTCCGGCGGCGAATCGGTCGTCATGATCGAGGTGGACAGCATCCAGCGCTGCGGGTCTCCCTCGGGCTTGGACGGATCTTTCCACCATTCATACAAACCGGCGAACACCAGCGGCCGGCCGTCCTTCGGGTGCACGTAGTAGGGCTGCTTGCTGCGGCCTTCACCCTTCCACTCGTAGTAGCCGTCCGCCGGAACCGCGCAACGCCTGGACCGGGTCGCCTTGCGGAAGGCCGGCTTCTCCAGGACGCTCTCGCTTCGCGCATTGATCATTTTCGAACCGATGGAAGGGTCCTTGGCCCAGGACGGCACCAGCCCCCAGCGGGCCACGTGCAGCTGCCGGACCGGGCTGCCGTCCACCAGCCGCTCCAGCAGGATGGGCACGTCCGCGGTCGGGGCAACATTCCACGACGGCGGAACCACCAGCTCCTCTTCCAGTTCAGCGTCAAATTCTGCCAGCAGGTCCCCGACGGCCCTGGCCATCACGTAGCGTCCACACATGGCACCAGCATGCCACCGCCCGCATGCAGTGTCACCCGGCGTAACCCGGGCGTGGCTTCGGCAGCCCGGCGTCCGGGGAATACCGGCAGCCGGGTTACGGTTGAGGACAAAGACATCTGATTTGATAACGACGAGCAATAACGAGCTTGAGGAGAACTCCGTGGATTTCACCCCCGAATCCGGCACCATCACCATGTTTTCGACCACTTGGTGCGGATACTGCAACCGCCTGAAGAAGCAGCTGGACGCCCAGGGCATCGGCTACACCGAGATCAACATCGAAGAAGTCGAAGGCACCGCTGACCTCGTTGAACAGCTCAACGGAGGCAACCGCACCGTCCCCACCGTACTCTTCCCGGACGGTACCGCCGCCACCAACCCGTCGGCAGCTGAAGTGAAGAGCCGGCTCGCGGCCTAGGCGCCATCTCTTGAAGTTCATAAGGCCGGGCACCGCGGGTGCCCGGCCTTTTGCGTGCCCGCCCGCCGTCCGGGCAGACCCCCCAGCCTCCGGCTAGCCCCGCAGGCTGGCGAAGTCCGCGTAGTCCAGCTGCGCATATCCGCCGTAAGTGTTGATGACCGCCGCTTCGATGGCCGCAACGTCGATTCCAGGAACCAGGTCGTCCACCGCGCCGGCGGTTGCAGGGTCCCAGTCGAGCCCCAGGGCCGCGTAGCTGGCTTCCAGGACTTGGCGGATCGGTGCCGAATTCTGCACCACGATGACCGAGCTGAACAGCCAGCCGCCTGAGACCACCCGCTGGGCCGTGCCGATCAGTTTGACCCTGTGCTGCGGATCTGCCGGGTCCAGGCCGTGGACGCTGAACTCTCCGGGGCAGTACTCGCCCGGGATTTCGCCGACGGCGGCGTGGACCCCGGCGCTTCGAAGCGCGTCCGCCAGCATTTCGCCGAAGACGGCGAAGCGTCCCTTGGCACCGGCAATGGCGTCGGCATGCGGTTCCACGTGGTCGACGATCAGCGTTCCCTGGTGATACGCCGCGGCCCGGCCGCCGGCCTTCCGCACCAGCGGTTCAAAACCCAGTTCCCGGCAGGCCCGGGCGGCAGCCTCAAAGCCCGGAAGGTGCGCGTCGCGCTGGCCGAAGGCCACGGTGGGAGCGGGGCGGTAGAGCCTGAGCGTCGGGCCGACCCGCCCGGTCTTGGCCAGGCCCAACAGTTCGATGCCGAATTCGAGGTCACGCGCCGCACCCAGCGACTCCTCCTGCCGGACAATGGTCAGCGTGGCGGGTGCGCCGGCCGCATGCTGCATCTTGCTAAGCTCCCTCATGGTCATTCTGCAATTCCTGGTCGTCGCCGCTGCGTTCGCCGTCATTGACGCCATCTGGCTCAAGACGATGAACCCCTATTACCGCCGACAGATTGGTGAGCTGCTGGCCGACAAGCCCAATCTAGGGTACGCGGTGGTGTTCTACGTGATCTACATTGCCGGCATTGTCTTCTTCGCCCTGCGCCCCGCGCTCGACGGCGGCAGCTGGCTCAGCGCCGTTGGCTACGGTGCCGCCCTGGGCACCTTCGCCTACGCCACGTACGACCTCACCAACGCCGCGACGCTGAAAACGTGGCCCTTGCAGCTGATCATCGTGGACATTCTGTGGGGCGCGGCGCTGACCGGCCTGGCCACACTGGCCGGCTGGCTGGTGTTCCACCAGAACTAGGGACAGCGACAACAGCGCCGCACCGGCGCACTTCCGCAGCAGTTACGTCCTGCGGAGGGTCAGGATCTGCTCTGCCCGGCCGAAAGGCCCGGCGAGGTCGTGGAGCACTGTTGACGTCAGGCCGATGCCATCCGCACCGAAGGAAACTGCATTGTCCAGACCCAGCCAGTCACCGGAGGGTTTCCGGTACATGTGGATCTGCAGGTCCAGGTTGGGGAATGCGTAGCTGTCCCTGCCCGGAGGCACGCGCGCCGCTATTCCGTTCGCAGTATCAACCAGCCCCATCAACCGTGCGACGTCGCCGCTGTCCGCCTTGTCAGTGAGCGGATGCGAGGTGCGCAACCAGACGGTCCCGGAGCCCGGACGGTGTCCGTCCGCAACGCGCATCTCCAGGGACCGGATGTAACCGCCCGGCCAGACGCTGGCGCCGTCGTATGGCGAGCACTCCTCCGGCCCGGGAATACGGGTGTCTTCCACCGCGGCCACGGCCGATGTGTCGGAGGTGATCATCCGCCATGCGGTGGCCCGGATGGCCACCCGCCCCTCAGCAACCAGTTCGGCCTGCAGCAGTTCAATGGTGCGTCCGGGCCGGAGCGTGGTGGTCACGACTTCGAAGTCGCCGCCCGGGATCAGTCCCAGGATCTCGTAACTCAGGCGGGCCATCCTGACGTCGTCCCGCGGGGAGTGCCGCTCCAGGCAGTCCGCCATGATCCCGGAGGCGGGCGCCATGTGCTGTTCATGCTCGTTCCAGGCGCCCTGGGCGTGAATCGTGGAACGGAACCGTCCGCCGCCCAATGACTGGTAATAGAACCCGCCCTCGGCAAGTTCCGGAAGTGCAGCAGTCAACGTCGACCCTTTCGCATGGCTGGTGATGATCCCAGAACACACTATCGCCTGCCGGCCCGCAGCATCCCCTTATCCTCACAGCTTCCTCATATCAGGGCCTCATGGCCGGCATAAGCCCGAAGCCTGGAAATAAGGGCATGACTTCTCTCAAGAACAAACAGCGCAAGGGCAGCCGCGTACAGCGCGCCGTCGTGGCGGGGACGGTTGCCCTCACCCTGTCGGCCGGTGGCGCCACCGCATGGGTGCTGGACCGCTTTGTGGTCCAGCACGTGGAAATCTCGGACGTGTCCGCCTACCAGGCGAGCCAATCCGGCACAGCCACCGGAAACACCGCCAACGAATCCGGCAGCACCTCCTCCGCCGTCACCACCGACACTTCCTATGACTCGGACAGTTCCACCATCAACATCTCCACGGTGACCACCGGCAGCGGCGACAGCACCGTCACCTACTACGTTGCCGACGTCGTACTGGATGACGCCACCACGCTGCAGTCCGCGTTCGCGAACAACAGCTTCGGCGGGGCGGCGCTGTGGTGGCGACCTTCGTGACGGCGAAGCAGGCAGCTTCGCTGGTCTACTCCTCCGCGGCTGTCACGGCCGGCCAGGAATACACCGTTTACACCGGCGGCACTGCCCGCGTCACCGCCGGCCTCGGTGAAGGAACGCTCGACGGCGCCCGGAAGCAAGGCACTGTCACAGCCGGCGATTACACGGCTGTGCGCGGTCCAGGCGGCCGCTGACGGCACGGCCGCCCGGACGGCGGGGGACGACGGCACGGCCGCGTCCCCCGCCCTGATGCTGCAGTGTTTATGTGGTGTCTTTCTGTGCTGTCTTCCTGTGCTCAGCACAATGCACGGACTAGACTCAGGAGTCGGTTCTCCTAACTACGCTCGGAAGAGGTAATCCCCTGATACGAGTCATCAGCTACAACCTTCGCAAGCACGCGGCCCGCGGCGAACTGCTGGATCTGGCCCGCGACTTCGGGATAGATGCCTTGTGCCTGCAGGAATGCGACACCACGGATTTGCCGGACACGCTGGGCCCGCTTCACCTGGCCGATTCAACGAAGGGCAACAGGCTGGGGCTCGCCATCTACTACCGGATGGACCGATTCACGGCCTTTGATACCAACACGTTCGCGTTGAAGAAGTCGTTGCATGACCGGGTTCTGGCGCCGGCCCATGAGCGTTTGATCGGCACACGGGTGGTGGACAATGAAACGGACCATGAGCTGGTGATCGCCTCATTCCATGCGGCGCCCCTGACGGCCTCCAATTCGTTGCGCCGCAAACAGATCAAGGCGGCACACGCGGAGCTCCTGGGCATGGGCAGCGGCCTGATGACGCTTATGGTGGGCGACTTCAACTATCCGTTCTTCACCAAAAACCTCACCGAACACATGAAGAATTCCGGCTACGAACTCTCCCTCAGCGACCGGCGGACCTACACGCGGTACAAGGTCTTCAAGGGCCATTTCGATTTTGCCACGTCACTCGGCTTGGATATCGAGAGCGTGGAAACCCTGCCGCGCGGTGCTTCGGACCACCTTCCCATCCTGGTATCCGCGGAGTACGGCCAGGATTACGGCCCCATCCAGGGAACGCCGCAGCCCTGACGCCGACCACCAGCCCGGGAGGCCCCCAGTGCGCCGCGATTGGATCCTGAAAGCCGTTCCGGGCATCCAGCTGGCACGGACATATCAGCGGTCCTGGCTCCAATCGGATCTGGCCGCCGGAGCAGCCCTGAGCGCGGCCCTGATTCCGGCCGGAATGGCCTACGCAGAAGCCGCCGGTCTTCCCGCGATCACGGGACTGTACGCGTCTGTGGTTCCCATGCTGTTCTACGCTGTTTTCGGGCCAGCCCGGGTGATCATCGTGGGGCCTGATTCTTCGCTGGCGCCCATGATCGCCGCCGCTGTGCTCCCCCTGGCAGGACGGGATCCGGACCATGCCGTGGCGCTCGCAGGCGTCCTGGCCATCCTCATTGGAATCTTCCTGGTCGCCGGCCGGATCTTCAGGCTGGGTTTCGTCACCGGACTGCTGTCCAAGCCGATCCGGGTGGGCTACCTCAATGGCATCGCGCTCGCCATCATGGTCAGCCAATTTCCCAGGCTGCTCGGCATCACGGTCTCAGCAGACTCGCTGCCGGCCCGGGCCGCGGAGACGGCCGAAGCCGTTCTGCGGGGAGCCACCAACCCCGTGGCGCTGCTGTTCGGGGCTGCGACGGTGGCAATCATCGTGGCCGGCCGCTTCCTCCCCGGTAAGGTGCCCGGCGTGCTCCTGGCTGTGGCGGCCTCCATCGCAGCGGCCGCTGCCCTGGACCTCAAGGATGCCATGCCCATGGTCGGAGCGCTTCCGGCGGGCCTGCCCGCACCGGCCCTTGAGGGCATCACCATGGACGACGTTGCCGGTCTCATTGGCCCTGCTGCCGGTATCGCCCTGATCGCCTTTGCCGATACCTCGGCGTTGTCCAAGAGCCTCGCAGGACGGCGCGGCATCCACACAACCGGCAACCAGGAGATGGGAGCGCTGGGGATCGCCAACGTGGCCAGCGGCATGCTGGGCGGCTTCCCGGTCTGCGGCAGCTCATCCCGGACACCGATAGCGCTCGATGCAGGGGCGCGCACCCCCTTCAGCGGCATCGTGGCCGCGGCCCTGGTAGTGATGTTCATGGTGGCAGCCCCCGGGGTGACAGCCTTCCTCCCCACCACCACACTGGCCGCCGTCGTCATGGTTGCAGCGGCCTCGCTGGTGGATATCAAAACCCTGCTCCGGCTGGTCCGGATGAGCAAGATGGAAACGGTCCTGCTCATCGCCACGTTCCTTGGGGTCGCTTTCGTGGGGGTGCTGCAGGGCATTGTCATCGCCATTGCCCTCTCGCTGATCGCGTTCATCCGGCGGGCGTGGGATCCGTACCGCACCGAACTGGCGAGCCTGGAAGACATCCCGGGCTACCACGACCTCAGCCGGCACCCGGAGGGCAAACGCGTCCCCGGCCTGGTGATCGCCCGCTTCGATGCGCCGCTCTTCTTTGCCAACGGAGCGGTTTTCGCGGAACACATCCGCAATCTTGTGGCGAACGCCCCGGGCTCGGTGAAATGGGTCATTGTGGCCGCCGAGGCCATCACGGACCTGGACACCACCGCTTTGGACGACCTCGTGGAGCTCGACGACGAACTTGCCGGCCAGGGCATCAGCCTGGTTTTTGCCGAGTTGAAGGGACCGGTCAAGGACCGCCTGCTCAAGTTCGGCGTCAGCAGCAGGTTCGGACCGGACCACTTCTTCCCCACGGTCAACAACGCGGTGCGCACCTACAAGCGGACGTTCGGGATCTAGCCGCTGTTGTGAGCCTGCTCAGTCCGAACCCAGCGGGATCACGTCGAGCCGCGATCCCGGGCCTATGACTACGAGGACGCGGTCCGCCGCGACACCCTCCAGTGCCTGGGCGAGCCGTCCTGGCAAGTCGCCCGCGGCACCCTCCGCAGTACCGGAAGTCGCAGTACCGGAAGTCGCGGCACCGGCGTCCGCAGCGTCGGAGGTCCCGGCGTCGGCCTTCCGCCAGACGGTGACAGTCGCACCGGTAACCTCCGCCGCCACGCGAACCAGCGGCTCCGGGTCACCGCCGGCCACCAGGATCACTTTCCGGACCGTGCGTTTGCGGGGCGCAGCGGCTGCGGTGAGGGAACGGTCATGCCGCCATACCGCGAAGTGGTAGCCGGCGGCGAGTCCCGTGGCCACGAGCAGGCCCAAGGGCGCCCTGAGGCGGTCCACCAGGCTGCCGCCGCTGATGTCGTCGAGCAGGAATTCGAAGACCCGGTACCCGATCACCAGGAGCGTGATGACGGCGACGATCGCGCTCAGGCCGAAGACTGCGATGAGGTAAACGCGCCGGCCGCGGCGGCCAAGTTCAGTCGGTTCCGGCGGCACCCCGGGCTTCCAGGTCAGCCACCACAGCGGGCCGCCGACTGCCAGGGCACTGATGCCGCCCAGCAGGAGGGTACGAATACCGTCGCCGGCCAGAGGCGTCGCTGCGATGCTGAGAACCGAGTTGACCACGATGCCGATGCCGGTGGCCGCAGCAACCAGGCCGACACCGGAGGTCACTAGCTTTGCTGCCTGCAGGGTGGTGTCTGACCGTCCCATGGAAACGGTCCGGTGGTAGGCCCAGATGAGGGAACCCACCGCGCCCGCAGCTATCGCCGCGCCAAGCGGTTCCAGGATTTCGCCGACCGGGTCAGAGCGGTCAAAGGCCAGCCGGAGCAGGACGAACAGGACAGTGCCGGTGCCACCCACAGTCAGGAGAACGGCCCCGAGGATTCCGACCACCACCAGCGCCACGTTGGCAAAGTCCGTTTTCAGCCGGCGCCCGCCGTCGTGGATCCAATGCCACCACCAGATGGCGGCACCGCCGGCGCCCCAGGCGAGCGACTGCAGCACGAACCTCCACCACGGATCCCCGATGGACGCAGATGACGTAAAGCCCTGGATCGCAGTGTCGAGGAGATTTGCGAGCGCTGTCACAGTGCCGCCCACACCGATGATGAGTCCGAAGACCGCCCCCACCACCGTCGGAACATCCGGAATCAGCGAGGGGCTCTTTCGCGGATGCCGCCACATCCAGCGATGCCAGGCCAGCACTCCTGCCCAGACCAGCCCGTGGGACAGTGACAGCTGCCACCCCAGACGTTCGCCTCCGATGACGGATGCCGCGGCGCTGAGCAGCCCGGTGGCAGACGTGATGAGCGAAACCGCATACATGCCGGTCAGGTAAAGCCCCCAGCCCGCGGAGGACCGCTCAACGGCGTCGTCGAGCCGCCGCCACACGAACCACCAGAGGGCGGCTGCCATGGGCCCGCCGATCAGTGTGAACGCCAGCGACCGGGCCAGGCCTGCCACGTCGCCTGCGACAAGCACCGTGCCGGCGCCGAGGAGGCGGCCCAACAGGCCGCTCAGGCCGATGGCCATCACCACAACCAAGGCGAAAAGCAGAGTGTATACGATGAGGCGGCGGACCGTCGGCTGGGCGGAACCCGCCGCCGGAGCAGGCACCGTCCGGGCGGCGGTCATTGCTTCACCGTCCGGTTCGTGCAGACCCTGAGCTGCCACGGCGCGGAATCGATCAACCATTTTCCGTCGGTCTTGACAAGGTCAAACACGTCCTCCGTCTCGTACTCCGAGTTCCCGAAGGGTCCGCCCCCGTTGGACACCACGATCAGGACCCGTACGTCCGCAGACGAGGCGCGCTCCGTGGTGGACACCAATGTGACCCGCAGGTTGTCCGTGGAGGCCCGCTCAAAGTCGACACACTGCGTCCGGGCGGATTCTGTCAGGTAGGCGGTGGCCGCCGACTCGTCGCCGTCGATGACGGCTGCGGAGTAGCGCTGCACCACGCCCTGTGGCGTGGACTCGTCCAGCAGGGCCGGTTCGCCCCGCGAGAAGACCACAGCCAAGGCAGCCACCGCCAGGACGGCAATAACTGCCAGGATAATCACGAGGATCCTGTTCGGTCTTCCCGCCGCTGCTTCCATGTGGTCAGTATGTCGCACTGCCCACACCCTAGCTACGGTACTTTCGGCCCTATCAGCGGTGGCTGGCATGAACGAGGCTGAAGACAATCGTTGCCTCATGGGAAAGGAATCATGCGGAGAGCACTGGCTGCCGTGTTGCTTGTATTGCTCGGCCTGCTCTGCGGTTCAGCCGCCGCCCTCGCGGAGCCGCCGGTGGAGATTGTGGTGGAAGACGGTGCCGGAGTCCTGGACCTCAACCGGCTGATCCCGGCGGTGGAAGCCATCGACTTCTACGAACCAACCCGGGTTGCCGTATTCACGTACCGGGGCTCGGCGGATGCCAACCTCAATGAAGAAGTCCTCCGCTTCGCCCGGGCCGAACATCCGGAATGGATCAGCGGGGACGGCCAGAAATGGGCGGACGGTCTGTTCATTTTCGCCGTGGACCCGGTGGGACGCCATGTGGGCACCTACATGGGCGAGGACCGTAAAGTCTCCCTGGAACAGCGCCAGGACATCCAGGACGCCTCAAAGGATTTGCTTCGGGATGCCCAATGGACGGACGGAACCATCGCCGGCATCCGGCGCGGGGCGGAGCTGATCAACCAGCCCTGGTACCGGTCCACGGCATTTCTGGTGACGGCATGGAGCTCTGTGGCCGCGGCTGTCCTCGGTGCCGCGACATGGTTGATTGTGCGCTGGCGGACCAGGGCGGACAGCCGCAAGGAGCTCGCCCGCGGGGACGCCAGCTACTCCAACGTCAGCATGGATCTTCAGGTCACCGAGCTGAACGCCGGCACCATTCCGGAGTCCTCGCGGTACGGCAGCACCGTCCTGGAGAAGCACCGCACGTTCCTGGCCAGGTACAAAACAGCCACCGAGCTGGCCAACCGGGCGCACGCGCTGACTCCACGGGCCATGAGCCGGCGGCCGAACCTCAAGCTGGTACGGGATTTTGCCGACGCTTCCGCTGAACTGGATGCCCTGGATGACGTCATTGCGGACACCAACGCATTGCTCAACCGCGGATCAGCATGGGCTTCCGCGTGGGACCGGCAACTCGCACCGTTCCGCAGTGACCTGGCAGCCCTGGAACAAATGCTCAGCAAACGGCACGCCGCAGGCGACTCAGCGACCGCAGCGGCGCTGCGGTCTTTCCGCGACGAGAGCCACCGGGAGATCGAACGGTGGTCGGCCGAACTCGCCGAGGGCACCATCAGCCCGGAAACGGCCCTGGACCGGCTGCGGGATGCCCGGACGCACCTGACTGAGCTCCTGAAAAACCACGCAGACACAGTAATCGCAGGCTTCGCCAAGACCGACCGGGAAGCCAGGCTGATGCGCGAGGAAATGGAGAGCTCCCAGGCCGGTACCAAGGCCAAGCACGGCCGTACCTACGAGCCCAGCATCCTTGGCACGGTCTATCCGTCGTACTACTTCTTCTCAGTCCCCGCCTTCAACACGGGGTTCAGCACCGGCGTGGGCAGCGTCAGCACAGCCCGCGGCGGGGGCAGCACCACCGGCTATGGCGGCAGCGGAGGCAGTTTTTCCGGGTCCGGGAGTTCGTCCAGTTTCTAGGCGCCGACGGGTCTCGACAAGGATCCCGGATCGGAGGAAGCTGAGCATCGTATAGCGATCACATCATCGGTTCGCCGCATCGATCCAGACCAGGCAGACCGACTCCGCTGTCCGGTCGCGCTAGCGGGACCGGACAGCCCCATCCACAACTCCGATTGATGGAGAGAGCCATGACCACAAATGTTGTCGCTCAACTCGCAGTAAAGTCGCACAATTCTCCGGACGAAAAGCGCCGCCCTGACAAGACGGAAGTGGATCTTGTATCCGTCGACGCCTACACCATCGGAAGATTCACCTTTGAACCCGGCTGGCGTTGGTCCGAATGCATCAAGCCCGTCGCTCAGACCGATTCATGCCAGCTCAGCCACGTTGGTTTCTGCGTTTCCGGCAAACTCACGGTCAAGACCTCTGACGGCAGCCAGATCACCATCGCCGCTGACGACTCCTACAGCATCCCGCCAGGGCATGATGCATGGGTCGAGGGAGACGAGCCCTTTACGGGCATCGAGTTCGTCAGCGCCGCAGTGTTCGCCAGGGCACCCGAATAGCAGACAGGCGGCGTCTGGCGCCCAGGCAGCGAACCAGCCCCCGGGTTCACAGCGGCTTCACAGTTCACAGCGGCTTCGCTACTGCGGGTGGATCCTGTCAATAACGAAATCCCCGCCGGGAATGACCGTGGTTTCATGGCCGTCGTCGAAACGCACCACGTAGGGCGGCGCTCCGTCAGCGCCATGGACCTCAATGATCTGGCCGTGCCGCTCCGCCGATCCGACCGTCTTGCCCCGGATAGTGATCCGGTCTCCCTGGGTTGCCTTCATGGCAATCACCTCCAAAGACCAGAGTACGAGTGTCGGGGCATGGATAACAGGGCCGTTCCGCACTGGCAGGCCGGGGTATCGGCCGGGCTTCCATGCGGCACCACCCGGGATCTGGCGCTGGTGGCCGCCTGGCAGGAGTATTGGGATACAACGGATCGTGACCTTGGCACCGGACCGAGGGGGAACGCCTATGGCGGAGGAGAAACCCACCAGCTGGTGGGCTACGCTGCCCGGTCTGCTGACCGCCACTGCAGCGGTGATCACCGCTGTGACGGGGCTGCTGCTTGGCCTGGGGCAGCTTGGGGTGTTCGACGCCGGCAAGCCCGCCACTTCAACGGCGGGCTCCTCCGCCACCGGCGCCTCCGCACAGCCGGACGGCGCTGTCCCGCCGTCGGGTTCCGGGTCCGGCGGCGGTAACAGCCCGGAGTGGGCGGTAGCACTGCCGGCCGAGCGCCGCTACAGGGCTGCCGACGTCGAATATGAAATTCTTGGTGCCCGTGCGCGCCCTGACGTGTACGGCAAGATCGCGTTGACGTTCACGCTCAGATGCACCAACCACGGCAGGTATGACATCAACTTCTGGGACTCAGCGTTCAGGCTCGGCGCCGGCGGAGTCAGCCACTCCCCCGATTCCGGCCTGAACGAGCTGGTGGCTGGCGATTCAAGCAAAACGGGCGATGTCCGCTTCACTATCCCGGCGGACACCCGCGATGCCGTCCTGCGCATCAAGTTCGCACAGGGCGAGAGCACGGTTCCGGTCGCGATCTCCCCGCCCTGAAACCCCGGGCAGATGTCTGGCGACAGGGAAGGCCGGTGACCGGCTGCCCCCAAGGCAGCTGATCACCGGCCTGTCATCCGGTTTCCCGGCCCCTCGGGGAGAACGGGACCAGCAGCTAGGCTCCGGCGCGGACGAAGGTCACGCCGCCGGTGGCCGTCAGCCAGGACAGCGGGTGCGTGACGGTGGCGTTGACACCGTTCATGCCGCCGCTGATCACCTGTCCGTCGCCGATGTAGATGCCCACGTGGCCGGACTGGACCACCATGTCGCCGGGCTGGGGTTCCCCCACCACTGAGCCGTAGTTCATGAACTGCATGGGTCCCAGGTCGCCGACGGGAATGCCGGCGGAGCCAAGTGCCTTTTCCACCATGGCGGTGCAGTCCTGGGTGATGCCGAGTTGCGCGTAGGCGGCAGAAACCATGGCGGCGTTGACACCGCCGGCCGCCGGGGCAGGAGCCGGAGCCGGCGCAGCTGCCTGGACCTGGACGGAAACGGCAGGAGCCGCCGGCGCGGCAACCGGTGCCGGCGCTGCAGCAGGGGCCACCGCTTCTGCCGGGGCGGGCTCTTCAACCGGCACTTCCACTGGAGCGGGGGTGGTGCTGACGTCCGGCCGCTCGAAGCTGATCCTGACGTGGGAGTCCGCGCTGAGCGGGGCACCCACCTGGGCCTTGGCGTCGAGGCCGGATGCCGGTGCCGAATCGCGTTCCGCGGGAGCCTCGGCGGCCTGCGCAGCCATCCCGCTGGACAGGACCAGGCCAGAAGCCGCCGCAATCGCCGCGGCCTGGCGGCCAACCTTGCTTCTGCCGCGGGCCGTTGTGACGCCGGAGCGTCCTGCGGGCGCTGTTGACGGATGGTGAGCGGGCAGTTTGCGTGAAGACATGAAGTAACCTCTCCCGATGCCTGCGAGGTTAGCTGTCGGATTCGGATGGGAGACACCCGGCCGCAGTTGCCGTCCGCTCAGCAGACGGCTTGCGGCTTCACCCCGAAGACCTGCACAACAATCCTGCAGGCCAAAAGTGGTTTCCCCGTCCCTGCCGGATGGTTTCGATCGGATCCCGGGCCGCGGCAGGGTTAGGCAATCCGCCCGGGAGTGCCCGTATCGGAGATAACCGGCACTGTCCCACCGTACGCGCGCCCCTCGGCCGATGTCACATTCGGATAACGCACTGCCGAACCAAGCGCGGAATGCAGGTAGCTGCGGTGTACTCGGGTACTGCGTTAATCAAAGTCGAGTGTTTTGCCTTGACGCCACGAGGCGTAGTCTACGTGCATGTTCTTGCGGGGGGACTCACACGCTTGGAGGCATCATGCGTTGGTCCAATCAGCCTGTCCGCAAGCCCGCGCGTCACGTGGCGGATCCCCCTGAACCTTTGGCCGGAGGCCCGCACGGCAGGCGCTGGGTTGCAATCCTGGGTGCGCTGCTGCTTGCTGTCAGCACAGTGGCGGGCGTGGCCGGCACTTCGAAGGCCGCGGGGCCGACCATCGTCAGCCTGACGTTCGACGACGGACTCGGCAGCCAGTTGGCCGCAGCGCAGGAGCTGAAAGCCCACGGGCTGGTGGGAACTTTCTTCATCACCACGTCCTTTGTGGGCCAGTCCGGGTTCCTCACCCAGGCAAACCTGAACACTCTCGTGGCCGACGGCAACGAGATCGGCGGCCACAGCGTGACCCACCCGGACATGACAACGCTCAGCGCAGCGGCCGCCAGTGCGGAGGCCTGCAACAGCAAGTCCACCCTCGAAGGCTGGGGCTTCACCGTCCGGAACTTCGCCTACCCCTTCGCGGCGGTGAACCAGACAGCCCAGAACGCAGTCAGCGGCTGCGGGTACAGCAGTTCCCGGGGCCTCGGCGACATCCGCTCTCCCGCCAGCTGCGCCGACTGCCCTGTCGCCGAAACGCTCCCGCCGCAGGAACCCATGGTCACCAAGGCTCCGGACCAGGTGGCCGCCACATGGACCCTGGCGGACCTGCAGGCGACGGTCACGAACGCCGAGACAACCGGCGGCTGGCTGCAGCTGACGTTCCACGAAATTGCGAACGGAACTGATCCGTCACTGTCCATCAGCCCCGCGCTGTTCAAAGAGTTCGTCACGTGGCTGGCCGCGCGGACAGCAAACGGTACGACGTCGGTCCGCACAGTGGCGCAGGCATTGGGCCAGTCCCCCGTAACGTCACCGCCCCCCTCACCGTCGCCTTCACCTTCACCATCGCCGTCCCCGTCGCCGTCGCCGTCGGGCTCGTTTACGGACGTTCCCGCGAACTCGCAGTTCTACACCGAAATCAGCTGGCTCGCCTCGCAAGGGATTTCCACCGGCTGGGTTGAAGCCAACGGCACCAGCACGTATCGTCCGGCGCTCGCCGTCAACCGCGACGCCATGGCCGCCTTTATGTACCGGCTCGCCGGGAGTCCGGCCTACACACCGCCCAGCACCTCCCCGTTCATCGATGTGACACCGCAGACGCAGTTCTACAAGGAAATCGCCTGGCTCGCGTCGAAGGGCATTTCCACCGGCTGGGACGAAGGAAACGGCGCCAAATCGTACCGGCCGCTGCAGGCCGTGAACCGCGATGCGATGGCAGCCTTCATGTACCGCTTTGCCGGCAGCCCTGCCTACAACGCACCGGGCGGCTCCCCCTTCACTGACGTGGTCCCGCAGACGCAGTTCTACAAGGAAATCAACTGGCTCGCGTCGATGAACATCTCCACCGGCTGGGACGAAGGGAACGGCACCAGGACCTTCCGTCCCGTCCAGCCCGTGCACAGGGATGCCATGGCAGCCTTCATGTACCGCTACAACAACGCCTTCCCTGCGTAAGTGCCCGCATGAAGCGGAATACGTAGGTGAAAAACTATTGCGTGGCCATCTGCCAGCTGAGCGATCAGCCGCCGGAGGATTTCGACGTCAACACGGAGCTCTTGATCCTCGAGGGCAAGGAACTGCATGTGGCGACGTGGGACGCCGAGCCGCGGGACGGTGGCTTCGACGTCCTGGTCCTCAACGACCGCGTCAGCGCCCTGGGGTTCATGGTGGTTACTGACTGGGAGTTCCTGGAGGGCAGGGCCTACGCGGTGGTGGAGCGTCGGGCCGGCGGCTGAGCGGCGTCCGCAAGCGACAGCGCGGCCGCGCGCCTCAGCCACGGATCAGGATCCCGCGCCCAGCGCTCCAGCACAGCATGTGCCCGCGTCCCCGCCTGTCCTTCCAGCGCCGCCACCAAGGGACGGACGACGTCGACGGCGAGCGGGTCCACCAGCTCACCCAGCTGCGCCTCCCGCACAAAGCCCTCGATCCGGGTGAGGTCGGAGTTGTTGAGCAAGGCCACCCTGGACTGCAGCAGGACAACCGCCGCCAGGCGGCGCTCGAAGACGGGCACGGACCACAGCTCGGTGCTGAGGGCAGTGACGTCATCGTGGACGAGGTCACGGTGGCGGCGCAGCATGTCACGGATGGTCCCCCGCACCGCGCCGACGGATGCACCGTAGAACTGAAGCCGGTCGCCCAGCCTGGCCTGCGCCTCTTCTGCCCTGAGCCAGGAACTCTCCCGCTGCAGCGAGGCATCCACGAAGTCACAGGCATCGGTCACCCGACTATTCTGTCCTAATATCGTGTGTCGCACATGGGCGCCGGCGCCCGCGTGCGGCCCGCGAGCGCGTTCCGCGGCAACGTGAGAAACTCAGTCCCATGCGTGAACTGGTCGTCCTCGGAACCGCCTCGCAGGTTCCCACCCGGACCCGAAACCACAACGGCTACCTGCTTCGATGGGACGGCCAAGGGCTGCTCTTCGATCCCGGCGAAGGCACCCAGCGGCAGATGATCCACGCCGGCGTTTCAGCCAGCCAGATCACGCGGATCTGCCTCACGCATGTTCACGGGGACCACTGCTACGGGCTTCCGGGCGTGCTCTCGAGAATGGTCCTCGACGGCGTGCAGCACCCGGTGGACCTGCATTTTCCAGCCGCCGGCGGAGACGTGGTCCGCGCCCTCGCCTCCATCGCCTCCCCCGGCCTGGACCTGCGGCTGCATCCGCACAACGGTCCGGGGCAGATCGCGCCCGGCCTGGAGGTGCGGCCCCTGCGGCATCGCATCGACACTTTCGGCTACCGGCTGGTCGAGCCCGAGGGGCGAACGCTCCTGCCCCATCAGCTCGCAGCGGCAGGCATCGCCGGGCCGGAGATCGCACAGCTACAGCGTGAAGGGACAGTGCGCGGCGTGCGTCTGGCGGACGTGAGCGTTCCTCGCCCCGGCCAGAGTTTTGCCTTCGTCATGGATACCGCGGAATGCGACGGCGCCGGGGAACTCGCCGACGGTGTGGACCTCCTCGTGACGGAGTCCACCTTCAGCGACGATGACGCCGCGCTTGCCGCCCGGTATCTTCACCTCACCGCCGGACAGGCCGGCGCGCTGGCGTCCACCGCCGGGGCCGGAATGCTCCTCCTCACGCATTTCTCGTCCCGCTATACCGACGTCAGTGAGCTGGCGGAGCAGGCCCGTGCCCGCGCGGGCCTGGCCGCCGTCGTCGCCGCACAGGATCTGGACAGAATTCCATTACCCAGGAGGCAGCGGGATTCCCGGCTTGCTGGCGAGGTTCCTGCCCCGGGGCTCCAGCATCAGTAGACGAAGATGTCGATCCAGGCGCGGTTGTGGGCATGCAGCAGGACCAGGAACAGCACAAAGTCGAACAGCAGGTGGACGGCCACAATGTAGGACAGTGACTTCGTCCGGGTGAAGATGACAGCCTGGAGCATGGCGAAGGGAAAGATAAACACTGGTGCCCACGCGTGGAAACCCAGTTCCCACAGGAACGAGGTAAACAGGACGGCCTGCAGTACGTTGGCCTGTGAGAGCGGCAGGTGGCGGCGCAGGAGCGCAAAGACGGTGCAGATAAAGAACAGCTCGTCCCAGATGCCCAGCGCGTTTGTGCCCAGGAAGAGACGGAAGATCCCTTCGGGGTCCGATACCGCGGGCCAGTTACTGTATACCCCGGTATTGACCATGTACGCCGGGAGCAGGGCGTACCCCATCAGCACGACGGCGGCGAGGTACCATTTTTCCGTTCGCGTCCATGGGTGCCCGGTCAGCACGGGAAACCTGACAGCGTGCTCCTTGAAGGCCCATCGGGACATCGCGTAAGGAACTCCCACCGCGATGATCATCGCCGTGCCCATAACCGCCATGTGCCCGGTGCTGATGTCAGTGGTGATCGGAACCAGGCTGATGGCTATGAGCCCGACAGCGATCAGGGCGAGGTCGCGGAGGAGCGCACGGTCAATGAACCCCGCCAGCACCAGGGCCAGCGCCAGCAGCCCGTACCCCGGAACTTTCTGTTCCAGGACGTACAGGACGAAGCCGGAGAGCGACACGAGGGCCGAGGGAATCAGCTTCAGCGTCAGGCCGTTGCGGACGCTGGTTCCGGCCGCGGGCGCACGACTAGACATATTTGCCGAACCAGGCAATCGTGTCGTTCCAGGCTGCGGTGGCCTGCGCCTCGTTGTAGCGCTCGCCGGTGTCGTTGTGGAACGCGTGGTCGACGCCGGGATACACCTTAAGCTCGTGCCTGACCTCAGAGCCCGTTAGGGCATCCCGGCGCGTGAACGTGTGTTGGCTCATGGCACCGGCACGGTAGTCTCGAAGAACTCCTCGATCAGGTATTTCTCAAACTTGCCGAGCTGCACTGTCATGGCGGGCCTCCTGCCGTCTATCTATCAGCCTAGAACGGGTTGAGCAGCCGGTCCACGAACTGCCGGTCAGGGCATCCCCTACGAGTTCAAAGTCCAGCGCCGAGGTCGGCTCGTCAAAAAGGAGGAGCTGCGGCCGTAAGGCCAGGGCGCGGTCCCTGGCCTCGGCAATCGCCAGCTGTACCGCAGGCCGGCAGTCCACCTCAGACGACAGCAAGATCTGCTTTTGGGGAGAACAGTTGCCACGTAGGCTCTTGCCATGTCGCCCGATCGCTACCTCGCCGAACTGGCCGGTTTCCTGGACAGTCTCACGGCACTCGCCCGCCAGCCCGACGATGTGCTGTCCCGTTCCGTTCCGGCGTGCCCCGGCTGGACCCTGGACCAGTTGTTCGGGCACGTCGGTTCCATCGAACGCTGGGCCGCCGCTGTGGTTCGTGGCGGGAAGTACGTTGACGAACCGGCACCCCCGGCCGCGGGTGCCGCCGCGTGGTTCATCGAGGGCACTGAACCGTTCTTAGAGACGATGGCGTCCCTTGAGCCCGCGGCACCGTGCTGGAACTTTGGACCTCCGCCACCTACGGCGGGTTTCTGGCTTAGACGCCAGGCGCACGAGCATGCCATCCACCTCATCGACGCAAGCCGGGCGTCCGGACTTGCTGCGCCGGTTCCCGCCGCGGATTTCATGCTCGACGGCGTCGACGAGGTCCTGTCGATGTTCACCCCGCGACAGCTGCGATTGGAGCGGATGCAGCCACCGGAGCAGGCGATCGCGTTCCATGTGGCGGGGGCGGGCGCGTGGACCGTGGGCAGCGGTACCGCGGCGGCGTCTGTCACCGCGTCGGTAGCGGACATGTACTTCGGCCTCTGGGGCAGGGCCAGCCTCAAAGACGCGGCGATCATCGACGGCGACGCAGACCTTGCGCTTCGCGTCCTCCGGGGGCCGCTCACACCGTGAGCGGGCTGATTTCCCTGCCCAACGACCGCCGTCGTACCGGTTCAGGGCCGGGGAAACAGCCTTTCGACGCGGCGCAGCCGGCGCCCGCCCGCAGTCCCTGTCGGTCACAGTCGGACGGAGGCTACGATCTTGCAGGGTAACCAAGCACGCGGCTAGGAGTACAGGTGGTCAAGACGCAGAGCGGGGATGATGGCGGGAGCGGGCCAGCGAGGCAAGGCGGACCGCACTGGCGGCGGGTGCTGGCAGCCCTCGGCAACGATGATGCACGGACGGCTTACGCTCAAGTAGTGCTCGGCGCCAAGCTCCCGGAAGCGATCGCTGATCTGAACGAACAGCGGCGAAACCGGGCCGTTACTGCCCTGCTCGAGTCCGGGCTCGTCGAACCCAACGCTGCCGGCGAGCTGGAGGCGTCCGGGGCGATCTTCCGCCGCCTTCTCACGCAACAACCCCGGCGACAGCCGCAGACCGGATTGGACCGGTTTTTGCGCTTGGGCAGGATCGAGCGGTATCCGGCCAACAAGGCGGAACGACGGGAGCTCCTCGCCTGGATTGTCAGCAATTCCATCAGGCTCGACGAAGACCTATCGGAACGACAGGTCAATGAACGGCTTCTCAGTTATACGGACGATGTCGTGCTGCTGCGCCGTTACATGGTCGACTTCGGCCTGTTGGAACGGACACCTTCGGGGTCCTCCTATTACCGGCCGAAGGAAAAATAACACGTAGGGCGGCAACGGCTGATGGCGATTCCAGCAACCGCATCAATAATGTCAGTGGCTCCTGAGATGCTGGGGGTATGGACAGCAGCACAGCCTGGAGCGGGGAGAGCAGGGAGGCCATGGCGGCCGTCCTGGCCTCCACTGCTGCGCTTGCGTCCATTATCGAAACCGGCATGGACCGGGCCGGTTCGCCCTGCGCCGATCCCCCGCCCGGCACCGATCCGCTGCGGGATCTGGCGGATGACTGCCTGGACGGACTCGCCGAATTGGCCCGGCTGGAAGCCCGGACCGCCGCGCTGAAAGTCAGGCTGGCTGCCTTCTATGTGGAGGCAACCAGGGCTTTGGCATCACCGACGGCATCCCTGCAGGACCGCAGCGCCCGGGAGATGGCCACCGTTGCCGAGGTCGCCTGCGTCCTGACCGTCAGCGAACGTTCCGCCGGAGCCCTCCTGTCCGACTCCCTGGCACTGACAACCTCGCTCCCGCTGACGCTGGCGGCACTGGGGGCCGGGAAGATTTCCTGGCAGCACGCCCGGATCATCGTCGACGAAACCACCAGCTTGGATCCTGGCGGAGCGGCCGCCCTGGAAGCGCACTTCCTGAATCCCGAAGCCCCCAACCCCGCCCGCGGATGCACAGCCGGGGACCTCGTCCCGTCCCGCTTCCGAGCCAAGGCACGCACCTGGCGGGAACGCCACCACCCGGTCAGCATCGAAACACGCCACACCAAGAGTGCCGGGGACCGGCGGGTCGAGTACCACCCGGACCGGGACGGCATGGCATGGCTCTCCGCCTACCTTCCCGCCGACACAGCTGCGGGAATCTGGGAACGGACCACCGCCGCCGCCCGCTCCCTGCAAAGCCCGGACGAGGCCAGGACCCTCACCCAGCTCCGCGCCGACATCGCCGCCACGTGGCTCCTCGGCGGCCACGCCATCGGCGGCGGGACCGCTGGCGGAACGGCCGACGGCGGCACAGACTTGGGTGGGGAACTGGCCGGAGACGTCCCGTCCCCGAGGGCGCAGGTCCTCATCACTGTCCCGGTCTTGTCAATGCTGGGCGCCACGGATGAACCGGCCATGCTGGACGGGTCCGGGCCGATCCCGCCGTCCACGGCCCGCCGCCTGATCGCCGACGGCGCCGATTCCTTCTACCGCGTCCTGGTCGACCCCCGCGACGGTGCCCCGCTGGAAATCGGACGGACCAGCTACCGGCTCACGAAGGCCCAACGTCAGTGGCTCCGCCTCCGCGACGGCAGATGCCCGTTCCCCGGCTGCAGCAACCAGTCACTGGACGACGAAGCCGACCACCTCCTGGCCTGGGCCGACGGCGGCACCACCGACATCTCCAACCTGGGCCAGCCGTGCCGCAAGCACCACCGCCTCAAACACAGCTCTGCCTGGACACCAGCCGGTGCCAGCAAGGACAGCCCGCCCGGGTGGACTTCGCCGGCAGGGCGGCACTACCCCAGTGAGCACCAGGACTGGGAGCCACCACGATGGCCGGACAACCTGATGAGCGGGGACGCACTCCCGGAATCCGACTCGGCACTACCGCTGGATCCCTTCCCGGAATGGTACTTATTCACGTCCGCGTACCGGCTCCCCGCCCCAGCCGTTGACGATGTGCCGTGGCCAATGCCCTTGGACCACTTCCTCCCTGAAGAGCTCATGCTCCAACGGGTCTGATCGACCACCTTGGTGCCGTTTCTGCGCGCCCCTCGACGCACTGTGCAATGCCCCGGGCCGGATGCATACTGAGATATGACCGACGCCGAAGATTTCTTAGCCTGGGTTAAGTCCGCGCTGTACGAAGCGGAACGGGCGCTTCATGACGGCGATGCGACACCCCGGCGGGCACTATGGTCCCGGAATGAACCCGTAAGCATCCTGGGCGCATGGCGCAATGCGTACGGCCGTGAGGAGATTGAAGAAGCCTTCGCCGCCCTGGAGAAGGCCTTCTCCAACTGCACGTCCTACAGTTTCGAATTACAGGCCTATGACGTGGCCGGCGCCATGGCATACACCGCCGGCCTGGAGCATGTCTCCACCTCCGTGGACGGTCAGCCACGCAGCTACACCCTGCGCGCCACCCAGGTCTACCGCCGTGAAGACGGCGGATGGAAGGTGGCGCATCGGCACGCCGACACCGTGACCGAGTGAGAACCGCTAACGGCACCCCGGAAGTGTCCCTGCAACGACGAGTCCTCCGCGGACGCGTAGCCGTCGTGACGGGCTCGACACGCGGTCTGGGGTTTGCGATGGCCCGGCTGCTGGGCCATCACGGCGCAACTGTGGTGCTGGCATCCAGGTCGGACGTCGACGTCGCGGCCGCCGTCGAGATCCTGCACGCGGAAGGGATCGCGGCGTCCGGACGTCGCTGCGACACTGCTGACCTGGCCGACGTCGAGGCCCTGCGCGACGAGGCCCAAAACCATGGGACGCTTGACATCTGGGTCAACAATGCCGGAGTCTCCGGTGTCTTCGGGCCCACGGCGTCCACGCCGGTCGACGACTTCACGCGGGTGGTTCGTACGAACATCCTCGGCACGTTCCACGGGTCCAGGGTTGCGTTGCCGGTTTTCCTCGGCCAAGGCCACGGCGACCTTGTCAACGTCTACGGCCAAGGCGACCAGGGGCCGGTGGCGCTACAGAACGCGTATGCGTCGAGTAAGCGGTGGGTCCGCCAGTTCACCGAGACGTTGCGGCTGGAGACCCGAGGCACCGGCGTCCGGGTGCATGGCATGAATCCGGGCCTGGTGGTGACAGACATGTTGGGGCACGTTACGACGCAGCCGGGGTATGAGCATCGACTGGGCGGCCTGCAGGTCGTCGTCGGACTATGGGGGCAGACGCCCGACGAAGCTGCGCGCCCGCTTCTGGACCTCGTAACGTCAGACGCGGGCGAGTTCCGGTATCTGACCAAGACGACCATGGTGTCGCGCGGGGTGCGCAATTTAGTCGCCGGACGCCTCCGCCGCGCCAAGCGCATGCCCCTGGACGTCACCGTCCTCGACACGGACTCCACGGGCTGACTGGGCCGGGTCTTCCTTGCGTCACCTGTGCAGGACGGTTCATCCCGACGGGGGCGCGAACTGGCTGGCAGTGAACTCCGCTCCCTGGGGGTCCCGGATCAGTGCCGTACGCGTCCACTCGGTGTCATCTTGGCTCAGGACCTGGGCGCCCAGTCGCCAGCATCGGTCAGCACCGCACTTCGGCCGCCTTCGCCCGCATCGGCAGGCGCCGATCGCACCGCGGCACCGGCAGCAACCAAGCGCTACACTGCGGTATCCGCGTCCTTGACGGCTATGTAGGTGCTCCACACCGCGGCACCGCCCTGGGTGCTGGCCAACCCGCCGACGTCCTGGCCGTTGAGCTTTGCTATCAAGTAACGGCTTGGCCCTCCCGGCCTCATGACGTCCTCGAATGTACAGCCGAAGAGTCCTGAGTAGAACCCTGCGGCGGCCTCGACGTCAGGTTGCCCGGTATCGATCCAACATGGGACGCCCTGCGGGTAGGCCCGTTCAGTCATGTCTGGCTCACCTCCACCATCGCCGGCAGCCCGGTTCGGACCCTCAGTCGTGTTCATCGCAGGGCTTCGCATTCCCCTGTAGGCCTCCCCGGCCCCAGCCAGGAAAATCAGGACAGTGAGGTTAGACCGGGCTAGGTGCCCAAGCGTGGCCAGACCCCACGGGTAATGGGCGGGGAGGGCCACTGCGATCCCGACGGTCGGGACCATAACGGCTGTTGCGAAGGCCCACCGTTCACCTCGGCGCACCCCGTACCAGGACATGCCCGCGATGGCCACTCCGGTCGCAGCGATGAAGCCGCTGAGCGCAATGTGCAAATGGCTGATGTCAAGGAAGACCACGGCTTACGCAACGAAGGCCAGTCCGGCAAGCGACAAGAGAGACTCGGGAACAGGAGACGCGCGTGGGCGGCGACCCGAAAAGGATGCTCTCCTCGACACGTTGTGGTGTGCGGTCGCGCAAGAAAGCCGCGCCACAGGATGCGGCGCGGCTTTCAAGGGAGGTCGGCTGAACCCCGAACAAGAAGACTTAGAAGTCCCAGTCCTCATCCTCGGTGTTGACAGCCTTGCCGATCACATAAGACGAACCCGAACCCGAGAAGAAGTCGTGGTTCTCGTCAGCGTTCGGAGACAGGGCCGAGAGGATGGCCGGGTTCACGTCGGTGACGGAAGCCGGGAACATGGCTTCGTAGCCCAGGTTCATCAGCGCCTTGTTGGCGTTGTAGTGCAGGAACTTCTTGACGTCCTCGGCCAGGCCGACGGAGTCGTAGAGGTCGTGCGTGTACTGGACTTCGTTTTCGTACAGCTCGAAGAGCAGTTCGAAGGTGTAGTCCTTGATCTCCTGGCGCTTTTCCTCGGAGACCTTTTCCAGGCCCTTCTGGAACTTGTAGCCGATGTAGTAGCCGTGCACGGCCTCATCGCGGATGATCAGGCGGATCAGGTCTGCCGTGTTCGTCAGCTTGGCCCGTGAGGACCAGTACATCGGCAGGTAGAAGCCCGAGTAGAACAGGAAGCTCTCCAGCAGCGTGGAAGCCACCTTGCGCTTCAGGGGGTCGTCACCCTGGTAGTAGTCCATGACGATCTGCGCCTTCTTCTGAAGGTTCGCGTTCTCGGTGGACCAGCGGAACGCCTCGTCGATCTCCTTGGTGGAGGCCAGCGTGGAGAAGATGGATGAGTAGCTCTTCGCGTGCACGGATTCCATGAAGGCGATGTTCGTGTACACGGCTTCTTCATGCGGGGTGATCGCGTCCGGGATCAGCGAGACCGCGCCGACGGTGCCCTGGATGGTGTCCAGCAGGGTCAGGCCGGTGAATACGCGCATGGTGAGCTGCTGCTCGTCCGGCGTCAGCGTCGCCCACGACTGGACGTCGTTGGACAGCGGCACCTTCTCCGGCAGCCAGAAGTTGTTGACCAGGCGGTTCCAGACATCCACGTCCTTGTCGTCCTGGATGCGGTTCCAGTTGATGGCCTCGACGTGGCTAAGCAGCTTGACCTTCTCGGTCATGTCATCCCCTAAACGTTGGGTGGTTTCTCTAAGTTAAAGCGTACGACGGCGGGCGGGCGCCCGCCGTCGTACTCAAGCTATGGTCTCGACAGGCTCGACCACCGGGGTTACAGCATGCAGCTGACGCAGCCCTCCACCTCGGTCCCTTCCAGCGCGAGCTGGCGGAGACGGATGTAGTAGATGGTCTTGATGCCCTTCTTCCAGGCGTAGATCTGGGCCCGGTTGATGTCGCGCGTGGTGGCGGTGTCCTTGAAGAACAGCGTCAGGGACAGGCCCTGGTCCACGTGTTGCGTGGCAGCGGCGTAGGTGTCGATGACCTTCTCGTAGCCGATCTCGTACGCATCCTGGTAGTACTCCAGGTTGTCGTTCGTCAGGTACGGCGCCGGGTAGTACACGCGGCCCAGCTTGCCTTCCTTGCGGATTTCGATCTTGGACGCCACCGGGTGGATCGAGGAGGTGGAGTTGTTGATGTAGCTGATCGAGCCCGTCGGCGGAACGGCCTGCAGGTTCTGGTTGTAGATGCCGTTCTCCATGACGGACGCCTTCAGCTCGCGCCAGTCATCCTGGGTGGGGATGTGGATGTTCTTGAACAGCTCCGCGACCTTCTCGGTCTGCGGCACCCACTCCTGCTCCGTGTACTTGTCGAAGAACTCGCCCGAGGCGTACTTGGACTTCTCGAAGCCGCCGAAGGTCTGGCCGGTCTGGATGGCCAGCTTATTGGAGGCGCGGACCGCGTGGTACACCACCGAGTAGAAGTAGATGTTGGTGAAGTCCAGGCCCTCTTCGGAACCGTAGTGCACCCGCTCACGTGCCAGGTAGCCGTGCAGGTTCATCTGGCCCAGGCCGATGGCGTGGCTCTGGTCGTTGCCGCGGGCGATGGACGGCACCGAGGTGATGTTGGACATGTCCGACACGGCCGAGAGCGAGCGGATGGCCGTCTCGATGGTCAGGCCGAAGTCCGGCGAATCCATGGTCTTCGCGATGTTCAGCGAGCCCAGGTTGCAGGAGATGTCCTTGCCGGTCTGGTCGTAGGACAGGTCATCGTGGTACGTGGTGGGCTGCGAAACCTGGAGGATCTCGGAGCACAGGTTGGACATGATGATCTTGCCGTCGATCGGGTTTTCCCGGTTCACGGTGTCCTCGAACATGATGTACGGGTAGCCGGATTCGAACTGGATCTCGGCGAGGGTCTGGAAGAACTCGCGGGCCTTGATCTTGGTCTTCTTGATCCGGGAATCGTCCACCATCTCGTAGTACTTCTCGGTGACCGAGACATCGGAGAACGGCATGCCGTAGACGCGTTCGACGTCGTACGGGGAGAACAGGTACATGTCCTCGTCCCGCTTGGCCAGCTCGAAAGTGATGTCCGGGATCACGACGCCGAGTGAGAGGGTCTTAATGCGGATCTTTTCGTCCGCGTTTTCCCGCTTGGTGTCCAGGAACCGGTAGATGTCCGGGTGGTGGGCGTGCAGGTACACCGCGCCGGCACCCTGGCGGGCACCGAGCTGGTTGGCGTAGGAGAAGCTGTCCTCGAGGAGCTTCATCACGGGGATGACGCCCGAGGACTGGTTTTCGATCTGCTTGATCGGCGCGCCGACTTCGCGGATGTTGGTCAGCGCGAACGCCACGCCGCCGCCGCGCTTGGACAGCTGCAGGGCGGAGTTGATGGAACGGCCGATCGACTCCATGTTGTCTTCGATGCGGAGCAGGAAGCAGGAGACCAGCTCGCCGCGCTGCTTCTTGCCGGCGTTCAGGAACGTGGGGGTGGCCGGCTGGAAGCGGCCCTCAATGATCTCATCCACCATCTGCAGGGCAAGCTGCTCGTCGCCGCGGGCCAGGTGCAGGGCAACCATGCAGACGCGGTCCTCGTAGCGCTCCAGGAAGCGCTTGCCGTCAAACGTCTTCAGCGTGTAGGACGTGTAGAACTTGAACGCGCCCAGGAAGGTTTCAAAGCGGAACTTCTTCTTGTAGGCGCGGTTGAAGAGTTCACGGATGAAGTTCATCGTGTACTGGTCGAGGGTCTCGCGCTCGTAGTACTGGTTCTTCACCAGGTAGTCGAGCTTCTCTTCCAGGTCGTGGAAGAACACGGTGTTGTTGTTCACGTGCTGCAGGAAGTACTGGTGCGCGGCCTCGCGGTCCGCCTCGAACTGGATCTCCCCGTTCGGTCCGTACAGGTTCAGCATCGCGTTCAGTTCGTGGTAGCCCAGCCCCTTGTAGGCGGCGGGCAGCGCGGGCTTCTCTGCGGTCTTCTCGACGGCGGCCCCCGCGCGGGGACCCTGACCCTCAGGCATGGTTACTTCTGTGTCTGCGACAGTAGTGTCCAAAACTTGTCCAATCCTTGGTTTACCAGGCGGACGTCTTCAGGCGTCCCCATGAGTTCGAAGCGGTAGAGGTGCGGTATCTGGCATTTGAAGGCGATGATGTCGCCCGCCATGCAGTAGTTGTCCCCGAAATTCGTGTTTCCTGCGCCGATCACCCCGCGGATCAGAGCCCTGTTCTGCGGGTTGTTGAGGAACCGGATCACCTGTTTCGGCACTGAACCCTCGCCGCCCGTTCCTCCGTAGGTGGGAACCACCAGGACGAAGGGCTCGGTAGCTACGAGTTCAGTTTCACGCTGATGCAGGGGAATCCGGGCTGCATCCCGGCCGAGCTTCTCAATGAAGCGCCGGGTGTTCTCGGAAGCCGAGGAAAAGTAGATGAGGTGACTGGAGGTCCGGTTCATGGGCGTCGTATTCACAGCATCTGCTGCGAGCGGCGCATCGGCAAGTGCCGGCGCTGCCATGGGAGTCACCTCATCTACGTAAAGTTCTTTGCCGGAAGCGGCGGGCGGAGCCTAGGCCACTGAGGCGGCTGCGCTCAGCGCCAGCTCCTCGATCTTGTCCGGGCGGAAGCCTGACCAGTGATCCTGGTCCGTGACCACGACGGGAGCCTGCATGTAGCCGAGGGCCTTCAGCCGCTCGAGGGCATCCGCGTCCTGGGAGATGTCGACGCTCTGGTAGGTGATGCCCTTCTTGTCCAGCGCGCGATATGTTGCGTTGCACTGAACACAGGCCGGCTTCGTGTAAACCGTAACGGTCATGGTTCCTGTCCCCTTTGTTGAAGTCACTGCTTTTTGAAGTCTCTGGATCATCGTTGCGGTAGACACTGCCCGGATCTGAAACCCCTGCTCGATGCCGGTCCTGCGTCCCGCTCAATCTGTATGTCGATACTACATGTAGTGCACGGCCCCGATGTGGACCCCAACATGATGTATTACAAGTATGTCATTTAATGCACCGTTAATCCACAGGCCAGGGGCTGAAAAATGTCCGTGTTTCAGCTGTTTTAATGGACGAAATCCACACCCTGTGGAGGAGTTAGCCACAATTAATCCCCCAGCGTGTCGCGCCGTAGACGGCGTGTCGCCGCTGCGGGGCAGGCGTGTCGGAGGGCACACAAAAGGGGTCCTGAAACCTTTTTCAGGACCCCCGATGTGATGAAAGGAACGGCGTGGCGGCCAGAGCCGACCTGCCAGACGGTGTCGGGCTCAGCCGTGCGGAGCCGGCCGGCTGCAGAGAATCTGTTCGACGCCCATCCTGCCTTCGGCGAAGCTGCGCAGGGCACCGACGAGGTAGAGCCGCCAGACGCGCGCTATCTCCTCCCCCATCATGTCGACGGCGGCTTCCTGGTTCGCCTCGAAATTGGCGTACCAGGCCTCAAGGGTGCGCACATAGTCCGTCCGCATTGCCTCCACGGCCTGGACCTCAAAGCCGGCATCCTCCAGGAAACCGAGGGTCTCGCCAACCGGGCGCATGTGCATGTCCGGTGCGATGAAGGATTCGATGAACGGCCCTCCCCCGGGGTGCTTTCCGCGCCGGGACATCTGCTGGACCAGCACGCGCCCGCCGGGAACGACGTTATTGAACAACGCAGCTGCATACACGGGGTAGTTGCGCTGGCCCACGTGTTCGCCCATTTCCAGGGAGGCGACGGCGTCGAACGGCCCGTCCGGGATCTCGCGGTAGTCCTGGACCCGGATGTCCACACGGCCTTCCAGTCCGCGTTCGCCGATCCGGGCGTCGATGAAGGCCTTCTGTTCCGTGGAAAGCGTGACACCCACGACGTCGGCACCGTAGTGCTGTGCTGCGTGCAGGCTCAGCGAACCCCAGCCGCAGCCGACGTCAAGCAGGCGCATGCCGGGCTTGAGCCCGATCTTCCGGCAGACGAGGTCCAGCTTGTCCCGCTGGGCGTCCTCCAGCCCGTAGTTCTCGGAGGAGTCCGTCCAGTACGCGCTCGAGTAGGCCATCTGGGGATCCAGGATGAGTCCGTAGAACTCGTTGCTGAGGTCGTAGTGGTGGCTGATGGCCGCCCGGTCCCGGAGGAGGCTGTGGAGCTTTCCCTTCACCCGGGCCTGGCTGGCGGGCGGCTGCGGCGGAGTGCCGATGGCACCTGCCGCCTTTGCGATCCTGCCCACGCCTGCCAGGACGGCCGGCGTGGGCCGGATCCCGGAGAGTCCTCGTTCCCGGACCACCTTCCAGAGGTGTTCCAGGGCTGAGTTCAGGTCGCCGTCGACGTCCAGTTCGCCGGTGACGTACGCCTGGGCTACCCCGAGCTCCCCCGGCGCCCACAGCAGCCGGCGGATGGCGTCGGGATCCTTCAGCCGCACTACCGGAGCGTCGGCCGGGCCCGCCTCGCTGCCGTCCCACACCTTGAGCCGGACGGGAAGTTCCCCGCCGACCACCGGCCGCAGGACCTCGGCGATGGTGTCCGCGAGCGGCGCCGTCATACTGCGGCTCCGCCGGCCGCACGCCTGGATGCTGCGTGGTCCAGGACAATTTGCTGGACGTCGAGGTAGCCCGTCTCAAAGCCTGCCCTGGAATAGCAGAGGTAGAACAGCCACATCCGCTGGAAGATCGAATCGAACCCCATGGCCGCTACCTCGTCGGCGCGGGACATGAAGCGTTCCTCCCAGAGCCGCAGGGTCTGCGCATAGTGCTCGCCCATGGCGAGGCGTTCGCGGACCCGGAGCCCGGTCTGCTTCTCGGTGATTTCCTCGATGGCCCGGACAGACGGAATGACGCCGCCGGGGAAGATGTACTTGTGCACCCAGGTGTAGCTTGTCCGGGTGGCGATCAGCCGGTCGTGCGCGATGGTGATCGCCTGGATGGCCACCTTCCCGCCGGGGGCCAGGACGCGCTCGATCGTCTGGAAGTAGGTGGCCCAGTATTCGTAGCCGACGGCCTCGATCATTTCCACCGAGACAACGGCGTCGTACTCGCCTTCCACCGCCCGGTAGTCCTTGAGCTCAATGGTGACGGCATCGGCGTAGCCGGCCTCGGCCACGCGCTGGCGGGCGAGTTCCTGCTGTTCGCTGGAGAGCGTGACCGAATACACCGTGGCGCCGCGGGCAGCAGCACGCAGCGCGAGTTCGCCCCAGCCCGTGCCGATTTCCAGCACGCGCGTCCCCTCGCCGACGCCGGCTTTGTCCAGCAGCCGGTCGATCTTCGCCTGCTGCGCGGCGGCGAAACCGTCCCAGGCCACCGTCCGCAGGGAGTCGCCCCGTTCCGGGAACAGTGCACTGGAGTAGGTCATGGTGCTGTCCAGGAACGAGGAAAACAGTTCGTTGGAGAGGTCGTAGTGCCGGGAGATGTTGGAGCGTGTGTTCTGTTCGGTGTTCCGTTCCCTGCGCGGCTGGCGCGGCAGGTAGAGTGCTCGCAGTTTCTGCAAGGGCTCGGGCACGAGGGTCCCGACGCGGGCCGCGAAGACTTCCATGACGGCGGTGAGATCGTCGGCGTCCCAGTCGCCGGCCATGTAGGACTCTCCGAGTCCGATCAGCCCGCCGTCGCCCAGCCGGGCAGCGAAAGCCTCCGGCCGGTTCATGGTCATGACCGGGTACGGATTGCCGGGTGCCGGATCGGACGCCGCTTTGCCGAGGACGGTGCCGTCCGGGTACCGGACTTCCAGCGGCAGGGTACGGACGGCGGCCCTGAAGATGGCGTCCGCAATCCGCCCGGCCACCCGTGCCTTGAGGCTGTCAGGCGTGGTGGCGATGCTGGGCCAGATGGCGGCGTCGATAGTGACGGGCGGCTGTGGAACCGAGTACGGAACCCGGCCTGCGTGGCCTTCGCCCTGTCCGCGCCCCGCTGCGGATCCGGTAGCTTCGGTGATGGTCACTGTACTGCCTCCTGTGAAGGGTGTTGTGGTCGTTTGATGATGGGCAGCCGACGCGCCCAAAGTTTGATGCCCTGCCAGCGGATCTGCGCAGACACCCGGAGCGGCGCCAGCGGAACCGCGAGCGCGGCGGACAGGATGTTCGGCACCGATGCCTCGCGGCGTTCGCCGTCAACCGTTGCCACGAAGGGCTTCTGGCCTTCGCGCTCCAGCACGATGGACACTGCGAGCCGCTCCCCCGGTTCCGGAAGTTTCATCCGGTACTGGCCTTCGACGTCGTTGAACGGGGAAACGTAGAACGCTTTGGGAACGCTGGCCCTGCCGGAATGGTCCGTTTCGAGCAGGTAACAGTGCCGTTCACCATAGGTGTTGTGGACCTCCGCAACCACGCAGCGCAGGCCGCCGGCGGCGTCATGGCACCAGAACAGGCTGAGCGGGTTGAACACGTGGCCGAAAACCCGGGCGCTGGCCAGCATGGTGATCCTGCCGCCGTCGAGCTCTATTCCCCGGGTCCGCAGGAACCGTTCGACATTGCCCCGGAGCGAGCCAACCGGGTCGCCGAGATGATCCGAGACGCGGAAACCGGCCAGCGGCCGGAGCAGCCACGGCAGTGACGGAAGCGTGTCGACGTCGACGTACCAGCTGTAGCTGCGGTAGGTAAAGGCATTCTGCAGGGGTGTGCGCCGCACATGGGCTATGGACGTACGGTAGATGGCTGCCCCTTGCATCAGCCGACCTCCGCGGCAACGCTCTGCAAGCCTGGACCGGAGACCGGCTGCTCCTCCCAGTTCCGGCCAAGCCGGGCAGCCGCTTTCACGCCGGAGAGGGCACCGTCCTCGTGGAAGCCCCAGCCGTGGTAGGCGCCGGCGAAGGCCAGGTGTTCGTCCCCCAGGGCCAGGATCTGCTGCTGTGCCCGGAGCGAATCCGGCGTGTACTGCGGGTGCTCGTAGACCATCCGGTCCAGTACCGTCCCGTCGGCGATGAGTTCGGATTCCCCGAGGCTCACGATGTAGCGTCCGCCGTCGGCAGGTTCGAGTCGCTGCAGGCGCGTCATGTCGTAGCTGACCAGCACCTTGTCCGGACGTGCGTCGCAGGACGGCAGACGGTAGTTCCAGGACGCCTGGGCGTTTGCGCTGCGCGGCAGGACGGCTTCGTCGCGGTGAAACAGTGTCTGGTTTACCGAGTAGGGCATGCCGGCGAGCGCCTCGCGCTCGGCTGAGGAGGCATCGGCGAGCATGCTCAGGGCCTGGGCCGGGTGGGTGGCAATGACGACGGCGTCGAAAGATTCCGTGCCCTGCGCGGTGGTCAGCTCAACGCCGTCACCGCGGCGGTGCACCGAGGTGACCGGGCTGGACAGCCGGATGTCCGTCAGCGTCGCGGCCAGCTTATCCACGTACGTGCGGGAGCCCCCCTTGACCGTCCGCCACTGGGGTGAGCCTGACACTCCGAGCAGCCCGTGGTGGGCAAGGAAGGTGAACAGGTAGCGGGCCGGGTACGCCAGCGCCGTGGCGGGGTCGCAGGACCAGACGGCGCTCACCACGGGGGTCATAAAGTGCGAGATGAAGTAGTTGCTGAACTTCTCCCGGGCGAGGAAGTCCCCCAGCGTCAGTTCCGGTTCCCCGCCGGCGGCCGCATTCCGGGACGCCCCGGCAAGCAAAGCCCGGGCACGGCGGTGGAAGCGTGTCACCTCCAGCAGCATCAGCAGGTACCGGCCGCGCAGGAGGGTGGACGGCCGGGGAATGATGCCGCGCCCCTTGGCGCGGGCGCCGGCATATTCCAGGCCGCAGCCGTCGCAGCGCACCGACATGCTCATCTCGGAGTCCTGCGTCTCCACGCCGAGCTCCGCGAAGAGCCGCAGGAGTGTGGGGTAGGTGCGTTCGTTGTGGACGATGAAACCCGTGTCCACGCCAAGGTCAGGGCCGCCCTCCTGCCCTACATCGTGGGTGTGGGCATGCCCGCCCAACCGGGAGTCCGCCTCGAATAACGTCACGTTGTCCCGCTGGTTCAGGACATATGCCGCGGTCAGTCCTGCCACGCCGCTGCCAATGACGGCTACCCGCCGGCCGTCCGGAATGCTTGCTGCTTGCGACACTGATCTGCTCCTGTTGGCTTCGCCTGAATCGTCCTGATGAATCGTCTTATGGGCAATTCGTCACCGAGGGGTTCCCGGATGACTACGAATTCCAGCCGGGCGCCTTGACGCGATTCTGCCCCATGAACGCGGCCCGCCTGACGCGACATTCCGGGGCTGAGGGGCGATATGCCACAATGAAGCGGGATTTCCAAGGCGAAGGGCAACCATTGATCAACCCCGTTCATCTGCGGACCCTCGTGGAGGTCACCCGCCTTGGCTCATTCGCGGCAGCCGCCAACCGGCTGGGCTACACGGCTTCCGCGGTTTCCCAGCAGATGTCTGCCCTGGAACGGGACACGGGCGTGGACCTCTTCCAGCGTTCGGCCAGGAGCATCCAGCCCACCGAGGCCGCCCTGGTGATGACGCGGCACGCCGCCAAGGTCCTCACCGACATTGAGGCCCTCATGGCGGCCGCCTCCCGGACGCACGACGCCACCCATCAGGAGCTCAGGCTGGGCATCTTCCCGAGCCTGGCAACGTACGTCCTGCCGCAGATCCTGCAGAACCCGAAGTGGAAGGACCTGGGCATCGACCTCAGGGTGTCCGTGGCTGAGCCGTCCCAGACCATCCAGGGGCTGCGCACTGGCGGCGAACTAGATGTGGCCCTGGTCTACCAGGTGGGCCAGTCCGGCCTGGCATGGCCCCACACCGTGAACCGGCAATGGATCGGCGACGACGAATTCCGTGTGGTGCTGCCGGCAGCCTGGGGTTTCCGTGCCGAGGCCAAAGTGGCGGCGGACCATCTGTCCGATATGCCATGGATCGTCCACCACCCGGGCACCAGCGACGCCACGGTCATTGAACGGCTGTTCGCCAGCTGCAACCTGCACCCCCGCGTAGTGGCCTACAGCGACGATTTCCATGCCAGCCTCGAAATGGCCGCCGCGGGGCTGGGCGCCGCGCTGGTCCCTGAGCTTGCCCTGCGTCACCGGCCTGCCGGGGTGGTGGTCCTAGACGTTCCGGAGATCCGGCTGGCACGGAACGTCTTCGCCCTGCTGATCAATGACAAGCGGACGGCGCGGGTGCAGCTCTTCGTCGAACTCCTGGCTGACACCCTGCACAGCATGGGAACCGCCCGCTAGGCCTGAGGGGCACCGGGACGGCCGACTTTCGGACGGCCCGCTCTCGGACGGCCCGGAACCCGCCCGGCCAATGACAGCAGGGCGGTCACCACCTTGTCTTTCGCCCCTCCGTAAGGCGGATAGGCCAGCCGGAGGGTGTCCGGCCACATCGGCTTGTCCATGCCTGCCCGTTCGTGCGAGAACGTCCGCACGGAATGTTCACCGTGGTATGCCCCCATGCCGCTGCCGCCCACCCCGCCGAACGGGAGGCCCGGAACCGAGAGGTGTGCCGCCGGTGCTCCGTAGGCCAGCGCGCCCGACGACGTTTCCGCTGCGAAGGCGCTGCGCACGGCCTCCTCTTCGCTGAAGACATACACTGCCAGCGGCTTGGAACCGGAATTGATCATGCGGATGGCTTCATCACGCCCGGATACCGGCACCAGCGGCAGCAGCGGACCGAAGATTTCCTCGCCCAGGACTGCATCGCCGGGGGCGGGGCGCAGCAGGGTCGGTGCAAAATACCTGCTGCCCGGGTCCCGCTGGCCGCCGTGCACCACGGTGCTGCCGTCCGCCAGTTCAGCGATTCTTTCAAAGTGCCGGCCATCCACGATCCGGCCGTAGGAAGCGCTGGACGCCGGGTCCTTGCCGAACATGGCGGTGATGGCGTCCACAAGCAGCGGTTCCAGCGCGTCCAGAACCTCGGGGGCGGCCAGCACATAATCCGGTGCGACGCACGTTTGCCCGGCATTCATGAACCTGCCCCAGGCAAGGCGTCCGGCGGTGGTCGCGAGGTCGGCGGTCCCGTCCACGAAAGCCGGGCACCTGCCACCCAGCTCCAGGGTCACCGGCGTCAGGTGTTCGGCCGCAGCCCGCATGACCACCCGGGCCGCGTCCTGGCCGCCGGTGAAGAAGATGTGGTCGAAGCGCTCTGCCAGCAGTGCCTTGGTTTCCGGGATGCCTCCTGGCACCACCTCGGCGGCACCGTCCAGATACTCCGGCACCCAGCGGACCAGGGCGGCCGATGTGGCAGGGGCGTGCTCGCTCGGCTTGACCACCACGGTGTTGCCGGCCGCCAGGGCCCCGGCCATCGGCGCCAGCGTCAGCTGGACCGGGTAGTTCCAGGTACCGATCACCAGCACCACTCCGAGCGGAGTCAGCTCGGTCCAGGCCCGGGCCGGCTGCATGGCAAGCGGAACGTCCACCCGGCGGCGCCGAAGCCAGCCCGCAAGATGCCGCTCCAGGTGGGCCACTTCCGCGGTCACAAAACCGATCTCGGTCAGCTGGGACTCGCTGCGGTGCTTGCCCAGATCGCTGAGCAGCGCAGCGGCAAAATCCTCCCGGTGTTCGGTCAGCATCCTGCGCAGATTGCCCAGCTGTTCGAGCCGCCAGGCCAGCGGGCGGCTCACCCCGCTGTCGAACAGTTCTCGGGATCGGGCGACGGCGGCAGCGGCAGTAAGCATCCGATCAATGTACCCGGGCAAGGACGCAGCGAGGGTTATGGACCGGGGGTCCGGCGCCAGATAAAAATCCCTGATGCTGGAATGGACTGCCCGAGAGGACTATGTTGAACATATGAACAAGGTAGCGAGCCGGCTCTTTGGTGAGATCGAGCTTAACCACGGCCGGGACCACAACATTGCAGCGAAGCATGAACTGGGCGGGCAGCCGGTTGAGCTGGACCTCAACATCAATGCGCACGACCACTTCGACGAGGCGGCCATGCACAAGGTGGACTACCGGCTGCGGTACCTGCCCGAGCTCGTGGACCAGGTGCGGGACATGATCGCCGAGGAGCTGGAACAGGAGGGCACCAGCCCCCAGGAGTACCGGCACTTCCACTGCAACGCCATCAAGGATGAGCACCTCAAGAAGGTCTTCGGCGTGGAAGACAAAAGCCAGCTGACGAATGCGGTGTTCCTGAAGGCCCTGAAACTCGGCCACGTGGGAATCTACCCCGGCCAGCCTGAACGCTACTTTGTCCTCGACTTCACCCTGGGCGAGCATTTCACTGACGAAGTCCTGGTGGCCTCCGCGGATGAAGACGGCGTCGTCGACGACGAAATCGTCTGGGAGTCCTAAATCGACTCCTCCGTGGGCGCCCTTTTGGGCGGTCAAAAGGGCAGTTGCTCAGCAGTCGATGCGTGATTAACGACGACGGCGCCCGGTCACCGAAAAAGTGACCGGGCGCCGTCGTGCTTTAGTCAGTGGTTGTTACCTGGCTGCTTCGAGCAGTTCAGCGCGGACCGTCTTGGTGGCCGCGACGAGGTTGCGCAGGGACTCCTCGGTCTCGGCGTAGCCGCGGGTCTTCAGGCCGCAGTCCGGGTTGACCCAGAGCTGGCGGGACGGGACGTGCTTCACGGCGGTGCTGAGCAGCTCGGTGACTTCCTGCTCGCCCGGGACGCGCGGCGAGTGGATGTCGTAGACGCCCGGGCCAACGCCGCGGCCGAAGCTGTGGGACTCGAGGTCGTGGACAACTTCCATTCGGGAGCGTGCGGCCTCGATCGAGGTGACGTCAGCATCCAGTCCGTCGATCGCGTCGATGATGGCGCCGAACTCCGAGTAGCACAGGTGGGTGTGGATCTGCGTGGAATCGGCAGCACCGGCCGTGGCCAGGCGGAACGAGTTGACGGACCAGTCCAGGTACGCGGCCTGGTCGGCTTTGCGCAGGGGAAGGAGTTCGCGCAGTGCGGGCTCGTCCACCTGGATGACCTTGATGCCGGCTGCTTCGAGGTCGGCGATTTCGTCGCGCAGGGCCAGGCCGACCTGGTTGGCGGTCTCGCCCAGCGGCTGGTCGTCGCGGACGAAGGACCAGGCCAGGATGGTGACCGGACCGGTGAGCATGCCCTTCATCGGTTTGCTGGTCAGCGACTGGGCGTACTCGGCCCACTTCACCGTGATGGGGGCGCTGCGGGTGACGTCGCCCCACAGGATGGACGGACGGGTGCAGCGTGAGCCGTAGGACTGGACCCAGCCGTGGACCGTGACGTCGAAGCCTTCCAGGTTCTCGGCGAAGTACTGGACCATGTCGTTGCGCTCGGGCTCGCCGTGGACCAGGACGTCGTAGCCGAGCTCTTCCTGGAGCTCCACAACGCGCTTGATCTCGTCCTTCATGAGCTGCTCGTACTCCTCGTCGGTGAGGTCGCCCTTGTTGTTACGGGCGCGGGCGGAACGGATTTCGGAGGTCTGCGGGAAGGAGCCGATGGTGGTGGTGGGCAGCGGCGGCAGGTGCAGGGCCTCTTCCTGGGCTGCTTCGCGGACCGAGTACTCGGAGCGGTTGAAGTCGGCCGGGGTCAGGGCGGCGGTGCGGGCCCGGACATCGGCGCGCTGCACACCATCGGCGGCGGCGCGGGACGCGATGATGCGGGTGGCTTCGTCGATGGCCTGCTGCACCGTGTTTGTTTCAACACCGGCGGCATCGGTCAGCAGGCCGGCGAGGGTTGCCACTTCAACGGCCTTCTGGTCGGCGAATGCCAGCCAGCTGCGGAGCTGCTCGGACAGCTGGGTCTCTTCCTCGACGTCGTGCGGGACGTGCTGGGTGGAGGTGGAGGTGCTGACGGCGAGCGTGGCCACGGACTTCTTCAGTTCGGCGATCTTCTCCGCAGAGGCGGCGAGATCATTGCGCCAGATGTTGTGGCCGTCCACGACGCCGGCAACCAGGGTCTTGCTGCCCAGTGCCGCGAGTGCCGCTGCGGAGGGAACAGCGCCCTTGAAGACGTCGATGTGCAGGGCGTCGATATTGGTGGCCGCGAGGGTGCCAAGCTGGCCATTGAGTGCGCCGTACGGGGTGGAAACGAACAGCTGCGGGCGGCGGGCTGCAGCGGACAGGACCTCGTAGGAGCGGGCAACGGCGGCCTGGATCTCTTCGGCGGAGGTGTCCTGGTCAACCACGAGGGCGGGCTCGTCCAGCTGGATCCAGCTTGCTCCGGCGGCGGCCAGCTTCTCCAGCAGTGCAGTGTAGACCGGCAGGACGTCCTCGAGGCGGGACAGCGGGCTGAAACCGGCCGGGGCGTCGTCGGAAGCCTTGCTCAGGAGCAGGAAGGTGACCGGACCCACGATGTACGGGCGGGTCTCCACGCCGTTGGCGAGGGCGTACTCAAACTCCTCTACGATGCGGTTGGAGGTCAGCGCGAACTTGGTCTCGGGGCCGATTTCCGGCACGAGGTAGTGGTAGTTGGTGTCGAACCACTTGGTCATTTCCAGCGGCTGCTCTTCCTTGTTGCCGCGGGCCAGGGTGAAGTAGCCGTCGATGTCCAGCTGTCCCTCGGCGTTGAGGAGGTTGCCGAAACGGGCCGGCACGGCGCCGAGGTGGGCGGCGGCGTCGAGCACCTGGTCGTAGAAGGAGAAGGTGCCCGGAACAGCGGCGGCTTCGGTCAGGCCGAGTCCCTGCAGGCGCTTGGCGGTGCCCAGCTGGATCTCCTTCGCGGCGGCATCGAGGGCGGCGGCGTCGATCTTGCCGGCCCAGTAGGCTTCGACGGCCTTCTTCAGTTCGCGGCGGCGGCCGATGCGCGGATAGCCCAGGATCGAAGCGGACGGGAAGGGAGTGGTCACGGCCGGGGTGTTCTGCTCAGTCATGTGGAATTCCTTGGGTGTTGGTGAAAGTCAGGGGTGTTGGATGAGAGTGTCAATGCCGGAGGGCGCGCCGGAGCCACGGGCGGGCGGTGCTGCCGAACGTGCGGTGCGTGCCGCGGGCGGGCGGTATTGACGGGCGGGCGGTGCTGTCGGGCGGAGCCGGCTCAGCTGGCCATTTCCTGGTGGCGGCGGGCAATGGCATTGAGCCTGCTCGCCGGACGGGCCGGGCGCGGCAGGGCCAGCTTGTCCAGGACCTCCAGAGCACACGCGTGTTCGTTGAAGGTGTACAGGTGGATGCCCGGTGCTCCGGCATCCAGGGCTGCGTTGGCCAGGTCCACCGTTGCCCGGACTCCGATCAGCCGGCGCTCGGCGTCGGTGTCCGCGGCTGCCAGGCGCGCCATCAGTTCCGGTGCGGGTTCGACGCCGGTCAGCTCAGCCAGCCGGTTGAGCCGCCGCACGCTGGTTAGGGGCATAACGCCCGGGATGATGGGGATGGTGACCCCGGCCCGGCGCGCCCTCGTGATGAGGTCGGCGAACTGCTCCGTATGGAAGAACACCTGTGTGATGGCGAAGTCGGCCCCGGAGCGCTGCTTGGCGAGCAGCACCTCGACGTCGTGGGCTTCGGTGGGTGATTCCGGGTGCCGCGTCGGGTACGCGGCCACGCCGACCGCCACTCTGCCGGCACACAGCAGGGCCGAACGGCGCTGCTCCACGCGGCGGATCAGTTCGATCAGGTCCTGGGCGTACCGAAGGGAACCGGTAACCGGTGCCGCTCCGTCCTTGGGCCTGTCACCGCGGAGGGCCAGAATCCCGCGGACGCCCACGTCGAGGAGCTCACCGATGATCTCGGAGAGTTCCTCCGGCGTGTTGCCTACGCAGGTCAGGTGGGCCAGCGGGCGCAGCGTCGTCTCGAGCAGAAGCCGGTTGATGAGTTCGACGGCGGTGTCCCGGTTTGATCCGCTGGCGCCGTACGTCACGGAAACGTAGTCCGGGTCCGTGGCTTCCAGCTCGCCAATAGTGGTCCAGAGCGACTCGGCGGCCGCCGGAGAACGCGGCGGGAACAGCTCGTACGAAAGCGCCACCGGGGCGGCGTCGGAGAGATTCGGATGTGTGTCAATAAGGCTAGGTGGAGACATTTGCGTCCTTGGCTTTGAGCCATTGCCGGCAGCCGAGCCTCAGTCCATGGGACCTCGGAAACGCTGAACCGTCAATGAATTTGAGTTTGGGAACACGGAGAAAACTTCGGCAGGGCGCAGCCGCGACTGTTACGCCTGACAGGAAGTTGTCCGTGAGCAAATGTCAGGCCCACATGGGGGCACCCACACCCTCCTGCCGGAGGATCGCTGACACGTTACCTCGGTAACTTGTATAAGACTCTAGGGCCCTGCTCCGCGGCGTTCAAGCTGGCTCCCGAATTAAGACGCACCTTTACGCTCTGTTGCGTCGCCGCGCAGAACATTGTTCGCCGAAACGCCCGCAATTGACCAGCACCCGGAATGATGTGCGCGGCTGCCTGCGGATTCAGGGCTGGCGGCCGGCTGCCTTCCGTAACCTCCGGTGCCCCAACCACACCGCGGCGGCCATCAGGCCCAGGACATCGGCGAATCCAAGGATCGCTTCCCAGGGCAGCTCGATATCCCCGCTGTTGAGGTTGTTGAAGAACGAACCCAGCGGGGTGAGCAGCGGCCACAGGACAAGAACGTTCCGGACCAGCGCAAAGGCCACGGCGTAGACGACGCCGAGACCGAACAGGAAGACCATCCCTTGCCCGCTCATCCCGTAGCCGACGTGGTACACCGCGTACAGGGCCGCCGCCAGCGCGATCCCGGGGGCCGGGCCCAGACTTGCACTCAGGCGCGTCTGGACGAATCCTCTAAAGAAGACCGTCTCAAAGGCCCCGACGGTCAGCGACATCACCAGCAGCGGAATCCAGTCCACGGGCGCCGGCAGCGTATAACCCCGGAGGGTGATGGCGAACTGGATTGCGGACAGGACAAGGCCCAGGATGACAGCCTCTTTCCAGTTTCCCAGCCACAGGCCCAGGTCGGACAAAGGCCGCCGCCGCCGCACCGTGTAGAACACCGGCCCCGCGACTCCCAGGACAAGCCCGGTGCCGAAGCACAGGAAGAGGCCCAGGACGTTGGCAGTGGTGAAGACCGTGAATGCCAGTCGGAAGAGCGCGACGACGGCGAGGTACAGTGCCGCGACCACGGCCAGGTCCAGCTTGTCGACTCGTGGCCGTGCGTTCCCGGACCTCCGGAGTCCGGGACCTGCGAGGAGAGCGAGCACAAGTGCTGAAGCCGGGATCACCAAACCGTACAGAGTCAGGTCCAGGAACGCCAGCGAGAGCATCGCCGCAACCAGCCACGAAGCCCACATCCATTGAGGGCCGTTGACATACCTTGCGATTTTCATCAGCTGCCGCCGCTCTGTTGTTCGGCTTCCCCCCTTATCAGCGTGGTGGAGGATAACTCCCGGCGCTAGGGGAATTGGTCGCAACCTCCGCGGATCACCAGGGTTTGTCTGTGCCGGATCCGGTGTCGGCCTTCCTGAGGTACTCGTCCCGCTGCATGCCGCCGTTGCGTTCCCGCTGCGCGGACCTGGCCTGCTCCCCCAGTTTGTCCAGCTGGCTCTGCTGCGGTTCCGGATCGGGCTGCGGCTGCTTGTCGCCGGACCCGGGTTCGGTGCCGGACGCGGCGCCTCCGAGTTTGTCCGCCTTGCCTTGCAACCGTTGTTCCGCTTCCCGGAGGCGGTCGCCTTCGCCGTCCGCCCCGTTGGCGGCGGCCTCGCTGCCCTGGGGATTGAAGCACCCGGGCGGAGCGGCCTTGACCGCCGCCAGTCCGTCGCCGTAAAGGTGGCCTGCTTCGGCGCCGGAGCCACCCGACTCGACGGCCTTGTCTGCCAGCCGTTCGATGCTCAGGACCAGGTTGACGCGCACCTTGCATTCGTCAGCCGGCGGGGCGTCAGCGAGGGCTGCCTCGAAGAGGACCCGGGCACCGTCGTAGTCCCCGCCCAGCACCAGTGCATCGGCGGCCGCAAAAGGCGCTTTGTGCCGTTCCACGATATTGGCGATGCCCAGTCCGGATGCCGCGGAGGCAAGGGCAGCCTGGTCGCCGCGGCCGAACGATCCTGCCGCCTCGCCGCCCAGGTAGCCGACGCTCAAGAGCTTGACGGCGAGCGCCACGGCAATTGACACAGGCACTGCGGATCCCAGCAGCAAACGGCGCCGTCGACGCTTGCGCTGGTCCTGCACCGGTTGCAGGCCCGCGGCCCGGGTCATGCGCGGGCCTCCTGTCTTCCGGGCCTGAGCTGCCTCAGCTGGCGGAGCACCGTGAGGCTCTCCCACAGCGCGAGGAAGAACGCGGCCAGTGCCGGGGCCCAGTACAGTTCCACCCTGCCCTCGACTGACTCCGTTGCTTCCTTGAGGGCGCCGGGCCGGGCCGCCTGCATCATCGGGGCCACTGCATCCCCAGCTGCCCGGTGGACATAGGGAACGCCGAGCTGCGCTGCGATCCCCCGAAGCGTGTCCTCGTCGATTCGGGACACGGCGTCCCCTGCGTTTTCCCCGCTGCGGTCCTGGATGTAGCCGGTGGCTTCGTCGGCTGAATAGCTGCTCTTCTCCTTCATTCGCCCGCCCTGGTCTGTGCCGTAGCCGAGCACCGCGCCGCCGTTGACCAGCGAAGCATCCACGTTCATGGGCTCCGGTGCCCTTCCGCTGGTCTGCTCGCCGTCGCCGAAGTAGTAGACGATCCGCGCCCGCTCCGGGTGGCTCTCCCGCGCTGCCCCCAGCCGTTCGTTAAGGACGGTCCGGGCGGCAGTGACGCTGCTGCCTGTCGAGTACATGGTGATCTGGGGTTCCAGCACGCCGGTCAACGTATCAAGGGCTGATGTGTCCGTCGTCAGGGGCATCCGGACCACCGCCTGTGAATCGAACGTGATCATGGAGAACCGGGCCCCGGCCAGCTCCCCGGCTATGGCCATGATGTCCTTCCGGACGCCGTCCAGTCTTGGACTTCCCTTGCCGTAGTCTTCGGCGGAGATGCTGCTGGTGGTATCCACCACGAAGAAAACGTTCACGTCGGTTGCCGCGGCCCGGACGCTCCCGCCGGGCACACCCGGGCGGAGGGCCGCCAGCAGCAGCAGGACCACAAGTCCGGAAGGCAGCAGCAACCCGCGAAGGCCGGCGCCGCGGAGCCGGCTTCCGACGGCCGTCCACGTAAGGAAGACGACGACGGCGACAACAACCGGCAGCATGATCCACCACGGCCAGATGGGCTGGAACGTCACGACCGCAGCCTCCACGTAGCGCCGGCCAGCACCAGTCCGGACAGCAAAGCGATGCTCAGGGGAATCTCGGCACGGTCCGAAACGGCGGCTTGCGGGGCGGCTTTGAAGACGCTGGCCTCTGTGGACTGGACCCTGCGGATGATCTCCGCGACGGCTTCCGGGCTGTCCAGCGCGTAGTAAGCACCGCCGGTGCCTTCCGCAGCGGTGCGTAGCTGAACGCCTGGCTGGTCGGGGTCCGTGCCGTAGTCGAAGTCTCCGGGGTTGAGGGCGTAGACCCGGACGTCCTTCTTTTTGGCCAGTGCCGCCGCTTCCTGCAGGGTGAAGATGGGCTCACCGGAAATGAAGTTATCGGTGGCCAGTACTACGGAGCGGGATCGTTCCTCCGTGCCGTCGGTTGCCTTCCCGCCCATGCCGGTACTGCCGCCGTTTGCCGGGAAGCCCTGCACGCAGGAGGCCAGCCCGTCGCCGATCAGCGAGGAACCTGCGCCGTTCCATGTGCCGTCCAGGAACGCGGCGCTGCCGGGTGCACCGTCAAAAGCTTTCCGGGCTGCCTCAAGCTGCTCCTGCACGACGTCGTAATCATCGGTAAGGGGGAAGACCTGCACCGCGCTGCTGTCGAAGACGGTCAGGCCCAGCCGCTCGCCGTCGAATCCCTCTGCGAGCCGGGCAAAGACTTCCACCACCGCCGCGTCGGCGCTGCTCATGGATCCCGAGGCGTCAAGGCACAGGATGATGTCGCGGTTGCGCTGTTCGGGGCTGACTGTGGTTCGTTCGGCGGGACGTGCTGCTGCCACCACGGCTGCCGCCATCAGCACCCCGCCGGCGACGGCGGCAACTGTGAGCAGGCGCCGGTGCCGCCGCACAGCGGCCCGGTACTCCGGCAGCTCGGTGAGCCGGCTGCCGTGGGCCACGGGCCGCCGGGTCGCTTGGTCGCCCCGCTGCCTGCGCGCCATCCAGTACGCCCCTGCGCCAAGAAGCAGGGCCGCCGGAATCATCCACCAGAAGATCAGCTCCATGTCCTGACCACCTCCCGGGCCGTTTCCGCCGCCATCGCCACAGCGTCGCGGGGTTCAGTGGCGGGAGATTCAGTGGACCGGGGTTCAGCGTCCCGGGGTTCGGGGCTGAATTCCGCCGGGTAGAAGCTGCTGACAGCCAGGGCGGCCGCCGGAATGTTCTGCTCGTTGAGCTCAGCCAGGGTCATCCGTGGAGCATTGATCCCGGTGACGTCGCGGACAAAACTCCGGATAAGCAGGCTCAGCTCCTGGTGCGCGGCGCGGGCGGACAGCCGGCCGGCCGTGGCATCAGCCGCCACACTATCGATCCGGCTCAGGTAGTCCCGTTTCAGGCCGGACGGATCCGATGGCGGCGCGGGGGGAGGTACGGCGAATACGTCGGGCCGCCGCCGGGTGCTCAGGAGCACGTAGGCCAGCCACGCAGCCACGAGCACCAGCACGCCGAGGCCGGCCCACGGCAGCCAGGCACTGTATTCCAAGGGGCCATAGAACCCGGAGTCATTTCCCACGGCGGTGCCGTTCCAGCAGGGTGAACACCGCAGGCATTACATCATGGCTGCTGCCCGCGTGGACGTGGGCTATGCCCATCCGCCGCAGCACAGCTTCCCGCGCTGCATCGCGCTGCTCCTGCGCCGCGGCATAGGCACGGATGATGGCCTCGGACGCCGCCAGGCGGCCGGGAAGGAAGCCGGCGTCCGCAACGTCGTACCGGTCGGCGGGTCCGGCGGCGGCTGCCTGTGTCCCGGTGGAGTTTGGTACGGCGGAGTCGGGGCCGGCCAGCTGCGCGTCGCGGACGGTCAGCCAGAGGACTTCGTGCTGGGCGCGCAGGCGGCGAAGCAGCCGCTCCATTCCGGCGTCGGGCACCACCTCATCGGCCACAACGAAGAGCAGCATGCGCTGGCCGAAGTTGCGTGCCACATAGGAGAGCTGCTCGCTGATGTCGCTGCGGGGCGAGGTCAGCGCCGTGGCATCGTTGACTTCGCGAAGAAGCCTTTCCAGGTGGGCCTCGCCGGCTTTCGCGGGCAGGGACCGGGTCGACGTCCCGTCGCCGCAGACGAGCCCCACCACGTCGCCGTGACGGTGGGCAAGGTAGCCCACCACGCCCAAGGCCATCACGGCAATGTCCTTCTTCTCCTCGCCGCCGAGCGCAGAGGCAGCCATGTTGCGTCCGGTATCCGTGACCAGCAGCACGGTCTGCCGCCGCACTGCAACATAGCGCTTGATGAGCGGGGATCCGTGCCGGGCAGAGGCTTTCCAGTCGATGTCGCGGACTTCGTCTCCGGGAATGTAGGCCCGGAGGTCGTCAAAGTCCAGGCTGCGGCCCTTGAAAACGGAACCGTATTCGCCGTCGAGCATTCCGCGTGCCTTGCGGTGGGCGAAGATCGACATCTTCGATTTCACCCGGGTCAGGAGGCTGGACATGCGGGCGCGCTCACGGAGTCTGGACGGACGCCACGATGGCATCAATGACGGTTTCGACGGGAACCTGCTCCGCCACCGCTTCGAAGCCGAGGATAATCCTGTGCCGGAGCACGCGGTGGGCCAGTGCCTTCACGTCCTCGGGAATCACGTGGTCCCGGCCGTTCAGGAGGGCGACGGCGCGGGCGGCCTGGCTGAAGGCGATGCTGGCGCGCGGGCTGGCTCCGAATTCGATAAAACCCGCCAGGCGGGAGTCGATGTACTGGGCCGCGTTCCGGGTGACAAACACCAGCCCCACGATGTACCGCACTATTGCGGGATCGATGTAGACCCGTTTGACCAGCTCCTGCACTTCCGAGACCGCGGCCAGGGACGCAGCCGCGGCGGGGCGCTGTTCGTCGGTGAAGACGCCGGAATCGATCCTGCGGATGATCTCGGCCTCTTCCGCAGGCGTGGGGTAGTCCAGGACGTCTTTGAGCATAAAGCGGTCCATCTGGGCCTCGGGCAGCAGGTAGGTGCCCTCCTGCTCGATGGGGTTCTGCGTCGCCAGGACAAGGAAGGGGGAAGGCAGCCGGTGCACCACTCCCCCGATGGACGTCTGCCGCTCCTGCATCGCTTCGAGCATGGCGCTCTGGGTTTTTGCGCTGGAGCGGTTGATCTCGTCCAGGAGCACGATGTTGGCGTGGACCGGGCCAAGCTGGGTGACGAACGTGCCCTTGGCGGCATCATAGATCTGCGTGCCCACGATGTCGCTGGGGAGCAGGTCCGGCGTGCACTGAATCCGCCGGAACTCTGCGCTGACGGCCTCCGCGACCGTCTGCGCGGCCGTGGTCTTCGCCAGTCCGGGGACGCTTTCGAGCAGGATGTGGCCGCCGGTCATGAGCCCTACCAGCAGCGATTCACGGAGCCTGGCCTGCCCCACAACCTTTGCGTCGAAGCTGCGGGAGATGCTGCCCATGACCTGCTGCGCCCGGGCCAGTTCCGCCGCTTCGATCCGGACGGCGGCCGTAGTCTGAAGCACTGGAATTCCCCCTGGTTGCTGTTCATGAACGGCCGCTGCTGCTGCCGGATGTCCGGCGGTCACTAGGCGCCCGCCACGGGCCATACTATCCAAGACCCGGGCGGCAGATTCCACAATGGGGACCACTCCCCATGCGGGCCGCGCAGGACTATCCTGATGGCATGATTCAGCTTCCAGCCAGTTACCAGGAGTACCTCGCCGGTAAGAGCGAGAGTTTCATCAACACTGTCCGTCCGATCCTCATGCAGTCGGCGGCGGAAAAAGTACACGGAGTCCGGGTGCTCAACCTGCCCCACGGCCATCAGGCGCATCTGGACAACACGATTCCGTTCGGGACAGTAGTCGAGGACATCGACTGAAGGCGGCTCAGCCTTTCATCGCTCCGGACAGCGCAAACGATCCGCCGGCTCCCCGCGCCACCAGCACATAGAGGACCAGGACCGGAACCGAATACAAAATGGAGAATGCGGCCAGCTGGCCGTAAGCGACTGCGCCGTGCTGTCCGAAAAAGCTGAAGATCGAAACCGACGCGGGCTGCTTTGACGGCGACAGCAACAGGATGAACGGTACGAAGAAGTTCCCCCAGGTCTGGATGAAGACGAAAATAAACACCACTCCCAGCCCCTGGCGCATGAGCGGCAGCACCACGGAACGCAGGGCAGTCAGCCCGGAGGCGCCGTCCACCCAGGCGGCCTCCTCCAGCGAAACGGGCACCGCGTCCATGAAGTTCTTGGTCATCCAGATGGCCATGGGCAGGGAAGTTGCCGCAAGGAAGAGCACTGTGGCCGGCAGCGAATCCAGCAGGCGCAGCTGGACGAACAGGCCATAAACGGGCACCATGATGGCCGTAATCGGCAGGCAGGTGCCGCACAGGATCGAATACAGGAACGGCCGGTTGAACCTGGACTGGAACCGGGACAGCGGGTACGCGGCCAGAACGGCTGCGCCCAGGGTAACTGTTGCCGTCCCGGCGGAGAGCAAAAGGCTGTTCCAGAGCGGTCCGAGCAGTAGTTCGGGAGTGAGGACAGCCGCAAAGTTGTCGAGCGAAGCACTGGCCGGCAACTGGGTCCGGTAACCCGCCGTTGTGTCCAGGGAGGCGAATACCAGCCAGAGCAGCGGCAACACGAAGCAGGCGCCGATCAGCAACAGGGCGGCGTCTGCCGGCGTCCGGGCCCGGCGGAATCCTGGCGAGGCAACTCCCCGGCGGGTGGGCCGCCGTGAAGCCACTTCAAGGGGCCGCCGGCCTGTCGTCGTCATCGTTTGTCCCCCTTGAGCAGCCGGACGTAGGCAATCCCGAACACCAGGCCCAGGACGATGAGCACCGAGGCGATGGCCGTGCCGTAGCCGATGTCGCCGAATTTGAAGGCCTCCTGGTAGGCGAGGACCGGCAAGGTGGTGCTGGCATTGGACGGCCCGCCGGCCGTCATCACCCAAATCAGGGTGAACACGGCCAGGGTCTGGAGCGTCACGAGCATCAAATTGGTGGCGATGCTGGACCTGATCAGCGGCAGCGTGATGAACACCAGGCGCTGCCAGCCGGAAGCGCCGTCCATCAGGGCTGCCTCGGAGATGTCCCGGGGAACGTCGGCCAGGGCCGCCCGGTACACCAGCATGGAGAACGCGGTGCCGCGCCAGATGTTGGCCAGCACCACGGCCACCATGGGATAGGCATAGAGCCAGTCCGGCCCGGCAGCGCCGGCATTGCCGAGCAGCTGGTTCAGCGTCCCGTCCTTGCTGAAATAGGCATAAGCGGCAAAGGCCGCCACAATCTCGGGAAGCACCCAGGCGGCGACCACCGCAGTACCCACGACTGCGGACACCGGCTTCCGGGCGCGCGTCATCAGGCCCGCAATCAGGAGTCCCAGCAGGTTCTGGCCCACCACCGCTGACGCAACAACAAAGACGATGGTCAGGAGGACCGCGGCCGGGAACGCAGAGTCACTGAACAGCCGCACATAATTTTCGACGCCGGTCCAGGCCGGGTTCCTGGCGTTGCGGCCGGTGAGGGCGGCATTGGTGAAGGAAGCGTGGAAGGACCACAGGACGGGCGCCGCCAGGAAGAGGAGAAGCAGCAGGACAGAGGGCACCACCGGCAGCAGCCGGAGCTGCCGCCGGACAGTTCGTCGTTCAGCCATGCGTTATTTCTGCACGACCTTGGCGTCACCCACCTGGTCCCTGACTGACTTGTCGTACTGCGCGGCGGCCTCCTGCGGCGAAAGGGCACCGGTGATCACGGCTTCGGTGGCCTCCTGGACCGCGGCGGAGATCCGCGGATAGTCCGCCGTGGCGGGCCGGTAGTGCGTGACGGATACGAGTTCGGAGACGTCCTTGACGAACGGATTCGCCGCCAGGTACTCCGGTTCGGCGGCGACGTCTGTCCGGACCGCGATCTGGGAGCCGGACACGGTGAACGCCAGTGAGTTCTTCTTGCTCAGGGCCTCGGAAAGGAACTTGAACGCCAGGTCCGGGTTCTTCGAGTCCGCTCCGACGGCCAGGGTCCAGCCACCGGACATGCTGACGCCGCCGGGCTCCTGGCCACGCTGGGTGGGGAACTTTGCCACTCCCATGTCCTCCGCATAGCCGGCCCATTCGTAGTTGCCGCCCTTCTGCCAGAACGACGGCGTGTACGAACCTTCCACAGTTGCCCCCATCTTGCCCTGCGGCAGCCAATCGCCGAAGACCTTCTTCCACACGTTTGCGTCAAGCGCCTCGGCAGGCGTGACGGCAAGTCCTTCGTCGTAGAGGGTCTTCAGGAAAGACAGGGAATCGGTGAACCCCCGGGAACCGATCACCCATTTTTTCTCCTGCTGGTCATAGAGTTCGCTGTCCGTGCCGTACAGCAGTTCGTAAAAACTCTGCATGACTGTGCCTTCACCCGTGGCCTTGCCGGCATACATGTTGAACGGGACCAGGGACGGGTCCGCGGCTTTCATCTTGCGGGCGGCGTCAAGGATCTCCTCCCAGCTTCGGGGCTGCCAGGGAACCGAAATGCCTGCCTTTTGAAGGACCTTCTTGTTGTACCAGATGGCGCGGGTGTCAGTTCCGAGGGGCACGGCGTAGATCCCGCCGTCGTCCCCGGTGCCGGCAGCTTTGGCGGCCTCGTTGTACAACTTCCAGTCGGCCCATTTTTCGAGGTATCCGTCCAGTTTCAGGAGGTATCCGGCGTCGACGTCGGACCTCACCTTGAACGTGTCCTCGTAAAAGACGTCGGGGGCGGTCTCAGAAGACCGCAGGGCCAGCGCCAGCTTGGTGCCGTAGTCGTCATCGTTGGCTTCGATGGGCTGCAGCTCCACGGTGGTGCCCTGGTTGGCAGCTTCGAAGTCCTTCTTGGCGTCCTTGAACAAGGTGTCGAGGGCGGTAAACGAGTCGGTCTTCTGGTAAACGATCTTCAGGGTCCGGTTCTCGGCCGCCGGTTGTTCGGCGGAGCAGGCTGATGTGGCCAGCAGCGCTGCCGCCGACATCATCGCCGCAAGGAATTTGGCAGGGCGGTGCATGACGCTCCAATCTTCGAGCGGCTGCAGCCCCCAATATCCTCCAGCTGGCCCCAGCCTTTAGCCGATATGCAATTTCAGGTTAGTGCTCCCCACTGACAGAGCAGCGGAAGGCCGGCGTCAGCCTTCCAGCAGCAGCCGCTGTGCGCGCGGTGCCAGCGTATGCTCCAGCACCAGGCAGGCAGCACCGATAGCTCCTACGTCCTCTCCCACTCCGGTTCCAACAACTTCTATCCCGTGGATCTGGCGGGCTGCGCTGTTGTCTGCCAGCAGTTGGGGAACCCGGTCCAGGTACCTCCGTGAGAGGCGCGTCCAGAAGGGGCCGCCGAAGACAACCCTTTCGACGTCGAGGGTGTTCGTGACCACCGCCACCGCACGGGCGACCAGGACGGCGGAGTGGTCGATGATCTCTCCCGCCTTGCTGTTGCCGGCGTCGGCTTCGTCGCACAGTTTGGCGAAGCTCTCTTGGATGTCCAGAGCACCGGAGGGTTGGCGCACAACCTCCAGCACGCCGGCGGCTTCGGCCTGCGCAACGAGGACCTGCGGGATGCTGCTTGACTTCACGCAGCCCCGAAGACCGCAGTCGCAGGGCGGACCGTCCGGGTCAACAATGATGTGCCCGATTTCGCCGGCATTCCCCGACGTCCCGCGCACCACTTCATCGTTCAGGACGATGCCGCAGCCGATGCCGGTGCCCATGTACATAAAAACGAAACTGCCGGAGCCGCTGGGGCCGCCGGCCCAGGTTTCGGCGACGGCCGCGCTGGTGACGTCCTTGTCCACCAGGGTGGACAGTCCGGTCGCCTCCGCGAGGGCATCGCGCAGGGGCACACGGTCCCAGCCCAGCAACAGCGGCGGGTCAACGACGGTTCCCTCATCCAGGTTGATGGGACCGGGGGCTGCGACGCCGAGCCCTGCGATCTTGTCCGGGTCGACGCCGGAGGCTGCCACCAGGTCCTTGATCTCGGCGGCAATGGTGGCGATGATGCCGTCGGGGTCGCTGGCGCCCGGGGTGTTGATCCGTGAGTGCCTGACAACGGAGCCCACGAGGTCCAGCACCACGAAAGTGGTCACGGCGGGATCCAAGTGGACCCCCACGGCATACATTCCGGCGGGGTTCAACCGGAGGATGGTGCGCGGCTTACCCGGCCCGCTTCCTTCCTTCCCGGCTTCGACGATGAGGTTCTGGTCAAGCAGCCGCCGGGAGATGTTGGAGATGGTTTGCGGGGAGAGCCCTACGATCTGGGCGAGTTCCACCCGGCTGAGGCCTCCCGAGGACCGGCGGATGGCATCCAATATCACCGTGAGATTGAAGTCCCCCATGCGGGGCAAATTGGTTCCGCGCCTCGGCGTTGGCGTGCGGATCTCAGTCACGGATTCCCCTAAACGTCTTCGGTTATGCACTACTGATGCTTGAATCGTACGTTACCTGCGCGCGCGGCGGTACGCTCCCACGCGGAGTTCCGGGACCGTGGTGTCACTTGCAGGGCCGGGTCGCGCCGCGGGCCGACCTGCCCGGCGTTCGCGCTGCTAATGGTGCAGGGCGCGTCCGGTGCTGACAGCCACCGTAAACTTCGCGTTCCTGCCGGCCAGGCGGGTGGGACCGACGTACCGTTCCAGGGCGGGCAGATACTGCAGGTGGCTGTTGTATACGGTCCAGAGTTCCCCGCCCGGCTCCAACACCCTTCCGGCGGCCCCGAACATCTTGATTCCTGCCCCGGCATGGACGCTGGCACCCAGGTGGAAGGGCGGATTCAGCAGGATGAGGCCGGCGCTGCCGTCCGGCAGCGAGCTCATGGCGTCGTCCTGGAGAACGGTGATCCGGCCTGCGAGGCCATTGGCTTCCGCTGTGGCCCGGGCGGAGTCGACGGCGGCCGCCGACTGGTCTGTCGCCGTAACCTTCGATTCCGGGTGGCGCCTGGCATACATGGCGGCCAAGATGCCGGTACCGCAGCCGAGGTCCACCATGTTCCCTGCCGACGGCATGTCAGGCAGGTACCTCAACAGGAACCGTGTCCCGATGTCGAGCTTCGTGCCGGCGAACACCGCTCCCCGCGCGCAGACAGTGAGCTCCAGTTCGCTGTTGCGGTCGGCGACGGGAAACGGCGGCGGTCCCGTAACGGGCCGGGGGTCCCTGGCTATCAGGACCCTGGATTTCTGCCGCGCCAACTGTGGCTGGACGTCGCTGAAGTGGCGTTGCAGGACGGCGTTCATGCCCAGGCTCATGTGCTTGATCCGGCCGCCTGCAAGCAGGACAGTGTGCGGCCCTGCGTAGCGGGCCACGGCGTCGGCCACTTCTTCCAGTTCCGCGAGCGTTTTGGGCAGCTGGAGCAGCACCACGTCGGCGCCGTCGAAAAGGGCCGGACCGAGCGGCAGCTGCTCAAAACACGCGTCGGCGCCGAGCGCCGCAGCGTTATTGCGGAGGGCCCGCTCCCCCGTAATCAGGTCCTGGTGGACTCGCACGTGCCGGACCCCGCAGGCAGCCAGTGCCCCGAGCGTGAGGGCGCCGTAGCGGTCACCCACCACCGCGACGCGGCTGTCCGGGGCCAGGAGTCCGGCCGCTGTTTCGAGGAGCAGCTTGTCCGTGGCATCCCAGGCCTGCAGGTTGGGGGCTTCGACATCCGGGAACCGGCGCAGACCGGAGAGGACTGAGTCCAGGGTGTTTTCCGCCACGTCCAAGCTGCCTTCTTCTCTGTTCATCGCCTTCGGCCGGCAATCATCCTGCCGACCATTGCTCCGCCGTCGGGGAGGGATCCCCCGGCGAAAAGCTACCCGGTAAACCTACCGTGAAACGGCCCCGGCTGACGCCGCAGGCACCCCGTCCGGGCGTCGCCGGCCGAGCATCTTCATGATGCCGGCCACTGCCGCGCGGCCGGCCCGGTTGGCGCCGATGGTGGACGACGACGGCCCGTAACCCACCAGATGGATCCGTTCGTCCGCTGCCACCTGCGTGCCGTCCATAACGATCCCCCCGCCGCTGCCGCGAAGGTGCAGCGGGGCAAGGTGTTCCAGCTCGGCCCGGAACCCGGTGGCCCACAGGATCACATCGGCTGCCAGGAAGGTTCCGTCGTCCAGCCGGACCCCGTGGGGCTCTATTGATGTGAACATCGCGTGCCGGTCCAGGGCGCCGCGCGCGGCGGCCGCACGCAACGAAGGCGTCCAGATCAGTCCCGTGGCTGACACCACGCTCTGCGGAGGAAGTCCCTGCCGGACCCGTTCTTCAACGAGCGCGACGGCGTCGTGCCCCGCCTTCCGGTCGAAGCCGGCATCGCGCCACACCGGTTCCCGGCGGGTGAACCAGCTCGTGGTGGTCACCCGGGATATTTCGTCGAGCAGGCCGACGGCCGAGATGCCGCCGCCCACCACAATGACATGCTTCCCTCGGAATTCCTCTGCCGCCACGTAGTCGGCCACGTGCAGCTGTCTGCCCCGGAAGGAGGACTGGCCCGGGTAGATGGGCCAAAACGGCCGGGTCCAGGTGCCTGTGGCATTGATGACCGCCTGCGCGGACCAGGTGCCCGCAGAGGTTTCGATTCTTAGCCTCCCGGACGGGGCGCCACCTTCCCGGGATACCGAGCGGACTCTAACGGGGCGGACGATGTTCAGCCCGAGTTCCTCCTCGTAATCCCCGAAGTAGCGTGAAAGGAACTTTGAACTTGGCTCAGCCGGGTCTACTTCGGGCTGGGGAATGCCCGGCAGATCGCTGATGCCGTTGACGGTGGCCATCCTGAGGCTTTGCCAGCGGTGGCGCCAGGCCCCGCCGGGTCCGGCTTCGGCGTCCAGCACCACGTAGGTTCCCGGGACGTCCTGCACGGCAGCGGGACCCGCGGTCTGTCCCGCGGGCAGGAAGCCGCGCCGCTGCAAGTGGTAAGCGGCGGACAGACCGGCCTGGCCCGCACCGACCACCACAACATCTGCGGCGTGCAGTTCCGCCGCCTGGGCATCGGGGATGTCGGGACCCGCCTAGACCTTTTTGACGACGCTGGACTTCAGCTGCATAGGGCCGACGCCGTCCACTTTGCAGTCGATGTCGTGGTCACCCACGCCGTCCATGAGCCGGATGCCGCGTACTTTGGTCCCCACCTTGATGACTGTGGAGCTTCCCTTGATCTTAAGGTCCTTGATTACGGTCACAGTGTCACCGTCGGCGAGGACATTGCCCACCGCGTCCTTGATAACCGCGTCCGCGGCTCCTGGCGTCTCCGGGGCCTCTGCGGACCACTCGTGTGCGCACTCGGGGCACACCAGCAGCGCTCCCATTTCATAGGTGTATTCACTGGAGCATTTCGGGCAGGGCGGAAGGGATTCGTTCACGCTCCCATATTAGTCGAGCGTTAAACGGCAGAAGCCGCCCGACCGGGCGGCTTCTGCTGTTCAATCCAGGGTGGAGCTGAGGGGACTCGAACCCCTGACCCCCTGCATGCCATGCAGGTGCGCTACCAGCTGCGCCACAGCCCCAAACTCTTGTTTCTTTCGGATCGATCTCCGTAAGCAACTTGATTATCTTAAACCACAATTGTGTAAGACGCCAATTCGGGTCCGGAACCCTGCAGTTGGTCGGCCGTAGGTGGTGGAACCAGCGAACCTCAGCAAGGAACCAGGGTAATAAACAAAAAAGTCCGCCGGAATCTCACGATTCCGACGGACCATTCGGTGGAGCTGAGGGGACTCGAACCCCTGACCCCCTGCATGCCATGCAGGTGCGCTACCAGCTGCGCCACAGCCCCGAATTTTCATTGCTCCGGCACCTTCAGTCTTCACTGTCGGGCCCGGTTCTGCGTCCGGATCTCTCCGAAGCAACTCAAATATCTTAGAACAGCCGTTCCGAAAATTCCAAATCGGGCATATTCGGCGGCCGGCCCGGGATTACTCGCTGTCCGAGGAAACGGCCGCTTTGGCGGACGAGTCTTCCCCGAGCTGGAGGTCAACCACCGGGCAGTCCTTCCACAGGCGCTCCAGGGCATAGAACACACGGTCTTCCTCATGCTGGACGTGGATCACCACGTCCGAGTAATCCAGCAGGACCCAGCGTCCGCCGGAACGGCCCTCGCGGCGGACAGGACGGAGATCCTGCTTGCCCAGTTCCTCTTCGATGCCGTCGACGATGGCGTTGACCTGGCGCTCACTGGGCGCGGAGGCAATCAGGAAGACGTCGGCCAGGGCCAGCCGCTCGCTGACGTCCAGGCCAACGATGTCCTGGGCTATCTTGTCCGCTGCAGCGCGCGCGGCGACGCGGGCTATGGCGATGGATGAATCGGTTGCAGTCACGGGACTCCTTGTAGTGGTTTAAAGCTATGTAGGTCCGGCGCCGTTGATGTCGGCGCCGTCATGCGTGAGGATGGCGGCGCCCTGATGCGCCGGTGCGGTGGGTCAGGGCGTCAGGCCGCTGATGATCATGGTGACGCCCGCAATCAGCGCGACGATCCCCAGTGCGAGGACGGCGAGCTGCAGCAGCCGGATACGGTGTGCCCTGCCCAGGCCGGCTGTTACGGCGTCGAGCGGTTCCAGACCGTAGGCGGTGTTGGCGGCGACGCGCGGCTTGTCGACGAAATTCTCGCCGGCTTCAGCAGCCCACGGCTCACCGGGGGCGGATGCCTGGACTACCGCCGCTGGATCGGCTGCCGCCTGGGCGGCTGCCTCAGCGCGGGCAAGCACCCCGGCCCGGCCTGTCGCAGGCCTCGCGGTCCGCTTCGCGGGGCCAGGCTTGCGCGCACCCTTGGTGCCGGCCGGCTGCAGCCTCGGGCCGGGATTGGTGACCACCGGCACGTAGGAGGTGGCAGGCTTCTTCATCACCGGCCGGTCGATCCCTGGAACCTTCTCGAACTCCAGAGGCGTGACCATCGCAAGGTTGCTGACGGCTGATGGTTCGGTCTTTGGGTGGGCCGGCTGGCTGGCCTGCTCGGCCAGCTTCTGCTTGGCCATGGCCCGCTTGTTCAGGACGGCGGCGCGCTCGGCCAGGGCGATCTGCTCCGCGAGGATTTCCGGATCCACCGCTTCGGGGTCGTTCGCCGCGATGTGCTCCATCTTGGCGATCTGGTTCCGGGCCTGTTCGGCGATGAGTGACCGCGCTGCGAGGGCCTGTTCGACAGTCATGCCCTCGGGAAGCTTGCTGTCCGTGATTGCCTCCGGCGAGTCCTCCCGCGGAGCTGCTGCCTGCGGCGAGGGCCCCTTAGGCGGCGAGGCCTGCCCCGGCCGCGCCTGGGGCGCTGACTGTCCCGTCCGGGCCTGCGGCACGGTGCGCTGTGCGGAAGTGCGGGCCGGCGGGACGATCACGTTCGCGGCCGTAGCGGGCGCAGCCTCGGCCTGGAGCTGCTGGAGCCGGAGCTGGCGGCGCGTGGGCGGGCCACCGCCGGAGAGCCGCTCCTCCTTCTCCGCAAGTTCCTTGATGGTGCGCAGGGCGGCGCGGTCGCGCGCCCGGCTCTGCGAGGACCGCTCGGATCCCGACGGTGTACGGACGGAGTCGACGGGACCGGGAGCCACACGGCGGATGCGGCCGGTGCCGTCCTCCCGGGCAGGCGCCGGTGTGCCGTTGCCGGGCGCGTTTGAGGCAGGGGGAACCGGACCCGGGGCAGAGGTCCCCGTGTCCTGGCGTGATTCCGCGCGCTCATCTCTGGCCTGCCGCAATTCGCGACGGCTACGGAGGGGAGGCTGTTCCTGGCTCATCTAACAACTCACTCGGTACTGGCTGGTTCGTGTAACTCGGTAAGTGCGGCACTGGGGTCGGGGTCGGACTGCCCGGCGTACAGGCCGTATTTCGCAATATATTGGACCACCCCGTCGGGTACGAGGTACCAGACCGGGTTCCCGGCCGCCACCCGCGTCCTGCAGTCAGTGGAGGAAATCGCCATCGCAGGCACCTCCAGGAGGCTGACGTCTTTCCTGCCCATACCGTCGAGGACGTGCCCCGGCCGGGTCACACCGACGAAATGCGCCAGCGACCACAATTCATCGATGTTCTTCCAGGACAGGATTTGTGCCATGGCGTCCGCGCCGGTGATGAAGAAAAGATCCGCATCCGGCCGTTGCGTGCGCAGGTCCCGCAGGGTGTCGATGGTGTACGTGGGGCCGGGACGGTCCACATCGACCCTGCTGACGGTGAACCTGGGGTTGGACGCCGTGGCAATGACAGTCATCAGGTACCGGTGCTCCGGTTCGCTGACCTTCTTGCTCATTTTCTGCCACGGCTGGCCGGTCGGTACAAATACCACTTCGTCGAGGCCGAACTTCGCCGCAACTTCGCTGGCCGCAACAAGGTGGCCGTGATGGATGGGATCAAATGTCCCACCCATCACACCTAAACGCAGGCGGCGCTTGGCGCCGCGCCGCTTCAGGACCGCAGTGATGTTAGTGGCCTTGGCCGTGATCGTGCTTGTTCGGGTGCTGGCGGTGGGGGTCGGAGTGCTCCTCGACGGCCTCGTGCCGGTTGCCCAGGTTGCTGTAGGACAGAGTCACGAACATCAGGACCAGCATGATCGCAAAGATCGATACACCAAAGACCCACGGTTCGGCCCACAGCGGCGCCAGTTCTTCATGTTCGGCGACGGACGCGCCCACCTGCTGCAACAGCATTTTCTCCCCTAAAGAGTTCACACAATGACGACGGCGGTCATTCCCGCCGTTCCGGACTTCTGTTCCATGTTACAGCGTTGCTAGCTGCGAATCTGGCCCTCGCCCTGGACGATCCACTTCGTGGTCGTGAGCTCGGTGAGGCCCATGGGGCCTCGTGCGTGGAGCTTTTGGGTGGAAATGCCCACCTCGGCGCCCAGGCCCAGTTCCCCGCCGTCCGTGAACCTTGTGGAGGCGTTGACGATGACCGCTGCCGAGTCGATTTCGGAAATGAAGCGTTCGGCATTGGCGAGGTCGTTGGTGATGATGGCCTCGGTGTGTCCGGTCGACCACTTGCGGATGTGCTGCACCGCTTCGTCAAGGCTGTCCACCATGCCCACCGCGAGGTCCAGGTCCATGTACTCCGTGGCCCAGTCCTCGTCAGTGGCGGGGACGGATTCCACGGATGCGGGCAACGCGGCGCGGACCCTCTCGTCGGCGTGGAGGGTGACTCCGGCTTTCCGGAGCGCCGCGGCGACGGCGGGCAGGACGGTGGACCCGGAATGCACCAGGAGGGTCTCCACGGTGTTGCAGACGCTGGGCCGCTGGGTCTTGGCGTTGAGCAGGATGTCCACGGCCATGTCTTCACTGGCGGATTCGTCGATGAAGATATGGACGTTGCCCTCGCCGGTCTCGATGACCGGGACGGAGGAATTGGTGACGACCGTCTGGATCAGGTCCCTGCCGCCGCGGGGAATGAGGACATCCACCCGGCCGCGGGCCCGCATCAGCACATTGGCTCCTTCACGGCCGAACTGGTCGACCGTCTGAACGGCGTCGGCGGGCAGTCCAACGGAAGCGAGGGCATCCCGGAGGACCCTGATGAGGGCTTCGTTGGTGGCCGCGGCGGCGGTGCCGCCGCGCAGGATCACCGCGTTGCCGCTTTTCAGCGCCAGCCCGGCAATGTCCACCGTCACGTTGGGACGGGCCTCGTAGATGGCGGCAACGACGCCCATGGGAACGTTGACCTGCCGCAACCGCAGGCCGTTGGGAAGCGTCTGGCCGCGGACCACGTTTCCCACGGGATCCGGCAGGCCGGCGAGGTTTTCCAGGGCGGCGGCAAGCGCCTCGATCCGTGCGTCGTTCAGCGTCAGTCGGTCAAGCAGCGCCGCCGACGTGCCGTTGGCGCGGCCGGCGTCCACATCCTTGGCGTTGGCGGCCAGGATCTGCGCCCTGCTGTCGAGCAGGGCGGCGCCGATCGCGCGGAGGCCTTTGTCCTTCCAGGCGCGGTTGGCGCGTGCCATGCTGCGGGCAGCGTGACGCGATCGGTCAGCGATCGCGTACACGGCAGCCTCGACGTCAGCCGGGGACAGCTGGGCATTTTCCGGCGTGGGAGATGCCTCCGTGGAGTCGTTGGATTTCTCGGCCGCTTGGTGAATCAGTGCCTCAGTCATCATTCAAGTCTAGGCGAATCAGTCCGCTAGACCAGAACCAGGTCATCAACGTGAACAACCTCACGGTCAAAGCCGCGTCCGAGGGACTCCCCCAGTTCCACGGTGGAACGCCCCAGCATCTGCGGCAGTTCGTCCGAGGAATAATTGACCAGCCCGCGGGCGATCACGGTGCCGTCCGGCGAAACCATTTCGACGGCGTCGCCCGATTCAAAGGTGCCTTCGACTGACGTGATACCGGCCGGGAGCAGCGAAAAGTGCTGGTCACGGACAGCCGTGACGGCGCCGTCGTCAAGGAGTAGCCGGCCCTGCACGTGTGCAAGGTGCGCGAGCCACATCATGCGCACCGACTTGCGGCCGCTGTTGACGGAGAACCAGGTTCCGACGTCTTCGCCGTTCAGGGCTGCGGCGGCGTTCGCGGTAGAGGTGACCAGTGCGGGGATGCCCGAATCGGCGGCCATCGTGGCGGCCTCCACTTTCGTCTGCATGCCGCCGGTTCCGACGCCGGCCTGACCCGGCTTGCCGATGTTGACGCCCTCAAGGTCCTGGGGTCCGTCAACCTGGGGAATGCGCTTGGCCCCCTTCGAGGGAGGCCCGTCATAGAGCGAGTCGACGTCGGAGAGCAGCACCAGGGCATCGGCGCGGACCAGGTGCGCCACCAGGGCGGAGAGCCGGTCGTTGTCACCGAAGCGGATCTTGTGCGTTGCCACTGTGTCGTTCTCGTTGACCACGGGCACGACGCCCAGGTTCAGGAGCCGGTTCAGGGCGCGGAAGGCGTTCATGTGGTGGCTGCGCCGCATGAGGTCGTCTGCGGTCAGCAGGACCTGGCTCACGGTCACGCCGTGCGCTGCGAAAGCGTGCGTGTAACGGGCCATCAGGAGGCCCTGGCCGACGCTGGCGGCTGCCTGCTGGGTGGCGAGGTCCCGGGGACGCTTCACCAGGCCAAGGGGGGCAAGGCCTGCCGAGATCGCGCCGGAGGAAACGAGGATGATCTCGGTTCCGCCGTTGTGCTTCGCAGCCAGCGCGTCGGAGAGTTCGATCAGCGCCTCTTCGGAGATTCCACCCTTGAGGCTGGTGAGCGACGACGACCCGACCTTGACAACGATGCGGCGTGCCCTGGCGAGCATGCTGCGGTCGTCGGTCCTGGGTTCCTCGATGACAATTGCGGAATTATCGGTCACGTGTGGGGGTTCACTCCTCATTTTCGGTGGTCAGTCCGCTCTCCTGGAGCGGCCGTGCGGCACGGCGCCCGCTGACTGATTCTGTCCAGATCCCGGCCTTGCGCTCGGCTTCCAGCTCGGCCCGGGCCGCTGCCTTGGCGTCGCGGCGCTCCTGCTGCTCGTCGCGCTTCTGGCCGCGGGTGGGGCGGTCGCCGATGTCGGCGAAACGCACGTCGGTGCCACGGGGCGAAGCGAGCAGTTCGGCGCCGGCCATCATGGTGGGCTCCCAGTCGAAGACCACGCCGTCGTCCTCACCGATCACTACGGTGTCGCCCGGCTTGGCACCCTGCTTGAACAGTTCGTTTTCCACGCCCAGTTTGGCCAGGCGGTCGGCGAGGTAGCCGATGGCTTCCTCGTTGGTGAAGTCGGTCTGCTTGACCCAGCGCACGGGCTTGTCGCCCAGGACGCGGAACAGCGGCTCGAGGTTCTTTTCCTCGCGGCGGATCTTGAAGCCGGCTTCGTTGACCGCACGGGGGCGCAGTACGGGCGCGTGCACCTTCGGCGGGGTGGCGGCCACGGCGTCGCGGGCCGCCTTGACGATCTCTGCCATGGCGAAGCCAAGCTGGCGCAGGCCCTCGTGGCTCGTCGCGGAGATCTCAAACACCCGGTAGCCGCGGGACTCAAGCTCGGGCCGGACGAATTCGGCCATGTCCTTGCCGTCAGGCAGGTCGACCTTGTTCAAGGCAACCAGCCGGGGCCTGTGGTTCAGCGGGACGACTTCGCCGTCGGTGCCGGCGTAGCTCATGTCAACGGCGTATTTTTCGAGTTCGGCTTCGATGATCGCCAGGTCGGAGAGCGGATCACGGTCAGCTTCGAGCGTACCGCAGTCCAAAACGTGAACCAAAGCTGCGCAGCGCTCCACGTGCCGGAGGAAGTGGTGGCCCAGGCCCTTGCCTTCGCTGGCTCCTTCGATGAGGCCGGGCACGTCTGCGATGGTGAAGCGCACGTCGCCCGCCTGGACGACACCAAGGTTGGGGATCAGCGTAGTGAAGGGGTAATCGGCGATCTTGGGGCGTGCAGCGGACATGGCCGCGATCAGGCTGGACTTGCCGGCGGACGGGAATCCCACGAGGGCGATGTCCGCGATGGACTTCAGTTCCAGGACGATGTCGCTGGACTCGCCTTCAATGCCGAGCAGGGCGAAGCCGGGGGCCCGGCGCTTCTGCGAGGAGAGCGCGGCGTTGCCCAAGCCGCCCGGTCCGCCTGCGGCCGCGATGAACTCGGTGCCTTCGCCGACGAGGTCGGCCAGGACGCGGCCGTCCTTGGTCTTGACGACGGTGCCTTCCGGAACGGGCAGGATCAGCGTTTCGCCGTTTTTGCCGCCGCGCCAGTCACCCATGCCGGGTCCGCCATTGGTGGCGTGGCGGTGGGGTGCGTGGTGATAGTCCAGCAGCGTGGTGGTCTGCGGGTCGACGCGCAGGATGACGTCGCCGCCATCACCGCCATTGCCGCCGTCGGGACCGCCCAAGGGCTTGAACTTCTCGCGGTGGACGGAGACACAGCCGTGACCGCCGCTACCGCCGGATACGTGCAGTACTACCCGGTCTACAAAGCTCGCCACGTGAATCTCCTCTATTGCTTAACCTGACCGTCTTGGACGCCCAAATTGATTGTAATGCGGTTAAAAGAACAGTGGAGCGGGCCATCATGGCCCGCTCCACCGGTTTGGATCTAGTTGTTACTCTGCAGCTGCAGCAGCAACGATGTTCACGACTCGACGTCCGCGGCGGGTACCGAATTCAACGGCGCCGGGGGTCAGTGCGAACAGGGTGTCGTCGCCGCCGCGGCCAACGCCGGCACCCGGGTGGAAGTGGGTGCCACGCTGGCGGACGATGATCTCGCCAGCGGAAACTACCTGGCCGCCGAAGCGCTTGACGCCGAGGTACTGGGCGTTGGAGTCACGACCGTTGCGAGTGGAGCTCGCGCCTTTTTTATGTGCCATTTGAAATGCCTGCCTTAAAAATTCTGGGGAATCTGCTGAAAACCTGAAAAGTAACGGAAGGTTACTTGATACCGGTGATCTTGACCTTGGTCAGTTCCTGACGGTGACCCTGGCGCTTCTTGTACCCGGTCTTGTTCTTGAACTTCTGGATGACGATCTTCGGACCACGAAGGTCCTGAAGGATCTCAGCCGTAACCGTTACCTTGGCCAGGTCCGCAGCGGCAGACGTGACTTTGTCACCGTCTACCAGGAGCAGTGCGGGCAACTCAATGGTGCTGCCGGCTCCACCGGGGACGCGGTTCAGGGTAACGAAGTCTCCAACGGAAACCTTCTCTTGGCGGCCGCCTGCGCGGACAATCGCGTACACCACTGGGGAACTCACTTCTCTCGACGTTTATTACTAGATTTGCGTGCGGAACCTGGGTCCAATTGTTTGGCCTGGTTCACGCTGTGCCTCAACGCCGGTGGGTTCCCCGGGGGAACCCATGAGTTATCCAAGGAACAATGCCATTTGGAATTCCAAACGGACTGTTCTGAGGTTATAACCCAAGTGTTGGCGTAAGCACCGAAGATCTAGAATACGCTAATTTTGCCTTCGGCCGCAAATGAGGCTGGCTCCGGTGGTAGTACGTGATAGGCGCCACTCTGCTGAAAACAGACTGTTACCGCAACGACTTCCGGAACCGTGCCCCACTATCGTACCGGCTCGGGAATGCTTTGCGGTGCAGCGTGAAGCCTCGGCGCGTCGAAGAATTCCACCTCGTAGCGGCACGACTGCCGGAAGGCCACCCGCATGGCTTGCCGTTCCTTGTCAGAGGCGGAACGGGCAGCGTCGTCGGTAATGCGCACCGCCTGCCGGGTGGCCGCGGCGAATCCTTCGTCCGCGTAAGTGCGGAGCCAGTCGGCATAGGGATGGTCCGACGGCGAGCCAGCCGCCAGGAACTGCCCGTGCAGGGCGGCACCCACTTCGGCGTACAGCCAGAAGCACGGGAGAACGGCCGCCACGAGCACTCCGTAGCTGCCGGAAACGGATGAGGCCAGCAGGTGGTCCACATAGGACTTGGTGACCGGCCCCAGTCCGCTGTCCACACTCCGGGTGCTGAGCCAGGTCCGGTGCAGTTCGGACTCGACTTCGAGGCATTGCTGCGCCGACCGCGCCCAGAACAGCTGCTCCGCCTCGGTGGGGGCAATCGCGGCGGCGCGGGACAGCACCCGGGAATAGCCGTTCAGGTAGATGGCATCCTGGGCAAGGTAGTACGCGAAGTGGTGCTCGGTGAGGGAGCCGTCGGCCAGGCCGCGGATGAAGTCGAGCCCGTAAACGGCGTCCAGGTCCGGCCCGGCATCCTGCCAGAGGACCGCTGCGAACCGGCCTTCGGCCGGCGCTTCATTGCCTGTGGGGGCCAGATGGTGGAAATGGTGTACCGGGCCGTTGCCTGTTCCCACGTCCAAGGCGCCGGCTTCCCGGAGCGCCCCCTGCAGCCACGGCTTCACTGTCCGCAAGGATGCCTCCCAGTCCCCCAGCCTCGCCTGCGCGGTGGCCATTGCCGAGGACAGGGAACACCCGGTGCCGTGGCTGTTCCTGGTGTCAATCCGCTCGCCGGGCACAACCACAACGTCCTGGGCGAGCAGTCCTGCCGTGTTGACCAGCGCGTCAGGGCACTCCCCGCCGTCGAGGTGTCCGCCCTTGACGAGCACCGTGGTGCCGGCCTGGGCGGCGAGGCGCTTCCCCTGGGCGAGTGCCGCCTCCCAGTCACCCGCGAGCGGTTCATCGAGGAGCATCGCCAGTTCCGCCAGGTTGGGAGTGACAAGGTCGGCAAGGTGCAGGAGTTCGCGCAGTGCCGCCTCGGCCGCTTCCTGCAGGAGTCTGTCCCCGCTGGTGGCGACCATCACGGGGTCGAGAACCACGACGGCGGGACGGGCCTTCCCGAGCCAGTTGCGGACGGCGGCAATCACGGAAGAGTCACCCAGCATGCCGATCTTGACGGCGTCAATGCTGATGTCGTCGCTGATGGCCTCAAGCTGGGCCGTCAGGAAATCCGCCGGAGGCACGTGAACGGCACGAACGCCCCGGGTGTTCTGCGCCGTCAGGGCGGTGATGGCGGCCATGCCGTATCCGCCGTTTGCGGCAATGCTTTTGAGGTCGGCCTGGATCCCCGCCCCGCCGGACGGATCGGAGCCGGCGATGGCCAGGACCCGGGGCGTCCTGCGCAGGACGACGCCGCCCGGTGATGTTTCGTGGGCGGCTTCGGCGGCCGGGGTGGGCAAGAATGATGAGGCCAAAGGAGACATCCCTTCGCCGGTGCTAACCGGACAGGTTCAACGGGTGTGGATCTCAGCCGGCCCTGTGCGCGGCACCCCGTGTCAGTCCCCTAGCCTAGCTGTTTCCCCGCAACGAACTCGCGGGTACGGTCCGAAACCGGCGTATTGCTACGCCAGTTCCGGGCCGCACCCGCGATGTCAGCGTGTGGGACCGTAGTGCCGTGGGATTCAGAGCTCGGAGGCCGGTACTCCCACACCGAGGATGATCGGCTCGTTGGCCGGTGCCTTGGCGGGCACGTCCTTCTTTGCCGGCTCGGGCGCCTTTGCTTCGTGGGTGTGCCCTGACGCGGCCACAGGAGCAGTTTCGTGGTGTTCCACGGACGTCTCGTTGGCTGCGCCCTGGGCGCGGCTGGCACTCCGGTGCCGGCGGGGACGGCGCGCCCTGCCCTGCACCGCGGTGTGGTCGGTGTAGTCGGCTTCAGCAGCGGGTGCTGCCGGGGCCTGTGCCCGGGCTGGGGCTTGGGCCGACGGAACACGGGCGGGTGCCTCGGCCGGCGACTGTGCGGGCGGAGCCTGCTGTTCAGCCGGCGACGCCGGAGCCTCAGCGGCTGCAGGCTCACCCAGGTGCGCGAAGGCCTCCGCGAGCCGGTCGAGTGTCAGGGCCGCTCCCGACGCAGGTGCTTCGCCGGCATGCTCAACAAACGGCAGTGCCACCTTTTCGCCGCCGAAGGTCAGAACGGCCGCGGGCCGTCCTGCGGCTGCTGCTTCAGTTTCCGACACCTTGGCCGGCCGCGCCGTGGCGGGCTGGGCGGCGGACGGCTGGGCCGCCCCTCCCCCGGCCGGCGCTCCGGTTTGCCCGGAAGGAGCCTGGGCGGCGAGTGCCTGGCCCACTGCCTGTGCGGCACTTGCCTGTGCTGCGGCGGCGGGTGTTGCATGGCCGGTCTCGGCGTCGTGCAGATGGGCGGCATGTGCTGCCGCAGCGATGTTGGCCAGGGCAACGCGGGTCGCTTCAGCCTTGGCATGGCGTTCGGCGTCGGTGGGTTCGTGATGCACCGGAGCCGGCGACGGCGCAGCAGCCTCGGAAACAGGTTGGCCGCCCTTGCCGCGGCGGCGGCTCTTGCGCTCCGTCCGGGGAGGCTGCTGGGTTTCCGTCCGCGGCACGTGGTGCTCGGCGGCGACGGTGTTGGCCCGACGGTGTTCCACAGGTTCGTCGTGCGTGACGATGCCGCGGCCGGCGCAGGCCTCGCACTGTTCGCCGAAGACTTCCAGCAGTCCGGTGCCCATGCGCTTGCGGGTCATCTGCACGAGGCCCAGCGAGGTCACCTCCGCGACCTGGTGCTTGGTCCGGTCGCGTCCGAGGCACTCCACCATGCGGCGCAGCACGAGGTCGCGGTTGGATTCGAGCACCATGTCGATGAAGTCGATGACGATGATGCCGCCGATGTCGCGCAGCCGCAGCTGGCGCACCACTTCCTCCGCCGCTTCCAGGTTGTTCTTGGTGACGGTTTCCTCCAGGTTGCCGCCGCTGCCGGTGAACTTGCCGGTGTTGACGTCCACCACGGTCATGGCTTCGGTGCGGTCGATCACGAGGGAGCCGCCGGAGGGCAGGAAGACCTTGCGGTCCAGGGCCTTGTGGATCTGCTCGTCGATCCGCCAGGCCGAGAAGATGTCCGTGTCCTTGGTCCACTTTTCGAGCCGGCCCACCAGGTCCGGAGCCACGTACGTTACGTACGCCTCAATGGTGTCCCAGGCTTCCTCGCCCGAAACGATCAGCTTGGAGAAGTCCTCGTTGAAGACGTCGCGGACCACCTTGATCGTGAGGTCCGGTTCGCCGTAGAGGAGCTCCGGGGCAAGGATCTTGGTGGACGTGGCCTGGCTTTCGATGCCTTCCCACTGGGCACGCAGGCGGTTGATGTCGTGCGTCAGCTCTTCCTCGGACGCGCCCTCGGCCGCGGTGCGCACGATCACGCCGGCGTCTTCCGGCAGGCGGTCCTTGAGGATCCGCTTCAGGCGGTTGCGTTCGACGTCGGGCAGCTTCCGGGAGATGCCGGTCATGGAACCGCCGGGAACGTATACGAGGTAGCGGCCGGGCAGCGAGATCTGGCTGGTCAGGCGGGCACCCTTGTGGCCGACCGGGTCCTTGGTGACCTGGACCAGCACGGAGTCGCCGGACTTCAGCGCGTTCTCGATCCGGCGCTGCTTACCCTCGAGGTTGACGGCGTCCCAGTTGACTTCACCGGCGTAGAGGACGGCGTTGCGTCCGCGTCCGATGTCCACGAAAGCGGCTTCCATGGAGGGCAGCACGTTCTGGACCTTGCCCAGGTAGACGTTGCCGATCAGGGAGTCCTGCTGGGTCTTGGAGACGAAGTGCTCAGCCAGGACGCCGTCCTCCAGGACGCCGATCTGGATTCTGTCGTCGCGCTGGCGGACGATCATCTGGCGGTCCACCGACTCCCGGCGGGCCAGGAACTCAGCCTCGGTGATGACGGTGCGGCGGCGGCCGGTGTCGCGGGATTCGCGGCGGCGCTGCTTCTTCGCCTCAAGCCGGGTGGAGCCCTTGACGGACGTGACGCGGTTGTTGACCGGCGCCTCGCTGATGGCCCGGGGTGCACGGACCCGGGTCACCGTGTTGGGCGGGTCATCGTCTCCCCCGCCCGTCAGTTCGAGGTCCTGGTCACCGCGGCGGCGGCGGCGACGACGGCGGGAGGTAACGCCGTCGTCGGTGGTCCGGGTGGACTCCTCATCAGAATCCTCGTCGCCCGCGGCGCCTTCGGCGGATTCCGTCTCACCGGCAGTGTCCCGGTCGGTCACGCGGCTGCGGCCACGGCGTCCGCGGCTGCGGCGGCGGCGGGAGCCGCCGGCGTCTACATCTTCGGAGTCCTCTTCCGTGTCTTCCTCGACGTCTTCCTTGGCCACGGCAGGAGCGGCTGCCGGGCGGACCACGGTGCTCAGGTCCGGTGCCTGGAAAATCATGGACGTCACCGAACCGGGCTCGAGGAAGAGCGCGCCAACAGGACTGGCTGCTTCGGCTGCCGCCGGCTGCTCAGTGGCAGTCACGGGAGCGGCGGATTCCAGGACTTCAGTTGCCTGGCCCGCGGCGGCCACTTCTTCTTCGGCTGCCGGCTCGGCAACGGCCGCGGCGTCCCGGACGTCGGCACCCTGGGCCTCGGCAGGCTCGGCGGCCTGGGGGGCTTCGGCAGCTTTTGCGGGGGCTTTGGCGCGCGAGGCGCGGCGACGGACGGGCTTTTCGACGACTTCTGCTGGCTCTGCTGCCTCCCCTGCGGGTGCAGTGTCAGCCTGCGCTGCCTCAACGGGGGCGGCGGAATCATCGGCAAAAACCGGAAGCGGCTCGGCGGGCTCCACCTTCTTGCGCGAACGGCTGCGGCGCGCCGGGGGCTTTTCCTCCGCAGCGGCATCAGCTGCGGGAGCCTCCGCGGGAGCTGCTTCCGCTTCGCCGGCTTCTGCGGCTTCTACTTTCGGGGCGGCCTTGCGCCTGGTGCGGACTGCCCTCTTGGGCGGTTGGGGCGCTGCAGCCTCTTCGCCGGCAGCGGCTTCTTCATTAACGGCTAGAACCTGGTCATTATCCATATGTGGCGACGCTCCTGCCCCTGACGCACCGCCACATCCGGCACCCATTGGGGCACATATTGTCAAAACCCGCAGGCGTTGACAGAAGTCAATTGGATACCCTCAGGTTCGCACCGGCAGTGGGGTGCGGCAGCCCTGGAGGGCCGGCGACGTTGTTCTGAAACCCGTTGTTCCTCAAAGCCACAACCAGGTGCCGTCCAATGGCATTGCGGGGAGGCCGGGATCTATCGTGGATCCGGAGCGTGCCCTGCTCATCATTGGCGGTCTTACAAACAAGCCACCGGACCGGAATCCGAATGTGGATCGTATTCCAGCCAGCTTCATTCTCTCATACGCTCACTCAAACGAGGGGGAAGCGGGGCAGGCAGCCGGATAATCAGGGCAGGGCCGCGAGGAGTCTGTGCGGCCCGCCCAGTCTCCGGCGTTACAATCAGGGCGAGGAGCCCTCGAGAAAAAGGACGCAACATCCCATGCCCAGCATCTCCAATTCCATGCAGAACAACGTGGTGGACGGCGACCTCCGCGAGCGTGCAGCGGCCCAGGAAGGCCTGCCTCCCATGACCCGGGACAAACCGTTTGGCTGGCTTCTGGTCATTACAGGCGTTATCGGCTGGCTCGCCTCCGGCGCCCTGGTCCTGGAAAAGCTGGCAGTCCTTAAGGATCCGAACCACGTCACGGCCTGCGACGTCAATCCGTGGGTCTCCTGCGGCGCCGTCATGCAGACCTGGCAGAGTTCCCTCTTCGGCTTCCCCAACATGTTCATCGGCATCGTGGCTTTCGCCGTGGTGATCACCACCGGCATGGCTGTGCTTGCCGGCGCCAAGTTTGCCCGCTGGTACTGGCTTGGCCTCCAGGCGGGTGTCACGCTCGGTTTTGCCTTCGTGGTGTGGCTGTGGTCGCAGGCGCTGTACTCGATCCACATCCTGTGCCCGTTCTGCATGGTGGTGTGGGCAGCGATGATTCCGCTCTTTGTGTGGGTTACGGTCCGGAACATCACGCACGGAGTGATCAAGGTTCCGGCCGGCGCCGCGAAGATCGCCGGAGACTCCGGCTGGATAGCCGTCGCCCTGCTGTACGTGGCCGTCATCGCCACCATCTTCTTTGCCTTCATCCAGGTGTTCATCGGGACGTCCGGCTACTAAAGCCAAAGAAAGCGCGAACGTACAGTTGAGGCCCCCGTTTCTTCGGAAACGGGGGCCTCAACTGTACGTTCGCGCTGGTGGCTGTTAGTCCTGGAACCAGATCTTGATCTCGCGTTCGGCGGACTCGACGGAGTCTGAACCGTGGACCAGGTTCTGCTGGACCTTCAGGCCCCAGTCGCGGCCGAAGTCGCCGCGGATGGTGCCGGGCGCCGCCGTCGTCGGATCCGTTGTACCGGCGAGCGAGCGGAAGCCCTCGATCACGCGGTGGCCCTCGAAGATTGCAGCGACAACCGGCCCGCTGAGCATGAACTCGACGAGCGGCTCGTAGAACGGCTTGCCTACGTGCTCCTCGTAGTGCTGCTCCAGCAATTCGCGGCTGGCGTCGACCTTCTTGAGCTCGGTGAGGGTGTAGCCTTTGGCTTCGATCCGGCCGAGGATGGCGCCGGTCAGGTTGCGGGTCACGCCGTCGGGCTTGATCAGGACGAGGGTGCGCTCAATGCTCACAGCTGCTCCAATGTGGTTGGTGTGGGGTTCGGAATAAGTCTAGTTGGTTTCGCCGTCAGGGTGGGCGGCGTCCCATTCGGCCTGTTCGCGTTCGCGCTGGGCGGACTCGCGGTCAATCCGGATGCCGGTCCTGATGCCGTACCACCAAGCCACGGCAAAGAGGATTCCCACCACGAACATCATGGGTTCAATGAATCCGGTGAAGATCAGGACGAGCTGCAGGATCCACCCCAGTGCCACACCCCACGGCCTGGACAGCACCGCGCAAGTGAACACCAGCACCAGGCTCAGGACGATGCCCACCGAGAGGATTACTGCCGGCGGGAACTCGTCGCGGCGGAGTCCAAAGACCGCCAGCGTCGCGAAAAATGCGACGAACCCCTCGAGAACCAGGACCGTGGAGGCGAACATGACTTTGGTGGAGCGCCTCTTCTTGGGCATGCCGGGCCGCCACTCCCGCTGCGCCTTTGTGAGTCGGGCCATGGTCAGGCATCCGCCTTTCCGAGCAGGATCCGTGCTTCCGCCACGAGGGTGATGGAACCGGTCACCAGGACGCCGCCGGCGAGGTCCTCGTTGGCTTCGGCGTGCTCCACTGCCCACTCCAGGGCATCGTCGAGTTTTTCGGCAACATGGATGTTGTCCTCACCGAAGCCGAGATCGAGCGCAATTTCCGCCAGGTCCTCGGCAGGCACTGCACGGGGCGAGTTGGACTGGGTGAAGCAGTATTCGGCGGCGAGGTCGCCCAGGGACTCCTTGAGCTGCCGAAGGATCTCCTCGGCGTCCTTCTCCTTCAGGACGCCCACCACTACCACCAGTCGGGTGAAGCTGAAGGCTTCGTGGATGGCCTCGGCTGAAACCCGGATGCCCTCCGGGTTGTGGGCGGCATCCACGATGATGGTCGGGGCAGTCCGGAGCACTTCGAGCCGGCCCGGTGACGTGACCGAGGCGAAGGCCTCCTGGAGGACCTCGGAGTCGAGCGGCTTCTCGCCGCCAAAGAACGCCTCGAGCGCGGCAATCGCGACGGCGGCATTCTCCGCCTGGTGCGCTCCGTGCAAAGGCACCAGCAGTTCCTCGTACCGTCCGGCCAGGCCCTGGACGGTCACCATCTGGCCGCCTACGGCAACCGTCCGGGATTCGACGCCGAATTCCACGCCTTCGAAACGGTAAGGAACCTGGACTTCGCGGGCCTTCTCGAGGAGCACCTGGGCGGCGCCCACGGGCTGCGCGGCGCTGACCAGGAAGCCTCCCGGCTTGATGATGCCGGCCTTCTCGTAAGCGATGTCTTCCGTGGTGTCGCCAAGGAGGTCCGTGTGGTCCAGTGAAATGGGAGTCACCACCGACACCTGGCCGTCACCGACGTTCGTGGCGTCGGTGATACCGCCCAGTCCCACCTCCATGACGGCCACATTGACCGGCTGGTCCGCGAAGATGGCGAAGGCCAGGATGGTCAGGCACTCAAAGTAGGTCAGCCGGGGCTGGCCCTCTGCCTCAAGCTCGCTGTCCACAATCTGGAGGTAAGGGCGGATTTCGTCCCAGATCCGGACGAAGGTCTCATCCGGCACGGGGGCGCCGTCGATGCTGATCCGCTCGGTCACTTTCGACAGGTGGGGGCTGGTGTACCGTCCGGTGCTTAGCCCGTGGGCGCGGAGCCCCGCTTCGATCATGCGGGCCGTGGACGTTTTGCCGTTGGTGCCGGTGATGTGGATGATCGGGAACGCCTTGTTGGGCTCCCCCAGCACGTCCATGGCCCGGAAGAGCGGCGCAAGGCGCGGCTCCATTTTGTTTTCCGGCGCCCGGCCCAGCAGCTCGGCGTAGACGCTCTCTACGGAAAATTCGTCAGTCATTGCTTAGGCCTCTACTTTTTCTGCCGCGGTCTTGACAACACTGACCTGCGGTTCATTGACATCGGCCGGGACGGTGTCCAGCTTTACCGTCAGTGTTTCGGTCTTGACGAGCTCCGCGTTCGCCAGCAAAGCATCGACGACGTCCTGCTTCGCGGTAACAGTGGTGTGGATCCGGTCGCTTACGTTGAGTCCGGCGTCCTTGCGGGCCTGCTGGATGGCGCGGACCATGTCGCGGGCGGCACCCTCGGCTTCCAGTTCCGGGGTGACCTCGGTGTTGAGGACCACGAAACCGCCGCCGGGCAGGACCGCCGCCGCGCGGGATCCTTCTCCTTCCGCGGCTTCCGCCACAACCGTCTCCAGTGTGTACTCCTGCGGCTCCAGCTCAAGCCCGCCGGCCGTCACCACGCCAGCTTCCGAAACAGACCAGTCGCCGGATTTGGAGCCCTTGATGGCCTGCTGGACGTTCTTCCCCAGGCGCGGGCCCGCTGCCCGGGCGTTGACCACGAGCTTCTGTTCGATGCCGAACTCCTCCGGGGAGGCGCTGTCGGCGTCGAGCAGGCGGACGGAACGCAGGTTCAGTTCATCGGCGACGACGGCGGCGAAGCCTTCCAACGCGTCCGCGCCGGGTGCCACGACGGTGAGCTCCTGCAGCGGCAGCCGCACGCGCAGGTTGGCGGCCTTGCGCAGCGAAGATCCGGTGGAGCAGATCTGCTGGACGCGATCCATTGCTTCCACCAGGGAAGCGTTGGCAGGGAACAGCCCGGCGTCCGGCCAGTCGGCCAGGTGCACGGAGCGCCCGCCGGTGAGGCCGCGCCAGATCTCTTCGGAAACCAGCGGCAACAGGGATGCCGCCACGCGGGAGACGGTTTCCAGCGCGGTGTATAGCGCATCGAAGGCGTCAACGCTCTCGTCGAAGAAGCGCTGGCGGCTGCGGCGGACGTACCAGTTGGTGAGCATGTCCAGGTAGCTGCGCAGTTCGTCGCAGGCGCCGGAGATGTCGTAGCTGTCCAGCTGCGCGGTCATGTTCCGGACCAGGTCCCCGGTGTTGGCCATCAGGTACTGGTCCAGGGTGTCGGCGTAGCCGTCATAGCGCAGCTTGGCGTCATAGCCGGCACCGCCGGCTGCCGCGTTCGTGTACAGCGTGAAGAAGCTGTACACGTTCCACAGCGGCAGGATGACCTGGCGGACGCCGTCGCGGATACCCTGCTCGGTGACCACCAGGTTGCCGCCGCGCAGGATGGGGCTGGACATCAGGAACCAGCGCATGGCGTCGGAGCCGTCGCGGTCCAGGACCTCGGAGACGTCCGGGTAGTTGCGCAGGCTCTTGGACATCTTCTGCCCGTCCGAGCCCAGCACGATGCCGTGGCTGATGACGTTGCGGAAGGCAGGCCGGTCGAACAGCGCGGTGGACAGGATGTGCAGCATGTAGAACCAGCCGCGGGTCTGGCCGATGTACTCGACGATGAAATCAGCCGGGTTGTGGGTGTCGAACCATTCCTCGTTCTGGAACGGGTAGTGGACCTGGCCGTAGGGCATGGAGCCGGAGTCGAACCAGACATCCAGGACGTCCTCGACGCGGCGCATGACGGACTGGCCTTCTTCCGGCGTGCGGGGATCATCCGGGTTCGGGCGTGTCAGTTCGTCGATGAACGGCCGGTGCAGGTCAACCTGCCCGTCCTTGTTCAGCGGCAGCCGGCCGAAGTCTGCTTCGATCTCGGCGAGCGAGCCGTAGACGTCGGTGCGCGGGTATTCGGGGTCGCTGGACTGCCACACCGGGATGGGGCTGCCCCAGTAGCGGTTGCGGCTGATGGACCAGTCGCGGGCGTTGGCCAGCCACTTGCCGAACTGGCCGTCCTTGACGTTGCCGGGGATCCAGTTGATCTCCTGGTTCAGTTCGGACATGCGGTCCTTGAACTTGGTGACCTCGACGTACCAGGAAGACACAGCCCGGTAGATCAGCGGGTTGCGGCAGCGCCAGCAGTGCGGGTAGCTGTGCTCGTAGCTGGCCTGGCGGACCAGGCGGCCCTGGGCACGCAGCACCTGGGTGATGGGCTTGTTGGCCTCGAACACCTGCAGGCCAACGATGTCGTGCAGGTCGCCGTGTGAGAAGAGCGGCAGGAACTTGGCGCCCTCGTCCACGGACAGCACCACGGGAATGCCGGCCTCTTCACAGACCTTCTGGTCGTCCTCACCGTAGGCGGGTGCCTGGTGGACGATGCCGGTGCCGTCGGTGGTGGTGACGTAGTCCGCCACCAGGAAGCGCCAGGCGTTCTCGGTGCCGTACTTTTCGGTATCGCTGAAGTCGTTCCAGAGCGGCTGGTATGCCAGGCCGGCGAGTTCGGCGCCCGTGTACGTGGCGGTGACCGCGGCTTCCGCCTCCTCAACGCCGGCGGTGCCGTCGCCATAGCCAAGGTCCTTCGCGTAAGCGCCCAGCAGGTCTGCGGCGAGCAGGAAGCTGCCTCCGACCGGGGCATCCGGGGACGCCGCTTTGATGCCGTTGGGTCCGGCCGGAAGCACCGCATAGGTGATGGACGGCCCGACGGCGAGCGCCAGGTTGGTGGGCAGTGTCCACGGCGTGGTGGTCCAGGCGAGCGCCTGGACTCCGGCAAGCTGCCGGGACAGTTCCGACTCCCCCGCCGTGATGGGGAAGGTGACCGTGACGGTCTGGTCCTGGCGGTTCTTGTAGACGTCGTCATCCATGCGCAGTTCATGGTTGGACAGCGGGGTCTCGTCCTTCCAGCAGTACGGCAGGACGCGGTAGCCGTTGTAGGTCAGGCCCTTTTCGTGCAGCTGCTTGAAGGCCCAGAGCACTGACTCCATGTACTCGACATTGAGCGTCTTGTAGTCGTTGTCGAAGTCCACCCACCGGGCCTGGCGGGTGACGTAGCTCTTCCACTCGTCCGCGTACTTCATCACGGAAGCGCGGCAGGCGTCGTTGAACTTGTCAATGCCCATGGCCTCGATCTGGGTCTTGTCCGTCATGCCCAGCTGCTTCATTGCTTCCAGTTCGGCGGGGAGCCCGTGGGTGTCCCAGCCGAAGCGGCGCTCGACGCGGCGGCCCCGCTGGGTCTGGTAACGGCCCACCAGGTCCTTTGCATAGCCGGTCAGCAGGTGGCCGTAGTGCGGCAGGCCGTTGGCGAAGGGCGGGCCGTCGTAGAAGACGAATTCGTTGGACCCGTCTTTGCCCGCTTCGCGCTGGTCGATGCTCGCCTGGAAGGTGCCGTCCTGGTCCCAGTACTTGAGGATGCGCTCTTCGATCTCCGGGAACTTCACAGAGGCGGAAACGCTGCTGGTGCCTGACGGTGCGGCTGAGGCCTTGGGGTAATAGGTCATCTCGACATCCTGGGTTGAGCTAGTGAACAAGTGGATCATTCAGGATGCGAGGACGGCCCGTACGCTGTTCTGCAACAGCACCGGCACCGCGGTACCACCTCACTTACCGTCGCCGGACCCCCGTTGAGGGAGAGCACCGGCGTCGGCCGCTCATTGCTGCTGTGACGGGCTTACCCGTCCGGTTCTACTGCTCCGGGTTCCTGCGCTGGCAGGGGTCCGAAGGTTCTTCCGGAAGCTCACCGGTGATGGCCGGGTCGAAGCTGATACTCGATTCTACCCGGAGTTGCAGTGTTCTTCCGTAACCGGGGGCGTGCCTAGACTCAGGCGTATGACTTTCACTGCCCCGGCCGCTGCCGGAGTCCGGCCACGTAGCCGCTGGTCCGCCGTGTGGGCGGTGCCCGCCGTGCTGTTGACCCTGCCGGTTGCGGTCCTCTCTGTGGTCCGCGCCGTCCCGGCGGAATGGCCCACCCTGGCCGTCCAGCTCCAGTCCTTCACTCCATGGCTGGTGGTCCCGGCCGGCGCCGCAGTGCTCCTCGCAATCCCGGGGCGGCGCCGTTTCCTCGTCTGGATGACGGCAGCCCTGGCGGCCGTCCAGCTCTTCTGGCTGTTCCCGCTGGACCACGGCCGGAGCATCACGGAGGCCGGAGCGCCCGCGGCGAAGCTGACGGCGATGAGCATCAATTCGGAGTTTGGCCAGGCGGAGGCGGCCGGCATTGTGCGGCTGGTCCGGGAGAACGGCGTGGGGCTGCTGACGGTGCAGGAGCATTCGCAGGCGCTTGAGGACGGGCTGGCCGCTGCCGGGCTGTCCGGCCTGCTGCCCAACAGGATCAGCTCTCCAACGGACGACGGCGCCGGCAGCGCCATCTACTCGGCCCACCGCCTGGAAGCGGTTGGCGTCCTGCCTGACACCCCGTTCCATATGCCGATCGTCAGGCTCACGGTGGAAGGCGCGGGTGCGCCAGCGGTCCTGGAGGTGACGAACGTCCACGCGCTTCCGCCGGTGGACGTGCGTGTGGACCAGTGGCGCAGCGACCTGGCTGCCCTCGCCCGCCTGTCCGCGCGGCCGGGCAACCGGCTGCTGATCGGTGATTTCAACGCCACGTACGATCACGCCGAGTTCCGCGCGCTGCTTGACGCCGGGCCGGACGGCCGGAAGATGGTCGATGTGGGAACAGCCGCCGGCATGCGGCTGGTGCCCACCTGGCCGATGGAGGGTCACCGGCTGCCCGGCATTGCCATCGACCACCTGGTGACCAGCCCCGGCATCGCCGCTTCCGGCTACGCGGTCCACCGCGTACCCGGAACCGATCACGCCGGTGTGCTGGCGACGCTGAGCCTGCCGGCGGGCGGATAGTCCCCGGCTCAGCCCTGCTTGCGGATGAGCTTGTAGTTGGCAGCCTGCGCCACGGGCCGGATCACGATCTGGTCAAGGTTGACGTGGTGCGGCGCCGTGACAGCGTAGCGGACCACATCGGCCACATCCCCGGCCGTGAGCGGCTTCTCGACGCCCTGGTACACCTTCCCGGCAGCCTCCTCGTCGCCCAGCCTGTTGAGGGCGAACTCCTCTGTCTGCACCAGGCCGGGAGCCACTTCGATGACACGGAGGTTGTTTTCCACTTCTTCCAGCCGCAGTGCTCCGGTCATGGCGTGCTGGGCGAACTTGGCAGCGTTGTAGCCGGCGCCGCCCTCGTAGGCGGAGAGTCCCGCCGTCGAAGTCAGGTTCAGGACTGTTCCTGACCCGCAGGCCCGGAGCATCGGAAGGAAGGCACGGGTCAGTTTCATGGTGCCCAGGACGTTCACGTCAAACATCCATTCCCAGTCCTCGGTTTTGGCATCCGCGATCCGGTCCGCGCCCCGCGCACCGCCGGCGATGTTGATGAGGGTGTCAATCCCGCCGGCCTGCGTCACCTCGGCGAGGAGGCGTTCCACGTCAGCGTCGTCGACGATGTTCGCCGGAATCGCTGTGGCCCCGGTGGCTTCGGCGAGTGCGGCGAGCCGGTCAGCCCGGCGCGCGACGGCAAAAACAGTCCACCCTTCGGCCCGCAACGCGCGGACAGTGGCCTCGCCGATGCCTGTGCTTGCTCCTGTAACTACTGCTGCTTTCGTGCGCATTTCCTCAGTCATGGCACCACCCTAGCGCCGGAGGAAGCCGAGCAGCGCACGGGTTAACGGGATACTGCTGCAAGGCGGGGCCGGGGATCATGAAACAATTGCTCCATGGCTGAAGACAATCAGGGTACAGACACGCCCACCACCGCCCCTATCAACGTTCCGGATAAGCCCGCCCTGGAGGGGTTGGAAGCTGCCCTGACGCAGCGCTGGCTTGACGAAGGGACCTATAAGTTCAACCGGGAGACCACCAGGGAGCAGGTCTACTCGATCGACACTCCCCCGCCGACCGCGTCGGGATCCCTGCACGTGGGGCACATGTTCTCCTACACCCAGACCGACGTCCTGGCGCGCTACCAGCGCATGACCGGCAAGAATGTCTTTTATCCGATGGGCTGGGACGACAACGGCCTGCCCACCGAGCGCCGCGTCCAGAACTACTACGGTGTGCGCTGCGATCCGGCCATCCACTACGACGCCGGCTACCGCCCGCCGGCTGAGCCCGCCAAGAACCAGCGCGACTTCGATGTCATCTCGCGCCGGAACTTCATCGAGCTGTGCGAGGAACTCGCGGTCGAGGACGAGAAGGTCTTCGAGAACCTGTTCCAGACCCTTGGCCTGTCCGTTGACTGGGACCTGACCTACCGGACCATCGATGACAAGTCACGGGCCATCTCCCAGCGTGCGTTCCTTGCGAACCTCGCCGCCGGCGACGCCTACATGGCCGAGGCCCCCACGTTGTGGGACGTCACCTTCCGCACGGCCGTGGCCCAGGCTGAACTTGAGGACCGCGAGGTCGCAGGCGCCTACTACCGCTACCCGTTCTTCACCGAAAACGGCGAGAAGCTCTACATTGAGACCACCCGTCCGGAACTGCTGGCAGCCTGCGCCGCCCTGGTGGCAAACCCCGACGACGAGCGGTACCAGCCGCTGTTCGGCAAGAAGGTCACCTCTCCCCTGTTCGGTGTCGAGGTGGAAGTTAAGGCCCACCACCTTGCCAAGGCGGACAAGGGCTCGGGCATCGCCATGGTCTGCACCTTCGGCGACCTCACCGACGTGACATGGTGGCGCGAACTCCAGCTTCCCACCCGTGCGATTGTGGGCCGCGACGGCCGCATCGTCGGTGAGACCCCGGACTGGATCACCACCGGGGAAGGCCAGGCAGCCTTCGCGGCTATCGCCGGCAAGACGGTCTTCAGCGCCAAGGAAGCAGTCGTCGAGCAACTCACCGCTGCCGGGCTCCTCGACGGCGAGCCGAAGAAAATCATGCACCCGGTCAACTTCTTTGAAAAGGGCGACAAGCCCCTCGAAGTGGTGACGTCGCGCCAGTGGTACATCCGCAACGGCGGACGTGACGAGGACCGCCGCGAACGCCTGATCGGCCGCGGCAATGAGATTGAGTTCCACCCCGCCTTCATGCGTTCGCGCTACGAGAACTGGATCTCCGGACTGAACGGCGACTGGCTCGTGTCCCGCCAGCGCTTCTTTGGCGTGCCCGTGCCGGTCTGGTACCCGCTCGACGCCGACGGAAACCCCGACTATGACGCCCCGGTCCTGCCGACCGACGAACAGCTCCCGGTCGACCCTGCCGCTGACGCCGCCCCCGGGTACGAAGAAGCCCAGCGCGATCAGCCCGGCGGCTTCACCGGCGACGCCGACGTCCTCGACACCTGGGCCACGTCCTCGCTGACGCCGCAGATCGTAGGCGGCTGGAGCACGGATGAGGACCTCTTCGCCAAGGTCTACCCGTTTGACGTGCGCCCGCAGGCCCACGACATCATCCGGACGTGGCTGTTCTCCACTGCCGTGCGCGCCGATGCCCTGCAGAACACCGCACCGTGGAAGCACGCGGCCATCTCGGGCTGGATCCTCGACCCGGACCGCAAGAAGATGTCCAAGTCCAAGGGCAACGTGATCGTCCCGACCGACGTCCTCAACGAGTACGGATCGGACGCCGTACGCTACTGGGCGGCCTCGGCCAAGCTCGGGGCGGACACCGCCTACGAGATCGCCCAGATGAAGATCGGCCGCCGCCTGGCCATCAAGCTCCTCAACGCCTCGAAGTTCGTCCTGAACCTCGGTGCCACGGAAAACTCGGTGGTCTCCACGGACCTGTCGGTGCTCACGAACCCGCTGGACCGCGCCGTGCTGGCGCAGCTCTCGGACGTCGTGGCACAGGCCACCAAGGCCTTCGGGAACTACGACTACGCCCGTGCCCTGCAGATCACCGAGAGCTTTTTCTGGCAGTTCACGGACGACTACGTGGAACTCATCAAAGACCGGGCCTACGGCGCCGCAGGCGAGGCCGAGCAGGCGTCAGTGCTGGCAGCCCTGGCCACCACCCTCGATACCCTGCTGCGGCTGTTCGCACCGTTCCTGCCCTTCGCCACCGAAGAGGTCTGGGGCTGGTGGCGCAGCGGCTCGGTGCACCGTGCCGAGTGGCCGTCCGCCCTGGAGGTGTCCGACGGCGACACGACCATGCTCGCGACTGTGGGAATTGCGCTGAGCGGTATCCGCAAGGCCAAGTCAGAGGCGAAGGTCAAGCAGCGCACTGAGGTGCTCTCCGCGACGATCACCGCCACTGAGTCGCTCACCACGCAGCTGAAGGCCGGCCTTGCAGACCTGAAGGCAGCCTCCAATGCGCGCGAACTGACCCTTGTGGCAGGCGAGGGAGAACTCACCGTCAGCGACGTTGTGCTGGCCCAGCCGGAAGACGCGCCGGGCGCTTAGCCGTTCAACGGCTACCGGACACACGTGAAGCCCCATCAGCGTTCAACGCTGGTGGGGCTTCTGTCTTTGGCGGAGTCCGTTGCTTTAAGTCGGTTCACCCTGTTTTCGGGCAGTTCACCCTGTTTTTGGGCAAAGGGGAAGCCCCATCAGCGTTTTGCCGTTGGTGGGGCTTCGACTTTTTCGATTGTCTCGTGACGTCTGTGACAATCTGGCGGAATCCTCGGAATTTCAGGTCTTCCTACCTCGTCACTGGTAGCCAGCTTCTGACTTTGCCGAAGGCTGCGTCGGATGCGTGTCACTGAATCTTTGGTTTCCGTGTCCCCCTTCTTTCGAAGTGGGTAAGAACTATTGTTGTCCCACCCAGGGGGATTAGCAAGGGTGCCGAAAGAACTACAAGGCAGTAATTCCCACGGCCCGCAGGGAGGCCGCCAGGGGGACCGTCAGTTGAATTCGGGGCGCTCTGTGCGGCTGCGCTTGATCTCGAAGAAATGCGGGTACGAAGCCAGGGTCACCGCGGCGTCCCACAGGCGGCCCGCTTCCTCGCCGCGGGGAATGCGGGTCAGCACCGGGCCAAAGAATGCCGTGCCGTTGAAGGCCACTACGGGCGTTCCCACATCCTGTCCCACGAGGGAGATGCCCTCTTCGTGGCTGGCGCGGAGCTGCGGGTCGAAGGCGTCTGAGGATGCTTCGGCCGCGAGGCCTGCCGGGAGGCCGCACTCCGCCAGCGCTTTGCTGATCACGATGCCGAAATCCTTTTCGCCCCCGTCGTGGATGAGGCTGCCCATTGCGTCGTAGAGGGGCTTGATGACCTGGTCACCGTGCTGCTCACGGGCGGCGATGATGACGCGGACCGGACCCCATGCCTTGTCCATTGCCTCTTGGTATCCCGGGTCCAGCTCGCGGCCCTCATTGAGGACGGCAAGGCTCATCACGTGCCATTCGGTTTGGATATCGCGGACTTCCTCCACCTCGCCCACCCAGTGGGACGTGATCCAGGCGAAGGGGCACAGGGGGTCGAACCAGAAGTCGGCTTTGCTCACGGCGGTTTCAGGCACGGAAATCTCCTCGTAAAGTCATCAGGGGGCGGCGCACTTCAGGCGCACGTCTACCTAGAGCGACGAACTAAGCGGATTTATTCCGCCGCTTCGCCACCACGTCGTGGGCGATCATGGTGGGCGGGGCCTTTTTTGCCACGACATCCGCGGTGATCACAACGCTGGCGATGTCGTCCCTGCTGGGAAGATCAAACATCACGGGGAGGAGCACTTCCTCCATGATGGCGCGAAGTCCGCGGGCACCGGTGCCCCGTTCCAGGGCCTGGTCGGCGATCATGTCCAGCGCGTCGTCGTCAAAGAGCAACTCCACGCCATCCAGCTGGAACATCTTCTGGTACTGCTTCACCAGTGCATTCTTGGGCGTGGACAGAATTTGGATCAGGGCCGGCCGGTCCAGGTTGGAGACCGTGGTGATGACGGGAAGACGGCCGATGAATTCCGGGATCAGCCCGAACTTGAGCAGGTCCTCCGGCATGACCTCGCCGTAGGAGTCGGAATTGTTCTTGACTTCGTTCAGCGGAGCACCGAAGCCGATGCCCTTGCGGCCGGAACGGGAGCCGATGATGTCCTCGAGTCCGGCGAAGGCTCCCGCAACAATGAACAGCACGTTGGTGGTGTCGATCTGGATGAATTCCTGGTGCGGGTGTTTCCGGCCGCCCTGCGGGGGCACCGAGGCCACCGTGCCTTCCAGGATCTTCAGGAGGGCCTGCTGCACGCCCTCGCCGGAGACATCCCGGGTGATGGACGGGTTTTCGCTCTTTCGGGAGATCTTGTCGATCTCGTCGATGTAGATGATGCCTTGTTCGGCCTTCTTGACATCGTAGTCAGCGGCCTGGATGAGCTTCAGGAGGATGTTCTCCACGTCCTCGCCCACGTAACCGGCCTCGGTCAGTGCCGTGGCGTCCGCGACGGCGAACGGTACGTTGAGGCGCCGGGCCAGGGTCTGGGCCAGGTAGGTCTTGCCGCAACCGGTGGGGCCGATCAGGAGGATGTTCGATTTGGCGATCTCGACGTCGTCGTGATGGACGCCTTCAGCCAGGCTGCCGCTCTTCGGGGCGTGGCCGGCCTGGATCCGCTTGTAGTGGTTGTACACCGCGACGGCGAGGGAACGCTTGGCCGGTTCCTGGCCGATGACGTATTCCTGCAGGAAATCGAAGATCTCGCGCGGCTTGGGCAGTTCGAAGCTGCCAAGGTCCGCTACTTCCGCGAGCTCCTCTTCAATGATCTCGTTGCAGAGCTCAATGCACTCGTCGCAGATGTATACGCCGGGCCCGGCAATGAGCTTTCGCACCTGCTTCTGGCTCTTTCCGCAGAAAGAGCACTTCAGCAGATCCGTGCTCTCGCCAATCCGAGCCATATGTGAACCCCTTAGTATCCTGCTGCTACCGCAGCACTGCACCGGTTGCTGGAATCACGGTGGGTCCGGAAGGTCCGGCCGTGACATCTTCCACTCTAGGTCACATTCGGCCTGAGAGGTGGAACCTTACGCGTTGAAAACGAAAGCCGGTGCGGTCCATTTTTCATGAACCGCACCGGCTCCGCGTGTCCTGCTGACTACCTGGTGATCGCCTGCGGCTTGATCTTGCGGGAATCAAGCACCTGGTCGATGAGCCCGTAGGACTGTGCCTCTGCGGCCGTCAGGATCTTGTCCCGCTCGATGTCGTTGTTGACCTGCTCGGACGTCCGGCCCGAGTGCTTGGCCAGCGTGTCTTCAAGCCAGGAGCGCATCCGCATGACTTCCGCAGCCTGGATCTCGAGGTCCGAGGCCTGGCCGCCCTGGCCGCCGGACAGTGCCGGCTGGTGGATCAGCACGCGGGCGTTGGGCAGTGCCAGGCGCTTGCCCGGCGTACCGGCCGCCAGCAGGACGGCCGCGGCGCTTGCTGCCTGGCCCAGGCACACCGTCTGGATCTCGGGACGGATGTACTGCATGGTGTCGTAGATCGCAGTCATGGCGGTGAAGGAACCGCCCGGGGAGTTGATGTACAGCGTGATGTCGCGGTCCGGGTCCGTGGACTCAAGCACCAGCAGCTGCGCCATGACGTCGTCGGCGGAGGCGTCGTCCACCTGCACGCCAAGGAAGATGATCCGGTCCTCAAAAAGCTTGGTGTACGGGTCCTGGCGCTTGAAGCCGTAAGGGGTGCGCTCCTCGAACTGCGGCAGCACGTAGCGGCTGGTGGGCAGGTTCCCGGCAGACGATCCGAAATTGTAGTTCATGTTCATTTCTCCTGGAATCATTTCTGTCTACCCCGGTTACTTTTCCGCGCCGCTGGCGTTTTGGGTTCCGCCGCCGCCGGCCACAGATCCCGCGTGCGCGGCGATCTTGTCGAAGAAGCCGTACTCAAGGGCTTCGGGGGCCGTGAACCACTTGTCGCGGTCGTTGTCCTTGAGGATGGTTTCCACGGTCTGGCCGGTCTGGTCCGCGGTGAGTTCCGCCATGACCTTCTTCATGTGCAGGATGAGCTCAGCCTGGATCTTGATGTCCGAGGCGGTGCCGCCGATGCCGCCGGACGGCTGGTGCATCAGGATACGGGCGTTGGGGGTGGCGTAACGCTTCCCCTTGGTGCCCGAGGACAGCAGGAACTGGCCCATGGACGCAGCGAGGCCGGTGGCGACGGTGACGACGTCGTTCGGGATGAACTGCATCGTGTCGTAGATGGCCATGCCTGCCGTTACGGAGCCGCCCGGCGAGTTGATGTAAAGGTAGATGTCCTTCTCGGGGTTCTCCGCGGACAGCAGCAGCAACTGCGAGCAGATCGCGTTGGCGTTTTCATCGCGGACCTCGGAGCCGAGCCAGATGATTCGCTCTTTCAGCAGGCGGTTGTAGATGTAGTTGTCCTGGGCTGCCGGATCGACAGTAGCCATCCGGGGGGCCCCTGCTTGCTGTGACATATGTACTTACCTCTCGCTGGCGACGGTGACGTCACGGGACGACGTCACTGAAAATCACTACTTGGACACTAACCGGTTTGGCGGCCGTTTTGTTCTCACGGATCGCGCTGTTCGCTGACGGCGCACGATTGCCCGCAACGGCACCGCAGAGCACGACACAGCCGCATTTCCGGGGTTAAACGGCGGAAGCCCCCGGATCAGGGATCCGGGGGCTTCCGTGCAACGCGTGCTAGAACTTCACTGCTGCCGGATCGTCGCTCGGCGCAGCTTCTTCGGTGGCAGCTTCGCCTTCAACGGCGTCGCTGTCGACGGCGGGGGCTGCTTCAGCCTCAGCGGCCGGCTCCTCTTCGCCGCCGGGGCGGACGAAGTCGCTCAGGTCAACCTTGTTGCCTTCGGAGTCAGTAACCTCGGCCTGGCCCAGCACGACAGCCAGCGCCTTGCGGCGGCGAACCTCGGAAACCATCATGGGAACCTGGCCGGACTGATCGATGATCTGGGCGAACTGGTTCGGGTCCATGCCGTACTGGCTGGCAGTGGTGACGATGTAGTCGATCAGCTCGTTCTGGCTGACGCCGACTTCTTCCTTGTCCGCGATGGCGTCGAGGATGATCTCGTTCTGGAAGGCACGCTCAGTGTTGGCCTTGACCTCGGCGCGGTGCTCTTCGGTGTCGTGCTCGCCGTCGCCGTGGGAGTTCTCAGCCTTGAAGTGCTGCTCCAGCTGCTCTTCAACGACCGACGCGGGAACGGGAACCTCAACGAGCTCAACGAGCTTGTCCAGGACCTTGTCGCGTGCCTCGACACCCTGCTCAACAACCTTGGATTCGGCAGCCTGCTTGGCGAGGTCCTCGCGCAGTTCAGCCAGCGTGTCGAACTCGGATGCCAGCTGGGCGAAGTCGTCGTCGGCCTCGGGAAGCTCGCGCTCCTTGACGGACTTGACCACTACCTTGACCTGGGCAGCTTCGCCGGCGTGGTCGCCGCCAACGAGCGTGGTGTCGAAGATGGCGTCCTCGTCGGCGCTGAGGCCGGTGACAGCCTCGTCCAGGCCTTCGAGCATGGTGCCGGCACCAACCTGGTAGGACAGGCCGGAAGCCGAATCAACTTCGGCGCCGTCGATCGAGGCGGTGATGTCGATCGTCAGGAAGTCGCCGTCGGCGGCCGGACGGTCCACGGACTTCAGCGTGCCGAAGCGGCCGCGGAGTTCGTCGAGCGCCTTGTCAACGTCTGCCTCGGAAGACTCGGCAGCGGCGACCTCGACCTTGATGCCGGAGTAGTCCGGCAGTTCGATCTCGGGACGGACGTCAACTTCAGCGTGGAACTTGAGTTCGCCGTCGGTCGCGGTGGGATCCGGGACCTCGGTGATTTCAACCTCGGGACGGCTCAGCGGGCGGATGCCGGTTTCCTGGACAGCCTCCTGGTACCAGCCGTTGAGGCCTTCATTGATGGCGGTTTCCAGCACGTAGCCGCGGCCAACGCGCTGGTCGATCAGCTTTGCGGGGACTTTGCCCTTGCGGAAGCCAGGGACCTGGATCTGCGAAGCAACAGTCTTGTATGCCTCATCGATGCTGGGCTTCAATTCCTCAAAGGGGACCTCAACATTGAGCTTGACCCGCGTGGGGGTGAGGTTCTCGACAGCGCTCTTCACAGTCTAAGTACTCCTGGTTTTGTGGGATGGGGTTCTGCAAACGCAATGATCTGACAAGCTGCAGAGTCGGGGTGACAGGATTTGAACCTGCGACTTCCTGCTCCCAAAGCAGGCGCTCTAGCCAAGCTGAGCTACACCCCGTAAGTGCACAGAACAGTCTACGGTCATAACGGCCGGATATGCACATTTGACACTGGGGCCCTGAATTAGGTTTAGTTATATCCGGCTCGAGCAGCCGACCGGAAGAAATGCACCAACAGCCCCTGCGGATCAGCAGCAAGGCCGGATGCCTTTCCACGGGGACGTAGCTTAATGGTAAAGCCTCAGTCTTCCAAACTGATTACGCGGGTTCGATTCCCGTCGTCCCCTCCAGGACACCACAAGAATGCCCCTCTCCGGAGGGGCTTTCTTGTTGTCCCGGCAACTTGCCTCAGGACCCCTGCTGGCACACGGGGCACCAGTAAAGCTTGCGCGCGCCAAGGTCCGTCAGTGCCACGGGGGAACCGCAGATCCGGCAGTCAAGGCCGTGCCGCCGGTAGACGAAATGGGACTCCCCGGGCGCTGGCAGGCCGGCCCCGGGTTCCGTCCAGTATCGGGGAGGCGTGGTGATGATCCTGCCGTCGCGGACGCCGTCGGACATCATGGCGACAGTGTCCTCCCAGAGCCCGCCCGCCGCGTCCGCGCCCAGGGAGCGCCCTGGAAGCCAGGGATCCAGGCCCTGGCGGAAGAGCAGTTCGGCGCGGTAGACGTTCCCGACGCCGGCGATCACCTTCTGGTCCATCAGCAGCGCCGCGAGGGGCGTCTTGCGTGCACGAACACCGGAAACGAAACCTTCCTTGTCCCCGGGAAGGTTACGCAACGGGTCGGGCCCCAGCCGGGCCAGGACGGCATCGGCCTCCGCCTCCGTGATGGCGTGGCACGTGGTGGCACCCCTGAGATCCGCCCACCCGTGGGCACCGGCAAGGCGGACACGGACGGCGCCCACCGGCGCCGGCGGCCCGGTGTATTCCGGTCCGCCGCCGGCCCCGGGGTCCGTTGCGCCGTCGTCGAACACTTCCCGCTCCCCCACCTTCCGGGGTGCGCCGATGCTGGACGCGCCCCGGAAAGTGGCGTCACCGCCGAAATCCCAGGCGCCATAGAGGCCCAGGTGCACATGCAGGGCGAGTCCGTTGTCGAAATGCAGGAACATGTGCTTCCCGTGCGCCACCGTGCTGAGCAAGGTGCGGGCGTCCAGCAGGGCCGCGCCGTCGGCGAACCTGCCCTGCGGACTGGAAACGGCGAGGCGCTGGCCGGCGAATACGTCCCCGAACTGGCGGGCCAGCCGATGGACCGAATGCCCCTCAGGCACTAGGCGATAACCTCGCCGGTGTTCTCGTAGGCCGCGATCTTGCCGATGCGGCGGACGTGCCGTTCATCGTTGCTGAATGGTTCCTGCAGGAAGGCTTCGATGATTTCCGTCGCTTCGTCCACGCTGTGCTGGCGGCCGCCGACCGCCACGACGTTGGCGTCGTTGTGCTCGCGGGCCAGGGTGGCCGTGGACAGGTTCCAGGCCAGCGCCGCACGGACGCCCTTGACCTTGTTTGCGGCGATCTGCTCGCCGTTCCCCGAGCCGCCGAGCACGATGCCCAGGGCATTGATTCCCGCAGCCTGGTCCGCCACGACGGCAAGCGCCGCGTTGATGCAGAAGGACGGGTAATCGTCCAGCGCGTCGTAGACCTTGGGCCCGTGGTCCACCACGGTGTAGCCCTTGGCCGTGAGGTGGGTTACCAGATGGGCGCTGAGCTCCATGCCGGCGTGGTCGGTGGCGATGTGGACGCGCGGAAAGTCGGAGGATGTGGTCACGGCAATGTCCGTTCAGTCATAAGCACCGGTAGGCTTCCGGGCTGCTTCGGGGGTCGGATCCAAGCGTACTAGCCCGCGGGCGCCGGCTGCCTGCCGTGAACACTCTGCGGACGCCGGGAGGTGCATCAGGCGTCGGAACCCGGATCGCGGGGGGCTATTTCCCGCCGCGCGCCCTGGCGGCCACGCGGGACAGGACGGCGGCCACCCGTTCGGCGGAATCGGCGCTGCCGCCGCTGATGGCCACCTTCTTGCCGTCGGCCCGGTTGACCACGACGGCGGGTCCGCTGCTGACCAGCATGGCGGTGGTTCCGCCGTGGTGGCGGTAGCCCCAGCCGCCGTAGTCTGCGGCACGGACAACGGCCGGCGTTGCGGAGGAAATCGCCGACGCCGGGACTTGCATCACGCGGACGAATCCTGCGGCGAATACCCGCAACCCGCTCCGGTCAACGATGACCCTGGCGAAGAGGAAGGCGGCTGCCAGCACCGCCAGCGCCACGAGGAGCGCACCCAGCCAGGGGACGGCGATGGAGATCAGGGCTGCCGGGAAGAGCGAAGCGACGCCAAGCATCACAAACACGGAACTACGTGCATGGACCCACAAGCGGACTGAATCCGCCGCCAGCTCAGGGTCGATTTCGCGGTCCAGCGCCTGCCGCACAGCGCGGTCATCATCCACCGACCACCGTTCGTCGGCCTTGAAGACGAAACCCATGATGACGCCGAGCGGCAGTGCGGCCCCGCTCCCGAGGGCAAGGACGGTCATGTCCACACGGGCTTCGCGGACGTCGGCGATTCCCGCCTGGCCCACGAGCACCGCAGCCAGCACCGTGGTGACGAAGAGGCTGACCGTCAGTCCGGCGCCCATCATGAGACGCCGCATGACGGCGGGCCGGCTCAACGGTACGGCCTGCCCCAGGACCAGCCAGCCCACCAGCGCGATGATCAGGCCCCCGAAGGTCACGAAGGCGGAGAACGGCGCAAAGCCGGCCGGTCCGGCCTCAGTCCAGCGCACCGCCATGGGGTCCGGTATGTCCGGCCGGATCAAGAGTGCGCAGACAACGAACGCGGCGGCCAGCAGCACGGGGAACACCAACGCGAACCGCAGTGCCCTGGCGTCCACCGAATCCCTGATCATTCCCATACCCCCAACGCTACTCCGCGCCGGCGCCGCGTGATCCACCTAACTTGCCATCGCCCACTGAAGTGAAAGAATAACTTCACAGTGCCGGCGATGACCGTTGCCGGCCGGCAACCGCAACCCATTCTGGAGGCCCCCCTTTGCCAGGCATGAACCTGACGCGCGCCGAAGCCCGTGAGCGCGCCGACCTCATCTCCGTTGAGTCCTACGACGTCAGCCTGGACCTGACCCGGGGCGACAAAGTCTTCGGGACTACCACGGCCGTTAAGTTCAGCGCACGGCCCGGGTCCTCCACCTTCATCGACGCGGTGACCGATAAGGTCCTCAGCGTGATGCTCAACGGCGAGGAACTCGACCCCGCGGAAGTGTCCGACGGTGTCCGCATCCAGCTCCCGTACCTGGCCGCGGAAAACGACCTGCTGGTAGTCGCCGAAGCGCCGTACATGAACACCGGCGAAGGGCTCCACCGTTTCGTGGACCCGGTGGACAACGAGGTCTACCTGTACACGCAGTTCGAAGTTCCGGATTCCCGCCGGATGTTCGCGGTGTTCGAGCAGCCCGATCTGAAGGCGAGCTTTACGTTCACCGTCACCGCGCCGTCGCACTGGGACCTGGTGTCCAACTCCCCCACGCCGGTCCCCATCGAAACCATTCCCGGCGAGGACGGCGGCGCCCGCTCCGTCTGGGAATTCGCCGCCACTCCGCGGCTGTCCTCCTACGTCACGGCGCTCGTCGCCGGCCCGTACCAGTCCGTGCGCAGCGAGGTGAAGTGCGCCGACGGGCGCGTTGTTCCCCTGGGCGTGTTCGCTCGCAAGTCGCTCATGCAGTACCTGGATGCGGACAACATTTTTGAGCTCACCCGGCAGGGATTCGAATTCTTTGAGGCGCAGTTCGGCTGCCCCTACCCGTTCGAGAAGTACGACCAGCTCTTCGTTCCCGAGTTCAATGCCGGCGCAATGGAAAACGCCGGCGCCGTGACCATCCTGGAAGGTTACGTGTTCCGCGGTAAGGTCACCGGCGCGCAGGTTGAACGCCGTGCCATCACCGTGCTGCACGAGCTCGCACACATGTGGTTCGGGGACCTCGTGACCATGCGCTGGTGGAACGACCTCTGGCTTAACGAATCGTTCGCCGAGTACATGTCCCACCTGGCTGCCGTGGAAAACACCGAGTTTGACCACGCCTGGACCACGTTCGCCTCGGTGGAGAAGTCCTGGGCCTACCGCCAGGACCAGCTGCCCACCACGCACCCGATCTTCGCCGAGATCAACGACCTGCAGGACGTGGAGGTGAACTTCGACGGCATCACGTACGCCAAGGGCGCCTCGGTGCTGCGCCAACTGGTTGCCTGGGTGGGCCCGGAGCAGTTCATGGCCGGTGTCCGCGAGTACTTCGCCAAGCACGCCTGGAAGAACACCGAGCTCAGCGACCTCATGGTGGAGCTGGAGAAAGCCAGTGGCCGTGACCTGGACCAGTGGGGCAGGCTGTGGCTGGAAACCGCCGGCGTCAACACGCTGACTCCTGACGTGGCGGTGGATTCCGCAGGGGTCATCACGTCCTTCTCCATCGTGCAGTCCGCGGTGCCCGAGCAGCCCACCATCCGGCCGCACCGGCTCGCGGTCGGCTTCTATAACGTCGCCGACGGGCAGCTTGTCCGGGTGCACCGCGAGGAACTGGACGTCGACGGCGAACGCACCGACGTGCCTGCCCTTACCGGCCTGCAGCAGCCGGATTTGATCCTGCTCAACGACGACGACCTCGCCTATGCCAAGGTCCGGCTCGATCCGAAGTCGCTGGCCACCGCGACGGCCCACCTGAAGGACTTCCGCGAGAGCCTGCCGCGGACGCTCGTCTGGGGCTCCGCCTGGGATGCGGCGCGCGATGGCGAAACACCCGCCCGCGGCTACGTCGAACTGATCCTCGCCAACATCGCCTCCGAATCCGATTCGTCAGTGATCCTGGTCCAGCTTCGCCAGCTGGCCACGACGCTCAGCTACTACGTTGCCGAAGCGCACCGGGAGAAGACGTCCGTGGCCGCAGCGGACACCCTCTGGAACCTTGCCGGTTCCGTCCCGGCGGGATCGGACGCGCAGCTGCAGTTCGTCAAGTCCTTCGCGCTGCTGGCGCGCAGCGACAGCCAGCTGGATACGGTTTCCGCGCTGCTGGACGGCTCGGCGGCACTGGACGGCCTCACCGTCGACCAGGACCTGCGGTGGGAACTGCTTGCGTCGCTGGTGGCAGGCGGCCGGGCCGGCCAGGACCGGATCGACGCCGAACTCGAACAGGACAACACCGCCAACGGCCAGAACGCGGCGGCACTGGCCAAGGCGGCCATCCCCACGGCCAAGGCCAAGGCTGCGGCCTGGGACTCCATCGTCGTGAAGGGCGAACTGTCCAACGCCCTCCAGGCGTCCGCGGTGGCAGGTTTCACCCGCGTCCTGGACCCGGCGCTGCTGGAACCTTACACGGAGAAGTATTTCGACGCCGTTCCCGGCATTGTGGCGAACCGCACCCACGCGCTCGCCCAGCAGATCGTCGTCGGGCTTTATCCGGCACAGCAGACCACCCAGGCCACCGTGGACCGGACGGACCAGTTCCTGGCTTCGCTTCCCGAAGACAGCGCCGCCCTGCGGCGCATGATGCTGGAAAACCGCGACGGCGTTGCCCGCGCGCTGCGGGCCCGCCAGGCTGACGTCGGGTAGCCAACGGCATGAGCTTCGATGAGCACCACTACGCCGTGACGGTCCGGTGGACCGGGAACCGGGGAGACGGAACGTCGACGTACCGGGGGTACTCCCGGGACCACGACATCGAAATCCCCGGGCTTCCGGTCCTCAAGGGTTCCGCGGATCCCACCTTCCATGGCGACAGGACACGCTACAACCCCGAACAGTTGCTGCTGACTGCCCTGTCGCAATGCCACATGCTGTCCTTCCTGCATGTGGCGGTGAAGCACGGCGTGGTGGTGACGGCCTACGAGGACAGCGCCGAAGGCCTGATGCGGACCAACCGCGACGGCAGCGGCCAGTTCGAGTCCGCCACCCTCCGGCCCGAGGTGACCGTTGCCGCCGCCGTGGACCCCGCGCTGTTGGAGCAGCTGCATGAGGAGGCAAACAAGGTCTGCTTCATTGCCCGGAGCGTGAACTTTCCCGTCCTGCACGAACCCTCCGTGCGGGTGCGGGAAGCCTAGCCGCGGGCTTCCACGAGCCGCTTTTCGGTGTCGGCACTGAGCCCGGCTTTCCGTTCCCGGTGCAGGCCGCGGCGGCGTTCGTCGTCGAGCGCATCCTGCAGCGTCTCCTGCCACGGCCGCAGGCTGAGGCCGGCTTCCAGCGCGGCGTCGTTGGAGCGTGTGGCAAACCCGTCGTGTCCCGCAGGGAGCCAGAGCGGCAGTGAATCGGGGCCTGCCCAGTAACTGATCCCCCGGGCAACCAGCCAGTCCTCCGGGACCGCCAGCACGCGGCCCGAATAGTTGGCTGCACGCTTTGCTTCGTCAAGGTAGTCATCGAACCCCACGACGCCTCCCACCGCGTTCAGGGCTCCGGTAATCTTCAGTCCGGCTGCCTTCAGGATCCACGCGGCGAGGTCGCGGACGTCGATGACCTGCGTCGCACTGGAGCCTGTGTCCGGAACGATGACCGGTCCTGCGTCACGGGCAAACCGGGCCGGCCAGTAGCCGTATCGGTCCGAACTGTCGCCAGGACCGCCGACCAGCCCGGCCCGGCAGAGGTGGGCCCTCCCGCCGGTGATGGCGATGGCATGGTGCTCGATGGCCGACTTCGCCTCGCCGTAGTTCTCCGGCGCGAAGCCGGTGCCCCGCGTGAGCGGGGGCAGCAAGGCTGCACTCTCATCCGCGCCGGGCACTGAATGGTCGGCGTAGACAGAGCAACTGGACACCACGGTCCAGTGCGCGGCCGTGGGCGCCAGGGCTTCGAGCGCGTCCCTGGCCTGCTCCGGGTCACGGGCCACGTCAATGACGGCGTCCCAGTCTCCTGCCGCCTCGGCGTAGGCCGGCGGCCCCATGGTGCGGTCGGCCCGCAGCCAGGCCGCTCCTTCCGGCGGGGTGGCCGCCGAGCCGCGGGCGAGGCACGTCACAGCATGGCCCGCGGCAGCTGCCTGCCGGGCAATTTCGGCCGACAGGAATGCGGTGCCGCCAAGAATCAGGATGCGCATGTGGCCACGCTACGGCGCTACTGTTGAAGGTGAAAAGAGTGTTATGCGCCCGGCGAACGCCCGGCAGCTCCGGCGAGAGCCGCTAAGCAATAAGGAGCATCCCTGCCGATGTACAGCATGTTGTCGATCACCCCGCCCGCTACCCCGGACATGTCCGGAATCAACGCCGCCGGGATCGTGATCAGCATCGGAGTGGGCGTCACAATCTGGCTCGTAGCCTCGTTTGTGATTGCCGGAATCACCAAGAGTGTGGCCGCCGGAACCACGTTCTTCAAGAAGCCGCACTTCCGCTGGGTCGCCCCTGCGCTGCGGGCCCTGGACCACGAACGCCGCGTTCAGCGGGCCAAAACGATCGGATCGCTGCTGAACAGCGTGGCGGGTGTCCTGATCGCCGTGATCACCATCATGTACGTCCTCAAGAACCTGGATGTGGACATCGCGCCGCTACTGACGAGCGTGGGCATCCTGGGTGTCGCCATCGGCTTCGGCGCCCAGCAGCTCATCCGCGACTTCCTGGCCGGCATCTTCATCACAATCGAGGACCAGTACGGCATCGGCGATGTCATCGAGACCAGCGAAGTGGTGGGCACTGTGGAGTCCATGGGCCTGCGGATCACCCGCGTCCGTTCCGACGACGGCGCCATCTGGTACCTGCGCAACGGTGAGATCCTGCGCGTGGGCAACCGCTCGCAGGGCAACTATGTCCCGCCGGCGGACGACACCGCGGACGTGCCCGACCCCGATACCGCACCCCAGCAGAAAGCCGGAGAGTAGCCATGAGCACGCCAACCCCTGAACCGCGCCAACCGAAGATGCTGATGCAGAACGATCCGTTCTCCCGTCCCGGGTACACGGACAATTTCTACGACGCCGTGGGCGGCCACGAGACCTTCGTGAAACTCATAGACGTCTTCTACGACGGCGTGGCCACCGACCCGCTGCTCCGGCCGATGTATCCGGAAGAGGACCTGGGACCGGCGAAACGGCGTTTCCTGATGTTCCTCGAGCAGTACTGGGGAGGCCCCACCACCTACGGCGAGGAACGCGGACACCCCCGGCTGCGCATGCGCCACATGCCGTTCCGCGTTACCCCCGAAGCCAAGGACCGGTGGCTGCACCACATGCGCACGGCAGTTGACGCGCTGGAACTGCCGCCGCTCTACGAGGGCACGCTGTGGGATTATATGGAGCGCGCTGCGCTGTCCATGATCAACAGCCCCTCGGACGCGTGAGGGCGGTCCACCCTCCGTGTGGACGCGTCGGCGGCAGCAGGTCCCGGCGCGGCATGGTCCGGTGATCAGCGCCGCTCGTGCCGTACCGCGAGTGCTGCGCGGGCATTGCCGGCGACGTGCAGGAGGACCGCCACGATGAGGAAGGCGACGAGCACCTGCGCCGTCGTCGCCAGCGCGGCCGGCCAGCCGCCGTCGAGCGTCGGATCAAGGAAATCGTAGACATACCAGCCGTCGACGGCTCCGCGCACCCACGAGAAAACGAGGAAGGCGGCGGGATATCCGAGCCAAACGAGCGGACGGACCTGTGTGCCCCGCACCGTCCTCGTCACGAGGAGCCAGTCGAGCGCGGCGAACAGCGGAGCCACGCGGTGGTGCGCCAGCTGTGGCCAGTACATGTCCAGGCTCCACCACGGCTCGCCCGGCGGGGCAACGAGGACCACATAGATGAGGCCCGTCATCACCAGGTACAGCGCCAACGCACCGAAGAGGCGGTCCCACCATTCCGGGAGGCGGGTGCGCGGCATGGCGGCTGATGCGACGAGCACGAGTCCCAGGACAAGGTTCGACTGGACCGTGAATTCCGAATAGAGCTGGGCGACGTCCACGTCATTGCCCGGGAGCGTCGCATCATACGTCTTCCGGACAAGGGCGATAAGCACAAAGGCGCCGACCGCGAAACGCAGCGCGCGGATCCACATTCGGTCCGGATGCAGCGCGTCGTTGAAGCCAAGGTGCCTCTCGACCGGGGGAACCAGCACCGACATGACGCTCATGCGCCCCAGTATGGCAGGCCCGTTCAGACCCTTACGAGGGTCTTAAAGCCCCGATCCGGTGCGGGCCAGGACGTGTCCGCGGGACCCGCTGAGCCGGAACCACCGCCCAGCCCGGTAAAGCTGCTGTTCACCGTCGGCCAGGAAACCGAGCGTCAGGGCCGCAAACGCGGCCCCCAGTGGCAGTCCGGCGGCACCCGGCAATTCCCTGCCCCAGACGGTGGCACGGGCGTTGTTGACGATCAGGGCGCCGGGTTTGTCGGGAATGATGGCGGCGATCTCGGTGATCCCGGCCTCGGCGGCCTGCCGCAGCGTGGCGTCCGGCAGCGCGCCGACGGACTCCCACCCCGTGCGCGGCGCGCCGACGCCGGCCCATGACTCGGTAACGGTCACCGGCGGCAGCGGCAGCTCGACGTCGTTCTCCCCTGCCCGGGCGAGCCGGTCCAGTACCGCCGAGATCGGAACGGTGACGTCGGTGTCCGCCGGCCGTGCCAGGGCCATGGTCCGCAGCCCAAGGATCGTCGGCGTCGCCTCGCCCAACAGCCTGGGCCGCAGCACGCACACGTAGGCGGCGAGCACCGGGCCGGAAGCCTGGAGGCGGATGGCGCCGTCGTCGATCGACTTGGCGCGGGTGGCAAAGGTGCGCAAATCTGCGAGGTCTCGGGGATCGGTGAACTGCAGGGACTGGGTTAGGACGTCAGACACAATATCGACTCTACCGGCTGCGCCTCTTTGGGAGGGTGCCGGGGGGACGTCTAAAGTCGAACCATGACTGAAGCCGATGCCGGACTGCCGGGGCCACCGACACAGGACCCCACCTCCTCGCTCATTGAACTCCTTGACCTCGGCGAACTTGAGGGTGCCCGGACCGATGAAGACATCTTCATGGGACCTTCCCAGCGGCAGCCGCGGCAGCGGGTCTTCGGCGGCCAGGTCCTGGCACAATCGCTGATCGCCGCCAACCGCACCGTTGATCCCGCCCGCAGCGTGCATTCCATGCACGGCTATTTCCTGCGCCCGGGGGACGCCAACAAGCCCATCACCTTCGGCGTCCAGCGGCTGCGGGACGGCCGGTCATTCTCTGCCCGACGGGTCCACGCCTACCAGGACGGAATGCCGATCCTGTCCATGATCGCGTCGTTCCAGGAGGAAGACGAGGGAATCGACCACCAGTCCCCCATGCCCGAGGGCATCCCCGACCCCGAATCGCTGCCCAGCACGGCAGACCTGCTGGGAAAGTTCGACCACCCGGTGGCACGGCACTGGGCCTACGAGCGTCCTTTCGACATCCGGCATGTGGACCCGCCGCTGTACGTTTCCGCAAACGGTGAACGGGAAGCCCGCAATGCCGTTTGGATGAAGACCTTCGGGCCCATGCCGGACGACGCCAATACACACCGCGCAGCCCTTGCCTACGCCAGTGACTACACGCTGCTGGAATCCATCCTGCGCAAACACGGACTCAGCTGGATCACGCCGGGCATGAGCGTCGCAAGCCTCGACCACGCCATGTGGTGGCACCGCCCGGTGCGCGTCGATGAGTGGCTGCTGTACGTGCAGGAATCACCGAGCGCACAGGGCGCCCGCGGGCTGGCCACGGGCAGGATATTCAGCCGGGACGGACAGCACGTCGCAACGGTGGCCCAGGAGGGCATGGTCCGGGTGCCGACCGACCTCAAGAACAAAGTGGTGGGCGCCTTCCAGACAAAGGTACTCCAGCACCAGATGCGCAAGGCCGGGAAGGACTAACCGGCCTATCCGGAGCAGGGCCGCCGGGCGACAGCGGCCGGCGGCCGGTCCGGGCTTGCACAGGCAAAAGGCCGGTTCCCGTCGGGAAACCGGCCTTTTGCCTGTCTTGACGTGCGCGCTGAGCCTAGTCGCGGGTCAGGCGGCGGTGCGTCACGCGGTGCGGCTTGGCCGCATCCGGGCCGAGGCGCTCCACCTTGTTTTCCTCGTACGATTCGAAGTTGCCCTCGAACCAGTACCATTTCGACGGGTTCTCCTCGTCACCTTCGTAAGCCAGGATGTGGGTCGCCACACGGTCCAGGAACCAGCGGTCGTGCGACACCACGACGGCGCAGCCGGGAAATTCCAGAAGGGCGTTTTCGAGGCTGCTGAGCGTTTCGACGTCGAGGTCGTTGGTCGGTTCGTCAAGGAGCAGCAAGTTGCCGCCCTGCTTGAGGGTCAGGGCCAGGTTCAGGCGGTTGCGCTCACCACCGGAGAGGACACCTGCCTTCTTCTGCTGGTCCGGGCCCTTGAATCCGAACGCCGCGACGTAGGCACGGGACGGCATTTCAACGTGGCCCACTTGGATGTAGTCGAGGCCGTCCGAGACAACCTCCCAGAGGGACTTGTTGGGGTCGATGCCGCCGCGGCTCTGGTCGGCGTAGGAGATCTTGACCGAGTCGCCGATCTTCAGGTCGCCGCCGTCAAGCGGTTCCAGACCGACGATCGTCTTGAACAGGGTGGTCTTGCCGACGCCGTTGGGGCCGATGACGCCAACGATGCCGTTACGGGGAAGCGTAAAGGAGAGTCCGTCGATGAGGGTCCGGTCCTCGAAGCCCTTCTGCAGGTTCTTGGCTTCGAGCACCAGGCCGCCCAGGCGGGGTCCCGGCGGGATCTGGATCTCTTCGAAGTCGAGCTTCCGGGTACGGTCCGCCTCGGCGGCCATTTCCTCGTAGCGTGCCAGGCGCGCCTTGGACTTGGTCTGGCGGCCCTTGGCGTTGGAGCGGACCCACTCGAGTTCCTCGGTGAGGCGCTTCGCCTGCTTGGCGTCCTTCTTGCCCTGGATTTCCAGTCGGGCGCGCTTCTTCTCCAGGTACGTGGAGTAGTTGCCTTCGTAAGGGTAGAGGTGGCCGCGGTCCACTTCCGCAATCCACTCGGCCACGTGGTCGAGGAAGTACCGGTCGTGGGTGACGGCGAGGACGGCGCCGGCGTAGTTCGAGAGGTGCTGTTCCAGCCAGAGGACGCTTTCGGCGTCGAGGTGGTTGGTGGGCTCGTCGAGCAGGAGGAGGTCCGGCTTCTGCAGCAGGAGCTTGCACAGCGCAACGCGGCGGCGCTCACCACCGGAGAGAAGGGTGACGTCGGCATCCGCCGGCGGGCAGCGGAGGGCATCCATGGCCTGCTCGAGCTGGGAGTCGAGGTCCCAGGCGTCGGCGGCGTCGATGGCTTCCTGGAGCTGGCCCATTTCTTCCAGAAGCGTGTCGTAGTCCGCGTCAGGGTTGGCCATTTCCTCGGAGATCTCATTGAAGCGCTGGATCTTCCCGTAGATCTCGCCTACGCCTTCCTGGACGTTGCCCAGGACGGTCTTCTCCTCGTTCAGCGGCGGCTCCTGGAGCAGGATGCCCACCGTGTAGCCGGGGCTAAGCCGTGCCTCGCCGTTGGAGGGGGTGTCCAGGCCAGCCATGATCTTGAGGATGGTGGACTTACCGGCACCGTTGGGGCCAACAACACCAATCTTGGCCCCCGGGAAGAAGGACATGCTTACGTCGTCGAGAATAAGTTTTTCGCCAACGGCCTTGCGGGCCTTGGTCATTGTGTAGATAAATTCCGCCATGGTTCCAAATCTAGTGGGTCGGCGGGGTTAACTCACATTCGCGGCTGTCATTCGTGGGCGGTCCGGCTCAGCCTCAGCCGCCGACGAAGCACTTTCCGGTTGCCAGCACGGGCAGGACGGTGACCACGACACTTCCGTCGCGGATCTGGCCGATCACACAATCCCTACCCTGAAGCGCTGCGGCCTCTATGGCGTCGACTTCCAGGCCGGTGGGCGTGCGGCTGGCGGATACCTGCAGGGAACCGGCGGGTATCCCGGCGCCGGTCAGGGCCGCCGTCAGCTGGTCCTGCCCCGGCTTGGGGTTGGCCGCGGCGACTCCGCGAAGGGCATTGCCGACGGTTTCGCTCAGCCGGGCGGTGGCAGCGTCCAGTTCGGGCCGCTGCGGTCCCGGAGCTGCCTCCGGCCCGGCAGTAGCTGACGCTGCCGGCTGCGCGACCTGGGATCCGGGCACAGCGGCGGCCTGAGAGGGAGAGGCCGCGGAACCCGCACCCGCACCGCTGCAGCCTGCGACGCCCGCCGCAAGCATGGACGCCCCGAGGAGCACAACTGACGCGCCGCGCAGCCGCCGCCCTGTGCCGGACTGCGGCGATACGGACTGTGGCGTTCCGTACTGTGGCTGGGGTGTCTTTGCTCGGATCACCTTGCCATTCTGCCATGCGGCACCGCAGGGGACGGTGCCGCACTCGGGGCATCAGCGGGGCATGTTCACGCGGCCGTCCCGGTAAGTTCGCCGGTCTCCGAATCGAGCTGCAGGACGTCACCGCTCTCGCCGTCGATGAAGATACCTTCAGCTGCGGGATCGGGGTCGCCCCCGTCCCCCCTGAGGTCTCCGGCGTCATCGGGGTCCTCCCCGCCGGGCCCGCTGCCGTCCTGCGGTCCGGACGCGTGGTCCTGCTGCCCCTGGGCCGCGCCGGAGTGGGCGGAGTTGCCGGCGGTGCGGGTGAAATTGGCCGAGCCCCACATGAGGTCGTGGCCAACCGACTCTGCGTCGATCTCGGCAGCGTGATAGATCCTGCCGTCCTTTTCCCAGCTTCGCATCTTGAGCCGGCCCACGATGATGACGCGCTGGCCCTTCTTGATGCTGCAGCCCATGTTTCCGGCAAGCTGCCGGTAGCCCTGAACCGTGAACCAGTTGGTATTGCCATCGACCCACGTGCTCGATGCGCGGTCATACCGCCTGTCCGTGGAGCCGAGTCGAAACGACGCGGTGGCGACTCCCCCGGGCGTGGTGGAACTCCTGATTTCCGTGGCGACGAAGCCCCGGACGGTGATGTTGTCGGTCATCTTGGTGTCCTGTCTCGAATGGTGGTGCCCTAGCAGGCACCTTCAGCTTCGGGCCGCATCAGCGCCGGGGCGAGGGGCCCGCGTCGCTATGTGCACAACTCCGGGTAAAACCGGGATGTTGGGGATGAGTCAAAACGCCGCGACGGGGCTGACTGGCCGAGGGCGCGTGGCACTGTAAACTTTTCTAGGCGCTGCCGGATTGGTCCGGACACGCCTACGTGCCCCAGTAGCTCAGGGGATAGAGCAGCGGCCTTCTAATCCGCCGGTCGGGGGTTCGATTCCCTCCTGGGGCACTCAACAGGAAGCGGCTCCCACTTGCGTCAACGCAGTGGGGGCCGTTTCGTTCATCCTGGCGTCAGCCCGATTGGGGACCTTTCGTCGTGGCGGCAAGGGCAATGCCGCCTCGGCCTTTCCAGACGTGAGTCTCCGGAGGACAGTGTTAATTGACATGCCGGACGCAGGACAACCTGCTTCTGCGAGCAATTCACGCTAAGCCTGCTTATCATTTGAGGGCGGCGCCGACTCATTTGAAGTGGCGTCGGCGCCGCACCTTCCGTGGCGGTGGATCATCTTGGAGAGGATGGACCGTATGACTCAGCAATCACCGGACTACGAGCCGCAGGAAACAGCCACGTCATCACCGCAAACGGGACCCGGTGCGGCCCGGAGCATTCCGCCGGCGGACACACCCGTCCCGGGCGAACAGGCACCTGGCGCGCCGGCCCAAGGGGTACCGGCACAGCGCGGAACGGAAGAGGCCACACCGGCCCGGCGCGTTCCGTCCCCCGGCGCACCCGCAACGCAGTCGACTGCGCCGACGGAGGAACGGCACGTGACGCGCGCCGGGATGGTCTGGGCCGCCGTCGCCACTGCATTGGCGGTAATGGTGCTCCTGATCATCTTCATCCTGCAAAACCAGGACTACGTGCAGGTCAGGTATTTCGGGCTGGAGGGCGCCGTTCCGCTGGGGATTGCACTCTTCATTGCCGCTGTGGGCGGCGGGGTGCTGGTGGCTGTTGCCGGCGCAGCCCGGATCATCCAGTTGCGTGCCGCGGCCCATCGCCGCCGGGTGCTTGCGCAGCGGGTGCGCTAAAGCACCCGGTGGCGGCACCGCCAAGTCATTCCGAAGCGGTCCGTGTCACCCGTGCAACCTCACCCAAAATCCACGTCTCCGCGGTGTCCTTCGGGGGTGTCGTCCATTTCGGCGATATCGGGCTCAACCGTTTCCGCCAGATCGCCGGCGACGGAAACCCGGGCGGCTTCTTCCGCCGGCCGGACCGTACCGTCGTCGCCCCGGGCGGTGCCGTTTTCGTCTGGAATCTCAGTCATGTGCCCAAGCTAGTCCGGAACGTTCGGCTTGTCGACGCTTCACACGTGCGGCCCAGGCAACCACTCCGTCCGGCAGGAACCGTCAGCGTTCAAGCAGCCCCTTGAGGTTTCCCAGGACCATTTCCCAGAGCTTCGCAGACTCCTCCGCTTCGGAGTCACTCTTGTTGTTCCCCTGCGTGATGGTGACCTGAGTGCCGTCCGGCTTCTCATCCAGCCGGTACTCCACCGTATGGTAATTTTCCGGCACGTCCGGCAGCCCGGTCAGCGGGCTGTAGTGGCTGATGCGCAAGAGGTCCTCAGGCCGGTTCTCCAGCACGACGCCCTTGTCCTCGTAGTGTTTGCCTTTCCACTCCCCGGCGAAAGTCACCGGCTCGCCCTCGCGCCAGGTAGTGGTCACAGTAGTGCCGAGGAAATACTGCTTGACGATTTCCGGATCGGTCAGCGCCTGCCATACCCGGCTCCGTGGGGCTTCCACCAGCACGGATGCTTCCGCGAGCTTGATCTGATCATTCATGTCAGTCCCTCCTGCGCACGACCCTACGCGCCACGGCGGGCGTTGTTAAGAACCCCGACGAGTTACGGCCCCGGAAGATCGGAGGAGCCAAAAACGGCCCGGCACCGCTGTTCGGTGCCGGGCCGTTCGGTGGGGCGCGGGCCCCGGCCGTGACGAAGCAGGGGCCCGCGGTCTGCATCAGGAATCGCGTCCCCGCGGGAAGACGCTGCGGCCGGTCAGGCGTACGGCAGGACGAGTCCCGCGTAGCGCTCCTTCATGGTCGCCAGGACGCTGTCGCCGTCGGCGTCCCAGATTTCCTGGTTGAAAATTTCCACTTCGATGTCGCCGGTGTAACCGGCATCGCGGACCCAGGTGCCAATGGTTGCGAAGTCGATCACGCCGTCGCCCATCATGCCCCGGGACAACAGCGCGTCTGCTGCGATGGGCAGGTTGAAATCGCAGACCTGATAGGAGGCGATGCGGTTCTCCCGCCCGGCACGTTCGATCTGGGCCTTCAACTCGGGGTCCCACCACACATGGAAGGTGTCGACGGCGACGCCGACGGCCTTCGCGTCGTACGGTGCCGCCAGGTCAAGGGCCTGGCCCAGGGTGGAGATCAGGGCGCGGTCGGCGGCGTACATCGGGTGCAGCGGCTCCAGCACCAGCCGGACGCCGTTCTCGGCGGCGAACGGAACCAGGTCCGCGAGGCGGTCGGCGACGCGCTGGCGGGCAGCCACTACGTCCTTCTCCCCCGGTGCGAGGCCGCCGACCACCAGGAACAGCTCCCGGGTGTCCAGCGCCACGGCTTCCAGGATGGCTGCGCGGTTGTCGGCGAGCGCCGCAGCCTGCCCCTCCGCGTCGGCTGCCGTCAGGAAGCCGCCACGGCAGAGCGAGGACACCCGCAGTCCGGCATCCCGGATGATCTTGGCGGCCTTGTCCAGGCCGGCCTCGTGAACGCGGTCACGCCACGGGCCGATCGCCGGGATCCCCGCACGGGCGCAGCCATCAACGGCCTCGGCCAGGGTCCACTTCTTGGTGGTGGCGCTGTTGAGGGAAAGTCGCGAAAAAGGGGACTGCCCTGAATTGAACGTCATACTCCCACCCCGTTGATGCGCAGGTAGTCGGACATCCGGAACGCAGCCAGGGCGGGATCCTTCAACAGTCCGGCCTGGTCGGCAAGTTCGAAGGTCTTGGCGAGGTGCACCACGGATCGGCCGGAGTGCAGCCCGCCCACCATCTGGAAACCGGGCTGCTTGCCGTTGAGCCAGGACATGAACGCGATGCCGGTCTTGTAGTAGAAGGTGGGGGCGCTGAAGATGTGCTTGCCCAGTTCCCGGGTGGAGTCCAGGATGGCACGCGCCTTGACTGCATCGCCGGCGTCGTAGCTTTGCAGCGCTGCCGATGCTGCCGGGTAGATGGCGGCGAAGATGCCGAGCAGGGCATCCGAATGGTGGGTGCCGTCGCCGTCGATCAGTTCCGGGTAGTTGAAGTCGTCGCCGGTGTAGAGACGGACGCCGTCGGGGAGTGCGGCGCGCAGCGCCACCTCGTGGCTGGCATCAAGAAGCGAAACCTTGACGCCGTCCACCTTGTCAGCGTGCTCGCGGATCAGGGAGAGGAACGTATCAGTGGCCGTGGAGACGTCGTCGGAACCCCAGTAGCCGGCGAGCGCGGGATCGAACATGGTGCCAAGCCAGTGCAGGATGACCGGCTGGTCCGCTTCCCGCAGCAGCGTGGAGTACACGTGCAGGTAGTCATCAGGCCCGCTGGCCACTTTGGCCAGGGCGCGTGAGGCCATGAGGATGACCTTTGGCCCGGCCTCGGAGACGACGGCGACCTGTTCACGGTATGCGTCCAGGACGGCCTGGATGCCGGCGGCGCCCGTCGGCAGGGCGGCCGGATCCAGCTGGTCGGTGCCGGCCCCGCACGAGACGAGGTCGCGCACCGACTTGCCGGCCGTGGCGGCAGCGCCCCCGGCGACCACCGACGCCGCCTCGACGCCGGTGCGCTTGATCAGCTGCTGGGTGGCAGCCCAGTCCAGGCCCATGCCGCGCTGGGCGGTGTCCATGGCATCGGCCACCCCGAGGCCGTAGGACCAGAGTTCGTGCCGGTAGGCCATGGTGGCGTCCCAGTCGAGCCGGGCCGGTGCGCCGGGGGTGTTGTCCGCGGTGACTTCCGGGATGACGTGGGCTGCGGCGTAGGCGTGCCGCGAGGTGATGGGGGCCGAGGGCTTTGCCCAGGCGGGCGCGGACTTAAGACGGTATTCGCGGGTTCCGCCGTCGTCGGTGGGAAGGATCAGGGATGTCATCAGAGCGAGATCTCCGGGATGTCGATGGTGCGGCGTTCGTCGTTGGACTGCAGGCCGAGCTCGGCGAGCTGGACGCCGCGGGCCGCGGAGAGCAGGCCGAAGCGGTGTTCGCGGCCGGCAACGACGTCGCGCAGGAACTCTTCCCACTGCAGCTTGAAGCCGTTGTCCAGGTCGGCGTTGGCCGGCACTTCCTGCCACTGGCTGCGGAAGGACTCGGTCACGGGCAGGTCAGGGTTCCAGACGGGCTTGGGGGTGTGGGCGCGCTGCTGTGCGACGCACTTATTCAGGCCCGCGACCGCCGAACCGTGGGTGCCGTCGATCTGGAATTCCACCAGTTCGTCGCGGTAAACGCGGACCGCCCAGGAGGAGTTGATCTGGCCGACGACCTGGTCGCCGCCCGGGGTTTCCAGCTCGAAGATGCCGTAGGAGGCGTCGTCGGCCGTGGCCTTGTATTCCTTGCCGGCTTCGTCCCAGCGGGCCGGGATGTGGGTTGCGGTCTTGGCGTTGACGCTCTTGACCTTGCCGATGATGCCTTCGAGGACGTAGTTCCAGTGGCAGAACATGTCCGTGGTCATGCCGCCGCCGTCTTCCTTGCGGTAGTTCCAGGACGGGCGCTGGGCTGCCTGGACGTCGCCTTCGAAGACCCAGTAGCCGAATTCGCCACGGATGGACAGGATGCGGCCGAAGAAGCCTTCGTCAACGAGGCGGCGCAGCTTGACCAAACCGGGCAGGTAGAGCTTGTCGTGCACGACGCCGGCGGTGACCCCGGCTTCCTTGCCGGTCCGGGCCAGTTCAATGGCCTCCGCCAGGGTTTCCGCCGTGGGCTTCTCCGTGAAGATGTGCTTCCCCGCGGACATCGCCTTCTTCAGGGTGGCGGCGCGGAGGCTGGTCATGGACGCGTCAAAGACCACGTCGACTGTGGGGTCGTTGATTACGGCGTCCAGGTCGGTGCTCCACTCGGAGACCTTGTGCAGTTCGGCGAGTTCCCGGATCTTGGCTTCGTTGCGGCCGACCAGGATGGGTTCGACCTGGACCTTTGTGCCGTCTTCAAGGGTGAAGCCGCCCGCGTCGCGGATGGGGAGGATGGAACGCAGCAGGTGCTGGCGGTAGCCCATCCGGCCGGTAATGCCGTTCATGGCGATACGGATCGTCTTTGTTTCGAAGCCCATGTGTCCTCCACGGTGAGTTGGTTCAGTACGGTGTGCTGGGAAAGCGCATTCCCACTGCATTTATGATGCATCTTCCCGCGCCGCATGGCAAGCGCTTTCCCGAAAGTCGTGCAAACTGCCATAATGACCACTACGCGCACGTTGGCTGAACAGGAGAAATATCAGTGGCTGCAAGTACCCTCACCGAGGTGGCACGATTGGCCGGGGTCTCGCCGGCTACTGCGTCACGCGTCCTCAATGGCTCCGCCCGCAAACCCGGCCCGGGAGTGTCCGAGCGGGTACGGCAGGCAGCCGAGACCCTTGGTTACATCCCCAACGCCCAGGCCCAGGCACTCGCGAAGTCCAGTTCGGGACTGGTGGGCCTGATTGTGCACGACATCGCGGATCCGTATTTCTCCGCCATAGCCCGCGGCGTCCAGGAAGTGGCCCGCGAGCAGCACAAGATGGTGCTGCTGGCCACGACAGGCGGAACTCCGGCCGATGAGAAGGAAGCCGTCGCCGCCTTCGCTGCCAGGCGGGCCGACGCCATCGTCATTGCCGGCTCACGGTCCAGCCGCCCGGAAGACCACCAGGGCAACGCCGAACTTGCCGCCGAACTGGACCGCTACTGCCGCAATGGCGGGCACGTGGGGGTGGTGGGCCAAGCCATCGTCGGAGCCGCTGAACTGGACGGCTACCACCTTGTGGAAGTGCCGAATGAGCAGCTGGCCGCGGAACTTGCCGGAAAGCTCACAGCCAGCCATTCAGGCGACTTCGTCATCATCGGCGGCCCCGAAGGCCTGATCACGTCCGACGACCGGATCCGCGGCTTCCAGGCCGGCCTCGCCTCGGCCGGCCGCCCCGAAGCCGAAGTCCTCCGCGCCTCCTTCAACCGTGCCGGCGGCTACGAAGCCGGACTCGTGCTGGCCGAACGGATCCGGAACGCCCGGAACTCCGCCCCCGCGAACGAGGGCGGGAAGCCGGATCTGTGCATCTTCGCGGCGAACGATGTCATGGCAATCGGCGCAGCTGCAGGGCTTCGCTCCCAGGGATTCCGAATTCCCCGCGACGCGCTGATCGCAGGGTTTGACGATATCGAAACGCTCCGGGACTTCCGCCCGGGGCTTTCAACGGTGCGCCTTCCGCTGGAGGAAATCGGCCGCCTGGCCACCTTGAGCACCGTGGGGTCCACAGCGGCCGCCGGAACTGAAGGAAAACACGACGACGGTCCGGCCGTCACCGGTCAGGTGACGCTCCGGCGGAGCACAGAATGGACCGCCTGACCGGCAACTCCCGGATGCCGGCCGGCCTCACCGTTGTCCCGGCCCGCCACGGTCCTGCCGCGCCCGGAGGCGGCACGTCACCGGGCCGCGCACACCCGGACGGCGGGCAATCCCCCCGGCGGTTCCCGGCAATCCTGGTCCTTCCCGGCGGAGGCTACGCGCGCCACGCCGACCACGAGGCAGAGCCGGTGGCCGAATGGCTGGCGTCCCTGGGCATCCACGCCTTCGTGCTGCGCTACCGGGTGGCTCCGCACCGCCACCCGGCCCCGCTGGCGGACGCGAAGGCGGCCCTGGCATGGATCAGGTGCGGCGGCCACGGACTCGAAGTGGATGGCTCCCGCGTGGGTGTCCTGGGGTTCTCCGCCGGAGGGCACCTGGCTGCCACCCTCGCCGGAGGCGTTCCCACCGGAGACGAGACACTCGACGCCCCGGGGTCCCGGCCGGACCTCGCCATCCTGTGCTACCCCGTGGTGTCCTTCGAATCGGCCGTCCATCAGGGCAGCATCGACAACCTGCTCGGCGCGGCACCCTCCGGTGACCTGCTGGCAGAGCTGTCCGCCGAGCTCACCGTCACAAGCAGCACTCCCCCGGCGTTCATCTGGCACACGTTTGACGACGCAGCGGTCGATGTTGAACACAGCCTGCGCTACGCCATGGCGCTGCGCAAGGCTGCCGTGCCTGCAGAGCTGCACGTCTTTCCGCAAGGCCGGCACGGGCTGGGCCTCGCTCCCGGGGTTGCCGGGGTGGAGCGGTGGACAGAGCTGTGTGCCACCTGGCTTACCGGACACGGCTGGCGGCCGTGACCGCATCACCCCTAATCACAGGACCGGCGGAATGGCCCGACGTCGGGCGTCCTCGCCTTCCATGACGGAGCGCCGGTGGGCTGGTGTGCCGTGGAGCCGGGCGGTGGTCCGGCTCGCCGCCCCGGGCCGCACCTAGCCGGCAGTCGTCAGCCCGGAGGGAGCGGCAAGGACGGAACGCAGGGCGCTCCCGGCCGCGCCCAGGAGGGCAGCCGACTGGCCGAGTTCCGAAACCGCCACCCTGGCAGGACTGACGACGCCGGGCGCATGGACGGCGAGGCTTGCTATTACGGCCGGTGCAATCCACGGCCCCATCCGGGTGAAGTGGCCGCCGAGGACAACGGCGGAGAGGTTCATCAGCCGTGCCGTGGAGGCTGCGGCGATACCAAGGTAGCGGCCGGCACGGGCCACGGCCGATGCGGCGGCAGCATTGCCGGCGCCAAGTTGTTCCACGAGTTGCCCCAGCCGCACGGAGGCAGTTCCTGCCGGAATGCCGGCCTCGGCAAAGATGGCCTCCTGTCCGGCGAATGTTTCCAGGCAGCCGCGGCCGCCGCACGAGCAGTCCGGACCCGACGGATCAACCACCACGTGGCCCACCTCCCCCGCCTGCCCGTGGGGTCCGGCAAAGAGCCGGGAGCCGATGACCAGGCCGCCACCGACACCCACCTCACCGGAAACAAACAGGTAGTCGCGGAATTCCAATCCGTGCCCGTACCAGAGCTCGGCCAGGGCAGCGCAGTTTGCCTCGTTATACAGAACCGTGCCCAGAGGTGCGCCCGGCAGCAACCCGCCCAGCTCAAGGGCAACATTGTGCCACTGCAGGTTGGGGGCGCTGGAAACCGTTCCGGATGCCGTGTCCACGAGTCCGGGCACCGCCAGTCCGCCGCCCAGGATTGCGATCCCGGCGGCTGCTGCCTCGGCGACTACGTCGTTCACGAGCCCGGACAACAGGGCCATGACGGATTCCGGCGACTGGCCGCGGTTTCCGCATTCCAGCGTCCTGAACGCGCGCAGCGCACCGCCGAGGTCCAGAAGGCCCGCCGAGATGTAGTCCACGTTGATTTCCATGCCCACCACGCCGCGGCGGGTGCTGAGCTGGAGGCCTACCCCGGGCCTGCCGCGTTCACCGTCGCGCGTGGCGCCGGACTCCATGACCAGGCCGGAGTCCGCGAGCTCGGCGACCAGGCTGGACACTGAAGCCTTGGTCAAGCCGGTCAGGGAAGCCAGCTCAGCACGCGTCGGGTAGCGCTGCGGATCCGTCCGTGCCTGCGCAATGGCCGCGAGGACCCGGACGAGGTTGCCACGCCGGACGTCCTCCACCCGGCCGGGTGCCGGACGCGCCGCACTGCCGTCAACATTATTTTCCCGTGACATTTCCGCCGCCTTAATCATTGACCCAAGTCAATCATGACGCATATAGTTCAGATTGAAAACTAATTCACCGGCCTGCTTTCCTACCTGGCCGACAGCTTCCACCCCACCTCCGAACCAAGGATGTTTCATGACCCTCCAGCCCACCCCTGCAGACCGCTTCACCTTCGGCCTTTGGACCGTCGGCTGGACCGGGGCGGATCCCTTCGGCGTCGCCACCCGCCCCGCCCTGGACCCCGTCGAAGCCGTCCACAAGCTCAGCGAACTGGGCGCTTACGGCATCACCTTCCATGACAACGACCTGGTCCCGTTCGACGCCACAGCCTCCGAGCGCGAGCTGATCCTGAAGAACTTCAAGGCCGCCTTGGCCGAGACGGGCCTCAAGACCCCAATGGTGACCACCAATTTGTTCAGCCATCCCGTCTTCAAGGACGGCGGCTTCACCTCCAACGACCGTTCGGTCCGCCGGTTCGCGCTCAGCAAGGTCCTTCAGAACATCGACCTTGCAGCAGAGCTGGGTGCAGAGACCTTCGTCATGTGGGGCGGGCGCGAAGGCAGCGAGTATGACGGTTCCAAGGACCTCTCTGCCGCCCTGGACCGGATGAAGGAAGGCGTGGACACGGCCGCCGCCTATATCAAGGACAAGGGCTACGGCCTTCGGATCGCCCTGGAACCAAAACCCAACGAGCCCCGCGGCGACATCTTCCTGCCCACCGTCGGCCACGGACTGGCCTTCATCGCACAGCTGGAACACGGCGACATCGTGGGCCTCAACCCGGAAACCGGGCACGAGCAGATGGCCGGGCTGAATTTCACCCATGGCATCGCCCAGGCGCTGTGGGCCGGGAAACTCTTCCACATCGACCTCAACGGCCAGCGCGGCATCAAGTACGACCAGGACCTCGTCTTCGGGCACGGCGACCTCACCAGCGCATTCTTCACCGTGGACCTGCTCGAAAACGGCTTCCCCAACGGCGGCCCGAAGTACGACGGCCCGCGTCACTTCGACTACAAGCCCTCACGCACCGACGGATACGACGGCGTCTGGGAATCCGCGAAATCCAACATGTCCATGTACCTCCTCCTCAAGGAGCGTGCCCTGGCCTTCCGCGCCGACCCCGATGTCCAGGAAGCCCTGAAGACCTCCGGCGTCTTCGAACTCGGCGAGCCCACCCTCGCCGCCGGAGAGACCACGGCGGATCTGCTGGCTGACGCTTCCGCATTCGCGGAGTTCGACGCCGATGCCGCCGCCCGGCGGTCCTTCGCCTTCGTCCGCCTCAACCAGCTGGCCATCGAGCACCTGCTCGGCGCCCGCTAGGCCAGGCTCCCCCAACCAGCCAGCTCCACTGCCGCCGGATCCGGACCGCCGGATCCGGCGGCAGCCCTTCAGAAAGAACCCGCCATGCCGTTGGTAGCAGGAATCGACAGTTCCACGCAGTCATGCAAAGTGGTGATCCGGGATGCGCACACCGGCACGCTGATCCGCCAGGGCCGCGCCGCCCACCCCGACGGTAGCGAGATCCACCCCGACCACTGGTGGGCCGCGCTCCAGGAAGCCATCGCACAGGCCGGCGGCCTGGACGATGTGGCCGCCGTCTCCGTAGGCGGCCAGCAGCATGGCATGGTGTGCCTGGACGCCTCCGGTGCGGTGGTGCGCCCCGCCCTGCTCTGGAACGACACGCGCTCCGCAGAGGATGCGGAACAGCTCATCAAAGAGGCGGGCGACGGCGACGCGGGAGCCGGAGCCGCCTACTGGGCGGAGGCGACGGGTACGGTTCCGGTGGCTTCCCTCACCATCACCAAACTTCGCTGGCTGGCCCGCCATGAGCCGGACAGCGCACGCCGCGTGGCGGCCGTCTGCCTGCCGCACGACTGGCTCAGCTGGCGGCTCGCGGGCCATGGCCCGGGATCGGGACCCTCCTCGCTGCAGCTGCTCAGGACGGACAGGTCCGATGCCTCCGGAACCGGATACTTCTCCACGGCCTCGGGGACCTACCTCCCGGAACTCCTCCGGAAGGTACTGGGACATGTCCCGGTTCTGCCCGCCGTCGCCGGTTCGCTGGAGGCCGCAGGCACAACGCCGTCGGGCGCACTCATCGGCCCCGGCGCCGGCGACAATGCGGCTGCAGCCCTTGGCGTCGGCGCCCGTCCGGGCGACGTGGTGGTATCGCTGGGGACGTCGGGGACGGTTTTCGCCGTCTCGGAGACTCCGGCCGCCGATGCAACCGGACTTGTGGCCGGATTTGCCGACGCCACCGGCAACTTCCTCCCGCTGGCCTGCACGCTGAATGCCACCCGGATCTTCGATTCCACGGCCGCGTTGCTCGGCGTGACGCTGGGCGGGCTCAACGAACTCGCCCTTGCCGCCCCGGCAGGTTCGGGCGGCCTCACGCTCGTTCCCTATTTCGAAGGCGAGCGCACACCCAACCTGCCGCACGCCACCGGTTCGCTGCACGGCGCCACCTTGGCGAGCTACACGCGGGCCAACCTGGCCCGGGCCGCCGTCGAAGGCGTGGTCTGCTCCCTCGCGGACGGGCTGGCGGCCCTGCAGGCGCAGGGAGTTGCGGCCGCACGCGTCATCCTCGTGGGAGGCGGCGCGCAGTCCGCTGCCGTGCAGCAGATTGCCGCGTCCGTCTTCGGCCTTCCCGTCATGGTGCCCGAGCCCGGTGAATACGTGGCCGACGGCGCCGCCCGGCAGGCGGCGGCCGTCCTCGCGGGCCGGTGGCCGGAGTGGGAGTCGTCCGGCACCGAAGTGACGGCGGCCGACGGCGGCGCGTCCGAGGTGCTCGAACAGTACCGGCGCTTCGCCAGGACGTACCTCAACGGCTGAGCCCTAACTCAACGGCTGATCGCCCGGATGGTCCAGCCGGCCTTATGGGACTCCCCCGGAGCCAGCCGGACCACATCCGTTCCGCTATTGAAGGCATCAGGCGGGCACGTCATGGGTTCAACGGCGAGGCCAAGCCGGGAAGGCCCCGACGGCTTGTCCGCGGTATGGATCTGCAGCCAGGGCCACGCCCTGTCCCATTCCAACTCCACTCCGGTGCCCGAGGGGTCATGAATGCGCACCGCGGCAAGACCGTCCGCGTTGGAAGTCAGGCCCGTGAAAGCGTGGTCGATTTCCACGGCTCCGAGGACCTTCCCTGCCCGGAAATCAAAGGCATGGCCTTCCACCCCGGCCATGCCTTCCGGGAGCAGCCGGTCGGCGGAGACCTCCATGAATTCCGTGGCCGGGATCTGCACGGTCCACTCATCAAGCGGGGCCGGACCGGCGATAAGGTACGGGTGCGGGCACACGCCGTAGGGGGCTGCTTCAACGCCAATATTCCGGGCACGCACAGTGCTGTGAAGCCCGTCTGCCCGCAGCTCGTAGTCAACTGACACGTCAAGGCGTCCCGGATAGCCGTCCCCCGGCTCGATGCGGGTTCCAAGGCGGACGGAGGACGCAGTGTGTTCCTGCAGTTCCCAGTCCGCCCCGAACACCAGCCCGTGCAGGGCAGTCCCCCGCTCATCCTCGTTGACCACCGCTTGGAAGTCCTTGCCCTCGAACCTGTACCGGCCATCAGCCAGCCGGTTCGGCCACGGTGCACAGATGACGCCGCGGTAGTCCGGAATTTCGCCGTCGGCACCGAAGCCGACCACCAGGTCGCGGCCCTCATGCCGCAACTCGCGGAGCGCTCCTCCACGCGCTGTGGCGACGGCCGTGTAGGGGCCGAAACTGATCTCATGTTCGGTGTGGGTCATGGGTTTCCAATGCTGCCGGAATACGTGTGTTAGCGCTCACTATTATAGTGCCTGCCGGCCCGTCAGTAGAGTATCCACCATGGCCAACGACGAACTGATCGCCGGGATCCGCACCAGGCTGAAGGCAGCGGCGGATCCGGTACGGGCCGCGGGAAGCCGGGCCTACATGAAATCGGACATGCCGACGCTGGGAGTCAGGGTTCCCGAGGTCCGCAAGATCACGAATGGCGCCGCCGGGCAGTGGCCCTGCGGGTCGTTCGAGGAGCTGAGCGACACTGTCCTGGAGCTCTGGCGTTCAGCTGCCTTCCGCGAAGAGCGTTACGCCGCCATTGACCTGACGGGTGCGAGGCCGGCCAGGGGCAGGCTGGAGATGCTTCCCGTGTACGAGGAAATCATCCGGACCGGTGCATGGTGGGATCTTGTGGACGGAGTGGCGCACCGGATCTGCGATCTGCTGCAGGCACACCGTCCGGAGCTCGGCCGGGTGCTCCGTTCCTGGAGCAGCGACCCTGACATGTGGGTTCGCAGGGCTGCCATCACGGCGCAGCTCGGGGCAAAATCCGCTACCGATCCGGGGCTGCTCGCCTCGGTCATCGAGCCCAACCTGGCCGACCGGGAGTTCTTTATCCGCAAAGCGATTGGCTGGGCCTTGCGTGAGTACGCAAAAACCGATGCCGACTGGGTCCGTCAGTTTGTGGCCAGGCACGACACCGCGCTCAGCCCGCTCTCCCGCCGCGAGGCCCTCCGGAACCTGCCGGTTAGATAACCGGGCGGGTGGTTACCGGCTCGTCGGGTTTGCTGAACAGCTGCTTGGTCTTGGGATCGAGGAAGATCAGGTACAGCGCGAACATCAGCGCGATGATGGCCGCCGCGTTGCGCGCCAGGGCCAGGGGAAGGCCCAGGTCCTCCGTCTGCAGGTACGGGAAGACTTCCAGCTGGTCGGAAATGGCGTAGACCATAAAGAAGGACACGATGAAGTAGAGGGCCTTCACCTGCCAGTCATCCCGGATACCCGTCACGGCGAACAGCGGGATAAGCCACACGACGTACCAGGACTGGATCATGGGCGCCAGCAGGACCACTGCCGCGAACCCCAACGTGAGCCGGCGCATCAGGCGGTCGTGGTCGCCGCGGAAGATCTGCCAGGCGACAATTCCAACGGCCAGCAGCTTGCCGGCGTCGTAAACCCATTTGGCCAGACCCCAGCCGTCCAGGCCGAAGGCGTTGGAGATGGAGGCCACCACAAGTCCCAGCAGGCCCACCGGCGCGTACCAGATCCAGATGCTGCCCGGGGCGGAGAGTCCGTTCACCCAGCCGAAGCCAAAGCCGTTCACCATGCTCATCAGGTACAGGATGGCCAGGCTGATGCCGGCAGTGAGCCCCCAGAAGACGAACTTCCGCGGCCAGCCGGCGTTCTTGCCGGCCCACAGGAGCCCTATGAACGGCAGGAAAACGATGGTGATCGGCTTGACGGAGATGGATAGCGTCACGAGGACCAGGCCGAAAAGAACGCGCCGGGTGGCACAGTAGTAGAGCCCGGCCAGCGCCAGTCCGATCATAAGTGCATCGTTGTGGACACTGGCGATGAAGTTGGTGAGGAACAACGGGTTGGCTGCGGTGAGCCACAGTGCCCGGTGCGGATTGACGCCGTGCAGCTCTGCCAGTTTGGGGACGTACACGATACACAGGACCACGCCGACCAGGGCGGCGACGCGGAACAGCATGATGCTGGCCTCAGGCTGCACATTGGTGGACCACACCACCAGCTGTTCGATCCAGAGAAACAGCTGGCCGTAGGGAACGGGCGCTTCAGTCCACATCTTGTCGGCACCGAGCTGGAAGTAGTTGGACAGCGCCGAGATCCCGTTTTCGTAAGGGTTGAAGCCTTCCACCATCAGGCGCCCCTGCCCGATGTAGGCGTACACGTCCCTGCTGAAGAGCGGCACGGAGAACATCATGGGCAGCCCCCACAGAGCCACAGCCTGCAGCGTGGCCTTGCGGGCGCCTGCACCCCAGACCCGGACCCGCTGGCCAAGGCGAAGCCAGGCACGCACCAGGAGCATGCCGCCCACGGCCAGCAGCACAATGGAGAGCGCCACCCCTACCGCTTCCGTGCGCATCCAGATGAACAGCGGCAGGCGGCGAAGCTCGGAAACAGGCGCGAGCCAGCCCACGCCCAGCGAACCGATCGCCATGAACATCGAGCCGGCGAACCCCGAGAGGAGCGGCGAGAGCGCGTTGTCCACTTCGGCAGTGGCCGGCTCCGGCGACCTGCCGGCAGCCACTTTTCCCGCCGCAGGCACACGCGCCGTCATCTCAGGATCGTCCAATCTGTTGTGGGGCGTTTTTCACCCGGTGATAGCCGGGCAAGCCGGCGGGGGTGGGGCCGCAGCAATGAAAAAGAGGCACCGCCACGTATCCGAAATCCTAGCATCGGACAGCTCCGTGGCAGCTGAACGGTAGGCTGGGCGGGTGCCTATAACTAACGAACGCATTGTCTGGATCGACTGCGAGATGACCGGCCTGGACATCAAGAACGACGCCCTCATTGAGGTGGCCGCCCTGGTGACGGACTCCGAACTCAACATCCTCGGTGACGGCGTCGACGTCGTCATCCGCCCGGACGATGCCGCGTTGTCCCAGATGAACGATTTCGTCCGCGACATGCACACACGCTCGGGGCTCCTCGAAGAGCTTCCGCACGGCAAGACGATGGCTGAGGCCGAAGCAGTGATCATGGACTACATCGCAAAGTGGGTTCCGGATCCCCGCAAGGCTCCGCTGGGAGGCAATTCCGTGGGCACGGACCGCGTCTTCCTCGCCCGGGACATGCCTGCGGTAGTTGAGCACCTGCACTACCGGGTGATTGACGTCAGCACCATCAAGGAACTCTCCCGTCGTTGGTTCGCGCGGGCATACTTCCAGGCTCCGGCCAAGCACGGCGGGCACCGCGCGCTCGGAGACATCAAGGATTCCATCGATGAGCTGCGCTACTACCGGGAGGCTATCTTCGTCCCCGCGCCGGGTCCGGACAGTGCCACAGCGCAGCGGATTTCCAAAGCCGTCATGGCCTCCGCCGAGCCCCTGTCGGAACCGTCGGAGAAGTAATCTGCGCCACGTTTGAGGGAAATTTCCTCGAAACAGGCAAAAGTGGCAAAAACAGCTCCGCGGAGCAGGTAAGCTATATGACGTTGCCTTCCAAGACAGCCGGTTAGCCGGATGGTCCTCAGGCACGTGGTGGGCTTAGCTCAGTTGGCAGAGCGCCTGGTTGTGGTCCAGGAGGTCGCGGGTTCAACCCCCGTAGCTCACCCTCACAGGATGGTATTGCCGCCGTCCAGCAAGGAGGCCGCACCGGATATCCGGTGCGGCCTTTTGTGTTTCACCGCACTGCATCAAAGGAACCGCCTGACATGACCGTTCTGCCGATCACCATCTGGGGCGAGCCGGTTCTCCACCGCCGGGCCGCCGAAGTGGAAGTCTTCGACGACGAACTCCGCACCCTCATCGCCGACATGTTCGAAACGAACGACGCCGCCAACGGCGTGGGCCTCGCAGCCCCCCAGGTGGGCGTGGGCAAGCGCCTCTTCGTCTACAAGTTCGCCAACGACGACGGCGTGCCCCCCACAGGGGTTGTGGTGAACCCCGTCCTGACGCTGTCCAAGGTTTCCGGCGCACTCCCGGACCCGGACGAGGAAGTGGAGGGCTGCCTGTCGTTCCCGGGCGGCCAGTACCCGCTCAAGCGTGCGGAGTGGGCTCGGGTGCAGGGATTCGACGGGGACGGGAACCCGGTGGACTTTGAGGCGACCGAGTGGTTCGCCCGGATCATCCAGCATGAGTACGACCATCTGGACGGCAAGCTCTACGTGAACCGGCTGATGGATCGCTATGCCCGGAAAGCCATGAAGCAGGCTAAACGGAGCGGCTGGGGGGTTCCCGGTTTGACGTGGATGCCCGGCGTCGACCCCGACCCGTTCGGTCACTAACCCGCAGGACTCCTTGCTGCCCTACCGCGGTATGACAGTCTGCTGCTGCGGACATGAGTCGAGGACCCGCTTCATGGCGTCCTTCTCCGCCGGGGTCACCCACAGGCCGTAAGCGGCCTTAACGGAGATCTGGCGCGCCACGTAGTGGCATCTGAAGGCCTTGTTCTTCGGCAGCCAGCTGGCTGCGTCCGAAGCGCTTTTTTCCTGGTTGGCCGGACCGTCCGCGGCCACGAGGTTGAGAGGATCGTTGGCCAGGCTTTGGCGCTGTTGCGGCGTGAGCTGCTGGGCGCCTTTCTGCCAGGCGTCACCGAGTGCCACGACATGGTCGATCTGGACGGCCTTGCTGCTCTCCGCTCCCCTGGTAAACGTGACCACCGCGCCGGTGTACGGCTCATGGAATTCACCGCCTGCCACCCGGCACCGGGAGCCCTCCGTGAACTGTGCGCCGTCGAGGTCCCGCCGCAGGATGTCATTGCGGGTGTCGCAGCCGTTGCGGTCCACGTCCAGCCAGGCCTGGCCGAATGCCGTACGCTCGTAATTGTCGTTGGCCGCCCGGCCCTTCACCGCAAGTGCCTCCAGCGCTTCCACAGCCCGGCCGCCGGGCACCGGCCGGACCGAGGGAACGGCTTTCATCCACGTAGTATCCAGCACGGGGGCTTCGCTCGGGCCGGTGACAGGCGGCTCTGCCGCGGCGAACTGGCCTGCGGTGAAAAACCAGCAGACGGCGGAAACCAGCCCCACAGCCAGCACGATCAGGACAGCCCAGGCCTGGCGGGAGCGGCGCCGGGCACGGCGGTACGCCGCCCAGCTGATGGTCATGGTTGCCCTGCCCGGTGAAAATTCCTATGCACCGGACGAGCCTAGGGCGGCCACCGACAACGTGGCCTCTTATCCACAGTGTGGAGGAGGTGTTACTGCTCCTTCAACACACGTTTGAGGTCGTTGGCGGCAAGGTCGAGCAGCTCCTCAAGCTGTTTGATCCTGCTGTCGGGAATCTCTCCCGCGGCATGCGACACTCGCGCCTGGTCCAGGAGGCGGGTGGCTTCCTTATGGTTTTTCCGTGCTACGTCGAGGGCGTGTTCGAGGGTGGTTTCATGTTCGAGAGTCGATTCGTGTTCCATGACTCCATTTTGGGTCCGTTTCCCGGCCGATGCCAGAGCATCGGCCGGGAAACCTCAGACCGGACCTGTCCCGGGAATTAGACCGCGATGGCTGCCAGTGCGGCGGCCGGTTCCTTGACGGGGAACGACGGCGGGTTGACGCCGGCCATTTCCTCCATCACGCGGACTACCTGGCAGCTGTAGCCGAACTCGTTGTCGTACCAGACGTAGAGGACCAGGTTCTTGTCGTTGGAGATGGTGGCCAGGCCGTCAACGATGCCTGCGCGGCGGGAGCCGACGAAGTCGGTGGAAACAACCTCGGGGGAATCGATGTAGTCGATCTGCTTGCGCAGCTCGGAATGCAGGGACATCTGCCGCAGGTAGTCGTTGACTTCGTCCTTGGTGGTGCCGCGTTCCAGGCTCAGGTTCAGGATGGCCAGCGACACGTCCGGGGTGGGAACGCGGATGGAGCTGCCGGTGAGCTTGCCCAGCAGCTCGGGCAGTGCCTTGGCGACGGCCTTGGCGGCACCGGTTTCGGTGATCACCATGTTCAGCGCGGCGGAGCGGCCGCGACGGTCGCCCTTGTGGAAGTTGTCGATCAGGTTCTGGTCGTTGGTGAAGGAGTGCACCGTCTCGACGTGCCCGTGGACGACGCCGAACTTGTCGTTGATGGCCTTCAGGACCGGAGTGATGGCGTTGGTGGTGCAGGACGCGGCCGTAACGATCTTGTCCGAGTCAAGGATGGTGCCGTGGTTGATGCCGTGGACGATGTTCTTCAGCTCGCCCTTGCCCGGTGCCGTGAGCAGGACGCGTGAAACGCCCTTGCTCAGGAGGTGCTGGGACAGGCCCTCGGCGTCGCGCCAACGTCCCGTGTTATCCACCACGAGGGCGTCCTTGATGCCGTAGGCCGTGTAGTCCACGGTTGAAGGGTTGTCAGAGTAGATGACCTGGACCTGGACACCGTTGGCCGTAATGGTGTTGTTGGCGGTGTCCACCTTGATGGTGCCCTCGAACGAGCCGTGGACCGAGTCCCGGCGGAGCAGGCTGGCACGCTTGGCGAGGTCGTTGTCCGAGCCGCGGCGGACCACGATGGCCCGGAGCCGGAGGCCGTGGCCGCCGCCGGCCTTTTCAATGAGCAGGCGCGCGAGCAGGCGGCCGATGCGGCCGAAGCCATAGAGCACGACGTCGGTGCTGGTGCGGTCGTCGCCGCCGCGCTTCCCGACGATGTCGGCGAGTTCGGCGCGCAGGAATTCATCCAGGCTTGCACCGTTGGCCTCGGTCTTGAACTTCTGGTTCAGGCGGGCAATGTCGATAGCCGCAGCGCCCAGGTCCAGCCCGGCGAGGGCATCCAGCAGCGGGGCCGTCTCTTCCAGGAGCAGCTCGTCCTTGCTCATCCGTCGCGCAAAGCGGTGCGCCTTCAGGATGTTCATGGTGGATTTGTTGATCAGGCTGCGGCCGTGGATGGAGGTCACCACGTTGTTCTCGCGGTACAGCCGGCCGATGACCGGGATCATGGCCTCGGCTAGCGCCTCACGGCCCATCCACGTATCAAGACAAGAATCTGACGTCTGGCTCACAGAACTACCTTCCTTGGGTCAACCACATACGTCCTCGTATGCGGATGTCGGCCACCGGAGGTATTCCGGGGCACAGGCATCGGCGGGGATTCGGTCCACCCCGGACACCTTGGAGAAGCGCAAAGAAAAACCGCCGGCTGCGAACGCAGACCCGGCGGCAGAACTTCTACGTTCGCTATCCATTCTAGGGCGGCGGCGGGTTCTCCCGCGCCCGGAAAAGCGTGAAGTCACTCACACGCCGGACCGCACTCCCTTGACATAGGATGTCCGAATGGGACTCATCATTGCACTTCTTGTCATATGGCTCATTCTTTCCATCCTGGGCTTCGTCGTGAAAGGCCTGCTTTGGCTGGCTGTCATCGGCCTCATCCTGTTTGTCGCTACGGCGGCCTGGGGATGGGTGAAGCGGAAGGCCAAGGCCTGACCTGAAACCCGGTCTCTACCGGCGGGGGCTGGCACCACACGGTGCCGGCCCCTTGTCGTTTTTACAGACGGTTGCCGACGCCCTGCCACGGGCCCCGCGGCGCCGGTGGTGGTGGATGGGTTGACCGATACGCCGGGTTCTGTGTTCCCGCGCCGTTGCCAGGGCAGGAATAGCGGCCATCCATCTACGAACGCCGTTGCCGACGCCCTCCAGCGGCCTACCCGGACACTCGGGCGAGCAGCCCTCGAACGTGTCCTGTCTGGCCTTGCTCCGGGTGGGGTTTACCTAGCCTTCCCGGTCACCCGGGAAGCTGGTGGTCTCTTACACCACCGTTTCACCCTTACCTGTTCACGGACCGTGCGGACACGGACCGAGGCAGGCGGTCTGTTCTCTGTGGCACTGGCCTGCGGGTTACCCCGAGTGGGCGTTACCCACCACCCTGCTCTGCGGAGCCCGGACGTTCCTCGAGCCACTTGCGTGACGCGCGGCCGCCTGGTCAACCCATCCGCCGTCCATTCTACGGGCAACCCCGGGCGCCCGTTTGCGCAGCGGGTGCCGGGCGCTTTTTGATCCCTTGGTGGGACAATTGAACAAGACCACACCAGGCAAGAAGGAGGGGATCCTGATGGACCCCACCAATTCGTTTATCGCCATCGCCGTCGCACTGCTGCTGCTCATCCTCCTCAAGATGTCCATCCGGATCGTCCGGCAGTACGAGCAAGGCGTGCTCTTCCGGCTGGGAAGGGTCATTGGCGTCAGGATGCCGGGACTGCGGTTCATCATTCCTGTTATTGACCGCCTTCCGCTGGTCAGCCTGCGGATAGTGACCATGCCCATCCAGTCGCAGGGCATCATCACCCAGGACAATGTGAGCGTGGACATCTCCGCTGTCGCCTACTACCGCGTGGTGGACGCCGTGAAGTCCGTCGTGGCCATTGAAAATGTCGCAGCGGCAATCGACCAGATCGCCCAGACCACCCTGCGGAAGGTGGTGGGCCGCCACAGCCTGGACCAGACGCTGTCCGAAACCGAGCGCATTAACAGTGATATCCGGGAAATTCTGGACCAGCTGACCCTCGCCTGGGGCGTCGAGGTGGTGCTGGTGGAGCTGAAGGACATCCAGCTTCCCGACAGTATGAAGCGCGCCATGGCCCGCCAGGCAGAGGCCGAGCGGGAGAAGCGGGCGAAGATCATCGCCGCTGAAGGCGAAGCCATCGCGGCAGCCGCCCTCGGCGAGGCTTCGGACACCATGATGGCCCACCCGCTTGCCCTGCAGTTGCGGAATCTGCAGTCCCTGGTGGAAATCGCCGTGGACAAGAACTCCACGGTCGTCTTCCCGGCGCCGCTGATGAGCACCATCGGCGAACTGTCCGCGTTCCTCGCCCGCGAGAACCAGGCGGCCACGGCTGCCGCCAAACCGCCGGTCAAGGCGGCCTGAGCCGGCCCGGTATCCGGAGCCTCCGCGTCTATGATCGGCGTATGGATCTTCCGACGCTCGGACGCCGGCGGTTGCTGCAACTCGGAGCCGGGGGCGTGACTGCCGCCCTGCTGGCCGCCTGCGCGCCCGTCAGCGCCGGCCCCGAGGGTTCGGCCGCGGAAGTGCGCAGCGGATCCTTCACGTCGAAGTTCCGCCCGGACACCGACACGAACTGGTCCGTAGCCGTTCCGGACCGCGGCTCCAGCGGCGATCAAGGTCCCCTCCCCGTTGCCGTCTTCCTGCACGGGACAGGCGCTGACCATCGTATGGTTTTTGACGATCTCCGAGCGGACCGGCTCCTGGCACAGCACGTAGCGCGGGGCGGGACTCCATTCGCGATCGCGGCGGTGGATGGCGGCGAAAGCTGGTGGCACCGCCGGGACACAGGCACCGACACCCAGGCCATGGTGGTGGAGGAATTCATCCCCCTGCTTGCCGGGCAGGGCCTCGACACCGGCAGGCTCGCCGTGTTTGGGCTGTCCATGGGAGGCTTCGGCGCACTGCTCCTCGCCTCGCAGCACCGGATCCCCGGGCTCCGCGCCGTCGCAGCGATGAGCCCGGCCGTCTGGAGCCTGTACGACGACGGACGCGCGGACAACTTTGACAGCGCCGCCGACTTCGCGGCCAACGATATTTTTGCGCTCAGGCCGGAACTGGAAACGTTGCCCAAGAGAATCGATTGCGGCACCTCAGACAACCTGCTCTACAGCGTCAAGGAGTATGTGAGCGGGCTCCCGGGGGAACACGAGGGAGGATTCCAGGACGGCGGCCACGACAGCGGCTACTGGCGCTCCATCCTCCCGGATGTCTTCTCGTTCCTGGGCCGGAACCTGGCCTAAGGCAACACCGCTCAGCACCAATCCGCGGCGCCGGTAAGATCGTACGGTGCTGATTCTGCTCCCCCCGTCCGAAGGCAAGACCCCCGCTGTCCATGGTGACTCCGTCGACTGGACCGCCCTGAGCTTCCCCGGGCTGAACACGTACCGCGCGAAGGTCCTCGACGCACTGGGAAACGTCAGTGCCCACCGGGACGCCCTCGCGCTGCTGGGCGTCGGCGCCTCGCTGAGTGCCGACGTCGAACGCAACACCCGGCTGCACACCGAACCGGCGGCCCCCGCGCACCAGGTCTATTCCGGCGTCCTGTACGACGCCCTGGGCTACCGGTCGATGACGGCGGCGCAGCGCCGCAAGGCGGATGAATCGGTAGTGGTCATCTCCGCGCTCTGGGGCGCCATCCGCTTCGCCGACCGGGTGCCGGCCTACCGGCTGTCGATGGGAACGTCACTGCCCGACGTCGGCCGCCTCGCCTCGTTCTGGAAGCCCCAGATTTCCGAGGCCCTGGCGGCCGAGACCGAAGGGGAGCTCCTGGTGGACTGCCGCTCGAGCACCTATTCCGCCGCCTGGGCTCCCCCGCCGGCGCAGACGGTCGCCGTCAACGTCTTCACCGAAAACAACGGTGTGCGCAAGGTGGTCAGCCACTTCGCCAAGCACACCCGCGGCGAGCTGGCCCGGCACCTGCTGACACGCCGGGGCTCCGCTCCCGGGACCCCGGCCCAGCTGCTCAAAGCGGCCCGCGAAAAGTGGGAATCCGAACTAGTGGACGGCACTCCCCGCAAGGCGCACGCACTGAACATCGTCCTGCCGGCTTAGGCCCATTCGGCCGAGCGCACCAGGATGCAGCCGGAGTCGGGGCAGAAGACGATGTCGTCCTCGGCGGCTGCCTTGATTTCAGCCAGGTCACCGGGGCTGAGCTGCATGCCCGAGCCCTCGGACTTTCCATGGAAGAGCCGGGCCGCGCCCACTCCGCGCTTGGCCAAGGTCTTCTCGTAGATTGCCAGCAGGCCGGCGTCAAGGCCTGCGGCGAACTCCGCACGCCTGGCACCCACCTCTGCGGCCTCTGCGGCAATCTCGGCCAGGGCGGCGTCCAGCTCCGCGCGGATCCCGCCAAAGGAGCCCTGGACATCGTCCACGATCTTCTGCTGGGCCGACTGACGCTCACGGAGCCCCTCCAGGCGTTCCATGACCTCCAGTTCCACGTCTTCGAGGGCCGACCGCCGCTTGTTGAGCGAAGCGATGTCACTTTGCAGGGCAACAAGGTCCTTGGACAGGCCGGTGCCGCTGTTCAGCCGTGCTTCGTCCCGCTCGATCCGGGAGGCCACCTGCTCCACGTCCGTTTCGGCACGCTTGAGCTCGGCTTCGGCGTCGTGGACGGCCACTTTCGCCGCTCCGAGTTCGCCATTGGCAACGGACAGCGCCGCTTGAAGGTCGCTGATCCGGGGATCGCTTTCGATGGTCCGGCGGCGGTTGGACAGCGATTTGAGCCTGGCGTCGAGTCCTTGCAGTTCGAGCAATTTCAACTGTTCCGCCGGTGCTGCCTTGGCCACTATTACCTCCGCTTGTTCCTACCGGCCGCAGCCGGGCACCGGACCGGCGCAGTTTAGACTCTAGTCCCCGCCCGGAGTCAGAATGAAGTCCCACGGATCGCTGTTGGTGGTGCTGACCCGGATGTCGACGTCGTGGCCCTGGTCGCTGAGGACGTTGCCCAAGGCTTCGGCCGCCGCCGGCAGCCACAGCCACTCGCTGGCGAAGTGCGAAACGTCAATGAGGTAGGGCCGGTCATTCAGGGCATTCTCACGGGCTTCGGACGCCGGGTGGTGGCGGAGGTCCGCGGTTACAAAAAGGTCGGCGTTGCTCGCCCTGACCTCATTGAACAGGGAGTCCCCCGCGCCGCCGCACACGGCGACGCGCCGCACCAGGCCGTCCTTGTCTCCTGAGACCCTCACGCCGCCGGCCACCGAGGGCAGAATGCCGAAGACCCGGGCGGCGAAGTCTCCCAGCGTCATGACGTCCTCAAGGTCGCCCACCCGGCCGATGCCTTCTTCCGGCAGGCCGTTCGGCGCGGGCGTGAGCGGCACTACATCGTGGAGGCCCAGGGCGTCCGCCAGGACATCGGAGACGCCCCCGACGGCGGAATCACCGTTGGTGTGGACGGTCAGGAGACCGGTCCCGGACTCGATGAGTCGGTGGACCGCCTTGCCCTTCGCGGTCGTGGCCGCAACAGAGGTGACTCCCTTAAGCAGGAGCGGATGGTGGGTTATCAGGAGTTCGGCGCCCCACTCAATGGCTTCCTCGATGACGTCAAGGGTGGGATCCACCGCAAACATGATCCTGCTGACCTCTGCCGACGGATGGCCGGCGACCAGCCCCACCTCGTCCCATTCCTCGGCCAGGGACTCCGGCCAGAGCTCTTCCACTGCCAGCAGGACCTCGCCGAGCGTGGGTACAGCGGATGATTCGGCGGCCTCGGCACCGGCGGGATCAGCAGTATTTCGCGCGTCTTCTGCAACGTCGGTGTTCACAGGTTCCATACCCTCATTTTTACCCTATCCGCCGGCTTCGCCTGCACCCGTAACAGTCTCGTAAGGTGGTGGGGGAATCATCAGCACGCTTCGACCATTGAAGAGGACATGAAAACTTTTGTGCTTGGCGGAGGCTGCTTCTGGTGCCTTGACGCCGTCTACCAAAAAACCAAAGGGGTCACGTCGGTCATTTCGGGCTACACCGGCGGCCACGACCGCCATCCGGACTATTACTCGGTCTGTTCGGGCACCACAGGCCATGCCGAAGTGGTTGCGGTGAGTTTCGAGGAGGACGTGATCCCGGCAGAAGTCATCCTGGACATGTTCTTTGCCCTTCACGATCCCACCACGCTCAACCGCCAGGGCTACGACGTCGGCACCCAGTACCGCTCCTCCATGTTCTACGAGACCACCGAAGAGAAGATCCTCTTCGAAGAAGCCATCGAACGGAACCAGGCGCTGTGGGCGCATCCGATCGTTACCGAAGTCAGCAGGCTGCCCGTGTTCCATGTGGCGGAGGATTTCCACCAGGACTATTACGCCAAGCATCCGGAGCAGGGCTACTGCCAGGTGATCATCAACCCGAAACTGGCGAAGGCGCGGAAATATTACTCTGCATGGCTTAATGCTTAGCAGCGGTCCTGCCGCCCTCGTTAGGCTGACCTCAGTATTCGCTGTTCAGAGAACTCTTCAGAGATAGGCACAAATACATGGCACGGATCTACGACGACGTCACCCAGCTTGTCGGCGGCACCCCGCTGGTAAGGCTCAACCGGCTGACTGAGGGCCTCGACGCCCAGGTGGCGGTCAAGCTCGAGTTCTACAACCCGGCCAACAGCGTCAAGGACCGTATCGGCGTGGCCATTGTCGACGCCGCCGAGAAGTCCGGTGCCCTCAAGCCCGGCGGAACCATCGTCGAAGGCACCTCCGGCAACACCGGCATCGCCCTGGCCATGGTGGGTGCGGCCCGCGGCTACAAGGTCATCCTGACCATGCCGGAGACCATGTCGACGGAACGCCGTGTCATGCTCCGCGCGTTCGGCGCGGAAATCGTGCTGACCCCCGGCTCTGAAGGCATGCGGGGCGCCGTGGAAAAGGCCCAGGAGATCGTCGCCAACACGGAGAACTCCATCTGGGCACAGCAGTTCGCCAACGAAGCCAACCCGGAGATCCACCGCACCACCACAGCCGAGGAAATCTGGTCCGACACCGACGGCAAGGTGGACATCTTCGTCGCCGGCATCGGCACCGGCGGCACTGTCACCGGCGTCGGCCAGGTCCTGAAGGAACGCAAGCCGGACGTCCAGATCGTCGCCATCGAACCGAAGGACTCCGCCATCCTGAACGGCGGCGCTCCCGGCCCGCACAAGATCCAGGGCATCGGCGCCAACTTCATTCCCGAAATCCTGGACACTAACGTCTACGACGAAGTCCTGGACGCCACCCTGGAGGACTCCGTCCGTGTTGCCCGCGACCTCGGCGTCAAGGAAGGCATCCTGGGCGGCATTTCCTCCGGTGCAATCGTCTGGGGAGCCCTCGAGCTCGCCAAGCGCCCGGAGAACGCCGGTAAGCTCATCGTCGCTGTTGTCTGCGACTTCGGCGAGCGTTACATCTCCACCGTGCTCTATGACGACATCCGGGGCTAAGCCTTAGCCCGACATTCACCGTTTCCTGTAGAAAGGTCTTTGTGAGCTTTTTCGCAAGACTTAAGGAAGACCTCGACGCCGCCCGGTCGCACGATCCGGCGGCTCGAGGTTCTTTTGAGAACTTTTTCGCCTACTCCGGCCTCCACGCCATCTGGGCGCACCGCCTCACGCACAAGCTCTGGCAGAATCCCTCGCTCCGCTTCCCTGCACGCTTGATTTCGCAGCTTGCGCGCTTCCTGACCGGGATCGAGATCCACCCGGGCGCCACGATCGGCAAGCGGTTCTTCATTGACCATGGCATGGGCGTGGTCATTGGCGAAACAGCGGAAATCGGTGAGGACGTCATGATCTATCACGGTGTGACCCTTGGCGGACGCTCCCTGGCAAAGGTCAAACGGCATCCCACCATCGGGGACCGCGTGACCATCGGTGCCGGCGCCAAGATCCTGGGCCCCATCACTATCGGACGCGACAGCGCCGTGGGCGCCAATGCCGTGGTGGTCAAGGACGCTCCGCCGGAATCCATCATCACCGGCGTCCCGGCGACCTGGCGCCACCGTGATGCCCAGCGTGAAACCAAGCCCGCCGTGGATCCGGCCGAATACTACATCGAATACCGGATCTAGGCGGCAAACCGCTTGTAGATCGTCCAGAGCACCACGTCGAAGACGGTGTCCGGAAGGATCCTTCGCAGGGTCAGGATGGCTCGCGCCCCCTTGCCCACCGGGTATCGGGTCTTGGGCCGGGCGGCGGTGGCGGCATGGACAATGGCGTCGGCAATGACGTCCGGATGCGTGGACATGCCGGAGCCTTCAGTGGAGGCCAGCGCCGCCGCGACGATTTTGGCCTGGTCCCGGTAGGGACCGTGCCCGGACGTTTCCAGCAGGCTCTCGCCGGAGATGGCGCCCCACTCTGTCTGTGTGCCCGCCGGTTCGATGATTGACACCTTGATGCCGTGGGGCTTGAGTTCGAGGCGCAAAGAGTCGCTCAGGCCCTCGACCGCGAACTTCGTGGCGTGGTACCAGGCCCCCAGGGGCTCGTACATCTTGCCGCCGATGGAGGACACGTTGATGATCCTCCCCTGCGCCGCTGCGCGCATGGCCGGCAGGACCAACTGGGTCATGCGGGCCAGGCCAAAGACGTTGACGTCGAACTGCCGCCGGCCTTCGGCCAGCTCGACTTCTTCCAGCGATCCGTAGGATCCGTAGCCGGCGTTGTTCACCAGGACGTCGATCCGGCCGTGGGCCTCGAGGATTCCGCCCACTGCTGCTGCCATGGACGCTTCATCAGTGACGTCCAGCGCCAGTACGTTCACGCCGAATGCTTTCAGCGGCTCCATCATCTCAACCCGACGGGCCCCGGCATACACAGTAAATCCCTGCCCACAGAGCTTCCTGGCTGCCTCGAACCCGATGCCGGTGGACGCACCGGTGACAAACGCTACTGGCTGCGACATGGGCTGCACTCCTAAGAAACGGCAAATCAGTGAACGGACGGCGCCCATGGGACGGACAAAGCCCGTTAACCCCAACGGCCGGCGCCTCCCAGAGTATCCGGGAAGCGCCGGCCGTTGATGTCACCGTTGGTGTCTGAGCCGGTGTGGCGTTGAAGCTAGTGGGTGTCCACTGCCTCGATTTCGGACTTGTCCTCGCCCCAGAGGGTGTGGAAAGTGCCTTCGGCGTCGACGCGGCCGTAGGTGTGCGCGCCGAAGAGGTCGCGCTGGCCCTGGATTACGGCGGCGGGCAGGCGCTTGCGGCGCAGGCCGTCGTAGTAAGCCAGCGAGGAGGAGAACACCGGCACGGGGATGCCCAGCTGCACGGCAGTGGCAACAACACGGCGCCAGGCCGGCAGCACCTCGGCGATGGCCTTGGTGAAGGCCGGTGCGAACAGCAGGTTGGCCGGCTTTTCGTCCGCGGCGTAGGCCTTGGTGATTTCCTTCAGCAGTTCCGCACGGATAATGCAGCCGCCGCGCCAGAGCGAAGCGATCTCGTCCAGCTTCAGGTCCCAGCCGTATTCCTTCGCGGCCGAGGTCAGCATGTCCAGGCCCTGGGCATAGGAAACCAGCTTGGAGGCGTAAAGCGCCTGGCGGACGTCCTCAACGAACGTCTCCGGAACCTCGACGGCGATTTCCTCACCGGCGAGCAGCTCCTGGGCCAGCTTGCGCTGTTCGGCCTGGGACGAGAGGGCGCGTGCGAACACGGATTCGGCAATGCCCGACGTCGGGGATCCCAGCTCGAGTGCCGAGATGACAGTCCAGCGGCCGGTTCCCTTCTGGCCGGCGGCATCCACCACGACGTCGACGAACGGCTTGCCCGTGCGGGTATCCACGTGGCCGAGGACCTCGGCGGAGATTTCGATCAGGAAGGAGGCGAGCTCGCCCTTGTTCCATTCGGCGAAGATCTTGGACTGCTCGGCCGGCTCGATGCCTGCACCGGAGCGGAGGAGGTCGAAGGCTTCGCCGATGACCTGCATGTCGGCGTATTCGATGCCGTTGTGGACCATCTTCACGAAGTGGCCCGCGCCGTCGGTACCGATCCAGGCGCAGCAGGGCTTGCCGTCAACGTGGGCGGCGATCTTTTCCAGCAGCGGTCCGAGGGCGTCGTAGGACTCCTTGGAACCGCCGGGCATGATGGACGGGCCGTTCAGGGCGCCTTCCTCACCGCCGGACACGCCGATGCCCACGAAGTGCAGGTCCTTCTTGGCAAGTGCGGCTTCGCGCCGGCGGGTGTCCTCGTAGTGCGAGTTACCGGCGTCGATGATGATGTCGCCTGCCTCCAAGAGGGGCTCAAGCTGCTCTATCACGGAGTCGACCGGCTTGCCGGCCTTGACCATGATGAGCACGCGGCGCGGCTTTTCCAGGGAATCCACAAGCTCCTGGAGGGTTTCGGTACGCACGAAGTCGCCGTCGTGTCCGTGCTTTTCCAGCAGCGCGTCAGTCTTCTCAACAGACCTGTTGTGCAGGGCAACGGTGAAGCCGTTCCGGGCCAGGTTGCGGGCAAGGTTGGCCCCCATCACCGCAAGGCCGGTGACACCGATGTGTGCTGACATCAAAACTCCAATTCATTTCTGTGCAACGTGTGCATTCTGTTCCGCACTTCCTGCGGAACACGCTTTAAGAACCAGTGGCTGTCAATAAACCATATGTATTTCCGCCGACTACCGGAAAGTTGCGCCCACGTTTTGGAAGGTGGCGCGTCACAAAACAGTCTATGATGCTGCCGGCGTTCCGCCTGGCGGACGCCCGGCGGGGTCCGTGCACGCACAGGACGGCAGCGCCGGCCCGATTATGCTTACGACTATGTCAACCAGCCTCCACCACCGCGCCATCGAACACCTCGGCACCCGCATCGTCAGCGGCGCGCTTCCCACGGGCCATGTGATGCTGGCTGAGCAGCTCGAAGACGAGCTGAAGGTCTCGCGCTCAGTGGTGCGCGAAGCGGTCCGGGTCCTCCAGTCCCTCGGCCTGGTGGAGACCATCAAGCGCGTAGGTATCCGGGTGCTGCCGTCAAGCCGCTGGAATCCGTTCGATCCATTGGTGATCCGCTGGCGCCTGGCCGGCGACGGCCGCGGCGCCCAGCTGAGGTCCCTCGCGGAGCTGCGCTCCGCCGTCGAACCTGTGGCCGCGGAACTGGCCGCCGCAAACGCCCCCCAGGAGATCCGCAGGGAACTGCTGGATGTCTCGCGGGCAATGCGCGACGCCGGCCAGGCCGGCAGCGTGGCGGAGTTCCTGCAGCTGGACATCAAGTTCCATTCGCTCCTCCTCACGGGCTCCGGAAACGAAATGTTCGCGAACCTGGTCGGGCAGGTGGCCGAAACGCTGACCGGCCGGACCGTCCACGGCCTGATGCCGGACCATCCGCGTGAGACCGCCCTGCAGTGGCATGTGGACGTTGCTGAGGCCATCGCAGCGGGGGATGCTGCCGGAGCCCGCGAGGCGTCCAGCCGGATCATGCGCGAGACGATCTCCGAAATGGAAGCCGGCTGGCGGGACCAGCCCAGGGTTTTCATCCCCCTGCAGCAGGGCTGAAGTCCAGCAGCACCTTCCCCGATTCGGCCGAGTTCCTGGCCACCTCGAAGGCCTCGAGCCCGCGTTCCAGCGGGAAGTCGTGGGTGACCACGGGGTCAACGAACAAGGTGCCGTCGGCGAGTGCGGCAATGACCTCGTCGATTTCGCCGTTGAAGCGGAAGGAGCCCAGGAGTTCCAGCTCACGGGTGATGGCCAGCGAGATCAGGACGGGCTGGGGTCCGGACGGCAGCAGGCCCACCATCACCACCTTGCCGCCGCGGACAGCGCCCTTGATGGCGGAGGCAAGACCGTGGTGGCTGCCGGAGGATTCGATCACCACGTCCGCCTCCACCGCTGCGATGGCGTCGCTTTCGTCTCCCTTGAGGACTTCGTCGGCGCCGACGGCCCGGGCTATTTCCAGTGGCTTTGGATGCATGTCCACGGCCACAATCCGCCGGGCACCGGCGCGTTTCAGCACGGCGACAGCCAGCGCACCGATGGGGCCGCTGCCGATCACCAGGGCAGTCTTCCCCGCGACGTCACCGGCCCGGCCGACGGCATGCCAGGCGACGCTGGCCGGTTCGGCGAGTGCGGCAGTCCGGAGGCTGAGTCCAGCAGGCAGTGCACGGAGCATCCGCGCCGGCAGGTTCACGTAGCGGCTGAAGGCCCCGTCAGTGTGCGGGAAACGGGCGGCACTGCCCAGGTAGGTGCAGCCCGGCGACAGATTGGGCCGGTCCTCGGGATACCGTGCGGTACCCGGGCCGGGGGTGGCGGGGTGAACGGCGACCGGGGTGCCGGCTGCAGGTCCGGTGCCATCAGCAGCCGCGTGCAGGACCGTTCCCACAATTTCATGCCCCAGGACCATAGGTGCGCGGAGGATGGACTCACCCGCGGCACCGTGGAGCCAGTAATGGAGGTCGGAGCCGCAGATGCCGCCGAAGGCCACTTCCACCACCGCTTCGTCGAAACCCGGAGGCGGCACAGGTACGTCTTCGACCCGGAGGTCACCGGCCGCGTGGGCCACCACGGCAGGACCAGAGACGGGAAGGGCTGCGGCAGGCAGGTCTTCGCTGTTGGACATCAGACCACCACCGTCATTCCGCCGTCGATGAAGATGGTCTGGCCGTTCACGAAGTTGGAACCGTCGGAGGCCAGCCAGACGGCCGGGCCGGCGAGGTCCTGCACGGTCCCCCAACGGTGGGCCGGGGTGCGTCCCAGGATCCAGGCGTTGAACTGCTCGTCATCCACCAGGTTCTGGGTCATCTCGGTGTGGATGTAGCCCGGTGCGATCCCGTTGATCTGCAGGCCGGACGCCGCCCATTCCGCGGTCATGGCCCGGGTCAGGTTCCGCAGTCCACCTTTGGCCGCGATGTACGGGGCGATGGTGGGCCGGGCCAGGTCGGTCTGCACCGAGCAGATGTTGATGATCTTGCCCCGGCCGCGCGGGATCATGTGCCGGGCCGCTTCCCGCCCCACCAGGAAGGCGCTGGTCAGGTCCGTGGAGATGACGCGTTCCCAGTCCTTCACATCCAGCTCCAGCATGGGCACCCGGTGCTGGATCCCGGCGTTGTTCACCAGGATCTCCAGCGGCCCCACGTTCTCTTCCACCCAGGCGACGCCGCGCGCGGCCTCGGCGTCGCTGGTGACGTCGAAGGCGCAGCTGTGTACCCGCCCCGGCGGATAGTCGGCGGCCATCGCGGCCTCGGCGGATTTGAGCCGTTCCCGGTTGATGCCGTTCAGCACCACGGTGGCACCGGCATCAGCCAGGGCCCTCGCCAGCGCGTTGCCGATCCCCCTGCTCGAACCGGTCACCAGGGCAACGCGCCCCGTCAGGTCAAAAAGTGCACTCATGGTTGGCTGTTCCTCAATTGGTCTCGACTGCCGGGTGTGGCTGCCGGTTCTGACTGCTGTCATGACTTCTGGTTGTTACTACTGCTTGTGACTTGCGTCCCTGCTGAGATTGGCGATGGTTTGCCGGACGGCGGCGAGGTCCAGGTCCCCGAGTCCCTGGCGCTTCAGTTCGGCGTACAGTTGGGCGCCGGCCGTGGCCATGGGTACGGCGGCTTCCACGGCGGCGGCACTCTCCAGGACGAAGGAAAGGTCCTTGTGCATGAATTTCGCGGGTCCGGTGGGCTCGTAGTCCTTCGCAGCGAGGCGGGGCCCGACGATGTCCAGGACCCTGCTGCCTGCCAGCCCGCCGGCGAGCACCTCGTACAACGCCGCAACGTCCATGCCGGAGCGTTCGGCGAGCTCGGCGGCTTCGGCGAGCGCCGCCGTCGTGGTTCCCACGATGAGCTGGTTGCAGGCTTTCGCCAGCGATCCGGAACCCAGCGGCCCCAGCCGGCGGACCGTGCCGCCCATAGCGCTGAAAAGGGGAAGGAGCCGCTGGAAGTCCTGCTCCCCCGCGCCCGCCATAATGGCAAGGGTTCCGTCCTCGGCACCTTTGGTGCCGCCGCTGACGGGTGCGTCAACCACGACGGCGTTGCCCCGGCTCGCGGCGGATACCCTCACCCCGAACTCCCGTACGGCCGCCGGCGACACGCTGCTCATGACCACAACGACGGTGCCCTGCCCGGGCGGCTCTTCGGCCCAGCCTGCGAGGAGCCCTGCCGCCGCGTCCTCGATGTAGGACAGGTCAGGGAGCATAAAGATGATGACCGGTTCGTCGCGCAACGAGGCAACATCCGCCGCGCGCATGCCGCCGCGCGCGGCGAAATCGTCCAGGGCGGCCGCGGACCTGTTCCAGCCGGTGACGTTCCAGCCGGCCTTCAGCAGGTTGGCTGCCATGTGGCCGCCCATCAGGCCCAGCCCTACGAAGCCGGCCCTCTTCCGGCTCAACTCTTCGCTCACATCAGGGTCTGTCTGCACGCTCATCGGCAGCGCCACCTCACTTCATTGTGGTTGATCGTCGGGTTAATGGGAGGAAATCTGTTCAATATCCTAGCCTCCATTCAGTATGATGAACACCATGACGACTAAAACCACCGTCGCAATCGCCGTCCCGCTCGAAGCTGAGCTGGTGGAGCGCATCCGCGCCGTAGATCCTTCCGTGACCGTCCTGTACGAGCCCGATCTCCTCCCGCCCGAACGCTTTCCCGCTGACCACGCCGGCGACCCGGACTTCAAACGCACTCCGGACCAGGAGGAACGGTACTGGGACATGCTGAACAAGGCTGATGTCCTGTACGGCTTTCCCAACGAGAGCCCGTCCGGACTTGCCCGCATTGCCGGCAGCAACCCCCGGCTCCAGTGGATCCATGCCATGGCCGCGGGTGCAGGCGGAGCAGTGAAGGCATCCGGCCTGGATCAGGAAACCCTGCAGAAGTTCAGGGTCACCACCTCGGCCGGCGTGCACGCCCTGCCGCTGGCGGAGTTCGCCGCGCTGGGCATCCTCAACGGATTCAAGCGCAGCGCCGAGCTCGCCGCGGACCAGGCAGCCAGGGTCTGGCCCGAACTGCGGACGCCGACCCGCCTGGTCAACGGCTCCACGCTCGTGGTGACCGGCCTCGGCGAGATCGGGCTGGAGACGGCCCGCATCGCCCGCGCACTGGGAATGAAGGTCAGCGGTACCAAACGGAACGTGGAGCCGATCGAGGGAATCGTTGACGTTGTCGACAACGACGGACTGCCCGGCCTGCTCGCTTCGGCTGACGCAGTGGTCAACACCCTGCCGGGCACGCCCTACACGGAAAAGCTGTTCAACCGTGAAGTGTTCGCTGCCATGAAGCCGGGAACGGTTTTCGTTAACGTAGGCCGCGGCACCGTGGTGGACGAAGACGCACTCCTGGAAGCGCTGGACAACGGCCAGGTGGGGTACGCCTGCCTGGACGTGTTCGCCGTCGAACCCCTGCCGCAGGACAGCCCGCTCTGGAACCACCCCAAGGTGATGGTGTCCCCGCACACCTCGGCGCTGAGCGCAGCCGAGAACCGGCTGATCGCCGAACGCTTCAGCAGCAACCTGCGCACGTTCCTTGACGGCGGGGAACTCCCCCACCTCGTGGACACCGTGCACTTCTACTAAGCCGCACTAATCCGCGGTCCATCAGACTGCGCGGCACACCGCACCACACGGGCGGCCCCTCCGGCGAACGGAAGGGCCGCCCTGTGCTGTGGGCTCCGGACTTACGGGCGCTTACGGCTGCCTTGCCCGCTCGACGTCGGCGGCACTCTCTGCCTGGCCCCTGGCAGCAAGTCCCGCCACCACGCCGTCAAGGTCCGCATCAGGCCGGTTCTGGCTCAGCTTGGCCTTCGCCTCGATCCTGGTGATCACCAGCTCAAGGCCGACGATGGCCCGCAACTGCCCGGCAATATAGCGCTCCGGGGCATCGTCCACGCTCCACGGCTGACCGAAGCCGGCTTCGTTCACGTCCGTCAGCCGCCTGACCTGGCTGGCCAGCCAGACCGGGTCGTCGTGGATCACCAACTCGCCGTATACGTGCGCCGTCGTGTAGTTCCAGGTGGGTACGACGCGCCCGTGCTCAGCCTTTGAGGCATACCAGGACGGCGAAATATAAGCGTCCGCGCCCTGGATGATGACGAGTGCCTCGCCTATCGCCGGTTCGGACCACTGCATGTTGTTCCGGGCCAGGTGGGTGTGCAGGGCGCCGTGGCTTCCGACAGACGGATCGAAAACGAACGGCAACAGCGTTGCGAGCAGGCCCTGCGAGGTCATGGTGACCAGATTGGCTGCGGCCGGCCGGGCCAGGAGGTCGCTGATGGCGCTAGGTCCGGCTTCGAAGTGGGCTGGGGTGTACATGGTGCTAATCCTTTGCGGGCTGGAGGGATCTTGTGGCGTGAAGGTTGGGCTGCGGAGTCGGCACCGGGCTGAGTCGGACCCGGACAGCTGCGCCGGCGCAGAGGACGACGGCCAGGCCACCGATGATGGTGGTCCAGGTCAGGGCCTCGCCCAGTAGGAGCCCGGCCCAGCAGATGCTCAGTACGGGCTGGATGAGCTGTACTTGGCTGACCCGCGCCATGGGCCCAATGGCCAGGCCCCGGTACCAGGCGAAGAACCCGAGGAACATGCTCACCACACCGAGATAGGCGAACGCCGCCCACTGGACCGGAGTGGCCGTCGGTGGTTGCTGGACCATGGCAAACAGCGTCAGGATCACCATGAGCGGCGACGCAAGCACCAATGCCCAGGACACGGTTTGCCAGGGGCCGAGCTCACGGGCCAGCAGGCCGCCCTCCGCGTAGCCGATGGCCGCTGCGACCACTGAGCCAAGGAGCAGCAGGTCCGCCGAGTGCAACTGTCCGAATCCGCCGGACTGCATCGAAGCGAAGCCGATGGCAGCCAGGGCGCCCACACCGGTGATAAGCCAGAACAACATCGGCGGACGCTCGCGGCCCCTCAGCACTGCCGCCGTCGCCGTCACAGCCGGGAGCAGTGCGATGACCACCGCGCCGTGGCTGGCCGGAGTGGTGGCGAGCGCGAAGGATGTCAGCAGGGGAAAGCCAATCACGACGCCGGCGGCCACCACCGCGAGGCGGGCCCACTGCACGCCGCGGGGAAGTCGCTGACGCGCGAGGGTGAGGGCGGCAGCGGCCAGGACAGCGGCCACGACCGCGCGTCCGGATCCGATGAACAGCGGCGACATTCCCGCGACGGCGACCTTCGTGAACGGAACGGTAAACGAGAAGGCCGCTACTCCAAGGATGCCCCACCAGAGGCCGGAAGGCGGTCCGGTCAATATCACTCGAGCTTTTGGCGCAGTAGCGCTACTATGGTCTTTCATGAACAACGATAGCAGTTCCCGGATTGCCACGCGACTGCGGGAATGGATCGCCGCAGCAGCACCCGGGGCCCGCTTGCCGTCCACGCGATCGCTGGTGGCTGAATACCAGGCAAGTCCGGTGACCGTTCAAAAGGCACTGCAGACCCTTACAGCGCAGGGGCTCATTGAGAGCCGGCCCGGCGTCGGAACCTTCGTCCGGGCCGTCCGGACCGCACGCCCCTCGGACTACGGCTGGCAGACGGCGGCCTTGCGGTCACCACGGGCACCGCTTCCGTCGGCCTCCACCACCATGCGCGACGTCGCGAACAACGCCATCGCCTTCCACTCCGGCTACCCGGACCGGGAACTCCTGCCGGAGCGCCTGGTGCGTGCAGCACTCACCCGCGCAGCCCGGGGCGACGCCGCGTTGTCCCGTCCACCCGCAGCGGGCCTGCCGGAACTGCAATCGTGGTTCGCCCGCGAACTCGGCGCCTCGACACCCGCCGGAACCACACCGCCGAACCCGAGCGACGTCGTCGTACTGCCGGGAAGCCAGAGCGGGCTCAGCTCCATCTTCAGCGCGCTCGCGGGCCGCGGACAGCCTCTGCTGATGGAATCCCCCACCTACTGGGGAGCCATCCTCGCAGCGGCCCAGGCCGGAGTCCGCGTCGTCCCGGTACCCAGCGGTCCGGACGGCCCGGACCCGGCGGAACTGGCCCGGGCGTTTGACGAAACCGGCGCGCGCCTCTTCTACGCGCAACCCAACTACGCGAACCCGACGGGTGCTCAGTGGGCGCCGGGGCGGGGGGAAGAGGTCCTGGAGGTAGTGCGGGGGAAGGGTGCATTCCTGGTGGAGGACGACTGGGCGCACGACTTCGGCATCACCACCAGTCCGGTGCCTGTCGCCTCCCGCGACGACTCCGGCCATGTGGTGTACCTGCGTTCCCTGACCAAGAGCGTGTCGCCGGCCATCCGCATTGCCGCCGTGATCGCTCGCGGCCCGGCACGTGAGCGCATCCTCGCGGACCGGGCAGCCGAGTCGATGTACGTCAGCGGGCTGCTCCAGGCCGCAGCGTTGGACGTCGTGACGCAGCCCGGGTGGCAGACGCACCTGCGCAGCCTCCGCCACCAGCTCCAGTCGCGCCGCGACCTCCTGGTGACCAGCATCCGCGAGCACGCACCGCAGGCGCACATCGATCAGGTTCCCAAGGGAGGCCTGAATCTTTGGGCACGGCTGCCCGACGGGACGGACCTCGATCGGCTGACCCGTGACTGCGAAAGCCGGGGCGTCATCATTGCTGCCGGGCGGGAGTGGTTCCCGGCCGAACCGGCCGGCGCATTTATCCGCCTCAACTACTCCGGGTCCAACCCGGGCGCCTTCCCCGAAGGGGCGCGGATCATCGGCGAGTCAATTGAACGGAACCGTTCCTAAACCAGAAGGGATGACTGGTGGCGGGCGCAGCAAAGGACGCGGCCCCTTCCTTGCGGAGGGAGCCACGTCCTTAGCTTTGGAAATGCAGTTCCGGCGCTGCCGGGTCCGTGCGGGGCTTAGCTCGCATCCTCTGTGAGGACGAGGTCGCGGCCCACGGTCTCCGGAGTGAAGAACGTGGTGGCGAACGAGATCAGGGCGAGCACCAGCGAGTAGATGGCGAGCACCAGCCACGAGTGATCCGTTGCAGCAAGGAGCGATGCGCCCACGAGGGGCACAAGACCGCCGGCCATGACGGCAGAGAGTTCGCGGCTCATGGCCACTCCGGTGAAGCGGTACTGGGAGCCGAACAGTTCAGGCAGGAGCGGGCACTGGGGGCCAAGCATGGACTGGACGCCGATGGCGATGCCCACCACCATGACCACCCAGACAAGGGTAACGTTGCCGAGCGTCACGAGGTAGAACGCCGGAAGGGCGATGACGGCCTGGAACAGGGCGCCGTAGCGGTATACCGGGACGCGACCGTAACGGTCCGAGAGTGCGCCGAACGTGACCACCATGACGGCAGCAAAGCCGGCCGCAATGAGCAGGCCTACAGGCCCGATGAACTTGTCGCCAGGGAACACGCCGTCCTTTGCCGCCAGGAACGCGATCAGGAGCGCGGAATAGATCGAGGAGTTGCCGTTCTCTCCCATGCGCAGTCCGATGCCGATCAGGACGTTCTTCTTGGAGTGCTTCCACAACTGGCCGATGGGGTTCTTGACCACGTTCTTGTGCTTTTCGAGCTCCTGGAATACCGGCGTTTCCTTGAGCCGCAGCCGAATGAAGATGGCCACCGCAATAAGGATGATGCTGGCCAGGAACGGCACACGCCACAGCCAGCCTTCAAGGACGGCTTTGTCAGCCATGGCGATCAGTGCAAACGTGCCGGCACCGAGGAGGGTGCCCAGCTGGATGCCGACGAACGGCAGGGAAGCAAAGAATCCACGGCGACGGCGCGGCGCCACTTCGGAAATCAATGTTGTTGCACCGGCCTGTTCAGCACCGGCACCGAGGCCCTGGAGGATGCGCAGGGTCACGAGCAGGACCGCGCCCAGCATGCCCGCCTGCTCGAACGTGGGCAGCAGCCCGATGGCGAAGCTTGCGGTTCCCATCAGGCCGATCGTGAGGATCAGCACCATTTTTCGGCCGAACCTGTCACCGATGACGCCAAAGATGACGCCGCCGAAGGGACGGGCAGCAAACCCGACGCCGTACGTGGCGAACGACGCGATCAGCGCGCCGTCCTCACCGAGGGGCTTGAAGAAGAGGGGACCGAAAATCAAGGCTGAAGCCAGGCCATAAATGTAGAAGTCGTAATACTCCAGAGCGGAGCCCACGGAGCTGGCAAGAGTTGCCCTCCGCAGTTGTTCCGGTTCGACGACGGCGCCGTCCGCATCGGCAAGCGGTGATTCAGTACGAGTTGTCACTAGCACTCCCTTAAGAACACTCCAGACCCCCGTTGGTCTGGTGGGATAGCGGCGTCACCGGTGGTGTCGATCACTATATTGAACAGAGTACAGCACTCTGAACGGATAGCCAATGATGAAATCCGATTTATTTTTCCGGCCGTGCGTGATCGCACGCGCGGGCCCGGCCTAGCCCATGGGATTGCCCAGGGACCGGGCCAACTCCTTGAGCTCCTTGACCATGAGGGCGCCCTGCTCGTCGGAGTACGTGGCCTTCAGGGCGGTGACCGACAGGCCCAGGCTTGGCCCGTGGGCTCCCCTCGTGGGGACTGAGACGGCGAGGCAGACGACGCCGGTGGTGGATTCCTCATCCTCGAAGGCATATCCCTGCTCGCGGATGACCGGCAACTGCTTCTTAAATTCGGCACCCGTCCGCAGCGACTTCGGCGTGAGCACCGGAAGCTCCGCGTCATCGGGGAACAGCTCGTCAATGTCGTGGTCGTGCAGCCGTGCGATGAGCGCCTTGCCCACCGCGCAGAGCGACACCGGCATCTTGTCGCCGATGTTCGACGTTAGCCGGACCGCAGGGTGGCCCTCATAACGGGCCAGGTAGATGACGTTGGTTCCGTCAAGCATCGCGATGCGGACCGTCTCCCCGGACAGGGTGGGAGCCTGTTCGCAGAAGCGGTAGAACTCCTGGACCTCGTCGAGCCGGCTGAGGTACGCGGCGCCAAGTTCCACGAGCTTGCGCCCGAGCGTAAAGTCGGCTCCCTGCCGGTTGATGAGGCGCGCCTCTTCGAGGGCGAGCAAAAGGTTCGAGGTGGACGACTTGGGGATGCCGAGTTCACGCGAAAGGTCACTTAGCGTGAGCCTGCCCGTCGCGGAGGCAGCCAGGGCCTCCAGCACGGCGGCGGCGCGCGTCACAGCCGGCGCGGGGGACGCACTCCCCAGTCCGTCGGAGGTGCGGGGAGCCCGGGAATCGGCCATGATTCTCCTTCAGTTAAAGCGCGTCCGTTAATGCGCCGTTCATTCAAACCTGTTCATTCAGCTGAACAGTAACCATCATAATGTCTGGGGAAGCGAATTGTTCCCCTGCGCCCCGCTTGCCGGGACAGGGGAAGCCGGCAGTCCTGGACGGCTAAGTCCGGCAGCTCAGGACCTTTGACTCTGGAGAGCGCGGACGCCACGCCTCAAACTGTTTCACATTTCGAAAAATTCACTGTATATTCAATTCAAGCCTTCCACCGCGGCATCCCCCAATAGCCGCGGTGGAAGGCTTTTCCAATTCCCCGGCAGCATCGCCGGGCCAGGAATCACGCGGCGTCCGCAATAGCCTCCCTCAGCCGCCAGCCTCCGCCGAGTCCGTCGCGGATCAGTTCCATGGTGGTCAGAGCCGAATTCTCGTTCCTGCCCAGCCTTGCCTGGACCCGCCACACCTCGATGTCCACCCTGCCCAGGCCCTTGGGCATCCTGCGCTCGGCCTCCCACCAGCTCACGCGCTCAAACCAGCGGACAGGCTCCGCGCCGATGGTCCATTCGCGGCCGCCGCGGAGAATCGAGAGCGGCCGGCCGTCCGGGGCCATCCTCATCATGATGTGTTCCATGCCGCCACACTATGGACGGGGTCCGACAATATATCTTTGGCGTTGGACCCAAAAAACCCCGCCGTTGCGGCCTGTTCAGCCTGCAATGACGGGGTTCTGCTGGTGGGTCCTACCGGGATCGAACCGATGACATCCACGGTGTAAACGTGGCGCTCTACCAGCTGAGCTAAAGACCCAAACGATGATTTCCGTGCCTCAGCGCTTCAACCAACGAACAGCAACTGTACCGGATGCAACGTGCAGAAAGCCAATCGGCAACCTTCTCAAGGGGCGGGTGAGGTGCACATCACAGATCCGGAAGCTCGGCGGCGAGCCACGTGAGCGATTCGCTAACGCCGGCCTCCAGCTTGATGGTCGCAAGGTCGTCGCCGCGCGTCGCTCCCCTGTTGATGATGACCACCGGCTTCTCCTGCTTGGCGGCGTGCCTGACGAAGCGAAGCCCGCTCATGACCGTCAGTGAGGATCCGGCAACAACCAGCGCGCCGGCCTCATCGACCATGGCATAGGAGCGTTCAACCCGGTCCTTTGGTACGTTTTCGCCGAAGTACACAAAGTCAGGCTTGAGGGTTCCCCCGCAGGCCGGGCAGTGCGCCACGACAAAACTGCGGATGAGGTCCGAGTCTTCCACCGTTGCGTCGGCATCCGGAGCCATCTCAACCACACCGTCAGCCAGGGCCTGCTCCAGGAATCCCGGGTTCAGCTCCTCCAGCACTCCGGCCAGCAGCGTTCTGCTGTAACGGCGCGCGCAGGACAGGCAGGCCACCCGGTCAAAGCGGCCATGGAGGTCCACCACGTTGACGCTCCCGGCGTCCTCATGGAGCCGGTCCACATTCTGGGTGATCAGGCCGGTCAACAGGCCGCGCTTCTCAAGCCGGGCCGCTGCCGCGTGGCCGTCGTTCGGGTCCGCACGCCGCAGGTGGGACCAGCCGATATGGTTGCGCGCCCAGTACCGTTGGCGGTTGCCGGCGTGTCCGATGAACTCCTGGTAGGTCATCGGCGCCCTGGGGGCAGCATCCGGACCCCGGTAGTCCGGGATGCCGGAGTCGGTGCTGAGGCCGGCTCCGGTGAGGAGCGCGAAGCGCGTTCCGGCTATTGTGTCCCTGATGCCCCGGAGGACACCGAGCTCGTCGGGTGCAGGAGCGGCGGCACCCACCGGCGGCAGACTGGCGAAGCCAGTCATGCCGAGCCCGGGGTGCCGCTGCCTCATTGGGTCAGTTCCCGCCGAGCTCCGACAGGGCGGCACGGTAGGCGGCCAGGTCGCGGGCCTGGCCGCGAGGATTCACCACGACGTACCGAATGATGCCGTCCGCATCGATGATGAACGTACCCCGTTGAGCCATGCCGCTATTGGGGTCGAAGACGCCGTATTGGGCGGCAACTGCCCCATGGGGCCAGAAGTCAGCCAGCAGGTCGAATCCGTACCCCTCCTTTTCCGCGTAGGCCCGCACAGTGAACTTGCTGTCCACGGAAAGGGCCAGGACGGTGGCATTCGCGTCCTCAAACAGGGAGAGGTTGTCCCGGATTTCACAGAGCTCGCCCGTGCAGATGCCGGAAAAGGCGAACGGATAAAAAACGACGACGACGTTGCGTCCCCGCAGTTCCGACAGCCGTACGGGTTCGCCGTACTGATTGACCAGTTCAAAGTCCGGTGCCAGGTCTCCGACCTCGGGAACAGCGGGGGCCGCACCGGCGTCGTCAACCGTTTGCAGTTGCTGCAGCGTCACTTGTTCTTCCTGGTGACCAGGCGCGTGGCGCTCCAGTCCTTGGAAACGCCCGCGGAAGTAGTGAGATGGAGCCCTGCCGTGGGGGCGGCTTCCTGAATCTCCGCCGGCGACACGTAGCCGTGCCTTCCCGACTTCGGAGTGAGTACCCAGACCACACCGTTCTCACTCAAAGTGGTGAGGGAATCCATAAGGGTGTCAATCAGGTCCCCGTCGCCGTCCCGCCACCAAAAAATGACGGCGTCAACCACGTCATGGTCGTCTTCATCAAGGAGTTCAGAACCGGTCAGGTCCTCAATATCGTCACGTAAGTCGAAGTCGACGTCGTCGTCGTAACCGAACTCCTGAATCAGATCCCCGTTTTTGAAACCCAATTTTTCCGCCACATTTACCGAAGTGGCGGCGTCGGCCTCGCTCACGTGTTCCTCCAATGCTTAGTCATCTGCATAAATCTAGTGATTTCCATTACTACAAGCCAACACCCTTTGTGCCTGCTCTTCAAGCTGTTGCCCCCGCGATCCCACTTATTCTGCGTCACATCAGGGCCTGGCGACGGACCGGCCGTTCGGCTTTCCGTCACAAACCAGTATGACGTCAAATACGACAGGCACGTCAGGCAGCGGCTACGCATCGGATAGCTCTCACGGCTAGAGTGGCTGATGACGACTATGCCGGCGGGGCGATCGCCCTGGTTTTAAGAGGACATAGACGTGATAGGACCCTGCCCGGCGCACATGACCGGGCTGATGTAACCGATACGTCGCACACGTCGCGTTCACGCCAGGCAGTTACCCTGCCGGACCTGAGGGCGCCGATGCATGCGCGCAAAGAGAGGTTGGACGTGGCTGCAGGAGAAGATACCTCCCATATCCTCAGCGGGTTGACTAACCAGCTGCCTGATCGTGATCCGGAAGAGACCGCCGAATGGATTGAGTCCCTGGATACGCTGATCAGGGAACAGGGCACTGAGCGTGCCCAGTACATCATGCGCAGTCTCCTGCAGCGTGCCGGCGCCCAGAGCGTCGGGGTTCCGATGGTCACCACCACGGACTATGTGAACACCATCCCCGCGGACCAGGAAGCACCGTTCCCCGGCAACGAGGAATACGAGCGCCGCTACCGGGCGTACATGCGCTGGAACGCCGCGGTCATGGTGCACCGGTCCCAGCGCCCGAACATCGGCGTCGGCGGGCACATCTCCACCTACGCCGGTGCCGCGACCCTGTACGAGGTCGGGTTCAACCACTTCTTCCGCGGCAAGGACCACCCCGGCGGCGGGGACCAGGTCTTCTTCCAGGGCCACGCCTCCCCCGGCATGTACGCCCGTGCCTTCATGGAAGGCCGGCTGACCGAGGAAGACCTGGACGGGTTCCGGCAGGAAAAGTCCAAGGCCGGGCACGCCCTGTCCTCCTACCCGCACCCGCGGCTGATGCCCGGGTTCTGGGAATTCCCCACCGTGTCCATGGGCATCGGGCCGATGAACGCGATCTACCAGGCCCAGTCCAACCGGTACCTGCACAACCGCGGCCTGAAAGACACCTCGGACCAGCAGGTCTGGGCGTTCCTGGGCGACGGGGAAATGGACGAGCCCGAGTCCCGCGGCCTGCTCCAGCTCGCCGCGAACGAGAACCTGGACAACCTGAACTTCGTGATCAACTGCAACCTCCAGCGCCTGGACGGGCCGGTGCGCGGCAACGGGAAGATCATGCAGGAACTCGAAGCGTTCTTCCGCGGCGCGGGCTGGAACGTCATCAAGGTCGTCTGGGGCCGGGAATGGGATGAGCTGCTCGCCAAGGACTCCGACGGGTCGCTGGTGAAGATCATGAACGAAACCCCGGACGGGGACTACCAGACCTACAAGGCCGAATCCGGCGGGTTCGTCCGCGAACACTTCTTCGGCAAGGACCCCCGCACCAAGGACCTCGTCGCGGACCTCACCGATGACCAGATCTGGAAGCTCAAGCGCGGCGGCCACGACTACCGCAAGGTCTACGCCGCGTACAAGGCAGCCACCGAATTCAAGGGCAAACCCACCGTCATCCTGGCCAAAACGGTCAAGGGCTACGGCCTCGGCCCGCACTTCGAAGGCCGCAACGCCACGCACCAGATGAAGAAACTCACCCTCGACGACCTCAAGTCGTTCCGGGACCACCTGCGCATCCCGATCACGGATGAGCAGCTCGAGGGCGATCCCTACCAGCCGCCGTACTTCCACCCCGGCAACGATGCGCCGGAAATCGCGTACATGATGGAGCGCCGGGCAGCGCTGGGCGGCTCCGTTCCGGAGCGCCGCAGCAAGCATGCCGCCATCACGCTTCCGGACGCGAAGTCCTATGAGGTGGCCAAGCGCGGTTCGGGCAAGCAGCAGGCAGCCACCACCATGGCCTTCGTCCGCCTGCTCAAGGACCTCATGCGGGACAAGGAGTTCGGCAAGCACATCGCGCCGATCATCCCCGATGAGGCACGCACGTTCGGCATGGACGCGTTCTTCCCCACGGCCAAGATCTACAACCCCAAGGGCCAGAACTACCTCTCCGTAGACCGGGACCTGGTCCTGGCCTACAAGGAATCCGCCCAGGGCCAGCTGATCCACCCCGGCATCAACGAAGCCGGCGCCGTCGCAGCCTTCACCGCCGCCGGCACCGCCTACGCCACCCACGGCGTACCGCTGATCCCGGTCTACGTGTTCTACTCCATGTTCGGCTTCCAGCGCACCGGCGACGCCTTCTGGGCCGCCGCGGACCAAATGACCCGCGGATTCATCATCGGCGCCACCGCAGGACGGACCACCCTCACCGGCGAAGGACTCCAGCACGCCGACGGCCACTCCCCCATCCTCGCCGCCACCAACCCGGCAGTCGTCACCTACGACCCCGCCTACGGCTACGAAATGGGCCACATCATCCGCGACGGCATCGAACGGATGTACGGACCGGACTCCACTGACCGGAACCTGATGTACTACATCACCGTCTACAACGAACCCATCACCCAGCCGGCCGAGCCGGAAGAGCTGGACGTTGAAGGCGTGATCAAGGGCATCTACCTGCTCGCACCGGCCAAGATTGACGGCCCCCGCACGCAGATCCTGGCCTCGGGCGTTTCGGTGCCCTGGGCGCTGGAAGCCCAGCGGATCCTGGCCGAGGACTGGGGCGTCTCCGCGGACGTCTGGTCCGTCACGTCCTGGAACGAACTCCGCCGCGACGCCATGGCCGCCGAGGAAGAAGCATTCCTCAACCCGGGCCAGCCGGCGCGGGTACCGTTCGTCACCGCTCAGCTCGAAGGGGCCACCGGCCCCATCGTGGCGGTCACGGACTACATGAAGGCCGTCCCGGACCAGATCCGCCAGTTCCTCCCGAACGAGTTCGCCTCGCTCGGCGCGGACGGCTTCGGCTTCTCCGACACCCGCGCCGCCGCCCGCCGCTTCTTCAAGAACGACATCCACTCCATCGTGGTCCGTTCACTGGAGATGCTCGCTCGGCGCAGCGAAGTTGACGCCCAGGCTCCCGCCCAGGCCATTGAGAAGTACCGCTTGCACAATGTGAACGCGGGTTCCACCGGAAACGCCGGAGGCGAATCCTGACGTTCCGCCCCTAGCCAGGGAGATTGACGACGGCGGTCCCCACCAATGGTGGGGGCCGCCGTCGTCGTTGCTGCCCTGTGTTGGCCTGACCGGTGTGTTGGCCTGACCGGGCGGGGTGTTGCGCGTACCGGGCTGGCCTGTGACGCAGCGCAAACCGAGTTGTAGCCTTTGCACAAATGGAGCTTGGCCTGCGCGCACCGTATGCTCGATGCATGGCAGAGCCAACCCCCACCCCCGCAAAGCGCAAGCCGGCCTCGCGCGCCCTGACGCCGGAAAAAGCCCAGACGCTGAAGAAACTCCGGGCGAGCGTGGGGCAGCTGTCCACCACCACGATGCGCCAGCTGGAGAAATCGCTGCCGTGGTACAGCCGGCTCAGTTCCGATGAGCGGTCCGCCCTCGGGATGGTGGCCCAGAACGGTATTGCCGCGTTCGTGACCTGGTACGAGCGGCCAAGCTCGCCGTCGTGGATCCTCACCGACGTCTTCGGGACCGCGCCGACTGAACTAACCCGCTCCATCAGCCTGCAGAAGGCCCTCCAGCTCATCAGGATCGTGGTGGAGGTGGTGGAGGACCAGGTGCCCGTGATCGCCCCGGAGGCGGATCAGCCCGCACTCCGTGAAGCCGTGCTCCGCTATTCACGTGAAGTGGCTTTTGCCGCGGCTGACGTCTACGCCCGGGCGGCCGAGTCCAGGGGCTCCTGGGACACCCGGCTGGAAGCCCTGATCGTCGATGCGATCCTGCGCGGCGAGAATACCGATGCCTTAAGGTCCCGCATTGCCGCCCTCGGCTGGAAAGCCCAGGAACGTTTTACCGTGATGGTGGGAAATTCGCCGTCGGAACCCAGCGCCAGCTACGTCAGCGAACTGCGCCGGACCGCCGGCAGGTTCGCCGAAGACGCGCTGGTGGGGATCCAGGGCGACCGGCTCATCCTCATCCTCGGAGGGGTCCAGGACCGGGAGAGCGCCTACCTGAAACTCAGCGAACTCTTCGCCCCGGGTCCTGTTGTCTACGGGCCGGAAGCGGGTTCCCTGCTGGAAGCGAGCAGTTCGGCCCAGTCGGCTTTCGCCGGGCTGACAGCTGCACGCGCGTGGCCCTCGGCACCGCGCCCGGTTGCTGCCGACGACCTGCTGCCGGAGCGGGTCATTTCCGGGGACGATGCCGCCCGCCGCTCGCTTATCAAGAACATCTACCGGCCATTGATCGCAGCGTCCAACGGGCTGGTGGAGACCCTCGGTACCTACCTCGAACTCGGGCACTCACTGGAAGCAACGGCCCGTGAACTCTTTGTGCACGCCAATACCGTCCGCTACCGGCTCAAGCGCGTCTGTGACGTCACAGGCTGGGATCCGCTCCTTCCCCGGGAGGCGTTTGTGCTGCAGGCAGCCCTCGTGGTGGGGCGGCTTTCCGCGCCGCCCAAGGCACCCGCCGAACGCCAGCCGTCCCGGAACGGCAGCTGAACCGTTGTAGACTTCCTACAAACTGACCCAGTGAGCTTGGTGCATGAATACACCGAGAATCACGCGGTAATTTGGAAAGCTGGATACGTGCTTGCAATCGTCTGCCCTGGACAGGGCTCCCAGACCCCTGGTTTTCTGGCCCCCTGGCTGGAACTGCCTCCCGTCGCAGGCCATTTGGCCTCCCTCAGTGAAATAGCAGGCATCGACCTCACCGCACACGGCACCACGTCGGATGAGGAAACCATCAAGGACACGGCGGTGGCCCAGCCACTGATCGTTGCGGCCGGACTGGTGGCCGCCAAGTCGCTGTTCGACGTCGAACTCAGCACCCTGCCCGTCATCCTCGCCGGGCATTCCGTCGGCGAGATCACGGCGTCGGCGCTTGCGGGTGTCCTCACCGAGACCGAGGCAATGACCTTCGTGCGGGAACGTGCCAACAGCATGGCCGCCGCGGCAGCCGTCACGCCCACCGGCATGAGCGCCGTGGTTGGCGGGGACCCTGCCGAGGTCCTGGCGGCCATTGAGGCCTCCGGAGCCACGCCTGCCAACGTCAACGGTGCCGGCCAGACCGTCGCCGCAGGCACGTTCGAGCAGCTCAAGGCCCTCGCGGAGAACCCGCCGGCCAAGGCCCGCGTGATCCCGTTGAAGGTGGCCGGTGCCTTCCACACCTCGCACATGTCCCCGGCGGTCGCTGCCCTGGAAGCCCTGAAGCCGTCGCTCAAGCCCCGGAACCCCCAGGTACCGCTGCTGTCCAACTTTGACGGCAAGGAAGTGACCGACGGCGACGCAGCAGTCGGCAGCCTCATCGCCCAGGTTTCCCGCCCGGTCCGCTGGGACCTGTGCATGGAAACGCTGGTGCAGCGCGGCGTCACCGGAGTCATTGAACTTGCACCGGCCGGAACCCTGGCCGGACTCGCCAAGCGGGGCATGCCCGGAGTGAAGACGGTCGCCGTCAAAACCCCGGACGATCTCACCGCCGCCCTTGCACTATTCGCAGAACTGGAGGGACAGGCATGAGCGCCCCCGTACTCAAGCAGGCACCGCTGCGGGAACACACCCGCATCCTCGGACTTGGCGCCTACCGGCCAAGCGTCATCGTCACCAACGAGGATGTGTGCCAGTGGATCGACTCCTCGGATGAATGGATCCGGCAGCGTACCGGCATCGTGACCCGTCACCGGGCCCCCGCAGACGTCAGTGTCATTGACATGGCGGAAGGCGCGGCCCGCGAAGCCCTGGCGAAGGCCGGCATCGAAGCCAGCCAGCTGGGCGCCGTCATCGTCTCCACTGTTACGCACCCGTACGCGACGCCCTCTGCTGCTGCAAGCCTGGCAGACCGCCTCGGCGCAACGCCTGCTCCGGCCTTCGACATCTCGGCTGCGTGTGCCGGCTATTGCTACGGCATTGCCCAGGGCGACGCCCTGGTCCGCTCCGGAGCGGCCGAGTACGTGCTGGTGGTGGGAGCCGAGAAGCTCTCCGACGTCATCGACAACACCGAGCGCACGATCTCCTTCCTGCTTGGTGACGGCGCCGGCGCCGTGGTGATCGGCCCCTCCGACACGCCCGGCATCGGTCCCTCGGTCTGGGGTTCGGACGGCAGCAAGTGGGATGCCATCGGCATGACACATTCGCTGCTTGATGTGCGGGAACTCGCCTTGGCCGCGAACAAGTCCGGCGCGCTGAGCGCCGAGGAGGCCGAGGTAACCGACGCTGCCATCTGGCCCACCCTGCGCCAGGACGGCCAGACCGTATTCCGCTGGGCGGTTTGGGAGATGGCCAAGGTCGCCCAGCAGGCCCTCGACGCCGCCGGGATCACAGCTGACGACCTAGTGGCTTTTATCCCCCACCAGGCCAACATGCGGATCATCGACGAAATGGTCAAGAAGCTCAAGCTCCCCGAGACCGTCAAGGTGGCCCGGGACATCGCTGAGGCCGGAAACACCTCCGCAGCTTCCATTCCGCTGGCCACCCACCGCCTCCTGCAGGAAAATCCCGAACTCAGCGGCGGACTCGCACTGCAGATCGGATTCGGCGCAGGTCTGGTGTTCGGTGCCCAGGTCATCGTGCTCCCGTAGCCGAACCTTTACCCACAACTGAATACGTTCTGAACAGTACGGATTCGCGAACCAAGCCGTAACCGCGGCTTGAATCATTTCCGGCAGTACCTGCCGGCAACAACAAGAAAAGGAGCCATCAATGGCTAGCAACGAAGAGATCCTGGCCGGCCTGGCTGAAATCGTCAACGAAGAGACCGGCCTCGCCACCGAAGCAGTCGAGCTGGACAAGTCCTTCACCGAGGACCTCGACATCGATTCCATCTCCATGATGACCATCGTGGTCAACGCCGAAGAGAAGTTCGGCGTGCGCATCCCGGATGAAGAGGTCAAGAACCTCAAGACCGTCGGTGACGCTGTCAGCTTCATCGCAAACGCACAGGCCTAGTCCTGGCTCCTGCCGGCAACGGCCTGCACTGGTATCCGGTCCGGAGCGCTGACCACGCGCCCCGGACCGGGCACCGCTGAATGACCTCAAGTTTTCCCCACGCATCCCCGGCCAGGCATCTCCCCGGATACGGCATGCGCACCGATAGAGAGTGATCCCATGGCACGCAAAGTAGTCATTACCGGTCTGGGTGCCACCACGCCCATTGGCGGCGATGTCCCCACAATGTGGAATAACGCGCTGAAGGGCGTCTCCGGCGCGCGCACGCTCGAGGATGACTGGGTGGCGAAGTATGAACTGCCCGTTCACTTCGCAGCCCGCGCCTCCACCCCCGCCCTGGATGTCCTGAGCCGTGTGGAAGCAAAGCGGATGGACCCGTCCACGCAGTTCGGCGTCGTCGCCGCACGCGAAGCGTGGGCCGACTCCGGCATCACCGAAGTCGACCACGACCGCCTGGCGGTGGCCTTTGCCACGGGCATCGGCGGCGTATGGACCCTCCTGGACGCCTGGGACACCCTGCGCGAAAAGGGCCCGCGACGCGTTCTGCCCATGACCGTGCCCATGCTCATGCCCAACGGCGTGGCCGCAGCGGTTAGCCTTGACCTTGGCGCCCGCGCCGGCGCCCACACCCCGGTGTCCGCCTGCGCGTCCGGCACTGAGGCCCTGCACCTCGGACTGGACCTCATCCGCTCAGGCAAGGCCGACGTCGTGGTCTGCGGCGGCGCCGAAGCCGCGATCCACCCGATGCCCATTGCCGCGTTCGCCTCGATGCAGGCACTCTCCCGCCGCAATGACGATCCCGAGCACGCGTCCCGCCCCTACGATACGGGCCGCGACGGTTTCGTCATGGGCGAAGGCGCCGGAGCCCTGGTCATCGAGGCTGAGGAACACGCGCTTGCCCGTGGAGCCCGGATCTACGGCGAGCTCGCCGGAACCTCTGTGACGGCAGACGCCTACCACATCACCGCGCCGGATCCCCAGGGCCTGGGCGCCACCCGCGCCCTGAAGGCGGCCATGTTCGACGGCCGTATCCAGGCCGAGGAAGTCGTGCACGTCAACGCGCACGCGACGTCCACGCCCGTAGGTGACAAGCCCGAGTACACGGCTCTTCGAGCTGCCCTGGGATCGCACGTGGACAACGTGGCGGTCTCCGCGACCAAATCGCAGATGGGCCACTTGCTGGGTGCTTCGGGCGCCGTAGAGGCTGTGCTGACCGTACTGGCCGTGTACGAGCGCAAGGCTCCCGTAACCATCAACCTGGAAAACCAGGATCCGGAGATTCCGCTGGACGTCGTCACGAAGACCGCCCGCGAGCTACCCTCGGGCAGCATCGTGGCGCTAAGCAACTCGTTCGGCTTCGGCGGCCACAACGCCGTCATTGCCGTCCGCAGCATCTAGCGTCCGCGATGTCACAGTAAGAGGCCCCTGCCGTCCGGCAGGGGCCTCTTACGTTATGGAGGGTATTGCTGAGCAATCCGGTTGTGCCCGCTTGCGCTGTGTCCGCTTGCGCTGAGTCCGCTCGCGGGGGTCCGGTCGCGGGGGCCCGGTCAGCCCACCTGGTGTAGCCAGCGTACTGGAGCGCCCTCGGCAGCGTGCCGGAACGGCTCCAGCTCTTCGTCCCAGGCTTCACCGAGCGCAAGGGACAGCTCGTGGTAGACGGCGGACGGGTCGCCGGCACCGGACTCGTAGGCATAGCGGATGCGGTCCTCGGAGACCATGATGTTTCCATGCACGTCCGTGACGGCATGAAAGATTCCCAGTTCCGGGGTGTGTGACCATCGGCCGCCATCCACGCCCTGGCTCGGCTCCTCGGTGACCTCATAGCGCAGGTGCGCCCAGCCACGCAGGGCTGACGCCAGCAGCGCACCGGTCCCCGGGCTGCCGGTCCAGGAAAGCTCCGAACGGAACATTCCGGGCGCAGCAGGCTGGGCAGTCCACTCCAGGTCCGTCCGCTTATCCACGACCGACCCGATGGCCCACTCAACGTGGGGGCACAGGGCGGTCGGGGCCGAGTGAACGAACAAGACACCGCGGGTCATTGCAACAGACATTCCATCCTCCATAGCTGTAGGTACGTCTTCCCCAACGACCTCTGCCTGGATGTGTGTCTGCCGCGCCGGGTCCGCATGCTGCCGGTGGTCCCTGCAAGACTATGAAATTAGTGCCCGGCGAAACTTGAAACCGCTTGAGGGCGAGCTTCAAGCCTGACTTGACAGTTGCCGGGCGTGATTCTTATTGTGCCGTACCCCGCCTAATTACGCCAGTGCAATTCGGCGCGCCGGAGATGATCAAGAAATCCTGCACTCCGGCTGGCGGGGCTCTGCAGGCGGCCCGGCGGGGCCGAACGTGGGCGGGAGGTGCCCAACGTCGGCTCCTGGATACGTTTCAGGCTCGCGGATGCGCCTGCTGGTAGCTTTGCCGCAGCCGGTCGACCGAGACGTGGGTGTAGATCTGCGTGGTCGCCAGGCTGCTGTGGCCGAGGATTTCCTGAACTGCCCTTAGGTCGGCTCCTCCGTCCAGCAAATGGGTGGCGGCGGAGTGCCGGAGAGCGTGGGGTCCAGTGGCAGCAGTGTCTCCCAGCGCGTCCAGCACGTCTTTCACCACCGTGCGAACCTGCCGCTGATCCACCCGTCGGCCCCTTGCTCCGAGGAACAGTGCCGGACCGCTCCCGGTAACGACCAACGCCGGACGTCCGCGGCGCAACCAATCGTCGACGGCGACTGCTGCCGGCAGCCCGTACGGAACTGTCCGCTCTTTGTTGCCCTTGCCGACAACCCTGAGCGTCCGCCGGTCTGGATCGAGGTCGTCCACGTCCATACCTGCCAGCTCCCCGACACGGACGCCGGTGGCGTAGAGCAACTCCACCATTGCACGGTCCCGGAGGGCGAGCGGGCCGCCGTCTTCAGCTGCCGCCTTCAGCTGGTCGACGACGCGCAGTACCTGTTGCTGGTGCAGGACGCCCGGCAGGGCTCTTTCCCGCTTTGGCGCCTTCAGTCGCAGCGCCGGATCGGACCCCAGGAGCTCTTCCCGCACCGCCCAGGAGGTGAAGGACCGGGCCGTCGCGGCGCGCCGGGCCAGCGTGGACCGGGACATGCCCGCCTCGCTCTGCGCGCCGAGCCAGCGCCGCAACGTGGACAGTTCGATCCCGTCGAGGTTGGTGGCACCGTCTGCTGCCGCCACCTGGAGCAGGCTCTGGACGTCGGACAGGTAGGCGCGCACGGTGTGGGGCGACCTGGCACGTTCGCCTTCCAGGTAGCGGCCGAAACCGCGGGCGGCGTCAGCGAGGGCCGGCGGGAGGTCATGAGTGTCCACGGTCCAACTTTCCCATTATTCGACTGCCAATCAAGGAACCACGCAGCCGGGGCAGCCGGTTAACGGAAGTCGCAGGCCTGACGGCAGCGAGTGCAGCGGTCACATGGCCGGCAGGAGGGATACGGTCAGCCGGCTTTCCGGGACCGTTTCCAGCCGCCGCGTTCGGATTCGGCAAGCCCCAGCAGCCCCAGCCTGCCCAGGCCAGCCCTGACCGCCTCAGTACTCAGTCCCGCGACCGACGTCAGTTTTTCGACGGAGCTGGTGGATCTGAGCGGCAGTGCGTCCAGGAGGATGAGGTCCTCCAGGGTAAGGCCGTCATGGTCGGCACGCTGTGCCGGGGCCTCGTCTGCCAACGATTCGCCGCTGGGTGAGGCAAGTTCCGCGATTTCGCCGGCGTCCGTGACGCAGACGGCTCCCCCTTCGCGAATCAGCCGGTGGCACCCGGCGGAATTTGCGCTGTGGACGGACCCTGGGACGGCGCCGACTGCCCTACCCAGGCTTTCCGCGTGGTGGGCAGTGTTCAGTGCACCGGAGCGCCAGCGGGCCTCCACCACCACGGTCACCGAGGACAACGCAGCGATAAGGCGGTTCCGCTGCAGGAACCGGTACCTGGTGGGTGCGGATCCGGGCGGTACTTCAGCCAGGACGGCACCTTGGTTCGCGACGGTCCTGAGCAAGTCTTCGTTGCCGGACGGATAGAAACGGTCCACTCCCCCGGCCATGACGGCGATTGTGGGCATCACGTCACCGGCACCGGCCAGCGCAGCCCGGTGGGCGTGCGCATCGATCCCGTAAGCCCCTCCCGACACAATGGTGAAGCCCCGCTGTGCCAACGAATAGGCCAGGTCGCCCGTGACAGCCGCGCCATAGCTGGTGCTGTCGCGGGAACCAACCAGGGCGATGGACTTCGCCGCCGCAGGCAGCGGGTGTTCCATTCCGCGCCACCAGAGGCAGATGGGCTCATGAAGTTCCAGGTCGGCCAACTGCCCGGGCCAGAGTGAATCGGACGGCATGATCATCCGGCCGCCCAGCCGGTGCATGGTGGCGAGATCCCGCTCCGGAGCCAGGTCCGGAATGCGCGGGGCCCAGCGCTTGAGCGAAGCGCTCATTCCGGGCCAGCTCGCTGTCCCGTTCTCCGCAAGCAAAGCCGTGACGTCCTGTTCCAGCTGAGGCCCGGACCCCAACTGGCCGGTAGCTATCCGGAGCGCGTCCACTGCGCCGGCCGCCCTGACGAGTGCCAGGCCTACGGCGTCCTGCGGTTCCATAAGGCGCGATAGGGCGGCACGGGATATGCGTTCATGGTCAGTCATCGTTTTCCTTTCAGGCGGCAGCCGAGACAGCTTGCCGGAGCCCCAGCGCCTGCCCGATGTCGTCGGGATCCGGGGTGTCACGGCATGCCAGGTCCGCCAGTGTCCAAGCAAGGCGCAGAACACGGTCGTATCCGCGGGCAGTCAGCACACCGCGTTCAAGCGAGTGGTCCAGGATGCGTGTGGTGGGTGATGCAAGGCGCAGTGCTCCGCGAAGGACGCGGCCGGGCACCTGGGAGTTGGTTTCCAGCCCAAGGGGCCGAAGCCTCTGCAGCTGGCGCAGGCGGGCGTCACGGACCCGTGCAGCAATTGCAGTAGTGCCTTCCTCCGCACCGGTACGCCCGAAATCGGCAAGCGAAACCCGCTCCACCTGCAACTGGATGTCCACCCGGTCCAGGAGTGGCCCGGACATCCGGGCGAGGTAGCGGCGCCGCATCATCGGGGTGCAGGTGCAATCAAGCCCCTTCCCCGAGGCCTTGCCGCAGGGGCACGGGTTGGCGGCCAGCACGAGTTGGAATCTTGCCGGATAGGCAGCTGTACCGGCGGACCGGTGGATCACCAGTTCGCCACTCTCCAAGGGTTGCCTGAGCGCATCGAGGACCCGCCGTTCGTATTCCGGGGCCTCATCCAGGAACAGCACGCCACGGTGTGCCCTGGAGGCGGCGCCCGGACGCGGCAGCCCTGATCCGCCTCCGATGATGGCGGCGGCGGTGGCGCTGTGGTGGGGATTCTCAAACGGCGGCCGTCGAAGGAGCTGCACGGAGGCTGACGGCAGGGCACACAAAGAGTGGATGGCCGTCACTTCCATGGCCTCGCTGTCAGCCAGGTCCGGCAGCAGGCCCGGGAGCCGTTCGGCGAGCATTGTCTTCCCGGCACCGGGCGGGCCGGACAGGAGCAGATGATGGGCACCCGCGGCCGCGACTTCGAGTGCCCTCCGGGCATCCCCCTGGCCCGAGACATCGCACATGTCCGGTGCCACGGTGGGTCCGGCCGCAGCTTCGCCGGAGCATTCCTCGTCTTCGGGTTCGAAGTCAAGCGCAAGCTCCATCGGATCAGCCCCGAAGTCACAGGCAAGTCGGGCAAGGGTCTTGTATCCGCGTACGCGGGCGCCGGGTACGAGGCCGGCCTCAGCCGCATTCGCCTGGGCAACCACTATGTCCGGGTAACCCGCCTGCACGGCGGCCATCACGGCGGGGAGGATGCCGCGGACCGGCCTGAGCCTGCCGTCAAGGCCCAGCTCAGCAATGAAGACTGTCCGTTCAGTTGAGTGGATGTCATTTGCGGCCCGAAGAACCGCCATGGTGATGGCCAGGTCGAAACCCGAGCCCCGTTTGGGCAGCGATGCAGGGATGAGGTTGGCGGTGATCTTGCGCCGGCTCAGCGGAATGCCGGAGTTTTGCGCGGCCGACCGGATCCGTTCCTTGGCTTCGTTCAGCGAAGCGTCCGGCAAGCCGAGAATTACGAAGGCCGGGAGAGTCTGGCCGATGTCAGCTTCAACTTCCACGATGTACCCATTGAGTCCCACGAGCGCCACGGAATACGTCCTGCCCAGGGCCACCTACCCCACCCCCCTGAGATGCTCCACGCGCGGCTGGCCGGCGCCGTCGTCCAGGACGGCAACCACGTCGACGCGGCGGCAGGGCATGCGCAGTTCGTGGTCCCGGCACCATGCCGATGCAAGCCTGTGCAAGCGCGCCAGTTTGGCAACGCCGACGGCTTCAAAAGGATGCCCGTACGCCAGGGACTTCCGCGTTTTCACCTCGGCGATGACGAGCGAATCGCCGTCAAGGGCCACGATGTCGATTTCGCCTTCGGAACAGCGCCAGTTGCGGTCCACGATCCGCATGCCCTGTGATTCCAGATATCCGGCGGCTAGTTCTTCTCCGCGCCGGCCAAGCAAGTCTTTGGCTCTCATTCTTACCTCCGCCACCAGACTGCGGGAGGGCGCGGGGGCGGGCATAGCAGCGAACGCCGCTATGTGGGAAAGCCCGCTAATCGGGTGCTGTGGAGGAGATGTTGGATCCGGGAAGTACGGCTAGGCGCGGGTTCCGCATCTCATGCAGTGGGCAGACTGGTGCGGCCGCTCATCGTAGAAGCCGGCATGGCTGCTCCAGATGTGCCCTAGGAACCAGCAGAGTATTTTCATGGTGAGATCTTCTCTGATTTCAGCCGGGTAGGCAGTGCCAGTACGAGCCCGCGGCGCTCGACTCAAGCACCGCCAGTATTTATCTGCAGGACGCGAGACCCCTCCGCATCGCGGTAAGCCGTCGGAACAGAACTGCGAATCAATCCCTTACAGTAGTCTCGCGCCAAGGATGGCAGGGATGCCAGCCCCCGGGCAAAAAACAAGTAGTGCGAACCGCCGAACCGGTGGTCAGAGGCGAAGGTCAGGTGCCTGGGCCAACGGCCACGTCAGTTGCCGAGATCCACGTCCTTGGGAAGGGCAAGTTCCTCGTTGCGTGGCAGCTCTTCCACGTTGACGTCCTTGAACGTGATCACCCGGACGCTTTTGACGAACCGGGCCGAGCGGTAGACATCCCACACCCAGGCGTCCTGGAGGGTGAGGTCGAAATAGACTTCGCCGTCCGCGCTGCGCGCCTGAAGGTCCACGTGGTTGGCGAGGTAGAAACGCCGTTCGGTCTCGACTACGTAGCTGAACAGCCCGACGACGTCACGGTATTCGCGGTAGAGCTGAAGCTCCATGTCGGTTTCATAGTTCTCAAGATCCTCGGCACTCATGGTTCCATCTTGCACTATTCCGCGCTGCCCCGCGGCCAGGGCGGGGAGCCGGAGTTAGAGAATCTGCCAGCTGACCCGGTGATAGGGCGTCGGGCCCGCTGCTTTGAGCGCTTCCTTGTGTGACGCTGTTCCGTAGCCTTTGTTTTCATCCCAGCCGAAGGCAGGGTACTCCTCGTGCAGCGAACGCATCAGCCGGTCGCGTTCCACCTTGGCCAGGATGCTGGCGGCGGCCACGCTCAGGCACTGCATGTCCGCTTTTATGAGGGTGTGGACCGGCGCGTCGCAGCCCGGACCCGCCGGGGCATCGTCGAACAGGGAGGCCTGCGTCTCCGGGGAGAGCCAGTTGTGGCTGCCGTCGAGCAAGACCACGTCCGGGGTGACCCCACCGGCCAGGATCTGCAGCCAGGCCCGCGTGCCGGCTGTCCGCAGGGCAGCGATGATACCCAGGGCGTCGATCTCGCCGGCGGAGGCGTGCCCCACCGCCGAGGCGACGCTCCAGCTCCGCACCAGGGGTTCCAGCCGCTCACGGTCGGATTCTTTCAGGAGCTTGCTGTCTCGGACGTCGTCCAGCAGTACCGGCCGGCTCAGGTCCACGACGGTGATCCCGACGGTCACCGGCCCCGCGATGGCACCCCGGCCTACTTCGTCGATGCCGGCCAGCAGCCTGGCGCCGGAACTCAAGAACCGGTGCTCGTAGTCGAGGGTGGGTGCAACGGACATCTATTTTCCAGCCGGCGCAGGGACGTTCCGGAACACGTCAGGATAGTTGCCCAGGCCAGTCAGCCGGTTGAGGGGCCAAGCAATAACGGCCGCCTTGCCCTCAATATCGGGCATGTCGATGAAGCCGCCGTTGCTGTCCTGGTGGGCGCGGGAATCGGCCGAGTGGTTCCGGTTGTCTCCCATCACCCAGATCTTGCCGTCCGGGACAATGACGTCAAAGTTGCGGATGTCCGGCACCTCGGCGGGGTTGACGTAGGTCTCGTCCACGGCGGTGCCGTTAATGGTGAGCTTGCCGCCGGCGTCACAGCACACCACATGGTCACCCGGGAGGCCGATCACGCGCTTGACCAGGTGCTGCTCCGAATTGTCCGGCAGCAGGCCGACGAACGTCAGGCCGTCCTGGACCCAGGTATACGGGCCGTCGGCCTTCTCCGGTGAGGGCACCAGCCATCCCTTGGTGTCCTTGAAGACCACCACATCGCCGCGCTCAAGGGCGAAAGGTTCAGGCACAAGCAAGTTAACGAAGATCCGGTCGTTCACATCCAGTGTGTTGACCATGGATTCGGAGGGGATGTAGAACGCCCGGAACAGGAAAGTCTTGATCAGGAAGGACAGCACCACAGCGATGGCCACCACCGTGAGCACCTCCTTGACCCAGAGGTACACCGCGCCATGGGCTTTGCCTTCTTTAGGCGCTTTCGACGGGCCGGATTTCGAATGCGCGCCGTGCGAACCGGCCGCCCGGCTCCCGGCTCCGGCGGGCAGGCCGGTTTCGGCTGACGGATCAGCAGGTGTGCCTGCGGACGGAAGGACGGTCTCCCTGTCCGTGGCGGTTCCCGTTTGGTCGCCTCCGGCCGACGCGCGTCCGGTGTCGTGCTTGAACGGATCAGGAGTCCGGGGGTCGGTCTCGGGCATCTACTGTCCGTCCTTCGTCGTCGTGCTGGTTTCTGCTGGCCGGGGAACGGCCGCAAATCTGTCGAGCGGCCAGATGATCTGGACCGGCCTGCCAATGACCCGCCCCAGAGGCACCATGCCGCCGCCCGGCGCGCCCAGGAGGCTCCGGGAATCGGCGGACATCGAGCGGTGGTCCCCAAGCAACCATAACCGTCCCGCTGGAACGATCACGCTGAACTTCTGCTTGCTCGCAACGTCTCCGCCATAGAGGTATGGTTCCTCAAGCGCCTGACCGTTCACTGTGAGCCGCTGCTGGTCGTCGCAGCAGACAACATGATCCCCGGGCAGCCCGATAACCCGCTTTATGTAGGTTGTATCACTCCCGGTAACGCCAAGCCAGTGGCCCGCCGCCGCAGCGGCGTCCTGGAGCGGGCCGTTGCCGCTGTTGAGCGGGGCGAACGTCCCGCGGCCGTCAAAGACTACGACGTCACCCCGCCGGACCGGCTCGGACTGGAAGTCGGTCCGGGACACCAGAATCCTGTCGCCCGCGCCGAAGAGCGGCTCCATGGAGGCGGACGGTATGTAGTACACATCCAGCCAGAGGGCGCGGACAAGTCCGCTGATCAGAACGGCCAGCGCCAGTGCCAGCAACACAAAACGCCAGCCCGGTTTCCTGGGCTGGCGTTTTGACTGGTCCATGATCCGTATCCTGTGGCGCTGTTGCGGAAGGCTCCGGCGCGGACCGGATCCGGGTTCTGGACCCGCCGTGGAAGTCCGGGGACTTACTTGGCGGTGCTGAAGTCGCGCTTTTCCTTGATCTTCGCGGCCTTACCGCGCAGTGCACGCATGTAGTAAAGCTTGGCGCGGCGGACGTCACCCTTGGTGACGACCTCGATCTTGTCGATGATCGGGGAGTGTACCGGGAAGGTACGCTCTACGCCGACACCGAAGGAAACCTTGCGGACCGTGAAGGTTTCGCGGATGCCGTCGCCCTGGCGGCCCAGGACGAAGCCCTGGAATACCTGGACACGGGAGTTCTTGCCTTCGATGATGTTCACGTGAACCTTGAGGGTGTCACCCGCGCGGAACCGGGGAACATCGGTGCGCAGCGACGCTGCGTCTACGGTATCGAGGATATGCATTGATCCACTCCTGGTGAACGCCACAGGTCATCCACTTTGGGTCACGGCGGCCAAGCCCGGGAACAGTCCCGGAAATCACTGCCGAAAATTTTCTGATCCGACTCCGTCACTGATTGACGGGACCGGGGTGCCGGGCTGTTGGTGGCGCTCCCCCTGTGGCAGGTGCGCACCCAGCAGGCACAAGGACTAATTTTGCCACATTCGAAGGATTCCGGCGAATCCTTACCCGCCTGACGGCGTCGGCGGTTCCGCGAGGCGTCAGCCGTCCGCCGGCGCGCCGTTCCCGGGCTCCTCCGGGCGGAGCCGGAGACGACCGTCGACGACGTCGTACCCCAGGTCGCCGAGCGCGGTGCGGTCCGCGCGGGGAAGATTGCCGGCGTCGAACTCTGCAAGCAGGTCGGGGCGGCGTTCGGCGGTCCGGCGGTACTGCTGGTGGCGGCGCCACTGGGCAATCTTGCCGTGGTTGCCGCTCAGCAGAACCGGGGGAACCTCGCGGTCACGCCAGGAGGACGGCTTGGTGTACACGGGGTACTCCAGCAGGCCGTCCGAGTGTGATTCCTCGACGAGGGACTCAGGATTGCCCACAACGCCCGGAAGGAGCCTGACGATGGCTTCCGTCATGGCGAGCACAGCCACCTCGCCGCCATTGAGGACGTAGTCGCCCAGGCTCATGGGCCGGACTATGAAGTGCTCTTCCGCCCACTCGATGACCCGCTCGTCGATGCCCTCATACCGGCCGCAGGCAAAGACCAGCTGGTCTTCTTCGGCCAGTTCGTGCGCCAGCGCCTGGGTGAACCGTTCCCCTGCCGGGGAGGGGACGATCAGCACCGGCTTGCGGGCGGCGTCGCCGCCCCTGGCTCCGGCTACAGAACTGAGCGCCTGCGCCCATGGTTCCGCTTTCATCACCATGCCGGCTCCGCCGCCGTACGGAGTGTCGTCTACTGAGCGGTGCTTGTCAGTGGTGAACTCCCGGAGATCATGGACGTTCAAGTCCAGGATGCCGTCCTGGCGTGCCTTCCCGATCAGCGAAAGTTCCAGGGGCGCAAGGTACTCCGGGAAGATGCTGACGACGTCGATCCTCATTTAGGCGTTGTCTCCGGCCTGAGGCTTGCCCGGCTCCGCCTCGTCCGCTCCGGACCCGCCGGCGCCCGGCGTTTCGCCGGAATCGTCAACGTTGATTTCGAACAGGCCGGGCGGCGGGGTGACCAGGATGTACTTCTCGCCGACATTGACCTCAGGCACGATTTCCTCGACGAAGGGAATCAGGATTTCCTGGCCGTCCGGCGCCTCCACCACAATGAGGTCCTGGACCGGAAGGGTACGGAGGCCGGAAATCCTGCCGACCACGGCGTCGCCAACGCGGACTTCGAGGCCGACGAGCTCGTGCTCGTACCAGCCTTCGTCGTCTTCCTCCTCGAGTTCCTCGGTCTCAATGAATAGTTTGGCACCGCGCAGGGCTTCGGCCTGGTTGCGCGTCTCGATGCCTTCGAAGCCCAACAGCAGGATGTCCTTGTTCCAGCGGGCACTGTCAACGGTGAGCGGCCCCGCCGACGCGGGTTCAACCATGAACCGGGTGCCCGGAATGAATCGGTCCTCCGGCGCGTCGGTCAGGACCTGGACGGTCACTTCGCCGCGGATGCCGTGCGGTTTGCCGATTCGTGCCACCTGAAGCTGCATCTGTTCCTCTGTTCCGGGGTTCGTTCTGTTGTGGTTCTACTGCGGCCGAAAACAGTCCGGCCCCTCCACCATAATCTGGTGAAGGGGCCGGACTTGAGACAAGTATTGCGGGGCGTTTACCGGCGGCGGTCCGTGTCGACGACGTCGACCCTGACCTGCTCGCCGCCGGCCAGCGCCGCCACGACGGTGCGCAGTGCGCGTGCCGTGCGGCCCTGACGACCGATCACCCGTCCAAGGTCGTCCTGGTGAACCCGCACCTCGAGGGTGTCCCCGCGGCGGTTGTTCTTGGCACTGACCTTGACGTCCTCGGGACTGTCAACGATCCCGCGGACAAGGTGTTCGAGCGCTTCTGCCAGCAATTTACTCAGCCTCGGTGGTCTCTGCTTCAGCTTCGGTGGAAGCGTCGGCTGCCTCGTCCTTCTTGGCCTTCTTGGTGATGGCTTCCGGGATGATCACGGAACCCTTTTCCGGGGTAACGAAGGCAGCCTTGGGAGCCTTGGTCTTCAAGGTGCCCTCCTGGCCGGGGAGACCCTTGAACTTCTGCCAGTCACCGGTGATCTTGAGGATCGCAGCAACCTGCTCGGACGGCTGTGCGCCGACGCCGAGCCAGTACTGGGCACGGTCCGTGTCGACCTCGATGTATGAGGGCTCTTCGGTGGGGTGGTACTTGCCGATCTCTTCGATGGCACGGCCGTCACGCTTGGAGCGTGCGTCCATGACGACGATGCGGTAGTACGGTGCGCGCATCTTGCCAAAGCGCTTAAGGCGAATCTTTACGGCCACTTTTGTGGTCACTCCTGTTTCTGAAACGGGGTCGAGCCCGGCGTTCTGCACCCGTGGGGCGGGCCGTACTAGGGGGTTCTAAAAGGACAGGATCCGGACGCGGAGAGAGGGGCCACGCAGATCGAGTACCTGTTTATTGTGCCAGATCAGCGGCGGGATTTCGACTTGACACCCGGCGGGCCGTTCAGGACGACCAGACGTACAGCCCGGTCCGCGCGTTCGGGTCCACGCTGCCGGCCATCTGCGCGAGCCGCTGGACATACCCGAGGGCCTCTTCGGAGCCAAAAGGCATGTCCTCCTCCGCCGCCCACCTGGCCGCCACGTCCTCCAGGACATTGCCCTCGCCTTCGGTCTCATAGCTGAGGAGTTCGGCGAGCGCACGCACCATGGCGGCCGGCACACCCAGGAGCGAATCGCTGGCCACGTCCACCATGGCGAGCTCATAGTCCGCTCCTGACGCGTGGACCGCCGCTCCGGCGAGGTCACCCAGCTGCTCAATCTCAAAATCGCTGATGTCCGGAATCCGAAGCGCGTCCGGAGCAGCGAGGCCTCCGCCGTCGAGTGCCGCCGCGCGCTTGAGCGCCTCGTCGTGGGTGGAAACAAAGATTTCGGTGAAACCCATGGAAATCATCCTCATTCCGTCGGCGGTGTCATGGTCCGGCAGGGCAGCTTCGCAGCCTCCACGGACTTCCGGCTTCAGCCTAGCCCAGAAGAACGCGCAGCTCGGCGCCGCCTCAGCGGACGGCGACGCGGATCCGGTTGCGCCACGGATCCTCAAACCGCAGCTCGGCTCCCGTATGGTGCGAAGCAACGCCGGCGACCCGCAAACGGTCGGCGAGCGCGCCGACGTCGTCCGTTCCCGGCACTTCGATCAGGACTTCACCCAGCCCCAGGGTGTCCCGGCGGGGCCCGGCACCCCTGCTGTTCCAGACGTTCATGGCCATATGGTGGTGGTAGCCGCCGGCCGAGACGAACAGGGCCTGCCCGTGCCATCCCGCGGTCTTTTCGAAGCCAAGAGTGCCCACGTAGAAGTCGTGTGCCGACTGGACGTCGCCGACCTGCAGGTGGATGTGCCCGACGGCGGCTGCTGCCTCGCGCTGCCCGCCCACCGCGTCCTCGGTCAGGTGGTCCTGCAGGAACCGCTGCGGCGGCAGGGCAAGGCTGTCCATGACCACATTGGCCCCCTCCCAGGACCAGGCGGCGCGGGGTCGGTCCCGGTAGAGCTCGATGCCGTTGCCCTCGGGGTCGTTGAAGTAGAAGGCCTCGCTGACGAGGTGGTCCGCGCTTCCCGTGAAAAGCTTCGGTTCATACCGGGCGGCAGAGGCCACCGTGGCAGCGAGCGACGACCGGTCCTCGAACAGCAGTGCCGTGTGGAACAGCCCCGCCTCGCCGCGGGCCGGGAGGTTCAACCCGGGGGCCGCGGCCAGGTGGACCAGGGGTGCACCCCGGCGGCCGAGGTACACCCCGCCGTCCTGCTCAGCCACGACGTCCAGCCCGAGCGCGCGCTGGTAATAGTCCGTCATCAGCTTCATGTCGCCCACCTTGAGCATCACCGTGCCCATGGTGAGATCGGCGGGCAGCAGGTCCTTGCTGCTGGATTCCACGGTCATTCCAACTCCAAACTCCGGAAACTCGGCCGCCGGCGACCGGCGACGATTACATAGAGTAAATTACTTGAAGCTTCAATTTATTCCTAGCGGAGCTGCCGGCCCCGAAGAACGGTGTGCTTGAGGTCCCGCAGTGTTGCCGGGTTGAGCCTGGGGTCCAGTTCGCACAGCACGACGTCGGCGCTGGCACCTTCGGCGATGCCGTCCGCTCCCAGCCACTCACGCGCGGCCCAGGAAGCGGCGTCCAGGGCTGAGGCCGCCGGCAGGCCGGCGGCGTGGAGCGCCTGGATCTCGTCCACGATCCTGCCGTGGCTGATGACACTGCCCGCATCGGTCCCGGCGTAGATCGCGACGCCGGCTTCGAAGGCCTCGAGGATGCGCTCGTTCCGCCGTTCCCAGAGCCTTTGCATGTGGGCCGCGTACACCGGAAACTTCGCTTTCGCACGGGCCGCAATGTCGGGGAATGTCGCAATGTTGATCAGCGTGGGAATGATGGGGACGCGCTGTTCCACGAAACGGGGGATGTGGCGCGGCAGCAGGCCGGTTCCGTGTTCGATGCAGTCGATGCCGGCGTCGAGCATGTCATCCAGGGTGTCCTCCGCGAAACAGTGGGCGGTCACCCTGGCGCCTTCGTCGTGGGCTGCGCGGACAGCGTCCCGCACCACTGCGGCGGGGAACGAAGGCGCCAGGTCGCCGGCGTCCCGGTCGATCCAGTCCCCTACGAGCTTGACCCAGCCGTCACCCGCCAGCGCCTGCTTCCGCACGGCCTCGACCAGTCCGTCCGGCTCAACTTCGACAGCGAATCCCTGCAGGTAGCGGCGCGTCCTGGCGATGTGGCGGCCGGCGCGGATGATGCGCGGCAGCTCCGGCCGCTGCTGGAGCCAGCGGGTGTCGTGGACGGCGCCGGCATCCCGGACGAGCAGCGTGCCGGCATTCCTGTCCGTGAGGGCCTGTTCCTCGGCCACGGAATCCGGAACGTCACCGGCTGGTCCCAGCCCGATGTGGCAATGCGCATCCACCAGGCCAGGCAGCACCCAGCCGTTCAACACCAGGTCAGGCGGAGCGGCCGGCCGTGTGAACGTCAGCCTGCCGTCCACAGCCCAGAGGCCCTGCCGTTCCCGGTCCGGGGCGGTGAGCACGGTTCCGCTGAATTCGATGACGTCACGCATGCTTCAAGCCTAGACCGGCCGGGCACCCTCCCCTGTTGTGACCTGCATGTGACATGGACCCGCCCCGGCCCTGTGGTAGCTTCGTCTACGACCACACGGGTGCCCTTGCAAGGGCTGAGATCGGGCTGACGCGGCCTGCGACCGTTGAACCTGTCCGGGTAATGCCGGCGAAGGAAGTGAGTATTCCGTGAATACACAAGAAACACAGCTGATCCGTGCCCAAAACAAGACCGCACCCGGCAATTCGGCACCTGCCGAAGCGCAGTCCATGAAGTCCCACTCGCTGGCATTCATCGCCGATGAGGCCACCGGGATCCGGGTTCCGGTGACCGAAATCGCCCTTGAGGACTCACCGGGCGGGGCAGCCAACCCGCCGTTCCGCGTGTACCGGACTGCCGGGCCCGGCAGCGATCCCGTGGTGGGCCTGGAGCCGTTCAGGACCCGGTGGATCGAGTCGCGGGCAGACACCGAGCCCTATGGCGGAAGGGAACGGAACCTGCTCGATGACGGCAGGTCGGCAGTGCGCCGCGGCGCCGCGTCCGCGGAGTGGAAGGGCGCGCAGCCCGTGCCCCGCCGCGCCGTCGAAGGCAGGACAGTCACGCAGATGCACTACGCCCGGCAGGGTGTGGTGACGCCCGAGATGCAGTTCGTTGCCCTCCGCGAAAACTGCGACGTGGAGCTGGTCCGCAGCGAAGTGGCTGCGGGCCGCGCCATCATCCCCAACAACATCAACCACCCGGAATCCGAGCCGATGATCATCGGCAAGGCCTTCCTGGTGAAGATCAACGCCAACATCGGCAACTCGGCCGTCACGAGCTCCATCGCGGAGGAGGTCGACAAGCTGCAATGGGCCACACAGTGGGGCGCCGACACCGTGATGGACCTGTCCACCGGCGATGACATCCACACCACCCGTGAGTGGATCATCCGCAACTCGCCCGTCCCGATCGGCACCGTTCCCATCTATCAGGCCCTGGAAAAGGTCAACGGCGAGGCCAACCAACTGACGTGGGAAATCTTCCGCGACACCGTGATCGAACAGTGCGAGCAGGGCGTGGACTACATGACCATCCACGCCGGGGTGCTGCTGCGGTATGTGCCGCTGACGGCCAACCGGGTGACCGGCGTAGTCTCCCGCGGCGGCTCCATCATGGCCGGCTGGTGCCTTGCCCACCACCAGGAGAACTTCCTGTACACGCACTTCGACGAGCTGTGCGAAATTTTCGCCAAGTACGACGTCGCGTTCTCGCTGGGCGACGGGCTGCGGCCAGGTGCGACCGCGGACGCGAACGACGCCGCCCAGTTCGCGGAGCTGGATACCCTGGCCGAACTGACGCAGCGCGCCTGGGAGTTCGACGTGCAGGTGATGGTGGAAGGACCCGGCCACGTGCCGTTCCATCTGGTCCGTGAAAACGTGGAACGCCAGCAGGAACTCTGCAAGGGAGCACCGTTCTACACGCTGGGGCCGCTGGTCACGGACATAGCCCCGGGCTACGACCACATCACGTCCGCCATCGGCGCCACGGAAATCGCCCGCTACGGCACGGCCATGCTCTGCTACGTCACGCCCAAGGAACACCTGGGGCTGCCCAACAAGGACGATGTCAAGACCGGCGTCATTACCTACAAGATTGCCGCCCACGCCGCCGACCTGGCCAAGGGCCACCCCGGCGCGCACGAACGCGACGACGCCCTGTCCAAGGCCCGGTTCGAATTCCGCTGGCGGGACCAGTTCGCCCTCTCACTGGACCCGGTCACCGCCGAATCCTTCCATGACGAGACCCTCCCCGCGGAACCGGCCAAGACCGCGCACTTCTGCTCCATGTGCGGGCCCAAGTTCTGCTCCATGCGCATCAGCCAGGACATCAGGGACGAGTACGGTTCCGCCGAAGCACAGTCGGCACTCGCCGAGATGGCGGCAGGCATGCGTGAAAAGAGCAACGAATTCCTGGCAGCCGGCGGCAAGGTCTACCTTCCCGAGCTGCAGCTTCCAAACCCGGAACAACCGGGCCGGCACAGTGCAGCGACGGGCGACGCTACGACGCCTGTGAGTGCTGACGCCTGCTGACTTCTGCGATGAAGGACCGGATAACCCGGTCTCCCTCCACCGAGTCCTGAGGCCGGTGTCCGCCCGCGGCAACGCGGTGCTGGGCACCGGTTTCACGCAGGTAGCCCGCAATCTCTTCGTAGAGCGGCTCCCAGCCGCCGGTCAGGACGAGCGTGGCGACACCCGGCACGATCTGCAGCGGCGCCTCCCACGGAGGCGCCTGTAACCGGAGCCGGCGGGCAGCGTTGAGTGCTTCCGGCGTGGCGGGGCCATCACTGTGCACGGAAAACGCCCGCCGGACAAACTCCCGCTGGAAGTCGTCGTCGCCGAGCTGGTGCCGCACGTCAAAAAGCGGCTGCATCAGTGCGCGGTGCGCAGCAGTGGCAGGCAGTTCAGCGGTCAGTGACAGGCAGGCGGGCTCCACGAGGGTGAGGGACTGCACCAGATCCGGGCGTTCCACGGCCGCCATCATGGCCGCAATGGCGCCCTGGGCATGCGCCACCACATGTCCGCCGGCAACGCCGCGGCCCTCGTCCGCCAAGGCCCCCAGCACAATCCGGGCGTCCGTCTGGAAGTCCGATTCGACGGGCTCCGCAGACGCGTCAAAACCGTGGCGGCGCAGGAACAGTGCGTCGTAGGCCAGGGCCATGCCGTGTTGCTTGGGCCACGCGGCAGACCCGAAGGCTCCCGAACCGTGGACGAACACTACGCGCTGCTTAAACATGCCCCAACCCTATGGCAATGGCCGGACAATTCGGCCGGACGACATTGAACCTGCCGGCAGCCACGTTGACCGTACGTAAAACCGCGCCGCCAGTAACTACTTGCTCCCGCCGAGGAACTTGTCGAACCCCTTGGGCAGGTTGAGCTGCGACGGGTCGAAGTCCGCTCCCTGCTGACCGAAAGCCGCCCCGGTCGGAAGTGCCTTGCCGGCGCTGGCGCGCCGGGCCTCGGCGTCGCGGAGTTCCTGCGCTGCCTTGGCCGGGTTTCCGGACTTGGCCTTCTTCTTCGGCGCGTTCTTGGCGCCCTTGCGGGCTCCTCCGCCGCCCATGCCAGGCATTCCAGGCATGCCCGGCATTCCGCCGCCGGCTGCCATCTTCTTCATCATCTTCTGCGCCTGGGCAAACCGCTCCAGCAGGCCGTTGACGTCCGACACATGCATGCCCGAGCCCTTGGCGATGCGGGCCCGGCGTGAGCCGTTGATGATCTTGGGGGCAACGCGCTCATGCGGGGTCATGGAACGGACGATCGCTTCGACGCGGTCGATTTCGCGTTCGTCGAATTGCTCGAGCTGCTGGCGGATGTTCTGCGCGCCCGGCATCATCATGAGCATTTTCTTCATGGAGCCCATGTTGCGGATTTGCTGCATCTGGGCCAGGAAGTCATCCAGCGTGAAGTCTTCCTGGTCGGCGAACTTCTTCGCCATCCGGGCCGCTTCGTCCTTGTCCCAGGACTTTTCAGCCTGTTCGATCAGGGTGAGGACGTCGCCCATGTCGAGAATGCGGGACGCCATGCGGTCCGGGTGGAACAGCTCAAAGTCGTCCACGCCTTCGCCGGTGGAGGCGAACATGACGGGCTTGCCGGTGACCGACGCAACGGACAGCGCGGCACCGCCGCGGGCGTCGCCGTCGAGCTTGGAAAGTACGATGCCGGTGAAGTTGACGCCTTCATCGAAGGCAAGCGCCGTGTTGACGGCGTCCTGTCCGATCATCGAGTCAATGACGAAGAGCACTTCGTTGGGCACGATCGCCCGGCGGATCTGGCGCGCCTGCTCCATCATTTCGGCATCCACGCCAAGGCGTCCGGCGGTGTCCACAATGACGACGTCGTGAAGCTTCTGGCGCGCTTCTTCGACACCGGCCCGGGCAACTGCCACGGGGTCGCCGGCCGGGTGTTCCAGCTCCATGGAGGTGGCACCCGGGTGCGGGGCGAAGACGGGCACCCCGGCGCGCTGTCCGACAACCTGGAGCTGGTTGACAGCGTTGGGCCGCTGGAGGTCACAGGCCACGAGCATGGGGCTGTGGCCCTGGGACTTCAGCCATTTGGAGAGCTTGCCGGCGAGGGTGGTCTTGCCGGCACCCTGGAGGCCCGCGAGCATGATGATGGTGGGGCCGGTCTTGGCCAGGCGGATACGCCGGGTCTCGCCGCCCAGGATTTCAACGAGTTCCTCGTTGACGATCTTGACGATCTGCTGGCTGGGGTTCAAGGCACCGGACACCTCGGCGCCCAGGGCACGCTCGCGCACCCGGCCCGTGAACTCGCGGACCACGGGCACGGCAACGTCGGCGTCCAGGAGGGCCCGCCGGATCTCGCGGACCGTGGCGTCAACGTCCGCCTCGGTGAGGCGGCCCTTGCCGCGGAGATTCTTGAAGGTTGCTGTCAACCGGTCAGAGAGTGAATTGAACACGCGCCGTGCACTTCTTTCAGTGGATCTACAGCTGGCGGCCGGTGCGGCTCGCCAGAGTCGTGACTGTTGTTGGCCTGGACCAACTGCCTCGACAACGGGACTCGACTATCTAGGGTACCAAGACAGCCCTTCAAGATGGCATGCTGGCAGGATGGCCGCCCAAACCACTGTAAAAACATTGCTCATCCTCGGCGCCTCCGGGGACCTCACCGGCCGGCTGCTGCTGCCTGGACTCGCCCGCCTCGCTGCCCGGGGGCGTGCCGACGGGCTGACGCTCGTGGGTGCCGGATCGGATCCCTGGACCCCGGAACAATGGCTGGAACGCGTCGAGACGTCCTTTGCCGATTCGAACTCCCAGGCAGACGCCGCCGGCAAGCGCGAGCTCAAACGCATTGCGGGATCAACGGCATACCACCAGCTTGACGTGACGGCGGGCGGCGAGCTGGCCTCCCTGCTTTCCGGCCTGGAAGCCCCGGTGGCCGTGTACTTCGCCCTGCCCCCGCACGTCAGCCAGAAGGCCTGCGAAGTGCTGGCCCCGGAGGAAGTACCCGCCGGCACCCGGCTGGTGATGGAAAAGCCCTTCGGATCCAGCGAGGATTCCGCCCGCCACCTCAACCAGACCCTCGCGGCGCTGGTCCCCGAAGACCACATCCACCGGGTGGACCACTTCCTGGGCAAGGCAACGGTACTCAACATCCTCGGCCTTCGCTTCGCGAACACCTTCCTGGAACCGATCTGGAACCGCGATTACATCGAAAAGGTGGAGGTCATCTTCGACGAGGACCTCGCCCTCGAAGGCCGCGCCCGCTACTACGACGCCGCCGGCGCGCTCAGGGACATGATCCAGAGCCACCTGCTGCAGATCATGGCGCTGATGGCCATCGAGCCGCCGGCTTCCGTTGACGAGCGTGACCTCCGGGACGCTGTGGCCACACTCCTTCGCGCCAGCAGCGTCAAGGCGCCCTACCGGTCAAGCACCCGGCGTGCCAAGTACACTGCCGGGTCCATCGACGGGCGGGAAGTGCCGGACTACGCCAGGGAAAAAGGCGTGGACGCGTCCAGGAACACCGAAACACTCGCGGAAGTGCAGGTTGACATCGACAACTGGCGCTGGGCGGGAGTGCCCTTCTTCCTCCGTTCAGGCAAGGCGCTCGGGGCAAAACGCAAGGAAGCCGTGATCACCTTCAAGCCGGTGCCCCACCTTCCCAAGGGATTCACCGGCGTCGATTCGCCGAATCAGCTCCGCATCGGGTTCGGGCCCGACACACTTCAGTTCGACGTCGACGTGAACGGCCCCGGCAATTTCCTCAGCCTTGACCGGGCCACCCTGAACGCCGAACTCAGCGCATCCGAGCTGCTCCCCTATGGCGAAGTACTCGAGGGCGTCCTCACCGGTGATCCGCTGCTGTCCGTACGGGCGGACACGGCAGAGGATTGCTGGCGGATCATTGAGCCGGTCATCAAAGCGTGGAGCCGCGGCAGTGTTCCGCTGGAGGAATACGCTGCAGGAACATCGGGGCCCGACGGCTGGCCTGTCTAGGTCGTTTCGAATGCACAAAGCGGGCCGCTACCAGAAGGTAGCGGCCCGCTTCATGCTTTGTGCGTGGGCTAGATAGCGGCCGAGCCGCGCTCTCCCGTTCGTACTCTTACAGCTTCAAAAACGTCCACCGTCCAGACCTTGCCGTCGCCGGCACGCCCTGTGTTGGAGCTGGCGATGATGACATCCAGGATGTCGTCCGCCTGTTCGTCCGTGGCCAGGACCTCAACGCGGATCTTAGGAAGCAGGTCCACGTTGTACTCAGCCCCGCGGTATACCTCCGTATACCCGCGCTGCCTGCCGTATCCGCTGGCCGCGCTGACCGTGAGGCCCTGCACACCATAGGATTCGAGCCCCTCCCGGATGGAATCTAGCTTTTCCGGCCGGACGATTGCTGTGATCAGTTTCATGCCCCCACACTTTCCTTACCTGTTGCTGCGTCAGTCTTCTTACCGTCTTCGGTTACCGGAGCGGACTCGTCGCCCTGCTTGCCGGTAATCAGTTCATGCAGCGGCTGGAAGCTTCCACCGTGGCCGCCGACACCGAACTCGTAGGCGGTTTCTGCGTGCAGGCTGAGGTCCACGCCCACAACTTCCTGCTCCTGGGAGACACGGAAACCCATCGTCTTGTGGATGGCCAGTGCAATCACCGACGTCAGGATGGCCGAGTAGGCGATGGCGATTCCGGCCGCTGCGAGCTGGGCCCACAGCTGGGTCAGGCCGCCGCCGTAGAAGAGGCCGCCGCCGACACCCTCAACCGGGAGGGCGATGAAGCCCAGGGCGACAGTGCCGATGATGCCCGATACAAGGTGGACGCCGACGACGTCCAGCGAGTCGTCGAAGCCCCAGCGGAACTTGAGGCCGACTGCCAGGGCGGAGGCCACACCGGCGACGACGCCCAGGCCAAGTGCACCGACCGGGCTGACGTTGGCGCAGGCCGGGGTGATGGCGACCAGGCCGGCAACAACACCGGAAGCTGCACCAAGTGAGGTGGGGTGGCCGTCGCGGATGCGTTCGGTGATGAGCCAGCCGAGCATGGCAGCTGCCGGTGCGGCAAGGGTATTGACCCAGATGAGGCCGCCCTGTTCTGCCGTGGTTGCCGCGCCGCCGTTGAAGCCGAACCAGCCGAACCACAGGATGGCCGCGCCGAGCATCACGAACGGGATGTTGTGGGGACGGTGGTTCGGGTCCTTCCCGAAGCCCTTGCGGTTGCCGATGATCAGGACAAGGATCAGGGCTGCAACACCGGCGTTGATGTGGACTACCGTACCGCCGGCGAAGTCGATTGCCGGACCGAGGGCCTGGCCGACTGCGCCTTCAGGCCCGAAGAGGCCTCCGCCCCAGACCATGTAAGCGATCGGGCAGTAGACCAGCGTTACCCAGACAGGGACGAACACGGTCCATGCGCCGAACTTTGCGCGGTCCGCGATGGCGCCGCTGATCAGTGCCACCGTGATGATGGCGAACGTTGCTGCGTAGCCGACCTTGATGAGCCCGTCCGGAGTGGTGATGCCTTCAAGTCCGAACGTTGCGAACGGGTTGCCGACGATCTGCATGAAGCCTTCGCCGGAGCTCATCGATGCGCCCCACAGCACCCACACCACGCCAACCATGCCGATGGAGATGAAGCTCATCATCATCATGTTCAGCGCGGCCTTCGCACGTGTCATGCCGCCGTAGAAAAATGCCAGCCCTGGTGTCATGAACAGCACAAGTGCCGCCGCAACCATGAGCCATACGTGACCTGCGGTAAGTTCCATGGTGCACGTCCTCCCTTGCCTAGATGCTTAGTTGATCCTGCGGACTCATCCGCTTGCCCAACGCCTTTTTGCGTTCTTAGACGATTTTTGCCGGGCAGTGTTTCGCCGGCGGAGGAATTAGATGTCCGGGCTGTTACAACAACCTCCCGGAAGTAAATGGTGCATATCCTGCTTGTTACGGATATGTTTCACCAGTCCCAAACCGCACTTCCCAGCACCCCGCAAGGACCACGGCACCATGACCGATCGTTTCCGCTCCGGCAAGGCCCTGCCCCGCCGGAATGGCGGCCAATCCGACCACCCCGACGCTGCAATACAGCCTCCTTCCACACGGCTCCCCCGCGACATTAAGGTGATGCTGGCCGCTGCGTTCCTGATCGCACTGGGGTTCGGGCTTGTGGCGCCGGTATTGCCCCAGTTCGCCACCACGTTCGACGTCGGGGCAACGGCCGCAGCCGTGATCGTGAGTATTTTTGCCTTCATGCGGCTGCTGTTCGCGCCCGCCGGCGGCGCGCTGATCGTGAAGCTGGGTGAACGGCCGGTCTATGTGGCCGGCCTGTTGATCGTGGCAGCCTCAACTGCGGCCTGCGCCTTCGCCCAGGATTATTGGCAGCTGCTCATCTTCCGGGGCCTGGGCGGCGCCGGTTCGGTGATGTTCACAGTCGCGTCCATGGCGCTGGTGGTCCGGCTGGCGCCGCCGGAGAGCCGGGGCCGGGTCTCCGGCGCCTACGCGTCCGCCTTCCTCATCGGCAACGTCTGCGGCCCTATCGTCGGCGGAATGCTTGCCGGTTTCGGCCTCCGCATCCCGTTCCTGGCCTATGCCGCTGCGCTGGTCCTGGCCGCGCTGGTGGTCCAGACGCAACTCAGCCATGTGCCCGGCAAATCACGGAAGGATGGCAGCCTGGAGCCGGCGATGAGGCTCGGCGATGCTTTGCGTGACAGTGCCTACCGTGCGGGACTGTTCTCCAGCTTCGCCAACGGCTGGGCAACGTTCGGTGTCCGGATGGCCACCGTGCCGCTTTTCGCCGTGGCTGCGCTGAACGCCGGACCGGCCGCGGCGGGTTGGGCGCTGGCGGTTTTTGCCGGCGGCAATGCGGCAGCGCTGACCGTCTCGGGGAAACTTGCCGACAGCCTGGGCCGCAAGCCGTTGATGATCTCCGGGCTGGTACTCACCGGTGTGGCGACCGCAGGCATCGGACTGACCCACGACATGCCATGGTTCCTGGCGGCCTCCGCCGTCGCCGGAATAGGTTCCGGCCTGCTGGGTCCGGCCCAGCAGGCCGCCATCGCCGATGTGATCGGCAACGGACGCTCCGGCGGCCGCGTGCTGGCGGTCTTCCAAATGATGTCCGACGCCGGCGCCATCATCGGCCCGGTCCTTGCCGGGCTCCTGGCGGACCGGCTCGGATACGGGTGGGCATTCGGCGTGACCGGCGGCGTGCTCGTCGTGGCCGCGGCCGGCTGGCTGCTCGCGCGGGAGACGCTCAAACGGCCTGCCTAGTTCAGCGGCCTGCCGGGTTCAGTAGCCAGCCGGGTTTGGGTAGCCTGCTCAGTTCAGCAGGGCGTCCACGAAGCTCTCGGCATCGAACGGGGCCAGGTCATCCGCGCCTTCGCCCAGCCCGATCAGCTTGACCGGAACCCCGAGCGTCTTCTGGATTGCCACCACGATGCCGCCCTTGGCAGTGCCGTCCAGCTTGGTGAGCACAATGCCGGTGATGTTGACTACTTCGGAAAACACGCGGGCCTGGTTCAGGCCGTTTTGTCCGGTGGTGGCATCCAGCACCAGCAGGACTTCATCCACCTCGGCCAGCTTTTCAATGACTCGCTTGACCTTGCCAAGCTCGTCCATCAGGCCCACTTTGTTCTGGAGCCGGCCGGCGGTGTCGATCATCACCACGTCGACCTCCTGGTCGATGCCTGCCTTGACCGCTTCATAGGCGACAGAGGCGGGATCGGCGCCGTCGACGTCGGACTTCACCGTGGGGACACCGACGCGTTGGCCCCACGTGGCGAGCTGCTCCGCGGCGGCCGCACGGAAAGTATCCGCGGCGCCCAGCAGAACGTCCTTGTCCTCGGCCACGAGGACGCGTGCGAGCTTGCCCACCGTGGTGGTCTTACCGACGCCGTTGACGCCCACCACCATCATGACGGCGGGCTTGTCGGCGTGGCGTTCGGTACGGAGGCTGCGGTCCATGGTCGGGTCCACGAGTTTGATGAGTTCCTCACGGAGCAGGGCTTTGACCTGTTCGGGGGTCCGCGTGCCCAGCACCTTGACGCGCTCCCGTAGGGCGTCAACCAGCTGCATGGTCGGCTCGGTGCCAAGGTCCGCGAGAAGGAGAGTTTCCTCGACTTCGTCCCAGACGTCCTCATCGATCTTGTCGCTGGAGAGGAGCGCCAGCAGGCCCTTGCCGAGGATGTTGTTGGACCTGACAAGGCGTTCCCGGAGCCTCGTCAGCCGTCCCGCAACGGGCAACGGCGTCTCTACTGCAATGGTCTCAAGCCCTGCCGCGTCATCGGGTACCTCGGCGGTCTCCAGATCTTCGAGGTCGACGGCGCCGGGCGCCTTGCGCTCGGGCGTCACCGCCGGGCGGTCCTCCACCAGCGTTCCGCCCGCGCCGCGCACGGGCTCGACGGGATCGTTGGCGTCGCGGGTGCCCGGGTACTTGGTGATGTTCCGGCGGGTCTTCAGGAGGACCGGGATCAGTCCGCCAATGACCACCAGGGCAGCGAGGATGGCAAGAATAATGGGGAGGATGTCATTCACTCCCCTAGCTTCTCACACACGTTTCACCCATGTGTCACACATGAAATGCTGCGGTCCGGGCCGCTATACGTCCGCGCCGAGCCGCTGACTGATGACGGTTGAGACCCCGTCACCCCGCATGGTGACGCCGTAGAGCGCGTCGGCAACCTCCATGGTCCGTTTCTGGTGCGTGATGACAATCAGCTGGCTGGACTCGCGGAGTTCCTCGAAAATCGTGATCAGCCGGCCCAGGTTGGTGTCGTCCAGGGCGGCCTCCACTTCGTCCATCACATAAAACGGGGATGGCCTCGCTTTGAAGATGGCCACCAGCAGGGCCACTGCGGTCAGCGAACGCTCGCCCCCGGACAGCAGTGAGAGCCGTTTGATCTTCTTGCCGGCCGGCCGCGCCTCCACTTCAATTCCGGTGGTGAGCATGTCTGAAGGGTCGGTCAGGATAAGCCGGCCTTCACCGCCCGGAAAAAGCCGGGCGAAAACCCGGACGAACTGTGCCGAGGTATCAGCGAACGCTTCGGCGAACACCTTCTGCACACGGTCATCCACTTCCTTGATGATGTCCAGCAGGTCCTTACGGCTGGATTTGAGGTCCTCGAGTTGGCTGCTAAGGAACTGGTGCCGTTCCTCGAGCGCGGCGAATTCCTCCAAGGCCAGCGGATTCACCCGTCCCAGCGAGGAAAGGTCCCGCTCTGCTTTGCGGAGCCGTTTTTCCTGCTCATCGCGGACGAAGGGCTTGCCTTCCAGGACCGGCGCGCCGTTCTCGTCCACCGGTGCCCGGAGGGCGGCCCACTTGTCATTGGACGTCCCCGCCGGCACCGGCACCAGCTGGTCGGGTCCATAGTCTGCCACGAGCTGGTCCGGTGATAAGCCGAGTTCCTCGACGGACCGCAATTCGAGGGATTCGATCCGCAGCCGCTGCTGGGTGCGGGCAAGCTCGTCGCGGTGCACCGAATCCGTCAATTCCGCAAGCTCGCGGCTCAGGGAATCGTTCTGGGACCTCACGTCGACCAGTTCACGGTCCCGGAGCTCCCGCTCTTCCTCTGCCAGATCCCGCGAATGCCGGGCAAGCTCCACGGAGATGTCCATGAAGCCGATGACCTGCTCCACCGCAGCTGATACGGCCGCCGCCCGGCGCGCCTGGAACCTGCGGCGGCGGGCGCGCTGAGCGGCTTCTTCCCGTGCCCGACGCTCCGCCGCCGCCGCCCGCTCCAGGGACAGGGCGCGGTTGCGGGTGGCGGTCAGCTGCTCTTCGGCGCTCCGCAGCGAAAGCCTGGCCTCCATCTCGGCCGCCCTCGCAGCAGACGCAGCCAGGGCCAGCTCGTCCCTGAGTTCAGCCGACGGTTCCTCATCCTCAGGGGCCTGCCGGGCTGCTTCCAGGCGTGCGACTGCAGCCTGCAGGGCCTCCTCCCCGGCCACCATATTGGCCTCTGCCCTTGCCAGCGAAGCACCAAGCCGTTCGCTCTCGCCCACGGCGCTCCTCAGCACCGAGTTCAAATGTCCCAGCCTTTCGGCCACGGCCGCCAGCCGGGCATCCGATTCGTGGAGCCGCTCCAAGGCGGCATCCGCGCGTTCCTGGGCCTGCGTCTTTCGTGCCTGGGCGGCGGCGAGTGCGAACCGGTTCCGTTCAAGATCAGCGCTGACCTTGGCGAGCCTGGTCCCGGCGTCGTCGACGGCGGCCTGCACCTCCAGCAGTGACGGTGCACTCGCCGAGCCGCCCCGGACGGTGAATGCGGTGAAGACATCGCCCGCCCGTGTCACGACGGTCAGACCGGGCTGCGCGTGGATGAGCGCCGACGCCGACTCCAGGTCTTCAGCAACGACAGTACCCGCCAGCAGCCTGCGCAGAAGGGCGTGCATCGGGGCGGCCGCCCCGGAGGCGTCCTCCGACGTTGACGGGAACCCGTTAAGTCCGGCGGCAGAGGCGGCGACCAGGTCCGCGGCCCAGCGGGCACCCCCGGGAAGGGGCCCCGGCGCTGGCGCGGCTTCGACGCCGGACGGCGGGTCCGCGGCGACCTGCCCGGCCGGCACCGCCAACAGCAGCGAGGCAAGGCCGGCGTCGTCGGCCTTCAGCAGCTCCAGGGCCTCGACGGCGGTGCCGGCATCCCTGACCACAACGGCATCCGAACAGTTTCCCAGCGCGGCAGCGATTGCCGCTTCATACCCGGGCTCGACCGAGAGCATGGATGCCAGGGGCCCCATGATCCCGGGCAGTCCCGAATCCGCCACCCGGCCTGACCCGTCCTTGCGGTTGAGCCCAAGCTGCAGCGCGTCCCGCCTGGCCTGCAGCGAATCGCGCTCCCGTTCCCCCTCGCGTTCGGCAGATTTCAGCGCCTCGATGTCCGCCAGGATTGCGTCCAGCGAATCGCTGGCATCCTCGTAATCAGCGTCCAGGGATTCCTCGCCGTCCTCGACGCCCGCGACCTGCGATTCCAGCGCCGTGAACTCGCTCTGGGCGCGGCGTCGGCGCTCATCACCGGCCGTTTGGGATTCCCGGAGCCGGCCAAGCTCGGCCTGCGCAGCTTCCACGCGTGAGCGCGCCGCACCCACCTGGCCGGCCAATTTTGCCAAACCTTCACGGCGGTCGGCGGCGGCACGGAGCACCGCAGCCAATCGTTTGTCTTCGGCACTTGCAGCACTTTCGGCTTCCTGCTTGGCTGCCGACGCGGCTTCAAGCGCCGTGCGCTGTCGCAGGATCGCGTCTTCCAGGGCGGCCTGTTCTTCGCGGACCCGGGCGGCATTCCTTTCGAGCTGCTCCGGGTCCCTTCCGGAATCCGGTATCTCGTCCGCAGCTCCCAGCAGGCGGCGGCGTTCCTCAGCAAGCGACCCGAGGGAACGGAATCTTTCCCGGCCCGCCGATAGCTGGTACCAGGTGTCACGCGCTGCATTGAGCCGCGGGGTTGCCTCGGCCGCGAGTTGTTCCAACGCCGCCTGCCGCTGACGACCGGTTTCGAGGCCCTCCTCCACAACGGCCCGGCGCGCCTTCAGCGCGGATTCGTCGGCCACGTCCTGGGCAAGGGCGGACTGCAACTGCACCAGGTCGTCCGCCAGGAGCCTGGCACGGGCGTCCCTGACGTCAAACTGGACACTTTGGGCCCGGCGCGCCACTTCCGCCTGTTTGCCCAGGGGGGTCAGCTGTCGCCGGATTTCACTGGTGAGATCGCTCAGTCTTTGCAGGTTTGCCTGCATCGCTTCCAGCTTCCGGACCGTTTTTTCCTTGCGCCGGCGGTGTTTGAGGATGCCCGCCGCCTCTTCAATAAAGCCGCGCCGGTCCTCCGGGGTGGCGTGCAAAACCTTGTCCAGCTGCCCCTGCCCCACGATCACGTGCATTTCCCGGCCCAGGCCGGAATCGGAGAGCAGTTCCTGGATGTCCAGGAGACGGCAGCCCGCACCGTTGATGGCGTACTCGGACCCGCCGGTGCGGAACAGCGTCCGTGAGATGGTCACTTCGCTGTACTCGATCGGCAGGGCGCCGTCAGTGTTGTCGATGGTCAACGAGACGTGGGCCCGGCCCAGCGGCGGGCGGCCGGACGTGCCCGCGAAGATGACGTCCTCCATCTTGCCGCCGCGCAGTGTCTTGGCACCCTGTTCCCCCATGACCCAGGCCAGGGCATCCACAACATTGGATTTGCCGGAACCGTTGGGACCGACCACTGCAGTGACGCCCGGCTCGAAGTCGAACGTCGTGGCTGACGCGAACGACTTGAATCCGCGGACGGTCAGGCTCTTGAGGTGCAAGGTGGTTCGGATCTCCTGAATGGCTGAAGCGGGCTGTTCCCGGTTTAAATCTACTGCGTGCCTGTGACAAAGCCCGGATTTTGGCACTTTGCGGCATCCAGACCCTTGCCACACCGCGCTGCAAGCCCTTAGACTCGCGGCTAAAGGTTGCATGACGCTGCTCGACCCGGTGGTCTCACACCGGATCGACTTGGCAGGATCCAGCGGAGCTGGACTGGCCATGATGCAGTGAGGGGCGTTTAGGACGCGACCTTTTGCTGGACGACAACTGAATATCTTGGTTTGGCTGCGCCGGGGGGCGGCATGCAGGGCAGTGCACAAAGCACCGCCTGATTCGCAACTGCGCACTCACTCCAGGAGTTCACATGTCTGTACCCTCAGCCGATCGCACGCTCAAAGCCTTCAAGCAGGTCATCTTCCTGCTGGCATTAGCCATGGTGGCCGCGCTCCTGCCGGCTGCAGCACCCTCCGGGCTCCTACCGTTCGCATATGCGGCGGACCCCTGTGCTCCCGTTGTGAACGCCATTGCCTGCGAAAACTCCAAGCCGGGAAGCCCGCCATCAGAATGGGACATCACCGGGGCCGGTGATTCGGACATCCAGGGGTTTGCCACCGACATCAGCGTCAATGCCGGCCAGCCGATCAACTTCAAGATTGATACCAACGCGTCCAATTACAGCATCGCCATTTACCGGACCGGCTGGTATCAGGGCCTCGGGGCCCGCAAGATCGCCGACGTCACGCCCCTGGCCTTCCGGCAATCACAGCCCCAGTGCCGGTCCGACGTGACAACGGAACTTTACGATTGCGGAACGTGGGCTGTTTCCGCCACGTGGCAGGTCCCGGCCACGGCCGTCTCGGGCGTCTACGTCGCCTTGCTGACCCGGCCGGACACCGGCGGCCAAAGCCACATCACCTTTATTGTCCGCTCCGACGGCAGCCATTCCGACGTAGTCTTCCAGACCTCCGACACAACGTGGCAGGCCTACAACACCTATGGCGGGGCCGATTTCTACCAGGGGGCTGTCAACGGCAGGGCCTACAAGATCAGCTACAACCGGCCGTTTGCCACCCGGGGCGAATCCTCGGGCCGGGACTTCTACTTCGGCAACGAGTACCCTCTGGTTCGTTTCCTGGAGAAAAACGGCTACGACGTCAGCTACATCAGCGGCGTGGACACCCACCGGGACGGCGCTCAGCTGCTGAACCACAAGGTGTTTCTTTCCGTGGGCCACGACGAGTACTGGTCAGGTCCCCAGCGGGCCAATGTGCAAGCCGCGCGCGACGCCGGCGTAAACCTTCAGTTCCTGTCCGGTAACGAAATGTACTGGCGCACGCGCTACGAACCGTCACAGGTCGACGGAGCGGCGTACCGGACCATCACCTCCTACAAGGAGACTTGGTCCAACGGCAAGATCGATCCAAGCACCGAATGGACCGGGACGTGGCGCGATCCCAGGTACGCCTCACAGGCCAACGGCGGCGGCCTGCCCGAGAACGGACTGACCGGCACCCTCTACATGTCCAACTTCACGGACCTGCCAATCACCGTAAGTGCCGCAGAGGGCAAGGCCCGCCTTTGGCGCAACACACCGCTCGCGTCGCAGGCCACCGGAAGTTCTGCGCAGCTGGCACAACATACTGTCGGTTACGAGTCCAATGAGGACCTCGACAACGGCTTCCGGCCGGCGGGCACCATCAGGCTGTCCACCACCACCGGCGCCGTTGAACAGTACCTCCAGGACTTCGGCAACACGGTGAAACCCGGAACGACAACCCATAACACCACGCTGTACAAGGCAGCGAGCGGAGCACTGGTCTTTTCGGCCGGCACAGTCCAGTGGACCTGGGGCCTCGACCAGGAGCATGACGGGAACGGTGCCGCTGCGGATCCGCGGATGCAGCAGGCCCAGATCAACCTGCTGGCGGACATGGGCGCCCAGCCGGGGACGCGGGATCCCGCGCTGACCGCGGCGACTGCCACCAGTGACGCAGCAGCACCGACTGCTTCCATCTCCTCCCCCGCGGAAGGGTCCGTCATCGCCCACGGCAGCAGCGTCACAGTGTCCGGAACAGCCAGTGATACCGGCGGCATCGTAGCCGGCGTGGAGGTCTCCACCGACGGCGGGACCACCTGGCATCCCGCCCAGGGCAAACAAAACTGGACCTACACGTATATCCAGAAAGGGCTCAACACGGCCAGCATCAAGGTGCGCGCCGTGGACGACAGCGCCAACATCGGCACTGCCGCAACGCGAAACCTGCAGCTAAGCGGCCCTTACACCGTCTTCGGCCAGCAGGTCCCCGCCGTGCCGGATTCCCAGGACGGCGGCGCCTACGAACTCGGCATGAAGATCACGCCGAGCGTGGACGGCTTCATCACCGGTGTCCGCTTCTACAAGAGCACCGGAAATACCGGAACACACACCGGTTCGCTGTGGAATTCGGCCGGGCAGCGGCTCGCAACCGCTACGTTCACGTCGGAATCATCCTCCGGATGGCAGAAGGTCCTCTTCAGCCAGCCGGTAGCGGTTTCGGCAGGGCAGAAATACACGGTGTCCTACACAGCCCCGAAGGGCCACTACGCCATCAAGGACTACCAGTGGGCCAGCTTCGGGTTCACTGAACCGCCGCTCACGGTGGCGGGCGGATTCGGGAGCGAGCCCTCCGGCGTCTATGGCGGCCCCGACGCCTTCCCGCAGAACAGCTTCGGCAACGGCAACTATTTCGTTGATGCGGTCTTCGACACCGTAGACAACACGCCTCTGACTGCCTCCGGGCAATGGCCCCTGGGCGGCTCATCCAGTGTCCCGCAGGCAACGACTGTCGGAGCTGTCTTCTCCAAGCCGGTCACGACGTCCAGTGTGCAACTGACGCTCAAAGCGGCCGACGGCACGACCGTTGCCGGCACAACCGCCTACGATTCAACCACACGCAAGGTCACGTTCACGCCGGGTGCCGTCCTGGCGCTGGCAACGACTTACACCGCGACGCTCAGCGCCACTGCCGCCACCGGCGGAGCCCTGACGGACGGCGGAACGTGGTCCTTCACGACAGTGGTCTCGCCGCCGACGCCGGGAAGCTGCCCGTGCAGCTTCTACGATGACTCGGTCCTCCCCGGGATCCAGGAGATCCGGGACGGCGTCCCGCTGACCCTGGGCATCCGTTTCTCGAGCACCGCGGACGGTACTGTTACCGGCGTCCGCTTCTACAAGTCCGCAGGTAATACCGGCACGCACACCGGCACACTGTTCACGGCCGCCGGGCAGCAACTGGCAACCGTAACCTTCGCAAATGAAAGCACCGCCGGCTGGCAGACCGCTTACTTCAACCAGCCAGTGGGGATGTCCTCGAACACGGAGTACATCATGGCCTACAAGACTTCGACCGGAGCGTACTCCGCGACGGCGAACGGATTCGGTGCCGGTGGCCTCAGCGTCGGAAACCTCCGCACGGTCTCCGATGCGGGCGCCTACTCCTACACGGGCGACTTTCCCAACGTCCGCTCCACAGCGAGCTACCTCGTCGATGTCGTAGTGCAGTACCCGGAGCCGGCATTTGTGGCAGCTGCCCAGACACCGCTTCCCGGTTCATCCAGTGTTGCACTGGACACGACCGTCGGGGCCACGTTCTCCAAAGCGGCCATCGCATCGAGTGTCAGGCTGACACTGGCCGGGCCCGGCGGCACGAACATTTCCGGGACCACGAGCTACGACTCAGCGTCCGGCAAAGTGACCTTCACACCGTCTGCGCCACTCGCCGCAGCCACCAGCTACACAGCCACTCTGGCTGCCACCTCGACAACTGACCAGGTGCTCAGCGCTGGCGGCACGTGGACCTTTACCACTGTTCCGCTCCCCCGGACCGACGGCACGTGCCCCTGCACCCTGTACCAGGACACGGTGACGCCGTCTGTACTGGAAATCAAGGATGGAGCCCCCGTGGCCTTGGGCGTCCGCTTTGCGAGCTCGACCAGCGGACAAGTCACCGGTATCCGCTTCTACAAAGCCGCGGGCAACACCGGAACCCACACCGGAAGCCTGTTCAGCATTACGGGCCAGCAGCTCGCGACCGTGACGTTCACGGCCGAGTCCACTGCCGGCTGGCAGACTGCAACATTCAGCCAGCCGGTCGCCATAGCTGCCGACACCGAATACGTGGCAGCCTATAAATCGCCCACCGGCACGTACTCCGCTACTCCTGGCGGATTCTTGACCGGCTTCACCAGCGGACCCCTGCGGACCACTCAAGACTCCGGCGGATTCTCGTACAGCGGAGACTTCCCGGGATCTTCTTCCAGTTCGAGCTACCTTGTGGACTTGGTCTTCCAGACCTCGGCGGTTGCGCCTCCCCCGGAGCCGGTAACCGTCACTGCACAGTCGCCGGCCCCGAACGCCACCGGAGTGGCGCTCAATGTCCAGCCCAGCCTGACACTGTCCTCCGCTGTTCAGCCGGGTGCTTCGCTCGTCCTCGCTGCCGGCGGCACCACCATCGCAGGGACGTCGGCATTGTCCGCAGATAGCCGCACCGTGACGTTCACGCCGGCACAACAGCTGCCGGGTAATACCGTCATCACCGCGAGCGCCGCGAATGTCACCTCGCTGGCCGGCGCAGCGCTTGCCCCCACCTCCTGGCAATTCACCACCCTTACCCCGCCGCCGCCCACGCAGTCCCTCTTCGCGTCCCTGCTTCCTCAGATCGCAGCGTCGACGGACGTCCGCTCCGTGGAGCTTGGCGTGGCATTCAAGGCATCAGTCGCCGGTTCCGTCACGGCCGTCCGTTTCTACAAGGGCACAGCCAACACGGGAACACATACCGGATCGCTCTGGACTGCATCGGGAGTGCGCCTGGCCAAGGTGACGTTCACGAATGAAACGGCAAGCGGATGGCAGACTGCCACGCTCCCGACACCGATAGCGCTGACGGTAGGGACCACCTACATCGTGTCCTACAACGCGCCGGCGGGCCGATACTCCTACACGCCCAGTTTCTTCACGAAGGCGTGGACCAGCGGTGCCCTTACTGCAAGGGCGAACAACAACGGGCTTTACCGTTTTGGTTCGGGGACGGCGGTTCCCAACCAGTCGAGCAACAGGACGAACTACTTCGTGGATGTGGTGTTCGCTCCACGGTAGACCTGGTACGCGCCGCCCATGCCAGGGCCCCTTGGTTGTTTCCAAGGGGCCCTGGCCGTGTTTCAAGGGCCCGGCCGTGTTTTCCCAGGGCCCTGTACCGGGCGCGCGACTGAGCCCGCGGACAGGACAGGTTGTTGGTCCGGGCCAGGCTCATCGCTCGCACCGGCGGAGAGTGGCCGCCCGCGCTGTTTAGTTCTCGTGGTCCAGGCCGCCGGAACTGGCGCGGCCGGCACTGCTGTAGGCCCTGTTGTACCGCAGCTCGCGTTTGCGGAGGGGTAGTTAGCGGACCACGGACGGCGACCAGGCGTGCTCTATGTACAGGGACGCCTGGTCGGAAGGGTCAGCCCCGATTTGCCAGATGTCGCTGTCGCCCTCGGCGCCGTCACGGGGCAGTCCGTAGAGCAGTGTCCCGTCATCGAGCCATTCGATCTGGTCGTCTACGCTGCGGGCCTCCGACAAAACTGTTTCGTTTCCGCTGGCCAGGTCCAGAATGGCGATCTTCCAATGAGCGGCCAAAGGCGTGCCGGTGTTCTTCTTGTAGGCCACTCGGGTACCGTCAGGCGACAGCGAGGGGCATTCGACGCCGTCGTGGACTGCCCTAAGGGTCCTGGCCGAGATGCTGCCTTTGACGAGCCAGATGCGCCCCGACGACGCCGCCGTCGCATAGAACGCGTCCGGCTCCCCGGGCACGAAGGTCACGCCCCAGATGTTCCGGTCGGCCGCTGTCACCTGAGCTCCGTTGACCAGGAGGGCAAACCCTTCCAGGGTGCCGGTTAGGGGGCTTCCGTCAGCCCGGCTGATAGACGTTTCCGTCGAGAAACCCGTTGCGCCGTAGGAGTGGCCGGTGACAAACACCGTTGTGGACACCAGCGAGCCGTCAGCACTCATCCGTGTTCGGCTGGGCATCCCCGGCACCGCCCACCGGCTGGTGGGTTGCCACTCCCGGTTCAACAGCACCGCCTCGAAGTTGGTTACGAGGCCACGGTTAGTCTTCAGGCAAACGATATTCCGGACGGTGCCGTAGACCCGGTCGCAAGCCTCGGAGGCCAAATCCCGCTGCCCGGCGGGCTCCCCCAGCGGGACAGTGGCGGCCATGCCATACCCCTGGCCCGGCGCGGTATTGCGGAACAGGACAAAAGCAGCCGCAGGAAGGGCGCCTCCGGAGGCCACACTGACAGCGGACGCCGCCGAGCGGCTGTCCTGGAACCGCTGGAAAGCGATGGCAGCATAGGAACCGGCCCCCGCGAGGACCACCACCGTGATCACCAGCAGGATGATCCAGCTCTTCCTGCCGCCCCCGGGGCTCAAGCTGTGTGCCTTTGGCGCGTTTCCGCCCGCAGGATCAGCAGGGCGGCCGGGACGGCGGCTGCGAGGCAGCCGCCCACCACTACCATTGCCGTGGATGGACCCAGCGTGAACCACAGGACACCAAAGCCGGCCGAAGCAGCCATGCGGCTCAGGGCCACAACGGTCTGGGCTGCCCCGATGCCCGTGGCCAGCTTCTCCGGCGGCGTGAGCTGGCTTGCCAGGGCGGCGAGCACACCATCGGTGGCAGCGTAGAAGGCTCCGAGCAGGACAAGGCAGGCCAGCGTCGGACCGAATCCGCCAAGCGGTGCCGCCGCGAGGAGGTAGCACAGCAGGAGCGCCACGTGCCCCGCAACAAAGACTTTCGCTTTCCCCCAGCGGTCGGCCAGCTTGCCAAGCGGGATCGCGAGAGCGAGGAACACCACGTTCGTGCCCACATACAGCAGCGGGAACCACTGCACCGCAAAAGAGTCCCGGTTCTGCAGGACCAGATAGATGAATCCGTCGCCGACGGTCAGCAATCCGAGGAGCCCCGAGGCGATAAGCAGCCGGCCAAGTCCGGGCTCGCGCAACAGGCTCAAGCGAAAGACGAAGACCGGGCCGGAGCGCCGGTCGGGCACCGGTCCTGCCGGGGTTCCCGTCTTCACGTTGGGTACCAGCAGTGCGAGGGCGGCGACCCCGATCACCGCGAAGGCAAGGGACACCACAAAGAGGGTGCCGTAGCCGTTGGGGATGAGCATGAGGATGAAGAAGGCCAGCAACGGTCCGGTTGCGGCACCGATGTTGTCCAGCATCCGGTGCACGCCGAAGTGGCGCGCCAGGTACTCGGGCTGGGCGGACACCGTGATGAGCGCGTCCCGCGGTGCCGTGCGGATGCCCTTACCGATCCGGTCTCCGGTAACGATGGCCGTCAGGGACCAGAAGCCGCCGGCGAAAAGGAATCCGATCCGGGCCACCATGGACAACCCGTAGCCTGCGAGCGCGATGCGTTTGGGATGTCCGCTACGGTCCGCTGCCCACCCCGCGGCGATCCTGACAATAGCGCTGGCACCCTGGTTGATCCCGTCAAGTATCCCGAAGGCAATGGCTGACAGGCCGAGGAATCCGGTGATGTAAAGGGGAAGGACGGCCGACACCGATTCGGAGGAGACATCGGTGAACATGCTGACAACGCCCAGCCACAGGATGACAGGCGACAGGCGGAAAGCCCGCCGGGACGCCGTGGGATCGTTCGTTGCCGGCAGCGCGTCCTTCTTGCCGCCGTTCCGGTCTGAAACAGAGATGTACATGGCCGCTACCCTGCCGTCGTGTGAAGGTTGCCGAGCAACATGAAACGGGTACTGCCCGTACCGGTGGTTGACGTCGTCAGCGTCACCGAGTCGGCGCCCCTGACGAAACGGACCGATCGCTGCCCGTCCGCCGCGGGGGCCGGCTCGGACCAGAAGTTGAGTCCGGCGAGCTTCTGCTGGAAGTGGCCCACTACTGAATCCTGGCTGGACGCCGAGATGGCATCCGCCGTCACTTGGAGGACGGTATCCGCGGAAGATACCCCCGTGGAGACCACCACGCTTCCATCAGGAAACGGCAGCGCGGCCTCGGGGAAGCCGGCCACGATTTTTCCCTGGGCGGAAGCTGTCGGCGGCAGCGGCGTACTGACCAAAGCCACCGGCGGGGATGGCAGCGGAAGGCCCGCCGGGGCCGCTGCTACCGGGGGAAGCACTTCACGCTGCCCGGACGCAGGTGGGGCGCTTCCGGCTGACCCTTGGGTTCCGGAGGACGGCCGGTTCCCTTCGCCTGCCTCAGTTCCCGGTGCGGCGGATGTCGCGTCTTCAGTGGCCAGGGCTCCCGGCGGAACAGTGCCGCCGCTGCCGGCCGGTGCCGGGGGCACGCCCGTTGACGGAGCGGCCGCCCGCGTGTCCGTGGCGCCGGCCAGCTGATCGAACACCACGGCGGTGCCGCCCAGCACTGCCGCGACACTCACCCCCACGATGACAAGCCTCTTCGCTATCATTGGGCCCCCGCCTCCCGTTCAGGCGTTGAAGACCAACGCGCCTGCGATTCCGGCAGCCCGGGCTGCCTTGGGCACAGTCTGACACCGGAAAAGACGGCTTCGATAGAGTGGCGGTACCTGCTTTTCCTTGGCTCACCACCGGCCGTTGCGGGGACGCGGCTGGCAAACGGGGCAGGTATAGGACGACCGGTTCATGAATTGTTCGCGCTTCATCAGGCTGACGATGCCTGCAGCGGCGCAGCGTTTGCACTCCTGGTTTTCCCTGCCGTACGCGTTAAGCGACCGGTCAAAGTACCCGGAGGCGCCGTTTACGTTGACGTAGAGGGAGTCGAAGCTTGTCCCGCCGGCGGCCAGGGCGTCCAGCATGACCTCACGGGCGGCATCGAGAACCAGCACCGCATCGGCGCGGCGGAGCGTGTCTGTGGGCCGGGCGTAATGGAGGCGGGCACGCCACAGTGCCTCGTCCGCATAGATGTTGCCGATCCCGGAAACGAGTCCCTGGTCCAGGAGCGCCCGTTTGAGCCCGGTCTTCCGGGCGCGCAGCCGGCGGTAAAAGGAATCAAAGGAAAAATGGGGATCCAGGGGATCCCGGGCAATGTGGGAGGCTTCCCCGGCAATGAAGGGCGACGGGGTCTCCCCCAGGCCGCCGGGTCCGCCGTCGTCTGTTGGTACCAGCGATGTGACGAACAGGCCGCCAAAGATGCGTTGGTCCACGAATCGGAGCTGTTCCGGCATGCCATCGGCGGGGCTCAGCCGCAGGCGGACTTTCAGGTGCTTCTCATCCGGCACGAGGGAATCCTGCATCAGCAGCTGGCCGCTCATTCCCAGGTGGGCCATGAGCGCTACTCCCGGCCGGGACATGTCCGCTGCCGGGACACCGTCAGCATCCGGCTGCCCCGCGGTAGCCTCCTCAAGCGGAAGCCAGAGGAACTTTCCGCGGCGCACCACGTCCAGCACCCGGGCGCCTTCGAGGTTGCCGGCAAAGTCCTGGGCGCCGAGGGCGTGCCGCCGGATTGAACGCGGATCCAGGACGTCGACAGAGGTGATTGTCCTGCCGCGGACCCAGCTCACCAGGCCGCGGCGGACAACTTCGACTTCCGGCAGTTCGGGCACGGAAAGACCTAGAGGCCGGCTTCGGATTCCGCCGGAAGACTTGACGTCCCGGCAACGGACAGCTTCCGCCAGGCGTCAGCGGCAGCTTCCTGCTCCGCTTCCTTCTTGGAACGTCCGGCACCCTGCCCGTAGTCGGTCCCGCCGATCCGGAGCACGGCAACAAAGGTCCGCGCGTGGTCCGGGCCGGAGCCCTCCACGGCGTAGTAGATGCTGCCCAGCTGGCGGCTTGCCGCCAGTTCCTGGATGCTGGTCTTCCAGTCAGTGCCTGCACCGAGGGCAGCGGCGTCCTGCAGCAGCGGGCCGATCAGCCGCATGACCAGTTGGCGCGCCGTCTCGATGTCGTTGGACACGTAGGTGGCGCCAATGAGCGCTTCCATGGTGTCCGCAAGGATGGAGGCCTTGTTCTTGCCGTCGGTGAGCTTTTCGCCCTGCCCGAGGTAGATGTACTCGCCGATGCCAAGGCTGCGGCCGATTCCGGCAAGCGCCCTGGTGCTGACCACAGCTGAACGCCGCTTCGCGAGGTCACCCTCAGGCAGTGCAGGGTTGTCGCGGTACAGGGCATCCGTCACGGAAAAGCCCAGGATGGAATCACCCAGGAACTCGAGGCGCTCGTTGGTGGGTATGCCGCCGTTTTCGTAGGCATACGAACGATGTGTCAGAGCAAGACGAAGCGTCCCGGCATCAATGGAGACACCGAGACGCTTCAAAAGCTCTTCAGTTGAAGACGTCATGTTCAGCCAGTGGGCCGATTAGACGTCCGCGACCTTGCGGCCCTTGTACTCAAGGAACAGCGCAGTGCCAGCCGAGTCGGTAACGACCTTTGCCTGGTGCGGCAGGCTGTACGTAACCTGGCCGTTCTCAACGGTCTTCACCAGGTGGGGGGCGGTTGCCTTCCACTGGGAGCGGCGGGCGCGGGTATTCGAGCGAGACATTTTCCGCTTCGGGACAGCCACGGCTAACTCATTTCTCTCTAGAAAAACACTTACAAATCAATTTTGCCGGTCAGGCTTAGCCAAGTCAGCTAGGGCAGCCCAGCGAGGATCTACGACCTCGTGGTGATGCCCCGGCTCGTCTTCCAGGCGTACTCCGCATTCGGAGCAAAGGCCCTGGCAGTCTTCCCGGCACACCGGCTGGAACGGCAGCATGGTTACAACCGCGTCCCGCAACACCGGCTCAAGATCGATTAAATCGTGCTCGATTCGATATTGCTCTTCTTCGTCTTCTTCGGCGGAGAACTGGGCGTCCTCGTAGAAGAAAAGTTCTTGCACATCGACCTCGAGGTCATACGCAAGGGGATCCAGGCATCGGCCGCACTCGCCGGTTACTTCGACGTGAACGGTTCCTGATACCAGAATTCCTTCGTGTACGGCCTCCAGCCGCAGATCCAGCCCGACATCCGAGCCTTCCTGCACGCCAATGAGTGCCACACCAAGCTCAGCTGGTGCGGGTACATGTTCTTTCAGCGTCCGCATGCTCCCCGGGCTGCGCCCGAGGTCCTTGACGTCGAACGCCAAGGGCGAACTAGCATCTCGTTTAATGAGAACTCCTGTTGAACATATGACCGACGTACTATCTTAGCCTGATCTTCCGGGCGGACTCAAACCGGCTGAATGCCACGCAGTTGAGCACCGCGGGACGGACAGGGAATGGGCCGCAAAACCGGCAGGGGCCGTTGCGTACCGATCAAGCCTACCCTCTGCCGGACTGATCCGGGGACGACTCGCCCGCCAGCAGCCGTTTCAACACTGATCGCGGCACATACTCGGACACGTTGCCGCCGAGGCTAAAGACTTCCTTAATGAGCGTTGACGACAAGTGGAGGTAGTGGCCCTCGGTGGGAAGGAAGACCGTTTCCACGCCGCTCAACTGCCGGTTCATGGTTGCCATCGGGAGCTCGTAGTCAAAGTCCGACGACGATCGAAGGCCCTTCACAATTGCGGACACACCCCGCTGCCTGCAGTATTCGGCTAGCAGCCCTTCGCCCACCGGCTCCACCACAATGCCGCGCAGCGACGCGAGGGTCTCCCTGGCCATGTCGATCCGTTCCTCCAGCGGGAAGCGGTACTTCTTGGCGTAGTTGGTGGACACCGCCACGATGACTTCGTCAAAGAGGCCTGCGGCCCGGGCGATGACTTCCAGGTGGCCATTGTGGATCGGGTCGAAGGAGCCTGGGCATACGGCGCGTCTCATGTTCCGAACCTACCGCATCCCCCGAGCGGGATAACATGACTGGATGCCCGAGTCGAACATTCCCTTCACTGTTGCAGGGGGCGTGGTGCTGGTCACCGGCGCAGCCATGGGCATGGGCCGGCTGCACGCACTACGTGCCGCGAGCGAAGGCGCCGCAGTGGTGATCCTGTGGGACGTGGACGCTGCCGGACTCGAGGGCGTTGCCCGCGAAGTCACTGCGCTTGGCGCCCGGGCCGTCGCCCGCGCAGTGGATCTTGCAGACCGTGCCGCCATCGCCGAGGCCGCGCGGGAATGCCGGGCGGAAGGCGCCCTTACCCTCCTTATTAACAACGCTGGAATCGTGCGCGGTGCCTTCTTCTGGGAACACCGGCCCGGCCCTGACATTGCGTTGACCATGGACGTCAACGCGCTGGCGCCGATGTACGCCACCCTTGCCTTCCTTCCGGACATGATGGCCGACAGCGGGCGCGCCCGCCGGATCCTGAACGTCGCCTCCGCCGCCGGCACGGTATCCAACCCCAGGATGAGCGTTTATGCAGCCTCCAAGTGGGCTGTAGTGGGCTGGAGCGACTCGCTGCGGCTTGAATTGGAACAGGAAGGCTACCGGCATCTGCGGGTCACCACCTTCTGTCCGAGCTACATTTCCACCGGAATGTTCGCCGGCGCCCGCGGCCCCCTGCTCACGCCGCTCATGACTCCCCATAACGCCGTCGACCGGGCATGGCGGGCCATGGCCGCTGGCCGGCCGCTCCTCATTGCTCCGGCGACGGCCAATCTTGGAAAGGTCCTGCGGGGAATCCTCCCGGTCCGCGTATGGGACTTCATCGGCGGTCGGGTCTTCCGGATCTACACCGGCATGGAAAAATTCACCGGGCGCGCAGAGGACGCCGCCTCCAACCGACAGGCAGGCAGACAGTGAACGCAACAGTTCCGGCACCGTGGCAGCGGGCAGCGTCGGGTGCCAATCTCCTGGCAGCCAACGGCACCCTCGGGGTGACGATCTTCGAGGAGATGACCACCCTCGCGGTCCGGACAGGCGCCATCAACCTTGGCCAGGGCTTCCCCGATGAGGACGGTCCGATGGAAATCAAGGCGGCCGCCCAGGCGGCGATCGCCTCCGGTGCCAACCAATACGCACCAGGCAAGGGAATCCTTCCCCTCCGGGAGGCCATCTCGGCGCACCAGCAGCGGTTCTACGGGCTCACGCCGGATCCGGAGACTGAGATCATCGTCACGACGGGCGCCACCGAAGCCATCGCTGCCTCGTTGCTGGCCCTCGTGGAGCACGGTGACGAGGTGCTCACCTTTGAACCCTTCTACGACTCCTACGGCGCCATGATCGGGCTGGCGGGAGCCACGCATGTGACAGCTCCGCTGCTCGCTCCGGATTTCATGCCGGACATGGCGGCCCTGGAAGCGGCCTTCAGCAACCGCACGAAAGTTGTGCTGATCAATAATCCGCACAATCCCACGGGCGCGGTCTTTCCGCGTGAGGTTCTCCAGCGCGTCGTCGAACTTGCCGCCAGGCACGACGCCGTCATCATCACCGATGAGGTCTACGAGCACCTGACGTTCGGGGAACAGCACATCCCGGTGGCAACACTGCCCGGAGCCGCCGGGAGGACCGTCACCATCTCCTCCGCCGGGAAGACCTTCTCTTTTACCGGCTGGAAGATCGGCTGGCTGAGCGGACCGGAACACCTCGTATCCGCCATCAGGACGGTGAAACAGTTCCTCAGCTACAGCTCCGGCACGCCGTTCCAGGGCGCCATCGCCGTGGGACTCGCCCTGCCCGACGACTTCTACAGCGGGATCTCCGAGACACTCAGGCGCAAACGGGACATCCTCAGCGACGGGTTGAAGGCCGCCGGCCTGGACGTCTTCACACCGCAGGGAACCTACTTCGTGAATGTGGACACGGCTCCCCTGGGAATTTCGGATTCCGTCGACCTGGCCCGGAGGCTTCCGGAACTGGTGGGGGTCGCCGCCATCCCGGTTCCCGTCTTCTGCCATCCTGCGGGCGCCGAACGGACCCGCAGCCTGCTCCGCTTCGCGTTCTGCAAGAAGACCGAGGTCCTCGAGGAGGCCGCATCACGGCTCGCCACCCTCCGGGACAGGCTGTGACGATGCCCGCCCGGACTCCGGCGGGGTCACGTTTCCTCCGGACCACCGGACAGCACGCCACAATCGAACCGGATGCCTTTACCCCGGGGTCCTATGTGCTGAGTATCGGCGGAGCGGAGCAGTCCCACGTGAACCTCGCCGAGCCGGGCGAAATCTTCTACGAGTACCTCCGCCGGATCGGGCACGTCGTGGATCTGGCGGCGCCTGCCGGCGAACCGGTCAACGCGCTGCACCTTGGAGCCGGGGCGCTGACGCTGGCCCGCTACATCCAGGCGACCCGCCCGGGGTCCCTGCAGTACGCCGTCGAGCTCGAACGCGAGCTGCTGGACTTCGTCCTGCAGCAGTTGCCCATGCCGGACGGAACGGTGCTGCACACGTTGATCGGCGACGCACGGGACGCTCTGGCGGAACTGCCGGCTGAACTGCGTTTCGACGTCGTGATCCTGGACATATTCTCCGGGCCGGAGGCGCCGGAGCACATCGCCTGTGCCGGTTTCTACGAGGAGGCTGCGGCCAGGCTGACACCACGCGGGGTGCTGATCGTCAATGTGGGCGATGAACCGGGGCTGACCCTGGTACGGAGCCAGGTGGCAGCCATGCGGCAGGTCTTGGGCGGTGTCGCCGCTTTCGCCGAGTCCGGGATGTTCGCCGGGCGGCATCCCGGCAACATCATCCTTGCCGGCACACGGCGTCCGTGGCCCGCGGAATGGACCGTGGAGCTGGCGGCACGCGGTCCGCACCCCGCGAAGGTGCTGGCCGGCGTGGACCTCGACGCGATCTCGGACTAAGTCAGCTGCCGCCGCCCACGGGTTCGGCAAACCAGAGCTTGGTCTCGCCGTATTTCTTCTCGGCGAACCGCTCCAGCGACGCAGGCCATGACGGCTCCGGGCTGCGGGACGAGCGCTCCACCACCACGACGGCAGACTCTGCCAGGTACGGCGACAGCTCCTCCAGGACCGCGCCCATGGCGGGCTCGTCCAGCGGATACGGCGGGTCCAGGAACACGAGGTCCCACAGCGTGCCCGGCGCCGTCCTTTCCAGGAAGGACTCCACCCGGGAGCGGTGGACAGACACCGCCTTGTGACCAACGGCCCCGTTGACAAGGTCCGCATTGCGCTGGCAGACCTCACTGGCCTTGCCGTCGAACTCAACGAGGTCCACAGTTTCCGCCCCGCGGCTGGCACTTTCCACGCCCAGCGCGCCGGAGCCCGCATAAAGATCCAGGACGCGGGCACCCGCCACCACATTGAAGGCCTCCAGGCGCGAAAAGAGTGCTTCCTTGACGCGGTCGGTGGTGGGGCGGGTCAGGGACCCGGGCACGCTGGCCAGCGGCATTCCCCCGCAGGCCCCGGCGATGATGCGGCTCACGCCGGATCCGTCCCGTCATGTCCAGCCACACACCATGTCCTAGCCACGCTCAAGGAAGGCCTCCTTTTCCGGGTTCAAATACTCATCGATTGCCTCCGCGAGTGCGGAATGGTCTGTCAGGCCGGGATCGGCGGCCACGATGTGTTGCGCGTCCCGGCGTGCCTTGGCAATGACGTCCTCATGCTCCAGCACGCGCAGCAGCTTGAGCGTGGAGCGTCCGCCGGACTGCGATGCGCCGAGGATGTCGCCTTCGCGGCGCAGCTTCAGGTCCTCCTGCGACAGCTCGAAGCCGTCCGTCGTGGCCGCCACGGCGTCCAGGCGGCGGCGGCTGGGATGCCCGGGCTCAAGCGTGGTGACCAGAAGGCAGGTGCCGGGCAGCCCGCCGCGGCCCACCCGTCCGCGCAGCTGGTGCAGCTGGGAGATGCCGAACCTGTCCGCATCCAGGATCACCATCAGTGTGGCGTTGTGGACATCAACTCCGACCTCGATCACAGTGGTGGACACCAGCAGCTTGGTTTCATTCGCCGTGAAGGATGCCATCGTTGCGGATTTGAGCACGGGATCCTGCCTGCCGTGCAGCGGTGCCAGCGGAACACCGGCCAGCGCGGGTTCGTCCTGCAGGTGTTCGACGACGGCGGTAACGGATGCGAGCTCGCGGGCAGGGCCGTCACCTTCCAGGTCCGCCGCGGAAGGCTCCGCTTCCCCGGGGCTGAAGTCGCCGTCGTCGTCTTCGCCGATCTTGGGGCACACCACGTAGACCTGGTGCCCGGCGTCGATCTCCTCCCGGGACCGGGACCAGATACGTCCGGCCCACCCGGGGTTTTCGGCGAGGCCAACGACGTGCGTGGAAATGGGGGCACGGCCCGCGGGGAGTTCGTCCAGCACGGAGGTTTCGAGATCGCCGAACACGGTCATGGCCACGGTCCTCGGAATGGGCGTGGCAGTCATGACGAGCAGGTGGGGCGGTTTGCTGGCTTTCGCACGCAGGGCGTCGCGCTGCTCCACCCCGAAGCGGTGCTGTTCATCCACCACGATCAGGCCGAGGTCGTAGAACGAGACATTGTCGCTCAGCAGGGCATGCGTCCCGATCACGATCCCGGCAGTCCCTGACGCGGCATCCAGCATGGCCTGCTTGCGGGCAGCAGTGGGCATCGATCCGGTAAGCAGCGTGACCTGCACTGCGTCGGGACCTGATCCGCCCAGCAGACCGTCCCGGGACAGCGGTCCCAGGGTCCTGCGGATGGATTCGAAGTGCTGCGCGGCCAGGACTTCCGTGGGCGCCAGCAGGGCGGCCTGGCCCCCGGCGTCAACCACCTGGAGCATTGCGCGCAGGGCGACGATGGTCTTGCCGGACCCCACCTCGCCCTGGAGGAGCCGGTTCATGGGGCTGTCCTGCGAGAGCTCCTCCGCAAGTGTTTTCCCGACGGCGGACTGGCCGGCGGTGAGCGTAAAGGGCAGCTGGCGGTCGAACGCGGTCAGGATTCCGCCGGTAACCGGCCGGCGGGCCGTGGCCTCCTCGGCGGCGAGCTGGGCGCGGCGCCGCGCGAGGGCGGTCTGCAGGACCAGGGCCTCCTGGTACCTGAAGCGGTCCCTGGCCCGCTGCCAGTCGCCGGGCACCTCCGGGGCATGGATCAGCCGGTAGGCCTCCGGAGCCGGCAGGAACTTCTCCCGCGCCGAGACCCCGGCCGGCACCGGATCGTCGAGGACATCCAGGTCGACGGTGTCCAGGAGGGTGGATATGACTTTCTGGATCGACCAGCTGGTGAGCTTGGCCGTTGCCGGATAGACCGGGATGGGCATGGCGGCGAGCTTCTCCGGGTCCATGCCCGGGGTGTCCGGGTCCTCGTCCAGCAGCAGGAAGTCAGGGTTGGTGAGACTTAAGCTGCCGCCGTACCGGGTGACCTTGCCCGAGAACATCGCCCGGCGCCCCGGGAGCAGCTCCGCTTTGGCGCGGTAGCCGTTGAAGAAGCTCACCTTCAAGGTGCCGGGCACGCCGGCGCCGGGGAGCCTGCCGGCGCTCCCGGGGTTATGGTGGCTCGTCGCGGAATCGTCCGTGATCACGACGTCGGTCAGCGTGCCGCGGCGCGCCCGCATGGCCCTGGTGCTGTTGGACACGACGCGCGCAATCAGGGTGACCTCTTCGTCCAGTGGCACCTCACTGATGGGGGTCAGCTCACCCCGGCTGAGGTACCGGCGCGGAAAATAGTTGAGTAGGCCGCCGACGGTGGTGATCCCCAGGTGTTTCTCAATGACGGCTGCGGACCGTTTGCCGATGCGGCGTTCCAGGCCCAGTTCCAGCTCAGTGTTCATGTCCGTCGGGGTCCCGCGGCAGGGCGAGCTGGCTGACCGAAATGTCCGTGGGTTCGCCGAGGGAACCGATGAGCGCCACGGCCGGTTCCGGGGCGGGCACGTGGACGTGCACGCGCCAGCGGTACTTTCCGTCGGCGTCGATTGCACCGCCAACCTGGCTCATGATCACCGAATCACCCATTTCGTCCAGCCGTTGCCGCAGGGTGGCCGCATCCAGGGGCGAAAGGTTGATGGTGCACATGACTTCCACGCCGTCGTCGTCGGGCATGTCTGCATGGATGTGGGGGTCCTGGACGTTGTAGCCGTGCAGGCCGTCCAGCATGTCGCCTTGAAGTTCTTCGCCGAGCACCGCGGAACGCAGGCAGTCAAGGATCAGGAGCATCCCCACTCCGCCGGCGTCCACGACATGGGCCTCGTGCAGGGCTGCCAGCTGGTCTTCGGTGCGGACCACGGCTTCGAGGGCCGCCTCCACCGCTGCGTCCAGGGCGAGTCCCAGGACATGGTTGCTGTCGTCGCCGTTCTGCTCGGCGTCCACTCCGGCGGCGGCGCGCGCAGCAGCCTCCATAACCGAGAGCATGGTCCCCGGAACAGGATCGCTCAACGCCGACCAGGCGCGGATCTGGGCGCGGTTAAGCGCGGCTGCGAGCAGCGGCGAGCTCAGGCGGTTATGACCGGCCAACGGCTCCGCAGCGGCGCACAGGAACACAGCGAACAATGTGCCGGAATTGCCGCGTGCCTGCTCCATCGCCGCCTGGCCTGCGCTTGCGAGTACGGCCCCGACGTCCTGCTGGCCCGGGGTCCCCCCGGACTGCGGCGCAAATTCGGGGTCCGGTGACGTTGCGGGGCCGTGGAGGGCCTGTGCAGCTGCACGGACCGTCAGATAGAGGTTGGTGCCGGTATCGCCGTCCGCCACAGGGAAAATATTGATGGCGTTGAGGCGGTCGCTGTGGTTCCCCAGGACTGTTTCGGCCTTGCCCAACCACCGCTTCATCGCTTGCGCGTTGGCGGCAATCTTAGTCTGCAAAGTGATCCCATCCCACAGTTTCCGCGGGCCGGCCCGCTATCGTCACGCCAGTGCTTTCCATTGGTGCAAGGGCTTCTACTGAGCCTATCGCAGCGAAACCCGGAGGCAGCTGAACGTCCGCGGGGAATGTGGCAAGAAGTCCATGATCTTCCCCGCCGCCGAGCACCCAGCCCATCGGGTCACCGTCCACCGCGTCGGCGACAGCGGCCAAAGGCTCTGCGAGCTGCTTCAGGGCGGCGGGATCAAGGTCCAGCACCACACCGCTGGCGGCGGCCAGGCGGTTGCCGTCGCGGACCAGTCCGTCGGAAACATCCATCATGGCCGAGGCGCCTGCCGCGAGTGCGGACGGCCCCGCATCCAGCGGCGGCAGCGGCCGGCATTGCCTGTCCATGATGGTCCGCTGTTCCGGCGTCAACCGTTCAACATCCAACGCCGACTCCAGCAGGGCAAGGCCCGCCGCCGCGACCCCGAGTGTTCCGGCCAGCGCGACGGTGTCCCCCGGACGGGCCCCGGAGCGCAATACCGGCTCACGCCCGTCCAGGGTACCCAGGATAGCCACGGTCACGGCCAGTTCGCGGCCCCGGCCCAGGTCCCCGCCGGCCACGGAACATCCGGCGGCACCAAGGTCGCTGATGGCGTGGGACAGCCCGTCCGCGAAATCCTCAACCCAGGAAACCGGCGTCTCCGGAGGCAGGGTCAGGCTCACCACCATGGACACGGACCGCGCACCCATGGCGTTGATGTCGCTGAGGTTCTGCGCCGCGGCCTTCCAGCCGACGTCGAAGCCGGTGGTCCGGTACCCGTTGCGCCACACCAGCCGGAAATCCTGGTCCTGGACCTGCGTGTCAATGCTGACCACGGTCCGGCCGTCCGGGGCTGCCACAATTGCGGCGTCATCCCCGGGTCCCAGCAGGAGCGCAGTCCCCTCGGAAGGCCCTTTATTCAGGCGCGGAAAGATCCTGGCGAGGAGCTCGGATTCGGAAAGTCCGTCAACGGTGAGGTGAGATTCAGGCACACCACTACGCTACAGTCAGGGACCGACATCCGTTCGCGGGGCACCGTCCACAAGGTCCTGTCGCGCCCCTCCCGGGCAAGGCGGGAAGCGGGGACAGAGCGGACGGACGGCGTCCGGCCAGCCGTCCGGACCGGGATAGGCTTAAACAATGCACCAGCTCCGCACCCCGGTTTCCACCCGTTCGCTTCGCCTGCCGGCAACGGCCGCCGCAGTGGTGCTGGCCCTCAGCGCATGCGCACCGGTGGTGGACGTCGCGCCGGCCAAGGATGCGGCCAATCCGGCCTGTGCACCCATGATGGTGGCCCTTCCGGACACGATGGGTGACGCGGCCCTGCGGAAAACCAACAGCCAGGCAACCGCCGCCTGGGGCGATCCGTCCAAGGTCATCCTGCGCTGCGGAGTCAACGTTCCCGGTCCCACCACAGACCGCTGCGTCAGCGTCAACGGGATCGACTGGGTCATCAAGGAAGGCGACCCCGTCTGGACGCTGACCACCTTCGGCCGCGCACCGGCCACAGAGATCCTCATGGACCCGGATCAGATCAGTTCCGCAACCGTGCTGGCCGAACTGTCCGCCGCCGCCGGGAAGATCAAGGCCACCAGGAACTGCGTGGGCCAGGAAGAGCTGCAGAACCTGCCCACCGGACGATAGCGGCCTGAGGTCCCGGCCGCCGGCTGCAATAGCGCTTAGCGCAGCCCGGTCTTACGGTTCAGGGCAAGGTAGATCAGTTCGTCGATGAGTTCCGCGTAGCCCAGCCCGGAGGCAGCCCACATCTGCGGGTACATGCTTTTCGGCGTGAAGCCGGGCATGGTGTTGATCTCGTTGATGATCAGCTCGCCGTCGGGAGTGTAGAAGAAGTCCACCCTGCTAAGCCCCTCGGCCCCCACGGCGTCGAACGCGGCGGCGGCAAGCTCACGGACCCTGGCGATCGCCTCGTCAGGGAGGTCGGCCGGGCAGCTCAGCGAGGCGGCGTCGTCTTCCACGTATTTTGCATTGAAGTCATAGAACTCGTGCTCCCCCGGGGCCACGGCGATCTCTCCCGGCATGGAGGTCCGCGGCGGTTCCGTACCGCGCCCTTCAAGGACGGCGCATTCGATCTCGCGGCCCACGATGCCGGCCTCGATCACCAGTTTGAGGTCATGCTCGCGGGCGGCCGCGATGGCCGCGTCCAGGCCCTCCAGGGAGTCCACTTTGGAGATGCCCATGGAAGAGCCTGCCCGGGCGGGCTTGACGAAGACGGGGTAACCCAGCCGGTCAACGCGTTTGCGGACGGATTCCGGGTCAGTGAGCCACTGCCGGTCCGTCACGGCGATGTACGGGCCCACCTGCAGGCCGGCGGCCTCAAAAACCACCTTCATGTAATGCTTGTCCATCCCGACAGCGGACGCGAGGACACCGGCACCGACGTAGCGGGTGTCCGAGAGTTCCAGCAGTCCTTGGATGGTGCCGTCCTCACCGAACGGGCCGTGAAGCAGCGGGAACACAACGTCCACGGTACCGAGTTCCTGCGGAACTTCGTTCGGGGACGCCACGATCAGCTGGTGTTCGCCACCGATTTCGGCGAGTGTGACCGTGCGGGCGGAGGGCGACACCTCGGGAAGCGAGGAGGCCGAGAGGGACCATTGCCGGGTGTCCCCCGGAGCAAGGACCCACTGTCCGGTCTTTGCGATGCCGATGGGGATGACATCGTACTTGTCGTAGTCGATGGCCCCGAGCACGCCGGCTGCTGTCACGCAGCTGACGGCGTGCTCGCTGGAGCGGCCACCAAACAACACGGCGACGCGGGGTTTGGCGTGGCCGGGTCCGGTGTGCTTGTTCACTTGTTCTTCCGACACAGTCAGTAATCGCCTTCGGATTTCAGGTCCCGGGCCAGCAGCAGCGGTCCCAGTTCGTCTACGGACAGTTTTCCGGCCAGCACGGCAACCACGGCCGCGGTGATGGGCATCTCGACGCCGAGCTTTCCGGCAAGTTCATGCACGGCCTGGCCGGACTTGATCCCCTCGGCCGTTTGGGTCATTTCCGCGGTCACCTGCTCCAGCGTCAGGCCCTTGCCCAGCAGGCGGCCCGCGGTGTGGTTCCGGGACAATGGCGAGGAGCAGGTGGCCACCAGGTCTCCGAGGCCCGCCAGGCCGGCCATGGTCTGTGCCTCTCCCCCAAGGGCAAGGGCAAGCCTGGACGTCTCCGCAAGGCCCCGGGTAATCACGGACGCCTTGGTGTTGTCGCCCATCCTCTTGCCTTCGCAGATACCCACGGCAAGTGCAATGACGTTTTTCACGATGCCGCCGATTTCGACACCGACGACGTCCGTGGTGGTGTACGGGCGGAAATAGGGTGCGGTGCAGCTGCGGGCGATCCAAGACGCCACCTCGGCGTCCGCGCACGCCACCACTGAGGCGGTGGGTTCCTCGCGGGCGATTTCCATGGCCAGGTTCGGTCCGGACACCACGGCAATCCGGTCGGGCTTGATGCCCAGCTCCTCACTGATGACCTCGCTCATGCGGGCATCGGAGCTGAGCTCCAGGCCCTTCATCAGGGAGACCACATAGGCGTCCGGCGAAATCAGGTGCCGCCACTCGCGAAGCTGCAGGCGCAGCGACTGGGCGGGCACCGCCAGAACCACAAGGTCCGCCCCGGAGAGCACCTCCGCCACGTCAGTGGAGGCGGTGATGGTGTGCGGGAGGTCGATGTCCTTGAGATACTGCGAATTCCGGTGCGTGGTGTTGATCTGCTCAACAACCTCGCGGCGGCGTCCCCAGAGCCGGATGCTCCGCCGGACACCGGAGGCGGTGGCGGCATCGGCGAGGATCTTGGCAAAGGTGGTGCCCCAGGAACCCGCTCCGAGGACGGCGACCGACATTGCTGAGCCGGCTGCGGCCTGGTCGGGGGTCATGTGCCGCTCCCCTCGATGTTGCGTCCATGCTTGGTCTGGTTGTGGGCGGCAGGATCCCACCGCTCAGCGGGAGGCTGTTCCCCTCGAAGGGTGGCCAGCAGGCTCGTAATGGCCTCCATGATGACCGCCGTGGCGGCCGTCAGCGTGGCCTTGTCCAGCGGACGGCCCTCGAAAGCACTCAGGTCCACGGGGTCGCCCACGATGACACGGGAGGTCCGCCGTGGGAACAGATGGAACCGCTTCGCATAGCGCGGAAAGACCTGGTGTGCTCCCCAGTGGGCCATGGGGACCACCGGAATGCCGCTCTCCAGCGCCATCCGGGCCGCACCGGTGTGGCCCTTCATCGGCCACAGCTCCGGGTCACGCGTCAGCGTGCCCTCGGGGTAGATGATGATGGCACCGCCTTCGTCCACCACAGCCTTGGCGACCTGCAGCGAACGGTTGGCGCCCGCCGTCGAACGTTCCACCGGGATTTGCTTGGTGGCGCGCAGCACCGCCCCCAAAACCGGCACCTTGAAGAGTCCGCCCTTGGCCAGGAAGTGCGGCATCCGCTTCTGGTTGTACAGCATGTGGCCGATCACCAGCGGGTCGATCTCCGTGCAGTGGTTGGGTGCGGCGATGAAACCGCCCGCCGGAAGCTTTTCCAGCCCTTCCCACTTCTTGTTCATGAGCAGGTTCATCACGGGCCTGACGATCCCGGCGACGATGACAAAGGTGGTGCGGCTCTTGGCCGTTTCCTTCACTGGGACCCCGTTACTTGGCTGCGGTGATGTCGAAATCGGCGCCCAGGCCTGCGAGCTTCTCGGTGAAGCGCTCATAGCCGCGGTTGATGATGTCGATTCCGGTCACCCGGGACGTGCCGGTGGCAGCCAGTGCGGCGATGAGGTGGCTGAAGCCGCCCCGGAGGTCCGGGACGTCGATATCGGTGCCCTTGAGCTGTGTGGGTCCGGAGATGACGGCGGAGTGCAGGAAGTTCCGCTGGCCGAAGCGGCATGGCACGCTGCCGAGGCACTCCCGGTGCACCTGGATGTTGGCGCCCATCCGGATCAGGGCGTCGGTGAAGCCAAACCGGTTCTCGTAGACGGTCTCGTGGACAATCGACACACCCTCGGCCTGGGTCAGGGCCACCACAAGGGGCTGCTGCCAGTCCGTCATGAATCCCGGGTGCACATCTGTTTCAAGGACAAGCGGGTTCAGTTTGCCGCCGCGGTGGTAGAAGCGGATGCCGTCCTCGCCGATGTCCATCCCGCCGCCCACCTTGCGGTAGGTGTTCAGGAACGTCATCATGTCGCGCTGGGAAGCGCCCTCGACAAAAATATCTCCGCGTGTCACGAGTGCCGCTGAGGCCCAGGACGCGGATTCGTTCCGGTCCGAGAGTGCCCGGTGGTTGTAGCCGCCAAGGTCCCTGACGCCTTCGATGCGGATGGTGCGGTCCGTCTGGACGCTGATGATGGCGCCCATCTTCTGCAGCACGGCAATGAGGTCGATGATCTCCGGTTCCGTGGCGGCCCCGGAAAGCTCCGTGATGCCTTCAGCCCGGGTGGCGCTGAGCAGGACCTGCTCGGTGGCCCCTACGGACGGGTAGGGCAGCGAGATCTTGGCGCCCTGGAGTCCCTTGGGCGCGGAAATGTGGATTCCGCCCGGACGCTTTTCGACGACGGCCCCGAACTGGCGCAGGACGTTCAGGTGGTAATCAATGGGGCGGTCACCGATCTTGCAGCCGCCAAGGTCGGGAATGAACGCTTCACCGATGGCGTGGATCAGCGGACCGCACAACAGGATGGGAATCCTGGAGTCGCCTGCATGGGCGTCGATTGCGGTGCTGGACGCGGTTTTGGCGCCCTTCGGATCCAGGGTCAGGTCCCCGGTGACAGGGTCCTTTTCGACCGTGACGCCATGAAGCTGGAGCAGGCTGGTGACAACCTCGACGTCCTTGATTTCAGGGACGTTGCGCAGCACGGACGGCTCGTTGCCCAGCAGGGCGGCCACCATGGCCTTGGGGACAAGATTCTTGGCCCCGCGAACGGTGACGCGTCCAGTTAGCGGGACGCCTCCGCGGATTGTCAAAACACTACTCATATACCGGTTTCCTCACGACTACTCGCCCCCAAATCCTTACAAAGGCTCCAGCTAAGCATAGGAGCTAGCGTTACCGATCTGAAATACGGCGCGTTTTTCCGGAGGGCGCAGCGGGGCCGGTAAGGGTGCAGCCGGGACCAGGTCAGGACAGCCGTGCGGGCAGGGTCTTCGGCTTGAAGGCGGGCCTGGTGGCTTCGTAGGCAGTGATGTCTTCTTCGTGCTGGAGGGTCAGCCCGATGTCGTCCAGGCCCTCCAGGAGCCGCCAGCGCGTGTAGTCATCAATCTCGAACGGCGCCACCACGTTGCCGCACATCACTGTCTTCGAAACGAGGTCCACGGTCACCTCGGTGCCCGGAGCGTTCTCCAGCACTTTCCAGATAAGCTCGATGTCATCCTGGGCGACTTCGGCTGCCAGGAGGCCCTGCTTGCCGGAGTTGCCGCGAAAGATATCGGCGAACCTGGAGGACAGGACGGTCTTGAACCCGTAGTCCTTCAATGCCCATACTGCGTGCTCGCGGGAGGACCCGGTGCCGAAGTCCGGTCCGGCCACCAGCACGGAGCCGGCGTTGAACGGTTCCTGGTTCAGAATGAAGGCAGGGTCCTTGCGCCAGGCCGCAAACAGTGCGTCCTCAAAGCCCGTGCGGGTAATGCGCTTCAGGTAGACGGCCGGGATGATCTGGTCGGTGTCCACGTTGCTCTGGCGCAGCGGTACGCCGATTCCGGTGTGGGTGCTGAACTTTTCCATGGCGGATCCTTTGATGCTGGGTGGGGGTGGGCTGCGCGGGCGAGTCGGCGATATCTAAGCGGCACTGCTGCTGACGGCGGCGGACTCCTGAGCGGGGTCCAGGTCCGACGGCGAACTGAGCGTGCCGCGCACCGCCGTGGCTGCCGCCACGACCGGTGAGACGAGGTGGGTGCGGCCGCCCTTGCCCTGGCGTCCTTCAAAGTTGCGGTTGGACGTGGAGGCACAGCGTTCCCCCACCTCCAGCTGGTCCGGGTTCATGCCCAGGCACATGGAGCAGCCGGCAAAACGCCACTCAGCTCCAAAGTCCTTGAAGACCTTGTCCAGGCCTTCGGCTTCCGCCTCGAGCCGGACGCGTGCCGAGCCCGGGACAACGAGCATCCGGATGTTCGGGTCCTTGGTGCGCCCGCGGATGATGTCCGCCGCGGCGCGAAGGTCTTCCATCCGGGAGTTGGTGCAGGAGCCCAGGAAGACGGTGTCCACCCGGATCTCCTTCATCGGGGTGCCGGCTTCCAGCCCCATGTACTGCAGTGCCCGTTCGGCCGCGGCCTTGGCGTTTTCATCGCCGAAGTCCTCCGGCGAAGGCACCTTGGAAGACAGCGAAACGCCCTGGCCGGGGTTCGTGCCCCAGGTGACGAAGGGCTCCAGGGTGTCGGCGTCCAGGTCCACCTCGACGTCGAACGTTGCGTCGTCGTCCGAGCGGAGCGTGTTCCAGTATTCGACGGCGGCGTCCCACTCCGCACCCTGCGGAGCGTGCGGCCGTCCGTACATGTAGTCGTACGTGGTCTGGTCCGGGGCAACGAGGCCCGCGCGGGCGCCGGCTTCGATGGACATGTTGCAGATGGTCATCCGGGCTTCCATGGACAGTGCACGGATTGCTGAACCACGGTATTCGAGGACGTAGCCCTGCCCGCCGCCGGTGCCGATCTTCGCGATGACCGCCAGGATGATGTCCTTTGCCGACACTCCGGGTCGCAAGGTTCCCTCGACGTTGACTGCCATGGTCTTGAACGGCTTCAGGGACAGCGTCTGGGTGGCCATGACGTGCTCCACCTCGGAGGTGCCGATGCCCATGGCCAGCGCACCGAAGGCACCGTGCGTGGACGTGTGCGAGTCGCCGCAGACCACGGTCATGCCGGGCTGGGTCAGGCCAAGCTGGGGACCGACCACGTGGACGATGCCCTGTTCGGCGTCGCCCAGGGAGTGCAGGCGGACGCCGAACTCCTTGCAGTTGTTGCGCAGCGTCTGGATCTGGGTCCGGCTGGTCAGATCAGCGATAGGCTTGTCGATGTCCAGCGTAGGGGTGTTGTGGTCCTCGGTGGCGATGGTGAGGTCCGGGCGGCGCAGCGGACGTCCGGCCAGCCGGAGTCCTTCAAAGGCCTGCGGCGAGGTGACTTCATGCACCAGGTGGAGGTCGATGTAGAGAAGGTCCGGCTGGGCGTTGGCACCTTCGCCGTCGCCTTTGCGCACCACGTGCGCGTCCCAGACTTTCTCGGCCAATGTCTTTGCCATGGCCATCTCCCTTCACTGCTGTTGGCTGTTTACATCCACTGAACCAGCACGCCCGCGTAATACGCCAGCCAAATGATTTGCATCTCAGATATTGAGACGGCAATATCATTACATGGACAATTCTAGTGGCGTCGGTGTCATCGATAAAGCGGCCCATGTGCTCGACGCACTTGAGGCCGGGCCCACCACTCTGGCGCAACTGGTGGCTGCCACCGGACTGGCGCGCCCGACCGTACACAGGCTTGCCCTGGCACTGGTCCATCACCGGCTTGTCAGCCGCGACATTCAGGGCCGTTTTGTGCTCGGAAGCCGCCTGGTGGAGCTCGCCTCCGCCGCCGGCGAAGACCGGCTGATCGCCTCTGCCGGCCCCGTCCTGATGCAGCTGCGCGACGCCACCGGCGAAAGCGCCCAGATCTTCCGCCGGCAAGGTGACTGGCGGGTGTGCGTTGCGTCCGCCGAGCGTCCCATCGGTCTCCGCGACACCATTCCGGTGGGTACCCAGCTTTCGATGAAGGCCGGCTCCGCCGCCCAGGTCCTCCTGGCCTGGGAGGACCACGACCGGCTCCTCGAAGGACTGCAGGCGGCGCGCTTCACCCCCACCGTCCTGGCAGGAGTACGACGGCGGGGCTGGGGCCAGAGCCTCGGCGAACGCGAGCCGGGGGTCGCCTCTGTGTCGGCGCCTGTCCGCGGTCCGTCCGGACGCGTGATTGCCGCCGTGTCCATTTCCGGTCCGATCGAGCGCCTGACCCGCCAGCCGGGCCGGTTGCACGCCGAAGTTGTCTGCAATGCCGCCCGGGTGCTGACCGAGGCGCTCCGCAAGAACAACGACTGACACCCCGTGGCGGCGCAGCCGCCCGGCCGGCGCAGCGGCCCGTGGCGCAGCCGCCCGGCCGGCGCAGCGGCCCGTGGCGCAGCCGCCCGGCCGGCCGGCCGAACGGTGCGGGCCCCGGGTATTAGGCTGTGCCCATGAACAGCTATGCGGTCTTCCTCCGCGGCATCAACGTGGGCGGAATCAACATCAAAATGGCGGACCTCAGGAGTGCCCTGGCGGAACGCGGCTTCGCCGGAGTGAAGACGCTCCTTGCCAGCGGCAACGTTGCCCTGGCCACCCCTCTCGGCGCCGCCGCAGTCAAGAAGGAAGTCGAAGCCTGCCTGCGCGGGTCCTTTGGCTATGACGCATGGGTGGTGGTTCTGACCGACGCCAGGGTTGCCGCACTCGTCGAGGCATGCCCCTACCCTGCCGAGGACAAAACGACGCACACCTACATCACCCTCAGTTCGGATACAGACGTGCTGGACGAGCTGTTCGAGGCCGGTTCACGGCTGGACGGAACGCAGCAGCAACGCCTGGGTCCCGAGGCCATGGCCTGGCTTGCACCCGCCGGAGGCACCCTGGACAGTCCCTTCAGCAAACTCTCATCCAAAGCGCGCTACAAATCGACCACCACGACGCGCAACCTTCGCACCATGATCAAGGTCCGCGACGCCACGAAAGCACTGGGAAACGGCTAGTCGCGGCCTGCGGCTTTCAGGGCCGCGTTGAAGGACTTCAGCCTGCTGACTTCACCTTCCACCGGTTCAACCACGCGTCCGTCCGCAACGGCGGCCACGGCCGCCCTGAGCTTCTTCCCCGCCGCGCCGCCCCGCACTCGGGCCGCCGCGCCGGCGATGGCCTTTCCGGCGAGGGCCAGCACTACGCCCAGTAACACTCCCCCGGCGATCATCAGCGTCGGAACCGGCCATCCTTCCACCCTGGGCACCTCCGGAACAGGCAGCTGAAGATACCCTAGCCCGGCCAGGACCCCAAGCCAGCCCACGCCGCCCAAGGCCGCCACGAGGGCCAGCCATTGGGCAACGTTGAACAGTCCCCACCACCACGACTTTCTGCCGGCCATCAGCTCAGTACCGGCAATTGCCTGGTCCAATGCGTCCGGCAGTTGGTCCCGGCCTTCACGCGCCGCGCCCCGGATGGCCGCGCGCCACGGTCCCGGAGCCCCGGCACTGGCGGCATCCGCGAATTCCCGCACGGCAGCGTCCGTCCTGGCGCGTTCCGGGGCACCGGCCGGCGGCAGCGATGTCCGGTTGACCTCCGCTGCGGCACCTTCCCGCCGCAGGTTCAGCCGCCGCAACGGGTCCGGGCGGAACCGGACCAGCCAGCGGGTCAACGGCCAGCCTGTGCGCCTGGTGGCTTCCTGCCGGTACGACCTCGCCACAGCATCAGCAACGAGCGGGACGTTGGCGGCCGCCGCAAGCTCGTCAGCCAGCCGGGACCTGGTGCCGGCTTTGACTCCGGCGGCCTCCCCGGTTCCGGATGCCGCCGCAAGGCGGGCCGTGGCCTTGGAGACATCCGCGGCCAACCGCTGCGACAACGCCTGCCGTTGCACCACCACGTGCCGAATGGCGGCCCGGACTTTGTCGATGCCGGTCCCCTCCAGCGCCGAGGCGCCAAGGACCTGGACCTTCCCCAGGCCATCCCGGGCAAGGATGGCCTTAAGGGATTCCAGCACCGGTCCGATGTCCGACGGCGGAAGCCGGTCGACCTGGTTCAGGACCACCAGCGTGACCGCCCCGTGCGACGCCAGGGGCGCAAGGAAATCGTTATGCACCGCGGCGTCCGCATATTTCTGCGGGTCCAGCACCCACACCAGGACATCCACCAGACCCACCATCCGCTGGACAATCTCCCGATTGGCGGCCTTCGTTGAATCGAAATCCGGCAGGTCCAACAGGATCAGGCCCGTGGATTCATCGGCGAACCCCGGCAGCGCCGAGGAATGGTGGCGCTTGGTGACGCCGAGCCAGTCCAGCAACGGTTCGCTGCCGTCCTGTCCCCAGACACCGGCCAGCGGTTCGGACGTCGTGGGACGGCGCACCGCCGCCGTTGCTATTTCCGCACCGCTGACCGCATTGAAAAGCGACGATTTCCCGCTGCCCGTGGCGCCGAAGAATCCCACCACCGTATGCTCCGCGGACAGTGAACGGCGGGAACTGGCGCGCTCAAGGACCTGAAGCACGTCGTCCAGCGCCTCGTCCGGCAACACCCCGCCGGCGAGCTCCCGCGCATCGTTCAGGGCTTGCAGGCGGGCGTCGAGCCGGGAAGCTTCCCGGGTTCCGCTGTGCCGGCTCATGCGGTTCCGGCCAGTTCCAGGAGGGCGCGCGCATGATCGGACAGGACCTCCGGCGGAACCCCGGTACTAACGTCCAGGCGGTCCAGGAAGCGCTGCTGTTCTGCCTGCAGCAGCTTGTGGCACCTCGAGTTCAGGTCCTCGCGCGCAGTTTGCGCGAGGCGCCTCACTGCATCCTCGCCGAAGACGGCCTCCAGGAGCCGTTGACCTACGACGGCGGTCCCTCCCGCCACTCCGATCTCCAGTCCCGTCAGCCCGGCGGTCATGGAAAAAACCACGATCATGAGGGCGGCCCCGAGTCCGTTGACCCCGAAGGAAAGCCACCGGGCCTGGGTACGCTTGCCCTGGCCTTCCGTACGGATCAGCTCCATCAGCGCCCCCTGCCACGCCCTGATCTCTGCCGCCACCGTGTCCGCGAAGCCGGCGCTGGTGCCGGACAGGTCGTCCGCGCCCAGCAGCTGCCGGCCTGCAGGGTCCGAGCGCCAGCGCTGGTCAGCGTCCTCGGCCGCGTTGGCGGCTTCGTCCACGATGACAGCCTGCAGCCCCGTTTCAATGGCTGTTTCCACCTTGACGGCAGGAGCCGGCTCACCGCGGAAAAAAGCGCCCATCCGGTCCCGCATGCGGCCGATGTTCTGTTCCAGGACGCGAAAGAACTCGCCGGTACCAACAAAGTCCTGCCAGCGGGCCAGAACTTCGCCGCGGAGGAGGGCACCGTCCCGCGTTGCGTCCAGAATCCTGGACCCGGCATCCTGATAGGCGTGGCGGACATCCCTGGCAAGGACGTCACGCGACTGCTGTTGCTCCCTGGATGCCTGCGCAAGGGCGGCAACGCGGCCGCTGAGCGCGCGTACAGTGCCATTGAGTGTCCGGCGGGCAATCTCAGCCCTTCCGGCAGAATCTGCTGCCAGTTCATGCAACCAATGACCCAAGGGTTCCACGGCGCCGCCGGGCAGCATTCCGAGGCCGTCCAGGGTCACCTCCGGAATAATGAACAGCCGGGCTGCACCCAGGCCCTCCCGCTGCAGCATGGTCCGGAGGTCCGCGCTGACCTCCGCCTCGGCGGCCGGGGGCACGCGGTCCAACACCACCGCCACCATGATGTCTCTTGACGCAGCGTCGAGGAGCAGTTTCCAGGGCACGGCGTCGGCATAGCGGTTGGCTGTTGTCACAAATATCCAGAGGTCGGCCGCAGCCAGCAAGTGGCCCGCAAGCGTCCGATTGCCATCCGAGACGGAGTCGACGTCGGGTGCATCCAGTATGGCGATTCCCTGCGGCACGGCAGGGTGTCCCAGGAGCACCAGGGAGGATATGGCTGCCGCATCGGGTGCAGCACCGGCCCGGCTGGCGGGCAAAGGGGTTTCCAGCACTGCGCCGCGGATGCGGCTCAGGTTCGGCAGCACGCGCTGGTCTTCGAACCAGCCGGAGTCCGCCGGGTTGTGGAGCAGGATCGGCTGCCTGGTGGTCGGCCGGATGGCGCCGGCCCTGGTGACCGGGTGACCCACCAGGGCGTTGACCAATGTGGACTTGCCGGCTCCGGTTGATCCGCCCACAACTGCCAGCAGCGGAGCGTCCAGGCTGCGGAAGCGCGGAAGCATATAGTCGTCCAGCTGCGCCAGCGCATTCCGGATATCCAGGCGGGCGGCGTCCGAGCCGGGAAGTGCGAGCGGAAGCCGGGCCTCGTCGAGGTCCCTGCGGACGGTCTCGAGCAGGTCCACGGCCGCGGCTGCGCGCGTATGGTGCACGGCGGGGCCTGCGGGTGAACTCTCAGATGGGGACGTCACAGCTTCATCATGCCAGTTCAGCACGCGTCCGGCCCGAATCCGGCGCAGACCGCGCGGCAATGGCGGAGACCAGGGCAACAGCCGAGCTTAAGCAAACAAAACAAAGCGGCCCCGGGCAATTGCCCGGGACCGCTTTCGTGGTGACCCCAGCGGGATTCGAACCCGCGTTACCGCCGTGAGAGGGCAGCGTACTAGGCCGCTATACGATGGGGCCGCGTACTTCCGGATGGTATTTCTACCATCAGGCTCAGTGATTGTTTCATACACAAAGCCAGTGTTTCAAATCGGCCAAGCCGCTTGAAACCCCTGATCCGCCGCACCGGAATGCGACTTTTTCAGAGCTGGGATACCAGGACTCGAACCTAGAATGACGGTACCAGAAACCGTAGTGTTGCCAATTACACCATATCCCAATGGCACTTTCGGGCCGGACGTTCAGGCCTAAACCTTCGCTCCCCGCGCCTCAGCACGAGTAATTACTTTACCCGAGACTTTTGGCTGGCACAAATCGGCGCCAACAACCCTTCCCGAGGCCGCCAAACAGTCCGCCCGGGAACGCCGTAACCGGCCGCGGGGCGGGGAAACCCTTGCAATTACAGGGCCGACAAGTTTACTCTCGGTAAGTTACCGAAGAGTAACCACTCCCCTGCACCCTTCCCGACCGGCAGTTCCGTGCTCACTTTCGAATGTTAGCTGCATCACGGCCGGGGGGCCGGGGACCACGGGAGTCCGAGACCACCGTCGAGAGGAACCAACCGTGCCACAGAGTCGTGCCACTGCTCCCCAAAACGCCCGCACCCGCGGCCAACAGATCGCCATAGCGCTCCTTGCCCTGCTACTGATCGCCCTGCTGGGCTTCTATACCCTGGTCACCGGGCGCATCACGGACGGATCCGGGCGCCTGAAGGACGGAGCCGGCCAGGCTTCCGCCGGCGCCGATCAGCTTGAGGACGGCGCCGGGAAGCTTGCCGCCGGCGCCACTCTGGCGGACACCGGGGCAGGCAGGCTCTCCGCCGGGGCGCAGAAGATCCATGCCGGCATCACTACCAAGCTCGCTCCCGGTGCGGACCAGCTCCAGGCCGGCGCCGGGAAACTCGCGGCCGGGGCGGTGAAAATCGAGGCAGACGTCAACAACAAGCTGGCCCCGGGGGTGTACAAAGTCGATGACGGTGCCCGCAAGCTTGCTTCCGGAGCGGAGCAACTCTCCGCCGCGCTGACCCCCACAGCTTCGGGAACCGCGGAAAACAACCTCGCCGATGGCGCCACGCAGCTCAGCGACGGAGCGTCCCGTTTGGAGGGCGGCGCCGGCCAGCTTGCCGCGGGGACAACTCAGCTCAAGGGCTACCGCGGTGCCAACGGCAGTCCGGAGGCGGGCACGGGCACCGCAGCCCTGGCCCAGGCGCTGGAGCTGTTGCAGGCTGCGGCCGACGACCCCGTCCAGGGGCTCGTGCCGCTCTCCGTGGTCAAGGACAAGATTGCCAAAATTGCGGCCGGTGCCCACAAGCTCGACGCCGGAGCCGCCCAGCTCCAGTCCGGGGCCTCCAGGCTCCACGAAGGTACCGGAGAGCTGCGGGCCGGTGCCGGGAAGCTGACTGCGGGATTCTCAACCCTGAGCGGCAAGCTCAACAGCCAGGATCCCGAAAACCCCGGGGTTGTCCTCGGCACGCGCCTCCTTGCAGACGGGACAGCGAAGATCAGGGAAGGCATGGACGGAATACCCGGGAACCCGGACCGTCCGGGCTTGCTCAAGGCGACCGCAAGTATGACCGAGGGCTCCTCCCGGCTTGCCGCCGGGACCACGGCATTGAATGCAGGCATCAAGGGAGACCCGGAGGATCCCGCTAATCCCGGGCTCCTGAGAGGCTCCGAAGCCTTGGCCGCCGGAGCCTCCGAGCTCTCGGAGGGCAACACCAAGCTCGCGTCCGGTTCCTCGCAGCTGGCCACCGGGGCAAGCAAGCTCGCGGAGGGGAATGCAAAAGTGGCAGCCGGAACAGAGACACTGCACTCAAGCGCAGCGGCGGTCTCGCCGTCGGACGTGGTGGGCCGGCCCGACGTCGGAACTGCCGTCGGCATGGTGGGCGTGCTGGGATTCGGTTCAGTGGGCGCCTTTATGGCGCTGCGCAACCGTCGGAAAGCGGGTGAAACCGCCTGAGCCGGCAGCTGGCCCGGCAGTGATCAGGCGGTGATCAGGCCACGCCAGCCGGCCTGCCGGCGCTCCTACCCCAGCAAATCCGCGAGGGAACCCACCTGATGACCTGCAAACTCGGACTCAGTTTCCCCGCCGCGGTTCAGCCAGACGCCCAGCAAGCCCGCCGCCGTCGAACCTTCCGCGTCGAGCAGTCGGTTGTCGCCCACATAGAGGGTCTCAGCGGCGCTGCTGCCCAGGAGGCGTACGCCTTCGAGGTAGATGGCCGGATCCGGCTTGGGTACGCCCACGGTGTCCGTTCCCACCAAGACGGTGATCCGTTGGAGCCCTGCGGTATCGAGCTTCACCCGCTGGTAGTCGTGCACGTTGTTGCTGACCGCACCGTAGGGAATTCCCGCGGCGTCGAGGGCGTCCAGGACCGGGGCAACGTCCTCGAACGCACGGACGTAGCCGTGCTGCAGGGCTGCGTAGGACGTGACCCAGGCGTGGGACTCCTCGCCCTCTTCCAGTTCCACTCCGAAGTGTCCCAGGGCCGCCCTTCCCCGGAGCAGCCGCTGCTCGTTGAAGGTCAGCTCGCCGGCCAGGTAGCGGTCATAGAAGTGCGTGGTCTCGTGCGTGAAGATGCGCCCGAACTTCTCCCACCCGGCCTGGTCCAGGCCGGGCAGGAGGTGTTCGCTGACGTCACGCAGCGCCGTGGTCATGGCGTATTCAAGGTCCACCAGGGTGTCGTCAATGTCGAACAGCACACCCCGGACGACGCCAAAGCCCGTGTGCAGGACACGGCCGCCGTCGCCGCGCATGGCAGTCATCAGCCGCGGAAAGCGTGGAGGCGGGCCAGTGAGGATGCCTTGCCCAGGATGACCATGGATTCAAAGAGCGGCGGGGAGATCCGGCGCCCCGAGACGGCTGTCCGGACCGGGCCGAAGGCCAGCCTCGGCTTGATGCCCATGTCCTCCACGAGTGCCTGCTTCAGCGCGGCCTGGATGCTCTCGGCACTCCAGTCGGTGACGGCGTCCAGGGCTGCGATCGCAGCGTCCAGCACCTCGGTGAGGTTTTCCGGAAGTCCCTTGCGGGCGTCATCCGCTACGTCGATGGCGTCGTCGTCCTTGAACAGGAAGGAAATCATCTCCGGCGCCTCACCCAGCAAGGCGATGCGCTCCTGGATCAGCGGTGCGGCCTCGGCGAGGATCTCGTCCTCGCGGGCGGTCAGCGTATCCCCCACCAGGTTCGCTGCCCGGAGGTACGGAACCAGGCGGCCCCTGAAGTCGTCCGCGTCCAGCATCCGGATGTGCGTGCCGTTGATTGCTTCGGCCTTCTTGATGTCGAAGCGCGCCGGGTTGGCCAGCACGTCGTGGACGTCGAAGTGCTCGATCAGCTGTTCCACCGTGAAGATGTCTTCGTCGGCGGACAGGCTCCAGCCCAGCAGGGAAAGGTAGTTGAGCAGGCCTTCGGGGATGAATCCGCGGTCCCGGAGCAGGAAGAGGTTGGACTGAGGGTCACGCTTGGACAGCTTCTTGTTGCCCTCCCCCATGACGTACGGAAGGTGCCCGAACACAGGCATGTAGCTTGCGACGCCGATCTCCATCAGGGCGCGAATCAGCACCACCTGGCGGGGCGTGGAGGAGAGCAGGTCCTCGCCGCGCAGTACGTGGGTGATCCCCATCAGGGCGTCATCCACCGGGTTCACCAGGGTGTACAGCGGGGAACCGTCGGCGCGGACAATCACATAGTCCGGGATGCTTCCGGCCTTGAAGGTGATATCGCCGCGGACCATGTCGGTGAAAGTGACGTCCTCGTCGGGCATGCGGACACGGAGCACCGGTTCGCGGCCGTCGGCCTTGAACGCGGCCACCTGCTCGGCGCTGAGGTTGCGGTCGAAGTTGTCGTAGCCAAGCTTGGGGTCGCGGCCGGCCGCACGGTGGCGCGCTTCAACTTCCTCCGGCGAGGAGTAGCACTCGTAGGCGTAGCCGGCCTCCAGCAGCTTGGCCACCACGTCCTTGTAGAGGTCAAGACGCTGTGACTGGCGGTACGGCTCATGCGGGCCGCCCGTTTCCACGCCTTCTTCCCACGAGATGCCCAGCCATTTCAGCGCCTCAAGCAGCTGCTCGTAGCTTTCTTCCGAGTCCCGCGCCGCGTCCGTGTCCTCGATGCGGAACACAAACGTGCCCTGCGTGTGCCGGGCGTAGGCCCAATTGAACAGCGCCGTACGGATCAGGCCCACGTGCGGGGTGCCCGTGGGCGATGGGCAGAACCGCACCCGGACCGGGGTTTCGGCGGTGACGGCAGGACTGGAGACAGCGTTGGACACAGAAGGAGTAGTCATAGTGACTCCAACTTTACCGCCTGCCCGGGACTCGGACCCGCCGCGAAATCCGGCACGGAAACGGACAGCCGCCCCGGGATCCCCGGGGCGGCTGCCGTGACGTCGGTGCTGTGTGCGGCTAGCGCCGGACAACCGGGTTGGAAAGCCGCCCGATGCCTTCGATCTCCACGTCAAACCGGTCGCCGGCCGCCACCAGGCCCACGCCCGCAGGCGTGCCGGTCATGATGACGTCGCCGGGAAGCAGCGTGAAGGCCTGCGACACGACGGAGACAAGCTCACGGACGCCCCGGATCATCTGGCTCGTGCTGCCGTCCTGGCGGAGTTCGCCGTTGAGCCAGCCCTGGATCCGGAGGTCGTCGGTGTCCAGCTCGGTTTCGATCCACGGGCCCAGGGGCGCCGAGGTGTCAAAACCCTTGGCCCGGGCCCACTGCAGGTCGGTCTTCTGGACATCCCGGGCCGTCAGGTCGTTGCCGCAGGTATAGCCGAAGATGACGTCGTCAACGCGGTCCTCGGGAACGTCCTTGCAGATGCGGCCGATCACCACGCACAGCTCGGCCTCGAAGGAAACCTCCTCCGAAAACTCCGGCAGCACGATGGGATCGTTGGGCCCCACCACCGACGTGTTGGGCTTCAGGAACAGCAGTGGCTGCTGCGGCACGTCATTGCCGAGCTCCCTGGCATGCTCAACGAAGTTGCGTCCGACGCCCACCACCTTGCTGCGCGGAATGATGGGTGCGAGCAGCCGCACGTCCTCAAGCTTGTACTTGACGGTGCTGCGTTCAACGCCGTTGAAGAAAGGGTCACCCTTGATGACAGTGACTTCCTCACTGCCGGGCTCGCCTTCCACAACGCCGTAAAGGGGATCAGAATCAGCTACAAATCGGGCGATACGCATGGTTCCTAGCGTACAGTCCTCCGGAACGGCGTCCTGCCCCGGGCGGCGCTGCCGTGCCGGCCCCGGCCAGGTGCTCAGCTGCGGAGGAACTCCAGCTGGGCTGCGACTGAATTCTCCGCGGCCGCACGGACGGCGGGATCGATGTCCGCATAGACGGCATCCGTGATGTCGCCCACCTCCGCATCGGGTCCCAGCTCCGCCAGGGCCGCACGGATCTGCGCGAGCCGTTCCTGGCGGTGGTGGCGGTAGGCGCGGACCACCGCGTCCAGCGCCGGCAGCACCGCTCCATGCCCGGGCAGGACCGTGGCCGGGCCAATCGCTTCCAGCCTGTCCAGCGTTCTCAGGTAGTCGCCCAGTTTGCCGTCGGGAAAATCCAGGACCGTGGTGCCGCGGCCCAGGATGGTGTCGCCGGTGAGCACCGAGCCGTGCGGGCCGTCACCCGGCAGATGGAAACAGAGCGAGTCGGACGTGTGGCCGGGAGCGGCAATGACGCGTAGCTCCACGCCCGCGGCAAGGAGCGTTTCACCGTCAGCCAGCGGATTCCCGCCGTGACAGTGCCGGGCATCAGCAGCACGGACCGGCGCCCCCGTGAGTTCATGGAAGCGCCCCGCCGCCGCTGTGTGGTCGGCGTGGCGGTGCGTGATGAGGATGAGCTCCACCCGACCCGCCGCGGCCAGGTCCCGCAGGTGCCGTTCGTCCAACGGCCCGGGGTCCACCACCACGGTGGTCTCCGATTCCAGCCGGCCCAGCAGGTACGAATTGGTCCCGTCCAGGCTCATGGGGCCGGGGTTGGGTGCCAGCCGGAACCGCGCCAGGCCGCTGGCTGGAAGAATCGACGGAGAAGATTCGGGATTCACCGTTCCATCTTCGCATTTAAAACGCACGACGCCGGGCGGACCGAAATCATTCTCGGTCCGCCCGGCGTCGTGGTTCAGCCGGGAACGGCGCCAGTCTTTAGGACTTCAGGCGAGGCGGGTCAGCCAGCCGTGCGTATCCTCGACCGTGCCTGTCTGGATGCCGAGGAGCTGCTCGCGGATGGCCATGGTGGTCTCGCCTGCCTTCGCGTCCTCGGAGCCGATGAACTCCGTGGCGTCCTTGAGGACACCGATGGGCGTAATCACGGCGGCAGTCCCGCAGGCGAAGACCTCGGTGATCTCGCCCGAAGCCACGCCGTCGCGCCATTCGTCCAGGGTGATCTTGCGCTCGGTGACGGTGCGGCCCATGTCCTTGGCCACCTGCATAACGGACATCCGGGTGACGCCCTCCAGGATGGTTCCGGTCAGGGCTGGCGTGACCAGCGAGCCGTCCTTCATCACGAAGAAGACGTTCATGCCGCCCAGTTCTTCAACGGCATTGTCATTGAACTGGTCCAGGAAGAGGACCTGCTTGCAGCCGTTGGCCTCGGCCTCCTGCTGGGCGATCAGCGAGGCGGCATAGTTGCCTCCGCACTTGGCTGCGCCGGTGCCGCCGCGGCCTGCACGGGCGTACTCGCGGGAGATCCAGATTGACACGGGCTTCAGCTCGCCGCCGAAGTAGTTGCCGGCCGGGGAAGCGATCACGCGGAAGGAGACTTCCCTGGCCGCGCGCACGCCAAGGAATGCTTCGGTGGCGATCATGAAGGGGCGGAGGTAGAGTGCCTCGCCGTCTCCGGCCGGAACCCACTCCCGGTCGGCCTGGACAAGTTCGCGGATGGCGCCGAGGAAGTACTCTTCGGGAAGTTCCGGCAGCGCCAGCCTGCGGGCGGACTTGTTCAGGCGGGCGGCATTGGCCTCCGGGCGGAACGTCCAGACCGAGCCGTCGGCATGGCGGTAGGCCTTGAGCCCCTCGAAGATCTCCTGGCCGTAATGCAGCACGGCTGCCGACGGGTCAAGCGAGATGGGACCGTATGCCTCGATGCGTGCATCATGCCAGCCGCCCTTGCCGTTCTCGTCAACGCTGTAGTCGACAATCGCAGTGTGGTCGGTGAAATAGTTGCCGAAACCCGGGTTCGCCAGGATGGCTGCACGCTCTTCAGCAGACTTCGGGGTTACCGAGGGCTGATGGGTGAATTCGACGCCATGGGCAGTCTGAGTCATGGTTCCTCCACGGTCGGCTGCCTGGTGTGTGAACGTGGTTCAGCGTCGGACCACGGCAGCATTATTGGTGATTCGAGACAAGCTTACGCCCGATGCGGGACCCTAAAGGGCGGCGGCGATTGCGTCGCCGATCGCACTGGTGGTGCGCTCCCGGCCATCGCGGCCTTCGACGTCGGCAATGACTGCCGCTTCGATCTTCTTCGCTGCATCTGCATAGCCGAGGTGGTCCAGCAGCAGTGCCGCTGACAGGATTGCCGCCGTCGGATCGGCTTTTTGCTGGCCGGCGATGTCGGGGGCAGATCCGTGCACGGGTTCGAACATGGAGGGGGCGGTGCGTTCCATGTTGATGTTGCCGGAAGCCGCCAGGCCGATGCCGCCGGTGATGGCTGCCGCGAGGTCCGTGATGATGTCGCCGAAAAGGTTGTCCGTGACGATGACGTCGAAGCGCGCGGGGTCGGTGACCATGAAGATCGTGGCTGCGTCGATGTGCAGGTAGTCGTGGGTGACATCCGGGAATTCCTTGGCCACCGCCTCAACGGTTCGCTTCCACAAGTGGCCGGCATAGACAAGCACATTGTGCTTGTGCACCAGCGTGACGTGCTTGCGCGGACGTTCGCTGGCGCGGCGGAACGCGTCGCGGACAACCCGTTCCACGCCATGGGCAGTGTTCAGCGAAACCTCGGTCGCAACCTCGTGGATTGTCCCGGCGCGCAGTGTGCCGCCGTTGCCGACATACGGACCCTCGGTGCCTTCGCGGACCACAATGAAGTCAATCTTGCCGGGGTTGGCGAGCGGGCTGCCGACACTGCCGAAAAGGCGCGACGGCCGCAGGTTGACGAAGTGGTCGAGGCTGAAGCGGAGCTTTAGCAGCATCTCGCGCTCGATGATGCCGGACGGGATCCGGGTGTCACCGGGGGCTGCACCGACGGCGCCGAACAGGATAGCGTCCCGGGTGCGGAGATCGCTCAGCACTTCCTCCGGAAGGGTCTCCCCTGTCTCAAGCCAATGCTGGGCTCCGAGCTTGTAATGGGTCTGGTCCAGGGTGACGCCTTCGGCGGCCACAACCTTTTCCAGGACCTTCAAGGCTTCGGCGATGACCTCCGGGCCGATGCCGTCGCCGGGAATGACAGCAAGATTTATCGTGGGTGCGCTCATGTTTTCAGGGTAGCCAAGGCATCCACATGATGGTCAAGTTGTCTCAATATTCGAACACAGCAGAACCGGGGTCTTTGTCAGCGTCCTTGCACCGGCGACGCCACGACGGCGACGTTTTTGCCCCACGGGTCCTCGGTGTAGCAACTGATAAGCACCAGGCGATTGGGGACCACCGCCCAGATGGGGCTGTCCTTCAGGGTTGCCTTTGTGTAGGTGGTGACTGAGTCGACGCGGTAAGTCATGGCACCGGTTGACGTGGTGACGGTCAGCTCGTCCCCGGCTGCGGCAGCTGAACTCAAGTGGTTGAATGGCGCGTCCAGCCCTTCCCAGCTGTGTCCGATGACATAGCTTGTGTTGGCGGAACCGGCGCCGGGTTTCCCGAACGGTGCCAGCCAGTAACCATCCATCGTCTCCGGCGGGACGATGCTGTGGCTCGCGGCATCGACGGACTCTGGTTCCAGCGGGTGAACCACAACATCCATGCCGGCGGCGGGGTAGGTAATGCGCTGCGGAGCCGATGCAGCCGGCTCGGAAGAAGCAGGTTCCGGCTCGGGCAGCCCGCCCACAGCCAGCGGCAGCGCGGGCAACCCCACCGGATCCGCTACCGCCGCAGGTTCCCGGACCACCCCGTCGTCCGCAGGCGTCAGCGGATCGGGCAATCGCTCCGAAAGGACCGTGGCCGCCGGTTCCCCGGCTGCAGGTTCTCCGTGGCTGGCGCCCCCGGCCACCCCGTAGGCCAGCCAGGCGCCAAGAATCCCCGTAACGCAGGCGCCCAGCACCAGCAGGTCCCTAAGGCTAAGAATCAGGCCGCGGACACCAGCGGCATTCTTGTGCCGGTTCCGTTGGTGACAGACCATGGAGGGCTCCTTGGGACGCCGAAACTGGAAGGACGAAAAACCCCGGGGCGGGTACCGTACCGTCACGGCACCCGCCCCCGGTCTGATTCCCTAGCTGTTCGCCCGGCGGAACCGCAGGCCGCTCTTCACGAGCACCCAGGCACCGACTGTGACGAAGAAGCCGGTCACCGCGGCAAGCCACTGCGGAATGCCGGCGCCGGACTTGCCGACTGCGGTCTGGACGTTGTAGCCCTCATTGTTCGCTGCCGGAACGGCACCAGCTGCAGCACCCCGGGGCGCTGACGTCACCGGCGTCACCGCGGCAGGAGCCGGGGTGACGGCGGCCGGAGTGGTTGCCGGCGGCACCACCACAGTCACCACCGCCGGAGTCGTGGGCTGATCCGTCGCCGGAGTGGTCGGCCCATCTGTCGCCGGTGTCGTGGGCTCATCCGTCGCCGGAGTGGTCGGCTCATCCGTCGCCGGTGTCGTCGGCTCGTCCGTCGGCTCGTCGGTCGGTTCATCCGTCGGCGGAGTCGTGGGCGACGGCGAGGTCGTCGGGGTCACCACCCCGCCTGCCTCGCAGCCCTGGGCGAGGAGCGCCAGGTTTGCCGGCGTCAGGTTCTGTCCCCCGGGAAGCGTGTCACCGGCGTTCTGCGGGACCACGTCATCGGCGTGCCCGCTGTGTCCCGAAAGCCCGTTGACACTCACCTCTACGGCCGTGTAACTGCCGGAGCCGCCCTTGGCGTGGCAAATCGTGATGCTGTCGTTGTTGCTGGAAGTCGGTGGCGCGGCATAGGCCGCGACTGTGGCCCCCATAATCCCGAGGCCCACCACCCCCAGAGTGGCGATTGTCCGTTTCATGTTCGGTCCCTCCATACCAAATCCGATCGAACGGACTGACTGCGCGGAGTAACCGTCGTCGAGACCAGGAAAAACAACTGCGTGAGACCTCAAACAGCGAATTGAAGGTGACAGTTACTCCCCAGACAGTGTCGTCAGTTCGCTTGCCTTTTCAGGCTAGGTTTGCGGCGGGAGTTAAACCCGAGTAACAGGTACGCGTTTACTCAACCGGGCACAGGTACTAATTACTTGCTTCGTGAATATATTCACTCGCATGCATGAGGGAGGACTACTTGGCAGGCGTCCGCCCGTGCGGCGGCGCGGCACGGCGTTCCTGCGGGCAACGCAGAACGCTCCCCCGCTTGCCGGGCAAGCGAGGGAGCGCACAGTCGGTTGGTACGTTCAGCGGGTAGGGCCGAGGGACTACCCTTCGGCCGGTTCCTCGTACTTCGGAAAGATCGGGGAAGGAGCCGGGAGTTCCGTCCCGGGAACGAGCGGCTTGGCGATCGCCGCGAAGAGGCGGGCGTCGCCGTCGGGCTGGCCGAGGGTCGCCAGAAGCGCTGCCGACGCCGTCGGCATAACCGGCTGGACCAGGATGGCCACGATCCGGAGCACCTCAAGGGTCACGTACAGCACCGTGTTCATGCGTTCGACGTCGGTCTTCCGCAGGACCCACGGTGCCTGCTCGGCGAAGTACGCGTTGGTGTCGCCCAGGACGCCCCAGATCGCCTCCAGGGCGCGGCTGAATTCCTGCTTCTCGAACGCCGCCCGGGCAGCGTCCAGCAGGCCATTGGCCCGGGCCAGCAGCGCGCTGTCCTCCGCCGTAAAGGCGCCCGGGACCGGGACCCGTCCCTCGCAGTTCTTGGCGACCATGGACAATGAGCGCTGTGCCAGGTTTCCGAAGTTGTTGGCGAGGTCGGAGTTCATCCGGCCCACGATGGCTTCATGGCTGTAGCTGCCGTCGGCGCCGAAAGGAACTTCCCGCAGGAAGAAGAAACGCACCTGGTCAAGGCCGTACTGGGCCACGAAGTCGGACGGCGCCACCACGTTGCCCAGCGACTTGGACATCTTGACGCCGTTGTTGTTCAGGAAGCCGTGGATCATGATCCGCCTGGGCAGCTCCAGCCCGGCGCTCATCAGGAACGCCGGCCAGTAAATGGCGTGGAACCGGGAAATGTCCTTGCCGATCACGTGGACGTCGGCCGGCCAGTACTTCTTGAACGATTCCGATTCGGTGTCCGGGTAGCCCACGCCGGTGAGGTAGTTGGTCAACGCATCCACCCACACGTACATCACGTGCTTGTCATTGCCGGGGACGGGAACGCCCCAGTCGAACGTCGTCCGGCTGATGGACAGGTCCTCGAGTCCGCGCTTGACGAAACTGATGACCTCGTTGAAACGGGACTGGGGGGCACCGAATTCGGGGTGTGCTTCATACAGCGCCAGCAGCTTGTCCTGGTAGGCGGAAAGCCGGAAGAAGTAGCTTTCCTCGGCCGTCCACGTCAGTTCGGTATCCGTCTCGCGCGAGTAGCGGAGGCCGTCCTCCTTGACCACGGTCTCGTCTTCAACGTAGTACGCCTCGTCGCGGACCGAGTACCAGCCCTCGTACTTGGACAGGTAGATGTCCCCGTTGGCCTCCATCTTCTTCCAGATGGCCTGGGATGCGGCGTAGTGGTCCTCGTCCGTGGTCCGGATGAAGCGGTCGTACGAGATTCCCAGGGCGGAATGGGCGGCCTTGTAGATCTCAGCGTTCCGGTCCACCAGTTCCTTCGGCGTAATGCCTTCCTTGTCGGCCGTCTGCGCGATCTTCATGCCATGTTCGTCAGTTCCGGTCAGGAAGAAGACGTCGTAACCGTCCAGGCGCTTGAACCGTGCCATTGCGTCCGTAGCAATGTACTCATAGGCGTGGCCGATGTGGGGCACACCGTTGGGGTACGTGATGGCAGTGGTGATGTAGAACGGGGTCTGGGCTGAAGACGACACTCTGGGAAGTTACCTTTTTTCGAAAGCGTGGCGGACCGGGAGCTGGGAGTACTACCCCCAAATCTAGATCAGTTCGGTCAGGGTATCGCTGAGCCGGACAAGTTCGTGGTCATGTGACGCCACCAGCACGGCTATTCCGTCGGACGTGGTGTCCTTGAGGATGCTGATGATGCGGTTGGCCGAAGTGCGGTCCAAGCTTGCCGTGGGTTCGTCGACCACGAGGACGCGCGTTCCGAGGATCAGTGCACGCGCAATCGCCACGCGCTGACGCTCGCCGCCGGACAACTGCGCCGGGCGGTGGCGCATCCGCCGCCCCAGGCCGACAAGGTCCAGGAGGTCCTTGGCCATGTCGCGGCGCTGGTCCACTTCACCGTCCGGCACGGCGGGCAGCAGCACGTTCTCGAGGGCGCTCATGCCGTCGATCAGCGCGCCGCCCTGGTCAACGTAGCCGATCAGGGCCCGGCGGCGGTCGGCGATTTCGTCGTCGCCCATGCTCTCCAGTGACTGGCCCTCCCAGAAGACACGGCCCGACGTCGGCAGGGTGAGGCCGGCGCCGACGGTCAGGATACTCGTCTTGCCGGAGCCGCTTCGGCCGGCAACGCAGTGCATCTCCCCGGCGTGGAGCGTCAGGTCGAAGCCTTCGACGACGTTGACGGCGTCGGCGCCGCCCTTCTGCCCGCCGTAGCGGATGGTGATGTTGCTCAGTTCCAGCGGGGTCCCGTGGTCCGCGGCCTTCAGGATGGTGTTGGCACGGGTCTGGAGCGAGCCGTCCCCGGCGTCATCCTGGGGAATCCGGTCGAGATTCAGGTCGTTGTTCATTGGACCACTTTCGTTGCAATTGGAATCCAGCAAAGTACAGCCACGAGTCCGGCCAGGGCGGCCCAGATCGCGGCATAGGGTGCAAGCAGGAGCCCGATGCCGAGGGCGCCGACCACGCCCAGCGGCAGGGCCACCGTGCCCACGAGGGCGTTTTCGAACAGCCGGACCTGGCCAAGCATGTCCGGGTTCCAGCCCATGGCTTCAAGGGTGCCAAGGTACTGGCGTTTGGCCTGCAGCTCGAAGCGGCCGGTGACGAGGGTCAGCACCAGGCCCACGGCTACGCCAGACAGTGCCAGGACGATGCTGGGCAGCGCCACGCTGGCCGCCGCCAGCCCGCTCAGGGCGCTTGCGCCGGCGGCCCGCGGGATGTCGATCAGCAAGGCGATGAGTCCGCCCACGGCGGCGCCGAACACACCCACTGCCACAGCCAGTGAGATCGTGTTGAATTTGTTGGTGCTCAGCTGGCGGTTGGCGAACGTGAGCGGGGAGTCGACGGCGATCAGCCGCTCGTCGTGCTGCGGCTCCTGGTCCACTTCGTCACGGTGCCTCAGCTGCCGTGCCGCGAAGTAGGCCGCGGCGGCGTAGAGAACCAGGACTGAAACGGAAACGATGACCGTGGCGAGGTTCCAGCTGAGCAGGCTCAGGATGGTGCCGGCGATCGCCAGGAGGGCGGCGCCCACGCCGAACTCCGCGAGCACCCAGCTCCGGATCCTCTTCTGGGTCCAGCCCATGGCCCGCAGGGTGCCGGCTTCGCGGCGGCGCTGGCGGATGTAGCTGACGGTGGAGGCACCGGTGAGCAGGGCCGCGCCGCACAAGGTGAGGAACAGCAGCGTGATGTTGGTACCGGTCAATGAGCCGGACACGGCGTCGGCGGCATCCTGGCGGACCCACGACTGGGTGACGGTGCCGAGCGCGGATTCCTTGCCGGCGTCGTCCTTGGAGTAACCCGGCACAAAGATGTTGGCGTCTTCACGCGCGGAGCCGGCAACCACGGTCGCTTCCAGTCCCATGTCCCGGATTTCGTTCGCGAGCTTCTCCACCTCCGGCTGCGACTCCTTCCAGCTGCCGGGCGCCTTGGCCCGGACCCGGACGGCGTCAATCACCGAAGCATTCTCTTCATATCCGCGGGCCGCGGCGAGGCCGTAGAAGTCCGTAATGGCACCGGCGGACTGGCTGACCAGGCCCGTGGCGCTCAGTGAGGGCTTGAGTACGGTGTTCTCCACCTTCTTGCCCTGGGCATCCTCGGTCAGGGTCAGCGGTGAGGGGTCGTAGCCGCCCAGGGGCAGCCGGTTGACGTCCCCCGCAGCTTCCCTGACCTTATCGGCGTCGAACGTGCCGTAGACCATGGCCAGCGGTGCCGCGACCTTGGTGCCGGTCTGCAGGCTTTCGCGGTAGGAACGCTCGTCCACCGGCTCGCGCTGGGTCTGGTCGACCGGTGCGCCGCCGGCGCCCTTCTCCGGGAGCCGGTTGACGGTGATCCACTCCCCCGGCGTTGCGGTCTTGTCCACGGCGCCGTTGCCGGCGGTGGCACCGTCGGTGTACTTGGGGGCGGAGGCGAAGTCGGTGCTCCACGTTGCCGGGTTGTAGAGGCCCTGGCTGAAGTTGCCGGTGTTTCCCAGGAGCTGGGAGTAGTCCTGCGAGCCCGGCCAGGAGAGTGCAAACGGTGATTTCGAAACGAACGGCAGGTAGTCCTTGTCCAGCGACCTGGTCACCGTGCCGACATCCTTGACCACGTTTCCGGAGTCGTCGATTTCTTCGATCTTCACGGAGTACTTGAGGTCCAGGGACGTGCCGGAGCGCACGATCAGCGGGATGGCCTGGGAATCCGCGGTGAGCTGGCCGTTCCGTTTTGCCTGCTGGTACTGGGTCATCAGGGGCGCCCAGTACTTGAGCTTGACGCCGAGGAAGTCCGGACCTTCTTCGAGCTCCTTCATGCTGATGCCTGTGGTGAACAGGCTCTCGAAATGCCGGCCAATGGCCCCGGCGTTCCGGGCGTCCGCCGGCGGCGCCTTTTCGAGCGGAGCCAGGAAGTCGCCGGCAGTGCCCAGCAGGGCACGTTCGGAGACGGGGTCGACGGCGACGACGGACTCAGTCACCTGCGGGGCCAGCGGCAGTGACACTGAAAGGTTGAAGAGGTTGTGTTCGGATCCGCCCGCGGGGGCCGGGAACTTGATGCCGGTTTCCCCTTCGGCGCCCGCGATGCGGATGCTCTTGCCGCCTGCGGCCTGCTCCTCGACGAGCCTGGCCTTGCCGAGGGAACCCTCGGCCATGGACTTGAACAGGGTCTGTTCCGACTGGCCGTCCGAACTGACGGCGCTGGCGGTCAGCCGGTACTTCTTGGCCTCGTCAGTGAGGACCGATTCCGCTGCCGGCCATTTGCTGGGATCGGTTGCGCCGGGTTCCCCGGCGGTCGCCGTACCCACGAGTCCGGAGTTGAAGCCCAGGTAGTCCATGGCGTCAAGGCGCGGCGACTCGAGGTTCTGGGATACCCGTGACACGAGGCTGATGGGAGCCGCCACGGACGTACCGGACAGTTTCCGGATCCCGTCCAGCTGGTCGAAGCTGATGCCGCCCTGGCCGTTGGCGATTTCCGGCTGCATGAGCGCTCCGCCGGACCCCGCCTTGGCCTGGACCAGGATGTCATAGAGTCCGCGGGAATTCTGGTCGACTGTTCGGTTGAGCGCTGCCTGCGACTGGCCCTGGACGAGGACGGACAGGCACATGGCGACGATCAAAATGGCCGCGGTCAGCAAAAGCACTCGGCTTCTGATGAACCTCTGGACGGCGTTCATTGGGCTCCCTGAAAAGCTGGATTGCGTGAGCGCACACCTCAGTCCACACCAAATGGATGTGAAGGCGTCCCCTGCCGGATGTGCAAAAAATAACGGCCGGTCTGCGGGCCGGATCCGAAAATCGGACCCAGCCATTGTACGCAGACCGGCCAATCATACGTGGCAGAAGTTAACGTCTGTCACGAGAAGTTCACCGAATAGGCGGGAGGTCAGTCTTCGAGGTCGACTTCCCGTACCATCTCGGCGCCGATGCCGGCCTTGATCGCGTCAAGGACCTGCTGCGGAACCGAGCTGTCAATGGTCAGGAGGGCCAGGACCTGGCCGCCCTCAGCCTGGCGCGCAACCTGCATGCCGGCAATATTGATGTTGTTCATGCCAAGGATGTGCCCGATGGTGCCGATCACGCCGGGGCGGTCCGCGTAGGCCACCACCACCAGGTGCTCGCTGATGGGGATTTCCACCTCGTAGCCGTTGACGCCCACGAGCTTCTGGATCTGCTTGGGACCCGTAAGCGTTCCGGCCACGGAGATCTGGCTGCCGTCGCTGAGGGCACCACGCAGAGTCAGGAGGTTGCGGTACGACTCGGTGTCGGGGGTGGTGATGAGGCGGACGTTGATGCCGCGCTGCTCGGCAATGACCGGGGCGTTGACGTAGGAAACCTGTTCCGTCACGACGTCGGCGAAGATGCCCTTGAGTGCCGCCAGTTCCAGCACCTTGACGTCGAGGGAGGCGATCTCACCGGCAACTTCAACATCGAACTGCGTCAGGGATGCGTGGGTCAGGGCGGTGAAGATGCGGCCCAGCTTCTCGATCAGCGGGATGCCCGGACGGACGTCCGGCGCGATGACGCCGCCGGCAACGTTGACGGCATCCGGAACCAGTTCACCGGCCAGGGCGAGCCGTACCGACTTGGCCACGGAAACGCCTGCTTTTTCCTGCGCTTCGTCAGTGGATGCGCCCAGGTGCGGGGTCACCACCACGTTGTCCATCTCGAAGAACGGCAGGTCGGTGCTGGGTTCCTTGACGAAGACGTCAACACCGGCGCCGGCGATTTCGCCGTCCTTCAGGGCGGCGTGGAGGGCTTCCTCGTCCACCAGTCCGCCGCGGGCCACGTTGATGACGTAGGCGGTCTTCTTCATCTTCTTGAACGCCTCAGCGCCCAGCATGCCCACCGTTTCAGGCGTCTTGGGCATGTGGATGGTGATGAAGTCGGACTGCGCCAGCAGTTCGTCCAGGGTGACCAGCTGCACGCCCAGCTGGGCGGCACGGGCGGAGGTGATGTAGGGGTCGTACGCCAGGATCTTGGTGTCGAAGCCCTTCAGGCGGGCTGCCACCAGGGCGCCGATACGGCCGAGGCCGATGATGCCGATCTTCTTTTCGTAAAGTTCAATGCCCGTGTACTTGGAGCGCTTCCATTCGCCGTCCTTGAGCGCGGCGCTGGCCTGCGGAATGTGGCGGGCGAGGCTCAGGATGTGGCCCACGGTCAGTTCGGCGGCGGAGACGATGTTCGACGTCGGCGCGTTGACGACCATGACACCGGCCTGCGTGGCGGCCTTGATGTCGACATTGTCCAAGCCGACCCCTGCGCGGGCAATGACCTTGAGGTTCTTGGCCGCGGCGATGGCTTCGGCGTCCACCTGTGTGGCGGAGCGGACCAGGATTGCGTCAACATCCGCGATGGCAGAGAGCAGCTGGGAACGGTCGGCGCCATCGGTCTGGCGGATTTCAAAGTCCGGGCCGAGGGCCTCGACTGTGGCGGGTGAAAGTTCTTCGGCGAGCAGTACTACGGGTTTTGACACGGCTGATCCTCTGCGTTGCAGTCCGGGGGATAAATCAAGTCTAGGCTGACGGAAAGGCCGGGCTCACATTGTTAAGTGTGAACCCGGCCTCACTGTTGACTCCTGAAGGGCGCCTGGCCGACGGCCTGGGCGGCAGGCGGCCTTAGCGGGCTGCCGAGCCCTCGACGTAGTCCTCGTCCTGCTGCTGCCAGGAGAAGAGCCCGCGCAGTTCGCGGCCAACGCTCTCGATGGGGTGCTGCTCTGCCTTGGCCCGCAGCGCCTTGAACTCGACGCCGCCGTTGTCCTGGTCCTCGATGAAGCGCTTGGCGAACGCGCCGTTCTGGATGTCGGCGAGGACAGCCTTCATGTTTTCCTTCACCTCGGGGGTGATGACGCGCGGGCCGGAAACGTAGTCGCCGTACTCTGCGGTGTCGGAAACGCTCCAGCGCTGCTTGGCAATGCCGCCTTCCCACATGAGGTCAACGATGAGCTTGAGCTCGTGCAGGACCTCGAAGTAGGCGATCTGCGGCTGGTAGCCGGCCTCGGTGAGGGTCTCGAAGCCGTACTGGACCAGCTGGGAGACACCGCCGCACAGGACTGCCTGCTCGCCGAACAGGTCGGTCTCGGTCTCTTCGGTGAAAGTGGTCTTGATGACACCTGCGCGGGTGCCGCCAATTGCCTTGGCGTAGGACTTCGCGAGGTCCCAGGCTGCGCCGGTGGCGTCCTGCTCGACGGCGATGATGTCCGGGATGCCGCGGCCGGCTTCGAATTCGCGGCGCACGGTGTGGCCGGGAGCCTTCGGGGCGATCAGGATGACGTCAACGCCCTCCGGTGCCTGGATGTAGCCGAAGCGGATGTTGAACCCGTGCGCGAAGGCCAGGGCCTTGCCGGGGGTCAGCTTGTCCTTGATGGAGTCGTTGTAGATCGAGCGCTGGTACTGGTCCGGCGCCAGGATCATGATGACGTCTGCCCATTCGGCGGCGTCGGCGACGTTCTTGACCGTGAAGCCGGCCTCCTGGGCCTTGGCGATCGAGGAAGAGCCCTCCTTGAGGGCGATCGTCACCTCGACGCCGGAGTCGCGCAGGTTCAGGGCGTGGGCGTGGCCCTGCGAGCCATAGCCGACGATGGCCACCTTCCGGCCCTGGATGATGGAGAGGTCTGCGTCGTCGTCGTAGAACATTTCAGTCACTTGCGTAACTCCTTTTGAGTGGATTCTCTGGTGTAAATAGTCTGTGGTGTTGCGGTACTGCACGGGCGTTGCTCCGCAGGCGGGACTGTGCCCCGCCTGCGGCCGAGACTGTGTCTCAAGCGGAGCGCAAGGCCCTGTCACTCATGGAGCGGGATCCCCGTCCAACGGCAAGGGTGCCGGACTGCACAATTTCGCGGATGCCGAAGGGCTCGAGCACTGACAACAGCGCGGTGAGCTTTTCGGGATGGCCGGTTGCTTCAATGACCACCGAGTCTGTGGAGACGTCGACCACTGAAGCGCGGAACAGGTCTGCAGCCTGGGTCACCTGCAGGCGTGTTGCGGCATCCGCACGTACCTTGACCAGGATGTGGTCGCGCTGTACGGAAGATTCTGAGGTGAGTTCAACAATCTTGATCACATTGATTAGTTTGTTCAACTGCTTGGTGACCTGTTCGATCAGGTCACCGTCGGCGTCGACGACGACGGTCATCCGGGACATGCCCGGAACTTCCGTCGGGCCGACGGCCAGTGAATTGATGTTGAAGGCCCGGCGGGCGAAGAGGCTCGCGACTCGGGTCAGCACACCGGGTTTGTCTTCGACCAGAACGGACAGCGTGTGGCGGGTCATGATCAGTCCTCCTCTTCCCATTCCGGGGTCATGTTGCGGGCGACCTGGATCTGGTCGTTACTCACTCCGGCGGGCACCATTGGCCACACCATGGAGTCCGGGCTCACCACGAAGTCGATGACCACGGGGCGGTCATTGATTTCCAGGGCTTTCTGGATGGTCGCGTCGATGTCCTCAGCGCGCTCGCACCGGAAGGATGCGCAGCCATAGGCCTCGCCCAGTTTCACGAAGTCCGGGATCCGGACGGTTTCGTGGCCGGTGTTCAGGTCGGTGTTCGAGTAGCGGCCTTCGTAGAAGAGGGTCTGCCACTGGCGCACCATGCCCAGCGAGGAGTTGTTGATGACGGCAACCTTGATGGGGATCTTGTTGATGGCGCAGGTGGCCAGTTCCTGGTTGGTCATCTGAAAGCACCCGTCGCCGTCGATGGCCCAGACCACGCGGTCGGGCGCGCCCACTTTGGCGCCCATGGCTGCGGGGACGGCGTAGCCCATGGTGCCGGCTCCGCCTGAGTTCAGCCAGGCGTGGGGGCGTTCGTACTTGATGAACTGCGCCGCCCACATCTGGTGCTGGCCAACGCCAGCGACGTAGATCCCTTCGGGACCGGTCAGGGCACCGATGCGCTCAATGACGCGCTGCGGTGCGGTGAGCCCGTCCTCCGGCTCGGTCCAGCCCAGCGGATACGTTTCCTTCAGGTTGTTCAGGAACGTCCACCAGTTCTCCAGGTCCGGCTTACCGGAAGCCGCAAACTGCGTCTTCACGGCCTCGGTGAGCTCCGGAATGATCTCCTTGACGGAGCCCACGATCGGAACGTCCGCTGTGCGGTTCTTGGAGATCTCGGCAGGATCGATATCCGCGTGTATCACCTTCGCATTCGGCGCGAACGTCTTCAGGACGCCGGTTACCCGGTCGTCGAAACGGGCTCCCAGCGTGATGAGCAGGTCGGACTGCTGCAGCGCGGTCACGGCGGAGACCGTGCCGTGCATGCCCGGCATGCCGACATGCTGCGGGTGCGAGTCAGGGAACACGCCCCGCGCCATCAGGGTGGTGACCACGGGCGCGCCGGTGATTTCTGCGAGTTCCCGCAGCTCAACGGAGGCGTGCGCCTTCACCACGCCGCCGCCGACGTAGAGGACGGGCTTGCTGGCCGTGGCAATCAGCTTCGCTGCTTCGCGAACCTGCTTGTTGTGGCCGCGGAGCACCGGGCGGTAGCCGGGGAGGTCGATCTTCGGCGGCCAGGAGAAAGTCATCTGGCCCTGCTGGGCGTCCTTGGCGACATCCACCAGCACCGGGCCGGGCCGGCCCGTGGACGCAAGGTGGAACGCCTCCGCCATGACATGCGGGATGTCGTTGGGGTCGGTCACCAGGAACGAGTGCTTGGTGATAGGCATGGTGATGCCCACGATGTCCGCTTCCTGGAAAGCATCTGTACCAATGACTCCGCTGGACACCTGGCCGGTGATGGCCACGAGAGGCACCGAGTCCATGTGCGCATCCATGATGGCGGTAACGAGGTTGGTGGCCCCGGGACCCGAGGTGGCAATACAAACGCCAACCCGCCCGGTAACCATGGCGTAGCCTTGCGCGGCGTGGCCGGCTCCCTGTTCGTGACGGACCAGCACGTGATTCATGCTTGAGGCCATCAAGGGGTCATAGGTGGGCAGGATCGCGCCACCGGGCAAACCAAAAATATCGTCCACGCCGAGTTCTTCGAGCGAGCGGACAATTGCTTGTGAACCGGTCATCACCGTCGGGGGTACGACGTTGTTCGGTCCAAGGACAGGAGAGACAGCAGCAGCGTGCTCGACACCGGCATCGGCCGTGCGGTCGGCGCGTTCCGGAGCCTTGGGGGCTCCAGCGGACTTTGTAGCCATCAGCGAGGGGCTGATCGGCGATCCTTTGCTCATCGGACTCTTCCTTTGTGGATCTTTATTAGCGGGTGGTTCTCATGACGGGTGCAATAACTGAAACAAATAAAAAAACCCCTCAGCCTGGCGGCTCTTCGAGGGGTTGCGCGTGACGGTTCGTTACCAGTCGGGCTATTGAGCCACGCGCTTGGTAAGGACGACGACTGCTTCTGCAGCGGCGCAGTTGGTAACGAATGCGATCATGCGTTCAGTTTTCCCTCTAAGTGAGACGGGTGTCAACGACACACATTCCCGTCTCACTATATGGACTCCATTGTCCACGGATTGAGCGCCATCCCCAACTGACTCGCAGTTAACGCTCCGAAAAGCGTGTTTGGCGACGTTAACTGCCAGTCAGTTGGGTCGGCGCGGCTGCGGGTTGCTACCCGCAGTATGCGCCGGTGGAGGCGCTGTGCACCAGCTTGGCGTACTTGGCCAGGACGCCCTTGGTGAACTTGGCCGGGAGCGGCTCCCAGCCGATCTTGCGCGACTCGAGCTCAGCGTCGTCCACGAGCAGGTCGAAGCTGCGGGCGGCAATGTCAACGCGGATGCGGTCACCGTCCTTGACGAAGGCGATAGGACCGCCGTCGACGGCTTCAGGCGCGACGTGGCCGATGCACAGGCCGGTGGTACCGCCGGAGAAGCGGCCATCCGTGAGAAGCAGAACATCCTTGCCCAGCCCGGCACCCTTGATGGCGCCGGTGATGGCGAGCATTTCGCGCATGCCCGGGCCACCCTTCGGTCCTTCATAGCGGATGACCACGACGTCACCCTTGGCGATTTTGCCGTTGTCGAGCGCGTCAAGGGCACCCTGCTCGCGCTCGAACACGCGGGCCGTGCCTTCGAAAACGTCGGCGTCGAAGCCCGCGCTCTTCACGACGGCGCCTTCCGGAGCCATCGAGCCGTGCAGGATGGTGATGCCGCCGGTCTTGTGGATCGGGTTGTCCAGGGCACGCAGGATCTTGCCGTCCAGGTCCGGCGGGTTGATGGACTCAAGGTTTTCCGCCAGGGTCTTACCGGTGACGGTGAGGCAGTCGCCGTGCAGCAGCCCGGCGTCGAGCAGCGCCTTCATGATGACCGGAACGCCGCCGATCTTGTCGACGTCGGTCATCACGTAACGGCCGAACGGCTTCAGGTCGCCCAGGTGCGGGATCTTGTCGCCGATGCGGTTGAAGTCGTCCAGCGTCAGTTCCACTTCAGCTTCACGGGCGATGGCCAGCAGGTGCAGCACGGCGTTGGTGGAGCCGCCGAATGCCATGGTCACGGCAATGGCGTTCTCGAAGGCCTTCTTAGTCATGATGTCGCGCGCGGTGATGCCGAGGCGGAGCAGGTTGACCACCGCTTCACCGGACTTGCGGGCGAACTCGTCACGACGGCGGTCTGCCGAGGGCGGGGCTGCGGAGCCCGGCAGGGACATGCCCAGGGCTTCGCCGATGCAGGCCATGGTGTTGGCCGTGTACATGCCGCCGCAGGCACCTTCGCCGGGGCAGATGGCGCGTTCGATGCGGTCAAGGTCTCCCCTGCTCATCTTGCCCGCGGCGCAGGCGCCTACGGCTTCGAAGGCGTCGATCAGGGTGACTTCCTTTTCGGAACCGTCCTCCAGCTTGACCCAGCCGGGCATGATGGAGCCGGCGTAGAGGAACACGCTGGCGAGGTCCAGGCGCGCGGCTGCCATGAGCATTCCGGGCAGGGACTTGTCGCAACCGGCCAGGAGCACCGATCCGTCAATGCGCTCGGCCTGCATCACTGTTTCCACGGAGTCGGCAATGACTTCGCGCGAGACGAGGGAGAAGTGCATGCCTTCGTGGCCCATGGAGATGCCGTCGGAGACGGAGATGGTGCCGAACTGCATGGGGAACCCGCCGCCGGCGTGGACGCCTTCCTTGGCGCCCTGGGCCAGCCGGTTCAGGGAAAGGTTGCAGGGAGTGATCTCGTTCCAGGAACTCGCCACGCCAATCTGGGGCTTCGCAAAGTCGTCGTCGCCCATGCCGACCGCCCGGAACATTCCGCGCGCGGGAGCGGCGTGGATTCCATCGGTTACGACCCGGCTGCGGGGCTTGATGTCCGGCTTGTTTTCTGTCGCGGTTTGGGTGTCCTCACTCATGCGTCAAAGTCTATGGCGCAAAGATGGGCACCAACGACCCGGAATGGACCGTTAAGCCGAAAAGCGGGAATATTTCGATCAAATAGTGGACTCTCGTCTCACATAATGAGATCAGCGCGGCGCACAGGGTCGAAAAGGTGTCAGCCGTCACTCAAGCCTGCCGCATCAATGGCGGCGGCTTCAGCCTCGAGCATGGACAAAACCTGCGCAATGGTGGTCCGGGCCGCCACGTCCGGACGGGCGAGCGCCACGATGCTGCGCCGGGCAGTGACGCCAAGCAGTGGACGGAGGACGAAGCCGCGTTCCTGGTTGCCCAGGGCCGTGTACCGCGGCAGCAGGCTCAACCCGTGGCCGGCGCTGACAAGGGCCTCCAGGACACGAAGGTCCGGAAACAGCTGCGCGCGGACCGCAGGGGAACCTGCCTGGACCTCGATTTGCCGCAGCACCGTATCGAATGGAAAACCTTCCGGAACGCCCATCCAGGGAAAGCCCACCACATCGCCGGCCGTTAGCGAAGCCTTCGCCGCCAGGACGTGCCCCGCGGGAACGGCCACGTCAAGCGGTTCATTCAGGAGCGGAACCACCACCAGCCCCTGCCGGGCAAAAACATCGGGACCATCCACGCTATGGGCCAGCACGATGTCGTAATCGGCGGCGAGGGCAGCAAATCCCGCGACGCCGGGGTCTTCGAAACAGGCCTCGAACCGCAGGCCCTCCACCGCCTTGACGCGGTGCAGGAGGCCGGGGAGGAACATTTCCGCTGCACTCGGGAAGAAGGCCGCTTTGACATGCGTTTGCCAGCCCCGCCGGTACGTGTCAATGGTGGCTTCGGCGCGCGCCATGGCTGTCGAAACGTCCGCCGCGGCCGCCGCCATGGCCCGCCCTGCTTCGGTCAGGCGCACTCCCCTGCCGGACTTTTCAACGAGGACAACGCCCAGTTCATCCTGGAGGGTCTTAAGCTGCTGCGAGACGGCCGAGGGCGTCACCTCCATCGCTTCGGCCGTGGCGCCCACTGTGCCCCGGTCCGAGAGTTCACGGAGAATCCGGAGGCGTTTCAAATCCATGAGGCGAGGCTACAGGACGGCACCCTGAGTGGGGCCGTCGCACCCCGGCGTGACAAGGAGCCATGAGCCGGGTCTGGTAGCGTGCGAGCCACTCTGCCTGCCCGACCATCAGGACTCCACTGTGAACAGCAAGCCCTTGCCGGTCAACCCGGCACCCGACCCCGCGTCCCCTCCTTCCGCGCCCACCAGCGAAGAGCTCAAGGCGACGCTCCGGGCCGTGTTTGACCGCCAGATCCCCAACTACGGCGACTATAACCTCGTCTGCGGTTCGAACAGCTTCGAGGCCCCGGGGGCGGCAGCCCGGGGCTGGGCTCCCCCGCGGAGACGGAATTTCGTCATCGGCTACCGCTGGCACCCGGCCGAGGTTGTCGTGGCCCCGTTCGATGAAAAGTCCCTGGCGGCCACGGGCGTTCCGGTCGCGATCAATATGACCAATCTCGCCCGCGTCCGCCGGCTGCCGGGAGCCAACTCGTCCCCGGGCGGTTATGAAGTGGCGGCAAGCACGGGAAAAGCATTCCGATTCGGAGTGGACGACTCCATGCCCCTGGCTCCGCCGTCCGTACGTCCGGGGGAACGGGCCACTCGGGGGACCCGAAGCATCGAACAGGCCCACGATGCCGCGGACTTCCATGAATTCATGGCCGACTTTGTGCAACGCGGCCTGCCGCTCTGAGCCTTTACAGCCCTAATCACACCGACGTAACGTCAAGCAACGGCAACCTTGCCTTGTGGACAGAAGGGCACTGCTATGGACTGGATTATCTGGGTCATCGTCATCGTAGTAATCGTCGGAGTGGTTTGGTGGCTCCTGAACCGAAATAGTTCAGGGAACACCACGGGCACACCGGCAGCCTCCGATTCCGGCATGTCCGTTCCACAGCCACGGCAGTCCGCCGTCGACCGGCCCGCGGGAGGCGGTGCAGCAGCGTCGGCAGACGCCGCAGCCACGGCCGGAATGCCGGGCGCGGCAGGTTTCAGCCAGACGGCCAACGCTTCGCCGTCGCCGTCCGTGCCGGCGGAACCCGGGCCGGACCTTTCCCCGACAGCGAACGCCGCACCCGGCGGCGGAGACGTGGATGACTGGGACGATGACGCCGAGGCGACCAGCGGCGCGCCCGCCGCAGACACCGGGCTTACAACGACAGCTGACGTGACAGCCAAACCCGAGGGCACTGCGGCTGGGCCTGAAGCTGCAGCCCGCACAGAGGACAAAGCGGAGTGGGAGGCGCAGTGGTCCGAGGCGGCCAGCACCCCGCACGCGGACCAGGTGCACACCAAGGAGGTTCCTACCAGGGAATCAGCGGCCGGGGAGACTCCCGCCGCGGCGACCGGCCAGCAGGTTCCGGTTCACCACCCTGAGTACACGGAGCACCATGCACCCACGCTTCCCGGCGCCGAATCGGCCGCGGCGGAAGATGTCCAGGACACAAACGTCAAGGATCCAGGAGCCGACGCCGGGCTGCCGCCCGCCAGCGGAAGCGGCACGGCCGCCGTAAGCAGCACGGCCGGCGGAAGCAGCACGGAGGTCCTCTCCGAGGGAGACGCAGAGACAATGCAGGCGGCCGCCTCCTCGGCCGCGACGGAAGCAGCCGCAAGCCATACGGCAGAGCCCGCCGGCCACCTGGCTGCGGACAAGCCGTATGGCGAGGGATCGGCAGCCCCGGGGCCTGACGGCAGCGGACCGGACGGCTATACGGTCAAGGGCAATGCGCAATCGATGATCTACCACGACGAAACCAGCCCCGGATACGAGGAAACCACTGCGGAAGTCTGGTTCGAGTCGGCCGCGCACGCGGAAGCGGCAGGATTCCGCGCCCCGCGCCGGAGCCGGCACTAGGCCGTCCCGCCAATGGGGGTCGGCGTCCGGATGCATCGGGAGCGAACGGTGCCTGCGTCCAGGCCTGCACTCCGCCTTATGCCTGCCGCCGCCCTCGTCTGGACGCTGGTTTTGTCCGCCTGCACCGGAGGCGGCGACGGCGGCCCCACCGGCACCGCAGGTTCAGCCACGGGCGGCGGCGAGGCGTCCGGTGAACTCCAGGTACTCCGGACGGTGGAAGGGCTGCGGCTGCCCTGGTCCACCGTGTTTCTGCCGGATGGCACAGCCGTCATTTCTGAACGTGACAGCGGCGACGTCAAAACCGTCAAGGACGGCGGGACAACGCTGCTTGGCAGCATCCCCGGGGTTGTGCCCGGAGGTGAAGGCGGCCTTCTGGGGCTGGCGGTGTCACCGGACTACGCCTCGGACAAGTCGATATTTGCCTATTTCACGGCCCGGGCGGACAACAGGATTGCCCGCCTCACCCTGACTGAGGCCGAGCCGGGAGGCACGCTGAGGCTTGGGCCGCCGGAGATAATCTTCTCCGGCATCCCCAAGGCGTCAACCCACAACGGCGGCCGCATACGTTTTGGGCCGGACGGGAACCTCTATGTGGGAACCGGTGATGCGCAACGGCGCGAACAGCCCCAGGATCCGAACGCGCTTGGCGGCAAGATCCTCCGGATCACTGCTGACGGCAAGCCGGCGCCGGGTAACCCGTTTGGTGACAACCCGGTCTACAGCTTTGGCCACCGGAATGTGCAAGGCCTCGACTGGGACGACGCGGGCAGGCTGTGGTCCAGCGAGTTCGGGCCCGCCGTGGACGACGAACTGAACCTGATCCGGCCGGGCGGCAATTACGGCTGGCCTGAGGTCACCGGGGCGCCCGGCAAGCCCGGCTTCATTGATGCCAAGGTGGTATGGCCTTCCACCGCGGAATCTTCCCCGAGCGGACTGGAGATCACCGGGTCCACGGCTTACCTCGGGGCGCTACGGGGCCAGCGGCTGTGGGCCGTCCCCCTCGACGGTGAAAAAGCGGGCAGACCTGTGAGCCATTTCACAGCGAGGTTCGGGCGGATCAGGGACGTTTCGCTCGCCCCGGACGGCACCTTGTGGATGCTCACCAACAACCAAAACCCTGATTCTGCGCTGATTTTGGCGCCTCCGGCCAGGGTTGGAAGCTGAAACGACCGCCGATTTCACACGGGGCTAAATCTCGTGTAGAGTTTCATGTCGTTGCGGAGATGAACGAGGGAAACAAAAGCCCTCGGGAAGAACCAAAACAACAGCTGCACCTCTAGCTCAACTGGCAGAGCAATTGACTCTTAATCAATGGGTTCCGGGTTCGAGTCCCGGGGGGTGCACCACAGAAACCCCGTCTTCACAGGCCACAAGCCACGAAGGCGGGGTTTCGTTTTGTCCGGACGTCGCCGCCGATGTCCGCGGATCGGCACGTGCCCACGCTTCGCTCGCCACAAACTTCAAGCTGACGGGTGTGGACTGCCCCACAGCCGTATGCCGCCCCGTGACCCCGGGCATTTCTTTGGGAAAAATTCACCCTAAGCATCGGAATAGCTGAGCCGAACTGGATAGAGTGACGTCACTACTAGGTGTGGGAAGGCAAACCATGGCTGTTTTTCGGTTTACTGTTACCGGCACGATCGAAGCCGATGCCGAAGCCATAGGCGCGGCCATGGCCGCCTCGCTGCCGGCCCCGTCCACGGACTCCGGGACGCTGGCGGCACTGGAGACAAGCCTGGAGTTCAGCGAAAACCCCGGCTCGGCGCTACAGGCGTTGCTGGAGATGGGCGTGATGGCGATCCTGCAAGCCAAACTGGGCCCCTTGAACAAGGGCTGGGACGTTCAGGCGCTGGAGGCGATCGCCGTCCGCCTTCTGGGGTAAGACCGGGTGGTCAGTTGACGCTGTTCGCTTCCACGGTGAGGCCGGACTCGGCACCCGCCACGATTGCTTTGGTCTCCGGCGAGGAAAATCGGCTGGCCAGGACGGTCACTACGGCCTGGAGCTCCTGCCGGAGAACGTCGGGATCGATCGATGCGGCCGCCAGCACGGTTCGTTCCATGTCGGCTGCAGCGGCCACGGCTTCGACTCCGCGCTCGGTCAGGGACACCACGTGGCTCCGCCGGTCGGACGTGCTGCGTTCACGGCGGATGTGCCCATGCACCTCGAGCCGGCTGAGGGTCTTGCCCATGGTCTGCGCCTGCACCCGGACCAACTGAGCCAGCTGTGCCTGGGTCATGGGTCCATTGTGGGCAAGAACTTCCATGGCGATGACCCCCGCATGGGTGAGCCCAATGGCTCCCAGCTTCTCGTTCCAGGAGTGTTCCACGAGCCGTGCCGCGGTGGACAAGAGGCGCCCAGTGGGCCAGCGATCCATATCAGGCATACAACTTAGTATAGCCAGCGTGGGATTCGTCCCTCGCTTCCCCCGCTTACTAAGCTTAAATGTCCAGAACATTCCTAAGGAGAAAATATTGGCTGAACGACTCATTCCCGGCACTCCGGCGCCGGACTTTACTCTGAAGGACTCCGCAGGGAAGGACGTCAGCCTGAAGGACTACCGCGGCCGGAACACCATCGTTTACTTCTATCCGGCCGCATCCACGCCCGGCTGCACCAAGGAAGCGTGCGACTTCCGCGACACCCTTGCCTCCCTGCAACGTGAAGGCTACGACGTCCTGGGTGTCTCCCCCGATCCGGTCGGGAAACTCGCCACGTTCGCCGAGAAGGAAGGCCTGACTTTCCCCCTGTTGTCCGACGAGGACCACGCCGTGGCTGAGGCTTACGCCGCGTGGGGGGAGAAAAAGAACTACGGGCGGACATACGAGGGCCTCATCCGGTCCACTGTCGTAGTGGACCCGGACGGCAACGTCGCCGTGGCACAGTACAACGTGCGGGCCACCGGCCACGTGGCGAAGCTCCGCCGGGACCTCGGACTGGCCTAGCCGGACTCCGGGCGCCAGCGGGCGCTGCTGATCCGCCCCCAAGCGGAAGGCGCGCCCGGCAGGTACACTGGAGCCTGGAATCCGCCGTCGAACTTCTTTTCGCTTTCCCCGGACAGCAGGAAAAACACGCACGACGGCGCCGCGCGCGAGTGGTGAAATTGGCAGACACGCAGGATTTAGGTTCCTGTGCCTTCGGGCGTGGGGGTTCAAGTCCCCCCTTGCGCACAGCAGCACAACCCTCGGAATCCCGGGCCCCACGGTCCGGGATTCCTTTGTTTAACGCCGCCGCACCGGCACCGGAAGGCCCCCGAAAAAAAGATTCTCCCCCTTCACCCATCCATTACTGCCGAACTGCCGAATACCCATTGAGACACCAACCAAGGGTCGGTGCCCACAGTCGGAAACAGCCAGTGCAGTGATCGAAGAAGTCGTTCGCCGCAGGCAATAATCGGCACTAACAAGGAGAATCGAAATGCAGTCATTCAAGCGCACAACTTTCACCGTTGCAGGTGTTGCAGCTGCAGCTCTGCTGAGCCTGACCGCATGCGGCGGATCGGCCACCACGGCCAACAGCTCCTCCGCACCGGCTTCAACCCCGTCTGCTTCGAGCATGGCGCCGTCACCGTCGGCCAGCTCCGCGGCGGCGATGGATCCTGCCGCCAACCTGGTGGGCCCCGGCTGCGCAGGTTACGCCGAGAAGGTTCCCAGCGGTGCAGGATCGGTATCAGGCATGGCCCTCGATCCGGTCGCGGTCGCAGCCTCCAACAACCCGCTGCTGACCACCCTCACGGCGGCAGTTTCCGGCAAGCTCAACCCCAAGGTCAACCTCGTCGATACGCTCAACGGCAGTGAATTCACGGTCTTCGCACCGGTGGATGATGCGTTCGCCAAGATCGACGCCGCCACTATCGAAACGCTCAAGACCGACGATGCCCTCCTGAGCAAGATCCTGACTTACCACGTTGTTCCCGGCCAGATCACCCCCGACAACATTGTGGGCACCCACAAGACCGTCCAGGGCGGCTCGGTCACCGTGACCGGCACCAAGGATGCACTGAAGGTCGATGACGCCAGCGTCATCTGCGGCGGCGTCAAGACGGCCAACGCCACGGTCTACCTGGTGGACTCCGTCCTGATGCCGAAGTAGGCAACCACGAACACTCCTGTCCCGGCTCCAGCCTGACTCCCTGGGCCGATCCTGGAGAAACTGAGGCCCGCACCGTCCGGTGCGGGCCTCAGCTTTGCCTTCCGGAGGGCGCGGCCGGCATCGGGAGGCGCACCCGGCGAGTGTCCAGGATCGTTCAATTAGACTGGGGACCGGTCCGCTGTCCGCGGACCTTCCGGCCGCCCAGAGGTGATCATCGAGTGCCCAGCAGTAAATCGCGCCGCATTGCAGTCAGTATCGGTGCAGGGGTCCTGTCGCTGCTGCTGGCCGCATGCACAGGAACGCCTGCCCCGGCTCCGGCGTCGCCCTCTGCGGCTCCTGCAGGCACTACTGCCGCTGCCCCTACCGCGACGTTCACCTTCGGCACGGCGGCCCAGCCGCTGGGACTTGATCCCGCGCTGGCATCCGATGTGGAGTCCTACCGGATCACCCGCCAGGTCCTGGAGGGCCTTGTGGGAGTGGACCAGACCACGGGGCTGCCCACTCCCCTGCTCGCCACTGAGTGGGCGGAATCCAACGAGGGCCGCGCTTACACCTTCAAGCTCCGCGAGGGCGTCAAGTTCCAGGACGGCACACCCTTCGATGCCGCGGCTGTGTGCTCCAACTTCAACAGATGGTTCAACTTCCCGGCGAGCCTGCGGAAGCAGGCGCCCGGAACCTCGTTCAAGGGCGTGTTCAAGGCCTACGCCGACCAGGCGTCGCTCTCCATCTACAAGGGCTGCACCGCCGTTTCTGCGGGGAACGTCCGGATCGACCTCACCCAGCCGTTCACCGGGTTCCTCCAGGCGCTGACGCTCCCGGCCTTCGCCATGTCCTCCCCTACGGCCATGGCGGCGCAGAAGGCGGACAGCCTCAGCCAGACCCGGGACGGCCAGCCCGTGTCGGCCTATGCCCTGCACCCCGTCGGTACCGGTCCCTACAGCTTCGCCGCGTGGCAGGACTCCAGCGTCAAGCTGGTCAGCAACAAGGACTATTGGGGTGACAGGGGGCAGATCGGCACCATCAACTTCGTCACCTACGATCACCCGCAGTCCAGGCTCCAGGCTCTCCTCGACGGCAAGATCGACGGCTATGACGCCGTCACCGTGGGCAACTTCGACCAGCTCGTCAAACGCGGACAGCAGATCATCCAGCGCGACCCGTTCTCCGTGATGTACCTGGGCATGAACCAGGAAGTGCCCATCCTGCAGAACATCAAGGTGCGCCAGGCCATCGAGTTGGCGGTGGACAAGGAAACGCTGATCCGCCGGTTCTTCATCGACAACACGGCGCAGGCAACCCAGTTCGTCCCGCCCAAGCTCAGCGGGTTCAACAACAACGCCCCCTCCCTGGGCCACGACCCGGCCAAGGCGAAGGCGCTTCTGGAGGAAGCCGGGTACAAGGGCGAGGAACTCAAGTTCTACTACCCCCTTAATGTCACCAGGCCATACCTTCCCACACCGGAAAAGGTGTACGCAGAGCTCAGCAAGCAACTCACCGCTGTGGGGCTGAACATCAAGCCGGTTCCGGTGGAGTGGTCGGACGGGTACCTGCAGAAAGTCCAGTCACCCGGGGACCATGCCCTGCACCTGCTCGGCTGGAACGGTTCCTACGCCGATCCAGACAACTTTGTGGGTCCCCTGTTTGGCGAGAAGAACGGCGAATTCGGCTACCAGGACCCGCAGGTCTTTTCGAAGATCGCGCGGGCACGCGGCTTGCCTGAGGGCGAGGAGCGGACGGAGCAATACCGCACCATCAACGCCCAGATCGCCGAATCGGTCCCCGCCGTCCCCATCGCTTTCCCCATTTCGGCACTGGCACTCTCCGACCGGGTGCTGAAGTACCCTGCCTCACCGGTATTAAACGAGGTTTTCACAAAGGTGGAGCTAAAACCTTGACGGACTGCCCCAATTTCAGTTAGTAGGGTGCTCGGGGATATTCTGTGACAGCCAGAGCCGCTGCTATCGGAGACTGATTGTGACTTTCATTTCCAAGACCCAACATGCCGACGTCGTCCTGATTGGCGGCGGCATCATGAGCGCCACGCTGGGTGCGTTCATCAAGCAGCTCGAACCGAACTGGACCATTTCGCTGTTCGAACGGCTCGACGAAGCCGGCCTGGAAAGCTCGGGCCCGTGGAACAACGCAGGCACAGGGCACGCCGCCCTGTGTGAGCTTAACTACTCGCCCGCAGCCAAAGACGGCTCGGTTGATCCATCCAAGGCGCTGCACATCAACGAGCAGTTCCAGCTGTCCCGCCAGTTCTGGTCGCACCTGGTCAGCAACTCGCTCATCGGCTCCCCCAAGGGGTTCATCAACACGGTCCCCCACATGAGTTTCGTCATCGGGGACGCCAATGCGGACTTCCTGAAGACCCGGTACGAGGCACTGAAGCCGAACACCCTCTTCCGTTCCATGGAGTACTCCGAAGACCACGCACAGATTGCCAAGTGGGCGCCCCTGATCGTCAAGGGCCGTGACCCGAAGCAGAGGATTGCGGCCACGCGCGCGGCCGAAGGAACCGACGTCGACTTCGGCGCACTGACCCGTGAGCTGACCACGTACCTTGCCAACAACGGCGTGGAGATCAACTACGGACACGACGTCAACGGCATCCGGCGCGCTCCGGGTGGCGGCTGGGACCTGACGCTCAAGCACAAGAAGTCCGGAGAGCACGGCAACATCCACGCGAAGTTCGTGTTCGTCGGTGCCGGCGGCGGTGCACTGCATCTGCTGCAGGCCTCCGGCATCCCCGAGAGCAAGGGCTACGGCGGTTTCCCGGTTTCCGGCCAGTTCTTCCGCTGCACCGACGAGGCCCTCGCCGCCCAGCACAGCGCCAAGGTCTACGGCCAGGCGTCCGTGGGAGCCCCGCCCATGTCCGTTCCGCACCTTGACACCCGTTACGTCGACGGCAAGCGTTCGCTGCTCTTCGGGCCCTACGCCGGATTCTCAACCAACTTCCTGAAGAACGGCTCGTACCTGGACCTGCCGTTGTCGATCCGCCCGGGCAACATCATCCCGATGCTTGCCGTGGCGAAGGACAACATGGACCTGACGGCCTACCTGGTCAAGGAAGTCGCGAAGCGGCACGGCGACAAGGTGGAGGCCCTTCGCGAGTATTACCCGGAAGCAAAAGACGGCGATTGGGAACTCATCACCGCCGGCCAGCGTGTTCAGATCATCAAGAAGGATCCGAAGAAGGGTGGTGTCCTCCAGTTCGGTACTGAAGTGATCGCCGCGCGCGACGGTTCCATCGGTGCACTGCTTGGTGCTTCCCCGGGAGCCTCCACCGCAGTCCCCATCATGATCGAACTCCTCCAGAAGTCCTTCCCCAGGAACTTCAAGGGCTGGCAGTCCAAGCTCAAGGAAATGATGCCCGGCTACGGCATCAAGCTCAACGACAACCCGGAATTGGCCGAACGGCTGGAGGCGGAAACCGCCAAAACCCTCCAGCTGGAAGCCATAGACGCACCCTCCAGCTGAGACCCTGTTCGGGTTACGGCAGGTTCCACCCCCAACCACAAGACCGTTAACCCACCAGGAGACAATGAGATGTACCGGCTGGCAAAACTATCGCTGGCAAACAGGGCACTGATCGCGCTGATCACCGTCTTCGCGTCGGTGTTCGGCGTGATCACCATGTCCTCGCTCAAGCAGGAACTCATTCCCTCCATCGAGTTTCCGCAGATCACGGTCATCTCGGCCATGCCCGGTGCATCGCCGGAGGTAGTGGACAAGCAGGTGAGCGGGCCCCTCGAGACTGCACTGAACGGTGTCGAGGGGCTTGAATCGACGTCGTCCACCTCCCGCACGGGCGTTTCGCAGATCACCATGGTGTTCACCTACGGTTCAAACCTGGACCGGGCACGGAACCAGATCGACCGTGCCATTTCCAACGCCAAGCGCGCCCTGCCCGATGATGTCCAGCCGCAGGCCATTGCAGGCAGCATCAGCGATTTCCCGATTGTGTTCCTGGCAGTCTCTTCCGACAAACCGCTCAGTGAACTGAACGCCGACCTGCAACGCCTCAGTGTCCCCCGGCTTCAGAAGCTCGACGGCGTCAGGGGCGCCGACGTCACCGGCGGCGCCAGCCAGCACATCCAGGTCCTGCCCCGCCCCGAGGCCATGGCGGCCAAGGGCGCCACCATCCAGTCCATCAGCAATGCGCTGAAGAACAACGGGGCGCTTATTCCGGCGGGCACCATCGAGGAACAAGGCAAAACGCTCTCGCTGCAGATCGGCAGCCCGGTGGACTCCCTGGATGCCGTCAAGGCCCTGCCGCTTGGCGGCGCCAAAGACGCCGCCACCATCGGCAGCGTCGCGGACGTCAGCATCAAGGATGACGTCCGCACGTCGATTACCCGCACCAACGGCAAGGAAACGCTGGCGCTCTCCGTGACCAAAAAGCCCGAGGGCGACACGGTGGCGATCTCGCATGCAGTGAAGGACTCCATCGGCCAGCTTGAGGCTGAGCTGGGCTCCAACGCCAAGTTCACCCCGGTGTTCGACCAGGCCCCCTTCATCGAAAAGTCCATTAAAGACCTCACCACGGAAGGCCTGCTGGGCCTGGGCTTTGCCGTCGCAGTGATCCTGGTGTTCCTGATGTCCGTGCGGTCCACGCTGGTCACTGCCGTCTCCATCCCGCTGTCCCTGCTCATCACCTTCATCGGCCTCTCCGCAACGGGTTATTCCCTGAACATCCTGACCCTCGGAGCACTCACCATCGCCATCGGACGCGTGGTGGATGACTCGATTGTGGTGATCGAGAACATCAAGCGCCACCTCAGCTACGGCGAGTCGAAACTGTCAGCCATCCTGACCTCCATCCGCGAGGTCGCCGGCGCCATCACGGCGTCGACGCTGACCACAGTGGCAGTCTTCCTACCGATTGCGTTCGTCGGGGAACTGGCCGGCGAGCTGTTCCGGCCCTTCGCCCTGACGGTGACCATCGCGCTGCTCTCGTCGCTGCTGGTGTCCCTCACCATCGTCCCCGTACTGGCCTACTGGTTCCTCAAGTCACCGGCTGACACCACAGGGGCTTCCCTGTCCGCCGCCGCGGCGCGGGAAGCCGCGGCCAAGGCGCATGAGGCCGAGCAGCGCAGCCTGTTGCAGCGCGGTTACCTGCCCGTCCTCGACAAGACACAGAAGCACCCGGTGGTGACACTCATCGCCGCAGTCCTGGTGCTCGGCGGGACAGCGGCGATGACGCCGCTGCTCGCCACCGACCTGCTGGGCCGTTCCGGCGAGAACAGCATGACTGTCCGGCAGGTCCTTCCGGCCGGTACGAGCCTCACGGACACCAGTGCGGCAGCAGTGAAGGTCGAGGAAGTACTGCGCAACATCGACGGCATCAAGGACGTACAGGTCACGTCGGGGAACGCGCAGACCGGCTTCACCGCGCTCACGTCCAGCGGCGCCTCGAACTCCTCGTTCACCGTGGTCACCGAGGAGAAGGCCAACCAGGCCCGGCTGCAGGAAACCGTCCGCAACGAACTGGCGAAGATCAGTGACGCGGGAAAGATCTCCGTGGGATCCCAGCAGGGCGGATTCGGCACCACCTCGACGGTGGACATCACCCTGAAGGCGGCCAACTCAGCGGACCTCAGGACCGCAAGCGATGCCATGGTCAAGGCCATGGAGGGTGTCCCGGGCAGCACTGAGGTTGCCACGAACCTTGCAGCCAGCCAGCCGGTGGTTCAGGTCAAGGTGGACCGCGCCAAAGCGGTCGCGGCCGGCCTGAACGAGGAGCAGGTGGCCGGCGTCCTGGCCTCCACGATCAGTCCGTTGCCAGCCGGAACAGTGCGGATCGATACCAACGATTTCCCGGTGCAGATCGGCGAGGGCACGCGGTTCACAAGCGTCGCCGCGGTGCGGAACATCCCGCTGCCGGCATCCGGCGGGGCCGTGACGCTGGGAAGCATCGCCACCGTGGAACAGGTTGACATCCCCGTGTCCATCACCGCCAGCAACGGCCAGCGCACCGCGCGGGTCTCGGTGACGCCGTCGGGCGCCAATCTGGGCGCGGTGAGCACCGAGGTGCAAAGCCGGCTCAAGGGGGTGGAACTCCCGGCCGGCGTCACGGCGGAGATCGGCGGCGCCACCACGCAGCAGACGGAGTCGTTCCAGCAGCTGGGCATGGCGCTACTGGCCGCGATCGCCATCGTGTACGTGATCATGGTGGCGGCCTTCAAATCGCTCATCCAGCCGCTCATCCTGCTGGTATCCGTTCCGTTCGCAGCCACGGGGGCCGTTGCCCTGCTGCTGGCGACCGGCGTGCCGCTGGGCCTGCCGTCACTGATCGGCATGCTCATGCTGGTGGGCATTGTGGTGACCAACGCCATCGTCCTGATCGACCTCATCAACCAGTACCGGCAGCCGCGGAACGGCCAGCCCGGAATGAACGTGGCCGACGCCATCACCCACGGTGCGCGGCAGCGCCTGCGCCCCATCCTGATGACAGCCCTGGCCACCGTTTTCGCACTCACGCCCATGGCGTTGGGCCTCACCGGCGGAGGGGGTTTCATCTCCCAGCCCCTGGCGGTGGTGGTGATCGGCGGCCTGGTGTCCTCGACGGCGCTGACGCTGGTCCTGGTGCCGGTCCTCTACCGGCTGGTGGAAGGGCGCCGTGAGAAGAAGGCGCTGCTCCGTGCGATGCACGAACGCCCCGACTTCGGGCCGCCGGACGACGTCGACGCAGAGTTCCGTGACTGGACAACAGGCCTGGTCCCCAAGGTCTCCGGCCGCCGGGCTGCAGCCGGAGAACCCGAGTAGCCCCGGACCCTGAAGAACTGACGATCCTGAACCAAGCAGTGCCCGTGCCGCCCGGTGGCACGGGCACTGCTGTTTAACCGGGCGGGAATATCCTGGCGCGCCGGACGTTACATCCAACGATAGATGCAAATGCATGTAAATCGGCTATAGTGGAACAAGACCCGGAGCAGTTCGGAAAACGGAAAGGCACACCATGCAGATCGGCGTATTCAGTGTCAGTGACATCACCACTGATCCCACCACGGGGCGCACGCCCACGGAACACGAGCGCATCAAAGCGTCCGTTGCCATTGCCAAGAAGGTCGAAGAGATCGGCATGGACGTGTACGCCATTGGCGAGCACCACAACCGCCCCTTCTTCTCTTCCTCCCCCACCACCACACTGGCCTACATCGCGGCGCAGACGGAACGAATCATCCTGTCCACCGCCACCACACTGATCACCACCAACGACCCCGTGAAGATCGCCGAAGACTTTGCGATGCTGCAGCACCTGGCGGACGGCCGCGTGGACCTGGTAATGGGCCGCGGCAACACGGCGCCGGTGTACCCCTGGTTCGGCAAGAACATCCAGGACGGCATTGAACTGGCCATCGAGAACTACAGCCTGCTGCGCCGGCTCTGGGACGAAGACACCGTGAACTGGTCCGGCAAGCACCGCACGCCACTGCAGAACTTCACTTCCACCCCGCGACCGCTCGACGGCGTGGCCCCCTTTGTGTGGCACGGCTCCATTCGCACGCCCCAGATCGCTGAAGTGGCCGCGTACTACGGTGACGGCTTCTTCGCCAACAACATCTTCTGGCCCAAGGAGCACTACCAGCAGCTGATCGGCCTCTACCGCGAACGCTACGAGCACTACGGCCACGGCAAGGCCGACCAGGCGATCGTCGGCCTCGGCGGGCAGTTCTTCATGCGGAAGAACTCCCAGGACGCAGTGAAGGAGTTCCGCCCGTACTTCGACAATGCGCCGGTTTACGGCCACGGCCCCTCGCTGGAGGACTTCACCTCGCAGACCCCGCTGACAGTCGGCAGCCCGCAGGAAGTCATCGAAAAGACCCTGACCTTCCGCGAGTACTTCGGCGACTACCAGCGCCAGCTGTTCCTGATCGACCACGCCGGCCTTCCCCTGAAGACCGTCCTGGAGCAGCTGGACCTGTTCGGCGAGGAGGTCCTGCCGGTGCTGCGCCGGGAGTACGCCGCCCTCACCCCCGCCCACGTGCCGGAACCGCCCACCCATGCCGGGCGGGTGGCAGCCAGGATGGCTGCCCAGGTGCAGGAGGACTCACTCACCAAGCCCACGGCGCAGGACGCCTGATGAGCGCGCAGCCGGGCGAGTCGCCTGTACGGCTCGCCGCCGAAACCTGGGAATCACTGTTCCGCGCCCAGGTGGCGGTGATGCGGAAGCTTCAGTCCGGCCCTGCTTTCAAAGCACTGGCCGTCAACGAATACGACGTCCTGTTCACGCTCTCACGCTGCCCTTCCGGCTGGCTGCGCCTGAACGAGCTGAATGACAACGTACTCCTCAGCCAGTCCAGCCTCAGCAGGCTGGTGGAGAGGCTGGAGAAGCGCGGACTCGTGGAGCGTATGCCGGCACCCCAGGACGGACGCGGTGTCCTCCTGAAACTGACGGACGCCGGCCGGGAGCTGCAGAAGCAGATCGGCCGCGAGCACGTACGTGATATCTCCGCGCTGATGACGCCGGCGCTGACTGCCGGCGAACAGCGCGAACTGTTGCGGCTCACCGAGAAGCTGCGCGGGTCCGTGTCAGGGCGCTAGGCGTCAGGAAATCGCTACGAGCTTCGCTGGGTCTTCCTGGGGCAGCTCCCCGTCCACCACTGCGGTGACGCGGAGCTCCCTCAGGGACAGGCTTCCGCCGACCGTGGACAGGAACGCTGTGTCCGAGGAGTCCCGGCCGGCGGTGATCCTCAGCATGCTCTCCCGCGGGGCGAGCCCGGTGGGATCGATGACGTACCAGGCCCCGTTAATGTAGGCCTCGGCCACGGCATGGAAATCCATCGGGCTAAGCCCGGGAGCATAGACCGCCACCAGCCTCGCGGGCACATCCTTGGAGCGCAGCAGTGAAATGGCCAGGTGGGCGAAGTCGCGGCACACCCCGCGGCGGTGCAGGAGCGTCTCCACCGCGCCGTCGGTCCCGCGCGAGGAGCCGCTGACGTAGCGGAGCTCGCTGAAGACCCAGTTGCGGACGGCATGCAGGAGCTCTTCGCCCTGGAGGCCGCCGAATTCGGCGTAGGCCGTAGGCAACAGCCGGTCCGACTCCGCGTAGCGGCTGGGCCGGACGTATCGGATCAGTTCCATAAGGTTGGGCTCCTCCGGAACCGCCAGCCCGGAAACAGTTGCCGTGTAGTCAACGGTCACCTCAACGGGCTCCGCGAACTCCATGTAATGGAAGCGTCCGCCGTGGTGGTCGGAAAGTTCCGTCACAGGCACCGGGTCCTCCCCGGAGGTCACCGACATCGTTTCCACGAGCGAGGAATAGCCCGCATTCCTTGCGACGGCAACCGCCAGTGCGACTTTGGTTTCGGCTGCGGTCTTGAAGACGAGCCGGGCGGCCACGCTGCGTTCCATGTATCTCCGGGGTGTGAGGTAGTTGCAGAACAGTACCCGTGCCGGCCGGTGGGGTTTACGGGCGGGCGGCGGGACTAACTTTTGATCTTCAGAGACATTAGCATCCGCTGGACATTCGCGAATTCAGAGCCCTCGTTGACGTACTTGGCCGCCTGGTCAAGGGTATCGAAGGCCTTGGCGGGGGCCACTTTCTCGTCCGGGGCGAACGCCTTGAGCGCGGTCAGGTCACCGAACGAGACATCCCCCTTGCCCTCCGGACCGCGCACAATGTTCTGCAGGGCGCAGGCTCTGCCGTCGCTTCCTCCCACCACGTTGGTGATGCCGTAGGAACCGAAGTACCTGTAACCCTGGATCACACGGAAAACCACGTGCGGCGCAATCAGACCGTCTCCTTCGCGGTGCGGCAGGTCCACCGGAACGCTGCTGACCACCACGTACGGCTTTCGGGCCGCTTCCTGGCAGGCGGCAGCCGACGGCGATGGCAGGCCGGTCTGCAGCGTCGCCAGATAACCTCCCTTGGCATCCTTGACTTCGATCTTGATGGCCCCCGGAAGCGTCCCCTGGTCGGGAGTGACGGACTGCGCAATCCAGTCCTGCGGCAGTTCAAAACTGACGTTCCTGCCGGAATCCGAGAAGACCTTCCACGCCGCCGCCGTCGCGCCGGCGGACGCGGATTCCGTACCCGTTGGCGAAGATTGCGCTCCGGTGTCCGTGGCGCCGGGAGTTGCCCCTGGCGACGCCGCCGGGGACGTGCCCGCCGTCGTCGTGCTTTCCGTTGGACTGCCACCCGCCGTCCAGGCGGGTTCCCCCTTGCCCTCGCCGCTGCAACCGGACATCACTACGGCTGCGACGATGAACGCCGCCCCCAAACGCGCCCTGCGGGCTGCTGCCTTCCCTGTCATGACGCAAGCGTAGCCGCGCCGCCGCCGCAGTCGCTGCGTTCCGGGCGGAGTGTTGGCCGGGCGGGGTTTCCCGTCCGCAAAGAGGGTTACGCTGGGGACATGGCGGAACAGCACTTTGACACGGAGCAGGACAGCGTAGCGGACATCTCGGCCCTGGACATCGCCGACTGGAGGATCCGCACTTTCGCCATGTACCAGAACGTCCGGAGAATAGCCGCGGACAGTCCCGCTGAGGCCCACTCATATTGGCGCCAGGAACGCGACCGGATGTTCGGCACCCACCCGGCATCCGCGCTCACGGCGGAAGCCAAATCCACCTTCAGCGGCCTCCGGACAGCTGACTACGACCCCATTTACCGTTTCCACGTTCCCCTGACAAAGGAGGGCGCCGGCCGGGAGATGAATGTTGAGACCGGGACCGACGGCGTTGTCAGGTTCGTACGCCTGGGTACCTTCGACCTGCCGGAGATGGGCCAGCTGGCCGTCTGGAAGCTGCACGGCTACGGCGGCGGCATCTTCGTGCCCTTCCGGGACGCGACCGCGGGACAGCCCGGCGGCAGTTACGGCGCCGGACGGTACCTGCTGGACACGATCAAGGGAGCCTTCCACGGGGTCCAGGGATCAGGGCCCGGCGCCGAATTCATCCTGGACTTCAACTTTGCGTACAACCCGTCCTGCGCCTACAACGAAGCCTGGGCATGCCCGCTGGCGGGTCCGTCCAACCGGCTTGCAGTGGAGATCCCGGCGGGCGAACTGTACTGACCGACTTCCCCGGGAGCCGCTCGGCCGAAACAGTCCGCCCCGGCCACGGGCAGGACGTAGGATGTCATAATGACCGCCATCCAGCCGCGCCGAATTGCCCGGGTCCGTCCGCACTCCCCCGCCTCCGCGCTTGAACAGTTCTTCGTTGCCAACGACGCCCACGACTTCGGCGGCGACACGGGAAAGCTTTGGACAGTCATCGACAGCCCCTTTCCCGGCTCCCTGGCGAACGCCGGAGCCGCTCCGCGGGCAGGCTGGGAGCCTGGCTCCGCTGTCCACGAGGACTCATTCACTTTCCTGGCACCCAGTGTTCCAGCCAATGTCCTGGGCATGGCCCACAACACGGGGCAGTCCGGCCGGGACCTTCCTCCCCAGGCCTTCCACAAGGCAGCCACCAGCGTGGTGGGACCGGGCGACGCCATCGAACTCGCGCCGGGAGTGGGGCACGTGGACCCGGAAGCCGAGCTGACCGTCGTCGTCGGACGCAAGGCCCGCGGGCTGACGCTGGAGAATGCGCGGGAGGCCGTTCTCGGCTTCACCATCGGCAACGACGTCACGGCCAGGGAGTTGCAGAAGACGGACGAGCTGTGGATCAGCGCCAAGAGCCAGGACACGTTCACGCCGGCGGGACCGTGGATCGTGACGGGCCTGGATACTGTCGCACTTTCGATCGGCATCGTGCACAACGGCAGTGAACTCAGGGCTGCCAGCTCGGCGGACCTTGGCTGGGGCGTTGACGAAATCCTGGTGTACCTGACGTCCTTCATGACGCTCCACCCCGGAGATCTGGTCCTCACGGGATTTCCTGCCGAAAGCGCGCGGCTGCACCCCGGGGACACGGTGACCTGCCGCGTCGAGGGAATCGGCGAACTGACAAACCCGGTCAGGGGCGCTGCCTGACCGAATATGCCGGCGCGGTGTGGCAGGCTTGAGCGATGGAATCACCTGCTGCGCCCGCCGTCCCGCTGACGCAACAGTCCGGTTCCGCAACTGCCGCGCGGCGCCTTCCAGCCACGAAACACTACCGTGGCATGCTTCGCTTTCCGGCCGTCCGGCAGCTGCTCCGGTTCACCGGCGTGGGCATCGTGTGCACGGTGACCTCACTTGCCCTGTACGCCCTGCTCCGGCCCTGGCTGGGGTCCCAGCTGGCCAATGCCGCAGCGCTGATCATTACCTCGGTCATGAACACGGCCCTGAACCGGCGGCTCACGTTCAAGATTTCGGGCCGCGGGAAAGTTGGCAGGGATCACCTGAGCGGCCTCGTGGTGATCGTCATTGCGCTGGTGATCACCGGCGGCAGCCTCGGCGTGCTGCACTGGCTCAACCCGGAGGCCACCATGTCGGATGAGCTGTGGACCACCACGCTGTCCGGGTTCCTGGCAACCGCCGTGCGCTTCGCGCTCCTGCGGCACTGGATCTTCCGCCGCGCACGGCACCGCTGACGCAGCACCGCTGCCGGCGCGATGTTGCCCGCCTAGCGGATACCGAGCGTCAGCACACTGCCAACGGCGTTCCTGACGGCTGCTGCGGCTTCGTGCAGTTCCGCCGCTGTCACTGCGGCATCAAAGCTGAAGCGGACGGCGGTCTGGGCAACTTCGGACCGAATGCCCATTGCCAGTAGCACCGGCGAGGCGGCGTCGGACCCTGCCGCGCAGGCCGATCCGCTGGAGCACACCACGCCTTGCCGTTCCAGTTCAAGGAGCACTGATTCGCCGCTGGTTCCCGGGAAGCAGAACGAAGCCACCGACGGCAGCCGCTCCAGCGGGTGGCCGGTCAGCTGCGCGCCAGGGACTCCCGCCAGGACCTCGCGGATGAATTCGTCCCGCAGGGCGGCCACGTGCTCCTGTTCGGGGCGGACCAACGACAGCGCGGTGGCCAGGGCCACGGCGCCGGCAACGTTCTCTGTTCCTGAGCGGCGGCCGCGTTCCTGCCCGCCGCCATGGAGCAGGGGCTCAACGCGGGTGCGGCTCCGCACGAACAGGGCCCCGTTCCCTTTCGGCGCCCCGAGTTTGTGCCCGGAGATGCTCATGGCGTCCACGCCCAGAATCTTCGTGTCCAGCGGCAGCCAGCCCGCAGCCTGGACGGCATCGGTGTGGAACGGAATCCCCGATTCCCGGGCCAGGCCGGCGAGCTGCCGGATGGGCTGGACGGTCCCCACCTCATTGTTGGCGTACATCACGCTGACCAGCGCGGTCTCCGGACGCAGGACAGCCGCCAGGGCGTCCGGCGTGACCTGCCCAAAGCCGTCCACCGGGACGATATCAACGGTGAACCCGTGGAAGCGTTCGAGGTAGCGCGCAGATTCCTCCACCGCGGGATGTTCGACGGCGCTGATCACCACGCGGTTGAGGGCCGGGTCCGCAGCCTGCCGGGCCAGCGCGATGCCCTTTACGGCGAGGTTGTCCGCCTCGGTGCCGCCGGAGGTGAAGGTGATCTCGGCCGGACGGCAGTTCAGCGCCCTGGAGGTGGCTGTGCGGGCGGTTGCGAGCGCCGCGGCGGCGGACTCGCCGAGCGAGTGGTGGCTCGACGGGTTCCCGAATTCGCCGGTGAGGTAGGGCCACATGGCTTCCAGCACTTCGCGGCGGACCGGCGTGGTGGCCGCTGCGTCAAGGAAGATCATGGCCGGTTCAGCCCACCGTCAGTTCAACGTCCAGGCCCAGGTCAAGGGCGATGACGCTGTGGGTGAGGCCGCCGATGGAAATGACGTCCACACCCGTGGCAGCGATCGCTGCCACGGTCCCGAGGTTGACGTTGCCGCTGGCTTCCACCCGTGCCCGCCCGTCCACCAGGGCCACTCCGGCGGCCAGTTCCTCGAGCGTGAAGTTGTCCAGCATGATGGTGTCCACACCGGCGGCGAGGACCGGCTCCACCTGTTCCATCCGGTCCACTTCAACCTCGAAGTGGGTGGTGTGGCCGAGCTGCGCCTTGGCCGCCCTGAGCACAGCGGTGAGTTTCGCCGGGTCCCCTCCGGTGATGACCGCGAGGTGGTTGTCCTTGGCCAGCACGGCGTCGGACAGGCTGAAGCGGTGGTTGGCGCCGCCGCCGCAGCGAACGGCATAGCGTTCCAACACGCGCAGGCCTGGCGTCGTCTTCCGGGTGTCCGTGATCCGGGCTTTGGTTCCCTGGACGAGGTCCACGAATTCAGCGGTTTTTGTGGCGATCGCACTCAGCCGTTGGACCAGGTTCAGAGCCACGCGCTCGGCCAGCAGGACCGCGCGGGCGTTGCCGGTCACCCTGGCCAGCGGCGTCCCCGCGCCAAACCGTTCGCCGTCCGCCACCAGCAGCTCGACGACGGCGTCCGGGTCCGTGAGCTTCATGGCCGCTGCGAACACGGTTCCTCCGCTCAGGACTCCCGGCACCCGGGCGTTCAGCACCGCCGTCGCGCGGGCCTCCGCGGGGATGAGGACCTGCGAGGTGATGTCGCCATAGGGGGCATCCTCGGCGAGCGCAGCGCGCAGCACATCCTGCACTGCTGCTTCGGGAAGGCTGCCGGTCAGCGCAACGCCCGTCAGGGCTGTCGTTTCAACGGCTGTGGTGGTCATGAGGAGATCCTTTGCATGGAATGGGTGGGGGCGGGCGCATGATCCGTGTCGGCCCGGTGGTGGGCGCCCACGGATACCGTCCGTTTCCGGGCTGCCTCCACCAGCAACCGGGCGGCCAGCAGCAAGTTGCGGTCCTCGTGTTCGCGGGGGTCCCGGGCTTCAGTGGAACTGATTGAAGCCTCCCACAGGGCAAGCTGCGCGGCTGCGGCGTCGAGTTCCGCACCTGTGCGCAACACCCCGGCAGCACCCGTCATCAACCGCCCCAGAGCGCCACGGGAAAACGGCCCGGGTTCAGTCACAGTCCTAACAACACCTTCGGGGGCCTCCGCTGGGGAACTTTCCCCGTACGCGAAAGTGAGATGTGAGTCGTCGACTGCGGGTGTTCCGGAAGCGTGCGTCAAGGTGAGGCCGCCCGCGGCCGAGACAGCACGCGGAGGAACGCCGGCAGCCGAGACCCAACCCGGCTCCCCATCAAGGAAGGACTCCACAGCACGCCGCCCGAAGACCAGCCCTTCGAGCAGCGAATTGCTGGCCAGCCTGTTGGCGCCCTGGGCGCCGGTGCAGGCCACCTCGCCCGCTGCGTAAAGTCCCGGAACGGTGGTTCGCCCGTCCACGTCCGTTACCACTCCGCCCATCCAGTAATGGGCGGCCGGAGACACCGGCAGCGGTTCAGCGGTCCAGTCGAAGCCTGCTGCTGCCGTGGCGGCGGAGATCGTGGGGAACCGCCGTGCCAGGAAACCGGAGCCCCTTGCTGCTTCAATGCCCCGGGCGTCGAGGAACACCGGACTGTCCGCCGGTGCGCCGGTCCGGGCCAGATGCAGCGCGATGCTGCGGGAGACGACGTCGCGCGGCGCGAGTTCCGCGTCCGGATGATAGTCCGGCATGAAACGGTGGCCGTCGGCAGCCAGCAGCACCGCGCCTTCGCCGCGGACTGCTTCAGACACCAGCAGGGGCGGCGGGCCGCCTGCTGTCTCCGGCATCGCCATGGTGGTGGGGTGGAACTGGAAGAATTCGAGGTCGCCCACCACGGCGCCGGCGCGCCAAGCCAGCGCCAGTCCGTCCGCCGTGGCAACCGGGGGGTTGCTGGTGCGTGCGAAGATCCTGCCCGCGCCGCCGGTGGCGAGCAGGACGCCCGCCGCAGGCAGTCTCTTGAGTTCGCCGTTCTGCAGGTAATTCACGCCGGTCACCCGGCCGTCCGCCGTCGTCAGTTCAGTGACAAACGCACCGGTTTCCAGCCGGAGCCGGCCGGACACCGCGCGCTCCAGGACGGCGGCGATCAGGCCGCGGGCAATGCGGGCTCCGGTGGCGTCTCCACCGGCGTGCAGGATGCGTGGCGCGGAATGGGCAGCCTCCAGCCCCAGCGCGGTGTCCCCCTGCGCGTCGGCGTCGAAAAGGACTCCGTACCGCCGCAGACCGGCGATGTCCCGCACTGCTTCCGTGCAAAGGATCCGCACGGCTTCGAGGTTGTTCAGACCCGCACCTGCTGCCAGCGTGTCGGCGACATGCGCATCCACGGTGTCGCCGGGGGCGGCTTCGCCGGGCTCCAGCACGGCCGACACGCCGCCCTGGGCGTAGAAGGTGTTGCTGTGCTCCAGCTGCCCCTTGCTCAGCAGGACAACGTCCGCCGCGGTGCCCCCTTCGGCGTCGGCCGCCAGCAGCGCTGCGTAGAGCCCGGCAATCCCGCTGCCCACCACCACGAGGCGGCGGCGCTGCGGCGCATCTTCGAGCGCGCCCTTGCGGGCCGCACGGGCCGTGGTCACGGCCGCGCCGCCAGCATCCGCTCGAGGGCTACGCGCGCGGGCGCTGCAACGTCGTCGTCAACGGTGATGCGGTTCAGGGTTTCACCGTTGACCAGCGCCTCCAGCACCCAGGCGAGGTAGCCCGGGTGGATCCGGTACATGGTGGAGCACGGGCAGATCACCGGGTCCAGGCAGAAGATCGTGTGCCGGGGGTACTCCGCGGCGAGCCGGTTGACCATGTTGATCTCGGTGCCGATGGCAAACGTGGTCGGTTCCGTGGCCGCAGCGATGGCCTTCCTGATGAAGTCGGTGGACCCCGCGGAATCGGCGGCGTCCACAACTTCCATCGGGCACTCGGGGTGCACAATCACGTTGATGCCCGGGAACTCGGCGCGGGCCTTCTCGATCTGCCCCACGTTGAAGCGCTTGTGCACCGAGCAGAAGCCGTGCCAGAGGATCACGCGGGAATCGAGCAGGGTCTGTTCGTCGTTGCCTCCGAAGTCCTTGCGCGGATTCCACAGGGGCATCTGCTCCATCGGCACGCCCATGGCCTTGGCGGTGTTGCGGCCCAGGTGCTGGTCCGGGAAGAAGAGGACCCGCTGGCCGCGCTGGAAGGCCCACTCGAGAACCGTGGCGGCATTGGATGACGTGCAGACGATGCCGCCGTTCTCGCCGCAGAAGCCCTTGAGGGCGGCGGAGGAGTTCATGTAGGTGACCGGGATGACCGGAACCCGGCCGTCGGCGTCGGGCTCGGTGCCGAAGAGTTCCTCCAGCTGTTCCCAGCACTCGGTCACGGAATCGATGTCCGCCATGTCCGCCATGGAGCAGCCCGCTGCGAGGTTGGGCAGGATGACCGCCTGGTCAGGCTTGGACAGGATGTCCGCGGTTTCCGCCATGAAGTGCACGCCGCAGAAGATGATGGCTTCGGCGTCCGGCCTGGTGAGAGCGGCATTGGCCAGCTGGAAGGAGTCGCCCACGAAGTCGGCGTATTCGATGACCTCGTCCCGCTGGTAGAAGTGCCCCAGGATAACGGCTTTGTCCCCGAGGGTTGCTTTGGCGGCCCTGATGCGGGCGTCCAGTTCCGCGTCGCTTGCCTTCTTGTATTCCTCCGGCAACTGGCCCTGGCGCGGGGTGGCGGCGGGGGCGACGTCGGCGCTTGAGGCGCCCGGACCGTAGGCGGGCACACCGGCGAGGGCTTCGGCGAGATCGTAGTCCCAGGGCCCGCGGGCCAGTGCCGGGCTACACGTTGCAGCAGCGGCAGTGCCGGCTGCAACGCCTGCGGCCTTTCGTTCGGCCTGTTCGCGAGTGATCAACTGGATTGCCGTGTTGACGCTGCTCATGGTGTGCTCCTGTTATCTGGGTCAAGGCCGGGGCGGCCGGTAAAGCGGTAGAGGCGGGGAGGGCGGTGCTTCCCGCCCTGCAGGTATTCGCCGGTTTCTTCGATTTCCGGCGTGGACTTGAGCTGGCGGCGGAAGTTTGCCGGATCCAGCTCACGGTCAAGGACGGCTTCGTAGACCTCCCGGACCTGGGCCAGGGTGAAGTACTCCCCCAGCAAGTGGTAGGCAACGGAACCATAAGCCAGCTTGTTCCGCAGGCGTCCGAGGGCGTAGTCCACGATCGCGTTGTGGTCGAAGGCCAGGTCTCCCAGGCGGTCCGCGCGGAACCACCTGACGTTTTCGGACTCGTCGGCGAGCGCGGCTTCCGTGGGCTGGACCAGCGCCCAGTAAACGATGGACACCACGCGCTGGGTCGGAGAGCGGTGGAGGCCGCCGAAGGCGTAGAGCTGCTCCAGGTAATTGGGGGCCAGCCCGGTGGTTTCCCGCAGGTTCCGGGAGGCCGCATCCTGCAGGGATTCGGCGTGGGTCAGCGGACCTCCGGGCAGCGCCCACAGGCCCTTGAACGGCTCACGGATGCGGCGCACCAGCGGGAGCCACAGTGTGGGACGGCCGGACGTCTCGCTGGGGCGGAGGGCAAAGATCACCGTGGAAATGGCGAGCGACGGCGGCGCTGACTGCCGCTCAGCAACGTTGGCAGAGCTTGTGTACACAGCGGTTCACCCCGCTTTCCTCGCGCCTGGCGGCGCCTCTGAGCTTCGGCCGGCGTCCCCGTCGGGGGCGCTTCGGCTAGTTATAGTCAATATGACTAGAACTAATGGTACGACTGCCCGGCCCTGAGGCAAAATGCTTCAGGTCACATTGCGGCAGCAGCCTCGAGCAACGGCAGGGTCCGGCCCTGGAAGTGGGTGTTCAACACGATCACGGACGAGGACCGGAGCACCGTCTTTGTGGCGATCATGGCATCCAGAACCCGCTGCAGGTCAGGGTTGGACCGTGCCACGACCCGTGCCATCAGGTCCGAACTGCCGGAAACCGTGTGGATTTCCGTGAGTTCAGGAATGCGGGCAAGCGCTTCGACCACCGCGTCATGGCCCAGGTCCTGGTTGATGGTGAGCGAACAGAACGCCACCACGGGATAGCCGAAGCGGGACGGGTCCGGCTGGGGTACCCAGGACCCGATAACCCCGCCGGCGGTCATCCGGTCCAGCCGGGACTGCACCGTGGCGCGGGCAATCTTCAGGACCCGCGAGGCTTCGAGCACCGACGCCCTGGGTGAATCCGTGAAGAATCGGACAATTTTTGCGTCCAGCGTGTCCACGTTCATCGATTTTCCTTTCAACCCGGCCAAACAGGTCACAGATCGCCGAAAAAGAAGGCGCTTCTCCCGCAAACTGCCCCCATGCTCTCACGAACGGAGTGCGAAGCGTTCCGCCCGGGGCGGTAAATTCAATATGTCCCAAAAGGACCAGACCACCGACCACAAGAAGGTTCGCAAGCATGACGATGAAGTCCACCGCAGAGCGCCCATCCACCTCGCTCGGCCACAGCATGAAACCCCGCCAGCTCACCATGATGGGACTGGGAAGCGCTATCGGAGCCGGACTGTTCCTGGGCTCGGGGGCGGGCGTCCAGGCCGCAGGGCCGGCCGTCCTGATCTCCTACCTCGTGGCCGGCACACTGATCATCCTGGTCATGTGGGCCCTGGGTGAGATGGCTGCAGCCAACCCGAACAGCGGCGCGTTCTCCGTCTATGCGGAGAAAGCCATGGGCCGCACCGCCGGGGCAACCGTGGGCTGGCTGTGGTGGCTGCAGCTGGTGGTGGTCATTGCCGCCGAGGCACTTGGCGCAGCCGGCCTGCTGTTCACGGTGTGGCCGGTGGTTCCCGTCTGGGCGCTGTCCCTGGTCTTCATGGCCCTCTTTACGGTCATCAACCTGGCCGGCGTGAACAACTTTGGCGAATTCGAGTTCTGGTTCGCGATCCTCAAGGTGGCGGCAATCCTGCTGTTCCTTGGCATCGGAACGGCCCTTCTCCTGGGCCTGCTGCCTGACGCGCCAAGCCCGGGCCTGGGCAACATCACCGGCAACTTCGCGCCGGCAGGCCTCGGTGGAATTGCTACAGCGCTCTTTGTGGTCATCTTCGCCTTCGGCGGCACTGAGATCGTGAGCGTGGCTGCGGCTGAGACCGAGAACCCGCGCCACAGCGTGGGCCTTGCCATCCGTACGGTGCTTTGGCGAATCCTCGTGTTCTACGTCGGCTCCGTCTTTGTCATTGCCGCGGTCCTGCCGGCGACTTCCGAATCCCTGTCGTCACCGTTCGCCGGTGTCCTCGACGCCGCACGCATCCCGGGTGCCGGCACGGCCATCACCCTTGTGGCAGTCATCGCGCTGTTGTCCGCCCTGAACGCCAATCTCTACGGCTCCTCCCGGATGATCTACTCCCTGGCCCAACGCGGCGAGGCTCCGCGCTTCCTGTCGAAGCTGAACAAGGCCAGGGTGCCGGTGGTTGCCGTGGGCGTATCCGTGGCCTTCGGCTTCATTGCCGCCGTATTGGAGCTCCTTTTTCCGGAACAGATCCTGCCGGCGCTCTTCCAGCTGGTGGGCTCAACCTGCCTCATGGTCTGGGGTTCCGCCCTCATCTCCCAGCTGATCCTGCGCCGCAGGGCGGACCGTGACGGCACTGAGCTTCCGCTGCGGATGAGGGGGTTCCCGGGCCTGACGATCTTCGGGCTTGTCCTGCTGGCACTGATCTTCGCCGTCGGCTTCAGCGGCGCCGAGAGCAGCCGGCAGCTCTTCAGCACCATCGCCCTGGTTGCCGGGATTGCCGGCGCCTGCTGGCTCGGGGCACGAGTGGCAGCGTCGCGGCAGGGCAGCGCAGCCAAGTAGGCCCGCTCCCCGACCAAGTCGCGCCACGGCTGCGGACCACTCCCGATTCCGCTAAACAAATTGCTATGCGATGCGGCCCTGCTCATGGCAGCTTTCGGCAATCTGGCTAGCGAATCATGAACTGATTGCCGGGCATTCCGCGGGTGACTAGGGTCACAGTTATGGATACCTCGCCTTCCCCCGCCGCCGGCAACGACGCCGGCCGGCTTCCGGGACCGCTCTCCGGCCAACTGTCCGGCCAGCCGGCCGAGCCGCTGACCGGTGACCAGCTCCGTGAACTGTATTCGCTGATGGTGGCCGTGCGGCACCTGGACACCTCGGCGATCGGCTGGCAGCGGCAGGGCCTCATCCCCGGCTACGCCCCCGAGCTGGGCCAGGAGGCCGCACAGGTGGGAAGCGGCTACGCCGTGGACACCACCCGCGACTTTGTCTTCCCCACCTACCGCGAAATGGGCGTGGCCCGGGCCATGGGCGTGGACATGGTGGCGTATATGTCCACGCACAAGGCCACGCGGCACGGCGGGCTCTACAACCCCCTGGAATCCCGGCTTGCACCCATCCAGGCCGTGGTTGGCGGTTCCGTGCTCCACGCCGTGGGCTGGGCCCACGGCCAGACCCTGGATCAGACGGACGGCGTGGCAATGGCGTATTTCGGCGACGGCGCATCCTCCCAGGGCGACGTCCATGAAGCCATGAATTTCGCGGCGGTCATGAAGGCCCCCGTGGTCTTCTTTGTCCAAAACAACGGCTGGGCCATCTCGGTTCCCACCGAACGCCAGGTGGCCGGCGGCTCGGTGGCGGCCCGCGCTGCCGGCTACGGCATCCCGGCACTGCGGATCGACGGGAACGACGTGGTAGCAGTGGTGGATGCGACCCGGCGCGCCTTGGCGCACGCACGGGCCGGCCACGGCCCGGTCCTCATCGAGGCGATGACCTACCGCCGCGGCCCGCACTCCACGTCCGATGACCCTGGCCGGTACCGTTCGCTCAATGAAGAGCGCGACGACGCAGGGGAAGACCCCCTGGAGCGTTTCCGGAAGGGGCTGCTCGCCGACGGAGTCGCCGACGAGGCCTTTTTCGCTGAGGCACTCGCAGCCGCCAAGGCCGAAGAAGAACACGTCCGGGCGGGGATCCAGTCGCTCGGCTCACGCCCCGGCGTCGAAATGTTCGACCTGGTCTTCCAGGAAACCACGCCTGCCCTGCAGGCCCAGGCCGCCAACTGGCGCGAGGAGTCCGAACATGTCTAACGCCATCCTAGAAAGCGGGGCCGCCATGGCCGACGGAACTCCACGCCACGGAGTGGAACAGCTTTCCATGCAGCAGGCCCTGAACCGGGCCCTGGACGAGGTGCTGGCCGGCAACCCGAAATCGCTGGTCTTCGGTGAGGACTGCGGCCGGCTGGGCGGCGTGTTCCGGATTACGGACGGTCTCCAGGCGAAGTACGGCACCGGCCGGGTGTTTGACACCCCGCTCGCCGAGTCAGGCATCCTGGGCATGTCCGTGGGCCTGGCCATGGCCGGATTCCACCCCATTCCCGAGGTCCAGTTCGACGGCTTCGCCTATCCGGCCATCAACCAGATCGTCTGCCAGATCGCCCGGATGAACTACCGCAGCCGCGGCACCATGCCGATGCCGATCACCCTGCGCGTGCCCAGCTTCGGCGGTATCCGCGCCCCGGAGCACCACGGGGAAAGCCTTGAAGCGCTCTTTGCACACGTGCCCGGGCTGAAGGTGGTCTCGCCGTCGAACCCGCACGAGGCCTACCACCTGCTCAAGTACGCCGCCACGCGGCCGGACCCCGTGATCTTCATGGAGCCGAAGTCCCGTTACTGGCAAAAAGGCGAGGTCGACTTCGACTCCGCGGACCCGTCCGGTTCCCCCGGTGGTGGCTCCCCCGCGGGAGGCGCCCCCACCGGCGCGAAGGTCATGCGCGAAGGCCGCCACCTGACCCTGATTGCCTGGGGCGCCATGGTGGCCCGCTGCCTGCAGGTGGCCGGGCTCGCCGCGGAGGACGGAATCGATGTGGAGGTCCTCGACCTGCGCTGGCTCAAGCCGATCGACGAAGCCGCACTGGCGGCGTCCGTACGGAAGACGCGGCGCGCCGTCGTCGTCCATGAAGCACCGCGGACTTCGGGGCTCGGCGCCGAAGTCGCCCAACTGATCACACAGAGCTGCTTCGACACCCTCAAGGCTCCCGTGGAACGAATCACCGGCTTCGACGTCCCGTACCCCTCCGGCGACCTCGAAGACGAATACATCCCGAACATTGACCGGATCCTCTTCGGAATCCAGCGAGTATTGGAGTACCGCCGTGGCTGAAATTTCCTTCCCGCTTCCCGATCTCGGTGAGGGCCTGATCGAGGCGACCGTGCTGGAATGGCTGGTTTCACCCGGTGACCAGGTGGAGCGGAACCAGCCGCTCGTCGAGGTGGAGACCACCAAATCAGCTGTTGAACTGCCCAGTCCGCAGGCGGGTAAAGTGGTGCGTATCCACGGCGGGCCCGGTGACAAGATCAATGTCGGCGAGCCCCTGATTGTGTTTGAGGTACCGGACAACACCGCCGGTATCGTGGGCACGGTCCCGAAGGAAGAGGCACCGAAGCGCCGGGTCCGCCTGAGCGCCGTACTTGATGAGGACTGACACCATGAGCGGCAGGCACACCGGCGAGCAGCACCACCACACTGTGGAGGGCACCGACCCCCAGCTTTACGTGGAGGTGCACGAGCCGGAAACCGATGCCGGCCTGCGGCCCGTCCTCCTGCTCCACGGATTCTCCTCCTCCACCAAGCTCAACTGGCAGGACACCGGCTGGCTGGCCGCGCTGCTGGACGCCGGCCGCCGCGTCATCACCGTCGACCTGCCCGGCCACGGCCGCAGCGGAGCCCCGGAAGACATGGACTCGTACAGCCCCAGCAGGATCCGCGCGGACCTCCTGCAGGTGGCGTTCGACGCCAGCGTCCGTCCTTTGCGCGACGGCGACCCCGCCAGCGGGCTTGATGTGATCGGCTACTCCCTCGGGTCCCGGCTCGCCTGGGAATTCGGCGCCACGCAGCCCGAACTGGTTCACCGGCTGGTGCTCGGCGGCCCCAACATCGCGGACCCGCTGGCGGCCTTCGACCTGGTGGCCGCACAGCGCTACCTCGCCGACGGCACGCCCATCGCGGACGAGTCCACGGCCGCCCTCCTGAAGATGGCCCTGGGGCTGCCCAGCAACAACATCTTTGCCCTGCTGTCCCTGGTGGAAGCGATCAAGGGCGAGCCTTTCGATCCTGCCGAAGCCGTCCCTCACATGCCCATGCTGCTCGTCGCCGGGGACAAGGACGGCCGCGCCGCAACCATGCCCGAGCTCGCCGAACTGGGTGCAAAAACAGGGGCGCTCGTGGAGCAGCTGCTGATTCCCGGCCGGAACCACAGCAATGTGATCACCAGCAGGGCGTTCAAGCAGGCGGCAACGGAGTTCCTGGGCGTTTAGTAGTCCCGGGGCCTGCCGGACAACGCAAAAGCGGGCGCGGACCGTATGGTCCGCGCCCGCCGTCGTGCATGCAACGCCGCTTGGTTCAGCCAGCGGCTAGTGGTGGCTGCTGACGCCCAGCGGGCGGCCCTTGGTTTCCCCGGCCAAGAGTACACCGATTGCCGAAATGACGCACAGGATCATGATGTAGATACCGATCGAGCCGGTCCACTTGGTGCTCTGCAGGAGCGTCTCCGCGATGGTGGCCGCAAAGGCACCGCCCAGGATCGCACCGAACGCATAGCCGATGGAGATGCCGGAGTAGCGCACGTTGGCCGGGAACATCTCGGCGTACATGGCGGACATGGGGCCGTAGGACAGCCCCAGGCCGACGGTCAGCACGAAGAGTGCCACGCCGTAAAGCATGATGTTCTTGGTGTCGATCAGGGCGAACATCGGAATCATCCAGGCGAACACGATGCCGTAGCCGATGAGGAACGTCTTGACCCGTCCGATCTTGTCGGAAAGCCAGCCTCCCACCAGCGTGAAGATCAGCCAGCCGAAGGAAGCCAGGGTGGTGGCGAGGAGGATCTCCGCGACCGGCATCTTCAATGACTTGGTGGCGTAGGAGATGAAGAACGCGATCAGCAGGTAGCCTGCCGCGTTGTTGCCGATGAAAATCATGGTGGAGTAGAGCACCGACTTCTTGTGGGACTTGATCAGCTGGCCGAGAGGCGCCTTGGCCTTCTCCTTGCGCTCGATCATTTCCTGGAAGACCGGGCTTTCGGCCACCGCACGGCGGATCAGGTAGCCCACGACGATCAGCACGATGGACAGCAGGAACGGCACCCGCCAGCCCCAGGAAGCGAAGTCTGCCTTGGACATGCCCGTGTTGAGGAAGTACAGCAGGCCGGTGGCCAGGATCATGCCGACGGGAACGCCGATCTGCGGGTAGGCGCCGAACAGCCCGCGCTTGCTCTTCGGAGCGTGCTCCACGGCCATCAGGGCGGCGCCGCCCCATTCACCGCCGGCAGAGAAGCCCTGGATGACGCGGAGCAGGATCAGGAGGATCGGAGCCCAGACGCCGATGTCCTTGTAGGTCGGCAGCATGCCGATCAGGGCAGTGGCGGCGCCCATCATAACGAGGGTGAAGACCAGCATGGCCTTGCGGCCCAGGCGGTCGCCGAGGTGGCCGGCGATGATGGCGCCGAGCGGACGGAACAGGAAGCTGATGCCGATCAGCGCGAAGGACAGAATCTGCGCAAGTCCCGGGTTGGCGTCGTTCAACGGGGCAAGGAACAGTGGGGACAGCAGCGTCGCTGTCAGCTGGGCGAAGATGAAGAAGTCGTACCACTCGATGGTGGTGCCTACCAGCGTGCCTGCGAGGACTTTCCGTTCCTCGTGCTTGCTGCTGGGACCCGCCTCTGAATCGACGTGTGAAGTTGCGGTCATTGGAACTCCGTGGCTGTGGGCAGTACCGATACGTGCTACTACCGAATGTGGAATGACGTCGAACGAATTACCGATCGAACGGTCAGTTGGTATGAGGATACTCGAATGTGTGACAAAGCGCACTAAATCTTTCGGGTTCTGCCGCCTACGGCCTTTTGGGCTTCGGCAGCAGGGCCCTGTCAGGCGGGACGGTCAGTCCTGCCTGCTGAGGAATTCGCGGACCCTGGCACGGACCGGCTCGCGGTCGTAGCTGCTCACGAGGGCGCCGGCCATCCGGACGGGATCTCCGAAAAAGAAATACTCATAGAGGGACTGCCGGCCCGAGAACCCCGAGATGGAGGCGTCAAAGGCAAGCTTGAACAGGCGGACGCGCTCCGGGCCGGTGAGCGTCTTACCCTGCAGGTACATCTCAATGTCCGCCCTGGCCTCGCTGTTGACATCGGCTTCACCGGGTAATGCCATCAGCCCGGACGCCGAGAACTTCCGGATGATCTGCGGGAAGCGCTGGGCAATCTTGGGGTACCAGTTCCTGGCGGCATTCAGCGTGGTCCACTTGGGCAGCATGACGCCGGCCTCGTTCAGGCCGGCGTCAGCCTCCGACGCACGGACCAGCGCCTTGCCGATCTCGACGTCGATGATCAGTTCCGCGATGTCCTCCTGGATGTGCTGGAAGCCGTCGATTCCGATGGACTCTGCCAGCTCTGATGCCAGGCCAAGGAAGAACTCGCTTTTGGCGATGGTCCGGGTTACCACCTGGTGCGTCATGAGGGCGCCCGCGCCGGTTTCCGTATAGAAGGCGTTACAGAGCTGCGGGTGGCCGAGCATGAAAATCCGCTCGCTTGGCACGAAGACGTTGTCGAAGATGGCCACAGCGTCCATTTCCTCATAGCGCGAGGCCAGAGGCTCGTCGTGGGTGCTGCCGCCGTTGTACAGCGAAGTGCGGCAGAGGTAGCGCAGGCCCGGAGCATCATTGGGGATGGCAAAGGCGTAGGAATAGGGGGCATCCTCCGGCGTGCCCCGCAAGACGGTGGACGGAAACACCAGGAGCTCGTCGGCAATGGGAGCGATCGTGGCCAGCATGCGGGCGCCGCTGATCACTATGCCGTCATCCCGCTCCTCGATGATGCGCGCCGACAACTGCCCACCCATCTGCTCAGAGCCCGAGACCGAGCGGTTGACCTGGGGCGGGATGAGGGTGTGCGTGGCCAGGACGTCGTTTTCCCGCGCCCATTCGTAGTACCTGCGGATGTTCTCGCCGAACGCGGGGTCGGCCTGGGCGAACCACTTTTCCGCGGTGCTCAGCGCGGTCAGGGAGGAATTCATATAGTCCCCGGAGCGGCCCAGGAAGCCATTGGAGGATTCGGCCCAGGTGGAGATGGCCCGGCGGCGGCGCTGCAGGTCCTCGATGGTCCGGGGAACCAGGAAGGACGCGTTCACCAGGTCGCCCGTGGAGGGCGAGGTGTACGTCAGCGCTTCCTGGTAGGCGGGGTCGTGCTGCATGTCGAAGAGCTTGGCGTAGGACCTGGCCACGTTCCTGAACGCGGGATGCTCGGCGATTTTTTCACTGACGACTTCCCCGTCGATCACCACGTGGGGCGTCATGGCGTTGAGTTTGTCCAGGTACTGTCGGCCGGTGCGGATGCCCATAGTTCTTTCTCCAGTCTTCGTTGAGCTGCAGTGCGCTTCTATCTGATGCGGGAGGTCGGGGCTACAGCAGGTCCTCCATGCCCAGCTGGCTTTCCGGGATGGTGGTGTAGCTGCCGTTCGCAAACGCCAGGGCGTCGCCGCTGCGGTAGTCGAAGTTCACCACTTCCCCGAGATACAGGGTGTGGTCGCCGCCGTCGTATTCAGCCCAGGGCCTGCACTCGAAGTACGCCAGGACACCGGCGAGGCGCGGCGCCGTGCCACCTTCCACCCACCGGGGTTCCGGCCCGGGCCAGCCGGCGAAATGCGTTGCCAGATACAGCTGTTCGGCACCCAGGATGTTCACCGCAAACGGACGGCCCGCGAGCTCGTCGTGCGCCCTGGCCGTCCTGGCAATGCTCACCAGGACCAGTGGCGGCTCCATGGACACGGACGTGAACGAATTGACGGTGATGCCGTGCCGCTTGGTAGCGCCGTCGAAGGTCACGATCGCGACGCCGGTGGCGAACCTCCCGAGGCTCCCGCGAAAATGATGGGCCCTCGGAGCCGACGCGTGGCCGACGGCTCCGTGAGCCTCCCCCGGGCGGGGCTTGGCAATCATCATTGACCCCTTGGATGGTCTGCTCTGTTGTCGATTTCGATGGGAGTCATCCTTGAAATGTTCTATATTTGAACATATAGTTCCCATATAGAACGCTAGCTCAAAGTGAGTTGCAACACAAGACCCGCAGGGCGGAGCGCCACTGTTCCCGGCCTAGGATGGACAGCATGACTCAAACCGCCGGCGCCGGCACGCAGGCCGCGACCGCCCAGGCTTCCCCGTCGCAGACCCTTTCACGCGGGATCCGCGCGCTGGAAATCCTGGCGGAAGCCGAGCAGCCCCTCACCATCGCGGAACTTGCCGATGCCATGGGCGTCCACCGATCCGTGGCCTACCGCATCCTGCGCACGTTGGAGGATCATTCGCTCCTGGTCCGGGACGACGCCGGCAAGGTCCAGCCCGGACCGGGTCTGGCGGTCCTGGCCCGCGGCGTTTCACGCAACCTGCAATCGGCAGCCCTGCCTGAACTCACCCAGCTTGCGAACACACTGAACATGACGGCCTTCGTCGCGGTGTGGGACCACCAGGACTGCATCACACTGGTGTCGGTGGAGCCCAGGCATTCGGCAGCAACTGTGGTCCAGCACCCCGGCTCCCGGCACCCGATCAGCGCCGGCGCCCCGGGCATAGCCATCCAGTCGGCCCTCACGGAACAGGAATGGACCCTGTTGGCGCCGGACATCCCCTACCGGCCCGAGGCAGCCGAGGCCCGTCAACGCGGCTACGCGGCAAGCCATGATGAAGTCATTGCAGGAGTTTCGTCTTTGGCGGCCCCCATCAACGTGCCGGGCGGCCGTCCGGCGTCGGTTGCCGTCGTCTATATCCGCTCAACGCAGGACCCGGCCGAAGTGGCAGCAGCCCTGACGTCGAGCGCCGCACGCATCGAGAAGCAGCTGCTCTAGATCGTTCCCGCGTTAGCGGCCGCCCGTGCCGTTGCCCCGGCGGCTCGCTTTGCCGTTTCGGAGGACGACGGCGGCGGCGGTCCCCAGCAGGAACAGCGCCGTTGCGGCGCAGACCGGTACCAGGAACGCTGCGGAATACCCGTGGTGCTGCGCCAGCTGTCCGGCGACCGAGGACCCCAGTGCCGTGCCGGCAACAATGCCGCTGGCCAGGGCGGTCATCACGGTTCCCAGGCGCCCGGCAGGAGCCACTTCCCCGCCGATGGCGAACACGGTGACCATCAGCGGGCCCACCGGCAGCCCCAGGACGAGCAGCACCAGCACCATGGGGAACGCCGATTCCGGCAGCAACAGAAGCACCGCAAGGCCGGCCATCAGCACGGCGCTGACCATCCAGCGCGCCGGGAAGGTGAATCGCTTGGACCAGTAGGCGACACTCAGTGCGGCTGCGGCGGAACTGAGGCCCATCACGGCATACAGCAGTCCGGCAACCTCGGCCGTAGCAAAGCTCGCTGAGAAAGAGCTCAAGCCCGTCTGGGTGGAACCGAAGAATGTTCCCATGCACAGCATGGCCAGGAAAGGCAGGGCAACGGCAGCCATAGCGAGGGAACCGGTCGTCCGGGAACCGGCGGCGGAGTCCGCGCTGGTGGCCACGGCGTCGTGCGGCGCCGTCCGGTCCGCGACGGCCGGGGCGCTGCGGCCCCGGCGCACGCTTAGCGGTACGGCGAGGTGGGTGCGGTGGACCGCGAATGCGGGAACCAGGGTGAGCGTCAGGGCCGCGGCCACGGCCAGCGGCAGCCACGGAGCAATCAGGCTCGCGAGGATGCCCACCAGTGCAGGGCCGAGGACGAAGGTCAGCTCATCCGCGGTGCTCTCGTAGGACAGGGCGGCGTCCAAATCCTCCGCGTTGCCGCTTCTGCTTCGCGCGGTAAGGGCCATCCAGCGGACGCGGGCGAGCGGGCCCACCTGGGGACAGCTGGCTCCAGCCACGAAAGCCGCGGCAAGGACGGGGAGCGCCGCTGCCAGGTCCTGGCCCGCCGGAACGAGATACGCCATGAGGATCAGGGCCACCACCGCGGCAGTGTTGAAGACTGCGGCGAACAGCAGCACGGGGCGCTGTCCAAGCCGGTCCGCCCATGCACCCAGAACGGGCGCTCCCAGTGCTGAGCCGATGCCCACGGCACCGGCTGCTGCCCCGCCAACGGCGTACGAGCCGGTGACGGCCGTAACGAGTGTCAGGGCGCCTACAGTCAGCATGGCGAGGGGCAGTCGGGCGAAAAGGCCAATCGGGATGAAACCCTTGCCGGCCAGCAGCGGAAGCCGGGCGAATCGGCCTCCCGTGCCCGCAGGAGGGGCGGGGAAGCCCTGCCCGGACGGGGCTTCGGGCTTTGCGGTGTCAGCTGCTGCGGTTACGGCAGGGGGTGTGGCGGCGGGTGCCTGGGAAGAGAGTGAAGGGTTCATTGTTCCGGGTTCGCTCAATGGTGCGCATCGTCCCTCCTCCCGATGCGCGCGACCCGGTAACTCCTCAATTGTAGCCGAGGGCACGGTGCGTCTCCGGGCGGACCGGGCGGGAGGCGCGGGAAGCGCGGGCGGATCCGCCGGCTCAGGCCAGGGCGTCGTCCGAAATGTGGAGGGTGGAACCGTTCCGTCCCTTGACCACCTGGAGCTGGGTGCTGATGCGCTGCTTCATCTCGGGCACATGGCTCACCAGTCCGACCACACGACCGCCGTCCCTCAGCCCCTCGAGGGCATCCATCACTTGTTCCAGCGCCTGCTCGTCGAGGCTGCCGAAGCCCTCGTCCACGAAGAGCGTCTCGATGTCGACTCCGCCGGACTCCTGTTGCACCACGTCCGCGAGACCCAGCGCCAGGGCCAGGGAGGCCATGAACGATTCACCGCCGGACAGCGTGGCGGTATCCCTGCGCTGCCCGGTCCACTGGTCCACGACTTCCAGGCCCAGACCGGACTTGGCACCGCGGGCGGCTTTGGCGTCCGTGTGCTGCAAGGTGTACCGGCCATCGCTCATGCCGACCAGCCTTTCCGAAGCGGCAATGGCCACTTGCTCGAGCCTCGCCGCGAGTACGTAGCTGTTCAGGCTCATGCGGTAGGTGTTGTCACCGGCGCCGCGGGCGGCCTCGGCCACCGCCGTGAGCAGCGCGGCACGTTCCCGCGGACCTTGGCCCGACGCCGCGAGGCGGCCGTAGTCCTCCGCGATGCGGCGGAGGGTCAGGACTGACTTCTCGGCGAGCCCCGCAGCGACGACGGCTTGCCGGACAGTCCGTTCAGCGGCAGCGTCCTCCGCGCGGAGCTGTTCCAGCACGTCGGCCTCTACCGGGCCGTCCTCCTCAAGCTCGCGTGTGGCCAGGACCAGTTCCTCGCTGGCGAAAAGTTCCCCGACCCGGGCTTCTTCATCCTGGCCCGCGCGGATTGCGGCTTCGAGCAGCGCTGCTTCCGGGACCGGAAGCAGGACGGACCGGGCGGCCGCGGCGGAATCGAACCCGGACTCCGGAAGCGCCTGGTCCAGCTGCTGGCGGGCATCCCTGGTGCGCTGCCCGGCCTGTTCGAGGCTGCTCCTCGCGGCGTCTGTTCTTTCCAGGAGCGCCGTGGATTCATCGAGGGAGCCCAGGCGGCTGCCGAGTGTCGGGTAGCCCGCACGCAGTTTGCCCAGTGCGTTATCCAGGGCGTCCGTCTGTTCCTGGACTTCCATGAGGGTGGACTCAGTCTTCGCCATGCCGGAATCGGCTGCGGCCCGAGCCGATTCCGCAGCAGCGATGTGTTCGTCCAGTTCTGCCCGGCGCTCGCGGCTGGCGGCGAGGTCAGCGGCCGCCCGGACTGCCTCGTCCGCCCGCTCCTTCGCCCGGGCCGCGTCCGCGCGCGCTTCCTCCGGCGGGAGATCGCCGCCCTGGGCCGCCAGCACGGCGACCTGCTGCCGCGCTTCGGCAAGTTCTTTGTCCAGCGCTGCCAGGACCGCTTCCGCAGCCTCGCAGGCTTCCTGAGCCGCGCGTTCCGCGTCAGCAACGGCCAGCGCGGCCGTGGCCGCCGGAGCCGGACAAGGGTGCTCGGGGCTGCCGCACACGGGGCAGGGCTCCGTCGGCCGCAGCTGGGAAGCAAGCTCCGCAGCTGCATTGGCGAGCCGCTCTTCCCTCAGGTCCAGCCACCGCTGGCGGTGGTTTTGGTGGTCGTCCCGGGCCAGGCGGTGCCGTTCGGCAACGCCGGAACTGACCCGGACCGCTGCAGCGTAGCGGCCTACGACAGCTACGAGTTCCTCCGCGGCTGCGGCCTCTTTGGTCCGCAGCTGGGCTTCGGCAGCAAGCTCCTCAAGGGGTTTCACGCCCGCAAGCAATTCGGCGGCCTCCGCCCGCAAACCGTCGAGCGCGGCGGCGCCGGCCCGCCTTCCCTCACGCAATTGGTCAAGGGTCTTCCGAAGTTCCGCGCCGCGGGCCACCATCCCGGACAGCCTGGCTTCGTCCGGCAGCCGTTCCTCAAGCACCGCGCGGAGGGACCTCAGGCGGCTGAGTTCACTCCGTACGATTGCAGCATCGAAGAATTGTCCGTCCGCACTGCCGCTTTCCCGGCGGGCGGAGGCGGACAGGGCGGCGAGCTCGGCGTCCACGAGGACTGCAGCGTGCAATTCGCCGGCCGCCGTAGCCATGGCCCGGGCAGCCCGCTCCTCAGCGATGTCGGCCTTGTCCACGGCCTGCAATTGGCCGCCGAGTACCTCGGCCTTGCGGTGAAGGCCAAGCTGCCGTGCCTTTTCCCGGAGTTCGGGCGCTGCGGCGTCTGCAGCCGATCTCCGGCGTTCCGCCGCAGCAAGTTTGGCCTGGCGGGCAGCACGCGCTTCGGCGGCCTCGAGGCGGCGCGCAGCCCCGGCGCGTCCTGCTGCCGCCTGGTCCGCTTCGGCCTGCGCTGTCCCGGCCCTGGCCGCAGCGGTGTCCTGCAGCCACTCGAGAAGGAGTCCGGCGTCTTCCGGCGCTGCCGGGACATCCGGCAGTTCCTCTTCCGCCGGAGTTGCTTCGGACCTGGCCTGTGCCAGCAGGAGGTCCAACTGGCTGTTGAGGCTGGCCACCTGAGTGCGGGCATCCGCGGCACGCCTGGCGAGCTCCTGTTCCACGGCCTCAAAGCGCTGCGTGCCGAACAGGCTTTGGAGCAGTTCCAGCCGCTCGGCAGGCTTGGAGCGGAGAAAAGCGGCGAAGTCCCCCTGCGGCAGCATGACCACCCGGGTGAACTGCTCACGGTCCATGCCCAGCACGGAGCTGATTTCCGCGCCGGCTTCATCGTTACGGCCGGACTTCTCGATCCACTGCCCGTCAACGCGTTCGCGCAGCAGGGTGTTGGCCTTCTGTTCCGTGAATCCGTTCCTGCCCCTGGCGCTGGGCCTCTTCCACGCAGGAATCCTGGAGACTTCAAAGTGCCGTCCCTTGGCCGAAAACTCGCAGGTGACACGCGGTTCCGCGGCGGCGTCGGCGTGGTCGCTGCGGAGGCGCTTGCCCTCCTGGCGTGCACCGGGCACGGACCCGTACAGGGCAAAGCAGATCGCGTCCAGGACGCTGGTCTTGCCGGCGCCGGTTGCGCCGTTCAGCAGGAAGAGCCCGTGTGCGCTGAGCCGGTCAAAGTCGATGTGCTCGGTGCCCGCGAAGGGGCCGAAGGCGGAAATTTCGAGCCGGTGGATCCTCACAATGACATCTCTTCCAGCCGTGCGGCGTCGAGGGCTTCCCGCAGCACAGCCGCTTCGGCGTCGTCGGTGCTGCGGCCGCGGACGTGTTCCAGGAAACCGCAGCAGATGGACAGATCGTCATCTGCTGCGGCGAGCCTGGCGCTGTAACTCGTGCTCACATCAGCGGCTGCGCCTTCGGGCTCGAAGCCGAGGACCAGGGTGTCAGGAAAGCGGGCCCGCAGTTTGTCCATGGCCTGGGCGGGGCGCTGCGGGTCCGTCAGGGTGATCTGGCAATAGGCGGCCTCGGCCCAGGCATGTTCCTCGGCTGAGAGGAGGTGGTCGATGGTGCCACGCAGCACGGCGAGTGCCCGCGGCGCTTCCCAGAAGACCTCCGTGACGTCGGTGATGCCGGTGGCATCCGCTTCGACCAGCCAGCCGCCTTTCCGGTGCCTGGCTTCCGAGAAGGAGTAGGCAAGGGGCGATCCGGAGTAGCGGACGGTCGGCGACAGCGACTGCCGGCCGTGCAGGTGGCCCAGCGCGGTATAGCCGAAACCGTCAAAGAGGTCCAGCGGAACGGCTCCGACTCCACCGATGCTCAGGTCCCGTTCGCTGTCGGAGCTGATCCCGCCGCTCGCGAATGTATGGGCCAGCACAACCGGATGGACCGTCCTGGCCTTGGACCGGGTGGCCACGTCGGCCCGGATCATTTCCGTCGCCGCACGCGTCACTTCGAAGTGGCTGGCGGGGTCAACGCCCAGATGCCCGGCGACCAGCCGCGGCTCAAGCCATGGAATTCCGTAGATGGCCAGCACGGGACCATCCGCCGCGGCGTCCAACGGCAACAGGACCGGTACGTCCAGTTCGGCGAGCCGGGTACGCAGGTGCACTCCCCCGCGCTCCAGCAGCCGTGACGCAAAGCCGAGGCGGATGGCGGAATCATGGTTTCCGCTGGTGAGAACCACCTGCGCACCCGCCTCCGTCAGCCGCACGAGGGCGTCGTCCAGCAGGCGGACCACGTCAACTCCCGGCAGGGCGCGATCGTAGACATCACCGGCGATCAGGACAACGTCCACTTTCTCGTCGCCAACGAAGTCGACCAGCTGGTCAATGAAGCCCTGCTGGGCGTCCAGCATGCCGACGCCGTGGAACGACCTGCCCAGGTGCCAATCGGAAGTGTGCAATAACCGCATGTTCTTAAGCTATCCGCGGGTACCGACAGTTTTGCGGCACAGACACGGCACGGCCGGGCAACTACTGTCCGCGCTTGCCGTCAAAGAAGTCCCGGGCGTCATCGTCGGCCGACGTGCCGGCAGGCCGCGCGTCGGAGCGGCCGGCGGCGTCGCCTTCAAAATCGGTGGTGTCATCGTCAACATCGTCGTGGAGATCGTCGTCGGACCCGTCCGCAGCGGCGTCGGCCCGGGCACGGGCCGGAACAGCGGCAGGGGTCTCGGCGAACCCGCGGAACACGAGGCCGGCGATGGCGGCACCCACCAGCGGGGCCACCCAGAAGAGCCACAGCTGCCCGAGGGACCAGGAGTTGCTGAAAATGGCCGATGCGGTGGCGCGGGCCGGGTTGAACGGGGTGTTGCCCACGGCCTGGCCCAGCTGCAGCAGGACGGCGAGCGTGAGTCCCACTGCGAAGGGGGCTGCTGCTTTGTTGGTGTTCCGTGCAGCCGTAGTGCCCAGGTAGACGGCCACCAGGATCGCAGCGCCGAGAACCTCGACGAGCAGGACTCCGGCCATGGGCGCCTGGATGATGGAATGCTCCCCAAAGCCAGCCGTCACGGTGTCAAAGGCGGCGCGGGTGTCTTCGATTTTGGGCACCGTTCGCAGGATTCCGAACAGTGCCAGGGCTCCGGCGACGGCGCCGACAAGCTGCGCTCCGAGGTACGCCGCAGCCTCCGGCAGCCTGATGCGGCCTGCGATGGCGTTGCCCAGCGTCACGGCCGGGTTGAAGTGGCCGCCGGAGACATAGGCGAATGCGAGCATTGCGGCCGTGACGGCGAGCCCGGCGGCCAGCGAGGCGGACAACGGGTTGGATTGCGGGATCGTGAACAGCGGCACGCCCAGTCCGGCGATCACCAGGAAAAGGGTTCCAAAGGCCTCCGCTGACAGACGTGCCGCAAGCCCGGGTGTGAAAGCGTCCGGAGCGGAGCGCAAAACGGGACTTGTGGTCTGGCGTGCAGGCACGGGGGAGGTCATGTTCTGGAAATCCTTTGCTTCGTTGCCCGCCCGGTGATTCCGGCGGGCGTGCGGACGGCGGTGCGCCCGGCAATGTACTGTCCGACATATTCTGCCAACGGAGTCTGGACGCTTGCTGGATTCGAGCTTAGCCCGCGGCACGCCGTCGCAGCGACCGGGGCCCCGGCTCCCCGCGACTCGGCGGGCCTGCCCGGGGTAAATTTACAGTCATGAGCACTGAACCTTCCCGCCCGCCGGTACCGACGCCCCAGTCCCGGATCCATGGCTGCCTGCTGGGCGGCGCCCTGGGCGATTCCCTCGGCTACGCCGTAGAATTCGACGATATTTCCACCATCCGGAGCCGGTTTGGCCCCGCGGGACTTCAGGATTTTTCAGCGCTCGACGCCGGCAGCCACTTTTCGGACGACACCCAAATGACGCTGTATACAGTTGACGGCCTGGTGGAGGCACTGGAATGGGCAAATGCCGGCACGGCCGCCGATGCCAACGCTTGTGTGTGGCTCGCCTACCTGCGGTGGCTGGCTACCCAGGGTGTGCCTGTCCCGCCGTCGGCTCCGGTTCCGCAGCCTCGGTGGATTGACGGCCAGGCGGCCCTGAAGCACCGGCGGGCGCCCGGAAATGCCTGCCTCAGCGGCCTGGCCACAGGTGAAATGGGAACCGTGTACCGCCCGGTCAATCCCGGGTCGAAGGGCTGCGGGACGGTGATGCGCTCGGCACCGTTCGGCCTGATTCCGCATATTCCTGCCGACGCGGTGTACAAGCTGAGCACTGACGCGGCTTCATTGACCCACGGCCACCGTTCAGCACGGCAGAGCGCAGGAACGTTCAGCCTCCTGATCCATGCCCTGGTAAGTGGCCAAAGTCTCCTTGAGGCGGCTACCTATGCCTTCGCCCATGCCCGGGGCAGGGACGACGCCGAGCCGGCGCTTATCGACCGGCTGGAACGGGCCTTTCAGCTCGCGGGAGTTTCCGGGCCGGCGGCCGGTGCCGGCCGCCTCGGCCCCGAGGACCTGGTGCGGGAACTCGGAGAGGGCTGGGTGGCAGAGGAAGCCCTCGCCGTCGCGCTTTACGCGGTGCTGGCCACGGCACCGGATGTGGCCGGCGACACCGCGCCGGAGACCGGGGGCGTCGACCCGCAGTCACACTTCCGTGAGGCAATTGTGCTCGCTGTGAACCACAGCGGAGACAGCGACTCCACCGGCTCCATTGCCGGGAACATCCTGGGAGCCCTTTACGGTGAGGACTGCCTTCCGGCGGAGTGGCTGGATTCCCTGGAAGCACCGGACGTCATCCGGGGCATGGCCGGTCAGCTGGTCAAAGTTACGATCGCCTGAGGGTGATGTTGTTGCACGCCTCGCAGATGTCCTCCGGGATCAGCCCGCGGCTCTGAAGGAAGCCGAAGATCGCGCAGCCAAGGCAGAACCCTGCGAACGCCTCCAGCGAGGCTGCCAGGACCAGGACCGCCAGGAGCGACCAGGCAGCCGGAGCGAGCCCTGCCGCGAGCAGCAGCGCCGCGGCAGTCGACATGGCTGCACCGATGCCCTGCGCGAAGCGCTTGGGCGGACCGGGGACAAGCTTGGCCCGGCCAAGGCGCGGCGCCAGGACCTTGACGGAGAGCCTGGCCAGCGGTGAAATCCGGGGGCCGAACAGCACGCGCAGCCAGAAGCCGGCGGCAATGACGGCCAGCCCCCAGCCCCAGCCGGTCAACAGCGTCACGGCGGCCAGCAGCACGACCAGGCCCGCCGTGATCCGGGCGGCATACTCGTTGACCGGGTTGGGGAACTCGAACACCTTGCGCCAGTCCACCCCGGCGCGCTGGTTCTCAGCCGCAATGGCAGCGCCGGTGGCGGGGGCGGCATCAGCCGCAGTGACAGTGGTGGAATCGGTGACCCGCAGTTTGCCCATGGTGCAAGGCTAGGAGGCCGCCGGCAGCACCGGAAGCATTGTTGCGCCATATGACCCTCCGGCGAACGCCCGGGAAGCAGCTGCTACATCAGGGCGGCGGCAGCGGTCACCTGCCCGCCAACCATTTGCAGGAACTCACCTTCGGACAGCACCTCGATGCGCTGGCCCCGCTCGTGGAGTTCCAGTACCCGCCGCGCCTTGCCCGTCAGGCGGCCGGAGCGGAGATCCGAAGCCACAAAGCCGTCGCCGACCACCAGCACCGTGGTCCGGCCGGTCACCCGGCTTTCGGGCTGTGCACCGAACTCCGCGGACAGGACCTTGGCTTCGGGCCGGGGCATGGCCAGTTCCCCCGTGAACACGACGGTCTGCCCGAACAGCGGATGGCCGGGTTCGGCGTCGGAATTCGGCGCGGGGTTGGCCCCTTCCTCGGGCCAGCCCGGCGTGAACGGCCGTGCCGCGGTCCCGGTGCCGCCGGCCGCCCCCAAGGCTGTCAGGGTTGCCTTCGACAGGCCGTCACGGGCGGGATCAAACGCCTGCTGGTGCTGCAGCGGAAGTCCCAGGGACAGGTAGAGTTCGGCGATGCTGCCGGCACCGTTCCGCTGCGCAATGTCGATCAGGATTCCTGCACATGCCCTGGCATCCTCAGCCGCGTCATGGTGGTTGACCAGCGGGACGCCCGCTTCCTCGGCAGCGTAGGGCAGCGAATTGGAAACCAGCGAATAGCACCGGCGGGAGAGCATCACCGTGCACACATAGTCGTAGGCGGGGCCCGGCAGCCCGGACACTTCCAGACCTGACCGGATCACGCCCAGGTCGAAGGCGGCGTTGTGCGCGGCCAGGACATCGCCGCCAATGAACGCGCCGATCTCGGGGAAGAGTTCGCCGAAGCGCGGCAGGCCGGCCACGTCCTCGGGCCTGATGCCGTGGATCCGCACATTGTGGTAGTCGAACCGGTCGTGGTTTTCGGGCGGCCGCATCAGCCAGGAAGCTTCCTCCACCACCACGCCGCCGCGGACCTTGCTCAGGCCAACGGCGCACGGCGAACCGCGGAAGCCGTTGGCTGTCTCGAAGTCGATCGCCGTAAAGTCCAAACCCACGGGTCAAACTTTACCGCCGGTCAGCCCGCGCCCCGGCACACTAAGCCGGCTTGTCGCGGGTGTCGATGGTCACGCAACGGCCGTGCAGGACGGGCCCGGCACCGGAGGTCCAGTAACCTTGAGTGGTGAACCTACATGCGATGAGTGACTTTGCCGTGTCCACCCTCGGGGGTGCGGGACCGGTGCAGCCGCACCTGGCCTCGTTCCTCCCCGACTGGCTCAACCCCCAGATCTTCCTGGCCGATCCGGCACTTGCGCCCTGGGTTGTGCTGCTGGTCTGCGGCATCATCTTCGCCGAGACCGGTCTGCTGATCGGCTTCTTCCTCCCCGGCGACTCCATGCTGTTCACTGCCGGGCTTCTGGTTGCAACGGACACCATCAAGTTCAACATCTGGCTGTTCTCCGCCCTGATCATCGTTGCGGCCATCATCGGCAACCAGACCGGCTATTTCATCGGTTCCAAAGCCGGTCCGGCCATCTTCAACAAGCCGGACTCCAAACTGTTCAAGCGCGAAAACGTCGAAAGCGCGCACGCCTTCTTCGAAAAGCACGGCGGCAAGGCGCTAATCCTGGCACGCTTCGTTCCCATCATCCGCACCTTCGTACCGGTCATCGTGGGCGTCGCGCAGATGAGCAAGCGCAAGTTCTTCCTCTTCAACGTCATTGGCGCCGTCCTTTGGGGCGGCGGCGTCACGCTGCTCGGCTACCTGCTGGGCGACCGGGTGCCGTGGGTCCGCGAGAACCTCGACGTCATCTTCATCGTGATCGTGCTGGTCTCCGTGATCCCCATCGGCATCGAAGTGCTCCGCGGGCTGTCCGCCAAGCGCCAGGCCGCGCACTTCGGCACGGACGCCGTGGACGAGTTCATCGAAGAGCACGAACCCGAAGAAGAACGCAAGACGAACATGTAGCTCCGGCTGACGGATAGCACTGCAAATGATTGAAGGCGCCCCCTGCGGGGGGCGCCTTCAATCATTTTCTGACCGCTAGAACCGGTTCCGCGGGCTGTGCTCGGCCAACGCCTCAACGATTGAGGGCAGGAGCGCCCTGAACGCCTGGCCCCGATGGCTGATGGCGTTCTTCTCCTCCGGGCTCAACTCGGCGCAGCTGCGGTCCAGGCCGCTTGGCTGGAGCACCGGGTCATAGCCGAATCCACCCTCGCCACGCGGTTCGCGCAGCAGCGATCCTTCAAGCTGGCCGTACTCCACCACTTCGCGGCCGCCATCCGTTGCGTGGCCCGGTACGGCGAGCGCCGCGGCGCAAACGAAGGCAGCGCCGCGGTACCCGTCCGGAACATCGGCCAGCTGCGCCAGCAGAAGCTGGAGGTTGGCGGCGTCGTCCCCGTGCCGGCCGCTCCACCGTGCCGAAAAGATCCCCGGCGCCCCGCCGAGGACGTCCACCGAGAGACCCGAATCATCCGCAATGGCCACCAGCCCGGTAGCCTCCGCGACTGCCCGTGCCTTGAGCAGGGAGTTCTCGGCAAACGTCACTCCCGTTTCAGCGACGTCCGGTGCGCCGACGGCGCCGGCGTCCACTACCTGGGTGTCGACGTCGAGCCCCGGCACCTGCCCGCGCAAAAGCTCCCGCAGTTCCCGGAGCTTGCCTTTGTTGTGCGTTGCCAGGACCAGCACGGGAGCCGCAGCGGCGGAGCCGGGCACGCCGTCGCTGCGGATCCCGTCGGGCTGGGTCACGGGGCTTCCGCCAGGGTTTCGCGCTGGATGGCGGCGAGCTGCTCGGTGCCCAGCAGGGCCAGGTCCAGCAGCTTGTTCAGCTCGTCGCGGTCGAAGGGTGCCCCCTCTGCGGTGCCCTGCACCTCCACGAACTTGCCGGAGCCGGTGACCACCACATTCATGTCCGTCTCAGCGCGGACATCCTCGACGTACGGCAGGTCCAGCATGGGGACGCCGTCGATGATGCCGACCGACACGGCTGCAATCGTGTCGATGAGGGGCTGGGCGTTCTTGGAGATGATCTTGTTTTCGCGGGCGAAGCGGATGGCCTCGGCGAGCGCCACATAGGCTCCGGTGATGGCGGCGGTGCGCGTACCGCCGTCGGCCTGCAGGACGTCGCAGTCCAGCACGATCGTGTTCTCGCCGAGAGCCTTGGTGTCGATGATGGAACGGAGCGAACGGCCGATCAGCCGGGAAATCTCGTGGGTGCGGCCGCCGATCTTGCCCTTCACGGACTCACGGGCGGAACGGGTGTTGGTGGCGCGGGGCAGCATGGCGTACTCGGCGGTGACCCAGCCGCGGCCCTCCCCCTTGAGCCAGCGCGGCACGCCTTCGGTCAGGGAAGCCGTGCACAGCACCCGGGTATTACCGAATTCGATCAGGGCCGAACCTTCGGCCTGCTTGGACCAGCCGCGGGTGATGCTGATCGGGCGGAGCTGATCAGGGGTACGGCCGTCGGCACGAATGACGGGGGTGGCAATTGCTTCAGAAGTCATGCCTTTAGCTTATCGACCCGCCCAGGCCTGCCCGGACCACAACTGCCCCGGGCGGCCGGCGCCTCAGATGGTGTAGTGCACGCCCGCGACGGCCACAGCAACGTGCTGCCCGAAGACCTGCTTGGCTTCCGCCATTACGGTTGTCTGCGACGTCCACACCGGAATGTGGGTCAGCAGCAACCGGCGGGCACCGGCGGCCACAGCGGCCTCACCGGCGCGCTTGCCGGTCAGGTGGACGTCCTTGATGTCGTCGTCGCGGCCTTCCTCGAAGGCTGCCTCGCACAGGAACAGGTCGGCGTCTTTCGCGGCCTCCTCCAGTCCTGAGCAAGAGTCAGTGTCACCCGAGTACGTGAGGACACGGGTGACGGGGACGCCGTCCGCGGATGGTTCGGTGACTTCGACACGGAGGGCGTAGGCCTCCTCCACGGGGTGGTTCACCGCGAAGGGCGTCACGGTGTACGGCCCGACGGTGACCGACTGCCGTTCCGTCCAGTTGGTGAAGTCGAATTCCTCATGCATGCCCGGGTCCAGTTCCAGCCCGTACGCCGTGGCCATCCGGTCGGCGGTGGCGGCAGGTCCCCACACCGGGATCCGGTCACGGCCCCAGCCGCCCGGCTTCCAGCGCACAGCCACGTGCAGCCCGCACAGGTCCATGCAATGGTCCGGATGAAGGTGGGTGAGGAAGATCGCGTCGATGTCCTCGAGGTCCGTGTACCGCTGGATGGCGCCCAGCGCCCCGCTGCCAAGGTCCATGACGATCTTCCAGGTCCGCTCGCCGTCGTGGGCGGTCAACAGGTAGCACGACGCCGGGGAGCCCGGTCCGGGGAAGGATCCGGTGCAGCCAACAATGGTCAATTTCACCGGCGGGACCCCCCGGCCGCGGATCCGCCGACGAAGTTGGAAATCCGCGGCCGGGAGGCGCCGGCCTGCGCCGCCGCGATCATTTCCGGCGTAATTTTCGCCAGGCTGCCGGTGGGGTACTGCGCGGCAACGTGGTCCACGTGCCGCACGCTGAGCACCTCGGGCCCCAGGAAACGCCTGGCCAGGGTTTCGAACTGGCCTGCTTCACCGGTGGCAATGAAGTGGTGCTCGGGCGGTGCTTCGAGGGTCCGCTGCAGGTCGTGCGAGACGAGCGCCCGGTACACGTCCTTGGCGGTTTCCTCGGCGCTGGATACGAGGGTGACGTCCTCCCCCATGACATAGGAGATGACGCCGGTCAGCAGCGGGTAGTGCGTGCAGCCGAGCACCACCGTGTCCACGCCGGCGGAGCGCAGCGGCTCAAGGTACTCCCGGGCCACGGCCAGCAGTTCCGGGCCAGTGGTGATGCCGGCCTCCACGTAGCTGACGAATGCCGGGCAGGCCACGGAGGTGATGTGCAGGTCGGGCGCGGCGGCGAAGGTGTCCTCGTAAGCGCGGGAGCCGATGGTGGCGGAGGTGCCGATGACGCCCACCCGGCCGCTCCGGGTGGAGGCCACTGCCCGCCGCACGGCCGGCTGGATGACTTCGATGACGGGGATTCCGTAGCGGGCCGTGTACCGTTCACGGGCGTCCCGCAGCACGGCGGCGGAGGCCGAGTTGCATGCGATGGTCAGCAGCTTGACGCCGGAGTCCACCAGCTCATCCATGACGCCGAGGGCGTTGGCGCGGACCTCGGCGATGGGCAGCGGGCCATAGGGGCCGTTGGCCGTATCCCCTACGTACAGGATTGATTCATTCGGCAGCTGGTCGATGATGGACCGTGCCACGGTCAGTCCGCCGACGCCGGAGTCGAAGATGCCGATGGGCCGCGAGCCCATGGGGCTGTCGTCCGGGCTGCTCGCTGGGGAATCCGCCACAGCTGCCGCTGCCGGATCCATGCTCGATGCTGAAGTCATGATTATTCGAGGATAGGGCTTCCCTGATGGTGCGGCCATTACATTGTGTCGCCCGACTCATGTCGGATGGGTCACAATTGGCCGGCCGGCCGCACGGGGGCGCGGGCCGCTCCGGTCAGCCGCGCGGCTCCATGGACTGCAGCATGGCCTGCACCAGAGATTCCTGCAGCCACGTGGTGAAGTTGTACACCAGTGCCAGGTAGCTTTCAACGTCCTCCGCCTGGGACCAGTCCTGCATGGCATGGACATGTTCGGCATCGGCGTCATCGCGGATGTCGAGCCTTTCGGCCAGGACAAGCCGGACGTCGTTGAGCGCCTGCGACCAGTGCCTGGCATCAGCCGGCGAAAGAACCAGTTCGTTGGTGTCCAGCCCCAGGGCGGCTGCCCGCAGGGCGCCGATCTTGTTTTCCCGCAGAGAGCGTTCGGTGAGCTGGCGGAACTCCAGTGAGGCGGCGTCGTCGTCCTTCGTCACGTTGGGCAGCAGCCGCCGCAGCGCGCGGTCCGACGGTTCCCGGACATTCATGTCCAGCCCGATCAGGGCGGTGAGCGGATCTTCACTGGCGCTTTCGGCCGGCTGGAGCATGGAGATGACGTCGTCGATCAGGCTGCGCAGCAGTTCCCGCTCCGCCGGCTCCAGGTACCCGGTGATGCCTTTGATCCCGTATTTGAATGCCTTAGCCACGTTTGCCTTTGCCCTTGCCGGATCCGCCGTCTTTTCCGCCGCCGGCGGCTTTCTCCACCGTTGCCCACAAACCGAAGCCGTGCATGGCGACGGCGTGCTGCTCCACCTGCTCCTTGCTGCCGTGCGCCACGATGGAACGTCCTTTCTTGTGGACCTCCATCATGAGCTTGTTGGCCTTGGGCTCGGAATAGCCGAAGTAACTCTGGAAGACGTAGCTCACATAGCTCATCAGGTTGACGGGATCGTTCCAGATCACCAGGTTCCAGGGAATGTCCGGGGCCGTCAGGGCGTCGGTGGACGTCACAGTTCCGGTCTGGGTGCTCTCCCGGGTGTCGGGGCCGAGCGCAACGCTAAGGGTCATCTGTCCATTCTAGGGCGATGATGGGCCCACGCCGGCGAGGGCCCCGCGGCGAAGCGAAGCGAGACGTGGGAGCCGGTGGGGACTAGAGTGAATTCGTGAGTACCTCTGCTGGCTGGGACCATCCCCGCACGTCCTTGTACACCGACCATTACGAGCTGACCATGCTCCAGGCCGCGCTGCACTCCGGTGCCGCACACCGGAAGTCGGTGTTTGAGGCGTTCGCCCGCAGGCTCCCGGACGGCCGCCGCTACGGGATCGTGGCCGGAACGGGCCGGCTGCTGGAGGGCATCGCGGACTTCAGGTTCGGCGGCCCCGAGCTGGACTTCCTCCGCAGTTCCGGAGTGGTCAACGCCGAAACCCTGGACTATCTGGCCGGGTTCCGTTTCAGCGGGGACATCTGGGGCTATGCCGAGGGCGAAGCGTACTTTCCCAACTCCCCCATCCTGATTGTGGAGTCGACGTTCGCTGAGGCCTGCATCCTGGAAACCTATATCCTCTCGGTGCTCAACCACGACAGCGCCATCGCCTCCGCGGCGTCCCGGATGATCACCGCCGCAGGCAACCGCCCCTGCATCGAAATGGGATCCCGGCGGACCCAGGAGGAGTCAGCGGCCGCGGCTGCACGTGCAGCCGTCATCGCCGGCTTCGACAGCACCTCCAACCTCGAAGCCGGCCGGCGTTACGGCATCAAGACGGTGGGCACCGCCGCCCATTCCTTCACGCTTCTGCACGACACCGAACGGGAAGCCTTTGAGGCGCAGATCGCCTCGCTCGGCAGCGGAACCTCGCTGCTGGTGGACACGTACGACGTCGAAGCGGCCGTCCGTACGGCCGTTGACCTGGCGGGTCCCCAACTGGGAGCCGTCCGGCTGGACTCCGGGGACCTCGTGGCGCAGGCCCAGTGGGTCCGTCAGTTGCTGGACGAACTGGGCAACGAGAACACCAAGATCGTGGTCACCTCGGACCTGGATGAGTACGCCATCGCGGCGCTGCAGTCGGCGCCGGTTGACTCCTATGGCGTGGGCACCTCGCTGGTCACCGGCTCCGGCGCCCCCACCGCGAGCATGGTGTACAAGCTCGTCAGCCGCACCGACGACTCCGGGGAATTCGTGTCCGTGGCCAAAGCGGCCAAGAACAAGACCAGCAAGGGCGGCCGGAAGTACGCGCTGCGCAGGCTGAATGAACGGGGCGTCGCCACCCACGAGATCGTGGGGGTGGGCCACCGTCCCGAGGACGACGGCAACGACCGCCAGCTGCTGCAGCAGTTCGTCAAAAACGGCGAGCTCCTCCCCGGTTGGACCGGAACCGAGGGCGTCTTCCGCGCCCGCCAGCGCCACATGGACTCGATGGCGGAACTGCCGCCCGTCGTCAACCGCCTGCAGCGCGGCGAGGCGGCCATCCCCACCGTTTATGAGGAGAACTGATGTCACGCGCCCTGATTATTGTTGATGTGCAGAACGATTTCTGCGAGGGCGGTTCCCTGGCCGTCAAGGGCGGGGCCGACGTCGCGGGCGCCATCAGCGAGTACGTGGACGCCTACCACGGCCAGTTCGACCACATCGTGGCTACGCAGGACTGGCACATCGATCCCGGCGCCCACTTCTCCGAAGCCCCCGACTTCATTGACAGCTGGCCTCCGCACTGCGTTGCCGGCACGCCCGGCGCGGAGCTGCATCCGGATCTGGACACGGAGTACATCCAGGCCTATTTCCGGAAGGGCCAGTTCACAGCCGCCTACTCCGGCTTCGAAGGCATCCTGGCTCCGGAGGACGAGGTGCCCACGGGCGAGCGCAAACCCGGGGCCCTGTCCTTGCCGGACGACGTGGAGGCGCTTACCGCGGCTTCATTCGCCGACGAGGACGCCATCGGCCTGGACGACTGGCTGCAGAGCCACGACGTGGAGGACGTCGTCATCGTGGGCATCGCCACCGACTACTGCGTCATGGCCACGGCCCTGGATGCCGTCCAGGCCGGTTACTCGGTCACGGTGGTCCGGAACCTGACGGCCGGGATCGCGGCCGACCTTGACGACGCCTTCGCCGAGATGGAACTCGGCGGCGTGGACCTCGCCTGATCCGGCGCTCCTTCGGCAGCCCGCCCCGGCCGCACCCTCATCGGCCGCGCCCTACTTGCGGCCGATGAACCAGTCCTGAAGCTTCCGCAGCCGGGCCTGCAGCTGTTCCTCATTCGCCTGCGCCACCGGCGGGCCGCCGCACACGGTGCGGAGCTTCGTGTGCACCACGCCGTGCGGAGTTCCGGTCCGCGCGGACCAGGCAGCCACGTTCTTGGCAAGTTCGTTGCGCAGGTCCATCAGCATCCGGTGGTCCGGCACGGTGGTAGCCGGTGCGTTCTCGGGAGCCCTCAGCTTCTTGCGGCTCTGCTGCTCGTGCTGGCGCTGGCGCAGCAGCGTTCCCACCTGCTCGGCGTCCAGGAGGCCCGGAATTCCCAGGAAGTCCAGTTCGTCGTCGGATCCGATGTCGCCGCCGGTGCCGAACTCGCCGCCGTCGAACAGCACGCGGTCGAATGACGCCTGCGAGTCCAGGGCCTCAAACTTGCCCTTGGTGAGGCTGTCGGACGCCTTGTCCTCCCGGTTGGCCTCGTCCATGAGCGAGTCTTCGGGGTTGAACAGGCCGTCGGCGTCCTCCTTCTCCGGCCGGTCCAGGGCGTGGTCCCGTTCGGCTTCCATCGAGTTCGCCAGTGCAGTCAGCTGGGGCACTGACGGCAGGAACACGGAGGCGGTTTCGCCGCGCTTGCGGGCGCGCACAAAACGGCCCACGGCCTGGGCGAAGAACAGCGGCGTGGACGTGGAGGTGGCGTAGACGCCCACCGAAAGCCGCGGCACGTCAACGCCTTCGGACACCATCCGGACGGCCACCATCCAGCGCTTTTCGCTGGCGGTGAATTCCTCGATCTTGCTGGAGGCCTTGGCGTCATCGGAAAGGATCACGGTGGGAGATTCACCGGTGATCTTCTTCAGCTGGCCCGCGTAGGCGCGCGCCGCGTCGTGGTCCGTGGCGATCACCAGGCCGCCGGCGTCAGGCACGGTGCGGCGGACCTCGCTCAGGCGCTTGTCCGCCCCTGCCAGGACAGCCGGGATCCACTCGCCGGCCGGGTTGAGGGCAGTCCGCCAGGCATGCGCAATGATGTCCTTGGTGACCGCCGATTCGCCCAGGGATGCCGCCATCTCCTCGCCGCCGCTGGTGCGCCAGCGCATCTGTCCTGAGTACGCCATGAACATCACGGGGCGGACCACATGGTCGCGGAGGGCGTTGCCGTAGCCGTACGTGTAGTCCGCCTTGGAGCGGCGGATGCCGTCCCGGTCCTCGGCGTACTCCACGAACGGAATGGGTGATGTGTCGGAACGGAAGGGAGTACCCGTCAGCGATAGCCGGCGTGCGGCCGGGTCGAAGGCCTCGCGGAGGCCGTCACCCCAGGACAAGGCTTCGCCGCCGTGGTGGATCTCGTCGAGGATCACCAGGGTCCGGGCTGCTTCCGTCTTGGCGCGGTGCAGCATGGGCTTGCTGGCCACCTGGGCATAGGTCACCGCCACGCCGATGAAGCCGCGGCCGTGCTGTCCGTCCGAATTCTTGAAGTTGGGGTCGATCGCGATGCCCACCCGTGCCGCAGCATCAGCCCACTGGCGTTTGAGGTGGTCCGTGGGCGCCACGATGGTCACACGGTTCACGGTGCCGGCCTCGATCAGCATCGACGCCACACGCAGGGCGAAGGTGGTCTTTCCTGCCCCGGGGGTTGCCACCGCCAGGAAGTCTTTGGGGCCGGTTGCAAAATAGCGGTCAAGCGCTTCCTGCTGCCACGCACGGAGCTTCGGAGCGGTTCCCCACGCTGCCCGTTCCGGGTAGGCCGGTGGCAGCGTTGGCCCGCCAAAGAGTGTCTCCGTCACGCAGAGCCCTCAATTCCCCGCATTGCGGCAGCCGTGAGCGAAAGACACATAAACATAAACACCAATCTGTTCCGGAGGAGCCGCACTGGTCCGGTCATCAAAATCTTCGTGGGCACGGGGACGCGCAGCAGAGATCAGCGCCCCGTGGTTGTATTGCCCCGCCACCGCAGGGCGGGCCGGTCACCCGAATCAGCCGGGTGACCGGTACACGGCACTATTTGCCGGAATCGCCGTCGGAGCCCTTGCCGCCGTCAGAACCGGGACGGAGGCCTTCATAGACCTCTTTGCACTGGGGGCAGACCGGGAACTTCTGGGGATCGCGGCCCGGGGTCCACACTTTTCCGCACAGTGCGATGACCGGATCGCCCGTCATGGCAGATTCCATGATCTTCTCTTTGCGCACGTAGTGGGAGAACCGTTCCCGGTCGCCGGGTTCCACTTCCTGGCGCAGTTCCTCGCGCTCGATAGTGGCTGTGGACGTTCCTGCTCCGGAAAGCTCACGCATCGGGTCGTTTTCGAGGGGGTCCGTCATGCTAGTCATGGCATCCATCTTAGCCGTTGCGCCGGACAAAAAACCTGACCTCCGGGCTACAGGCCCTGCCAGGCCGGCTTGCTGTCATACGTGTGGCGGTAGTAGTCCGCCAGCCGCAGGGATGACGCGGCGGCCTCGTCCACCAGGACGGTGACGTGCGGGTGCATCTGCAGGACGGACGCGGCACATATGGCGGCCACCGGACCTTCCACGAAGTCCCGGACCGCCTGCGCTTTCTGCGCACCGGTGGCAACCAGGATCACATGGCGGGCCTCCATGATGGTGCCCAGCCCCTGGGTGAGCACGTGGTGGGGAACATCATGGATGTTTGTGAAGAACCGGGCGTTGTCCCGGCGTGTCTGTTCGATGAGGCTCTTGATCCGCGTCCTGGACGCCAGCGAGGAGCCGGGCTCGTTGAATCCGATGTGGCCGTCGGTGCCTATTCCCAGCAACTGGAGGTCCACCCCTCCGGCGTCCTTGAGGGCGTCTTCGTAGGCCTGGCAGGCCGCCGGGATGTCCGCCGCGGAGCCGTCGGGATGATGCACGTTCCCGGGAGCAATGTTCACCCGGTCCGTGAACTCCCGCCGGATGACCTTGCGGTAGGACTGGGAGTGCCCCGGTTCCAGCCCCACGTACTCGTCCAGCGCAAACGCCTGTACGCGGCTGAAGTCGAGGCCGGCCTGCGCGTGCCGTCGGGCGAGTTCGTCGTAGATCGGCAGCGGTGACGACCCGGTTGCCAGGCCGAGTACCACGTCCGGTTTCCGGCGCAGTAACGCCTCGATGGCATCCGCGGCGAGCGCCCCGATCTGTTTGCTCCCGGGAAGAATAACCACTTCCATGGCCTACCGCCTTTCGCGTGCTGTAGTACCCATCATGCCCCTATCAGGCCTAACGGTTGACTGAGAGCTGGGCCAGGAGTTCAGGGCCGCGGGCGTCGACCCATTTCCCGCCGAGGCGGACCCCTACGGCGAAGAGGAGCAGCCCCAGGGCCGGGCCCAGCACCAGGTTGATCCATCCGGGCACCATGCTGCCCGTGACGGACTGCGCGACGACCAGGGCAGCTTCCGGCAGCACCAGCACAAGCAATACGCCCATCCCGCCGAACTGGACCGCCATGGTCTGGGCGACGTTTCCCGGCGGTTTCTTGAACGGGCTGTCGCCAGGGAGCGGGACCGCCACCGTATACCGCGCCGAGATGACCGATGCCAGGCCCAGGCCTGTGAACAGGACACCCAGGGAGAGGCCGAGCAGCGCCGGCAGCCATTCCCAGTCGCCGGTAAAGAAGAACGGGCCGACGCTGAAGACCAGCACGATGGGAAGTGCGAACGCCAGGCAGGCGAGGGCGCGCCCCAGCCTGTCATGGACGCCGCGGACCCCGCTGGACACATGCAGGGCGAAGGCAGTGTTGTCATAGGACACATCCGCGGAAATCGACCACGCCAGCAGGAACGCTGCCAACGGACCGATGATCGCCAGTACCCCGTAGTCCCCGGTCTGGCCCGCTTGGAAGAACATCAGGACGGGCAGCAGCGGAATGACCACCAGGGATCCCGAGTACCGGGGGTCCCGGATCCAGTAGGTGAGGGCCCGGGCCGTAATGGCGCCGGTGGGCGTGGCCGGCAGCACCCCGAAGAGGCCCATCCGGCCGGCGCGCTTCCTGCCGCTCGCGGCGTAGGGCGGCGTGACCAGGGCACGCTGCAGGAGCATCTTCCAGCACCAGGCCAGGCCGGCCAGTGTTGCCAGGGCGATCAGGAGCTTCAGCACGGCAGGTCCGTACTGGCCCGCCGCGGTGTCTCCGCCCAGCGACCACGCGGCACCGGCAGGTGTCCAGGCCAGGGTCCGGGCCAGGCCGGTCAGGAAACCGGCGGAGCCGGCGGCTCCCTGGGCCAGGAAGGCGACGATCGGCCCCATCAGCATCAGCGGCACCATAAAGGCGAGCGCACTGACGTCCTTGAACCGCCGGGAGGATGCCAGGCCTGCAGTCGCCGTCGTCACCACTTTGGAAAGGACAATGCATGTCAACACGCCCAGGACGGCTCCCGCTGTGGCGGCCACAACCGGGGGCCATCCCCTGCTCCAGGTGCCGACGGTGGCCAGCGCTACGAGGGTGGTGGCGATGCCGGGAATCCCGATCAGTCCGCCGAGGGCAAGGCCGGTGAGCAGCTGGGGCATGGGGACTGCCGCGGTGGTGAAACGCGCCGGGTCCAGGGTCATGTCCGCGGACGAGGCAATGACGGGCACTATTGCCCAGCCCAGGAACGCCGCGGTACCGCCCAGTACCACCACGGTCTGGGCGAGCTCAAGGTTGGCGGTCCGGAGCAGCACAAGTGCCGCCCCGAAGAAACCCGCAATGCCGACGGCGTAGAGTCCCCCGATGATCAGCCCCAGCAGCTGCCAGGGGCTGCGCCGGAGGCTGTTGCGCAGGAGCGTCAGTTTGAGCCTTAGAAGGTGCGCAACCATTCCAGGCCCTCCGTTTGGCTGCGGCCGCCCACCAGCTGGACAAACCGGTCCTCCAGCGAGGCTCCGGCCCGGACTTCCTCCACCGTGCCGGCTGCCAGCAGCCTGCCCCCGGCAACCACTGCAACGTGGTCGCACATCCGCTGCACCAGGTCCATGACGTGGCTGGAGACGATCACGGTCCCGCCGGATTCAACGTAGCGGTCCAGGATGTCCCGGATATTCGCCGCGGAAACCGGGTCGACCGATTCAAAGGGTTCATCCAGCACCAGCAACCTGGGGGCGTGGATGAGGGCGGAAGCCAGTGCGATCTTCTTGGTCATGCCGGCGGAATAATCCACCACCAGCGTCCCGGCGTCGGCGCTGAGATCAAGTGCGGCGAGGAGTTCCGCAACCCTTGCGGACACCACGTCCTTGTTCATCCCCCGCAGCAGGCCCGCATAGCTCACCAGCTGTTCGCCCGTCAGCCGGTCGAACAGCCGGACGCCGTCGGTGAGGATGCCCATAAGCTTCTTGGCGTCGAGGGGACGGGCCCAGACGTCCACGCCGTGCACCAGCGCCGTGCCGAAGTCCGGCCGGAGCAGCCCCGTAGCCATCGAGAGCGTGGTGGTCTTCCCTGCGCCGTTGGGACCCACAATGCCGTAGAAGGACCCCGCCGGCACATCCAGGCTGATCCCGTCCACCGCGATCTTCCCGCCGAAGCGTTTTGCCAGGCCGCGGATCGCCAGGGCGGGAACAGGGTGCTGCTGGGGGCTGTCAGGCGGACGAATCCCGGGTTGCGGTTCAGTCATGCTGCCAGCGTAGCCTCCCGGGCGCGTGGGGAGGATCGTCCGAAAGGGCTACTTCCTAGAACGAATGGCGTGGAACGGCACGTTCGTATTGCGGGACCCACGGCAGTTCGTGGCCGAGCTCAAAGGCGGCGCGCAGCCACCAGTGTGGATCCCGGAGTGCGGCGCGGGCAATGAAGACCCCGTCAGCCTGCCCTGTGGCCACGGCGTGTTCCGCCTGCCCGGCCGATGTCAGCAGTCCCACGGTGCCGGTGCGGACGCTTGCCTCGCGCCGGATCCGGGCTGCAAACCCCGTCTGGTAGCCCGGGCCGGCCGGAATCTGCTGGTGCGCCACGGCGCCCCCGCTGGAGACGTCCACGAGGTCCACTCCGCGTTCTGCGGCGGCACTGGCCAGCCGGACCGAGGCGGCGGCGTCGATCCCGCCGTCGGCCCAGTCCGAGGCGGAGATCCGCAGCAGCAGCGGCATCGAATCAGGGATGACATTCCGTACCGCGTCCACCACAGCCAGGGTGAGCCGGTTGCGTCCGGCTTCGTCGCCACCCCAGGCATCCGTCCTGTCGTTGATGAGCGGGCTCTGGAACTGGTGCAGCAGGTAACCGTGCGCGCCATGGATCTCGATCGTGTCGAACCCTGCGTCGACCGCCCTGACGGCGGCCGCTGCAAAATCGGCAATAACGCCGTCAATCTCCGCCGCTGTCATGGCTGCGGGTGGCGCATAGCCGTCGAAGGCGCCGGTGCCCGGCCCCACCGTCTCCCAGCCGCCGTCGGACGCCGGCACGGAGCCGTGCTTCCCGGAGAAGGGCCAGTAAGTCGAGGCTTTCCTGCCCGCGTGCGCCAGCTGCGTGCCGATCTTTGCGTCAGCGGCGCCGTAGCGGTGCACAAACGCCGTGATCCGCTCCCATGCCGAGGCCTGTTCGTCGTTGTAAAGGCCGGCGTCGCGCGGGCTGATGCGGCCTGCCGCATTCACTGCGGCCGCCTCGGTGAGTATCAGGGCCGCTCCCCCGGCGGCGAAGGACCCCAGATGCATGAGGTGCCAGTCATGCGGGACGCCTTCACCGGTGTCCGGTCCGCAGCTGTACTGACACATGGGCGAAACCCAGCCGCGGTGACGCAGCTTCAGTGAGCGCAGCTCCAGCGGCGAAAACAGTGCCGAGTGCATTAAAACAGCACCCGCGCCAGTCCCTGCCGCGCCTTGGCAACGCGCTCATCAGACGGACCCACCACCTCGAAGAGCTCGAGCAGCCGCACGCGGGCGGTCTCACGCTCCGGACCGAAGTTCCGGCCGATGAAGCCAACGATCCGTCCCAGTGCGTCATCGATGTGTCCGCCGGCGATGTCCAGGTCCGCTACGCCCAGCTGTGCATCAAGGTTGTCCGGCTCATCGGCCGCGACTTTGCGGAGCGCTTCGCCGTCCGGACCGGTCAGGGACTGCAGCCGCTCCATCAGCTCCACCTGGGCGAGTCCGGCCTTGGCTTCGGCATCCGCCGGCATCTCCAGCAACGCCTGGCGGTAGGACGCGGCCGCGGCAGCATAGTCTCCTGCTTCGATGGCATCGTAGGCGGCCTGGTGCAGTGGCGGCAGCGGGGCCGGTTCGGCCTCGGCAGCTGCCGTTCCGGAACCGCCCAGGCTGCCCGTAACGCCGTTGGCGGCTGCGACCTTCAGAAGTTCATCCAGCAGGCTGCGCACCTGTTGTTCGTCGGCTCCGCCCTGGAACAGGGGAACGGGCTGTCCCTTTACCACCGCCACGGCGGTGGGGACGGCCTGGACCTGGAATGCCTGGGCAAGCTGGGGGAAGGCGTCGATGTCCGCGGCACCAAGGACCAGCCGGCCGCCGTAGCTGTTGATGATGCCTTCAAGGACGTTGATCAGTTCGCCCGAGGCGGGTGAATAGCTTGCCCAGAGGCCGAAGACCACGGGCACCTGTGCGGACAGCTCAACAAGCTGCTGGAAGTTTCCTTCGGTGACGTCCACGCGGAGCGGCTGACCGCCGGTTTCCGGCGCCGCCCCCGGGGCGGGCGTCCCCGGCTGGCCGGCGCCAGGGCCGGGCTGGCCGCCGGCAGGAGACTGTCCGGCCGGTGGCGCGGTGCGCTGTTTCAGGCTGGAAAGGTCGACGGCGCCGCGCAGGTTGAGCTGGCTGGCAGCGGCTGGAGGGACTGGACGGGAGGCTGGCGAACTCATAGCCTCCACTCTAGCCACTCCGGCCGCTGCCGGTCATACCCGCGACGCGGGCTACTTGAAGCTGGCCCCCACGAGTCCGCGGGTGGCGGCCACGAGCTTCATCGGGTCCTTGGATCCGGCCGGCGGGATGTACACGGCCGCTGATTCGGCGAAGTTGAGCACCATGCCGGAGCTCGTTTCCTTGCCACCGGCCAGCACGGCTGCGTCGTCACCGATCGCGAGCTTGTCGCCCTCCGCCTTGGGTGTGCCGTCGAACGCGAAGTTCAAACGGCCAAGAACCAGCGCGCCGCCGTCCGCGGTGCGGAATACCACAGTGTCCTCGGGGACCACTTTGTGCGTGAAGCTGAAGTTGCCGTTGACGCCGGTCTTGGCCACATCGGCCTGGTAGGCCAGGGTATCGGCGATGTACGGCGAGGACTGGCCCTCCACGAGCTTGTCCTTGAATGTCGAATCTGCCTTGGTCAGGCGGTCGCCCAGCCCGGCAAGGGCTTCCTGGCCGCTGTAAAGCAGGCCCGACTTGTCGTCAGCGGCAAGGGTTTCCGTTCCGGTGCGTCCAATGGCGGGGAACGTGGTGCCCGGCTGCAGCGGGCTGGTTTGCACGAGCTTGTAGTTTTCGCGGGGGGACTTCTGCACGAGGGTCAGCAGCTGGGGCACAACGTTGCCCTCGCCCTGGGTGACGGCCATGACCGAGCGGGGCCAGGCACGCTTGCTGGTGACGACGGTGGTCAGCAGCTTGGTGGCGCGGACGGGCATGCGCGCCTCGTAGGCGCCCACCTGTGAGCGGATCTTGTAGTTCTGGGTGCGCACCTCAAGCTCCGTGCGGTCCACGCGGGGCTTGAGCTTGGCCGCATCCTTGGCGGCGTCGCCGGCGTCCACAGTGCTGGAAACCTGTTCCAGGATGCGGCGGAACTGGGCATCCAGCAGCACCGGTGCGTCGGGGGCGGCGTCCGCGGCGGCGGACTCACTGGACGACGGCGACGGCGCGGGGCTTGTGGCTGCCTGGGCAGCTACGCCGGTTCCGGCCACGATGGTGGCGGCAAGGGCGGCCATGGCCACTCCCGCGCGCGTCGGGCTGAAGGTGGCGGTGCCGGGCCGCTTTTCCACAGGCGACTCAGTGGGTGACTCAACGGGCGATGAAGCCTCAGGCGCCGGCTTGCCGGCCGGGCGGGCTGCGCGTGCACGGCGGACAAGCTTGTCCTTCAGCGATTCGCCGGCGTCGTCCCCGCCAACTCCGGCGGGCCCGCCGCCCTTGGGCTTGATCACCAGCAGCGCCAGTCCGGCCAGCATCAGGAGGCCGCCGAGCACCATCAACGGCACGGCCCACGGAGTGGACGTGTCATTGGGGAATGTCATGGAGATGGACGACGGCGCCGGCTTGGTGCCGTCCGAGGCCAACAGCAGCGACCACTCGCCGTCTGCCGGGGCGCTCCAGGTGTAGTTCAGTTCGCCGCTGGCGTTCTCGGTGGTAACCCAGAGATCGGAGCCGGCGGGCGACGGGGCGGTTGCTTCGCCGTCCGTGTGCGTCAGCTGGAGCGATTTGCTGTCTTCGGAGACTCCGGAGACCGTGTTGTGGGCTGTCTTGCCCACCCAGGCGTCGACGTCGTCAGGACGGCCTGCTGCCAGCATGAAGCTGCCTTCGCCCTTGACATTGATCTTGACCGTACCCCCGTGAAGGGTCCGCAATTTCTGGTCGATAACGGTCAGGGGTGCGGCGGTGCCGTCGGAAGGCGCCGAGGCTGTCACGGTCTCGGCCGGAGCCCAGATGGTCTTCTGTCCTACGCCGGCCAGCAGTGTCAGGAGGCCGAGCAGCACTAGTGCAACTGCAGTCTTGAAACGCAAAGGGATACCTATCATCAGCGGGGGTTTACTTTCAATAGTAACCATTTTGTTACCAATGAGTCAGATCGGAGCTTGGTTCCCAGCCTAGGGCAACCGGGCTCGCCAAGGGGAAAACGGGGCGCTGACAGGCCTGCTGATAGTGTTTGCGATGATCATCACACGGTCCCGCAGCAGCGGCGCCACAGACGGTAAAGGGCCCCAAAACGCAGTGACTGAACACACGGATTCGTCCACCCCAGGACAGGAAGCCACACCCGGATCCGGTACCCGCGAGAGTGTCCCGGGCAGTTCGCAGCACGAGCGCAAACCGGTGCTGCCGGGCCTGGCCGCGGCATTGCTGCGCAGGCTGCGGACGCCCCTTCCCGGAGCGCAGCCCCGGCTCCGCTTCGAAATGCCGCCCGACTTCGACGAAGACGCCACGACTCCCGAAACCGAGACCGGCACCCGCTTTGGACATCCGGGGCCTCGGATGTCGTCACAGCATCCCTTATATATGGGCTTCATGGGCACCGTTGGCGTCGGCCTGGCCCTGCTCGTGTATTGGATCGGGTCCAACACCACGCAGCTCCTGCTCTGGATTGTGACCGCGCTCTTCATCGCGTTGGGCCTGGATCCGGTGGTGCGCTGGCTTGAAGGCCGCAAGCTTCCCCGGCCCATCGGCATCCTGGTGTCGGTCACGGTCCTCGTCTCGGCCGTCGCCGGCTTCTTCGCCACACTGATCCCCACCATCGTCCAGCAGGTGACCCAGATCGTGCAGGAGGCACCCCGCTGGATCCAGGACTTCATTGACTCGGATTTCTTCCGCAGTGTTGACGACCAGTTCGGCGTGCGGGAACGCATTACGCAGGAGCTGGAAAAGTTCGTCAATAATCCGGATGCCATGGGTGGCATCTTCGGCGGCGTCGTGGGCTTTGGATCAACGGTGGCCAACGGACTCTTCGGAACCCTCATCGTCCTCGTGCTCAGCCTTTACTTCCTTGCTGCACTCCCCGCCATGAAGAAGTGGGGGTACCGGCTCGCGCCCCGCTCCCGCCGGGCCCGGGTGGAAGCGCTTTCGGAAGAGATCACCGGGTCAGTGGGCAACTACGTCATCGGCCAGGCCTGCGTAGCCCTCCTGAACGCGACGTTTGCGTTCATCGTGATGTCCATCGTCGGCGTCCCCTTTGCCGTGCTGCTGGCGTTCGTTGTGGCCCTGCTGGCGTTCATCCCCCTGGTCGGCGGAATGATTGCGGGCGTGGTAGTCACGCTGATCGCACTGACCGCAGGCTGGCAGACCGCCCTTGTCTACGCTATTTGCTACTTTGCCTACCTGCAGTTCGAGGCCTACTTCATCTCGCCCCGCATCATGCAAAAGGCTGTGGCCGTGCCGGGCGCTGTGGCTGTCATCTCGGTGATCGCCGGAGGCAGCCTGCTCGGCGTCCTCGGCGCCCTTATCGCCATTCCCACCGCCGCCGCGGTCATGCTGCTCGTGAAGGAAATCTTCATCGTCCGCCAGGACAAGCACTAGCCCCGGGGCTTACGGCGCTGCCGAGGCCACGGGCCCGTTCCATTCCTGTGGCAGGCCCTCGGGACCAGCGCCCCGCGCCGTGACCTCGTCCACGATCTCGTTGAGCACGCGGGCGGCGTACTTCTCCCCCACCCACAGGTGCTTGGCGCCGTCGACCCCCACAACCTCGGCCTGCGGCACCAGGCTGAAGCGCTCCTCAGCGGCCGCAGGCTGGAGGTAGTCGTCGTGCTCGGGAACCAGCACCTTCAGGGGCTTCCCTGCGGCTGCCCACTCCCGCAGGTGCGCGTCGGTGGCACGGTGCAGCGGAGGTGAAAGCAGCACGGCACCTTCCACCAGGGATGCCACCGGCTCCGTTGCGCCGTACATCAGCGCCAGCTCCGTTCCGAACGACCAGCCCACCAGCCAGCGGTTGGGCAGGTTCCTGGACGCTGCGAACCGGACCGCCGCCTCGACGTCGAGCCGTTCGCCGACACCCTCCTCGAACCGGCCCTCGCTGGTGCCGCGGGGCGAACTCGTCCCCCTGGTGTTGAACCTGAGGACGGCGACGCCGGCGAGTGCCGGCAACCGGTAGGAGGCCTTGCGGTACACGTGCGAGTCCATGAAGCCGCCGTGGGTAGGAAGGGGATGCAGCGTGATCAGCGTGGCGTTGATCCCGCCCGATTCCGGGACAGCCAGCTCGCCGACGAGGACGTGACCGTCCTCGGTGCGTAATTCGATGTTTTCCCGGCGGGCCGGGAGGACTGTTGAAGCCCGGATGGCGGTTGCTGCGGAAGGCTGGCTGAATACGAACGACGCCGGGTCAAAAGTCATGACCAACAGCTTAGCGATAGCGGTACGTGCGTGACGTCCAGCAGTTGGAGTGCCAGTGCCGACGCTCCGCAAGGCCCGCGGCCGCGCCGAAGAGGTGGTCCTCCGCCCAGACCACCAGGTGCTCCACTCCGGGGAGGACGGCAGTTGAGCAACCCGGGCAGATGTAGGCCTTTTCGGCACGTTTGGCCGTCATGGTACGGACCATCCATTCGCCGTCGGGGGCGCTCTCCCGCCGTGCGATCCCCGAACGGGCACGCTCAAGATCCAGCTCCGGCACGGGGCCCGCCGCGTGCTTGCGGCTGGCCTGCCCCAGTTTTCCGGAGGCGGCACGGCGGGGGCGGTTGGAACGGGGCATGCTTCCATTCTGCCCCAGCAGGCGAACTGTGCTGTCGCCTGCTGTCGCTGTGCGGCGCCCAGAAGGTAGTGTTTACCGGGTGCGTTTAGTCATAGCCCGTTGTTCTGTTGATTATGTCGGCCGCCTCAAGGCCCATCTCCCCCTTGCCACCCGGCTTCTGCTGGTCAAGGCGGACGGGTCCGTGCTGGTGCACTCCGACGGCGGCTCGTACAAGCCGCTGAACTGGATGAGTCCCCCGGCCAGCCTGAGGGTCTCCACTCCCGACGAGGTGGACCTGGAGCTCGGCGTCACTGAACAGTGGACCGTCCAGTCCGCGAAGACAGATGACCGGCTCATCATCAACATCCACGAGCAGCTGCACGATACGTCCCATGAGCTCGGCCAGGATCCGGGCCTCATCAAGGACGGCGTCGAGGCCGACCTGCAGAGGCTGCTGGCTGACCAGATTGAGCGGCTCGGCACCGGATTTTCCCTGATCCGGCGCGAGTATTTCACCGCCATTGGCCCCGTGGACATCCTCGCCAGGGACGCCGACGGCGCCACGGTGGCCATTGAGCTGAAAAGGCGCGGCGATATCGACGGAGTCGAACAGCTGACCCGCTACCTTGAGCTTCTCAACCGGGATCCGCTGCTGGCACCGGTCCGAGGCATCTTCGCCGCCCAGCAGATCAAGCCGCAGGCCAAGGTGCTGGCCAACGACCGCGGCATCGACTGCGTCACCCTGGACTACGACGCCATGCGCGGCGTGGATGATAGCGAATCGCGCCTCTTCTAAATAGGCGGCCGGTCACTAGCCCGGTGCACACTGTCATAACGAAGGGGTTCACGAGGGCTTTACGCAAAATTTATCGAATTCCCTCTTTTGCCCGTTGACCTGACGCAACCCACGTGAAATTCTTATATAAGTCTTTGTGTAGGTGTTTTTCATGCTCGCAAGACATGTTGCGAGCGCGAAGCTTCGTCAGCTAGTGTCCGGTACCACCGGGCGGCAAGCCAGGATTCTTCTCGCGGAGTGACCAAGCACGGCACGAAGTGTGCCGGGCTTAACCAAGTTCCATAATGAGGAGAAATAAATGGCACAGGGAACCGTCAAGTGGTTCAACGCTGAAAAGGGCTTCGGCTTCATTACCCCGGATGACTCCGATGGTGATGTCTTCGTTCACTACTCTGAGATCCAGACCGGCGGATTCAAGACCCTCGACGAGAACCAGCGCGTTCAGTTCGAGATCGGCCAGGGCGCCAAGGGCCCCCAGGCTACCGGCGTAACTCTGGTCTAGTCCCTCGTCGGATTGCCGCCGTTCGGCGGCGTCCTGCGAATTAATGATCCCCGGCATTAGTGCCGGGGATCATTTTTTTGGGCATTTTCCTTTGGCTCCTGCGACGCATTGTTGCTTGTCACAAATGTTTTCGGAATCTGAAATCATGATGCCCATAAACTTCGACCGGCTTTATGGAATTAGCGGACCATCGTCCTCAGCAGCCGTGCGCTCTGGCGGACCGAAAGGCCCGGCAGATAGGCGCGGCTCAGGGCCCGGCCGATCGCGGGCAGTTGCAGGGGGTCCTGGTAGTAGAGGTAGAGCGTGCGGTAATCAGGCTTGAACCTGGATTTGAAAGTGGCCAGGGAGCGGAAGCCGTACACCGGCTCGAGTGCCCGCCCCACCACATCAAGGATCGCGGTGAGGGCCTCGGGCTCCCGCCCGCTCCCCCGGTCCGGTTCCTGTTCCGTGTCCCGGCCGGTTTCCTGGTCTGTATCCCGAGGTGCGTCGGACACTGCCGCTTCCTCGGGCTCCTTAGCCAGGGGTGAGCCGGAGAGGGAAATAACTTCAACCGAATTTCGCAGCTCAAGCACTGCGGAGGCAATCAGGAACTCCATGACTCCGGGTAATCCGTCCTCCCGCCGGCGCATGAAATCGAGCGTCCAGCTGACCACGCGTCCCTCCTCATATACCGGGAGCCAGCTGGTCACGCCATGCACCACTCCGTCAGGGTCGACGGCAACGCAGCACAGCACGTCGTCATCCATCAGCTCGTCCATGCCGCCGAGCGTAAATCCCATTTCCGGAACGGATTTCTGCGCAGCCCATTCCTCGGATACCTCGAGGAGCTGGGCGCGCAGAGCCGCAGGCAACCCGCTGTAGCGTCCCCAGACGGCCGTGACGCCGGTCTTTCGCGCACGGTTCAGTGCGGTACGGACGTTTTGCCATTCTTTGCCTTTGAACTCGAGCTCCCTGACGGCCAGCCGCGTCTCCTGAGCCACGGCAACCCGGCCGAACGCACGGGAGTGCAGCATGGGCCACAGCTCGTCGGTGCAGGAATAAAAGCACGGCACCAGCGCATGCTCGGCGCAGTACTGCATGAATCCGGCAGCGGCCTCCTCCCGCAGCGCCGGGTCTCCGAACGGACCGCCCAGCGTGAGGGCAACACTGCCATGCTGCTGGTAGGCCACACCGGCATCGCCGCCGGGTGTGAACCAGTATTTGTTCGGTTCCCAGAGCGCCATCCAGGACAGCGAGTCGCCGCCGCGGCGCACCAGCCGGCGGGCCACATCCCTCTCCTCGACACCCGCGCCGGCACCGTGGTGCCGCCCCAGCAACACCACCCACACGCCCGCCAGTGCCACCGCCCAGAACGCGATGCCGGAATAGGCAAACAGGAAGGCCTCCACCGACTGCCGGTCCTGGAAGATGCGGTTGTAGAGGCTGGGGATGGGAACCGGAAGGTACTGGCGTGCCAGCTCCGCCGCGAGCCCGGACAGTCCGCCGTCACGTTCCATTCCGCCGGCTCCCAGCCACGCCACGGTGTACGTACCGGCAAGTGCAAGCCAGGTTCCTGCCAGCACCCGGGTGAGGGTACGCCGTCCTCTTGCCGAAGTTTCCACACGGAACTGGCGCCGATTAATCCACAGCAGCAGCATGAGGAGCATCGGAACAGCCACGAGCGGGAGCACATGGACGAATCCTGAGCCCATGACGGCCGTGTGCGGCCGTGACGGGTAGTGGGGTATCCGGGCAAACAGCGTGAGGTACACGGCAGACAATGCCGTGACGGCCAGCTGGACACCGATGGTGATCCGCCAGGCAAGCCTGCGGCCACGCCGCAGGCCGTCCGCGCAGATCAGCAGGAGCAGTACGGGCACCACGGCCAGCGCAAGGCCCAGCGGTCCGGCAAACCCCGTCCGCCCGATTTCCAGGCAGCTCACGTCCACAGTGCCGCCGCAGTTCTGCTCCAGCTGGCTCAGGGTGGGCAACGGATTAAGGACGACGTCCCGCAGCAGCGCCAGCGGCCCGGTGGGGCTGCGGACGGCGGCGGTCAGGATGGGTCCGACGGCAAAAATCCCCACGATCAGGGCCAGAAGGTTACGCGTCTCGCGGCCGGTGGAGCGGTGCCGGTGGAGGGTTCCCTGGTCGCTCTGGATCCACCACCCGGCGGCAAGCCCCGCCAGGGCACCCAGGAAACCGACCACCGTCTCCGGATGCCCGACGTAGAGGACGAGGAGCAGCGACGCTGACACAATGCCCGTACGAAGGCGCCGTTGCCACAGGGTGGGCGCGAGGCCGCTGGCCCCCAGCACGGCCGCCAGCACAGCTGCGTAGGGGCCAATGAGCCGGGCATCCACCATCAGGCCCAGCCATCCGTCCCCGGCGAAGCGGGCGAGCTGGGTAACCAGCAGAAACAGTGAGACGGCCGCGAACTGCCCGCCGAAGAAGAACGCCGCGGTCCGCAGTGTCCCCAGCCTGCGCTCGGCCAGGCCCAGGAACAGCAGGATCATTGTTGCGGCCGTGAGGTACGCCGCCGGGTTCGTGGCGAAGAAGAGCGAGGTAAACATGGACCACCAGCGGCCGTCCTTCAAGGCGGTCGCGTGCACCGAGGCCACGTCAAGAAGTGCTTCCGGAGGCCCGGACAGGAAGCTGTTGGTTGCCGCGCCCGCGCCAAGGAACAGGCCAAGGACAGCCAGGGTGAACGGCACGGCCTTGAAATGCTGCTGCGTGCGGCGCAGGGCCCGAAGCGCAACGTCAGCCCACCTGACGCCGCCGTCCGGCACGGAGCCCTTTCTGTCGATCACCCGGGCAGGGTTCGCTTGCCCGTTCATGGCGCGATTCCCCACCGTGATGACAGGAAATCCAGGGCAGCCGGAAGGGCCTTGGACGCCGCCTCCCAGGAATGGCCGGTGTTGGCCACCGGCTCAGCTTGAACGGAGAAGCCTGCCCGCCGGGCCGCTGCGGAAAGCTCATCCATGTAGGCAAGGAACTCCGGATCCCTTGCACCGGCGCCGAAATAGACGGAGTGACCCTCAAACCGCGTTTTAGCCATGATGTTCAAGGGAGTCTGCTCATCAAAGGCTGCAACATCGCCGCCGAACGAGGCGTCGATGGTCTTCTGCCGCTCCTTCGCCAGCGCCGGCTCACGTTCGCTCGAGAACGCAAGGACAGAGGCGTAGATGCCGGGATGGCGTGTTCCCATCTGCAGCGCGCAGGTGGCACCAAAGGAAAATCCGCCCGCAGCCCACTGTCGGTGGTCCGCGGAAACGTCCAGGGTCTGCTCGATCCAGCGCGGCACATCCCGGGCAAGAAACGTATCAGCCTTGGCGATGCGGCTATCCATGCAGAGAGTATTGGCCGATGCTGTTCCGTTGGGATCCACCACCACGACAACCGGCGCCACGCCGTTGTGGTCCGCTGCGAAGCGGTCCATCCGGCTGCGCAGGGCCCCTCCTGTAAGCCAATCGGCCGGCCCTCCGGGCTGTCCGGAAAAGAGGACCAGGACGGGGAGCGCTGGGCGGGGCACGGCCTGGTAGGCCGGCGGCAGGTAGACGTACGCCTCACGGCTGCTGAAACCCGAATCAGTGCCCGGGATCTGTGCCTTCCGTACGACGCCGTCGGAGGGCATTTCCACCGGCGGCCGCCAGGCTGCCAGGGCGGCAGGGGCGGCAGCCCCGGGCTGGCGTTCCAAACCGGTTTCCAAGGGCTGGATCCTGGCTACGGCCGTGCCCATGACATCACTGACCGTATGGTTCAGGCCGAAATAGGCGTTGATCTGGACGGCCCCTAGCAGCAGGACGCCGAGGATCGACGCCACGGCGGCGGCCCTCCCCCGCCAGGCAGGCCGGCGGGCCGGCGGAGAAGATCCCTCCGGCGGAGAAGATCCCTCCGGCGGAGAATACCGTCGAAGCTTCCACAGCCGGAGCACCCCCAGGAAAAGGGCAAAGACCATTGCCGCAAACCACGCGAGTACTTCGCGCGGGAGACTCTCGGGCAGGGTCGAAAAAATGTAAATCAGCAGCCAGTGCACCGTGGCCACAACGCCGGCGGCCAGCAGGAGGGCAGCGCCTGCACTCAGGAGCCAGCGGCGTCCGCGGGCCCAGAGCAGCCAGCCGAAGCCTGCGGCACCGGCGGCCCAGGCAATCCACAGCACGGGTCCGTCGGTCAGATGGACGTCAGCGACAAGATCCACCGGCGTTAGCGCCAGGTGCCCACACCGATGACCGGCCCGGCTTCCAGCCACGAGGACAGTCCTGTGTAGGCGTCGAACTTCATGGCCAGCAGCACGTCCTGGCCTTCGTAGTGAAGTTCCACGATGACTGAGTCAGGCTGGACCTTCACGAGTTCCGCCTCAGTAGGCTGACGGCGTCCCACGAGTTCCAGCGAGCTGCGCCGGAACGTGTATTTGGGGCGGACGCTGAGCGAGAGCAGCTTGAACCACTCAAGGTCGTTGTCCTGATAACGACAAACCCCCATCTGCCAGCCTTTTCCGGCCGTGCAAATGGAGGCGTCCACTGTGCCCAGGGCACGCCGCAGGTTAAAGCGGCGTACCCCGGACAGGCACAGTGCAAAAATCAGCAACGCAAAGACAGTTGCCAATGCGATGAACGGAAAACCAGGATCGTTCATCAAGGTCGTGCTAGCGGATCCCCGCAGTAGCTGCTTCACCCATTTGGGCGTTGTCAGCGACAATGACCACCCTGTTGTTGTCGACGGAGAAGAATCCGCCGTCGACAACTACAGCAATGCGTTCACCGGAAACCGGCTCAATGGCCAGTTCACCCTCGGCCAGAATCGCCAGCAGGGGCGAGTGGCCGGGCAGGATTCCGATTTCACCATCGCTGGTGCGGGCCTTGACCATCTTGGCCGCTCCGGACCACACGAAGTGATCCGCTGCGACAATCTCAACCTCAAGCTCAGCCATATTACTTGGTCTGTTCCTGGATCTTGGCCCACTGGCGCTCAACGTCATCCAGGCCGCCGACGTTGAAGAACGCCTGCTCTGCAATGTGGTCAAGCTCGCCGTCGCAGATGGCGGTGAAGCCTTCGACCGTGTCCTTGATGGAAACGGTGGAGCCTTCGACGCCGGTGAACTGCTTGGCGGTGTAGGTGTTCTGGGAGAGGAACTGCTGGATGCGGCGTGCACGCGACACGACGATCTTGTCCTCTTCAGACAGTTCGTCAACACCGAGGATGGCGATGATGTCCTGGAGTTCCTTGTTCTTCTGCAGGATCTGCTTCACACGGACAGCCGTGTTGTAGTGGTCCTTGCCGATGTACTGGGGATCCAAGATACGGGAGGTCGACGTCAGCGGATCCACGGCCGGGTACAGACCACGCGAAGCGATTTCACGGGAAAGTTCCGTGGTCGCATCGAGGTGTGCGAAGGTGGTGGCCGGTGCCGGGTCGGTGTAGTCATCCGCGGGAACGTAGATGGCCTGCATCGAGGTGATGGAGTGGCCCTTGGTGGACGTAATGCGCTCCTGGAGGAGACCCATCTCGTCGGCAAGGTTCGGCTGGTAACCCACGGCGGACGGCATGCGGCCGAGAAGGGTGGAAACCTCGGAACCTGCCTGCGTGAAGCGGAAGATGTTGTCGATGAAGAGCAGCACGTCCTGGTTCTGCACATCGCGGAAGTACTCCGCCATGGTCAGTGCGGACAGCGCCACGCGCAGACGCGTTCCCGGCGGCTCATCCATCTGGCCGAATACAAGGGCGGTGTCCTTGAGAACGCCTGCCTCTTCCATTTCAACCCAGAGGTCGTTACCTTCACGGGTACGCTCGCCGACGCCGGCGAACACCGAGGTGCCGCCGAAGTTGCGGGCAACACGGGTGATCATTTCCTGGATCAGCACGGTCTTACCGACACCGGCACCGCCGAAGAGACCGATCTTTCCACCCTTGATGTACGGGGTGAGGAGGTCGATCACCTTGATGCCGGTTTCCAGCATCTCGGTGGAGCCTTCGAGGGTTGCGAAGGCGGGAGCCTTGCGGTGGATTGCCCAGTGGTCCGAAGCCTGGATCTCGGACTCGTCAACGTCGAGCGGCTTGCCGAGGACGTTGAAGATGTGACCCTTGACGCCGTCGCCGACGGGCACGGTGATGGGCGAGCCGGTGTCCACAACGTTGGTGCCGCGGACGAGTCCGTCGGTGGCCTGCAGGGAGATGGCGCGAATGAGGTTGTCACCCAGGTGGAGGGCAACCTCGAACGTGATGGTCTTGGTCTCACCGTTGAGAGTAATCTCCGTGGTGAGTGCGTTGTAAATCGAGGGGATTGCGTCAGCCGGGAATTCGACGTCGACAACCGGGCCAATAACACGTGCAATACGGCCGGTAGCACCGGACGTTGCGGCTACGTGTTCGGTAGCGGTGGCAGTCATCTCTCTCACTTCACTCAGTAGATGGCGTGGGGGTTAAGTTTATCTTTTGGTGCAGGTACAGCTGGATCCGCAACCGTGCTGGCTAGGACGCGTTCAAGGCGTCGGCACCGGCCACGATTTCGGAAAGCTCCTGCGTAATTTCAGCCTGGCGGGCAGTGTTGCGCAGACGCGTGTACTTCTTGATGAGGTCCGTGGCGTTGTCGCCGGCAGACTTCATCGCCCGCTGACGGGCTGCGAGCTCGGAAGCTGCTGCCTGCAACATGGCGGCGAAGATACGTGATTCGATGTAGCGCGGCAGCAGGGCATCGAGCACCTGCTCCGTTTCCGGCTCGAATTCGTAGAGCGGCAGGAGGTCCGATTCGGACGCGGCCTGCTCTTCGACGACCTCGAGGGGAAGCAGGCGGATGACCGTCGGTTCCTGCGTCACCATGGACTTGAAGCGGGTGTAGACGACGTGGATCTCGTCCACGCCTCCCTCTTCGTAGGCGGTGGCAAAATCCTCGAGCAGCGCTGCGCCGATTTCCTGAGCGGTCGCAAACACCGGTGAATCGGTGTTTCCGGTCCATACCTGTGCGTAGGGACGGTTGCGGAAGTCGAAGTACGCCTGCGCCTTGCGGCCGACGACGTATGTCTTGACTTCTTTGCCTTCCTCACGGAGCAGCTCGGTGAGGCCTTCCGCCTGCTTGAGCACACTTGCCGAGTAGGAACCTGCGAGGCCACGGTCCGAAGTGATGACCAGGACGGCGGCGCGGCGGATCTGCTCGGGCTCGGTGACCAGCGGGTGGTCGATTTCACTCTGGCTTGCGACAGCAGAAACGGCACGCGTGATCGCGTTTGCGTAAGGCAGTGAAGCCGCTACGCGTGCGCGGGCCTTGCCGATGCGCGAGGTAGCGATCAGTTCCATCGCCTTGAAGATCTTGCGCATCGACGTCGTCGAGCTGATCTTCTGGCGGTAGACCCGAATCTGGGCTCCCATACTTATCCTTTCCTAAGATCCCGGTGGCCGGGACTGCCGGAACCCGTGGGGGTCCCGGCAGTCCCTGCCAGCGAAACTAGCGCTTCTGCTTGACGATTTTTTCCTGGTCGACCTGCGCCTCGTCGATGGGGGCGTATTCCTCGTGCCCCGCACCAACCAGGAGGTTGTCGCCCTCGCCGAAGAAGCCCTTCTTGAAGGCCACGATCGAGGTCTTCAGTGCTTCAGCGGTGTCGTCGTCCATGACGTTGGTCTGTGCCAGCGTCGTCAGGATGGAGGACTTGTGCTTCAGGTGCTCCAGGAACTCGGTCTCGAAGCGGCTGATGTCCTCAACCGGAACGTCGTCCAGGTAGCCGTTGGTACCGGCCCAGATGGACACAACCTGGTTCTCGACCGGGAACGGCGAGTACTGGCCCTGCTTGAGCAGTTCCATCAGGCGTGCACCACGGGTCAGCTGCTGGCGCGATGCGGCGTCGAGGTCCGACGCGAACATTGCGAACGCCTGCATGTCGCGGTACTGGGCCAATTCCAGCTTCAAAGTACCGGAGACCTTCTTCATGGACTTCACCTGCGCAGCGCCACCCACGCGGGAAACGGAGACACCCACGTCGACGGCGGGACGCTGGTTGGCGTTGAAGAGGTCCGACTGCAGGAAGATCTGGCCATCGGTAATGGAGATCACGTTGGTCGGGATGTAAGCGGAGACGTCGTTTGCCTTGGTCTCGATGAGCGGCAGGCCGGTCATCGAGCCTGCGCCCAGCTCGTCGGAGAGCTTGGCACAACGCTCCAGCAGACGGGAGTGCAAGTAGAAGACGTCGCCCGGGTAGGCTTCGCGTCCCGGCGGGCGGCGGAGGAGCAGTGAAACTGCACGGTAGGCCTCAGCCTGCTTGGAGAGGTCATCAAACACGATGAGGACGTGCTTGCCGCCGTACATCCAGTGCTGGCCGATAGCCGAACCGGCGTAAGGAGCCAGGTACTTGAAGCCAGCGGGGTCGGACGCGGGGGAAGCCACGATGGTGGTGTATTCCAGTGCGCCGTTATCCTCGAGCGTCTGGCGAACAGCCGCGATGGTGGACGCCTTCTGGCCGATGGCCACGTAGATGCAGCGCACCTGCTTGGTGACATCTCCGGAAGCCCAGTTGACCTTCTGGTTGATGATGGTGTCGATGGCGATTGCCGACTTGCCGGTCTGGCGGTCGCCAATGATCAGCTGACGCTGGCCGCGGCCGATCGGGATCATGGCGTCGATAGCCTTCAGACCGGTCTGCATCGGTTCGTGAACCGACTTGCGCTGGGTCACGCCGGGCGCCTGGAGTTCCAGTGCACGGGTGGTTTCAGCCTTGATTTCGCCGAGGTCGTCGATCGGCTGGCCCAGCGGGTCAACCACGCGGCCGAGGAAGGCGTCGCCAACCGGCACGGACAGAACCTGACCCGTGCGGTGGACTTCCTGGCCTTCTTCGATTCCGGTGAAGTCACCGAGCACGATGACACCGATTTCGCGGACGTCGAGGTTCTGGGCCAGGCCCAGCGTGCCGTCTTCGAAACGAAGCAACTCGTTCGCCATGACCGAGGGAAGGCCCTCAACACGGGCGATGCCGTCACCTGCGGTGGTCACACGGCCGACCTCTACGCGCTCTGCGTTTCCGGGTTCGTAGGACGCCGCGAACTCGTTCAACGCAATACGGACGTCGTCGGCGTTGATGGTCAATTCGGCCATCTGCAGTCCCTGCTCTCCTGTTTTCGTGATCATCGTTGTCACGATGACCGGGGTTTCTATCAGTTAAGTTGTGCTTGTCCGGTTAGCCGGCAAGCTGACGCTGGAGCTGGCCCAGGCGGGTGAGCATCGAAGCGTCTACCACTTCGTCACCAACCTGGATCCGGATGCCACCGATCAGTGCCGGGTCAACGTTCATGTTGATCTTGAGCTCGCGCCCGTACAGGGCGTTCAGCCCTGCCTGCAGCCGGCCGGTCTGCGACTCCGTCAGCGGACGGGTGACGCTGACCGTTGCGATCCAGCGCTGCTGGCGCTTGGCTGCAAGTTCGGCGAACCGACGCACAAGGTTGGTCGCCTTGAGGCCACGGGGATGCGAAACTGCCTGTCCGATAAGGACTTTCGCTTCCTCGCTTGCATTGGGAACGAGCTTTTCGGCGAGGGCAATCTTGGCAGCCGGGCTCGCCTGCGGCTCGGACAGAGCACGCTGTACCTCGTGGCTGGAATCAACGGCGTGGTTGAAGGCGAACAGATCGTTCTCCAGCGTTTCCAGTCCGGTGATTCCTGAGGCAGAGACGGCCGACTTGTTCTCAGCAACGGCAATTACCACCGAAGCGGCAAGAGTCTCGAGTGCATCGCCGATATCCCGAGCCGACGCCCAGCGTGAACCGGCCAGTCCGCTCGCAATTTCCGCAGCATCGGTGGAGACTTTTCCACCGAAGAGCTGCTTGACCAGTGCCGACTTTTCGTCGCCGCTGCGGGACGGGTCAGTCAGGGCACGGCGCAAGCCAGCCGAGCTGTCCACTGTTCCCAGGATTCCGAAGAGTTCCTTTGCCAACTGCAGCGAAGCGAAGGGAAGCTTGGCTTCCAACGCAACCAGCGCCGCGGTCAGCGATTCGCTCGATACACCTGCCATTACTTAGCTGCACCTGCGTTCTGGTTCTCCAGATCTGCCAGGAAACGGTCAACCACACGGGCTGCACGTGCATCATCGCTCAGTGACTCGCCGACGATGCGGCTTGCCAGCGTCGTGGCCAGCGTGCCGACTTCGGCGCGCAGGGACACAACGGCCGCCTGGCGCTCGGATTCGATCTGCGCGTGGGCGTGGGCGGTGATGCGGGCAGACTCTGCAGCTGCCTTTTCCTTCAGGTCCGCCAGGATCTGGGCGCCTTCTGCACGGGCTTCCTCGCGGATGCGGTTGGCTTCTGCACGGGCGTCGGTGAGCTGCTGCTTGTACTCTTCGAGTGCAGCAGAAGCCTCTGCCTGGGCCTTTTCGGCTTTGGCAATGCCACCTTCAATAGCCTCGGCACGCTCTGCGAACGTCTTCTCGAACATCGGGACAACGAACTTGACCACGATGTAAAAGAGGACAGCAAAGCCGGCCAGGACTACGCCCATTTCCCAAGGGTTGGGAACGAGCGGATTAGTGCCTTCGGTGGCGGCTGAGATGATCGTCTGATTCATATTTCACCCGTCCTTATCTACTCGGTTCTGGATGTTCGCTAGGTTCTAACGATTAGGAGAGAACGAAAGCGAAGACCAGGCCGAGGATGGCGAGTGCTTCAGTCAGCGCGAGGCCGAGGAATGCGATCGGCTGCAGGACGCGCTGGGCTTCCGGCTGACGTGCCACACCATTGATGTAAGCCGCGAACACGAGACCCACACCGATACCACCGCCGATAGCGGAGAGGCCGTAGCCGATGAGGTTGAGGGAGCCGTTGATGGAGCCTTCCATTTTTCTTCCTTTCAAGATGCCACCCGTGTGGCAGGTTGTTTGGGTTGCTTCATCCCCGCGAAGGGGAAGTATGTGGGTGCCTAGTGGCTGTCCGCGTGCAGAGCGCCTTCAATGTAGATGGCAGTCAGCAGCGTGAAAACGTAAGCCTGCAGCGCCATGATCAGCGCTTCCAGCATGTACATGGCGATAGCGCCGACGAGCACCAGTACGGAGGTGCCCTTGAGGAGGATGTTCTCCTGCATGACGAGGTACTCGATGCCGGAACCGGCAATCATCACGATCAGGTGACCGGCCAGCATGGTGGCGAACAGACGGAGGCTGTGCGTGACCGGGCGGACCAGGAAGTTGGAGATGATCTCGATCGGGATAACGATCGGGAGAATGTAGACCGGCACGCCCGTGGGAACGGTGGCCAGCTTGAAGTACTTGATCCCGTTCTTCTTCACGCCAATGGCGATCCAGGTCAGGTAAACAATGGCCGCCAGAACGTAGGCGCCGCCTACGTGCGAGAAGCTCGGAAGCTGGATCAGCGGGATGGCGCCGTAGATGTTGTTCACCAGGATGAAGAAGAAGAGGCTGAACAACAGCGGGACGTACTTCATGAAGTCCTTGCCGCCAATGATGTCCTTGGCGATGCTGTTGCGGACGAAGCCGTAGGCGGCCTCACCTGCGAACTGCAGTTTGCCGGGAACAAGCTGCTGCTTCCGCGCAGCTAGCAGAAAGAATGTAGCGATAATGACGACCGACAGGATTACCAGCAGCATCTGCTTGGAGAATCCGTCTGCCGCACCCCACGGCAGGATTGCCGGCAGGTGCATTTCTTCAATTCCAGGAGGATTGAACTCTCCTGAATCTTGGGCCGGGAGCGCAAGCGCGATCAACGCGTTTCCTCTCTGCAGTGTCCATCATTGGGCGTTGGTGAGGGTCCGGCGATCATCGTGTCCGCCCTTCCCCTTGTGAAATTGTTAGGCATTACTGTTCCTCGTCCTTGGACGGGCCGCTGGCTGCACTGTCTTCACCAGTTGACGTTCTGTTACTGGTGAGGCCGTGCATATGAGAAAGATAGAACCCTCCCGCAGCTCCAAGCAGAGCGCCTGCGAGCACAATCCAGCGGGTTCCCCACAGATAATCCAGACCCCACCCTATCAAACTCCAGACGATGATTCCGCCAATTATGTAGCTGAAGACGGCGATGCCGGCGTTGTATCCGCCGTCCCCGCCATCGGAAGATACGCCTGCTGAACCTTGGGTGGATTTGGGGATTTCCCGCATGTTTTTTCGCTTCGAATTACGGCTGTTCATCATTGCCGTCTTTCACGGGTTGGGGGTCGTTATAAATCCGGAGGCGGGCCTTGCTGAATCCGTAGATCTCTGCTGCCTGCCACAATACGACGGCGGTAACCGCGCCGATCAGGAACCAGCGGCCATGAAGCCAGGCGGGAGCACCGATAACGAAGAGCACCAGGGCAAACCCAACTACTTTGACGAAGTAGGTGACTACGAAGACCCCGATGGCACCCGATGGATTGTTCCGCCCGACAAAATGGCCGACCAGGAGGCTGATTCCGAAGAAGGCCATCACCAGGAGTCCGCCGAAAGTGCTGGACAGCACTCCCCCGGAGCCGTTGAGCATGGCGGCCGGTATGCCGGCAAGCACAAGGCCGGCCAGCGCCGCTCCCGCGCTCAGCTTCAAAAGTCCCAGCCACAGCGACTTTGTGGGGCCGGAGACACCAACGGGTCCGTTGCCGGATCTGTGTCCGGGTTCGGCGTTGGAGGTCATAAGATCCCAATCGTCGTGTACTGCGGGCTGGCAAGGGAGGGTGCGGCGAAGAGCTGCACTGAAATTCTACATGAGATAGAAATTATTCGGAAAAGGGTGTCCAAAGGTCACTCCTGCCCCGCCGCTTCAGCTTCGGCCTCAGACTCCGCTTCCGACCTCGGCCCCGCTCCGGGTGCCTTGTCGCGAAGGTAAGGCCACGCGGTGACCACGGCCATGATGGCGGCCGCAGCAACGTCCACGGCCAGTACCGTCTGCCACGGGAAAATCGCGAAAGCCAGACCGCCGAAGGCCAGGACACAGGTCCATGCGTACATCAGGAGGACGGAGGCCCGGTGGGAATAGCCGATGTCCATGAGTTTGTGGTGCAGGTGTCCGCGGTCGGCTGACCAGGGCGAACGACCCAGCGCAGTCCGCCGTACGACAGCCAGGCAAAGATCCAGCAGTGGCAGGAACAACACGGCGAAGGGCAGCAGGATGGGAATGATCGTGGGGATACCGTTCGCGCGGTCGTAGAGGCCGGAGGTGATCTGTCCGGTCGACACTATGCCCGCGGAGGCCAGCAGTAGACCGATCAGCATGGCGCCGGAGTCGCCCATGAAGATCTTCGAGGGAAACCAGTTATGGGGCAGGAAGCCCACGCAGCTGCCCACCACTACCGCGGTCAGGAGCGTCGCAAGGTCCGAATAGTCCAGCAGCACTGCCGACCGGTGCACCCAGTATGCGGTCAGGAAGAACGCTGCACCGCCGATGATGGCTACTCCTGCGGCCAGCCCGTCCAGTCCGTCGATGAAGTTGAAGGCGTTCATGGTGGTCACGATCAGCCCGGCGGTGAGGACGATGCGGACCATCTCGTTCTCGAGGATGATGGGCTCGGGAACAAAGGGGACGATGGTCATCCTGACGCCCCAGATGGCCACGACCATGGCAGCGGCGCTTTGGCCGATCAGCTTCACCCACCACCGCAGGTCGAGCAGGTCGTCGGCGAGGCCCACAATGACGATCAGCGTGGCGCCGGCAAGGACCCCCCACGGGGAGGCGTTGCCGCGGAAGATGTCCTTGACGAAGAATGACTGGCTCGCCACGACCAGCGCCACCAGGAACCCTGCGTAGATGCCCAGGCCTCCCAGCCTGGAGACCTTGTGGGAGTGGGTGTCGCGGCTGCGGATCGGCGAGAAAAGTTCGAGCCTGTTGCCGATGAACCGTGCGCCCCAGGTCGCGGCGAACGAAACGCCTGCTGCCGTCAGCATCATGAGCAGGTACATGATCATGGGGAAACCACCGTCCCCGCACCGTCAGCGGAACCAACCCCTGGCAGCGTGTACCCCTGCGGCCCGGTCAGTGCCGGGTGGCAGGGATGGCTAGGGTGCGATTGCTGTGGAACTGACTTTCGATAAATGAAACTTCTCCGTCGCCGTGCGCGCGGCAGGCAGTGCGTAGTGCCTGACAGGGCTGTATTACAGTGGACTCTAGTCAAGATACTAATGCCAACGGCTAGCTGGCTTCGCGTCACACGGCCCACTGCCGGCGGGAAAACCACCGGCAGCCGTGTTGAAAGGAACCAGCAATGTCCCTGTCGGTTGCAGTTGCCGCCGTGACGTTTGATCGTCCCCGTGAGCTCGCCGTTCTGCTGGATGCGATCAACAGGCAGACCGCTCCGGTGCGTTCCATTTGCCTGGTGGACAGCGGCACCGCGCCCGCAAAAGACGTGGCTTCCCGGCACTCCAACGTGGAATATGTCCGGTCAGAAGCGAACCTTGGCGGCGCAGGCGGCTTCTCGCTGGCCATCCTCAAGGCGGTGGCCAGCGGCGCTGACTGGATCTGGATGATGGACGACGACGCCGAGCCCGGCGACCCGGAGTGCCTCGCCACGCTGCTCCGCGAGGCCGAGGCGCGCGGCCTGGATGCCGTGGTTCCGCTGGTTGCCGCGCCGGGCCACCCTGACCGGCTGTCTTTTTTCTTCCGCCTCGACGGCAAAGTCACCCACGACCGCGCAGAGGTGGAAAAACTCGGATTCCTGCCCGATGACGGCCACTTCTTCAATGGCGCGCTGATCCGGTCAGACGTCTTCTTCAAAGTAGGTTTGCCCGACATGCGGCTCTTCATCCGTGGCGACGAGGTGGACTTCACCATCAGGCTCCGGAAAGCCGGCATCCGCTTCGGTACGGTCACCACCACGGCCATCACGCACCCCCACGCCTTTGCAGAGACTCAACATGTTTTTGGGGCCCGGTGGCACGTTATTGTTCCTGAGACCGCGTTCAAGCGCTACTACTACTATCGGAACCGCGGATACCTGATCCGCCGCCACTTCCGGGTGAAGTCGCTCGTGGCCGACGTGGGCGGCTACCTCGGCTACTTCCTGCGCCGCGGCGACTTCCGCGGGCTGGCTGACTGGTTCCGTGCGTTTTCCACCGGCCTCAGGGGCAAGGGCTTCGGGCCCCTGAAGGACCAGAAGTTCTAGCCCGCCCGGCGGCGGCCCTAGCGGTTTGACGTGAGGCGTCGCCGGACCAGAAGCGCCAGGAGCACCCACGGCTCGCCGAACACGCGATAGGCAACCCTGCGCGGATGCAGCATGAGCCGCCAGGCCCATTCCAGTCCCAGGCGGCCCAGCCAGCGCGGAGCGAGTTTCTGGATTCCGGCAATCTGTTCGATCGCACCGCCCACCGCGCAATACACGGCAGGGGGAAGAACGGAAAGCCTGCGGCGGAGGACCATCTCCTGCAGCGGCATGCCCAGCCCGAGCAGCACCATCTGGGGACGCAGTTCCTGCAGCCAGGCAACAGCTTCGCCCTCCAGGGCACTGTTCCATCCCTCGCCGGGCATGCCGGCCACCTTGGCGTTGGGAACGATTCCGGCCAGGCGTGCCACAGCCTTGGCGTTGGCTTCCGCTCCGGCTCCGATCACGGCAATTCGTTCAAGCCCTTCGACACTGCCGAGGGCAGGTATCCAGTCGGTGGAGCCCAGCCGGTAGTCCATGACCGGCCCATTGGCCTCTCCCGATCTTCCCCACAGCCACAGGACGGGGGCGCCGTCGAGCAGCACGACGTCGCTGTCTTCATAGAGGGCGCGGAACTCCGGGTCCGAATGGAAGAGTGTCACGCTGTGCAGGTTGTGGCCCACCACTGTGCGGGTGCTGCCTTCGGCAACAAAGCGGTTGAGCGTGGCCGTCATCTCGGAAACGGTCAGCGGCGTGGCGTCAACGCCGAGGACAGGTATGTGCTGCCGGGTGAGGATCATTCGGCGCCGGGATCCGTCACTGATTCGGTGTCCGTCGCCGGCTCAGCCGCAGGGACGTCGGCCGCGTTGCCGTCAATGTCCAGGAGACCGGGTACGACCTCGCGAAGCCGTTCCACGCTGATGGCACCCTGTCGGACCACCCTGAGCGGCAGAGCTGTGGCGTCGACGATGGTGGACGGGAGGGCGTCGGCGTCCGCGTCGCCGTCCGGGCGCAGTCCCCCTTCGAGGTAGACCTCGACGGATTCAGCAAGCTGGGTCATGGCTTCGGCGGCAGTGCGGGCAGCAGGCTGGCCGGTGCGGTTCGCGGAGGACACCGCCAGCGGTCCGGTCAGCGTCAGCAGGTCCTGCGCGACGTCGTCGGCCGGCATCCGCAACGCGACAGTGCCCTTGGTCTCGCCCAGGTCCCAGTCCAGCGACGGCTGTGCGTGGAAAATCATGGTGAGGCCTCCCGGCCAAAACGCTTCAGCAAGCTTGCGGGCCTCTGCCGGAACATCAGTTGCCAGTCCGTCCAGTGCGTTGAGGCGCGGAATCAGGACGGGCGGCGGCATCTTCCGGCTGCGGCCCTTGGACGCGAGCAGCAGGGTGACAGCCTGTGGCGAGAAGGCGTCAGCACCGATTCCATAAACCGTGTCCGTCGGGAACACCACGCATTTGTGTTGGCGGATGGCCCGCTGGGCGTTCTCCAGCCCTTCAGCCCGCTGGTCAGCTGCCGTGCAGTCATAGGTTGTGGTCACTGGCCTATTCTTTCATCACTTCGTGCACTGATCCGTATCCACCGGTCCGTGCCGTTTACTGGGCTTTGCCGTTGACTACGCTGTTCCGTTTACCGCTCCGGCAAGGACGGCACTGGTGGCACGCTCCCTGCCGTTGAGGTCCAGGTGCGTCGTCACATCGGACCAGAGGCCGGACTTCTCCATCATGGCGGCGATCCACGTCGCCTGGACTTCGGCGTGTTCCATCACGAAGTAGCCGCCGGGAACCAGCAGCCGGGCGGCAGACGCTGCCGCCGCCGTCGGGAGCTCCATTCCGTCCGCTCCCCCGCCGTACAGGGCTTCGGGCGGATCGTGCAGCGCCACTTCGGGTTCGTTGGGGATTGCTTCGGCGGGAATGTAGGGCGGATTGGAGACGACGACGTCGAAGGTTCCGTCATGGTCCGGAAGCGCGTCGCGCAGGTCCCCCCGGAGGAGGGTGACACCGAGCGGGCGCAGGTTCCGTTCGGCCCAGGCGTGCGCAAACTCGCTGAATTCCACGGCGTAGACTTCCGCTCCGGGGACTTCGAGGGCGATGGACCCTGCAATGGCACCGGATCCGGTGCCCAGGTCCACTACCTTGGGGTGGGTCCGTCCCGGCAGCCGGTCACGGTCGTTGAGCCAGTCAATGACCAGCTGCACCACGGATTCGGTCTCCGGCCGCGGAATGAAGACCCCCGGCCCCACGGCAAGCTGCAGGTACCGGAAATGGGCCACACCGGTGATGTGCTGCAAAGGCACCCGGCGCGCGCGCTCGGCCACCAGCTCGGGGTAACCCTCGGGAGCCGGGGAATCGCCCAGGAGCATGGCCCGCAGCCTGCCCAGTCCGACTCCCAGCAGGTGGTCCGCCAGCAGTTCCGCGTCCACCCGCGGGCTGGGGACACCGGCATCGGCCAGGAGCGCGGTTGCCTGGCGGACTGCCTCCGCCAGGCTCAGTCCTGTTCCATGTGTCATCAAGCGACCGGCCCGGGGCTATTCGCCGATGGCGTCCAGGCGGGCCTGTTCGTCCATCTCGATGGCCGACTGGATGACCGGTTCAAGGTCGCCGTTCATGACCTGGTCCAGGTTGTAGGCCTTGTAACCGGTGCGGTGGTCCGCGATCCGGTTTTCCGGGTAGTTGTACGTGCGGATGCGCTCGGAGCGGTCCATGGTGCGGATCTGCGATTTGCGCTGGGCCGAGTTTTCGGCGTCAATCTGCTCCTGCTGGTGCGCCAGGATGCGTGCCCGGAGCACGCGCATGCCGGCCTCACGGTTCTGCAGCTGGGACTTCTCGTTCTGCATGGCCACCACGATTCCGGTGGGAAGGTGGGTGATGCGCACCGCGGAGTCGGTAGTGTTGACGGACTGTCCGCCGGGCCCGGAGGACCGGTAGACGTCGATCTTGAGGTCGTTCTGGTTGATCTCGAGTTCCTCGGGTTCGTCCACTTCGGGAAGCACCAGCACGCCGGCAGCCGAGGTGTGGATGCGGCCCTGGGATTCCGTCACCGGGACGCGCTGTACGCGGTGCACGCCGCCCTCGAATTTGAGCCTCGCGTAGACGCCCTCTGCAGGGTCGTTGGAGTTGCCCTTGACGGCCATCTGGACGTCCTTGTACCCGCCGAGGTCCGATTCGGTGGCCGAGATCAGCTCCGTCTTCCAGCCGCGGGATTCCGCATAGCGGGAGTACATCCGCAGCAGGTCCGCAGCGAACAGCGCAGCCTCGTCGCCGCCCTCTCCGCCCTTGACCTCGAGGATCACGTTGCGGGCATCGTCCGGGTCCCGCGGGATGAGGAGCCGGCGCAACTTGGCGGCAGCCGTCTCCAGCGAAGCCTCCAGTTCCGGCACCTCCGCGGCAAACTCGGGGTCCTCGTCCGCCATTTCCTTGGCAGCCGCCAGGTCGTCGCGGATGCTTTCCCAGCGATGGTAGGCCTCCACAATGCCGTTCAACTGTGCAGAACGCCGCCCCAGTTTCCGGGCAAGCTTCTGGTCAGCATAAACAGCAGGATCCCCCAGCTGCGCCTGGATAGCATCATGCTCATCCAACAGGCCCTGTACGGACTCAAACATATTCAAAACCTCTTTCGACTCCTACAAGTCTAGTGATAACAACAAAAACGGACCCGCGGCTGGTGACTTAACGACGAAGCCGCACGGATTTTTCCGCCCCGGGAGTGGCATCGGGCCTGCCGAAGCCGGGTGGCTTGCGATCGCAGATCGAAAGCCACCCGGCGAAGGGGCGGGGGCGGAAAATCCGTGCGGCGTCAGCACCGGGGCAGCAGAATCAGCCGCTCACCGGAGCGTTATTTGTCGTTATCGGACTTCGCACCAAGCGTCGTCTTCTGCACCTGCATGAGGAACTCGACGTTGCTCTGGGTCTCCCGGATCTTGTTGGTCAGCAGCTCAAGGCTCTGCTGCGTTTCGAGTCCGGAGAGGACGCGGCGCAGCTTCCACATGATCTTGACTTCCTCGGGGGAAAGCAGGTTCTCTTCGCGGCGGGTACCGGACGCGTTGACGTCCACGGCCGGGAAGATGCGCTTGTCCGCGAGCTGGCGGGACAGGCGCAGTTCCATGTTGCCGGTTCCCTTGAACTCTTCGAAGATGACCTCGTCCATCTTGGATCCGGTCTCGACGAGCGCGGTGGCCAGGATGGTGAGCGAGCCGCCGTTTTCGATGTTGCGGGCTGCACCGAAGAAGCGCTTCGGCGGGTACAGCGCTGCCGAGTCGACGCCACCGGAGAGGATACGGCCGGAAGCCGGCGCCGCCAGGTTGTAGGCACGGCCCAGTCGGGTCATCGAGTCGAGGAGAACCACAACGTCCATGCCCATTTCCACGAGGCGCTTGGCGCGTTCGATGGAGAGCTCGGCCACGGTGGTGTGATCGTCGGCGGGACGGTCGAAGGTGGAGGCAATGACCTCACCCTTGACGGTGCGCTGCATGTCCGTGACTTCTTCAGGGCGTTCGTCAACCAGCACCATCATGAGGTGGACCTCAGGATTGTTGGTGGTGATGGCGTTGGCGATGGACTGCAGGATCAGCGTCTTGCCGGCCTTCGGCGGCGAAACGATCAGGCCGCGCTGGCCCTTGCCGATCGGGGCAACCAGGTCGATGACGCGGGGGCCGATCTTCTTGGGGTCCGTCTCGAGGCGCAGGCGCTCGGAGGGGTACAGCGGGACGAGCTTCGCGAATTCGACGCGGTCCTTGAGTTCCTCGGGGGTCTTGCCGTTGACCGAGGTGACACGGACCAAAGCATTGAACTTCTGGCGGGCGGACTGCTGGCTGCGGTCTTCGCCTTCACGAGGTGCACGGATGGCGCCCACCACGGCGTCGCCCTTGCGCAGGTTGTACTTCTTGACCTGGGCGAGGGAAACGTAGACGTCGTTCGGGCCCGGCAGGTAGCCGGAGGTGCGGATGAACGCGTAGTTCTCCAGTACGTCCAGGATGCCGGCGACGGGCAGCAGGACGTCGTCCTCAGTGACCTCGACGTCGTCGACGTCCGGTCCCTGGGCACGACCCCGACGGCGGTCGTTCCGGTCGCGGAAACGGTCGTTGCGGGAGTTATCGCGGTTGTCCTGGCCCTGGCCGCCCGAGCGGTCGCTGCGGTCGTTGCGGTCACGGCGGTTGCGGCGGTTGCGGCGGCTTCCGCCGTCCGAATCGTCGCTGTCGCGTGTGTTGTCGCGGGTGTCTTCGCGGCGGGGCGCACCGGAGGTGTCTCCACCGTCGCGACCGCCACGGGTGCGGGTTGACTGGCGCTCGTTGCGCTGACCGGCGTCGGCTGCTTCGCTGCCCTGGTCTGCACCGCGCTGTTCGCGCTGCTCGCCGGAACGCTGTTCGGTGCGCTGTTCAGCGCCGCGCTGTTCGGCAGGAGCCTCGGCCTGTGCTTCGCCTTCGGCTGCCGGGGCAGTCGTCTGGGCTGCCGCTTCACCGCGGCGGCGGTTGCGGGTGCGCGGCTGGCGGCGCTCTGCAGCTTCCGGCGCAGCACCTTCGGACACGGCGGCCTGGCCGGCGTCAGGAGCGGACGCGGGGGCCTCGCTGGGAGCGGCTTCCGGAGCCGGAGCCTCGGTGGCGGGAGGGGTGATCACGCCGTCGCTGCCTGCTCGGCGGCTGCGGCCGCGCCGGGCCCGGGTGCCTTCCTGGGCGGGAGCCTCGGCGGCTTCTGCTGCGGTTCCTGACGCAGCAGCGCCTGCTGCAGGAGCAGCTGCTGCCGGAGCCGTGGCCCGTGCCGAGATGGTCTCGCCGGTCTTCTCCGCACCCTTGGCAGGAGCCTTGGTGGCTGGAGTACCCGCACGATGGGCGGAAATGGCGGTCACCAGATCGCCCTTACGCATGCGGGATCCGCCGGAAATACCCAACTGGCTGGCGAGGGCCTGCAGCTGGGCGAGCTTAAGGCCGGCAAGGCCGCTGCTCTTGGCGGGTGCTGCCGACAACTCGGTAGCAGAAGATGTGTCCACAGCTGGAGACAGCTCAGTGGTTTCGGTCACGAAGGATCCTTCCCCCTCGACGGCGTCCAGACTGGGAGCTGGACGCGATGATTTGATCTGGGCTGCAGTTCAGATCTACAGCCGGATTTCGGCCTTGCCGGATGGAATTTCGGCCAGCAGGGCCGGATACTGATACGCCTCGCACACTCCAACAAGACCGGAATGGCGGACTGACGGTTCAGGGGTGCAGAGCGATTCTGCAGATTCCTGCGACAGACCAAGCAGGCGGCACCGGAGAATGTTGCGCAGTTGAAGTTCAGAGCAGCAAACGATCAGACAGGCGCCATGGCCAACATCGGATTCTTTTGACTGCGGGTTCTGGTTCGTATAACTAACTGCCTGCGGGATTACCGCCGGTGCACTCCCACTTTAGCACCTTCAACGTCCACCGCCAGCTTCATCACGCGCCATCCCACATCCGGCGTGTTGGCCCGGGTATAGGCCTCGATGAAGTCCACCACCGCGGCTGCCTCTTCTTTCCCGTTGGCCAGCACCAGCACAGTTGGCCCGGCCCCGGAAACAACGGCCGCGTATCCTGCGTAGCGCAGTGCTCGGATCAGGTCCGCGCTGGGGCGCATGGCCTCAGCCCGGTAGCTCTGGTGGAGGTAGTCTTCCGTGCCAGCCAGCAGGAATTCAGGCTTGCTGGTGAGTGCGTGGATGAGCAGTGCGGCCCGGCCGGAGTTCATCGCGGCGGCGTGATGGCCCACCGACGCCGGCAGGAGCGCACGCGCGGCTTCGGTGGACAGTTCATAATCTGGTACTGCGACGACGGGAATCACGGAATCCGCCACGGTGGCGCAGGTGCTGCTGTACTGGTCACTGTCCTGCCACGACAGCGCCAGACCGCCGAATATGGCCGGTGCGACGTTGTCAGGGTGCCCTTCCATTTCGCTGGTGAGCTGCAGGATCCAGTCCTTGCCGCGGCGCGAGTCCTCCGGAACGAGGGCGTTCGCCGCGGTCACGGCTGCCACCACGGCCGAAGCCGAGGAGCCCAGGCCGCGGCCGTGCGGGTTGACGTTGTCTGCTGTGATCCTGAGGCCCTCGTGCCGGAAGCCAAGCCGGTGCAGGGCCTCAGTGATTGCCCTGACCACCAGGTGGCTCGCGTCCCGCGGGAGCGTCTCCGCGCCTTCGCCGCTGAGTTCGAATTCAAGCTCGCCGCTGCCGAGCGTTTCCACGGTCAACGTGTCGTGCAGCGAAAGGGCCAGTCCCAGGCTGTCATATCCCGGTCCGAGGTTGGCGCTCGTGGCAGGCACGCGGACGGTCACCAGCTGCCCGGCCGGGACTGCCGGCGCGCCTGCGGCAGACTCGGCCGGGACGGTGAGGGTGGTTTCCAAGGCTATTTTTCTTCCAGGCCAAGCTCGGCGGCCACGGTGACCACATCGTTGGACACCTTGACGGGCTGGACATCGCTGCCGTCTTCGGTGCGCAGCGCCCACTGCGGGTCCTTCAGGCCGTGGCCGGTCACCGTGATCACGATGGTCTTTCCGGCGGGGACCTGCCCGGCCGCGTGCTTCTTGATCAGGCCTGCAACGCCGGCGGCGGAACCGGGTTCAACGAAGACGCCTTCCTTGGCGGACAGCCAGCGGTGGGCTGCCAGGATTTCCTCGTCGGTAACGGCTTCGATCAGCCCGCCCGATTCGTCACGGGCGGCGATGGCACCGTCCCAGGACGCGGGGTTGCCGATCCGGATAGCCGTCGCGATGGTGTCCGGCTCGGTGATGGGGTGGCCGGCGACAAACGGCGCCGCGCCGGCGGCCTGGAAGCCCCACATCTGCGGGGTCCTGGTGGACACGGCGGGAAGGGTTCCGGCAGTGTCGGATTCGAACGGTGCCGAGTACTCCTTGTAGCCCTTCCAGTACGCGGTGATGTTACCGGCATTCCCTACCGGAAGGACGTGGATGTCCGGGGCATCGCCGAGTGCGTCCACAACTTCGAAGGCGCCGGTTTTCTGCCCCTGGATCCGGGCGGGGTTCACGGAGTTCACCAGGAAGACGGGGTAGGACTCCCCCAGCTTCCGGGCGATGTCCAGGCAGTTGTCGAAGTTCCCGTCCACCTGCAGGAGGGTGGCGCCGTGGGCGATCGCCTGGCTCAGCTTGCCCATGGAAATCTTGCCTTCGGGGACCAGCACCGCGCACTTGAGGCCCGCTGCCGTGGCATACGCCGCCGCGGACGCGGAGGTGTTCCCGGTGGAGGCGCACACCACGGCCTCGGCACCGGAGGCCACCGCAGCAGTCATGGCCATGGTCATGCCCCGGTCCTTGAAGGAACCGGTGGGATTCATGCCTTCCACCTTGAGGTACACGGTGGAACCGGTCAGCTCGGAGAGCTTCTGCGCGTGGACAAGCGGCGTGCCGCCCTCACCGAGGGTGATGACCTTGGTGCTTTCCGTTACGGGCAAACGATCAGCGTATTCGCGGATGACACCGCGCCATTGGTGAGCCACTTAGACTCCTTCTACCCGCAGTACGGATGTAACGGAATTGATGACGTCGAGGCCCTTCACGGCCTGGACGGTTGCTGCCAGTGCAGCTTCGGTTGCGCGGTGGGTGACGATCCGCAGTTCGGCCGATTCCACATTGGAGTCGGCATCGCGGTGGATGGTCTGGCGCATGATCTCGATGGACACGCCGTGCTCCGCGAACAATTGGGCGATCTTTGCCAGCACACCCGGCTGGTCGGCAACGTCAAGGCCGATGTAGTAGCTCGTGTTGACGGCGTCGATCGGCAGGGCGGGAACCTTGCCGATGGTGGTCTCGGTCTGCGCGGGTCCGCCAAGGACGATCCGGCGTGCGGCGGAGACGAGGTCGCCCAGTACGGCCGATGCCGTGGGCGTCCCGCCGGCGCCCTGGCCGTAGAACATCAGCTCGCCGGCGTTCTCGGCCTCAACGAAGACGGCGTTGAAGGCACCGTGGACGGCGGCCAGCGGGTGCTCGCGCGGCAGCAGGGTGGGGTGGACGCGGACAGACACGCCCTCGCTGCCGTCTGCGGCCGACAGTTTCTCGGCAATGGCCAGCAGCTTGATGACGAACCCGGCGTCCTTGGCCGCGGCGATGTCCGCCGCGCTGACTCCGGTGATGCCTTCGCAATGAACGTTTTCCAGGTCAAAACGGGTGTGGAAGGACAGCGAGGCGAGGATGGCTGCCTTGGCCGCGGCGTCGAGTCCGCCCACATCGGCCGTGGGGTCCGCCTCCGCGTAGCCCAGGCGCTGCGCCTCAGCCAGGGCGTCCGCGAACGTCGCGCCCGTGGTGTCCATCTGGTCGAGGATGAAGTTGGTGGTGCCGTTCACGATGCCCAGCACCCGCGTAATGCGGTCACCGGACAGGCTGTCGCGGATGGGGCGCAGGATGGGGATGGCGCCGGCCACCGCTGCTTCGTAGGACAGCTGGACGCCTGCCTTGTCCGCAGCTTCATAGAGCGTGGGCCCGTCCTGGGCCAGGAGCGCCTTGTTGCCGGTGACCACGCAGGCGCCGTTCTGGATGGCGGCGAGGATCAGGGAACGGGCAGGTTCGATGCCGCCCATCAGTTCGATCACGAGGTCCGCGTCCTTGACCAGGGTGTCTGCGTCCGTGGTGAAAAGTTCCCGCGGCAGCTCAACGTCACGGGGTGCATCGATGGTGCGTACGGCGATGCCGGTCAGCTCCAGGCGGGCTCCGGTGCGTGCGGCCAGTGCGTCGGCGTCATCAATGAGAATCCGCGCCACCTGGGCCCCAACGTTGCCACAGCCCAGCAGGGCTACCTTCAGGGTTCGCAATTCAGTCATTCAGACTCCCATGTCGCGGTTCAGCAGATCTTGTTCGGTTTCCCCGCGGACAATCAGCCGGGCTGATCCGTCGCGCACAGCGACAACGCCCGGCCGGGCCAGATAGTTGTAGTTGCTGGAGAGGGCCCAGCAGTAGGCGCCGGTCCCCGGTACAGCGAGCAGATCACCGGCTGCCACGTCCTCGGGCAGATATACATCTCTAACAACTATGTCGCCGCTCTCGCAATGTTTGCCCACTACGCGGGACAACTGCGGTGCCGCGCCGGAGGTCCGCGAGGCCACAATCGCCGAATAATCCGCGTCGTAGAGCACCGGGCGGGCGTTGTCGCTCATGCCGCCGTCCACCGACACATAGCGGCGCGGGTACGTAACGTTTTTGGCAGCATTTCCTGCCTGGTCGGCGGCTGTGCCGTCCGCGGCGGCCGGCGCGTCGACGCGGACGGTCTTGAGCGTTCCCACTTCGTAAAGGGTGAACGTGGAGGTGCCCACGATGGCGCGCCCCGGCTCGATCGAGATCCGGGGGGCCGTGATGCCCAGCTCGTCGCAGGTGGAACGCACGACGGCGGCCATCGCCTGTGCGATCTCGGCGGCGGGCCGGGGGGTGTCCACCGGCGTGTAGGCGATGCCGTAGCCGCCGCCGAGGTCCAGCTCAGGCAGGACGATGGAGTACTTATCCTGCATTGCAGCCAGGAAACGGAGCAGCTTTACCGCTGCCAGCGCGAAGCCGTCCGGTTCGAAGATCTGCGAGCCGATGTGGCAGTGCAGGCCCAGGAGCTCGATGCCGGCGTGGCCGGTGGCGGCGGCCACGGCCTCCTCCGCCGCGGACAGGCCGGCCTGGTCCGTGGAGTCCTCTGCCATGGAGAGGCCGAATTTCTGGTCCTCATGGGCGGTGGCAATGAACTCGTGAGTGTGCGCGTGCACTCCGGGGGTGAGCCGGAGCATCACTTTTGCGGTCTCGCCGCGGGCAGACGCGATCGCGGCGATGCGGTCCAGCTCGGCAAGGCTGTCCACCACGATCCGGCCCAGCTTCATGTCCAGGGCCCGGTGGATCTCGGCGTCGGATTTGTTGTTTCCGTGCAGGGCGACGTCCGCTCCCGGGATGCCGGCGCGGGCGGCGACGGCGAGTTCCCCGCCGGAGGCGGTGTCCAGGCGCAGCCCTTCTTCCTCCACCCAGCGGACAACCGCGGTGCACAGGAACGACTTCCCGGCGTAGTAGACGTCCACTCCCCCGCAGATGTCGGCGAAGGCGTTGTTGAAGGCATCACTGAAAGCGCGCGCCCGGGCCCGGAAGTCGTTCTCGCTCATCACGAACAGCGGTGTGCCGAACTCGCGTTGGAGCTCGCTGACCGGAATACCGTCAATGGCGAGTTCGCCGGCGCCGTTCCGGGCAACCCCGGCAGCCCACATGGGCTCGTGGAGTGCATTGAGGTCGGCCGGCACGGCAAGCCACTCCGGGGCCAGGGGGGATGCTTGGTTCAAGGAATTCCCGGTCATGGCGGTCACATCCGTTCCGGCGCCGAAACGCCAAGCAGTTCCAGTCCGTTGGCCAGCACCTGGCTGGTGGCATCGTTGAGCCACAGCCGCGTGCGGTTGACGTCGGTGATGGGCTCGTCGCCCTGCGGCGCCACACGGCAGGCGTCATACCAGCGGTGGTAGGCGCCGGCGATGACCTCCAGGTGGCGGGCCACGCGGTGGGGTTCGCGCAGCTCGGCGGCCTTGGCCACGATGGAGGGGTAGCTGCCCAGGTAGGACAGCAGTTCATTCTCGGTGGCGTGGTCGAGCAGCGCGGCGTCGAACGCGTCTTTTCCATCGACGCGGCGGTCCACTCCGGCGGCCACCGCGTTTCGGGCTGTGCCGCGGGAGCGTGCATGCGCGTACTGGACGTAGAACACCGGGTTCTCGTTGCTGTGCTTCTTCAGGAGCTCGGGATCCAGCGTGAGCGGGGAGTCCGCCGGGAACCGCGCCAACGAATAACGGACGGCGTCCTTGCCCAGCCAGGAAATGAGGTCCTTGAGCTCGATGATGTTGCCCGCGCGTTTGGACAGCTTGGCGCCGTTCACCGACACGAGCTGGCCGATCAGGACCTCAATGTTGGCCTCGGGATCGTCTCCGGCGGCGGCGGCGATGGCCTTCAGCCGGTTGATGTAGCCGTGGTGGTCTGCTCCCAGCAGGTAGATCTTCTGGTCGTAGCCGCGGTCCTTCTTGGACAGGTAGTACGCGGCATCCGCGGCGAAGTAGGTCGGTTCGCCGTTCGCCCGGATCATCACCCGGTCCTTGTCGTCACCGAAGTCCGTGGTGCGCAGCCAGACGGCACCGCCGTCGTCGAACACGTGGCCCTGCTCGCGAAGGCGGGCTACGGCACTTTCGATGGCGCCGGCGTCGTGCAGCTCCTGCTCCGAGAAGTAGACGTCAAAGGCGACACCGAAGTCGGCGAGGGTGTCCTTGATGTCCTTCAGCTGGGCCTTGTACGCGGCCCCGCGGATCACCGGCAGCGCCGCTACGTCGGTCAGTTCCCGGATGTCCGGGTGTTCCGACAGGACGTGGTGGCCCAGCTCGGAAATGTACTCACCGGGGTAACCTCCCTCAGGCACGCCGCGGCCGTGCAGGCGCGACAGCACGGAATGCGCAAAGACGTTCATCTGCGATCCGGCGTCATTGATGTAGTACTCGGCGGTGACCTTTGCGCCTGACGCCCGGAGCACCCGTGCGATCGAGTCGCCCAGCGCCGCCCAGCGGGTGTGGCCGATGTGCAGCGGACCGGTGGGGTTGGCGGAGACGAATTCCATGTTGACCACATGCCCCGCGAGCGCCGAGTTGGTACCGTACTCAGGGCCGGCTTCGACGATGGCCTTGGCGAGAGCCCCTGCGGCCGCGGCGTCCACCGTGATGTTCAAGAAGCCCGGGCCCGCGATGTCCACGGCTGACACGCCGTCGATGGTGGTGAGCCGGGTGCTGAGGATGGTGGCGAATTCCCGGGGATTGACGCCTGCCTGCTTGGAAAGCTGGAGGGCAATGTTGGTGGCCCAGTCGCCGTGGTCCCGGTTCTTCGGCCGCTCCACGCGTACCTCGTCCGGCACGGCGGACGCGGAAAGAGTGATTTCACCGGCGGCGACGGCGTCTTTCAGGCAGGCGGATATGGCGAGGGAGAGTTCTTCGGGAGTCACGCATCTAGCCTACCGGTGGCCCGCGAAAGCCGCGGAATCGGGGCAACGCCATGACGCCTATTGCGTGCACAGTAAGGCATGGGCTTGGTCACAGGCTGAACCATTACGCTGATTCCGACGTTGTCCATCCTGTAACTGCCTGCAACTACACGAAACGAGCCCTGCATGAGCTTCCCGGTACGCAAGAGCCTGTTCGTCGGCATCGCCGGCATGTCCCTGATCGGAACCGTAGCCGGCTGCGCGCCGTCCGCCCAGGCACCCGCCGTCCAGTCCGCTGCCGCTTCACCGGGCGCAGCAACCGGGAGCGCCCCGGTCGCCGGGACGGGCGGATCTTCCCCTGGCGCGTCAGGCTACAAGGACGGCACCTACAGCGCGGACGGAAACTATGTCTCCCCCAACGGCACGGAAACGGTGGGCGTTGAGCTGACGCTTTCGGGCGGCACGGTGTCCGGCGTGAACATCACCCAGCATCCTTCCAACCCCAACACCCGGAAATTCCAGGGCGAGTTCGCCGGCGGGATCGCGGCGCAGATCGTGGGCAAGAAGCTGGATGAGCTGAATGTCTCCAAGGTTGCCGGTTCCTCGCTGACGAGTGGAGGCTTCAACCAGGCCGTGGAGAAGATCAAGTCCGAAGCCCAGTAAGTACCCCCTGTTCCCGCCTACCACGCCAAGAGGAGACAACGTGCCGCACCCGGGCTGGGCAGCGTTCAGTTTCGACGGAATCGGAACCAGCTGGGAGATTTCGACGCCCGGCGCTTTGGACGGCGGCCAGCGCCGCCGGCTGCTCGACGTGCTGGAGAGGTACGACGCCGCGTGGTCCCGTTTCCGGCCTGACTCGATCGTGGCGCAGGCGGCCAGGGAGCCCGGCCGGTTCCGCATGCCGGACGGTGCAGGCGCGCTGGGCCGCCTGTACCGGAGCCTCTACCGGCTGACGGACGGCGCCATGACACCGCTGATCGGCGGCAGCCTGGAACAGCTGGGCTACGATCCGGATTATTCGCTCCGGCCGCGCGGAATCCCGCTGCCTGCCCCGCGGTGGGAAGAGGTGCTGGACTGGCAGGGCGCCGTGGTGGCCACCAGCGCTCCCGTGGTGCTGGACGTCGGCGCTGCCGGCAAGGGGCAGCTCGCGGATTTGCTCGCCACGGAACTCGGGTCGCAGGGCATCACGGAATACTTCATCGATGCCAGCGGCGACCTGCTCAGTTCCGGCCCCGTGCCGGTATCCGTGGGCCTGGAGCACCCGTACGATCCAGGCCGTGCCATCGGCACGATCAGCCTGGGAACGGGAGCCCTGTGCGCCTCGGCAGCCAACCGCCGGGCCTGGGGAGACGGGCTTCACCATGTGCTGGACGGCACCACGGGGACTCCGGTCAGAACAGTGGTTGCCACGTGGGCACTCGCCGGGAATGCCATGACGGCCGACGCCCTGGCCACGGCGTTGTTCTTCGTTTCCGGCCAGGCGCTTGAGCAGGATTTTGATTTTTCCTGGCTTACGGTCTTCTCGGACGGAAGTGCCGCCTACTCAGCAGGTTTCGAAGGAGTGCTGTTCGAATGAGTTCCATGATCCAGCGGGCGGACACGTCCTTGAACCGCGTCACCATGTACCGCCTGGTGTTGTGGGTGCTCGCCGTGCTGGCCGCGTACAGCCTGCTGCTCAATGTCCTGGGCTGGCTGACCTTCGGCATCCCCGAAATGCTCACGCACCTGGCGCTCTGCCTGGGACTGACCTACCTCTCCAACCGCGGGCTTGCTGCGCTGTTCCGCGTCCGGCCGCACTCGGAATCATCCCTGATAACCGGCCTCCTGCTGTATTTCCTGTTCTGGCCCAGTTTCAAAACGCTGGATGTTGCCGGCGTTGCCCTCGCCTGCGTCCTGGCATCAGCGTCAAAATACGCCCTGGCCTGGCGCGGCCGGCACATTTTCAACCCGGCCGCGGCCGGGGCCTTCGTGACCGGGCTGACCGGCCTCAACATCGCCACGTGGTGGGCGGCCACCCCCTCGATGCTCTTCCTCCTGGTTCCCGGCATTCTCCTGGTGCTCTACCGCACCCGCAAGATGCTCATGGGTGCCGTGTTCACGGCGGTTTCAGTTTCCATCGTGGCCACGGAACTCCTCCGGGCCGGCATGTCGGCGGGCCAGGCACTCTGGCAGCCTCTCGCGCAGCGCCCTGTACTGTTCTTCGTCGGTTTCATGCTGACCGAACCGCTGACCCTTCCGCCACGGCGCCGGCAGCAGCTGGCGCTCGCCGCCGTCGTCGGCGTTGTCTTTGCCGTCCCCTACAACTTGGGGTTCGTGGCAAATTCTCCCGAACTCGCACTGCTCGTGGGGAACCTGATCGCGTTCCTGGCGGGGCAGCGCGGCGGTATCCGGCTGAACTTCCAGGAGTCACGGCCCCTGACGCCGACGACGACGGAATTCAGCTTCCGGCCCGACCGCGCGGTGCGGTTCGCGCCCGGACAATACATCGAACTGCACCTGCCCCATGGCAAGTCGGACGGCAAGGGCCTGCGGAGGGTCTTCAGCCTGACCAGCGCCCCGGACGCGCAGGACGTGACCATCGGCGTGGGAACAGCCGAGCCCGTGTCCGCCGCCAAGCGTGCCCTGCTCGCACTGCGGCCCGGGGACTCCGTGACGGCCACCGCGGTGGGCGGCGACTTCGTCATCCCGGGCGGGTCCAGCGGCCCGGTCCTGCTGGTGGCGGCCGGCATCGGCATCACGCCCTACCTTGCCCAGCTCGCCGCAGGCGCGGCCAGGAACCGGGACGTCGTCCTGCTGTACCTGGCGAAGTCGGCGGCTGAACTCGCGTACGCGGATGCGCTGGAACAGTCCGGTGCCCGGGTCATTGCCCGGCTCTCCGACGGTTCCCCGCCGCCGCCGTTCATGGAAGACGCCGGCACGGTTTCCCGGCCGCCGGAGCGGATCGACAGTGCGGCCCTCAAGGAACTTGTTCCGGACATTACCGCCCGCACAGTGTTCATTTCCGGCTCGCCCGCCAGCGTCCGCTCGCTCCGGGCCGCAGCCCGCAGCGCGGGTGCGCGGCGGATCCGCACCGACTCGTTTTCCGGATACTGAACGCCGATTTTCCTTTGAAGGCCTCCTTCCTGCTAAGCTCTAGGACGTCCCGCCGGAAACGGCAGGAAACCCTGATTGCCCTCGTAGCTCAGGGGATAGAGCGTCTGCCTCCGGAGCAGAAGGTCGTAGGTTCGAATCCTATCGAGGGCACAGACAAACCCCGCCAGCCCAGCTGGCGGGGTTTCCTGCTTAACGCGTGTCCCGCCGCAATGTCGCAACCCCCTCGTAGGCTGTCTTCATCGCCGACGAGTAAAGGGGACATATATGTACTGCTCCATCATCCCGCCCTACCTGCTGCGGCGCCTTGCGGCACAGCATGAACCCCGCATGCACGCGGTGGCCCGGGCGGCGAAGGAAGCCCTGCTCCACATCAGGTCCATCCAGGCCAGCCGCGCGCTTCCGCTGCCGGCGGTCCCGTCCGGCATCCGGCAGCTGAAGCCCGGTCCGCCGAACCGCACCGTGTACGACGCCGGAACCTCCGAGTCCCTTCCCGGTCAGCTGGTCCGGAAGGAGGGTGAACCTGCCACGGGGGACCCCTCGGCGGACGAGGCCTATGACGGCCTGGGCCACACCCACCGGCTTTACGCAGAGGCCTTCGGCCGGAACTCGATCGACGGCCAGGGGCTCGCCCTGGATGCCAGCGTGCACTTTGGCAAGCTCTACGACAACGCCTTCTGGGACGGACACCAGATGGTGTTCGGCGACGGCGACGGCGAAATCTTCCAGCGTTTCACCCGGTCCCTGAGCGTCATCGGCCACGAGCTGGCGCACGGCGTGACGCAGCATTCCGCCGGACTCGTCTACCGGAACCAGGCCGGTGCCATCAACGAATCGCTGTCGGACGTGTTCGGCGCACTTGTGGAACAGTACCTCGCGCAGCAGTCGGCATCGGAGGCCAGCTGGCTCATCGGGGAGAACCTGTTCACCGACAAAGTGCAAGGCTCAGCCCTCAGGTCGTTGAAGGCTCCCGGCACCGCGTACGACGACGACGTGCTTGGCAAGGACCCCCAGCCGGACTCCATGGATTCCTACGTCCGGACCAGTGCGGACAACGGCGGCGTGCACATCAACTCCGGCATCCCCAACCGCGCGTTCTACCTCGTGGCGTCGGCACTTGGCGGCAACGCCTGGGAAACCCCGGGCCGGATTTGGTACGACACCCTTACCGGAGGTTCGCTGCCTGCCAACGCAACGTTCACCAAGTTCGCCAAAGCCACCGCGGCGTCGGCCGCGGAACTGTTCGGCGCCGGTTCCCCGGAACATGACGCCGTCCGGAAGGCGTGGGAAACTGTGAAGGTAAAGCTGTAACTGGGATCGCCGCCGGAGCGGTCAGCCGGCGGCCAGGCAGTACCGGAAGCACAGGAAACCAGGCCATGAAGATCACTGTCCAGCGCAGCGGCGGGATTGCTGCGCTCAAGCGGGTGTGGAGCATCCAGGCCACGACCCCCACGGACAAGAGCCGCTGGGAGCCCCTGGTTGAGGCCTGCCCGTGGGACGCCGTGCCGCGCACGGCCGAGGCCGGCGGCCAGCCGGACCGGTTTATGTATTCGATCAAAGCCGGCCAGCACCGCGCCACCCTCCCGGAACAGGCCGTCACCGGCCCGTGGCGCGTCCTTGTCGACAACACCCGGGCCGCGGCCGAAGCCGCAAGGAACGGCGAGCGCCGTCCGGATTAGCTACGCCCCGCCTTCCCGTGCCCCGTCGTTAGTGCCGGAGGCTAGACGGCCGGTTCGAGGTGGCCGCGGAACGCCCGCCGATACGATTGCGGGCTCGTCGCCAGCACCTTGCCGAAATGGTGCCGGAGCAGCACGGAATGGCCGAACCCGGACTCCCGGGCAATCTCGTCGATGTTGAGCTCCGTTGATTCCAGCAGCTCCTGCGCCCGCAGCACCCGCTGGGAGTTGAGCCAGGCAGCAGGCGTGGCGCCCGTTTCAGCCCGGAAGCGGCGCGCGAAAGTCCGCGGCGACATGTGGACCCGCGCCGCGAGCTCATTGACTGTGTGGTCGTGCTCGAGGTTGCGAACCATCCACTGCAGCAGTTCCTCCATGGGCTGCGACCCGCAGGACGGAATGGGCCGGTCGATGAACTGGGCCTGCCCGCCGTCGCGGTGGGGCGGGACCACCATGTCGCGGGCAATGCTCGCTGCCACGCCGGCTCCGAGTTCCACCCGCACCAGGTGCAGGCAGGCGTCGATGCCCGCCGCGGTCCCGGCGCTGCTGATGATCCGGCCGTCCTGGACGTACAGGACATTCTCGTCCACGAGCGCCGCCGGGTAGCGGCTGGCCAGTTCCCGGGAAAAGTGCCAGTGCGTGGTGCAGCGGCGGCCATCGAGCAGGCCGGCGCGCGCAAGCGCAAAAGCGCCCGAGCAGATGGACATCACCCAGGCTCCGCGCGAATGGGCGGCGCGCAGAGCATCCAGCACCGTTTCCGGGACATCCTGGTCATGGCCGTAAGGAGCCATGATCACCAGGTCCGCATCGGCGGCCGCTTCCAGGCCCAGCTCGACGTGCATGGTCAGCCCGGACTTAAGCCGGACATCACCCGGTTCCGGCGTGCAGACGCGGAATTCGAAGGCCGGCACACCGCTCCCCCGCGCCGACCTGTCGATGCCGAACACCTCGAAGGCAGTCCCGAACTCGAAGATGGAGAAGTTGGGAACCACAATCACTGCCACTGAGTTGAGCATGCTTCCATTGTGGCAGAAATTGTAGCTTTTTGGGCATTTCTGCCACTGTTTTGCCGAACGGAAGAGGAGAAACATGGAGGCATGGAAACCTTCGGAGTTGTACTCATCGTCCTGTTGCTCATCATCCTGCCGGCCACCATCGCCGCGCTCCTTAAAGACGGTCGGGGCCACACACCTCCCGAGCGCTCGGAGCAGGACTGGTCCGCGCTGGACCTGCCAAGCATCAGCTACACCCTGCGGAACTACTGACAGCGGTGACGCCCGGATCCCGTTTCACCCCGGGCAGCGGGCACAACAACCAGGAAGGACCCGGCCCGCCTGTGGGCCGGGTCCTTCGCCGCGGGACAGCAGAACGCAGCAGCCGGCCGCGGCCGCAGTAGACTGTGTCCAGCCATGACTTTTCATATTTCCTACCCCGCCGAGCTGCCGGTTTCCGAGCGCCGCGAGGACCTGATGGCCGCCATTGCGGCAAACCAGGTGACGATCATCGCCGGCGAGACCGGCTCCGGCAAGACCACCCAGATTCCCAAGATGTGCCTGGAACTGGGCCTGGGCGAGAACGGACTGATCGGCCACACCCAGCCGCGCCGCCTTGCTGCCCGGACCGTGGCGGAGCGCATTGCGGAGGAACTCGGCGTCGAGATCGGCCAGGAAGTGGGCTTCCAGGTCCGCTTCACCGGCGAGGTCAGCCGGTCCACCAAGGTCAAGCTCATGACCGACGGCATCCTGCTGGCGGAAATCCAGCGCGACAAGCTGCTGCGCAAGTACAACGCCATCATCATCGACGAGGCCCACGAGCGTAGCCTCAACATCGACTTCATCCTCGGGTACCTCAAGCGGATCCTGCCGCAGCGCCCCGACCTGAAGATCATCATCACCTCCGCCACCATCGACCCGGAACGGTTCGCCAAGCACTTCGGCACCGAGGAGGAGCCCTCCCCGATCATCGAGGTGTCCGGACGGACATTCCCGGTGGAAATCCGTTACCGGCCGCTGTCCCAGCCGGCTGGCGGAGCCGCGCCTGGCGACGAAGAAGACAACACCTCCGACGATGAACTCGAGGAGGACCGTGACCCGCTTGACGCCGTCTGCGACGCCGTCGACGAACTGGCCCTCGAAGCGCCGGGCGACATCCTCATCTTCTTCTCCGGCGAGCGCGAAATCAGAGACGCCGCCGAGGCCCTCAACGCCCGTATCCAGTCGAACCGGCGGCTGGCCGGCACGGAGGTTCTCCCCCTCTTCGCCCGGCTGAGCCTGCAGGAACAGCACAAGGTGTTCCACCCAGGCAGCAAACGGCGGATCGTGCTGGCCACCAACGTCGCTGAAACGTCCCTGACGGTGCCCGGCATCAAGTACGTCGTGGACACCGGCACCGCGCGCATCTCGCGGTACTCGCACCGGACCAAAGTGCAGCGGCTGCCGATCGAACGCGTGTCCCAGGCCTCGGCCAACCAGCGCTCCGGCCGCTGCGGCCGCGTGTCCGACGGCATCGCCATCCGGCTGTACTCGGAGGAAGACTACGAGTCCAGGCCGCAGTTCACCGACCCGGAGATCCTGCGCACCAACCTCGCGGCAGTCATCCTGCAGATGACAGCCATGGGGGTGGCCCGCGGACCCAAGGACGTGGAAAACTTCCCGTTCGTGGAGCCGCCCGATTCACGCGCGATCAACGACGGCGTCACGCTCCTGCGCGAACTCGGCGCCCTGAGCGCCGCCCGTCCGCAGGGTGCCGCAGGGGCTGCGGCTGGCAGGAACGGCGGCGGCGGACTGACCGCCGTCGGGCAAAAACTCGCCCAGCTGCCGGTGGACCCGCGGCTGGGCCGGATGATCGTGGAAGCCGGCAAACGCGGCTGCGTCCGCGAAGTCATGATCCTCGCCGCTGCGCTGACCATCCAGGACCCGCGCGAACGACCGACCGACAAGCAACAGCTCGCCGCGGAAAAGCATGCGCGGTTCCGGGACGAGAACTCGGACTTCACCGGGTTCCTGAACCTCTGGAACTACCTCCAGGAGAAGCAGCAGGAACTGTCCTCCACGCAGTTCCGCCGTTTGTGCCGGACCGAGTTCATCAACTACCTGCGGGTGCGGGAATGGCAGGACCTCTTCGCCCAGCTGCGCCAGCTCGCCCGCCCGCTGGGCATCAGCCTGGACAACAAGCGCCTGGCCGATCCCGTGGGAAACCATGAGGGCATCCATATCAGCCTGCTCTCCGGCCTGCTGAGCCACATCGGTATCCTCGACGAGCGCAAACGCGAATACGCGGGCGCCCGCGGCAGCCGCTTCGCGATCTTCCCCGGCTCAGCACTGTTCAAGAAGTCCCCCACCTTTGTGATGGCCGCCGAACTGGTGGAAACGAGCCGGTTGTGGGCCCGCGTCGCCGCGAAGTTCGATCCGCTCTGGGCCGAACAGGTGGCGCCGGATCTGGTCAAGCGCAGCTACAGTGAGCCGCACTGGTCCAAGAAGATGGGCTCGGTGATGGCCCACGAAAAGGTCACCCTGTATGGAGTGCCCATCATCCCCAGCCGCCGGATCAACTACGGCAAGGTGGATCCGGAGCTGTGCCGGGAACTCTTCATCCGGCATGCCCTCGTCGAGGGCGACTGGCAGACCCACCACAAGTTCTTCCACCGCAACCGTGCCCTGCTTCAGGAGATCGAAGAGCTGGAGGCGCGGATGCGTCGCCGGGACATCCTGGTGGACGACCAGACACTCTTCGAGTTCTACGACGCCCGGATCGGCAAGGACGTGGTGTCCGAGCGGCACTTCGACAAGTGGTGGAAGGAAGCACGCCAGCAGGACCCCGCCCTGCTGGCGTTCGACCAGTCCCTCCTGATCAGCGAGGACGCAGACGCGCTTGATGATTCGGCCTACCCGAAAACCTGGCTGCACAAGGGCTTCGAGCTTCCGCTGAGCTACGAGTTCCATCCGGTGGCGCCCGGCTCGCCGCCCAACCCGTCCGACGGCGTCACCGCCGAGGTTCCGGTGCTCTTCCTGAACCAGCTCGACGACGCCGCCTTCCGCTGGCTCATCCCCGGCCAGCGCGTGGAGCTGGTCACGGCCCTGATCAAGTCGCTTCCCAAGCAGGTGCGGAAGAATTTCGTGCCCGCCCCGGACGTCGCCCGCCAGGCGGTGGCGGCACTGGAGGCGGACTTCGATCCGGCCGCCGACGATCTCGAACCCTCACTGGAACTGGTCCTCCGCCGGATCCGCGGACAGGTCATTCCGCCGGGTTCGTGGAACTGGGGAGCCGTGCCCGCCCACCTCAGGGTGAGCTTCCGCGTGGTTGATTCCCAAGGCAAGGTCCTGGATGAGGGCAAGGACCTTGCGGCACTGCAGGAGCGGCTGGCCCCGGCCACCCGGCGGGCGATCGCCGAATCGCTGGGGGCAACCCCCGTGACGACAGCCCCGAAAGGCCCGAAGGGCGCACAGCGCGGGCAGTCCGCGCAGGCACCGAAGAATGCCGGCACCTTCACACCGTCCCCAAACGGTGCCGTGACACCGGGCTTCGCAGAGAAGTCCGGGCTGACGGACTGGACCTTCGGAACCGTGCAGCGCCAGGTCCAGGGCATGGTGAAAGGGCATACTGTCACCGGCTACCCCGCCCTGGTCGACGAGGGCACGTCCGTTGCACTCCGGCTGTTCCAGACCACCTCCGAACAGGAACAGGCCATGCGCGGCGGCGTCATCCGTCTCCTTGCGCTGAAGGTCCCGGCGCCGGACCGCTACGTCCTGGAACACCTGAACAACACGGAGAAGCTGACTTTCAGCCAGAATCCGCATGGCTCCGTGTCCGCCTTGATCGCGGACTGCGCGCTGGCCGCGATCGACAAGCTAACGCCAGCCGAACTGCCTTGGGACGAGGCGTCCTTCAAGTCACTGTACGAGCAGGTCCGGGCCGAGCTCATCGACACGGTGTTCACGGTCACCGCAGTGGTGGAGCGCATTCTTGCCAGCACGCGCCGGATCGAGAAGCAGCTGAAGGGCACCACAAGCCTGGCACTCATCAGCGCGCTCAACGATGTGAAAAGCCAACTCGAACAGCTCGTCTTCCCCGGCTTTGTGGCACGGACGGGCTACTCACAGCTCAGCCAGCTGCCGCGCTATCTCGCCGCGATCGAGAAGCGGCTGGAGAAGCTGCCCGGCAACGTCCAGCGGGACGCCCTGAGCATGGCAGCCGTCCAGGGGCTGGAAGACGACTACGATGACGCTGTCTCCGCGTTGCTGCCGGGGCGCCGCGCGGGCGCGGAGTTAACACAGGTGCGCTGGATGATTGAGGAACTGCGGGTGAGCCTCTTCGCCGTCGAACTCGGGACGGCCTATTCAGTCTCCGAGAAGCGGATCCGCACGGTGCTGAACAAGGCGCTGGCCCCGGCGTAGCACCCGCAAGGGAGCCACGCCGGTGCCTGCGGCGGAAACGTCAGGCCGTGGGAACGTGGTCTCCGTGGCCCGCCTCGCGGAGCCCTTCCCGGAGCTTTTCGGCGTTGGCGTCCAGCTGCGCGGGGTCCGGGTTGTGGTCCACCGAGCCGAAGTCGTAGTCGGCCATGGAGTTGGACGGCCACACATGGACGTGGAGGTGGTTGACCTCGTACCCGGCCACGATGAGCCCTGCCCGTGCGGCGTCAAAAACATCGACCTGGACAGCACCTATCTTCCGCGCAACTTCCATCACGCGGGCCAGGAGGGCGGGCGGAGCGTCCGTCCAGCGGTCCACTTCCTCCGTCGGAACCACCAGGGTGTGGCCGTCGGCAAGCGGGCCCATGGTCAGGAATGCCACTACGTCCTCGTCCCGCCAGACGAAGCGGCCGGGGATCTCGCCGTTGATGATCTTGGTGAAAACGGTGCTCATGCGTCTGCCTTTTCCGAAGGGGTCCCGAGGGTACTGGTGTCCAGGACAAAACGATACTTGACGTCACCTGCCACCATACGGTCATAGGCCTCGTTCAACTGCTCCGCGCCCACCACCTCGACATCGGAAACGACGCCGTGTTCTGCACAGAAGTCCAGCATCTCCTGGGTCTCGGCGATGCCTCCGATGAGTGAGCCCGCGTAGGCGATCCGGCGCCGGATCAGGGTCCCCGGGTTGACTGGCGGCGTGGCCCCTGAAGGCAGGCCGAGCTGGAAGAGGGCTCCGTCCCGGCGAAGGGTCCGGAAGTAGGGGTTTAGGTCATGCGGTGCCGCCACCGTGTCGATGATGACGTCGATACTACGGTCCGCGGCCGTCATGGACGCTTCGTCGCGGGACAGGATGACGCCGTCAGCGCCCAGCTCACGGGCCGCGGCCACCTTCGACTCCGAAGTGGTGAACACCTTCACCTCGGCACCCATGGCCTTGGCGAGCTTGACGGCCATGTGGCCCAGTCCGCCGAGCCCCACCACCCCCACAACGTCTCCGGCTTCGACGTCAAAGTGCCGCAGCGGGGAATAGGTGGTGATGCCGGCACAGAGGAGCGGTGCGACGGCGGCGGGGTCGAGGTTTTCCGGAACCCGCAGCACATAGCGGCGGTCCACCACCACAGACGTGGCGTAGCCGCCCTGCGTGACGGCGCCGCCGTTGCGGGCATCCACCGCTCCGTAAGTGCCGGTCATGCCGTTTTCGCAGTACTGCTCCAGCCCGTCCAGGCAGCTGTCGCATTCACGGCAGGAATCCACCATGCATCCCACGCCGACGAGGTCGCCCGGCGCGAAGTCTTCCACGGCGATTCCCACGCGGCTGACGCGGCCCACGATTTCGTGGCCCGGCACCAGCGGGTAGTTCTGCGCGCCCCACTCGCCGCGCGTTGCGTGCACGTCCGAATAGCAGAGGCCGCAGAACTCTATGGCGATCTCGACGTCGTCGTCCTTCGGAACCCGGCGGGCGACGGTCAGCGGAACCAGTCCGCTGCCGGCGGCCGTAGCCCCGTAGGCCGCGGCGAGCCGCGGCGGCGTGGGGGATGCAGGTTCAGGCTGGTGTCCGCCTGGCGGCGGGTTGCCGGGGAGCGGCTTGGCGAGGGGCGGTGGTAAGGGGCGTCCGGGAGTCATCCTCCGACGCTACCCCCGCCCCCGGCCGGCGCTCCAATCGGAGTCGGGCTCACGGGGCCGCTCCCGTGGCCACCACGTTGGCGGGGTCATTGGACCATTGCGAAAACGAGCCTGGGTAGAGTGCAGCCGGAAAACCGGCGATTTCCAGTGCGGCTATTTCGTGCGCAGCAGTGACGCCGGAGCCACAGTAGACAGCGGTGGGCACATCCGCCCTGACGCCCAAGGCGGTGAAACGCCCGCGCAGCTCCTCCGGCGGCAGGAAACGTCCGTCGCTTCCAATGTTGCCGGCCGTCGGGGCGCTCACAGCGCCCGGAATGTGCCCTGCCCGCGGATCCACCGGTTCGATCTCGCCGCGGTAGCGTTCGGCCGCCCGCGCGTCCAGCAGGACTCCCCGCCCGGGCCACTGCGCGGCCTGGGCTGCGTCGATAACGGGCATCGCTCCGTCGGTCAGTGTGACATCACCCAGCGAAGCCTGCTCGAGGCCGCCCTCCACGGGGTATCCGGCGGCCCGCCAGGCGGACAGGCCGCCGTCGAGCAGGAAGACGGTGGACACCCCGGCGTTGCGCAGCATCCACCACAGCCTGGCGGCAGCGGTGCTGCCTGTGTCGTCATAGGCCACCACGACGTCGTTGTCCCGGATTCCCCAGCACCGCGCCGATTCCTGGAACTGCTGCAGCGGCGGCAAGGGATGCCTGCCCTGGCCGGGGTCCGCCGGCGCTGCCAGCGCGGTGGGCAGGTCAACGTAGATAGCGCCGGGAATATGCGCCTCAAGATAGTGTTCGCGGCCATGGGGATCGCCCAGCGCCCAGCGCACATCCAGCAGAACGGTGCGCCCGCCGGAGGTCATCCGGTGGTTCAGCGCGGACACGTCCATCAGGGGGTTCATCAAATCTCCTTTAATTCGGATGTCAAACTGTCCGGCCGGCGCACAACGCGGACGGGCAGCCGGTACCCACTGTATCCGTGGACGCCCGCTGTCCCGGGTAGGCTGAATTGGTGAACAAAATGGGCAACCGTGCGGGCAAACAGGACCGGGCGTGGGCGGATGAAGCCGTCCGCAGGATCAACGCCGAGAACAACAGGTCTGCGGACACGCACCTCTACTCCGTTCCGCTTCCGGAGCACTGGGGCGTCCAGCTCTACCTGAAGGACGAGTCCACGCACCGCTCCGGCAGCCTGAAGCACCGGCTGGCGCGCTCACTGTTCCTTTTCGGCCTGGTCAACGGCTGGATCCGGGAGGACACCACCATCGTGGAGGCCTCCAGCGGCAGTACGGCTGTCTCGGAGGCCTACTTCGCCCAGCTCCTTGGCCTGCCGTTCATCGCTGTGATGACCCGCACCACCAGCCCGGAGAAGATTGCCCTCATTGAGCAGTTCGGCGGGTCCTGCCTCCTGGTGGACCATGCCTCTGAGGTGTATTCCGCCGCGGAGGAAGTCGCGCGCACCGCTCGCGGGCACTACATGGACCAGTTCACCTACGCCGAGCGGGCCACGGACTGGCGGGGCAACAACAACATCGCCGAGTCCATCTTCCAGCAGCTGGCCCTCGAAGAGCACCCCGTCCCCCGCTGGATCGTGGTGGGTGCCGGTACCGGCGGAACCAGCGCCACCATCGGCCGCTACCTGCGCTACCACCGCCATGACACGGAGCTCGCGGTCGTGGACCCGGAGAACTCCGCCTTCTACCCCGGCTGGCGGGACGGCGTCGCCGGCTTCAGCACCGGTATGCCGTCCCGCATCGAGGGCATCGGCAGGCCCCGGATGGAACCCAGCTTCGTGCCGGCCGTGATAGACCACATGATCCAGGTCCCCGACGCTGCCTCGGTGGCGGCCATGCGGCACCTGCGGGACCTGGCCGGGCTGCATGCGGGTCCGTCCACCGGAACCAACCTGTGGGGCGTGTGGCAGCTGATCGCCGGAATGGTCGCGGAGGGACGGCGGGGAAGCGTGGTCTCGCTGATGTGCGACGGCGGCGACCGGTACGCCGGGAGTTACTACAACACCGAGTGGCTGGCGGCGCGCGGGTTGGACCCGAGGCCGCACGAGGCCGCCATCAGGGACTTTTTCGACACCGGAACCTGGCGCGCCTAGACCTCCACGGATTCCCCGCTGGAGAGGTGGGCGTACTCGGTGCCGTATTTTGCCCCGAGCCGCTTCACGTGCCCTTCGATCAGGCCGAGGCCGGTTTCATTGAGCAGGGCGTCGTGGATGGGGAATGCCTTGGCGGCGCGGACACCAATGACGAAATCCACCACCTCGCCCACTTTGTTCCAGGGCGCGTGCACCGGGACCAGGAGTGTCCGGACGCCAATGCCGTCCGGAATCACGAACGAGTCCCCGGGGTGGTACACGTTGGAGTCGATCAGGTATCCGATGTTCGCCACCACGGGGATCTGGGGGTGGATCAGGGCGTGCTGGCCGCCGAACGCCTGAACCTCGAAGCCGACGGCGGTGAATGCCTCGCCAGGTTCGACGTCGCTGATCCGCGACTCGGCAAACGGCGCCTCGGACCGCAGTTTTGCCGCCACTCCCGCCGGGGCAAAGACCTGGAGCGAGTCATTGTCCCGCAGCGCTGACACCACGGCCGGTACATCAATGTGGTCGCCGTGCTCGTGGGTGACCAGGACGGCTCCTGCCGCTTCGAGGGCCTGTCCGGTTTCGGAGAACGTGCCGGGATCTATCACCAGCACCTGGCCGTCCTTCTCGAGCCGGACACAGGCGTGGGTGTATTTAGTCAGCTTCATGGAGCCAGCCTAGGGTGGGCCGCGCGGCAGTGTCCACGAACCCGTCCACGAACCTGTCCGTGAACTCCCGGCTGGTAATCTTGGACATTGCCAACACCCCTTAGGGAAGCGAGTCAATCCATGGCCCACGGCGCCAAAGCCGAAGGCACAAAGCTATCCGCACCGGTTTCCGCCGGCGGCCGGGAGCAGCGTGTCACCAAGCAGCGACTGGCGGTGAGCGCCGCCCTGGATGAGCTGGACGACTTCGTCAGCACCCAGGAGCTCTACCGGATGCTGCAGAACCAGGGCACCTCGGTGTCGCTGGCCACTGCCTACCGGATCCTTCAGTCGCTTGCTGACGACGGTCTCGTGGATGTCCTGCGCAACGGCGAGGGCGAGGCCGTCTACCGGAGGTGCGCCGTCACAGGCCACCACCATCACCTGCTGTGCCGCAACTGCGGCAAGGCCGTGGAAGTGGAAGCTCCCGCTGTGGAGACCTGGGCTGCGCGGACCGCCGCGGAGCACGGTTACACCGAAGTGGCCCACACCGTGGAGATTTTCGGGCTGTGCCCGGACTGCACGGCCCGCAAGGCCGCGGCGGGCTAAGAGGTGCCAGCCCCGGCCGGCAGGACGCGTCCGTTGAGGCCGCGCCCGGCCCGTATGCCGCCAATGATCCGGCACACAACGTAGATCAGGAATGACAGGGTGGTCACGTAGGGGCTGATGGGTATCCGGCCGCCGAGGGCCAGCATGATGCCGCCCACGGTGGCGGTCACTGCGAAGGCCACGCTGAGAATCACCACCAGCGGGGGCGATGAGGTTACGCGAAGCGCGGCAGCGGCCGGAGTGATCAGCAGGGCGAGCACAAGGAGTGCCCCTACCACCTGGATGGACAGCGCCACGCTGATTCCCAGCAGCACCATGAACCCGATGCCCAGCGTCCGGACGGGTACGCCGCGGGCTTCCGCCACTTCCGGGTCCACGCTGGCAAATGTGAGCGGACGCCAGATGGCCACCAGCGCGATCATCACTACCAGCGCCGCCGTGGCCAGTACCTGCAGTTGAACCGTATCCACGGACACGATCTGCCCCGTCAGGAGGCCGAACTTGTTGGAGGCCCGCCCCTCGTACAGCGAAAGAAAGAGGATGCCCAGGCCCAGGCCGAACGGCATGATCACGCCAATGATGGAGTTTTTGTCCCGGGCACGGACTCCCATTACGCCCAGGAGCAGCGCCGCGAGCACCGAACCGACGAGGGATCCGAACACGACGTTGGCTCCGATCAGCAGCGCGAAGGCTGCACCTGCAAAGGAAAGCTCGGAGATTCCGTGGACCGCGAAGGCGAGGTCCCGCTTCATCACAAACGTACCCATGAGCCCGCCCAGCAGGCCAAGCAGCGCTCCTGCCCAGATGGAGTTCTGGACCAGGGCCAGGAGCTCGCCGTAGTTGTCAAAATTGAAGATGGAACGCAGGATGCCGTCGAAATCCATCTAGCCCACCTCCCCTGCCACTGAATGTGCGTCCTCGTGGTGGTGGGTGACACCCTCCGGCAGCCCCACGACGATCATCCGGCCGTTGGCCCGGATTACCTCAACCCGGCTGCCGTAAAGCCCGGAGAGCACCTCGGTTGTCATCACCTCTGCGGGCTTGCCCACCCGGAACCGTCCGCCGGCAAGGTAGAGGACGCGGTCCACATAGTCGATGATCGGATTGATCTCGTGCGTGACAAATACGACGGCGCTGTCCTTGCTGCGGCATTGCTCGTTGATCAGTGCGCTGACGGCCTGCTGGTGCTGAAGGTCCAGGGACAGCAGCGGTTCGTCGCACAGCAGGACCCGCGGATCCGAGGCCAGCGACTGGGCGACCCTTAGCCTCTGCTGTTCGCCGCCCGACAGCTGGCCCACCGGGACCTTGGCATAGTCTGCCGCTCCCACGAGGTCCAGCAGCTCGTCGATCCTGCGGTTGGCCTTGGCGGCGCCCAGCCGGAGTCCCCAGCGGTGGCCGTCCACGCCAAGTCCCACGAGGTCCCGGGCACGCAGTGGCGTATCCGGTGCGAAGGATTTCTGCTGCGGAATATAGCCGATCAGCTTACTGCCCCGCTCCACCGGGCGGCCGCCCAGTGTTGCGGTCCCGGAATGGAGGTCCTGCAGGCCCAGCAGGACTTTCAGGAACGTGGTTTTGCCGCTGCCGTTCGGGCCGAGGACCGCAAAGAACTCGCCGGGGTTGATGTCGAGGTCCAGGTCCTCCCACAATGTCCGTTTCCCGAACTTCAGGGTGGCTCCGCGGAGGCTCACTACCGGTTTCAACGTTCTTAATCCTCGATTCATACGGGGCGAAGCGCCCCCACCATCTTAGGACGGGCCGTCCGGGGATGGTTCAACCCGTGCGGTCCGTTGCCGGGGGCGTGATTTCCCCCCGGCGGGACGGCGGGGCCGCGGGGTGACGGCTACTTTTTCAGGGCCTGCGCGATGCTGTCCACGTTACTGCTCATCCACTGCACGTACGTCGTCCCTTCCGGAAGGGTTTCGCTGAAGTCAAGCACGGGGACGCCGGCGGCCTCGGCGGCCTTCCTGAGGGCCTGCGTCTGCGGACCTTCCGTCTGCGTGTTGTACGCCAGGAACTTGATGTCCTTTGATCCTGCCAGCTCCGTGGCTTCCTTGAGGGCAGCGGGCGGCACATCGGCATCTTCCTCGATGGCGGCCGTGTAGTCGGCAGGAGTTTTGTTCACCAGGCCCGCGGCCTCGATCAGGTACAGCGGCACCGGTTCGGTCACCGCAACGGGAGCCTGGGCTGCCGTGGCGGCGAGACCGGCCACCGTTGCGTTCAGCCCGGCGATCTCCTTTTTGAAGGCGGCGGCATTGGCCTGGAAGGTCGTCGCGGACGCCGGCTCCAACGCTGCAAGCTTGGCTTCGACGGCGTCGGCCAGCTTGGTCATGGCATCGAAGCTGTACCAGACGTGCTCATTGAAGGCTCCGTGATCGTGGGCATGCCCGTGGTCGTCGGCCCCGGCCGTGGACCCGGACGCCGGCTCTTCTTCGGGGGCAAGCCCGGAGACTTCGACTGCGCTGATGATGTTGTCGTGGCCCACGTTGCTGTCGTCGGCCAGCTTGTGGATGAAGTCGTCATAGCCGCCGCCGTTTTCAACCACCAGCCGGGCCTTCGAGACCGCAAGCTTGTCCTGCGTGGTGGCCTCATAGGAATGCGGATCCTGGCTGACCTTGCTGATCAGTGCTTTGACGTTCACTTTGTCGCCGCCGATTTCCCGGACGATGTCCCCGTAAACGTTCGTGGAAGTGACAACTTCAATGGTGCCGGACGCCGCAGGCTGGCCGCCCGTCGTCGTACTGCAGGCTGACAGCACCAGGCTCAGGCCGGCAAGGGCGGTGACGGAGAAGACTGCGGAACGGCGCACGGAAGGACCTCGGATCTGGTTGTCTGGACTTGCTACATGAGAATCAGGAGCATTAGCAACAAGACGAGTGTAGCCCTAAATAGGAATCATTCCTATTTAGGGCTACCGCGTCCGGTTGCGCCCTCCGCTGACTCCTAGTCGCCGTTCCGCTGGCCAAGCCGGCGGATTCCCTTCGCCTGGGTGGCATCACGGATCTCACCCACGAGCTGTTCGATAACGTCTTCCAGGAACAGCACACCCCTGGTCTTACCGTCCGGTCCGATGACGCGCGCCAGGTGCGAGCCCGTGCGTTGCATCACGGACATCGCCTTCTCGATCTCGTCATCCATGGACAGGTTCGCCAGGGACCTGATCCGGCTTTCGGCAATCGGATGCTCATATCCGGCTTCCGGGATGGACAGCACATCCTTGATGTGAAGGTAGCCCGAAAGCATGCCGTCCTCGTCCATCATCGGGAACCGGGAGAACCCCGTACGGCTGACGGCTTTTTCGAACTCAACCGGCGTGGTGGGCGACTGCATCATGACCAGCTTGTCCAGCGGAACCATGACCCGGGACGCCGTGTGCTCGGAGAATTCCAGTGCGCCGGTGATGAGGCCGGCGTCGTCATCCACGAGTCCGTGCCGGGTGGACTCCTGCACGATGGACTGGACCTCCTCCAAGGTGAACGAGGAGTTGACCTCGTCCTTGGGCTCGATCCGCAGCAGGCGCAGGATGTGGTTGGCAGACCAGTTGAGGGCCACGATCACCGGGTTCACGAGGCGTGCGATGAACATCAGCGGCGGCGCCAGCAGCAGTGCCGCCTTGTCCGCGACGGATACCGAAATGTTCTTGGGCACCATCTCGCCGAACGTCACGTGCAGGAAGGTCACCGCGAGGAGTGCCACGGCGAAGGCCACGACGTCCGCGAGTTCCGTCGGCACACCCACGGCTTCCAGCGGCACGGCCATCAGGTGGTGGATGGCCGGCTCAGCCACCTGCAGGATCAGCAGGGAGCAGACCGTGATGCCCAGCTGGGCGCACGCGAGCATGAGGGACACGCTTTCCATGGCCCGCAACGTGGTCTGAGCCCGCAGGGACCCCGCTTCAGCCAGCGGCTCGATCTGGCTCCGCCGGGCGGACATCACCGCGAACTCCGCGGCCACGAAGAACGCGTTCCCGATCAGCAGGAGCACCAGCCAGAGAATTCCTACCCAGTCGCTCATGCCGTGCCTCCCTGGCCGGCCGCGTGTTCTTCGCCGAGGACGGGAACAGGCTTGAAGCAGATCCGGTCGATCCGGCGCCCGTCCATCCGGGTCACACTCAGGGTGCCCCCGCCGACGTCCACGGTGTCCCCGACTGCGGCGATCCGGCCGAGCTGGCTCATGACATAGCCGCCCACGGTTTCATAGGCGGACTCATCAGGAACCGTCAATCCGGGGATCTGTTCGGACAGTTCGTCCGGACGCAGCAGGCCGGGGAAGTACCAGTCCCCCGAGGCGCTCTGGAGCAGTCCCGGCCGCACCTTGTCATGTTCATCGGCGACTTCCCCGACGATTTCCTCCACGAGGTCCTCAAGCGTGGCGATGCCGGCCGTGCCGCCGTATTCATCCAGCACCACGGCCAGCTGCATGTTTCCTTCGCGGAGTTCTGCCAGCAGTCCATCCAGGTGGATGGTCTCGGGAACCCTCAGGACGTCCGTCATGATGGCTCCGGCCTCAAGGTTGGCGCGCCGGTCCGAAGGGACGGCGATCGCCTTTTTCACGTGCACCAGGCCCCGGATGTCGTCGGCGGACTCACCGATGACCGGGAAGCGTGAATAGCCTGTCCGCCGGGCGGCGTCGATGATGTCCGACACGGGCTGCGCGGCGCCGATGGTTTCCAGCCGGATCCTGGGCGTCATGACGTCGGCGGCGGTCCGGCCGGAGAACTTCAGCGTCCGGGCAATGAAGTTTGCTGTTCCGGGGTCAAGCGTTCCCATGGCGGCGGAACGGCGCACCAGGGATGCCAGTTCGGCCGGTGTCCGGGCACCGGAGATCTCCTCCTTGGCTTCGAGTCCAAAGACATTCAGCACCTTGTTGGAGAAGCCGTTCAACACGATGATCGCCGGCTTGAAGACGGCGGTGAACACCAGCTGCGGCCGGGCGACGGCCTTGCCGATCGGCAAGGACAGCGCAATGGCCATGTTCTTGGGCACGAGCTCGCCGATCAGCATGGACAGCAGGGTGGCAATGGTCATGGCCATCACGAGGGAGACCGAAGCAGCTGCCGCTTCCGGAACGCCGGCCACGGTCAGCGGCCCTTCCAGCAGCTTGCCTACGGACGGCTCCATGACATAGCCGGTCAGCAGGGTGGTCAGCGTGATTCCGAGCTGGCAGCTGGACAGCTGGGTGGACAGCGATTTCAGGCACTTGAGCAGCGGTACGGCCGCGGCGTCGCCGCTGTCTACGGCCCGCTGGACAGTGGCCTGGTCAAGGGCAACGAGTGAGAACTCCACGGCGACGAAGAAGCCCGTACCGAGGATGAGCAGGATGCCTGCTCCCAGGAGAAGCCATTCCATCAGCGGCTTGCCTCCGGCCGTCCCGGGAACGGTATCCGTTTCCGGGAGCCGGCAGGCGCCGGGTACGGAGCTACCCGGGGGAAGACGGTGTTGCCGCGAAGGCGGGCCGGCGGAGGATGGTCGGCCGGTGCCGACCCTGTTTCCTGGAAGGCTGCGGCACGGACTGCTGCAGAGTGATGGGCGCGTGAACGGGGTTTGCCGGCTCTGTGGGTGGGCTGCGGGAAGCTGGTGTTCATGCTCCGCTGACAGCGCCCAGGCCGGCACCTAGATTTACTGTCCATAAGAATTTCAGTCTACAGGAGCAGCCACAGCGCACAGGAGCGGTTCTGCAGGGACTAACCGCTCCCCTGCGCGCATCCGTCACCAGCTCTGCGGAACGGGACGGCCCTCCTCGTAGCCGGCAGCCGACTGGATTCCCGCCACGGCGCGCTCGCGGAAACCGGCGAGGTCCGCGGCGCCGGCGTAGCTCATCGAACTGCGCAGCCCTGCAGTAATCGTGTCCACGAGATCCTCCACCCCCGGACGGGCGGGGTCCAGGTACATGCGTGACGTGGAGATGCCTTCTTCGAAGAGTGCCTTGCGGTCTTTTTCGAAAGCGCCCTCCCGCTGGTTCCGGTTCTGCACGGCCCTGGCCGATGCCATGCCGAAGCTCTCCTTATAAAGGCGTCCGTTCGCGTCCGTCTGCAGGTCCCCCGGGCTTTCATGGGTCCCCGCGAACCACGAACCGATCATCACCTGGCTGGCACCGGCCGCCAGTGCCAGGGCCACATCCCGCGGATACCGTACGCCGCCGTCGGCCCAGATCCGCCCGCCGGCGTCGCGCGCAGCAGCCGCGCACTCCAGCACGGCGGACAGCTGGGGGCGGCCCACCGCCGTCATCATGCGCGTGGTGCACATGGCCCCCGGTCCGACGCCCACCTTGACGATGTCCGCCCCGGCGTCGATCAGCTCCCGGGTGGCATCCGCCGTGACGACGTTGCCGGCCACAATCGGAACGGCGGGGTCAAGGCTCCGGACGGCCGCCAGGGCGTCGAACATCTTCTGCTGGTGCCCGTGCGCGGTATCGATCACCAGGACATCAACGCCGGCGGCGAGCAGTTCCGCTGCCCGGCCGGCCACGTCACCGTTAATTCCGACGGCGGCAGCCACCTTGAGCTTCCCCGCCGCGTCCAGCAGCGGACGGTAGATGGTGGACCGCAGGGCACCCTTGCGGGTGAGGACTCCCGCGAGGGAGCCGCCGAGCTGGACGGGCGCAAAGTCCGTCCCCGCGGCGTCCATGGCCTCGAAGGCATTTCGCAGCGAAGCGTCACGGCCGCCCACGGCCGCGTCCCCCGCGACCGGCCCGGCGCCGAAGGCGGAGGCATCCAGCACCAGAGCCTGGCGCATGACCGACGCCAGCGAGGCAAAGCGGTCCTGCCCCTCGCAGTCCGCGGCGCGGACCACGCCGGCAACATTCCCGGCGTCGTCCATGACAGCCACTGCTCCATGGGGCCGTTTGCCCATCAGATGGAGGGCGTCGATGACGGTTTCCGAGGCCAGCAGGCTCACCGGTGTTTCGAAGACGGTATGGCGCGACTTGATCCAGGCAGTGACGTCGCGGAGCACATCGAGCGGAACATCCTGCGGAAGGACGGCCAGTCCCCCGCGGCGCGCCATGGTCTCGGCCATGCGCTTTCCGGTCACGGCCGTCATGTTCGCCACCACCAGCGGAATGGAGGCGCCGGTGCCGTCGTCCGCCGCCAGGTCAACATCCAGCCGCGAGGTGACGTCGGAACGCGAGGGCACCAGGAAGGCGTCCGAGTAGGTCAGGTCGGTGGACGGTTCACTCAAAAAACGCACGGCTGCTCCTCGTCGAAAATGGTGTTCCCAGTGCGAGTCTAGGCGAGAGCGCGGTCCCCGGCGGGACGGCGCCGGGAGCAGCGCCACGGACGTCTCCCAAGGCGGCTCCGGGGGCAGCTCCGGGGGCCGATTTGCCCAATAGTTTCGCCGCTACATGATTTGGGTCACCCTTATTGGCAGTTAACCGAGGATCGTCACTAGACTGGCAAAGGTCTGGGTTCACAGGACGCAGAGAACTGGTTCGATTGTTGTGCTGAGGCACCGAAGGCGACCAGAGGGAAATCAAACTCATGGAAGAGGCGTATTTCAAGTGCCAGAGCAGCCTAGCCACCGTCTACCAGAGGAATTTGGCGGAAACGAGTGGCTCGTTGACGAACTGTACGAGCGTTACCAGCAGGACAAGAACACGGTAGATGCCAAGTGGTGGCCCCTGTTCGAATCCTTCGACGCCGGTGACAGCTCGTCTTCCAACGGGACCTCGGGCGCACCGGCTCCCGCAGACCCCGCAACCCGCGAACTTCCAGTTGTAGCTCCCGCTCCGGCGGCACCGGCACCGTCGCCGGCAGCACCGGCGAAACCCGCAGCGGCTGCAGCTGCACAGCCGGCTTCCCCCCAGACCGCTTCCGCCCAGCCGCAGGCAGCTCCGGCTGCAGCACCGGCGAAGAAAGCACCTGCAACTGTAGCCCGCGACGGCGCAAAGAAGCCCGAATCCGCAGGCACGCCGCCCATCCCGGCCCAGCTGCCCAAGAACATCAAGGCCCCCACCGCTCCGGAAGAGGACGTCGTCTCCGTCCTCCGCGGACCGGCAAAGGCCATCGCTTCCAACATGGTCACCAGCCTGGAAGTTCCCACGGCAACCAGCGTCCGCGCCATTCCGGCCAAGCTGCTGATCGACAACCGCGTGGTCATCAACTCCAACCTGGCCCGCGCCCGCGGCGGCAAGGTTTCCTTCACGCACCTGATCGGCTATGCCGTCATCCGCGCCCTGTCCCAGTTCCCCTCCATGAACGTCTACTACGACGAAGTGGACGGCAAGCCCGTTGCGGTCCAGCCCGCCCACGTGAACTTCGGCATCGCCATCGACATGCCCAAGCCGGACGGCACCCGCCTGCTGATGGTGCCGAACATCAAGAAGGCGGAGACCCTCAACTTCTCCGAGTTCTGGCACACCTACGAGGACCTGATCAAGCGCGCCCGCAACGGCAAGCTGACCGCCGATGACCACTCCGGCACCACGGTTTCGCTCACCAACCCGGGCGGCATCGGCACCGTACACTCCGTGCCCCGCCTCTCCAAGGGCCAGGCCGCCATCATCGGCGTCGGCGCGCTGGATTACCCGGCCGAGTTCCAGGGCGCCAGCGAGAAAATCATCGCGCAGAACGCCATCAGCAAGGTCCTCACGCTGACGTCCACGTACGACCACCGCGTCATCCAGGGCGCCGGCAGCGGCGAGTTCCTGAAGCTCGTGCACCAGCTCCTGTTGGGTGCGCAGAACTTCTATGACGAAATCTTCGAGGCCCTGCGCATCCCCTACGAGCCCGTGCGCTGGAGCCCCGACCTGCAGGTCGACCCGGCCGACCAGATCAACAAGGTCGCCCGGATCCAGCAGCTGATCCACTCCTACCGCGTCCGCGGCCACCTCATGGCGGACACGGATCCGCTGGAATACGTCCAGCGGAAGCACCCGGACCTCGATGTCCTCACCTACGGCCTGACCCTGTGGGACCTTGACCGCGAGTGGCCCACCGGCGGCTTCGGCGGCAAGCCCATGCTTGCGTTCCGCGACATCCTCGGCGTGCTCCGTGACGCTTATTGCCGCACCACCGGCATCGAATACATGCACATCCAGGACCCGGCCGAGCGCAAGTGGTTCCAGGACCAGCTGGAGCACGAGTACTCCAAGCCGAGCCGCGAAGAGCAGCTGCGCATTGTGTCCAAGCTCAATGCCGCGGAAGCCTTCGAAACCTTCCTGCAGACCAAGTTCGTGGGGCAGAAGCGGTTCTCGCTGGAGGGCGGCGAATCGCTGATCCCGTTGTTGGACGCCATCATCTCCGATGCAGCCGACGACGATCTCGACGAAGTGGCCATCGGCATGGCCCACCGCGGCCGCCTGAACGTGCTCACCAACATCGCCGGCAAGACCTATGCACAGGTCTTCCGCGAATTCGAGGGCACCCAGGACCCGCGCTCCGTGCAGGGCTCCGGCGACGTCAAGTACCACCTCGGCACCGAGGGCACCTTCACCTCGGACAGCGGCAAGGAGACCAAGGTCTACCTGGCCGCCAACCCCTCGCACCTCGAGGCCGTGGACTCGGTCCTTGAAGGAATTGTCCGCGCCAAGCAGGACCGTCTGGACCAGGGCGAGGCCTTCCCCGTGCTGCCCATCATGGTGCACGGCGACGCGGCCTTCGCGGGCCAGGGCGTGGTGGCGGAAACGCTCAACCTCTCCCAGCTGCGCGGTTACCGCACCGGCGGTACCATCCACGTGGTGGTCAACAACCAGGTTGGTTTCACCACTGCTCCGTCCTCGTCGCGTTCCTCCACCTACTCCACGGACGTCGCCAAGATGATCCAGGCTCCGGTGTTCCACGTGAACGGTGACGACCCGGAGGCCGTGGTCCGCATCGGCCAGCTCGCTTACGAGTTCCGCCAGCGCTTCCACAAGGACGTTGTCATCGACATGGTCTGCTACCGGCGCCGCGGGCACAACGAGGGCGACGATCCCTCGATGACCCAGCCGCTGATGTACAACCTGATCGAAGCCAAGCGCTCGGTCCGCAAGCTGTACACGGAGTCCCTGATCGGCCGCGGGGACATCACCGAGGAAGAAGCCGAGCAGCTGCTCCGCGACTACCAGGAACGGCTGGAGCGGGTCTTCGCCGAGACCCATGCAGCCCAGACCTCACCGATCCCGATCATCACGGCGGATTCCGCCGCAGTGTCCGACATCGAGCGGCCCAGCGCCCAGCAGTCCGATTTCGGCATCAACGCTCCGGCGTCCACCGCGATCTCCGCGGAGACCCTGGCGCGTATCGGCAAGGCCCACATCGAGATCCCCGAAGGCTTCACGGTCCACGCCAAGCTCAAGCAGCTGCTGGAGAAGCGCGAACAGATGTCCCGCGAAGGCGGCATCGACTGGGGCTTCGGCGAGATCGCAGCCTTTGGCTCGCTGATCATGGAAGGCGTTCCGGTCCGGCTCGCCGGCCAGGATTCCCGCCGCGGAACCTTCGTGCAACGCCACGCAGTGTTCCACGACCGCGCCAACGGCAACGAATGGCTGCCCCTGGGCAACCTCTCCGACGACCAGGCCAAACTGTGGATCTACGACTCCCTGCTGTCCGAATACGCTGCGATGGGCTTCGAATACGGCTACTCCGTGGAGCGCCCCGATGCCCTGGTGCTGTGGGAAGCGCAGTTCGGTGACTTCGTCAACGGCGCGCAGACCATCATCGATGAGTTCATCTCCTCGGCCGAGCAAAAGTGGGGCCAGCGTTCCTCGCTGGTGCTCATGCTGCCCCACGGTTATGAAGGCCAGGGCCCGGACCACTCGTCCGCACGGATCGAGCGCTTCCTGCAGCTGTGTGCCGAAGAGAACATGATCGTGGCCAACCCCACGACGTCGGCTTCGCACTTCCACCTGCTGCGCCGCCAGGCGTACAGCCGGCCGCGCAAGCCGCTCATCATCTTCACGCCCAAGCAGCTGCTCCGCCTGAAGGCTGCGGCCTCTTCGGTGGAGGACTTCACCACCGGCGCGTTCAAGCCCGTCATCGGCGAGCACGAACAGCTGCAGGCAGACGCCGTCGAGCGTGTGCTGCTGGTGTCCGGCCGCCTGTACTACGATCTCCTGTCCACACGGCAGAAGACCGGCGACAAGACGACGGCGATCGTCCGCGTCGAGCAGCTCTACCCGCTGCCCGCCGCTGAAATCGCTGCCGAGCTCGCCAAGTACCCCAACGCCGAAGTGGTGTGGGCACAGGACGAACCGGCCAACCAGGGCCCGTGGCCGTTCATGGGCCTGAACCTGCCCGAGGCACTGGACCGCCGGGTGAAGCTGGTTTCCCGTCCGGCTTCGGCGTCCACGGCAGCCGGTTCCATGAAGCGGCACGCTGCGGAGCAGGATACCCTCCTCAAGCAGGCGTTTGCTCGGAAGTAGCTTGAACGCTGCCCGGTCGGAACTCGAAATACACGACTCCGGCCGGGCAGCGCTGCTTAATGGAAGCGGCAGCGCTGCTGAGCGGACGCTGCCGCCGCCAGCTGCCGGAGTTGGCCAGGAACCCGTTTCCATGGAACGCTGAAATTTGTTGCACATTGAGGTTAAGAGGTAGTCGTGGAAGACAGGAAGCTGCGGATTGCGGCTGTTGGGGATGAGCTGTTGGCCGGCCTGGGTGACCCCCGGGCGCTTGGCTGGCTGGGCCGTGTGCTGGCCCGCACCCCGCAGGACGGCATCACCCTTGAGTGCTACGCCCTCCCCTGCCCGCAGGAAGGCACCGAGGGCCTGGCCGCCCGCTGGCTGGACGAGGCCGGGCGGCGTTTTGGCAACAATCACGAAAACCGCCTGGTGATCGGACTGAGCGGACGGGACGTCGAATTCGGCCTTTCCACAGCCCGCAGCCGCCTGAACCTTGCCAACATCCTGGACTCCGCCTCCCAGAACAAAATCGAGGTCTTTGTGGTGGGTCCGCCGCCGTCGCTGGACCCCTCGCAGAACCGCCGCCTTGGGGAACTGAATACGGCCTTCGCGGATGTCACCACGCGGCGCAAGCACCTGTATGTGGATACCTTCTCCCCGTTGCTCAACCACGAACAGTGGCGCCAGGACCTGGCCGCCAACGGCGGAACGCCGGGACAGGCCGGCTACGGGCTGATGGCGTGGCTTGTGTTGCACCGCGGCTGGTTCCAATGGCTCGGCATGGCCGTCCCGGAGTAATACCGGCGGTACTGCACGTGCTGCGGAGTGCTTGACACCCAAGCGCCGCCCGTGACCCAATGACGTGCGAAGCGTGGGCGGCGACGATCCCGTAACACCGGCGGACCATGTCCGGATCGGCTCCATCACGAAGACCTGGACCACCACCGTCATTCTCCAGTTGGTCCAGGAAGGGAAGATCAAGCTCAACGACCCGGTGGCCGCCTACCGTCCGGATGTGCCGGGCGTGGTCCACGGATGAACTGCTCGCCGCGGCATTCCGCCATCCGCCATACTTCGCTCCCGGCGGGGGTCTCCACTATTCCAACACCAGCACGGTGCTGCTCGGCCTGATCGCGGAAGCCCTGGACGGCAAACCGATTGCCGCCTCGTTCCGCGACAGGCTGTTCACCCCCCTCGGACTCACCGCATCCGTGATTCCGGAACAGGCGTCCAACGCAATTCCGGCACCGGATCCGCAGGGGTACATGTACGGGAACAACGTGCTGACCCTTGATGATCCGGCCCTCCCCGGGGACATGCAGAAGGCTGCAGCCGATGGCACCCTGAAGCCCGTAGACCAGACAGCCATGAAAACCTCGTGGGCCCGAACTGCAGAAGCTGCGGATGGAAAGCCCCCGGCCGGTGAAGGCTGACGACCCGGGCGACGCACTCTATGGGCTGGGGATCGCGAAGTTCGGCCAGCTGTTCGGGCGCACCGGTGAACTGCCCGGTTTCAACAGTTTCGCGGGCCACGATCCGGCGAACAACGTCACCCTCGTTGCCTGGACCAACCTGGCCCCGACGCCGGACGGCCGGGACCCCGCCACCACCATTGCCCGCGCCCTCATCGGAAAGATCTACCGGTAGGCGCATTCGTCTATTGCTTTTGCCCAAGACGCGATATATCGTCTAACCATATTCACGATATATCGCAACTTGGAGGAACTGTGGACGAGAGAGCCTGGACCGTCACCGGTCCGCAGACCATCGACGTCGACGGAGTGAGGTCACTCAAGCTCGGAATCATCCGCGGACGGTTCGACGTGGTGATCCACGCCGAGGACGTCACGCGGATCGAAGTGTCCGACATCCACGGGGACCCGCTGGCCGTCTCCCTGACGAACGGGAGGCTTGAGGTGCGCCACCAGCTGCACGGCGCGCAGGGCTGGTTCAAGAACCTCATGGGCACCGTCAACAACAACAGCACCAACTCCGTGGTCATCAGCATCGCGCTGCCGGCCGGAGTGGAAGTGGAAGCGGGCACCGTCAGCGGCGACGGCCTGGTCTCGGGCATCAGCGGCCATACGAAGCTCAATACCGTCTCGGGATCCGTCATGGCGGACAAGACCGCCGGCGAACTCCATGTCAACACCGTTAGCGGCGAAGTCATCGCCCGGAACCACGACGGCGTCCTCACCGCCAAGAGCGTCTCCGGCGAAGTGACAGCGTCCGGCCGGTTCAGCAACATCCGCGCAAACACGGTCAGCGGCGACATGAGCTTTGACCTCCAGGGATTCACGCACGACTTCGGAGCCAACTCCGTCTCGGGCGACCTGACTATCCGGCTGCCCCACGACGTCGGCGTGGACATCGTGGCCAAATCCGCCAGCGGCGCCGTGGTCATCGACGACCAGAGGTACATCCAGCCCAGCGGCAAGATCCAGACCATCGCCGGCCCTGACGCGCAGCTGATGATCGTCCGGACCAACTCCGTCTCCGGAAAGACCTCGATCATCCACAGCAAGTCGCCCGCGGACGCCGAAACGGAGGCCTAGATGCCTCCCGTCTTCGCCCATGGAGCGCTTCGCCTCTATCTGCTCTCCCTTCTGGAGTCCGGTCCCAAGCACGGCTACGAACTCATCAAAGCGCTCAGTGAGCGCTTTGGCGGGACCTACTCCCCCAGCGCGGGCACCATCTATCCGCGGCTCGGCAAGTTGGAAGAAGAGGGGCTCGTGGCCACGGAGGCCGCGGGGCGCCGCACCAACTACCGCATCACCCCGGCCGGGCTGGTGGAGCTCAACCGGCGCAGGGATGAACTCGCCGGCGTCGAGAATGACATCTCCGATTCCGTACGCCGGCTGGCCGACAATCTCCGGGAGGACATCCGGGCCAACATGCGCGGGCTCCGGGCCGATCTTGCCGCCACCGCAGAAGCCGCCAGGTCGGCTGAACGTTCCGCAGCCTTCCCCGACCGCGGAAGCCGGCATACGCCCGAAGGCGACCGGACGCTGAAGGAAGCGGAAATGCTGATCCAGGCATTCAGGGACGACCTCCGGGTTGAGCTTCGGGTCCAGGCCGGCGCAGCACCCATCAGCGGCGTCACACTCGAAACGATCCGGATGGTCCTCGACCAGGCCCGCATTTCCATCCGCAACTCCCTGAACGCCGACAGTCACTAAGCGGGCCTGGTTCGCGGGCCGTCGCGTGATGTGGGAGACTTGAGGGCAGCTCTTTTGAGTACCAAGATTAAGGAGGCCAGCTATGAGCAAGCGTGCACGTAAACGTCGTGACCGTAAGCGTGGCGGCGCGAACCACGGGAAGCGCCCCAACACCTAAGCTACGGTTTGGATTATGAGCTTAAAAGCGAAGGGCCCCGGAAACCACATGGTTTCCGGGGCCCTTCGTCGTGAATGCCGTGAGTGTCAGGATGCGACGCCGTCCGGCAACGTCATGGGAAGCTACGCTTCGACAGGGCGGATCGCGTGGATCCGGTCCAGGATGGCACTCTTCAGGTTTTCCGGGGCGGCTTCCGTACAGGACCGCTTGACCACCTTGCGAATGACGCATTCGAGGTCGTACTCCTCAAGGCACTCCGGGCAACCGTCCAGGTGATCCTTGATCTCGGCGATGTCGCTGTGTGTCAACGCACCGTCCAGGTATTCGTATATACGTTGCATCCGGGCGTCGTCGCAATCGCCCAGTCCCTGGCAGTCGCTCATTTCCTGTTCTCCTGTTTTGTGCTATCGGCCGCTGCGCCGGTTTCGGTTGCGGCTTTGAAACCCCGCTCTGCGGCGTAGTCCCCGAGCATGTCGCGCAGCATTTTGCGGCCGCGGTGGAGCCGGGACATCACAGTGCCGATGGGGGTGTTCATGATGTCTGAGATTTCCTTGTAGGCAAAGCCCTCCACGTCAGCGAAGTACACCGCCAGGCGGAACTCTTCCGGAATCGCTTGCAGTGCCCGCTTGACATCGGAATCGGGAAGGTGGTCCAGTGCCTCCGCTTCGGCGGAGCGGAGCCCTGAAGAGGTGTGCGACTCCGCCCGGGCCAGCTGCCAGTCTTCAATGGTGTCCGAATTCGACTGCAGCGGCTCGCGCTGCCTCTTGCGGTAAAGATTGATGTACGTGTTGGTGAGGATCCGGTAGAGCCACGCCTTGAGGTTGGTTCCGGGCTTGTACTGATGGAACGCGGAGAAAGCCTTTGTGTATGCCTCCTGCACCAGATCCTCAGCGTCGGCAGGATTCCGTGCCATCCTCATGGCAGCCGAATACAGCTGGTCGACGTACTGCATGGCGTCGCGTTCGAACCGCAGCCTGCGCTGCTCGGAGGTTTCGGAGACAACGTCCACCTCAGCTTCCGGCTCCGCAGCTTCCAGCGCCGCGTCGGGGCGTACCCCGCCGTCCTTGCTGCCCCCGGCGTCCGCCGGACGCTCGCTGATGGTCTTGGCGTCGTTTCCGGCAGCCTCATATATGGCCGCAACGGCCGGATCAATGGTGCTCATTGCCTTCAAGTCTACTGTGACGCGTCGCGAAGCTCCCGGCGGTCGTCCGCCGGCCTCATCCCCGCGCCCGGAAAACTCCAGTGGCGCAAGGAGTTCCACGCTGTCCCTAACCAATGTCAAAGCTCCATCTCCGCTCAGTGTCCTTGCAACCGGCCCTGTGTTGCTGTGTCGGCGTCCACGGCGCGGGCGCCGGGGCAGCAGGCCAAGGCGTGCGGCATTCGCCAGCGCCGGAGGCCGTGAACAAGTACCTTCCCTCACCCACCGGGACCTGCTTTTCACAACCACGGCCGGCGGGCAAATATTCCGCAAAAGTGCAAGACTAGAACCGGTTCCCCCGCAGAAGTTCCGCGGCTCGTCCACCCAGGAGGAAATTCATGTCGTTTGTCCGTATTCTCGCCCGCCCCATGCTGGCCTCCAGTTTCGTTCTCGCCGGCCTGGACAAGCTCAAGAACGCGGATGACACTGCGACGCAGCTGTCCCCCCTGCTGCGCCGGGCAGCGGAATCCCTTCCGTTCGCCACGAACGAAAAGGTCCTGGCCCGCGTCATCGGCGGCACCCAGGTGGGCGCCGGAGTGCTCTTCGCCCTGGGCAAGTCGGCACGGCTCGCTGCCTCCGTCCTGGCGGTCATTTCAGCGCTGAACGCCTTTGTCGAGTGGCGCAGCGCGGACATCACCACCAAGGAAGGCCGGGACGCGCGGCGCACGCAACTGCTGAAGAATGTCACCCTCACCGGCGGGGTGCTGCTTGCATCCGTCGACACCGCGGGCAAGCCGAGCCTTGCCTGGCGGGCTGAGCACCTGGCTGCCGATGCCCGCAAGGGTGCCAGCCACCTGGCCGCTGACGCACGGAAGACCACCACCAAGAAGCTCAAGAAGGCCGACAAGGCTGTCCGCAAGGCCGTGGACCACGCAGTGAAAGCATAGGCACGAATGACAGGCACCGCCCCCACCGCGTCGACTACTTCAGGACCCGTTGCCGACGTGCCGCACTGGCCGGCACCGTTCGCCGGCGCGCCGGTCGACGCCACGGTCACCGTCCCGGGATCCAAGTCCCTCACCAACAGGTATCTGGTTCTTGCGGCCCTGGCCGACGGCCCGTCCCGTCTGCGTGCACCCCTTCATTCGCGCGACTCGGCCCTCATGATCCAGGCCCTCCGGCAACTGGGAGCAGGCATCAGGGAAGTTCCCGGCGACGGCTCGTTCGGGCCCGACCTTGAGGTCAGCCCCCTCAGCTCCGACGCCGCGGCTGCCGACGCCGCCATCGACTGCGGACTCGCCGGAACAGTCATGCGCTTTGTTCCGCCGGTAGCTGCGCTCCGCAATGGGGCGACAGTCTTCGACGGCGACCCGCACGCCCGTAAGCGTCCTATGGGCACCATCATCGAGGCACTGGCCGCCCTCGGCGTTGACGTCCGCGCTGCGGACGGGGCACGTCCGTCGGCACTTCCCTTCGCAGTGGCGGGCACTGGCCAAGTTCGGGGCGGTCACCTTGTGATCGATGCAAGCGCATCCTCGCAGTTCGTGTCGGCGCTGCTCCTGGTGGGCGCGCGTTTCTCAGAGGGCCTGCACCTTGAGCACGTGGGCAAGCCGGTCCCCAGCCTGGACCACATCAACATGACCGTCGCCGTCCTGAGGGAAGTTGGAGTATCCGTCGACGATTCCGTCCCGAATCACTGGGTCGTCGCGCCGGGCCCCATCCGGGCCTTCGATCGCCGCATCGAGCAGGACCTGTCGAATGCCGGGCCGTTCCTCGCCGCCGCGCTGGCGACCCGGGGCACGATCCGTATTCCCAACTGGCCCTCCCCCACCACGCAGGTGGGCGACCTTTGGCGCAGCATCCTGACTTCAATGGGCGCCACGGTCACGCTGGACAACGGCACACTCACCGTCACCGGCGGGCCCGAAATCACGGGTGCGGACTTTGCCGACACCAGCGAACTTGCACCGACAGTAGCCGCGCTGTGCGCCTTGGCCACGGGTCCGTCGCGACTCACCGGCATCGCGCACCTCCGCGGCCACGAAACGGACCGGCTCGCGGCACTCGTCACGGAGATCAACCGCCTCGGCGGGGACGCCGAGGAAACCTCCGACGGCCTGGTGATCCGGCCCGCCAAGCTCCACGGCGGCGTCGTGCACAGCTACGCGGACCACCGCATGGCCACCGCGGGGGCCATCCTGGGCCTTGCCGTTCCCGGCGTGGAGGTGGAAGACATCGGCACCACGTCCAAGACGATGCCGGACTTTCCGCAACTGTGGGAAGCCATGCTTTCGCAACAGCCGGACCGGCAGACGGAACAGGCCCGTGGGGCGTAGCACCGGCTCCTGGGACGAGTCCGATATCCGGATCCGCCCCAACAAGAAAGGCTCGCGTCCCCGGACCAAGGACCGCCCCAGCCACGACGACGCCGTGACCGGCAGGATCATCACGGTTGACCGCGGGCGCTATACGGCCGTGGTGGGCGAGGACAGCGGGAACGAGCGCACGGTGATTGCCGCGCGCGCCCGTGAACTGCGCCGTTCGCCTGTGGTGGCCGGGGACTTCGTGTCCCTGGTGGGAGATGTTTCGGGGGCCCCGGACACCCTTGCGCGGCTCGTGAAGATCCAGGACCGCCGCACGCTGCTGCGGCGCAGCGCCGATGACACGGACCCCATCGAGCGGGCAGTGGTCGCGAATGCGGACCAGCTTGTGGTGGTGGTTGCCGCCGCCAATCCGGAACCGCGCACCGGCTTCATTGACCGGGCCCTGGTGGCGGCGTACGACGCCGGGATTGAGCCGTTGCTGCTGGTCACGAAAGCGGACGTCAAGGATCCCACGGAGCTCCTGTCCAACTACCGGCACTTGGATTTTCCGGTGATCATCAGCCGAACTGCGGACGCCGCGGCCTCCGGAATCGATGCACGCTCGGATGACGGGCTCTCGGCCCGCCTGGACAGTGATGCCGTCTCGCAGCTGCGGGCCCACCTCGACGGCAAGGTCACCGTGATGCTCGGCCATTCCGGCGTAGGGAAGTCCACCATGGTCAATGCCCTGACGGGTGCTGAGCGGGCCACGGGAGGCGTCAACGCCGTCACCGGGAGGGGACGGCACACGTCGTCGTCCGCGCTTGCCCTGCGGATCAGTGATGCGCCCGCCGGTAGCTGGATCATTGACACGCCCGGCATCCGGTCTTTCGGCCTTGCCCACGTGGATCCGGACCGGATCCTGCGCTCGTTCCCCGACCTCGAACCCGGCACGGATGCCTGTGAACGCGGCTGCAAGCACGATGCCTCCGCCGTCAACTGCGGCGTGGACGCCTGGGTGGCCGAAGGACACGCCGGCCCGTCCGGCGCGGCACGCCTGGCGTCCCTTCGGCGGCTGCTCGGCACCGACCCCCGCATGGAAGCGCAGGACGCCAAGGAACTCGGCATCGTTTCGTGACATCCCGGCCCGCCGGCCGCAGAGACGGTAGTTTGGAACCATGACCCAACCCGCTTCGAGCTACAACGATGACCTGCGCCTCGCCCATGTCCTGGCCGACTCTGTTGACTCCCAGACCATGAGCCGCTTCAAGGCGCTGGATCTTCAGATTGAAACCAAACCGGATCTGACGCCGGTAACGGATGCTGACAAGGCAGCTGAAGAGTCCATCCGCGGCCAGCTCTCCCGTTCCCGTCCGCGAGATGCCGTCCTCGGCGAAGAGTTCGGCAGTTCCGGACATGGTTCCCGCCGCTGGATCATCGATCCGATCGACGGCACCAAGAACTTCGTCCGCGGCGTGCCGGTGTGGGCCACCCTGATCGCCCTCGTGGATGAAGGTGAGCCGGTGGTCGGGCTGGTCAGCGCGCCGGCGCTGGGCAAGCGCTGGTGGGCAGCGAAAGGTGCGGGCGCCTACATGGGACGGTCGCTAGCTGCCGCCACCCGCCTCAAGGTTTCGAACGTGTCCAAACTGTCCGACGCTTCCCTCTCCTATTCAAGCCTGGGCGGCTGGAAGGAACGGGGCAACCTGGACGAGTTCCTGGGACTCACTGAGGAAGTCTGGCGGACCCGCGCCTACGGTGACTTCTGGTCCTACTGCATGGTGGCGGAGGGGTCGGTGGACATCGCCTGCGAGCCGGAACTGAACCTCTACGACATGGCGGCGCTGGTGCCGATTGTCACCGAAGCCGGCGGACGCTTCACCTCACTGGAAGGAGTGGACGGCCCCTTCGGCGGAAACGCCCTGGCCACCAATTCAATCCTTCATTCCGAGGTCCTCAAGCGGCTGAACCCGGAACTCGACGACCTCCTCTGACGCGCGACCCGGCCCGGTGCCCGGCCCGCCGCCAAGCGGTTCCGGCCCGGGCGCATCACCGCGGGCACAACCACCGGTAGCCGAATAAACGACGGCGGATTCCCTCCTTAGGGGGTGTCCGCCGTCGTTTTATTCGGTGCCATCCCCCTTCTTCCGACGTGCGTAACAAAGAGCTTAATAATTGCCGCGACTTTCCCGCGCCGCGGTGAATGTCCTAATCTCGAAACAGGTCACGAGTGCCAGCGCTAAACCCCGGTTTGCTGGCCGGCAACCCTCCATTCGCGGTGGGGTGCCCCGGGTGACGACCAGGCCGGTCCGGAACGGACCCGGCAAGCGCGGATCCCCGGAGTGCGGGGTCCCTTTACAGTGAGGTCCCCATGACTACTGCCACTTTCCCCGCAAACGCCGCAACCACGTCCGCCGCAGGCCTTCTGGACCCGCGGTTCACCGTCGCCCAGCGCCCCCTCTCAGCCGTTACCGGCGCGGAGATCCAGGCTCCGCTGATCCAGGGCGGGCACGTCCGCTACGCGAACCTGGACTACGGCGCATCGGCCCCGGCGCTGTCCGTTGTTTCGGCCTACCTCAACGAGATCCTGCCGTACTACGCCAGCGTGCACCGCGGCGCGGGCTATGCCTCGCAGATCAGCACGTCGGTGTACGAGAATGCCCGGGACATCGTCCGCGGGTTTGTGGGCGGCAGGGCGGACGATTCCGTCATCTTCACCCGGAACACCACGGACTCACTGAACCTGCTGGCCGGGTGCCTGCCGGTGTCCAACGGCCGCCAGACCGGCGAAGTGCTGTACCTCGACATCGAACACCATGCCAACCTGCTCCCTTGGCAGGGTGTGCCGCACCGGAGTGTTGTTGCCGCTCCTACGCTCAGGGCCACCCTGGAGAACCTGCGGTCCGAGCTGCGGCAGGGTGGCATCAGCCTGCTGGCCGTCACGGGCGCCTCCAACGTCACCGGCGAAATCCTTCCCGTCCGCGAGCTGGCCGCACTGGCTCACGAACACGGTGCAAGGATCGTAGTGGACGCGGCGCAGCTGGCCCCGCACCGCCGCATCGACATCGCCGCGGACGACGTCGACTATCTCGCCTTCTCAGGCCACAAGCTGTACGCGCCGTTTGGCAGCGGTGTCCTCGTGGGCCGGCCGGACTGGCTCGACGCCGGGACGCCCCACCTCGCAGGCGGCGGAGCCGTGCGTGAGGCCCGGCTGGACTCCGTCAGCTGGACCACAGGGCCGGCACGGCATGAAGGCGGCTCACCGAACGTCCTTGGGGCCGCCACCCTGGCCCGGGCCACCCAGGTCATCGGCGCCCTGGACCAGGACCTGTGGCACGCCCATGAGACGGCCATCCGGTCCTTCCTAGTCGAGGGACTGCGGAAGATCGACGGCGTCACTGTCCACCAGATCTTCAGCGACACCGACCAGGCCACGGACACCATCGGTGTGGTCAACTTCTCCGTCGCCGGCTACGACGCCGGCCTTGTGGCGGCCTACCTCTCCGCGGAGCACGGCGTGGGCCTGCGCGACGGCCGCTTTTGCGCCCACCCCCTGCTGAAGCGGCTGGGACTGCCGTCAGGCTCGCTGCGGGCAAGCTTCGGCGTCGGCTCCCGGCTGGAGGACGCCCAGCGTTTGCTCGCCGGCATCGAGGAACTCCGCCGGACCGGCCTCGGCTGGGACTACGTGGTGGATTCCGGCCGCTGGGTGCCGGCCAACGACACCCGCAGCTACCCGGACTGGGCACCCAATACCCCCGGCACTGCCGGCGCGGCACCCTGCACCGAAGACTAAGGGCGCGGCGTGTGCGGTAAATTCGAGGGGTAAGAATTCCAGCCTGCCCGAAGGAGACTGCACGTGGCACGGGGAGGCCCCAAACTGCACCACCAGCGCCGGTACGAGCTCGGCCGGAGTTACCAGGACGGCGGCGAACACTATGACCGGGTCCGTCCCGGCTATCCCGCCGATTCGGTGGACTGGCTGCTCCGAAGCGTTGGCGGGATGGGCGGCGCGTCCGACGCCGCTGACATCGGCGCCGGGACGGGAAAGTACACCGCTTTGCTGGTGCAGCGCGGCCTGAATGTCACCGCAGTGGATCCCTCACCGGACATGCTCGCCCAACTCCGGCTGGCCCTTCCGGGGGTTCCTGCGACGGAGGGCACCGCGGAGTCCACCGGACTCCCGGACGCCGCGTTCGACGTCGTGACCGTTGCCCAGGCATGGCACTGGTGCGATCCCCGTCTGGCCAGCACCGAACTGTCCCGCATTCTCCGTCCGGGGGGCGTGCTGGGGCTGATCTGGAACCAGCTGGATACGTCGGTCCCGTGGGTCCACCGGCTTTCCCGGATCATGCATGCCGGCGATGTGCACAAACCGGACTTCCACCCCGCGATCGGCCCGGAGTTTGCCGGTCTTGAGAGCCACCTGACTCGCTGGGAAGATCCCGTGACCACTGAGGACATCGTCGAACTGGCAAAGTCCCGCAGCTACTACCTCGCCGCCGGAGAAGGGATCCGGGCCAAAGTCCGCGCCAACCTGGACTGGTACCTCCACGAGCACCTGGCACACTCCGCCGCGGACGTTATCGGACTCCCCTACCTGACCCAGACCTGGCGGGCGTTCAAGGCATGAGTCCCGTAGCCAAAGCGGTAGGCTTGGACTCGTGAAGACCGGCGCACCCTCCTCCTCGATCGAGGACTACGTCAAGGTCATCTACTCCTTTACGGAGTGGCAGGACAAACCCATCACATCCTCGCAGCTGGCACTGCGGCTCGGCGTCGCCAACTCCTCGGTCTCGGAAATGGTCCGCAAACTCAAGGACCAGGGCCTCGTTGACCACAAGCCCTACAGCGCCATTACGCTCACGTCCGACGGAGTCCGCCTCGCGCTCTCCATGGTGCGGCGCCACCGCCTCATTGAGACGTACCTCGTGCAGGAACTCGGGTACAGCTGGGACGAAGTCCACGATGAAGCCGAGCTCCTGGAGCACGCGGTGTCTGACACATTCATCGAACGGATGGCCGGAAAGCTCGGCAACCCCCTAAGGGACCCGCACGGTGATCCCATCCCGGCGGCCGACGGTACGGTCCACATGCCGCACGCGCACCGGATGAGCGAACTCGACGAGGGCCATAAAGGCCGCATCACCCGGATCAGCGACGACAATCCCGAACTCCTGCGCTACCTTTCCGCGCAGGAAATCGACCTGGACGCCGACATCGAAGTACTGGGCCGGAAACCGTTTGGCGGAGCCCTCGTGGTCAGGATCGGTTCCGCGGGCGCAGACCGCGAATTCGACCTCGCCGACGAGGTGTCGTCAGCGCTGTGGGTCTACAGCGAATCCCGCCACGCCGGATGCCGGCTGGCGGATGCCTGAAGGGGCGCCGCCTGAATGAGTGCCGCCAGTAACCCGGACTGGCGGGCGTGGGCGGCGGTGGCTGCCGGGGCGCTGGCGGGAACAGAGCTCCGCTACGGCCTGGGCTTGCTCTTTCCGGACCCTGCCGGCGCGATTCCCTGGACCACGTTGGCCATTAATGTGTGCGGAAGCTTTGTCCTCGCCTCCCTCACCACCCTGTGGATCGCACGCCCCAGGACCGCATTCTGGCTCAGGGCCGGGATTGGCCCGGGGCTGCTGGGATCCTTCACCACCTTCTCGGCCGTGGTCTTCTCCGTTGACCAGCAGGCACGGTCCGGACAGCACGTGACCTGGCTGATCTATCTGGCACTTTCCCTGGTGCTGGGGCTTGCCGCGGCCGCTGCAGGCTGGAAAGCCGGCAAGGCCTTGAGCGACCGGACAGGTGGAGCCTCATGACGGCGCTTTTGGTGGGCATCTTCGGCGTTGCGGGGGGACTGCTCAGGTTTGCCATCGACACCTGGTTCGCGCACCGTGCCGGGACCCGCCGGCACTGGCCCTGGGCAACACTGGTGGTCAACGTCGTCGGTTCACTGGTCATCGGCCTGTCCGTGGGCGTTACCGGCCGGCTGGGGCTCGGCGAGGAATGGCATGCGGCGATCGCCACCGGGCTGGCCGGCGGGCTGACCACGTTCAGTTCCTGGACCACGGCCACCATCCGGCTTGTCAGTGAGGTGCGGTACCTCGCTGCGGCCCTGAACGTTGCCGTCAATCTCGTGGCCGGACTCTCCGCAGCAGCCGTGGGGATCGCCCTCACCGGCTGACAGCGCGCGGCTGACCGTCGGTGGAGGCCGGACGCCCGCCGTCGTGAATCTGAGGCGGCCCGGCGTCCCGTATCGTTAAACGAATGGTTACGCGACGTGAAGCAGCTCAGATCCTCGATATTCCCCTGGAAATGGCGCACCGTCACGGTATTCCCGCGCGGCTGTCTGAGGCCGAACTGTCCGAACTCCTGGACAATCCTCCGGCCTGGCTCATCCAGTCAAGGGCCAACCGGACCGGCAAGAGGCCAGTCTGGGTCCAGCTGACCTGTGCTGTGTGCGGTTTCTCGGAGGCCGCGCGGCCGAAGAAGTGGTGGCCGCCGTTCACGTACGTCTGCTGCGTCCATCACGCACCGAGCGACCTTCCGCCGGTACTTCCGGGGCTGGTGCGCAGCGAGTACGAGGGAATCGGCAGCCGGTTCGTCGGCATAGTTGACGTTGAAGTGCCTGTTTCGTAGGCCAGTTACATTCGTGGCAAAACAGGCGTACCTTACAAGCACGGGGCTTATTCAAGGCCCCGAGGTAAGGGAGGGCGACATGCCTGACAAATCGCCGCACCGGCAGGTCACCAAGAAATCGGACAAGACCATCAAGCAAAAGAGGGCCGAAAAGAAGTCCAAGCATGATCTGGACACCCACGTGGACCCCGTGGCGCACATCAAGAAGCGCTGACCCCGAGGCCACGGACGGCCGCTGGAGAATGCAGGAACGGTGCAGAACACAAAAGGCCGGAAGCTTTCGCTTCCGGCCTTTTGCACGGGGTGGAACTGCGTTGCCGCCGTTCCGATGGTGGAGATGGGGGGAATTGAACCCCCGTCCGATGTCGTGTTGTCAGGGCTTCTCCGGGCGCAGTTTGCGTCGGATTTTCTCGGCCCCAGCTATCCTGCAAACAAGTAGCTGATCCGGGCCCAGTCATCTAAGAGTCCCGTTCACCCCAATGACGAAGGTAAACAGCAGTGGCTATCTTAATGACGCCAGGATCCGGGACGATAGCAATCCCGGGCTGACGGACTGTCTTACTGCTTAGGCAGCGAGAGCGAAGTCAGTGCGCGTTTGTTTGGCACTTATTGTTTTGCAGACAGCGTTTACGAGATAATTCTGCATCCTCGGCCCGCTTCACCTGTCGCGACTAACATCGTCGAAACCGATCATCCCCGTATTTTGTTACCAAACCGGTGAGGCTCGTTGCCGAATCTTTGCGGATTCCGCGCCGTTCCTTCCCGGACTACCAATCATAACGCACCGCGGCCCGGATTCATTCCCGGCGGCCGGCAGGCAGCCCGCGGCAGGTTCAGCCGCGGTTCCTTTCGCGCATGACGCGCAACGCTTCGCGCTTGTCCTGCTGTTCGCGGAGGGTCTGCCGCTTGTCGTATTCCTTCTTACCGCGGGCGACGCCGATCTCCACTTTCGCCTTGCCGTCCAGGAAATACAGCTGGAGCGGAACGATGGTGAAGCCGGATTCGCGGATCTTGTGAGAGATCTTGGTCAGTTCCTCACGGTGCAGGAGCAGCTTGCGCCGCCGGCGGGCGGAGTGGTTAGTCCAGCTCCCCTGGTTGTACTCGGGGATATGGATTCCCTCCATCCACAGTTCGTCGTTGTAGAACGTACAGAACCCGTCAACCATGGATGCGTGGCCCTCGCGAAGGGACTTCACTTCCGTCCCCATCAGGGCGATACCGGCCTCGTAGGTGTCGAGGACATGGTAGTCATGCCGGGCCTTCCGGTTGGTGGCCACTACCTTACGGCCACTTTCTTTCGGCACGGTGGAACTCCTCAGCTCTCGGTCTGGATGGTTGCCCCCGGCCGTGGCGGCTGGGGGCTATTCAATTCTACGGCAGGCCCGGGCCCGCCGTCGGTACCGGTCAGCGCCCGGACCAGGCCGGGCTGTCAGAGCAGGATCATGGGGTCGACGGCCTGCCCGTTGAGCCAGGTCTCGAAGTGCGAGTGGCAGCCGGTGGAGTTACCGGTTGTTCCGGAGTACGCAATGAGCTGTCCCTGGCTGACCTGCTGGCCCAGAGAGACCACGACGCTGCTGTTGTGGTAGTAGATGGTGGTCAACGAGTTGCCCTGGACCACGCCATGCGAAATCTTGACGTTATTGCCGCCGCCGTCGTTGCTCCATCCGGCTGAAACGATAGTTCCGGCCGCCGGGGCGTAGACGGGGGTCCCGCAACTGGCACCGAAGTCGATACCCGTGTGCATGTATCCGCCGGAGCCGTAGAAGTCGACGGTACCGGGCGGGGTCGCGCGCCACCCGAACCCTGAAGTGATCGGGACGTCGGCCGAAAACGGGTGCCGCAGCCCGAAGGCCGACGGCGGCCCGACCTGGGGGACGTAGGGCTGGGCAGCCTGACCGGCGGCCCTTGCCGCGGCGGCGGCCGCTTCAGCGATGCGGCGCTGTTCGGCTTCCCACGCTTCGCGCAGTTTACGGTCACGCTCGACGATTTCCGCGGCAACGGCGTCCTGGGCGGCCTGGACCTTGGAGAGCTGGTTCTGGATGCCCGGCTTGGCAGCCTGGAGCTCGTTGTTGATCCGGGTGGTGTCAGCGATCAGCTTGTCCACCTGTTCCTTCTTGGCGGCGGCTTCGTCCCGCGCCGCCTTCTCCTTGGCCAGCGCGGCATCTGCCTTGGCTTTGAGGTCCTTGATCTCCGCCTCAACCGCCTGAAGGCGCGCCTGCGAATTGACGTTGGTTGCATTCTGCTGGGAGAGCTTGTCCATTGCGGAGTTTTGGCTTCGCATGGCCTGGTCTGCGAGGTCCATGGTGTCCGTCAGGCTGCCGCCGCTTTTGGATCCAAAGAAGAGCGTGAGGTTCGAGGGGACGCCGCCGGACTTGTAAGCCTGGGTGGCGATCTGGCCGATGAGCTTCTTGGTGTCAGCGATCTTCTGTTTATCGGATTCAAGCTGCTGCGTGATCTTGGCCTTGTTCTGCTGCGCCAGATCCACACGCGCCGCGAGCGCCTCAACTTCCTTCACAGCACTCGCAACCCGGCCCTGCGCCTCGAGCAATGCCTGCTGCGCGGCAGGAAGCTGTCCCTGGTAGATCACCAGGTCCCCGGCGGCCTTGGCGATCTTGGCGTCCACAAACTCAAGGGACTGCTGCACGCGGGCTGCCTCGGCTTCAAGTGCCGCCTGCTTGTCTTCCAGCTCGTCCGCGAAGGCCACGGGGGTGGAAGCGCCCAGGCTCGCGGCAAGGATCAGTGCCAGGGCGGCGCTGACAATGCGGCTGCCCTTCCCCGCGGTCCGGAGCCGGCGGGCCTTGCGGTCCAGTTCTGTCATGGTCATTCCTTCGTTGGTATGCACAGCCTAGACCCGTAAATATCTACGTAAGGTCAAGAGAGACGAAATTCCAGCCAAAGTTGCGCCCAGCCCGATCAGCGCCGGCGCGAGGATGAGAGTCTGCGCCGGAGAGATGAATGCCGTGTCGGGGTACTGCTTTGACATGTACTCGCCGAGGAAGAAATGGGCCACGGCCCAGAGCGTGCCCGAAGCCAGCGCGGCGCCGATCACGGCGGCAATGACGCCCTCAAGAATGAACGGCAACTGAATGACAGTCTTGGACGCGCCGACCAATCGCATGATTCCGGTCTCCCGGCGACGGCTGAACGCAGACAGGCGGATGGTGGTGGCGATGAGCAAGATGGCGCAGACAATCATGACGCCGGCAATGATGACGGCGACCAGGGACGCCGCGTTCATCACCGAGAAGAGCCGTTCCAGAACCTGGCGCTGGTCGATCACTGTCTCGACGCCGGGCTGCGAGGAGAACGTCTCACTGATGATCTGGTACTTTTCCGGATCCTTCATGTTGATCCGGAAGGAGGCGGGCAGCTGGTCCGGCGTCACCGAGTCGACGATCGGAGAGTTGGAGAACTGCTCCTTGAAGTGCTTGTAGGCATCGTCTTTGGACTCGAACTGGAAGTCATTGATGTATTGGGCCACGGCGGGCGATTCAAGCAGCGTGCGCAGGTTTTCCTGCTGCTCCGGTGTGGCCGTCCCCGTAGCGCAGCCGGCCGCCGTCGAGCCGTCACCGCAGAGGAAGATGGCCACCTGGACTTTGTCGTACCAGTAGCCCTTCATCTGGTTGATCTGGAGCTGCAGCATCCCCGCTGCACCGACGAATGTCAGCGACACGAAGGTCACCAGGATGACCGACACCACCATGGACAGGTTTCGCCTCAGGCCGCTGCCGATCTCGCTGAGGATGAAAGCCAGCCTCACAGTGCCTCCCCCGTCTGGGAGGAGACTGATCCGTCGCCGGGGTCCGCAGCGGAGCCGTCCGGGCGTCCGCTGGCGTCCTTGAAACGCCGCGACTGCCCGACCACCGGAAGCATCGAGGTGTACAGGGCACGGGCTTCGTCACGGATGACAACACCGTTCCGCAGTTCCACCACGCGTTTGCGCATTTCATTGACGATGTCGTCGTCGTGAGTGGCCATGACCACCGTGGTGCCGTTCTGGTTGATCTTGTCCAGGACGCCCATGATGCCCATCGACGTGGTGGGGTCAAGGTTTCCGGTGGGCTCATCCGCCAGGAGGATACCCGGGCGGTTCACCACGGCGCGGGCGATCGCCACACGCTGCTGCTCACCGCCGGAAAGTTCATGCGGCATGCGGTGTTCCTTGCCTTCAAGGCCTACCGTCTTGAGGACTTCCGGGACCGTATCCCGGATGATACTGCGGCTCTTTCCGATGACCTGCATGGCGAAGGCAACGTTCGCGAAGACATTCTTTTGCGGCAGCAGCCGGAAGTCCTGGAACACGACGCCGATGCCCCGGCGCAGCCGCGGGACCCGCCAGCTGGAAATGTTCGCAACGTTCTGGCCGGCAACGTAGACGGCGCCGGATGTGGCCCGGTCTTCCTTGAGTACCAGGCGAAGGAAAGTTGATTTACCGGAACCGGAGGCGCCCACGAGGAACGCAAACTCACCACGGTCGATTTCAAGGTTGACAGAGTCCAGCGCAGGCCGGGCTTTCTGGTCATAGACCTTGGTGACATTCTCGAAACGGATCATTGCCCTAAGAACCCTGCAGGACATGGCTGATGGAGCCCCGTACTGCAGCCGGCGCACGGGCTTTCTTTTGGGGGAAGTAGAGCTCCGGCTCCTCGACTATACGCACGGACACCTGCAGAAAAGCTGGAGTCCCGGGGCGTGTCGCAGGATTTCGGCCAGCGAATGGACGTCCTGGCCGGGCGGCAGTCCTAGTTGGCTGCGTTCCGGTTGTCAGTGCGCCAGCGGATCCCGGCGTCAATGAAGTCGTCGATTTCACCATCAAACACGGCCGAGGTGTTACCGACTTCGTGCTCGGTCCGGAGGTCCTTGACCATCTGGTACGGGTTCAGCACGTAGGAACGCATCTGGTCGCCCCACGATGCCTTGACGTCACCGGCGAAGGCCTTCTTTTCCGCGTCTTCCTGCTCCTTCTTGAGAAGGAGGAGCCGGGACTGGAGGACGCGCAGGGCAGCGGCCCGGTTCTGGAGCTGGGATTTTTCGTTCTGCATCGACACCACTGTCCCGGTGGGAATGTGGGTCAGGCGCACCGCGGAGTCAGTAGTGTTAACGGATTGGCCGCCGGGGCCGGAGGACCGGAAGACATCCACGCGGATTTCGTTGTCCGGGATGTCGATGGAGTCCGTCTGCTCGATCAGCGGAATGACTTCCACGGCCGCGAACGACGTCTGGCGGCGCCCCTGGTTGTCGAAGGGGCTGATCCGGACCAGGCGGTGGGTACCGGCTTCCACGCTTAGCGTGCCGTAGGCGTAGGGAGCGTTGACCTCGAAGGTGGCGGACTTGAGTCCGGCTTCCTCGGCGTAGGAGGTGTCCATGATGGTGGTCGGGTAGCCGTGGCGTTCCGCCCAGCGCAGGTACATCCGGAGCAGCATCTCGGCGAAGTCCGCGGCATCCACGCCGCCGGCCCCGGCACGGATGGTCACCACTGCTTCACGTTCGTCAAACTCACCGGACAGAAGCGTCACCACTTCGAGGTCCTTCAGCGACTTACGGATGGACTCCAGTTCCGCTGCCGCCTCGCCCATGGAATCGGCGTCGTCCTCGTCCTGTCCGAGTTCCACCAGGACTTCGAGGTCGTCAATCCGGGAAACCAGCGTGTTGAGGCGTTCGAGTTCACTCTGCCGGTGGGAGAGCCGGGAGGTGATCTTCTGTGCGGCGGCCGGGTCGTCCCAGAGGTTGGGCTCTCCTGCCCGCTCGCTCAGTTCGGCGATGTCTTCCTTCAGCTCCTCAACATTCGAGACGTTTTCGATGGAGGAGTAGGTGGCGCGCAAAGCGCGGATTTCTGCGGAAAAATCTATTTGAGCCATGGTCGTTAAAGCCTACGCTATCCTTCCTAGCCGACCCGCACCGCTACCGGACGAGCCTGGAACGCGCAGTGGATGTCGCCTCGATCCTGATTCCGTCCGGGATAAGGAAGTTCACGATCGGAGGATGCACCTCGGCACTCAGGACAACGACGGCGGTGGAACCGTCCGGGCTTCCGGTATCGGGCGCGACGGCAAGTCCGTCGAACCTGCCGTAGGCGCCGTTCCGGCTCAGGTAGTCCGCGGCAACGCTGCGCACCCGCCCGCCGCTAAGCACCGCGGACGGGCTGCCGCCGTCCGTCTCGACCTGGCCCAGTGTGTAGCTGTCCGCCGCGGCTACGGACGCCCCGTCTGCCGCAGACAACAGCTTCTTGTGTTCCAGGTACAGGGAGGACGCCGCCATCACTGCGGTGGTGACCAGAAGCGCCAGGAGAACGTAGCCGATGATCAGGACCATCATCTGCCCGTCCTCTTCGGCGTGACGGTGGTTCCGCGTCACCGGAACCGCCCCACAACCTGGGTGGCCGAGGCGTCCAACCGGCTTGCGTTGAGCTGCAACGAATCGCTGAACGGCACAAAGGGCAGAGGAACTGTCAGGTGGACGGTAACTGTGACGGCCGATCCCGGGGCGAGGCAGTCCGAGGGCTGGCAGCTTGCCTCCATGCGCGCGTTGTCCGCCGGATGCCCATAGTCCGCGAGCGCGAGCATGACTGCCTGTTCCGCTGCCGCGCGGCCGCTGCCTGCATCGGGCTGTGCCACGTAAACCTTTGCGGCCTGGTCGGCTGCACCGACGACGGCGAAGGCACCTCCCTGGATCTGCCCCACCGTAATGATGAAGTACACGAGCGGGACCATCAGCAGAAGGGCGAGGAACGTGAATTCGACGACGGCACTCCCCCGCTCCCCGGGATTCGCATCCGTGCTCACTGCCGCACGGAATCGGCGAGTCAGGAAGGCGGAAGCCTTACGGCTGGATGGCAGCATGGCCTTTCACCTCCAGTGCCTCCCGGGGACCGATCAGGCCGATCACGGGCAAAGGGGCCCTGACTGTCACTTCGAGCGCCCGGATGCCCTGGTACGTAACTTCGGAGGTGCTCACGTCCCTGGCGAAGTCTGCGTTGAGCGCCATTCCGATTAGCTCGCCCGTGCGGGCCCTGGCATCTGCCGCATTCCGGTCGGCGAGTGTGCCGTACCTCGCGCCCGACGCAGCAGCGTCGATCAGGGTGTTGCGTACGTGCAGCACGAGCGCCAGCTGGATCACCGCCAGGAAAAACATCGTGAGGAGCCCGCCGACCAGGACGAAATCCACAACGGCGGAGCCGCGTTCCCTCACGGACTTGTCATCGCGCCCGATCGGCTTTTCCGCCGACGACCGGCAAGGCGCGGGCTCCCCTACCCGGCAAGGCGCATCGTCCGCCGCCCGGACCCCTGCGGTCATGCGCTAGTTTCCGACCTTGTCCATGGCCTGATTGAAGAGCCCCTCCAAGGCTGGTCCGGCCAAGGCCAGCAGCGCGGCCACGAGCACTGCCGACATCAGCGTGATCATCACCCAGCCCGGCACATCCCCTCTTTCCGGATGGTCCGTGTTCCGGTGCAACTTCCCGCCGCCACTGTCGGTGGACGCTGCCGTTGACCGGAGCAACAGGGCGATGGCGTGGATCAGGGCCAGGGCGCGGATTCCGAGGTGTTTCATCGAGCTTCCATTCTGTAGTTCGGCTGATCTTGTCCCGGCATTCCGGGTGGTCTGTACTCGGTCAGAGTCCGAGACTGATGGCGGCGAGTCCCGGGAACACTGCAAAGATGACGGTCAGCGGCAGGACACCAAAGACCAGCGGGACCATCATGGCGATCTCCTTCTTTCCGGCCGATTCCATCAGGTCGCGTTTGGCGGTGTCACGGACATCCTGTGCTTGGGCGCGAAGGACGTCCGCCAGAGGTGTTCCCCGTTCAACTGCCACGATGATTCCGTCGACGAAACGCACCAAAGGTCCCAGGTCGGTCCGTGCGGAGAATCTCTGCAGTGCTTCGACGAGCGGCTTTCCGGCCCGGGTTTCGCCAAGCACCAGCTCAAATTCCCTGGCGAGTTCGCCGTGTGAGCTGCGGCAGACGCGGTCCAGGGCTCCCGTGGCGCTTTCCCCGGCGCTGACGGCGAGTGCCATCAGCTCGGCGAGGCTCGGGAACTCCGCCATCATGAACTTTTCCCGCCTCTTGATCTGGACGCCCAGCCAGTAATCCCTGAAGAGGAACCCTCCGAGGGCACTGCCCAGAACGGCGACGACGGCGAGGAAAGGATTGAACTGTCCTGATGCGGCTCCGGCCAGGATCAAGCCGGTGGCGAGCACGAACCCCAGCACAGCCCAGAGCAGTTGCTCGGCCCTGAAGTCGACGACAGACTTGCGGACGCCGGCCTGAGCCAGCCTCCGGCTCAGCGCCGACGAGCCCGGGTTGAATCGCATCAGGACCGAGAGCCCGTCCTTCAGCATCGGGCGAAGTATGCGCTCCAGCGGCCCGAACGGGGTGAGGTTGTCGGTGGAGGCCAACAGGAGCTTGGATTCCAGGTTTTGCGACTTGAGTTGCGGTTCGATCCGTTCGGCAAAGCTCATTGGCCTCATGAACGGCAACCGCACAACAAGGAGCCAAAGGCCGGCTCCGAGCAGGAGTCCGCAGATAACGGCAACAGCGCCGGGCGACGTCATCTCAGGACCCGTTCGTCCTCAGGCAGTGCACCGATCCGCAACATGACGGAGTAGCAGATGGCGGAAACCACCAGTCCGCCGAGAAGCACAGCCGCCCCCGTCGCCGTGTTGTAGGCGGCGACCGCTTCGGGCCGGGTGGCCAGCAGCACCATGACGATCCAGGGTGCAGCTACTGCAAGCCGTGCTGCATTCACCGTCCAGGACTGCCGGGCCTCCAGCTCACTTCTGGTTCGCGCGCTTTCCCGCAGGAACTCGCCCAAGGTTCCCAGCAGGCGGCCGAGGTCGGAGCCGCCCACCTCCCGCGTGAGCCTGAGGGCTTCCACGATCCGGTCGGCGACAGGGTCTGCAAGCCGTTCCTTAAGCCTGTTGAGGGCTGGATCGAACTGACCGCCGGCGCGGTAGTCGGCCCCAAAATCCCGAAAGACGTGCCGCAGCTCCTCGGGTCCCTTCTCACCCAGCTGGATTAGCGCCTCGGGAAGGGACAGCCCTGCCCTGATCGCGGACCGAAGATGGTCAACAACATCGGGCCACAACTGACGCAGGGTGGCCGAGCGTTTGCGGGCCCGCCATCTGACGACGGCCATCGGTAACCATCCCCCAAACAGGCCGAAGCAGGCAGAGATGGGCCAGGACCTTGTCCCGGCGAAGAAAACGATACTGACGAATGCTGCCACGCCAAGACAGGTGGATACCAGGCCGAGCCCGGAGACGTTTTCAATTCCGGCTGCACGCAGCAGGTCCTGGAGCAGGCTGGACCGTGGACGCTGCCTGGCAGACCGGGGCTGTTCCCAGGCCGACCACCAGATGAGGAACAAGCCGGCACCCAGAGCCACCCCCAGCACCGGTGCCATCAGCGGACCTCCAGCAAGGCTGCAACGTCGAATCCCGCACTGGCAAACTTCTCGACGGCAGGCATGGAGCTTGCTTTGGGCTGCAGCTCGCCGTCGGTGATAGCAAAGACCATGGATGACTCGATGATGCCGTTTTCGACGCGCCGTCCGAGTGACAGAATTTCCGTCACTTGGCGGCGGCCGCTGGACTGCCGGCTGCAGTGGACCACCAAATCAATGCACGAGGCGACCGTCGGCACAACGAAGGCACTGGAGATGTTGTCGCCGGCCAGGAGCGGCAGGGTGCATAGCTTGGTGACGGCGTCATGTGCTGAATTGGCGTGAACAGTGCACATGCCGGGAAGTCCCGAATTAAGCGCGATCAGCATGTCCAGACTTTCCGCTTCACGGACCTCTCCCACGACCAGGCGGTCCGGCCGCATCCTGAGGGCTTCCTTGACGAGCCTTCGCAGCGGAATCTCGCCCTCACCCTCCAGGTTGGGCTGCCGGCACTGCAATCCGACAACATCGCGCAACGGAAACTGCAGTTCAAAGATCTCCTCGACCGTAATGACGCGCTCCCGGGCGCCGATGCTGGCAGCCAGGCAGTTCAGCATGGTGGTCTTCCCGGCCTGCGTCGCACCGGAGACCAGGATATTGAGTCCGCTAGCTACTGCAGCGCCCAGGAACCGGGCGGCCTGCGGAGTCAGGGTGCCAAGCTCCACAAGATGTTCGAGCCGGCTGGCCTTGACCACGAACTTGCGGATGTTGACCGCCCAGTGGCGCCGCGTCACATCAGGAATGACGACGTGCAGCCGCGATCCGTCCGGGAGGGCCGCGTCCACAAACGGCGAAGACATATCAAGCCGGCGGCCCGAGCTTTTCAGCATGCGTTCCACGAGGTCCCGCACTTGCTGGTCCGAGAGACTGAGCGAGGTGAGCTCGGATTCGCCGTTGCGTGCCACGTAAATTTCGTTGGGTGCGTTGAGCCAGATTTCTTCGATGGTGGGGTCATCCAACAGCGGCTGCAACGCACCGAAACCGGCGACGGCGTCGTAGACATGCCGGCGGGCGGACTCCAGCGGGCCGATCGGCGGAAGCGGCCCCATCAGTGCGCGTTCGTCATAGTCGCTGACGGCTGCCTCGACCAGGCGCCTGACCTCGCCGGCTTGCCGCAAAGGGTCCAGGCCGCGGCGCCGGATCAGCTCGCGAACCTCGTCCTCCACGATTCGAACAGCATCCATGAGTTCCCCCAATTCGACTGCCGCCCCCGGCTGAGGCAGTACAACTGCGTTAAAGCTAGAGGAGCATACACATGTCGGCCAAGTCACAGGAGCAAAGCTGTGGATAAGCGGAAAAAGCCCGCCAAATAGGATTCACATTAGTAACACCAGAATCACTAGTCGCTCCATGCACACTGGTGTTATGGTAAGCGCGTTAAGTCAGACATATCTCACAGTTCGGTTCGTCCTGCGGGATTCAGCTGTAGATGCGACCTAGTGGCCTGCTCCTGGGAGCATGCCACTATTCCGGAGCGAAAAATGAAGCGGAATTCAGAGCCCTCCCGACCCAACCAATGCAGCCGGCTGGGGTCGCTTTTCCTGGCTGTGGCCCTGCTGGCGGGTCCGGGGCTGGCGCTTCCGGCCAGCGCCGTTGAACCGGAACCGACGGCAACGTCGACTGCTCCCACCGAATCCGCATCCCCGGCACCGGAATCAGCGGCCCCTCAGGCATCGAGTCCTGCGCCGGCCCCGGTGACACAAGACCCGTCGCCAGCCCCGACGGCCGTTACCACTGATCCGGGCACAACGTCCGTCGCTGGCTCCGACGCCGCCCGCGAAGCGATGGCGCAGGCCGTCGGTCCCGGAGGGGCGGAAATGGGGCAGCGGTCGGCGAGAGTCACAAGCTCCGCCAAATTGTTGCAGGGCAGCAAATCCCTGACGACGCAGTCACTCGAAACCCAGGGCACCTGGTCCCCGACGTTCGGCGTCAAGGGACTGGACGTCAGCGCCTACCAGTCAACCGTCGACTGGCTGCAGCAATGGAACATGGGCGCCCGGTTCGCCTACGTCAAAGCATCTGAAGGCAACTACTACACCAACCCTTCCTACAGCTCCCAATACAACGGATCCCGGAACGTCGGAATGATCCGCGGCGCCTACCACTTCGCCATCCCGAACTGGTCCTCCGGGGCGGACCAGGCCCGCTACTTTGTGCAGAACGGTGGCGGCTGGACCCCTGACGGATACACCCTGCCTCCCGTCCTGGATTTCGAATTCAACCCCTACGAGGGCCGGACCATTAACGGGTTCTATTTCGGCAATACGTGCTACGGAATGTCACCCGCACAGCTGACCAGCTGGGTCCGTGACTTCGGCAACACCATGTTGGCCCTGACCGGGCGGCTGCCCATGATTTACACAAACACCTCCTGGTGGAAACAGTGCACCGCGGACGCAGCAGGGTTCGGCGATTACCCGCTGTGGGTCGCCGCTTACCCGAGCTCCGCCACAAACGATGCCGGACCGGTTCCGTCCAGCTGGGACACCTACAGCATGTGGCAGTACAGCAGCACAGGTCCGTATGCCGGGGATTCCAACGTTTGGAACGGCGACTACGCTTCCCTTTCGCTGTTTACCGGCACGCGGCCTCAAGGCTCATTCGACACCGCAACGATCGAGCGGACCGGCACCACCACCGCACTGAAGATTCGGGGGTGGGCCCTCGATCGGGCCTTGCCTGGCGCCACCACGGAGGTGCACGCGTACGTGACTGCACCAAACGGGACCAAGACGCTGTATGAGTTCCCGGCCACAACCTACCGGCCCGACGTGAACAAGGTCTTGGGGCTGGGCGACTATCACGGCTTCGACAACCAGATTCCGGTTAAGGTTTCCGGGAAATACACCATCTGTGTCTACGCCATCGGCAAGTTCATCAACCCCGGCATTGGCTGCAAGTCGCTCACGGTGGACGGTGCCGAACCGCCGATCGGCAGCCTGGACGAAGTTTCCGAACAGCGGTCTGCGGACAAGGAATCACTGAAACTACGTGGTTGGGCCGTCGACATGAGCCGTCCGTCCGTCACCGCAGAGGTCCACGCCTACCTCTACGGTCCCGACGGAAGCAGCACGCTCTACAAGATCCCGGCCAACACCTCGCGACCGGACGTGGACCGGATATATTCGGTCGGCTCGAACCACGGCTTCGAAACCAGCATCGACATCAAGAAAGCCGGAAACTACAAGCTCTGCGCGTACGCGGTCGGCCTCTACCTCCATTCGGAACTTGGCTGCCGGTCCGTCAACGTTGCTCCAGGCACGACACCCGTTGGCACCTTGGATTCGGTGAATGTCAAGAAAACCAGCACTCAGGCATGGCTGACTGTCCGCGGCTGGGCGATCGACTACGGAAACACATCCGCTCAGATACCCGTTCACGCATACGTCTTGGCGCCCAACGGCACCACCACACTGCACGAGTTCACGGCGTCAAAGGCCCGCACCGACGTCAACAGGGTTCTCGGCGTCCCCGGCGATCACGGGTATGAAGCCGACCTCCCTATTAGCGGTCCCGGCAAATACCGGGTCTGCACCTACGCCATAGCCCTCAGCCCGGTTTCCCCCGGCAACCCCCTCCTCGGCTGCAGCTATATCGATGCCGGCTTCAGTGCCAGCCCGATCGGCTACTTGGACTCCGTGGGGATTGAAACGGCCAATGGCATTGTCTCGGTGGTTGCTTCAGGCTGGACAGTGGACCGCGACGTCCCCACTGAATCCCTGAGCGTCCACACCTATGTCACAGCGCCGGACGGAAGCACCACCAACTTCGCGGTGACGGCCAACCAGCCGCGGCCGGACGTCAACCAGCTGCTCGGGATCAGCGGCAACCACGGGTACACGGCAAAGAAGGCAATTAGCCAGCGCGGCAATTACCGGATCTGCACTTATGCCATCGCGGCTTCACCATTCACAACCGGCAACTCACTGCTGGGCTGCAAGAACCTGTCCTACTGAGACTGGGCGTCCACCGTGGCCGGCTGACTGCGGGCCGCGGCGGTCCGGTGGGTCCACCGACCTGTTTGAGTGACACCGGGGACCGTTGGCGTGACACGGTTCCTGGGCGCCACAGCACCCGGGGTAGGATTCAGTTTGGCCTAACGCCGACTCGCATGGGCGACATGCTTGGACCCATAGGATCGGAGATCTCGCGTGGCTTCGAAAGCTGCACCCGCTTTGTTCCGCCGTTTTGGCGGTTTCGCAACATCGCTTGTGTTCTCTACCGTCATCAATCTTCTTGCCATCCCTTTCGTTATTTCCACGTTGGGCAAGGAGACCTGGGGAGAGCTGGCGTTGGCGCAGGCCACTGCGGCAATTTTCGGGATCGCCGTCGCCTTCGGTTGGGGAACGGTCGGAGCGGCCCTCGTGGCATCACTCCCTGAGCGGGAGCGCCCGCAAATGTTCCTCGACTCCCTGGTCAGCAGGGTCTACCTTTTCCTGTTCGCCGCGCCCGTGATGTACTTCGTGGTGCTGCTGATGGGCAAAATCGATCCACCTGTGGCGGCCCTGGCGTCAGTCGCTTATGTCTTGCCGTTCGTCGGTGCCTCGTGGTTCTTTATCGGCCAGGCGAAACCGTGGAAGCTGTTTCTCTGTGACGTGCTTCCCCAGGGGCTGGGCATCGTAGCGGGCGTTGTGCTGATCCAGTTCTTCCCGCAGCCTGTCGTATTTGTGCTTGCCCTGCTGGCCTTTAATCTGCTGGCAGTCATCATTGGCGCAGCCGGCGCGCTCTCGCGCGCAGGGCATCCCGTAAAAGCGGATCTTCGCATCGTCCCCGCAATGAAACGCCTCCGCGACCAGAAATACGGCGTGATCGCAGCGGGCACGGGAAGCCTCAACAGCAACCTGCCGCTCCTTGCGGTGGGCCAAGTGGTTGCTGCCGCACTTCCCCAATACGCCATGGCGGACAGGCTTTTTCGCTTTGCTGTCGCCGGTTTCGGGCCAGTCCTTCAGGTCATTCAGGGGTGGATTCCGGAGGCCGGACCGGCCAAGAGCTCCCACCGGATCCGCACCGTGGCCAGGATTGCCCCGCTAGTCGGCCTGCTGGCCGGAATCCTCCTGGCACTGCTCACTCCGTGGGCGAGCCCGCTGTTCTCCAGCGGAGTCATCACCATCGACTACAGCCTCAGCATCCCCTTTGGACTGATTCTCGCCGGCGTCATTGTGGCCCAGGTTGTGGGCCTGGCCTGCCTCATTCCTTTGGGCAAGGGAGCCGCGCTGGCGAAGTCGACAGCCATCGGCGCTGCCTTCAATGTCCCGATGATGTTCGTCCTCGGCATCCTCTACGGCGCACCGGGCGTAGCCTGGGCGGTCGGCCTCGCCGAGCTGGTTGTTGCCGGCTACCAGATAATGGTGGTCCGCGACAGCCTCAAGCACCTCGTCCAGCCGCCCGTCCCCAGCGCGGAACAACCGCACTAAGCCGGCAAACTACTTCCGGCGGCCCTTGGCGAACAACTCAACCGGAACCCCGGCCACAAACTCGACGAAGCACGGTAACGCAACGTCTCCGCGGCGCAGGCCCGAAACGAGTGCACGCGAGGTACGCACCCAGCCGTGGCCTGTTTCGAAGACAGCCACACCGCCCTCCAAGCCGGGAGCACCCGGGGCAACCCGTTCCCGCAGGGCGTCAGCCATGACCCGGCGCCACCCGAAGCTCAGGTCGTTGGCGGTCCGGAGCAAGGCGAGCGGGCTGCTGCTTCCCTGAAATTTCCGGGACAGGGCGGACACATGCTCAAAGGACTTGACGATGCTCTTCCTGCCACCGACCTCACCGAGGACGTTACCGCCGTGCTGGACATAGTCCTGGACAACGTCGTCAACCACGAGCGCACCGCCGGTGGCTTTGGCGCAAACGGCCAGCCAGTGGTCGTGTACCTGAGAGATCGTGTTCAAACGGGGAAAGGGCAGCGCCAGGTCCAGAAGGTCCCGCCGGAAAACGCACAGGCTTCCGGTCACCTGGTTCTGGGCAAGGAGGGCATCCAGATCAACGTTCTTGCGCTGCGTTGATTCAGTCACCACGTCATTGCCGGGAAGCCGGACAACGCGTGCCTGCCCGGCGACAAGACTCACGTCATTAAGGTGCGGCAACAGCACCTCAAGCTTAGACGGATACCAGGAGTCGTCCTGGTCCGACAATGCGACCCATGCCGCTTCGGCCGGAACGTGCTGAAGGACACGTTCAAAGTTGCCGTAGAACCCCAGCCTCTCTTCGAACCCAAGTACCCGAAACCGCTCGTCGCCGCCGAGTTCGCGGTCCACGAAGTCGCGAATTTCGGCGAAACCCCCGTCGGCCGTAATGAGGCACTGGAACTGTGAGTGCGTCTGGTTCTGGATGGACCGAAGCTGGGTCCTGAACAGCTCCCAGTCCGGCTGGTACGCCGCAAGGGCGACCACGCCGAATGTCGTCGAATCGAAGCGCATGGGCCGCACCGCTATTCCGCGGCGGCCCGCCGGCCGAGGTACGTTTCCAGAACGTCCCGGGCAGCCCGCGGTTTGAAGCCCGAGTTCTTGACCTTGGCCAAGTCCAGCACGCTGTTCAGCGGCCGGGGCGCGGCAGCTTTGCCCTTGAAGTATTCCTCAGTGCTCACGCCGGTGACGGCGGTCCTCGGCTGTCCCGAAAGCTCGTAGACATCAGCGGCAATGTCGGCCCACGACTGCGGTTCGCCGTCGTTGCTCAGGTTGTAGGTGCCGTAATCCGCGCCGGACTCCAGGAGGTGCTGGATGCCTGCCGCGATGTCTTCGGTGAAGCTGAGCCGGCCGATCTGGTCGTTGACCACGGACGGTTCGATGCCACGGCCGGCGAGGGATGCCATGGTCCGCACGAAGTTGTTGCCCTCACCGATAACCCAGCTGGTCCGCACGATGTAGTGGCGGGGAACCACGCTGACGACGGCGTCGCCGGCAGCCTTGGTCTGCCCGTACACGCCCAGCGGGGTGAAGGGTTCAGTTTCGTCGTGGCTCTCTCGGGCACCGTCAAAGACGTAGTCGGAGGAGACGTGAACCAGGGTGAGGTCATGTTCGACGGCGGTGCGGGCCAGCCGTGCGACGGCGGCAACGTTGACGGCCCAGGCGGCTGCCCGGCCTTCCGCGGTCTCCGCGGTGTCGACCGCGGTGTATGCGGCGGCGTTGATGATCGTCGAGTAATTCTTCCAGTTGCGCTCCGCGAAGGACGCTTCGCTGCCCAGATCGAAGCCGGCCCGGCCGGCGAACTCAACGGTCGCGTCGCCGTCGTACAGTTCCCGCAGGGCTTTGCCCAACTGACCGTCGGCACCTACTACGAGGATCTTCTTGGCCGGCATCGGCACGACGTCCGCGAGGCGGGGGTGCGCCTTGTCCTTATCGGACAGTTCCGCTTCCTCCAGCGGCACCGGCCAGCTGATCGCCGCCGTCTCGTCGGCGAGGTTCAGGAAGGTGTACTGGCCCTGGGCATCCGCTGACCAGTGGTCGTTGACCAGATAGGTGTAGGCCGTGTTGTCTTCCAGGGTCTGGAAGGCGTTGCCCACGCCGCGCGGAATGAAGATCGCCTGGCTGGGATCCAGTTCAGCGGTGAAAACGGCACCGAACGACGGGCCCTCGCGCAGGTCCACCCAGGCGCCGAAGATCCGCCCGGTGGCCACCGAGATGAACTTGTCCCACGGTTCGGCGTGGATACCGCGGGTGGTGCCTGCCTTCTCGTTGAAAGAGATGTTGTTCTGCACGGGACGGAAGTCCGGCAACCCGAGGGCCACCATTTTTTCCCGCTGCCAGTTTTCCTTGAACCAGCCACGATTGTCGCCGTGGACCGGCAAGTCGTAAAGGACGACGCCGGGGATCGGGGTTTCGTGCGCGGTCAGCTTTTTCGAGAACTCGATCGACATCGTCTACTGGCCCTGTTCCTTGTATTTGGCTTCGGTCTGGGCCTTTTGCGGGCGCCACCAGTTTTCGTTCTCGCGGTACCAGGCGATGGTGTCCTCGATGCCGGCGTCGAAGTTGGAGAACTTCGGTTCCCAGCCGAGCTCGTTGCGGAGCTTGGTGGAGTCAATGGCGTAGCGCAGGTCGTGGCCGGGACGGTCCACGACGTGGTCGTAGGCGTCCGGGGACTGGCCCATGTGCTTGAGGATGAGCTCCACGACGTCCTTGTTGTTCTTCTCCCCGTCGGCGCCGATCAGGTAGGTCTCGCCGATTTTTCCCTTGGCGATGATGGCCAGCACGGCCGAGGAGTGGTCGTTGGCGTGGATCCAGTCGCGGACGTTCTCGCCCTTGCCGTAAAGCTTGGGCCGGATCCCGTCGATCACGTTGGTGATCTGGCGCGGGATGAACTTCTCCACGTGCTGGTACGGGCCGTAGTTGTTCGAGCAGTTGCTGATGGTCGCCTGCAGCCCGAAGGAACGCACCCAGGCGCGGACCAGCAGGTCGGAGCCGGCCTTCGTGGAGGAGTAGGGGCTCGAGGGGTTGTACGGCGTCTCTTCCGTGAACCGTTCCGGGTCATCGAGTTCCAGGTCCCCGTAGACCTCGTCCGTGGAGATGTGGTGGAAGCGCTTGTTGTGCTTCCGGGCAGCCTCGATCAGCGTGTAGGTGCCGATGATGTTTGTGTCCAGGAACGGGCGCGGGTCATGCAGCGAGTTGTCGTTGTGCGACTCGGCGGCGTAGTGGACCACGACGTCGGCATCGGCCACGAGCGTGTCGACGAGTGCAGCGTCGCAGATGTCGCCCTGCACGAAGCGGAAGCGCTCCTCCGGGAGCCCGCTCAGGGATTCCAGGTTGCCTGCGTACGTCAGCTTGTCCAGGACAGTGACGTGATCATCAGTGTTCTCAAGAACGTAGTGAACAAAATTGGAACCGATGAAGCCGGCACCGCCGGTGACAAGGAGTTTTTGCATTCAGCCAGCTTACCGGCTGAGGCATCCCGTTTCTCATCAGCAGCGCTTGTGTCAGGACTGCCGACGAACGCGGCCCCATGCCAGCCCGATGCAGCGGAGCAGCATGATGCGCGCACGAAGGATCACTGACAGTGAGCGCCAGCTCCTGGGCGTGGCGTTGTCGTCGTGGATCCTGCGCAGCAACGTTGCCCCCTCCAGGTGCCGCATGGAGCCTGCCAGGTTTCCGCAGATGGCAAGCCAAAGATCGTGGGACTCGTGCAAGAAGCGGGGAACGGGGGTGAAGACGGGCAGCATGTCGCGCCGGAAAGCCATGCCACAGCCGTAATAGGCCCGGTATCCCACGAGGATTCCGAGGATGTTTGCGGCGTGTCGCCGGCTGTCCTTGCCGCGGAGCCGCGGGATGTTGGGACGGGGCCCGCCTCCGAGCACATCGAAGTTAGAGGCTACGACCCGTGATGCCTGCAGGGCATCAATCATCAGCTCCAGCCTGCCCGGCACCCAGACGTCATCCTGGTCGGCGAGCAGGATGTACTGCCCCTTCGAGGCCAGGACCGCCTGTTCGAATGACCGGACGTACCCCTGGTTCACGGCCGCTTCAATGAGGCGGATCCGTCCGTCTTGGAACCTCTTGATCTGCTCGACGGTGTCGTCAGGTGAAGCGTCGTCCACGATGACCAGCTCATCGTCCGGTCCGAGCTGGCTGAGGACGGACTCGAGTTGCTCCTTGATGAAGCGCCCGCCGCGGTAGCTGGCAAGGCAGACGCTTGCCCTCGTTTCCCCGTTGCCTGTGCTGCCCGGGACGTCCGTAGGATCTGTTCTCAATCTGGTCCTTCCGCCTGCGCGAGATAGTTCCGGGGCTCGCCGGCTGACGTCCGGAGGGCCCGTCTCATCTTAGGCTGTACTGCTTGGGCCTCTCCCCCGCGGCGCCGCGCCGCCGACCCGAATCATGGAATTGATATAGTTTGGACACCATGGAATCCACCCCCAATCCGCGCGTTCTGGTCATCATGCCTGCCTGGAATGAATCGGAAGCCGTCGGTAATACCGTGCGGGAAGTGCTCAACACAGACTCCCGGTACGACGTCCTTGTCGTCAACGACGGGTCCACCGATGACACTGCAGCCGTTGCCGCCGAGGCTGGAGCCACGGTGCTCAACCTTCCTTTTAACCTCGGTGTGGGCGGCGCCATGCGGGCCGGCTTCAAGTACGCGCGCCGCTGCGGTTACCGTCAGGTGATCCAAGTGGATTCCGACGGGCAGCACGACCCTCGAAGCATCGACGAAGTCCTTGCAGGGCTTGCCCATGCCGACATCTCCATCGGCGCGCGCTTCGCGGACCGCGGGGACTATAAAGTCACGGGCCCGCGGAAGTGGGCCATGCAACTGCTGGCCAAGGTGATTTCGGGGCTTGCCAAAACGCGCCTCACGGACGTGACCAGCGGGTTCCGTGCGGCCAACGTGCGGGCCGTGGACCAATACCTTGACCACTACCCGGCCGAATACCTCGGTGACACCATCGATTCACTGGTGGTGGCCATCCGCTCCGGGTGCACTGTTACGCAGGTGCCCGTGGAAATGCGTGCCCGCCAAGGCGGAAAGCCCAGCCACAATCCGGCCAAGGCCGCCATATACCTCGGAAGATCGGTGTTTGCCCTGTTGTTCGCCTTGACCAGGAAGCGGTCCCACCTGGCCGTTCCGGCTCCGCAAGCTGCGGGAGCCTAACACTATGGGAAACATTGCCGCGTTCCTGCTTGCCCTGGCTATTGTTGGCCTGGTTATCGAAATGCTCCGCCGGAAGAAACTCCGGGAAAAGTACGCTGTCCTCTGGCTGATTGTTGGCGTTGCCACGCTTATATTGGCGGCCTTCCCCCGGCTGCTGAACGTCGTGGCGGAGTTCGTCGGAGTCCAGCTTCCTTCCAACCTGCTCTTCGCCATGAGCATCCTTATGCTGCTTGGCGTCTGCCTCCATCTCTCGTGGGAAATCTCCGTGGTCGAAGATGAGACGCGGACCCTCGCGGAGGAAGTGGCGATTCTGCGGGTTCAGGTGGAGGCCCTCAGCACCCCGGGCGGCACCGATTCACCGTTACCGCCCGACTCGCTGGCAACAATGCCAGACACCGCCGGCCCGCACGCAGCGACGCCGGAAACACAACCCAAAGGTTCGGATTAAGTATGCCGCTGGACATTTTCATTCCCTACTGGGGCGATCCCGGGTACATGAAGGAAACGGTCAACAGTGTCCTGTCCCAGGACAGCGATGACTGGCTCCTCACCGTGGTGGACGATGCCTACCCGGGCCACGAAATCAGGGACTTCATGGCCGGAATCAGTGATCCCCGCGTCAAGTACATCCGCAAGGAACAGAACGCCGGGATCACCGAAAATTACCGGACCTGTGTGGCCATGGCCACGGAGGAAGTCCTGGTGATCCTCGGCTGCGATGACGTCCTGCTGCCGAATTACGTCTCCACTATCCTTGAAGCCCACAAGCGGTATCCCGATGCTGCCTTGATCCAGCCCGGCGTCCAGGTCATCGACGAGGCCGGCCAGGTGGTGGTCACCCTCGTGGACACCGTGAAGCAGAAGCTGATCAAGCCCCGCGGCGGGGGGCGCCAGCTGCTCTCCGGCGAGGCCATTGCGTCCAACCTGATGCACGGTGACTGGCTCTACTGGCCGTCGCTGGCCTTTCGGACGGACAAGATACGCCAGGTGGACTTCCGGGACGGTTTCCCCATCATCCAGGATCTCGCCCTGATCATGGACATGATCTACAACGGTGACCAGCTCCTGATCGAGCCCACCGTCTGCTTCCAGTACCGCCGGCACTCCAACAGCGCCTCGTCCACCAAACTGGTGGACGGATCGCGGTTCGCCGGCGAGCGGGAGTACTTCGCCGTTGCCGCCTCGCAGGCAGAGGAACTGGGATGGAGCCGGGCCGCCCGGTCCGCACGGCTACGGTTCACGTCCCGTGCCCACGCGGCGTCCCTGCTGCCCAAAGCAGTGCTCAGCAAGAATTCCCCTGCCGTCAAGGCCCTGGTCCGCCACACCTTCGGCAAGTAAACGCCGTTCGCTACGAAAGGTCCCAAGTGACTTCCTCTTCAACTTCCGCCCGTCCCGGAGGCACCGTCCTCGTCACGGGCGGCGCCGGGTTCATCGGCTGTGCGATCTCCGATGCCCTGGTCAGCGAGTTCGACCGCGTGGTCGTCGTCGACAATCTCCACCCGCAGATTCATGCCACGGGCCAGCGGCCCGAGCAGCTGAACCCGGCAGCGGAACTGGTGGTTGCGGATGTTACGGAAGCAAAGACCTGGGACACCGTCCTCCAGGACGTGACTCCCGACGTCGTTATCCACCTGGCGGCGGAAACCGGGACCGGACAGTCCCTGGAAGAGTCCACCCGGCACGCGCACGTCAATGTGGTCGGCACCTCCCAGCTATTGGACGGACTCAACCGCCACGGCAAGCTGCCCCGACGGATCGTCTTGTCCTCCAGCCGTGCCGTGTATGGCGAAGGCGCCTGGAAGGATGCTCACGGCCGGGTCTTTTACCCCGGCCAGCGGACAAGCGAAACCCTCGATAAGGCACAGTGGGATTTCCCGGATGCCTCGCCTGTCGCGATGAAGGCGTCGGAGACGTTCCCGGCGCCCGTGAGCGTCTACGGTGCCACGAAGCTTGCCCAGGAAAATGTCCTCCAGGCATGGGCGAAGTCCTACGGCGTGGAGACTGTGATCCTCCGCCTGCAGAATGTCTATGGCCCGGGCCAGTCCCTGATCAACCCGTATACCGGCATCATGAGCCTATTTTGCCGGATGGCCATGGGCGGCAAGTCGATACCCCTTTACGAGGACGGCGAAGTGCGCCGTGACTTCATCCTGATCGACGACGTCGCGTCGGCCATTGTTGCCGGGGCGGTCTCCCCCACCGTCCAGGCCGAACCGATGGACATCGGATCGGGCGAATTCCAGACCATCGGCACCGCTGCGAAGCTGATCGCCGAACACTACAAAGCTCCTGCATCGCACGTCACCGGCCAGTACAGGCAGGGCGACGTTCGTCATGCATGGGCTGACATCACCGCCGCCGAGAAGGTGCTGGGATGGACCCCGAAGTACAACCTTGCCCAGGGAATCGAACGACTGGCCACGTGGATTGACGCGCAGCCGGACGTCAAGCCTGCCTGATCCGGCAAGCAAATGACGTCCAACGCGACCACGGCGGTCGTCAGCCTGTTCAACGCCGACGAGCACGTCCTGGCCAACGCCTCGGCTCTGCTTGCCCAGGTCGGGCATGTGGTGGTCGTTGACGACGGTAGCTCCCGGGATCCGGCGCCGGTCCTTCGCCAGCTCCAGGACCTGGGTTGCACCGTCGAGCGGCTCGCCGAAAACTCCGGCATCGCCGCCGCGCTAAACGCCGGCATCGCCGTAGCGCTGTCCTCAGGGCACCGGCCCGCTTTCATCCTCACCATGGATCAGGACAGCCTGCTCGACGGCGGCTACGTTAGCGCCCTTGAGGAAGCAGCACGTGCCGCTGATCAGGCCGGAGTCAGGGTCGGCATGGTCGCTCCCGCTTCCATCAGGGGACTTCCGACCCGGCGCGCCGGCATCGTGAACGGCGTGCAACTGGGGGGCGAACCGATCCAGTCGGGACTGCTCCTGCCGGTTCCTGTCATTGAGGAACTGGGTCCGTTCCAAAGCGATCTGTTCATCGACGGCGTCGACACCGAATATTTCCTGCGGACCCAGGCGGCCGGGTACAAGACCGTGATCGCCCCTCAGGCGGCACTTGGCCATTCGCTGGGAACAATGACGCAGGCCCGCATTTTCGGTACGGACCTTGCCCTGCGCGGCCAGCCGGTCAAGGTGCGGACCGCAGCCTCGTGGCGGTACTACTACCTGTTCAGGAACCGCATCCTGCTTGCCGCAAAATACGGACGCCAAAACCCGTGGTGGGCCGTCAAAGGCTTCCTGGCAGACTACCGGCACCTGGCGATCGTGACGTTACTCGCTCCGCGCCGTTTAGAACGGCTCTCCTCCGCCGCTGCCGGGATTGCCGACGGCCTGGCAGGACGCGCCGGCAAGCGCCGCGTCAGCTAAGTTCAGTGGTACTGGTGAAAGCTGAATAACGACGATTGGGGGCAAGGTCCGTGAGGCCAGCTTTGACGCAGAACCCTTCGCCTCTACGCCGGGCCGCCCGGAAGTACGAGCGGAGCGCGCACCACAAGCGGGGGACCATGGTTCGGTCGCTCCGTGGACCGGCCGCTTTTGCGGCAGCCTCACTACTGATTGTCGTTCTCCGCATGAACGGCCTGCTGGACGGCGTCCCGGGCCTGCTTTTCGCAGCCGTGCTCTTTCTTCTCCTTCCCACGGCGAAGCGCCTCTCCCTGCGGCTGCTCCTGAATGGCCTGCTGGCGATGGGCTTCGCGCCGTTGACCTGGTGGGTCCCGCAGCGCATCCTCGGAACCGACCACGGCACGCTCCTGATGGCGTTGTCCGCCGGAATTCTTTCATGGTGGGTTCTTTCGTCGAAGCCGGTCCTGCCGAGGCTCCGTCGCCTGATGCCGGGGGTGAAATGGATCGATGCTGTTCCGTTCCTGGCCGGAGGGCTAGCCGCCAGTTCACTCGGGACCATGCTGTCGGTCAGGTCGCCCCAGGATGCTTTGTCGCTCATGACAACCAAATGGGATTACCAGTCGCACTTCAACATATATTTCATGATCCGCAGCCACGGCGGTGTCATACCGACGATTCCCCCTCCCTATTCCGGGGGCGCGTGGGGATTCGCCGAGTATCCGCAGGGTTTCCACGCCCTGCTTGCAACGCTCGCGGACCTTATCCGCCCGGATGGCAGCTCGCTGGACGCCGAGTTGGTGTCCTTTATGAATCTCCAGGCTGCGGTCTGCGCGGCGACGGTTGCGCTGGTCGTGGCCGGACTCTGTGCCCTGCCCGGGGTCCGGCGGCGGCCGGCGGCGATGGTTCCCGTCATCGCGGTGGCTGCAAGCGCCTGGATCTACGGCCCGGGTTCGCTGCCCATCTATGACGGCTTCGCCAATTTCTACTTTGCCTGCGGCCTGGCCACGGCCACGGTGCTGGCGCTTCTGAACTTCACGCGCAGGATCCCGCTCTGGGGACTGGCTGCCGTTGGCGCTGGGCTCGTCGGAGTGGCCAATAACTGGGTGCTGCTGCTCAGCCTGGTTGCCATGGTGTGTGCGGGCAGGTTTTGGCATGTAATTCGACGGCCAGGGACTTATGCCGTGATCTGGTGGCGGCCGGCATTCGCCCTGGTGGCATTCACGGCCGCCGGAGTGCTGCTGCCGATAATCCAGCTGTCCCCGCTGGTGCAGCAGAGCCAGCAGATACTCGGCCTCACCGGAGGAATCGATCTTCCCGACTTCGGGATCGCCATCGCTGTCATCACCCTCGCCATAGCCCTCGGCTTCGCAAACGCCGCTATGCCGGCGGCCAACCCCGCGCTCGGAGCCGAACAGCGTGGAAGTGCAATGGCGTCGTTCGGGCTCGCCATTCCCGTGGGCCTGTGTCTCTGGCTCGCCATCTCGCAAAGCGCGAGCGGCGGCGCGGTGTCCTACTACTTCTACAAGTACTTGATTGCCGTGCTGCTGTTTGCCTGGCCCGTGGCGGTGGCTGCAGTGGCCTCGGTCCTGCCACCACCTCTTCCCGGGCCCACCGCGGGAACGGGCAGGGCCCTGACGGTAGCCTTGGGCTTTCTGGCTTTGGCGGCAACCCAGGTCTTCGGTTTCTCGGCGACCGGCCTGGCCGATGCCGGACTTCCGCCAACGGCGCGGGCGGTTACGGAAATGGAAAAGCAGGCAGCACGGCTGGCCGCAACTCCGGACTACGTAACGCGGCTCCTGGCCAGTGCACGCCAGCCCCAACCGGAGGAAACCATCTACATCGTGGCGCAGGGCACGATGGACAGGGTACTGGCGGCCAGGTGGCAATGGACCCTGCGCAGACACTCGACGTCGAAGACCACAGCGTTAAGCCCGGCGATCGGCGAAATCTACAAGGACTACAGCCGCGCCCCCGACATCATTGCCCGACTCCTCGTGGAGGATCCGGCGGTCTCAGTGATCGTGGACCCTGAGCTCTACGAACCGGTCCGTCAGCACCTTGCAGGGAAAGGACTCGAAGGGCGGCTGATACGCCTGGCCGGATCCTAGCTATGTCGCTCTGTGCCGGGCGGGAGGCCCGTGGCCGCCTGGCAGGCTAAGCCCGCAAGGCGATCAGGTTCAGACGCTCTTCCTTGCCCGCCGCATGACCGGCCGTTCAATGAACAGCCAACTGGCGGCCGCCAGCGGGACGGTGCACACGGTCGCAGCGATGGTAAACCACCAGACTCCCCAGTGATATGCGCCGAAGACCGCGAGCAGCTGCTGAACGGGAAACGCGTAGATGTAGGCTCCGTAGGAGATGTCATTCTTTGCGACGAGCGCAGGCTGCGGCAGCCAAGTGGAAATCCACAGCAGCCCGTACGCGATAAACGGCGCCGCGAGCTGCCCTCCGAAACCGGGAACCCAGAGGATCAAGGCGGCAGCAATGACGACTGCCACGGGACCGGCCACCCGGTGTATGCCAAGACGTGAGCTGAGCACCTGGACTACAGCGCCGCCCAGGAAGTAAGGGATGAGCCTGGCCGCCAGTTCGAAGTCCAGGTTGGACTGCATGTAGGGCTTGAGCATTCCAATATTTGCCCAGAGCACCACGCTCAGCCCAAACGCGGCAATGACGGGCCAGGGGGTCTTCTTGACGATCGGCAGGAACCCCAGGAAGGCAACGAGGAGGTAGCACATGAACTCGAAATACAGCGTCCACAGGGAACCGTTCCAGGCGCCCGGGTATGGGACTCCTGCGGGCGTACCCGCGATGTCGTAACTGACAATACGGAGCGAGAGGTTGGCGAACACCGAGTTCAGCGGCGTGGTTGCCGTCGACATAAATCCTGCCAGGTTGCCGCGCTGAACCAGATAGGCAATCGGAGCAAAGACAAAAGCCATCACGACGAGGCACACGATAAACGCCGGGAAGATTCTGGCCACCCTGTGTACCAGGTAGGGTCCGATGCGGTTACTGAACCTGCTGGCCGTGATCAGATAGCCGCTGATGCCAAAGAACCCTGCGACGGCCCACCCGCCCAGGTTCTCGCCCTTGAAGGTCGGCCCGTTACCCGCCCCCACAATGTGCCAGCTGTGCGCGAACAGCACTGCGAGTGCGAGCACCAGCCGGATAAGGTTGAGGCTGTTTCCCCTGGGGTCGAGCGCACGCCCCAGCCGGGGCGCCGGAACGGCCTTGGGTTTCAGAGTGAGAGTGCTCAAACCATTGCTTCCTTTGGGGGTCGGCAGACGGTCCATTCTACAGCGTTTGGTGTCTCGGCCCTCGGTACGGGAGGATGGGGAGCATGCGTGGAATTATTTTGGCCGGCGGAACTGGGTCCCGGCTGCACCCGATTACTCTCGGAATCAGCAAGCAGCTCGTTCCTGTTTACGACAAGCCGATGATCTACTATCCGCTTTCCACGCTCATACTTGCCGGCATTCGCGACATCCTCATCATCACCACGCCCCACGATGCAGACCAGTTCAAACGACTGCTTGGCGACGGTTCGCAGTTCGGCATCAACCTTACCTACGTGCAGCAGCCCTCTCCCGACGGCCTGGCACAGGCGTTTATCCTGGGCGCGGACCACATCGGCGATGAGACTGTCGCCCTGGTGCTCGGCGACAACATCTTCTACGGCCAGGGCATGGGCACCCAGCTCCGGCGCCACGCCGACATCAAGGGCGGTGCGGTCTTCGGTTACTGGGTCAGCGATCCGAAAGCCTACGGTGTCGTTGAGTTCGACGACGAAGGCAAGGCCCTCTCGCTTGAAGAGAAGCCGGAAAAGCCGCGCAGCCACTATGCCGTTCCCGGACTGTACTTCTATGACAACGACGTCATCGAGATCGCCCGGAACCTCAAGCCTTCCCCGCGCGGCGAGCTCGAGATCACCGATGTGAACCGCGCCTACCTGCAGCGCGGTGATCTCCAGGTGGAGATCCTCCCCCGCGGCACGGCGTGGCTGGACACCGGGACATTCAATGACCTCAGTGACGCCTCGAACTTCATCCGTACAGTTGAGAATCGACAGGGACTAAAGATCGGCGCTCCCGAGGAAATCGCCTGGCGCCAGGGATTCCTGACCAACAACGAACTCCGCGAACGCGCTGAACCGCTGGTCAAGAGCGGCTACGGAAGCTACCTTCTGGGCCTCTTGGAGAACTAGGGCATCTCCGGCCAGCTGGCGGGACTACCGCCGTCGTATTTTCGAGTGGAGTCTCAATGAGTTGGTTTGCTACCGTGCCCGTCGTTCTGGCGTGCCTGGTTTTGCTGTTTGCCCCGGGCACGCTGGTGCTTGCCGGACTCGGGTTGCAGCGTTGGTCCTACCTCGCCGTTGCACCGGTTCTGACGGTGAGCATCGTGGCGGTCACTGCCATCGTGGCGCCATACCTGGGCATAGGTTGGTCCCTCCTTCCGGTTGCGATAGCCACCGTTCTTCTCTCGGGCCTGCTTTTCGGAGTCCGCAAGCTCCGGGCTCGCCGCGCCGGGTCCAGCGAATCGCCCCGCGTGCGCCGGGCACTGCGTAAGCCGGGAAAGTCGGACGTCATATCCGCCGCGGGCTTCCTCGCAGGCTCGGCAGCAATCGCCCTGCAACTCCACCAGGCCTTCGGCAGGCCGGAGAACATCTCCCAAACGTTCGACAACGTATTTCACCTCAATGCCATCCGGTACATCCTGGATACGGGAAACGCGTCGTCGCTGACGCTCTCCGGCATGACAAGCGGAGACAGCCCACCCTACTTCTACCCGGCCGCGTGGCACGGACTGGCATCCCTCCTGGTCCAGATGACCGGGACACCGATCAGTGTTGCCGTCAATGTCGTCAACCTTTCTGTTGCGGCAGCGGTGTGGACCGCTGGCTGCATGTTCCTGGCACGGACAGTCATCGGGCCAAATGCCTACGCAGTCGCCGCCGCGGGCGTTCTGGCCGCAGGTTTTGGATCATTCCCGTTGCTGTTGCTGGACTTTGGGGTGCTGTACCCGAACTTCCTGTCCGTCAGCATGATTCCGGCCGCCCTTGCATGCGTGAGCATTTTTTTCGGCGTCAGCGACGCTCCAGGGCCCATGGGCATGGCCCGGTTCATCCTGGCCCCGGTGGCCGCAATCGGTGTTGCCCTGGCGCATCCAAACGGGCTCATGTCCCTGCTGGCCCTGTCAATCCCCATCCTCCTGGTGTCGTTTGCCGCGTCCTCGCTGGCAAGACACAGGAACGGCCACGGCCACCGGGGAACCCTCCTGATGGGAGCCGGACTGCTCGGGATTCTCGGCGTGGTCGCGGTGATGTGGAAGTACATTCGTCCGCCTGCCGCGGCGGCAACCTGGCTGCCTTTCCAGACTCCGGGCCAGGCCGTGGGCGAGATCCTCACCAACTCTGCAATGCAGCGTCCGCCTGCCTGGGCGGTCAGCATCCTGCTGGTCACCGGCGTCGTGGTCCTGTGCCGCCGCCACAGGCGGATCTGGCTCCTTGGTTCGTTTGCCGTCATCGCCGCCCTCTTCATTGTGGTCTCTGCCGGCCCCACCGGATGGCTGCGCAACACGCTGACCGGAGTTTGGTACAACGACAGTTACCGCCTTGCGGCGCTTCTGCCTGTCGCCGCCGTCCCGCTGGCAGCCGCCGGTGCAGGCTGGCTTGTCGGCCGCCTGCAGCACGTCTGGGTGACGCACCGTGACTCGCTGCGGTTCCTCGCTTCCGGGATCCGGAAGTCCCGCCTCATGGTGTCCGCTGTGGTGCCGCTGGCAGTCCTCGGCCTGGTTCTGGTCACCCAAACTGTCCCGCTCGCCGCTTCCATACAGTCAGCAAAGGTCAACTACTCGACGACGCCGGACTCCGCCCTGGTCAGTTCCGACGAGATGACGCTCATCGACGAGCTCGACGAGTATGTTCCAGCCGACGCAACCATCGCTGTGAACCCGTGGACCGGAGGTGCAATGGCCTTCGCCATGGCCGACCGCAACACCACCTCCAAGCACACGCTCACTACCTACACGAAGGCCACTGAGCTGCTGAATGACAAGTTGCGGGAGGCTGGCACCGATCCCTCCGTCTGCGAAGCCGCCCGCGCGGACAACGTCCGCTATGTGCTTGATTTCGGTACCCGCGAAGTTCACGGCGGAAACCATGGCTTTGTAGGGCTGCAGATCCCAGACGCAACGCCCGGGTTTGAACTGCTTGCCCGCCACGGTGATGCCAAGCTCTTCAAACTAACCGCCTGCTACTGACCTTTAGAGCCGGAGCATCCGCGCCAGCGGCGACGCAAGCGTCTTGGCGTAGCTGTTGGTCATATGGTTGTCCCGGTAGACCATCACATTGCCGATGACAGAGGGGCACCGGCCCTCGGTGCAAAAGTACGGGTAGAGGTCAATCACGTCCACACCGGGCACCCTCGCGGCAGCCGCAGGCAGTGGATCATCCGGGCGGTCCCCCGCCTGCTGCTGGAGAACGCAGGCATCAGAGCCGCTCCCGTTAGCCTGTACACAGTCAGGGGCGGCAAAGTCGGGATACGGAATATCCATTACGACGGCGACCCTGATGCCGGCGTCGCGGAGCGGCTTCAGGAGACCCGCGTATCCCGAGACCAGGGCCTCCGGGTCTTTCCACCCCCATTGCAGTGCGCGGCCGTAGCCTGACGGCGTCATGCCCGAAACCACTACCAGGTCGGGCTTGATGCGCAGGATCCGGCCCAGCGTTTCCCGGTTCTGATTGGAACAGTTATGGAAGACCGTGTCTGCGGATTCAGGCGGAGCAAGGGAAAACGGGCAGCCGTTCCGGACCATCGCACGGACGTTCCATCCCGCTTGCTCCCCCACCAGCAGCAACGGATCCACCAGTTGTCCGGCGTGCGAGTCACCAACGACGATCATGGTCTTGGCGGCATCCGGGCGGCCGTAGCGGCACTTCTCCTCCCCCATTTTTGCAGGGTCGAACGCTCCGCACTCGTTCCCGCCCGTCACGGGAACGTCCTTCATCGCCACGGCAGGTTCCGGGCGCACGTCAAGTCCCGAGGGCACCGACGCCGGCCGGTCACGGTCGAGCGCCATCGCTCCCGGATACTGTCGCAGGTTGAGGGCGCCGTTCAGCTGCTGGGATTTCGCTTCGACGATTCCCCACGGAGCAAGGGCCGTCAGCGTGGTTGCTGCCACGAGCCCGGCGGCCAGTACAAAGGACCTGCGATGGCCCTGTTGCGTCCGGATACCCTCGGGAACCACAACGGCTCGTTGCTGGCGGACATGGCGGAACTTTTGCTCGACAAGGTAGTACGACGCCACTGCCGCAACCAGGCTGATGACGACTATCGCGGAGCCATGCAGGAACCCCGGTTGCCGTCCCAGTAGGAAGACGTACAAGACGACCACCGGCCAGTGCCACAGATACAGGGAGTAGGAGATGTCACCGAGGAACTTCGCCGGGCCGGTAGAGAGCAGCGCTGAGGCACTGAACCAGTTGCGGCCCCTCGTCGGCGTCGAGTGGACAGCGGCCGGCGTTGCGCCCGCTGCCGGGAGCGTGCCCGCCGCGAGGACCAGGACCGTGGCCAGGACCGGAAGCAAGGCAACATAACCCGGGAAAGCCATGGTGGTAGAGAAGGTCGCAGCGCACCAGAAGACAGCCAGCAGTCCGGTCCATCCAAGGAAGGCGCGTAACCGCTCCCCCGGCTGGAACCGCGGCAGGACGAGCGCGAGGATACCGCCAAGCCCGAGTTCCCACACGCGCGTCGTAGTGGCGAAATAGGCAACGTCGTGGTCCGATGCCGAGAACAAAACGCTATGCAGAAATGACGCCGCGGACAGTGCAATGAGCACATAGAGACACAGCTGCCTTTTTGCCACGCGTGCCTTTGTCGCCCAGGACGCGGCGGCAATCAAGCACAGCGGAATGAAGATGTAGAACTGCTCTTCCACGGCCAGTGACCAGTAGTGCTGGACCGGAGAGACCAGAGCCGTGGCACCCTCGTAGCTGCCGGAGCCGAAGGCCTGGTTCCAGTTCTGGACCTGCAGGGCGGCCATGACCACGTCAAATGAGATTGACTGCCAGCGGCTCTGCGGGAGCAGCAGCACCGTCCCTGCGAGGGTTGCCACGAGGACCAGGCTGGCGGCCGGGAGCAGACGCCTGATTCGTTTTGCGTAGAACGTCCGGAGAGCGATCCGTCCTGTGGCTTCAATTTCGCGGACGAGTGATCCCACAATCAGGAACCCTGAGATCACAAAGAAGACGTCCACGCCGACGAAACCGCCGGGCATCACGGTCGGCCAGATGTGGTACATGATGACGAGCCCCACCGCCACCGTTCGGAGGCCCTGGATGTCGCGTCTGGGCGCTGCGCGGGTCGGGGCAAGCAGTGCCGCGTTGGGGGCGGCCGCAGGTAGAGATGGCACAACTATCCTTCCGGGTAAGAGCGATAGTTGTCCGCTCCGTTGCTGGACGCTCCGTCAGGGACGGATGAATTACCGATACTGCTCAGGCGACGGCGCCGCCGGCCCCTTGCCTACGCGCGCAGCAGCGCCACGGCGTCGTGAATTGAACCGTCGAACTTCACGTTGCCGTGCTCCAGCAGGATTCCACGGGCGCAGATACGGGACACGAGGTCCAGGTCGTGGCTGACCACCACGAGTGTCTTTCCGTTACGTGCAAGTTCCTGGATCTTGTCAATGCATTTCCGCTGAAAAGGCTCGTCCCCCACGGCAAGGATCTCGTCGATGAGGAACACTTCAGGGTCCGTGTGGACCGCAACGGAGAATGCCAGCCTCAGATACATGCCCGAGGAATAGAACTTAACCTCGGTGTCAATGAACTGGCCGATCTCCGAAAACTCAACGATGTCGTCGAAGCGGTCGTTGACCTGCTGCTCGGTCATCCCCAGGATGGCGCCGTTCAAGTAGACGTTGTCACGGCCGGAAAGATCGGGGTGAAATCCCGCACCCACTTCGATGAGGCCGGCTACGCGGCCCCGGGTCCGTACCGTACCGGAGTCCGGAAGCATAACCCCGGAAATGTGTTTCAGCAGAGTGGATTTGCCTGAGCCGTTCAGTCCCAGGAGGGCGACGGTCTCGCCGGTCTTTACCTCCAGCGAGACGTTCTTCAATGCATGGAACTTCTCCGACAGGTCACCCTTCCGTCCCTTGGCGAGCCAGACGACCGCTTCCTTGATGGACCGCGTGTGCCGCAGCACGAACTGCTTGCTGATGTCAGAGACTTCGATTGCGTTGACCACTCACAGCTCCTGCGCGAAGCGGCCCTCGAGCCGCCGAAAGGTGAATTGGCCCAGGACCAGGACCAACAGGGCGATGCCCAGTCCCACCGGCGTCCAAAGGCTGAAGAGATTCGGGGGCACGGCCGCGGAGCCGTCCGTCGTCGGGAACCAGAAGGCATAGTGGAAGAGTTCCACGCCAATTGTCACCGGGTTGGCCTGGTAAACAGCGAAAGCCGCGGCGCCGAGCTTCTCCTGCACCATGGTCCACGCGTACATCACCGGTGAAGCCCAGGTGGCCACCATCAGCAGCATGTCCACGAGGTTCTCCGAGTCGCGGAAATACACATTGGCGGCGCCGAATAACAGCCCCAGACCCGTAGCCAGCAGGCCGACAATCACAAAGCCTGCGACGGCGGCAAGGAGCTGAAACACGTCCGGGTGCCACCCCGCGAAGAGGCAGCCAACCACCAGCACCACGAGTTGCGGGAAAAAGTGGACGCCGGACACCCACACCGACGCCACGGGGAACAGCTCGCGGGGAAGGTAGATCTTCTTGATCAGGTTCCCGTTGTTGACTATCGACCGGGCCGCGTTACCCAACGCCTCCGAGAAGAAGTTAATCAGGACAATGCCCGAAAACAGGTACACGGCGTAATTGGATAGTCCCTCGGGGTTCCTCGGACTGCGTTCCAGTCCGAGGAAAACACCCAGGGCCACATAGAAAACTATGAACTGCACACCCGGCTTCACATAGGACCAGAGAAGTCCAAGAACGGAACCGCGGTAGCGGACTTTGAGTTCCTTCCGTACCAGGAGTTTCAGCAGGAAGCTCGACTGGCGAAGGTCCCGCAGGCCGCCGCCCAGTCCGGGCGTGGTTAGTTCTCCTGGACTGGTTGCGCTCACTTGATCTCGTTCTGAGTGTGCTGCTCGAACGTCTTCCTCCAGGACTCAATCGACGTGAGGTCGTTCATTGCGGCCTTGTACTTCTTGCTGAGTGCCGGCCAGTTCTGCAGGAGTTGGGAGTGAAGGCGCGCGCTTTCAGCCAGCATCGTCCGAAGCTGTTTCGGATCCCGCCGGTACCACGAGGCACCCGTTCCTTCTGCGTTGGACACTATTGCGCTGTCGTACTGAGCCATCCGCCACCAGCGGTTGTCCTGGTGGGCCACGGTGGCCTGCGGCCGCTCTGCGCTTGAACCGCTCACCGGAGCGGCAAGCTGCCGGATGACCGTCTTGGCGGCCCACGGCAGCAGCGATACCTTGGACGGCTGCGAGATTCCGTGACCCCGGCGCGGGGGCTTGTCCATCTTCGGTGCAGGGAAGTCATCCGGGTCCGGGCGCACGACAGAGTCCGAGTAACCGGACATCATTTCCCGGATCTGCGGCAGCTTGGACGGGAGCAGCTCCCGCAGGGCCTCCGGGCCCTTCAGAATGTCTTCGAGCGCCCAGCCTCGGCCGTGCGCCGTGGCGTACTGCATCGATACCAGGTGCTTGACGTCGATGTACTGGGATTCCCGGACCACGCGTCCGCCGTGTTCATAGGGGCTGTGCAGCAGGGCCGCAATGACACGGTTGCGTGCATGGAAGTATGCCTGCCAGCCCACAAGGTCGTCCTTGTCGATCCAGGACACGTGCCAGACTGCGGAGCCGGGCAGCGAGACCGTCGGGAAACCGTGCGCTTTTGCCCGAAGACCGTATTCGGAGTCGTCCCACTTGATGAACAGCGGGAGCGAAAGCCCGATTTCGCGGATTACCTTCGTGGGAATGAGGCACATCCACCACCCGTTGTAGTCCACATCGCAGCGGCGGTGCAGCCAGGACGTCTGGCGGAGGTTTGAGGACATGAAATCGTGCCCGAGGATCATCTCTTCGCTCGGCAGCGACGGCTGGAACCGGTAGGGGTTCACCGTCTCGCCAAAAGTATGAAGCACAGTCCGGTTGTACAGGTCGAACATGTGTCCGCCGACGATGGTCGGCGTCTTGCAGCGGTCCGCAAACGTCAGCAGGCGGATGATGCTTTCCGGTTCCACGACGATGTCATCGTCCATCAGCAGCACGTAATCGCTGCCGTTTTCCACGGCTTCGAACATGCCTCGCGCAAAACCGCCCGAGCCGCCAAGGTTGGACTGGTTGATGATCCGCAGCTTGCCCTGCAGGGAGTCACGGACCTCCTCGAAGCCTTCCGCGTCCGCAACCTTCTGGGAACCCTGGTCCACGATCAGGATTTCCTTGACGTGCTCCAGCGCCTCGCCGTTCTCAGCGAGGAGCCTCAGGTTGTTGAGGCAGAAGTCGGTCTTGTTCAGCGTCGTGATCTGCAGCGTCACCGAACCAGGCTGGCTAGCGGCTGCGGGTCCCTGCCATTCCGCGTCCAGCATGACGAGGGGTTCAGAGCCGGCGACGAGGTCGAACCAGTACCAGCCGCCGTCGCCGAAGGGCGCCAGGGACAGATCGAAGAAGTTCTCCGAGATTCCTTCAACCCTGCGGGTGTCCACACGCTGGAGTGATCCGCGGGCGTTGGACTTGTAGACGATGACGGACCCGGCACCCTGGGTGCGGACATGGAGCCGGATCTTGTCGACGTTGGTCCACCGCCGCCAGTAGCTGGCGGGAAATGCGTTGAAGTAACTGCCGAAGGAGACCCGTTCCCCGGACCGCACGGACGTTGAGAAGCGGGACAGGAAGTCCTCCACATGGGCTTCCTTCGTGGGACTGCTGAAGGCTTGCGGCTTGCTGGCCTTGCCGTCACGGTCGCCGACTGTGGGCAGCTGGACACCCGTGGCCGTTCCCATGTCCATGTACAGCGGGACCGTGTCCATCTGGCTGGAACTCGGCAGGATTACGCGCTGAAGCGTGTCCCACTGCTGTTCGCTGGACTCCAGGCTGTCGGTGCCCTTCGGGCTTTCGGTTGAGACACTCATGCGTCTACGCCTCCGCTTTCAAGCTTTGCGCCACCCTCAAAATGCGGCCGGATCTGGTTGTCGAACATGGTCAGTGCTGAGCCGATTGCCATGTGCATATCGAGGTACTTGTACGTACCCAGCCGTCCGCCAAAGAGAACGTCCTGCTCCGCAGCCGCGAGGTCGCGGTACTTCAGCAGGCGTTCGCGGTCGGCGGCGGTGTTGATCGGGTAGTACGGCTCGTCGCCCTTCACAGCGGCCCGCGAGAACTCCCGCATGATGACTGTCTTTTCAGTCTGGTATTCGCGCTCCGGGTGGAAGTGGCGCGGTTCGATGATGCGCGTATAAGGGACGTCGTCATCGTTGTAGTTGACCACCGATGTTCCCTGGAAATCGCCGACGTCGAGCACTTCTTCTTCGAAGTCGATGGTCCGCCAGGACAGGTCGCCCTCCGAGAAGTCGAAGTACCGGTCCACGGGACCCGTGTAGATCACCGGGATGTTTCCCACGACCTTGTTCTTGCTGTACTCGTGCGACTCGTCGAAGAAGTCGGTGTTGAGCCGGACCTCGATGTTCGGGTGCTCGGCCATCTTCTCGATCCACGCGGTGTAGCCGTTGGTGGGCAACCCCTCGTACTTATCGTTGAAGTATCGGTTGTCGTAGTTGTAGCGCACCGGGAGGCGGGAGATGATCCCCGCGGGCAGGTCCTTCGGGTCCGTCTGCCACTGCTTGCCCGTGTAGTGCTTGATGAACGCCTCGTACAGCGGCCGGCCGATCAACTGGATGCCTTTGTCGTTCAGGTTCTGGGGATCAGTGCCTGCGAGCTCGCCGGCCTGCTCCTGGATGAGGGCCTGGGCCTGTCCCGGCGTCAGGTTGGCACGGAAGAACTGGTTGATCGTGGCCAGGTTGATCGGCAGGGAGTACACCTCGCCCTTGTGGACGCCATAGACCTTGTGCACGTAATTCGTGAACGTCGTAAACCGGTTGACATACTCCCAAACACGCTCATTGGACGTGTGGAACAGGTGCGCACCGTAGCGGTGCACTTCGATGCCGGTCTGCTCTTCCTTTTCGCTGTAGGCATTGCCGCCGATGTGGTGGCGGCGGTCGAGGACAACGACCTTCAAGCCAAGCTCAGTGGCGGCCTGTTCTGCGATTGTCAGGCCGAAAAAGCCCGACCCTACGATGACGAGGTCAGCGGTCACAAAATCTCCTGATTCGAATGCGGGCAGCCCAATGTTGTGCATTGGCTGCTGCTCTAGCCTACCCGAGACTACGCCGCCACTAGTGAATCCCCGGCTCAGGGCGGGCTTATCCACATACGCCATAGCGGCCGATGTCGCGCGGGGGTGCCCGGCGGTAGCTTGGGCAGAAACCGACTCGTTCGCAACGGAAAGCAGCCCATGACGCTCCACTGCACCCTGGTCCGGGGGCCCGACGCCGGCAGCGCCGGTCCCCCGATCGAACTCACTATTGAGTCCCCGCCCGGGGGTGCCGGCCTCGTGCTGCAGCAAGCCCTGGAGCGGGACTACGGCACGGGGCAACTGTCAGTATCAGGTCTTCCGTTGTCCGACCTCATTCTGGGCGCCCCGCCGTTGGTCAACGGGGCCGTCATCGTTGACGGGGCCGGAGAAAGGCCTCCAGAGGTCGGCGACGGAAGGTCCGCGACGCTGCTGGTCGCCGTACACAGCGGTCCGGCCGCAGGGACAGTGGTGCCCCTGCGGCGCGGCACGTACCGGATCGGCCGCAGCGGCACGGAAATCGCCCTTCCGGATGCTGCCCTGTCGCGCGAGCACGCCAGGTTGGACGTCACGGACACGGCTGTCACCATCGCCGATTTGGATAGCGTCAACGGGACCTTCGTGGATGGAAAGCGGGTGGCGCAGGCTTCGGTTTCGACGTGCTCACTCATCAGCTGCGGGAATTCGACGCTGTCCATAGTGTTCGGTCCCGGGCCGGCATGTCGGCTTCCGGAGTGGGAGTCGGCCGGAGCCAGCGTGGCCGAGCCACTGAAGATTCCGCATCGGCCGGAAGGGGGCAACAGAGGTGTTCTCCTCCTCACCGCGGCACTGCCGCTACTCATTGGCGTGGGTCTGGCAGTCATCACCGGGATGTGGATGTTTCTGGCGTTTACGGCGGTTTCTGCGTTCTCGGTCCTCGTTCCCGTGATGGCCGGCCGCCGCCAGCGGCGTCGGCTCAAGTCATTGGTCACTGCCGCCGTAGAAGAGGACGTGGAACGACGACGACGGTCCGCGCCGTCGGCTGCCGAACTCGTTCTCAGGGGGCAAACCGACCATTCCGGTCCGCCAGAAGGACCGACGGTTCCCGACGACGTCGCGCTGCGGCTCGGACTGGCAGAGCAATTGGCCAACATCAGCCTGGATCCGGCCGACCCGGACTTCGAGGCGCCAACTGCGGGGCTCATGCCCGTCATCATTCAGCTTTCTGGCCTCACGTCTGTCCGTGGCCCGCAGCAGGACGTCGCCGGCCTGGTCCGGTTTGTGATCATGCAGCTCACAAGTTGCCGGTCTTCGGCGCGGACCCGGATCCTGGTGCACGGGCCACCCTCGTCCCTCCCGCTGACCGCCCGCTATCTGACGCCGGTAACGCTTTCGTCCAACCTGAGGACAACTTCACACCTTCTGGAGCGAGGCATAGACCGGGACCATGAACGTGGCGTACTAATACTGACCGGTGGCGCCGGCGGCCCCGCCGGACTTCCAGGCATATCTGCCGCCGCGATCAGCCGAGGCTGGCAGGTTCTTGACTGTACACAGGCCGGTACCGCCACATCGGGCAGTCTCATCGAACTGGGTGGTCCCGTGGCCCGGGTAAGCGTTGCGGACTCCGCGACGGACTTCGTCCCGGATTTCGTCCCGGAAAGATTCTTCGACCGATATTGCCGAAGCATGGCACCGTCGTTTGAGGCCGGTCCGAGTTCCGGGCCGGCCGTGCCGCAGAACTGCTCCCTGGCCGACGTCCTTGCGGGTTCCGCCGCGGACACCTCGGCTCGTTGGGCTTCCGGGCATCGGAGTCCGGGCCTATCCGTTCCTATCGGGATGGCGGCACAGGGTCCCCGCATGCTGGACCTTGAGTCGGACGGCCCGCATCTCCTGGTGGCCGGCACCACGGGTTCCGGGAAATCCGAACTTCTCCGGAGCCTGGCGGCCGGACTTGCACTCAGCTACCCGCCAGATCGGATCAGTTTCCTCTTCATAGACTTCAAAGGCGGTTCGGGCCTGGGTCCGTTGACGGGGCTTCCCCACTGCGTGGGTATGCTCACAGACCTCACCAGGCACGAGTTGGAACGCGCGCTGACCTCCCTCCGCGCGGAAATCCGGTACCGGGAGGAAATGCTTGCCGCTGCGCAGGCCCCGGACCTGGCGGGCTACAGGTCCGCGGGCTACCCGGCCGGTCCGCTTCCCAACCTGGTCCTCATCATCGACGAATTCCGAATGCTCGTCGAAGACGCCCCTGAAGCGCTGAAGGAACTGATGAGAATCGCGGCGATCGGACGGTCGCTGGGCATCCACCTGATCATGGCCACGCAGCGACCCCAGGGAGCGCTTACGGCGGACATCCGCGCGAACGTCACCACCAGTATTGCGCTGCGCGTCCAGTCGGAAATGGAATCGGTAGACATCATCAATTCCAGGGTCGCCGCCGGAATTCCCCTGTCCAGCCCCGGACGGGCCTACTTCGCCCGCGGGATGGAGGATCCCGTCGAGTTTCAGACGGCCTCCCTGGCCGGTGCCGAAGCTGCGTTGGGTGCTTCCGCGGTCCGGGTCCGCGGCGCTGTGGAGGCCCTCGGGGCGTATGCAACTGACCCGGCCGTGTATGCAGCCCCTGCGCTGGCACCCTCTCCGGCGCGGGCAGCCGGCCCTCTTGTCACATCGCTGGTGCAACTCTGGGACAGCATGGGAGGCGTCGCGCCCCGCCGTCCCGTGGCCATGCCGTTGCCATCGATAGTGTCCCTTCCCGGCACCGGCGCGGAAGACAATTCCGATCCCTGCGGCTGGTCCGTACAACTCGGACTACTGGACGAGCCCGGCCGGCAGCGGGTTTCCTGGCTGGGATGGCAACCGTCCGGCCACGGCCATCTGGCCCTCATCGGCGGAACAGGCAGCGGGGTGGACGAAGCCCTGGACCTGACCCTGCAGCAGCTGATCGCACACGACGTGGAATCGCACGTCTACCTGCTCGACGCCGGAAACTCCTTCAGCTCCGTCCGTTCCCTGCCGCGGGTGGGCGCCGCGGCAGGGCTTCACGAACTTCGCCGGGCCGTCAGGATTCTGGAACGGGTTGCACTCGAACTGTCCCTGCGGCTTAGCCGCCCTGCGGAGGAGGCTGCGCGGCCGCCGCTTGTGCTGGTGCTTGCGGGCTGGGGTTCGTGGGTCTCATCGCTTCGGGCCGGGCCACTGGCCTGGGCGGAAGACCTGGTTCAGGACATCATCCGGGACGGTGCCAAGGTTGGCGTGACGGTGCTCCTTGCCGGAGACCGGGAGGTAGTAACGTCCCGATACTTCGCGTCCGTCCCCAACCGGGCCTTCTTTCCCACCGGCTCCACTGAGGAGGCCCGACTTGCCTGGCCGCGGCTGCCGGACGTCTCAGCGGTCCGCGGACGGGCAGTCGTATTCGGTGCGTTCACGGGCAGCCAGGGATCGGCAGCCCAGCTTTATGCCGCGCCCCCTGCGGGAATGACAACCACGGCCACGGTTAAGGAACCAGCCGTCAGGCCTTTCAGAGTCGAAGCGCTGCCCACGCGTCTGAGCGTGTCCGATGTCCTGGCGCGTGTCACTGCCGTCGCGGCGTTACCTGCAAGCAGGGAGGCCGGTGCCGGAGGCATACACAAGAACCGCAGAATAGTCATCGGCATCACCGGTGACGAACTTGTCCCGGCGGTTGTCCCCCTGACACCGGGAAGCGTCTTGCCGGTTCTGGGAGGCCCATCTTCCGGCAAGAGTTCCCTTCTTGCAGCCATTCCGCACTTGAATACTGATGCTGCCGGATGGTTCTTTCCCGGCCCCCAGGATATTGCAGCCAACTATTGGGCGGGCGTTCTGGCTGGCGCTGATTCCGGCGGTCTCACCAACGACTCAATATTGCTCGTGGATGATGCCGATATGCAGACACCGGAAGCGAGCCGGCACCTGGCAGCCCTGCACGGGTTGGGGTTCTCGATAATACTGACGGCGGGGTTCAGCCCGACACTCAGCCAGCGGGTGCCGCTGGCTGCACACGCCCGCGGGCAGGGTACTGGAATCCTTATCGGGCCGAGGAACATCATGGACGGCGAGTTCTTCGGCATCCGCTTCGAGGTGGAAGCCAACCCGCCGCCCGGGCGGGCGGTCCTGATTGCCGAGGGCCGGACCACTCCCGTGCAGCTGGCAGCCGGACCCGGTCCGCACGCGCAGGTCACAGAGCGGGAGGTGCCCCGCCGGCCCGCGAAGCAAAACTGATCACTCTCTTGTTGAACAACAGCACCACTGCGCTGACCGCGGGGACGACCATGGCGATTCCCGCGGCAATGTAGCCGCCGCTAAGCGTCGGAAATCCTATCGTCAAGACAAACAACTGGGCCACCAGGGCCCCTGCCCTGGGCCAGCGGAATCCCCGGAAGAGGAAGTACGCAACAGCGTAGAGCCAGGCGGCAAAGGACAGCAGGAGCGCCAGGGTGAACACAGCTCCCCAAAACGAAAGCACCGGCGCTCCCGTGACAAGCTGAATGGCATACCAGCCCGCTGCCACAAGGAGAGCCGTGGCTTCCACGGCCACGATCAGGGATAGCACGGTGACCGCCGGGGGCCGCGCAGCCCGGGCTCCCGGGGAGGCGGAACTGGGGCCGGCGTGGTTCTCTGGGGGTCTTGACACACTGGCACCATACCGGACATAGTCGGTTAGCGGGGAGGGCGCTGGCGACCTATGTGACGTATCGCTCACGCTTAAGAGGCACTTCTTAGACGATTACCCCTTGTTTACACAGCGTTAACATGACACGCTTAATTCAGATGACCAAGGGGACCCGGCAGGGTCCCTTTCTTATGTAGCCTCTAGTGAATATTTTCACAAGATGCTTCCAACGAGTTCCCAGGAATGGAGTGACTGATCAGCATGGATTGGCGTAACCGCGCAGCGTGCCTCGACAAGGACCCGGAGCTGTTCTTCCCAGTAGGAAACACCGGGCCGGCTCTCCTCCAGATCGAGGAAGCGAAAAGTGTGTGCCGCCGCTGCCCGGTGGTGGACACCTGCCTCCAGTGGGCCCTCGAATCGGGACAGGACGCCGGAGTCTGGGGCGGAATGAGCGAAGACGAGCGCCGGGCCCTCAAGCGCCGTGCTGCACGCGCCCGTCGGGCTTCCTGACCACGGATATTCCGGCCTTCGGGCCAAAGGCAGAGGCCGCGGACTTCACAGTCCGCGGCCTCTGCCTTTTAAGGGTCCTGCCTCATCGGTTCTGCAGGTTCAGTACGATCTGCACGGCAGTGCCCCCGCCCTCACGGGGTTTCCACTGGATACTCCCGCCGAGCTCGCTCGTGACAAGGGTCCGGACGATCTGCAATCCCAGACCCTCGACGTGGGGCGTGTCCGGCAGGCCGACTCCGTCATCGGCAACAGTGACTGTCAGGAACTCGTCTCCGTCATCACCTTCCGACCGGTCGGCCAGGAGCCAGACAGTTCCGGTCCTTCCCTCCAAGCCATGTTCGACGGCGTTCGTCACCAGCTCGTTGATTACCAAGGCCAGCGGGGTGGCGAAATCACTGGGGAGCTCACCAAACAGCCCGGATCTCGCCGTCTTGACCTGCTGTGAGGGTGACGCGACTTCGGCCGAAAGACGGAACTGGCGGCCAATCAGCTCATCGAAGTCGACGCTCTGCGTCAGCCCCTGGGAAAGCGTCTCGTGGACAAGGGCAATCGTTGCGACTCGTCGCATGGCCTGCTCCAGGCCCTGCTTGGCCTCATCGCTGACCATCCTTCGCGACTGCATCCGCAACAGCGCCGCCACGGTCTGCAGGTTGTTTTTCACCCGGTGATGGATCTCGCGGATGGTGGCGTCCTTGGTTACGAGTTCCATTTCCCGGCGCCGAAGTTCAGAAACGTCACGGCAGAGCACCAGAGCCCCGAACCGCTGCTGCTCATCCCGCAACGGGATGGCCCGAAGTGACAAGCTGACTCCTCGGGATTCGATTTCGCTGCGCCACGGCATCCTGCCGGTCACGACGAGCGGCAGGGTTTCGTCCACCATGCGACGGTCCCGCAGCAGTCCTGCTGTGACTTCTGCCAGGGACCTGCCTTCGAGGGATTCACCGTCACCAAGGCGCCGGAATGCCGATACCCCGTTGGGGCTGGCATACTGCACAATTCCGTCGGCGTCGAGCCGGATCAGACCGTCGCCCACCCGCGGGGCGCCGCGGCGGGACCCGGTCGGCGAAGCAAAGTCGGGCCACAGGCCAAGGGTACCCATCCGCAGCAGGTCGTAGGCGCACTGCCGGTACGTCAATTCGAGCCTTGACGGCATCCGTGAACTGGACAAGTCCATGTGTGTGGTCACCACAGCCAGCGTCCGGCCGTTTCTGACCATGGGAACTGCTTCGACCCGGAGGGCCATGTCGCTGCTCCAGTTGGTTTCGCTGGACCGCTCAATGGTCCGGCTGCTCCAGGCCTTGTCAACCAGGGGCTGCAGATCCGACCTGATCCCCTCCCCCACGAAGTCGGTGTGGAACACCGTATGCGTGGTGGAGGGGCGGACGTGGGCCAGAGCCACGTAGCCAAACTCAGGATGCGGAAACCACAATGCAAGGTCAGCGAAGGCGAGGTCGGCGACCATCTGCCAGTCGCCCACCAGGAGGTGCAGCCACTCGGCATCCCCCGGCCCAAAATCAGCATGTTCCCTGATGGGGTCCGTAAAGATTGCCACTACACCTCCAGATTCGACGCTTGGAACGGGTCCCTAGCGTCGGACGATTGACCTCAAGAGCCTCAATGCTACCGACAGTGACGCCATATCGTCCGCTTCGAGTGAGTTGACCTCGTCAAACATGCTCCTGGCACGGTTGAGCTGCTCGGCATTCAGGCCTTCCCAGTCCAGAACCCGGTCCTCCGCGGGGGCTCCGGCAGAGGTGGACTCAAGGACCGACGTCGTAATGTCCGAAATCGTGGAGTAAAGGTCGTCGCGCAAGGCAGCGCGGGCAAGTGCCTGCCAGCGGTCCCGCCTCGGAAGCTTGGTGATCCGTTCCAGGAGGGAGTCCACATGGAAGCGGTCAAACACCGTGTAGTACACGTGTGCAATGTCCTCCACCGGCTCCGGACTGATGTGGGCAATTTTGGCGATGTCGAGCAGTACGAAGCTTTCGAACAGCTCGGCCCAGCGGTGGGCAAGATCCTCCGGAAGTTCCCAGCTTCGGGCTTTTTCCAGCCATGCGGCGACGCGTGCACGGTCTTCACCACGCAGGTAATCGAGGAGACGGGCACGCATCGGATCCATCAGCGGCTTGAATTCGTCCACGATTTCCGAAATCGGCCGGGAGGCGCTGCCCTGGCCCAGCACCCACCGGACCGCGCGGTCCAGAAGCCGCCGAATGTCCAGGTGGACGGTGCTCCAGTGCTCAGTCGGGAAGGAGGCCGGCAGTTCGTTGAGCTCTCCCACCATGACGTCCAGCTCGTAGATCTCGCGGAGGGCGACGAATGCTTTGGCCACGGCCGCTTCGTTGGCGGAGGTTTCCTCAAAGGTGCGGAACGCAAACGTAATGCCGCCGAGGTTGATCATGTCGTTGGCCACGACAGTGGCGATGATCTCCCGCCGCAGCGGATGGGTGTCGAGCTCGGCGTCGAACCTCTCCCGAAGCTGCTTGGGGAAGTACTCGCGCAGGGTCTGCCTGAACCAGGGATCGTCCGCGAGATCGCTCTCACGCAGCGCCGTGGCGAGTTCGATCTTCGCGTAGGCCGCCAGCACCGAAAGCTCGGGTGAGGTCAGTCCCTGCCCCTGTTCCAGTCGTTCACGAAGCGTCGCCGTCGTCGGCAGGGCTTCAAGCTCCCGTTTGAGGTCGGCGGATTTCTCCAGCCAGTCCATGAGGCGCTCATAGCTGGGGCTCCACTCCGCAACACGGATGCGGTCGTTGAGGAGCAGGATGTTCTGGTCGATGTTGTCTTCCAGGACGAGCCGCCCGACTTCATCCGTCATCGATGCCAGGAAGTCCGCCCGCTCCGCGGCCTCGAGCTTGCCTGCGGCAACCATGCGGTCAACAAAGATCTTGATGTTGACCTCGTGGTCCGAGCAGTCGACGCCGGCCGAGTTGTCGATGGCGTCGGTATTCAGGATGACTCCCTGAAGCGCTGCTTCAATACGTCCGCGCTGGGTCATGCCCAGGTTTCCGCCTTCTCCGACCACTTTGACGCGGAGGTCGCGGCCGTCGACGCGGATGGCGTCGTTCGCTTTGTCACCCACCTCGGCATGCGTTTCGGTGCTTGCCTTGACATATGTTCCGATGCCGCCGTTGTACAGCAGGTCCGCTGGCGCCAGGAGAATGGCTCGAAGGAGTTCCGGCGGGCTCAGTTCGGCGGTGCCGTCAGGCAGTCCGAGGGCAACGCGCACCTGATCGGAGACCGGAATGGACTTTGCCTGCCGTCCGAAGACGCCGCCGCCTTCGCTGATGAGGGATTTGTCGTAATCGTCCCAGGAGGACCGGGGCAGATCGAAGAGCCTCTGCCGCTCTGCATAGGACGTCGCCTCATCGGGATTCGGATCCAGGAAGATGTGGCGGTGGTCGAATGCCGCCAACAGCCGGATGTGCTGCGAAAGCAGCATTCCATTGCCAAAGACATCCCCGGACATATCGCCGACGCCCACCACTGTGAACGGCTCAGACTGGGTGTCCAGGTCCAGTTCGCTGAAGTGGCGCTTGACCGATTCCCACGCGCCGCGCGCCGTGATACCCATGGCTTTGTGGTCGTAGCCCACGGAGCCCCCGGAAGCGAATGCATCGCCAAGCCAGAAGCTGTACTCTGCCGAGAGCCCGTTGGCGATGTCCGAAAACGTTGCGGTTCCCTTGTCGGCAGCGACGACAAGGTAGTTGTCGTTGTCGTCGTGGCGGACGACGTCGGCCGGAGGAACCACCGCTTCGCCGTCCGGAGTCGTGATCAGGTTGTCCGTAAGGTCCAGAAGACCACGGATGAACGTCTTGTAGCTTTCCACGCCCTCCGCCATCCATGCCGTCCGGTCGACGGCAGGGTCCGGGAGCTGCTTGGCGAAGAATCCGCCCTTGGCGCCGGTGGGCACGATGACGGCATTCTTGACGGTCTGTGCCTTAACAAGGCCAAGGATTTCGGTGCGGAAGTCCTCGCGCCGGTCAGACCAGCGCAGCCCGCCGCGGGCCACCTTGCCAAAGCGCAGGTGCACGCCCTCCACCCTGGGCGAGTACACCCAGATTTCGTACATCGGGCGCGGGAAGGCCAGGCCGTCGATCGCGGCCGGATTCAGTTTGAAGCTCAGGTACGGCTTCTGCTGGTAGAAGTTCGTACGGAGTGTTGCCTCGATGAGGTTCGCAAACGTCCGGAGCACACGGTCTGCGTCCAACGTGGCGACCTGTTCGATGGCGGCTGCAAGTTCCGCGCGGACGGTCGCCTGGCGCTCAGCCCGGACATCGTCCTCGACGGCGGGGTCAAAGCGCGCCGCGAACAGGGCGCTCAGGGAACGTGTCACGTCGGGATTGGCCAGCAGCGTGTCGGCAATGAATCCGAACGAATTCGTGTTGCCCATCTGGCGCATGTATTTCGCATAGGCGCGGAGGACCACAATCTGGCGCCAGTGCATGCCTTCGCGCAGGACCAGCCGGTCGAAACTGTCCGACTCGACATCACCGGAAACAGCGGCGCCGAAAGCGTCCGCCAACAACTGGCCGGTCGCGAGGGGGGCCACCCCGGCGGGGTATTTGAGACCGAGGTCGTACAGGAAGAAGTCCCGCTTGTCCGCCGTCTCGATCTCGAAAGGCCGTTCATCGAGCACTTCAAGACCAAGATTATGGAAGTACGGCAGAATCTGGCTAAGGCTCTTCGGCTCAAGCATGTAGAGCTTGACCCGGGCGTCCTCTTCGAGCGTGGCTCCGGCCCCCTCCGGCAGGTACACGTGGACCCCCGGCCGCTCCTGAGTGCCCTTTTCAGCCAGCTCGGCAGCCGACCCGTATTTCTCGAACCGCGCGATGTCCGTCAGGGCGTCCTCAACCTCGTAGTCCACGCGGTAGCTGGCGGGGAAGGCCTCAGCCCAGGCCGAGGCAAGCCCTTTGTTGTCGTCGTCGGTGGCGCTGGCACGCAGCACTTCGGTGATGCCCTCACTCCACGAACGAGCAGCCCGGACGAGCCTCTTCTCAAGCTCTTCAACATTGACGTCGCTGACGTCGGCGTCCTTGGGCAACCGGATACGGAAGAACAACCTGGCCAACGCGGACTCGGTCATCCTTGCCTCGTAGTCAATGGAGACTGCGTGGAAGGTCTCGCGGAGTTCCTGCTCAATGCGGAGGCGGACGTTGGTCGTGTAGCGGTCGCGGGGAAGATACACGAGTGCGGACATGAACCGACCGTAGATATCAGGCCTCAGGAACAGCCGGGTGCGCCGCCGTTCCTGAAGCCGCTGGATCCCGGTTGCCGTCGCGGCAAGGTCCGAAATCTCGATCTGGAACAGCTCGTCGCGGGGGTACGTTTCAAGAATGCCCAGCAAGTCTTTGCCGGAGTGCGAGTGCGGCGGGAACCCCGCATCGCGAAGGACAGCTTCAACCTTCTCGCGAACAATCGGAATGTTCCTGACGGAACCAGCGTAGGCGCTGGTGGCGAAGAGGCCGATGAACCGCTGCTCGCCGTTTACGTTTCCGGCCGCGTCAAAGCTCTTGACGCCGATGTAGTCGAGATATGCCGGGCGGTGCACTGTGGACCGGGAATTGGCTTTGGTAATGACCAGGGCGCGCTTTTCGCGCGCCTTCCTGCGGCCAGCAACCGTGAGGTGCTGGACGTGGTGTCCGTCGGCTCCGCTGCGCAGCAGCCCGAGGCCGCTCTCCTCCCGCAGTTCCAGCACGTCCTCGCCGGACTCGTTGACGAGGTCATATTCGCGGTAGCCAAGGAAGGTGAAGTTGCCGTCGTCGAGCCACCGAAGGAGGTCCTGGGCCTGGCGCAGTTCCTCGATCTGCGAGGGGTTGGCCACGTTGTCCAGGTCCTGGGCGATCTGAAGCGCCTTGTTGCGCATCTTCGGCCAGTCTTCAACAGCTGCCCGGACGTCCCCGAGGACTCGTTCGATGCCTTCGATGAGCCGCGCATGCGCTTCCTCGCTGGCAGGTCCGATTTCGACAGCGATCCACGACTCCATATGCGAGGCGTTGTCGCCCTGGGCAATAAGGTGCGACAAGCTCGGCATGGCTGCAGTGTCGCCACTGGAAATGCCGATGCTGGACGGGACCCTGTCCACTTTTGTGAGCCGAGCGGTTTCCCGGTTACGCGTCACAACAAAAAGCGGGTGGAGGACGAGATGAATGGCCGAGTTCTGGCGAACGAGCTCGGCGTTTACGGAGTCCACCAGGAACGGCATATCGTCCGTGACGATGTACACGACGCTGCAATCGGGTTCGTCCACAATCCGGACGTTGGCCGTGCCCGGGACGCGGACAGCAGCCACCTCGCGGTGGGTTTCGGCGCGGGCGGCAAGGACATCCGGTGAGTAAGCCCGGGAGTCCTCCTCCGCTAGGTGCTCGTAGTAGTCTCCGAAGTACCCTTCACGGGCTCCGAGCAAAACGGACTGATCCTCCACGCTGGACCCAGACGACATCGACAAACGCCTCCATCACAAGTTCATAGTTGCCTCTTTGCAACCCTTATGGCGAGCCTAGCCCTTTAGATGACGCTTCGCTGTGGAAGAAAAGACAGAGGATCGGCGTTTTTGCTGGGCGGGTGCACAAACGATTTTCGCAATCGCCTGACGGAGCCCCGATTCGGGTGCGGCCTCGAGCAATAGGTTTCCGGACAACAGCGCCGTGTCACACGAGGCGCTGTCCGATGGGAGGAACGCGGATATGCCTTCCGCCGGCCCGTACCTTTCCCACGCTTCCCGGAGCTGACGCTCGGGGAAGCGGCCAGCGGCCGAAGCACGGACTTTGTTCAGGATCACCTGCGGCGACGCTTGGGGAACTGCAGCTTCAAGCTCGGAAAGGCCCCGGACCAGCCGCGGCACGCCAATGGAGTCGGCCGACCCCACAGCGTAAACGGTGTCCGCCAGTTCAAGGCTCCGAAGCGTGGCGGCGTTCCTGCGCGGGGCCATGGTGTCAAAACTGAGTTCTTCATCTGCCTCGAGGCAGAATCCGGTGTCCACAACTGTGTAGTCTGCCACTTCACGGGCTTTCTCGAAGACCACGCCAAGGGCGGAAGCGCGCAACTCCGTCCAGCGATCAGCGCGTGTGATCCCGGTCAGAACCTGGAGCGTGCCCGTTTTCAGGGCGACTGGGGTGGCGATCTTCAGCAAGGCGTCGGCATCCAGTTGGCCCAGGTCGGCCAACCGGCAGGCCTGCGCCAGCCCCGCAGATTCGTCCAGCAGTCCCAGGACTCCCGCGACACTCGCTCCATAGCTGTCAGCGTCGATCAGGAGGACTGAGTTGCCCGCAGCGGCCAGTTCACCGGCCATGTTGGCTGCCACCAGCGTCCGGCCCGGCGACCCGGCCGGTCCCCATACGCTGATGATCCGGCCTGTACCGGACGGCTCTGCCTGGATATCAACTCCCGCGCCCGGCACGGTCCGGATGGCGGCACCCGTGTCTGCGAACCCGCGGTCATCCGCCTGAAACGAGCCGGGAGGCGCCCACTGGGCAACTGCGCCCGAGATCCTGCCTGCCAGTGCTGCCGAATCCACCCCCGCCGGCGCAACAGTAACGCCGATCGCTGTCAGCCGAGCCGTCTCGGCTGCGCTGTCCGTCAACGCAACGATCACGACCCCCACGGCCGTGAGCCGGTCAACAAGCGAAGCCGTCAGTTCGTCGCTTCCTTCGGCGACGACGGCTGCCCGCGCAAGTCCGCTCTGGCAGGCGGCCAGAAGCTCAGTCAGTTCCGAGCACCTCCGCACGACGGTGACCGGTCCATGAAGGCGTTCCAAGCCGCCGACCAGGTCCTCGCGGGATTGCCCGACCGTGACCACCGGAATACTCATGAGGTTCCACCGCCCGGGTTCCAGACGACGGATATCTTGGCCTTGTTCGCCTGCGCTCCCAGCAGCCTCGGCATCTGCTCGTCAGTGACGAGCACCATGACGACAGTGGACCGGGAAGACCCCAGGGCGGTCGAACCGGGAGTGACCTCGGCTATCTCGGCCCCGGGAAGCAGTAACTTCGGCTCGCTGAACCCGTTGCGGGCATCCGGAAGCGCCACCCAGGCGTCCACCCGCGAACCGGCGGCGACCTGCTCCGGCAGGGCTTCGTCGATGGTGATGGCAACCGGTTTGCGGTCTAGTGCATCGGGCTTGCCGAGGCTGTCCCGCGGGACCAACTGGTCCGGGCCGATGCGCTGGACCGCAACCATGCCTTCGGGAAGCCCGGCTTCCGCCGTGACGTAGTGCCCTTCGACGTCACCGAGCCTGACTTTTACCCGGTTGACGTTCTCAGCCGTGAGTTTCTCCCCCACGGCGATGGGCCCTTTTGCCGCATAGACCTCGGTGGTCTGGTCGGCCGCACCAACCAGCGAGACGACACCCGCCACGGACGCCAGAACCAGCAGGAATCCGAGCAGGAGCCGCGGATCCTTCCAGGAAGGCCTCTTCAGCCTGACTGCCGTAGTCGTCGTGCTTGCACTCACGTACTGCTCCCCCCATCGGTGCCGGCCGGGCTGGTTCGTGCGCCGGACTCCCTCATTGTTACGGCAAAACGGCCGGATCGAAAGTCACAAGGTCAAACGACGCCAAACTGTGGATAACCGCATCATTCGGCACCAATAGTGGCAAAATAGTGGCATGCCCCGATTTCTGACCCTCGCAGACGTAGCCGAACAGCTGCAGATCAACTCCCCGGCAGCCTACGCGCTCGTGCGAAGCGGGGAACTCAAGGCCATCCAGGTGGGGGGCCGCGGACAGTGGCGTGTCGAAGAAAAGATGTTGGAACAATACATCGAAGAGCGCTATGCCGAGGCGGACCGGATGATCCAGCAAACCAAGTCCAAGTCCGTCTGAGCCAGCGGCGGACGCTGAGGCGTCCTACTGCCGCGGATACATCCTACTGATGATGATCCGCGCCGCGGACGGACCGTAGCGCACCAAGCGACGAAAACGGTACCGACGCAATCTGACTGACATTGGCGGCACGGCGGGCTTCTCCGGGCCGGGTTACGGCCAGATCCAAATAGTCCCGCCCCACGCGGTCTATGACACCGCTCAACCCCGCGGCTTCCGCGGTAGCTCCGACGAGGACGACCGTGACATCAGCCCTGTCACGCGCCAGGGCGCGAAGTGCACTGGCCAGTCCCAGTTTTCGCCTGACGGATGACGGCTCCGACACTGCGAGCCTGCCCAGGCCCTGGTAGCGGGAAGCCGCCGCAAACGGAATCAGCACTTGGTGATATTGATCGTTGAGGAGCAGGCTCTCTCCCCCGACGTGGCTCAATGTTCCCTCGAACGCGGCACCGGATGCCAAATGGACCGCCACCCTGAGCCCAAGGGATCCGCGCAATCTGTCCGCCAACTCTATGCCCGCAACGTCCGCCCGCGACCTCTCGGCGATTTCCGATTCCAGGTCCAAGCGGTCAACTGCGGCCAGCTGCGCCTCCATGTCCTCAAACAAGGCATCCCATCGCATGCCGCAAATCTAGGCCGGTGCAGCCCGGCGGTCAATTCACGGCCGTCCCGGCATAGAAAAAACAAATGACTAGACAAAACTCGAAAGTGGAGGTCAAACTAGTTTTAGTTACATCAAACAGCATCAAACAGCATCAAATAGAGTGAGGAGCTGGGTCATGGTGGTTGCACGCGGCAGGTTGCTCGGCTCGGACGCAACCCTGGCGGTGGCGATATTGCTCCTTGGTTTCTTTCTGGCGGCAACCGGAGCCTCACTGATGGAGCGCTGGCAGCAGTCGTCTGCAAAGGCCCAGTCCCCGGACTTCGAAGATCTGCTCGGATTTGTCGTCAACACCGCAGGGCTCATCGTCGTCACCTGGTGGGTCCTGTCCATGCTGTCGGCATTCGCCTCCGCGGTCCTCGAGCGTGCCGGAAGCAACCGGGCTGCCGAAGTCACCGGAAAGTTCAGTCCAGCGTTCATGCGCAGGCTCGCCCTCGCCGCAGTCGGAGTCCAACTATTGGGGGCGCCGTTCGCCCATGCAGCGGCGGATCCGGCGGACCCTCGGTGGAGTCCAACGTCCAATCCCGCCCCTGCAGCGGTTTGGACCCCCACCGGGCAGCCTGCTGACGGCCGCGCCACGCTTATGTCCGCCCTGCCCGCAGTATCCACATCCGTTGAGGGCTCGGATCCACGCTGGAAACCGAATGCACCCCACGTGGCCCCGGGTCCTTTGGCGGCACAACCTGCAAGATCCGCCCGCCAGCAACCTGGTGATGACCGCGGGCACGTCACCGTGGTGGCCGGGGACTCGCTGTGGAGCATTGCGGCCAGGCAGCTGGGCGGGTCCCAGGTATCCGATCTCGATATCGCCCTGGAATGGCCGCGATGGTACGAGGCCAACAGGGCTGCCATAGGAGACAACCCCAACGCACTTCTTCCGGGACAGGTCCTCCGGCCTCCTTCCGGATCCTAAATCCGGAAGGAGGCCATAGCTATCAAATATCCGTCATCAATCAGAGGAAGCATCATGAGCGCATTGCAGCTGGTCCCCACATCACCCGCGTTGGAACGCTCGGCGGCCGGTAAACAGCCAGTCCGCAGACTGGCAGCAGTCCCGGCAGCCGGCAGCCGTGCCCCGCTTCAGGGCGGGGCCGGCACGCCGTCAACGCCCCGGCCGGGCAACCCGGGTCAAGCCACCAAGAACGGGCCGACCCTGCAGATAGTGAGCGAGAACAAGGAGGTCTGTGCAATTACCCGCGGGACCGTCCAGGCCGCCATCGAAGTGCTGGCCGGAACACGTCCCATCCAGCAACTCTCCCGGAGGCTTGATCAGCGGTGCCTGGCCTCACTCCAGCACCGCGCGGCGCTGACCCGTCGGCTGGCGGCGGGACCCTCACCCACGGCAGGGCGCCTGCACCGTAATCCCGCAGTCAGATCGGTCCGCGCCTGCGAAGTCGCGTCCGGAGTCTACGAGGCAAGTGCCGTAGTAGTGGATGAACTCAGGGTTCGCGCAGTCGCCGTGCGGCTTGAGCGCAGCAATCAGGTATGGCGGATCACGGCACTGGAGATCGGCTGAGGGATCGGCCTGTATTCAATGTCCCGCCATCCTGGCGTTCAGACACCAATGGAAACAGGTGAGGACCGGAACAACTGTTCCGGTCCTCACTTGTGCTTTAATCTACTGCCGCTGAGGCAGCCCCTAGCGTTTCTAGCGCTTCTTCTTTTTCGGGGCCGGTTTCCGGGCGCCGTCCTGGGCAGCCTTGGCCGGATTCCCGGAACGCCCCGCCGACCTGCCTTCGACGCGGGTCTGGCTGGCGCCGTCTTCGCCCGGAGCAGTGTATTGCAGCTGGGCGGGCTTCTCCGGTGCTTCCAGTCCTGCTGCATGGATCTGCGGCTCATGATGCTCCGTGTGTTCCCCCGCGCCATCGGCGACAACGACGTCCTCAGCGGGGGTCACCTCAACCTCAAGGTTGAACAGGAAGCCAACGCTCTCCTCCCTGATGGCCTCCATCATGGCCTGGAACATGATGAATCCCTCGCGCTGGTATTCCACGAGCGGGTCACGCTGTGCCATGGCGCGGAGGCCGATGCCCTCCTTGAGGTAGTCCATCTCATAGAGATGCTCCTGCCACTTCCGGCCGATCACGGACAGAACCACACGGCGCTCCAGTTCACGCATGCTCTCGGACCCGACGGCCTGTTCCCGGGCCTGGTAGACCAGCCGGGCGTCGGAAAGAATCTCTTCCTTCAGGAAGTCCACAGTGATGCGGGACTTACCGCCGGCCTCGTCGATGACGTCGTGGGATGTCACGCTGACCGGGTAGAGGGTCTTAAGGTTCGTCCAGAGCTGGTTGAAGTCCCAGTCGTCCCCGGTGCCCTCGGAGGTTGCTGCGTCGATGAGGGCAGTGATGGTGTCCTCGAGGAAGAACTGCACTTTCTCGTGCAGGTCATCACCTTCGAGGATACGGCGGCGGTCCCCATAGATGGCTTCACGCTGGCGGTTGAGGACGTCATCGTACTTGAGGACGTTCTTGCGCTGTTCCGCGTTGCGGCCTTCAACCTGGCCCTGCGCAGAGGCTATGGCACGCGAAACGAGCTTCGATTCGAGCGCGACGTCGTCGGGAACGGAGCTGTTCATGAGCCGTTCGGCCGCCCCCGAATTGAACAGGCGCATCAAATCGTCCGTCAAGGAGAGGTAGAACCGCGACTCGCCGGGGTCGCCCTGGCGTCCTGAACGTCCGCGGAGCTGGTTATCGATCCGCCGGGACTCGTGGCGTTCGGTACCGAGGACGTAGAGCCCGCCGAGGTCCAGCACTTCCTCGTGTTCGTCCTTCACCGCCTGCTTGGCGGCCTCGAACGCCGCGGGCCACGCGGCCTCGTACTCTTCGGAGTTTTCTTCCGGATCCAGGCCTTTGGCCGCCAACTCGGCGACGGCAGTGAATTCTGCGTTTCCGCCCAGCATGATGTCGGTTCCTCGACCGGCCATGTTCGTGGCTACGGTTACAGCACCCTTACGCCCGGCCTGCGCGACGATCGCGGCTTCACGGGCGTGATTCTTCGCGTTAAGGACCTCGTGGCGGATGCCTTGCTTGGCCAGCAGCCGGGAGAGGTATTCACTCTTCTCCACGCTGGTGGTTCCCACGAGGACGGGCTGGCCTTTTTCGTGCCGTTCGGCAATGTCCTTGACCACCGCGTCGAACTTGACGGCCTCGTTTTTGTAGACGAGGTCAGGCTGGTCAATGCGCTGCATGTCGCGGTTGGTGGGGATGGCCACCACGCCGAGCTTGTACGTGCTCATGAACTCGGCGGCTTCGGTCTCGGCGGTACCGGTCATGCCGGCAAGCTTGTCGTACATGCGGAAGTAGTTCTGCAGCGTGACCGTGGCCAGAGTCTGGTTCTCCGCCTTGATCTCGACGCCTTCCTTGGCCTCGATCGCCTGGTGCATTCCCTCGTTGTAACGCCGGCCGGCGAGGATGCGGCCGGTGTGCTCGTCAACGATCAGCACTTCGCCGTCGAGGATGACGTAGTCCTTGTCCCGCTTGAAGAGTTCCTTGGCCTTGATGGCGTTGTTCAGGAAGCCGATCAGCGGGGTGTTGGCGGACTCGTAAAGGTTGTGAATGCCCAGGTAGTCCTCGACCTTCTCGATGCCGGCCTCGAGCACGCCGACGGTGCGCTTCTTTTCGTCGACTTCGTAGTCTTCATCGGGCTTGAGCCGGATTACCACCTTGGCAAACTCGCTGTACCAGCGGTTGGTGTCACCCTGGGCCGGACCCGAAATAATTAGCGGGGTGCGGGCCTCATCGATGAGGATGGAGTCCACTTCGTCAACAATTGCGAAGTGGTGGCCGCGCTGGACGAGCTCGGACTTGTCCCAGGCCATGTTGTCGCGCAGGTAGTCGAAGCCGAATTCGTTGTTGGTGCCATAGGTGATGTCCGCGGCGTACTGCTCGCGGCGCACGGCAGGGTCCTGGTTGGACAGGATGCAGCCGCTGGTCAGGCCTAGGAACCGGTAAACCCGGCCCATGAGGTCCGACTGGTATTCAGCCAGGTAGTCGTTCACGGTGATGACGTGCACCCCGTTGCCGGTGAGCGCGTTCAGGTAGGCCGGAGCGGTGGCCACGAGGGTCTTGCCTTCACCGGTCTTCATTTCGGCGATATTGCCCAGATGCAGGGCCGCGCCGCCCATCAGCTGGACGTCGAAGTGGCGCATGCCAAGCGTTCGGGAGGAGGCTTCACGGACTGCGGCGAAGGCCTCTGGCAGGAGGTCGTCCAGCTTCTCGCCGTCCTGGTGGCGTGCCCGCAGCCGGTCGGTTTCTTCGCGTAGTTCGGCGTCGGTGAAGGTCTGGAAGGAGCTTTCCAGGGCATTGATGGAATCGGCATAGTTCCGCAGTTGCCTCAGGGTTTTTTTGTCACCCGTGCGGAGAAGTTTTTCGATAAGTGATGCCACGTGAAGTTGCTCCCAGTCTCAAGCTGCCGAATTCTGGCGTGTTCAGTCTACGGGAGAGACACAGGGACGGTTACGCCTGTTCCCTCTCAGCGGATACACCGCTCCCTGCCCCGGACACGGCGTCTGCGAGCGCCGGTGCCAGGTCGCCTTTCCGGGACACAACAACCCGGTCCAGTTCCAACCACTCTGCCATGAGCTGCAGTTCCGCGGCGAGTTCGACGGCGGTGTCGGCGGGCGCCCCGGGCTCCGCGTGGGCAGCCTTCGCCAGCAGGAGGCCGTTGGCCCGGTCCGCTTTCAGGTCGATGCGGGCCACGATTCCGTCCCGCAGCAGGAAGGGCAGCACGTAATAGCCGAAGCGGCGCTTCGGCTCCGGGGTGTAGATCTCAAGGCGGTAGTGGAAGCCGAACAAGGCTTCAAGGCGCTGCCGCTCAAAGACCAGCGAGTCGAAAGGGCTCAGCAGTGCGCGCCCGGTGGCCGTGCGTGGCAGTTTCGCCTCGGCGTGCCGGTAGACGGGCTTGTTCCAGCCGGCCACAGTGACGGGCACCAGCCGTCCGGTTTCGACGAGACGATCAACGGCTAGCGCTGAGGCACGCATCGGCGTCCGGAAGTAGTCGGCAAAACAGCGCAACGTGCCTATCCCGTGTGCCCGGGCAGCGGCTTCGATGAGGCGCACCAGCGCAGCCTCCTTGTCCGACCCGGCGTCCGGAACGCCCGGAACTGCCCCGGGCCGTTCGGGCAGGACCTTGGCGGTGAGGGTGTAGCGCCGTTCAAAGGATTCCGTGCGCGAAGCGGCCGAGATGAGGCCCGCTTCGAAGAGGTGCTCCAAAACCCGTTTGACGGCATTCCAGTTCCACCCCCAGTTGTCCTGCTGCCGGTCCTCCACGTGACCCAGGTGCGTGGTGAGTTCGGCGGCGGTCATCGGCCGTCCGGCCGCCAGGGTCTCGAGCACCCGGGTGGCGACACTGCTCCGCAGCTCAGGGTCCATGGAGTGGGCTCCCACCCACTTCCGGCTTTGCCATAGGACCAGGTCCTGGAAATGGTCAGGACGGATAAAGCTCGCCTCGTGTGCCCAGTACTCCATCATGCGCCGCGGGTGAGCGCCCGCCATTCGCTGGAGGATGGCGCGGTCGTAGTTACCCAGGCGGGAAAAGAACGGCAGGTAATGGCTCCGCGAGAGCACATTGACGGAGTCGATCTGGACGAGGTGGAGACGGGCAAAAGTACGGCCCACCGCCCGCGCAGTCACGGGTCCGGCGGGCCGTACCTTGTCCAATCCCTGGGCTGCCAGTGCGATCCGCCGCGCCTGTTTGAGGCTCAGCACTTCCTGCACGTCAGTCCCTTCGTTGGATGGTCAGCTCCAGCTTATGCGCTGGCTGGCTCATCCTCGGAGCGGTAGGCGAGGATCTTCTCTTCCAGCGGAGCCACACCCGGCTCGCAGGTCTGGTCAAGGGAGATCACACCATAGGTCCAACCGTCGCGGCGGTAGACGACGGACGGCGCTTTGGTTTCCTTGTCGACAAACAGGTAGAAGTCGTGGCCGACGAGTTCCATGTTGTCGACGGCGTCGTCGAGCGTGAGGGATGCCGCCGGGAATACCTTGCGGCGGATCAGGACAGGCGAATCCCCCGCTGGGATGTCGTTGTCGACGTCGTACGGCGACTTTTCGACCGGTGCGGCCTGGGGCTCCTGATGGTTGCTCGCCTCCACGTACAGAGGCTCCGTGGTGCTGGCCGGCTCAAGGCTGGCTGTTGCCTCGGTGACAGACTTGGGGGTGTGCCGGCCATGGTGGACTTTCTTGCGGTCCTTGGCCCGGCGCAGGCGTTCAAGAAGCTTGTTGTAAGCGAGGTCGAACGCGGCGAACTTGTCGGCGGCGCTGGCCTCTGCCCGAATGACGGGGCCCCGGCCCAAGACAGTCAGCTCGACCGTGAGCAACTCTGCGGTCTGGCGGGCCTTAGTCTCCTTGGAGACCTTCGCGTCCACCCGTTGGACCTTGTCTCCCAGCGATGCGATCTTTGAGATCTTCTCGTCGGCGTATTCGCGGAAGCGGTCTGAAACCGTCAAATTCCGTCCGCTGATCATGAACTCCATGGTGCCCTCCAAATGACTTCGGTGACACGACGGCGACACTTCCCGGGGCCGATCTGACTGACAGTCGAGCCCCTTTCCGAGCCGCTATCGACAGGTACAACTGATCTTGGTACCCACAACCGACGTTAGTTCATCGCTACCCGTTATTCACCTTTTCTTCGTTTATTTTTTTCAAAGTCGGCCGCCCATCACTGCTGTGACACCGGGAACGGCCGGTGGATCTGCCACGTCCGGCGGGCGTGTCGCCGCCAGTACGACAGCGCCCAGCACGACGCCTCCCGCCTGATGGACGGCCCGTGCTGCTTCCGCCAGCGTGGCCCCCGTGGTCAGTACGTCATCCACGATGATGCAGGGCCGTCCCCGGATGTCGGGCGCGAGGAACGCCGACCTTGCCCGCATGGAACCTCGGACACGTTTGGCACGGGCGCCTCGTCCGAGTCCTTTTTGCCCTCCCGCCGTTGCATGGGCGGGAACCAGCGCCTGAAGCCGTTCGGGCAGGGCACCGGCGGATCCTGGCCACTGTCCGAAGGTCCTTCCCTTACGCAGTGCATCGGCCGGGCTTCCTCCGCCGAGGCGGCCGCTGCGGTCCAGGTTCCGCAACAAGAGGTGCACGGGGCTAAAGCCCCGCTTCCTGAACGCGCTGTTGGTGGTAGGTACGGGTATCAGGCAGAATCCGTCCATCGTGCCGGCGGCCCCTGTGATCGCCCTCCCAAGCGCCCTGGACAGCACCGATTCAAGCTGGCCCTGGCCGTATTTCTTGAACGACAGCACAGCCTGGGCGAGCTCCTCCCGATAGACCCCGGCGGCCACGACGGGAAGAATCACTGAACCGTTCACATCCATCAGGGCGGGTGCCTGGCCCTCGGCACGGAACGGGGTCCGCGTGAGCAGCCGCAGCGCCCGCTCACAGGGTCCGCACAGCGAGAAGTCTTCCGACCCGCAGCAGACGCACTCCACTGGTGCGGCGAGGGCCAGCAGTTCGCGGCCCGCGTCCGCTGCGCGGTCCGCGGCCCGCAGCCACCATCGTGCGTAATCGCTGCGGTGCTTTGCCGACGCCGGCGCAGGCGGCTCGAGATCGGGATCGGGGCTTCTTGTCACAGACCAAGCCTGCACCGCGGGGTATCCCGGCGGCAGCCCGCCGTTCGACTATGTGGGCCCGGCGCTTATGTGGATAATATCCAGCCCGTACAACCGGCCAGCACGGCGATGCCGGCAGCGGTGTCAGCCCGGGAATGACGGGTCCACGGGCCCCTTCAGCTGGGGCGACCAGCCGTTTCCAAGTCGCTGGAAGATACCGTCGGCGGACTGCCCGAAGATTTCCTCGGGTCCGTTGCCGGCACTGATCGCGGTGAGCCCGGGCCAGGGCGCCAATTGCTGGGGCTGCGATGCTGCGAGGGAGAGCAATTCCGGGGTGACGTTGTCAGTGGCCGACGCCTTCATGACGGCTACCGTCGTGTCACTGACCCAGACCCCCTGGTCCGGGTCCCGGTCCGTCAGGAGGGTTGTTGGGGCGGTCAGGTCGCGGGGGGTCCCGTCGGCATTGCGTACGATTCCGGTCACCTGAACACGGGTCTTCCCGTTCTGCTCGGAAATCACGAGAGCCCGTACCCCCTCGCGCGACACGCGGAATTCCTTGACGGTGCGTCCGGCGAGCCAGGCAGGCGCCAGCGTGACAGTGGGCATGGCGGCCGCTTCGGCAACGTTCGTGGGGCGGTAGGCAAGCACTTCCGTTGCCCCGTTGGCCCCGGGTCCGGCCGTCCAGACCCAGTCCTGCTGACCGAACGACGGATGGGTGAGGGTGGAGCGGGTGGTCAGTGCCCGGGCGGGCTGGCCAGGCACGATCGAGTACAGGGTCGTCCGGCTGCCATTGAGGAACGCTACCGACTGCGAAACGGGCGATTCGGCAGGGGAAACCGGGCCGAGGGCGCCCACGGACTGAATGTCCGGCAACGGCGAAATGCGGTTGTTCTCGTACCGGACCAGTTGGCCGTCATTCACGGCAATCTGGCGGGCCGGGACGTTCTTGTCCCTGACCGGAGGCAGCACGGAGCCGTTGTCCTCGACCCGGACCAGGTCCTGGTTTGCCCGGAGTTCGACGTTGACGACGTCCGGCTGGCCACGGAAGGTAAGAGCCAGCTGGGTCTGCATCCTCAACCTGTCCTCGCTGGAGGCTTCGACGAGTTCCTTGGCCGAAAGGTCCACCTGGGCTGCACCGGAGACGACCGGAACGGACTCCCGCGTGAGCTTCATTCCTGACGGAAAGGCACTGACCACGGCCCCCTTGAGGTACGGGGCCGGCCCGCTGAGCAAGGCGCTGGTCATGGCTTTGACCGTTTTCTTCTTGTTGAACCACCGGACGTCGGGCACGGCGTACGTGAAGCCTGGATCGTAGAAGTAGATGGGGTAGGCGCCGTAAATCACCTTGAATGTCTGCTCGGGGATGGCAATTCCGTCAGGGATGGCTGAAATGCGCCACTGACCGTCCACCTGCGTCAGCGTCACCGGAATGTTTTCCTTGGTTCCTTCGGGGAACTGCGTCGCGATCCCGTCTGCATCGACCGAGTAGGCAACATCCAGTTCGTAATTGAAGACGTTTTCCACACCGGTCCGGACCACCCTGGTTGAGCGGAAAACGAGTGTGCGCTGATCCGGTTTCCAGGCAACGGAGGCTGCCTGCGTCAAGTATTCCCTCGCGACGGCGTAATCGTCCTCGTAGCCGCTGCCGGCGAGGTAGAAGTCTTCAATGACGGACTCCGGTCCGGCGCCTTCGCGTGGCGCCACCGGAAAGAAAACGGGCGCGTTGTTGGGCTTGCCGGCGCTCTCATCCGTACTTTTTCCCACCGGCCCGGAGCGCGGGATCTGTGCGCAGGAGGTCAGCAGCAGGAGCAGTAGCGTCATCAGTGCAAAGGCCGCGTTGCGCAACCGTGGTGGGGTGCCGGTCATGGTGTTTCTTCCGTTTCGGCCGCCGGCTGTGCATGTGGCGGCGCTGCCGACGGTCCCGCCGGTTCCATCCCCGGACGGGCATCCCCGCCGGGGGCCGGGACGGGCGCATCCGTCGAGTCCGCGGGCGATGCTGCGGTTCCCAGGAGCAGCATGGTTCCCTGCCCCGATCCGCCAGGCAATTCGACGTCGGCCGGTTCCAGCTGGAGCGGCGATTTGGAGATGACCTCGCCCTGCCTCAGCGGAAGTGTCAGCCTGAAGTTTGATCCCGTTCCCTTGCTGCCCCAGGCCTGAAGCCATCCGTTGTGGAGTTTCGTGTCTTCCGCGGCAATGGAAAGGCCCAGCCCGCTGCCGCCCGTGGTTCGCGCCCGGGCGGGGTCCGCCCGCCAGAAACGGTCAAAGACCCTTGCGGCCTCGGACTGCGTCATTCCGATGCCGTGGTCGCGGACAGCGACAGCGACGGCGGTTTCATTTGCAGCTACCGAAATATTGACAGGGTTCCCTTCGCTGTGCTCCAACGCGTTGAGCACCAGGTTGCGTAGGATCCGCTCGATGCGCCGGTCGTCCATCTCTACCACGATGCTCTCATCCCGCGAATTAATGGTGACCTGCGAACCGTACTCCGCTGCGACGGGCCCTGCGTCCTCCACGACTTTCGCCACGAGCTGCAGGATATCGGTGGGTTCGGCGTCGAGCATGGCCACACCCGCATCGAACCGGGAAATCTCCAGGAGATCAGCGAGCAGGGACTGGAAGCGCTCAACCTGGTTGTAGAGCAGCTCAGCCGAGCGCTTGTTGATGGGGTCGAAGTCGTGCCGTGCGTCGTACAGGACCTCGGCCGCCATCCGCACGGTCGTCAGGGGCGTGCGAAGTTCGTGGGAGACATCGGAAACGAAGCGCTGCTGCATTTGGGACAGAGTCGCCAGCTGGGTGATCTGTTCCTGGAGGCTGGCAGCCATGTGGTTGAAGGACGCACCCAGCCGTGCCACCTCGTCCTCGCCCTTGACCACCATCCGCTCCTGGAGCTGACCGGCCGCCAGTTTCTCCGAGACCACCGCGGCATGGCTGACGGGGCTGACCACGTTCCGGGTCACGTACCAGGCGATGGCACCGATGATCAGGACCAGCACCGCTCCGCCGGCGAGCAGGACGTTCTGTATCTCGTCCAGGGTTTTCTGCGCGGTGTTCAGGTCGTAAATGAGGTACAGCTCGTACACAGTGCCGTTGAACGTGACTTTGTTGCCCACCGCGATGCCCGGACGGTCTTCGGTACCCACCGGGAATTCCGTGGATGCCCAGAACTGGTCTTTTCCGGACTCCTGGACTGCCTTCCGCAACTCGGGCGGAATGACACTGACCGTCAACTGGTCCGAAGCCCGCGATTCCACCCAGCGGTTGCGGGGCTTGGTCTGTTCCGGCATCGCCTCAAACACATACCGGCGCTGGATGACGCTTCCGCGGCCCTCCACGGCATTCAGGGTGTCGTACACCAGCGTGATCACGCTGGACTGGTCGGTGACCTGGGCGCCGTCGAACGTGTCTTGGACCTGCTTGACGTTGTACAGGGTCTCCGACTCAGCCTGCGTCAGCCGTTCCTGGAACAGGTTGTTGGCGATCTGGTTCGACAGGTAGGCCCCGACCACGGCGAACGAGCCGATCGAGAGCAGCAGCGTGGTGAGCACTGTGCGGAACTGCAGGGAACGGCGCCAGCGCCTGTGCACGGCCCGCAGCAGGAACCGGACGCCGGGAAGGAGCCGGAGCAGCCCGGTCCGGACGAGCCTCGCGACCCGCAGTCCCACGATCCGGGCGCGGCGGAGCCAAATTCGGGTCCGGAACGGTACGTCCGAGAATACGCCGGCCATCGCGTCCGTATGCTCCGGAGCGCCGTGCGAGTGGGAGTGTTCCGTCTTTTGCGGGCGGGCTACCTCCGGCTCACGGCCGGCTTCGCCGCTGGACGGTTCAGGAACCTGCTTTGTAGCCGACACCACGGACCGTCAAAACTACCTCGGGGGCTTCGGGGTCCCGCTCGATCTTCGACCTCAGCCGCTGGACATGGACGTTCACGAGGCGCGTATCTGCCGCGTGCCGGTATCCCCAGACCTGCTCCAGGAGCAACTCGCGGGTGAAGACCTGCCATGGCTTGCGCGCAAGGGCAACGAGCAGGTCGAATTCGAGGGGAGTCAGCGAAATTCGTTCGTCGTTCCGGCTCACCAGGTGGCCGGCCACGTCAATGGTGATGTCGGCGATGCGCAGGGTCTCCGGCGCCTTTTGGTCCCCCGGCCGCAGCCGGGCCCTGACGCGGGCCACCAGTTCCGCCGGCTTAAACGGTTTGGGCACGTAGTCGTCAGCACCGGATTCCAGGCCGCGGACCACGTCCGAGGTATCGGACTTGGCGGTCAGCATAACGATGGGCGAATCCGACTCCGCGCGGATCTGCCGGCACACTTCGATGCCGTCAATGCCCGGAAGCATCAGGTCCAGAAGCACAAGATCCGGTTTTGAGGAACGGAAAACTTCCAGCGCCTGCCCGCCGTCAGCGCAAAAGACCGGCTCGAAGCCGTCATTGCGCAAGACAATCCCGATCATCTCGGCCAGCGCCTCGTCATCGTCCACTACCAGAATGCGTGCCTTCATAGTTATATATTCGCCTATTGAATGGGCTTTGTCCCGTTGAGGGCCGACACGGCATGGCGCGGACACTGCCGCCAGGGAAGCACGCCGGGAGGGCGCGGCGACGCCACAGCGGGAAGAATCAGCCGGAAGCTATGTGGCTTGCGGCCAAAACTATAGGCTGGGAGCGGGCCGGACAGTGCAAGCCACAACCGACCCGGAGCGCCCGGCGGAAGCGGTGGCCGGTCAGCTCGCGGACAGCGTCTTTTGGGGAGGAACAGGTTGTCAGAGCAGGATCCGAACGTGCCGTCCCGGGAGGGTCAGCCACAGCCGGTGCAACCACTCCCTTGGGACGCGCCCGCGCAGTGGAACCCACCGTCGACGACCCCGAACGGACAGCCGCCGTGGGGACCTCCTTACGCCGGACAGCAGCCAGGACGGGCACAACCGGCATACGTAGCCCCGCCAAAACCCGGCATCGTGCCGCTACGGCCCTTGATGTTCGGCGAAATCCTTGACGGGGCCTTCCAGACCATCAGGCGGAATCCCGCGGCGATGCTGGGTGCTGCGATGCTGGCACAGACCTTGGCGACCGTTGTCGGTGAAGCCTTCGCAGCCGAGACCGAATCGCGCGGACAGTCGCTGGGCCTGTGGCTGGCCGGCATGGCTCCCCCGGAAATGCTCAACCTCGGAGGGGGCCTCCTGATCGGCGCTGCCCTCCTGGGACTGGTCTCCTTCTTTATCTCCATTGTGCTTCAGGGTGTGATGGTGGTTCCGGTGGCCCGGTCGGTCCTGAACCGACGCACCGGTTTCAAGGAGATGTGGACATTGTCGCGGTCCAGGATCGGCGCACTGCTCGCTCTTGGCGGTCTGCAGATCCTGGCCGGCATCGCCTTCGGAGTAGTGCTGGTGGGAGGGACGTTCCTGCTGGCCGATTCCATGGGCGCAACGTCGGCGCTGATCATCGTCCCCCTGTTCCTCGCAAGCATGGCGGCCATACTCTTGGTCTCCATCCGCCTGATGGTGACGCCGGCGGCCATCGTGGTCGAGGAACAAGGAGTTCTTGACGGCCTGCGGAGGTCCTGGCAGCTCACCCGGCACAACTGGTGGCGCATCTTCGGCATCGTGCTGGTCATTTCCCTCCTGATCGGCATCATCAGCCAGATTGTCCAGATCCCCATCGGCCTCGCTACCGGCGGCTTCTCCTCCGTCATCGCTCCCCATGGCGGAGACGACGGGCAGCGCGCCCTTTCCGCGGTCGTCGGGATCGCATCGATCCTTGTCACAGCCGTTATCGGTGCCGTGGGGTATGCCTTCCAAACCTCCGTCATGGGCCTTCTGTACATGGACCTTCGGATGCGAAAGGAAGGCTTGGACCTCGCCCTCCAGCGGCAGCTCGAATCAGGCAACGACTCCGACGGCGTTCCCGGGCGCGGGGTGGCGCCCGAGGGCAACTTTGCGGGCACCCCTTCCTCCGGCATCTGGACCCGGGCGCCGTACGGCCCGCCACCGGGCTACGGCCCGCCACCGCCATACGGCCCGCCACCGGGCTACGGCCCTCCGCAGGGCTACGGCCCGCCGCAGGGGTACAACCCACCGCCCTCCGGCCCGCCGCCGGGCGCCGGATGAGCCGGCCTGGCTTTTTCGAGTCGGCATTGGAGGCCGCGTCCGCAGCAGGTGCGGTTTTGCATTCGACGTTAGGCCGCACGCTGGCCGAACCTCCTGTTGAGCCCGACAGGCAGGAGGCCCGCAGGTGGGCGGTCGAGGAGCTCTCAAAGCCCGTATACCGGGATGCCGAGCCAGACTGGCTGACCGGTCTCTGGCGGCAGTTCACAGAATGGCTGCGGTCGCTTGGCAGCGGCGACCCCGCAATCGACGGCGGTGTCGCCGTACCGGCCATCGGAGTGACGATTATCGTCCTTATCGCCGGGGCCATCCTTCTGGCGCGCCCCCGGCTGAACGCCCGGCGCCGCCGCCCGGACAGGAACGACGTCGACGCCGATCCTTCCATCAGCCCGGCAGAATACCGCCGGCTCGCGGCAGCCGCGGCAGCTCGCGCCGACTGGCGCACCGCCGTCGTCGAACAGTTCCGTGCCATCGTCCGGGCCGCCGAGGAGCGCACCATTATCGACCCCTTGCCCGGCCGCACCGCGGATGAAGTGGCCGGCCAGCTTGCCGGCGCATTTGGCAGCCACGCCGCTGAGCTGCGGCGTGCCGCCGGCATCTTCGACGGCGTACGGTATGGCAACGCCGATGCCGCCTCCGGGGACCACGCAGGCATGGTGGAGTTGGACCAGCTACTTGAAACAGCAAGGCCCGACTACGGCCGGACCGCCGCGGATCACCTGGAGCTGCCCCGATGACGCCTGTCCTGGAGTCGGAGAATCGGCTGGCGCCTGCGGTGGCCGGGGGCGGCGGAGCGGGTCACGCCGTCACGGCATGGATCCGCCGGCACCGGACGTGGACCCTGCTGATTCTGTTCTTCTCCGTGGGCGTGGGGCTGACAATCCTGGCCCAGCAATCGCCCCGCAGCGACGGCCTGTCCCTGTCGGCACGCAACGCTGCTCCGGAAGGAGCCCGGGCAGCAGCGGAAATACTGGGAAGCCGGGGCGTGGACGTTCGCCAGACCGACACCTTCGACGCAACGATGTCGGCGCTGGACAGGGCCTCGGAAGACGGCGCGTCAGAATCTGCTGACGGCCCCGGACCCACATTGTTCCTTTACGATCGAAACGGCTACCTGGACCCCGACCAGCTGCAGGCTTTGCAGCAGGCCACGGACAGGATGGTGATTATCACTCCCCGGCTGAGCACGCTCAGCGCGCTCGGCGGCGACATCCGTCCCGCCGGAGTCGTGCCGGCGGGAGTGGCAACCCTGGACCCCGGCTGCGCATTGGATGCTCCCGCTGCCGCCGGAGCGGTCTCGGCGGACTCCGCCTACCTGTATCAGGCCAACCGCGTTTGCTACGAACCCGCAGCAGGCATGGGCGGGCTCCTTGCCAGCAGTGACGACGGCAGGCTGACAGTGGTGGGCAGCGCTCAAATCTTCAGCAACCGCCTGCTCGATGAACACGGCAACGCCGCCTTGGCGCTCAGGACAATGGGGGCCTCGGACACACTCGTCTGGTACCTTCCGGGCTTGGCGGATGTCACTGCGGAGGACACCCCGAAGACGCTGGACGAGCTCGCCCCTCCGTGGGTCGCCTTCCTCGGCCCGTGGCTTGCCCTGGTAGCCGTTCTGGCGATGGCCTGGCGGGGAAGGCGGCTGGGACCACTGGTCTTCGAACCGCTGCCCGTGGTGGTCAAGGCCGTGGAGACTGCTGAAGGCCGCGCACGGCTGTACCATGACGCCCACGCCGTGGACCGTGCAGCGGACAGCCTCAGGGCGGGTGCGCTGGTCCGGCTCGCCCGGGCCCTCCGGCTGGGAACGGATACTGAGTCACCGGCGATTGTCGACGCCGTCGCGAGGCACCTTGGGCGCACCCGCGAAGACACGGCCGGTGTGCTGGAGGCCCGTCCCCGGACGGAGACCGAGCTGGTGCGCTGGGCCCAGCAGCTTGAATCACTAGAGAAAGAGGTAACCGCCCGATGAGTGAGCAGACCAACGGATTCACGCAGGGCGGCCCCGGCGGCCCCGCGCTCGCAACCGCCGAGGCCACGGCGGCCGCCGATCCCGTCCGCCAGGCCTTGCTCGATGTGCGGCACGAGGTTGCCAAGGCCGTGGTCGGCCAGGACTCCACCGTCACCGGGCTGCTCATCGCATTGCTCTGCCGCGGGCATGTCCTGCTCGAAGGGGTTCCGGGCGTGGCCAAGACACTGCTGGTCCGCACGCTCTCCGCGGCGCTAAGCCTGGACACCAAGCGCGTGCAGTTCACCCCCGACCTGATGCCGGGCGACATCACCGGCTCGTTGGTCTTCGACTCCCGGACCTCGGAGTTCAGCTTCCGCGAAGGCCCCGTCTTTACCAACATCCTGCTGGCCGACGAGATCAACAGGACTCCGCCGAAGACGCAGGCATCCCTGTTGGAGGCCATGGAGGAACGCCAGGTCTCTGCGGACGGAACCTCACGCCCGCTTCCGGTTCCGTTCATCGTGGCAGCCACGCAGAACCCGGTGGAGTATGAGGGCACCTATCCCCTGCCTGAGGCCCAACTGGACCGTTTCCTCCTGAAACTTGCCATGCCGTTGCCGGAGCGTGCCGACGAGATCGAGGTCATCCGCAGGCATGCCGCCGGCTTTGACTCCAGGAACCTGGCTGCCGCCGGCGTCCGCGCGGTGGCGGGTGCAGCCGAGCTGGAGCAGGCCCGCCTGGCGGTGGCTGCGGTGGAGGTGGCGCCTGAGGTGGCCGCCTACATCGTTGACATCGCGAGGGCCACGCGCGCGGCACCGTCCTTCCAGCTCGGCGTGTCCCCGCGCGGCGCGACAGCCCTGCTGAGTGCCGCCCGGGCGTGGGCCTGGCTCTCCGGGCGGCAGTTCGTGACACCGGATGACGTAAAGGCCCTGGCTCTCCCCTGCCTTCGGCACCGCGTGGCCCTGCAACCGGAAGCCCAGATGGACGGCGTGCACGTGGACGGCGTCCTCGCCAGCATCCTGGCGACCGTTCCCGTGCCCCGCTGACGCCATGGCCATATCGGGACGATTCGTACTTCTGGCGCTGGCGGGCCTGGTGCCGGTCATGCTGTATCCCGGCTGGGGCACGGTCCTGCTGGTCTGCCTGGTCCTGTGCGCTGTCCTGCTGCTGGACCTCGCCATGGCCGCGTCCCCCCGGAAGGTCACATTGGACCGGACCCTGCCGGGGAACGTCACCCTGACCGGGAGCACCGAATCCGTCCTGACCATCGGGAACACCGGCTCACGCCCGCTCCGTGCCCTGGTCCGGGACGCGTGGCAGCCATCTGCCGGGGCGCAGAATCCGCGCCAGCGCGTGGACGTTCCGGCCGGTGAGCGGAGGCGAATGAAGGTACTGCTGAAGCCTGCCCGGCGCGGCGACCTCAAGGCACCGCATGTGACCCTCCGTGCCTTCGGGCCGCTGCAGCTGGCAGCCCGGCAGCGGACACTTCCGTGCCCAGGCTCCGTCCGGGTGCTGCCGCCGTTCCACTCGCGACGCCACCTTCCCTCGAAGCTCCGTAAACTGCGCGAGCTCGACGGAAAAGCGGCGGTCCAGATCAGGGGGGCGGGCACCGAGTTCGATTCCCTCCGCGACTATGTCCGTGGTGACGACGTCCGTTCCATTGACTGGCGCGCCACGGCGCGGCGCTCCGCCGTCGTCGTCCGTACCTGGCGTCCTGAACGGGACCGTCGCGTGGTGATCATGCTCGATACCTCCCGGACGGCGGCCGCGAGGATCGACGACGAGCCCCGCCTTGACACCGGGATCGAAGCGGCCCTGCTGCTGGCTGTCCTCGCCGAACGCGGCGGCGACCGCGTGGATTTCTTCGCCTTCGACCGGCGGACCCGTGGACGGGCCGGATCCGCGTCGAAAGGTAATCTGCTGGGGCAGCTCGTGCAGGCCATGGCGCCGCTTGAACCGGAACTCATTGAGCTGGACTGGAGCCAGGTCCCGGGCCAGATCCGGCAGATATCCGCGCACCGCTCTCTGGTGGTGCTGCTGACCCCGCTGGACAGCGGCGCACCGGAAGAGGGACTGCTGCCGATGGCCGCGCAGCTCGCGCAGCAGCATGTGGTGGTGGTCGCCTCCGTGCGCGACCCCATGCTGGGCGCGATGCAGAAGGAACGGACGACGGCGGCACAGGTGTTCCGCGCGGCAGCCGCCGAACGCGCCCTGCTGGAACGCGAGGCAGTGGCCATCCAGCTGCGCCAGATGGGCGTCGAAGTGGTGGACGCCGAACCCCACCAGCTGCCGCCCGCACTCGCGGACGCCTACATCCGGCTCAAAGCGGCAGGAAGACTATGATCCGCGTGTCGAAAACCAGGAGGCTATTGTGAATACCCCTATCTATGAGCGTGCCCTGGGCAGCGACTTTGCCCGCCTGCAGCCCGAGCTCCAGGAATACTTCTCGCTCGCCCCCGGCTCCGGACGCTATGGCGTCGGAGAAGGGGTGTTCGACGTCGTCGGCTGCCGGCAGGCATGGCTCCGCCCGCTGCTTCGGTTGACTACCGGGGAGGAAGCGTTCTTCCCGGAGTACGGTGAGCGCATTCCTTTCCGGATCGAAAACCACGCGCACCTCGATCCGTTCGGCCGGTCAAGCCTGACCGCCAGGCGCGAGATCCACTTCCCCGGCCGCACCCGGTTGTTCCACGACACCACCAGCTTTGATGAGTCCCGAAGCAGCCCGGGACTCGTGGACTACGTTGGCCGCTACCGGCGCCTGGTCACCGACCTCAACCTCAGTGTGACCGCTGAGGGCAGGCTCCGCGGCGTCTCTGAGGCGTCCCGGCTGTTCCTGGGACCGCTGCGCATCCCGCTGCCGGCGGCACTGGACGCCAAGGCCTACGCAGAGCAGTGGTGGGAACCGTCGGAAGGCGTCCGCGGAAAACACCGGATCCAGGTCAAGGTGATCCAGCCGCAGCTGGGACTTGTCCTGGTCTATGCCGGAAGCTTCGACTATCGGCTCCGTTCCTACCCGGGAACGGCCACGACGCCGGGCCACCTCCCGGGCTACGCCCGGCCCGACAGGTGGGAAAGCCGGATCTAGCCGAGTGCCAACTGGTTGAGCCCGTCTGCCACCTGGGTGAGGCGGACCAGGACGGCCGTGGCGGAGGACGGCGTGTGCCCGGATAGCCCCTCGGATGGCGTCACCCGGATTGAACCTAACGAGGAAGCCGGAAGACCCATCTGCCGCCAAGGCCGCCACACGCTCTCCACAGCTTCCTGGACGCGCGGCAGTGAGGCAGCACGGTGGCTGGCGGGCAGCACTCCGGCCCACAGGCTCTTCCCTGCCTCGACCGCACCGGCGAGCTGTTCCCATTGGCGGGACGTCAGCGCCTTCAGCGGAACTGCTATCCCGTCCGCCCCTGCGGAGAGAATACGCTCGAAAGGCGCCTCAATCTCGGCAACCGCAATGACGGTTTCGGCAGCCCCGGCCGCCCTGATCGCATCAATGACCAAGCGCCACGACTCTGTCACTTCCCGGCCCGGTACAGCGCGCAAGGTCCGGTAGCCGCTGGATGTTGGAATCGTGCCGGCGAGGACTGCCGCAATATCGGGCTCATCTATCTGGACCACCAGCCGGGCCCCTGGCACGGCAGTGCCGATGCGTGCCAGGAAATCGCCCACACCGGCCGCCAGCGATTCGGCAATGTCACGGCGGGCGCCGTAGTCGAGCAGGGCACGTTCGCCGTTGTGGAGGTGCAGGCCCGCGGCCAGGCTGAGCGGTCCGCGCACTTGGACCTTGAAGTCCGGCGCCGGACTGTCTTCGGTCCCGGCAACGTCGGCCAGGACGTTGATGTCCGTGGAGAGCGCCGACTTTGCCCGCATGAGGTCCTTGCCCGGCCGATCCACGATCCGCCATCCGTAGGGCTGGACGTCCACGGATAGGTCAACCAGGAGCGAGGCCGTCCTGCCGAGCGCGTCCGAGCCGACTCCGCGGTCCGGAAGCTCCACGAGGAACGGCAAGTGCGGGCTGCCGAGTTCGCCGCGGATGATCCGCGTTGCCTCCAGCGGATCCTCACCCGGCCAGGGTCCCAGGGCGGTGGCAGTTACCTGCGATTCGGGCATGGCCTAGGCGTCGACGGCGGTTGAGGGGGCGGGCGAGGAAAGCACCGGCGGGCCTGCCGCCGCCCCGTTGTTCTCGGCCGCCTGGTGGTCTTCGGCAATGGCTTCGTGGTGCCGGATCACCTCGCCGATGATGAAGTTCAGGAACTTCTCCGCAAAGGCCGGATCCAGGTGCGCTTCTTCGGCAAGGCGGCGCAGCCGTGCAATCTGGGCGGTCTCCCGGCCGGGGTCCCCGGCGGGCAGTTTGTGCGCGGCCTTGAGAAAGCCCACCTTCTGGGTGGCCTTGAACCGTTCGGCCAGGAGAAAGACAAGGGTGGCATCGATGTTGTCAATGCTGGACCGGATAGACAGCAGTTCCGCCATGACCGCTTGGTCCACCTGTCCGGCCAATGAGCTGGCTGCGGGGTCGTAGGAATCGGCGTCTGGAAGATCTTGGTTCTGCTCGGTCATGGTTCCAGTCTATGGGCACCCCGCCAATTCCCTGTGGCTGTTAAGCGTCCGCGCAACGTTGCCCAGGGGACGAAAATGCCCGCCGTCCGGCCTGGACAGCGGGCATTTCCACCACGGAACGGAACTAGCCGGCGAGCAGCGCCCGGTTCGCTTCCCGGCGCCTGGCCTGTTCATCCGGATCGGGCACGGGGAGCGATGCGATGAGCCGGCGCGTGTAGTCATGCCGGGGAGTTCCCATCACCTGGGTGCCAAGCCCCTGTTCCACGAGCTTGCCCTTGTAGAGCACACCAACCCAGTGGGACAGGATGTCCACCACCGCGAGGTCATGGCTGATGAACAGCGCGGCGAACCCGAACTCTGCCTGGATGTCCTTGAACAGTTCCAGCACCACGGCCTGGACTGAAACGTCCAGCGCCGACGTGGGCTCGTCGGCAATCAGCAGCTTCGGGTTCAGGATGAGCGCCCTGGCCAGCGACGCGCGCTGGCGCTGCCCGCCGGAGAGCTCGTGCGGGAACCGGTCAGCGTACGCCGCCGGCAGCTGCACCGATTCGAGCAGTTCACCCACGCGTTTCCGCGCCTGGGCGGGCGTGGGATTGCTGTGGATGATGAGCGGTTCGGCAACGCAGTCACCGATGGTCAGCTGCGGGTTGAAGGAGGCGGCCGGATCCTGGAACACGAAGCCGATCTCCTTCCGGAGCGGCTTGAACGTCCGTTCCTTGAGGTTCAGCATCTCGTAGCCCAGCACCTTCAGGCTGCCGCCCGTGGTGCGGTTGAGGCCCGCGATGGCGCGTCCGGTGGTGGTCTTTCCGGATCCCGATTCACCGACCAGACCGAATACCTCACCTTCGGACAGCGTGAAGCTCACGCCGTCCACGGCCTTGAAGCCGGGACTGCCCAGCCTGCCGGGGTATTCGATGGTCAGGCCCTTGGCTTCCACCAGGACCTTACGGTCCTGGTGGGCCCGCACGGTCATGCCCTGGGAGGCGGAATTCCTGCCCAGGTGCGGAACAGCGGCCAGGAGCTTGCGCGTGTACTCCTGCTTCGGCTCGGCAAACAGGACCTTGGCGGTTGCCTCCTCGACGACGTCGCCCTGGTACATCACCACCACCCGGTCGGCAAGATCGGCTACCACTCCCATGTTGTGGGTGATCAGCACGATCGAGGTGCCGTACGTATCCCGCAGGTCCCTCAACAGTTGGAGGATCTCCGCCTGGACCGTGACGTCAAGGGCTGTAGTGGGTTCATCGGCGACGATCAGTCCCGGGTTGAGGGCAAGCGCGGCCGCAATGACCACACGTTGCTTCTGGCCTCCGGAAAACTGGTGGGGATAGTAATCAACGCGGTTTTCGGGATCCGGGATGCCCACTTTCCGGAGCGCGTCGATGGCCCGGGATTTAGCTTCCTTTGCCGATATCCGCCCGCCCTTGCCGTGGGCGTGGGCGCGGATGCCTTCGGCGATCTGCCACCCCACGGTGAAGACGGGGTTCAGGGCCGTGGAGGGTTCCTGGAACACCATGGCGACGTCCCGGCCGCGGATCTGCCGGAGCTTGGCCGGGCTGACGCTGATCACGTTGTTGCCGTTGATCAGGACAGCGCCGGAACTGATCGCCGTCTCCGGAAGCAGCCCCAGGATCGTTTTGGCGGTTACCGTCTTGCCCGAACCGGACTCGCCGACGATTGCCACGACTTCGCCCGGATTGACCTCAAGGCTGACGTCCTTGACGGCGTAAACGTCTCCGGCGTCGGTGGCAAACGTGACCCTCAGGTGGTCGATGTCGAGGACGGGCCCGGTGCCGCGACTGTCGATGTTGGTGCTCATGAACTACTCACTTCTGATTGGTGCGCTGCCTGCGCCGCTGGGGTGGAGTCCGGCCCGCCCTTGCCGGAAACGGCCTTCTTGCGGCCGCGCAGCCGCGGATCGTTGAGGTCGTTGATGCTTTCGCCCACGAGCGTCAGCCCCAGGACTGTCAGCACGATTGCCAGGCCGGGGAACACGCCCGTCCACCAGATCCCGGAGGTGGTGTCCGCCAGGGCTTTGTTGAGGTCGAAGCCCCACTCTGCGGCGGACGTCGGTTCAATGCCGAAGCCCAGGAAGCCCAGGCCTGCAAGCGTCAGGATGGCTTCCGAGGCGTTGAGTGTGAAGATCAGCGGCAGGGTGCGGGTGGCGTTCTTGAAGATGTGCCGGCTCATGATCCGGACATTCGACGCCCCCACCACCTTTGCGGATTCCACGAAGGGTTCGGCTTTCAGACGGATGGTTTCCGCGCGTATCACCCGGAAGTACTGCGGGATGAACACCACGGTGATCGAAATTGCCGCGGCCACAATGCCGCCCCACAGGCTGGACCTGCCGCCGCTGATGACAATGGCCATCACGATGGCAACCAGGAGTGAGGGGAAGGCGTAGACAGCGTCTGCGATCACCACGAGGATGCGGTCCAGCCAGCCGCCGATGTAGCCGCTGACCAGGCCCAGGACCACGCCGATGAAGATGGACATGACCACGGCCACCACAATCACCATGACGGCGGTCTGGGCGCCCCAGACAACCCGGGAGAAGACGTCGTAGCCGCCCACGGTGGTGCCCCAGAGGTGCTTTCCGCCCGGTGCCTGCTGGGCGGGGAACCCGCCGTCGGCGTCGGATATCTGCGAGAAGCCGTAGGGGGCGATGAGCGGCGCAAGAATGGCGGTAAGGAGGAAGATGCCAGTCAGGACGAGCCCGGTGACAAGCATTCCGCGCTGCAGGCCGACGCTCTTGTTGAAGTGTGAGACGACGGGCAGGCGGCGGAACCAGGAGGCCCGCGGATCCTTGTAGGTAGTCGCCAGGGAATCGGTGCTCATGTCAGTACCTCACGCGGGGGTCGATCAGCGCGGCGACAATGTCCACGATGAAGTTGGTCACGGCCACGATCACTGCGAGGAGAACCACGATGCCCTGGACGGCCACGAAGTCACGGGCCGTCAGGTAGGTGGCCAGCTGGAAGCCCAGGCCTTTCCATTCAAAGGTTGTTTCGGTCAGGACCGCGCCGCCGAGCAGAACTGCGATCTGCAGGCCCATCACGGTGATGATGGGGATAAGGGCAGGCTTGTAGGCGTGCTTGGTCACCAGGCGGAATTCGCTGACGCCGCGTGAACGGCCTGCTTCCACGTAGTCCTTGCCGAGGGTGCCGATGACGTTGGTGCGGACCAATCGCAGGAAGATGCCGGCCGTCAACAGACCGAGGGCGAGGGCCGGCAGCACGGCGTGGGCCGTGACGTCGCCGAGTGCTGCCATGTTGCCGCTGCGGACGGCATCCAGCCAGTAGATGCCGGTGGGGGCCTGCAGCGAGGTGAGTTCCAGTTCGCTGGACGTTTTGGCGCGTCCGGCAACCGGGAGCCATCCCAGCCATACGGAGAAGGTCAGCTTGAAGAGCAACCCGGAGAAGAACACCGGCGTTGCGTAGCAAAGGATCGCAAAGATGCGCAGTACGGCGTCGGGTGCTTTGTCGCGGCGGTGCGCCGCGATCATGCCGAGCGGGATGCCCACCAGCAGTGCGACCAGCAACGCATTGATGGTCAGTTCAAGGGTGGCGGAACCGTAGGTGGTCAGCATCTCCGTGACCTGGCGGTTGTCAGAGAGCGTCGTGCCGAAATTGCCGGTCAGCAACTGCCCGAGGTACTCGAAGTACTGCACGAGGATCGGACGGTCGTAGCCTGCCGCCGTGATCCTTTCGGCAAGCTGCTCGGGCGGAAGCCGGCCGCCGAGCGCGGCGGTAATCGGGTCACCGGTGATCCGCATCAGGAAGAACACCATCGTGACCAGAATCAGGATGGTTGGAAAGATCAGGAGGAACCTGATCAGGATGTATTGGCCCAGTCCCCCGCCGGACGACTTCTTCTTTGACGGCAGCAGGCCGTCGGCGTCGGTTGGCGGCGCCTCGATAAGTGTTGTCATTGGTACCTAAATGTGTGCTTCCGGCGGCCTCGTGAGTCCCGGAATCTGTTGCCCTGCCTCAGCACGAAAGGCGGGACGCCTTGGCGCCCCGCCTTTTCGGCTGGTCAGGACCGGATGGGGAACTGGCCCTACTTGGAAATTACGCCAAGACGGGTCTTGAAGGACGCGTCCAGGGTCTTTTCAACACCCTTGACGTCCTTTCCGGCGACCATAAGCTGGGCGCCCTGCAGCAGCGGCAGCGTGGAGAGATCCTTGGCGACTGCCGTCTGGGCATCACCCAGGACCTTCTCGCGCTCTGCCTTGTCAACCGTGGTGAGCTGTTTGGTGATCAGGTCGGTCACGGCCGGGTTCTCGTAGTGGTTCTTCAGGAAGTTGCCCGGTACGAAGAACGGGGTCAGGTAGTTGTCCGCGTCCGAGTAGTCCGGGAACCAGCCAAGCTGGTAGACCGGGTAGACGTCCTTGGTGCGGTCCTTGGAGTAGGTCACCCATTCAGTGGACTGCAGGTCCACCTTGAAGAGGCCGGACTTCTCCAGCTGCTCCTTGATCATGGCGTACTCGTCGCCCGAGGACTTGCCGTAGTGGTCCGGGTTGTACTGCAGCTTGATGTTGACCGGAGCCGTGACACCTGCATCGGAGAATGCCTTCTTGGCCTTGTCCAGGCTGGGCTTGCCGCTGCCGTCGCCGTACATTTCCTTGAGCGGCTGGATGGCTCCGACGAACCCGTCGGGGACCACGGAGTACGCGGGCAGGTAGGTGCCCTTGTAGACCTGGGTTGCGATGGCGTCGCGGTCAACTACGTTCGCCATGGCCTGGCGGACAGCGAGCGCCTTGGCGGGATCCGCCTCAGCGGTCTTCGCACCGAACGGCATGGTGTCGAAGTTGAACACGATGTAGCGCAGCTCGCCGCCGGGCCCCTTGTGGACGGTGACCTTGGAGTCCTTTTCGAGGTCAGCGGCGTCGGTAGCGGTCAGGCTGCGGCCGGCAACGTCGATGTTGCCCTGCTGGACGTCGAGCTTGAGGTTGTTCGAATCGGCGTAATACTTGATGCTCGCGCCGTCATTGGCGGGCTTGCCCAGGAGGCCCTTGTAATCCGGGTTGACCTTCAGGCTCACAAGCTCGTTCTTTTTGTAGCTTTCGATCGTGTAGGGGCCGGCGAACGGCTTGCCCTTGACGATTTCGTCGTCGCTCATCAGCTTGTCCGCCGGGAAGACCTCTTCATCGACGATGGGTCCTGCATTGGCAGCAAGGACGCCCGGAAAGACCTGGTCATTGCCGGCCTTGAGCTTGAAGACCACCGTGGAGTCGTCCTTGGCGGTGACCGACTCCAGGTTGCCCAGGAGCGAGGCCGGTCCGTTGTCGTCCGCGATGCTGACCACGCGGTCAATGGAGAACTTTACGTCCGAGGATGTGAGCGCGTGTCCATTGGCAAATTTGAGGTCCGACTTGAGCTTGACGGTGTACTCCGTGGGGCTCGTGAATTCCGCGGACTCTGCGATATCGGGGGTGGCGTCCGCAGTGCCGGGCTTGGCGTTCAACAGGAACGGGTAGATCTGGTTCATCACCATGAAGGAACCGGCGTCGTACGAGCCCGCAGGATCGAGGGTAACGACCTTGTCTGTGGTGCCGTACGTAATGGTTCCGCCTCCGGCGCTGCCGGTGGAAGTTCCGCCGCCGCCGGACGGACCTGTGCAGGCTGTCAGTGCAAACGCGGAAACACCCGCGAGCGCGATAGCGCTGTGCAGGGCCTTTTTGTTCATTGCCATCTGTGGACTTTCTGTTCGATGAGTACACGCGTGCCGCCGCGCAACTGGATCAGTTGGACTCGGTGGGCGGGACGTTGTCCTGACCACACGATTCAATCAGACGACGGCGCCATGAATCGTTACAACCTGTGAGATGAGACACAAAATTTACCTGATTGGGGCAAAACTATCGTTTTCTTCAGGATTCGGCCCGGATCAGCCTCCGGCCGAACGATTGCGAAACGTCCTCGGTGATTGCCATTGAAGAGCCTCCTTCCCGGGAATAGAGTTGCCCTACCCGGCTGAAGGAACACATCATGAGCAAAGCCGCCCTCTGTGTAGGGATCAACGAATTTCACCATTTGCCGAAATCCAGCTGGCTACAGGGCTGCGCCAACGACGCCCGGGACCTCGCCGGACTGCTGCAGGCCGAATATGGGTTCGCCCCCTCGGAGATCTCGGTGCTGCTGGATTCCCAGGCCACGAAGGAGCAGGTGATGGCGCAGCTCAATTCGATGATGGACCGCGCCGCCGCAGGCGAACTGCAGCACATCGTCTTCACTTTCTCCAGCCACGGAACGCAGATTCCGGACACCAGCGACGACGAGGCGGACCGGCTTGACGAGGCCTTCGCCTGCTACGACATCAACAACACCGGCGATTCGTGGGACCCCGGCACCGTCATTTCGGACGATGAACTGTTCACCCTCTTTGCCCGGCTGCCTGACGGCGTGCTCATGGACGTAGTTCTGGACACTTGCCACAGCGGCACCGGCTTGAAATCACTGGACCTCCTGCCCGGGCGGCGCCCCCGCTTCCTGCCGGCACCGACAGCCCGCGGCGTTGCCGCCACCGAGTTCAGCGAAACCAGGGCACTGCGCGACCTGGTCAAGGCCGGCAGGGGCGTCAAACCGGTCCTCCTGGCTGCCTGCCGCGCCGACCAGACGGCCGCCGATGCCTTCCTCGACGGCCGCTACAACGGCGCCTTCACCTACAACTTCATCAAGGCCGTCACCGGCGACGGCACCCTGGGCAGGGCGGACCTGCTCAAGCTGGTCAGCAAAGGCCTCCGGGCCGGCGGGTTCGACCAGGTGGCCCAGCTCGAAGGCTCGACGGCGGCACGCAAGGCTCCCTGGGGAAGCTGACGGAGGGGAAAGCCGACGGAGGCTCACTCCCGGCGTTCATCCTCCGGGTGGAACGTTGCCGTCGGCACTTTTACCCCGGCTTCCCGTTTGATGGTTTCCAATTTTTCCTGCTGCCACTCCGCGTCCATGACCGGCTTGAGCGCGGCGAAACACAGCCTCCCGCCCTCATCGAACCGCAGCAGTCCCCCGCCACGGACTGTGTAGTACTCGCTGTCCACCCGGAGGCCAAGCTTGTTCCTTGCTTCGGATTTCGACATGGTGACTGACTGCACGTAGGAGGCCCCGATTTCGGAGACGACGAATCCATCCGGCCCCACGCGCGTGCTGGGGCGCACCCGGCTCACAATGGTGCTCGTGTTCTGGTCGATGCCGGCCGCCTCGATCAACCGCGGATTTTCCCACATGAACCGGTTGACCTCCTCGGGATCGGCGGCCAGCGCAGACAACCGGACCGGGTAGCGCAGGTCGCGAAGATGCTTCAGCCCGTCCAGGAGTTCATCGGGTTCCGTGGAAAGGTCAATGTCCCAGAAGGCGTCGCGCACGGCCTGCCGGTACCCCATCATGTCCGTCGGCACCAGCACGGCATCGGCTGCGAGGATTCCGCGCAGCAGGTCTTCCCAGCCCGGGTCCACCGGCGGCATGTAGGCGAGCCCCCGCAGCACCATCCCCAGCATCTGGTGTCCAAGATTCGCCCCGGCTTCGGCCACCTGGTAGCGGCTCGAGCGGCCGCCCGGCTTTTCCAGCCGCTGCAGCCAGAGTTTGACGACGGCGTCCAGCACCGCCTTCACGGCGATCTCGCCCCGCCGGTGTGGTTCCGGATCCAGCCGCCACTCGAATGGCACGTCCATGTCGAGCGGCCGACGGGCGGCGCCGCGGGAGAACAGTCCGTCCGCCAGCCCGAAGAGCCCGGACGCCAGGACTTCCTTTTCCATGTTCCGGGCGGGTACGCCGCTCCGCCTGCCGTCCGGGCCCGGAACGGCCACTGACAACTGTTGCTCCACCCGTTCGGGCGATGAAAACACGCTCAGCATTGCCACGAGATCCGCTATGCATTCGTGCATGGCATAGCCGTCAAGCAACGCGTCGCGGTCCGTCCACAGGCGCCGGTAACCGTCAAGGACTGCGTGCGTCACTTCATGGGCCACAAGGTCGTGATAAAGGGCCAGGGGGACGGACCGCTTGGACCGGTCGTCGGTTCTGTGCCCAAACCGGATCAGGCCGCGCTCGCGGTCGTAGCCGGTAGAGGCGTACGGGATCTTGTCATAGACGCTGATCACTAGTCGGTGGCCCGACGCCCAGCCCATCCGGCGGCCCAAGGTGAATTCAAAGGCCTGGAGAGTGGCCGTCGCCACCGCGTAGACGTGTTGGGCCAAAAACCGGCTGTCGGCCAGCAACTCATCGAGCCCGGCCGGTGCGGGTTGGTCGTCGATGCACCATTCGTTACGGTCGACTGACAGGGAAATAGGCCGCGGCCCTTCGGCTCCGGGGGCCCGCACCCGCAGCGCCAGGCGTGCTCCAACCGGGCCGTCGACGAGCCTCTCAACGGGAACCCTAACGCTGGTGGTGAGCGGCTTTCCTGATTTGCGGGTGAAGGGGCCCTCGGCGAGCGCAGTAAGCGCGACCATCTCGAGGCCATGCCCGATTCCGAGCGCTGCAGAGACCATAGCGGGCCCGCTTTCCTCAACTTTGCAGCCTCACCTGGTGAAGGGGCGGTCTGCATCAAGTCTGGTTCCCCAGGCCTCAATTATTGCGGTCGCGGGCATGATTGACTACGGCGGCGCGCGCCGCGGGCGGGTAAAGTCGGCCTTTTAGAGGGCCGCGCGCTGCAGCGAGCGCGCTGTATCGATGGTGGCCTGCCCCAGGACCCGGCTGCCCTGGTATAGCACCACCGTCTGTCCGGGAGCTACTCCGCGCAGCGGAGTGGCCAGCGTGACCACAAGGTTGGTCCGCTCCGCGCCGTCGTCGTCCGTCAGCTGTTCCATGCGGGCCGTCGCCGGGACAGGGTCCCCGTGGGCTCGGACCTGGGCATGGCAATCGAACTCTTCGCCGGTGGCGACCTCTGCAATCGGAAGTCCGGCCCAGGATACTTTGATGCCGCGGATCTCGTCGATGGCCAGGAGCGCTTCCGGTCCCACCACCACCTTGTTCTCCTTCGGCCGGATCTCCAGGACGAACCGCGGCTTGCCGTCGGCGGCGGGGGTGCCCAGCTTGAGTCCCCGGCGCTGGCCAACGGTGAACGCGTTGGCACCGGGGTGCTCGCCGACCTTCGTGCCGGACTCGTCCACGATGTCGCCTGTGGTCATCTCGATCTTTTCGGCCAGCCAGCCGGCCGTGTCGCCGTCCGGGATGAAGCAAATGTCATGGCTGTCCGGCTTGTTGGCGACAGAGAGCCCGCGGCGTTCCGCTTCGGCGCGGACCTCGGCCTTGGACGGCGTGTCCGCGAGCGGGAACATGGAGTGCTTCAGCTGTTCGTGGGTGAGCACGCCCAGCACGTAGCTCTGGTCCTTCGCCCAGTCGGCTGCGCGGTGGAGTTCCGGGTTTCCGTCGGCATCGGTGATCACCTTGGCATAATGGCCGGTGCAGACGGCGTCGAAGCCCAGTGCGATCGCCTTTTCGAGCAGCGCAGCAAACTTGATGCGTTCGTTGCAGCGCATGCAGGGGTTCGGGGTGCGTCCGGCGGCGTATTCGTCAATAAAATCCTGGACCACATCCTCCTTGAACCGCTCGGAAAAGTCCCACACGTAATACGGGATGCCCAGTACGTCGCAGGCGCGCCAGGCATCACGGGAATCCTCGATGGTGCAGCACCCGCGGCTGCCGGTACGGAGTGTTCCGGGCATCCGGGACAACGCCAGGTGGACACCGACGACGTCGTGTCCGGCCTCGACGGCGCGGGCGGCGGCAACGGCGGAATCGACTCCGCCGCTCATGGCTGCAAGAACTCGCATGCTGGCTTTCTTTAGGGGGGAGGTTTTCATGGTGCTGCAGCAGCGCGCTCGTGGCCGGCCTATTGCGCACCGGCGGACACACTGCATGCGCATCTATTCTACTGCCTCGCCAAAGGGTGCCCGGAAATCACCTCAGTACCCCTTGACTGCCATGCCCGCGGCTTCTATTGTCAGGATTACTATTTTTAGAGCCAGCCGGCAGGAGGCGCCGGCATTTCCGGAATCGAGCGGCATCATGACTGTCGGACGCACCATCGAAAGCATCGTGATCGCCGGCGCGGGCCTGGCTGGCGCCACCGCAGCCCGCACCCTGCGCAGCGAAGGCTACCGGGGCCGGATCAGCCTCATCGGCGCCGAACTGCACCACCCTTATCTCCGCCCGCCGCTGTCCAAGGAATACCTCCTGGGCAAAGCGGGAGAGGACGCCGTCCCGGTGGCACCGGACGCCTGGTACGCCGAGAACGACGTCGACCTCCGCCTGGGCGTGACGGTCGCCGCCGTCGACCCCGGCCCGCACACGGTACATCTCAGCGGCGGTGGCTCCCTGGACTATGACGCACTCCTGCTGGCCACGGGCGCACTCCCCCGGCGCATCCCGCTGCCGGGGAGCGGGCTCGACGGCGTGGCCACATTCCGGACCCTGGATGACAGCCGCCGCCTCCGGGAGCAGCTATTGCCGGGCGGAAAGAACGTCGTGATGATCGGCTCCGGCTGGATCGGAATGGAACTTGCGGCTGCGGCCACCGCTTACGGCAACCAGGTGACGCTGCTCGGGCTTGAGGACATCCCGCTGGCCGCCGCGGTCGGACCTGAGCTGGGCACGTTCTTCCGCTCGCTCCACGAAGCCAACGGTGTCCGGTTCCGCCTGGGCGCAACCGCAGCTGAACTCCGGGGCGATTCCGGCCGCGTCACAGCGGTGGTCACCGGATCAGGAGAGATATTGCCCGCTGATGTAGTGGTGGTGGCCGTGGGCGTCGCTCCGGACATTTCGCTCGCGGAGGCGGCAGGGCTGGCCATTGACAACGGAATACTGGCAGACGCCTCCCTGCGGACAAGCGCTACTGACATCTTCGCCGCAGGGGACGTAGCCAACGCCCTGCATCCGTTCACCGGGCAGCACCACCGCAGCGAGCATTGGTCCAATGCGCTCAACGGCGGCAAGGTCGCCGCGAAATCCATGCTTGGACACGAGGCAACGCTGGACACGATTCCGTATTTTTACACCGACCAGTACGACATCAGCATGGAGTACTCGGGCTTCCCCACGTTGGCGGCGGGCGCCGAGCCGGTCATCCGGGGCACGCTGGCAGGCAAGGAATTCATCGCCTTCTGGCAGCATGAGGGCAGGGTGGTGGCCGGTATGAACGTCAACATTCCGCGCACGCAGAAAGCCATCAAGGCCCTGATCTCCAGCCGGGCAACCATCAAGCCGGGCCGTCTGGCCGATCCCGCAGTCGCGCTTGATCAGCTCCTGGCGGACTGACGGGCCACCGTCGCGGCCGTCTGGATGGTTGATTCGTGCCCTGCCATCCCTGCCTGGCGGGCCCGTTCATAGGCACCCGGCAGTGCTGCCAGGAGCGCGTCGACGTCGGCCTCCACTGAAGCGTGGCCCAGGGAGAAACGCTGGGCGCCCCGCGCGGTCTCCTCGTCCAGGCCCATGGCGAGGAGGACGTGCGAAGGCCGCGGCACACCGGCGGTGCAGGCGGAGCCTGTGGAGGACTCCACACCCGCAAGGTCCAGCAGGAACAGCAGGGAGTCGCCCTCACAACCAGGAAAAGTGAAGTGCGCGTTGCCGGGGAGGCGGCCGCCCCCCGAAGCTCCGCGCAGGACGGCATCCGGGATGGCCTCCAGTACGCCCGCGATCAGCCTGTCCCGCATCCCGGCGATCCGGGCAGCCTCCTGCGGGAGGTCCTTGGTCACAGCTTCCGCCGCAGCGGCGAAGGCCGCGATCGACGCCGTGTCCAGCGTCCCGGAGCGGACATCGCGCTCCTGGCCGCCGCCGTGCTGCACCGGCGTCAGCTTCACGGCGCGGCCAAGCAGCAGGGCGCCGACGCCCACGGGGCCGCCGATCTTGTGACCGGAGACGGACATGGCATCCAGCCCGCTGCCCCGGAAGTCCACCGGCACGGAACCGAAGGCCTGGACGGCGTCGGAATGGACCGGCACGCCCGCGGCATGGGCCAACTCAACCACTTTGTGCACCGGCTGGATGGTGCCCACCTCGTTGTTGGCCCACATCACTGTGACGAGGGCGATGGACTCCGGATCCCGGGAGAGCTCGGACTTCAGCACATCAAGGTCAACAACGCCGCTGGAATCCACAGGCAGCCAGGACACTTCCGCCGCCTCGTGCCGTTCAAGCCACTCGACGGTGTCCAGGACAGCATGATGTTCGACGGCGGAGCAAAGGATCCGCGTGCGCGCCGGATTTTCGCCGCGGCGCGCCCAGTACAGGCCCTTCACAGCCAGGTTGTCAGCCTCCGTGCCGCCCGAGGTAAAGATCACCTCTGAGGGGTGGGCACCGGCTGCGGCAGCAATCGACTCCCGGGCGTCCTCCACCGAACGGCGGGCGCGTCGTCCCGAGCCGTGAAGCGACGACGGGTTCCCGGTCCGGGCGAGTTCGCGGGTGAGGGCCGCCAATGCCTCAGCGGCGATAGGCGTGGTGGCGGCATGATCGAGGTAGACGGACACAACCCAATTCTAGCCGCGGCCACCCCGCACGCTCAGGCGCCGGTGTAGATTCGAGCGGTGAAAGCCTCGATATACCTGGTGCTGGCCACCCTCTTCTGGTCCGGCAACCTCGTGGTGGGGCAGGCCGCCGTGAACACCATGACGCCGCTCGAACTCACCTTCTGGAGGTGGGCGCTGGCCGCCCTTCCGCTCGTTGCGCTGGCCCACTTCGTGGAACGTCCGGACTGGCGCACTGTCCTGGGCCGCTGGCGGGTGCTGTTGCTCCTGAGCGTCCTGGGCATGGGCTGCTACACCCTGCTGCTTTATGTTGCCCTCCAGCACACTTCGGCGCTCAATGCTTCGCTGATCACTGCCGCTAATCCGGCGCTGATCGTAGTGATGGCCATTTTCATTCTCGGCGAATGGCCCGGCGTCTTCGGCTGGCTGGGCATAGCTTTGGGCCTCGCCGGCGTGCTCTTGGTACTGACCCGCGGCGAACTGCAGCGGGTGTTCAGCATTACCTTCAATTTTGGCGAACTGTTGATGATCGGGGCGATCACAGTGTGGGGCTTCTACACCATCATTTCCCGCCGGCTTGGGCTGCCGGCCATTGCGGCCACGGCTGTGCAGGTGGTGATGGCAACCGCCTTCCTAGCTCCGGTCGCGATTGCAGGTGGAGCCGGATTCCCCTCGACCGCAGCAGAGGGCTGGTCGATCGCGTACATCGCCGCTTTCCCCTCGCTGGGGGCGTATCTGTGCTGGAACCTCGCACTCAAAACGACGGCACCGGCGACCGCCGGCAATTACCTGAACCTGATCGTCGTGTTCACGGCAGCCATCACGGTCGTGATGGGCATTCCGGTCAGCCTGCCCCAGGCGATCGGGGGCCTGCTTGTCATAGCCGGCGTCCTGCTGGCGAGCCGGCCCAAACGGTCTCCGGCAATCAGGGCGGCGTAACCCTGGCGCAGCACTGGCCGGGTGTTGCGTTCCCTGCTATCCGGCTTTCCTCAACACCGCACCCGGCGGCCGCGCCGCAGAGGAATGCGCCGTTCATGGCACAGACCACCTCCGCGTGGCCGTCTGCAAGCCGGTGGAACGGGCAGTTTTCAAGCGCAAAGCCTCCGTCTCCGTCGGGATTCGGCATGTAGCCCTCCGCCGAGAGGAATTCCTCGAGGCTCTGACTCCCCTCCGCCATTGCCAGGCCCTTCGCATACGCGGTGGCCAACAGAGCTTCCCGGACAGGTTCTCCGGCGCCACTCGACCGTTCGATGGCGGTGGCCATCAGTTCACCGGCGAGATCGTAATTGCGGTCCGGAACGGACGCCCCCACTTCCGGCTGCGCCAGCCGGTACATTTTTGCCGGTCGCCCGGAGCCGGGCCCGGCCTTGCCGCCGAGCTTGCGGAATTCGACGGCCAGGACGCCGTCCTGCACCATTCTGTCCAGATGGAACGACGCCGTGCTTCGCGGCATTTCCAGCGCAGCGGCCGCTTCGTCGCGTCCCACCGGACGGTATGAAGCGGCGATAAATCCGAAAAGTTTCCGGCGGTTTTCATCGCCCAGCGATGCCACGGCCACGATCCGGCGGGTCCAGGGAAGTCTGCGCATGGAACACCCTAACTCTAAAAACAAGATTCATTGCTTAATTACTCAAAGTTTTCTAAAATCAGAATACCTACTTTTAGAAGGAGCTGTCATGAAATCTTCCTTTGCACTGAACGCGCCGGGCACCGTACTGGCGTCGGAACCGGGCAGGCAGGCGTTCCTGCTGCTTCGCACGGTGTTCACGGTCGCACCGATCATTTTCGGCCTCGACAAATTCACCAACATCCTGGCCGACTGGACCGTGTATTTGGCGCCCGCGGCAACGGCGGTGGTGCCGCTCCCCGCCCAGACGATCATGTACATCGTCGGCGTCGTGGAAGTGGCGGCCGGCATCGCGGTGGCAGTCCGGCCGCGTTTCGGATCGATACTCGTGGCCGTGTGGCTGCTGGGCATCATCATCAACCTGCTGCTCCTGGGCAGTTTCTTTGACGTCGCGCTTCGCGATTTCGGCCTGCTCGTGGGCGCGCTCGCCCTCAACCGGCTGTCACCCCGCAGTTCCCGCAGGCCGTAGTCGCACAGCTCAGCCGCTCAGCTCAGTTCGTGGGCGGAACAACCACCAGTCGTTCCGCCACGTCCGCCCGGGCCGCCGCGAGCGCGGCCGGGTCAGGACACGAGAGCGAGATGAAGACGGACGAACCCGCTGTGGCAAAGAGCCGGGCCAGCACTGCGTTCGATTTTCCACCTGGCGCAGATCCACCCTCGAAGACGAGCACTTCCGCCCGTGGCCCGGGCTTGTCCGGCTCACCGCCCCAGCGCAGGGTGTCGGTCTTCAGGTAGCCGGGCAGGATGGTGGGATCCAGATATTTGAACAGTTCAGCCGTGGAGGCCCTGTCATCCCCGGCCACGGCAAGCGCTGTCTGATTCACGCGGACCCGCGCCGAGACCACGCATCCGTCGGCTTTGAGGTAGCGGTTCTCCCCCGCCACGTTCTCCTTGATGGTCTTCCACCCCGGCGCCTCGCGGAGTCCGTCGGAAAGGCCGACGGCAACTCCTGGGGCCAGCGAGCCTCCGGCCGTCAACGGAAGGTCCTTTGCCGCCACCGCAGCCGCATCGTAGCCCGGGGTAATGGTGGGTGTTGCAAGCGCGGGCGTGGTCCGGACGTCACCCGGGGCGGCAGGATCCGGGACGCCCACGCTGCATCCGGCAACGGCGGCCGCCGCTACGGCCAGGATCAGCGCCACAACTTTCCCCCTGGTTGCCCCGGGTACTTTTCGCGACCGGACCGCAGCGGGTCCCCTGTCCGTCGATTGCACATTGCCCCCACGTACGGTCTGCCGGCGGCACTCTCCGGCCGGTCCTCCGCAAGAGTTTAGACGGTCCGGCCGGCATGTCGTCACGGCGCGGCCAGCACCCTGATGGCAGCGGGGACCACCTCCACGGTCAGCGGCAGCGGGCCCACCCTCTCGCCGTCGGCATACGCAACTACGCCTCCCGCCGAAAGCTCAACCCGTCGGACCTGCCGGATGTGCACTGCCTGGTGCCCGGTATGGCGGCCGGAAAAGACCTTCGGGAAGACGGCAAGGAACCGCAGGCGGGACAGTGGTTTGACGATGAACAGATCCAGGAATCCGTCGTCCAGCACGGCGTCAGGAGTAACTTTCATGCCGCCCCCGATGGACTGACCGTTCGCCACCGAGATGAGCATGGCTCCCTGCCGCCAGGTTTCCCCGTCAGCCGTCACCGTGTAGTCGATGGCCTTGAAGGTGGCAAGTTCGCGGAGCATGGCCAAGTTGTACCTGCTCCTGCCGCGGGGCCAGCGCCAGGAGTTGGCACGTTCGTTAACGGCGGCATCGAACCCGGCGGAGACAACGCCGGCAAACCAGCGGCTTGTGCCGTTGCCGGTAACCCGCCCGGCATCGATGAGGCGGCCGCCCGCCTCCATTGCGGACCATATCCGGTCACAGGCAGCAGCTGTGTCATTCAAGGGAAGACCCAGGGCCCGGGCCATGTCGTTCCCGGTGCCGCTGGGAACGATACCCAGCGGCACCGTGCCGTAGGGGGCACCGGACTCGGCGAGCGCATTGATGCCCAGGTGGACCATGCCGTCACCGCCCACAACAACCAGCGCATCGCAGCCTGAAGCCAGCACCTTGCCCACCGCAGCTGCCAGCCGTTCATAGCTGGCCTTCCGCAGCACGATCACGCGGGCCCCGGCGGCGCGAAAGTAGGCGACCACCGTGTCGCCGGTGCGCTGTGCGCCGCCGAAGGAAGCCCGGGGGTTAATGGCAACGGCGATGATCATGCGCTGAATTATGCCAGCAGCGGGAACCCTGGCTGTGGGCGCGGACGTTGAGCCTATGCACGGTTAAACTGGGCGGACCGGACTGCCTGAGTGGACTGGAACCTAAAAGAAAAGGATCAGTGTTTGACCCAGGGCAGCAGCTCCCATTACCAGGTCCTTCGTCTTCCTGTGACGGCGACGGACAAAGAGATCAAAGTGGCTTACCGCAAGGCTGCCCGGCGGGCACATCCCGACCATGGCGGGGATGCCGCCGTCTTCCGGCAGGTGACGCTGGCTTATGAGACGCTGATAGATCCGAAGCGGCGCGCCGCCTACGACCGCTCGTACGCGCACGGGACCCCCGGCGCGACAGCCACGGAGGGCGCCCATTTCGATGCGCCACCAGCCGGAAGCCGCGCATCGGCAACCGTCCGCCGGCCCAACACGCCGCGCAACACAGCAGGCGATCCGCCGGTGTACGTCCCGCCGTTCGAGCATCCGGAGTCCGGCAACGTGCCGCTGATTCCGGAGGAGCTTGCGGCCCGGCAGATCCACGGCATGCCGCGTAAACGGGGTATCTTCGGAGCGGAAGCCCGGATCCAGCGGGAGATGCGGACCGTCCAGCTGATCAGCAGGCAGATCCTCCCGGCCATTCCCGCGGCAAGGCTGATCAACGGGCTGCAGTCGCCCGCGGACAACAGCCACATCGACCATGCGCTGCTGTCCGGCTACCGGCTGGCCCTGGTCGGATCCATGCTGCTTCCCAAGGGTGCCTACGCCTGGAACGGAAGCACGCTCACGCACGGCGGCCGGGCCATTGCGCCGCCGCAGCTGGCGCACATCGTGCGGCGCATGCAGGACATCTTCCCGGAGCTCAACGTGACGGGGTGGACTGTCATCCACAGTCCCGACGGCAACCTCCATGAACCGGTGATCGACCACCACCGGCGCTCGCACCGCGGGCATGAAACCGTCCAGGTGGTCAACGGGGCCGGACTGGTCCGCGGGCTCAAGGAGTTCCTGGGCTCCGGGCCTGCCCCCAACACGGTCAATGTCCCCGTCCTCGCCAGGCTGCTCCGGGGAATGCACTAAGGCCCGAAGTGGCTAGGATGGGACGGTGTTCCGCATTCTCTTCCACACTCCTGAAATTCCCGGCAATACGGGCAACGCCATCCGGCTGGCTGCCATCACAGGCGCCGAACTGCACCTGGTGGAGCCTCTGGGCTTTGATTTTTCCGACGCCAAGCTTCGCCGCGCCGGCCTGGACTACCATGACCTCGCCGTCGTGACGGTGCACAAAAGCATCGAGGCCGCCTGGGAGGCTTTGCAGCCTGAGCGCGTCTACGCGTTCACGTCCGACGGCGAAACCTCCTATGCGGACATCAGTTACCTCGCCGGCGACGTCCTCCTCTTCGGACCGGAATCTGTGGGACTTCCGGAGGAACTCAAGCACGATCCGCATGTGACGTCCCGGGTGCGGCTTCCGATGCTGCCGTCCCTGCGGTCCCTGAATCTAGCCAACGCGGCTTCGATCGCGGTCTTTGAGGCCTGGCGCCAAAACGGCTTCGCCGGCGCCAAGCTCTAGCGCGGCAGCGCCCGGAGGCTTCCGCTCCCCCGCGCCGGCAGCCCGCCAATTTGCAGAAATCGCCGCCCATCCATCGGTGCATGCACTCCGAATTACCTGTAGAGGCCAACCCGGCCCAACCACAGGATTGCGAGGAGCGGCAGGTGACTACATTGCAGGTCCGCCGGTACCAGGCCCGGCGCCCGGAGACCCACCGCGACGTTCCCAGCGCCCCTGCTGACAAAAGATCGGCCGGGATCGACTTATGCTTGGGAGTGATGGAAACTCCCAACGCCCCAAACCCAGAGGCCACTGCTTCCCCTGGCACTTCGGCCGACGTGAACCGCCGGCTTGGCGACCTGCTGGCTCGAATCGCCGACGGGGACCAAGAGGCCTTCGCGGAGTTCTACGAATTGACGTCGCGGCGTGTGTTCGGCATGGCCCGCCGCGTCCTGATCGACCCCGAGCTCAGTGAGGACACCACCCAGGAAGTGTTCCTCCAGGTCTGGCAGAACGCGGCAAAGTTCAATCCGGAGGCAGGCAGCCCGCTGGCCTGGCTGATGACTATTTCGCACCGCCGGGCGGTGGACAAGGTGAGGTCCTCCCAGTCGTCAACCGACAGGGAGGCCAAGTACGGGGCCAGCAGCCAGGAGATTGACCATGACTCCGTCTCGGACGAGGTCGGAAGCAGGCTGGAAGCCGAGGCCGTGGTCAGGTGTCTGGATACCCTCACCGAGACCCAGCAGCAGTCCGTCCGGCTGGCCTACTACGGCGGGCTGACGTACCGCGAAGTCGCGGAGAAACTGAACGCCGCCGTGCCCACCATCAAGTCCCGCATCCGCGATGGACTGATCCGTTTGAAGACCTGTCTGGGGGTGAGTTGAGATGACCGACATGAACCAACCGAACAGCAGCCGTTCCTCCGGAATGTTTGCCCATGACATCGCCGCGGACCTGGCCGCCGGCCGCGCGGTGGAACTGGCGGAATTGTATGCCTTGGACGCCGTGGACCCCGCCGAACGTTCTGCCATTGAGGACTACATCTCGGCCGCGCCGGCGCCGGAACGGGAGGCGTTCGATGAGCGTGTGCGGCAGGGACGCGAAACGCTGGCCGTTACCTTTACTGCCGAGGAGGAACCGCCGGCCGGGCTGTTCGACCGCATCCTGGCACAGCTGCCCGCGCAGTCCCGGAGCCAGCTTCCGGCACAGCCCGGCACCATGCCCACAGCTGCTCCCCCGTTCCACGGACATGCGCAGGAACCGGGCCGGGCTCCAGTCGCCGATGAACTCGGTGCGGCCCGCGTGCGCCGCGAAGAGCGTCGCCGGGCACCGGGGCTCCGCAACTGGCTGGTGGGCGTGGCAGCGGCCGCTGTCATCGCCCTGGGTGGAGTGGGAGTGGGCGCATACGTGGCCAACCAGAACGATCCGCTCAACCAGGTGCTCCAGGCCCAGGATGTCCGGGAGGCAACTGTCGATGTCAGTGGCGGAGGCACGGCCACCGTGGCCATTTCGACCTCCAAGGACGCAGTCGTGGTCAAGATGAACGGCGTCCCGGCTCCTCCTGCCGGCAAGGTGTACCAGATGTGGCTGATCCCCAAGGACGGTTCCGCTCCGGTTTCGCAGGGGCTCATGGACGCGGAGGCACTGTCCAAACCGGCCGTCGTGAAGGGCATTCATTCGGCGGCGGCACTGGGCATCACGGTTGAACCGGTCGGCGGTTCGGCGTCGCCCACTCTGCCGACGGTTGCCGCGGCTCCGCTCGGAGCCTAGCGGGACGCTGTTTTCCAAACCGGCCTGCCGGTGCCGCCACACTGGCGTGCACCGGCAGGCCGCGGGCTTTAAGCACTACCCCGATTCACCGCTACGAGTGTTGACTTTGACACAACGTCAACTTTTACGATGGAAGCATGAAGCAGAAGGAGCCCCGCGGCTGGTCCATTGCCGAGGTTGCGCGGCTGAGCAACGTCTCGTCCCGCACCCTCCGGCACTATCACCAGCTGGGTATCCTGGATCCCGCTTACACCGGGCAGAACGGCTACCGATATTACGCCCAGGAGCAGCTGCTCCGGCTGCAGCGGATTCGCCTGCTTCGCGAACTTGGCCTCGGCCTCGAAGCCATCGCCGAGGTCCTCGCCGGACAAACCAGCCAGCTGGACGCACTTGCAGTGCACCGTGAGTGGCTGCTGGCTGAACGCGACCGCCTCAGCCGGATGGCCGCCACCGTAGATGCCACCATGACAGCGCTAAGACAAGGAGACACCATGTCCGCCGAGGAAATCTTCAAAGATTTCGACAACAACCCGTACGAGGAAGAGGCCCGGCAGCGCTGGGGCGACCAGGCCGTTGAAGACAGCAAAGCACGTCACGCCGCGATGAGCGACGCCGCAAAAAAGGCGTTCATGCAGGAAGCACAGGACATCAACGAGGAGCTGGCGCACTGCTTCGATGCCGGCCTGAAGGCGGCAGCGCCGGAAGTCCAGGCCGTCGTCGACCGGCACTATAAGTGGGTTTGCGCCAGCTGGACCCCGGACGCCGAAGGCTACGTCGGCCTGGGCCGCATGTACGTCGAGGACCCCCGGTTTACTGCCTTCTACGACAAGCGCCGCGCAGGCCTGGCTCCCTACCTTTTCGAGGGGATCAAGACCTACGCGGCAGCACGGCTCAGCTAGTCCTGCGCGGGCGCAGCGCTAGAAGCCCGCAATAGTCCCCGGGCCGTTAACGGAGACCACGTGGAAGGCCTCGGCGCTGTGTCCGGAGGGCATTCCCGCCCGTTCGCCGGTAGCCAGCATGAGCCCCCGGACCGTCCGGTCCATCGCTTCGAGGTCCGGGTGCTGGCTGGCGTGCACGTGGATGGCCTCGAGTTTGTTGTCCACGTGGGCTGTGACGTCCACGAAGTGGTTTTCCCGCTCCTCCGGCCCGGCAAACAACCACAGCCAAGGTAACTTGTAGGCCGCCAGGCCCGCTTCGGCAAGGTCGGGGTAGGCGAAAGGGTTTTCCAGGGCGGGATAAACCGCCCGGGTGACGGCTTCGCCTACGGCCAGGTGATCCGGGTGGCTCTTCTGGATGCGGTTCCAGTTGCGTTCAGGATGCATGGAAAGAACGACGTCGGGCCGGATCTCACGGATCAGCTTCACCACTCCCCTCATCACCTCGTGCGTGGGCTCCAGATAGCCGTCCCGTTCGTGCAGGTAGTGGATGTCCGTCACGCCGACGAGTGCGGCGGCGCGGCGCTGCTCTTCGGCCCTCATGGCCACTATTTCTTCGCGCTGCGCGGGGTCGAAGCCGCCGGCATCGCCGTCGGTCATGATGCAGTAGCTGACCTCAACCCCCGCCCCGGTCCAGGCTGCGATGGTTCCGGCGGCACCAAAGTCGACGTCGTCCGGGTGGGCGGTAAAACAAAGGACCCGCTCAACCCGGTGGTGTTCCGGATTGAACGGGCTTTGCGCCGTAGCGTTGGTGCTCAAATCATCAGCCCTTGCGCTTCTTGATCTCTTCAGTCGCCTGCGGAAGGACCTGGAAGAGGTCCCCGATGATCCCGAAGTCGGCAATTTCGAAGACGGGCGACTCGGCATCCTTGTTGACAGCAACGATGACCTTGGCGGTCTGCATGCCGGCCTTCTGCTGGATCGCGCCGGAGATGCCCGCCGAAATGTACAGCTGAGGGGAAACGGTCTTGCCCGTCTGGCCCACCTGCGCATCGTGGCCGATCCAGCCGGCGTCCGTAGCGGCGCGGGACGCACCCACGGCAGCGCCAAGGGCGTCGGCAAGCTCCTCCACCGGGCCGAAGTCGCCATCCACGCCGCGACCGCCTGCCACCACGATCCGGGCTTCGGTGAGGTCCGGGCGGCCGCTGGCGGGCTTGTCCTTGCGTCCAGTGATGCGGGCAGCGCCGGCCGTGGCAGAGCCCGGAACGTCAACGGTGAGGACTTCCGGGCTCGCTGCCGCAGCGGCGGGTTCCGGCGTGACACTGTTCGGCTTGACCGTCAGCACGGAAACGGCCGTGGTGGCCTTGGCCGTGGTGGTATAGGAGCCTGCCAGGACGGACTTGTGGGCAGTGCCGTCCGCTTCGACGCCCACGACGTCCGTAATGACACCCGCGCCGAGCTTGATGCCCAGCCGGGCTGCGATCTCCTTGCCGTCGAACGAGTTCTCCAGGAGCACAGTGGTGGCGCCTGAAGCCGCAACGGCACCGGCAAGGTAGGCGGCCTTGGGACCAATCAGGTAGGCGTCCAGGTCCTCGGACGACGGACGGAAGACGGCCGTGGCACCCTGGGCGCCCAAGGCGGCTACGACGTCGTCGTTCAGCGCGCCGTTCACGGCGACGGCCGTCTCACCCAGCGAGCGGGCGATTGTCAGAAGTTCGAGGCTGCTCTTCTTGAGGGCCTGGCCGGGGTTGTCAATGAATACAAGTACTTTTGCCATGTCGGGGATCCTCTTAGAGCAGCTTCTGGGCGGCCAGGAAGTCCACCAGCTTGATGCCGGCGTCGCCTTCGTCGGTGATGATGGTGCCAGCGGTGCGCGGCGGACGTGGAGCCGCCGTCTTCACTTCGGTCCAGGAACCGGCCTTGCCCACCTGTGCGGGGTCCACACCGATCTCCGCGAGCGTGAGCGTGGTGATCGTCTTGCGCTTGGCCGCGATGATTCCCTTGAAGTTGGGGAACCGGGGCTCGTTGATCTGGTCGGTCACGGACACGACGGCGGGCAGTGTTGCCTCGACGGTGTCGTAGTGGGTGTCGCTGTCGCGGCGGGCGATGACGCGGCCGCCGTCAACTTCGAGTTCGGAGGCAAACGTGACCTGCGGGAGGTCAAGCCGCTCTGCAAGCTGCGCGGGCACCAGGGAGGTTTCGCCGTCGGTGGATGCCATGCCGGTCAGGACCAGGTCCACCGGGCTGTCGGCTCCGAGGTGCCGGACGGCTGCAGCCAGCGCCAGGGAGGTTGCAGCGGCGTCGGATCCGGCCAGGGCGTCGTCACGGAGGTGTACGCCCTCGGTGGCGCCGATCTGGAGTGATTTCTTGATGGCGTTAACGGCGCCCGCCGGACCCATGCTGAGGGCGATGACCTGGTTGCCGGCTTTGGCTCCGCCGCGGGCCTCGGTCAGTTGCAGTGCAGCTTCCAGGGCGTATTCGTCCAGCTCGGACAGGATGCTATCGGCGCGGTCGGTGGTGTTGTCCTCGTCGCTGAGGTGACGGTCCAATTGCGCGTCTGGCACATGTTTGACCAGAACGATGATCTTCAATGTCTCTTCCACTTTCTGTACAGCAGCCTTCCATGCTTGTGGATAGCCAGCCGGGTGAGGTTATGGCCGCGGATCTCCCCCGGGGTGCGGGTAGATCCAAGCTAACCATATAGCGGGGCACCCGCGCCGTCCCGTTAACGCCTGTGTCAGGTCGGCCTCGGGACCGCGGGTTAACACCGTGGAGGCGGGACCACCGTACCGGTGTCCCCGCCTCCACGGTCGGGTTACTGCGTGCCCGGGGCGTGTCCTGCCCTTTGCTCGGCACGTAATGCGGACCTTACTGCTCCGCTGCCGCGCCAAGCGTCACGTCAACCTGCTGTTCCTGGCCCCCGCGCTGGATAGTGACCTTCACAGACGCGCCCGCAGGCTGTTCCCTGACCGCTGCTGTCAGCTGGTTGGGATCGCTGATGGTGAGGTCGTTGAACTTCGTGACGACGTCGCCCACCTTAAGCCCGGCCTTGGCAGCAGCGGAACCGGACTCCACCGTGGCCACTTCGGCGCCCACCGAGAAGGAAGAGCTTGACGACGTCGATGACTTCGCCTTGACACTGACTCCGAACTGGCCGTGCGTCGCCTTGCCGTTATCGATGATCTCCTGGGCCACGCGTTTGGCGTGGTTGATGGGAACGCTGAAGCCCACGCCGATGTTGCCGCTCGTGCTGGAGCTTGAGTCACCACCGGCCGAGGCGATGGCCACGTTCACGCCGATGACTTCACCCTTGCTGTTGACCAGGGCGCCGCCGGAGTTGCCGGGGTTGATGGCGGCATCGGTCTGGATAACGTTGATCGAGATGGAGCCCTGGTTCGAGGCGTTCTGGCTCTGGCCGCCGTCCGGCGGCGCAAACTGGAAGCCGCCCTCGCCATTGCTCTGCGAATCGTCCGCTCCGTCCTTCGGCGCGGCAGAAGAAGCCACGCTGATGGTCCGGTTCAGGGTGGAGACGATGCCATCGGTGACGGTGCCCGTCAGGCCCAGGGGTGAGCCGATGGCGATGGCGGTGTCGCCCACATTCAGCTTGCCGGAGTCACCGAGGGTTGCCGGAGTCAGCCCGGACGCGTTGTCCACTTTGATGACAGCCAGGTCGCTCAGGGGATCCGTGCCCACGATCTTCGCGGTGAGGACCCTGCCATTACTCGTGCGGACTTCGATGGTCGCGTTGGCCGTTTTGCCGTCCAAGGTCACCACGTGGGTGTTCGTCAGGATATGGCCCTCGTCGTCGAGGATAATGCCCGAGCCGGTGCCGCCGTCGCTTCCGCTCGTCGCCTTGATGGTCACAACGCTCGGCGACGCTTTCAGCGAAGCAGCAGTGATGACGTTGACGTCGTCCTTGTTGTTCACGATCACGGTGCCGGGCTGGCTGCCGGTACCGCTGACGGCAGACGTGGAACCGTTGTTCAGGAAGGCGTCGCTGGCCGCCACTACGCCGCCGCCCACGAGGCCGGCGGCAAGGATGCTGGCCACCAGGGTTCCCACCCCGAAGGCAGCTTTCCGCTTCGGGGCACTCGCGGGGTCCGAGGCATAAATGCTGCCCTGGTGGTGCTGGTTGGCCTGATAGGGGCCACTGGCCTGGGGGGCTCCGGCACCTGAGTACGTGCCGCTTCCGTGGGCGCCATGCTGGGTGGAAGCACCGGCCTGCTGACCGTAGAACGGCTGGTGCTGCGGATAAACGGGCTGCGGAGCACCGTCCGCGCCGGGGTGCAGCTGTCCATTGTCGGACCGTGCCTGATCCAGCCGGACGGTCGGGTTGTCATGGTCTGAGTCTCCGGCCGGCTTCTCCGCTGACTGCGGCTGCGCCCGGTGCGCCGCATCCAGCGGCTGGGTGTCCGCATGAGGAGGCTGCGCCGGCCAGCCATCCCGGGGCTTTTCCGGACCCCTGTTCTCAGGCGATCCACCCTGTGCTGGGTTCTCAGTCATTAGACTTCCTTTCGTCCTTGTCTGCCTTTAACTATGGACCCTCAGACTGAAGCTAAAGCGGACGTTGGCTGGGAGGTTCCTGAACGCCGTCGGAATCCATTTTTTGCGGTCCGAACCATGCGTGCAGCGCTTTTCGCTGGTGGCATATTCCCCGTTGTGGACGGGCAATTTGGTGCACCATAGAATCAAATGGAATTGCCACAGCGACCTGCGGCTTTACACATGCGTGGGGGCGCTGCTGCATTCTGTGACGACTGGCTCGGCCCGAATCAGTCGCAGAAGTGCTGAAGGGTTGCACATGCGGTCTAAGTTCAAACGTCTCCTCGCCGTGATCGGCCTTGCCGGGTTGCTGGCGGTCCCCGCCACCTCAGCCTGGGCCGAACCACCGGTGACCATGCCGTCCGGCCAAAACATCGTGGACAACGCCAATGTCCTCGGAAGCCGTAAGGCCGAAGTGCAGGACGCAATCCAGAAGCTCCTCAAGGACCACAAGTACAACCTGTACGTGGTCACCGTGAAAAAGTTCGAAAACCCCACGGATCCCAAGGCATGGGCCCAAGAAGTGGCTAAGAACAAGGGCATGGGCAAGGCCGACGTAATACTGGCTATGTCGGACGAGGGTAAGTACTATTTCGCCCCGAATTCAACGAGTTCCATAGCCTCCAAAACGAGCAACATCACCCAGAACGCCATCGTGGCCAACCTTGCCGGTGGCAAGAAGGACTACGCCCAGGCCGCCATAGACACCGCCTCGGCGGTCGGCGACGCCGCCGGTGGCGGCAGCGGAACCGTCTCGTCCGGTGATGGTGCCGGAGCGGCAGTACTGGTCGGCACCGGCGTCGTTGTGGCTGGTGGCGCCGGTGCTTACCTCTACTTCCGGAACCGCCGAAAGAAGGCTGCAGCGTCGAGCGCCAGCTATGGCCCGCAGGGTGCGGAACTGGACCCCTTGGCTTCACTCAGCGTGGACGAACTGCGCCGGAAGAGCGGTTCGCTGCTGATTGAGGCGGACAACGCCATCAACTCGAGCGAGCAGGAACTCGGCTTCGCCCAGGCGCAGTACGGAGACGCCGCCGTCGGGAACTTCACCAAGGCGCTGCAGGAAGCCAAGGGCCACATGTCCGAGTCGTTCAAGCTGCAGCAGCAGCTTGACGACCACATTCCGGACACCGAAGAGCAGCAGCGCAGCTGGCTCGGCGAAATCATCCGCCGTTCGGAGGCGGCACTGGCTTCCCTCCAGGAACAAAAGGCAGACTTCGACTCCCTGCGGGAGCTGGAGAAGAACGCGCCGCAGGCCCTCGCCGCAGTGAACGCCGGTGCCAAGGATGCTGACGCCCGGATCGCCAGTGCGGAGCAAACGCTGACTGAACTGCGGGCCAAGTATGCCGACAGCGCCCTTGCCCAGGTCTCGGACAACATCGGGCAGGCCAAGGAGCGGCTCGCCTTCGTGCAAAATGCCAGCTCAACTGCCAGGGACAAGCTGGCCGCCGGCGAGGGCAGCCTGGCCGCGGTTGCCGTCCGCGCCGCCGAAGAAAGCCTGCACCAGACAAAAGTATTGCTCGAAGCCATCACGAAGGTCTCCGGAAGCCTGGACGAGGCACGCAACAGCCTTGAGGCCGCCGTGGTTGACACGTCCCAGGACCTCGCCCAGGCCAGGGCGATGATCCAGTCGGGAGCCCACCCGGAACTTGCCGGTCCGGTAGCCGGAGTGGAAGCTGCCCTGGCACAGGTCAAGGCGGAGATCCAAGGTGGGAAGATCGATCCGATTGCCACGCTGGAACGGGTGGAAGCGGCCCATCAGTCACTGGATCAGTCCCTGACCGGCATCCGCGACCAGCAGGAGCAGGCCCGCCGTGCGCAGGCCTCGCTGCAGCAGACCATCATGTCGGCCCAGGCCCAGATCAGTGCCACCTCGGACTACATCACCGCACGCCGCGGCGGTGTAGGAACCGAGGCACGGACGCGCCTTGCCGAGGCCCAGCGGAATCTGGACTATGCCCTGTCCATATCCCGCAATGATCCCGTCACTGCCCTGACCTATGCCCAGCAGGCCCACGCACTCGCAGCCCAGGCTGCGCAGCTCGCCCAGGGGGATGTGGACAGCTTCGGCTACGCAAACCAGGGCTATGGCCGTGGCGGTATGTTCGGCGGCGGCGGCGGCGGTGGCGGTGGCCTCGGCGGCGCCATCCTGGGCGGCATCCTCATCAACTCCATCCTCAACGGAGGCAGCGGCGGCGGCTGGGGCGGCGGCCACAGCGACGGCGGCGGCTGGGGTGGCGGCGATTTCGGCGGCGGAGGCGGGGACTTCGGCGGCGGCGATTTCGGTGGCGGAGACGCCGGCAGCTTCTAGCCGATCCACAGACTAGGCGGCGGCCGGTTCCGCCGGCCGCCGGGTAGAAACGGTACATCAACTGTTCACTGAATTCAGTGGCGACCACTGAGCAGGATGAAAGGCAACACCATGGTTAAGCAGTCCATTTTCGGCCGTATGGCGCAGCTGGCAAAGGCGAACATCAACTCCTTGCTGGACCAGGCTGAAGATCCGCAGAAAATGCTGGACCAGATGGTCCGCGACTACACGAACAACATTGCCGAAGCTGAATCTGCCGTTGCGCAGACCATCGGAAACCTGCGGATGCTCCAGGACGACTACAACGAGGACGTCAAGAACGCCCAGGACTGGGGCAACAAGGCCCTGGCAGCGTCCCGCAAGGCCGACGAGTACCGGAACAGCGGCGACACCGTAGACGCCCAGAAGTTCGACAACTTGGCCAAGGTCGCCATCCAGCGCCAGATGTCGGCCGAGAACGAGGCCAAGGCTGCCGAGCCCAGCATCGCTTCGCAGACCGAAGTTGTGGAAAAGCTCAAGACCGGCCTGGACCAGATGAAGGGCAAGCTCAACGAGCTGACCAGCAAGCGCAATGAGCTGGTGGCCCGCTCCAAGACCGCCGCCGCGCAGTCCCAGGTTCACGACGCACTCAAGAGCATCGACTTCATGGACCCCACCAGCGAGGTGGGCCGCTTCGAAGAGAAGATCCGCCGCGAAGAAGCCAAGGTCCGCGGTCAGCAGGAACTGGCCGCTTCCAGCCTTGACGCACAGTTCAACCAGCTCGAAGACCTCGGCGAACAGACCGAGATCGAAGCCCGGCTCGCGGCTTTGAAGTCCGGCGGCGCGAAGCCTGCCATCGGATCGTCGGCCAATTCCACGGCTGACGGCTCCACTGTTGAAGAAGCTGATTTCGACAAGCTCTAGGCACCGCCTCCGGTGTTTGGCCGGACATCAGAGAGGCCGGGGTCCCATCAAGGGGCCCCGGCCTCTCTGCGTTGCTCAGTGCGGGCAGTGCTAGCGCACAGTGACAGCAGGTTCTCCTGCCGTGGTCAGCCCAGCTCCGGACGCCACGCAGCTCCCGGAACGGACATCGCCGTCGTTATAGACCTGGCGCACGCAGTTGCGCAGGGCCAGCTGGCCCCAGTAGTTGGGATGCAGGGATTCCTGGATGTAGTAGTCGCTGAACACGGTACTGGCGGTCCGGACCTCGTTGATCCATTCGCTGACGTCCGCGGCGCCGGCGCTCCGCCAGTCAGTCAGCGCTGTGTTGTTCAGCTTCTTCGTTGTGTCCGCACACAGTTCGTGGCCGGTAAACAGCGCGGCCACGTTCAGCGTGTGAACGCCGTCCAGGCCCGAAGCAGCGATGCCGGCCGAAATGGTGGAGTTGATGGCGGGGACGGCAGTACCCGAAGCCCAATCCAGGTCCGCGTTCCAGAATCCGCAGCCGTAGGTGCTCTGCCTGTTGAACCCTGCTTCGGAGTAGGCGATGTTGGAACTCCGTGGCAGGGGCGAGACGTAGTTTTGCACCAGCAGGCTGTATTCACCGGGCGCGTAGCCGGCGCCGGCCATGGCCTTGGCCACGTTCGCGAGCGAGGCGCCGATCCGGGATGCCACTGCGGCCCGGTTGGTGGCCGAAAAGTTCGTAGCTACCGTGGTGGAGTCCTTGCAGTAACTCGGAGCCCAGGACGGGCTGGTCATGAACTTCGAGACACAGGTGGCGATGATGCCGGCAAACCCAAGATCGTTTCCGCCCACGGAGACCACCACCATCGTGACCCGGTGGGCCGATGCGAAGTTCTGCAGGGCAAGGGCCTGACCCATATTGCCTGCAGCATCCTTGTAGAAATCCAGTCCCGGCTTGAATTCGCCGGAGGAGTTCCAGGACGTGGCCGTCTTGGCACCGGAACACGCCAGATTCGCTGACTGTGCCTGCCCGATCCTGATCTCCGCCGAGGAGGAGCGGTGGCAGCCGGCCGTGCTCTCGGATTGACCGGCATCAAGATAGGCCGCGTCACCCAGCGCATCAGTCTGGCCGGGATCGCTCGAGTTGCCGGCCCAGCGGCCCGCTTCCCCCGAAATGTAGGAATCCCCTACGCTGACCACCCACTCATCGCCGCCGACGGGCGCTGCGTGGGCCGGAGGGGCAATGACAGCGGACACAGTGGCAGCGGATGCGATTGCCGCAACGAGCGCCCTGGTGGCCCAGCGCCACCGGCGAGCTGTCCCGGGCCGCGTGGCCGGGGAAAGGAGTAGCTTCATTGGTCATCCTTTTTTCTGCGCGCGGCAACGTTGCGGCGAACAGGTGGCCGGCATCCGGCCGCCTCCAGCCGGGTGCCGATGTCAACAGGAAAAGGCCTGATCCGAACGGAACCGTCCGTGCGGAGAATGAACGCAGGGGACGACTGGAGCGAGTCTACGGCCAAGTTACCGGCCGGTAAATAGCGCCGTGCTGCGTGTACCTTGGAACCATGCCTTCCACCATTGTCTGGCTCCGTGACGACCTTCGCCTCGATGACAATCCGGCCCTGGCCGATGCGGCGGCCCTGGGCCACCCGCTGACCGTCGTCTACATCCTGGATGAAGAATCACCGGGGGTGCGGCCCCTTGGCGGGGCGGCCAAGTGGTGGCTCCACCATTCACTGGCGTCCCTGGCCGGCGCCCTGGAAGCGGCGGGCTCCCGGCTGGTCCTTCGACGCGGGAGCGCCGCCGGAATCATCCAGGAGCTGGCCGCCGACACCGGAGCCACCCACCTCAGGTGGAACCGCAGGTACGGCGGACCCGAACGCAGCGTCGACGCCGGGGTCAAAGCCTGGGCAGGGGAACAGGGACTTGATGCGGCGAGCTTCCAGGCCAGCCTCATGTTCGAGCCATGGACCGTCCGCACCGGGGCAGGCGGGCCGTACAAGGTATTCACGCCATTCTGGCGCGCCTGCCTCGAAAGCGGGGAGCCACGGGTGCCCGCCGATGCCCCGGGCACCCTGCCTCATCCAGCCGGGCACAGAGACGGCGGGCTGCCGCAAAGCGACGACCTGGATGGCTGGGCGCTGCTCCCCCGCACGCCCGACTGGAGCGCAGGACTCGCAGAACAGTGGACGCCCGGCGAAGCCGGCGCCCACAGCCGGCTGGAGGACTTTCTGGACGGCCCTGTCGAAGAGTATGGATTCGGCCGCGATCGGCCGGGAGTCGAAGGCACCAGCCGCCTCTCCCCCCACCTTCGCTTTGGTGAAATCAGTCCCTTCCGCGTCTGGCATGCGCTCCGTGAGCGCTTCCCGCGCCAGGCTCCCGCCGACGTCGGAATCTTCCGCTCCGAATTGGGCTGGCGCGAGTTTTGCTGGCAGCTTCTATACGAGAACCCGGAACTGGCCAGCCGAAACTACCGTCCCGACTTTGACCCGTTTGAGTGGCAGACGCCATCGGACGCCGAACTGGAAGCCTGGCAGCAGGGCCGGACGGGCTACCCGCTGGTGGACGCGGGAATGCGCCAGCTGTGGCAGACGGGTTGGATGCACAACCGCGTCCGCATGGCTGCCGCGTCCTTCCTGGTGAAGAACCTGCTCGCGGACTGGAGGCTGGGCGAAGCGTGGTTCTGGGACACGCTGGTGGACGCCGATTCCGCAAGCAACCCGGCCAACTGGCAATGGGTGGCGGGCTCCGGAGCGGACGCCTCCCCCTATTTCCGGATCTTCAACCCCGTGACGCAAAGCAAGAAATTCGACGCCGCCGGCCGCTACCTGCGGGAGTTCATTCCGGAAATCGCGGACCTCAGTGACAAAGAGATCCACGAACCGTGGAAAGCGCCGGAACTGGCCGCCGGGTATCCCGAGCCTGTGGTTGGCTTGCCGGAGTCACGTGAGAGGGCCCTGGAGACCTACCAGAAGCTCAAGGACAGCTAACCGGCGGCACGGTTCAGGAGCCCCCGCTGCGGACCGCTCAGCGGCTGCTGACCTTGCCCATCAGGGAAGCTATGGGACTCAGGAAGAGCGGGCGTGCCAGGAACCAGGCGGCGACCATCACGGCAACTGACGCCGCGAAGATGCCGAATCCCACCCAGCTGACGTCGTCGCTGCCGCCGTACATGTGGTTGAGGTTCCGGAGGGCGCCGGTGGCCAGCACCAGGAAAACGTGGACCACAATGAAAGCGACGAAGTAGATCATCACCGGGAAGTGCACGGCGCGGGCAGCCTCGATCGGGTAGGCCTTGTTCAGCGCCTTGGCATTCTTGGGCCACGCCGAGGACATCCGCAGGCCTGTGATGAACGCCAGGGGCGCCGCGATGAAGACAGTGAGGAAGTACGTCAGCAGCTGGAGGGCGTTGTAATTGACCCAGCCGTTCTCCGTTGGCCAGTTCAGCGAGGCGTACTGCAGCGCGGCCGAGAGCGCGTTGGGGAAGACATCCCAGCTGGTAGGCACGATCCTGGCCCACTGGCCGGTGGCGAAGAGGAGGACGGCGAACACGATGCCGTTGAGGATCCACAGCGCGTCAAGGACGAGATGGAACCACAGCGCCAGGCTGATCTTCGTCGGCGCGTTCCTGGTGCGGACCAGGCCCTTGTTGTTCCGGGTCCAGTAGGCGGCCGGACGCGTCTGCGTGCGCACCTGCCAGCCGGAACGGATGATCAGCAGCAGGAAGAAGCCGTTGAGGAAGTGTTGCCACGCCAGCCATGCCGGGAAGCCCACGGGAGTTCCCTCGGGCAGCTCTGAATGGCCCGGGTAGGCCGCCAGGAAGTCCTTTACCCCGGCGAGCCCTGTGACCCACTTAGCGAGCAGTACCACGAGAAGAAGGGCTACGAGCGCGGCCGGCACTGCCCAGTACAGCTTGGCCCATTTGCTCTTCGCAGTTCCGGACTTCTTCTTGGTTGGTAGAGACATCGAGCAGCATTCCTCTCGAGAATGATCGACTAGAAACAGGGGGGTCCACCCTGCCGGGTGCACCGACAGGAGCGGCGGCCGGGTTAAGTGCGCCTTAATAGCTTGAATCATGAACAGCGGAAGAGCGAACCCGTGCGAGGCGGCGGTCATGCCCCGCAATATAGCGTCCACTTCCTGGCAGCGACGGCCTGCCCATGCGGCGATCGACATCGAACAGCCACGTGGCACCGCAGGACGTTGCCTCCGCGAATGAGAATACTAGGAAATGCTAGTAGTCGCTGTGCTTCAGACAAGAAAAGAGGCCCTGACCGGAATAATTGCCGGTCAGGGCCTCTCATATGGTTGCGGGGACAGGATTTGAACCTGTGACCTCTGGGTTATGAGCCCAGCGAGCTACCGAACTGCTCCACCCCGCGTCGCTTGATCAACACTACCCTACTTTTGGGACCGCCCCGACCACCACCAAGGCCGGGCCACGGCCGACGCGCCGGACGGCCCGCCGTGCGGTCCGCTCGACGGCCCGCCGGACCGACCGCCGGACGGTCCAGGAGCAACCCGGTGGCGGCAAAGCAAAAGGCCCGGAAATCTCTTTCGAGTTTTCCGGGCCTTTTCCATCAGTTGCGGGGACAGGATTTGAACCTGTGACCTCTGGGTTATGAGCCCAGCGAGCTACCGAACTGCTCCACCCCGCGTCGCAAGAACAACACTACCTGCCGGTGAACTTCAGACCAAATTGAGAGGACGTGATCTGCGTCTCCGCGCCGAAACCGGCCTTCCGGACCGGCGCTACCCGGCCCGGGAATTGGTTCCCCGCCGGAAACGGCAAAGGCCGGTTTCCCCTTCCTTGTGGAAGGGAAAACCGGCCCTTGTGGAGGGGAAAACCGGCTGGCGCGGGCGGGCGTTACGGGGAGGCCGCCCTCCTGATCAATTGCTCGGAGACGGCGACGGCGTCGCGGTAGCCGACGGGGCCGCCGTGGGAGCCGTGGTGGCTCCCGGCGTCGGCGAGGCACCTTCGGCACCGAGCTTCGCTTCGGCGTCGATCGCCTTCTGCAGGGCCGCGGACAGCTTCTTCTGCTGCTCGCCGTAGGCGGCGAAGTCCCCCTTGGCCAGAGCCTCCTGGCCGGCACGGATGGCTGCGTTCGCCTCATCCAGCGCGGCCTTCAGCTCCGCCTTGGCGTCCGTACCACCGGTGGCCGGCGGAGTGCTTCCTCCGGCTGCGGGCGGCGGCGTCTGGCCGTTGTTGGCAAAGTCACCGGCCTTGGCGCCCGACTGGCCGCCGAAGAGCTGGTTCAGCGCTTCATCCAATGTCGGCGCGAACCCGATCTTGTCACCGAAGGCAACCAGCACGCGCTGCAGTGTGGGGTAGGACGTTTCGCCCGTGGAGCGCAGGTAGACGGGCTGCACGTACAGCAAACCGCCGCCCACCGGGAGGGTCAGCAGGTTGCCGTTGAGGACGGCGGACGCGCCTTGCCGGAGCAGGTTCAACGCCTGGGACACCGTGGGATCGGAGTTGAACTTGTTCTGGGCCTGGCCCGGGCCCGGGACCTGAGCTTCCGGGGGAATCTGCAGAAGCCGGAGCTGGCCGTAGCTTTCCGCCTTCACGCCCTTCTGGTTGCCGGCATCGGAGTCCGCAGCCAGGAAGCCATAGAGCACGTTGCGGGCGGTCCCGTTGACCACCTGCGGAATGAACGAGGAGGTGAGCTGGAAGGCCGGCTTGTCCTGGTCAGGCATCTGCAGTGACATGTAGAACGGCGGCTGCTTGACCTCTTCCTTGACCGTTGGATCGTTCGGCACGGACCAGGCATCGTTGTTCGTGTAGAAGTTGTCCGGCTGGGTGACGTGGTAGCGGCCCAGCAGCTCACGCTGAACCTTGAACAGATCCTCGGGGTAGCGGACGTGGCTCATGAGCGCACCGGACATCTCCGAGTACGGCTTCAGGGAGGTCGGGAAGACGTTCTGCCAGGCCTTCAGCACGGGGTCCTGGTCGTCCCAGGCATAAAGCGTCACCGAGCCGTCATAGGCGTCAACCGTTGCCTTCACGGAGTTGCGGATGTAGTTCACCGAGCTGTTCGGCAAGGCGACCGTGCGTCCGGCCGTGGTCTGCGAATCTGCGGTGGCCGCGGAAAGCTGCTCCTGCTGCGAGTACGGATAGTACTGGCTGGTGGTGTAGCCGTCCACTATCCACTTCACGCGGCCGTCAACCACCGCCGGGTAGGCGTTGCCGTCGACCGTGAGGTAGGGGGCAACCTTTTCGACGCGGTCCCTCGGGTTGCGGTCGTAGAGGATCTGCGACTCGGTGTTCACGCCGTCGGACAGCAGCAGGTCGGACGATTGGAACTTGATGGCGTAGAGGACCTTGTTGAAGAAGCTGCCCACGTTCGGGCCGCCGTTGCCGGTGAAGGTGTACTGGGTTTCGCCGTCGCCCTCCTTGCCGGCAGGGCGGTCCTGCTCACGGTGCGGCGAACCCTCGGGTGCCCCTACGATCGAGTACTCGGGCGAGTTTTCGCCGAAGTAGATCCGGGGCTGGTAGGTCGAATCGTTGCCGAGCACGCCGGTGGATGGAATGCCGGCCTGCAGGAACTCAGGCTTGCCGTCGGCGGTGAACTTGTTGCCCTTGGCGGCCACTACGCCGTAACCGTGGGTGTAGACCACGTGCCGGTTCAGCCAGGACTGCTGGTTGGCGCTGAGGCCGTCCGGGTTCAGCTCGCGGACGGCAATCACAGTGTCCTGCACCTTGCCGTCAACTTCATACCGGTCCACGTTGAGCGCGCTCGGGAACTGGTAGTAGGGACGGTACTGCTCGAGCTGGGAGAAGGCGTCCGAAATCAGGTTCGGGTCCAGGAGGCGGATATTGGCAGTGGTCTGCGCGTCCGGTGCCAGGGCGCCCGTGGTGGCGTTAGTGGTGGCGTTGTACCGCTTCTCCTGGATCTTATCCAGGCCGTAGGCGGCACGGGTCATGCTGATGTTCCGCTCGATGAACTGCCTCTCCAAGGTCTGTTCCGACGGGCGCACCTGGAACTGCTGGATGACCCACGGGTAGACACCGCCGGCAAGGATGGAGGTGATGACCAGCATTGCCGTGCCGATGACGGGCAGGCGCCATTTGCCGATCACTGCGGCGACGATGAACAGGATTGCCACCAGCGCAGCCGCTACAGCCAGGATCGACTTGGTGGGGATGACGGCGTTGACGTCCGTGTAAAGGGCGCCGGCCCAGCGTCCGTTGCTGTTCTGAACTGAGGAATAGCGGTCCAGCCAGAAGTTCACGCCAAGCAGAAGCAGGAAGACCGCACCGGTGACGGCGAGGTGGATTTGCGCGGCACGGCTGGTGAAGATGCCGCGTTCCATGATCCGGATGCTGCCGTAGAGGTAGTGCGTCAGGATTCCCGCGATACCGGCGACCACAACAACGCTGATGAGGAAGCCGGTCACGAAGCCAAGGAACGGAAGGGTCATCAGGTAGAAGCTGATGTCCAGGTTGAACTGCGGATCGTTCTGGCCGAACGGCTCCTGGTTCAGGAACAGCAGCACTTTCTGCCACTGGCTGGCGGCAGCGCTTCCGGCAAAGAGACCGAACAGCACCGGCAGGCCGATCATGACCACGCGGCGGACGGGTTCCAGTTGCGCCTGGTAGCGGTTCAGGTTGTCCCTGATCTCCGAGTCCGGCGCGTAGACGGGACGGGCGTGGTACGCGATGCGGATGGCATAGAACATGGCAACGAACATCAGCGCGAAGCCGGCAAGGAAGATAATGATCCGGGCCAGGTTCTCCGTGAGGAATACTTCAAAGAACCCGAGCTGCTGGTACCAGAGGACATCGGTCCAGACATTGGCGAAGAAGATGAATCCGACCACAACCAGTGCTACGACGATCAACGTCGGCGTCAAGGCACCTCGCCTTGGCTGGGGTCTTCCGGGCGGAGTGGAGCTGGCGGGACGGGACAAACTCGGTACCTCATAGCTGGTTGTCAGTTACTGGTCTTGTAAAGGTGCGCGTGATGATGTGCTGCTGGAACTACCGCGTCGCCCCGAAGACGGGGCTCAGCAACAGTCACTAGTGCCACGAGTGGCACTGGTGCTTAGTTCCTGCAATTAGTCTAGTTGCTGGTGCACGCGGGAAGCCCGGATGTGTCCCCGCCTGAACCGATCACGGTGACGGCTTCCCGCGCCTCAGCCAGGTTCTCGACTTTGACCACCTGCAACCCGTCCGGAATGTGTCCCACCACTTCCGAGCAGTTGGCCGCCGGCGCCAGGAACACGTCGGCGCCGTCCGCCCTGGCCCCGTACATCTTCTGTCCGATCCCGCCGATGGATCCCACGACGCCGTCGGGCGTGATGGTGCCGGTCCCGGCGATGTGTTTGCCTCCGGTCAGGTCCCCCGGCGTGACGGTGTCGATGATGCCCAGGGCGAACATCATGCCCGCGCTGGGGCCGCCCACCTTGTCGAGGGAAATCTTGACGTCAAAGGGAAACTTGAAGTCGTACTGCAGCAGCACACCGAGGATGAACTTGCCTGCCGCGTTCTCGGTGGGGGTGATGGTTTCGGTCACCGGCGAACCGTTCCGGTCGACGACGACCGTGGCCGGCTTCCCCTGCCCGGCGGCAAGTTCCTCCTGCACCACGCTGAGCGACGTCACAGGCTTGCCGTTCACAGTGTTGAACACATCGCCGGCCTGCAGTTTTCCGGCGGACGCCGACCGCTCTGCAAGGTCCGCCACCCGCAGTTTCTGCTCAAAGGGAATATCAAGTTCCTTCAGGGCGGAAGCCGTGGCGTTCTCCTGGGAGGTGGTCATGGCCACGGCACTTTCCTGCTGGGATTCCTCCCTGGTGACCCCGCTCGGAAAGATGAGCTCCTCCGGATAGACAGCCTTCGACTTATCCAGCCAGGCTGAGAAAGCCTCGAACACGCTGACCGGGCCGTTGGGTCCGCCGTCGACATAGACAGTGGTGAGGTCCAGGTTGCCCTTGGCCGGAAACGTCTCGCGGCCGGTCACGCTGATGACCGGTTTCCCGTTGTCATTGGCGAGGGTGTTAAAGGTTGGCCCGGGCGATTCCACGACATACGGCACGGGAAGGCTCGCGGCGGTGACACCCAGTGCCAGTGCCACCAGCCCTGAGGTCACCATGGCGGGGTAGCGGTTGTCGCGTGCTTTGGCCCGTCGGGACTTAGGCCGGCGCAAAAGACTGCCGCGTGTGCTCCCGCTGCCGTTTCCGGATTCCGCCGGATCCCCCGGAACCTGGTCACCCTGAGTGATTGTCAATGAAGGACCTCTCCGTACCTGCGCCCGCGGACGCGGCCCCGTGGCTGAACCGGATCGCACTGACGGCAGCCTGCAAATATTCCGATTACTAACACTACGCGTTGAGCAGGCGGTGCCGCTCTTTGCCTACAGCGAACGGGGCCGGATTCGGCAGACAGCCGCCAACGCACCGGGGTACCGTGAAGGTGAGCAACAGTCACACCGACGATCGGCGGGATCATGACCTCCAACCCACTCAATCCGTCCAATGGCGACGACGACAACCCCAAGGATCCGCTTGCGGAAATGCTTCAGAACCTTATGGGCGGGAAGGGCATGGGCGACATAGACCCCGCCGAACTGGCCAAGGCCGCAGGCCTTCCTGATGATCCGAACCTGCTTGCCCAGATGTTCTCGCAGGTACAGGCCATGATGAGCGCCCCCTCTGAAGGGCCCGTCAACTGGCAGCTTGCCCACGACAACGCGAGGCGGGTAGCGGCGAGCGGCACCGACCCCTCGGTCACGGCGCAACAGTCGCGCGATGTCGATGAGGCACTGCGCTTGGCCGAACTGTGGCTTGACCAGGTCACGGACCTCCCCGCGACAGGCTTGATCGGCCGCGCATGGTCCCGTGCAGAGTGGGTCGAGGAGACGCTCGGCACGTGGAAGCGGCTCACTGAACCGGTGGCCAACAGCATTGCCAATGCACTGTCCACCGCCATGACCGAGCAGATGCCCGAAGAAATGAAGTCCATGATGGGCGGGGCTTCATCCATGCTGCAGAACATGGGCGGCGCCATCTTCGGCATGCAGCTCGGCCAGGCCATCGGGGCCCTCTCTGCGGAAGTAGTGAGTTCAACGGACATCGGGGTGCCGCTGGCCGACCTTGAAATGGCCCTTCTCCCGGCCAACGTGGCCAAGTTCGGCGAAGGCCTGAGCCTGCCCGAGAACGATATCCGGCTTTTCCTGGCGGTGCGGGAAGCGGCGCACGCCCGGCTCTTCGTCCAGGTGCCCTGGCTCCGCGGCCACCTCCTGGGTGCCATCGAGGCCTATGCCCGCGGCATCCACATTGACACGTCCAAGATCGAGGAACTGGCGCGGGAAATCGACCCCGGCAACCCCGAAGGCATCCAGGAAGCGCTCTCCCAGGGTGTCTTCATGCCCCAGCGGACGCCCGCCCAGGAACAGGCACTGGAAAAACTGGAAACGGCGCTGGCCCTGGTTGAAGGCTGGGTGGATGAACTGACCGCAGCGGCCACGGAGAAGTTCCTGCCCTCGGCATCGGCACTGCGTGAGACCGTACGGCGGCGCCGTGCCACCGGCGGCCCGGCAGAGCACGCCTTCTCATCCCTGGTGGGACTGGAGCTGCGTCCCCGCCGCCTCCGCGAGGCTGCCGCCCTCTGGGCGTCCCTCAAGGAAGAACGCGGCACCGAGGGCCGGGACGCCATCTGGCAGCATCCGGACCTCCTGCCCACGGGCGAGGACCTGGACGACCCCCAGGGATTCAGTGCGCGACGCAAGCTCGCCGAAGCGAGCGATACGGAAGTGGATGACGCCCTACAGAAACTGTTGAACGGCGGATTCGACGAACCGGCCGCGAACGATGCCGGCTCCGACCACGACAATGACGGCACCGGCACGGAAACGGGCGGTGCAGGCACGGACGACGACGGCGGGACGCCGCGGGCCTGACCTGCTGGCTTTCCTGCCCGCTAGCTGAGCACTGACGGAACGTTGGTTCCGTCAGTGCTCGTGCTTTCTCCGTCAACGTCCGGTGAAATTCCGCGGGACGTGGCGAACGCGACGCCCTCCAGGAACGCCTTGGCCCGCTGGGTTTCGGGGTAGGCCTCCAGGAGGCGCCAGAACGCGGCGTTGTGCCCGGCGACGAGCAGATGCGCCAGTTCGTGCAGCAGCACGTAGTCGATCACCCATTGCGGCATGGGCCGCAGCTTGTCCGAAAGCCTGATGGTTCCGTCCGCCGGTGTGGCCGAACCCCAGCGGGAGTTCTGGTTACTGACCCAGCGCACCGAAGTCGGCACGGAACGGCCCCCAAGGTACTTGGCCGACAGTTCGGCTGCGTGCGCGGCAAGCGCGGCGTCAGTGGCCGGCTTGCGTTGTCCTGCCCCGCGCGACCGCCGGACTCCCTGCAGCCGGAGCTTCTCCAGCATCCGGTGGACCCATTCGCTTTCCTGTGCCTTGCTGAAATGGGCGGGGATGGCCACCACGGCCGTGCCGTTCTCCCAGAACGCGGCCACGGTCCGGCGCCGGCGCGCGGAACGGCGGACCAACACCGGGGCCCCGTCGGAAGTGGTCAGCGGAATCGCCCGTGGTTGGGCGCTTCCGGCCATCAGGCGCTGCCGCTTTCCGTGAGGACCTCGAGCACTGCCTCGCCGTATTTTTCCAGCTTCGAGGGACCGATTCCGGCCAGCTGGGACAATTCCTCCAGGGACGCCGGCCGTGCCTCCGCGATGGCAGTCAACGTCGCATCGGTAAACACCACGAACGCCGGAACTTCGGCTGCAAGAGCCACGTCCTTCCGCCACTGGCGCAGCGCGTCGAAGGTCTGTTCTTCATAGCTCGGCGGGCACTGGCTGCAGCGGCCGACTTTGCGTTCGGCACCGGTGGACAGCATGCTTCCGCAGACCCGGCACATCGCGGGTGTGGCCGCCTTCCGCCGGGGAGCCGGACCCTTGCCGCGCGCCGTCGAACTGGCCACCGAATCCGGCCGAAGGCCGTCCAGGAACCGTGACGGCTTCCGGTTGGCCCTGCCGCCGGGGGTCCGGGCCAACGACCAGGACAGCGACAGATGCTCCCGCGCCCGGGTGATGCCCACATAGAGCAACCGGCGCTCCTCATCCACGTCCTCCGGGGAGTCGGCGAACGAGATCGGCATGAGCCCTTCGCAGAGGCCCACGAGGAAGACCGCATCCCATTCGAGGCCCTTGGCGGCGTGCAGCGACGCCAGGGTCACCCCTTGAACGGTGGGGGCATGCTGGGCAAGCGACCGTTCCTGCAGTTCGTTGACAAAATCCGAGAGGCTGAACTGTGGGCCCCGGCTCAGCACCAGCTCATCCGCCAGTGCAACCAGTGCGGCCAGCGACTCCCAGCGTTCCCGCAGCGCTCCGCCGTTGTGCGGGGCGGATTCCGTGTAGCCCAGGGACGCCACGATGTCCCGGACCAGCTGGCCCAGGGGCTCGGGTTCCGAGGTTTCGGCAGCGGCCCGGGTGGCAGCCCTTAGTTGGAGGATTGCGTCCCGGACTTCCTTGCGGGCGAAGAACCGTTCTCCGCCGCGCAACTGATAGCCGATTCCGGCCGAAGCCAAAGCCTGTTCATAGGCCTCGGACTGCCCGTTGGTGCGGAACAGCACGGCGATCTCGCTGGCCGGAGTGCCGGCGTCGAGCAGTTCGCGGATCTTGATAGCTACCGTGGCGGCTTCGGCTTCATCGTCCGCGCACTCAGTGAACTGCGGCGGAGGCCCCGGCTGCCGTTGCGCGACGAGCTTGAGCGGCGCCGCCCACGCGGCGTCCGCCACAGGGCCGCCGCTGCGCCGTCCCGCGAGCAGGTCATTGGCCAGCTTGACCACCTGGGGCGTGGAGCGGTAATCCCGGATCAGTTTGACGACGTTGGCGCCGGGGTACATGGCTTTGAAACCGAGCAGGTGTTTGGGTGAGGCGCCGGTAAACGAGTAGATGGTCTGGCTGGCATCGCCTACGACGCACAGCTCGTCGCGTCCGCCCAGCCAGAGCTCCAGGAGCCGCTGTTGCAACGGCGAAACGTCCTGGTATTCGTCCACCACGAAGTGGCGGTACTGTTCGCGGACAGTGGCTGCCACCTTCGGGTCCTCCTGCAGGATCCCGACAGTGATCAGCAGGACGTCCTCAAAGTCGATGACGTTGCGGTCCGTTTTGACGTCCTCATAGGACTGGAACACCCTCGCCACGGCTGTCAGGTCGAACCCTCCGGGGTTGCCGCGGTCCTGCGCATTCTCGAGGTAGTTCGCCGGCGTCAGCATGGATACCTTGGCCCACTCGATCTCGGAGGCAAGGTCCCTGATGGATGCACGGTCTGTGCTGAGCCGGAGGCGGCGGGCGGCTTCGGCGATCATCTGCGCCTTGTGGTCGAGGAGGTTCGGCAGTGCTCCGCCGACGGCCTGCGGCCAGAAGAATTGCAGCTGCCTCAGCGCTGCAGCGTGGAACGTCCGCGCCTGGACGTTGCCCACCCCCAGATCCCGGAGCCGGCTCCGCATCTCCGCCGCAGCGCGCGCAGTAAAGGTCACGGCCAACAGCCGCTGCGGGCTGTAGACGCCTGAGTGCACCCCATAGGCAATGCGGTGGGTGATGGCCCGCGTCTTGCCGGTGCCTGCACCCGCGAGCACGCAGAGGGGGCCGTTCAGCGTGCTCGCAACCTCCCGCTGCTCGTCGTCCAAACCGCCGAGAATGCGCTCTTCCAGGGACCGGCTGTCCGGCAGGGCGGTACCGGGGGACGCGCCGTCGCCGGGCAAAGTGCGTTCAAAATTGTCAGTTGTCACTTGGTGCTCATGTCGATTGGTGCTTGGTGGATCAGTTCTGTCAGTCGGAGGTCCGCAGTGCGTGGTGAAGTCATTCGCCGGCCGGGCGGTCCTGGATGACGCCGCCGTACCAGTGCTCAATCAGGGAACGGGCAATGGACAGCCGGCTGGAAATAACGATCTCCCCGCTCAACACAGCGGCCTGGAGTTCCGCGCGGCTGAACCAGCGCGCCCGGGTGACCTCCACGCCGTCGGGCGTTGCCTCGGTGTCCAGTGTCCTGGCCGTGAAGCCCAGCATGAGCGAGGCGGGAAAAGGCCACGACTGGGAACCGAGGTACTGGGTGGCCGTAATCCGGACACCAACTTCTTCCTGGATTTCGCGGACGACCGCCTGTTCCAAGGACTCCCCCGGCTCCACGAATCCGGCCAGGGTGGAATAGTTTTTCGCATCGAGGGGCCCGCCGCCGCCCAGCAGGAGCCGGTCGTCCGGGCCCACCACGGTCACGATTATCGCGGGGTCCGTCCGCGGGTAGTGTTCGGAGTTGTCGGCGGGACAGCGTCGGACCCACCCCCCTGCTTCCACGACGGTCGCGGCACCGCACCGCGGGCAATGAACGTGCGTTGCATGCCAGTTGGCGATGGCACTGGCCTCGATGAACAGGGCGGTGTCCGTGGCGTTCAGGCTGGCCGCCACGTCCCGGAACCCCGTCCACACGGCGTCCGACGGGATTCCGGCGATGCCGCGTTCGAACTGCTCCGCCCGGACCTCGAACGGCTCGGGCAGGACAAAAAGGACAATTTCCGTACCTTCGTCCAGGTGCGAGCCAGCGAGGGCGGAACCGAGGTAGATGGTCATCGACGGCGGCGTTCCGGCCTCGCCCAGGCTCTCCGCGAGTCCGGCGGCATCCGTCAGCAGGAGGCTGTCGCCGCGGACCAGAGCCTGGCGGTGCGAGAGGACCATGGCCAGCGCCCGTCCTGAGCTGACCACGGAGTCAACCATGCCCGGTTTCATCCGGGCACCCGATCCCCTGTCAATGAAGGCCGGACGGACCGGTAGGACCGTGTCCATAAGGTGGTTCGCCGGGAGCCGCGTCAACGGTGGCATGCTGCCCCGGGACGCATTTTCTGTTAACTGGTTTTTGGATGCCGGGGACTCCGCAAGACTCATGTACCCACCGTACTGACTCCGGCTGACAATTGACATTTGCTCCGGCCGCTCCGGCCGCCCCGGGAAGGGTTCCATGTGCTGATCTGACAAGGGAAATCGTCACGATCTGGAGACTCGCCGTAGTACATCGCCATCTTGGGCGCCAGTCAATCTACCGTGGATGGGTGAGAAGAAAACCGATCGAACTGGCAGCTGTAGCAACCGCGGCAGTCCCCGGACTGACGCCGACCGCCGTGAGTTCCGCCCCCGACGATCCGGCGGACTTCGATTCGGCACTTCTCCTGGACTCCGAGGGGAAGCAGTGGCGGGTACGTTCGCCACGGCACGCGGAAGCCAGCGCCCGGCTGGAAACTGAGTTCATGGTCCTGCGCGCGTTTGCCCCGGGAATCAGGGCAGAGCTCCCGTTTCTGATGCCCACGGTGGCAGGCACCGTGCGGCAGGGCGCACTCAGCACGTTTGTTTACTCTCATCTGGCGGGAACCACCCGGAGCGTCGAGGAGCTGACTGCAGGTCCTGAAGGACTCGCCCGGGAAGTGGGAGCGGCGCTGGCTGCCATTCATGACCTTCCGAGGACTTTGGTCAGCAATGCCGACCTCCCCAGCTACACACCCAATGAGTTCAGGCAGCGCAGGCTCAACGAACTCGACCAGGCAGCGACCACCGGGAAGATCCCTCCCGTGCTGCTGCGCCGGTGGGAGCACGCCCTCGAGGACGTGTCGCTCTGGCGCTTCAATCCCTGCGTCGTCCACGGCGACCTGCACGAGGACAACATCCTGGTTGAGGGTCAGCGCGTGACGGCGGTGACAGGCTGGACCGACTTGCGCATTGGCGACCCCGCCGACGATATGGCGTGGCTGGTCGCCTCCAATGAACAGGGTTTCGTGGACGCCGTGCTGCGCCACTACACATCTAGCCGCAGGGACGCACCCGATGCCCACCTGCTGCGCCGCGCGGCGCTCTCTGCCGAGTTCGCGCTGGCCCAGTACCTGGTCAAGGGGCTGGCAGCCGGAGACCAGTCCATGATCGGCGAAGCGGAAGAAATGCTGGCATCGCTGGCCGAGGACATCACTGAGCACGGCGGACAGCCCATCAGCGTGGAACCGTTGCCGCAGTCCGTCCCGGCCGTGCAGGTGGAGCCTGTGCCGCTGGAGGAACCGTCAACGGCCGCCGCCATGCCCGCCGTGCACGTATCACCCATCCCGGTCGAGCCGGCTGCCGAACCCAACGCCCCGGCTCCGGCTCGGGCTCCGTCGGACAGCGACTCCGGCCGGGAGGCTGACGGGCCGGGAGAAACCGCTCCCCCGCGCCCGCCCGCAGCAGAGGACACGTCCACTGCCGCCCTCAAGATTGTGGACGCGAAGTCCCACTAGCCGGTCCGGAGGCGTTTAGCAGGGCTGTCGTTCCGCCGAGGGCAGCTGTAACGATGTCCTCCAACTGCTCTGCTGTGCCGAGGTCGTGGGGGCGGACCACCTGGTTTTCCCCGACGTAATAGAAAGCTGCCCGGACACTGTCGAGCGGAACTCCCTTGAGCCGTGCCCAGGCGAGACGGTAGACGGCCAACTGGACAGCCTTCACCTTCAGCTGTCCCGCGGCGGGGCGGCGGCCCGTCTTCCAGTCCACCAGGTCCCAGCCGCCGTCGGCGTCGCGGAACACGGCATCGATCCGGCCACGCACCACAACGTCCCCGATGCGCGTCTCCACCGGAACCTCCACATGGGCCGGCGCACGGTGCGCCCACTCCGAATTCCTGAACGTTTCCACCATGGAATCCAGCCCGTAGGCCTCGTCAATGTGGTTGTCCGAACCGGGGGCCTCGTCCAGCTCCAACATGCCCGCCTTGCCGAAGTACTCTTCCACCCAGGCGTGGAAAGCCGTGCCTTTACGGGCGGACATGCCTGGTTCCCTGGGAACCGGTCGCCGCAGCCGCGCCAGCACTGCTGCGGGATCGTCACCCAGATCCACGAACGTCGACGCGGAAATGTGGCCGGGCAGGTGGACGTCCTGCACCGTGGCCCTGCGGAAACGGCGCTCCAGCAGCAGGTCAGCTTCCTTCGCCCAGTTGGCCGCGAAACTCCGGAGCTGCCGGGGGCCCTCCACTGCGGCCGAATCCGCCGCGGGCTCCCAATCGGGGCCCGCGGCCAAGGCTTCGCGGACCCGTCCGGCGGCTCTTTCCATCGCTGCCCGCCGTCCGGGAACCAGCCTGAGCCTGGCACCGGTGCGCGGATCGGCCGGTCCTTCCAACGGGTCATACGGCCATTGGGCGAGTTCGAGGTCCTGGGTCAACGGACTTTCGGCAGGCAGCGATGGTTCCTCCACCGATGCGGGATGCACGACGGCGGCGGTCCCGGCCGCCGCTTCTGTCCGCCCGTGGGTGCTGCCCTCCGCTGCCACGGTTTCGGCGTCGCCTGCCCCGACCCCAGCGAGGGGCGCCAGCTCCGAGAGGAACGGCGACATTTCCGCCATTCCGGCCCGGGAACCGACCCAGGCCGCACTCGAAACCCACAGCACGAATTTGGCCCGGGTGTAGGCCACGTAGGCCAGCCTGCGTTCCTCGGCTTCTCCGTGCGCCTGGACGTCGGCTTTGAAGTCCTTTTCGGCGTCCAGCCAGCCCTTTTGGTCCGGCTGGTCTGTGTCCCACTGGGGCAGGTCGGCACGGTCTCCCCGCAACGGCCAGGGCAAGGCAGCACTTCCGCTGCTCCAGCGCGAATCCCGGCTGCTTGGAAACGCTCCCGCGTTCAGGCCGGGAACGAACACAACGTCCCACTCCAGGCCCTTGGACGCGTGGACCGTCAGTAGCTGCACCGCTTCGTGGTTGACCTCCGGGGCCGCGACGTCCAGCCCGCCCTCCTCCGTTGCCGCGGCTTCCAGCCAGGCCAGGAACGCCAGGACATCCACGCGGTGCGAGGTGTGGAGGAATCCTGCCGCGGCGTCGTGGAATGCGTCCAGGTTTCGCCGGGCCTGGTGGATGCTGACGCCGGGACGCGCCGCCACTTCGATGTCCAGGAGCATGGCCCGTTCCACTTCGCCCAGCAGCGTCGTGAGGTCATCGCCCATAAATCCGCGGAGCTGCCGCAGTTCAGCCGAGAGGGCATGCAGCCGGTCGAGGGCTGCGGGGCTCAGCGTCCGGCCGTGGGCCGAGGTCCATCCTTCCCGCGGCAGCCAGTCCAGGGCTTCCACCAGGCTCGGTGAGTCGGTGATGTCGCTCTCGATGACCGCGGCGTCCGGATCGTCAGCTTCGTCTGCGTCCGACCGCGGGTGACCCCGGCGGCGTGCGAGGAATGATGACCAGTCCCGGAACGCCATGAGGTCGGCCGGGCCTATGCGCCAGCGCGCACCGGCGAGAAGCCGCATGAGGGAGTCCGAACGTCCCGGATCGGCGAGTACCCGCAAGGTGGCGACCAGGTCCACGATCTCCGGAGTGTCCAGGAGCCCGCCGAGGCCCACGATTTCGTAGGGGATCCCGCGCAGCTCGAACTCTCGCCGGATGCATTCCATCTGTGCGCGGCGCCGGCACAGAACCGCCATGGCAGGAGGTACGCGGTCGGCGCCGACGGGTTCCTCGAAATCCGTGACGCGGTACCGCAGGACATCCGCTGCGATGGCCCTGGCTTCGTCCTCGTCCGTCGCAAAGCGTCCGATGACAACCTTCCCCTCGGCCGCAGCCGGACTGGGCTGCAGCGGCGGGACTTCCACGGAGTCCGCTGACTGCCGTTCCCCCGCCGGGCCGGCCTGCAGCGCGGCGGCGCTAAGGGGCGCCGAAATGACGTTGGCTGCGGAAAGGATGTTGCGCCCGTTACGCCACGCGGTCGTCAGGTAGGAGGTGGGTGCCACGGCGAACGAATCGCCGACCCGGACGGGGAATTCCCGAACGAAATGGAAGAGCTGGCCGGCAGACGCCCCCCGGAACCCGTAGATCGACTGGTTGGGGTCGCCCACCGCCGTCACGGCATGGCCGCCGCCGAATAGCCTGGAAAACAGCACCAGCTGGGCATGCGAGGTGTCCTGGAATTCGTCGAGCAACACTACTTTGAACCGCTGGCGTTCCACTTCGGCGGCCAGCGGAATCTCGTTGGCGACCCGTGCGGCGAGCGCCACAAGGTCACCAAAGTCCAGCGCGCCGCGGACCCGCTTCGCGTCAGCGTACCTGCCCACCATTTCGGCGACGCTGGCCCTGGTTCGCAGCATGGCGCCGAGTTCTCCGGCTGCCTGTGTCGGGTTCTTTTTTGCCCCGGCCACGTAGGGCAGGCCTTCAAATTCCGCGACCCGCTCCATCAGCCATTCCTGCACCTCGGCCGGATCGCGCAGGTGTTCAGCACACTCGCCCGCGAGCTGGATGACGGCCTTCACAAGCGTCGATTTGGCAGCACGGAAATGTTCGTATTCGCCGTCGAAGGCCTCCACAACTTCGCTGGCCAGCTGCCAGGCCTGCGCTCCGCCCAGCAGGACGACGTCACGTTCGACACCGAGCCGGAGCCCGTAGTCGGACACGATGCCGCTGGCGTAGGAGTGGTACGTGGAGACTTTGGGTTCCAGGGCGTCCTCACTGAGCAGGCCCTCGGGAAAAATCCTGTGTGCGGTGTCCTCCGCCGCGATCCGTTGCAGGGCCGAGAGCTTGGTCCGGATCCGGCTGGCCAGTTCCCCGGCCGCCTTGCGCGTGAACGTCACGCCCAGGACTTCTTCCGGCCGGACCCAGCCGTTGGCAACGAGCCACACCACACGGTCCGCCATGGTGGCGGTCTTGCCGGATCCGGCACCGGCAATGACCAGCCGCGGAGTGAGCGGGGAGGAAATGATGGCGGACTGCTCTGCGGTGGGGCTGTTACGTTCGCCCAGCATGGCAGTCAGTTCTTCCGGGGAAAACCGGGCGGTCGGGACCTCGGGGGGCGTGGTCATTCGGTAACCTGCTTTCCGCGCGGACACAGGGGACATACCTCCGGCAGCCGGCAGCCGTGGCCGCCGTGACCCGATTTTGCCGGATCGTGGCGCGCTTCGAAGACGTTGCCGGACATGAGCCGTGCGGCATCGTTCACCATGTCGAGCGCCCAGTTGTTGTCGGTGCCGTCCAGCGGCTCCTGGACCTGGATGCCGGGGCTTTTGTTGCTCGTGCCAAGCTGGGCAAGGACGGCCCCGCCCGGCTGAACGTCGCCCGGCTGAACATCACTTTCCGCCGCGCCGGGTTCCGTGAATCCCCCGGCCAGTACCGCGGCCTGGTAGGCACCCAGCTGGGGATGGCGGGCCAGGTCTGCTTTCGACGGCTGGCGTTTGCCGGTTTTGAGGTCCACGATCACCAGGCGTCCTTCTGAATCGATCTCCAGCCGGTCCACCTGTCCGCGGAGGACCGCGGACCTGACCTCGGGCTCGGCATCAGGTGCCGCAGGTGCTGAGACTGCCGGGTCGGGGAGGTCCACGATGTCGGGCAGTTTCACTTCGAAGTCCCGCTCGACGCCGACAAGGCTGCGGCCTTCGCTGCGCATGACCAGGATGTACTGGGCGAGCTTCCGGACCATGCCTTCGGCGCGCTGGAAATCCAGTTTTCCTTCCCAGTTGTCCTTCATGCCGAGGGCCGGCCACCGCCGGACCAGTTCGACCAAGTATTCCGCGCCCGAAGCGTCGGGTAAGTCCTGCGCGATGGCGTGGACCAGTGTTCCCAGGCTCCTGGCGAAGTCGGTGGCTGCTTCACCGCCGGCAGCCTGGACGAACCAGTCAAGGGGCGATTTCTGCACGGATTCCACCTTGGACGGCGAAACGAACACCGTTCCTCCTGGCGGAACGATCCGTTCCCCCGAAGACAGCGCCGCGAGCCCGCACCAGGAATCCGGATGGGCGCCGGGCACGGAAGGTTCGGCAGCGGCGAGCCCTGCCAGGACCCTGGCTGCTTCGACGGATTCAGCGACGAACCTCCCGTCCAGCTGCGCGTGCTGCCGAAGTTCGGCCACGAGGGCACGGAGGGTCATGGGCCGCTCCACCGGGGTGAAGGTCCGCCTGTCCTGCCCGGGATCCAGCGGCGCGACATAGTCGAGGAAAGAGGAAGGCTGTTCGTCCTCTGATGACACGGCGGTGCAGATCAGCACTTCGCGGGCACGGGAGACAGCCGTGGAAAAGCTGCGGAGTTCGTCGTACCGGATTTCCCGCAACCTGCTGATCGGCCCGAGTTGCAGGGCATGGGCCACCCCGTGCTCCACGGCGTCAGCGAAGAGCGTGCTGCCCAGGAGCTCCCCCCGGAGCCTGGTGTTGGGCCACACTCCTTCCTGCAGGCCTGCGATGATGACGACAGGCCATTCACGTCCGGCGGCACTCGCCGGGGTCATGAGTTCCACGGCGTCCTCCAGCTGCGCGCGCGCCGCCAGGGTGTCCATGGGCAACTCCTGGCTGAGCAGGTACTCAAGGAACTGGTCCGGGCCTGACCCCGGCAACTGGTCCACATAGCGTTCGGCGGTGTGGAACAAGGCCATCATGGCGTCCAGGTCGCGGTCTGCCCGGGCCCCCGCTGCTCCGCCGGTCAATGCGGCGTCAGTCCAGCGTGCGGCAAGCCCTGTTGAGCTCCACAGTGCCCACAGCACCGTCTCGGCGTTCGCTCCCGGTGCCCGGGCTGCGGCACGGCCGGCCTCGATCATCCGTGCCACACGCCTGGCGGAGCGGCCTTCGATACCTGTGGTGGCCAAGGCGCCCGGTTCAAGCAGCGCCTCGACCAGCAACGCATCGCTCGTGCGTCCGCCGCCGCCGAGGATCTCTTCGCGGCGCAGCGACTGGCGCAGCCGGCGCAGCTCGATGGAGGTCGCTCCGCCGATTCGGGATGTCAGCAGTGCCACTGCCGCTTCCGGGGTCAGCATTGCGGGATCCAGCGCCACAGCATAGGCATCAAGCAGGGGGCGGACCGCCACTTCGTCCCGGACGGCGGACTCCGCCACAGGAACGCGGACGGGGATGCCGTGGCCGGCCAAGTGCCGCTGCAGCTGGTTCAGCTGCCCGCCGTTCCGCACGATCACCGCGATGTCGCCGAGCTCACGCCGGTCGTTCAGGTGCGCATCCAGGATGCGCTGGGCCACGTAGCGCAGCTCTTGGACCGGCGACGGAAGGACATGGCCTTCAACTCCGCCACGTGCCGGGACCGCGCCGGCACCGGGACCGGGACCGGGACGGTTGGACCCCGGTTCGGCGCTCTCCAGCCTGCGCGCCGACTGGCTGCCTGCCCGTTGGGAGATCCTTCCCGCCACCGAAAGCCAGGCCTGGGCGACGGCCGGAGTGTGGCGATGGGTTCGCCAGAGCGGGCGCTCCAGGACTGACCCCGGTGCGGCGGCATCCCTGGAGGCGCGTCCGGTTCCGTCCACTGGAGCCAGCAGCTGCGGCAACTCAGCTGTGAGGTCAGGCCGGGCGCCGCGGAATCCCTGGACGACGGTGTCCGGGGAGAATGCCACGTAGGCGTCCTTGCCTGCCGCGATGTCCGCCAATAGTTCGAACACGGCCGGGTTGGCCTCCTGGATGTCGTCCACCAGGATCAACTGGAGGCGTTCCCGCTCGGCCGCCAGGAAATCCGGGGCATCCTGGAAGATCTGGCGGGCCGCCGTGATGATTCCGGCGGGGTCGAATGCCTCCGGCATCCGAAGGTCCAGAACGTCGCGGTATTCGGCGTACAGCGCGGCGGCTGCGATCCAGTCGGGCCGGTTGCACTGCTGAGCCAAAGCCACCAGGTCGGCGGACGTCCGGCCGGATTCGATGATCCGGTCAAAGAGCTGGCGTACTTCCTGTCGGAAGCCGCGGGCTTCCAGGGCGGCACCGAGATCTTCCGGCCACGGCAACTCAAGGCCGGGCAGGGTATGGCCTTCCAGCAGTTCCTTGATGATGAGGTCCTGCTCGGGTCCGGACAGCAGACGCGGCGGCCGCGGCAGCGGGAGGATGCCTTCCGCCTTGGCACGCCGGATCAGGTCGAAGGCATACGACGCCCAGGTGCGTGCCGGCGTTGTGCTGAGGCTTCGGTTGAGACGGGCCGTAAAGCGGTCCCGGAGCGAGTCTGCGGCGAGGCGGCTCGGGGCCAGCACGAGCATTCTTTCCGGATCCAGGCCGTCGCGCTCTGCCCGGCGCACTGCTGCTTCGATGAGTACGGTGGATTTCCCCGTCCCGGGAGCACCCGGAACCAGCACCGGGCCGGACCCGTGGGGGACGTCCACCGCCGACTGCTGGTCCGGTGTCAGGACAGGAACGGCACTGCGGAGCTGGCGGGGAGGGAGGAGCCTCAGGCCGGCGGGCGTTCCGGCAGGCCTGGCGACTGTTAGCTGGCCGGGCTGCCCTTCTGCCCTCTGGCCGGAGTGGAGTGGTTGCCCGGATCGGATCTCCGGGGAATCGCTGGTAAGTGTCACACAGTCATTTCATCATCGGGGGCCGACATTTTATGGAGCCGCCGCTCCAGCCGCCCGGCAATCATGTCAATGAGGTCAAACTCACCGTCGACGGGGGCCCACCTTGCTTCGGTAAGGTCAACGCGCCACCGTCCTTCCCCGGTTCGGAGGAAGTCCAGGTAGCGGCCAAGGAGCGGAGTACCTTCCTGGATGTAGAACGTCAGGGCTTTTGCTTCCAGGCCCTGGGGTGCTTCGCCGCTTGCCCTCAACACGCGCCACCAGGGAACAGAACTGCCGTGGTGGCTCATGACGGAGCCCACCTGCCGCGCACCGCCTGACCCGAGGAGCTCGGCAACGTCCCCATAGGCTACAGCTGATCCCGGAGGGACGAGCCGGACCAGGGCCAGCACCGCATCGACGTACTCCGTGCGCATGAATCCAGCGTAGCGGGTCCCTTGCGGCGGCACGCCATCGGCCTGGCACAAAACTGTCGGTGGCAGCAGGTAGTTTTGAAGCATGAGCAGCAGGAACACCAGCACCACCAGCAGCACCAGCACCGGAGGCACGGCTACCGGCACGTGGGACACGCGGCCCCGCGCAGCATTCGACTTGGAGACCACCGGCCGCAACTCCCGCGCCGCCCGGATCGTCACGGCGTCGGTCACGGTGGTGGACGCAGACGGAAGTGTCATCAAGGAACACGAGTGGCTCGCGGATCCTGGAATCGAGATCCCCGCTGAAGCAAGCGAAGTCCACGGCGTCACAACCGAAAAAGCCCGGCTGGAGGGCCGTCCGGCCGCGGAGGTGACCCGGGAACTGGCCTCCGTGCTGCAGGGGTTGTTCGACGACGGGATCCCGGTTATTGCGTTCAACGCAAGCTACGACTTCACGGTGCTGGCTGCCGAATCGGCCCGCTACGGCATTCCGCAGCTGAACCGCTTCCCCGTGCTGGATCCCTACATCATGAACAAGCAGGTGGACAGGTACCGCAAGGGCAAGAGGACGCTGACCGCACTGTGCGAGGAATACAAGGTCAACCTTGACAACGCCCACACGTCCGCCGCTGACGCCCTCGCGACGCTCCGGATGCTGGACGCCATGGCCGGCAAGTTTCCCAAGCTGCGCATGGCGGCCGGTCAGCTCCATCAGCTGCAGGTCGGCTGGGCGGCCAGCCAGGCCGCGGACTTCCAGACCTATCTGCGCAAGACAAAGCCCGCCGCCGTGATCGAAGGCGAATGGCCCGTCCTCCCCCCTGAGGACGCCAGCAAGGGCGACTTCTAGCCGCCGCTCGGAGCGCGGTATCCGGGAAAGCCCGCGCTCTGGGATGAGGATCACAGTCTCCGGCACGTTCCGCTGCCGGCACCATCGTCCCGTGCAATTTGGCCTGTCACCGCTGGGCCGCACGAGTAACACCGCTTGGGATGCCTGGCACATCTTTATGCGGCCGCAAGCGCTGTGAGCCGAATAATATGCGGAAGTGACTCGCCTCAGGGTCCGCTGACATAATTAAGTTCAAAAGCGTGCTTGTGCTATGCCCTGCCCGAGGCCAACCTCCTGAGGATAAATGATCACAGTTACTGACCTTCGAAAGGTCTACCGCCAGGGGAAAAAGGAAGTAGTGGCCCTCGACGGCGTCACCCTTTCCGTTCCCAAAGGTTCCATTCACGGAATCATTGGCCATTCAGGCGCCGGAAAATCCACCCTGGTGCGTTGCCTGACTCTGCTGGATCGTCCGACGTCCGGCTCCGTCAGCATTGACGGCACAGAACTGAGCTCCGTGAGGGACTCCGAAATCCGTGCGGCGCGGCGCCGCATCGGCATGGTCTTCCAGCATGCCAACCTCATGGACTCACGCACCGCCGCCGGCAACGTGGCCCATCCCCTGGAGCTCGTCAAGACGCCGAAGGACAAGATCCGCGCCAAGGTTGCGGAACTGTTGTCGCTTGTAGGCCTTGAGGGGTTCGAAAACGCCTACCCCTCCCAGCTTTCCGGCGGCCAGCGTCAGCGCGTGGGAATTGCCCGGGCGCTGGCCGCCGACCCCGATGTGCTGTTGTGCGATGAGCCGACCTCGGCGCTGGATCCTGCGACCACTGACGAAATCCTGGACCTGATCCAGGACCTGACCAAGCGCTTGCAGCTGACGGTGCTCATCATCACGCACGAAATGAACGTCGTGAAGCGCGTTTGCGACTCGGTCTCGCTGCTGTCCAAGGGCCGGATCATCGAGCACGGTGCCCTCAAGGACGTGGCCGGAGACCTCGAGAGCAAACTGGCCAAGGCGCTCCTTCCCCTGCCGGCGTCCGAGCCCCTGAGGGGGGCGCTTCAAGGCGGACCGGTCCTGGAAATCCTCTTCGCCGGTGACAATGCCAAGGAGCCTGTCCTCACCGGCGTTGCGCGGCACTTTGACATCGACCTGAACGTCCTGGCCGGCAGCGTCGAAACTCTGGGCGGACAGCAGTTCGGGCACCTCCGTGTCCAGCTCGCTGAAAATGCGGACTACGACGCCGTCCTCAACTATCTCCACCAGCGCGGAATAGGCGCAAAGCTGGCTGCGACCAGTACAGCAGCCGGCGACCCCCTCGAAGCGGACCCCCTGGAAGTGGATGCTGCTGAATTGAACGACGTGACGGGAAGGAACCCATGAACGACATCTTCAGCAACCCCGTTCTTGCCAAGGCCCTGCCCGAAGCAATCGTAGAAACCCTGCAGATGGTCGGAATATCGGCCTTCTTTACGGTGCTGGTTGGCCTGCCCCTGGGCGTCTTCCTGCACGTCACGGCGCCGGGCGGCCTGCGTCCGATGCCTGTCACCAACCGGATCATGAGTGACGTCATCGTGAACATCACCCGCTCCATACCGTTCGCAATCCTGATGGTCGCCCTCATCCCGCTGGCCCGCCTGCTGACCGGCACGAGCCTGGGACCCGTCGCGGCCTCGGTTTCGCTGTCCATCGGCACCATCCCCTTCTTTGCCCGCCTCGTGGAGACGTGTCTCCGGGACGTCCACCATGGCAAGATCGACGCCGCCCAGGTCATGGGTTCCACCAAGATGCAGGTCATCAACAAGGTGATGCTGCGCGAATCACTCCCGGCCCTCGTAGCCGCCACGACCACCACCGTGGTCACCCTGGTGGGGTACTCGGCCATGGCGGGCCTGGTGGGCGGCGGCGGACTCGGGAAGCTGGCGTACAACTACGGCTTCCAGCGCTTCGATGTCACGGTCATGATCGTGACCATCGTGCTGATCATCGTCCTGGTGCAGGTCATCCAGCTGGTGGGCGAACGGATCTCCCGCAGCCTCGACCACCGCTAAGCCATCACCATCAGCCGTCGTCCAACGGCCGCGGCAATCTTCACCGCAGCAGGTAGCCGCCCGCTGCATCTGTGCCGGAGCGGGCGCCGGGCGCAAGCCCGCCGTCGAACTCCCAGCAATTCGAAAGGAACGCATCCGATGCGTAAATCACTCTCCCTCCTGGCCACCGGTATCGTCACCGCCCTGGCGCTGACGGCCTGCGGCGGCTCGTCCAGCCCCAGCTCCGAGGCCACGACCCTTGACCCTGCCAAGCCGGCCACCCTGACGGTCGGCGCCAGCCCGGTTCCGCAGGCGAAGATCCTGGAGTTCATCAACCAGGACCTCGCGCCGAAGGCCGGCCTGAAGCTGGACATCAAGGAAATCGAGGACTACCAGACGCCGAACACCGCGCTGAGCGACGGCTCCCTGGACGCCAACTACTACCAGCACCTGCCGTGGTTTGAGGACCAGGTCAAGACCAAGGGCTACAAGTTCGGCCACGGCGAAGGCGTCCACATCGAGCCGTACGCCGCGTTCTCGGAGAAGGTCAAGGACATCAAGGAGATCCAGGACGGCGCCAAGGTTGCCATCACGAACGACCCCTCCAACCAGGTCCGCGCACTCAAGGTCCTCCAGGTGGCCGGGCTCGTCAAGGACATCAAGGACGATTCCTCGGTGCTCACCCTGACCGACGAGCAGAACCCCAAGAAGCTGAAGTTCTCCGAGAACCAGCCTGAACTGCTGATCAACGACCTCAAGGACCCGTCCGTGGACCTTGCCCTGATCAACGGCAACTTCATCCTGAAGGCCGGCCTCAGCACCAAGGACGCCCTCGCAGTGGAGTCCGTGGAGAACAACCCTTACGCCAACTTCCTGGCCTGGCGAGAAGACTCCAAGGATGACGTCCGCATCAAGAAGCTGGACGAACTCCTGCACTCCCCCGAGGTCAAGGCCTTCATCGAGAAGGAATGGCCGAACGGTGACGTGACGGTGGCTTTCTAGGCCTTTCGCTACTCAGCATCAGCAAAAAATCCCCGGCTCCCGGACATTTCCCCTTCGCTTTTGGCGGGGATTCGTCCGGGAGGCGGGGATTTTTGTTATGAGCCGTTATCCCGCCGGCACCGTTGCAGACGCTGCCGCCCTGGCTGCGGCGGGGAGGGCGTCGAAGATCCGGTTCATGGCGGCGTCGTCGTGTGCCGCGGAAAGGAACCAGGCTTCGAAGACAGAGGGCGGCAGGTAGACCCCGGAGTCCAGCATCGAGTGGAAGAACGGGGCGTAGCGGAACACTTCCTGGCCCTGGGCGTCGTCATAGTTGTGGACGCCCCGCGCCGAGGTGCCGAAGGCTACCGAGAACAGGTTGCCGGCCCGCTGGATGGAGTGGTCCACCCCGGCGGCATCCAGTGCCGAGGAGAGCGCAGCGGAAAGCTCCAGCGAGCGTGCGTCGATGAACGAGTACACCTCAGGGGTGGCATGGGTCAGGGTTGCGACGCCGGCTGCCATGGCCACGGGGTTTCCGGACAGTGTGCCTGCCTGGTAGACGGGACCGAGCGGCGCCAGGTAGTCCATGATGTCGGCACGGCCGCCGAGGGCTGCCGTCGGCATGCCCCCTCCAATGACTTTGCCGAAGGTGAGGAGGTCCGGGCTCCACGGCTCAGCGGCATCCGCCGCGCCGCCGGTGAGGCCCCAGTAGCCTGAGTAGCCGGTACGGAATCCGGTGAGGACTTCGTCCACGATGAGCAGGGCACCGTGTTCACGGGTAATCCGCGACAGTCCGGCGTTGAAACCTTCGCCGGGCGTCACCACACCCATGTTGGCCGGCGCCGCCTCCGTAATGACGGCGGCGATGTTGCTGCCATGGGCGGCGAACGCGGCCTCCACGGCGGCGAGGTCGTTGTAGGGCAGGACGAGGGTCTCGGCGGCGGTGGCGGCCGTGACGCCGGCGGAACCGGGCAGCGCCAGGGTGGCCACCCCGGATCCGGCCGCGGCCAGGAGTCCGTCGAGGTGGCCGTGATAGCAGCCGGCGAACTTGATGACCAGGTCGCGCCCGGTGAAGCCGCGGGCCAGTCGGATGGCGGTCATGGTGGCTTCAGTTCCCGTGGACACCATCCGGACGCGTTCGGCAGCCGGCACACGTTCCTTGACGATCGCAGCCAGGTTGGCTTCGTCCGGGGTGGAGGCACCGAACGAGAGTCCGCGGTCCACGGCGGCGTGGACTGCCTCGAGGACGGCCGGGTGGGCGTGGCCCAGCAGTGCAGGACCCCACGAGCACACCAGGTCCACATACTCGGCGCCGTCGGCATCGGTCAGGTACGCGCCTTTTGCGGACACCATGAACCGGGGGGTACCGCCCACGGAGCCGAAGGCCCGGACGGGCGAGTTGACGCCGCCCGGCATGAGCTGGCGTGCACGGTCGAAGAGTGCCTCATTGCGAGGAGAGCTGGAAGTCATGGTTCCTATTCTTTCAGTTTCCGGATGCGTGCCCGGACAGGAGCTCGGCCACCCGGGGTGCCACCGCTGTGCCAAGCAGTTCAATGGACCGCATCATGGCGGTATGGGGCAGGGAGCCGCTGCTGTACTTGAGATCAAAGCGGTCCACGCCCAGGTTCCGCTTGAGCAGGACGATCTTCCGCGCAACCGTCTCCGGTGACCCCACATAGAGGGCGCCTTCGGGTGTGCACATGGCGTCGAATTCGTGCCGGCTTCCCGGGCCCCAGCCGCGTTCGGCTCCGAGCCTGTTCCGCAGTGCCAGCCAGTGCGGGAAGAACTCCTCGCGCGCTTCCTCGTCTGTCCCGGCAACATGTCCGGGCGAATGGGTGGCCACCTGCTGCATCGGGTGCCCGTATTTGCCCATGGCCTCGCGGTAAAGGTTGGCCAGCGGAGCGAAGGATCGCGGTTCGCCGCCGATGATCGCGAAAATAATCGGGTAACCGTATTGCGCGCAGCGCAGCACGGACTCCGGGGTTCCGCCCACGCCGATCCAGGCCGGCAGCAGATGGTGCTCCAGCGGCGGATAGACGCTCAGCCCGTTGATGGCCGGACGGGTCCGCCCTTCCCAGTGAACGGGCTTCTGCGCGCGGACCTTGTCAAAGAGCTCCAGCTTTTCCTCGAAGAGGATCTCGTAGTCGGCCAGGTCCAGGCCAAACAACGGGAAGGATTCGATGAAGGACCCGCGGCCCAGCATGACTTCCGCGCGGCCGCTGGAGATGGCGTCCACCGTGGAGAAACGCTGGAAGACGCGGATGGGGTCATCCGAGCTCAGCACGGTCACGGCCGACCCCAGCCGGATGCGCTTGGTCCGCGCGGCGGCGGCCGCCAGGAACACCTCGGGTGCCGAGACGGCGTAGTCCTTGCGGTGGTGCTCCCCCACACCGAAAGCATGGAGTCCGACGTCGTCCGCCAGTTCCGCCTGTTCCAGCAGCTGGCGCAGCACTTGCGCGTGCGGCACCGGGTGCCCGTCGGGGTACACCCCGACGTCGCCGAAAGTGTTCAGCCCGAGCAGGACCTTCCCGGGGCCGACGGGAGCGGTGGGGGCTTCGGCGCGGGCAGCGGCGGGGGCCAACGGCCCGCCGGTTCCTGTAACGGACGCGTCGCTCATCAGGACTCCTTCAGCCAGCCGGCCAGCTCGGACGCCCAGTAGGTCAGGACCATGTTTGCTCCGGCCCGCTTGATTCCGAGCACGGATTCGGTAATGGCCGCGCGCCGGTCGATCCAGCCGTTGGCGGCGGCCGCCTCGATCATGGAGTACTCCCCCGAGATCTGGTACGCAGCCACGGGCACGGGGCTCATGGCGGCGACGTCGGCGAGGATATCGAGGTAGCTCATGGCGGGTTTCACCATGACCAGGTCGGCGCCTTCAGCCAGGTCCAGCTCCACTTCGAGGATGGCTTCGCGGCGGTTGGCGGCGTCCATCTGGTAGGTGCGGCGGTCGCCCTTGAGCTGTGAATCCACGGCTTCCCGGAACGGACCATAGAAGGCGGAGGCGTACTTTGCGGCATACGCCACCACGGCCGTGTTGGTGTGTCCGGCGTCTTCCAGCGCCTGCCGGATCACACCGATCTGGCCGTCCATCATTCCCGAGGGGCCAAGCATGTGCGCCCCGGCGTCCGCCTGCGCCACGGCCATGGCCGCGTAGATTTCAAGAGTCGCGTCGTTGTCCACGTAGCCCTCGTCATCGAGGACGCCGCAGTGGCCGTGGTCGGTGAATTCGTCCAGGCACACGTCGCTCATGACCACCAGGTCATCGCCCACTTCGGCGCGGACGTCCCGGATGGCCTTGTTGAGCACGCCGTCGGGATCCAGCGATGCGGTGCCGCGGGCATCGCGCTCGGCGGGGATGCCGAAGAGCATGATTCCGCCGACGCCCAGTTCCACGGCCTCGGCCGCAGCCTTCTTGAGCGAATCGGTGGTGTGCTGCACCACGCCGGGCATGGAGGCGATGGGGTTGGGTTCCGTGAGTCCCTCGCGGATGAAAGCCGGAAGGATCAGTTCCGGCGCCGCCAGCCGGTTTTCGGCCGTCATCCTGCGCATGGCCGGGGTAGTGCGGAGCCGGCGGGGGCGGTGGGTCGGGAAGCTCATGTTCTGTCCTTCACGTAGGTCTCGGTGGCGGGCGGTGGGGTGGAATGTCCTGGTGAAAGGGCCTGGATGACGGCGGACACCAGGCCGGATGTTGTGGGTTCCTCAGCGATGGCGGCCACCGGCAGGCCCAGCGACTCCGCCTCAGCGGCCGTTGAACGCCCGATCGCCACGAACCTGCACTCGCCCAGCGGCGACAGTCCGGCGTGGATGCGGCGGGCCGCGCTGGGTGAGGCAGCGACGACGGCGTGGAGCCGCCCGGCGTCGAGCTCGGCTTTTGCTTCGGCGGGGGTGAGCATTCCAGTGCCCGGTGGCGCGGCTGACGCATCGTTGCCGGCGGAAGGGGTGAAGCTGCGGGCCGGATCGGCCGGATAGTCCACCGTGTGATATGCGGTGACAGCCTGAACCCTGGCGCCCAGTGATTCCAGCCCCTCGGCAAGCCTGGCGTCTGCTATGTCTGCCTGGGGCAGGAACACGCTGCCCTGGCCTTGCGGCCAGATGTCCAGGAGTCCGACGCCGGACTGGAGCCGGGCCGGGGCCAGGTCAACAGTGATTCCGCGTAATTCGAGTTCGCGCCGTGTGGCGGGACCAATGGTGGCCACTTGGAGGGAGCCGGGCAGCCATCGGCTCAGCGTGGAGCCCCGCTCACGGGCGAGTTCCTCGAGGGCCTGCACCGTGGTGACGCTGCTGATCACCAGCCAGGTGTATGCTCCTGCGCCCAGGGCGTCGAAGGCGACTTCCAGGGAGTGCAGGTCGCGGGCTCGTTCGAAGTCGATCAGCGGGAGCAGCAGCGGTTCGGCGCCGGTTTCCCGAAGGGCCTCGAGGAGCGCCCCGGCCCGGTCCGGGCTGCGTGTGACCAGGACGCGGGCGCCCTCGAGGACGCGCAGGCCGTGATGGCCCTCACCGCGGGCACTGCGCCGCCCCATCATCTGCCCGGCTCCGCCGGTTCAGGAAGCGGCAAGGTCCGCGATGTCGGCTGCACCGGCTGCCAGCAGCGCCTCAGCCAGTTCGATGCCAAGAAGCGTCGCGCCGACCTCGGTGAGCCCGTCCGTTGCCCGCTTGTCGCGGACGGTGGCTGACCCGTCGACAGCGCAGACGGCGGCCTCCAGGTAGAGCATGCTTCCCTTGCGGAAGGCGTAGGCGCCCACCGGGGCTGCGCACCCTGCCTCCAGACGGGCCAGGAGCGCCCGCTCGGCCGTAACCGCGAGCCTGGTGTCCGTGTCGTCCAGGGCTGCCAGCGCCTGGGCCAGCGGCCCCTGGGACCCTTCGGTGGATCCCGGCCTTCGCGGAGCGTCGGCAGTGCGGCACTCGATGGCAAGCGACCCCTGGCCGGCGGCCGGGAGCATGACATCTGTTTCCAGGTATTCGCTAACGGTGTCCAGCCGGCCGATGCGCTCGAGGCCGGCGGCGGCCAGCACGACGGCGTCGAGGTCGCAGGATTTGCCCTGCACCACGGCATCCGTGGTGTTGCCCGGCAGGCCGGGAACACGACCCAGGCGGGTGTCCACGTTGCCACGGATGTCCACGACGTCGAGGTCGGGACGGGCCGCACGGAGCTGCGCCGCGCGGCGCGGGGAACCCGTTCCCACCCGGGCGCCCTGCGGGAGGTCGGCCAGCTTGAAACCGTCGCGCGCGCAGAGGACGTCACGGACGTCGACGCGCTTCGGCGTCGCGGCGAGGTTCAGCCCGGGTGCGGCGCCGGTGGGCAGGTCCTTGAGCGAGTGCACGGCAACGTCGCATTCGTCCCGCAGGAGCGCGTCCCGCAAAGCCGCCACAAAAACTCCCGTGCCGCCCATCTGCGAGAGCGAACCGGTCAGGACATCCCCGTCCGTCCTGATGTGCACCAGTTCCACCGGGAACCCGCCAATTGCGGCGAGCTGGTCGGCTGTTTGCTGGGTCTGTGTCAACGCCAGCTTGCTGGCACGCGTCCCGATGCGGACCGTCACAGTGAGTCCTGTCCCGCCGCCTGGGCAGCCGGGGCGTCAGCCGAACCCGACGGGTAGGGGGCGTGGCCTGTGCCCACTGAGGTGTCAGCTCCTGCGATGGTGGGCTTCTCGCCCCGGAAGTTGGCGCAGCAGCCGGGGCGGCAGACGTCATACCAGGGGCCCAGGTCAGTCAGGTGCGGCCGGTCGGCAATATTGTTCGCGGCAGTGCGCTCACAGACCAGGTCCACGATGCCGCTCACGAATTTGCGGTGGGTGCCGGGGGTGGGCACACGGGTTGCGGCGAGGCTCAGGTTCCGGCAGGTTTCCAATGCTTCGGTGTCCAGGTCCCAGACAACCTCCATGTGATCGCTGACAAAGCCAAGGGGGACGATCACGATTCCCTTGACACCCTGGCCGGCGAGCTCCTCGATGGCGTCGTTAATATCGGGTTCGAGCCACGGAACGGAGGGAGCGCCGGAGCGTGACTGGTAGACGAGGGACCATGGGGCGGTCAGGCCGGACTCTTCCTCGACCCGGCGGATGACCTCGGCGCCGGATGCCAGGTGCTGCGCCACGTAGGCCGAGCCCTCAGCGAACGTGCGCGGCTCGCCCTCGGAGCGTCCGGCAGCTTCGGCATCACGCGTGGGAATGGAGTGCGTGGCGAACAGGATGTGGACCGGTGCATCCGGAGTACCTGCGGCCGCAAGCTGGGCGCGGACGTCGGCAAGGCCGGCAGCGGTCCCTTCCACGAAGGGCTCCACGAAGCCCGGGTGGTCGAAGTACTGGCGGACTTTGTCCACTTCCAGCTTCCCGTCCAGGCCGGTCTCGGTCAGCGCCATGCCGATGTCCTCGCGGTACTGGCGGCAGCTGGAGTAGCAGGAGTAGGCGCTCGTGGTGACCATCAGGACCTTGCGGTGGCCGGCGTCGTACAGATCCTGGAGGGTCTGCGGGATGTACGGGTCCCAGTTCCGGTTGCCCCAGAAGACGGGCAGGTTGATGCCCCGGGCCGAGAGTTCCGCTTCGATCCCGGCCTTGAGCTCGCGGTTCTGCTGGTTGATCGGGCTGATGCCCCCGTTGGCACGGTAGTGGTGCGAAACCTCTTCAAGGCGCTCGTCCGGGATTCCGCGCCCCCGGGTCACGTTGCGGAGGAAGGGGATGACGTCATCCTGGCCCTCGGGGCCGCCAAATGAGGCGAGGAGGACGGCGTCGTATTCCTTCGGGGCCATACGCCCGGATTCGGTGACCGGGTTGATGGCCGTCACCGAGGCCGGAGCCTCCCGTGATTCAAGCGGGCTCATGCGAGGACCTCGGCGATCTCGTCGGCGGTGACCCGCCGGCCGGTGTAGAAGGGGATTTCTTCGCGGACGTGGTGCCGGGCCTCGGTGGCGCGCAGGTGGCGCATCAAGTCTACGAGGTCCACCAGTTCGGGGGCCTCCAGGCCGAGGATCCATTCCCAGTCGCCCAGGGCGAAGGATGAGACGGTGTTGGAGATGACCTGCGGGAAGTCGCGGCCCAGCAGTCCGTGGTCGCGAAGCATGGCGCCGCGTTCCGCGTCGGGGAGCAGGTACCACTCGTAGGACCGGACAAACGGGTACACGCACAGCCATTCGGCCGGTTCCACGCCGCGGGAAAATGCCGGGGTGTGGTTCTTGGCAAATTCCGCCTCGCGGTGGACGCCCATGGCGGACCAGGCGATCTCCGTGCCGGCGAAAAGCGGGCTGCGGCGGATATCACGGATGGCCTGCTGCAGGGCCTCGGGCTTGGGTCCGTGGAGCCACACCATGATGTCCGCGTCTGCCCGCATTGCCGAAACGTCGTAGCTGCCCCGGTGGACCACTCCGCCGTCGGCCAGGCGGCCCAGCAACGCTTCGAAGTCCGCGGCAGCATCGCCGCTGCGCGTGACGTCGGAGGAGCGCTTGAATACCGTCCAGAGAGTGAAGAACTGCTCTGTTTCTTCGGCTACTGAATTTTCGGTTTTACTGACAGATTCGGCAGAAGTGTGGCTCATGGTTACCAGTCTGCCCCTTCAATGCCACCTAAGTCGAAACAGCACAGTTCTACAACGTGTAGAAGTGTGGAATTTCACATGTTTCGGCGATCTGGCCTGAAAGGACAGTGGACGGCTGGCTTAGATCCGGCGCATCCGGACGAAGGCAACCCCTGCGGCGCAGGCCAGTGCCACAAGTCCGGCACCCCACCAGACCTGGGGCGACATTTCACCCACAGGCGAGACACTCACGGCGGACCGCATCACTGGCGCACTGGACACGCCGTAGCCCGCGCCGGACAGCGGCACGACGCCTGCCGAGGTCAGGATGGCCATGTTTGCCGGACCGAACACATTCGTGGTTTTCCACGCGGAGGCCGGAGCAGCCGCAGCGGGCCCCGCGGCCGTGCTGCCTGATGGCCGTGCTGTCCCAACCGAGGCAGGCACATCAGCCGAGGAGCCGGGAGTGGTGGCGCCGGAGGCGGGAGCACCGGGTGCGGAAGTTCCCGGAAGAAGTGGCGGCGCCGCAGGAGTGCCGGCCGGTGCCGGTCCGGTGCCCGGTGCAGGTGCGGCAGGCACCGGCGCAGGAGCTGCAGCTCCGCCGGTGGGCGATGGTGCGGGAGTGCCCGACGGAGGAGCGGCGCCTCCGGAGGGCGACGGCGCAGCCGGAGACGGGGCGGGCGACGTCGGGGCGGGCGACGTCGGGACGGGCGACGGTGCGGGAGACACGGGGTCGGTCGTCGGAGTCGGTGAGGGCGTGGGCTGAGTGCGCTGCCCCGGAGGCTTCGGCTTGCCGTTGCCTGGTGCGGACGGGCGGGTGGGATCCGGCTTGGGTCCCAGGACCACGGATGCCCAGACGTCCAGCGAGGGAACGCCCGCTTCCACGGACGTCGTGGCGGCGGCGTCGGCGCCGTCCGTGGTGTCCGGAGCCGGGACGAGCGAGACAGCGTTGGATGCAGGAACACCTGCGGAAAGGACTAGTACCGCTCCGAGCGCCGCTGCTGCAGTGCCGCGCCGAAGACCCCCATGGAAACCAGTCAGCGTTCGAGTTTCTTCGGACTTCTGAATGACCATGGTCATCGACCCTAGCCAGAAATACGCGCCATTAGAAACTTGCAAAGAAGCCCGGTACGCGTTACTCGCGGGCTAGCGTAGGGCGTCCGCGACCTGCCTCCTGGTGTCATCCACCACGGCGGCCAGGCCATTGCCTGCCAGCCACCCGCCCACCATCACGAGGCTTCCTTCAGCGGCGCAGACCCTGCGGACCTCCGCTACCCGCTGGCGGTGGCCCACGGCGGCGAACGGCAGCACTCCGCCCCAGCTGACAACGTCCCAGTCGAGCACGTCATCGGCTGTGACAGGCACCGTCAGGAGGGAGGAAGCATCCCGTAAAGCAGCCTCAAAAAGTCTCTCGTCGCCGGCCCCCGGCCCGGCACCGCCCGGCAGGTCGGCGGCGGCATCCTGTGCCTCGGGGCTGGCAGCCTGCCGCGGGCCCTCTCCCCGGCCATAGGACAGCCGGACGACATGGGTGCCCGGCCCCGACTCCGCCGCCAGCCAGTCCCATTTCGCGGTGGCGTGGGTCAGCGCCTTGGCCCGGATGCCGGGCGTCTGCGGCGCCACCAGGATGCCAGTTCCGCGCGGCCGGCGGTCCAGTTCCGGAAGGTCAACAACAAGCGTCACGAGCTTTACATCCGGACCGGTGTCCGGCCGGTACGCAGTCAAACCGGGCACGGCATCCTGCAGCAGCCCGACGGCGGAGGGGCCGTCAAGCCCCACCACCAGCAGGCCGGCGTCGTACGTCCGTGTCCCCGCCGAAACCAGCCAGCCGTCCGCGGTCCTGGCCACTGCCTCCGCCCGGGTGCCGGTCAGGAGCGTCACGCCGCGACGCCGCAGTTCGGCTACCAGCGCGGTGACCAGCGAATGCATGCCGCCCCGCAGTCCGGCGACGGCGGATCCGGCTTTGGCACCCTGCGCAGCGGTCCCCCGGCGCTGGGCGGCGACGGCGGCTGCCAGGGAGCCATGGGCACGGATCCCGGCGCGGAGTCCGGGCGCCACCATGTCAACGTCGAGCAGTGCCGGATCGGCCGAATGCACGCCGCCCACGACGGGTTCGACGAGGCGTTCCAGGACGCGCCGGCCCATCCGCTGCCGGACCAGGTCCGACACGCTGGTGATGGCGGCGCGGGTCCCCACGCCGGCCGGAAGGAGCTTGTCCAGGGATGCGCGGAGGGAGCCGGCAAGCCCCAGCGTCCGTCGGACTTCGGCATCCCACGGGTTGGCCGGAATTCCCAGGACACCGGTTTTGGGCAGTTCCCGGGCGCCCTCGGGGAGCTGGACCCAGGCGCCGCCCGGATGGGGCGCAACAATGGTGCCCGCGATGCCGAGCTCCGCCGCGAGATCCGCCACGGCACTCGAGCGGGTGGCAAAGGACTCCGCTCCGCTGTCCAGCGTCAGGCCTCCCACCACATGGCTGCCTACGCAGCCGCCCCAGGCCTCGCCGGCTTCAAGGACGGTGACCTCCCGGCCGGCTTTGGCAAGCTCCAGGGCCGAGAGCAGGCCCGAAATCCCGCCGCCCACCACCACGGCCGAGGTCACGGACGGTTCCGGCGTGGCTGCGCTCACCGGTTTACTCCGGGGAAATGGAGTGAATGAGTTCGACGACGCGCGTCAGGACGTCCGGGTCGGTCTCCGGCGGCACGCCGTGGCCCAGGTTCAGGACGTGGCCGGGCGCGACGGATCCCGCCCTGATGACTTCCCGCACGTGGGCCTCGAGGACTGCCCACGGGGCCGACAGCAACGCGGGGTCGATATTGCCCTGCAGCGGCACGGTGCCGCCCAGCCGGCGGTTGGCTTCGTCGAGCGGAAGCCGGTAGTCGACCCCCACCACGTCGACGCCGACGTCGCGCATCGCCACCAGCAGCTCCGAGGTTCCGGTGCCGAAGTGGATCAGCGGCGCGCCCAGGTGCCGGACGTGGTCCAGCGCGCGGGCGGAGGCCGGGGCCACGAATCGTTCGTAATCGGCCAGCCCCAGCGAGCCTGCCCAGGAATCGAACAGCTGGCCCGCGGAAGCGCCGGCTTCCAGTTGGGCGCGCAGGAACATTCCGGACGCGTCGGCAGCCCAGTTGGCCAGTGCCGTCCAGGTTTCCGGATCGGCGTGCATCATGGTGCGCGGGCCGAGGTGGTCACGGGAGGGCTTGCCTTCCACCATGTAGGCGGCAAGGGTGAACGGCGCGCCGGCGAACCCGATCAGCGGGGTCTTGCCCAGTTGGGCCACAGTGAGCCGGACGGCTTCCCGGATGGGCTCCAGGGCTTCCCAGGTCAGTTGCGGGAGTGCCGCGACGTCCTCGGCAGTGCGGACCGGTTTGTCCAGGACCGGGCCGACGCCCGGAACGATGTCCACTCCCACGCCGGCGAGCTTCAGCGGAATCACGATGTCCGAAAAGAAGATGGCTGCGTCGACGTCGTGCCTGCGCACCGGCTGCAGGGTGATCTCCGAGGCCAGTTCGGGTCGCAGGCAGGAGTCCAGCATGGCCACGCCCTCGCGCACCTTCAGGTACTCGGGCAGGGAGCGGCCGGCCTGCCGCATGAACCAGACGGGGCGGCGGGCCGGCTTGCCGCCGCGGTAGGCGGTGATGAGCGGCGAATCAGCCGTGCGGCCGTCCATCAGCGGGTGTCCTGCATCCAGGGTGGCATCGGAGAACGGGACGTCGGATACCGTGCCGTTGGACGTTGCAGCGCTTGAAGTCATGACTCCGATTGTCCCTAAAATCGCCGCCAAAAGATAACGACAGGCTGTCATCCGCGGCCCGCCGCCGCCCTCCGTGGCAGGAATCACAGGCCCCCGTGCCCTTTGCCACGGAGCATTGTTGTTCGCCGCCGCGACTCAAAAGCTATGATTGTGATGCTGTGGTTCTTTTTTCATTGGTGGCTACACACGCCGACATCGACCTCGAGACCGTTGCTCAACTGAGCACCGGTGCTTCCGAGCTGGCTACATCCGCACTCTCCGGGTCGCCGGCAGTGAAGGGTGCGGTGGTGCTTGCCACCTGCAACCGCTTCGAAATCTATGGCGAAGCGCCCCATCCTGATGACGTGGAAGCGGCACGGGCCGCCCTCGTCGCCCAGATCAGCGAACGCACCGGGCTCAACGAGCAGCTGGTCTCCCGCTCGTTCAATACGCGCACAGGCGGCGAGGTCAGCCAGCACCTTTTCGCCGTGAGCTCCGGCTTGGATTCGGCCGTGGTGGGCGAACGCGAAATCGCCGGACAGGTTCGCCGCGCGCTCATCAACGCCCAGCATGAAGGCACTGCCAGCTCCGGCCTCGTCCGTCTCTTCCAGGCCGCGTCCAAGACCGCCAAGGATGTCGGCGCCCAGACTGCGCTGGGATCACGGGGACTGTCCATCGTCTCGGTGGCCCTGGACCTGGCCACCGACCTTTCCGAGAACCCCGACTGGTCCACCAAGAAGGCAGTGGTCTTCGGTACCGGCGCCTACGCCGGGGCCACCATGTCGTTGCTCCGCGAACGCGGATGCACGGACATTTCCGTCTTTTCCTCCTCCGGACGCGCCGAAGGCTTCGTGGCCACGCGCGGGGGCAAGGCCCTCGACGCCGATTCACTTCCTGCCGCGGTGGCCGCCGCGGATGTCATGATCGGATGCAGCGGCTCTGACACGCGTGTGGAAGCCGAGGAGCTCGCCCGCGTGCGGGCCGGGTCCGCCCAGACGCTGATCGCCATCGATCTGGCACTCACCCATGACTTCGATCCGGCCGTTGGAGAGCTCGACGGCGTGGAGCTGCTGACGCTCGAATCCGTGCGGCTCGCTGCTCCCCAGGAGCAGGCCGAGTCGCTGGCGCAGGCCAGCGGCATTGTCACCGGCGCCGCCGCAGCTTTTGAACAGGAGCGCGAAGCCAGGTCCGTTGACTCGGCCATCGTCGCCCTGCGCCGCCACACCATGAATGTCCTCGACGCCGAAATGGAGAAGGTCCGGGCACGCCACGGCTGCACGGCCGCCGCCGAGGAAGTCGAGTTCGCACTGCGCCGGATGGTCAAGCAGCTGTTGCACGTTCCCACCGTCCGTGCACGTGAGCTGGCCTCCAACGGCCAGCAGGAGCAGTACATCGCGGCACTTGACGCGCTGTACGGCATCACTGTTGAGCAGCCTGCCGCCGCTCCGGCCGCCGAATGCCCCGTGGACCACAGCCTGGCAGGCCAGGCGCCTGCTGGTGCGAGGCGGGAAACCGCCTAACTGCCTTTCGCCGCCGGGCTGGCAGAACTCAGCCGAAGGCGTCCACACGGGTCATCTTCGCCGAGAGGGCCCACAGGCGCGCTGCATCCGACGGATCCACTGCGTGCGCATCCACTCCCCTGATCCGTGCTTCGGGGCTTCCCGTCCGGGTGGGCTCCGCGATATCGCAGTCCTCGCAGTAGACCCCGCCCATCCCCTCCAGCAACGGAGACGTGGCGGCCCACACCGAGGTTGCGGCACCCTGTTCCGGGGTCTTGAACCTGGCATCGACGTTCCCGTTCCCGTCCATCCAGCCCGCGGCCACCATCTCGGCCCGCGGCAGGTGGCGCTGCAGTTCAGTCATGATCCCGCCGGGATGCACGGCGAAGGCCCGAACGCCGGACTCCCGGCCGAGGAAGTCCAGCTGCACGGCAAAAAGGGAGTTGGCAGTCTTGGCCTGGCCATAGGCTTTCCATTTGTCGTAGCCGGCGTCGAAGTTGATGTCGTCGAACCGGATGGGCGAGAGCTTATGCCCGGTGGAGGACAGCGACACCACCCGTGCGCCATGCCCGGCCGAGAGCGCCGGCCACAACAGGTTGGTCAGCGCAAAGTGGCCCAGATGGTTGGTGGCGAACTGCGACTCCCAGCCGGGGCCCACCCGTTGCTCGGGGCTGGCCATGATCGCGGCGTTGTTGACCAGGATGTCCAGGCCCGTGCGGGGTTCTTCGGACCCCGGGGACAGGAAGCTGTCCGCGAAGTCCTTTACGCTTGCCAGGTCCGCCAGGTCCAGGGCGGACACGCCCACACTCCCGCCCGCTGTTGAGGCCGCCGTCGGGCTCCACTCCGAGGCGGCAATCCCTGCCGCCTCCAGCACCTGCCGGGCGTGGTCCGGCCTCCTTGCTCCCACCAGGACGCGGGCACCGGCGGACGCCAACGCCCGGACCGTCTCCAGCCCGAGGCCGGAGTACCCGCCCGTCACGATGGCCGTCTTCCCGCCGAGGTCGATGCCGGCAACGACCTCAGCGGCCGTCGACTCCTTGCCGAATCCGGAGCCGATCTTTCGCTGCGGGGTCCTGCCGTGGTCCTGGTTCATGCCTGGGCCTTCCTCGGGCGGTGGTGCGGCTGCTCAATCCGATGCTCAGTAAACCGGCTTGCCCGGTTCCACTTCCCGCACCCAGGCCAGGATGCCGCCGTCGAGATGGCTGACCCGCTGGTAGCCGGCCTTACGGGCCGCAGCCAGGACCGCTGCGGAGCGGGTCCCGGCCTTGCAGTGGAAAACGATGTCCTTGTCCTGGGGCAGCTCCGCCCAGGCCTCGCCCGCCAGGATCCTTCCCTGCGGGATGAGGACGGCCCCGTCAATACTGACGATGTCGTGCTCGCCCGGCTCCCGGACGTCCACGAGGTCAAAGTCCTTGAGCCCGGCTTTGCGCGAAGCCAGCATGGTGGCCAGCTGCGTGGCCGTAACAGTGTTCTCTTTCGCGGTGGCCGGCTCCGGAACGATTCCGCAGAACGCCTCGTAGTCAGTGAGTTCCGTGACGCGCTCGGCTGCCGGGTCCCGGGCCACTTTGATCTCCCGCCAGCTGCCGCCGAGGGCGTCGAACAGCGCTACGCGCCCCAGCAGGGAACGCCCGACGCCGGTGATCAACTTGACCGCTTCGGTCACCATGAGCGAGCCCACAGCGGCGCACAGCATCCCGAAGACTCCGCCTTCGCCGCAGGACGGCACCGACCCTGCCGGCGGTGCCTCCGGGTAGAGGTCGCGGTACGTCGGGCCGTGTTTCTCCCAGAAGACGCTTACCTGGCCGTCGAAGCGGAAGATGGAGCCCCAGACATAGGGTTTGCCGAGAATGGCGGCGGCGTCGTTTACCAGGTAGCGCGTGGCGAAGTTGTCTGCGCCGTCCAGGATGAGGTCGTAGCCCGCGAACAGCTCCAGCGCGTTCGAGGCGTCGAGCCGCACGTTGTGGAGCCGAACGTCCACCAAGGGGTTCAGCGCGGCAATGGAATCGCGTGCTGACTCGATCTTGGACCGGCCCACGTCCGCAACGCCGTGGATGACCTGGCGCTGCAGATTACTCAGGTCAACGGCGTCGTCGTCGACGATTCCCAGGGTTCCCACCCCTGCGGCGGCAAGGTAGAGGAGGGCCGGGGAGCCCAGGCCGCCGGCACCGATGACCAGGACCTTGGCGTTCTTGAGCCGGCGTTGGCCCAGCGCGCCGATCTCCGGAATGATGAGGTGGCGGGAGTAGCGCTCCACCTCTTCGGCGGTCAGGGCATCCGCCGGTTCCACGAGCGGATCCAGGGTTGCGGGGACAGCAGTTGCGGTGAACGTGGAAGCCATACTTCAATGTATGCCCGAAGATGCCGCAAGGTCATATTACCCGCGCGTAAAGTGTAGGTAACTGCAATGGAAAGAAGGCCAACAGTGGTTCATCAGGCACCGGTTGATCGGACACAGGCCGGGAAGGCAGCCGCGGGACCAGCGCGGGCCGGCGGTGCGCGTTCGGCGCGGCTCCCGCGTGACGAACGACGCGCCCAGTTGCTGGCGGCCGCCCAGGAAGTCTTTGTGGCCAACGGATACCACGGCGCTGCCATGGACGAGATCGCTGAGACGGCCCATGTCAGCAAACCGGTGCTGTACCAGCACTTCCCTTCCAAACGCGAGCTCTACCTCGCCCTGCTGGACAGCCACCTCAGTGCTCTGACCGAGCTCATGATGGGGGCACTGAATTCCACCGACGACAACGACGAACGCGTCCAGGCGGTCATGCGCGCCTATTATCACTTCATTGCCAGCGATGACCAGGCGCACCGCCTGGTGTTTGAATCGGACCTGATCAATGACAGCGACGTCAGTTCCAGGCTCGAAACATTCAACAAGACTTTTGCCGACGCCATTGCGCGGGTCATCGCCGAGGACACCAAGCTCCCTATGCTGGAGGCCCAGTTGCTGGGGCGCGGACTCGCCGGAATGGCGCAGGTCAGTGCACGCTACTGGCTTGAAACCGATGGAAACCTGGACCTCGATGTGGCCAGTGACCTGATCTATCGTTTAGCTTGGCGCGGAATCTCGCGCTTTCCCAAGGAAACCTAGACTACAAATAGAGAACACCTTTAGAACTTTGATTGGCTGGGAGGCCTCGCTGTGGAAGTAAAGATCGGCATTCAGAACATTGGCCGCGAAATTGTGCTGGAATCGGCTCAGGATGCTGACGCGGTCGCAAAGCTCGTCGAGGAATCCATCACCAAGGGCGCCGAACTGCGCCTGACTGACGAAAAAGGCCGTGTGATCCTCATTCCCGCCAACGTCCTGGGTTACGTTGAGATCGGCGCCGAGGAGGCCCGCCGCGTCGGATTCGGCCAGCTCTAAGCCACCGTTTCACCTGTCCCGAAACGCCCTGCAGCAAGGAGTTCGCTGAATGCTTTCCCTGGTAATCGTGGCCCTCGTGACTGTGGCCGCAGGCTTTGTTGTCTGGGCCAACGACAGGCGGCATGCGAAGTACGGCATCGGAATGCCGGCAGGCGTGGCCACCGCCGTGGGGATGCTGAGCTGGATCATCTTCATGGCCGCAGGGCTTGGTTACCAGCCCGGCCTGACGTGGATTCCGTGGGTGCTGCCCATGGTCCTGGGCACCGGGGCGGCTCTTGCCGCCGCGGTGTACCTGGGCCGGAAGCGTGCCCTGCATGACACGAAGGAGCTCACCGCCGCGCTGCGGCTCTAAGTACTTGAGGCGCCGGGCGGGTACTTGGCTGGAACGGCCACAGCTTCCACGACGGCGGCAGCGGCGCTGACAGCCGCCGCGGCGGCGACGTCCCGCCCTGTCACCTGGGTACCGGCGTCGTGTGAGGTGAAGCGGATGAACACCCTGTTGTAGCGCCAGTCCAGGTCCGGGTGGTGGTTTTGTTCCTCAGCCAGGCGCCCGACGGCGGCAATCAGCTCAAGCGCAGCGGCCGCGGTCGGCGCCTTGAAGACGGTCACCAGGCCACCCGATTGGTACCGCCAGTCGGGCAGCTCTGCGAGCGCGGCGTCAATCTGGGTTTGGCTAAGAGTGTCTTCCGTGCCTGTCACCGCTGGCTCCTTGGATGGTACGCCTACAGGAACTCCGCCCGGCCTTCCATGGCCGAGGAGGCAAGAGCGTGCTCGCGGCGCGGAATCCGTCCTGCCGCTTTCGCCAGCCTACCGGCGATGACCGCGTGTTTGAAGGCCTGCCCCATCATCGCCGGGTTCTGCGCCCGGGTCACTGCTGTCGCCAGCAGCACCGCGTCGCACCCCAGTTCCATGGCGAGCGCCGCGTCGGACGCCGTGCCGATGCCGGCATCGAGCACCACGGGAACGGACGCCCTGGAAACGATGAGCTCAATGTTATGCGGGTTCAGGATGCCCAGGCCGGTGCCGATCGGGGACCCGAGCGGCATCACGGCGGTGGCTCCGAGGTTCTCCAGCCGAAGCGCCAGCACGGGGTCGTCATTGGTGTAGGCGAACACCTTGAACCCGCGGTTAACCAGCTGCTCGGTGGCGTCCACCAGCTCCACGGCGTCCGGCAGCAGGGTGTGTTCGTCGGCGATCACTTCAAGCTTCACCCAGTCCGTCTCCAGTGCCTCCCGCGCCAGTTCCGCAGTCATCACGGCGTCCCGGGCGGTGAAGCAGCCGGCGGTGTTGGGCAGCACCCGGATGTTGTGGTCCACCAGGAGCTGGAACAGCGAGCCTGTTTCGGCCGGCGAATAGCGGCGCATGGCCACGGTGGTCAGCTCCGTGCCGGACGCGATCAGGGCAGCTCCCAGCCCGTCCAGGCTGGGTGCACCGCCGGTGCCCATGATCAACCGTGATCCCAGCGGGATGCCGTCCACAATGAATGCGTCCGCCGCCGCCTGCTGACCGGTCCCTGCCGTGCCGGCAACCGTTGTTCCTGCCATGATGCTCAACCTCCCTGTACCGCGGTAACAAGTTCGACGTCGTCGCCCTCGGCCAGCGCCGTGACGAACCACTGGCTGCGCGGCACCACCTCGGAATTCCGCGCTACCGCCACGCCCAGTTTTTGGCCGTCGGCAGCCTGCCCGTTGGGCGCGAGGTTCCTGCCGGTGACCTGGCTGACGAGGGTGGTGACGGACGCGCCGTCGGCCACCGCATGTGCCGTGCCGTTCAGTGTGATGTTCATGCTGTTTCCTTGTTCGGGTCAATTGTGACGGTGTGTGCAGGCGCTGCCGGTCCGGCCGAAAGGCCGGAAAACCGGTCGGGCCGGAACGGAGCCCAGCGTGGATCGGCGTCGCCGTCCATCAGCTGCCTGCAGATGGACGCCGCTGCAGGGGTGAGCAGGACGCCATGCCGGAAGAATCCGGTGGCAATGATCAGGCCCTCAATATCCAGGCCGGTTCCTGCGGCCGCTACCCGGCCCAGCAGCGGCGCGTTGTCCGGCGTTCCCGGACGGGCCCTCGCCGTGGCTTCGAGCAGTTCCAGTTCCGCGACGGCGGGAACCAGCACCTGTGCGTCACGGAGCAGCTGGTAGACGCCGCCGGCGGAAACGGCCGATCCTGCGGGTGTTACGGGTCCCACAGGCGCCGTCACGGGGGCGTCGATACCCGCTCCCGACAGCGAATCTTCACGCTGCGTGGCCCCGATCACCACGGTGCCGTCCTGCCGGGGCACGATGTAAACGGGAACTCCATGGACCATTCCACGGACTGTGGATGTCAGCAGGGGCTGCAGGTAGGCGGGGACGCGCAGGCGCAGGATGTCGCCGTACACGGGGCGGAGCGGCAGCTGAAGTCCGGGCGGCAGTCCGCCCAGGGACGCGGATTCCAGTCCGTTGGCAATGATCGTTTCGTCTGCGTGCACGGTTCCTCCACCGGCCAGGCTGACGCCGCTGACACGCCCGTCCTCCCAGAGCAGGCCGGCGGCCCGCACACGCACGGCAGACCCCGGCAGGGAATCCGAGATCACGGCCAGCAGCTTGCGGGGATCCACCTGATGGTCGGCCGGAATCTCGAAGGCGCAGGATATCCCGGGGCTCAGCAGCGGCTCCCGTCCCCGGGCTTCCCTGACCGTCAGCGGTTCCACCGTCAGGCCGCCGGCCTGCTGGACGCCGCGCAGGTCGGCGAGCGCCCGGCGGTCTGCGGCGTCGGCACCCACGGCGAGGGTCGGCGTCGTAAGGTAGCCGGTGTCCGGGCCGTCGGCGCCGGGTTCACGGGACGCACGCCCGGTTTCCAGGCCGGCTGCGAAGGCCGGCCACAGTCCCGAGGAGTGGAGCATGAGTTCCAGGAGGTCTTCCTCCTGGTAATGGAGTTCGCTGACCGGCGCCAGCATGCCGGCGGCGGCCCAGCTCGCGCCCGTTCCCGGTGCGTCGTCGATGATCACCACGGACCTGCCCGACTGCCCGGCTTCCCAGGCAATGCCGTGGCCGATAATTCCTCCGCCGACCACGGCAACGTCGGCCCTGATGTCCACGCCGTGCTCGCCGCGACTGCGCGCGGGCGGCCGGCCTGCCGGGGATTGCGGGGTCATTGTCATCCTTCCCTACGCCGGTACTAACCGGATCAGGTCAAGCGGTCGGCTCTGACGCCCTCTCAGCCCTGCAGCTTTGTGACAGCTGCGGCGGGCTCCCGCGGTACTCCCCCAGTTTAGGGGAACTAGGCTTGTGCCATGACCGAGCAAGCTCTCCTTACCGATGCCCGCCTGTACCTCTGCACTGATGCCCGCACCGAGCGGGGCGATTTCGCCGACTTCGTCGATGCCGCCTACGCAGGCGGCGTGGACATCATCCAGCTCCGCGACAAGGGCCTGGAAGCGGCCGAGGAGCTCGAGCTGCTCGAAGTACTGGAAGCCGCGGCCCGCCGCCACGGCCGTCTGTGGTCGGTCAACGACCGCGCGGACATCGCCTCGCTCTCCGGTGCCCCGGTGCTTCATGTCGGGCAGAAGGACCTCCCCCTGGCGTCCGCCCGGAAGTTCCTTGGCGGTGAGGCCGTGATCGGCCTGTCGACGCACAGCCCCGGGCAGATCGACGCCGCCATCGCCGCATCCGGTGCTGCCGGGGGCCTGGACTATTTCTGCGTCGGGCCTGTGTGGGCCACTCCCACGAAGCCGGGCCGTGCCGCCGTCGGCCTCGACCTCGTCCGTTACGCGGCAGAGGCCACCGGCAAAACGACCGGCAGCGCTGCGGGGGCAGGCGTCGACGGTCCGGCGCTGCCGTGGTTCGCCATCGGAGGCATCGACCTGGGCAACGTTGAGCGGGTGGCGGCGGCAGGAGCGGAGCGGATCGTCGTGGTCCGCGCCATCACCGAGGCCGACGACCCCGCCGCGGCCGCGAGGTCGCTCCTGGCGGCACTCGACGCCGGCGCGTCCTGACTATCCGGTCAGGCCGAGCTGCGTCATCCGTTTGGAATGCTTCTCCGCCAGCCCGGCGATCAGCCCGCTGACCAGCTCTTTCGCAGCGGCACTGTCCCCGCCGCCGATCAGGCTTCCCACGAACGCATGCTCGTAGCTGACACGCTGCGCCTGGGTCAGTGCTTCGCCCAGCAGCCGCCTGCCCCACAGCGCCAGCCTGGAAGCGAGCCTCGGATCGTCGGCGAGGGCGTTCCTCAGCCGTTCGCGAAGAACCTCCGTTGTCTCATCGGAGGCCTGGATCTGTTCGATGACGTCCCGCGTTCCGGCGTCAACATAGCGGGAGATGGCCCGGTAGAAGTCGGCGGAGACTGTATCGATCACGTAGGCCTTCATCAGGGATTCGTACCAGTCGGCCGGGCGCGTCCGCGAATGGAAGTAGTCCACGGCCGCCTGGAACGGCAGCATGGCATCCTCGGCGTCGATCCCCATGGCCTCAAGGCGGGCGCTCACCAGCTCGTAATGCCGGAACTCCACGACGGCAATCCTGCCGAGCACGGCCCGGTCGTGGAGGGTGGGCGAATACCGCGCGTCAGCGGAGAACCTCTCGAACGCTGACAGCTCGCCGTAGGCCATCATTCCGAACAGGTCTGCGACGAAACGGTTGTAGCGAGCGGTGTCAGCCGGGGATGAGCTCATCGTCCAAGACTAATGGCGCAAATGGAGCTAACCTGACTTTCGTGTCACATCATCACCTGACTCCAAGTGTCCACGAACAGACCAACCGGCTGGCCGAGGCGCTAAACGCGCTGCGCACGGAGTTGGAGCTGCCCGGGCCCTTCCCTGACGAAGTCCTGCGGGATGCGCTGGCGGCCATTGCGGAGCACAAGATGCCTGACCTCGACCTCACGGACGTGGGCTTTGTGACCATCGATCCCCCGTCCTCCACTGACCTGGACCAGGCCCTCTTCATCGAGCGGTCAGGCGACAGGTACAAGGTTTTTTACGCCATCGCCGATGTGCCGTCCTTCGTGGCGCCGGGAGGAGCGCTCGACGCCGAAACGCGGCGGCGGGGGCAGACGTTCTACGCCCCGGACGGACGGATTCCGCTGCACCCGGAAGCCATCAGCGAGCAGGCCGGCAGCCTGCTGGCCGGACAGTTGTGCGCCGCGTTCGTGTGGGAGTTCGACCTGGATGCGGAGGCCCGCGTGGAGTCCGTGCTGGTGCGCCGGGCCAGGATCCGGAGCCGGGCGAAGCTCAGCTACAAAGGCGTCCAGGCCGAGCTGGATTCCGGCAGTGCCGCCCCCGTCCTGCTGCTCCTCAGGGAAGTGGGGATCAAGCGCGTGGAACTGGAACGGCTCCGCGGCGGCGCAAGCCTCAACATGCCGGAACAAGAGATCGAACAGCTGCCCGACGGCGGTTACCGCATCGTGGCGGCGCCGCCCCTCCCCGTGGAGGACTGGAATGCCCAGATCTCCCTCATGACCGGAATGGCTGCCGCTGACCTTATGCTCGAAGGCAGGGTCGGGATCCTGCGTACCATGCCCGCCCCTGACGAACGGTCGCTCCTGCATTTCAAGCGGCAGACAAATGCGCTCGGCAAGCCGTGGGACGGTGAGGCGAGCTACGGCGAGTACCTGCGCTCCCTTGATCCCACCGACCCCCGGCAGCTGGCTATCCTGCACTCCGCCGGGATGCTGTTCCGGGGCGCCGGTTACACGCCCTTTGACGGCACCGTGCCGGAGGACGCCATCCAGTCGGCCATCGGGGCAGCGTATGCGCACACCACGGCACCGCTGCGCCGCCTGATCGACCGCTTCGTCCTGGTGATCTGTGAGGCGCTGAGCAACCGCACCGCGGTTCCCGACTGGGCCCGGGAAGCACTCCCCTCGCTGCCGGAAATCATGGCGGCCTCGGACCAGCTGGCGGCCAGGATGGAACGGCTGGCCCTGGATACGGTGGAGGCCGCCCTCCTCGTCAACCACATCGGGCAGGAGTTCGACGCCGTCGTCATCTCCGGGTCGAAACCGGGCAAGCCCAACGGGAACGGCGGCAACGGGAACGGCAACGGACCGTCCGGGATCATCCAGATCGCGGACCCTGCGGTGACGGCCCGGTGCCCCGGCGAACTCGAGTCCGGCACCACGGTCCGGGTCAGGCTGATCTCGTCGGACATCCGCACGCGCGTGATCCGGCTTGAACTGGTGGAGTGACTGCCGGCTGATTGTGGACCGCGTCCGGGGCGTCAGTCGGTGGTGGTTGCGGTCAACAGCTAGACTGAGGGGGTAGTAATGGATGCCCGGTCGTTGATTTCCATGATTTTTGAATTCAACAAGCCCGCCCCTACGCGATCTTGAGATACGCCCGCTGGTCCCCAGTGCCAGCATTTAGATAGCCCGCGATCGGCTTCCACTGGATTTGCTTGCGCGCCCGAGCGTGCTCCGGAACGGCCTCGCGGCCGGCCCCGTTGAGCAAGCAGCGCCAATGCCCAAATGAATAAGGAAACTCCCCTGTGAGTGAATTGCATACGCACCAACTTCTGACCGACGAAACCGGCACTGAAACGATTGAGCCGGAAGAGACCATCATCTCGGACGAAAAGCCGCACGAGATCGAGGAGAAATCGTTCGCGGACTACAACGTCCGGGCCGACATCGTCGAGTCCCTGGCCGACGCCGGAATCACCCACCCCTTCCCCATCCAGGCAATGACGCTGCCCGTGGCCCTCGCCGGCCACGACATCATCGGCCAGGCCAAGACGGGCACCGGCAAGACCCTGGGCTTCGGCATCCCCGCGCTGCAGCGCGTGGTGGGCCGCGACGACCCCGGCTTTGACAAGCTGGCAGTCCCGGGCGCTCCGCAGGCACTGGTGATTGTGCCAACCCGGGAGCTCGCCGTCCAGGTTGCCAAGGACCTGGAAAACGCCGCCCGGAAGCGCAATGCCCGCATTGCCACTATTTACGGCGGCCGCGCCTATGAGCCGCAGGTGGATGCCCTGCAGAAGGGCGTCGAAATTGTTGTCGGCACCCCCGGCCGCCTGATCGACCTGTACAAGCAGAAGCACCTGAGCCTGAAGAACGTCAAGATCGTCATCCTCGACGAGGCCGACGAAATGCTGGACCTCGGCTTCCTGCCGGACGTCGAGACACTGATTGCCGGGACCCCCGCCGTCCGCCAGACCCTGCTGTTCTCGGCAACCATGCCCGGCCCGGTCATCGCCATGGCCCGCCGCTACATGACCCAGCCCACGCACATCCGTGCGGCTGATCCGGATGACGAGGGCCTGACCAAGCGCGACATCCGCCAACTGATCTACCGCGCCCACAGCATGGACAAGATCGAAGTAGTGGCCCGCATCCTGCAGGCACGCGGCCGTGGCCGCACCATCATCTTCACCAAGACCAAGCGCACTGCCGCCAAGGTGGCGGAAGAACTGGTGGACCGCGGGTTCGCTGCGGCCGCCATTCACGGCGACCTTGGCCAGGGTGCCCGGGAGCAGGCCCTCCGGGCCTTCCGCAACAACAAGGTTGACGTCCTGGTGGCCACCGACGTCGCCGCCCGCGGCATCGACGTCGACGACGTCACGCACGTCATCAACTACCAGTGCGTCGAAGACGAAAAGATCTACCTGCACCGCGTGGGCCGCACCGGCCGCGCCGGTAACAAGGGCACCGCCGTGACCTTCGTCGACTGGGACGACATGCCGCGCTGGGGCCTGATCAACAAGGCGCTGGGGCTCAGCGTGCCGGAGCCGGTGGAAACCTATTCCTCGTCCCCGCACCTCTATGAGGAACTGGACATTCCGGAAGGCACCAAGGGGCGCCTGCCCCGCGACAAGCGCGTACTCGCCGGCGTCGACGCCGAGGTCCTCGAGGACCTGGGCGAGACCGGCAAGAAGCCCGGGCGCGGCAGCGCAAGGGACGGCGGCCGTGACACCGCCCGCGGCGGAAGCACCGGCGGCGGACGCGACAGCGGCCGCTCCGGCGTACGCGACTCCCGCCGCAGCGAGGCCGGGAGCAGCAGGGACGGCGCCGGACGTGAGGGCGGACGTTCAGGTGAGCGCCGTCGTCGTACTTCCGACAGCACTGCGGCAGCTGCTCCGGCAGCCGACGCAGCCCCCGTGGCCGCAGCGCCCGCTGCAGCGCCGGCGGAGGTCGACCGGGCAACCCGCGCCCGCCGACGCACCCGCACGCGCCGCCGCAACGGTGAAGTGGTGGGCGGCGGCAACGCACGCCAGGACGGCACCCAGCCTGGCAACGCCGAGGCCTAAACCCCTCAATGACTGACACCGTCTGGGCGCCGGACGGCAGCAACCTGGTGGTACACGCGGACAACGCGGAGTACCTCCCCACGCTGCCGGACGGCGCCTTCACACTCATCTACGTCGACCCGCCTTTTAACACGGGCCGCGCCCAGAGCCGGCAGCAGACCACCATGGTGCGCAACGCGGACGGCGGCGGCGACCGCGTGGGCTTCAAGGGCCGCTCCTACGACACGATCAAGGGCGCCCTGCACAAATACGACGACGCCTTCAGCGACTACTGGTCCTTCCTGGAACCCAGGCTCGTGGAAGCGTGGCGGCTACTGGCTGACGACGGCACCCTGTACCTCCACCTGGACTACCGGGAGGTCCACTACGCCAAGGTGATGCTGGACGCCATCTTCGGCCGGGAGTGCTTCCTGAACGAGATCATCTGGGCCTACGACTACGGCGCCCGCGCCAAATTCCGCTGGCCCACCAAGCACGACAACATCCTGGTGTACGTCAAGAACCCGGCCAAGTACCACTTCAACAGCGCTGAAGTGGACCGCGAACCGTACATGGCGCCCGGACTGGTCACTCCGGAAAAGCGGGAGCTGGGGAAGCTGCCCACCGACGTCTGGTGGCACACCATCGTCTCCCCCACCGGCAAGGAGAAGACCGGCTACCCGACGCAGAAGCCCGAGGGCCTGATCCGCCGCGTGGTGGCCGCTTCCAGCAGGCCGGGTGACTGGTGCCTGGACTTCTTCGCCGGCTCCGGCACCCTCGGTGCCGTCGCCGCGAAGCTGGACCGTAAATTCGTCTGCGTGGACCAGAACCAGCCTGCCATCGACGTCATGGCCAAGCGGCTCAGCGCCCTGGCGTCGTTTACGTCGTTCCCGTAAGGGACGGAAGAGTTCAAGGACGCACGACGGCGGTTCCGCTGGCCTGCTCTTCAATCCTCGCCAGGACCTCGGGTGCCGTGAGGTTCTCGCCCAGCAGGTTCGGCTTGCCGGTGCCGTGGTAGTCGGAGGAGCCTGTGACCAGCAGGCCGTGTTCCTCGGCGAGTGCACGCAGGTAGGCGCGGCCCTTCTCCGGGTTGTCGCGGTGGTCGATCTCCAGGCCGGCCAGGCCGGCGTCGATCATCTCCAGGTAGGTGCGCCTGCCCACCACCCGGCCACGCGCCGAGGCCACCGGGTGGGCGAACACGGGCACGCCTCCCGCCTCCCTGACCAGGGCCACGGCAACGGCCGGATCCGGGGCGTAATGCTGGACAAAGTACCGGGACTGAGACGTCAGGATCGAGGCAAAGGCCTCGGTCCGGTCCGCGACCACCCCGGCCGCCACCAGGGCATCGGCAATGTGCGGCCGTCCCAGCGTCGCGCCGGGTGCCACATGGTGGATGACGTCGTCCCAGGTCAGCGGGTAGTCCTCGGCCAGGAGGGTGACCATGCGTTCCGCCCGGATGAGGCGGGCGTCCTTGGCCTTGGTGATTTCCTCCAGCAGGCCGGGGTGCGACGGATCGTGCAGGTAGCTGAGCAGGTGGACGCTGATGCCCTCCTCCGTCCGGCAGGAAATCTCCATGCCGGGTACCAGGACAATGCCCTCCGTCCGGGCCGCCGCCGAAGCTTCCGCCCAGCCGTCGGTGGAATCGTGGTCGGTCAGGGCCACCACGTCCAGGCCCGCGGCTGCGGCGGCCGCCATCACCGCTGCGGGCGCCTCCGTGCCGTCGGAAACATTCGAGTGGGCATGCAGATCAATCCTCACCTGCCCAGCCTAGTAGATGGCCGGTGCGGTGTTCGGTGGCCCCGGCCACGCAGCTGGTGAGACTATGGGACGGTGAACGATGCAGACAACACCTACAACGGTGAAAATACAGCAAACCAGCCCCTCGAAGAGCGCGTCAACAACCGCTCGCAGCGGCCCAGTTCCGACGCCTTCAAGGCCTTCATGGCCAGCAACTGGGCGCCCTCGGCACAAGAGCTCCCCGATCGGGACGCCGTGGCCGATCACGCCGCCGCCCGGCGTCGCACCATTTCCGGCCTTTTCAAGGGCGAACGACTGGTGGTCCCTGCCGGGCCGCTGAAGGTCCGCTCCAATGACTGCGACTACCGCTTCCGCCCGCACTCCGGTTTTGCCCACCTGACCGGCCTGGGCCTCGACCACGAGCCCGACGCCGTGCTCATCTTCGAACCGGTGGAAGAAGGAAAGGGCGACGACGGCGGGAACCACCGCGCCACTCTTTACTTCCGCCCCCTCGCCGGCCGCGACACCGAACAGTTCTATGCAGACTCCCGCTCGGGCGAATTCTGGATCGGTGCCCGCCCCACGCTGGCAGAATTCGAACGCAGGCTGGGCCTCGCCACTGCCCACATCGACGAGCTCGAACTGGCAATCACCAAGAATGTGGGCGCCCCCGAGATCGGCGGTATCTCCATCCGGCTGGTGCGCAAGGTGGACGAGAACATCGACGCCCTGGTGGACACTGCCCGCTACAACACGGCCAAGGACCCGGACAACCTGGACCTGGGCGTGCTGGATGCCCTTGATGAGAAGCTCACCGAGGCCCTCTCCGAGCTCCGCCTGCTCAAGGATGCGTGGGAAGTCGAGCAGATGAGGATCGCCGTGGCCGCGACCGTGGAAGGGTTCACCGAAGTGGTCAAGGCCCTCCCCCGGGCCCTGACGCACCAGCGCGGCGAGCGCGTGGTCGAGGGCGCCTTCTTTGCCCGTGCCCGGGAAGAGGGCAATGAGCTGGGCTACGACACCATCGCGGCCTCGGGCAACAACGCCACCGTGCTGCACTGGACGCGCAACACCGGAACGGTCAGCGCCGGCGAGCTGCTGCTGCTGGATGCCGGCGTTGAGGCCGATTCCCTCTACACGGCCGACGTCACCCGTACCCTGCCCGCCAACGGCACGTTCACCGAAGTCCAGCGCAAGGTTTATGAGGCTGTCCTGGACGCGGCGGACGCGGGTTTCGCCGCCGCGCAGCCCGGCACCAAGTTCCGCGACATCCACACGGCCGCCACCACCGTCCTCGCCGAGCGCCTCGCGGAATGGGGCCTGCTGCCCGTGTCCGTCGAGGAAGCCATCAGCCCCGAAGGCCAGCAGCACCGCCGCTGGATGCCCCACGGCACCAGCCACCACCTGGGCCTCGATGTGCACGACTGCGCCCAGGCCAAGCGTGAGCTCTACCTGGACGGCGTCCTCACCCCGGGAATGGTGTTCACGATCGAGCCGGGCCTGTACTTCAAGAACGAAGACCTCGCGATTCCGGCGGAATACCGCGGCATTGGCGTCCGGATCGAGGACGACATCCTCATGACTGCCGACGGTCCGGTCAACCTCAGCGCCGCACTCCCCCGCAAGGCGGACGACGTCGAGTCCTGGATGGCGGGCATCTACCAGGAAGCAGAGCACACACAGCCGTAAGCCGCTAAACACAAAGGCCTCCGTCCGGATCATCCGGACGGAGGCCTTTGTGTAAGGGGGACTACTACTGCTGGTTGCCGCCCTCAGCGGGCTCCTGCCTGGGTCCGTCCTCCTGTTTGTGGGTGTCGGTCACGCGGACACCGTACTGCGGCCGGCCGTCCGGGAGATCGGGGTAGCGCACTGCGGGTTTCGGCGCGGCCTGATGCTGTTCCTCGGAAGCGGCCTGCGGTCCGTTGCCGGGCGCGGCCGCTGCATGCGCGCCGTAGGACGGCTGGTTCCCTGCCTCAGGCGTCCTCTGGCCGTAAGGATCGTTCCATCCTGCAGGACGCTGGGGTCCGGATCCCTGCTGCGGGCCGGGGCCCTGCTGGGGTCCGGATCCCTGCTGCGGGCCGGGGCCCTGCTGGGGTCCGGATCCCGGCTGCGGACCGTGCTGGTGCCCCGGCTGTTGAAACGGCTGGGTCTGGCCATACGATGCGGCCCCGGCGGACGCATCCGACGTGGTCATGGGCAGCTGCTGCAGCATGCGCCGTGCCTCATGGGACGCCTCAAAGGCCACCACGACGTCGTAGTTGGTGGCCACCACCTGGCTGGTTGAGGTGAAGTCGCGCTTCCCGCGCTGCATCGCGTAGGTCACGATGCCAAAGAGCATAAAGAACGCCGCACCCATGAGCACCGAGGTCACAATCGAGAAGTACCCGCCGGTCGGCGAGAAGAAGGACAGCATGACGCCCACGAACAAGCCAAACCACATACCGCTCAGTGCGCCCGACAACGCCACCCGCGGGTAGCTCAGCCGGCCGGTAACGCGCTCCACCATCTTGAGGTCGTTGCCCACGATGGACACCAGCTGGACGGGGAACTGCTGGTCTGCGAGGTAGTCCACCGCCTTTTGGGCGTCCAGGTAAGAGGTATACGAACCGACGGTGTCCCCGGCCGGAACCGTGCGGAACTCGTCCGGCCCGTTCGGGACACCGGCCTTGGGGGCACCAAAAATGTTTGACATACATCCATTCTTGCCCATCCGGCTGTGTGCAGGCTGAAATTCAGCTAAAAGAGAGCAGACTCGGTAGCCTGTAGTGGTGAGCACAAATATTTCGCGGGTGTTTGTTGCGCGCCTCCTCGGACTGGATGTCTTCGACCCCCTGGGCGACCGTCTCGGCAGGTTGCGCGATGTCGTCGTGCTCTCCCGCGGCACCCGGGGCGCCCCGCACGTTGTGGGCATCGTAGTGGAGGTACCCGGTAAGAAGCGCGTCTTCGTACCGATGACCCGAATCACCTCGATCGACCAGACCCAGATCATCTGCACGGGCCTGGTCAATCTGCGCCGCTTCGAACAGCGCGGCGCGGAAACCCTCGTGGTGGCTGAGATGTTCGACCGCCGCGTGACCCTCGCCGATGGCAGCGGCGATGCCACCATCGAGGACATCGCGATGGACAAGCACCGTTCCGGCGACTGGTTTGTCAGCAAGCTCTTCGTCCGCCGCGGGCACTCCCTCTCGCCGCTGAGCCGGCTGCGCCGCAATGAGACCATGATCATCGACTGGGCCGACGCGCAGCAGGGCGCCAAGACGGAGCCGCAGGCCGCAACCCAGTTCGTCGCCACCCACGAGGACCTGAAGCCTGCCGACTTCGCCGAGGCCCTCCAGGAAATGAGCGATAAGCGCCGTTTCGAGGTCGCCAGCGAACTCCAGGACGAGCGCCTCGCCGATGTCCTGCAGGAGATGCCCGAAGGTGACCAGGTGGAAATCCTCTCCGCCCTCGACGTCAACCGCGCCGCCGACGTCCTCGAAGAGATGGACCCCGACGACGCCGCCGACCTCCTCGCCGAACTCCCCAGCGCCCAGGCGGAGGAACTGCTTCAGCTCATGGAACCCGAGGGCGCCGAAGACGTCCGCCGCCTGTTGGAGTACGACGAGGACACCGCCGGCGGTCTGATGACCCCGGTCCCGGTCATCCTCCCGCCCGAGGCCACCGTCGCCGAGGCCCTCGCCCACGTCCGCCGCGAGGAACTCTCCCCCGCCCTGGCCTCGTCGATCTTCATTGCCAGGCCTCCGCTGGAGACGCCCACCGGCCGTTTCCTCGGCGTCGTCCACATCCAGCAGCTGCTGCGCTTTCCTCCGCCGGAACCCCTCGGAAACCTCGTGGACAAAACCCTGGAACCGGTCTCGGACCAGGCGCACATCAGCGAGGTGGCCCGCACCCTGGCCACCTACAACCTCAACTCGCTCCCCGTGGTCAACAGCGACGGTCGGCTTGTGGGGGCGGTGACTGTTGATGACGTGTTGGATCACCTGCTCCCGGATGACTGGCGCGCCCACGAGGACGACGCCCCGATAAGGAAACTTGGAGGCCGCGTTGGCTGATAACAGCACACCCAGAACCTCCACTGCCCGGCCGGGCGGTAAAGGCGGCGGCAAAGGAAGCCTCGACACTCCCCTGAGCGGGCGCCAGCGGATCCTGCCGAAGTTCTCACCGAACCCGGACGCCTTCGGGCAGACGACCGAAGGCTTTGCCCGCTTCATGGGAACGCCGCAGTTCCTGGTCTACATGACGGTGTTCTGCATCTTCTGGCTGGTCTGGAATACGTGGGCCCCGCTGGAATGGCAGTTCGATTCACGCGAGCTCGGCTTCACGTTGCTGACGCTGATGCTGTCCCTGCAGGCGTCCTATGCGGCCCCGCTGCTGCTGCTCGCCCAAAACCGCCAGGACGACCGTGACCGCGTGTCGCTGCAGCAGGACCGCCAGCGCGCCGAACGCAATCTCTCGGACACCGAATACCTCACCAGGGAGCTTGCGTCGCTGCGCATCGCACTGCGTGAAGTTGCCACCCGTGACTACGTCCGTGCCGAACTCCGCAGCCTCCTCGAGGACATGCTGGAGGCGCAGGAAGAACTCCGCACCCATGATCCGTCCGGCACGGGAAGCCACGAGTCCCCCAAGGACAAGGTCAAGGAGAAGTTGAAGGAACGGCGGGACAAGCAGCGTAACCCGCGGACCCAGCAGATCCCCAGGGTGAAGCCGGAACATACCGGCTACCCTGCGCACCTCAACACCCCCGAAAGCTGAGTACTGACCGTATGATCACCCCCCTGGCCCAGGCAGTGGACGCTGCACTGGCCACTGTCATCGATCCCGAACTGCGCCGCCCCATCACCGAACTCGGCATGGTGGAGTCGGTGACCATTGACGACGGCGGACGCGTCCGACTCGTTGTCCTGCTCACCATTGCGGGCTGTCCGCTGCGCGGCACCATCACCGCGGACTCAACCGCCGCGCTGTCCGCGGTCCCCGGAGTGACCCACGTCGACGTCGAGCTCAAAGTCATGACGCAGGAGCAGCGGGACGCGTTGAAAGAGCAGCTCCGCGGCCCCGGCGGCCAGCGCGGCATTCCGTTCAACCAGCCCGGCTCCCTCACGAAGGTCTTCGCCGTGGCCAGCGGCAAGGGCGGAGTGGGCAAGTCCTCCGTGACAGTCAACCTCGCCTGCGCCATGGCAGCCCAAGGCCTGCGCGTCGGCATCATCGACGCCGACGTGTACGGGTTCTCTGTCCCTGCACTGATGGGCATCGACCAGGCTCCCACCCGGGTCGACGACATGATCCTGCCGCCGGTGGCCTACGGCGTCAAAGTCATTTCCATCGGCATGTTCGTCAAGGGCAACCAGCCGGTCGCGTGGCGCGGGCCCATGTTGCACCGGGCCCTTGAGCAGTTCCTCACCGACGTCTACTTCGGCGACCTGGACGCCCTCTTCCTTGACCTGCCCCCGGGAACCGGGGACATCGCCATCTCCGTGGCGCAGCTGCTTCCGAAGGCCGAGATCCTGGTGGTGACCACGCCGCAGACCGCCGCCGCAGACGTCGCCGAGCGGGCCGGCGCCATCGCTACGCAGACAGGCCAGTCGGTGGCCGGGATTGTGGAGAACATGTCGTTCCTTGAAATGCCCGACGGCGGGAGGATGGAACTGTTCGGCAGCGGCGGCGGCGCTGTGCTCGCCGAACGGCTGTCCGCCACGGTCGGTGCGGACGTGCCGCTCCTGGGCCAGATACCGCTGGACATCCTGCTGCGCGAGGGCGGTGACGCCGGCGAGCCGATCGTGCTCGGCCGGCCCGAGACTCCTGCGGCCCAGGCGCTGACGGGAATTGCGGGGAAGCTCGCAGCGAGGCCACGGGGGCTGACGGGAATGAAGCTGGGCCTGCAGCCCCGCTGATTGAGCCTGGCGACATCCGTCTCGGCGATTGCGCCCGTCAAAGTCCCGGCCCCGCGATGGAGGCTGCCGGACTTCCGGCCTAGGTGGCCTCGGAATCGAACGGTGCACGCTCGCCGTCGGCCAGCCGTTCAATGACGCGTGCCGGGCGCTCTTCCGCATAGGACGCGGCAGAGGCCGAGGCAACGGCCGCAACCGCTGCCGGCGCGCCGGCGCTGACGGGCTTGGTGTCGTCGTCGAGCAGGGCTTCCTTGATGATCCGGCGGGGATCGTACTGGCGCGGGTCGTATTTCTTCCAGTCGACCTCGTCGATGTCGATGCCGACTTCGTCCTTGATCTGTTCCCGGGCGCCCGACGCCATCCGGCGGACTTCCTTGACCAGGTTCGCCAATTTCTGGGTGTATTCGGGCAACCGGCTGGGGCCGATCACCAGGACGCCGATGATCAGCAGAAGTAGAAACTCCGGACCGTTGATTCCAAACACCCTAGGAAGATTACCCTCTCCGGGACACTGGTGACGATTCTGACGCGGGCCGCACAACGGCCGTCCCGGCGGGCAGCCGCCTCATGGCGTGAAAAGCTCCACAATGCGCCCCAGCCCGCGCTGCAGCCTTGCGGTCAGGTCTTCCGGGGCGGCCGAGGTGCTGGCGGCCGCTGCGGACCCCGCAGCGTCCTTGATGCCGTGCACCGGCGTGACCGAACCTGAGCGAACCAACTCCGTCACGCCGTCGTCGGCCGTGTCTGCGGGCAGGTCCGAAATGTAGGTGAACGTCACACCGGGTGCCTGGTAAATGGCACGCCACGGGGCTGCGGCGTTGATCCAGAGCGACCCGGCACCGCCCGCCGGACTGCCGGCAGCGCCTGGCGCCGCGGGCACGAACCCGTCGTCCGCTGCAGGACGGCCGGTCAGGATATTCGTAGGCGATGTCACCGGGCGGGTGGATGGTGCAGCACCTGCCGGGCCCGGTTGCGGATGCTGTTCCAGGACGGTGGCAAAATGCTTCCCGTCGGTGAGCCTCATTTCCAGGATTCCCTGCCCCGCCACAGCTTCCCGCCGCGCCCAGAGCATGTGGAAACCCATCTCCCGAAGCTCCGGGCAAGACCAACCCTGCGTGCGGAGTTGTTCAAGATCGGCACTTGTCAGCATGCCGGCTGTCCCGAGGGACGCGGAGCCCGTCGACGACTGCAGCCCGAAGGTGGCTTCCTCCTGCTGGACCGACGTTGCGGGTGCGGCTCCTGCCTCGGGCGCGGGATCACCGGCCATGAAATATGCGGCGGCAGTGACCATACCGGCTGCGGCAACGGCTCCGCCTGCTGCGATGCCGAGGCCCCTCAGCGTCCGGGATCCTGCAGCAGCGTAGCCGGGTGCGGGGTGCCAGGCTGCGGTGTTTTCGGCCGCCCCTGACGCCGTGGCGAGCTGCTGCGTCCGGGCCAGGAGCCTGGCCGTGAAGTCATCGCTGGCGGCCGGGATCGAGGCACGCCGCATGCGCTCCAGGTACTGGCGCTCACGCCACTGCAGCGTCAAGCATTCAGGGCAGGACTTTATGTGCTCCGCGCTGCGTCCGCGCTTGCTGCGCGGCAGCAGTCCGCGCGCACAGTTGCCTCCAAGGCCACGCAGCAGGTTTCTCAGCTGACCCATGGAGCCGATCAGAGGATGCCGGCGATGCGCGGCAGCTTGAGCCGTGGCTTAAGGGACTGCCTGGTGCGGGGATCCCGGTGCGCCAGCTTCTCCCGGAGCATGGTGCGTCCGCGGTGGATGCGGGACCGCACTGTTCCGAGTTTGACGCCCAGCGCCTCGGCCACCTCGTCATAGGACAGGCCTTCGAGGTCGCACAGGACGACGGCGGCGCGGAAGTCCGGCGGCAGTTCCTCCAGGGCCGCCTGGACATCGAGGTCCAGGTTGTTGAATTCAAAGCTCTGTTCGGGGCCAGGTTCACGGCCGGGGAGCCGTGATTCGGCGTCTTCGGCAAGGGCGTCGAATCGGATGCGGCTCTTGCGCCGCGCCTGGTCCAGGAAGAGGTTGGTGGTGATCCGGTGGAGCCAGCCGTCGAGCGTGCCGGGCTTGAAGTTCTCCAGCGACCTGAAGACGCGGACGAACACCTCTTGGGTGAGGTCCTCGGCGTCGTACTTGTTGCCGGTCAAACGGTAGGCAAGGCGGTAGACCTTGGCGGAGTGGTTGGTTACCACTTCCTCCCAGGTTGGCCTGACCCACTCCGCTTCTGACTGGGCCACTGAATCTTCAATTGCCGGGACAGGTGCCACAACTGATGCTGACATCGTCCACTCCCCTCGTGGATGGTACTAACGCCTGGACGGTGCTGACACCAGTGCTTCGGCGCCGATCACCTCCTGGATGAGCGGATTAACATCATTTCAAAGTTGGCTGGGAATTTCCTGACTATCCGGGGTCTTCAGCCTTGGGCGGAAACCTTCTCTGCCCGGAATCGGAGGAGTTGCGCCCGTCACATCGGGCCGCAGCCACAGCCCGCCGGGCCGTCACCTCCGGGCCGGGCGCCGCCGGACACAGTACGCTGTTAGGAACAATCCCCTGCCGCCCAGAAAGCGAATCCTCATGAGCGCCGATAAGTCCACGAGCTGGTCCTATGCAGAAGATCTGCCTGCCGAGGATGAAGTATTGCTGCATGCTCGGGAGCGTTCCTTTGAGCTGGGCGTCACCCCGGTCGGACCGGGCGTGGGCGCGGTGCTGACGGTACTGGCGGCAGCTTCAAAAGCGCAGACGGCCGTGGAAATCGGAACAGGAGCCGGCGTCTCCGGTGTCTGCCTGCTCCGCGGCCTTGGCCCCCAGGCGGTCCTGACCACCATCGACGTGGACGTGGAACACCTCCGGGCGGCACGGGAGGCTTTCCAGGAGGCCGGAAGCCCCGCCAACCGGACCCGCACCATTTCCGGCCGTGCCGGTGACGTGCTGCCGCGGCTGACCGACGGCGCCTACGATCTGGTGTTCATCGACGCGGACAAGCCGGGTATTCCGGGGTATGTCGAGCAGGCAATCCGCCTGCTGAAACGCGGAGGCCTGCTGGTCATCAACGACGCCCTGGACAAGGACCGCGTAGCCAACCCGGCGGCCCGGGATTCAACCACCGTGGTTCTTCGCCAGGTGGGCAAGGCAATTCGCGACGACGAACGGCTGGCCTCGGCCATGCTGCCCACCGGTGACGGCCTGTTGGTAGCGGTCAAGAAATAAGGAAGGGCCCGCAGCCAAAAGCCGCGGGCCCTTCCAGAGCAAATCTATTCGGTAACGCCGACCAGGCATTCCTTGAGGTTTGCCGCCTCTGCCGCGTTAAGTTCGACCACAAGCCGCCCCCCGCCTTCGAGCGGCACACGCATAATCAAGCTGCGGCCCTCTTTGGTTACTTCCATAGGGCCGTCGCCGGTGCGTGGTTTCATAGCCGCCATGAGGAAAATCCCCTCCAATAGTCCCAGGACCTACCAGCCCGGGCGGGCTGTGGCCGCGTCGTCAATCAAGCCGCTATGACGGCTTAGCAGCAACCGCCATGGCTGAACAGTTTTGAATGCAATTTGTTCATGCTTCACCCCTATTATCCTGTAATTACCCGGCTGTAGCTAATTGATGGATTTTCTTCATCACTTGGAAAATTGTGGCCGCGGTCATAGCGCCCGCGCCCGGGTCACGGCGGGTAGTCTCCCCCGCCGGGCAGCTGGGCCCAGGCCCACAGCCATACGATCCAGACAATCTGGAGCAGGACGAACATGGTGACCACGGTTCCCCGGTAGGCGCGGGAACGCGACATGAGGGCTGCACTCAGCGCCAGCGGGAAGAGCGGCAGGAGCATCCGGAACGTGCTGGTCTGGGGATGCAGGAACACGAGCAGGTAACCCATGTAGCAGACGCACCAAAGCCGCAGCTCCGTCCCCAATGCCGCCACGGGGGAGGATGTCATGACAAGCCCGAAGGCCGCTACAAATATGAATGGAGCCAGCACCCCCAATGCTGGCCCGAAGAGCTGGATTCCGGTGTCGAACCACGGCTTGAAGGGCACAAGGTCATGGCCGCGCCAGACGGTTTCCGTCTTGGTGTATGCCGAAGGATCTCCGGTAACAGCCCAGGCGATGGCAGGCCACATCAGGGCGCCGAGTCCGCTGACTGCGGTCAAACCCGCCAGGCCCAGGAGGTCCCGTCCACTGTGAGCCGGGGCCTCATCGCCGCGTCGGATGCCGGGACGGGTGCGCTCCCACAAACGGTAGGCGAGCAATCCTCCAGCCATGGCGGCAAACGGAACCCCCGTGGGCCGGGAAAGGCACATGAGGACGACTACCGGCATAGCCCACAGATATCGCCTCTGCATGACCAGGAGCAGTGCCGACGCCAGCAGCAAAAGGTTCAGCGACTCGGCATAGGGAACCTGGAGGACGGCGGCCACGGGAAAGGTGGAAAAGAAGACCACACCCCACATCGCCGTGCGGTGGGCGGCTTTCTGCCGAAAGAGCCGATACACCACCAGCGCGGCACCCAGCCCGGCAGCCATCGCGATGACTGTGAGGGCCAGCGCGGGGTCCATGCCCGTCATGGCCGAGAGTGCCCGCCCGAGCATCGGAAAGAGCGCATAGAAAGCCCAGGCGTTCTCCTGGACGTTGCCGCCGTCGTCCACGGGAAGCTGACTCGGGTAGCCGTTCCGGAGTACCTCGCCGTACCAGCGGGCGTCCCAGATATTGATGAAGTTCCAATAATCAGGCTTTGCGGGAAACCACGGGTTGACTCCCTGGTGCAGGGCGGCCGCCATGAAGATGCAGGCGCTGACAAGCCGTGCGGCAGTGTAGACGCAGGCCACTTGCGCCCACCACGGCCATAGGCCCGCGCGCGCAGCGGCCGAACCCATGCGTTGACGCAGCAGGGCATTCACTCCCTGGTTTCCCTCCGGCACCACCCGACCGGCCGACGTGCCCTGTTGGCTCAAGGCCCGCTCTCCCCTGGCTGCGCCGGCGCGAGTTCCGCGCGCAAGCGTTCAATTTCCTGGTCCTTGGCGGCAAGCTGGTCCCGGAGGTCGTCCAGGACCTGGTCAACCTGATCCATGCGGTAACCGCGCAGCCCCAGGGCAAAACGGATCCGGTCGACATCGGCAGGCGCCGCCTCGGCAGGAAGCAGCACCGGGGGAAGCGAGGCCACAGGTTCGTCGAAACCGTCCAAAAGCGCGGACTCCGCGGACCGTCGGCGCCGAAAAATACCCGACGCGGAATCCGCTCCGAAGAAGAGCGCGGCGCCTATCAAAGCGATGGCGAGGAATATCAGGAAGAAACTCACAGGATCCATCGTGCCAGACACCGGAGCGGCAGCTACTCCGGCCGCTGATTGCCGTTCGGGCCGCCTGCGCCATTGCCCGTGCTGCTTCCCGGCGACGGGCGGATGGCGCCGTGGATGACCAGGTCCACCGCATGGCCGGGCTCGTCGACCACCTGGATGAGGCTCAGGTCCTTCTCGGAGATCATCCCGTCTTCCACGAGCGTGCCCCTGATCCAGTCGATCATGGGTCCCCAGAAGGCAGTGCCCAGCAGGACGATGGGGAACGAGGTGACCTTCCGGGTCTGGACCAGGACCATCGCTTCGAAGAGTTCGTCCAGGGTGCCCAAGCCGCCGGGAAGGACAATAAAGCCCTGGGCATACTTCACGAACATCGTCTTCCGTGCGAAGAAATAGCGGAAGTTGATTCCGAGGTCCACCCACTGGTTGAGGCCCTGTTCGAACGGGAGCTCAATGCCGAGTCCCACGGAGACGCCGTTTCCCTGGACGGCACCCTTGTTGGCCGCCTCCATGGAGCCCGGGCCACCGCCGGTAATAACGGCAACTCCCGCTTCAGCCAGTTTGCGGCCCACTTCAACGCCCAGTTCGTAGTAGACGGATCCGGGTTTGGTGCGGGCGGATCCGAACACGCTGACGGCCGGCCCCAGGTCCGCGAGGGCACCAAAGCCTTCCACGAACTCACTTTGGATCCTGAGCACGCGCCAGGGGTCGGTGTGGACGAACTGGCCCGGGCCTTTCGTGTCCAGCAGGTGCTGGTCCGACATCTCCACTGCCGCCTGTTTGCGTCGCAGCTCCAGCGGACCCTTGTGACGGGTGGCAATGGGAGGTACTGGAGTTGGAGAAGGCTGCGGATCGGTACTCATCCACCAAGGCTAGCGCGGTTCGACAAGCCCGACCGTCCGGCGCGTCCGAACCCGCAGCAGCGGGCACCCGGGGCGCTGACCTGCAGGTATCTCTTGAATTACGATCTGCATGAAGTTGGAGTGATTGCCGTCATATCCCGCTAATGTTCGCTAGATTCTCTCTTATGACTACTCAAGTGCCCGGCGATGCGCTCGTCTCCCTGAAAGCCGTGAACAAGCACTACGGCCAGCTGCACGTACTGAAGGACATCAACCTCAACGTCCGCAAGGGCGAAGTTGTTGTGGTCATCGGACCGTCCGGTTCCGGTAAATCGACTCTCTGCCGGGCCATCAACCGTCTGGAGACGATCGATGACGGCAAGATCGCCATCGACGGTAAGGAACTCCCGGAGGAAGGCAAGGAACTCGCCAAGCTGCGGGCCGACGTCGGAATGGTGTTCCAGTCCTTCAATCTCTTTGCCCACAAGACGATCCTCGAGAACGTCACCCTGGGGCCGATCAAGGTTAAAGGGGTGTCCAAGGCGCAGGCCGACAAGGACGCCATGGCACTGCTGGAACGCGTCGGCGTCGGACACCAGGCACCCAAGCTGCCGGCACAGCTCTCCGGCGGCCAGCAGCAGCGCGTGGCAATTGCCCGCGCCCTGGCCATGAAGCCGAAGGTCATGCTCTTTGACGAGCCCACCTCGGCCCTTGACCCGGAGATGATCAACGAAGTCCTTGACGTCATGATCCAGCTGGCCAAGGAAGGGATGACCATGATCGTGGTCACCCACGAAATGGGCTTCGCCCGTAAAGCCGCTGACCGCGTGGTGTTCATGGCGGACGGCCAGATCGTCGAGGACTCGACGCCCGAGGAATTCTTCACGAACCCGCAGAGCACCCGCGCCAAGGATTTCCTCTCCAAGCTCCTCACTCACTGATTCCCCGAGACCGCACCAACTCAGTTCGCACCTAGGCCACCACAGTGGCCGCCAATGAAAGGTAATGTCATGAAGGCATTTATGACCCGACGAAAGTCCTTTGTGGTTGCCGCATCAGCGGCCCTCGCACTCACCCTGAGCGCGTGCGGTGGCGGCGGGGGTTCGTCAACCACGAACCCGCCGGTTGCGGAGAAGCCGAGCTTTGCGGCTGACACCACCATGGCCAAGCTGTCCTCAGCCGGCAAGATCACCATCGGCACCAAGTTCGACCAGCCGCTGTTCGGCCAGAAGGGCCTGGACGGAAAGCCGGTCGGCTTCGACGTCGAAATCGGCAAGGCCATCGCCGCCAAGCTGGGAATCGCCGCCGACAAGATCGAATGGGTGGAAACTGTTTCCGCGAACCGCGAACCGTTCATTGAGCAGGGCCGCGTTGACATCGTCGTGGCTACTTACACCATCAATGACGCCCGCAAGCAGAAGGTTTCCTTCGCGGGCCCGTACTACGAAGCCGGCCAGGCGCTGCTGGTGAACAAGGACGACAACTCCATTACCAAGCCCGAAGACGTCGCAGGCAAGAAGGTCTGCTCCGTGACCGGGTCCACCCCGGCAAAGACCATCGTGGACAAGTACAAGGCCGAACTCGTTCCGGCCGCGAACTACACCGCGTGCCTGGAACCGCTCCGCAACAAGCAGGTAGTTGCCGTCACCACGGACAACGTGATCCTCGCCGGCTACGTGGACAAGGAACCTGAAGCCTTCAAGCTCGCCTCCGAAGAGACCTTCACCAAGGAGCCTTATGGCATCGGCCTGAAGAAGGACGACACCGTATTCCGCAACTGGATCAACGACCAGCTCGAAGGCTTCGCCAAGGACGACACGTACAAGAAGGCCTGGGAAGCTACCGCCGGCAAGGTCATCAAGACCGTGCCGGACCTCCCGACTATCGACCGCTACTAACGGGCATCCGGTGGTTGTCGGCGGACGTGCAGGTCCGCCGGCAACCACCATCCGCAGGTTCCGCCCCTAGTTCCGCCGTCGCCGAAGGACATCATGGACGTCATCATCGAAAGCCTCCCGCAGTATTGGGACGGTTTCCTCCGCACACTCTTCCTGGCCGCCGTCTCCGGTATCATCGCCCTGGTCTTCGGCACGATCCTGGCCGCCATGCGCGTTTCACCCGTGGCGGCGCTTCGCGGCTTCAGCATGTTCTATGTGGAAGTCGCCAGGAACACCCCGCTCACCATCATCTTTTTCTTCTCGGCCATCGTGCTGCCGCGCCTGGGCGTGAAATTCGACCAGTTCGAAGTGGCCGCCATTATCGCGTTGAGCGGTTACACAGCCGCCTTCGTGGCCGAGGCCGTCCGCTCCGGCGTGAACAGCGTTGCCGTTGGCCAGGCTGAGGCCGCCCGCAGCATCGGCATGACCTTCGCGCAGGTCCTGGGCCTGATTGTCCTGCCCCAGGCGCTCAGGACGGTGGTCCCGCCCCTGATCAACATTCTCATCGCCCTCGTGAAAAACTCCTCCGTGGCCGGTGCCTTCTTTGTTCTCGAGTTGTTCGGTTATGGCCTGCAGCTCTCGAACTCGCGCGGCGACGCGGTGATGTGGGTGCTGATCGGCGTCGCATTCTTCTACCTGCTGCTGACGGTGCCGCTCGGCCTCCTTGCCCATTATGTCGAACGTAAGGTGGCGATCGCCCGATGACTTCAGTTCTGTACGACGTTCCCGGGCCCAAAGCCCGGCGAATCTCCCTCATTGGCTCAGTAGTCGGTTCCATCGTCATCGCCGGCGGCGTCATAGGCGCGGTGGTCATCCTTTCCAGCCAGGGCATCTTCGACGCTGACCGGTGGGCCGTGTTCGTCAATGAGTATGCCAGGGACGTCTGGACCCAGCTGGGACTCGGCGTCCTCGCCACCCTGCAGGCCGCGGCGGTTGCTGCTGTCATCGCCTTCCCGCTGGGTGTGGCACTGTGCCTGCTCCGCATTTCGCTCATTCCGTGGATCCGCATCCCCACGCAGGTGGTACTGGAATTCCTCCGCGGCATGCCGGTGGTCCTGATGATCCTGTTCGTGCTGCTGGTATTCGCCACGAGTCCCTACGTGGCCGTCGTGTCGGGCCTGGTGCTGTACAACGCGGCGATCTTCTCCGAAATCCTGCGCGCCGGGATCCAGTCCCTGCCCAAGGGCCAGCGCGAAGCCGGACTTGCCATCGGCCTGCGAAGCTTCCAGTCACGGCTGTCCATCGAGTTCCCGCAGGCCATCCGCCGCATGCTTCCCTCGTTGATCGCACAGCTGGTGGTCCTGCTCAAGGACACCTCACTGGGCTATATCGTGGCGTACGAGGAACTGCTGCGTAAGGTCAAGCTGATTTCCGACCTGGAACCGAGCCTGCTCTTTTCGGCATTCTTCGTTGGCGCGGCCATTTACATTCTGATCAACCTGTCGGTGTCCCGACTGGCTATCTGGATCGAACGCCGCGGCTCCAAGAAGGCCGCCGGCGGCGTTGCCAAGGCCGAGCCAGCCTTGGTTGAGACCGCTGCCAAGTAAATCCTGGAAAACATTGAAGGCCCGGATCCGCAAGGATCCGGGCCTTCTTTGTGCCGCGCGAGGCCAGTGGATATCAGCCCAGCCACGTCCGAAGCGCCCGAAGGCATTCGCGGATCGCATCGGCGTCGACGTGCTCGTTATCCTTATGCGCCAGCAGAGGATCGCCCGGGCCGAAGTTGACGGCGGGTATCCCCAGTTCGCTGAAGCGCGCGACGTCGGTCCAGCCGTATTTGGGTTTCGGTTCCGCGCCGACCGCGGCCACGAAGGACGCGGCGGCCGGATGGTTCAGGCCGGGCCGCGCGCCGGCGGCACTGTCCGTCTTGACGACGTCGAACCCCTCGAGAAGCTCCCGAACGTGGGCTTCCGCCTGTTCCGGGTTCTTGTCCGGAGCAAAGCGGTAGTTGATTTCCACCACGCAACGGTCGGGGATGACATTGCCGGCCGTGCCGCCGTTGATCTTCACCGCATTGAGGCTTTCGCGGTAGTCCAGGCCGTCCACATTGATGGTGGCCGGTTCATAGGCGGCCAGCCTGGCGAGAATAGGGGCCGCGGCGTGGATGGCGTTGCTGCCCATCCACGCCCGGGCGGAATGCGCGGCTTCGCCGACGGTGGTTGCCTCGAAGCGCATGGTGCCGTTGCATCCGCCTTCCACAGTGCCGTGCGTCGGCTCCAGCAGGATGGCAAAGTCGCCGTCCAGGAGCTCGCCATGGTTGCGGACCAGGCGCCCGAGTCCGCTCTTCACCGCTTCCACTTCCTCATGGTCGTAGAACACGAAGGTGACGTCCTTACTCGGTTCCGCGCCGCCGTCGAACATTGTTGCCGCCAGTGCCAGCTGCACCGCGACTCCGCCTTTCATGTCCGTGGTGCCGCGGCCGTACAGCAGCCCTTCCCCCGGTGCGCCGGACGGCCAGAACGATGGGACGGTGCCCAGTGCCCCTTCGGTGGTCGGCAGGGGCACCGTATCCAGGTGCCCGGCCAGGATGACCCGCTCCGGGCGGCCGAGGTCCGTACGGGCAATGATGGAGTCGCCGTCCCGGACGATCTTGAGCTGCGGAATCTTCAGCAGGGCGTGTTCGACGGCGTCGGCCAGTTCCTTCTCGTTGGCCGAGACGCTGTTGATGTCAATGAGCGCAGCGGTGAGGAGGGCGACGTCCTGGTGGAGGTCCAGGCGGACAGAGGCGGTTTGAGCAGTCACGATGACAGTCTAGTTCGAGACCTGCTCCCGCCTCTCGATAGACTGGGACCATGACTGAAACCGCTGCTGCTTCCGCCGTGCCCGCTGACAATTCCGCGTCCGCCGACGCCCGCTCCGCCTATGGCTACGGTGTGGCCACCATTTCCACCCGTAACGGCGAGGCTACGGTGCTGGACGTCTGGTTCCCCGCGCCGTCCCTTGGAACAGCAGCGGACAGCCTCCGGAATGTGGAAAGCGCCGATCCCGTGCTGGCCGAGATCGCTGCCGCCGGCGCCGACGCGGACCGCGGGACGGAACAGCAGGTTGTGTTCGTCCAGGTCCACCTGGACGAAGCCCCCGCCGATACCGCGGACGCCTACCTGCGCCTGCACCTGCTCTCGCACCGGCTGGTCCGGCCCAACACCATCAACCTGGACGGCATTTTCGGCAAGCTCCCCAACGTCGTGTGGACGAACTTCGGCCCGGCTGCCGTTGACGGCTTCGAAATGACCCGGGCCAAGCTGCGCAAGCGCGGCGCCGTGACGGTCTACGGCGTGGACAAGTTCCCCCGCATGGTGGACTATGTGGTGCCTGCAGGTGTCCGGATCGCCGACGCTGACCGCGTCCGGCTTGGCGCGTACCTTGCCGAGGGCACCACGGTGATGCACGAAGGGTTCGTCAACTTCAACGCCGGCACCCTGGGCACCTCCATGGTCGAAGGCCGCATCTCAGCGGGTGTCGTCACGGGGGACGGCACCGATGTGGGCGGCGGTGCGTCGATCATGGGCACCCTGTCCGGCGGCGGCAAGGAGAAGATCTCCCTCGGCGAACGTGTGCTGCTGGGTGCAAACTCCGGTGTGGGCATCAGCATCGGCGACGACTCGGTAGTGGAGGCCGGCCTGTATGTCACGGCCGGGACCCGCGTACGCGTGATCGGCCCGAAGGACGCCGACGGCGAGGACACCACCAGGGTGGTCAAGGCAGTTGAGCTCTCCGGTGTGCCCAACCTGTTGTTCCGCCGCAATTCCGCGAGCGGCGCTGTTGAGGTGCTCCCCCGCAAGGGCCAGACAGTGGAACTCAACGAGGCACTCCACGCCAACTGAGTCAGCCCGCCCACAGAAGTCAACCGGCCCGTCCAGGGCCTGAGGGAGTAGCCCCGTGTCACGGAGACGTGGCCTGCGCCGCCTGCTAGTGCTGGGGCTGGCCCTGGCCCTGATTGCCGGCGGCATCTACACTGCCGTGGCCTTTATCCAGCGCTCGGAAACGCTCATTGCTGAGAAGTGCACCGCCGCCGTCGGGGCACGGAAGGCCGACCTGGCCACCGACCAGGCGGCGAACGCGGCCCTGATCACCGCTGTCGCCGTGCGCCGCGGGCTGCCGCCCAGGGCGGCGAGCATCGCTTTGGCCACGGCCATGCAGGAATCCAAGCTGCGCAACATCGAGCACGGGGACAAGGCGGGCCCGGATTCGCGCGGCCTGTTCCAGCAGCGCCCCTCGCAGGGCTGGGGCACCGAGGAACAGGTGATGGACCCCTACTATTCGACCGGGGCCTTCTACGACGCCCTGGTGAAGATCCCGGGGTATGAGTCGTTGGAAGTCACGGCCGCCGCGCAGCAGGTCCAGCGCTCGGCATACCCCGCAGCTTACGCGGAGCATGAGGATATGGGCCGGGCCTTTGCCTCTGCCCTGACCGGCCAGTCCCCCGCTGCGCTGGACTGTACGCTCAAGTCACCGGAGGGTTCAGGTGATGTCCAGGCCGTGCTCGGCGAAATGAACGCCGCTTTCGGGAACCTCCAGGCTTCGGCAGACGGCAGGACGATCGTGCTGCAGGCGGAAGGCAGCGAGGCTTGGGCCGTTGCGCAGTGGGCTGTGGCGAACGCGAAGTCCCTGTCGGTGACGGAGGTCGGAGTGGATGGCCGCAGCTGGGACCGGGCGTCCAGGAACGGCTGGCAGCCTTCGGGTGACCAGTCCGGCCAGGTCACGGTCACCGTCGCCGCCGGAGTTCCCTGACGGTCAGACGAGCAGTTCCACCACGGGTTGGACGTAGCTTCGGAACACCTCGGGCTGGGAGAGCAGTTCCTTGCTCATGATGATCTTGTCCGGCTCCAGGTACCACGCCCTTGGTTCCGTCAGCGGAAGTTCGATGATAGTCAACGTAAAGTCACGCGAACCGCGGCCCACCTCCAGCAGGCGGTCCTCCACCATGTCGCCGAGGACTTGAGGGGCGCCGGTGGCCTCCCGTTCGGCTTCGAGCGCCGCGTATTCAGCACGGCGCTCCCGTGCCCACGTCAGGGCCGAACCGAAGTGGGCCTGCAGCACGCGCTGAAGAGCCGGAGAGTTGCCAAAGGCCTCGAAGTCCGGCGGCGTCACGTCCGGGGTCATTTGGGGATGCGCCTTGAGCAGCTGCTCCCACCAGGCCTCCCATTCCGTCTTCAGCGCACTGATTCCGCCTACTTCGGAGGTGAGGCTGGTGTGGTCCACCGGACGGATTTTGGGTGCCAAATGGCAAAGCGCCGGACGCCCGGCGGAGTTGAGACCTGCGGCGTCGCGAACATAAAGCGCGATGAGCATGGGACCCGAGGTGTCCATGGTGATTCGCCAGCCAGGACCGCCTGTTTGGTGCATCCGAATGGCCTCCCTTGGCATGTTTACTGTCCCAGTGTATTCCTGATGACTAGCCACGTTAATGGCTGGTTGAAGACTAGCCCAGACTCTGCAGATGCGATGACAGGACGTCCCGGCACATCTCGGCAGTCATCCATTCCGGCTGCAGCAGGGCGTGCATCGTCAATCCGTCCAAGGTCGCCAGCAGCCTCTCCGCCTCGGTCACCAGGGCCTGGTGACCGTCGCCGTCCCCCGTTTCTCCGGGTCCCCGGAGTTCCATAATCAGCCACCCCACGACGGCGGCAACAGCGCGGTGGCTGCGGTCGGCCTCGGCGGCCAGGAAAGGCCTAATCCGCGCGGCATTCTTGAATGCCATCCAGACACATGCGTCCACCGCCCGCTCCTCGTCCAGCGGGAGGAACTGGCCCAGCAGGGTTAACACGCCCTCGGCATACCCGGGTGTCCCGGGGTCCTGCCGGCTGAGGTGCTCCCGGGCCACGTCCAGCCTGCCGGTGATCCTGTCCACCACAACGCCAAAGGAATGGGCCAGCAAGTCGTCGCTGCTGGCGAAGTAATGGCGGACGGAACCTACCGCCAGTCCGGCCTCGTCAGCTACCTCACGCAGGGACGCCCGTTCCAGCCCGTCCGCCGCGATGATTCTAAAGACTGCTTCGACAACTTCCTGGCGCCGGACGGCGGCATCAACAATTTTGGGCACCCCTATTATTTAGCACAGTTGTGCCGCCAAGGTGTGGGCAACACGGGCGGAAGCCTGGCGAATTGGGATAGCGTTGGGTCCATGAGAATTCTGGTTACGGGCGGCACCGGCTACATCGGGTCCCACACTGTTCTGTCCCTGCAGGAAGCCGGCCATGAGGTAGCGGTCATCGACAACCTGGTCAATTCAAGCGAAGAGTCGCTGCGCCGCGTAGCCGAGCTCAGCGGCAAGGAGGCGGCGTTCCACAACGTGGACCTCGTGGACGAGGCGGCCGTGGACGCCGTCTTCGCGCAGGACCGGATCGATGCAGTGATCCACTTCGCCGGACTCAAGGCCGTGGGCGAATCCGTTCGGGAGCCGCTGAAGTATTACTACAACAACCTCGTCGGCACGCTGAACCTGATCCGTGTCATGGACCGGTATGACGTCCGCTCCCTGGTGTTCAGCTCCTCCGCAACCGTGTACGGCGAGCACAATCCCATCCCCTACGTGGAAAAGATGGAGATCGGCGCCAACAATCCCTACGGCCGGACCAAGGAACAGATCGAGGACATCCTCTCGGACCTCGGAGCCGCAGACACCCGCTGGCACATCGCACTCCTCCGGTACTTCAACCCGGTGGGAGCACACCCGTCCGGCCGGATCGGCGAAGACCCGCAGGGCATCCCCAACAACCTGGTTCCGTTTATCGCCCAGGTCGCCGTGGGCCGCCGCGAAAAGCTGATGGTCTTCGGCGGCGACTACGACACACCTGACGGAACCTGCCTGCGTGACTACATCCACGTCGTGGATCTTGCCGAAGGCCACGTCGCGGCCCTCAAGCACGTGGCTGACCGCACCGGAGTCTTCCGCTGGAACCTCGGCTCCGGCAAGGGATCTTCCGTCCTGGAAGTGCTTCGATCCTTCGAAAAGGCCGTGGGCCACGAGCTCCCCTACGAGATCACCGGCCGCCGGGCGGGAGACCTTCCGGCGTTCTGGGCTGATGCCACGTCCGCCCTGGCCGACCTGAGCTGGTCCACCACCAAGACGGTGGACCAGATGTGCGAGGACCACTGGCGCTGGCAGAAGAACAACCCGCTGGGCTACAACTCCTGATCTCGACAGGCTCGATCACCAGAAAAAACGACGCCGGCCGCGCACCCAAGGTGCACGGCCGGCGTCGTTCTTTATTCTTTGGTCACCGGTATAGGTCGACCCGGCTAGCTGGCCGGGTAGTTGCGCTCCGGCTCTCCTGTGTAGAGCTGGCGCGGACGGCCGATCTTGGTGCTGGGATCGTTGATCATTTCGCGCCACTGGGCAATCCAGCCCGGCAGGCGGCCGATCGCAAAGAGGACCGTGAACATCTTTTCCGGGAAGCCCATGGCCTTGTAGATCAGGCCGGTGTAGAAGTCCACGTTCGGGTAGAGCTTGCGCTGGATGAAGTAGTCGTCGCCCAGGGCCTTCTCTTCGAGGCGCATGGCGATGTCCAGCAGTTCGTCGTTGCCGCCAAGCTTGCCGAGCACTTCGTGTGCCGTGTCCTTGACGATCCTGGCCCGCGGATCGTAGTTCTTGTAGACGCGGTGCCCGAAGCCCATGAGGCGGACGCCGTCTTCCTTGTTTTTGACCTTCTCCATGTAGTCCTCAGGCTTGATGCCCTCGGTCTGGATCTGGCGCAGCATCTTGAGCACTGCCTCGTTGGCGCCGCCGTGGGCGGGGCCGAACAGTGCGTTGATACCTGCAGATACGGAGGCGAAGAGGTTGGCGTTGGACGAACCCACCAGGCGCACCGTGGACGTGGAACAGTTCTGCTCGTGGTCCGCATGCAGGATCAGGAGAAGGTCCAGGGCCTTGACCATGACCGGGTCCAGCTCGTACTGCTCGGCCGGAAGCCCAAAGCTGAGGCGCAGGAAGTTCTCCACGAGGTTCATGGAGTTGTCCGGGTAGAGCATGGGCTGGCCGATGCTCTTCTTCAATGCGTAGGCGGCGATGACCGGCATCTTGGCCAGGAGCCGGTAGGTGGACACTTCCACATGCTCGGCGTTGAAGGGGTCCAGGGAGTCCTGGTAGAAGGTGGAGAGGGCGGACACGGCCGAGGACAGGACGGGCATCGGGTGTGCGTCGCGCGGGAAGCCGCCGAAGAAGCCCTTGAGCTCTTCATGCAGCAGGGTGTGGCGGCGGATGCGCTGGTCGAAGGCATCCAGCTCGGTGGGCGTCGGCAGGTTGCCGTAGATCAGCAGGTAGGAAACTTCCAGGAAGCTGGAGTGCTGGGCCAGCTGCTCGATCGGGTACCCGCGGTACCGCAGGATTCCGGCATCGCCGTCGATGTAGGTGATGGCCGAAGTGGTGGCCGCGGTGTTCATGAAACCGGGGTCAAAGGCAACGGCGCCTGTCTGCTTCAGCAGTTTGGAAACGTCATAGCCTTCGTTTCCTTCTACAACCTTGATGCGCGGGAGTTCGAGTTCGCCGCCCGCATGGCGCAGGGTTGCGCTGGTGGTCTCAGTCATGGAGTCTCCTCATGAGGCGCCAGGGCCTCTCTGTAGAAAGCTTGATCCAACCTCCGGTGGAGCCGCCCGAGGAGCCTGCAAGGCAGGGATTCCAACGGCCGGGCTGCCTTCTTGTAGAAAGCCACCATTGATAGTCAGTTAAAAAGTACCGCTCCAAGGCAAGGTGACACTAATCCGGTAGTGCCTAAATGCCTCGAAAACGCCCCCGTTGTGTTGCGTGTCACACCATTGTTACGGACCCGTAGCCGCTAAGCGCCGGCGGTCAGCCGCGCCACTGCCGCGTCGATCCGCTCGTCCGCGGCAGTCAGCGCCACCCGGATGAACCCGTTGCCGGCGTCGCCGTAGAAGACGCCGGGCCCCACCACGATTCCGAGTTCGGCCAGCCTGCCCACGGTGTCCCACGTGGCCTCGCCGGCAGTGCACCACAGGTAGAGCCCGGCCCTGGACTCGTGGATTGCCAGCCCGAAGGCCTCGAGTGCGGGAACTATCCGTTCCCGCCGTCCGCGGTAAAGGTCTTTCTGTGCCTCTACGTGGGCGTCGTCCCCCAGTGCGACCCGCATGGCTTCCTGCACCGGATAGGGAACGATCATGCCCGCGTGTTTCCGGCTGTTCACCAGATTGGCCATGATCACCGGATCGCCCGCGACGAACGCGGCACGGTATCCCGCAAGGTTCGACTGTTTGCTCAGCGAATACACCGCGAGCAGGCCGTCATGTGATGTTCCGGCAACGCGGGGGTCCAGGATGCTGGGCACCGGGTGGCCGCCGCGCTGGACGTCCCACTCCCCCCAACCGAGTTCCGCATAGCATTCGTCGGAAGCAACCACGGCGCCTACCTCGCGGGCCTGGTCCACGATCCGCTTCAACGACGCGGCGTCACGGACGCTTCCGGTGGGGTTGGCCGGCGAGTTGACCCAGACGAGCCGGACGCGCTGCCGCGTCTCGTCGTCCAGTTCATCAAGGTCGTCGGCGGCGATCTGTTCAGCGCCGGCGAATGACGCCCCGATGTCGTACGTGGGGTAGGCAACCGTCGGACGGACGACGACGTCTCCGGGCTTCAGCCCCAAAAGGAACGGCAGCCAGGCCACAAGTTCCTTGGACCCGACGGTGGGCATCACGTCCCGGGGGTCCAGCCCGGGAACGCCGCGGCGGCGCGCGAACCAATCCGCGATCGCTGCGCGGAGCGCCGGCGTTCCATGCACCGTGGGGTACCCCGGGGCGTCAGCGGCCCGCTGGAGCGCCTCCTGGATCAGGGCAGGCGTATGGTCCACGGGGGTTCCGATGGAAAGGTTGACTGCCCCTCCGGGGTGCTCCGCGGCCCTGGCAAGATACGGTGCCATGGCTTCCCACGGGTAGTCGGGCAGGCTGAGTCCGAAGCTGCGTACCGCGGAGGTCACGCCAGACGCCTCAGTGATCCTGGTTCTGGGGCGGCAGGGCGGCAATCATCGGGTGGTCGGTGTGCGTGTTGCCCACCTTCGCGGCACCGCCGGGAGAACCCAGCTCGTCGAAGAATTCAACGTTGGCCTTGTAGTAGTCGGCCCACTCGTCGGGGGTGTCATCCTCGTAATAGATGGCTTCCACGGGGCAAACCGGTTCGCAGGCGCCGCAGTCGACGCATTCGTCCGGATGAATGTAGAGGGACCGCTCACCCTCGTAGATGCAATCGACGGGGCATTCCTCAATACATGCCTTGTCCTTGACATCTACACACGGCTGCGCGATTACGTACGTCACGTCCCTTGCCTCTCCACGTTGGTTCCGGCGTTCGGCCGGATATCACTCCCGGCCTGAGCGCCGGGCTGCTGACTTCTGAGCCTATTATCTACCAGCCTGTTCCCGCGAACCTAGCCCGTCATACAAAGCCCGGCGTCATACAAGCCCGGCATCCTAGTATGAAGTGGTGAATTCGCAGATCCCCACTCCCCGGCAGTTCCTTGAAGGCGCCTCCCTGGGCACAAGGGTGGTGGTGCGTTACAGGATATCGGAGGGCCTGACGGATGCGCTGGGCGACCTGGTGGGAATCAACCAGGCGGAATGCACCGTCCGGACCCGGCGGACCGACGTCGTCATTCCGTTGGCCATGGTGGTGGCAGCGAGGCCGGTGCCACCGGCACCGGCGCGGCGTGCCCCGCGCACCGCCCCCTAGCCCTCCGGACAGGCTTGGCTACACTTTCCCTATGAACCGGCCGGAGCAGGACCCTGATGCGGACGTTGCCGCCAAGGGACGCGCCCTCAGCTCGCCGCTGCGGCTTCGGATCCTGCGGATGTGCCTGCACCAGTCACGGACCAACAAGGAGATTGCCGAACTCCTGGGCCTCAACCCGGCGTCAAGCCTGCACCATGTCCGGACTCTCGTGCGGACCGGGTTCCTGGTGCCTGGAGAGCGCCGGAAAGGCAAGAGGGGCGCCGTCGAGGTTCCCTACACGGCCAGCCGCACGTCCTGGCATACGCCCGTGGACAACGTGGCTCCGATCCTGATCGAGACGTTCCTGCAGGAGACCAGGGATCTTCCGTCGGAAGACATCGAGGTGTGGCGCCTCGGGGTGAAGTTCAACGCCGAGCACCGGGAGGAAATGCTCGCCAAGCTGAGGGCGGTAATGGAAGAGTACGTCCGGCTCCCGGCCGACGACGACGGCGAGGCCACCTCGCTGATGATCGCCCACCACCGGGACCCGAAAGCCGGTTGAGCCGGCACTGACGAACCCTCAGTCCGGCGGGCGCAGCCTCCGGTAGCGCCGGCACCACAGGAGCATGAGGACGGTTGTTCCCGCGATGCCGTAGATCCAGGTGTTCCCCGGTAGGTCTCCGACGATGAGCCGTTTGCCGGGCTCCAGCATTGACAACCAGCCCGCCAGAACATAGGCGAGGCCGCCGCACACCGCCGTCGGGACGACTGAGCGGAAGCCTGCCCCGAGGAGCAGCTGGACCGATCCGAGAAGGGCCAGGGCTGCCACCGCACCCCAAGGAAGCACGACGCCGGCCACCATCCACTGCTGGCGGTGCAGGACCGTACCTGCCGTGGCAACGAAAAGAGCTGCCGGCACGGCGGCGGCAATACCGCCTGCCATGCCGGCAGCTCTAGTGTTCACGAAAGTGATGACCCGAACGTGCCGGGATCAGACCTTGGCGCGGGCGCGGTTGGCCTTGGCACGCTCGTTGGTGTCCAGGATGACCTTGCGGATACGGATGGACTCCGGGGTGACCTCAACACACTCGTCCTCGCGGGCGAATTCGAGGGACTCTTCGAGGGTCAGGTCGCGCGGCGGCGTCAGGTTCTCGAAGGTGTCGGAGGAGGCGGCACGCATGTTGGTGAGCTTCTTTTCCTTGGTGATGTTGACATCCATGTCGTCCGCGCGGGAGTTCTCGCCGACGATCATGCCCTCGTAGACCTCTGAGGTGGGCTTCACGAAGAAGGAGCCGCGTTCCTGCAGGTTGATCATGGCGAAAGGCGTCACCACACCGGCGCGGTCGGCGATCATCGAACCGTTGGTACGGTACTCGATCGGACCCGCCCAGGGCTCGTAGCCCTCGGAGATGGAAGCCGCGATGCCGGCGCCGCGGGTATCCGTGAGGAACTTGGTGCGGAAACCGATCAGGCCGCGGGCCGGAACGATAAACTCCATGCGGCACCAGCCGGTGCCGTGGTTGGCCATGTTGGTCATGCGGCCCTTGCGGGCTGCCATGAGCTGCGTGACGGCGCCGAGGTACTCTTCCGGTACATCGATGGTCATGTGCTCCATCGGCTCGTGGATCTTGCCGTCGATGGTCTTGGTGACCACCTGCGGCTTGCCGACCGTCAGCTCGAAGCCTTCGCGTCGCATCTGCTCGACAAGGATGGCGAGGGCGAGCTCGCCACGGCCCTGGACTTCCCAGGCGTCGGGACGCTCGGTGGGGAGAACCTTGATGGAGACGTTACCAATCAGTTCCTTGTCCAGGCGGTCCTTCACCTGGCGGGCCGTGACCTTGGCGCCCTTGACCTTGCCGGCCAGCGGCGAGGTGTTGATGCCGATGGTCATGGAGATCGCGGGATCGTCCACGGTGATCAGGGGCAGCGGCTGCGGGTTCTCGGCGTCGGTCAGGGTCTCACCGATCGTGATGTCCTCGATGCCGGCGACGGCGACGATCTCGCCCGGGCCTGCGGACTCGGCCGGAACGCGGTCCAGGGCCTTGGTGGCCAGCAGTTCGGTGATCTTGACGTTCTTCAGCTCACCGTTGGCGCGTGCCCAGGCAACGGTCTGGCCCTTGCGCAGGGTGCCGTTGTAGATGCGGAGCAGAGCCAGGCGGCCGAGGAACGGGGAGGCGTCCAGGTTGGTGACGTGGGCCTGCAGGACGCCGTTCGGGTTGTACGTCGGGGCCGGGATGTGTTCGATGATGGTCTTGAACAGCGGCTCAAGGTCCTCGTTCTCCGGAGCCGTGCCGTCGGCCGGCTGCTCGAGGGAAGCGCGGCCAACCTTGGCGGCGGCGTAGACGACCGGGACTTCGAGGATCTTGTCCAGGTCCAGGTCCGGGACTTCATCGGCAAGATCGGACGCCAGGCCCAGGAGCAGGTCCATGGACTCGTGGACAACTTCTTCGATCCGCGCGTCGGGGCGGTCGGTCTTGTTGACCAGGAGGATCACCGGCAGGTGCGCGGCGAGGGCCTTGCGAAGCACGAAGCGGGTCTGGGGCAGGGGTCCTTCAGAAGCGTCAACAAGGAGCACAACGCCGTCAACCATGGACAAGCCGCGCTCCACCTCGCCGCCGAAGTCGGCGTGGCCGGGGGTGTCGATCACGTTGATCGTGATGGTCTCGCCCATGGAGGACGGTCCGTTGTAGGCCACCGTGGTGTTCTTGGCCAGGATGGTGATGCCCTTTTCGCGCTCCAGGTCACCGGAGTCCATGACGCGGTCTTCGAGGTGGTTGTGCTCGGCAAAGGAGTTGGTCTGCTTGAGCATGGCGTCGACCAGGGTGGTCTTGCCGTGGTCAACGTGGGCCACGATCGCGACGTTGCGCAGGTCACTGCGCGATGCAGTGGCTACCGCGGTGTTGGTGGTGGTTTCAGACATGCGTTATTGCTCGATTCAGTGGTGAAGTCAGCTGTGGTATCGCGACATTTCCAACCGGAACGCACGACGGACAAGACCCTTTGGCACAGGGCGCCTTCTACAAGTCTAAGCGCTAGGTCATTTATTGGCCTAAAAACCCCAAATCCGCGCCCACGCGCCCCCGTTACCGAAGCGTCACTTGAATGGAAAGAATAGTGCGTAAAGTTACTGGATATTCCCAGTGCTATGCCTCATGATTGCGGAGGTAACAGCACGCACAGCCCGGAGACCATAGATGCGAATTGCCTCAGCTTTGCCCCGCTTCATCGCACCTATGATCGCTGTCGGCGTTCTGATGGCCGGCTGCGGCCAGGCGCCGCAAGTACCGGACGCCGCCACGGAATCGAACGGTTCCGCCCTGGCGCAGCCGTCAGCCGGTGCTGTTCCGCTGAAGTCTGCGTCCGCTCCCCGGAAGTCAGCCGCCGCACCGGTGGCTGCTGCGCCGGGTGAACCCGTGGCCGCGGGTTCTGCAGCGAAGGCACAGCTCACCCCGGAACTTGATCCGGCAACCATGGCCCCCGGGTCCGTTTACAAGAACCCTGCAAACGGCCGCAACGAAGTGATCGTGGCCAACATCAGGCGGACCGCCGTCCTGATCGGGGATTCCCAGTCCGAACCGGAAGCCGGCTGGCCGCGCCAGGGCCTGGCCGCCATGGGCTACAACGTCTTCTTCTGCGGCCGCGGTGGCACCGGGTACGTTGCCTCGAACGGCAAGACCGGCAACTACATCGACGCCCTGCAGCGCGGTGACTGGCAGCTCCCCTACGGTTCCCCCGCGCTGGTTGTCATCGAGGGCGGTGGCAACGATGCTGCACGTGGAGCAACCGACGCCCAGATCGTGGCCAATGCCGAGCGCCTGATCGCGTCGCTCAAGCAGCGCTACCCCGGGTCCAAGTTCGCCATGATCGGCACCTTGGCCCGCGGGGTCAACTACGGCGGCGGGCGCCGGTCACAGGTGGATACACTGCTCAGCACCGTCGCGGCCAAGCACGCCATCCCCTTCATCAGCGTTGGAGACTGGCTGACCAAATACAACCTGGCGAAGGAACTGGCGGACGGCGTGCACATGAACAGCGTCGGACACAAGGCGCTGGGCACGATTCTGGCCGCACGGCTGAAGGAACTGGGCCTTGAGGCCCCGGCTCAGCCGGCCACCTCGGCGTTGCCGGTTGGCTAGGCCGGCGTCCCGCCTTTGAGCTTCACGCCTTCACCACGCAAGCGGACAAAGAAGGAGCCGGTATCCACCCAGCGGGGCGGATACCGGCTCCTTCCTTAGGCAACTGGCGTCTGTTCAGGCAACGTCTGTTCAGGCAACTTCGGGCGGCAGCATGAGCCGTGCACCCGGAATGGCGTTGAGCAGCGCCTTCGTGTAGTCCTTCTGCGGCGCGTCGAAGACGTCATCCGTTGAACCGGTTTCAACCAGCTTGCCCTTTTCCATCACGCAGACGTGGTCCGCAATCTGCCGGACCACGGCGAGGTCGTGGGTGATGAACAGGTAGGTCAGGCCCAGCCTGGACTGGAGCTCAGCGAGCAGGTTCAGCACCTGCGCCTGGACCAGCACGTCCAGGGCTGAGACCGCCTCGTCGCAGATGATCACTTCCGGATCGAGCGCCAGTGCACGGGCAATGGCAACACGCTGACGCTGACCGCCGGACAGTTCATTCGGGTACCGCTGCATGGTGGACTGTGGCAGCGCCACCTGGTCCAGGAGCTCGCGGACCTTCTTCTCCCGGCTGGCCTTGTCCCCGATCTTGTGGGTGCGCAGCGGTTCCTCAATGGTCCGGAAGATGTTGTACATCGGGTCGAGGGAACCGTACGGATCCTGGAAGATCGGCTGCACGCGGCGGCGGAACGCGAAGATCTCCTTGTTGTTCAGCGTGGACGTGTCCACACCGTCGAACACGATCTTGCCTGACGTCGGCTGGAGGAGGTTAAGCACCATCTGCGCCACAGTGGACTTGCCGGAACCCGACTCCCCCACAATCGCCGTCGTGGTCCCGCGTTTGACGCTGAACGAGACGTCGTCCACGGCGGTGAAGTCGGTGGACTTCCCGAAGCCGGAACGGAGCTTGAACACCTTGCGGAGGTTCTGGATCTGGAGCACGTCTTCAGTCATGGTCGGCTCGACGGCCACTGCCTCGCCGGGGGCCAGCAGTTCGTCCGACTCGACGCCGAGCTCCTTGGCCACCTGGATGCGCCGTGAGGCCAGTGACGGGGCCGACGCCACAAGCCGCTGCGTGTACGGGTGCTGCGGGTTCTGCAGCAGCTCCAGTGACGGCCCGGCCTCCACGACCTGGCCGCGGTACATCACCACTACCTTGTCCGCACGTTCGGCGGCGAGGCCCAGGTCGTGGGTGATGAGCAGGACGGCCGTGCCCAGCTCGGTGGTCATCTTGTCCAGGTGATCCAGGATCTGACGCTGCACGGTCACGTCCAGGGCCGACGTCGGCTCGTCGGCGATGAGCAGGCGCGGCTGGCAGGACAGGCCGATCGCGATCAGGGCACGCTGGCGCATGCCGCCGGAGAACTCGTGCGGGTACTGCTTTGCGCGGCGTTCGGCGTCGGGAAGGCCTGCCTGGGCGAGAACCTTCGCAACGTCCGCCGGCCCGCTGGGGCGCCCGTTGGCCCGCAGCGTTTCCTTGACTTGGTAGCCGATCTTCCACACCGGGTTGAGGTTGGACATCGGGTCCTGCGGGACCATGCCGATGGTGTTGCCGCGCAGCTCGATCATGCGCTTTTCCGGGGCATCGGAAATGTCCTCACCGTCGAGGAGTATCTGTCCGCCGGAAACCCGGCCGTTGGCGGGCAGCAGGCCGATGGCGGCCAGCGCCGTCGTCGACTTTCCGGAGCCCGACTCACCCACGATCGCGACCGTTTCACCCGGCATGATGGTCAGGTGGGCGTTCCGGACGGCCTGGACCTCACCGGAACCGGTCTTGAAGGAAATAGCGAGGTCGCGGATTTCCAGGAGCGGCTTGTCCGCCAGCTCTGCCTCACGGATGCTGACATCGGAACTTGTCATGATTGCCTCGTTCATCGTTGGCGGCTCTTCGGGTCGAGGGCGTCGCGCAGGGCATCGCCGAGCATGATAAAGCTCAGGACAGTGACGGAGAGCGCCATTGCCGGGTAAAGCAGGATCGCCGGGTTGGTGCGCACAGAGGACTTGGCTGCGGCGATGTCGTTACCCCAGGACATGATGCTGCCTGGCAGGCCGATGCCGATGAACGACAACGTGGCTTCGGCAACGATGAAGACGCCGAGTTCCATGGTGGCCAGGACGATAATCGGCGCAAGTGCGTTCGGCAGCACGTGCCTGATGAGTGAGCCGATGCGCGAGACGCCAAGGGACCGGGCCGCAGTGACGAAGTCGGCGTTGCGCACTTCGATCACGGCTCCGCGCGTGATGCGGGCCATCTGCGGCCAGCCGAGGATCACCAGGACCATGACCACTGTCCAGACGCCGCGGTTTTCACGCATGAACGGCAGCTGCGAGACCACCAGCGCGCCCAGAATAAGCGGCAGGGCGAAGAAGATGTCGCCAAGACGGGCAATGACGGCGTCGATCCAGCCGCCATAGAAGCCTGCCAGGGCACCGAGTGTGACTCCGATGATGAGGACGAACAGCACGGAGAAGACACCCACCATGAGCGACGCCTGGGTACCGTGGATGAGGCGGGAGTATACGTCGCAGCCCTGGAAGGTGAATCCGAGCGGATGCCCGGGTGCCGGGGCGCCGTCGGAATTTGCCAGCTGGCAGTTGTCGTTCGGCGCCACCTGGGTGAACAGGCCCGGAAAGAGCGCCACCACAATAATCAGGGCAATCATCACGGCTGAAATGATGAACAGCGGGCGACGGCGGAGCTTGCGCCAGGCATCGGCCCAGAGGCTAAGCGGTGCCTGGTCTACTTTGAGCGAGTCTGTTGCCAGCAGAGGGGTCTCCTCAACGGGGGCAACGAAGTGCTCGATTTCGCGATTAGTTTTCATAACGGATCCTTGGATCAAGCCAGGCATAGAGCAAGTCGACCAACAGGTTGGCAATGACGAAGACGAGCACCAGGACGCTGACAATCGCGACCACGGTGGGGCCTTCGCTGCGGATGACGGCCTGGAACAGCTTCTGGCCAACGCCCGGGACGTTGAAGATACTCTCCGTAACGATGGCGCCGCCCATCAGGCCGCCGAGGCTGGCGCCCAGATAGGTGATGACCGGAATCATCGAGTTACGAAGGATGTGCGTGATCACCACGCGCGGCCGTGACAGGCCTTTCGCGGTGGCGGTGCGCACGTAGTCGGCATTCATGTTTTCGATGACCGATGCACGGGTGAGCCGCAAGACGTAGGCGAAGGAAACCAGTCCAAGCACAGTGGCCGGCAGGATCAGGTTGCCCCAGTCCGCGTTTGCTCCAACAGTGGGTTTGGCCCAGCCAAGCTGCACACCAATCAGCAACTGCAGGACGAAGCCGAGGACGAAGGTCGGGATGGCGATGACCACCAGAGACGCGACGAGCACCGTCGCGTCGAAGATCTTCCCCTTGCGCAGGCCGGCAATGAGGCCGAAGGTGACGCCAAAGACAGTCTGGATAATGAGGGCCTCGACGGCAAGCATGACCGTCACCGGAAAAATCCGGCCGAGGGACGCCGCAATCGGCTGGCCGGTGAAATCCACTCCGAGGTTGAAGGTGAACAGGTTCTTGAGGAAGAGCCCGTATTGCACCCAGAACGGCTGGTCGAGGTTGTACTGCTGGCGGAGCTGCGCGATCACGGCTTCGCTGGGGGGACGGTCGCCGAACAGCGCCCGGATGGGGTCACCCGGAAGCGCGAAGACCATGAAATAGACGAGCAGGGTGGTTCCGATAAACACCGGAATGATCTGCAGCAGGCGCCGGAGAATGTACTGGATCACAGCGACATCTCCCGCGCGTTTGTGGGGCTAAGGGGGATCATGTAGGACAGCTTTCGTGCCGGTTCCAAGGCTATGGGGGCCCGGCTTTTTGGCCGAACCCCCATTAGCTTTTTGACGTGGATATGTTCCGAGAACTACTTGGCGGTGATGGCCCAGTACTGCAGAACACCGTTCCAGCCAGAGTCAACATTGCTGACGTTCTGGCTCCAGACGGCCTGGCGTGCGGAGTACCACAGCGGCAGGTTCGGGAGTTCCTCGAAGAGAATTTCCTGTGCCTGGGTGAACTTCTTGTTGGCGTCGTCCGTGGACTTGGCGCCGAGGCCTTCGGTGAGGAGCTTGTCGAACTCGGGGTTCGTGTAGCCCTCGTAGTTGGCGCTGGCGCCGGTCTTCAGGAGCGGGCCGAGGAAGTTGTACAGCGACGGGTAGTCTGCCTGCCAGCCGGCACGGGTCAGGCCGGGAAGGTCCTTGGCGGTGCGCAGCTTCAGGATTTCAGCAAACTTGGCGAACGGCTGGCCCTCGGCCTTGATTCCCAGGTTGTTCTTGAAATTGTTGGCAACGGCGTCGATCCATTCCTTGTTGCCGCCATCGGTGTTGTACGCAAGCTGCAGGGTCTTGTCAGCCGGCCACGGGCTGATGGCGTCGGCCTTCGTCCACAGGTCCTTGGCCTTGGCGGCGTCGAACTTGAGAACATCGGAACCGGCAACATTTTCGTTGTAGCCGTCAACGGCCGGGGAGGTGAAGTCCTTGGCCGGGATGCGGGTTCCGGAGAAGATGACTTTGGTGATCTCTTCGCGGTTGATGGCCATGGACAGCGCCTGGCGGCGGAGCTTGCCCGCCTCGCCCTGGAACTCGGGCAGGTAGCCCGGGATGTTCAGGGTGGAGTTGCCTGCATACGGCTTGTTGAGGTGGTTCTCAGGGAAGTCCGTGGTGTAGGTCTTGAGGGCATCCGTCGGCAGGACGTCCGTGACATCGAGGTTGTTGCCCTGGATGTCGGTGTAGGCCGGGGCCGGGTCGGTGTAGAACTTGAACGTCACGCCGCCGTTCTTGGCAGCGCGTGCGCCCTGGTAGTCAGCGTTCTTGACCAGTTCGATCTGGCTGTCGTGCTGCCAGGCACCTTCCTTGGCCATCTTGTACGGGCCGTTACCGACCGGGTTCTCGCCGAATTTCTTCGGGTCCTTGATGGCGTCAGCGGGCAGCGGCATGAAGGCCGAGTAGCCAAGACGCAACGGCCAGTCGGCTTCAGGCTGCGTCAGCTTGACCGTGATGGTGGAATCGTCCTTCAGTGCCAGGCCTGAGAGGGTCTGTGCGGTGGGGGCAGGAACGTCGGTGTCCTTGCCGTCCGCGCCCTTTTCCGTCTTGGTGGCGCTGACTGCGTCATAGCCTTCGATGGATTCGAAGAAGCTGCTGTTGCTCTGGGCGTTGGTGCTCAGAGCGGCGAAGTTCCATGCGTCAACAAAGCTCTTGGCGGTAACTTCCTCGCCGTTGGTGAACTTGCTGCCGGACTTGACCTTGATGGTGTAGTTCTGGCCGTCCGGGGACTCGATGGACTCTGCCAGCGCGTTCACGGACTTGCCGCTGGGGTCGTAGCTCCGAAGTCCCTCGAACAGGAGCTCCACAACGCGGCCACCGTACACTTCGCCGGTATCGGCGGGCATCAGGGGCTTCTGCGGTTCGTTGCTGTACGCGGTGATGACCTTGTTGGGGTCGCCTGCAGCCTGGCTGGCACCGTCTGTGGAGCCGCCTCCGGCACCGCATCCGGTCAGGGCAAGGGCCGCGATGGCAACCATGCCCAGTGCTTTGGAAGTGCGCGAAAAACGCATTCCGCCTCCTATGAGTTGTGGGAGTTGAGTTAGGGAAATCTTGTGCTTCCCCGCAGGCCGGGCACAGAGGTGTCCTGTGACGTGGCATACATAAGTGAGTAGCCTAACCTCAAAATGTCCAAATATTGGAACTCTGTTGCCAAACTGTGACCCGGTCACAATTTGACCACTAGCGTCAACAGCGGCGCATTTCAAGTCACATGTTACTCACTGGTATGCTACCCCTGATGTGACGGACGCTACTCCACTCCACTCGCCAGCAACTGCGCCCTCAGCTCCCTCCGCTCACGCTGTTTTTCGGGGTCCGGAAGCGGCACGGCGGCAAGCAGCCGCTGCGTGTAGGGCTCCTGCGGATTGCGCAGAATCTGGTCCCGGGTGCCTTGCTCGACGATCCTGCCGCGTTGCATCACACAGATCCGGTCGGCCAGTACGTCGACCACTGCCAGGTCGTGAGTCACGAACAGGCAGGCGAAGCCGAGGTCCTTTTGGAGGTTCTGGAACAGTTCAAGCACTTTGGCCTGCACAGAGACGTCAAGAGCCGACGTCGGCTCATCCGCCACCATCAGCTTCGGCTTGAGCGACAGCGCCCGGGCAATGCCCACGCGCTGCTTTTGCCCGCCGGACAGTTCATGCGGGTACCGGTTGCGGTAGCTCCGCGGCAGCTCAACCTGGTCAAGCAGGGCCTCGATCCGCTTCTGCAGCCCGCTTCCCTTGGCTTCCCCGGCAAGGAACATCGGTTCGCCGATGCTCTCGCCGATCGGAAGGCGCGGGTTCAGCGACGAGGACGGGTCTTGGAACACCATGCCGATGTGGCGGCGGACCTGGTGCAGCTGTTTGCCGTTTTTCTTGGCGGCGGAGATGTCCTGGCCTACGACCCGCATGGTGCCGGCGGCGACCGGAAGCAGCCCCACGGCCGCCCGGCCGATGGTGGTCTTGCCTGAACCTGATTCGCCGACCAGCCCAACCACCTGGCCCGGGTAGATCACAAGGTTTGCGCCTTCGACGGCCCTGAAGGCCGGCACACGGCCCTGTTTGGGGTACTCGATCGCCACATCGGTCAGTTCAAGGACAGGCTCGCCCCGGGGCCGTTCGGCGGCTGCAGCAGCAAGGGCCGCGGCGTTCTCGCGTTCGCGCCGGAGCAGTTCGGCGTGGTCCACCGATTCCAGTTCGGCATGGGTCGCAGCAGCCAGCGCAGCAGTGACATCCACCCCTTCGCCCGGCTCCGCACCTCCTTGGCCGAGGTGCGGCACGGCCGCCAGCAGCGCCTGGGTGTACTCATGCCGGGGGTTGCGGAAGACCTGCTCGGCAGTTCCGGTCTCAACAATCAGCCCCTGCCGCATCACTGCGATCCGGTCTGCAAGGTCGGCCACCACGCCCATGTCATGGGTAATCAGCACGATGGCGCTGTCCAGCTTGTTCCGCAGGTTGCGCATGAGGTCAAGGATTTCTGCCTGGACCGTCACGTCCAGGGCCGTGGTGGGCTCGTCGGCAATCAGCAGTTTGGGGTCGCAGGACAATGACTGCGCGATCATGGCCCGTTGCCGCTGGCCGCCGGACAGCTGGTGCGGGTAGGACCTGAAGGCCTTCTCCGGATCCGGGAGTTCCACCAGCTCCAGCATCCGCAGGGCACGCTCTTTGGCCTGCTCAGGGGAAACCTCGTTGTGGAGCCGCACCGTCTCCACAATCTGCGCCCCCACGGTGTACACGGGGTTGAGGGCGGTCATCGGCTCCTGGAAGATCACGGCAACATCCTTGCCGCGGACCTCCCGGATGTTGGCTGCGTTGGCGCCGAGAAGCTCCTTCCCGGAGAGCCGGACGCTGCCGGACACCCGGCTGTTGCTGGGCAGGAGGCCCAGGAGGGCCATGGAACTGGCACTCTTGCCGGAACCGGACTCCCCCACAATGGCAAGGACTTCGCCTGCTCTGACCTCGTAGTTCAGGCCGATGGCCGCGGGCACCCACTTCTTGTCCACGCCGAAGTCAACGCTGAGATCGCGGACCTCAAGGACAACTGCGCCCTTGGCGGGATCCTGTGCCGGGGCGGTGTCCTGGTTAGGGGTGATGTTGTCAGTCATGACGCGTTCCCTTCCGCCCAGGCCACGACTGCACTGAAGATTAGTGCTGTGGCCTGGAATCCTGAATTATTAGGGGCATGAGCAGTGTGCCGCACGCCGGAAATGTTGAAGTCTTCAAAGCCCGCACCAACAAGTGGTTCGCCTGGCTGTCCTGGCTGGTCGCAGCACTTGGCCTCGCCGTCACTGCGGCGGCCGGAGAGCCGGCGGCGCTTCTGGGCACAGGCCCGCTGCTGCTGGTCGGCTTCCTGGGCTGGCTGCTGTTCTGGATGCCCGCTGTGGTGATCCACGACGGCGGCATCACGCTGGAGAATCCGTTCCGCTCCGTCGACGTCCCGTGGTCCGCCCTCGTGAACGTCGACACCCGGTACGCGCTGACGCTGGTCACGCCTGCACGGAACTATGTCTCGTGGGCTGCACCCGCGCCGGGCATCTGGGGTGGGCGCAACGCCCGTCCCGAGGATCTCAAGGGCCTTCCTTCCGCGACCTACGGACCGGGAAAGTCCGTGCGTCCCGGGGACCTGAAGACCACCGATTCCGGCCAAGCGGCCCGGCTGGTTCGCGGACGTTGGGAAGAGCTGGTCGAAACGGGCGCCCTGGACGCGGGAAATGCCGAAGCAACGGCTGTCAGGGTGACCTTCCGCTGGACGGCCATTGCCGCCACTGCCGTGCTCCTGGCCGCCAGCTACTGGGGCGTGGCAGTTCCGTAGGGCGGATGCCCGGACAGGGCGCATTCAGTCGCCCGCAGAGCCGTCGGCTGCTGCAGCGGGGGCCTTCCGCACCTCAGCAGGCTTCACGTCCCTGGCCTTCTTGGCGTTGAACTTCTTCTGCCTCGGATCGAACGCATCGCGAAGTCCGTCGCCGATGAAGTTGATGCTGAGGCAGATCAGGACAATGAAAAGCCCGGGGAACCAGAACAGCCATGGCCGGGTGGCAAATGCTTCCTGGTTTTGTGAGATCAGCAGGCCCAGTGAGGTGTCCGGGGATTTCACGCCGACGCCGAGGTAGCTCAGGGCCGTTTCCAGCAGGATGGCAGCGGACATGGTCAGGGTCACGTTAACGATCAGCACACCGATGGCATTGGGCAGGATGTGCTTGAAAATGATCCGTGAATTGCTGGCGCCCGAGATGCGTGCCGCATCGACGAACTCCCGCTCACGCAGCGTGAGGAACTCCCCGCGCATCAGCCGGGCGAGGCCAACCCAGCTGACGAGGCCCAGGAAGATGCCAAGGATCAGGATGCCGTTGCTGGCCGCGAACCCCGAAAACCAGCCTCCCTGGTCCCGGCGGTTGACGCTCTGGGCGACTACGGCGGCGAGCAGCAGCACGGGGATGATGATGATGACATCGGTGATCCGCATCAGCACGGCCTCGACCCAACCTCGGAAATAACCCGACAGGCCGCCCACCACGGTGCCGAGCAGGCCGGCGATGGTCCCGATGAGGAGCATGATGATGATGGACTGCTGGGCTCCACGCATGGTCATGGCGAAGAGGTCGCGGCCGATGCGGTCCTGCCCGAACGGGTGTTCGCCCCAGGCCAGCGGCCACAAGGACGCGGTCGGAACGCCGTCATTGACGAGTGGTGAGACGTCCAGGTGGTTGTATTTCCACCAGCCCGGAATTCCGGCCCAGCCCACTGATGTGAACGCCATCAAAAAGATGATGGCAAAAATGAACAGGCCGGCAATGGCTCCGCTGTGGCCCAGGAACCGCTTACGTACTATTTGTCCCTGGCTCAGCCCCTTTGCGTCCGGTTCAAGGGACGCACCCGGCGGCCTGGGGTGTGAGTGCTCGGCGAGGAATTCTTCCTGCTGGGTTGGCTGGCTCATGCCTTAATCCTTACGCGGGGATCGAGTGCGGAATACGCAAGGTCTGCGATCAGGTTGAACACCATCGCGGTCACTGCCACGCATACGAATACGCCCATGACCGGGTTGGGGTCCGTATGCATGATGCCGTCCAGGAAGAGGAAACCCATGCCTCGAACGGAGAACACGGTCTCCGTGATGACGGCTCCGCCTATGAGCGCCCCGATATCAAAAGCAACGATGGTGGCAATGGGAATCAGTGCGTTGCGGAACGCATGTCCCATCACCACGGACCGTTCAGAGAGGCCCTTGGCCCGGGCTGTCCTGATGTAGTCCATATTCATGATTTCCAGCATGGACGACCGGGTGAACCGCGTGTAGCTTGCCAGCGAAACAAGGATGAGGGCCATGGTCGGGAGAATCAGGTGGGTGAACGTGTCCAGTGTCAGGATCCAGAAGTCGCCCTGGATGTTGGGGGTGCCCGCACCGATGGTGGCGATCGGCCTGCCCCGGACCCTGCTGTTGCTGAAGTAGCTGGGCCAGGCCTGCATGAAGCGGTCCATGAGGACGAGCCCGCCTACCAGGAAGGAAGTTATGCCGGCAGCCCGCATGGACTGGCCCCGGTCGTAGCCGCCCATCAGGTAGCCCACGGCTACGCCCACGCCGATGGTCGCGATGCCCAGCAGGACGATCATGACGGCCGTCGCCTGGTTCAGGAGCGGCTGGACCGCGAAGTACGCCACCAGTCCAACTGCCACAACGATCAGAGACGCTTGCAGCGCCTTCCGGTTCTTGAGCCCCGCCACCAGGAGGGTGACGGCGAAAGCGAGGCCCACCCCGGCAATTGCTATGACCACCGGTCCAAGGCCGGGGTTCCGGAACCACTGGACAACAGAGAAATAGATCAGGATAAGGCTGACCGCGAGGAACACGGTACCGCCTGACACGATGCGGCGGCGGGCTGCCCCGCCTACGGCAACGGCAACGATCAGGCCGGCGATGGCCCCGATCCCGAGTGCCACCGGCAGCGGAATCTCAGGATTGCGGAGAAAGTCGTTGAAACCGATGGCCCCGTATTCCTTCAACAGCACTGCAACCCAGAAGATGGGGAGCGAGAAGAAGAGGAAGGCCATGAACGTCACGCCGTAGTCCAGGGCACTGTACTGCCGAAGCGCCGTGATGATGCCCAGGGCAATACCGATGAGGATTGCCAGAATCGTGGCGCCGGTGACAAGTGTCAGGGTTTGCGCCAGGGCAAATCCGAGCGCATCGGTAATCGGCTGTCCGGCGATGTTCTTTCCGAGGTCACAGGAGCTGCCGAAAGGGACCAGGCACCTGGCTGCTCCGCTGAGCCACTTGAAGTACCTGAGGGGTGCCGGAGTATCCAGGTCAAGGAGCTGGCTGCGTGAGTCCATGAGCTGTTGTTTGTTCGGAGCGCTGCTGGCGCGGAACTCCTCCAGCGGATCCCCCGACGACGCTGTCAGGAGATACACGAGGAATGATGCCCCGAGAAGTATGAGTGCGGCCGTAATCAGTCGCCGGACGATGTACGTCACCATGGTGGAAAGCCTCGATATCCGGGCCGGGATCTCACCGCGCCCATCGCAGAATCAGTCCGGCTTCCCGAGTGAGGTGGGCGGAAAGCCGGCGGAGTGCCGGTGCTGCCGGCGAAGGCGCCGGGACGTTCGTGCATTTGTCCCGGCGCCTTCACCTGCTGTTTGCTCGTTGAGCGGGGGCTCTACTTCTCAGCCCACTCCCAGAAGTTCCACCAGACACCGGTCTGGTTCGGCATGAACTTCACGCCCGTGATCCGGTCGCTGTAGGCGTCAACTCCGACGGACTGGAAGAGCGGAAGGCCGTAGGCGGACTCCCAGATCTTCTTGTCAATCTCCTTGCTGAGCTCATCCTGCTTGCTGCGATCGGTGGTGACGATCAGCTCGTCCATCAGCTTGTCAGCTTCCGGATCGCTGAACTGGTTGAAGTTCGATCCGTTGCCGCTGCGGAAGATCTGCGGTACGCCGGAAACGCCGACACCCGGGTTGATCCAGCCGAAGATGGTGGCATCGTAGCTGCCGTCGCCGAGGGCCTTGCCCCAGTCAGACTTGCCAAGGCCGCCGTCAACGATCTTGAAGCCGGCCTTGGTGGCCGACTCGCGGATCAGGGAGAAGGCGTCAACGCGGTTGGGGTTGTCCTTGTTGTACATGATGCGGATCTCAGGCGTCTTGCCGGCGAGGAGCGCCTTGGCACCGTCGATGTCCACGTCCTGGTATGCGGAAGAACCGTTGTTCTTGACCGAATCAGCGTAGGCCGCCTGGGCAGGAACGAACAGCTGCGAGTCCAGCGGCTTGGCCTCCGGGTCGAGCTTCTTCACGATCTTGTCCACGATGTCCTTGCGCGGGACGGTCTTCATGAACGCCTCGCGGACGCTCTTTTCGGCCAGGGGACCCGAGTAGTTCAGGTCGATGTGGTCGTAGGAAAGCTGGTTGCCCTGTTCAACGGTGACACCCTGGCTTTCAAGCGCCTTGAGCTGCTCGATGGTATCTGCTGAGGCCTGCGGAGCAATGATGTCCGCTTCGCCGTTCTTAAGTGCCTGCACCTGCGCCGGCGCCGAACCGATGTAGCGGACCGTGATTTCGTCCAGGCTGGCTTCCGGGCCCCAGTTGTAGTCCTTGTTGCGGACCATCGTCAGGGACTGGTCCTGCGTGACGCTCTTGACGATGTACGGGCCGTTGGACAGGAAGAGGCTCGGGTCAGACGGCAGGGTCTTGGTGTCGAAACCGGTGTTCCAAAGATCCGCCATGGCCTTCAGCTTCTCGTCGGCCGGCTTCGGGGCCTTGGGATCACCCTTCGGCTTCTCCTTCAGGTAGTCCACCAGAGCCTGCGCGTCGGTCAGGCCGGCTTTCTTGGCCAGGACGTGCGCTGCGATGTCGATCCCGGGACCGCCAAGGATGGTTTCCCAGTCAGCGAAGGGCTTGGAGTACTTGATGGTCATGGAACGGTTGCTGTCACCGATTTCGGGGAAGTCAGTGAGCTTGAGACCGGTGGGATCGCCGGCGTAGGAGAAGTAGGATGTGCCGGTCTTCGCCTCGGAGTCGGCATCGTCATAGTAACCCGAGAAGGCCGTCCATTGCAGCAGGAGGTCAGCCGCCGTTACCGGCGTACCGTCGGACCATTTGACTCCCTCATTGATGGTGTACTTCACCGTCAGGGGATCGTCGGAGGTCTTTTCCATCTTGCCGAACTTCTCGTTGCGTACAACGTTCAGCTGGTTGTCGATGTAGTAGAAACCCGAGTGGGTGGCATAGCTGATCTTTGAGTTGATGTCCGTGTTGCCATCGGCAGTGTTCGGATTGAACGTGTTGAACGCGTTCACCTCGACCACCGTGGCTGAACCACCCTGTTTGCCGGCAGTAGCGCTTGACGGGGTTGTCCCGCCGCTGTTGCCGGCGCAGGCGCTGAGAGCTAGCGCGGCAGCAGCCGCGACGCCTACCGCTTTGGAAATACGACCTAAGCGCATTCCGCCTCCTATGTTTCTGTGGTGTTGAAAAGACCGCCGCTGTAGGCGCCGGCCAGACCGCCCATTCCCCCAGTGAGAATGTGGCTCGTCTCACATGAGCAGTAGCCTAGACCCGAAAAGAATGCGCATGGGACCAAAGTTGCCCGTGAGTAAAGGTTGTTACCGAGCTGCAACAATGGACAGGCGGAACCGTTTTAATTCTTAAAGAAGCCGGGGGCGGAACACCAGCCCGGAGGGCGGGTCCAATCACAACAAAAGCCCCGATTCTATGGAATCGGGGCTTTCACCGTTAATGCTCAATCACTGACTTTTGGGTGCTGCTGCTACACGTTGAAGCGAAACTCCACCACGTCGCCGTCGGCCATGACATATTCCTTGCCTTCGATGCGGACCTTGCCGCGGGCCTTTGCCTCGGCCATGGAACCGGCCTCCATGAGGTCGTCGAAGGAGACGACTTCGGCCTTGATGAAGCCGCGTTGGAAGTCGGAGTGGATCACACCGGCGGCCTGCGGTGCCGTGTCACCCTGGTGGATGGTCCAGGCGCGTGTCTCTTTGGGTCCTGCCGTCAGGTAGGTCTGCAGCCCGAGGGTGTGGAAGCCGACGCGTGCCAGCTGGTCGAGGCCCGATTCGTCCTGGCCGTTCATTTCCAGCATCTCGCGGGCTTCTTCCTCGTCCAGTTCCACGAGGTCTGATTCAAGCTTGGCGTCGAGGAAGACGGCGTCCGCCGGGGCAACCATCGCCCGCAGTTCTTCCTGCTTCCCGGGGTCGCCGAGGATTCCTTCGTCAGCGTTGAAGACGTAGATGAACGGCTTGGCCGTGAGCAGGCCGAGCTCCTTGAGGTGCTCCATTTCGAGCTTGTCACTCTTGATCGAGGAGAAGATGGTGTCGCCGCGTTCGAGCACGGCCTGCGCCGCCTTGATGGCGGCCAGTTCGGCCGCGTCGCGCTTCTTGATCTTGACTTCTTTTTCGATCCGGGGAATGGCATTTTCAATGGTCTGAAGGTCAGCCAGGATCAGTTCGGTGTTGATCGTCTCCATGTCCGAGCGCGGATCCACCTTGCCGTCGACGTGGATGACGTCGGGGTCATCGAACACGCGGACAACCTGGGCGATGGCCTCGGCCTCACGGATGTTGGCGAGGAACTTGTTGCCCAGGCCTTCGCCCTCCGACGCACCCTTAACGATCCCGGCGATGTCGACGAACGACACCGGAGCAGGCAGCAGTCGCTGGGATCCGAAGACGGCGGCCAGCTTGGCGAGCCGCGGGTCCGGCAGGTTGACCACACCGACGTTCGGCTCAATCGTGGCGAACGGATAGTTCGCCGCGAGCACCTGATTGCGGGTCAGTGCGTTGAAAAGGGTTGATTTGCCGACGTTGGGCAGTCCGACGATGCCAATAGTAAGAGCCACGAGCACTAATTCTACCGGCAATCGGGCCGGAGCCCTGCGTCCGTTGGTTCCTGATCGCCCCGGACCATGACAGGCGAGTGCGTCTGCGCCAAAAATGTCAGGGGCCCGTGCCAAAGTGAACACATGGACGCTTTTGCACTGATACTTGCCCTGCTGATGCTGATTCTCGGCGCCGTGATTGGCGCAGCCTGCACCTACGTGGTGTTCCGGCGGCGCAGCGTGGCCCTGGAGCAGGACTTCGACGGCGTTTCCGCCCGCCTCTCGGAGGTCAGCGCCCAGTTCGCGGCGGCCGACGCCGAGCGGCGCCTTTTGTCGGCACAGAACCGGGAGCTGGGCGAGTCACGCAATCAGGACGGCAGCGTCCTTCGCGCCCTGGCGCCTGTGGCAGAGAAACTTACGGCGGTGCAGCAGCAGGTGTCCCTGCTTGAACGTGACCGACTGGAGCAATACGGGCAGCTGGCACAGCAGCTGCAGGAGGCCCGCCTCTCCGACCAACAGCTTCTTCGCTCAACCCACGCCCTTGAATCCGCCCTGCGCTCCAACAGCGCCCGCGGTCAGTGGGGTGAAGTCCAGCTCCGCCGCGTCGTGGAAGCCGCAGGCATGCTCCGCCATGTGGACTTCCACGAGCAGCAGCACAGCGCCGGTGCGGGGAACGCCGTCCGGCCCGACCTCGTGGTCCAGCTTCCGGGCGGGAAGCAGCTTGTGGTGGACGCCAAGGTGCCCCTGGCGTCGTACTTGGAGGCCCAGGACCTGGGCTCCTCGGCGGGGCAACAGCAGACCGGGCCGGCGCTCACCGGCCAGAACGCGCTGCTGGCGGCACACGCCAAGGCGTTGAAATCACACGTGGACGCCCTGAGCACCAAGAAGTACTGGGACATTCCGGGCAACTCGCCGGAACTCGTGATCTGCTTCCTGCCAGCGGAATCCATCCTGGCAGCCGCGCTTGCGGCGGATCCCGCCCTCTTGGACTACGCCCTGAACAAGAACGTGGTGCTCGCGTCCCCCGGCACCCTCCTGGCCGTCCTGAAGTCAGTGGCGTTCACCTGGCGCCAGGATGTCCTGACAGACAGTGCCCGCGAGCTCTTCGAGCTGGCACGGCAGCTCTACGAGCGGATGGGAACGCTCGGTGAAAACGTCACCAAGCTGGGGTCCTCGCTGAAGACTTCCGTTGACCGCTACAACTCCATGGTCGGAACGCTCGAAGCCCGTGTCCTCCCCACCGCACGGAAACTCAACGCCCTCGAGGCCGAAGGACTGACGACGCCGCCTGCGATCGAGGTGACTCCCCGCTCCGTGGCAGCACCGGAACTCCAGTCGGAGGAGTCCGCCGCCTAGTCGGCAGCCGGACAGGAACCAGCCGGGAGTACGTCAGGCCCGCGCGCCTCGTCCGCCGAGGGCGCGGGTCACGTCGCCGGACTTCTTGAGCGTTGCGCGAAGCTCCTTGGGCAGGGAGAAGAGCAGGTCTTCCTCCGCTGTGACCACTTCCTCCACGGTGCCGTAGCCGTAGTCCGCAAGGAGCCGGAGCACATCCTTGACCAGCACCTCCGGAACCGATGCGCCGGAGGTGACGCCAACCGTGGCGACGCCCTCGAACCACGCCTCATCCACTTCGTTGGCGAAGTCGACGCGGTAGGACGCCTTGGCACCGTATTCCAGTGCAACTTCCACTAGCCGGACAGAGTTGGAGGAATTGGCCGAACCCACCACGATGACCAGGTCGGCCTGCGGGGAGATCTTCTTAATGGCCACCTGGCGGTTGGTGGTGGCGTAGCAGATGTCGTCGCTGGGCGGGTCCTGCAGCGTCGGGAAGCGTTCCTTCAGCTGCCGGACTGTTTCCATCGTTTCATCCACGCTCAGTGTGGTCTGCGACAGCCAGATGACCTTTTCCGGATCCCTGACCGTCACCTTATCCACTTCGTGCGGGCCGTTGATGATCTGGATGTGCTCAGGAGCTTCACCGGCCGTGCCCTCAACTTCCTCGTGGCCGTCGTGGCCGATGAGGAGGATGTCAAAGTCGTCCTTGGCGAATCGGACGGCTTCCCGGTGGACCTTGGTGACCAGCGGACAGGTGGCATCAATGGTCCGCAGGCCACGGTCCTCTGCCGACTGCACCACTGCGGGCGATACCCCGTGGGCCGAAAAGATGACCAGCGCACCTTCGGGGACCTCATCGGTCTCATCAACGAAGATGGCGCCCTTCTCCTCAAGCGAGCTCACGACGTGAACGTTGTGAACGATCTGCTTACGGACGTACACGGGCGGACCATAGTGTTCCAGTGCCTTCTCAACCGCAATGACTGCCCGGTCAACTCCGGCGCAGTAGCCGCGCGGAGCTGCGAGAAGCACTTTTTTGGGTCCGGGCACCGGGGCCGCAGCCAGCACGTCCTCAGGCGATCGGCGCCTGCGTGGAATTGACGGCATGGGGATGGAGACAGCTGAGGTGGTCATTGTTCAATGCTACCGGGAACGCTGGTCGCGTCCGGTGCCCGCGCCGACGGCGCCAGCAACGAGGCGGAGAATGACACCCGCCACCATGAGGACTGCGCCGGCAATGAGCGCCGCCACGATCCACTGCCCGAACCGTTCGGAGGATGCCGCGACGAATTCGCTTTTGAAGATGTCCGCCACCTCGTTCCCGCTGGCTGTCCCGCCCACTGCGAGTCCGGCCGCGTCTGAGCCGAGCTTCCAAACCGCCGCCAGCACCAACGCCCCGGCTCCCGTGCCCACCAGCACAGTCCAGCGGCGGCGTGCGGCAATGAGGGCCAGCAGGAAGGCGATGGCGGAGCCGGCGGCCACCGGCCAGCCCATGGGGGCGTACGCCGAAACCTGGTCCACGAGTTGACGCTGGCTCGGCTGTCCTATGTTGATCAGAGTCTGATCCGGCGCGTCCAGCGGAATATTCATAGCTTCCGAAATCTGCTTGGTCAGCAGGCCAACCAGGGGCGCCACATCCAGGGTGAGGGACGTGGACGGTTCCGCCTCCGTCGAGGCGGCCCCGGAAGCCGGGAAATTGAGCCGGTGGCTCTTCCCCAGTGTCTCTTCCCAGGCTGCCGGATAACCGGGGAGCGTCGTCAGGGATTTGGCGGCTGAGTCGAGGATCGGCTGCACCAGTTCCGTGAACGGCTCAGGAATGCGGCCGGCCGGATCGATGCTGCCAACTGCTGCCGAAGCCAGCCGTTCCTGGAAGACGGTGTCCTTGCCCAAGGGAGCGGCGAGGGAAACGAAGCCGTCCTCCTGCACAATGTTCCGGTCAACCCAGATGGCTGGAACAGCGACGGCGGCCAGCAGCAGTCCAAGGATGACGGCGGCAGCTGAGACAAAAGTGCGCAAGGGATTCCTCGGTTGTGGTTGGCGGTACTGCCATCCTAGGGGTGCCGGCAGGGAAGCAAAAAATGTCGGCTGACAGTGGTAGAGCTATGGATAGAGTTGATTTGGTTTGATGCCAGTCCGTTTTTGAAGCACTGCCACCCGCAAAGGATTCCCATGCCCAAGGCTCCCTTCCCGTCACGGTCCGACCGTGCCTGACAATGTGCCCGCGGCCAGCACGGTTCCTGCCACGGCTGCCGAAACGAGCCCGGACAATCCCTGGCCCCTGCAGTTACTGTCCCAGAAGCTCAAAGCCCACATCGACCGGACTCCCTCCGCCTGGGTCGAAGGCCAGGTCATAGAGTTGAACCGCCGCGGCGGCAGCGCCTTCATGACACTCCGGGACGTGGACGCCGAAATTTCGCTGCCTGCGTCCATCTGGTCGAATGTGCTGGATCGCCAGGACGTTCCCCTGGAACGGGGTTCCAGGGTGGTGGCACTCCTGAAAGCCGAGTTCTGGCTGAAGACCGGACGCCTCAACATGTCGGTGAAGGACATCCGGCCGGTGGGGCTGGGAGACCTGTTGGCGCGGATTGAGCGGCTCCGCCACGCACTTTCCATGGAAGGGCTCTTCGCGGACTCCCGGAAGAAACGCCTCCCGCTCCTCCCCCACCGGATCGGCCTGATCACCGGACGCGATTCCGACGCCAAGAAGGACGTCCTGCGCAATGCCGCCCTCCGGTGGCCCGCGGTCGAATTCGAGATCCGGGAAGTAGCTGTGCAGGGAAACACGGCTGTTTCCCAGATTATGGGCGCGCTGCGGGACCTCGATGCCGACCCGCATGTTGACGTCATTGTGATTGCCCGCGGCGGCGGTGCGCTTGAGGACCTCCTGCCCTTCAGCAATGAGGATCTGATCAGGGCAGTGTCCAATGCCTCGACGCCGGTGGTCAGCGCGATCGGCCACGAGGCGGACCGTCCCATCCTCGACGACGTCGCTGACCTGCGGGCCTCCACGCCCACGGACGCGGCAAAGAGGATTGTTCCTGACGTCGTGGAGGAGCTCGCCCGGGTACGGCAGGCCAGGGACCAGCTCCGGCGCGGCGTGAACCGCCTGGTAGAGCGGGAAGCCGACCGGCTGGCCTCCCTGCATTCACGGCCCGTGCTCGCCGCGCCGGAGGTCATGGTCAGCGCCCGGGCCGAAGACGTGGCCCGGCTCAGCAGCCGCTCCCGTGCAGCCATCAGCACGGCAGTACTGAGAGGGGCTGACCAGATCCTCCATCTCCGCAACCAGGTCCGATCCCTCTCCCCACAACAGACGCTGGATCGGGGCTACGCAGTGGTGCAGGTCGCCGGGACGGCCCAGGCCGAAGACGCACCGCTTTCCGTCGTTCGGCACCCTTCGCAGGCTCCGGAGGGCTCGGATCTATTCGTACGGGTTGCCGGCGGGTCCTTTGCCGCCCGGTCCACGGGCGGCCAGCGAATAACCGATACCTAAACCAGCCCCGCGCCGGAGAAATCCCCCGTAGCGCCCATCCACTCATCACCAGCAGGGAGCAATCACATTGGCAGCAGAACACAACCCGAACGCGGACATCGAAGCGCTGAGCTACGAGGAGGCACGCGAGCAGCTTGTGGCTGTCGTGGGCAAGCTGGAAGCCGGCGGGGCCAGCCTGGAGGACTCGCTCGCGCTGTGGGAGCGGGGCGAGGCCCTTGCCAGACGCTGTGAGGAGTGGCTGGAAGGCGCCCGCAAGCGGCTGGCCGCCGCCCGTAACCAGGCCGGCCCGGAGTCGTAGGACCAGGGTCCCCGGGCCGTGTCCGTCAGGACCTTTCCACGAGGCTCCGCTCAAAGTCGACGTCGAATTCCGCAGCGGGCCATTCAAGGTGGAGGTCTTCCAGGGCCTGGAGCAGCAGTTGCTGCACGGCGATGCGCGCGTACCACTTCTTGTTCGCCGGGATCACATGCCAGGGCGCCACTTCGGTGTGCGTCTTGTCGAAGGCCGCCTGGAAGGCGGCCATGTAGTCGTCCCAGAAGGCACGCTCCTTCAAGTCGCCGCTGCTGTACTTCCAGTGCTTCGAAGGATCGTCCAGCCGGGCCAGCAGGCGGGCTTTCTGTTCGTCCCGGCTGATGTTCAACATCACCTTGACGATTCGGGTGCCGCTGGCTGAAAGCCTGGCTTCAAATTCGTTGATCGCCGTGTAGCGCCGCTCCAGCTCCTCCGGGGAGGCCCAGCCGTGGACGCGGTGGATGAGCACATCCTCATAGTGGGAGCGGTCAAACACGCCCACCATGCCGGCCGCGGGTACTTCCTTTTCGATCCGCCAGAGGAAGTCGTAGGACTTTTCCTCATCGGTGGGCGCCTTGAACGCCTTGAGCTGCACACCCTGCGGGTCCATGGCACCCACGACGTGGGCCACAATGCCGCCCTTCCCCGCCGTGTCCATAGCCTGGAGGATCAGCAGGACGCGCTTGGTGCCGCCGAATTTGGCTTCGGCGAACAACTTCTCCTGGAGGGTGGCAAGTTTGCCGTCGAGTTCGGCCAGGAGTGCCTGTCCGTCCGATTTGCCGCCAGGGTAGCCCGGAGTGGAGTCCGGATCGACGTCGGACAGCCTGAATCCGTCACCGGCCGCGAGGGTTCCCGAGGGGTGTTCGTCGAATGTTTCGATTCCTGACATGTGAAGCCTTCCGCCGATGTGCCGCCAGTCCGGAGCCCCGCTTCCTCGCGGCCGCGTCCGGCTGCCGCCGCCCGGGAGACACCGGGCGGCGCTGCTGCCATCAGGCTAGTTCCCCTGGTACCGGCTCAGGAAGTCCCCCATCCGGCCGATTGCCTCTTCGATATCCTTCACGTTGGGCAGCGTGACCATCCGGAAGTGATCAGGCCGGACCCAGTTAAAGGCGCGGCCGTGGGAAACGAGGATCTTCTGCTCACGGAGCAGGTCCAGGACAAACTTTTCGTCGTCCCGGATGTGGAAGACCTCCGGATCCAGTTTCGGAAACAGGTACAGCGCTCCCCTGGCCTGCTGCGTGCTGACGCCGGGAATGGCATTGAGCAGGTCGTAAGCCTTGTTCCGCTGTTCCAGCAGGCGGCCCCCGGGCAGGATCAGGTCATTGATGCTCTGGTATCCGCCCAATGCCGTCTGGATGGCATGCTGGGCCGGCACGTTGGCACACAAGCGCATGTTGGCAAGCAGGCTGATGCCTTCGAGGTAGTCGGCCGCGTCCTTCTTTGGCCCGGAGATCGCCATCCAGCCGGCCCGGTACCCGCACACGCGGTATGCCTTGGACAACCCGCTGAAGGTCAGGCACAGGACGTCGTCGCCGGTGAGGCCGGCCAGGTTCACATGGACAGCGTCCTCGTACAGGATCTTCTCGTAGATTTCATCCGCGAAAAGGACCAGGCCGTGCTTTTCAGCCAGGGCCACGATCTTTTTGAGGGTTTCCTCGGGATAGACCGCACCGGTGGGGTTGTTCGGGTTGATCACCACGATTCCCTTGGTGCGCGGAGTGATCTTGGATTCGAGGTCCTCCAGGTCCGGCTGCCAGCCGGACTCCTCATCACAGAGATAGTGCACCGGGCGTCCGCTTGCAAGGGCCACGGAGGCGGTCCAGAGCGGGTAGTCAGGCGTGGGAATCAAAACCTCGTCGCCGTCGTCGAGGAGGGCCATGAGCGACATGGTGATGAGCTCGCTGACGCCGTTGCCGAGGTAGATGTCGTCCACGTGGATGTTCTGGATACCGCGGGTCTGGTAATACTGAGACACTGCGGTCCGGGCGGAGAATATGCCGCGGGAGTCACTGTAGCCCTGGGCATGGGGCAGATGGCGGATCATGTCCACCAGGATCGCGTCCGGCGCTTCAAAACCAAACGGGGCCGGGTTTCCGATGTTCAGTTTGAGGATCCGGTGACCCTCTGCCTCCATTTGCTGGGCGGCCTGAAGAATCGGTCCACGGATGTCGTAGAGGACATTATGAAGCTTGGTGGACTGCTTGAATTCTGCCATTCATCAAATATGCCATATGGAGGATGTACTTCCGCTGAGACTTGACTCACACGGAGAACGACGGCGGCGCCTGCCGGACCCCGTGAGGTCCGGCAGGCGCCGTCGGACTTGCGTTGGCTGGTTTGGCCTACTTGACGAGGCCCTTGTCCTTGAGCCAGGCCGCCGCAGCATCCTTCGGGTTCTGCTTCTGCGTCCCGCTGACTGCACGGTTGAGGTTGATCAGGTCATCCGTGGTGAGGGTCTTGGAAACGGAGTTGAGCGCTTCCTTGGCCTTATCGGTCATCTTGGCCTTGTTGTACAGCGGCAGGACCTGCTGGGCGATGAAGTTGTTCTTGGGGTCATCCAGGACCACCAGGTCGTTGTCGGCAATGGCCGGCGTGGTGGTGTAGATGTCCGCAACCTGCACCTGGTCCTCAAGCAGCGCCTTGACGGTGATGGGGCCGCCGCCGTCGCTGAACGGTTCCAGCTTCTTGGGTTCGCAGCTGTAGTTCTTCTTCAACCCCGGCAGGCCGTAGGCGCGCTCTGCGAAGGTAGCCGGAGCTCCGACCACAAGCTCGCTGCAGACCTTGGCGAGGTCTTCAATCGATTTGAGCTGGTATTTCTCAGCCGTAGCTTTCGTCACCACCATGGCGTCCTTGTCCTCCGCCTTGGACGCTTCCAGTACGGCCAGGCCCTCCGGCAGCTTGGCCGGAAGCGCCTTGTAAATGTCCTCCGCCGAAACCTCGGTGGCTTCCTTGTTCACATGCAGCAGGAGGTTTCCGCTGTAGTCGGGAATCACGTCCACAGAGCCGTCCTGGACAGCCTTGAAATACACCTCGCGCGAGCCGATGTTGGGTTTGGTGCTGGCGGTCACGCCGGCGGCGTTCAGGGCACCGGCATAGATTTCAGCGATGATCTGGCTTTCGGGGAAGTCCGCAGACCCGATCACCAGCGCCGATCCTGCCCCGGAACCGCTCGTGGCCGGCGCACTTCCAAGCGGATCCGAACCGCCGCCGCACGCGGACAGGGCCAGGGCCAGCCCCACGCCGGCAGCCAGGCCGCCGAAGGCGCGGCGGCCCAGGTTATTAGGGTTGGTTTCCTTCATGATGTACCTCCTTGAACAACAGGCTCCGCGGGCACGGGGTCTGTGAGATCAACCGGCGCCTGCTGGCTCCGGCCTGGCGTGGCAGAGGCTCCCCGGGACAGGAAAAGCCTCTGGAAAACAGCGAGCAGCAGATCGACGGTGATGGCCAGCGCTGCGATCAGCAGCGAACCGCCCAGCATCTGCGGAAAATCAGACAGCACCAGGCCGTCAAAGAGATACCGGCCCAGTCCGCCGAGGTTGATGTAGGCCACCACCGAGACGGTGGCGATCACCTGGAGCACACCGGTCCTGAATCCGCCGAACATCACGGTCAGTGCGTTGGGAAATTCCGCCCGGAAAAGCACCTGCAGTTCGGTCATGCCCATGGCCCGGGCGGCGTCCACGACATTCCGGTCCACGCTGGCAATCCCGGCGTAGGTACCCGCGAGCAGCGGGGGGACCGTGAGAATCACCAGGGCCCAGATGGGAGGCATCAGGCCGATGCCGGCCAGCAGCACGAAAAGGGTCAGCAGGCCCAGGGTGGGCAATGCCCGCAGTGCACCGGCCAAGGCAACCACCGCCACCCGGCCGCGCCCGGTGTGTCCGACATAGAGGCCGATGGGGACGGCGATGGCGGTGGCAATCAGCATCACGAGTCCCGTGTACTGCAGGTGCTCAGCGAGCCTCGCGGGAATGCCCGAGCTCCCTGCCCAGTTCAGCGGGTCTCCAAGCCAGGCGAAGGTGTCCGTAAAGACGTTGCTCATGCCGACGCACCCTCCGCCCGGACATCGGACAGCCGTTCGGCCGCGGAAGGGAGCCCGGCCTTGTCCGTTCTGCCGGCAGCCCTGGTCCAGGGCGTCAGCAGACGTTCCAGAAGCACGAGGACCGCATCCATCAAAAGTGCCAGCACCAGGATGGCAATGATCCCGACCACGACTTCGGTAATGAAGCCCCGTTGGAGGCCGGAGGTGAAGAGCATGCCGAGGTTACCGATTCCCAGGAGGGCCGCCACGCTCACCAGGGAGATGTTGCTGACAGACACCACCCGCAGCCCGGCGAACAGTACCGGCAGGGAGAGCGGGAGATCGACCTGGAGGAAGCGCGCGCCCGGTTTGAACCCCATGGCGACGGCGGCCTGCCGGAGATCTTCGTCCACCGAGTCGAAGGCGTCGAGCGCGGCCCGCACCAGCAGCGCCACGGCATAGATCGTGAGGGCCACGATCACGTTGACAGGGTCAAGGACCCTGGTCCCCAGGATTGACGGGAGAATGATGAACAGGGCAAGGGACGGGACTGTGTAGAGCAGGGACGTTGCCGTGACAACCACGGAGCGCAGGGTCCTGTTTCGCCGGGCAAACTGGGCCAGCGGAATCGAGAGCGCCAGGCCAAGGACCATGGGCACTATGGCCAGCACGAGGTGCTGGCCGGCGAGCTCGAACACCCGTCCGCTGTTGGCCAGGAACCATTCCATCAGAGGGCACCCTGCCGGACCAGCCGGGCCGATTCGATGACAGCGAGCACCTCATCCGCCTTAAGGACTCCGGCGAACCTGCCGTCCGCGTCCACGGCCACGCCCAGACCCGAGGGCGACGACAACGCTGCGTCAAGGGCGCGCCGGAGCGTATCCCCCTTCCGGAAAAGCGAACCCCCGGGTATCAGCACGGAGCCGGCACCGGGGTTTGTCCAGCCGAGCGGGCGGGACTCCGCATCCAGTACCAGCTGCCAGTCGCCGCCCAATCCGGCAGCACCGGCCTCCAACTCCCTGCGGCTGACCGTCGGAACGTCATGGATCGTGACGGCGTCGGAGGGGCTGAACGCCAGGTGACGAAAACCCCGGTCCTTGCCCACAAAGGAGGCCACGAAGTCGTTGGCCGGCGCCCTGAGGATCTCCTCCGGAGTGGCATACTGTGCCAGCTTGCCTCCGGTCGCGAAGACAGCAACCTTGTCCCCCAGCACGGTGGCTTCATCGATGTCATGGGTGACGAAAACGATCGTCTTTGCCAGGTCCCGCTGCAGCCGGAGGAGCTCCTGCTGCAGTTCGTCGCGCACCACAGGGTCCACCGCGCTGAACGGTTCGTCCATCAGCAGCACCGGCGGGTCTGCCGCGAGTGCCCGCGCCACTCCGACCCGCTGCTGCTGACCACCCGACAGCTGGGAGGGGTAGCGTTTGCCGAGCACCGGGGCCAGCCCGACGACGTCGAGCAGTTCTTCGGCACGCTTGCGCGCCTCGGCCTTGGGGACGCCATTCAACCGCGGGACCGTGGCGATGTTATCCAGAACCGAGCGGTGCGGCATGAGCCCGGAGGACTGCATGACATAGCCCATGGACCGCCTCAGCTGCGCAGCGGGCACTGAGGTGACGTCTTTTCCGTCCACGGTGATAGTGCCGGAGGTGGGCTCCACCATGCGGTTGATCATCCGCAGGGAGGTGGTCTTGCCGCAGCCTGAGGGTCCGACGAAGACCGTGATGGAGCCCTTGTCAATGGACATGGTGAGGTTGTCCACGGCCGGCTGCCCGCCCTGGTACTGCTTGGTGACGCTCTGGAATTCGATCATGGCTTCAGCCATTTCCGGGCTTACCTAACTGTTGGCGGCACATCGGACGGTCAAGCCGGAAGATCATAAGCTTGCTGACTTTCGGCTGTAAAGCGGGTAATACACAGCGTAACCAGCGGCCCCGACAAAGTCAGCGGTGCCGCGGCTACCGTAAGCATTCGGTGACCTGCGCCTTTTGGATGGGTGGCGATGCCGGATTGCGCAATCCGGCACTGCCGTCGTCCCCCTCCCCGCGTCAGCTGCGCTTCCGCTTCCCCCGTTTCCCGCCGCCGGCGCGGTCGGCGTCCAGTTCGTGCCCGTAACGCTCGGCAGCCCGTTGGCTCTTGCCGGCTACCACCACCTTCTGGTGCCATTCCCGCTGGTACGCCCGCCGGGCTGCTGCGTCGTGCCGGCGGTTGAGCGCCGCAAGCTCACGTTGGAGTTTGAGGTAGCTCTCCCATCGGCGGATCTCCAGCGTCCCGTCGGCGAGCGCGGCCTGGACAGCACAGCCGGGCTCCCGATCATGTGCGCAGTCGGCGAAGCGGCACCGGCCGAACAGCTCCTCGAGGTCGCCGAACATCTCCCCCATTCCGTCCTCGGCGTCGAAAAGCCCGAAGCCGCGCACGCCGGGGGTGTCCATGAGCACAGCTCCCCCGGGCAGCGGCACAAGTTCGCGGGAGGTGGTAGTGTGCCTGCCCTTGCCGTCGCCGGACCGGACCGGACCGATAGCCTGCGCGCGATGCCCGGCAAGGGCGTTGATCAGTGTGGACTTCCCGGCACCGGAGGGACCCAACAGGACCAGGGTCCCGCCCGCGGGTAGGTGGCCGAGCAGCTCGTCGAGGCCGTCGCCCTGTTCCGCTGACGTGGTGACCACAGCTACGCCGGCGGACTGCAGGATGACCTTTCCGACGACGTCGTCCGCGATGTCGGCAAGGTCCGCTTTGGTGATGATCACCAGCGGGGTGGCCCCCGAGTCCCAGGCCGCCACCAGCGTCCGCTCCAGCCGGTTGTGGGTGAGCGGCCGGTCCACCGGCACCACGACTCCCACCACATCGACGTTGGCGCCCAGGACCTGGGCCTCCGAGGATGCTTCGAACGCCCGTTTTCGGCTCAGCGCCGACTGGCGGGGCAGCACTGCGACGACGGCGGGCTCCCCTGCCAAGTTGGAACCGAGCCACACCCAGTCGCCGGTGGCAGGGATCTCGCCGTGGACCGGGTAGGGCAGGTGCCGAAGCTCCGCAGCTCCGGCAACAAGGATCCGGTTCCGGTCCACGCGGACCACCCGTCCGGGAGTCTCACCGCCGGGGGCGGGATGGGCGTCAAAAAAGGCTGCCGTCCGTGCTGTGAAGCCGTAGTGCACGGGACCGGCCAGCGTTGAAACTGAGTTGGTAGGTGTTGAATCTTTTGCGGTCAGCACGTGACCTGGAGTTGTTTTCACTGAAGAACCTCTGGTGAGGCCCCGTTGGCACGGACTCCGCTGCTTGAGTCTGCTGGTGCGACTCAGCTGCTGCGGGTCAGGACGTGCTGGTGTCCGGGGCAGGAATAAATGACGTTGCTGGCGCTCTTGGCGCGCAGGAATATTGCAGTCATCGTCTCCACCTCCCCGTGTCCGCGGCCATGACCCTTGATGCCATGCCGTCTGCTTCGCCGGGCGCATCTGCCGGCGGCTTTTCAAGGCTAAACCGTCCGGCCCGGCTTGGCTAGGGGTCAGGCCGTCCCGCGTGCATCTGCTGTTGCCGCCCCCTGCCCGGCAACCGGTTCTTCGGCCTAGAGTTGGTCTGTGACGAACCTTGAAGTGAGACCCGTTGAAGAAGTGTGTCCGCCAGGACAGCCCGGAGGGTACGCCGGAAACGGTCCTTGCCTCCAGCTATGGCCGGCCCGGGAAGTTCCGCTCGGCGGAGTCCGGGCCATGAACGTCTTCCGGACCCTTCCGCAGCGGGGCCTGCCTACCGTGGGCGCCTGGTGCTTCCTGGACAGCTTCGGCCCGGACCGGGTGGCCATGTCCGTGCTCCCGCACCCGCACACCGGCCTGCAGACCGTAACGTGGCCCCTGGCCGGCACCATCAGGCACCGTGACAGCGTGGGCAGCGATGTGATTGTGCGTCCTGGCGAGCTCAACATCATGACGGCGGGCAACGGCGTCTCGCACTCCGAGTTTGCAGTGCTGCCGCACCGCCCTTCCCCCGGCGAAACGTCGGACGCCGGGACGGAACTGCCGCTGCAGCGCGGCCTCCAGTTGTGGGTCGCCCTTCCGGACGGCGAGCGCCACAGGGCCCCCGCGTTCGAGCAGCACCGCGACCTCCCGGAGGTCACCGGAGACGGTTTCACCGCGACGGTGATGGTGGGAAGCTTCGCCGGTGCGGCCTCGCCGGCCACGATGTATTCACCCATCGTCGGTGCGGACATCACCTGCAGCGGATCAGTCGTCCTGCCGCTTGACCCCGAGTTTGAGCATGCGGTGCTGGTGCTCGACGGCGGACTCACCCTCGACGGGCAGGACGTGCCGCCGGGCCCGCTGGGTTACCTCGGGACCGGCCGCCGCCTGCTGGAAGTCGAGGCGCTGCCCGGCACCCGCTTCATCCTGCTGGGCGGCGAGCCGTTCCAGGAAGAGTTGCTGATGTGGTGGAACTTCGTGGGCAGGACCCACGATGAAGTGGCACAGGCCCGCCAGGACTGGGAGGACCAGGCCGACCTCCCGGACCCGACAGCCGAGGGCTCCCGGTTCGGACTCGTCCGCGGCCACGGCCCGGAGGCGGGCGCCGAGGCCGGGCGCATCCCGGCGCCTCCGCTGCCGGGAGTCCGGCTCCGGCCCCGCACCCGTTCGTGACCGGCTCCATCTGACCGGCCCCATCTGACGGGCGCCCTGGGCGCATTGAGCCCTAAGCCCTGGGCCTTGAGGCTATCCCTGTTCAGCCACCAGTTGCAGGACGCCGAAGACAGGATCCTGCTCCAGGACCCGCACATCCGTGACGCCCTCGGCGGCAACGCTGCGCTTGAAGGAATCCTGCAGCCTGGCCACGTTCATGCCGAGGCCGCTGCCCAGGATCACCGGGCCCTGGATGCCCAGCTTCCGCAAAGCTTGGGCCGCCAGGCCTGCGAGGTCCCTGCCTGCCTGCTCAACGAGCGCCTGGCTGGCGGCATGGCCTGCGTCCGCCGCTTCCACCACGAGCCGGGCTCGTTGCGCCCAGTAACGCCGGCCGGTCTCCGGTGAGTGGAACAGCGCAATCAGCTTGTTGGGGTCGTCGATGTTGCAGGACCGCAACAGGGCCGTGGTTAGTTCGTCGGGTTCCAGGCCCTGGTTCATGCGGCGGAGGCTGTGCCGGACAGCTTCACGGCCCAGCCAGTAGCCGCTGCCTTCGTCTCCGAGCAGGTAGCCCCAGCCGCCGGCCCGTGCTTCCTCGCCCCGGTCGTTCTTTCCCCAGGCGGCAGAGCCGGTCCCCGCGATGACAGCCACCCCGGTACTCGCCCCGCCGGCCGCCAGCAACAGCCGGGAGTCATGGACCACTGTGATCCTCGCGCCGGGCACATGGGGCGCGATCAGAGCTGAGAGTGCGGCCGCGTCCTCGTCCGTGTCGATGCCGCCGGCGCCGGCGTAGACCTGGGACACCGTGCCTCCGCCGATCTTCGCGAACAGCTCCGCCAGGTGCAGGGCAGCTTCCTCACGGCTGACGTTCTGCACGTTCGAGCTGCCGACGCTTTCATCGGCTACGGCCTTGCCGTCTTCGAAGCGGACGCCGCGCGTCTTGGTGCCGCCAATATCCAGGCCGATGACGGCGCCGGGGATCGTGGCGGGCGGGGCAGCGGACGTCGCGGCGGGGAGCCCCCCGGGGGAAGGAACAGAATCCGTTGCCGGAAGGTTGTCAGAATTAGTCACGTGAACAGACTACTGAGTCACCACAAGGAGCAGGAATGACGGGCACCATTTTCGGTACACGGATCATCGCCGCACCCATGGCAGGGGGGACATCGACGCCCCGGTTCGTGCAGGCCGCGCACCAGGCCGGCGGGTTGGGCTTCCTGGCCGCGGGCTACAAAACCGTGGCAGCCATGCAGTCCGATATCCGCGAGGTGCGCTCCGCCGGGGCGCGCTTCGGCATGAACCTCTTCGTCCCGGACCGGACGCAGCTCAATCCCCCGCCCGCTGTCAGGGAACAGTTGGAGAACTACCGGCGGAACCTCGAGCCGGACGCCGGGCGGTACGGGGTGGCCCTTCCGGGGCTGCGGCTCGACGACGACGACGAGTGGCAGGGCAAGATCGACGCCCTGCTGGCGGATCCCGTGGAGTTTGTCAGCTTCACCTTCGGGCTCCCGGAGCAGGCTGAAGTGCGAGCGCTCAAACGCGCCGGTTCCACGATCATTGCCACGGTCACCAGCCCGGCGGAAGCCTCGCTGGCCGTGGAGCGCGGAGCGGACATCCTAGTGATCCAGCACGGCAGCGCCGGCGGCCACAGTGCGGCCTTTCTGGCCCGGGAAAGCACTACGGACTCCCCCGGCCCCGCGACGACGGCGGAGCTGCTCGCCGCGGTGCGCACCGCCGTCGGCGTTCCCCTCGTCGCGGCCGGCGGAATCATGGATTCCACGGACCTCGACTCGGTGCTCGCCGCCGGCGCAACGGCAGCCCAGCTGGGTACCGCGTTTCTGCGCAGCGACGAAAGCGGCGCCCGCCAGCTCCACAAGGACGCCCTCACCAGCCAAAGCTTTACCGAGACTCGGATGACCCGTGCGTTCACCGGGAGGCAGGCAAGGGCCCTGGTCAATTCGTTCGTCCGCGACCATGGCGACGCACCGGAGGGGTACCCTGCCCTCCACCATCTCACCGCTCCGATCCGCGCGGCGGCGGCCGCGGCGGGTGACCCGGAAAGGCTGAACCTGTGGGCCGGAACCGGATGGCGCAAGGCGGAAGCCGGTCCGGTCTCGGACATCATTAACAGGATGCTTGCGGGTTCAGCCTTTTCCTGAACAGATCGGCCTCTCGAAGCCCGCGGATCAGCCCTCCGAACGCGCGCGGATAAGTCCCGCCAACAGCCTGGGCCCCTCAGTCAGGACCATTTCCCGGAACAGCCTGACCTGATCGGCCTCGGCCTCGTGGCCGGCGCGGCGTTCGCGCCATGCCAGGCCGATTTCGCGGAATGCCAGTCCCGATGCCACCGGCACCTCCACCCAGCCAAGGTTTCCGGTGTGCTCAGTCACTGTCCGCCCCGGAGCCCGGCCACCGGGCGGGAGGATGCTGACACCCAGCCCGGCTGATACCAGCCCGCGGACCGTGTGGGAATCCTGGCTTTCGAAGGCGATGCGCGGGCGGAAACCGGCCTCGCGAAACAGTGCGTCCGTCAGTGACCGCATGCCGAATCCGTGCCCCATGGCCACGAACGGGTCCTGCCTGATGTCCGCAAGCCGGGCGCTCTTCCGGCCGGCCAGGGGGTGTTCATGGTGCACCACCAGCCTCAAGGGCTCCCGGTACAGGGCAGCGGAGCCGATGCTGCGGCCCGCGGGGGCGACGGGTGCCGTCAAAGCGAGGTCCGCGGTCCCCGCCGCAAGTTCCGCCAGGCAGCCGTCCCGGGCTCCCTGGCTGAGGTCGAAGGCGGTCTGCGGGTGGCGGTGGTGGAACGCATTGATCAGTAGCGGCAGCGTCGCCTCGCCAAAGGTGTGTTGGAATGCGACTGCGATCCTTCCCCGCACCACCTCGGATTCGTGCCGCACCAGGTCCAGTCCGGTCCGGAATTCGTTCAGCGCCGCGTCAATGTAGGGCAACAGCGCCTTGGCTGCCGGCGTCAGCCGCACTCCCCTGCCGTCCCGGATCAGGAGTTCAGTGCCCACCACGGCACTGGCGCGGGCGAGCGCCCGGCTGACGGTGGACTGGGGCATGCCCAGCAGTTCCGCCGTTTCCGTCACGTGCTGCGTCCGGCCAAGTTCGGACAGGACTGGGAGTAACGGCAGCAACTGCGCCAGCTGTTTGTGCTCAATGTCCATCATGGCCTCCTTGAGATTGATCCGTTTTCAGCATTTGTTCTATGTAAATCATGCATTGGAAGCATGCCATCGGGCGATCTACGCTGGCTTGGTGCACATGACGGCAACGCAGGACACCCCCCAACCCGGCCCGTGGGCAGGCCATCCCAAGGGCTCGGCCGCCTACGGGAGACTGCTCGCGGGGCTGGCCTTCGCCGGGGTGGCGACATTCGCGCAGCTTTACTCCACCCAGGCCGTGCTGCCGATCATGGCCGCGGACCTGCAGATCACGGCCGCCGAAGCCGCGCTGACGATCTCGCTGGCGACGGTGGGGCTGGCCGTCACTGTCATCCCGTGGTCCTTCCTGGCTGACCGGATCGGCCGGGTGCGGGCGATGACCCTGGGCATCACGGCCGCGACCGTCCTGGGCCTGCTGGTGCCCCTGGCCGCCACCTTTCCCATGCTCCTGGGGCTCCGCTTGCTTGAGGGCATGGCGCTCGGCGGAATTCCGGCAATCGCCATTGCCTACCTGAATGAGGAAGTCCACAAGGTGCACGCCGCCATGGCGGCCGGAAGCTACGTCGCGGGAACCACGCTGGGCGGGCTTGCGGGACGACTGGTTGCGGGCCCCGTCGCTGAACTGTGGGGATGGCGGGCGGCCACATTGGCTGTCTCCGTCCTGGCCGCCGTTGCTGCCGTCCTGTTCCTGGTCCTGGTGCCCAAGGCCCGCGGGTTCACACCCGCACACGCCAGCGGATTCCGCGGGGCCGCAAGGATGCTGGCCGGCCATCTGCGCAATCCCCGCCTGCTGGCCCTTTATGTGCAGGCGTTCCTGCTCATGGGCGGCTTCGTGGCCGTATACAACTACCTCGGCTTCCGGCTGTCCGGTGATCCGTTCGGGCTGCCGGTCACCTTGATCAGCCTCATTTTTGTGGCATACCTGTCCGGGACGGTGACCTCCAGGCTGGCCGGCGGGCTCACGCAGAAGTTCGGACGGCGGACCATCCTGCTGGCGGGAATCGTGCTGATGGTCCTTGGCCTGGCGCTGACATTGACGCAATTGCTGGTCCTGATCCTGGCCGGTCTAGTGGTTTTCACCGGAGGATTTTTTGCGGCGCACAGCATCGGGGCAGGCTGGACCGGAGGGATCGCCACCACCGGCCGGGCTCAGGCCGCCTCGCTGTACAACCTTGCCTATTACCTTGGCTCCAGCGCAATCGGGTGGGCAGGCGGCCTGGTATTCCAGTCCTTCGGCTGGACGGCGCTCGCACTGACGGTCATCGGACTGGGATGCACGACGGCGGTGATCACCGCCGTCGTGCATCCTGCGTCGGGTGCCGGTCAACAGGCCTCCGGGCAGCAGAATCCGGCCGGCTAGCGCGTTCCTTCGACTGCCTGCAGAAGGTCCGCCACAATGTCCGCGACGTCCTCCAGCCCCACGGACAATCGAAGCAGGCTGGCACGCGGCCTGGCCTCGGAGGCAACGGGCCGGTGGGTCAGTCCGGCCGGGTGCTGGATAAGGGTATCGATGCCGCCCAGGGACACGGCGTGGGTGATCATCCGGACCGCCGCCGGCACGCGCTCGGCGTGCTCGGCGCTGGCCAGTTCAAACGCCAGCAGCGAGCCGGGGCCGGACATCTGCGTCCCCACCAGCCCCAGCGGGTCGCACTCCGGGAGCCCCGGGTAGTGGACCGCTTTCACGAGCCCGTGTCCGGCCAGGGCAGCGGCAACCTTGTGCGCGGTTGCCTGCTGTGCCCGGACGCGCACCGGCAGGGTGGCCAGCCCGCGATGGAGCAGATAGGCCGGCCAGGGAGTCAGGATTCCGCCTGTCACGGCACGGACCTGGCGGAGCCTGGTGGTCCACTCCACCGAAGCCGCAACCACACCGCCCATCGCATCCCCGTGCCCGCCGAGGAATTTGGTGGCGCTGTGCAAGACGAGCGTGGCGCCGTGGACCAGGGGCTGTTGGAGGACCGGACTTGCGAAGGTGTTGTCCACCAGGAGCGGGACGCCGTCAGCGTCACGGGCAAGCTGCGCAATGTCCACAAGCTCCAGGCTGGGGTTGGCGGGCGTCTCCACAATCATCAGTCCCGTGTCCGGACGCAGGGCCTCGCGGACACCGTCCGCCGTCGTGAACGTCACTTCGGTGCCCAGGACGCCCGAAGCGAGGATGTGGTCGCTCCCGCCATACAACGGCCGGACTGCCACCACGTGCTTCCTGCCGGCAGCCACAGTCGCAAGCAGGACGGCTGAAAGGGCAGCCATCCCGGTGGCGAAGGCCACCGCCTCCGGTGCGCCCTCCAGGACGGCCACGCCCTCCTCGAAGCGGGCCACCGTGGGATTCCACAGGCGCTGGTAGACGGTGCTCTGGCCTTCCAGGGGCATGCCGCCGGTGGCCATTTGTTCATATGCCCGGCCGCCGTCGTGGACCGACGGAAGCGGCGCAGTGGTGGAGAGGTCAATCGGCACGGCATGCACGCCTTGTTCGGTGAGGCCGGCCCGGCCAGCATGGACAGCCAGTGAATCGGGAGAAAGCACGGGACTCCTTTGAATTATTCGCCATTGAATCCGGCAAGTCTCTGGCAATAATTCGGAGTTTCCTAGGGCTTACGAATGGAACTGTCGGAAAGTGGAGTTTATGATGAACTCATAACACTTTGAGGAGGCGCTGTGGGTAGCGGTGCGAAGAATATTCGGCTGGGCGCGGGAACCGAACCGCTGGACGCCATCGACGAGAGGCTGCTGGCAGCCCTCGTGGACGACGCCCGGATCTCAAACAAGCAGCTGGCCGAGCTCGTGGGCATTGCCCCGTCCACGGCCCTCATGCGCACGCGGGCACTGTCCGAACGCGGCATCATCCAGGGCTTCGAAGCGAAACTGAGCCTGTCAGCCATCGGGCGGTCCGTCCAGGCACTCATCGCTGTGCGGCTCCGCGCCCACGACCGCGAACAGATCGACCGGTTCACGTCACGGGTGCCCCGGCTCCCGGCCGTGCTGTCCACCTTCCACACTTCCGGATCGGTGGACTACCTGCTGCACATTGCCGTGGCCACTACCGAGGACCTGCGCGACTGGGTCCTGGACAACCTGGCCACCGATCCCGTGGTGGGCCACACCGAAACCACACTGGTGTTCGAACACATCCCCGGCAACCACGGTCCGCTGCCGGACTAACCGGCCAGCCAGCCGAATCACCGCCACGAGCGGGCAGTCCGGCAGGGGTTTCACGGTTCGGCTGCGGGACTCCCCGCTAGTGCCAGATGTAGAGCCCTGAGTGCGCGGCGCCCATGATGTCGCTGCGCAGGACATCCAGCTGCTCCCGGCGGAGCACGGCAGCGCGTTCGCGTTCGGCCCAGTCGGAGAGAATGACCCGCCGGCGTTCAGCCCAGCGGACCAGCGCAGCACCCAGTCCTGCCGCAGCCGACTCGACGACGGTGGGCCTGCGGTACGGGCTGCAGGCAGCTGATCCGGTGGCGGAGACTGTGCTCATGGCACTTTCCTTTCAGGACTTTCCGGTTGTGTGTTCTGGCGTTCTACGTTCCGCGACGTGCGGGCCCGGCCTCCCGCTGATGCGGGAACGCCGAGGATGGGGAAGGCGTTCAGGTGGATCTGAACCGGGCGGGCGCCTTCCTGCTCGCCTTCATTCCTGATGTCCTCCAGCAGGCGGTGTCCGTAGGCTTCCAGGGCGGTGGTGTACCTCGCCAGCTGGTCCGCCGTAAGCCGCGCATTCGCCGTGCTGATCAGGGCCGCATGGAGCCATTCGGCATCAAGGCTGTCGCTGCCGTGTGCCATGAAGTCCGCCAGGACCGCCTGCCTGCTGTGTTCAAACTCGCGGGTGACCAGCCGGGAGGCTTCCTCCGTGGCAGGAGATGTTGCCAGTTCCGGAGAGGTGATCTGGATAGCCCCGCGCGGGCGTTCCCACCAGCGTTCCCGGGCCGTGCCCTTGCCCTCAACTTCCCGGACGAAGTCATGCTTTGCCAGCTGCCGAAGGTGATAGCTGGTGGATCCGCTGGATTCGTTGAGCAGTTCACCCAGGCTGCAGGCCGTCTGCGCCCCGTAGCGGGAGAGCATCTCGAGGATCTGCACACGCAGCGGGTGTGCAAGCGCCTTCAGTGACGCCGTATCGACCCGGCGAACCGGAAATGGCGCATCCTGCTCAGCCTGGGGGGCCGGGGCCGATAAACCCCCGGGTGGCCGGGCTGGTGCTGGTGCGGTGTCCGGTGAACTGTCCATGCATCAAAAATACGCTTGCAAAGAAAGCTTTGCAAGCATTTCTTTGCAATGACTTGTTTGCAATAGTTTCTTTGCATGTCGACGTCCCGTCGAGGCGGCTCAGGCCGGCTGGCGGAGGGCTGCGGCCAGGGTCACGGCAGCCAGAACAAACGCGAGGAGGGCGCAGAGCACCACGAATCCTGCCACCGCCGCCTGCAGCCCGTACACCGTCGTCGCCATTCCCAGGCCGATCACCGGCAGTGCGCTGCCAAGGTAGGTGATCACGTAGACGGTGCTGATGATCTGTGCATGCCTCGACGCCTCCACTTTTCCGGCCACATCGTTGAACACGGTCCGGAAGGACACTCCCTGGCCGACGCCTGCGGCCAGGCTCGCGGCGATGAGCAGCCAGGGGCTCCTCCAGGCGGCGGCAGCGGCAATCATGAGCACTGATACAGCCAGCACAGCCAGGCCGGCAGGCACCACAAACCTTCCGCGGACCGCCAGCAACTGGCTGAGGGCGGAAGCTCCGAGCGTCAATCCGGCGAGCACTCCAATGAGGGGGCGGGAATCGGCGCCGACGATCTGGGCAAAGTAGCCGGGCGCGAGCGAAAGGCAGAAGCCGAAAACGGTGAAGCTCAGGAACCCGACGGCGGACGCCAGCCAGAAGGCGCCCCGGGCTTCACTCGAGACGGAGGGACGGCGGGGCGCCAGCACCTTCAGCGGCTGCGGGCCGGCGACGGAAGTGATGGCCGGACGCGCTTTGAGCAGGTAGAGCGGAACCAGCATGGCGATGAGAACCACCGAGTGAAGGTAGTACGGCGTGGAGGTGGGCCCCGGCAGGAGGGAAAGGATGCCGCCGATGGCCGGACCGGCGGCGACTCCCCCGGCGGAGGCCAGCAGGGTGAAGCGCGAGGCCCAGTCGGGGCGGGCCGGCAGCAGTTCGCGCAGGGCAGCGGAACTGGCTCCGGTGGCCAGGGCCACCGCGATGCCCTGGAGGGCGCGCCCGGCGGACAGCATGGCCAGGCTGTCCGCGTTGGCAAAGATCATCCCGCCGACCAGGCCCACGACGACGGCGAGCAGCAGCGCGGCCCGGCGGCCGATGTGATCGGACCAGTGCCCGGCCAGCATGAGCGTGGACACCAGCGCCAGGACATAGGCGGAAAACGCCACGGTGATCCCGAACGACCCGATGCCCAGGTTCGCCTGGAGCAGCGGGTACAGCGGGGTTGCCAGGTTCGCACCGACAAGGAGCGTGAAGATCACCACGCCGGCCATCACCAGCCGTGCCGTGGTGGAAGCGTCCCATGCCCAGCCGCCGGCGGTAGCCGGGCGCATGCGGAGTTCGCTGAAGACAGTCATGTGCGTGCCTTTGCCTGCAGAGCCGGCCCGTGGCCGTTCCTTGTGGGAAGGCCGCGGTCCGGGCGAAAAGAATGTGGTACTAACAGAATGGGGCACATTTGACCCTGCGAACCAAGTTCCATGCCAAAATTGAGCAAAACAGTCAATGCTTACTCGCAGAAATGAACCGGAGTGACGATTTGAACAGCCTGGACAACACGGACCTCAAAATCCTGCTGGAACTGATCCGGGATCCGCGGGTCCAGATCGGCGAACTCAGCGACGCCCTCGGCATCGCCCGCAACACGGCGCAGTCGCGGGTCCGCCGCATGCTCCGATCAGGCCTGCTGCACGACGGCGGACGGGAAATTGACCTCGAGGCGGTAGGGTACGACGTCGTCGCTTTCGTGACGATCGAGGTCAGCCACCGGGAGCTTGACGGTGTGGTGGGCGCCTTGCGCCTGATCCCGCAGGTCCTGGAGGTCCACGAGATCTCCGGGCGTGGCGACGTCTGGTGCCGGGTGGTGGCAACCGATACCCACAACCTGCAGTCGGCCCTGCGATCGATCCTCAGGATCAAGGGCGTCATCCGGACGGAGACCGTCCTCGCGCTGCACACGCACATCCCGTACCGCACGGAGCCGCTCATCAGCCGGCTAGCCCAAGGCGGGGCGCCGACGGCAACACGCAACTGACTGGGATAATGGCACGTGACCATCATCGACAACGCCGTGTACGTGAACGGCCGCCGGACCGCCGAACCGCACAATCTTGAGCAGACCTTTGAGACCCTCGCGGACCACGGCGGCATGGCCTGGATCGGGCTGTACCGGCCGACCGAGGCTGAGATGTCGGCAGTGGCCCGGGAGTTCGGGCTCCACCTCCTTGCGGTGGAGGACGCCATCTCGGCCCACCAGCGGCCCAAGCTGGAACGCTATGACGACGTCCTCTTCACCGTGCTGCGCCCGGCCCGGTACCTGGACGAAACGGAGACAGTGGAGTTCGGCGAACTCCATGTCTTTACCGGCACGAACTTCGTGGTCACTGTCCGGCACGCGGAAACGGCCGGTGTGGCGCAGGTACGGGAACGGCTGGAAGGCCGCCCCGAACTCCTGCGCCACGGCCCGGAAGCCGTGCTCTATGCCCTGATGGACCAGGTGGTGGACGACTATGTTCCGGTTGTTGCCGGCCTCGAAAACGACATCGATGAAATCGAGGACCAGCTGTTCAGCGGGGATTCGGCGGTCTCCCGCCGGATCTATGAGCTGGCCCGCGAAGTGATCCAGTTCCAGCGCGCCATCCATCCGCTGCCGGGAATGATGCAGCTACTCAAGCGCGGCTTCGACAAATACGATGTGGACACGGACCTGCAGCACCACCTCCGTGACGTCGAAGACCACGTGGAGCGGCTGATCTCCCGCGCCGATTCTTTCCGCGACATCCTGCAGAACGCGCTCACCCTGGACGGCACCCTCACCGCCAACAGGCAGAACGAGGCGAGCGCCGAGCAGAACGAGCAGGTCAAGAAGATCTCCTCGTGGGCGGCCATCTTCTTCGCCCCGTCCTTCGTCGCCGGAGTTTACGGCATGAATTTCGACCACATGCCCGAACTGCACTGGGCTTTCGGCTATCCGCTGGCGATTGCCATGATGGCCGCAACGGCAGCACTGATGTACACGATCTTTAAGCGGAAAGGCTGGCTCTAGGAGCCGCCGGCATGACTGGTTCACCGGCGGAAACCCCGCAGCAGGCACTCCGACCGGGCCGGATCATCGTCCCCGGCACCGCCCGGCAGCTGGGTACGTTCGGATTGTTCGCCCCGGCCCCCGGCCAGCGGCGGACCCTGGACGTGGCCGGACGGCCGCTGGAGGTCAAAAGCGCCGAAGGGGACCTTTTGTGGGTGGGCTTCCGCGAACTCACCGGCGCGGCGGCGCCCGCACGGGACTTCGCCTCCCTGGCGGTCCGGTTCAGGGAGTGGGTGGTTGACGGTCTCCCGTCCCAGGCGGGTGCCGCCGGCTCTCCGGAGTGGCAGCAGTTCCTGGACGTCGTGGACCTGTTATTTGCCGCGGACGCCACCTTGTTCGCCATCGGTCCGGGGGTCCCGGAGTTCGGTCCCGACAGCCCGTTGTCGCGCCTGCTCCGGGTCGAATCCGACGAAGAACTTCCGGCGGCGCACAGGTCCGGCAGCTAGTCCCGCCCGGACTGGACAATGGTTACGGTGCCGGCGCCGCCGTCGACCTCTATCCGCTGTCCGCTCGTGATCCGGCGGGTCGCCACGCCGGTGCCCAGAACCGCCGGGATGCCGTATTCCCTGGCCACAATGGAGCCGTGGCTCAGCGGGCCGCCAACATCCGTGACCACGGCCGACGCCATGGCGAACAGCGGTGTCCACGCCGGAGTGGTGATGCGGGCCACCAGCACCTCCCCCGGCTGCATCAGGGAGAAGTCTTCGGGACCCGCCAGCACCCGGGCAGGAGCACTGACCCGCCCCTGGCTGGCGCCCACGCCCTTGATCGTGTTCCCCCGCTGCTCCTGGGACCCCTCCGGCATCATCCCGGCGAGGGACCGCTGGAGCCACCGGATCTCGGGCAGCATCTGCGGAGCGGCGGCGTTGCGCTGGCCCCGCCAGCGCAACTTCCGCTCAGCGACAGACTCCGCCAGGACCGGCCGGTCAGCGCCCGTGATCGCCGCCGGACCGCCCGGCGCGGCAAGGCCGAATTCGACGGCGCTGCCGATTTCCTGGTGCCGGAGCCAGAACACGTCGCCGGAATCTGCGATGAGGCCGGCCGCGACCAGCCGCTGCCCCAGTTCGCGCAGCATGCGCCGCATCAGCGGCCACCCGAGGCCGACGTCGGCAAGCGCGTCTTCGCGGATCGGCGCCGGCCCCTGCGCCCACCGGAGCAGGCGACCGAAGGCCTTCCTGCGGGCAGGGTGCAAGCGGGCCAGTATCCTGCCCGTGCTGTCCTCACGGCGGGCGGCAGCGAGCTCCTGCCGCCGGTGCGGGTCGTTGCCCTGCCCGCGCAGGTAGAACTTCAGCGTATCCAACAGCGGGGATGCGTCGTCTGCCGGCACGGGATTGATGAAATCCAGGTTGTAGACCGTGTGGCCGAAGCGGTCCAGGTGGAGCTGGAGCCGGTGTTCCCACTGCTGCCACAAGCCTGGATCCAGCCCGCCCGGAGGCGTCCCTGACCCCTGGGCCCGGGCCAGCGATTTTGTCGGCGTCGCCAGGATGGCCTCGGCGAGCCCCGGGACTCCGAGGGACCACCCGGCCAGGTCGAAGAGGGATTTTTCCGCCCGGATCGGCTGGCTGTCGTAGCCGAGCAGGAACGTGGCAGCCGGCGGGTCGCCGTCCTGCCGGACAAACTTGTCATAGAACTTCTGGAAAGCGAGTTCGCTCGAGGTCGCGATCGGAATGATCGACTGGACGGCTGTGTAGTAGACCGTGCCGGCATCGAGCAGGGCAGACACCCCCTCCAGCAGCTCCTCCCCGGTCAGGTCTGCCAGGGGCCTCGCCGACCAGGACTCCACCACGCGCACATACCGTGGATGCGAATACTCCCGCCAGCCGTGGACCCCCATGTGAGCTTCTCCCCGGATCAGCGCCCGGACAGCGGCCGGCGTCTTGCCCATCAGCCGCCACAACGCCGCGGTCCGGTAGTAGTAATAGGCGTAACCGTTGATGGCCGGCAGGCCAAGATCGCCGTCGCGGAGGCTGCTCTTGCCGAACGCCTGGTCCATCAGGGCATTCAGGGACCGGGACACCGAACCATCAATCAGGTCGGCAAACAAGGGTGAGAGCGGATCGGGAAGCTGCTCCACGATGCTGGCCCGGAAATACAGGCCCTTGGGGTACGGCACGCTCCAGTCACGCGGGGTTTCGCCCGCAGGTTCGGGCAGGGCGGTGATGGGCCGTGACTGCAGGATGAAGAATTCGCCGCCAGCCCGTGCCCACTCGATGTCCTGCGGGGAGCCGAAGTGCCGGGCGATGCGGGTTCCGTAGCCAGCCAGCGCCGCTGCCGCAGTGTCGTCCAGCACGGGTTGATGTCGGCGGGATTCGGGCACAGGCTCCTCGCGTGTGCCCCGGTCGGCGTAGGCCGTCATGACCGCCTTGTCGGCTGTCCGGCGGGAAACCACCTTGCCGGTCGCGGCCTCGACCACGACGTCGTCGGTGGATACAGCTCCGCTGACGACGGATTCACCCAGCCCCCATGCGGCAGCGAGCACGATCTGGTCGCGGCGCCCGGAGGCCGGGTTGGCGGTGAACATGACTCCAGCGGCGTCAGCAGCCACCATGTGCTGGACCACCACAGCCAGCCGGACCTGGTCCGGGCGGATGCCCTCCCGGGCACGGTAGGCCATCGCCCGGGAGGTCCACAGGGAGCCCCAGCAGTTGATGACTGCTTCCATGAGGGCACCGGCGCCGTGGACGTTGAGGTACGTGTCCTGCTGGCCCGCGAAGCTGGCCGAGGCGAGGTCTTCGGCGGTGGCGGAGGAACGCACCGCCACCGCCGTCTCCGTGCCTGGATCGGTGCCCGCGGCTGAGCCCAGCCGGCGGTAGGCATCCCGGATTTCCGCGGCCACCTCTTCCGGCATCGAGCCTCCGGCGAAGAGTGCGCGGATCTTCCCGGACGCTTCCTCGTAGTCGCGGGACGTGGCTGCGGCCGGCACTGCGGCGTATTCCTGAATGCGCCCGGCCAGCTGGTTGTCCCGGACGAACAGCTCATAGGCACCGGTGTTGACCAGGAATCCAGGGGGCACCGGCACGCCCGCCCGAACGAGTTCGCCCAGCCCGGCACCCTTGCCGCCCGCCGTCGCGACGTCGTCCCGGCCGACTTCGCTGAAATCATTGATGTAAACCATGACCGCGGTGCCTCCTATCCGGCCGGGCCTTCCCGGCAGCCCCTGATTCACAACATACTGGCACGCGCACCGCCATCGGGCCACGGCCGGGCTTTCCGGTGCAGGACCTGTCCTAAGGCCCTTCCGCTACCCCGCCCGGGTCCCTAGTGTGGGTCCATGGCTGACGCATTTTCCTCCCTCGTGGAGACGTTCAGGAACGTGGGTGTGGCGCGGGCTTACGGTGCTCCGGTGCAGATCGGAGGCGAGGAGCTGATTCCCGTGGCGCTGGTCTCCTTCGGCTTCGGCGGCGGGGGTGACTCCGGTCCGGAGGGCGCCAACGGGTCCGCGGAAGGCGGCGGGGGCGGGGGCTTCGTGCTCCCGCTCGGCGCCTACCTGGCGAACGGGCAGGGCAGGGTGGTGTTCCGGGCCAACACACTGGCGGTTCTCGCGGGGCTGGTCCCGGTGGTGTGCGCCATAGGGATGTCCGTCCGCGGCGTACTCAAGACGGTCAGCGCAAACCGGCGGTAGCCCTGATCCAGTCCAGTTCGTATGGGACGGACGCCGACAGGTTGAGATAGGCAGTGGCGGGCGGCAGTTCAATCGCGTTCGTCACCCCGACCAGCTTCTGGTCACCGTGGTCGGACCAGATGACAGGGCCGCCGCTGTCGCCGCGGTTTGCCGACGTATCCGGCGAGTACGTGCAGAACTGCCAGGGCCCTGCGATATCCGGGCACGCCTCCGCGGGGACTGCTGTGAGCCGGGTTTCCACGAGCCGGGGCGCGGGATCGCACTGTGCCGCCGGGTTGAACGGGTCGCCTGTACAGCCATAACCCGCCACGGTGACTTCTGCCCCGACGGGAGCCGGCGTGGACGCCAACTCGATGGTGGGCTCGGACACGGCCGATTCAAGGAAGAGCAAGGCTATGTCGTCCTTGATCCTGGCGGGGTCGTAGTGCGGCATGGGAACTGCCGTCGCCACGCCGATGGTGTACTCGGAGCGTTTCTGGCCGTAGTGGAATGTCACGGCGATGGCGGACGGGCTGCGACCGTTGTTGCGGATGCAGTGCGCCGCCGTGACTACGGTGTCTTCCGCGATCAAAGATCCGGTGCAGGAAGCAATTCCTTCCGGGTAGGCCAGTTCCACCCTGACGGCCCAGGCGTACTCGTCGGAGTCCGCCCTGCTCCCGTTGTAGACGGCGTGGGCCGGAGCGGCCGAGGCTGCCGCAAGGACTGCAGCGAAGATCGTCGACAGCAGCGGCGCCACTAACCGCCGGCGCCGGCGAGCGGAACTTGAGGGGATTCCGTCTCCGGTGCGGGCCATGGTCTGCGGGGGGATTCTTGTGCGCATGAGGGTGCTCCTCATCATTGCCTGAAGATATATCGCGGATGTGGTGGAGGAACCGTGACGAACCTGGTTCCCGGAGATCACACATCTGCCCCCAGTCGCAGCACCATAACTCTGCTCCTCCCCGCGTGCGGCCGTCAAGGCACATTGCATGCTGGCGGGCAGGTCCCGGCCAGCGGCCGGCGGCCAGGCGTCAACGGTCAGGCTGCGCGTACCTCGACCTCACCGGGCAGGGCCGCATCGGCACCGAAGACCAGGTACCGGTTGGCGATCTTCTCACTGAAGAACCTGTCGTGGCTGACCACCACCACGGCGCCAGGGAAGTGCATGAGCGCCCGCTCCATGACCTGGGTGCTGGACAGGTCGAGATGGTTGGTGGGCTCGTCCAGCAGCAGGACCGAGGCGCCGGACAGCAGGCACTGAGCCATGGCCACGCGCGCTTTCTGGCCGCCGGAAAGGTTCCCGATTTTCTGCTTGAGGTCCGCTTCGGAGAACTGGAACATCGCCAGGAACCTGTTGACTGACTTCCGGGTGGCGCTAAAGGCCAGGCTGTCCGGCAACGCGTTGACTGCGTGCGAAACGGTGTCGGCGTCGTCGAGCTCCTCAAGCATCCGGTTGTAAGAGACGAAGCCGGGCCCCTTGGCCCAGGAGACGACGCCGGCGTCTGCCTCTTCTTCCCCGGTCAGCACCTTCAACAGGGTGGACTTGCCGCTGCCGTTGGCTCCCAGGACCACGATCCGGTTGCCGCGCCTGATCTCGAAGCCAAGATCGGTGAACAGCGCCTTGTCCCCGTACGACTTACCGAGCCCTTCGACGCGGCAGAGGACGTCCTTGACGTGCAGGCCGCCGTAGATCTCGGTGACGATCTGGTCCACCGGACGGGGTGTGCGGGACTTCTTGATTTTGGCCAGCTGGTTTCCGAGACCCCGGCCCGCCGCCTTGGCGGCTTCACGCCGGTCGGCGATCCCTTCAGCCTCGAACGCCAGCAGTTCGGATTCATGCACAAACTGCTGCTCAAGGGACTTGAGGCGGAACTGCTTTTGCACGATGTATTCGCCAAAGTTGCCGGGGTACTCGTGCAGGTGGAAGTTCTCCACTTCGATGATCCTGGTGACGACGGCGTCGAGGAACTTCCGGTCGTGCGAGACGATAATCGCGGCGCCCTTAAAGTCACGGAACCAGCTCTCAAGCCATTCGACGCCGGCAACGTCCAGGAAGTTGGTGGGCTCGTCCAGGAGCAGCACGTCCGGGTCTTCCAGGAGGATCTTTGCCAGGGCGGCCCGGTTGCGCCAGCCGCCGGACAGTTCGTCGATGGCGCACACCCGGTGGGCGTCGCTGAAGCCCAGCGTCGTCAGGACCTTGTCGATCCGCCGGGGGTAGTCCCAGCCGTCGAGGCGGTCCATCTCCTCGAACAGTTCGGCCTGGCGGGCGATCAACCGGTCAAGTTCTGCACCCGCAGGGTCCCCGGCGATGGCAGTGTCTATGGACGCCAGTTCTGCTTCGACGGCCTTGATCTCCGAGAACAGGCCGTCCAGGACGTCGGTGATGGTTGATTCGCCGTTCAGCTCGGAGAACTGGGAGAAGTAGCCGATCCGTGTTCCCGGATCCACTGTGACTGTTCCGGAGTCCGGGGTGACCCGGTCAAGGATCAGCTGCAGCATGGTGGTCTTGCCGGAACCGTTCTTCCCGATGAGGCCCACCCTGTCGCGCGGTTCGAGGCGGAAGAAGCTCTCACGCAGTATCTGGGTGTTGTCGAATCGCACGCTGACATCTTGCAGCCGGACAAGGCTCATTGCTGCTGTCCTCTCGAGGGGTGGTTCACGGGTGCGCAGTGCCGGGCCGGCAATGGGAAAGCTCCCCCACCCGGCGCTGGCGCCGGATGAGGGAGCTTGTTTTTGTGGAGCTAAGGGGATTCGAACCCCTGACCTCTTCGATGCGAACGAAGCGCTCTACCAACTGAGCTATAGCCCCCAGCCTGCTGCCATTCCTTCGGAGGAATTCCTGGAACAGGCAAACCGGTGTCCCTAGGCTACAAACTATCGGCGCGCTTCGCCAGCCAGCCTTCGAATGTCTCACTTCCGTAGCGGTGCTCCGGGACCAGGTTTCCGCCTTCCCGCAGGTATTTGCCGGTGGCTCCGGGCAGGGGGAACCGGACCAGGCGCCCACGGGATCCGCTAAGTCGCTTCCAGGTTTCGGCCAGTTCCGCCATTCCGTTGACTTCCGGCCCGCCCACAGTCCGGAGCCGGTGCAGCTCCTGCGAGGGCTCTTCGAAGGCTGCTTCGAGCAGTGCCGAGGCGGCCTCGCCAGGCGCGATGGTCTGAAACCGTGCACCCTTGACCACCGGGACGAGTCCCACCTTCGCGCCGGCCGCGAACAGCTGCACCAAAAGGCTGTGAAACTGGGTGGCGCGCACCGTGACGGTCTCCAGGGCAGACGCCGCATAGCGGCGTTCCTTATCCGCCTTCGACCGGTAGAAGCGCAGGGGGACCTGGTCGCAGTTGATGATGGACAGCAGGACAGCTTTGCGGACACCCGCAGCGTGCGCGGCGCTGAGGAGGCGGGCGCCGCCGTCGGCAAAGTCTTTGAGGGCCCGTCCTGATCTGCCCTCGAGGCAGTCAATCACGACGGCGGCCCCGGCCAGGGCGGCGGCCAGCCCTTCACCGGTGGTGACGTCCCCGCGGTAGTAGTCCGCGCCGTCGTCCGCCCCTTTGGTCCCGGGGGCCGGCGGATGGCGGCTGATAACGGAAACTTCGTGGCCCAGCTGCAGGGCCTGGCGGACCACCTCACGGCCAACCTGGCCGGTGCCGCCGGCAACACAGATGCGGGTCATGCTCCAGAGGCTACAGGCTCAGGCCCGGCGGCGCTGCAATACGTCGTCCAGGTTGCTCAAGGCACTCTGCGCCTTGGTCAGGGGCTTGGTGGCCGCACCGCTGGCTGCCGGCGCCGCCGCGGGACCCTGCTTGAGGGACGGCTTGCCTACAGCTTTCGGGGCTTCGGGAAGGTCAAGCGGATCAGGAGCGGCACGTTCCGCCTTCGCAGCTTCCACATAGGTCGGTTTAGGCACGTCGACGGGTTCCCAGCTGGAGTCCGCGCCCGCGGCTGAGCCAGGGGCGGTGGCGGCGCGGAGCGCAGTGTCCCCGGATGCCTTTGCCTCGGCGAGGGCCGCTTCACGCAGTTCCTGCGCCGTCAACGGCTTCACCTGAGGTTTGTTTCCCGCTTCGGCGTCGAAGAGGGGGATATCCGGGGCATCCACCGCCGGTTCGCGGCTGGGACGCGGCACGGCCGCGCGCATCTGCCGCTCCGGGGCTGTCATGGCCGCACGGAATGCAGCGTTCATTTTGGCTCGCCGGTCACGCACCGCCAGCCTCCGCAGCAAAGCGACGGCCGCAATAGCTGCGAGGAGGGACCCGACGGGCAACCAGGATGAGCCCATCCCGAAAATACGGAAGATACCGGCCACCACCCCGGTGAGCAGGGCTGCCACCCCCACGAGTGCGATCGCGCATCGTCCGTATCGGATCCTCAGTGCACCCGGTCGCGCCGTCGCCGGCCCCGGGCCGGCTGCGGTTGTCACGGACCCCTGGGCGGATCCGGTGGACTGCTTGGTTACCATTGATTTCTCCTGCTGGGCGGCCATTTTCATGACGTTTCCGGCTTGGGGGTCTGCGGGTTCGGCAAAATTTATTTCGGCCATCAGCTCGGCTGCGGGTTGAAGCTGATGACGGCGGTTCCTGAGTACGTAAGGGGCCACCCACACTATCCAGAGCGCAACAGCGACAACAAGGATCACTGAGCTGCTAAGGGGGAAGTCCACAATCAAAACCGTATGAGCAATTGGCCGACAGCTCTGGCATTAGCTCCGGTGTGTCGCAGGGCAGGTGGCAAATCAATGGATTTATGACGAAAGACACACCAATGCAAACCCGTGAACGGCTGGGGAGCCGGTCTGCAGGTCAGGCCGGGCGGCTGCGCAGCCACCTGGCCAGCAGCCCTTCAGGAACTTCCTCGGACGTCAGGGCGAAGGACCGGTGGTCCGCCCATTCGCCGTTGATATGCAGGAAACGCGGCCGGTAGCCTTCGTCCCGGAATCCGAGTTTTTCCACCACCCGGAGGCTGGGCCCGTTTTCCGGCCTGATGTTGATCTCCATCCGGTGCAGCCCGAGGGTCCCGAAGCAGTAGTCAGTGGCCATCGCCACGGCAGTGGGTGCGATCCCCCTGCCGGCACAGGACTGGTCCACCCAGTATCCAAGCGTCGCCATCATCGCCGAGCCCCAGATGATGGATGACACTGTGAGTTGCCCAACGATGACGGGGTCACGCCGGGCCGGCGTGCGCTCCGCGATCACAAAGGGCAGCGCCGTGGCCTGAGCCGCCTGGGCGTTGAGGGACCTGACCATTTGCCGGTAGTCCGGCAGCGCCCCTCCCGGAGCCGGGTTCGAGGCCTCCCATGGTGCCAGCCATTCGGAATTGCGGGACCGGACCGCCATCCATTCCTTGCGGTCACGGTAACGGATGGGGCGCAGAACAATGTCGCCGCATTCCAGCGTCACCGGCCAGATGCTGCCCCGCATGGGACGTTACTTGGCCAGGGAGGAGGTGAATTCCGGCAGCCACTCCCGCAGCCCGGGGCCGAGGTCGTCGCTGTCGCAGGCCAGCTGGACGCAGGCCTTGAGGTAGCTGAGCTTGTCGCCGGTGTCGTAGCGGCGGCCGCGGAACACGACGCCGTAAACGCCGTACCCTTCGCCCTCCCCTGCAGCAAGTTCCTGGAGGGCGTCCGTCAGCTGGATTTCCCCGCCCCTGCCCGGTTCGGTGCGTTCCAGGACATCGAAGACTGCGGGGTGGAGGACGTAGCGGCCGATCACGGCCAGGTTGGACGGCGCCTCCGCGGCGTCCGGCTTTTCCACGAGCTTCCGGATCCGCACGAAGCCGTTCATGTCGGTCTCGTCGATGTCCGCGCAGCCATAGGCACTGATCTGGGAAGGCTCCACCTCAATGAGGGCCACCACGGAGCCACCGGTCTTGGCCTGCACTTCGATCATCTTGCTGAGCAGTTCGTCGCGCGCGTCGATGAGGTCATCGCCAAGCAGAACCGCAAAGGGCTCATAGCCGACGTGCTGCTTCGCGCGCAGCACGGCGTGGCCGAGGCCCATGGGGTCGCCCTGGCGGACATAGTGGATGTCGCCGAGGTTGCTTGCCGCCTGGATCGCTTCGAGCTTGGCGGTGTCGCCCTTGGCTTCAAGGGTGGCCTCCAGCGAAGGGACCCGGTCGAAGTGGTCTTCGAGGGCGCGCTTGTTCCGGCCGGTGATCATCAGAATGTCGGTGAGGCCCACGTTGACGGCTTCTTCGACGACATACTGGATCGCGGGCTTGTCCACGACCGGCAGCATTTCCTTGGGCATGGCCTTGGTTGCCGGGAGGAACCGGGTGCCGAGGCCGGCAGCAGGAATGACAGCCTTGCGGACGGAGGTATTGGTGGTAGTCACTGGACTAATCTAACGTCAGGGACCAAACATTGGGTAATTGCCCGAACAGCCATGGCTGGCCCCGCACCGGGGCCGCCGCTCACGGCCTCCTGACCTGGAAGGACGGCATCGATGCCATCGAAGGAAGAGATCCGCTCGGCTCACAGAAGCCAGCGTGCCGCTTTCTCTCCCGCCGCCCTGGAAGCTGCCGGCGCCGGCATCGCCCGGCACGGGCTCCAGTGGTCCGCCATGGTTGCAGCCGGTGAGCAAAGTACCTTTGCGGTGTACCTCGGGGTGGGATCCGAACCTCCGACCCTGCCCCTCATCACCGCCTTGCACGGCACCGGGCATCGCGTGCTGTTGCCGGTCTGCGGACCTGACCGGACCCTCTCCTGGGTCTACTGGACTCCGGCAACCGAATTCGTCCGCAGCAGTTATGCCCCCATCGAGGAACCAGTGGGAGAACAGCACGGCAGTGAGGCGATGGACGGAGTTGCCGGGATCTTTGTCCCCGCCACGGCGGTCGACTTGTCGGGGAACAGGATCGGGCAGGGCGGAGGCTACTATGACAAGTTCCTCACCGGACTGGAGGCTGCGGGCCGGCCCGTGCCCGCCGCCGCGGTGGTCTTCGACAACGAAGTCCTGCCGGCCGGCAGCATCCCCGCAGAGTCCTTTGACCGCAAGGTCCCGGTTGCAGTCACACCGTCACGCCTCACGCAGCTAATGTGAACCCCGCCCGTTGCGGATGATAGAATTGGCACTCAGGCCCTGCGACTGCTAAAGGACGAAACCTGCCGGGACACCTCGGCAGTAATTTCCACCAGGCAGCACGGGACCTGCTCGTTTGTCCCAGAGGAGGATTTCCAGTGCCCACGTATGCATATGCCTGCAAGGACTGCAGCCACGCCTTCGAGATCGTGCAGTCGTTCACCGACAGCTCCCTCACCTCCTGCCCTGAGTGCGAGGGGACCCTGCGCAAGAAGTTCAACAGCGTAGGCGTCGTCTTCAAGGGTTCGGGCTTCTACCGGACGGACTCCCGCGATACCAAGGGCAGCAGTGTTTCACCTGCCCCGGCAGCCGCCCCGGCGCCTGCCACCGCAGCCGCCAACTAACAATTACGCCGGCTTTTCCTCGTTCCGGTTACCCTCCTCCAGCGGAGTAGCGGCAACAAGGTTGCGCCCGGCCGGGGCCGGTTTTCCACATAGGACCTGGCCGTGCTGTCCCGCCACGCGGGGCCTCCGTAGCGTGACGGTATGCCCTCCATCCTTCGCACCAACGGATTTTCCTCGCCCCGGCAGCGCCTTGGAACCGGACGCCCCGCCCGTCCGGCGCCATCCGGCGTGCGGCGCTTTTCGTCGTGGCTTAACCGCAACCGGAGGCTCATCGTCGCGCTGTTGCTGTGTGCTGCCGCGGGCATCGCCGTGCAGCAGCTGACACCGGCGCCAGCCCACACCGTCACTGCCCTGGCCTCTGCCCGCGACCTTGCCGCCGGAACTGCGCTGTCAGGCAATGAGGTGGTGCCGGTCAAGGTGCCGCCGGGAATGGTGCCCTCCGGAGCCGTCGCGGACGTCTCCGCCATTCAAGGCAAACAGCTGGCGGCCCCGGTGCGCAAGGGCCAGTTGATCTCCGACACGCAGATCCTCGGACCGGGGCTGCTCGCGGGCGCGAAACCCGGATCTGCAGCGGTACCCCTGAGAATGGCGGATCCATCGTCCATCCAACTCGTGGCGCCGGGCCAACTGGTCAACATTGTGATGACCAACGGAACCGACTTTGGCAAGACTGCGGAATCGGAAGTACTGGCAGCCTCCGTGCCGGTCCTCTGGACCTCGGGACAGGGCGGGCAAACCGGACAGTGGCTGGGAACCGGCGAAACCGAGGGGCTCATAGTGGTCGCAGCGGATCCGGACCAGGCGCGCCGCCTCGCCGGCTCCTCAACCCAGGGAAAGCTCTTCTTTGTGCTGGTGGGATCACAAGGCTAGCTGCGCCGGGCTAGCTGCACCGTCCTGCGGGCCGTCCACCTCGGCTGCGGGCGGCTCAGCCCCAGTGCGGCGGCTTCTGCTCCTGAAGCCAGGCATCGTGGTCGTAGTCAGAAGCGTGATCGCCCCAGCGCTTGGGGTCATCCTCGGAGGCCTTGTTCGGCAGCACTCCTGATGGAACGCCGACACCGGCCGGCTGCCGGGACCTGTCCGCAGCTGAATCATCCGACCCGTTGTGGGGGGCGTCCTGGCGGTCCGCTGCGCTGATGTTTGTGTCCATGCCGTTTTCCTTGATGCCTTCCGATGCTTCAGTGCCGGCGCCACGGGGCTCGTCCGTTGATGCGCCGCGCTGCTCCAAGGATACCGAGTGCGTAACCCCGTCAGCCACACTGCCGGAGTTGCCACTGTCGGATTCGGCTACCTCGCTTGACCCGTTGTTGCCGCGGTCGGCGCTGTTCAGCGTCAGGTTGTCGACGTCGTCCTCGAAGAACGCCTGTGAGGTGGCGGAGAAGCCGGTAACCACCGGTTTCTCCAGCCCCAGGTATCCGCCGATCCGGTCAGCGCAGGCGGACGGGTCCGTGAATACCTCGATCGTCCACAGCGGCATGTAGCGCCAGCCAAGCCGTTCCAGCAGTTGCGGCCGGAGCCTGCTTCGTTCGCGGACGCTCATGCGCCGGTACTGCTCAGTTCCGTCGGACTCGATTGCCACGGGCCTGGGGATTTCGGCGTCATCATGGCCGATGGAATTCACCGGATCGGCGGCAGCGGCAACGTCAAGCACGCCGTCATACTGATGCCAGACCCGGGCCCCCCGGGCACGCAGCCTGTCAGCCAGGTCTGCCACGAGGGGATCGGCCCCCAGCGCCTGCTCGCTCGCCGCGGCGCGGGACGCGGGCGTGCCCAGGTCAGTGTTGCCGGCAATCTCGCGGTCGAGCAGTTCATAGAAGTCGAGGGCGCCGTGGCTGAGGCGGCTGACGTCCAGGTCTTCCGGTTTGAAGCAGCTGAGCACATGCAGCGAACGCCGGGCACGGGTCATGGCCAGCGCAAACTTCGCCCGGCCGCCTTCGGCGGACAGCGGCCCGAAGTTGTGGAGCGCGCGACCGTGCGGCGTGCGGCCGTAACCCGGGGAGAAGATCACGTGGTCGCGGACCAGGCCCTGGGCCCGTTCCAGGTCAACCACCCGGAAGGATTCGGGACCGGCCGTGAAGAAACTAGCCAGCAGCGGGTAGTTGGGCAGCTGCAGCCGGATGGCCTCGCCGATCCTCGCGGCGTGGCGGAGGCTGGCCGTGACCACGGCGAGGGAGGTCCTTGGCCGCAGGCGGGCGTGCTCGAAAACGAGCTCAACCACCCGGTTGACCTCGGCCACGGCGGACTCCACGCCTTCCTGGTCGGCGCTCGGAAGACCGGTGCCGTCCGGGAGGTATTCCACCAGCAGGGCGCGGTCCAGCCCGGTGGCGGTCTGCCCCTCGGGGAGCCTGTGCAGGCGGCCGTCGTAGAAGCTCTTGCTCAGCTGCAGCACGAGGTCCTCGTCGACTGCCCGGTACGCGCAGGTCAGGCGTCGGGTCGGCAGCACCGCGGACAGCGCCGTGTAGGCACTCTCGACGCTTTGGTGGGCAGTCTCGCCGGCAGCCAACCGCTCGACGCCGACAGTGAACGTGCGGGGGCTGGCGATCTTGTCGTCGCCGAAGGCAATCACCTGCCTGGCCCGGGCGATCGCCGGGAGGACTGCCTGAAGGGAGGTTGCTTCGGCGTCGAGGATAACAACGGCGTCGAACTTCTGCTCAGCCGGGAGCAGGCCGGTCATGAGGTAGGGGCTCACCGACCACACCGGCACCAGCATGGGGACCAGGGCCGGTGCCTGCGCCGTCAGCGCGGCAAGGGTGACCCGGCCGTCCTTCAGGAGGCTCCGGAGCAGGTCAGCCTGCCGCGGGTTCTCGGCAATGCCGGCGCGCCACCGTTCGGACAGCGCCCACCGCAGCCGTGCCGCGCCGCTGGCGATGTGGGCGTTGTCCGCCAGGCGGTATTCGGCTTCAAGCTGTCGCAGGGCGTCGCCGTCGGACATCGCCAGGTAGTCATCCCCGCTGATCATCGCTTCAAGGGCTGACTGCCACCAGGCAAGATCCAGCTCCGCCGCCACGGATTCGGCGGGCACTTCCCGCTCCGCCAGGTCCGCGAGCAGTTCCCCGAGCCCGTGCTCACGCATGTTCTCGATGAGAAGCGTCCGCTCCGGGAGCGTCTTGAGCGTCCGGGTGTCGGCAACCAGCCGCTCCAGGCGTTCCATCAGTTCCTCGTAAGGCGTGTGCTGAAGGTCTCCGCCCGCCTCGGTGTGCTTGATGGCCGCGCCCAGCTGGGCCAGTTCACGGTCCAGGCTGCGGTACATCACGTTCACTTCGCCCAGACCGGACGGCACTGCGGGATGCCGCTGCGTGGTGGCATAGTCCGCCCACAGCGCCCGCTGTTCCTGGACGAGCACCAGGGAACTGTGGAGATCGGCAATGTGCACGCCGGGACGGACGTATTCCTTGGCCACGCGGCGCAGCCGGGATCGCTGCATGGATGGCATGTCGATGTTGCGTTCGCGGCGCCACGGGGAGGTGGCTGTCGCGGAGATGAGGTCGTGCACCGGCCGGTCGAAGATGTCCGGGGTGAACTTGTCCAGGCTCTCCCTGACCGCCATCAGCAACTCGAGCTGGGCACCCCATTCGTGGAAGGTTGTACCAAGGCGGATCTGGGCGTGCTCAGCGACTTCGTTCATGCGGTGGCGGAGCACCGGCAGGTTCTTCTCGACCGAGCGCGCGACGTCCTGCGCCTCTTCGGTTTCCTTGCGGGTCAGGAGCCGCGCGCCGTGCCAGGGGCTGGCCGTGGAAGCCCGGCTGAAACTGCCCAGTTCGGCTGCACGGCGAAGGCGTCCGGCTAGTTCCTCGCGGTCGCGGATATTGTCCAGCACACTTCGCTTCAGCCGCACCGTGGTGGCGGGCGGCGTCGGCTGGATGGATGTCAGCTCGGCCAGCGACTGCATGGCCTGATACGGCGAGCAGCCCCACCGCTGGCGGACGTTGTGGAGCGACGCCACATGGTCCATGAGGGCATGCCGGTGCTCCGCAAGCGTGGTGTGCAGGTTTTCGAGCTGGGGCTGAAGCGACTTTTCATTCCGGACGATGGCGCGCACCAGCTGGCCCTTGAGCTGCAGGGGCGTCGCCGTACCGGACAGGGCAAACAGGATGGACTCCAGGCCCAGCGTCTCCAGCTGGCCCCCGATTTCGCTAAGGCTGGCTCTGCGGTCGCCCACCACCAGGACGGTCTTTCCTTCGTCCACCAGGGCGCCGATGGTGTTGATGGCAGTCTGGGTCTGCCCTGTGCCTGGCGGGCTGCTGACAAGGAGGGAGTCGCCGGCGCGCACGGCGTCCACCACATACTGCTGGTCGGCGTCGGCGTCGAGAAGCAACAGCTCATCAGCGGGGTCCCGCTGGTCAATGTCCTGGAAGCGGTCCTCGGCGAGCTCGGCCACTTCCACGGCCTCACCGGCCGCAGCACGGGCAAGGGCCGCGACGACGGGGTTGTTCTGGTTGATCCACGGGTCATCGAGGTTGCCGGAAAGGTCCGCGAACGTGGAAACGAGCAGGTTGTGTTCCACCTCGGCGCCGTGGATGGGCTTGATGAGCGTCCCCAGCCGGTCCAGGACGGGCTGGGGATCGAACCGTGCCGTGCTGTAAGCCATCCGGGTTACAGCGTTGACATCGAAAACTATGCCGTGAATGGTCTTCAGGTGCCTGATGAGCGCCGGATTGATCTGGGCCTGCTCCGTCAGCTGGAGTTCGTAGTCGTCCTCGCCCGGACGGACGGTGAGGGAAATGGCGGTCAGCATTACCGGCGCAGAAACGCGCTGGGGCTTTCCGCCCACGGCCGACGTCCAGGACACCGTTCCGGCCGAGAAATACCCGGCGTCGATGCCGCGGTCGTTGCTGAGCTCAAAAATTTTCGAGCGGAGGTTGCGCGAAGCCCTCGCCGCAACCACGTACTGGTCGTGGTCACGGATCAGCGTGGACAGGCGTGTGCGCCGCCCCGCCATGAGCTGCGCCAAGCCGGAGGGATGCGCATGCGTGATGTCGATGGAGCCTTCCGGCGTTTTGGTGAAACGCAGCATTGTGTCTGCTCCGGTGACCGGCTTAAGCCCCGACAGCCACTTCCTGAGCTCTTCGGAGCCCTCTGGGAGGCCTTGAACAACTGACACTACTGCCTTCTTTTCTGCGTTTGCACGTGACGCCCTGGACCATACCGGCATACTTTCGAGCGTAGCCCGTATCGGGGCCCAGTGAGAGACCGCAACACTGGAGCGGGCCAAAATTGCGCCGGATTTGGGGAGAAAAAACAAAGTGGCCGGCCTCATCGCTGAGGCCGGCCACTCACAGTGCTATTCCCACTCGATGGTTCCCGGCGGCTTGCTGGTCACGTCCAGCACCACCCGGTTGACGCCTTCCACCTCGTTGGTGATGCGGTTGGAGATCTTTGCCAGCAAGTCGTACGGAAGCCGTGACCAGTCGGCGGTCATGGCGTCCTCGGAAGAGACGGGACGCAGGACGATCGGGTGGCCGTAGGTCCGGCCGTCACCCTGGACGCCGACGCTGCGGACATCCGCCAGCAGCACGACCGGCATCTGCCACACTTCATTGTCCAGGCCGGCCGCAGTGAGCTCGGCACGGGCTATGGCGTCGGCCTTGCGGAGCAGGTCCAGGCGTTCCTTGGTCACTTCGCCGACGATGCGGATGCCGAGGCCGGGCCCCGGGAAGGGCTGGCGGCCCACGATTTCCTGCGGCAGTCCCAGCTGGGCGCCCACGGCACGGACCTCGTCCTTGAAGAGCGCACGAAGCGGCTCGACGAGTTCGAACTGCAGGTCCTCCGGCAGTCCGCCCACGTTGTGGTGGCTCTTGATGTTGGCCGCACCTTCACCGCCGCCGGATTCAACGACGTCCGGGTACAGGGTCCCCTGGACCAGGAACTTGATCTTTTCACCGTGGGCGGCTGCCTCGGCGATGATGGCAAGTTCGGCTTCCTCGAAGGCACGGATGAATTCGCGGCCGATGATCTTGCGCTTGGTCTCGGGATCGCTGACCCCGGCCAGTGCCGCCTGGAACCTCTCCTGCTCATTGGCAACGTACAGCTTGACGCCCGTGGCTGCCACGAAGTCGCGTTCAACCTGCTCGGCCTCGCCTTCGCGGAGCAGTCCGTGGTCCACGAACACACAGGTCAGCTGATCGCCCACCGCGCGCTGGACCAGGGCAGCCGCAACCGCAGAGTCGACTCCGCCGGAGAGGCCGCAAATGACCCTGGCGTCGCCGATCTGCTTGCGGATGCGGTCCACCTGTTCCTCGAGGATGTTCCCCGTGGTCCAGTTGGGTTCGAGCTTGGCGCCCTTGAACAGGAAGTTCTCGAGCACCTGCTGGCCGTATGCGGAGTGCTTTACCTCGGGGTGCCACTGCACGCCGTAGAGGCACTTCTCTTCGTTGGCGAATGCCGCCACGGGAGCCCCGGCGGTGGTGGCCAGGACTTCAAAGCCTTCCGGTGCTTCCTGCACGGAATCGCCATGGCTCATCCAGGTGTTCTGGTGGTGCGGCAGGCCGTCCAGGATGGACCGGGCTTCCCCGACTGTGGTGGCTTCCGTGGCGCCGTACTCGCGCAGGCCCGTCTGGGCTACGGTGCCGCCCAGGGCGTTGGCCATCGCCTGGAAGCCATAGCAGATGCCGAAGACCGGGATCCCGGCTTCAAAGAGGTCGGCACCCACACTCGGTGCACCTTCCGCGTACACGCTGGAAGGGCCACCGGAAAGGATGATGGCGGCGGGGTTCTTGGCCAGCAGTTGTTCGGTGCTGTAGGTATGCGGAACCACTTCCGAATACACATTTGCTTCCCGGACGCGGCGGGCAATCAGCTGCGCGTACTGGGCACCGTAGTCAACAACCAGCACCGGCTTCTGGGAAGTCTGGGATGCAGTGGGAGTAGTCACCGTACTAGCCTACTTGGCACCGCCGTCCGGCCGCACATTGAGAAGCCCCGGGTAAGCGAACTCACAGGCCGCGCCCGTCGGCTCAGTAGCGCTTGGACGCCTGCGGATTCGCGGCGAGTTCCGCCTCCACCTCGGCGTGGAACTTCTTCTCCACGATGAAGGACAGGAGCGGGATAACACCGCCCAGTGCCAGGAGGATCAGTTTGGCGAACGGCCACCGCATCAGCGACCACAGCCGGAAGTTGGACATCAGGTAGACCACGTACATCCAGCCATGCACAATCAGCACCGCGACGGAGACGTTCACTCCCCCGAGGACGCCCTGCGGCTCGGCGTCTGCGAACCCGAAGCCGAACGGTTGGCCTGTCACCGCGTTGGTGCCGCCTGCGAACAGGTACTGGCCGAAGGCGTACCGCGCAACCAGTTCGGCGCAGAGCAGGAGGAGCATTCCGCCCGTCAGGTATGCCATGACTTTGTAGAACTTCAGGGCGGACCGGATCTGGGCTTCAGTCCCGCCGAACCTGCGCTTCTTGACGGTGCCCGATCCGCCGGTCTGGGACGGCTGGGGCTGGATGGCCGGCTTGGGATCGATCATGGCTGTACCTTTTGTTCGGTCGGGCTGGGGGTTTCTGATGTGCCGGCGTGCGGTCCGGCCTGCGGAGCTTCTTCTGCGCCTTCGCGGTGCGCACCGTTTTCGTCGTGTTCGTCGTCGAGCTCGTCCTCGAGGTCCCGGCGGTAGTCGTCCTTCACCATCCGCCACCAGATGAAGAGCGCGAAGCCGGCGAAAACGATCCACTCCACCGAGTAGAAGAGATTGAGCCAATTCACCTGCTGGGCCGGGGGCTGCGGGCCGATGTTCAGGGGCTTCAGGTCACCGTTGACGGCCGCGGCGCTGACGTCGGTGCCGGCGGCCATTTCGGAGGTTGCCGCCACGAATCCCGGATAGCTGCTGACTTCCCAGGCGTTGATCAGTTCCGCCACGGACACTGCCGTGGCACGGCCGGGTTCGGGTGCGGTGCCTGGCAGCGGGGCTTCGGACGGCAGGAGCCGTCCGGTCAGTTCAATGGTGCCCGACGGCGGGGCGCCGGCTTGCGCGGCGTCGGCCACCCATCCGCGGGCGACCGGGATCCATGTCCGGGGCGTCGCCCCGACGCCGCTGAGGACAGGGGCGTCCTGAACCGAAAACGCCGATACGACCCAGAACCCGGTGGCACCATCATGAAGGCGGCCCGGAACCAGCACCTGCTTGTCGGGATCGTAGGATCCCTTGGCGGTGACCATCTGGTCCGCCACGGAGCCGTGGAAGAACTCCCCCGGCTGCAGCACCCTGACCAGCGGCTTGGCGTCTTCCGTGCCGGACGAAACCGGTGCTTCCGGCTGGGTGGAGCGGCCGAACTGCCACTGGCTCAGCAGCACAAAAACCCCGGAAATGACGATCGCAAACACCAGTCCTGCGATCCAGCGGGGTTTGAGGGCAGTTTTCAACACACCTTAACCGTACTTCGTCCTTGTGTAGAACAACGAAACGGGCGTTGTCCCTAGTGGTCGAAGAACACCAGGCTGGAGTTGATGAGTTCGGCGATCACTTCGGGGTCGTAGGCCCGGCGAAGGGACTCCCTGAACGATTCCTTTGACAACGAACGGGCCAGGGTGGCCAGGACTTCGAGGTGGTCCGAAAATGAACTTGCCGGTGTCGCGATCAAGAGAATGACCGTCGCCGGACCGTCAGCCGCCCCGAAGTCCAGGGCCTTGCCGTACTTGGTGATCCCCACCGCGATTGACGTCCGCGAAACGAACTCACTGCGGGCGTGCGGCAGCCCGACTCCCCCGGGCAGGCCGGTGGCCAGCTGGTGCTCCCGGGCGTTGACATGCTTCAGGAAGCCGTCGAGGTCCGAGACCCGCCCCGCCGCATAGAGGCGTTCAGCAAGCTGGGTCGCCGCATCGGTCTTGTCCTTGGCATCAAGTTCAAGAATCACCATTTCCGGTGTGGTGAGTTCGGCATCGTACCGGTCCAGTGGTTCCGCCAAGAGTTGTCCCTTCAGTGAGGCAGGAGGCGCGCGTCAGGCATCAGCCTTGCATCAGCGCAACGGGACGATGTCCTCGACACCCAGGCGTGCGGCGTCGGCAGATTCATCGTCCGGCTGCTCCTGGCTCAGCCGTTCGGCTTCCACCCGGGCAAGGTAGTGCTTGATTTCGCTTTCGCGCTGCGCGTCGCTCCAGCCAAGAATTTCTCCCATCAGCTTAGCGACTACCGGGACGGCGGACACACCACGGTCCCAGGACTCGATGGAAATCCGCGTCCTGCGCGTCAATACGTCGTGCACATGACGTGCGCCTTCATGGGTGGCCGCGTAGACCGCCTCGGCCTGAAGGTAGTCGTCGGCGCCGGGCAGCGGTTCGGCCAGTGCCGGGTTCTCCTTGATGAGCGCCAGGACCTCCGTGGCCATCGACCCGTACCGGTTGAGCAGGTGTTCAATCCGGGCCACGTGCACGCCGGACTCTTCAGCGGTCCGGTTACGCCGGTTCCACGCCGCTTTGAACCCGCTGGCCCCCAGCAGGGGAATGGAATCGGTACAGCTGGGCGCCACGCGCTCGTCCATGCTGCGCGTTGCTTCATCGACGGCGTCCTTGGCCATGACCCGGTAGGTAGTCCATTTTCCGCCGGCCACCACCACGAGGCCCGGCACCGGGTGGGCCACCACGTGTTCGCGGGAAAGCTTGGCCGTGGAGTCGTTCTCGCCCGCCAGGAGCGGCCGGAGCCCGGCGTAGACGCCTTCGACGTCTTCCCTGGTCAGGGGCCGCTTGAGCACCTTGTTGACGTGTTCAAGGATGTAGTCAATGTCCTTGCTGGACGCTGCCGGATGAGCTTTGTCGAGATGCCAGTCAGTGTCCGTGGTGCCGATGATCCAGTGGCGGCCCCATGGAATGACGAACAGTACCGATTTCTCGGTCCGCAGAATCAGGCCGACGGTTGACTGGAACCGGTCGCGCGGCACCACGAGGTGGATGCCCTTGGAGGCGCGCACCTTCAACTGCCCGCGGTCCGTCACCATGGCCTGCGTTTCATCGGTCCAGACACCGGTTGCGTTGATAACCTGCTTGGCCCGGATGCTGAAAGTGGATCCGTCCTCGCGGTTCACCACTTTGGCGCCTACCACCCGCTCGCCTTCGCGCAGGAAGTCCACCACGGCCGTTTGGTTGACTGCATGGGCCCCGTAGTACGCGGCCGTTCGGATCAGGTTGGCCACGTACTTGGCGTCGTCAACCTGGCCGTCGTAGTACCGGATGGACCCGACGAAGGCATCGTCCTTCAGGCTTGGCGCAGCGCGCAGCGTGCCGCGGCGGGACAGGTGCTTGTGGAACGGCACGCCCCGCTGGTGGCCGCTGGAAATGGACATGACGTCGTACAGGGCAATTCCCGCGCCGACATAGGGCCGTTCGAGGAAGGGCCTGGTCAGTGGGTAGAGGAAGGGAACGGGCCGGGCCAGGTGGGGGGCGATCTCCGAAAGAAGCAGTCCGCGTTCGTGAAGCGCTTCCTTCACCAGCCCGAAATCGAGCATTTCGAGGTAGCGAAGTCCGCCGTGAATGAGCTTGGAGGAGCGGGAGGACGTCCCAGCCGCCCAGTCACTGGCCTCCACGATGCCCACGCTCAGGCCGCGCGTCACGGCATCCAGGGCAGCGCCGGTGCCCACGATGCCACCGCCGACAATGAGGATGTCGAGTTCCTTGCCGGGCTCCATGGTCGCCTTGAGGGCAGCGAGCGACGCTTCCCTTGCGGCGGGGCCCAGCGCCCCCTGTTGAAAGGACGAACCTCCGGAAGAACTGTTCATTTCACGCCTCCATCCGCATCAAACCTCGTAGGTCACCAGCCTACTTCCTAGGCCTGCGGATGGGCAGGGTTCAATTTGCTGCCGGTCCCGGGGGCCGGGACCGGCTCAGTTCCGGCCTTGTCAGTTTCCGGAGTAGGGGGAAACGACGACGTCGACCCGCTGGAATTCCTTCAGGTCCGAATAGCCGGTGGTCGCCATGGAGCGGCGGAGGGCGCCGATCAGGTTGGACGTGCCGCTGGTATGGTGCCCCGGTCCGAAGAGGACCTCTTCCAGCGGACCCACGGTGCCGACGTTGACCCTGTCGCCACGCGGCAGCTCCAGGTGGTGCGCCTCCTGGCCCCAGTGCCAGCCCTTGCCCGGCGCTTCTTCGGCGCGCGCCAGGGCGCTGCCGAGCATCACGGCGTCAGCGCCCATGGCGATGGCCTTGACGATATCGCCGGACGATCCCATGCCGCCGTCGGCAATCACGTGAACGTAACGGCCGCCTGACTCATCCATGTAGTCGCGGCGGGCGGCGGCGACGTCGGAAATCGCCGAAGCCATGGGTGAGTGGATTCCCAGCGCACGGCGCGTTGTGGTGGTGGCACCGCCGCCGAATCCCACCAGCACGCCTGCGGCACCGGTGCGCATGAGGTGCAGGGCCGGGGTGTAGCCGGCGGCGCCGCCCACGATCACCGGAACATCGAGCTCGTAGATGAACTGCTTGAGGTTCAGCGGTTCATGGTCCTTGGAGACGTGCTCGGCGGACACCGTGGTTCCACGGATCACGAAGATGTCCACGCCGGCGGCCACGACGGTCTTGTAGTGTTCCTGGGTGCGCTGCGGAGTCAGCGAGCCGGCAACGGTCACACCGGCGGCACGGATTTCGGCCAGGCGGGACGTAATCAGTTCCGGCTGGATGGGCGCCTGGTAGAGCTCCTGCATCCGGCGGGTGACGGCGGGGCTGTTGGTCTCGTCCTCCAGCGCCCCGATCTGGTCGAGTACCGACTGGGGGTCCTCATAGCGGGTCCACAGTCCTTCGAGGTCCAGCACGCCCAGTCCGCCGAGGCGGCCCAGGGCAATGGCTGTCTCGGGGGACATCGCTGAATCCATGGGCGCGGCGATGACCGGCATGTCGAACTTGTAGGCATCTATCTGCCACGAGACCGAAACGTCCTTGGGATCACGCGTCCGACGGTTGGGGACGATCGCGATGTCATCCAGGGAGTAGGCACGACGCCCACGCTTGCCACGGCCAATCTCAATCTCATAAGTCACGTGACCACTTTACTTGACCACGCGGGATACGGCGGGGCGACTCCCCGCCGTCGTCAGGGAAACTGATAGTCCACACTTTATTGACAGGTTTTGTCAACCATTTACAAGTTGTGAAAATACCTTTACGTTTACTCTCGGTTACCACCTGATCCACCACGTGACCGTCCATCACTCCACCATCCGGGCCACACCTATGCCCGATCCGAGAAAGAAGCTCCTTTTGGCAAAAGCAGCAAGTGCACCAATCAGGCGCCATCGCATACTGGCCCTGTCGCTCGCGGCAGCAGTCGGGACCCTGGCCTTCGCGAGTTCACCGGTCTTCGCCACCACCGGAACCGGCGACGGTTCCGGCCCCGGAGCCGCCGCGGTCCAGAGCCCGGCGGTGCAGGCAGTGGCCGCGGGCGAGGCCTATACGAAGTTCATCGTGGACTACAAGGAAGGCGCGGCCAACTCCACGCCGAACGGCCGCGCCAATGCCTGGGGCAAGGCAGCCAACGCGCAGGGCATGACAGTGAAGGAAGTCCGCACCCTGGCTACCGGCGGAACGCTGATCGAGGCGGACAAGGCCCTGGCCGGGCAGGCGGCCGAGGACTTCATGGCCGGGATTGCGGCCTCGGGAGCGGTCGAATCCGTCGAGCCCGACGCGCGGATGACCGTGGCGCTCACACCCAACGACCCGCGCTATGGCGAGCAGTGGGACTTCACCGCGACGAACGGCATGCGGATTCCCGGCGCGTGGGACGTCGCCACCGGCACCGGCGTGACAGTGGCCGTGATCGACACCGGCATCACTGCCCACCCCGACCTGGACGCCAATGTGCTCCCCGGTTACGACTTTGTCTCCGACGCAACCGCTGCGCGGGACGGTAACGGCCGCGATGCCAACGCGCAGGACCAGGGCGACTGGTACGCCACCGGCGAGTGCGGCCAGACGACGGCGGGCAACAGTTCCTGGCACGGCACCCACGTGGCCGGCACCGTGGCAGCCGTGACCGGCAACGCGACCGGAGTGGCAGGCGTGGCACCCAATGCCAAAGTGGTCCCTGTCCGCGTCCTCGCCAAGTGCGGCGGTTCCCTGTCCGACATCGCCGACGCAATCATCTGGTCAGCCGGCGGAACCGTCTCGGGTATCCCGGCCAACGCCAACCCGGCAAAGGTCATCAACATGAGCCTGGGCGGGTCCGGTTCCTGCGGCACTACTTACCAGGCGGCCATCGATTCCGCGGTTTCGCGGGGAGCCACCGTGGTGGTTGCCGCCGGCAACAGCAACCAGGATGCTTCCGGTTTCCGCCCGGCGAACTGCAACAACGTTGTGAGCGTGGCTGCGAGCAATCCGAGCGGCAGCCTTTCCTACTACTCCAACTACGGTGCCACGGTTGACCTGACTGCGCCGGGCGGAGACGTCAGGGTGACCGGCGGCGGAATCCTCTCCACCATCAACACCGGCACCACCACGCCGTCCTCTGCGGGCTACGCCAATTACCAGGGCACCTCCATGGCGGCTCCGCACGTGGCCGGGCTCGCCGCACTCATGAAATCCAAGACCTCATCCCTCACCCCGGCCCAGGTCGAATCCACGCTCAAGCAGGGAACCCGCGCCATGCCGGGCGGTTGCACCACCGGCTGCGGCGCCGGCCTCTCCGACGCCACCAGGACCATGGGACTGCTGGGCGGGACCACTCCCCCGCCGTCGGGCAATCTCCTGCTGAACCCCGGCTTCGAAGAGGGCGCCGTCTCATGGACCTCTGACCACGCCGACACGTTCGAAACCGGAACGAACGCCCGGACCGGCTCCCGCTTCGCAGGACTCAACGGCTGGGGCCAGGCGACGTCCTACAAGCTGGACCAGGCATTCGCAGTCCCCTCCTCTGTGTCCGCCGCCTCGCTGTCCTTCTATTTGAAGGTGCAGTCCGACGAAACCACCGCCAGCTCGGCCTACGACACCCTCAAAGTCCAGGTGATCAGCGGCGGCACCACCGCCACGCTGGCCACGTACTCCAACCTCAACAAGTCCACCGGCTACGTGCAGAAGCAGCTGGACCTTTCCGCCTACAAGGGCAAGAGCGTGACACTGCGCTTCCTGGGTGTCGAGGATTCGTCACTGTCCACGTACTTCTTCCTCGATGACACCGCTGTGACCACGTCCTAGCTCTTTGCTCGGATAACGCATGAACCGCCGGCCGCGCGCTCCTGCGCGGCCGGCGGTTCCTGCGTGGGGACATGTCCCCGTCGCACGACGTCAATTCATGGAATAGTTTGGACGGACAAACCGCAGGCAGGCATCGCCGGCACAGACAATATGGGGGACACCATGGCGCCAGGACGTGCGGGCATGACGGACACGGCCAGGGATCCCCGCGCGACGGCGTTCGGCTTCGCTCAGCGCCGTGTCTGGGTTTTCTCCGCCTGGTGGTATCCCGGAGTGTTGGCGGTCTCCGGTGCAGTAAATGCGGGAGTCGCTGTGGTCCTTGGTCAAAGCCCGGAACCAGGCATCTCCATGGCCGTCCTTGGCGCAGTCTTCGCGTCCCTGGGCTGGGTCTTCACAGCGTGGCCGCGGTTTACGCGCAAGGCTCCCAATCCGGCTTCGGACGTCCCCCGGGTGGAGCAGGGTATCAGGACCACTCCTGGCATGATACGGACCTTCCTGGTCGCCAGCGCGTTGGGCATTGCTGCCCTTGTGCTGTTCACGCCCAAGGGCGGCTGGCCGGAAACGCTACCCATCCTGGGAATGCTCATAACGCTACCGCTGGGGGTGGCCGCAGGCCTGGCATATACCCGCCGGCTCATGACGAACAGTGCCGAACTGTACGCCCGGTGGCTCGAACGCCGCTGGGGACGGTCCGGATGACCTGTCAGAACCCCTCGGCTTCGTCAACAACCAGCTGGGATTCGAACATCCGGAAGTACCTTCCGCGGAGGGCAACCAGTTCCTTGTGGGTGCCCTGCTCAACGATCCGCCCGTCTTCGAGCATGTAGACGACGTCCGCTTTTTCGATCGTGGCGAGCCGGTGGCTGATGGCGATGATGGTGCTGCTGCGGTCGGCGAAGAGCCTGGTGAAGATCCGGTGTTCGGCGAGGGCATCAATCGCCGACGTCGGCTCGTCCATCACCATAAAGGAGGCGTTCCGGTAGAAGTTCCGGGCCATCGCGAGCCGCTGCCACTGGCCGCCGCTCAGCCCGCTGCCCTTGCGCCCGCGGGGATCCTCCATCCAGTTGCTCACGTGGTTGTCCAGGCCGTTGGGCAGTTTGTTGATGAACTCAAGGGCCTCGGCGTCGGACGCCGCCCGCCGGATCCGCTCATCGTCACGTGGCGAATCGACGTCGCCAAAGAGAATGTTCTCCGCCGCAGTGGCGAACTCATACTTGAGGAATTCCTGGCTTAGTACCGCCAGATGACGGTGCCAGGATTTCACGTCGACGGCGGCGAGGTCCACGCCGTCGAGCATCACCTGGCCCGAGTCCGGGCGGTAGAGCCCGGCGAGAATCCGGATCAGGGTGGACTTGCCGGCACCGTTCTCCCCCACGATGGCGATGTGCTGGCCCTCGCGGATGGTGATGGTGATCCCGCGGATCACCTCGATGTCGCTTCCTGTGTACGTGAACCGGATATCCCTCAACTCCACGGTCTTCGGCGCCTGCAACAGGGGCGGGGCGTGCTCGGAGTGAACCGGCAACGCCATAAAGAGCTCGTAGTCTTTCAGGTTCGCCAGGTCCTCGTCGATGGAGCTGAGCGAGGAAACAAGGTTGTTCGCCGTGGACAGCGCCCTGCTGACGATCTGCTGGACGTAGAGGAACTGGCCCACCGGCTGGGCACGGGCGATGATCTGGCCCACCACCCAGATCAGCGAAACAACCTCAGCACCGTACTGCAGGGCATCAGCCGCGAGCTGCTTGGGGATGTAGCGCTTTTGGAAATCCAGCCGCCGCTTCTCGTCGGCGTCCCGGAGGCGGGAACGAAGTCCCATGAGGTACCCGACGATCCCGTACAGGCGCATCTCGGCAATGTGCTGGGGGCGGAGGAGGTTGGTTTCGATCATGCGGCGCTGGCGGCGGGAATCCACCTGCGTGTTCCAGTGGGCGATCTGTTCACGCGAGAGTTTGAACTGCAGGTAGACGCTGGGGACGATGGCCACCAGGACGATCACGGCGATCCACCAGCTCACCAGCAGCAGCGCTCCGACCGCCAGGATCACCGAGACCAGCTGCGTGAAGATCGCGGCGATCCGGTCCAGGACCCGGGCATAGGAATCCGAGAACCGCTTGGCGCGGTCGTACAGGTCCACCGTTTCCTTGTCGTCGTACCGCCAGAACTCGAGTGCCAGGAACCGCTCGTACATGAGGTCCCCCACGATGGCACCCACCCTGAAGCTCATGAGCTGCTGGATGTAGCGGTCCACACTGCTGAAGGCGCCCCAGAAGAGACCCAGCGCGGCGGTGATGATGACGTAGACGATCGCCCGCTGCCCCTCGGCGGCGTCACCGGCGTACGCGGCAGCCAGCGCGGTGGTGGTCAGCGCGGCAAAGTAGGTGGTGACCAGGGGCAGCAGCGCCGAGATCAGCGAGCCGACCACCTTCATTACGACGGCGGCGGGCGAGGCCCGGAAGCTGACCCGCAATACCTGCGCCACGGCACGGGCGTAGGGCCGCACGGCCAGCCGCCGCTGAGCGTCCCTTTTCGGGTTCAGTTCGGCGGGATGGCGTGGTTGGGACATGCCTCCAGCCTAGTGCTGCCGCAACGGCCTGGCGGCAGGGTCAGTACTTCTCACCGTACTGGTATTCAGGGAGATCAAAGCATGCGCTGTAGCCCGCAATACGAAGCGTTTCCGGTGGCTCCTCGAAGGAGACCAACAGATGGGTGCCGTCCTCGTGCAGGAGATCGAGCGACCGATCCCCGCTTAAGGTCCTGTCTTCTGAAACCCTCCACCCTGCCCGTCCGGACATTGCAGCGGCCACCTTATCGAGGAACCCGTCGCGGTCCACTCCCGGCATCAATTCGGCTTCGGCATCACCAGCCCATTTTTTCCGATCGCCCTCGCAACGCAGCAGGCTTGAGGTGTCGTTGGCCCACGTTGACAGGACCGCGTCTTCGGGCAGCAGCGCCACGATTTCCTGTTCCATCGACATGACCTTGGATTTGGCTGATTCGAGGCTGATGTCCATGTCTTTTCCGTTCCCGGCCTGCCCGCATGAGGCCATCATTGCAGTGAGTGCTGTTGCCCCGGCTACCCGCCAGGCGGTTGTCCACCCGCGTCCGGCCCTAGCGATCACGGAGTTCCGTACGGACGTCGTTGATGGCCTTCTCATTCCAGGGATCCGTGGTGGCGATGAGGCTGTGGTTGTCGATGCTGTAAGCCTCCGTCCATCCGAAGCCCCCCGGCGGCTCATAAACGTGCTTTTCAAACGCGGGCTCCTTCATCGGGTAATTCTCCCCCACGACCCCGTTTGCTTCGGCGGTCAGCAGGATATCGGGGTAGGTGAAGCTGGAATAGTCGGTGCCGGGGTCAGGCTCCCAGCCAGGAGGCATGGCAGCGCCGGACAGGGCAATGAGCTTGTCAAAGTGGGCTCCTTCAGTCTCCGCCCCGGTGAGGTTCCGAAGTCCCCAGCTGTGGCCCATGCCCACCGATTGGGCCCCGGACGGCAGCTCAAGGTCAACAGCGTCCTGGAAGGCCCGCAGGACTGGTGCCGAATCGGCCACGAACTCATCGCTCTTGGCCTCCACCAGGAATGCCTCAACAAAGCCACCGTCGGGAAACTCCGATCCTTTGTACACGAACGCCGCGGTTCCGCCCGATTTGTCCGCCTCGACAAAGCGGTTGGCCAGCTGCTGCGGGCCGCCGCCATAGAACGACGCTTCGTTGGTGGTGGTGCCGGGAACATACGTGATCACCGAGGTCGCGTGCTCGTCAAAGCTGCCGATGAGTTCCACGATGGACTGTTCATCGGGGTCATAGGCCGCGAGCTGGATTTTCCCGGCGACCGCCTGCTGGAGATACTCCAGTCCGGACTGCCGTTCCCGCCAGGCCTCGTGCTCGGCGGCGAAACGCACCGGATAGGTTGAATCCACGTTCCAGGGGTTGAATTCCGGTTCCGGATCCTTTGTTTCGAGCCAGACAATCCGTTCCTGGGCGTTCAGTCGGTTGGCCTCGACCCGCGCATTGAACGGTATGCCGTTCGTATTCCCCGCCAGGCCCGGGTGGTCCCGGATGAAGTCCTGATGCTGGGCGTCGGTGAGACTCAGCCACCAGTCCCGGACTTCGGAGGCGGACTTGCCGGCGATATCCCCCGGGCCGGGCGTTCCGGAGCTGCCGCCGGACGGCCCTGACACCGCAGAACCTCCGGCGGCCGAGCTGGCCGAGTCCTGCTCGTTTGCCTGGCGCAGCAGTGCGTCCGCGGCCTGGTCAAGGAACAAGGCTGCTGCCCCCATCGAGCGGCTATGGCTCCCTTTCCAGTCCTGGCGGAACCTCTCTGCATCAGGACCGGGCCACGGGGTTCCCACCACGCCGGCATTGAAGGCAAGCCGCTGGCCGTCAAGCATCCGCCCGGCCGACCGCATCGTGGCGGCGAGCTGTCTCAGCTGCGCCACATCGGCCCCGTGGAATCCGCCTGCCAAACCATCCCCCAAGGCCGGTGAAGTATTTACTCCATCGAATATACAGACTCACTAGTCCGAAGGGGATGGGGAAGACTCCCCATCCCCTTCGAACTGGCGGACCGGCGGACTGGCGGACCGGCGGCCCTAGCGTGAGCCGTAGTTCGGGGCTTCCACCGTCATCTGAATGTCATGCGGGTGGGATTCCTTGAGGCCGGCCGGCGTGATCCGGACGAACTTGCCCCGCGCCTTCAGCTCGGCAACGGTGGGAGCACCGGTGTAGAACATGGTCTGGCGGAGGCCGCCCACCAGCTGGTACGCAACGGATGCCAGCGGGCCGCGGTAGGCAACACGGCCTTCGATGCCTTCCGGAATCAGCTTGTCGTCGCCCGAGACGTCGGCCTGGAAGTAGCGGTCCTTGGAGTAGGACGTGTTCTTTCCGCGGGTCTGCATTGCTCCAAGGGAACCCATGCCGCGGTAGCTCTTGAACTGCTTGCCGTTCACGAAAATGAGCTCGCCCGGTGATTCGTCACAACCGGCCAGCAGGGAACCGAGCATCACGGTGTCGGCGCCGGCAACCAGCGCCTTGCCGATGTCGCCCGAGTACTGCAGGCCGCCGTCGGCAATCAGCGGGACGCCGGCCGGGATGGCCGCCTTCGCGGACTCGTAGATGGCGGTAATCTGCGGTACGCCCACGCCGGCCACTACACGCGTGGTGCAGATGGAGCCCGGGCCCACGCCCACCTTGATGCCGTCGGCGCCGGCGTCGATGAGCGCCTGGGCGCCTTCGCGGGTGGCAGCCTGGCCGCCGATGATGTCCACGTGCGCGGCCACGGGGTCGGACTTCAGCCGGCGGATCATGTCCAGTACGCCCTGGGAGTGTCCGTTGGCGGTGTCCACGAACAAGGCGTCCACGCCGGCGTCAACGAGGGTCATGGCACGTTCCCAGCCGTCACCGAAGAAGCCGATGGCGGCGCCGACGCGCAGCCGGCCTTCGTCATCCTTGGTGGCAAGCGGGTATTGCTCGGCTTTCGTGAAGTCCTTGGTGGTGATGAGGCCCTTGAGCCGGCCCTGGTCGTCAACCAGCGGAAGCTTTTCGATCTTGTTGGTGGCGAGCTTGTGCGAGGCTTCCTCGCGGCTGATGCCCACGTGCCCGGTGACCAGGGGCATCTTGGTCATGACGTCGCTGACAAGGCGGATGGGGAAATCCGCTTCCGGCACGAAGCGGGTGTCGCGGTTGGTGACAATACCGAGGAGCCGCATGCCCTCGTCCACCACCGGCAGGCCGGACACGCGGTAGTGCGAGCAGATTTCGTCCAGTTCAGCCAGGGTAGCTTCCGGCCCGATGGTCAGCGGGTTGGTGATCATCCCGGATTCGCTGCGCTTCACACGGTCCACCTGATCGGCCTGGTCCTGGATGGACAGGTTGCGGTGGACCACGCCCAGGCCGCCCTGGCGCGCCATGGCGATGGCCATGCGGGACTCGGTGACGGTGTCCATGGCAGCGGACAACAGCGGCGTCTGGACAGTGATGCGCTTGGAGATGCGCGAGGACGTGTCTGCTTCTGACGGGATGACGTCGGTGTGTCCGGGCAGGAGCAGGACGTCGTCGTAGGTCAGGCCGATAAAGCCGAACGGGTTGTGTTCGGGCTGGGTCATGAGTGCGCCTCTTACCTTAATTCCGGGGTTCACGGGTAGGGGTTGCAGCTGATGACCAGCCCGTCATTACGGGACTGGCCTGTGCAGATGGTGGTGCCTTGGTGCGGAAGTGTTGAATAAATTCTAGAACCTCGGCGGCAATCCCCATATTCCGCGGCGGTAATGTGAGCAACCGCACCTGCCCGCAGGTCACGCCGGCTTAGGTCCAGCCGGTGGCGGCCAGCAGCCGTTGCTCGAACATGGGAATCATGCTCTGCACATACGTTTTGGTCAGATGGTTGTCGTCCTTGTAGACATAGACGTTGCCCACCACTGCCGGGCAGATTCCGTCCGCGCAGATGAAGTCGCTCATGTCCATCAGGTGGAGGCCGGCCACCTTGCCGCGGTACTGGTCCAGCGGTGACGAGTCGGCGAGCGATTCACCGAGCGGCGGATTGCATTCCTCCGCGGCGGCGCCCCTCTTTTGCACGCACTCCGGCATGTTGAACCCGAACCGCGGATTGTCGCGCACGCCGACGACGTCCATTCCGGCATCCGTGAACGGCTTGATGCCCTCCAGGTAGCCGGGGACTTCGGTTTCGAATGGCGCCTCAGTGTGTGTGAGGGACGCGACTGTGAATACGGCATCCGGTTTGTGTTCAAGCACGTATGCGGCACTGGCCTTATTGAAGGCGTTGCACTCAGCATCGCGCTCGGCCGACTCCGCACCGAAGCGGCAGCTGCCCTTGAGGAGCGTGACCACTTCCCAGCCGTGCTCCTTGGCGATCGGACCCAGGGCTGCCATGTACTGCTGTGCATGAGAGTCGCCCAGCACCACGATCCGCTTGGTGACAACGTCGGGCTTGCTGTTCTGCAGGCAGCCCGAGAGCAGCGGATCACCGGGCACATTGCCGTCGGTGCAGAGACCGTCGATATCCGCCCACTCATTCTTCATGGCAGCCGGCGCCGGAATGATCCTGGCCTCCGGCGTTGGCTTGCCCGCGTTTTCGGGCGTCAGTGCGGCGGCGCCCGGCGTCAGTTCCCTGGGCTGTGCCGCGGCGGCTGCTTCCTCGGCGGTCAGTTTGGTCTGCCACAGTGACACCGGCCCGGCGAGCAGGGCTCCGCACGCCACAATCACGACGGCGTTACGCCAGACCCGACGTTGCGGCCAGTGCCATTCGCGCAGCGGTTTCTCCACGAACCGGGTGGTGAGGACGGCCATCACCACGGAGGCCGCCACGATCGCAAGACCCTGGACGAGGTTGGGCGAGACAATTCCTGTGCCGGCGAGGGCCAGGACCAGCAGCGGCCAGTGCCACAGGTACAGTGCATAGGAGTTGTCGCCGAGTGACACGAGGGGTTTCCAGCTCAGGAGGCGGTCGGCACCAAAGCGGCTGCCGCTCTGGCCGGCCACAATGATTGCAGCCGCCGCAAGCGTGGGCCACAGTGCCACAAAACCGGGAAACGACCGGTCCACTGTCAGCAGCAGGCCGCAGGACACCATGGCCGCCACGCCCGCCCAGCCCAGGATGACCCGAAGGAGCTTTCCCGGCTTCAGGTAAGGAAGTGCGAGAGCCAAAAGGGAGCCCAGTGCGAACTCCCACAGCCTGGTCCTGGTATCAAAGTAGGCGTAGGCCTGGTTGGTGGCCGTCTGGTCAATGGAGAAAGCCAGCGAGGCCGCAAAGATCACGCCGAAGGCAAGGGCCAGCAGCAGGCGGAAACTGATCCCGGGCCTGCGCAGGACCCGGTGCAGCACGGCTATTCCGGCAAACACCAGGGGCCACAGGATAAACACCTGCCCCTGGATGGACAGTGACCAGAAATGTTGCAGGGGGCTCGCGCCGGAGTGGTCCTGGGCATAGTAGTCAACCGCCGAGTCCGCCAGCAGCCAGTTCTGCCGGTAGAGCAGTGAGGCCCAGGCCTGGTCCAGGACGTCCGGCCAGCGGCTTTGCGGAAGAAGTGCCCAGGTGCCGGCGAGGACACCCAGGATAACGACGACGGCGGCAGGCAGCAGCCGCTTGAACAGGTGCAGCCAGTGGCTGACCAGCTTGAGCGGGCTGCCGCTTTCCACCTTCCGCACGAAGGAGAGGGTGAGCAGGAACGCGGAGATAAGCAGGAAGATGTCCACGCCGCCGGACACCCGGCCCAGCCAGACGTGGTACGTGACCACCATGAGTACTGCGAGGGCGCGGAGGCCCTGGACCTCGGGGCGGTACCCCTCCTTCCTGGCTGCCTTGTTCGTGGTTGTCGTCGCGGGAGTCGTCGTCATTCTTTGTTCCAGCCGGTTGCTGCCAGAAACTCCTTCTCGAAGTAGGGGGTGATGCTGTCCATATAGGTCCGGGTGACATGGTTGTCGTCTTTGTAGACCATCACGTTGCCGATGACCGCCGGACAGGTGTCGCCCTGGCAGAAGAAACGGCTGAAGTCGAGGAACTTCGTGTCCGGCACCTGACCGGCAATCCCGGCGTCCGGCGACGCCGGCTGATAACTGTCAGCTGCCTTGGCGGCGCACGCCGAATAGTTGTCCTTGTTGCGCTCGAGGCAGTCCGGAACGGCCTCGGGCATGCGGGGTGTGTCCCGGAGCGCGACGACAGGGATGCCGGCGTCGTTGATTCCCTTGATCTCCGGAACCCACGCCGGGTCCATGAATTCCGTCTTGTTCGGATTCGGGTCCGTCCGCGTGCTGGTGGTGACCACGAGGTCCGGTTTCATCTCCAGGACCTTCTTGGCCGTGTCCTTGTTGAAGTCGAGGCAGCCTTCGGAGAGCTCAGGAGCAGCGGTATCCGTCACAGGGCAGTAGCCCTTGGTGATGGTCTCCACTTTCCAGCCGTACTTGTCGGCGAGGTTCAGCAGCGGTGTCGACCAGACATGGGCGTGCGAGCTACCAATGACCACAATGGATTTCTCCGCGTCGTCCTTGCCGTTGGAGCAAAGGTTGGTGAGTTCGGCGTCGTTGGTGGTGCAGCCGCCCTGGAACTTCGGCCAGTCATCCGCCACGGTGGTGAGGCTGGGGAGCAGGGGCGCGGACTTGTCGGCAGCGTCGACGTAGCCGGGATCAAGCACCCGCGCACCCGGGTTATTCGCCCAGGCCTGGCTCGCGGCGGCAGCAGTGGCGCTGCTGATCTGGAACTGCCACCCGGCGAGCGGAACGGACGCGGTGGCCACTGCGGCAGCGACGGCAATCAACGCGCGACGGCGGTTGACCTCGGGCCATGCCCATTCACGCCAGGGTTTCTCGATGAACCTGGTGGTGACATAGGCGAGGCCCATCGACGCCACGATGATGACCGTGCCGGACAACGGACCGGCGTGGTCGCGGCCCGTCGCCGCGAGGGAAATGACAAGGATCGGCCAGTGCCACAGGTACAGGGCGTAGGAGTTGTCCCCCAACCGGACCAGCGGCCCGGAGCTCAGGATCCGGTCAACGCCGAACCTGCTCCCGGTCTGGCCGGCAGCGATGACGCAGGCGGCTGCAAGAGTGGGCCACAGGGCCGCCACTCCCGGGAACGCCGCCTGGACGTTGAGCAGGATCCCGCAACTCAACATGGCCGCAATGCCCAGCCAGCCAAGGGCTATGCGCCCCGTCCGGGGTATCCGGAGACCCGGAAGGATCAGTGCCACCAGTGTTCCGAGGGCGAATTCCCACAGCCGGGCGCCGGTATCGAAGTAGGCCTGCGCCTGGTTGGTCAGGGTGAAGATAATCGAGTAGGTCAGCGACACCAGGAAGACGCCGGCGAAGATGTAGCACAGCAGGATCCGGTAATGCAGCCGGTAACGCTTGGCCAGCAGTGCTGCCGCGGCAAAGATCAGCGGCCACAGAATGAAGACTTGCCCCTGGATGGACAGCGACCAGAAGTGCTGGAACGGGCTGGCCAGGCTGTGGTCGGTGGCGTAGTAGTCGACGGCCTGCGTCTGCAGGAGCCGGTTTTCCATGTAGAACAGGGATGCCCAGCCCTGGGCAATCACGTCCAGCCAGCGTGTGCGCGGCAGGAAGATGAAGCTCGCGGCGAGGATGGCAAATATCACCGTGACAGCGGCGGGCAACAGTCGGCGGAAGAGGTGCAGCCAATGTTTGAACAGTGCCATCGGGCGGCCCTGCTCATATTTGCCCACGAACTGCAGCGTCATGAGGAAGGCCGAGATCAGCAGGAACACGTCAACGCCGCCGGACACCCGTCCGAACCAGACGTGGTAGCTGACCACCATCAGCACGGCCAGCGAGCGCAGGCCCTGGATTTCCGGCCTGAACTTCGATTTTCGGCTCGCTTCAGTACCGGCGCCACTTCGGCGCGGCGAGGCCAGGGCTCTCGCTATGGACATAGAAAAACCCCTCAAGCGGATAACCAAAGCATCCATGTTACCGAAACGTAACCTTGTTAGCCAATCGCCGACCAGGCGAAGAAGAACCCCCGCATCCCATTAAGGCACCCCAAGCTGGGAGTTTCCAGAGGAAGGCGGCGGTTAGGGGCCGGCAGGGAAACTAGGCTGGTGCCGACGCCGGATCGCGGAACCGGAAAACACGGAGGAGTGGCCATAGTGATCGTTCAGGTGCGCATTTGCATACCCGCGGAGCTCTCCGACCTGGTCGTGGAAAGCTGCACACAGCAAACCGGCGCGGCGGAAGTGGCCGTGCACAAAGGAGCGTCCATCCAGCCGCCCGGGGATGTGGTGGTGGTCCATGTGGCCAGGGAATCGGTCGAGGAGCTGCTGGAAAAGCTGCATGCCCTGAACGTCCAGGAGGTGGGCTCCATCGCCATTTCCATGCCGGAGCTCATGCTCTCCCGGCGTGCCGACCGGGCTGAAGCAGCAGCGCCCGGCGACGGGGCCGACGCCATGATCTGGGATGAGGTGACCCGCCAGACAGGCGAGGATTCGCGGCTCACGTGGAGCTATCTGGCCTTCCTCGTCCTGGCCACGCAGCTGGCCGCGATCGGGATCGTCACCGATTCCACCATTGCCATCGTCGGGGCCATGGCCGTCGGGCCGGAGTTCGGGCCGCTGGCTGCCCTGGCTGTCGCCCTGGCGCAGCGCAAATGGAAGCTGGGACGCAGCGCCGCGTTGGCTCTGGGTGTCGGCTTTCCCGTAGCAATGCTCCTGGCAGCCCTGACGGCCTGGTTGTCAGTCCCATTGGGGCTCTTTCCTGCCGACACCCTCGACACCGGGTCAGCCGTCGAATTCATCTACCATCCGGGGCCTTACTCGCTGATCGTTGCGGTGCTGGCCGGTACCGCCGGAATGCTCTCCATGATCAGCCGGCGCTCGGCCGCACTGATCGGGGTCTTCATTTCGGTGACCACCGTTCCAGCCGCCGGGTTCGTCGCCGTCGCGCTGGTCCTGGGCGAGTACCAGAAAGCGGCGGGGTCTGCGCTTCAGCTGCTTCTGAATCTCGTGGGCATTGTGGTTTCTGCGCTTGCCGTCCTCCTCTTCTACCGGATCATCACCAAGCGGCTGCCGGAGGGCATGGCCCGGCGGCTGCGGCGACAGGCCTTGCGTGCCCGGGGCTAGTTTCGCGGGCCGCCTAGGCCGGCGACGTCGTGGCCGGGATCTTTCCGGCAAGGTAGCGGGCGTCCCTGCATACGCCGGGAAGGGTGGCCGAAGCCGCTGAGTACATGAATTCCTCCCCCAGGAAAAACAGGCCGGGAAAGTCGAGCGCCATGCCGCGGTGCTGCCTGGGCCGGCCGTCACCGTTGAACACGGGCGACACGATCCAGTCGAAGGACTCCCGGTAGCCGGTGCACCAGATGACGTTGGACACATCATCGAGGGGTCTGCCCGCCACCACCGGCCGTCCATCCTGCACACCGGTCACCCGCGGCACACGTTCGACGCCGGCGGCAGCCAGGTCTTTGCTCTTGGTCCTGACCAGCGGGTCCGCGTGCGCCAGTTTCAGTGGTGCGGCTTTACGGCCAATTGGCGAGTCAAGCGTCAGCACGTGGAGCCCCACGAACCGCACCACCGGCAGGACGAAACGGGCCGCGGCCCTGCCGTGCCGCACCGGCAGCTCGCCGCCCGGCTTCCCTGCTATCACTGTGTGGTGTGTCCGGCTCACTTCAAGGGCAATTTCCGCTCCCGAGTTACCCAGCCCCACGACCAGGACACGGCCGGCCTGGAGCTGGCCCGGGTTCCGGTATTCACTGGAGTGGAGCTGCACAGTCGACGGCGCGAGGGCCGGCGCAAAGTCCGGCAGCCTGGGCGCCTGCGTGCAACCGGTCGCCACAACGACGTTGCCTGCCTCCCATCGTTTTCCGTCCGACGCGGCAACGTACCGTCCCTGCTCGCGCCACAACTTCTCCACCCGGGTGCCGGTGCGGACGGGGAGCTCAAAAGTGGCGGCATAGGCTTCAAGGTAGTCCGCCAGCTCGTCTTTAGTCGGGAAGGACAACCCGTCGCCCGGAAATCGCAGGCCGGGCAGGCCGTCGTACTTTGCGGGAGTGAACAGCCTCAGCGTGTCCCAGCGCTGCCGCCAGGCATCTCCGATCCTCGGGTTCGCGTCCAGGATCAGGAACCTCCGGCCTTGGCGCTTGAGGTAGTGGCCGATGGCCAGGCCGGCCTGTCCCCCTCCGATCACCAGCGTGTCAAGCATGCCACCCGACCCGCCGTCGTTCATGGTGTTCATTGCGCTGCCTCCTGTTCAGCCGCTGCGGATTGATTGGATGAACCGTCCCAGGCGGTTCCCGGCCGCCGCGCATCCCGACCGTGCGATTCGCTCCTGTAGCGGAGCCACCACACGAGCATCAGCGCGGACGCCAGAACGTACACGACATGAAGCAGCCAGATGGGGCCGGCCGGCAGGTGGAAGACGTACACGGAGTGCACAGCGTTGGCCACATTGCTCAGGACCAGGCTGCTGAGGCTATAGGACGCCAGGTCCTTGGTCCGCGCCGCTTTGAGAAGCATCGGCAGCATGCCAAGGGCGAACAGCACGGTGGAGCACGTACCGGCCAGGACGGGAAGGTTCATAGTTCGACACTAGGTCGGCATCCGCATGGTCCGCGTCGGCAGAATTATGCATCTTGCCCGGGCCACGCGTGGGTAGTTGTATGCAGCCGGCAACCTACCCGGCGAGCCCGTGGTCGAAGGCGTACCTGGTGGCGGCCACCCTGGACCGCAGTCCAAGCTTGAGGAAGATGTTGCTGATATGCCGGGCAACAGTCTTTTCACTCAGGTAGAGCTCAGCGGCAATCACGCGGTTGGCCTTTCCCGCCGCGACGAGCCGCAGCACTTCGATCTCGCGCGGCGTGAGGGGTCCGGCGTCTTTGTTGTGCACCGGCGTGTGTTCGAGCGAGGTCCAGGCAGCCGCCGGGGCTGCGCCGAGGGCGAGGAACTCCGCGCGGGCCGCCTCGAAGTCCATCTCTGCAGCATCGTCGTCGCCGGATCCGCGGCAGGCCCGGCCCACAAGGGCCCGGCAGCGTGCTGCCTCGAACGGAACGCCCAGTTCCCGCCAGAGCATCCACGCCCGTCGCAGGACCGGCTGCGCCCGGGCGGGTTCTCCTTCGGCAATGAGGACGGCGCCGCCGGCCTGGCAGGAGGCAGCCTGCACCATCGGCATCGCGCAGTCCTGCGCAACGGCGGCCAGATCGTCCGCGGACCGCCTGGCCGCCGCGGTGTCCCCCGCGGCCAGCTCTATTTCCACAAGCGCCGGCAGCAGGTGGCGGCGGGTGGCGAGGTCGGCGGAATCGGCCGCCCGGCGGATGAGGGCGCGCGCGGCGGGGATGTCGCCAAGGGCAAGCTTCAGCAGGGCAAGTCCTGGCTGGGGCTCATAACCACTGCGCCCGGCCTGGCGGTAGCATTCCTCCGCCGCCGCGAAATCACCCCTCAGACGCTCCACTTCGCCCTGCTGGTAGTAGCCGCCGTAAAGCGCATGGTAGTCCCCTGCCGCAGACAGGCGCTGCGCGTCCTTGGCTGCGCTGATGGCGTCATCCCAGGCCCCGTGCAGCCGGTACAGTTCGGCGCGGTGGGCCTGGCACTGGCCGCTGAACAGGACCATGTCCGGCCGTCCGGCACACCAGCGGTCCAGCGCGGCAGTCCACTCCAGGGCGCGGCGCAGGTCGAAGGCCAGGTGGCAGTTTCCGATGACGGCGCAGTAGATGATGCCCGAGGGCACCGGCGAGACCTCCCCGGCGATCACTGCGACCATCACCTCGTCAAAGAGCCGAATGCCGCCGCTGGTATCACCGAGCATCAGGCTGGCCTGGCCCCTGCCCAGCAAGGAGAGGGAGATGAGATCCCGGTCTTGGAACCGTTCCCCGACAGCCAGGGCGTCCGCGAAGACCCGGTTGGCACCTTCAGGGTTGCCGCCATACAGCATGCCCAGAGCCGTAGGAAGCAGCAGCATGCCCTCCACCACGCAGGGCTCGTTCAGTTCAGCAACCAGCCGTCCGGCGCGTGCAAACCAGCCGGCGCTGCGGGCCATCTGGCCCGTGTTCATCAGATGCATGCCGATCCACCCGGCGCAGCGCGCCGCACCCGGCACGTCGCCGACAACGAGGTACTCCTCGTGCGCGCGGGTGAGGTTGTCGATTCCCGTGTCGGTTTTGCCCGTCAGGATTTCCACTGTGGCCAGGCGTTCGAGATCGGGCGCTGTAAGCGCGCCACGCCGGTCGGCGTCATGGAACTGTTCGATGGCCTCGGTCCAGCGATGCCCCTCGAAGGCGGAACGGCCCCGGTCAAGACCGGCTTCAGACGTTGCCATGATGCCTCCCCGCGGATCCGGCGGCCCTGTGGCCGGGCCCGTCCCTGAGCGCCCACGGTTGCTCTAAGCGCCACGGTACGCCGGGGATGCCGGGGGCACAAGCACCTGCAAAGGGCCGGGGAACGGCATGCAGGAGGGCACCAAAAAGCCGGCCCGGCGCGGATGGTTTCTGGAAACCGTCCGGCCGGGCCGGCCTTTGTGGCGCTGGCTGGAAGCTAGTGCTTGTGGCCTGCGTGCTCGTCATCGTCGGCCGGCTTCTCAACAACGAGGGTCTCGGTGGTGAGAACCAGCGCTGCGATGGAAGCGGCGTTACGGAGAGCTGCGCGCGTCACCTTGACGGGGTCAATGACACCGGCAGCGATGAGGTCTTCATATTCGCCGGTCTTGGCGTTGAAGCCCTGGTTGACTGCAGACTCGGCAACCTTGGCGGTCACCACGTAGCCGTCGAAACCGGCGTTCTGGGCGATCCAGCGCAGCGGCTGGACGAGTGCGCGGCGCACGATGCCCACAGCCGAGGCTGCGTCGCCTTCGAGGGCGGTGACTGCAGGGTCCTCGTCCAGTGCCTTCAGGGCGTGGATGAGGGCCGAGCCGCCACCGGCAACGATGCCTTCTTCAAGGGCAGCGCGGGTCGAGGATACTGCATCCTCGATGCGGTGCTTCTTTTCCTTCAGCTCCACCTCGGTGGCTGCGCCAACCTTGATGACACCAATGCCGCCGGCCAGCTTGGCCAGGCGTTCCTGGAGCTTTTCCTTGTCCCAGTCGGAGTCGGTGCGGGTGAGCTCTGCGCGCAGCTGGGCAACGCGTGCCGCTACGTCCTCGGCCGTGCCGGCGCCGTCAACAATGGTGGTGTTGTCCTTGGTCACCGTGATGCGGCGGGCCGTGCCCAGCACCTCGAGGCCAACGGAATCAAGGCTGAGGCCGAGTTCCGGGGAGACAACCTGTGCACCGGTCAGGGTGGCGATGTCCTGCAGCATGGCCTTGCGGCGGTCGCCGAAGCCCGGAGCCTTGACGGCCACGACGTTCAGGGTGCCACGGATGCGGTTGACGATCAGCGTGGACAGGGCCTCGCCCTCGACGTCCTCGGCAATGATGAACAGCGGCTTGGAGCTCTGCAGCGCCTTCTCCAGGAGGGGCAGGAATTCCTGCACCGAGGAGATCTTGCCCTGGTTGATCAGGATGAGGGCGTCTTCGAGCACTGCTTCCTGGCGTTCCGCGTCAGTGACGAAGTACGGGGACAGGTAGCCCTTGTCGAACTGCATGCCCTCGGTGAGGACCAGCTCGGTCTGCGTGGTGGAGGACTCCTCGATGGTGATCACACCATCCTTGCCGACCTTGCCGAAAGCCTCGGCCAGCAGCTCGCCGATCTCATCGCTCTGGGCGGAGATGGCTGCAACGTTCGCAACCTGGGAGCCTTCGACCGGACGGGCGTTCTCCAGCAGGCGGGCGGCAACGGCTTCGACGGAAACTTCGATGCCGCGCTTGATCTGGCCCGGGGCGGCGCCAGCCGCCACGTTGCGCAGGCCTTCCTTGACCAGTGCCTGGGCCAGCACAGTGGCGGTGGTGGTGCCGTCGCCGGCAACATCGTTGGTCTTGGTGGCGACTTCCTTGGCCAGCTGAGCGCCAAGGTTTTCGTAGGGGTCGTCCAGTTCGACTTCACGGGCGATGGTCACGCCGTCGTTCGTGATGGTGGGAGCGCCCCACTTCTTGTCCAGCACGACGTTGCGGCCGCGCGGACCAAGCGTCACCTTGACCGTGTTGGCGAGCTTGTCAATGCCGGCTTCAAGCGACCGGCGGGCAGCGTCGTTAAACGCAAGCTGCTTTGCCATGGTTTTGTCCTTTCAAGACAGAAACCCCGCGCCGCTGACCTGTCAGACATGAATCAGACGGATCGGCTGCGCGGGGGTCCAAGAGTTACTTTACGACGATCGCCAGAACGTCGCGGGCGGACAGCACGAGGTACTCGGTGCCGCCGGTCTTGACTTCGGTTCCGCCGTACTTGGAGTAGATAACGACGTCGCCAACGGCTACGTCGACGGGAACGCGGTTGCCATCTTCAAAGCGGCCGGGGCCGACTGCAACAACTTCGCCTTCCTGCGGCTTCTCCTGCGCGGAGTCCGGGATAACCAGGCCGGAAGCCGTGGTCTGCTCTGCTTCGAGCGGGCGGACAACAATACGATCCTCAAGAGGCTTAATAGAGACCGACACTCGGACCTCTCCTTTACGTCAGCAAATTTATGGACTGGAAAACTGTTGCGCCTGCGCATGCAAACCGTCGTCGCGGTGCCGGCAGCAGCGTGGCTGGCAGTTCTTCATGTGTTAGCACCCTCCTAGGGAGAGTGCTAATGATGACTCTATGTAAGTGGTTAGCACTCGGTCAAGGCGAGTGCCAGAATTTCGTCCCGGGTGAACGGCTAGCGCCCTGCCAGGTCCTCAAAGTCGACGTCGTCGCCGTCGTCCGTGTCGTCGTCGTTCGTAACGTTGCGGTTCCGGTACAGCACGACGGCGGCGGCGAGCGCCGTAACCACCGAGGCAATGAGGAACACGAGGCCGCCCGTGCGGACGGCAGCATAGGACTCGCGGATTTCCCGGGCCTCGTCGGTGGCGTCCTGGATGTTCTTGCCGCCCACCGAGTACACCGTTGCGTTGAAGGAATCCAGGAAGAAGATGATGACCAGGAGTGCCAGGCAGACCACGGCGATGGCGGAACCGGCGATCAGCGCAGTCCGGGCATATTTGGCAAGTCCAGTGTGCTGCGGGCGGTCATTGCCCTGATCATCGACGGGTGGCTGCTGCACTGCGCTGTCTTCCATGCCTCCAACCCTAGCCGCACCGCGGGTGCAGGGCTCCTCGATTAGGCTTGATGACATGGCTGACGCACTGCAGGACCTGATCGCCCCGCTCCTGACCAGCGAAGGCTGGGAGCTGCTGGCGTCGCTGGGGCCCTACCGGGAGGACGAAGCGTTCCGGCTCAACGAGTCGCTCCGAAAGGCCGGCCACTCCCCCGCGCTGGTGTCCGCCGTCCTCACCCAGTCCAGGCTGCGGACCAAGGCCGAGGCCAAATTCGGCGAATTCGCCCGGCAGATGATCTTCACGCCGGCCGGGCTGGAGCAGGCCACCCGCCTCAACGTCGCCGCCCGGCACGCAGAACGGTTCGCGGCCGCCGGAATCGAACATGTGGCCGATCTCGGCTGCGGGCTGGGTGCCGATTCCATGGCCCTGGCCTCCATGGACATCCGGGTGACCGCCGTGGAAATGGACGAGACCACGGCGGCCTGCGCCACCATGAACCTGATTCCTTTCCCGCACGCCAGTGTGGTCCACTCCGATGCGACCTCCGTCCCGCTCGAGGGAGTGGGCGGCGTCTGGCTGGATCCGGCCAGACGCACCACCTCGACCTCGGGCACGCGGCGGATCTGGGATCCGGAGGAATTCTCCCCGCCGCTGTCCTTCGTGGAATCCCTTGCTGAGTCCGGGCGGGCCGTGGGCGTAAAGATGGGGCCGGGCATTCCGCATGACTCTGTGCCGGCCGGCTGCGAAGCGCAGTGGGTGTCCGTGGGCGGCGACGTCACCGAGGTGACGCTGTGGTTCAACGCGGTCAGCCGGCCCGGCATCCGGCGGGCGGCGCTGCTGCTGGGCCCGCAGGGCGCGGCGGAAATCACCAGCGGGGAAGAGTTCGACGGCGGCCCGGTGGCGCCCGTGGGTCCGGTGGAGGGGTACTTGTACGAGCCGGACGGGGCCGTCATCCGGGCCGGGCTCGTGGCTGATGTCGCGGCGCGGCTGGGCGGCCACCTCCTGGATGAGCACATTGCCTACATCTGTGCCCCGGAACTCGTGGACACCCCGTTTGCCAGGGCCTACAAAGTCCTTGAGGTCATGCCGTTCAACGTCAAGGCCCTCAAGGCCTGGGTGAAGCAGAACAACATCGGCGTACTGGACATCAAGAAGCGTGGCACATCCGTCACCCCGGAGGAACTCCGCAAGCAGCTTTTCGCGGGAGGCAAGAACGGCGGCAAAGGTTCGAAGGGCAAAAAGACAGCCACCCTGGTCCTCACCAGGATCGGCGAGGACAGGGTGGCCATCTCGGTGGAGCCGGTACAGCCCCGGATCTAACTGCGGACCGAAGCGACCGGGCCCCAAGGTACCGGGCCCTAAGCTACTGGGCCCGCATGAACTCTTCTGCCTCCCGGACCTGCTCGTCGGTGGGCCGGACGCCGGTGTAGAGCACAAACTGCTCCAGGGCCTGAATGGTGGCGACTTCCGCGCCGGTGATCACGGTCTTGCCGGCGGCGCGGGCCGCCTTGATGAGCGGCGTCTCAGCGGGCAGCGCGACGACGTCGAACACCACCTTCGCGGCGTCCACTGCCTCCTGCGGGAAGGACAGCGAGTCGGCATCCGGCCCTCCCGCCATGCCGACGGGCGTGACGTTGATGATCATGTCCGCCGTTCCGCCCGCATCCGCTGCCGGCAGCTCGGGGATCCAGGCGAAGCCGTAGAGGTCCGCCAGCGGCTTACCGGACGCCTCATTCCGGGCGACGATGGTGACGTCCGTGAATCCCGCGTCACGGAGGGCGGCGGCGGTGGCTTTGGCCATGCCGCCGGAACCCTTGAGCAGCACTGAGTAGTCGGTGGGGACGGCGTTGCGCTGCAGCAGCTGCTCGATGGCCGTGTAGTCGGTGTTGTATGCCGTGAGCCGGCCTCCGTCATTCACGATCGTGTTGACCGAATCGATGGCCTTGGCGGAGGGGTCCATAACGTCAACCAGCGCGATGACATCTTCCTTGTACGGCATGGACACAGCGCAGCCCCGGATGCCCAGGCCCCTGACGCCGGCGATGGCCTGCGCCAGGTCCGTTGGCGCGAAAGCCTTGTAGATCCAGTTCAGGCCCAGCTGCTCATAAAGATGGTTGTGGAAGCGGGTCCCGTTGTTGCTCGGCCGGGCCGAGAGCGAGATGCACAGGGTCATGTCTTTATTCAGAATTGGCACGGGTCCATTAAACGCCTCCGGAGCCCGGTCAGCACTGTTACGCCACACGACAAGGCGTCAGCAACCGCTTCCGGGGGCATACGGCCCGACGGCGGCAGGCAGCTTTCCGGGTGCCGGCGCTTTGCCGGCCAGGACGGCAGCCAGGGCGTTGAAGGCTTCCTGGCTGCGCCCGTAGAGAGCCACCTTGGCGGGTGCCGCCGAGCCGGCCAGCGGCCACGGGGCATCAAGGGCCACGACGACGTCGCCCGTGGCCGGCGGCCCTTCGTAACCGATCAGCGTCACGAGCGGCCCGGCGCCGAGGGTAATGCCGGCCGCCCGGGCAGCCTTGGCGAACCGGGCGCGGTCCTGTTCACTGCCGCCGGCCACGCGGACGCTTCCCGGCACCATCGGCCCGTGGCACGGTCCGGCCAGGACGGTCACCGCGGCCGCGGAAATACGCTGGGAGAGGGCGGAGCCGCTTCCCGGGGCGGCGCCCTGTGGCGCAGGAGTCCGTGCACGCCACATCATCATGGTCACCACCCGCTGCGCGGCCTCGTCGAGGCGTGATGCCGGCACCGCACCGGTCTTGACGGCGCTGACCACTGCCGCGTGGGCGGCGGCCACGTCCCCGGGCATGAGCAGCAGATCCGCCCCCGCTGCCAGGGCCAGCGGCGCGGCGGAGTCCCCGGGGTACTGCTTCTTGATGGCACCCATGTTGAGTGCGTCGGTCACCGCAACGCCCTTGAAGCCCATGCCGCGGAGGGCGGCGTAGCTCTGCTTGGACAACGACGCCGGCACGCCCGGTTCCAGCGCGGGCACGGAGATGTGGCCGGTCATGATCATGGGCAGCCCGGCATCAATGGCGGCCTGGAAGGGTTTCCAGTCCTTTGCGCGGAGCTGCTCCACCGTTGCTTTCTGCACCGGCAGGTTCTCGTGCGAGTCGACGGCCACGGAGCCGTGCCCCGGGAAGTGTTTGGCGGAAGGCAGGACCCCGGCCGCCAGCATTCCCTGGGCAAAGCCGACGCCCAGGCCCGCTGCCGCGTCCGGGTCGCCGGACATCGCCCTGGCACCGATCGTCGGGTCCTGCGGCCCCGCTGTGACATCCGTGTCCGGTGCGAAATCCGCAGTGAAGCCGAGCCCGGCCAACTCCGAGGCGAGCGCCTTGCCGGCGTCGGTTGCGAGCCCCACGTTGCCGGCGGCGCCAAAGCTCATGGGCGCCGGCCATTCCGTCAATGGAGCGCGCAGCCTCGCCACGACCCCGCCCTCCTGGTCCACGCCGACCAATGCCGGCCAGGTGCGTCCGTCTGCCTTGGCCGCGTTCCGGAGGCGGTTGATGCCTGCCGCCATGGCCGCGGTGTCCACGGTTCCGTCGGCGGAGAGGGGCACGTTGTCACCCATGACGATCGCCCCGCCCAGGTGCAGCCGTTCCATGGTTGCCGCGTGCGCAGCAAAATCCGTTCCGGCAAAGAACGGCATCATCACCTGCCCGGCCTTCTGTTCAACGCTCATTGCTGCGACGGCCGCGCGGGCTGAGTCTTCGTCCTGCTGCTGCGGCCCCCAGCCGAGCTGGCGCTCTCCCGGCGCCGGGGTGGCAGCCACGGACGAGTGCGGGGCGTCCGAAGCACCGGGTTCGGAGCGCATGGCTCCACCGGACGGCGATGCCGTTGCGGGGGACGTTCCCGATGACGTTCCCGATGGCGACCGTGAAGGCACACCGGTGCAAGCAGCCGTCGCGAGCATGGCCGCCGTCATGGCGAGGGCCAGCGCTGATTTGCGGAAAGTCTTTGTGTCCGGCATTTTTTCGTACGGCGTTTTTTTGTGGGAACTGTCACTGCGTCCTTGAAACCAAGCCATCAACTCGATGCTACCCCTGCACTAGACTTGAACCACCCGTTGCCCGCCCGCAGGCGGCTTCGGCAACGGACGGCGGAACAGTGAAGGGACCACATGAAGATTGATTTCGCTTCATCCAGGCAATCAACTCTTGGTGTGGAATGGGAGCTGGCGCTGGTCAATGCGCAAACCGGCGAACTGGCCTCAGTGGCCAATGAAGTGCTTCGCGGCGTCGCGGCCAACCATCCCGAGCTCAACGAGGACGACGAACACCCCCACATCAAGCAGGAACTCCTGCTGAACACAGTGGAGCTCGTCACCGGCATCTGCGAAACAGTGGCGCAGGCCAAGGCCGACCTCAGCAGTTCCCTTGCCGCGGTGCGGGAAGTCACCGACCCCATGGGCGTTGAGGTCTTCTGCGCCGGAAGCCATCCTTTCAGCCCTCCCCAGCTGCAGCCGGTCACGGACAAGGCCCGCTACGCCAAGCTCATCGACCGCACCCAGTGGTGGGGCCGCCAGATGGTGATCTACGGAGTCCACGTCCATGTGGGCCTGGACAGCCGCGACAAGGTCCTGCCGGTACTGGACGGCCTGGTGAACTATTTCCCGCACTTCCAGGCGCTGTCCGCGTCGAGTCCGTTCTGGGGCGGCGAGGACACCGGCTATGCTTCCCAGCGCGCGCTGATGTTCCAGCAGCTGCCTACCGCCGGCCTGCCGTTCCAGTTCTCCACCTGGGCGGAGTACGAGTCCTATGTCCAGGACATGTTCACCACCGGAGTGATCGACACAATCTCGGAGATCCGCTGGGATATCCGCCCGGTCCCCAACCTGGGCACCATCGAGATGCGCATTTGCGACGGCCTGGCCACGCTGGAAGAGGTCGGCGCGATCGCGGCGCTGACCCAGTGCCTGGTGGACGAGTTCTCCACCATCCTGGACAACGGCGGCACCATTCCCACCATGCCTCCCTGGCACGTCCAGGAGAACAAGTGGCGTGCCGCGCGGTACGGCCTCGAGGCGATCATCATCCTCGACGCCGAGGGCAACGAGCAGCTGGTCACCGAGCACCTGCTCGAAACCCTGAACCGGCTCGAGCCCGTGGCTGCGAGGCTCGGCTGCTCCGACGAGCTCGCCGACGTCGAAAAGATCATCAGCCGCGGTGCCGGATACCAGCGCCAGCGCCGCGTCGCCGCGGAACACGGCGGAGACCTCCGGGCCGTGGTGCTGGACCTCGTCAAACAGATGCGGAACGGCCCCACCGCCTGAACTTCTTAGCTGCGCTGCGGACGGGGGGCCGCGGCGCTGTGCGGGCTACGCCGAAACGGTGGTAACCGGCATGGACGAATCCGGGGCGAAGCCGATGCCGCTCGGCTCGATGCCGGCCATCACCAGCTGGGCACCGAGGGCGGCCACCATGGCACCGTTGTCTGTGCACAGCTCGAGCGGCGGAACAGTCAGCCGGATTCCGGCCGCCCTGCACCGCTGTTCGGTGAGCTGGCGCAGCCGCGAATTCGCGGCAACCCCGCCGCCCAGCAGGAGCTCGGTAATGCCGTTTTCCCTGCAGGCGAGCACCGCCTTGGAGGTGATGACGTCCACCACGGCTTCCTGGAAGGCGGCCGCGATGTCCGCGACCGGCACGTCGTCGCCACGGGCTTCGAACTGTTCCACGCACCGGGCGACGGCGGTCTTCAGTCCGCTGAAGGACCAGTCGTAGCGGTGCGGGCCGGGTTCGTCCGCGGTTCCCATGTACTTGGGCTGCGTCAGTCCGCGCGGGAACCGGATGGCCTTCGCGTTGCCGGTCCGGGCCAGTTTGTCGATGGCCGGTCCGCCCGGGTAGCCGAGCCCCAGGAGCCGGGCCACTTTGTCGTAGGCTTCGCCGGCGGCGTCGTCAATCGTGGAGCCCAGCAGCTCGACGTCGTCGGTGATGTTCCTGATCCGGAGGATTTCGGTGTGACCGCCGGATACCAGCAGGGCGCCCAGGTGTTCAGGCAGCGTGTTCTCTTCCTGCAGCAGGCCGACGCCCACATGGGCCACCAGGTGGTTGATGGCATACAGCGGCTTGCCCGTGGCCACCGCGAGCGCCTTCGCGGCGCACACACCCACCATCAGCGCCCCGGCCAGCCCGGGACCGGAGGTGACGGCGATAGCGTCCACGTCGTCGAGCCGGACACCCGCGTCCGCGAGGGCTCCCTGGAGAGTCGGCACGAAAGCGTCCAGGTGTGCACGGGAGGCGATCTCGGGGATGACTCCGCCGAAGCGGACATGCTCTTCCATGGAGGAGGACACGGTGTTGCTGAGCAGCGCAGTTCCGCGCACGATTCCCACGCCGGTCTCATCGCAGGAGGACTCGATGCCCAGGACAAGGGGCTGTGTTCGGTTCATGGTGTGTCTGCCTCCGTGGCCGGCATAGTGTCTGTAGTCGCGCCGGTGCCCGCCGGCCGGTCGATCAGGGCGGAGTCCTGAAGCTGGAGCCGCATGATCAGGGCGTCAACGCCGTCCCGGTAATACCTCGGCCGGACATGGATCTGCTCGAAGCCGAAGCGGCGGTAGAGATCCTGGGCCCGGGGGTTGTCCGCCCTGACCTCCAGCAGCACGTCCGCCGCGCGGCGCCGCCGGCTTTCGGCGATGAGCTCGGTCAGCAGGGCCGAGCCGATTCCCTTGCCTTCGCACTCGGGTACCACGGCGATGGTCTGCACATCCGCAATCGGTTCGATGCACATCAGGCCGGCATAGCCCACAATGTCACCGGCAACCTCGGCCACAAGATAGTGGCGTGTCTCAGCCTGCGCAAGTTCGTCATGGAACATCTGCAGCGGCCAGGCGTCCACGGGGAACAGCCTGCATTCGAGGGTATGCACCGCGGGGATGTCCGTCGGGTTCATGCTGCGCAGCGTCACCCCTGCCGGCGCGGTCCCGGAAGCGTGCGCCATGCCGGTCACAGCGCACGCTTCCGGGGCCCGGGAACCTGCGCATCGGACTCGCGGAGGTACAGCGGCGTGGAGTCCAGCAGCTGCTCCCCCGCGGCCAGCCTCGCCAGGGCGAACTGGCCAAGATACAGGGCGTCCGGCTGCTCGGTGCTGAAATCCGGATCGGCTTTCAGCACGTCCTCGTAGATGCCCGCACCGGCACCGTAGGCCGGAAGGTCGGGAAGATCGGCGGCGAAGCCCACGTGAGGTCCGTCAACGAGCAGGGGCAGCTGGCCGTCCACGAGTGAGTAGCGCGCCCAATAGACCTCTTTGCGCCGGGCATCCGTTGCCACCAGGAACTCCGGCACAGCAGCAGTCGATTCGGCCACTTCCAGGGCCATGGCGTCCAGGCTCATCAGGCCGTACAGGGGTTTGCCCCAGACGTACGAGAGGGTCCGCGCCGTGGCGATCCCGGACCGCAGTCCCGTGAACGGCCCCGGGCCCACGCCGGTCACAATCGCGTCGATGTCCACCCCCGTCACTCCGGCGTCGGCGAGCAGGGCGTCGATGCCGGGAGCCAGCACTTCGGCGTGGCTGCGGGTGTCCTCCGTGGAGAAACTCGCCAGCACACCCTCCGGCGCGTCGTCCGAAACCAGCGCCGCACTGGCCACGGCTGAGGTGTCGATGGCAAGGATGAGCATCAGGAATTCCCTTTCAGAGCGGCAGGCAGCAGGGGCTGTTCAGCCCAGCGGGGGCCGTAACCGCGGATCATGATGGTGCGGGGCTCATCGTCGTCGTCCGTATCGAAGTCCAGCACGCCGTCAGCGGAGCCCGGCGCGGAGCCTCCCGCAGCGCCGGGTGAGGAGCCCAGGTGACGGTGCAGTTCGACGTCGAGCGCGCTGTCACTGAGGTGTTCCACCCGTCCGCGGCCCCACTCCACCACGGTGACGGTGCTGTCCAGGGTGTTTTCGAGGTCGATGTCATCGATCTCCGCCGCGCTTTCCAGCCGGTAGGCATCCACGTGCACCAGGTCGGGGCCGCCGGGACGCGGGCCGTCCGGAAGGTTGGGATGGATGCGGACCAGGACGAACGTGGGGGAAATGATGCCGGCCCGCACCCCCAGCCCCTCGCCGAGCCCCTGGGTAAAGGTGGTCTTGCCGGCGCCGAGCTCTCCGGTCAGGATGACGAGGTCGCCCGCGTCAAGAACGGCGCCAAGGGCCGCCGCAAGGGCATGGGTTTCCTCGGCACTCTGCACCGTCAGGGACAGCTCCCACTGCGGATCATTCATCGCGCCTCACCCGGTCCGTCCGTGTGGCTTTCGTTGACGTACCGTCGGGGAACACGCGGACTGATCCGGGTCACGATCTCGTAGTTGATGGTGCCCGCCGCGCGGGCCCAGTCGTCCGCCGTCGGGCCGCCGTCCGTGCCGTCGCCGAAGAGGACGGCCTCGGCACCCAGCACGCTGGCCCCGCCGGACGACACGCCGCGGGGTCCGAGGTCGATCACCATCTGGTCCATCGCGATCCTGCCTACCACCGGGTAGTTCCGACCTTCCACCCGCACCGGGCCGCCCGTGGCCACGCGGGGCACGCCGTCCGCGTAGCCCAGCGGGATCAGTCCCAGAGTGCTGGCGGCGGCGGTCCGGTAATTGAGCCCGTAGGAAACGCCTTGGCCCGCGGGGACGTCCTTGCAGTGGGACACCTTGGTGCGGACGGTCATCGCCGGGCGGAGGCCCAGCTCGGCCGGCGACTGGCCCTCGAAAGGTGAGAGTCCATAAATGCCAAGTCCCACGCGGACCAGGTCGAAGTGCGTGTCCGGGCGGGACAGAGTGGCAGGGGTGTTGGCCAGGTGCCGCACTTCGGGGTCCACGCCGGCGTCCTCCGCAATGGCCAGGACTTCGCGGAAGGCCTGCAGCTGCTGGTCCGTTTCCGGACGGTGCGGCTCATCCGCCACGGCGAGGTGGGAGAAGATGCCCACAACGCGGAGCAGTCCTTCGTCCTGGTATTCCATGGCTTCGCCCACCAGGCTGTCCCATGCCTCCAGCGTTGAGCCGTTGCGGCCCAGGCCGGTGTCCACCTTCAAGTGGATGCGCGCGGGGCGTTCCTGCTCCCGGGCCGCCAGGACGATCTTTTCCAGTTCCCAGCCGGAGCAGCCGATGTCTATCCCGGCGGCGACGGCGGCGCCGAAGTTGCTGTCCGGCGTGTGCAGCCAGGCGAGCAGCGGGGCCTCGATGCCTGCAGCGCGCAGGGCAAGCGCCTCTGATATGTGCGCAACGCCAAGCCAGCGCGCCCCGGCTTCCAGCGCTGCGCGCGCCACCGGAACGGCACCGTGCCCGTAGGCATCGGCCTTCACCACGGCCATGACCTGCGCGGGAGAGGCGACGGCGGCCAGATGGCGCACGTTGTGCCGGATGGCGTCCAGGTCGATCACTGCTGAACGTTCGCTGGCTGAACGTTCGGTTGCTGCTGGGTAAGTCACCCTAGTGATTCTAGTGGCGGCACGGCGGGTGGCTTAATTCAGCTAGGCGTCGGAGAGGTGGGCGATGGTTGCCGTGGCCCGTCGCAGGGCCTGCGGGGGAACATCGCGGACGATTTCCTCGAGGAAGCTGAAGCGCCGCAGCCACTGGCTGCTTTGCCGTTCCGGCCTGGCGTTGGCCCGCTTCCACCAGTCGGCGATGTCGCCCCAGCCGGGTGCTGCCAGGGACCCGCCCACTTCCTGGACCGCCAGCGACGCGCACAGGTTGGCGAACCGCAGCCGGTCCGCCAGCGGCCAGCGCGCCAGGCTGCCCACAATGAAGGCAGCGCCGAAGCAGTCCCCGGCCCCGGTGGGGTCAAAGGCCGACACGGGCAGCGACGGCACCCATTCCTCCTCGCCCGTTTCGGAGTCCACGGCCATGGCACCCTGCGGCCCCAGGGTCACCACGGCCACCGGAACCCGGTCGGCGAGCGCATACAGCGCCGCCCAGGGCGTGTCCCGGCCGGTGAACGCCATGGCCTCGCGCTGGTTGGGCATAAACGCGTGGAAGTGCTCGAGGTTGTCCAGCCTGGTGGACGACCATTTGCCGGTGGCGTCCCAGCCGACGTCGCCGAAAAGTTTGACTCCGGCGCTGTGGGCGGCAACCGCCCACGGGGCCAGTTCCTCATCCAGGTCGGCGACGGCGGCGAGAGCGGCCGGCGGCGTCCCGATCAGTTCCGAGGAGGTGACCGGGGCCGGGTGGCCGTGGGTCACCATGGAGCGGTCGTGCTGCACGCTCAGCGAGACTGTCACGGGCGAGTGCCAGCCTGGTACCCGCTTGGACAGGGACAGGTCCACGTGCTCCTGGGCGGCCAGGATCTTCCAGTTGTAGTCCCCGTAGCCGTCATCACCGAAGGCAGCCGCCAGACCGGTCCGCAGTCCCAGCCGCGCGGCGGCAATGGCCTGGTTGGCCACACCGCCCGGGCAGCTGCCCATTCCCTCGCTCCAGATTTCGGTGCCCGGCTCCGGCGCGTGGGGCAGCCCGGTGAAGATGATGTCCTGGAAGACCGTTCCCGTCAGGAGCAGGTCGAAGCTCCCGTCCGCGGGAGTGCGGACGGCGGAGAGCGGGTCGAACCGGCGCTCTGGTATCGCGTCCATGTTCGGCAGACTACGCCCTCGCGCCACGCCTGCAAAGAGCCGCGCCACGGGGCGCGCCACGGGCTGGGCGCGGGTCCCCGTGAGTGGCCCGCCGCAGCAGAATAGACTGCGAGGTATGCGGCTCATGATTGCCGGTGGCGGCGGGTTCCGTGTCCCGCTCGTGTACCGGGCGCTCACCTCCGGCCCCTTCGCAGGGCTGGTTCGCGAGCTTGTGCTCCTCGACGTCGATCCCCTGCGGCTGGCCGCGATCAAGGCCGTCCTGGCATCAATGGGCGCGTCCGGCGGCGCACCCGGCCCTGCGGTCAGCACCACCACATCGTTGGCCGAGGGCCTCGGCGGCACCGACATGGTGTTCGCGGCCATCCGCCCCGGAGGAACAGCGGGCCGGACCGCCGACGAACGCGTGGCAATCGGCCTGGGCCTGCTGGGCCAGGAGACCACGGGCGCAGGCGGAATCTCCTACGCCCTGCGGTCCATCCCCGGGATGCTGGCCCTGGCCCGCGAAATGAAGCAGCGATGCCCCGGGGCATGGCTGGTCAACTTCACCAACCCGGCCGGAATGGTCACCGAGGCGCTGGTCCCCGTGCTGGGCACCAGGGTGATCGGCATCTGCGATTCGGCCGGCGGCCTGGTCCACCGCGCTGCCCGGGCAGCCGGCGCCCCGCTGCCTGAGGGAAAGCTCGACGGCGCGGGCTACTACGGACTCAACCATTTGGGCTGGCTGTACCGGCTGGAGTCGGGGGGTCAGGACCTGCTGCCCGGACTGCTGGCGGACGCACAGGCCCTGTCCGGCTTCGAGGAGGGACGGCTCTTCCCGCAGCCCTTCCTCCAGGCACTGGGCTGCCTGCCCAACGAGTACCTCTATTACTACTACGACACCGAACGGGCCGTCGGCGCCATCCGCGCGATGCGGCAGACACGCGGCGAATCGATCCACGACCAGCAGTCCGGGCTGTACCCGGCACTGGCCGCGGCCGGGCCCCGCGCCTACGAACTGTGGGACTCGGCCCGACGTTCGCGCGAGGAAGGCTACCTGGCTGAGGCACGCGCCGGCGGCGAACAGCGGGACGAGGAGGACCTCGCGGGCGGCGGGTACGAGCGCGTTGCCCTCGGCGTGATGCGGGCCCTGTCGGGTGGTGCGCCGGCCGGGGGTACGGAGCTCATCCTGAACACCCCAAACGCAGGTTCGGTTCCCGGGTTGCCGGCGGACGCCGTCGTCGAGGTTCCCTGCCGGGTGACCGCCGACGGCGCGGTGCCGCTGCCGCAGGAGCGGCCCGGGGACGCGCAGCTTGCCCTCATGCAGCGGGTCAAGGAGGTCGAGCGGCTCACGGTGTCTTCCGTGGTGCAGGAACGACGGGCCGACGCTCTTCAGGCGTTTGCGCTGCACCCGCTGATCGATTCCGAGGAGCTGGCTGTGAAGCTTTTGGCCGGCTACGAAGCGGCGTTTCCGGCGCTCGGACAGCTGTGGGGCGGCGGGGCCTGACTCCGGCGGGGCTTGACTCCGGCCATGCCTACAGCTTGCGGTACATCACCTTCAGGCCCACGTAGCCCAGCGTCGGGTGGTTGAAGGCGTCCGGGATGGTGGCGAGGACGTCGAAGCCCATGGCCTGCCAGGCCGCCACGGCACGGACGTTGCTCTCCACCACGGCGTTGAACTGCATGGCCCGGAAGCCTGCCGCCCGGGCCGCGTCCAGCGAATAGGCGCAGAGTGCCCTGGCCAGTCCTTTGCCGGCGTGGTCCGGGTGGACCATGTAGCCTGCGTTGGCCACATGGCTGCCTCCCCCGCCCTGGTTGGCGTGCAGCTCTCCTGTCCCCAGCACCGACCCGTCCTGGACGGCCACGAATGCCTGGCCGGGGGCGTCCTTGAACCAGCGCGCGCGGGCCTCGTCCTCCGTGGTGCCGCGGTCCCACGTGAAGGTCTCCCCGGCCCGGATGACGGGTTCCAGGATGGCCCACATGCCGGGCCAGTCGGCTGCGGTGGCGGGGCGGATTTCGATGCCGCCCGGGTGCCGGCTTGACTCTGCGGTTGCGTCTGCGGTTGCGCTCACACGCGCCACGTTAGCAGGAGGGCTTCCGGTGTTCGGGACAGCACTTGGGACACTGTGAAGGCCGGGTCACTTCAGGAGTAGTGTTTTATCGGATGCAGTTCCGCCAGCCGAAGGGAGAGCCGTGACTCTGATCCGCCGTGTCGCGTTCCTTTCCCTGCACACCTCGCCCATGGAACAGCCCGGTTCCGGCGACGCCGGCGGCATGAACGTGTACGTGCGGGCGCTGGCCTCGGCACTGGCCGCCAGCGGCGTCGAGGTGGAAATCTTCACCCGGTCCACGTCGTCGGGGCAGCCCGCCGTCGAACACCCGGATCCCGGCGTGTGCGTCCACAACGTGATCTCCGGCCCGCCGCGGAAGCTGCCCAAAGAGGAGCTTCCGGAGCTGCTGCACAGCATGGTGGCGGAAATTGAGCGCATCCGGCAGCGCCAGCCGCACGGCCGGTACGACCTCATCCATTCGCACTACTGGGTGTCCGGCGTGGCCGGGCTGGAGCTTTCCCGGCTGTGGGGCGTGCCGCTGGTGCACACCATGCACACCATGGCCAAGGTCAAGAACCTCCTCCTGCAGTCCGGTGAGAAGCCCGAACCGCGGCGGCGCGAGGACGGCGAACACCGCATCGTCGACGGCGCCACCCGGCTGATCGCGAACACCCCGGCCGAAGCCGCGGAACTCGTGTCGCATTACGACGCCGACTTCGACCACATCGACGTGGCTCCCCCGGGTGTGGACCTGACAGTTTTCACACCCGCCTTCCGCCCCCGGTCCCGGGCACAGCTCGGAGTACCTGCCGGCAAGTTCCACCTGCTGTTCGCCGGACGGATCCAGCGGCTCAAAGGACCGCAGGTCCTCGTCAAGGCAGCTGCCCTGCTCCGCTCGCGCCGCCCCGACATCGACCTCCAGGTGACCATCCTGGGCGCCCTGAGCGGGGCCAAGGACTTCGACCTGAAGGCGCTGATCAGCGCTGCCGGAATGGACGACGTCGTCACCCACCACCCGCCGGTGAACGCACCGGAGCTGGCCGGCTGGTTCCGCTCGGCCGACGTCGTGGTGATGCCGTCCTACAGTGAATCCTTCGGCCTGGTGGCGTTGGAAGCCCAGGCCTGCGGGACTCCGGTGGTGGCGACCCGGGTGGGCGGACTGTCCCGGGCCATCTTCGACGGACGGACCGGGCTGCTGGTGGACGGGCACAAAGCCACCGACTGGGCCGATGTCCTGGAAGCGCTCTATGACGATCCCGCCACCCGCGGGGACATGGGGCGGGCCGCAGCCCTGCACGCCCAGGGCTTCGGCTGGCAGCGCACCGCCGCCATCACGCTGGAAAGCTACCACGCCGCCGTCGACCAGTACATTGATAGTCACAGAATTCCGGTGGGCCACACGCCTTGAGCCGGAAGCGCCGGGCGGGACCCCCGAACGGCTTTCCCTGAAGCCACGAACTGAAGGACAACGATGTCTGACAACAACGTCATGAGTGACCTGGAAATCGCCCAGCGCGCCACCATGCGGCCCATCGGTGACATCGCAGCCGCGGCAGGCATCAACCCCGACGCCGTGGAACTCTATGGCCGGTACAAGGCGAAGATCGATCCGGCGAAGCTTGTGGCTCCGGCAGGGGCACCGGACCGCCTGCCGGGCAAGGTGGTGCTTGTCTCGGCGATGTCCCCCACTCCGGCGGGCGAGGGGAAGTCCACCACCACGGTGGGCCTGGCGGATTCCCTGGCCCGGGCGGGCCGGAAGGTGATGATTGCGCTGCGCGAGCCGTCCCTGGGTCCCGTGCTGGGCATGAAGGGCGGGGCCACCGGAGGGGGCTACTCGCAGGTGCTGCCCATGGAGGAAATCAACCTGCACTTCACCGGCGACTTCCACGCCATTACCTCGGCGAACAACGCACTCATGGCCCTGGTGGACAACCACATTTTCCAGGGCAACGAACTCAACATCGATCCCCGCAGGATGACCTTCAAGCGGGTCCTGGATATGAATGACCGCTCCCTCCGCGAGGTGGTCATTGGCCTCGGCGGACCGGCCCAGGGCGTCCCGCGGCAGGACGGCTTCGACATCACCGTGGCTTCGGAGATCATGGCGGTGTTCTGCCTGGCCACGGACATCGCCGATCTCCGTGCCCGGCTGGGCCGCATCACCTTCGGCTACACCTACGACCGCGAACCCGTCACGGTGGCGGACCTCGGCGTCCAGGGCGCACTGACCATGCTGCTCAGGGATGCGATCAAGCCCAACCTCGTGCAGACCATCGCCGGGACCCCAGCCCTGGTGCACGGCGGCCCGTTCGCCAACATCGCACACGGCTGCAACTCGCTGATCGCCACCCAGACCGCCCGCCGGCTCGCGGACATCGTGGTCACCGAAGCCGGCTTCGGGGCCGACCTGGGGGCCGAAAAGTTCATGGATATCAAGGCGAGGGTGGCAGACGTGGCGCCGTCCGCCGTCGTGCTTGTGGCCACGGTCCGGGCGCTGAAGATGCACGGCGGGGTGGCAAAGGACCGGCTGAAGGAGCCCAACGTGGAGGCGCTGGCCGCCGGCACGGCAAATCTCCGGCGGCACATCCGCAACGTGGAGAAGTTTGGAATCACTCCCGTGGTGGCCGTCAACAAGTTCGCGACGGACACCCGGGAGGAGCTGGACTGGCTGCTGGAGTGGTGCGCCGGCGAAGGAGTGCAGGCCGCGGTGGCCGACGTCTGGGGGCGGGGCGGCGGCGGGGACGGCGGCGACGAACTCGCGGCGAAGGTGCTCGCAGCGCTCGAGGCGCCTCACAGCTTCCGGCACCTGTATCCGCTGGACCTGTCTGTGGAGGACAAGATCCGGATCATCGTGCAGGAAATGTACGGGGCCGACGGCGTGGATTTCTCCGTGCCAGCGCTCAAACGCCTGGCCGAAATCGAGAAGAACGGCTGGGCCGGCATGCCCGTCTGCATGGCCAAGACCCAGTACTCGTTCAGCGACGACGCCACGAAGCTGGGTGCGCCGAAAGGCTTCACGGTGCACGTCCGGGACCTCATCCCCAAGACCGGGGCGGGCTTCATCGTGGCGCTGACCGGCGCGGTGATGACCATGCCGGGCCTGCCCAAGGTTCCGGCAGCCCTGCGGATGGACGTGGACGACACCGGCAAGCCCCTGGGCCTCTTCTAGACGCTCTCTCACTTCATGCCGGTTTTTCCCGAACGCTCTCTCACTCCCTGCCGCCATTTCCTAGACGCTCTCTCACTTCCTACCGGTTTTTCCCGAACGCTCTCTCACTCCCTGCCGCCAAAAACCCGCCTGTGGATAACTTCTGCGGCGTTGTCCGGTTTCGGGTCACAATGCCAGCATGCAAAAGCGCACCGATCTACCTGCTCACCTGGCGGTGGCTCCATTCACGTTGGAGTCAGCGCGGGCGTCCGGAGTTACCAGGGCCAGGCTGCGGCGGAAAGATGTGGCTCATGTGGGCCGCGGACTCTACCGCCCGTCAGACTGGAACTTCGAACTGGAGGCCGCTGCAAGGGCGTTGTCCGCCGCGTCGCCAGGGGCTTGGATATCCCACGTCACGGCAGCTCGGCTTCACTGCCAACTCCTGCCACCCTGGCTGGCCGATTCGACCGAGTTGCACTTGAGCAAGCCCCGGGCCCTCCCCTCTGTGCGCCGCAACGGCGTGATCGGCCACACGGTGGTGGCCCTCGAGGACGAAATTGAATCGATCGATGGCCTCCGCGTCAGTACCCGTTCGCGGACCTGGCTGGATCTGGCGCGACGGCTGCCGGTGGGCGATCTGGTGTGCATGGGGGATCAACTAATCCGTGTCCCGCGAGTGGCGTTCGAGGGACGCACCCGGCCTTATGACACTTTGGACGGTCTCCGCACCTTGGTTGGCCGCCACCCAAACCTGCAGGGTGTAGTCCGTGCCCGGGAGGCGCTGCACCTCATGCGGGTCGGTGCGGACTCCGCGCCTGAATCGCTTCTCCGCCTGGCGATGGCCGACGCCGGCCTCCCTGAGCCGGAGCTCCAGTTGGCGTTGCGCCCAACGGATGCCGTTTCGCCGACGGCCGATCTGGGCTACCGTCATCGGCGTCTCGCCATCCAGTATGACGGCGAACATCACCTTCTCGACGCCCAGATCTTCAGCGACCGACGGCGGGACAAAGCATTTGAGTCGGCTGGCTGGACGGTCCTGATCCTAGGCAAGGACGATCTTGCTGATGGTTGCCGGCCGGCCGTCAGCAAGATCAAACGACTGCTGCGCACCGCATGGCTCGATCATCCCCAAGCGTCCGGTTTTGCCGACGCCGGGTGAGAGAGCGTTGCGCCAAAACCCGCCAAAAGTGAGAGAGGATCATTCTTAAACCTGCAGGGAGTGAGAGAGCGTTTGGTCCTTCACCTTGGCCCCCACCCCCGCACGGCCACCGCGCTTGAGCGAAACGAAGACCACCACGACGCTTAGCACCACCAGAGCGGCGACGTACGCCGCGGTGGCCGGGTCCTCGGCAAGAAGTTGCGGGATCGCCCGTCCCGGGACGGCGACGGCAAAAATGAACGCCACGGCAATGCCGACGTAGCTGCCCACCATGTTGCCCAGGTGCGACGGAACGTTGCGGCGAATTGCACTGACCAGGCCGAGGGTAACAGTCACGATGGTGAAGGCGGACAGCCCGTGCAGCCAGGTGAAATGTCCTGCGGTCACAATCCAGAAACTACTGAAGCAGACGTAGTACATGGCCGCCACCCAGAGGTATCCCATGGTGCGGTGGATGCGGTCGCGGCGCCGTCGAAGAATCTGAAAGGGGCCAATCACAAGGACGAACAGCGCTGCGATCACATGGCTGACTAGCAGTACATTCCAGGGCTCCATAGCTTTAGGATAGAGGCACTATCCAGACTGTGTACATCAGGATAGTTGCCGCCGGACCCACTATCCAACGGACCCGGCTTCCGACCAAAGAAGGCGCGGATGCAGCTTAAGGAACTCAGCGAGCGGTCGGGAGTCTCGGCCGCCAGCATCAAGTACTACCTGCGCGAGGGCCTGTTGCCCGCCGGGGCCGCCGTCCACGCAACCCGCGCGCAGTATTCGGCGCGGCACGTCGAGCGGCTCGAATTGATCCAGGCGCTCCGCCGGATCGTCGGACTGAACATCGAACAGATCCGCGGCCTCCTCAGAATGGCCGACGACGGCGCACCGCGGCTCGACCTGCTGGCGGCAGTCCAGAGCGTGGTGCTGGAGCTGGACACCTCCGCCACAGCGGGTGGCAGCGTCGGCACACCGGCGACTGACGCCGTCGTACGTCTTCGAGGCTGGCCCGATTACCCGAGTGACGCCCGGAACGCACTGAATGCCCACCTGGCGCTCATGGAAAGCCTCAACATCCGTGTCTCGCCTGAGGTGCTGGGCACGTACAGCAAGGCTATGGATGACGTCGCCGGGATCGACATCGCGGCCACGACGGCCCCGGACAGCGTCGACGAGCTTATTTTCACGGCCGCAGTCGGGATGCACATGCACAGCCGGCTGCTGCTCAAGCTCCTTGCTTTCGCACAGGCCAGCCACGCCATCCGCCGATATGAGAATGACGTTTAAAGCGCGACGCTCCCCCACCAGATGAACTGCTCCCCGGAAGTTGGACTGAGAAATTCAGTTCCGACTTCCGGGGAGCAGTTTTATGCGTGCAAATAGTTTGTTGTCTGAGGTCCAGCGCGAGGCGGCGGTAGCGTGGTTTGAGAAAGGCATCGGGTATCGGGCAGCGGCGCGTTTGCTGGATGCGCCGTGGGTGCCCGTTAGGGCGCTGTATGGGCGGTGGAGGATTCATGGGCAAGGAGTGCTGGTGAGCAAACCGGCGAAGTCGTACTCGTTCGAGTTCAAGCTGGCCTTAGTGGAGCGGTTCCTCGCGGGCGAGGCCGGCCAGGACCTGGCTGTGGAGGCCGGCTTGTCCTCGCGTCAGTTGCTGCAAAAGTGGGTCCGGGCGTATCGCCGTGATGGTGCGGAGGCATTACGTCCCAGGGCCAAAGGCAGGCCCGCGAAGTCCGCAGCTCCACCTCCACCGGCCGAGTTAACCGAACTGGAACGGTTGCGCCGGGAGAACGAACGACTCCGCGCGGAGGTGGCATATCTGGGAAAATTGCGGGCCTTGAGGGCTCAGGAACGACAGTGAAGGTTCAGGCCCTCATTGCCCTCAAGGCTGACTACCCTCTCCCGGTCCTGCTGCCGGTCGCGGGCCTGGCCCGCTCGACGTTCTTCTACCACCAGGCCCGGCTTCGATCTCCAGACCCCAAGGAAGCACTCAAGGCCGCAGTCACGGAGATCTTCACGACAAACCATGGCCGCTACGGCCATCGCCGCATCCACAGCGAGCTAACCAAGCAAGGGTGGGCGGTTGCGAAGAAGACCGTGCTGAAACTGATGCGCTCACTGCAGCTGCTCTGTAAGGTCCGCCGAAGGAAGCGCTATAACTCCTACCAAGGTGAGCAGGGCGCTATTGCCCCGAATCTGCTGAACCGGAAGTTTGATGCTGACGCTCCGAACCAGAAGTGGGTCACGGACGTGACGGAGTTCCGCGTCGGGGACCGGAAGCTCTACCTCTCACCAGTCATGGACCTCTTCGACCGACAGATCATCTCCTATTCCGTTGGCAGCTCGCCGAACCTGGAACTGACCAACAGTTCGCTCCGCAGCGCCCTCGCCCGTCTTGAGCCGGGGCAGCAGCCGCTGGTGCATTCGGACCAAGGCGTCCAATACCAACACGCCTCATGGCGGATCCTTCTCAAAGATGCCGGCGCCGCGCAGTCGATGTCCCGCAAGGGCAACTGCTACGACAACGCCGTCATGGAAAACTTCTTCGGACACCTCAAAGAAGAGCTCTTCCACCACGTCCGCTTCCTCAGCACCGACGCCCTGGCCTCGGCACTTCCCGAGTACATCCGCTGGTACAACAACGAAAGAATCTCCACAAGGCTCAAGGGCCTGAGCCCGGTGCAATACCGAGCCCAGACCCTTGCGGCCTAGAATCCGATTTAGCCAGTCCAACTATCGGGGACCAGTTCAAGAAGTGAGAGAGCGTCGCGGGCAGGCTCAAGGGGTCGTTGCAACACCTGAGTGATTGGTGTTGTTGTGGGACGTTTTGGTCGGCCTGAGGTGTTGTGTGAGGTGGTGCGGGCGTTCTGGACCGCACGGTCGTCCGGTTTGTCTGATGAGGTGGCGGCAGGTGTTGCGGGGCTTTCGGCGACGGCGGCCGGCAAGATCGTCCGTCAGCATGGTGGGGTGGATCCTTCGAAGAAGCCCCCTTGCGGGCGGTACTTGTCCTTCGATGAGCGCGAGTTGATCGCTGTGTGGCGGGCGGCAGGGTGCGGTGTGCGGGAAATCGGCCGGCGTTTGGGCCGGAACCCGTCCACGGTCAGCCGGGAGTTGGGCAGGAACATCCGTAACGAGGGCAAGCGCCCGTATCTTGCGTCCTCGGCTCAGAACCGGGCTCAGAAGCTGGCCCGCCGGCCAAAGGCCCGGAAACTGGCCGTCAATGAGGCGCTGGCGCTCTACGTTGGCGGGATGCTGACCTGCCGGGAACGGTTGTCCCCGGAACAGATCAGTGCCCGGCTGCCGATCGATTTCCCCGATGATGAAAGCATGCGCATCAGCCACGAGACGATCTATCAGTGCATCTACATCCAGGGCCGCGGCGGGCTGAGAGCCGAGCTTGCCACGGCCCTGCGCACCGGCCGTGCGGTTCGGCAACCGAACCGGCGCGCGGGGACACGAAGGCCTCGGGTCCCGAAGGAGCTGCTGATCAGCGAACGCCCCGCGGAAGCCGATGACCGGGCAGTGCCCGGGCACTGGGAGGGCGATTTGATCATCGGAACTCCCGGCACCGGGGCGATCGGAACGCTCGTGGAACGCCGGAGCCGCTTCGTGATGCTCCTGCACCTGCCGAACGGACACACCGGCGAGCAGGTGTTGGCCGCCATTGAGGAAAACCTGCCCACCCTTCCGGCCCAGTTACGCCGGTCCCTGACCTGGGACCAAGGCGCTGAGATGGTCGGCATCCACGACCGCGTCAGGATCGCCACCGGTGCAGATGTCTATTTCTGCGACCCCCATTCACCCTGGCAACGCGGCACGAACGAGAACACCAACGGACTCCTGCGACAGTACTTCCCCAAAGGAATGGACCTCACCACCGTCACCCGCGCAGACCTCGACTACGCCGCGGCAGGACTCAACGGGCGCCTGCGCAAAACCCTCGGCTGGAAAACACCCGCACAAGCCCTCGAGCAAATAATGGAAGAATCAGCAGCCTAGGACGTGTTGCAACGACCACTTGAATCCGCCGCGGCAAAACCCACCACAAGTGAGAGAGCGTCGCGCGGGGGGGACGGAAGAGCTTAGCGCTCCAGGTCTCCGCGGATGAAGGCCTCGACCTTTTCACGGGCGAGGTCGTCGTTGAACTGCTCCGGCGGGGACTTCATGAAGTAGCTGGACGCCGAGAGCAGCGGGCCGCCGATGCCGCGGTCCAGGCCGATCTTGGCCGCGCGGATGGCGTCGATGATCACGCCGGCGGAGTTCGGTGAGTCCCAGACCTCCAGCTTGTATTCGAGTGACACGGGGGCGTCGCCGAAGTTGCGTCCTTCGAGGCGCACGAAGGCCCACTTGCGGTCGTCGAGCCACTGGACGTAGTCGGACGGGCCGATGTGCACGTCCTTGGCGGCCAGTTCAGCTTCGACGTTGGACGTGACGGCCTGGGTCTTGGAGATCTTCTTGGACTCGAGGCGGTCGCGCTCCAGCATGTTCTTGAAGTCCATGTTGCCGCCGACGTTCAGCTGGTAGGTGCGGTCCAGCGTGACGCCGCGGTCTTCGAAGAGCTTGGCCATGACGCGGTGCGTGATGGTGGCACCGATCTGGCTCTTGATGTCGTCGCCCACGATCGGGACACCGGCGGCAGTGAACTTGTCCGCCCATTCCTTGGTCCCGGCGATGAACACCGGCAGGGCGTTGACGAACGCCACGCCGGCGTCGATTGCGGCCTGTGCGTAGAATTCGGCGGCTTCCTGCGATCCAACGGGCAGGTAGCAGACCATGACGTCAACGTTGGCGTCCTTCAGGGCCTGGACAACATCGACCGGCTCCGCCGGGGACTGCTCAATGGTCTCGAGGTAGTACTTGCCGAGGCCGTCCAGGGTGTGGCCGCGCTGGACCGTTACGCCGGTGGGCGGAACGTCGGCGATCTTGATGGTGTTGTTTTCGCTGGCCAGGATGGCGTCGGCCAGGTCAACGCCGACCTTCTTGCCGTCAACATCGAAGGCTGCAACGAATTCAACATCGTTGACGTGGTACTTGCCGAACTCCACGTGCATCAGACCGGGAATCGTGGCCTGGGGGTCGGCATCCCGGTAGTAGTGGACACCCTGGACCAGGGACGCGGCGCAGTTACCCACACCGACGATGGCAACACGAATCGGATTTGAAGACACGGAACTCCTTTGAGAACAAACTTCAGTGCCCGGCGCGGCAGCACTCTGATGAGCGACGGCGGCTGATGGGCACGGCGCCATTGGGCGCCCTTGCATTGTAGCCAACGCCGCCGGGGCCGGAGTTGTTCCCGGCCCCGGCTTTATGACATGGACAGTTCTGTTACGCGGCCCGGTTGGGCACGTCGGCCCTGTTGCGGGCGCGCTACTTCTGGGCCCAGAGGTTGATGTCGGATTCGACGGCGAACTCGTCGATCGCCTTCAGCTCCTCCTGCGAGAACGCCAGGTTGTTGATGGCGGACAGGGTGTCCTCCAGCTGTTTGACGCTGGACGCGCCGACCAGCGCGGACGTCACGGGTGAGCCCTTGGGCTGGTCGCGGAGGATCCAGGCGATGGCCATCTGTGCGAGCGACTGCCCGCGGCCGGCGGCGATGTTGTTGAGCCCGCGTACCCGGTCCAGCTTGTCCTCGGTGAGCGCCGATTCAGAAAGGAACCGTTCCTTGGCTGCACGGGAATCGGCCGGGATGCCGTTCAGGTAGCGGTCCGTCAGCATGCCCTGCGCCAGCGGGGAGAACGCAATGGAACCCGCGCCCACCTGGTCCAGCGTCTCGTAGAGGTTCGGTGCGCCGTTCTCGGTCCAGCGGTTCAGCATGGAGTAGCTGGGCTGGTGGATGAGCAGCGGGGTGCCGAGTTCCTTCAGGATCCGGGCGGCCTCGAGGGTCTGTTCCGGGGTGTACGAGGAGATGCCCGCGTACAGGGCCTTGCCGGAACGGACGGCGTAGTCCAGCGCACCCATGGTCTCTTCCATCGGCGTTTCCGGATCCGGGCGGTGGCTGTAGAAGATGTCCACGTAGTCCAGGCCCATGCGCTGCAGCGACTGGTCCAGGCTGGAGATCAGGTATTTGCGGGAGCCCCACTCACCGTACGGGCCGGGCCACATGTAGTAACCGGCCTTCGTGGAGATGACCAGCTCGTCGCGGTACGGCTTGAAGTCGTCCTGCAGGTGGCGGCCGAAGTTGGTTTCCGCGGAGCCGTCCGGCGGGCCGTAGTTGTTGGCCAGGTCAAAGTGGTTGACGCCAAGGTCGAAGGCGCGGCGGAGGATGGCGCGCTGCTCGTCGAAGCGTTTGTCGTCGCCGAAGTTGTGCCAGAGCCCAAGGGAGATGGCCGGAAGTTTCAGGCCGCTGCGTCCGACGCGGCGGTAGGGCATGGATTCATAGCGGTTGTCCGCTGCAGAATAAGTCATACCTGCAATCCTGCCAGCTGTGACGCAGGCGACAGCCAACAAATGCGTTGTTACGCCGCGGGCTGACACAAACAGCCCGCGGCGTAGCAACAGCGGTCAAACGGGTCAGGCTTTCAGGATGGCGGCACTCCACGGCGCCAGCAGCAGCGAGCCGCCGTCGGCCACTGATGCCTCGTCGGTGGAGAGCAACACGGATCCGGCAGCGTCCTCGAGCTTGACCGCCTGCTCCGAGAAGTTCAGCACCACGTGCACGTCTCCGCGCCGGAACCGCAGCCAGCCCTCCTCTTCGCTGTAGTCCACCGCGGTGTCCGTGAACCCCAGGCCTGCCAGTTCCGGAGTGCTGCGCCGCAGCGCGGTCAGCGAGCGGTAGAGGTCCAGGAGGCGGGCATGGTCACCCTCGGCGGCCTCGGCCCAGTTCAGTTTCGACCGGTTGAAGGTCTCCGGATCCTGGGGATCGGGCACGACGGCGGGATCCCACCCCATGCGCTCGAACTCCTTGATGCGGCCTTCCGCCGTCGCCTTGCCCAGCTCCGGCTCGGGGTGGGAGGTGAAGAACTGCCACGGCGTGGTGGCACCGTATTCCTCCCCCATGAAGAGCATGGGCGTGAACGGGGACGTCAGCGTGAGGACCGCCGCAAGGGCCAGCTGGCCGTAGGACAGGGACTGGGAGAGCCTGTCGCCGGTGGCGCGGTTGCCGATCTGGTCGTGGTTCTGGCTGCACACCACCAGGGCCGCGGGGTGCACCAGCCCGGTGTTGATGGGCCGTCCGTGGTGCCGGCCGCGGAAGCTGGAGTAACTGCCGTCGTGGAAGAACCCGTCGCGCAGCACCTTGGCCAGGGCGCCCAGCGAATCGAAGTCGCTGTAGTACCCCTCCGTCTCGCCGCTGATGTTCACGTGCACGGCGTGGTGGAAGTCGTCGCTCCACTGGCCCTCCAGCCCGTACCCGTTGACGTCGCGGGGGTACAGCAGGCGGGGGTTGTTGAGGTCCGACTCCGCGATCATGGTGATCGGCCGGCCTGTTTCCGCTGCCACTGTGTCGCCCAGGGCGCCGAACTCCTCGAGGAGATGGACCGCGCGCTCGTCCTTGAAAGCGTGCACGGCGTCGATCCGCAGGCCGTCAACGTGGTAGTCCCTGAGCCACATGGCCGCATTGTCCAGGATGTACCGGCGGACCTCGTCTGATCCGTTCCCGTCCAGGTTGACCGAGTCGCCCCAGGTGTTCCCTTCCCCTGACTTCAGGTAGGGCCCGAACTTCGGCAGATAGTTTCCGCTGGGACCGAGGTGGTTGTAGACGACGTCCTGGATGACGCCCAGGCCGGCGCCGTGGGCGGCGTCCACGAAGCGCTGGTACGCGGCGGGGCCGCCGTAGCCCTCATGGACGGCGTACCAGAGGACTCCGTCGTAGCCCCAGTTATGGGTGCCGTTGAAGCCGTTGACGGGCAGGAGCTCCACGAAGTCGACGCCGAGGTTCTTGAGGTAGCCCAGCTTTCCGGCTGCGGCTTCCAGGGTGCCCTCCGGCGTGAACGTGCCGATGTGCAGTTCGTAGATGACGGCGCCCTGCAGCTCCCGGCCAGCCCAGTTCCCGTCGGCCCACTCGTGGGCGGACGGGTCGAAGGTGCGGGACAAGGAGTGCACGCCCGCCGGCTGGCGGCGGGACCGGGGATCCGGCAACGGGGTGGTGTCCGTCCCCGGCAGGTAGCCGTAGTCCACCTCTCCCCCGGCCGGGGCATTGACCGCCGTCCACCAGCCCTCGCCGCGCTGACTCATGGGGTATTCAGCGCCGTCTGCCAGCAAGGTGATGGCAGTGACCTCGGGGGCCCAGATGTCGAAGCGTCCGCTTCCGCTTGCGGGGTACGTCATCCGTGGTTCTCCGATCCGTGAGTGGGTGCCAGCAAGGCAACGGGGTAGCTTGCCAGGATGTCCGCAACCTGCACCGGCCCCGGCCCGAAACTGTTGCCTGTGAGTTCGTCCGTCATTTCAGCCGGCAATGCCACGGACGTGTCCCGCCAGCCGCCGGACTGTTCCAGCCGGCGCGGCAGCCTGGTGGCCAGCGTCAAGGCGCCGGCGGACTCACCGGCACCGCGGCTGAACGCCACGAGGTGCGCCGCCGCGGGACCGCTCGGCGTGACTGCCGTGTAGGCGGTGAAGAGCTCCGGCCGGTCACGCCGGAGCCTGAGCGCCCGCGAAGTCACCAGCAGCTTGGCGGCGTCGTCCTGGTACGACGCCGGACGCTCGCCGGAGTCGAGTGCCGCCAGCGACTCCCGACGCGCGGCAAAGTCGACAGGACGGCGGTTGTCCGGATCGGTGAGGGAACGGTCCCAGAACTCGGTGCCCTGGTACACGTCCGGAACGCCCGGCATGGTCAGCTGCACGAGTTTCGCGGACAGCGCGTTTGCCGCGCCGTACGGTTCCAGGAGCGCCACAAAGGCCTCCAGTTCCGCACGGACTTCGGGGTTGTCGAACGCGGCGTCGACAGCGGCAGCCAGCTTCTGCTCGAACGCTTCGTCCGGGTCCAGCCAGTCGGTCGAATTGCCGGCCTCGCGGGCGGCTTTGGTGGCGTACTGCTGGAGTCGCTCACGGGATGCCGGCCACGCGCCGGCGATGGCCTGCCACAGGAGGCTGGCGAGCGGCCCGTCGGGCAGCGGCACCAGTTCCTGCAGCTTGGTCAGCACCTTGTCCCATTCCGCCACGAACTCGGAAATCACGGAGATCCGGGCCCGGGTGTCCTCGCTGCGTTTGGTGTCGTGCGTGCTCAGCGTGGTCATGGACTTCGGCAGTTCGGCTTCCCGCCGCGCCATCCGCTGATGGAATTCTGCCGGGTCAAGGGCGAACTCGGTGGGATCGGCGCCCACCTCCGTCAGGGTGCCCAGCCGGGTGTAGCGGAAGAACGCGGTATCCTCCACGCCCTTGGCCATCACCATGCCGGAGGTCTGCTGGAACCGCTGTGCCAACGCCGAGCCGGCGTCCAGCAACAGCGGCTGCAGCAGTTCAATGGCCGCAGCGAGGTCCGGCCGGTTCCGTGCGGCGAGGCTGCAGGCTTCCCTGAGGACTTCCTCTCCGTGCGGCAGGTAGGTCCGATAGACGGGGAACGAGGCGATGATCTCGGAGATCGCGTCGGCTGCGAGCCCGGCATCCAATGCCGCCCCGGCAAGCTTTGTGCCGGCCGGAACCAGCCTTCCCAGCCGGAGGATCTCGGAGTGCAGGATGCCGTCGGTGATCCTGCGTTTGGTTCCGCGGATCATCTCCTCATAGTCTGCGGGTTCCCCGCCGCGGAGCCTGCCGTCGAGCTGGTCCAGGGCTTTCTGCGCCGAGGCGTCGACGAAGAGGCGGTCCACGTCAGCCAAGGCATCGTAGCCGGTGGTCCCTTCACATTCGAAGGACGCCGGCAGCTCCTCCCCCGGCTCCAGGATCTTCTCGATCAGCAGGTAGCTGCCGCCGGTCGCTTCGCGGAGCCGCCGCAGGTAGCCCTCCGGGTCAGCCAGCCCGTCCGGGTGGTCGATCCGGAGACCGTCCGCCAGCCCCTCGCGGAACCAGCGGAGCACTTCGGCATGGGCTTCGTCGAACACCCGGGGAACTTCCACCCGGACGCCGGCCAGCGTATTGACGGCGAAGAAACGGCGGTAGTTGAGGTCCGTGTCCGCGCGGCGCCACCCCACCAGTTCGTAGTTCTGGCGGGCGTGGACGTCGCGGGGGTCATCGCCGTCGGCAAAGCTGCCCTCGGCCAGCGGAAAACGGTGGTCGTAGTAGCGGAGTTCGCCGTCGCGGATTTCCAGCTTGTCCAGGTCGTCGTCGCTCCCCAGCACGGGGAGCCGGACGCGTCCGTTGCCGAAGTCCCAGTCGACGTCGAACGCCTCGGCGTAAGGTGACTTCCGGCCTTCCTTGAGCAGGGACCACCACCAGGGGTTCTGGTACGGCGACGCCACCCCGACGTGGTTGGGCACAATGTCCACGAGGACGCCCATGCCGGCGTCGCGGGCAGCCCGGGACACCGCTTCGAGGCCTTCGGGGCCGCCGCGGTCGGCGTCCACGCTGGAAGGGTCCGTGACGTCGTAGCCGTGGTCCGACCCCTTTTCCGCCGTCAGGATCGGGGACAGGTAGATCCAGTCCACGCCCAGCGACTTCAGGTAGGGGACCTCGGCGGCGGCGTCCTGGAGCGTGAAGGAAGGCCGGATCTGGAGGCGGTACGTGGAGACGGGCGTCCTCATGAATCCTTGCCCTTCGACCTTGCCCTTGTTGACTGGGTGGGGTCGGCGATGGCCGGCGAGGTCAGCGCCGCCGTCTCGCTGGTGGCGGTTTGCGTCAGTGCCGCGAGCGATGCCGCCACGGAGTGGTCCGGCTCGGTCTCCGGAACGCTGTGGGCGCGGAGCACCACGAGGGACTTCGCCTCAACGGGCAGGACTCCGCCGGCTTCAACCGGTTCGGTGTCGGCGTTGTGCCCTGCGGTGTCGATGATGATGTCCCAGGCGGGAGCATATTCGTCCGAGGGAAGCGTGAACTTCACTTCGTCGTCGTGCGCGTTGAAGTAGAGCACGAAGTTGACGTCGGTGATGCGGCGGCCCCGTTCGTCGCGGCCGCGGATGCCGTCGCCGTTGAGGAACATGCCCACCGAGCGGCCGAAGCCGCTGTCCCAGTCTTCGGGCTTCATCGTGGAGCCGTCCACGTCCAGCCATTCGATGTCCGGAAGCCGTTCACCCTCGCCACGCAGGACCGGCCTGCCGTCGAAGAAGCGGCTGCGCCGGAAAGTGGGGTGCTTGTGCCGCAGGGCATTGACGGCGGCGGTGAACTCCACCAGGGGCTGATCCACGTTGTCCCAGTTGATCCAGGTCAGTTCGGAGTCCTGGCAGTACCCGTTGTTGTTGCCCTGCTGCGTGCGGCCCATCTCGTCGCCGTGAAGCAGCATGGGCACGCCCTGTGAGAGCAGCAGTGAGGCGATGAAGTTGCGCTGCTGCCGGGCGCGCAGGCCCAGGACCTTGGGGTCGTCGGTGGGGCCTTCAGCGCCGCAGTTCCACGAGCGGTTGTGCGATTCGCCGTCGTTGTTGCCTTCGCCGTTGGCGTCGTTGTGCTTCTCGTTGTATGACACCAGGTCGTGGAGCGTAAAGCCGTCATGGGCGGTAACGAAGTTGATCGAGGCGACCGGACGGCGGCCGGAGTGCTCGTACAGGTCGGCAGAGCCGGTGATCCTGGAAGCAAATTCGCCCAAGGTGGCCGGTTCTCCACGCCAGAAATCGCGGACTGTGTCGCGGTACTTTCCGTTCCATTCCGTCCACTGCGGCGGGAAGTTCCCCACCTGGTAGCCACCGGGGCCAACGTCCCACGGCTCGGCGATGAGCTTGACCTGGGACACTACCGGGTCCTGCTGGATGAGTTCGAAGAAGGTGGACAGCTTGTCCACGTCATAGAATTCGCGGGCCAGGGTGGAGGCGAGGTCGAACCGGAAGCCGTCCACGTGCATTTCGGTGACCCAGTAGCGCAGGGAGTCCATCAGGAGCTGCAGGGAGTGGGGGTGCCGGACGTTGAGCGAGTTGCCGGTGCCCGTGTAGTCCATGTAGTGCTTCTCGTCGCCGTCCATGAGCCGGTAGTAGGCGGCGTTGTCGATGCCCTTGAAGGAGAGGGTGGGGCCCAGGTGGTTGCCCTCGGCGGTGTGGTTGTACACGACGTCCAGGATCACTTCGATGCCCGCCTGGTGCAGGGAGCGGACCATGGCTTTGAAGTCCTGAACCTGCTGGCCGGTGTCGCCCGTGGAACTGTAGCTGTTATGCGGGGCGAAGAAGCCAATGGTGTTATAACCCCAGTAGTTGTTCAGGCCCTTGTCTTCGAGGATGCCGTCGTTGACGAACTGGTGCACCGGCATGAGTTCGATGGCGGTGACGCCCAGCTTCTGCAGGTGGGAGATGACCGAGGGGTGTGCAACGCCGGCGTAGGTGCCGCGCTGGTCTTCCGGAACCTCGGGGTGCAGCTGGGTCAGGCCCTTGACGTGGGCCTCGTAGATGACGGACTTGTGGTACGGCACGCGGGGCAGGTGGTCGCCGTCCCAGTCGAAGAACGGGTTGATCACCACACCCATCATCATGTGCGGGGCGGAATCTGCATCGTTGCGGGAATCGGGATCGCCCATGTTGTAGGAGAACAGTGCGGGGTCCCAGTCGATCTGGCCGTGCACGGCCTTTGCATAGGGATCCAGGAGCAGCTTGTTCGGGTTGAACCTGTTCCCGGAGTCGGGATCGTAGGCGCCGTGGACGCGGTATCCGTACTTCTGGCCGGGCTGGATGTGGGGCAGGTAGCAGTGCCATACATAGCCGTCTACTTCGAGGAGCTCGATCCGGGTTTCAACACCCTCGTCGTCGAAGAGGCACAGTTCAACCTTTTCGGCCCTTTCGCTGAAAAGCGCAAAGTTCGTGCCAGTGCCGTTAAAGGTGGCTCCCAGCGGGTATGCCGATCCGGGCCAGACTTCCATGTGTACTCCTCGTGCGTAACGAATAAATCTCTAGACAGACTACTAGTAAGCAGGTTTAGTAATTGTTTGTTGCCGCGGTTTTCGCTGAATGATTACAAGGTGCGCATCACCTCGGGCACGAAATGGGCAATCGAACCGGCGGTCACCGGGCCGCCTGCGGAGGCGAGGGTCCCTGCGCGGCCGTGCAGGCTAGCCGCGATGGCACCGATAGCCGCCCAGCGCTGGTCCGCGGAGATCCCGCAGGCCGCAAATTTTTCCTCGTCGTCCGAATGCTGGGCCAGCAGGGACCCGAGTACCCCGGCCAGCACGTCACCGCTTCCGGCAGTGGCCATCCACGGCGTGGCTTCAGCCTGGCTGAAGACCGGGCCGTACGGCGCGGCCACCAACGTGGTGGCGCCCTTGAGCAGGACGGTGGCCCCGGTCCTTTCAGCCGCCTGGCGCACGGCGTCGAGGGTGGCACCGTCAACTCCCTGCCGCCCCAGGTCGATCCCGTAGCGCTGCAGGACATGCGCCAGCTCGCCGCCGTGCGGTGTCAGCACCACGTGCGGAGGAAGGGCATCGGGAAGGGCAGGCAGCGCACCGGCGTCGGCGGCCACTGGCAGTCCCGTCTCCACGGCGTCGCGCACCCGCTGCAGCTGTTCGTCGTCGCCGTCGGCGATCCCTGAACCGACCAGCCACGCCTGGACGTGCGCGTCTGCCACGTTGTCCGGTCCGCACACCACTTCCGGGCAGGCCTGGCGCACCAGACGGGTCGGCTCGGGCGGCCCGAGGTACCGGACCATCCCGACGCCCGCTGCGAGGGCACCGCGGCAGGCGAGGACGGCAGCACCCGGATACTGTTGCGATCCCGCCACGACGCCCAGGACGCCCCGGGTGTATTTGTGGGAGCGGCGGGTCGGCGGGGGCAGCAGCCTGGCAAGGTCAGCGGATTCCAGACGCCGCAGCACCGGCGACGGCAGTTGCGTTTCAATGCCGATGGGGATGACCAGGACGCGCCCGGCATGGTCGGCGCCGGGATCGGCGAGCAGTCCGGCTTTCGCTCCCCCGAACGTCACAGTGAGGTCGGCCGGAAGGACCGGGTCATAGGCCTCGCCCGTGTCGGCGTCCACGCCGCTGGGAATGTCGCAGGCCACCACAAACCCGTGCGCGGCGGCGCGCAGCTTCCCGACGAGGGAGGCCGTTGCGCCGCGGAGCCCGCCTTGGGCTCCGGTCCCCAGCACCGCGTCTATCACGACGTCGGCGCTGGCGGCTGCCGCTGCCAGCTCACCGGCGTTGTGGTCGGTGAGGGTCCGGGCGCGCCCGCCGGCCCGTTCAAAGGCGGCCAGTCCGTCCGGGTGGGCCTCGCCGGCGGTGAGTACCGCCGTCGTACGCATTCCGCGGGCTGCCAGGAAGGCGGCGGCGAAGAGCCCGTCTCCCCCGTTGTTGCCCTTGCCGGTAAGAACCGCCACGCTGGCCCCGTAGGGACGGATCCCCCGGGCAACGAGTTCACGGATAACGGCGTTGGCCAGGCCGTAGGCGGCCCGCTGCATGAGGACAGCTCCTGCCCCGGACAAAAGAAGGGGTTTTTCGGCCTCACGAATCTGGGTGCCGGTATAGGCGCTGATCATTGGTTCAGTCCAATCGGTGCTGGGTCCGCTGCGGGCCGTCAGGTGGAGAGTGCGCGCTTACCCTTCTGCGAGGACGGTCGCTGTAGCGATTCCGCCATCGTGGCTCATCGACAAGTGCCAGCGCTTGACGCCCTTGGACTCGGCGACGGCCAGCACGGTGCCCTTGACCTGGATGGTGGGGCCGTTCTGGTCGAGGCCGATCCAGCAGTCCTGCCAGTTCATGCCGGCGGGAGCGCCCAGGACCTTGGCCACGGCTTCCTTGGCCGCAAAGCGCGCGGCCAGGGAGCGCGTGTTCAGCTCGCGCTCGGCAGGGACGAACAGCCTGTCCCGGAGCCCTGGGGTCCGTTCCAGCTGCCTGCCGAACCGTTCAATGTCTACGACGTCTACGCCAATGCCAACAATCATGCGGCTTATTCTACGGTCACGCTCTTGGCCAGGTTGCGTGGCTGGTCCACGTCGTATCCCTTGGCCGTGGCAAGTTCGAGGGCGAAGATCTGCAGCGGAACGGTGGCCAGCAGGGGCGCCAGGAGCGTGGGCGTTTCGGGGATGTAGAAGACGTGCTCGGCATACGCCTTGACGGCCTCGTCACCCTCTTCGGCGATCACGATGGTCTTCGCGCCGCGGGCCCGGACCTCCTGGATGTTGGAGACAACCTTGGCGTGCAGCGAGTTCCGGCCGCGCGGGGACGGGACCACCACGAACACCGGCTGGCCTTCCTCGATCAGCGCGATCGGGCCGTGCTTCAGCTCGCCGGCGGCGAAGCCTTCGGCGTGGATGTAGGCCAGTTCCTTGAGCTTGAGCGCGCCTTCCATGGCAACGGGGAACCCGACGTGGCGGCCCAGGAACAGCACCGACTTGGCGCCGGCCATGGAGCGGGCAAGTTCCTTGATCTCGCCCTCGTGGTCCAGGATCTCCTGGATCTTGGCCGGGATCTTGCCGAGGTCGGCCAGGATGTCCTTGATCTCGCCCTGGAACTTGTTGCCGCGCAGCTGTGCCAAATACAGGCCCAGCAGGTAGGCGGCGGCGATCTGCGCCAGGAAGGCCTTCGTTGAGGCGACGGCGATTTCCGGGCCGGCGTGGGTGTAGAGCACGGCGTCGGATTCGCGCGGGATGGTGGACCCGTTGGTGTTGCAGATGGAGAGGGTCTTGGCGCCCTGTTCCTTGGCGTACCGGACGGCCATCAGGGTGTCCATGGTCTCGCCGGACTGGGAGATGGACACCACCAGGGTGTTCTCGTCCACGATCGGGTCGCGGTAACGGAACTCGTGGGAGAGCTCCACCTCCGTGGCGATCCGGCACCAGTGCTCAATGGCGTACTTGGCCACCTGGCCGGCATAGGCGGACGTGCCGCAGGCGAGCACGATGATTTTGGTGATGTTCTTCAAGTGCTCCGGGTCGATGCGCATTTCATCGAGCGTGAGCTTGCCGTCGAGGTCGTAGCGGCCCAGCAGGGTCTTGGCCACGGCGTCCGGCTGGTCATGGATTTCCTTCTCCATGAAGGACGGGAAGCCGCCCTTCTCGGCCGACGCCGGATCCCAGTCCACGTGGTATTCCTTGCCCTGGGCAGGGGCGCCGAAGAAGTCGGTGATCTCCACGCTGTCCGCGGTGATGGTCACGATCTGGTCCTGACCCAGTTCCACGGCCCGGCGCGTGTAGTCGATAAAGCCGGAGACGTCCGAGCCGAGGAAGTTCTCCCCCTCACCCAGGCCCACCACGAGCGGGGAGTTGCGGCGGGCGGCCACGACGACGTCGGGCTGGTCCGCGTGCACGGCTAGCAGCGTGAAGGCGCCTTCGAGGCGCTGGCAGGCAAGCTGCATAGCCTTGGTCAGGCCGCCGTTGGAAGCGTCGCCGTTCAGCTGGTTCCGGAAGATGTCGCCCAGCAGCGCGGCAGCCACCTCGGTGTCCGTCTCGGACGTGAACACGGTGCCCTTTTCGAGCAGTTCGAGCTTGAGCTCGGCGAAGTTTTCGATGATGCCGTTGTGGATCAGGGCCAGCTTGCCGCCGTCGGACAGGTGCGGGTGAGCATTCACGTCCGTGGGCCCGCCGTGCGTGGCCCAGCGGGTGTGCCCGATTCCGGTGACTGAATCAGGCAGCGGTGACTCTTCCAGTTCAGCGAGCAGGTTGCTCAGCTTTCCGGACTTTTTCCGGGACGAGATCGTTCCGTCCGCCACCACAGCGACGCCTGCGGAGTCATACCCCCGGTATTCCAGGCGGCGGAGTCCCTCCAGGACAACGTCCAACGCGCTGTGGCCAACATTTACCCGGCCTGACGAATGGCCTACGTATCCTACGATTCCACACATAGAGCCAAGCTTATATGGCGGAGCGGTCCGCTGACGTTCGTTGCATCCGCCGCGGGGCGGCCGCCGTGCCCCGTGACAGCGGATGCGACGGCCTCCATTTCGCTCTCAGCGTCGCGGAGGGCAGAATCTCTAACGTGACTTTGCAACGCAACGAAGCGAATGGAGAGGGTGTCTCCCCGTTCGTGGAGCTGGACAGGCAGACCTGGTCCCGGCTCGCAGCCCAGATGGAACAGCCTCTGAACGAAGAGGACGTGGTCCGTCTCAGAGGGCTCGGTGATCCGCTGGACATGAAGGAAGTCCGCGAAGTCTATTTGCCGCTCTCCCGGCTGCTCCACCTCTATGTGGAGGCTGCGGGCCAGCTGCACGCAGCCACCACCACGTTTCTCGGCGAACAGACGCAGCGCACGCCCTTTGTGATCGGCGTGGCCGGCTCCGTTGCCGTGGGCAAGTCCACCATCGCCCGTGTGCTCCGCGAGATGCTCCGGCGCTGGCCCGGGACGCCCAACGTGGAGCTCATCACCACTGACGGGTTCCTGTATCCCCTGGCCGAGCTCAAGCGCCGGCACCTCCTGGAGCGGAAGGGTTTTCCGGAGTCCTATGACCGACGCGCACTCCTCCGCTTCGTGAGTGAGATCAAGGGCGGCGCGGAAGAGGTCCGGGCGCCCTGGTACTCCCACGTCACGTACGACATTGTTCCCGGCAAGGAAGTGGTGGTCCGCCGGCCGGACGTGCTGATCGTGGAGGGGCTGAACGTCCTGGCCCCGGCCCGTCCACGCCACGACGGCAAGCAGGGGCTGGCACTGAGCGACTTCTTCGACTTCTCCATCTATGTGGACGCCAAGACGTCCTATATCGAGGAGTGGTATGTGGACCGATTCCGCAAGCTGCGCACCACCGCCTTCGCCCAGCCGGAGTCCTACTTCCACCGCTATGCGACCCTTTCCGACGAGGAAGCCGAAAGCACCGCCCGCGACATCTGGAAGCGCATCAACGAGCCCAACCTCGAGGAAAACGTGCTCCCGACGCGGGGCCGCGCGCAGCTGGTGCTCACCAAGGAAGCAGACCATTCGATCCGCCGCATGCTGCTGCGGAAGGTCTAGCACACGTGTGCCACAACTGTTCCGCTGCTGCCACCGTAGGTGCCAAAGCGGGCCCGGCGCCGAGCAGGCGGTCTGTCGCAAGGTTCCTGGCCGCCGGCGCAGGACTGACCGCACTGGCAGCCTGCACGCCCGACGCCGGAACCCGGCCGCCGTCGTCGTCCTCCCCGCCTGTAACGTCCGCCTCCGCCTCACAGACGGCGGCGCCGTCTACAGCGGGGCAGCCGACGTCCCCCGCTGTCACTGAACCGGGCACGCCGCCGCCTCCAACCTCCGCACCGACGCCCGCTTCGCCGGCGGCCGGCCTGGGCCAACAGCATTCACTGACGGACCCAGCCAGCCCCTGGCTGGTAGTCAACAAGCACCGGCCGCTCTCCCCCGCCGATTACGTCCCGGCGGACCTGGTCCAGTCCAACATCGCACTGGCAGTTTCGGGTGAGGCCGCCCAGCTGAACAGCACGACGGCGGCCGCCGCTGAGCAGATGTTTGCCGCGGCAGCGCGGGACGGCGTCACCATGACCCTGGCGAGCGGCTACCGTTCGTACGGTACGCAGGTGGCCACGTACAACAGCTATGTAGCGTCCCGCGGGCAGGCAGAAGCGGACACGGCCTCGGCCAGGCCGGGCTTCTCGGAACACCAGACCGGCTGGGCCTTCGACATCGGCGACGGCGGCGGGGCGTGCAGCTTCCAGCCGTGTTTCGCCGAACAGCCGGCGGCAGTGTGGGCCAAGGCCAACGGGCACCGCTTTGGTTTCGTGGTGCGGTATCCGTGGATGTTCCACGAGGTCACGGGTTACTACTACGAGTCCTGGCATCTGCGGTACATCGGCGTGGAGGCGGCAGCGGACATGTCAGCCAAGGGCATTGCGACGCTGGAGGAGTACTTCGGACTGGAAGCGGCGCCGGGGTACCTGTAGGGCCGCGCCTCCGTCAGTGCGACCGGAGACACACCTCCGCGAAATTACCCTGCCGTCACACTTGTTCACAGGGCCGCGCTAGTCTGGGTCCCATGTTGACCGGATTCAAGAATTTCATTATGAAGGGCAACGTCGTAGACCTTGCCGTGGCGGTGGTCATGGGTGCGGCTTTCAGCGCCGTCGTGACCTCAATCGTTGAAGGCCTGCTGACCCCGCTGATCGGCCGCCTGTTCAGTGCCAAGGGCATTGAGGAGATGCAGTGGGAGGGATTCATGTATGGCTCCGTTATCTCGGCCATTATTTCTTTCCTGCTGGTGGGCGCCTCCATCTACTTCGTGGTCGTCCTGCCGATGAACCACATGATCGAACGCCGCAACCGCCGGCTCGGAATTGGTACGGAGGTCAAGGAAGAAGCCGCCGAGGACCCCCAGATCGCACTCCTCACCGAAATCCGCGATTCACTCCGGAGCGGCAGCACCCGGGCTTAGCTTCCTGAAAACAAAAAGTGGTCCGCCTCCGGCTGGAGGCGGACCACTTTTTGTTTGCGGGTTGCTTAGACGGCCGGCGCGACGGCCAGGCGCTCCTCCACAACGGCGGCAAGGTGCTTGCAGATCCGTTCGGCGGTGGGCATGTCCGCGGCCTCCACCATCACGCGGACCAGGGCTTCGGTTCCGGATGGGCGCAGGAGCACCCGGCCGGTCTCGCCGAGTTCCGCGGAAGCTTCAGCGACAGCTGCCAGGACGCCCTCATCGGTGCCGGCCCGGGCCTTGTCCACGTTCTTGACGTTGATCATCAGCTGCGGAAGCTTGGTCATCACCGTGGCGAGTTCTTTCAACGACTTGCCCGTGAGCGCCACCTGGGCGGCCAGCTGCAGGCCGGTCAGGAGCCCGTCGCCGGTGGTGGCGTGGTCTGCAAAGATCACGTGGCCGGACTGTTCGCCGCCGAGGTTGTACCCGCCGTCGCGCATTTCCTCAAGAACGTAGCGGTCCCCCACCGCGGTCTCGCGGATGGTGATGCCGGCGTTGCGGAGGGCGATCTTCAGCCCGAGGTTGCTCATGACGGTGGCCACCAGGACGTTGTCCTTGAGCTTCCCGGATTCCTTCAGCGCCAGGGCGAGGATGGCCATGATCTGGTCACCGTCCACCTCGTTGCCTTCATGGTCGATGGCAAGGCACCGGTCGGCGTCGCCGTCGTGGGCAATGCCCAGGTCGGCGCCGTGCTCCACTACGGCCCTTTGGAGAGCGCCGAGGTGGGTCGAGCCCACGCCGTCGTTGATGTTCAGGCCGTCGGGCTCAGCGCCGATAACCACGATTTCGGCGCCGGCATCGTTGAAAAGCTGGGGTGAACAGCCGCTGGCCGCACCGTGGGCGCAGTCGAGCACAACCTTCAGCCCGTCCAGGCGGTGCGGCAGGGTCCCGAGCAGGTGGACGATGTAGCGGTCCTCGGCGTCTGAGAAGGTCTGGATACGGCCTACGTCGCTGCCTGTTGGCCTGACGGGATCTTTGGACATCTGCGCCTCGATGGCATCTTCCACCTCGTCAGGCAGCTTCTGGCCGCCCTTGGCGAAGAATTTGATGCCATTGTCAGGGGCAGGGTTGTGGGAGGCGGAGATCATGACGCCGAAGTCGGCGTGGAGGTCGGCCACCAGGTAGGCGGCGGCAGGGGTGGGGAGGACGCCGGCATCGTAGACGTCGATGCCGGAACTCGACAGTCCCGCCGAGACGGCTGCCGAGATGAACTCGCCACTGGCACGCGGATCGCGGGCCACCACGGCGCGCGGCCGGGCGCCGTTGGTGCTGCGTTCGTGGCCGAGGACGACGGCGGCCGCTTGCGCCAGCTGCATCGCCAGCTCTGCTGTGAGCAGGCCGTTAGCCAGGCCCCGGACACCATCTGTTCCAAATAATCTAGACATCGGGTCAAGTTTAGACGATGGACCGGTGGGGGCTGTCTTTGGCTCGCACCGGGGCAGTGGCTGTCTCCGCTGCGCGGACGGCTTCGCGGCCCCGGACGCACCGTGTTTTACGGCGGACGCTTTTAACGGCCGAAGCCCGCCCCGCCGAATAGCGGGACGGGCTTCGGTAAGCGCCACAGGCGCTTGCAAGCGGATTTAGCGCTTGGAGTACTGCTGAGCCTTGCGGGCCTTCTTGAGACCGGCCTTCTTACGCTCGATGACGCGTGCGTCACGGGTGAGGTAGCCGGCCTTCTTCAGCGTGGCGCGGTTGTTCTCGACGTCGATCTCGTTAAGTGAACGGGCGATACCGAGACGCAGTGCACCGGCCTGGCCGGAAGGGCCACCGCCGTGGATGCGGGCAATGACGTCGTAGGCGCCGTCAAGATCGAGGATCTTGAAGGGCTCGTTGACATCCTGCTGGTGCAGCTTGTTCGGGAAGTAGTTCGCCAGCTCGCGGCCGTTGATGATCCACTTGCCGGAGCCCGGCACAACGCGAACGCGTGCAACGGCTTCCTTGCGGCGGCCAACAGCTGCGCCGGCTACGGTCAGTGCCGGGCGCTCCTTCTTCGGCGCAGCAGCTTCAGCAGCCCCGCTTTCCGAGGTGTAGCTGGTCAGGGTTTCCTCTGCCTCAACGGCTTCGGTGGTCTCTTCGTTCTGAGCCACGGTTCTCCTTGTATAGATAAGTTGTTTGGTGGCCAGGACTACTGGGCGACCTGGGAAATTTCGAAAGTTTTGGGCTGCTGGGCGGCGTGCGGGTGCTCTGCACCGCGGTAAACCTTCAGCTTGCCCAGCTGCTGTGCAGCGAGGGAGTTCTTCGGGAGCATGCCCTTGATGGCCTTCTCCACGGCGCGGACCGGGTTGGATTCCAGCAACTCCGCGTAGTTGACGGAGGTCAGGCCGCCCGGGTAGCCGGAGTGGCGGTAAGCGCGCTTCTGTTCGAGCTTGGCGCCGGTGAGGGCAACCTTCTCGGCGTTGATGATGATGACGAAGTCGCCCATGTCCATGTGGGGAGCAAAGGTGGCCTTGTGCTTGCCGCGCAGCAGGATTGCGGTCTGGCTGGCAAGACGACCAAGGACAACGTCGGTGGCGTCAATGACGTGCCACTGGCGGTTGATATCGCCGGGCTTCGGGGTGTACGTACGCACGGTGTTTGCCTCGTTCTTGTTCTGGCGTTCTTGTTTAGGTGTCACGTAAGGGTGTGCACCTACTATCTATGCGCTACCGGAACAGAGGTGAGGGCTCTATGAATCCAGTGGTCCAGAAGTCTCGAATGTGCCCGAGGAGTAGTTATCCTGCAACCGGATTCTCAGCGGGCACGCATCATCGAGAAAGGACACGCACAACGACTATCAAGAATAGCGGGTACAGAGGCCGCTGGTCAAAATAGGCTCTAGGTAGCCAACCTGCGCCGGTCCTGATGACAGGTCCGGCCAATTTGACCGCGAACAACTCCGAGCTTAGGTGCCCCGTTGACTGAAATGCCCCCGGTTGCTCTGTTGGTCGCTGCCTGCACCCTTTTAGGCCTTGCTGCGGCACCCGTTGCCCTTGCAGTCACGCGGCGGTTGCTGCCCGGCATCGAGCTGGGGCACGTCCGCTGGCATGCTGTTGCCGGCTCTGTCGCCACAGCAGCGCTGTTTGGGGCGATGGCTTGGCGGTTCGGCTGGACCTGGGTGCTGCCGGCCTTCCTGTTTCTCTGTGCAGCTGGTCCTGTGCTCTCGCGAATTGACCTGCAACACAAACTACTGCCCAACAGGATTGTTGTTCCCACGCTCGGAATCGGCCTCCTGCTGCTGCTTATGGACGCCGGCATGAACCAGCGATGGGGAAATCTGCTCGTGGCAGCCATCGGATGTGCCGTAACTTTCGTGTTTTATCTAATTTTGGCGCTGATTTCTCCCCACGGAATGGGGATGGGCGATGTAAAGCTCTCAGCACCACTTGGCTTGTACTTGGGCTACCTCTCCGTGGGGCACTTGATACTGGGTGTTGCTCTTGGCTTTGTTGTGGGCGCTGTGACCAGTGTGCTCCTTGTTACAGGCGGATTCGCGGGGCGGAAGACCTCAGTGCCCTTCGGGCCGTCGATGTTCGCGGGCTGCGTCCTGACAGTGCTGTGGGGCACCGAGATCGGGCGGGTTCTCTTACCGACGGTCTTCCCCCGCTAGCCGTTTCCGAGTACACCAAGTAGTCGCGTACTTGGGGAGCCCCCGTTAAGTTGTGTTACAGCAAGTAGACGACTGATTCTCGTGTCAAAAAGACGAGTACATCCACTCATTGTGGGGCTATTTGTTACTCCTGTATTCCTTAGTGCATCGAAGTTCTAGCAACGCCAAGTTGGGGGGAGCTGGAAATTCGAAACCAATTCAGCACTCACAAAAGGAACACGAAAATGAACTCAGCACTGGTCTCCATGATCGCTTTTGTCGCCGGCGTCAAGAACCGCCTCACGGGTGAAGAAAAGGGCGCAACGGCCGTTGAATACGGCCTGATGGTTGCACTCATTGTCATTGCAGCCATCCTTGGCATCACAGCCGTAGGCACGAGCCTGCAGACGCTTTTCGACGGCATCTCAAAGTCGCTCTAGTCGATCCGCTTCAGTCAAGCGCCCATTGATGGCGGCTTCCAGGCCATCTGGGAGCCGCCATTGGCTTTTCGAGACATGAGGATCGAAAAATGCGTAGGAATAACGAAAAAGGTGCTGCCGCAGTTGAATTTGCTTTGATATTGCCGGTCTTGCTTCTCATATTGATCGGCATTATCGAATTCTCCCTTGCTTTCAACGCGCAGCTATCCCTCAACCAAGCCGCTCGAGAAGGGGCGCGCAGCATGGCGATCCACAACAGCACGAGCACTGCTGCAACCGCGGCAGCGAATGCCGCAGGGCGCCTGGCTCCCAGCACGGTTACCACGACTTTCGCTGTCACAGGCGGCGGTACAACCTGTGCAGCGGGAAAGCAAGTGACCGCAACCACAAGTTACACACTGACCACTGTCACAGGATTCCTCGACGCCTTCACCGGCACCATCGTTCTCACAGGAAAAGGAACAATGCAATGCGGCGGCTGATCAAAGAATCGGAGAATGAGCGCGGCGCTACCGCCGTAGTCGTGGCTGTGATGATGGTGATGCTGCTTAGCTTTGGTGCAATCGCTGTTGACGTCGGTGCAATGTACGCCGAGAAATCGGTGACGCAGAACGGTGCTGACGCCGCTGCCCTGGCTGTGGCCCAGAAATGCGCAAAGAACACCGCTGATCCCACTTGCATCACAGGATCCACCCTGTCGGGCACACTGGCCAACGCCAATGCCAAGGACAACCTCACGAATGTGGCCTCGACCATCGTGGACAAGACCGCTGGCAAGGTGACGGTCACTACAAATGCCCAAGATTCCACCGGTGTGCATTTTTCCACCTTCTTTGCCCGGATCTTCGGGACTGATACTACGACTATTGGAGCAGTCGCCGAAGCAAAATGGGGCGGCGCGCAGTCCGGAAACGTATTCCCCATTGCCTTCTCAGAATGCGAAGTGGACCTCAGCGTTGCGGGGGACGGCTCGACTCAATTCCTGCTGTCCCACGGCACGGGGGCCGGCAAGAAAGACACCTGCCACAGCACTGGCTCGGGCCTTGAAATTCCTGGAGGCTTCGGCTGGCTAGTCACTGGCGGCTCTTGCACGACGAAAGTTGACCTTGCCTCCCCATGGGTGGCCAGCAACACAGGAAACAACCCCGAAACCGGTTGCGGCGGAATCCTCCAAGGCTGGAAGGACAGGCTTATTGCCGGACAAAAAGTCGTGGCGCTGCTTCCCGTATTCGACAGTACCCGAGGCACCGGGTCCGGTGCTGAATTTCATCTCAAAGCATTCGCTGCCATAGATCTCATGGGCTGGGACTTGGCCAACCAAGATCCTTTCCATTACATGCCTTCAACCGCCCAGGCCTTCAAGGACGCCGGTGGATGGAAGAACAGCGATTTGGGCATCGTCGGAAAGTTCGTCCGCTATGTAGCCCTGGACGAAGCATTTGATGTCGGCGGACCCACCACCTACGGCGGAACCGTCGTAGAGCTCACCAAATAAGAACCAAAGGAGAATCCCGTGAAATCCAGGCTGCTGGGGGGCCTAGCAGCATTGCTCTTGGCAATTGTCGGATCTGTACTGATGTTCAATTACGCACAGGCAGCCGACAGCCGAGCTCAGCAAGGCTTAGAGCCCGTTGAAGTTCTTGTTGTTCAGAAAGCCGTTACGGCGGGCACTCCGGTGTCCAAGCTTTCCGAATCCGTTAAGCTAACGTCCATTCCAGGGACTGCTGTTCCTGCCGATGCAGTGAAGTCCCTAAGCGATTTCTCCGACAAAGTCACCGCAGTTGACCTCCAGCCTGGGGAACAACTCCTGAAAGCCCGTCTCGTTGATCCGAACGCCTTGGCGGCGCCTGGCACTGTTCCTGTTCCGGCCGGCATGGAGGAGATCTCGGTGCTGCTGGAACCGCAGCGCGTAATTGGTGGCCGCTTGGCTGCAGGGGACACCGTAGGTGTTTACATCTCATACAAGATGGACGACAAAGCTGGCGCGGACGCACCGGTCAGTAATGACATCAAGGGTTTCAAGGAGTTTACCGGGAAGGCTTTCCACAAAGTGCTCGTCACCAGCGTTCAGCAGGCTCCCCCGGAGACCTCCAAGGATGCAAGCTCCGCTGACGGCCCGGCCTTGCCTTCAGGTTCTGTTTACGTGACGCTTGCCCGTGAAGACGTTGACGCCGCCGAAATCGTTTTTGGTGCCGAGTTTGGAAAGATCTGGCTCTCTAAGGAGACCAACGAGTCGAAGGATTCCAAGCCTGGCTTGGTGACCTTGGGGAAGGTCGCACAATGAGCCGCTTCGTGGTCATCACCGCCGCGCAGGATTTTCAGCGCAAGGTACAGTCGGCGGTGCGCGGTGCACTCCACGGCACTGTGCAGATTCTTCCACCGTCAGTGATGCTCGGCGGCCCTCAGGAGCTCTTCGGCCGGCTCTCCGGCGAACCTCCGGAAGTTCTTGTCTTAGGCCCGGGACTTCCGGGCGACGAGGCCCTCAAGCTGGCCACGGTGTTCGACCTCCAGTATCCGGAAATCAGCTTGGTGCTCGTGGAGGACATGGCCTCAGAGCAAGTCATCAATGCAATGCGGGCCGGCATACGGGACATCGTCAGTCCCAGCGCGGAGGTGTCTGAACTGCGCATCTTGCTGGAGCGGGCGTGCCTGGCCTCGGCAGGGCGCCGACGGGGATTAGTTGCAGCCGCCGGCCCTGAACGGTCGGCGGGTCGGGTCATCGCCGTAATGTCGCCAAAGGGTGGTGTTGGCAAGACTACGGTGGCCACAAACCTGGCGATTGGGCTGGGCAAGATTGCTCCCATGGGCGTCGTGATCGTTGATCTCGATGTTCAATTCGGCGATGTCGCAACCGGGCTCCAACTGGAGCCCGAGCACACTCTCCGTGACGCTGTCGGGGGCGCTGCTTTCCAGGATTCAATGGTTCTCAAGGCTTTCCTCACCGTTCATCCCAGCGGGATCTATGCCCTATGTGCACCAAATACGCCCGGCGAGGCCGACCATATTAGCGGCGAAGCCGTCAGCCATCTTCTGAACCAGATGGCTGCCGAATTCCAGTATGTGGTGGTGGATACCACCCCGGGTCTGGGCGAGCACGTGCTCGCAACCCTCGAGCAGGCAACGGACGCCGTGTGGGTCTGCGGTATGGACATTCCCAGCATCCGTGGATTGCACACGAGCTTCGAAGTATTACGGGAGCTCCAGCTGCTACCGCAGGGCCGGCACGTTGTACTCAACTTCGCTGACAGGCGGAGTGGTCTTACTGTCCAGGATGTTGAGGCGACCATTGGGGTCCCCGTTGACACTGTGGTTCCGCGCTCACGGGCAGTCCCGTTTTCTACCAACAAGGGTGTGCCCTTGCTGCAGGACTCGTCACATGACGGTGCTGCTCGCGCCTTCGCCAAATTGGTGGAGCGCTTCGACCCTAAGAGGGCCACACAACCACAGAAGAAAGTACACCGTCGGATGGTGATCTCATGAGCCTCGCAGATCGACTGGAAGCCGCCCGAGGCGGCATTGCTACTACCAGCATTTCAAGCCCACCTCCATACGAAGCCCAATCACCACCGTCCGCTAACGCTGGGAACGGTGGATCAGCCCCGGTCGATGCCCTTGCCGGTCTAAAACAACGCGCTGGGAAAGCCCTTTTTGAGAGGCTTGGCGCGCGGCTAACCGACTCATCGCTGACTGACGAAGAGTTGCGCAAAATTGCCCGCGATGAGCTAAGCCTGGTCATCGACGAGGAGCAGGTGCCACTCAGTCCGGAAGAACGGCGTCGCCTCATCCGCGATGTGGGAGACGACGTGCTGGGCTATGGCCCGCTGCAACGGTATCTCGAGGACCCGTCTGTCACAGAAATAATGGTGAATCGTCCGGATCAGGTCTACGTGGAACGCGACGGGCGCCTGATCCTAACGGATGGCCGATTCAGTTCTGAGGAGCACCTACGCAAGGTCATCGAGCGGATCGTCGCAAAGGTGGGACGCCGGATCGACGAATCTTCACCTTTGGTGGACGCCCGCCTAGAGGACGGATCCCGTGTCAACGCGATCATTCCCCCGCTGGCCGTCAATGGGTCCTCGCTTACGATTCGAAAATTCAGCAAGATCCCACTGACCGTCCAGAACCTGATCGACTTCGGAACGCTGACGCCGGAAATGGCCGAGCTCCTGGACGCCTGTGTCCGAGCCAAACTCAACATCATCGTGTCCGGCGGAACAGGCACGGGAAAGACGACGCTCCTCAACGTGCTGTCGTCCTTCATCCCTTCCGATGACCGCATCGTCACAATTGAGGACGCTGTTGAGCTCCAGCTGCAGCAGAGCCATGTGGTGCGGTTGGAAAGCCGCCCGGCCAATATCGAAGGCAAAGGCGCCGTCACTATTCGGGATTTGGTTCGGAACTCCCTACGCATGCGGCCGGACCGGATTGTTGTAGGTGAGGTTCGAGGTGGTGAGAGTCTGGACATGCTCCAGGCGATGAACACAGGTCACGACGGCTCGATCTCAACTGTGCACGCCAACTCACCACGCGACGCCGTTGCCCGCTTGGAGACGCTGGTATTGATGGCTGGCATGGATCTTCCACTGCGCGCCATCCGAGAGCAAGTATCTTCGGCCGTAAACCTCATCGTTCATCTCTCCAGGTTGCGTGACGGTACTCGGCGTGTAACGCACATCACTGAGGTACAAGGCATGGAAGGCGAAATTGTCACGCTTCAGGACGCCTTCGTCTTCGACTATGCTGCCGGAGTCGATGCCAATGGCAGGTTTCTCGGCAAGCCTATTTCAACAGGGATTCGGCCCCGCTTTGTTGACCACTTTGCAGATCTGGGAATTGCTATCTCCCCAGCTGTCTTTGGTGGCCGGCCCATGCCGGTTGGAAGGCGGTGATTGCAATGACACCTGCCATATTCGCCGTCGGCATGGTGCTCCTGGTCGGAGCAGTATTCGTTATTGTATTCGTGGTGTTCCGCCCATCACACGGCTATGTTGCGCTCAGCCGCAGACGGCCGTTCGGTGGTGCGGAACGCTCCCCCTTGACAAAATTCACTGACTCAACCGTGGGTGCAGTGGAACGGGTCCTCGCCGGGGGCAACAAGTCCCCGGGTGAGCGGGCCACACTGGATCAGGCTGGCCTCAAGATAGCCCGCACAGACTTCATCGTGTTGGTGGGTGCCACTGCTGTGGTGGCCGGCTTCGTGGGCCTCATCCTCCAAGGACCCGTGTTCGCAGTGCTCTTCGCCGGCCTTTCTCCGATCTTGGCTGCGATGTATTTGTCATTCCTGACGCAGCGCCGACGCGCCCGCTTTGAGGCGCAACTCGGTGACACCTTGACCATGGTGTCCGGTGGTCTTCGAGCTGGTCATAGCGTTCTTCGTGCAATCGATGCAGTGGCGCAGGAAGCCAGCGAACCCACGGCCACGGAGTTCTCCCGGGTGGTCAATGAAACCAGGCTGGGCCGCGACCTACAGGATTCATTGAACGACGTATCACTGCGAATGAAGAGCGAGGACTTCAACTGGATGGCCCAGGCCATCGAAATCAACCGGGAGGTCGGCGGAGACCTCGCTGAAGTGTTTGACCAGGTCGGCGAAACAATCCGTGAGCGCTCCCAGATCAAGGGAACGGTAAAGGCACTGAGTGCAGAAGGAAAGCTTTCCGCAATCATCCTCATGGCGCTACCGGTACTTCTGTTCATCCTCATCGGGTTGGCCAATCCCAAATACAGCGGCCAGCTAACCGGGCATCCGATCGGCTGGATGATGCTAGGCATTGCCGTGGTGATGATGACCATCGGCGGTCTGTGGATCCGCAAGATCAGCGATCTGAAATTCTAAGGGGATTACAAAATGCAACCTATAGCTTGGGGGATCATCGCCCTCACCGTTATACCTGCCTCGTACCTCGCCTGGTCACTGATTGTGGCGGACCGCAAATCCCGACTCGTCATTCAGGGCAACCTCAGCAAAGGCCTCGAAGCCGGCGGGGCAGCAGCCGCACCCCAAAACATGGATTTGGAGCGGATAGCTCGAAGGCTCACGCCGAGCGGATACGAAGCCAAGCTCGACAGGCTGCTCGCCCTTGCAGGCCGCCCCTCGTCCATGCCTCTCCCGCGCCTGCTGGTGGCCAAGCCTGCCCTGGCCCTCGTTGTGGCGGTCCTCATGATGCTAATGCTCAGCCGCAATGGCAGTGCACAAATGATTCTCCTGGCGGTCTTCGCAACTGGACTAGCGTATTTCGTTCCCGACCTTCTCATCTACAGCCGCGGGCAGGAACGCCAGAAGAAGATCCAGCTAGAACTGCCCAACACTCTGGACCAGATGCTGATCGCAGTTGAGGCCGGCCTCGGCTTTGAGTCCGCAATGGCCCGTGCGGGCCAGAATGGCAAAGGCCCACTCGCCGAAGAACTCATCCGGACGCTGCAGGACATGCAAGTTGGCCGCTCGCGCAGGGATTCCTATCTCGCCCTGGCCGAGCGCAGCAATGTGCAGGACCTGAGAACCTTCGTCCGCGCAGTGGTACAGGCGGACGCCTACGGCATTGCCATCGCGAAGGTCCTCAAGGCCCAGGCGAAAGAGATGAGGGTCAAACGTCGTCAACGCGCCGAGCAGAAGGCCATGAAACTTCCAGTGCTCGTACTGTTCCCGCTACTGCTCTTCATCTTTCCCGTTATCTTCATCGTGATTCTGGGGCCCGCCGTCATCAACATCATCGAGGCGTTCTCGTAGATCGGCTGGACCCCAGGGTCCCAAAAGCTGGGGTGTTGGCGCCCCGAGCCGCCCGACCGAGTCGCGGGATCTCAGGTCGGGAGAAGGCCCTGAGCTCGTGTGAGTGCCCGCTCAGGGCCTTCATGGGGAGAGAGCCTTTTCTCAAAATGGTAATTCACTCACTTGCCAGCTCTACGTCCAAATACCGGACCCCCTCGGCACCCAGAACCGAGGGGGTCCTCTTGCGTGTCGGCCGCACGACTAACCGCAGCGAATTCGCATGAAAGACGCAGACGCAGGGCAGCGGACGCGCAGGACGGGCAGGTTTGGCGCAGGATGCTCAAAGATCCGTTCGTGAGCGGGAAAGTGGTTGCTACTTTTCTGGCAGAGCTGGTGCAGGACCAGCCATCCAAACTCGCTCAGGAGTCGCCATGCTTTCTCTCTACACCAACCTCATGATCCGCCTTCGCAGCGACGAAAAGGGGGCCACCGCCGTCGAATACGGCATCATGGTTGCCCTCATCGCAGTCGTCATCATCGTCGCTGTCGGGCTCCTCGGCGGGACGCTGACCACTATGTTCGAACAAGTGAAGTGCCAGGTTGGTGGCGGCGCATGGACAGCAGTCGCCCAGACGGACACCACGCCCGCTGGCGGATCCTGCGCCATGCCGACCCCCTAACCCTCCCCAAACCTCCGACGTGCCCCGGCACGCCAAACAACGAAGTGGCGGCGGCAACTAGCCGCCGCCACTTCGGCTGTCATCACCACCCTCATCGGCCTGAACGGAAAGGGCACCATCATGTCCAGGGCATCCGAGCGCGGAGCCGTTGCGGTCGAGTTTGCGATCCTGGCGCCTGTCCTCGTCATGCTGCTCCTAGGCATCATGGAATTCAGCCGGGCCTACAACACCCAGGCCTCACTCTCCGCCGCCGCCCGCGAAGGCGTACGCGTCATGGCCATCTCCAACAAAATTTCCGATGCCAACAAGGCGGCGAGAGATACTGCGGTATCGCTTCAGCCCGGGCTGAAGGACACGAACATCGTCTTCAAAAATCTCGATACCGGCACCACCAGCTGCGCACCGGGTAACCGCATGACCATCACCATCAGCTACAACCTCTCCACTATGACCGGCATCGCCGGCCCGTTCCCGATGACCGGCAAGGGAGCCATGCTATGCGGCGGCTGACACCCCGGCACCCCCGGAACGGACAACAGAACAACAAGCACGACGGCGAACGCGGCGCCGTGAGCGTGCTGGTCGCCATCTTGCTGGTGGTGCTCCTCGGCTTCGGAGCGATAGCCGTGGACGTCGGAATGCTCTACGCCGAGCGGACCCAGCTTCGCAACGGCGCGGACGCAGCTGCCCTTGCCATAGCCCAAAAGTGTGCCAAGAGCGCCACCGATCCCGACTGCTCCCCCACATCAACCCTGGCAGCGACCCTCACGAACAGCAACGCCAACGACGGCCTCAGCCACATCAAATCCATAGCGCTCAGTGCGACCAATCGCACCGTCACCGTCACAGCCGGCGCGCAGGAAGCCGGCAAAACTCCCAACGAAGTTTCGCTCTTCTTCGCCCGTGTGCTGGGCATGAACTCAGCCGAAGTCAATGCCCCTTCAACAGTTGTGTGGGGCAGCCCCTTGGCCGGACGCACCGCATTCCCCCTCGCCTTCTCCGTCTGCCAGGTGAAGGACTCCATCGGCGGAGCACTCCAGCTGCTCCAGGACCACGGCAAGAACCAGAACGCGGACTGCACGTACGGACCCTCCGGCGCTGCCGTGGAAGGCGGCTTCGGGTGGCTGGTCCAGGACACCGGCGTCTGCGGCGGCACCATCGACCTCGCCGTCAACGAGGGCGGCAGCGATCCTGGCAACAACGCCCCCGGCAACTGCTCCGCCACGTTGCAGAAGTGGGCGGACGAGATCACGGCCGGCCGGGACATCACCGTGCTCCTCCCGGTGTACAACGCAGTCACGGGAACCGGGAACGGAGCCATCTACCATCTCATCGCCTTCGCCGCTTTCAAGGTGAACGGCTGGAAATTCTCCGGCGACGACAAGCTGCCCTACACCTTCCAAAATAAGTTCACCGGCAGCAATGCGGCACTCAGCTGCGACGGCAACTGCCGCGGCATCATCGGCAGCTTCGTCAAGTACACGTCCCTGGCTGATGGCTACACCCTCGGCCCGGTGGATGCCTATGGCGCCACCATTGTCCGCATTTCCAAGTAACCCGTCCCGCAAGCACAGGAGCAGTCAGTGAAGTCACGTTTGTTGGCAGGAGTGGTGGCAGTCCTCCTGGCCATCGTCGGGGCGGTCCTCGTCGTCACCTACGCCCAGGGCGCTGACCAGCGCGCCGTCAAGGACCTGGACCCGGTGGGCGTACTCGTGGTCACCAAAGCCGTCCCCGCCGGCGCAACCGTAGACACAGTCAAAGCATCGGTGGCCCTGGAACAGGTGCCGGGCACCGCCGTCGCAAAATCCGCGCTGGACACCCTTGACGATTCCGCCGGGAAAGTGGCCGCCGCCGACCTCGTCCCGGGCGAACAGCTGCTGGCAGAGAAGCTCGTCGCCCCGGAAGACCTCCAGACTTCCGGTTCGGTGAAGGTGCCGGCAGGCCTCCAGGAAGTCTCCTTCCAGCTGGAGCCGCAGCGTGTGGTCGGCGGACGCCTGGAGCCCGGCGACCACGTGGGCGTCTTCATCTCCATGAAAGCGGGCGGTATCGAGGCAAAAGCGGACAAAGAGACCACCCAGCTGTCCATCCACAAGGTCCTGGTCACCGCGGTACAGCGCGCCCCCGAAGGAGCCGCCGCCAAGCCGGCCCCGTCGGCGAGCGCCGGAACAGAACCTGACCCCCGGGACGTGAACCTGCCTACGGGCCTCCTGATGGTCACCGTGGCAGTCAATGACATCAACGCGGGCAAGATCGTTTTCGCCTCCGAGTTCGGAGATTCCATCTGGCTCACCCGTGAACCGCTCGACGCCGAGGACAACGGACCGCGCATCTTGATCCGGCCGGACGTCTACAAATGAGCCGCTTCGTCCTGATCACGCCCGACGTCGACTTCGACGGCCGCCTCCGCCAGGCCGTCGCCGGCGGCCTCCAAGGAGGCGTGCAGACCTTCTTCACCAGCCTGCTCCCCGCAGACCCCAACGACCTGTTCGCCCACCTCAACCAGGAACGCCCCGAAGTACTCATCCTGGGACCGGACGTTCCCGTGGAGGAAGCGCTCCGGCTCGCCACCGTCATGAATATCCGGTTCCCGGAGTTGAGCGTCATCCTCGCCAGCGACCCCGACCCGGACTTCATCCTGCAGGCCATGCGCGCGGGCATCCGGGACATCCTCTCCCCCGGCTCCGACGCGGCGCAGATCCGGGTCCTCCTGGAGCGGGCAAGCCAGCAGTTCGCCAGCAGGTATCGTGTCCAGGCTGCCCCGCCAATGACGGAGACCAACAAAGGCCTGGTCATCGGCGTCTTCTCCCCCAAGGGCGGGGTGGGCAAGACCACCATCGCCACCAACATCGCCATCGGCCTGGGCAAGATCGCCCCGATGAGTGTGGTGATCGTGGACCTGGACCTGCAGTTCGGGGACGTCGCCTCCGGGCTCTACCTCGATCCCCAGCACACCGTCACAGACGCAGTCTCTCCCGCCGCGAGCCAGGACTCCCTGGTCCTCAAAGCCTTCCTGACCGTCCACCCGGGCAGCATCTACGCGCTGTGCGCTCCGCCAACACCCGTTGATGCGGACGAGATCACGCCGGAACAAGTCAGCCGGCTGCTGGAACAGCTCTCCGAACAGTTCCAGTACGTGGTAGTGGACACCGCTCCGGGCCTTCCGGAAATAGGGCTCGCCGCGATGGAGCAGTGCACGGACGTGGTGTGGGTCAGCGGCATGGACATCCCCAGCGTCCGCGGCCTGCGCTCCGGCCTGGACGTGCTGCGCCAGCTCGATATCCTCCCGGAGACCCGCCACGTGGTGCTGAACATGGCCGATTCCAAGCTGGGGCTCACCGTCCAGGACCTCGAATCGACCATCGGCGCGCCCGTGGACGTCAGCATTCCGCGGTCCCGCGCCGTGGCCCTGTCCACCAACCGCGGCATCCCCGTCCTCCAGGAGTCAGCCAAGGACCCGGCCACCAAGGGCCTGAACCAGCTCGTCAACCGGTTCAACCCCGCCTGGCGGGCCACATCGCAACGCAAACTGCACCGAAGGGTAGTGGTCTAGATGAAACTTTCAGAGCGCATCAGCGCAGCCCAGGCCAAGTCGCAGTCACTGTCGCCCTCACGCACCCCAACCGTTGCCCCGTCGTCGCCGGCTTCCCGCACCGCCACCGCAACCCTCGAGCTGGACCGCCCGGAACTGCCCGCCCGGCAGCCGGAACCGTGGACACCGCCAGCACCGGCAAAACGGACGACGACGGCGGCACCGGCTGCCGCCGTCGTCGTTCCTTCAGCGGGGACTGACCACGCGGACGAGGTGAAACCGAAAGTCCAGCAGCCCGTCGACGCATTCGCCGCGTTGAAGGAGAGGGCGGCCACGGCCCTTTTCGAACGCATGGGTGCCCGGTTCAACGACTCTGCCATCACCGAACTGGAGCTCCGGACGTCCGCCCGTGAGGAGCTCACCCGCATCATCGATGCAGAGCAGGTGCCGCTCTCCTCGGAGGAGCGCACGCGCCTGGTCCAGGACGTTGCCGACGACGTGCTGGGCTACGGCCCCCTGCAGCGGCTGCTGGACGACCCCGCCGTCACGGAAATCATGGTGAACCGGATGGACCAGATCTACGTGGAGCGCAAGGGCCACCTCACGCTGGCAGATTCACGCTTCAGCTCGGAAGAACACCTGCGGAAGGTCATCGAGCGCATCGTGTCCAAGGTGGGCCGCCGTATTGACGAGTCCTCTCCCCTGGTGGATGCCCGGCTGGAGGACGGCTCCCGCGTCAACGCAGTGATCCCGCCGCTGGCCGTGGGCGGATCGTCGCTGACCATCCGGAAGTTCAGCAAGGTTCCCCTCACCGTCAGGAACCTCATCGATTTCGGAACGCTGACCCCGGAAATGGCGGAGCTCCTCAACGCGTGCGTCAAAGCCAAGCTCAACATCATCGTCTCGGGCGGAACGGGAACCGGGAAAACCACCCTGTTGAACGTGCTCTCCTCCTTCCTGCCCTCGGACGAACGGATCGTCACCATCGAGGACGCCGTGGAACTGCAGATCCAGCAGGAGCATGTGGTCCGGCTGGAAAGCCGTCCGCCGAACACCGAAGGCAAAGGCGAAGTGACCATTCGTGAACTGCTGCGCAACTCGCTGCGTATGCGGCCCGACCGCATCGTGGTGGGTGAGGTCCGCGGCGGCGAGTCGCTGGACATGCTCCAGGCCATGAACACGGGCCATGACGGCTCCCTGTCCACTGTCCACTCCAACTCTCCGCGCGACGCCGTGGCACGCCTCGAAACCCTGGTGCTGATGGCGGGGATGGACCTCCCGCTGCGGGCCATCCGGGAACAGATAGCGTCCGCGGTGAACCTCATCGTCCAGATTTCACGCCTGCGGGACGGCAGCCGCCGCATCACCCACGTGACCGAGGTGCAGGGCATGGAAGGCGACATCGTCACCCTGCAGGACGCGTTCGTCTTCGACTACTCCGCTGGCGTCGACGCCCAGGGACGCTTCCTCGGACGTCCCGTCGCCACGGGAATCCGGCCGCGCTTCATCGACCGCTTCGAGGACCTGGGGATCCATGTCTCCCCCGCGGTCTTCGCCACGCCCGGCGGCCCGGCCGGCCCTGCTGGTCACGCCGGCCCCGCCGGTCCCGGAATCGCGTAGGGACGCCGCCGTGCTCATCACCGTAGGAGCCGCGCTCCTCTTCCTCGCACCACTGCTTCTGGGCGTGGCGCTGCTGATACCCGGTACCCCGGAGATCGCCCTCAGCCGCCGCCGTCCCTATGACTCCGACCCGCCGTCACGGCTGACGCGCCTGGCCAACATCACAGTCGGAGCCCTGGACCGTTTCCTGGCCGCCAGGAACCTGCGTCTCTACAACCGGGAGACCCTGGAAACTGCCGGCGTCCGGCTCAGCCAGGCCGAGTTCATCGTCCTGGTCATGGCCGGTGCCATCGTGGGTGCACTGGTGGGCCTGGTTATCGGTGTGCCTGTGGTCTCTGTCCTGCTTGTCATCCTCGCGCCGTTCGTGGGGCATCTGGTTTTGGGCTTCCTCGCCGGGAAGAGGCGGGCCAGGTTCGACCAGCAGCTCGGCGACACCCTCCAGCTCCTCGCCGGCGGGTTGCGGGCCGGCCACAGCATCCTCCGCGCCATCGACGCCGCCGCTGCCGAGTCACAAAGCCCCACCTCGGAAGAGATGCGCCGGGTCATCACGGAAACCAGCCTGGGCCGCGACCTGCTGGCTTCCCTGACGGACACCTCGGAACGCATGAAGAACGAGGATTTCGTCTGGATCGCGCAGGCCATCCAGATCAATCGGGAAGTGGGCGGCAACCTGGCTGAGGTCCTGGACCAGGTCAATGAGACGATCCGTGAGAGGTCCGAAATCAAGGGCCACATCAAGGCGCTTGCAGCGGAGGGCAAGTTCTCCGCCTACATCCTGATCGCCATGCCCATTGGTATTGTGCTGATGCTCATGGGGGTGAACCCCGGCTACATGGATGCGATGTTCACCCATCCGCTGGGCTGGGCAATGATCGCAACGTCCGTGGTCTTTATGACCATCGGCAGCCTGTGGATGCGCAAAATCATCGATCTGAAGTTCTGAGGTGCCCATGAATCCCGTGGTGCTGTCCGCGCTGCTCCTGGTAAGCCTCCCGATCGGCTACCTCGCATGGTCCGTCCTGTCCGTGGACCGCAAGGCCCGAAGCGCAACGGTGGCTATCCTGACGCGCGGCAGGAGGGCAGCCGAGGTCCCCGAAAAGACGCCGGGACGCTTCCTCGACAGGATCGGCTACGGCCTGGCCCCCGCAGCCTATGTCCGGAGACTCGACCGGTTGCTCTCCCTCGCCGGACGGCCCGCTGCCTGGCCCCTGGGCCGCATCCTGGCGGCAAAGCCCGCCCTCGGCCTGGTGGGAGCGTCCCTTTTCATCCTTATCAGCATGAGCAGCCCCAAACCCATCATCAAGCTTGCCGGCCTGTTCCTGCTCTTCCTGGGCTACTTCATCCCGGACCTGCTCCTCTACAGCAAGGGCCTGGAGCGGCAAAAGGCCATGCAGCTGGAACTCGCCAATACCCTGGACCAGATGCTCATCTCAGTGGAAGCGGGACTGGGCTTCGAGGGTGCCATGGCCCGTGCAGGGGAAAACGGCAAAGGACCGCTGGCCGAAGAAATCATCCGCACCCTGCAGGACATGCAGGTGGGACGCAGCCGCCGGGAATCGTACCTTGCGCTTGCCGAACGCACGAACATCCCGGAGCTGCGCAGCTTCGTCCAGGCGATTGTCCAGGCTGACACCTACGGCATCGCCATCAGTCGGGTCCTCCGCATACAAGCCAAAGTGATGCGGGTGAAGCGCCGGCAACGTGCCGAGGAAAAGGCGATGAAGCTCCCGGTGATGATCCTGTTCCCGCTCCTGTTCTTCATTTTTCCAGTCCTGTTCATCGCAATTCTCGGTCCTGCCGTCATCAACACCGTTGTCACATTCAGCGGTCAATAGGGTGCCCAAGTGACAGTTGTGAACCCCTGATAACCCAAGAGACTCAAGGTTTCCACAAGATCTGCCGAAGTCGAGTGAATTGACAGATTCAGGAAGTAGCGTTGTCATATGTCCATTTCAGGCAGGTACACCGAAGGCGAGGGCGCGGAGCAATTCCCCGCCCTGTCCCCGGCCGCTGCTGCCCCGGGCACTGAAGCCGGCGCGGCTTTCGAGGAAATCCCGCTCGTGGACCTCCTGGTGCTGCAGGACCTCGAGAGCCAGCTGGCCCAGCCGGCCGTTGCAAGGAAGTTCGCCCTGGACTACATCGAGATCTGGGAACAGCGCTTTCTCAACCTGACGAATGCCATCTCCGGCCAGGACCGCACCACAGCCTTGGACGCCGCCATCAGCCTGAAGATAGGCTCGGCGATGGTGGGCGGCCTCCGCCTTGCCCGCCTGGCGGAAGACATCGAGAGCGTGATCCGTTCAGGGAGTTGGGACGCAGGCCAGTCAATGCTGGCATGCGTCTCCGACCTCGGCCACAAAACGGTTGCCCAGCTCCGCCAAAACTACCTGCCGGCAGGCTAGGTCACCGGCACGCCACCCGGGGAGGCTGCGAGCGGTTCCCCTAGAGTTTGCCCGCTCCGAGCCGGTATCCGACTCCCCGGACCGTCTGCAGCAATTGCGGCGAATGGGTATCTTCATGCAGTTTCTTCCGAAGGTTCCCGATGTGGACTTCCACGGCACGCTCGTCAGCCTCGCTGATGTACGTGTTGTCCTGGTAGTAGTCCCCGCGGACCACCTTCACCAGATCCGCCCGGGTGCATACTGCCCCGCCAGCCCGCAGGAGTTCCTCCAGCAGGACAAACTCGCTGCGGGTGAGCTCCAGTTCCTTGCCCGCCAGTTCAGCGGACCTGGTCCGGGGGCTGAGCCTCAGGTCCCTGTGCTCCAGGACGTCCCGTGATCCTGCTCCCGTTGTTGCAAGCGGTACCGGCTTCGCGGCCGGCGTCGGCCTCTGGGCGTCGCCGTTCCGCGGCCGCCGCATCATGGCCGCCACCCTCGCCCGGAGCTCCAGCGGACGGAACGGCTTGGTGATGTAATCGTCCGCGCCCGAGTGCAGCGCGGTCAGCATGTCCGGCTCCTCGGTCCGTCCGGTCAGCATCACCACGTAGGCATCGCTGAACTGCCTAATGCGCCGCAGCACCTCGTATCCGTCGATATCCGGCAGGCCAACGTCCAAAGTGACAACATTCGCGTGCTGATGTCGGACCAATTCCACGCCTTCGCGGCCGTCCGCGGCGGTATGCACCTCGAATCCCGCTTGAAGGAAAACCGATTCCAACAAGTTACGTATGTCCTTGTCGTCCTCGACAACCACAGCTACTCCCAGATCGCTCATGGCCAAACCCCATACATCCCCAGAGACCCCATGCAGGCACCTGCCCATCGCAAATGCCTGTTACACCCCCCGAGGGACTAGGCTACAAGAAATCTCGCCTTTAGTCGGCTGTTTTTGCTCGGCAAATTTCCGAATTGTCAATTAGCGTGACTTGCACGTTAACTTTGTCCGCCCGGAAAGGGCCGGGCGCTTTATGCGCTGCCCCATGGGTATCTATTTCCGCAGCGCCCTGGTCAGTTCGGCACGAGCCAGCATCTCGCTCTCCGAGGGATAGGCCACTTCCTCGAGCACCAGGGGATGCGGCGCTGAGAGCACGGACTTCGCGTCACGCTTCTGCTCGAGCAGCCGCTCGTAGAGCCACCCCGGTTTCTCGGCCCCGGACCCGACGTACAGGGCGGACCCCACCAGTGCCCGCACCATATTGTGGCAGAACGCGTCAGCCTGCACGGTGGCCACGATCACGCCGTCGGTCCCCCGTGCGAATTCAAACCGCTGCAGTTCCCGGATGGTGGTGGAGCCCTCCCGGGGCTTGCAGTAGGAACGGAAGTTCTGCAGCCCCAGGAGCTTGGATGCCCCCTCGTTCAGCAGCGACACATCGAGCTGTTCCTTGTGCCACAGCGTGGAATACCTGCCCAACGGATCCCACAGCGCCGGGCCGTCAGCGATGCGGTAACTGTACCGGCGCCACAGGGCCGAGAACCGCGCGTCGAACCCTTCCGGCGCCGCGGTGACGCTGTGCACCTCGATCGCGCCGGTCAGGTCGCCCAGTCCCCTGCTCAGTGCCCCGCGCAGGCGCCGCAGGAGTGCGACGGCGGGATCCAGCTCTACGCCGCGGTTCAGTCCCTGCCACTCCTCTTGGGTGAGGTCCAGGTGGACCACCTGCCCGCGGGCGTGCACGCCGGCGTCGGTGCGCCCCGCAACCGTCACCCGAACCTTGCGCCTGATCAGGAGTGCCAGGGCACTCTCAAGCACCCCTTGGACTGTCCGCAGGCCGGGCTGCACTGCCCACCCGCTGAAGGGGCCGCCGTCGTACGCCAAATCCAAACGGATACGCAAAAACCCGCCGCCCCCCAAAACGGGGGCAGCGGGTTTCTGGTGGTTCATAGACTTAAGTCTAAGCCAAGGATTTAGCGAATTACTTCGCGTCCTTTTCCTCAGCAGCAGGCTTCTCAGCAGCTTCGGTGGCTTCTTCCACAGAAGCAGGGGCCTCTTCGGTTTCAGCAGCCTCAGCCTTGGGGGCTTCCGCAGCTTCGGCTTCCGGAGCAGCTTCGGTCTCAGCGACCTCAGCCTCGGCGGCCGGAGCAGCAGCAGCTTCCTTCTTGTCGGCGTCGCGCTTTGCAGCGGACGTAGCCTCAGCTACAACAGCCTGCTTGGCGGAAACCGGCTCAAGGACCAGTTCGATGACAGCCATGGGAGCGTTGTCGCCCTTGCGGTTGCCGATCTTGGTGATGCGGGTGTAGCCGCCATCGCGGTTCTCCACTGCCTGTGCAATGTCGGTGAACAGCTCGTGGACAACGCCCTTGTTGCTGATCAGGCCGAGTACACGACGGCGGGAAGCGAGGTCGCCGCGCTTGGCGAAGGTCACCAGACGCTCTGCGTACGGCTTCAGGCGCTTGGCCTTGGTCACCGTGGTGGTGATCCGCTTGTGCTCGAACAGTGCTGCTGCCAGGTTCGCGAGCATAAGACGCTCGTGAGCCGGGCCGCCTCCGAGGCGCGGACCCTTAGTGGGGGTAGGCATAATTGTTTCTCCTCATATGGAAGCCGGTGGGCTGCGCACACCATGGTGCATCCAGCCAGCCGGCCAAGATCTGCTTGTTAGAGCTCGTCGTCGCTGAACGCGGCGTCGTCCTCTTCGATGGCTGCGGCGCGTGCTGCCAGGTCGAAACCGGGAGGCGAGTCCTTGAGGGACAGGCCCAGTTCAACCAGCTTGGCCTTGACCTCGTCGATGGACTTCGCACCGAAGTTACGGATGTCCATCAGGTCGGCCTCGGAGCGGGCAACGAGTTCACCCACGGTGTGGATGCCCTCACGCTTGAGGCAGTTGTAGGAACGGACGGTGAGGTCCAGATCCTCGATCGGCAGGGCCATGTCAGCTGCCAGGGCAGCGTCAGTCGGCGACGGGCCAATCTCGATACCTTCAGCTGCGGTGTTCAGCTCGCGGGCCAGACCGAACAGTTCCACCAGGGTGGTGCCTGCGGAAGCAACGGCATCGCGCGGGGCGATGGCCTGCTTGGTCTCGACGTCGACAATCAGCTTGTCGAAGTCAGTGCGCTGCTCAACACGGGTGGCTTCCACGCGGAAAGTAACCTTCAGCACCGGCGAGTAGATCGAGTCGACCGGAATGCGGCCGATCTCGGAGTCGCCGGACTTGTTCTGAGCTGCCGAAACGTAGCCGCGGCCGCGCTCGATGGTCAGTTCGAGTTCGAACTTGCCCTTCGAGTTCAGCGTGGCAATGTGCAGATCCGGGTTGTGGAATTCGACGCCGGCCGGCGGAGCGATGTCCGCGGCGGTGACGACTCCCGGGCCCTGCTTGCGCAGGTAAGCAACAACCGGCTCGTCGTGCTCGGAGGAAACCGACAGGTTCTTGATGTTCAGGATGATCTCGGTGACATCTTCCTTGACACCCGGAACCGTGGTGAACTCGTGCAGCACGCCATCGATCCGGATGCTGGTTACAGCAGCGCCCGGGATGGAGGAGAGCAGGGTACGGCGGAGGGAGTTTCCGAGAGTGTATCCAAAGCCCGGCTCCAGCGGTTCAATGATGAAACGGGAGCGGTTTTCGGAGACGACCTCTTCAGAGAGGGTGGGGCGCTGTGCAATGAGCACTTAGGTTTCCTTTCGGCGAGCATCCGCTATATGACGCAACACAGGTGGTGGAAATTCGGTCTGAAGACTTAACGCGGCTGGGCCTGCCCGGACCCGTAAAGGTCCGGGCAAGCTCCAGCTGCTGGAAACGTCTTAGACGCGGCGGCGCTTCGGCGGGCGGCAGCCGTTGTGCGCGGCGGGGGTGACGTCCTGGATGGAGCCAACCTCCAGGCCGGCGGCCTGCAGCGAGCGGATTGCGGTTTCGCGGCCCGAACCCGGTCCCTTGACGAACACGTCAACCTTCTTCAGGCCGTGCTCCTGGGCGCGCTTTGCAGCAGCTTCGGCAGCCATCTGGGCAGCGAACGGGGTGGACTTACGTGAGCCCTTGAAGCCAACCTCGCCGGCGGAAGCCCAGGAGATGACAGCACCGTTCGGATCCGTGATGGAAACGATGGTGTTGTTAAAGGTGCTCTTGATGTGCGCCTGGCCAAGCGCGATATTCTTCTTGTCCTTCTTACGCGGCTTGCGAACCGCGCCACGAGTCTTCGGGGGCATTATTTCTCCTACAGAAAGTTATCGGGGGAAAGTCAGCGGCTATTTCTAGCGGCCGGCTTTCTTCTTGCCGGCGACGGTGCGCTTCGGACCCTTGCGGGTACGAGCGTTGGTCTTCGTACGCTGACCGCGTACGGGCAGGCCCTTGCGGTGACGCAGGCCTTCGTAGCTGCCGATTTCAACCTTGCGGCGGATATCAGCGGCTACTTCGCGGCGAAGGTCACCCTCAACCTTGTAGTTGCCTTCAATGTAGTCACGCAGCTCAACCAGCTGTGCGTCGGTCAGGTCCTTGACCCGAACGTCAGCACTGATGCCGGTAGCAGCCAGGGTTTCGTGTGCACGGGTCTTGCCCACGCCGTAGATGTAAGTAAGCGCAATTTCCAACCGCTTTTCGCGGGGAATGTCTACGCCAGCGAGACGAGCCATAGTGGCGGTACTCCTTGTATAAACCGGAGGTCGTAGGCAGTACACCCGCACTTTCAGTGCGGCCCCAGCCTCCGACCGGGGGTTAGCTGTCCGGGCTCTGTCGAGCTAATGTCCCAGTTCAGCTTGTGCTGCCTTTATTTACTTGCGTGGGTTAGCAACCCAGGGTTTCCCGTGAAGGAAATTAGCCCTGGCGCTGCTTGTGGCGCGGGTTCTCGCAGATCACCATGACCCGGCCATTACGGCGGATCACTTTGCACTTTTCGCAGATCTGCTTGACGCTCGGCTTGACCTTCATGGCGTTCCTTTGCGTGTTGCAGTTGGTCAGCTGGACCGGCCTTCGGCTAAAGCTCTGGCCGCCCAGTGTTTACTTGTAGCGGTAGACGATACGACCACGTGTGAGGTCGTACGGGCTCAGCTCCACCACTACCCGGTCCTCAGGGAGAATCCTGATGTAGTGCTGGCGCATTTTTCCAGAGATGTGCGCCAGAACGATGTGCTTGTTGGTGAGCTCAACGCGAAACATCGCATTAGGCAGCGCCTCAGTCACAACGCCCTCGATCTCAATGACCCCGTCCTTCTTGGCCATACCCTCCGCTAACTGTTGTTGTCACAGCCTTCCGATTGGCACCGGACATGACTGCGAACGTTTTTGATTGATTGGCTTCTGCCTTATGACCGCAAAAGGGCACAAACAGGGCAGACAACCAACAGACAACACTACGCCATCTCGGCGGGAATGTTAAATCGGACCATGGTAGCGCACCACCGGGCCATACGCAGCAAATACCCCCGCCGGCGTTGAGATGCCCTCGGCCCGAGAGACGCCGTCCAGGATGGCTTCAGTCACGACGTCGGCCGCCGCGCTCTGCAGCGTGATGAGGCTGAAATGCCGGGCAGTGTCAGAACTGCGGTCAAGTTCAACGGCGCCCGTCGCCAGTGCGAACACGGTGTCGCCGTCGGCCAGGGTGTGGGAGGGATTCAGCGCCCGGGCCAGTCCCGCATGGCAGGCCGAAGCGGTTCGCTTGCACTCCACCTTGTTCAGGACAGCGTTGGTGGCGACGACGACGAGGGTGGTGTTGAGGGGCGGCGACCCGGCCGCCGGGTCCGTGCCCTGCGCGGCTTCCGCCGCAGCTTTCGCTTCAGCAGCCGAACCCCTCGGCGTGCTCGCTCGTTCCTCGCTCAGACGCACACTGCCGGGCTCCGCCCGCTTCGGCGACGTGCCGAAAGGCATCCCCACCGCATTCACGACCGCAAGGGCTCCAATCACGACCCCGTTCTCAAGGGTGATGGAGGCTGTGCCGACTCCGCCTTTATACGTCCCTCTTCCGAGGACGGCTCCGGTGCCGGCTCCCACGTTGCCGCGTTCGACGTCGTGCCCTTCCGTTTGGGCGGCAGCGGCGGCAGTTGCCGCGTAGCCCATCTCCTCGTCGGGACGGGCGGAGAAGTCGCCGCCGCGGCCCAGGTCGAAGATGGCGGCGGCCGGAACGATCGGCACCAGGCCCCCGGGCACGGCGAAGCCCCGGCCGTTTTCCTCGCACCAGCGCTTGGCGCCGTGCGCGGCCACCAGGCCGAAGGCACTCCCGCCGGTGAGCACCACGGCGTCCACGCGTTGGGAAAGCGTGGCGGGATCCAGGGAATCCGTTTCATGGGTGGCCGGGCCACCGCCGCGGACGTCAACGGAACCAACAGTGCCGGGCGGCGGCAGCACCACGGTCACGCCGGTGAGCCAGCCGCTGTCTGACTCCTCGCCGTCGGGCCCTTGGACAGATCCGGCTCTTTGCACTTGGCCCACCCGGATTCCGGTGACGTCGGTGATCGCTCCCATGGCTCCATTGTGCGCCTCGCGCAAAACTGAGGGTACGCTCCCGGGCATTCCGCGACCCGCGGGGCCAACTCCGGCTGGCAAAACAAACGTTATGTAATACTGCAAGCAACACGGCGTTAACGGGCAAGGAAGCCTTGACTAACAATCCTCTGACGAGGGCTTGTGCGGGATTCTGCCCACCAACCATGTGGTGAAGTGAAGCTAGATCCCCACGCCCACTGGCCTGCAGTACGCAGGCCCGGATTCGTTAGAGACCGAATGACAAGACAACTGACCGACAGGCCACCCGCCGTCGCGGAAGCCGGTCCGGCCCTTCGGCGCCGGCCCAAATGGTCCGGCCGGACCCGCCGGGACTTCTTCGTGTTCCTGGCCCTCGCACTGCCCAACCTGGTGCTGATCGGGGTCTTCACGTACCTCCCGCTCATCAACAACATTTACTACTCCACCCTTGACTGGACGCTGGGATCGGCGTCCGCCACCGTGGTGGGGCTGGACAACTACGTCACGTTCTTCACCAGTTCCGATGCCGCCAAGGTGCTCGGCACCACAGCCATCTTCACCCTCGTCACCGTGGGCGGCTCCATGGTGCTGGGCCTGCTGATCGCACTCGCGCTGAACTCCAAGGTCCGCGGCACCACGTTTGCCCGTTCCGCGGTTTTCGCCCCCTACGTGCTCAGCGGCGTCGGCGTGGGCCTGGTCTGGTTGTTCATCTTTGACCCCGGCTACGGTGTCCTCGCCTGGGTCCTCCGCGGCCTGGGCCAGCAGAGCCCGCAATGGATCAACGATCCGCAGCTCTCGCTGGTCATGGTGATCATCGTGTACGTCTGGAAGAACCTGGGGTACTGCGCGGTGGTGTACCTCGCGGGGCTGCAGTCGCTCCCGCAGGACGTCATGGAGGCCGCTTCCCTGGACGGCGCCAACGGGTTCCGGCGCTTCCTGAGCATGTCCGTCCCGCTGCTCTCCCCCACCACCTTCTTCCTGCTCATCACCACCATGCTCAGCTCGCTGCAGGCGTTCGACCTGATCAGGATCATGACGCCCCTGGGCAACGGCACCAGCACGCTGATCTACGAGGCCTACCTCCAGGCATTCGGTGCCTTCAATCGGGCCGGGTACTCAGCGTCCATCTCGGTGGTGCTCTTCGCCATCCTGCTCATCATCACCGTGCTGCAGCTGCGGTTCGTCGAACGGAAAGTGCACTACTCATGAGCACGCACCGGCCACTGTCCCGCGCCAACATTGTCCAGACCATCGCCGGCGGCTACGTTCCGCTGATCCTGGCCACCCTGGTGGTGTTCCTCCCCTTGCTCTGGATGATCCTAAGCTCGTTCAAGCAGCCCGGCGAGATCATCACCATGGATCTGAAGATCCTCCCGGAGAGCGTGAACCTGGAGAACTACAACATCGCCATGACCACGGTGCCCTTCGCGCAGTTCTTCCTGAACAGCACCATCGTCACGGTGGTGGGCGCAACCGTCAAAGTGCTGCTGGCCATCCTCACCGCCTATGCGCTGGTGTTCGTGCGCTTCCCGTTCAAGAACGCCATCTTCGTGCTGATCCTCGTCGCCCTGATGGTTCCGCCACAGGTGTCCATCCTGCCCAACTACATCCTCATCGCCGGGATGGGCGGCAAGAACACGCTCTGGGGAATCATCCTTCCGGGCCTGGGAACCGCCTTCGGCACGTTCCTGCTCCGGCAGCACTTCATGACGCTGCCGGCCTCCATCCTTGAATCCGCGGAGATCGACGGCGCCGGTCACTGGCGCAGGCTCTGGCGGATCGTGGTCCCGGTGTCGGTTCCCTCGATCGCCACTGTTGCCCTCGTCACCGTGGTCAGCGAGTGGAACGACTACATCTGGCCGCTCATCATCACTGACCGCCCCGAAACCATGACCCTTCCCGTCGGCCTGACCCTGTTGCAGAACTCCGAAGGGAACGGGTCCGGCTGGGGCATCCTCATGGCCGGTGCCGTGCTGGTGATCGTCCCCATCCTGGTTGTTTTCGCAGCACTCCAGCGCTACATCGTGGCCGGCCTCACCCAGGGCAGCGTCACCGGCTAGCGCCGCGTTACCTGGCCTGTGCACCACAGCTATCCACCCCTCACCCAACCCGTACAACGAGTCAGCACGAGCAATCACCTTTGAGAGGATCCACAATGGGTATGAATCTTGACCGCAGGCATTTCCTGGGGCTTGCCGGCGCAGGAGCCGGTGCCGCTGCGCTGGCAGCGTGCGGCGGCCCGTCCACCGGCGGGACAACACCTGCGAGCGAAGCCGCCGAGATCGACTTCAGCGGCGTCAAGCCTGCCGCCTCCATCGACTTCTGGACCAGCCATCCGGGCAAGTCCCAGGACGTGGAAAAATCCATCATTGCCAAGTTCCACGCCAAGTTCCCTGACATCAAGGTCAACCTGGTCACCGCGGGCGCCAACTATGAGGAGATTGCCCAGAAGTTCCAGACCTCGCAGGCGGCCAAGGAGGCCCTGCCGGGCGTCGTGGTGCTCTCCGATGTCTGGTGGTTCCGCTACTTCACCAACGGCAACATCATTCCGCTGGACGGACTGGTGAAACAGCTGGATATCAAGGTGGACGACTTCCAGAAGTCCCTCGTGGCCGACTACCAGTACGACGACAAGCAGTGGGCCCTCCCCTACGGCCGGTCCACGCCGCTTTTCTACTACAACAAGGACCATTTCAAGGCTGCCGGGCTTCCGGACCGGGCACCGAAGACCTGGCAGGAATTCGCCGAATGGGCGCCCAAGCTGAAGGCAAGCTCCAGCGCCCAGTACGCCTACATCTACCCGGCACTGGCCGGCTACGCGGGCTGGACCCTCCAGAACAACCTCTGGGGCTGGGGCGGCAGCTGGTCCAACGAGTGGACCATCAACTGCGACTCGGCGGAATCCGTGGAAGCACTGCAGTGGGCCCAGGACTCCATCTACAAGGACGGCTGGGCGGGTGTTTCCTCCAAGGAGGCAGCTGACGACTTCGCAGCCGGCATCACGTCCTCCACCATCTCGTCCACCGGGTCCTTGCTCGGTGTGCTGAAGTCCGCCAAGTTCAACGTGGGCGTGGGCTTCCTGCCGGGCGGGCCCAAGGTGGAGAGCGGCGTATGCCCCACCGGCGGTGCCGGCCTGGGCATTCCCAGCGGCGTGAGCAAGGAAGTACAGCTGGCTGCCGGCACCTTCCTGAAGTTCATGACCGAACCGGAAAGCACCGCTGAATTCTCTGCGGCAACCGGCTACATGCCTACCCGTGTTTCGGCCGACATGACGTCGGTGCTGGCCAAGACACCGCAGATCAAGACGGCGATGGACCAGCTCGCGGTAACCCGGGTCCAGGACAACGCCCGCGTGTTCCTGCCCGGCGCGGACCAGGAGATGGCCAAGGCCGCGGCGAAGATCCTCACCCAGCAGGGCGATGTGAAGGCCACCATGACCGCACTGAAGTCCACGCTGGAGGGCATCTACACGAAGGACGTCAAGCCCAAGCTTAAGAGCTGAGGCTTGGGTCTCGATACGCAAAAGGCCGCGCGATACGCAAAATCCCTGGCGCACCCGGAATTCCGGGGGCGCCAGGGATTTTCTGCGTCGTCAGGGATTTTACGCGTCGAAGCCTACGGAATCGGAACGGGGACCACGCCCAGCGGCGCAAGACGCTCCGCACCGCCGTCGGGCGCGGAGAGAACCCAGATGCCCTTTTCGTGGACGGCGACCGAGTGTTCCCACTGGCACGAGCGCTTGCCGTCGGTGGTCACCACGGTCCATTCGTCCTCGAGCACGGCCGTGTCAATGCTGCCACGGACCAGCATGGGCTCAATGGCCAGGCACAGTCCCGGGCGGATCTTGGGCCCGCGGTGGCTGGTCCGGTAGTTCAGCACATCCGGTGCCATGTGCATTTCGGAGCCAATGCCGTGGCCCACGTAATCTTCGAGGATGCCCAGCGGCTTGCCCGGGACGGAGGATACGTAATCGTCCACGGCGCAGCCGATGTCGCCGACGAATTTTCCGGTGGCCAGCGCCGCGATGCCGCGCCACATGGCCTCTTCGGTGACTTCGGACAACCGGACGTCTTCGGGGTCGGGGGTGCCCACAATCACGGTGCGGGCGGAGTCGGAGTGCCAGCCGTCAACAATGGCGCCGCCGTCGATCGAGATGATGTCGCCGTCGTTCAGGACGCGGGCGCCCGGGATCCCGTGGACCACTTCCTCGTTGACCGAGGTGCAGATGGTGGCCGGGAACCCGTGGTACCCGAGGAAGTTGGACTTGGCGCCTGCCTCGTCCAGGACTGCGCGGAAAACGGCGTCCAGCTGCGCCGTGGTGGCGCCGGGTACGGCTGCCGCCACCGCAGCGTCCAGTGCGCGACTCAGGACCAGGCCGGCCTCATGCATGATGCGCATTTGGGCGTTGGTCTTGTATTCGATCCGGGGCTGTCCGAATGCCATGTATACCTCAGTGCTTCGTCTCGCGGGCGGGATGCTTTCATCCCAGGTCTCTGATCCATTCTCCCGCACCTGCGAAGCTGCTTGGGACAGGGAGTGCCGTCCGCCGTGGTCGGCAAACGCCTGGGCAGCGGCTTCCGGCACAAGAAAGGGCGCGTCCCGTACACGAAGGTACGGGACGCGCCCTTACTGGCACTGGAGTCAAGCCTGGTCCGGCGGCCTCGGTGCTCGGCTAATCCTGGATCAGGCTGCCTGCGCTGCCTTGATCGCCTGCATCACGCGGTCGGTGACCTCGTCGATGCCGCCGATGCCGTCAACCTGGGTCAGGATGCCACGCTCGGCATACTTGGCCACAACGGCCTCGGTCTGCTCGTGGTAGAGGTCCAGCCGGTGGCGGATGACGGCTTCATTGTCGTCGCTGCGGCCGGTTTCCTTGGCACGGCCCAGGAGGCGCGTGACGAGTTCCTCGTCATCGGCGGTCAGCTGCAGGACGACGTCCAGCTTCTGCTCACCGGTGGCCAGGATCTCATCGAGGTAGTCCACCTGCGCAGTGGTGCGCGGGTAACCGTCCAGCAGGAAGCCGTTTTCGACGTCGTCCTCGCTCAGGCGGTCGCGCACCATCTTGTTGGTGACGCTGTCCGGCACGAAATCGCCGGCATCCATGTATTTCTTGGCCTCGACGCCCAGCGGCGTCTCACCCTTGACGTTGGCGCGGAAGATATCGCCGGTTGAGATCGCAACGACGCCGAGGCGCTCGGAGATCCGATCCGCCTGCGTTCCCTTGCCGGACCCGGGAGGTCCGATAATCAACATTCTCGTCATCGCAAAAGCCCTTCGTAGTGACGTTGTTGTAGCTGCGCGTCAATCTGCTTGACCGTTTCCAGGCCAACGCCCACCATGATCAGGATCGAGGTGCCGCCAAACGGGAAGTTCTGGTTGGCATTGATCAGGACCAGGGCGACCAGCGGGATCAATGCCACGAAGCCCAGGTAGAGGGCGCCGGGCAGGGTGATCCTGGAAAGGACGTACTGCAGATAGTCCGCCGTCGGCTTGCCGGCCCGGATGCCCGGGATGAAGCCGCCGTACTTCTTCATGTTGTCGGAAACCTCTTCAGGATTGAAAGTGATTGCGACATAGAAGTAGGTAAAGAAGACGATCATGGCGAAATAAAGCGCCATGTAGATAGGGTGGTCACCCTTCGTGAGGTTGTTGTTGATCCACTCAACCCAGGGCTGCATCGCTTCGCCCTGCTTGGGCTGGTTGAACTGCGAGATCAGGCCCGGCAGGTACAGCATCGAGGACGCGAAGATGACGGGCACGACGCCGGCCATGTTCACCTTGATGGGAATGTACGTGCTGGTGCCTCCCACGGTCCGCCGCCCGATCATGCGCTTGGCGTACTGCACGGGAATCCTGCGCTGGGACTGCTCCACGAAGACCACAAGGGCGACGGTGAGCAGGCCGATCACCAGGACCATGAAGAAGGTGCCAGGGCCCTGGGCCTTCCAGATGGCACCCAGGGAGGTCGGGAAGCCGGCAGCGATGGAGGTGAAGATGAGCAGCGACATGCCGTTGCCCACGCCCTTCTCCGTCACGAGCTCGCCCATCCACATGATCAGGCCGGTACCGGCCGTCAGCGTGATGATGATGAGGATCGTGGTGATGACGCTCGCGTCGGGGATGATGTCCAGCTGGCAGTTGGGCAGCAACTGGCCGGAACGCGCCAGCGACACCAGCGTCGTGGCGTTCAGCAGCCCCAGGGCAATTGTCAGGTACCGCGTGTACTGGGTCAGCTTGGACTGCCCCGATGCGCCTTCTTCATATAGCTGCTGGAACCGGGGAATGACCACCCGGAGCAGCTGCACAATAATGCTGGCCGTGATGTACGGCATGATGCCCAGCGCGAAGATGGACACCTGCAGCAATGCACCGCCACTGAACAGGTTGACGAGCTGGTAGATCCCGCCCGAGGTCTGACCGTTCTGCAAGCATTGCTGGACATTCTGGTAGCTCACACCAGGCGAGGGGATGAAGGCACCCAAGCGGAAGATTGTGATGATTCCCAGCGTGAACAACAACTTGCGTCGCAGATCAGGCGTGCGAAAGGCCCGGCCAAATGCGCTAAGCAAGCGTCCTCCTGTTGTGTTAATAAAGTCGTGTGAGATAGGTCAATAAAACCCAACAACCGAGTCTAACGGGTTGATGCGCCCCGCGAACAATCGGTGAGGTCCCAAATGAGAAAAAACTCCCGGTACGCAGGGCCTGGGCCCCGCGTACCGGGAGTTCACAACGGGCGTCTGCCCCGCCGTCCTCTATTAGAGGGCGGTGGTGCTGCCGCCTGCTGCTGCAATCTTTTCTGCGGCGCTGGCCGAGAATGCGTGGACCGTGACGTCAACCTTGACGGTGATGTCGCCGGTGCCCAGCACCTTGACGGGCTGGTTCTTGCGAACGGCACCCTTTTCGACCAGGTTCTCCACGGTGACTGCGCCACCTTCCGGGAACAGCTCGTTGAGCTTGTCCAGGTTTACAACCTGGTACTCAACCCGGAACGGGTTCTTGAAGCCGCGCAGCTTCGGCAGGCGCATGTGCAGCGGCAGCTGGCCGCCGGCAAAGCCAGCCTTGATCTGGTAACGGGCCTTCGTACCCTTGGTACCGCGACCAGCGGTCTTACCCTTGGAACCTTCACCACGACCAACACGGGTCTTGGCGGTCTTGGCACCCGGGGCGGGACGCAGGTGGTGAACCTTCAGTGCGTTCTGCTTCTCAGCAGCGGCGCCCTGTGCCTTTTCGGCGGTGTTCTTCTCTGCCATTTACTTCGCCTCCTCTACCTTTACCAGGTGCGGAACCGTGTTGAGCATACCCACGGTCACGGCGTCGGCGGTGCGGACAACGGTGTGTCCGATCCGCTTGAGGCCGAGGGACCGAAGCGTGTCGCGCTGGTTCTGCTTGCCGCCAATGGCGGACTTGATCTGAGTGATCTCCAACTGAACGTCAGAGGGAATCAGGTTCTTAGCCATGACTCAGACACCTGCCTTCTGGTTCATGAGCGCCTTCACCATTGCGGGCGGAGCGATCTCATCGAGCGGGAGGCCGCGGCGTGCTGCCACTGCTGCCGGCTCTTCGAGGCGCTTCAGCGCATCAACGGTCGCGTGAACGATGTTGATGGCGTTGGAGGAACCGAGCGACTTGGAGAGGATGTCGTGGATACCCACGCACTCCAGTACTGCACGGACCGGACCGCCGGCGATAACACCGGTACCGGCGGAAGCCGGACGCAGCATTACGACGCCTGCAGCGGCCTCACCCTGAACACGGTGCGGGATGGTGCTGCCGATGCGGGGAACGCGGAAGAAGGACTTCTTGGCCTCTTCGACGCCCTTTGCGATAGCGGCAGGAACTTCCTTAGCCTTGCCATAGCCAACGCCGACCATACCGTTGCCGTCACCGACAACGACGAGGGCGGTGAAGCTGAAGCGACGACCACCCTTGACGACCTTGGAAACGCGGTTGATGGTTACAACGCGCTCTACGAACTGGCTCTTTTCGGCTTCGCGGCCACCATCGCGGCCACCACGGCCACCACGGTCGCCACGGCCCTGGCCGCGGTCGCCACGCTCGCCACGACGAGCGCCGCGGCGGTCGTCAGTGGTAGCAGGCGCAGCGGTCTCAGTTGCCGGAGCAGCTACAGCTTCAGTCACCTGAATGTCCTTTTCGTTATTTTCGGTCACAGTGACAGCCCACCTTCACGTGCGCCGTCAGCGACGGCGGCGATCCGGCCGTGGTACTTGTTACCACCGCGGTCGAAGACAACAGCTTCGATACCGGCAGCCTTGGCACGCTCGGCGACCAGTTCGCCAACGCGCTTGGCCTTGGCGGTCTTGTCACCGTCGAATGCACGAAGGTCGGCTTCCAGTGTGGACGCGCTCGCTACGGTCAGGCCCTTGGTGTCATCGACAACCTGGACGAATACGTGGCGTGCGGAGCGGTTGACGACCAGGCGAGGGCGTACAGCCGTTCCGGAGATGCGCTTGCGGATACGAAGCTGGCGACGGCTGCGTGAAGCAGACTTGCTCTTGTTCGTACGCTTCTTGTTAATTGCGATGGCCATGGTTACTTACCAGCCTTTCCGACCTTGCGGCGGATGACTTCGCCGGCGTAGCGGATGCCCTTGCCCTTATAGGGGTCCGGCTTCCGCAGCTTGCGAATGTTGGCAGCAACCTCGCCGACCTGCTGCTTGGAGATACCTGAAACAGAGAGCTTGGTCGGGGTCTCTACTGCAAAGGTGATGCCGTTCGGTGCCGAGACGTTAACCGGGTGGCTGTAGCCCAGAGCGAACTCCAGGTCAGAACCCTTGGCCTGGACGCGGTAACCGGTACCGACAATCTCAAGCTTCTTCTCGTAGCCTGCGGTGACGCCCTGGATCATGTTGGCGATCAGGGTGCGGGTCAGGCCGTGCAGCGAACGTGAGGCGCGCTCGTCGTTCGGGCGGGCGACAGTCAGGGTGCCATCTTCCAGGGTGACCTCGATCGGGCTGGCCACAGTGTGGCTCAGCTCGCCTTTGGAACCCTTGACGCTGACGACAGAGCCGTCAACCTTGACCTCAACGCCGGCAGGAACGGTGATGGGGAGACGTCCAATACGTGACATTATTCTCTTCCTTTCCCGTTACCAGACGTAAGCGAGGACTTCGCCGCCCACGCCCTTCTTGCCGGCCTGCTTGTCAGTCAAGAGGCCGGAAGAGGTGGACAGGATTGCGACACCCAGGCCACCGAGCACGTGCGGCAGGTTGGTGGACTTCGCGTAAACGCGGAGTCCCGGCTTGGAAATACGACGAACGCCAGCGATTGAACGCTCGCGGTTCGGACCGAACTTGAGCTCGAGGGTCAGCTTCTTGCCAACCTCAGCGTCTTCTTCTTTCCAGGAGGCGATGTAACCTTCGGCCTTCAGGATGTCGGCAACGCGTGCCTTGAGCTTGCTGTACGGCATAGTCACGGTGTCGTGGTATGCCGAGTTTGCGTTGCGCAGACGCGTAAGCATGTCTGCGACGGGATCTGTCATGGTCATGTTGGGCTCTTGCCCTTCCTCATAACGGTTTCCGCCCTGCCATCCCCTGGGGGAAGCGGCAAGGCCGGACCTTCTATGTAGCTAGATTAAGCTTCGGTCTTGAACGGGAAACCAAGCGCCTTGAGCAGCGCGCGGCCTTCGTCGTCGGTCTTGGCAGTGGTCACGACGGTGATGTCCATACCGCGAACGCGGTCGATGGAATCCTGGTCGATCTCGTGGAACATAACCTGCTCGGTCAGACCGAAGGTGTAGTTGCCGTTGCCGTCAAACTGCTTGCCACTGAGGCCCCGGAAGTCACGGATACGCGGCAGAGCCAGCGTGACCAGACGGTCCAGGAATTCCCACATGCGGTCTCCACGCAGAGTTGCGTGTGCACCGATGGGCATGCCTTCGCGCAGCTTGAACTGTGCGATCGACTTGCGGGCCTTGGTTACCTGCGGCTTCTGACCGGTGATCAGGGTCAGATCGCGGACAGCGCCGTCGATCAGCTTGGAGTCCTTAGCGGCATCTCCAACACCCATGTTCACAACGACCTTGACCAGACGGGGAACCTGGTTGACGTTTTCGTACTTGAATTCCTCGATGAGCGTGCTCTTGATGGAATCCGCGTACTTGGTCTTCAGACGAGGAACGATCTTGCTTGCCGGAGTCTCGAGAGTCTCAGTCATTAGATGTCCTTCCCGGAGCTCTTGGCCACGCGTACGCGCACTTCACGCTTCTTGCCGTTACGTTCAACGGTCTCGGTACGGAAACCGACGCGAGTGGGCTTCTTGGTGGACGGGTCAACCAGGGCCACGTTGGAGATGTGGATGGAAGCCTCGACGACCTCGATGCCACCGGTCTTGGTGCCGCGCTGCGACTGACCGACCTTGGTGTGCTTGGTTACGCGGTTAATGCCTTCAACCAACACGCGGTTGGTATCGGGGAATACGCGCAGAACCTTGCCCTGCTTGCCACGGTCGCCGCCGCGCTCAGCCTTGGCGCCAGTGATGACCTGAACGAGGTCACCCTTTTTGATCTTAGCCATGGACTAGAGCACCTCCGGAGCCAGAGAAACGATCTTCATGAACTTCTTGTCACGGAGTTCACGACCAACCGGTCCGAAGATACGGGTACCGCGGGGGTCACCGTCGTTCTTCAGGATCACAGCTGCGTTCTCGTCAAACTTGATGTAGGAACCATCCGCACGGCGGCGTTCCTTCTTGGTACGGACGATGACAGCCTTGACGACATCGCCCTTCTTTACGTTGCCGCCCGGAATTGCGTCCTTGACGGTAGCGACAATGACGTCGCCAATGCCTGCGTAGCGACGGCCAGATCCACCGAGAACGCGAATGGTAAGGATTTCCTTAGCACCCGTGTTGTCGGCGACCTTGAGTCGCGACTCCTGCTGAATCACTATTTACTCCTTGCGTCGCGCTGGTTCTCAGACCGAAAATCTTCCTACGGAATGAGCCTTGCGGAACGGTTGATCGGGGTGTCTCTTGACCTGCCTGGATTTTGCCAGACCAGGCCTAAACTCCCGTGCCAAAAACATTTGCTTCCCAGGCGGTTCCGACGGATCGGGGCGCAAGGGGGCACTATGCCGTGGCACGATTGTTTACGAGGTTGATGACGGCGCACGAACGGCGCCATACAAACTCAAAATCTTAGCACGTTTTGGGCCAATCCCCATATCACAGCCACGGTGCCGGCGCACGGCACGGCGGTACCCCCGGGCTGCTCCCCCGCTGGGCACCGCGGACACGGAGAAGCCCCCGCTCCCGCAAGGGGAACGAGGGCTTCTCGGCATTTCTGCAGGTGTTACTTAGCCTTCTCGAGGATCTCCACCAGGCGCCACCGCTTGGTAGCGGAGAGCGGGCGGGTCTCGGCGAGGAGAACGAGGTCGCCGATGCCGGCGGTGTTCTCTTCGTCGTGAGCCTTGATCTTCGTGTTGCGGCGGATGACCTTGCCGTAGAGGGCGTGCTTCACGCGGTCTTCAACCTGGACAACGATGGTCTTTTCCATCTTGTCCGAGACGACGTAGCCGCGCTTCGTCTTACGGTAACCGCGCTCGTCAGCCTTGGCTGCGCCGGAAACAGTTTCCGTCACGTTCTCGTCCTTTTCACTCACTTGGCATCCTCCTCGGTCTCAACCGTTTCAGCCTTGTCGGCCTTCTTGGTTGCAGCCTTCTTGGATTTCTTTTCTTCCTTGGCTTCCACAACCGGTGCGGCAACCTCGGCACGAATGCCCAGCTCGCGCTCACGAAGAACGGTGTAGATGCGGGCGATGTCCTTCTTTACCGCGCGCAGACGACCGTGGTTCTCCAGCTGACCGGTGGCGGACTGGAAACGCAGGTTGAACAGCTCTTCCTTGGCCTTGCGGAGTTCTTCAACGAGACGCTCGTTGTCGAAACCGTCCAGCTGTGCGGATGCAAGTTCCTTGGATCCTACTGCCATTTCTACTCACCACCTTCGCGACGCACAATGCGTGCCTTCAACGGCAGCTTGTGGATTGCCAGGCGCAGTGCCTCGCGAGCTACCTCTTCACTGACACCGGAGAGTTCGAAGAGAACCCGGCCCGGCTTGACGTTTGAGACCCACCATTCCGGAGAACCCTTACCGGAACCCATACGGGTTTCAGCAGGCTTCTTCGTCAGCGGACGGTCCGGGTAAATGTTGATCCAGACCTTGCCGCCACGCTTGATGTGGCGGGTCATCGCGATACGGGCAGATTCGATCTGACGGTTCGTGACGTATGCCGGGCTCAGAGCCTGGATGCCCCACTCACCGAAGGAGACCTTGGTGCCGCCCGTAGCAGCGCCGGAACGACCCGGGTGGTGCTGCTTACGGTGCTTGACTCGACGTGGGATAAGCATTTAAGCCTGTCCTCCTTCTACTGCCGGTGCAGCTGCCTCAACCGCAGGAGCTTCAGCAGCAGGTGCTGCTTCGGCTGCCGGGCGGTCGGTACGACGACGGCGGTCACCACGGTCAGCGCCACCCGGGCGGCCCGGACGATCGCTGGCACCACGGCCGCGGGACGGAGCAGCAGCTGCCTGCTGAGCCAGTTCCTTGGAGGTGACGTCACCCTTGTAGATCCAGACCTTCACACCGATGCGGCCGAAGGTGGTCTTGGCTTCGTAGAAGCCGTAGTCGATGTTCGCACGGAGGGTGTGCAGGGGCACACGGCCTTCGCGGTAGAACTCCGAGCGGGACATTTCAGCGCCACCCAGTCGACCGGAGCAAGCGATACGGATGCCCTTGGCACCTGCACGCTGTGCGGACTGCATTGCCTTCTTCATTGCACGGCGGAATGCCACGCGTGAAGTCAGCTGCTCCGCAACGCCCTGGGCAACAAGCTGTGCTTCCATCTCGGGGTTCTTGACCTCGAGGATGTTCAGCTGAACCTGCTTGCCGGTGAGCTTTTCGAGCTCGCCGCGGATGCGGTCTGCTTCAGCACCGCGGCGGCCGATAACGATGCCCGGACGTGCCGTGTGGATATCCACGCGGACACGGTCGCGGGTGCGTTCGATCTCAACCTTGGCGATACCGGCGCGCTCCATGCCCGTGGACATGAGCTGGCGGATACGGATGTCTTCGCGAACGAAGTCCTTGTACCGCTGGCCGGCCTTGGTGCTGTCAGCAAACCAGTGCGATACGTGATCGGTGGTGATGCCGAGTCGGAACCCGTGCGGGTTAACTTTCTGTCCCACTTAGCGAGCCTCCTCTTTCTCCGGGGTAGCGACTACCACGGTGATGTGGCTCGTGCGCTTCTTGATCTGAAATGCACGACCCTGGGCACGCGGCTGGAACCGCTTCATGGTCGGGCCTTCATCAACAAACGCTTCGCTGATGATGAGGTCACCTTCGTCAAACGCCACGCCGTCGCGGTCCGCGAGGACCCGGGCGTTGGAGATTGCCGACTGAACTACCTTGAATACCGGCTCAGAAGCTGCCTGGGGGGCAAACTTCAGAATTGCCAGAGCCTCGTTCGCTTGCTTACCACGAACAAGGTTGACGACGCGCCGGGCCTTCATAGGCGTTACGCGGATGTGACGCGCAATTGCCTTGGCTTCCATTGCTTTCCTTCTCTCGTCTTTGACGTAAGTGCAGGCGCCTAGCGGCGCTTGCCCTTACGGTCGTCCTTGACATGGCCGCGGAATGTCCGCGTGGGAGCGAATTCGCCGAGCTTGTGCCCGACCATCGACTCGGTGACAAACACCGGAATGTGCTTGCGTCCGTCGTGCACGGCGATCGTGTGCCCGAGCATGTCGGGAATGATCATCGAGCGGCGGGACCAGGTCTTGATGACGTTCTTGGTGCCCTTTTCGTTTTCCCTGTCCACCTTTACAAAGAGGTGCTGGTCAACGAAAGGACCTTTTTTCAGGCTGCGTGGCATGTGTCCAGGCTCCTATCGCTTGTTCTTGCCAGTACGACGGCGACGAACAATAAGCTTGTCGCTCTCTTTGTTGGGACGGCGGGTGCGACCTTCGCGCTTACCGTTGGGGTTGACGGGGTGACGTCCACCGGACGTCTTACCCTCGCCACCACCGTGCGGGTGGTCAACCGGGTTCATCGCGACACCACGGACGGTCGGGCGAACGCCCTTCCAGCGCATGCGGCCGGCCTTGCCCCAGTTGATGTTCGACTGCTCGGCGTTGCCGACCTCGCCGATCGTTGCGCGGCAGCGCACGTCAACGTTGCGGATTTCGCCGGAAGGCAGACGCAGCTGGGCGAAGCGGCCTTCCTTGGCAACGAGCTGGATCGATGCGCCGGCGGAGCGGCCCATCTTGGCGCCGCCACCCGGACGCAGTTCAACTGCGTGGATAACGGTACCTACCGGGATGTTGCGCAGGGGCAGGTTGTTGCCAGGCTTGATATCAGCGTTGGCACCGGCCTCTACGAAGTCACCCTGGGACAGCTTGTTCGGGGCGATGATGTAACGCTTGGTGCCATCAACGTAGTGCAGGAGGGCGATGCGAGCCGTACGGTTCGGATCGTACTCAATTTCGGCAACGCGGGCGTCAACGCCGTCTTTGTCGTGGCGACGGAAGTCGATCAGACGGTACTGGCGCTTGTGGCCACCACCCTTGTGACGGGTCGTGATCTTACCGGTGTTGTTACGGCCGCCCTTTTTGGGCAGCGGACGTACCAACGACTTTTCCGGCGTCGACCGCGTGATTTCAGTGAAGTCCGCTACGCTCGAGCCGCGACGGCCCGGGGTAGTCGGCTTATATTTACGGATTCCCATAATTCATTTCCTCGTTAAAGTGGTCTCCGCTACGCGAGCGGACCGCCGAAGATGTCGATCGTGCCTTCTTTGAGGGTCACAATCGCACGCTTGGTGTTCTTGCGGGTTCCCCAGCCGAATTTGGTGCGCTTACGCTTACCGGCACGGTTGATGGTGTTGATCGATTCGACCTTGACGGAGAAAATCTTCTCCACGGCCAGCTTGATCTCGGTCTTGTTCGAGCGGGGGTCCACCAGGAAGGTGTACTTTCCCTCATCGATCAGGCCGTAGCTCTTTTCCGATACGACGGGTGCAAGCACGACGTCGCGCGGGTCCTTGATGGTGGCTGCGCTCACTTGGCATCCTCCTCGTTCTTTGCCTTGGCGGCAACGAATGCCTCGTAGGCAGCCTTGGTGAAGACTACGTCGTCAGAGACGAGCACGTCGTAGGTGTTCAGCTGGTCTGCGTACAGAACGTGAACATCTGCGAGGTTGCGCACGGACAGTGCGGCAACATCGTTGGCGCGCTCGATGACAACGAGCAGGTTCTTGCGCTCGGAAACTCCGCGCAGCGTTGCCAGTGCTTCCTTGGCGGACGGCTTGGTGCCGGCTACCAGTTCAGCAACAACGTGGATGCGGCCGTTGCGGGCGCGGTCAGACAGTGCGCCGCGAAGTGCAGCAGCAATCATCTTCTTGGGGGTCCGCTGGCTGTAGTCGCGCGGGGTCGGGCCGTGGACAACGCCACCACCGGTCATGTGAGGAGCGCGGATTGAACCCTGACGGGCGCGGCCGGTGCCCTTCTGCTTGAACGGCTTGCGGCCTGCACCGGAAACTTCAGCGCGGGTCTTGGTCTTGTGGGTACCCTGGCGAGCAGCAGCGAGCTGTGCAACGACGACCTGGTGCAGCAGCGGCACGTTGGTCTGTACGTCGAAGATCTCTGCAGGCAGGTCAACCTTGACAGTGCTAGTCATTGAACTAGGCTCCCTTCACGGCGGTGCGTACGAGGACGACCTGGCCGCGGGCACCGGGAACGGCGCCCTTGATGAGGAGCAGCGACTTCTCGACGTCAACTGCGTGAACCGTGAGGTTCAGCGTGGTGTGACGAACGGCGCCCATGCGGCCGGCCATTTTCATGCCCTTGAAGACGCGGCTCGGGGTGGATGCGCCACCGATTGAACCGGGCTTACGGTGGTTCTTGTGTGCACCGTGGGAAGCACCAACGCCGTGGAAGCCGTGACGCTTCATAACACCGGCGAAGCCCTTACCCTTGGTGGTGCCAACGACGTCGATCTTCTGGCCGGCTTCGAAGACCTCAACAGAGAGCTCCTGGCCCAGCTCGTACTCGGCAGCATCTGCGGTACGGAGTTCGACAACGTGGCGGCGAGGCGTGACGCCTGCCTTTTCAAAGTGACCAGCCAGCGGCTTGGTGACCTTGCGGGGATCGATCTGGCCGTAGCCGATCTGAACGGCGACGTAGCCATCAACGTCTGCATTGCGCAGCTGGGTGATGACGTTTGAGTCAGCCTGGACAACAGTGACGGGGATGAGCTTGTTGTTCTCATCCCAGACCTGGGTCATGCCGAGCTTCGTGCCCAGCAGGCCCTTTACGTTACGGGTTGCGGTCATAGTCTCTCAGCACCTCCCTACAGCTTGATTTCGATGTTCACGTCAGCCGGCAGGTCGAGACGCATAAGCGAGTCAACAGCCTTCGGCGTGGGGTCGATGATGTCGATAAGACGCTTGTGCGTGCGCATTTCAAAGTGCTCGCGGCTGTCCTTGTACTTGTGCGGAGAGCGGATAACGCAGTACACGTTCTTCTCCGTCGGCAGCGGCACGGGGCCGACTACCGTTGCGCCTGCGCGCGTGACCGTCTCAACGATCTTCCGTGCTGAAACGTCAATGACCTCGTGGTCGTATGACTTCAGCCGGATGCGGATTTTTTGTCCCGCCATGTCGCCTGACTCTCTTTCAGTCTGTGCTTCCCCTGTTTGGGGCTGCCCTGTTTACTTACGCGTTGTGCGGCTGCCGAAGCATTTGAAGTCGTAACTACCACCCGCCGCACAAGCTGAATCCGGAAGAATCCGGGTTCCTCAACCTGCCGGCGTAACCGACCCCCGCGGTCGGGCGTGTCGCGCTGTGCGCGCGTACTCGTCCGCAATTCCATGGGGAGTGGGTTATGTTTGGTCTCCTACCTGGACCCTGACACCCGGCATTATCCGGATCGGGACGCGAAGGAGCGCTTGAACAACTCATCTAGTATGCCGGATTTTGCAGGCAGAAGCGAATCAGGATATGCCGGGCCCCTTCAGCACCCGGAGATGGCGGGTCATTGCCTTCAGCAACTGTCGAATGGATGATAGGGGCATGACTGTGCAGAACTCTGCGGCGTTGCAGAGCCTGGCCGAGCGGCTGGACCCGGAGTTCGTCCTGGGTGTGGCCGCCGCCGCGTTCCAGATCGAAGGATCCCTCAAGGCTGACGGGCGCGGCCCGTCCGGCTGGGACGCCTTCGCCGAGAAACCTGGCAGCATCATGGACGGGCACTCTCCTGCCATCGCCTGCGACCATTACAACCGTTCCGGCGAAGATGTGGCCCTGATGCGCGAACTCGGCGTGGACTCCTACCGGTTCTCCATTTCCTGGCCCCGCATCCAGCCGGACGGCCGCGGCTCTTTCAATAATCAGGGCCTTGATTTCTACGACCGGCTGATCGACCAGCTGCTCGACGCCGGCATCTCACCGATGGCCACGCTGTACCACTGGGACACTCCCCTGCCGCTCGAACACGGCGGCGGCTGGCTGAACCGCTCCACCGCGGAACGCTTCGCCGAATACAGCGCAGCAGCCGGAGAACGGTTCGGGGACCGCGTGGCGCAATGGGTCACACTGAACGAGCCGGTGTCGGTGACCCTGAACGGATATGCACTGGGCGTCCATGCCCCGGGCCACAATCTCCTCTTCAACGCCCTGCCGTCAATTCACCATCAACTGCTGGGGCACGGACTCGCCGTCCAGGCCTTGCGAGCCGCGGGCGTCACCGGGGCCATCGGCGTCACCAACCTGCACTCCCCCGTCCGGCCGGCAACCGGCAAGCCTGGCGACAGGATGGTGGCGCGAATCTTCGATATTTTGATGAACCGCGTCTACGCGGACCCCGTTCTGCTGGGCCGTTACCCGAAGCTGCCGCTGGTGGCCCGGCCATGGTTCCGCTCCATGGGCAAGATCTCCGACGCCGACCTCCGGACCATCCACCAGCCGCTGGACTTCTACGGGCTCAATTACTACTACCCCGTGAAAGTAGCCATGGGCCGGGGGCCCGTGAGCATACCGGCAAACAATTCTGCCGCGCTGGCCCAGTTGCCATTCCACGAAGTGGGCTATCCGGAGTACGAAACCACCGGCTTCGGCTGGCCTGTGGCCCCCAAACACATCGGCATCCTGCTCCGCGAAATGAAAGACCGCTACGGGGATGCTTTGCCGCCGCTGTACATCACTGAGAGCGGAGCGAGCTTCCCGGAGCCGGAGCATGTGACCGGTCCGATTGCCGACTCCAACAGAATCGAGTACCTCGCCAGCCACCTGGGCCATGCGCTGGCGGCCACGTCACCCGGCGGCCTGGCCGAGGACGTGAAACTCCTGGGCTACTACGTGTGGACGCTTCTGGACAATTTTGAGTGGGCCGCTGGGTACTCGCAGCGTTTCGGCCTGATCCACGTGGACTTTGACACGCTGGAACGGACACCCAAGGAGTCCTTCTATTGGCTCCAGGCGCTGAGCCGGGCCCGGAAAGCTTAAGCCCGGACCTACTGGTTCTTGTTGGCGCGGTTGATGCGCTTGGCGCGTTCGATCTCCTGGCGGAAGTGCTTCTTCGCCCAGAAGACGCCGACGACGACCGCAGCGGCAACCAAGAGGAAAATTAACCATTCCATGTTGCTGTCCTTTCGTTGTCAGCAACCTTACCAAGGCATCAAGAAGAACGATCCTGCCGCCCGTCGGGCGTCGGCTGCGGTTCGGGCAGGGACGCCGCATCAGCCGGCGCCACAGGCTTGGCACGCGACAGCTTCCACAAGGCAAAGACGATGAGCCCGACGGCGATCAGCGCCAGCAGGGCGAACGTGTAGGACCGAAGGGCCCACATCAGGCACAGCGAAACACCGGCGGCGCCCCACCAGACGAACATCCGCTCACCGATGAGCAGCCCGGACAGCAGGAGCGCCGCATGCAGTGCCAGGATCCACAGCTGCTGGCCGCCGGATCCGCCAAAGAGAATCCCCACGCCGCTCAGCCCGAGCAGGGCAGCGCCCGAAGCCAGCAGGATGCGCCCTGCCCTCCCGGATCCGATGGTATAGTGGGCCGCGGCCATGGCCGCGGCTAGCAGCACGTACCACTGCACCGCCCAGAACGGGGACTGGAGGTGGCCCTCCGTGACAAGTAGTGCACGCTGTACGGCAACCGTCACGACGAATGTGCCAATTTCGGCGGCCAGCCACCGCATCCCGACCGGAACTTCCCGGACGATCACGGCCACTGTCGCGGCCACCAGCAGGGACGCCGTCAGGGAGGTTGCGTCGCGCACCAGCCCGGCCAGGGCGGGCACGGCCAGGCCAAGCGCACCTGCGCACACCAGTGTCCGGCGTCGCACTCCGTCCTGGGCACTGAACGCGAAGCTGACCCCGTAGAGGACCGCGGCGGCCAGCCCGCAGCCGGCCAGCCATGGCAGGTAGGCTCCCCATACGCCCGGAGTGCCGCGAAACACGGTTTCGGCAATCTGTGTGGCCCCGGTCAGGACGAGTGCTGCGGAAGGCGGGTACAACAGCGGCAGGCGTTCCACGTGCGAGGCAGTGAACCCGGTGGCGGCCAGGACCAGAAGTGCGGCACCCGTGATCCAGTCCGCTGCCTGGGCGGCGGTCAGCACGGCGGCGACTGCAGGAACAGCCGCGCCGGTCAGCCAGAACCAGCGGTCTACCGCGGCCACTTGCTGCCCCTCGGGGCGCCGTCCTCCTAGAAGTCCGAAAGCGTTGAACGCGAGCGACACGGCAAGCAATGCCAGCGGAACGCCGGCCCGGCTGAGAAGTGGCGCTTCGAGGAAAGTTCCGGGCCCGAAGTGCAGCGCCGGTCCCGCCGCGACAATGCCGAACAGCGCTGCATACACACTCAGGTACAGCGCACCGCGTGCCGCGAACAGCCGATGGGCAGCGACCGCACCAAGCAACAGCAGAAGCAGTTCCGCCAGGACGACGCCGCGCCCGCCTTCGGCTGCGGACACAGCGGACGCACCGCCCCCCTGGACGAGATACAGCGCCGGCAGAAGCGCCTGCGCCGCCAAAGTAAGCCACACTGCGGCATCCTGGAACGGCACCTGCTCCAGACGGTGCCGCATGAACCAGCGGACCACGTGTTGGAAAGCCAGCACTCCTGCGAAGGTCAGCGACACTGCCGTGGCCGACGCCGTGACATCGTAGCTAAAGGCGATTGCCAAGGCGGCAGTTAGTATGCGCGCCGAAGCAAAGTACGCGCCCTTGGCCTGCCGCGGTTCCGCCGCGACAACCATGACCGCGCTGTAAACAGCGAAGATTCCGAGCAGGAGCTCCACGTCGGGCAAAATCCCGGCACTGCAGACCAGCAGGACGGCCAGCATGGACGGCGCGAAGGCTGAGGCCGCGGGCAGGTCGCGGAATACGTAGCCGGACGCGGCGGCACTGAGTGCCATGACGGTGATGGTCACGGTTCTCTGCCAGTCCGCTGCGCCGCCGAGGGCCGCTTCGGGCAGGATTACACCCAGCGCCAGCGTGGCGGTTTGCAGCACCAGGACCAGTGCGACGTCGGCTACCACGGCGTCCGGGGCACGGTCGCGGACTGCGGCCCCGAGCGGGAAAACGAGCTGGACTCCCAGGGCAACGATCAGGACCGTGGGCAGCGAGATGTCATCTCCGGCAATGACCAACGGCCCGGACTGCTTCTGAAGGTCACCGTAGGCCAGCGCCAGCAGCAGGGTTGCCGCTCCCCGCGTCATCCACCAGTAAGCCCAACGCCGGCTGATCGCAGCGGAGCGAAGCGCCGACGATCCCAGGTAAAGAACCACCAGCACAAGAAGGCCATTGGCGAGGCCTGGAGAGACCCCGGAGTAGGCCGTTATGACGGCGGTCAGCGCTATTGCCAGCGGCAGCCACTCCACTACCCCAGGCTGCCAGGTCGCGCCCGCTGCGGACCTCGGAAACAGGAGGGCCCCGGCCGCCAGCGAAGCCAGCAACTGGACGACCAGGGCTACCGCCGAAAGCACGTTGCCCGACGTGGAATCCGTGAGGGGCAAGGCCATAAGGCAAAGGGCGCCCGCGGCGGTAAACCCGGCAAGGGTGGGCACAGGCACCAGCACCGCGGCACCCGCCCGTTCCGCCACGGCCGAAGTCACCTGTTGGACCACAAGGCTGAGCGAGAGTGCGAAGACAGCCGCAGCAGGCGCTTCGTGGCTTCCCTCCATCACCGCCGTCACCAAAGCAGGAACAGCGAAGGTTGCGGCTACGCGCGCGGCAACGATAAAGTGCCGGCGCAGCCCCGGGCGGGATGGCATCGAGCGAACCGCCCAGAAGAGTGTCGCTGCCGCAAGCAGATTGAAGGCCAGCCAAGGGCCGAGCTGGAAGGTGGCGACGAGGCCGGTTGCCAGAGCTGCCGGAGGCGCCCATTCAGCGGCTCCCCCGGCTCTAACCGCGGTGTACATGCCAGTAGCGGTGCCGGCAAGAACCGCCCAGAGCAGCAAGTGCTCCGTGCTACCGGAAACCCGCATGACCATGATGATGACCAGCACCAGCTGCCCGCCAAGCGTAACGAACGAGTCGGCGGTCCAGTGGTGCCTGCCTGCCCGGGCCGGACTCCATCGCTGGAGAGGCGCTGCCGCCGCGATTACGGCCGCCGACTGAAGGGCAAGCAGGAATGCGCCCGTGAAAAGGGCCCAGACGAAACTGCCGGAGAGGTGCCACGCCCAGGCCGACGCCGCGACGGTCAGCGCGAGGCGCGCGCCGTAGATTTTCGCGAGTCGGTGCCCGGCGGCGGGCACCAAAGCCGCCACGGCGAAATAGGCTCCGCAGAGCGCCATGATCAATGCAAGCTCACCGCGCTCCAAACGCAAGGGAAGAAGCATCGCCGCGAGGGCGACGGCAGGAACAACGAAGGGGTCGAGAAGCATGATGGGACGCAGGAACAGAGGAGTGACCCAGCCGGGCTTCACTAGTGTCACCGCCGTCGCGGCCACGGCAACGCCGATCATGGCGGCGAAGTACCAGACGAGCGGAGCACCGAGCACGGAGACACCTGACCACGCCGTGGAGACCACGAAGGTGAGCGACAGATATGCAAGGACCCTGCTGTCCAGCCTGACGGCGGCAATCACGTACGCCAGCGTTCCAACGAGCGACGTGAGGAGCCATGCCAGCGGTGCGTCCTGCACGGCAAAGTTATACATCGCCAGGCCGGACACGGGGACCAGCGCCAGCCCAGTACCCGCGAACGCTACGGCGGCCGGCCGCAGCCTCGGAGCCTTGGCATGGATTGCCAGTCCGGCACCATAAAAGAGCACCGTGATGAGGCAAACCCCTGCGAAACGCAGCACGGCAGGGAGGCTGGTCCCCACAAAGAGCGCACCAGCCGCAACAAGCAACAGGCTCGCTACATAAAGCGTGACGTTGATGTTCTGGCGTTCGCGCCTCTCCTTGCGGGCCTGCAGTTCCTCCGCGGACTCCGCAACGAGTGACTCATCAGTAGCCGGCCCAGGAGCCGGAGGCGCGGCAAGTCCTCTCCGAGTGAGCGCGGCGTCGGAAGGCTGGCGCGGGGACAGCTCGACGGCCTGAAGCGAGGGCCGCGGGGACAGATCCACAGAGTCCGCATTAGGCGCTTCCGCTGCCGCGGGGCGGCTGGCCCAGGCTGTCCCGCGGACATTTGCAGCAGCGGCGGGAAGCCCAGCACCGGGTGTGCGCTGAACAGAGGCCGCGGTTGCGCAGTCGTTCCACCCCTGGACGTGCCCAGCCATGAAGCCGCTTCGGTAAGCCTCGGCGTTAGCGTCCCTGAGCTCTCGGATGGAGCGCCGGGAGGAGACCAACAGAACGGTGGCAATGATGAACAGAAACGTCATGAGGGCAGACCACATCAAGGTATTCCTTTCGGTGTCATTGCCGCCAAATGGACCACGGCATTTTATCCAGCGACTGGAATAACTCTAGCAAAAAACAGCCCCGCTGCGTAAAAACGCAGCGGGGCTGTTGATAAGTATCAGAGGTCCGTTAGCCGGCTCCCTGATCCTTGATCGTCAAGAACTACTTGATGATCTTGGTGACACGTCCCGAACCAACGGTGCGGCCGCCTTCGCGGATTGCGAAGCCGAGGCCCTCTTCCATAGCGATCGGCTGGATGAGCGCAACGGTCATCTCAGTGTTGTCGCCGGGCATAACCATTTCCGTGCCTTCCGGCAGGGTGATAACGCCGGTTACGTCCGTGGTGCGGAAGTAGAACTGCGGGCGGTAGTTGGAGTAGAACGGGTTGTGACGTCCGCCTTCGTCCTTGGAGAGGATGTAGACGTTAGCCTCGAAGTCGGTGTGCGGGGTGATGGAACCCGGCTTGACGACAACCTGGCCACGCTCTACGTCATCACGCTTCAGACCGCGGAGCAGCAGGCCACAGTTCTCGCCGGCCCATGCTTCGTCGAGCTGCTTGTGGAACATCTCGATACCGGTAACCGTGGTCTTCTGGACCGGACGGATGCCGACGATCTCGACCTCAGAGTTGATCGCGAGGGTTCCACGCTCGGCGCGGCCCGTAACAACGGTGCCACGGCCGGTGATCGTGAAGACGTCTTCGATCGGCATCAGGAACGGCTTGTCGCGGTCACGTACGGGGTCCGGAACGGACTCGTCGACAGCAGCCATCAGGTCCTCAACGGACTTGACCCACTCCGGGTCGCCTTCCAGAGCCTTCAGGCCCGAAACGCGAACGACCGGTGCTTCGTCGCCATCGAAGCCCTGCGAGCTCAGGAGCTCACGAACTTCCATTTCAACGAGGTCGAGGAGTTCCTCGTCGTCGACCATGTCAGCCTTGTTCAGTGCCACCAGCAGGTAGGGAACACCAACCTGGCGGGCGAGCAGAACGTGCTCGCGAGTCTGTGCCATCGGGCCGTCAGTGGCGGCAACCACGAGGATTGCACCGTCCATCTGGGCAGCGCCGGTGATCATGTTCTTGATGTAGTCAGCGTGACCCGGAGCGTCTACGTGTGCGTAGTGGCGCTTCTCGGTCTGGTACTCAACGTGGGAGATGTTGATGGTAATGCCGCGCTGACGCTCTTCGGGAGCAGAGTCAATCGACGCGAAGTCACGCTTCTCGTTGAGAGTCGGGTACTTGTCGTACAGCACCTTGGAAATGGCGGCCGTCAACGTCGTCTTACCGTGGTCAACGTGACCAATGGTACCGATGTTAACGTGCGGCTTAGTCCGCTCGAACTTTGCCTTTGCCACAGGTTCCTCCTAGAACGTTTTCAAATGACTTACCCTTCAGCTGCGCTTGTCGCGGCCGAAACTTCAGTAAGTCTACTTGGGGGGCTTTGGATTGGTGAAATTGCAGATTCAGGAACTAATACTAGTCCCTCGAGCCTGTTCGTGCAGATGGCCGGAGCCCGGCTTGACCGGACTGCATCTAACCGGGAACCGGCCACCTGCACCGGGTGAGTTTCCGAAATCGGAAATACACCCGAGTTTGTCGCTTTGAAAGTCCGGTGGACTACTCGCCGCGGTTCTTCTGGATGATCTCGTCGGCGACAGCCTTCGGGACCTCGGCGTAGCTGTTGAACGTCATGGAGTAAACAGCACGGCCCTGGGTCTTGGAACGCAGGTCACCGATGTAGCCGAACATGCCGGACAGCGGGACGTGTGCGCGGATTACCTTGACGCCCTGGGCATCCTCCATGGACTGCATCTGGCCACGGCGGGAGTTGAGGTCACCGATAACTTCACCCATGTATTCCTCAGGGGTGCGGACCTCAACATCCATCAGCGGTTCAAGCAGAACAGGGTTCGCCTTGCGTGCAGCTTCCTTGAAAGCCATACGGCCGGCGATCTTGAACGCCATTTCCGAGGAGTCAACATCGTGGTACGCGCCGTCAATCAGCGTGGCCTTGATGCCGACAACCGGGTAGCCGGCCAGGACGCCGTCGTTCAGTGCATCCTGGATACCGGCGTCGACCGACGGGATGTATTCGCGCGGAACGCGGCCACCGGTGACCTTGTTCTCGAACTCGTACAGCTCGCCTTCAGCGGTGTCCAGCGGCTCGATCGCAATCTGGATCTTTGCGAACTGGCCGGAACCACCGGTCTGCTTCTTGTGCGTGTAGTCGTGACGCTCTACAGCGCGCTTGATGGTTTCGCGGTAAGCAACCTGCGGCTTGCCAACGTTTGCCTCGACCTTGAATTCGCGGCGCATGCGGTCCACCAGGATGTCCAGGTGGAGCTCGCCCATGCCGGCGATGATGGTCTGACCGGTGTCTTCGTTGAGGGAGACCTGGAAGGTCGGGTCCTCAGCGGAGAGCTTCTGGATGGCCGTGGAGAGCTTCTCCTGGTCACCCTTGGTGTTCGGCTCGATGGCAACCGAGATCACGGGCTCCGGGAAGCTCATGGACTCGAGAACGATCTGGTTGGCGGAATCACACAGGGTGTCACCCGTGGTGGTGTCCTTCAGACCGATGGCTGCATAGATGTGGCCGGCGGTAGCGCCCTCAACAGGCATTTCCTTGTTGGCGTGCATCTGGAACAGCTTGCCGATGCGCTCCTTCTTGCCCTTGGTGGAGTTAACCACCTGGGCGCCTGCTTCCACGTGACCGGAGTACACGCGGATGAAGGTCAGCTGGCCGAAGAAGGGGTGCGCGGCGATCTTGAAGGCCAGTGCGGAGAACGGCTCTTCAGAAGACGGCTTACGAGTCAGTTCCTTCTCTTCGTCGCGAGGATCGTGGCCGATCATCGGGGGGACGTCGAGCGGGTTCGGCAGGTAGTCGACAACAGCATCCAGCATCGGCTGAACGCCACGGTTCTTGAATGCGGAACCGCAGAAGACCGGGTAGATCTCGGAGTTGATCGTCATCTTGCGGATGCCGGCCTTGAGCTCGTCGATGGAGATCTCTTCGCCCTCAAGGTACTTCTCCATGAGTTCTTCGGAGGACTCTGCAACGGTCTCAATGAGCGTTGCGCGGTACTCGTCAGCCTTCTCCTGGAGGTCAGCCGGGATCTCGCGGATCTCGTACTTGGCACCCATGGTGACGTCACCCTTGGCATCGCCGGGCCACACCAGTGCGCGCATGTAGAGCAGGTCGACGACGCCGATGAAGTCGTTCTCGGCACCGATCGGTAGCTGCATAACAAGCGGCTTGGCACCGAGGCGGCTGATGATGGTGTCTACGGTGAAGTAGAAGTCAGCGCCCAGCTTGTCCATCTTGTTGACGAAGCAAATACGCGGAACGTTGTACTTGTCAGCCTGGCGCCACACAGTCTCAGACTGCGGCTCCACGCCTTCCTTGCCGTCGAACACGGCAACTGCACCGTCGAGGACGCGCAGGGACCGCTCAACCTCGACCGTGAAGTCCACGTGGCCGGGGGTGTCGATGATGTTGATCTGGTTGTTCTCCCAGAAGCAGGTCACGGCGGCAGACGTGATGGTGATGCCGCGTTCCTTTTCCTGTTCCATCCAGTCGGTGGTCGAAGCGCCGTCGTGCGTTTCGCCGATCTTGTGGTTCACACCTGTGTAGAACAGAATGCGCTCGGTGGTGGTGGTCTTGCCGGCATCAATGTGGGCCATGATGCCGATATTGCGGACCTTACTAAGGTCGGTAAGCACGTCCTGTGCCACGGTGTCTCCCTTTCGGATGGACTACACGTTCGCCGCCGGCTCGTCAGAGCCGGCGGCGTCCGGGAAGTATTACCAGCGGTAGTGTGCGAAGGCCTTGTTGGACTCGGCCATCTTGTGGGTGTCTTCGCGACGCTTCACAGCGGCACCGAGACCGTTCGAGGCATCCAGGATTTCGTTCTGGAGACGCTCGGTCATCGTCTTTTCGCGGCGGGCCTTGGAGTAGCCGACCAGCCAGCGGAGGGCGAGGGCCGTGGAGCGGCCCGGCTTGACCTCAACCGGAACCTGGTAGGTTGCGCCACCGACGCGGCGTGAGCGGACCTCGAGGGAAGGCTTGACGTTGTCCATGGCCTTCTTGAGGGCTGCTACGGGGTCGCCGCCGGACTTTGCGCGGGCGCCTTCAAGGGCACCGTAAACGATGCGCTCAGCGGTGGACTTCTTGCCGTCTACCAGCACCTTGTTGATCAGCTGGGTGACCAGCGGGGAGCCGTAAACGGGATCTAGTACTAGCGGCCGCTTGGGGGCCGGACCCTTGCGAGGCATATTACTTCTTCTCCATCTTTGCGCCGTAGCGGCTGCGGGCCTGCTTACGGTTCTTCACACCCTGGGTATCGAGGGCGCCACGGACGATCTTGTAACGGACACCCGGGAGGTCCTTCACACGACCGCCACGGACGAGCACAATGGAGTGCTCCTGGAGGTTGTGGCCTACACCGGGGATGTAAGCGGTAACCTCAACGCCACCGTTAAGGCGCACACGTGCTACCTTACGCAGAGCCGAGTTCGGCTTCTTCGGGGTGGTGGTGTAGACGCGGGTGCAAACACCGCGGCGCATCGGGCTGCCCTTAAGCGCGGGAGCCTTGGTCTTTGAGACCTTAGGCGTGCGGCCCTTACGGACCAACTGGTTAATCGTAGGCACTCTCGTGTTCTCCGTTTTATCCGGAGCGGCCGCTGACAGCCGCTCTCCTTTTGCTTTGCCCCGCCGCCCGAGCTTTGAAGAATCTCCAGAGCAGCTGAGGCGAAGCCTTAATAGTCGGATCGCAGACCGGGACCCAGACTTACGTCATGATCGGTCCCTAGGCATGCAAAAATGTGGCATACGTTGCACAAGAACCCTGCAAACCGGAAACGTCGCTCTGGCTTTGCCTTTCAGCTCAGCCGGCGCTCTCATCCACTGCCACAATAACAATTGGTATCCAGTCTAACATGGACGGCCGTCAAGCCTTAATCGGGCCAACGGAAAGGCCCCGCCACCGCTCCGTTGTTCAAAACAGAGAGGTGGCGGGGCCCGACGCCGAATTAACGGTTAGCGGAAGTCGCTGCCGAGATCGTAGTCATCCAGCGGAATGGCGTGGAACTCAGGAGCTCCGTCGCCGCCCAGGGTGTCGTAGGAGAAGTCGCTGAATGCGCTGGGACCTGTGAACAGGTTTGCCTTTGCTTCTTCAGTCGGCTCCACCGTGACCTCCGTGTAGCGCGGGAGACCCGTGCCAGCCGGGATGAGCTTACCGATGATGACGTTTTCCTTGAGGCCGAGCAGCGGGTCGCTCTTGCCTTCCATGGCCGCCTGCGTGAGAACGCGGGTGGTCTCCTGGAAGGAAGCTGCCGACAGCCAGGACTCGGTCGCCAGGGATGCCTTGGTGATGCCCATGAGCTCGGGACGTCCGGAAGCCGGAGTCTTGCCCTCGGACACAACGCGACGGTTGGCGTCTTCGAAGCGGCTGCGCTCGGCGAGTTCGCCGGGGAGCAGGTCGGATTCACCCGACTCGATGACCGTGACGCGGCGCAGCATCTGGCGAACGATAACCTCGACGTGCTTGTCGTGGATACCGATGCCCTGGCTGCGGTACACGCCCTGGACCTCGTCCACCAGGAACTTCTGTGCAGCACGGGGACCCATGATGCGAAGAACCTGCTTGGGGTCGACCGGACCGTTGATGAGCTTCTGGCCCACCGCGACGTGCTGGCCGTCTTCAATCAGGAGGCGTGAGCGGCGAAGGACCGGGTAGGCGATCTCTTCGCTGCCGTCATCCGGAGTGATGACCAGGCGCATCTGGCGCTCGGACTCTTCGATGGTGATGCGGCCGGCTGCTTCTGCAATCGGTGCGACACCCTTCGGAGTACGGGCTTCGAAGAGCTCCTGGATACGGGGCAGACCCTGGGTGATGTCGTCGCCGCCGCTGGCGGAAACAGCACCACCGGTGTGGAACGTACGCATGGTCAGCTGGGTACCGGGCTCACCGATGGACTGTGCGGCGATGATGCCCACTGCCTCACCGATGTCCACGGTCTTGCCGGTGGCCAGCGAACGGCCGTAGCACAGGGCGCAGGTGCCGACGCTGGACTCACAGGTGAGTACGGAGCGGACCTTGACCTCGGTGATACCGGCTGCGAACAGTTCGGCAATGACCACGTCGCCGCAATCGGTGCCGCCGGCAGCCAGGACCTTGCCCTTGGAGTCAACGACATCCACGGCCAGGGTACGGGCGTACGCGCTGTTCTCAACGTTCTCGTCCAGGACCAGCTCGCCGTTGGCGTCAGCCACGGCAATCGGGGTGACGAGGCCGCGTTCGGTGCCGCAGTCCTCTTCACGGACGATGACGTCCTGCGAGACGTCCACCAGACGACGGGTCAGGTAACCCGAGTTGGCGGTACGCAGGGCGGTGTCAGCCAGACCCTTACGGGCACCGTGCGTCGCGATGAAGTATTCCAGCACGGACAGGCCCTCGCGGTAGGAGGACTTGATCGGACGCGGGATGATCTCACCCTTAGGGTTGGCCACCAGGCCACGGATACCCGCGATCTGACGGACCTGCATCCAGTTACCACGTGCGCCGGAGGACACCATGCGGTTGATGGTGTTCATCGGCGACAGGTTGTCGCGCATGACCTGCGCGATCTCGTTCGTTGCCTTGTTCCAGATCTCGATCAGTTCCTGGCGACGCTCGTCGTCGTCGATCAGGCCCTTGTCGTACTGGCCCTGGATCTTGGCGGCGCGCTCTTCGTAACCGGCAAGGATGACCGGCTTCTCAACCGGGACCTCGATGTCGGAGATGGCGACCGTGACGCCTGAGCGGGTGGCCCAGTAGAAACCGGCATCCTTCAGGTTGTCCAGCGTTGCCGCGGTGACAACCTTCGGGTAGCGCTCGGCGAGGTCGTTGACGATGCGGGACAGTTCGCCCTTGTCGGCAACAGCCTCAACCCACGGGTAGTCCTCGGGCAGGGTCTGGTTGAAGATGACCTGGCCCAGGGAGGTCTGGACGAGCGCGGTCTGACCCGGCTCCCAGCCTTCCGGAGCTTCCCAGCCGGCGTAAGGGACAAAGCCCTCAAGGCGGATCTTTACCTGGGAGTTCAGGTGCAGCTCGTGCAGGTCGAACGCCATGATGGCTTCCGAAACCGAGGAGAAGATCCGGCCTTCGCCAGCTGAACCGACACGCTTGGTGGTCAGGTGGTAGAGGCCGATGATCATATCCTGCGAAGGAAGGGTCACGGGGCGGCCGTCAGACGGCTTCAGGATGTTGTTCGAGGACAGCATCAGGATGCGTGCTTCAGCCTGGGCTTCGGGGCTCAGGGGCAGGTGGACTGCCATCTGGTCGCCGTCGAAGTCAGCGTTGAAGGCGCCACAAACCAGCGGGTGCAGCTGGATAGCCTTGCCTTCAACAAGCTGGGGCTCGAACGCCTGGATGCCGAGGCGGTGCAGGGTAGGTGCACGGTTCAGCAGCACAGGGTGCTCGGTGATGATCTCTTCGAGAACGTCCCAGACCTGCGGACGGTAACGCTCAACCATGCGCTTGGCCGACTTGATGTTCTGGGCGTGGTTGAGGTCAACCAGGCGCTTCATCACGAACGGCTTGAAGAGCTCCAGAGCCATCTGCTTGGGCAGGCCACACTGGTGCAGCTTCAGCTGCGGGCCGACAACGATGACCGAACGGCCGGAGTAGTCAACGCGCTTGCCGAGCAGGTTCTGGCGGAAACGACCCTGCTTGCCCTTGAGCATGTCGCTCAGGGACTTCAGCGGACGGTTGCCCGGACCCGTAACCGGACGCCCACGACGGCCGTTGTCGAAGAGGCTGTCAACAGCTTCCTGAAGCATGCGCTTCTCGTTGTTGACGATGATCTCCGGAGCACCGAGGTCAAGCAGTCGCTTGAGGCGGTTGTTGCGGTTGATCACACGACGGTAGAGGTCGTTGAGGTCGGAGGTCGCGAAGCGGCCACCGTCCAACTGGACCATCGGGCGCAGTTCCGGCGGGATCACCGGGACGGCGTCCAGCACCATGCCGAGCGGGCTGTTGTTGGTGGTCAGGAAGGCGTTGACCACCTTCAGGCGCTTCAGGGCGCGGGTCTTGCGCTGGCCCTTGCCGTTGGCAATGATGTCGCGCAGGAGGTCCGACTCGGCCTGCATGTCGAAGTTCTCAAGACGCTTCTTGATGGCTTCGGCACCCATGGAGCCTTCGAAGTACATGCCGTAGCGGTCACGCAGTTCGCGGTAGAGGCCTTCATCGCCTTCGAGGTCTGCGACCTTGAGGTTCTTGAAGCGGTCCCAGACCTGCTCGAGGCGCTCGATGTCGGCGTCGGCACGCTTACGCACATTGGCCATCTGACGGTCCGCGGAGTCGCGGGCCTTCTTCTTGTCGGCAGCCTTGGCGCCTTCGCCTTCGAGACGGGCAAGCTCGTTCTCAAGGTCGCGGGCGATCGTGGCGATGTCGGAGTCGCGGTTGTCAACCAGCTGCTTCTTCTCGATGTCGTGCTCAACCTGCAGGTTGGGCAGTTCCTCGTGGCGGCTGTCGGTGTCGACGCTCGTGATCATGTAGGCAGCGAAGTAGATGACCTTCTCAAGGTCCTTCGGTGCCAGGTCAAGGAGGTAGCCCAGGCGGGACGGAACACCCTTGAAGTACCAGATGTGCGTTACGGGCGCAGCCAGTTCGATGTGGCCCATGCGCTCACGGCGGACCTTGGCACGGGTGACCTCAACGCCACACCGCTCGCAGATGATGCCCTTGAAGCGCACGCGCTTGTACTTGCCGCAGTAGCATTCCCAGTCGCGGGACGGGCCGAAGATCTTCTCGCAGAAGAGGCCGTCCTTCTCGGGCTTGAGCGTGCGGTAGTTGATGGTTTCCGGCTTCTTAACCTCGCCGTAAGACCAGCCACGGATGTCTTCCGCGGTGGCGAGGCCGATCTGCATGAGGCCGAAGGAGGATTCGCTGGACATATGGTCCCTGTTCTCTCTTGTTCTCTAAATTCTGAAGTCTTGGGTTACGGGAAGAGGGAGGTGGTTTACCGGGAAAAGACAGCGCGGGTGGTGCGCTGCTTTTCCCGGTAAACCCCCTCTTAGACCTCTTCTACGGAACTGGGCTCTGCACGAGACAGATCGATGCCCAGTTCTTCCGCAGCCGTGAAGACTGCGTCATCAGAGTCACGCATTTCAATTGTGGTTCCGTCCGTGGAAAGCACTTCCACGTTCAGGCACAGCGACTGCATTTCCTTGATCAAGACCTTGAAGGACTCAGGAACGCCCGGCTCCGGGATGTTCTCGCCCTTGACGATGGCTTCGTAGACCTTCACACGACCATGGATGTCATCCGACTTGATCGTGAGGAGTTCCTGGAGCGTGTAAGCGGCGCCGTAAGCTTCGAGCGCCCACACTTCCATTTCACCGAAGCGCTGGCCACCGAACTGTGCCTTACCACCCAGCGGCTGCTGCGTGATCATGGAGTACGGGCCGGTGGAGCGCGCGTGGATCTTGTCGTCCACCAGGTGGTGGAGCTTCAGGATGTACATGTAGCCGACCGAGATCGGATCCGGGAACGGCTCGCCTGAGCGGCCGTCGAACAGGCGGGTCTTGCCCGAAGAGTTGATCAGGCGGTCGCCGTCGCGGGTCACGTTGGTGGAGTCGAGCAGGCCCGTGATTTCTTCTTCACGAGCACCGTCGAAGACCGGCGTTGCAACGGTGGTCTGGCCACTCTCGCGCGGCAGGTTCGGCAGCTGCTTGACCCACTCGGGCTCGCCTTCGATCTTCCAACCGGTCTTGGCAACCCAGCCGAGGTGCGTTTCGAGCACCTGGCCGACGTTCATACGGCCCGGAACACCCAGCGGGTTCAGGACGATATCAACGGGGGTGCCGTCGGCAAGGAAGGGCATGTCCTCGATCGGAAGGATCTTAGAGATAACACCCTTGTTGCCGTGACGGCCGGCGAGCTTGTCGCCGTCGGTGATCTTGCGCTTGGCGGCCACGTACACGCGGACCAGCTGGTTGACGCCCGGAGGCAGCTCGTCGTCGTTGTCGCGGTCGAAGACGCGGACGCCGATGACGGTGCCGGACTCGCCGTGCGGAACCTTCAGGGACGTGTCGCGCACTTCGCGGGACTTCTCACCGAAGATGGCGCGCAGCAGGCGCTCTTCCGGGGTCAGTTCGGTTTCACCCTTCGGGGTGACCTTTCCGACCAGGATGTCGCCGGCTTCAACCTCGGCACCGATGTGGATGATGCCGCGCTCGTCCAGGCCTGCCAGGACTTCCTCGGACACGTTGGGGATGTCACGGGTGATTTCCTCGGCACCAAGCTTGGTGTCGCGGGCATCAATCTCGTGCTCCTCGATGTGGATGGAGGAAAGAACGTCCTCGGCAACAATGCGCTGCGAGAGGATGATGGCGTCCTCGAAGTTGTGGCCTTCCCATGACATGAATGCCACGAGCAGGTTCTTACCGAGCGCAAGTTCACCCTGGTCCGTTGCCGGGCCGTCAGCGATGATGCCGCCGACCTCCAGGCGCTGGCCTTCGCTCACCAGGACACGGTGGTTGTAGCAGTTGCCCTGGTTGGAACGCGCGAACTTGTTGATGCGGTAGTTGGTTTCCGTGCCGTCGTCGTTGAGCATGATGACGAGTTCAGCGGACACCTCGGTGACCACACCGGCCTTCTTCGCGATGACGACGTCACCGGCGTCGACTGCAGCGGCGCGCTCCATGCCGGTACCGACGAACGGTGCCTCGGAACGGACCAGCGGCACGGCCTGGCGCTGCATGTTGGCACCCATGAGTGCGCGGTTTGCATCGTCATGCTCGAGGAACGGAATCAGGGCCGTAGCCACGGACACCATCTGGCGCGGGGAAACGTCCATGAACTCGACGTCGGCGGCGGGGACCAGCACGGGCTCGCCTCCACCACCACGGGCGCGGACCAGGACGGTCTCTTCGGCGAACTTCTTGTTCTCGTCCAGCGGAGCGTTGGCCTGGGCAATCAGGACCTCTGCTTCGTCGTCGGCCGTGAGGTACTGGACCTCATCGGAGACGACGCCCTCGGATACGAGGCGGTACGGGGTCTCGATGAAACCGAAGGGGTTGATGCGGCCGTAGGATGCCAGCGAACCGATCAGACCAATGTTCGGGCCTTCAGGGGTTTCAATGGGGCACATACGTCCGTAGTGGGACGGGTGAACGTCTCGGACTTCCATGCCTGCACGGTCACGGGACAGACCACCCGGGCCAAGCGCCGACAGGCGGCGCTTGTGGGTCAGACCCGACAGCGGGTTGTTCTGGTCCATGAACTGGGACAGCTGGGAGGTTCCGAAGAACTCCTTGATGGCTGCCACGACGGGGCGGATGTTGATCAGCGTCTGCGGCGTGATGGCTTCGACGTCCTGCGTGGTCATACGCTCGCGGACGACGCGCTCCATACGGGACAGGCCGGTGCGGACCTGGTTCTCGATGAGCTCGCCGACGGCGCGGATGCGGCGGTTGCCGAAGTGGTCGATGTCATCGATTTCGACGCGCAGCTCGTGGTCCTGGCCGTCGCGCTTGCCGGTGAGGGTCTTCTCGCCGGCGTGCAGTGCAACCAGGAACTTGATCATTGCAACGATGTCTTCGACGTGCAGGACCGAAGCTTCCTTGTCGCCAAGGGAGCGGTCGATGCCAAGCTTGCGGTTGATCTTGTAACGGCCGACCTTGGCCAGATCGTAGCGCTTGGAGTTGAAGTACAGGTTGTCCAGCAGGGACTGGGCAGCCTCGACGGTGGGCGGCTCGCCCGGTCGCAGCTTCCGGTAGATGTCCAGCAAGGCGTCTTCGCGGGTTTCGGTGGCGTCCTTCTCCAGCGTTGCGCGCATGGAGTCGTACTGGCCGAACTCTTCGAGGATCTGGCCTTCGGTCCAGCCGAGGGCCTTCAGCAGCACGGTGACGGACTGCTTGCGCTTGCGGTCAAGGCGGACGCCGACCTGGTCGCGCTTGTCGATCTCGAGCTCGAACCAGGCACCGCGGGACGGGATGATCTTGGCAGTGAAGATATCCTTGTCGCTGGTCTTGTCAGCGGTGCGCTCGAAGTAGGCGCCCGGGGAACGGACCAGCTGGGAGACAACGACGCGCTCGGTGCCGTTGACTACGAAGGTGCCCTTCTCGGTCATCAGCGGGAAGTCACCCATGAACACGGTCTGCTGCTTGATTTCGCCCGTGTTGTTGTTCATGAACTCGGCTTTAACGTACAGCGGAGCCGAGTACGTAGCATCCCGGTCCTTGCACTCGGCCATGGTGTATTTGGGATCAGCGAACTCCGGATCGGAGAAGCTCAGGGACATGGTGCCCTGGAAATCCTCGATCGGGGAGATCTCTTCGAAGATGTCAGACAGACCGGAGCTAGTGGCGACGCTGAGGTCGCCTTCTTCGACGGCCTTCGCAACGCGTGCCTGCCAGCGTTCGTTTCCGACCAGCCAGTCGAAGCTGTCCGTTTGCAGGGCAAGCAGATTCGGAACGTCAAGAGGTTCGTGAATCTTTGCGAATGAGAGCCGGCGAGTGGCACCATCGGTGCTGTCGGCATTGATAGCGGTAGCGTTGTTTACATTAGAGGTGCTCGAGGCGACCAAGAGGGATCCTTCCACAGACCTTCAGGCGTTTTCAGATCTCCCCCGTTGCAAGCCCTGCAGAATGACTCCGCAGCGCTACCAGTCCGGTTCCGCTATATGACCCGGGACCCAGGCTGCCCATGGTGTGACACGTCTTTGACGGCACGTTGATGGATCAGCTGCTAGGCAAAGCCCACCGCTATATGAAGGCTGAAGGTAAACAGGGAAGACGCAAATATCTACGATACGGCAAAACAGCGTACGTGTCTACCCCACTTCCCCGCTTATTGCAAGCACTGTTGCCGCGGGCACCTAGTTGGTCTGCGGACCGCCACGGGCGGGCCGCCGCAGGCGGACCGCTACAGCGTGAGGGTCACGCCTTCGGCGGTGCAGGCGCCGGCGTTGGCGAACACCGCATCGCGGACCGCGTCCTTGGAAGCCTGCTCCGGCTCGCCGTTCCCGCCAGCTGCTGAATGGTCGATGGCGATGAGGCTCAGTGCAGCAAAAAGGCCCTCGAGATCTCCGGAGACGGCAGCTTTGGCGTCCTCGGCCTTGAGGTAGATGTCCTCGTAGGCATTGGCGTCGCCGCCCGCAGCCTTGTACTCGGCGTAGAGGGTGTTGAACTTCTCGCAGGCTTCCTTCACGCCCGCACTTCCGGCGTCGGAACTGTCGGAAGACCGCGACGGGGACGCCGGGGACGGCGCGGAAGAAGAGGTGGCAGGGGCCGCCGTCGACGTCGTGCTGTCGGGCGCGGGAGTGGAAACGCTGCAGGCCGTGAGTCCGGCCAGGCCTGCGATGGCCGCGACTGCAAGTATCTTCTTCATTTGAGCTCCTGTTTCCCCACAACGTCTTCCCGGGACGGGCGTATCCGCCATCCACCCTACTCAGCCCTGACCGGCGCCGCACATTCGCTTGATGGGCAGGCCTACCCATCAAGGCGGCGGAATGGAGCCTGCCGCGCATGCGTTTGAATGGATAGGTGATTCGGCTCACGATAGCCTTGGCCTACATCGTCACAGATCGGAAGAGATAACCATGAGCAACTCCCCAGACAACAACGATGTTGTCATCCTCGCTGCGGCCCGCACGCCGCAGGGCCGCCTCAACGGACAGTTGACCGGCTTCACGGCGGTGGAGCTCGGGGCGCATGCCATCAAGGCGGCCCTCGCCGCGAGCGGCGTTGCCGCGGACCAGGTGGATGCGGTCATCATGGGCCAGGTGCTGCAGGCGGGAGCGGGCCAGAACCCGGCGCGGCAGAGCGCCATCGGCGCCGGCATCGGCTGGAACGTCCCCATGGTCACCATCAACAAAGTGTGCCTTTCCGGCCTCACAGCCGTGATCGACGCCGCCCGCATGATCCGTAGCGGTGATGCCGCCGTCGTCGTCGCCGGCGGCCAGGAATCCATGTCCCGGGCGCCGCACATCCTGCCGGGTTCCCGCCAGGGTTGGACGTACGGGACTGTCCAGGCGCTGGACGTGGCCGCGCATGACGGCCTGACCGATGCCTTCGACGGACAGTCCATGGGGCTGTCCACGGAAAGCAAGAACCTGGTCCTGGGCATCGACCGGACCTCGCAGGACAACGTGGCGGCCCAGTCCCACCAGCGCGCTGCCCTGGCCGCGAAGAACGGAGTTTTCGACGACGAGATCGCCCCGATCAGCGTCAAACAGCGGAAGGGGGATCCGGTGGTGGTGGCCACAGACGAGGGCGTGCGCCCGAACACGTCGATCGAGTCGCTGGCCGGGCTCCGTGCGGCGTTCGTCAGCGACGGCACCATCACGGCGGGCAACTCCTCTCCCCTGTCCGACGGCGCTGCCGCCCTGGTGTTGACCACCCGGAAGTTCGCGGAGGACAACGGCCTTGACTATCTTGCGGTGGTGGGCAAGCCGGGCCAGGTAGCAGGCCCGGATAATTCGCTGCACTCGCAGCCCTCCAATGCAATCAAGAGCGCCCTGGACCGTGCCGGATGGACCACCGCGGACCTCGACTTCATTGAGATCAACGAGGCCTTCGGTTCGGTTGCCGTCCAGTCGCTCAAGGACCTCCAGTACCCGCTGGAGAAGTGCAACATCCACGGCGGCGCCATCGCCCTCGGGCACCCCATCGGGGCCTCGGGCGCCCGTCTGGCCGGACATGCCGCACACGAACTGAAACGCCGCGGCTCCGGCAAGGCCGCTGTTTCCCTGTGCGGCGGCGGCGGGCAGGGCGAAGCCCTCCTCCTCTACCGGGACTGACGACTGTGGCTGGCAACGCCGACAACGCCACCGGCGGCACGACCGGAGCCGGCGGCACCGGCAGGGAGCGGTTCCTTGCCGATGCCGCCGCCCGCGGGCTGGAGGTCCAGCTCGTGGAGCGGCTCGCCGCGAACAGCCTCCAAGAGGCGGCCCGGATCCTGGGCATCCAGCCGTCGGACATTGTGAAGTCCCTGGTGGTCAAGCACAAGGACGGCAGCTTCCTGTTTGCCCTGGTGCCGGGAGACCGCCAGATTTCCTGGCCGAAGCTCCGCAGCCTGCTGGGTGTCAACAAGCTTTCCCTGCCGCCGGCCGACGTCGCGCTCGAGGCCACCGGTTACGAGCGCGGTACGATCACCCCGCTGGGCAGCACCACGCCGTGGCCGGTCTACGCGGACGCGGCCATCACAGGGCGGCGGATTTCCATGGGTGCCGGGCAGCACGGCTACAGTGCCTTCGTGGACGCCGATGCCCTGACCGCGGCGCTGGACGCCGTGGTCGCGGACATCAGCGACGCCGTCCAGGTCCCGGCACCGCCCGGCAGCCACGTCTAGGGTGTGACCGTCAGCGGCTGGCCGTTGACCACAAGCCGCCAGTCATTCCGGCTGAACAGGGCTGCATCAAGGGTGCCGTTGTCAACAACGTAGTCAATGATCCGCTGCCGGATCTCCTGCTGGCTGTTGGACAGGACGGGCGCCGTCTTGACTGCCGGGAAATTCCCGCCGCCGCTCTGGCGGTAGTTGTTGATGGCCATGGCGAATTCCTGGTCCGCACGCAGCGCCTCTCCCCCGTAGCTGAGGTTGACGATACGCCCGCCAACGGGCCGCGCCAGGTCGATGTCGTAGGTCAGCGGCGCATCAAGGCCGTAGACGACGTCGTAGTTGTAGTCCGGGGTTCCGTTCGGCGCCATAGCGGTGCCGGCGTTGGTGACGTCGGCCGCGCGGGCCGTGGCGGAACTGACCGGCTTGAAGTACTGCGCTGACCATTCGAGGTAGGCCTTCACCTGGGCACCGGTGACCTTGATGGACAGCAGCGTGTTGTCAAAGATGTAGAGCCCCGCGACATCACGGATGGTCAGGGGCCCGGCTTTGACGTCCACGGCGCGCGAAAACGCCGCGGCGATGGACAGCACCGGAAGGCCGGCCGCAGTGCCGCCGGCCAGTTCGGCCTTGATGGTGCTGGCCTGGACGTAGTTGATGGCGTCGATGGCCGCGGAGTCCTCCCAGCAGGCGGTGGCCGTGCTGAGCGGGGCCGTGGACGTTCCAATCACCTCGTTCACGTACGCCACCGTAGCGTCGTGCCCGGCCTGAACGGCGCGGACGACGGCGGGATCCGCCTCTACGGTCTTGGCGTCCAGCAGGTGGGACGAGGCTGAAGTGACGCTCCACTGCCCCTTCTCCTTGGCCAACTGAAGGTCCATCACGGCAACCCGCATGCCCCACTTCAGCGGCTCGGTGAGGAGCACCTGCTTGCCGGTGGCCCTGTTACGGACGAATCGTTCCGGGATCTCCACGTGGGCGTGGCCCACCAGGATGGCATCGATCCCCGGCACTTCCTCCGCCAACTGGGTGGAGGCGTTTTCAGGGAACGGAAGGGCGTCGCCGTAGGAGGATCCCGGCGTCGCGCCTGAATGGCTGGAGACGATCACGACGTCGGCTCCGGCGGCCTTCATTTGCGGGATGACGATCCTGGCTTCTTCAACAATTCCGTTGAAGTCCAGTTTTCCCTGGACGTTGTCGCGGTCCCAGAGTGCGCAACCGGGTGTCACGAAGCCGACCAGTCCCACCGTCAGCCAGCCGTTGTCCGTCTTAACGCGCTTGAGCACATACGGGGTGAAGGCCCGCTCCCCGGTCACGGCGTCGTGGACGTTGGCACCGAGGAGCGGGAAGTCGAGTTGCTTCTCCCAGGTGCGAAGCAGCGGGATGCCGTAATTGAACTCGTGGTTGCCAAGACCCACGGCGTCGTAGCCCACTGCGTTCATGGCGAGGGCCATGGGGTGCGTGACCGACACGGAGATGGGGCGGATTTTGGCAAAGTAGTAGGCCAGCGGCGTTCCCTGGATGGTGTCGCCCGCGTCGATGGTCAGCGTGCCTTGTGCCCCCCGTTCGGCCCGCATTGCCTTGATCAGCGTGGCCGCCTGGGCGATGCCGATCTTGTTGCCCGCCGCGTCCGCGTAGGCCGTGTCCTTGAAGTAGTCCCAGTTGAAGACGTTGTTATGCAGGTCGGTCGTGCCGAGCACTGTCAGGGTGAACTGCTTCTTTCCTCCGGGCTGGAGCGCCGGCAGGGCCTGTGCGCCGGGGGCTCCGGCCAGGGTGGCTGCGGCGGCGGTCCCGCCGACGAGGGCGGCCGTGAGCATGGCGCGGCGGGAGGGCGGAGAGGTCGGATCGGTCATCGTGTGAACTCCTTGACGTAGGTGGCCGGTAGGCACAATTCCAAAGTCTAGGGCTGCCTGAAGACCATGAAAAGGAGAGTCCACAATCTTTTTTCGGAACTTCACCCGCTGTTGGTGCAGGTCCCGGATGCAGGAAACCCCGCCCACCGGAGTGGACGGGGTTTCCCGGAGCAGAAAGGAAAGCTGAACGCTTCCCGGAGCTCGAAGTGTTACTTGAGGGTAACGGTGGCGCCGGCAGCTTCGAGCTGCTCCTTTGCCTTCTCGGCAGCTTCCTTGGTGGCGCCTTCGAGGACGGCCTTCGGAGCGCTGTCAACCAGGTCCTTGGCTTCCTTGAGGCCCAGGGAAGTGATGGCGCGAACTTCCTTGATCACTGCGATCTTCTTGTCGCCAGCAGCTTCGAGGACGACGTCGAAGTCGGTCTTCTCTTCAGCTTCTTCAGCAGCGGCAGCCGGGCCGGCAACGGCAACGGCAGCAGCGGTAACTTCGAAGGTCTCTTCGAAGAGCTTGACGAACTCGGAGAGCTCGATGATGGTCAGTTCCTTGAAAGCTTCAATGAGCTCTTCGTTGGTGAGCTTCGCCATGGTGTGGCGTCCTTCCTATAGGTGGTGCTTGGCGGCCTGGGCCGTTGCCTTCACACCGGAGTCTGGTTTGAAAGAGAGTTAGTTCTCTTCGGTGGCTGCGGCTTCGGCCGGAGCTTCGGTCTCTGCTGCTTCTGCTGCCGGGGCTTCTTCAGCGGCGGGCGCTTCGGCAGCTGCCGGTGCACCGTTCTCTTCTTCAAGCTTGAGGCGCAGGGCGTCGATGATGCGTGCAGCAGCGGCAGCAGGAGCCTTGAGGATGCCTGCAACCTTGGCGAGCTGCAGCTCGCGGGACTCGAGTGCTGCCAGGGCAGCAACTTCGCTGGCGTTCAGTGCCTTGCCCTCGAAGTAACCGGTCTTGATAACCAGCTGCTTGTTGGTCTTGGCAAAATCCGTCAGGCTCTTGGCAGCTGCAACTGCGTCACCCTTGATGAACGCGATTGCAGTGGGGCCGGCGAGCTGACCGTCGAATGCTTCGACACCAGCTTCCTTGGCTGCAATTGCGGTCAGGGTGTTCTTGACGACCGCGAACTTGGTGTCCTGGCCGAGAGAAACGCGCAGCTGCTTGAGCTGTGCAACGGTGAGCCCACGGTATTCGGTCAGGACAGCGGCGTTCGATTCCTTGAAATCGTTAGTGATCTCAGCTACTGCTGAAACCTTGGTAGGCGTTGCCATAACCCTCCTTCCGGGGATAGTGCCGGTGTTCCGGGTCCCCGCTCAGGTGAGCTAAAACTAAAAACGCCCCGGGCAGATGCACGGGGCTTGGCTCGACACGGTCCATGACTGTGGAGCTTTACTTCGTTCACCTGCGCTGGCCGCCCTATGTTCAGGGTCCTTCGTCCGGAAATCCACTGGCTCTCCCGCACACAACTGCAGAATTGAGCGATGCCCAGGAGAGTGGATTTCCAACAACCGACGGTCTTTGGTCCTTCAAGCTTACGGGCAACGCGGCCCGTACTCCAAATCGGCGCCGTTCAGCTGCTGCTTGGCCCCAGGTCCGGGAGGTCCTTCTGCCATATCCCCGTAACGCCTGCGGTATTGAAGCCCAGCTGCTGGTTCACTTTGAGCAGATATCTGTTTTCCGGGGCATTCCAGGTGTAGATGACCCTGGCGTCGGGGAACTGCTCGGTGAGGCGCACCATGTTCGCCACCTTGATCAGGAGGCCCAGCTTGTTGCCCCGGTGTTCCTGCATCACCACGGTGTCGTCCTGGAACACGACGTCCTGCCTTTGGGACAGGACGCTGATGGTGGTCAGCCCCACCAGCATGCCGGTGGCGATATGTTCGACGGCGGTGACCACCGTCCGCCGTCCCTGCGCGATGGTGGCGTCTTCCGCCTTCCGGATCATGGCGCCGTCGAACACCATCTGCTCTTCAGTCCGAGCGGACGGTTCGGTGTCTTCACCGGCCTGGTTCTCCAGGGCGGCCACGCCCTCGAGCCAGACGTCCGGGCACCTGTCCGTCCAGTGATGCAAGCGGTAGCGGCCCGCATTGGCCTGCTCGGCTTCGTCGGACAGCTCCGCGACCAGCTTGGTGTCCAGCGGCAGCAGGCAGGAGCTGAACTGCTCGATGTGCTGCAGGGTGTAGCCGGTCTTCCGGGCGAACTCCACTTCCCGGCTTCCCATCGGAACAAAGCCAAGCCCGGAGCCGGGGACAAGCTGGTCGTCCACGGAGCTGCTCAATGAAACGCCGGGATGGTTGGTATCGATCAGGATCATGCTCCGGCCTTCGGCCCGGGCAAACTGCTCCGCCGCTTCCAGCAACTGACGCCCCACTCCCTGGCGCTGGAATTCCGGCAGAATGTCCAGTGTGAATTCCGCGAGGTCAAGGTTGTCGGCGAGTGGCAGGGCGATGTCCACCGTGCCCACAATCTGGCCCTGCACCTTGGCCACCAGGATGACCTGGCGCTCGTAGGGATCGGCAAGTTCCAGGAGCTTCTCAAACGGCGTGTAGGCGAGGTCGTCACTCCCCCACGTTTGCATCCGCACCTTCCGGCCAACTTCGACGGCGGCCAGGAAGTCGGCGCTGTCGGGCCCGTCGAGGGAATCGGGAATCCAGAGTTGTTCGATCCGTACGTCTTCAACCATAGAGGGCGTCATTCCAGTCGTTTCTGCCACTCACCTTCAAAGCCGGCGGGCTTGAATCCAAGCGAATAATTATCGCCAGCATATGCCGGTTTGCGCTGGCATTCCACGTAATGACCGGCTCCGTTCACAGCTTCCTCTGCCATTCGCCGACATACCCCGCGGACTCCGGCAAGCGAAAGGGCGCAAACGCAGAAAGACCGTCCCGCAGCTGCGGGACGGTCTTTCTGGCGGAACCGGCGAGGATTAGACCTCGGTCAGGACCTTGGTGACGTTGGGGTCAACCGAGATGCCCGGGCCGAACGTGGTAGCCACGGTGGCCTTCTGGATGTAGCGGCCCTTGGAAGCGGAGGGCTTCAGGCGAAGGACCTCTTCCAGTGCGGCTGCGTAGTTCTCGGCCAGCTTGATGGCGTCGAACGAAACCTTGCCGATGATGAAGTGCAGGTTCGAGTGCTTGTCGACGCGGAAGTCGATCTTGCCGCCCTTGATGTCGTTGACAGCCTTGGTGACGTCGGGAGTCACGGTGCCGGTCTTCGGGTTCGGCATCAGGTTACGGGGACCCAGGACCTTACCGAGGCGGCCAACCTTGCCCATGAGGTCAGGGGTGGCGACGGCTGCGTCGAAGTCGGTCCAGCCTGCTGCGATCTTTTCGATCAGGTCATCGGAACCAACGAAGTCGGCGCCGGCAGCGATTGCTGCTTCTGCCTTGTCGCCCGTTGCGAAGACGAGGACGCGGGCAACCTTACCGGTGCCGTGGGGCAGGTTAACGGTACCGCGGACCATCTGGTCAGCCTTACGCGGGTCTACACCCAGGCGGAAAGCGACCTCAACGGTGGCGTCGAACTTGGACGGGTTGGTGTCCTTGGCCAGCGTCACTGCCTCGAACGGCGCGTAGAACTTCTCCGCGTCGATCTTGGCGGCGGCTGCCTCATATGCTTTGCTGCGCTTTGCCATGCTGCTTATTCTCCTTGTGCAGTTGTGGTCTGCGGACCGCGCTGGGCCCTGCCACAGTTGGATGATCGGGCTGGATCTCCAACATTTCAATGATTCAGTGGTGCCGGTCTCCCGGCGGTGCCGTCCGGCGTCGTGATCGGTTGCCCGAATACGCGAGCCGCATCAGCGGTGGGGAATTAACCCTCGACGGTGATACCCATGGAGCGGGCGGTGCCGGCGATGATCTTCGCTGCGCCTTCGAGGCTGGTGGCGTTGAGGTCTTCCATCTTGGTGGAGGCGATCTCGTTGACCTGGGCCTGGGTCAGCTTGGCGACCTTGACGGTGTGCGGGGTAGCTGAACCCTTGGCGACGCCTGCAGCCTTTTTGATGAGCTCTGCAGCCGGCGGGGTCTTGGTGATGAACGTGAACGAGCGGTCTTCGTAGACCGTGATTTCAACAGGAATAACGTTGCCGCGCTGGGCTTCCGTCGCAGCGTTGTACGCCTTGCAGAATTCCATGATGTTGACACCGTGCTGGCCAAGCGCAGGACCGATCGGCGGGGCCGGGTTGGCGGCACCTGCCTGGATCTGCAGCTTGATGAGGCCGGTGACCTTCTTCTTGGGAGCCAATGTAGGGTCCTTCTCTCAATTACGTCCTGGGACACAGGAGCGTGCCTCAGGTTGGTGGCCGCCATGGCGAGGCGGCCGGCCGCTTCGTGGCTGCTAAGCGGGCAGCCCCGGAGCGAATTCTGTGGGTGTTACTAGATCTTGGTGACCTGGTTGAATGCCAGGGTGACCGGGGTCTCGCGTTCGAAGATGGAGACCAGCACCACGAGGGTCTGGGAATCGACCTTGATCTCGGAGATCGTCGCGGGGAGGGTCTCGAACGGACCTTCCTTGACGATGACGGACTCGCCAACTTCGAAGTCGACGTCCACGGGAGCCGCGGCGTGCTTGACCGGCTTGCCCTTCTCGGCCTGCTCTTCTTCGAAGACCGGGGCGAGCATGGAGAAGACCTCGTCGAGGCGGAGCGGCACGGGGTTGTGGGCGTTGCCCACGAATCCGGTGACACCCGGGGTGTGCCGGACGGCACCCCACGAGGCATCCGTCAGGTCCATGCGGACCAGCACGTAGCCAGGGATGCGCACGCGGTTGATGACCTTGCGCTGGGCGTTCTTGATCTCCACGACTTCTTCCATGGGAACCTGGATTTCGAAGATGTAATCTTCCATGTCCAGGGTCTGGATGCGGGTTTCAAGGTTGGCCTTCACGCGGTTTTCGTAACCTGCGTAGGAGTGGATGACGTACCAGTCGCCTTCCTGGCGGCGCAGCTTGGCCTTGAATTCCTCGGCCGGATCAACCTCGGCCTTGGCGGCAGCTGCGGCGAGGGCGTCGGCCTCATCTTCGTCGGATTCAGCGTCGTCGCCCGTTTCGGCGTCAGCATCTTCGTCGCGTTCGGCGTCGTCAGCATCAGCGTCAGCGTCGGCCTCAGAGGAATCGTCGATGGAATCGGGCGCAGCAGACTCAACCTCGGACTCTTCCCCGGCTACCGCCGCGGCGTCTGTTGTGCTGTCCGTGGACCCATCCAGCTCAGTCTCAGTTACCTCGAGCTCCTGCTCAGACACTTGGTCTCCTGCTTCCTCATTGCCTAACATGCCTATTTAAATGGCTCAATTCCGCACACCCCGTGAACGCTTCCGGATTATCGGGAGCATTCCACGCAGTCTGCGGACGGATCGCCTTAGCGGTCCGTGGGGCCTGTTCCGCCGAAGACCCAGCTCACTCCGGTCCCGAAAGCCAAGTCCAGGACGGTAACAATGAGCATCATGATGATCACGAACACCAGCACCACGAGCGTGTAGTTGATCAGTTCCTTGCGGGTGGGTGCTACGACCTTCTTCAGTTCGCCGATGACCTGGCGGATGAAGAGTGCGATGCGAGCGAAGAAGCCGGACTTGGCGGCGTTCTTGGCGGGGCGGCCCTTGGAGCTGCTTGCAGCCGTTTCGGTCACCTGGTCCTCACTCATCCTCGCAAATGTCGGATACCCGGCTCTGAACTGAACCATGGTTGCTGCGCTGGCTCCGGCTAAACGCCGGAACCGCTTGCGCAGGGCAGACAGGACTCGAACCTGCAACCTGCGGTTTTGGAGACCGCTGCGCTACCAATTGCGCCACTACCCTATGGATCGAAAACCAATCACACCACACTTCCCGCAGACTTCACGGGGCGCAGGCCATCATCGTGTTTTCAACACCGGAGAACTAGTCTACGCAACAACTGCGCTTACGTCGAACCAGCCTCATTTCGGACCTTCTTCGCGGCTGCCAGGGCCTGCCGACCGGGACACGGTCACATTCCTGACCGTCACGCTGAACGATCCGCTGAACAGCATAGAGTAGATCTCGTCGAATCCCACATCCAGCCATCGAGCTGCAAGCGAAGAATGGACCCCGCCATGCCTGCCGCCCGCGTTTCCCAACGCATTTCCGCTATTGCCGAATCCGCCACCCTGGCCGTTGATGCCAAGGCCAAGGCACTCAAGGCAGCCGGACGGCCGGTCATCGGCTTCGGCGCCGGGGAACCCGATTTCCCGACCCCCGGCTACATTGTGCAGGCCGCCATTGAGGCCGCCGGCCAGCCGAAGTACCACCGCTACTCCCCCGCCGGAGGGCTGCCGGAACTCAAGCAGGCCATTGCGGACAAGACGTTCCGGGACTCCGGCTACAAAGCCCAGGCGTCACAGGTCCTGGTCACCAACGGCGGCAAGCAGGCCGTTTACAACACCTTCGCCACGCTGGTTGATCCGGGCGATGAGATCATTGTTCCCACGCCGTTCTGGACCACCTACCCGGAAGCCATCCGGCTGGCCGGCGGTGTGCCGGTGGAGGTCTTCGCCGGCCCGGAACAGGACTACCTGGTCACCGTGGAGCAGCTGGAAGCGGCCCTGACCGAGCGCACCAAGATCCTGCTGTTCGTCTCGCCGTCCAACCCCACCGGTTCCGTATACTCGCCGGAGCAGGTCCGCGAGATCGGTCTCTGGGCAGCTTCCAAGGGACTCTGGGTGGTCACCGACGAAATCTACGAACACCTCACCTATGACGGCGTTCCCTTCACGTCCATTGCCACAGCGGTTCCCGAACTGGGCGACAAGGTGGTCATCCTCAACGGCGTCGCCAAGACCTATGCCATGACCGGCTGGCGGGTGGGCTGGATGATCGGTCCGGCAGACGTCATCAAGGCGGCGACCAACCTGCAGTCCCACGCCACGTCCAACGTTTCCAACATTATGCAGATCGCGGCCCTCGCCGCCGTCTCCGGCCCGCTCACCGCGGTGGACGAGATGAAGGTGGCCTTCGACCGCCGCCGGAAGGCGATTGTCGCCGGCCTGAACGCCATCGACGGGGTGGAATGCCCGACGCCGAAGGGCGCCTTCTACGTCTACGCGGACGTCCGCGGCCTGCTGGGCAAGGAATTCGAGACCGCGAACGGCACCGTGCGCCCGCAGACTTCCGCCGAGCTCGCTGCGCTCATCCTGGATGAGGTTGAGGTTGCGGTTGTGCCGGGCGAGGCATTCGGCCCTTCAGGCTACCTGCGGCTCTCCTACGCCCTTGGCGACGACGACCTCGCCACCGGAGTGGCGCGCCTCCAGGGCTTCCTCGGCAAGGCCAAGTAGGCACGCTCTCTCACTTTTCGCAGGAAAAGCGCAGACGCTCTCTCACTGTTCTCAGGAAAGTGAGAGAGCGTCCGCGTTTGGGCGGCAGGAAGTGAGAGAGCGTCCGGGTTTGGGCGGCAGGAAGTGAGAGAGCGTCCGGGGCGCGCTAGAGGAGGCGGCGTTCGGCCGCCCATTTGGTCAGTTCGTGGCGACTGGAGAGCTGCAGTTTCCGCAGCACGGCGGAGACGTGGGTTTCCACGGTCTTGATGGAAATGAACAGCTCCTTGGCCACTTCCTTGTAGCTGTAGCCCCTCGCGATCAGCCGCATGACCTCCAGCTCACGCGCGGACAGGCGGTCCAGTTCGTCGTCGGCGATATCCGCGGGCGCCGTGCCGAACGCATCCAGCACGAAACCCGCCAGGCGGGGCGAAAAGACGGCGTCACCGCCCGCCACGCGGAGTACGGCGTCGGTGATTTCCGTGCCGGAGATGCTCTTGGTCACGTATCCGCGGGCACCGGCGCGGATGACTGAAACGACATCTTCAGCGGCGTCCGAGACGCTCAGTGCGAGGAACCGGGTGGTGCCCAGCAGCGCGGCGGAACCGGCGATCACCTCGCGGCCCCCGCCGCCCAGCCCGCCCGGCAGGTGCACGTCCAGCAGGACCACCTCAGGCCGGGTCTGCGCGATCACCGCGATGGCCTGTTCAACCGTTCCGGCTTCGCCCACCACGGTGACCCGGGCGTCCAGGTCCGCTTTGAGCCCCGACCGGAAAATGGCGTGATCGTCCACGATGACCACCCGGATCGCCGGGGTGGCAGCCGCTTCGGCACTCCCAGGTATGACGTTGTTCACGATTTTCCCTCTCCGTTGTCCGCGACGTCGGAAGGCAGCCTGAGCCTTACCTCCGTGCCGTCCGGGCTGCTGCTGATGACCGCGGTCCCGCCGTGCCGGTTCATCCGCCCGACAATCGATTCCCGGACCCCCATGCGGTCTTCCGGAACCGACTGCGGGTCAAAACCGGGGCCACGGTCCTTCACGTAAACTTCCGCGCCGCCGTCGGCCACCTCAAGATACACGGATACCGCGCCGCCGCCGTGGCGGGACGCGTTTACCATGGCCTCGCGGCTGGCCTGGACCAGGGCCTCATGCCTCGGGGTCATGGCGGTATCTCCCACGCTGACCACGTCCACGGCATGGCCCAGGGAATCCTCAACCTCCGCGGCGGCGGCCCTGATGCGCTCCGACAACTGCCCCGCCTCCTTGCCTGGATCACGGTAAAGCCAGCCCCGCAGCTCGCGTTCCTGTGCGCGGGCCAGCCGCACGACGTCGTTCTCGTTGCCGGCCCGCCGCTGGATCAACGCGAGCGTCTGCAGGACGGAATCGTGCAGGTGGGCGGCAATCTCCGCCCGCTCCGTTGCCCGGACGCGGCCTGCACGCTCGGCTTCAAGGTCCCGCCAGAACTTCAAGCCCCACGGAAGCAGCACCAGTGCCACCCCGCCAAGGACCGCCACGGAAGCCAGCAGCGCCAGCCAGGTCTGTTCCCAGGAGCCGGAGCCGGACACCATCACCAGTACGCCCGCCACTACCAGGGCCAGCCCGGCGGCCAGCCTGGCCCAGCCACCGGCCTGGTCTGCCTTGGTCTTGTCGAGTAGTCCGGCACGGCGGGTTTCGTCCAGTTGGATCCAGGCGATGGCTGCCCCGCCAAGGATCGCTGCGGCCGGGATGAGCGTCCCGAGCGGAACGTCCACACCCAGCATGCGTGCGATCAGGATTCCGCCCGCTAGCAGCAGACCAGCGCCCAGGAGTACTTCCTTGCCGTACGGCATGCTCCGAATGCGGAACCACGGAGCGGTGGCCGCGGCCGCACCGGCGGCCCCCTGGCTGGTACCGGCTGCGGCCCCAGCCCTGGACCCCTGGCCCGCTCCGGAGGCTAAGCCCTGATCCGGCGTATCGGGCAGGGCGGCCGTGCCCGGGAAGGCTGCTGCGGCAGGGAACGGGCCGGAGGCAAAGTCCGGCGGTACCGGCAGCTGCCCCGGTGCGCTCACGGCAGGCGCAATGGGCGACGCCGGGCGCCGCGCGTTCCGCTTCGCGTTCTCGTCCGCAGTAGGAACCATGATCCAGAGCCATGCATAGAACGCCAGCCCCGCCCCGCCGGCGAGCGCCGCCACCGCCATGCCGATCCGGACCATCCGCACCGGCCAGCCCAGGTGGGCGGCCAGGCCCGCGCAGACGCCTGCAATAACGCGGTCGCTGCTGCGGACCAGGGGAGGTCGGGTAAAGGCCGTTGTCATGTGTCAATCCAAACACGTATCAGGGTCCCGCATGCCTGATTTCAGGCGGAACCGGGGGTCAGTCAGGGGTAGCTCAGGGTGTTCCCCAATAGAGCGCGGCCGGCGCAGACGGCAGGATCGAAGTATGAACTCGCACAATGCACACCCCGATGAAGATCCGCTGCCGTCCGGCCGTCCCGATTCCGGTTCCGCCACGTCAGCTGATGGCGGTTCCGACGGCGGCGCCCCCGTCCGGGACGGGTCCGGCTCCGGTTTCGGTTCCGAGCCGGTCTCCGGGTCAGGTTCCGGCCCGGACTCGGACTCCGCGCAGGGCAGCTTCCCCGACGGCCCGCCACCGCTCTATCCCACGGCCGGGTTTCCCGGCACCCAGTACCCGGGCGGCCAGCTCCCCCCTTCCCCGCCGGCGGACGCCCCCTACGCTTACCCCCAGTCCCAGTCCCAGTCCCAGCCCCAGAACTTCTTCAACTGGGTCCGGAGCCACGGCATTCAGCGCGGACGGGACCGCTGGATTGGCGGTGTGGCCAGCGGCATCGCACACCGGCTGGGCGTCGATCCGCTGATCGTGCGCGGCGTCTTCATTGTCCTGTCGATTTTCGCCGGAATCGGAGTATTGCTCTACGGCATCGCCTGGGCCCTGCTGCCGGAGCCCGATGGCCGCATCCATGTGCAGGAAGCCGGCGCCGGACGCTGGTCCACCGGCATGACAGGGGCACTCATCACCACGGTGATCGGCTTCCCCAGCCTGGGCAGCGGGTTCTGGGGCTGGGAACGGAACGGATTCGGCGGCTTCTTCTGGACAGTCTTCTGGATAGCCGGCGCCATCTATCTCATCTACTACCTCTCGCAACGCGATAAGGCCACCACCGGAGCGCCCATCATGACCACCCCATCAGACACCGGCGCGGCCACCGGCGGAACCGCCTTTGCAGCCACGTCGCCCGCCGGTACCTCCTCCCCTGCAACGGGCACGCCCTACGAACCGGGTGCCTACGCCGGCGGCCCGTACACCGGCGGCGCCTACACCGGCGGGCCCTCTGCCAGCGGTCCGTACGACGGCGGCGCTCCTGGCTCGGGCGGCTACGGCGCCATCCCGCCATACGGCGGCGGGTACGGCGGCCCGTCCGCTCCCGCGCCCAAGGCACCGAACCTAGGCCCGGGTGCCCCTGCCGTGGCGGTAACAGCAGGTCTTGCCCTGCTGGTGGGCGGAAGCATCAAAGCCCTCGAAGCCCTCAACATCACCAACCTCGGTGACGCCACCAACGCCGTGGTGTGGGCCAGCGGCGCCGCCGTCCTGGGCCTCGGCATCCTGGTCGCAGGACTCAGGGGCAGGACCTCCGGCATCCTTGGATTCTTCGCCGTCGTGGCCCTCATCATTGGCGGGATATTCAACGTGGTGCCCAACGGAGACCGCTTCCGCTTCCAGGACGCCAACTGGAACCCGGCCAGTATCGAACAGGCGCGGGAAGGCTTCGACATCACCGGGGGCAGCGGAACAGCCGACCTGACCCGGCTGAACATCACCCCGCCGCTGGGCACCGACGTCGTCATTCCCATGGATGTCACTGCAAGCAACCTGACCGTCATCATTCCGGACACCGTTCCCGTGGAAATCCGCGCGGACATGACCCTGGGCAACCTTAATGAAGGCTCGCAGAACCACGGGGGCATGACCACCAAGCAGAGCAATTACAACACTGACAAGCCGGGCGCCGCGCTCATCCTCGAAATCGACGGCACCATGAGCAACATCACCATCCAGGAAGGAAAGTGACATGAGCAGCTACGAACCTGCCCCGGACTCCACGCCGCAGGCAAAACAGCAGGCAAAAGGACAGGCAGCGCCCTCACCCGCGGAAGCGACGCACAGCGCCGGAGCACGCCACGGCGGCCAGTCACCGGCCCGGGTGGGCACAGTGGTCTGGGGACTTATCGTCCTGGCGCTGGCGGCGTTGATCATCATCGGCCAGCTCGGCATCGTGGTCCTGAACGGAACGTACGTGCTCATCGGCCTGATGATCGGCGCCGGTGCCGCACTGGTGGTTGGCGGGCTCCTCTCAGCCCGCGGACGTGACAAAGAATCCACAACAGGGAAGTCTTGAGGCATGGATAAGTTCTTCAGCATCGTCAGGGGCCTCGGCCTGAAACGCGGACCGCAGCGGTGGCTGGGCGGCGTGTGCGGAGGCATCGCCGCAAAGCTCAACGTGGACGTCGCCTTCGTGCGGATCGCGTTCCTGCTCCTCAGCCTCCTGCCCGGGCCGGCCTTCGTGTTCTACGTGGCAGCGTGGCTCATTCTCCCGGACCAGCGGAACGCCATCATCCTGCAGTCGTTCCTGGATAAACGATCAATTAACGGATCCTGACCACGAGGTCCAGGGGCCCCGGCTCTGCAGAGCCGGGGCCCCTTTCGTTCGCCATGAATGAGCTGCCCTTTGTAACCGGTTTGTGTCGTAACCCACACTCACCACTACAATCTAGGTGAGCTCAGCGTGGCGCTCTGCCTGTACACCCCCTCACCAGGATTTGAGCCGAGACATGAAAATTGGAATTCTCACCAGCGGTGGCGACTGCCCCGGACTGAACGCCGTGATCCGCGGTGCCGTCCTCAAAGGGATCGCCATCCACGGCCACGAATTCGTAGGATTCCTCGACGGCTGGCGCGGCGTCGTCGAAGGCGACGTCATCGACATTCCCCGCACCATGGTCCGCGGCATCGCGAAGCAGGGCGGTACCATCCTCGGCACGTCCCGGACCAACCCGTTCGAAAACGGCGGCGGCCCCGACGTCATCAAGGCCCACATGGACCGGCTCGGCATCGATGCGATCATCGCCATTGGCGGCGAAGGTACGCTGGCAGCAGCCAAGCGGCTGACCGACGCCGGCCTGAAGATCGTCGGCGTTCCCAAGACCGTGGACAACGACCTTGACGCGACGGACTACACCTTCGGCTTCGATACCGCCGTCCAGATCGCCACCGAGGCCATCGACCGCCTCCGCACCACCGGTGAATCCCACCACCGCTGCATGATCGCCGAAGTCATGGGCCGCCACGTGGGCTGGATTGCCCTGCACGCGGGCATGGCATCGGGCGCCCACGCCATTCTCATTCCGGAGCAGAAGGCCTCCATGGACCAGATCACCGAGTGGGTGGAGGAAGCCCACGCCCGTGGCCGCGCGCCCCTGGTGGTTGTGGCCGAGGGCTTCGTTCCGGAAGGCCAGGAAACGCCGCATTCCGAGCGCGGACTGGATACCTTCGGTCGTCCGCGGCTGGGCGGCATCGCCGAAATGCTGGCTCCCGAGCTTGAGGCACGCACCGGTATTGAGACCCGTGCCACCGTCCTGGGTCACATCCAGCGCGGCGGCGTCCCCTCCGCATTCGACCGTGTCCTGGCCACGCGCCTGGGCATGGCCGCCATCGACTCGGTGGTGGACCAGCGCTGGGGCACCATGGTGTCGCTGCACGGCACTGACATTGTCCACGTTGGCTTCGATGCCGCCCTGGGCAACCTCAAGCGCGTTCCGCAGCACCGCTACGACGAGGCCGCAGTCCTCTTCGGCTAGGCCAACAGCCACAGCAGGCCAACAGCGCGAACGGACATTTATGGCGCCATGAACAGGGCCGCAAATGTCCGTTCGCGCTTCGCACCGCTGGGTAGGGTTGAGTCATGACTCTCGACCCCGGTTCCGCAGACATCATCCAACTGGCATGGGCCCGCCATTTGGGCCTCGATGACGGAGCCTTTGCCGCGGCCCGGAAGCTCGACGCCGATGCGGCGGTTTCCGGGGCAGGCCCGCTGGCAGCAGGCGCACGTATCACGCGGGCGGACGAGTCCCGGAAATCAGTGGACTTTGTGCGGTTGTTCGGCGCTTCGGCCCTGGTGGGGCCCCAGTGGGTCATCGACGCCGCAGAGGATATCCCGGACGAGGACCTCGCCCAGCACGTGACGCTCCTGACCATCACGCGGCAGCATGGCGGCCACGGCCAGGGGGCAGCCGCCCTCTTCTTCGCCGACGATCTCCCCCTGCGCCAGCCGGCCGAAGAGCTGACCGTCTCGCACGGGAACCCCGAAGCCATTGAACTGGAAGGCCTGTGTCCGCCGGACGACGTCAACGAGGTGGGATTGTCCGATCTCGAACATCGGTTCACCATCCTGCGCGATGACAACGGCCGCAAGGTCCCGGTTGCCTGTGGCGCCTACTCCGAGTGGGAGGGCATCCTGGCCCAGATGGGGGTCCTTGTGGATCCCGACTGGCGTCGCAGGGGGCTCGGCTCCCTGGCAGCCTCCATTGCCGCCCATGAAGCCCTGGCGGCGGGGCTTACCCTGCAGTGGCGCTCGGACGTCAGCAACAAGGGCGCACTGGCAATAGCGCGCAGCCTCGGGTTCTCGACCGGCGGCATCCACACCAGCGTGCTGCTGGGCTGACCGGAATCAGCCCGGCACACGTTTAGGCGGACTTGGTCTGCGCTGATTCGGCTTCGGTTGCCGTTGCGCCTTCCGCTGACGCGGGGGCACCGGACCCACCCCAGTTGTGAACCGGCTTCGGTTTGGCGAAGAACAGCGCCACGGCCGCGCCAAGCAGGATCACCGCCGCCGGCAGCAGGATGGACTGGCCCATCGCCGTCGAGAACCCGTCATGCAGTGCCTCCGGCAGTGTGCCGCCGAACGCCATGGAGCTGGCCCCGCCGGAACCGTCAGGTGCCGCCGGAAGCTCCGCCGCGAGGCGCGACTGGATCAATACCGCTATGGCGGCGCTGCCCAGCACCGCGCCGATCTGTCGGGTGGTGTTGTAGACGCCCGAGCCGGCGCCAGCCTGGCGCGGCGGCAGGTTCCGGGTGGCTGTGGAGCTCAGCGGCGCCCAGATGCCCGCGTTTGCGAATCCCAGCACTGCACTGGGCAGCAGGAACAGCCAGATGGGTGTGTCCGGGTGCATGAGGGAGGAATTCCAGAACAGCGCCACCGACATCAGGACCAGACCGGCCGCGGTGATGTACTTCGGGTTGACCCGGTCAATAATCCGCCCCACAACCGGCGCCAGCCCACCCGAGATCAACGCCATCGGGACCATCATCAGCGCAGACTGCGTAGGTGTCAGGCCACGGACCACCTGGTAGTAGAAAATCAGCGGGAGGCTGAACGCCGTCACCGTGAAGCCCACCGTGGTGATACCGATGTTGGCCAGAGAGAAGTTGCGGTCCTTGAACAGTGAAAGCGGGAGAAGCGGCTCGCCCTTGTTGAACCGCTGCCACAGCACGAAGACCACCAGGACCACAAGGCCGGCGATGATCAGGCTCCAGACGGTGATGGGCCCTGTGATGGTGCCCCAGTTGTACGTCTCGCCTTCCTGGATGCCGAACACCAGCAGGAAGAGCCCGACGGCGCTGAGCAGCACGCCGGGGATGTCGAACTTGTGCGGGTGGGTGCTCAGGGAGGGGACAAAGCGCAGGGCCAGGATGAAGCCGATAAGGCCCACAGGCACGTTGATGAAGAAGATCCATTCCCAGCCGAGGCCGTCCACCAGCACGCCGCCCAGGATCGGCCCCACCAGCGTGGCGACCCCCGCTGTGGCACCCCAGATCCCCATGGCGGCACCGCGCCTGTCCGGCGGGAAGATCCGGGTGATCACCGCCATGGTCTGGGGCGTCATGATTGCGGCGCCAAAGCCCTGGACCACGCGGGCCAGAATAAGCGTCTGGACGTCACCTGACAACCCGCACCACAGGGACGCCAGGGTGAACACCACCAGGCCCGTGAGGTAGAGCCTCTTGGGCCCGAACCGGTCGCCCAGCCGGCCGGTGATCAGCAGCGGCACGGCGTACGCCAGCAGGTAGGCGCTGGTCACCCAGATGACGGAATTGATATCCGCGTTCAGGCCTTCCATGATCCGGGGGTTGGCCACCGAGACGATGGTGGTGTCGATCAGGATCATGAAGAAACCGATCACCAGGGACCATAGGGCCGGCCACGGCCTAGCGACGTTTTCCATGTGAATCCTTCAGGTGTGGTTGTGGAATGGTCCGCTACCAAGGGAGTTCCCCGGAGCGGAGCTGGTCCTGCAGGCTGCGTATCCAGCCCGTCTCGGACCGCAGCATGGTCTGTTGATACTGGAGGTCAATCCAGTACTTGCGGGCCACGTCCTTCGTCCGGACGGCCGCCTCGGCTGTCTGCAGGAACTCCAGTTGTTCCTGCAGCAGAACCAGCCGTCGGTCCAGGAGGTCCAGGACGACGCCGGCGGGCAGGTTGTACGCCTCGGCCACGGCCAGCGGGAACGACGGGTATTCGTTGACCGGCTCGGCGAGCATGTCCTGCAGGCGGGCCGTCAAGGCTTCCCGGCCGGCGGGCGTAATCCGGTAGGTGGTCCGTTCCGGCCGGTTGCCCTCCCGGTCCGTTCCGGCCGCCTCCACCAGGCCCCGCTCTTCGAGCCTGCCGACGGCGTGATAGAGGGTTCCGGGGCGGACCTTGACCAACCGGTCTTCGTGTCTGGCCATCAGCAGCTGGTACATCTCGTACGGGTGCATCGGTTCTTCGACGAGGAGCGACAAGGCAGAGATGCCGAGCGGCGTCAGCGGGGCGGATCGGGGCATTGTTCCGGTCACTCCCCTGCCTCACTCCCTACTTGGACGGCTTCTTGGCCAATATTCGGCTCCAACTATTCCACATGGAATATTAGGGCGCAAGAAAGCCCGCGCATCCAAGGATCCGCGGGCTCCCGGCCTTCCCGTTGCCGGCCGGGGTCAGCCGAGCAGGGCCTGGATGTCGGTCCTTGCAAACATTTCTGCCGCAGCCCGTGCCGACGGCGCTCCGGCATCCGGGTCGGCGCCTGCTCCCAGGAGTGCCTCGGCGACGTCCGCGTAGCCCTTGAAGGCGGCGCCGGCGAGCGGCGTCTGGCCCCGGTCGTTGACGGCGTTGGCATCGGCACCGTGCTGCAGGAGCAGCTGCACGGCCGGGGCGTGGCCGTGGTATGCAGCCAGCATCAGCAGGGAGTCGCCGGAGGCGTTGGTCATGTTGGCCGGCGCGCCTGCATCGAGGTAGCTGCCCAGGAGCGCGGTGTCGCCCTGGCGTGCCGCGTCAAAGAGGGCGTGGGCCAAGGCCAGTGTTTCGTCGTCGGCGCCGGCGGGGCCGGCTCCCGGGATGTCAGCGTGGTCAGTCATCGGTGTGTTCCCTTCAGGAATCCGGTCTGGCGGCCCACAACTTGCCCTGCGTCGGGAGCCACAATGACTTCCTGCGCGGCCGTGTAGGGTTCGTCGCCGTCTACGACCGTCAGTATTTCATCCGGAGAGACCGAACGCTTTATGACTGCGAGTGCCACGGGGCCCATTTCGTAGTGCTGCACCACGGAGGTCACCGTTCCCACTTTGCGCTCCCCCAGGCGTACTTCGCTGCCCACAGCCGGGAGGGTGTGCTGCGAGCCGTCCAGCTGGAGGAAGACCAACCGCCGCGGCGGATGGCCCAGGTTGTGAACACGGGCGACCGTCTCCTGGCCCTTGTAGCACCCTTTGGCCAGGTGGACTGCGGTGCGCAGGAGGTCAAGCTCATGCGGAATGGTCTTGTCATCGGTTTCCGCGCCAAGACGGGGACGCCAGGCGGCGATGCGCAGCGCTTCGGCGGCCCAGACGCCGGCCAGCGGCCGGTCACCCACGGTGGCTTCGAGTTCCGCGGCCGGCACCAGGTATTCAAACCATGGCCGCTCCATGCCCGGGTGCAATTCTTCCGCGACAACCGAGTAGGCGTAGCCACCGGCTCCCACATGCGGCCAGGGGTCTTCCCACACTTTCAGGCCGGACCACTCCTCAACCCGCCGCGTGGATCCGAGGACGGCCCAGTCGCCGGAAACATCCGCAATTTCAACGCGGAGCATGAACTTCATCCGGTTCAGCCACTCCGCCAAGGGTGCCGCTTCGGCGGCCTCAACGATCAGCCAGGTGGTCCCGCCGTCGTCAATGACCCGCGCGTCATACTCAATGCGGCCCTGGACGCTGAGCAGCAGCAGTTCGCTGGACTCCCCCGGCGCCAGGTTGGTGACCTGCTGGGAGGAGAGGGTGTTGAGCCAGCTCAGGCGGTCCGGACCGGAGACGGTGACCACGCCGCGGTGGGAAAGGTCGACGACGGCGGTGCCGGCTGCCAGCGCCCGCTGCTCCCGCAGCGGTTCACCATAATGCGACGCGACGCCGGAGTCCGCACCGCCGGCCTCGACGGCGCCCGGGCGCGACAACAGGGGGCTCTTGATAGTCATATGTAGTAGAAGTCCTTAAGGGCTAGCGGTATTCCGGATTCTCGAAGTCGAACCGGGTGCCGGCTTTCCATTCCTCCGGCAGATTGCCGTAGGCGGGGATCCCGCCGGCGTCCTTCAGGATTCGGGCCAGGTGCAGCAGGTTCCACGTCATGAACGTGGTGTTGCGGTTGGTGAAGTCGCTTTCCGGTCCGCCGGACCCTTCGTCGAGGTAGCTCGGGCCCGGCCCCACCGGTCCGATCCAGCCGGCGTCCGCCTGCGGAGGGATGGTGAAGCCGATGTGCTGGAGGCTGTAAAGGACGTTCATCGAGCAGTGCTTAATGCCGTCCTCGTTGCCGGTAATGAGGCAGCCGCCCACTTTGGGGTAGAAGGCCCACTGGCCTTTGTCGTTCAGTTGCCCCGAGTGCGCGTATAGGCGTTCGATCAGTTTTTTGGTCTGGGAGGAATTGTCGCCCAGCCAGATGGGGCCGGCCACCACCACGATGTCCGCTTCCTGGACCGCGGGGTACAGCCCGGGCCACTCGTCGGTTGCCCAGCCGTGCTCGCGCATGTCCGGATATACGCCGCTGGCAATGTCGTGGTCAACGGTCCGGATCACCCGGGTTTCGACGCCCTGCTTCTCCATGATCCGGCGGCTGACCTCGATCAGGCCTTCCGTGTTGCTGGTCTCCGGAGATTTTTTGAGGGTTCCGTTGAAGAAGACGGCCTTGAGATCGCCGTATTTTGCTTTGGTCCGCTGATCTGGCGTACCCGGGTCCGGATGAAGGCTGTTCACGGTCTTGCTCCCTGCGCTCGTTGCGGAAAACAATAATCGGTGAGGCCTGCCGGCCGGGGTGTCAGAGTCCGGCCGGCCTAGGAAATCTTGCTGAGGATGGCCGAAGCGTGGGCTTCCAGGCCGCCGCCCTGAGTGGCGCCCGCCCCGCTGGCCACGTCCCACCGCCAGAGCAGCTTGCCGTCCACCAGACCGAAGATCCGGGTTGCCGCCGTGTACTCCTTGGAGTGGCTCCCACGCATGACCATGTCGGTGCTCAGCTGGATCTGGGGGCCCTTGATCTGGCCGTAGTACAGCTCGGAGATGCCGCCGGGATGGGAGATGGAAACGGAGATGTCGAAGCCGCCGTCGCTGTTGCGCAACGCTTCGACTTCGTCGGCGCTTTTCAGCACCGGAACGATGTCGGCCGGGATCAGCCCCGGACCGCCGTCTTCCTCCCGCTGCTTCCGCTCCAACGCCCAGAAGCCGGTCTCCACCGTCAGCGGGCGCAGCCTGGTGCCCTCATCGTCGGTCAGCCAGCTCTCGGCGCGGTACTGGAGGTACGGCAGACCGTTGTGCGTGAAGGACACATGCTGGGAGAAATGCTCGGAATCTTCCTCGCCGGCGCCCAGGCGTCCGCTGCCCTCCCACTCACCAATGAGCCAGGACAACGGGACGAGCTCGGGCGTGAGGTCTGTAGGAATTTCAATCGGCACAGTAACTACCTCCGCAGACAACTAGCTCTGGACTGGTATTACTTCTGGCCCTTGAAGAGGCGGTAAACCACGAAACCAGCGAACCATGCCATGGAAAGGCTGGCAATGCCAAGCAGGACAAGGAAGAAAATCTCAAATGCAAGTACGGACATGATGCCATCCTAACGCGTTAGTAGATGAGTAGTTTGTCTATGAAGTACGCGAGCGAACCCACCGCTGCCACGGGTGCAAGGCCCATGCCCAGGGCGGCCGGAAAGTTAATCCGGTCCCCGCGGAGTATAACCAGCCTGCGCAGGCTGACGAGAACTGCGCCTACCGTAACGCCCACCACGGCGGCGGGTATTACGGCGATGTTTGAGAAGATCAGGCCTGCCAGCGGAGCAGTGAGGCCGGCCAGCACAATGCCCAGCGGCGCCACGATCCGGTCCGGCCAGCGGATGAGCCCGGCCAGCAGGGCAAAGGCGGCACTGATGCCGGCCACGAGCAGCATTTCCTTGACGCCGTTGAACCTCGAAGCCGCAATCCACCCTGCACCAAGACAGGACAGCAGCACACCTGCGCTGGAACCAAGCGTGGATTCCAGCCGCTGCGCCTGGCCCGTGCCGCGAAGCAGCTGCATCAGGAAAACAGCCATCACGCCTGCCGCAATAAACGCCGGGGTCCAGTCGAGGAAACCGGGCGCCGGGACATAGGTGGCTGCCACAGCCGAGCCCGCTCCGGGCAGTCCGATAATTGCTGCGAGGGTCTTCTTGGCGGGGATGTCCAGGAAGTGGGGCCAGCCGACTCCGACGGCCAGGGCTACGAGTATGGCGACACCAAGCAGCACTTCAGGGGAGGTGTAAGCGCCGCCGATAAAGACAGCAAGCCCGGCCAGCCCGATGGTTCCGATGGTCCACGGCTTCACTGTTTACCCGCGCTCACTCTCTGCTGACATCTTCTTCGCTGCGTCCAATCCTGCCTTATGTGACCTGCTTATGTCGCAAAACGCGAATTGAAACAGGCCTGATCAGTGTCTGTTAAGGGGCAATTGGGTATACTCAAAGCTCAGCTACGCTTCCTTCGGAGGATGCGGGCCCGGCCGGATTTCCGGCCGGCCACGACCGACGCGGGCAGCCAGTACCGGCCGGTGAAAGCCCGGTTCAGACGCCCAAAGATGCGCGGACAGCCCCTTGGAGGAACAATGTCGCACATCCTGCTACTGACGAACAGCACCGGATCATCGGTGGACATTCTGCCTGCCTTGGAATTGCTCAACCACCGCGTTCATATCCTCCCGGCCGAGCCCACTGCCCTGCTGGAAACCGACCCCTGCGACGTCGTCCTGCTGGATGCCCGCAAAGACCTGGTCGGTGCGCGGTCCCTCACCCAATTGCTCAAGGCCACCGGGCTCAGTGCACCATTGATGCTGATCCTCACAGAAGGCGGCATGGCAGCCGTCTCCTCGGCCTGGGCAGTGGACGACATCCTGCTGGATTCCGCGGGTCCGGCTGAAGTCGAAGCACGGATCCGGCTCTCCGTCGCGCGGGCCGTCCCGGAGAAAGAGGATCTTCCCACCGAAATCCGCGCCGCCGGCGTCGTCATCGACGAAGCAAGCTATACGGCCAGGGTCAACGGTGCTCCCCTGAACCTGACGTTCAAGGAGTTCGAACTCCTGAAGTACCTGGCGCAGCACCCCGGCCGGGTGTTCACCCGGCAGCAGCTTCTCACTGAGGTGTGGGGCTACGACTACTACGGCGGCACCCGCACCGTGGACGTCCACGTCCGGCGGCTGCGGGCCAAGCTCGGCGCCGACCACGAAAACCTGATCAGCACGGTACGCAACGTAGGCTACCGCCTGACCCTCGTGCGGCAGCCCGAGGAGGAGCTGACGGAGGCATAGCCTTCCGCAGCGGCTGCGCCAGCCGCTCCCGCAAACTCAACGAAACGAAGAAGCCCCGGACCAATGGTCCGGGGCTTCTTCGTTGGCTTAGAGGCCTGCAGTGGAGGACATACGGGTCGAACGTATCGAGGCCACCCCAGTGGTGGATCCCCCTCAGTTCCGGCTTCAGGAAGCCGGAACAGGTAATGACTATACGTGCCGGATCCGGCCGCATCAAATCGACCCGAATCCCGCCGTCAGCCGGACGGGCCGTATAGCCTGTACACCATGAGTCCTGCGCATCCCGAGAACTGGCCCGTGCTCGTCATCAAAGGCGGAGTGGACGATGAACTGCTCAGGGATTTCACAGCCCTCGCCACGGCCGCCGAAGAGTCTGACGGAAACCCTCCCCTGTCCGAGCAGACTTTTGTGACCCTTCGCGCCGGCGAGTCGGGAAGCCACTCACTCCTGACCCTGGCGCTCTATGCGCCCGATGAAGATTCGGATCCCGCCACCGCCCAGGACCTCGCCGGCTTCGCAGTGGTGGTGGAGGAAACGGACGGTACAGGTGTGCTGGAGGTGGCGGTGCATCCGAGCTACCGGAACCAGGGCGTAGCGGACAGGCTGGTTGCCACGCTCAAGGCATCACGGGGTTTTGACGGGCTCAAGGCGTGGTCCCACGGAAACCACGAGGCAGCAGCGGACCTGGCGGCCAAGTACGGTTACGCCCCCATCCGCGAGTTGTGGAAGATGCGGCTCACAGCGTCTGACGCTGAACTGCCCGACGCCGCCCTCCCGGACAACGTGAGCCTGCGGGCCTTCGTCCCCGGGCAGGACGAGGAGGCCTGGCTGGCAGCCAACAAGGCAGCCTTCAGCCACCATCCGGAGCAAGGCAACATGACGCGGCAGGATCTGGACGCCCGGATGGCCGAGGACTGGTTCGACGCCGCCGGCTTCCTCCTCGCCGTCGACCCGTCCGGCCGGATCCTCGGCTTCCACTGGACCAAGGTGCACCCTGGCCACGGCGGCCATCCCGCCATCGGTGAGGTCTATGTGGTGGGTGTGACTCCCGAAGCCCAGGGCATGGGACTGGGCAAGGCCCTCACCGTGGCCGGCATCAAATACCTGCAGGACAAAGGCCTTCACGCAGTCATGCTCTACACGGATGCGGACAACACGCCGGCCGTTTCGCTGTACCGCCGGCTCGGCTTCACGCGGTGGGATGCGGACGTGATGTACGGACCCAAAAACGGCGGTTAATCCAATCGGCAGACGCATGCGCCGCGGTTCAGGAAATCTGCGTATCCGCTGAATCGAATGCTTGTAAGGTTGAAGGTAAACCGCGCCAGCAAAAGGAGTGACCATGCAACCGGAATCAGCCGGAATCGCCACGTCTGAGGCCAAGGTGCTTCCGGTGCGCGCCCGCTTCGGGTCCTCCGAGGTCCCTGCTTCCCGTGCCACGCAGGACCGGATCGACATTCCCGAGTTCGCACCCAATCTTGAGCCCGAGGGAGACATCAGCCCGGACCGGTTCCTGGACCGTGAATTGAGCTGGCTGGCCTTCAACTCCCGGGTGCTGGAACTTGCCGAGGACCCCACCCTGCACCTGCTGGAGCGTGTCAGCTTCCTGTCCATCTTTGCCTCCAACCTGGACGAGTTCTTCATGGTCCGCGTGGCCGGCCTGAAGCGCCGGATCGCCACCGGGCTGGCCGTCCCGTCGCCGGCAGGACTGAGCCCCATGCAGGTTCTGGACCAGATCGGCGAAGCCGCCCACCGCCTTGCGCAGCGCCACGCCCGGGTCTATGCCGAACAGATCCGGCCCGCCCTGGCGTATGAGCACATCCACCTCATGCACTGGGATGAGCTTGACGACCAGGCCAAGGACCAGCTCAGCGCCATGTTCGCGGAAAAGGTCTTCCCCATCCTGACCCCGCTGGCAGTGGATCCCGCCCACCCGTTCCCCTACATTTCGGGACTGTCGCTCAACCTTGCCGTGGTGGTCCGCAACCCCGTCAGCGACAAGGAACTGTTCGCCCGCGTCAAAGTTCCGGACCAGCTGCCCCGCCTCATATCCATTGACGGCCCGCGTGCCGGCTCGGTCCCCGGCCGGGTGGCCCGGTTCATCGCACTGGAAGAAGTCATCGCCGTCCACCTGGACCAGCTGTTCGCCGGCATGGAGGTCCTGGAGCACCACACGTTCCGCGTCACCCGCAACGAGGACGTTGAGGTGGAAGAGGACGACGCCGAGAACCTGCTGCAGGCGCTCGAAAAGGAACTGCTGCGCCGCCGGTTCGGCCCGCCGGTGCGGCTCGAAGTCACCAACGACATCAACCCGAACATCCGGGCGCTGCTGATCCGCGAACTGGGCGTGGAGGAGTCCGAGGTCTACTCCGTACCTGCACCGTTGGACCTCCGCGGCCTGTCCGTCATTGCCGGGATCGACCGCGCGGACCTGCATTACCCGAAGCACGTTCCGCACACCTCGCGGTACCTGAACGAATCGGAGACGTCGAAGGCAGCCAACGTGTTCGCGGCCATGCGCCGGCGGGACATCCTGCTGCACCACCCGTACGATTCGTTCTCCACGTCCGTCCAGGCCTTCCTGGAGCAGGCAGCGGCGGACCCCAAGGTGCAGGCCATCAAGCAGACGCTGTACCGTACTTCGGGCGACTCCCCCATCGTCGATGCCCTCATTGACGCGGCAGAGGCAGGCAAGCAGGTGCTGGCCCTGGTGGAGATCAAGGCCCGGTTCGATGAACAGGCCAACATTTCCTGGGCACGGAAACTGGAACAGGCCGGCGTGCATGTTGTGTACGGCATCGTGGGCCTGAAGACCCACTGCAAGCTCTCCCTCGTGGTCCGCCAGGAAGTGGACGGGCTGCGGCGCTACTGCCACATCGGCACCGGCAACTACCACCCGCGCACCGCCCGCTACTACGAGGACCTCGGGCTGCTGACGGCCAACGAGCAGGTGGGTGAGGACCTTTCCAGGCTCTTTAACCAGCTCTCCGGCTACGCTCCGAAATCCACTTTCAAGCGGCTTCTGGTGGCGCCCCGTTCGGTGCGTTCCGGGCTCATTGACCGCATCGAGAGGGAAATCCGCAACGCCAAGGCAGGCATTTCGGCCAGGGTGCAGATCAAGGTCAACTCCATGGTGGACGAGGCAATCATCGATTCGCTCTACCGTGCTTCGCAGGCCGGCGTGAACGTGGACGTAATAGTCCGCGGCATCTGTTCGCTGCGTCCCGGCATCCCCGGGCTCAGCGAAAACATCACGGTGCGTTCCGTACTGGGACGTTTCCTGGAGCACTCGCGCGTGTTTGCCTTCGCCAACGGCGGGGACCCTGTGGTCTATATCGGCTCCGCCGACATGATGCACCGTAACCTTGACCGGCGGGTGGAAGCGCTGGTCCAGCTGACCAGCGGCGACGACACGTCCTACGTGCTGGACATGCTCCGCCGCTACATGGACCCGGGAACGTCCAGCTGGCACCTGGACAGCCAGGGTGAATGGACCAGGCACCACATCGGTGACGACGGCAAGCCGCTGGAGGACGTCCAGTCATGGCTGCTCGCTTCGCGTTCCCGCCAGCGCCCGACGATTAGGCGGTAGGACCCTGGCCTCGAAAAGTGATGCGAAAAGCGATGCCGTCAATGACTCGGCGAACGATTCGCTTATTGCGGACCAGACCGACCATCCCGGGGAACCTGTAGCGGTCACCGCTGCGGGCGCCCTGCCGTGGCGCGTCAGCAAGGACAAGCTCGAGGTCCTGCTGATCCACCGTCCAAGCTATGACGACTGGTCGTGGCCGAAAGGAAAGATCGACGCCGGCGAGACCATTCCGGAGTGCGCCGTCCGTGAGATCGAAGAGGAGATCGGGCTCAAGGCCACCCTCGGCATTCCCCTTCCTCCGATCCACTACCACGTGTCCGCCGGCCTGAAGGTGGTCCATTACTGGGCCGTGGACGTGGACGGTGCCGTGCTGCGCCCGGACGGCAAGGAAGTGGACAGCGTGATGTGGTGTTCACCGGAAAAAGCCGCCGCCCTGCTGAGCAACCCCGGTGATATTGCGCCGCTGGAGCACCTGGTGGCAGCCCACGCACGCAAGGAACTGGATACGTGGCCGCTGCTGGTGGTGCGCCACGCCAAGGCCAAGCCCCGCTCCTCCTGGACCAAGGCGGAAGGGGACCGTCCGCTCGCGGCTACAGGATTGCGGCAGGCCCAGGCTGTCCGACGGTTGCTTCACGTGTGGAAGCCCCTCCGCGTGCACTCGAGCCCGTGGCAGCGCTGTGTCGCCACCATTGCGCCGTACGCCAAGTCCGCCGACGCGAAAGTAAAACTGCACGACGCCCTGACCGAACACCGCCATGCCCGGAGCCCGAAGAAGACCGCAGCCGTTGTGGAAGCACTCTTCGACAAGCAACGCGCCATCGCCCTGTGCACCCACCGGCCGGCCTTGCCCACGGTGATCTCGCAGCTGGGTCAGCACATGAACGGCCGGCTGCGTGCCCTGCTGCCATCCTCCGACCCCTACCTGGCCCCGGGAGAGATCATCGTGTGCCACGTAGCCCGCGGCAATAACCACAAGATTGTCGCCGTGGAACAGTTCAGGCCTTTCGACGACTAGAAGGGCCTCCCCGGCTTCTCCGTGCGTCAGGCCACGAGCCCGCTTGACCCGGAGGCCTTTGTATCAAATACTCAGTACATTGATGCAAAATCTGGGGGGATTATGCCGGTCCAATTCGAACTGCCGCCAATGCTGCTGCTGGGACCGCTGGTCGCCGCCGTCGTTCTCTACCTCATCCTGAGGTGGGTGGTGTGGGAACCGAGGATGGGCGCCTCGCCCGAAACTGTTTCGCAGCACGCGCTCTGGGTGGGCGTCATCGGCTGGATGGCAAGCTCCCTCCAGGGGGCCACGAATATCGGCATCATCCCGGCCGGTAGAACCACCAGCCCCGTCATCGGCCCTTTCCTGGTCGCCCCGGACACCATCATCCCGGCATTGGCCTGGCCCATCCTCGGAACCCTCGGGGTCCACGCACTGGGCCAGCTCAGCTATCCGCGGCCTCAACGCCCCCGCCGCAAGGCCAGCCTCCATGTCCGGAAAATCCATGATTTCCTGCCGCGGCCGCTGGCCTGGACAACGCTGGCCATTTTCACGGGCACCGCCGCTTACCTTGGCTGGACGGCGACGCTCACGGGCTTCGAAGCCATTGCGTACGGGTCGGTCCGGGAGGATCCGCAGGGCTATCGGACCATCGGCGGCGACGGGCGCATCCCCGGCACCGAACTGGCCGGTTGGCTGGGATGCGCGCTGGTTGTCCTGGCTGCGGGCACTTGGCTGGTGCTGCTGCTGATCTGCCGCCGACGGCAGCTCGAGCAGCTGACGGACCACGACAATTCGCTTCTGCGAACCATCGCCATGAACAGGTTGCTGCGCACGGTCGCCACGATGGCGTCGGGCCTCGCCGTCATCGCGGGTAACTATGTGGCCCGTCCGGAGCCGGCTGCGGGCAGCACGTCGTGGACCAATTTCGCGGCCTTTGCGGGCATGGCGGTTCTGCTGGCCATGCTGGTCTGGTCGCCGCCGAAACTGACGGGAACCGCAACGGCTGCCAGCCTCCGGAACGCGAAGCCCGGACACTTCGGCGCCGGACCGCACCCGGCAACCAGGCTTGTGGTTTCGGTCGGCGCCGGACTCGGCGCCGCCGCAGCCCTGCCGGTGCTTGCGGGAGCGTTCCTGGTCCCGGCCATCATCGCGGCGGGGCCGTCCGGGCCGGCGCTTTTCATAACAGTGGTTGCGGGGCTGGTGCTTCTGGTCCTCGCCGCCGGCGAGCTGTTGCTGCAGCGCAACTACACGAGTCAGGATGAACCGCGGACGTGGCCACGGCAGCCGGTGGGGCCGGCCCTCCTCACCACACTGATCCTGGCGCTGTTCGTCTTCGTCGCAACTCTTGTGGTCTCAGCCACCGGGAACTCGCTGATTGGCAGGGACGGCGGGTGGATTCCTGCCGCCGTCCTCAGCGGCGTCGGCGCGGGCCTGGCGCTTCCGGCCTTTTTTACAGCCCGCCTGCGGCACGGCATTCCCGGCGCTCCCGGCGGCCTCGATGCTGCCCTCCGCGCCATCACCGTGCACCGGGTGGCGCGCACGCTTTCGGCCATGTTCATGGCGCAGGCGGCGATGGTGCTGCTGATGAACAGCCAGGCGTGGGCGGCTGTCTTCGGGGTGGCGTTCCTGCCGTCCGTCCCGTGGTGGCCCGCCTCCCTTGCGGGCTCGCTTTTGGCGTGCGGCGCGATCGTCACCGCCCTGGTGCCGGTGCGGACCTTCGCGGGCTCCCCTTCCCGGCCAGCTCCCCTGCCCCGCAAGGACCACGTCACATGACGGCGGGGATTGCCGTTGACCTGCGGTCGGCCGTGCCGCCCTATGAGCAGATCCGCACCCAGATTTCCTCGTTGATCGCTGTCGGCTCGCTGGCTTCCGGAACCCGGCTGCCCACTGTCCGCAGCCTGGCGGCGGATCTGGGCATCGCAGCGGGGACGGTGGCGCGCGCTTATAAGGAACTCGAGCAGGCGGGCCTGATTGAAACACGGCGGCGAAACGGGACCGTCGTCGTCGGCATGCCCGGCTTTGTACGTCCGGCGGGCGGCTCCGTACCCGCGGACCTGACCGCCGCCGTCGACCGTTACATCGCTGAAGGCCGCGCCGCGGGCCTGGACGACGGCACGCTCCAGGACATACTGCGCCTCCGGCTTGGCCATCCTCAGTAGACTGGGACCGTGAGCATTCCAACGCCCTATGAAGACCTCCTGCGTGACGTCCTTGCCAACGGCACGCACAAATCTGACCGCACCGGCACCGGCACGCTCAGCGTGTTCGGGCGGCAGATGCGCTTTGACCTCAGCCAAAGCTTTCCGCTGATCACCACCAAGCGCGTTCATTTCAAGTCGGTAGCGGTTGAACTTCTATGGTTCCTGCGCGGTGAAACCAACGTGAAATGGATGCAGGACCAGGGCGTCACGATCTGGAACGAATGGGCCGATGCCGACGGCGAACTGGGGCCCGTTTACGGTGTGCAGTGGCGCAGCTGGCCGACGCCCGACGGCGGCCACATCGACCAGATCGCCGAGCTGGTGGAGAACCTCAAGTCCAACCCGGACTCGCGCCGGCACATCGTGTCCGCCTGGAACGTGGCTGAGCTTCAGGACATGGCCCTGCCGCCGTGCCACGCGTTCTTCCAGTTCTACGTTGCGGACGGCAAGCTGTCCTGCCAGCTGTACCAGCGCTCGGCGGACACCTTCCTGGGCGTCCCGTTCAACATCGCCTCCTATGCGCTGCTGACCTGCATGCTGGCCCAGCAGGTGGGCCTGGAAGCCGGTGAGTTCGTCTGGACCGGCGGCGACGTGCACATCTACGACAACCACATGGACCAGGTGCTCAAGCAGCTCAAACGGGAGCCGTACGCATACCCGCAGCTGAAGATCCTCCGCAAGCCGGACTCCATTTTTGACTACACGCTGGACGACTTTGAAGTGGTCGGGTACCAGCACCACCCTACGATTAAGGCGCCGATCGCAGTATGAGCACCGACAACGCCATGGACCCCCTGGCCTTCACTGAAAAAATTGCCGACGGAACCACCGGAGTGGGGCTCGTCTGGGCCCAGACCACGGCGGGCGTGATCGGCAAGGACGGCGACATGCCGTGGCACCTGCCCGAGGACATGAAGCATTTCACCCGGCTCACCACCGGGCACCCGGTGATCATGGGACGCAAAACCTGGCTCTCGTTCCCGGACAAGTACCGGCCGCTGCCCGGTCGCACCAACATTGTGGTGACGCGCCAGGAAGGCTGGGGCGACACTCCCGAGGGTCAGGGCGCCATCGCGGTGAAGTCGCTTGACGACGCGCTGCTGGAATCACAGTTCGCGCCCGGCCATGAAACCGTATGGGTGCTCGGCGGCGGCGAAATCTTCGCGCAGACCCTGGACATCGCCGACGTCGCGGTGGTGACGTTCATCGATTCCGAGACCGACGGCGACACCTACGCACCCGAGCTCGGCTACGAATGGAAGCTGGCTGCCAGCGAGCCGGCCAGCGGCTGGCTGACGTCCGCCACGGGTACCCGGTACCGCTTTACCATGTGGCGCCGGACGGAGGCCTAGGACCATGCTGAAGAAGCCGGAAACACTCTTTGTCCTGGGCTACATGCTGCTCCCGCTGCTGGCCCTTCTCTCCGCAATCGTCGGCCTGACCATGATCCTCGGCGGCAACAAGATCGCCGGTGCGATCGTGCTCGTGGTGGTGACGCAGGCATTCGCGTTCGGTGCCGTCTACGCGCTGCGCCTCCGCAAGGCGGCGGTGCTCGAACAGCACGACGCCGAGTAGCGGCTCAGGCGGTTCGTTCCCATAGCCTGGGCCTCCTACTTCAAAAAGCGCAAGGCAGCGCGCCTCCGTAGGCAGTGCATCCGGGGCGTGACGTAACCGACTGCGCCGTGCCGGTTCCGAAGTCTAAACTGGTCGAATGACTACAGCAGCTACCCCCTCTGTCGGCCTCGTCGGATGGCGCGGCATGGTCGGCTCCGTCCTGATGCAGCGCATGCAGGATGAAGGCGACTTCGCCAACATCAACCCGGTGTTCTTCTCCACGTCCAACGCCGGAGGTGCCGCGCCTTCCTTTGCAGAAGGTGCAGGCAAGCTCGAGGACGCGTTCGACGTCGACACGCTGGCTAAGCTGCCAATTATTGTCACCGCCCAGGGCGGCGACTACACGAAGCAGGTCCATGGCGAGCTGCGCAGCCGCGGCTGGGACGGTCTCTGGATCGACGCTGCTTCCACCCTGCGCATGAACGATGACTCGATCATCGTGCTGGACCCCATCAACCGCGACGTCATCGACAAGGGCCTCGCAAACGGCACCAAGGACTTCATCGGCGGCAACTGCACCGTGTCCTGCATGCTGATGGGCCTCGGCGGCCTCTTCAAGAACGGCCTCGTCGAGTGGGGCACCTCCATGACTTACCAGGCTGCCTCCGGCGGCGGCGCCCGCCACATGCGCGAGCTGCTCAGCCAGTTCGGCACCCTCAACGCCGAGGTCAGCTCGGAACTGGACGACCCGGCGTCGGCCATCCTGGAAATCGACCGCAAGGTCCTGGCACACCAGCGCACCGACATCGACGCGACGCAGTTCGGCGTCCCGCTGGCCGGCTCGCTGATCCCCTGGATCGACGCGGACCTGGGCAACGGTCAGTCCAAGGAAGAGTGGAAGGCTGGGGTGGAGACCAATAAGATCCTCGGCACCGCCGGCGAAAACCACATCATCATGGACGGCCTGTGCATCCGGATCGGCGCCATGCGTTCGCACTCCCAGGCCCTCACCCTCAAGCTCCGCGAAGACCTCTCCGTGGCCGAGATCGAGAAGCTCCTGGCCGAGGACAACGAGTGGGCCAAGGTGGTGCCGAACACCAAGGAAGACTCCATGGCGAACCTGACCCCGGTGGCCGCCTCCGGCACGCTGGACATCCCGGTGGGCCGTATCCGCAAGCTCGAAATGGGCCCGGAATACATCAGCGCCTTCACCGTGGGCGACCAGCTCCTCTGGGGCGCCGCCGAGCCGCTGCGCCGCATGCTCAACATCGCCACCGGGACCCTCTAAGGACCTCCCCCGTTCCCTGCACGGTGCGCTACGGCGCTTGGCCGAGGAATTTCAGGTACCTCGCGGCCTGCAGCTTAAATGACTTTTGGGCTGCAGGCCGCAGTCCGTTAACGGAGTCGAACGGTTCGGGCACGACGGCGGCCGTCCGCCCGGTGCCTTTCAGTGCCCAGGTGCCGACCACTTCGCCGCCAGCCACGATGGTCTTCTTGAACATCCCGTTGCCGCCGGGGACCACCTTCTGGGCGTGCTCGGGCGGAAGCACCAGGGACCGGTCGGTGTATCCCAGCACGAACTCATCGAAGCCCGGCAGGACCACCACGGAGCGCTGGCCGGGCACGCCGTCGTCGAGCAGTGCCGCGGTGGCCGGAGACATCCAGTAGCTGGTTCCTTCGAACTCCAACTCAACGAGCTGGTCCTTCGCCTGGGCCAGGGCGCTGCGGACCTCCGTGACACGTGTGCCGGACCACCACGCAAAGTCACGTTCCGTCGCAGGCCCGTGGCTGATCATGTACCGCAGCACCAGCTCGGCGATGCCCTCCGCGCGGTCCAGCTCGCGGGACTTCGGGATCCACTCGTCGAACGCCTTGACGAGCTGCTGGTTCCCCGCAAGCGGCCCCTGCACCAGCCAGGCCCGCTGACACAAAACCCCCAGCAGGTGGATGCCACGCTGGCCGGCGGTGGACTGCCCAGCGGCTTCAAAGGCCTGAAAGAGCTGCTGCCGCGTGGCCGATCCGCCGCCCGAGACCAGTTCCAGGGCCGCATCACGGGCAGCGTCCACGTCCCGGGCATCAATCTCCAGCTCCCGGTGGCGGCCGCTCATTCCTTGGATCAAACGGTCCGCCGTGATGTCCAGGATCCAGCGCAGGTCCTCCGGAGCCAGCAGGTGCAGCGTCCCGCGCATGGGCCATGAGCGGACAACGAGCCCTTTATCCAGCGCGGACCGGACGGTGTCAATCCCGGCGTTGCGGACCCTCAGCCCCACGGCCCAGAGTGCCGCCTGCATGTCCTGGGCCTGCATGGCGGTCATCCACCGCACGGCGTCCGGCGCAGAATCGAACGCCGGCGCCAGCAGCCCCTGTGCGGCGAGGCGCAGCCGTCCGATGACGTGCCGGGTGACCCGGGTCCGTGCGCCTGTTCGCATACCCCCATCGTAGGTCGCACCCCTGACAACGCACGTCCGCAGTCCCGGCCAGTCCTGTACGGGGAGTGCACGGCATGCTCCCAGCCGGTTTACAGCCGGGGTCCCTACGCTTGTTGGATGACTGTTGGAGAGCTCTGGCCGCACCTGCGGCCCCTGTGCCGGGCCCTTGCCCTGCTCGGCTGGGCCACAAGTGCTGCCGGAATGGCCGCAGGGCTCTCCATCGCGGTCGCCGGCGGAACGAGCCTCTCCCCCACTGTGGAGGCCCTGCAGTTCTTTTCGGCGGTCAGCATGGGGGTGGCGGTCATCAGTTTCGTCGCCGCCTCCCTGCTGCAGCCCCGGCACCGCGGCTGGCGGGCTGTTGACCATGACGCCAACGGTGCTGCCCAGGATCCGGGCGGCGACATGCCGCCCACCATCAGGAGCTTCCTGCTGGCCGCCTTCGCGCTGCTGGCTGGAGCCGTGGTGTTCGCCTGTGCCGGGCTGGTCCTGCGCAACGGCCCCAGTGCACAGTCCGTGGCCTTTTGCCAGGTTTTCCTGCTGGGTGCAGCGGCTTCCGGGTTCACTTTTATGCTGTTCAGCAAGGTCACCCCGCGGCACCGCCGGAACTGACGTCCGGAGCGTGCCGGGTCAGCTGAGCGTATTAGGCTAGCCGGATGACTTTGGGGAGTTTACTGAAACAGCTGGACCGAGGCCGGACGTCCTGGATGGTCGTAGCGAGCCTGGCCGTGCTGGCCGGCACTGCGTCGATGATCGGGGCACTGCTCAGCCAGGCCACGGGCAAGGACGCGGAGCCGTATCTGGCCGGCGGCGTATTAGGGCTTGCTGGCGGTTACGCGGTGGCAACGCTGGGAGGCGTGGCCGCAAACAGGCTTGGCACCAGGGTCCGGCTGCTGCGTGACTGGCGTCGGCAGCCACGTGTCGTTCAAGTGTTGACAGGGCTGACCACTCTGGGCGCGTTGGCGTCCGTGGCAGCCATGCTCATGGCGTTCACCGGCGCCCTGGGGCCGCTGAGGCCAACCAGCCTCGCCTCGGCTGCGTTCTACCCGGCCATCGCAGCTTCCGGCTGGGCCCACGCACTGGCAGCAGCGGGGGCCGCACAACGCGATGCGTCCCCCGTGGAGCCCCTGCGCCGCATCCCCTGACATGGGAGCGGCTAGAGCTCGACGCCGATCAGCAGCGGCTCCGCGTGCAGTTCAATGCCAAAGCGCTCGACGACACCGCGCCTCACCTCGCGCGCCACGGCCACCATGTCTGCCGCACTCGCTGCACCCCGGTTGGTGATGGCCAGGGTGTGCTTGGTGGACAGCGACGCCCGTCCGCCGGAGACACTCCCGTACTCCAGCCCGTATCCCTTGCCGAAGCCGGCATGGTCGATCAGCCAGGCGGCGGACAGCTTGACGAGGCCGTCCGCCCCGGCCGGGTAGCGGGGAGCGTTTTCGGGGAGCCGCCCTGCCGCCTCCGCGGGGACAATCGGGTTCGTGAAGAAGGATCCTGTGGAATAGGTGTCCCGGTCCTCCGGGTCCAGGACCATGCCCTTGGAGGCACGGAGCCGCAGGACCTCACGGCGCACATCGTTGGAGTAGGCCCTTTCGCCCGGTTCGACGCCCAGGGACTTCGCCAGCTCGGCATATCGGATGGGCGCGCTCATCCGGCCCAGCGGCAGCTGGAACTCGACCGTGAGCACAACGAAGCGCGGGGACCCCTGGACGGTGGCCTGTTTGAGGATCGAATCCCGGTAGCCGAACTTCAGCTCGGAATTCGTGAAGGTGCGGACGGCGTTCTTTTCCCGGTCCCAGGTCCGCACCGCGGCAATGGTCTGGGAGACGTCCGCGCCGTAGGCGCCCACGTTCTGCACAGGAGTGGCTCCGGTGGATCCCGGGATGCCGGAGAGCGCTTCGATTCCGGACCACGCGTGGCGCACGGCGTGCTCCACCAGGGCGTCCCAGTTGTGCCCTGCCTGGACCACCACGGCAACACCGCCGCAGGAATCCTCGGAGTTGACCGTGAACCCCTCAGAGGCGATCCGGAGCACGGTGCCGGGGTATCCGTCGTCGGAAATCAGCAGGTTGGACCCGCCCGCGATGATCAGCAGCTTCTCACCGGCGGCGTCCGCTGAGCGGACGGCGTCAATGATTTCCGCCTCCGTGCGGGCCTCGATGTAGTTGCCGGCAGGACCGCCGACGGCGGCAGTGGTCAGGTCGGAAAGCAAAGTCTGGGTCACCTGTCCAGCCTATCGGTCATTGGCATCGGACCGGATCAGGAAAGCTTCCGGGCCACCGGGGACAGCAGGAAGCTGACCACGAGCATCACCATCACGGCAAGGAGGGAATGGAGGATGCCGACATGTTCGGCCAGCAGCCCCAGCAGCGGCGGACCGCACAGGAACGCACCGTACCCGATGGTGGACACCACGGACACGCGGGCGGCCGCCTTGACCGGATCGTCGGCCGCGGCGGACATGCCAACCGGGAATCCCAGCGAGGCGCCCAGGCCCCAGACAGCCAGCGCCACGAACGCCAGCCATGGCACCGGGGCGAACACGAACAGCCCCAGGCCGGCCACTGCCAGCGCGGCGCACCAGCGCATCACCGGCACCCGGCCAAAGCGGTCCAGGACCAAGGTTCCGGCAAAGCGGCCAATGGTCATGAAAGTGACGAACAGGCCGTAGCCCGCCGCCCCGGCAGCATCCGTCTGGCCGTGGCCGTCGGCCAGGGCCAGCGCCACCCAGTCGCCCGCTGCCCCTTCAGCGAGGGCAAGGCCGAGGACCAGCACGCCCAGCAGCAGCGTGCGCTTGTCGCGCCAGGCCTGGGCGATCAGACGTTTGTTGTCCAGCGGCTGTTCCGGGACGGCGTCCGTCTGCCGGACGATGGGAATGGGGCCCGTGGACGGGTCTTCGAACGTGTCCGTACCGGACGCCTTGAAGGGTCGTTCCCCCTGCACCGGCGTAATGTCCGCACGGAACCACGAGGCGGCGGTTGCCACCGAGCCGGCCACCACGAGCCCTCCCGCCGCAAGATGCCAGAGCACGGGAATGCCGGCGCCGGCGGCCCAAGCTCCCAGCCCGGCTCCGGCAACCGTTCCCAGGCTGAAGGAGCCGTGCAGCCGGGGCATGATGTGCCGGCGGACGGCGCGTTCCACTGCGGCGCCTTCGACGTTGGATGCGGTGTTCCAGCTGGCCGTGCCGAGCCCGATGACCGCCAGGCCGGCGGCAACCGCCACCGGGCTGGCGAGCACCGAGGTGCCGAATCCGGCGAGCAGCAGCCCGGCGCCCACCATGATGCTGCCGATCCGGATGGTCCGCTTGGATCCCAGACGGAGGACGATCAGCCCCGAAGCGGAGACGGATAGAAACGATCCGGCCGTCATACAGAGAAGGAGGAGTCCTACCGTGCCGGGCGTCAGGTCCAGCCCGTCCCTGATGGCCGGGAGCCGGGACACCCAGGTGGAAAACGCGATTCCGCTTGCCCCGTAGGCCACCACCACGGCGTTGCGCCAGTGGGTGATCTCGGCGGACGGAATGAAGACGTCCTTGGTCACGGAAGCATCGTTGTCACGCAAGCCTGACGACAGCCTGGGCCTTCATCAGAACCTTCTGGCCGGCGGAGACCACGGTGAGGTCCACCCGGGCGGTGCCGGCGTCGGCGTCGAGCGCGCCGATGGCGCCACTGACCTCGATGACGGCTCCGGGCTCTTCGCTGCCGGTGGTGTCGGCGACCAGCACCGGTTTGGTGAATCGGGTCTGGAAGTCCACGACGGCGGCCGGGTCGCCGGCCCAGTCGGTCACCAGCTGGACTGCTGCGCCCATCGTGAACATGCCGTGGGCAATGACGCCGGGCAGGCCAACTCCGGTAGCGAAAGCCTCGTTCCAGTGGATCGGGTTGAAGTCGCCGGACGCACCGGCATATTTCACCAGGTCCTGGCGGGTGACGGTGATGCTGCGGCTGCCGAGGTCCTGGCCGACGGCAAGCTCAGAAAAAACGGGGGCAATGGATGCAGTGCTCATGGTTACTGTCCCTCTCCGCGGACCAGGATGGACGAGGTGGTGGTGGAAACGGCTTCCCGGGAAACACCCGAGCCGTCGGCGCCGTTGAGGGCGAAGATTTCCGAGCGCGTGGTGATCATTGCGCCGCCGCCCATGGCGCGCACGCCGTCCACGTGCAGCTCCGCCACCAGGCGGTCACCGGCGAAGATGGGCCGGTGGTGGACGAAGCGCTGGTCCGCGTGGACCACGCGGGAGAAGTCAATGCCGGACTCCGGATCCTCGATCAGCTGGGCATCGGCGCGCTGGGCAATGATGATGGCGAAGGTGGGAGGGGCCACGAGGTCGCTGTGCCCCAAGGCCCGGGCCGCTTCCAGGTCGAAGTGCGCGGGATGGGTGGCCTTGACCGCCCTGGCGAACTCGCGGATCTTCTCGCGGCCAACGTCGTACACCTCTGCGGCAGGGTAGCTACGGCCCTGCAGATCCGGATTGATAGTCATGGCCTCAAGCCTATCGCTCCCCCGCCGTCGGGCCAGCGGCCGGTCACGAGGCGAGAGGCGGCGCGGTTCACGGCCTGTTGTGCACCAGGGGCCTGGCAGGACATGGCCGGTAGCGGTATGATGAATTTATCATTCCATCAATTCGCGCGGTGACCCTTCGTCCGGCTGCTGCGCGAACCAGGCGACAGCAGGTCCCCATGCTTTCCGCGGCGCAGGCCCCTTTGTACGAAATCAAGGCCAACCTCTTCAAGGCCCTCGCCCACCCGGCGCGCATCAGGATCCTCGAACTGCTGGCTGCCGCGCCGGACACAACAGCACCGGTCAGCTTCCTCCTGGCCGAAACCGGGCTGGAGGCTTCCCACCTCTCCCAACACCTGGCAACGCTGCGCCGGCACAAGGTGGTGACCTCGGTCCGGTCCGCGAACGCCGTGACCTACCGCCTGGCGCACCCCAAAATCGCAGAGCTCCTGGCCATTGCCCGGACGTTCCTGCTGGATACCCTGGCGGACTCAAACGAGCAGCTCCGGCTGGCGCAGGAATTGCCGGTCGCCCATCTCTCCGGCCCGTCCTGGTGAGCCGGCTGCGGACACTGCGGGCATTCCTGCCGTCCCGCCGCGACTACGACGGGCTTCGCTCCTCGTGGAAGACGGACCTCACTGCGGGCATCACGGTGGGGATCGTTGCACTTCCCCTTGCGCTGGCGTTCGGCGTCAGCTCCGGAGTGGGCGCCGAAGCCGGACTGATCACCGCAGTGGTTGCCGGCCTGGTGGCGGCCATCATGGGCGGCTCCAACGTCCAGGTGTCCGGCCCCACCGGCGCAATGGTGGTGGTCCTCGCCCCGGTGGTGGCCAGCCACGGCGCCGGCAGCATTCCGATTGTTTCGCTGCTGGCAGGGCTCATTGTCTGCGCGCTCGGCATCAGCGGACTGGGCCGCGCCGTTGCTTTCATCCCCTGGCCTGTGGTGGAAGGATTCACCCTCGGCATTGCCGCCATCATTTTCCTCCAGCAGGTGCCGCTGGCCACCGGAACAGCGGGCATCCCGGGCCACAACACCCTCGTTGCGGCGATCGAAGCAGCGTCGGGAGCCGCGTTTCCCACCGTCATCCAGACCCTCGCCGTGGTGGCTGCGGTCGCGGCCATCATGTTTGTGGTGCCCAAGGTTCACAAGTCGCTACCTGCCAGCCTGACCGCCGTGCTGCTGGTCACCGTGGCCGCGGAGCTGCTTCGCCTGGACATTCCCCGGATCGGCGCGTTGCCGCATTCCCTGCCCGCCCCGGCCGTGCCCTCGATCGACCCCGCAGCGCTTGGCGACCTCATGATGCCGGCACTGTCCATCGCCGCGCTGGCGGCCATTGAGTCACTGCTCTCCGCCCGGGTGGCGGCGGGAATGGTGGGGCCGGACGGCAGGCCCGGCGGCCGCTACAGCCCCGACCGCGAACTGACCGGACAGGGGCTGGCGTCCATCGCGGCCGGACTGTTCGGCGGAATGCCCGCAACCGGCGCCATCGCCCGGTCCGCCGTCAACGTCCGGTCCGGAGCGAAGACACGGCTGGCAGCCGTGGTCCACGCACTGGTGCTATTGGCCATCATCTACCTCGCCGCCGGATTGGTCGGGCGGATTCCGCTGGCCGTGCTGGGCGGAGTCCTGATGGTCACGGCCACGCGGATGGTCTCGACCCAGACGGTCAGCGCCATTCTCCGTTCCACCCGGTCTGATGCGGCAGTCTTCATCCTCACTGCCCTGATCACCGTGGCTTTCGACCTGATCATTGCCATCCAGATCGGTCTGGCCGCTGCCGCGCTGCTGACGCTGCGGAAGTTTGCCTCACTGAGCGGTGTCCGCCGGGAGGCCCTCACGGGCGCGCCCGCCGAAGGAGATTCCCACATCGCCATCTTCAGGCTCGACGGCGCCATGTTCTTCGGGGCGGCGGAACGGATCCTGCAGGAAATCAGCGAGGTAAAGGACATCCAGGTGGCCATCATCCGCTTGTCACAGGTGCGCATGCTGGACGCCACGGGCGCACACGCCCTGGTGGAAGTCATTTCGGCGCTGGAACTCCGCGGAATCACCGTTCTGCTGAAGGGGGTCCAGCCGGAGCACCTGGAACTCGTGACGAACGTGGGTGTGATCCGTTCCCTCCGGCACCACAAGCACCTGTTCAGCACACTCCCGGCGGCCGTGGAGCACGCCCGGAGCCATGTTCTGCGGAACGCCGCCGCTAACGCTTGAGGTTCTTCCTGATCTGTTGTCCCCGCACCACGATCCCCACAACGTGCAGGACCAGGCCAAGGCCGATCACCGGCAACGAGGCCACAGCGAGGCCCTGGTTGCCGGAGGTGTTGCCCACCAGGTTGAGGACAATGCCGACGGCGATCAGGCCCATGGCGCTGAAAACGAGCACCTTGTAGGAGGTGGATGCGGTGGCCCAGAATTCGTTCAGCACCGTCCCATTCTATGTGCCGGGCTCAGAACAGCGATTCCTGCACGGCCGGAACCTCCGACGTGTAGTGCTCGCCGAGTTCCACGCTCCGGGCCTTCAACTGCCCGAGGTTCACCACGAACTCAAGTTCGGTGCCTGCCAGGGCCGCTACGGCGACGCTGCCGCTCAGCGCGGCAATCCGGAATCCGTGCGCGCCGCTGCCGAGGTCCTGCGGGTAAGCGTGCCGGACGGCGGCCGCGCACGCCCGGTCCGCAAGGCCCGGGCGCACCCACTGTTCGTCCACCACCTCGAACCCCTCCCCGCCGGCGCGGACCAGCAGTGCGCGTGCATCACCGGCCAGCTGCCGGTTCAGGGCATCGAGTTCGACGGCGGGCGCCGGTGCCGCCAGGGCGGCGGCCTTGGCGGCCGACCTTACCTGCTGCGGGAGACCGGCGTCGCGGGTCAGCATGTCTTCAAGAATCCGGACCACCCTGCCGTCGTCCGTGCGCGCAATGTACCTCGCCGCGACGGCCCCCTGCTCGGCCAGGCGGTTCCATTTGCGCAGGTTCGAGGCGGTGCCGACTTTGCTGGCGCCGTTGGCGAACGTTGCCACGTACAGCCAGTGCTGCTGCATCAGGTAGGCACGAAGCCCCGGTGGGACGCCTCCGCCGCGGTGGAAGTCGTGGATGAGCCGGGAGTCGTCCACCACGAAGCAGCGCTCGCACTGGCTGCCCCTGACGGCCGGCGCTTTGGCCGGGCAGAGGACGTGGTCCCGGTCGGCAGGACCGTGCACCTTGTGATGGCCCAGGCAGAACTTGCCTTCGGCGGCGACCCGGAAACCCAGCCGGCTGCCGGCGTCGAGCTCGAGCTCCCGGAAGCCGCCGGAGGGGTCCTGCAGGCGCATGACCGGAGTTCCGCCGTCGCGCTTTACTGACCCGGGACCGGCCGGGGAACCGGGCGGCGCGCCATCCCAAAAGACCCCGTGGACCAGATAGCGGGTATCGGTCACGGGGTCTCCTTTTTGGCTGGGCTGCGGCGGCGCTAGAGTGCCGGCTGCACCCCAAAGGCTACCGCGAGCTTCATGATCTTCTCGGCGCGGCCCAGACGGGGCAGGTCGGAGCCGTCGCGGATGACGCGGCCGTTGGCTTCGAAGTCGGCCATGAAGTCCGTGGCCCAGGCGACGTCCGACGGCGTGGGGCTGATGACCTCGTTGATGACGTTGGTCTGGTCGATGGCCAGGCAGAGCTTGCCGGTCATGCCCATCATCACGGTGATGCCGGTCTGCTCGCGCAGGATCGGGTGGTTGGTTCCCACCGTGGGGCCGTCGATGGGGCCCGGGAGGTTGCCGACGCGGCTGGCGACCACCAGCTTGGCGCGCGGGTACGCCATGGCTTCGGGAGTGGCCGCCATGCCGGTGTCGCGGCGGAAGTCGCCGGAACCGAACGCCAGGCGGAAGGCGCCCTGGGCCTTGGCGATGTTGTTGGCTTCCTCGATGCCGACGGCGGATTCCACCAGCGGAATCACGGGGGTCTTGCCGTCCATGCGGTGGTAGCTCTCGGTGACCTGGTCCGCGGACTCGGTCTTGGCGAGCATGACGCCGAGCAGGCCCGGGGTGCCGCGCAGTCCGGCGAGGTCATCGGCCCAGAACGGGCTGGTGGCGTCGTTGATGCGCACCCAGGCCTGGCCGCCGGCGGTCAGCCAGTTGATGACGTGTTCGCGGGCGGTGTCCTTCTGCGAGGGGTCCACTGCATCTTCGATATCCAGGATGATCGAGTCCGCGCGCGACACGGCCGAGACGTCAAAAAGCTCAGGCTTCATTGCGTTCACCAAAAGCCACGAACGGGCAATTTCAGCGGGGATGTTTCGTTCGGGCCGTACGGTGTCGACGGCGGCGGAGGTAGAGGTGGTCATACTCCTACCGTATCCGCCCGGGGCCCTCCAACGCTAAGTAACAGCCGCCCGCCCTCGGAACAATACCGCGAACAATACGACCAAAATCCGGCGCAACCGGCGCGTCAAACTCCTTCACGGGCCGTTACCGGGCGAAACGGGGCGTCTTGTGACCCGCCGTTTCGCCCTGTTTCCGCGCATTTCCGCGGGTTTCCCGGCGTGACAGCAACGCTTCCCCTCGCCCCGCAAGGTGCGCTTACATCGTTCCAGCGGCAGGCAAACGGCCACCGCCCCTTCAGTCCAAGACTTCCCCCTCCCTCACAAAGGAACCCCGAATGAAACGACACCTGACCATCATGAGTGCCGCGGCCGCCGTCGTCATCGCGATGACGGTGTCGGGCTGCGGCGGCGCAGCCGAAGCCGGCGGAGGACGTGACGACGGCGCCACCGAGGTCAAGGAGCTCCGCTACCAGGGCTCTGCCAACGCCGTCACCCTTCCGGAGCTGGCACAGGACCTCGGCTATTTGGGCGACATCAAGCTCAACTGGGTGGGCAACACCACCAGCGGACCGCAGGACATCCAGTCCGCGGCCACCGGGCAGACGGACTTTGGCGGCGCGTTCGCCGGAGCGGTGGTGAAGCTGGTGGAAGCCGGCGCCCCGGTCAAGGCCGTCATCAACTACTACGGCGAAGACGAGAAGACCTTCAACGGCTTCTACGTCAAGGAAGACAGTCCCATCCGCAGCGCCCGGGACTTCATCGGCAAGAAGATCGCGGTGAACACCCTCGGCGCACACGCGGACGCCGTCATCAACACGTACCTGCAAAAGAACGGCCTGAGCGCCGAGGAAATCAAGCAGGTGCAGCTGGTGGTGGTGCCGCCCAACGACACCGAGGAGGCCATCCGCCGCAGCCAGGTGGACGCCGGCTCACTGGGAGGAGTGCTGCAGGACAAGGCGATCGCCGGCGGCGGACTGCGCTCGGTGTTCAGCGACGCCGAACTCTTCGGCACCTTCGCCGGCGGGCCCTATGTGCTCCGCACCGACTTCATCGCGAAGAACCCCAACACCACCCGGACATTCACCACGGGGGTGGCCAAGGCCATCGAATGGGAGCGGACCACCCCCCGCGAGGAAGTGATCGCCCGCTTCACCAGGATCCTGCAGGAACGCGGCCGCAACGAAAACCCGGCAGCACTGCAGTACTGGAAGAGCGTAGGCGTTCCCGCCAAGGGCGAAATCAAGGATGAGGACTTCACCCGCTGGGGCAAGTGGCTCAAGGACACCGGAATTATCAAGGGCGAACTGGACCCGAAGAAGCTCTACACCAACGAGTTCAACGCCCTGGTGACCGGATGAGCGCCGGCATCCGGCAGCGCGCCGGCATCAGCAATAGCAGCCGCAATACGAAAGGACAGCCATGACTCCGAAAATCAGCCTCCGGAACGTCACCAAGGAATTCGCGGTGCGCCAAGTCAAGGGGAGCGGGAAACAGGGCACGCGGAAGCAGGCAGGTCCGTCAGTCCTGACTGCCTTGGATGACCTCACCCTGGACGTGGCCGCCGGCGAGTTCCTCACGCTGGTAGGCCCCAGCGGCTCGGGCAAGACCACACTGCTTGACCTGCTGGCGGGCCTCTCGCGCCCCACCTCCGGAAGCGTGCTGGTGGACGGCAAGGAGGTGACCGGGCCGGGCCAGGACCGCGCGGTGGTCTTCCAGCAGTACGCGCTCTTCCCCTGGCGGACCGCTTCGGCCAACGTGTCCATCGGGCTGGAGGGCTCCGGCCTGTCCCGGAAGGAACGGGCCGCGAAGGCCAGCGAGTTCCTGGATCTCGTGGGGCTGGCCGGATTCGAGGACCGCTACCCGCATGAACTGTCCGGCGGTATGAAGCAGCGCGTGGCCATCGCCAGGAGCCTCGCCTATGAGCCGGACATCCTGCTGATGGACGAACCCTTCGCAGCCCTCGACGCGCAGACCCGCGAGCAGCTCCAGGACGAACTGCTGCGGATCTGGAAGGCCACGGGCAAAACCATCGTCTTCATCACCCACGGAATCGACGAGGCCGTCTACCTGGGACAGCGCGTGGCCGTGCTCAGCGCACGCCCGGGCCGGCTCAAGGAGTTCGTGGACATCAACATCCCGGACCGCGACGGCGAAGGCGATGTCCGCTCCCACCCGGCGTTCGTGGAACACCGGCACCAGGTCTGGTCGCTCCTGCATGACGAGGTCAAACTCGCCCAGGACTCCGGACACCGCAAGATCCTCCCCGACGGCACGGCCCCTGACGAACAACCCCAGGAAAGGAGCGCTGCCTGATGAGCGCAGTGTTGACCCGACCGCCCGAGGCGGCTGCCGCCGTCGAACGTTCATTGCCCGACGGACCGTCCGGTCCGATTAACGGACAGCGCCCGACGCCGGGTGCCCGGCTCGGAGACGCGGCTCGCCTCGCCGGACGGGCCGGCTGGAAATCACTCGCCGTGCTGCTGTTCCTTGCACTGTGGGAATTCGGCCCGACATACCTGGCCAGCCCGTCCACCCGGGTGTTCCTGCCGCCGCTGCACGACGTCATTGAGGCCGGCGGGAAGCTGCTGGAAACGGGGCAGCTGCAGAACCACCTGCAGGCAAGCCTCACCCGGTCGGTTTCGGGGTTCAGCATCGCCGTGGTTTCCGCGGTGGCGCTGGGGCTGCTGATCGCCTGGTACGGCTGGCTGAGTTCCTTCCTGAACCCGCTGCTGGAGCTGTTCCGGAACACGGCCACGCTGGCGCTGCTTCCGGTCTTCACTCTGCTGCTGGGCATCGGCGAGGAATCGAAGATCACCATCGTGGCCTACGCGGCGTTCTTCCCGGTGCTCCTGAACACCATCGCCGGCGTCCGGACTGTGGATCCGCTGCTGATCCGGGCTGCGCGGTCCTTGGGGCTGAACAGTTTCCGGCTCTTCCAGAAGGTCATCCTGCCCTCCGCAGTCCCCACCATCTTCACCGGCATCCGGATGGCGGGCACGTCCTCCATCCTGGTGCTGATCGCGGCCGAAATGGTGGGTGCCAAGGCCGGGCTGGGCTACCTGATCGTGAATTCGCAGATGAGTTTCCTCATCCCGGACATGTACGCCGGCATCCTCACCGTCTCCATCCTGGGGCTGGCGGTCAACATCCTGCTCGTGGCCCTGGAACGGCACTTCTCCCGCTGGCGCACCGCCGTCGGGTCCGGCAACTAACCGCTTCCAACCGTTTCACCAATCCGCGCGATCAACCAGTAAGGAAAAAGCAATGACCACCATCACCGAAACCAAGCTCGAATTCGCCAAACTGGGTTCCCGCATCGGGGCTGAAATCCGCGGCCTGGACTTGAGCGGGGACCTCTCTGCCGGGACCGTCGCGCAGATCCGGGCCGCACTCAACGAGCACAAGGCGCTGGTATTCCGCGAGGCCAACATCCTCACGGACGAGGCACAGGTGAAGTTCGCCAGCCACTTTGGTCCGCTCACGAAGGCGCACCCCACCGTGGCCTCCGTGGACGGCGAGGAGAACGTCCTGCCGGTGGACAGCGAGAACGGCTCCGCCAACAACTGGCACACGGATGTCACGTTCGTGGTCAACCCGCCGCAGGCCTCCACCCTGCGCAGCATCGACCTCCCCGCGTACGGCGGCGAAACGCTGATCGCGTCCTCGGCCGGCGCCTACCGCGACCTGCCCGAGGAGCTGCGGAACTTCGCGGACACCCTCTGGGCCATTCACACGAACGACTACGACTACTCGGTGCCGAAAAACCTGGAGCACGAAAACGCGGAGGAGCGCCGCAAGGAGTTCACCCGGCTGAAGTTCGAGACGGCCCACCCGGTGGTCCGGGTCCACCCGCTGACCGGCGAGCGCGGGTTGTTCATTGGGGGCTTCGCGCAGCGGCTGCGGATCGTGGGGCTGTCCAACACCGAGTCGAAGGACATCATCCGGCTGCTGCAGGCCTACGTCACGCGTCCGGAGAACGTGGTGCGGGTGAGCTGGGAGCCGAACCAGCTGGTGCTCTTCGACAACCGCATCACCCAGCACTACGCCCCGGACAACTATGACGGCCAGCCGCGCAAGCTCAACCGCGTGACCATTGCCGGCGACATCCCCGTGGGCATCGACGGCAAGCCGAGCCAGGCCCTGCAGGGCGACTCCTCCACCTACTCGGTGGTGGCGCCGCTCTAGTCCCCCAGCGGGCACTTAGGGGATGTTGCTCCCCCGGGCCGTCACCCAGAGCCGGTACCACTCGGCGCGGGTCATGGCCGCGGCAACCCGGGCCGCTCCGGCGCACGCACGGATGCGGTCCGGGTTGGCGGTTCCGATCACCGGTGCGATCCCGGCCGGGTGCCGCATGAGCCAGCCGAGGAGGATGGCCTCACGCGTGGTTCCCTTGGCCTTCGCCATGTCGGCAACAAGCGCCGCAGTGGCGGCCTCGGCCGGCGTCGGGCTTTCCGGCGGAGCTCCGCTGTAGTGTCCCCGGGCCAGCGCCCCGTATGCCTGCAGGGTGATCCCCTGCCGGCTGCAGTACTCCACGGTGCCGTGCGGGAAGCTGTAATCCAGCCCCTCCGCGTGGTTCACCAGCACTGTGCTTTCCAGCCAGGCCCGTTTCAGCAGGCTCATCTCCAGCTGGTTGGCCACCACCGGTGTTTCCAGGTGGTCCTGCAGCATCTCGATCTGCGGTGCGGACATGTTGGACACGCCCACCTGCCGCACTTTGCCTTCCTGCATCAGCTGCCCGACGGCGGACGCCACCTCGGCGGGGTCCGCCAGCGGGTCGGGGCGGTGCAGCAGGAGGACATCCACGTAGTCCGTCTTCAGCCGTTTCAGGCTGCCATTAACCCTCTCGAGGATGCCGTCGCGGCTCAGGTCGTAGTGGGTTTCCAGTCCCTGCTCGTTGAGCCGGATCCCGCACTTGGTCTGGAGCCGGAGCCGTTCCCGCAGCCCCGGCGTGATTGCGAGGACTTCACCGAAGACGGCCTCGGACTTGCCGCTGCGGTAGATGTCCGCGTGGTCGAACAACGTGATGCCTGAGTCCAGGGCGGCGTCAATCGCAGCGGCTGCCTGCTCTACGTGCCCGGTCGCGTACGGCTCGGCGGACCAGCTGCCGCCAAGGCCCATGCAGCCATAGATGAGCTCCTGGCCGGACTGACCGGGCAGGCCGGGCTGGCCGGGCTGGCCGGGCGCCGGGGTTTCCCCCTGCACCCGGCCGGCCTTTCCTTTCAAAGGAGCGCTCACCGCAGCCAGACAGTGGTGTTGCCGGGCAGCAGCTTTCCGTCCAGCGGGGCGCTGCTGAGCAGGACCTCGCCTGCCGGGAGTTCCACCGGCTCCGCACCGAAGTTGGTCACCGACTGCCAGCCGCCGTGGCGGCTGAAGTGCAGGACCTCGGGGTTGCCGGTCTCCACCCATTCCAGCTCTTCGGCCGTCTGCAGCTCGCGACGCAGTTTCAGCGCCTTGCGGTACAGCTCCAGGGTGGAGCCCTCCACGCCGTCCTGGGCGTCCACTGCGTAGCGGGCGAACCATGCCGGCTGGGGCAGGTGGGCATCGCCGGCGCCGAAGCCGAAGGACGTTCCATCCGTGGACCACGGCAGCGGCACGCGGCAGCCGTCACGGCCGATCTCCACGCCCTTGTTGCGGAAGAAGGACGGGTCCTGGCGCTCCGAGTCCGGGATCTCGGCCACTTCCTGCAGGCCGAGTTCCTCGCCCTGGTACAGGTAGGCCGAGCCCGGGAGGGCAAGCATCAGCAGGCTGGCCGCACGGGCGCGGCGCAGGCCGAGCTCGACATCCAGTTCCTCAGCCGGCGCACCGGCCAGCAGCCAGCCCTTGCCGTCCTGGCCCTTGGCGTGGACTCCGCCGCCCATCGGGAGGCCGTAGCGGGTGGCGTGCCGGACGACGTCGTGGTTGGAGAAGACCCACGTCGAGGATGCGCCGGTAGCCGTTGCCTCGGCGAGGTTCCGGGTGATGATTTCCTGGAACTCCTCGGCATCAAAATCGGCCTGCAGGAGGTCGAAGTTGAACGCCTGGCCCAGGCCCTGCGGGCTGGCGTAGCGGGCGCGCCGGGTGGCGTGCACCCAGGCTTCGGCGACGGCGGTGCGCGGCGGGTTGTACTCGTTGAACACCTCACGCCATTCGGCGTAGATCTCGTGGACTTCGTCGCGGTCCCAGAACGGGTGCGAGCCGTCGGCGAAACCGTCAGTGCCGGTGTTTGCCTCGCTGAGTTCGACCTTGGAGAGAAGGGGCTCGGTGAGGTCCTTGGTGAGGGCGTGTGCCACGTCCACGCGGAAGCCGTCCACGCCGCGGTCGGACCAGAAGCGCAGGGTCTTCAGGAAGTCGTCGCGGATTTCGCGGTTGGACCAGTTCAGGTCCGGCTGCTCCTTGGCGAAGATGTGCATGTACCACTGGCCCGGCGTGCCGTCCGGTTCGGTGATGCGCTCCCAGGCGGGACCGCCGAAGACGGAGTCCCAGTCCGACGGCGGCAGCTCGCCGTTCTCGCCCAGGCCGTCACGGAAGATGTAGCGTTCGCGGGCGGCGGAGCCCCGCGGTGCGGCGAGTGCTTCCTTGAACCATTCGTGCCGGTTCGAGGAGTGGTTGGGGACGATGTCCGCGATGAGCTTGATGCCGGCTTCGTGCAGCGCGGCGGACATTTCGGCGAAGTCCTCCAGGGTGCCCAGCTTGGGGTCAACGTTGCGGTAGTCGTCGACGTCGTAACCGCCGTCCGCGAGCGCGGAGGGGTAGAACGGGCTGAGCCACACGGCGTCGATCCCCAGTTCCTTCAGGTAGGGCACTTTGGCGGTGATGCCTTTGATGTCACCCAGGCCGTCACCGTTCGAATCCGAGAAGCTGCGCGGATAGATCTGGTACACGGAGGCCTGGCGCCACCAGTTGGGATCGGCTGCGAGGTTTGAGTCGGACAGGGTTGCCAGAGTGGCGGTGGTGGACAAAGGAGATTCCTTTTCTTGGGTTAGTTGTTGTTGTGTCGGGAAAAATGGATGGGCCGGGAACTGCGCCCTGCTTCACTGCGTCCTATTTCACTGCGCCGCGCATGACTCCGGACAGTACCCAACGTTGCGCCAGGATGTAAACCACCAGCGTGGGTGCCATGGCCATGAGGTAGGACGCGAAAGCGAGGCTGTAGTTGGTGTTGAATTCCCCCTGGAACAGCATCTGCACGACGGGCAGGGTCTGCAGGGCGGGATCCGCAATCATCATTTGTGGCAGGAGGAAATCGTTCCAGGAACCGAGGAAAGCGAAGATCCCGACGGTGGCGTTCATGGGGGCCAGCAGCGGGAAGATGATCTTCCGGAACACCTGCCACGTGGTGGCGCCGTCCATGCGGGCCGATTCCTCGAGCTCCACCGGGATGGAGCGGACGAAGGCGATGTAAAGCAGGGTGTTGAAGGAGATGCCGCCGAGGACGTGCAGGAACACGACGCCGGCGGGATTGTCCAGGCCGAGCAGTGCCGTCTGCTTGATCAGGGGCAGGATGATCACCGGGAACGGGATGAACATAGCCGAGAGCAGGTAGACGAACGAGCCCCGGAAGAACCGGTGGTTCCAGTTCCGTGCAATGGCATAGGCCACCAGGGAGCTGCTGGCCAGCGAGCCGAGGACGCTCAACACGGTAACAAACGCCGTGGACATGAAGGCCCTGGGAAAGTTGGTGGCCACATAGGCGGCGGCAAAGTTCTCCCAGTTCATCGGGTTTGGCCACGCGAGGCCCGTGCCGGTGCCGATCTGGTCCGGGGACTTCAGTGCCATGGCCACCGTGAAGTAGAGCGGCAGCAGGACGGTCAACGACGCGGCCAGCATCAGTGCGGTGAGCCACCAGTTGATCTTGAAGCCTTCGCTGTTGGACCGGCGGGTCGTGGCGGCCCGTGGCTTGGGTCCGGACGTCTTCGGCGCGGCAAGTGTGGATGCGGTCATTAGAGTGAAACCCCCCGGCGCTGGATAAGGCGCAGCTGGATGACGGAGATCAGCAAGGTGATCAGGAAGTAAATGACGGCGTTGGCCATCTGGTAGGAGTAGTCGCCGCCCGTGAAGCCGGAAAAGATGCGCATGGCCACGGACTGCGTTGCCATGCCGGGCCCGCCGCCGGTGAGGCCCACGATGATCTCGTAGGTACCCAGGAAGCCTTTGAATCCGAGGATGATGTTGATCACGAGGTACCCCATGATCAACGGCAGCGTCAGGCTGACGAACTGCCGGAGACTGCCCGCACCATCGAGGTCCGCGGCTTCGTAGACCTCGGACGGCACGCTCTGGAGGCCTGCCAGGTAGATGATGGTGGCGCCGGGCGCCGCCTGCCATACCGTGACGAGCACGATGGCGAGCCAGGCAAGGTTTTCGTTGGCAAGGATGCTCGTGGCCAGCGGAGTGACGCCGAACCGTTCAGCCAGCACCGGAAGCGTGTTGGAGAACAGGTAGTTGAACACGAACGAGACGATCAGGGCGGAGAGCACCATGGGAATGAAGAACACGGTGCGGATGCCGGTGCGCCATTTGATCTTCGCGTTGAGGCCCAGGGCGATGGCGAGCGCCACGACATTGACCACCACCGTGGTGGTGAGGGCGAACACGAACGTGAAGATGTAGGACTGGAGAATTGCCGGGTCTTTGAAGATGTTGACGTAGTTCATCAGTCCGATGAACTTCCAGTCACCGTAGCCGGCGTAGTTGGTGAGGCTGAAGAAGACGCCCACGAGTGCCGGCAGGGTGATGAAAAAGGCGAACAATGCCAGGACGGGCACCACCATCCAGTAATACGTGGGGTCGATCCTGCTCCTGGTCCGGATCGTGCCGGCGGGGGCGGACGTCGGGTTCTGGGGTGCTGCGGGACGGGCTGTCCGGGTCACCCTGGATGTTGTAGTCATTGAGGCTCCTGCATTCGGGGTGGGGGTCAGACCGCGGTACGCTCGGCGACTCGTCGCCATTCGTCGTCGAGCGCGGAAAGGAACTGTTCGCCGTTCTTGCTGTACACGAAGGACTGGATGTAGTTGTTCACGGGGACCGACGGCGGGAAGTAGGTAACGGCACCCTGGAAGTAGCGGGCCTCTTCGACTGCTGCGTTCAGCCCGGTAATCTGCGGATTGCTGACGGCGGGAGCGTCCTTGAGCGGCGAGAACGCAGCGTTCTTCTCGTTGTACGTGTTCACCACGGACGGTTCCAGCAGGTAGTTAACGAACCGCCGCGCCGCAGCCATGTTGGGCGTATTGCGGGTGATGGAGAGCGCCATGTCCACGTTCACGCGGGCCTTGGTCTCCGCCGGGTTGTTCGTCACCGGCAGCGGGAACGTTCCCAGCCTGATGTTCTTGTTGGCTGCCACGAGCTGTGATAGCGCCCACGGGCCCTGCAGGTACATGGCCGCCTGCCCCTTGGCGAATGCGGCATTGCCGTCCGCGTAGTTCTTGCTGGCCGCTCCGTTCTGCGAGAACGAGGCGAGCTGGAGCATCTTGGGCAGGGCCGGGCCGAAGTTGTTGGCAAACGATTCGGCGGCGTCGCTGGTGATGCCGGCACCCTTGGCCTTGAGCTTCGTGAAGAATTCCGCAATGTCCAGCGTGCCGCCGGACGCGTAATCGAACATGCCCTGGGCGAGGGTCCAGGGGTCCTTGTACGTTCCGTAGATCGGAGCGATGCCGGCCGCCTTGAACTTCTCGCAGGCCGCAACGAAACCGTCCCAGGTGGTGGGGACGGCGACGCCCCGGGCCTCAAAGATGTCGCGGTTGTAGATGACGCCGGCTGCCGCAAGCGAGAACGGCAGGGCACTGATCTCGGTGCCCTTGTACTGGCCCCAGGAATTGATCAGCTCCTGCATCTTAGGGTCGATGGTGGTTGCTACGGGCATGTCCGAGAGGTCGGCGAAGATGCCCTTCATGACGAAGTCGGCGGTGGCCTGCGCGAAACCGCGGGTCACCACGTCCGGCGGATCATTGCGGACGAGGCCGGGAACAAAGTTGCCCTCGTTGAAGTCCTGGATCACCCGGATGTCCGGGTTCAGCGCCTCAAAGTCCTTGATCACCTGGTTGAAGTAGTCCACCACTTCGGGCTTGTTCTGCATGAACCGGAGCGTGGTGACCCCGTTCTGCGCCGCGGGCGTGGCGCCGCAGCCGGAGAGGGGAACCATGAATGCGGCGCCGGCCAGGCCTGCAGCCCGGAGCAGCGCACGCCGGCTGAGCGGCGACGCGGGTAGTACCGCGCTCACTGGGCAGGGGCTGACGTGCGGAGATGACGGGGCTGTGCATGCGGTGCGGGCGGGCAGTGCTTCAGGATGCGGTTCACAGTTGCTCCTTTGCAAAAGGCGGGTGAAGGGCTGGGAGAAGAGCCGGCGTTCGGCGGCCGTCCTGCCCGCCATGCTCTGCGTGTAGATACAATCAATGTTTATTTGGAATCTAAATTTAGTTCCTCAAGTATTATGTGGTGCAAAGCACAGAGAGGTCAACACCATGTCGGAAATGACTGCTGCAACGCCCCAGCTGCTGCGCCGGGTGAGCGCCGGGGCAGTGCTCGACTTCATGCGCGCTTCCCAGGCGGTGACGGTCACGGAAGTCATGGAAGCCACCGGGCTGACCCGGGCAACGGCAATTTCCGTCTGCGAGGACCTCATGGAGCGCGGCTGGATCCGGGAACTGGAAAACCAGCGGGCCTTTGGCGGCTACCAGAAGGGCAGGCCGGCGCGCCGGTTCGAGCTCGACGAGCGCGCCGGATACGTCCTGGGCATGGACGTGGGTATCTCCAAGGCCACCGTGGTGGTGGCCGATCTCCGCGGCAAGGCCCTGGGCCGGTCCAGCCAGCCGTTCGCCGGCGCCGAGATCACGGCGGAAGAACGCGTCGCCGTGGTTGACCGGACCGCCATGATGGCCCTGCACAGCGTGGGAGCCTCCCCTGACGCGGTGCTCGCCGTCTGCGCGGGAATCGCGGCCCCGGTGGACCGCAACGGCGAGGTGCTGGTGACCCAGCACTTCTGGGGACTGTTCGACGTCGGCCTGAAGGCGGCGCTGCGGGACCTTCGCGGGTGGACGGTGCTGCTGGAAAACGATGCCAACCTCGCCGCCCTGGGTGAGCGCTGGCGCGGTGCGGCGGCCGGTGTGGACGACGTCGTGGTCATTCTCGCCAGTGAACGCCTCGGCTCGGGAGTGATCGACGGCGGGCGGCTGCTGCACGGCCGGGGCGGCGGCGCCGGCGAGCTGGCGTTCCTTGACATGGTGGAGGGTGTGGGGGACACCTTCGGTATCGCTTACCTGGCCCGTACCTGGGCCGCGGAGGCGCTGGCCGGGAAGGCCAAAACCTCGCTCCGGGAGCACACGGCCGGCACCGTCGAGGCGGAACACGTTTTCGCCGCTGCCGCCGCCGGGGACGCTGTTGCCTTGAAGATTCTGGAACGGCTGGCCGACCGTATGGCCAGGGTCATCGGGGCCGTGGCCACCATCGTCAACCCTGAGCTGGTGGTCATCGGAGGCGCCGTGGCCAACTCGGCGGGCGTGCTGCTGGAGCCCATCGCGGCACGGCTTCCCGGGTTCACCGCCACTCCTCCGACCGTGGCGGCTTCCCCCCTGGGCGACTCAATCGTGACCGTGGGCGCGGTGCGGTGCGCCCTGGACTACGTGGAGAAGAACACCCTTGACCTGGAGCTCGCGGCCACTGCCTAGGGTGCCCCGGGACCTACTCCGGCATGATCATGGTGCGGAGGTCCAGCTGGCGCAGCACGCGGTCCGCCACTTCCGGGTCCATGTCCGGTTCATTGCGTGCCGCCACCACTTCCTGGCGGGCGGCGTCGAGCGCAATGGTCTGCACGGCAATGGCGAGTTCGCGGCCGCGCTGCCGCTTCTCCCCCAGGGATTCGTTCCGGAGGCTTCCGTCCAGGAGTTCCGCGTGCAGCCGCGTCATTTTCTCCTTGACCAGCGCCACCTTCTCCGGCGGGAGCTCCTTCACGAGGTCGTTGTCCTTCAGGGCAGCGACGGCGGCCTGCTGCGCCCGCTTGGCCAGCACCCGGGCGGCGTCCCGCTCCTCCGAACCGTCGCCGGTGGCTTTCAGCACCTTCATCAGCCAGGGCAGCGTCAGCCCGGGCAGCACCAGCGTTGCCAGCAGCACTGCGCAGGCGATGACCAGCAGGTGGTCCCGCGCCGGGAACGGCGTGCCGTCATCCAGCGTCAGGGGCAGTGCCAGCGCGAGCGCCAGGGTGGCCAGGCCGCGCATGCCGCACCAGGTCAGGATCAGGACCTCCTTGGCCGAGGTGGGCTGCAGCAGGTTGCTGTTCTTGCGTGCCGAGGCCGCCAGGAGGCCGAGCCACAGGAACCTGACCGCGAACACGATGACGCACACCACCGCCGCGCTGCCGATCATCCCGTAGATCTCAGTGCCTTCATCGTGGACGACCTGGCGGATTTCCAGGCCCACCAGCCCGAAGGCCAGCCCGGTCACCAGAAGTTCCACCACGTCCCAGAAGGCCGTCCGGGTGACCCGTTCGGCGGCGTCCTGCGGACGCGAGTGGCGCTGCATCTCCAGGGCGGTAACGACGACGGCGATCACGCCTGAGGCGTGCACCTCTTCGGCGAGGATGTAGGCGGCAAACGGCACAACCAGGGTGACCGCGCTGCGCGCCACCATGGAGGTCACCAACCGGGTGATCAGCGCCGTGACCCAGCCCATGGCGACGCCCACCAGCACGGCAACCGCAGCCCCCACGAGGAACTTGAGGACGACGTCGGGCCCTATCCTGCTGCCGGATACCGCCGCCGCCACGGCAGCCTGGAAGATCACAATGGCGGCGGCATCATTGAAGAGGCCCTCGCTTTGCAGGACGGTGATGAGCCGCCGCGGCATATGCACCCGGCCGGCCACGGACTCCACGGCTACGGGGTCCGGCGGAGCCACCATGGCGCCCAGGGCGATCGCGGCGGGGATCCCGATGCCGGGAACCATGAGCCAGGCCGCCCCGGCGACTGCTGCTGTGGATACCACCACCAGGGCCACGGCGAGCATGACCAGCGTGCGCCAGCGGACCCGGAACACGGCCCAGGAACTGCGCTGGGCCGTCGCGAACAGCAGCGGCGGCAGGAAGATGGGCAGGATCAGCTCGGGGGAGATCTCCATCTCCGGGAAGCCGGGAATAAACGTCAGCGATGCCGCCAGGATCAGCATGAGCACGGGATAGGGAAGCCGGAGCCTATCCCCCAGACCCACCGCCACCACCGTGGCAAGCAGGAGTCCGATAATAAGTGCCAGCTGGTCCATAGGCTCACTTTCCCCGAAGCGGAGGCGCCGCGGTCATGCGCGGGCGCCTCCCCCACAGTATCGGGTGCGGTCCGGGGGCCGGCCCGCCTAGCGGGCGGGCTGCAGCGCTGCCGCGACCGGGAGCGTGCCGTCCCGGAACTCGATGGTGCGTCCGGCGGTTTCCGGCAGGCCCAGGACGGCGGCCGTCACGAGTGCCACGTTGGCCCGTGAGGTGGCCGTGCCCGCGGAGGTGTCCGCCGGATTGACGTCGATGAGGCCGTTGCCGGGGCCGTCCGTCAGGGTTCCCGGGCCCAGGATGGTCCAGGCCAGGTCCGTGCCGCGGAGGTACTGGTCCGCGGCGGCCTTCGCCTCGGCGTACGCGTGGAAGCTGTTGTCCGCCGGGACTCCGTGGTCCGGGCCTGCACCGAAGTAGGAGACCATGACGTAGCGCCCGACGCCGGCCTCAGCCGCCGCGTCCATCGAACGGATGGCTGCGTCCCGGTCCACGGCATAGGTGCGTTCGGGGCTGCCGCCGCCGGCACCCGCGGACCACACCACGGCGTCGTGGCCGCTGAGGGCGCCGGCGAGTTCCGCCGTCGTCGTATTTTCAACGTCCAGGACCGACGGCGTAGCGCCGGTCGCCGCGACGTCGTCCGTGTGGTCCGGGTTGCGGAAGAAGGACGTGACGTCCTCACCGTCCGCCGCGAGGATTCTGGCCAGTTCCAAAGCCACTTTGCCGTGGCCACCGATGATTGCGATGCGCGTCATTGACCCATTCTGTCCCACGGGTGGCGTGGCCGCACCCGCGCTCGCGCTTGGCTTAACCGAAAACTAGGTCCTCCCACCCTGCTCGGGCGGGAGGACCTTGTCCATGGAGGCCGGACCAGGCTACGAGTAGCGCAGGCTGAGGAGGAGAGCCTTCAACTGCGCGTACCGTTCGCCTGCCATCCAGTCCCTCGCTGCATCGGGTGTGGCGAAGGCCGGCTGCTTTTCGAAGTCGAACACGGCGTAGGCCGACATCACCCCGTTCGGCAGGCGAATCTGGTTGGTCCCCGAAGTGTCCTGCGTCGGCAGGAACTCCTGGGCCAGCCTGACATCCATGAAGTAGTAGAGGGCGGTGCCGTCGGCCGGCTCGGTGGGGGCCGGCATTCCGGGATAGGAGACGGGGAGGATCTGGTCTGCGGCGAAGCCGAACTCGGCAGGGTTTCCTGAAACGTCGGCAATCCCCGGCACGGGCGTGTGGTCAAGGACCGTGCGCTTGACGCTGCCCGCCGCCCCGTCGCCGTACATCCCGCTGAGGACCCGCGCCACCTCGGAGCCGGAGTCGTCAGCCACCACCGCGACGACGGAGCCGGCCTTTGTCTCTTCAGACAGGTACGGGCCCTGTTCCGTCCGGACGCTCCACCCTTCGGGGTATGCGAAGGAGAGATGTCCGTCCGGGAAGACGAAGGTCCGCACCGAGGCGGCCTGCGGCGGCGCCGTCGCGGCCGGCGCTGTTGCAGCCGGCTCTGTTGCAGCCGGCGTCGGCGTTACCGATCCGGTGACCGTGGCGGCCGGCCCTGGCGCGGGCGTCACCGGACCAAGATTGGTGGCCGCCAGGACTCCCGCGGCGACAGCTGCGGCCGCCAAGGTGATCACGCCGGCGAGCCGGGCGCGCCGCAGCCTTCGGTCCTCGAGCGAGGTTGCACCGGCCGGGAGCCGGTCGCTGAACGCGGCCGGTTCGGCCAGCATCCGGCGAAGGGCCGCTTCGCCGTCGGGTGTGGACGGATCGTGGCGCACGGGATCCGTCGCGGAAATCATGGTCTTGATTGGATCCATTTCAGGCACCCATCCTCTGTGTGATCGTTTCTACTCCAGCTGGCATCTGCTTCCGGAACGCAGCCCGGGCCCGGTGCAGCCGAACCTTGGCGGCGGACTCGCTGCACTGGAGCACATCAGCGATTTCCGGCGTGCCAAGCCCGTCCCAGTAGGCGAGCTGGAGGATGTCCCGGTCTTTCTCCCGCAGACCGGCCATGGCATCATGCACGGCCAGGTATTCGGATCCGTCTCCGAAACTGAGGACCGCCGTGGCCCGCAGCTTCTCCTGCAGCGCGCGTTGGCGGTCACGGCTCCGGTACGCATTGCCGATCATGTTCCGCGCTACGGTGACCAGCCAGGCGATATCAGCCCTCGGCTGGTCGCCCCACTTCTGCCACACGACCCGGAAGACATCGGCGGCGATTTCCTCCGCCACCTCCGGGGATTCCACCCTCCGGCGCACATACCGGAAGACCGCTGGATAGTTGTCCTTGTGTAGGGCTATAAACGCCAGTTCACGCTCGGAAAGCACAATATCCCCCTGATGAGTAGTCCTGAGCCGCGTTCTATCTGTATTGTTTCCGGCCCAACGCCAGGCGTTACTCACATCGCAGAGAATTTTCGGCGCTGCCCGCCCCGGCAATGCTCAGGGCACCCTGCCGGGGCCGGATGCCCGGCCCCTCACCACGAATTGCTGCGCCAGCGTCCACAGGTTGGAAACGGTCCAGTAGATCAGGACGCCGATGGGAAACACGATGCCGCCGGCCCCGAAGATGACCGGCAGGATGTAGAGAATCATCTTCTGCTGGATCATCGCCGGACCGGCCGCGGCCTCTTCGGACGTGTTCCTGGCCATGACCAGCTTCTGCGTCAGGAACTGCGCAGCCGTCATGGCCAGGATCATCACGATGGCCAGCAGCGTCACCGCAAGGGCATCGCCGCCGCCGTGCAGCAACGACGCGGACAGCGGGGCTCCGAAGATGCTGGACTGATCGAACTGCACCACCTGCTCGTGGCTCATGGTCCCGATCCCCTCGCCGCGCCCGGCCGCAGAGGAGATGCCGGAGAGCACTTGGAAGAGGGCCAGGAAGAACGGGGCCTGGATCAGCAGGGGTAAGCAGGCTGAGAACGGGTTGGTTCCATGCTTCTTGTAAAGGGCCATCTGCTCCTGCGCCATGGCCTGGCGGGACAGTTGGTCGGCCTTGCCCTTGTACTTGTCCTGCAGCCTTTTCAGGTCCGGCTGCAGGAGGCGCATTCGGCGCTGGGCGTAGACCTGCTGCAGGAACACGGGGATCAGGGCGGCGCGGATGGCCAGCACCAGCCCGATGATGGACAACGTCCAGGTCCAGCCGCCGGCAGGGGGCATCCCCATAGCTCCCAGTCCGTCGTGGAAGCCCACCATGATGGTGGAAACCAGCCACTTGAACGGAAACATGATTCCTTCAAAAAGCTCCACTGAGATCCCCATCCGCCAGTTGCTGCCAAGCTACTGCGGATCGCGGCCCTTGTCACGGTACCTGCATACGTCAGGGGCCACCGATTGACAACAGGGAAGCCCCGGAATCTCAAGGATTTCGAGGGCTTGTCCTATAGCGGCGGGGAGGCTCGATCTTCTGCCCTCACGATTCGCTGGCGGGAGGTCTCGACGGCCGGGTCGGCTCAGCCGGGCGGCCCCCACCGTCACTAGCACGGGAGGGCGGGGCTTGCCAACTTAGTGACCCATTCCGGTCTTTCGGGCCGTATGGCGCGTTTCATAAGTTCGCTTACTATTGAGCAGGCGGTCCGCTTCCGTTGTGCCCACTCTGAAGCGGGCCGTCCCTCACTCCAGCCACATGCACACTCAACGAGGAGACCCCGGCCTTGCCATACGTCGACATTAACCCGCACCGTCCGCGACGCCCCCGATGGCTGGCACATGTCGGGCTCAGCGTCCTGACCGTGGCCACACTTGCTGTCGTCATGCTGGCGCTCCACTGGCGGTAGCTCTGGGTTGTGTTGCCGATAGGCCGATACCCAATTGTGAGCAACCGACACGGCGATCCTCCGCTATCACCCCGCCGGGGCCGGTAGCTTCGGTGCACTACTAGATGGAAGGTGTGCCGAAATGACTTTCACTGAATACCTCTCAGGCGTTGCCATCATGGTTGGATCCCTGATAGCCGCCGCAGGTCTTGCTGCGGCCACGGTCCGCGCAAGGTCTCACCGCCACTAAGGACGCCGGTCTGGCCAACACCTGCGAGCACCAGGCCCTCTATGCCTGTGCTGACTGCCATGCCGTCCCGGCAGCCGACCGGTACGCGTAAGAAGGGTTTCCGTTGGATCGGGTGCTTAAAACAAAAGCAGGTCAGAGGCAATACGCCTCTGACCTGCGGTTTTGGTAGCGGTGGGGAGGCTCGATCTCCCGACCTCACGATTATGAGTCGTGCGCTCTAACCAACTGAGCTACACCGCCACGAATGAGAAAACCTGCATCAAGCCGGTCAAAAACCGCCTTGACACAGGCTCTCATTCAGAGCCCCCCACCGGAATCGATCCGGTGACCTCGTTCTTACCAAGAACGCGCTCTACCACTGAGCTAGGGGGGCAACGAGTAAATACTCTACCGGAAGATTCCGCTCCCAACAAATCGGCGGCAGGACTGGCCCCAACTGGCCGAAAACCCCGGAAATCCGGGCCCGGAAACGCCGCCGAGGGCTCTAACGGAAGCTCCTGCAGCAACGTTGCAGGCTTCGTGTGACGAAGCATACACGGGGCCGTGTGCGGGGTGGACGGGATAAACGAAAACGGGCCGGCTCGAAAGCCGGCCCGTCTTCAGTGCCTGGTGCTGCTAGGGCTTACCACTTGCCCTTGCGGTTGAAGTCGCGGTGTCCGCCTTCGTTGCCATGGCGCGGCTTGCGTGCACCGTCGCCGTGGCCGCCGAAGCGGGAGTCGCTGGCCTGGCCGCGGCTGGCGCCGCTGTCAGCGCCCACGCTGCGCTCCGAACGGTCGCTGAAGGAGCGGCCGCCACGGTCAGCGGAGGACCGCTCGCCGTCGTTCTTGCGGAATTCCTTCTTGAACCCGCCGTTGCCCTTGAAGTTGCCGCCACGGTCTCCGCCGCCGGAGTACCCGCCACGGTCGCCGCCACGGTTGCCCTGGTAACCGCCACGCTCACCGGCGCCACCGGAGGGCTTGCGGCCGTTGTCCAGCTCGAGGTGGATCAGCTCGCCGCCAATCCGGGTGCGGGACAGTGCACGCAGCTGCTCGGGGCTGAGGTCCGCCGGAAGCTCCACGAGGGAGTGGTCCGATCGGATGTCAATGCCGCCGATCTGGGCCGAGGAAATGCCGCCTTCGTTGGCAATGGCGCCGACGATGGAACCCGGCATGACGCGCTGGCGGCGTCCGACGGCGATCCGGTAGGTGGCGTTACCCTCGGTCAGGGTGCGGGTCGGGCCGCGTGAGCCAAAGCCGTCCTTGGAGCGCTCGCGCTTCTGGAACTCGGGAGCTGCAGGCAGTTCCTTCACCAGGAGCGGCTGGCCGCCCTGCGCCATAACGGCCAGTGCTGCAGCGATCTCCGAGGCCGGGACGTTGTGCTCTTCCTCGTAGGAGGAGATGAGGTCGCGGAACGGTGCAACATCTTCGGACGCGAGGGTCTCGGTGATGCGCTCGGCAAACTTGCCCAGGCGCAGCGTGTTCACGGTCTCGGCCGTGGGCAGGTGCATCTGCTCCACCGGCTGGCGGGTGGCCTTCTCGATGGAACGGAGCAGGTACTTCTCCCGCGGCGTCATGAACAGGATCGCGTCGCCGGAACGGCCTGCACGGCCGGTGCGGCCGATGCGGTGGACGTAGGACTCGGTGTCGTGGGGGATGTCGTAGTTGACCACATGGCTGATGCGCTCCACGTCAAGGCCGCGGGCCGCGACGTCGGTGGCCACCAGGATGTCGATGCGGCCTTCCTTCAGCGCGTCCACAGTGCGTTCGCGCTGCTGCTGCGGGATGTCACCGTTGATGGCGGCAGCCTGGAAGCCGCGGGACTTCAGCTTGTCGGCGAGGTCCTCGGTGGCCATCTTGGTGCGCACGAAGGCGATGACGCCGTCGAACTCTTCGACCTCGAGGATGCGGGTCAGCGCGTCGAGCTTGTGCGGGCCCATGACCTGCAGGTAGCGCTGGCGGGTGTTCGCACCGGTGGTGGTCTTGGATTTCACCGAGATCTCGGCCGGGTTGTTCAAGTACTGCTTGGACATCCGGCGGATCTGGCTCGGCATGGTGGCCGAGAACAGCGCAACCTGGCGGTCCGAAGGAGTCTGCTGGAAGATCTGCTCCACGTCTTCAGCGAAGCCCATGCGCAGCATTTCGTCGGCCTCATCCAGCACCAGGTACTGGAGCTCGGACAGGTCCAGGGAACCCTTGGAGATGTGGTCGATCACGCGGCCGGGGGTACCGACGACAACCTGGGCACCGCGGCGCAGGCCGGCGAGCTGGGGGCCGTAGGCGGAGCCGCCGTAAACGGGGAGGACCGTGAAGTCGTCAATGTGCTTGGCGTAGGAGGTGAAGGCCTCGGCAACCTGGAGCGCCAGCTCGCGGGTCGGGGCGAGGACCAGGGCCTGTGTCTTGCGGGACGGGCCGTTGAGGTCGTGGAGCTCGGCCAGGCGGGACAGTGCCGGTACTGCGAATGCTGCAGTCTTACCGGTACCGGTCTGGGCCAGGCCCACGACGTCGCGGCCTTCGAGCAGCAGCGGAATGGTTGCTGCCTGAATGGGGGACGGCTTCTCGTAGCCGACGTCCTGCAGTGCGGCGAGGACGCGGCCGTCGATGCCGAGGTCGGCGAAACGAATGCCTTCAGCTTCGGTGTCAGCCTCGCCGCTGGTGGGGTCGGCCTTGGGGGCTTCGGTCTTCGGAGCTTCAGCGGCGGGCGCCTCGGCGGCCGGACGTTCTTCAGCGGCGGGCGCCTCGGCGGGCGCCGGGGCCTCGGTGAAAACGGGGGCGGAACCGGCTACGGGAGCGGCGGTCTCGGGGGTTTCTACGGCCGTCTCGGTGGTCTCGGCAGTAGCCGTTTCGTTGATGGCGTCGTTGTGATTTTCGGGCATAGGGAAGTTTTCCTCATCCATAGGGGGCCAGGCGGCACAACCCGAGGTGAGCGGAGCCGCAGTACATGTGCCGTTTGGACGCCGGGCAGACATTGACCGGCCGGTCACGTAGAAGTCCGGCGCTTTCGCAATCCCGTGGCAGGACTTCCCGCTGCATCTCTTGGCTGCTATCCCAGCAGTCTGTACAGCGTTTTCTTTAGCCGGCTCTCCCTATGAAAATGCCCGCATCGCTTGTGCGGGCCCCAACACTTGCCAGTCCTGCCTCAAAAATTGGGCAGGAATAAGGGATTTCCGGAGTGGGGGATATTTCAAGTGTAAGGCATGGTTCCTCCTTGCACTAACCCGCCGGCGACCAGCGGCGGGTGACGTTGGGCACAACGGCCCCTCGGGGCAGCACCTGCCGGCCTCTGCACGGGTCACTGCGGCCGTCCGGGGCCCGGTGGCGCTAGACGCCCAGACGCCGCTGGATCTTCTCGAATTCCTCGTGGTACTCCGGCTGCAGGCGGATCTCGCCGTCCGCGTCCGCGTCCCGCAGCGCGTCCATGTACTCGATGGTGGGAGCGCTGAACCAGCTGCCGATGGTCACACCGTGGTTGGGAACGAACAGCCGGTGGACATGGTCGCCGGCCTGGATGGTCCCCGTCTTGATGACGCGAAGATAGGTGCCCACCCGGCCCGCCTCGGTGAACCGCTTGACCCACCGCGCCTCGTCCATGCGGCGCTGGAACGTGGCACAGGGAACGCGGGGCGACGTCACTTCGACTTCGACGTCCAGGCCGATCTTCCACCGTTCGCCGATCACCGCAGTGGTGGTTCCTATTCCGGCGACCCGCAGGTTCTCGCCGAATACTCCCGGCGGCAGTTCCCGCTGCAGCTCCCCCGCCCAGTAGTCGGCGTCGTCCTGGGAGTAGGCGTACAGCGCCTGGTCCGCACCGCCGTGGTGGATGCGGTTCGCCTGGACGTCGCCGTGGAGCCCGAGTTTGTGAACCTTGACCGGACCATCGACGGCACGCTTGTCGATGGCCGTGACGCCCACGCTCCCTTCATCGCTCAGAAGCTGGTGTACCCGGCACACGGCAAGCACAGATGCGGTTTCCATGGCTACAGTCTAAGTTCTTCGGACCGGATTGCCCGGGGAACTTACGCGGGCAACTTCCGCGGGCAACTTCCCGGAGAACTTCCGCGGCGGGCGTCAGGGATCGAAGCGGTACCCCATGCCCGCTTCCGTGTGCAGGTGGCGCGGCCGGGCCGGGTCCTGCTCGAGCTTGCGCCGCAGCTGGGCCAGGTAGACGCGCAGGTACTGGGTCTCTTTGGCGTACGCCTGGCCCCAGACCTGGGTGAGCAGCTGTTGCTGGCTAACCAGCTTTCCCGGATTGCGCACCAGCAGTTCGAGGATGTTCCACTCGGTGGGCGTGAGGCGGATTTCGTGTCCGTCCCGGACAACCTTGCGCGCCGCCAAATCCACCACGAAGTCCGCAGTTTCAACGGTGGGAGCCTCACGTTGGGCCGGCGAGCGGCGGGAGGCTGCGCGCAGCCGCGCCAGCAGCTCGTCGAGGCCGAACGGCTTGGTCACGTAGTCGTCCGCCCCGGCGTCGAGCGCTTCCACTTTGTCCTCCGAAGCGTGGCGGGCGGAAAGCACGATGACGGGAACGGAGCTCCAGCCGCGGATCCCCCGAATCACGTCCACTCCGTCCATGTCCGGGAGCCCGAGGTCCAGCACCACGATGTCCACGGGGTGCTGGGCGGCCAGTTTCAACCCGTCCGCTCCCAGGCCCGCGGTGATTGCCTGGTAACCGTGGGCGCGGAGGTTGATCTGCATGGCCCGGGCCAGCTGTGCCTCGTCTTCGATAATCAGGACCAGGGTCACGGCAGCGGACCCTCCCACAGCGGAAGGGTGACCACCATGGTCAGCCCGCCGCCCGGCGTCGGCTCTGCCGCAAGGATTCCTCCCATGGCTTCGGTGAAGCCGTTGGCAACGGCCAGGCCAAGCCCGATCCCCACGGTGCGGCCGCCTCCGGTGCGCTGGGAATCGTTGAGCCGCTGGAACGGCTGAAACATGTCCAGCACCGCCGCCGGGGCAACTCCGGCGCCATGGTCCACCACGCGGAATTCGCTGGCAGGCCTGCCTGCCAGTGCGATTCCCTCCCCCGCCCGCGCTGTCAGCACCACATCGGCGTCCGGCGCGTACTTGAGCGCGTTCTCCACCAGGTTCGCCACCACGCGCTCCAGCATCCCGGCGTCGGCCTCCACGCGGGGCAGGTTGGCCGGCAGTTCCACGCGGATCCGCGCCGCAGGCAGCCCCTTGAGCGCATCGGGCAGCACGTCCGCCCAGCCCAGCCCGCGCAGGAGCGGGTTGACCGAGTCAGCCGTGATCCGGGACATGTCCAGCAGGTTGCCGATCAGGTGGTCCAGCCTGTCGGCCGAATCCTCGATGGTGGCAAGCAGTTCGCGTTCGTCCTCCGGGGAAAACTGCACATCCTCCTGGCGCAGGCTGCTGACGGCCAGCTTGATCCCGGCCAGCGGGGTGCGCAGGTCATGGCTGACCGCCCTCAGGATGGACGTGCGCATCTTGTTGCCCTCGGAGAGCCGTTGGTTGTCCTGCATGCTCGCCGCCAGTTGGCGCCGTTCCAGGATCGCCACCAGGAACGCCCCGAAAGCGGCCAGCATGCGCTGGTGCTGTCCGGAAAACGTATGACCGGCCGGCGGTCCGCCGTTGATCAGCAGCGTGTAGCGGGAATCGACGACGACGGCGTGGTCGGCAGCCGCGTGCGTCACCGGCGCGCTGGTCCCGGCACTGGCGAGCACTGCCCATGAGGTGTTGTTGCCGCGGGGCCGCCCCGGACCGCTTCCGGCGGCGGGTCCCGCCGCGTGCGGGCTGCCGGGTGAGCTGCCGGGTGAGCTGTCGGCCAGCAAGGTCACGGCGTCCACCCCCAACCTGCTGCGGACCTTCTCAAGGAACGTCTCCAGGCTGCCGTCGGAACTGAGGATCCGCAGGGACAGCTCGCTCAAAGCCGTGGCTTCAGCCCCGGACCTGGCGGCTTCCTGCGCCCGGCGGGTCGCCAGGCCAACGGCAAGGGCCACGCTGCAGGCGACGGCCAGGAACACCACGAGGGTGAACAGGGTGGAGGGATCGGCGATGGACAGCGTGCCCACGGGATCGGCTGAGAAGTAGTTGAGGAGTGTAGTGCCCAGGACCGCTGCCACGACGGCGGGCCAGAATCCCCCGATGGCAGCCACCGCCACCGCGACCGCGAGATGTAGCAGCATGATGATGGCGAAGTTCCGGTATCCCGCCAGGGTCACCAGTACTTCCACTCCGGGCGGCAGGACCACCGCAAGCACCATGCCGACGACAAAGCGGCTCCGCCCGATGCCCTGGAGCTCCGGGGGTGCCGTCCCCGAACCTGCCGTCCCCGACTGTCCGGGGCCGGATCGGGCGGCGCCGCCGCGGGCGGATTCAACTGCTGCCATGGCTCCATCTTGGCATGGGCAGTTCTCCCCCGTTTTCCGTTAACAGCACCTGCTGTCAGGCACTAGGCTAACTTCAGGTTTACACAGCAGTGTCTTGCCGCGTCGGCGTCGCCGCGCGGCTTCAGACGTGCGCGTGGAGGATCACAGCTTAAGCATGGACAACCAAGGGGGACCCATGGAACCGCAGGACCCGAGCCAGGACCCTTCGAAGGATCCAACGAAGGATCCAACGAAGGATCCAAAGGACAGCCGTTCCGGCCAACAGCGCCCGGATAGCGAGCCGGCAGGAGCCGGTGGTCCCGGGGCTTCCGAACCCGGGTGGATGACCGCGCCCGGGGACTTCACGCCGCAGCCCCATGATCCGGCGACGGGGCAGCTGCCGCCCTGGCAGGTTCCCAAACCGGAGCTCCGCCCGGAACTGCTCAACGATTCGGCAGCGGGCAGAGGGACGCCCGAACCGGGGAACCCCGGCATGAAGCCCGGACGGCGGCAGAAGGGCCAGGCCGGAGGGCCGGGTGCTACGCCGGGTGCGGGCCCGCTTCCGTCACCGGGGGCAGGACCGGGTCCGGTCATCGATCCCTTTGAGCGTGAACGCGAGCGGGAGGCAGCGGCACGGAAGAAGCGCTCGCAGCGCCGCACCGTCGTCGTCGGCCTCGGCGTCACTGCCCTGCTGGCAGGCACCATCACCGCCATCGTGGCCAGCAACGAGGCGGAGGCCGACTACGCCCAGGTCTGTTTCAACGACGAAACCGGCGAGCGCGTGGACGACGCCCAGTGCGACAACAGCAGCAGCGCCGGGCGGAGCTCCGGCATTTACGCCTGGTACTTCTACTCGCGCGGCGCCAGTGTTCCGGCGGTCGGGCAGAACCGTTCTCAGTACACCGGCTTCACCAAAACTGTGCCGCAGGGGGCGAAATCGTCCAAGGGCTACAGCACCAAGGGCGGCACGGTCAGCAGGGGCGGCTTCGGCAGTAGCTCCAAGGGCGGAAGCACGGGAGGCTAGGCGTGAAGAGACTGACTGCAACCCCCAGGCCCGACTGGAAGCGGAAGATCGAGGAACAGGGGCTGGTCTTTTCCACCACCACCATGCCTGACGGCAAGAAGATCGAGTACTGGAACGAGTCCGCGTACTACGAATTCACCATGGACGAGGTGGAAACCCTCGAGAAGACCGCCGAGGACATGCACCTGATGTGCCTTGAGGCAGCCAAATACCTTGCCACCGGGGCCATGGGCAACATCGGTATCGGTCCGCAGGCGCTGGAGCTGGCCGCGGAATCACTGCAGGCCGGGGACATGGACATCTACGGCCGCTTCGACTTCGTCTACGACGGCCACGGCGGCCCTGCCAAGATGCTCGAGTACAACGCGGACACGCCCACGGGGCTGATCGAGGCCTCCGTGGCGCAATGGTTCTGGCTGCAGGACGTATTCCCGGAGAAGGACCAGTGGAACGGCATCCATGAAGCCCTGATCCGGCAGTGGAAGAAACTCCAGTACCGCACCGGCATGAGCACCCTGCACATTGCGCACTCGGAAGCCGAGCAGTCCGGCGAGGACTGGATGACGGCGGCCTACATGCGGGACGTCGCCGGCCAGGGCGGCTGGACCACCATCGGCATCAACATGTCCGACATCGGCTGGGACCCCAACCTGAACCGCTTTGTGGACCTGGACAACTTCATGATCAGCACGATCTTCAAGCTGTATCCGTGGGAACTGATGATGAAGGAACCCTTCGGCCAGCGGCTGCTGCAGCGTGCTCACAATCCGCGCTGGGTGGAGCCGGCCTGGAAAATGCTCCTGTCCAACAAGGCACTCCTGGCCGCCTTGTGGCACCTGTACCCTGACCACCCCAACCTCCTCCCGGCATACCTGAACGAACCCGGGCCGCTGAAGGAATGGGTAGCCAAGCCGCTGCACGGCCGCGAAGGGGACAACATCAAGATCCATGCTGCCGGCATCAACATGGAGCAGCCGGGCGGCTACGGGCGCGAGGGCTGGTGTTACCAGCAGTTCCACTCCCTGCCCGACTTCGACGGCAACCACCCGGTTCTGGGCCTCTGGGTGGTGGATGGCGAGTCCGTGGGCTGCGGCATCCGCGAATCGGACGGCCCCATCACCGATTACTTCTGCCGGTTCGTCCCCAACACGATCGACGCCCCGGCACCCCTTTCAGTCCAGGCCGCTTCGGCCTCCTCCAGCAAAGCAGGTATCGCACTATGAGCACAGGGACGACGACGACGGCGGAGGTCCCGTCCAAGGGGCTGCGCGCCGGCATCCTGGACCTGGGCGACTCGGTCATGCTGGGGCTGGCGTCCACCGCCCCCGTCTATTCACTCGCTGCCACGCTGGGCCTGATCGTGGCGGTCAATGGCAACTACACCCCGCTGATCCTCCTCCTGGGCTTTGTGCCGGTGCTCTTCATCGCCTACGCCTTCCGGGAACTGAACAGCGCCATGCCGGACTGCGGCACCACCTTCATCTGGGCCCGCCGGGCATTCGGGCCGTGGGCGGGCTGGCTGGGCGGCTGGGGCGTTGCCCTGGCGGGCATCGTGGTGCTCGCCAACCTGGCCCAGGTGGCAGGGCAATACCTGTGGCTGCTGGTCGGCGACGGTTCGCTGGCCGAAAACGACCTTCTGGTGACGGCCACCGGCGTCGTGTTCATTATCTTCATGACCCTGGTGAACTACCGGGGCATCCGGCTCGGCGAGCACGTCCAGCGGGTGCTGACCTACGTGCAGTATGTCTCGCTAGGCATATTCGCGCTGGCCATCGTGTTCCGGATTGCGGGCGGAGCACCGGAGGGCCAGGCATTCGACTTCGAATGGTTCAACCCCGCCGGAGCCTTCGCCGATCCCGGCGCTGTGGTTCACGGTGCCCTGCTGGCCCTTTTCATCTATTGGGGCTGGGACACGTGCCTGGCCGTGAATGAGGAAACCGAGAACCCGTCCAGGACGCCCGGCCGCGGTGCCGTCATCTCCGCCTTCGTCCTGATGGCCATCTACGTTTCCGTGGCGCTCCTGGTGATGATGTATGCCACCGTGGGCACGGACGGCATCGGCCTCGGCAATGCGGAAAACCAGGATGACGTCTTCCTGGCCATGAAGGATGTTGTGCTTGGCCCATGGGGCTGGCTGATCGTGGTGGCCGTGCTGGCCTCGGTACTGTCCTCAACTCAGACCACCATCCTGCCCACCGCCCGCGGGACGCTGTCCATGGGCGTCCACGGCGCCCTGCCGGCCAAGTTCGGCGAAGTCCACCCGCGAAACCAGACTCCGGGGTTCTCCACGCAGGTGATGGGGGCCGCCGCCGTCGTGTACTACGTGGCCATGAGCTTCCTGAGCCAGAACCTGCTTTCCGACTCCATCAGCGCCATCAGCCTGTTCATTGCTTTCTACTATGCGCTGACCGGCTTCGCCTGCTTCTGGTTCTTCCGCGGTACCTTGCGCGTTTCCGCCCGCAATCTCTGGTTCCGGGGCATCCTGCCGCTGCTCGGCGCACTGATGCTGACTGCGGCGTTCTTCATCTCCGCCGTCCAGATGTGGGACCCGGCCTACGGCGATACGGAGATCTTCGGCGTGGGCGGCGCCTTTGTCAGCGGCGTGGTGCTGCTGGCGCTGGGCGTGGTGTTGGCCGTGGTGTGCCGCTTCTCCCCCGCCACCCGGGACTACTTCGTGGCACGGCAGGCGGAGCCCAGCAAGCTATAGGAACATGGGGTACCGGCAGTCCGGACAAGCACGCCGTAGGATGCTCCAATGAGCAACGCCGCTGACCTCCCCGCTGTTTCCGACACCTCCGATGTCCTCGGCCTTGACGCCCTACTGACGGCTGAGGAGCTGGCTCTCCGGGAGCGCATCCGCGATTTCACGGAGCAGCGGATCAAACCGGATATTGCCCGCTGGTACGACGACGCCGTGTTTCCGCTCGACCTTGCCCCCGAACTCGGCGAGCTGGGCGTGCTCGGCATGCACCTGGAGGGTTACCGCTGCCCGGGCCGGTCCGCCGTCGAGTACGGCCTGGCGGCCATGGAGCTGGAGGCCGGGGACTCCGGAATCCGCACCTTCGTCTCGGTGCAGGGTTCCCTGGCCATGACCGCCATCCACAAGTGGGGGTCCGAGGACCAGAAACAGGAGTGGCTCCCCCGGATGGCCGCCGGCGAGGTAATCGGTTGTTTCGCCCTGACCGAACCGACTGCCGGATCAGATCCGTCCTCCATGACCACGACGGCCCGCCGCGACGGATCCGGGGACGACGCCGGGTGGGTGCTCGACGGCGCCAAGCGCTGGATCGGGCTGGCTTCCGTGGCCGGGGTGATGGTGGTGTGGGCCATGACCGACGACGGCGTCCGCGGCTTCCTGGTGCCCGCCGGAACTCCCGGGGTCACCGCGACGCCGATCAACCGGAAACTTTCGATGCGCGCCTCGATCCAGTGCGACGTGGCGTTCGACGGCGTGCGGCTGGGTCCGGAGGCCCTGCTGCCGGGTGCCCGCGGCCTGCGGGGCCCCTTCACCTGCCTCAACGAAGCGCGGTACGGGATTGCCTGGGGTGCCATGGGTGCCGCCCGTGATTCCTACGAGGCCGCCCTGAAGTACTCGCAGGACCGGCTCCAGTTCGGCCGGCCGCTGGCCGGGTACCAGCTGACCCAGGAGAAGCTGGTGAACATGCTCCTGGAGATCCAGAAGGGGACCATGCTGGCGCTCCACCTGGGCCGTCTGAAGGACGCCGGCGCCCTGCGGCCGGAACAGATTTCACTCGGCAAGCTGAACAACGTACGCGAGGCGCTGGGTATTGCCCGGGAGGCCCGCTCCATCCTGGGCGGGAACGGGATCACCCTTGACTACTCGCCGCTGCGGCACGCCTCGAACCTCGAGTCGGTCCGCACCTATGAGGGGACCGACGAGGTCCACACCCTCATCCTGGGCCAGCACATCACCGGCATCGGCGCCTTCCGCTGATCCCTGGCCCAACTGACTCGCAGTTAACGTCGTGAAACGCGCTTTTCACGACGTTAACTGCGAGCTACTTGGGCTGGCGGGCGGATGGGTGAACCTAGGCCGAGAAGCCGCCGTCGGCCTTGATCAGCTGACCGGACACCCAGCGGCCTTCCGGCGAGAGCAGGAACGCCACGGTTCCGGCCACGTCCGCGGGGGTACCGAGCCTTCCGCCGGGTTGTTGCCGGGTGAGGTCCTCCCGCAGGGCCCTGTCCATCCAACCCGTATCCACCGGCCCGGGGTTCAGCACATTCGCGGTGATGCCGATCGGCCCCAGCTCCCGTGCCGCGGCAATGACGGTCCGGTCCAGCGCCCCCTTGGAAGCGCCGTACGGCAGGTTGAACGCCGTGTGGTCACTGGTCAGCGCCACGATGGCGCCGCCGTCGTCCGACGCCTGCCGGGCGAAGGCCGCGATCAACTGCCAGCTGGCCCGGGCGTTGACGGCAAAGTGCCGGTCCCAGCTGGCCAGGGTGGTGTCCAGGATGCCGGAGTCCACGGACTCGGTGTGGCTCAGCACCAGCCCCTGCAACGTTCCGGCCTGCTCCGCCACGGCGGCCATGAGCCGATCCACGGCCAGCGGATCCTCCAGGTCCGCAGGCACGGCAACGACGCGGGCGCCGGTTGCTTCAAGTTCCGCCGTGAGGCGTTCAACATCCTCCGGCTGGACTCCCCAGGGCATCCGGGAATCGTAGTCCTGCCAGTACGTCAGCACCAGGTCCCAGCCGTCGGCAGCGAGGCGGCGGGCAATGCCGGCACCGATACCGGCAAGGCGGCCGACGCCGGTCACCAACGCTGTCCTGCTCATGCGGGCACCTCGGCCAGGGACCCCCGCCGGAGCACCACGAGCCAGCACGCCAGGATGGCCACGGCGCAGAACACGCCGGCGCTGGAGGCCATCAGCCAGGGCTCCGGCGTTTGGAAGTCCAGGTTCTCCGCGCCCAGGGCCTCGCCGATGCTCTTGGGGGAAAAGAAGAACACGATGATCGAGGCCCCCAGCACTCCGCCCATCAGCCAGCGGGTGGCACGGTAACGGTGCGGCGTCTCACGCAGGGTCCAGGCGAAGGCCGGGAGGACTGCCGCCATCCAGACCCAGTGGTGGGACCACGAGACGGGGCTGATGAGAAGCATGGTGAGGGCTGTGGCCGAAATGGCCACCACCCGTGAGCCCTGGTCGCTTGCGGTCTTGATCACCATGGCGCCCATGCCTGTCACCAGCAGGCTCAGCAGCAGCCAGGGAACCGTGACGCCGGCTTCGGGAACACCGAAATGCAGCAGGGCACCTTTGAGTGAGAGGTTGTCCACGTAGCCTGCGCCGCCGATCCTGGACGTGTCCGGGAGGATCTCCAGCCAGAACCGGAACGATTCCGCCGGGCGGACCAGCCAGCCCAGCAGCACAGTGAAGGCGAACCCCCCGGCCATGTTGAACAGGCCGCGCCAGTCCTTGCGGACCAGGAAGTACAGGCCGAAAACCAGTGGCGTCAGTTTGATGCCGGCGGCCATCCCCACCAGGAAGCCCCGGCCCGGAAAACCCTGGACCCAGCGCTGGTTCCTAGCCAGCAGATCGGCCGCCATGATCCCCATCAGCAGGATGTTGATTTGGCCGAACGCCAGGGTCTCACGCCACGGGCCCAGGTTCAGGACGGCAAGCAGCAGGATCACGGCGCCCCATTTGTTGCGTGTTGCCTGGAATCCGGAAGCTCCGAAGGTGGAGCGCCAGTCCTGTTTCGCGCTCCAGTAGCGCACGCCGCGCACGGCAACCCACACGGCAACTGCCGCCCCGGCGGCATTGAAAAGCATCAGCGCGGATTTCTCCGGCAGCCTGGCCAGCAGGCTGAATAGCAGCGCGGCGAAGGGCGGGTACGTGAACGGCAGCTCCGGCCCTCCGGCCCAGCCCACGGTCAGGCTGTACAGGTCCGACGGCGACTGGCCGGCCTCGTTGAGGATCTTGCCGCCGTGCCAGTACACGCTGAAATCGAGACCGTGCCCGGCCCAGGCGTCAAGGCGTTGGGCGACGAACCAGGCTGCGGCCAGGACGGCCAGGAGAGTCACCAGCTCACCGGCGACGCCCAGCGCCAGCCGGCTGCGGTACCAGGATCCGGCGGCCCCGGCGAGTGGCCCGGGTTCCGCCCCCGCGCGTAGGCGAGGTCCGGCGTCGAGCTCTTTTTCGGCGTCGAGCAGTGCCATCCCGTGTCCCCAAACGTTGTTCCTGCAGAGCGGCGCCACTGAAGGCGCGGTGCGCGCGTATCGCGAAGTTGTGCCGGCTGCCTCGCGCCGGATCCGGCGCATCGTCCTCACATCCTACTGAAACAGCGGCCCTGTCCCCTGCTGCGCTGCCCCGGCGTGGCACCACAAGCCGGCGGAACCAGCCTCCGGGCTTTATGCGCTCCCGGCTGCCGGCCCGTCCGCCTGGGCGGCTCGCTCAGCCCTCGGCGGCCCTTGCCTCCACGAGGACAGGTTCCCGTGCCGCGGCGTCCTTGCGGATGGTGGCGCTGATGACGGCGGCAATGGTGCACATGGCGGCTGCGCCGAACCAGGCGTACGTGTACTGGCCGGTGGCGTCACGGATGGCGCCGGCGGCCAGGGCGGCGGCGGCCGCGCCGAGCTGGTGGGCGGCGAAGACCCAGCCGAACACCACGCTGCCGTCGGCGCCGAACACCTGGCGGCAGATGGCAGCGGTGGGAGGGACGGTGGCCACCCAATCCAGCCCGTAAATCACCACGAACACGATCATGCTGGGCTGGACCGTGGCGCTTAGCAGGAGCGGCAGCACCAGCAGTCCGATGCCGCGGAACTGGTAGTACACCGCCAGCAGGATCCGCGGGTTGAAACGGTCGGTCAGCCAGCCGGATGCGATGGTGCCCACGATGTCGAAGATTCCGACGACGGCGAGCAGGCCCGCAGCGGTGGTTTCGGCCATGCCGTGGTCGTGCGCGGAAGGGATGAAGTGGGTGCCGATAAGCCCGTTGGTGGTGGCCCCGCAGATGGCGAAGCCGGCCACCAGCGCCCAGAACGTCCGGACCTCGCTGGCGCGCCTGAGCACCTGCAGCGCCCGGACGGCGGCGTTCCCCCCGGGCGCGGCGTTCCCGTCGGGAGCTGTGCCGTTGCCGCCGGGAACGGCGGCGCCGCCGGACGCTGGTGAAGGGGCCGGTTCCGCGGCGGCGTCGGAGCCGTAGGGCAGCACTCCGGCGTCGGCGGGTGAGTTCTTGAGGAATTTAAGCACCAGCGGCACCACGGCCAGGGCACCGGCGGCGATGAGCAGGGAGGCCTGCCGCCAGCCGGGATCCTGCGCCAGCATGGCGATGAAGGGCAGGAAGACCAGCTGCCCGGCGGCACTCCCCGCCGTCAAAATGCCGATCACCAGGCCGCGGCTCTTGGCGAACCAGGTGTTGGCGATGGTGGCGGCGAAGACCAGTGCCATGGAACCCGTACCCAGTCCGATCAGCAACCCCCAGGTCAGCAGGATCTGCCAGGACTGGTTCACCAGCACGGTCAGGGCACTGCCGGCGCCGATCAGGACCAGCGCCACCGAGGTCACGGCGCGGATGCCGAACCGTTCCATGAGTGCCGCAGCAAAGGGGGCGGTGAGGCCAAAGAGCACCAGGTTGATGCTGACCGCCGCGGACAGCACGGTGGTGGACCAGCCGAATTCGTTCTGCAGCGGCACCATCAGGACCCCGGGGGCCGCCCGGAAGCCTGCTGCGCCCACCAGGGCAAGGAATGCGACGGCGGCCACGATCCACGCGGGATGCAGCCGGCGGCGTGGTTTCGTGTGGGGAGCGGAGGGCAGCGTGGTCTTGGGGGCGCTCATGCTGCGGTTCCGTTCTGTGGGGCTGCCGTGGCCAGCGGAACCGGTTCCGGGGTGCGGGTGAGGCTGTGCCAGCTGGTGTTGTCCGCGCTAAGACGCTCACCGCAGGCCGTGCAGGTGTCCGCGGAGGACGTCCGCTGCCCGCAGGTGGAGTGGATGACAAACATGTGCGCCGTTTCGGACGGCGCCGGGAGGTGCTTTTCAGCCCAGATCACGACGGCATTAAGAACCGGCAGCGCGTCCTCGCCCTTCCCGGTGAGGACGTACTCCTGCCGGGTGCGGCCGCCGTCGTCGTACGGTTTCCGCTCCAGCAGCCCGTCGTCCACGAGGCCGGCCAGGCGTTTGGTGAGCACGGAGTCGGCGACCATCAGCCGCTTCTTCATGGCATCGAAGCGGCCGTTGCCGAAGAAGACTTCGCGGAGCACCAGCATGCTCCAGGGATCGCCAAGGATATCGAGGCCGCGCGCCATGGCGCACGTGCGTTGGGACCAGTCAGAGCGGAGTGCCATGCAGGCTACCGTAGCTGACTTTCTTCAAGAAAGCTAGGTTGTCCGGATACCCGTTTTACCGGCTGGAGATGAGCGAAGCGAGGCCCTCGAGGGACGGTACGCGAGGGCCCAGTACGCCAGCATCGCGATGCCGCACACCACACCCAGGCTTGACACCGTGAGCTGCCACTGCGTCTGCGGGTCCTTGCCCCATTCGGCTGCTCCGGCCCAGACCGCCAGGTTCTTGGGCGTCATGTAGAAGGCGATGGTGGAGAAAACAACGATGACCCGGCCGGCAGTCCGCATCCTGCCGTTGCGCGACGGCACGCGGTGCATCGCAAATGCCATGCTGGGCAGCGCAACAGCCACCCAGACCCAGTGGTGTGACCAGGAAACCGGGCTGATCAGCAGCATGAGAACGGCGGTGGCGGACACCGCGATGAAGTTCTCGTCAACGTCCACCGCCCACTTGATGACCAGCGCAGCGAGAACTACCAGCGCCAGCGAAAGGACCAGCCACGCCAGGTTGGTCACGGACGAATCCGGCATGCCGACGTGCAGCAGCAGCCCCTTCAGGGAGAGGTTGTCCACGTAAGCCGGTCCGCCGATCCGCCCGGTGTCAGGCAGGATCTTGGTCCAGAAAGCCAAGGACGCCTGGGGCAGGATTGCCCAGGACAGCGCAATGGAACCGAAGAAGCCGGCAGCCATCCAGCCGAGCGCCTTGAAGTCGCGGCGCACCAGGAAGTACAGGCCGAACGCGAGCGGGGTGAGCTTCACTCCGGCGGCCAGTCCGATCAGCAGGCCGGCAGGCCACCGGATTTCACCCGCACGCGACTTCCCGTACAGGGCGAAGTCCGCGAGGATCAGGCCCATCAGGATGATGTTGATCTGGCCGAATACGAACGTGTCCCGCCATGGCCCCAGGAGCAGGATCGCGCCGGTTCCCACCAAGGCAGTGGTCCTGAAGCGGTAGTCCGCAAAGGCTGCGCGCCACGACTTAATGCCGAAGTAGTGCCGGGCCAGCCAGCCTGCCACCACCGCTGCACCGGCCAGGGCAGCAACGATGAAGACCAGGCTGCTTGCGTCAAAGCTCATCGTCGCCAACAAGGCAAAGAGCAGGGCAGCAAACGGCGGGTACGTGAACGGAAGGCCGTCACGCGGTGCGTAGAGCTCGTTGGCGCCGCCTTCACCTGATGCCAGGACGCGGCCGCCGCCGTAGTAGTAGACCTCGAAGTCGTTCAGGAACGGTTTGTAGTCCGTGTACAGGAACCACACTGCTACGGCAAGAATTACGGCACCGGCCGCAGTCGCGAGCCAGCCGCGGGTGGCGGGCGAAATAGCCCGAAGCGAGATGGTCACCGGCTGCTAGCTGCCCGCACCAATGAAGGTGAAAGCGTGCTCCAGGTCCGCAATCAGGTCCTCGACGTCCTCGATGCCGCAGGAGAGCCGGATCAGATTGACCGGCACTGCCAGTTCCGTCCCCTTGACCGAAGCGTGCGTCATTTCCGACGGGTAGTTCATCAGGGATTCAATGCCGCCGAGGGACTCGGCCAGGGTGAACACCGACGTGTTTTCCGCAACGGTACGGGCCGCGGCTTCGCCGCCCTTGAACTGCACGGAAATCATGCCGCCGAACTTCTTCATCTGCTTCTTCGCCAGTTCGTGGCCGGGGTGCGACGGGAGGCCCGGGTACAGCACCGCCTCCACTTCCGGGCGCTGCAGCAGCCACTCGGCCACGGCCTGGGCGTTGTCGCTGTGCCGGTCCATCCGGACGCCGAGGGTCTTGAGCCCGCGGGTGGTGAGGAAGGCGTCCATCGGCCCGGAAACCGCGCCGACGGCGAACTGGACGAAGCCGATCTTCTCGGCGAGTTCCGCGTCGTTGACCACGATCGCTCCGCCGACGACGTCGGAATGGCCGCCGATGTACTTGGTGGTGGAATGCACCACGATGTCGGCACCAAGGGCCAGCGGGGTCTGCAAATAGGGCGACGCGAAGGTGTTGTCCACCACCAGGAGGGCGCCGGCGTCGTGGGCCAGCGCGGCGAGCGCTTCGATGTCGGTGATCTTCATCATCGGGTTGGAAGGGGTTTCCACCCATACGAGGCGGGTGGTGCCGCCGTCCGTCCCGCCCGCGGCGACAGCCTTCGCCACCGCATCGAGATCCGCCATGTCCACGGGGGTGTTGCCGATCCCCCAATCCCCCAGCACACGGCTGATCAGGCGGTAGGTTCCCCCGTAGGCGTCGTTGCCCAGCACGATGTGGTCCCCGGGGCGGGTGAGCGCCCGGATGAGGGAGTCCTCCGCGGCCAGGCCCGAGCTGAAGGAGTAGGCGTGCGAGCCGCCTTCGAGGGCGGCAAGCTGTTCCTGCAGCGCGTCGCGGGTGGGGTTGCCGCCGCGGCCGTATTCGTAGCCGTCGCGCAGCACTCCGATGGCTTCCTGGGCGTAGGTGGAGCTGAAGTGCAGCGGGGGCACCACGGCGCCGGTGCGCGGCTCGAAGGCCTGGCCGGCGTGCACGGCGCGGGTGTTGAAGCCTTGGTTTTCTCTGGACATGACGTTCCTTTCGGCTGGAGTCCGGTGATCGAGCCTGTCGAAATCCTGGTCCGGCACAGGCTCAACCACCGGGTCAGTTGCTGAGGTAGGCGAGAAGGTCGTGGCGGGTCAGGATGCCCACCGGGGCGCCAACGAACGTGACCATCACGGTGTCGACGTCGGAGAGCAGTTCACGGGCGGCGGAGATGGTTTCCAGCGATCCGATCACGGGCAGGCGCTCCCCCATGTGTTCGGAGATCTTGTCCGTCAGCTTCGCCTCGCCGCGGAACAGCTTGGAGGTGAGGCTCCGCTCGTCCACGGCGCCCAGCACCTCGCCCATGACCACCGGCGGCTCCTGGGACAGGACCGGGATGTGGGAGACGCCGAACTCGTTCATGATGTTGATGACATCGCGCACGGTTTCGTTCGGGTGGATGTGCACCAGCTCGGGGAGCTCACCGGTCTTCGACTTGAGCACCTCACCGACGGAGGACTCTTCGCCGCCGGACAGGAAGCCGTAGGACCGCATCCACTGGTCGTTGAAGATCTTCGCAAGGTAGCCGCGGCCGGAATCGGGCAGGATCACCACCACCACGGCGTCCTCGGGCAGGTCCTTGGCTACCTGCAGGGCGGCCACGACGGCCATGCCGGAGGATCCGCCCACCAGCAGGCCCTCCTCGCGGGCCAGCCTGCGGGTCATTTCGAAGGACTCGGCATCGCTGACGGCAATCACCTGGTCCGGAACGGACTTGTCGTAGTTGGCCGGCCACATGTCCTCACCGACGCCTTCGACGAAGTACGGCCGTCCGGTGCCGCCCGAGTACACGGAGCCTTCGGGGTCGGCGCCGATGATCCGGACGCGTCCGCCGTCGGCTTCGGGACGGTTGGCGGAAACCTCCTTGAGGTACCGGCCCGTGCCGGTGATGGTGCCGCCGGTGCCCGCCCCGATCACGCAGTGGGTGATCCGCCCGTCCGTGTCGCGCCAGATTTCCGGGCCGGTGGTTTCGTAGTGGCTCCCGGGGGCGGCAGGGTTGGAGAACTGGTCCGGTTTATAGGCGCCGGGGATCTCGGTGACGAGGCGGTCGGACACGCCGTAGTAGCTCTGCGGGCTGTCAGGTGCGACGGCGGTAGGCGTCACCACCACTTCGGCGCCGTATGCCTGCAGGACGGCACGCTTGTCCTCGCCCACCTTGTCCGGCACCACGAAAACGCAGCGGTAGCCCTTCTGCTGTGCCACCAGTGCCAGGCCAACGCCGGTGTTCCCCGAGGTGGGTTCAACGATGGTCCCGCCGGGCAGCAGCTTGCCGTCCCGCTCCGCCTCCTCGATCATCTTCGCCGCGATCCGGTCCTTGATGGACCCCCCGGGGTTGAGGTATTCCACCTTCGCCAGGACGGTGGCTTTGATGCCATCGGTGACGTGGTTGAGCTTGACGAGAGGCGTGTTGCCGATGAGGTCCAGGACGGACTGGGCGTACTTCATAGGTACAAAGTTACCGTCTCTGACCTGTTCCCCTTGCCTCGGCGGAAGAGCATGCCGGCAGGCGTCCGAGCGTCGCTCGCGCACGCACACGGCAGCGGATGGGACGATGGGGCGGTGGAGCGGTTCGCGTGGCTGACGAAGATACGGAGCTACCTCCTGCCGGGGGCCGTACTGGCGGCAGGCATGGGCGCCCTGGCGGTTGGTGCGCTCCCGGGGCGCGCTTTCGGGGAACTGGCGGCCCGCACCATCCCGATCCTGTCCTTCGTGCTGGCCATGTCGCTGGTCACTGAGCTCCTGGACGAGGCGGGGCTGTTCCGCGTGGTGACGGACCGCCTGGCTGCCCTGGGCCGGGGCCGGGTCTTCTCCTTGTGGCTCCTGGTCATCGCGGTGGCCACTGTCTCCACGGTGTTCCTGTCCCTGGACACGACGGCGGTGCTGGTGACTCCTGTGGTGGTGCTCCTGGCCGTCCATGCCCGGATTCCGCCCCTGCCGTTCGCCCTGACCAGCATCTGGCTCGCCAATACGGCCTCCCTGTTGCTTCCGGTGTCCAATCTGACGAACCTTTTGGCGCAGGACAGGCTCGGGCTCAGCCCGCTCGGCTTTGCGGCTTTGGTCTGGGCGCCTGCTTTGGTGGGATTGCTGGTCCCGCTGGCCCTGTTGTGGCTGGCGTTCAGGCGCGAGCTGCGCGGTACCTACGGTCCACAGCCTGTCCACCGCGTGCGGGACCGCGGCCTGCTGATATTTGCAGCCGGCACGCTGCTGGTGCTGCTGCCTGCGTTGGTGTCCGGAGTTCCGGTGCAATACCCCGCGATGGTAGCCGCGGCTTTCCTGCTGGCGGTCTTCCTGCGGCGCCGCCCGGCCGCGCTGCGCTGGTCCATGGTTCCGTGGCGTCCGCTGATGCTGACGGTGGGCCTGTTCATGATCGTGGAGGCCCTGCACGCCAACGGCCTGACTTCGCTCCTGGCCGGAGTGTCCGGATCAGGCGACAGCCTGTCCGCCCTCCTGCAGTTGGCGGGGCTGGGCGCGGGCGCCGCCAATGCTGCCAACAACCTCCCCGCCTACCTGGCCCTGGAACCTGTGGCCAGCTCGCCGGCCAGGCTCGCCGCCCTTCTTATCGGCGTGAACCTTGGCCCGCTGGTGAGTCCGTGGGCGTCGCTGGCCACGTTGCTCTGGCACGAGCGGCTGCGGGCGCTGAACGTCCGGATCAGGTGGGGCGGATTCGCCCTGGCGGGCCTGGGGGCTGCAACGCTGACGGTTCCCCTGGCAGTCGTGGCGCTGTGGGCGGCTTCAGGCATGCACTGAGGCGTCAGGCGCCGATGTCGTTGGCAGCGGCGTCAGGGCTGACGGCGGGGCCCGGTTCCGCGTTTTGCCACAAGCCCACGATGTTCCCCTCGCTGTCCTTGAAATAGGCGTTCCACCCCATGCCCGGAACCTCCATTTTGCCCCGGAAGACTGAACCACCCACGGCGGCAATCTTCGCCAGGGCGGCGTCAATGTCCTCCACGTCAACGGTGACCACCGGTGCCGCCATCTCCCCCTCCCGGCGGAACATGCCCCCGTTGATGGAACCGGCCGCGGACGGCATGCCGGTGTCATCGACAGGCGTCGTCATGATCAGCGTGTAGCTCATATCCGGCAGCGGATTCATCTCCCAGCCAAACGCCGAACTGTAAAAATCCCGTGCGCGGTCTTCGTCGTCGGCGGGGATCTCGAAGTGCACTACTCCTCCGGCCATTGTCTTCACCTGGCATTCCACACTCTGGCCGCAATCGGCCCGGCGCGGGCGGTCCACGCCACACCTGGAGTCTAGGCCCGGGGGTCGGTGACGGGCAGGGCCGTTCGGCCTTGCCGGTTTCCGGACCTGTCAGCCCCGCGTGGGACGATGGGTAAATGACCATCGCAGACGTCCCCGCCGGCCTGGCCGCCGCGGCGGATGCCTCCCTGCGGTGGCATGCCGGCGGCCCGTTCAACCTCCTGCAGACGCTCGGCACACTCATGCGCGGCAATGGCGATCCGGCGTTTGCTGCCGCACCGGACGGGCTCTGGATGGCATTCACCACGCCGTGCGGGCCGGCCACCCTGCGCCTCACCGTGGCCGGGGACCCCCGCGAACCGGCGGTGGACATCCAGGCCTGGGGACCTGGTTCGGAGGAGGCCGTGGCCGGCGCGCCGCGGCTGCTGGGCAGCGGGGACGACTGGTCCGCGTTCGACCACCCGGAGTTCCACTCCACGCTCCCCCGGATGGTGGTGGAAGCCCGACGCCGGAACCTGGCGCTGCGGCTCCCGGCCACCGGCCGGATGGTGGACTCCCTGGTGCCCACCATTCTTGAGCAGAAGGTCACCGTCATCGAAGCCCGGCGCGGCTACCGCTACCTGATGTACCGTTACGGGGCGCCGGCTCCGGCTGCCGGTTCGTCCGCTCCGGCCGGCCTGCGGCTGCAGCCCACACCGGAGCAGTGGCTGCGCATCCCGTCGTGGGAGTGGCACAAGGCCGGCGTGGGTCCCCAGCGTTCAGCCACGGTCATGCGGGCGCTGCGTTCCGCCGTCGCCCTTGAACGCCTTGCGGCGCTGCCGGCAACAGAGGCGGCCGCCGGGATGCAGACCATTCCGGGCATCGGGGTCTGGACCACGGCGGAGGTGGTGCAGAGGACGCACGGCTGCCCTGACTCCATCGCGGTGGGCGACTACCACCTCGCGGCCTACGTCGGCGCAGCGCTGACCGGCCGGAGGACGGACGACGCCGGGATGCTGCGGCTGCTGGCGCCGTGGCAGGGTCACCGGCAGAGGGTGGTGCGGATGATCGGCCTCAGCGGTTTCCGGAAACCCACGTTCGGCCCCCGCATGACCATCCAGGACCACCGGCGGCACTAGGCGGCAAGTGTGAATGGAGGCCTGGGAACCCTCGCGAGCGGATGGTTCTCCCCATCCCGGCGGGCACGTTAAGGTGCCTTATCGCTGGCATCGCCGGCCACCGCACGCGCGAAGGCTACAACCCCAGCCGGGCCACGGCCTCCTGCCGCATCTCCACTTTCCGGATCTTCCCTGACACCGTCATCGGGAAGCTGTCCCGGACCTCCACGTAGCGCGGGATCTTGTAATGCGCCAGCTTGCCGCGGCAGAACTCGGCGACACCGGCCGCGTCCAGCGGATCCGCGCCGGGTTTAACGATGATGCAGGCCATGAGCTCCTCGCCGTACTTGGCGTCCGGCACCCCAATCACCTGCACGTCCTGGATGGACGGGTGGGTGTAGAGGAACTCCTCGATCTCGCGCGGGTAGATGTTCTCGCCGCCGCGGATCACCATGTCCTTGATGCGGCCTTCAATCACCACGTAGCCGTCCGCGTCCATCCGGGCCAGATCCCCGGTGTGCATCCAGCCGTCCGGGTCGATCGCCTCCGCAGTCTTGTCCGGCTGGTTCCAATATCCCTTCATCACGGCATACCCGCGGGTGCACAGCTCGCCGATTTCCCCGCGCTCCAGCACCTCGCCTGTCACCGGGTCCACCACCTGGCTCTCCAGCTGCGGCATGGTGCGTCCCACGGTTTCAGTGCGCTGCTGCATGGTGTCGTCGGCGCGGGTCATGGTGGATACCGGGGAGGTTTCCGTCATGCCGTAGCAGATGGCCACATCCTTCATGTTCATGTCGGAGATGACCCGGTTCATCACCTCGATGGGGCACAGGGATCCGGCCATCACACCGGTGCGCAGCGTGGACAGGTCATAGGAGGCGAAGTCCGGCAGCGCGAGCTCAGCAATGAACATGGTGGGTACGCCGTACAGCGATGTCCCGCCGAAGTCCTGGACCGCTTCGAGCGCCGCCGACGGGGTGAAGGAGCGTCCCGGAATGATGGTCGCGGCGCCGTGGCTGAGGGCATTCAGGTTCCCGATCACCATCCCGAAGCAGTGGTAGAACGGCACCGGAATCACCACGCGGTCATGCTCCGTGTAGCCCAGCAGCTCGCCGATGGAGTAGCCGTTGTTCAGGATGTTGCGGTGCGTCAGGGTGGCACCCTTCGGGAACCCGGTGGTGCCCGACGTGTACTGCAGGTTGATGGGGTCCTGCGGGTCCAGTCCCGCCAGGCGGGCCTTCAGGACGGAATGCCCGACGTCGTCAGCCCGCTTGAGCAGCTCGGCGTACGTCATTTCCGCAGCAGTTTCAGGATCACCGGCCTGCAGCTGCGGCTGGCCGCCATCTGGCAGGAAGACCAGCTCCTTCAACTCCGGGCATTCGGCGAGAGCCTGCCTGGCCATCGCCGTGTAGTCGCTGCTGCGGTCCGACGGCGCCGCCACCAGCATCCGCATGCCGTTCTGCCTGACCACGAACTCCAGTTCATGGCTCCGGTAGGACGGGTTCACGTTGACCAGGATTGCCCCGATTTTGGCCGTGGCGTACTGCAGGATGGTCCACTCCGCGCAGTTGGGGCTCCAGATGCCGATCCGGTCCCCGGCGGCGACGCCGCGGGCGATCAGCGCCCGGGCCAGCCTGTCGACGTCGTCGTTCAGCTTGGTGTAGCTCCAGCGGCGGGCGTCCGCTCCGGGTACCGGAGCCGCCTCGATCAGGGCGTCGTGGAACGGGAACCTGGCCACCATCCGCTCGAAATTCTGGCCGATGGTCTCGTCAAGCAGCGGGACGTCAGTGTCCCCGGCTGTATAAGCGCGCATGCTGGCACGCTACCAACAGAGCCCCGGCAATAGAAGCCTAAAACTAGGAAGTCCTACAAAATATTCGGGGAGGCAAGCGGCCGGGCCGGTATTGTGAAACGCATGAGTGCACCCATTGACCTGAAGGCAACGTTCATCCCCAACGACGGCGAATTCTTCCGCGTGAAGCTCGCCCTCGAAATCGCGATCGACGAGGTGGTCAACGAACCCGGCTGCATCCGGTACGAGCTGACGGAGGCCACCGAGGAAAAGCTGGTGCTGACGGAGCAGTGGGCTTCCGAAGAGGACCTGGCCAAGCATTCCAAGGGCACCGCCGTCCAGGACCTCAATGAATCCCTGAGCGCCCTGCTGGCCGAACCTGTCCAGCTCGAACGCCTGTAACCCCTTTTCCGTCCAACAACGAGGGGCCACTCCGCCCGAACGAACCAGGGTTCGTGGGCGGAAGTGGCCCCGCGTTGGAGTCTAAGGCGATGAGCGACCGGCGGCCCCTTAGGCCTCCGGGATCTGCGTGCCGTCCTGCTTGCCTGCCGCCGCGGCCGCCTCGGCCTGGGACCGGGCAACATGCGCGTGGACTTCTTCCATGTCCAGTGCCTTGACGGCGTCAACCACCTGCTCCAGCTGCTGGGCATTGAGCGCGCCGGGCTGCGAGAACACCAGCACCTTCTCGCGGAAGGCCATCAGCGTGGGGATGGACGTGATGCCTGCTTCGGCGGCCAGCTGCTGCTCGGCTTCGGTGTCCACCTTGGTGAACACGACGTCCGGGTGCTTCTCTGAAACTGCGGAATACGTGGGTCCAAACTGCTTGCAGGGACCACACCATTCGGCCCAGAAATCAACGAGGACGATGTCGTTGTTCTCGACGGTTGATGCGAACTGTTCACCTGTAATGTCTACGGTAGCCATGGGTCAACGGTACGCGAGCCGTCCGGTGATGTCCCGCGCGTTTCGCTCTTGGCACACCTTTTGCCGTCCGGCATCCGCGGCCTAATGCCAGAGGTGCGGCGCCGGCCGGCGGGCCCCGGGCAGCGCGTTGGTCTCGCGCCACTCGTGGATCCACTCCGGCAGTTCGAGCCCGGCCGGCGGCTCGCCGAACTCCCGGAAGATCTCCTCCTGGCTCACCGGCCTGCCCTTGCTGACCAGCCGCGTTGCGATGTGGGCGCGGGCATAGATTTCACCGTCCGCCACCATGCGCTGCTCGAAATAGATGGCCTTGGTGTCGAGTCCGATAATCCGGGATTCGATGGTGTATTGCTGCCACAGCTGCAGGGACTTCCGGAAGGCGATGGTCTCCCCTGCGGCCACCGGCGACCACCCCTGCTGGCGCATCTTCTTCCAGGTTCCGCTCCGCGCCATGAGATCAAACCGGCCCAGGTCCATGAGCGAGAAGTACATCCCGTTGTTGACATGCATGGCGATGTCGATGTCGGTCGGCAGTACGCGCAACGGGAGGGAGGACGTGTCCCAGATACTCAGGGGCGGGCGGCGCGAGGACGTGAACAGGAGCAGGAGCGTTCGCAAAAGCAGGTGCATGCCATCATGTTACCCGCGAGTAACAAGAGCGCCAAGAGTTGTCCCCTTTAGGATTTCCCCATGACGCAGCAACGCTACAGGGACATCGCCGAGTGGCCATTGATGGGAACAGCACTGATTTTCCTGGCAGCTTACGCCTGGCAGGTGATCGGCCACATCGAAGGGCGGCAGGCCGAGTTCCTCGAAAGCGTCATGTGGATCACCTGGGCTGTCTTCGTTGCCGACTACGCGGCGAACCTGTGGCTCGCGGACAACAGGAAGCGCTGGTTCATTCGCAACTTGCACGAGCTGCTGATTGTGGCGCTGCCGTTTTTCCGGCCGCTCAGGCTGCTCCGGCTGGTCACCCTGCTGTCCGTGTTGCACCGGACCGTGGGCGAGACGCTTCGCGGCCGCGTGGTCACCTATGTGGCCGGCTCGGCCGTCCTGCTGGTGTTTGTGGGCGCACTGGCTGTCCTGGACGTCGAACAAAATGCGCCCGACGCCAAAATCGTCACCTTCGGCGACGCCGCGTGGTGGGCCATCACCACCATCACCACCGTGGGCTACGGGGACCTCTTTCCCGTCACACCCATCGGCCGCATGGTTGCCGCTGCCCTGATGATGAGCGGCATCGCCGTGCTGGGTGTCGTCACGGCGTCCATCGCATCATGGCTGGTGCAAAGGGTCGAAGAGAACACGGAAGCGGCCGTGGAGTCGGCTGAAGTTCCGGTCCGCGCGGAGGTCCGGGAACTCCTGGCGGAGGTGGCCGCCCTGCGGCAGGAATTGGCGGCGCTGCGCCGCGAACGCGAGCCATAAACCTCCCCTGAGGGCCAAGAGAATTTGCGAAAAGGTAGCCATCCGGTCGTTACGTCCGGGTGGCTGCCTTTTTTATTGAATTAATCCACATGAGTGAATTATGAAAAGCATCAAGATTAGCTCAATATCCTGGATTTCGCCCGGACTGACCTAATTAACTACCTGCCCCTATATCCGCGTATTAGGTGCATCTGCCGCCAGGCCCAACCGGAAACCAGAGGGAATTACCTGCTTCCGGCCGAGTAGGCCACCGCACTTTTTCGAGTGTCCCCGCCGGCCAGGAAAGAAGCCATTGCGTATACCCGGCTGAGGCGCGGGTGCCAGGTACGAATATTCGGGTAATTCCTACTCGTGCGGTGATTACCTCCCCATTCATAGACTCAATATTCCTAGGGCAAGCAGCATTCCGGAATTACCCGTCGCCATTAAGTGGGCGCGGGTCTAACCATTCGGGCTTCCGAAATTACTCATCGTTTCGGCAGTTCACTTCATGCGTCTCCGTGCCGCGGGCAGCTCCTCAATGCCGCCCAATGCCGGCGCACCGCCGCCCTGGGGCCTGCTGTCCTGTCGACCCCAAGGCATTGACTCTCGGGGGGAACCGATGGATCAAAACGAGCTTGACCTTGGGGACAGAACACCTGTCCCGGCATCTGCAACAGTCCACAGTGGAAGAACCAGGCTAAGGACCCTCCTGGCCGCGGGAGCGGTGGTTACGGCAGTCGCCGTGGCCGCTGTCGGCTACTCCGCCTCCGCGCAGACGTCCAGCGTCACCGACACCCAGGCGGCACCGGCGCCTGAGGCCGCCAAGTCCACAGACGCTCCCGCTTCTGCAACGGCCGGAGCCGGCACGCCGGAGGCGGCCGTTGCCGCCGTCCCGGAGCCCGCCGTCCCGGAGCCCGCTGCGCCGGCCCCGGCCGCAGAACCCGCTCCTGCGCCGGCCCCTGCCCCGGCGCCTGCCCCGGCGCCGGAAGCGTCCAACCTGTATACGGTGGTCGCCGGGGACACTGTCGGGGAAATAGCTGCACGCTTCGGGGTCGACATGAACGCCATGCTGGCCGCGAACGGCCTGGGCCTGTACTCACCGATCGTACCGGGGCAGGTCCTGAAGCTGACGGGACCGGCCGTCGCCGCCCCGGCACCCGCTGCTCCGGTACCGGCGCCCGCCCCTGCTGCAGCACCAGCACCTGCTGCGGCTCCCGCTCCGGCGCCTGCTCCGGCAGTCCGCACGATCTACGTAGCGGGTGCCGGCGGACAGTCCATGGTGGACGCCTGCATCGGCCCCATCCACTTCACGCCCACCGATGCCTACGCACTTTTCATCACAGAGCATGACTTCTGCGGCGGATGGGCCCGGTTCTCGGGCATCGGCGTCGGCGAGACCGTCAGCATTCCCGGCTACGGGACCTACACGGTGGTCGGACGGGGCCAGGTGCCAAACCCCGGCACCACCAACAATGTCTCGGCGATCTTCGGCGGCTTCCCGCGGGTCATCCTGCAGACCTGCATCCCGGGGACCAGCCAGATGCTGGTGATTGGCCTCAACTGACGTTCCCGGACAACGAAAAAGTCTCCGGAACCTGATGGTTCCGGAGACTTTTCCTTGGGTGGCAGATGAGGGATTCGAACCCCCGTAGGCGTTGCCAGCTGATTTACAGTCAGCCCCCTTTGGCCGCTCGGGTAATCTGCCGAACTTCAAAAGAAGATCACTCGCGGCTTCCTTGGCCAGAACCACTGTTTCCAGTCCGTTCCGCTTCCAGCAACCGCGGGCAAGACAACTTTACAGAACTTCTGCCGAAGAATCGAATCGAGCCGCTGAGACCTCCGAATACCCCGGAAATCCGCCAAAAATCAGGCTTCGCCAAGAATGCGTCCGGCCAGTTTCGCTTCGAACTTCGCTGCCTGCTCCTCGGTGATCTGGTTCAGCTGCACCGCCCGCATCAAATCTGAGTGCACACCGTCCAGTCGGGAGGAAGCATCGGCCACTGGGCTAAGGATGATCGAGGCAGCTACCGCGGCGGCTGCTACGGAACTGGCCGCAGCAGCGAGGGAGGTGGCTGCAGCGGCAGTGGAGCGGGTGACGTAGCGGACGGCCTTCTGGTGCATGTGCTTTCCTTCCGGGGCAACTCTTCCAACACTCCAACTCTGGGGGTCAAGACTTCGTTCCCGCCGTGCATCCGCTTTGAGGAGGCTGTGAATGGCCCGGGACGCCTCCGCTGCGACCGTTTCCGCCCCGAACCCGGCCCGGGCCCTGAGCCTTCACTTCGCCGCCATCCGTACTAGGCTGGAATGCAGACACTACTGCCCCTGAAGGGGCACCCATGCGATCAGCAGGAGGACAGTTATGGCAGGCGAATCCACATTCGACGTCGTCAGCAAGGTAGACAAGCAGGAAGTTGCCAATGCGCTGAACCAGGCGCAGAAGGAACTGGCCCAGCGCTACGACTTCAAGGGCGTTGGCGCCGAAGTCGATTTCAGCGGTGAAAAGATCCTGATGAAGGCCAACTCGGAAGAGCGGGTGCTGGCCGTCCTGGACGTACTGCAGTCCAAGCTCATCCGCCGCGGAATCTCGCTGAAGTCGCTGGACACCGGCGAGCCCTACGCATCCGGCAAGGAATTCCGGCTGGAGGCGACCATCAAGGAGGGCATCGCCCAGGACCTCGCGAAGAAGATCAACAAGCTGATCCGCGACGAGGCACCCAAGTCCGTCAAGTCCCAGATCCAGGGTGACGAACTTCGCGTGACGTCCAAGTCCCGCGACGATCTGCAGGCCACCATGGCTCTCCTGAAGGACTTTGACGAAGCCGACCTGCAGTTCGTCAACTTCCGCAGCTGATTCCTCCCGCGGCGCTCAGCTGACCGGGCCGCCCGCCATCAGTTCCAGCCGGGTGATGCGGTCCTGCATCGGCGGGTGCGTGGCAAACATCCGGGTCACACCGCCGGCCCGGAACGGGTTGGCGATCATCAGGTGCGAGGTGTTCACCAGCTTCTGGTCCGGCGGGAGCGGCACCATCTGCACGCCCTGATGGATCTTGCGCAGGGCTGAGGCGAGCGCCAGCGGATCGCCGGTGAGTGCGGAACCGTCCTCGTCGGCGTCGTACTCCCTGGTCCGCGAAATGGCCGACTGGATCACCACCGCCGCGAGCGGAGCGAGAAGCGCCATCGCCATCACCGCGAGCGGGTTTGAGTTGCGGCGATCCCCTCCGCCGAAGATCAGCAGCATCTGGCCCACCGAGGTGATTACGCCCGCTACTGCGGCGGCCACGGACGAGGTCAGGATGTCCCTGTTGTACACGTGCATGAGCTCGTGGCCCAGCACCCCGCGAAGCTCCCTGACGCTCAGGAGCCGCAGGATGCCTTCCGTGCAGCAGACGGCGGCGTTCTGCGGGTTCCTGCCGGTGGCAAAAGCATTAGGCGCCGGGGTGGGCGAGATGTAGATCCGCGGCATGGGCTGGTTCGCTTTGGCGGAGAGCTCCCGGACGATCTGGTAGAGCTGGGGCGCCTGCTCCTCGGTAACGGGATAGGCCTGCATGGAGCGGAGCGCGAGTTTGTCGCTGTTCCAGTACCCGTAGGCTGTGGTGCCCACGCCCACCAGTGCCATGATCCAGATGGGGGTGGTGCTCCGCATGCTGGTGCCGATCACGGCACCCAGCCCCAGCAGCACCGCCCAAAGAACCCCGAACAGAGCCGCGGTCTTCAATCCGTTGTGGTGATTATGCACTGTGCCTCCTCAGGACGTTACAACCCTCAAGTGACGGCCGGGGCGCCGCCGCTACGGAACGGGATTCCGCGCGTCGTACTTCAGGAAACCCGACTGCAAGTGCGCCACCGTCCACGCCACGGCGATGCACAACAGCCCGCCCAGCAACAACACCCAACCTTCACTCAAAAGTTTAGTGCCGCCGCCGGCCAGCATGTCCCCGATCCGCGGGCCGCCCGCAACCACCACCACAAACACTCCTTGGAGCCGCCCGCGCAGGTGGTCCGGCGTCGCCGCCTGGAGGATGGTGGTGCGGAAGACGGCGCTCACGGAGTCCGCGATGCCGGCAAGGGCACAGCAGAGCGCCGCGGGCAGCAGCCACCACGTCACACCGCCGGCGCCGGAACGCCCGGCCAGCACCACCACCAGTCCGAAGCCGGCGATGGACGCACCCCATCCCATGACGGACCACACCACCGCGCTCCCCTGCCGCCGGATGCCGCCCAGCGGGCCGGAGAAGAGCCCGGCCAGGAACGCGCCCACTGCTGTCGACGCCAGCAGCACGCCCACGGTGGCCTCGCCGCCGCCGATCATCACCGCGCCGATCGCCGGCATCAGGGCCCGCGGCTGCGCGAAGATCATGGCCACGAGGTCGATCACGAACGTCATGCGGAGATTCGGCCGCGTACCCAGGAAGCGGAAACCCTCCACCACGGAGCGCAGCCCGGCCCGGTGTGAGGCTTTCCCCGGCGGCATCGGCGGGAGCCTCAGCAGGGCCCAGAACGCAAATGCGAAGCTCGCCACGTCCAGCGTGTAGGTCCAGCCGAAGCCCACCCAGGCCACCAGCACGCCGGCCAGCAACGGACCGGCCGTCATGCCCAGGCCGAACGTGATCATGCTCAGCGCGTTGGCCGCCGGCAGGAGTTCCTTTCGGACCAGTGCCGGGATAATGGCGCTGCGGGCGGGCTGGTTGATGGCCTGTGCGCCGCTCTGCACGGCCACCAGGACGTAGAGCAGCCACACGTTGCCCAGCCCGAGCCAGGCCTGCGCCGCCAGCCCGGCCGTGGTAAGCCACAGCACGGTGGTCGCCAGCAGGGCAACCTTGCGGCGGTCGTGCGCATCGGCGATGGAGCCGCCCAGCAGGCCTCCGAGCACCAGGGGCACCAGCGCGAAGATACTCAACAGGCCCACGTAGAGGCTGTCCTGCGTCAGCCGGTACACCTCGAGGCTGACCGTCACCAGGGTCAGCTGGCTGCCAAGGTTGGAGACGGCGGATCCGAGCCAGAGCCGACGGAAATCCGGGCTCTCGCGCAACGGAGTGACGTCAGCCAGAAATCTTCCCACCGGGCAACTCTAGCGGCGGGGACCGAGGGATCCGGGCCATTCTGAGCCCGCATGCTGCGGCGCCCCTGAATGCCAGGGACGGCCTTGATAGTCTCGGGCGGGGAAACACTCTGGCGGAAGGAATGCACATGCAGTTGTCCAGACGGCTGCTTTTCGGCTCGGCGGTCTGGGAGGTCACCCGGCCGCGCACTCCGCTGACGGCCGGCCACCTGATGATCCGCCTGAGCAATCCGGCAACGGCACTGGACCACCGGTCGGCGGCCGACTGGCTGCTCTGCCACAACGCTGCCCGAAGGGCACTGGCCGATGTTCTCGGGGCGGACACCTGCACCCTGCTCTTTGCGCATCGCTGGCATGCGCTCGGAGCCGCTATCGGCGAACCTGCCGCGGAATCTTCCACCCCCACGTTCCACCTGTTCGGCCGCTGGGACGGCGAACCGGTCACCCCCGCCTTCCAGCTGTCCTTGCCGGCGCAGCGCCGGAAGCCGGCGCCGGACCAGGAATTGGACAAGTACGACGCCGGGCTCCGCACCGCGCTGCTGAAAGCGGCAACTGCCGCGGTGGACGAGGCGCCGGACGGTACGGCGGACTTCGCGCCGGACGGTACCGGCCCGGAAACCGACGCGGAAACTGTCGCGGAAGCCGACCGGGATGAAGCCGCCCGGGAACAGGAAGCGCCGCTGCCCGCTATCCGCGCCTGGACACCGCCGTCCCCTGCGGGGTCGGACCACACGGTCCTCGCACCGGAACGGACCATCGGTTCCGTGGAGGAGGTGACCCCGCGTGAATTGCTTGCCCTGGCCGCAGCCTTGGAAGCCCTGTCGCTCCGGCAGGCCGTAACCGGCCTCAGCTGCCTTGTGCCTGACACTGCCGTCACCGGCGGCCGGCTTGAACTGCACGCGCTGGGCCGCTCTGCCGGTGAAGCCGTCAACCCGTTTGAAATGTTGCTGCGGTCTCCGGACATTAGCCCGGCCTTATTGTGATTTAGTCATAATAAGTGCTTGAATGGGGCTATGACAGTTCACGAGGCAGGCCAGGATGCATGGGCTGCTGCCCTGCGCGCCCACGGCCGCCGGGTGACCAAACAGCGGCTGGCGGTCCTCACCGCCGTCGAACGCCACCCGCACTCGCCGGCCGAAAGCATTCTTGCCGCCGCGCGTGAAGAGCTGCCCGAAATGACCGCGCAGTCCGTGTACGTGGTCCTCGGTGACCTCACGGACCTGCACATGCTGCGCCGGTTCGAACCGCCACACTCCCCCGCGCTGTATGAGACGCGGGTGGGCGACAACCACCACCACGCCATCTGCATCAGCTGCGGGCGGGTGGAGGACGTGGACTGCGCCGTGGGCCATGCGCCCTGCCTCACGCCGCACTGGGACGAAAATTCCGAGCCGATGACCATCCAGATCGCTGACGTCATGTACCAGGGCATCTGCCAGGACTGCCAGCGCACCCAAAAGCTACCCGCCGAACGAAACTAAGCAAGAAACCCAACCAAAGGAGAAAGATGACTCTGAACATCTCTGCGCCCGCTGTGTCCACCACACAGTCCGGTGCTCCCGTCACTTCCGATGCTCACTCGAAGGCTGTCGGCGCTGACGGCGCCATCATCCTGACCGACCACTACCTGATCGAGAAGCTCGCACAGTTCAACCGCGAGCGTGTCCCGGAGCGCGTAGTCCACGCCAAGGGCGGCGGCGCGTTCGGTAAGTTCACCACCACCGAGGACATCTCCAAGTACACCAAAGCCGCATTCCTGCAGCCGGGCGTGGAAACCGAAATGCTGATCCGCTTCTCCTCGGTCGCCGGCGAGAACGGTTCTCCCGACACCTGGCGCGATCCCCGCGGCTTCGCCGTGAAGTTCTACACCTCCGAGGGCAACTACGACCTCGTGGGCAACAACACCCCCGTCTTCTTCATCCGCGACGGCATCAAGTTCCCGGACTTCATCCACTCCCAGAAGCGCCTGCCGGGCACCCACCTGCGCGACGCCGACATGCAGTGGGATTTCTGGACCCTGTCCCCCGAGTCCGCGCACCAGGTCACCTGGCTCATGGGCGACCGCGGCCTGCCGGCTTCCTGGCGTGAAATGCAGGGCTACGGCTCGCACACCTACCAGTGGATCAACGCCGAAGGTGAGCGCTTCTGGGTCAAGTACCACTTCAAGTCCAACCAGGGCGTCAAGACCATCACGGGCGACCGCGCCGAAGAGCTGGCCGGTTCGGACGCGGACTTCTACATCCGCGACCTCCAGGAGAACATTGCCGCCGGCAACTTCCCCTCCTGGGACCTGCACGTCCAGGTCATGCCGTACGCGGACGCCAAGACCTACCGCTTCAACCCGTTCGACCTCACCAAGGTGTGGCCGCACTCGGACTACCCGCTGATCAAGGTGGGCACCATGGAGCTGAACCGGAACCCGGAGAACTACTTCGCGCAGATCGAGCAGGCCACCTTCGCGCCGTCGAACTTCGTTCCGGGCATCGCCGCTTCCCCGGACAAGATGCTGCAGGCCCGCATCTTCTCCTACGCCGATGCACACCGCTACCGCGTGGGCACCAACCACGCCCAGATCCCGGTGAACCAGCCGAAGAACCAGGTCAACAACTACAGCCAGGACGGCGCCGGGCGTTACCTCTTCAACGCCCCGTCCGTTCCGGTCTACGCCCCCAACTCTGTTGGCGGCCCCGCTGCTGTTGAGCCGGCGGTTGCGGGCGGCGGCTGGGAGAACGACGGCGAGCTGACGCTCTCCGCCCACTCCCTGCACGCTGAGGACAGCGACTTCGGCCAGGCCGGCACGCTGTACCGCGAAGTGTTCGACGACGGCGCCAAGGCCCGCCTGCTGGACACCATCACCGGTGCAGTGGGCGGCGTCAAGACCCCCGAGATCAAGGAACGCGCCATCCAGTACTGGACCAACGTTGACGCCGACCTCGGCGCCAAGCTGCGCGCCAACCTGGGTGCCGGCCAGACCGAATCCGACGCCGAGGCAGCCAACAAGCTGTAGCCTCCCCCGGCGGCGCCCTCGGTGCCGCTGACTGCGATTCACAAGAACACCCCGCCGCGGAACATCCGCGGCGGGGTGTTCTGCTTTTGTGTCGTCTGGGGATCTGACCCGCTGTTTTCCACATACGGGCCCCGGGCCACTGGCCGGGGCGCCGGGGCCGCCTTAGGCTCACTGCATGACCACATTCCAGGGCATCCCCGCCGCAGCCTTCGGCTTCTACGCCGAACTTGAGCAGAACAACAACCGGGAGTGGTGGCTCGAACACAAACCCCGCTACGAATCGCTCGTCCGGGAACCGCTGACGGCTTTGCTGGCCCAGCTGGAGCCCAGGTTCGGTCCCGCGAAAATCTTCAGACCCAACCGGGACGTTCGCTTCTCTCCCGACAAATCCCCTTACAAGACGGCCCAGGGGGCTTTCGCGTCGTTCCAGGAAGGCGTCGGCTACTACCTACAGATCAGCGCCGACGGCCTCCTGGTGGGTGGCGGCTGCCACTCCACTTCCCCTGCCCAGCTGGCACGCTTGCGGAACTCGGTGGACGCCACCGGGACCGGGGAGTCCCTGGAGCAGATCGTGCGCAGGGCCAGCGAGGCCGGCTTCACCGTCGACGGAGAACGGCTGAAAACGGTGCCGCGGGGCTTTCCGCGCGACCATCCCCGGGCGGAGCTCCTGAAGTACAAGTCGGTGTCCGCCAGCCGGGAACTGGGTCAACCGGACTGGCTGTCCACGCCTGCGGCCGTGGCGGAGATCGGCCGCCTCTGGGACGAGCTGCGGCCACTCGTTGAATGGATGGGTCGCCACGCAGCAGCCTGAGAATCGCGACCCCGAGCATTGCGGCCAGGAGAATTGCGACGGCCCGAGGCTGAAACGCCGGACGGCTACGCAGTCGCCGGACGGGCTACGCAGTGTCGGAGGTGGAGGTCGCCGTCGTTGGAGTCTGCGCCGAGGACGAGGCAGCCGCCGGGCGGTGGCCCCTCTTAGCCAGCTGGATCTGCTCATAGACGTGGTGCCGCAGTTCGGTAAAGCGTGGCAGCGAACGGGTGTTCAGCTGGTCACGCTCTGCCGGAAGGTCGATCATGATGTCCTCCTGGATTACCGTCGGAGAGCTGGAAAGGATGATGACCCGCTCCCCCAGGTAAACCGATTCATCGATATCGTGCGTCACGAAGAGCACGGTCACGCCGAGCTTTTTCCATACGACCCGGATCAGGTCTTCCAGGTCGGCACGGGTCTGGGCGTCCACGGCGGCGAACGGTTCGTCCATCAGCAGGACTTCGGGCTGGTAGGCAATGGCCCGGGCGATCGCCACGCGCTGCTGCATGCCACCGGAGAGCTGCCAGGGGTAGGACCGGGGAACGCCGGACAGGCCCACGGCCTCGAGGGCCTCGTCCACCAGCCTGTCACGCTCGGCTTTCGGCATCCCCTGGTTCTTCAGCGGGAGTTCCACGTTGTCGCGAACCCGCATCCACGGGAACAGCGAGCGTCCGTATTCCTGGAACACCACGGCCATCTTCTTCGGCGGGCCCGTCACCCGCCTGCCGTCCAGCAGGACTTCTCCCTCGGTCGGGGCCATCAGCCCGGATATGCATTTCAGGAGCGTGGTCTTGCCGGAACCCGAGGGGCCCACGAGGCATGCCAACTCGCCGGCGCGCAGGTCGAAAGTGAGGTTCCGCACGGCCTCGATGTCGCCGCCGTCGGTCTGGTACACCTTCTTCACCCCGCGGACGGACAGCATGGCTTCCGGAGCTGCCGGAGTCGGGTCAGGCTGCATTTTCTACCTCTTTCTGGCCGTGGTACCAGCGCAGGATGTTCCGCTCCGCCCACTGGAAGATGAACGACATCGCCACGCCCAGCAGGCCGAGCACCACAATGCCGGACCACATCTCCGGAATGGCGAAGGAGCGCTGGAACTGGACGATGGTGAAACCCAGTCCCGAGGACGAAGCAAACATTTCGGAAATCACCATCAGGATCAGCCCGAGCGACAGCGACTGGCGCACACCGGCCAGGATCTGCGGGCTGGCCGAGGGCAGCACCAGGTAGCGCACCCGGGCCCACCCATCGATACCGTAGGTGTGGGCCGAGTCCGAGAGGACCCCGTCGACGGCACGGACACCTTCAATGGTGTTCAGCAGGACCGGCCAGACACAGCCGGAGATGATGACCGCAATCTTCATGGAGTCGGTGATGCCCATCAGCAGGATCAGGACCGGGACCAGGACGGGTGGCGGGATGGCGCGGAAGAATTCCAGCACCGGTTCCAGCAGGGCGCGGAGCCACCTGATCGAACCGATAAGGACCCCGCCTACGACCCCGATCACGATCGCCGCGACGACTCCGACCAGGAGCCGTCCGATGCTGGGCAGCACGTCTGTGAGGAAGCGCTCGCCGAACCAGACCTTGCCAAACGTTCCGACCAGGCTGGCCGGTGTGGGGACAAAGAAGTTGACCGCCCCCAGGGTGGAGGACCACCAGATCAGGATCAGCAGTACCGGCAGTCCCAGCAGGTAGCCAAGGGTCTTCAAGGCCTTCATACGATCACCTCGGAACGGACCGACGAGTGCCAGGCCAGCGTCTTCTTCTCAATGAAGCGCATCAGGATATTGATCAGCACGCCGATCAGGCCGGTGGCCAGCACCAGGGCATACATGCCGGAGATTGCGCCGCCGGACTGGGCAAGGGCGATCTCCCGGCCGAGTCCCGGGGATCCGATCACCAGTTCGGCCGTGATGGCCAGGACCAGCGCCACTGCGCCGGCGAGCCGCACCCCGGTCATCAGGTAGGGCAGGGCCGTGGGAAAGACGACGTACCGGATGCGCGCCATCCTGCCCAGCCCGTAGGTCTTGGCCGTGTTGTTGGCGACCATGTCGACGTCGGCCACGCCGTAGAGGACCTGGATCAGGACCTGCCAGAAGGACGCGTACACAATCAGCAGCAGCGACGATTCGATCTTGACGCCAAAGAGCAGAACGGCCAGCGGGATCAGGGCCACCGACGGGATCGGGCGGAGGAATTCAACCGTCGAATTGGTGGCCTTCCGGAGGAAGTTGCTGGAGCCGATGATGAAGCCGAGCAGCACGGCAGCCGCCACCGCTATCAGGAGGCCCAGGAACCAGGCCTTCATGGTCTCGCCGACCGCAACCCAGAAGGCGGTGAGCCCGAGGTCGACAACCAGGGCGGCAATGACCTCACTCGCGGGCGGCAGGTAGCGTGCATCGATGATGCCGAGCCGGGGAATCAGCTCCCAGGTGACAAGGAACCCCAGGATCCCCGCGACGCCCAGCAGTTGTTTTGTTGGTACCTTGCGGACCCGCCGGTGGTGCCGCTCGCCGCGTGGAGCGGCACCACCGGAGGTGAGGGCCGGTGAACTCACGGGAGGAGTTCGTCTGCGTTCGGAGCCTTGGTCAACGTGCCGAAGCTGGCAGCAGCATCGCCGAGGGTCTTGAACGCGTCCTTGTTGAATTCAACCCGGTACCGCGGCAGCACGATCTTGGCCCGGGCAGCCTCGTCGATCTTCGTGTAGGTCCCCACGATGTCGCGGACTTCCTGCGGGTGCTGCTGCGCATATTCGAGCGACTTGTTCATGGCGCGGGTGAACTTCTGCGTGAGCTCAGCCTTGCCCTTGATGGTGTCTCCCTTGGTGAAGTACCCGGCGATGTCCAGCTCCGGGCTCATCTCGACGAAGTTCCAGGAAACCACCTTGCCGCCTTCAGCCACGGCCTTGGACAGGAAAGGCTCCAGGATCCACGCCGCATCAACCTGCTTGTTGGCCAGGGCCGCCGGGGCGTCGGGGAAGGCCACCTCGACGAACTTCACGCTCTTAGGGTCACCGCCGTCCTTTTCGACAACCGACTTGATGGTGGTATCGCCGATATTGGAGAGGTTGTTCACGGAGACGGTCTTGCCGGCAAGATCTTTCGCGGACTGGATGCTCGAGCCTGCCGGGACAACGACGCCGCCGATGTCCTTGCCCTTTTCGCCGGTGGTGGAAGCACCATTGGCGACGAATTTCAGGTCAAGGCCCTTGTCCTTGGCGACCATGACCGAGATCAGATTGGAGAACGCGAAGTCGAAACTGCCACTGACGACGCCGGGGACAATCGCCGCGCCGCCCGTTGCGGTCTGGATGTCCAGCTGGAGGCCCTCTTCCTTGAAGAAGCCCTGCTTGTCCCCGAGGTAGATAGGGGCGCAGTCGACGATGGGAATGACACCGACGCTGACCTTGGTCAGGTCCGAACCTCCACCGGCGGTGCCCGTGGCAGTTCCGCCTCCCGTGGAACTGGGCGAGCCACTTCCGCAGGCCGACAAACCCAGAACAGACGCGGCTGCCAGAACGGCAATAAGACGACGTTTCATGTTCACTCCCTTGTGAGGTCCACCACATCTACTTAAGGCTCATTGTTACAGCTCTGAGACGGCGGGGTAAGGGCCTGCTGCCCCCTGTTGGCCCCGAAGGAGGTCAGACGTGCTGGCCTTCCGTGGCCAGGCGGTGTTCAAGGTTGGAAAAGAACACGGCCACCATCAGCTCGAAGGCCTTCGTCGCTTCCTCGGGCTGGTTCATCACCACAAAATCGAACTGGAGGCCGTAGAAAGTGGAGGTGAAGAGGCGGGCGTCGGTGTCTGCGTACTCCGGCCGGATGCCCTGCACCACCAGCCAGTCGCGTGCTTTCTCGTGGAGCATGCGGAAATGGTCCTGGGCCGTCCCGCGGGGCGAGGCCGCCACAACGTCCTGCGCCGTGGCCTCGAACTCAAGCCTGGCGAGGTGGCGGTTGCGCTGGGCCATGGTCCACTGCCAGGACTCCATCAGGAAGGACCGCCACGCTTCCCGATCGATGTCACGCACGTCGGTGGTGCGCATGCTGTCCAGCCTGGATTCGATGGAGCGGATGATCTCGTTGACCAGTTGTTCCCGGTTGCCGAAGTGGTAGACCAGCACGTACGAGCTGATGCCCAGGCCCTCCGCGAGGCTCCGGAAGGTGAGCTCGGCCAGGGTCTTGTCCATCAGGTAGTCCTGAATGGCGGACAACAGCTCCACCTTGCGTTGCGGTTTAACAGCTCTGGCCATGACTCCATCTTATGGAGTCATGGCCAGTGCGGATTCCGGGGTCCGGAGGTCAGGGGCGGGTGAGCGCGTCCTCGTCCTTGTCCCCCGCTGCCTGCGGGACGCCATTGACGGCGGCCTTGGCCTCAGCGAACTTCTCGTTCAGCCGGGAGTGCCGCTGGCCGTAGGCGAAGTAGATCGCCACACCGATGACCAGCCAGATGGCGAAGAAGATCCAGGTCTCCACCGCGAGGTTCGTCATCAGGTACAGGCACAGGAGGGCGGACACTACAGGGAGAACCTTGCCGAACGGCACGCGGAATGCCGGCTTCAGGTCCGGGCGCTTCTTCCGCAGGACCAGGATGCCCAGGCTCACCATCACGAAGGCGGACAGCGTGCCGATGTTGATCATTTCCTCCAGCAGGTCCACATTGGTCAGGCCGGCCACGAGGGCCACTGCCGCGCCGCAGATCACTTGGAGGCGGACCGGCGTCGCACGGATGGTGCTGGTCTTGGACAGCGAGCGCGGCAGCAGGCCGTCGCGGCTCATCGCCAGGACCACCCGGGACAGGCCCATAAGCAGCACCATGATTACCGTGGTGAGGCCCACCAGGGAGCCGAAGGCGATGACCTTGGCGGCGTCAGTGTTGCCCACGGCTTCGAACGCGGTAGTGAGGGTGGGGTTCTTGGCTTCGGCCAGCTGCGTGTAGGACACCATTCCGGTGAGGGCGAGCGATACCAGGATGTAGAGAACGGTGACGATGGCCAGGCCGCCGAAGATGCCGCGCGGCAGGGTCTTCTGCGGGTTCTTGACCTCTTCGGCCGAGGTGGCCACAACGTCGAATCCGATGAAGGCGAAGAAGACGAGCGCCGCGCCGGCGAAGATGCCCAGCGTGCCGTACTGCGCCGGGACGGCTCCGGTAAGGAACCCGAAGAAGGACTGCTTGAGCACGTCGGCGGTGCCGGAGGCTGCGGTGGGTTCGGAAGCGGGAACGAAGGGCGAGTAGTTCTCGAACTTCACGTAGCTGAAGCCCACCACGATAACGAACAGCACCACGGCGATCTTGATGAGGGTGAAGATATTGCCCACGCGGGCGGACAGCTTTGTCCCCAGCACCAGCAGGACGGTGAAGACGGCCACGATCAGGAAGGCACCCCAGTAGAGGTCGATGCCGCCGAGCGAGATGGAGGGCGGAATGTCCACGCCCATGAGCGCAAAGACCTTGCTGAGGTAGATGCCCCAGTACTTGGCGATCACCGCACCTGCCGTAAAGAGTTCCAGGATGAGGTTCCAGCCGATGATCCAGGCCAGCAGTTCACCCATGGTGGCGTACGTGAAGACGTAGGCGGAACCCGCGACCGGAATGGCCGTGGCAAATTCTGCGTAGCACATGATGGCCAGCGCGCACGTGACGGCGGCAATGGCGAAGGAGATCGTCACAGCGGGGCCGGCGAAGTTCGCAGCGGCCTTGGCGCCGACGGAGAAGATCCCCGCGCCGACGGCAACGGCGACACCCATGATCATGAGGTCCCACGTGCTCAAGGAACGCTTCAGCTTGCGTCCGGGTTCATCGGCGTCGGCGATCGACTGCTCGATGGATTTCGTCCGGAAAAGGTTCATAGGAAAGTCCACAATCTCGATAGCTTGCTGGAAACAGACTTATCAAGAGTAGTGTCCATCCAGTGGACGGTCACATTTATCCCAGATAGTGAGACGCCTATCGGGGTGGACGTACGGTTGGGGCCCCTCGCCGGAGGGGCCCCAACCGTACGTTCGCGCTGGTGGACGCTGGCCCTCAGGCCGGCCAGTCCATCAGTGTTGACCGGATCAGGAACCGCTTGCCTTCCGGTGCCTCCACCGAGAAGCCGCTTCCCCGGCCCTGGACCACGTCCACGGTCACGTGGGTGTGGCTCCAGTAGTTGAACTGCTCCCTGGACATCCAGAACTCGAGCGTCTTCGGCTCCACGCCGTCGGCGATGTCGAACAGCCCCAGGAGCACATCCGCCTCGGCGGTGATGAAGTCCCCCGCCGGATAGCACATGGGCGAGGAGCCGTCGCAGCAGCCGCCGGACTGATGGAACATCAGCGGGCCGTGCTGGTCCCACAACTTCCGCAGCAGTTCCACGGCCGACCCGGTGAGCGCCACCCGGGAGAAGTCCTCCCCGGGCAGCGTCACAGCGGCGTCCAGCCTCGCCTGTGTCATCAGTACTTGATGACGACGCGGCCGTCGATCTTGGCGTGTTTCATCTCGTCGAGAACCGCGTTGACTTCCGAGAGCTCCCGAGTGGACACCGTGGGGTGGATCTTGCCCTGTGCGTAGAAATCCAGGGCTTCCTCCAGGTCCTGCCGGGTGCCCACGATCGAGCCGCGGACGGTCAGGCCCTTGAGCACAATCTCGAAGATCGGTGCCGGGAAGTCGCCCGGCGGCAGGCCGTTGAACACAATGGTGCCGCCGCGGCGGGCCATCCCGATGGCCTGCCCGAACGCTGACGGGTGCACCGCCGTGACCAGGACTCCATGGCAACCTCCGGTTTCCCGCTGGATGACTTCAGCCGGATCTTCGTGCAACGCGTTGACGGTGAGCTCGGCGCCGTGTTTCTTGGCCAGGGCGAGTTTGTCGTCCGCGATATCCACGGCGGCCACCCGCAGGCCCATGGCCACGGCGTACTGGACGGCGATGTGGCCCAGGCCGCCGATGCCCGAAATGGTGACCCACTGGCCCGGCCTGGCCTCGGTCATCTTCAGTCCCTTGTAGACCGTGACGCCGGCACAGAGCACCGGGGCCACCTCCACGGGGTCGGAACCCGCCGGAATCCGGGCGGCGAAGCGGGTGTCAACGAGCATGTACTCGCCGAACGAGCCGTCCACGCTGTAGCCGGCGTTCTTTTGCGCTTCGCAGAGGGTTTCCCAGCCCGTGCGGCAGAACTGGCAGTCGCCGCAGGCGGACCAGAGCCAGGCGTTGCCCACAAGGTCTCCGACGGCCAGGTCGGTGACACCCTCGCCGAGGGCGACCACTTCGCCCACGCCTTCATGGCCGGGGATGAACGGCGGTGTCGGCTTGACCGGCCAGTCACCTTCCGCGGCGTGAAGGTCGGTATGGCAGACCCCGGTGGTGATGACCTTGACCAGCGCCTCGCCGCGGCCCGGAGTGGGAACGGGGAGGGACTGGATCTGGAGGTCTTTCCCGAATTCGGTTACTACGGCTGCTTGCATTGTCGTCGTCATTGGCGAAATCCTTGCGTCGTTGAAGCATTGCGTGGGTGGAGCGGGCGGGGACGGATCGGTACAGATCCGTCCCCGCCCGGGTTCAGTGCGGCTTAGAAGAAGCCGAGCTTGTTTTCGTTGTAGCTGACCAGGAGGTTCTTGGTCTGCTGGTAGTGGTCCAGCATCATGGAGTGGTTCTCACGTCCGATGCCGGAGGACTTGTAGCCGCCGAACGCGGCACCGGCCGGGTAGGCGTGGTAGTTGTTGACCCACACTCGGCCCGCCTGGATTTCACGCCCGGCGCGGTACGCCACGTTGCCGTTGCGGGACCAGACGCCGGCGCCGAGGCCGTAGAGGGTGTCGTTGGCGATGCCCATGGCGTCGTTGTAGTCGCTGAAGCGCGTCACGGAAACCACCGGACCGAAGATCTCCTCCTGGAAGATCCGCATCTTGTTGTGGCCTTCGAAAACGGTGGGCTGGACGTAGAAGCCGCCGGCAAGGTCGCCGGGGAGCTCGGCGCGGGCGCCGCCGGTAAGCACCTTGGCGCCCTCCTGCTTTCCGATGTCGATGTAGGAGAGGATCTTCTCGAGCTGGTCGTTGGAGGCCTGGGCGCCCACCTGGGTTTCGGTGTCCAGCGGGTTGCCCTGGATCATCTTCTCCACACGCGCCACGGCATCGGCCATGAAGGAGTCGTAGATGTCCTCCTGGACCAGGGCGCGGGACGGGCAGGTGCAGACCTCGCCCTGGTTGAACGCGAACAGCGCGAAGCCTTCCTGCGCCTTGTCGTAGAACGCGTCATCCTTTTCGGCAACGTCGTTGAAGAAGATGTTCGGGCTCTTGCCGCCCAGCTCCAGGGTGACCGGAATCAGGTTCTGGCTGGCGTACTGGCTGATCAGGCGGCCGGTGGTGGTTTCACCGGTGAAGGCGATCTTGCGGATCCGGGGGCTGGAGGCCAGCGGCTTGCCGGCTTCGACGCCGAAGCCGTTGACCACGTTGATGACGCCGGCGGGAAGGATGTCGCCGATGAGCTCCATCAGGACCAGGATGGACGACGGCGTCTGCTCGGCCGGCTTGAGGACCACGGCGTTGCCGGCGGCCAGGGCCGGGGCGAGCTTCCAGACGGCCATGAGGATGGGGAAGTTCCACGGGATGATCTGGCCCACGACGCCGAGCGGCTCGTGGTAGTGGTAGGCCGTGGTGTCGTCGTCGAGCTGTGACAGGCGGCCTTCCTGGGCGCGGACGGCGGAAGCGAAATAGCGGAAGTGGTCGGCAGCCAGCGGAATGTCCGCGTTGAGGGTTTCGCGGATCGGCTTGCCGTTGTCCCAGGACTCGGCCACGGCGAGCATCTCGAGGTTCTCGTCGATGCGGTCGGCGATCTTGTTCAGGATGGCTGCGCGCTCGGCAACGGAGGTCTTGCCCCAGGAGGGTGCGATCTTGTGCGCGGCGTCCAGGGCCAGCTCGATGTCCTCGGCCGTGCCGCGGGCCACCTCGCAGAATGCCTTGCCGGTGACCGGGGTGATGTTCTCGAAGTACTGGCCCTTGACGGGAGCCACCCATTCGCCGCCGATCCAGTTCTCGTAGCGGTCCTTGAACGTAACCTTCGAACCTTCGGTACCGGGCTGTGCATAGACAGTCATTGCTAGCTCCTTTGCTGTGCAGATGATCAGCGGCCTGTGCTGGCGGCCGCCGTTGCATTCAGCGTAGGAGCAGGGAGGTTGCAGTCAGGTTGCAACGCAGTGATCCAGCTCACGTCTACCGGGTCAGGCGCTGAGTTCGGTTTCCAGCCGTTCGAGATCGGCGACGACGGCGGCCCGCTTGGGTGAGCGCGCCGGCAGGAGCTTCAGCGCGGCGAGGCGGACGCCGACGTCGTCCTTTGCTTCCGGCAGTTCCGCGTACTTCAGCAGCGCATCAGCGCTGCCGTCGGTGAGCACCGCTTCGCGCAGCAGTGAGGAGACACGGTCCCGGAGTTCCACGATGCCCGGAGCTTCGGACCGCGGCAGCACAGCGCCGCGGTAGATCTCCAGCGCGATGCGGTGGGCGCCGCGCTGCAGGCAGTTGAGGACCTGGCTGGAATCCGGCATCAGGTCCATGGGCAGCCGGTACGGGCGCGAGCCGGGGACGGCTTCCGGGCTGAGCTGCTGCAGGACCTTGCGCAGCCGCACCATCTCCGGGCGCAGCGTCATGGACGAGCCGTCTCCCGGGTAGAGCAGGGTGCAGAGTTCCTCCGCGCTCAGCCCGTCCGGATGGACGCTGAGGAGGGCAAGGATTTCGCTGTGCCGGGCCGAAAGCGCCACGGTGCGGCCTTCGATGCTGAGCAGGGCCTGGTCCCGGCCCAGGAGCTGGAGGCTGTTGCGGTAGAGGCTGCCTTCCGCAGCGGAAGGTGTCCGTGAAGCGGAAGCCTGGGTCCGCCGTCGTGCGGGCGCTGCCTGGCGCGCGGCCGCCAGCTGGAGCCGCTCCACGCGCAACTGGGCCTGCGCGGCCGCAACCGTTGCCTCCACCAGCGACAGCGTGTGGGGCGCGACGGCGGACTCGGTGCCGGTGATGTCCACAACACCCAGCAGTGCGCCGGAATCAGGGTCGTGGAACGGCACGGCCGTGCAGCTCCACGGGTGGACGGAACGCTTGTAGTGCTCGGCGCCGGCAATCTGGATGCTGCGGCCAAGGGCCAGGGCGGTGCCCGGGGCGCTGGTGCCCACGCTGGCCTCGGACCAGTCCGCGCCCGCCACGAACATCATGCCTTCTGCCCGGCGCTGCATCACGGCGTCGCCCTCCACCCACAGGAGGCGGCCCACTTCGTCGCCCACGGCAACCAGCAGGCCGCTGTCGTGGCTGGGCAGGACCAGGAGTTTGTGGATGACGGGCATGATGGTGGCCAGGGGGTGCTGCCGGCGGTACTCCTCGAGCTCTTCCTGGTCCAGTGCCAGGGGCGCCTCGGGGTTGTCCGGGTTCGCCCGGAACTGGACGGACCGCTGCCAGGACTCCTCCACGAGGCTGCGCAGTCCGGGCACGCGCACTCCAGCCGGGCCACCGGCGCTGCCCGCCCCCAGCGGTCCCGGCCCGGCCAGCAGCTCATGGCCTGCCAGGGCATCGCGCTGGAGCAGTGCCGCAGCGTCGTTCCTGTCTGCGGTGCCCGCAACAGCCGGCTGCATGATGTTCCTCATTGGACTCCCCTGCCGGCACAACAGTGTGCCAGGCGTGACGGCATGCCGAAGTGGCTTGGTCCGGACAGTCTAGTTCCCGCCCGGCCGTGCCGCCACAGGAGTTTTTGTCCAGATAATGGCCTTTTAGGGCCCCGGAAGTCGCGATAGGTGGACAAAAACTCCTGCGGAGCGAGGGATTAGTCTTCGGCGCTGCGGGAGATGCGGATCATTTCCTCACGCGGCACAACCTTGATGCGTTCACGCACGACGCCGGTGTCCGCTTCTGATTCGGTCCACGCCTTCCCGAGGGCTGCTTCGTGCGCGTCGAGCCTGTTCCAGCCTTCCCAGGTGGTGTATTCCACGCCGCGCTCCTCGAGCAGGGCGATGATGGCGTGCGGGTCCGGGTTCTGTGCCGGCGGCAGCGTCAGCCGGTCTTCGAGCAGGCAGCCGATGGTCTCCAGGGCGTCGCCCTTGGTGTGCCCGATCAGGCCCACCGGCCCGCGCTTGATCCAGCCGGTGGCATAGATTCCCGGAACGGGGTTGCCGTCGGCATCCAGCACGCGGCCGCCCTCGTTGGGAATCACGCCGGCCCTGGCGTCGTATTCGAGTTCCTCCAGCGGCGAGCCGTGGTACCCGATGGCCCGGTAGACGGCCTGGACAGGGTAGTCGATGTACTCCCCTGTGCCCTTGACGTGGCCGGTGCCGTCCAGCTGCATCCGCTCAAACTTGATGCCCGCCACCTTGCCGGTGCCCGCCATATTGCCGGCGGCGTCGTAAATCTCCACCGGGCTGTGCAGGAAGTGCAGGTGGAGCCGCCGTGAGGACGGCACCTCGGCCTCCGCGTGCTCCTCGACAAGCCAGTTGGTCATGGTGTTGACCATGGTCTTGGTCTGGTTGTTGGTGCGGATGGCTTCTTCGGAAGCTTCATCGAATTCGAAGTCCTCCGGGTAAAGCACAATGTCAACATCCCTGGCGTGGCTCAGTTCGCGCAGTTCCAGCGGGGTGAACTTCACCTGGGCCGGGCCGCGGCGGCCGAAGACGTGTACGTCAGTAACCGGGGACTTCTTCAGCGCCCGGTAGACGTTGTCCGGGATTTCCGTGGACAGCAGCTCGTCGGCGTGCTTGACCAGCATGCGGGCAACGTCCAGTGCCACGTTGCCGTTGCCGATCACGGCGATTTCCTTGGCATCGAGCGGCCATTCACGCGGCACGTCGGGGTGGCCGTCGTACCAGGAGACGAAGTCCGCGCCGCCGAATGAGCCTTCAAGCTCGACGCCGGGAACGTTGAGGTCTGCGTCCTTGATGGCCCCTGTGGAGAAGATCACGGCATCATAGAAGGCTCGGAAATCGTGGAGTTTCAGGTCGCGGCCGTACGTCACGTTGCCGAGGAACCGGATGTCGCCCCGGTCCAGGACCTTGTGCAGGGCGTTGACGATGCCCTTGATGCGCGGGTGGTCCGGGGCCACGCCGTAACGGATCAGGCCGTACGGGGCGGGGTAGGCCTCAAAGAGGTCGATGCTGACTTCGAAGTCGCCGTCTTTGACTTCGTTGGACTTGGTCAGGATGTCCGCGGCGTAGACGCCGGCCGGTCCGGCGCCGACGATCGCGACGCGGAGGGGACGTTTGGGAGTGGTTTCGGCCGAATTGGACACCGGGAGCCCTTCTGGAACTGAGAGACTGCGCCAGGTCACTTAGCGCACAATTCCCCCATTCTAATTGCTCAGCCCGCTTTCTTCGGGGAGCTGTTGATGGATACGACGTCGCCTTCGCGGTACAGCATGGCGCGCAGTTCCGCTTCCGCCGAACCGGTCCGGCGGGGGTCGATGGTCTCCCCCGCGGAAAAGTGATCCAGCAGCCGCGGATCCACGTAGCTCTTCCGGGCGATCGACGGCGTGTTCCCCAGCACCGCGGCAGCGTCCTGCATCGCCAGGCTGATGGCGCGTTTCTTCGCGGCCACTGTTGGCTGCGGCCCGGTCCGGGCCAGGCTGACGGCCGCCGCCACGGTGCCGCGGAGGGTGCGGAAGTCCTTCGCCGTGAAGTCCGCGCCGGTGCGTTCCTTGACGTATTCGTTGATTTCCGCGCTGCCCACGGGGTGCCAGCTGCGCCCGTTCTTGTACGCCAGCAGCCTGGCGTTCCCGCCGCGCCGCTTGAGCGAGCGGACCAGGGCGGCGAGGTCGGCGTCGTCGATCTCCGAGTCCCAGGTCTTCCCGCTCTTGGCGGGGAAACTGAGCCGGAGGTTCTCCTGCTTGACCTTCACATGGGCGCACAGCAGGGTGGCCAGGCCGTGGCTGCCGTTCTCGTTGGTGTACCGCTCCGATCCCACCCGCAGTGAACCGCTGTCCAGCATCCTGAAGGCACCCGCCAGGACGCGTTCGCGCGAGAATCCCTCGCTCCGGAGGTCCATGGTGACCAGCCTGCGCGCGGTCGGCAGGGATTCGGCGAGCTGGAGGGCACGGTCGAACTTGAGCCGGTCCTTCTTTTCCCGCCAGGCCGGGTGGTAGATGTACTGGCGGCGGCCCACGGCGTCGAGCCCGGTCGCCTGGATGTGCCCGTTGTCGTAGGGCGCGATCCACACATCGGTCCAGGCCGGCGGGATGCCGATGCTTTCCAGCCGCTCCCGCACGGGGCCCGGCGGAAGGGTGGAACCGTCAAGGTCGCGGTACGTGAAGCCGGTTCCCGCGGCCAGGCGCCGGTAGCCCCTGCCCGAGGCGTTGCTGTGGCGGAGCCTCATCGTGCGGCCCGCTCAGGATGCGAATTCATAGTGGTAAGCGTACTGACTACCGCAAGTCCCCGGGATACCGCTCGCGGGGAATCCGTGCCGTGTTGGCGGAATACCGTCCATGGAGGTGGTGTTATTGATCGTGTGCCTACACCCGACGGAACCGCCTCAGCACCTGCCCTGACCACCACGGGTACGCCCGCTTCCGGCGGGCATTCCGCTGGGTCCGGCGGGCAGCCGCCCCGCCCCGGCGTCGTTCTCAAGGCGGTGGACAAGGACACGACGGCGGGTGTCATCTTCGGGATCGGCGCCTACGGACTCTGGGGGCTGCTCCCCCTGTACTTCTTCGTCCTGCAGCCCGCCGGTGCGGTGGAAATCGTGGCCAACCGGGTGGTGTGGTCGCTGGTGTTCTGCACACTGCTGATCACGGTCACCCGCTCATGGCGTGTTTTGGCAGCTGCTTTCCGCGACCGGACAGTCCTGGGCACGCTGTCCATCGCCGCGGCCCTCATCGCCGTGAACTGGCTGACGTACACCTACGGCGTGACCACCGGCCAGGCCGTGGAGGCGTCGCTGGGCTACTTCATCAACCCGCTCGTCTCCGTCCTGCTGGGCGTGTTCGTGCTGAAGGAAACGCTGCGTCCGCTCCAGTGGGCCGCCGTCGGGATCGGTTTTGTCGCCGTGGTGGTGTTGACGATTTCCTACGGAAAGCTCCCGTGGATCGCGCTGACGCTGGCCTTTAGCTTCGGGCTTTACGGGTTCGTGAAGAAACGGATCGGGCCGAAGGCGGACGCCGTCACCAGCCTGACGATGGAGACCGTGGTGCTGACTCCCCTGGCCGCCGCCACGATGATCTTCCTGGCAGTCAGCGGGACCAACACGCTCGGGACGCAGGGGCCCGTTCACTTCTGGCTGCTGGTCTCTTCCGGCGTGATCACAGCCGTGCCGCTGCTGTTCTTCGGAGCCTCCGCCCGCCGGCTGCCCATGACCACCATCGGGCTGCTGCAGTACTTCGCGCCGGTGCTGCAGTTCATCGTGGCCCTGGTGGTATTCAAGGAAACCATGACGCTGGACCGCTGGATCGGCTTTAGCGTGGTCTGGCTGGCGCTGCTGGTCCTGACGATGGACATGCTGGCGTTGACCCGCCGGAACTCAGTGGCCAAGAAGCGTGCCTTGGCCGGAGCGCGAACGGGCAGATAAGCCTCCGCAGAAGAGCGCGAACGGGTCAGGGCGCCATGGCGGTGTCCACCCGCTCGTACTCGCGCGGAATGACCACCATGGGCACCGGGAGCGCCCGGAGGACCTTGTTGGCCGTACTGCCGATGAACAGCTTGTTCCGTTCGGCCAGGCGGGAGGACCCCACGATCAGGATCTCCCCGTCATCCCAGTCGAGGTCGTCGATGCACTCCTCGATGGTGCGGCCGTGGGCCACCTCTACTGTGACCCTGTGTCCTTCGGGGAGCCTGCGCGAGGCTTCGGTGAGCACGGTGTTGGCGTGGATGTGAGCCGCGTTGACCACTTCTCCCGGGTCCCCTTCGGCGTCCAGCTCCACCAGGGAGACCATGCGCAGCGGAACGCCACGGCGCTCTGCGGATCCGATGGCGACGTCGATCGCGGCATCCGCCCCGGCCCGCTGTCCGACGGCGAGGGTCAGCCGCGATATTGCCTCCTTGCGGCGGTAACCGCGCGGAGCCAGCGCCACCGGCACCGGCGAGGCATGCAGGAGGGCGTTCGCCACGCTGCCCACGGTATGGCGTTTGAATAGCCCGTTGCTTGCCGCACCCACCACGATGAGCCCGGCTTCGATATCGACGGCGGCCTCGATCAGTCCCGCGGCGAACGACTCAGCATGGCGTACGTGGAACTCGACGGGCACGTCCTCCGGGACCAGGCCCAACCCTTCGCGCTGCGCGTCCTGCACAGCCTGCTCACGGGCGAGGTCGTGGCCGCTCGCCACCTCGTGCGCAACGTGCAGGCCCTTGTCCACCACATAGACGAGGTCGAGCTGGGCGCCCTGTGCCTTGGCCAATGCGGACGCCAGGGCAACTGCATCGGCGCCGCGCTCGTTTGGTGTGTAGCCAACTACGTATCGCATGGGTGAACCCCTTTTTGGGTCTGGGGCAGAATCCGGCCGCGCTCGGGGTTCCCGGGCGACGTCGGCCGGTCTGCGTTCCTGCAGTGGTACTGCTGACTCTAGCCCACACAGGCCGAAATCAGAGGTGACATTCGGCCCGAAAAAAACCCCGGACACCCGCACCGGCGGCACAAACAGAAGAGCCGCGGACGGTCGGTCCGCGGCTCTTCGGTTGGCGCCCGGGTGCCCGGATCAGGCACCCGGGTGGAGTCCCAGTGGTTGGGCCCTGGTGGGGTCCCGGGTCTTGGTGGGGCGTGGCCGTGGTTAGGCGTGGGCCTTGATGGCAGCGGCCAGCACCTCGAGGCCGTCCAGCAGCAGCTCATCGCCGATGACCAGCGGCGGCAGCAGCCGGATGACGTTGCCGTACGTGCCGCAAGTGAGGATGATGACGCCCTCCTTGAGGCAGGCGGCGGCAACGGCCTTGGTTAGTTCCGGGTTCGGTTCCTTGGAGCCGGCCTGCACGAGCTCGATGGCCAGCATGGCGCCGCGGCCGCGGATGTCGCCGATGACGGACACTTCACCCTGCAGTGCGCGGAGCCGGCCGGTGGCCAGTTCTTCAATGTGCTTGGCGCGGGCGTTGAGGTCGTACTCCTCCATGGAGCCGATGGACGCCAGTGCGGCGGCGCAGGCAACGGGGTTGCCGCCGTAGGTGCCGCCGAGGCCGCCCGGGTGGACGGCGTCGAGCAGGTCGGCGCGGCCGGTGATCGCGGACAGCGGCATGCCGCCGGCGATGCCCTTGGCCATGGTGATGATGTCCGGAACAACACCCTCGTGGTTGACGGCGAACCATTCGCCGGTGCGGCAGAAGCCGGACTGGACCTCGTCCGCGATGAAGACGATGCCCTTCTCCTTGGCCCAGGCGGCCAGTGCCGGAAGGAAGCCGTCGGCCGGGACGATGAAGCCGCCCTCGCCCTGGATCGGCTCGATGATGATCGCGGCAACCTGCTCGCCGCCGATCTGCTTCTCGATCGCGGTGATGGCGCGCTTGGCGGCCTCGGGACCGGTGATCGCCGGGTTTTCCTCGCGGAACGGGTAGCTCATGGGCATGCGGTAGACCTCGGGCGCGAACGGGCCGAAGTTGGTCTTGTACGGCATGGCCTTGGCGGTGAGTGCCATGGTCAGGTTGGTGCGGCCGTGGTAGGCGTGGTCAAAGGCGACGACTGCGTCGCGGCCGGTGGCCAGGCGGGCCACCTTGACGGCGTTTTCCACCGCTTCGGCGCCGGAGTTGAACAGCACCGTGCGCTTTTCGTGGTCGCCCGGGGTGAGCCGGTTTAGCTGTTCGGCGACGGCTACGTAGCCTTCGTACGGGGTGACCATGAAGCAGGTGTGGGTGAAGTGCTCCACCGCTTCCTTCACGGCGCCGACGACGGCGGGATCGGACGCACCGACGCTCGTCACGGCGATGCCGGAGCCGAGGTCGATAAAGGAGTTGCCGTCGACGTCGTGGATGATCCCGCCGTCGGCGTCGGAAACAAAGACGGGGACGCTGGAGGCGACGCCGGCAGCCACGACGGCCTTGCGGCGCTCGGTCAGCGCGACGGACTTGGGGCCCGGGAAGTCCGCCTGGACGCGGCGCTTCTGCTCGAGACGGTAAGTGATGTCATGGGCGGTTGCAGTCATGGGAATGCCTTTCTGGAAAGTCGTGGGGAGAGTTAGGCGGCTTGGTTATGCATCGAGTGCGCTCATCACGTGCTTGATGCGCGTGTAGTCCTCGACGCCGTACATGGAGAGGTCCTTGCCGTAGCCGGACTGTTTGAAGCCGCCGTGCGGCATTTCCGCGGTCAGCAGGATGTGGGTGTTGATCCACACCGCGCCGAAGTCCAGGTCGCGGCTGACGCGCATGGCCGTGCCGTGGTCCGTGGTCCAGACGCTGGAGGCCAGGGCGTAGTCGACGTCGTTGGCCAGCTCCACGGCTTCCGCCTCGGTGCTGAACTTCTGGACGGTAATGACGGGCCCGAAGGTTTCTTTCTGGACGACGTCATCGGTCTGCTTGGCCCCGGTGATGATGGTGGGTTCGAAGAAGAAGCCCTTCTCCCCCGCGCGGTGGCCGCCGGTGACAATCTTGCAGTTCTCCGGCAGGTGCTCCACCACAGACGTCACGGCGTTGAAGTGGTTCACGTTGTTCAGCGGGCCGAAGTAGTTGTCTTCGTCGTTCTGCGAGCCGGTGTGCAGGGTCTTGGTGTGTTCCACCATGGCTGCCACGACGTCGTCGTGGACTGAGTCCTCGACCAGCACCCGGGTGATGGCCGTGCAGTCCTGGCCCGCGTTGAAGAAGGCGAACTCGGCGATGGCCGCTGCACTCTTCTTGATGTCGGCATCCTTGAAGACGATGGCCGGGGCTTTGCCGCCGAGCTCCAGGTGCGCCCGCTTGAGGCCCTTGGCCGCTCCCGAAGCCACTGCGATGCCCGCACGGACGGATCCGGTGATGGAAACGAGGCCGGGGACCTTGTGCTCCACCATCATGGCGCCGGTTTCGCCGGTGCCGAGGACGACGTTCAGGACGCCTGCCGGGAAGATCTCGCCGGCCAGGCGGGCCAGGACCAGGGTGGATTCCGGCGTGGTGTCCGAGGGCTTGAGCACCACGGTGTTGCCGGCAGCTAGCGCGGGGCCGATCTTCCAGATGGCCATCAGGAACGGATAGTTCCAGGGGGCAACCTGGGCCACGACGCCGATGGGTTCGCGGCGCACGTAGGAGGTGTGGCCTTCGAAGTACTCGCCGGCGGACTTGCCCTCCATGATGCGGGCGGCGCCGGCGAAGAAGCGGAGCTGGTCTGCCCCGGCGGCGACTTCCTCGGAGGCGATGAGGCTGCGGACCTGGCCGGTGTTGCGGTGCTGGGCTTCAACGAGTTCGTCGCTGTTGGCCTCGACGGCGTCGGCAAGCTTGAGGAGCATCAGCTGGCGCTGGCCCGGCGTGACGTGCTTCCAGGACTTGAACGCCTCGCTGGCTGCCGTCATGGCGGCGTCGACGTCGGCCTGCACCGAGATGGGCGACTTCGCCACCACCTCACCGTTGGCGGGGTTCACGATGTCCAGCAGTCCGGTGCCGGCGGGCGTGACGAACTCGCCGTTGATGAAGTTCTGCAAGGTTTGGACCACGGTGTTCAACCTCTTTCATGCGGGTTTCTGGAACCGGTTCTGCAACCGGCGCAGTATTGCGACTGCTCATGAGCCTATGCCAGGGCAGGTAGGCAGGGAATAGCCACCTGCACACCATCCCCGGAATCCTTTAGTGCGGTTGCCCAGCACGCGGCTATCCTGATTCCATGGCAATTTCCCTCGCCGCCCTGCTGGGCGTCCAGTCGCTCCAGCTCGTGAAATCAGGCCTCGCCGAGACCACGTGGCACCAGGACATCCAGTGGGTTGCCGTCACGGAGCAGGAGGACCCGCAGCGTTTCCTCAACGGCGGCGAGCTGGTGCTCACCACGGGCATGCGGCTGAAGTCCGCCCCGGAGCAGCGCCGCTTCGTGCGGCAGGTGCAGCGGGCGGGCGCGGTGGGGATCGGCTTCGGGGTCGGGCTGACGCACGAGGCCGTTCCGCCGGCACTGATCGCCGAGGCCAACCGCTGGGGCCTTCCCGTCGTGGAGGTCCCCTACGAGACGCCCTTCATCGCGATCACCAAGCTGGTGGCGGACGCCCAGTCGGCGGACCACTACGCCAAGCTGGAACGGCTCATTGCGGGCCATCAGATCCTGGCCCGCGCCCTGCTCACCGGCGGCGGCCTGACCGAGCTCCTCAAGAACCTGGGCTCCATGCTGCGCACGGACATTGTGCTGACCCAGTTCACCGCGCAGCTCTACAACAGCGTGCCTGGCAACCCCGCGCCCACGGCGGACACGTGGGCGTCCTATCCCATCCCCACCGGCCGGCGCGACGCGTGCACCCTTTGGGTCCGGCAGCCTTTCGAGGACACCGGCATCGTGGGGTACGCGCAGAACCTGATCAGCGTGGAACTGAACAACATGGTCAAGCAACGGCAGGCGCAGCGGGCACTCTCAGGGCAGGTCCTGGAGGACGTGATCCACGGGACGTTGGAGGCCAGCGAAGCGTCCCGGCGGCTCGCCGGCATCGGCGTCAACAGCACCCGGAAGAACGTTGTCCTGCTGGCCGAGTCCGCAGCCCACCCCAAGCAGCTGGTGAGTTCCTCGATGCCCCGGCCGCTCGAGCACGGGGTGACTGCCGTCGTCGGGAAGGACCTGGTGGTTGTTGTCACGGACGACGGCAGCGGCGCCAGCGCGCTCGCCAGGAGCCTCAGCGACCATCTTGCCGAGGCGGGCATCCATGCCACGATCGGCATCGGCGGCGCCTACACCAAACCCAACGGGCTGCGCTGGAGCTACTTCGAGGCCCGGGATGCGGCGAGCCACGGCCTGCCCGTCAACGAGCCCGAACGGCTCAGCCTGACGTCGCTGCTCCTGGCCAGCGAAGATGTGCCGCTGGCGGACATGGCGAACGAGTCCCTCAACCCGCTTCGGAACTTCGACGCCCTGCACGGAGCCGAGCTGATGACCACGCTGGAGAGCTACCTGAACAACAACGGTTCGGTGGCCGCCGTGGCCGAAGCGCTGACGCTGCACCGCAACACTGTCCGGTACCGGCTGGCCCAGATCACCGAACTGACCGGCTACGACCCCGCCCAGACCCAGGACCGGGTGCAGCTCTGGCTGGCCCTCGCGGTCCAGCGGCTGAACCATCGCCAGCAGCGGTAGGAAGCGCCGGTCCCGCCGCAGCGGAACGTTGTGACGGGCGGCACGCCCCCATCCGGGGGCCGTTCAGATCCGAATTGCTTCATGGCGCCTTTTGGCGCGTGGAAACTGGACAGCTATCTAACTGGAGATGACACGTGAACAAGAACCTCAGGACTTCAACCCGGATCGCCGCAGGATCGGCCCTTGCCATTGCGGCCTTCACCTTCGCTGCCATGCCGGCCCAGGCCGCGCTGATCGACGGCCCTCTCGTCGAGGGCACCCTCATCAACGGCCCGCTGGTTGACGGTCCGCTCGTGGAGACCGGCGAGACGAGTCCCTTCCAGTTCGGCCAGACCGGCCCGTTCCAATTCGGGCAGTTCCAGTAGCCTTCCCCTGACGCGGGGGTAGGGCGGCCCGACTGCCGACCTGCCCCCGGCCATCCTTACCCCGTTCCACCACCCCTCCTGAAAATCCCCCTGCCTGTGCTCACAGCCGGGGTCCTATCGGCGTGCCCTGATTCGGTCGCGCGGCCCCTCGAGACACCGAGAAGGAACATGAACCCGAACTCCTTGAATGCCCGGTCATCCGCTGCTGAAGGAAGGCTGGACCTGACTGCGGCGCAGCGCGGCATCTGGTACGCGCAGAAACTGGCGCCGCAGAATCCGATGTACCAGATCGGCCAGTTCGTCGAAATCGACGGGCCGTTGGAGGCGGATGTCCTGGCCAGGGCGGTAGCGTGCGCGGTCAGTGAAACCGACGCCCTCAACGTGGCATTCGGCGAGGACTCTTCCGGCCCCTTCCAGTATCCGCGCTCCAACCGTTCCGGCCTGGTGGTCACCGATTTGAGCGGGACGAACGACGGCGGCAACCGGTCCAGCGGCAACCTCGGCGAGAGCGCCGCCCGGGAACTTATGGACTCTGACCTTGCCATGCCGAGGGACGTTGCGGCCGACGAACTGCTGCACACGGAGCTCATCACACTCTCGGAGACCAAGCACTTCTTCTACCAGCGTGTCCACCACCTGCTGCTGGACGGATACTCCGCGGTGCTGGTCCTCAAGCGGGTGGCAGAGCTGTACAACAGCCTCCTCGGCCGGGACAGCGAGGCTACCGCCCCCGCCATCTTCGGGTCGTTGTCTGAGCTGGTGGACACAGAGAGCGGGTATGCCGGCTCCCCCGATGCCGACGGCGACCGCAGCTACTGGGAAGAGCAGTTGCGTGGCGCTGCCGCCCCGGCGGGCCTGGCCGGCCAGCCCCAAGGAACCGCGCGCTCGCTGATTCGCGCCGTCAGGGCCCTCCCCCGGGAAACCGCTGCGGCGGTGGAGGCTGCCGCTGCCTCGGCACCGGCACTGGTACTCACCGCAGCCTCGCTCTACGTGCACCGCATCACCGGCGAGCGCGATGTGTCCCTGGCACTGCCGGTGACCGCACGGCGCGGCAAGCTGGCGAAATCGACGCCGTCCATGCTGTCCAACATCGTTCCGATCCGGATGGGCATCGCGCCCGGCGCCAGCGTCGGAGAAACCATCACCGCCATGGGCGCCAAACTGCGCGGGGCACTCATCCACCAGCGATTCCGCTACGAGAACCTTGCGGCACAGTCCGGCTATGTTGGCCCGTCGGTGAACATTCTTCCGGCATTGGATGCCATTTCCTTTGGCCCCGCCCGCGGAACCATGAACATCCTCTCCACCGGCCCCATCGACGACCTCTCCATCATCGTTCACGGCCTCGGCCAGGGAGGCGGAGTGACGGTACAGTTCGAGGCCAATGCCGAGCTCTACACTGCGCCGCAGCTGGAACAGCACCTCGACCGCTTCGTTCGGATACTCGGGGCCGTGGCCACCCTGCCCCACGCGACCATGGCGTCGATGCCGGTCACCACCGCCGAGGAGGAGCGCTTGCTCCTCGCGGCCGGCGACGCCGGGGACGCCGCCCTCCCAGGCCATACGATCGTGGAAGAGTTCCAGCTCAACGCCCGGAACTCCGGAGACCGGACCGCCGTCGTGGCTCCCGACGGCGAGCTGACCTTCGCTGAGCTGGAGCGTCGCTCCAACCAGCTGGCCAGGTTCCTGAAAGGGCACGGGGCCGGCCCCGGCAAAACCGTGGCCGTGCGGCTGGACCGCAGCGTGCTCCTTCCGGTCGCGCTCCTTGCGGTCCTCAAATCCGGCGCGGCCTACCTCCCCCTGGACCCCGACTATCCCGCGGGACGTGTTGAGGGGATGCTGGAGGACGCATCGCCGGTCCGCCTGCTGACCTCGGCCGCCTTCACGGGAAGCGCCGCGAGCCATGAAGAGCTGGAGACCAGCGTTCCGGTCACCGTCCTGGACTCGGCCCTGATGGTGTCCTGCCTCGACGGCAAAGACCCGTCAGCGCCGGAGCCCTCGGCCGGGCAGCACGACCTTGCCTACGTCATCTTCACTTCGGGCTCCACCGGGCGGCCAAAGGGCGTCGGCGTGGGACATCTTGCGCTCCTGAACCTTTACACCTCCCACCGGGACAACATCTTTGCGCCGGCGGAGCAGCGGCTAGGCCGGAAACTGAAGGTTTCGCACACCGCCGGTTTGTCCTTCGACGCCTCGTGGGACCCCATCCTGTGGCTCATCGCCGGCCATGAACTCCATGTGGTGGACAACCTCACCCGCCGCGACCCGGAGGACCTCAGCCGGTACCTGTCGGCCACCGGCATCGACTCGATCGAAACCACCCCGTCCTTCGCCAAGGTGCTGCTTTCCGGCGGCCTCTTCGACCAGGGGACCCACCCGACGGTGGTGGCCCTTGGCGGCGAAGCCGTGGACGCGTCGCTGTGGAGCACGCTGGCGGAAAAGAACGGCGTGGTGGCCTACAACTTCTACGGCCCCACCGAGACCACCGTGGACTCGCTCACCGCGGTCATGGAACCCGGCACCGAACCCACTTTGGGTGATTCTGTGGCCAACAGCCGCCACTACATCCTTGACTCGGGCCTGAACCCGGTGCCCGTGAACGCCATCGGCGAGCTGTATGTGGCAGGCATCAACCTGGCACGCGGCTACGTTGACCAGCCGGGCCTGAGCGCCGAACGCTTCGTGGCTGACCCCTTCGTGCCGGACGGCTCCCGGATGTACCGCACCGGCGACGTCGTCCGGCGGCTCCCTGACGGAACCCTTGAGTTTAGGGGCCGCATGGATGCGCAGGTGAAGATCCGGGGATTCCGGATCGAGCTCGCCGAAATCGAGGAAGCCCTGCGCGACCTGGCCGGCGTTGATCAGGCTGCGGTCACTGTGTCCAAGAACCGGGCGGGCTACGACCAGCTGCTGGGCTTCGTCACGCCGGCCGGCGGCCTGGAGGATGAACTGGACATGGCGGAACTCCGGCGCCAGGTCCGCAGGCAGCTTCCCGATTACATGGTGCCCGCCTCCATCGTGCGGATCACTGCCATACCGCTGACCCCCAACGGCAAACTGGACACCCGCGCCCTGCCGGCCCCGACCCGGGAAACAGCCGTCAGCTCGCCCCGCAACGAACGTGAACGGCTCGTGGCGGACGCCTTCAAGGAAGTTCTGGGACTCGACGCCGTCGGGCTGGATGACGACTTCTTTGAACTCGGCGGCCACTCCTTGCTGGCCACCAGGCTCGTGGCCCACCTGCGTGATACCGCAGGCGTGGCGCCGGCGCTGCGCACGGTGTTTGAGCATCCCACGGTCACTTCACTGGCGGAGACGCTGGAACTGGCAGCAGCCAACGCCCACCCGCTCACGCCAACGGAACGTCCCGCAGCAATGCCGCTGTCCTTTGCCCAGCGCCGGCTGTGGTTCCTGAACCGCTTCGATCCCGAGTCCGGCGCCTACAACATCCCGGTTGTCCTCGACCTGAAGGGCCGGCTGGAGGTCTCCGCGCTCCACCGGGCAATCAACGATGTTGCGGCCCAGCATGAAACCCTCCGAACGCTCTTCCCCCTTGCCGACGGCGAACCCGTCCAGCAGATCCTTCCCGCCGGCGAGCGGCCAGTGGACCTGCTGGGTGTCCAGTGCACCGCCGGGGCACTCGCCGACGCCGTGGCGGCCGAAACCCGCCGTGGCTTCGACCTGGCCCGGGAGCTGCCCATCCGGGCGGTCCTCTTCCAGCTGGCCCCGGACCATCACGTGCTGGCCATTACGCTCCACCACATCGCCGCGGATGGCTGGTCTTTGGCGCCATTGGCGCGAAGCCTCTCCGTGGCCTACAACGGCCACGTGTCCGGTCACGGCGCCCTGCTCCCGCCGCTCCCGCCGCTCCCGGTCCAGTATGCCGACTACACGCTCTGGCAGCGCGACGAACTTGGCAGCGAAGAAGACCCGGACAGCCCCATCTCCCGGCAGCTGGAATTCTGGGCCAGGGAGCTCAAAGGCGCACCGGAGGAACTCCGGCTTCCCTTCGACTTCGCCCGCGGCGCGCAGCCCGCGGGCGAACCGGCTTCGTCGGTTCCGCTAGCGCTGTCAGCCGAAACAGCAAACCGGCTCAACCAGCTGGCCCGGGAACACAATGCCAGCCTGTTCATGGTGCTGCAGGCAGCGCTGGCAGCACTCCTCACCAAGGCAGGCGCCGGCGAGGACATTCCCCTGGGCACCCCCGTTGCCGGACGGACGGACACACAGCTCAACGAACTCGTGGGCTTCTTCGTGAACACGCTGGTGCTGCGGACCACCACGTCCGGGAACCCCACGGCGGCGGAGCTGGTGGAAAGCGTCAGGTACACCAACCTGCACGCGTACGCCAACCAGGACGCACCGTTTGAACGCGTGGTGGAAGAACTCAACCCCGCCAGATCCCAGCACCGGCACCCGCTGTTCCAGGTGATGCTCACGCTGCAGAACAATGCGCCTGCGGGGTTGTCCATGGACGGCCTCGAGGCCAGCGCAGACGCCAGCCACGAGCCGGGCGGGGCGAAGTTCGACCTTCTGCTGGACCTTGCTGAGGAAGCGCACGACGGCGGCATCCGGGGTGCCCTCGCGTACAACCCGGCGCTGTTCGCCCGGGCCACTGCCGAACAGCTTGCGGCCGGTTTCCGGGCGGTTGCGGAGCAGTTCGCCGCTAATCCCGGCATCACCTTGGACCGATTGCAGGTCCAGTCACCCGGCCAGCTAGCACGCGTGATGGAGCAGAGCCGCGGCGTCCAGGCAGCCTCCCCGTGGAATACGGTCCTGGACGCCTTCCAGGACACCCTTGGACGGACACCGGACGCGCCGGCCCTCACGGACGGCTGCGGACCGGCTGCCACGTTCAGCCAGCTGCACTCACGGGTGAAGTCACTGGCCAAGGGCCTGGTGGCGTCCGGCGTGGAGCCCGGAGACCGGGTGGCGGTGGCCCTGCCGCGATCGTCCGACGTCGTTGCTGCCGCCCTGGCCGTACTGGCCGCCGGCGCCGTGTACCTCCCCGTCGATCTCTCCTATCCGGCTGCACGGATCCGCATCATCCTCGAAGACGGCGGCCCCGCCGTCGTCATTGCTGCTGCCGGGGACCACGCCGCTGAGTTTCACGGCAAAGGCGCGGAAGGTCCCCGGATTCTCGACGTCGACGCCCTCCTGCAGGCCGGCGCGGGAGTCCCGGATGCCACGCTGGCCGGGCGGTACCCCGACGCCGATGATCTCGCCTACGTGCTCTACACCTCCGGTTCCACCGGCCGGCCCAAGGGGGTTGCCGTGGCGCACAGCGCCCTTGCCAACCTCTTCGGCCACCACCACCGGACCCTCTTTGCCCCGCGGTTGGCGGCGTCCGGTGCAGAACCGGTGGCGGTGGCCCACATCGCCGGGCTCGGCTTCGACGCCGCGTGGGATCCGATGCTCTGGATGATCGCCGGCGCCGAGCTGCATGTGGTGGGCGACGACATCCGCAGCGATGCCGAAGCCCTCGCCGGGTACTGCGTTTCCCACGGAATCGACGTACTGGAAACCACTCCCTCCTACGCAGCCCAGCTGCTGCAATGCGGCCTGCTGGATGCGCCGCGGGCACACCCCCTGCTTCTTGCCCTGGGCGGTGAAGCGGTCAGCCCGGAGCTGTGGCAGCAGCTGGCCTCCACAGCGGGCGTGGAGGCGTACAACTTCTACGGCCCCACCGAATTCACGGTGGACTCCGTGACGGCCCGCATCACCGGGGCAACACCCACTATCGGCCGCGGCATCGGCAACACCGACGCCTACGTGCTGGACCAGTTCCTGGCCCCGGTTCCGGCCGGCGTGCCAGGCGAGCTGTACCTCGCCGGGCCCGGCGAGGCTCGCGGCTACGATCAGCGCCCCGGCGAGACCGCCGCACGATTCGTGGCCAACCCCTTCGCTGCCGACGGCAGCCGGATGTACCGCACCGGCGACCTGGTCCGGAGAGCCGCGGACGGGTCGCTGGAATTCCTCTCCCGTACCGACGATCAGGTCAAAGTCCGAGGCTTCAGGATCGAACTGGGCGAAATCGAGGCAGCCGTGGCGTCCCACCCGGACGTGTCCCGGGCCGTGGCCGTGGCCGACGGTGATCCCGCCCATCGCGTGGTTGCCTATTACACGGGTGCGGCCAGCCCGGCGGAATTGCGCGGCGTGGCCGGTGAAAAACTGCCGGACTACATGGTGCCCGCCGTGTTCATGAACGTGCCCGCCGTCCCGCTCACGGCCCATGGCAAACTGGACCGGAAGGCGCTGCCTGCGCCGGCGTCGGACACGGGTACCGGACAGGGGGCCGCACCGGCGACGGCGGACGAGCACACCATGTGCGGAATCTTTGGCGAAGTGCTGGGTGCCGACAACGTGACGATGGGCGACGACTTCTTCGTGCTCGGCGGGCACTCCTTGCTGGCCATCACCATCATGGGCCGGATCCGTGAGGCCTTCGGCACTGAACTGCCGCTGCGGACCCTCTTCGACCGGCCCACCCCCGGGGGCCTGCTGGCGGCCATCGGCCAGCGGAACGGCATGGCGGAGGGCCCGGTCACGACGCGTCCGGTCACGGCTACTGACGGCGTCCCGCCCGCTTTCCACGAAGGAGACTCGCAACCCCTGGCGGAGTGGCTGGACAGCGAGGCCGCGGTCCGGCCTGAGCGGCTGGAACTTTCCTTTGCCCAGCAGCGCATGTGGTTCCTCAACCAGCTGGATCCGGGATCCTCCGACTACAACATTTCCCTCGCCGTGCGCCTGGGCGGGGAGCTGGACGAACGGGCCCTGGCTGCTGCTGTCAGCATGCTGTTCAGCCGGCACGAGATATTGCGGACCCTCTACCCCGCCACGGATGGCGTGCCGGAGCAGCAGATCCTTGAACCGGATACCGATCCGCGGGCCGTTGGGCTGCTTGAAATCACCGACTCGGATTCCGAGGCCGGGGTCACGGCCCTGCTGCGACAGGACGCCGAACGCGGCTTCGACGTCCGGTCCGAGCTTCCGCTGCGGGCGCGGCTTATCCGGACCGGATCCGCCGGCGCCGGCGGGGCCGGAACAGGCGAATGGGTCCTCCACCTGGTGATGCACCATATTGCAAGCGATGGCGCGTCCTTGGCCCCGCTGGTCCGGGACCTGTCGGTTGCCTACCAGTCCGCCCTTGCCGGACATTCCGGTCCGCCGCTGGCTCCACTGCCGCTGCAGTACGCGGACTTCAGCGCCTGGCAGCGGCAGCAGCTGGACCGAGGAGCTGCCGCCGGCCCGGACGCCAGTTTCGGAGCATCCGCCATGGCACCCAAGGTGGAGCACTGGCGGCGCACGCTGGCCGGCATTCCGGCGGAACTTATGCTCCCGGCGGACCGCCGGCGTCCCCGCGAAGCGCGCCAGCCCGGAGGCCAGCTGTCATTCCGGCTGCAACCCGCGGCCGTGGACGGGCTCAACAGCCTGGCGGCGTCGGTCAATGCGAGCCAGTTTATGGCCCTGCACGCCGGCCTGGCCGCCTTCCTGCACCGCACGGGCTGCGGTGACGATCTGGTCATTGGTTCCCCCACGGCGGGGCGGACAGATCCGGCGCTGAACGATCTGGTGGGCTTCTTCGTCAACACCCTGCCGCTGCGCGTCGGTGCGGACGGGGACCCGAGCCTGCGGAGCATGGTCTCGCGCTCCCGGGAAAGCATCCTGGCTGCGTTCGACAACGACGTACCCTTCGAGCGGCTCGTTGAGGCCGTCAATCCGGACCGCGAACTGGGCCGCCATCCGCTGTTCCAGACAATGCTCACCGTGGACAGCGAGGCGCCGGCGGTTCCGCAGCTGCCCGGCGTCGTGGTCACGCCCGTGCCGGAGACGGCCTCGGGCGAGGCCAAGTTCGATCTCTCCTTCACCTTCAGGCCGGACGCCGGAGACGGCCTGGCCGGCACCCTCGATTACAACGCGGCCATGTTCGACGAGGCGACGGTCCGGCGAATGGTGCACAGCTTCGGCCGGTTCATCGGGCTCGCCGCCGCGTCCCCCGACACGCCCTTGTCGCTGCTGCCCCTGCTTGAGGACCATGAGGCCCGCGCCCTGATGACGTCCACCGCCAATCCCGCCGTCACCGCCGGCAAGCAGGCGGAAGGCATCTTGTCCGCCCTGGCACAGACGGTGGCTGCAACGCCCGCCGCCACCGCGGTGTCTGCGGACGGGAAGACCCTGACGTTTGCGGAGCTGGCCGCCTCCGCTTCACGGATCGCCGCTGCCCTGACGGCCGGGGGCGTCGGCAGCGGGGATGTGGTTTCCGTGATGCTCCCCCGCTCCCCGGGCACTGTTGAAAGCATGTTCGGCGTCATGGCCGCGGGCGCCGCCTACAACCCCATCGACACGGAATATCCGGACGACCGCGTGGCCGCCATCTTCGAGGACGCGGCTCCCCCGGTGATCGTCACCACCAGGGCCCTGGCAGGGCGGGTCCGGCAGATCATTGCATCACTCCCCGGGGCCGGTCCGCGGCTGGTCCTGCTGGAGGAGCTCGCAGGCGCCCCGCAGGCGGCCAAGGGACCCGACAACGAACCGTCAGCAGCCGTGTTTGCCCGGCCCGGCCCCCGCGACCTGGCATACGTGATGTTCACGTCAGGCTCCACGGGCCGGCCAAAGGGTGTCGAAATCAGCCATGGCGCCCTCGCGTCGCTTCTTGCATCGCACCGGCACACGTTGCTGGCAGACACCGGTGGCCCGCGGCGCGTGGCCCACACCACCGGGGTGGGCTTCGACGCATCCTGGGATCCGATCCTCTGGATGGTGGACGGCCACGAGCTGCACCTGATCGACGACGCAACGCGCCGGGATTCCGAGCGGCTCGCCGCCTACTTCGCCGAGCATGGAATCTCAGTCTGGGAGAGCACCCCCGGCTACCTGCGCCAGCTGCTCGGCGAGCCCGCTTTCACCGCGCTCCTGGACGCGCGCGCTGCCGCTGCGGATCCGTTCCGCCTCGCCCTGGGCGGAGAGGCGTTCGACGCCGGGCTGTGGGGCACCGTTTCCGCCCACCCGGGCCTTGAGGCGTGGAATCTCTACGGCCCCACCGAGGCCACGGTGGACACGGTGCTTGCAAGGGTGGGAGACACATCCGCGCCTGTGCTCGGACAGCCTACGGCGGCCACCCGGCTGTACGTCCTCGACGCCAGGTTGCAGCATGTCACGGCCGGCGCGGCGGGCGAACTGTACGTCGCCGGCCCCCAGCTGGCCCGAGGCTACAGGGGCAGGCCGGACCTGACATCCGAACGATTCGTGGCCGACCCCTTCGCCGGCCGCGGCGAACGCATGTACCGCACCGGCGACGTGGTGTACCGGCATGCCGACGGCAGGCTGGTGTTTGCCGGACGCAACGACGACCAGCTGAAGATCCGCGGCTTCCGGGTGGAGCCGGGTGAAGTGGAGCGGGCGGTGCGCAGCACCGAAGGCGTCCGGGAGGCGGTGGTTCGCGCAGCGGTCAACGACGCCGGCACCCGCCTCGTCGCGTACGTCGTCCCCGCGAACAGTCCGGCCATGGCCGATGCTGAGCTCTCCGACGTCGTCAGAACGCACGTTCGCGGGCTCCTGCCCGATTACATGGTGCCGTCCGCCGTCGTCGTCCTCGACAAAATCCCGCTGACCCAGCACGGCAAGGTGGACGCGTCCGCGCTGCCGGACCCGGGCCGGACCGAACGCAGCGGAGGAAAGGCGCCGCGGAATCCGAAGGAAAAAACGGTGGCGCGGATCTTCGCCGAGCTGCTGTCCCTGGACCGCGCCGGAGTGGACGAGTCGTTCTTCGAACTGGGCGGGCATTCCTTCCTGGCCCAGCCGCTGATCGCCAGGATCAACGCCGCGCTGGGGACCTCGCTCCAGGTGCAGTCGCTGTTCCGTTCCCCGACTGTTGAGGGCCTTCTCCGTGAAGCCGCGCAAGGCGGGGAGGAGAGCACGGCGGACAGCCTGAAGCAGCTGTTGCCGCTGCGCACCGCCGGCTCCAAGCCGCCGCTCTTCGCCGTGCACCCTGCTTCGGGCATTGGCTGGGGATATGCCTCCATGCTGGGCCGGCTGGATCCGGAACGGCCCCTCATCGGGCTGCAGATGCCGGGAATGGAGCCCGGCCGGACCCATCGTGTGGGTGCATCCACCCTGACGGAACTCGCGGACGACTACATTGCCCGGCTGAGGTCAGTCCAGCCCGAAGGCCCGTACCACCTGATGGGCTGGTCCTTCGGCGGACATTTGGTCCACCGGGTGGCCACCAGGCTTCAGGCGCTGGGTCACGAGGTGGCCTTCCTCGCCATCCTCGATGCCTTCCCTGGCAACCAGGAACATAATGCGGACGTCGGGACCGGACCTGCCCTGTGGGCAAGCTACCTCGCGGCGCAGGGCTTCGAGCTGACGCCGGACGAGGCCGCAAACCTCGACGGAGTGCGCGCACTGGAGATACTCCGGGAGAACCACAATCCGCTGGGAAGCGTTCCGCTGGATTCGGCGCATGCAATGGTGGAGAACTTCCCGGACCTCGCCCGCCTGATCCGCGGCCAGGAACCGGAGGTGTTCCACGGCGACCTGCTGTTCTTCCGGGCCACGCGGGACGTCCCGGAGGGGACTCCGGGGACCGATGCCTGGCAGCCCTTCATCACCGGGGCGGTCACCGATGTGGCCGTGGAAGAGCGCCACTCGCAGATGCTAAGTGACGCGGCTCTCAGTGTGATTGTGCCCGAAATAGCAATCCGGCTGGACGTCTCCACCGAATAACCAGTGATGCCTCCGATCCACGAGAGAGGCCTTCCGAACGCCAGAACCGACCAGAAAGTTCAACGTGACGAACCCATTCGATGATAAATCCGCCATGTTCTCAGTGCTCGTCAACGAGTACCAGCAGCACTCCCTCTGGCCGACGTTCGCGACCGTACCGCAGGGGTGGGTCACCATGTTCGGGCCTGACAGCCGCGAAGCATGCCTGGACTACGTTTCCCGGAGCTGGACCGACATGGCTCCGCGAAAAGTCGCCGAGCTCGCCGCGTCGCATTGATCCGCGTCGAGAACGTCAGCAAGAGCTTCGGTAGCTTCAAGGCACTGGACGGCCTCACCCTGACGGCAGGCGAAGGGACTGTCCTGGGGCTGCTCGGACCCAACGGCTCCGGCAAGACAACCACGGTCAAAGTCCTCACCACCCTGCTGGCGCCGGACGCCGGGGACGCGCGTGTGGCAGGCCATTCGGTGCTGACCCATCCTGACCTGGTTCGCCGGAACCTGGGCCTGTCCGGCCAGTACGCGGCCGTTGATGAAAAGCTCACAGCTTACGAAAACCTGCACATGGTGGGGCGCCTCTACGGCATGAACCGCCGTAATGCCTCGGCCAGGGCCCACGAGCTGCTCGCCAGTTTCAGGCTCACCGACGTGGCCGGAAAGCGCTCCGGAACGTTCTCCGGCGGCATGCGGCGGCGCCTGGACCTCGCCGGTGCAATCGTGGCCAGGCCCAAGGTGGTGGTGCTTGATGAGCCCACCACCGGGCTGGACCCGCGCGGCAGGCTCGATACCTGGGACGTCGTGTCCAGCCTCGTGGCGGACGGCACCACCGTCCTGCTGACCACCCAGTACCTGGAGGAAGCGGACCGGCTTGCCGACCACATTGCCGTCATCAACCACGGCCGCGTCATCGCGGAGGGAACGGCGACGGAACTGAAGCAGGGCGCCGGCGCGGAACGCATCGACGTCGTCATGCGCCATGCCGCGGACCTGCCCGCGGCCGTCGCGGTAATGGCCCGCGCCGCCGGTCCGGAAGCCGGTCCGGACCTTGATCCGCAGAACCGCTCCGTTTCCGTGGCTGCTCCCGGCGGCCACCGCTTGCTGGTCCAGGTCCTTTCCGAACTCGATGCAGCATCGCTCGTGGTCGAGGAAGCGTCGTTGCGCCGCCCCAGCTTGGACGACGTGTTCCTGCAGCTGACCGGCCAGCACTCAACCCCGAACGCTTCACCCGGGAAGTTGGAGGTTTCCGCATGAGCGCAATCACCGCCGCGGCACGGGACAGTTCCGTCATTGCCCGCCGCAATCTCATCAACGTCTTGCGTACCCCCGGCGCGCTGGTCACAGGCATCGTGCAGCCCGTCATGTTCGTCCTCCTGCTGGGCTTTGTGTTCGGCGGTGCCCTGGGCGGGGACCAGTACCGCAGCTTCCTGATCGGCGGCATCCTGGCGCAGACGCTCACCTTCAATGCATCCTTCACGGCCGTCTACCTCGCCAAGGACCTGCAACTGGGACTGATCGACCGGTTCCGGTCCCTTCCAATGTCCCGGGTGGCGGTGATCCTGGGGCGCACCACCTCGGACCTATCCACCAGTGTCCTGTCGGTGGTGGTCACCCTGCTCTGCGGACTGGCGATCGGCTGGCGGATCACCACCGGCCAGGGGCCCGCCCTGGCGGCACTGGCCATCCTGCTGCTTTTCGCTTTCGCTGTGTCCTGGATCGGGGCAGTCATTGCCCTCACCGCGAGGAGCGTGGAGGTAGCCCAAAGCCTGGGCCTGGTGTGGCTCTTCCCCGTCACATTCGTCTCCGGCGCCTTCGTGTCCGTCACGTCTCTGCCCGGCCCGCTGCGGTTGATCGCAGAGTGGAATCCCGTGACGGCCGTAGCCACGGCCGCCCGTGAACTCTTCGGCAACACGGCACCGGCCGGATTCGGCGTGGCCACCGGGTGGCCGGCTGAGAACGCCGTGCTCTACTCGGTCCTCTGCAGCCTGGCCATCATCGGGGTCTTTGCGCCGCTGGCCATCGGGCAGTACCGCCGCATCAGCAAGCGGTGACTGATCAGGACACGGTGAACGCGCACGACGGCGGGACTGCCGACAGCGTCGCCTTCCTCGCCGTTGCATCGGCTGAGGCCGCCTCCGCCTGTGGCCCCTTCGGGGGTCTCCAGGCGTTCCTTAGTCCAGGCGAAATAGCCGCGTCCCAGCGTTTCCGGCGGACGGAAGACCAGACGGATTACCAAGCGTCTCATGCGCTATTCCGCCTGCTGGCGGCCTGGTCGCTGGGTTTGAGCCCCCGGGAAGCCGCCGCTCTCCCTATAGCCCGGCGCTGCGGCGGCTGCGGCGGGACGGAGCACGGCAAGCCGTCAGTCCCGGGCGTTTGCCTCAGCCTCTCACGCAGCCATGGCGCCGTGATGGTGGCGGCCGGTCCTGAGGGGAGCATTCTGGGAGCCGACATCGAACGCTTGCCGGAACAGGTCTTCGACGGTTTCGATGACTTCACTGCTGCGCCGTCCGAACGGGCGCTGCTGCGCTCGGCCAGCGTGACGGACCGGATGCTGCTATGGGTGGCGAAGGAAGCCGTCCTCAAAGCCGCGGGTGTCGGCCTGGCCGTGGAGCCGTCATCCGTGGCGCTGACATTCAACGGCGGGACCCACGGCTCCCGCCGAACCGGTTTGCGGACAGCAGTCTGCCCCGGGCAGCCTGAGATCCACGGCCTGGAGGTCCGGCCCGTGACCACTCCGCCGGGCTATGTTGCTGCCGTGTCGTCGGGGGCACGCTTGCCGGCGCACCGTTTGAGCCTGCCGGAGATGTTTGCCACATCTTTGCAGACATCAAACGTCTAACGTCTAATGTTTAAGCATGGCAACCACCACGACGGCACCCCCCGGAACTAACACCTCACCCGCCGCAACGGCCGGCGCAGCCCGGCCGCGCGCCGTCGTCGTCCTCGGAATCATTGCCGTGGTGCTGATCGGACTCAACCTCCGCGCCGGCATCACCGGAGCCGCCGCCCTCCTGCACGACCTCCAGGAAGTCCTGGGCTACGGGGCGTTCGTCGCCGCCGTCATCCCGTCCGTGCCAACCCTGTGTTTCGCGGTGGCCGGCGCGGCCACGTCCTGGCTGACGCGCCGGATGGGCGTGGAGAAGGCGATCCTGCTCGCGCTGGGAATGCTGGCCGCCGGACTCCTGCTGCGCGGCATCACGTCCACGGGCATGCTCCTGGCCGGGACGGTGGTGGGGATGTCCGGGCTCGCCGTCTGCAACGTGGCCATGCCGTCGTTCATCAGGGAGCACTACGCGCACCGCACATCCCTCATGACTGCTCTCTACACGGTCACCATGACCACGGGCGCCACGGTCACCGCCGTACTGGTGGTTCCGGTGGCGCAGCTCCTGGGCTCGGCCTCGGCTGGTCTGGGCGCCATCGGCCTGCTGTCCGTCGCAGCCTTCCTGGGCTTCCTGCCGGTGGCACTCCACGCACACCGGAATGCCACCCCGGACCGGGGCACCAATATTTCCCCGTGGCCGCTCCTGCGGACCCGCAAGGGCGCCCTGCTCACCGCGATTTTCACGCTCCAGGCACTCCTCGCCTACGCCGTGCTCAGCTGGTTCCCGTACATGCTCACCACCACCGGACTGACGGCTAGCGACAGCGGGCTGATGTTCGGACTGATGCAGCTGGTCTCCGTCCCGGCCGGCATGGTGCTGATCGCCATCGGGTCCCGGCCTCGGATGCTGCGCCCGGCCTTCTACCTCGCCAGCGTCACCATGCTCTTCGGCGTGGCCGCCCTGATGCTGCTGCCTGCCACGCTCGCCGCCGTCCCGGCAGTGCTGCTGGGGTTCGGCTTGGGCATCTTCCCGCTGGTCATGGTGATGATCAGCCGCAGCGGGCGCACGACGGCGGAAACCACCGCCATGTCCACGCTGGCACAGTCGGTGGGCTACCTGCTCGCCACGGCCGGCCCGTTCGGCATGGGCCTGCTGCACAGTGCCACGGGCGGCTGGACGGTACCCTTGGTGTTGCTGCTCGCCATCGCCCTGGCCCAGATCGTGGTGGGGCACCTACTGACGGCAAGGACCCGGCCATGACCCTCACAGCTTCGCACCGGCCCGTACTGGCCGACGAAATCACGGACAAGCTCCGCGGGATGATCCACTCCGGTGAATGGCAGCTGCAGCAGAAGATCCCCGCCGAACCCGAGCTGATGGCCCGGCTGGGCGTCTCGCGGGGCACCCTCCGCGAGGCCATCAAGGCACTGGCCCACGGCGGAATGCTGGAAGTCCGCCGCGGCGACGGCACCTATGTCCGGGCAACCAGCGAGATCTCCGGCGCGGCGCAGCGCATGTACAAGGACCACACCCAGGAACACATCCTCGAGGTCCGCATCGGCCTGGACACGCAGGCGGCGCGGCTGGCAGCCCGCAACGCCAAACCGGAACATATTGCCGCTATGACGGCGCTGCTCACGGACCGCCGCGACGCCTGGAACTCCGAGGACTACGCCGCTTGGGCCCGCGCCGACTGGGATTTCCACGTGCTGGTGGCGCAGGCCTCCGGGAATCCGCTGCTGCACGAGCTGTACGTCAGTTTCGGCGGCGTGTTCCACGCGGACCTGCTTCGCCAACAGCGCCGCAGCGGCTTCAACGGGCTCCCTGACGAAGGGCACGGCGAGCTGGTGGAAGCCATCGAAGCGCACGATGAAGCCGCGGCCGTGGACAGCGTCAACCGGAACCTGAACTCCTGCGCGGAGTGGCTCGGAGTGTAGGGACTGCGGCCGATCAGCGGGAGGCCCGGTAAATCAGTAGGCTTAGTTGCTTGGGGAGCCCCGATACTGGCCTCGGCCGGCCTGGGCGCCCCGTTCTTGCACGCTGACGAATTGGAGTACCCCTTGGCCAGATCAGTCGACATCACTGTGGACGGTAAACGCCCGGACCCTTGGGCGGACGGCCTGGGCAGGGTGGGCGTTCGCTCGGCCCAGATCCTGCTGGTCCTCACCGTGGTGGTGGTCTCCGTCTTCGCGCTGCTGCAGATCCGGCTGCTGGTCATTCCGGTGCTGATCGCCCTCATCCTGGCGGCCGCCATCGCACCGTTCGTCAACCTCCTGAAGCGCCGGGGCCTGCCCGGCTCAGCGGCAACGGCGGTTGCTTTCGTGGCCCTGCTTGCCGTGCTGGCCGGCGTCACCACAGTCATTGTGGCCTCCATCCGCAGCCAGTGGGGCGAACTGGTAAGCCAGGCATCGTCCGGCCTGGACGAGCTGCAGTCCTTCCTGCTCAACGGCCCCCTTCCCGTGGACGGCGAGCAGATCGAACAGGCCCGCGCAGCCATCGTGGACTTCGCCGCCAGCAGCCAGGTCCGCTCCGGAGCCATCACCGGACTGTCCGTCATCACCGAGTTCCTTGCCGGGGCAAGCCTGATGGTGGTCATCCTTTTCTTCTTCCTCAAGGACGGGACAGGTATCTGGAATTTCTTCCTGCGGCCCTACACCGGCGCCCGCGAGGCCAAGCTGCGCCGCTCGGGTGCACGCACCATTCAGGTCCTGGGCGACTACGTGCGCGGGACGGCCATCGTCGCACTGGTGGACACCCTGGCAATCGGCACTGCGCTGCTGATCCTGCAGGTTCCGCTGGCCATCCCGCTGGCCATCATCGTCTTCATCGGCGCCTTCGTCCCGATCGTGGGCGCCACCGTGGCGGGTATCCTCGCCGCCCTGGTGGCGCTGGTAGCCAATGGTCCCGTCGTCGCGCTGGTTGTGGTGATCGTGGTCATCGCCGTCAACCAGCTCGAGGGCAACCTGCTTCAACCCGTGGTGATGGGCAAGTCCCTGCAGTTGCATGCCCTGGTGATCCTGCTGGCCTTGACTGCGGGAACCATCCTCGCCGGCATCATCGGCGCCGTACTCTCCGTTCCGCTGGCCGCCGTGGTCTGGGCGATCATCCAGGTTTGGACTACTGACGGCAAGGAACAAGGGCCTGCGAACTCCGCGGACGCCAAGGAACCCACCGCTCCGGCTGACGCGGGAAGCTCCGGGAGCCTGGAAACCGAAGTGTCGGCACCGGGACGATAGTAAGCACGCTTAGCAATATCTTGGTAGGGTGGATGATGCGTAAAATCAGCGATATGAACGGATCCGGAACGCTTTTCGGTTGGGCATTTGGTGATCTCTCACGGTCCGCAGATGAGGCGTATCTGGACGAACTGCGCCGCGACGCCCTCGCCAACGCCACCCAGGATGCCGCCTCCCGCGGCTTCGGCGTCGAGGAGGGCACCGAAACCTACACGGTGATCAACCCGGGCGAAACCTTGGCGGATGTCCACACGGCACCGGAGCAGCTCATAGTCCGCTGCACCGTGAAACTAACCGGCCCGGGCGCCGACCAGGTCCACGCCGAAGGGCCCATGAACGGCTAGCGATGGCAGATGAAGACACGGCCATCGGCGAAGCCGCCGATGCGGCCGAAGCGGTGTCGAACACCAAGGCGCTGGACGTCGTCGCGCGTTCCGGTTTTGCCGTCATGGCCGTGCTTCACATCGTGATCGGTGCCATCGCCATCGCATTGGCACTCGGCAAGCCCGGGCAGGCCGAGCCGACGGGAGCCATCGAGCAGCTCGCCGCGAATCCGTGGGGTCCCGCTGTGATGTGGGCGGGGCTGATCGGCTGTGCGGGCCTGGCGCTATGGCAGCTCAGCGAAGCCACCCTCCGGGCCCGACACCTCCCGCCAGGCCAGCGGCTCGGCAAGCTGATCTCATCCGGTTTCCTCGCTGTGGCCTACGGCAGCGTGGGGCTCACCTTTGCTGGGTTCGCGGTTGGAATGCGCGGCGACTCGGGCGATTCCGCGAGGGATTTCAGCACGGCCGTGGTGCGCGGACCCCTGGGGGTTCCGGCACTCATCGCGCTGGGGCTGACCGTGATCGGCGTCGGAATCTATTTCATCGTCAAGGGCGTCCGGAAGCAGTTCAAAGAGGAACTGCACCATTTCGAAGGCTCCCGGCGCGGACGCATGATCAGCGCGCTGGGCGTTGCCGGGCATGTCGCCAAAGGCGTCGCCCTGATCCTGGCGGGACTGCTGTTCGTGGTGGCAGCCGCCACCAACCGCCCCGGCGAATCAACCGGGCTGGACGGCAGCCTCAAGGCACTGCGGGACCACCCCGCGGGGCCGTATCTCCTGACTGCCATCGCGGCCGGCCTCATCAGCTACGGGTTGTTCGCCCTGGTCCGGGCCAGATTTGGCCGCATGTAGGCTGGCACAACCGAGCACGGAGCACAGAAAGCGAGCACACAAATGGCTACTGTTTCCAAGAGTTTCCTCACACCTCCGGCCGACGTCTGGAACGTCATCGCCGACGGCTGGCTCTACTCGGGCTGGGTGGTGGGCGCGTCAAGGATCAGGGATGTGGACGCATTGTGGCCCGCTGCCGACGCGGTGTTGCACCACTCGGTGGGAGCGTGGCCGCTGCTGATCAACGACAAAACCACAGTGACGGCGTCGGATCCGGGCAAGTCCATCGAGCTGATTGCACGGGGCTGGCCCCTGGGAGAGGCCAAGGTGGTGATCACGCTGGAGCCTGACGCGACCGGGTGCAAGGTGACCATGGCCGAGGACGCCGTCAAAGGGCCCGGCCTCTTGATCCCGAAGTTCATCCGCGACCCGCTGATCTCGGTCCGGAACACTGAAACGCTGAACCGGCTGGAGCTCATGGCCTCGGGTGGCGCAGGGAGCTCGGGCGGCGCGGGGGCTTAAGCCAAAGCGCGAACTGGCAGCTAATGACGTCAACCGCGTGGTGTGCGGTCATTAGCTGCCGGTTCGCGCTAAAGGGTTTCGCGCTTAAGAAGGGTGCGGCTAGACCTGAGCGGCCACTCCGTCGCGGGAGATGGACACCATGTCCTCGCGCGGCACAACCTTGACCCGCTCGCGGGCAACCTCCACGCCGTGCGATCCGGTCTCGGTGGCCTTTTCGCCGAGGGCGCGCTCGTGTGCGTCCAGGGCCAGCCAGCCTTCCCAGCTGGTGTACTTCACACCGCGGTCTTCCAGGAGTTCGACGACGGCGTCCGGCGCCGGTGATGCGGCGAGCGGCAGGTTCGCACGGTCTTCCAGCAGGTAGGTCACGGTCTCCAGGGCGTCGCCCTTGGTGTGGCCGATCAGGCCCACCGGTCCGCGCTTGATCCAGCCGGTGGCGTAGATGCCCGGCACGTGGGTGCCGGCAGCGTCCAGGACGCGGCCGCCGTCGTTCGGTACAACACCCTTCTTGTGGTCGAACTCGACCTCCGGGAGGGCGGAACCGAAGTAGCCGATCGCGCGGTACACGGCCTGGACCGGGTAGTCCACGAACTCGCCGGTTCCGCGGGCGTTGCCCGTGCCGTCCAGCTCGGTGCGCTCGAACTTGATGCCGGCAACGCGGCCGGGGGTCTCGGCGTCGTCGTACACCTCAACCGGGCTGTGCAGGAAGTGCAGGTGCAGGCGGCGGGAGGCCGTGAGCTCGGAAAGGTCCTCGGGCTGCTCCGCGATCCAGTTGGTGAGGGTGCCCACCATGGTCTTGGTCTGGTTGTTGCTCTGGACCTGGCGGTCGGATTCCTCGTCGAACTCGAAGTCCTCCGGGTACAGGATGATGTCCACGTCCTTGGAGTGGGCCAGCTCGCGCAGTTCCAGCGGGGTGAACTTCACCTGGGCCGGGCCGCGGCGGCCGAAGACGTGCACATCCGTGACGGGCGAGGACTTCAGGCCGGCGTAGACGTTGTCGGGGATCTCGGAGACCAGCAGGTCGTCGGCGTGCTTGGAGAGCATGCGGGCCACGTCCAGTGCCACGTTGCCGTTGCCGATCACGGCGATTTCCTTGGCATCCAGCGGCCATTCGCGGGACACGTCGGGGTGTCCGTCGTACCAGGACACGAAGTCGGCGCCGCCGTAGGAGCCCTCGAGTTCGATGCCCGGGATGTTCAGGTCCGCGTCCTTGATGGCGCCGGTGGCGAAGATGACGGCATCGTAGTGGGTGCGCAGGTCCTCGATGGAGAGGTCCGTGCCGTAATCAACGTTGCCGAAGAAGCGGATGTCGCCGCGGTCCAGGACCTTGTGCAGCGCGTTGACGATGCCCTTGATGCGCGGGTGGTCCGGGGCCACGCCGTAACGGATCAGGCCGTAGGGCGCCGGGTAGCGGTCAAAGAGGTCGATGCTCACGGTCAGCTCGCCGCTCTTGACGGCTTCGCTCTTGGTGAGGATGTCGGCGGCGTACACGCCGGCGGGGCCGGAACCCACGACGGCGACCCGGAGCGGGCGGGCGGCAGAACCTACGGTGGTGCTATTTGACACGGCTGTGTTCCTTTTTTCTGTCACGGCCCAACTGACTCGCACTTAACGTCGTGAAAACGGCTTTTGGGAGCGTTAACTGCGAGCTAGTTGGGAAGGGGCTTCGGGCTACTTGGTCAGTACGCGGGGGCGGTTCGGGGTGGTGGTGCTGTAGTCGGCGGTCTTGAAGTGCGACGGCGCGAACGGGCTGACGCGGACAACGTCACCGATCACGATCACCGCGGGATTCGCGACGCCGGCGGCCTCGGCCTGGTCAGCGATGGAACCGACAGTGCCGATGGTCACGCGCTGATTGGGCAAATAGCCGTTCTCAACGATGCCAACTGGAGTGTCCTGAGGCAAACCGGCAGCGGCCAGGGCCGCGGTGGATTCGCGGAGCTGACCCACTCCCATGAGCAGCACGATGGTGTGGTCGGAGCGGGCCGGGACCTCGGAGAGCTCCTCGTGCCCGGTGACCACGCTGAAGCCCTTGGCCAGGCCGCGGTGCGTGACGGGAATGCCGGCTGCAGCGGGAACGGAAATCGCCGACGTCACGCCGGAGACCACTTCAACCTCGACGCCGTGCTGGCGGCAGAACTCGGCTTCTTCGCCGCCGCGTCCCAGCACGTAGGGGTCGCCGCCCTTGAGCCTGACCACCCGGTGGCCGGCGAGGGCTTCGTCGACGAGGATCCGGTTGATGTCGGCCTGGGGCACGGGATGGTGGCCGGGAGTCTTGCCCACCTCGATGACGCGGACGTCCGGGGCCAGTTCGTTCAGCAGTTCGCGGGGGCCCAGGCGGTCCGCCACCACGACGTCGGCCTGGCCGAGGAGCCTGCGGCCGCGGACGGTGATGAGCCCGGTGTCGCCGGGACCGCCGCCCACCAGGGCCACGCTTCCCCGGTGCGCCCGCTGGCGGCGCAGCGGAAGGTCGCCGGTTTCCAGCGCGGTGGCCACGGCGTCACGCAGTGCCATGGCGCGGCGCGGGTCTCCCCCGGCGTTCACGGCGATCTGCACGTCGTCCACCACGGCAACCGCGGGCGTCCACGCGGCTGAGGCTTCGTGGTCGGAAGCGTTGACGCACCAGATGCGCTGCTCCTCGGCGTCCGCCGAAACCAGGGCGTCCACGGCGGAATCGCCGGTTGCGGTCTGGACGAACCAGACGCCGTCGACGTCGGACGTACGGTAGGGGCGCTGCTCCCAGGTGAGGAGGCCGGCGTCGGCCAGTTCCCTCAGTCCCGCGGAGGCAGCGGGGGCAACCACGGTTACCCGGGCACCGGCGTCGAGCAGCCCTTTGGCGCGGCGCGTGGCCACCGGCCCGCCGCCCACCACCAGTACGGGGCGGCCCAGCAGGCGCAGCGCCGTGGGGTAAATGTCCTGAATTGCCATAAATCGACGATAGGGCCGCGTCATATACCGGAACAACGGCGCGGAAACACCAGTTCACGTAAGGTAACGCTGCGTCACATTGCTTGTGGACCTGCCATGGTGGGCCTGCGGACCGCAGTGTGGGTGCGCGCCTTATCTGGGGCTTTCCCTCGGCCCTACTTCACGGCGATGAGGTCGATCAGCTTAATGTCGGGATCCTTGGCGAGCATGGCCGGGCCGTGTTCAGCGAGTGCAGCCGGAATGGCACCCTTGAGGTGCGCCTGCCTGTCCTCCTCGGTATCAAAAGTGTCGAAAATGCCGAACGTGTTTTCGCTGACCCGGAAGGCATACCAGGTCCGGGTGCCCGGTTCGTTGTCCACGATCTCCCGGCCTCCGTTGAGGAAGTCCCAAACTTCCTGTTCCTTACCCGGCTTCGCCTCGACCATAGCCAGCAGTCCCAGTTTCGGTGCCATGGCTGTCTCCTCAAATCGTAGGAACCGGGCGATGCCGGCCTTTTCGCGAGTCTAGGCACTTGGTCCGGGCCGGACAAGGGTCCGCCCGTTCGGCGGCCGAGGGCCGGCCCGGCGAAGCGCAGGCTAGGCGGGCGGGTTATTGGGCAGTCCGGCGAGGTACAGCCCGCGGACGGCGATGAGCCGCTCCAGGTACCGCCGCAGCACCAGTCGCTCGGCCATCCGGCCCAAAGGCCCGAACGGCGCCGTGAATTCCACCCGGTCGGTCATGATGCTGCCGTGGCCTGTCTCCTCGAACTCGTGGACATGGCGGAAGGCCTTGAACGGCCCGCGGACCTGCTCGTCCACGAACCTTCCGGGGAACTCCAGCGACGTGATGCGGCTGGTCATGCGGATCGGCAGCCCGAAGTGCCGTGCCCGCCACGTCACTTCCTGGCCCTCGCCGATCAGGCCTGACGTCACGCCCGCCACGGCCCGCTCCCCCGCATCGGCTTGCGACTCAAGGTGCGCATCGATGCTCCGCGCGAGGTCGAACAGTTGTTCCCGGGGCAGGGCGGATTCGGTGCGGCACACGAAGCTGACGGTCATGGCGCCAGTCTGCCAGACCCCGGCAGCACGGCGTAGCGCCCTCGCCGTCGCCGTCGCCGTCGCCGTGGGGCTCGCCGTCGCTGTGGGGCTCGCCGCCGTCGTGGGGCACATTGAGGTCGGTTCGGCCGCGGGGGCCGTCAATCCGCGGCGTGTCCGTGTCGAAGTGCCCCATTAAGGCCGCCGGCGCACCTCAACGCGACAGAAACAGCAGAGCCCGACGGCGGGACTCGCCGTCGGGCTCTGCTCTTGGGTTCTGCTCGGGCTGCCTAAGACGCGGACCCTAGCGGGTGCTGCCGGCGAGGAGTCCGCGGCGCCGGAGGAGGCGCTTTTCTATCGGCGCGAAGACCAGCAGTTCAATCAAGATGCCCACTGCGAGGATCAGCAGGATGGCAGACATCACGATGGTCATGTCCGCCAGGTCGCGGCCCTGGTTCAGCATGGAGCCCAGGCCGAAGCCGATGGTGCCGCCCACCGCGATGATTTCCGCGGCCATGAGGGACCGCCACGAGAAGGCCCAGCCCTGCTTGAGTCCGCTCAGGTAGCCCGGCAGGGCGGCCGGAAGGATGATCTGGAGGGCCATCTGCAGCCGGTTGGCGCCCAGCACCGTGCCCACGCTGCGGTACTGCGGCGGGATCTGGTCCACGCCGGAGATCAGGCCGTTGATGATGGACGGGATGGCGCCCATGAACACCACGAAGTACACCGTGGCATCGGTAAGGCCGAACCAGATGATCGCCGCGGGCACCCAGGCCACGGACGGCAGCACCTGCAAACCGGAGATGAGCGGGCCGAACGCCCGGCGCAGCGGGGCGACCTGTGCCAGCAGGAGCCCGATCGGCGTCGCAATCACCACGCTGATCAGGAAGCCGATGATTCCGCGCTGCAGCGACGTCCAGACCGCTTCCTGCAGGGAACCTTCGGCCCACAGGGTGCCGAACTGGCCGAGCACGTCGAGCGGGCCGGGCACCAGGTCCCGGCGCTTGAAGCCGAGCGAAACGTAGAACTGCCACACCAGGACCAGCACCACGAGCGCGGCCACCGGGAGCAGGATGCGGCTCCAGTCGATACGCGCGGCACGGGCTGCGTCCGACTGCAGGGAATCAAGGCCTGCTTCAAGCTCGCGCAGGTCCTCGTTGCCGGTGGAGGACCGGGTCAGGGCCGCGTGCACCTTGCGGGTTTCGGGCTCGGTTGTGGATGCCTCGCCGTTAACGGGGGCTTCGGCCAAGGGCGTTGGGTTACTTGGCATGGCGGCGGATCTCCTCTCGCAGCCGGGCGGTGATGACCCCGGTCAGCTGTCCGGCAAGACCGGCGTCGGTACGGTGTTCCTCGGTGACGTTCCATTCCTGGACCACCCGGCCGGGGCGTGAGGACAGCAGGAGCACCCTCTGGCCCAGCCGGACGGCTTCGCGGACGTTGTGCGTCACAAAGACGATGGTGCGGCCGGTTTCCTTCCAGATCCGTTCCAGTTCGTCGTGCAGGAGGTCGCGGGTGATGGCGTCCAGGGCGGCAAAAGGCTCGTCCATGAGCAGCAGCTGCCGGTCCTGGGCCAGGGAGCGGGCCAGGGAGACGCGCTGGCGCATGCCGCCGGAGAGCTCGTGCGGGCGCTTGTCGCCGGCACCGCCCAGGTGCACCAGGTCCAGGAGTTCGTTGGCCTTGGTGCGCCGCTCGGCCTTGCCCACCCCGCGCAGCTTCAGGGCGAGTTCGATGTTTTCCCGGGCCGTCAGCCACGGGAAGAGGGCGGCGTCCTGGAACATAAAGGCTGCGCCGTCGCTGGGGACCTCAAGGGCGCCCGACGTCGGCAGCTCCAGTCCCGCCATGATGTTCAGCAGGGTTGACTTGCCGCAGCCGGAGGCGCCGAGGAGGGCGACGAACTCGCCTTGCGCGATGCTGGCGTTGACGTCGTCCAGCACCGGGGCGCCGTCGCCGAAGCGCTTGCCCAGGTTTTCCAGTACGACTGGCATGGTCCTGTCCTTACGTTGAGGGGGCTGGTGGTGGTGCTCAGGGTGGTGTTTTGGGTGGTGCGTGCCGGTCAGTCGCTGCCGAGTCCGGCTGCGGAGACCTTGTTGCCGCCGGTTTCGGCGGTGACGCTGTTCAGGGCGGTGAGGTCGAAGATGCCGTTGATGTCCGCCTGCTTGGTGGTTCCGGCCTTCACGCCGTCCTCGAGCAGTTTCTTGTAGGTTCCGGCCAGCGGATCCACGGTGAAGACGATGTTCTTGAGTGACCGGTCGATAACGTCGGCAGGGAGTTCGGCTCCGCCGGACTCCTTCAGCGCGGCATTCAGCACGCTTGCCTTTTCCGCAGCGGGAGTGTCATTGAGCCAGGCGACGGACTCGGTGTGGCCCTTCAGCAGGGCCTTGACGGTGTCCGGGTGGTCCGCGGCGAACTTCTTGTTCACGATCAGGATGGTGGTGGGGAACTCGCCCGGCTTGCCCGTCAGCGACCCGTCCCACAAATCCTTCTCGTCCTGCAGCACCTTCGCGCCGGCCTGCAGCACCAGCCGGGACGCCCACGGCTCGGGCAGCCACGCGCCGTCGAGCTTGCCGTCCTGGAACAGCTTCAACGTCTGCGCGTTCTCGGTCGGGTTGATCGCCACATCCCCGCTGCCGTCGGTGTTCGTCTTGTAGCCCTGCCCGGCGAGCCACGCGCGCAGCGCCACATCCTGGGTCCCGCCCAGCTGCGGTGTGGACAGGGTCTTGCCCTTCAAATCCGCCGCCGAGCCGATCTCCGGCTTCACCACCAGCTGCGCCCCGCCCGCCGCGGCGCCCGCAATGATGCTCACGGACTCACCCCGGCTCTTCACAAACGAGTTGATGGCCGGGTTCGGCCCGATGTATGTGGCATCGATCGCGCCGGCGTTCAGCGCCTCGATCGCGGCCGGGCCGGCGTTGAACACCTGTGTGCTGAGCTTGGTATCGCCCAGGCTCCTGGCAATGAAACCCTGCTTCACGCCCACCAGTGCCGGGGCGTGCGTGACGTTGCCGAAGTAGCCCAGCTTCAACTCCGCAGCAGGTGTCGGAGCGGGGGCAGCTGCCTGGGCTGCGGAGTCACGGGAAAGGGTTGACGCCACCACGGCACCGGCGGCAATAAGCAGCACCAGGCCGAGGGCAACCAGGACCTCCACGGCGCGCTTGCGCTTCGGGTTGTTGCTCTCTCCTGCCACGATGCGGATCATTCCGGGCTGGGGACTTGTCATTGTTTCACCATAGGGAGTGACATAAACCCGTTCAATGAAGCGGAAACGGGGGGTCACGCGGGTTCATCTAGCGTCATATTCGAACGTCCCCGGGCCGTCCCGGCTCAGGTCACGTAAGTGTCCGCTGCCGCCAGGGCCTCATCCAGGATTGCCACGCCCGCGGCGGCGTCGGAGTCGTTCACGTTGAGCGGAGGGGCGACGTGGACGCGGTTGCCCTGGACCAGCGGCAGCAGGCCCCGTTCCCGGCAGGCCTTGACGACGGAGACCATCGGCGCGTTGGCCGTGCCGGTGGCTCCGGCCGGGACGAGCGGCTCTTTGGTCAGCCGGTTGCGGACCAGTTCGAGGGACCAGAGTCCGCCGATGCCGCGAACGTCCCCGACTGACGCGTGCTTGTCGGCGAGCGCCCGGAGCCCGGGCCCCAGGATGTCTGCCCCGAGGCGCGCGGCTGCAGCGACCGTGTCTTCCTCGTGCATCGCCCTGATGGCGCCGACGGCTGCCGCGCAGGCGAGCGGATGTCCGCTGTACGTGAGGCCCGCCGGGTAGGGGCGCTTGGTGAACATCTCGTAGATCGCGTCCCCCACCAGGACGCCGCCCAGCGGCACGGACCCGGAGTTCACGCCCTTCGCGAACGCCATCAGGTCGGGTGCCACGCCGTCGTGGTCGACGCCGAACCAGGCTCCCGTACGCCCGAAGCCCACCATCACCTCGTCGGCGATATAGACGATGCCGTGGCGGGCGCACAGCTCACGGACCCCGCGCAGGTAGCCGGCCGGCGGCACGATGACGCCCGAGCTGCCGGTCACGGACTCCAGGACCAGGCCGGCGATGGTCGACGGGCCCTCCAGGAGGATGACCTGCTCGAGATGCGCGAGCGCCCGTTCGGCCTCCTCCTCCGGCGTCCGCGACCCGAATGCCGACCGGTACAGGAAGGGACCGAAGAAGTGGACGGCACCTGCCGCCCCGGTGTCCGAGGCCCAGCGGCGCGGGTCGCCGGTGAGGTGGATGGAGGCCGCCGTCGAGCCATGATAGGAGCGGTAGGCGGCGAGCACTTTCGGCCGTCCGGTGTACAGGCGCGCCATCCGGACCGCATGCTCGATGGCCTCCGTTCCACCGGTGGTGAACAGCACGTGCCCCAGGCCCTCCGGCGCTACCTCCACAATCAGCCGCGCCGCCTCGCCCCGGACATCGGACGCATTGCCGGGTGCGAGCGTGCACAGACGGTCCGCCTGCTCCTTGATCGCAGCAACGATGCGCGGATGTTGGTGGCCAAGGTTGGTGAAGACCAGTTGCGAACTGAAGTCCAGGTAGCGCCGCCCGTTGACGTCGGTGACATAGCTCCCGGAGCCACCGACCAAGGTAGGAACGTCGCGCGGCCCCTGTATTACCCAGGGGTGGAAGACCAGATCGTCGAGATTCATGACATCCTCCGTTTCTCTTCTTTGGGCTGACCAGGTTCAGTCGCCTTTGACGTTGACGAGCTGCCGCAGCCTGTGGCGGACCCTCACCAGGTCCTCCGCGTCGTGCATCACGACGTCAATGGGCTTGTACGCCGCGGGAATCTCGTCGATGAAGGCCTCCGATGCACGGAACTCAATCCCCTGCATCGCCTTCTTCAGCTCGGCCAGGGAGAACGCCTTGCGAGCTGCTGTGCGCGAGTACTCGCGGCCGGCACCATGCGGCGAGGAATTCAGCGCCACGCGGTTGCCGCGGCCGGCCACCACATACGAGGCTGTGCCCATGGACCCCGGGATCAGGCCCGGGTCCCCGGCCTCGGCCCTGATGGCACCCTTGCGCGAAACCCACACCGCCTTCCCGTAATGGGTTTCCCGGCGGGTGAAGTTGTGGTGGCAGTTGATCCGTTCCCGTTCCAGCACCTTTCCGCCTGTCCAGTTGCCAAATTGGCTGATCACGCGGTCCATCATTTCTTCACGGTTCAGCAGTGCGAACCGCTGGGCCCAGTGCAGCTCGTCGATGTACCGGCTGAACTCGGCCGTGCCCTCTTCCAGGTAGGCGAGGTCGGCGTCGGGAAGCGCGATCCGTTTCTCCCGCGTCATGCGCTGCGCGACGCTGATGTGGTGCTGCGCGATCTTGTTGCCAATGCCGCGGGAGCCGGAGTGCAGGAACAGCCAGATGGCATCCGTCTCGTCCGCGCAGACCTCGATGAAATGGTTGCCTGATCCGAGCGAGCCGAGCTGGAGCTCCCACTTCGCTACGTACTGGCCGGGTTCAAACCTGGCCTTGGCTGCCAGCCTCCTCAGCTCGGCGATACGCGGTTCGGCCGTGGCCATGATCCTGCGGTTGTTGTGACCGGCCGACAGCGGGATGACGCGCTCAATGGCTTCCCGCAGCCGTTTCCGGTCCTGGGGGAGGTCCGTGAGGAGGTACTGCGTCCTGACGGCAATCATGCCGCAGCCGATGTCCACCCCCACCGCCGCCGGAATCACGGCGCCCAGGGTGGGAATGACGGACCCCACCGTGGCGCCCTTTCCCAGGTGGGCGTCCGGCATCAGCGCCAGATGCGGATAAATGAAGGGCAAGCGCGAGGTTCTCACGGCCTGCTCCCGCGTCTCGGCATCCAGGATGGAAGCCCAGTTGATGAGCCGGCTGTTGATGCGTTCCACGATCTGCCCTCCCGCCGGGATAGGGCGAAAGTAAGGCCGCGGGGCGGCCGTGTCAACACCCCGAGGTAACCCATGAAAGAAGCCGGCAGCCATTGCTGACCGGGCAGCCGACTGCCATCCTTGCTGGACCGGCGCTACCGGCACAACCAGCCACCGGGCCACCGGCCCGCCAAGAGGAAAGGACGAGACGATGCCGCTCTATCTGTCGAGGTTCAGCTACACACCGGAGACCTGGGCCAAAATGACCAGCAATCCCGAGGACCGCAGGAAGGCCGCCCAGACTTACATCGAATCCGTCGGCGGCAAGCTCCACGGCTTCTGGTACGCCTTCGGCTCCTACGACGGCTACAACCTGTGGGAGGCACCGGACAACGTGTCCATGGCCGCGGTGGCACTGGCGATCAGCGGAGGCGGCGCGCTCAGCTCATTCGAAACGACAGTGCTCCTGAGCGTCGACGAAACACTCGAAGCCCTTCGCATGGCCGATCACATCAAGTACAGGCCTCCCGGCACCTGAGGAATCGATCCTCAAGAGCCTCAGTCCTGCATGCGCTCCAGCCGGTACGTCAGCTTCGCTTCCCGCTTGGGGTCGTCCCCCAGGGACTTGGTACGCGCAATGTAGTCCACGCCCCACGTCTTCAGCAGGAAGTCGTCGGCAATGCGGACGTGGCCGGCGGGGAATTTGTAGTCCATCCGCTTGGCCACGCCGGACCAGTCGGCGGCACCGAAGAGTTCTTCGGCGTCGGCCACGGTCCGCACCCCGTTGGCCGCCAGCAGGTCCCCCAGCCAGCCGTATTGCCGGGCCTGGCTCCGGGGGTGTTCGGACAGCAGCCGGGCGAGCATGTCCTGGAGGATGTCCCCGGTGAGCTCGGTAGCGGCAGGGTTCGCGGCGAACTCCGCCGTACTCTCGGCCTGGCGGCGTTTGACGATGTCGTTGATCGCGGAGAACTGGGCGTCCGCGAGCTCGATCAGGGTTGACGCCATAGTGAACGCGCGGTCCACTTCCGCGTTGGCCTCGGCCAGGCCCTTGTAGCGGATGTCATGTTCGAAGGCCGCCCACGCGTGCTGCAGCACGGTCCGGATCTGGACCTCGAAGCGCTCCCCGATGAACGTCTGGCAGCCCACGGGAACGTTCTCGGCAGGGACTTCCAGGATCAGGTGCCGGCCGGCGTAGCCGATCTGGCCGTTCCGCCGCTGGGAGCTCGTTTTGTCGTCGTCTTCGCGGCAGCTGAATTGCCCCTTCAGGGCCGTTGCAACGTCGGCAATGTCGGGCTCCAGGAACATGATGACCCTGACGCCGATGAGGTCGTCCAGCTGCTCGAGTCCACGTTCATATTTGAATCTGCCATCGGCGGTGAGCCGGTCCAGCTTTCCCTTGACCGAACCCGGATCCTTGACCCGGGCCTGCACGGTGTGATGGTTGAGGCCGTCATCGCGGAGCCGGGCACGGATGGCGTGCCCGATGGCGTCCGATGCCGCATTCAGCCGGGGCAGCCGCGCACTGTATTGCGCCAGGGAGCTGGCTACAACTGACTCATGATCTTCCACCCGGTCCCCCTCAGATCATCGCGCAGCGCATCTACCAGCAGAGTATCCAAGGCAGCGGGTTTCAGCTACTGCCGGGCTTTCAGGTTTCCCGGACAAAAACAGCGGCTTGTTCGCAGAACCGTTCCTTGAAGGTCGGGTTTTGCGAACAAGCCGCGGTTCCTCGTGAATTAGATGCTGTAGCGCTCGTCCTCGTGGTCGCCCGGGTGGTCGTTGACCAGGCCGGCGGCCAGGGTGTTGCCGTCCAGCGGATCGATCACCAGGAAGGCGCCGGTGCGGCGGTGGTGCAGGTAGTTCTCCAGCGGCAGCGGCGCGGCGAGCCGGAGCTGCGCGTGGCCGATGTCGTTGAGCTCCAGGCTGGACGCACCCTCAAGCTTGAAGGTGGCCAGGTCCAGTTTGCCGCTGACGCTGCGGACCAGCGCCTGCACGGTGCGCGTGCCGTGCTTCACCAGCACCTTGGCACCCTCGCGGAGCGGCTTCGGGGAGAGCCAGCACAGCGCCGCGTAGAGGTCGGCGGAGGCTTCGCGGACGGTGCCTGCGGCGGCGATCGTGTCGCCGCGGGCGACGTCGAACTCGTCTGCAAGGCGGATCGCCACTGACTGCGGTGCCACGGCTTCGGTGAGCTCGGCGCCCGCGAAATCGATGCCCGTCACCGTGGTGGTGCGCGGGTCCTGGCCGGGGGTCAGCACGCTGACCTTGTCCCCCACCTTCACCGAGCCTTCGGTGATCTGCCCGGCGTAAGCACGGTAGTCACGGTATTTCTCGACGTCGAGTCCGCCGGCAACCGCGTCAGGCGCCAGCGCGCCCTGCGGCCGGACCACCAGCTGCACCGGGAACCGGAAGCTCTCCAGGTGGCTTTCCAGTTCGTCCGCGGCAGGAAGGGTTTCGAGTACTTCGAGCAGTGCCGGTCCCGTGTACCAGGGGGTGCGCTCCGAGCGCTCCACCACATTGTCGCCGTCGAGCGCGGAGACCGGAACCACGGTCAGATCAGTGATGCCGCCTGTATTTAATTCGTCACGACCGAGGCCCAGTTCTCGGCCTACCTTCTGCACGTCGGCTTCGATCTCGCGGAACACGCTCTCGCTGAAGTCCACCAGGTCGATCTTGTTCACGGCCACAATCACGTGGGCCACTCGCAGCAGCTGCAGCACGGACAGGTGCCGGCGGGTCTGCTCCAGGACACCCTTGCGGGCGTCAATGAGCACGACGACGGCATCCGCGGTGGACGCGCCGGTCACCGTGTTCTTGGTGTACTGCACGTGCCCGGGGCAGTCGGCCAGGATGAAGCTGCGGCGGTCGGTGGCGAAGTAGCGGTAGGCGACGTCGATGGTGATGCCCTGTTCGCGCTCGGCGCGCAGGCCGTCGGTCAGGAGGGCCAAGTCAATGCCGCCGGCCGAGCCGCCGAATCCGCGGTCCGCGGAGGTGCGGGCGACGGCGTCGAGCTGGTCTGCCAGGATCGCCTTGGAGTCGTGCAGGAGGCGGCCCACCAGAGTGGACTTGCCGTCGTCGACCGAGCCGGCGGTGGCGAAGCGGAACAGCGAGGCGTGCGCGAGGGGGGCCTCGTCAAGAAGGGCAGCCACGCGGGCTGTATCGATTTCGGTGCTCATTAGAAATAGCCATCCTTCTTGCGGTCTTCCATGGCGGCCTCGGAGATGCGGTCATCCGCACGGGTGGCGCCACGTTCGGTGATGGTGGAGGCGGCAACTTCAATGACGACGTCGCGCACCGTGGCGGCGGCTGACTCAACAGCGCCGGTGCAGGACATGTCACCGACGGTCCGGTAGCGGACGGTCTTGGTGATGACTTCCTCGTCGGGGCGGGGCTGGGAAACCTCGCCGACCGCGCGCCACATGCCGTCGCGGGCGAAGACCTCGCGGTCGTGGGCGTAGTACAGGCCGGGCAGCTCGATGTTTTCGCGCTCGATATAGCGCCACACATCCAGCTCGGTCCAGTTGCTGATGGGGAAAGCGCGGACGTGCTGGCCCACGGTGTGGCGGCCGTTGTACAGGTTCCAGAGCTCGGGGCGCTGGTTGCGCGGATCCCACTGGCCGAATTCGTCGCGGAGGCTCAGGATCCGCTCCTTGGCGCGGGCCTTGTCCTCGTCACGGCGGCCCCCGCCGAAGACGGCGTCGAACTTGTTGCGCTGGATCGCGTCCAGCAGCGGGACGGTCTGCAGCGGGTTGCGGGTGCCGTCGGCACGCTCGGCCAGTTCGCCGGAATCGATGAACTCCTGCACGGAGCCCACCACCAGCTTCAAGCCCAGGCGCTCCACCGTGCGGTCGCGGAAGTCGATGACCTCGGGAAAGTTGTGGCCAGTGTCCACGTGCAGCACCGGGAAGGGGACCTTGCCCGGCCAGAACGCCTTGGTGGCGAGGTGCAGCATCACCACGGAGTCCTTGCCGCCGGAGAACAGCAGCGCAGGCTTCTCGAACTCGGCAACAACCTCGCGGATGATGTGGATGGCCTCGGACTCGAGGGTGTCCAGGGACGAGAGGCGTGTGGAGACGGCCGAGTCAGTCACCTGGGTGGGCTCCTCAGTTAGGAAAGTGCTCATACGTGTAGTCCGCATTCTGTCTTGTCGGTTCCTGCCCAGCGGCCGGCGCGGGGGTCATCGCCAGGCGCTACCTTGCGTGTGCAGGGCTGGCAGCCAATGGACGGGTAGCCCTGTGAAAGCAGCGGGTTGACGGGAAGGAGGTTGTCGTCGGAGTACTGCACCAGCTGGTCGAAGCTCCACGCTGCCACCGGGTTGACCTTGACCAGGCCGTTGGCCTCGTCCCAGGTGATCAGCGGGGTGTTGGTGCGGGTGGGGGCTTCGTCGCGGCGCACGCCGGTGAACCAGACCTCGTAGCCGGCCAGGGTGCGGCGCAGCGGGGCCACCTTGCGGAGGGCGCAGCACTGGGCGGGGTCGCGGGCGAAGAGGTCCTTGCCGAGGAGGCGGTCCTGCTGCTCCACGGTGTTCTCCGGAAGCACGTCCACCACGTTGACGCGGAGGTTTGCGGCCACCTCGTCGCGCGTGGCGTAGGTTTCCGGGAAGTGGTAGCCGGTCTCGAGGAAGAGGACGTCGACGCCGGGAAGCTGGTCAGCCACGAGTGCCGGCAGGACGGCGTCGGCCATGGAGCAGGCCACGGCCACGGCGGGCAGCTCGAAGTTGCGCTCCACCCAGGCGATGACATCGCGGGCGGGGGCGTCCCAGCCGAGCTCGGCAGCGCCGGCCTCGGCCAGCGCCTTGAGCTCATCGTGGGAGCGGAGCTTCGGGACGGCGGTTGCCACCGTGGCGTCGACCTGGGCAGAGGCCTCAGCCGGAGCTGCCACGGGGTCTACTCCAAGTGCGTGCTTGCTCATTGCAGGTCCTCCTCTTCGGCTGCGTGGGCCCACTCGGCGAAGGTCTGGCCTTCGGCGTGCTCGGCCGCGAACTTCCGGACCACGCGTTCCACGTAGTCGGGCAGGTCCTCGACGTAGACCTTCAGGCCGCGGACGGTACGTCCGAGGCCTGCTTCCTCGCGGGTGGAGGAAGCCAGCCCGCCGCCCAGGTGGACCTGGAAGCCGGGGCTGGGGTCGCCGTCGGGCGTTGGCAGCATCATGCCCTTGAGTCCGATGTCCGCGGTCTGGATGCGGGCGCAGGAGTTGGGGCAGCCGTTGATGTGCAGGGACAGGGCGTGGGGCAGCTGGCCGCTCTCCGCCAGGTCCGCGAGGCGGCGTTCCAGCTCGGCCACGGCGGTTGCGGCGGTGACCTTGGTTTCCACGATGGCCAGCTTGCAGTATTCGATGCCGGTGCAGGCGATGGTGCCGCGGCGGAACACGGACGGCCGGGCGGAGAGGCCCAGGGCGTCGAGCTCGGCCACCAGCGGTTCAACCTCGTCCTTGGGGACGTCCAGCACAACCAGCTTCTGGTGCGGGGTGGTGCGCAGGCGGTAGGAGCCGCGGGCTTCGAGGGTGTCCGCGAGCTTCACCAGCTGCGCGCCGGAGAGGCGGCCCGCAATCGGGGTGGCACCGATGAAGAACTTGCCGTCCTTCTGCTCGTGCACGCCCACGTGGTCGCCCGGGGTGGACGGCTTGGGTGCGGCGGGACCGTCGGCCAGCTTGTAGCCGAGGTATTCGTCCTCGAGGATCTGGCGGAACTTCTCCGGGCCCCAGTCGGCCATCAGGAACTTCAGGCGTGCCTTGGTGCGCATGCGGCGGTAACCGTAGTCACGGAAGATGCTGGTGACGCCGAGCCACACGTCGGCTGCCTGCTCAGGCGTGACGAAGGCTCCGAGGCGCTTGCCAAGCATCGGGTTGGTTGACAGCGCGCCGCCGGCCCAGAGGTCGTAGCCGATGCCGAGTTCGGGGTGCTTGACGCCCACCAGGGCGAAGTCGTTGATCTCGTGCACCACGTCCTGGCTGGGGTGGCCGGTGATGGCGGTCTTGTACTTGCGCGGCAGGTTGGACAGCAGCGGGTTGCCGATGAACCGCTCCCCCAGCTCCTCGATCAGGGGCGTGGGATCGATGAGCTCGTCCTTGGCGATGCCGGCCACGGGCGAGCCGAGGATGACGCGGGGGACGTCACCGCAGGCTTCGGTGGTGGACAGGCCTACACCTTCCAGCCGGTTCCAGATCTCGGGGATGTCCTCCACCCGAATCCAGTGCAGCTGGATGTTCTGGCGGTCGGTGAGGTCGGCCGAGTCCCGGGCGAAGTCCACGGAGATGTTGCCGATCACGCGCAGCTGCTCGGTGGTGAGCGCACCGCCGTCGATCCGAACCCGGAGCATGAAGTACTTGTCCTCAAGCTCGTGCGGCTCCAGCGTGGCGGTCTTGCCGCCGTCGATCCCGGGCTTGCGCTGCGTATAGAGGCCCCACCAGCGGAAGCGGCCGTGCAGGTCCTGGCCGGGGATGGAGTCGAAGCCGTCCTTGGAGTAGATGGACTCGATACGCTCGCGGACGTTGAGGCCGTCGTCCTCCTGCTTCCAGGTTTCGTTGGCGTTGAGCGGCGTGGTGCCGTCAACCTTCCACTGTCCGTGCGGCTTCGCTGCCGGTCGGTTGGCGCGTGCGGGTCGCTTGGGGGCAGCGGAGTCCGCGGACGCTCCGGCTAGAGCTGTATCAGTCATGCATCGACTGTAGGTCCCACCGGAAAGCCGTCACAAAGGGTCAGAAACGCGAGGTCACCTAGGGAAATATTTCGTCATGAATCGCCGGAAAGCCTTGAAGAAGCCCTTGGGCTGTGCATGGTTCGGCTGCTCCGACGGGTTGGTCCCGAGGGGCTTTTGGGGCGTCGTGGAGGCAGCCGCGGAGGCGGCCCCTACGGCAGCCGCGGAGGCGGCGACGGCAGCGTCGTAGCGGTCCAAAGCGATCTCGGCCATAAGCCGGGAGGGCAGCAGCGGCTCCGTGACGACGTCCGCTTCGGCCTTGGCGAGCTGGTCGTGGAAGAACCCGTGGGCCAGCAGATATGAGGCGATGATGACCCGCCCCTGCCCTTCCCCGCCCGGGTACTCGGCACGCAGGGAGGCGACGGCGTCGGGCACGGAGGGTTTGGCAGCCGCACCGTAGGCGGGAACGATCCTGTTGCTCCGCAGCGCCCTGAGGTGTTCGGCGAGCTCTTCGACGCTGACCGAGGCCTTGGGGTTGGTGGATCCGGCGGCCGCCAGCACGACGGCGTCGTGTTCGGTGGCGCCGGCCTCGCGCAGCCGCTGGTCGAGGATCTCCGCCAGCCGGGGGTCCGGCCCGAGCGGTTCCGAGGCGCTGCTGCCCTCCCTGCCCCGCGCCGCCTTCGCGATGTCCACCTTGGTGTGGAAGCCAACACTGAGCAGCAACGGGACGATGACGGCCTGTTCCCCTTCCGGCAGTCCGGCCATGACGTCCACGAGGTCGGGGTCCTGGACATCCACGTAGGCTTCCCGGACGTCAAGGCCGGGGCGCAGGGCGCTGATCTCGGCACGGAGGCCGTTGACCTCGGCCCCGCCCAGCGGGCTGGACGTTCCGTGGGCACAGGCGATCATGATGGGGCTATTCATAGGGGCTAGCGTAACGTTGGAGCCGCCCCATCCGCCCCTTCCACACTGACCGGGACGCCCATTGACCATCTCTTTCGACGCGGTTCAGGTATGGCTGGATCTGGCTGGCATCTTCTTCTTTGCGGTTTCCGGGTCCCTGCTGGCGGCGCGGAAACAGTTCGACATCCTCGGTTCCCTGTTGCTCGCGTCCCTGGTGTCCCTGGGCGGCGGTGTCATCCGCGACATCATCCTCAACAGCGGCCCTCCCGCGGCGTTCACCAACCCGGCCTACCTCGCTCCCCCGCTGCTGGCCACCGTCCTGGTGTACTTCCTGTTTTCCAGCGTCCAGCGCTACACGTCGCTCCTTATCCTGTTCGACGCCGGCGGCCTGGCGCTGTTCTGCATCACCGGTACGCTCAAGGCGCTGACTGCCGGGATGAACCCGGTGGCGGCGGTGCTGCTGGGAGTCACGACGGCGGTGGGCGGAGGCCTCCTGCGCGACATCACGGCCAATGAGGTGCCCCAGCTGTTCGACCCGAAGGACCTCTATGCCCTCCCCGCCTTCACGGGGGCGGCGCTGACCACCGTGCTGTGGGTTTCCGGTTCCTTCAACGCCGTCACGGCAGGTGCCGCTGCCGCCGTCGTGTTCGCCTTCCGGGTGACGGCCTGGCGCCGTTCCTGGTACGTTCCGCTGGCCGTGCGCGGGTGGCACCGGCTGGGCCTGGACACGGCGGATGGCGGCCCCAAGGATTAGCTAGGATAAGAACCATGACTGACATGTTCCTCGAGAAGTTCCGCGCGCTTGTTCCGAAGTATCTCGAAGACGAATGGCAGGAAGAGGACGGGCTGTCCCCCGAAGAACTCGACGAGGCCCTGTCCGAACACCAGTTCCAGATCCCGTTGGTACTCCGGGAGTTTTACCAGGCACTGGGTGGCTGCGAGGACCTCATGGAGGCGTACCACTACTTCTGGGACCCCGAGGAACTCGAAGTTGATGACGAAGGCTTCCTCATGTTCCTTGAGGACGAGGAAGAACAGTTCACCTGGGGTTTCCGCGTGGGCGATCTTGGCGTCCCGGACCCCATTGTGTACCGCCGCAACAACGCCCGCGGCCAGTGGAAGAGCGAAGAAGGCACGTTCTCCGAATTCGTGTTCGACATGTTTGAGTGGGCGTTCAACGACGAAGAGGACTAGCTTCCTCGCTGCCTGCTGAGGCCTCCGCCGGCTGCCCGGCGTAACTGGGGCACTTCGACACGGACACGCCGGGGGCCGAGCCCGGTTCGTCGGTTTCGTGGTCCAAAGTGCCCCACGACGGCGGAGCGAAAGTACGACGGCGGCAGTCACCTTGCGCCGTATGCTCCCAGCCGGCACAGCTCCAGTACCCCCAGCACCTCGGCCACCATCCGCTGGGGGTGATTGACGACGTCGTCATAACCGAACCGGAGCCCCAGGCGTCCGCCGATGACGGTCGCATTGTTGCGCTTCCTGTCCTTCTTCACCTGACGAGGTTCCAGATGCGAGCCGCCGTCGGTCTCCACCACCAGGCAGTCCTCGATGAGGAAGTCCACCTCTCCGACGCCCGGCAGCTCCACATGCCGTCGGACCTGGAGCCCCGCCCTCCGGAAGTGGTAGTTGGCCAGCACCTCCAACAAGGAATCCGCACGAGGGATCACATGGTCCAGAATTGCCCTGGCGCAGGCATTGCGGTTCCCGGGAAGCTTCCGGCGCAGAAACTCAACTGTGATATCTCCCCGCTGCGCGGCGCACTGGACCATGACCAGCGACTCCAGCTCTGGCAGGCAGCGCAGGGAGTGGATCAGAACGTCGGCCAGGCCTGCCACCGGTAGCGACGGATGAGCCGGATGGGTGCATCGGCCATGAGGCAGCGCTCCCGGCGGCGTCCCTTTGTGCGAGGGGCTCAGGTGCACGGTCCCCGCATCATGCACGGTCCATAGCGCGTAGGTCGGTGCAGCCGAGAGACAGGTCAGCAGAGCGTTGTGCTCCAGCGCCAACCCGTACGCGCCGGACTGCCCGGGCAGGCTGTAGATTCCGCGCCGGACCCGCACAATGCGCCCGGCGGCCAGCGCTCTGTCGACGGCCGTGTGCGTGAATCCCGCGCCGCGGAGCGCCGATGTCTTCGTTACACCGGCGCGAGAGCGGAGGAAGGTCTGAATGTCCATTTTCCCAAGGTGGCCCCGAGCCGGCGGGATGGGCAGATCACGGCTGCATCATGTGGACAACCCGGCCGTCGTGGGGCACAGCGACACGGACACGCCGGCCTGCCAGCTCGGAAAGCCAATCCCGGGGCTCAATGTGCCCCACGACGGCGACCGGGGCACCTCCAGGCACCCAACCAAGGAACTGTGACACGCCGATTAACACCCTGGTTCGCATTTGTGACAAAGCTGTCATAGACTGTTTCACGGATCCACTAAATGCCTCCGGTGGATCTGATGCGAACGGAGAAATGGCCCCGGTTCGATGCAGCGTATGACTCGTATTGCTGCAAAGAACCGGGGCCATTCCGTTTAACCAAGGACTTCAGGGCCCGACGGCGGCCGCCTCGAGGGCGCCAGGGAAACTAGCTCGCGCGGTCCACCACGGCCAGCGCAAAGCTGGTGAGCGAGGACTTGACCACGCCTTCGGGCAGTGGCGCCAGTGCTGCGATGGCTTCATCGGCCCAGGCACGAGCCACGACCCACGACTCCGCGGTGACCCGGTGGTCCCGCAGGCCTGCCACGGCGGCAGCGAGTGCCTCGTCCGAGGAGAGGTCGCCGTCGATGAGTTTTAGGAGTTCGACGGCGGACTGGTCACCTTCGGCGGCAGCGTTGCGCAGCAGCAGCACCGGCAGGGTAGGCACCCCTTCGCGCAAATCCGTGCCCGGGGACTTGCCGGACTTGACCTTGATGCCGGTGACGTCGATGACGTCGTCGGCCAGCTGGAAGGCCACACCGATCTTCTCCCCGTACTCCACCAGGAGCGGCTCGTAGGCTTCATCGGCGCCGGCGAAGATGGCACCGAGCTGGCCGGAGGCAGCAACCAGGGAGCCGGTCTTGTCCGCGATGACGGACAGGTAGTGCTCCACAGGATCCTCGTCGGGGCGGGGTCCCACGGTCTCGTGCAGCTGGCCCAGGCAGAGCCGTTCGAAGGTGCGGGCCTGGATTCCCAGCGCACGGGAGCCGAGCTCGGACACGAGGATGGATGCGCGGGCGAAGATCAGGTCTCCGGTGAGCACGGCCACCGAGTTGCCCCAGACCTCGTGCGCGGTGGGGGCGCCGCGGCGGAACGGGGCCGAGTCCATCACGTCGTCGTGGTACAGCGTGGCGAGGTGGGTGAGCTCAACCACCACGGCGGCCTGCACCACGGCCGGACGCGAGGCATCACCGAGGTGGGCGCAGAGCAGGGCAAGCAACGGGCGGATCCGCTTTCCGCCGGCTTCCACCAGGTGACGCGACGTTGCGTCGGCCAGCGGATCGGAGTTGGCGATGGCCTCGCGGAGCTTCTTTTCCACCCGGGCAAGGTTGGTGGTGATGGCGGGGCCCAGCTCGGGGTCGTCCGCGATGGCGGCGAAACCGGCCGGCAGCTGGAGTCCTGTGGCGATGGCGGTGGTGTTGGGCTCGGGCTCCCTGGTGTCCGGCAGGCCGTGTCCGGCGTGGGTCCAGCTGTGCTTGGCAGAGTTCGTCACGGGTTAACCCTAACTTTTTGTTGCGGAAACCGCGGATGTGTAGCTGGACGGGGACAGGGAGGTGTTGGAGGTGGCGGGCACCAGGGCCTCCAGGAGCCTGATCACCCTGTCCTCGAATCCCTTGGCTGATTCATCCGTGACGTTGGCCATCAGCCGGACTACGAACTTCATGAGGGCGGGCAACGGCATGCCGGTGCGGAGCGCGAGCTTCATCACGGACGGCTTGCCGATCACTGAGGCGAACGCGCGGCCCAGGGTGAAGTGGCTTCCCCACTGGCCGCGCACATAGTCCGCGTACCCCTTGAAGTGGAGGTCGGCGTCGTCGTGCGTCCACTTGGCGTAGCGGCTCTGCCAGGTGCTGGCGTCGATGATGTATTCGGCCGCAAAGCGGGCGGATTCCATGGCGTAGGAGATGCCCTCGCCGTTGAACGGGGACACCATGCCGCCGGCGTCGCCAAGGAGCAGCAGGCCCGGGTAGTAGTGCGGGGTGCGGTTGAAGCCCATGGGCAGCGCGGCGCCGCGGATCTCGCCCACCTGGTTCTCGGGCGTGAAGCCCCACTCGGCGGGCATGCCGGCGGTCCATTCGCGGAGGACCTGCTTGTAGTCGAGCTTGCCGAATTCCTTGGAGGAGTTCAGGATGCCCAGGCCCACGTTGGAGGTGCCGTCGCCCACGCCGAACACCCAGCCATAGCCGGGGAGCAGTTTCCCGTCGCGGCCGGGGAGCTCCAGCCAGCCCTCCATCCAGTCGTCGTCGTGCCGGGGCGACGTGAAGTAGGTGCGTACGGCGACGCCGAGCGGGCGGTCGTCGCGCTTCTGGATGCCGACGGACACTGCGGTCCGGGACGAGTTTCCGTCTGCTGCGAGGACGACGTCGGCATGGAAGTCGCGCGTCTCCCCCGTCTTGCGTCCGGAGTCGTCAAGCAGGGCAGCGCGGGCACCGATGACGCGGCCGTCCGGCGCGCGGAGGGCTTCGGTGACGCTGTGCCCCTCGAGAATGGTGGCGCCGGCGGCCTCGGCATGCCGGGCCAGCTCCTCGTCGAAGCCCAGGCGCGTGCGGATCAGGCCGTAGGTGGGGAAATCGGAGACTTCAGGCCAGGGCAGCTCGATAGTGCGGCCGCCTGCGATCAGCCGGAGGCCCTTGTTGCGCCGCCAGCCACCCTCTTCGGCGTGCGGCAGGCCGAGCTTTTGGATCTCGCGGACGGCGCGCGGAGTGAGCCCGTCGCCGCAGACCTTTTCGCGCGGGAACCTGGTTTTTTCCAGCACCGTAACGGGGATGCCGGCCTTGGCGAGGTAGTAGGCGGCAGTGGACCCCGCAGGGCCGGCGCCGACGATCAGTACGTTCACGGCAGGTTCGGCTAGCTCGCCGGCCGGGTGATGTTGCGGCGGAGTTTCGCCACGGGGCCGGTGTGGTTGGCGATGGCCGCCGCGCTGCCGGACAGCGGCTTGTGCGCACGGTGGACGGCCACGATGCCGCCGCTGAGGTTGCGGTAGGTGACCTTTTCCCAGCCGGATTCCTGCAGCCAGCCGGCCAGGTGGTCCTGGTCCGGCCAGGCGCGGATGGACTCGGCGAGGTAGACGTAGGCGTCCGGGTTGGACGAGACCTTCACGGCGATGGCCGGCAGGGCTCGCATCAGGTATTCGGTGTACATGGTGCGCCACAGCGGCACCACGGGCTGGGAGAACTCGGCAATCACCAGCTTGCCGCCGGGCTTGGTGACGCGCAGCATTTCAGCCAGGGCCTTCTTGGGCTCGTTAACGTTGCGGAGCCCGAAGGAGATGGTGGTGGCGTCGAAGCTGTTGTCCGCGAACGGCAGGCGCGTGGCATCACCGGCGATGAAGTTGATATCCGGGCGGCGGCGCTTGCCCACCTTGAGCATTCCCAGGGAGAAATCGCAGGCGATGACGTCGATCCCCGCGTCCGCGTAGGGCTCGCTGGAGGTGCCCGTTCCGGCGGCGAGGTCCAGCACGCGCTGGCCGGCCTTCACGTCCATTGCTTCGACGACTACCCGGCGCCAGCGGCGCGTCTGTCCCATGGACAGGACATCATTCACGACGTCGTATTTGGGGGCGACGTCGTCAAACATCGTGGCTACTTCGTCCGGACGCTTATCCAAGGATGCTCGGTTCACCCTGTCATTGTCTCAAATGTTGGGCGGACCCACGAACCACGGCGATTCTTTGGGCTGTGGGCTGAAAGCTGCGCGGTGGCGTTCGCCCCAACAAGGTGCCGGCCACACTCGGGAGTACTGTTATCTCATCATGACGAGTACGTTCCGCACCTTGACAGTCCCTCTGGATGGAAAATCATTCTCCGGGGGGCTGCCGTCATTTCTGGTCCGGGACGATGTCCTCTGCTGGACCCGCCGCGAGGCCGGGCTGGTGGGCTTCGGCGAGATCGCCCGCTTCACCGCCACCGGGCCCGAGCGTTTCCTCGAGGCCGACATCTGGTGGCGGCACCTGGTGCTCGAGGCGGACGTCACCGACTCCGTGGAATGCCCTGGCACCGGCCCGGTGGCCTTCGGCTCGTTCGCGTTCTCCAAGGTGTCCACGCACCGTTCACGGCTGATCGTTCCCGAGATCGTTGTGGGGGTCAGGGACGGCCGCGCCTGGCTCACCCAGTTAACGTTCGACGACGGCGAACTCACCGAAGCGGGCGCCCTCGCCGCCCTGGAGCGCTGGCTCAAGGCCGACCCGCTGGACCCTGACTCTTTGGACGCCGAACTGCGGGAAACCGAGCAGCGGGACACCGCCGTCGTGCTTTCACCGGGCGACCGCCCCGGCGGCGGCGTGACCGCAAACCCGGGCGCCGACGTCGTACCTAAACTTGAAACCGGATCGCTCAGCGAGCACGACTGGATGGCCGCGGTGGCCGCGGGCGTCGAGGAAATCCGGACCGGCAAGCTGGAGAAGCTGGTGCTGGCCCGGGACATCGTGGCCACGATTCCGGAGGGCGTGAATGCCGCGGAAATCCTGCGCCAGCTGGCCGTCCGGTACCGCGAATGCTGGACCTACGGCGTGGACGGCCTGGTGGGGTCGACCCCGGAAATGCTGATCCAGGTGGAGGGGCGGACTGCCCAGGCCCGGGTCCTGGCCGGAACCCTGGACCGGCGCGATGCCGAGGGGATGGACGGCTCGCCGCTGGAATTCGCCGAGCGTGTGCTGGCGGGGTCCGAGAAGCAGCGGCACGAGCATGAGATTGCGATCCAGTCGCTCACCACCCAGCTGGCGCCGTTCTCCGAGGCCATGAACGCGCACAGTGAACCGTTCATCCTGGAGCTGCCGAACGTGTGGCACCTGGCCTCGGACGTGAAGGCCGAACTGACCGAGGTGGAGGGGCACGTGCCCACCTGCCTTGCGTTGATCAACGCGCTGCATCCCACGGCCGCGGTCTGTGGAACTCCCACCACCGTGGCCGGCGCGCTGATCCGCAAGCTGGAGCACATGGACCGCGGGCCGTACGCCGGACCGGTGGGCTGGCTGGATGCGGCGGGGAACGGCGAATGGGGCATCGCGCTGCGCGGCGCCGTCGTCGAGGCGCCGGACACGGTGCGGCTCTACGCCGGGTGCGGCATTGTGGAGGGCTCGCATCCCGAGGCTGAACTCGCGGAGACCTGGGCCAAGTTCCGGCCGATGCTCGAGTCGCTGGGGATCAAAAGTTAGAGCCGCGGGGAAGGTCCGGGCCGAGAGTCCGGGATTTCAGACAATGCTCCGGCGCGGGGTCTTGCGCTAGCCTCGATATTAGTTATCCAATAGTGAAACTAAGTTTTCTGTGATGCACATCTCTTATTCGGCGATACACTATAAGCCGTTTTAGTCACGCATACCCCTGCAACAAAAGGTAAGAAACTATGCAGCCCATGTCCTCCGCCACGGCAAAGCTGGCCGCCAAGGCAGCCGCAATCCTCGCCGTCGGCGCCCTGTCCCTCACGGCCTGCGGCGGCAGCTCCACCCCCGCTGCGTCCTCCGCGGGCGGCGTCCAGCTCATCAACGCCGGCAAGCTGACCGTTTGCTCCGACGTCCCCTACGAGCCGTTCGAGTTCCAGAAGGACGGCAAGATCGTCGGCTTCGACATGGACATCGCCGCCGAGGTCGCCAAGGACCTGAAGGCCGAGCTCAGCGTGGTGGACAGCTCCTTCGAGGCCATCGAAACCGGCACCGCCCTCACTGGCTGCGACGTTTCCATCTCCTCGGTCTCCATCACGGACACCCGCAAGGCTGTCATGGACTTCTCCAACCCGTACATGGACGACGACCTCACCCTCGTGGCCAGCGAAGCGTCCGGCATCAAGGACATCGACAGCGCCAAGGGCAAGAAGGTGGGCGTGCAGCAGGCCACCACCGGCGCCAAGTACGCGCAGGAAAAGGGCATCGACGCCCAGCAGTTCGAAGATTCCGGACTCCTGGTCCAGGCTCTCCAGGCCGGCACCATCGACGCCGCCCTCGGCAACCAGTCCGTCCTGGCCTACGCCATCAAGGACGACCCCAAGTACAAGCGCGTGGAAAACTACGCCACGGGCGAGAAGCTGGGCATCTCCATCAAAAAGGGCAACACCGCCATGGCTGACCAGGTCAACTCCACGCTCAAGCGCCTGACCGACGACGGCTCCTTGAAGAAGTACGAGACCACCTGGTTCGGCGAAGCCGCCAAGTAGCACACGCTCCAGAGACCTACGCAGCCGGGGCCCCGTTCAGCACCTGTTCATCAGCCTGTACGGGGCCCTCACTGCGCAAACGAATGTGAGAACACCATGGCAATGACCGCACGTCAACGAGCCAAAGTCAGCCTGTACGTCCAGGCCGGAATCTTCGTTGTGGCTGTGGCCGCGCTGGTTCTGGCCACGGACTGGAAGACCATCGGCACCAGCGTCTTCAACTTCGCCAAGATCGGCCCGATGTTCCCGGACATCTTCTTCTCCGGCCTCAAGAACACCCTCATCTACACGGCCCTCGGCTTCATTGTGGGCCTGTCCGGCGGCCTGCTGCTGGCACTCATGAAGCTCTCCAGCTTCCCGCTGTACCGCTGGCTTGCCACCGGCTACATCGAGTTCTTCCGCGGCATCCCCGCCCTGCTGGTGTTCATCGCTTTCGGTTACGGCGTGCCCCTCGCATTCGGCGTGCAGTGGAACGTGACCATTGTGGTGATGATTTCCTTGGGCATGGTGGCCGCGGCCTACATCGCCGAAACGCTCCGTGCCGGCCTGCAGGCGGTGCCCAAGGGCCAGCTGGAAGCCGCCCGGTCGCTCGGCATGCCGCAGTGGCGCGCCATGGTGTCCATCGTGATCCCGCAGGCGTTCCGGATCGTGCTGCCGCCTCTGACCAACGAGGTCATCCTCCTGACCAAGGACTCCTCGCTGATCTACGTGCTGGGCCTCACCGCCTCGCAGTATGAGCTCACCAAGTTCGGCCGCGACGGCATCTCCAGCCTGGGCGCAGGGCTCACCCCGCTCCTCGTGGCCGGTGCCTTCTACCTGGTGATCACCATCCCGCTGAGCCTTTTGGCCCGGAAGTTCGAAAGCCGCTCCGCGCGGACGAAGCGATAGGCAGGATAGTCATGAACGACGTCGTACACTCCTCCGGCAGCGCCGGTACCAGCGGATCCGTCCATGCAGCCGGAGTTTCCCTGAAGGACCTCCGCAAGTCTTACGGCTCCAACGAAGTCCTCAAGGGCATCAGCCTGGACGTTGCCCCCGGCGAGGTTGTCTGCCTGATCGGCCCGTCCGGCTCCGGCAAGTCCACCCTGCTGCGGTGTGTGAACCTGCTCGAGCAGCCCAACGAGGGCACCATCCACGTGGGCGGCTTCGAGGCCACCGACCCGGACGTGGACATCGACAAGATGCGCCGCAAGGTGGGCATGGTGTTCCAGCAGTTCAACCTGTTCCCGCACCTGAACGCCCGGCAGAACTGCACCATCGCGCAGACCAAGGTGCTCAAGCGCGGGCAGGCCGAGGCGGACAAGGTGGCGCAGGCCAACCTGGACCGCGTGGGCCTTGGCCACCTGGCCGACCGCTTCCCGGACCAGCTCTCCGGCGGCCAGCAGCAGCGCGTTGCCATCGCCCGCGCGCTGAGCATGGACCCCGAGCTCATGCTGTTCGACGAGCCCACGTCGGCCCTCGACCCGGAGACGGTGGGCGACGTCCTGTCGGTCATGCGGAACCTGGCCAAGGAGGGCATGACCATGCTGGTGGTGACCCACGAGATGGGCTTCGCCCGCGAAGTGGCCGACCGCGTGGTCTTCATGGACGGCGGCGTTGTGGTCGAGGAAGGCATAGCCGAACAGGTCATCAGCGCCCCCACGCAGTCCCGCACCAAGGAATTCCTCAAGCGCGTCCTGGACCCGACGCACATCGACATCTCGGGTTAGGCTCCTGTTTTCGAGGCGTAAATGCCCCGGCGCTACGCAAATGCCCTGGCGCACCTGGAATTCCGGGTGCGCCAGGGCATTTGCGCGTCATGAGGCATTTCGCGCGTCGAAGTCGGCTGAACGGGCACGACGGCGGGGCACGCCACCCGCTGCCAACATGCGTTCCCGCCTGCCGGGTTCCATCAGGTCGGCCCAGTCCCACCGCACCACCTTGAAGCCGGCGGCGCGGATACGGTTCTCACGCCCCTTTTCGTCCACCACCGCTTGGGACGCCGTCCGGCCCATCAGGAACTCCGGTTTGACGTACTTGGCCACGCCGTCGAACTCTCCGACCACCTTTGCCTGCTTCCAATAGAAATCTGCGTAGCCCACCAGGCCGTCGGAGTCGTAGACCGCCTGCTGCAGGACCGGTGGTTCGAGGCCGGCCACGTGCATCAGCGAGCGGCTGTAGGACTCCCCCGCCGACCCGGAAAGAGGATCCGCGAACGACAGCGCCGCGCGGATCCTCCTTTGCGCTGCGCCGGTGTAATTCGACCCGATGCCGGCCGTCAGGTTATCCAAGGTCAGGGCCCGCAACCCGCCAGTGCGGTCCGGCTTGAGCACATGGTCCAAGGGCACGGCAGCCTCGGTGAACGGCGTGAACGCGGCAAGATCCAGAACGGTCCGGATGCGGTCCGTGACCAGCAGGCCCTCCCGCCGGACAACTGTCAGTCCTGACGGATCAGCGAAGTAGCGGCGGACACCGGCGCGGGACCGGCCGCCGTCGTTCTTCAGAGTCAGTGCCTGAACGGGATGGCGCACGCCCATCGTGGGAATCTTCCACACGCTTGCCGCGGAGTGCCGGGCGAAAACGGTGGGGCTGTGGTGCGTTTCCGCAGCAGCCTGGACACGGAGCCGGTACTGTTCCCAGGGCACGAGTTCACGCCAGGCCGGCCCGTCTACGTAAACCCCGTGCCGGATTCTCACCAGCGCACCCGACGCTGCACGCCGAGCCAGGTCCTTCGCTGTCAGTCCGTGCAGGAGGCGGTCGCGGGCGAGGAGCAGCGGCGGGAGATCGTTCATACGTTCAAGATGCCAACGGCGCGGCCCGGGTGACAGCTGCGGACGCCTGCATGTGGATAAGGCGCCCATTTTCGACGCGTGAGTGCCCCTGCGCTACGCAAATGCCCTGGCGCACCAGGAATTCCGGGTGCGCCAGGGCATTTGCGCGTCGCCAGGCGTGCGCGCGTCGCCAGGGCATTTGCGCGTCGCCAGGCGTGAAGCGCGTCGGGGTCAGCCTGCCAGCACGCCCCGCGCGGCTTCCGCCACTGCTTCCTTGATGCGGCCGTGCAGCTCCCGGAGGCCCGCCCGGTCCGTGCGGACCTCAATGATGCTGCGTCCCTGCGGCGGTGCGGCGAGTGCCTTGGCGAGTTCCGCCGTCGTACTTACCGCGCAATGGTCGACGCCGTATGCTGCGGCGAGCGACGAAATGTCCACTTTGTGCGGGGTACCGAAGAGGCGCTCGACGGCGTTCCCGTAGGTTCCGGACTCCTGCACGGCGCCGTGCTCCAGGAGGTTGAAGATGGCGCCCCCGGCGTCGTTCAGGACGACGATGCGCAGCAGCGGGTCGTTCTCGGCGAAGCCCAGGAGGAGGCCGCCGGCGTCGTGCAGGAACGTGACGTCGCCGAGCAGCAGCGTGGTTTCCTGCCGGCCGCCCCAGGCGATGCCCGTGGCGGTGGAGATGGTGCCGTCGATCCCGGCCAGGCCGCGGTTGGCGAAGACGGTGGCCTGCGGTTCGGGTGTGGGCTGGCCGGCGAGGTCCACGTCGCGGATGCCGTTGGAGGATCCCAGCATCAGCTGCCCGCGCGCGTGCTGCCACACCAGTGCGCCGACTGTCGGTCCGGTCGCGGCCGGTACCTCGGACAGCACCTGGTCGAGGGCATGCTGGGCTGCGGCGCCGGCCAGCAGCCAGGCATCCAGCCACTCCGAGGGGCCCCGGCCCGAGAAGTCGGCGAGATCGCTGAGGTTGTCCAGCGGAAGCTCGGTCCTGCGGCCCGGCTCATACCAGGCCACCGGAAGCGGCTGGTAGAGGGCAGAGGGGACGTCGGCGCGCGCCAACAGCTGCGACACGGGCCTCGACAGGGTTGGCCGGCCGAACAGCACCACGCGCTCGATCGGCTGGGCGGAATCCGGGCCGAAATGCTCCAGCAGCAGCCGGTAGGGACCCACGGCATTGGGCCCGAAGCGCGCGTTGGAGGATGGTTCGGCCAGTAGCGGCAAGCCGTGGGCGCGGGCGAAGGCCTCGGCGACCGGGCCGGCGTCGTGCCCTGCCAGCACCACAGTGCGCCGTTCCGCCAGCGTGGCCGGTGCGGGCGTGAGGGTGAGCGGCTCCGGTCCGCGGCCGATCTGCCAGATTCCCGGACCCGCTGCTTCGGGCAGGTGGTCGCCGGCGGCAGGGACCAGCGGATCGCGGAAGGCCAGGTTGAGCTGCACCGGCCCGGGCGGGGTGTCCTCGAAGACTCCCGTGGCCGCGCTGAGGGCGGTTTCCACGGCGCGCTGCGGGTCTGTGCCGGCGGGGACGTCGACGGCGAACCGGACGTGCTCGCCGAAGAGGTCCAGTTGGTCCGTGGTCTGGTTGGCGCCGGTCCCCCGCAGTTCGTCGGGCCGGTCGGCGGAGAGCACCACCAGCGGGACGGCGGCGTGGTTGGCTTCCATCACGGCCGGCATGAGGTTCCCGACGGCGGTGCCGGACGTGGTGAGCACGGCCACCGGCGCCCCCGTTGACAGGGCAAGGCCCAGGGCAGTGAACCCGGCCGAGCGCTCGTCGATCCGCACCAGGAGTTCCACGCGTCCGGCGGCGTCGGCTTCGGCGAGCGCGTAGGCCATGGGCGCGGAACGCGAACCGGGGGAAACCACGACGTACCGGACGCCGCCGTCGAGCAGGGTTTTGACGGCGACCCGGGCGGCCTCGATTGCAGTCAGGGTGTCGGATCCTGAGTCGGCCAGGGCACCCGTGGGGTCGCCTTCGGAGAGCGGGGCATCATCGGCGGCAGCATAGGCGTTGTTCGGGTCCAGCGGGTTCTCAGAAGTCACCAATCAAGTCTCCCACCAACCCAAACGCTCTCTCACATCCTGCCGCTTCACCCCAAACCCTCTCTCACATCCTGCCGCTTCACCCCAAACCCTCTCTCACTTCCCGCCGCTTCACCCCCAAACCCTCTCTCACTTCCTGCCCCTTCACCCCAAACCCTCTCTCACTTCCTGCCGCTTCACCCCCAACGCTCTCTCACTTTCTTCGACGCAGTGAGAGAGCGTCCCGGAAAACCCCGAAACAAGTGAGAGAGCGTCGCCCAAAACCCCACCAGAAGTGAGAGAGCGTCCCCAAGCAGAGCGGGGCTCACACGAGTTAGGTAAACTGCAGCAAAGCAGTGATTACCACCCGGAGGATCAGCCCATGAACCGCAAGGCCACCGCACTGGACGTCGCCAAGCTGGCGGGCGTCTCGCGCAGCGCAGTGTCGCTAGTTCTCAACGGGCGGGGCGACGGCAACGTGGCCCTCGAAAGCCAGCAGCGCATCCGGGAAGCCGCGGCAGCGCTGAACTACACGCCAAACGCCATCGCCCTGAGCCTGCGCAACCAGCAGTCGCGGGTCATCGGGATCGTCTCGGATGAGGTGGTCACCAGCCCGTTCGACGGCAACATCATCGCCGGGGCGGATGCCGTGGCCCGGTCTCAGGGCTTTGTGACTGTGGTGATGGATACGGAATCGGACGAGTCCCGGGACGAGGGCGCCGTGGCCACTCTTCTGGACCGCCAGGTGGACGGGCTGATGTACGTCACCGTGGGCCTGCGTCCCCTGCACGTCCCGCTCAACATGCTGCAGGTGCCGTCTATTCTGGCCAACTGCTTTGATGACCGCCCCGAGGCCGGTGTTCCCGCCGTCATCCCTGATGAGGTCCGCGGCGGGCGAGAAGCCGCCGAGCACGTGATGTCGCTGGGACACCGGGACATCGCCTTCCTCGCCGGCGACTCCCTGACCCCCGCGGCGCCCCGCCGGATCGAGGGCTACCGCGAAGCATTTGCCGGTGCGGACATGCTTGTCAATGAGGACCGTGTCCTCCAGGTGGGGTGGGATATCGACGCCGGTTTCCACGGCGCCATGAAACTCCTCGACGGCGTGGAGCCGGCCGTCCGTCCCACCGCGATCCTGTGCGCCAACGACCGCCTGGCCATCGGCGTCGTACTGGCCTGCTACCGGCTGGGGCTGAGCATTCCGCAGGACGTGTCGGTCATGGGCTATGACGACGAATTCCGCATCGCCAGGAACATGGTCCCCGCGCTCAGCACCATGGCCCTTCCCCTCCGGGAGATGGGCGCGGCCGCCATGACGGCGCTCCTCGCCGAGGTGGGGTCGGCACCGAATGGAAAGCACGACGACGGCGGCCGGGCTTCCGCCGCCGGCTCCGGTACCGGCGCTGGAACCGGAGCTCACGCCAGCGCGGTGACGATGGTGCCGTGCCGGCTGGTGGTCCGGGATTCCACCGGCCCCGTCCCGGCCGGGCGCTAACCCGGCCGGACGCCCACCGGCCGGGCGCTAACCCGGCCGGGTGCCCACCGCCCTAGGAGGGCTGGCTCAGTTCCCAGACCTCGGCCGTCGCACCTGCGGGAAGCAGCAGCTGCCACTCTTCACCGGCAGCCGGGTAGGCGCGCAGCGTTGTAGCCACGGAGCCGCTTCTGTACACCTCCACCAGTGAGGCATCCACAAACACGCGCAGTTCCTCCCCTGGCTTCACCGTTCCGCTGAACACGGTCTGCCGGCTGCCGTCCCCCACGAGCAGGAGTTCGACGGCGGTGTCCCCGCTGCCAGCGCCGGTCCCGCCGCCAGCATCAGTCGCGCCGCCCGCGGTCACCAGGGCCTCGGCGAACGGCGGCAGCTGGACGGTTCCTCCGGCCCGGCTGGCCACTGGCGTTCCACGGTAGGCATCGATTTCGGGGGCGGGGCTGACCACCAGCGCGCCGTCGACCACCGACAGCTCACGCGGGTAAGTCAGGACCCCTGCCCAGCCGGCGGCGTCGATCTCGTCCTGGCTGCGGCCGCGGCGTCCGTCCCGGCCCGGGCCCTCGTTGGCCCAGCCCCACAGCAGGGCGCGGTCCTCCAAGGCCACCACCTGCGGAGCGTAGAAGTCGCGTCCATGATCGGACCTGCCGCCGCCGCGGGGCGTGAAGACCGGCAGTCCGGTTTCGGGGTCCTCGGTCAGCGAACCGATCAGATGGCCCACGCCGTTGGCGTGCTCGTGCGCGTCCCCGGAGAGCCAGAGCGAGAACATCATCAGCCAGGTCCCGGAATCCCCGGACGAATCCGCAGCGGAACCGCCGGCAGCGGAAGCCTCCGGCACCCGCACCAGCTGTGGGCATTCCCAGATCTCGGCCGGCGTGAACTCAGAGGCCACCGGATTTTCCGAGGTCAGCCAGATGCCCTGGTATTTCCAGTCGGACATGTCCTCCACCGTGTACAGGAGCAGGGCGGCGTGCCCGTTGGCAAGGCCGGCGCCCTGCATGGCGTACCTCTTGCCGTTGAACCGGAAAATGAACGGGTCGCGCACGGCGGTGACCTGTCCGTCGTTGGGCATCGAGGCGGCAACATGGCCGGTCTGCTCCCAGTGGACCAGATCCTCCGAGCCGCGGGCGATGACCACCTGCGAATGCCCGCCGTCCCCGCGGACGCCCGAATAAGCGGCGGTGGGGACGCCGCCGTCGTCCGTCACCACACCGGTCCAGCAGCCGTACTCATCCGGCCCGCCGTGCTGCGGGCGCAGCGCCACCGGGTGCTCCTCCCAGCGCACCAGGTCGGCGGAACTGACGTGGCCCCAGGCGATTTTGTGGTGCCGGGCGGAGTCCGGGTTGTACTGGAAGAACACGTGGTACCGGCCGTTGATGAAGCTGATGCCGTTGGGGTCGTTGATCCAGCCCTGCGCGGGACGCGGGTGGAAACGCGGGAAGACTGGGTCGGGATGGTGGGCGGCGACGTCGTCGAAACGGACGGCGGCGAGGTCCGGGGAGGGCATGGCGGGGGCCTTTCGGTGGGGAGGTTATTTTCCGGTGCCGGCCGTGAGGCCGTCCTGGAGTGCGCGCTGGCCGAACATAAAGACCACCAGCGCCGGAATCATGGACAGGACCACGCCTGCGAGAACTACTGAGATGCTGCCGGTTCCCAGGTTGCCTTGGAGCGAGACCAGTCCCAGCGGAAGCGTGAAGTTTTGCTCGGAGATGGTCAGGATGAGCGGGCGGAAGAACTCGTTCCAATGGAAGTTGAAGGCGAGGATTCCCACGATGGCCATGCCGGGCATCGCCAGCGGCGCATACACGGAACGGAATGTACGCCAGGGCGAGGCGCCGTCGATCGAAGCCGCTTCGGCCAGCTCTGCCGGCAGCCCCATGAAGTACTGGCGCATCAGGAAGGTGCCGAACGCCGTCGGAATGGCCGGCAGGATCAGCGCCAGCAGCGTATCCGAGAGGCCCATGCCGCGGATCAGCATAAAGACGGGAACGATCGTGACCTGCACCGGCACCATCATGGTGGCGAGCACGATCGAGAAGAGGGCGCCGCGGCCGCGGAACTTCAGGTGGGCGAAGGCGTAGCCTGCCAGCGCTGCGGACACCATCTGGCCCACCGCGATCAGCCCGGTCACCAAGGCGCTGTTGAGGACGAGCAGGAAGATATTCAGCTGCTGGAATACTTCCCCGTAGGACGTGAAGTCGGGGTTCCAGGGGATGAACGACGGCGGCAGTTTGAAGGATTCCGACGGCGAGCGCAGCGAGGTGGACAGGGTCCACATCACCGGGCCCAGCGTCAGGGCGGCCGCGATCACCAGCAGGGCGATGCGGATGGGAAAGGCCCAGCTGAACCGGCGCCGGTTGGGTGACGTTTCCGGGAGGCCTTCGGAGAGCCGGGGGGAATGTCCGGCCAGGCCGTGGTCTGTTGTGGTTGTCATGGCTGGCCTTACTGGTAGAAGACGAATCGTTTGCTGAGCCGGAACTGCGCGGCCGTGATGGCCATGATGATCAGGGTGAGCAGCACGCCGATGGCGGACGCCTGACCGAATTCGAGCCGCTGGAACGCCGATTCAAAGATGACCATGACGGCGGTGCGTGTGGAGTCGCCGGGGCCGCCGCGGGTCAGCACATAGGGCTGGTCGAACACCTGCAGGGCGCTGATGATGGCCATCACCGAGGCCACCAGGGTGGTGGGGCTGAGCAGCGGCAGTGTCACGTGAAGGTGCTTGCGCCAGCCGGTGGCGCCGTCGATCGCGGCTGCTTCGTATGTCTCCACGGGAATGGAGGCCAGGCCCCCGATAAACAGCAGGAAGGAGAATCCGAAGTTCTGCCACACATAGACCAGAATCACGACGGCGGCGGACCCTCCCGGTGTGGTCAGCCACGGCACGGCGGGGATGCCCACGAGGGACAGGAACCAGTTGACCACGCCGAACTGCTCGTTGAAGAGGTACCGCATGAAGATTGATACGGAGGCCGCGGACAGGATTAGCGGGAAGAAGAAGGCGGAGCGGAAGAACACACGCAGCCAGGCCGGCATCTTCTCCTGCACCATGATGGCCAGTGCCAGGGCCAGCCCCAGCTGAAGGGCCACGGCCACCACCACGAACACGATGGTGTTCAGGAAGGACACCCGGACGGTGGGATCCTGGACCACTTCGGAGAAGTTGTCGAACCCCACGAACGTCGGCGCGGAAATGATGTCCCAGCGGAAGAAGGCCAGGACAACGGAGGCGACGATCGGGATCAGCGTGAACAGGCCCATGCCGAGGATGGTGGGGGCCAGGAAGATCCAGGCCAGCCAACGCTGGCTGTGCCGTGCGTTGGTTGCGGTGTTCTTAGCGTGGGCGCCGCCGGGTGCAACCCCCGACGCCGCCGGCCCGGCGGCCCGCTTCGGCCGTTCCCGGTGCGGGGTGGTGGTGCTCATGACTGCCTCCTCAGGGCCAGTTCAAGATCGCGCTGCATGGAGGCGAGGGCCTGCTTGAGCTGGCGCTCGTCGCCGCTGACTGCGAGCGATACGTTCTTCATCAAGGCCGTTTCAACGGCGGCCTGCTGGGGTGGTGCCGGAATGGGGCCGGTGGTGGGGAACCGGTCCAGGGTGTCGTAGAAGACCTTCCAATGGGCGGGCCCCTTGCCGGCGTAGAGCTGCTCGTTGACCATGGAGCGGCGCGCCGGCGTCGTAATCGGGTTGGGGAAGATCAGTTCCATGGCCTCGCGGCTGGAACTGAACTTGATCCATTCCCAGGCGGCGTCCTTGTCCTTCGCGGTCTTCATGATCGCGTAGCCGGCGGTGCCGAACTGGTGGCGCTGGGTCTTCCAGCGAGGGAAGAACTGCACGTCGAAATCGCTTTCGCCCATCCCGGCTTCGTGCAGGCCCTGCACCCAGTAGCCGCCGGCCGGGGTGGTCCCGATGCGGTTGGATGCGAAGAGTCCCACCAGTGAACTGCCGCCGCCTTCCTCGGGGCGGACGCCGAGCCCGTCCTTGACCAGTCCGCGGAGGTAGTCGAAGGACTCGAACACGCGGTCGTCGTTGGCGTTGGGTTCCAGCCACTGGTAGCCGCCGGAGCGGAGGCTACGGGAAGGATCCTTGGCGTAGAAGCCGTCCCAGAGCCACTCGCCGCCGGCGGACCTGGTCTCCTTCAGGAAGCTGGTGTCGTTGGCGTAAAGCCACGGCACCACGCCGCCGAAGAGGCGGTTGGTCCAGTAGTAGGGCGTGAAATCCGAGGTCCGGGCCTTCCGCATGGCAGCCAGGCTGTTGCGGAAGTCCATGTGGGTCCAGTCGTCCGCCGGGCGCTCCAGGCCGGCCTGCGCGAACGCGGTGGTGTTGTAATACATGTTGGCGGCGTTCCAGTCCATGGGGAGCTGGTACAGGCTGCCCTTGTACATGAACGCCTCTACCAGGCTGGGGTGGACGTCGTCGAAGAACTCGGCCATGTCCGCGGCGTCGCGGCGCACGTACTCGTCCAGCGGGTGGGCGAGCTTTTCGGCGAACAGCTGGGCGCCTTCCGTGGCCACGTAGACCACATCCGGCGGGGTGCCCGCGGCTACCATCGTGAGGATCTTGGTGAAGAAATCTTTCCAGTCGACGGCCTGGATGGCCTGGACCTTGACCCTGATCTCCGGGTGGAGGCGGGTGAAGGCATCGATGGCGCGCTGGCGGGCGGCGGCGTCCGCGGCGGTGCCCATGATGGCGATGCTGAGGCTGTTGTCCCCGCGGCCCGGAATGTCAGTCCCGGAGAGCCGCGGCCACGACGCCACGGATGCTCCGATGATTCCCGCGCCCAGGGCACCAAGGGCGGTTCGGCGGGTGATTTCCCGCAGATGCCCGTTTGTGGCTCCGGTCATGTCAATTTCCTTCCTAACACGTGTTAGGTACTGTAGATCGCCGACCTAACACGTGTCAAGCATCACAATGATGCCGCACGTAATGCGACGCTCTCTCACTACCGGCGGCTTTTTCCCGGACGCTCTCTCACTTCCTACCGAAAAAACAGAAACGCTCTCTCACTTGCAGCGGTCATGCCGCGGAATGAACTGGTCCCCGATAGTTGGACTGGCTAAATCGGATTCTAGGCCGCAAGGGTCTGGGCTCGGTATTGCACCGGGCTCAGGCCCTTGAGCCTTGTGGAGATTCTTTCGTTGTTGTACCAGCGGATGTACTCGGGAAGTGCCGAGGCCAGGGCGTCGGTGCTGAGGAAGCGGACGTGGTGGAAGAGCTCTTCTTTGAGGTGTCCGAAGAAGTTTTCCATGACGGCGTTGTCGTAGCAGTTGCCCTTGCGGGACATCGACTGCGCGGCGCCGGCATCTTTGAGAAGGATCCGCCATGAGGCGTGTTGGTATTGGACGCCTTGGTCCGAATGCACCAGCGGCTGCTGCCCCGGCTCAAGACGGGCGAGGGCGCTGCGGAGCGAACTGTTGGTCAGTTCCAGGTTCGGCGAGCTGCCAACGGAATAGGAGATGATCTGTCGGTCGAAGAGGTCCATGACTGGTGAGAGGTAGAGCTTCCGGTCCCCGACGCGGAACTCCGTCACGTCCGTGACCCACTTCTGGTTCGGAGCGTCAGCATCAAACTTCCGGTTCAGCAGATTCGGGGCAATAGCGCCCTGCTCACCTTGGTAGGAGTTATAGCGCTTCCTTCGGCGGACCTTACAGAGCAGCTGCAGTGAGCGCATCAGTTTCAGCACGGTCTTCTTCGCAACCGCCCACCCTTGCTTGGTTAGCTCGCTGTGGATGCGGCGATGGCCGTAGCGGCCATGGTTTGTCGTGAAGATCTCCGTGACTGCGGCCTTGAGTGCTTCCTTGGGGTCTGGAGATCGAAGCCGGGCCTGGTGGTAGAAGAACGTCGAGCGGGCCAGGCCCGCGACCGGCAGCAGGACCGGGAGAGGGTAGTCAGCCTTGAGGGCAATGAGGGCCTGAACCTTCACTGTCGTTCCTGAGCCCTCAAGGCCCGCAATTTTCCCAGATATGCCACCTCCGCGCGGAGTCGTTCGTTCTCCCGGCGCAACCGTTCCAGTTCGGTTAACTCGGCCGGTGGAGGTGGAGCTGCGGACTTCGCGGGCCTGCCTTTGGCCCTGGGACGTAATGCCTCCGCACCATCACGGCGATACGCCCGGACCCACTTTTGCAGCAACTGACGCGAGGACAAGCCGGCCTCCACAGCCAGGTCCTGGCCGGCCTCGCCCGCGAGGAACCGCTCCACTAAGGCCAGCTTGAACTCGAACGAGTACGACTTCGCCGGTTTGCTCACCAGCACTCCTTGCCCATGAATCCTCCACCGCCCATACAGCGCCCTAACGGGCACCCACGGCGCATCCAGCAAACGCGCCGCTGCCCGATACCCGATGCCTTTCTCAAACCACGCTACCGCCGCCTCGCGCTGGACCTCAGACAACAAACTATTTGCACGCATAAAACTGCTCCCCGGAAGTCGGAACTGAATTTCTCAGTCCAACTTCCGGGGAGCAGTTCAGGAAGGTGAGAGAGCGTTGCCGAAAAACCGTCAGGATCTGAGAGAGCGTTTGAATAAAAGCGGTAGAAAGTGCGAGAGCGTTGCAGGGGCTCCCGACGGAGGTTCGGCCGGAGGGCCCGCGGGAGGGCTCCCGACGGAGGGCCCGCGGGAGGGCTCCCGACGGAGGTTGGGTCAGGGTCGGGGGTCCCGGAGCCGCCGGGGGGCTACATGTTCTCCGGAGTCTCGATACCCAGCAGGTCCAGGCCCTCGGAGAGCCTGTGGAGGACGAGTGCGCATAGGGCGAGGCGTGACTCGCGGACGGATTCGTCCGCCTTCAGCACCGGGCACTGGTCGTAGAACGAGGTGAACAGCTGCGAGAGTTCGAACAGGTACGCGCAGAGCCGGTGCGGCTCCAGCAGTTCCCCGACCCTTCGGAGGGTCGCACCGTACTCGAGCAGGTGGAGCGCCAAGGCCCGCTCAGCAGGTTCGACGACGGCGATACTCGCTGCCGCCGTCGGCTCCCCCACCGCCTCGCCCGGCGCACCCGCCGGCGAAACGGCCGGCTCCGCCGTCGGCTCCCCCGCCTTCCGCAGGATGGAGCGGATCCGGGCCGCAGCGTACTGCACGTATGGGCCCGTGTTGCCGCTGAGGGCCAGCATCCTGTCGAAGTCGAAGACGTACTCGGTGTCGTGCCCCACGGCGAGGTCAGCGTACTTCACCGCGCCGATGCCCACCTGCCGGGCAGTCACGGCGCGTTCCTCCTCCGAGAGCTCAGGGCGGCTCGAGTCCACCACGGCGCGCGCACGGTCCACGGCTTCGTCCAGCAGGGCCATGAGCTTCACCGGGGTGCCCGAGCGCGACTTCAGGATCTTGCCGTCTTCGCCCAGCACGTTGCCGATCTGCACGTGGGTGGCTTCCACCGTGTCCGGGAGCCAGCCGGCCTCCCGCGCGGTCTCAAAGACCATCCGGAGGTGCACGTTCTGCGGGGCGCCCACCACGTAGAGGATGCGGTCGGCATGGAGTTCCTGGACCCGGTACCGGATGGTGGCGAGGTCGGTCGTGGCGTACCCGTAGCCGCCGTCGGATTTGCGGATGATCAGCGGCAGGGGTTCACCGTCCCTGCCCTTGAAGCCCGCCGGGAAGGTGCACAGCGCCCCCTCGCTGACGCGGGCCAGCCCGCGCTCCTCCAGTTCCTGGCACAGTTGTGCTAAATGGGGATCGTAGGAGCTTTCGCCGGCAATGTGGTCGTCCTCGAGGCTGACTCCCAGCGTGGCGTAGATGGCATTGAAGTAGACCTTCGAGTGGTCTACCAGCCGCTGCCACACGTCCAGCGTTTCCTCGTGGGCCGACTGGAGGGACACCACGCGAAGGCGGGCACGCGTCGCAAAGCTGTCCGGGCTGCCGTCGGAGCTGTCGAACTTTGCCCGCGCTGCCTGATAGAACGCACTGGGGTCCTCCACGAGCAGGGCGGCCTCGGGAGAATCCTCGCCGATCTCCAGCCAGTGCTCAATCAGCATGCCGAACGGCGTGCCCCAGTCGCCGATGTGGTTCTGCCGAATCACCGTGTGGCCCAGCGCCTCCAGGACGCGGACCAGGCTGTCCCCCACCACGGTGGTGCGCAGGTGCCCCACGTGCATTTCCTTGGCAACGTTTGGGGAGGAATAGTCGACGACGACGCGACGGGCCTGCGTCTCCGGCCCGCCTTGCGGCTGGGAAGCCTGGGCGTTGAGAAGCTCCTCGATCCAGGTGCCGTCGAACGTGAGGTTGATGAAGCCGGGGCCGGATATTTCGACGGCGGTGCAGAGTCCGTCGAGCTCCAGCGCCTCGACGATCCGGGCAGCAGCGTCGCGTGGCGGCAGGCCGACCTTCTTGGCGAGTGCCATGGCGGCGTTGATCTGGATGTCGGCGAACTGCGACGGCCGGACAACCGGGTCGGTGTCCCGGAACTCTTCGCCGAACGCTTGGGCAATAGCTGCCTGGACTCTGGGGACAACCATCTCGGCCGGATTATTCACAAGCTCAAATTATCAGCCCCGGCCCGTTCCGGCGCCCTCCCGGTTCCTGCGGATGAATCCGGTTAATCCGGAACGCTCCCCCATCTCCCGGCGTGTGCGGCCGTGGAGGTGAGAGAGCGTCCCGAAAAAACCCACCAAAGGTGAGAGAGCGTCCCGAAAAAACCGGCAGGAAGTGAGAGAGCGTCCCTACCGGCTCGGACTAACCGTGGCTAGGCGTCGGTGCGGAAGACCTGGACCACAGACGGGCGCGGGGCGCGGGCCTGGCCTCGCGCCGGCGTCGTGCCTGCCGGAACGTAGTCCGGGAAGTACGAGTTGGGCGCGTCGAACGTTCCGTCTTCGCCCGGGTGCTGCACGGAGACGAAGACGGTGCGCTCGTCGTCGTGCACGATCGGCCCGCATGTTTCGGCGTCGCGCGGCACGGCCAGGAACTGCTCCACCTTGCCGCGTTCGGCGCCGTCGAGCGTCACCTTGAACAGGCCGTCCGCGCGGCCGATGCCGGACGGTGCGCCGTCGGTGGAGATCCAGAGGTTGCCCACGGAGTCGAACGCGAGGTTGTCCGGGCAGGAGATCGGCGAGACCTGCTCCACCGGGAAGCCGGAGAAGTAGGTGACGTCGCCTTGGGCAGGATCGCCGCAGACCATCAGCAGGTTCCAGGTGAATGCCGTGGAGGTCTGGCCGCCGGTTTCGGTGATTTCCACGATGTGGCCGTCGCGGTTGGCGTTGCGCGGGTTGATCTCGGTGGCGCCTTCCTTGCCTGCCTTGCCGCGGTCCGAGTTGTTGGTGCAGGCCACATAGACCTTGCCCGTGTGCAGGCTCGGCTGGACGTCCTCGCAGCGGTCCATCTTGGTGGGGCCAACCTTGTCCGCGGCCAGGCGGGTGTACACCAGCACCTCTTCGAGCGACATGCCGGGTACCTTGGAGGCCCCGTTCTCCACCAGCGGCAGCCATTCGCCGGTGCCGTCAAACGAACCGTCGGCCGGCACGGCGCCGGTGCCGGTGATCTCGGCGGCCGGTGAGTTCCCGGTGAACTTGGCGACGTACAGGTTGCCGGCGGAGAGGAGGGTCATGTTGTGCTTGCGGTCGCCCTCCCGGTACTTGTCGGCCGAGACGAACTTGTAGAGGTAGTCGAAGCGCTCGTCGTCACCCATGTAGGCCACCACGTGGCCGGATTCCGCCACGATCACGTTGGCGCCCTCGTGCTTGAAGCGGCCCAGGGAGGAGTGCTTCTTCGGCGTGGAGGTGGGGTCGAAGGGGTCCACTTCCACGATCCAGCCGAAGCGGTTGGCCTCGTTCGCGTACCCGGTGTTGCGGGTGTCGAAGCGGGGATCGTCCAGTTCCCACTGGCGGGCAGTGGCCTTGGAGGTCAGCCCGTAGCGGAGGTCCGAAGCGGACGTTCCCGGGGAGACGAAGTAGCCGTTGAAGTTCTCTTCGCCGGAGAGAATGGTGCCCCACGGGGTGGTGCCGCCGGCGCAGTTGCCCAGCGTGCCCTTGATGGCGCGGCCGGACGGGTCGTCGATGGTCTTCACCAGCGATGATCCCGCGGCGGGGCCGGTGAGTTCGTAAACCGTGCTGTTCAGGTAGCGGCGGTTGAGTCCTGCGCCCTTGACGTAGCTCCACGGCTTGTTCTTGTTCTTCCGCTCCAGCTCCACCACGGAAAGGCCGTGTGCCGCCTGGCCCACTGCGCGGACGTCAGCGGCCGGCATGGTGGCCGGGAACATGATGTTCTCGTTGGTGTACTCGTGGTTCGCGAACAGCACGGCGCGGCGGCCCTTGCTGCCGGGAATCTCCAGGATGTCCGAGTAGTCGTTGTTGTAGCCGAACTGCTGTTCCTGGGCGGCGGCCGTCTGGTTGTTGAGGTCGAAGTCCGGCGCGGTGTTGAAGATGGGGTCGCCCCAGCGGATCACCGGCTGCCAGGTGAACCCGGCGGGCACGGTCAGCTTGTCCACGTCCGCTGCAACGGACGGGATCGCGGTGAACTGCAGTTTGGACTTGCCGAAGCCGTCCTTCGCGGCGGCGGCAAGGCCGGTGCCGCCGTCGGCCACTGCGGTTCCGGCGGACGTTGCCGCGCTTCCGAGCACGACGGCGAGCGCACCGGCGGCGCCGAAGCCCAGGGCGGCGCGGCGGGACATCGTGGCAGAGGCGATGTCGCGGAAGTAGCTGTTGGAGCTGGTGTTGCAGACCTCGCCCGAGCAGGCGTTGTCACACTTCAGCGCGCAGGTGACGGGGCTGCGCTTGCCTTTGGTGTGGCCAAGCATGGGGAGTAGGGCAAACTTGCGTCCGGTCGTTTCAGACATGGGGGCCTCCAAGGGATGTGATGCGGTCCAGCCCACCTTTCCAGCCGATCGCAACCGGCAGCCGTCAGGCAGGTGAAGATCCGGTGAACAGCACTGCGTGGACGCGGCGGAGCCGGTCCAGCCACCAGTCCCGGCGGTCGGCGGGTGCCGCGTACCGCTCCAGCAGCCCGGCGTCGGCGGTGACGTCGCGGACGCGGATGGCGCCGTCGTCGGCCACCAGCGGGTCCAGGGTGATGTCCTGCTCAAACAGCGAAACCGTTCCCAGCCCGCAGGCATACGGCAGTTCCGGGAGCGCCGCCGCCAGGGCCATCCCGGCGCGGATGCCCACCGAGGTGTCCAGCGCGGAACTGACGACGGCGGGCAGCCCGGCCTGCGCCACGATGTCCAGGGCGCGCCGCACTCCCCCGAGCGGCGCCACCTTGACCACGATCAGGTCCGCCGCCCCGGCCCTCGCCACGCGGAGGGGGTCCTCTTCCTTGCGCACGCTTTCGTCCGCGGCGATCAGCACGGGGACGCCGGCGTCCCGCAGCCGGCGGCGGACCTCGGCCAGGCCTTCGATGTCCGGGACCGGCTGTTCGGCGTATTCCAGTCCGACGGCGGACAGCCGGGTCAGTGCCTCCACGGCGGCGGGTACGTCCCAGCCGCCGTTCGCGTCCACCCGGATGGCGGCGTCCGGGAGGGCGCTGCGGACGGCGGCAACCCGGGCGGCGTCGTCGTCGAGCGTCTGGCCGCGTTCGGCCACCTTGATTTTGACGGCGTCCACCCGGCCGAAGCGGGCCAGGACGTCCGGAACGCGGTCTGCGGGGACGGCGGGGACCGTGGCGTTGACCGGAATCACTGACCGCAGCGCAGGCGGAAAACCCTGCCAGCCGGCTTCGACGGCGGAGGCGAGCCAGCGGGAAGCCTCGGCGTCCCCGTATTCGGGGAAGGGGCAGAATTCGCCCCAGCCCAGCGGGCCGTCCAGCAGCAGGGCTTCGCGCTGCGTGATGCCGCGGAACTTCACGCGCATGGGCAGGCTCACCACGTGCGCGGACGCCACAAGCTGTTCCACGGAAGGAAGGTTCACAGACGGAAGATTCCGGGGCTGGCGGGGTGCGTCGGCGGGCATGTTTTCACTCTACCGGCCAGGGCTGACAGCCATTCGGCCGGCCACTCCCCTGGTAGGCCTGGTAGGGCCGACGGCGACTGGGGGCGAGCTTCACGTTTATGAGACTCGTCGCCGCCGGCCCAGCTCAAGGAGCCCCGGGCATGCATTCCCTGCGGTTACCGCAGGGAATGCTGCGGGGTTCGGCCGGTCCGCAACCCGGCCGTTAGTAAAATGCTAGGGTCCGGAAGACGGCGCCGCATGAGTACCTGCTACTCGTTTTTACCCCCGGAGCGTACTCACGGAAGCGGCCACCACGCGCCGCAAACAGCGCATGATGGCCGGCTGGTTTCGGTCCGTTTACCGGTGCCCGTGATCGTCATCCTTGGCGCGGTCCAGCATCTTGCAGATGTCCTTCGCGTGCCGGACGCTGTTGTGCGTGATCTCGCCGGACACTACTTCCTTCTGGTCGGTGGAGGCGTACACCACGTCGCCTGCCAGCCGTCCTTCGGTGAAGTAGAACGCCTTGGGCAGGCCCTCGTCTTCAAAGGCCTTTTCCTCAGCTGCTCCCATGGCATAGATCAGGGCTGGACCCCGGCCGGACAGGTGGGCGCTCAGCCCGTCTTCCGCAAGCCGCATGGTGAACGGGCCGGAGACGTCCAGCTCGTCGATCGTGGCGCCGTCGGAGGCGCGGGTCAGGTCGATCGTGGCGTCGCCCCGGTACTTGATCACCAGGGTCCCGTCATCCTTCTTCTCGCCCTTGTACGTCACTTCGCGTTCGTCCCCGGCAGAGACCTTGATGGTGGTGTCACAGGCGTCGAACTCGTAGTCGGCGTAGTACGCGTCGGGAACGGAAACGTACTTCCCGTCAGTGTCCTCCGGGGGCCATGGCCCCACTGCGCTTCCCCCGCCGTCGGACCCCGCAAACGCAGGGGCCGAAACTCCCGATAGCAGCGCCAGCGACAGGGCGGCAGGCAGGCACAATTTCCTCATTTTTCGGTTCATGGCAGCACTCCTGAAATGTGGCAGGAGGGGACGCATACGGACCTGTCCTGCCGATGTTAAACATCAAATGCCCGCAAGGGGCGAACGAGACCAGTTGTGATGCGGTGATGTTGCGGCCCGTGTGTCCAGGGCGGCAATACGTTCAAGCTAGCGCCGCCGTCGCCGGGGTGTCAACGGGTTTTTGCGGATGCCAATGCCCTGCGTGTCACCGTCCCGGGACATTGGCATCCGCCACGGTCGCCGGCTTAGTGCTGGTCGGCTGACGGCCGCTGTGCCAAGCGTAAGAAGAACGGCCGCCGGCGGGCACGAGTATTTGCTACCTGTTTTGGCGCAGGATTGCGGCCAGTGGCGCCCGCCGGTACGGTGCCGAAAAGCCGGTGCTCCGCCCCTACCGCACGGCCGGTGCCCGCAGACGGCTCCCAGCATTCTGTGGGACGCTGATGGTGATGAGTTCTCACCTTACAGATTCCCGACGACGGCGGCCCGCCGGGCAGGTGCGTGGCGCAGTGGCACTGGCTGCGTTGTGCGTTCTCGCGACGCTGGCCTGTGTGGCCGTTTTGATTGCCACGTACTACTTTTTCGTGCGGACCACCACGGGACAGTACATTGACGAATCCGCCCTCGTGGAGGCCGTGGCCATCCACGGCCCTGCCGGGAAGGCCGCCACCAGGTTCCTGGACTGGCTGCCCACCATCTCCCTGGTGGTTGGCGCCGTCGTGGTCCTGTTTGTCACGGTGATCCGGAAACGCTGGCGCGCCGCGGGCATTGCCGTGTCCGCGTGCATCGGCGCGAACATCGCCACGCAGGTGTTGAAGGAGCTGCTGCCGGAGCGGCCGTTCCGCGGCGTGGAAACCCTGGAGCTGAATTCGCTGCCGTCCGGCCACACCACGCTGGCTGCCTCGGCTGCTGCGGCGGTGTTCCTTATGGCGTCACCGCGCTGGCGGCCGTTCGCAGGTTTCGCCGGCGGCAGCTTCGCCATAGTGTCCGGGATTTCCACCGTGGTGAACCAGTGGCACCGCCCGGCCGACGTCATCGCGGCTTTCCTGCTGGTGGGTGCTTTCGCCATCCCGGCCGGCTGGCTGATCATCCGAACCGGCAACACCTGGAACGTGTGGGACGGCTTCGGCGGGCACTGGGCGTCCTCACGCTGGTGGATCCGGCTTCCCGGGCTGCTGTGCCTGGCGTTCGCCGCGGCGGCCGCGTTCCTGCTTACCCGTTACGTCCCCGGTCAAGGCGGCAGCACCACGAGCTACTTTTGGGGCGGAATCTCACTGATTGTGGTGGCCGGGTATCTGGCCACCGTGGCAACCACTGCTCTGTTTGCGTTTGCCGCACGACGGCGGGTGGCCGGCCGCCGCTAACGGCCCGCCGGCCACTGCCACATGGCGATGGATGCCATCTCATGGCTGCCCGGCCCTACTTCAGGAACGCGGCGTCGAAGGAGTTCAGGTCCACCGGAACGCCGTTGAGGCTGTGCTCGAACTTCTGCTGGATGCCGATCCGCATGGTGGCGTCCGTGTTCCAGCCGCCGTACTGCACCGGGGCGGGCGCGAGGTGGTCGGCCGTCCAGGTGGAGTAGTTGAGGTTGCTGGTGTTCGTGTCCCAGAGCGGAACGTCGGCGAAGGCCGTGCTGTTGCCCATGAGGCCCGGCCACATGCCGCTGCCGCTGTAGATGACGGGCCGCACACCCATGCTGCGGACTCCCTCCACCATGTCCCGGGTCACCGGCGGGCTGCCCGGCTCCACGTCCAGGGCGAAGAACTGAAGCTGCGCTGTGTACGGGCCTGCCGCGCTGATACCGCCCTGCCAGCAGCTGGCGTCGCGCGTGTACACGGCAATCTTCAGGCCGCCGTCCAGCGCCATCTTGAGCTGGGGCTGGGTGCGGTACCAGGGCTCGCAGGTACCCCAGGCGGTGGAGTGCATGACGTACAGGCGGATCCCGTCGTCGTACGCTTTTTTGAACCAGGCAGGGTCAGTGATCGCTGCGGTGGTGTCCACCACCTTGACCGAGGAGCTTGCGGTTGGCGGGAGGGCTTTCGCGGGCTGCATCTTCGCCTCCTGAACGGGGTTTTGCTGCGCTACCGCCGGCTTCGCTGCGGCGGCTGCCGGCGCCGACACCGGCGCGGCGGCGGGGGCGGTGCCGAGGCTCAACAGCAGGGGCAGGGCGGCAAGGGCGGCAACAAGGTTGATCTGAAGCAAACGATACTCCTGGGTCTGGCCCGCCCGGCGCGATCGAGGGCAGGCATGGCGCAGCGCTTGCTGCGTTCGAGGGGGATGCGGAGTTGATCGAGCCCAGTTCCCGTTCAACCCGTGGGGACGCGCACACGTAGTGCACAAGGTCCGCAGCCTACTTTACGGGTGTTGCGGCGGGTAGCGAAAACCGCAGAAACGAGTGTTGACGGTCCCGGGCACTGCATCTAAGGGCCGTGGGAGGCGCCTCCCATTTACATTGCTGCCGGTCAGGGCCAGAATAAATCGCACCACAGCCTCCACTGGCTCAGCAGCGAGCTGGCTTCCATGCTGCTAAAAACAGGGGGTTGCTCTGATGGCCGGTATCTACGAGTCCAAGCTCTCCGGGCGGGTGGATTTCCCGGCCAGGGCACGGGCTGTCGCCTCCATTCCGTCGCTCCTCAGTGTCCAGGGATTCCTGCGCACGCATGCCGGCCGCCAGGACAGGCCAGGGATCTGCGACTTCACGCTCGGGAACCCCCATCAAATGCCGCAGGAGGCATATGTTGCGGCGTTGCGGGACCAGCTCGAACCCCGGAACGAAGGCTGGTTCGCATACAAGACCAACGGCGTCGAGGCCCAGAATGCCGCGGCGGGATCATTGCAGCGCCTGCTGGAGATGCCGTTCGAGCCGGACGACATCCACTTAACAACGGGCGGCTTCACAGCCATCGCCATGGCGCTAAAGGCCGTGGCCGATCCGGGCGACGAGGTAATTTACAGCCTGCCACCATGGTTCCTTTATGAACCGATCATCGTTGAAGCCGGGCTGGTTCCGGTCAAGGTGCGCATCAACCCCGAAACGTTCGATCCGGACCTGATGGCCATTGCCTCCGCCGTGACTCCCCGGACCCGGGTGGTCATCGTCAACAGCCCCAACAACCCCACGGGCCGGATCTACCCGGAGACGCTGCTGGTGAAGCTGGCCGCCATGCTGGAGCTCGCCTCGGAACGGAACGGACGCCGGATCTATTTGTTGTCCGATGAGGCATATAACCGGATTGTGTATGACGGCGCCCGCTTCCACAGCCCGGCCCAGTACTATCCGTACACACTCCTGGCGTATTCCTACGGTAAGACGCACCTTGCGCCGGGGCAGCGCATTGGTTACCTGGCGTTGCCGCCCACCATGCCGGACCGCGACGCCATGCGGGACATCCTGGGCGGGCTGCAGGTGGCCATGGGCTGGATCTACCCCAACGCCCTGCTCCAGTACGCGTTGCCCGCGCTGGAAACGTTCACCATTGACGTGGGGCAGCTGCAGCGGAAGAGGGACCGCCTCTTCGAGGAGCTCACCGGGATGGGCTACCAGCTGCACCGGCCGGAGGGCTCGTTCTACCTCTTCGTCCGCTCCCCGGTGGCCGACGACGAGGCGTTCACCGAGTCCCTGGCTAACCATGACGTGTTCGTGTTGCCGGGCGTTTTGTTCGAAACACCCGGGTTCTTCCGGATGTCACTGACCGCCAACGAGGAGATGGTGGAACGCAGCCTGCCCGCGTTCGCTGAGGCCATCCGGCTGGCGGGGACCGGGTAGGGCGGGGCCGGAGGCGGCGGCGAGGGCCACGGGCGGCGGGGACCGGGTAGGGCGGCGCTGGCGGCGGAGCCTTACCCGTTGCCCTGTCCGAGCCTGGCCACAATGGACGGGTGCACCAGCATGTTCCCCGACTTGGCATGGCGGAGCGTGTCCAGCAGGGTTGCCAAGGGACCTTCTTTGGGTAGGAAGGCGCAGACTCCCATTGCCGCTGCTTCGCACAGCGCTTCCGCGGTGCACTCGGCGGCAAGCATCACGATCCGCGCCGCCGGCAACACGAGCAGGATCTGCCGTGCAGCATCCAGCCCGGTCCCGTCGGGTAGCCGGTAATCCACAACCAGGGCATCGGGCTTCAAGTCGCGCGCCATGGCGACGGCCGATTCAACGGAGGTGGCCGCTCCGACGCTGCGCAGGTCCGGTTCGCGGTCCAGCGCATCAGTGAAGTGTTCAACGAGCTGTGCGGTGTGCCCAACTGTCAGGACCAGCCGTTCGGCCGCCCCGGACTCCGGCTGTATTGATTCCGGGTGTGGCTCGACTGCCGCACGTCCGGCTGGCGCGCTCCCCGCGATCTCCAGCACCGACTCCGGATGGTCACCGGCGGCCGTGCCCTGCAGGAGGCGGGCTTGGGCCGCTTGCAGGACCGGGCCGGGCGCGCATCCCATTTCCTGGTCCATGACGTGCCGGCAGCGGTCAAACGCCCGGAGTGCCGCGGTCAGCTGTCCGGAGCGTTCCAGTCCAAGGACCAGAACCGTCCAGGCGCGCTCGGCCAGGACGTCGTCCTCCAAAGCGGAGGTTGCCCATGCCATGGCGGCTTCGGATATCCCCTGCGCGCAGGCCGCCTGGGCCGCCAGGACTTTTGCCTCCACCACGCGCGCAGCGTGCATTGAGCGTTCCTCCTCCGCCCAGGCGGGCAGGAGTTCCCCGCCCAACAAAGGCGCAGAAGCCAGCGCGAGTGCGTCGGTCAGGAAACTGAGGGCCCTTCGGGGTTCCGCCTGCGCAGCCAAGCGGAACAGGACATCGAACCGGTCCAGGTCCAGGTCCACCAGGGCCCGGTCCATCAGGTAGCCGCCCGTCACTGTTTTGAGCGGGCCGGCCTTTCCCGTGCCGGGCTGCAGGTGGCGGCGCAGCACGCTGACGTGGCTTTCCAGGGTCGGAAACGCCAAGACCGGTGCCCGCCCCTCCCACAGCAGGTCGACCAGCCGGCACTTGGACACCGGGGCACCCAGATGGAGCAGGAGGATTTCCAGGATCTGGCGCGGCTTGGGTCCGCCCAGGTCGTGCGCGCCCAGCGTCTGATTCCCCCGGCGGATTGTCAGCGGGCCCAGGATGCTGACGTCCAGTTTGGCCGACTGCGCCCTCGGCTTCGGGGCCGACGGCGCCCGATGCGGTTCTGAAACCACCTCCACTTCCAGCATGCGGGCAACCCCCAATTCCACACCGACGAAGATTAGGGACAATCTTTGCTCAGCACGCTGATGATCCGCCTGAGTGGTCACTACTTGTTAATCGGCCAAGGTCCCCTCATGAACGGGGCCCAGCTACGCATTGCGTCTCCGCCCTGCTTAACACGCCGGGCCATGTGTTGACTCGCCGCAGGTCGCGGAGGAATATCACAGGTGTCCGCACCGGCGCTGTAAGGGCTCTCCGCCGCCGTGCAGCGTGGGTGGCCCCAGCCGGAAGAAGGATCCTCCATGTCCATATTCGCCACCACTCCCGAAAGCCAGGCGTTCGGCCTGAAGGCGAAGATTTACGACGACGAACTGCGGTCCCGCGGTTATGTCGCCAAATTCACCAAGGACCTGTCGGTGAACCCGGAGGCGTACGTGGCGTTCGAAGCGCTTATCAGCGCCATCACCCAGAACATGGATCTGCGCCGCTACGAGCTGGTCACCCTGGCCGCGGCCCAGGCGCTCGGATCGGCGCACTGCCGGCTTGCCCATGGAGTGAAAGCCTTGCGGGCGATTGACGAGGATGAGCTGGTCCAGATCGCACGGGATTACCACAACGCGGGACTGTCACCGGCGGAGGTGGCCATGATGGAGTACGCCGAAAGGCTCAGTACCGACGCCGTGACCATGACGGACGCGGACACCCTGGACCTGCGCGACCACGGCTTCACCGACCGGGAAATCCTGGACATCACGCTCGCGGCAGGCGCCCGGAACTACATGAGCCGCGTGCTGCAGGCCATCGCGTCCGAAGTGGACGTTCCCACCAAGCTCTCCCCCCAGCTCCGGGGCGCCCTGCTGGCGCCCTTGGCGCAGTACGGAGCCGCCGCGAAGCCCCGCCACCGCGACGCCTGAGCCAGCCCCAACCCTCTCTCACTTCCGGCAACAAAACGCCAAACCCTCTCTCACTTTCTCAAGAAGAGTGAGAGAGGGTCTGGGAAAATCGTGCAGGTAATGAGAGAGGGTTTCAAGAAAGCCCGCAGGTAGGGAGAGACGGTCCGGCAGGCGACAAGCGCGCCCTTACGCCAAAGCGGCTGCGAGCGCCTTGAGGATCCACTCCCGGTATGCTTCCGGGGTCCATCCGGCGTCGTTCACCAGGGTGCGGTAAGCCTGCGGATGGCCCAGGGACCAGATGGCGGCGGCGGCGTCTTCGTCGGACATGCCCGAAGTCAGGCCGCCGCGTTCCCTTACCGCCGCGGCCGCCTCGTGATACCGCGTCAGCCGCTGCAGGGCGCGGGCCTTTTCCAGTTTCGCAACGTCGGCGTCCACGGCTGCTGCCTGCGCGATCACGCCCAGCACTGTGCCGGTCCGCTGGTGCACCTCGACGAACCAGTCCGCCAGCATGGCCAGCAGCACTTGAAGATCCGGAGCCTGGCGGGTCCGTTCGCGCACGAACTCCAGCACCTGCTCCGGCGCATTCGGACCGGAGGCTGCGTCATCCAGCACAGCTGAGAGCAGTGCGGCCTTGTTGCCTACGGAGTTGTAGACGGTCTGCACCGCCACGCCGCTCTCAGCAGCAACGCCTTCGATGGTGGTGCGCACGTAGCCGTTGGCAGCGAAGAGCTCGCGGGCGGTGGCCACGATGTGCAGCCGGGTGTCCGCCGCCTGTGCCGTCCTTCGGGTGATGCGGGGAGCTGTTGTCCTAGGTACTGGCGCCATGAACTTAGACTATCCCTCCACTCACTGGAATGGTATTCTAATCACATCGAAAAACAGCAGTTGTTCGGTCATAAGGAGCCAGTGATGGACCAGGACATGCAGCAGTTTGATGTGGTGGTGCTCGGCGCCGGCCAAGCGGGACTTGCCGCCGGCTATCACCTCTCCAGGACGGGACTGCGGTTCGTCATCCTGGAGCAGGCACCGCGGATCGGGGACGTCTGGCGGGCAAGGTGGGATTCCCTCCACCTCTTCACCCCGGCCCAGCGCGTCGGCCTTCCCGGCCTTGCGTTCCCGGCCGCGCGGAACACCTGCCCTTCCAAGGACGAGTTTGCCGACTATCTTGAGGCCTACGCCCGGAAGTTCAGCCGCCCGGTCCGGACCGGCGTCCAGGTGCTCAGTGTGGGCGCCACGGGGACCGGCTTCGCCGTCAGCACCACCGATGGCGTCCTTCACGCGCGCAACGTGATTGCCGCCGTCGGCGCCAACACGCTCCCCCGCATTCCGGCTGCGGCCTCCGGTCTGGACGCCGGGATCCTGCAGCTCCACAGCTCCCAGTACCGGCGCCCTGCGGACATACCGGACGGCGACGTGCTGGTGGTGGGCGCCGGGATCTCGGGTGCAGAGATCGCACTTGAGCTCGCCGCCACCCACCGCACCTTCATTTCCGGCCGCCCCACTCCCCACGTGCCCGATCCCGTGCTGCGCTGGGCCGACCCCCTCTACTGGCGGTTCATCCATTTCGTCCTGACAACGGACAACCCGCTGGGGCGGAAGGTATCCGCCAACTTCCACCGGCACGGGGCGCCGCTGTTCCGGATCTCCGTCAAGGACTTGGCCAGGGCCGGCGTGGTCCGGCTGCCGCGGTTCAGTGCCGCTGCCGGCGGAAAGCCAGCGTTCGACGACGGGGACGTCCCGGAGCGTACGCACCGTCATCTGGGCGACCGGCCACAAGCCGTCGCTTGACTGGATCGAGGGACTGCCCGTGACGGACTGGGGTTGGCCGATCACCCGCCGGGGCGTGGTGCAGGAGCTGCCCGGACTGTATTTCGTGGGCATGCCGTTCCAGTACTCGCTCACGTCGGGGCTGGTAGGCGGCGTGGGCCGGGACGCGGCATACGTCGTGGACGGCATCCTGGAGCGCACCACGGCGGGCGTCCCCACGCCAACGAAGTAGCGCCGGTAGTGAGAGAGCGTCCCGGAAAAACGCGCCGGTAGTGAGAGAGCGTCCCGGAAAAACGCGCCGGTAGTGAGAGAGCGTCCCAATCGGTTGGGGCTAGCCGGGCGGGCCCGGGAGGGCGTGGTGCGCAGCGGGATCGAACGCGTCGAACCTGGACGAGCCCATCATGAAGATCCCGCGCTGGGGAAGCCAGAAGTCGCCCAGCCGGGTCTGCACAGGAAGTGCCTGCAGGGTACCCAGGTCTTCGCCCTGCAGCGTGGCGGTGCTGCCGGAGATGAACCACATCCGCTTGGGGTTGGCCCGGAAACCCTGGCCGTTGGGGACCCGGCCAACCAGCCCGATCCTGCCGGCCTGCAGCGAGGGCCCGGCCACGGCTCCCATAACCCGCAGGAATGCCGGGCTACCCCACAGTTTCGCCGGCAGCGCGGAGGCGAGCGCGGACATCGCCCGGGTGACCGGTGTGGCGGCGAGGCTGACCTCCCAGTGGAGCCCGACGTCGTCCGCTATATCCACCGTGAAGCGGTGGTCGTCGAGCCATGCGACGTCGATCCGGTGGACGGACGTGGCCTCCAGGGCGCTGCCGAAGTAGCGGGGGCAGGACACGTCCGCGGGCACGTCCGTGTACATGATCCAGGAGCCCGAGGGGCGCCGCATCCATACGGCGGTGTAGCCGGGGCCCACTGAGGTGGCGGAAAAGCGGCGCAGCGCGAGGAGATAGCCGGAGCTGAACGGCTGGCCCATGACGCCGTAGCCGGTGAACCGCTCGTCCTCTCCTTCGGGGAGCCGGGAGTCGCGTTCCGCGGCGGCGATGAGTGATCTGATGGACTCCACGGCGCGCTCCTAGGCCTGCCTGCGGTAGGTGGCCTCAACCACCTGGTACGGATCGTGGCCTGGCACCACGTTGTGCATGGTGATGCGCCCGCCGTTGCCGTCGCCGGGCTCGATGTGGATCTGCCAGCCCCAGTCGGGTCCCTCAGGGGCTGGATAGGAGCCGGTCAGCCGGACCACGCCGTCGCCGCCGATGTTCCCGGACAGGGTGAGCCATTCCGGCCCGGAGTGGAAGGAATCCACCCACACGGCCGTGGCCCCTGGTCCGGAAGAAGCGTCCGACGGCGGTGCGTCGCCCGCCGCCGTCGCCTCACCTCCTGCTCCACCACGAGACGCCGGCCCCGAGCCCAGGAGGAGCAGGCCGTTCTGCGGCTGGCCCTCATGCGCCCACGTGTACTCGACGGTCACGAAGTCCTTTGCCGTCACCGCCACCGTCGCGGCGGACACTGATTCCTGGTACTCGTCCGTGGGCATGATCCGCATCCGGTTGTGGCCCTGCCAGGTCCCCGTGAACGGCGCCAAACATTCGACAATTTTCATAACGGCAGTTTGGCCCTGATCCGCCCGCGCCGCTAGTGGGCCGCCGGCCAGTGGTTCCGGCGGGCCGTGACGGCGTGGGTAGGATCGTGAGGTGAAAAAACAATCCTGCAGTGTCTGCGGTTCGGCCTTGTACTTTGAAAATTCCGTCTGCCTGCAGTGCGGATCCAACCTGGCATACCTGCGGGACTCGCGCGCCTTGGTCCAGGTGGACAGCCAGGGCCGGCATACCGATGCGACGGGAGCCACCTGGCACCGCTGTATAAATTTGCTGCTATCCGGCTGCACCTGGCTGGCACCGGAGAGCGGCCGCCAATGCTTCAGTTGCGAACTCACGCGTACTCGGCCCAACGACAGCGACGCCAAAGGCCTTTCGCAGTTCGTGGCGGCCGAGCAAGCCAAGCGCCATCTTGTCGCCGAACTCGATGAACTCGGCATGCCTATCGTCACCCGCGCGGAGGATCCTGACGGCGGCCTGGCGTTCGACCTCTTGTCGAGTGTCAACGAAGATGTGGTGATCGGACATGCCGACGGAGTGATTACCATCAACCTGGCCGAGAGCGACGATGCCTATCGCGAAAGAATGCGTTCCCAACTCGATGAACCGTACCGGACGATGCTTGGCCATTTCCGGCACGAAGTGGGGCACTATTTCGAGACCACGCTCGTCTTCAGCGACGACGGTCGGACGCGCGGGGCCAGGGAGCTGTTTGGCGACGACACCAAGGACTACCAGGCGGAAATAGACCGCCATTACAGCGAAGGCGCCCCGGCGGACTGGAACGAAAAGTACATTTCGAAGTACGCCACTATGCATCCGTATGAAGACTTTGCGGAGTCGTTCGCCCACTACCTGCACATCTGCGACACCCTCGACACCGCCCGGGAGTTCGGCCTCATTTCAGCCGCTCCCCGGAATGCATCTTTCCGGGCGGTTGTGGAGACAGAGTGGCTTCCGCTCTCAATCGCGCTGAACCAGGTCAACCGCAGCATGGGCAAGGCCGATCTGTACCCCTTCGTACTCTCCGCGCCCGTGATCGACAAGCTTGAGTTCATCCACGGACTGCGCACTGCGGCGCCCGTCGGCAAATACGGATCGGCTAGTAGTTCCGCCGGTGCTTGAGCCGCGGAATCGTGATGGCGAAGACGACGGCGGCGGCGAACCCCAGCACTCCGGTGGCCCAAACGCCGGCCCCGAGTGAGATTGCGGCGGTGACGCCGGAGAGGAGGACCGGCCCGCCGGTGGCGCCGGCGTCGGCGATGAAGCGCCAGAGTCCCAGGAACTGGCCGCGGCCGCGGTCCGGGGAGAAGTCGGCGCCAAGGGTCATGATCAGGCCGGAGCTGATGCCGTTGCCGAAGCCGATCAGCAGGGCCGCCAGCAACAGGCCCACGAAGGTGCCCGTCAGCGGAATGAGCATCAGGGCGGTGCCCATGATTACCGTGGACGGGATGGCCACCCATTGCCGGCCCTTGCGGTCCATGAGCTTGCCGGCCGGGTAGAACACCAGCATGTCGATCGCCCCGGAGAGGCCGTAGATTAACGAGGCGTGCGTGGCGTCCATGCCCAGGTTGTCCGCCCAGAGCGGGATGACCACCTGCCGGGAGGCGCGCAGGGCGCTGAGCAGCAGGATGCCTGCACCCACGGTGAGGAACACGCCGGCGTGGGACACGGCGATGCCGCGCATGGTGGGCTCCGGTCCGCGGTTCCCGTCGGCGGAACCTGGCGCAGGCGGCAGGTCCGGGATGGTGATGGACAGGACGGCGGCTGCAGCCATGGCCGCCACGCCCACCCAGTACGCGCCGCTGATCCCGGCAAACTGCATGACGCCGGCGCCCACGAACGGGCCGATGAAGATGCCGATCCTGCTCACGCCGCCCAGGGTGGACAGGGCGCGGGCGCGGAAGGCGACGGGAACCGCCTCGGTCAGGTATTTCTGCCGGGCCAGGCTGAAGACGCTGGCGGCCATCCCGACGACGACCATCGCCGCAGCCAGCAGCCACAGGCCGTCGGGAATCACCGAGGACAGTCCTGCCGCCGTCAGCGCCAGGGCACCGGCCGCTGCGGCCCCGACGATGGACCAGCGTTCGCCGAATTTGAGGGTGATCAGGGAGGCCGGCAGGTTGAAGAACCATGACCCCAGGCCGATCAGCGTGACGATCAGCGCGGCCACCGCCACGGAGGCGCCCAGGTCGCGGGCGGAGAGCGCCACCACCGGAAGCACAGCCCCTTCGCCGATGCAGAACAGCAGCGCCGGTCCGAACGCGGGGACGGCAATGCTGCGGAGGCTGAAGGCTTTGGTTGCTTGTGTGGAGGTCATCCCTTTCATCCTATGCAGGCCCGGACACTACCGATTTCCGTGGCGGAATGGAAAGTGATTGTTTGGCCGCATTCTCTGTGGCATTCTTTGGATGTCGCTGCGCTTCCGGGGCCTGCGAATACTGGGGGCTACCGGAGGTCTCGTCGTTGCATCATTTCCCCCGGGTCACATGTCTAAATGGGGGAACAATTGCATATCTTTCGCGGCGCGTTGTACCGCTCTCGTGAGTTCGTTTCAATAGGAGCCAAATCAGCGCTTGGCGCGCTGGTCTGCCTGTCATTGTTGTCAGCATCTTTGCTAGCGGGAGCGCCTGCCGCGCAGGCGGCGGAGCTGGTAGGTGGCGAGACAATCGACCGGACCAATCAGGCCAAAATCGTAGAGGTTTTCAACGGCATCAATGACTTCCGGGCCTCCCAGGGGCTCAAGCCGGTGAACTTCAACGCCACTGTGTCGGAGATGGCGGAAGACTGGTCCGACCATATGGCAACCTCCGGGGATTTTTACCACAACCCGAACTATTTCACCGATGCCAGGGTCGCTGGCCGCTTCGCCGGTGCGGCCGAAATCATTGCCGCACGTTCGGATGACTGGGCGCAGGGACTGGTGGAGCAGTGGATCGACTCGCCCGGGCATAACGCCATCATGAGCGATCCGAAGCTCAGCACCGTGGGCGTTGGGATCACCTATATGGAGGGCAAACGCCGCGGCGAGCTGACGTTATATGGCACGGTGAACTTCTTCACGTTCTGGAATCCTCCGGTAGGAATGTACAACACTGCCCAGGAATTCTTCGAGGGCAAGCCCTCCATCGACGCGCCTCAAATAGTCACCGTCGACACGGTGGATCCTGTCTTTGACGACACGCTAAACAAAGTCACTGTCCCTGACGCAGAGGGCGTGGATTACTTCGTGAACCAGGTTCCGACGCCGCCCGGAACCTACGACGCCGCGGTGGGCCGCATGCACGTCACAGCGAGCGCCAAAACCGGGTTCCGCGCCTTTGGAAGGATGACATGGGACCACGAGTTCCTGGCACCGCCCAAGGAAGTCGTCCCGATCGCTCCGACGTTTGACGGCGTAACCGGCCGGTTCACTGTTCCTTACATGGAAGGGGTCCAGTACTGGGTCAATGATTCCCTCTGGGGCTCCTCAACCTTCAGCAGCGAGTGGGACACAACGGTCTATATCCGGGCCGAGGCCCTCAAGGGGTACAAGCTCAGCGGCACCACGTCCTGGCAGTACTACTTCGCCAAGCCGGACCGGCCAGCTGATCCAGACCCGGAGACGCCCGCAGAGCCGTCCGGCAGCTTTATCGATGTCCCTGCAGGAACACAGTTCGCCACCGAGATCAACTGGCTCGCCAGCCGTGGCATCAGCACCGGCTGGGTAGACGGCGACGGCTTTGCAACGTACCGGCCGCTGACTCCGGTCAACCGGGACGCCATGGCCGCCTTCATGTACCGCCTGCTGGGCGAGCCGCCCTTCAACGCCCCGGCCGCGTCTCCATTCGCGGACATGTCCAGCAGCACCAAGTTCTACAAGGAGATCACCTGGCTCGCGGACAAGCGCATTTCCACGGGCTGGGAAGTCAACGGGGCGCGGACGTACCGCCCCGTGACGCCCGTCAACCGGGACGCCATGGCCGCCTTTCTGTACCGGCTCGCCGGCGAGCCCAACTTCACTCCTCCGCTCGCTTCGCCGTTCGTGGACGTGGATACGAGCAACCAGTTCTACAAGGAAATCACGTGGCTCGCCGCGCAGGGCATTTCCTCGGGCTGGAACGAAGGAAACGGCAAAGCCAGCTATCGACCCTGGTCTGCCGTCAACCGCGACGCCATGGCCGCCTTCATGTACCGCTGGGACACAAAATTCGGCCGGCCCTGAGGCCGTTCTCATACCGCTCATCAACACTAAAGGGGAAATCAATTGCACCTATTCAGTACTAGCCTGCGTTCGTTGCGGAGTCCACGGACTGCACGCAAGGCCGCAGCCGCTCTCACCTGCACTGCCCTGCTTTCTGCGACGTTCTTTGTGGGCGGTCCGGCAGCCACGGCGGCTCCCGCGGCGCCCGGAACCGGAACCTCGGATGCCGTCCAGGGTGAGCAGGTGGGTACGCCCGTAGTCGCACCGCTGCCCGCCACCCGCCAGGCGCCCGCCGCCGGCCAGCTGCCGGCCGGTCAACTGCCCAGCGGCCCCGCCACCGAAAGCGGGCCCGTCACAGAGGGTGCCACTCCTGCCGGCGGAACCATTGACAGGACGAACAGCCAGCAGATCACCGATGTCTTCAACGCCATCAACACCTTCCGGGCCACGAAGGGGCTGCAGGCCGTGACCTTCAATGCCACCGTGTCCGAGATGGCCGAGGACTGGTCCGACTACATGGCCAGCAGCGGCAATTTCGAGCACAACCCCGGCTATTACACCGATCCGCGCGTGGAAGGCCGCTGGACTTACGCGGCCGAAATCATCGCCGGCCGCCCGGACCATTCCGGGGCCGGCCTGGTGGACCAGTGGATCGCCTCGCCCGGCCACAACGCAGTCATGAGCGACCCCAACCTCACCACCATCGGCGTCGGCATTGCCCGGCTTTCCGATCCCGACTACCTCCTGGGCACCGTGAACTTCTTCAATTTCGCGATGCCCCCGGCCGGTACGTACGCCACAGCTGCGGAGTTCCTGAACGGCGGGTCAGAAATGTCCGGGCCGTTCGCGGATGTCCCTTCCGGCACCCAGTTCGCGGATGAGATCAACTGGCTCGCCAGCCAGGGCATCAGCACGGGCTGGAAGGAAGCGAACGGAACCACCACCTACCGTCCGGTAACGCCGGTCAACCGCGATGCCATGGCGGCGTTTATGTACCGCCTGGTGGGCGAGCCCCCGTACAGCGCGCCGTACTACTCGTGGTTCGCGGACATCGCGCCCGGGACGCAGTTCTACAAGGAGATCAACTGGCTGGCGGAGTACGGCATCTCCGGCGGCTGGGATGAAGGCAACGGCCAGTACACGTACCGTCCGCTGACGCCGGTGAAGCGCGACGCCATGGCGGCATTCCTGTACCGGCTCATGGGCAAGCCCGCGTTCACTCCCCCGGCCACGTCCCCGTTCGTGGATGTGTCCACCAGCAACCAGTTCTACAAGGAGATCACCTGGCTGGCTTCCCTGAAGATCTCCACCGGCTGGGATGAAGGAAACGGGAAGTTCTCCTACCGCCCGCTGAACCCGGTCAACCGCGACGCCATGGCTGCTTTCATGTACCGCCTGGTCACCAGCCAGGCGAACGGCTAGGCAGGACTAAGAAATGCAGAAGCCGGCCTCGGGGAGAACCCGAGGCCGGCTTTCTTGCTATCGAGGCCTCGTTTGCTACCCCTGCACGCCAATACGAACCAAAGTTCGCCTGTCGATGTAGGTTCCGTCGCCGAGCTGACCGCCGAGGTTGTTACCCCACGCCCACGCATCGCCGTCGACGTCCAGCGCGTAACTGCTGCCGTATCCGCCAGCGGTTACCTCACGCATGTTCCTAAGGGCGGGAATGTCGGCGGCCAAGAGCCTCGGCGGATAGCTCATGGGGTAGCCGGGACCGGGTGAACTGCCCGGGCCGAACATTTGGCCATACGTGTCATCGCCCCAGCCCCAGATGCTTCCGTCAGTTCGTTTGGCAAACACATTGCTGTAGCTTCCAGCCTCGACCCGAACGACGTTATTGAGTCCAGTGACCGCCACCGGCAAGAGTCTGCTACTGGTTGTCCCATCGCCAATTTGCCCCGCGCCGTTATCCCCCCAAGCACGGACTGTCCCATCCTGTAGGAGTGCGTATGCAGTGGCAAACCCCGAGGAGACGGCAACGGCCCCTACGATGTCGCGGACAGGAGAGGGCACGAGACTCCCCACGGTGGTGCCGTTTCCGAGCTGCCCGTGGCTGTTCGACCCCCAAGCCCAAACGGAACCATCGCTTCTGAGCGCGTACGCCGTCTCGTAGGCGCCTACCGCCATCGACGTTACGTCGCCAATACCCTGAACTTTCGTTGGAGTTGATCGGTTCAGTTGCGTGCCGTCGCCGAGCTCACCTTGGCGGTTCATGCCCCAGGCCCACACGCTGCCGTCCGTTCCCAGGGCATAGGCACTTACGGATCCTGCGTAAATGGCCTTCACGGCAGGCAAGCCCCGCACGCGGACCGGGGTCAGCCGTTGGACAAGGGTTCCGTCGCCAACCTGGCCATAGCTGTTGTCGCCCCAGGCCCAAACCGATCCGTCAGCCTGAAGCGCATATCCGTTGGAGCCGGACGATGCGATCGCTGTCACCATCGAAAGCCCTGGGACTGCGACAGGAAGTGTCCGTGACTCTGTTGTCCCGTCCCCAAGTTGTCCGCTCTGGTTACGACCCCAGGCGAGGACCGAGCCGTCATTCTTGAGCGCGTAGGCGTTCAAGTAGCCACCGGAGAAGACCCTGACATCTGCAATGGCTCCAGGCTCCGGCGTGGGTGGGGGGTCCGTGCCAGGGTCCGGTGGCAGTGGCGCGCCCGGGAACGCCTCGTTGTAGCCCCATCGCCAAGACTTGATGTTCCACGTATAGGTTCCGCTGACTATGACGGCATCCAGGATCTTCTTGTCGATAATCGGCACAGTCAGTTCAACAGCCACGACGACATCGCCGCCAATGAACAGCGAGATATCCGCTTTGGGTCCATCGCCGGTGAAGACGATCGCCGCGGACACACCGGCCTGCGCCCCGATGGTGAAGGTTGGCCCGGCGAAACCGTAAATAAGAAGTCCGGCTTTCAACGTGGGGCCGAAGCCGGCATTGATTTTGCCGGTAATGGCCGCGGATCCTCCCGGAGCGAATACAGGGTTGCTGAACTTCATTGTGGGTCCGCTGTCGATGTTTCGGAACCCGCCGTTGGAACTGTAGCGGAACCCGTAGTCCTGGGTTCGTTCCACACCTATGTCCACCACAAATGACGTTTCAGCCGAGAAATTGGCTTGGAGATAGACCGTGCCGCTGGGGAGGATCACCACGGGGATCGTGAGCACCATAAACGTTATTGGTGCCATCTTTAGTGTCGCCAGCTGATGCTTAACCCGATTAGTGGTGGCTGCCTTGAGATAGGCAGACGTAGTGGCCTTCGCACTCATTTCGCTGTGCACGATCGTCGAGAACTCGTCCACCTGAGTGCGCGGCACTCCCCAGCTCCACTGCAGGCTTGTCTTGAGAGTGAGTTTCAGGGTCAGACCGACTCTTGCTTCACCTCCGATGGAGTAACCGGCTGAGGCGGCTACCTTCTCCTTCGCCTTTTGAACTGTTTCTTCGGCGGCTTTGCCCAGAAACTTGCACCCTTCGAGCGAGTCACAGGCGAAAACACCTTTCAGATCCACATAGCTCTTGAACTCCACGCTTTCATCAATGGTGGCCTGAGGAACGATCGCCCCCAGCCGTTCAGACACGAGACCCGCCGTGCCCTGCTGGGCGTCGCTCCAGGCAGCCGACGCAGAATCGGTGTAGCTTCCCAGCGCCACGTCCGTTCCCGTGGCAGTGACGGCCGCAGGCACACCCTCGTCAACCACGGTCAGCCCTGGGCTGCTGTCGCCACCCGCGCCGCTTTCGACGACGGCCAGCCCGTTTGTGCTGTCCAACGGCACTTCCTGGGTGAAGTTCACCTGCAGGAACACGTCCGTAAGCGCGGCCTGCGTGGTGGTGACAACCGTTGAGCCGGCCACGTTATCCACCGCTGTCACGTTCCGCAGTAGCCCGTTGGGCGCGGCGGCGGAGGCTGGTTCCACGATGATCTGACCAACTGATACATCGGGGGCATTCGCGAACGTTACAGACGTTGGGGTGACTGCCTGCACCGGGTGGGTGTTGGTGTCGACCTGCACCGCATCAGGAGAGACTATTTGCGCTGAGGCCGCCGGCAGAACGGCGTCAATTCCAATGCTGGCCGAACCGGACTGGGCGGCCCTGTCGGTTGCCGTGACAGTGAAGCTCCGTGTGCCGGACTGCGGGACGCTGGTTTCGAACGACCAGCTGATCCCCGATGAGGTTTGCCGTACTTTTGCAGTTCCGACCGCGACGCCTCCAACGCTGACGACCACCGAGGCGGCGGGAGCCGAGCGGGCGTCCACGGTTCCTTCAAGGGTGAGCTTGCCGGTTTCCCCGAGATCGATTCGGGAAGACGCAGCGGGTGACGAAATCTGAACTGTGGGCGGCGTTCCGGCCGTTTGTATACCGGAGGAGATGAAGGTACCCAGCGGCAGGATTGATGCCGCGGCGTTGCCGGTTGTCAGCACGGCACGCGGTAGGCCGTTCTTTAGCGGAACGAATGCCAGTTGTGGCTGAACGCCTGTTGCTGCGTCGGCCAAGGCCCCGCCGGCTGCAGCCGTGCCGTCGGGTGCAATGGTGAGTGTGCCTTGTTCTCCGTTGGGCTCGGCAGACACAAGCATCAGGCCGGCCGCGTCACCGATTGCTCCCGGCAGGAAAATGGACGTACCGGTAGAAGTGACGGAAACGTCCTGGGGGCGCGCTCCTTCGACGGGCACGTAGCTTCCCGACACGTTCGTGTTCGGCGCGTCCTGCGCGGCGTCCGTGACATACCCGCGAACGTCTAGCCTGAGTGCACCTGTTCCATTGGCAAGCGAGGCCGTTACCGTGCCTGTGTTGGAGGGGGTCAGCACCGTGGTAACCGACGTGGTGCCGCTCTTGACTGCGAGCGCCTGGTCTCCGAGCTTCAGCGTGTCGGCTGCTGCAAGATCCACTGTGGCGGTGACGTACACAGCGCGCACGTCAGTGGCCGGCACACCCCCGGCTCCGGTGACGCCTATGTCCAGCGGGTCTTGTGAGAGCCTGTCACCGGCCAGGCGGCGGTCCGTGTCCGCGCGCGTTGCCGCCGCCGGGAGCGCAACAGTCGAGCCGGGCGCGGCGGGGGCGTCGTCAAAAGTCGCCAGGAGCTGGACTGAAACATCCGTGTCCGCTGAAGCCTCAAGGGATGTGCCGCCGTCTATGATCGGCACCAGCAGCACCGTCGATCCGGACCGGCCGGCGGCAACGTCCAACGCCGGTGCCCCTGCGACGCTGACCGTTACGTCGGCCTTTGCTGCCCGGACCGACAGCCGTACCAGGCCGGAATTATGGCCGACAGCCAGGGGGCCGAGCGTGAATGCCGCGCCCGTCCCCGCAGACAGTGGCTGGGCGCGAAGGAGGAACCGGTACATGAACGCCGCCATGGCGTCACGGTTCACCGCCTGTACTGGCCGGAAAGTGCCGTCGTCCCAGCCGGTAGAGACCCCAGCCGAAGCAAGCCAGGAAATTTCGCCCCTGAACTGGGTGCCGTCGGGAACATCCCTGAACGTCTTGGCGGTCCCGCTTGTTTGCGGCGGGCTTCCGGCGAGCCGAAACATGAAGGCAGCCATGGCATCCCGGTTCACGGCCTGCAGCGGCCGGTAGGTCTTTGTACCGTTCGGTTCCGCCCATCCGGTGGAGATCCCCTTTCCGGCCAACCATGTGATTTCCTTGAAGAACTGGTTGCTCGGCGCCACATCAGCGAAGGGTGACGTGGCTGGCGGAGTGAAATTGGGCTTGCCCGCGAGCCTGTACATGAAAGCCGCCATTGCATCCCGGTTCACGGCGGAGACCGGCCTGAACGTTCCATCCGGCCACCCGGTCGACACTCCAGAAGCGGCGAGCCAACCGATTTCGCGAGCGAACTGGATGCCGGCAGGAACATCCTGGAAGGTCAGGCTGCCTTGGCGGTCCTGGGGGTACTGGGCATCCGCGAAGGGAGCCCTGGGGGCTGCTAGGTCAACTGTTGCGCGGGGCATAAGTCCCACCGCCTTGGCCGACACGGAACCTGACACCATCAGCACTACGACGAGTGTCGCAGCGCGCAGCGCCACAAAGACCCGTTTGCGGTCACTAGCAAACACGTTTCCCCCATATTCGCGCCACAAAGCAGCGCCGTCCCCCGATGTAAGACCCTCCTGATCGGCGTTCCCGCGGCGCAAACGATGCGACACCAGTCTTCGCGGTTGGAGAGCCTTGGCTCAGGCTATAGCCCCCACTACTGATTACCCAGCGTGATCCATAAGTCGCGGTATTTATTGCGGGCGGCGACCATCGTCCCAACGGGCTTGGGCCTGTGCTACCTTCAGCTCAAAGAGACAAATAGACCCCTTTACGCGTAAAGGCGGGTGTCTGTTTTGGGGGAACAGCTCGCCTGCTTTGGGCGTGCCCCATTTCGCGCAATGGGACTGGAGATATTGTCTGATGGCTTTAACAAAACGCACTGCCCGCACCGGCTATCTGGTTGTGGCAGCCCTTATGGCGGGGTCGTCAGCCCTGGCCGGTCCGGCAGTTCCGGCGCAGGCTTCAGAAGCGTGCATCCTCGTGCCCAATGGGGCATACACCTGTTTCGACCGCGGCGACGAAGGTGTCGGGGAGTGTCCCGGAGGCGCCTGGATCGGCCCGGACAACGTGGTGCACTACGGTCCTCAACCGGAGCGGTTCCAGAACTGGCTGTTCGCCCCGTCACCGCTAATTGCGGGCCGTCCCGCCGTGGGAAGGACACTTACGGTCCAGCCCTGCAACTGGGTTCCGGACCCCGTCACACTGCACGTCCAGTGGAAGCGGAACGGGAGGGCCATTCCCGGAGCGACCGAACACTCCTACACGCTGACCGAGTTGGACCAGGGCAAAGCCATAACGGTGACCGTAACCGGATCAAAGGATGCCTTCGCCAGTCTGACGCGGGCCAGCGCACCCACAGCGGCTATTGCTCCCGCTGAGTCATACATCGATCCGCCGGCGCCGGAAATCGTCGTCGGAAACTCCGTCACAAGCGTCGGCACGCGGCTGTACGCGACCAATACTTGGCGATACACCGAGCTGTCGTATTCCCACCAGTGGAAGCGCGACGGGGCACCTGTGGACGGAGCCACTGGCGAAGAGTACGTCCTGACGACGGCGGACATCGGCCACAGAATGACCGTGACCCGGACAGGCTGGCGCCCGGAATGGGCCACGGTGACAAAGTCCAGCGCCGAGTCCGACGTCGTGGTGGCGGGTCCCCCGCCGTCGTTCACCCTGCCGCCGGACACCACAGCACCGGTGGTGGCTCCCTCCCTGGCCCAGGGAACGTACCTCTACGGCCAGGCACTTTCCCTCGCGGCAGATGAGACGGCTGACATCTTCTACACAACAGACGGTTCGACGCCGACGCAAAGCAGCAGCCGTTACACCGGCCCCTTCTCCCTGGCTCAGACGACCCAGCTGCGTTTCATGGGAATCGATCTCGCCGGAAATGTCTCGGCGGCCGCCACGCAGGTTTACACGGTCAAGCCCGCTCCGGTCGTGGACTCCGCCGCCCCCTCAATGTCCATATCCCTCCAAAACGGGACCTACCTGACGGGGCAGCGACTGGAGATTTCGACCGACGAGGTGGCAGCCGTGTACTACACCACCGATGGAAGCATTCCGACAACCGCCTCCTCCGAGTATTCGTCGCCGCTCAAATTGGAAGCAAGCGCGGCCTACCGGTTCATTGCCGTTGACATCAGCGGCAACTCGTCCCTTCCGGTGAGCCGAAGCTACGTAGTACAAACACCGGTGTTTGACGACATCGGGCCGGGAACCCAGTTCTTCGCGGAGATCAGCTGGCTCGCTAAGGAAGGCATTTCAACGGGCTGGGATGAACGGGGCTCCCGCACGTACCGGCCCGTGCAGCCCGTGAACCGGGACGCGATGGCGGCGTTCATGTACCGGCTGGCCGGGTACCCGCCGTTTATCCCTCCGGCCGCATCCCCGTTTATTGACATCGCACCCGGAAACCAGTTCTACAAGGAAATTACCTGGCTGGCCTCAACGGGAATCTCCTCTGGTTGGGATGAAGGCAACGGACGCCGGAGCTACCGTCCCCTGCAGCCCGTCAACCGGGATGCGATGGCAGCCTTCATGTACAGGTTCGCTGGCAGCCCCGATTTTGGCGCGTCACCCCTTTCGCAATTCACGGATGTGGGCGGCTCACCGTTCTACAAGGAGATCAGCTGGCTCGCTGACAAGGGCATATCCACCGGATACCCGGAACCGAACTGGACGCGGACCTACCGCCCGCTGAACCCGGTCAACCGCGACGCCATGGCTGCTTTTATGTACCGGCTCCACAGCGCCTTCGGCACTAAGTAGCCTCCGTGGATGACGAAGCAGCGGCGTCCGGCCAGCTGGGTCCCCCGGATGACCGGGCGCCGCTGTCGCCCCGCCAGCGGGTGCTCCTGTATTTCAACACCACGCGCCGCAAGTTCTGGGCCGGTGCCACCCTTGTGGCCGGCTGGCTGCTGCTGGAGTTCCTGCTGGACGGCGTGCCCTACCTGGGGCTGATTCCCAACCTGTTCCTGTACGCCGGCGCCGCCGTGCTCTGGATCCTGTTCACGCATGGATCCCGGCTCGCCAAACCACCGCCCATGCCGGCGGAGATCATGCGCCAGGATGCTCCGGGCCGGTTTTCCAACAGGGAGGAATGGGACTCACCGCTGCCACCGGAGCAGGCGCTCGAAGCCCTGCAGGGCATATTCGGGCAGCCCGGAGTGCTCACCGAGGTGATGGACCGCAGCCTGTGGATCCAGCTGGGCAAGGAGTGGCAGGCCGCCGAGTGGTGGCACCGGGACGCCGCCCGGGACATGAAGCGCCGGCCGGCGCTGCAGTTTTTCGTCGAAGGGGCCGCCGGCGGGTCCCGCGTCTCCGCCTACAGCGTGGACCGCACGCTCATGGGGTTGTACGACGTCGTGAAACTGTCGGACGAAATGTCCGCCACCGCCGTCGAACTTGCCCGGAAGGCCACCGGCGCACTGCCCCCGGGCCAACCGCCCAAAGGCAAACGGGGCTAACCGTTGTTCGACTTGTTTATCCGGCCGGAATAGACTTCGCTCACTTGCACTTTTCCGGTGCCGTTTGAATTCATTATCTGGGGGAACAATTGACCTTGCTGACGCGGCCCAAAACACTGGGTCCGGTAATCCTTGCGGCGGTTCTGTCGCTGCTGTTTATGACGGCGGCGCCGGCGGCCACAGCGGCAGCCGGAGCCACCATTAGCGGCACGGTATCAGTGCCTGCGGGCGCGGATGTGAAGAATGCGTTCGTGGCAATTTCGGGCACGAATTACTCCCGCCAGATCGGTGTTTCCGCGGACGGTTCCTACCGCTTTGATGAATTGGCTGCCGGGTCCTACACCGTCCGCTTTGATTACCAGTCCTGGCCCAGCCCGGACAGCGTCCGCCCTGCACCGCAGTGGTACAAGGGCGGTGCCCGCTTCAGCCAGGCCACCGGCGTCACGCTTGCCGCAGGCCAGAGCCTCGCCGGCATTTCGGGAACGCTCGACGGCGGAGCCTTCATCAGCGGCCGGCTCACCGTGCCGTCCGGGGTGGACGCTGCCAAGGTCAGGATCGTTGCCAGCGAAACCGGCAATGCCAGCTACCTGCATTCCGCCACGGTCTATGCGCGGGCTGACGGCAGCTACGCGGTGAAAGGTCTTCCGCCCGGCCGGTACCAGCTGTCCTTCTCCTCGCAGGACCGGGCCGGCGGCGGAATTGTCAGCAGCTACTACGGCGGCGCCACGGAGGCAGCCGCCACGGTCCTGGACGTGCCGCACCTCGGCGGCATCAACAACGTGGATCAGGTCCTCACGGCCGCGGGTGCCATCGGCGGGACGGTCACGGTTCCGGAGGGCATCTCCCCCGCCGGGATCTTCGTCAGCGCCTACCCGCAGGACGGGTCCACGAGCGTGCCCAGCGCCCGGACGGACGCCGGCGGAAACTTCGACATCGGCCATGTAAAGCCGGGGACCTACAAGCTCCAGTTTGAAGCATCCGGCCTCGACCCGCAGTGGTATGGCCAGACCGGCAGCCCCGATGACTCGCCCGAGCTGGCGGTTGAAGCCGGTCAGACGGTCGGAGGGCTGCAGCAAACCATCCAGCTCGCAGCCTCCGCGTCGCCGCTGGTGTTCGCCGATGTTCCCCCGGGCACCCAGTTCGAAGCGGAGATCAACTGGCTGGCCGGCCAGGGCATCAGCACCGGCTGGGTTGAACCGAACGGCACCAAGATGTACCGCCCGCTGTGGCCGGTGAACCGCGACGCCATGGCGGCGTTTATGTACCGGCTGTCCGGCAAGCCGGATTTCTGGCCGCCGCCCGTCTCGCCGTTCGCGGACCTGGCTCCGAGCGACATGTACTTCAAGGAGATCATCTGGCTCACGGCCCGGAACGTTTCCACGGGCTGGGTTGACGGCAACGGCACCAGGACGTTCGGCCCGAGCCGTCCGGTCAACCGTGATGCGATGGCGGCGTTCATGTACCGGCTCGCCGGCAGGCCCGCCTTCGATCCGCCTGCCGTCTCGCCGTTCACCGACGTCTCCAGGGACAACGTCTACTACCACGAGATCACGTGGCTGGCCGCGCAGGACATTTCCACGGGCTGGAAGGAAGCGGACGGAACCAGGACGTTCCGCCCCTACCAGGCGGTGAACCGCGACGCCATGGCAGCCTTCATGTACCGCTTCGCTTCAAAGTTCACCCCGGTGTAGCGTCCGGGGCGGTTCCGCCCCGGACCACCTGCCCCGGACCCACACACCGTCCCCTCCCGCATCGTCCCCTTCCGGGCTTAGGATCAGATATCGCCTCGTAATCTCTGTCGCAATCCCCCGGTTAAGGACGACCCATGACATCGAAGTCCGCCAGCACGCGTGAATCTGTTGAACGGCCGCCGGAGGCCAGCGGCGGGCTGGCTGGCCGGCTCAGCGATCTTGCCCGGGACCTGCAGCAGGAACAGGACACCGAAGCGATCCTGACGATCATTGTCCACGCCGCCCTGGAACTGATCCCGCACGTCGCGGAGGCCTCCATCAGCCTGGTGACCGGCCGCCGCACGATCGAGTCCCGGGCTGCCTCGGGTGAACTTCCGGTCAAAATAGACGCGTTGCAAAGTGAGATGGGACAGGGTCCCTGCCTGGAGGCAGCCTATGACGAACGCGTCGTGCGGGTTCCCGACATGGGCAAGGACAAACGGTGGCCCGGCTTCGCGCAGGCGGCCTACGACCTTGGCGCCTGCAGCATGCTCTCCATCCAGCTCTTCGTGGAGGGGGACAAACTGGGTGCCTTGAACCTTTACGGCCAGGACGTCAACGTCTTCGACGACGAATCGGAACAGATCGCACTGCTCGTGGCTGCCCACGCTGCCATCGCGTTCTCCGACGCCAAGGAAATCGCGCAGCTGACCCAGGCACTGGACACCCGGGACCTGATTGGCCAGGCCAAGGGGATCCTTATGGAGAGGTTCAAGATCACGCCCCAACAGGCCTTCCTGGTGCTGACCAAGGCGAGCTCGGAATCGAACATGAAGCTCAGGGACGTGGCCGAACACCTCGCCAACAGCGGGGAGATTCTCACCCGCCGGAAGTGATCGGAGGCTCTGCAACGACGCAGTCCCGGAGCAAGGGCAGCCCCGGGAGGGTTATGCTGGTTACGGACCTGTTACCGGTCCCGGCCCAGCAGGGGGCACCTACCAGGACGTTACATGTCCTGATGCAGAAGGCCGGCCCCGATGCCACAGCAACTCCCCCTCAATGAAATAACCCTCACCTTTGCCCGCATCAAGGGCCTGCTCCTGTCCCGGGAGAAGGTGGAGCGCGCCGTGCAGCTGCTGGCCGAGGGTGTCCGCGACGCTTTCCCGGGATGCTCCGGCACCGGCGTGTCACTGGTGGACGAAGCGGGCGGTCTGTCCAGCACAGGGTCCACGGACACTGTGGTGGTCAAGGCGGACGCGGCGCAGTACGAACTCGGCCAGGGACCCTGCCTGCGGGCTTGGGATTCCCAACGCACCGTCCTGGTTAGCGACGCCGGAGCCGATGACCGCTGGCCGCTCTGGTCACAGGCCGCCAGGGATCTCTCCGTAAGGTCCGTGATCAGCGCGCCCCTCGTGGTCGCCAGCAGATGCCTGGGGTCGTTGAAGGTCTACTCATCGCAGCCCGGAGCCTTCGACGATGCCGCAGCCCGGTCCCTGGAAAAATTCGCCGTTCCCGCCGCCACGCTGCTGGACCACATCCAGGGCTCCGACACCCCGCACCGCTTCACGGAAGTGGTTACCGCGGCCCTGCACAGCCGGGATACCACCCACCGCGCGCAGGGGATCCTGATGCAGCAGCACGGATTCAGCCCGGAGCGCGCCCTTGAGGAACTGATGCATCTGTCCAGGTCCAGCAAGCAGTCACTTGTCAGCGTCAGTGCGGAAATCCTCAGGATCTGTGCACGCCAGGGGCCGGTGGGCCCTTCCTGGCAGTAGCCTGCAGCGCCTAAACGTACCCGTCCACAATCGCGGCCGCGATTTCCTTGTAGGCGCGCCGGGTCTCCGGCTTGAGCACATCCAGGGTGACCAGGTCGCCGTCGGCCACTCCGCGGTCGTGGGGAACGGCGATCAGCTGCCGGCAGATGCCGGAGAGGTGTTCCTCGATGGCGTCCTTGTCCACGCGGGAGGAGACCTCGTCCTTGTCCGTGATCACCACGATGGCGTTGCGGGCCAGGTCCTCGTAGCCGTGGCTGGCGAGCCACTGCAGGGTGCTGCGGGCGCGCTTGGCACCGCTCACCGCGTACCCGGCGGCGATCACCAGGTTGTCCGCGGACTGCAGGATCCCGCTCATGGCGTTGTGCGTGACGCCGGTGCCGCAGTCGGTCAGGGCCACGGAGTAGTAGCCGGAGATCAGCTTGCGGATGCGGAGGTATTCCTCGGCCGTGAGCGAGTCGGACACTTCCGGGTCCTGCTCCCCCGCGATCAGGTGCAGGCGGCCGGCGTGGTGCATGTAGCGGGCCAGCGCCGTGAGGGAATCCACGGATTCGATGTTCTTGAGCAGGTCCGTGATGGTGCGCGGGCTGGACTGCTGGTAGATGCCTTCGCCCAGTGCGCGCTCCACGAGGTCGCCCGAGTCCGGGTTGGCGTCGATGGCGCAGGGGGCGTCGCCGCGGAATTCGGCGAGGGTCAGGCCCACGCCCACGGTGGTGGAGGTCTTGCCGATGCCGCCCTTGAGGCTGAGCACTGCGGTGTTGTAGCTGCCCTGCAGCTGGCGGGAGATGCGCCGGCCCAGCTCGTCCTCTTCGCGCTGTCGGGGGCCGGGGCCCAAGTTGATGGCCCCGCCAGTCATGGCGTAGAGGGCGCCGCGGAAGCCGCCGCGAGGGCGCGGCTTCTGTTCGCGGACAAAGGAACCCGGCGAGGTGATGAAGTCGGAGATGGGCGCGTCCGCTGCGGCCAGTTTGGCGGCCTGGCGGGAAACGTTCGACGGCGGGGCGCTGGGTTCCGCGGGGACGGCGCCCCTGCGGGAGGTGGCCGGCCGCGCCGGGGGCTGCACGGCGGGCTGGTCAGCCGGCTGCGCGGGAACCGAGGCAGGAACGGATGCCGGCACCGGGGCGGGGGTCGTCGCGGCAGCCTCGGGAGTTGCTTCCGCTTCTGCCTGTGCGTCGGCGACGGCGGCCGCTTCGGCCCAGGAACTCCGCCGGGTGGGCGCGGTACGGCTGTTGTTCGGGGTGGCAGCGGCGGGCATGGTTCCTGTCCGGGCGTCCGGAGATGCACCTGCCGGGCGACGGAGGTCGCGGCGGCGGCGCGTCTGGGGCTGCCCTGCATTGTGTGCAGTGGCGCGTGCGTTCTTATCGGCCGATTCGGGCATGTTCGTCCCCCCAGGACATTCGGCAAAGCGTGCAACGGCTCTTTACGGCTTCGGTCAAAGAGCAATTCTAGGCGCAATAGGCCAAAAGTCCCCCACATGCCGCCAGAGAGAAAGCGCACACAGTTGCTCCGGCGGGGCGTGCGCTTTACATTGAGGCATGGCCAACTCTCCCGAGCACGAACGCGTCCTGGAACTTCAGGACCTCATTGTCGGCACCCAGAATGTTGCCGAGTTCCTGGAGCGGCTGTCCGTCATGGCGGCGGGTGCCCTGAGCCGCGACACCTCCGGCGCGATCGAGTGCGGCGTCACCCTGAAGCGGCGCCGCCGGACGTTTACCGTGGCCGGGAGCAGCCCGAAGGCGGTTCTCCTGGACGAGATCGAGCAGCGCATCGGGGACGGTCCGTGCATCGAGGCGCTCAGGGTTAGGGAGCCGGTGCTGCTGGCCGACGTCGACAACGATCCGCGCTGGCCGGAATACCGGAAAGCGCTGGCGGACGAAGGGTGCCGGGCCACCCTGGGTGTTCCGCTGGAACTCGGCGAGGACGCGGCCGCGGCGCTGAACTTCTTCGCGTTCGAATCAGGCGTCTTCACCGCTCCCGTCATCCGGGAGGCGGTGGAGTTTGCGGATCTCGCCGGCGGTGCCGTGCGCCTGTCGGTGAAGCTGGGCACGGCGCAGTCGCTTGCGGATGACCTGGCCGCCGCGATGGAGAGCCGCACGTCCATCGACCTGGCGTGCGGTGTGATCATGGGCCAGAACCGCTGCACCCAGGCCGAGGCGATGGCCATCCTCACGAAGGTGTCCAGCAACCGCAACCAGAAGCTGCGCACGGTGGCTGAGGAGATGCTGGCCAACCTCGCCGGCGGCGACGTCCGGACCCACTTCGACGCCTAAGGCTTATCGGGCTTAACGTACGACGCCGGGCGGCCGGCTGATTGCCGGACCGCGCCGAAGCAGGTCGCCAGGGAGGAACCCCACGGACAAGTAGGGTTCGCGAGTGGCGCAGCCACCAAAACAGGTAATGGCTACTGCCGTCTCAGCCGCCGGCAATCCATAAGCTTCAACCCATGAGCATCCAGCACTCTCACAGGTCCGGGCATCCAGTGGCGATTGGGTTTGTCATCGCAAGCTTGGCGTTTGCCGCCGGGGCGGCCGCTACGTCATTTCTCCATGCTTTCGCCGACTCCATTGACTGGCCGGATTACTGAGCAAATAAGCCGGCCGCTACTCCCCGCCCGTCAGTCTCTTGGCGAGCCCGGAGAGCAGGATGCTGATGCCCTCGTCCAGTTCCGCCTCGCCATCGTAGTCCGCCAGCACGGGCGCGAGCTCACGCAGGTGGGGGAAGTCCCTTGCCGGGAGCCGGTGGAGGCCCAGCCTGAGCAGTGCCACGTTTTCTTCCGGGTCCACGATGAATTCCTGAAGTTCGTTCAGGATGTGGCCGTAGAGGAACCCGTAATACGCGCGGTAAACGTGGAGGGCGTCGTTCGGCTCAAAGCCCGCCTCGATGAGCAGTCCGAGGATCTGCTCCAATGGCCGCAGCGTACCCAGCGGCCGGAGACCCAGCGGCGTGGAGAGCGGGCGCGTCACCAGCAGCGGCACAACGTTCGGGTGCCGGAGCGCCAGGAGCCGGAGGTCGTGGGCGATCCGGCGCAGCTGGGCCTGCCAGTCAGGGTCGGTCGGGAAGATCGCCAGCTCATTGAGGACGAGTTCGGTAATGCCGTCCAGCAGGTCGGCGCGGTTGGCGGCGTAGCGATACAGGCCCATCGGGTCCCGGTCCAGCGCCTGGCCCAGCCGCCGCATGCTCAACGCCTCGAGCCCTTCGGAGTCCACCAGCTCGAGCGCCGTGCGGAGGACTTCCTCCCGGTTTAGCCGTCTTCTGGAATCGGTGTCCTGCGGGGCTGGCATGGTGGTTGGTCCTTAGATCGGGATGGCGCGAGGTGATCGCATTTGGATGTTCACTCTTGCTTAACACGTAGTCTACGCCTAGAGTCTACGGTGTAGATGCATTCGGCGGAGACTATTTTTGGCCCTGCGGATGCGGCTCAACACTGCTGCTAATCCAGGGCGTGGAACGCCTCAGGCCCTGTGCAGGTATCTGAGGTTCAGCTGCTGTAGCCGAACGGCAGCACTTGACGCACAGTACGGAAAAGAGCCAATCATGGGCGTTTCAAAAATTGACCGATTTCTCAGCGAAGCCACCACTCCCGACCAGGACGGCGACGCATCGCTCAGGAAAGACCAGCTCTACGGGCTGTACACCAGCTGGTGCATGGTCAACCAGTTCATCCCGGCAGCCGCCGGGGAATTCTGGACAGAGATGAAGACCCGCAGGATCAAGTCTTCGGACAGCCGCCTCCGCATGACGGGGGCCGCCGCCGCGGATTACATCCTGGCCACCCGCCCGGCCCTGGTCTAGCGACCGCGGAGTACCGCCACTAGTAGCACGACGACGAGAGGCCGGTTTGCGGTCAGCCTTGGGGGCTGACCGGGGAACCGGCCTTTTGCGCGCCCGGGCGCAGCCCCGCCCGCCCGGGCACCGCTCCCCTACCGCGGCAGCGCCTTCATCCCCTTCTTCGAGAGCGAGGATCGCTGGCCGCAGTTGGAGCACGTGATGCGGTAGGCCCGGGACATGGTGAAGATCGGGATGAAGAAGAGCGTGAATTTGGACGCCCGTTCCTCGAGGTGCTGCTCCACGTACTGGCCGCAATAGCGGCACGCTGAATGCCTGCCGGGCAGTGCCCGCAGGACGGTCTTGAGGCCGAACAGTAGAAGCATCTCTGCCTTTCCGGGTTCCCGCCGCTTCGATGGCGCGGGGGGTGGCGAAACACCCGATTCATCAGGGTGCTTACGGTCCAATAGTAATCATGCTTAGTATTGGGGTGAGGTTTAACCAACAGAACCGTCACCGTGCCCCCAGCCGCGGTCTCCCGGAAGGCAGGCAACACGCACATGGCTTTGGCCCAGCAGAACAGACCGGCAGGATGGTCCACCCACCGCTTATTGTCGACGGCGGCGCGGCTGGACGAGCGCAGAATCAACCGGCGGCTTGTTGGCCTGGGGCTCACGAAATCGTCCTTCGACGCCCTTGATTGCGTGGAGGAGCTGGGCCCCGCCACCCAGAACTGCTTGGCCGACGAGCTCGGAATCACAGCCCAAAGCCTGGGCAAGATCCTGGACCGGCTGAAGGACCTGGGCCTGCTCACCAAGGAACGCGGCGCGGGTGACGGCAGGAGCCGGAGCGTCCGGCTGACGCCCCGCGGGCGGTCCGTGCTGCGGACTGCCGAAGAGCTGGTACGCGGCCTCCCCCGCCCCGAGCGCGACGCCGAGGTGGACCTGCGCCGGCACCTTGAACAGCACATCGCGCACCTTACGGAGTCGCCGCAGGCCCAGGCCCGGGCCGACGAAGCTCGCGAAGAGGCCTAGCCGCACGCGGAAAGGACCGGCCGCGGGTGCGATTGAACTGCACCCACGGCCGGCCCCTGGAGACGCTAGTTAGTTCCGAACTTCGCGTTGTACCTGTACATGAACGCCGCCATGGCGTCCCGGTTCACGGCCTGGACCGGAGCGTAGGTCCTGGACCCGTCCCCCGCCGTCCAGCCGGTGGTGATGCCGGTGGACGCCAACCAGGTGATCTCCTTGTAGAACTGGTTGTTCGTGGCCACGTCCGTGAACGGGGACACCGCCGGGGGCGTGAACGCGGGCTTGCCGGCCAGGCGGTACATGAACGCTGCCATGGCGTCCCGGTTCACTGCCTGGACGGGGCCGTACGTCCTCGTTCCGTCAGGGTCCGTCCAGCCGGTGGTGATGCCGGTGGACGCCAACCAGGTGATCTCCTTGTAGAACTGGTTGCTGGTGGCCACGTCCTTGAACGGGGACACTGCCGGCGGGGTGAAGGCCGGCTTGCCACGGAAGCGGTACATAAAGGCTGCCATTGCATCCCTGTTTACGGGCAGCACCGGCCCGAAGGTCTTGGTACCGTCCGCCGCCGTCCAGCCGGTGCTGATGCCGCTGGACGCCAGCCAGGTGATCTCCTTGTAGAACTGGTTGCCCGTCGACACGTCAGTGAATGACGGCGCCGGAGCAACCGTGGCGTCCGGTGTGGTTGCCGAGGCCAGCAGCGTTCCCGTGCCCTTGCCGTCGCCGTAGACGCGCACCTGGACGGTGCTCTTGGCAGCCAGCGCGGTGAGTACGACGTCGGACTTCTGTCCCGCCGCAACCGTCACCTTCGGACGGGTCAGGTCCCCGTTGACAATCACGTGATAGTCAACAGAAACGGTCGACGCCGAGTTGTTCAGCGCGACTGCTGCCTCCGCCGGCTTGGCCGGATCCAGCGTGACGGTTGCCTTCGGATCAGTCACCGGCGCCACAGGGGCATCCGGTGTGGTTGCCGAGGCCAGCAGCGTTCCCGTGCCCTTGCCGTCGCCGTAGATCCGCACCTGGACGGTGCTCTTGGCAGCCAGCGCGGTCAGAACGACGTCGGACTTCTGTCCCGCCGCAACCGTCACCTTCGGACGGGTCAGGTCCCCGTTGACGATCACGTGATAGTCAACAGAAACGGTCGACGCCGAGTTGTTCAGCGAGACTGCTGCCTCCGCCGGCTTGGCCGGATCCAGCGTGATGGTTGCCTTCGGATCAGTCACCGGCGCCGGCGTGGCCGGCGCGTAGGTCAGTTCACCCGCCGGCTTGTCAGTTCCAACCGTCGCGCTCACTTGAACTGCCGCGGCTTCCGTAGTGACGCTGCCGGAGTACAGCTTGCCCAAGTCGGCCTTGCTGTACGGCGGGGTGACAACCAGCAGGTACTTTCCGGTGGTCAGGCCGGTGACGCTGAACTTGCCCTGCGCATCGGTGAACCCCATGCGGGTGACCAGCGAACCGTCCTTGGTGTATGCCTGGACCATCGCGTTAGGCAGTGCTGCCTTCAGTTTGTCTGTAACGGTGCCGCTGAGGCTGCCCCCCTTGACCAGGGTTCCGTCCTTCCCGGTGATGCTCTGCCCGGTGGTGACTGCAACGGAGCTGGCGGCGCCAACACCGGCGGACTCGGCCTTGTTCTGGAAGAACTGGGCCTCGGCCAGGGATGGTCCGCTGGACCGGTTGAAGGCGACCTTGTACGTTCCGGCCGCCAGGCCGGTGACGCTGTAGGAGCCTGTGGTGTCGGAGTAGCCTTCCTTGACCGGGGTTCCGGCACTGTCCAGCACGGTCACGGGGTGCTGCTCGCCGACGGAAAGTCCGGCCACCTTGCCGCTGATCGTGGCGCCCTTGACCAGCGTGGCGTTGATGCCGGTCAGGTCCTGGGCGGACGCCAGGGTCAGTGCAGTGGCTGTACTTGCAGTGGCTGCGTTGTTGTACCACTGGTCCACGGCACCGCTGCTGTTGCCTGCGAACCTCACTTTGTAGGATCCCGCCGGGAGCCCGATGAGGCGGTAGCTGCCGTCCGTGGCCACATACGAGTTTGCCATGTAGATGGATTTGCCGTCTGCACTGTCAGCATTGACACTGACGTTGCTCACGCTGACACCCGCAGGCACGGTGACCTTGCCGCTGATCGTGGCGCCCTTGGCCAGTGACGCGTTGATGCCGGTGAGGTCCTGGCCTGCCGTAACAGCGACTGGGCTGGCTGCGTCCGGCGTTGCCGCGTTGTTGTACCACTGGGTCAGTGCGCCGCTGTTGTTGCCGGTGAACTGGAGTTTGTAGGATCCGGCGGCGAGCCCCACCAGCTTGTAGGAGCCGTCAGAACCCACCCAGGTGTTCGCCACGGGCGTGAGGACTGACCCGGAGGTGTAGGCCACCACGCTGGTGCTCGAGGTACTGATACCGGCGGGCGTCGTGATTTTTCCGCTGATGGTGGCACCCTTGGCCAGGGTGGCGTTGATATCTGCGACATCCTGGCCCGCTGTCACGGCAACGGCTTTGGCAGCAGCGAAGGTTGCCGCATTGTCATACCACTGGGTCAGCGCTCCGCTGTAATAGCCGGAGAACTGAATCTTGTAGGAGCCTGCAGGCAACCCGAGAAGGCGGTACGTCCCGTCAGTGGCCACAGGGGATGACGCCACGTATTCGGTCTCGGACGCTGCGTTGTTGGCCGAGACACTGAGCTGGGCAGCATCAATGCCGGCCGGCAGGGTGATCTTTCCGCGGATGGACGCACCCTTGACCAGCGTGGCGTTGATATTGCCCACGTCCTGGCCCGTGCTGACAGTAACGGCGGAAGCGGTCTCCATCGTGGCAGCGTTGTTGTACCACTGGGATAAGGCGCCGCTGCTGCCACCCGAGAACTGCAGCTTGTAGGACCCGGCGGGCAACCCGGTCAGCTGGTACTTGCCGTCGGCTCCCACCTGGGAGTTTCCGACGTAGTTTGCAACGTTGTCGCCCGTGTACGCCGTGACAAAGACGTTGGTCAGCGTGACTCCGGCCGGGGCGCTGACTGTTCCGCCGACGGTGGCACCCTTGACCAGGCTGGCGTTGATGCCAGTTACGTCCTGCTCAGCTGCCACGTCGACGGCGGTCGCCGAGGCAAATGTGGCTGCGTTGTTGTACCACTGGGACAAGGCGCCGGTGCTTCCGGCGGAGAACTGAACTTTGTAGGACCCGGCTTTCAAACCAGCCACTTTGTAACTGCCGTCGGGTGCTACCTGAGCGCCAGTGCCCCCCATTTGGGAATCCGCGTTGTAGAGGCCCACGAACGTGCGGCTGGGATCCATCCCTGCGGGCACGGTGATCTTGCCGCTGATGGACGCGCCCTTGACCAGGGCAGCGTCAATTCCGGTGAGGTCCTGGCCCGTCGTTAGGGTCACAGCGTTGGCGGACGCCAGGGAGTCGGCATTGTTGTACCACTGCGGCAGTGCACCGCTGTTGTAGCCGCCGAACTCCACTTTGTAGGATCCGGCCGGCAGGCCGACAACCTTGTACGTGCCGTCTGCAGCCACACCCGAGTATGACCCGAAGAAGCCGCCCTGGGGATCTGCCGACGTCACGCTGATCTGAACGGACGCCAGGTTGACGCCGGCGGAGGCGGTCACTTTGCCGCTGATGGTTGCGCCCTTGACCACGGTGGCGTTGATCCCCGTCAGGTCCTGCCCGGCTGTGACATTGATGGCGTTCGCGGTACTGAAGGATGTCGCATTGTTGTACCACTGCGTAAGCGCGCCGCTCTGGTACCCGTCGAACTTCAGTTTGTAGGAACCTGCGGCCAACCCGGGCAACAGGTACGTTCCGTCCTCAGCCACCTGGGTGCTGCCGGACTCATTGAACTGTGCGTCCGCTGTGTACGCGGACACGCGCATGTTCGTCATGTTCGTCCCGGCCGGCGCGGTCACTTTGCCGCTAATGCTGGAGCCCTTGACGAGGGTTGCGTTGATTCCGGCGAGGTCTTGGCCTTTTGCCAGAACCAGGGTTTCAGCGGCGTCGAATGTGCCTGCGTTGTTGTACCACTGATTAATCGCACCGCTGTTGTAGCCGGAAAACTTAAGTTTGTAGGAACCGGCGGGCAGTCCGGCGAGCCGGTAGCTGCCGTCTGCGGCCACTGAAGTGCTCGAGCTTTGGCTGTACTCGGAGTCGGGCGAGGACGCGGACACCTGCATGTTGGTCATGTCCACGCCGGCTGGCACTGTGACTTTTCCGCTAATGCTGGCGCCCTTGACCAGGGTGGCATTGATGCCGGTCAAGTTCTGGCCTACGGTCACTGTGACGGCCGTGGCGGTTTCCTGTGACGCAGCGTTGTTGTACCACTGGGTTTCGGCCCCGCTGTTACTGCCGGAGAACACCAGCTTGTAGGACCCAGCAGCCAGGCCCTCCATCCGGTATTTGCCGTCTGATGCAACCGAGGCCCAGCCCCACGTTTGGGATTGCGGGTCCGAAGGCTGCGCGTTCACGTAAACCGACGTCAATTCAACGCCGGCGGGCGCCGTCACGGTGCCGCTGATGGTGGCCGTATTGGTGTCCACGGCAAGTGCCGGGACGTTTCCGATGAGCAATGTTGCAGCTAGAACCGCTGCAATCGTGGCGATAATCCGCCTGAAAATGTGCGTGCGCAAGCGCATTTAGATGATTCCCCCAATAAATGATGCGACGAACACTGCCCCCGCAAGTGAACCCTGCTGGTGGCAGGTGATCGCACTATATAGGTACGAAATCAATTTTCCAGTCGTTTTATCCTCAAGATGGTCATAAACGGGATTACCTCCCTTCATTTCCTTTCCAGACGATGCAAGTTGATGCCAAGAAAGCGCAATAATGATGAGCGTTGCCCATTCTTTGACTTGGAGATTTGTGAAAGATCCTGTCGGCTCACGGACGTTCACCTCGGCGCCGGCGCTTTCCGTTTGTGTCATGGCGGGCTCCCTGCTCGCATTCCTGCCCGGCGGCCTGTTCAGGTTTGCCTGGGCCAAGATGATCGTGGTGCTTCTTGCCGTGGGGGCAGGGCTTCTGGCCGGCCGGGCTAAGGGAAAAGCGGGCGGACGCCTGCCGCGGTCCACCGTGGTTCTTCTGGGCACGGGCTCGGCAGTTTTGTTGCTGGCCGCATTGCTCTCCCCCAGCCCGGCAGCTGCGCTCCTCGGCAGGTGGCCCCGTTATGAGGGGGTGGTGGTCCTTGCGGTCTACGCTGCCGCCCTGGTGCTTGGGGCGAAACTCCTGGGCGGTCCGGCCGGCACCTCCGGGTGGCAGGTCTTTCACCGCGCACTGGCTGTGGTGGCACTCCCCCTGGCCGTGATCTGCCTCCAGGAGTCGGCGGGACTGCGGCCCTTGGACGGCGCAGCTGATCTGAGGCCTGGCGCCACGCTCGGAAACGCGTCGGATCAGGGCCTGGTTGGCGTGATGATCGCCGCTGTCCTGGCGCTGCCGTCGCTGCAGCGGGGCAGGTCATCGTGGCTGCTGCGGACGGGGAGCGCCGCAGGACTGCTGATTGCTGTCCTGTCCGGATCGCGTGCGGCGCTGCTGGCTCTGCTGGCTGTGATCCTGGTCAGCGCCCTCGGCGCCTTCCTCACGGGAGGCCGCAGGCAGCGAGCAAACAAGCCGACATGGAAGGGGGCAGCTGCTGCGGCAGGCTCGCTGGCAGGATTGGCACTCCTTGTCTTCCTGATCCCTGGGGCACGGGACCGCTTGTTCTACGGCGACACCGTGACCGGCCGCTGGCTCCTGTGGCAGCAAACCGCGGAAATGGCGCAGGAACACCCCTGGTTCGGTGTGGGGCCCAGCGGGTTCGTGGATACATTCCCCGGCTACCAGACGCAGCAGTGGGCGGTACAGACTGGCGGCGATTTCCCGCCGGATTCCCCGCACTCCTGGCTGCTCCAGGCACTACTCGCCGGAGGCATCCCGCTCCTGCTCCTTGCCCTCCTGCTGGCCGTCTCCACCATCCGCACGGCCGTAGTCCGGATCCGTGCCGCGGACGGAACCCGCCGCACCACCCTGATCGGTGCGCTTGCCGCCGTCGTGGGTTACGGCGTCGGGCTGCTGACCGGGTTCACGTCCCCGGGGACGACGCCGCTGGCCGCCTTCATCTGCGGCGGACTCCTCGCAACAACCATCGCCGCGTCGAAGGAAGGCCGGACTTCCCGGCTCCGCGAGTGGTCCACTACTCCCCCGGCCCGGACGGCAGCAGCGGCGGCCGGCGCCCTCGCCGTCGTCGGGGGGCTGGTACTTGCCGTACCGGCGGCTGCGGCGGAGTGGCCCATGGCGGCCGGTGTCGACGCCGCCCGGAGCGGAGACATCGCCGGGGCGCAACGGCATTTTCAAGCGGCGCACGCGCTGCGGCCGTGGGACAGCGACACGGCGCTGCTGGCGGCCCAGGCCTTTGCCGGTCCGGCCGCAGAGGGTGACCCGGCAGCGGCGGAACGGGCCGTGGAGTGGGCCAAGGTGTCGCTGGCCAGGACGCCGGAATCAGTCGAAGCCGGGCTGGCGTTGTCCATCGGCTACATCAACAGCGGGGACGTTCCGGCGGCAAAGGAACGCTTGGACGAACTCATTATCCGCGCTCCGTACACCTCCCAGCTTTATGTCCAGCGCGGCATCGCGGCGTTTGGGCTCGGCCAACCGGAGCAGAGCATCGCTGACCTGCAAACCGCGGCGGCCCAGTCGCCGGAATCGCCGGTCCCCTGGCAGGTGCTGGCCCGCGTGTACCAGCGCGTCGGCCAGGACGGTAATGCCGCCATGGCACAGGAACAGGCCGACCGGCTCGCAGCCCCGCAACCCGACTGAACCCTGTTACAAGAGTTACCAAAGTGACAGAAATAAGCTTTAGTGAATCTTGATCATTTCTTTGAACCGACTTGATGGTGCTCCCGGAGACTCGATCTATCGGAGCCGGACAGGCCTCGAAGGTCTGCGGATAAGCCGCACAAGTTCAAGGGGAACTGCAATGAGCAAAGTAGCTGGACGCAAGAAGCGCATCATCATCACCACCGCTGCCATGGTGGCAATCGGCGGCGGCGCGGCCTTCGCCTACTGGTCCGCAGTTGGCGTCGGCACCGGCGCGGCGTCCACCGGCGAGACGGTGGCGTTCAAGGTCGAGAGCAGCCCGGCCACCGGCGACGCCCTGAGCCCCGGCGGCCCCATCCAGGCCGTTGCTTTCACGGTCACGAACGAAAACACCGGTTCGCAGAACCTCGCCAGCGTTACCGCGAAGGTTGCCAAGAGTGACGGTACGGAGTGGGTTTCCGGAACCTGCTCAGCCAGCGACTTCACGGTCACCACGCCCTCAATTACCCTGGGCCAGCTCGCACCGGGCGCTACGGCCAACGGCACGGTCACCGTTCAGATGGTCAACAAGGCCACCAACCAGGACGATTGCCAGGGCGTCACGGTACCGCTGTACTTCGAAGCAAAGTGAAGGGATAGCGCGCTGACGCTCCTCCTCAACACCGTCAGGTTCATTCCCCAATGGTGAACGTGGCACCCCCACCACCCCCAGAGCCAATGTCGAGAAGGTGCGTATGTCCGGCAGGCACAACACCAGCTCCCCCGGAAGCCCCCGCGGCTTCCGGCGGGGGCTGGTGTCGTTTCAGCGCCTGATCCGTCGCGGCATTGCGGTCTGCGTCGCACTGGTCCTTGCAGTCCTGTTGGGCGCTCCGGCGGCGTCCGCTTCCTGGTCGGCAATCGGAAAGGGAAGTACGACGGCGGCAGTTGCCACCCTGGCGCCGCCCACCAACGTGACGGTGCCGTCGAGCAGCAACTCGAACGTGTCCGTGTCCTGGACAGGGTCGGCCGGGACGCCCGCGGCGACGGGCTACTACGTCAGCCGCATCACCGGCTCCACCTCCGTTCTGGCCTGCGGCAGCAGCCCGGCTGCGCCGGTAACGGGCACCAGCTGCACGGACTCCTCCGTTCCGGAAGGTACGCACAAGTACGTGGTCACGGCAGTGCACCGCTCCTGGACTGCCACTAGCGCGGCCAGCGGGAACGTCGCCGTGTCCAGCATCAACGATCTTCGCTTCGGCGTTCAGCCGGCGGCATCCGTAGTGGCGGGTAGCGCGCTGCCGGCGTTCACCGTGGAACTACGGACCGCCTTCGGATGGCCCCTCTGGAGATCCGACGTCCCGGTGACCATCGGCCTGGCGAGCAATCCCGGCGGCGGCACTCTCGCGGGAACACTGACCGTTTACACCAATGGCTGGGGCGAGGCCACGTTCAGCGGCCTGTCCATCACAAAGGCCGGCTCGTACACCCTGATTGCGTCCAGCCCGGGATACTCGGGAGTGGTCAGCTCAGCGTTCACCGTTACGGCGGCGGCTCCCACCCGGCTTGTGGTCACGGGTCCGGCATCGGGCACTGCCTCCGCCACCGCCACCACCGGGGCCTTCACCGTCCAGCGCCTGGATGCCTACGGGAATCCAGTAACCGCCGGGAGTACCGAAGTCACTTTGGCTTCAAACTCCACCGGCACCAAGGTGTTCGCCGCAACGTCCGGCGGCGCAACCGTCACGAAGGTGACCATTCAGCCAGGGTCCGCATCGGCGTCGTTCTTCTATGGCGACACCAAAGCCGGAGCGCACAGCCTGACTGTGGCTGCAACGGGCCTGACTTCGGCCAGCGCGCAGGTCACTGTTGCGGCCGCACCGGCGTTCAAGCTGGCCTTCGGGTCCGCAGCGATCGCACCGGTCAAGAACACAGTCATCGATCCGCCGGTCACTGTCAGTGTCCTGGACACCTTCGGCAACCTGACGGCCAGCACGGCGACTGTTGCGGTCTCGTCCCAGTGCAACCTGAAGGGAACCCTGAGCGTCTCCGCCGCCGCCGGCGTGGCCACGTTCTCGAACCTGGCGTTCTTCGGCAACGGATTCGGCTGCACTCTAGTCGCCACCGGAACGTCGCTCCAGCAGGCGACGAGCAACTCCTTCAACTACGGGTGATCCCAAGGCCGTGCCGGCTGAAGCAGGTGTTCTTGGAAGATACGTATGGGGCTGGTGGTACGAGTGTTTTCGGAAGGGAAAACGGGTAGCGGACACTCGTGCTGGACGGCGTCCGCGATTTCTACTGTGGATCCATCGCAACTGTTCGGAAACGGCCGCCAACAGGCCCAGGTGGTCCCGTCTTCCGGCTGCGATAAACGAAGGGTCCGCCCTTAGGTCGTGCAGGAGCTGAGCACCCTGCCCGAGCGGAGGCGGGCCCTTTGTCTATGGTTGAGCGGGATGCCGCTGAAGCGGATTAGACGCGGAACAGCGCCGCTGCCACCACGCCTGCGGTGAGCACCAGGAGAACGCCGAGCAGCAGGTAGCCGCGCCATTTGGGGCCTGAGCGGTGGGGATTGATGTCTACGTAGGGCATTACCGGCGGACCTTAACGGGAACGGGCTTCGCTGCCGCGCCGCGCTTGAGGCGGAGCATCAGGTATAAAGCGGAAAACGGAATGAACAGGGTTCCCATCAAGGCGCACAGCGCAAAGACATAATCGGTCAGGGCCACGGAATTACCTCCAGGATGCGTCGTTGCACTCGAGGCTGGCACGCTACGTGGAAAACTCTTCGCGTCAACGGCCGGCAACGAACGGTGGGATCCCCCATGTCGGATCGAACATCACCCTACGTGGGCCGCGCCGGATTTGTCCAACGCAGTATAGGCACCCTACAAATCCTGTCAACCGCATGCCGATTTTACATGCTGTGATGACGCACTCAGCGCTGCAGCGCCATGAGTACTACTGCGGCCGTGGCAACGGCCATGGCAGCCAGCCCCACGTTGGCCAGCACGCGGAGACGCCGCCTCCGCAGTTCACGTCGCGAGTCCCGGGCAGTCAATCCCTTAGAGTAGTTCCCCATGCCGGCGATAGTACGCCCACAATGTTTCAGGGAAACCAAGTCAAGCGGATTATGACGTTGGGTTATAGGGACCAGCCTTTGGCGTCCCGCAGGGGCGGCGGGAAAGTGGTCCGGGTTTCCGGGGGCATGTTCTGCTGGTCCAGCCAGGATCGGACGGGGTACGGATCATCAGCGACGATGTTCCTCGCCACAAAGCGGCGGATCGCTTCCTTGATGGCTCTAATCATGCACTTACGCTACGGGCCGCAAACTCCTCTAGACAGAGTGGTCTGTACCCGTTTTTTACGGCTTTCACCACTTGTTTAAGCTCCAAGACGGTACTTGTTTTTCGACGCGTCCGCCCAAAGCTGTTAATGGTTGTTATAGGACTCCAATAACCGCGAAAATCGCCGGAAAATAAACATTTCTGCACACCTAGCGCCGCTTTCCGGCGGAGGAGCATACTTTTAACGCCGCCCCAATCGATGGATGTTTTCCACCCGGGCGGCTCATTCACCGGCAGTGCCCATCGGGCCGGCCGGCATCCTGGCGAAGAGGAGCATCTCGCACCCCTGCTTCGCGTCCCTTACCGAACAAGGCAATCTCGGGTCTCAGAGGGTTGGAAGAAAAATGAGGAATCGCACCAAAACAGGACTGATGTCCATGGCGGCCGCGGCTGTCCTGGCCGTGGGGATGGCTCCCGGAGCCGCCGTCGCGCACGAAGGTTCAGGGCATGGTGGCGGCTCGGACAAGAGTGATGACTGGAAGTCCAATTCCGAGCAGCGCAAGCTGGTGAAAACGCTGCGGAATGTCACTGACGATTACCGCTGGCTGGATAACGCAATCGATGACGGGTACAAGAAGATCACCGAATGCATCGAGAAGGACGGCGTCGGGGCAATGGGTTTCCATTACGCCAAGGAGTCCTTGATCGATGACAAGACGCAGGCCCGCAAGCCTGAGATTCTGGTGTACATGCCCAACGAGCGCGGCCGCATGAAGCTGGTGGCCGTGGAGTTCCTCTCCACGGCAGCGGAACGGCCGGAACTCGCCGGCGTGGACTTCGATAACGGGCCGTTCCCGGGCACCTTCGCCCTGCACGCCTGGGTGTGGAAGGACAATCCGGACGGCATGTTCGCCGCGTACAACCCTGCCCACAGCTGCCCGAAATAGCGGGCACGATTTCATAGGTGAAGGTGACGCGTAAAGGTTGACGGCGCCGGGGTCCTGCCGCGGCGCCGACAGCTTTCACCAGGTCTGCGGAGGCATCAGCCCCTGGCGGTAACCAGGGCCTTCTGCAGCAGGGGAACCAGCTTGGTGTTCCGGCCCCAGACGGGGTCGAAGATCTGCAGTTCCCAGCATTCGGCCAATGATTTGGCCAGGGTCTCGTTGGTCCAGTCCGTGTAGGTTTCGTGGGCGTAGGAGGGGCCGCCGGAGCTGCCCAGCCAGGTGAACTCCCTGGCCCCGTCCAGGGTCACGCAGATCTGCCCGGTGCCCGATTCGCCCGGAGGGAACACCAGCACCACCAGGTCCGTTTCCACCAGCACCGCGGAAATAACGGCCGCCGACTGCTCGGTGCACCGGCCGGTCACAAAGGCGCGCTGCCCGTGGCCGCTGGACACCTCGGCCCCGGGCTGGGAATCGTCCGTGAGGAAGCCCAGCCGGTTGATCGCGGCCAGGGCCTCGCTCAGGGGGCCGTTCTCTCCGGCATACTGCGGCGCGGCATAACCGGGCACGTAGCGGAGGGAACCCTCAAGCCAGCGTGCAGTCAGTTCGCAAGCGCCTTCAAGCGTGGTGCAGTTCCGCCACGCGTCCTCGTCGGGGACACCTTCAAACATGCACTGTCTCCTTTAGTTCCCCCAGTAGTCACATGCAGAATGTATCACTGCTCACACTCGTTGTGCCCTGTCACTTCCGTAACACAATGGTGGGCAAGGAGCCGGGCCGGAGGACGCGAGAATCCCGGCATTGCAGAGTTTGTTCTGGTTTCTCACCCGCTGCCTGAGTGCTGGTTCAACGTTTCGAGTGGCATTCCAGAGACGGCGCCAAACTACCCAGCTCTAATATGCGGCACAAAATGCCACGATCCTTGACCAGGTTGCGGCTCCTATTTCGGCGGCGGTGGCACCCAAGGCGGACAAGACCACTGTGGTTCCCAGGTGGGCGCCGACCACCGCCTACACCGCAGGGCAGCAGGTCGTCTCACCGAACGGCGACATCGTTTCCGCCGTTGCATCGTTCACCGGCGGCGCCTCCTACAACGCCGGGAACTGGGCACTGACCAATTCGTTCATCGTGTCCGGCATTGCGGGGCGGGAGAAGAACGACGCCGCGATCGCGAAGGGCGATGCAGCCGTCCACGCGGCCCTCGATAAGCGGGACACTGGCGTGCCCGTGGACATGATGATCATCGGGCATTCTCAGATCGAGGGTGTCGGCCAGACGACCATGGCACGCCACCTTACTAACCTGTTCCTGGTGGAGATGCGTCGCAAGTATCAGCCCGCCGAAATTGTCGGTGGCAGCTGATACACGCCACCCGCCCTGCCGACCTCCACCGTGGCGAACAGCGGAACAATTACCAACAGCCCGTTCACGTATCAGGGCGTTCCGAAGCTGACCAACTCCCAGTACGGGCTCGGGCAAGCAAGCGTCGGGATGCAGGCATCCGGGGACGGCATGACCTACACGTTCACAGGCACCGGGATAGACATCTTCTGGGTCAAGACCCCGAGCGGTGGATCATTCTCGTACTCAGTGGACGGTGCGGCAGCAACCAACGTCAGCACCACTGGAACACCCGTGGTGGACGGTAACAGGACGATGATTCGCGGGCTGTCCTCCGCATCGCACACCATCGCTCTCGCCTTCGTTACTGGCGCGGTCGATGTAGTCACCGGGTTCATGGTCTACGACGGGGACGAATCCGCGGGCATTCGGCTGTGGAACGGTGGGCACGGTAGCTGGAAATCGAACAACTACGCAAACATCAACCCGAACTGGATGGACACCATCCCCGTCGCCCAGCCGTCGCTCGTTGCTGTTGCGCTCACGCTCAACGACTACTCGACATCGGTCACGGCGGCTACGTTCAAGACGAACATCCAGACGATCATGACCAACGTAAAAGCCAAGTGCACTACGCCGCCCACATTATTGCTGATAGCAGAGCCGGGGCGCGGGGACACGACATCACCCATTGAGCCGTACCCGAACTACGTGGACACGCTCTACGAAATCGCTGCTTCTGATCCAACAGTGATGGTGTTGGACCTGTACCGCCGGCTCGGCATCACACCCGTCACCGGTATCACGAACGCCAGCAGCGGAGGACTGATCAACGTGGACAAGGTCCACTTCTCCGACTTCGGGGCGCAGTGGGTTGCGGACATGATGACCGCCCTAGCAAGTCCCAGCTAGGCCGTCGCCATCTCCCAAAGGTCAAGCGCGCACCCGTCCGTGCACGCACGCCAACCCGGGGCAACGGACTGACCGCCAGGGAGTGCGCCGTCGCAAGCATCACAGCTACGGCGGCGCACCTCGGCGCGGCGGTGAGCGCCGACGATCAGCGCGTCTATGTTAGGCCACATGATCAGAGCATAGGCACGCGACTTCAGTTCTCTCGGCTGCTGAAAAATCCCACGAATGGGAGAACAATGAATTCTGCGCGGGTTACGCAACTTGACGGTCTCAGAGGGATGGCAGCGCTCGTCGTTGTTGTATGTCACGCGCTTTCAACTTTTCCGGGACTCGGGGGGCGTATTCAGCAACCGATTCGCCGGGCTCAACAGCTTAGAGTCGTGGCTTGTCCATTCCCCTGTCCACGTCCTGTCGAACGGGAATGCCGCCATCCACATATTCGTCGTCCTCTCCGGTTTCGTAATCATCCTTCCTTTCACAAGACCGGGATCCACTGCTGGATGGGCTCCGTACTACGCCAAGCGATTATTGCGCCTGTACCTGCCCCTATGGGGCTCACTCGTACTGGCTGTCGTCCTTATGATGATCGTCCCCGGACAAGCTCCTCGGGTCAGAGCACGTGAGCGAACATGTACGCCCTCTCCCCAAGGGCAGCGGCGGCACTAAAGGACGCGCTACTCCTTCTGAACGATAGCGGCATCAACACCGCCCTTTGGTCACTCAAATGGGAAGTCACCTTCTCCCTGTTGCTTCCTGCCTATGTCTTTTTCGTGCGCCGCTGGAGAAACCTGTGGCACGTGAAGATCGGTGTCGCCCTTCTGCTAACTTTCATCGGCGCCTGGCGAAACCTAGAGTGGCTGTCGTACCTGCCGATCTTCGCCATCGGCGCGGTACTTGGTGCTGAGCGCCTGCGGATACGGGACCTCACCCGGCGTCTGCCTAGTGTTATCTGGGTCCTCATTGCTGCGCTGGGCCTGTTGCTTTCCAACGCCGAGTGGATCAGCCCCGGCCAGCCCACGCTAGGAGTTCGCTCGGTCTTCACCGCGGGCGCGACGGTCATCGTGTTGCCACTTGTGTCGTGGACCGCAGCGGAGAAGCTGGGAAACACTAGCTTGGCACAATGGCTTGGGCGCGTCTCGTTTAGCCTCTACCTCGTGCACCTTCCGCTCATTCTCGGTGGCGTAACTTTGCTTGGGTCCGTCTCCCTACCGCTAGCGGTGGTTGTGTCCGTAGCCGCTTCGCTCATCATTGCAGAGATGTTCTATCGTGCGTCGAGCGCCCCGCGCACCTGCTGTCCATTGCCGCAGGAGCTGTGACGGCACGAGTCAATCAGAGGCGGCAGCCCGCCCTAGCCACGGGCTCAGTGGAGGCGGACCACCGAGCACATAGTAAGTCAGGCTTATGACCACTGGAAGAAAAGGCCCGAAGGCCGGGCATGGAAGAGGCGCCCACGCCGATCCGGTGAGCGCCTCTTGTCCGCTCGGGTTCAGTCGTCCTCTTCGCCGGTCGGCACGATGAAACCGTAAGCCTCTTCGTCCGCCATCACCTGCTCCAGGTGTTGCCATTTGAGTTTCATGTCGTCCTCGCCGGCCAGACGCCACCATGCAAGGCTGCGCTTGGAAGGATCCCAGCTGCTGAACTTGATTCCGAGTACGGCAATTAGAGATAAAACCATGATGGTTTACGCCTGCGGAGCGCCCAGCAATCGTCACTTTCGGGAGGGGAGGTTCCCAAGGTTCGGAACCACAGCTACCGGTTCAAGGTCAGAATCAGGAGAGAGTCCCCGTGATGCATTCTCAATAGATTGGGCCGACATGACCGCTTGAACGTACCTGAACCTTGCGCTTATCGCGAACGCGCTTGTAGTCCCATGTCTCCCAGCAGGCGCGTGAGCAGAATTCGGGCGGGGGCCTGCGTCGGAGCCGTACTCCACAAAACCGGCACCTTGGACCGAGTGCAAACAATCGAAGCAGTGTGGAAAACATGGCTCGAGGATATGCGCGAGCCGCATTTAAAAGGACCAGTGTCGGGTACCCGTCTTTGACGCACGAACACCGCGCTGATACTCACCGACTACTGGGGCAGTTATTCGTCGCGGCGCTCCGGCTAGCCCTTTCGGACCGGTTAGGGTTATTGTCTGCCTGCGATCAGAGGGTGGCGGGCAGCCCCGTGCTAACCTGGGAAAATCATGGGCACCCGCGGAATGGAAAGTTTTGTGGGCCCCATGGACCTCAGAACGGCCTGACGCGGAAAACCCTATTGGGAAAAATGGACCGCGAAGAGCGCCCCTCGTACATAACGAGCGAACGTCAAACCCGCGGAACCTGATCATTCGAACTCTGATTTTCCCGAATCCCAAGGTTCCCCTAAGCTGACGCCATGAAGGTTTTGGTCACAGGCGGCGCCGGCTACATCGGATCACATACTACGCTCGGTCTTCTTGAGGACGGGCACGACGTTATTGTGTTCGATAACCTTGCGAACTCCAGCGTAGAGGCGGTCCGCCGGGTCGAGGAACTCGCTGGCAAGAAAGTCGATTTCCGAGAGGGGAATCTGCTTGATGCAGACGCCACAGACATGGTCTTCGCTGAATGTGACATCGATGCCGTAATTCACTTCGCCGGGCTCAAGGCCGTCGGGGAGTCCGTTGAGAAGCCCTTGATGTATTACAGAAACAACGTCGTCGGAACCCTCAACCTGTTGGACAGCATGGAAAAAGCCGGAGTACGTCACTTGGTTTTCAGTTCATCGGCAACGGTATATGGCGCTGCGGAGCATATGCCCTTGCCTGAGTCCCTTCCGCTTGACGCCACCAACCCATACGGCCGAACCAAAGAACAGATCGAAGATATTTTGTCTGACTTGAGCGAGGCCGATCCGCGATGGAGCATCACGCTGCTGCGCTATTTCAATCCTGTGGGGGCGCATGAGTCCGGCCAGATTGGCGAAGATCCCCAAGGCCGCCCCAACAATCTGGTGCCCTTCGTTGCTCAGGTGGCAGTAGGGCGGCGCGACAAAGTCGTGGTTTTCGGCAACGATTACCCGACTGCGGACGGGACCGGAGTCCGGGACTACATACATGTAATGGACTTGGCCGCTGGTCACCTTGCTGCTCTCCGCTACATGTGGAAAAAGACCGGCACGTTTCGGTGGAATCTCGGGACCGGCCGCGGGTCATCTGTATTGGAGGTCATCGAGGCGTTCAGCGAGGCCGCTGGACGATCCATTCCCTACGAGTTCGCGCCGCGCCGGCCGGGCGACGCGGCCCGGAGCTATGCAGATGCCTCCGCAGCGCTGACGCATCTCGGGTGGTCCGCCCAGCGAAGCCTTGCAGAGATGTGTGAGGACCACTGGCGCTGGCAGAGCTCTAATCCGTCGGGCTTTGCCAGGGAGAACTGAGCAGCGAAGCCCCGCGATCCCGTTTCTCAGCGACATGTTCCGGCTATGGATTTCGCCATGCGGCTGTAGACGTTCGCCTCTTGTAGTGGGTTCGGTCTCAATGCCCTCCGGCGGACGCCAGGCCGATATGGATAGACCCCGCCCGAATCGTAGGCCACGCCGCAGAGGTCACCCGTTCAGTCCGAATCGCGTCACCACCAATTGCCGGAGCTTCCTCATGCGCTGCAACACGAATCCCGAGAGTGTCCTGCGTCCATGTTCGGAAGGCATTGGAAGCACAAGTGCCCCGCTAATCACCATTCGGCCGCCTGTGGCTCTCGCGAGGGACCGATTGAACGTAACATGTTCGCAAATCCATGAATCCTTCGAGTGCGGCATGTATGAGCCAACGGCGTAAATATCGGCCTGATAGAGACACAGGCCGTTGAAAGCCGATCGGCAATGTATGTCGGAGTCCGATGTGAGCCGTTGTTGCTGAGGGTAGATGAAGTTCCGGAAAAAGGAATAGTACTTTAGCGGGTTGCGTCTGAGCCGTTGAATACGTTTGTCAAGGTCCGTGAAGGAATGATCTTCACCTTCATAGGCAAGCAGGTCGTAGTAGGTTGGGCGGGAAGTTGCAGAAACGGCAAAGATGTCATCGTCATCCTCCATCCGTTGCAGCTCAGACAGAAGTATCACAGGGTCCAGATGCTCCAGGAACGGTTCATCCACATCTAGGACACATATAGCCCGCGCCGGCGTGAGCATGTCCTTCGCATGCTCCGCTAGGAATTGCCGACCAAGCGCCATCCGCTCCAGGCGCCCACTTGCACGAGACATCAGGGATGTGTCGACCACTGAGATCATGCCTGTTGAGGCCGCGGCACTTTCAAGCAACTCTCTTGTCTCGTCATGCGAGCCGTTTTCTCCTACCACCGCGTGAATCTTTATCTGCGAATTGCGCAAGTTGTCCAGTGCGCGGATCATGCCGGGAAGAGTAGCGGCGCAATTTTGCGCCAGGGCCAAGAAGACAATGTCATAGCAGTGCTCGTCGTTCACCCACACAGTCTGCCACAGCAGTCCGGGCCCCGGAGTGCTTCAGCCGAAGGCGACACTCATGACCGGCTGGTGGTGGTAGGTGGCGAAGCACGTCGTTATCCCGGGCTCTGTTTCGAAACCTAGTCAGGTGCAGCGAACAAAAATCAAGCATCCCCCGGGACCATCCGACAACCAGTCATAAAAGGAGCTGTAATTACGAGTCCGCAATAAATGTCCGATTCGTCGATCGGAACTTTGCCTCACCTCAGACGTCAGAGAGCACGGACCCGGGGTTCTCGATCGCGTCGGCCACGTACCTGAGGAACCCGCCGGCGGTCCCGCCGTCGCAGACACGATGGTCAAAGGTGAGTGTCAGCTCGGTGACCTTGCGGACGGCCAGCGTGCCGTTGACCACCCAGGGCTTATCGATGATCCGTCCTACACCCAAGATGCCCACTTCAGGGTGGTTGATGATGGCGGCAGAGCCGTCCACACCAAACACTCCGTAGTTGTTCAGCGTGAAGGTGCCGCTTCCCAACTCCGACGGCGTCGCCTTGCCTTCTCGCACTACGGCGGTAAGCCGGCGAATTTCGGCATCCAGGTCGCGGGCGCTCATCTTGTCCGCGTTGCGGATGGAGGGCACCATCAGTCCGCGGTCCGTCTGCGCTGCGAAGCCCAGGTTGACGCCGTCGAACGCGACGATCTCCTGACTCTCCCCACCTGCCGCATCCTCCGTGGTGACAATCCGGGTGTTCAGCGCCGGGTACTTCTTCAATCCGGCAGTCACAAACCGAGCGATGAATGCCAACAGCCCGGGGGTGTTGTGCGGGTTCGCTTTCTTCAGGACGGCATGCATCTCCACGAGAGCCGTGGCATCCACATCGACCCAAACCGTCGCTTCCGGAATCTCCGAGCGGCTGCGGGTCATGTTCGCGGCCACAGCCTTGCGGACGCCCCGGACCGGCGTCCGGGCGGTGATGCCAAGACCCGTGCGGGAGTCGGTCTCCGTTCCGGTTTCAACAGACTCAACCACAGAACGCGGTTCAACCCTCGGGCGACGCGTACCGACAGCCTCTACCGCCGGGGCGGGAGCGATCGCAGCCTCGACATCCTTTCGCATGATCAGCCCGCTTGCACCCGACCCTTGGAGTCCCCCCAAATCAACTCCATGGTCACGGGCCATCCTGCGGACCAGCGGTGAAATCACCGCCCCAAGTTTGCCCGGCACTCGGGTGCGCAGAAGAAGGAGATCGTCGGCTGCCTTCTCCGCACTTGTGATTTCGTGAGGCTCAATTGCCGGGCGGTCAGGCTCAATTGCCGGGCGGTCAGGCTCAATCACCGATGTCGCGGTCGAGGATTTCCGGGGGCGGGTGCGCTTGCTGACGCCGTGTCCGCCTGGAGTTCCGTATCCGATGAGGACGTTGCCCGAGCCGGCCTTTACCTCGTCACGATAGGTCTCTCCCGTGGCGGTTTCGACCGGTTCAACCACCGGCGATTCGACAGGCTCAACCACCGGAGTCTTTTGCTCAACAACCGGGGAACCGATGGGTGTGACCGAGATCAACGGCTTCCCGACGTCAAGGGTCTGGCCCGGTTCCCCATGAAGCACCGCAACGGTGCCGGCGTACGGCGACGGGACCTCCACCATCGACTTCGCGGTCTCGACCTCAGCGATGGGCTGGTCCACCCGGATTTCGTCGCCCACGGCCACGAGCCAGTTCACGAGCTCGGCTTCGGTGAGGCCTTCGCCCAGGTCCGGCAGCAGGAATACTTTCGTTTCGCTCATCTGATCAGTCTTCCCACTGGAGGTCGTCAACGGCGTCGAGGATGCGGTCCACGCCGGGCAGGTAGTAGTGCTCGAGTTTGGGTGCGGGGTATGGAATGTCGAAGCCGGTGACCCGGCGGACCGGTGCGGCCAGGTAGTGGAAGCAGCGTTCCTGGACCCGGGCGACGATTTCCGAAGAGACGGATGCGAAGCCATGGGCTTCGGCGATGACCACCGCACGGCCGGTCTTGCGGACGGAGGCGCACACGGTTTCGTCGTCGAAGGGCACGATGGAACGGACGTCGATGACTTCCAGGGAGCGGCCTTCCTCTGCCGCCGCAGCAGCGGCGGCCAGCGCGGTGGGCACAGACGGACCGTAGGCGATCAGCGTGGCATCGGTACCGGGGCGGGCGACGGCGGCGCGGCCTTCCGAGGAAGTCCCCCGCTCGGCGTTCGCGGTGTGCTCGGCGCGGAGTCCTTCGAGGTCCACCAGGTCCTTGGACCAGTAGAGCTTCTTGGGCTCCATGAACATCACCGGGTCATCGGAGTCGATGGCTTCGCGGAGCATGCGGTAACCGTCGGCGACGGTGGCCGGGGTGAAGACCTTCAGGCCCGCGGTGTGGGCGTAGTAGGACTCGGACGAATCGCAGTGGTGCTCCACTCCCCCGATGCCGCCGGCGTACGGGACGCGGATGACGATGGGCAACTTGACCGCGCCCTTGGTGCGGTTGTGCATCTTGGCCACGTGGCTGACGATCTGTTCGAAGGCCGGGTAGGCGAAGGCATCGAACTGCATCTCGATCACCGGGCGCATGCCGTTCATGGCCATTCCCACGGCCATGCCGACGATGCCTGACTCCGCCAGCGGGGTGTCGAAGCAGCGGGACTCACCGAACGTCTTAGTGAGCCCGTCCGTGATCCGGAAGACGCCGCCCAGCATTCCGACATCCTCGCCGAACACCAGCACAGAGGAGTCGGCGTGCATGGCGTCCGCCATGGCCGTGTTCAGTGCTTTGGCGAGTGTGATGGTCTGCGGGCCTGTGGATTCGGCAGTGTCGGCTGCCTTGGCCGCGGCGCGGGCCGTCGCCGCACTGACGTTGCCGTTGACCTCGGAGGAGGCGGTGACTGTGGGGCTCATTTTGCGGCCTCCGTATCGGATGATGCGCCGGCGCTGGCGTCGCGGGCCAGTTCGTCCGCGAGCAGGGCGGACTGTTCCTTCAGCTGCGGGGTGGGAGTGGAGAAGACGTAGCGGAACAGATCCTGCGGGTCGACGGGGACGTCCTCGCCCAGGCCGTCGCGAAGCTGCGTGGCAACTTGCTCCGCTTTCTCGGCGATCCGCGCGGCGCCGTCGTCGTCCAGCAGACCGCGATCTGTCAGGTACGTCTGCATTCGCTTCAGCGGATCCCTGGCCACCCACTGGGCCACTTCGCTGTCCTGGCGGTAGCGGGTGGCATCATCGGCGTTGGTGTGTGCCTGCATGCGGTAGGTGTGGGCCTCCACCAGGAGCGGGCCGGAGCCTTCGCGGGCCAGCTTGACCGCGCGGCCGAGCACGGCGAGGAGGGCGACGACGTCGTTGCCGTCCACACGTTCGCCGGCCATGCCGTAGCCGACCGCTTTATGGGCGAGCGACGGCGCCACGGACTGGTGGGCCAGCGGTACCGAAATGGCGTACTGGTTGTTCTGCACGAAGAAGACGACGGGCAGGTGGAAGACCGCAGCGAAGTTCAGTGCCTCGTGGAAGTCTCCTTCGCTGGTGGCGCCGTCGCCGCACATGGCCAGGACCACGGTGTCCTCGCCGCGGAGCTTCGCGGCGTGGGCAACCCCGACTGCGTGGAGCAGCTGGGTGGTCAGCGGCGTGCACTGGATGCCCACCTTGTGCTTGGCGGGGTCGTAGCCGCTGTGCCAGTCGCCGCGGAACAAGGTCATGGTCTGGACCGGATCCACACCGCGGGCCATCACGGCAACAGAGTCGCGGTACGTGGGGAAGATCCAGTCGCCGTCGGCGAGGCAGAGTGCGGCCGCAACCTGGCAGGCCTCCTGGCCGTGGCTGGAGGGGTAGACAGCCATGCGGCCCTGACGGACCAGGGCGGAGTTCTGGTCATTGACGCGGCGGCCGACGACGAGCTGCTCATAGGCCGCCAGCAGTTCGGCGTCACCGGGCAGGGAGTATTCATGGCCGGGCTGGGCGCCCTGCTCGGTGTGGGGGTTCAGGGTACCGTCCTGGTCCACCATCTGGATCTGGTGGCGGGCCGGCAGCATGTAGTCCTCCACCGTGATGCCGAACTTGCGCACAGCCTCGGCTGCGGCGCCTTCGGTCACATGGTTCCCAGCCGGTTGTTCCGGCGAGTGCTGCCCGAGGGCGGTGTGGTCCTGGGAGATCGTCATTGGTTCGTCCTTCTGTTGCCACTATTCGGTTCCAGTATCGTCCTGAAGGAACTTTCGTATCCAGACCCGTAGGAAATCGTGGAGAAGTACGATATTTTGACCTAGTCTGAAAGACGAATCGTAAGTGTGAGCTGCGTTACCGGCGGGAGTTGTGGACAAATGGCAGGGACCGAAGGGGACCAGACGTCGGTACCGCTGGATGACGTGGATCGAAACATCATCGCGGAGCTGACCCGGGACGGGCGGATGTCCGTCACTCAGGTGGCGGAAAACGTGCACATCTCACGGGCGCACGCTTATACGCGGATCGCCAGGCTGACCGGCGAGGGGGTGCTGACCAAGTTCACGGCACTCGTTGACCCTATTAAGGCCGGGCTCAAATCCTCCGCCTACGTGACACTCAAAGTCAGGCAGCATTCGTGGCGCGAACTGCGAGAGCTTCTTCGGGCCATCCCAGAGGTGCACCACATAGCCTTGGTTGGCGGGGATTTTGACGTCATCCTGCTGGTGCGGGCCGTGGACAACGTGGACCTGCGGCGGGTGATCTTCGATCAGCTGCAGTCCATGCCGGGGGTGCTGGATACGCAGACGTTTCTGGTGTTCGAGGATGTGGATACGCGGTAGAGGTCTCAGAGAAAGGCACCGAGATTTAGCAAGCAGACGGCGGCGCCCGCCCTTGATTGTCGGGGCGAGACTCAAGGTATCCGTTGACTGCCCTGACTGCATGAATACGATCTGTCGGATAACGGAACTCCAGAGCTGAGTGCGCAAATTCCAACGGACGTGCCGCCGTCACCGCGCGTGGCCAGAAGCAGAAGTTGGTCCTGCCACCGGAGTGCATCCGCCTCCGCTCGTTGTGGGTCAACCTCAAAATTCTCAACTATCCGTTAAAATACGGGGAGGTCAATGAGTCGGACCAGCAAGCTTCGTCACCGCTTTCATGAAGTCGACTATGAGGCCAAATGGGTTGAAGCTACGCTGTATCACGCGCCAGTTCTCCTCATGGCTCATGAAGCAGCATGGGCGCTGGCCCGCAATCTTGAATATTCCTGATCCTGCGGCGGGTACAATTGATCAGACCGCACAGATAATGCCGTTCTGGTGGCGTGCCGCTTGGCGTGCCCAGCCATTCGACACAGGGGGACTCCGGTTTGGACCTACAGGATTACATGCGCATTCTGCGCCGGAGCTGGGTTTTGGTCGTTGCTGCGACACTAGCCGGTCTTCTCGTTGCCGGGGCATCGTCAATGCTATCGAAGCCCACGTATACCTCCGAGACTCAGTTGTTCGTGGCTATCCAGAACTCTGGCTCGGTCCAAGAGATGCAACAAGGCAACACATTCAGTCAGGCAAGAGTCCAGTCTTATGTGAAAACTGTAAACACTCCCGTTGTTCTCGATCCCGTTATTGCATCACTCGGGCTGCCCACAACCGCAGGAGTGTTGGCTTCGAATGTTCGCGCCAGCACCGACTTGAATACTGTGTTGATAAACATCTCTGTGAATGACACTTCCGCGGTTCAGGCGGCCGCGATAGCCGAAGCTGTTGCAAATAGTCTCATACAGGCGGTCGATGGGCTGGAACGGCCAAAGACCGGAGGGAGCTCTCCCGTAAACCTGTCGATAATTACACCTGCAACCGTTCCCACGGCTCCCTCTGCACCCAACACACGGATGAATCTGCTCCTCGGGGCGTTTTTTGGCATAGGAATTGGAATCGGCATCGCCATGCTCCGATCCACCCTGGACAATCGGGTTCGCGGCGAGGCTGATGTGCGGCTGATCACCGATGCCCCTATTCTTGGGGGTATTTCATTTGACCCATCAGCGACTCGATCTCCGCTCTTGACGCAGACACCCGCCCAGAGTCCCCGCGCCGAGTCGTACAGGCAGCTTCGAACAAACCTACAATTCGCAAACGTCACAGGGCAGGCAAAAACGGTGCTCGTCACTTCGTCTGTACCTGGCGAAGGAAAGAGCACTACGGCGACAAACCTTGCTATCGCTCTGGCGCAAGCAGGACAGACCGTTTGCCTGGTTGACGCCGATCTTCGTCGGCCCATGGTCAATGAATACTTGGGCCTAGACCGAAGCATAGGTTTGACCACGGCATTGGTCGGATCCTCCGATGTCAACGATCTGTTGCAGCCGTGGGGCGACGACAATCTTTTCGTTTTGACTTCGGGTCAAATACCTCCTAATCCCAGTGAGCTCCTGGGTTCTCAAGAAATGAAACACCTTATCCTCAGGCTTGAGCACGCATTCGACACCGTTGTGGTCGACGCGCCGCCGCTTCTTCCTGTTACCGACGCAGCTGTGCTCTCGCAGCATGTCGGCGGGGTAATCGTGGTAATTGGGTCTCAGAAACTGAAACGGCAAGACCTCGAAAAGTCCCTCAGCGCGCTTCAAATGGTTGGATCCAATTTACTAGGGCTGGTGCTGAACCGACTTCCAGCCCGAGGACCCGATTCGTATTCCTACGGCTACTCCTACAGTAGTCAGGAGAAAAAAGATTCAACAGGGAAAGCTGCTGAGTTGAACAATACGAAGGCCCGACGGGGAGATCATCAAGCCATTGATGATTTCGGCAGAACGATGTTCGAACGCGTGGAACAGCCCCCAAAGGTGTTCCCTGCGCGTCGCTTCGATTCTCACTAGCCAAACTACTATGCGCAGGTTCTGCAAACCAGGACTCAGTGGTTCTCCACAAGAAGTCAGTCGGGTGCTCCCGCAATTGCGACTTCGACTCGCAAACTGACTTGCGCTACGTGGGTGTAGTCACGATTCTTCCTGCTGATTCAAGAACGGATTCAGAAGCAATATGACAAGCGCAAGGGTGGTAATACTCCAAGAGTATGTCCCTCAGTACAGGGTGTCCTTCTTTCGCCGGCTGATTGAACTCGGTAAAGAAAATGGAATCGATATCCAAATCGCGGCCGGTGCAGCCAACAAAGAGCAAAATCAGCGTCAAGACGGAAGTTCCGCTGAATTTATTTTGCCGCTTTCACAATTGGAAATTCGAATTGTGAAAATGCGTATTGTTTTTCGCCGCGTCCGACCGGTCATAGCCGAGGCGAACCTTGTCATCATGGAACAAGCAAGACGCAATGTTGATGCATACTGGCTCCTCTTGTCGCCATGGCAACGCCGGAAGATCTGCCTCTGGGGGCACGGACGGGACTTCGTTACAAGTCCATCCTGGATTAGAAGAAGGGCAATGTCTCGGTTGACGAGTGCCGCAGACTGGTTTTTTGCTTACACCGAAGGTTCGCGGGAGTCGGTTATTTCCGGGGGCTACCCCATAGCACAGACAACAGTCGTTCAGAACTCCATTGACACTACCGATCTTCAAGACGCAATTTCATGTATATCAAAAGCTGAGATCGATGAATTTCGTAAGGACAATCAGCTCACGGATCAAACAGCGATTTTTATCGGCGGTCTCGATGAATCAAAGCGGCTCCCCTTTCTCTTTGCCGCATGTCGCAACGCATACGAGATGGATAAGAACTTCAGGCTTCTCGTGGTGGGCAATGGCATACTCAAAGAGAGCGTGGAGAAGCTCGCCGAAACCGCTCCTTGGCTTCGATACCTAGGTCCGCTTTTTGGAACTCAGAAAGCCCTAGCTATAGCGGCAGCTGAATTGATTTGCATGCCGGGCCGTGTGGGATTAGTGGCCGTTGATAGCTTTGCTGCCGGCCGCCCTATTGTGACTACAGATTGGCCATGGCACGGGCCGGAGTTTGAATATCTGGAGAGTGGCAAGACATGCCTCGTGTCCGAAGACGACGAACGATCCTATGCACAGGCCTTAATTTCCTTACTCACGGACAAGAATCAATTGCGGTCGATGCAGGAAGCGTGCAGATCCGTCCGCGGTAAATTCACTACTGATGAAATGGCAGCTCGATTCTTCGATGGGATACAACGGGCACTCTCTTACAGGCCTTAACGATGTGTCGACAGCGGGGCAACCCTCGTCGAAATGATGCTGCTGCCAAGCTCGACAGAGACTTTGTCAGAAGAGTCGGCTGACATCATGCAATTACGTTCAGCACTTGTGCATTTCTGATTGTCCAGGGAAATCTATGCGTAGCTGTTTGCTGATCTGGCGGGGCTGCGGGTACTCGCGCACAATCACCCGCGATTGCGGATTGCCGGCATTATTCCGGTTCGCTGACGGCGCCTTCTGCGCTCATCGCCCGCGCTGGGGCCCCCGGAACGTCAAGTAGCCCCGGATCTGGGGATCAGCAGCAGCTCCGACACAGGTGTTAACGCCAACCGGTAATAGGGCCATTAATGCCACTTGAACGGGGCCACGGGGTTGTGTTTCTATTGTGCCGTACTGGAGGCGGGCTGGTGTTTCTTGAGTCGGTAGCTGTTGCCTTTGAGGCTGATGACCTCGGCGTGGTGGACGATCCGGTCGATCATGGCCGAGGCGATGGTCAGGTCTCCGAAGACGTCGCCCCAGCGGGCGAACGGGAGGTTCGACGTCAGGATCATGGAGGCGTGTTCGTAGCGGCTGGAGACGAGCTGGAAGAACAGGTTCGCGGTGTCTTGATCGAACGGGATGTAGCCTACTTCGTCGACCACCAGGAGGCTGTATCGGCGGAGTTTGACAAGTTCCTGGGCGAGTTTCCCGCGGGAGTGGACTTCCTGGAGGCGGGCGACCCAGCCGGTGGCGGAGTCGAAGACTACCCGGTGCCCGGCCTTGGCTGCCTTGATGCCAATGCCGACCGCAAGATGGGTTTTGGCGGTGCCAGGCGGCCCGAGGAGGACCACGTTTTTGGCTTCGGAGAGGAACACCAAGGTGCCCAGGCGCGCGATGAGGTTCCGGTCCGCGGAGGGCTGGTGGTCGAAGTTGAACTCCTCGAGGTCCTTGTGGGCCGGGAACCTCGCGGCCTTGATCCTGGTGGCAGCCCCGGAGGCTTCGCGTTCGGAGACTTCGCGGGAGAGGACCGCGGCCAGGTAGTCCTCGTGGGACCAGCCGGTGTCCCGGGCCTGGTCCCCGAGCCGGCGGAACCCATCGCTGATCCGCGGTGCGCGCAGGGCCCGGGCGTAGTACTCGATCTGTGACGGTGTCCCGGTCATGATGCCGTCTCCAGGACCAGGCTCTGCTGGCCGAGGTCAATGCCGAAGACCTCGTCGTAGGCGGCCAGATCCCGCACCTCCACGGCTTCCACTGGTTCGGGGCGGTGGACGCGTTGGGCGCGGAAGTCCCGGCGCATCATCGCGGCGCGGGCCACGTGGGCGGGGTCGGTCAGGACCAGGTGCCGGGCCCATGCCCGGACGTGGGTGGCGATGATGACCCCGTCGTGGGTGACCCAGACGGTGTCCAGATCAGCGACGAGATCCACGATCCGCCCGATGAATGAAGGGTCCACGGAATAGTCGTTGGAGAACACCCGCACGTAGTAATCCCGCGGGAGGCGCACCGCGTTGCGGAACACCGCGTCCGGGCTCACCGGCGGCAGCTCCCGCATCCTTTCCCGGTCCAGGACGATCAGCTCGTCCGGGCGTCCGTGGCGGGACCGCGAATACCGGTGATTCGCTTTGGGCAGCCAGTCCTCCAACTGACCGTTGAAGTCCGCTGGTGAGCGGAAGTCCCGGCCCGGCATAAAGCGCTGCCGGAAGAACCTGTTCATCCGCTCGACCATGCCCTTGGACTCCGGATCCCGCGGCGGAAGCAGCTTGATCTCCAGCCCCAGGAACTCTGCGCACGCGGCCATCGGCTCCGTGGGCCGGCGCCTGCCGATGCCGGACTCGTTGTCCCACAACTGCCTGGACGGAACCGCCTGCGCGTCCTGCAGCAGAGTCCACATTCCACCCAGAAGATCCGGCGTCGTCCGCGACGGCAACCTCCGGGCCTGGATGAAGCCCGAGAACGCAGAGGTCATCACCAGCACCGGGGGCGTATCGGACTGGCCCGCACCGACAGGCAGTGGCTCGTGCGGGAACCAAAGATCGCACTGGACCTGGAACCCCGGCTCGTGCACCAAACGGTCGGCCGGGTCAGGCGCTGCGTATTCAGGCCGGATCACAGCGACCTTCGCCCGGAACAACGACGCGGAACCAGACCAGCCCACCCGCTCCGCCAGCGTCGCGGCCGGCATTGTCGGCGTCTTCACCAACAACTCCCGCACCCTTGGAGCAAACGCATCAAAACTCGACCCACCGGCCGCCCGCTGATACTTCGGCGCCCGATCCGACTCCAGCGCCCGATCCACCGTTCCACGGGAAACACCCACGATCCTGCCGATCTCCCGCTTCGAGTGCTTGCCCGTCGAAAACAGGTGGCGTATCTCCGCCCAATCATCCAAATTGATCACCTTCCATAATGGTCGGTGGCCCTATTTTCGGCTGGCGTTAACAACAGGCTGGCAGCACGGCCACGCGGTCGTCTTGAGGGCTGGGGACATCAAGAAGTACCCAGCGATTTCGCGGCAGCGGCCAGCAGTGATCTCCGCCCCGAGTCGGAACGGATCATGATTGCGGACGTGTTGCGTGCCCGCCGCACCTTGGAAGCCATCGCCATGGAGCTTGGGCAGAGTCTGTCGATAGTGAGCAGTTAGATCCGGGGCAACACCCATGAACTGTTTGCCCAATCCCTGTTTCATCAGCTGATCATAATAAGCACGGGCAGCGTTCTCCGGAGTGGAACCTCGGCCCCTCCTTGGTCTTTGTCAGTGATGGTCGAACAGTGAGCCGTTTCGTGGGCTTGGCGTCCAGCGGTGGTGGCAACACCTGAGCGATTAGGAGTTGCAATTGGCAGAGATGAAAAGACCGAGAAAGTCCCGGGGAGCCCCGGGCCTCCGAATCGCTGCGGTTCCCGCGGACGGCACGGCATGATGCCCCAGTCAAGAGCATCCTGGTCATGGCATCGCTGGTGGTCAATGCCCCGCGGCTCACTACCGGCATCTACATCCGGAGCTGGCCCCATGTCCGCGATCATCACTTTCCACGCACGCATCGTCCGTGATCTTCGGGGCCGAGGTAGCCAGCCAGCTACTGATCACCATGGACGACAACCTCGAACGGACTGCCACAGAGTAGTATTCGTAGTCCTCGTCGATCTCTCGCCGGCCCCACCTTCCCACGGAAACGACACGGAATCGGCCCAGCCTAAGTGAGCGGCGGGCAGGCCAATAGCCCGTTGCGACGGGAACTCAAGCTGCTTAGGACGCTGAAGCATCTATCTGGTAGTTCGTGTATCTATCAAAGGAGGTTAATTTTAGCCCGTCAAAGGTTCCTCGAGCAGACGAAAATTGCAGAAGAGCCCGATGGTAACCCGATGTATCGCGTCGCAAGAGTGAGATGGGGTAGCCGACTAGTCCCAAAGTAAATCGCCGCGCTGCCCGCAGCAGCGTCCAAGCTGCCGTTGACCCAAGTTCACGGTCTACCCACACGTAAGCGAGGGAACTGAAATACGCCCTCTCTTGTGCATATCGGAATGTGAGTCGGCCAGCTGGCACCACTTCTGTCACAACGGCCCGGGAACTCCAGCGCAGACCTCGCCCAGTTGCCATCCATCTTCGCAATAAATGAGTGTCCTGCGCTCCAGAAGTATTGTACTTCGGCGAATAGCGCCAATCGTGAACAAGAGCCCGAGGATAGAGGATATTTCCGTCTCCTGTGGGCTTTGACAAAAGGCTGGCATCTTCAAAGGTCGGTCGCTCCCAATAAGACCCATCCGTACACCAGGAAGGCAGTTGGGCTTCGAATTGTGGAACTACCGGGCCGGCAATGACATCCTCGGGATACCCTAGGTGCATATCCCAGAGCCCTGCAAACCAGTCTTGCGTTGGGCTCTCATCGTCGTCGATAAAGACTATGGAGGCGTTCAATGCACTGGCATAGTCCAGAGCGGCATTCCGCGCGATAACCAAACCCTGCGGCTGGGCAGGCAGGTAGTCTATGGCCACATTTGCGAAGTCTGGGCTGCAGTCGTTGAAAACGGCTTTCGCGGATTGATCGATATCATTATCGACTATCAAAACACGAACTTCCTCGCAAGTGGTGAAGTCCTGCGAGTTCAACTGATTCATAAGTGAACGCAACAATAAGGGTCGTTTATATGTGCATACAGCAATGACGCAAATTGGACCCTCGGTTTCCACCGACTCTTCGAATTCGCCCATGCTAGGATGCTCCCCTGGCATCCAGGGTCAACCAGTCAGACCCTAGAAGGTCAGCAGCACTCTCGCCACTAGACATCCACGGTCGCGGCGCGATTATAGTGTGTGATCCACGTCTTGCCATGAGCCAAGCTGCCCACCAGCTAAAGGACGAATTACTCATGACCATGCCGCTACCCAACGACATAGCCTTTATCGTATTTATGCCAGAAAGTGCGGAATTTTCCGTAAAAAAGTCGAGATTTGGAAGATGCCCCAGCTCGTCTTGGGCAACATCCGGCTCATCTGAGAATGCTGTAGCTTGGTCAACCGACGAAATTCTACTGATCAGCCCCAGCCCGCGTTCGAAATAGTTACTCGAAGTGACACCGTGAACGGCCTGCGTATGGGTGGTCATGTAGTCGCCACGGCGAACATGAACTGTTGCGCGTCCGCTGTTTCTCAGGCCTTCAAATACTTGTTGTTCCTCAGAAGTCACAGGACAATTCGATATCAACTCAGCAATGCGATCGGCTATCGACTCAAAGTACCGTGGCGATTGAAAGTACCCAAAAATCGTCGTTCCTGGGACGATCTTGTTGATTTCCGCTGAGTATGCAAAGGACTCTTCCCGATATACTCGAAGGCTCTTTGTGCGCCTGGAAAGACCAAATCTGCGTGAGCGGCGTCCCAGATGCAACCACGGTGACTCGTGTGAAACAACTTCACCCGGCAGCCTCAATGACCCTAGTTCAAAGGATCTCAAGTCCCCTTTGAGGTACTTGGAAGCATCTATGTAGAGCGGGCAATCTAAGCGTTCGGCCTGCTCCCAAGCTGCTGCAAGAACAAACAGCTGATTTCCCAAACCACCCGTCAGGTATGCACAAACACCATCATCCATGTTCAATTAGGCTCGCCTCCTGGCGATATCCAACAATCCGGCCACTCCCGAGACGCAGCACTCCCACCAAAGCCTGTCATGCGATCGCGACACAACAAATCGAAGAAGATAGTTTGCCGATTCTGTGAGCGTGCCATATACGACCATGGCCCTTCGGACCCTTACCGGGTGGTCCGCGGCGAGGCTCCAGCGATGAGCAACGGCCATGCGTACGATTAGCGGTCGCTTATGGCGATTGACCGGGGACTGATGGTGGTGGAGCCTGGCTGAATGAACATGCCTGAGAGTCCCCCGAGTCCGCGCATGCAACCCGAAATCAGCGTCCTCTCCGATGGCATATCCGACTCGGCGTTCGTCGAAGGAGAGGCCGTCTATCATCTCAAGCCTGAACGACATGGAACAACCCGGGAGCCAGTCCACGTCCACATCGAAAGGTGTTTCGTGTGCCCCAATATTGAAGCCAGTGGGTAGAACCTTGCCTGGGTGTACACTATCGCGCCCTCCAAGCCGAGCGACAAGCGATGCTTTCGTACGATTGCCCCCCTTGATCAGGCCTCCTGCGCCAACCAAAGACGCGTCTTTTTCAAACGCATTTAGCAGCTCGTCTATGTAGCCAGGTTCAAGCTCTACGTCATCATCGACAAAATGCACTACATCGAATTCTCCGCGTACCATCCTTAGTGCGACGTTCCGCTGCAACGTAAGACCAGGGGCGGTGTGGACATACTCGAGAAACGGCAGTCCCTTTTGGCTCCTAAACTCTTCGCTGAGATCGGCTGTTTCATTAGTGTCGCTGCTGTCCACGACGAGAACCTTCAGCGGCATCCTCCGCTGTTGGAGCAGCGACTCAAGACAACGCACCATGTCTGCGCTTCTGTTCCGAGTACAAATAACTAGAACGTCCTTCATGAGCCCAACTCCATATTCTGGTGAGAGTGTCGAATTTTGCCGTTGACCAGGTCAATCCTTCGATCAACAAAATCGAGAGCCGCGTGGCGGTGTGTGACGACAATCACTGTCATCCGCCAGGGGATCCGGTTTACCGCATCCAAAATTGCCTTTTCGGTGTCCAAGTCTAGGGCGCTAGTGGCCTCGTCCAAGACAAGAAGCGACGGCTGTCTGTATAAGGCCCGTGCCAGCCCCACCCGTTGTCGCTGACCTCCCGATAATCCAACCGATTTCGAGTCTATGAACGAAGCAGTTCCGGACGGAAGCTGACCCACGAGCTCTTCAAGCTGCGACATACGAAGCACCTGCGCTATAAGGTCCGAATCAGCCGGACGATCCCAGCAAATGTTCTCAGCAAGCGTCCCGCGACGAATCGGCACATCCTGAGGAACAATACCAATGGACCGTCTGAAATCACCCCATTCGTCAGGGTCCAGCTCCGTACCATTGACCTGAATGGATCCCGCAGTCGGTGGAAACAACCCCAAGAGGATATCGAGTAACGTCGTCTTACCGGATCCACTGGGTCCGAGAATGGCGACTCTCTCGCCGGCCTGGATTTCAAGATCAATTCCCTCGAGGGCAGCAACATGTCGGCCTGAGAAAAAATGCGATACCCCACGAAGTAAGAATCCCGGCGGGCCTTCCACCAATAGGACAGAGGATGCTTCACTCGGAGACCTGACTGTCGAGGACTTCTTATCCGTACTGGCGAGGCTTGCAATCCTAGAATTCCACTTTTCTATCCAAGTGACCTGACCAAGGGCCGTATTCAACTGATTTTGGACAGCCTGAACTCGCGGGATAATTCGGTAGAAAAGAGCTACGAAAACCAAACCTAAGGTTATATCCCCTTGAATTAGGAGCGACAGCCCGACAACAACGGCCAAGAATACCGCCGCTACGCAGTCGACCATGGTTCGCGTCGCTGAGGGCAACATTATTTGTCTGCGTCGGAGCCTGCCCAGGAGGTTGGCGCTCTCCTGGGAGCGAATCAGCCATTGACGGTCGCTACCCGATTCCCTCAGGAATTTGATGTCCGACAGAGACGAAGAAACGTCCTCCGCGATCTCTGTCGTTGTGCCTGACAATTTCCGCTCGTTTTGTCGGACATGTTTCAACCGCTGGCGAAAAATGAGAGCCGACGCAAGTATGAACAGCAATGCGAGGCCCAACAGGCTGGGGGTCAAGACGGCAGAGGCCGCGATGAGGATGACTACAACAACGCAGGTTCCGATTCCCGACAGCAAGGCGTAGACACCGTTCGAAAGCTGTGTTGCTTCTGACATCACTGCTGCCGTTATTTCACCCTGGCCGAGCTTTCCGACCTGCAACCAAGGTCCCGAGACCAGCCTTTCCATCAGATGACGTCTGGCCTCGGCCTCTACCGAAGTCGTGACCCTACTTATAAGCGCGTCGCCGTAGAACTTCAGCATTGTCGAGAGAACAAGAAACAACGTCAGCATTCCCAGAACGGGAAGGATGGAACCGATGGTCGGACTACCTTGGCTGAGTAGAGGGAGAATACTGGCCAAGCCCAACGCCTCGGCCACACCGCTCAGGGCCAAGATCAGAATGGAACCCATAGCGGCGAACTTAAAAGGCTTAAGCAGCGACGAGTAGTGTCGTAGGGCGCTGACACGCTTCTTCTTGAGTTTGTTCACGATTCTCTCTGTTCTCGACTAGCTAGTATCGCTAGTGATAGGACAACCCACAGGAAACCGACTGTGGGAGAGGTGCGAGCCGCTTCGATTTTTACTTCGTCCAGGAGCATGAAGACAAATATGGCAGCCGCGCTCAGTGAGGCCGAATGCCGAAGGAAAATTCCTCGCATAAGCTTGCACAACAGTATTGAAACCAACAAACCGAAAGAAGTGAGGGAGATTAACCCCCCAGACCAAAGCAGCCATAAATAGAGACTGTGCGGAAATGTTCCTATTGCGTCATAGGGAAATTCAAATCCATTACCCAGGATGCCAGTGTTGACGAATTGCGGTAACTGAGTGAAATAATCCCAAACACTGGCCCTGTTTAGAGTTGACTCTATGCTGCCACCCAGCTGGATGGAGGAGAGTCGCTCAAAAAGCGGCGTTGCCGAGAGCGTTCCCATGAAGACTCCGAACGCCAAGGCCAGACCCGCAACTACGGCAAATATCTTACCCGCAGCTTCACGAAACTGAAACGCCGATATCAAAATTAGAACAGGCGCCACGACACACAAAAGGAGAATTGGACCCCGGGATTGAGTAGCTAAGAGTATAAGGAAACTCGGTACAATGACAATTCCGGACGTCGCACGCCATATTCGGCTGCGATCAAAGAAGATTGCAGTAAGGCCGAGCAAAATTATCGCGCCATAGAATTCAGCGAGGAGCTCATAATCCCCCAAAGAGCCCACAAACCTGCCGGCATTAAATGGCCCGGTATTCAGGGCCTTTCCTGCCGCCAGGAGGTACAGATCGTAGATGACCGTGAGGCCTCCAGCCACGATGACTGCGCGACGGGCATTGGCAAACGATGGCAAGTACGAAGACGGAAGGCGGGCTACTAGCAGGGCGACGGCTGCGCCGTTAACCCATGGCACTAAGGTCGTTAGTCTTTGAGAATTAGCCATTGTGGAAATGGTTGCAAATACAACAAAACCGACGAGAAGATATGTCACTATATCAAAGTACCTATTACCGGAACTTGAAGTAATCGTCGTGTCAGCGGGACGTCTATTTGATGTGACACCGAATGCCGCAAGTCCCGCCGTAAGCATTGACAACAATGCCGCGATATCTATGCCCGCAATCTGACGGTTGGCCACCACAAGTAAACAAGCGTTTAGAACAAAGATGAGCACTAACTTGTATTTGACACTGACGCTGGCCAAGATGAGAAATCCTGCTACTCCCAACGAGGTACCGGCCGCTAAGGTCAGCGGGATGCGCCCCCAGACAATTAGAAAAGTCAGCACGACGCCGCTGACGCCCGCACCGGCCCACGCCAGTAGGGATTTAGACCGAATCAGCCTCCGAGAGTTCGCCTCATGTCCAATTACAAGGGTTCCGTCGCACGTCTTGGTCGTTGACCGAAAGTTCATACTCAGCTTCTCTGAGAAACAAGCCGTGGCAGCGCCAGCATGGACGACGGACTATACATTAGTCTGGCTCCATCCGTTTTTCTGGATGTCCTTCATCGCAATCATCAGGAACTTGGAGTTCCCGACAAGATATCGCCGCCAGAGCCGTCTCGGTTGGCTGCACAACCGAAAAAACCACTCAAAGCCTATAGTTCGGATCCATTTTGGTGCTTCCCTAACGGTTCCCGCAGCAAAGTCAAAGGCTGCTCCTACGGCAATCGTTGTCGCGCCGATGGAGGATGCCAGTCTTTGGGCTTCCCAGTCCTGTTTCGGTGTTCCGAGACCGACCCAAACAATATCCGGCCCCGTTGCAGCGATCCGGCGATCCTGCAATTCCAATTCGGACTCGCTCAGAGGCCGAAACGGCGGACTCTCAATGCCGACTATGTCGCAGCCTGGATATTTCTTCAAAAGATTGTCTTGGAGTCGGTCCAAAACTTCAGGTGACGACCCAAGGAGAAAATGCCGAATTCCGTGTTGCCGGCCAACATCGAAGACGTCGAGGAAAAGTTGTGGACCCCTCACGTGGTGAAGTCGTGGTGTCTTTTTTCTTAGCCCGGAGAGGGCAGCGATGGGCTTGCCATCCGGTAAGTTCATACTCCCCGTTGACAGCAAATCTGCATATCGGCTGTCTTCTGCGGCAAGTGAAATCGTGTAAGCATTAACAAGATGCACATGGATCGCTGACGGACCAGTCCGCTGCTGGGCGAGAGCACAGATGCCTTGAGCCGCCTCTGCCGCTGTCGCAGACACAAGAGACACCGGGCCAAATTGCTGAAAGTCGATTGGCCAAATTGAAGACCCAACAGTTGAGACTGGCGTCATTTCCCCAAGATCCTTCTTCGATTTTAGCCAGCAACGTCTGCGCGCGTACCAGGACCGGCGCAATCGCGAACAACGTTGCCGCATCCCCAATGTGTAGACTACGTTGACTGGACTGTCGGCCAGTTGTATGCCAAGGATACCCGCCAGGCCCGGATGCAAACGAATCGTGCCGTCATGCACCGGTCCATTGAGTGAACCTAAAGTCCTTTGGCTAGGATGTCTGCTGGGTCAGCCGTTTCGCCGACTAACCGCCGGCACAGGTATCTCTTTACTAACTCGACATATCCATGGGGGTAACAATGACTAAGCGCGCACTCATCACTGGCATCACAGGGCAGGACGGCTCTTATCTCGCCGAACTTCTGCTGAAAAAGGGCTATGAAGTCCACGGTCTCATCCGCCGGGCGTCGACGTTCAACACTGCGCGTGTTGATCATCTCTACGTTGATCCCCACGATTCGAAGGCCAAATTATTCCTCCACTACGGTGATTTGAGCGATGGAGCGAGGCTCGTAACTCTTCTGGCCGAAATTAAGCCTGATGAGGTCTACAACCTAGCAGCCCAGTCACATGTACGCGTGTCTTTCGACGAACCCGAACACACGGCTGACACAACTGGCGTCGGTACCATCCGGCTCCTCGAGGCAGTCCGCATGTCCGGAATCGAAACAAAGTTCTATCAAGCCTCATCCTCAGAAATGTTCGGCGCTACGCCGCCCCCGCAAAACGAAGACACGCCGTTCTACCCTCGATCGCCTTATGGTGCGGCGAAAGTTTACAGCTATTGGATTACGAAGAACTACCGCGAGGCATATGGAATGTTTGCCGTGAATGGCATCCTCTTCAACCATGAATCACCTCGCCGGGGCGAAACGTTCGTCACACGCAAGATCACTCGAGCAGTTGCCGCGATCAAAGCCGGAAAGCAGGATCTGCTGTACATGGGCAACCTCGACGCCGTCCGCGACTGGGGGTACGCGGCCGAGTACGTAGAAGGAATGTGGCGCATGCTTCAGGCCGACGAACCCGAAGACTTTGTGCTAGCAACGGGCGGCAATTATACCGTTCGTGACTTCCTTCAGATTTCATTCGAGCATGCGGGTCTGAACTGGGAGGATCATGTGCGGTTCGATGAACGGTACCTTCGTCCGACCGAAGTTGATGCGCTAGTGGGAGATGCTTCCAAAGCGCAGGAGAAACTGGGCTGGAAGGCATCGGTTCACACACCGGAACTTGCCCGAATCATGGTTGACGCCGACATTGAAGCTCTGAAGCATGCAGGCAACCACTGGATCGACTCCGTGAACCTCGAAAGCTGGAAAAATTAGTGGGTGACATCGTCGACTTTGTACCAACGAAGCTGGATCGTTCGTCAGCTTTCTATGTCGCGGGCCATCGGGGACTTGTGGGATCGGCAATCTGGCGAAATCTGGAGGAAGCGGGCTTTAAGAACCTCGTGGGACGCTCCTCGATGGAGCTTGATCTCAAGAGTCGCGAAGCCGTGTTTGCGTTTTTCGCCGAGACGAAGCCGCGCTATGTCGTTCTTGCGGCTGCGAAAGTGGGTGGCATTCTTGCCAACAACTCGTACCCTGTGGACTTTCTGAGTGACAATCTCAGGATTCAGGTAAATGTCCTCGACGCAGCCCGCGAATTTCAGGTCGAACGCCTACTCTTCCTAGGCTCGTCTTGTATTTATCCCAAGTTTGCCGCGCAACCCATTCGCGAAGACTCGCTACTCACGGGGCACCTGGAGCCGACAAACGACGCCTACGCGGTGGCAAAGATCGCTGGAATCATGCACGTGCAAGCCGTGCGCCGTCAATATGGTCTTCCGTGGATTTCTGCAATGCCGACAAATCTCTACGGGCCGGGTGACAATTTCTCTGCCGAGGGTTCGCATGTATTACCAGCCCTCATTCGCCGTTACGACGAAGCAGCAAAATCTGGTGCCACAAGTGTCACTAACTGGGGAACTGGCTCTCCACGCCGAGAGTTTCTCCACGTCGATGATATGGCGGCTGCGTGCCTCCACTTGCTGGAACACTACGATGGACCGTCGCAGGTAAACGTCGGCACGGGACAAGACGTCACGATCAAAGAGTTGGCTTCCATTGTGGCCGCGGCCGTCAACTATCAAGGCGCCATCGAGTGGGATTCCTCCAAGCCAGACGGGACCCCGCGTAAACTTCTAGACGTTTCCGCACTCTCGGAGTCCGGCTGGAACGCGTCCATCGATCTCGAGGTCGGCATCCAAGAAACTGTCCGATGGTACCGGGACAACATCGCATCGCTTCGGTCCTAGCGTAATCGTCGATAATCACCGGAATAGCATGAAATGGGGCTGAGTTGAATCGGGACGCGAATTGGCGCATGCGGTCTTCTCGTCTTCTAGGTGTTGCGGATGCATTTGTCGTAATTTGGGCTGTTACAGGCGCTTTCATCGTGCGGTTTGGGGTAGAACCAAACTCACTTGGTTCCGGCCAGGAATTTGCTTATGCCTGGCTGTCCGTGGTCCTGGCCATCGCGTGGTGGATAATGCTTGGCGCGTGGAACAGCAGACAAAGCCGGATTCTGGGCGCTGGTCCCGACGAATATAAGCGGGTTGCAGCTGCTTCCCTCTGGCTCTTCGGGCTTGTTGCAATATTTTCATACGTCGTCCGCGTGGATACTGCTCGCGGCTATGTCGGAATCGCACTTCCGGTTGGACTCGCCGGGCTTCTCCTGGCGCGCTGGCTGATTCGACAGCACCTGAATGTCGATCGCCAGAAGGGCGGGAGCATGTCACGCCTATTGCTTGTGGGGGGGACGAGTGCCGTGGCCCATCTGGCATCATCCTTGGAACGCGCCAAACATGCGGGATATCTGCCAGTCGCCGCGTATACGCCAGGCGCTCATGACGGTCCGACTGTAGAGCCTGAATCGGGTCTTCCTATACTTGGATTCAGACCAGATACGGCGTCGATTTTGGCGGCGATCGAGGCCTGCAATGCCGACGCTGTCGCTGTGTCGGCAGGGGTTCAACTGCACCCCCAGATATTAAGGCACTTGGGTTGGCAACTGGCGTCCCGAAGCATTGGCCTCATCATGGCCCCGGCGCTAACTGATATAGCGGGTCCACGTATCCACACACAGCAGGTTGCCGGCCTTCCACTAATTCATGTGACGACGCCCACATTGGAGGGCGGCCAGGGAGTGGCAAAGCGACTATTCGACGTTTTTGTGTCCGGAATCATGATCGTTGCCGCTTCCCCTCTCATGGCACTCGTGGCCATCTTGGTCAAGTTGGATAGCCGAGGTCCAGTTTTCTTCAAACAAGAGCGGGTAGGAATAGAAGGGGCTCATTTCGGCATGCTGAAATTCCGCTCAATGGTGCTAGATGCCGAACAAAATCTTGAAGCGCTCTCCAACCACAACGAAGGCAATGGGGTCCTCTTCAAAATTAGAAATGATCCGAGGGTGACGCGCGTCGGCAGAGTGCTGAGGAAGTTTAGCTTGGACGAGCTTCCCCAGCTATTCAACATTTTCGCGGGCTCTATGAGTCTCGTGGGTCCTCGACCACCCCTTCCGACGGAAGTCGAGGCCTACGAACACGATGTACGCCGCCGCCTCTTGGTGAAGCCAGGACTCACGGGATTATGGCAGGTCAGCGGAAGGTCAAACTTGTCTTGGCAGGACTCAGTCCGTCTTGACCTGTACTACGTAGAGAATTGGTCCCTCGCTGGCGACCTGATAATTCTTTTGCGAACCGTTCGCGCTGTCTTTCGCGGCACGGGCGCTTACTAGTCAGCACCGCCACTTATTACCCCCTCAGGGGAAGGAACAAAGAAGCATGCGCATATCTGTCATTGGTTGCGGATACCTTGGTGCCGTCCACGCTGCCTGTATGGCAAAGCTCGGGCACGAAGTAGTGGGCATCGACGTGGACGAGCACAAAATTAACGGACTCGCCAACTCCACGGCACCGTTTTACGAACCTGGTCTCGAACAACTCCTGCGAGACGTCCAAGACACAGGCCGGCTGTCCTTCACCACAGATATGTCCGCAGCGGCTGGCAGCGACGTACATTTCATCTGCGTTGGCACACCGCAGAAGAAGGGTGAAAACGGCGCGGATATGACGTACGTCGACGCCGCAACTCTTGCCCTGTTACCGCATATTGCACCGGGAAACATAGTTGTCGGCAAATCCACAGTCCCCGTCGGATCGGCATCACGCTTGGCGGGCCTGGTCCAAGCACAGGAAGCCACGGCCCACTTAGTGTGGAATCCAGAGTTCTTGCGCGAGGGTCACGCCGTGTCTGACACGCTAAGTCCGGACCGGTTGGTCTACGGAGTTGCTGACGGATCGGAGGACCACCCGGCAGTTGCTGTGTTGGACGAAGTTTACGCCGGCTCGCTGGCTGGCGGGACGCCTCGACTGGTCACGGACCACCCTACGGCCGAGCTAGTGAAAGCTGCTGCGAATTCGTTCCTGGCCACAAAAATTTCCTTCATCAATGCCATGGCAGAAGTATGCGAGGCCACCGGCGCCGATGTGACTAGGCTCGCTGACGCCATTGGTATGGACGACCGAATCGGACGCCAATTCCTCCATGCAGGCATAGGCTTCGGCGGCGGTTGCCTCCCCAAAGACATACGTGCGTTCATGGCACGAGCCGGTGAACTCGGCGCAGATCAAGCCCTCACTTTCCTACGGGAAGTCGACGCCATCAATATGCGACGCCGCTCCCGGGTAGTGGAACTGACACGGGAAATCTGTGGTGGAACTCTGCTCGGCACACGCATTACCGTTTTGGGTGCAGCATTTAAGCCGGAGAGTGACGACGTCCGCGACTCCCCTGCTCTAAGCATTGCTGCCCAGCTTCAGCTTCAGGGTGCCGTTGTCACCGTGACGGACCCCAAGGCCCTTGCCAATGCTTCTAAGCGATTCCCGGAACTTCACTATGAAGCCGATCTCGACAAAGCAATCGGCCAGGCCGACATATTGCTTCTCCTGACGGAATGGCAGGAGTATCGGAGCCTCGACCCCTACGAAATCTGCTCCCGAGTTTCGTCGCTGCGTATTCTTGATGGCCGTAATGTGCTCGACGCCGCCAAATGGCGCGCCGCTGGCTGGACCTACCGCGGTATGGGACGGCCCTAAATATGGCGCGCACTGACGCTGCGTCAGACACGGAACCCCAGAACCGCAACTTGACAGGCGGCCCGCGGTCCTCCGGTACCCGGATTGGCCGACGAAAGAATCGTCGTCGTCTGGTGACCGTGGCAGCATTGCTGTCGGCCTTTGCCATCTTGATTGTTGCCTCCGCAATTTGGTTAGGCGCAAAGGCAAACGTCGTCAAGAACGAGCTTGATGCTGCGTCGCAATTGATACCGGTACTCAAAGAGAACATCGCTGAAGATCAGCCAGAAGCGGCTAGCCACACAGTCAATCAGTTGCGCTCACACACCGCAGCGGCGCGCGATGCAGCCGGAGACCCACTTTGGACTATAGCGTCAGCGATTCCGGGGCTAGGGGCAAATTTTAGTGCGGTCGCAGAGGTAGCGCGCTCCGCCGACGATGTGGCGACACTTGGCGTTTCTCCCCTCGTCAAGGTCTTTGGCTCTCTCAATTGGGACAACCTTCTTCCTAGCAGCAGCGGGACCGACTTAAAGCCGATTCAGAATGCCTCGCCGAGTGTCTCGTCCGCGGCACATGCTGTGCGCGTCTCAGCGGAAAGGCTGGACAGGATAGATGCCAGCACCTTATTGCCGCAGGTTGCCGCACCACTGACAAGTGCCAAGGAACAACTGCAGGCAGTGACGGGTGCCCTGAATGCGTCGGCCGATGCCTCCGCAATCGTCCCCGGCCTGTTGGGCGCGGAAGGTCCGCGCAGTTACCTATTAATGATCCAAAACAATGCCGAAGCCCGGGCGTCCGGAGGCATCCCAGGGGCCTTGGCGATACTCAGCTTCGACAACGGAAAGCTGACGCTAGGAAGCCAAAGTACAGCGGGCGATGTAGGGGTTATGTCTCCGCCCCTGCCAGTTGATGCGGAACAACAGCAGATCTACTCCGGGCGCCTCGGTAAATTCATGCAAGACGTCAACCTGACCCCCGACTTCCCCACCACCGGCAGAACTGCGCAGGCAATGTGGGAGAGAAAAACAGGGCAAAGAGTCGATGGTGTGATTTCGATGGACCCTGTGGCGTTGGGCTACATCCTGGATGCCACGGGCCCCGTCAAGGTCAGCAACCCGGAACTACTCTCCCTGGCTGCCGGAATGCCGACTGAGTTGACGGGCAAGAATGTTGTACCGACTCTGCTCTCTGACGTCTATGCCAAGATCGAAAAACCCCAGCTTCAGGACGCCTACTTTGCTGGCGTGGCACAGGAAATTTTCGCGGTCCTGTCCAGTGGCAAGGGGGACGCAAAAGGTCTCATCGACGGCATCACCCGCGGCACGGCTGAGGGACGAGTGCTGATTTGGTCCGGCGCGGACAGCGAACAGTCAGTGATCGTGAAATATCCCTTGAGCGGCTCAATCGCTGGTTCCAGCGTCCATCCTGCCCAGTTCGGCGTGTACTTCAATGATGGCACTGGCGCGAAGATGGACTACTACGTTCAGCGGACTGTCCAGCTCGTTAAAGAATGCACGGGTGACGAGTATGGCCAGATCAAAGTGCGGGTCACTAGTACGAACACAGCCCCCACAGATGCGGCAAATTCACTGCCGGCCTATGTGACCGGAGACGGCGCGTTCGGCATCCCGCCAGGAACAATCCAGACAAACGTCATTGCATATGGTCCTGTCCAAGCAAATGTTGAAACTGCGATGGTAGACGGCAAGAAGACAGATTTCGCTGCGCACAGACACAGCAACCGGCCCGTCGGGTCCGTAACTGTCACCTTGGCGCCCGGCCAAAGCAGCACGGTAGAGCTCACATTTGGAAAAATCGTTCAGCACGCAGAACCTAACTTGGTAGTCACACCAACTGTCCAGCCAGTCAAAGACGTGATCGTTGGAACAAAGCCGGCCGAGTGCATTCCCGGGAAGTAGACATCGCGTTAACAATATGTAAAGCGACTTGATTCACTTTGGTAACACACGTCACGGGATGCTAACGTCTACTTGGGCACAGCAAATGAGATTTCAACCTACGGTCACTCGGGGGATCGGAAATCTCCACCACATCACGTGACACATCGTTTTTACGGTCTCAGGGGGACTCATGAAGAAAACACTTGCAGCAATCGCACTTGCAGGTTCCATCGCACTTATCGGCGCAGCTCCTTCCATGGCTGCAACCTACCCGGCTCCGCCGGCCAACGCTGCAGTTTCCGACGGCACCGTTGGACCGGGCGAGCAGTTCGTCTTCCGCGGCAACGGCTTCCTTGCCGGCGAAGGCCTGTCCATCACCGTGACTCCGGGCAATCCGCCGGCAGCAAACGGCTCCAGCGTCTCCAACGGTAGCCGCACGGTTCCCACCAAGATCACCCTGCCGTTGGCACCGCAGACCTTCTCCACCACGGCTGACGCCAACGGCACTTTCGCCTTCCCGCTGACCATCAGCGAAACGGGCACTTACACCCTCACGGCAACCGGCCTCACCTCCGGCAAGACCGCGACTTCAGTTGTCACCGTTGAAGGCGCCGGCCTGGCAAACACCGGCGGTGCCCCGCTGGCCAACACCGGCGCCGGCCTGGCCAACACTGGTGCCGACGCAAGCCTGGTCCTCTGGTCCCTGGTAGGCGCAGGCGCACTGGCCGCCGGCGCAACCTCGGTAGTTGTGGTTCGCCGCCGCGCCAAGGCTGAGGCCGCAGCGTAAGGTAGCCAACAAGCACCAAAGAGGGTGGGTGGTTCTCCGGGAAACCGGAGAACCACCCACCCTCTGCTTTCAAGGTTTCGACAACCGCACCGACCGCAGTGTGGTATTCATAAGACTTATGGGGAGACATTGGCGCAGACCACGCTGGCAGTTCGACTTCGCCGTGCCGCTTCCCCCACCAAAGGCACTCCCCTACATCCTCCTGGGGCTCCTAGCCACCGCTGCGCTGGGAGTGGCAGCCCTGGCACTCCTTGGGACAGCCTGAGGCACTCTTGAAGTGCCCGGAGCACCCGCGGCTTTGGCGGGCAGTGCTCGCAGCCATGCTGGTCCCGCTGGCGCTGGTGGCCTTCTGGCCCAGCCCCGTAGACAAACCCGTGCAGGGCGAACTCGCCGGCTTCGTCTTTCTTATCCATGTCCTGGGAATTCCTCGCTGGGTCAATTACTCCCTTATAGACGCCACGGCAAACGTCGTGCTCTTCGTGCCTGTTGGCCTCGTCGCTTCCCAAGCCTTTCCAAACAGAGGCATATGGCAGCTTGGCGCCTTTGGACTGATGGTCTCCGGCTGCATGGAACTGGGGCAACAGCTTTTTCTTCACGACAGGTTCGCGAGCCCGCTGGACCTTGTCACAAACACCGCCGGCTGTGTCATTGGCGCCCTGGCAGCCCGGGTTGGTGTTCGGGAGCTTAAACGCCGGCAGGCTCACCGCCAAGTGACGATGAGCCTACCGAAGAAAACTCTGTGAACCGACTTAGTCGTTCACGAATTCCTTCATCCAGGCCTTCAGGTCTTCGCCAAAGTCAACGCGCTCCGAGGCAATTGATATAACGGCCTTGATGTAGCTGAGCTTGTCCCCCGTGTCGTAGCGGCGTCCACGGAACACCACGCCATATACACCCCCACCTTCGCCGTCAGACGTTGCCAGGGTCTGCAGAGCATCCGTCAGTTGGATCTCGCCGCCGCGGCCCGGCTCGGTTTCTTCGAGGACATCAAACACAGCCGGGTGCAGCACGTACCGGCCGATCACGGCGAGGTTGGAGGGAGCTTCGTCCACGGACGGCTTCTCCACCAAGCGGTTCACCTGAAAGTAGCTCTCGCCGTCTACGGACGTGATGTCCGCGCAGCCGTAGGCGCTGATCTGCGACGGGTCCACTTCGATCAGTGCGATAACAGAGCCGCCGGTCTTGGCCTGCACCTCGATCATGGTGCTGAGCAGCTCATCACGTTCGTCGATGAGGTCATCACCCAACAGGACGGCAAACGGCTCGTCCCCAACGTGCTGGCGGGCGCACAACACGGCATGTCCCAGACCCTTGGGGTCACCCTGGCGCAGGTAGTGCAGCGGAGCGAGGCTGGAGGCATGCTGGACGGCCTCCAGTCGGTCCAGGTCGCCCTTGAGCTCCAAGGTGCGCTCCAGAGCCGGTGCGCGGTCAAAGTGGTCCTCCAGGGCCCGCTTCTGGCGCCCGGTGATCATGAGAAGGTCCGTCAGCCCTGCTTTGACGGCTTCCTCCACCACGTACTGGATTGCGGGCTGGTCAACAACCGGCAACATTTCCTTCGGCATTGCCTTGGTGGCGGGCAGGAAGCGGGTTCCCAAACCGGCAGCAGGAATGACGGCTTTTCTTACTGATTTCCCCAAAGTCATAGCTGAACCATACAAATCGTTTGCGGAAACTGGCAATTCACGACCAAGATTACGCGGCTGATGGGCACCCCTGCCCATCGCAGCGGTTTCCTTTTTGGGACATACTTCTGGTTGCAGCTTTCACAAATATTGGGGGACATCTTGAATAACGACCAGCAGCCCGGCGACCCGCACCAGCCGGAACACAACGGGTGGCAGCAGCACGGCCAGCAAAACCAGCAAGGTCAGCCAGGATATGAGGGTCAGCCCGGCTACCAAGGCCAGCCCGAGCAGCCGCAATTCGGCCAGCCGCCCCATCCCCCGCGCGCGGACCAGTACAACTTTAACCAGCCGCCTTACGGCGAGCCCGGGCAAGGCCAGTACAACCAGCCTCCGTACGGCCAGCCGGGACCGGGACAGTTCGGCCAGGCCCCACCCAAGGGCGGCTTTCCCGTCTGGGGCTGGGTTGCAAGCGGCGTGGGTGCAGTGGCAGTCCTGGCGGTGGCCGGCGTGATGGTGCTCGGCGGGCTCGGTTCAAACAAACAACAGGAAGCGGCTCCTGGTCCCACAGAGACCGCGGGCAGTTCGGAGTCGGCCGGGGCCACCGACGGCGCAACTGGCGAATCCTCGGCCGCAGCTTCCGGCGAAGAAGACCTCTACATCTTCCAGGATGCCGACTTCACCTCGGCGCCCGTCTGGTCCACCAAGATGCCGGAAGGCTGGACCATGTCAGAGGTGAAAGGCGGGACCATCCAGTACCGCAGCAAAGAGAGCCCCTGCAACTTCACCACGCACCAGGCCATCCTGCCGCCGCGCGATGAAACCACCGACGAAGAAGCCACCAAAACCTCGATGCAGCTCGAAATCGACGGCATCAAATCCACGGTGGGAAAGCCGGTCACCGTAGTGACCGACGGTGACTCGCTCTACACCAAGCTGCGGAATGCCGATGGCCGCGTCATCGAACTGCAGGAAGCGGAGCTTCGGTTCAAGAACAAGAGCGACGTGGACGTGGTGTACCGCATCGCCTTGCGGTCCATGCCGGCCGGCGACGGCCTGATGGAACTCATCCTGGCCTGCCCGGCCAACCTGCCCACGGAATCAGAGCTCTGGACCGAACTAACGGACAGCGTCACCATGGTTGACGATCCCGCGGCCTGATCCGCGGTCATATTTCAGCGGCCCTTGAACTCCGGTGTCCGCTTCTCCTGGAACGCCTTGAAGCCCTCTGCGTAGTCCTCGGACTTGCACAGCCGGGCCTGCTCCGCGTTTTCCTCTTCCATGGCCTCCCAGAGGCCAAGGCGCTGGTCGCGGATGTGGGCCACCAGGTCCTTGCTCGCGTTGAAAGCACCCGTGGCACCCGTGGCAACCTTCGCCACGATGCCGCGGGTGTTTTCCAGCAGCTCGCCCTTGGGCATGGCGCGGCTGAACATCCCCTGCGCCACGGCCTCGGCGCCGGACATCAGCTCGGCCGTGTAGATCAGGTCCAGCGTCCGGTGCATGCCCAGCCTCTCGGTGAAGTACCAGTGGCCGCCGGAATCCAGTGTGGCGCCCAGCTTGGCGAACGGCGAGCCGAACTTGGCGTCCTCCGCCACGTACACCACGTCCGTGGCCAGCAGCAGGCCCAGCCCCACGCCCAGGCAGGCGCCCTGCGCCGCCGCGAACGTGGGAGCCGGGAACGCGGTCATCTTCTTCAGCAACGGCTGCAGCAGGCCGCCCAGGTACCCCTGCACGTCGTCGGTTTCCGGTGTCACGCCGGCAATGTCCCGGCCCGCGCAGAAGGCGCGTCCCTCTCCCCTGAGAAGCAGCGCCCGCACCTCACCGCGCGAGGCGGCGTCAGCGGCGTCGTCGTACGCCTGTGTTAAATCCTTCAGCGCCTGCTCGTCCAGTGAGTTCAGCTTGTGCGGCGCGTTCAGCACAACCTCGGCGATGCCGTCGGCGATGGAGAGGGAGATCATGGGGCTCCTGTTCGTGGCCGTGACAGCCGGGTTGAAAAGGCTTAGACGTCGAAGTCGACGCTGACTTCCGGGGTGGTGGGGTGCGACTGGCAGGTGAGCACGTAGCCCTTGTCCAGCTCATCCTGCTCCAGCGCGTAGTTCTCGTCCATGGTGACGGCACCCGTGACCACCTTGGCACGGCAGGTGCCGCACACTCCCCCGGCGCACGCGAACGGCACATCCGGGCGCACGCGCAGGGCGGCGTTGAGGAGGGATTCGCGGGCATGGGTGGGGCTCTCCACCTTGCCCTCGAGGCCGTCCAGCTTGAACGTGATCTTGTAGGTGTCCTTGGACTCGTCCGCGATCACCGGCCGGCCGATGTTGCCCTCGGGGCGGTCCGGCTTGCCGGAGGTGAACAGCTCAAAGCGCACATGCTCGGGCCGCACGCCGCGGGCTGCCAGGGTGTCCCGGCACAGCTGCACCAGCTCGAACGGCCCGCACAGGAACCACTCGTCCACATCGTCCGCGTGGATGGCGGTGCCCAGCAGCGCCTGGAGCTTCTCGGCGTCGATCCTTCCACTCAGCAGCGGCGCGATGCGCTGCTCGCGGGAGAGCACATGGTGCAGGGCCAGGCGGGACGGGTACTTGTCCTTCAGGTCCGCCAGCTCCTCCAGGAACATCACGTCCATGGCGGCCTTGTTGGCGTAGATCAGGTCGAAGCGGGTCTCCGGGTTCGCCGCCAGCAGCGTGCGGGCAATCGCGATCACCGGGGTGATGCCGGATCCGGCGGCGATGGCCACGAAGGAACCGGGCTCCCCCACCAGATCCTCCGGATGGTTCATGGAGTTCATGACGTTCTGCTCCACAGCCTTGCCGTCGCGGCCGTGCTTGGAGACGAACGCACCCATGGGGCTCATCACGTCCAGCTGGTCGCCGGGCTTCAGCTCGGCATTGGCCCATGTGGAGAACAGCCCGCCCAGGTCCTTCTTGATGGCCACGCGGATCTCGCTGCTGCCGTCCGCGAAACTGCGCGGCTCGGCGCAGATGGAGTAGCTGCGGCGCACCTCGTGCGGCTGGCCGTTCTCGTCCGGCATGGTGGTGCGCAGGGCCACGTACTGCCCGGGCAGGTAATCGTACTGGCCGGCAAGCTCCGCCGGGACCCCGAACGTCACCTCGATGGCATCATCCGTGAGCCGGCGGACTTCCGCCACCGTCAGCGTGTGGAAGGACGCACGACGGCGGCCGGTGGCCGTGGCCTGTTCGGCGGCAGTCTGGCGGACAACAGTCATGGGAGCACCTGTTCCTTACAAAACTTTGAAGTAGTCGAACGGTTCCTTGCAGTCCTGGCAGACGTACAGCGCCTTGCAGGAGGTGGAACCGAAGCGGGTGAGTTCCTTGGTGTTCAGGCTGGAGCATTGGGGGCACTTCACAGCCATTTGCAGGCGGATCGGGCCTGCGTGGCGGGCCGCATCAGAGCGGCCGGTGGGCGGCGCAATGCCGTACTCCTTGAGCTTGGCCTTGCCGGACTCGGTCATCCAGTCCGTGGTCCACGCCGGCGAGAGCACCAGCTCCACGTGCACGTTGGGGTAGCCCGCTTTGGCGAACGCCGCGCTGAGGTCATCGCGGATGGCGTCCATGGCCGGGCAGCCCGAGTACGTGGGCGTGATGGTGACCTGCACAGCGGGCACCATGCCGCCGTCGTCGAACAGCTTCACATCCCGCAGGATGCCCAGATCCGCGATGGTGAGCACCGGAATCTCGGGATCGCACACCGTGGCGGCGAGGTCCCAGGCCTTCTGCTCCGGAGTTTTCACGGTGCGCGCGGTGTCGCTGTCCGCGGTGGGGTGGCTGACGTACATGTCCGGCATGGCTACCAGCTCGCTCCGGGGTGCTGGCGGGCCAGCACCTGCATCTCGGCCAGCATGTAGCCCAGGTGCTCGGAGTGCCTGCCTTGGCGTCCGCCGCCGAGCGCGGCCGGAACCTGCGGAAACTCGAGTTCGGCCTCGGCCAGGACCTCGCCGGTGAGCCGGTCAAACTCCGCGCGCAAGCTGGAAGGTTCGACGGCGGCACCCGCCGCTGCGAGGCGGGCGGTGAGGTCGTCGTCGCGGAACAGTTCGTCCACGTAGGGCCAGATGACCTTGAAGCCGTGGATCATCCTGCGGCGGGATTCGTCCGTGCCGAGGGCCAGGCGCAGCACCCACTGGGCGCTGTGGTCCCGGTGGTAGTCCACTTCCTTGACGGCCTTGGCGGCGATGCCGGCCAGGGTGGCGTCCGTGGACTTGGTCAGCCGGCTGTAGAGCTCGAACTGGTAGTAGCTCACCACGAACTGCCGGGCGATGGTGACGGCGAAGTCCCCGTTGGGCTGCTCGAAGAGCTCGACGGAGCGGAATTCGTCCTCGGAGCGGAAGTAGGCAAGATCGTCCTCGCTCTTGGCTGTTCCGTCCCCTCCGAGGGCTCCGCCTGCGTAGCTGAGGAAGGAACGGGCGTGGCCCAGCTGGTCCAGGGCGATGTTGCCCAGGGCGATGTCCTCTTCCAGCTCGGGGGCGCGGGAGATCCAGTGGCCCAGGCGCTGGGCCAGGATCAAGGCGTCGTCGCCCAGGCGCAGCGCGAACTCAGCCACGTCCTCGGTGGGCTTGGCGGTGCCGCGACTGACGGCGAGCGCGATGTCCTCCGGGCGGAGGGCGTTGCCCGGCGTGATGCGCGTGGCGCTGGCGGTGGCGTCTCCGCTGGTGCCGGCGGTGGCGACGCCAACGGAGATGTCGCCGTGGCCGCCGTCGTGCGTTGCTTCTGCGGTGGCCGCAGTCTCAGGTGAGGTGCTCACAGGTGCTTCACGCCCTCGCTCTTGGTGTAGTACGTCGCGTGCCGGTAGTCCTTGCCCTGGGGCGATTCGAAGAAGGCGCCCTTGGCGTCCGGATCGCTGGAGGCGATGGCCTCCGCGGGGACAACCCAGATGGACACGCCCTCGTTGCGGCGGGTGTACAGGTCGCGGGCGTTGCGCAGCGCCATCGCTGCGTCCGGCGCGTGCAAGGACCCTGCGTGCACGTGGGACAGGCCGCGGCTGGAGCGGACAAAGACTTCCCAGATAGGCCAGACGTTGCCGGCGGGGGTTTCGGGGCTCATGCTGCGGATTCCTTCTCTGCTTGCTTGCGGGCGTACGCTGCGGCAGCTTCGCGCACCCAGGTACCGTTCTCGTGTGCTTCGCGGCGCCGTTCCAGGCGCTGGGCGTTGCAGGGGCCGCGGCCCTTCAGGACTTCGTGGAACTCGTCCCAGTCCAGCGGGCCGTGCTCCCACTTCTTGGTTTCCTCGTTGAAACGGATGTCCTTGTCCGGGAGGGTGAGATCCAGGACCTTGACCTGCTCCATCATCATGCCGACGAAGCGGTTGCGGAGCTCGTCATTGCTGAAGCGCTTGATGTTCCAGGCCATGGACTGCTTGGAGTTGGGTGAATCGTCATCCGGCGGGCCGAACATCATCAGGGCCGGGGCGTACCAGCGGTTCACGGCATCCTGGGCCATCTGCTTCTGCTCCGGGGTGCCGTGGGAGAGTTCCAGCAGGATCTCGAAGCCCTGGCGCTGGTGGAAGGACTCCTCCTTGCAGACGCGAACCATGGCCCGGCCGTAAGGGCCGAAGGACGCGCGGCACAACGGAACCTGGTTGGCGATCGCGGCGCCGTCCACCATCCAGCCGATGGCGCCCATGTCCGCCCAGGTCCGGGCGGGGTAGTTGAAGATGGAGGAGTACTTGGCCTTGCCGTCCATCAGGTCCTGCATCATCTGGTCGCGCGGCTGGCCGAGGGTCTCGGCGGCCGAGTACAGGTACAGGCCGTGGCCTGCTTCGTCCTGCACCTTGGCCATCAGGATGGCCTTGCGCTTCAGGCTGGGGGCGCGGGAAATCCAGTTGGCTTCCGGCTGCATGCCGATGATCTCCGAGTGGGCGTGCTGGGAGATCTGCCGGATGAGGGTCTTGCGGTAGGCAGCCGGCATCCAGTCGCGGGGCTCGATGCGCGAGTCCTCCGCCATGACGCGGTCAAAGTACGCCTGACCTTCTGCCTCGTGCCGGGCTGCTTCTTCCAGCTGTTCAGGTGTCAGATCAGCGGGCACTGACTGCAGGGTCTGCGATGCCATGGTTGCTCCTATGCATATCCGATAAATAATTACCGACCGTTCGTTCAGGATATGCGGAAGCCGGGAGATGCGTCAAGCACATGCGGTGTTTGGTGGGGTAGCTTCGGGGCGCGAACGCAGCCGCCGGCGGAGGGCGCGCGTGACACCGGCCACGAAATCCGCGTGTGTATGCTGTGGACATGACGGCCCCGCAGATCTATGTCAGTTTCCCCGGCACGGCGCGCGAAGCACTCACCTTCTACCGTGACGTCTTTGGTGGAGAGCTATCGCTGTACACCAAGGCGGACTTCGGTAGCAGCGACGGCCCGCCGGATCACATCGCCCATGGAGTCCTCAGCGGCACCGTGGCCCTGGCCGGATCGGATGCGCCAGCGGACGGGAAGACGGTCCGGTTCGAAGGCCTGATGCTCTCGTTGCTGGGGACCGCCGAACCTGAGACCCTCCACGAGTGGTTCGATAAGCTCGCAGCCGGCGGCCAGGTGGTGGATCCACTCGGCCCCAAGCCGTGGGGTGCATCCGACGGCCAGGTGCTCGACCGGCACGGACTTCACTGGCTTATCGGCTACGAACCCGGCGGAGTTGGCTGAGGTCTTTCACTGTCTTTGGTAGCGAGCGTAGGAATCGGGCCCAGCGGGCCCTGTGCTGACCGAGGCGGCCGCGGAGGGACATGTCCGCATAAATGTTTCGTGACAGGTGCACTTCCCGAGCCGGGAAGATCGCGCGGAACAGCATCTTTGGCTTGTCCCGCAGCGGAGCTTGGGCAATCGCGATGATCCGGGCACTTCCCGGCTCCTTGGACAGCAGCCGGTTGCGCCATTCCGTGGACGGTTGGGGCCACTCCATCTCCGTCCCCATCTCCGGCGGGATGCGTTCCTCGAGGAAGGGCCGCATGGCTGCCAGGGAGCCGGTGGCCGCCGAGATCTCCAGGATGGTGGCGGTGAGCTGTTCCCGTTCCGTGAGGCCCGCCAGGAAGTCGAGCTCCTGCTGGCACGCCGGCAGGTGGGGCGAGCGAAGGGCATGCAGGGCAAGAATGAGGATTCCCAGCGCCTTTGACGGGACCCGCACCTCCTGCCCTGCAAGTTCAAGGGCCTCCGTGTGCGCCCACATCACCTCGAAGCAGTCAGCGGGGTCCAGTTCCATGCCGGGGAACCGGAAGTGGACATCGATGCAGCAGGGCCATTCGGGATGATCGATCGTGACGGAGTGCTTCGGGAAAGTCCTGCTGTCCGGGTCCACGGGACGGCCCCGCCAGCCCCGCGCCCGCAGGCCTGCGAGCAGCGGTTCCAGGTCCGCCGGGGGCACAAAGACGTCTACGTCCACGGACATCTTGGGTAGCCGCAGGCCCTGAACCACGCTGGCCGGCCCCTTGATGAATAACGCCCGGATGCCCAGGCTGTCCGCCACCCGCTGCACCAGGGCATGGCCCAGGAGCACGCCTTCGGGAATGCTCAGCTGCGTTTCGTCAGACGGGTTCTCCGGGGCCTGGCTCCGCATGGCCGGGTTCTGCATGGCCTGGTCCTGCATGGCCGGGTTCTGCATGGCGGGGCCTAGGCCCGAGCGCGGCGGCCGGCCGCGGCGGGTTCCAGGACGTCTTCGTGTTCGGTGTCCCACTGGGATTCGTGCGCCATGGCGTCCGTGTGCGCGAACTCCGGGAGGTCCGAGGGTTCAGACGCCGAGGTGTACGTCCCGTAGTAGGAGTAGGCGTCCGTGCCCTTGGTGGGCACGTAGTTCAGCACCGCACCCAGGATGCGGCCCTTCACCTTTTCCAGGTTGCCGAGGGACTGGCCCAGCTGCTCCTGGGTGGTCCGGCCCGTCCGGATCACCACGATGGCACCGTCCGCCACGCGGGAGAGAACCGCAGCATCCGTGACCGGCAGCAGCGGCGGGGCGTCGATCAGCACGATCGCATTCTCAGCCAGGGCGTTGAGCATGTTCTTCATGGCCTTGGACCCCAGCAGCTCGCTGGGGTTTGGCGGAATGCGGCCGGAACCCAGCACTGAGAGATTCGGCAGTGCGCCCCACGGCTGGAGGACATCCTCCAGTTCAGCGGTGCCGGTGAGCACATCGGTGACCCCGACTCCCGGAACCAGGTTGAAAACGTCCACCAGCGTGGGGCGGCGGAGGTCGCCGTCGACCACTACCACGTTCTCGCCGGCGGCCGCCATGGTGACCGCCAGGTTGGCGGTGACGGTGGACTTGCCTTCGGCCTGCATGGAGCTGGTGACCACGATGATCCGCGGCGGCTGGTCCACGTCCAGGAAGCTGAGGTTGGTGCGCAGTTCCCTGAGGGCCTCGGCCATGGCCCCGCCGGCGTCGTGCAGTTGGGCTGCGGAGCCTGCGTCCAGGATGGTGCTCTTCTCGTCCAGGCGGTGGTCCACGGGGAGGGTGCCGATCACCGGGACGTCGAAGAGCCGTTCGATTTCGGCGGCATTGCGGATGCGCCGGTCCAGGTGCCGGCGGACCAGCGCATAGGCCACGCCGAGGGCCAGGCCGATGAGTGCACCGAGCGCCAGCGTGAGCTTGACGTTCGGGGACACCGGACTGGTGGGCAGGACCGCCTTGCCCAGCGGGAGGATCCTGACGGCGGAGGCCGTCGCAGCTGGTGCGGTGGCAGCGTCCGGCGAGGTGCCGGCGTCGGGCGTTGCTGTTCCTGGTGTGGCTGTTTCGATCGCTTCCACCTGGGCGGCGAGGCCGTTGACCCACGCGTCCGCGACGCGCTGGGCGGTTGCCGGATCGGGCGACTGGGCCGTCACCCGGATCTCGGCGGTATCCAGCGGAACCTTCACGCTGATGGTGCCGAGCAGCGCATCTGCGGTGGTTTTTAGTTCCAGGGACGCGATGACCCGGTCGGCCACGAGACGGGACTTGGCCACGGACTCGTAGTTCTTGACCTTTGCCTTGGCCAGGCTGTCCCCGGCCAGGGAAAGGCTCACGTTGTCCGAGCCGGGCGTGACCACGATGCCGCTGGAATCGGACGAGTAGATCTTGGGCTGCAGGACGGTCCAGCCGAACGCCGTCAACGTGGCCAGCAGGGTGAAGGCGACGATTGCCTTCCAGTACACCCGCACCACCCGAAGGTAGTCGGCCAGGTCCAGGCCGGCAGGTGCTTCTGCGCCGGCCACAATGTTGACGCTCATGGTGGTTCCTTCCACGTTTGTAAGCTTCTTTTGCCCGGTCTTCGTGGCCGGGTTACTGCGCCGGGTGGTCCCCCGCGCGGTGGCGGCTGTTCGCCGCCCTGCGTTATTCGCCGCCCTGCTCCAGGACTGATTTCGCGATGAGCTGCCCCGTGGCTGCGGCGACGGCGGCCCGGTAGTCCTCCGGCCGGCCGTGCACCTCGCCTACGTGTTCTGCCAACTGGTCCAGCGGAACTGCGCTGGCTGTTGCCTCCCAGATGGCCGGCCCGATCCCGCTCAGCCGCACGATCTCGGACTCCAGCATCACCAGCAGGTCGCCGTCGACGGCCACGGCATCCAGGGGTTCCACCCGACGGATCCAGCCGTCCGGGATTTCTGTTGCTTCTGGTCCCGCTGCTGTTCCTGCCGCTGTTCCTGCCGCTGGGCGGGCTTCCCACGCGGGCTTGGAGCGGCGCTGCTTTTTGAACAGTGGTTCCAGGACCCGGGGCAGGTCCGCGGCCTCGGAATACGTCACCTGCCACACCCCGCCCACACGGTCGATCAGCCGGCACAGCGACTGCAGCGGCTCATCGATCTCGGCCTGTGAGGACGAGTCCGGAATGAGCGCGAGCAAGGCGTCCGCCAGTGGGAGGCGGCGGAGGGTTGGGTGTTGGTCTGTGCTTTCGCCCGGTTCAATCCGGTTCAGCAGGACGATGGACTGGATGAAGGGCTTGCGCGGTGTCGGCTGGAGGCCGAGTTCATCCGGACCCACCTGATGCTTGGGTGAACCGGGCGCCTGCTTCACGGACAGCGGCTTGGGGTAGGGCAGCACCGAACCGTCGGGCCCGATGGCGACCGTTTCGTCCGTGACATACCCGTACGTCCCGGCCAGCACCGAAGCGGCGGTGGTTTTCCCCGTTCCGGACTTGGCTACGAGCGCCACCACTGCGCCGGTGGCGGGGTCCGCGACGCCGCAGGCATGGAGCATCATGAACTCCCCGGCGTTCTCCAGGATGGCCGCGACCGTGATCCGGGAGGTGAGGTTCTCAGCCAGCTCCTCAAAGGAGGCCGCCTGCAGGGCGAACGTCCCGCCGTCGTGCATTAATGACAAATACGAAACGGAAGCGGAGAACGGAAGGGATTCCGTGGGCTCCTTGGCGAGCGGCGGGATCAGGCCGGCCCCGGTTCTGGCACAGCGCGACCACGCCGAGCGCATGCTGTGCTGCTGCTCAGGAGTGACCGAGCGGCCCCAGCGGATGGCGAACTGGGTGCCCAGGACGTCGACGCTCAGGAGTTCGCCGACGCCCTTGACGTCCTCGAAGGTCCATTCGCCGGGGAAGTCCCAGCCGAGCGGCGAATTGGCTCCGAGCTCTTTGTCCTCGCCTTTCATGACTCCCCCATCAGTCCTGCCGGTGTTAGTTTGCGCTGGCTGCGGTTTCGATGAGGCGCTGGGCCTCGAGGTTGGCCAGGAAGGCCTCAACCTGAGGCGCCAGCTCACCCGCTGCGTCCTCGAAGGCGGCTTCCAGCTCGGCGATGACTTCCGACTGGTCGCGACGGCCGTCGATCAGTTCCCAAATTGTTGCTGCCGTGCCTTCGAGGACCACGGGTTGTTTTGCGTCCAAGTGGAGCAAAGCAACGCGGTTTGTTGACTCGGTGCGGACTTCGGCGACGTGGGTGGAGTGGTGGTAGATCATTTGAACCTGATGGACAGGTTGGTCTGCGTTTGGACGGTCAAACCCGAGACCGTAACCGCAACTGTCGCCACGTAGTTGTACACGTCGTTGGGCTTGGGTTTTGTCGTCGGCGTAGTATCCTCTGCGGCCGTAAAAGTGACGGGAAAAACCACCTGTGATCCGGCTGCATGTGTGAACAAAGTCGTGGACTCGTACCCGTTGAACGTCGTTGCTTGGAATTCACCAGATGCGGGCTGCTGTATGCCGATTTTGGCGTGAACCGTACCCACGGGCGTAATTGTCACGCTTCCGCTGATGGCCCCAACCGCGTTATCAACCCGGAAGCCCGTGGGACCGTTGCCGCCCTTGCCCCCTCCGACGAAGGTAATTGCTGAACCGGCACCCAGGACCGTAACGGTCGCACCGCCCGACGCCGCTGCGGCTGGAGCCGCGATGGCCGTCACGATAACGGGCACTGACCAGGCCACACCTTTTACAACCCTGCGACGGCTGAACCCGCCCTCTTCGCTGCTCGTGACCTCTGCGTTCAGAACCTCAGACAATTGCGCCCCCACATAGATTTCGACTGGGGCCAGCCCTCATGGACCGGCCAGATGCTTTCACCGCGTTTCCGCCGGTTGCACCCACTTTCCCGAACGACGCGAAAGGTTCACGCAACCGTCTTGCAAGATTCGGTCAAGGTTTTCTGTGCATCGGGACTTGAGCGTTAGGGCGGATGTGAGATTTCGCCGTTGCCAGGGCTGGCCACGGCTTTCGGGGGTTGCGCCGCAGAGCAGCGGGCTTAAATGTCGGACCCCTTTGGCAGAGTTATCCCATGGAAGCCGTTGGAGAATTCGCCCCGAACCAGGCCCTGCGCCTAGGGCGGATTTCCGACGCGCCTTTCGAACCGGCGACGCCGAAACGGACCCTACGAGCCGTGCCGCCGACTGACCTCATCGGCAGCCGACCGGAGGCCGACGGCAAGCTGTCACCGATAACGTTCGACGGCGGTGGTTCCGGTGAGCTGTCCCGGTGCCTCGCGCTGCTGGCGGCGTTTAGTTCGACGGCGGTCGCGGACGTTGCGGTGTTGGGTTTCCGGGAGGCGGCTGACTTCGCCGCCAACGTCGAGGAAGCCTCCCGGATGCTGGAATACCTTCAGGTGGTCGCGGCGGGGGCGGTAGACCGGTCGCGGCGCGAGGCCAGTGCTGCTGCGCGGCCTGGCGCGGGCTCGGGTGCTGGGGTTGGCTGGACCACCGGGTGGGGCAACGAGACGGCTGTGCATGGGCCGATCGGCTGGGCGACCGGGACGCAGGCCAATGAAACGGTGAACGGCCAAGTCGAGACGGCCGCGGATCCCGTTCCAAGCCCCGGACCGCCGAAGACCAACAATCCGGATCCGGCCGATGACGGATGCCGGAACACCACCGAGTTCCTGCGTATGAGACTGCGGATCGGTGCCGGGGAAGCCCGCCGCCGGCTCGCCCTGGCCGAGGCATTGCTGCCCCGGGCCGGGATCACCGGCCACCCCCAACCACCGGAACGTCCCGTGCTCGCCGCGGCCGTCGCGTCCGGGACCGTCGCGTCCCGTTCCGCGACGATCATCACCCTCGCCCTGGACCGGGTCCGGCATCACGCCCCCGCGGACACCATGGCCCGGATGGAACACACCCTGACCCGCACCGCGGCCGAACAGGACACCGATTTCGTCGCCCGCGTCGCCCGGCAACTGGTTGAGGCGGCCGAGCAGGACGGCAGCGAACCCTCCGAGGAGGAGCTCCGGCACCGGCAGGGCGTCTTCATCCGGAAACCCCGCCGCGGACTGCACCACGTGGAATTCTTCGCCACCCCGGACCAGTACGAACCCCTCCTGACCGTGATGAACACCGCCACCAACCCCCGCACCCAACCAGGCGAACAGGATCTGGACCGGCGGACCCGGCCCCAGCAGCTCCTGGACGGCCTCGTCGGCGCCGCCAAAACCACACTCGCCACCGGAAACCTCCCCGCAGCCGGCGGTCTGCGTCCCCAGGTCATGGTCACCATCGACTACCGCGACCTCCTGGACCGCCTCGACCGGCTCGACCGGCTCGACCACAACAGCGACAGGCCAACCGGCACCGGAGGCATCCCCGGTACGGGCTCGTTGACGTTCACCGGGCCCGTCACGGCCGCCACGGTCCGCAAGATCGCCTGCGACGCCGACATCATCCCCGTCCTCCTCGGCAGCCAGGGCCGCGTCCTGGACATCGGCCGGACCACCAGGATCTTCCCGCCCCACATCCGCAAAGCCATCACCGCCCGCGACCAGGGCTGCGCGTTCCCGGGCTGCACCATCCCCGCGCCCTGGTGCGAAGCCCACCACATCACTTACTGGTCACACGGCGGAACCACCAGCACCGAGAACGGCACGTTGCTTTGCTCCCATCACCACCACCTGATCCACAAGGAACAGTGGCAGATCCAGGTCAAAACCGGGGTTCCGTGGTTCATCCCGCCACCCCACATCGACCCACGCCAAAAACCCAGACGGAACAACTACTTCAGATGCTGATAGTTCGCGCACTTAATGGCGGGCTCAGCACGGACGCCGGCAGAGAAGCCTGAGTGACTGCCGCCTTACCCGCAGACCTTCGTCATGGGCCCTACACAGGGGGTCACGGCTACAGGTGGATCACGGCTACAACGGCGGGCTACAGGTGGATCAGGGCGCTGGTAGCCAGAACTGTCGGCGCCTGCTTGCCGTGCTCCTGGAAAGTAACTTCGGTGGTCATCAGGAAGTCCCCGCGGTCGGTGTTCCTGCCACGGTAGCTGTGGCCGCCGAAATCGAAGTCCAGCTGCGCTGAACCCGCTGCCACAACGCAGGTGAAGGCAGCGGTGAACGTATTGCCCGCTCGCTTCAGCGTCAGCGGGAGGGACACCGTCGCAAGATCCACATATGAAAACGACATCGACACGTCACCGGTAACCGGCGTGACCGGGCTGACGTTCATGTGCACGCTCACGGAACCGGTGGCGGCTCCGAGTCCGGCCAGGCTGAGCCGGACGGGCACCTTGACGGCAGGGCGGAGATGGGCGGTCCCATGGGGATGCGAGGTCGAAGGAACGGGCCGAATACCCGAATTGAACACAGCCGACGCCTGCGTGGCCGCCGCCGGAGCCGTGGCCGAAACCTGCATGGCCGGGATCCGCCCTGCGGGAACAGGGGCAGCGGGAGCCTGCAGGGGCCGTGCGCCGCCCCACCCCCGGGTTCGGCGGTTGACTCCGGCGTGTTCCTTTGTGCGATAGGCGATCTCTGACATCTTCGTCCCCCCGTAGCATTCGGTTGGGCCTCCCCCGCCGGGCCGCCCAGCTGCTGTGGCCGTGTTCTTCACCGGCTGACCCCACTGTGCCTGCTGGGCCTTTAGATTCCCGCAATCGACCGGCAAGATTCGATCAAGATCTGCCGGTTCTCCTTGGCGGTTTGCCCCCGGACAGGAACCACCTGCATGTTAAGTTGAAGATCAGGGATCGCACCGATCTGACAGCAACTCCGGAAAGAGCCCTCACCGTGGAATCGCCAACGCCCGTTCGGATCCTCACAGTCTGCACGGGAAACATCTGCCGCTCCCCCGTGGCCGAACGCCTGCTGCAGGCCGGCCTGGACCAGGTCCTGCCCGGCGGCTTCGAAGTACGGAGCGCCGGCACCCGCGCCATGGTGGGCAGCCCCATCCAGCCGCTCTCTGCCGACATCGTGAACATGTACGGCGGCACGGACCAGGGTTTCGCCGCCCGGCAGCTGAACCCGAAGATCCTCCGGGACACGGACATCGTGCTGACCATGACCTCCAAGCACCGCGGCGAGGTGCTGCAGCTGGACGCCTCCCTGCTCAAGCGCACCTTCACCATCCGCGAATTTGCGCGCATGCTGGAAGCCCTCGAAGAACGCGACGCCGCAGGCGAAGCCACCGGCACGGCACCCGTCGAAAAGGCGTCCGACGCCGGTGCGATGTGGCGCGGCCTGCCCGCCCGCCTCGCCTCCGTCCGGCACCTCGCCCTGGCCGCGGACAGCGCGGACAACGAAGTGATCGACCCCTACAAGCGGGGTCCCGAGGTGTACCGCCAGATGGAAGACGAGCTGGCCCCCGCCATCCTCACCATCCTCCGCTACGCCCGGCTCAACACGCCCGCATAAACAGGACTTTCGGCGTCGTCCTTTTCCTCATCAGCGGTGGTAGCGTCCGGTTATGGACAACCAGTCTGATCCGGACGGAGCGGCTGAAAGCAAGCCGTCGCAGGGAAATCTCGCATGGCTCCCCGCCTGGCTGCGCCGGCAGCCCACCTGGCTCAAAGCGGTCCTGGCGATGGTCCTGGTGGTCGCCCTGGGCAGCACCGCCTACGCCTTCTCACAGTTGGGACGCGGCGGACAGCCCGGTCCCACCGCCAGCGGAATGACGACGGCGGAGGCCGGCACCGCCACCCCGTCACCGTCCGAGCCACCTCCAGCCCCCGCACCCGCCCCGCCGCCGGCACCTGAACCGCCAAACGTGGCCATGAACGTCCTGATCATCGGCAGCGACAGCCGCGGCGACTCGCGGGCGGAAGAGGCCCAGGCCGCCGCCGGAACACCGGCCGATCAGCGCGGCGACGTCCTGATGCTCATCCATATCCCCGCCGACCGGCAAAAGATCTACGGCATCTCGATCATGCGCGACATGTGGGTGAACATCCCCGGCTACGGCGAATCCAAGATCAACGCCGGACTGGAACTGGGCGGCATACCGCTGATGGTCCGGACTGTTGAGTCGGTGTTCAACACGCACATCGACCACGCCGTGATGGTGAGCTTCCCCGGGCTGTGGGCTGCCACCGACGCCCTGGGCGGCGTGGACGTGAACGTCACCGTGCCCTTCCAGTCCACCCACGACACCCGCCAGAACTTTCCGGCGGGCATCAACCACCTCACCGGCGGGCAGGCCTTGGAGTTCGTCCGCGAGCGCTACGCCTTTGCCGACGGCGACTTCCAGCGCATCCGCAACCAGCAGACGTTCCTCAAAGCCGTCATCAGCAAGTTCATGAGCGCCGGCACCCTCACCAACCCCCAGACGGTGCTGGACGTGGTGAACGCCGTGCGGCCGCACTGGACTGTCAGCCCGGGCCTCACCGTGGAAACCATGGCACGGCTGGGCTACAGCCTGCGCGACGTGGGGCCCGAGGACGCCATCTTCTTCCGGCTGCCCGACGGCGGCTTCGGCACCAGCACCGACGGGCAGTCCATCGTCCTCCAGAATCCAGCCGCGATTGGCGCCGTGTCCGCAGCACTCGCCAGCGGTACCCTGGCCGACTATGTGGCGGCCAACGGCTTCCAAAACGGGAACTGAGGGCTCGTCCACCACGCACAAGAACAACTGCAGGCGATTACGTGCCTACACAGCTGGCTGGTGGGTGGGGAGATGCTGGTGAGTGGGGCAGGGTGGCGAGGTTCCGCCGTCGTACTTCTGCCGTGGTGCTAGTCCCGTGGTGCTTGTGCCGTTGTACGCCTGCCGCTTAGGCGGCGAGACTCATGGCCCGGTTCCTCGCCCTGGCTGCCGGGTGGGTACCGGCCCGCGCGGGCGTCAAGTCCATTGGAGCCAAAACGCTGATGTTGCATTCCGACTGCAGCGGATCAATGGACTCCGGCAGGTGATGGGATTCCGAACATGCCTGCAGCTGCTCCATTGCAGCCGGCTCAACACGTGCGTGGCTCACATCCACCACCAGGTGGAGTCCTTCCTTCAAATGATTTGCCCTCTTCACAACCACATACAGTGCCTGGATGCTTTTGGCCGTCACATGGCCCTGCGCTGCTACTTCTGCCTCTCCGCAATCGAGGTCGAGCCGTACTAAAACCTTGAGTTTGTCGTTCAAGTGTTTCCCCTATTCCTGCATGGCCGCGACGCTGCGACCGCCATCAGCCTATGGAGCGGATGTGACCTACGCAACACTCCGCGTCACATGCGGACCGGGTGGCGTTATGAACGGCAAGGGGCGTTGAACCCGGCTGCGCCGTGGGGTAATGGGTCGCCTACGATGGAGCCGGTGAGGAACAGGACGCTTGTGGCTTGGCTGGAACGCCGCCAGATCGGCCTGTATCTTGCCGCGATCATTGCCGGCGGAGCCGCGGGTTTCCTGGCTCCCGGGACAGCCGCAGCCATGGAACTGGCCATCAATCCGGTGCTGGGGCTGCTGCTCTACGCCACCTTCCTGGGGATCCCGTTCGCGTCGCTGGGCCGGGCTGTGCGCGACGTGCGGTTCATGGCCACGGTCCTGGTGCTCAACTTCGCCGTGGTGCCGGTGGTGGTGTTCGGGCTGAGCCGCTTCGTCGCCGGGGACCAGGCACTGCTGGTGGGCGTGCTGCTGGTGCTCCTGACCCCGTGCATCGACTACGTGATTGTGTTCAGCGGCCTCGCCGGCGGAGCCAGCGACCGGCTGCTCGCTGCGGCACCGGTGCTGATGCTCGCCCAGATGCTCCTGCTCCCGCTGTACCTCCTGCTGTTCGTGGGCCCGGAGCTGGTGTTCGTGATCGACCCAGCACCGTTCGTGCAGGCCCTGGTGGGGCTCATTGTTGTCCCGCTGGCCCTGGCGGCGCTGACACAGTGGCTCGCGCGGCTGGCGCGTGGCAGGGAAGGCGACCCTCCCGTCGTCGGACGTGCCGCCGTCGGGCGCAAAGTAATGGCAGCGATGCAGGGGCTGATGGTCCCGCTCATGATGGCAACGCTGGCCGTGGTGGTGGGCTCGCAAATCGCGGGCGTGCGCCAGGAGTTGGGTTCGCTGCTGGCGGTGGTGCCGCTCTACGCCGCGTTCCTGCTGGTCATGGTTCCGCTGGGCCTGCTGGCGGCCAGGCCGGCCCGACTGGACGCCCGCGCAACCCTGGCTGTGGTGTTCAGCGGCGCGACGCGCAATTCGCTGGTGGTGCTTCCCCTGGCCCTCGCGCTTCCGGAACCGCTGGCCCTCGCCGCGCTGGTGGTGGTCACTCAGACCCTGGTGGAACTCCTTGGCATGCTGGCCTACGTGCGCTTCCTGCCAAGGCTGGTGCCTGCCGATTCGCGGCTCCGGCGCTAGCTCCTGGCATTCGGTACGGGCTGAAACACTCCTCGTGAGGCTGAGACACTTCACGTGAGCTAAGGGCCGGCGGCGCCTGGGGAAGCCTCGGTCTCAGAAGGCTTGTCACCGCCGGCCCAGCTCAACGTGATCCGGATCGTTGTCCGGGCCAGTTATCGGACTGGCGGGAGTTCCCAGGGGGACCAGGTCCTCCGCCGACCGACTCCTAAAGACTATTTACCGTCAACATCCTGTGCGTGAGTGGCCACTACTTGTCTTTAAGTTGTTGAAGTAACGCGCTGTGCAACGCGCTACGCAGGGCATAAGCGGACCACTCTATCCCCCGGTAGCGAACGCGTATGCCCTCTGGCGGCATAGCTTTATATATTGAGTCAATGACCCAGACTCCAGTGCAGCACCCAGCCGACAACACCCCTGCGGCCGCCGCCCCCGTAGCCAGGAAGGTCCCGTTCGAACGGACCCACCACGGCGACACCTTCGTGGACAACTACGAATGGCTGCGTGCCAAGGACTCCGCGGACGTGGTGGAGCACCTCAAGGCGGAGAACGCCTACCAGGAGGCGGTCACCGCCCACCAGGAACCGCTGCGCGAAGCCATCTTCCAGGAAATCAAGGGACGCACTCAGGAGACAGACTTGTCTGTCCCGAACCGCAAGGACGGCTGGTGGTACTACACCCGCTCCGTCGAAGGCAAGGAATACGGCATCCAGTGCCGGGTCAAAGCCCAAAACACCGGGGACCCGGTGGCCGACTGGACGCCCCCGGCGGTGGAGGCCGGCGTCGAACTTCCCGGTGAAGAAGTCCTCCTGGACTGCAACGTCGAAGCCGAAGGCAAACCGTTCTTCGCCGTGGGCGGCACGGCCGTGACCGTGGACGGCAACCTCTACGCCTACGCCGTGGACAACGCCGGCGACGAACGCTTCACGCTGCGATTCAAGGACCTGCGCACCGGCGAGATGCTGCCGGACGTCATCGAGAACATCTTCTACGGCGTCTCCTTCTCCCCCGACGGCACGCGCCTGTTCTACACAGTGGTGGACGACGCCTGGCGCCCCTACCAGGTGAAGTCGCACGTGCTGGGCACGCCGGTCACCGACGATGAGGTGATTTACCAGGAGGACGACGTCGCCATGTGGCTGGGCTTCGACCTCTCCTCCGACCGTCGCCACCTCGTGCTGAGCATCGGATGCTCCGAGTACAGCGAGACGCGGCTGCTCCGCTTTGACGATTACGACGCCGGACTCAGCACCGTGATCTCCCGCGACGAACGCGTCCTCTATGAGGCCGAGCCGTTCCTTCTTGATGGCACTGAGAAGATCCTGGTGACGCACAACCGGAACGCCATCAACTCCATGGTGTCCCTGGTGGACGCGGCCGAGCTCGCCAAGCCGCTGTCCGAGCAGCAGTGGACGACCGTCGTCGAACATTCCGACCAGGTGCGCGTCAACGGCGCGAGCGTCACCTCCACCCACCTGATTGTGTCCGTCCGCAAGGACACCATCGAGCGCGTCCAGGTCCTGGCCCTGGCCGGGCTGGGCACGCCCGCGCAGGGCGATCCGGTGGAACCGGCGTTCGACGAGGAGCTGTACACCGCCGGCGTCGCGGGCTCCGACTACGAGGCCCCCGTGATCCGGATGGGCTACACGTCCTACTTCACGCCGTCGCGCGTGTACGACTTCGTGCTTCCCACTGCTGCTTCGCCGGCTGGCGAACTGTTGCTCCGCAAGGAGAGCCCGGTGCTGGGCGGCTACTCCCCCTCCGACTACGTGGCCACCCGTGAATGGGCGACGGCGGCCGACGGCACCCGTATTCCGCTTTCGGTGCTGCGGCACGCGTCGGTTTCCCGCGATTCCTCCGCGGCCGGGCTCGTGTACGGCTACGGCTCCTACGAGCTGAGCATGGACCCCGGCTTCGGCATCCCGCGGCTGTCCCTGCTGGACCGCGGGATCGTGTTCGTGATCGCGCACATCCGCGGCGGCGGCGAGCTGGGCCGGCACTGGTACGAGGACGGCAAGAAGCTCCACAAGAAGAACACGTTCACGGACTTCATCGCAGCCACGGACTGGCTGGCTTCTTCCGGGTGGGTTGATCCCACGCGGATTGCGGCGATGGGCGGCTCCGCGGGCGGGCTGCTGATGGGCGCCGTAGCCAACCTGGCCCCGGGAAAGTTCGCGGCCATTGTTGCGGCCGTGCCGTTCGTGGACGCACTCACCACCATCCTGGATCCGGAGCTGCCGCTGTCCGCCCTGGAATGGGAGGAATGGGGCAACCCGATCACGGACCCCGAGGTGTACGCCTACATGAAGTCCTACACGCCGTACGAGAACGTTGGGCCCCTGCCGTACCCGAAGATCGCCGCGGTGACCTCGTTCAACGACACCCGCGTGCTGTACGTGGAGCCGGCCAAGTGGGTGCAGGCGCTGCGCTCTGAAACCACCGGGGCGGAGCCGATCGTCATGAAGATCGAGATGGACGGCGGCCACGGCGGAGCGTCCGGCCGGTACGTCCAGTGGCGCGAACGGGCCTGGGACTACGCCTTCGTGGCCGACTCCGTGGGCGCGACGGAACTGCTGCCGGGGGTCGGGGTTAAGTAGCGGGTTGTTCCTGCCTGGCTGGGTGCGGGGCCTGCCGAAACCCCGCTGGGCCTGCCGAACCCCGGCGATTTGCCGATTTTGGCCGCTATGCGGGGTGCATAGCGGCCAAAATCGTCACATGGATGAGCGTGCCGGCCCAACCACAGGGTTACCGCTGCGCCGGCCCCAACGGGAGCGGAACGATGGGCTGGTCATTGGCCGTCAGGTCGATGCCGAAATCCTTCGCGAAAACGAGCCGGGTGTTCTTGTAGATTCCCGGGTGGTTCTCGTCCAGCTCAAAGACACGTGCGCCGCGCAGACGGTTACGGTCGGCGCCGGGCAGTCCATAGGCGCCGAATCCCGTCCCCGGGGCGTAGCCCAGCTGAACACCGTAGTAGTTACCCATGTAGGTGTTGACGTGATCGTGCCCCACAAAGTATCCGAGCACGTCCCCGCGTTCCAGGAAAGCGTTGAACAGGCCGGAGTTGATGGGTCCGGGGCATTCATCTTCGTTGCGCTCCCCCACGATGCTGTGCTTCGTGAGTGCCCGGGCGTGATCAGCGTCCGTTCGTGAATCAAGGCTGGAGAACCACATGTTGCGATGCTCATGAAGCGCGATGTGGCCCCACATGAGCGACGGTACTTTCTTCCCGTATTTCTGCTCGGTTGCGATGGACAGATTCCGATACCAGCTCACCTGATCCATGCGTACCCAGTCCCAGTCCGGGTAGCCCTCGAAGTCCTGGCCGTTGATGGTGTCCGGAGCGTAGCGGCCGGTGTCGATGAGCCACAGCCCAAAGGCCGGAGCCTTGGACCGCGAGGACTGCACCAGCAGCTGCGAGTTGGAGGTGCCGGTGAGCTCCTGGTCGGAATCAGCGTTCACATTGAACTCGTAGCTCTGCAGGAACTGAAGCATTTTGGCTTCGGTCATACCCGTTCGCTGCACTGAATCTTCGTCGTGGTTGCCGAACGTCACGGCCCACGGGATCTGCCGGCTTTCCATGGGCTGAACTACGTGGTTGAGTGCCTGCTTGACCTCAAGTTCCGAGTCGCAGCCGCCGTTGATCACATCTCCGTTGATCACCACAAAGTCCGGCTTTTCGGCTTCCAGGGTCCGGTTCATGAGTTCGATCGTGCGACGGTCCGTCTGCTCGTCGTCCTGGGTGTCGTTGAACTGGACAATCTTGAACGTGCCGTCCGGGCGGAAGAGGAGGCTTGGCTTTGGCGCCTTCACACCCGGCGCCGCCTGGCTGCCGGTAGCTGCGGCCACGGTGATTCCCAGCGCTCCAAGCGTTCCGGCAGCAGCCAGTGCCGCTCTCCTGCTGAGTCTGGGCTGGTTGATACTGGTGTTCATTGAGACCTCTCGCTGCTGGTGCTGCACAGAGGCGGCCGCAGTTCCGGGCCGCCGTTATGTCCAGACAGTAGGAGAGGGAAGCGGCCCGCCCTGAAACGCGCAGTGAACGGCCGGTGCGTACCAAAATATGATCATCATGCTTACTATTGACTGGCATTAGGCACATCGATGTAGAAACTGCTCACTGGGGGCAGCAGAAACCGTGCCGGAACTGGAGTTATTCGTGAGCACTGAACAGGGTTTGACCCCGCTTTCCGACGAAGAACTGATGGCACAGGGCGGCACCGCGCTTCCCGACAAGGAAGTGGCCTCCGTCCTGGACCTGAACGCCGACCTTGACCTGGGCATCAACGCTGCAGCACCCATCGACCTTGCCGTGGCAGCCAACGCCAACGTGGCGGCCCCGATCGACGCGGCAGCCTCCGCAAACATCCTCTCCTACGGGTCCGAGTCCCAAGCCCTCGCAGACCAGGGCGTGATCATCGATCAGGGGATCAACGCTGACGCCACGGCGGATTCCACCCAGGACAGCACCATTGACCAGGCGCCCGAAAGCACGGGCGCCGATTCCACCGACGGCGGTGCTACTGACGGAACCACCGCTGACGGAACCGCCGACGGCACCCTGCCCGAGGGCTCAACGTCCGACGTCGGCGCCTTGCCGGTGGATCCCTCTGCAGCCCTGGACGGTGACCTCCTGAACGTGAACGTTGACCTTGCCGCCGATGCGGACATCGCCGCCCCGATCAACGGCGCGGTTGCGGCCAATGCCAACGTGGCCGCACCGATCGACGCGGCCGTGGCCGCCAACATCGGATCCATCGACAGCGACGCGTTCGCCGTGGCCCAGCAGGACGCCATCATCAGCCAGCACATCGACGGCGAAGCCACCGCCTCCGCCGATCAGCAGTCCGACCTCCGGCAGTAGAGTCCGGAAACCGACGTCAATGATGAGCACTCCTTAATGAGCACAGTGCACGGCGGGCCGTCCAGGCTGGACGGCCCGCCGGCCTCTTCCGCGCCCAGCGCCGGACGCCAGCCGGAAGACTCCGGGCCCGCTGTTGATTTGCCCGACGTTCCCTTCCGGGCCGACGGCATCGAGCTGATCGGCGAAACACAGGGCTCCGGCTACCGCGAGCCGCCCTCGCTGGTCCGGCGTGCCGACGGGCAGGCCATCCAGCTCACCCGCCTGTTGTACTTGGTACTCGAGGCGATCGACGGCAACCGCAGCGTCGACGAGGTTGCAGAGCATGCCAGCGCCCGCTTCGGCAGGCTGGTCAGCCCGGACAATGTCCGCACGCTGATCAGCTCGCAGCTGCTGCCCCTGGGACTGCTCCGGCTGGCCGACGGTTCGCAGCCCGAGGTCAAGAAAGCCGATCCGCTGCTGGGCATGCGCTTCCGGTACACCGTGACCGATCCGGACCGCACCCGGAAACTTACTGCTCCGTTTGCAGTGCTCTTCAATCCGCTCATCGTTGTGGCTGTGTGCGCAGCGTTCCTGGCTTCCTGCTGGTGGGTGCTGATGGTCAAGGGACTCGGCTCCGCCACGCACGACGCCTTCGCCAACCCGGCGATGGTGTTGCTGGTCCTGGCCGTCACCGTTTTGTCCGCCGGCTTCCACGAGTTCGGCCACGCCGCCGCCGCACGCCGCGGCGGTGCCACGCCGGGAGCGATGGGCGCCGGCCTCTATCTGATCTGGCCCGCTTTCTTCACCGACGTCACCGACTCCTACCGGCTCGGCCGCGGCGGCCGGATTCGCACGGACCTCGGCGGACTGTATTTCAATGCAATCGTGGCCGTGGCCATCATGGGCATCTGGTGGGCCACCGGCTTCGATGCGCTGCTGCTGGTGGTTGTCACCCAGATTCTGCAGATGGTCCGGCAGCTCCTCCCCCTTGTCAGATTCGACGGCTACCACATCCTGGCCGACGCCACCGGGGTTCCGGACCTCTTCCAGCGCATCAAGCCGACCCTGTTGGGGCTTCTGCCGTGGCGCCGGACGGCTCCGGAGGCCCAGGTGCTCAAGCCATGGGCCCGGGCCGTGGTAACCACCTGGGTGCTGGTCACCGTACCGTTGCTGCTGTTCAGTCTGGCCATGATGGTGATCTCACTGCCGCGGCTCCTGGGCACGGCGTGGGCAAGCGTGCTGAAACAGCAGTCCCAGCTGACCGAAAGCCTCGCTGCCGGGGACATCGCCGGCGCCGCGGTGCGCGCCCTGGCGATCGCCGCCGTCGCGCTTCCCGTGGTGGGCATCTTCTACGTCCTGCTGCGCCTGGTCCGTCAGCTGACCACGGGACTCTGGCAGAAGACCCGCGGCAAGGCCATCCAGCGCGGGGTCGCGATGGCCGCCGTCGCCGCTGTGACCGCCGGCCTGGCCTGGGCGTGGTGGCCCGGAGCAGACACGTACCGGCCGGTGCAGCCGTACGAGCGCGGCACCCTGGCCGACGTGACGACGGCGGTGTTCCCCACGTCGTCGTCCTCGACGCTTCGGGAAGGCCGGGCCGGGAAGACTGTCGCGTTGTGGCCCGCGGGCGCAGCAAAGCCCACACGGGAACAGCCACAACTGAGCATGGTGATGGTGCCCCGTACGGATTCTGCTGCCACCGGCGGCCGGGCTGCCGACGGCGGTGCCGCCGCGCCGCCGTCGTGGGTATTTCCTTTCAACCAGCCTGCCGCGCCCGAAGAGGGCGACAACCAGGCGCTGGCGGTCAACACGCAGGACGGCACCGTGGTGTACGACGTCGCGTTCGCGCTGGTCTGGGCCGAGGACGGCGACACGGTAGACACCACCAACGAGGCATACGCCTTTGCCAGCTGCTCCGATTGCGCAGCGGTGGCCGTGGGCTTCCAGGTGGTGCTGATCGTGGGCCAGGCGGACGTGATTGTTCCGGAGAATCTTTCCGCAGCCGCGAACTACAACTGCGTCCGGTGCCTCACTTACGCGCTGGCCAACCAGCTGGTGCTCACTCTCGACGGGCCGCTGAGCGAGGACGGCATGGACCGGCTGAACGCGCTGTGGGCCGAGATTGCCGAGTTCGGGCGGAACCTGCAAAACGTTCCGCTGTCCGAAATCCAGGAACGCCTCAACGCGTTCAAGGCGCAGGTCATGGACATCGTCCAGAACGACCCGAGCGCCACCAGGACTTCACCCACGCCGGGCACCACGGCTACCCCGACGCCCGGATCCAGCCAGGCGCCCTCTCCCGGCGTCACGACGCCAACGGTCCCCGCAGGAACGACGACGGCGGATCCGACTCCCACCACCCCCGTCACCGGAGGTGCGGCCACGGAGAACCCCGCTCCGACGGCGGAACCGACCGTCGCACCAACGGTCGGCCCGACGGAATCGGCCCCGGCGACTCCTGCGCCTACGTCGACGGGCGGTTAAGCGTGGGTTGCCGCCCGAGCCGCCCAAAAATCCGAATTAGCCCACTACGAGGTTCTGGTGTCCGTCGATAAGCTCCCGGACGATGTCGAGGTGGCCCGCGTGGACGGACGTTTCAGCGAGCACGCGAAACAGGACCTCACGCCCGTCGGACATCGGTGGTGCGTCGAACACGCTGGTTGGAGGCCACCACCGGGGAGGGGCATCCAAATCGATCTCCGCAAGGACTTCATCACTTCGAGCGATTTCACGCTTGTAGATGTTGATGGCCTCGGAACCGGTCATCGGTTCGGAAACCCAACCGTTGCGAAGTTCGGCAATCGCTCTGTCATCGCCGCCGAGAACGGCCGATATCCAGAACATCTCGTCGTCGAAGGCCAGGTGGTTGAGCAGCCGGGTCATTGTCCAGCCTGAGGGAACCAAAGCTCGTTGCATCGCATCGTTCTCGAGGCCGTCGACTGTTCGAAGAACATGTCTTCGCTCACCCGCCAGCTGAGCATGCAATTGGACGTCGCTCATGCCGCAGGCTCGTATCCGACAAGCCAGTGAAGCCCATGGCGATCAATGACTTGGCCATCGGAGGCGCCCCACGGCTTGGGCGAGAGTGGATCGAGCACGGACCCGCCGACGGAGAGTTTATCGAACCACTCATGGAGGACTGCCGGTTCGGCGGTTCCCAGCAGCGAGAGCATCATGCCTTCGAGCCGGACCGTTGTTTGGCCTTCGGCTGCGTCCGATCCTGCCAAAGCAACGACGCCGTTGAGCACTCCATGAGCTACGGCTTCTGGTGGGCCGTCGCTCCTGCCAAAGTTCTCGTACGTGTGCAGGGAAAGCTCACCGCCGAAGACATCCGCGTAAAAGTTCAAGGCTTGCCGCGCCGTTCCCGGAAAGAAGACATAGATCTGGGGCCCGGCCATGCGCCCATTGGTCCCTGTGGTTATGGCGGTGCTGTCCTTGACCCGGTTGATGGTAGCGCCCCAGCCCTCCTGAGTGCCGCCCAGCATGAGCTTTTGCACCTCTTCGATGTCGAGATGCTCAGAGAACTGAACCGTGAGAACGAGCTCCGTCTCCGTGCCCAGGTCGTTCAGCTGCACCGTGACAACAGGAGCGGTCAGTTCGTTCTCGCCGTCGAGTTCGGGCCAGCCTCCGGCTGCTCCCCAGCGGAAGACGAGTCGTTCGTCGGGAACGATCTCCAGGTAGATTCCCCCAGTGGGGTAGCTGAGGTCTTTATCGACGATCATCTGCTGCTTCCACGTTCCCCCAACGCGAAGGTCCACCTCAATGGCTGTGGCCGGCGTGGGCATGTCGGGATTGTAGAACCAGGCCAGGTGCTCAGGGTCGGTCCACGCTGTGAACACGGCATGCCGCGAGGCGGCCAAAATGCGGGTCAGGGTGAAGCTTCGATCCTGCGTCGGGTAGTCGGTCATCATCTGTCCTCCGGTTCTGTGAGCTCATCGGGTCGATCGGGTGTCATGGCGAGCTGAGCGCCCAGGCGCTCCAATCGCGTGCCCAAGAAGTCGCGGTACGGGCGCATCCATTCCTCAACCTGCTGAAGGGGCGCAGGCTGGAGACGGCAGTTCCTCCACTGGGCAGATCTGGATTTAGTGATCAGCCCGGCCTGCTCGAGCACTTTCAGGTGGCGTGATACGGAGGGCACGCTGATTGAGTGCGGGGCGGCTAGTTCGGTAACCGTCGCGTCGCCCTGCTGCAATTGCGCCAGCAAAGCACGACGAGTCGGATCCGCCAAGGCAAAGAAGACCTTACTCAGTTCGTCCATTTGCGCACGAGCCTAATTACGCATTGACGTAAATACAAGACCCTTGGGGGTTGCCTGTGCTACCGGGCACCGAGGGGACTGCAGCCCCCAAGGTCTGGAGACCCACCTCAGATTGACAGTCTTACCGCGCGGCCCATTCGTCACGGAGCATGGCGTAGACAACTTCCGTGGCCCATTCGCCTTTGTACCGCCACTTGTCCACGTGCTTGGCCTCGAGGCGCATGCCCAGCCGCTCGCAGATGGCAGCCGAAGCCGTGTTCAGTGCATCCAGCTTGGCGTCGATCCGGTGGAAGTTCAGGCCCTCAAAGCCGAGCTTGAGCACCGCCTCTGCCGCTTCGGTGGCGTAGCCGTGGCCGCGCGCGTCGGGCGCCAGGCTCCAGCCCACCTCGGCCTGCCCGAAGCCCGGCAGCCACTTGAGCACCACCTCGCCAATCAGGCCAGGCGAGTCCGCGGCTTCGATGGCCAGCGCCACCCAGTCGCCCTCCTTGTCGAAGACAAAGTTGGCGTACTTCCCCACCCGTTCCATGCACTGCGTGTAGGTCTTTGCATCCCCGGGCAGGAACCGTGCGGTGCCGGGCAGTGAGTGGTAGGCATGGAAGGCATCGAGGTCCGCGGCTTCAAAGCGGCGCAGGAACAGTCGGTCAGTACGGATGGGCAGTCTGATGTCCGGCATGGATTGAGCGTACCCTCCTGCATTCGCCTGCTCTGCGGGGTGCGGCCACCCAGCTACCTCAACCCGCAAACCGGACTGTCCCGGTCCGGAAGATCCCAGGGGATCGCACTGAACGGCAAGGTCTATGAACCGCCGGGTCCGAGCGGTTGGGGAGCCTGACTGTCCGCGGGCCGGGCAGCACCCTTGAGCTCAACAAAAAACGTGTGAGTTTCGGTTTCCCCGATGTTTTCTCCGGAATGATCCTGCGCGGGCAGCCAGCGGACCGCCCCGGGCGGCAGTTCCACTTCCACGGAATTACCGTTTGAGGAAATACGACGGCGGAAAGCACTAAGCGTAATCATCACGCTGTCGGGATGGCTGTGCTCCGTGGTCTTATGCCCGGGCACGTCCGTGTACTCGAGCACGCGGACCCGCTCGTTTTCGAAAGCCACCCGGTAATTCTCCGGATTCGTGTCAACAGGATCGTTCGCCATGCAGGGACTGTACGCCTGCGCAACTGCTCAGACCAGAGGCCTGGGGTCCCCGGTTGCCCCAGCCCGTGACCACCGCCGGCGACCCCAGGAAACTAATCATGCTTACTATTGGGTGCACCCCGTTTCCATCCGAGGGTTCAACAGTCCGGGTTCAACGGTCCGGGTTCAATTGGCCGAGGTTCAGCTGGGTCCGGGTTCAACTGAAGGAGCAAATATGGCGCTACGCAAGGGAACGTCCGTGGAGTGGAACACGTCCCAGGGGCCCACCCACGGGAAGATCGTGGAGAAGAAGACCAGCGACTTCGAGCTGGACGGAAACAAGCACCGGGCCAGCGAAGAGGAGCCCCAGTACGTGGTGGAGTCCGCCAAGACCGGTGCACGCGCGGCCCACAAGGCGTCCGCCCTGACCGAGAAAGGCTAGGGCCGTGCCCGCCCGCGAACACCACGACGTCCTGATCATCGGCGGCGGAAACGCCGGAATCTCCCTGGCGGCGCGCCTGCACCGTTACGGCGTCAAGGACGTTGCCGTGGCGGAACCCAAAGACCACCACCTTTACCAGCCGCTGTTCTCCCACATCGCCGGCGGCCGGGCCACGGCCTCCGAAGCCATCCGGCCGCAGGCTTCCGTCATGCCGCGGGGAGTGACCTGGCTGCACGACGCCGCCGCCGGCATCGACGCCGCCGCGAACGCCGTCACGCTGGCCTCCGGCCGCAAGATCACCTACGGGCAGCTGGTTGTCTGCCCCGGCCTCCAACTGGACTGGGACCGGATTCCCGGGCTGGCCGAGGCAGTCCACTCGCCGCAGGGCGCTTCCCACTACGAGTTCGAGCTGGCGCCGAAGGCCTGGACCCTGCTCAGCACCTTGAAATCCGGCACCGCAGTATTCACCATGCCGGCCGGGCCCATCAAATGCGGAGGTGCCGCGCAAAAACCCATGTACCTGGCCTGCGACTACTGGCGGGAGCAGGGGGTCCTGGACGACATCCGCGTGGTGATGGTCCAGCCCTACCCCAGCGTATTCGGCGTGCCGGGCGTTGATGAGGAGCTGGACCGGAAGGTGGCCGAATACGGCATTGAGCTGCGGCTCAACAGCGAACTGGTCTCCGTGGACCCGGCGGCCCGGACGGCGCACATCCGGAACAACTCCGACGGCGGCACCGAGGAACTCAGATACGACGTCCTGAATGCGGTCCCGCCGCAGTCGGCGCCGGACTGGCTCAAGCGCACCGACTTGCCCGCGCCCGGCGACGCCGGCGGCTTCGTGGAGGTGGACCCGGAGACACTGCAGCATGTCCGCTACCCGAATGTCTGGTCGCTGGGCGATGCCGCCGGCACCACCAACTCGAAGTGCGGCGGCGCATTGCGCAAGCAGACCAAAGTTCTGGCCAAGAACCTGGTGTCGGCCCGCAAAGGCAAACCGCTGAAGGAGAAGTACAACGGCTACGCGGTGTGCCCGTTCACCGCCTCCCGGTCAACCGTGGTCTTCGCGGAATTCGACGACCAGTACCAGCCGATGCCCACCATCCCGCGTGTCCCCACATGGAAAGAAAGCCGGGCTTCCTGGGTGGTGGACCGCGACGTCTTCCCGCAGGTCTACTGGAACCTCATCCTGAAGGGCCGGGCCTGAGCAGGAACGATTTGCCACAAGTGAGAGAGCGTCCCGGGAAAAGCGGCCACAAGTGAGAGAGCGTCCCGGGAAAAGCGGCCACAAGTGAGAGAGCGTCCGGGTCAGGACGCGGAATGCACGACGGCGGCGGTCGCCTCCGCGATGGCACGCTCCTCGTCGGTAGGCACCACCAGGACGGGGATCAGCGACTCTCCGGTGGAAATCACGCGCGGTTCCTTGGACCGCTGGCTGTTCAGCCCGGCGTCGAGCTCTATGCCCAGCGCCCCCAGCTTGTCCGCCACCAGCGCGCGGAACTGGTGCGAGTTTTCGCCGATGCCGGCGGTGAACACCAGGGCCTTCGCGCCGCCCACGGCCACGTGGTACCCGCCGATGTACTTGGCCAGCCGGTAGGACGCGACGGCGAGCGCCGTGGTTGCACGGGCATCGCCGGCTTCGGAGGCTTCCACCACGGAACGCATGTCGTTGTTCCCGGCGAGGCCCTTGAGCCCGGATTCGCGGTTCAGCAGCGAGTCGATGTCCTCGGTGGACCAGCCGGCGCGGCCCAGGAACACCAGGATGGAGGGGTCGAGGTCGCCCGAGCGCGTGCCCATCACCAGGCCCTCCAGCGGGGTGAAGCCCATGGACGTGTCCACGGACTTTCCGCCACGGATGGCCGTGACGGAGGCGCCGTTCCCCAGGTGGGCGATTACGCCGTCGAACTCGTCCACCGGAAGGTCCAGCAGCGCCGCCGCCTGGTGCGAGACGTACTCGTGCGAGGTGCCGTGGAAGCCGTAGCGGCGGATTCCGTGGTTGGTGTACAGCGAGTCCGGCACCGCGTAGCGCCAGGCGTGCTCGGGCAGGGTGCGGTGGAAGGCGGTGTCGAACACGGCAACCTGCGGCATGTCCGGCCATTTCCTGGCGATGGCGCGAATGCCCAGCACGTTAGCGGGGTTGTGGAGGGGCGCCAGCGGGTTGAGCCGCTCGATGGCGCGGGTGATCTCGTTGTCGATCAGCACCGGCTCGCCGAAGCGCTCGCCGCCGTGCACCACGCGGTGTCCCACGGCATCCAGCGTCCGGTCGCCCAGCACCTCGTGGATGGCTGCATCCACCTGCTCCAGTGCCTCGGCGTGGTCCCGCGGGCCCTCGATCTCGCCGTCACCTTCACCGCCGTTGCCCATGCCGATCTTTTCGATCAGTCCCTCGGTAAGGACGCTGTGCGATGCGACATCCCGCACCTGGTACTTGAGCGAGGACGAACCGGAGTTGATGACGAGGACGAGCACTGGGCCTCCTAAGCCTGGACTGCTGCGGTGGTCGGTGGAAGTTCGATCGTAGCGCCATTGCGAAAGGTTCTGCGGGCGCTTAGAGTCGGCGGACAAATTGGACTACGCAAGGAGGGCCTTCCATGACTGACAACGCCAGCGAACCGGACACCACTGCGGCGGAGAACACCGCGCCGGACACCACCGCGCCGGACACCGGGGCGAAGAAGCCGGATCCCACCGGCGTCGAAGGCGCCAACCCCGCCCTGGACGACACGGGGAACGTCAAGGCCGCCGAGGTGGGCGACTCCCCCGAGCCGCCCGAGAACGTGGAGGACCTGGACCTCACCCCTGAGGGCCTGGCCGATGAACCGGCCAAGCAGGAAGACCCGGACAGCCCGGCAGAGCCGGAGAACAGCTAGGGCCGGAGAACAGCTAGAGCCGGAGAACAGCTAGCTACGCGTGCGCGGCCGTGGCTGCCGGCTCTGCGGCCGGCGCCACGGACTGCGCCTGCACCGCTGTGATGGCCACCGTGTTCACGATGTCCTCCACCGTGCAGCCGCGGGAGAGGTCGTTCACCGGCTTACGGAGCCCCTGCAGGACAGGCCCGACGGCGACCGCACCCGAGGACTGCTGCACCGCTTTGTAGGTGTTGTTGCCGGTGTTGAGGTCCGGGAAGATGAACACGGTGGCCTGCCCGGCCACGGACGAGCCGGGCATCTTGGACTGCGCGATCGCGGCGTCCACGGCGGCGTCGTACTGGATGGGGCCTTCGACGGCGAGGTCCGGGCGGCGCCCCTTGACCAGTTCGGTGGCCTGCCGGACTTTGTCCACGGCTTCGCCGGTGCCGGATCCGCCGGTGGAGTAGGACAGCATGGCCACGCGCGGCTCCACACCGAACTGCGTGGCGGTCTCGGCCGACGCCAGCGCGATGTCCGCCAGCTGCTCCGCGTTGGGGTCCGGGTTGACCGCGCAGTCGCCGTACACCAGCACCCGGTCCGGCATCAGCATCAGGAACACTGAGGAGACGATCTTCACGCCGTCGCGGGTCTTCACGAACTCCAGCGCCGGGCGGATGGTGTGGGCGGTGGTGTGTGCGGCACCGGACACCATGCCGTCCACCACGCCCAGCTGCACCATCATGGTGCCGAAGTAGCTGCCGTCCAGCATGACCTCCAGGGCCCGGGCCAGGTCCACGCCCTTGTGCGCCCGCAGCTCCGCGTACTTCTCGGCAAACTGCTGGCGCAGCCCGGACGTGGCGGGATCCACGATGGTCATGCCGGAGAGGTCGATGCCCTGGGTGGATGCCAGCTCCCGGACGTCCGATTCGTTGCCCAGGATGGTGAGGTCGCAGACGTCCCGCCGGTGCAGGATCTCCGCGGCCCGCAGGATCCGCACGTCGTTGCCCTCGGGCAGCACGATATGCCGGCGCTGCAGCCTGGCCCGTTCAATCAGGTCGTGCAGGAACCGCAGCGGCGTCATCCGCTCCAGCCGCGGCAGGTGCAGGCGTTCCACCAGCTCCGCCTCGTCCACGCGCCTGGCCCACAGCCCGACGGCGGAGGCCACCTTGCGGCGGTGCCCGGACCAGATTTCGCTGCGGACCTCGGACACACGCTTGGCGGTGGTGTAGGTGTCGTCCGGGCTGGCGAACACGGGGAACGGCGCCTGCGCCAGCAGCGAGTAGATGTTGGGCTCCGGGGCCAGGCCGCCGGTGAGGATCAGCGCGGACGGCACCGGGAACTCCGGCGAGAACGACGACGCCAGGCACGCAACCATCACGTCCGCGCGGTCACCCGGCACGATCACCAGCGCGCCGTCGTCGAGCACGTGCAGGAAGTTGGCCACGCTCATGGCCGCCACCTTGATGGAGTGGACGTCGCGTTCCATGTCCTGCCGGCCAGCCACCTGGCGGATTCCCAGGGCCGCGGCCACCTCGCCCGTGGTGGGCCGGGCAATGTCCTCCAGCTCCGGGAAAACATACACCGGCCGGCCGGAGACGCCGGGCTTCACGGCCGCGACGATCCCGTCCACGTCCTCCGGGTCCGCGCGGTTCACCATGATGGCCAGCAGGCTGCAGCGTTCCGCCGCCAGTTCCTTGCGGGCAACCTCGACGGCGTCAGCCGCCTCCTCGATGGTCCGCCCCTTCGCGCCGACAACCGCCACGACGGAGGCGGCCAGGTTGTTCGCGAGGCGTGCGTTCAGGTCGAATTCGACGGCGGCGTCCTGGCCGGTGAGGTCGGTGCCCTCCACGATCACCACATCGCAGTGCCGTGACATTTCGGCGAAGATCTCCACGCAGCGGGCGTCGATCTCCGCCCGGTTTCCCTCGGCCAGCAGGGCGCGGACCTCGGCATACGTCAGGCCGCCGCGGCAGCGGTCGTCGTCGAGATCGAAGCGGGACTTCATCAGCGCCACCATGGGGTCCGAAGCGGCGTCGGGGCCGTGGACCACAGGCTTGAAGAAGCCGATGCGGTCCGCATGCCGGTGCAGCGTGTCCGCAAGCCCCAGCGCTATGAGCGACTTACCGGATCCCGGTGTGGTCGCGCTGACGTAAATCCCCTTGGCCATGATCCGCCCTTAGGTAGTGACGTGGTGGTGCTCCGTCCCTCCATACTTTCACTTGTTGGCCGGGTTTCTCCACGAGGCTTGCGGGGGCGGGGCCGGGGATGTCCCGAGGGCCAGTTCGGTGATTCGCTCGGTAGCGGCCCAGCTGGCGAGCAGCCGCAGCCGTTCATCCGAGGGCGATCCGGGCACGGCCGGATAGACCGTGAGCCGGAAGCCCGTGTCCTCGGCGAGATCCATGGCTTCGTAAGTGAGCTCGAGTTCCCCCACCACCGGGTGGTGGAACACCTTGGTGCCGGCGTAATGGCGGCGCACGTTGTGGGCAGCCCAGCGGGTCCGGAATTCCTCGCTGCGCGTGGACAGTTCACCGACGAGGTCCGCCAGGCGTTTGTCGAAGGGGTTCTGGCCGCTGTTGGTGCGCAGGATTGCCACGTTGGTGTTGGCTGCGAGTTCCCAGTTGGGGTAGAAGTCCCGGGCCCTGGGGTCGAGGAAGATGAAACGAGAGTGGTTGGCCGGCCGGGCGGGTCCGCGGTACATCTCCGAATACAGGGCGTACCCGAGCTGGTTGGCGGCCACGATGTCCATGTGCTGGTTGCCGATGAAGGCCGGCGCCCCGGTGATGGCGTCCAGCATGAACTGGAGGGCGGGCCGGACGTTCCCGCTCTGGAGGGGACGTGGTTTGCTCCTGCCGGAAGGGCTGGCCGCACGCGCAAGGTTGTAGAGGTGGTCCCGTTCGGCCTCGTCCAGTTTCAGTGCCCTGGCGATGGCGTCAAGCACACTGTCGGAGGTGCCGGACAGGTTTCCGCGCTCCAGCTTCGTGTAGTAATCCACACTGACCCCCGCCAGCATGGCGACCTCTTCGCGGCGCAAGCCGGGGACCCGCCGTCGTCCGCCATAAAGTGTCAGTCCGGCCATTTCGGGGGTGATCTTGGCGCGTCTTGAGGCGAGGAATTCCCGCACCGCCATCCTGTTATCCACCCGTTCACGCTACACCGGGGCAGACGGCTGAGGGAGGTACTGCCAGAACCCGGATAAGGAGAGCCGTCGCTAGGAACGGCGCGGCCCGGTTGACTTGGAAACCAACTCGCATCACCTCTGGAACGGAGCCAGCATGACAGCCACCGGCACCCCTGAGCACGCCACCGCACCCGGGCCTGCTCCCGCGCCAATACAAGCCGTCGGCCGGCCGCTGGCGGTGGTCCTTGGCCTGCTGACGATCTTCGGTCCGATCTCCATGGACCTTTATCTTCCCGTCCTGCCGGCCCTCACCGCCGAGCTCAACAGCACAACATCCGTGGCGCAGCTGACCATCTCGGCCTGCCTGCTCGGCCTGGCCATCGGCCAAGTGGTTGCCGGCCCGCTCTCGGACCGTTTCGGCCGCCGGCCGCCGCTGCTCATCGGCGTGATCGCCTACACCCTCACATCCGTCCTGTGCGCGCTCAGCCCCACCGTCGAAACCCTCATCGCCGCCAGGTTCGTCCAGGGCCTCGCCGGCGCCGTGGGCATCGTCATCGCCCAGGCGGCCGGCCGGGACGTGTACTCGGGCGGGAAGCTGATCCGGTACTACGGCCGGCTCACCGTACTGGGCGGACTGGCCGCCATCATCGGCCCCGTGATCGGCGGCCAGCTTGCAGCAGTCACGGACTGGCGCGGAGTCTTCCTGTTCCTCGCGGCAGTGGGCGTGGCCATCCTCGTGGCGTGCCTGATGATCTTCCGCGAGACGCTGCCGGAAGGCCGGCGCACCACGGGAGGCCTCTCCCACACGTTCAACGACTTCCGCCGGCTCCTGGCCGACCCGATGTTCGTGGGAGCGGTCCTGATCACCGGCTTTTCCTACTCCGCGATCTTCGCCTACCTCAGCGGGGCAACCTACATCCTGCAAGGCATGTACGGCCTCTCCCCGCAGGGCTACTCGTTCGCGTTCGGGCTCAACTCCCTGGGCTTCGTGATCTTCGGGTTCATCGCCGGCCGCCTGGCCGAGCACTGGTCCGAGCGGGGAACCCTTGCCGCGGGCCTGGCCATGACCCTCGCCGGTGCGCTGGGCCTGCTGGCGACCGCGCTCCTACACCTGCCCCTGATCGCCATCATCCTGTCCCTGTTCACCATGGTCAGCGGCGTGGCCGTCACCAGCCCGCCGGCCACCTCGCTCGCGCTCAAGGGGTACCCGGACATCGCCGGTACGGCCTCGTCGCTCCTGGGCCTGGCGCGGTTCGCATTCGGCGGCCTGGCCGCTCCCCTGGTGGGCATCGGGGGCGCCAGCGACCCGGTGCCGTTCGGCATAGTCGCCGCCGCTGCCGCAGCGGCGGCTGCGCTCTGCCTGGGACTGCTCCGCCGCCGTCGAAACCCTGCTGGCGGAGGCGAAGGGTTCCTGACTTCCGGGCAGCGCCGCGGGGGTCAGGCGGTTTCCGAATCCGAATAGGGTGCCCGCGGCCGCCACAGCGGCTCCAGCGCAAAATCGTTCACTGCGGCGGAAACCATGTCGCGTTCCTTGACCGGCAGCGGCCCACGGCCCTCGATGTAGGCCAGGACGGGTTGATAATCGAGGTTCCCGCCGATGCTCAGGTAGTGCAGCCAGAGCGTAAAAGGATCGATCGCCAGTTCATGGATCACCGTGGCAGTGAGCGCCCGCTGATCATCTTCCCGCATACCCGTACCTCCCCGGTTCCAGAGATTCAACATTTCCCCGGTAGAGGTTCGGAACGGTGGTTCAGAAGGATGGGTCCGTTTTTTGGCAGATGGCTCTTGCGGCCGAACCGGTCAGCAGTGCGGGCCCGGTCAGCAGTGCGGGCGGGGGCGCCGGCGTGGCTGGGGGTCCAGGCGCCGGTGGTTGGCCTGGACCAGCTCGTGGATAAAGCGACCCAGCGCGTCCGCGTCTGCAGGGTTGTCAGCAAGGGCCACGAGGCCGCACGCGATGCCGGCGAGCTTGATGTTCCTCTTGTTGCTGTAGGCGGTCAGCAACTTGAAGGCCTCGGACGATCCGATGCCCAGCCGCCCCATGAGGATGCCTTCGGCCTTTGTGATGGTGCTCCGCGTACCCAGCGCGCCGCGGACAGCCTCACGCGCGGCCAATTCCGTTTCCCGGTGGATCGTCGACGTCAGGTCAAGCATGACTCCCGAAATAGTGGACACCTTCCCGGCGTCGTCCAAGACCGCCTCCCCCGCCGTCAGCACCTTGCGCTCGCGCAACGCGGCATCGATCACGCGGTGGTAGACGGCGACATGGCCTCCGTGGGCATAGACCTCAGCGCTGATCTCCTGGATCCGCGCCAGGTCCTCAGGGTGTTTATGCGCCAGCAACAGCTTCAGGGTCGGGACAACGTCCCCGCGCCGGTAGCCGTGGATTGCGTAAAGCTCGTCCGACCACTCCATGGTCCCGGCCTGTACATCAAAAACAAACGTTCCGGCCAGCAATGCCGACGCTCCCAATGCACTGGAATACGTCTCCGCCCGCCCCAAAAATCCATCCATTGGGCCCCTGTCCTGGGTCGGCTTCCCCCGGCTCTGATCGTACCCTGATGCACGGGGATGCGGGACCGCCGGGAGGGCTATCGATGCGGGCCGCCGTCAGGACTTGAGGGCTGCCGCGATCTCCGCCGTCCAGGCGTCTACCGCGTCCCAGTCACGGAAATCCCCGGCGGGCAACGCATCTTTGGCGGCCGGCACGAGCTTCATCAGCTTCTCAGCCACCCCGACGGGCGGCGCCTCCGGATCCAGGGCACCGAAAAACACCTGCTCCCCGCGGGCGTGCACAAGCCCGGACAGCTTCTCAAACTCCTTGGGCCTGGTGGACTCAAGGACATCGCGGCCCTCCGCGTCAACGCGGTCAGTGCCCAGCGGTCCGCTGCTGAACAGCCAGACCGGCCGTTCCGACAAGAGGACCTCATGGGTCTTGATGAAGGCAGTGACATCCTTCATGACATGGGCCATGTACGTTGCCCCGCCGATCACGAAGGCGTCGTACGGGGCGGCATCGAAGTACTGGCTCACCGAGCGGGCCTCGGCGTCCAGTCCGGCAGTCCCCAGGCCCGCAGCAATCCGCTCGGCTATGCCGGCAGTTGCGCCATGCCGGCTCGCGTACCCCACAAGCACTTTCATCGGAGTTCCCCTCTCAGCGTCCACGCAGCAGCGTCGAAGCAGCAACTGGTGTCGTTTCATGATCGCCGCTGGCGGCGGCATGCAGATAGGGGCTTCCGGCCCCACCCCGGCCCCGGCATCAGGGCCTAGATCAGCGCCGGCTCTTGACAGGATGCCCCAAAATGGGATTACCTAATGAACATTCGGTAAATAAAGCTGGAGGCAATGACGCATGGCTGAAGCAACACTCTCCGGGGCTACCCACCCCATCCTCGAAAACGACTATGCCTCCGAATGGATGGGCATCGAAGTCCTTAAAGTGGACGACGGTCACGCCACCATCCGCATGACGCTCCGGCAGGAAATGCTCAACGGCTTCGGCATGGCCCACGGCGGAATGATCTTCGCCTTCGGCGATACCGCATTCGCCCTGGCCTGCAACCCGGCAGACCCGCAATCCGGCACTGACACGATCACCGTTGCCTCCGGCGTCGACATCAATTTCCTCAAGCCGGCCTTCACCGGCCAGGTGATCACCGCCGTCGCAAACCGCCGCGCCCATGCCGGCCGCAGCGGTCTTTACGACGTCCAGATCTTCGCCGCAGATCCCCACCCCGCCGCAGGCGACTACACAGGCGGCCACGCAGGCAGCCACACCGGTTCACCGGCGGGACCATCCGCCGGTGCCGGCCCAGATGAAACCCCGGGCGAGCTCATCGCCGAGTTCCGCGGCCGCTGCCGCACCATCTCCAAGAAATAGAAACAGGGACCCCCAGATGACCCTCCACGCCACTGAACCAGCAGCCGCCACCGACGCCGTGCTGGACCGCGAAGAAACCATATCCCGCGACGAGCTGGAGGCACTGCAGCTGAGCCGCCTCCAGCACACGGTCGCCTACGCCTATGACCGCGTTCCGCTGTACAAGCGCAAGTTCGACGAGGCCGGCGTCCACCCCACAGACCTCCGCGAGCTCTCCGACCTGGACAAGTTCCCCTTCACCACCAAGGAGGACCTGCGCCTGGAGTACCCCTTCGGCATGTTCGCCGTGCCGCAGCACGAGGTGGCCCGCATCCACGCGAGCTCCGGCACCACCGGCCGCGCCACCGTCGTGGGCTACACCAAGAAGGACCTCGCCGACTGGGCCAAGCTCGTGGCCCGCTCGCTGCGCGCCTCCGGCGTCCGCCCCGGCATGAAGGTCCACAACGCCTACGGCTACGGCCTGTTCACAGGCGGCATGGGCGCCCACGCCGGCGCCGAGGCACTCGGCTGCACTGTCATCCCGATCTCGGGCGGCCAGACCGAACGCCAGATCACACTGATCCAGGACTTCAAGCCCGACGCTATCCTGGCCACCCCCACCTATCTGCTGACCATCGCCGACGCCATGATGAAGCAAGGCATCGACCCGGCTTCCACCTCGCTCAAGTACGCCGTGCTGGGTGCCGAGCCGTGGACCGAGGAGATGCGCCACGAGCTCGAAGTGACCATGAACATCAAGGCCTGTGACATCTACGGGCTCTCCGAGGTCATGGGCCCCGGCGTGGCCGGCGAAGCCGTGGAAACCCAGGACGGCAGCCACATCTGGGAGGACCACTTCCGCCCCGAGATCATTGACGCGTTCGACCCCACGAAGGTGCTGGGCGACGGCGAACACGGCGAACTGGTGTTCACCTCGCTCACCAAGGAAGCGCTGCCCATCATCCGGTACCGCACCAAGGACCTCACCCGCCTGCTGCCCGGCACCGCCCGCCCCGCCCACCGCCGCATGGGCCGCATCACCGGCCGCAGCGACGACATGATCATCCTGCGCGGCGTGAACCTGTTCCCGTCGCAGATCGAGGAAATCGCGCTCCGCATCCCCGAGCTGAGTCCGCACTTCCAGCTGGAGCTCACCCGCCCCGAAGGCCAGCGTATGGACCAGCTCACGGTGAAGATCGAACGCCGGGAATCCGTGACAGTTGAGGGTGTCGCCTCGGCCGCCAAGGTCCTGCAGCAGCAGATCAAGATCCACGTCGGGTCCTCCTGCACCGTCAGCGTCGTGGAGCCCGGCTCCCTGGAGCGCTCAAACGGCAAGCTCCGCCGGATCTACGATCTGCGCCCGAAGGCGTAGCTTCCAACGTGGGAATGGTCCCCGGCTGCTGCAGCCGGGGACCATCCTTTTACGGGAGGCATTCAGTGCACTGCTGCCAATGCGCGACAGCGCTGTGACGTGCCGATGGCTAACCGCCAGCCGGGCAGCCCGATGTGCCTGATCCCGTCCCGGTCTATGAAGTTGTTTGAGGGTGCGTACCGGTCCCCGCTCCGGTGGGTACTCCTACAAGTTTTCTAGCACCCGGGCCCCGGGCAGGCAAGGGATTTCGGATACATGACACCGGATACGCCTATTGACCGAACGTTCATGAGAAAATAGCCGGTATGTCTCCAACTGATGCACCCACTAAGCGCGGCCGCCCGGGATACGACCAGCAGTCGGTGCTGCAGATCGCCGTCGAGGTCTTCAACCGGCACGGCTACGATGCCACATCCATGGGCATCCTCGCCGAAAACCTGGGAATTTCCAAGTCCGCCATCTACCACCACGTACCGTCCAAGGGCGACCTCCTCAAGCTCGCCCTGGAAGAGGCGCTGGGCGGTCTCGAGGGCATCCTGGAGCAGCCGCAGGCCCAGTCCGGGAGTGCCGAGGCGCGGCTGGAGTTCGTGCTCCGCCAGACGATCTCCGTGCTGGTGGAACGGCTTCCGTTCGTCACCCTGCTGCTGCGCCTGCGCGGCAACACGGACATTGAGCGCGACGCCATGGAACGTCGCCGCACCTTCGACCACAAGGTGGCTGCCCTCATCTCCGCCGCCCGCGACGAAGGCTCCCTGCGCGAGGACATCGATCCCCGCACGGTCACCCGGCTCCTCTTCGGCACCATCAACTCGATCGTCGAATGGTACAAGCCCGGCGGATCACTGTCCCCCGAAAAGCTGGCCGACGACGTCATCACAATGGCGTTCAACGGGCTCCACGCGTCACGCTGACCCCGTTCTTCCCCACACCTTCCCCGCCGCCGCCGGACAGCTGCCGGGGTGGTCATTGACGGCGCGATAAGTGGCGCTCACCCTGTACTCATGGCCACGAAGTTATCAGACGTCATCTTCGGCACTTTCCCCGATTTGCGCTACCAGCCCACCCCGAAAAGGGTCCGTGCCATGGCGGGCGGGAACGCCGTCGTCGACACGAACTACGCACTCCTGGTGTGGGAGCCCAAACGCATCACCCCCGTCTTCGCCGTCCCCGAAATGGACCTCCGGGCCGAGCTGGCGCCGCCCGGAGAGGAGACCGGCGACGTCCCCGAATACGGGGTAAAAATCATGCTGGACGCCCCGCCGTCGCTGGATCCGCGCACCGGTTTCGGGCGCCACACAGCGGCAGGCGAGGAGTTCGACGTCGTGACCTCCGACGCGAGGCTGCCCCGCGCGGCCTTCCGGCCGGCTGATCCGGACCTCGCCGGACACGTGGTGCTGGATTTCAACGCCTTCGACTGGCTCGAGGACGACGAGGAGATCATCGGCCATCCCCGCGATCCGTTCCACCGCGTGGACGTCCGGGCGTCGTCACTCACCGTTGAGGTAAGGCTCGACGACGTCACGCTGGCCGCCACGAACGGTGCGCAGCTGCTGTACGAAACCATGCTGCCGGTGCGCTACTACATCCCGCCGGCGGACGTCCGGCTGGACCTCATGGAGGCCGGCGACAAGAAGACGGTGTGCCCCTACAAGGGCACTGCAAGTTACCTGAGCTACCCGCCTGCCGAGAACGGCCGGAATGTCGCCTGGATGTACGACCAGCGCTTCCGCGACGCCGCGCAGATCCACGGGCTGGTGTGCTTCTTCAACGAACGCGTGGACATCACCGTGGACGGCGTCCGGCAGGAGCGGCCGGTCACGCCGTGGTCCACGCCGCCGGCCGGCTCACCCTGACGAGTGCACGGCGGTGTACCAGCCCGCATAGGCCAACACGGCGGAGAGCAGGACGACGGCCAGGCCGAGCAGGATCGCATGGTCCTTCTTGAAGAGCAGCGCCATCAGGTTGACCACCAGAACGCCCGCCACCACCAGGACCTGGAAGAGGCTATTCGCGGCAATCACCCGGGGCGACTCGAACATGCCGCCCGCACCAACCAGGTACGAGATGAGAAACCAGGACGGCAAGACCCAGGCCGGGAAAGCCAGCACGACCAGGTCCAGGATCCCCGCCGCCTTGCCGATCCTGGTCCGCGGCAGCCACCCGAGCCTGCGGCGGGTCGGGACCGGGGGCGATTGCCCTGGCTGCGGGTCAGTCATGGTGCGGCACCTCGCGTCTGCTGAAAAGGGGCGGCTGAAAGCGTCGGCTGTAAGGGAGAGTTAACGGAGAACAGCGCCCCGACGGACCGGGGCGCTGTTCCTCAGGCAGGGTGCCAGGACCTGCGGGTCAAAGCTGGTAATCCGCTACTGCGCCGATGTTCTCGTGCACGCAGAGGATGTTGTGCTCGGAGTCCATGAACCACGCGCACTTCTCGGAGTCAGTTGTACAAATGTGGTTCTCGGTCTTGAGATCCGGGAGATCGTAGTCCTGGAATGCGACGCCCTTGGCTTCCATTTCCCTGACTGTGCGTTCGATCTCGCTGACTTCGAAACTCAGGGTGGTGTGCTCTGAATGCTTACCATCCTTGACTGGCATCAGCTGCAGCATCGGGCCGCCCTCCGAGCCAAACAATTCGCTTCCGTCATCTGCCACGCCCCGGTGCGGGAGCCCCAAAGTGTCCGCATAAAAATGCCGGGCACGCTCTACATCATCGACTGGCAGGACTGTTGTGGCTTTGTTGAGTACTAGGGACATTTCGCCACCTCCTACGCTGAAAATCTTACGCCGGGGCGGACCAGAAAGATCTTACGAAACCCTCTCTCACTTCTGCCCCCAAAACGGCCGACCCTCTCTCACTTCTGCCCCCAAAACGGCCGACGCTCTCTCACTTCTGCCCCATGCGCTGAACGCAATCGCGGATGCCGGGGTTTGATGCCCCTTTGCAAATGAGAATGATTCTCATATACTCTCGAATCATGAATGTGACAGTTGTAAGTTCCCTGGATGGCTTCTGCCGGCAACAGGCCTGCGCCGCCCTGGCTGCGGATTCGCCCGGCGCCCTGGTTGTTTTCCACGACCTGCTCGAAGACGGGTTGGTCATCCGCCGGATCTTCAGGGATGGCACACGGATTGACCGTGACGAATCGCTACTGGAGCACGGCTGCCTCAGCTGCACCGTGCGCCTGCATGTGGTTCCCACCCTGGGCGGACTGTTGGAGCAGGGCTCACACATCATTCTGGGCCTGCCGCCTGCCGTGGCGTCAGCGACGGCCGTGGACGCACTATTGAAAGGCCTCGGGGCATCAGTCACAGTCGATTCGGCAGTGCTTGCCTGCACTCCCGATGCGGTGGAAGACCAGATCTGGGACCACCACACCTTGTTCGAGTCCGGTTTCACTCCGGTTGCGAGCGATGACCGGACTCCGGGGGAATTCCTGATCGGGGAACTCGCGTTCAGCGACACGGTCCTGCTGGCCGATCCCGCCCTGGTGCCGGTTGATCCTGATGCCCGGGAACGTGGCATGCAGCTCATCCGGGAACTGGCCCCCCACGCGAGGGTGACCACTGGCGACGGCGGCATCCGGCCGGGACGGCATGACCCGTCGGAGGCAACGGCCAGGACCAGGCCCGGCTCGGTGCGGGTACCTGCGCGGTCTTGCTCACCGTTCAGCACTGTGGTGCAGCGGATTGAGCGGCCCCTTCATCCTGAGCGCTTCCGGCACGCCTTGGCGGCGCTTGCGGAGGGATGCTGCTGGCTCCGTGGGCGTCTCTGGATGGCATCAGCTCCCGATTGCCGGATCGCCATCGAGGGCATCGGCCCGCGCGTGTGGCTTGAAAACACCGGACCCTGGCAGGCAGACCGGACATCCCGCCCGTCCATGCCCCCGGAGACCGGCCCCGACTCCGCACTCGACTGGCACCCGGAGTTCGGCGACCGCGGGACCGTCCTGGCCGTCACGGGCGACGAGGCCGACGCCGCAGAGGTCGCCGCGTTGCTTACGGCGTGCGAGCTGTCAGAGGCGGAGATGCTCTCGGGCACAGCCCCATTCCCTGATCCATTCGGCCTTAACCACCCAACCGAAACATCACAAAGGAGCACATCATGAAAGTTCGGAACTCGCTGCGGGCACTGAAGAAAATACCGGGAGCCCAGATCGTCCGCCGTCGCGGCCGCACCTTCGTTATCAATAAGAAGAACCCACGAATGAAGGCCCGCCAAGGCTAACCGGCGCCATGGACCGGCATTGCCGGCGTCGTATTTCGACACCCCTCCCACATCCTGCCCCCCCCAATGCACCAACGCCCTCTCACCACACAGGTGAGAGAGCGTTGGGGAAAATCCGGCAGGAAGTGAGAGAGCGTGGGGTTTCGACGGGCTCAACCACCGGATCGGTGATCGAGCCCGTCGAGCCCGTCGAGCCCGTCGGGGCCCGTCGAGCCCGTCGGGAGCCGTCGGGCGTGCTCGGGTTCCGAAGGGTTATTTTTCGACGAGCGTGAGGACGTCGTAGGTGGCTACGATTTCGTCCTTCTGGTTGGTGAGGACCGCGTCCCAGGCCACTTCGCCGTACTCGTCCGTCTCGCGCGGAGTGATCTTCTTGGCGGTCAGGGTGACACGGATGGAATCGCCCGCGGCCACCGGGGTGATGAAGCGCAGGCTCTCCAGGCCGTAATTGGCCAGCACGGGGCCCGGGGCAGGCTCCACGAACAGCCCGGCACCCCACGCCAGCAGCAGGTAGCCGTGCGCCACGATGCCAGGGAAGAACGGATTGGCCTCCGCAGCCTCCTGGTTGGTGTGGGCGTAGAACGTATCGCCCGTCGAGTTGGCGAACTTGGTGATCTCCTCCAGGCTCACTTCGCGCAGCTCGGAGCGGATCGCGTCGCCGATGTGCAGCGTGCTCAGGTGCTTGCGGAACGGGTGCTGGCCTTCGGTCTCGAGCGTGAAGTTACGGTCAGCGCCCGTGTGCCAGATGCCCGTGACGGCGGTGAGCATGTTGGGTGAACCCTGTATGGCGGTGCGCTGCATGTGGTGCATTACCGAACGGATACCACCCAGTTCTTCACCGCCGCCGGCACGTCCCGGACCGCCGTGGACCAGATGCGGGACCGGCGAACCGTGCCCGGTGGAGCTGCGGGCGTCCTCGCGGTTGAGCATCAGGACGCGGCCGTGGTGCGCGGCAATCCCGGTGACCAGTTCGCGGGCAACCTCGGGATCGTTGGTGCACACCGAAGCCACCAGCGAGCCGCCGCCACGGGCGGCGAGGCGCACGGCGTCGGCCAGGTCGGTGTAGCCGATCACCGAGGACACCGGGCCGAAGGCTTCCAGGGAGTGAACTTCCTCAGCCTCGGCATCCGCCCAGCTGAGCAACACCGGGGACATGAACGCACCGTCTTCGACGACGCCTTTGGCGCCGTCGGCGCGGGTGACTGACGGCGAATCCAGGGTGCCGTACGCAAGCTCGCCGCCGGCGTCGAGCATGGACTGAACAGCGGCGCGGACATCGGCCAGCTGCTCAAGGGAAGCGAGCGCACCCATGGTGACGCCCTCGGCACGGGGATCACCCAGCACCACGCGTTCCTCGATCCGGGCACCCACGGCGGCGACGACGTCGGACACCATGCCCTGCGGCACAATGGTGCGCCGGATGGAGGTGCACTTCTGGCCGGCCTTGACGGTCATTTCGGTGACCACGGACTTGATGAAGGCGTCGAACTCCGGGGTGCCCTTGACTGCGTCCGGGCCCAGGATGGCGGCGTTGAGCGAATCGGTCTCCGACGTGAAGCGGACGCCGCCGTTCACCACGTTCGGGTGCGACTTCAAGGAATTGGCCGTGGAGGCGGAGCCGGTGAAGGACACCAGGTCGCGGTAGTCGAGGTTGTCCAGGATGGTGCGGGCCGAGCCGGAGATGAGCTGCAGCGAACCCTTGGGCAGGATGTTGGACTCGATCATGGCCTTGACCACGGCCGCGGCCACGTAGCCCGTGGGAGTTGCGGGCTTGACGATGGTGGGAACACCGGCGATGAAGGCGGGCGCGAATTTCTCCAGCATGCCCCACACCGGGAAGTTGAAGGCGTTGATCTGCACGGCGACGCCCGGGATGCGGGTGTAGATGTGCTCGCCGGCGAAGGAACCGTCGCGGGACAGCACCTCCATGGGCCCATCCACCACCACCTGGGAGTTGGGCAGCTCGCGGCGGCCCTTGGAGCCGAAGGTGAAGAGCACGCCGATTCCGCCGTCGATGTCCACCATGGAATCGATCTTGGTGGCGCCGGTCTGGGCGGACAGCTCATAGAAGTGCTCGCGGCGGGCGTTGAGGTACTGTGCCAGTTCCTTGAGCTTGAGGGCGCGCTGGTGGAAGGTCAGCGTGCCGAGTTCCTTCTGGCCGGTGGTGCGTCCGTAATCCACGACGTCGGCAAGGTCCAGTCCCTCGGTGCTCACCTTGGCGAGGAGCTCGCCGGTGCTGGCATCCAGGACGGGGACGGCGGAAGCCGCCGCTTCGGCGTCGGGGGTCCACCAGGCGTCCCGGACAAAACTGGGAACAGTCTCCACAGTGTCCAGCGAGGATTTCGGAGCAGTTGCAGTGGTGGTCATCGTTGACGGGTCCTTCCAGCGCGGGGCAAGATCATCACAGCCAGTGCATTACTGACCGTCCGTTCGGTAATATGTCTACAGTACATGAATGTGCCTTGCTGCACACTAGAGAAGCCGGACTGGTTCCAATGCCGGTCCCGCCCGAGCAAGCCGTCCGCGGCACCCTAAGGAAAGAGAAGTGGCCATGCAGCCCGAAACCGGCAGCGCCGAACTGTGGAAGATCACGCTGGGGGAACTCGACGAGAAGATGGGCGTGAAGATCGTCGAGGAATCCGTGGAACGCGTTGTTGCCACGATGCCGGTGGAGGGCAACCGGCAGTCGTTCGGGCTGCTGCACGGCGGTGCTTCACTGGCCGTGGGCGAGGCCGTGGGCTCCTGGGCCGCGGTGATCCACGCCAGCACCATGGGCAAGACCGCCGTGGGCGTGGACGTCTCCGCCACCCACCACAAGTCGGCGCGCGAGGGCCAGATCACCATCACCGCCACACCCATCCACCTGGGCGGAACGCTGACCACGCACGAGGTCCTGCTCACCAACGAGGCCGGGCAGCGCCTGTGCACCCTAAGGATCACCAACCTTCTGATGGACCGGAAAAACTGACGCCAAAAAAGATCCATGGGTTTGCATCCACAGAGGACGTCCCGCAGGTAGTAAGGGCGTAAGCACAAACACAGCCCGTCACCGGGCATCCCTCTGAGGAGTTTGAAATGCGCAAAACAACGTATGCCGCCGGAGCACTGTCGCTCGCGGCCGCACTGGCCTTCGCGACCCCGGCACAGGCCGGCGGCTGGCACCACGACGATGACCCCGCCAAGCTCTCGGTCCTGCACGGCGTGCCCGGCCTGACCGTGGACGTATGGGTGGACGGCAAACTCACCCTGGATGACTTCACTCCCGGAACCTTGGCCGGCCCGCTGGAGCTGGATGCCGGCGACTACGAGATCGCCATCACCGCCGCGGACGCCACCAGTGCCGACAACCCGGTGATCGGGCCGGTGAACGTTGAACTCGACGAGGGCGGCAACTACACCGCGGTGGCCCACCTTGACGCCGAAGGTGCCCCCACGGCCACGCTCTTCACCAACGACACCAAGGCTCCCCGCAACGACAAGAAGGGCAAGCTGACGGTCAGGCACGTAGCCGCAGCTCCCGCCGTCGACGTCCTGGCCGGCGGATCGGCAGTAATCGAGGGACTCAGCAATCCGGACGAGGCCACCCTGAAGCTCAAAGCCGGAACCATTTCGGCGTCCGTGGCCGCGGCCGGGACCACCGATCCCGTGATCGGGCCGGCTGACATCACGGTCGAGGGCGGCAAGAACACGATCGTCTACGCCTGGGGAAGCCTGGCCGACGGCACCCTGGCCGTGGCTGTCCAGGTTGTTGATTCCGAGGACCGGTGGCACGGCCGTCACTGAGGCGGCCCGCAGGAACGACGTGCGCCATCACTGATCGCCATTACCGGCGGGGCCGCCTGACGGGCGGCCCCGCCGTCGTTTCCGCGCCGCGCAGGCGGGCGAACGCAACGTCGCGCCGGTGCGCTAACGCGACGTCCCGCCGTCGTGCTTCAGAGTGCCCCGCCCGCCGCTTCCGGCGTGCCGGACTCCTGCCCTCCGCCGCCGTGACTCCCATGCCCGCCGCCATGGTGGCCGCCATGCCCGGCGCCGCCCCCGGCGTCACCCACCCGCTCGCGGGCCAGGAACATCTCGACGTCGAAGAGGTTGTCCGCCCGGCGCGCGACGTTGAGGAGCGTGGACATGGACGCGACCTCTTCCACCTGCTCCTTGAGGAACCAGAGCATGAACTGTTCGCCCAGCGGGTCGTTTTCGGCCCTCGCCGCGGCGAAGAGTTCCTTGATGCGGTCCGTGACCTCAATTTCCTGCGCCAGGGCCAGGACCAGGGGCTCCTCCGCCGAAGTGAAGTCGTTCCGGACCGGGTCGATGCCGGGAATCGAAATCCTGATGCCGCGGTCCAGGATGTACCGGACCATCATCATCGCGTGGTTCCGCTCCTCCAGCGACTGCCGATAGAAATGCTTGGCAAGCCTGGGCAGATCCTGCCCGTCGAACCACGCCGCAATGGCGATGTACTGCTGGGACGCTGCGAAAGCGGCGGTCAAGGCCCCGTACTATGGCGGAGCGCCAGCGGGCACGGCATAATGTGGTTCCACAGGTCTCACTGCCGCTCGAAGGAGCCATTGATGACGCCTCCCGGCCCGCACGATTGGGATCCCGCTCTCGATCATGCGTTCGCGGCCGGGCAGGAAGCGGCCCTCGCCGAGGCCTACCGGCGGCTGAGCCCGCTCGTGTACACCCTGGCGCTGCGGTCCCTGGGGGAACGGGCAGCAGCCGACGACGTCACCCAGGAAGTCTTCATCCGGGCCTGGAAGTCACGCCTCAGCTACCGGCCCGAGGCCGCGCGGCTGCCTGCCTGGCTGGTGGGGATCACCCGCAATGCCATCTCCGATGCCCTGTCCGCCCGGATGCGCCGCCAGGAGCTGGAACATGCTGCGGGCCAGTTCGTCGGCGATGAGCGCGGCGCCGGACCGCTGGCTGCTGACGTGGAAGCCGTGGCCGACCGCATAACCTTGGAGGAAGAGCTGGAGCGGTTGGGCGATCCACAGAAAGCGATCATGAAGCTGGCGTTCTACGAGGACCTCACGCACGATCAGATTTCGTCGCGCCTGCAGCTGCCCCTGGGAACCGTCAAGAGCCATATCCGTCGCAGCCTTTCGCGGATGCGCACCCGCCTGGAGGTGGGCCATGAAGCATCTTGACGATGAGCAGCTGAGCCTGATGGCCCTTGGTGAACCCGCCCTGACGCCGGCCGAGGCTGACCACCTGGCGTTTTGCCCTGAATGTGCAGGCACTCTGGCGGCCTTGGAACGCACCGTCCGCGCCGCCACCGTGGATCCCGCGGAAGTGGAACTGGCCACGCCCGGACCGCACAACTGGGCAGCCATCCATCAGGCATTGGGCCTCTCCCCGGAGCAGGCGCAGGACCCGTTGAGCCGGCCGGCCTCCGCAGAAAGGACGACGGCGGGAACAGGCACCGCGGCGCCGGTCACCCCTCCGACACCACTTAGGCCGCGCGCCGCATCCGCCAAGGCAGCTGCCCGGCGGTGGGTGGCCATGGCCGCGGCGGCAGGGATCGTGGTGGGCGCCGCTGCAGTGTGGGCCGGCTACAACGTCCTCGGGCAAGGCCCGGAAGCAGTGCCTTCGCCCACGCCGACGGCCCCGCAGGCAGTGGTCGTTGCCCAGGCTCCGCTGCAGCCCCTGAAGTCCTACACCGCCAGCGGCAAGGCCCTGGTGGAGGAGCTTCCCGACGGCACACGCCAGCTGGTGGTGCAGCTCTCGGAGGGCCAAATCAGCGGTTACCGGGAGGTCTGGGTGATCTCGCCGGACCTCTCCAAGCTGGTCAGCCTTGGCGTGCTGGACGGCGAGCCCGGCGTCTTCGCCATCCCCGCTGGCCTCGACCTTGCCCAGTACCCCATCGTGGATGTGTCCAACGAGCCGTTCGACGGCAACCCCGCACATTCGTCCGACAGCATTGCGCGGGGCGAACTGGCCGCGGAAGGCTGAGCAGCCGCACGCCGCCCAGTACACCGTTTCCCCGTGCGAAGAAGTGCCAGTCGGCCCGGACCTTTGGCTGGCCGATTTCCAGTAGCGCCGAGTTTTTGTCCACTTATCGCGAGATATGGCCCCTTTTGGACGCGATAAGTGGACAAAAACTCGCGGGCGTCTTGCTCACCGGCGGGAGCGCCGCCTGGCAAGGATCAGGGCGACACCGCCGAGCAGCAGCACACCTGCCCCGACACCGGCCGCGGTGAGCAAGCCGTCGGCGCCGGTGGCCGGCAACTGGCCCGAGATGCCTGCCGGGGTGACGCCGGCGGGAACAACAACCGGTGCCGGGTCAACCGCGAAGGTGAGGTTCACCGGGGCGGAGGCCGCGCCGTCGACCGTTTGGCGGACCGTCACGGTGTGGGTTCCGGCCGCGAGCCCTGCCGGCAGCGACGCGCTCCAGGCCCCGTCCGAGGCGGCCTGCACCGGTACGCCATCCACCGTGACGGTCACCGCGGCGCCCTTCACAGCTGATCCGGTGATCCGCCGGGGAACGGCGTCGTGCGCGAAACGCTGACCGTCCCGGATGTTGGCAACCGCAGGCGACGGCGGCACCACTGTGAAGCTCCGACTCGCCGCCGGGCTTGCGGCGACGCCCCGGGCGGTCTGCACCGCCTTGACGGTGAAGGATCCGTACCTCGCCCCGCCTGTCACCGGCACTGCCCATTTCCCGTCCAGCCCCACCACGGCCTGGCCGGTGGTGTCGCCGGAAAGTTCCACCGTGGCACCGGGCGTTCCGGTGCCCTCAATGCGTTCGAGGGCCGTGAGCGCGGCACCCTCGGCCGGGCCGGCAATGGCAGGTGCCGGGAGCTCCGACGGCAGCACTGTGACGTCGAAGGTGCTGGCTCCGGAGTGGCTGAAGCCGTTCACGGTTTCGGCGATGAACCGAAGCCGGCCTGCGGGTGAGGGGGCTGTGAACTGCCATTGCCCGGCGGAGTCCACGGGCACCTCCACAGGTTCGTGCCCGGGCACGGCGATGCGGACCTTCGATCCCGCGGCGACGGCGGAGGCGGGGGCCGCCGGGACCTGCCCGGTGATGGTCTGGCCGAGTGCCACTCCGCCGCCGTCGGCCGGTTCCGTGAGCAGGGGTTTGTTGAGGAACAGCTGAAGCTGCACGCCGGGAAGCCGGGTCATGGCGTCCTCCAGCGTGGTGGCAACGGCGAAGTTGTTGATCGGCTGGCCGGGAACGACCTGGTCCCCCGCGGAGTGGGTGCCGACGGCGAAGTTGCCGCTGATCCAAGGTCCGCCGGAGTCGCCGCCGCTGGACTGGACGGAGGTGGACAGGAAGCCGCGGAAGGCCCGGAGGTCGGACGGGTCGGCGGTGAAACCGCCCACGACGTAGATGCCCACTTCGTCCACGGTGCCGCAGGACCAGCGGGCGGTCCGGCCGGACCGGCAGACGGCCTGTCCGGGCGACGGCGACGCGGTTCCGATGATCTTCACGGCCGTGGATCCGGGGTCCGCGGGCGCGTCCCAGCGGGAAGTTGCGGGCTGAACGTCGAGCCCCGGCCGGATGTCCCCGATCTCCGCGATGTCCGTGCCCACGTTTCCGGGGTTGGCCTCGTCGCCGGTGATCCAGGAGTTGCCCGGGCCGCCGAACTGGCTGAAGCCCAGGGTGCCGAGCAGTTTGTTCGCGGGCGATTCCGGGCTCTCCACGTTGGCCGTGGTGAGGGTGCCGTCTTCGGTGCAGTGGCCGGCAGTGAGGACCAGCGGTTTCCCGTCCGGGCTGTACGCACCGTAACCGGCGGAGCAGATGACGCCGTTGTTGAGGACGTAGCCTTGCCCGCCGAAGAAGTCCTCCTCCGGGGCCAGCGGGGCCCCCTCTTCCAGGCGGACGTTTGAATAGCGCGCCACGAATTCGGACGGCGAGGGCGACGCCGCCAAGCGCCCGGGGGTTGCCGGGTTAGCCGGGGCGCCTTCGGCCTCCGGCTGGTTGGTGCCGCCGGTGCGGATCACAAAGCTGCCGTTGGCGTACGCCACAGCCTGAAGGCCTTCGGCGCCTACCTCGCGGACATAGTCCTTGAACAGCTGGTCCGTGCTGGCCGCGACGCGTTCCGGCGCAGGCTGGGCCGGCCCTGAGGGGGTGGCCGCCGAAGGCGCCGGCGATGCGGCCGGTGATGCGGCCGGTGATGCGGCCGGCGGCGCCGGCACCGCACTGGACGCCACAAGCACAAAATCTCCGGGTCCCGCGGCATTGAGTTCCGCCACCCGGGCGTCGAGCTCCGGGCCGCTGCCCTCGACCACAATCCGGCCGTCTTTCAAGCTGATTCCCACGTAGCCGGGCATTCCGCGCAAGGAGGCAACGGCGTCGGCCGCGCGTTTGCCCTGGTCACCGGCGGCGTTGAACTGCTCCAGTGTCATGCCCAGGTCGCGGAGGATGGCCTCCGTCAGGCCGGCGTCGCTGATGGCGGGCGCGGAACCGCCCGCAGCGGGCGATGCCGTCGCCGGGGGCGCCGTCGCGGCCGGCGCCGGGGTGGTTACGACCGGCGCCGATACGGTGGGGTCGGGAACCGGCGAACCGGACTCTGCGACGGCGGGGACCGCCAGGAAGGTGCCGCCGAACGCCAAGGCGGCACAAGCGGCCAGCCCCAGGGCGCGGTTGAACTGGTTCCGGCCGGAATGATGCGTCAAGGTGTCCCCCATAGTGTGTTTACGTCGTCACCCTGGCTGCCAGCCGCGAGCGGATGGCATCCAGTTCGGCCACGGTGACCCCGTGCCGCAAGAGATAGTTCCGGGTATCCAGGCCGCGGACGAATTCCAGGGTTCCGCCGCCGCGCTTCTCCAGCAGCGGCACCAGCACCTCCTCCGCCAGGTAGCGCTCGTGCTTGTGCGGCGGACCCACGAGCCGGTGGCGCTCATTGATGCCCCGCATGGCCGCCTGGTAACCGGTCACAATCTCATGATCACCGGCACCGGAGAGGTCCTGGAGCATCGCAGCCACCATTCCGCTGCGGTCCCGGCCCGCGGAGCAGTGGATCACCACACCGGCGGGTGCCGCTGCAACCGCCTTGAAGACGGCCACGAGCTTTTCCGGAAACAGCCGGGCATTGGCCGCGTAGCAAGCAGGATCGTTCAGGTACGGCGAGCACAACTCTTTGAACTCCGGGTGGTCCGGATCCTCCGTGGGAGCATGCACCACGTCGAACGCCGCCAGCACCTCAGCACTCACCTTGGGATCCGCGTCCCTCAGCCCGTGTTCCGAAGGGTTCCGGAGGTCGATCACGGTGCGGACGCCGTCGTCGTACGCCTGTTTCCAGCCCGTCTCGGTGACCCATTCCCGACGCCCCATCCGGAACACGCTGCCGGAAATGCGCCAGGCATTCACGGCTCCGTCCCAGTGCACGGGCTGTCCAGGCTGTTCCATCCAGACAGCTAATCACAGACCCCCGTCATCCGGCACGGGTACCCGCCGGAAAATGGGGTGGCGCCCTGCGAATAAACGGGTATTCCGGCCCGTGTCCGGCGGGCGGGCGGCCGGGTACCGTTGGGCGTACTTGCGGCTTGGCCGCCGGCCCGCGGCCCAACAGCCCGGCGCACAGTTCAGCACAAAGGGGAAACTGATGAGTGACCGGATATTACGACGGCGGCGCGCGGCGTACGCTGCCGGCCTGGCAACGCTTGCCCTGGCTTTGGGAACCGCGGCAGGGCCGGCGGGAGCGGCGCCTGCAGGGGCACTTGATTACATAGCGGTAGGTGACTCCTACACCGCGGGAACCGGTGCGGGTGCGGCCGTCAGGCCGCCCGAAGCGACGTGCTGGCAGAGCAGCCCGGGGTACGTTGCCGACGTCGACAAAACAGGCCGAGTGTCCCTGGTGGTCAATGCCGCCTGCCACGGGGCACTCCTTTTTTCGGGCGATGACCCGCTCCAGGAACAAATCAGCGTCACCACCCAGCTCACGGGCCTCGTCGGCGCAGGCAAACTGAATCCGTCCACCGGAATCGTCACCATCACCGCCGGAGCCAACGACGCGGGAGTGAGCCAAGTGCTGGGGGCCTGCGCCGCCTACGGCGATGAAGTGTGCGCCGGTGCTGTGGCGTCCTCCGAAAGCGGGATGGGTCAGGTGGGTGAGGCGCTCGCTTACACCTACGGGCGGATTCACACGGCGGCTCCGTCCGCGAAGATCGCCGTCCTGGGGTATCCAAGGCTGTTCGAGCCGGCGGACGGGAACCCGTATTTTTCCGCGGAAGAGCAGCGGCTGATCAACCGGGCCACCGACAGTCTCAACACCGCCATCGCCACGGCAGTCTCAAATGCCAATGCGTTCGGGGCGAACGCGCAGTTTGTCGACGTCACAGCGAGGTTTGCCGGGCATGCCGTGAACTCCACCGATCCGTGGATCGCCTACGACGGCGGGAATCCCCTGGCGGATTCCAACTTCCACCCGACCCCCACCGGGCACCGTGCCTATGCCACGGCGGTGATGGCGGAGGTCAAGCCGGGCACCTTGGCGAGGTAGAGGCCTGTTGGCGAGGTAGGGGCCTGTTGGCGAGGTAGGGGCCTGGCCAATCCGGACCGCGTGGGCCATGGCTCCCCGATCCGGGGCTCGGCCGCCTAGCGCCGCTTAGCCAGCCTGAACTCCAGGCCGGCACGGACCATGGGCCACTCATGTTCGAGGATCGAGAACACCACTGTGTCCCGGAGCTGCCCGTCAGCCGTCCGGGTGTGGCTGCGGAGCACGCCGTCCTGCTTGGCTCCGAGCCGCGCAATCGCCTCCCGGGACTGGTGGTTGAGCCAGTGCGTCCGGAACTCGACGGCCGGGCAACCCAGCGTTTCAAAGGCGTGCCGGAGCAGGAGCAGCTTGGAGTCCGCGTTGGTTCCGGTGCCGTGCGAAGAAGCCGCATTCCACGTGGAACCGATCTCCACGCGGGGAGTGGCGGCGTCGATATTCATGTACGTGGTCATCCCGATCACCCGGCCGGGACCGCCGGTGGCGGGATCAAGGAGGCGCGTGGTGAACGGGAGCATGGAGCCGACTTCCTGGAGCCGGAGCCGGCGGTCGATCTCTGCGGCCATGCCCTCCGGGCCGGGCACGCTGGTGTACCAGAGCTTCCAGAGTTCACCGTCGCGGGCAGCCTCCACCAAGCCGTCGTGGTGCGCGCGGCTCAGCGGTTCGAGAACGACGTGTTGACCGGTCAGCGTGATGGGTTCGATGGAAGTCACCGGACCATCCTAGGGGCAGCGGCTAGGCTGTTGGGATGATCACAGTAGCGGGAACCGTCAGCTCTCCCCTCGGGGCAGAGGAAGCCTTTACCTACCTGTCAGCTTTCGAACACACCGCTGAATGGGATCCGGGCACCCCTGTGGTGAAGAAGCTCTCCGAGGGCCCCGTTGCCGTGGGCCACCGGTACCACGCCGAAGCGGAGTTCCGGGGCAAGCGTCAGACCCTCATCTACGAAGTGGTGGAGTTGACCGGCAGCCACATCAAGCTCCGGGGCGAAAACAAAACCGTCATCTCCGAGGACTCAATCGATGTCTCCCCGGACGGGACCGGCTGCACGGTGCAGTACACGGCGGAATTCCAGCTCAAGGGCGCGCTCAAGCTCATTGAACCGTTCATGAAGCCTGCGTTCATGTCGCTCCGGGACCCTGCGATGAATGGCCTGAAGTCCGCCCTCGACGCGCGGGCCGGGCGCTAGGCTTTCCGGGTCCTCAGCTTTCCGGGTCCTCAGCTTTCCGGGCGCAAGGCCCGGAACCCGCCCGGAACCCGCCCGTGGGCCGCGAACCCTAAGCCGGCCAGTCGAAGAATCCCTTGCCGGTTTTCCGACCCAGTTCGCCGCGGGCCACTTTGTCGCGCAGGATTTGCGGCGGAGCGAAGCGCTCCCCCAGCGTGGACTGCAGGTACTCCGCGATGCCCAGCCGGACGTCCAGGCCCACAATGTCAGTGGTCCGCAGCGGCCCGGTGGGGTGCTTGTAGCCCAGCACCATGGCGTTGTCGATGTCCTCTGCGGACGCGACGCCTTCCTCCACCATGCGCATGGCTTCCAGGGCAATCGCCACGCCCAGGCGCGACGAGGCAAAGCCGGGAGCGTCATTGACGACGACGGCGGTCTTGCCGAGCGCCTCCACCCACCTTTTCGCCGCGGCGGCCAGGTCCGGGGACGTCTGCTCGCCGAGTACCACCTCGATGAGCGTGGACGCGGGAACCGGGTTGAAGAAGTGCAGGCCCAGGAAGTTCCCCGGGCGCTTGAGTTCGCGGGCCAGGCCGTTGACGGACAGCGAGGACGTGTTGGAGGCGAGGTAGGCGTCGTCGGAGAGGCGCTCCTCGATTCCGCGGAGGGAGGAGACCTTCAGGTCCCAGTCCTCCGGAACGGCCTCCACCACCAGCTGGCGGTCCTTGAAGTCGTCATAGTCCACCGTCACGGAGAGCCTGGAGACCATCTCGTCCAGGTTGCCGTCCGTGGCGCCGCGCTCGATGCTCTTGGCGGCCGCGGATTCCACGCGTTCCCGGGCGGCTTCGGCCGAGGCTTCGTCCCGCTCCACCACCAGGACGTTGGCTCCGTTGATCAGGAAGGCGTGGGCGATGCCCGCCCCCATCCGGCCGCCGCCGAGGACGCCGACAGTTGCGGGCAGGCCCGCCGGAAGTACGGAATTGCCCATGGTTACTTCGTCCCGTCTGATTGGTCTGAATTCTTGGCTGATTTCTTATCTGTTCTCTTGTCCAGGAAAGCCTGCATCCGGTCGAACTTCGCCTGGGATTCGAACAGGATCCCCTGTGCCAGCTGGTCGATCAGCGGGTGCGCCTCGGCGGGGGCGTGGAACACAGACTTGGTGATCCGCACGGCCAGCGGATCCTGCCGCGCAATGCGGTCCGCCAGGCTGTGCGCACCGTCCATCAGCACGGGCGCCTCATGGATCTCCGTGATGAGGTTGACGGCCAGGGCCTGCTCGGCGCGGAGCACCAGGCCGGCCAGCAGGATCTGCTTTGCAACGGGTTCGCCCACCAGCTCTTTCAGGCGCCAGCTGGCGCCGGCAGCTGCGAGGATGCCCAGGCCGGTTTCGGGGTTGCCGATGCGGACGCTGGGTGTTCCGATCCTGAAGTCTGCTGCGTACGCCAGCTCCGCGCCGCCGCCCAGGCAGTAGCCGTCCAGCGCTGCAATCACGGGCATGGGCAGCTTTGCGATCCGGACGAAGATCGTGGAGTTGATGCCCTGCAGGGCATCGTCCCGGCGCCGGTCACGCAGCTGGGCGATGTCCGCGCCCGAGGCGAAAACGCCGTCGGTGCCCGCAATGATGAGCACTTTGGGGTTCTGTTCCAGCGCGGCGCACACGAGGTGGAGTTCGTCCACCATCTGCTGGTCGATGGCGTTCCGGACCTCGGGGCGGTTGAGGAGCACCACCACGCGGTCCTCCCGTTCCTCGACCAGCAGGGTGCGGAAGTCCAGGGTGCCCAAGTGGCCGTTCGCGCTTTCCGGGGCCGTCATTACACGCGCTCCAGCAGCATCGCGGTGCCCTGGCCGACGCCGATGCACATGGTGGCGAGGCCCATCCTGGCGTCCTCGCGTTCCATCCGCCCCAGCAGGGTGATGGCGATCCGTGAGCCGCTGGAACCGAGCGGGTGCCCCAGGCTGATGGCACCGCCGTCGCGGTTCACAATCTCCGGGTCCAGCCCGAGCCGGCGCATGCTGGCCAGCGACTGGGTGGCGAACGCTTCGTTAAGTTCGACGGCGCCAAGGTCGCCGACGCTGTAGCCGCTCCGGCCCAGCACTTTCTGCGTGGCGGGGACGGGGCCGATGCCCATGATCTCGGGCTCGCAGCCGGCGGAGGCGCCGTCGATGATGCGGGCGCGCGGGGTGAGGCCCAGCTTCTGGATCGCCGCTTCGGACGCCACGATGATGGCGGAGGCGCCGTCGTTCAGCGTGGAGGAGTTGCCGGCGGTGACAATCGAGCCGCCCTTGACCACGGGGCGGAGTCCGGAGAGCACGTCCATGGTGGTGCCGGCGCGGGGGCCCTCGTCCGTGTCAACCACTGTTTCGCCCTTGCGGGTCTTCACCGTCACCGGGACGATCTCATCCTTGAACCGGCCGGCGGCGATGGCCGCGAGCGACCGTTCGTGGGAGCGGACCGCGAAGGCATCGGCGTCCTCGCGGGAAATGCCGTCCACCCGGCCCACTTCCTCCGCCGTTTCCGGCATGGAGTAGGTCATTTTGCCGTCCCGGGACAGCTCGCCCTTCTGGAACAGCGGGTTGGCGAACCGCCAGCCGATGGACGTGTCGAAGATGGCGCCGGGCTTCGCGAACGCTGTCTGCGGTTTTTCCTGCACCCAGGGCGCCCGGCTCATGGATTCCACGCCGCCGGCAATGACGATGTCCGCGGCTCCGGACTTGATCATCTGGCTGGCCATGATGATGGCGCTCAGGCCGGAGGCGCACAGCCGGTTGACCGTGATGCCGGGAATGTGGACGGGAAGCCCGGCCAGCAGGGTGGCCATGCGGGCCACGTTGCGGTTTTCCTCGCCGGCGCCGTTGGCGTTGCCGAGGATCACTTCGTCGATGGAATCGGGGTCAAGGCCTGCGCGGGCGACGGCCTCGCGGACCACGAGGGCGGCAAGGTCGTCGGGCCGGACCGCGGAGAGCGCGCCTCCGTAGCGGCCCACCGGTGTGCGGGCACCGCCTACCAAAAATGCCTGCGGTCCTGCTACTGCTGAGGCCATGGAAACACCCTTCACGCGATTAACGGCAATGTCATCTGCGGCGGCAAGAGCCTGGCGACTAATTTACCGACCGTTCGTTCTATAAAGATTACACTGCGGCCGCAAGGGGTCAACCAAGGTCCCATCCTGCCGCTTGAGTTTTTGTCCACTTATCGCGAGATAAGAGCGCTTTTGGACGCGATAAGTGGACAAAAACTCCAGCAGGTTTACAGGACAGTGACGCCGAGGTGGGCTGCCAGCAGCGGGGCCAGCAGGCTCAGCTGGTAGTCGTCGATCACCGCGCCGGACAGGCTTCCGAGTCCGCTGATGGTGCGGAAGTCCGTGCCGCGCAGGTCGAAGTCCTTGAGCTTGGCGCCGGCGAGATCGAGCGTGCCGATGGTGCAGTTCTTCAGCGCCACCCGGGTTCCCGTCACCGAGCCCAGGTCCAGCTCGTTGATGATGCAGTCGCTGATCTGCACATCCGTCAGCCTGGAGCCGCGCAGGTTCACGTAGTCCAGCTTCCCGCCGTCGATCCGCACCGACGTCCAGCCGCTCTCGTACAGCTCCGCCGAACCCCACCGGGGATTGCCGATCTCCACATCCCGCAGCGTAGCCCGCGCCGCGGTCAGCACCGGGGCGTAAATTTCGGCCAGGATGCAGTCCCGGAACGTCGCGCCGCGCAGCTGCGTCTCGTTGAAGGAGACCCCGTCGAAGGCGCACTCGGCGAAGTCCGTGCCGCTGAGCTCGAGGCCGTCGGCATCGGCGCGGCTGAACCTGAGGCCGTCGTACCGTTCGCCCCGCTGGAAGTCCGGTGCGGGCTCGTCCCGCAGCTCCTCCAGCCTGACCGGGGAGAGCCTGGGGGCCGTCACCTTGGGCGCCTTGGGTGCCCTTCCTGCCGCGCGACCGTCCGCCATCAGAGGGACTCGGCCTTCGCTGCAATCTCGGCGACGTCCCTGGCCAGCGCCTTCCGGGTGACGCTCATGCCGATCCTGCCGAAAAGGGCCAGCATGACCTTGCTCAGGAAAGTGGGCCTGGCCATCCGGGCGCCGAAGGTCAAGGTGAGGTCGGTCCCGCCGTCCCGCCCGGCAAGGATGAACCGCGTGGTGTAGTCGGCACCGCCCTGGAGCGCCTTGACCGTGGTGGTTCCGGCCCGCGTGGGCGACGGCGGCTCAGCCTGGGACACCCACATTTCCACGGTTTCCGCCCGGCCCATCATGGTCCGGGTTTCCTTCCACCGGGTACCTTCGCCGTATCCGCCCTCGCTGAGCATCTGGACGGAGTCGACTCCGGAGAGGGTGGCGGCGGAGCCCGGGATGTCCGAGATCACGGCCCAGACCTTGTCCGGACTGGCATTGACGTGATGCGTGAGCGTGGTCTTGTGGTCCATGCCTTCGAGCCTATCCGGGAGCGCCGACAAGCGTCGGCGGCGACGCTGCACTGACCGCTGTGCGGACGCGGCGAAAGTGGCGGAGGCGGCAAAAGTGGCGGAGTGGTGCCGCTCCGGCCCGCTTGATTTAGTAAGCATGCTTCGTGTTAGGGTGAATGTGCTTAGTTTTTTTACCGGAAACGAGAGGTGGAACACACCATGGGTATCGGAGACAAAATTCAGAACGAAGCAGAGCACCTTGGCGGCAAGGCCAAGGAAGCGGCCGGCAACGCCACGGACAATGACCGTCTGCGCGCAGAGGGTCAGAAGGACCAGGTTGTTGCCGACGCCAAGAAAGTTGGCGAAAACGTGAAGGACGAGTTTAAAAGAGACTAAAGCACTCCCAGGCGGCGGCCACGGCCACTGTCCTGGAAAAAACGGCGGGCATTCCTTTGGGGGATGCCCGCCGTTTTTGTGAGATTCTCGGGTGGACAGCAACCGCCAACGGAAGGTCCGCACCATGACGATCATCGACCTCAGCGGCGCCGGAAGGAACGCGGCCACGCCCGCAGGCGCCGCCGGCACCGGCTCCCCGAACCTGCGCGGGTACCTGGCTGAACCCGCGGGACCGGGCCCGTTCCCCGCCGTCCTGATGATCCACGAAGCATTCGGCCTCAACGACATTTCACGCCGCCAGGCGGACCGGCTGGCGGCCGCCGGCTACCTGACGCTGGCGGTGGACCTTTTCAGCAACGGCGGCATGCGGCGCTGCATAGTCTCCACCATGCGGTCGATGGCGTCCGGCTCCGGCCAGGCCTTCACGGACCTGGCCATTGCGCAGGCCTGGCTGGAGAAGTCCGGCCGCACCAACGGCAAGGTGGGGGTGATCGGATTTTGCATGGGCGGCGGCTTCGCCTTGCTCCTCGCCAACAAAGGCTTCGACGCTGCCGCCGTCAACTACGGCAGGCTGCCGAAGAATCCGGAGGAGGCCCTGGCGGGCGCGTGCCCCGTGGTGGGCAACTTCGGCAAGGCGGACCGCACCCTGCCCGGAGCAGCAGCGAAACTCGAAGCGACACTGGAGGGGCTCGGCGTCGAACACGACATCAAGGAATTCGACGGCGCCGGCCACGCCTTCATGAATGACACCGAGGAGGGCCCCCGGCTCCTCCGCCCGCTGTTCCGGGTGATGGGCATCAAGCCGGATCCTGAAGCGGCTGCCGAAGCCTGGCAACGGATCGAAGACCATTTCGCCAAACACCTGAAGGACTAACACCTGAAGTACCAGGCGCGAACGACGGCGGCGGCCACCTCGTGAGGTGACCGCCGCCGTCGTCGTCATTGCCGTCGTCGTACTGCTTGGGTGAACAGCGTTAGCTGAAGAGCTCGCTCTTCGGCTCGTTGTCCTTGACCTTCTGCCAGCCGAGCCACAGCACCAGGACGAAGAACGGAATGGTGGCGAGGGTCCACAGGCCCAGGTGGAAGACCTCGCCGGTCTTGCTGGTCATGGTGTCGAATCCGATCAGCACGGTGATGGCCAGCAGGGCAACCAGGCCGGCCCAGCTGCTCCAGGTTCCGCCGGGCGCGGGCAGGGAGGAAACCTTGCCCTTCGTCTTGCGCAGCGCGATCTGGCTGGCGAAAATGGCGCCCCAGGTGAAGATCACGCCGATCGACGCGGAATTGAGCGCGAGGTCGAAGGCGTGCGAGCCGCCCAGCCAGATGTTCAGCAGGATGCCGACGAGGTAGACGGCGCCGATAGCCAGGATGGCCGCGTACGGCACGTGGCTCTTGGACATCCGGGTCAGCCACTCCGGAGCGTGTCCGTTGTTGGCCATGGTGCGGAAGATCCGGCCGATCGAGTACAGGCCCGAGTTGCAGGAGGACAGCGCGGCGGTGATGACGATCATGTTCATGACATCGCCCATCCAGCCCAGGCCCATCTGGCCGAACACGGTGACGAACGGCGAGGTGCCTGCCACGTACTGGTCCGAGGGCAGCAGCATGGCCAGCAGGGTCACCGAACCGACATAGAACACCACGATGCGGAAGACCACGGCGCGGATTGCCTTGGGCACTTCCTTGGCTGGGTCCTGCATTTCACCGGCCGTGATGCCGACGAGCTCAATACCGTTGTAGGCGAAGATCACGGCGTTCAGGACCAGGATCATCACCAGCGCGCCCTTGGGGAACATTCCGCCTTCGGCTGCGAAGAGGTTGTTGACCGAGGCGTTGCCGTCGCCAACCTGGGCGTTGGTGACCACCATGAAGGTGCCCACGGCCAGGAAGATGAGGATGGCGCCGACCTTGAGGCAGGACGCCCAGAATTCGAATTCACCGAACGCCTTGACGCTCATGAGGTTGACGCCCACCAGCAGCAGCAGGGCCGCGATGGCGGTCAGTTCCACCGGCACGTTGGGGAAGAAGAACTGGAAGTACAGTCCGATCGCGATGAGCTCGGCGATGCCGGTCATGGCCCAGTTGATGAAGTACATCCAGCCGGACACATACGCGCCCTTCTTGCCGAACATTTCGCCGGCATAGCTGACGAACGAGCCCGATGTCTGGCGGTACATGATGAGCTCGCCCAGGGCACGCATCAGCAGGTAAGCGATGACGCCGGCAATGGCGTAGGAGAAAATCAGCGCGGGGCCCGTAGAGGCCAGGCGTCCGCCGGCACCCATGAAGAGGCCGACGCCGATGGCGCCGCCCATGGCGATCATGGTGACCTGGCGGCCGCTCAGGGACTTCTTGTAGCCCTCGGCACTGAGGGTGGAGTCGACGACGGCGGATTGCGCCGTCGGGCTCTTAAGTTCTGTTGGGGTACTTTGTGGCACAACTGTTCCTTGTGGGTCGGGGTATGGCCGGCTCAGGAACGCAGAGTTTTTGTCCAGATAATTCGGGTTTATCCCCCGTTTGGGGCAATTATCTGGACAAAAACTCGCAAGGCGTCGAAGGTCGCGCGGCCTCCCCAGTTTACAAGGCCCGCGGAACCGTCAGTGACGCAGACAACAGCAGGAACGGAATATGCCGAATTAATTTAGCTACCTTGCGGAGGTTAGCAGAATAATATTCTGATGGTTGTCGATTTGAACGTCGTAGCTGGTCAGAGGTTCGGCGCCGGTGGTGGAGCACCCGGTGTCCAGCCTGAAGGCGTTCTGATGCAGCGGACACAGGACCACGTCCTGATCGATGGTGCCGTCCGCGATCGGACCGCCCTTGTGCGGGCAGACAGCGGACAGCGCCCGCAGGCTGCCGTCGCGGAGCCGGAACACGGCCACCTGCTCGCCGTCCACGCCGAACGCCCGCCCCTCCCCGAAAGGAACCTGGCTGACAGGGCCCAGGTTGCGGCCGGCGTTCATCGGACCGGCACCTGGGGAAGCACCGTGAGCGGCAGCGAGGTGCGGAACTGCCCGGGCGTGAGCGGATCGTCCCGTTCGGTCCAGGGATCCACGTAGCTGTCCACGGACGCCTGCATGGCGGCGTCCAGTCCGGCTGCGAGGCCTTCCGCGTCGTCCACCACCACGGCACGGATGCGGTCAATGCCCACCCGCGGCACGAACGAGTAGGTCCGCTCGAGCCAGTTGGCGTTCTCCCGGTAGTACTGCATGAACCGGCCCGTCAGCACCTTGACCTCCTCGGGGTCCTCGACGGTGGCCAGCAGGTCTCCCTTGCGGATGTGGGCGCCGGCCGCTCCCCCGACATAGATCTCCCAGCGGCCGCCTTCCACCGCCACCACGCCCACGTCTTTGACCAGCGACTCGGCGCAGTTCCGCGGGCAGCCCGAGACTGCCAGCTTCAGCTTGGCCGGTGCCTCGATCCCCTGGAACCGCGATTCGATCTCGATTCCCAGCTTGGTGGAGTCGCCGGTGCCGTAGCGGCAGAAGTCCTTGCCCACGCAGGTCTTGACGGTGCGGAAGCTCTTCCCGTACGCGTAGCCGGAGGGCATGTCCAGGTCCGCCCAGACCTGCGGCAGGTCCTCCTTGGGCACGCCCAGCAGATCGATGCGCTGCCCGCCCGTCAGCTTGATCAACGGAATATTGTGCTTCTCGGCGACGTCGGCAATCCGGCGCAGCTGCTGCACGGACGTCACGCCGCCCTTCATCTGCGGAACCACGGAGAAGGTGCCGTCGCGCTGGATATTGGCGTGGACGCGGTCGTTGATGAACCGGGCGTCCCGCTCGTCGATGTACTGGTCCGCAAGCATCATCTTCATGAGTGAGGCGAGGCCCATCTTGGATTTCGCGTCCTCGGCGCGGCCCGGTGCCAGCGCGGCGAACACGGCGGACACGGAGCGGAGGCCCTGCTTGCGGATGGCCGCCATCAGCGAGGGCTTGTCCAGTGGAATGCCCGGCACGTAGTAGCTGGCGGCGGGGTCCTCCTCCACCGCGCCGTCGGCAGCCCATTCCACCACCTGCTTCACCAGCAGCTTGCAGGAACCGCAGCCCTTGCCTGCCCGGGTGGCGTCCATGGCTCCGGCCACGGTGTTGCACCCGCCCTTGACCACGTCCACGAGTGACTTCTTGCTGACGCCGTTGCAGTTGCAGACCTGGGCGTCGTCGTCGAGTTCGGCCACGCCCTGCTCCTCCGCGGGACCGCCCAGATCGAACATCAGGGAGATCCGCTCCTCCGGCAGGGGCAGCCCCTTGTCGAAGGCCTGGGTCAGGTAGGCCACCTTGCGGCTGTCGCCAAGCAGGGTGGCGCCCACCATCTTGTTGTCCCGGATGACGATCGACTTGAACACGCCGCGGCTGGGCTCGGAAAACACGATGTGCTCGTCCGTGTCCCGCTCCGGACCGTGCAGTCCCATGGACGCGACCTCGACGCCGGCAACCTTGAGTTTCGTGGCGATCCGGGAGCCCAGGTACGCCGAGGAAGTGTCAGTGCCGGTGACGTGGTCGGCGAGCACCACGGCCTGTTCCCACAGCGGGGCCACCAGGCCGTAGACCTCGCCGCGGTGCTGGACGCACTCGCCCACCGCATAGATGTCGTCCTCGTCCACCACCCGCAGCTGGTCATCCACCACGATGGCGCGTTCCACGTGCAGTCCGCTGAGCACGGCGAGGTCCACGTTGGGCCGGATTCCCGCGGCCACCACCACCATGTCGCAGCCGATATCCGGCTGGTCGCGCAGCCGGACGCCCGTGACTTTATCCGTGCCCAGGACCGCGGTGGTGCGGCTTCCGGTATGCACCCTGATTCCGAGGGCCTCCACGCTTCGGCGGAGGATGGCTCCGCCGTCGGGCCCCATCTGGGCATTCATGAGGTGGCCGCCGGAATGCACCACGTCGACGTCGATGCCATGGCTTTGGAGCCCGCGCGCGGCTTCCAGGCCCAGCAGGCCGCCGCCGATCACAACCGCCCTCCGCTCCCTGTCCGGGGGGTGGTCCTCGTGGCGCGCGTGCTGGACCATGTTGCGGGTGTCGTCAATGGTGCGGAACGTGAAAACGCCGGGTTTGATCGAGCCGCTGGGGGTGTACAGGCCGTCCATCGGCGGCATGAACGACTGGCTGCCGGTAGCGATGATCAGCACGTCGTACGGGACCACGTGGCCGTTGTTGGCGAAGACGTACTTGGTGAAGCGGTCGATCCGCTCCACCCGGACGCCGGCGTGCAGCGTGATGTTGTTGTCCTGGTACCAGTGCAGGGAGTTCAGGAAGATGTCCGCGTCACTTTCCTCGCCGGAGAGGACGTGGCTGAGCATGATCCTGTTGTAGTTGCCGTACGGTTCGTCGCCGAACATGGTGATGGTGAACTGTTCGGCGCCGCCGCGGGCCAGGATTTCCTCCACTGCCCTGGCACCGGCCATGCCGTTGCCGATCACCACCAGCCGACGGCGGGCGTTCGGCTTGCCCTGCGGGACCTTGCCCTGCGGAACCTTGCCCTTCGGGAGGGGACCGCGCTGGCGATTGTCGAGGGTGGCTGTCATCAGTGTTCCACCATGCCCAGGTCGATCACCACGAAGCCCGTGACGCCGTCGGCCGCCAGGAGGTACACCTCGATCACGGAGCCGCCCTCGATGTCCTCCACCACCCGGAGCGGCACGTGGACGTCGCTCTTGGCTCCGATGGGGAAATACCGCATGGGCACGCCGTCGCGCATGAGAACCACGGTGATCAGCTCGGAGCTGGAGTTGCCGCCGCGAAAGTAGAGGGTCTGGTTGATGATTCCGTCCGGAACGAAGTGCGCGAGCTCCCGGTGGATGGGAACGGGCTTTTCAAGTCCGGCTCCCACAATCGGGAAGACGCCCTGCAGGAAAAGGTTCTTGGTGATCACGGGACGGATCCTTTCGGCCGGCTGGGTAGGCCCGGCGGCGGACCGCGCGGGTGCTACTTGAGCGTGGGAATCACTGACTCCCTTCCATCCTGCTCCGCAGTTGTTTCGGCCCGGCGCGCAGGGAGTAACGATCCCTTAACGCAAATCTCACCGTTTTTTGGGACCGCCTTCCGCGGCCCGCCACAGCCCCGGAGCTAAACGAGCGCGCCGTCCCGCATGGTGTACCGCAGCCAGCTCCCGGCCCCGCGTGCCGCGCAGGTGCTGAACCACTCCCCCAGCGCCCGGTCGTGGCTCACCATGATCAGCGTTCCGCCGAACTCCGACAGTGCCGCTTCCAGCTGTTCCACCAGCACGGGCGCCAGGTGGTTGGTGGGTTCATCAACCAGCATCGTTCCGTAGCCGCCCAGCAGGAGCCGGGCCAGGGCCAGGCGGCGCTGTTGACCGGCGGAAAGGCTGCCGACCGGAACGTGGAATTCGGTGGTCCGGAAGAGGCCCAGCCGCAGCAGTGCCTCGGCATGCTCGTCAATGTTGCCGCCCAGGCCGGATACGAAGGCCGGAAGAAGCCGTTGCCCGGGGCGCAGCGGCGGTTCCAGTTCCTGCTGCAAATAGCCGATCCGGCCGTGCCGTGCCACCGTGCCCGCGTCCGGCTCCAGCGTGCCCGCGAGGACGGACAGCAGCGTGGATTTACCGGCACCGTTGGGGCCCGTGATCAGGATCTTTTGGCCGGCCTCCACCCGGAAATCCGTCCGTTCCAGCCGCCCGCGCACCTCCACGCCGCGGGCTTCCAGGGCGGGGCCATCGCTCTCACCGGGGCCGGCGGTGGCGCTGGGATCGTCCCCGGCAGCGCCCTGGAGGTCCACCGCCAGTTTCAAGGGAACCGGCGGGCGGTCCACCGGGCTGGCTTCGAGCCGGCGCAGCCGTTCCTGGGCGTTGCGGACCTTGCTGCTGGCCGCCTGCTGCCAGGTGCCTGCTTTGAAGTCGAAGCCCATTTTGTCGCCGTCGCGGCGGCGGGCGTAGCCCATCTTCCCGGCTACGGTGTCCGCCTGGAGGCGTTCGGCGGCCATCGCGTCCAGCCAGCCGCGGTATTGCTGCACCCAGCGTTCACGCTCGGCCGCCTTCTCCCGCAGGTACCCCTCGTAGCCGTTCCCGTAGCGGTTGACGGCACACCGCTCGGCGTCCACTTCGATGATGGATGACGCCACCGTGCGCAGCAGCGCCCGGTCGTGGGAAACCACGACGACGGTCCCCCGGTGGGCGGCCAGCCGCGCCTCGAGCCAGGCCGTTCCGCTGGCGTCAAGATGGTTGGTGGGCTCGTCCAGGAGGAGGATGTCCGCGGGATCAGCGAGCACACAGGCCAGCGCCACCCGGTGCTGCTCACCGCCGGAGAGGGAACCCAGCGTCCGCTTACGGTCCAGCCCGCCCAGGCCAAGGCGGTCGAGTGCCGCCTCCACCCGCGACTCCGCGGCATATCCTTCCCGGAGCTGGTATTGGGTCTGCAGGTTGCCGTAGCGTTCCAGCTGCTCCTCGTCAGCATCGGCCAGGCCGGCTTCCAAGCGGTCCAGCTCCGCCTCCAGGGCGCGGAGTGAGGCCAGCGCGTCGTCGACGGCGTCGCCCACCGTGAACGTGGGCGGCAGGCCGGTGGTCTGGGCAAGGTAGCCGACACGGCCGTGGCTGACGGCGGTGCCTTCGTCCGGGGCCTCGAGCCCGGCCAGGATGCGGAGCAGGGTTGATTTTCCCGCGCCGTTCTCGCCGACGACGGCCACATGTTCACCGGCGCCGATGGTGAGGTGGACGTCGGTAAAAAGCCGGCGGTCGCCGTAGCCATGGGTGACGCCGGTCAGGGAAAGATGTTCAGTCAAGGGAAGTCCTCGCGGGTCCGAAGTGTGGCGCCGGAGACTCCGGCCGAACGGTGTCGGGGGTCTCTGGGGGGCCTTGGTACCGGTGCGCAGCGCCTGTCCGGCCGGTGCACAGCGTGATGCCATGCAGCGTTCCGGCGCTGCTTCTTAGGACTTCATCCGTCCAGCCTGCCCGGCCCGGGGCCCAACGTCAAGCGTGCACAGTCCGGCGGGCGTTGCCGCCGGCATTCCCGCCGAAGCGGCGTGCCGCCGTCGGACATTTGCTTCCCAAGCGGTGAAGGTCAAACGGCGAGTGCCACCGCTTTCCTGCGGCGGGCCTTCGCCAGACGGGTGCCGATCAGCCCCTGCCGCGGGCTGAAGAGGTAGACGGCGGCGAACACCACACCCTGGGTGAGCACCACCATCGCGCCCGAGGCGGTGTCCAGGTAGTAGCTCAGGTAGATGCCGGCGATCGAGCACACCGCCGAGATCACGGGTGCGATCACCAGCATGCGGGAGAAGCGGTCCGTCAGCAGGTATGCCGTGGCTCCGGGGATGATCAGCATCGCCACCACCAGCACCACGCCCACGGTCTGCAGGGCCACCACCGAGGTCAGCGCCAGCAGGCCCAGCAGCAGCGCCCCCAGCCGCTTCGGCGACAGGCCGATGGCGTGGGCGTGCGTGGGGTCGAAGGCGTACAGAGTAAGGTCCCGGCGCTTGAGGATCAGGATGGCGAACGCCACCACGCCCAGCACCAGCACCTGGATGAGGTCCGGAATGCTGACGCCCAGCAGGTTGCCGAAGATGATGTGGTTGAGGTCGGTCTGGCTCGGCGTGACGGAGATGAGCACCAGGCCCAGGGCGAACAGCGAGCTGAAGACGATGCCGATCGCAGCGTCCTCCTTGACCCGGCTGGTGTTCCGGACCACCCCGATCAGGGTGACGGCGATCAGGGCGAAGACCAGCGCCCCGAGCGCGAACGGCGCCCCGACGATATAGGCCAGCACGACGCCGGGCAGCACGGCATGGGAGACGGCGTCGCCCATAAGCGACCAGCCGATCAGCACCAGCCAGCAGCTCAGCACGGCGCAGACGACGGCGGCGAGCGCAGTGGTGATGATGGCACGCACCATGAAGTCGTAGCTCAAGGGTTCCAGTACGATGTCGAAGAGGTCCATGGCTTAATTCCTGCCCTGTTGCTGGGAAAGGTCCGTGGCTTGAAGGTCCTTGGCTGGAAGGTTCCGGTTGAGGACGTCGAGGCCGAAGGCCATGGCCAGGTGCTCCGGCTGCAGCACCACCTCGGGCGGGCCGTGCATGAGGACCTTGCGCATCAGCAGCACCGCCTCGTCGCAGAGCTGCGGCAGGGCGTGGAGATCGTGGGTGGAGATAAGGATGGTGCAGCCGTCCGCGGCGAGTTCCTTCAGCAGGCGCGTGATGGTGGCTTCGGAGCGCTTGTCCACGCCGGCGAACGGCTCGTCCAGGAGCATCATGGTGGCACCCTGGGCAATGCCGCGCGCCACGAACGCGCGCTTCTTCTGGCCGCCGGACAGCTGGCCGATCTGCCGGTTCGCGAACTCGGACAGTTCCACCCGGTCCAGCGCAAGGTCGACGGCTTCGCGGTCGGCCTTGGAGGGGCGGCGGGTGAAGCCCTGATGCCCGTAGCGGCCCATCATCACCACGTCGCGGACGGACAGCGGGAACTGCCAGTCCACGTCTTCGCTTTGCGGGACGTAGCCGATTCCCCCCTCCTTGCGGGCCTTGGCCGGTGACGCTCCGTTGATGAGGACGCGGCCGGCGTCGGGCTTGATCATTCCCATGATCACCTTGAACAGCGTGGACTTGCCGGAGCCGTTCATGCCGATCAGGCCGCAGATTCGGGCGGCGTCCAGGGTCAGGGACGCGGAGTCCAGCGCGAGGACCTCCCCGTAATGGACCGTGACGTTTTCAACCAGGATGGCCGGGCTGCTCATGATGCCGCCCCCGCCAGTGCTTCGGTGATGATCCTGGAGTCGTGCCGGATCAGGTCCAGGTACGTGGGCACGGGACCATCCGCCTCGGACAGGGAATCGACGTAGAGCACCCCGCCGAATTTCGCTCCCGTGGCTCCCACCACCTGGCGCATGGGGGCGTCGGACACCGTGGACTCGCAGAAGACGGCCGGGACCTTGTTGGCCTTGACGAATTCGATGGCCCGGGCGATCTGCTGCGGCGTGGCCTGCTGCTCGGCGTTGACGGCCCAGATGTAGACCTCCTTGAGGCCGGCGTCGCGCGTCAGGTAGGAGAAGGCGCCTTCGCAGGTCACCAGGGCACGCTGGGCCTCGGGGACGGTTGCGAGCTTCTGCACCATCTCGTCCTTGACGGCCTGCAGCTTGGCCTTGTAAGCCGCACCGTTGGCTTCGAAGGTGGACGCGTTGTCCGGATCGAGCCGGGAGAAGGCCTTCACCATGTTGTCCACGTAGATCTGCACGTTCACCGGCGACATCCACGCGTGCGGGTTCGGCTTGCCCTGGTAGGAGTCCTCGCTGATGGACATCACCTGCACCCCCTCGCTCACCACCGCGTGCGGAACATCCAGGCCCTCGACGAACTGGGCAAACCAGGCTTCCAGGTTCAGGCCGTTGTCCAGGATCAGGTCCGCCTTGGAGGCCTTCCGGATGTCCCCGGGCGTCGGCTCGTAGCCGTGGATTTCGGCGCCGGCCTTGGTAATGGATTCGACCTGCAGCTTGTCCCCTGCCACGTTCTGCGCCACGTCGGCCAACACGGTGAAGGTGGTCAGCACGACGGGCTTCTCATCCCCGGGCCCCTGGCCAGGGGCGGTACCCCCGCACGCGGCGAGGGACAGGCACAGGGAAAGGGCGACGACGGCGGCTCCAGCAGAGCGAAGGACCCCGGTTCGGCGGACTACTTTGGCGCACCGAAACAGAAATTTAGGCATACCGAACATTCTACCCGGCGCCGTAAGTCCGCTGCAACGCGGGGATCCCGCCCCACCCAACTGACTCGCACTTAACGTCGCCATTAGCCGTTTTCACGACGTCAGCTGCCAGTCAGTTGGGGAAGCTAGGCTGGACCCATGGGAACAGCTGTCCGCAATTCCCCGGCGCCACAGCCGGAGCTCTACCGTTTCTCTGCGCTCGATTACACCACCGTGGGGCTGTACGTGGCCGTCGCGGTGCTCTTTGCCGTTGCGGGCCCGCTGCTGCAGCCGCTGCTGCTCCAGCTGTCCCCGGACCCCACCACGGCCGTGTACTCGGTCAACCTGCTGTTCTACGGCGGCGTGGGCATCCTGGCCGTGGCCGCCGCCCGCCGCGTTGCCTCCCGCGACCTGCGGGTGCTGGCCACCAGGCCCTGGTTCACACTCATCATGATTCCGGTGGCAGTGGTGGCCATGCTGATCCTGACAGCCATCCTGGTGGCGCTTACCGGGCCCGTGCAGGGCTCTGCCAACCAGGCCAACGTGCAGGCACTCGTCCAGCAGGTTCCGCCGTGGCTGATCGTGCCCCTGCTGGTCATTGTGGGCCCGTTCGTGGAGGAGTACATCTTCCGCCACCTGCTGATCGGCAAGCTGAGCCGGCGGGTGAACATCTGGGTGTGCTGTGTCCTGTCCACTTTCCTCTTCGCGGCATTGCACATCGTGGGCCAGGAAACCCTGACCCTGCCCGTGCTGATGCCATACCTCGCCATGGGCGCCACCCTGGTTTTCGTCTACGTGTGGACCGGGAAGAACCTGATGTTCTCCTACTTTGTCCACGCCGCAAAGAACCTGCTGGCCGTGGTGTTCATCTACGCCATCCCGCCCGAACTGATGGAACAGCTGCAGCAGGTCCAGCCTTAGTCGTCCGCCGCAGCGTCTCCGGACACCCCGCGCAGGGTGAGCCGGTGCGGGCCGGCGGTGCGGCCGGTGATGTACACCTTCAATCCCTCCGTGGCGTTGGTTCCCCCGAGATACCGGTACCCCTCCCCCGGGTTGTAGCCCGCGGGGGAGTCAGCGTCTTGCGGGGTTCCCGGACCGAACTCAATGGCATCCCCGCCCACGGTGTATCGGCCTGTCCGGCCCGTCAGCTGGAAGGTTCCCGGGACCGCCAACGGCTCCACGCCCTCCAGCACACCGCCGGGACGGAAGGTCAGTTCCAGCGCGAAGGACGTGTCCGCGCCGTCGAAGTGTACTTCCACGGCCGCCTCGGACCCTGAAACATGAACCGAAACGTCCGTCTTCAGGCGGTGGACAACCGTCGGCCGGCAGCTGAAATCCATACTGGCACTGAACCGGCCCTCGTGTTCGAGTGCGTAGATGCCGTCCGCCCGTCGCTTCTCCGGCGGGAGAGGGAGGTAGAAGTTGGCTTCCACCGTTTCGGAGAGGGACACTCCGGTGCCGTTATTGACGGTCTCCTGGCTCCTGAACGGACCGAGGTCGAAGAAGCTGCGTGACAACCTGACGTCGCTGAGGACCGCGCCGCCATGGGCGTATCGAACGAACGTGGGGTTGCTGGACAGCCCGGAGACCACGCCCGGAACGAGTTCATCGCAGCCGCCGTAGACCGTGACGATTTTTCCGGATCCGTGGAACCGGTGGATCCCGCACGTCCGGAGCTCTGCGCGCTCAGGTGACATTGCAGCAGGGAGCCCGCTGCCCGGGTAACGAGAAGCGGCGCCGCCTGGAAGCTCCTGCGGCAGCCACGGATCAAGCCGCGTCCTGGCAAGCGCCGTGGCCGGTTCCAACAGCGGAAACTGCTGCAACCAGGCTGCCGCGGCGGCAAAGTCTTCCCGCCCGTCCTGGTTCGCCAGCCGGCGGTACAGCAGCTGGAAGGCCTCGCCGTTGAACGCGGCCCACTGGTCCTGCCGCCGGGAGAACAGGGACTCAACGGTGCCGTCCGGGTTGAACCACGGCAGGAAGGCCTCCAGGTTAAGGCGGACGTGCTCCAGCAGCTCGGGCCGGTCGGCGTAGTCGGCAATGGCCAGCAGCGACGGATTGCTGACGGCCGTGGCGTACAGCGGACTCCGTTCGGAATACATGCCGTCCGGCAACTGGTCCACGCCCTCGGCAAGCCACTGCCCGATGCGTTCCGCTATCCCCGGCCGGGGCCGGCCCTCGCGCTCCTGAAGCGAATGGATCCTGGCAAGTGCCGCGCAGAGCTCCCAGCGGTGGTTGGGCGTATGCACTCCCCCGGCGACCAGCGCATCGCTGATGCGTTCGACGACGGCACGCAGCCGGCGTCCGACATCCGCGAGCGCGTCGGCGGGCCCCTCGCCTCCGGCGGAGGCCAGGATTTCCAGCGCCATGCAGGCATCATTGATGGTGAACGCGGAGTCCGGCGGCGAGCTCAGGTTGGTGCCGTCTAACAGGCCACCGGGTCCCTGCAGGTGCTCCAGGCGGGCGACGCAACCGGCCATGGCAGCCGGTAGCTCCGCTGAACCCCGGTGCTCCGATCCCGGTTCCGTGTAGACCGTCACCAGGGCCAGCAGCCGGCTCATGGCAGCGCGGTGCGGAAGCGCCGCAACGTCGCCGTCGTGCATTTCAAGCAGTGCCCGGACGTAACGGTCCGATTCGTGCACGAGTGCCCGGTTGAAGTCGAGGTCGGTTGATGCTGTCGGCAAAGTCTCGCCTTTCATAAAGCGCAGGGTCCTAGTCCTTCAGGCCGGCACTGACGTCGGCATTGAGGACGTACTTCTGGAATACGGAAAACACCAGGACGAGAGGCAGGATGGAAATCACCGAGGCGCCCAGGAGTACGGGCCAGTCGATGTTTTCCGCGCCCACAATGCTCCGCAGCGCCACCTGGAGGGTGTACCACTTGGGATCGTTCAGCACGATCAGCGGCCAGATGTAGTCGTTCCATCGCCACTGAAAGGAGAAGATGGCCAGCGTGAACAGGATGGGCCTGGACAGCGGAAGCATGATCCGGAAGAAGATGGTGAGCTCGCTGGCGCCGTCGATCCGGGCCGAGTGCAGCAGGTCATCCGGAACCGTCAGGAAGAACTGGCGGAACATAAAGACGCCCGTGGCCGTGAGGACGGAAGGGACGATGATGCCGGCCAGGGAGTTGTAGAGGCCCAGGTCACGGATCACTGTGAACGTGGGGTTCAGGATCACCTCGGTGGGCAGCATGGTGGTGGCCAGGATGCAGACGAAGAACAGCCGGGTGCCCTTGTTGTTGTACTTCGCCAGGGCATAGCCGGTGCAGGCGCTGAAGAACACGGTGAGCACGGTGGTGACCAGCGCCACCGTTGCCGTGTTCAGGAAGTACTTCGCAAAATCCACCCGCTCCCACGCGTCGACGAAGCCCTGGAAGGTCCACTCGCGGGGAATCATGGACAGTGGATAGCTGAACAGTTCACTGCCGGGTTTGAACGAGCTGAGGAGGAACCACAGGAGGGGCAGCGCGTAAATGGCCACGATGAGCCACAGCAGGCCGGTCAGGGGCGCGGAGATCCTGGTCCTGTCGCCTCCGGCCTTGCGGTTGCCCCGCGGCGGGACCGCCGGGCGGGAAACCCTGGCCCGTGCCTTGGCGGCATCGGCAGGCAGGTTGGTAGCTGTTGCCATGGGCTCAGCCCTTCTTCCGGTTGAAGCGCAGCTGAATGAGTGCCATAGCCAGCAGGATCACCATCAGCACCATGGAGGCGGCACTTGCGTAGCCCACCTTGGACTGCTCAAAGCCGGTCTTGTAGATGTACTGGACAATCAGGGTGTTCTCCGTGCCCGGGCCGCCGTTGGTCAGCGCCTGGATCATTGCGAACTCCTTCATGGCATGGATGGTTGAGAGCAGCACCACCATGAACGACGTGGGGGCGATGCCGGGAAGCGTCACGTGGCGGAACCGCTGCCAGGCGTTGGCCCCGTCCAGTTCGGCAGCCTCCAGCAACGCTTCCGGAATGTTCTTCAGGGCTGCGATGAACAGCAGCATGTTGAAGGCCGTTCCGCCCCAGGCCGAGGCAAGGATGACCACCATCAGCGCCAGGTTCCCGTTGCTGGACCATGGAACCGGGCTTCCGCCCATTGTGGAGATCACAAAGTTGATGAAGCCGAAGTCCTGGCCGAACATCCACTTCCAGATGACACCTACGACGATCGGCGAGATCAGCCAGGGAAGGAAGATCACCACCTTCGCGGCGGTCCGCCCCCTGACGGCCTTGCTGACCAGCAGGGCCGCAATTCCGAGGGAAGACACGTAGACGAGCGGAACCGAGAACACGGTGTAGAGGAAGGTCCGGGTCAGCGCGGCGTAGAAGGTGCCGTCCGCGAAGAGTTTCTGGAAGTTGGCCAGGCCAATGAAGTTGAGCTTGCCGACTCCGCGGTAGTCCGTAAAGGAATAGATGAGCCCCAGGGCGCCGGGCCAGACGAAGAACACCAGGAAGAGCACCACGTTGACGCCGATGAGGACCAACGGCGCAATCACGTAGCGGCTGTGACGCTTCTGCTGGGACTTGCTCCGCACGGCGCCCGTGCCGGGCTTCTCCGGCGCCACCGTGGAGGTCAAGGTTGGATTAGCCACTGATCAGGCACCGTTGTAGAGCTTCACGATGTTGTCCACCGTGGTCTTGGCGTCCTGGCTGCCGGAGAGCATCTTCACGGTTTCCTCACGCAGCGGATCTCCGGTGAACGGCGTTTCCGCGTAGGCCTCGGCAACCACGCGCTTGATGGCGTTGTCCCCCTTGGCTTCGTTGCCGGCGATCTGCTTCTGGTACAGCTCGAAGGAGGCCTGCTGGAACGGATACTCGACTTTCAGCTCCTTGACCGGAAGGTAGCCGCCGAGCTTGGCGAACTCCGTGTAGTTGGCGTCATCGTAGAACCAGTCGATGAACTTCTTGGCTTCCGCGTCCTGTCCGGTGTCCTTGAACGCGACCATGAAGCCGCCGCCGAGGTTCGTGGCGTTGACCTTCTTCTTGGGCAGCGGCACGGACATCCATTCAAAGTCCTTGATGTTCTTGTTGAAGTCGGCAACCTGCCAGCTGCCGGAGTAGTAGGCAGCCACCTGGCCGCTCTTGAACATCGCGTTGCCGTCCTCGCCGCTGAGCCAGACTGATTTGGGCATGGTCTTGTCGTCGTTGATCTTCCGGAAGTACTCGAGGGTTTCCACGGCTTCCTCATCCGCGGCGTACTTATCGCCTTCCTTGGCGAACGCGGTGCTGCCGAATTCATACATCATGGCCCGCACACGGTGGCCCGAACGGTCCATGACCACGCCGTACTTGGCGCCGGCCTTCTCGCGGACCTCATTGACGGCGGCGACGAATTCGTCCCAGGTCCAGGCGTTCTCGATGGCGGTCGGGAAGGCGACGCCGGCCTTCTCGAAGAGGCTCTTGTTGACGAACAGGCCGACGGCGGTGAGGTCCGAGGGAATCGCCGGCAGGATGCCGTCCGGGGATTCCTGGAGGAATTGCTCTTCGATGTTGCGCGACTTGGCAATGTCAGAGAGGTCTTGCAGCTGGTTCACCCAGAGCGGGTCGATGCTGGTGACCCGCGCCAGTGCCGGCAGGTCGTTGGCCGTCGCGGCGTTCTTCAGCTTGGTGGCGATATCCGCCGTAGGGACGTCAACCACTTCAATGGTGATGCCGGTGGCTTCTTTGTACTTCTTGGCGGCGGCGGCAAAGGCACCGCCCTGGTTGGTGTCACCGGAAAGAATCAGCTGAAGGGGCTTTGAGGGGTCGGCCGTGCTCCCGCCGCTACTTCCGCACGCACTGAGCCCGGCTGCAAGTGCTGACAGCCCGAACGCTGTCAGTCCGAACTGCCTGCGGCTGATGTTGGAGAGTCTTGTCTGCTCTGACAATGGTCTGTCCTATCTTTGCGGAGTGATTGATCCGGAGGTCCGGAACGAACGGATAGATGGGCCGAAGCCCCTCGGGCCACCATTGCCACATCATCAGGAAAAGCCTTTCCCGGCTCAACTGTGACCTATGTCATGACAATCTGTCAAGACGACGTGCGGACTTTGTGAGCGCGCACACGGACCTCTTTGCGCCTTCGTACGCCGGCCCGGAACCGTCGGCCACCCCCTTTCCGCGGGGGCGCCGGCGTCGTAGTTTTGACCAATGGGACTCAACATTCAGATAGCAATCGACTGCAGGAACCCGCACGAGCTCGCAGACTGGTGGGCGGAAACCTTGGACTGGGCGGTGGAGCCCCAGGACGAGGCGTTCATCCGGTCCATGATCGACCAGGGCTATGCCACCGAAGCGGAGACCAGGTCGCACCATGGCAAGCTTGTCTGGGCTTCCGGCGCGGCCATCCGCCCGGTGGAGGAAATCGACGCCAAGGCGCCCGCACGCCGCATGCTCTTCCAGATCGCACCGGAGGAAAAGACCGTCAAGAACCGCGTGCACTGGGACGTCCGCCTTGAAGGCAAGGACAAGGACGTGGCCCGCCAGGAGCTCGAAGCGCGGGGTGCAACGTTCCTCTGGAGCGCCAGCCAGGGACCGCATTCGTGGCACACCATGGCGGATCCGGAAGGCAACGAGTTCTGCATCAGCTGAGGCGATTACTAGACTCGGTCTGTGAGCAACGTATTCCCAGCCAAGGTATCCGACGTCTTTGACCCCACCCGGTGGCGCACCGTGGCCGGTTTTGACGACTTCCAGGACATGACGTACCACCGGCAGGTGGAGCGGGATTCGGACGGCGCAGTGTTGCGGGACCTCCCCACGGTCCGCATTGCCTTCAACCGCCCGGAGGTCCGGAACGCCTTCCGCCCCGGCACGGTGGACGAGCTCTACCGCGCCATGGACCACGCCCGGATGACCCCCAATGTGGCCACCGTGCTGCTCACCGGCAACGGGCCCTCGCCCAAGGACGGCGGGCACTCTTTCTGCTCCGGTGGTGACCAGCGGATCCGCGGGCGGGACGGCTACCGCTATGCAGAGGGCGAGACCAAGGAGACCATCGATCCTGCCCGCGCCGGCCGGCTCCACATCCTGGAAGTCCAGCGGCTCATGCGCACCATGCCCAAGGTGGTCATCGCCGTCGTGAACGGCTGGGCCGCCGGCGGCGGGCACTCGCTGCACGTGGTTTCCGACCTGACCATTGCCTCCCGCCAGCACGGCAAGTTCAAGCAGACGGACGCCACCGTGGGAAGTTTCGACGCCGGCTACGGTTCCGCCCTGCTGGCCCGCCAGATCGGCCAGAAGGCCGCGCGGGAAATCTTCTTCCTGGCCCGCGAATACTCGGCCGAGGACATGGTGCGGATGGGCGCCGTGAACGAGGCCGTGGACCACGAACGGCTCGAGGACGTGGCCCTGGAGTACGCGGCGGACATCGCCCGGCAGTCGCCGCAGGCCATCCGGATGCTCAAGTTCGCCTTCAACCTGGCCGACGACGGCCTGGCCGGGCAGCAGGTGTTCGCCGGCGAAGCCACCCGGCTGGCCTACATGACCGACGAGGCCGTGGAGGGCAAGGAAGCCTTCCTCGAGAAGCGCGATCCCGACTGGTCGCAGTTCCCGTACTACTTCTAGCCCGCCCTACTGACGAAGGCAGCACCCTGTGACTTCCCAGCCCCCGAACATCGAACCCGCGCTCAAGGCGCTGGCGGACGCCCTCCATGGCGAGGGCCCCGCCGTCGAACTTTCCGCCGACGCTGACGGCAACGTTGTGGTCTCCGCTGTGGAAACGCCGGGCTTCGACGACGCCGCCGTGGTGGTGCGCACCTCCGGTTCCACGGGTGCGCCCAAGGCGACGGTCCTCACCGTGGACGCCCTGGCGGCGTCCTCGGTGGCCACCGCGTTCGCGCTCAAGGGCGAGGGCCAGTGGCTGCTCGCCCTCCCCCTGCAGTACGTGGCCGGGGTGCAGGTGCTGGTCCGTTCGCTCTTTGCCGGGACCCGGCCGTGGGCCATGGACCTCTCGGACGGATTCACCCCGGAGGCCTTCACCGCGGCGGCGCAGGAGCTCACGGACAAGATCCGTTTCACTTCGCTGGTGCCCACCCAGCTGCAGCGGCTGCTGGATTCGCCGTCGGCCGAGACGCTGGCCGTCCTGCGCCGGTTCAACGGAATCCTGCTGGGCGGCGGGCCCGCCTCGCCCGAGCTGCTGGCCGCTGCCCGCGACGCCGGCGCCCGGGTGATCACCACCTACGGCTCCGCGGAAACCTGCGGCGGCTGCGTTTACGACGGCTTCCCGCTCGAGGACGTGCTGGCCCGGGTGGACGGGGACGGCCGGATCCTGCTGGGCGGCGCCACCCTCGCCGCCGGATACCTCGACGAGCCCGGCCTCACCGCAGACGCCTTCTTCGAGGAGGACGGCGTCCGCTGGTACCGCACCAGCGACCTCGGCTCCGTCGACGCCACCGGCAAGCTCACCGTGCTGGGCCGCGCTGACGACGTCATTATCACCGGAGGCGTGAAAGTTTCCGCCACGCACGTGCAGGCCGAGCTGGAAAAGCTCGACGGCGTGCTGGCGGCTTTTGTGGCCGGCGTGCCCTCGGCGGAGTGGGGCCAGGCCGTGGCCGCCTACGTCGCCGTGGACGACGCCACGCCCGCCGGCATCAAAGGCTTCACCGCGCGGCGGCACGATGCACTGGGCGCCCTGGCGCCCAAAACCGTCCTGGCTGCCGGGGAACTCATGATGCTGCCCAACGGCAAACCGGACCGCCTCGGCATGACCGTTCTGCTGGACGCACTGCATCAGGGAAAATAGAAAAGCGCTTCCCAAGCTGAACCGAACAACGAACCAATCGGAGTACTGACCGTGGCCACAGCCGCACAATGGATCCAAGGCGCCCGACCGCGCACCCTGCCGGCTGCCATCGCACCGGTCCTGATCGGCACTGCCGCGGCCTTCGAGATGGACGCGTTCAAGCCCGTCAACGCCATCCTGGCCGCGCTGGTGGCCCTGCTGCTGCAGGTGGGCGTGAACTACGCCAACGACTACTCGGACGGCATCCGGGGCACGGACGAGGACCGCGTGGGCCCGCTCCGCCTGGTGGGCTCCGGCGCTGCGAAGCCGGAGATGGTGAAGCGCGCCGCGTTCGCCGCGTTCGGGCTGGCGATGCTGTTCGGCCTGGTGCTGGTGCTCATCACGCAGGCATGGTGGCTGATCCTGGTGGGTCTCGGTTGCGTCCTGGCGGCCTGGGGGTACACCGGCGGCAAGAACCCGTACGGCTACATGGGCCTGGGCGACGTGTTCGTGTTTGTGTTCTTCGGCCTGGTGGCCACCCTCGGCACCACCTACACGCAGGCGGGACAGATCAGCTTGCCTGCCGTCATCGGCGCGATCGGCACCGGGCTGATCGCCTGCGCGCTCCTGATGGCAAACAACGTCCGGGACATCCCCACGGACATGCAAGCGGGCAAGAAAACCCTGGCCGTGCGGCTGGGCGACAAGCACGCCCGCGAAAGCTACGTCCTGATGCTAGCCGTCGCCATCCTGCTGGTCGTGGTCCTGGCACCCGGGCGTCCGTGGATGCTCATTGTGCTGCTGCTGATACCCGCCAGCCTGATGCCGTCATGGCTGATGATCAACGGCCGGAAGCGCAAGAGCCTCATCCCGGTCCTGAAGCAGACGGGCCTGATCAACCTGGGCTACAGCGTGCTGTTTTCCCTGGGCCTCGTACTCAGCCACGGCCTCTAGGGTCAGGCTTCCGTGCGGGGCGCTTCCGTGCGGGGGATTTCGGAACGGACGGTGATGTCCGGGTTTGCGTCCACCAGGGTGTCCTCGGCGTCTGCGTCTTCAACCTCTCCGGCGCTGCGAATGGGCTTGGCCCGGCCGGAGAACCGCTCGTGCAAGGTGGCCGTAGCGGCGTCACGCTGCTTCTGGAAGAACAGGTAGCTGATGGCAAAGGCGATCAGGCCGGCGCACACTGCGGCAAGCAGGATGCCGATCTGGAGGACGCTGAACAGCACGAACAGCGGCACAAAGAGTGCCAGTCGGATCAGGGAGTATTTCATAAAGGCCACAGTCCAAGTTTAGCCGTCCGGCGCCTGCGCCCCTGACGGTAGACTGGTGGTATGCCCCGTGTATTGGTCGCCGTTGCCGTTCTTGCCATATTCGTCTATGGCCTCGTGGACGTGATCCGGACTGATAAGAACCTCACCAGGGGCATCTCCAAGACAGCCTGGATCGTCGTCATGGTTGTCCTTCCCGTGGTGGGAGCGGCACTGTGGTTCATCATCGGACGGCCGCGCGGAAGCCGCCCCGCCCCGCAGTCCTACAGCCACATGACGGCACCGGATGATGACCCCGACTTCCTGCGCAACCTGGAAATCCGCCGCCGCAACCAGGCTGAAGCCGACCGCCTGAAGAAGCTCAAGGAAGAGCTCCAGGCCAAGGAACGCAAGGCCAACGGAAGCGCCTCCGGTACGGGCACGGCTGAGGGCAAGGGAAAGCCGAACGGCAACCACCGTGGCGACAACCACCCCGAAGAATCACACCACCCCGAGACCGACGCGCACGGCACCGACGAGGTCAAGTAAGTTCTTCCCCGGTCGCCCCCGTGCCCCGCGGCCCTCACACCGTTGCCGGGCCACGCCTCCAGCCCGCGGCTCCTCACCGATTTGCCGATTGTGGCCGCTAAACCCCGCGCAGAGCGGCCAAAAGTGGCAAAGGGCCAGGTCATGGAGCGTCGCAGGTCATGGAGCGGCGCAAGTAGAAGGCGGCGCATGGCCCGCCCGCACAAACATTCCGGACCCTCACTTGTCCTCCACATCGACGTCGGATTGTGGATAACCGCTATACCCGCACCCCGCCGGGACACAATGCTCCTATGCGCCGTCCACCAGAGCTCCCCGAGGCCCTCCGCCACCGGCCCTTCACCCTGGAGCAGGCCCGGTCAGCAGGCCTGACACGGCGCCGCTTACGCGCTGGCGACCTGATGCGGCCCTGCACCGGGGCACGTGTTTTGGCAGCAGCAGAGGAAACCCTGCTGCTTCGCGTCGCTGCCGTCGGCGCAGTCACGGGTGCAATTGTCAGCCATCTCTCGGCGGCGCTGCTCTGGGGATTTCCCTTGCCCTTGGCCTGCCGAAACAGGGACGAGATCCACCTGACCGTACCCGCGGGCAGGCGGGCCCCCCGGCGCACGGGAGTTATCGGCCACCAACTGGATCTGGAACCCGCGGAAATCACAGCGGGAAGACTCGTGCAATGCACCTCTCCCCTGCGAACCTGGTTCGACCTTGCCGGAATGCTTGAGCTCGAGGACCTGGTAGTCGCCGGTGATTTCCTGCTCCGGCGGAGGAATCCGCTGTCCACCCTTGCCGAGCTGGACGGCTTCCTGGCTGCCAAGGCGGCCAGGCCCGGCTACCGTAAGGCCATGCGGGCCCGTGTCCTGTTGCGGGCCAACACAGACTCGGCCAAGGAGACGGAAGTCAGGCTGCTGCTGCGCCGCTACGGCCTTCCCGAGCCTGCCGTCAACGTACCCATGTTCGATGAAATGGGCCGGTGGATCCAGGACCCGGATATGTCCTATGAGCGCGAGAGGGTGGCCATCCAGTACGACGGCGCGCATCACGCCTCGGCTGTCCAGCGACGGAGTGATATCTTCCGCGACGAGAATGCGCGTGAGGCAGGTTGGCGGGTGGTGGTGTTGACCCAGGCGGACCTCGACGTGCCCGCGCCCGGCATGGAGCCGCGCGCCGTCACCCGGGTCCGCAAAGCGGTCGCGGATCAGGGGTGGACACCGGAACCGGCCCGCCGTCGTCGTCGTTGAACCGGCTTCGTTCATCGCCCTTTTGCCGCTAATGGCCGCTAAGCCCGAGGCTTAGCGGCCAAAAGTGGCAAATCGTGGGTCAGGCCGCGCGGCGCGTGAGTCAGGCGCGAGCCCCGTGCCCGGCTACAGCCCCGAGTAGGAGTGCAGGCCGTTGAAGAACTGGTTGACGATGGTGAAGTTGAAGATCACGCAGAGGTAGCCCACGATCGACAGCCACGCGGCCCGGGTGCCGGTCCAGCCGCGTGTGGCACGGGCGTGCAGGTAGCCTGCGTAAACCACCCAGATCACGAACGTCCACACTTCCTTGGTGTCCCAGCCCCAGAAGCGGCCCCAGGCCTTTTCGGCCCAGATGGCGCCGAACATCAGGGTGAAGGTCCAGCCCACGAAGGCGATCGCGTTGATGCGGTAGGACAGGTTTTCCAGGCTCAGGGCGGAAGGTACCAGGCGCATGAAGCCCAGCTTGTCCTCGCCGCCGGCCGCGATGGTTTTCTGCCGGTGCGCCTGGACCAGTTGCAGGGCGGACATCGCGAACGTCAGTGTGAAGAGTGCTGAGGACATCACGGCGATGGACACGTGGATGATCAGCCAGTAGCTCTGGAGCGCCGGCACCAGGTGGCCCACGGGCGTCCAGTAGGCCACGGAGGCCGCGACGAGCATGATGATGGCCAGGCCGATCACGAACGTTCCCAGGAACCGCAGGTCGCGGCGGATCAGCACCAGCAGGAAGACGGCAACAGCCACGAACGCACCCGTGGTGAGGAATTCGTACATGTTGCCCCACGGCACCCGGCCCGCCCCGAGGGCACGCGTGACCACACCGGCGGCGTGGATCACGGCGCCCAGCACCGTCAGGGCAACCGCAACGCGGGCGGGAACGCGGCGTTCAGCGGCGTAGCGCATGTCGCCGTCGGCCGTCTGCCCGGCGCCTGAACCGGCACTCTTGGACGCCCGGGCGGTAGCCGAGGACGGCCGTTCGGCGCGGCCGGCCGGTCCACTGACGTCCGAAGCGGCGCGGTCGACGTCGGCATCGGCACGATCAACGGAGCCTCCGGCCCCCACGCCGGCGCCCACCGGAACTCTGGCCGCGGCGGACGCCGACGCCTGCGCCGCGGCCGCAGCTTTGAGATCGACGGCGCGGAGCGCTTTGCTGCTCTTCGCCAGGTCCCAGGCGAAAGCGATAAAGGCAACCGTGTACGTGCCGGCCGCCAGCAGCATAAAGAGCTCGCTGTACTGGCCCATGGTTTCGTTGATTCCAAATGGCATTACTGGTCCTTCTTCGACTCGGCTGAGCCTGCTGTTGACTGGATGAAGTCTTCTGTGCGCGATTCCGTGGAGGCTTCGTTGGGGACACCGCCTGAAGAGACACTGTCCGCGGGGCCATTATCCCCCTGCCCGCTGTGAGCTTTCTGGGAGTCCAGGCCCCATTCGTCCGCCAGCAGTCCGCGGATGGTCTCCGCTTCGGCCGCGAGACGGTGGTCTTCGCCGCGGGCCAGGAGCCCGTACTCCACCATGGTGCGGCCGTCCGGGTGCGATCCCGTGCGGACCCACACCCGGCGGCGGTTCACGTACAGGGATGTCACCAGCCCTGCTACGGCAAGCAGGGCAAAGATCAGGGCGTACAGCTGGCCCGGATTGTGGTGGATGTCCACGCCGATATAGCGCTTCACGCCGTCGAAGCTGATGGAGCCCTTGCCGTCCGGCAGCGTGTAGGTGCTGCCGGGAGCGAGAGTGATGCCCCCGGCGTCGAGGTTCCGGGCGTTGAGCGGCGTCAGCTTCTTCACGTCGAGCTCGAAGACGTTCTGCGGGGAGCCCGCGTCCAGCCCGAGGTCGCCGAAGTACGAGTTCAGGGTGAGCTGCGGGTTGATCAGCTCGGGGTCCCCGCTGAAGGAAACGCCTTCCTCGGTGACGAACGCGGTGGGCAGGAAGAAGCCGGCGAAGCCCAGCTGATCCGGCTTGGCATCCGGAACCTTGATCACCACGGAAGAGTAGTAGTTGTCCCCCTGCAGCTTGGCCACCACCGGGCCCTGCATGGCGACGTTGCCGGCGCCGTCGCGGATGGTCACCACGGGGGCGTAGCCGTTGCCGGTGAGGTAGATGCTGGTGCCGCCCAGGCTGACGGGATCGTTGACCTTGAGCACCTGCTTCTCCGCCGGCGCGTCCGGAGTTTCCCGGGTGGTCACGTCCGCCTTGAAGTCGATGGGCTGGCCGAACTTGCCCTTGGATTCACGGTCGAACGTGATCTGGAACTTGTCCAGCTGGATGGAGTAGGGCTGGAGCTGGCTGCTCTGGAAGTTGGTGCCGGGGGTGAACTGGTCGTAACCCACCAGGGTGTTCACGAAGGTGTCGCCCTCCACCAGGATCCGCTGCCCGCTGTACCCGAACAGGCCGCCGGCGGCCACGGACACCAGCACGCCGATCAGGGAAGTGTGGAACACCAGGTTCCCCACTTCCCGCAGGAAGCCGCGCTCGGCCCCCAAAGAGGGCCGCGCGCCGCCGTCGTCCCTGACATCCACGCGGTAACCGCGCTTCTTCAGCTTCGCGGCAGCGTCCGCAATAGCGCTCGACGCCGGGATCCCGGCGTCCGCGGGGATCACCAGTGTGCCGTACTCGGGCAGGCGGGAGAGCCTGGCCGGGGTGCGCGGAGGCTGGGAGCGCATTGCCTTGTAGTGGGCAATCGCGCGGGGAACAACGCAGCCGATCAGCGAAATGAACAGCAGGATGTAGATGGCGGAGAACCATGCGGAGGAGTAGACGTCGTAGAGCTGGAGGGAGTCCAGGATCTTGCCGTACTCGGGGTGGTCCTTGATGTACTGCGTGACGATGGAGGGGTTCGCCGGACGCTGCGGAAACAGGGACCCGGGTACCGCGGCAACGGCCAGCAGCAGCAACAGGAACAGCGCGGTGCGCATGCTGGTCAGCTGGGTCCAGGCCCACCGCAGCATGCCCATGAGACCCAGAGCCGGGAGGGCAGCTTCAGCTTTGACCTTGGCCACGGGGGTTTCTGCCGCGTTGTCGGGGGAAGTGTTCTCCGCTTTGTCTGCAGGAGCAGGTCTCTTCTTGTCGTTCACACGCTCGCTCATCAGATCGGCAATTTCACATCGGTTTGGAACCAGTACTGCAGCCCGGCAACCCAGGCACCCCACACCCCGCTGGCCATCAGGAGGCCCAGGACCACCAGGATTCCCCCGCCGGTCCGCTGGATCGCGAGCCGGTGCTTGCGGAAGAAGGACATCACTCCGACACCGCGGCGCACGGCCAGGGCAATCAGCAGGAACGGGATGCCCAGGCCCAGGCTGTAGACGAAGGCAAGGAACGCACCCTTCGCGGCCGAGGAGCCCCCGGACATGCTGAGCAGCTGGACTGCGGAGTACGTGGGCCCGATGCACGGCGCCCACCCCAGTCCGAAGGTGATGCCCAGCAACGGTGCACCCCACAGCCCGGCGGGAGGTTTGGCGTGGATCTTGGCGTCCCGCTGCAGCCAGCTGAAGCCGCCCATGAACACCACGCCCATGACGACCACGAGGATGCCCAGCACCTGGGTGATCCAGGCGTTCTGTCCGCCGCTGATCATGGATCCCAGCTGTCCGAACGCTCCGCCCAGCAGGACAAAAATCACCGAGAAGCCGAGCACGAAGAGGCCGATTCCGGCCAGCATCCGGCCGCGCTTCTGCTTCTCCAGGTCCACGCCCGTCAGTCCGGTGACATAGCCCAGGTAGCCGGGCACCAGCGGCAGGACGCAGGGCGACAGGAAGGAGACGAGTCCGGCGAGCAGTGCCACGGGAATGGCAAGCAGCAGGGAACCGTTCAGGATGGCTTCGGCGAAGGGGCTGTTCACGGTGTGCGTGCCGCCGTTACTCTGCCACGGCGGCGGTAATGAGGGCCTTGAGGGTGCCCTTTTGGATTTCGCCCAGGACCCGGGACGCAACCCGGCCCTGTTTGTCCAGCACCAGTGTGGTGGGGACGGCCCCGGGAGGAACCAGCCCGGAGACGGCCAGGAGTACGCCGCCGTCCTTGTCATTGAAGCTGGGGTAGGTCAGGTTGAACGTCTTGTCGAACGCCTCCGCGGCGGCCTTCTCATCGCGGAGGTTCACGCCGTAGAACTGCACGCCCTGCTCCTTGAATTCCTGGTGGAGGGCTTCCAGCGACGGCGCTTCGACGCGGCACGGCGCACAGGCCGCGAACCAGAAGTTGAGCACGGTCACCTTGCCGACAAAGTCCGCGGGTTCCACGACGGTGCCGTCGAAGAGGGTCCCCTTAATGGTGACGGCGGATTTCCGGTCGGCGGCGGCGAATTCGGTCACCGACCCGTCCCCGGCCACGTAGTTCTTGTTGTCCCCGGCTTTGGCCTGCTTGGCCAGTGCATCCTCCTGGGCGCAGGCGGAAAGCCCCAGGGTAAGGGCGGCCAGTCCCAGGCCGCCTGCGGCCAGGACGCTGCGGCGCGAGGCGGAGCGCATCACGCCATCACCTGCATTGTTTGCCTTCTCGAAGGGGGATCCGGCCACGTTCAGGCCCCCGGAGTGTTCGAGGCGCCGGGCAGGAGCGCGGCAGCAGGCTCGCTGTAATCGACCCGGAGGAGGGTGCCGTCGTCGTCGAACACCAGCGAGGTGATGGACGTCAGGGTGCATTCGCGCTTGCGCGGATCATGCCAGAGGGGCTTGCCCTCGGCGCTCAGGCGGGTGGACCAGATGGGGAGCTGATGGCTGACGAGGATGGCTTCGGCGTGGTCGCCGCCCAGCTCAATGGCACGGCGGCGGGCGTCCTGCACCGCGGCGATGACGCGGGCGGCCTGGTCCTTGTACGGTTCACCCCAGGACGGAACAAAGGGGTTCCGCAGGTACGGCCAGTGCCTGGGCTTGCGGAGCTCGGCCTTGTTGACCTTGAGGCCTTCGAAGTGGTTCTCAGCTTCGATGATGCGGGCCTCAGTGTGGATTTCGAGGTTCAGCGCTTCCGCTATGGGGAGGGCGGTTTCCTGCGCGCGGGTAAGCGGCGAGGCCACCAGGTGCACGATGTTAGCCCCGCCGGCTACGCGCTCACCGAAGTGCACAGCGAGCGTCTTGGCCATCTGCTGCCCGAGTTCGGAGAGGTGGAATTCCGGCAGCCGTCCGTAAAGGATGCCGTCCGGATTATGGACCTCGCCGTGGCGAAGGAGATGAACAGTGGCTTGGGGCATGTGTACCAGTTTCTCAAAGATGTCGGGTGATCTGAAATCTTCTACAGAGAGTAGAACTGAGACGTTTTGAAAAATGTTCCCCGGAGTTGGAATAAAAGATGCAAATGCATGTTTATACTGGGTGAAGCAGTTAGTTGAGACTTCAACCAAGAAGTTTCGGCTGGCGATCAGATGTCCTTCCGCAAGAGACTTTCAATCCAAGATCACAAGGAGCAACACCATGGCACTGCCCGCCAACACCACCACCGGCACCTGGACCCTCGACAACTCGCACAGCGAAATCGGCTTCACCGTGCGTCACGCAGGCATCAGCAAGGTCCGCGGCCAGTTCAAGGACGCCGCAGCGACCCTGGAACTTTCCGAGAACGTTGCCGACTCCAAGGTCAACGCCACCATCCAGACCGCCAGCTTTGACTCCGGTGACGCCAACCGCGACGGCCACGTCCGCGGCGAAGACTTCTTCGACGTCGAAAAGTTCCCGGAGATCTCCTTCGTTTCCAACGCGATCGTGCCCAAGGGCGACGCTTACGAACTCCAGGGCGATCTGACCATCAAGGGCGTCACCCGCCCGGTGGCTCTCGAAACCGAGCTCCACGGTGTGGCCGTGGATCCCTTCGGCAACACCCGCGCCGGCCTCACCGCCGAAACCACCATCAGCCGCAAGGACTTCGGCCTGACCTGGAACGCTGTCCTCGAAGCCGGTGGCGTGCTGGTCAGCGACAAGGTTGCCATCAACCTCGAGCTCGCGTTCATCGCACCTGCCGCGTAGTTTCTTCGCTTCGTAGTTACACAGCACCCTGCTCCGTCACCGCGACGGAGCAGGGTGCTGTGTTTAAGGCGGCCGCTGACGCCGGCGGCCCACATCGGCCGGCCAGAATACCTCCTTCGAATGATCCACCCCCGGGCCGGAGCGCGGTACGGTTGAACCAAACCATGCTGGGGGCAGGGAACCGTTACTGATCCCGGTACCCGTTTAATCAGTAGTCGACCCGCAAAGGACCAACTATGAGCACGCCTCCAGCAAACCCGGCCAACCCGAACGAACCTGAGAACGGCAAGCCCGGCCCCGACGCTCCCCAGTACGGCCAGAACGCGCCGGAATCCCCCGCAGCACCGCAGTACGGCCAGCAGCCCCCGGCAGCGCCCCAGTATGGCCAGAACGCACCGCAGTACGGCCAGCAGCAGTACGGCCAGCAGCCCCCCGCAGCGCCCCAGTACGGGCAGAACGCACCGCAGTACGGCCAGCAGCAGTACGGCCAGCAGCCCCCCGCAGCGCCGCAGTACGGGCAGCAGCCGCCCTTCGGTCAGGCGCCGCAGCAGTACGGCCAGTCCCCGTATGCCCAGTACCCGTCCGAACAGCCACAGGGTGTCGCCGCCGGCGGTGTGCCGAAAATGGTCAACAACGCGTTCTGGATGATCATCGCAGCGGGCGTCCTGTACATCATTTCCATGCTGGTAGCCATCCCTGCCCTGGACGATCCCGCCATGCGGAACCAGTTCGAGGACCAGATGAGGGCCAGCGGGGCGGACGTCGACTTTGAGTCCATCAAGGGCCTTGTGATCGGCATGATGGTGGTCTTCGGCCTCATCGGCGCCGGCCTCTACGCCCTGGTTGCCTTCAACGTGCGCAAGGGCAAGAACTGGGCCCGCATCCTCGGAACCGTCTTTGCAGCCCTGTCGATCTTCAGCCTGGTTCCGTTCAGCATCGGCACCATCTCGGCTTTGCTTGGCATCGCCGCCATCGTGATGCTTTACCTCCCGGCGTCCGCACCGTACTTCCGGAAGCAGCAGCCTTTCGGCAGCCCCTACTCGCAGCCGGGCAACCCGTACGGCCGCTAACCCTGCCAGCACCACGGTTCCAGCCGGAGGGCGTGGACTTTGGACGGCCCGGGCGACACCAGTCGCCGGTCCCCGGAGTCCGCGCCCTCTGCGTTTGTCCCGCTGTTCCTTGAGCCGAAATTGAGCCGCAAACTATGCACAGAAAGCCCCCGCACACGGTACCGTGTTAGCAAAATCACGCTGGGGGCAGGAAGACGTGGCTGATCCCGGTGGCTGATTGCCCGTTAGCCGACTCGTAAAGGATCAACCATGAGCACTCCGCCCGTCCCGCCGTCGTACCCCGGCGATTCCCCGTCCGGCGGGCAATACGGCCAGCAGCCGCAATACGGGCAGGGCCCGTCGCCCTTCGCGCAGGCACCGCAGTTCGCTCAGGCGCCCCAGTATGGCCAACCTGCTCAGTACAGTCAGACCCAGCACGGTCAGCCGCAGTACAGTCAGCCGCAGTACGCGCAGGCACAGCAGCCGCAGCAGTTCGGGAACCAGCAGTACACGGTCTACCCCTCGGAGCTGCCGCAGCGGGGAAACTCGGCGGCAAGCGCCGCTCCACCGCTGGTGAACATCTCTTTCTGGCTGTTAATCGTTGCTTGCCTCCTCTGGGTTGGCTCGGTGCTCCTCTCGCTGGGTTCCATCGACGACCCCGCCATGCGCCGGGCGTTTGATGCCAGGCTGGCAGCCAGCCGGGCTGACGTGGATTTCGAGGCCCTCAAGGGCATCATCGTGGGAATGGTGATGCTGATCGCGGCCGTCGGAGTGCTGCTGTATGCGCTGGTGGCGTTCAACATCCGGAAGGGCCGGAACTGGGCCCGGATTCTCGGCACCATCCTGGCGGCATTCTCGCTGCTGGGCGTTCTCCAAATGGGGCTCGGAACGCCGTCCATCCTCGCCGGAGTGGCTGCAATGGTGCTCCTCTACCTACCCTCCGCCGCGCCGTATTTCAGGAAGTACCACCCGTTCGCAAGCCCGTACGGCCAGCCGGGCTACCCCTACGGCCGCTGAGGGCAGTACTACTCCGCGTCCTCCGGGGCCTGGATCCGCTGGGCGTGGTAGGCCAGGATCTGCAGCTCGGTGGCCATGTCCACCTTGCGCAGGTTCACGCCCGGCGGGACCTGGAGCATGACCGGCGCAAAGCTGAGGATGCTCCGCACTCCTGCGGCGATGACGCGGTCGCACACGCCCTGCGCCACGGCGGCGGGCAGCGCCAGCACCACCATGTTGGCGCCGGTCCGCTGGAGGACCGGTTCGAGGTCAGCGACGTCACTGACCCGCAGCCAGCCCACCTCGTTGCCCACCACCATCTGGTCAGCATCGAAAATGGCCACGACGTCGAATCCGCGCGATTCGAAGCCGCCGTACCGCGCGAGGGCCTTGCCGAGGTTGCCGGCGCCCACGATTGCCACTTTCCAGTCGCGGGTGAGCCCGAGCGCGGCTGAGATGTTGCGGCTGAGGTACTGCACTTCGTAGCCAACGCCTCGGGTGCCGTAGGACCCCACATGCGAGAGGTCTTTCCGGAGGGTGGACGAGCTGACGCCGGAGGCTTCGGCCAGGGACTCTGAGGAGACGCGTTCGACGCCTTCGGCCAGCATGGTGGTGAGGGCGCGCAAATAGATGGTCAGCCGTGCCACGGCCGCGGGCGGAATCTGCTTGGCCGCAGTTCCGCTGTCCCCGTGAACAGCCTCGGGGGATGAATCCAGCGAAGTCACTATCTGCTCCATTGCGTCGCGTTGTGAGTCCACTCTAGAGCCCCGTCCGCACTGCCAACAAAGCAGGAGTCGCCGCGCCTATTTGGCCGCAGCCTGGCGAAGGATCCGCTCAAGGCGGGTTTCGTCGATCTTCCAGAAGTCACGCTGGATCCCGTCCACCAGGACCACGGGGATCTCTTCGGCGTAACGCTCGCGCAGCTCCGGATGGTTGTCCACCAGTTGTTCCGTCCACTCAAGTCCCAGGGCGGCAGTGACCCGTTCGACGGCGTCGCGCGCCGCCTCGCACAGGTGGCAGTCAGCTTTGGTGATGAGGACGACGTCGGGTTTTGCCATGCCTCAACCGTAGCCCGGGCCGCCGCTCCGCCGCGACGGCAGGCCCGTGACAGCCTGGACCGGCCCATTGACTAGACTCAAGTCATGCCCGAGGAGAAGTACGTCGCCGTAGTCCGGCAGCCGGCCGGTGCGTTGCAGCACGGCGAGGCTGCCTTCTTCGACGTCGATAACACCCTCATGAAGGGCGCCAGCCTCTTCCACGTAGCCCGGAAAATGCATCAGCGCGGCGCGTTCACCCTGCCGCAGGCGGCCGGGATGGCCTGGAAGCAGTTCAAGTTCGTCCTCCGCGGCGAGAACATGGATGACGTCCACGCGGTCCGGGACTCGGCCTTGACGCTGGCTGCCGGAATCACGGTGGAGGACATCAAGGCCCTCGGCGAAGAAGTCTTCGACGAAATGATTGAGTCCAGAATCTGGCCCGGCGCCAAGGCACTGGCCCAGCAGCACCTCCGTGTGGGGCGCATGGTGTGGCTGGTGACCGCTACCCCCATCGAGGTGGCCACGGTGATTTCCACCCGGCTGGGCCTGACCGGTGCCCTGGGAACAGTGGGCGAGATCGAGAACGGTGCCTACACCGGCCGGCTGGTGGGCGACATCCTGCACGGCCAGGCCAAAGCGGTGGCTGTCCAAGGCATTGCTGATGCCGAGGGCCTGGACCTCCAACGGTGCTGGGCCTACAGCGATTCGCACAATGACATCCCGCTGCTAAGCATGGTGGGCCATCCCGTGGCCATCAACCCCGACTCCCGGCTCCGCCGCCACGCCCGCGAAAACAACTGGCCGGTGTACGACTTCCGCTCGGGACGCCGCGCCGCCACGCTCGGACTGAAGGCGGCCACGGTTGGCGGGGCCGTGTACGGCCTCTGGAGGGGCTTCACGCGCTTCCGCGGCCCCACGGTCTAGTCGCGGCCCGCCCCAGCTCCAGGCCTGCCCTTGCAGCGGACGTCGCAGGGATTCGCCCGGCCCAAAGAAAAATGCCCGCTGCCAAAGGCAACGGGCATCTCACGCTGTAGGAAGTATCTCTACTTCTTGTTACGGCGCTGGTGGCGGGTCTTACGAAGCAACTTGCGGTGCTTCTTCTTGGCCATACGCTTGCGACGCTTCTTAATAACTGAACCCACGAAAGTTCCTTACAAACTAGATGGAGTACCTGTCTGATGGAAGAGGTCCGTGGACTAGGCAACAGACTAAACAACAAACAGATTCTTACAATAACGAAAAACGTTCCCTAACAGGGTACCGCTTATCCGGCGCACCCACTGACCGCACTCCGTTTGTGGCAGCTCAGGCGGTGTCCGACTGGCCTTCCACGACAGCACCCTTGACGTACTGTTCGACGGCGGACTCCGGCACCCGGAAGGACCGGCCGAAGCGGACGGCCGGCATCTCTCCGGAATGGACAAGGCGGTACACGGTCATTTTGGAAACGCGCATGAGCTCGGCCACTTCGGCCACAGTCAAGAACTGAGCGTTCGAGAAGTTCGACTCTGCGGACATTTCCCTTATTCCTTTGTTAACAGCTGATAAAGGCAACCCCATTGAAACCCCATTGCGGTGTGCCGATGCTGAGCCATCAACCTACCCTGTGCTAGTTACTCTAGTGGCTGATGGTGCCATTGTGAAAGTCATTGGGCGGTACCAGTTTTCGGCGGATCCGGGGGAAAATCAGCCCTCCAGGGCGCCGCGCCGCTTGCGCGCAGATGCTGCCAGCTGGCCCAGCACCGACGCCGTGACGTCCCATTCCATGCAGGCATCCGTCACGCTCTGGCCGTAGACCAGTTCGTCAGTGCCGGCCGCGTGGTCGGCCACATCGAGGTTCTGCGCCCCGCCCACGAGGAAGCTCTCCAGCATGACGCCGGCAATCGCCGCGGCCGCCGCTCCGCCGTCTTCCAGCTGCGCGCCGATTTCGAGCGCCACCTCGGCCTGGCGGTGGTGGCTCTTGCCGCTGTTGGCGTGGCTGGCGTCCACGATCAGCCGGGGGTTGAGCTGCTTGCCGGCCAGTTTCGCCGAGGCCGCTTCGACGTCCGCCGCGGAGTAGTTGGGGCCCTTGCGTCCGCCGCGGAGGATCACGTGTGTGTCCGGGTTGCCGGCGGTGGCCACGAGTGCGGCCCGGCCATCGCCGTCGATCCCCAGGAAGGCCTGGGATGCCGCGGCGGCGCTGCAGGCATCGACCGCAACCTGGAGGTCGCCGTCGGTACCGTTCTTGAATCCGATGGGCATGGAGAGTCCGGAGGCCAGCTGGCGGTGGATCTGGCTTTCGGTGGTGCGGGCACCGATGGCGCCCCAGGAGACGAGGTCTGCCATGTACTGCGGGCTGATTGGTTCCAGGAACTCCGTGGCCGTCGGAAGGCCAAGCGACGTGACCTGCTTCAGGAACTGGCGGGCGGCACGCAGTCCGGTGGCGATGTCATGGCTGCCATCCAGGTGGGGATCGTTGATGAGGCCCTTCCAGCCCACCGTGGTGCGCGGCTTTTCGAAGTAGGTCCGCATGACGATCAGCAGGTCTTCCTTGTGCTTCTCCGCCTGGCTCACCAGCCGGCGGGCGTATTCCAGGCCGGCCTTGGGGTCGTGGATGGAGCAGGGTCCCACGATCACCAGCAGGCGGTCGTCCACGCCGTCCATGATGGCCCGGACTTCGTCCCTGCCGCGTTCGACGACGCCTGCCACCCGGGCGTCCAGCGGCAGTTCAGCGATCATGTCCTGGGGCGACGGCAGGGCCTGGAATTCGCTGACGCGCAGGTTCGAGGTGGATTTCTGCGCGGACGCAGGGCCTTCCGGGGAACCTTTGGTTTCCGGGGAAGTGGAAGGCTGTGTTTCGGTGGCTGCTGCGGTGCTCATGTGTGCGGGTCCTGTTCCGGATGGTGCGGAGCGGGCCCAGATCAGAACCCGCCGGAGAAATGGCGAAGGGCAGAGAATGATCTCTGCCCTGTTGGCTCTGAAGGAAAGTTGGATGCGTGTCAGTTAGACGCGGGCCCCTCCAGAGCCAACGAAAAATACGCATACCAACGGTTAGTCATAGCCAAGACCATAACCGCCGCACGCACCGTCCGCAAATTCATGCCCCTTTCGCGACCTCATATTGCGGACCCCTAACCGCGCGGCCTCTCCCAACTGACTCGCACTTAACGCTCCGAAAACGCGATTTCGCAGCGTTAAGTGCGAGTCAGTTGGGTGGGCCGGGAAAGCGGAACCTCAGCCGAGCAGCTTGCGCAGGTACTCCAGCTGGCGGTTCCACTGGTGTTCCTGGCCGCCCTCATGGTTATTGAAGCGGTACACCTCGATCTCCTTCGCCGGAGCCTCGTTTCCAGCGGCTGTTCCGTAGGCATTGAAGCTGGCAAAGACCGTCGACGGCGGGCAGATGTCATCCGCCTGCGCGGCCGAGAACAGCGCCGGGGCCGTTGCCGCCCGTCCCAGGTTGACGCCGTCGAAGTAGTTCAGCACGGCCAGGATCGACTCGTAGCGGTCGCGGTGGCGGGCCAGGAACGCGGCGATTTCGGGATAGGGCCCGCGCGGCGTGATGTCGATGGCGCGGGGAAAGTCCTGCAGGAACGGCACATCCGGCAGCGCCGCGATCACGCCGTCGAGCCTTCCGGCTGCGAGGCCGGCCACGGCAACGGTGATACCGCCGCCCTGGCTGACTCCCGCCACCACAACCCGTGAGGCATCGACGGCGGGATGGGCCTGCGCCGCTTCCACCGCACGGAAGGCGTCCACGTAGACCCGGCGATAGTAGTACTCCTCGCGGCTTCCGACACCGCGGGTCATAAGTCCCGCGTGCGCCACATCGCCCGCGGAGGGATGCGGGTCCGCCGTGTGGCCCAGGAGTCCGCCGTAGCCCTGCCCGCGGGTATCCATGATGAAGTGCGCGTAGCCGGCCTGCGCCCACTTGGTGTCCTGGTTCGACAGCCCGCGGCCGCCCGAATACCCCACGTACTGCACGACGACGGGAAGCGGCTCGTCCGCGGGCCTGTTCGCCGGCAGGTGCAGCCAGCCCTTCACCGGGGACCCGCCGAAGCCTGCGAACGTGACGTCGAAGGTGTCGATCACCGTCAGGTAGTTGTCCACGGGTTCGAAGACCGCGTCCAGCGGGTATTCCCGGGCTTCGCTGATGGTGCGGTCCCAGAAGGCGTCAAGATCCGCGGGTGCGGTGACGCCGGACGTGTAGTTTCGGAGCTGCTCAAGCGGTAAGTCGAAGAGGGGCATCGGTATTCCGGTTCTGTGAAGCGGGCTGATAGGTACGTTGTGGTGATCGTGTCAGGCGGATCCTGCAGTTTCCAGCCGCCACGGCGACAGGTTGAGGACTGTGTCCGAGTGCGGCCGGAGGTGAAGTTCCTGGACGCGGTTACCGTAACGGACCGCAATGACCTGGTCCGTCCCGGCTGAGAATGAGGCCCCTGCCAGGCGCCCCGCACGCCACTCCAACGAGACCCGGATGCCCGAACGGGCCCGCAGGCCGGAAGCACCGCCGTCGGGCAGGTCCGGCGGAAGAGCCGGCAGCAGCTCGATCTCCCGGACTGCTCCGTGGGTTGCGCTGTGATGGATCCGGTGGCTTTGCAGCAGGCACTCGGCGATGCCGGCCACGTAGCCCAGGTTTCCGTCGATCTGGAACGGCGGATGCGCGCCGAAGAGGTTCGGATACAGGCCTCCGCTCTGCCCTCCCCGGTCCGTGGCCATGTCCCGAAAAAAGAGCCGCAGCAGGGTGTTGACGTTTGCCGGCTGGCGCAGCCGTGCGCGCAGCAGGATCTTCCATGCAAGGGACCAGCCGGTGGACTCGTCGCCGCGGGAATCGAGGCTGGCAGCGACGGCTGCTTCCAGTTCCGGGCCGAGGAGCGCGTCGCCGGGGTAGGCCGGGTACAGGTGGCTGACGTGCCGGTGCTCGGGTTCCCATTCGGGGGGATCGGCCAGCCATTCCCGGACGCGGCCGTCCCTGCCCGGGCCCGGGCAGGGAATGCGGGGCAGCGCCTCCCGGGCCTCGGCAACCACGGGATCCCCTTCCAGCCCGAGGTCTTCAGCCAGTGTGCACAGCATGGTCAGGACATCACGGACCAGGACCAGGTCCAGGCTGGAAGACTCCCCTGCTGCGGCACGTTCCCCGGTATCCGTTGCGAAGCTGTTCTCGGGCGACGTGGACGGGCTGGTGCCCACAGAGCCGTCCGGCAGCACGGTCAGCAGATCCAGCGCGAACGCGGCGGCGCCCCGAATGGCAGGCCACGCCCTGTCCCGGGCGAACTCCCCGGCGCCGCCAAACTGCAGGTGCTCCCACAGGTGCCGGACCAGCCACAGCCCGGCCATGGGCCAGAAGGACCACGCCGGTGAGTGGCTGCCGTGGCCCACGGGTTTGCTGTAACCCCAGATGTCCGAGTTGTGGTGAACCGCCCAGCCGCGTGCACCGTAGTACTCCTGTGCCGTGCGCGCACCGGTCACCTGAAGGGTTTCGATGAGCGCAAACAGCGGCTCGGCGCACTCCGCCAGACCGGTCGGCTCGGCGCCCCAGTAATTCATCTGCAGGTTGATGTTGGTGGTGAAGTTTGAGCTCCAGGGTGCGGGGAGATCGTTGTTCCAGATCCCTTGCAGGGTGGCGGGTGTGCCGCCGGCGCGTGAGCTGGAGATCAGGAGGTAGCGGCCGTAGTTGAACAGGAGTTCGGCCAGCCCGGGGTCCGCAGCGAGCGGCCCGCCGGGATGGGCGTTGGCCCGGAGCAGCCGCTCAGCGGTGTTGGTCCCCGTCCAGGCCGGCACGTCCAGCCGCAGCCGCGCCTTACCGTAGAGCTCGCCATGGCTCCGCAGGTGCCGGGCCAGGAGGGCGGCGCGGCCGGTTTCCTGGGCCAGGGCCAGCCTTCCGGCCGCCGTCGCGGCGGCAGTCGCCGCGGTGCCGTCGGCTTGCGGTTCCCCGCCCCCGCGGCTGAATGTTGTCTCCGTGGTGACGAACACCACGGCGTGCCGGACGCCGGAGGCGGCCATTCCGACGTCGGACGCTTCCGCTTCCTGGCCGTCGTGCTCCCAGGTGACGGACACGGCGCCGTGCAGGCTGAGCGAATCGTCGTCCGAGTACTCCACCGCACCGCCGTCGTGGACAGGTGCGACGTCGGACGGCAGCTTGAGTTCCAGGCAGGAGCCGGTGCGCCGCAGCACGCGCAGCGGCGAATCCAGCCGGACGGCCAGGTCGAGGCCGGCCGGCAGCTCCGTATCCACGGAAATGACCAGGACTGAGGGGTCGTAGCTGGCGAAAGCCTCCACCCGGACGCCGGAGCCGGCTGCTTGGAACGCGGTGGTGGCGACGGCGCGGGAGAGGTCCAGGGCGCGGCTGTACCCGGAGATTTCGCCGGCGCCGCCCGCGGTGCTGCCGCTGCTGTTGCCGGACGGGCTGCTGCCTGCAGACGGAACGGTGCCGAGGTACAGGTCTGCGAACGGCAGGAATGCCTGCGAGTGCCGGTGCTGGAGTGCCTTCAGCACGTCCTCGGCGGCATGGTGTTCCCCGGCCGCGACAAGCCGGCGCGCATCCGCAATGATCGCGGAAGCCTGCTCCCGGCTGAAGTGCGGCGGCCTCTCCTGGCTGTGCGGCGACCCGGACCATGCCGTGCCGTCGTTCAGCTGGAAGCGGTGTTCCGCGGGACCGCCGAATACCATGGCCCCGAGCCGGCCGTTCCCCAGGGGAAGTGCCTCGAGCCAGTCGGACGCGGACGCGTCGTAGCGCAGGATGTCCTCGGGCATATCAGGCTGTTCCCTTCACCGTTCAGACCAGCGCGGCCTGGTAGCTTTCCAATGGCTGCGAGCCGCGCACGAGTGCCCTGAGCTCGCCGAGCCCGCCCGACACCACACCTGCCGCCCGGGCCTGGACCAACACGTTACCAAGAGCAGTGGCCTCGACGGGGCCCGCAATGACCCGCTTGCCGGTGGCATCGGCCGTGAGCTGGCACAGGAGCCGGTTTTGCGAGCCGCCGCCCACGATGTGCACCACGTTCACGGGCACGTCCGCCAGGCGTTCCGCGTCGGCGATGGTCCGGGCGTAACCGGCAGCCAGGCTGTCCAGGATGCAGCGGGTGATCGCCGCGGGGTTGTCGGTGAGGACGTCGCCGGTGTTGCGGACAGCAGCGCGGATGCGTTCGGGCATGTTGTCCGGTGCGATGAAGTAGGGATCGTCCGCGTTGATCTGGGGTCCGCCGAACGGCAGCGCGGCGGCGGCTGCCAGCAGTTCGTCCAGCGTCGCCGTGTGTCCCTGCTGCGCCCACGTCCGCTGGCATTCGCTAAGCAGCCAGAGCCCGCCGACGTTGCGGAGGTAGCGGATAGTGCCGTCCACGCCGCGTTCGTTCGTGAAGTTGACCTGCCGGCTCGCCTCGGTGAGCACCGGCTTCCGGAGTTCGACGCCCACCAGCGACCAGGTCCCTGACGAGATGTAGGCGAAATTCCCGTGTTCGGCCGGGACGGCGGCGACGGCGGAGGCGGTGTCGTGCGAGCCGACGGCCACCACCGTCGTTGCCTGGTCCAGTCCGGTGCGCGCGGCGATGCCGGGCAGCAGGGTGCCCACGGTTTCGCCGGGCTGGATCAGCGGCGGGAACAGGTTCTTCGGGAGCCCGAGGGCGGTGAGGAATTCGGTGGCCCACTCCCCCGCAACGGCGTCGAAGAGCCCGGTGGTGGAGGCGTTGGTGGCCTCGGTGCGGCGCTGCCCGGTGAGCAGGAACGCGACCAGGTCAGGGATGAGCAGGGCCTGTAGCCCGTCCAGGTCCGGTTCGCTGGCCAGCTGGTAGAGGGTGTTGAACTGCAGGAACTGCAGCCCGGTGGTGGCGTAGAGCCGGGCCGGGTCCAGTTTCTGGTGGACCCGGGCGACGGCGGCGCGGCTGCGGTCATCCCGGTAGCTGAAGGGCTGCGCAATGAGTTTCCCGGCAGCGTTGACTAGCCCGTAGTCCACCGCCCAGGTGTCGATTCCGATGCTGCTGATGGTCTCGCCCCGCTCCCCGGCGGCGCGGGCCGCGGCAGCGAGGCCGGTGAGCACCTCGGCGAAGAGGGCGTCGAAATCCCAGCGCAGGCCGCCGTCGGACTCCACCACACCGTTCGGGAAGCGGTGGACGGTTTCCAGCCTGGCACTTTCCGAACCGGTCCCGCCGGAGACCCGGCCGAGGATGACCCGTCCGGAAGAGGCGCCGATGTCGACGGCGGCAAATACACTGCCGGCGGACAGGCCGCCGTCGACACCCGAAACGTGCCCGCTCATCGCAGGAAGGCAGCGGCCACGCCGGCGTCCACGGGAATGTGGAGCCCGGTGGTGTGGGACAGTTCGGCGCTGGTCAGCACGGCCGCGGCGTTGGCCACGTTCTCCGGCAGGACTTCGCGCTTGAGCAGCGTGCGCTGGGCGTAGTACTTGCCCAGTTCCTGCTCGTCCACCCCGTAGACAGCGGCGCGCTTGGCGCCCCAGCCGCCGGCAAAGATGCCCGAGCCGCGGACCACGCCGTCGGGGTTGATGCCGTTGACGCGGATGCCGTATTCGCCCAGTTCGGCTGCGAGGAGCCGGACCTGGTGGGCCTGGTCGGCCTTGGTGGCGGAGTACGCGATGTTGTTCGGGCCGGCGAACACGGAGTTCTTCGAGGAGATGTAGATGATGTCCCCGCCCATGTCCTGGTCAATCATGATCTTCGCCGCGGCCTTGGAGACGAGGAAGGAGCCCTTGGCCATGACGTTGTGCTGCAGGTCCCAGTCCTTCTCCGTGGTTTCCAGCAGCGGCTTGGAGATGGACAGCCCGGCGTTGTTGACCACCAGGTCCAGCCCGCCGAATGCCAGCACCGCTTCCTGGATGGCGGCGGCGACCTGGGCTTCGTCCGTGACGTCCGCCTGCACGCCGATGGCCGCGTCCGGGCCGCCGAGTTCCGCGGCCACGGCTTGCGCATTCTCCAGGTTCAGGTCCGCGATCACCACGCAGGCGCCTTCCGCGGCGAGGCGGGTGGCAATGGCCTTGCCGATGCCCGACGCCGCACCCGTCACCAGCGCAATGCGGGTGGCATGCGATTTCGGCTTCGGCATCCGGGCCAGCTTGGCTTCCTCCAAAGACCAGTACTCGATCCGGAACTTCTCGGATTCCTCGATCGGGGCATAGGTGGAGATTGCTTCCGCGCCGCGCATCACGTTGATGGCGTTGAGATAGAACTCACCGGCCACGCGTGCGGTCTGCTTGTTCGCGCCGAAGGAGAACATGCCCACGCCCGGCACCAGCACGATCGCCGGGTCCGCACCGCGCAACGCCGGGCTCTCCGGAACCGCGTGGCGGTCGTAGTAGGCCTGGTAGTCCTCGCGGTAGTCGGCGTGCAGTTCCTGCAGCCGGGTGATCGAGTCCTCAACGGACGCATCCGCGGGCAGGTCCAGGATCAGCGGCTTGACCTTGGTGCGCAGGAAGTGGTCCGGGCAGGACGTGCCCAGGGCGCCCAGGCGCGGGTGCTCTGCGGCTTCCAGGAAGTCAAGGACGACGGCGTCATCGCTGAAGTGCCCCAGCTGCGGTTTGTCCGTGGACGCCAGCCCGCGGATCACCGGCGCCAGCGCGGCAGCCTTGGCGCGGCGTTCTGCTTCGGGAAGCGCGCCGTAGCCGGGCAGCTTGGGGCCGAAGGGTTCGGGGCGGCCGTTTTCCGCGATGAACTTTTCAGCCTGGTCGATGATCCACAGCGAGTTGGCTTCGGCTTCTTCGCCGGTGGCGCCCCAGGCGGTGATGCCGTGGCCGCCCAAGATGGTGCCCACGGCCTGCGGGTTGGCGTCTTTGATCGCGGCGATGTCCAGGCCCAGCTGGAACCCGGGGCGGCGCCACGGAACCCACACCACCTTGTCACCGAAGATCTTGGTGGTCAGTGCCTCCCCGTCCACGGCCGTGGCAATCGCGATGCCGGAATCCGGGTGCAGGTGGTCCACGTGCGCGGCGTCCACGAGCCCGTGCATGGCGGTATCGATCGAGGGTGCAGCGCCGCCCTTGCCGTGCAGGCAGTAATCAAATGCGGCCACCATTTCGTCTTCACGGTCCACCCCGGGGTAGACGTTCTTCAGTGCGTTCAGCCGGTCCAGGCGGAGCACGGCAAGGTTTTCCTTCTTCAGCGTGCCAAGGTCCCCGCCGGAGCCCTTGACCCAGAGGAGCTGGACGTCATCGCCCGTGACCGGGTCCTTCTCCGTGCCCTTTGCCGAGGTGTTGCCGCCGGCGAAGTTGGTGTTCCGTTTGTCCGCTCCGAGGCGGTTGGACCGGGAAATGAGTTCTTCAACAGTTTTGTTAGTCATGCCCTATGCGCCCCATCCGGCTTGCTGGCCGCCCACGCGGTCCTCGTTGATCTGTTTCTGGTAGCCGCTGGCTTTGAAGGCGGCCATCGGGTCCGCGGGCAGGCCGCGGGATTCACGCCATGCGGCCAGGGCCGGTCGGACGTCCGTGTAGAAGGCGTCGTTGAAGACGGCGTTGGCTGCCAGGACGTCGCCGTTCCGCTGGGCCTCACCCAGGGCCGCGGTGTCCACCATGAGCGCACGCGCCGTCATTTCCTGGACGTTGAGCACCGATCGGATCTGGCCCGGGATCTTCTCCTCCAGGTTGTGGCACTGGTCCAGCATGAGGGCCACGCCGGAATTCCTGCCGAAGCCGCCGCCGCGGATCACCTCGTACATGATGCGGAACAGCTGGAACGGATCCGCGGCGCCGACGATCAGGTCGTCGTCCGCGTAGAAGCGCGAGTTGAAGTCGAAGGAACCGAGCTTGCCCAGGCGCAGCAGCTGCATGACGATGAATTCGATGTTGGTGCCCGGGGCGTGGTGGCCGGTGTCCAGGCAGACGTACGCCTTCTCCCCCAGCGCCAGGGTCTGGGCGTAGGAGGTGCCCCAGTCCGGAACGTCGGTGTGGTAGAAAGCGGGCTCGAAGAACTTGTACTCCAGCACCAGGCGCTGGTCCTCCCCGAGACCGGCGTAGATCTCCTGGAGGGACTCCGCCAGGCGGTCCTGCCGGCCGCGGATGTCGTCCTGGCCCGGGTAGTTGGTGCCGTCAGCCAGCCAGATCTTCAGGTCACGGGAGCCGGTGGCGTGCATGATGTCGATGCATTCAAGGTGGTGGTCGATCGCGCGGCGGCGGACCGATTCGTTCGAGGACGTCAGGGAACCGAACTTGTACTCGTCATCCTGGAAGGTGTTCGAGTTGATGGTGCCCAGGCCCACGCCCAGGCCCGCCGCGTACTCGCGCAGTGCGGCGTAGTCATCCACCTTGTCCCACGGAATATGCAGCGCAACCGTGGGCGCCAGGCCCGTCAGTTCGTGCACCTTGGCGGCGTCCGCGATCTTCTCCTGCACGGTCCGGGGGGTGCCCGGCGTGCCGAACACCTTGAAGCGGGTACCCGAATTTCCATAGGCCCACGAGGGAACCTCGATGGCAAGCTCCTCGAGCCTGCCCAGCGCCGTTGCTACGTCATTCATGATGGTTCTTTCCAATGTCTTGTGCTGCTGCGGTATTTGGGGGTGGTACTGCGGCCCCGCTGCTGGAGCCCGGGTGATTCAGCTCGCGGTGGACTCCGCCGCCGCAAGCTGATCGTCAAGATTGAAGACTTCCTCGAGGACCTGGAACCCTTCATCGGGTGCCCGGTCCGGGTTTTCCGGGTTATCAAAAAGAGCGGCCATTTCCGCCTGCCAGCGGGCGTTGACTTCGGTGAGCGCCATCCGCGCCCTGACGGCGTCGAAGTCGTCGCATTCCACGTAGCCCACCAGCAGGCCGTCCGCGCCAAGGAAGAGCGAGTAGTTGTGCCAGCCTGCATCCTTCAGCGCACGGAGCATCTCCGGCCAGACGGCGGCGTGCCGGCGCCTGTACTCATCGATCAGTCCGGGCTGGACTGAGGAGCGAAAACACACCCTCATCTGCGACTCTCCTGAAATTCCGATTCTTTGAATCGTTTCATTGTTACGATTCAAAGTACTCTTGAAGTCGAGTGGGTGTCAAGCAATTGTCAGTGGGTGGAAAGCCATTTTTCCGGCCGTATGCCGTTTCGCTAGTCAGGGAACGCGGACCGGGCAAGGACAATTGGGCCGGGGGTTGATCCAGGCGGTTGCACACGCCGCCCCGCAAGAGAGAGCTTGGAGAAACATGTCACGGTCAGCCAGCATCAAGGATGTTGCGAACCATGCCCGCGTAGCGGTGGGAACGGTGTCCAACGTCCTGAATTACCCGGACCGGGTTTCACAGCGGACCAAGGACCGCGTTCTGCAGGCCATCGACGAGCTCGGTTTCGTCCGCAACGACGCAGCCCGGCAGCTCCGGGCCGGGCACAGCCGCACCATCGGCCTGATTGTGCTGGATGTGGGCAACCCCTTCTTCACCTCCGTGGTCCGGGCCGCCGAGGACGCCGCCGCCCTGCAGGGAAGTGCGGTCCTGCTCGGGGACAGCGGGCACGATGCGGGCCGGGAATCGAACTACATCGACCTCTTCCAAGAGCAGAGGGTCCAGGGCCTGCTGATCTCGCCCGTGGGCGATGTCACCGAGCGCCTCGACCAGCTGCGTGAGCGCGGCGTGCCCACCGTCCTGGTGGACCGGCTGGCCGATGAGACGAAGTACAGCTCAGTTTCCGTTGACGACGACGCCGGGGGTTACCTCGCGGCACGGCACCTGCTGGACATCGGCCGCCGTCGGCTGGCTTTTGTGGGAGGCCCGACGTCGATACGCCAGGTGGCGGACCGTCTCCAGGGGGCGCAACGCGCCGTCGCTGAAGTTGCGGACGCTTCGCTGGAAATTCTGGATTCGGCCGGACAGACCGTCCTGGCCGGCCGGGGCGTGGGCGACCAGCTGGTCCGCCGCAGCGCCGGCGAACTGCCGGACGGCGTGTTCTGCGCCAACGACCTGCTGGCCCTCGGCGTGATGCAGTCCCTGACCATGCTGCACAGGCTGCGGATTCCGGAGGACATCGCCCTGATCGGCTATGACGACATCGACTTTGCCGTGTCAGCCGTGGTGCCGCTGTCCTCGATCCGTCAGCCAACGGAAGCGCTGGGCCGGACGGCGATCGAGCTGCTGGCGGAGGAACTGGAAGCCGACAAACCCAAGCACCGGGCCGTGATCTTCACCCCGGAGCTGGTGGTGCGCCAAAGCACCGCCGGCCCCGAGGGCTCTTCAGACCTGCCGGGCGATCACTAAGGCGATCACCAGGGGGCGAGTTCGCCATAGAAGTAGGACGCTGTGACGCCGCCGTCCATGAGGAAGTCGCTGCCGGTGATGAACGTGCCGTCCGGATCACTCCACAAGGAACTGCAGCCGCTCGGCATCACGGCCATCGCCGAAAGCAAGAATCCGCCGTCCTTGGTGGCGCTGGGGGCGGACGCGTTCAACGCGTTCGGTGCCGTGGCCGAGGCGGAGCGCGCGGAACTGGATCAGTGGCGGGACCTGAGCCTCAGCACGGGCATCGAGGGCTGAGGAAACCCGGTATGCCCATGGCCCGCCGACGTGGCCGTCCCCTGGCGGTCAGATCTTCCCGACCCTGAGGTTCCGGTAGGCGGCACGCAGCGGTGCCATCTGCCGGAAGCCGAGATAGCCTCCGCCCAGCACCTTGTCCGACGTGTCCGTCCACGCAAAAAGGGGCAGCCCGTTGATGGAGAACGCCACCTGCGGGCCGTCCTTGACGAGTTCCATACGGTAGAAATCCCGGGCGTCCTCCGCGGGCGGCAACGGGTCAGCGCCCTGGGCCACCAGTTCAAAGCCGGCACTCTTGCGCAGGTTGCAGGTCCGGAAGGCCCGCTCGGAGTCGTACTTGTGCCGGAAGTACGACACATGGAGGGCGTCGATGTCTCCCGAATGGTACTGCGGGTAGTAACCAGTGCGCTGCGGGAGATCCGCCGAAAAGAGATCCCGGCCGGCGTGGCCGGTTGCCGAAAAGAACAGCATGGCCAGCCCCGGCTCCGCGAGGGGCAGGAACTCCCAGCTGATCCGGATGCCGTCCGGGAACTCCACCGGGCACCAGAACGTCCAGTGCGCATGGTCCCCGAGCTCGTCGTCGTCCGCCGGGCCGGATAGTTCGAGGGCGCCGTCGCGGGTACCCAGGCCCAGGGGTCCTTCGGCCACCCAGTCGGACACGTCGGGCGGGCCGGCAAGCGGGTTGGAGTACAGCAGGTCCGTGCCGGGCCGTGCCGCGCCCACCTAGCCCCTTCCCGCCGTCGTGAGTCCCGCCGTCGTGCCCTTTCGGGAGTCCGGCAGGGCATCCCGGCCAAATCCAAGCAGCGCAAGCCTGCCGGCAACTTCATCGGCGACCAGCGACGCACCGCGCTGGGAAAAGTGCGTGTTGTCCGCCAGCCCGTCCGGCCAGTGGGCGTTCTCACCGGGAGCGAAATGGCAGAACAGGGATTTCGATTCCTCGACGCCCAGCTCCGTGTACAGGCCGCGGGTCCAGGTGTTGAGGTCGACAACGGCGAGGTGCAGCTCGAGCGCGATCTCGCGGACCACTTCGGGATAGTCCTCCAAGCTGTCCTCCACGGTCCCGTCCAGGAAGTGCCGGCGCTCCACCGAAGTGCACAGCACCGGCACCGCACCGAGCGCGCGGACATCCGCCGCCATGCGGCGCAGGTTCGCTGCGTACCCGGTCCTGGCGGCAAGGTGAGGGCGCTTCTGGTCGTTGTGGCCGAACTGGATGAGCACCAGGTCCCCCGCCGCGGCTGTTTCCAGGAGCCGGCCCCAGAGCCCTTCCTCGCGGAACGACTCCGTGCTGGCCCCGCCTTTGGCGAAGTTGTGCACGGCAGCCCAGGTGTAGACGTTCCGGGGCAGCTGCGCACCCCAACCGCTCATGGGGTACTCGTGGGCGGGACAGGTGGCCACCGTGGAATCTCCGGCGAGCAGGATTTTCATGCTGTGCTTTCTGTTGGTGGGGCAGGCATCTGAGGTTCGGCCGCTCAGCCCTTGACGGAGCCGATGAGCATGCCCTTGGCGAAGTGTTTCTGCAGGAACGGGTAGAAGATCAGGATGGGCAGGGTGGCCACCACGATCACGGCGAATTTGATGCCCTGTTCCGGCGGGATGTAGTTCGGGTCCACGTTGCCGGTGCCGAGGAGGTCGGAGGAGGCGGTGACCTGGCGCAGGTACATCTGCAGGGTCCATTTGGAGTTGTCGCTCAGATACAGCAGTGGCGACATGAAGTCGTTCCAGATACCCACGGCGTAGAACAGCGCGAACGTGGCCAGTACGGGTTTGGACAGCGGCAGCAGGATGCGCCAGAGGATCCCGATTTCCGTGGCGCCGTCCATCTTGGCGGACTCTTCCAGTTCGGCAGGGAGTTCCTGGAAGAAGTTCTTGATGATGATCAGGCTGAACGGGTTGATCGCCGCGGGCAGGATCAGCGCCCAGTAGCTGTTGAGCAGGCCAAGGTCCTTGATCAGCAGGAAGGTGGGGATCATGCCGCCGGAGAACACCATGGCGAAGACCACCAGGGACAGGATCAGCTGGCGGCCGCGGAGGTTCCGCTTGGCCAGCGGGTAGGCCATGGTGACGGTCAGGATCAGCTGGATGACGGTGCCCACTGCCGTGACCAGCACGGTGGTGATGAGCGCGCGGATGAAGGCCTGGGTGGAGAAGATGTATTCGTAGGAGCCCAGGCTGAACTGCTCGGGCCAGACGAAGAAGGCCCGGCGGGTGATTTCCGCTTCGGTGGCGAAGGAACCGGCGAACACGTAGATGAAAGGCAGCAGCGTCAGGACGCCGATCAGCACCAGGAAGACGTAGTTGGCGGCGTCAAAGATCCTGCCGCCGGTGGTGTTGTGAATCTTCATTAGAACAGTCCGCTCTGGTTGAACCGCTTGGCCAGGGCGTTGGTGCCGAAGATCAGCACGATGCCCACCAGGGATTTGAACAGGCCCACCGCGGTGGAGTAGGAGTAGGCGCCCTGGGTGATGCCGACGAAGTACACGTAGGTGTCAAAGACGTCCGCCACATCGCGGTTGAGGGCGTTGGTCATGAGGTAGATCTGTTCGAACCCGGTGTTCAGCATCTGCCCGATCGCCAGGATGAGCATCACGATGATGGTGGACCGGATGCCCGGAAGCGTAATGTGCCAGACGCGGCGAAACCTGCCCGCGCCGTCGATGATCGCAGCCTCGTACTGGTCCTGGTCCACCGTGGCCAGGGCGGCCAGGAAGATGATGGTTCCCCAGCCGGTGTTCTTCCAGATCTCCTGCAGCACAATGAGCGGCCGGAACCACGCCGGATCGGACAGGAAGTCGATGTCGGTGCCCAGCACGGAATTGATGAACAGGAACAGCGGCCCGAAATCCAGGGCGAACAACAGGAAGCTCAGCGACGCCACGATGGTCCAGGACAAGAAGTGCGGGATGTAGACCAGGGTCTGGACCGTCCGTTTGAGGATGGAGAGCCGGACCTCGTTCAGCAACAGCGCCAGCACGATGGTCAGCGGGAACGCGATCCCCAGGTTCAGGAACGCCAGGATCAGGGTGTTGCCCAGCAGCCGGCCGAAATCAGGATTACTGAAGAAGTCCTGGAAATGCTGGAAACCCACCCACGGGCTGGCATTGACGCCCAGGAACGGTACGTAGTCCTTGAACGCGATGCTGACCCCGTACATCGGGGCGTACCGGAAGACCGCAAAGTAGACCACGCCCGGCAGCAGCAAAAGATAGAGCCACTTGTAGTGCGCGAAGTGAACGGCGAAGCGGCGTCGCCGCCCCGGGGCAGGCGCCGGTGGCGGCGCCTGCTCCGGGGTTTTGACGTCAACGGTGGACGTTGTCACTTGCTGTCCTGCCAGAGCTTGTTGATCTCTTCCTGGACCTTGTCGCCGCCGCTGGTCTTCCACAGCTTGATGGCGTCCTTCAGGCCCTGCTCGTCGATCTGGCCGGCCAGGTACTTGATCCGGGCGTCGGCCACGATGTTGTCCAGCTGCGCGCCCTTGGCAACATAGGTGGGCGACACGAAGGCCGCGGCCGGGTTGTAGACGGCACTCTTCAGGTCCTGGGCCATGACCTCAACGCGCTTGTCAAAGACTTCCTGCTCGTAGTCCGAAGCCTGTTTGACCGGGTAGAAGTTGTTGCCGGTGACGTTGGTGCCCAGCTGCGCGTAGCTCTTGATGTCCGTGGTTACGGCCTTGCCCTCCGGGGTCTCGGGCTTGATGGTGGCTGCCTTGCCGTCCTCGACAGTGAAGTTCACGCCTTCAATGCCGTTATTGAGGAGCGTAGCCACGTCCTTGCCGTTCATGGTGTTCAGGAATTCCAGGACGTTCTTCAGCTCAGCCTCGGTGCGGACGCTGGTCTTGGGGACCGCAAGGAACCCTGAGTAGCCGTCCGTCGGGTGTGAGTGCAGTTTGCCGTCCGGTCCCTTCAGGTTGCCGACGAAGCCCACCTTGTTCTGGAAATCGTTCGGGTTGGCTTGCTTGAACAGGTTGATCAGCACGCTGACGCGGGAGTCGACGTCGACAATGATGCCGCCCTTGCCGTTGAAGAACGGCTCGTTCCACTTGGTGCCGTCGAAGGTGGCGAAGTCCGGGTTGATGAGCTTCTCGTCCACCATCTTCTTGACGAACCGGTTGGCTTCCAGGAACTCCTCGGTCTCGAAGCTGGCGATCAGCTTGCCGTCCTTTTCGGTCCAGCGGTTGCCGGCACCGTACCACTCCTCGATGATGTCGTAGGGGCTGTTGGAGCCCAGTGCGCCCCACTTGGGAATGGTGATGCCCCAGGTATCGTTCTGGCCGTTGCCGTCCGGGTCCTGCTCGGTGAAGGCCTTGGCCACGTTGTAGAGGTCCTCGGTGGTTTCGGGTGCCTTCAGTCCCAGCTTGTCCAGCCAGTCCTGGCGGAACATCACGGCTGCGCGGATGGGGTTGCGGGCCCGGAACACGCCGTAGACCTTGCCGTTGACGCTGGCGTTCTTCTCGACGTCCGGGAAAGTGGTCTTCAGGTTGGGGTACTCGTCAAGCTTGTCCGTGAGGTCCCAGAATGCCCCCGCCTCGGCGTTCTTGACGAAGCCCGGCGACTTGCTTTGAACCACCATGACCTGGGGGATTTCGGAGGAGGCCAGGGTGATGTTCATCTTGTCCTCGTAGGAGGCGTTCGGCGTCCACGTGATGTTCACGTCCTTGCCGGTGAGCTCCTCGAGCTTCTTCTGCACGGCGCCGTCAGCGGACGGTGGCTGCGCCTCCAGGAACGGCGCCATGACGCTGATCTTCGAGGAATCCGCGGCCGGCGCTTCACCCCCGCTGCACGCTGTGAGGGTGAGGGCGGCGGCGGTCACGACGGCGGCCGCCAGGCTGAGTTTTCTACGGGTCATAGTGTTTTCCTTTTCCACTTCTTCGGGGTTGGTTCGGGGTCTAGTCATTGCAGGTCAGGTGGTGCAGTTCAGGTGGCATCATGAGGCGGCCCGGCTATTGATACGTTTCACTCATAGCTCCGCCCAGCGCCCGGCGCCTCACGCAGCGGGGGCTCCGACCATTGCCGCCGGGCGCGCGGCGTCCGAGGCGTCCGCGGCATCACCGGTCACGGATTCGTCGTTCGCAGTGAAGAACCGGTCGCATAGCCAGCCGGTCACGTAGAGCCATGCTCCGACACTGAAGAACGGGATCAGTCCGGGGAGGGCCTGGCTGGCGAACAGCGCGGCGGCGGTCACGAAGAGCAGGATTGCGGTGCCCGCGAGGTGCCTGAGCGCAAACCGCGAGGACATCAGGAGGTACTGCGGGAGGGGAAGTTCATAGCGGGCAAACATCGGGAAGAGGTGGCAGGTCACCGCCACCAGGAAGATCGCGGCAACGAAGGCGCCGGCAGCCATCAGCTGGGACAGGAGGTCGCCGGAGCGGGAGAAGTAATTCCAGTTCAGGGCCAGGGCCGCTCCGGCCAGCAGGACCGGCAGCGCCAGGCCGTTGCCGCGTCCGAAGTTGCGGCCATATTCCTTAGTGAAGGAGCGAAGCAGCGGGGCGGCCTCGCCCCGGACCCTGCGGCGCACCAGGATCTGCGCCGCAGCGGTGGCGGGGCCCACGCCCAATACGCCCAGGCCGGCGAGCGAGAACACCATCCACAGCAGATTCAGGCATGCAATCCACAGCAGGGTGTCGAAGAACGAATATGCCTTGGCGCTAAAACTTCCAGCCAGCACAGCTAGCCCCCTTCGGATCTCCATCGTTGCAGAAACGGGGGCCGCAGTGGTCCACGTCACGTTAGTAAGCGGTTTCTCGAAAATCTAGACGCTTTTGAAGCGCCGGTCAAGATGAATTTTGAATCGTTACATAATGAACCCGCCGGGGTTAGACTGTTGGCGAGAGTAATATGGAAAGCGCTTACCACAAGTGTCAGCAGGCCGAACCGGCCTACTCTGATAGCGGCGGCAACGGGCCCCTGCCCGGCGATTTCCAGCAACGACACCGACGTCAAACCCCGTCCCGGGGACAGAAGAGGAGAGCCATGGGCACACTGTCCGCGCCCGTCCCGGAAAAAGGCAGAATTCCGGCAACAGAAGTCACGATCACCTCCGCCGCGGCGAGGGTGGCGCTGGTAGGGGTCCACGGCTTCGGAACCCACCACCTCCGCAACCTCGAAAGGCTTCAGAAGGACGGGGCGGTCGCGCTCGTGGCTGTTGCCGACCCGAATCCCCCGGCCGACGGCGCGCTCCCTCCCGAAACCGCAGTCTTCGGCAATCTCGACGACCTCCTGGCCGCAACGCCTGGGCTCGACCTTGTCATTGTGGCCACTCCCATTCAGACGCACGCGCCCTTGGCACTCACAGCCCTCCCCTATGCCGACCTCTACCTCGAAAAGCCCCCGGTCGCTTCCCTGGCCGACTTCAACCGGCTGCAGGACGCCGCCGCGGCTGCCGGACGGAGTGTCCAGGTCGGCTTCCAGAGCCTCGGTTCACATGCCCTGAAGGCCATCGAGGACCTGCTCGAGGCCGGCGAAATCGGCACCCTCCTGGGAATCTCCGCCACCGGCCGCTGGGTCCGGGACCGGGCGTACTACGCGCGGTCGCGCTGGGCGGGGAAACGAAGCCTGGACGGCGTCGACGTCGTGGACGGTGTGGCCACCAACCCGCTGGCGCACGCCATCGCCACCGCCTTGAGGATCGCCGGCGCACGGACCGTGGACGACCTCGCTACCGTGGAAACGGACCTCTACCGCGCCAACGACATCGAATCAGACGACACCTCCGTCATCCGTGTCCGCACCGCCTCCGGCCTTCCCGTGACCTGTGCGCTGACCCTGTGCGCCACGGAGTCCGTGGAACCGTACGTCACCCTGCAGGGCAGCGAAGGAACCGCGGTGTTCCACTACACCGAAGACCGCCTCAGCGTCAGCACTGCCGCCGGCGAACGCCACGAGGTGTTTGGCCGGGACGACCTCACAGAGAACCTGCTGGACCATCTGCGGCACCGCCGCCAGGACCAGCACGGACGCGCGCCGCTGATCAGCTCCCTTGCGGACAGCGGCGCGTTCATGCGGGTACTGGAAGCCATCCGCACCGCCGAAGCCCCGGCTCTCATTGCCGGGGAGCACCTGGAGTGGGTGGGCGACGGCGACTCGGCCCACGCCGTCGTCTCCGGCATCGAAGATGCACTGGAGCGGGCGACGGCGGCGCACGCCACCTTCAGCGAGCTGGGCCTGCCCTGGGCCCGGCCGGCGTCCGGCGGCGCAGACATGTTGTCACTTTCCGTGCAGGGCACCGGGCACGACGGCGGCGCAGCAACCGGCGTGCACAGCGGCGCCACCGCGCTGGCCACCCTGCGGAACGGCTCCGGCGTCGCAGCCCGGCTCTCACCCCGCCCCTACCTGCATCCGGTGCGTTCGCTCGGCGGCGTCACCGTCACCGACCACCTTCCGGCGGACCACCCGTGGCACCTCGGCGCCGGCGTCGCCCTGCAGGATGTGAACGGCACGAACTTCTGGGGCGGCAAAACCTACACACGCGCCGCCGGACGATATGAGGAACGCCCGGATCACGGCCGGATCGTGCAGCTGTCCGCAAAGACAGAGCCCGGATCGCAGGGCGGCGACTCCCTCCATCAGGAGCTCAGCTGGCAGGCGCCGGACGGCAGCGAACTGCTCCGCGAGCTCCGCACCACCCGCGCCGGCCGGGTGGACGCCCGCACCTGGCGGCTGGACCTGGCAACGGAACTTACCGCCGTCGTCGACGCTTCGCTGGGCGGCCCCGGCTCCAACGGTGCTGCCGGAAGCGGCTACGGCGGGTTCTTCTGGCGGCTGCCCGCGTGCTCCGCCGCGAGTGTCTTTACCGCCGACCGGCAGGGCGAGGCAGCTGTCCACGGCTCCGCCTCGCCCTGGCTGGCCTGGACGGGAATCTTCCCCGGGGGCGCGGCCAGCCTGGTGTTCGCCGCACCTGCCGAGGCGCCGGACCCCTGGTTCGTCCGCCTGTCCGGCTACCCCGGCGTGGGCTCCGCCCTGGCGTGGGACCGGCCCGTGATCCTCGCCGCGGGAGAATCCGTCCGGCGCTCCTTCACGGTGTGGATCGCAGACGGCACGCTGTCCCCGGCGGAAGCTGCGGCATTGGCCGATCACTGCTAACCCGCGTTGGCGAGGTGCACCGGCCGAGCGCGCTAGCCCAGTGCGCTCCTAAGTTCCTCGATCGACTTCTTCGCGGCTTCCTCCGGGCTCACCCTGCCAAAGTGGACCTCGGTGGTGAAGCGGGTCAGGATCTCCGAGGCCGGGCTGGACCCTGCCGGCGGGACAACGGGAGCGTCGCCCACTTCATCCGCAATGTCGTTGATGAAGGCGGCCGTGGCGGCGTCCGCCGCGCTCAGCTTGGGCGTGATGGCGTCGCGCACCTCGGTATTGCCGGGGATGCCGCGGTCAGCCAGCGCAATTTCGCCGGCCTCGACGCTGTTGGCCAGGAAGTCGATGAACTGTTGAGCTTCCTTCGGGTGCTTGGTGCGCGAGCTTGCGGACCAGAGCTGGGACGCTTTGTAGTACTGCTGCGCCGATTTGGCGTTACCGTCCGTGCTCGGCGGCCGCTTGATTTCCAGCGGCTGGCCGGAAGCCTTGGTGAGGGCGCCGAGCTGGTTGGACCACAGCCAGCCCATGGCGAACTTGTTCGTGGCCAGGCCTGTCTGGTCCAGCGCGGCGGTGGCCTCTTCGGTCATGACCGAAGCCGGCGGCACCGACTTCGCGTCGCGGAGGCCGGCTTGGAACTCGAAGTATTTCGTGGCGTCAGCCTCATCGAATCCCAGCTTCCCGTCCGAGGTGAAGAGGGACTTCCCGTGCTGGCGCAACCAAAGATTGAACGATGCGTCGCCCGTGATTGATCCGGAACCGTAGATGCCGGCCTTGCTGTTGGCCGTGATGTCCGCAGCCGTCTTCTCGTAGTCCTGCCAGGTCCAGGACGCGTCATCCGGCAGGGCCACGCCGCTGGCGGAGACCAGCGCGGGGTTGGCCAGTACCACCAGCGCATTCATGCCGGCCGTCACGGCGAACTGCCCTTCCGGTGTTTTGCCGGCGTCGGCCGCAGCCTTGTCGAATTTGGACAGGTCCACGTCCTTCAGATCCAGGAGCGCCCCGCGCTTGGCGTACTCACCGAGATATTGCAGGTCCATCTGGATGATGTCCGGGGCCTTCTGGGAGGCCACCTGGGTGGCGAGCTTGTCCCAGTAGCCGGACCACTCCCCGTATTCACCCTCGATCTTGATGTTCGGGTTCTTGGCCTCGAACGCGTCAATGAGCTTCTGGGTCATCTTGTGCCGCACGTCCGAGCCCCACCAGGTAAAACGCAGCGTCACCGGGCCGCCGGCATCGGACTGCGCACCGCCCCCGCAGCCTGAGAGGGTCAGCGCGAGGGCTGCTGCCACCGCCGCAATTTTGGGAGTCCGGGATTTCAGGGCGCGAAAAATCATTCGATGTCCTTTTGACGGCTGGGTTTTGATGGGGTTCGACTCAGCGAGAAAACGCTTTCTCATCCACCCTAAGTGTGCGCCCGGTCACAGTCAATAAGGAGGCGCTGCCGAGTTTTTGTCCAGATCGAGGGACATACCCGAGGGTTAGCTCGCGTTATCTGGACAAAAACTCAATACTGGACCGCCGTCGGGCGTTCAGCCACATCAGCAGTCCGATGACGGCGGCGGACAGCATTCCGAGGGCTCCGGTCACCACGAGGCCGGTGCGCACACCGAACTCTTCCGTGAGCCAGCCGGCCAGCAGTCCGCCGAGGGCGTGGCCGCCCAGCAGCAGCGGCAGGTAGAGCGCCAGGACTCGCCCGCGGACGTCCGCCCCGGCCTCCAGCTGGACGGTAGTGGCCGCACTGGTCAGGAAGAGCAGCGTCATGATGCCGACCAGCACCAGCATGGCCACGAACAATTCCTGCGTGGGCATGAGCGCGGCCACGAGCTGGGTCAGCCCGAACAGCCCGGCACTCACCACGATCCCCCGCCGGCCCAGGGTCCGGAGCCGCGCCGCCAGCAGCGCGCCTGCAAGCGCACCCGCGGCGCTGAACGTGTTGAAGATGCCGAAGCCGGCGGCGCCACTGTGCCAGACATCTTCGGCGAACGCCGCCAGTACCACCGGTCCGTTCATGCCGAACGCGCCGAGGAGCCCGGCCAGCAGCATTACCAGCAGGAGGGACGGCCGGCGGCGGACGTAGCGGAACCCCGCGAGGATCTGCCCGCGGCCCCGGAGAGGCGGCGGGCCGGGGTAAAGCCGGGACGTCCGGATCGCCGCGATCAGGCCAATCACCGCCAGGCATACGACGGCGTTCGCGGCGAAGGCGGCGGCGGAACCCGCCTTGGCGATCAGCAGGCCGCCCAGGGCGGGTCCAGCCATCGCGCCGAGCTGGCCGATCGCGTTGTTCAGCCCGATCGCGGGACGCAACGCGGCGTCGCCCACCACCTCGTTCACGAACACCTGGCGGGCCGGACCGTCGACCGCGGACGTGATGCCCAGGGCCACGCAACAGGCGTACACGGCCCAGACGGTGATGCCGCCGCCGGCGTCCAGGACCGCGAGGGCCAGGGCCAGCAGCGCGGTGATGGACTGGCAGATCAGCAGTATGCGGCGCTTCGGAAACAGGTCCACCAGGATGCCGCTGAGCGGGCCCACCACCAGCATGGGCAGGAATTGGAGCGCCACGGCCACGCCCACGGCAGCGGGGCTGCCCGTCAGTTGCAGGACCAGCCAGTCCTGGGCAAGGCGCTGCATCCAGACCCCGGTGCTGCCCGCGAGCTGAATGGCAATGAAGAGCCGGTAGTTGCGCTGCGCCAGGGGGTGGTACCAGCGAAGCGGCCGTTCTGAAGCTTGTTCTTGGAGGGACTCAGCGGACTGGGTGCGGTCGGAAGACACGTCTGGCTCAACTCGGTAGTGAAGTGGACCTGCTGGGACGGTGTGTCGGGGTGCTGGTGGTGCTACGCGCGCACCGAGCGCATCTTGACGGCGGCCGAGGCCAGGATCAGGGTCCCGGGAACCACAACGAACAGGGCTGCCAGCATCCAGACGAACACCACTCCCGCGAAGAGGGCGGCGGCCAGCAGCAGGGAACCGGTCCAGTCGCGGAGCGAAATAGCCTTGGCGGTCTCAAAGGCTGCGGTCCAGGCGCTGCGTGGAGTCGCGCTGCCCGTCACGTCAGACCATGCAGCAGCGGTGCGCAGGAGCAGGACGGCAGCGGCGGCAGCCAGGATGAGGGTTGCCGGCAGGACCACTTCCCGGCCCGGAAGCTGCCCCACCCATGCGAGCAACAGGTTAAGGACAATCACGACGGCGGCTGCCGCCGTCGTGATTCCCAGCTTCCAGCTGCCCGGCAGCGCCGAGCGGAACGTGCCCCAGAGGGCGCGGAGGGAGTCATCCCTGCCGGAGAGGTGGCGTTCAAGGTGCGCGATGCCGGCGGCATAGGCGGCCGGGATGGTGACCAGCGGAATGGACAGCACCAGCACCAGCACTCCGGCCAGGAGGGTCTCGGAAAACAGGGCAAAGCGGTTTACCGGGATGCGGTCGTCGCGGCCTGGGGCGGGTGTGGTGCTGTCCATGATGCTCATATCCTGTCAGCCCTTGAGGCCCTGGGTGGAGACGCCTTCGACGATGTAGCGCTGGAAGACCAGGAAGAAGATCAGTACCGGCAGGAGGGCCAGGACGGACATGGCGATCATGGCGCCATAGTCCGAGGACTGGGTCTGGTCCACGAAGAGTCGCAGGGCCAGCGGCAGCGGGTACTTTTCCGGGGTGTTGAGGTAGAGCAGGGGACCGAGGAAGTCGTTCCAGCTCCAGATGAAGGAGAAGATCGACGTCGAGATCAGGGCGGGTTTCATCAGCGGGAGCATGATGGAGGTGAAGATCCGGACATGGCCGGCGCCGTCGATGCGTGCGGCTTCGTCGAGTTCGGCAGGGAGGTTGCGCATGAACTGGACCATCAGGAACACGAAGAACGCGTCCGCGGCCAGGAACTTGCCGATCAGCAGCGGGATGTAGGTGTCCACGAGGCCCAACTGCTGGAAGATGATGTACTGCGGGATGATCACCACGTGGAAGGGCAGCAGCAGGGTGGCAATCATCATGCCGAACAGCGCGCTGCGGCCCGGGAACTTGATCCGGGCGAAGGCGTAGGCCGAGACGCTGGCCGAGAGGATGGTGCCCACCACGGCGCCGATGGCCAGGACCAGGGAGTTGGTGAAGAACTGCAAGGTGGACACCCCGCCGATCCCCTCCATGGCGGTGGCGAAGTTGTCGAAGCTGAAGTTGCTGGACCACAGGGAGGTGTTGGTGCCGCCGATTTCGGCATTCGGCTTGAAGGACGAGGCCACCATCCACAGCGCCGGGTAGAGGACGACGGCAGTGAGGGCGAGGGCCACGATGTGGAAAATGAGGCTCTTGGCGCGCTTGGCACCGACAGACTCGGACTTCGGGTTGTATTCGGGCGCCGGAGCGGGGGCGGTGCCGCCGGCTTTCGGCTGGGTGGGTGTTGCCATGGTTGTCATTTCGAATCACCGCTGTAGTGGACCCAGGACTTGGAGGTTTTGAAGAAGATGAGCGTGATGATGCCCACCACGATCACCAGGAGCCAGGCCATCGCCGAGGCGTAGCCCATCCGGAAGTCGGAGAAGCCGCGGAGGTAGAGGTAGAGGGTGTAGAAGAGGGTGGAGCCGGCCGGGCCGCCTTCACCGTTGGAGATGATGTAGGCAGAGGCGAAGATCTGGAAGGCGTGGATGGTTTCCATCAGCAGGTTGAAGAAGATCACCGGGGAAAGCATGGGCCAGGTGATGTTGAAGAACTTCCGCACCGGACCGGCACCGTCCATGGACGCCGCTTCGTAAAGGTCCGCGGGGATCTGCTTCAGGCCGGCGAGAAAGATCACCATCGGGGCGCCGAACTGCCAGACGGTCAAAAGGATCATCATGGGCATGGTCATGGAGGGGTTGCCCACCCAGCCGCCAAGGTTGATGCCGAAGAAGGACAGGCCCTGGTCCACCGGGCCGGCGTCGCCGAACATCGCCTTCCAGACGATCGCGATGGACACGGACGCGCCGATCAGGGACGGGGCGTAGAACGCGGAGCGGTAGAAGCCCTGCCCCTTGCGCTTGCTGTTCAGGAGCATGGCCACCGCGAGTGCGGCGGCGAGCTTGAGCGGGGTGCCGAAGACCACGTAGGACAGGGTCACGCCCACCGACTGCAGGAACCGTTCGTCCTGGAACAGGGTGGTGTAGTTGTCCAGGCCGATCCATTTGGGCGGCTCGAAGAGGTTGTAGTTGGTGAAGGACAGGTAGAGCGAGGAGATCATCGGGCCCACGGTCAGGGCGATGAATCCCAGCAGCCAGGGCAGCAGGAAGGTGTAGCCGGCGCGGGCATCCGCCCCCCGCTGCCGCGACTTGCGCGGCAGCGGCGGGGTGGACGACGTCGAACGCCTGCTCAGGGTTGGGCTTTGAGTCACGAGTTCATTCCGTCAGTTGTGAACGTCGGGCAGACAATACGCTGCTCAGGCGTTCTGCTTGATGAGGTCTTCGGCTTCCTTGAACCAGGCGTCGGCCGCCGAGTCAACGGTCAGCTTGCCGAAGTTCAGGTCCGAACTGATCCGCTTGAACGAGGCCTCCAGGGTGCCGAAACCGACGATGGGCGGCTCGGGAGCATCCTTGAGGTACTTTTCGATGGACTTCTCGTAGTCCACCACGATCTTGTCGGTGCCCTCGAAGGTGGTGCCGTCGCGCTGCTTCTTCGAGGCGGGAACGCCGCGGGAGGTCTTGAAGATCTGGCCCACCTCGGGGTCGTTGATCATAAAGTCGATGAAGCGTGCGGAGGCGTCCTTGAACTTGGTCTTGGCGCTGGCCACCATGAGCATCGAGGGCTTCAGGAACAGGCCCAGGTTGTCCGGGTCGTCGGAGGGAACGGGGACGATCTTCAGTTCCTTGGCGCCGCTGTCCGCGAGGTAGCCGGCCATGAAGTTGTCCCAGGTGTTTTCCGCGACGGTCACGTTGGAGCCGAACGGCGACTTGGGTGCCAGCTGGGTGGTCCGTTCCTCGGAGACCAGGGCCGGGGTACCGCGCAGGTCCGAAGCCATGTTCCACCAGGTCTTCAGGTCGTCCTTGCTGAAGCCGAGCTTTCCGTCCTCGGTGAAGGCTTCGATGTTCTTCTGGCGGAGCCAGATGTTGAACTGCCACCAGATGCCGGTGAAATCCGTGGAACCGAAGATGGTGCCGTTGCCCTTGGCGCCGACCTCCTTGAGCCAGGACTTGTATTCGTCGTAGGTCCAGCTGCCGTCGGGCTCGGAAACGCCGAGGGTCTTGAGCTTGGCAGGATCGTAGTAGACGGCGAAAGCGTTGGTGCTGGTGGGGATGCCGTAGGTCTTGCCCTTGATCTGGCCGGACGGCAGCAGCGACTTGTCGAAGCCCGAGGTGTCAATCTTCACGGTGCTGAGGTCCAGGAGCTGGTTCCGCTGGCCATAGTCCCGCAGGTACGAGAGGTCCCACTGCATCACGTCAGGCAGGCCGCCGCCGGCAGCCTCGGTGGCGCGCTTCTGCCAGTAGCCGGCAAAGTCGGTGAAGTTGCCGTTGACCTTGATGTCGGGGTTCTTGGACTCGAACAGTTCGATGGCCTTGCGGGTGCGGGTGGCGCGGTCATCGTTGCCCCACCAGGTGTAATTGATGGTGACCGGGTTCTGTGCCGAACCGGTCTGTGCCGGGGCGGACTGTCCGCACGCGGCCAGGGCTGCGGCAGATGCGGTGCCCAGCGCCACGGTGGTGAGGAAATTCCTTCTGCTGATCATTAGAGCCTCCTTGCTCGGTTGTGTAAGCGCGATTCCCTGTGATTCTCTTCAACGAGGGTGGTGACCTGGCTTACACGTGCTTTCTGAAACGATACAATATCCTCATTCCCATATTTGGGCAAGCGTTTTCCAAACATCTGCTTTCATGCCATGATCGTGCACCGGCCTCGACGAAGGAGTCACATGTCATCCCAGGAAATATCCACTCCACCAGCGGTGTGGAGCAGCCTCGAAGGTATCGCCTACGGGGGCGACTACAACCCCGAGCAATGGCCAGCCGGCACCCGGCTGGAGGACCTGGAGCTCATGAAGGAAGCCGGTGTTACGTTCCTCAGCGTGGGCATTTTTTCGTGGGGCCTGCTGGAGCCTTCCGAAGGCGATTACGACTTTGGCTGGCTGGACGACGTCCTGGACAACCTGGCCGCGGCAGGCATCAAGGTGGCCCTCGCGACAGCAACTGCCGCGCCCCCGGCATGGCTGGTGCGCAAGCATCCGGAAATCCTCCCGGTCACCGCTGACGGAACCGTGCTGGGACCGGGCTCCCGGCGGCACTACACGCCGTCGTCGGCCGTTTACCGGCGCTACGCAACCGGCATCACCCGGGTGCTGGCAGAGCGCTACAAGGACCACCCTGCACTGGCGCTGTGGCACGTGGACAACGAACTCGGCTGCCATGTTTCGGAGTTTTACGGCGACGAGGACGCGGCCGCCTTCCGCCGCTGGCTTGAGCGTCGGTACGGGAGCATCGAAGCCCTCAACGCGGCATGGGGAACGGCCTTCTGGTCCCAGCATTACGCCTCGTTCGAGGAGGTCCTGCCGCCCGCGGTGGCGCCGTCCACGCTGAATCCGGGGCAGCAGCTGGACTTCCAGCGCTTCAGCTCCTGGGCCCTGATGGATTATTACCGCTCCCTGCTCGAAGTGCTGCGCGAAGTAACGCCAGGGGTGCCCGCCACCACCAACCTCATGGTTTCCAGCGCCACCAAGTCCATGGACTACTTTGACTGGGCCAAGGACCTGGACGTGATCGCCAACGACCACTACCTCGTGGCCGCCGATCCGGAGCGTCAGGTCGAACTCGCATTCAGCGCGGACCTCACGCGCGGCGTTGCGGGCGGCGAACCGTGGATCCTGATGGAACATTCGACGTCGGCAGTGAACTGGCAGCCCCGCAACCAGCCCAAGATGCCCGGCGAGATGCTGCGCAACTCCCTGTCACACGTGGCCCGCGGCGCGGATGCCGTGATGTTCTTCCAGTGGCGGCAGAGCTTCGCCGGTTCGGAGAAGTTCCACTCCGCCATGGTCCCCCACGGCGGACGGGACACCCGCATCTTCCAGGAGGTGGTGGGGCTCGGCGCCGCGCTCCGGAAGCTGGCCGCTGTGCGGGGATCGCGCGTTGAGTCGCGCGTGGCCATCGTTTTCGACTATGAGGCCTGGTGGGCCAGCGAACTGGATTCCCACCCCAGCCAGGACGTGAAGTACCTGGACCTGATGCGCGCCTTCCACCGCTCCCTGTTCCTGCGCGGGGTTTCGACGGATTTTGTGCACCCTTCCGCCTCCCTGGAGGGTTACGACCTGGTGCTGGTGTGCACCCTGTACAACGTCACCGACGACGCGGCCGAGAACATCGCCGCGGCTGCCCGCGCCGGCGCAACAGTCCTGGTCAGCTACTTCAGCGGGATTGTGGACGAACAGGACCACATCCGCCTCGGCGGGTACCCGGGCGCGTTCCGGGACCTGCTGGGCATCCGGGTGGAGGAATTCCACCCGCTGCTGGCCGGTGCCTCGGCCAAGCTCAGCGACGGCGGAGTGGGGCGCGTGTGGAGCGAGCACGTGCACGCGGCCGGGGCTGAATCGGTACAGACGTTCACTGAGTACCCGCTGGAGGGCGTCCCCGCCCTGACGCGGCGCTCCGCCGGAGCGGGCTCAGCCTGGTACCTGGCAACCTTCCCGGACGGGGACGGCATCGAGTCGCTGGTGGACCGGCTGCTCGCCGAGTCGGGAGCTTCCGCAGTGGCGGAGGCGGACCAGGGCGTCGAATTATCGCGACGCCGCACCGGCGACGGCACCAGCTTCATCTTCGCCATCAACCACTCACGCGCCGATGCCAGCGTCCGCGTGGCAGGGGCTGAGCTGCTGTCCGGCGAGCGGTTCACCGGCACGGTTCCGGCCGGCGGCGTGGCGGTGATCGCGGAGGACTGACCTGGAACGGGGCGGCACGGGCAGCCTTAGGCCGCCCGGGCCGCCCCGCCGGACGCTCAACCGCACCATGACAGAGGCCTGTCCGCAGAGCCTGGCCCAAAAGGTCAGGATCTGCGGACAGGCCCGGGATTTTCCGGCTGCTCAGCCCTGCGTGCTAGCTGCTGATGGCTGACTTCATTTCATCGACTGCCTTCTTGCCGGCTTCCTCCGTGGACAGCCGGTTGAAGAGAACCTCCGAGGTGTAGCGCTTGACGATTTCCTGGATGGCGCCCGCGCCCTTCGGCGGCGGTGCCGGGGCCTCGCCGAGTTCGCCCTTGATCTGGTCGATGAACTTGACCACCTTGATGTCGGCGGGGGTCAGCTTGGGTGCGATTGCTGCCCGGACATCGGAGTTGGGGTAGACGCCGCGGTCGGCCAGGAGCGCTTCGCCGGCCTTGGTGTTGTTGGCCAGGAAGTTGATGAATTTAGCGGTTTCTTCCGGGTGCTTGGTGCGTGACGAAGCTGACCAGAACTGCGAGGCCTTGTACCAGAGCTTGGCATCCGCTGAGCTGCCGGTCTTGGACGGGAACCGCAGGATCTGGAGCTCGCCGCCGGCGGCCTTCTCCAGCGCGGGAAGCTGGTTGGACCACCAGAACGCGAGTCCGTTCTTGCCTGTCGCCAGGCCGCTCTGGTCCAGGGCTGCGGCTTCGGCCTCAACCACTTCCGAGGCGGAGGGCACGGCCTTCTTCTCGCTGAGTTCCTTCAGGAAGGCCCACCACTCGGCGATGTCGCCCGGCTCAAAACCCAGCTTCCCGTCGCTGGTGTACAGCGACTTGCCGTTTTGCCGGAGCCATACGCCGAGCGAGGCTTCATCGGTGCCGTAGGCGGCAGCGCCATACGTACCCTTCGGCGACTTCGCGGTGACCTCGGCCGCGATGCGCTCGAAGTCCTCCCACGTCCAGGTCTTGTCGTCGGGCAGCGCAACGCCTGCGGCCTTGAAGACTGCCGGGTTGGCCAGGATGGTTGCAGCGTTGATGCCGGCGGCAATGCCCGTCAGGCCGTCCTCGCTCTTCCCGGCGTTAAGGGCGGCTTCGTCAAGCTTCGACGTGTCAATGTCGTACTTGGAAAGGTCCAGCAGGGCGCCGCGGGAGGAGTACTCCGTGATGTATTTTTCGTCCATCTGGATGATGTCAGGGGCGTCGTTGGCAGCAACCTGCGTGGCGAGCTTGTCCCAGTAACCGCTCCAGTCGCCGAACTCCGGCTTGATCTTGATGTTCGGGTTCTCGGCTTCGAAGGCCGCGATCGCAGCCTGCGTCAGTTGCGCACGCTTGTCTCCTCCCCACCAGGAGAAACGGAGTTCAACCTTGCCGTCGGCACTTTGCGGGGCGGCTCCCCCGCCGCAGGCACTGAGGGCAAGGACGACGGCGGCAGCTGCGGCAACTGCGCCGGTTCGGCGGAGCCTCCGCCCGGCCCGGGCGGATGTGGCCTCTGCTGCGCCACGACTGGCGGCTGAGGCAGGGCGGGAAAATAGCGGCACTGGATTCTCCGATCTTCTTTGATCTTGAAAGCTGATTGAGTTCGAAATGAGTGGGCTGGAAAGTTGACGAGAAAACGCTTTCTCATCACTGATGATACAAGCAAGCGACTTGTATTACAAGACGTTTGACCTGCTGATTTAACGTTTGGCCTGCTGATCAAGCGGCCGCCCAACAAAAACGGGGTGGACGGGCGACGAACGCCCATCCACCCCGCGCAGACGTGAGCCGGCAGGCTTATTTGATACCCGTCGTCGCGATTCCCTTGATCAGGAAGCGCTGCCCGAACAGAAACACCAGGAACACCGGCAGCAGGGACACGATGGACATCGCGAAGAGCGAACCCCAGCTCGTGGCGGACTGCGAGTCCACGAAGGCCCGCAACGCCACCGGAACGGTGAACATGTCCGGATCAGTCAGGTAGATGAGCGCCCCGAAGAAGTCGTTCCACGTCCAGATGAACGTGAAGATGGTGGTGGTGGCCAGGGCCGGCACCATCAGCGGCAGGATCACCCGCAGGAAGATGCGGGGGTGCCCCGCGCCGTCGATCCGTGCGGCCTCATCCAGCTCCTTGGGAATGCCCCGGATGAACTGCACCATGAGGAACACGAAAAACGCATCCGTCGCCAGGAGCTTGGGCACAATCAGCGGCCAGAAGGTGTTCACCCAGCCGATCTGCGAGAACAGGATGTACTGCGGAACGATGATCACGTGGAACGGCAGCATGATGGTCAAAAGCATGATGCCAAAGAACAGCTTCTTGCCGGTGAACTGCAGCCGGGCGAAGGCGTAGGCCGCCATGGAGCAGGAGATCAGGTTCCCCAGGATGGATCCCAGCACCACGATCGCCGAGTTGAGCATGTAGTGGCCAAACGGGTGGGTCAGGGCAGACCAGCCATCGGTGTAGTTGCCCATTTCCAGGCTGTTCAGCCACAGTCCCGGCTCACGGAAAATCAGCTCGTTGGGCCGCAGCGAGGACACCACCATCCACAGGAGGGGATAAATCATCAGGCCGCCGGCGACGATCAGGATGGCGTGCTTCATCAGCGCCTTGCTGCGCTGCGTCCGACTGAACGCCAGGGTCCCCCTGGACTCCCGCACCTTGGGCTTGCGGTTCGTAGGCTTGCCGGCACCGGGTGTCTTCTTGTCCGGAGCGGGCAGCGTCTCAAGCTTAGTCGTCATAGAAAACCCAATACTTAGAAGCGATGAAGTTGATGGCGGTGAACACACCGATGATGACCAGCAGGAACCAGGCCATCGCCGAGGCGTAGCCCATGTCGAACTGGCCGAAGCCCTTTTGGTAGAGGTACAGCGTGAAGAACATGGTCGAGTCGGAAGGACCGCCATTGCCGCCGGAGACGATGAACGCCTGGGTGAATGACTGGAACGAGCCGATGATCTGGAGCACCAGGTTGAAGAAGATGATGGGGCTGAGCATCGGCATGGTGATCCGCCGGAACTGCTGCAGGGTACTCGCACCGTCGACCTTGGCTGCTTCGTAGTACATGACCGGGATCTGGCGCAGGCCGGCCAGGAAGATGATCATGGGAGCGCCGAACGTCCAGACGTGCAGCAGGATGATCGAGCCCAGGGCCGTGCTGGGATCCGAGATCCAGCCGGGCCCCTGGATGCCGAACATGGCCAGGACCTGGTTCACCAGGCCCGTGGTGCCGAAGATCTGCTTCCACAGGATGGCAACAGCGACTGAGCCGCCCAGCAGGGAGGGCAGGTAGAACACCGAACGATAGAACGGCAGTCCGCGCAGGCCTTTATCAAGAACCAGGGCGATCAACAGCGCGACGGCCAGCTGGAGCGGTACGCCAACGAAGACGTAGGTGAACGTCACCCGCAGCGAATTGTGCAGCCGGGCGTCGCTGAGCATGCGGGTGAAGTTGTCCAGGCCGGTCCATTCCGGCGGCTGTAGCAGGTTGTAGTCCGTGAAGGACAGGTACAGGGACATCAGCATGGGGCCGATGGTGATGGCGACGAGCCCCACCAGCCATGGCAGCAGGAAGATATATGCGGCCTTGTTGTCGCGGCCGTTGGCCTTTTTCTCCTCAGCAGTGGCTTTGCCCTTGCGGCGGGAGATCGAGCTGAGTTCGCTAATGGCGCTCACTGCGTCAACTCCGTCCGGCACAGCGGGCCCGCTGCCGGCATGCCTGCCGGGCGCGTAGCCCTGGGGATGTGTTTAGCGGCCATGTGGTCTCCTTTGGTCATCGTGGCCCTCCACGTCTTGGTGATCGTCTGCGCGATCAGTGTATGCACCGCCCTTGTGGCCAATCCGGCCGTTCTGCAGGATCTCCCGCAACGGCCTCTTCCGGCATCTTTCGACGGTGCTGAACAACAGCGGCTTTGTACCAAAGTAAACGTTTTCTTGACTCCTGTATAGCCCTTTGTTAGTTTTTGAGAAAACGCTTTCTGTTACGCGGGTCACTCACCCGCCGTAGCAAACAACTGAGGGGCAGGACAATGAGGTTAGCTCTCAAGAAGTCTGTAATGGGTGTTGCCGGCGCGACGGCTGCACTGGTGCTGGTACTGACAGGCTGCGGCAACAGCCCGCAGGCCGGGAAGGTGGGAACGGCGGAGGACCCGGTCACCATCCGGTTCGCCTGGTGGGGCAACGATTCCCGCGCCAAGACCACCCTGGAAGTGATCAAGGACTTCGAAGCTGCCAACCCCACCATCAAGGTGCAGGGTGAAAACACCGAGTTCAGCTCCTACTGGGACAAGATGGCAACCCAGATCGCCGGCGGAACCACTCCGGACGTGTTCGCCATGAGCGGCGCCTACCCCAGCGAATACGCCAGCCGCGGCGTGCTCCTGGACCTGGACAAGGTGAAAGAGCAGATCGATACTTCCAAGTTCGCCGAGGGAACCGTGGACCTGGGCAAGATCGACGGCAAGCAGTACACCATCACGGCCGGCGTGAATTCGATGTCCATGGTCATCGACCCCCAGGTCTTCGAGGCTGCCGGGGTGCCGCTGCCGAATGACGAAACCTGGACCTGGGACGACTACGTGGACATCGCCGCGGAGATTGCGAAAAAGTCGCCGGCGGGCACGTTCGGCACCACGCCCATGGCCAATGATTCGTTCCTGGCCGTCTGGGCACGCCAGAACAACGAGTCCCTCTACACGGATGACGGCAAGAAGATGGGCATCAGCGAAGGTACCTTGACCCGCTGGTTTGAACTGAACAAGAAGCTCATGGACACCGGCGGCGCCCCGTCGGCATCCCAGACTGTGGAGGACGGCTCGGCCCAGCCCGAGCTGACCCTCATGGGCCAGGGAAAGCAGGCCATGAAGATTTCGTGGAGCAACCAGATGACGTCATATTCGGGTTCCCCGCTGGTCATGATGAAGATGCCCGGCGAAAGTAAGCAGCCGGGAGCCTGGCTGCGTTCCTCCATGGAATACGCCATCTCCTCGAAATCCGCACAGTCCAAGGAAGCCGCACTGTTCATCAACTACCTGGTGAACAACATGGACGCCGCAACCAAGATCAAGAGCGACCGCGGCATGCCCGCCAACACGGATCTGAAGGCCGGCATCACCCCCCTGCTGAAGGAAGGCCAACAGAAGGAGGCAGCGTACCTGGACCGGATCGCGGAGCTGGATGTGGCCCCGACCAAGCCGTTCCCGGCCGGTTCCTCCGCCACCCTTGAGGTGCTGAACCGCTACAACACCGACGTTTTGTTCGGGAAGATTTCCCCGCAGGACGCTGCGAAGGGCTTCATCGCCGAAGTCAACCAGAACCTGGGGTGAGCATCATCGCCCGGCATCCCCACCCAACGAACATCGCCTGTCCTCCGGGACAGCACCTCCCTGAACAGTAGGCAGGTCCGTGAACGAAACCATCCAGCCGGTCCGGCCCAGTGCGATCGCCGGTTATGAGGACTGGCCTGACTGGGTCCGGCAGCATCCGCGGCACCAGGCGTCCGGCCCCGCGGCGCAGGAACTTTCCGACGCCCTTGGCGTGCCGGTTCCATCCACCCCGGAGAACCTGCAGGTCCACCGGGAGGACACGCACGACGGCGTCACCACCTCCCAGCTGAGCTGGCAGTTGGGATTCGGTCCCCGGACTACCGGCTGGCTGGTCCGCCCGGCCGGAAGCACCGGACCCCTGCCGGGCGTCCTTGCCCTGCACTGCCACGGCGGAAACAAGTTCGGCGGGGCGGACCGGCTCGTGGAACTCCCCCACTCCCACCCCTCCGCCGCAGCGGCCCGCGCGGGCCACTATGACGGGCACGCGCTGGCGACGGACGTGGCGCGGCGGGGCTTCGCGGTCCTGGCGCATGACACGTTCGCCTGGGGCAGCCGCCGCTTCGACCTTGCGCATCCGCCGTGGCGGACAGCCTCCGCGCTGGACGCCCGCAAAGCGCAGTGGCGGGAGGACGGCGTCGAGCCCTCCGAAGCGGACCTCTACAATGCCGCCGCCGGCTACCACGAGGATACGGTGGCCAAGGCGGCCGGACTGCTTGGCACCAGCCTGGCCGGCATGGCGGCGCACGACGACCTCTCCGCCCTGGAAGTGCTCGCGGGCCTGCCTGGCGTTGACCAGGACCGGCTGGGCTGCCTCGGATTCTCCGGCGGCGGCGGCCGGTCTCTGACGTTGGCCGCCCTGAGCCCCCGCATTCGGACCTACGTGGTGACCTGCATGATGACCACCTTCCAATCCCTTCTGCCCGCCTACCTGGACGCGCATTCCTGGCTTCTGCAGACCCCTGGGCTGTGGAAGCTCGGTGACTGGCCGGAACTCACCACCCGGTCCGGCGCCGGCAGCTTCCTGGTCCAGTACGCCCTCGCGGACCCGCTCTTCCCCGAGGCCGGCATGCGGGACGCCCACAACAAGCTGAAGTCACTTCATTCCCCGGGCGCCTACACCGGCAGTTTCTGGCCCGGCGGCCACGTCTTCACCGCCCGGATGCAGCAGGAAGCGATCAGTTTCCTGTCGGCAGCCCTGGGCACCGGGGGCCAGCGGCCACAGAACCGTCCCACCTTTCACCCCCTTAGCCTTTGAGGACCACTTCATGACTCAGCAATCCGTCGCCGCGGATGTTGGCAGCCGCACCGCTGCTGACTCCGCAGATCCGCCCGCCCGCCCGCGCATCGCCCTGGTGGGCGTGCACGGATTCGGTGAGCGGCACCTGGCCAACCTCGCACGGCTCGAGGAAGCCGGTGCCCTGGAACTGGTGGCCGTAGCGGACCCCGCTCCCCCCGAGCCCGGGAGGCTCGCGGACTCCGTGGCCGTCTTCCGGGACCTGGAACAACTGCTCGGCTCCGGTCCGGCCCCGGACGTAGTCATCCTGGCCACACCCATCCAGACGCATGCGCCGCTTGCCCTTGCGGCCATCGCCGCCGGCGCCGATGTCTACGTGGAGAAACCGCCCATGGCATCCCTGGCCCAGTTCGACGCCGTGCTTGCCGCGGCGCAGGAGGCCGGCCGGCTGGTCCAGGTGGGCTTCCAGAGCCTGGGCTCCCACGCCCTGCCGGCGCTGGACCGTCTGGTGGGGGCCGGTGAAATCGGCGAGGTGCGCGGAGTCAGCGCCGCCGGCACGTGGGTGCGCACCAAGGGCTATTTCAAGCGATCACGCTGGGCGGGCAAACGCAGCCTGGACGGCACCGATGTGGTGGACGGCGTAGCCACCAATGCCCTGGCGCACGCGGTGGCCACCGGGCTGAAGATCGCCGGCGCGGAACTGGCCCGCGACGTCCTGTCCGTGGAGACGGACCTGTACCGTGCCCACGCAACCGAAAGCGACGACACGTCGGTGATCCGGGTCCGCACTGCCGGCGGCGCGGTCCTCCTCTGCGCCCTGACCCTGTGTGCCGACGAACAGACCCCGCCCTCCGTCACTGTCCACGGCACACTGGGCCGGGCAGACTTCTTCTACACAGAGGACCGGCTGACCGTTACCACGCCCGACGGCGAGCGCACCGCAACGTTCGGCCGCACCGATCTGCTGGAAAACCTCCTGGCCGCCCGCCGCCCGCCTGGCAGCGCGAGCCAGCTGCTCAGCCCGCTGGCCGGGAACGGCGCCTTCATGACGGTGCTGGAAGCAATCCGGACGGCGGAGCAGCCCCGCGCGATCGGCGCAGCGCATGTGGCCTGGGAAGGTGAAGGCGACGACGCCCACCCCGTGGTCAGCGGAATACGCCAGCTGGTGCGCCGGGCCGCCGCGGCGCAGGCCACCTTCGCAGAGCTCGGCGCGCCGTGGGCACGCGAACTGCCCGGCGAACTGCCCTCAGCCGGGCCGCAACCCGCCTTCACGGTGAACGGGGCAGCGGTGGCGAGGCCGGCAGACGGCAGCCGGATAACGCCCACGTCATCGCCCCGGCCCTACCTCCATCCCGTCAGCACCCTGGCCGGCACCGTGGTGACCGATCATCTCCCCGAGGACCACGTGTGGCACCTCGGGGCGGGGGTTGCCATCCAGGACGTGGACGGCGTCAATTTCTGGGGCGGCCGCACCTACACCCGCGACGCCGGGGCCTACATCTGGCGGAAGGACCATGGCCGGATCGTCACCCTCGCGGTGGAAGACGGCGCCCGCGGAGACTCGCGGACCGAAACCCTGAGCTGGCTGGCGCCGGCGGGCTCCGCCGGGCCGGGGGTTCCCCTCCTCAGCGAACGCCGGACGTGGAGCTGGGCCGCCGTCGGCTCCTCCACGTGGCAGCTCACGCTGGATTTCACCTTGACGCCGTCCGGACCGGCCCCGGTCACGCTGGGCAGCCCGGGCTCGAACGGCCGGCCGCAGGGCGGGTACGGGGGCTTCTTCTGGCGCCTTCCCGCCGTCGACGGCGGGAAGGTGTGGACAGCGTCCGCGGAAGGGGAAGACGCCGTCCACGGCGCCGTCCCCTCCACTGCGGCGCCGTGGCTGGCGTGGTCCGGAAATTTCCGGAACGGAGAGCCCGACGGCGGCCCGGCCACCCTCGTCTTCCTGCCCCGGCCGGAGCCCGGGCAACCCTGCGATCCCTGGTTTGTCCGCGCAGCGGGCTATCCCGGCGTCGGACTGTCCCTGGCGTGGGAGCAGCCGGCAACAGCCAGCCACGCCAGCCCGCTGCACCGCACCGTCACCGTCCTGGTGGCCGACGGCCTCCTGTCCACCAGCGATATCGAACAGCTCATCACCACTTTGGGGGAATCCAAATGAACACTGCCACCCACCAGGCACAGCAGGTACCGCAGGCATCCGCCGGGACGTCCATGACGACACCGTGGAACCTCTCCGACCGGGCCGTGAAGCGGCGGCGGGTCCTGGAGATCCTGGATGCCGCGGGCCGGGACTCGCTGCTCCTGACCACCAACACGGCGCTGACCTGGTACCTGGACGGGAGCCGGATGCACATCAGCCTCGCCGGCGACCCCGTCGCGGCCATGCTGGTTGACCGCGACGGCGATCATCTGGTCACCTTCAACAACGAGGCCGCCCGGATCGCGGCGGAGGAACTGCCCGACGGCGTGGACCTCCACACAGTGCCCTGGCACGGGCAGCTTCATTCCGCCGCAGCCACGCTCGCCCCCGGCGGAAGGCCCCTCGCGGAGGCTGATGTGGCCGGAGAACTGAGGACTGCCCGCCAGCCGTTCCTGCCAGGGGAGAGCGCACGGTACGCCCGGCTGTGCGCCGACGCCGCTGCCGCGATGACAGACGTCCTTTCCGGCACCACGCCGGAAACCACCGAGTTCGCTGTGGCCTCCGCCCTGGCTGCACGGATCGTGGCGATGGGGGCCGAGCCGCTGGTGCTCCTGTGCAACGGCGCCGGACGCAGCGGGTTCCGGCACCCGCTGCCCACGCACGCGCCGATCGGCCGGCGGGCCATGGCAGTGGTGTGCGCGCGGCGCAACGGGCTGGTGGCCAATGTGACCCGCTGGGTGCGGTTCGACGCCGGAACCCCGGGCGAGCTCGAAGCGGAAGCCCGGATCGCGGCGGTAGAAGCGGACATTTTCGACGCCACTATTCCCGGTGCACGGCTGGACGGCATCTTCGCTGAAATCCAGGAAGCCTACCTCCGCCACGGCTTCGGCGCAGAGCAGTGGACCCTCCACCATCAAGGCGGTCCGGCCGGCTATGCGGGCCGTGACCCCCGGGCGACGCCCGGCACCGACGACGCCGTGGTCCTCAACCAGACCTTCACCTGGAATCCTTCCGGTCCCGGAGTGAAGATCGAGGACACGGTTCAGCTCACCGAGTCGGGGATCAGCGTCCTCAGCGTGGACCCGCGCTGGCCGGCCGCGGTCGTGAACGGCATCCGGCGGCCGCTGACCCTGGAGCTGTGAGCGCTCGCTTCCCAGCACCGGCACACGATGGAACGAGCGCCAAACTGCTGCCGCAACACGGCGTCACTGGTATAGACCGGCAGGCCGTTTCGAGGGAAAAGCAGGGGATATTTTTCCGCCCGGGGGCCGATTAGGTGCCCCATCGATTGGATTTGACTTGAAAACCGAGTCCCGTTCGGTGGGGTCCCGCCGCCTCCCCGCAGCGGGCAAACGGGTGGCGCGGCAATCCGCCGCGGGGGCAATGTTGAGCCTCCGTTACGCAGCCCGGAGCGGGTTCCGGGCGTGTTCTTTCTCACGATCGGGTCCCTTGCGGGCTGAACTGGAGCGTCAATAGCGTGGCACGGGACCGCGACGTACCAGCGAAGGACTGCAATGCCATCAGCAACCGCCAAGACGGACCCGCCCGCCCCGCCCCGGACCGCCCCACCCGGCCGCAATCCCGCTGAGAAGGATCCCGGGAGCCTCCGGGCATATCTGACCACCGGGATCCGCTGGGACCTGCCGGCATCGCTGGTGGTGTTCCTGGTGGCCGTCCCGCTGTCGCTGGGAATCGCGGCCGCCTCCGGCGCCCCGGTCATGGCCGGCCTGATCGCCGCCGCCGTGGGCGGGATCGTCGCCGGCAGCCTGGGTGGTTCCCCGCTGCAGGTCAGTGGACCCGCCGCCGGACTGACCGTGATCGTTGCCGGCCTGATCGAACAGTTCGGCTGGCCCGTCACCTGCGCCATCACCGTGGCAGCCGGTGTGCTCCAGGCACTGCTCGGCCTGGCACGGGTGGGCCGCGTTGCGCTGGCCATCGCACCGGTGGTGGTCCATGCCATGCTCGCCGGCATCGGCATCACCATCGTGCTACAGCAGCTGCACGTGATGCTCGGTGCCGAGTCAGCCAGCGAGGCCTGGGAGAACCTCATGGCCATGCCGGGCAGCTTCCTTGCCGTCGACATCGCCGCCGCAGCCCTCGGCGCCGTGGTCATCGCCCTGCTGCTCGGCTGGAAGCACCTTCCTCCCGCTGTCCGCCGGGTCCCCGGGCCCCTTGTCGCTGTCATCGCGGCCACCGCCCTCTCCCTGCCCTTCAACGTGGACCGGATCACCTTCGACGGCTCCCTGCTGGGCGCGCTTGCCTTTCCCGAGCTGCCCGACGGGAACTGGACCGCGGTGGTCCTGGGCGTGGTGACCATCGCGCTGATCGCCAGTGTCGAATCCCTGCTCTCGGCCGTGGCCGTGGACAAGATGCACCATGGCCGGCGAACGGACTTCAACCGCGAGCTCCTGGGGCAGGGTGCGGCCAATGTGACCTCAGGGATGCTGGGAGGCCTGCCCGTGACCGGCGTGATCGTCCGGAGCGCCACCAACATTGAGGCCGGTGCCCGGACACGCAAGTCCGCAATCCTCCACGGTGTCTGGGTGCTGGTCTTCTCACTGCTGCTGGCGGGCCTGATCCAGCTGATTCCGCAGGCCGTCCTCGCAGGGCTGCTCATCGTGATCGGTTCCCGACTGGTCCGGGCGGCCGACATCAGGACGGCACGGCGGACCGGCGACCTGACCGTCTACGGTGTGACCCTGTTCTGCGTGGTGTTCGTCAACCTGCTCGTGGGAGTCTTGACCGGCCTGGTCCTGGCCGTGGCACTGGTTCTCTGGCGGGTGGCGAGGGCCAGCATCCACGCTGAACCGGCGGGCACCGGCGACGGGAACCGCTGGCGCGTGGAGATCGACGGCTCATGCAGTTTCCTCTCGCTCCCGCGGCTGAGCGCCGTGCTGGCCTCGGTTCCGGCCGGAGCGCACGTCACGGTGGAGCTGGAGGTGGACTTCCTGGACCATCCCGTCCACGACACCCTTGATGCCTGGCGCAACCGGCACGTGGGCAACGGCGGCACGGTGGTTATCGAGGAAAGCGGCACGGCCACGCTCCACGACGCACAGGCCGGCCCGCCGAGCCGCGGCAGTTCACGTTCCGCCCTCCGGACCCCGCTGCGGAGCGATAACCGCACTGCGGGCTGATCCGGACGGGGCGGCAGCTTCTCCTCGGCCTGACGCAGCGTTCTTTTGCGCCTCAGGCCGAGGAGAACCATACGACGTGCGGTTCCCGCCGGGACACCCGAGGGGCAATGGCATGTTCCCCACGGACCGCCCGGTCAACGTGGACAGCCTCGGGCCGGGCCGCTTCAACCGCGACGCGCTTTTCGACCCTGACGATGTCCAGCGCCTCCACGTCCAGCAGCTTGCGCGCCCCCGTTCGGGAATCGACGATCCAGAACAGATCCGTGGATGGAATTGTTTCCGTCACGCTCCCCCGGTGGAACAACCGGCCCTTGTGCCAGGCCTCGATTTCCTCCCCGACTGCCAAATCCGAACACGTCCGGATGGTTGAATTCCCGCTTGCTTCCACTGTGTGCCTCCCCTGGCGATGCTCCTGGGAACAGCTTCCCCCAGCAAGATTGCGGCAACGTTTCCGGGCGGTGATCTTCCTGTGTCGCCTGTCCGTGAACTGACCTAATGAACGGTGGGCAGCACCAGGACGCCGTCCACACGCCGCGGGATTCCCAACGGATTGGCTTCCCGGAGGGCGGGATGCAGCACGGCTTCGGGAGCGTCCTGGTAGGCCACCGGGCGCTGGAAGCGGCGCACCGCCGTCGCCCCCACCGAGGTGAACAGCGAGGTGGTGGCCGGGTAGGGGCCGCCGTGCTGCTGGGCCCAGTTCACCGCGACACCGGTGGGCCAGCCGTCGAACAGCACCCGGCCGGCGAGGCCGGACAACTGTTCCACCAGCTCCGCCACGTCCTCGCCCGGCTGCGCGTGGACAGTGGCGGTCAGGCTGCCGGGTACCAGCGCAAGTGCTTCGGCCAGCTCATTGTTGCCGGAGTATTCGATCAGCAGCGTGGTGGGGCCGAAGCACTCCTCCAGCAGTTCCACCGGGCGCTCCAGGACGGTAGCGGCGGTGGTCCTGAAGATCACCGGGGCCGCGCCGTTCGCTGTTGCGTCCTGGTCAACCGAACCGCTGACCACCTGCACGGCGGGCCGGCCCGACGCATCCGTCAGGGCAGCCACCGCCCGAAGGCCGTCCGGGTAGGCGTCGGCGATCCGCTCGGTCAACATCGGGGCGGCCCCCTTTTCCTTGGCCGCCTCCGCGAGCAGCACCGGGAAGTCGGTGCCGGCGGGGATGAACACCAGCCCCGGCTTGGTGCAGAACTGTCCGGCGCCGAGCGTGAAGGAGCCCGCCAAACCTGCGGCCAGATCACCGGCACGGGCCTTCAGTGCCTCGGCCGTGACCACCACGGGGTTGAGGCTGCCGAGTTCGCCGTAGAACGGAATGGGTTCGGGCCGGGAGACCGCGAGGTCGAACAACGCCCGGCCGCCGGGAATGGACCCGGTGAAGCCCACGGCCTTGATGGCGGGATCCTGCACCAGCGCGGTGCCGGCGTCCCGTCCGCTGACCAGCGCAAACAGGCCGTCGGGAGCGCCGGCCGCGGCCAGCGCATCCGTGACGATTTCCGCCGTCCGTTCGGAGAGCCTGAGGTGGCCGGAGTGCGCCTTCACAACGACTGAGCAGCCGACGGCGAGCGCCGACGCCGTGTCGCCGCCCGCCACCGAGAACGCGAACGGGAAGTTCGACGCCGAGAAGACAGCCACCGGGCCGACCGGCTTCAGCAGCCGCCGCAGGTCAGGCTTGGGCGGAGTGGACGACGGGTCGGCGTGGTCGATGACAGCTTCAAGGTAGGAGCCTTCGGTGATCACCGTGGCGAAAAGCCGCAGCTGCCCGGAAGTGCGGGCCACTTCCCCGGTGAGCCGCGCGGTGCCCAGCCGGGTCTCCTCGTCGGCAAGGGCCACCAGTTCCGTCACGTTGGCGTCCAGCGCATCGGCGACGGCGTTCAGCCAGGCGGCCCGTTCGACGTCGGACGCGGCTGCAGCGGTTTTGGCCGCCCGGGTGGCGGCGGCCGTTAGGGCGGTGAGTTCGAGGGTTGCTGTTGTCACAGTGAATTCCTGTTCTGGTGATCGGCGGATGCCCCGGAGAAGGCGAACCCCAGGCCCGGCCTGCCGGCGAGGGTGAGCCGGCTGTCACGGACCTGTACGGGTGAGGGCGCTTCCAGCACGCCAAGTTGTTCGAAGGAGGCGTCCTCGACGTCCTCCACCATGGTGGGTTCGGCCATGGTCAGCGCGAGCTGGCCGGAGAGTTCCGGCAGCAGGTGCGGCATGACCCTGATGCTGTGCGTGCGGGCGAGTTCCACGATGCGGCGGAACGGGGTGATGCCGCCGACGCGGATGATGTTGGGCTGGATGATGTCCACCGCTCCCGCCTCGATGAAGTCACGGAAGCGGTAGATGTTGTGCAGGTTCTCGCCCAGCGCGATGGGTACCGGCGAGTGCCGGCGCAGCCTGCGGTAGGCCCAGAGGTCGTCAGCCCGGAGGGGTTCTTCCAGCCATTCGAGGCCGAACTCGCCCAGCACCTCCAGGGCACGGAACGTGGCGGGCAGGTCCCAGCGCTGGTTGGCGTCGATCATCAGCTTCCGGTGCGGGCCCAGGACCTTACGGACAGCAGCCACGCGTTCCATGTCTTCCCGGATGTCCGGTTTGCCCACCTTGATCTTGACGGCGTTGTGCCCGGCAGCCACCCAGCGTTCCACCTGAGCCACGAGCTCCCCGATGGAGTAGTGCAGGTTCACGCCCGAACCGTACACCTCCACGGAATCCTGCCGCTGGCCCAGCAGTCCGGTGAGCGAGGTTCCGGCGCGGCGGGCCTGCAGGTCCCACAGGGCAAGGTCCGCCCCGGCCATGGCGATGGTGGTCAGTCCCCCGCCGCCGGCTTCGTGCAGCCGCTTCCACAGCTGGTCCCACACGCTCTCGGGGTTCGCTTCGAGCCCGGTGATGAAAGGCGCGACGTCGAAGTCCAGGAGCGCTTGGACCGCCTGCGGGCCGATGGTGGGAGTCCAGGAAAACCCGTGACCCGTGCCGCCGTCGTCCGTCCGGACTTCGGTGACGATCACATGGTTTTCCGGTGCCTCCGCTCCCCAGCTCCGCAGGAGCGGAACAGTCAGCAGGCGGCTCGAGAGCCCGGTGATCCGGGGCAGCGTCCGCAACGCTGCGGCGACCGGCGCTTCGGCAACTGGCGAGCCCATTAGCGGCCGGCCAGCTCGTAGCCCTTGGCCAGGATGGACTTGAGCTGGACGAGCTGTTCCTCGGTGGGGTCAACCAGCGGAGCCCGCACCGGCCCGACCGGCAGCCCGCCCAGGCGCAGCCCGGCCTTGATCAGGGAAACGCCGAAGCCCGGGGTCTGGTCGCGGAGCCTCACCAGGGGCGCGTAGAAACCGTCCAGCAGCGCGTGCCGCCGGTCCTCGTCCCCGGAGACGTAGGCGTCGTAATAGGCCTTGGCGATTTCCGGGGCCATGGCGAACGCGGCCGAGGAGTAGAGCGGGATGCCAAGGCCGCGGTAGGCGCCCTGGGTCAGTTCCGCGGTGAGCAGGCCGTTGAAGAGCAGGAAGTCTGCGCGTCCGCTGGCGTTGATGGCGCTGACGATTTCCTGGGCCAGGCCAACGTCGCCCAGCCCGTCCTTGAAGCCGATCACTTTGGGGTTGGCGGCCAGCCGTGCCATGGAGGCTGCCGTGTATTTGGCGTTCCCGCGGTGGTAGACGATCACCGGCAGGCTGCTGGCGGCGGCCACCGCCTCGATGTACGCCACCAGGCCGTCGGTGGGGCCGGTCACGAGATACGGCGGCAGGACCAGCAGGGCGTCGGCGCCCGCTTCCTCGGCGATGCGGGCGGCTTCAAGCGCGTGGCCCAGCGGCCCGCCGGCACCGGCAACCACCGGCACCTGGCCGGCCACGGCTTCGACGGCGGCGGTCACCACGGTGCGCACCTCGTCGATGCTCAGCGCATGGAACTCGCCGGTGCCGCAGGCCGGGAACACGCCGCCCGGTCCGTGCGGGAGGCGGGAGGTGATGTGTTCCTTGAGGAGGTCCACATCAACTGTCCCTTCCGGTGTGAAGGGTGTGACGGGGAAGAACAGTACGCCGTCGAATTTCATGGGGTCTCCTTTGATCCTGTGCCGGCCGCGACCAGCACGGCGGGGGTCTCGTCATTGAGGGCGGTTTCAGTCTTCAGTTCGGTCCGCCAGCTGCGTTTGGGTTCCCAGCCGAGCAGTTCACGGGCCTTGGTGATCGAGAATGCCGGGCTGTTGCCCCTGAGCCCGGCGGCAAGCTCCGAGCTGCCGGGCAGGAACCGGGGCATGAGCTCCGCAAGCGGTGCGGTGGCCAGTGCATCGGCTGCCCCCACGAAGAAGGTCTGTCCGTTGGGGATGCTGTCCATCTTGGCCAGCAGCAGGTCCAGGAAGTCCGCCACGTCCCGCGCATCCACGTAGTTGAAGAGTGCGGGTGCGGACAACGCCGGATCATCCAGCCGTTCACGGACGGTGTGGCCCTGCTGGGTGGGCGCGCCCGCCCATTCTTCCGGCGAGATCACATAGCAGGGGCGGAACGCCGCGTAGCGGATGGCATCACCCTGCGCCGCGGCGAACATCTGCACGGTCTGTTCGGCGATGAGTTTGGACAGTGCATAGGCGTTCCAGGGTTTTGGTGTGGTGCGTTCGTCCACCGGGAAGCTCTCCGGCAGCCAGCCCGCGGGCGAGCCGTAGCCCAGTACCGTGGGGCTGCTTGCCGTGACGATCCTGCCGATGCGCAGTTCCGTCGCCGCGCTGATGACGGCGTACGCCAGCCTGGTGTTGGTGCTGAAGATGACGTCTTCCGGCGCACTGAACGGCACGGCGATCGCCGCAAGGTGGACGACGGCGTCGGGCGCTGTTTCGCGCAGGAGGCGTTCCGCCTCCCCCGGCGCCAGGAGGTCGGCAGTGCGCTGCTCGACGCCGTCGGGCAGTTGGGCGGCGGGAACAGCGTCGCGGTCCACGGAGATGACGTGGTGGCCTGCGGCGGCGAGGCCGGCGACAACGCTGCGCCCCAGCCGGCCGGAGCCGCCGGTGACAAAAATCCTGCTCATGGTGTTGATTCCTTTAGGTTGTCGGCCGCCGGCTAGGCGCCGCGGCGTAGGTCTGCGCCGAGGTCAAGATCCTTGATGCGGACCGGGAGGGAAGATTCCAGCGAACGGTTGCCCGCGATGCCGACCGAGACGGAGCGAAGTCCGTCCAGGTAGCCGGAGGGGCGTCCCAGCGGGTCCTCGCCGGGGCCGTTGAACAGATCGGACAGGAGGAGCTCATCGCCGCCGCCGTGGCCGCCCTCGCCGTTGACGATGGGCACCTCGTAGGCCGCCTCCCAGTGCCGCTGGACCACCAGGCGTTCACCGTTGCGGCGCACTGCGTCCTCTTCCTCGACGGGCGTCGCGGACGGGTCCACCACGGTCTTCTTGTCCGTGCTGTGCAGGACAGCGGCGCGTTCCACCACTTCGAGTTCCGCCCTGCCCTCGGTGCCGTTGACGGCCACGCGGTAGCCTTCCCAGGGGCTGTGGGCGTTGAGAGAGTAGCTGAGGACGGGGCCGCCGTGGTAGTCCACCACGAGGGCGAGGTTGTCCTCGATGGTGATGCCGGCCGTGAAGACGTCCTGGTCGCGGCGGTAGCCGTCGAAGTGTTCGTTGTCCAGGAAGAGTGCCTTGAGGCGTTCGTCTTCGCGCAGGTCCAGCGCGAACGGGTCCTTTTCTGCCGAGCCTGTTACGGCGGCGGAAGCACCGGCGTCGGGCGTTCCGCGTTCCGGGCGCGGGCCCAGGCCACGCTCGGCAGCGTTCTTATCGCCGTAGAACTTCAAGCCTCCGGAGGCGAAAACGCGTTCCGGGACGTCGTCGATCCACCAGTTGACCAGGTCGAAGTGGTGGGATGCCTTGTGGATCAGCAGGCCGCCGGAGTTCTTCTTCTCACGGTGCCAGCGGCGGAAGTAGTCCGCACCGTGGACCGTGTCCAGAACCCAGCTGAAGTCGATCGAGGTGACCTTGCCGATCACGCCGCTCTGGATGATCTCCTTCAGGGCGCTGTTGCGCGGCGAGTAGCGGTAGTTGAAGGTGACCACCACGTTCCGGCCGGTTTCTTCGACGGCCCTGGTGATCCGGCGGCAGCCTTCGGCATCGATGGTCAGCGGCTTTTCCACCACCACGTCGGCACCGGCTTCCAGGCCTTCCACGATGTAGTCGGCGTGGGTGTAGTCCGGCGTGGTCACCACAACGCGGTCAATGTCGTTGTCCCGGATGAACGCGGTCAGGTCGGCGGGATCAAATGCTGCGACGGGGCCGGGAGCGCCGAGTTCCTTGATGAGCTTCTGGTAGAACTCCACGCGGCCGGGGTTGACGTCGGAGAAGGCCACCAGTTCAGCGGTGTCCGAGTGCTTGCCGAAGATCGCGCGGATGTACATTTCGGACCGGCCACCCGTGCCGATCAGGACGATCCGCGCTTTGCGGACCGCTTTGGCGGGGGCTGCGCCGGAGGGGTGGACAGCGCTGGCGGGGGCGGCGGCAGCGGCAGTGCTGGCCACGGCAGCACTGCTGCCCGGATTGACGGTGTTGGCTGTGTTGCCCATTGCGGTGTAACCCTTTCGGAAGGCAGGAAGGTGGCCGCTTGACGGCCGGTGGTGGTGCGGTGAGAATTATGAGAAAGCGTTTTCTCGGAACGTTATAAGCTTTGTATCAAGACTCTGGCGGTCACGTCAACCATCGCCCCGAACGGCAATGCCCGTAGGGGAAGACGGCGAAGGGGTCGGAGAAGCCCGGAAAGGGGCCACTTTGGGCAGGAGAGCCACCACCCGGCGAATCGGCATTGCCGACGTCGCCCTCAAGGCAGGCGTTTCACACGCGACCGTTTCCCGTGTGATGAACGGCAACTTCACTGTTGACCCCGCCATCGCCGAGCGCGTCAGGGCTGCGGCCACCGAACTGAACTACCAGCCGAACCCGGTGGGACGCAGCCTGGCGCTGGGAAAAACCGACACCATCGGCATCGTGGTGCCGGACCTCTCCAACCCCACCTTCCAGGCCATCCTCCGCGGCCTCAGCATGGCCGCCGCCCAGGATGGCTACCGGGTCCTCATCGCCGACTCCTCCGAAGTGTCCAGCGAGGAGGCCATCCTCGCCGGCGAGGCCCGCCGGCGCTGCGACGGCCTGGTGCTCTGTGCGCCGCGCATGGGCGACGCCGAGCTGGAAGAGCTCGCGCCGTCACTCCAGCCCATGGTGCTGATCAACCGCACCACCGTGGACACACACACGCCCAGCCTGATGGTGGACTACGGCCAGGGCATCCAGGAACTGGCCGAACACCTTGTGGACCTGGGCCACACGCGCCTCGCCTTCCTGGCCGGACCGGCCCGGAGCGCGTCGAACGGCCTGCGCCTCGTGGGACTGGAAAAGTTCACAGCCGCCCACCCGGAGATTGACCTCACAATGCTCGACGGCGGCTCCACCTTCGAGGTAGGGCACCAGTCGGTGGATGCCGTCCTTGCCAGCGGAGCCACCGGCGTCCTGGCCTTCAACGACCTCGTGGCCATGGGCCTGCTGAGCGGGCTCCACGAGCGCGGCGTCAGGGTCCCGGAGGACATCTCCGTCACCGGCTTCGACGACATCCCCTTTGCCCGCTACACCACCCCCACGCTCACCACGGCGGCGGTGCCCATCACCGAACTGGGCCAGCAGGCGTGGCACCGGATGCGGGACCTGATCCGCCACATCCCCTCCGACGCAGTCGCCGAAGGACCCACGGTGTTCCAGCCGCGGCTCGAAGTCCGCGGCAGCACGGGCGCGGCGAAGGGCTAGCCCCTCCTCGGGAGAGTTTTTGTCCAGATAATGGCACCTGGGACCCCTTTTGGGGCCATTATCTGGACAAAAACTCTCAGCCGGACCTAGGCCACGGGTGGCGCCAGGAGGACATCAATCAGCTGAGTCAGGCCGTCCGCCATGTCCACATTCTTGTCATAAAGCCACTGCAACTGCAGGCCGTCAAAGGCGGCCACCACCAGCCGCGCCAGCTTTTGCGCGGGCACGTCGCGGCGCACTTCACCGGCCTCCTGGCGTCGGCCAATGTCTTCGGCCAGCTCCGCCACCACCTGGGCGTAGCGCTCCTGGAAGTAGGGGTGGGAATCATGTCCCGGATCATTCGCCGTCGCTGATGCCACGGCATAGAGCGTGGTGAGCCCCGGCTCCCTGCGATTGCGCTCAGCGATCGGCGCCATCAGCCGCAGGCCCACTTCCGTGTCTTCACCGGCGGCCAGGCTCCGGCGGTCCCGTTCGGCGAGCACAGCCGTCAGCAGTTCCTGCTTGCCGCGAAAGTAATGGAACAGGGTGGCTTCCTTCACCCCCACCAGCTCGGCCACGCGTTTGAGCGCCGTGCCCTCGAAGCCTTCTGTTGCAAAAACATCCGTGGCCGTCTGGATTATCTGTTCGCGGCGTTCCGCTCCCTTGGCGTACTGGCCGCGTGGCTTCGACGTTGACATTGAGTCAGTGTATTTCACTTCTTTCCATAAAAATCAAGTCAGACTTGATTTTTGTCGCTACCATCATTGTCAGGACCCAACGGAGGGTCACTTTTCGTCAAGAGGCAATGTGGCCGTCAAGACCATTCCCCAGGATTCCGCTGCTTCTCCGGCCAGCGGAACCCCGGGGTACCTCGACCGTGCGGACTCTGCCGTGGAACGCCCGGTCCGCTGGCTCGCCGGCTACGCCGGAACACACCTGGCACCGGCAGGCGCGGAAAGCGTCGAGGTACACATCCCGGCGAAGGCCTTCGCGCATTACGACGGCGGCTGGCAGTTCGAGCAGGGCACGTTCCGTCTGCTGGTGGGACGCCACGCGGCTGACGATTTCCAGGTTTTGGAGATCGAACTGCGCTGACGCCCCCACGCCCCACCCTTCCCTTCCGAGTTTTTGTCCAGATAACGTGAGATAAACAGGCCTTTGGGCACGTTATCTGGACAAAAACTCCAGGGCTAAGGCCGGGCTGGGTCCGAATCTTTCGGACCCAGCCCGGCCTCTTTGTAGTACCCCTCGATATGGGCTGCCACGAGCCCGGCCGCCCTGCCGCCGTCGTGGTGGTTAATGGCCGCCAGGATCTCACGGTGTTCGGCGCGGAGCCGGGCGGCGGTGGCATCCCAGTCGGGAAGGTTTGCCGTCAGCCTGCCGGCGTAGCTTTGGATCGCTTCCCGCAGGGAGCCCATCATGGCGCTGACCACGGCGTTGCCGGCAGCTTCGGCGAGGGCCAGATGGAAGCGGACGTCGAGGGCCAGGAATTCGTCGGTGTCCGGGCAGGCCTCCATCTTTTCCAGCAGTTCGGCGGCCTCTGCCAGCGCCGGGGAGTCCGTGCGGGCCCGGGCAACCGCCCAGGATTCGAGCAGGACGCGGGTCTGCACGATATCCGCCACGGGCAGGTGCGAGGTGGCCACGTGGAGTCGCAGCGCCGATCCGAGCGCGGCCGTCGGGTCTGCGATGACCACCGTGCCGGCGTCGGGACCGGATCCCACGCCGGCGCGGACAACCCCCATGGCTTCCAGGACCCGGATCGCTTCACGGACTGATGTCCGTGAGACCTGCAGCTGTTCAGCCAGCATCCGCTCCGCCGGCAGCCGGCCACCCAGTGCCAGTTCGCCGCTGGAAAGCTGGTTCTCGATCCACTGCAGGACCAATTGATGGGTACGCATGGGCCAATGGTACTTGATGTGGTTGGACCACATCCCTTAGAGTGTGGTTAGACCACAGAGCCACCTGTCCAGAGCGACCCGTCCAGAGCCGCTTCAGCCCGATGCCCCGGAGGCAGCAATGACGCACACCATCCAGCCCAACAACCCCGAGGCCACCCCGGCCCCCGACGCAACGGACGCGCCGTCCACGGCCGCCGGCACCGCACCCGGAGCGTCCCTGACCGGCGCAACATTGTCCGGCGCAGTGAACCGGGCCGCAGCAGCAGTCCCGGCCGCGCTCAAGCGCCGCGTGCCGAAGTACTCGGACCTCGCGCCGCTCATGCAGTTCAAAAAGCCCGAGTTCAGCCGCGCCGCGAAGCTGCAGCGCGCCAGCACCATCTGGGAGCTGCGGGACATGGCCAAGCGCCGCACCCCGCAGGCACCGTTCGACTACACCGACGGCGCCGCCGAAGCCGAAATCACCCTGCGGCGCGCCCGTGAGGCCTTCCTGGACATCGAGTTCCGCCCGGGCATCCTCCGGAACGTCTCCAGCATCGACCTGGGCACCGAGATCCTGGGAAAGCCGTCCCGCCTGCCGGTCGGCATCGCGCCCACCGGCTTCACCCGGATGATGCAGTCCGAAGGCGAGTACGCCGGGTCCCAGGCCGCTGAAGCCGCCGGCATTCCCTACACGCTCTCAACGATGGGCACCGCATCCATCGAGGATGTCGCCGAGGCGGCACCCAACGGACGCAACTGGTTCCAGCTGTACCTGTGGACGGACCGCGACCGCTCCCTCGAACTGATCGAGCGCGCCGCCAAGGCAGGAAACGACACCCTGATGGTCACCGTGGACACCGCCGTCGCCGGCGCCCGCCTCCGCGACGTCCGCAACGGCATGACCATTCCGCCGGCGTTGACCATCAAGACCGTTTTGGACGCGTCCTACCGCCCGGCCTGGTGGTTCAACTTCCTCACCCACGAGCCGCTGACGTTCGCGTCGCTCTCGCGGTACACCGGCACCGTGGCGGACCTGATCAACTCCATGTTCGACCCCACCCTGACGTTCGAGGACCTGGACTGGCTGCGCGAGACGTGGAAGGGCAAGCTCGTGGTCAAGGGCATCCAGACCGTGGATGACGCCCGCAAGGTGGTGGACCACGGCGCCGACGGCGTGGTGCTGTCCAACCACGGCGGACGCCAACTGGACCGTGCGCCCATCCCGTTCCACCTGCTGCCCGGCGTCAAGGAGGCCTTCACCAGGGACAACTCCGACGCCGCCATCATCCTGGACACCGGCATCATGAGCGGCGCGGACATCATTGCCGCGCTGGCCCAGGGAGCCGACTTCACGCTGATCGGCCGCGCGTACCTCTACGGCCTCATGGCCGGCGGCCGGGCCGGTGTGGACCGCGCCATCCAGATCCTGGAAAAGGACATGACCCGCACCATGGCGCTGCTGGGCGTCAGCAAGCTCTCCGAGCTCACCCCGGACCACGTCCGGATCCTCGGCAGGTAACCTGCACGCCCGGCCCCCAGCCGCCTCGCCCAACTGACTGGCAGTTAACGCTCCCAAAACGGGTTTTCACAGCGTTAACTGCGAGTCAGTTGGGTTCGTGGCTACTTCTTGCGGCCGAACTTTGGCAGGTTCGCGATGAGGTCGGCGGCCTTCGTGGCGGCCCGGCCCACGGTGCGCCCGATCTGCTGCGGGACGGTGTCATCCCCTGCCGTGGCCACCGGAATTGCCACGGCGGGGCTCAACTGACCGCCTTCCGAGGCACCGGGCACCGCTGCCGGACGGGCCATGCCTGCAGCCGCGGCCACCGGCGAGGGCGCGGAAGCTGCGGCTTCCGCCGCCTGCTCCGTCTTTTCCTCCAGAATCTGCGCGGCCGGCGAGCTGACGACGGCGGCACGCGGCCCGACGTCGAACGTCTCCAGCCAGCTGGCGACGCCGGCGAGCGGTTTGGGGTTCAGCGCGTAGTAGCGCTTCTGGCCCTGGGCGCGCATGCTGACCAGATCGGCCTCGCGGAGCACTTTCAAATGTTTGGATATGGTGGGCTGGCTGGCGTCCAGCTCCTCGACCAGCTCCCCCACTGCTTTGTCCCCCGAGCGGAGGGATACCAGAATGTCACGCCGGGTTGCCTCAGCAATGACGGCAAATACGTCGTCTGTCACCATGGGATCCACCCTAGCGACATATACGCCGGATGGCATCCACTATTTCCTCCCGCGCACCTCCCGCGCACAACGGCCATTGCCCCGCACCTGCCGCAGTGCTACAACGGACTCACGGTTGCCCCGGGCTGTCCGGCTGCGGCCGCTCAAACATGAGGGGTGGGTGGCCATGGATTTCCTGCGCCAGCAGCTGTTCAACATCATCGCTTTTGTGTTTTTGGGCTTGTTCGTGGCGGTCTGGGGATCCGTGCTGTTGCGCGTCGGGTTCTGGGTGCCCGACGGCAGGACAGTCGCGCCGCCCCTCAACGGCGCCCTGGTAACCGCGGCGGGCGTACTGGCCACGTCCCTGAGCTCCCTGACCGCATCGGCCTTGGGGTTCACCATTGCCGAAGTCCGCCGCGACGAGGAAGCCCGCCGTGACCTGAAACCCGGCCAAGCCGGCGCCACCGGTGCCTTCAACCCGGCCGAGGTCACGGCCCGGCTGTCCGGGCGGATAGTGGCCGCAGTGGTGGTTTACCTGGCAGTGGGGCTGCTGGTCCTGCTGCTCTGGCTGGTCAAGGGAACCGCGTCAACGGACCTCATCGGCGCCTTCGCGCTGTCCCTGCTGGGTTGGCTCATCGGCGCCGCCGGGGTGGTGTTCCAGACGGAAAAGCCGCTCACCTAGTCGAACCGGGCGATCGTCGAACCAGGCGCTAGTCGAACCAGGGGTCCAGGCCGTACAGCGGAAACACTTCCTTGCGCGTGGCCATCACGGTCCGGTCCACCTCGTCATTGGGATCGAAGCCGACCTCCCATGAACGCCACCACAGGTCCACGTCGTCGCCCATCGATTCGGGCGCCGTCACCCCATAGAGTGCCCCGTACTTGTCCTGGACGTACTGCCGCCAGTCTTCGGGAACGGGCGTCCGGAGCGGCACGGGCCTGCCGGCCGCGACGGCAATCAGGTGGCTCCAGGACCGCGGCACCACGCTGATCACGTTGTAGCCGCCTCCGCCGGTGGCAATCCACCGGTTGCCGCAGTAGCGCGCCGCGAGATTCCCGACGGCGGTTGCCGCTTCACGCTGGCCGTCCACGCTGATGTTGAGGTGCGTCAGGGGATCAAGCCGGTGCGAGTCGCAGCCGTGCTGGCTCACGATCACCTCGGGCTCGAAGGCGCCGATCAGCTGCGGAACCACGGCATGGAACGCCCGCAGCCAGCCGGCGTCGCCCGTTCCGGCCGGAAGGGCCACATTGACCGCGCTGCCCTGGGCATTGGGGCCGCCGATCTCGTTGGCAAAGCCCGTACCGGGGAACAGCGTCAGTCCGGTCTCGTGCAGGGAAATGGTGAGGACCCTCGGGTCATCCCAGAAGATACTCTGCGTCCCGTCGCCGTGATGGGCGTCAACGTCGATATATGCCACACGCTGCACACCGCCGTCGAGCAGTTTCTGGATCGCCAGGGCGGCATCGTTGTAGATGCAGAAGCCGCTGGCCCGCTCCTTGGCAGCGTGGTGCATACCGCCGCCGAAGTTGACTGCCCGCACGGCGCTGCCGTCAAGGATTGCACCGGCCGCCATCAGTGAACCGCCGGCAAGCCGCGCGCTGGCCTCATGCATGCCGGCGAAAGCGGGATCATCCTCCGTGCCCAGGCCCCGTTCCAGGTCGGGTACGTCCGGGTTCAGGCTGACCCGCCGGACCGCCGCCACGAATCCGGGGCTGTGGACGGTGCACAGTTCGTCGTCGCCGGCCACGTCCGGGGCGGCCACAGTGACGTGCCCCAGGTCCAGCAGGCCCAGGCTGCGGGCGAGGCGCGCGGTGAGCTCCATGCGTTCGGGTGCCATCGGATGCCCGTGGCCGAAGTTGTAGGCGGTCATGGCCATGTCCCACACCACCATCGTTGGCAATGCGGATTGAGCGAGTCCGGGCAGGAATGTCATCAAGGACAGGCTACCTGAGCCGGACGCCCTGATTTCCCGGTCGTCGCGCGGAATATAGTGGTTTACTACTGAAGGAAGCAGTTTCAACCGAGGAAAAGCCGCACATGACGCAAAGCCAGCCGAGGTCCAAGAGCCCGGCTAACTGGCACCCCGGCATGCCGGAGCGTGAGGGTCTATGGATCTTCACGGGTATCCGCGACTTCATCGACAACATCGCCAACACGTCGCCGGCGCGGCTGGCGCTGACTGCGTTCGCTGTTGTCATCCTCGTTTTCACCGGACTCCTGTCCATGCCGGCGGCGTCTGCCACCGGAAATTTCACCCCCCTGTACCAGGCCCTGTTCACCGCGGTGTCCGCCGTCTGCGTTACGGGCCTCACCGTGGTGTCCACGGCCGTGCATTGGTCCTTCTTCGGCCAACTGGTCATCCTGATCGGCATTTTCGTCGGCGGCCTGGGTACGCTGACCCTGGCCTCGCTGCTGGCCCTCATGGTCAGCAAGAAGCTCGGGGTGCGCGGCAAGCTCATTGCCCAGGAAGCCATGAACAACGCCGGGCGCCTTGGCGAAGTGGGCACCCTGCTGCGGATCGTCATCACCACGTCCGTGGTCATCGAGGCCGGTCTGGCGCTTGCCCTCGTTCCCCGCTTCCTGGTGCTGGGCGAGAGCTTCGGCCAGTCCGTGTGGCACGGCGTCTTCTATGCGATCTCGGCCTTCAACAACGCCGGTTTCACCCCGCACTCGGACGGTATCGTCCCGTACGAGACCGACCTCTGGATCCTGGTCCCCCTGATGCTCGGCGTCTTCCTGGGCAGCCTTGGCTTCCCGGTGGTGATGGTGCTGCAGCAGAACGGGCTGAACTGGAAGAAATGGAACCTCCACACCAAGCTGACCATCCAGGTGTCCTTCATCCTCCTGGCCGCGGGAACAGTGCTGTGGGGTCTGATGGAGTGGGAAAACATGCGGACCATCGGTTCCATGGACGTGGGCGACAAGATCGCGCATTCCCTCTTCGCCTCCGTGATGACCCGGTCCGGCGGCTTCAACCTGGTGGACCAGAACCACATGGAATCCACCACCATGCTCCTCACCGACGCACTCATGTTCGCGGGCGGCGGTTCAGCCTCCACTGCCGGCGGCATCAAGGTGACCACCATCGCCGTCATGTTCCTGGCCATCGCAGCCGAGGCCCGCGGCGACGCGGATGTGAAGGTCTACGGACGCACCATCCCGCAAGGAACCATGCGGGTGGCCATTTCGGTGATCGTCGCGGGCGCAACCCTGGTGTCCGTTTCGGCCTTCGCGCTCCTGCACATCAGCGGCGCTCCCCTGGACCGGGTGTTGTTCGAGACCATTTCAGCCTTCGCCACCGTGGGCCTCAGCACCAACCTCAGTGCCGAGCTGCCGCCGTCCGGCGTTTATGTCCTGACCGCGCTGATGTTCGCCGGCCGCGTGGGAACCGTGACCCTTGCCGCTGCCCTGGCTCTGCGCCAGCGCAGCCAGCTGTACCACTACCCGGAAGAGAGGCCCATCATTGGCTAATCCCTCAGGCGCTGTCAACCGCCCCGCCCACAATGCCCCCGTGCTGGTGATCGGGCTGGGCCGCTTTGGCTCGTCCACCGCCGAACAGCTGGTCAAGCAGGGCCGCGAGGTCCTGGCGATCGAACGCGACCGCAACCTGGTGCAGAAATGGGCTCCCGTGCTCACGCACGTCGTCGAGGCCGACGCCACGAACATCGACGCCCTCCGGCAGCTCGGTGCACAGGAGTTCAGCTCCGCAGTGGTGGGGGTGGGTACGTCCATCGAATCCTCGGTGCTGATCACCGTGAACCTGGTGGACCTCGGCATCGAACACCTCTGGGTCAAGGCGATCACGCCCTCGCACGGCAAGATCCTCACCAGGATCGGCGCCAACCACGTGATCTACCCCGAGGCCGACGCCGGTGTCCGCGCCGCGCACCTGGTTTCCGGCCGCATGCTGGACTTCATCGAGTTCGACGACGACTTCGCGATCGTCAAGATGTACCCGCCGCGCGAGACCGTGGGCTTCACCCTGGACGAGTCCAAGGTCCGCTCCAAGTACGGCGTGACCATTGTCGGCGTAAAGTCACCGGGCGAAGACTTCACCTATGCCCGGCCGGAAACCAAGGTGTCTTCACGGGACATGCTGATCGTGTCCGGCCACGTGGACCTGCTGGAACGGTTCGCCGCCCGCCCGTAGCCGGGCCGGCGGTTGAGCCGTTAGCCCAGTTGCTTCGTGATCTCGGCTGCGCGGGCTGCCGCGGCGCGGGCGCCGTCGGCGATGATCGCCGGCAAGCCCCGTTCATCGAACGTGGCTATGGCGCGTTCCGTGGTGCCGTTCGGGCTGGTCACGGCCTTGCGCAGGGCGGTAGGGTCCGCGCCGGGTTCGGCCAGCATCAGGCCGCCTCCTGCAACCGTTTCCCGTGCCAGCAGCAGCGACAACTCCGGATCCAGCCCCAGCTCGACACCGGCGGCAGCCATCGCCTCGGCAAGGTAGAACACGTAGGCCGGGCCCGAACCGCTGATGGCGGACAGCGCGTCCACCTGTTCTTCGGGCACCTCCACCACGGTCCCGGCACCCTTGAGGATGTCTTTGGCCAGCTGCAGCTGTTCGGCCGAGCAGTTGGAACCCGGCGAGACGGACACGACGCCACGGCCCAGCTTGGCAGGGGTGTTGGGCATGGTGCGGATCACCGGCTGACCGGCTGGCAGCGCGGCTTCAAGCTGCGCGATGGACACCGCGGCGGCGACGCTGACCACGATGGTTTTCGGCGAAAGCGATCCGCTGATTTCCCGCGCGAGGTCGGTGATTCCCACGGGCTTGACGCCGAGAATCACGACGTCGGCGCCGGTGGCCGCCTGTTTATTGTTCTCCGGCTCCTCCTCACCGGCAATGGCAGTGATGCCGGTGTAGCGCTGGGCAAGTTCGGCAGCACGCTCCGCGCGCCGGACAGTGGCCACGACGTCCGCCGGGTCCGTTCCGGCCTCCAGCATGCCGGTCATGACGGCCTCGTTCATGGATCCACAGCCAAGGAATGCGATTCGGTTGCTCATTGGTCCATCATTGCAGTTCCCCGCGCGTCGCCGCATCCGGAGGCTGCTCTCCGGACGCCCTCCGGCCGTGAGGCGGCAGCCGGGGGCAGGCGGGCCCGCCCCATTCACAGCTGGCTCACATGATCGGCGCAGCTTCCTCACAAAGTCGGCACCTAACGTAGTTATTACCTCATTGAGGGTGCGAGTGATGAGGCAAGCATGGGGATGTTTGCCCGGCACCGGTGGTCTGCAGCAGGTTTCCCCCATTTTCCTGCGAGGCCGCCGGTGCTTTCTCATTTAAGCCCCAGCGCAGCATTACGTCCGGCCGGCGGACGTCTTGCCAGCCAACGCACAGGGAAAACTCCCGGAACACCCAAAGTGCGTCCGTAACATGGAAAGCGCCTCACAGGTGCGAGTGATGACAGCCGGTTCTTCGGAACCGGCGGAGCGCCGGGCGGCTGCGGAAGGGTTCCCCCAATTCCTTCGGCAGGACCGCCCGGCGTTTTCTCTTTAATCCGGCTGGTCCGCCCCGGACAGGCCAAGCAGCCGGCCTTGCAGGAACTGCCGCTCGGCCGCGTTGCCTGCCAGCCGCAGTGCCTCCCGGTATTCCTCGCTGGCTTCGGAGACGCGGCCCAGGCGCCGGAGGAGATCAGCGCGCACGGAATGGAACACCCCGTAGCCTGCCAGGTCCAGGGTGTCCACCAGCGTGAGGGCGGTCTCCGGGCCGTGCACTTCGGCCAGGGCCACCGCGCGGTTAAGGGCCACAACCGGGCCCGGCGATGCCTGCAGGAGCTGATCGTACAACCGCAGGATCTGCTCCCAGTCCGTTTCCTCGCCCGACGGGGAATCGCTGTGCACGGCGTTGATGGCGGCCTGGAGCTGGTACGGTCCCGGCCGGTTCCGGCGAAGGCACCGGCGGACGATTGCCTGACCCTCCAGGATCAGGTCCTTGTCCCACAGCTGCCGGTCCTGGTCCGCCAACAGCACCATGCCGCCGTCGGGCGTCATCCTGGCTGCGCGCCGCGACTCTATCAGCAGCAGCAGCGCCAGAAGCCCTTGGGCTTCGGGCTCATCCGGCATCAGGGCCGCCAGGAGCCGGGCCAGCCTGATGGCCTCCCCGCAGAGCTCGCCCCGGACGAGGGTGTCGCCGGAGCTGGCGCTGTAGCCCTCGTTGAAGATGAGGTAGACGACGGCGAGCACCGCCGTGAGGCGCTCCGGCAGTTCGGCGCCGCGGGGCACGCGGTAGGGAATCCGGGCATCCCGTATTTTCGCTTTGGCCCGGACCAGCCGCTGGGCCATGGTCTTTTCCGGCACCATGAAGGCTCGGGCTATCTCCGCGGTGCTCAGGCCGCCCAGGAGGCGGAGCGTCAGCGCCACGCGGGCCGGAGTTCCCAGCGCAGGGTGGCAGCAGGTGAAGATGAGCCTCAGCGTGTCATCGCGCACGCCGGCCTCCTCTCCCGGCTCATCCATTAGCAGGTCCCCGGGTGCCGCTCCGGAGGCATCACCGGTGCGGGCATGCAGCAGGGCTGCCTGGGCGTATTTGTCGTCGCGGGCGGCGTCACGCCGAAGCCGGTCGATGGCCCTGTTGCGGGCAGTGGTGATAATCCATCCGGCCGGGCTGGGCGGGACCCCGCTGGAGGGCCAGCGTTGCACCGCCGCCGTGAACGCGTCCTGGACGGCGTCCTCGGCGACGTCGATGCTGCCGAATATGCGGACCAGCACTGCCACGGCGCGGCCGTATTCGCGGCGGAAGATCCGGGCTATCTCGCCGCTGGAAGCCTCCGAGGCGGAACCCCCGGCAGCGGAACCGCGCCCCGTCATCCGGACGTCTCCGAGGGCTTAGTGCTGGAAGGGGCGGACTTCGACCGGCAACGTCACGATCTTGGCCAGTCGGCGGGCCCAGTCCAGGGCGGCGTCGAGGTCGTCCACGTCGATGACAGTGAAGCCGCCCAGGTGCTCCTTGCCTTCGGTGAACGGGCCGTCGGTGACAAGCACGTCGTCCCCCTGCGGCCGCAGGACGGTGGCCGTGTCCGCGGGATGGAGGCCGGCGGCGAACACCCAGGCGCCGGCCGCCTTCATCTCCAGGTTCAGGCCTTCCAAACCGCGCATGATGGGCTCCAGGAACTCCGCGTCCGGGACGGGACCGTCAGGCTGGTAGATGCTGAGCAGATACTGTGACATTTGGTTTTCCTCCTTGAGGATCCGGCCGGCGGGGTGCCGGCCTCTCACCTCCTATACGAACGGCTCCCGCCCGTATCGACACGCCTCCCCCGCCCCTTTGCGGAGAATCCTGCTACGCCTCGCGTGCACCGACCAGCGGGTGGCTCAGGTGCTGGCGCGCGAACTTCAGGGTTTCGTTAAGCCACAGCTCGCGTTCCCCCGCGAACTTTGCCCGCCGGGTGGAAATTTCCGCCACCACCACGCCGTCGAATCCGCTGGCGGCCAGGTGCTGCAACGCTTCCGCACAGCCCTGGTTGCCGCGGCCTGGAATCAAGTGCTCGTCCCGGCCGGAACCGGATCCGTCCGTGAGGTGGATGTGCCTGAGTTTGCTGCCGAGAGCCTTGATCGCCTCAACACTGTTGGCCCCCGCGGTGGCGGCGTGCGAGAAGTCCCACGTGACGTCGTCGTAATCCTGTCCCAGCGGGTCCCAGTGCGGCAGGTAGGCAACCGTCTCCCGGCCTCGCACGCGCCACGGGTACATGTTTTCGACGGCGATCCGCACCTGGTACATGTCGGCGAGCTGGCGGATGCCTGCCGGGAAGTTCTCCGCGTAGTTGTTCTGCCAGCGGAACGGCGGATGGACCACCACGGTCCCGCAGCCCACTTCACGCGCCATCCGGCAGGACATTTCGATCTTGTTCCACGCCGAACCCCAGACCTTCTGGGTCAGCAGCAGCGTGGGCGCGTGGATGGACACGATCGGCTGCCGGTAACGGTGGCTGAGCTCCAGGAGGGAGTGCGGACTCTGGCTGGTGGCGTTGTTGGTGACCATCACTTCCACGCCGTCAAAACCAAGGTCCTGGGCCACGGCGAAAGCATCGTGCACGCTCAACGGGTAGACAGACGCGCTGGACAGCGCCACCGGGATCACGCGTTTTTCCTCCGGGGAACGTTCGACGGCGGTGCTCATCTCAGTCAGCCCTCCCGCCGGAGGCGGTGGCGGTGACCGAGTCGGAGTCGGTGGCGGTGGCGGTGGCCGGGGCGGCAGCGGGGGCCGCAAGGGGAGGCAGCACCACCTGGTGTGCCGGTTCCAGGGGTCCTTCAAAGATCAGTTGGTCCAGCCGGCGGAGGATCAGTCCTTCCCGCAGCGCCCACGGACAGATCTTGACCTTCTTGAACTCAAAGAGCTCCAGAGCCGCCTCAGCCACAAGGGCTCCTGCGAGGAGCTGGTTGGCGCGGGCTTCGGAGACACCGGGGAGGTGCAGACGATCCTCGGTCTTCATGGCGGAGATCCGCTGCGCCCAGATGCCAAGGTCCGTAGCGCCCAGCTCGCGCTTGACGTAGGGTCCGGCCGCGCTGGGGGCTGCCCCGGCGATCCGGGCCAGGGAACGGAAGGTCTTGGACGTCCCGGCCACCACATTGGCCCTGCCCAGCTCGTTGAAGCTTCGGACAGCAGGTTTGAGCGTTGCCCGGATGTAGCGCCGGAGCTCCTTGACGCTCTTCGCCGTGGGCGGGTCCTCCTGCAGCCAGTCCCGGGTGAGGCGGCTCGCGCCCAGCGGCACGGACGTGGCCAGCTCAGGAAGCTCGTCCTGGCCAAGCGCCATTTCGAAGGAGCCGCCGCCGATGTCGAGGTTCAGGATGGGTCCGGCACCCCAGCCGTACCAGCGCCGGACTGCAAAGAACGTCATGGACGCTTCTTCGCTGCCGGTGAGTTCCTGGAGCGTCACGGTGGTTTCGTGCTTGACCCGGGCCAGCACCGCAGGACCGTTGGTGGCTTCCCGGATGGCGGAGGTACAAAAGGCCAGCAGGTCCTCGGCTTTGTGTTTGGCCGCGAACTCCCACGCTTCCAGGACGAATTCGATGAGTTCGTGCTGGCCGGCGTCGTTGATGTTTCCGTCGGCGTCGAGGAACTGCACCAGCGAGAGCGGCCGTTTGTGTGAAGCGAAGGGCACCGGCCGCGCGCCGGGGTGCGCGTCAACCAGGAGCAGATGGACAGTGTTTGAACCGATGTCGAGGACGCCTAGACGCATTCTGCCATTATTCACCGATGGCAAGCCGCCGGCGCAACTGCGTCGGCGGCTTGCCCGTCCAAGTCGGAATGAAGCTGCAGCTACTCGGCTGCCGGAGTGCCCGAATCCTCTGCGGGCTGGTCGGCACGTTTGAAGTCGCGCCGGATGTTGGCTACACCTTCGGGATCGATTTCGAAGCCGAAGGCGCTCCCGGGGTTGATCACCATGCCGAGCTCGTCCCCGAGGTTGCCGATGATGGCGGCTCCCTGGGTGCCCAGGACGTTGGGGGCGGCGTCGAGGAACTGCTGGTCCACCCGGCTCGGGTGCGAGAAAACGGCCAGCACGGGCTTGCCCTCGGCGTTGGAGAGCACCAGTGGTTCCACCTGCGCGTCCTCGCCCTCAAGCGCATCGGAGCTGATGATGTAGACCTCGTTGTTGAGGAAGGACAGGATGACGTCCACCGGGTTGGCATCCGGCTGGTCACCTGTGGCGAGCTTCTCTTCGAGGTCGTTCAGGGGCTGGATTTCCGCGGGTGCAGGCTGTTCAGTCATACATCTACTCGACCACGTTTGCCGGGCGGGACGCAATTCCTTCCCTTGCCGGGCTTCGACTTCGTGGGTGCGGGCCGAAGGCTGCGTTCCGGAACACAGGCCCCGGCCGGCACCCACGATCTCAGCCACGCAGGAGCCGCAGTAGGCGCCCTTTCATTCCCCGTTCGTCGAACAGGTCCTTCCAGCCGATGCGCAGGATCCGCCACCCTTGTTCGGTCAACAGCTTCTCCCGTTCGCGCTCTTCATAGATCACTTGGGCTGTCGGTTTGTAGTCGAAGTACTTGGACTTTCCATCGAATTCCAGGGCGGCCCGAAGATCCGGCCACGCAAAGTCGAATCGGTAGGTGCCGCGGACTGTTTGAACCGGAAACTGGAGCACAGGAGCGGGGAACCTCAGCCTTGCAATGATGTCCCTGGCCAATGACTCGCCGGGCGACTCGGACATCGGGTCCGCAAAAGCCAGCGCCTGGCGGAAGCCTGCCACTCCCCGGACTCCGGCCAGTCCTGCGCAGGCCGATTCCAGTCGGTGCCGGTCGCATCCGCTCCGCAGCCCGTGGTCGAGGAGGATCAGGGCCTGCCGGTAGTTGAGCATCAGAGCGCAGTCAAGCACAGTCCGATCCAGTGAAGTTACTGGCAAACCGTCTCTCTCGGTGCGGTCGCCGGGCAGGAGAAGAGCGGAATGGGCTTTGACGTCGGCCGCGTGAGAACCGCGGGCCGCGTGGTAGGGAATGATGACATGAATCAGTTGGTCAGGCCGCCACAGATACAGACGATGCAGCCGGCCGGCGGAAGTGTGGCTGAACGTAAGGCCGTCGCCAGCCGTGACCGCCAGGGTCCGCTTGCTGTACGCGGCGAGCCGGGCACGCGCCCGGTCGCCGTCAGAAAGGGCATTCCAATAACTGCCGCGGGCCATAATGCCCGTGCGGACCCGGACAAGGGAGCCTGCGAGGAGGTGCTCATTGATGTGCCGCTTACTGAGCCCGCTGGCAAGCAACTCTTCCGTCCGCCACATGACTGAGCCGCCGGGCAGCGGACTCGCTGGTAAGGCGACGGGACCACGCGCCGGAGGCGATACGCGGGCGGAGGCGACGGAAGGGATCGGCGCAGCATCCGTCCGAAGCGCGGGGCGTCGGGGCGCCGTGGTTCCTGCTACCCGGCCACCCGTCCGTGTGCCCGCGATCTCTGCCCAAACGTCCGCGAGCGGGTCAATGGCTTCATGCGGCCGGGGGTTTCCCTGACTGTTCATTCCACCAGCCTCCACGGGCGCCGGGGACCGTAAAAGCGCCCCGCCGGGCTATGTGGAAAACCCAGAACGTGGGTGCGGGCCGGGTGCTGCGTTGCGGAACGCAGCCCCCGGCCCGCACCCACGGTCTCGAGTGGCTACTTCTTGGCGACAGCCTTCTTCTTCGCCGGGGCCTTGCGCGCCGCGGGACGCTTGGCCGGGCCCTTGGCACGCTTCTCCGCCAGCAGTTCCACGGCCTGTTCGCGCGTCAGTTCCTCCAGCGCGGTGGACCGCGGAACCGTGATGTTGGTGATCCCGTCGGTGATGTAGGGGCCGAAGCGGCCTTCCTTCACCACGATGTTCTTCTCCGACACCGGGTCCGGACCGAACTCGGCGAGCGGCGGGACTGCCGCACGGGCTCCACGCTGCTTGGGCTGGGAGTAGATCTCCAGTGCCTGCTCCAGCGTGATCGTGAAGATTTCCTCTTCGGAACCGATGGAACGCGAGTCGGTGCCCTTTTTCAGGTACGGGCCGAAGCGGCCGTTCTGCACGGTGATGACGTTGCCTTCAGCGTCCTCGCCGAGCGCGCGCGGCAGGCTCATGAGCTGCAGGGCCTCGTCCAGGCTGACGCTGTCCACGCTCATGGAGGCGAACAGCGAACCGGTGCGCGGCTTGGCCTTCACAGGCTTCTTCGGCGGCTTGGGCTTGCCGTTCTTGTAGTACTCCACGGGCTGGTTGGCCAACTGCTCGTCCGTCATCTCCGGAATGATTTCCGTGACGTAGGCACCGTAGCGGCCGTTCTTGGCCACGATCGTGTGGCCGGTGTGCGGGTCTTCGCCGAGGACCCGTTCCTCCGGCGCTGCCGTCTCCATCAGCTCTTTGGCCTTGGCGGCCGTCAGTTCATCCGGAGCCAGGTCCTCGGGGACGTTGGCGCGCGCCGACTCCACCACTTCGCCGGTTTTGGGATCTATCGTGGGGACCGAGCTCTCCAAGTACGGGCCGAACTTGCCCACGCGCAGGGTGATGCCCTCGGCGATCGGCACGGAGTTGATCTCCTTGGCGTCGATTTCGCCAAGGTTGTTCACGATGCTCAGCAGGCCGGGGTCGGAGTCTTCGCCGTAGTAGAAGTGTTTGAGCCAGGCAGCGCCAACGGCCTGGCCGTTGGCGATCTTATCCAGGTCGCCTTCCATGTCGGCGGTGAACTCGTAGTCCACGTAGTCATGGAAGTGCTGCTCGAGCAACCGGATCACCGAGAAGGCGATCCAGCTCGGGACCAGCGCGGAACCCTGCTTACGCACGTAGCCGCGGTCCTGGATGGTGGAAATTGTGGAGGCATAGGTGGACGGGCGTCCGATGCCCTTCTTTTCCAGCTCGGCTGTCAGGGAGGCTTCCGTGTAGCGCGGCGGCGGCGAGGTCTCATGGCCGACGGCGACGATCTCCGAGGCCGTGAGGGCGTCGTCCTTGGTCACGTTGGGAAGGCGGCGCGCTTCCTCGGAGTCGTCGTCCCCGCGGCTTTCGTCCTTGCCTTCCTCATAGGCGGCGAGGAAGCCGGGGAAGGTGATGACGGTACCGGACGCCGAGAACTCGGCGTCGCGGCCGTCCGCAGCCACCGCACCGAGGCGGATGGTGGCCGTGGAGCCCTTGGCGTCGCCCATCTGGGAGGCAACGGTGCGCTTCCAGATGAGCTCGTAGAGCCGGAATTCGTCACCCGAGAGCTGCTTGGCCACCTGCGCCGGGGTGCGGAAGGAGTCGCCGGCGGGGCGGATGGCCTCGTGGGCTTCCTGCGCGTTGGCTGCCTTGCCGGTGTAAACACGGGGCGACTGCGGCACGTACTCCGGGCCGTAGAGTTCGGCGGCCTGGCGCCGGGCAGCCGTCACGGCTTCATCACTCAGCGCGGACGAGTCCGTACGCATATAGGTGATGTAGCCGTTTTCGTAGAGGCGCTGGGCCACCTGCATGGTGCTCTTGGAGGAGAACCGCAGCTTGCGGCCCGCCTCCTGCTGCAGCGTGGAGGTGGTGAACGGAGCGGCCGGACGGCGGGTGTAGGGCTTGGTGTCGACGGAGCGGACACGGAATTCCGCGTTCTGCAGCCCGGCGGCCAGCGACGTGGCAAGTTCCTCGTTCAGGTGCGTGACGTTGCGCGAGGTGAGTTCGCCGTCGTCGTTGAAGTCCCGGCCGCTGGCCACCTTGGCGCCGTCGACGGCAGCGAGCTTCGCCTTGAATGACGACGTCGCGCCGTTGCCGGCACCGAACTGGCCGGTGAGGTCCCAGTAGGACGCGGCCTTGAACGCCATGCGTTCCCGTTCGCGGTCCACCACCATGCGGGTGACCACGGATTGGACACGGCCGGCGGACAGGCCGCGGGCCACCTTGCGCCACAGCACCGGGGAAATTTCGTAGCCGTACAGGCGGTCAAGTACGCGGCGGGTTTCCTGGGCGTCCACCAGGTCCTGGTCGACATCGCGCAGGTTGCCCATGGCGCGCTGGATGGCTTCCTTGGTGATTTCGCCGAACGTCATCCGGTAGACGGGGACCTTGGGCTTGAGTACTTCCAGCAGGTGCCACGCGATGGCTTCTCCCTCGCGGTCCCCATCGGTTGCGAGATAGAGGGCGTCGGCGTCCTTGAGCGCAGCCTTGAGCTCAGTCACCTTTTTCTTCTTGTCCGGGGACACCACGTAGTACGGCTTGAAGTCGTGTTCGATGTCGACGGCGAACTTGCCGATCGAGGTTTTCTTGAGTTCGGCGGGGAGCTCGGACGGCTGCGGCAGGTCACGAATGTGACCGATGGAGGCCTCAACGATGAAGCCCTCGCCCAGGTACTTGGCGATGGTCTTGCTCTTGGCCGGAGACTCCACAATCACGAGTTTCTTGCCGGTTTTGGCCTTGCTTGGCACGGTGCTCCTACAGAAAAAGGTTGGCTCGGGCAGATGGGCCCATACTCGCCTAGTTCACCATATTTTGGAGGATGATGCGCATTCAGGTGGAAAACGGGTGCCGGGGATCACTTACGATCGTCCGGAATCAGGGACCACATTGTGGCCATGCGCCCGGCCCCCTCGGGGACCTGGTCCGGGTCCTCAAGCTCGTATTCCTTGAGCAGCCCGAACACCCTCGCGGTCAGCTCCGCGCGCTGCGCCGGCGTCAGGTACAGCAGGTCGCTGGACAACACCACCACGCCGGGCGCCTCGATCGATTCATTGTTTTTGCGGCGCTCATCGCGGACCCTGGCGTAGGCGTCGACCCTGCGCCGGAAGGCGTCCAGCTCGAGATCCAGGACGGCGAACTCGGGACTGGCCACGCCGCCGCCTGAGTTGATGGTGAAGTCTGTTCCGGCGGCCCGCCAGCGGCGCTCCCTCGCGTCACCCGCGGTGGCAGCAGGCTCCACGATCCCCCACTTCTGCAGGGCCCGCAGGTGGTAACTCATGGCACTCGGCGTCAGGCCCGTCTGGGAGGCAAGCTCCGTGGCCGTCCGGCTCACCTGCGTGGAATACAGTTCCGAGATCACTTCCAGGCGTGCGGCGTGGGCAAGCGCGCGGATAGCCTTGGGGTCGGTGATCTCCACTTTCTTCTCCGGGCGGATCCTGCGCTTGGCAGCCTCTGGCGCGGCCGGCGCCGGGTCCGGCGTTTCTGCATTCACGCCTCCATTCTATCGGCCCTCCGGCGGGTCTGAAAGAAACGCTTGACATCCCCGTTCACCGGGGAGTAGCTTCGCGGACATGGGGGACTCTGCCGGGCCATCGCCTGCCTTACTACCGGTAAATTCGGCGCTCTGGCGAAACCGGGATTTCCTGTTGGCGAGCAGCGCCCGTTTCATGGCTGCCGCCGGCATGGGTGCCGTTGTGGTCAGCGTGATGCTGCATCTTCAGGCCGCCACTGCGGCCGGCACCGTTTCCTTCGCCGGTTCCTGGCTGGTGGCCGTTTACCTGCTGTGCTCCGCCCTGCCCCTGGTGGTCCTCGCCCCGTGGGCCGGCAGGCTGGCGGATACCAGGGATTCCCGCACACTCGCGACGGTGGCCTCCGCGGGAAGTGCAGCCGCCGTTGCAGGCATGGGCGTGAGCATGTACTACCTGGAAGATCACATTCCCGCGCTCTTCGCCCTGACCCTTGTGCTGAACGCCTGCCAGGCCGTGGCCGGCCCGACGTTTCAAGCCCTGTTGCCCCGGATCGTCGGCGAAGAGCGCACGCCACGCGCCGTGGGCACCATGCAGGCAACCATCATGATCGCGGGAATGGCCGGGCCTGCGGCGGGGGGTCTTCTGAGTGGCTGGGGCGGCTCCCTGCTGGTCTTTTCCGTGGCAAGCGCCTGCTATGTCCTGATGGGGGCCGGCGCGTTCCTGATCCGGACCCGGAGGGGCACCGCAGCCGAACGGGCCGGGCGGAAGCAGCCCGCTTTGATGGACGGCCTCCGGCTTATCCGGCGGGACAGCCTGGTGTGGGCACTGGTGCTCGGCGCGCTGTTCTTCATTGCCGTAGGAGAGGCAACCAACGTCCTTGAAGTGTTCCTGGTACGGGGCGAAATGGGCGCCTCCGAAACGCAGTACGGACTGCTCGTTGCCGCTTTCGCACTGGGAATGGCGGCGGGCGCCGCCCTCGCCGGCCTGATCAGGACACCCCCGGTGCGCCTCCGCATCCTGCTGGGGTCGATGGCATTAACGTCCGCTGTGCTCGCCGTCATCGGCCTGGTGCCCACCGTGGACATCATGTTCATCGCCTACACGGGGATGGGTGTTGTGTGCGGTGTCCTCAATGCCTGTTTCGGGGCAATCGTGATCCTCAGGATGCCCGAGGAAGGCCGCGGCCAGGCGATGTCCATGATCGGCGGCCTGACCCGCGCCATCACCATCGCAGCGTTGGCGTTCGGCGGGCTCCTGGGCGCCCTGCTGCCGATCCGGACCGGGTTCCTGCTGATCGGCGGGACCGGAGCGGTGGTGTCCCTCGCCATCGCCGTCACCGTACTGTGGCGCTTCGGTTCACAGGATTTGGCTCCGGGCGTCCCGAACGGTGCCCGCTCCTCCGCAACCGTCCCGGACGGTGCCGGCCCCGCACCTGCCGCCGTTGCCGGTTCAGGCCGGCAGGAGGAACCCGTCGCGGACCAGGTTCCGGACTTCGGTGAGGAGCCCGTTCCGGAACGCTTCGCCGTCGAACCCGTCATCCCCGCCCAGCAGCGCGTCAAGGGCGCCGATGATCTGCCCGGCGGACAAATCGCCGTCGCACGCTGACACGAAGCCCGCCAGCTCGGTGCTCAACAGGTTGGTGCGCCGGAGCCCGGCGCCCTGGCGCAGCAGGATGACGCCGGGGTGTTCCGCCCCCGGGCGCTGGTGCCTCTCCTCCGTGACGTCCTCCGCCACCAGCAGGTGGGCGGCGCCCAGATCGTTGGCCGCCAGCCAGTCGGCCCGTTCCACTGCTGCCCCCAGGTGCGGGCCAATGGGCTGCTCGATGGGGTAGGTGATCTCCTCGAAGCGGCTGATGACGGGCCGTGCGCCGTCAGCGGGCCGCCGCAGGAAGATCATGCCGAACCCGATCCCCTCCACGTTCCTCGAGGCAAAGTCGTCCAGGTAAGCTGCGTAGGCATCCTGGTAGTGCCGGCGGTCACGGGACTCAGAGGCATCCTGCAGCCACGTTTCGGCATACTGTTCCGGCCCCACCAGTTCACGCTGGATGAACCAGGCGTCCACATCCGGACTGACCCAGCTTTGCGGCCTGTCCTGCCATGACGTCCCCGCGGCGATCTCCCAGTTGCCCAAAAGCTGGGCTGTTCCGGCCGGCGCGAGGACGGACGGCAGTTCCCGCACCAGTGAGGCGACAATGTCGTCTCCGGGCAGGCCGCCGTCGCGGTACGTGAACTGGTCCGCGGCGGCCTCCCCCGCGCTTCGGGGCGTGATGACAAACGGCGGGTTGGACACCACCAGGTCGAAGGCCTCCCCCGCAACAGGTTCCAGCAGCGAACCCAGGCGCAGGCTCACCCGGTCTTCCGGCCTGGCCGGGTCGATACCGAGCGCCTCGGCGTTCAGCAGCAGGTTGAACCGGGTGAAGGCAAGCGCCCGGGCTGAGATGTCCGTGGCTGTCACATGGTCTGCGTGGTGCAACAGGTGGAAGGTCTGGATGCCGCAGCCGGTGCCGAGGTCCAGGGCTTTGGACACCTGCCGGCGGATGGTGGTCTGCACCAGCGTGGTGGAAGCCTGCCCGATTCCCAGCACATGGTCGTGGCGGAGGACGCCGGGCTGCTGGTGCGCCGCGAGGTCGCTGGCCACCCAGAGGTCGGTGCCGCCACTGCTGCCTGTTTCGTCTGCGCTTGCCTCAGCAGCACCGCTCCAGCTGTACGGCCGCAGATCGGCTTTTGCCCTGACGGTTCCCGAAGCCGGATCCGAGCCGGCCTCCACGGTCTCGCAAGGTTCAACAAGTCCCAGCGCCAGGAGACCCTCGGTGCGGACCCCCGGGAGGGCGGCGTCGAGCACTTCGGCGCGCTGTGGCACTGCCAGCAGCCACAGGCGTACGACGGCGGCAAGCGCCGCCGTCTCCGGGCCGCCTTTCGCGGCACTTTCGGTGGCGATCAACGACGGGATGATCTGGTCGCGGCTGAGAGCGGAATAGGCGGATCCGCCAAGCAGTCCGGCCACTCCGTCCACGGAGTAACCGACGCCGCGCAAGTCCGCGGCGAGGGCGGAAAGCAGTTCCGGGAGGTCGCTGCGCGGGGCGTCGGAAGTGTTGCCGGCCGTAAAGTGCATAGCTGTTTCAGTCACCAGGCAAGTCTATGGTTCCGGGCTGCGCCCTCCAGGCCGGGTTCGTCCGGCCCCGCGCCGCCGGGGCGGGATTGTCAGCAGCACCGCCTATGCTTCAGAGCATGAGCCGCAAAAGTGTGATCTTCGTTGACGCAGGTTTCCTCCTGGCCACAGGCGGGCTGCGAGTCACCGGGAACTCGCTGCGCTCTGCCTTTTCCGTTCAATACAAGAGCCTGGTGGACGGCATCCAGGAGTTTGTCAGCGAGCGCGACAGCCGGGACCTGCTGAGGATGTACTGGTATGACGCCGCCAAGGACGGCTTGTTCAGCGACGAACACAAGCGGATCGGGCTGCTTCCGGGAGTGAAAGTCCGGCTCGGGCGCATGTCCTACAACGGCGAACAAAAAGGTGTGGACCTTAAGCTCGGGCTGGATCTCGTGGGAGTGGCGCGGAACCGGTCGGCTGACGTCGCCTACCTGCTCTCCGGCGACGATGACCTCGCCGAGGCGGTGGAAGCGGCGCAGGACCTCGGTATGAAGGTGGTGCTGCTGGGGATCGAGAACCAAGGCCACCGGCTGGGGGTCACCGCGGTGGCCGAGCATCTGGCATTGCAGGTTGACGATATTGCCACCCTGCCGCAGACGCTCCTGGACCGCTGCTTTGCGAAGTCGGCGCCCGTGGCTGAGCTTGCTGCCTACGCCCCCGCTTCGTCCGAAACCGGAGCTACAGTCAGCGTGTCCGGCAACGGCGCGGCCCATCTTCCCGGCACACGGCCTGTCCCCGGGCCGGGCGTTGTTCCCGCCCGGCCCGCCACCGCGGCTCCGGCCGCCGGCTATGCGGCCGGCTCCGCTTCCGAGGCCGCCGGATCCACTGCGCCGGCAGAGCCCGGGGCCGCTTCTGCCGCGGCTACTGCGGCTGCTGCGGGCCCGGCAGGGTCATCCGGCAGGCCGGTCCCGACGCCCGGACCCAGGAGGCTGCAGCCGGACGTGCGTCCGGTGCCGGCAGCCGGCGTTGTGCGCCGGGAACCGGTCTATTCCACGGCAACCGGCGCCCCCGCGGCCCAGAGCCCCTGGTTCGACCTGGTGGAGAGCGCCGAAGCGGTGGCTGTCAGCCTTGCGGATAACTGGCACGGCAGCGTCAGCCAGCGCGAACTCAACGAACTCCTCGCCGAGCGGCCGCTGCTGCCGCCGACGATTGACCGGGTCCTCATCAAGGACTGCGCCGCGAAGATCGGCGAAGCCAAAACGGACCTGCAGGACATCCGCAAGGCCATCCGGGCGGCATTCTGGCGCCGGCTGGATGAGCTCGTTCAATAGCAGCACCGCGGGAATCATGCGCCGCAGCGGCTGCTGTACCTTGCGCCCTACCGGCCGGTTTCACTCATGCCGCCGGTCCGCCGGGACCTCTCCCTGGTGCTGGCGGACCCTGCCGAGGCGGACATAGAAGTGCTGCGCGACCGGGTGTACATCGTCCTCCACCAGGGAAAAGTGCAGGAGCTGATCGCCGGTTAGGACGGTCAGCGCGGCCCGCGTCAACGGGTAAGTTGGAGGTATGTTTTCACGTTCATCCGGGCCCGGGCCGCTGCCTGCACTGAGGCGCGTCCTCGGCACGGCGGCCGCGGGCACCTGCCTGCTGGTTGCCGCCTCGGCGTGCTCTTCAGCCGTTTCCATCGAGAACGCCGATGTCCCTGCCTGGAAGGCCACAGCCCTGCCGACGGCCAGCGGAACGGTGCTCGAGGATGCCGGCAAGATCCTCAACCGCCAGCCGCTGGTCAAGGATGCGGCCGACGTTCCGGCCGGCGCGTACACCCTGACCATGACGTGCGACGGCGGCGGCAAGGCCTTTTTCACCGTCAGCGCCGGTGGCACGAAGCTAGCCGAGGCCGGGGCCGCCTGCAACGGCAGCCGCGAGAACGCCAAAATATCTGTACCCGCCGCCGGAGCCGTGCAGGTAAGCGTCTCCAGCGTGGATGCCCCACTCATCTACGCCTACCATCTGGCGGCCGGAAGCTAGCTCTGTGACTTGCACCGTCCCCAAGGGTGCGTATGCTCAGGGACATGTCAGCTCTTTGGGGGAAGCGGATGATGGGCGTCGCTGCGGTTGTGCCGGTTGCGGGCCTGCTTGCGGCCGCACTGAGCGGCTGTGAATACGCGGACGACGGCGGTCCGCCGGGTCTTGCTGGGTCCCCGCCACGGTCGAACGCCGGCCCGGACCGGCCGGACTCCGGGAAGGCGTCGAACTCTCCCACGGTCCAACCGGAGCGGGCCAACGACGAGCAGTTGAGGCGGCTGCTGGGGCCGCCAGGAAGCCATCAACTGCCATACGTGACGGCAACGGGGGCTGCGGCCGTGTGGAGCACCGAGGTACCGGCCGGCGACTACCTCCTCACAGCCGCCTGCGTTGCGGCGCAGTATGGCGTGCTCGAGGTGCGGCTGGCCGAGGCCACCCCGGAGCAGTCAAACCTCCTGTGCCACACGCGGAGGGTCATGCGCCTCAACCACCAAGGCGGCCTCATCACGGCACGGGTTGCGGCCGCCGCCGAGCCGCGGTTCGGCGCGAGCGGTTTCCGGCTGGAACCCTACCCTGACGCACCTGGTTCAACGGCGGAGCCGGCCGTGGGCTGGTCCGCGAAACAACTCGGCCCGGCGCAACCGGGTGAGGTGCGGGGCTATCCGGTGGCGGGCCGGTGGCATCGCTCCGGGCAGGTTGGGTCACCCGGGACACTGACCCTTACCTTTGCCTGCGAAGGGACCGGCACTGTTGAGATTTCGGTGGTTAAACCCAATGGTGAGGATCTGCTCTCCGGCAGCGGCTTTCCCTGCGGCAGGCCTCGTCCCACAGACATTCCGGTGGGACCCGACGGCATCCTGGTGAGGGTGGATTCCACCAGCGATACGGTCCGGGCTGCGTACAGCCTGCTGCCCGCTGCCGGGAGCGGGCTGTGATGGTGCACCGGGCGCCACGGCGCGCCGTTCTTCTGGTGGCAGGAGCCCTGGCCGCGGCCGGCCTGGCCGGGTGTGAATACGCGAACGACGTCGGCCCGGAGCCGTCCCGACCGACCGGCCGCCCGGCAACCACGGTTGCCGCACCACCGGTTCCGTTCGGAAGCATGGATCCCGCACTCGAGGCTGAGCTGGAACGAAACATGGCGGCCGTCGAACTCCTGCTGGCGGACGTCCCCGTGGGTGCGGGCGGCGCTGCCGGAGCTATCAGCGGGCACACCGGAACCGGAGGCGGCCTGACGTTCAACGGAGTCCTTACCGGGGCGGGCGTATACACCGTTACGGCCGTCTGCGTCGGTGCGGTGACGGCCCAGCTGGTGGTCACCTCCCGCGGGTCCGCCGGCACCACCCATCGCATTGACGTGCCCTGCGGGGAACCGGTCAGCGAACAGGTCGAGCTGAACACCGGCCCGGTCACCGCCCATATCGTGAGTCCGGACGAGGACCGGGTCCGCACAGCGGCAGTAGGGGCGATCCGGATTCTGGACCCCGGACCCTGACGCCGGGAAGGGCATCGGGCCTGCGTCCGGCCGCCTCTGGTTTGGGGGTGGCCGCAGGCCTAGAGTCAGAGTATGCACACCGTGCAGGCACCCCGGGTGCCACGGCGTACGGCCGCGGCGGCCGCCGTCGTGCTTTCCGGTGCGCTGGCCGCCGGTGCGGCACTGAGCGCGTGCGAGTACGTGTACGACGACGGCCGCGGGCCGCTGCCCACCGCGACGGCGCCGCCCTTCACCGACGCAACCCTCCCCCAGGACCCCCGGCGGAACCTCCCGGTGACCGGCGCGGAACTTGAGGCGTGGGTCGGGCAGGTCCTCCCGGACACGGCGGGCCAGGTCTTCCACACGGGTTTCGGCCTGCTCAAGGCGGGCACCGCGCGCCAGGAGAGCACCGGGCAGCTGCCCAGCGGCACTTACTCGCTGACGCTGGCGTGCAAAAGCCCGCGCAGGGTGTCGTTCACTGTGCGCAACGGGGAGTTTGCTCTTGTGGACCTGAGCCTGCGGTGCGGAACTTCGCGCGTGAACGTAATCCACGTGTCCAACGACGCCGTGCTCAGCGTGGAGGTGGCGGCCCAGTCCGCAGCGAACTTCGCCTACCGGATCAGCAGGATCTGAGCGCGGGATGCCAAACTAGGCGGCGCAGCCTTCCGGGCAGCGCAGTGTCTCCGGGCTGGAGGCGCACTCCGTGCAGTAGAGCGTGAGCGTGCGGCAGCTCGGGTTGGAACAGTTCTCGAACTTGCTGGTCGGAGCCGAGCAGCGGACACACTCGCCGATCGTTTTGGCTTCGTCGCTGAATTCGAGGTGCATGCGCTTGTCGAAGACGTACAGCGACCCTTCCCAGAGGCCCTGGTCCTTGAAGGTCTCGCCGTAGCGGACAATCCCGCCGTCGAGCTGGTAGACCTCCTTGAAGCCGCGGTTCACCATGAGGCTGGAGAGCACCTCGCAGCGGATCCCGCCCGTGCAGTACGTGACGACCGGCTTGTCCTTGAGGGCGTCGTACTTGCCGGATTCGAGTTCCTTGATGAAGTCATGGGTGGTGGCCACGTCCGGGACGACTGCGTCCTTGAACTTGCCGATCCGGGCTTCGAAGGCGTTGCGGCCGTCGAAGAACACCACTTCCTCGCCGCTTTCCTTCTTGGCATCAACCAGCTGGTGCAGTTCCTCTGGCTTGAGATGGGTGCCCCCGCCCACCACACCGTTGGCGTCCACCTTGAGCTCGCCGGGGGCGCCGAAGGATACGATTTCGTCCCGCACCTTGACGCTGAGGCGGGGAAAGTCCTCCGCTCCGCCGTCGGACCACTTGACGTCAATGCCGTGGAAACCCTTGTATTCGCGGGTCGTCTTCACGTACTGCTTGACGGCGTTCAGCTCGCCGCCTACGGTCGCATTGATGCCGTCCTTGGAGATGAGGATGCGTCCGGTCAGTCCCAGCTTCTCGCACAGGGCGCGCTGCCACAGGCGCACGGCGTCGGGATCTGCGATCGGAGTAAAGCCGTAAAAGAGCACAATTCGGTTCAAAGCCACGTATTTAAGGGTACTTGCTGACCGAAAGCGGCCGAAACGGGGCCTTAGCCTCTACCAACGGTTCCGGTCACAATTCAATAAGCAAGCCTCCCTCCCGGGCCATACCCCCTGTTGCTTGCGGCAGGGCTGGAATACTCTCATCACATGAGTCCAGACGCCATGGTTGAAGACATCACCCGCCTCGTGGAAATCTGGGTAACCGGATGGGCCGGTTGCCGGGGCTACGAGACGCGAACGGAAGGCCGCTTTCCGGCCGCGCTGCGCGCGGACACCACGAAGGAATGGGAATATTTCGCCCACGATCCCTCGGACACTGAATTCGCCGAGCTGGCTGCCAAGACAGCGGAAGCTCCGGCCCGGATCCTCACCATCCTCACCAACGACGTCGCGCGATATACCTACCTCGCCCAGCAACAAGGCCTGAACGTCACCTCCGCCTCGCAAACCATGATGATCGTGGACATGGAGACTCAGGACTCCGAGGACCCCTGGCTGTCCGACGATGACCTGAAGCTGACCTCCTTCAAAAAGGACGGCGTCCACCATGCCGTGGTGAACGCCGGGGAATCCGTGGCAGCCAGCGGCCGCGTCTTCGTGGTGGGCCACACGGCGGTGTTCGACAAGATCGTCACCGAACCGGCGTACCAGCGGCGCGGGCTGGGGAGTTTCATCATGAAGGCATTGGCGGCGCAGGCGTTTGAACACGACGTGGAAAACGGCCTGTTGCTGGCCTCCCTGGACGGGCAGAAGCTGTACTCGCACCTGGGCTGGACCACCCTGTGCCACGTGCTGATGCTGTCGGCATCGAACGAAGGCGCTGACCTTTCCGTCGGTTAAGACTGCTGCAGCCGGTCGGGCTGCCATGCAGGGGTTGTTGGTGCCGGACCTGTTGCTGCCCGGTTGCTCATGTCCGGCGATTTGAGCCCGGATGAAACAATATTGAAGTGAACCCCCATGACTCCCTGATTCCGTTGCTGGGCCGTGGCCCGGACCCGGAACAGTTGCGTCATGTCCGCACCATTCCGGCCCGCCAGGCCGTGAACGAGCCGTGGCCGGAATGGGCCCACCCCGACATCGTCGAGGCTTACGGTTCCCTCGGCATCCACGAGCCGTACCGCCACCAGATCCAGGCGGCCAACCTTGCCCATGACGGGGAACATGTCGTGATCGCCACCGGGACCGCCTCCGGAAAGTCGCTGGCCTATCAACTGCCTGCGCTGGACGCGATCCACCGCTCGGAGCTGCGGGTACTGTCCGAACCGGGAAAAATCCACGACGACGGCGCCGTGGCGTTGTATCTCTCCCCCACCAAAGCCCTGGCCGCCGACCAGCTTGCCGCCATCCGCTCGCTCAAGCTCCCGACTGTCAGGGCCGAAACGTACGACGGCGACACCGACCCGGCGTCCCGGCGCTGGATTAGGGACCACGCCAACGTGATCCTGGCCAACCCCGACATGCTGCACTTCGGCATCCTGCCCAACCACGCCTGGTGGGCGAGTTTCTTCCGCCGGCTCAAGTACGTGATTGTCGACGAGGCCCACAGCTACCGGGGCGTCTTCGGCTCCCATGTGGCCAACCTGATGCGTCGGTTGCGGCGCATCTGCGCTTATTACAGCACCAGCACCTCCCAGCCCGGTCCGGTGTTTATCGCCGCTTCGGCGACCGCATCCGAGCCGGGAACCTCCTTCGGCCGGCTCATCGGCGCGCCGGTCCGCGCCGTATCCGAGGATTCCTCACCGCACGGTTCCACCACCGTGGCGTTCTGGGAGCCTGCCCTCACTGAATTGCGCGGCGAGAACGGCGCCAAGGAACGCAGGACTGCCGTGGCCGAAACCGCCGACCTGCTGGCAAACCTGGTGTCCTCCCGCATCCGGACCATCGCGTTCATCAAATCGAGGCGCGGGGCAGAGACCATCTCCGCCATCACCAAGAGGCTTCTGGATGAGGTGGATCCCAGCCTCCCCCAGCGTGTTGCCGCCTACCGTTCCGGCTACCTCCCCGAGGAGCGCCGGGCGCTGGAGCGGGCGCTGAGGTCCGGGGAACTCCTGGGCGTCTCCAGCACCTCGGCCCTTGAACTCGGGATCGACATCTCGGGCTTGGACGCCGTCCTGGTTGCCGGGTGGCCCGGGACCAGGGCTTCACTCTTCCAGCAGATCGGCCGGGCGGGGCGCGCCGGCCAGGACGCCATCGCCGCTTTTGTGGCCAGCGATGATCCCTTGGACACCTACCTGGTGAACCACCCGGAAGCCATCTTTGATGTTTCCGTCGAGGCCACGGTGTTCGATCCCTCCAATCCGTACGTGCTGGGACCGCACCTGTGTGCCGCCGCAGCGGAACTACCACTGGGTTACGCGGAGCTTGACCTGTTCGGTGACACCGCGGAGAAACTCCTGGACCAGCTCGTCTCCCAGGGTTACCTGCGCAAGCGTCCGGCCGGCTGGTTCTGGACGCACCCGCAAAGCGCGGCGGCCATGGTGAACCTGAGGGCCGACGGCGGCGGTCCCGTGAGCATCGTCGACGCCGAGACGGGTTCCCTGCTGGGCACCATGGACTCGCCGCAAACTCACTATCAGGCCCACACCGGTGCCGTGTACGTCCATCAGGGCGACAGCTATGTGGTGGAGGACCTGAACGAGGCAGACCACTGCGTGGTGGTTCGCCGCGCCAACCCCGATTACTACACCACGGCCCGTGATGTGACCCAGATCGAAGTCCTGGAGACGCAGCGGACGGCGCAATGGGGAGACGTCGCCGTGCACTTCGGGGACGTGAAGGTGACAACTCAGGTGGTCTCCTTCCAGCGTAAGGCGCTGATTTCGAATGAGATTCTGGGCGAGGAGCCGCTGGAGCTCGGCGCCAGGGATTTGTTCACCAAGGCCGTCTGGTTCGTGGTGGACAACCGTTCGTTGACGGGGGCCGGGCTGATCGAAGCCCAGTTCCCCGGTGCCCTGCATGCAGCCGAACACGCTGCCATCGGACTCCTGCCGCTCGTGGCGTCCAGCGACCGCTGGGACATCGGCGGGGTATCCACCGCCATTCATGCCGACACCGGGGTGCCCACGATCTTTGTGTACGACGGGCACCCCGGCGGCGCCGGTTTTGCCGAGCGCGGTTTCGACAAGGCCAAGGTATGGCTCTCCGCCACCCGTGACGCGATTGCGGCCTGCGAGTGCGACGCCGGCTGCCCGTCCTGTGTTCAGTCGCCCAAGTGCGGCAACAAGAACAACCCGCTGGACAAGGCGGCGGCGATCACCTTGATCGACGTCCTGCTGAAGGACGCCACCGAACAACTCGCCGGGCAGCCGGCTGGTGCCCGGACCCCTGGTGCACTGGCGGAAGAGCACGCAGCCCCCTTTTAGGCCCGTCCCCCTGGCCCGGCTTCCCGGCCGCGCCTGAGCCCGGCTTCCTGAGCCCCGCCTCCCGGACTTCGTCACCGGTCCCTCACGGGGGCGGCTCGTGGGTGCTGTTCAGGGAGGCGGACCAATGGGCCAGGGCATGGTGCCCGGTCATGGCGGCGGGCCTGCCCTGGCGTGGCCGGTCGCCACGCCGAACATGCTCCTGTTCAAGAGCTCTGTCCGGACCTCGACGGTGTCACTTCCTCCTTCCGTGCAACTGGTTATTTTCGCCCCTTGCCGGCCGGCAACATCGGCCGCCACGGAGCACGGCACGCCATGGCTGATCCCGCGCAGCGCGTCGGCGGCCGCCAGCGCTGCCAGGTCGGCGGCCGCCGCTGCCCTGGATGCCATCACGGCGGACTGGGCCAGCAACAGCATCAACGCCATGGCTAGCATCACCACCATGCCGAGCCCGGCGGCAAGAACCGTTCCGGATCCGCGCTCATGGCCATGTTCCGGCTCACCGGCATGTGCTCCGCCCGGTTCCGGATTTCCCTGCTCGCCGTTCCCGGGTTTCGGATTTCCCTGTTCGCCGTTCCCCGGTTCCGGATTTCCCGGGTGCGGAGCCCCCGCCACGTTCACGAGGCCACAGCTTCGGGACGCTGCTCCCGGACGTGCCCGGAGTGTGCCGGTACGGTCCACGTCTCCGACGGACGGACTCGCACGGACTCCGCGGTTTCGCTCCTGGCCAAAGCCCGGGCGGACAACGTCCACGGGATGATGGACCCGACTGGCCCGGACACCCTGCCTGAAACCGTGACACTGAGCCATTCACCCTCACCCACGATGGATGATGATGCCGAGCCCCCGGCGAGTTGCCGGACGATACCCTCCACGGCGCCGGCGTCTTCCCCTCGCGCCAGCGCCCTTGCCCCGGCCCGTGCCGCTTCTTCGAGCCGAAGCTGGGTAATCCCCGCCGCCGATCCCGCAAGCAGCAGCGCCAGGAGAAGAAGGACAGCCGGCAACGCCACCGCGAACTCGGCGGTCACAGCTCCGCGGTCCGCCACCCGGCAGCGGCGCAACCCCTGCGTCATGGCAACGCCAGCGCCGTCCGGATCAGGTTCAGCAGGAAGCCCCGGACTTCGTCACTGCGAAGGATGAACACCAGGATCCCGGCGAAACCCACTGCGGCGAGGGTAGCGATGGCGTATTCCGCGGTGGCCATTCCCACTTCGGATCCCGTAAGACGCCGTCGCGCCCTGCCGGACACGGGCGCCGCTTCCCGGGCACCCGGGTAGATCTCCAGCACTTCTGCGTCCGCGTGGACGGCCTGGCCGGTGGGCTCAGTCTGGGCGTACGGGCGGTGGTTGGATGTAGTTGACATTGCAGTTCCTTCCATTGTTTTCCGGCTGATCTGCCGGCTGATTCGACTCTCCCGGCTTGGCCGAATGGAGATAAGGGAGAGGTTCGGCTAAGTGGAAAAGCCCGGAAAGCCGTGGCTGTGGAGGAAGACTTGGCCGCGGTCGGGCCTCCCTCCATCCGGGACCCTGGGTCAGCTTCCGGTGGGAAGCATCGCCAGCAAGACCGGGACCACGCCCAGGCAGACGAAGGCGGGCAGCGAACAGAGGCCAAGCGGGACCACCAGCCGTACGCCGAGGGCGGCAGCACACTTTTCCGCCGCCCTGAAGCGTTCCCTGCGCAGCCTGGCTGCCTGTGCGTAGAGAATGGCCGACGACGGCGCCCCGGTCAGGGCGGCAAAGCCCAGTGCCTGCCGCAGGATCAACAGCTCCGGAGTCCTGACCTCGGAACTGCGCCACGCTGTTTCCCAGTCGGCTCCAATGGCCAGCGCCGACACAACGGGACGGAGCGAATGGCGGTACTCGGGTGAGGCTGAATCAGCGACGAGTTCCAGTGCACGCCCGATCCCCGAGCCGGCGTCCAGCATGGCCCCGATCAGCTCCAGCATCATGGCGGTGTCGCGCAGGCCCTCCCCGGCCCGAAGAGCCGGACGGGTTGTCCCGGCATCGCCGTTCCCTCCGTTGTCCATGGTCAGCCGGCTCCGCCGAAGAAGTCTCCTGTACGGGCTACCGCGTCCGGTCAAGGCCAGGGCAGCGGCCGCGGCCAGCACAAGTGCCACGACCGCCGACGGCAGCCATTCCGCCGTCATGGTGTTCCAATGGCAGAGCGGACGAGCCTGGCAGACCAGATCCGGCCGGCCACGGTCAGCGCTACTCCGGCTGCGAGCGCAGCCATCCCAAACGGCGTGCCGAGCAGGATGGACAGCGGATCCACGCCTAGGGCAACCCCGAGCCCCAGGCCCAACAGGGGCAGCCAGGTCAGGAGGGTGACCGTTGCCTTCGGACCTGCCAGGGCGGTCTGGCGGGCGGCTTCGGCGTCGTCCTCCACCTCAAGCTGCGCCGCCAGACGGGTCAGGACGTCGGCCAGCGGGCAGCCGCTCGCTGCGGCAATATCGAAGCACGCCGCGATTTCGCCCCAGATGCGCCGTTCGCGGTTTTGGCCTCCAGGGAAGGCTGCAGCAGATGCCGCCCGAATGGCCTCCGCCACGGGGGAGCCCCGCAGGGCGGCTGCCCGGGCCACTGACACCATCGACAACGACCCGGGGGTGAATCCCGGCTCGTCACCGGGTCCGGATCCGGGCGGCTCCTCCACGGAATAGACCATCCAGAGTTCGTCCCACAGCCGTGACGGCGTACGGCCTCCTTTGAGCAGCGCAGCCAACTGCTGGACCACAACCGTCATGGGCACTACCTGCGATTGTTGGCGCGACTTCCCTGCCCGGATGGCGTTCCAGACCGGTGCCCCACTTGGCCGGCCGCCTCTTCCCTTGATCCCGAGCGCACTTCGGGAGCCTCGCCTGCCTTGCGAGTCCGGGTGCCCGGGGTTCAGTGCTGTGCGGATCCTCCCTGCACGGCCGCCTGGCGGCCGGGCCATCAGCCATGCGGCGAGTACCAGTGCTGTGACGAAGAGAACCATCATTCGCTTCCCCTGTGCACTGGCCCCACGGGTCCGGCACCGGGGTCCGCGGCGCCGGAAGCATCAATGCCCAGTCTTCGCGCCAGCTTCGGCCATGAGGCTCCAAGGCTGACGGCACCCGCCTGCACGGCCACGGCAGCCGAGACTTCCAGTCCGAGGGGGCCGTCGTCAACCACCCCGATGCAAGCCACCTGACGGATGCCGCGGGACCGCTCAACATGCACCACAACGTCCAAAGCGCTGGCAACCTGCAGCCGCATGGCGTCCTGGCCCATTCCGGCAAGGGCCCCCAGCGCCGTGAGCCGGGCAGGCACGGCGGCAGCTGTGTTCGCGTGGATGGTTCCGCCGCCGCCGGTGTGTCCGGTGTTCATGGCGGTCAGGAGTTCGCGGACCTCGGCTCCGCGGCATTCCCCCACCACCAGGCGGTCGGGCCTCATTCGGAGGGCCTGCCGCACGAGTTCGGCGAGGTCCACGGCACCGCCGCCTTCGAGGTTTCCGTGCCTCGACTCAAGTGACACCACGTGCGGGTGGACGGGGTTCAGCTCGGAAGCATCCTCGATCAGGACGAGCCGTTCGCCAGGCTCGCTCAGCCCCAGGAGCGTTGAGAGGAGGGTGGTCTTCCCCGACCCGGTGGCACCGCTGACGAGGAAGCTCAGGCGCCGTGAAACCACGCGTTCCAGGACGTCCTGGACCAAGGAACCAAACATGCCGCCGTCCCGGAGCTCGTCCAGCGTAAACACCTCGTGACGGCGGATTCTGACGCTCAACAGCGTCCCGGCTGTCGAGATCGGCGGGAGGACTGCGTGGACCCGGTATCCGGCCTCAAGCCTGACATCCACGCACGGGGATCCGTCGTCAAGGCGCCGCCCGCCTGCCGCCACGAGGCGGGCCGCCAGCGAACGGACCTCGCTTTCGGAGGAGAACGACACCGCCGCCTGCTCCAGGCCGTTTCCGCGGTCCAGCCAGACGGAGTCCGGGGCGTTGACGAAGATGTCCGTGACGGACGGATCCCTGGTCAGCGCCTGCAACGGTCCCAGGCCGTTGAGCTCTGCGCTGATCCTTTCGACGGCGGCCAGCGACCCCGCCGTGCCCAGGAGCCTTCCCGTGGCCTGAACGGCAGCGGCCACCCGGGAGGGGGTCACCGGACCGGAATCGGCCATCACTGATTCGCGGACCGATTCGAGCAGCCCGGCGTCCAGTGCACTGTTCTGCCGCCGCCTGAGGCCGCCGGCCGGCCCGGGAAACCGGGACGCACCCGGCATCTGCGGAGGCGTGCTCATGGAAGCTCACCACCCAGCAGGTCGAGTACCGAGGCGGCGAACCGGCGCACGCTGCGCCGGCGGCCCATTTCCAACAGCCGGCCCAGCTCCGTGGCGTTGGCCGTGCCCTTCACCTCCGGAACAAGTCCTTGCAGGGGCAACCCTACGGATTCCGCGATCAGCGGCCCGTCGAGGACGGCTCCCGCCTTGCCCCTGATCACCAGCGCAGTCTCCACCGGGGGGAGTTCCTGCAGGAGTCTGGCGGACGAAACGGCGGCCTTGAGCTGCGCGGGGGCCACCATGAGGATGCGGTCGCAGTCCCAGGCGAACGTCCGCAGCGGCTCCGTTCCGCGGCCGATGTCCACCAGGACGAGTTCGTACCCACGCCGCGCGGCATCGAGGACACCGCCCACGGTGGCTGCCTCCACACCCTTTTGGCGTTCGCGGCTGCCCGGCCAGGACAGGAAGGAGAACCCGCCCGCCACGGGCAGCGCGTCGGACAGCTGTTCCGGATCGATGCTCCCGCTCGCCTCTGAAAGGTCGCTCCACCGCAGACCGGGTGATTCTTCGGCAGCAAGGGCCAGTTCCAGGCCGCCGCCCCAAGGATCGCCATCAATCAACAGGACCCGGGCTCCCCACTCCGCGGCAGCCTGGGCGATCCAGATCGAAGCGGTAGTGGCGCCGGCTCCCCCGCACCCGCCTGTCACACCCAGGACGAGCCCGCCGGCTTCCGGTGACCGTGAGCGGCTCAGGTATTCAGCCAGCCACGCGGCGGCATCCGGTAGTACCGCCACGCGTTCGGCGCCCAGGGCCGCGGCAAGGTGCCAGAGGCTATCGCCCTCACCGCCCAGGCCCACGAGCACGGCAGGTGCCCGGCGGCGGGGCGGCAGCTCCCGGATATCGCTGCCCACAAGTACTACGGCCGCGGTGTCCCAGAAAGGGGCCGCTTCGGTGGCATCGGCTGCGACGCGAATCTGGCCGCCGGCAGCGGCCACGATCCGTTCAACCTCGCCGCGCAGAAAGTCAAAGCCGGTCACCAGGAGCGTTTCCGCAGACTCGGCCGGAAGCCAGGCGCCGGGAGCCCGGGCGGCCGGCAGGGCATCCCTTGCCGTGGTTCCGCGGGCTGCCGCCCTGGCCTGGCCTGGCCGCCTGCCCGCATCAGCCTGCCGGCCGGGCGTCTGCCGCCCGCGCGTGGATCGTCCTTCCTGGGCGCGCGGTTTGGCTGCTTCTTCTTCAGTTCCATTCCGTGCCCGGGACGCTTTTCGGCGCGAAACGCCGTCATCTCCCGACGCTGTGGCCCGCGCCGCACGGCGTGCCGCCATGCCCGGCTCCGGAGGCCCGGCTGACGCTCCGGAGGCTGGACCAATACCTCGGCCCGGGACCGTCACGGGGCCGGGGCCGCGGCCGCTGAATTCGGGCATGAATTCCGGTGTGGGCTCCGGCGTGGGTTCGTGAAGATGCTGCCTGCTCATCCTGACACTGTGCCGACCCGCCGACCCGTCCGGACAGACCCCGCACACGCCATGTGGACAACCTCCGGCACCGAACAACCTGTGGAGGGGAAGTGCGCCCGCAGGAACCCCTCGCGGTGCGCCCGCAGGACCCCCTCGCGGTAGGCCCGCAGGACCGGCACAAGGGCACAGGCTGCCTGCAGGGCGGACTGCGGCGCCGACATGGCACTCCACAAGGCAGAATTAGGACTATGTACCTGCTGCTGTCCGCCCACGCCGACGGCGCAGCCCTCCAGGAACTGGCAGCGGACGGCTCTGCCGCCGCGGCCAACCCCAAACCCCGCCTCATCAGCGCCGGCGAGATGGCCGGCGTCGTACGTGAACTCGAAAAGCGGCGCCCGCGCTGGATCTGGCACCGGACGCAGGACTGGTATCCGGCGCTCCTGGCGGCGGGTGTTGAACTGGAACGCTGCTACGACCTCACACTCTGCGGAGCGATCCTGGCGCACTCCGAGTTCACCGCCCACACTGCCTATGCCCGCAACGCGGAAAAGCTCACCCAGGACGACGACTCGCAGCAGCCGCCACGCAGCCTGCAGCCGCCGCCCCAGCCGGCACATCAGGGGGCGCTCTTCGAGGACTCCGGGCTCAGCCGGGCACCAAGGCATTCACTCGAGGAGCTGCGCACCGAGTACGCCGCCCAACAGGAAGCCCTCGGCCAGGCGAGCCCTGACGCGAACCGCAGGCAGCGCCTCCAGTTGCTCCTCGCCGCTGAGTCCGCGGGCGCCATGATCGCGGTGGAAATGCAGCACACCGGTGTTCCCTGGCGCGAAGAACTTCACGAAGAGATCCTGGCGGACTATCTGGGCCCGCGCCCGCCGCTGGGCCACCGGCCCGCCAGGCTCGAGGCGCTGAACACCGAGCTCCGCAGGCTCCTGAACTCGCCAGGCCTCAACCCGGATTCGCCCCAGGAACTGATGCGCGCCCTGCACCGGAACGGCATTGAGGTGAAGACCACCAGGCAATGGGAACTCAAGGAATCCAGTCACCCGGCCATCGAACCGCTCCTCGCCTACAAGAAGCTGGCACGGCTCCATGCGGCCAACGGCTGGGCCTGGCTGGACGCCTGGGTGAACAACGGCCGCTTCCAGCCCGAGTATGTGGTGGGAGGCGTCGTCTCCGGACGGTGGGCATCGCGCGGCGGCGGAGCACTGCAGATTCCGCGCCAGATCCGCGGCGCCGTGCACGCCGATCCCGGCCATAAACTCATCGTGGCTGACGCCTCGCAGCTCGAGCCGCGGGTGCTGGTGGCCCTGGCCCAGGACTCCAAAATGGCCGAAGCAGCCCGGGACAAGGATCTCTATGCGGGCATCGCAGCCCAGGGATTCGGCGGTGACCGCGCCAAAGCCAAGGTGGCCCTGCTCGGTGCCATCTACGGGGCCACCACCGGCGAATCCGGGCGCCTTATGCCGCAGCTGACCCGCACGTACCCGCGTGCCGTCGGCTTCGTGGAACAGGCTGCCCGGGAGGGAGAGGCCGGCGGAACGGTCACCTCCAGGCTGGGCCGCAGCAGCCCGCCGCCGTCGGACCGCTGGCTGCAGAGCCAGAAATCCACCACCGCCGAGGAACAGCGCCGGGCGGACGCGATTGCCCGCTCCCGCGGCCGGTTCACACGCAACTTCGTGGTCCAGGGGTCGGCAGCGGACTGGGCGGCCTGCTGGCTGGCGGAATTACGACGGCGGCTCCGCGCCATGCGCTCGGCCGGCGGACCCACGGGCGAGCTGGTGTTCTTCCTCCATGACGAAGTGATGGTCCACTGCCCCGACGACTCCGTGGACGCGTGTATCCGGGCCATCGAGGAGGCAGCTGCGGCCGCCAAGGAACTGCTGTTCGGCCGGATTCCGGTGGAATTCCCGGTGAGCGTGGCAGTGGTGGACTCCTACGACAAGGCGAAATAGCCCCTGTAAGTCGCGCTTTGTAACCTACCTGTTGGTAGCTTTGTGGACTGTCTCACATCCCGGTTAAGCTCGATTAGCCGGTTCGCAGCAGTGGCAGTGCAGCTCCGATAAAGGACCGGCCGATGCAATGACGCATGGAACTTGGGGAGGCACCACATAGTGGCTGGCACATTTGAAATTGTTAATGCGGAGGAAGAAGCTTTCTACTTCCGGCTCACGGCCGACGACGGCACGTTGGTGGCGGTTTCGCCACGGTTCAAGACGCTCAAAGGCGTGGTCGCAGGCATCAACGCGGTCCGCGAGAATGCAGCCACCGGGCTGGTCGTAAACCGCTCCCGGAGGGAACTGGCTTCCGGCTAGCGCCGCGGGCCGCCCGGACGGGCAACCGGCCCGCCCAGAGCTTACATCGGGTGCTCACACATCGATCTGGTGCAACCGCGACCGGTCCCAGGGAACGGACCAGCCCAGGTGATCGAACAGTTCGTTCAGGATCATCCCGGTAAAGCCCCAGACCACCACTTTGTTCACCACGAAGGCAGGGCTCAGGAACGACTGGCCGGCCCGGCTGACCGTTGCCATCACGCGGTTGTCGGGATCCAGAAGGTCCCGGACCGGGACCCGGAAAACCTGGGCCGATTCACCGTAGTCCACCACCCGGACAGGCGACGGCGAGTGCCACCAGGCAAGGACGGGCGTCACCAGGAAATTCCCGCGGGGCAAGGCCAGCTGCGGCATGGCACCCAGTACCTCCACCCCGGCCGAGTCCAACCCTGTTTCCTCTTCGGCTTCGCGGAGGGCCGCTTCGATGGGGGTCTCGCCGGGGTCGATCCCGCCGCCCGGAAACGCCACCTGGCCGGGGTGATCGTCCAGCGTGTGGGCGCGTTCCAGCAGCAGGACATCAAGGTCGGCCGGTGCCAGCGGCTTTCCCGAAGCGGCCGGAACGTTGTCCAAGGCACCGAACAGCATCAGCACGGCGGCTTTGCGGGCAACGCTGTCATCCACCGCGAGATCGCGCCAGTAGGGATTGCGCGCCGGGCCGCTCCCGGCGTCAATGGCGGCAATGAGGTCCACGAGGTCCTGGCGGGCGGTCATTTCCCCCGCTTTTGTGATTCCATCCGGATTTCAGCAGCCCGGTGTGTTTCAGCCAGCAGTTGCGCCAGGAGCGCCTCCTGCCCGGGCGCGAGCTCGTATTTGAGCAGCTTGCGTGCCTTCTCCGGGTCCGTCTCCCCCGCCCCGTAGCTGGGGCACCACGTGGCCACCGCACAGGCACCGCAGGCCGGCTTCCGTGCATGGCAGACGCGCCGTCCGTGAAACACCACCCGGTGCGAGAGCATGGTCCAGTCCCGCGGTTCGAACAGCTCGGCCACATCGGCCTCAACGCGGACGGGATCGTCGGATTCGGTCCAGCCCAACCGCCTGGCAAGGCGGCCAAAATGCGTGTCCACGGTAATCCCGGGAATGCCGAAGGCGTTGCCCAGCACCACGTTGGCAGTCTTACGACCCACACCGGGCAGCGTTACCAGGTCCTGCAACCGCGGCGGCACCTCACCGTCGTACTCGTCCACCAGCCGGTTGCACAGCGCCATGACGTTCCTCGCTTTCGCGCGGAAGAAACCGGTGGGCTTGAGGATCACTTCGAGCTCGGCGGGGTCGGCTTCGGCCATGCTCCGGGCGTTCGGATACCGGGCAAACAGCATCGGTGTGACCTGGTTGACCACCACATCGGTGGTCTGGGCCGAGAGCACCGTCGCCACGAGGAGCTCGAAGGGGCTGCGGAAGTCCAGCTCGGCGTGCGCATAGGGGTAAAGCTCAGCGAGCGCCCGGTTGATCCTGCGGGCCCGCCGCTTCAGCCCCAGCAGGGATTCCCCGGACGTCCGCGGAATAATGCTGCCCGGCTTCGGGGTGCCGGAAAGAGTGGCCACCGGCGGCCGGCTAGCCGCGCTCGATGTTGCTGAGGTCCCGCAGCACGCCCACCCGGCCGTCAGTGTGCTGCACCAGGAATTCGTGCCCCCGGTCTTCCAGGGCAAGAACCCATCCGCCGGGATCGATCACGAACGCGGGCATGCCCGTCCGCTCGTCGATGGCAGTGCGGGGCTGGGCCACGGCGAACCAGAAAGCCTCGTGGACCGGCTGCTCCTCGTCTTCCTCGGGGCGGCTGTAGGGGTCAACCGTGGCACCGATGGGCTCCTGCGACCTCACCTGCGGGTTCAGCATCGTCTCAGCAGGAGCCGATGCGGAGGGTACTGCGCCTGTGGCCTGACTGGAGTGGGCCTCCGGGCCGGCGGCTTGCGTCCGCTCGGAGACGGAAGGAACGACGCCGGCGGCTTGCGTCCGCTCGGAGACGGAAGGAACAACGTCTGCGGCTTGCGTCCGCTCGGAGACGGAAGGAACAACGTCTGCGGCTTGCGTCCGCTCGGAGACGGAAGGAACAACGTCTGCGGCTTGCGTCCGCTCGGAGGCGGAAGGAACGACGTCGGCGGCCTGCGTTGCGGGCGACGCGTCGGCACCGCGGCTGGCGGCTGCAGCACCTACCGCGGCGGCCCCCGCGGCGGCAGCGGCGTTGTTGCCCGCCGCATGGCCCGATGATGCGGCCACGCCTGCGGCAGCTGCCGGAACGGCGTCACCCTGCCTGGCTGCGCCATGCTGTGCTGGCTCATGCTGTGGTGTCCCGAACTGCGTTGCTCCATGGTGCGTGGCCGCAAGCGGCGTATCTCCGGCTGAGGCGCCGGCGTAGGGACGGCCGCCGTTCTGGACCGCACTTGCGGGGGCACCCTTGCCTCCAGCGGGAGCGTCGGCGGCACCCCCGCCCCCTGCAGCACCGGCCGTCAGTCGCTTCGACCAGCCGGCCAACGTGCTGGAGCCCGGCTCCTTGGCGGGCTTGGGCTCCTTCGGGGCGCTGGGCTTGCGGAACGGTGCGGCGGACTCACGGGCCACAACATGCGCGGGAACCTCGGCGCGGTCCAGGAAGTCGCCGGCCAGGAACGGAATGATGCGTGCCAGCACAGTGGCCGCAAAGAGTCCTACGGATCCGATCAGTCCCACCAGCAGGACCGGTACGAATTCCTGGGCGGCGGACAGGAAAAAGAACCCCAGGGAAAACGAAGCGACCACAGATGCGAACTGGTCAATGGACAGGGACCCGATCCGCACCCTGGATTCGGGGCTCAGCCTGCGGGCTACAAAAAGGGCGGTCACGATGAGGGGCAGGATGATCCCCAGGCCCAGGAAGAAGAGGTTGCCCAGGTTCCACAGGTTGTACCGGGAAGCGAACATCGGGATCAGCGACGCGACAAACAGAAGAAGCGTCGACGCAAAGACGGTGAGGTCGCGCACGGTGAACGCGCCAAGGACCGTTTCATTCTTCTTTCCGGTCAGCCTGCTTCCCGCGGGCTTCGCCCCGTCCGCACTTGCCGGCTTGCCGGAATTCGCCGGGCCTGTCGCCTGACCGGGATGCTGATGGACGGCTTTGTGCTGTCCATGGCTCTGCTGGTTCATTCTGTTCTCCTTAGCACGGCGGCGCCCTGGACAGCGCCTCCTAACGGCAGGCAGAAACGGGACCGCCAAGCGGTCCTGTTGCCTCCATCGGATGTCACAACTCCATCTCAGCCTAGCCAAGTGATTGGCTGATCACTAGCTGACGGGCCGGAGGCGGACGCAGCGGAATACCAGCGGAATTCGCATAGCACACCCGCCTGTTCACGGGGTGGACACGACCCTTAGGGAGGGGCCGGCCAGGCTTCCGGCTACCGCATCCGGGATCGCCGGATGCGGGGCTCCGGAACCACTCGGCGCTTAATAAATGCCGCTCACGGTTCACTATGTGACGGGGCACACGCACGCTGCGGGGCAGGTATTAGTGTGTATTTCGGAACAGCTCTTTGCGGTACAGCCGTGACCAGCCGCCGCCCGATGCCGCGCATGCGGCCCGGCTGTGGCCCGGTGACGGTCCGTCCCGCGCAGCAAAGATCGATGAATGATGAGGTTCACCATGTCCCAACAGACCACAGGCTCCACCACGACAACACCCCGGCAGGGCGACGCCTTCGAGAACCTCTCCCAGGAGGACCGCAAGTTCGCCCCGTCAGCGGAGTTCGCCGCCAACGCGGTGGTCACCGCTGCGGACTACGCAGAGGCCGATGCCGACCGTCCCGCATTCTGGGCGAAGCAGGCCCGCGAGCTGCTCACCTGGAGCAAGGACTTCACCCAGACACTTGACTGGTCCAACCCTCCCTTCGCAAAGTGGTTCGTCGGCGGCGAGATCAACGCCGCCTACAACGCGCTGGACCGCCATGTGGAGAACGGCCTCGGGGACCGGGTGGCCATCTACTTTGAGGGCGAGCCCGGCGACACCCGCACGTATACCTACGCGCAGCTCACCGACGAGGTCAAGAAGGCAGCCAATGCCTTCGAATCCCTCGGCGTGGCCAAAGGCGACCGCGTGGCCGTTTACCTGCCCATGATCCCGGAGGCGGTCATCACTTTGCTGGCCTGCGCCCGGATCGGCGCCATCCACTCCGTGGTGTTCGGCGGCTTCTCCGCCGAGGCCCTGCGCTCCCGCATCGACGACGCCGAAGCCAAGCTCGTGGTCACGGCCGACGGCACCTACCGCCGCGGCAAGCCCAGCTCGCTTAAGCACGCAGTGGACGACGCCTTGTCCCACGAAGGGGACGGCAGCGGCCACACCGTCGAGAACGTCGTCGTCGTCAAGCGCAACGGCCAGGACGTGGACTGGCACGAGGGCAGGGACCACTGGTGGGCCGACACCGTTGGAGCAGCCTCCGCCGAGCACACCGCCGTGGGCCATGACTCCGAGCACCCGCTGTTCATCCTTTACACCTCCGGCACCACCGGCAAGCCCAAGGGCATCCTGCACACCACCGGCGGCTACCTGGCCCAGGGCGCCTACACCCACAAGGCCGTGTTCGACCTGCACCCGGAAACGGACGTGTACTGGTGCACCGCCGACGTCGGCTGGATCACCGGCCACTCCTACGTCGCCTACGCCCCGCTGATCAACGGCGCCACCCAGGTCATGTACGAAGGCACCCCGGACTCCCCGCACCAGGGCCGCTGGTGGGAAATCATCGAAAAGTACAAGGTGTCCATCCTCTACACCGCACCCACCGCGATCCGGACCTTCATGAAGTGGGGCAAGGAGATCCCGGCCAAGTTTGACCTCTCCTCCATCCGCGTCCTGGGCTCGGTGGGCGAACCCATCAACCCCGAAGCCTGGATGTGGTACCGCGACGTCATCGGCGCCAACGCCGGCAAGAACGGCGAAAAGAAGGAAAATCCGGCCCCGATCGTGGACACCTGGTGGCAGACCGAAACCGGCGCCCAGATGATTGCCCCGCTGCCGGGCGTCACCGCGACCAAACCCGGCTCGGCCCAGGTGCCGCTGCCAGGCATCGCCGTGGATGTGGTCGATGAGGCCGGCGAATCCGTACCGAACGGCCGCGGCGGCTTCCTGGTCATCCGCGAGCCCTGGCCGGCCATGCTCCGCGGCATCTGGGGGGACCCGGAACGCTTCAAGGAAACCTACTGGTCCCGCTTCGAGACCATGTACTTCGCCGGTGACGGCGCCAAGAAGGACGACGACGGCGACGTCTGGCTCCTGGGCCGCGTGGACGACGTGATGAATATTTCCGGCCACCGGCTCTCCACCGCGGAGATCGAATCGGCCCTGGTCAGCCACCCCGCCGTGGCGGAAGCGGCCGTGGTGGGTGCCGCCGACGAAACCACCGGACAGGCCGTCGTCGCCTTCGTGATCCTCCGCGAGGACGCCGTGGACTCCGGGGATGCAATCGTCCAGGAACTCCGCAACCACGTGAGCAAGGAGATCGGTCCGATCGCCAAGCCCAAGACCATCCTGGTGGTGCCGGAGCTGCCCAAGACCCGTTCCGGCAAGATCATGCGCCGCCTCCTCAAGGACGTCGCCGAGGGCCGCGAAGTCGGTGATGCCACTACCTTGGCGGACAACACCGTCATGGCCCAGATTGCCCAGTCGCTCAGAAAATAGCCGTCGCTCAAAAAGTAACAGTCGCCGGAAATCCCGGCTGAAGGGCGCCAGTCGGCCCCGCTTTTCCCCGCTCCGGCGCGGAAAAGCGGGGCCGCACTGCTTTGTGACGATTCAAACATGGAATGCAGTCAAAATGTTGTTTCCCGTTCTTTCCTGTTCTCTTTTGAGAGGTTATAGTCAGAGCATGTGAGGTGCCTCACATGCAGCTATTTTTCAAGGGAGAGAACATGGCAGCACAGTTTGATGCGTCGGCAACTGCTTATCCGAGCCGGCGGACCATCCTCAAGACCGTCGGCGTCGGCGCGGCAGGCCTGGCCGGCATTCCGTTCCTCGCCGCCTGCACGGGCGGTAGCGGGCCGTCGGCCACGGGTTCCGACTCCCCCGGCCTCACCTTCGGTTCCGGATCCTCGGACGACGTCCCCAAGCGGGCATACCAGGCCGTCACCGATGCCTTCACCGCCAAGACCGGCAAGAAAGTCACCACCAATGTGGTGCCGCACAACGATTTCCAGAACAAGATCAATTCCTACCTGCAGGGCTCCCCGGACGATACCTTCACGTGGTTTGCCGGCTACCGCATGCAGTACTACGCAGGCAAGGGACTGCTCGCACCGATCGACGACGTCTGGGAGAGCATCGGCGCCAACTACTCCGACGCGCTGAAGAAGGCCTCCACCGGCCCGGACGGCAAGCTGTACTTCGTCCCCAACTACAACTACCCGTGGGGCTTCTTCTACCGGACGAGCCTCTGGGCGGAGAAGGGCTACGAGGTCCCGGAAACCTTCGACGCCCTCAAGGCCCTGGCCACCAAGATGAAGGCCGACGGCCTCATCCCGATCGGCTTTGCCGACAAGGACGGCTGGCCGGCCATGGGCACCTTCGACTACATCAACATGCGGCTCAACGGTTACCAGTTCCATGTGGACCTCTGCGCGCACAAGGAATCCTGGGACCAGCAAAAGGTCAGCGCGGTCTTTGACACGTGGGCGGAACTCCTTCCCTTCCAGGACCCGGCCGCCCTCGGCCAGACCTGGCAGGACGCGGCAAAGGCGCTGGAGGCCAAGAAGACCGGCATGTACCTGCTGGGATCCTTCGTGACCCAGCAGTTCACCGATCCCGCCGTCCTGGCGGACATCCAATTCTTCGCCTTCCCGGAGATCGCCATGGAAGGCCGCGACGCCGTCGAAGCCCCCATTGACGGCCTCCTGCTGTCCAAGAAGGGCGGCGAGAACAAGGCCGCCCGCGACTTCATGGCATACCTGGGGACGGCCGAAGCCCAGGACGCCTACGCCGCGGTGGATTCGTCGAACATCGCCACGGCCAAGGGCACCGACACGTCGAAGTTCACGCCCCTCAACAAGACGTGCGCGGACACCATCGCCAACGCAAAATACATCAGCCAGTTCTTCGACCGCGACGCCCTTCCGGCCATGGCCAACAACGTGATGATTCCCGCCCTGCAGAGCTTCATCAAGGACGGCAAGATGGACGTCAAGAACCTCGAAGCACAGGCCAAGACGCTCTACGCCGCGCAGTAGCTCCGGCCCCGTCAGCCGCGCATCACAGGCAACCACCCAGGAAGGAACGACGACGGCGGCACAGCCTTCCGCCGTCGTCGTTCCTTCCCGGAATCCGGACCAATCGAGGGAAAACTTCCATGAGCAGCACAGCAAGAGAACTGGTTCCGCCGGAATCACGGGAGCCTGAAGGCGCTCCCGCGAAACGGGCAAGGGGCGGCAGGGTCCGCCGCCTGTCCGGACAGGACAAGGTGGTCCTGTCACTGATGGTGGGCATCCCCACCCTGATCGAACTGACCTTGGTGTGGCTGCCCATGCTGATGTCCGTGGGCCTTAGCTTCACCCGGTGGAACGGCCTGGACCTGGGCGACATCCGCCCCGCGGGACTGGACAACTACCAGTACATCTCCCAGGACTACCCGCCGTTCTGGCCGGCGGTGCAGCACAACATGCTGTGGCTCCTGTTCCTGGCCCTCATCGCGACCCCGCTGGGCCTGCTGCTGGCCGTGCTGCTGGACCAGAACATCCGCGGCAGCAAGATCTACCAAAGCATCTTCTTTGCACCCGTGATGCTGTCGCTGGCCCTGATCGGCATCATCTGGCAGCTCTTCTACCAGCGCGATAACGGTCTGCTGAACTTCCTGCTGGGCACAGCCGGGACGCCGCAGGCCGTCGACTGGTTCGGAGATTCCTCCGTCAACATCTGGGCCGCCATGATCGCAGCCACCTGGCGGCATGCCGGCTACGTCATGCTCCTCTACCTGGCCGGACTCAAGGGTGTGGACCCCAGCCTGAAGGAGGCCGCCGCCATCGACGGCGCGAGCGCCGTCCAGACGTTCTTCCGGGTGGTCTTCCCGGCCATGCGGCCCATCAACATCGTGATAGTGGTCATCACCATCATCGAATCCCTGCGGGCCTTCGACGTCGTGTACGTCATCAACCGCGGCACCAACGGCCTGGAAATGCTCAGTGCCCTGGTGATCCAGAACCTGGTGGGCGAAGGCCAGGTGATCGGTGTCGGTTCGGCCCTGGCAGTGGTGCTGCTGGTCATTTCCCTCGTCCCCATCGTCTTCTACCTCAGCCGCACCTTTGGCAAGGAGAACAAAGCATGAGCACTACCGCAGTCCGCACCGGCAGGAAAGATACCGCTGCGGGGCCCCGGTCCGGCAGCCGGCCCAAACGCCACTACGGAACCCATATTTTCCTGACCGTCATGGCCGTCATGTGGCTGGTCCCGCTGGGCTGGTCCGTCTTCACTGCCCTCCGTCCGGTGGCATCCACCAACGAGCACGGCTACTTCAGCTTGGCGGGCGACTTCAATTTCGACAACTTCATCCAGGCCTGGACCCAGGGCGGATTTTCCACCTACTTCTGGAACTCGGTGCTCATCACCGTCCCGGCCGTGCTCATGACCCTTTTCCTGGCCTCCCTGATGGCATTCGCCGTAAGCCGGGTGAGCTGGAAGTTCAACATCACCCTGCTCATCATGTTCACCGCCGGCAACCTCCTGCCGCCGCAGGTCCTTGCCGCGCCGTTGTTCGAGATGGCCAAGCACTTCGAAGTGCCCTACTCCTTCAGCGATTCCGGCAACATGCTGAACACCTACATCATTGTCATCGCGGTCAACACGGCCTTCCAGATGGGGTTCTGCACGTTCGTGCTCTCCAACTACATGAAGGCGCTCTCCGCCGACCTCACCGAAGCCGCCCTGGTGGACGGCGCCGGAATCTGGCGGCAGTACCGGGAGATCATCCTTCCGCTGTGCCGGCCGGCCTTCGCTGCGCTCGGCACCCTGCAGGTCATCTTCATCTACAACGACTACTTCTGGCCGCTGCTGTTCATCCAGAGTGGCAACCGGCTGCCGATCACCACCGCCATCAACAACCTCCAGGGCCAGTTCCTGAACAACTACAACCTCCTGGCGGCCGGTGCCGTCATCACCGTCATCCCCACCCTGGTGATCTACCTGCTCCTGCAGCGGCAGTTTGTTGCGGGGCTGACTCTTGGTTCTTCCAAGGGGTAGACCATGATGGAAGCTGACGGGGACAGCACTCCCCCGGCCACAGCCCGAAAGGAACTCCATGCTCCCCGCAGCACGCCACCAGGCAATCGTGGACGCCGTCCAGCGCGAGCGGGTGGTCCGTGTGTCGGATCTCGCGCAGCAGCTGGGTGTGTCGCTCATGACCGTTCGGCGGGACATCGAGCTGCTGGAGGAGGGCGGCCGGGTGGAACGGATCCATGGCGGCGCCAAGCTCCCCGGCGATGCCAGCACCCATGAACCCGGCTTCGAGCAGAAGTCGACGCAGCTCACGGCGGAAAAGAGGGCCATCGCCCTGGAAGCAGCTTCGCTGGTGCATGAGGGGATGGCGGTGGGGCTGGGCGCCGGAACCACCACGTGGGCGCTGGCCAAGGAACTCGTCAACGGACCGCGCATCACCGTGGTGACCAACTCCATCCGCATAGCCGATCTCTTCCATCACGGCTCGTCTTCCGGGGCAGGACGCTACGGCTCCACGGTGATCCTGATCGGCGGCGAGCGCACGCCGTCGGACGCATTGGTAGGCCCTATTGCGACGGCCGCGCTGAAGCAGCTGCACCTGGACCTGCTGTTCCTGGGCGTGCACGGCATGGATCCCGATGCCGGTTTCACCACTCCCAACCTGCTGGAGGCCGAGACGGACCGCGCGTTCGTGGCGGCCTCACGCAAGGTGGTGGTGGTGGCCGACCACACCAAGTGGGGCACCCAGGGCATGAGCACCATTGCCGGGTTCGAGGAGGCGGACGAGGTCATCAGCGACGCCGGGCTCAGCAGCGACGCGCGGCGGATCCTGCAGGAAAGCGTCAGCCGGCTCCGGATCGCCAAAGCGGGGTAACCCTGCGTCCGGCGCTGTTCACGGCCCGGGTCCGGCTACGGGCAGCCGCAGGACTGCCTGATGCGCAGTCGGGTGGGGAACAGCCTATGTTCGGGCGGGCTTCCCTTCGTTTCACCCACCAGGGCACTGACGGCGGCTTCCGCCATGGCGCGGACCGGCTGCTCCACTGTGGTCAGTGCGGGCCAGCTGAATTCCGCCTCGGCGGACCCGTCGAAGGACGTCAGCGCCATATCCTGCGGAACGGAGACGCCGGCCTCATGCAGGGCCCTGAGGATTCCGATGGCCTGCATGTCGGAGCTCGCAAACACCGCGGTCGGATGGCTGGCAGATGCCACCAGGCGCTGCCCCGCCGCGTAGCCACCCTCCCGGGTGAATTCACCGCGGACAATGGGGCCTTCCGGCAGGCCGGCCGCAGCCAGCGCCTGAAGCCAGCCCTGTTCACGTCCGTCGACCTCGTTGGAGACGTTGGTGCCCATGGCCAGCGCGATGTTCTTGTGGCCGTGCCAGATCAGGTGCTCCACACCGATCTTGGCGCCGGCGGCAAGATCCACGCCCACGCTGTTGAAACCGGGGGAATCCCCGCTGTGATTGAGCAATACCGAGGGGATCTCGGCCGACTCAAGTTCCGCGAGGTCCGGTTCAAACAGCACACTGGCCAGCACCACGCCATCCACCTGGCGGGCGGCCAAGTTGCGGATGTTCCGCCGTTCCTTCGTTACATTGCCGTCCGAGTTCGTTAGAACCAGCGCAAATCCCCGGTCAGCGGCGGCGTCTTCCACCGCGTGCGCCAGCAAGGAGAAGAAAGGGTTGCTGTTGTCCGGAATGATCAGGCCGATGGTTTCGCTGGAACCGAGTTTCAGCGCACGTGCCGCGGCGTTGGGACGGTAGCCCAGGACGCGGATGGCGTCCTGGACCTTCGCCTCGGTGGCCGGCGCAACCCGCTTGGGTCCGCCGTTGACAACGTAACTGACCACCGCAGTGCTCACACCCGCATAGCGGGCAACATCCTTGCGGGTTACCGGGCCTCGGGGCGGATGCGTTGCGGGAATGGTCATGGAGTACATGCTAGCTATGCACGCTGCGGAGCGTCGCCAAAATCGCGGATCGGCAGGCGTTCGCCGTTCTGCTGGGCCGAGGCATGCGCCACGATTCCGGGAAGCGTGAAGCGCGCGGCAACCCAGGCGTTGACGGGCGGAAGCGTCCCTTCGTTGACCGCCGTCACGAAGTCGTCCACCAGGAACTGGTGGCTTCCTTCGTGGCCGTTCGGGGCGCCGCGGAATTCCTCCGGCAGGCGTCCGCGGTCGTGCACAGGTGCAAGTCCGGAGATGAAGGCGTCCCGCAGTTCCGGGGCGACGTCGGCCAGCGACGGGTCGTCCAGCGGGATGCTGGGCCGGGTTTCCACCTGTTCGGAGATGTCGTGGACGTTTTCCTTGTCCTGCCACACCGTCACCTTGGCAAGCTGCTCAAAGCTCGCCTCAGTGCCGAAGAAGCGGAACCGTGATTCGCGGATGTGAGACGGATACCCCACGCGGCGCATTTCGTTGGTGCGCATGGCGCCGCCGTCGTTCAGTTCAAAGAGTGCCGTGGCGTTGGAGAAGTCGTTGCCGAACATGCTCACGTCCTTGTCGAAGACACCGTCATTGCGGTCGTCCCGGACTCCGATGCAGCTGACGCTGACTGCGTGGGATGGAATCGCCCCCAGGACGCCGCCGATGGCGTGGGTGGGGTACAGCATGGGCGGGTAGCTCGCCGTCGACTTCCACGATTCCCCGCCACTGTACTGGTAGGCGTCGTAGAAGCCCAGGTCCATGTCGTGGACATAGTCGCCTTCGCTGTAGAAGATCCGGCCGAATTTGCCGGCCGCGTGCTGGTTGCGGGCGTACACGGTGGCGGGGTTGTAGTAGCTGGTCTCGCCCATCGCATAGACAAGCCCGGTTTCCTTCACCGCCGCGATGATGCGTTCGATCTCTTCTTCCGAAACCGCCATCGGAACAGCGGAGTAGACATGCTTTCCGGCGCGCAGCGCCTGTTCCACCAGGGGACCGTGGGTCCAGCGCTGCGTGAAGATGGCGACTGCATCGACGTCGGACTCCAGCAGCTCCTCGAAGCTCCCCTTGGTGCCGTCAAGCCCCCAGCGCTCAAGCGCTGCGGCGGCGCGTTCCGGGCGTTCGTCGACGACGTAGACCTCGCTGACTCCCGGGTGGAGCTTGAAGAGGTGGGCGAAATGGCCGCCGAACTGTCCGACGCCGACGACTCCGATTGAAAACGTCATTGTTTACCTTTCCCTGATTGGCCCGCGATACCGGGCACGACTGGCCCCTGCGGGCTTACTGCGAGTCTTCCACCGGAATCTACTCGAGTCAACGAATTTCCGGCGACATCGGAAATCCTCCCGATTCATGGGAAGAAATACTTGCCACCTCGAATCTACTCGTGTAGATTCATCCTCAGTTGTAATCCACATCACAGTCAGGAAAGGGTCGAAGATGACCACCCTTACCAAGCACGAGAGTTCTGCAAAGCTCCGGGCCGGAGCGCCAACGCCGCGAGGCGGCCTCCGCCGGTTCGGTGACCTCAAGATCGCCCTCTTCTTCATTGCCCCGGCGATGATCGGGTTCGTCCTCTTCTACGTTGTGCCCACGTTCCGCGGTATCTACTTGAGCTTCACGGAGTACAACATCCTCGGTGACCCGGAATGGGTCGGCTTCGACAATTACGCAGCGATTGCCAAGGATGCCCTGTTCTGGAATTCCTTGGCCGTCACAGGGCAGTACGTCCTCATCAATATCGTGCTCCAGACGGCCCTGGCACTCGGCCTGGCACTGCTGATGGACAGGGTGGCTAAATCCACCCTTGTGCGAGGGGCCCTGCTGCTTCCCTACCTGATGTCAAACGTGATCGCCGCCCTGCTCTGGTTCTGGATGCTGGACTACCAGATCGGCGTGGTGAACCAGTTCATCGAATGGAGCGGCCTTCCCCGCGTCGCGTTCTTCGGCAGTGAGGAGTGGGCAATCCCCACCCAGGCCCTGATCAACACCTGGCGGCACATGGGCTACACCGCACTGCTCATCTTTGCCGGCCTCCAGGCCATCCCGCAGCACCTTTATGAAGTGGCCAACCTTGACGGCGCTTCTCCGTTCCAGACGTTCCGCAAGGTGACCATGCCGTTGCTGCGCCCGGTCCTGGTTCTGGTACTCGTGGTGACGGTGATCGGCTCTTTCCAGGTCTTCGACACCGTGGCCGTGACCACCCAGGGCGGACCGGTCAACGCCACCCGCGTCATCCAGTACTACATCTACCAGCGCGCCTTCACTGAGTCGGACTTCGGCTACGGGTCCGCCATCGCCGTCATTCTCTTCCTCATCCTCGCCCTCGTTGCCTTCATTCAGATGAAGTTCCTCCGGGGCAACGAGTCGGACCTGGACTAAGGAGCCCCGCATGACCACCACCACCAGCCGCGCACCGAAGCCGGCCACCACCCGCCGTCGCCGTCCCTTCAACACCCGCCGCGCAGGCGCCTGGGCCCTGCTGGCCCTGGCCATCGCGGTCTCAGTGGTCCCGTTCCTCTGGGTGCTCCGCACGGCACTGTCCACCAACGGGTCACTGGCCTCCCAATCGGCCAGCCTCCTTCCGGCGGACTTCACGCTGGGTGCCTTCATGCGCGTGTTCGGGCTGCAGAGCCCGGCCGACGCCGTCGCCGAAGGCGGTTCCGGCGCAGCCATCGACTTCTGGCTGTACCTGCGCAACTCGATCATCTTCTCCTCCATCACCACCGCCGGAGCCGTGTTCTTCAGCGCGATGGCCGCCTACGCCTTTGCCCGCCTGCGCTGGAAGGGCCGGAACGCCGTATTCAGCCTGTTCCTGGGCACCATGCTGGTCCCGCCAATCTTCACCGCACTGCCCAACTTCCTGCTGATCAAGAACCTGGACCTGCTCAACACAATGCTCGGCATGGTCCTGCCATACGTGTTCATGACCCCCTTCGCGATCTTCTTCCTCCGTCAGTTCTTCCTGAACATGTCGCGCGAAGTGGAAGAGGCGGCCATGCTCGACGGCGCCAAGCACCTGCGCATCTTCTTCCAGATCGTTCTCCCGAATGCCGCCGCACCCCTGGCCACTCTGGCCCTGCTGACCTTCATCGGGCAGTGGAACGAGTACTTCTGGCCCCTGCTGGTCGGTTCCCAGGATGATGTCCGCGTCCTGCAGGTAGGGCTCGGCGTCTTCAAGTCGCAATCCCCGCAGGGAGCGCCGGACTGGTCCGGCCTCATGGCCGCAACCCTGGTGTCTGCCTTGCCCGTACTGATCCTCTTCGCCGCCTTCGGCAAGAAAATCGTCAACTCCATCGGATTCTCCGGAATCAAGTAACCCCCGGCTTCTCACCACCACCCCGACTCCCCATCCCATCCCGAACGGAAAGAAAACAATGAAGAAATCCCTCGGCACCGTCGCCGTCGCCGCAGCCATCGCGCTCTCACTCTCCGCCTGTGGCGGCGGCTCAGGATCCTCAGCAGAATCGGCCAAGGGCGAGCTCAGCTACTGGCTCTGGGACGCCAACCAGCTTCCCGCCTACCAGCAGTGCGCTGATGACTTCCAGAAGGCCAACCCGGACATCAAGGTCAAGATCACCCAGCGCGGCTGGGACGATTACTGGAGCACGCTCACGAACGGGTTCGTTGGCGGCACGGCTCCCGACGTCTTCACCAACCACCTGGGCCGCTACGGCGAGCTCGCCGCGAACAAGCAGCTGCTCCCCATTGACGACGCCGTCAAGAAGGACAACGTGGACCTGTCCGCCTACAACGAGGGACTCGCGGACCTCTGGGTGGGCCAAGACGGCAAGCGCTACGGCCTGCCGAAGGACTGGGACACCATCGGGTTGTTCTACAACAAGGCCATGCTTTCCAAGGCCGGCGTCTCTGAAGAAGAGATGAAGAACCTCACCTGGAACCCGCAGGACGGCGGCACGTACGAGAAGGTCATTGCCCACCTGACCGTTGACAAGAACGGCAAGCGCGGGGACGAAGCGGGCTTCGACAAGAACAATGTGGATGTCTACGGCCTTGGACTCAACGGCGGCGGCGACTCCTCAGGCCAGACTGAGTGGAGCTACCTCACCAACACCACCGGCTGGTCACACACGGACAAGAACCCGTGGGGAACGCACTACAACTATGACGACCCCAAGTTCCAGTCCTCAATCGACTGGTTCGCCGGGCTGGTTGACAAGGGCTACATGCCCAAGCTCGAAACCACTGTTGGTGCGGCCATGGCCGACACCTTCGCCGCAGGCAAGTCAGCCATCAACGCCCACGGCTCATGGATGATCGGCCAGTACACCGGGTACAAGGGTGTTGAGGTGGGCATCGCTCCCACCCCCGTGGGTCCGGAAGGCAAGCGGGCCTCGATGTTCAACGGCCTGGCCGACTCGATCTGGGCCGGCACCAAGAAGAAGGACGCCGCCATCAAGTGGGTGGAGTACCTTGCCTCGGCACCTTGCCAGGACGTCGTCGCATCCAAGGCTGTAGTGTTCCCGGCCCTCAAGGCCTCTTCCGAAAAAGCTGCGGAAGCATTCAAGGCCAAGGGTGTAGATGTCACCGCCTTCACCGAGCACGTCAAGAACGGAACTACTTTCCTCTACCCCATCACTGACAATACTGCCAAGGTCAAGGGCATCATGGAGCCTGCCATGGACGCTGTGGTATCCGGCAAAAAGCCTGCCAGCTCCTTGACCGAAGCCAACAACCAGGTGAACGATCTCTTCAAGTAGATCGCACCTGTAGTGGCTGCGTAAGTGGTCGCAGCCACGGCCCCGGTGCCGCCGCTTCATCCTCGCGGAGCGGCGGCACCCGGGGCGCTCCACCCCGCACGTACTGACAAACACACCATACGAACCCCGCCGGCAGCGTCACCGGACGCCCGCCACAACGAAAGAGAACCCCCATGGATCCCCTGCACCTCCGCTCCGCCGGCACCAGCCTGGTGATCAGCTTCGACAGCGGGGAGGCCGAGGTCATTCACTGGGGCGCCGATCTGGGCGCTTCACTGCCCGATCTGGCCATCCTCGGCGAAGCGATCCCGCCGTCCGCCGTCGATACCGCCGTCCCCGCCGGGCTGCTTCCGCAGGCATCCTCCAGCTGGCGTGGACGCCCGGCCCTCCGGGGGCACCGGATCGCCGACGGCGTGCCCGGCTACGACTTTTCCGTCCGCCTCCGCGTCACGGACGTCAAGACCGGAGGAAGTTCAGCTGTGGTTGTCCAGTCTGATCCCGATGCCGGCATCTCCGTTGAATCCGCGCTGGAACTGCACGACGGCGGGCTGCTGGAAATGCGCCACACCGTCACCAACACCGGCACGTCGCCTTTTCAGCTCGACGAACTGGCCACCGTGCTGCCGGTGGCTCCCGACGCCGTCGAACTCCTTGACCTGACCGGACGGTGGTGCCGTGAACGCCACCCCCAGCGCCGCGCCATCCAGCAGGGCACTTGGGTGCGGACCGGCCGGCACGGCCGCACCGGACACGACTCCTCCCTGCTGCTGGCCGCCGGCACGGCAGGCTTCGGCAACCGCCACGGCAAGGTCTGGGCCACCCACCTGGCCTGGAGCGGAAACCATGAGCAGTTCGCGGACAGCATCGGGGACGGACGGACCGTCATCGGAGGGTCCGAGCTGCTGGGTCCCGCCGAAGTGGTCCTCCAGGCGAACGGCAGCTACACCACCCCCGCTCTCTTCGCGGCCTACTCGGACCGTGGCCTGGACGGCATCAGCGAAGCTTTCTACAGCTGGTTCAGGAGCCGCCCGCACCACGTGCTGCCTGCGCCGTCAGCCGTTTCAGGAGCAGGCACTGCGGGCACCGGCAAGGCCCGGCCTGTGGTGCTGAACGTCTGGGAAGCCGTCTACTTCGACCACGATCTCGGCACGCTGGTCGAACTGGCCGATTCCGCGGCGGACCTGGGCGTGGAGCGCTTCGTGCTCGACGACGGGTGGTTCCGCGGCCGCCGGCACGACCAGGCAGGCCTGGGCGACTGGTACGTGGACGAAGGCCTCTGGCCGGACGGCCTCACGCCCCTGATCGACGCCGTCACCTCCCGCGGCATGGAATTCGGCCTCTGGGTGGAGCCCGAAATGATCAACCTGGACTCGGACACCGCGCGCGCCCATCCGGAGTGGATCGTCGGGCCCGCCCCACGGTCCCACAAGGACGGCGGCCGGCTGCCGTTGACCTGGCGCCACCAGCACGTCATCGACCTGGTCAACCCCGAGGCCTGGCAGTACGTCTTCGACCGGATCGACGCCCTGTTGCGCGAAAACAACATCAGCTACCTGAAGTGGGACCAGAACCGGGACCTCACCGAGCACGGCCACGCCGGGCGCGCCTCCGTCCACGAACAGACCCTGGCCGCCTACCGCCTCTTCGACGAGCTCAGGAAAGCCCATCCCGGCCTCGAGATCGAGAGCTGCTCTTCCGGCGGGGCACGCGTGGACCTGGGCATCCTGGAACGCACGGACCGGATCTGGGCTTCGGACTGCAACGATGCCCTGGAACGCCAGACCATCCAGCGCTGGACCGGACTGGTGGTGCCGCCGGAACTGGTCGGAGGACACATCGGTCCCACCACGTCCCACACCACGGGCCGCACGCACGACGTTTCGTTCCGCGCCATCACGGCCTTGTTCGGACACTTCGGCCTCGAATGGGACGTCCGCCAGGTCCACGGCGCGGAGCGCGAAGAACTCAAGCGTTTCATCGGGCTCTACAAGGCGCACCGCGGACTGATCCACTCGGGCCGGATGGTCCGGGCGGATGTTGCCGACGATTCGCTGATGCTGCACGGCGTCGTTTCCCACGGTAGCCCCGCAACCGGGGACACGGCGGCACTGTTCGCTCTGGTCAGCACCAGGACCTCGCTCGCGGAGCAGCCGGGCCGCATCACCATTCCGGGACTGGACCAGGACCGCAGCTACCGCGTGGAGGCCATCTTCCCGACGCCCGGCGATGCCGACTACGCGCACAACTACACCCAGGCGCAGCCCCCCGCATGGCTGACCGAGGGTGCAGAAGCCAGCGGCCGGTTCCTGTCCGAGGTGGGCCTGCCCATGCCCGTCCTCAACCCGGAGCATGCACTGCTGCTCAGCTTCACTGCCGTGTAGCCTCAACGCCGTGTAGTTTCACCGCGTCCCAAAGAGCCTGCCGGCCGGGTACCAACCCGGCCGGCAGGCTCTTGGCTTTCCGAGACCGCTTAGCGGGCGTCGGCGAGGACCACTTCGTAGGTGCTGGCCCCGGGAACGCCGAACTTCGCATTGACCACGGCGAGCGTATCGCCGAACAGGGCTGCCGTCGTCGGGACCTGGAAGTCAGGGCTGGTGATCACGTCCCTGACCTCGAAGGAATCCAGCCGGGAGTCCAGCCGGACACGGCTCACCTGGTTGAGCATGTTCTGCACGGCCCAGAGGGTGTTCCCCTTCACCACGATCCCGTCCACGAAGGGCAGGCCGGCACCGGTGATGTCGGCGCTGGAACCGGAGTCCGGGTCCACCGTGTACAGGGCCTCGTTGGCGGTGTGGGCCACGATCAGGGTCCGGCCGCCCCGGACGGCCGCAATGCCGTTCAGGTTGAAGTCGGCCGGGGTGGCCGCGGCCGGTCCGGTCAGTTCGAGCGTGCTGGCCTCGCCCGGCGTGCCGTGGCGGTCCACCGGGACGAAGTACAGCTCACCCTTGCGCGAGTTGGTGAACCAGGCGCCGTCTGGGGTCACTGCGACGTCATTGATAAACGCCGGTTCCGTGGTCAGCTGATAGGTGGCCACTGTCTTTCGGGTGTCAGTGTCATAGACGTAGGCCTGGCCGGTGGCGCCGCCGGCCACGAAGAGCAGGCCGTTCTCCACGTCCACCTTCATGCCGACCGCCATCCGGCCGTCGGGCACGTCAATGTAAAGCCTGGCGGTTCCCCTGCGGATGTCACCGCGGAAAATATCCCCCTTGAGCAGGTCCCCGGCGAAGAAGCTGGTGCCCTCCCCCTCGGCTATGCCCTCGGCCGACGACGCGCCCGGGAGCTCAATGACTTTGTCGTGGCCGTTTGACGGCGGGGCGGCGGACGCCACAGGCGCCGGCGCTAAGAGTGCTGCGAGGGCAACAAGTCCCACGGCGGCACGGCGAATTGCGTTTCCTGAATCCACATTTTTGCAGCGCATGATGACGCTCTCTCCAGATCGGGCTTTCCGCGCGAGCTGACCGGTACGGGAGCTCCGCACGATGGTCCTTCAAGTCTAGGCACCCCCGCTAAGGGTGGCCAGAGTCGCGGGAAACGGCGGTCGCGGGCCGCCGGCTGCCCCGCCCCGGCGTGCCAAGATGAACCATGACCGATTCGTGTGAAGTCCTGGTGGTCGGTGCCGGGCTCGCGGGGCTCCAGTGTGCCCGCGAACTGCAGGCCGCCGGGCGTGACGTGCAGGTGTGGGAAGCAGCCGACGACGTCGGAGGCCGGATCCGCACGGAACAGGTGGACGGTTTCCTGGTGGACCGCGGGTTCCAGGTGCTGAATCCCGCCTACCCGGCCGTCCGGCGCTGGGTGGACGTGGGCGCGCTGGAACTGCAGCCCTTCGGCGCCGGCCTCGGCGTCCGGCGCGATGACGGTTTCGCCGTGCTCGCCCACCCGCTGCGCGAACCCCGGCTGATCGCCCGGACGGTTGGCAGCGGCATCGCCAAGCCACGTGATGCGGCTGCCTTCCTCCGCTGGGCGGCTCCGGCATTTGTCCGATCCTGGGGGCAGTACGACGACGGCGGAAGCCGCGCCCGCAGGGCGTCGCACCGGAGGGTCCGGGCGGGACGTCACGCTGCACCGGGCGCTGGATGACGCCCGCCTTTCCGGCGAACTCCGCCGGGTGGTTGAACAGTTTTTCGCGGGGGTGCTCCTGGAAGACGACGGCAGCACCTCCAATGACTTCGCCCTGCTCCTGCTGCGCACCTTCGCGCTGGGTGTGCCGGGGCTGCCGCGGCTGGGCATGCAGGCGCTGCCCAGGCAGCTGGCGGCTTCCCTCGCCGTCCCGGTGCGCACCCGGACCACGGTGGAGTCCATCCGGCGCGAGGGCGGTTCCATGCTGGTCCGTGCCCCCGGAGCGGAGCTCCGCGCAGAGCAGGTGGTGCTGGCCACCGATCCGGTCAGTGCCGGAAGCCTGGCGCCGGGAAACGACGACGCCGGTGCGCCGGGCCGCGGTGCGGCAGCCGGCAGGGCGGGGCGCGGCGGCGCCCCGGCCATGAAGGGGGTGCTGACGCACTGGTTTGCGGCCAGCGAGCCACCGTCGCGGCTCAACATGCTCTGCGTCGATGCCCGGGAACCTCGCGGCGGTCCCTTGGTCAATACCGCCGTCGTATCCAACGCCGCGCCCGGATACGCACCCGCGGGCAGGCACCTGGTGCAGACCTCGGCACTGTTCGGCCCGGGACGGCCGGTGCCCGGCGACGACGAGGTCCGCAATCACGCCGCTGGGATCTACGGCGAGGATGCTACGCATTGGGAACTGGTGGCCAGGCACGAAGTTCCACAGGCCTTGCCCGTCCAGCCGCCGCCGTTGGGATCACCGCACCCGGCGGAGGCCTCGCCGGGCCTCTTTCTTTGCGGCGACTACCGCGCCACCGCGTCCATCCAGGGTGCCCTCGAAAGCGGCCACCGCGCGGCGCAGGCCATTCTGCGCCCGGATTTCGGGTAGCTGGCATGCAGTTTTCCGTGTCGCGGCACATGGCGGCGTCCACGGCGGACGTGTGGGGGCTGTTCACTGACGTCGGGCGCTGGCCGGATTGGGGGCCTTCCATAACGGGTGCCGAACTCGACTCGCCCGGCCTCCAAGCCGGCAGCACAGGCCGGGTGCGGACTCGACTCGGCCTAAGGCTGCCGTTCACGGTGACGGAATTCGACGCGGGCCGGTCCTGGGCCTGGGCCGTGGCCGGTATCCGGGCCACCGGGCACCTCGTGGTTCCGGAGGGGGACGGCTGCCGGGCCACGTTCACTGTCCCATGGTGGGCGCCGGCCTACCTGCCGGTCTGCGCAGTGGCACTGCGCAGGATCGCCAGAATCACCGAATAGGCACAACAGCTGCGCAGCTGCGGTGGCTCGTAAAGAACGGCGCACGCCGCCCGCAACGCGATAGATTGGCTGACATGACTGAAGCCTCCCCCGCCACCGACGCCGGCCGCGGCACCATCCTGGTCCTCAACGGACCCAACCTGAACCTGCTGGGAACGCGGGAACCGGAGAAGTACGGCACGGCCACGCTGGCCGACGTCGAACAGCTCGCCAAGGATGCCGCCGCAACGTACGGCCTCGAGGTTGAGTGCTTCCAGTCCAACCACGAGGGCGCACTGGTTGACGCTATTCACGCAGCCCGGGGCAAGGCCATCGGCATCGTCCTCAACGCCGGTGCGTACACGCACACTTCCGTGGCCATCAGGGACGCCATCTCCGCGGTGCAGCTGCCGGCCGTGGAGGTCCACATCACCAACGTCCACGCCCGCGAGGAATTCCGGCACCACTCGTACCTTTCGGACATCAGCAAGGCCGTGATTGCCGGCGCCGGCGTGATGGGCTACCGGTTCGCCGTCGAATACCTCGCAGAACTGAACGCCGGCAAGGCCTGACCATGGGGACGGCGGATTGGTACCGGAACTTCGGGACTTTCGATGCGCCGTCTTCCTCGCCCTGCTACGCCGAATGGTCAGTGGGAATCGCCGACGATCCCGAGCTGATCCGCTGCATCGAGCAGTGGCCGCACAACAAGCGCCAGCCTTTGCTGATCCTCGCTGCCGCCCGCTTCCTCGGGGCTGGAATCACCCCGTACCGCGCGTTCCGGGAGTTCGTGGTCGCTAACTGGGAGGAGGTTTCCCGGATTGTGCTCTCCCGCGCCACGCAGACCAACGAGGCCGGCCGCTGCGCCACGCTGCTGCCCTCCCTCGCGGGCATCGCCGCTGCCTCGGGCCGTCCGTTGGCCCTGATCGAGGTGGGCGCCTCCGCAGGGCTGGCGCTGTACCCGGACAAATACGCCTACGAGTACCACCGCGGGGCGTCTGTCACGCGGCTGGACCCGCAGCCGGACACCGCCCGGTCCCCGGCGGACGGGCCGCCGGTCTTGCACTGCACGGTGCAGGGTGCCGTTCCGGTTCCTTCCCGGCTGCCCGAGGTGGTGTGGCGGGCCGGAATCGACCTGAACCCCCTGGACATCAACAACCCCGACGACGTCGCCTGGCTTGAAGCCCTCATTTGGCCGGAGCAGGACTTCCGCCGCGAGCGGCTGCGCCGGGCGATTGCCATCGCGCGCCAGGATCCGCCCCTCCTGGTGACCGGCGATCTCAACGAGCAGCTGGTGGCGCTGGCAGGACAGGCGCCGCCGGACGCAACCCTGGTGGTGTTCCACAGCGCGGTGATGGCCTACCTTAACGCCTCACAGCGGGAAACCTTCCGGGCCACCATCGGCGCTCTTGCGGCAGAGCGGGGCTGCCACTGGCTGTCCAACGAGGGCCACACGGTCGTTGCCCAGGCCGACGGCTCGGTGGTGGTGCCGGAAATGGATGACGCCCGCCTGCAGGGCCGCTTCCTCCTCCTCCAGGACGGCGTTCCCGTGGCCATCGCCGGCCCGCACGGCCAAAGCCTGGAGTGGCTCTAAGTCCCGGTGCCCGTTTACTTCTGGATGCACTGCCCGGATGAGACGGGGCTGCTCAGCCCAGCGGCCTGGGCGGCCACCGGACCGAGGTCATCCATGGTGATGGCAAAGCCCAAATCGGCATCCGAGGTTGCCTTCGCGAAGATCACACCGGCCACCTGGCCTTCGGTAGTCAAGAGCGGGCCGCCGGAGTTGCCCGGCTGGACATCGCCGGCAAGCCGGTAAACATCCTCGGGTGCCGCATTGCTGCCGTAGATGTCCGGAACAAGGACGGTGGCGATGTCCTGCACCGTTGCCGGTTTGGACTGGAACGGACCGCCGTGCGGGTAGCCTGCGAAAGCGGCCGGGCTGCCGGCCGGAAGGTCCGCACTCAGCTGCAGCGGGGACGAAGGCAGGCCGTCCACGGCGAGGACCGCCAGGTCATGCTGGCTGTCGAAGTAGACCACCCGGCCGGGCATGGCTCCCCCGCCGGGAATCTCCACCACGGGCTGCGACACGCCCGCCACCACATGGGCGTTGGTCACAACGCGCCCCGGCGACACCACAAAGCCGCTTCCGGTCTGGTTCTGGCCGCACTGGTAGGCAGTGCCAGCAATTTTCAGGACGGATTCCGCTGCCCGGTTCAGGGCCGGCGTGTCCGTGCTGGCGTTGGGAATGGCCACCTGCTGGCCTTGTCCGAGTCCCTCGATGAGCGTGGGGATGCCGTCACCGATCACGGTGGAGCGCAGCTGCGCCACGGCCGTTTTTACCGGCACGGGCGTGAGGCCGTCGATGAACCGGATGACCTTGGACTCGGCCAGCTGCTGGGACACGAACGGGACGCCCAGTGCGCTGATGCTGAAGGACAGCATGGACATGACCAGTGCTGCCACCACCACGTTGACGCCTCCACCCACCAGCCGGTCCATTGCCCGCAGGGGCTGGATCCGCACGGCACTGCGGATTTTGCGGCCGATCATGGTTCCCAGCGCGTGCCCCAGGACAATCAGCACGACGGCGGCGGCCACGATGGCGGTGAGCCGCCACCCGCTGTCCTCCACCAGGTTGCTGACGACGGGCACCGAAACGAACGCGGCCACGGCACCGACGATAAACCCGGCAATGCCGCCAAGGGTCACCAGGAAGCCATTGCGCAGGCCGTAGATCAGGTACGACAGCAGCACCAGGATCAACGCCAGGTCCAGGATGGTCAAGCCGAACACACGGGCTCCTCACAAAACAGGTAAGCCCTAATTCTAGGGGCGGACCCTGACAGTTTGCCGACCGGGGCCGGACGCCGCAGCAAACGGCAATTTGCCCGCCAAACCCCGTTCCCGCCGTCGGAAACTGCCGCGTAGGGGCCCCGCAAGGGCCTTATCGGCGCCGTTTCAGGCGTTTCGCGTGCCAAGTACGTCACAGAACCTTCAAAATTCTGAAACAATGGCTGAAGCGCCCCAGCCGACACATTTACTCAGGAGATTTCATGGACATCGAGGTATTGCGCCGCGCACCCCTATTCGCCACGCTCGACGACGAGGCATTCCGCCTGCTCACGGACGAGCTCACGGAGGTGGACCTCTCACGCGGAGCCTCGGTTTTCCGCGAAGGCGACCAGGGTGATCAGCTCTACTTCATCGTCTCCGGCAAGGTGAAGCTGGGCCGCACGTCCCCGGACGGACGCGAGTCCCTGCTGGCCATCCTCGGCCCGGGCGAGCTCTTCGGCGAAATGGCCCTCTTCGATCCGAGCCCCCGCACGGCCACGGCAACTGCCGTCTCGGAGACCCGCCTCGCCGGCCTGAAGAACGAGAGCCTCAACGCACTCCTGCGCACCCGCCCCGAGGTATCGGCCCAGCTCCTGCAGGCCTTGGCCCGCCGCCTGCGCCGCACCAACGATTCCCTATCCGACCTGGTATTCTCCGACGTCCCGGGCCGCGTGGCCAAGGCGCTGCTGGACCTGGCCGACCGCTTCGGCCGCCCGGCAACCGACGGCGTCCTGGTGGCCCACGAGCTCACGCAGGAAGAACTGGCCCAGCTGGTGGGCGCCTCACGCGAAACCGTGAACAAGGCCCTGGCCGAGTTCGTGCAGCGAGGCTGGCTCCGCCTGGAAGCCCGCGCCGTCGTCATCCTGGACATGCAGCGCCTCCGCCAGCGCTCCCGCTAGTCACTTTCACTAGGTGAGGCCCTAGGGCGACATCCTCCGCGTGCTGCTCCTTCGTCGCTTTGACGCACGCTTCCGGATGCCCGCCTCAGGGCCTCCCTTGCGTCCCGGCCACGTTCAGGGTTCGAAGACACGGCAGGAACTGCGAGAGGGTTTCGAAAAAGGCGACAGGAACTGCGAGAGCGTCCAAGAAAACCGTGCGGCGGTCCTTCGCGTAGGAACGCATCGCGGCGAACCGAACCACGGCGATGCGGCTGACAGACTTAGCGCTCGCGCTGAGGCTCTCCTGCCACGGTTTTGGCGGCTTCGACTTCGAGCATCAGCTTGCCGTCTTCGTCGACGAGCTTCGGCTGGTACACGTGCGGCTTGCGCTTATAGCTCAGGTAGGCGATGCAGCCGTTGGCGGCCGCCATCTTCTCGAGCATGATTTCGGAGCCGGGGACCAGCAGTTGGCCGAGTTTCAGGCCCACCGTGTTTTCCTGGCCCACTTCGTCACCCAGGGCAGTGGTGTCACGTTCGGCGATAACCTTGCTGGCGCACACCCACCGGCCCCACACGCCCTTGCTTCCCAGCAGGGTGGGCTGCTGGTTCACGGGCACGGTGGCGGCAAAGTAGCGGGTGTTGAAGCGGCGGTGGGCGAAGTCGGGGCTGAGCCAGTTGACCAGCGGTTTCAGCAGATCCGTGCGGATCGACAATCCGCGCTTGGCCAGCACGTCCGTAAAGGATTTCTCCTGTTCGGCGACGGCAATCCTGGCGCGCATCCATTCGGGCGTGGAGGTGGCTTCCACCGTGGTGGAGAAGTCCGGGCCGGCGAGCAGGACGCCGGTTTCTTCAAAGAGTTCGCGGATGGCACCCACCACGTGGCGGCGCGCCAGACCGACGTCGGCCGTTCCCATCTGGTCCGCCCAATGCTGCGGCGTGGGGCCCAGCCAGCCGACGGCGTCGTCGTCGGACGCCTCCAGCGAACCGCCGGGAAAGGCGAGGACGCCGAGCGGAGACGAACCCGGCCGGTAGCCCAGCCAGGTTTCGAGCCCTGTGGGAGAGTCCCTCAGCAGGACAACGGAGGACGCGTAGCGTGCGGCGCGCGGTGTCCGCTCGCCATGTTCGAGCCAGCTTTGTGCTGCCCCCTCAAGATCGGGAGGCAGCACAAACAGGCGACGGGCTAACTGGGGCAAGGGAAGTGACCGGCCTTAGCTAAATTCGGCGATCAGTTCGACTTCGACCGGCGAGTCCAGCGGAAGCACCGACACGCCGACGGCGGACCGTGCATGCTGGCCGGCGTCGCCGAGGACCTTGCCCAGGAGTTCGGACGCGCCGTTGATGACTCCCGGCTGCCCGGTAAAGGTGGGATCGGAGGAAACGAAGCCCACCACCTTGACGATCCTGGTGATGCGGTCGAGGTCGCCGATCACGCTCTTGACCGCGGCCAGGGCATTGACGGCGCAGACAGCAGCGAAGCGCTTGGCGTCCTCGGGAGAAACCGTGGGTTCGTCAGCGTAGCCCTCGGTGCCCGTGGACACCTTGCCGGTAGCTTCGAGTTTGCCGTTAATAAAGGGCAGCTGGCCGGACGTATAAACATGGTTCCCGGAGATGACGGCCGGAACATAGGCAGCCACCGGGGCCGCAACGTCCGGAAGGGCCAGTCCCAGCTCCGCCAGACGCTGTTCGACGGCGGAAACCGGTGCTCCGGTTTCCGCTCCGGAGGCCGGATTTTCGGCGTGGGCCGGGGATTCCGGCGCCGTGCCCGCAGGGCTTGTCATAACTACTGCTTCTCCCTCTTGAGGTAGGCAACGAGGCCGTTGCCGTCAGGACCGGTGACTACCTGGACGAGCTCCCAGCCGTCCTCTCCCCACTGGTCCAGAATCTGCTTCGTGGCGTGAATAATGAGCGGAATCGTGGCGTACTCCCATTTGGTCATGAGCTAAAGACTAGTCCTTGCCGGTAAAGTGGAAAACATGGCGACTGGTAAGAACCCTTTATTCGACACGGCCACCACCCTCGGAAAGATCCTTGCTTTCCTTGGCGTGAGCGCGATTTGTGGTGTCCTGGTGGCAGGCCTGCTGGTCCCTGCGGCGGCTGTTTCCGGCAGCACCGCGAGCGGCTCCATCGAGTTCTTCGACACGCTCCCGGCGGAGCTGCAGGTGGATCCGCCGAGCCAGTCCACCAAGATCCTCGCCTCCGACGGCAGCCTGATCGCCAACCTCTACGCTGAAAACCGCACACGCGTTGCACTGGACCAGATGTCGCCATTCATCAAGGACGCAGTGATCGCCATTGAGGACAGCCGCTTCTATGAGCACGGCGGTGTGGACACCACGGGCATCATGCGTGCACTGGTCAGCACGGCCCGCGGCAACAAGCAGGGCGCGTCCACCATCACGCAGCAGTACGTGAACAACGTCATCAATGCCTCGCTGGAAGCTGAAGGCAATACCGAGGACATCAAGCTCAACGGCGTCAACAAGGGCGTAGGCGACAAGCTCCGCGAAATGAAGCTGGCCATCGCACTGGAAAAGAAGTTCACCAAGGAACAGATCCTCGAGGGCTACCTCAACATCGTGTTCTTCAACCGGGACGCCTACGGCATTGAGGCGGCCTCCAAGTTCTTCTTCAGCACCACCGCCAAGGACCTCACCCTGCCGCAGGCCGCCCTGCTGGCCGGCGTGGTGAACAGCCCGTCGTTCTATGACCCCATCAACAACCCCGAGAACGCGAAGAACCGCCGCGACCAGGTGCTCAAGGCGATGTACACGCAGGGCAAGATCAACCAGCCCGACTACGAAGCAGCGGTAGCCACCCCGGTGGAAACCAAGGTCACCCCGGCCCGCCAGGGTTGTGCCTATGCTTCCACGGCCCCCTACTTCTGTGATTACGTCCTGCACCTGCTGCTGAACGATCCGGCCTATGGCGCCGATGCCACGGAACGCGAGCGGAAGATCTTCCGCGGCGGCCTGACCATCACCACCACCCTTGACCCCAAGGCCCAGAACGCGGCGCAGGCCCAAGTGGACGCGTCAGCCGGAGCCAACCCGGACAAATGGGGTGCTGCGGTGGTTTCGGTCCAGCCGAACACCGGCAAGATCACCAACATGGCGCAGAACACCGTGTGGTTCGCCGGGGACGGCAAATTCGACAGCCAGCTCAACTTCAGCGTTGACCAGTATGACGCCAACGGCAACGACCTCAACGGACTCGGCGGTGCACAGCCCGGTTCAACCATGAAGCCGTTCACGTTTGCCGAGTGGCTCAACGAGGGCAATTCGATGAACACGATCCTGAACGGAGCGGTTCGTCGGTATCCACAGAACTTCCCCTGGAAGAACACCTGCGAGACCCCGACGGTTGGCTGGTACGACAGCACCAACGGCGAGTCCACGGACCTGCAGAATGCCGAGCCGAACTACTACAAGTCAATGACGGTCCTCGACGGCCTGGCCAACTCGATCAACACCATGACGTTTGCCACCGCCGCCAGGGTGGATCTGTGCGGAATCCAGAAGATCGTGGACGCCGTGGGCCTGCACGAAGGCCTTCCGCAGAGGGACGGCGACGGTAAGATCACCAACCCGACGCCGCCCATCACCATGACGACCCTGGGTAACCTCCTTGGTTCCAGGCAGACGTCGCCGCTGGCCATGGCGAGCGCCTTCGCCACTTTCGCTAATGACGGCAAGTACTGTGCCCCGATTGCCATCACGTCGGTCACGGACCAGACCGGAGCCCAGCTGCCGGCCCAGTCCACGAATTGCCGTGATGCCCTCAAGCCGGAGGTCGCCCGCGGCGTGAACTACGCCCTCCAGGAAGTCCTCAACCGTGGCTCCGGCTCATTGATCCAGCCCCGGATTTCCACGAAGACCAACTTCCCCATCGCAGCCAAGACCGGTACCTCCAACAACAACGGCTCAACGTGGGTGGTGGGACACACCACCGGCCTGGCCACCGCGGCCTGGTTCGGTGACGCCCTCGGAACGCAGCAGCGCGCGGGCCAGAACGTGACTGTCAACGGCAAGTTCTACACCGGAATCGACGGTTACATGATCGCCGGACCGATGTTCTCGAACTTCATGTCCCAGGTAGCGCCCGCGTACGGTACCAACCCGTTCACGGCCCCGCCGTCGAACATGGTCAATGGAGCGCCCACGCGGCAGACCACCCCGACGACGCAGAGCAGTGCGCCAGCACCGGCGCCGGCTCCCACCACCGGAGCTCCGGCTCCGGCACCCAGCAACAAGGACAACGGCAAGGGCAACGGGTAGCGCACCAATGGGGGACAACACAACGCTGGCAGGCCGCGCCCGAAGCATCGGACGCGGCCTTGCCGTAACTGCAGCAGCCGGCGCCGCGGCCGGCATGGCAACGGCGGGGTACGGGCTCTGGGAGAAGAACCAGTTCGTCCTGCGCGAGGAAACCGTGCCCGTCCTTCCCGCCGGTTTCGGCCCGTTCCGGATCCTGCACCTCAGCGATATCCACTTCGTTCCGGGGCAGAACCGGAAGGCGCAGTGGCTCTCGTCCCTGGCGGAGCTGAAGCCGGACCTGGTGGTCAACACCGGGGACAACCTCAGCCACGTCAAGGCGATCGACCCGCTGCTGGCGGCACTGGAACCCCTCCTGCAATTTCCCGGCGTCTTTGTGCCCGGTTCCAACGACTACTTCGCACCCACCGTGAAGAATCCGGCGTCCTACTTGCTGGGGCCGTCAAAAGCCCAGAAAAAGCCCGTGGAACTCGACTGGCCGAGGCTGCGTTCCTACTTCGGAATGTCAGGCTGGGTGGACCTGACCAACCGGAACCAGTCCGTGGTGCTGAAGGGCCTGCGCTTTGACTTCTCCGGTGTGGACGATCCCCACCTCAAGTTGGAGCGCTATGCCGGCTGGCCCCGCGGGACGAAGGGCCAGGACAACACGCCGCACTTGCGCGTGGCGGTCATCCACGCGCCCTACCAGCGCGTGCTGGACCATTTCACCGAGGACGGTGCGGACCTGCTCCTCGCCGGGCACACCCACGGCGGCCAGATCTGCCTGCCCGGGTACGGCGCCCTGGTGTCCAACTGCGACCTCCCCACGTGGCGGGCCAAGGGACTCAACAACTGGGAAAGCAACGGACGCACGACGCCGGTCAACGTCTCCGGCGGGATCGGCACCTCGCGCTTCGCACCGGTACGGATCGCCTGCCGCCCCGAGGCCGTACTCCTCACGCTGACGGAGCGTTGAGGAGCCAGGTTTGCGCAGGCCCAACCGCCGGATGCATTACAAAACGCAATGACTGGGCAAGATCCCCGCGGCCCGCAGAATCCTGTGAACGACGTCACGCCATGGCATAGGGTAGTTGCTAAAGGAAACTACATTCGCAGTTGAGCTTTAAGAAGCAGGCATGGCCAAGCAGACTCCATTCTTCACGTCAATCAGCCGACTCTATCCCCATGTGAAGCCGATCATCCCCCGGCTTTTTATGGGACTCCTGTGTGCCCTCCTGGCCAGCATCGTGGCACTGACCATCCCCCAGGTGCTGCGGGTGCTCATCAATGACTCGCTCCGCCCGGGCGGCGCCACGGACGCTGTCTGGATCGCCTCCCTGATCATCCTGGGCCTTGGTGTCGCCGAAGCCGGGCTGGTTGCCCTCCGCCGCCAGTTTGTGATCAATCCGGCCACCACAGTGGAAACGCGGATGAGGGTATCGCTCTACGGGCACCTCCAGGACCTGACCGTGTCCTTCCACGACCGCTGGGGATCCGGGCAGCTGCTCTCCAGGGCCATGACGGACCTGAACTTCCTGCGCCGCTGGATGGCGTTCGGCGCCATCATGCTGGTGGTGACGACGCTGACGGTGGTGATCGGCGTCGTCGTGATGTTTGCCATGAGCTGGCAGCTTGCACTGATCTTCCTGGCCGCCGCCGTGCCCATCATGATCTACGGTTTCCGGTTCCGGACCCGCTTCAGCAAGGTGGCCCGCCGGAGCCAGGACCAGGCCGGCGACCTCGCCACCACGGTGGAGGAATCCGTGCACGGCATCCGCGTGCTCAAGGCCTTCGGCCGCAGCCGTGAAGCCCTGGAAAACTTCAATGAACAGGCCGAGGAACTCCGGCAGACCGAGATCGCCAAGGCCAAACACCAGGCCACTTTCAGCATGGTGGTCACTCTCCTGCCCGAACTCGCGCTCGGCGCCGGACTGGTGGTGGGCATCACACTGGCGGCGGACGGCCAGCTAAGCATCGGTTCGCTGGTGGCGTTTTTCGCCACCGCGGCCGTCGTCGCTGCGCCCGTGGAATTCAGCGGCATGCTGCTCGCCATGGCGTTGACGGCCAAAACAGCCATCGACCGGCATTTCGAGGTCATGGACGCCGCCAACACCATTACCAGCCCGGAGCAGCCCCGGCAGCCCACGCAGCTCAGGGGCGCCCTCAGCTTCAACGCCGCGACGTTCGCCTTCGAGGACGCCCCGGACAAACCGATCCTCAAGGACATCAGCCTTGACGTCCGCCCCGGGGAGACCATGGCCCTTGTGGGTATCACCGGCAGCGGCAAGAGCGCACTGCTCCAGCTGGTCCCCCGCCTCTACGACGTCACCGCGGGCTCCATCACCATCGACGGCGTGGACCTGCGTGAGTTCTCCGTGGAACAGCTGCGCACGGTGGTGGGCGTCGCCTTCGAAGACACCACCCTGTTCTCCAATTCCGTCCGCGACAACGTGCTGCTCGGTGCAAGCGAGCGGAGCCAGGAAGCGCTGGAGGAGGCCCTGGACGTTGCCCAGGCCCACTTCGCCTATTCCCTTCCGGACGGCCTGGACACGCTGATCGGCGAGGAGGGCCTCAGCCTGTCCGGCGGCCAGCGGCAGCGCATTGCCCTGGCCCGTGCCATCGCCGCGAAGCCCAAGGTGCTGGTGCTGGATGATCCGCTGTCCGCCCTGGACGTCAACACCGAAGAACTCGTGGAAGCCCGGCTGCGCGAAGTGCTTGCCGACACCACCACGCTGATCGTCGCCCACCGGCCGTCCACCGTGGCGCTGGCGGACCGGGTGGCGCTGCTTGAGGACGGCCGGATCGCCGCCGTGGGGACCCACGCCGAGCTGCTGGCGCACAACGAGCACTACCGCTACGTGATCGCCAGCCTGGAAACGGAACCCCGTGACCTGGATTCCGAACTGTCGGACCTTTCAGAATTGAGCGACGAGTCCGAGGAGATTTCCCGATGACCACCGCTACCTTCGGCACCGCCAACGAGGACAACGCCCACCTGAGCAAGAGCGAAAGTAAAACCGTACGACGGCGGTCGCTCGCGTTGCTGGGCTCCCTGATCCGTCCCGTCCGGCTGAGGTTCTGGCTCACCATCACCATGGTGGTCCTGTCGCAGGCTGCCCGGGTGGCCGGGCCGGCGCTGATCGCCTTCGGCATCGACCACGCCCTGCCCGCACTGCGGGCCGGGGACAACTTGCCGCTGGTCCTCACCGGCGTCGCCTACCTTGCCGCGGCGGTTGCCACTGCAGGCCTCACCGCCCTGTACGTGACCTCGACGGCGAAGCTGAGCCAGGCGATGCTGCTGGACCTTCGGGTCCGCGTCTTCCGGCACACACAGCGGCTGAGTCTGGAATTCCACGAGAAGTACACGTCCGGCCGGATCATCGCCCGGCAGACGTCGGACCTCGAAGCGCTGCGCGAACTCCTGGACTCGGGCGTCAGCTCGCTGGCCTCCGGGATGCTGTTCATGGTGTTCACGGCCATCACGGTGTTCGCCCTGGACTGGCGCAGCGGCCTCATTGTGCTGGCCGCAGGCGTGCCCATGTATTTCCTGGCACGCTGGTACCAGAAGCACTCCCAGATCGCCTTCCGCGAGTCCAGGGTGGTGTCCGCGCGCCTGATCGTGCACTTCGTGGAGACCATGACGGGCATCCGGGCAGTGAAGGCTTTCCGCAAGGAGCGCGAAAACGCCGACCGCTACGGCGAACTGTCCGAGGACTACCGCAAAGTGACTGTCCGGTCCATCAACCTCAACGGCATCTTCCAGCCGGGCCTGGTGCTGATCGGCAACGTCTGCGTCGCGGTGGTTCTGCTCTTTGGCGGTTTCCGTGTGCTGGGCGGTGACCTCGCTGTGGGTGTCCTGCTGGCCCTGATCCTGTCCACCAAGCGCTTTTTCCAGCCGGTGGACCAGATGGCCATGTTCTACAACTCGTTCCAGAGCGCCCAGGCAGCCCTTGAGAAGGTCTCCGGCCTGCTGGAGGAGGTTCCCACCGTGCGGCCTCCGAAGAACCCCGTAGCGCTCCGTGACGCCCGCGGCAGCATCGACTTCAACGGAGTGGAGTTCCGGTACGGCGACGGGCCGGTCATCATCCCCAGGCTGAACCTGCACATACCGGCCGGGCAGATCGTGGCCCTGGTGGGCCAGACCGGGGCCGGCAAGTCCACGCTGGCCAAACTGATTGCCCGCTTCTATGACGTGTCCGAAGGGTCGGTGACGCTGGACGGCGTGGACCTGAGGAGCCTCACCACCCCGGACCTGCGCCGGAACGTGGTGATGGTTACCCAGGAGGCTTTCCTGTTCAGCGGGTCCGTGGCGGACAACATCGCGCTGGGCCGTCCGGAAGCCTCCCGCGAGGAGATCGAGGAGGCCGCCCGTGCCGTTGGCGCCTACGAATTCATCATGGAACTGCCCGAAGGCTTCGACACTGACGTGAACAAGCGCGGCGGGCGTGTCTCGGCCGGCCAGCGCCAGCTCATCAGCTTTGCCCGGGCGTTCCTGGCCCGCCCGGCAGTGCTCATCCTGGACGAGGCTACCTCCTCGCTGGACATCCCCTCGGAGCGCCTGGTCCAGAGCGGACTCGCCGGCCTGCTGGAGGGCGTGGCAGGGCACGACGCGGGCCGCACGGCGCTGATCATCGCCCACCGGCTGTCCACGGTGGAAACCGCCGACCGCGTCCTGGTGGTCCACGACGGACGGGTGGTGGAGGACGGTACGCCGGAGGAACTGATTGGCGGCGGCGGGCGATTCGCTGAGCTGCACGGGGCGTGGAAAGACTCACTGGTGTAGCTCCCGCGGGGCGTCCGGGCGCCGATTTCACATGGGGGCCGGAATCGGATACTCTTGTGAAGTTGCTTTTGAAGCAACGGATCGGGATGTGGCGCAGCTTGGTAGCGCGCGTCGTTCGGGACGACGAGGTCGCAGGTTCAAATCCTGTCATCCCGACCAAAAGCAAAGAGGGTCTTCCATTCGGAAGGCCCTCTTTGCGTTGGTTTGCTTCGGCGGCTCCGGCGGTGCCGTCCGTGACCTCAGAGGCCCTCGAACGTGGACCGTTGGCTGGCCTGGCCGTCGCCCAATAGTGGAACCCGTGGCCGGTTGGAGCCGTCGTCCTCCCGGTAATCTCCCCGCGTTTCATACGTCTGGACCTGGGTCACGTACCGGTGCCGAAGCCGGAGTCCGTAGGCGAAGAGCACCAGCGCCTCCAGCAGCGACGCCATGCCCACAATCCCCCACACCAGGGTCCCGGCGTCGGCCGTCCCGCCGAACACTGCGATTATTGCCGACCCCGCCACGGCGGTCACGATCAACGAGGTCCCGGCGATGGTCCATGCCGTGTAGGCACGCTTCAAGTCATTCGGTTCCCTGCGGTTCATGACACTCCCCTTGCGACGTTTGGCCAAAAAAACAGCCCCGGGACATGGTTTGCGCATGTCCCGGAGCTGGTGATCCCTTGCGGGAGGTACCTCAGGTCTACATCGGGTCCGGCCAGTTGCCGATGGACGCCTGGTAAGACATCGGGTCCGGCCAGTTACCGATGGACTGCGCAAACTGCATGGGATCCGGCCAGTTACCGATAGCGGTGGTGCTTCCCAGCTGATCCGCCCAGTTGCCGATAGGACCTGCAGACAACACTGCGGGGGCTGCGGCTGAAAATGCCAGTGCGCCAGCCAAGGCGGCGGCGGCTGCGATCTTCTTCAACATTAGGTTTCCTCAATACGAGTCGGATTCGTTACAAAGTCAGCACTGCCCTTGTTGACATACATTGTAAAATGTTTTCCACAGAGACTGTCAAGCATTTGGTATAAAGACTGTCCGGAATAAGGAGGAAACCCGTGGGGAACGGATTCGGGGAGAAGCTCCGCGCCGAACGACTCGAACGTGGGTTGACGCAAGCAGAACTGGGAAAGGACCTCTATTCTCCCAGCTACATCTCCCTCTTGGAAACAGGCCGGCGTGAACCTACCGCCGATGTTATCGAAGAGTTAGCCCGCAGGCTCGAGCTGGCCCCCAAGGCGTTGGAAGCCTGGAGCCAGCCCATCTCGGTCAGCGACGCCGAGTATGTCCTGGCCGGCCTCTACGCCCGGCAGGCCTGGGACCTGCGGGATTACCCGCTCGCGGCGGCGCACGCCGCCACAGCCGCCCAGATAGCCCTTGAGGGCAAGAACACCAGCGCCTGGTGGAACATGACTTATATGCAGGCGGAATGCCTCATGAAGCAGGGCCAGCTGCAGGAATGCCAGAACATCATGCAGCACCTCCTGGAGCACCCCATGGCCACCGAGTCCGCCGGCCTGGGCGTACGTGCCCGCCAGATGCTCGCCGCGGTGTGCCACGGGCAGGGCCAACTGGCCACCGCCGTCGAGCATGCCCAGAAGGCCGTGGAACTCTGCTCGCAGCTGCCGAAGGGGTCAACGCTGATCATCGGTGCCCTGCGGGCCCTGATCGGCGCGCTGGCTGAAAGCGGACGGTTGGACGAAGCCTGGACCTACTGCCAGGCCATGAACGACCAGATGGACGACCAGTCCATCTCGCAGCTCGCCGGAGAGGTCGCCTGGGTGATTGGCAACGTGGCGTTCATGCGGCATGACTACCCCGAGGGCATCAAGTACCACGAACGCGCCGCCAAACTGCTCTCCCCGGCCAATGACATCGAGCTGTGGGCCCGCTTCAACAAGGCCTCCGCAGCAGTGCGGCTCTCCTCGGGGATCGTGGAACCGGAAACCCTCTCCGCCATCGAGCGCGCCGAACTTGCCCTGTCCATCGTGGGCGGGAACAAGACGGACCAGCTGGAAGTGGCCTTCATCCGCGCGCGCTGGCTCTACCTGACCGGCGACATCCCGGCCGCCGTGGAGAAGCTCCGCGAAATCCACGCCGAGCGGAAGGCCCTGGCCCGTCACACGGCAGGCGAAGTGTCACTCCTGTTGGGGAAGTCGCTCAAGGCCGCCGGGGAATCCGACGAAGCACTGGTGCTCCTCGAGGAAGCGCAGCAGGAATTCAGCGCCGCCGGAGCCTCCGACCGCGTCCAGCAGGCCATGGACGCCGTACTGGAGATCAAGCTCGCCCAGCGGCGCGCAGCAGCCGCCCAGGCAGCTGCTGAGGCCAGCTAGCGAACCCGCCCCTCAATAAACCTCCGCTTAGACGAACGCCCGTCCGGTGAGCTTTTCGTACGCCTCGACGTAGCGGCCGCGCGTGCGGCCCACCACGTCCTCCGGCAGTGCCGGCGGCGGTACGTCCGAAGACCGGTCCCAGCCGGATTCGGCTGATGTCAGCCAGTCGCGGACATACTGCTTGTCGTACGACGGCTGGGACTTGCCCGGCTCGTACGTGGCCGCGTCCCAGAAACGCGAAGAATCCGGGGTGAGGACCTCGTCACCCAGGGTGATGACGCCGGTGGACACGTCGAAGCCGAACTCCACCTTGGTGTCGGCCAGGATGATGCCGCGTCCGCGCGCGATTTCCTCGGCCTTGGTGTAGATCTTCAGCGTCAGCTCGCGCAGGCGGGCGGCCACGTCCTCGCCCACCAGGCCCACCACGGCGTCATAGGTGATGTTTTCGTCGTGCTCCCCCACCTCTGCCTTGGCGGACGGCGTGAAGATGGCTTCGTCGAGCCGGGAACCGTCAACGAGGCCCTCCGGCAGCGGGATGCTGCAGACGGTGCGGGACTTCTGGTATTCCAGGAGCCCGGAGCCGGTGAGGTAGCCGCGGGCAATGCATTCCACCGGGAACATATCCAGCTTCTTGCAGATCATGGCGCGGCCCTCGACCGCCGCCGGGACGCCGTCCTCGACGGTGGATGCCAGCACGTGGTGTGCGACGTCGAGCTGGTCGAACCACCACAGGCTCAGCTGGGTGAGGATGCGGCCCTTGTCCGGGATTTCGCTCGAAAGCACGTGGTCGTAGGCGCTGATGCGGTCACTGGCCACCACCAGGACGCAGTCCTGGCCGAACTGCCGGGCGTCGGAATCATCCGCGGGCACGTAGAGGTCCCGGACCTTGCCGGAATAAACATGGCGCCAGCCCGGAAGGTCCAGCGTGGCGGTGTCCAGTCCGGCCTTGGGAGCTGCTTCAAAGGGGGAATTATCGGTCATGCTATGCCTTCGCCTTCGTTACGGGCAGCGACCCTGTTGCTCCGGACGAGACCTTGATCTCGCCACGGGCCGCCTTGCGCCCGATGTCGGTGCGGAACTGCCCGCCTTCGAGCTGAACCAGCTCCACGCCGTCGTACGCACGTTCGCGGGCCTCCACAAGGTCCGTTCCCAGCGCCACCACGGCGAGCACGCGGCCCCCGGCGGAGACCACTTTGCCTTCCTCGTCCAGCTTGGTGCCGGCGTGGATCACGTGGACGCCTTCCAGCTCGTCTACCTTCTTGAGCCCGCGGATGCGGTCGCCCGTTCGCGGGGTGTCCGGGTAGTTTTCCGAGGCGACGACGACGGCGACGGCGGTGTCCTTGGACCAGCGCAGCTCTTCCGCCTTGTCCAGTTCGCCCTTGGCAGCTGCCAGCAGCAGCGCACCGAGCGGCGTCTTGAGCCGGGCCAGGACGGCCTGGGTTTCCGGATCGCCGAAGCGGACGTTGAATTCGATGACGCGGGTGCCGCGCGAGGTCAGGGCCAGGCCCACGAACAGCACACCAACGAACGGGGTGCCGCGGTGCGCCATCTCGTTGACCGTGGGCTGCGCCACGCGGTCGATGACTTCCTGGACCAGGCCTTCCGGAGCCCACTCCAGCGGGGTGTAGGCGCCCATGCCGCCGGTGTTGGGCCCCTCGTCGTTGTCGAAGATGCGCTTGAAGTCCTGCGCCGGGGAGAGTGCCACCGTGTTCCGGCCGTCGCAGAGGACGAACACGGAAACTTCGGGACCGTCCAGGAACTCTTCGATCACCACGGAGCCGCCCGCGTCGAAGCAGCTCTGGGCGTGGGCCAGGGCTTCGTCGCGGTTTTTGGTGACAACGACGCCCTTGCCGGCGGCCAGCCCGTCGTCCTTGACCACGTAGGGGGCGCCAAAGGTGTCCAGTGCGTCGGCGGCTTCCTCGGCGGTGCTCGCAACGCGCGCCATGGCGGTGGGGACGCCGGCCTCGGCCATGACCTGCTTGGCGAACGCCTTGGATGCCTCCAGCTGGGCGGCCGCCTTGCTGGGCCCGAAGACGGGGATGCCGGCTGCGCGGACGGCGTCGGAAACTCCGGCGGCCAGGGGCGCCTCGGGACCAACCACCACGAGGTCCACACCCAGCTTGGTGGCCAGGGCAGCAACGGCGTCCGGATCATTGCCGTCAATGGCGTAGGTGGGGACCAGCTTGCCGATGCCCGCGTTGCCCGGAGCCGCGTGGACTTCGGAAACGTTGGGGTCTGCAAGCAGGGAGCGGACAATGGCGTGTTCGCGGCCACCAGGGCCAATGACGAGTACCTTCACAGTCTCCAAGGGTACTTTGTGCACCCGGTCCGCTCCTAAGCCGTGACCTGCCCCCGTCAATCCTTAACGCCCGCAGCTACGAACCTCCGGCATGAAGAAGCTGACGAACTGGCTCAAGGGCCCCACTGCGCTGGCCGCGCTGGCAGGCGTGGCCGCGGCCGCCGTCGTACTTTCCGTTGCGGAGCTGATCGGCGCCTTCTTTACGGCGCGGGCAACGCCGCTCATTGCCCTCGGCTCAACCTTTATCGACTTCACGCCGCCGTGGCTGAAGGATTTCGCCATCGCCACGTTCGGCACGAATGACAAGGCGGCACTCTTCGCGGGCATGGGGCTGACCATTTTCCTGCTCGCCTGCGTCCTGGGCGTCGTGGCCTACCGGAAGTGGGCGCTGGGCGTTGCCGGCGTCCTCCTGATGGGCGCGGTGATCGTGGCCAGCGTTGTGACCCGGGCCAGCGTGGAACCGCTGGACGCCATCCCGTCGCTGATCGGCACCGCCGCCGGGCTGGTGGTGCTGCGGCTGCTGATCACGCGGCTGTGGCGGATGCGTACATGGCCCGGCGTCGCCGCGGATGTTGCCGCCAAGGACACCGAACGCCCGGCCACCACCCGCCGCGCCTTCTTCGCCGCCAGCGGGATCACTGCCGTGGCGGCTGCCGTCGCGGCCACCGGCGGCCGGCTGCTCAGCGCGGCACGGAGCAATATTGCCCAGGCCCGCGAATCCCTCCAGCTGCCGGCGCCGGCCAAGGCAGCCCCCGCTGTCCCGGCGGGTGTCCAGTCCGCCGCACCGGGGGTCACACCGTGGATTACCCCCAACAACGAGTTCTACCGGATCGACACCGCCCTGAGCGTCCCGGAGATCAATGCCGAGGAGTGGGAGCTTCGCGTCCACGGCCTCGTGGAGCAGGAAGTCACCCTGACGTTCCAGGACCTGCTCGACGCCGAGCTGATCGAGTCCCACGTGACCCTCACCTGCGTGTCGAATCCCGTGGGCGGCAACCTCGCCGGCAACGCCAAATGGCTGGGTCTGCCCATCCGCGAGGTCCTCAAGATGGCCCGCCCCAAGGATGGCGCGGACATGGTGCTGTCCACCTCCGAGGACGGCTTCAGCGCCTCAACTCCGCTCGAGGTGCTGCAGGATGACCGGGACGCCATGCTGGCGATCGGCATGAACGGCGAGCCCCTGCCGCTGGAACACGGCTACCCCGTCCGCATGGTGGTCCCGGGCCTGTACGGATTCGTCTCCGCCACCAAATGGGTGGTTGACCTCGAAGTGACCCGCTTCGCTGACAGCAAGGCCTACTGGACGGACCGCGGCTGGTCCGAGCGCGGCCCCATCAAGACCATGGCCCGGGTTGAGGTGCCCAAGTCCTTCGCGCAGGTCCCGGCCGGCAAGGTGGCCATCGGCGGCACCGCCTGGGCGCAGACACGCGGCATCACCAAGGTGGAGGTGCAGATCGACAACGGGCCCTGGACAGAGGCCGTGCTGTCCACCGAAGCATCCGTAGTGACGTGGCGCCAGTGGTCGTTCGAATGGGACGCCACCCCCGGGCCGCACTACATCAAGGCCCGCGCCACGGACGGTACCGGCGAGGTCCAGACGGACAAGCGCGCCGATCCCGTGCCCGACGGCGCCTCCGGCTGGCAGTCGGTCATGGTGACCGTGCAATAGCCCGGATTTCAGGCAACGGCACCATAGACTTTAGCCATGCCAGAAAATCCGCATGCCACATTCACAGTGGAGTCCGCCGTCGAACTGGCAGTCGTGGAACGAAGCGGTTTCGTCGAATCCCGGCACATCGGCTCAGCCGTGGTCCTTGCCGCCGACGGAACGGTGGTCACGCAGCTCGGCGACATCACCACCCCCATCTACGCCCGCTCGGCGCTGAAGCCGCTGCAGGCCCTGGCGGCCATGCAGTCCGGGGTTCCCCTGCGGGGCGCACAGGTCGCCCTGGCCTGCGCCAGCCACACCGGTTCCCTGGACCATATGGATGTGGTGGAGGGGATGCTGAAGGCCGCGGGAGTCAAGGAAGAGCAGCTGCAGTGTCCCGCCGCCTGGCCGCAGGACGAGAACGCCCGCCACTGGCTGATCCGGTCCGAACAGGGCAGGTCCAAGCTCGCGTTCAACTGCTCGGGAAAGCACGCCGCGTTCCTGTGGGCCTGCACGGAAAACGGCTGGGACACACACAGCTACCTTGAGCCCAACCATCCGCTGCAGCAGCGGGTCCGCTCCGCCATCGAGGAGTATTCCGGCGAGCGGATCGCACACCTGGGGATCGACGGCTGCGGTGCACCGGTGGCGGCCATCTCGCTGACCGGGCTGGCACGGGCCTACTCGCGGCTGGCCAAGGCCCCTGGGGACAAGAATTCCAATGCGCGCGCCGCCACCATCGCGACCTCCATGCTCGACTACCCATGGGCAGTCCAGGGCAAGGGCGAGCCCAACACGATCGTGATGGACGAACTGGAGATCATCGCCAAGATCGGTGCGGAAGGCGTGCTTGCCATGGCCACCACCACGGGGGTTTCCGTGGCCATCAAGGTGCTGGACGGAAACCTGCGGGCCACCACCCTGGTGGGCCTGACCCTGCTGGCCGCCTCCGGCGCGGTGGACATCCCGGGCGTCTCCAGCGTGCTGGAAAAAGTAGTGGAACCCGTGCTCGGCGGCGGACGGCCTGTGGGCAAGATCCGGCTCGGCCATGCCGTCTCGGCGCTCCTGGACTGACATGGCTGTTTCACGTCGACGCATTGATATCGAAGAAGGCCGCGCCGCCCTGGCCGCGTGGCTGGAAGCCGCCGGACGGGCGTCGGACGTTCCGGCGTCGGGCGTTCCGGCGTCGGGCGTACCGCGTGCCGTGACCGCGACGGCGGTGCGCTACACGCTGGAGGAGGTCACAGCGAGGGCGCCGGGCAACTCCGTGGAGGTGCGCGTTCCGCCGTTCGGCGTGACGCAGTGCGTGGAGGGCCCGCGGCACACGCGCGGCACTCCCCCGAACGTCATCGAATGCGACGCCGCCACCTGGCTGGCAATGGTCACCGGCCGGGTGGGCTGGGCCGACGCCGTGGCATCCGGGAAAGTGGCGGCATCCGGGCTGCGGGCGGATCTCTCGGAACTGCTCCCGCTGTAGCCCCACCTCCTCTTGGAGTTTTTGTCCACATCGAGGGACTTCAAGGACGTTTTGGACCCATTATCTGGACAAAAACCCGGCCAGCGGGCGGGGTGCTTCAGCCGGCGTTGGCCGGACACTCCGCGGCGGCAACACGCAGCCCCGCCCCGGTGTTCCGGGACGGGGCTGCGTATAGTGCGGTTCTGCGGGTTTCCGGTTGTACGGCCGGGCCCTATTCGTGGTTGATGGCGGCTGAGCTGCGCTCCGGCGGACCTGCGTGGGCGCCGGGCCGGCTCATCTGGAAGCCGGGGATGTCCTCGGGGTTGGGTCCGCCGCGGAACTTGGGCGACGGCGCCCCTCCGCCGCTGATCCGCTCGAGCTCCTGGTCCTCGAAGTCATCCTCGACGCCGAGCATGATGGCCGAGTCGTGGTTGGTGATTTCGCCGCGGAATGCACGGACCATGACGCTGCGGTCGAACTGACCCTCCCATTTGGAGACCACGAAGGTGGCTACGCAGTTCCCCAGCAGGTTGACCACAACCCGCATGGAGTCCATGAGGCGGTCGGCGCCGAGGAGCAGTGCCACGCCGGCAACCGGGAAGATGCCGAGCGCGGCCGCGGTGGCGGACAGCGCGAGGAACGAGGACCCGGGCACTCCGGCCATGCCCTTGGAGGTCAGGAGCAGGACACCGAGGGCGGCCAACTGCTGGCCAAGGTCCAGGTTGTGGCCGAAGGCCTGGGCCAGGAAGAGCAGCGAGATCGAAAGGTAGATCGCGGCGCCGTCGAGGTTGAACGAGTAGCCGGTGGGAACCACCAGGCCGGTAGTGGCCCGTGAGCAGCCGGCATTGGTCAGCTTGGTCATGATGCGCGGCATGACAGCCTCGGTGGAGGCAGTGCCGAGGGCCAGCAGGAACTCTTCGCGGGTGTACTTCAGGAAATGCCAGAGCGGAACCCGGGCAAAGCCCCAGGCCACAAGGAACAGCAGCGCGATGAAGACGATTGCTGCACCGTAGCAGGCGGCGATCAGCTTGGCGTAGGTGCCGAGGGTACCGAGGCCGTACTGGCCGATGATGAATGCCATCGCACCGAAGGCGCCGATCGGTGCCACCTTCATGATCCAGGACATGATCTTGAAGATGAGCTCAAGGACAGTCTCCATGAGGCTGATGACCGGCATGCAGCGCTCGCGTCCAATGACCACGATGGCCGCGCCGAAGAACACCGAGAAGAACAGGACCTGCAGGAGGCTGTTGCTCGCGAAGGCACCGATCACGCTGGTGGGAATGATGTCCAGGATGAAGTGGGCCGCGTCTTTCGGCGGCGTGGTGCCGGTTTTCGCGTTCAGCGCTTCCTGGGAGAGCGTGCTGGGATCGATGTTCAGCCCGGCTCCGGGCTGGACGATGTTGCCCACGACCAGGCCGAAGACCAGCGCGAAGAGGGTGGCCGCAGTGAAGTAGAGAAGGGCCTTGACTCCTACCCTTCCGACCGCCTTGACGTCGCCTACGGCCGAGATTCCGGTGACAATCACCAGGAAAATCAGCGGCGCGATGATCATCTTGATGAGCTGGATGAATCCATCACCGAGAGGCCTCAGCTGCGAGCCGAGGTCCGGCCAAAAATGTCCGATAAGAACACCTGCCACGACGGCGATCAGAATTTGGAAGAAGAGCGACCTATACAGGGGCTTCTTCTTCGACGGCGCCGAACTCGCCTTCAGCGCCGCAGAGTCTGGGATCTTCATTGATCTGTACCTATCAATCGGGAACAGCCCCGGAGATCGGGGTCTGTTTCCAAAGTAACCCCGCTCACATTATTCCGCAAGAGGAAATTCAGTTTCCACAGAGTGGAAATCATGAAGAAGTCGCGAAAGCCTGGCTGCGCCCCCGTCTTCGAGTTTTTGTCCACATCGAGGGACTCGAAAGCGTCTGAAGTCACGTCATCTGGACAAAAACTCCCTAGCGCCGCCAGCCCTGCTTCCGGAGTGTGTGCGTCACCCTCGACACCACCCACTCGGGACCCCGCTCCACGTCGATCCTGTTGATCCTGACCTGCCGCCAGCCCGCGTCCGCAACTCGCTGATCCCGGTATGCGTCCATGGCCTGCTGCTCCGGGTCCAGATGATGCAGGCCCTCGTACTCGACGCAGGTCCGGTACCGCGCGTTGCCCAGGTCCGTCCAGACCGGCCTTCCCAGGGCATCGTCCACGCGGCAGTTGGCGGTGAACTCCGGAAGGCCCGCGCCGTGGAGCATCAGGCGAAGTCTGCTTTCGGGCGGCGAATCGACGCCGACGCGCAGCAGGTCCAGGGCAAGCCGGGCCTTGCGGACACCATGGATGCCGTTGGCGTTGTCCACGAACTTCCGGAGCTCAGCCAGCGGCACCATGGCAACTTTTGGCGGACCGAACGACCTGGCGTGTTCGCTGACGATGGCGTCGCCCGCCACCACCAGGTCATCCATGGGCAGCAGTGAGCCAAGATCCACCCAGGTCCGGGCAACAGACGTCAGTCTCAGCCCATCGATTTCGACGACATCGCCGTCGCGGATCCTGAGCCGGTGTCCCGCCACTCCCTTGCGTCGGGGCAGCGTTGCGCCGCCCCCGCGGGAAAGGTGCAGGAAGCGCCCGGGCTCGCGGAAGTGCGGGCCGGTTTTCTTACCCCAGGGAACAGGTTCGACGACGGCGGTCACCGGGCCGCCGCCGTCGGGCCGGAATTCCGCCCACGGCGGCAGCGGAACGCCGTGGATCTCAGCAGCGCTGACAAGGCTGCAGAAGGTAACCGCGTCCAACCGGGTGTGGGATCGGACGAGCGCCGCGAGGTCAGTCCGGCCGGCCTTGGGCACGCGGATTCCGCGGCTTGGCCGGTGCAGGTCGGCGCCCAGCAGCCTGCTGGTTCCGACGCCGGCAGCGGTGGCCTCCGCAACAGCAAAGGGGCGCCGGCCGACTTCTTCTGGAAGGGGAGACAATCTGCTCATGGTCCATTGAGGCACCCCTCCGCATGCCCGCAGAGGTTATCCACAGGCCAACATCCCGGCTCGCGAGTTTTTGTCCATATCGGGGGACTTAGAGGCCTCCCAAGTCGCGATATGTGGACAAAAACTCGAAGAAGGAGGTTAGCCGCGGCCGATGAACGGCATTCCTGCTGCCGTGATCACCACCGAGCCGACGCTGGCCGTAGGCGGCATGCCTGCCATCAGAAGCACCGCGCGGGCGGCATCCTGCACCGGGAACGTGGGCTCCACCCGGCGGCTGCCGTCGGCCTGCAGGGCACCGGAGTCCACGCCGATGGTGCCCATGATGTCCGTGGCCGTGTTGCCGATGTCGATCTGGCCGCAGGTGATGCCGAATCCCCTGCCGTCCAGTTCGATGCTCTTGGTCAGGCCCGTCATGGCGTGCTTGGTCACTGTGTAAGCAACCGTCCGGGGGCGCGGGGAATGGGCTGAAATGGAACCGTTGTTGATGATCCGGCCGCCCTGCGGCTCCTGGGCTTTCATCGCCCGCACTGCAGCGGCGGCACACAGCATGGACCCGGTGAGGTTCACCGCCACCACCGCATCCCAGTCGGCCACGCTGATCTCGTCCACCGACGCGGCCGGGCCAAACACCCCCGCGTTGTTGAACAGGACATCCACCCGCCCCCACTTCTGGAGGGCCGCAGCGAAAAGGCGTTCGACGTCGTCGGGCACCGTGACATCGCAGGTCACCGCCAGCGCCTGGCGGTGACCCGCCGCAGACTCCAGCAGCGGAGCCTCACGGCGGCCGGCCAGCACCACGCGGTAGCCCTCGGCCAGCATGAGCCGCGCCGCCGCCCGGCCAATCCCGGACCCTGCACCGGTCACGACGGCGACCGGCCCCGGCCGGTGGGGTGGAACAGGCCGGTGGGTTGCAGTCATTCGTCGCTCCTTGCGTTGATGGCCGGGCTGTCGGGGCCGCGGTTACGGCGCAGCGGGCACGTCCGCTGCCGTTAGGGGCCAGCCTATGACGGTCTTGGGCCGCGGGCTGGCGTAGGTCCGGACTTTGGACGTGGACAGCCCCAGCCGCACCAGGGACTCCGCGATGGTCACGGCGGCCGCCACTCCGTCAACCACCGGGACGCCGGCACGCTTGCGGATCTCCTCGTCCAGGCCGGCCATCCCGCCGCAGCCCAGGACAATCACCTCGGCCTTGTCGTCACGCACGGCGGCCAGCGACTGTTCGATGATCGCTTCGACAGCTCTCTCCGGCTCCTCTTCCAGCTCCAGGACTGCCATTCCGCTGGCCCGCACCGAGGCACACCGCGCATCGAGGCCGGCCAGTTTCAGCCGGTCCTCGATGAGCGGAACCGCCCGGTCAAGGGTGGTGACCACCGAGTACTTGTGTCCAAGGAACATCGCCGTGGAGGCCGCTGCCTCGGTGATGTCCACAACGGGGACGTCGAGGAGCTCCTGCAGCCCCTCCCGCCCGTGCTCGCCGTACCCGGCCTGGATGACGGCGTCGAACGGCTCCGGGTAGTTGACCACGGCGTCCATGACGGCGATCGCGGCGAGATAGCTTTCGAAGTTCCCCTCGCAGGAGTCCGCGCCGAACCGCGGCGTGATCCCGATGATCTCGGTGCCGGGTGCCGCGACGGACCGGGCCTGGGCGGCGATGGAGTCGGTCATGGACTGTGTGGTGTTCACGTTGGCGACAAGTATGCGCATGGTGGTGTCTTCCGTTGTCTGTGGAGCCGGGCGGTGTTCGTCAGTGCGTGCTCGCGACGGCGATGGATTCGCCGTCGACGTCTTCGAGCCGCTGCGAGCGGTCGGCGATGAAGTAGTACACCACTGCGGCGATGCCGGCCGCGAAGAACCAGGCGAACGGGGCGGCCGCCTCGAGCGCCGGAACGAAGGCTATCAGGAGCGCGACGGCGGCTGCCGGGACCAGCGCGATGATGGCGCGGGGGTTGAAGCCCTTTTTGTAGAAGTAGGCTCCGGCGGGATCTTCCGTGTACAGCTCAAGCACATTGACCTTGCCGCGGCGTAGCAGCCAGTAGTCGGCCATGACGACGCCGAACAGCGGGCCGAGCAATGCCCCGAGGCCGCCCAGGAAGTACACGATCACGAGCGGATTGTTGTACAGGTTCCACGGCAGGATGATCAGTCCGATCGTGCCGCTGACCCAGGCCGCCTTGCGGAAGTTCAGGTGCCTCGGGAACAGGTTGGTCAGGGCGTAGACCGGGGCCACGAAGTTGGCCATCAGGTTCACGGCGATGGTCAGGATGAGCAGCGCGAGGCAGGCCAACACCAGGAACAGCGTGTTTGGAATGGTCTGGACGATATCCGACGGGCTTTGGATGACCGTGCCGTTGATCTTGAACTGGCCGCCGGCCATTACCACCACAATGGCGCCGAAGAGGAGCATGTTGATGGGGATGCCCCAGAAGTTGCCGCGCACCACCGCTTTCTTGGAGACGGCCGAGCGGGTGAAGTCGCAGAAGTTCAGGACGAAAGTTCCGTAGATGGATACCCACAGTGCACCGCCGGCGAAGATGGTGCGCCACATGTCCGCGCCCTCGAGGGCGTTATCGGACGACCACGCGATGGAGCCGCCGGCTTCGATGAAGATCCAGACGGCGATGGCCGCCATGGTCACGAGGATGACGGGCCCGGCAAAAGCCTCGTACTTGCGTATCATTTCCATGCCGAAGCTGACGATAATCAGCTGCACGATCCAGAGGAACACAAAGGCGGCCCAGCCCAGCGTGGACAGCCCGAGGATCGAGTTGGAGTCCAGTTCTTTCAGCACGGGAACCACGGCCACGAGCATGACCCGAAGCACTACCGACGCAAGGTAGGTCTGGATGCCGAACCAGGCCACGGCCACAGCACCGCGCAGGAGGCTGGCGATCTGTGCTCCCCTGATACCGAAGCTGATCCGGCTCATGACGGGGAAAGGCACACCGGTCTTGACACCCATGAAACCCGAGAAGCTCAGGAGACCGAACAGGAGGACGGCTCCGACGCCGAGGGCCAGCAGGATCTGCCAGCCGCCGAGGCCCAGCGCGAAGAGCCCGATGGCAAAGGCATAGTTTCCAAGGCTGTGGACGTCGTTGGCCCACAGGGTGAAGATGCTGTAGCTGGTCCAGCGGCGGCCTTCGCGCTTCGTCGGCGCAAGGTCGATGTTGTACAGGCTGGGGCTGATGATGCGCCCGGACGCGGCGCTCGCTGTTTCGCACAGGGCTTCGACGCCCGTTGCGGGATGGACCGGCTGGCCCGACAACTCTGTCGGGCCGGAGTCCGTTTTGACGCCGACTGATGGGGTCGTCTGCATCTGGTTCTCCAGTTCTAGGGATGGTGATGGGGGAAGCCACTGCTTCCGAGAGAGTAATTCCACAGGATGGAAATTTGGTTTTGAGGAGTGGAATAACTTTATGACTTGGGTCACCTTATGGTCAAGGGCCCGGCGGCGCATCAGCCGGTCACAATCCGTCCGCAGGAGCTTTCCCTCCGCTCCGGAGGCGGCACGGCGGGACCGCCTTGACCGTTCGGCCGCTTCTGCATAATCTCGAATGGCAAGAATGTTTTCTCACAATACGAAAACTTAGAGCCCAGACATTCAAAGATGAAAAGAGGCTGCCGTGGCTGCAGGAGAAGATACCTCCCATATCCTCAGCGGGTTGACTAACCAGCTGCCTGATCGTGATCCGGAAGAGACCGCCGAATGGATTGAGTCCCTGGATACGCTGATCAGGGAACAGGGCACTGAGCGTGCCCAGTACATCATGCGCAGTCTCCTGCAGCGTGCCGGCGCCCAGAGCGTCGGGGTTCCGATGGTCACCACCACGGACTATGTGAACACCATCCCCGCGGACCAGGAAGCACCGTTCCCCGGCAACGAGGAATACGAGCGCCGCTACCGGGCGTACATGCGCTGGAACGCCGCGGTCATGGTGCACCGGTCCCAGCGCCCGAACATCGGCGTCGGCGGGCACATCTCCACCTACGCCGGTGCCGCGACCCTGTACGAGGTCGGGTTCAACCACTTCTTCCGCGGCAAGGACCACCCCGGCGGCGGGGACCAGGTCTTCTTCCAGGGCCACGCCTCCCCCGGCATGTACGCCCGTGCCTTCATGGAAGGCCGGCTGACCGAGGAAGACCTGGACGGGTTCCGGCAGGAAAAGTCCAAGGCCGGGCACGCCCTGTCCTCCTACCCGCACCCGCGGCTGATGCCCGGGTTCTGGGAATTCCCCACCGTGTCCATGGGCATCGGGCCGATGAACGCGATCTACCAGGCCCAGTCCAACCGGTACCTGCACAACCGCGGCCTGAAAGACACCTCGGACCAGCAGGTCTGGGCGTTCCTGGGCGACGGGGAAATGGACGAGCCCGAGTCCCGCGGCCTGCTCCAGCTCGCCGCGAACGAGAACCTGGACAACCTGAACTTCGTGATCAACTGCAACCTCCAGCGCCTGGACGGGCCGGTGCGCGGCAACGGGAAGATCATGCAGGAACTCGAAGCGTTCTTCCGCGGCGCGGGCTGGAACGTCATCAAGGTCGTCTGGGGCCGGGAATGGGATGAGCTGCTCGCCAAGGACTCCGACGGGTCGCTGGTGAAGATCATGAACGAAACCCCGGACGGGGACTACCAGACCTACAAGGCCGAATCCGGCGGGTTCGTCCGCGAACACTTCTTCGGCAAGGACCCCCGCACCAAGGACCTCGTCGCGGACCTCACCGATGACCAGATCTGGAAGCTCAAGCGCGGCGGCCACGACTACCGCAAGGTCTACGCCGCGTACAAGGCAGCCACCGAATTCAAGGGCAAACCCACCGTCATCCTGGCCAAAACGGTCAAGGGCTACGGCCTCGGCCCGAGGTTTGAGGGCCGGAATGCCACCCACCAGATGAAAAAACTCTCGGTGGAGGATTTGAAGGAATTCAGGGACTACCTGAGGATTCCCATTTCCGACGCCCGCCTGGAGGAGGACCCGTACAGCCCGCCGTACTTCCATCCCGGTGCGGACGCTCCGGAGATCGCCTACCTCCTTGAGCGCCGCGCGGCCCTCGGCGGCTACACGCCCGAGCGCCGGGCCAACCACGCGGCCATTGAGCTGCCCGAAGCCAAGACGTTCGACGTCGCCAAGCGCGGCACGGGCAAGCAGCAGGCTGCCACCACCATGGCGTTCGTCCGCCTGCTCAAGGACCTTCTCCGGGACAAGAAGTTCGGGCACCGGATCGTTCCCATCGTGCCGGACGAATCGCGCACGTTCGGCATGGACGCGTTTTTCCCCACGGCGAAGATCTACAATCCGGGCGGCCAGAACTACCTCTCCGTGGACCGGGACCTGGTCCTGGCCTACAAGGAATCCGCCCAGGGCCAGCTGATCCACCCCGGCATCAACGAAGCCGGCGCCGTCGCAGCCTTCACCGCCGCCGGCACCGCCTACGCCACCCACGGCGTACCGCTGATCCCGGTCTACGTGTTCTACTCCATGTTCGGCTTCCAGCGCACCGGCGACGCCTTCTGGGCCGCCGCGGACCAAATGACCCGCGGCTTCATCATCGGCGCCACCGCAGGACGGACCACCCTCACCGGCGAAGGACTCCAGCACGCCGACGGCCACTCCCCCATCCTCGCCGCCACCAACCCGGCAGTCGTCACCTACGACCCCGCCTACGGCTACGAAATGGGCCACATCATCCGCGACGGCATCGAGCGCATGTACGGACCGGGGGCCGCAAGCGGCGAAGGAACCGGAGCTGCATCCGATAAAAACCTGATGTACTACCTCACCGTCTACAACGAACCCATCACCCAGCCCAACGAGCCTGAGAACCTCGACGTCAACGGTGTGCTGAAGGGCATTTACCGGGTATCGGCGTCGGGTGTGGAAGGTCCCAAGAGCCAGATCCTGGCGTCGGGCGTTTCGGTGCCTTGGGCGCTGGAAGCCCAGCGGATCCTGGCTGAGGACTGGGGCGTCTCCGCAGACGTCTGGTCCGTCACGTCCTGGAACGAACTCCGCCGCGACGGCCTCGCCGCCGAGGAGGAAGCATTCCTGAACCCCGGCGAGCCGGCCCGGATCCCGTTTGTGGCACAGCAGATGGCCGAGGCGCACGGGCCCATCGTGGCGGTCTCGGACTACATGAAGGCCGTCCCGGACCAGATCCGCCAGTTCCTCCCGAACGAGTTCGCCTCGCTCGGCGCGGACGGCTTCGGCTTCTCCGACACCCGCGCCGCCGCCCGCCGCTTCTTCAAGAACGACACCCACTCCATCGTGGTGAAGACGCTGCAAATGCTCGCGGCGAGGGGAGACGTGGAGGAGGGGGCGCCGTCGTACGCCATGGACCGCTACAAGCTCCTGGACGTGAACGCCGGAACAACCGGAGGAGCAGGCGGCGACGCCTGACGCAGGCAACCCAGCTGTCCTCCTTTGGAGTTTTTGTCCAGATAATGCGCTTTGGAAGCACTTTTGAGGCCATTATCTGGACAAAAACTCGTATGTGATGTGGGGGGACTCGCTTGTATATGGTGTGGGAATGACCCATCCGAACAAGCAGGGGACGACGGCGGTGCTGCTCGCTGCCGGGTCCGGGTCCCGTTTGGGACTGGGGCCCAAGGCCCTGCTGCCGTTCCGCGGCCGCACACTGGTGGAAGTGCTCGCCGGGGTGCTGCTCGACGGCGGATGCCGCGACGTCGTGATCATCCTCGGCGCCGACGCCGCGAAGGTCCGCGAAACCACCGACCTGGCCAAGTACACCGTTGCCCACAACCCTGACTGGCAGTCCGGGATGGGCGGGTCGTTCCGGCTGGGGGTTGCCGCGGCGGCAGCAGACGACCATGTGCTGATCGCGCTGGTGGACCAGCCCGGCCTCACTCCCGAAACCGTGTCCCGGCTCCTGGCAGCCCACACGCCCGGCCGGGTGACTGCCGCCGCCTACCGCGGCGCGGACGGCGTCCTCCGGCGCGGCCATCCGCTGCTTTTGGACGCCGGCCTGCGAGCCGACGCGGCTGAATCAGCAACAGGCGACGCCGGAGCCCGGCATTTCCTGCAGGCCCACCCGGAGCTCATCGATCTGGTGGACTGCAGCGACCAGTCCGGCGGCGGGGACCTCGACACCCCGGACCAGCTGGGGCTGCTCGGCTAGCGGCTCAGGGCCGGATTCCCGCTGCCAGCAACTCCTCCAGTCCCCTTTTGAACCCGGACCGGCCGCCATGGGCGGGATGCCTGATCTTCGGCACGTCCAGGCCGCTCCGGTGCAGGCTGCGGTGCGCCACGTTGCCTACGGCCACCACGGTTTCGATCTGAAAGAGCTCAGTCAGTGCCTGCCAGAAGGGAGTTCCGAGTGCTGCCTCGGCCGGCTTCGGAGTGCGGTTGGACAGCGGCCGCCCCGGCACGCGCGTATGCCATGGGCACGCGCTCCACAGCAGGGGCAGGAATTCCAGCTCGGCCAGGACCTGCCACATGACTGTTGCGGTGGGCTCGGCTGCAACGCCGGCGGCCTCAGCCGGCAGCACATATCCCTTGCCCGGCCCGAACAGCCCAAAGCTGTTGGCCGGCCCCTCAAACATGGTGCGGTTGGTGAACGGAACACCGGTGACCCTCATGCCCCGGAAGCCGGGGGCCTCCCCCACCAGCAGCACCTTCGGGGAACGGTCCAGCATTTCCTGCAGGTAGATCCCCAGGTTCCGCCGGCGCTGCGCATTCTCCGGGACGGCATGGTCGAAGAAGTTGTTGCACCCCGGCCCTGTTGCCACGGCCCCGAGCCGCTCGATGAAGGCATCGAGTGCGGATGAAGTCATTCCATGCCCGTTTCCCTTGGCAGCTGGTCGGACAACCAGAATATCCGGGCTGCCGCCTTAGCATGGGGGCATGACGGACATGACCATCTTTACGGTGGGGCACTCCACTCATCCCATCGACGAATTCATCGGCATGCTCAAGGCCCACGGCGTCAAGAAGCTGATCGATGTGCGCACCGTCCCGAAGTCGCGGCACAATCCGCAGTTCAACGGGGACGCCCTGGCGGCGAGCGCGCGCGCCAGCGGGATCACCTACCGGCGGATGGCATCCCTCGGAGGCCTGCGGCATGCCCGGAAAGACAGCCCCAACGACGCTTGGCGGAACGCGTCTTTCCGGGGGTACGCGGACTACATGCAGACCGAAGAGTTCTCATCAGCGATCGATCAGCTGATGGAACGCGGCCGGACCGGCAATGCGGTGATCATGTGCGCGGAGGCAGTCCCGTGGCGTTGCCACCGTTCATTGATCGGTGACGCGCTCCTGGCCCGGAACGTCAAGGTGCTGGACATCATGACGGAAAAGTCCGCCAAACCCCACACCCTGACCTCCTTTGCCCGCGTCGAGGAAGAGCGGGTGTGGTACCCGGCGGACTAACGAGCTGCCCGGTCCAGGACGGCGGCCACGCGTTCGGCAGCTGCCGGGTCGGCCCGTGCCAAGCGCGCCTTCTTGAGGTTTTCCCGCACGATCCAGCGAACATCCTTGTCGTCACTGGCCGCCCACCGTTCCAGCCTCTCGAAGCCCTCCGCCGGTGACGCCGCAATGGCAACACTCCAGCAGTAGCCCAGCCCCTGCCGCAGCACACGGAACTCTTCCGCACGCCGGGACTCAGGCCCCAGGCCCTGGATTGACGCCGTGATCCGGTCCAGGGTCTCCACCGCCCGGCGGGCATCGTCCGGGTGGCCCAGCAGGCGGGGTTCGCAGATCCCGGCCGCCACGGCGCGCTGCACCAGGAGCGGGCCATCCGACCAGTCCCCGGTCACGGCCCACAATGCCGGCATGTCCGCATCGCCGAGCCGCTGCAGTGCCATCGCCACACCCTCGCGCACCCGCCAGCGGGAATCGGCTGCCAGTGACCTCAACGCTTCCGCGGCCTCCACCTCGCCCTCGCCCTCGGCCTCGGCAAGTAAACGGCCAAAGCCGACGGCGCCGCAGGTAGCCAGGTATTCGTCCTGGCTCTCCGCGCACCTTCGGATCAGGACGGGGTCGGCCACATCGGCGAAAGCCTCCGCAAGTTCTATGTTCCCGCGGGGGCCGGGAAGGCCGGATTCCTGGTTCAGGTAGGCCACCCACTGGTCAGCGGGGAGCGACTCCAGCACCGCCCGGTAATCCGAACGTTTGGTCATCGGCCAATTCCTCGCTCCCGAAGTGCGCCCGGCCGTGAAGAAATCCTGCGCGCTACCAGCGCGGGTGGATCGATTCGCGGAAGTAGCGGTCGTAGATTTCGTGGACACCGACGTCGAACGTTGCGTCAATGCCGCTGACATGCGCAGCGGCAGCGTTGGAACGGGCCTGGTCCACGTTGCGCGCGCCCGGGATCACCGTGCTGACGCCGTCCTGCGCCGCGATCCAGGCGATGGCCGCCTGTGCTGTGCTGACGCCGTCGGGCACCAGTTCCTCGAACTCGGCCACCGCTTTGAGGCCCTGCCCGAAGTCCACACCGGAGAAGGTCTCCCCGACGTCGAACGCCGAGCCGGTGCGGTTGTAATTGCGGTGGTCGTTCTCCGCGAAGGACGTATCCTCGGTGTATTTTCCGGAGAGCAGCCCGGAGGCGAGCGGTACGCGGGCGATGATGCCCACCCCGGCAGCCTCCGCCGCGGGCAGCACGTCGTCCAGCGGCTTGAGCCGGAAGGCGTTGAGGATGATCTGCACGGTGGCTGTGCCCTCGTGGCGCATTGCTTCAAGGGCTTCGTCGGTCCGCTCCACGCTGACGCCGTAGTTCCGGATGGCACCCTCCGCCACGAGGGTGTCCAGCGCGTCGTAGACTTCCGCGTTGCTGTACACGGCGGTGGGCGGGCAGTGGAGCTGGACCAGATCCAGTTGTTCCACGCCCAGATTTCGCCGGGAGCGGTCCGCCCACTCGCGGAAGTTGGCGAGGTTGTAGTTCTCCGGCCGCTGCTCCATCCGGCGGCCCATCTTGGTGGCCACCGTGATCTCCAGGTCGGGGTTGGCCGCCAGGAACGCGCCGATGGCCTGCTCGCTGCGGCCGTCACCATAGACGTCTGCGGTGTCGAAGAACGTGACGCCCTCTTCCACGGAAGCGGCCAGGATGGCCTGCGCCTGCGCGGGGTCCACGCTGCCCCAGTCCGCGCCAAGCTGCCAGGTCCCCAGTCCAACAATGGAGACATTCCGTCCTGTCTTGCCCAACATTCGCTTTTCCATCATCCGACTATAGGCCGTTAGCGCTCTCAAGGTGAGAGGCGAGCCCCGCTTCCTTCAGGCCGAGGTAGATCTTGTCCCTGGCGATGGGCAGCTCGGCGAACCGCACCCCCGTGGCATTCCGGATGGCATTGGCGAGCGCCGGCGCCACCGGGTTGAACGGGCTTTCGCTCATAGACTTCGCCCCCAGCGGGCCCAGTTTGTCGCTGGTCTCCGCGAAGTAAACTTCGCTGCGGGGCACGTCCGCGAACGTGGGGATGTGGTACTGCCGGAGGATGTCCGTGGTGACCTTTCCGCCGTCGTCCACCTTCACTTCCTCGTACAGCGCGGCGCCGAGGGCCTGCGCGATCCCGCCTTCGATCTGCCCGCGGCACTGCCGGGGGTTGACCACCACGCCGGCGTCGGCGGCCTGGACGCTCTGCAGGATCTTCAATTCGCCGGTGCCCGTATTAACCGCCACGCGGAAACCCTGGACATTGAACGCCACCGAGCGCGGCGTCCCGCCCCAGTGCCCCTCGGTGGCGAGTTCGACGCCGGCGGCTTCGGCGGCCTCGAAGATTTCGGTCAGGGGAACCCGGGTTCCTTCGCACACCACGGCGTCCTCCTCCAGCACGCAGCCGGAGGACTGGACCTGGCGGATCCCGGCAGCGAACGCCCGGATCCGGACCGCGAGCTCCTCGGCCGCGGCCAGTGTGGCCTTGCCAGCCACCACGGTTCCGGCCGAGCCGAACGCCCCGGTGTCGTGCTGCACCAGGTCCGTGTCCGACTGCCGCACCGTGATGCGTCCCGCCGTCGTGGACAGCGCGGTGGCCGCGAGCTGCGCGTGGACGGTGGTGGTGCCGTTGCCGAATTCGGCGGTCCCGACGTCGGCAGCGTACGTTCCGTCCGGAAGGAGCCGGAGCTTTGAGTGGGCAAAGTGGCCGCGCGGCGGGACGGTGTCGATCATGGACAGCGCGGTCCCCTCCCCCGTGACCCAGTCCGGGCCCAGGTCATCCAGACCGGCGGCACGGTACCGTTCCAACCCGCGTGCCAGGGCATCCTGCACCAGCCGCGTGCACTGGTCCAGCCCATAGCTGCCGTAGTGCACGTCATCCTCGGGCTCGGAATGGGTGGAGAGCATGTCGTCGCCCTCCAGGACCATGTTGCGGCGGCGGAACTCGAGCGGATCCATCCCGATCCCGGTGGCGAGCTCGTCGATCCCGGACTCGATGGCGAAGATCATCTGGCTGAGGCCGTAGCCGCGGAACGCGCCGGACGGAACCGTGTTGGTGTACACGGCGTGGGCATCGACTTTCTTGTTGGCGCACTTGTATACGCCCAGGGATTCGCCGCAACCGTGGAACATCACGCCCGGGGCATGGTTGCCGTACGCGCCGGTGTTGGTAAGCACCTCCAGCTGCAGCGCGGTGACCCGGCCGTCCCTGCTGGCACCGGCCTTGAGGTGGATGGTGAAGGGGTGCCGGGTGGTGGAAGCCGTGAACTGCTCGGTCCGGGTGAATTCGAGCTGCACCGGCCGCTTCAGCTTCATCGCCGCCAGGGCCACGACGTCCTCCGTGAGCACCTCCTGCTTGCCGCCGAAACCGCCGCCAACGCGGCCGGCCACCACGCGGATCTGTTCTTCCGGCATATCAAAGACCCGGGACAGGGTGCGCCGGACCAGGAAGGGGACCTGGCTGGAGGTGCGGACCTGCAGCCGGCCTTCCCCGTCCACGGATGCGATCGCGGCGTGGGTTTCCAGTGCGGTGTGCTGGACGCGCTGGGTCCGGTACGTCTGTTCGTGGATGAAATCGGCCTCGGCGAACCCGGCTGCCACGCTGCCGAGTTCCGAATGCAGCTCTGCCACGACGTTCTGCTCGGGCCGGCTGATGCGGGCCGTGGCGGCGTCCTTTTCCCCGTGGATCGCGGGGGCACCGGGGCGCATCGCGTGCTCGGGGGTGAAGACGGCGTCGAGCAGCTGGTATTCCACGGCGAGGGCGCGCACGCCGGCTTCCGCGGCCGCCACGGAATCGGCGACGACGGCGGCCACCTTCTGTCCGATGAACCGCACCACGTCGTCCAGGACACGGGTATCGTCCGGATCGTCGGTGTAAAGCTCGTGTTGGGCGGTCGAGAAGGGCTGGGCCGGGGCGTCCTCGTGGGTGAAGACGGCCACCACGCCCGGAACCTGGAGGGCAGCGCTTGAGTCGACGGAGATTACCCGCGCGTGGGCGTGCGGTGACCGCAGGAGCTTTAGGTGCAGCAGCCCTTGCAGCTCCTCTGCGGGAACGTCCAGGGTGTAGCGGGCTTTCCCGGTGACCACCGCAAGGCTGGCGGGGGCGGGAACGTCGTCTCCGAGCTGGCCCGGCTTGGGCTCGGGCTGGCCTTCACCGGCGATGCCCGAACCCGGGCCCTTGGGGTCCGGGTGCCCTTCGTGGCCGCACACGGCATCCTCGATGGCCCGGTAGCCGGTGCAGCGGCACAGGTTTCCCTTGAGGTTCCGGGGCAGGTTCTCTTTCTGCTCCTCGTCGAACGTGGCCGCCGTCATCACCATGCCGGCGGTGCAGAATCCGCACTGGAATCCCTGGCGGTCCAGGAACTGCTGTTGCATCGGGTGGAGGGCGCCTGAGCCGGTCCCTGCCGTTTCGGTATCAGTCCCGGCGGAACTGCCGCAGGTGCGGGCGAGCCCCTCGATGGTGGTGACGGCGCGCCCTTCGGCCCGCACGGCCGGGTAGATGCAGCTGTGCACGGGAGTGCCGTCCACGTGCACGGTGCAGGCGCCGCAATCGCCGCCGTCGCAGCCCTTCTTGACGCCGAAGTTGCCCTGTTCGCGCAGGAAGGTGCGCAGGCACTGGCCGGGACGTGGCTCCGCCGCGGACTGGACGCCGTTGATTTCGATGCCGCGGGTGGTGTGGTTGGCCATGCTCAGGCCCCTTCCTGCTGAGGCGACGCCTGCGATGTAACTGTGCTCTGTGGTGAACCGTGCTGTGGCGATTTTCGCTGCGGCGGCCAGAAGTCCCCGGACACCCGGGCAGGCGGAACCCCTGCCGGAGATGCGAGTTCTGCCCTGATTTCCTCCGCGAGCCGGTAGGTCATGTCCTTCCGCCAGGCGGGCAGGCCGTGGATGTCATCGTGGTAGAGCTCCGCCGGAATGGCGGCGTCGAGCGCTTCTATGAGCGCGGCCGCGGAGATCGCGGCAGTGGCCGGAAAGCGCAGCTGCACGGGGCGTTTGGTGGCCGCGGTGACGGTCAGGACCAGGGTGCCGTCGGCGTCGAGCCTTCCGATCAGCAGCACCCCCGAACGTCCCAGGTTGCTCAGCGACAGCCGGCGGAAAGCCACCCGGGCGGCAAGGGCCGACGCCGGGAGGTGGACTTTGCGGAGGAGCTCGCCGGGTGCCAGGCAGTTGCGCCCGTCCCCCGTGACGAAATCCGCCACCGGGACGGTCCGGCTGGTGCCGTCCGCCCCGAGAACCGTGGCCACCCCGTCGAGGGCGGCGCACAGGGAGGTCATGGGCCCGGCGGGTAGCGAGGTGCAGAGATTTCCGCCCACGGTGGACATGTTCCACACTTTGAAGGAGGCCACGAAGGAGTCGCAGCAGGGACGGACGAGGTCCAGGGCGGGCCAGGCAGTGTCCCGGTCCGCCGCGGCGGACCCGGGCAGGGCGTACAGCTCCGCCACGGTGCAGGTGGCCGCGAGCTCGATGCCCGCATCCGTCACCGTGACGGCGGGCCAGCCGGCGGAGCCGAGGTCCAGCAGCCGCCGGAGCGGTTCCTTGCCGAAGGCAAGGCTCCCGTAGGAGAAGAGCACCGTTCCGCCGGCGAGCCAGGCATCGCCGTCGCGCCATTCGGCCGGGTCTTCGGTGCGGACCACGGCCTCGATGGTGTTCATGTCCATGGGGTCTCCTGGTGTTGCGGGGTGTTGACGTTGTCAATGCGGCCGGTTCTGTGGATGGGGCCGGTTCCGTGGATGGGGCCCGCGCCGTCTTTCAGCGACGCCGCCCGCACCGAGGCACCAGCGGAGCGGCTGCGGCTGGCCACGAGTTCGGCAGTGATGGACACGGCCACTTCGGCAGGCGTCACGGCGCCGAGGTCCAGCCCGATGGGCGAATGCAGCCGGGACAGGTCCTCGGGGTCCACCCCTGCGGCAAGGAGCGCATCGACGCGCTGCCGGTGGCTGCGCCGCGATCCCATGGCGCCCACAAAGGCGAGGTCAAGCCGCAGCGCGGTGTGCAGCAGCGGGATGTCGAACTTGGGATCGTGGGTCAGGACGCACACCACGGTCCGCGCGTCGATCCGCCCTGCCGCTGCTTCCTCGGCGAGGTAGCGGTGCGGCCAGGCCGTGACCACCTGGTCCGCCGCGGCGAACCGTGACTGGCCGGCGAAGGCCGGCCGGGCGTCGCAGAGGGTCACGTGGTAGCCCAGCAGCTGGGCGGCGGGCAGCAGTGCGGCCCCGAAGTCGTTGGCGCCGAAGATCAGCAGGCGGGCCGGGGGCAGCCGGCTCTCCACGAGCAGGGTGACGGGCTCCGGGCCGGTGGCCGGACCGGTTGGGGCGTTATGTGGCACGGCTGTGCCGGAAAGGCAGCCCTCCGGCGGGGCGAGCCGGACCAGCCCTGTCCGGCCGCCGCGCAGCAGGGGTTCCAGCTGGGCGGCGGCCGCCAGCATCAGGCGCCGGGCCTCGGGTGCTGCCGGCCCGGGGAGGCCCAGCAGCGCCGCGAGTTCCGGGGAACGCTCCGCCTGGAAACCTGCCGGGTCCGGAATCACGACGGCGCCGCCCCCGTGGGCGTCCACCCGGCGGATCAGCGCGAGTGCGCTGCCGCCCCCCTGACCGGCAAGGACCCGCAGGTTATCCAACCGGAGCCCGCCGGCCGCCGTGCCCAGGGGTTCGATATGGATCTCCAGCTCTCCCCCGCAGGTGAGCCCGACGGCGAACGCGTCCTCCGCGCTGTAGCCGAAGAACTCGCGGCGCGTGCCGCCGTCGTGCATTGCCGCCAGCGCCGCCTCCACGACGGCGCCCTCAACGCAGCCGCCGGACAGGCTGCCCAGGACGTCGCCGGCTTCGGACACCAGCATGGAGGTGCCCAGCGGCCTCGGCACGGATCCGCCGGCCCCCACCACGGTGGCCAGTGCGCAGCGCTGGCCGGTGGCGGCGGGCTGCCATTCCTTCAGTGAAGGCATCAGATCCAACATTGCTGCACTCCCTTTTCCTGTGCGGCGATGGTGTCCATATTCTCGTTCCTATCGTGCGCCGGGGGAAGCACCGGCGGTTTGGTGGACCGGGGCCGGCCCCATCTGCCTGCCCCGGTCCGGTCTAAAGGGTCCCTACGCGCCCAGCAGGGCGTTGATGGGACCGCGGGCGAAGTAGATCAGGAAGCCTGCCGTGACCACCCACATCAGCGGATGCACCTTCCGGATCTTGCCGGAGCAGGCACTGATAACCGCCCAGGAGATGAAGCCCACGCCGATGCCGTTGGCGATCGAGTAGCTCAGCGGCATGGTGACGATGGTCAGGAAGGCGGGCAGTGCCACGGAGAACTTGCTGAACTTGATCTCGCGGATCTGGGCCATCATCATGGCGCCGACAACCACCAGCGCTGCGGCGGCCACTTCCAGCGGCACCACGGAGGTGAGCGGGGTCAGGAACATCGAGCCCAGGAACAGCGCGCCGGTGACCACGGAGGCCAGACCGGTGCGGGCGCCTTCCCCGATGCCCGCGGCCGAGTCGATGTACACCGTGTTGGACGAACCTGACGTGGCACCGCCCGCCACGGCTCCCAGGCCTTCGACGATGAAGGCGGACTTCAGCCGCGGGAACGTACCGTCCTTGTGCGCCACGCCGGCGCTCCTGGCCAGGCCTGTCATGGTGCCCATGGCGTCAAAGAAGTTGGTGAACACCAGCGTGAACACCAGCATGGTCGCCGCGAGCCCGCCGATCCGGCCGAAGGCGCCGAAGAGGTCGAACTGTCCCACCAGGGACAGGTCCGGGGCGGACACCAGCTGGCCGGAGAGGACAGGGGTGTTCAGGTGCCAGCCGCCGGGGTTGCTCGCGCTGCCGGGGCCGATCTGCATGACTGCCTCGACCACCGCGGCGAGCACGGTGGTGGCCACGATGCCGATCAGCAGGCCGCCCTGCACCTTGCGGGCCACAAGGATGCCCATGACCAGCAGGCCCACGACGAACACCAGGGTGGGAACCGAGGTGATGGAACCGTTGTCGCCCAGCTGGACCGGAGGCCCCGCGGTCGTGGCCCGGACGAAGCCCGAATCCACGAACCCGATGAAGGCGATGAACAGGCCGATGCCCACCGTGATGGCAGCCTTCAGTTCCTTGGGCACGGCCCGGAAGATGGCTGTCCGGGCGCCGGTGACGCCGAAGAGGACGATCAGGATTCCGTTGATGACCACCAGGCCCATGGCCTCGGCCCAGGTAACCTCCTGGATCACGGCCACGGCCAGGAAGGAGTTGATCCCCAGGCCGGCCGCGAGCCCGAAGGGCAGGTTGGCGATCAGGCCGAACAGGATGGTCATGACGCCGGCGGTGAGGCCGGTGACGGCGCCCACCTGCGCTGCGGACAGCCAGCCCCCGGCAACATCGGTGGGGGCATTGTCCGCGCTGAAGCCGCCCAGGATCAACGGGTTCAGGATGACGATGTAGGCCATGGTGAAGAACGTGACCAGGCCGCCGCGAACCTCGCGGGCCACAGTTGAACCGCGCTTGGTGATTTCGAAGAAGCGGTCCAGGAAAGCATTGGCTGGCTGCGGGCGCTTGGGTGCGGCCGGTTGCTGCCGCTCGTCGGAGGTAGTGTCCAGGATTGTCATCTCAGCCACCGGCCCTAGTAATCAATCCTGGAGTCGAGCGTGTTCCAGGTGGTGAACGGTTCGAGGACCGGAGGAGCCTCGGGGTCCTCGAGTTCGAGCCTGGCCACCGGCATCAGCGCATCGCGCTGCTCGTTTTCGAAGTACTCGTAGAACACGGCGTCGTCGAAACCCACGGAGGCGGCGTCGTGCCGGTCCGCTGCGAACACCACCCGGTCCACCCTGGCCCACAGTGCGGAGGCCAGGCACATGGGGCAGGGCTCGCAGCTGGTGTAGAGGGTGGCTCCGGAGAGGTCGAACGTGCCGAGTTCGCTGCACGCGCGGCGGATGGCCGTGACTTCGGCGTGGGCAGTGGGGTCGTTCGTGGCGGTGACGCGATTGACGCCGTCGAACGCTTGTCCGTCTGCGGTGACAATGACGGCTCCGAACGGGCCGCCGCTGTTGAGGACGTTGGCAGTGGCCAACTCGATGGACCTGGCCAGGAATTCCTGGGCCGTGACGGTGGTACTCATGATGCGACTCCCTTTGCTGGGAAGCCGGTACGCCGAGGTGGAACGAAAAAGGCCAGATGCGACGGTTACCAGGCTTCAGCATGTGCTTTTGAAGGTTAAGTTGCGCCTGGTAGATAGCTTCCCCGGTGTCCGGGGGCCCGCCTTTGGCAGAATCGAGACTAGCACCGGAACGTGAGCTGCGCCATAGGTTTTCGGAAAGTTAATTTCGTGATGTGAAATTTGCGTTTCCGGCCTGTCACAACGCGTCGGCACAGTTTCCGGCGTTGACGGGGCGATTCCCGCCGCCTTACGCTGATGCCCAACCGGTGCCACGCGCGCCGGACGCCTGGATCAGCAGACAGGCCCTTCACTGAGCTGGAACCACATCCGCACCCTCAGGCAGGAGCCAGCCCCATGACCACGCATCCCTCCGCTTCCCGGCTCTGGATCCGGAATCCACTCGCAGCCTTCACCGCCAACCGTCTTGATGCCTCCGGCGGCATCGTGGTGGCCGGCGGCATCATCACGGAAGTCCTGGCCGCCGGCCAGTTGCCTTCCGCCCCCTGCGAGGAAACATTCGACGCCGGCAGCCACGTGCTGCTGCCCGGCCTGATCAACACCCACCACCACTTCTACCAAACACTCACGCGCGCCTGGGGGCCGGTGGCCAACGCCCCGCTGTTCCCCTGGCTGCAGAACCTGTACCCGGTCTGGGCCCGGCTCACACCCCGCGACCTGGAACTGGCCACCACGGTTGCCCTCGCGGAACTGCTGCTCTCCGGCTGCACCACGGCCGCGGACCACCACTACCTGTTCCCGGACGGCATGGAGGACGCCATCGACATCGAGGTCCGGGCGGTGCGGGAGCTCGGCATGCGGGCCACGCTCACCCGCGGCTCCATGACGCTCGGAGAGGACGACGGCGGCCTGCCGCCGCAGTCCACCGTCCAGCAGCCGGAGGTGATCCTGGCGGACAGCGAACGGCTCATCCGCGAGTATCACGAACGCGGCGACGGCGCCGTCATCCAGATTGCCCTGGCCCCGTGCTCGCCGTTTTCCGTGACCAAGGAGATCATGGCCGAAAGCGCCGCGCTGGCCGAGCGGCATGACGTCCGGCTGCACACGCACCTGGCTGAAACGCTGGACGAGGAAAACTTCTGCCGGAAGATGTTCGGCCTGCGGACGGTGGATTACCTGGAGAGCGTGGGCTGGCTCGGCAACCGGACCTGGCTGGGCCACGGCATCCACTTCAGCGATGCCGAGATCGCCGCGCTGGGAGCCGCGGGCACCGCCGTCGCGCATTGCCCCACCTCCAACATGCGGCTGGCCTCGGGCACCGCCCGGGTACTCGAACTGGAGGACGCCGGAGTGCCCGTGGGGCTGGGAGTTGACGGGTCGGCGTCGAACGATGCCTCGAACATGATCCTGGAGGCACGGCAGGCACTGTACCTGCAGCGGCTTCGCTACGGGGCGCAGGTCCCGGTGGAGCGGGCGCTGGGCTGGGCGACACGGGGGTCGGCAGCGGTGCTGGGCCGCTCCGACCTGGGCCAGCTGGCACCCGGGATGCAGGCGGACCTGGCGTTGTTCCGGCTCGACGAGCTGCGCTTCTCCGGCAGCCACGACCCCCTCACCGCGCTGCTGCTGTGCGGAGCGGACCGGGCCGACCGGGTCATGGTGGGCGGGCAGTGGCGCGTGGTGGACGGGCAGATTCCGGGCCTGGATGTTGCCGGGCTGATCGCGGAACACTCGGCCGCGGCCCGGAAGCTGGTGAGCGGGTAGGTTCCCGCGGGCCGTGGCGGGCCGCCGCGGGCCATGTGGCCTGGGCGGGCCGCCGCGGGCCATGCGGCCTGCCGCGCAACGGGTCTGGCTGCGGTATCCGATCGTTGCTAGCGTGTCGAAATGAGCCATTCAAAGACCCCGGCGGAGATCCTCAACATTGCCGGCAGCGACGTCCGCATCTCGAGTCCGGACAAGGTGGTGTTCCCCGGGCCCGGGCTGACGAAGCTCGACCTGGTGCGCTACTACCTCGCCGTCGCGGATGGTGCGCTTCGCGGCGCAGGCGGCCGTCCGATGGTGCTCAAGCGCTTCCCGAAAGGCATCGATGCTGAACCGTTCTTTCAAAAGCGCGTGCCCGAAAACCACCCCGACTTCATTGACACGACGACCCTTCACTACGCGTCCGGGACATCTGCCGAAGAGGCTGTTATCCGGAATGCTGCCGGCCTTGCGTGGGTAGTGAACCTTGGATGCCTCGACCTCAACCCGCATCCTGTGCGCGCCGAGGACCTTGAGCACCCCGACGAGCTCAGGGTGGACCTCGATCCGATGCCGGGGGTCGGCTGGCCCCAGATCGTCGACGCCGCATATGTAGCACGGGAGGTCCTCGCCGACGCGGGACTCGTGGGGTGGCCGAAGACGAGCGGCTCGCGGGGACTCCACATTCTGGTGCGCATCGCCCCGCAGTGGTCGTACCGCGACGTACGGCTCGCCGCCGAGACCCTCGCCCGCGAGGTGGAGAACCGCGCGCCCGGCCTTGCCACCGCGCGGTGGTGGAAGGAGGAACGCGGCGAGAGTGTGTTCGTCGACTTCAACCAGAACGCCAAAGACCGCACCGTGGCATCCGCGTACTCGATCCGGCCGCTGCCCGATGCCCGGGTCTCGACGCCGCTCACCTGGGACGAGGTCCGCTCCACCCGGCCGGAACAGTTCACGGTGCCCACCGTGCTCGAGCGCTTCGCGGACCTGGGCGACCCGCATGCCGGCATCGACGCCGCGGTGGGCAGCCTCGACGGGCTCCTCGCTTTGGCTGCCGAGCTCGGCCCCGCCGAAAAGCCGCCGCGCGGCGGCGACGGCTCAGGCCGCCGGCAATCAGTGATGCCGCTGATCGAGGTGGCCCGCACCCGGACCAAACCCGAGGCCCTCGCGGCGCTCGACGAGTGGAAGGCCCGGCACGCGGACGTTGTCCCGGCCCTGCACCCGGCCGACGTGCTCGTCGACGGAATGCGCGGATCGAGCTCGCTCTGGTACAGGGTGCGGGTGAACCTGCAGCACGTCCCCGAAGCGGAGCGCCCGCAGCAGGAGGAGCTCATCGCCGATTACGACCCCTGGGCCGGCAAGGAATGGCCGGGACGCGCGGGGGCCTGACGCTGGCGACGCGCAAAAGGCCCGGCGACGCGCAAAGCGCCCGGCGACACGCAAAGCGCCCGGCGACACGCAAAGCGCCCGGCGACACGCAAAGCGCCCGGCGACACGTAAAAGGCCTGGCGACGCGTAAAAGGCCTGGCGACACCCGGATTCGGGTGTCGCCAGGCCTTTTGGGCGTCGTCAGCGAAGAAGCGTGTCGTCAGCCTCGTTGCGAACGTTGGCCGCCGAAGCCCGGCAGGCCGTGGACCCAGCGCGAGAAGCGGCCCGGGACGTGCTCCCGGTCTGCAGGCAGGTAGAAGTCCGGATCCGTTCCGCCTCCGAGGGGGAGGTAGAACTCCTGGACTGAAGGTGCCGCCGTCGGTGCCGGTGCAACCGGCGTTGTGTCCTGCTGGTACATCTGATCCTCCTCCAAGGTGGTTTGGTTAAGCTCTCAACTTCCACAAAATGGAAAATAACTTTTGCTATGTGAAATAGCGTAGAGCGCTGCCCGGTATTCGTCAATGGTCCGGGAGGCCGCCGGTCACAATTTGATTTTTCAGCTAGTGATGTACACCACGGCGATGCTCGGCTACGCTTTAAGTCAACTCGTGGCGTAGGTCACGTAACCTGGGAGCAGCAGGCAGGGTCGTAATGAGCTGGCGTCATTGGATGCCGGCTCTTTTTTGTTGGGTCGGCTCCACCAGAAACGCGTGTGTAACACGCGCTTAATTTCAATGATGGAACCTAGGTTCCACATCACGGAAGTTGGGAACAGACCATGAGCAGCAAAATCATCCTCGGCCAGAACCAGTACGGCAAGGCCGAAGTCCGGGTCGTCAAGATCACCAGGGACACCGACCGCCACGAGATCGAAGACCTGAACGTCACCTCGCAGCTCCGCGGGGACTTCGCCGCCGCACACCTTGAGGGCGACAACAGCCACGTTGTGGCCACGGACACGCAGAAGAACACCATCTACGCGTTTGCCCGTGAAGGCGTCGGCTCACCCGAGGCCTTCCTCCTGCGGCTGGGCGAGCACTTCACCTCCAGCTTCGACTGGGTCACCGGCGGCCGCTGGGAAGCCGAGTCCTACAGCTGGGACCGGATCCAGGCCCACGGTGCCGAGCACGACCACTCCTTCGTGCGCAACGGCCAGGAAGTCCGCACTGCGGTGCTGGTCCGCGACGGCGCGGCCACTCACCTGATCTCCGGCCTGAAGGACCTCACCGTCCTCAAGTCCACCCAGTCCGGCTTCGTCGGCTACCCGCGGGACAAGTACACCACCCTGCCGGAGACCACCGACCGCATCCTGGCCACGGACGTTTCGGCCCGCTGGCGCTTCAACGCCAACACGGACTTCAGCGCACTCGACTTCAACAAGAGCTACGAGGACGTCAAGAGCCTGCTGCTGGAGGGCTTCACCGAAAATTACTCCCACGCCCTGCAGCAGACCTTGTTCGACATGGGCGCCAAGGTCCTGGAAGCGCACAGCGAGATCGACGAGATCAAGTTCTCGATGCCCAACAAGCACCACTTCCTGGTGGACCTCTCCCCGTTCGGCCTCGACAACCCCAACGAGGTCTTCTTCGCCGCAGACCGTCCCTACGGCCTGATCGAGGCCACGGTCCAGCGCGAGGACGCCACCCCGGCGGATATCGCCTGGTCCGGCATCGCCGGCTTCTGCTAAACCGCTCTTAGCGCCCGCCCGCTCCGGCGGCTCGGAGTTTTTGTCCAGATATCGAGGCCTTAGCACCCCTAAGCGGCCATTATCTGGACAAAAACTCCGGGCCCGGGGCCATCAACGATTCACAACTGTTAGCCAGACACCGTTAGCCAGACAAAGACGTCTGCCATGAACACCAAGAAAGTCTGCCATGAACACCAAGAAGAAATCGGCCGCTGCAGCCGCCGCCGGCCGCACAAAGTCTGATCGCCCCGAAGACCAGCGGCTGCCCCTCGGAAGCACGTTCGCCTACGGTTTCCAGCACGTCCTCACCATGTACGGCGGCATCATCGCCCCGCCTCTGATCATCGGCGCAGCCGCCGGCATGTCGTCACAGGACATCGGCCTGCTGATCGCCGCCTGCCTTTTCGTCGGCGGCCTTGCCACGATCCTGCAGACCATCGGTATTCCGTTCTTCGGGTCGAAGCTCCCGCTGGTCCAGGGCGTCTCCTTCGCCGGTGTTTCCACCATGGTGGCGATCGTCCACGGCGGCGGCGGCATCCAGGCGGTGTTTGGCTCGGTGATTGCAGCCTCACTGATCGGCCTGCTCATCACTCCCCTGTTTTCCAAGATCATCCGATTCTTCCCGCCGGTGGTGACGGGCACGGTGATCACCACCATTGGCCTGACCCTCATGCCGGTAGCGGCCAACTGGGCCATGGGCGGCAACAACAAGGCCCCGAACTACGGCAGCATGGCCAACATCGGCCTGGCCGCGGCCACCATGGCGATCGTGCTGCTCCTGAGCAAGGTGGGCAACGCGGCTATCTCGAGGCTTTCCATCCTGCTGGCGATGGTGCTGGGCACTGTGATTGCGTTCGCCTTCGGCATGGCTGATTTCTCCAAGGTGGGCCAGGGCGAGATCGTCGCCTTCCCCACCCCGTTCGCATTCGGTCCGCCCACCTTCGAGCTCGCGGCGATCATTTCCATGCTGATCGTCATCCTGGTCACGCTTACCGAGACCTCCGCGGACATCATCGCAGTCGGCGAGATCGTCGGCACCAAGGTGGACTCCAAGCGCATCGGCGACGGCCTGCGGGCCGATATGCTCTCCAGCGCCATTTCCCCGCTGTTCAACTCCTTTACCCAGAGCGCCTTCGCCCAGAACGTTGGCCTCGTGGCCATCACCGGCGTCAAGAGCCGCTTCGTGGTGAGCGCCGGCGGCCTCATCCTGGTGATCCTCGGCCTGCTGCCGGTACTTGGCCGGGTAGTCGCAGCGGTACCGACCCCCGTCCTGGGCGGTGCCGGCGTCGTACTCTTTGGAACCGTTGCCGCAAGCGGCATCCGGACACTCGCCAAGGTGGAGTACAAGAACAACATGAACCTGATCATCGTGGCGGCGTCCATCGGATTCGGCATGATCCCGATCGCTGCGCCGGCGTTCTATGACAAGTTCCCGTCCTGGTTCGGCACGATCTTCCACTCGGGCATCAGCTCGGCCGCGGTCATGGCCATCCTGCTGAACCTGCTTTTCAACCACCTCAAGGCCGGCAATTCCGAGAACCAGTCGGTGTTCGTGGCCGGAACGGGACGCGTGGTCCGCGAAGAGGATCTCAAGTGCCTGGCCCACGGCGACCGCTTCGAAGACGGCAAGCTGATCGACTGCGACGGCAAGGAAGTGCCGGTCGAGTCGGCGTCGAAATCTGACCACTAGCCCGCACACCGGCACAACAAGCGCGAACGGACAGTTACGGCCCCTTTCCGAAGGGCCGCAAGTGTCCGTTCGCGCTTTCTGCTGTGAGACGGTTGTTTCATGAGGATCGATGAACGGATCGAACGGCACTACGCGGAGCTGAGCCCGCAGGAACAAAAGGCGGCAGACACGCTCCTGGACCGCCTCGGCGACCTCGCCGTCTACAACGCCGCCGAACTTGCCAGGCTTAGCGGTGTTTCCAAAGCCACCATGAGCCGGCTGTTCCGCCGCCTCGGCTTCGAGGATTTCAACGAGGTCAAGGAACATACCCGGTCCATCCGTTCCAGCGGCATGCCGCTGGGTCCGCAATCGTCCGACGGCGGCCTGGCCGCCCATTGGGCGCAGGAGCAGGAAAACCTGCGACGCCTGGCTGAATCGCTCGACGAGGACAAACTGTCGGCGGCCAGCGGCAAGCTCGCCGGCGCCCGGACCGTGCTGCTGCTCGGCTTCCGCAACAGCTTTCCCGTGGCGCTGCACTTCCGGCAGCAGTTGCTCCAGTGCCGCCCCGCGGTGTCTGTGGCGCCGCAGCCCGGACAGAGCCTGGGCGAGGAGCTCGCCGGACTGGGCGCAGGCGACGCGGTGGTCCTGTTCGGCTTCCGACGGCGGCCCGCCGGGTTCCGCAAGATCCTCCAGGCCGCCTCGGCCACCGGGGCTGTAACCATCCTGATCGCAGACCCGAGCGCACGCCGCCTTGCCGCCGACGCCACCCTGTGGCTCGAGTGCCCGGTGGACGGCACCCACGCCTTCGACAGCTACGCCGCCGCCATGAGCCTGGTGAGTGTCCTGGCCAACGGAGTGCTCATAGCCTCGGGACGGACCGGCCGTGAGCGGGTCCGCGCAGTGACGGGAATGTTCGACACCCTCGGCGAGATCGAAGCGAAGTAAACAGGAATTGTTGCGCCAGAAACAGCTCTGAAACATTGGTTCCATCTAATTGAAAGCGTGAAACGGCCGGATCGGCGGCTGTCCCAATCTCTTAGAGGAAACCATGACAGACTCCGCGATGGCCGCACCCCGGCTAGAAACGCCCGCCCGCACCGGCCAGCTCCCCGACTACGATCCGCAGCTCAGTAATGAAGATCTTGTCCCCCTGAAGAACCAGCGCTGGACCAGCTACAACCTGTTCGCCTTCTGGATGTCGGACGTCCACAGCATCGGCGGCTACGTCACGGCGGGAAGCCTCTTCGCCCTGGGGCTGGCCAGCTGGCAGGTGCTCGTAGCCCTGTTGGCCGGCATCGTGATCGTCAACATCTTCTGCAACCTCGTGGCAAAGCCCAGCCAGCTGACCGGCGTCCCGTACCCGGTCATCAACCGGGCCGTCTTCGGCGTCAAGGGCGCCAACATCCCGGCCATCATCCGCGGCTTGATCGCAGTGGCCTGGTACGGCGTCCAGACCTTCCTCGCCTCGGAAGCGCTGGTCATTGTCTTCCTCAAGTTCTTCCCCGGCATGGCGCCGCTGTACGACGTCGAACAGAACGGCTTCCTGGGCCTCTCCACCCTGGGCTGGATCTGCTACGGCATCCTCTGGGTGGCGCAGGCCGCACTCTTCTGGAACGGCATGGAAAGCATCCGCAAGTTCATCGACTTCGCCGGCCCCGCCGTTTACGTGGTCATGCTGATCCTCGCGATCTACCTCGTCTCCAAAGCGGGCATCGGCAACATCAGCCTGAACCTGTCCAGCGGGCCGCCCCTGGACTTCGCCGCCTCCATCCCCGTCATGTTTTCCGCCATCGCCCTGGTGGTGTCCTACTTCTCCGGCCCGATGCTCAACTTCGGCGACTTCGCCCGGTACGGCAAGAGCTACAAGGCGGTCAAGAAGGGCAACTTCCTGGGCCTGCCGGTGAACTTCCTGTTCTTCTCGCTCCTGACCGTCATCACCGCCTCGGCCACCATTCCGGTGTTCGGCCGCCTCATCACGGACCCGGTCAAGACCGTCCAGGAAATCGATACCGTGTTCGCCGTGCTGCTGGGCGGGCTCACCTTCGTCATCGCCACCGTGGGCATCAACATCGTGGCCAACTTCATCTCGCCCGCGTTCGACTTCTCCAATGTCAGCCCGCAGAAAATCAGCTGGCGGGCAGGCGGCATGATTGCCGCCGTCGGCTCCGTCATCCTGACCCCGTGGAACTGGTACTCCAACAACGACGCCATCCACTACACACTGGGCGTCCTGGGCGCGTTGATAGGCCCGCTGTTCGGCATCCTGATCGCCGGGTACTACGTGGTGAGCCGCCAGAAGGTCTGGGTGGACGACATGTACACGCTGAAGACCACCGGCCGGTACTGGTTCCGGAACGGCTACAACCCGAACGCCGTCAAGGCGGTGGCCATCAGCGGCGCAATCTCCATTGCCTCCGTGCTGATCCCCAAGATCCTGCTCGACACCGGCGCCACCGCGGTGAACGCCACATGGATCGGCAACTACAGCTGGTTCCTCGGATGCGCCCTCGGCTACGTTGTCTTCCGGGCGCTGGAGCGCAGGTCCCCGATGATCTCGCTCGAAGCGGCCGGCGGGGAAAGCGGCACCGTCAGCGACGGCACGCTGGTTTAGGACAGACCGCCGTCGAACCTGACGGTGTGATGCCGAACTGGCAGCACTTACGACGGCGGGAGGTCAGTTCTGGTTGAGCTCGTCGGAGATCGTCTGGGCTGCTTCGCGCAGGAGCGGCACGGCGCGTTCGGCGAAGGACTGGTCCACGCGCGACACCGGCCCGGACACCGAGATGGCCGTGGGCGTCGGCGCGTTGGGGACTGCCATCGCAAAGCAGCGGACGCCGATCTCCTGCTCCTCCTCGTCGATGGAATAGCCGCGTTCACGGATCAGCTTGAGGTCAAGGAGCAGGGAGTCGATGTCACCGATGCTCTTGGGGGTGGGCGTGGGCATGCCGCTGCGCTGGACGATTCCGCGGACCGTCTCGTCATCCAGCTGGGCCAGGATCGCCTTGCCGACGCCGGTGGCGTGGGTGTGCGCGCGGCGGCCCACCTCGGTGAACATGCGCATGGAGTGCAGGGACGGCACCTGGGCCACGTAGATGACCATGTCCGAGTCCAGGACAGCCATGTTGGACGTCTCCCCCAGCCGGTCCACGAGGGACTTGAGCTGCGGACGCGCGAGTGCACCGAGCTGCTTGTTGGCACCTTCGCCGAGCCGGATGAGCCGGGGACCGAGTGCGTACCGCCGATTCGGCAGCTGGCGGATGTAGCCCAGCGTGACCAGGGTGCGCAGCAGGCGGTGGATCGTGGGAAGAGGCAGGTCGGTGGAGGAAGACAGCTCGCTGAGCGTGACGTCTCCGCCGGCGTCAGTGATCAGTTCCAAAAGTTCGAAGACGCGCTCAACGGACTGCACGCCTCCCGGGGCTTTTTCAGCCATAACCGTGGTCTCCTGCGGTATCGATTCCGACAACTCTTATCCACATCGTGAAAAAAATTGCTTAGAAGTCCCAAGATACAGCACGCATCGCCCTCCGTCGATGCACGGGCGGGGCTTGTGTTTCCACAAAGTAGATAATAATATCCATAATACGAAAACATTTGATTGAGCAGTACGTCCGGGTGCGCTCCGCGTCCGGACCCGACCAGGAGGAACATTCAATGGCGAACCCGAGCCCCGGAAATTCGATCACCCTGCGCGTGGAAGCGCCGTCCAGCTTTACCGCGACGAGCGAGCTGGCCGCCGCCGTCGGAGCCGCCGGAGCAGCCATCACAGCCCTGGACGTCACCGAATCGCACCACGAAACGCTGGTTGTTGACGTCACCTGCAACACCACCGACGACGAACACGCCGCCCGCGTCAAGGATGCCTTGAACGCACTCGACGGCGTCACGGTCCAGCACGTCTCCGACCGCACGTTCCTGATGCACCTCGGCGGCAAGCTCGAGGTGGTCCCGAAGGTGGCCCTGCGCAACCGCGACGACCTCTCCCGCGCGTACACGCCCGGCGTCGCCCGCGTCTGCATGGCCATCGCGGAGGACCCGTCAGCGGCCCGCAACCTGACGGTCAAGCGAAACACCATCGCCGTCCTCACCGACGGCTCCGCCGTCCTCGGCCTGGGCAACATCGGCCCGGCCGCGGCCCTGCCGGTCATGGAAGGCAAGGCCGCCCTGTTCAAGCAGTTCGCCAACGTGGACGCCTGGCCGGTCTGCCTGGACACCCAGGACACCGAGGAAATCATCATGATCGCCAAGGCCATGGCTCCTGTGTACGGCGGCATCAACCTCGAGGACATCGCCGCCCCGCGCTGCTTCGAGATTGAAAACCGGCTCCGCGAGGAACTGGACATTCCGGTCTTCCACGACGACCAGCACGGCACGGCAATCGTTACCCTGGCCGCCCTGGTCAACGCCCTGCGCGTGGTGGACAAGAAGCTCTCCGAGGTCAAAATCGTGGTCTCCGGCGTCGGTGCCGCAGGCTCGGCGATCATCCAGCTCCTCAAGGCCCAGGGCGCGCAGCACATCATCGCTGCCGGCCGCTCCGGCGCCATCCACTCCGGCGAGGAATACAGCGACGAACACCGCAGCTGGATCGCCGCCAACACCAACGAAGAAGGCTTCTCCGGCACGCTGCATGAAGCCCTCGTCGGCGCGGACGTCTTCATCGGCGTCAGCGCCCCGCATGTGATCGGCGAGGAGCAGGTCGCCGCCATGGCCAAGGGTGCGATCGTATTCGCCATGGCCAACCCCACTCCGGAAATCGACCCGGTGGTAGCGTCAAAGCATGCGGCAGTGGTGGCTACGGGGCGCAGCGATTTCCCCAACCAGATCAACAACGTCCTGGCATTCCCGGGGTTCTTCCGCGGGCTGCTCGACGCCGGCGCTTCGGACATCACGCCTGACATGCTGGTGGCTGCCGCCGAAGCCATTGCCAACCGCGTGGCTGACGACGAACTCAATGCCAGCTACATCATTCCCAGCGTCTTCGACCCGCATGTTGCAGCCGATGTGGCCACCGCCGTCGCAAATGCAGCGAACGCAGCAACCGCAGCCAAGGCAGCAACCGCAGCGCACGCAAACCTAGAACCCGCCAACGCCTGATTCGCAGCCTAGAAAGGACCCGGACAATGGCTCTCTCAGTCACAGACCCGCAGCCGATTGCACGAGCAGAGGAAATCCTCACTCCGAAGGCACTGGCCTTCGTGGAGGAGCTCCACAAGCGGTTTGCGGGCACCCGCGCCGAACTCCTCAAAGCCCGCGTGGCCAAGCGCGAGCAGGTAGCCCGGACCGGAAAGCTTGATTTCCTGCCCGAAACCAAGGATGTCCGCGAGGGCGACTGGAAGGTTGCGCCGGCGCCCGCCGCGCTGCAGGACCGCCGCGTGGAAATGACCGGCCCCGCCTCGCCGGCCAAGATGGCCATCAATGCCCTCAACTCCGGTGCCAAGGTGTGGCTGGCCGACCTCGAGGACGCCAGCACACCCACCTGGGCCAACGTCATTGACGCCATCCTGAACCTCCGCGACGCGGCCACGGGAACCCTGAGCTACACCTCCCCGGAGGGCAAGGAATACCGGCTCCGCAACGACGCCCCGCTCGCCGTCGTGGTGGCCCGGCCCCGCGGCTGGCACATGGACGAACGCCACCTGCTCCTCGACGGCGAACACACCGTCGGCGCGCTGGTGGACTTCGGCCTGCACTTCTTCCACACCGCCAAGCAGCTCGTGCTCAACGGCCAGGGCCCGTACTACTACCTGCCCAAGATGGAGAGCCACCTCGAGGCGCGCCTCTGGAACGACGTGTTCGTCTTCGCGCAGGATTTCCTGGGCATTCCGCAAGGCACCATCAAGGCCACCGTTCTCATCGAGACCATCCCCGCGGCGTTCGAGATGGACGAGATCCTGTACGAGCTCCGCGACCACGCCGCCGGGCTGAACGCCGGGCGCTGGGACTACCTGTTCAGCATCATCAAGTACTTCCGCGACGCCGGAGCGGACTTTGTGCTGCCGGACCGCGCCACCGTGGCCATGACGGCACCGTTCATGCGCGCCTACACCGAGCTGCTGGTCAAGACCTGCCACCACCGCGGCGCGTTTGCCATGGGCGGCATGGCCGCGGTCATCCCCAACCGCCGCGAACCCGAGGTCACCGCCCAGGCGTTCGAGAAGGTCCGCGCCGACAAGACGCGCGAGGCCAACGACGGCTTTGACGGCTCATGGGTGGCCCATCCGGACCTGGTGCCGGTATGCCGGGAAGTGTTCGATTCCGTCCTGGGCGAGCACCCCAACCAGCTGGACAAGCAGCGCCCGGAGGTCCATGTCACGGCGGACCAGCTGCTGGACATCGCTTCGGCCGACGGCACGGTGACGGAGGCCGGGCTGCGCCTGAACCTCTATGTCGCGGTGGCGTACACGGCGGTGTGGATCTCGGGCAACGGCGCGGTGGCCATCCACAACCTGATGGAGGATGCCGCCACGGCCGAAATCTCCCGTTCGCAGGTCTGGCAGCAGATCCGCAACAAGGTGGTCCTGGCCGATAGCGGCAACACTGTCACCCGGGAACTGGTCAGCACCATCCTGGCGGAGGAAACCGACAAGCTCCGCGGTGAAGTGGGCGAGGAAACCTTCGCAAAGTACTACCAGCCGGCCAGCGAACTGATCGCTGATATCTGCCTTTCCGAGGACTACACCGACTTCCTCACCACGCCGGCCTACGAACTGGTGGGCTGAGGCATGGCGGTACCCTCCGGATCGCTCAGCGCTGCCGATCTGGCACAGATCGACGAACAACTGGCCGCCACCGACCAGCTGCTGGAGCGCAACTACCCGGGAGACGACGGCTCCCGCCAGCCCGTGCATACCGTGTATGTACCGGCGGACCGTTTCTCGCCGTCGTTCTCCGCCGAGTGGGGCGCCCAGGCGCTGGCCGCCGCTGACGCGCACGGCGGCCTGTCGCGCCTGGGCCACCTGCTGGGCCAGGACGCCGAACTCGCCGAAGCCGTGGCCTCCCGGGTCCAGGCGAAGCTGGAAAGCGAACCGATCGAGGACCTGCGGCTGGACTTCGAGGACGGGTTCGGGGACAGGGGCGACGACGCCGAGGACGCCGCCGCTGTTGCCGCGGCGTCCGCCGTGGCCGCCGCAGTTGCGGCCGGCACAGCGCCCCCGTTCATCGGCATCCGATTCAAGTGCTTCGAGGCGGCAACCCGGGCGCGCGGCCTGCGTACCCTGGACCTGTTCGTCTCCGGACTCGCCGCAGCGGGCGAGCTGCCGCAGGGCCTGATCCTCACCCTGCCCAAAGTCACCACCGTGGCGCAGGTGCAGGCCATGGACTTTGCCGTGTCCCGGCTGGAGGAAGCGCACTCGCTGCCCGCCGGCCGGCTGCGGTTCGAGGTGCAGGTGGAAACGCCGCAGCTCATCCTCGGCCCGGAAGGAACGTCACCGGTGGCGCAGCTGCCGCACGCGGTTCCTGGCCGGATCAGCGGCCTGCACTACGGCACCTACGACTACTCCGCCTCACTGCAGATTTCGGCGGAATACCAGTCCATGGAGCACCCGGTGGCGGACTTCGCCAAGGAAGTCATGCAGCTGGCAGTGGCCGGAACCGGCATCCGCCTCTCGGACGGCTCCACCAACATCATCCCCGTGGGCGACAACGTGGAAAACGCGTGGCGGCTGCACGGCAGGCTGGTGAGGCGTTCGCTGGAGCGCGGCTACTACCAGGGCTGGGACCTGCACCCGGCCCAGCTGCCCAGCCGGTTCGCGGCAACCTACGCGTTCTACCGCCAGGGGCTGCCCGCTGCGGCGGCCCGGCTGCGCAACTACGTGGAACACACCGAAGGCGGGGTCATGGACGAACCCGCCACCGCCCGCGCCCTGGCTGCGTTCGTGCTGCGCGGCGTCCAGTGCGGAGCCGTCGGCGCCGAAGACGTCCAGGCGCTTGCCGGCGTCGGAATCCCCCAGTTGACCGGCCTGGCCCACCCCCGGCTGGCCCACTCCACTTCGAAGTAAGGATCCAATGATGGGAAAGTATTACTACCCCCAGGGCGGCCTGCCGCCGCAGACCCACCTCACCACGGAACGGGCCATCGTCACGGAGGCCTACACGGTCATCCCCAAGGGCGTCATGACCGACATCGTGACCAGCACCCTGCCGGGTTTCTCCAACACCCGCTCCTGGATCCTGGCCCGCCCGATCTCCGGGTTTGCCACCACGTTTTCGCAGCTGATCGTGGAGATCGGCCCGGGTGGCGGCGCTCCCAGGGCCGAGTTTGAGCCCGGCGTCGAAGGCGTTGTCTTCGTCACCAAGGGCAAGGTCAACCTGACCCTCGACGGCGAACTGCACCAGCTTGAGGAGGGCGGCTATGCCTACCTGGCCGCCGGTGCCGCCTGGGGACTGGAGAACGTCTCGGATGACATTGTCTCCTTCCAATGGATCCGCAAGGCCTACGAGCGGCTTGAGGGTTACGAGGCAAAGTCCTTCGTCACCAGTGATGCCGAGGTGGAACCCACAGCCATGCCGGATACCGACGGCGCCTGGAAGACCACCCGCTTCACGGATTCCAGCGACCTGGCCCACGACATGCAGGTGAACATTGTGACGTTCCAGCCGGGCGGGGTCATCCCGTTCCCGGAGACCCACGTCATGGAGCACGGCCTGTACGTCCTCGAGGGCAAGGCCATGTACCTGCTCAACAACGACTGGGTTGAGGTGGAGGCCGGCGACTTCATGTGGCTGCGCGCCTTCTGCCCGCAGGCCTGCTACGCCGGCGGCCCGGGCCAGTTCCGTTACTTGCTGTACAAGGACATGAACCGCCAGATCCGCCTGACCTAGGCTCAGCTAGTCCCCACCCCAACTGACTCGCAGTTAACGTCGCCAAAACGCGGTTTCCCAACGTTAACTGCGAGTCAGTTGGGGGTTAACGGGACTTTGACCGGGATCCTACGACGGCGGATCCGCCAGCCCTTGACGCCTCCGAACCCGCTGAGGAACATGAGTTCCGTGGCTTGGATTCGCACCCTGGAGTTCCGGGCCGTGGCCGCGGCAACCGCTGCCGTTTTGGCCGCCGCACTGGGCGGCTGCACTGCGGCCCCGGAGCCGCCGGAGCAGCCTTCGTCGATCGCACGGCTGGCGAAAGCGCTGGAGGAGTTCGGCAACGCAATGCTCGACGACGGCGCCCCCGCCGTCCTGATGCAGGCCAAAGTGCGCGGTGAAGAATGGGCGCGCGCCTCCGGTGTCAGGAGCCTGGAAAACCGGGAAGCGGTGGAAACCGCCGATCAGGTGCACATCGCCAGCGTGACCGAATCCTTCGTGGCAGTATCTGTGCTCAAGCTGGTCGACGAAGCCAGGCTGGGCCTTGGGGACGAGGTTGGCAAGCATCTGCCGGATTTCGAGGGCATCATGCACCCGCCAGGGCCGGTCACTGTCCGGCAGCTGCTGCAGCACCGATCAGGGATGCCGGACTACATCACCCCGCTCCTTCAGCAGGGCAGCTTCCGCGACGTACTGGCCACCCCGCGGAGCCACCGCGAACTCCTTGCCCTGGCAGCGACCCAGCCGTGGAAGCCCAGGCTGGCACAAGGTTTTGAGGACTCCGATTCGAACTACATCGTGCTTGGCATGATCGTGGAACGGCTGCGCGGACGTCCGATCGGCCAGGTGCTGCGGTCTGACATCATTGAGCCGCTGGGCCTGCGATCCACCTCGATGACAGGCTCCGGCCCGGCCCCGCCCTCGCTGGTCCATGGCTACGTCACCAGCCTCGGCGAGCGCCTGGACGTCGGTTACGCCGCACTGCATGCGGGTGACCCTGCCGGCGGCCTGGTGTCCACCGTCGGCGATCTCAACGTTTTCTTCGCGGCACTCCTCCAGGGCCGGCTGATCCCCCGCACTCTGGTCAGGGAAATGCAGGACCCGCCCTACGCGCTGTACGGCCTGGGCATCCAGCGCTGGAACGATACCTGTACAAACAACTTCTACTACGGCCATGCCGGCCAGGTCGCCGGGTACGGCGCCATTTCAATGTCCAGCGCTGACGGAACCCGGCAGGCATCATTCGCCCTGGCCTCTCCGCCACAGCCCTTCAGCTCCACCGGCAACGGCATCGTGGACGACCTCACCGACGTCGTCGAGGAAGCCCTCAACGCAAGCTGTTAGGTGCGCCGCCCATCCGCGGAATGGCAGGTCGTGCGGCCCTTCTGGCGGCACCCCGGGCGACGTAGAGTGAAGCATGCCAACCACAGCCGGCGAGGTCCTGACACACTATCTGGCACAGCAACTTGCCGGGCTGAGGGAGCAGGAACCCTTGGTGCGGCAGAACCTGCCCGACTCCGTTCATCAGATGCGGATGTCCGCCCGCCGCCTGCGGTCGTTGCTGGCCACGGGGAAGAAGTTCTTCGACGACGGCGCTGCGGTCCCGGAAGTCCGGGAAGAGTTGAAATGGCTCTCCGGAGTACTGGGCGCGGCCCGGGACCCCGAGGTGATCCACCAGCGGCTGAGGGACCTCCTGGCCCTGGAACCGGATGCATTGGTCTTCGGGCCCGTAGCCCGGCAGATCGACGAGGAACTGGAGTCCGCCTCAGCAGCTGGCCGCGCAGCTGCACTTGAGGCCCTCAACGGGGACCGCTATGCCCGGCTGATCGCGAGCCTCCAGGAACTTGTGACGCTTGCACCCCTGACAGACAAAGCCGGCCGCAAACCGCACAAGGCCATGCTGAAGCTCATCGCCAAGGACGCCGAGAGAGTGCGGTGCAGGGTGCACGAACTGCCGGACGTCATGGGCAGCCCCGCCCACGACGGGCCGACCCGCGATGCCGGCCTGCATGAGGTCCGCAAGGCGGCCAAGCGCCTCCGGTACGCCGCCGAAGCAGCCAGTCCGGTGGCGGGAAAGAAGGCAGCCAAAACAGCCAAGCGGGCCCATGAACTTCAGCAGATCCTCGGCCTCCACCAGGACAGCGTTGTCGCGAGGACCCTCCTGGCCGACCTGGGCAGCCGGGCCCACCGGAACGATGCGGGCACCGGGGACGGGCGCCCCGGCGCCGCAAGCAGCTTCACGTACGGCCGCCTCCATGCAAAAGAGGAGGCCCTGGCCGCGAAGGCCGAAGCCTCGTTCCGGAAGGCCTGGAAGAAATTTTCCCGCCTCCGGGCAGGCGGCTAGGGCTGCAGCACCACCTTGATGCAGCCATCCTCTTTCTTCTGGAATTTCTCGTACATCGCCGGGGCTTCGTCCAGTCCCACCCGGTGCGTCACCAGGTCCATGACGCCCAGGGGATCAGCGTCATCTTCGACCAGTGGCAGGAGTTCATCGGTCCAGTTCCGGACGTTGCACTGGCCCATCCGCAGCTGGATCTGCTTGTCGAACATCGACAGGAGCGGCATCGGGCTTGCCTGCCCGCCATAGACGCCGCTGAGGGAAACCGTGCCTCCGCGGCGCACGGCATCCAGGGACGCATGCAGAGCTGCAAGGCGGTCCACACCGGCGGTTTCCATGGCCTTTTGCGCCAACTTGTCCGGCAGGAGTCCCAGCGCCTGGTGGGCAAAGGCTGCGACCGGGGAACCATGCGCCTCCATGCCGACAGCGTCAATGACCGAATCGGGCCCCCGCCCCTTGGTCGCCTCACGGAGTTCGTCGGCAATGCCCTTGGCATAGTCCATGGTTTCGATGCCATGCCGGTCGGCCATCGCCCGCCGCTCGGGTACGGGATCGACTCCGATCACACGGAGGCCGAGGTGTTTTCCGATGCGGCTTGCGAACTGGCCCACCGGCCCCAGGCCAAACACCGCCAGGGTGCCGCCCTCCCCGGTATCTGCGTATTTCACTGCCTGCCAGGCGGTGGGCAGGATGTCGGAGAGGAACAAGTAGCGTTCGTCCGGCAGCTCCGTTCCCACTTTGACCGGCCCATAGTCCGCATGCGGAACCCTCAGGTATTCGGCCTGTCCGCCGGGAACGGCGCCATACAGCTCTGAATAGCCAAAAAGGGCGGCGCCTGAGCCGTGGCTCTTCACCTGCGTGGTTTCACACTGGGACTGCAGTCCGCGGGAACACATAAAGCACTTGCCGCAGGAGATGTTGAAAGGGATGACCACGCGGTCCCCTTTGGAGAGGTTGGTGACTGAACTTCCGACTTCCTCCACAATGCCCATCGGTTCGTGCCCTATGACGTCGCCCTTGTGCATGTAGGGGCCAAGGACCTCGTAGAGGTGCAGGTCCGATCCGCAGATTGCGGTGGAGGTGACGCGGATGATCGCGTCCGTGGGCTCCTGGATGGTGGGATCAGGAACGCTCTCCACGCTGACGGAGCGTTTGCCTTGCCAAGTAAGTGCCTTCATGGTGCGCCTTTCTGTCAGCAAAGTGCTTGAAGATCAGCAAGCTTACTATTTTTCCTCGGAAAAACTAAGCACCCTGAGTAAATCCCTTGCTAACCGAGGCTGCGGATCATAGCGTTGAGGAATCCGAGCATCGAGGAAAGGCAACGACATGACTCTGTATCAGCCAGAGCCGGTAGAGATTTCAACGCGGATGCGTCCCGGCGAGTGGACCGAGTCCAGCCTCGAAGAACTGATCACGTCATACCGGGCCAAACTGATGGAAATGGGCGCGGGCCCCACCGATGTCATCACCGAAGTCGAGCGGGACGACGACGGCTCCGTCAGCGTCGCTGTGTCGTGGAACAAGGGCGCCATCGCGGACGTTTAGGATCCCCGGTCACTCGGAGCTCCCGGCGAGCCTGCCAATTGCACTGTCACGCAGGTTCGCCAGGAGCTCCCTCGGATTTTCATAGATTTCCACCGCGCCGGCCTCCAGCAGTTCAGCGGCGGAGGTGCCGCCGCACGTGAGTCCGATGGTTGGAATTCCCAGCTTCCCGGCGGCGTAAACATCCCAGACGGCGTCGCCCACGTACACAACGTCCGCCGCCTGCAGTCCCACGGCGGCGAGGGCCGCTTCCAGGATGTCCGGAGCGGGTTTGCCCTCCTTGGCATCGTTGGCACTCGTGGCCGCATCGATAAAGGCGTCGGCCCGCAACGTCGCACGAAGTACGTCAAGGTCCCGTTGCCGGGCAGAGGAGGCAAGCGCGACGGCGAAGCCGCTTTCGTGGCACTGGGCCAGAAGGTCGCGGGCACCGTCGAGCGGACGGAGCGAGGGCCAGAACGTGGCGAACACGGCCCCGTGGGAAGACATGATGGAGGCGTCAAGGGATTTGTCCCGGCCTGCCGGCAAGAGCCTGTCCAGCAACTCCCGCCCGCCCATGCCCACGGAGCGGTGGATGGATGCCATCGGCACATCCAGCCCCGACTCCCGGAATGCCTGCCACCACGCGAGGGTGTGCAGGTAGCAGGAATCCACCAAGGTCCCGTCGACATCAAAGAGTACGCCGCGCCTTCGCCCGCCGGGCCCTTTAGGCGACATCGTCAGCCGTGAAATCAGTAGTGCGTCCGGGCGCGCTTGACGCCCGTGGCTCCGGTGGGCCTTCCGGAACCCAGAACGCCGATGTTCTTGGGTGCCTTCACATGCTGCCGCACGGGCGGCTGCTTCAGCGGCTCCGAGTCCTGGCTGACGCTCAGGTCCCGGATCAACCCGGTGCCGGCGATCTCCCGGGCCTTGGCCACACCCGCCGCAGCGGCGCGCTTGGTAGGAAATGTCACCGAGATGGCCATCAGGTTTCCGCTTCCGTCGATGAGCTTGAGGCGGTAGCCGCCGTCCGGGGCATCAACCAGCTCGAAATGTCCAGCCATTTCAACTCCTCCGTTTTTACCCCAACCTGAGGTATTAGTAAGTATACTTACCTGTGTCGGATTCGGAAGTCCCAGGGAGTTGTCAGGCGCTGACCACCGAAAGCACGTTGCGCTTTAAGGCGCCGTAGCCCGGCGAAGAACCTGGCGCTGGCGGCCCAGTCCCTCGACCTCCAGCTCCAGGACGTCGCCGTCCTGAAGGTAGGGGAAACGCCCCGAAAGAGCCACCCCCTCCGGGGTGCCCGTCAGGATCACATCGCCGGGTTCCAGCACCATGAACTGGCTGAGATGGTGCACCACGGCCGGGACGTCAAAGATGAGGTCCGCCGTGGACGAGTCCTGGCGCAGCTCGCCGTTCACCCAGGTCCGCAGCCGCAGGGCCGAGGGGTCCAGGTCTGCGGCCGGGACGAACCACGGGCCAAGGGGTGTTGACGCGGGAAGGGACTTTCCCTTGACCCACTGCCCCGCCGCACCGGGCAGCTGGTAGTCCCGTTCCGACAGGTCGTTGGCCAGCACGTAGCCGGCGACGCAGCCCGCCGCCTGGTCCACTGATTTCAGGTAGGAGGCGCGCTGTCCGATCACCACGGCCAGCTCGACTTCCCAGTCGTACTTGCCGGACAGCGGCGGGATGGGGGCGTCGTCGAACGGCCCTGCCACAGTGTTGCTTGGCTTCAGGAACACCACCGGGACCTCCGGCACCGCGGCACCGGACTCGGCAGCATGCCCGGCGTAGTTCAGTCCGATCCCCACGACGGCGCCGGGGCGGGCCAGCGGGGCTCCGAGGCGAAGGCTGCCGGCATCGGGGATCTCGGCCAGGGTCCCGGCCGCGAGCGCATCGCGGACCCGGGCAACGCCACCGGCTTCAAGGAATGCTCCGTTAATGTCGGCGGTGATGCCGGCGAGTGAATACCACGTCCCGTTGGACTCGGGCCCGGCGGGTTGAACGGCCGGCTGCTCCCTGCCGGCATCTCCAAGACGCGCAAATTTCACCGGTCCACACTCCTTCGTGCCTGTTCCAATAGGTTTCCCTGACCATGGAACCACGCAGCGGACCGCAGTCCCCAGCTGAACCAAATGTGACCGTTAGTGCCCGTGCACGGGGGTGTCGCTGCGCTGGACACTGTCCTCGTGCAGCTCCATGGCACTCATGACCAGGGCGAAGTGGCTGAACGCCTGCGGTGTGTTCCCCAGCTGGCGCCCCGCTTCCACGCCCCATTCCTCACTGAGGAGGCCCACGTCGTTGCGCAGTGCCAGGAGCCTTTCGAACAGTTCCCTGGCTTCGCGGCGCCTGCCCACGCCGATGAGTGCTTCCACCAGCCAGAATGAGCAGGCCAGGAAGACGCCTTCGTCACCGGGCAGCCCGTCGTCGGAGTCCTCAGGGCGGTACCGGAGCACGAAGCCGTCGCGGGTGAGTTCCCGTTGCACGGCGTCAATGGTGCCCACCACCCTGGGGTCATCGGGCGGCAGGAAACCGACGCGGGGTATGAGCAGCAGGCTCGCGTCCAGCTCGGGCCTGCCGTAGGACTGGACAAAGGTGTTGCGCTTAGCGTCGAAGCCGTTCGCCATGACGTCGGCGTGGATGGTGTCGCGCAGGGCCTCCCAGCGGTCAGCGGGTCCCACCAGGCCGAAGTCCCGCACGCCCTTGACCATGCGGTCTGCCGCGACCCAGGCCATCACCTTTGAGTGGGTGAAGTGGCGCTGCGGCCCGCGCATCTCCCATAGGCCGTTGTCCGGCCGGCGCCAGGCACCCTCGAGGTGTTCCATCAGTGCGACCTGGACGTCCCAGGCTTCGTCGGTGTGCTTCAGCAGGGAGTGCCGGGTCAGGGCCAGGCAATCCAGCACCTCGCCCCACACGTCCAGCTGGAGCTGACCCGCGGCGCCGTTTCCGATCCGAACGGGGGTCGATTTTTCGTATCCCGCCAGCCAGGGCAGTTCCATCTCCGGCAGCCGCCGCTCGCCGTGGATGCCGTACATGATCTGCAGGTCGGCGGGGTCCCCGGCCACCGCCCGCAGCAGCCAGTCCCGCCAGGAGGCGGCTTCTTCCGTGTAGCCGGCGGCGAGCAGCGCCTGCAGCGTCAGCGTGGCGTCCCGGAGCCAGCAGTACCGGTAATCCCAGTTGCGCGGTCCGCCCAGCTGTTCCGGAAGGGACGTGGTGACGGCCGCCACGATGCCGCCGGTCGGAGCGTACGTCAGCGCTTTGAGCGTGATCAGCGAGCGTTGGATGGCTTCCCGGTACGGGCCGGTGATCTTGCATCTGGCGGACCATTCCCGCCAGAACGACTCCGTTGACTCCAGGTACGCCTCAGGGTCGATGGCCCGGGGTCGGTTCAGGTGGCTGGGGGTCCAGGTCAGCACGAACGGGACCCTCTCGCCCGCGTGGACGGTAAAGTCGCTGACTGTCTTCATGCGTTCGCCGCGCAGCGGGGCGTTTGTCACCAAATAGGCCGCATCCGGCCCGGCGATGGCGTGGATGCCGTGCTCATCATGCCGGACCCACGGCACGATATGCCCGTAGTCGAACCGGAGGGCCAGTTCGCCGCGCATACGGACGGACCCGTGAACACCCACAACTATCCGCACAACGTCCGCCACACCGTCCCGCGGCGGCATGAAGTCGATGACCTTCACCTTGCCGCTCGGGGTTTCCCATTCGGTTTCAAGAACCAGCGTTCCCTTGCGGTAATGGCGCCGGGTGCAGTCCCCGGCCCCCGCAGGCGCCAACAGCCACCGCCCGGCTTTCGGGGTGTCCAGCAGCGCGTTGAAGCAGGCCGGCGAGTCAAACCGCGGCAGGCAGAGCCAGTCGATGGAGCCTTCAGTGCTGATGAGGGCCGCCGTGTGAAGGTCCCCCACTACCGCGTAGTCCTCGATGTGTGCCATGGACCTTACAGTGCCACAACCGCTCCCGGCCGACTACTATCCAAGGCATGCTGCAACGGAACTTCGGAAACTCTTCCCTGACCGTGTCCGCCCTCGGATTCGGCGCCGGCCATATTGGCTATGACGACGTCAATGAGCGGGAAGCGCACGGCCTCCTCGACCGAGCCGTGGATTTGGGCATCACCTTCATCGACACAGCGCGCGGCTACGGGCTCTCCGAAGAGCGGATCGGCTCGTGGCTGCCCGGCCGGCGCGACGCCGTGGTGTTGTCCACGAAGGTGGGATACGACGTCGACGGCGCGGAGGACTGGAGCGCTGCCGCGGTTACCGGCGGCGTGGATGAGGCCCTGCGGAAGCTGGGAACCGACGTGATCGACGTCGTCTTCCTGCATTCCTGCCCGCTGACTGTCCTTCAGCGGGGCGAGGCGGCGGAGGCGCTGCTGAAGTGCGTGGACGCCGGAAAAGTCCGGGTTCCGGGCTACAGCGGGGAGAACGACGCCCTTGCGTGGTCCGGAAACGCCGGCACCTTCGGCGCCTTGCAGTCCTCGGTGAACCTCGCGGACCAGCGCTCCCGGACTGATGTCCTGCCCGCGGCAGCGCGGCAGGGACTGGGCGTGGTGGCCAAGCGGCCACTGGCCAACGCACCCTGGCGCCACGACGAACGCCCTGTGGGTGTGTACGGCGAAACCTACTGGGAACGGCTTCGCCTGATGGACGTTGAGCCGGAAAGCGACGACTGGCAGGGCACTGCGCTGCGGTTCTCGGCCTTCAGCCCGGGGGTGAGCACGGCGATCGTTGGGACGTCCAAAGTGCGCAACCTGGACGCAGCGGCGGCCGCCGTCGGACGCGGGCCACTGCCGGAGGGCGAGAGCCGGCGATGGGAAGACGCCTTTGCGCCGCATGCGCAGGATTGGGCCGGCGAAGTTTGAGCCCGGCGGCCGGCTGACCTCGAAAGACGCCATGGGGATCCACATCGGAACGTCCGGCTGGAGCTATGACCACTGGGAGAACGTGCTCTACCCGCCGGGACTTCCGGCGCGCGACCGGCTGGCCCACTATGCGGCCCGTTTCGGCACGGTGGAGCTGAATGCGAGTTTCTACCGCTGGCCGCGGGAAGCATCCTTCGCCAGCTGGCGCCGGCGCCTTCCCGAAGGCTTCATGATGTCCGTCAAGGCACCGCGCGGACTGACCCACGCGAAGAAGCTCTACGCGCCCGAGGTCTGGGTGGAACGGATCATCAGGTGCTGGCATGAGCTCGGTGACAAGCGGGCGGTCCTGCTGGTCCAGCTCCCGCCGGGGTTCGCCCGCGACGACGCCCGGCTCGACTACTTCCTCGCGGCCCTGCCGTGGTGGGTGCGGGTGGCGGTGGAATTCCGCCACCCCAGCTGGGACCATCCCGAGGTGTATGCCCTGCTGGAACGCCACGAGGCCGCCTATTGCATCATGAGCGGGGCCAACCTGCCCTGCATCCTGCGGGCCACGGCGCCGTTCGTGTACGTCCGGCTGCACGGGCCGGACCATGACTATCTCTACGGGGGATCGTATTCCGACGAGGACCTTCGATGGTGGGCCGACCGCATCCGGGAGTGGCAGGGCCAGGGCAAGGACGTGTTCGTCTATTTCAATAACGACGGCGGCGGCAACGCCGTGCGGAACGCCGACACCCTGCGGTGGCTGCTGGGGGACGGCTGACTCCCTTGTTACGGTGCGGCGCCTTAGTGGCACCGTACGGTTGGCGGCGGGCGCCGTTGTGGCAGAGTGGAGGCATGGAATTGGCGTCGCAGGAATCATCGGTGTCCGGAAATCATGCCTTTCGGGCGGCTCACAAGGTCTCGGACACGGTCAATAGCGCCCGCATCAAGCTGGCCCGGCGCTGGAATTTCATTCCGCAGACAGTCGCTTACCAGGGGTACGGCTCCACATCGTGGGTGCGGGTCCTTGGCCGGGTGGTTCTGACCACCAAACCGAAGCCGGGCAGCCGCGCCGAGCACGCCGCGAAGAACGGCAACCAGAACATCCGCGGCTGGCGGGCGTTCACCAGCGTGCCCCTGCAGTTCACCGAGGTGGACATCGAAATCGAGGGGGTGACCACCCGCGTCAAGGCGGACCGCGGCGGCCTCGTGGACACCGTGGTGGACGTCGCCCTCTCTCCCGGCTGGCACACCGCCACGCTCCGGGCCGAAGGAACCGAGGCTGTCCAGGCCAACATCATTGTGATCGGCCCCGACACGAAGTTCGGCATCGTGTCCGACATCGACGACACCGTGATGGTCACGGCGCTGCCCCGGCCGTTCCTGGCCCTGTGGAACACCTTCGTGCTGAGTGAGCGGGCCCGGATGGCCACGCCCGGCATGCCGGTCCTCATGGACCGGCTGGTGGTGGAGCACCCCGATGCTCCGGTGATCTACCTGTCCACCGGACCGTGGAATGCCGCACCTACACTGGCACGGTTCCTGACCCGCAACATGTACCCGGCCGGTCCCCTCCTCCTGACGGACTGGGGGCTGACCCAGGACCGCTGGTTCCGGAGCGGCCAGGAGCACAAGAACGGGAACCTGGACCGGCTTGCCAAGGAATTCCCCGACATGCGGTGGCTGCTGATCGGCGACAACGGCCAGCACGACGAACAGATCTATTCGAGGTTCGCCCGGGACCACGGCGACCGCGTGGCCGCCATCGCCATCCGCCAGCTCTCGGTGGGCGAATCAGTGCTGGCTGGCGGCCACTCGGAGAACGGCGACCACACCGGCTCCACCGTCCCGTGGATCTACTCCCCCGACGGCGCGGGCATCACCAAGGGCCTCGCCGACCTCAAGATCGTCTGATTCAAGGACTCCTGCCAGGACTCCTGCCGGCCGGTGGGCATACCGGCCGGCCACCTCCGACGTGTCAGGCTACGGGCTCCGGTTCACCGGCAGCACTCTCGCCAACCGCCTTGGCTGCGGCTTCCTTGCGGGCATCCTGCAGTTCCTGCAGCCAGTAGTATGACGCCTTGGGCGTTCTGGCCATCGACTCGAAGTCAACATGCAGGAGTCCGAAGGGCTGCTTATAGCCCGCGGACCACTCGAAGTTGTCGAGCAGGGACCATACGTAGTAGCCGCGCAGGTCGATGGATTCCGCGGGTCCCCCCGGGCTGGTGGCCTCCACCGCGCTGGAGATGTGCTCGGCAAGATAGCGCAGGCGGCGCTCGTCCGGAATGATGATCCTGTCCCCGGCCTTGTCCCGGACCACCACATCCTCAAAGCTTGCTCCGCCTTCGGTGATGAACACAGGGGGCAGCTCCGGGTAGCGTTCCGCCATCTCGGCGAGGGCCACGGGCATGTAGTCGGGCCTGATCGGCCAGCCGTACGCCGTGGTCTCGGCGTTTGGAAATTCAGTGATGTGGAAGGGTGCGCCGGGAGCGCTTCCGCTGAGGTCATCGCCCATGGCCTCGGCCATCCCCGGGGGAACGGCGCCGTCGCCCGGACCGGCCGCGACCCGCGTGGGCATGTAGTAGTTGAGCCCGTAGAAGTCCAACGGCTTTGAGATCAGGTCCATGTCCTCGTCGGAGGGGCTGAACGAGCTGAAGAACGTGGCGGCCCGGATGACGTCCGGGTACTTTCCGAGGAGCACCGGATCCGCGAAGAGCCTGTTCTGGAAAACGTCCATTAGCGCGGTGCTCAGTTTGTCCAGCGGGTTGTTCGAGGCCGGAACCATGGGCGAGTAGACATTGGTGATGCCTATTTCTCCGGGGACCTTGGCTGCGCGCAATGCCTGCATGGCCAGGCCGTGGCCGAGAAGCTGGTGGTGCACGGTGGGGAGCGCTTTCAGCAACTGCGATTCGCCCGGCGCGTGGAGTCCCAGTGCGTAGCCGTTGGTGGTCACGGTGGCAGGCTCATTAACGGTGACCCAGCGGGCCACGCGGTCGCCAAAGGCCGCTGCCGCAATGGAGGCAAACTCGCCGAGGCGGTACGCCGTGTCCCGGTTCAACCAGCCGCCGGCCTCGTCGAGCGGAAGCGGTGTGTCCCAGTGGTAGAGCGTCACCATCGGCGAGATGCCGCTGGCCAGCAGCTGGTCCAGCAGCCGGTCGTAGAAGTCGATGCCCTTCGGATTGACCGGCCCGCTGCCGCCGGGCTGGATGCGGGACCAGGACAGCGAGAACCGGTAGGAATCCACTCCCAGTTCCTTCATCAGCGCAACGTCTTCAGGCATGCGGTGGTAGTGGTCGCAGGCTGTGACGGGGCTGTGGTCGTCCACTATGGCGCCGGGCTTCCGCGCAAACACGTCCCACCCGGAGGGCCCGCGGCCGTCCTCGTCCAGGGCGCCCTCAATCTGGAAGGCGGCTGTGGCCACGCCCATGGTGAAGGACGGCGGGATCCTGGCAGCCAGGTCTTTGGCGGAGTGCTTCATCTGCTTGATCCCTTATGTAGTTTCGGGTGGTGGACTGATTTTAGTGCACCGTGGCGTCGGAGCCGAAGAGGAATTCCTTGGCATGCGCCAGGGCTTTCTTGAAGGCGTCGTTGCGGAGCGTGATCAGGTGTTCCGTCTCATCCGCCGCGGGTTCAAGGTAGCCCGTGAAGCCAGGGCGCAGCATCCAGATATCGCCGCCGGGCGGGAGATAGAAGACCCCAAAGGACCGGTGCTGGCTGTCATCCGGTGTCCAGATGGGGACCACGGCAAGTGCCGCACCCGTCTCCGGATGGATCCACTGGGCCCGCGGTAGCGGCTCCTCATGGGCTTCCGGGTCCAGGAACGGGGCCGTGCCCACGCCCCACCTTTGCTCAAAGCGTTCATGGAACGCCGGAATCAGATGGGAATCATAACGGCGCCAGGCGCTCATGGATTGCTCCTTCTCTACTTATCCGGTGCCCGGCCAAGGGCCGCGCTCCCAAAGCACTGGTGTGACCCGCAGCAGCGGGGGCTGCGGATTGCATGTCCGGCGGACCGGCACCTCACGGGGTCCTCCGCCGGCGGGGCGGGAGACGGACAGTGCACGGTCGTAGTCAGCACGCGTTGTGGGATCGCTGAGCACCGAAAAGGCTTCCATGATGCCCAGCAGCCCGTTGTTGTCGAGGCTGGCGCTGTCCGGGCCGTCGCTATCCGGGCCGGCGGCGGCGGCGGACCTGCCCTCGAGGTCTGGATGGTGGAGGCGCATCAGCGCCCGGTAGGCACGCGAAATCTCCTGCCTTGTGGCCGTCCTGGCCACGTTGAGTACCTCGTAGTAGTCCGGTAACTGGTTGGTCATGGCGGTGCCATACTGTCCGCTGCGTTGCGGGACGGCCGCCGGCACCGGCCGGCTGCCGCCCCGCTCGTTCCGCTGGGGACTAGGTGCTGATCTCGTGCATCTTGTCGTGCTTGGTTTCGATTTCGATCTTGCGCGGCTTTGCCTGTTCGGCAACCGGGATACGGAGAGTCAACACACCGGCGTCGTAGCTCGCCTTGACGTTGTCCGTGTCCAGGGTCTCGCCAAGGATCAACTGCCGGCTGAAGACGCCGCGGGGGCGCTCCGAAACGACCAGTTCCACGTTGGGCTGAGTTTGATCGCGCCGTTCAGCCCGCACAGTCAGCACGTTCCGCTCAATATTGAGGTCCACAGAGTCGATGTCGACTCCCGGCAGATCGAACGCGACTACGAACTCCCCGTCCTCCTGCCAGGCATCCATCGGCATGGCCGCAGGCCGGGCCGCGGTTCCAAACACCTGCTGGGTAAGCCTGTCCAGTTCACGGAACGGGTCCGTACGCATCAACATCATTTCCCACTCCTTCAGCATGTGGTTGTTGCATTCTCTTGGGCCGCCCGCCCCAGATATCTATGGTGGCGGGTATAGATTTTTTATAGCACCGGTGGGAGACTGTTGCAAGACCAATTTGCACGAATTTTTCGGGGAGGATCATGGCCGAGCGCAATGCGGAGACAGGCCTCTACGCGATCTCCGTAGTGGCCCACCTGGTGGGAACGGGCCAGCAGAACATCAGGCTCTACGAACGGAAGGGCCTGCTCACTCCGGACCGCACGTCCGGTGGGACGCGGCAGTACAGTGATGCGGACCTCGCCGTGCTGAAACGCATCGGTGAACTGCTGGACGAGGGGCTCAACCTGGCAGGAGTGGCGAAGGTGCTGGAACTCGAGGCGGCCAATGCGAAGCTCAGGATCGAGCTAAAGAAGGCCCGCTCACGCCCGCGGGGGTGACACCTGCAGAGGTGATTCGCGGAGCTGATCGGGCATTCAGGCCCGGCCGCCCGCAATCAGGTAGGCCTCCTCCAGCTGGGCCGCTCCGTAACGCCCGGCAACGTCAGGCAGAGGCGGCGGACGTCGTCGACGTCGGCCACTTGCTCCTAGCTTTCCACCGTATCGGCCTTGGACAATTCACCGGTGATCTGTTCCCCAGGGATGCGCGCCGTTCGCCACGTGTCCAGGGCGATGACGGCACCCAGGACCACGAAGGAGATGAACAGGGAGGCCAGTGCGTCGCTGACCCAGTGATAGCCCAGGTAGAGCCGGCTAATGGATGCGAGGAAGATACCGACGACGGCCAGGGCGAAAGCGGCCACCGCCGGCCACGTGCTTTGGCGTCGCGAGAAGATCAGGAACGTGGTGACCAGCAGGAAGTCGCAAGCACCGAGCACGTGCCCGGAGGGGAAGGAGAACGTGACGTCCGGGCCGAACAGCATGAGGTCAAGCGGCGGCCGCTGCCGTCCGACAGACCGACCGATGATCTGGGCAAGCGCGACTCCGGTGAGCATGGCCCCGGCCAGCAGCAGGGGCCGCCAGGCGTGCTTGGCGGCGAGGCCCCAGGCCACGGTGACCACCAGGACGATGATCGGCAACGCCACGGGTCCGAATACGATCGCAAGGAAGATCATGGCGGCGGTGAGCGGTTCCGACCGCTGGGTGACAAGCCACGCCCTGACTGGCTCGTCCATGAAGGTAAGGCCGTCTTTTCCCAGCACCCCGGTCAGTGCGAGCGAGAAAAGCACCGCGCCAGCAATCATCAGGATCACGGCGATCCGGTAAAGGTTCTTTCGGGAGGCTGCACTCATGTACCGCTCTTCGACCACGAATTTGTCGTGGAAGACCCGCCACCAGTGGGGCGATTTCCGTGATCGATCTTCAGCCATGTCCCGCTTCCGCCTATGCAGTCTTGAAAATTTGTGTCCGCTGAGATTATCCCGATTCCGCGGATTTGGCTCGCAACCGCAGCCCGGCTGCAGACGGTAGCCTGACTGCATGGGTGCCATGAACGAACTGATTGACCAGGCTGCTGTCGGCCGGCTGGTCCGCGTCCTCGCGGATGCCGCTCCCGGCGTTTCCTGGTCCAACACCTCGAGTACCGGCGCTTCGCTGCGGAACCTGAGCCTGCGCGAACGGACCGACCATGTGAGCCGGGGCCTGCTCGCCGACTTTGCCACTGCCGGTGGCCCGGGTGACTACTCGACGGCGGCGCGCGTCTTCCGAAGCGCGCTCCTGGACGCCGGTTTTACCGGCTGGACGCTCTGGCCGGTCACGGAAACAGCAGTAACGCTGGCCCTGAATTCGACCCGGTCCGCGGATTTTGAGGACTGCCTCCGTCTCCTGGCCGAACTGACTCCGCGGCTGACCGGGGAATTCGCCATCCGGCGGCTGCTGGCCGCCGACCTGGACCGCGCGCTGGCCGTCGTCCTGACCTGGACCGCCCACCCTGACCAGCATGTACGCCGCCTCGCCAGCGAAGGTACCCGCCCGTATCTCCCGTGGGCGGTCCGGATTCCCGGCCTGGTCCAGCGGTCAGAGGCCACGATTCCCATCCTGGACGCCCTGTACCGGGACCCGCACGAGTACGTCCGGCGGTCAGTGGCCAACCACCTCAATGACCTGGCACGCCATTCTCCCGAGGCGGTGCTGACCGCGGCTGCCGCCTGGACTGCCGCGCCGGACGCCAATACACCGTGGGTGGTCCGGCATGGACTCCGCACCCTCGTCAAGAAGGCCCACCCGGGCGCACTGGCCCTGCAGGGGTTCGCTCCCGCGTCCCTCTCCGTAACCCCGCCGAGGCTGGACCGGCATACCGTGGCCCTGCCGGCGGATCTCGCTTTCGAATTCGAGATCTCCAACACGGGTGCCGATCCGGCCAGGCTCGCCGTGGATTACATCGTGCACTATATGAAGGCAAACGGCTCGCAATCGGAGAAGGTCTTCAAACTGGCGGCCCTGACCCTGAATCCCGGCGAAACCCGGACGGTGTCCAAGCGCCATGCCTTCCGGCAGATGACCAACCGGGTGCACCACCCGGGAAGCCACGCCCTGGAGCTCCAGATTAACGGCGTCCGGTACGCCCACACGCAGTTCCTCGTCGAGGTCTGACCCGGAGGGTTAATCGTGCATTCACGCTGGAGACAGCCCGCGTCCAAATGGCTTGAATAGTTTCAAGCCATGGATAACATTTCCCGCAGATCCCTTCTCACCGCCGGCCTCGGCGCCGGGCTTGTCGTTGCCGTTCCGGGCACAGCGGTTGCCGCCACATCAACAGTTACGGGTGCCGGCCTCCGTACCGACCCGTTCACTCTTGGCATCGCCTCGGGCGAGCCCTGGCCGGACGGCTTCGTCCTCTGGACCCGCCTCGCGCTGGACCCCCTCGCCGAAGACGGCCTGGGAGGCATGCCGTCTCGCAGTGTCCCGGTCGCCTGGGAGGTGGCCGAGGATGCAGGCATGAAGCGTATCGTGGCACGGGGCGTCGAGCATGCCCTGATCGACAACGCGCATTCAGTCCACGTTGAACTGCGCGGTTTGAAGCCTGGCCGGGAGTACTTCTACCGTTTCCGCAGCGGCCAGCACATCAGCCCGGTGGGACGGACCCTCACCAGTCCCGCCCCGCACGAGACACCGGCGGCCCTGGCAATGTCCTTCGCCAGTTGCGCCCAGTACGAGCACGGCTATTTCACGGGGTACCGGCGGCTGGCGGAGGACCACCCTGACCTCGTGCTGCACCTCGGCGACTACGTGTACGAGTACCGCAAGGAGTCCTACGTGATTGGCGGCGGCAACCCGCGCGACCACGCCGGCCCTGAGACGGTCAGCCTGGAGAACTACCGGCAGCGACACGCACAGTACAAGTCTGATCCGGACCTTCAGGCCGCGCACGCCGTTGCTCCTTGGCTTGTGATCTGGGATGACCACGAGGTGGATAACAACTGGGCGGATGAGATCCCGGAAAATTCAGATCCGGCACAGCTCAATGACACCCCGGAGCACTTCCGCCAGCGCCGCACCGCCGCCTTCAAGGCCTATTACGAGAACATGCCCTTGCGCGCGTCCTCGGTCCCGGCCGGTGCCGACATGAAAATCTACCGGACAGTGCAGTGGGGCCAGCTGGCCAACTTCCACATGATGGATACACGCCAATACCGCGACGACCAGCTGGCCGGCGACGGCTGGAAGAAGAACGTGCAGGAACGGCTGGCGGCGGACCGCACCATCACAGGCGCCGACCAGGAGCAATGGCTGCTGGACGGCTTCAAAAACTCCACCCAGCGCTGGGACATCCTGGGCCAGCAGGTCTTCTTCGCCGAGCGGGACCGGAACAAGGCGCCGGAAATCGACGACGTGTCCATGGACGGCTGGGACGGCTACGCCGCCTCCCGCCGCCGTATCACCCGGGGCTGGACTGACGCGAAGGTGCGCAACGCCGTCGTACTCACTGGCGACGTCCACCGGAACTGGGCCAACGACATCAAGGTTGACTACAAGGATCCGGCGTCGCCTGTGGTGGGCTCCGAGCTGGTCTGCACTTCCGTCACGTCAACCGGCAACGGGTCCGGGTCCACGACGGACCCGGTGATGGCCTGGAACCCGCACCTGAAGTTCTACAACGACAACCGCGGCTACGTGAACACCCGCATCACGAAGGAATCGCTGCAGGCGGACTTCCGGGTGCTGGACTATGTGACCGCCCCGGGTGCGCCTGTTTCCACCAAGGCATCCTTCGAGATCCAGGACGGCATCCCGGGACTCAGGGCACGGGCCTGAGTCCCGCCGTTCCGCCGGCGCCGGACGGAATCACGTCCGGCACCGGCGGAGGCTGGCCCGGGTACAAACGACAGCCAAGGAGTGTGATTTGCTTCACAGTTGCCGCGCGGATAGCATTCCATAATTGTTAGCGATCACAGATTGGACCCGGGATGACCTCCGCCGTACCTGAAACAACCGGCAACTGGCAGCAGCTGATTGGCAGCCGGGTTGAGTTGCGGCTCGATGGCCGGATAGTCCGCACCGGGGAGGTGGAAGACGCCACCCAGGATTCCTCCGTGATGTGGCTGCGCTTCGACGGCAACCACGGCCGACAGTTGGTGTCCAAGACCGACGGCTACGAGGTTTTACCGGTCAGCTGAGGAATCGCTCAGACTTTGGCGTCGGCCGCCGCCCGGTGATATGGAAGGGAGGCCGACGGCGGCAGCCACCTGCCGCCGTCGGCCTCCCTTCCATGTCAGTTGCTTGTGCCCCGCCTAGCGGCCGCCCTCAATCTTGCGGTTGCGCTGCTCCTGGGCCATGGGACCGTACGGGTACACGCCCACCCGTGGCTGGCTGGCCTCGGTCAGCCGCCGGGTTTCCTCCTCCGTCAGCTCCAGGTCCGCAGCGGCGAGGTTGTCCGCCAGCTGCTCCGTGGTGCGGGCGCCGAGGATCACGGACGTCACCGCCGGCCGGTCGGCCAGCCAGGCCAGTGCCACCTGGGATGCACTCACGCCATGGTCCGCCGCGATCTTTTCGACGGTTCCAATGACCTCCCACGTGCGGGGATCGTCGTTGCGGGCCTGCCAGGCTTCCATGCCGCGCTTGGGGTTCTCGCCCAGCCGCGTGGCGCCGGCCGGTGCCTCATCGCGCTTGTACTTGCCGGAGAGCCATCCTCCGCCCAGGGGCGACCACGGCAGCAGCCCGATGCCCGCATCCAGTGAGGCCGGAACAATCTCTGATTCAATCTCCCGGACCAGCAGGCTGTATTGCGGCTGCAGTGTCACGGGGGCACTCCAGCCATGGGCTTTGGCCAGGTGCACCGCCTTGGTCAGCTGCCAGCCCAGGAAGTTGGAAAACCCGTAGTAGGCGATCTTGCCGCTGCTGACGGAGTCATGCAGGAAGCGGAGCGTCTCCTCCAGGGGCGTGATGGGGTCCCACGCGTGCATCTGGTACAGGTCGATCTGTTCGACGCCGAGGCGGCGCAGCGAGTCATCGAGCGCCCGGGTGAGGTGGCGGCGGGAGGTTCCGAGGTCGTTCGGGGCCTGACCCATGGGGAAGCGTCCCTTGGTGGCCAGTACGGCGCGGTCCCTGACATCGGGACGGGCGGCCAGCCAGCGGCCGATGATCTGCTCAGAGACACCCTGGCTGTAGACGTCGGCGGTATCAATGAAATTGCCGCCCGCCGCGAAGTAATCGTCAAGTATGGCGAAGGACGTTTCCTCGGTGGCTTCGGCGCCAAAGGTCATAGTGCCCAGCGCGTAATTGGAAACGACGGCGCCGCTGTTGCCTAGTGTGCGGTATTGCATGGTTCTCCTCAATCCTCGGTGGGCGTGGTGCGGTTCGAGTGGTACGTCCGCCACGTGTGCTCCGGAGCGAACCCCAGGAGGCGCTTGGCTTTGTCGATGGAAAGCATGGTTTCGTGTTCGCCGAGCTCCTTGACCACCTTGACGCCCGGAAAGACTTCCGCTGCGAGGCTGGCGCTGGATCGGCTCATGACAGTGTCTTCGTTGGCGATGATGAACGCTTCGAATCCGGGCTTGCCGTTTTCCAGCGCGCGGGCCACGGCCTGCGCGCCGTCACGGCCATCGATGTACCCCCAGAGGTTCCACTTCCGCAGCGTGGCGTCGGAGTCGAAGGAGGGAAACGCCTCGTAGTCCTCGGGGTCCATCACGTTGGAGAACCGCAGGCCGGTGATGCTCAGTTCCGGGTCCCAGCGGGTCAGCTGGATGGCCATCTGCTCCTCCAGGTGCTTGACCAGCGAGTAGGTGCTTTCGGGCCTGGCCGGGTATTCCTCATCTACCGGGATATACGGAGGATCGACGTCGAACGGCAGTCCCAGCACCGTCTCGCTGGAGGCGTACACCACCTTCTTGATGCCGGCCCGGCGTGCGGCCTGGAAGACGTTGTAGGTGGCGAGCATGTTGTTCTCGAACGTGGCCGCGTCCGGCGCGTGGCCCGGAGCCGGAATGGCCCCCAGGTGCACGATCGCGTCGAAGCCCTCGTGGCGGTCATCGAGGCCGAGGATGACGTCCAGGACCTGCCCGTAATTGCGCAGGTCAACCTCGGTGAAGCCGCGGCCCCGGGTGCCGGTGCGGTCCAGGTTGAGAACGTCGTGGCCGTCCTCGGTCAGCCTGCGGACCACGCTCCTGCCCAGTTTTCCGCTTCCTCCGGTTACAGCAACTCTCATCAGGAACTCCTCTGGGTAGTTGGCGGCCGGCGGTCATCCGCGACCGTGCGCCGCCGCCGTCGTCATTCCACCCTAGAGGCGCAGCGGTACGGATGCAGCCCTTCAGCATGGCCCTCTGAGTCCTAGGAAGGATCGCCCCTGCCTGCCGGCGGCCTTCAGCCGAGGCGGAGCAGCAGCGGGAGGGCGTTGGTGATGATGGTGAAGGCGGCCGGGGTGGCTGTCAAATGTGCTGCGACTGGCCCGGCAAACCAAGGCTCGGCCGGCCGAAGGGAAGCCTGCTCGGGCTGATGCCCAGGGACGCGTAATAGCCGCCGGCCACCATCGCGGCGAACCCGACGACGCCCAGGTAGACAATCTGCAAGGCGGCGCCGGCGATCACCGCAAGGAATCCGCAGACCACGCACAGGGCACCAAGAACCATTCGTCGCATCAGTGACCAGGACTGGCCCTCCATGCGCGCGGCGAATTGCGGATCGTCCTCGTGAAGCGACTGCTCCATCTGCCTGAGGATGTCCTTTTCATGTTCAGAAAGCGGCATCATTGACCTCCGAACCGGATTGATATTAAGGATCGTCCCTCGGACGGTTAAGTCAATAGAGCCGAAAGTCATGGAGGAAGCCCGGTGACTTTGGACCCTAGGCAAGGGGGTCCCGGGCGGCGCACGCTGGAACCCATGAACACTGAAGAACGCATTGTGGTGGGTGTGGACGGCTCCGAATTCTCCACAGCTGCCTTGCAGCTCGCCGGACGAATGGCCGGAAGCCTCAACGCCCCGCTGGAGATCATCACCTGCCTGGGCACTTCTGATTTTTACCTCGCTTCGCACATGCCTGCCGGGCGGGTCCCCAGCATGGAGGAACTCGAAGAGACAGCCAAGCGCCTGGTGGACCAGGCGGTTGAGAGGGCCTTCGGGGCCGCGCCTCCGGCGCGGCTGTCCCGCACCGTGAAATTCGGTCCGCCGGCAAAGACCCTGATCGATGAAAGCCGCGATGCGCAGCTGCTGGTGGTGGGCCGACGGGGGGAAGGCGGGTTCCTCACCCAGGTCATGGGATCCGTCAGCGGAGCCTGCGCCGCGCACGCACACTGCCCGGTCCTCGTGGTGGGCCAGGACTCGAAGGTGGCGGAACCGGAACCTCGTCCCAAGTCCGGGTGAAGCCGGGCATCCCCGTGGCAGGCCCTTGGGCGTTCAGTGACTTTGTGCCCTGATCACGGTCCGCATCCACGCCATAACCTGAATGAATCAGCGCGGCACGCACCGCGCGCCAAGTCCCGGGAGCATCGTCATGAAAGCAACAACGGCGAGCATCATCGCAGGCGTGGTCCTCCTGCTGGCCGGCATCCTGTTGTTGTTGGACACCCTGCGCGTCCTCGACACCGCAGTGCTGGTGTGGCCCTTCATCTTTGGCGCCGCCGGCGCAGCCTTCCTCGCCGTGTTTTCCAGGAGCCGCGCCAACTGGTGGGCAGCCATCCCGGGCTTTGTCCTCCTGGGGCTTGCCGCGGTGGTCACCACAACTCAGCTGTGGCCCGGTGCAGCGGGCGACGGTCCAGGTTCGCTGTTCTTCCTCTTCATCTCCGCCGGCTTCGCTGCCGTGTACCTCCGGGAACGGGCCAACTGGTGGGCGCTGATTCCCTGCGGCGTCCTGCTCACCCTTGCCCTGGTGGTGGCCTTGCCGCCGGCGCTGGACGGCACACCGGTGGCCGCAGTGCTGTTCTTGGGGTTCGCCGCGACCTTTGCCGCACTGACCCTCACCCCGGAAAGGATGAAGTGGCCGCTAATCCCGGCGGCTGTGCTGGCCGTCCTGGGGTTGTCCTTCGCCATCCAGTCGGCCGTGAATTTCCGCACCATGGAGTACCTCACCGCCGTGGTGCCGCTGATAGCCGGCCTGTGCCTGCTGTACTACGCATTCCACAGCCGCCGAGGCGGCACACGGCACACGGGCCGAGCCGTGACGGATCAGCTGAAGCCGGGACTGGGTGATGCTCACGGTGGCCACTGACCCAGCAATCGACAACACCGTTGTTGGGGGAACGCACGTATACATCCTGGACAGCCATGCCTTGGTCCGGACCGGACTCCGCGAACTGCTGGAGGAGGCACACTTCAAGGTGGTTGGCGAGAGCGGATCGGCTTCCGAGGCAAGCCGCCGGATCCCGGAACTGCATCCCGACCTCGTGGTGATCGGAGCCCACCTGCCGGATGGCACAGGCATCGAAGTGTGCCGGGAAATTCTCGCGGACAATCCCGGCGTCCGGTGCCTGCTCCTGAGCAGTTACGACGACGACCACGCCCTCAGCAGCGCTGTGCTGGCAGGGGCGGCTGGCTACGTGCTCCGGCAGTTACCCGGGACCGCGCTCCTGGAGGGAATCCGCAGGGTGGCCACCGGCGAGTCCTTGCTGGAGCCCGGCACCGAACGCAAGGTCATGGAGGGCCTGTACAAAGCGCAGGTGGGCCGCAGGCACAGCGGCCTCAGCGCACAGGAACTGAGGGTCCTGGCCCTCATGGGCGAGGGTCTGACCAACAGCCAGATCAGCGAGGAGACGCGCTTCGCGCGGACAGCCGTGAAGATCCAGGTGGCCGGCATCCTGGCCAAACTGGGCTTTGAACTGCGCGGCTAGGGGTTACTGCGCGGCTAGGGGTCAGCGATGCAACCCGGGTCAGTTCGACGGGGCGGTCCACGTTAGTAGGGTGCCGTGCCCGGGACTGCTCGTGATGGAGCATTCGCCGCCCAGTGCCACGGCCCGGTGCTTCATGTTGGCGATGCCGCTGACGCGTCCGGGGTTTTCAAACCCGCAGCCGTTGTCCGCAATCCGGAGTTCCACGGAGTCGGGGCGGGCGGTCAGCGAAATCTCGATTTCGTCCGCCCCGGAATGCCGGACTGCGTTACTCAGTCCCTCGGACAGCACCGGCAGCAACTGCTCGACGACGGCGTCGGGCACCGCTTCGTCCACCGGTCCCGTCAGCTGGACCTTTGGGGAAAAATCGGAGTTCCGGATCCCTTCGTGAATGGTCCGCATGATGAGGCCGGTGAGCGGCTCCTTCTGGCCGTGGCCGGTCCGCATCGAGTAGATGGTGTCCCTGAGCTCATGGATGGTGCCGTCCAATTCGGCTGTTACGGCAGAGATCCGTTCCTGGGCCACGGGGTCCGGGATGTAACGACGCAGGCTCTGCATGCTCAGCCCCGCACCGAAGAGCCGCTGGATCACCAGATCGTGCAGGTCCCGCGCGATCCTGTCGCGGTCCGTGGACAGGAGCTGCTCTTCCCGCCGCCGCCGTGCCCGGGCCAGCCCGAGTGCCAGGCCCACCCGGGAGCCGAAAACGGCGCAGGACTGCAGGTCGGACTGGAGGTACAACGGGCCTCCTGCGGGACGTGCCAGGATCAGCAGGCCGCGTTCGCTGCTCTTGCGTCCCAGGGCAGCCACCAGCAAAGGGCCAAGTTTCTCGTCCGTTCCCGGTCCGAAGACCTCATTCGCGTTCCTGACGAGGGCGGAAGTCCCGGTTTCCAGGACGTCGGCGATGACCTCGGAAGCCGGCAGCTCCTGGCCGGCAGGAAGGGACTGGACGCCCACCATGGTCCGGCACCGCTGCGTGCCATCGGCATCCGGGTAGGCAATCACGGCGAGGATTGAATCCGAGACGGTCAGGGCCCGCTCGGCCACGAGGTCCAGGTTGTCGGTTTCGCCCGGGAACATCGCCGAACTCAGCTGGTCACTGACCTCCAGCCCCGCTTCCAGCCAACGCTGCCGGCGTCGGGTGTCCTCGTACAGGCGGGCGTTCTCGATGGCCACGCCGGCAGCCGCCGCCAACGCGGAAGCGAGTTCCTGGTCCTCTGCGGTGAAGGGGCCGCCGTCGAGCTTTTCGGTCAGGTAGAGGTTTCCGAAGACAGAACCGCGGACCCTGACCGGCACCCCCAGGAATGTCTTCATGTCGGGATGGTTCGGCGGGAAGCCGCTGGCCATTTCGTGCGCACCCAGATCGTCCAGCCTCAGTGCCTCGGGCTGGCGGATCAAATGCCCCAGCACCCCGCGTCCCGTGGGGAGGTCGCCGATCAGGCGGACGCCGTCGTCGTCGATGCCCACGGTGATGAAGTGCCCCAGCTCATGGTCGGCATCGACCACGCCAAGCGCGCCGTAGCGCGCTCCCACCAGCTCGCAGGCCGACTGCACCACACGGTCCAGGACGGCTTCGAGGCTGAGGTCCTCGGTGAGCGAAACCACGGCGCCCAGCAGGCCCTGCATCTGGTCCTGGGCGCGCACCAATTCATCTGCCCGGGCCACGAAGTCGCGCAGCAGGTCCTCAGTGCGCCGGCGGATGGGTTCACGCCACATGGCGTCCCCGAAGGCAACGACCCCGGAAGAGGCCGTCGGCTAATTCGACGGCAGGCACGGCGGAAGGTGCGCCGCCATTCAGGCGGCCATAGGAAGATTTGTTTGACCGATACGTTCTGACTACCGGAAGGTCCGGGCTCATGCGACTCCCCACAGCAGCGAGACACACACGGCGGACTGCTTCACCGAGTTCTATTGCATCAACCCCAGACTGATACCAACACAGTACCAAGGCCGACACAGGGGCTCAATAGACAGCCTAACGGGACTAAAGGCACTGGGCATCCGTCCGCACGGCTGGGAACCTAATCGAGCGGCATACCGCGGCGTCCCCGTGTGCGAGGAGTTGATCCAACGTGCGTATCGGACTGATCGCTCCCCCTTGGCTGCAGGTCCCCCCGCCCCGTTATGGCGGCACCGAAGTGGTGGTCGACGGGCTGGCCCGCGGACTCGTTGCCGCCGGTCATGACGTGCTGCTGGCCGCCCCGGCAGGAAGCACCTGCCCGGTTCCCCTGGTTCCGGACATGCCGGAACCCAGCTTCGGTTCCGCGGCCACCTGGTCCGCTGGAGCCGAGCTCTACCATGTGGCCCGGGCCTACGCCGCTTTGAAGGACGTGGACCTCGTCCACGACCACACCGTTGCCGGACCCTTCTTCCGCTATCGCCCGGCCTCGCTGCCCGTCGTCACCACCAACCACGGGCCGTTCAGCTCGCGCCTCGGCGACCTCTACCGGCTGATGGGTCCGGATGTCGCCATGGTGGCCATTTCGCATCGGCAGGCAGCGGATGCCGCCGGCGTGCGGATCGCCCGGGTGATCCACCACGGCATCGACGTTGACGCCGTGCCGGTGGGAGACGGCGCCGGCGGATACGCGGCCTTCCTCGGGCGGATGAGCCCGGACAAAGGGCCGCGGGAGGCCATCCTCATCGCGCGGCAGGCCGGGTTCAGGCTTCTGCTGTCCGCCCGTATCCAGGGCCGGGAGGAACAGGAATATTTCGACAGCCGGATTGCCCCGCTCCTTGGGCCGGAGGCGGAGTTCCTCGGAGAACTCAATGTCGCGGAAAAATATCAGCTCATGGGCGGTGCAGCCGCGTTCCTCAACCCGATCCAGTGGCCCGAACCGTTCGGCCTGGTGATGATCGAAGCGCTGGCAACGGGCACCCCCGTGGTGGGCACCGGTTCCGGGGCGGCCCCTGAAATAGTGGACGACGGCGTCACCGGTTACCTCCGGACCGGCATCGACGACCTCGCCGAAGCCCTGTCCCTGGCCCCCGGCCTGGACCGGGCTGCCTGCCGCCGGGCTGCCGAGCTGCGCTTCAGCGTGGGCCGGATGGTGGCCGATCACGTTGCATTGTATGAGGAGATACTGCGGGACAATCGGCCGGATCAGTCCCCGGGCCCCTCCGCGTCTGGCTGAAGGTAGCGGAGGAACCAGTCCCTGGCCAGCGCCGCAGCTTCCGACAACGTGCCGGGCTCCTCGAAAAGATGCGTGGCCCCCGGAACCACGGACAGTTGGCTGGGACAGCGCAGCAGTGCCTGGGCCCAGCGGTTAAGCTCCAGGACCTCCCGGTCCGCCCCGCCCACTATCAGGAGCGTGGGGGCACGGACGGCTGAGAGCCTCTCACCGGCGAGATCCGGACGGCCGCCCCGCGACACCACCGCACCAACGCGGACGCCGGGCTCCGCCGCCGCCCACAAAGCGGCCCCGGCCCCCGTGCTCGCGCCGAAGTACCCCACGCGGCTCCCCGCTGTGTCCGGCCGCCCGGCGAGCCATTCCGTTGCCCCCGCCAGCCGGCCGGCAAGCAGTCCGATGTCGAAAACATTGGCCCGGTTGAGTTCCTCGGCCGGGGTGAGCAGGTCCAGCAGCAAGGTTCCCAGCCCTGCCCGCTGGAGGAACGCCGCCACAAAACGGTTGCGGGGACTGTGCCGGCTGCTGCCGCTGCCGTGGGCGAACACCACGACGGCGGCGCCCTCCACCGGCAGGTAGAGGTGCCCCTGGAGCCGCACCGTTCCCGCATCGATCTGGACGTCTTCATCGACGGCAGTCCCGTTGGCTACGGCCTGGGCGCGGTGCAGCCGCTTGGCTGCCGCGTCGAGCAGCAGCACCACTTCGGCGTCGTCGGTCGGCGAGAAGTCACGGTAGTGGTACCCGACGGCGGTGAACTGGCGCGGCGTTGCCAGGCAGACCACCTCATCCGGTTCCGTGAGGTCCGCAAGCGTGTCCGCCGGCGCCACCGGAACCGCCAGGATCACCCTGGCGGCGCCCAGCTGCCGGGCGATGTGGCACGCAACGCGGGCTGTGGACCCGGTGGCGATGCCGTCGTCGACGATCACCGCGGTGCGTCCCTTCAGATCCTCACGGGTCCGGCCTTTCCTGAACCGGGCCACCCGCGACTCGAGCAGGGCGCGCTCCCGGTCTTCAACGGCGTCAAGCTCGGCCTGCGTCACGCCAACGCGGGAAATGATGTGCTGGTCAAGCACCCGGGCACCGCCCTCGCCTATGGCTCCCATGGCCAGCTCGGGCTGGAACGGAACGCCAAGCTTCCGCACCACGATCACGTCCAGGGGTGCGTCCAGTGCGGTTGCCACCTCGAACGCCACCGGAACGCCGCCCCGGGGCAGCCCCAGGACCACGATGTTCTGACCGCGCAGGTATTCGAGCCGCTGCCCCAGCCGCCGTCCCGCTTCAACCCTGTCCTCGAAAATGCTCATGGCCAGCCGTTCGCCTCGTGGCTCAAGGCCGCCATTCGGATCCGGTGGGCCGGCGGTGGGAAGCCCGGCGTGGAGGGACGGACTGCGGCCGCTTTTCTCCAACTATCCGGCAGGCAGCGGCCCGTTGCGAGGGACTTTCGGCCCGGATTCGACGGGCATCGGAGACGGGCGTCGGAGGCCTCCTTCGCGGCGGACCGGACGGCCGGTGGGCCTTGTCACACGAGTCCGGAGACCGGCAACTGATGTATATAATTTCCCGGTACGGTTTAGCAGAGAGCCGTTGGATAGTTCTACGATCCGGCTTCTCTGCCTGCTACCCGCGTTGCGATCGACAGGGTGGGCGGCCGCGTTGCCGGTTCGTTTTGACCTGAACGAAACGGCAGCAAGAACATCGTGGCCAGCGAGTCGACCGCAAACACCGCAACGTCCATCAGCCAGCACCTGAACGAAATGGTGTTGAACAGCTCGGATGTCGAGCAATTCCTCCACGAACTCGCACGCGTCTCCGCGCGCAGCCTCTCCGAACCGGGGGACGCCGTCCTGTGCGGCATCACGCTGCTCCGGCACCGGAAAGCGGCCACCGTGGCCAGCAGCAGCCCGGAAGCACAGGCGATGGACGAAATCCAGTACGCCTTTGGCGACGGCCCGTGCATGACCGCCTCCCGCGACCAGGTGACAGTGCACATCAAGGACCTTGAAACCCACGAACGCTGGCCGACGTACTCCGCCACGGTCCTGGGGTACGGAGTCCGGTCCATCCTCGCCATACCCTTCCAGCTTGAGGGCGACACCCGCGCTGCACTGAACCTCTACTCCCACCGCCCCGGCCGGTTCGAGGGCAAGGTCCTGGAGCTCGCCGAGGATTTTGTCAGCCAGACGTCCATGGCCCTCCGGCTGGCCGTGCGCTTCGCCCACTTCAGCGAGACGGCGGCGAACCTCAAGGCAACGCTGGAGTCCCGCACCGCGATCGACGTCGCCATCGGGATCATCATGGCCCAGAACCGGTGCAGCCAGGAGGAAGCCTTTGCGCTCCTGAAGGCGGCCTCGAGTGCACGGAACGTCAAACTGCACGGCGTGGCAACGGCCATTGTCGATTCCCTGGGCCAGGGCCCGACGAGGACACACTTCGAGCTATAACGGGACCCGTCCGCCGCCGCCCGGCGCTGCGCCAAAATAAACGTTGCAATGCGAATGTGATGCGTGCCATACTTTTCTCGATACGCATCGACGATGCGTATCGACTGCGGACCTGCGGGGCCGCGACAGCAGAAAAGCCAGGGCTCATAGGAGGTGGAGAAGCGTGCCAACCAGCAAAGACGTCGCGGAAGCAGCCGGTGTCGCCCAGAGCACCGTCTCCTACGTCCTGAGCGGCAAGCGGCCCATTTCCGAAAAGACCCGCAAAAAGGTTGAGGCGGCAATCGAGCAGCTGACTTATCAGCCCAACGCCGGGGCGCGGGCGCTGGCGAGCCGCAAAACCCGGGTCATCGGACTGGTCATCCCCTTCATTCCCGAACTGCACATGGCTTCGATCATGGAGTTCGTCTCCGTCATCGCCAGCACCGCCCGGCAATTCGACCACGACATCCTGCTGGTCACGGAAGATGAGGGCGCTTCCGGACTCCGCCGCGTCGTCGGGCAACAGATCTGCGACGGCCTCATCCTGATGCAGGTTGAGGGCGAGGATGAGCGCCTTCCCGTGGCCCGGGCGCTGAACGTCCCGGTGGTGCTCATCGGCATCCCCCGGGACCCCTCCGGACTGGTCTGCATCGATGCGGACTTCGAAATGGCCGGTGAACAATGCGTCCGGGACCTCGCAGCAGCGGGACATTCCGTCATCTCCGTCATCGACTGGCAGCCCGAAGTGGTGGACCGGCACGTGAACTACGTGGAGCGGTTCATGCGTGGCACGGACAGCGCGGCACGGACCCTCGGCGTCACCGTGCAACACCTGCCCGGCGGCGCGGACCGGGACACCATTTCAGCTTCCGTGGACCGCGCCCTGGCCCGGACTACGGGCGTGCCGGCATTTATCGCCCCGGACGGCACCGTACAGGACATCCTCCGCCGGACCCTTGCCTCGCGCGGATTGACTCCCGGCGTGGATGTCTCCGTGATCGGCAGCGCATCACCCACGCTTGCGGAACTCCAGCCCATTCCGCTCTCCACCATCGATTTGCGCCCGGCCGAGGTTTCCCGCCGGGCCGTGAAGATTATCTGCCAGCTTCTTGAAGCCGACTCCCAGGGACCACACGAATCCCTGGAGTTGGTCCCTACGGTCATCACGCTCCGTTCCAGCACGCTCCGTCCACCCCGCGGCGCCTAGTCCCCCCTGCCCTACCCGCTCTTTTTATTTGTCGATTGTCGATACGCATCGATTACCGATTCTTCCCACAATATGAAGGAACAGACAATGAAGTCAGCATTCAGCAAGAGCCGTCCTCTCGCCGTTGCCGTCACCGCCCTTATCGGGCTGCCGGTCCTGCTCTCCGGCTGCGGCACCACCTCCGCGTCCTCCACCGAGTCCGTCTCGGAGATCTCGGTCATGGACTACTACAACAACGAACCGGACAAGACGTTCATCGGCGACGCCCTCAACGCCTGCGGCACCAAGGCGGGCGTCACCATCAAGCGGGAGACCGTCCCCGGTAAATCCCTGATCTCCAAGGTCCTGCAGCAGTCGTCATCCAAGACCCTGCCGGACGTGCTGATGCTGGACAACCCGGACCTGCAGCAGATTGCGGCCACGGGCGCCCTGGCTCCCCTCGCCGACTTCAACATCAGCACTGCCGACTTCGCCCCCGGCGTCCTCAGCGCGGGCACCTACAAGGACAAGGTCTACGGGCTGGCTCCCACCGTCAACACGATCGCCCTCTTCTACAACAAGGACATCCTGGCGAAGGCCGGCGTGACCCCGCCGTCCACCTGGGACGAGCTTGAAGCGGCCGCCTCGAAGCTGACGTCCGGGGACCAGTACGGACTGGCGTTCAATGCCAACCCCACCTATGAAGGCACCTGGCAGTTCCTGCCTGTCATGTGGTCCAACGGCGGCAACGAAAAGAACATCGACACCGCGGAAACGGCACAGGCCCTGCAGCTCTGGACCGACCTGGTAAAGAACGGTTCGGTGTCCTCCTCCGCCCTGAACTGGACGCAGGCCGACGTCAAGGACCAGTTCCTGGCCGGCAAGGCCGCCATGATGGTCAACGGCCCATGGCAGATCCCTTCCCTCGACAAGCAGGCCTCGCTGCAGTACGGCGTGGTGAAGATCCCGGTCCGGGAAGCCGGCCAGACCGTTGTTGCCCCGTTGGGAGGAGAAGTCTGGACCGTTCCGCAGACCGGGAACAAGGCTCGCCAGGCCAAGGCCGCAGAGGTGGTCGCCTGCCTCAACAGCGACGATAACCAGCTGGCCATGGCCAAGGTCCGCAACACCATCCCGTCCAAGACGACGCTGGCTGCCAAGTTCGCCGAGGAAAACCCCAAACTCGCCACCTTCACCGAACTCGTGAAGACGGCCCGAGCCCGCACCGGACAGCTGGGCGAGGGATGGCCCGCACAGGCCACCAAGATCTACACCGCCATCCAGACCGCGCTTACCGGAAAGGCGTCCCCGTCTGAAGCCTTGAAGCAAGCGCAGGGACAGTAGGCATCGGCCATGTCACTGACAACTGATGTATCGCAGGCGACGCCACCCAACGGCAAGGCGGCCGGCAAGACCCGCAGCCATGCCGGCGGCACCGGAACGGGGGACACTGTTCCGGCGCCGCGGCGGGGCAGCCGCCGGCGGCGGGAGCGCCTCTTCCAGTGGCTGTTCCTGGTACCCGCCGTCGTCTACATGGCACTGTTCTTCGGCTACCCCGTGGTCAAGAACGTCGTCATGAGCTTCCAGGACTACACAACCGCCACGTTCTTCACCGGCGAAGCCCCGTGGGTGGGCCTGGCCAACTACGCGACGGTCCTGTCGTCGTCGCTGTTCTCCACTTCCCTGCTCAACACCGCGCTGTTCACGGTGGGGTCAATCCTCGGCCAGTTCGTGATCGGGCTGGCGCTTGCCATCTTCTTTCAGCGGAAGTTCCCGCTCAACGGGATCCTCCGGAGCCTGCTCCTGCTCCCCTGGCTGCTTCCGCTGATTGTCTCCAGCGCCGTGTGGCGCTGGATCCTGGACAAGGACAGCGGTGCGCTGAACCGGTTCCTGGGCGACCTGGGCATCATCGACACCGGCGTTCCATGGCTGACCAGCACGTCGCTGGCGCTGATCGCCGTCGTCGGCGTGAACATCTGGATCGGCATCCCGTTCAACCTGACTATCCTCTATGGCGGACTGCAGGAAATTCCCGACGAACTGTATGAGGCAGGCTCCCTGGACGGCGCCACGGGGTGGAAGGCATTCCGGCACATCACGTGGCCCATGCTCCGGCCGGTGGTGAGTGTGGTCCTGGTGCTCGGCGTCGTGTACACGCTCAAGGTCCTGGACATCATCCTGGGCCTGACCAACGGCGGCCCCGCCAACTCGACACAGACGATCGCGACGCAGTCCTACGCGCTCTCCTTCCAGGAGTTCAAGTTCGGCGAGGGCGCCGCGCTGGGCAACATCCTGGTGATCATTTCGCTGGTGTTCGCGGTTCTGTACCTCCGCGCCAGCCGGCGAGCCGTTGATGAGTGAGGAAACCATGACGACGACGACAATCACCTCCCGCACCGGCGGTCACCGCGCCGCCGGCCGCAAGGGTGCTGGCCACGGTTCCGGGCCCGCCCCGGATCGCAAGAACTGGGGATCCACAGCGCTGGCCATTTTTTTCCTGGCCGTCATGCTGTTCCCGGTCTACTGGATGGTCAACGCCTCGCTGCAGCCCAACGGCACCACGCTGGAAACATCCTGGCTGCCGCTGAAACCGGATTTCACCGGCTACGCCACCGCCATCAGCGAACAGGGCGGCAACCTGGGCACCAGCCTGGTCATTTCGCTCGGCAGCGTGGCGCTGAGCCTGGCCATTGCTGCTCCGGCAGCCTACGCGCTGGCCTACTTCAAGGTCCGCGGCGCCGGCATCGTGCTGTTCGCCATCCTCATCAGCCAGATGATCCCGGGAATCGTGGTGGCCAACGCCCTGTACACCGCCTACAACGACCTCGGCCTGCTCAACTCCATCCCGGGCCTGATCCTGGCGGACTCGGCGCACGGCATCCCGTTCGCAATCCTGATCATCCGGGCCTTCATGAACGGCATGCCGGCCTCGGTGATCGAGGCGGCCAGGGTGGACGGCGCCGGTCACCTCCGCGCGTTCTGGTCCATCGTGCTGCCGCTGAGCCGGAACTCGCTCATCACTGCCGGCCTGTTCACCTTCCTGTTCGCCTGGAGCGACTTCCTGTTCGCCCTGACCCTGACCACTACCGAAGCCGTGCGCCCGGTGACGCTGGGCATCTTCCAGTACATCGGCGCCTACGTGAACGACTGGAGTTCGGTCATGGCGACGGCGGTACTGGCCTCCATCCCGGCCATCGTCCTGCTGGTGGCGGCCCAGAAATACATCGCCGCTGGCACCACCGGCGGCGCGGTCAAGTAGACCGCCCCCAAACACCAAAAGACTTAGCACCCCAAAGGAAAGAACCATGACTGAAACCAACAAGCCCGTCCGCGTCACCGTCTGGAGCGAGAACCGCCACGAGAAGCGGGACGAACTCGTGGCCCGGCTCTATCCCGATGGCATGCACGGCGCCGTCAAGGCAGGAATCGAGGAAAACCTCGGCGCCAAGGTCAGTGTCCGGACCGCCACTCTCGACGAACCTGAGCACGGCCTTACCGAGGAGGTCCTGGCCAATACCGACGTCCTGACCTGGTGGGGGCACATGTCCCACGGCGACGTGGAAGACGAGATCGTGGAGCGCGTGCACCGCCATGTCCTTTCCGGCATGGGCCTGATCGTGCTGCACTCCGGCCACTGGTCCAAGATCTTCACCAAGCTCATGGGCACCTCCTGCACACTGCGCTGGCGTTCCGAACAGGATCGCGAACTCGTCTGGACCTTGGACCCCACCCACCCGATTGCCAAGGGCGTACCGCATCCCATCGTGATCGACCAGCAGGAAATGTACGGCGAGTTCTTCGACATCCCCACCCCTGAGGAACTCGTCTTCATCAGCTCATTCAGCGGCGGCGAAGTGTTCCGTTCCGGCTGCACCTTCCGACGCGGCCACGGCAAGATCTTCTTCTTCAGCCCCGGCGACCAGGACTACCCCGTCTACCACCACAAGGACGTCCGGCGCGTCATCGCCAATGCCGTCGAGTGGGCCGTCACCGACCGACCCGGGCGCGCCTACCCCGAACTGCTGCGCTACGAAACGAACGACTTCTTCAACGGCAAGAGCTACCAGGGGGCCAACGCGTGAACACCAACTTCGCCACTATTCCCGACGACGGCTCTCCGCTGCGCGTCGTCGTCGTCGGTGCCGGCGGCATGGGCCGCGCCTGGCTGAACACGGTCGAACAGTCGCCCCAGGTGGAGCTGGCCGGCATCGTGGACCTTGACCTTGATGCCGCCCGTGCGGCAGCCGCCGACCTCGGGCGCCCGGACCTTCCGGTCGGTACCCGCACTGCAGCACTGGCGGCCGACGTCGGCGCCCGGGCCGTCATCAACGTGACAGTTCCGGCCGCGCACCACCCGGTCACCGCCGAGGCGCTGGCCGCCGGGCTGCCGGTCCTGGGCGAGAAGCCGGTTGCGTCCACCGTGTCACAGGGCCTGTCCCTCGCCGCGGCTGCCGAACTGTCCGGCCAGCTGTTTATGGTCAGCCAGTCGCGGCGCTACAACCGGCAGCTTTTCGAGGCGAAGCGGCTAGCGTCATCGCTGGGAAGCGTCGGGATCGTGTCGGCCGAGTTCTTCAAGGCCCCGCACTTCGGCGGTTTCCGTGACGCCATGGACCACCCGCTGCTGCTGGACATGGCCATCCACCAGTTCGACATGGCCCGTTTCCTGCTCGACGCCGATCCGGTGTCCGTCTTCTGCGAGGAGTACAACCCGTCCTGGAGCTGGTACCGCGGCGATGCCGGGGCCAGCGCCATCTTCGAAATGTCCGGCGGGGAACGCTTCGTCTTCACCGGCAGCTGGTGCAGCCCCGGGCAGGAGACGTCCTGGAACGCTTCGTGGCGGATCAGCGGCGAACATGGCACCGTACTGTGGGACGGCGACAACGAACCCACCGTGGAATCGGCCGAACCGGCCGGATCGGCGCCAGTCACCGACCCCGGCCAGGAGATCGCCGGTTCTTTGCGGGACTTCGTGGCAGCACTCCGCACCGGCAGCACCCCCATGGGGCAGGTTCACCGGAACATCATGAGCCTGGCGATGGTGGAGGCTGCCGTCCTAAGCGCCGCGACAGGAACCAGGGTCTCACTGGATGACCTGCTGGAGGAGTCCTACACGGAGGCCATCCTGGCTGAGCGCGATCCGGGCGTGCTGGAGATCCTGAAAACCTGGCCGTCCGTCAGGGCCGCCCTGTAACGGCTCAGAACATCGGCAGCAGGAACCCGGCAACCATGGCCGCCGCGCCGATGCCGCTCAGGATCCAGCCGAGGATTCCGGCCGTCTCGCCGCGAACCTCCGGGGCACTGGTCCGCCAGCGGGTGGGCGTCTTCACCGCGTAGTGGATGGTGACGGCGTCCCCCGGGGCCATATGCCGGATGTCATACGGGGACATGGGCGCGTTGTGAACCTCGTGGTGGTGGTCGTACCAGCGAAACCCCACGCCGCTCTCGTCGGAGTAGACCACGCCCTCCGACTGGGTCCACTGATCCTCGAACCGCCTGATCGTCTCCACGACCACCAGAAGAATCAGGCCGGCAGGCAGGCAAATCCAGGTCAGCACTTCCAGGATGGGGCCTGCAATGTCAAGAACTCCGGGCATGGTCACGATGCTACCGTTCCCGCGCATTCACGGGCCACAATCGTCACCGCGCCAGGGCGGGTCACAAGCCCGGCCGACGTGCCACACTAAGGACTACGAGCGGGGCATGCCTAAGGGAGCAACACACATGGTGACGGGGCAACGCACCCACCGGTTTGGCAAAGACAGGTGGCGGGGGAACGGCCTGTCCAGTGCGGACGTCTCCGAACGTGTCCGCGGAGGCCTGACCAACCTGGTCTCCAACACATCAAGCCGCAGCCTGTGGGACATCTTCCGTGCGAACGTCCTGACGCTGTTCAATGCCATTGTGGCCGGCAGCTTCGTGCTGCTCCTGGCCTTGGGACAGTGGCAGGACGCCCTCTTCGGCTTCGCCGCCGTCGGAAACGCCGTCATCGGGGTGGTCCAGGAGTACCGGGCCAAGAAGTCGCTGGACCGGCTTGCGGTGCTGAACTCCCCGCACGCACGGGTCCTGCGGGACGGCGCCATCCAGGACATTCCGACAGCCGAGGTGGTCCTTGACGACGTCATCCTGCTCTTCGCCGGAGACCAGGTGCCCGCGGACGCCACCGTGTTCGACGCCAACGGGCTGGAAATCGACGAATCACTCCTCACCGGCGAATCCAACCCCGTGGATAAAGAAGCGGGGTCCGAGGTGCTGGCCGGGTCCAGTGTTGTGGGCGGCCAGGGCCGGGCACAGGTTGTCCGCGTGGGGGACGACTCCTTCGCCGGCAAGCTCACGACGGCGGCGAAGCGTTTTTCCCTGGTCAACTCGGAAATCCGCACCGGCCTCAACCGGGTCCTGCGCTGGATCACGTGGGGCCTCCTCCCGGTCATGGCCGTCGTGGTCAACGGGGAGATGCACGCTCAGGGAGGCTGGAGCCAGGCGCTGGCCACGGGCGCCTGGAAGACCGCCGCGGTCGGCGCCGTGGCCAGTGTCATCGCCATGGTTCCGCTGGGCCTGGTGCTCATGGCCAGCGTCGCTTTCGCCCTGGGCGGGCTGCGGCTCGCGCGCGACAAGGTCCTCATCCAGGAACTGGCTGCCGTGGAAGGGCTGGCACGGGTGGACATGCTTTGCCTGGACAAGACCGGCACCCTCACTGAAGGACGAATCGTTTTTGACGGCAAGCACGACGCCGGCGCCGCACCGGTGCCAGGGTGGAAGGAGGCGCTGGGCTGGTTCGGGGCCGACCCCGATGCAAACGCCACCGCCCGCTGCCTCGCCGCCGTCTACAAGGACGACGGCGTCCCCCGGCCGGTATCCTCCGTCCCCTTCGCGTCGTCCCGGAAATGGAGCGCGGTCAGCTTCACCGAGGGGTCCGCGCCCGGCGCCTGGGTGCTGGGCGCCCCGGAACTCGTCCTCGGGTCCACCACTCCGGGACACATCCAGGCCCTGTCCTCCGCGGCCGGGCTGGCATCATCCGGCCTCCGGACCCTGGTTCTGGCCCATGCCGGGCAGCCGATGGCGGCCCGGGAAGCGGAGGAGGCAGCCCTGCCGTCCGTGCTGGTGCCCGCCGCGTTACTGACATTCCGCGAAAAGATACGGCCCGACGCCGCCACGACCCTCGCCTACTTCCGGAAACAGGGCGTGGACCTCCGCATTATCTCCGGTGACGATCCGCGGACCGTGGCGGCAGTCGCCCGCGACGTGGGCCTGGACTCCACTGACGGCTACGATGCCCGCGAGCTGCCGGAAGATCCCGAACTCATGGCGGACGTCCTGCAGGACCACAAGGTCTTCGGCCGGGTCACCCCCGCGCAAAAGAAGGCCATGGTCGCTGCACTGCGCAGCCGGGGCCACGTAGTGGCCATGACCGGCGACGGCGTCAATGACGCCCTGGCGCTGAAGGAGGCGGACATCGGGATTGCCATGGGCACTGCCGCCGCGGCCACCAAGGCCGTCTCCCGGCTGGTCCTGTTGGACGGCCGATTCGACAGGCTTCCCGGCGTCGTGGCTGAGGGACGGCGGGTGATCGCCAACATCGAGCGCGTCTCCATGCTGTTCCTGGCCAAGACATCGTATGCCATTGTCCTTTCGGTGGTCTTCGGCGGTTTGCTGTGGGGCTTTCCGTTCCTGCCGCGACAGCTCTCCGCCACCGACGGGCTCACCATCGGCATTCCCGCCTTCTTCCTGGCCCTCATGCCCAATACCAGGCTGTACAGGCCCGGCTTCCTCAAACGCTCCCTGACCTTTGCCGTGCCTGCCGGCCTCATCATCACCGCCGCAGTCCTTGCACTGAATACCTACGCCGCGATCGCAGGCGTGTACGGGGAGGATTCCGTGCGGACCGGGTCGGTCATGGTGCTCGCCCTCGTGGCACTCTGGGTTCTCGTGGTGCTCTCCCGGCCGCTGAACCGCTGGCGTCTCCTCATCGTCGCCTCAATGTATGCCGGCCTCCTCGCGCTGCTCACCGTCCCCGTCATCGCAGACTTCTTCGGCATCTCGTGGCCGCCGGACGAGCTCCGCAACGCCGCCCTGCTGGCGGCGCTTGGCGGATGCGCCGCCGTCGAGCTCGTGTTCCGGATACGCCGCCGCCTCAACGTCTGATGGCGCGCCGGCCGCGGCGCCGTGGACGCAAAACTCCGCATGGCACGGTTGCGGGCCGCTTGCACCTAGGGTGGAGGGGCAACGGTAGGCATCCGCCCGCCTGCGACTGATCAACTGATTGAGGAAACAAACATGGGTTTGGGCGACAAGATCAAGAACGCTGCCGAGAAAGCAATCGGCGAGGCCAAGGAAGCACTGGGCAAGCTGACCAACAACAGCAAGCTCGAGACCGAGGGCAAGATTGATCAGGGCACGGCCGACGCGAAGCACGCCGCCGAGGACGTCAAGGACACCATCAACGACAAGTAGTCGTTACCTGACGGCCGGGATGCGGAGACTTCCGCGTCCCGGCTTTTTCGTGTCCCGGCCAGGCCTGCCGGGACCTTCGCCCCTTCCATTTGAAGGCGGCCGCGGCCAGTCTGGTCACATGGCAGCCTGCCGCGGGGGGAACCGACAACGGCGGGCAATGATCGGTACAGGCGGCGACAGCCATGGACGAGCCAGTGGTGCACATCAGCGGTTTCCGGATGGACTTCGCGGACACCACCGTGATCCGCGACCTGTCCTTCGATGTCCGGGCCGGAGAGACGTTCGGGTTCCTGGGCAGCAACGGCTCGGGCAAGACCACCACCATCCGCGCCCTCCTGGGCCTCTACGAACCCACGGCCGGGGTCCTCCACATCAAAGGGCGGCCCTTCAAACCCGAGCACGGCAGCAGGCTGGGCTATCTTCCGGAGGAAAGAGGGCTCTACAAGAAGGAAAAGGTCATGGACGTCATGACCTACTTCGGCCGGCTCAAGGGAATGGACCGGCATGCGGCGCGGCAGTGGTCCCTGGCCTACCTGGACCGGGTGGACCTGGCCGGCAAGGCCGCCACCCAGGTGGACAAGCTCTCCAGCGGCGAGCAGCAGAAAGTCCAGCTCGGCGTCACCATCATGAACCGTCCGGAGCTCCTCATCCTCGATGAGCCCACCAAGGGCTTCGACCCCGTGAACCGCCGGCTGCTGATGGACATCATCGGGGAGCAGAAGAACGACGGCGCCACCGTGGTCATGGTGACCCACCAGATGGAGGAGGTGGAGCGGCTTTGCGACCGCATCATCCTCCTGAAAGACGGCACGTCGGAGGCCTACGGCACCATCGATGAGGTCCAGAACAAATACGGCGGCCGGATCGTCCGCATCCGGCACGCCGGGCCCATTCCTCCGTCCCCCCATTACGAGGTGACGCTGGAAGAGACCAACTATGCGGAGCTCTCCATCAGCGACGACAGCGATGAAGCGGCCATCCTGCGGGAACTCATGGACGCCGGCCTGGTGATCCGCAGTTTCACCACCACCAAAATCTCGATGGAGGACATCTTCATCCGTGTCTACGGGGACCCCACCCGGCCGCCGTCGTCCGTTACCGGCCGTGCGCCGGCAGTACGGGGTGCGTAGCCATGGCGCAGCACAACCTTGGAACGGTCATCAGCTTCGAATTCGTGCGCACCGTCACCAAGGTGCGCTTCTGGATCGGCACCCTGTCCGTGCCCGTCATTATGGCGGTGGTGTTCGGGATGATCTTCCTCAGCAACACCAGTACCAGCACCGCAGCCGAGGCCCAGAAGAACGCCCAGTTCAGCATCTCCTACCTGGACGCCTCCGGCCTCATCACGCCCGCTGACGCGGCCGCGTTCGGTGCCGTTCCCGCAGCCTCGTCCGACGCCGGGATACGGGACGTGCAGTCCGGCGCCGTCGATGCCTACTTCGAGTTCTCCGCCCACCCAGAGACCACTGCGGTGAAGGCGTACGGCGCGGACCGGGGACTGTTCGAGAACGGCAAATACGCCGCCGTCGCCCAGGCCATGCTGGCCCGCGCTGTGGCCGTCAAAATCGGCTCGCCCCAGCTGTCCAGCCTCGCATCAGGATCGGCGCAGGTGGACACCGTCACCTACCAGGGGTCCGAGGTGTCCGGGGGCCTGAACTCCGTCATCCCGCCGATGGCATTCCTGGTGGTTTTCTACGGACTGGTGGTGCTCCTCGCCGGCCAGATGCTGAACTCCACCCTGGAGGAGAAGGAGAACAGGGTCACCGAAATGATCCTGACGACGCTGAAGCCCACCACCCTCATCACCGGAAAAGTGCTGGCCCTGTTCATGGTGGGCCTGGTGCAGGTGGCAGTCTTCACCTCCCCCATCCTGTTCGGCGCCCTTTTCTATCGGGACGCCATGAGCATCCCGGAATTCGACGCGTCGCAGCTCGTCTTCGACCCCCTGCGCATGACCGTCGGCCTGCTCATTCTCGTGGGCGGCTTCGCCTTGTTCACCACCACGCTGGTGGCCATCGGCGCCGTGATGCCCACGGCCAAGGAAGCCGGAAATTTCATGGGCGTGATGATCGCCCTGATCTTTATTCCCTTCTATTCCGTCAGCCTGGTGGTCTCCGAGCCGCACTCCCCGATCGTTCAGGTCTTCACCTACTTCCCGTTCTCCGCCCCGGTTACCGCGCTGCTGCGGAACGCCTTCGGCTCTTTGAGCATCGTGGAAGCGGCCGTCGTGATCGCCATCCTCTACCTCGGGGCTGCTCTGATGCTCCGGATGGCCGTGCGGCTCTTCCAATACGGGTCCATCTCCTACACCTCGAAGGTCAGCATCAGGACCGCCCTCAAAGCAGGATCCCGGCATGCCGTGGCCGGCCCCGCAGAGCACCCGGCGAAGAAGTAGGCGGACCTTGCGCCTGATATTCCTGGGTGACGTGATGCTGGGCCGCCTGGTGAACCGGCAGCTCAGGACCGTCCCGCCGGCCTTCCCCTGGGGCGATACGCTCCCCGTCCTGGCACAGGCGGACATCCGGTTCGCCAACCTCGAATGCGTCCTGGCCGACGGCGGGACGCCGCAACCGGGGAAAGTGTTCCATTTCCGCTCGGACGCCCGCAACACGGCCGTCCTGACCGCGGCGGGCATCGACGCCGTCTCGCTCGCCAACAACCATGTGCTCGACTACGGCGCGGACGCCTTCCGGGAGACGCTGCCCGCACTGGACCGCAGCGGAATCCTGCACGCCGGCGCGGGGCCGGACCTGGAGACCGCGCGAAGGCCGGCGATCAGGCGGGCGGGTCCGGCCGCCGTCGGGCTCATTGCCTTCACGGACAACGAGCCGGACTGGGAGGCGGGGCCGCACCGGCCCGGGGTCTACTACGTGCCGGTGGACGCGCGGCAGCACGACGACGGAAGGGTCCATGACCTGCTGGCGCTGGTCCGCCGCACCAAGGCCCGGGCCGATCTGCTGGTGGTGTCGGCACACTGGGGCGGCAACTGGGGAGCCGAGGTGCCGTCCGCCCACCGGGACCTGGCACGGGCGCTGGTGGATGCCGGGGCCGACGTCGTGTTCGGCCATTCGGCGCATATCTTCCGCGGCGTCGAGCTTTACCGGGGCAGGCCCCTGATCTACAGCGCCGGTGATTTCATTGACGACTATGCCGTGGACCCCGGGGAGCGCAACGACCAGTCGTTCATCTTCTGCCTGGACACCGCCGGGGGTGTGCCTTCCCGGCTGCAGCTCCATCCAACGGTCATCGCCGGGTTCCAGGTGCGGCTGGCCGGAAAAAGCTCACGCCACATCGCAACGCGGATGCAGGGGCTCAGCGCCCAGCTGGGAACGCAGAGCCGATGGATTGACGAATCGAACGTGCTGGAAGTACCGGTGGACAGTTAGTCCCGTTTGTCCCGTTCGGTGAATTCCTCATCGAGGTCGTAGTGCCTGAATTCGGTCTCCGGATTCGGTTCGCCTTCGGCCACGTATTCGTAATCCAGCTGGCGCTGGATCTGGCTGTCGAGGACCTGGAGTTCCGTGTCCTCGACCTCTGAGAGATCTTCCGGGAACTCGTCTTCCGGGGTGAGATGCAGCTTCTCGGTCATTTCGTGCCTCTCTTGGCCAGGAACTGGGGTGCTGTTCTGGCAGCATCCTGGCATTTCCCAGATTATCCGCCTCTGTCAGGTGGCGGAAGACCAGCCAGCGCCCGCCGGGGCGCGCCGCCCTTCCCCCGCCCCGTTGCCCGGTCAGCGGCGATGGGTGGTCCTGGCCTTCCTCTTCCGCCCGCCGCGGACCAGCTGTCCGCGCAGGGGGCGGGCCACCGGGGTGCTGAAGCGGGCCGCGCGGCGGGAGATGTGGTGCGTGGGCCGCCGGCGCGGAATGACGGCCGGCCGGACCGGAGGCTGTTGGGCTGTGCGGGCAAAGAACCATCTCTTGGCGAATTCGACCATAACCAGATACACCACCGTCATTCCCAGCAGCGCCAGGAAGAAAGGCGTGGGCAGCGGGTCGAACCCCAAAACACCGGCCAGCGGAGACAGCGGGAGGAAGATGCCCAGCGCCACCACGCCCAGGGATGCGCCCAGCAGGCCGGCCGAAGGCCGGCTCCGCAGGAACGGAACCCGCCGGGTGCGGATGGCAAAAATGATCAATGTTTGCGTGGCGATCGATTCGATGAACCAGCCGGCCCGGAATTCGCCGGGCACCGCGTTGAACGCGAACAGCATCAGGGCGAAGGTGGCAAAGTCGAACAGGGAGCTGATGGGTCCGAAGAGGAACATAAAACGCCGGATGAAGCCGATGTTCCAGTGCGACGGGGCCAGCAGCTGTTCCTTGTCCACGCGGTCGCCCGGGATGGCCAGCTGGCCGGTGTCGTAGAGCAGGTTGTTCAGCAGGATCTGCCCGGGCAGCATCGGCAGGAAGCTCAGGACGACGGAGGCCGTGGCGGCACTGAACATGTTGCCGAAGTTGCTGGAGGTTCCCATCAGCACGTACTTGATGGTGTTGGCGAAGATCCTCCGCCCTTCCATCACCCCCTCCGCCAGCACGCCGAGGTCCTTATCCAGCAGGACAACGTCGGCGGCATCCTTTGCCACATCGGTGGCGCTGTCCACGGAGATGCCGATGTCCGCCGCGTGCAAGGCCAGCGCGTCATTGACGCCGTCGCCCATGAACCCGACGGACCCCCCGCTCTGGCGCAGCAGGCGGATGATCCGGGCCTTCTGCTCCGGCGAGACACGGGCGAAAATGCTCGCCTCGCGGGCCGCCGCGGCCAGTTCGGCGTCAGAGAGAGCTTCCACCTCGGCGCCGGTGAGCGTGCCGCCGGAGAGCACCCCGAGCTCGTCACAGACCTTCTCGGCAACCTTGGCGTTGTCCCCGGTGGCGATCTTGACCGTGATGCCGAGCATTTCGAGCTGGTCCAGTGACGCCCTCGCATTGGCTTTGGGCCGGTCCAGGAAGACCAGCAGCCCCTCCAGGACCAGGTCCTTCTCGTCGGAGGGTTCAATCGCCGTCATTCCTCCGGCGGCCCGGCTTGCAACGGCCACCACGCGGGATCCCGCGTTGAACTGTTCGTCCAGCATCGCCTGCACGCCTGACGGGGTGTCCACGCAGAGCGCCAGGACATCTTCCGGCGAGCCCTTGGTGACCAGCCGCGCCGGTCCGCCGTCCTCACTAACCAGCACGCTGGTCCGGCGCCGAAGGTGGTCGAAATCAATGACGTCGAGCCGTTCGTAGCGGTCCGGCAGGAACCCGGCCGCGTCAGCGGAGGCCCAGAGCGCCGTGTCCAGCGGGTTCAGCCCGACTGTGGAGACCTTCGCTTCCGAGTACTCCGCTTCCGTGGCGAGAAGTCCCAGCGTCAAGAGGGCACCCGGCGACACTCCCTCTCCGGCGGGCAAGGCAGCGGTGAAGCTGATCCTGCCTTCGGTAAGGGTGCCGGTCTTGTCCGTGACCAGCACGTCCATGTCCCCGAGGTCCTCAATGCACACCAGCCGCTTGACCAGCACCTTGCGTTTGGCCAGCTGACGTGTGCCCGTGGCCAGGCTGGTGCTCACAACGGCCGGCAACAGCTGCGGGGTGATTCCGACGGCGATGGCCAGCGAGAACAGCAGGGATTCAATGACGGGCCGCTGTAACAGGAGGTTGGCGATGAAGATCAGCGAGGTAAGGACTATGGCCACCTGCAGCAGCAGGTAGGAGAAGCGCTTCAGGCCGAGCTGGAACTCGGTCTGCGGCTGCCGCTCACCAAGCCCCAGGGCGATCCGGCCGAATTCTGCCCGCCCGCCCGTGGCCACCACCGCCCCGGTGCAGCTCCCCGATTGGACCACCGTCCCCATGAACAGGCAGGACGTCAGGTCCGCCAGCGCTACGGCACCGGTGACCGGCGCGGGGTCTTTGCTGACCGGCAGGGACTCGCCGGTCAGGATGCTTTCGTCGCAGAGCAGGTCCTTCGCCGTCAGCAGCCTGATGTCGGCGGGGACGATCGCACCGATGGCCAGATGCACGACGTCGCCGGGCACCAGGGCGGTGACGCCGACTTCGTCCAGGGTGCCGTCGCGGAGGACCGCCGCCAGGTGGGTGACGCGTGAGTGCAGCGCCTCGGCGGCGCGTTCGGCCCGGAACTCGTTGGTGAAGCCCAGACCGACGCTGACCAGCAGGATCACGCCGATCACGATGGAGTTCGTGGCGTCCCCCAGGAAGAGCGACAGCCCCGCGGTGATGGCCAGAAGGATCAGGATGGGGCTGCCCAGTTGCCGGCCCAACACGGACCATCCGCTGGCTTGATGCGTCCGGACCGCATTGGGGCCAACATCGGCCAGCCGCTTGGCAGCTTCCACGCTGGCCAGCCCCCCGCTGCCGGATCCCAACTGGTCCAGGACCTCTTCCACGGGAAGCTGTGCGGCGTGCGCCATCGTCATTTGTCCGGGGAGCTGCTCCTGGAGGTGGAAGTCCGGGACGTGGAGCTCCGGCACGCTAGGACAGCCGCCACACGTAGGCGTAGGGCTGGGGGAACTGCGTGATCCGGAAAGCCCTGATCACGATCCTGGCCTGCCCCGGCGGCATGCCCGTCCAGAGCACCTGTTCCACGTTGTTGCGGCGGTCGAAGCCGGCAGTCGTTCCTGAGTTTCCGTGGCGCTCGCTGCCGTCGGCTGCCAGCACAATGAGGTCGAGGTCGTTCTGCAGCTGCGGGCCGGGCGGATCGGACCACACGAGGGTGATCTTCAGGGTCACCCCGGCTGCGGTCAGCGCCGGTTCCGCGACCGGACCCCGGTTCCGCCTCCCTTTCGCGGCCGCCTTGGGGATTTCCTCGGGGATGTCGATGGTGAAGGAGTCCTCTTCCCCCTGCTCCAGCGGGCCGCCTTCGCCCAGGCCCGCGTTGCCCGGCTGCCCGGGCAAGACTACGGACCGGGCCAGGTTGACCCGGCCCCACCCGGAGTTCCCGTTCGGAGATTCCCCGGCCTCGCTGGGGTTGTACTGTCCCGGCAGGACGTCGGCGCCGTTGACGAGGAGGGCTTTGATGAGGGCGGCACTTGGCGCGTTGAGGCCGTTCTTCACCAGGGTCTCACGCAGCACCGCGGCGCAGCCGGCCACCAGCGGGGTTGCCATGGACGTCCCGGAGTCGAAGAAGAACAGCGGGTCGGTGGAGGTGCCGAAGGTGTTGCCCGTCGGGGCGTTCCGCGAGAGCGTGGACAGGATGCTTGTTCCCGGCGCCACGACGTCGGGCTTGATACGGCCCTCCTTGGTGGGCCCCCGGCTGGAGAAGGCCACCATCCCGTCCGGGTTGTTGGCCTGTTTGTCCCGCTTGACGGGGTTCGCGGGGAAGTCCCCGGGCCAGTAGGTGCCGTAGGACGGCGTGAACTCCTTGCGGAGGCTTTCGCTGGCACCCACGGTGACGCAGTTCTTCGCAGCGGACTGGGAACCGATGGAGTTCGAGTCCACCGTGCCGTCGCTGTTGCCGTCCACGCCGTCATTCCCGGCCGCAAAGCAGATCACTTGGTCCGGATGGTTCCACACGAATTCGTCGATCTCCCGGGAACTCGCGTCGTACGGAAGGTTGAGTCCGGGCACGCCCCAGGAGTTCGTGTGCACGCGTGCGCCGTCGTCGTACGTCTTTTGGAAGAGGTCGTTGAGGTTGACCGGGATGCCGCCCAGGCCGCCGTTGGAGTCGAGGAGGCTCTGCAGGATCAGCAGGGCCTCCGGCGCCGTGCCCTCAATCGCTCCGCCCATGGTGGCCGAGTTTCCCCGGCCCAGCACGGAGCCGGCCACGTGGGTACCGTGGCCGTGCGGATCGTCTGCCTTGTCCGGCGCCGTGCGGCCCAGTGCGTAGAGCGTCTGGACCCGTCCGGTGAATGCCGGGTGCGGGTTGGCGGCGTCTCCGGTGTCAAAGCCGGTATCGGCAACCGCCACCACCTCGCCGTCGCCCCGGTACGTGGTCCCGTTGAACTGCACGTCGGCGTTCAGGATCTCGCGTGCCACATTGTTGAAAAGCTGGCGCTCGCGCACCGGATGGATCTCGCGGATCTCATCGATTGCGGCAAGGTGCGGGAGCTGGCCGACCGACGTGGTGATGCGCAGCTTGCCCGGTGTCACCGCCACGGCGTCGGGCTCCACCCTGGCGGCCGCGGCCACCCGGGCGATCAGCTCCGGGCCGGCCTCGATGCCCGCGTGCAGGAGCAGGTCCACTCGTTCCAGCCGCCGGTCCGGATGCGGTTCATGGTCCGCCAGCGACCGGACATTGCCCGTTTCCGCACCGCGCGGCAGCAGGGGCGGCGGGATCTTGAAGACACGGGAGTAGACGTCCGCCCAGCTCACGAACGGCAGGGCGCGCACGCGGTTCAGGTCTGCCGGCGGGAACGCCGCCAGGTAGGTGTTGTCCGAGACGTATTCCTGCATCTCGACGTCGATGCCGGCCAGTTCCGCTCGCTGTTCCGCCGTCAGCGGCTCCGCCGTCTGGATGAGGATGTGATCCGACTCCGAGGCGTCCTCGGCAACCAGCCCGGCATCACGCAGGGCTCGGTTCTGTTTGATCGGATCAATGGTGATGCCGTTGATGGTGATTTCAGACATTGAATTGTGCCTCCAGGCGATCCGCCGATAAAGCGCCGCCGGAAACAGCCTCGGCACCCGGCGGCCGCATGCGTTCTAGAAGGAGACCCAGGCCCCCGCCGAGCGGGGCCCCGGAAGGTGAGCGTCAGCTTACGCCCGGCACCCTAGGCGGTCAACGCCGCATGCGTTGCCGGCAAGCATGTGATGCAGGGCACACAAGAAATTCCACCGAAATGATTGCCTTGCGGCCCGGCGGTCCGCCACACTAAGGGTGGATCCGCAGGAACGACACAACGTTCCCGGTCCCTCCGCCGGAAGCATCGCACCGGCCCCCGCCCCATCACAGAATGCCGGGCCCCCTCGAATCATCCCCAGCCTCAACCGGCACTTCTTTTGTCCTCGGCAATTCCGTCCAGGGAACAGCCCTCACCAAATCCACCCTCAGACGCCCCTGCCCCTTCACCGCGAAAGCGAGCACCCCATGATCAAGCACCACTCCGACATCCTCCTCGAGATCATTGCCCACGACCCCGCAACGATCGAAAACGACCTCAACAGTGCGGTGGACATCGCCCTCCGGCACGCCATGCAGGAGCGGCGCCACGGCGTACTGGTCACCCAGACCGGCTTCTCCCGTTACACCGTGGCCGTGAGCCGCGACGTTCCCTACGGCGAAACCCGTGAACTGCGGCAATGGGCTTCAATGGCCTAGGGCAGCAGCGGATGCGCCTGTACTCGCCTCCCGCCCGCCTGTAGCGTGGGAAGGTCAGTGCACTTTCTACAAGCTCGTGCAGTCCGACACCGCAAGACGAGGAGTAGTCAATGAGCACGGAACACAACGAGCCCGAAGACATCGTGAGCGACGGCGTCGAGGACGGAACACAACCAGTACCGAGGCAGGAGCCGGCGGACCGTAGCTCCGGCCGCCACGCGGCCTCCGGCCCCGCTGATAGCGGTCCGGCCGGATCAGGTGGCACCAGACCCCCGGGACCCGCCGAGGAGCAGAACAGCGAAACCGCGGACGACCGGGGCCTCACCACGGAACCCAGCTCCAGCGACTGACTCTGTGAAACAGAGAAGAGAGGCCCGACGGCGGCAATTGCCGCCGTCGGGCCTCTCTTCTTTTGTGCTTACGTGGCTGCTGCGCGACGGTCAGGCAGTCTGGCCGGCGTGCTCGCCTTCTTCGATCTCTTCGAGCAGTTTGTCATTGAAGGCCTTGAGGTCGCCGGGGTGCCTGCTGGTCACGAACCCCTGGTCCACCACCACTTCCTCGTCGCTCCAGTCCGCACCGGCGTTCCTCAGGTCGGTCTGGAGCGTGTGGTACGAGGTCAGCTTGCGCCCGCGGACCACTCCGGCGTCGATCAGCAACCAGGGGCCGTGGCAGATGGAGGCCACGGGCTTGTGCTGCTCAAAGAAGCTGCGGGCAAAAGCCTGGGCGTCCTTGTCCACGCGAAGGTGGTCGGCGTTGACTACTCCGCCGGGGATGACCAGCGCGTGGAAATCCGAGGCATTGGCCTCCGCCACCGTGATGTCGACGTCGAAGGTCTCGCCTTTTTCGGTGCCGTCGTAACCCTGCAGCTTTCCGGCCTTGGGCGCCACCAGCGTGGGCTCGCCGCCGGCTTCCTTCACGGCATTCCAAGGGCTGGTGAGCTCCACCTGTTCCACGCCGTCGGTCAGCAGGAACGCAACCTTCTTGCCTGCAATATTGTGCGCTGACATATGTCCTCCTCTTGCCGGATTCCTTACAGGTTTAACACTAGGAACCCCGGAAATAATAAGCAAGCTGACAATCCAAGCTGCGCCGGACAAACAGTGCCAGACAAACAGTGCTAGCACGGAAGCCAGCGGCAGCACCCCCGCCGCACCATGGAAACACGGCATCAGGAAAGGATTCCTGGCCGAAACCACCATCACCGCAACAGGAGCAGAAACAAATGTCCATGACCGCCGGAACAACGAAGTCCCGTCCCTCCCGCGCCAAGATCGCACTCGTTTCAGCAATGACGCTGGGACTTGCTGCGGGCGGCGTCGCACTGGCCGCGCCAGCGCAGGCCGCCACCACCAACTACGCCTGCACCGTCACCCCGCTGAAGCCCGTCTTTGCCGGCTTCAACTCCTCGGGCACCAAGCTGGTGGACTACCAGATCCAGGTGCGCTGCTACAACGACCGTTCCGTCTACATCGAGCAGCAGCGCTGGGAAAGTGACGACTGGCCCAACGGCGACGACCACCTCGGCAACTCCAGCTTCAGCCGCAGCCTCGGCTACTACAGCGGAACTGTCACCATCCACAACGTCCGCACCCTGACCAACACGGAGATCGGCAATGAGGAGGTGTACCAGAAGGTCCGCCACCAGGAGGGGGCCGGCGGGGTCTGGTCGCCGTTCACGGGCTGGAAGAGCAGCGGCACCACCTCCATGTCCAACTAGCACGAGGTTGAACTAGCGCATCCCTCTGACCGGAAACCGGCGGACGCCCCCACAGGGGCGGCCGCCGGTTTTTCTAGTGCTGGCGCAGGTAGGTGAGCACGGCGAGGACCCGGCGGTGGTCCTCGGGTTCCGGCCGCAGACCAAGCTTCAGGAAGATGCTCCGGATGTGCGCCTCCACCGTCCGCTCCCCCAGGAAGAGGGTCTTCCCGATCGCCTGGTTGGTGCGCCCCTGGGCCATCAACTCCAGGACGTCCCGTTCCCTGCTGCTGAGCTCATCCTCCCGCTGATGGCCGTTATGCGGCCGGGCCACCATCCGTGCCACCAGTTCTGGATCGACGGCGGTCCCGCCGGCCGCCACCCGGTGCAGCGCGTCGATGAACTCGTCGATGTCCGAGACCCGCTCCTTCAGGAGGTAGCCCAGGCCCTTCGCTCCGTTCCCCAGGAGCTGCATGGCGTTTTCGGTCTCCACATACTGGGACAGCAGGAGGACCCCCGTTCCGGGATGGTCGTGCCGGATCGCAGTCGCGGCCTGGATACCTTCGGTGGTGAAGGTGGGCGGCATGCGGATGTCCACCACGGCAACGTCGGGCTGCAGGGCCGCGACGCACCCCAGAAGCTCCGTAGCGTCCGCAGCCTCGCAGGCCACCTCCAGCCCTTCGGAGGTGAGCAGCGCGGCCAGGCCGCGGCGAAGCAGCGCTGAATCGTCCGCGATGGCGACGCGCAATGTCATGGCAAGTCCTCCGTCGGGTCGGCCGCGAACGGCAGGGTGGCCGCCACGGTTGTTCCGCCGCCTTCCGGACTGGTGACCGTCAGGGAACCGCCCAAAGCCGCGGCCCGGTCGGCCAGCCCCAGCAGCCCGCCGTCGGCACCGGGGCTTGCCCCGCCGATCCCGTTATCCGTCACGTGCAGCCTGAGTCCGGCGTCCGCGCCTGTGACGCCGATCTGCAGGTTCGAGGCACTGGCGTGCTTGGCCGCGTTGGTCACGGCCTCGGCACAGATGAAATACGCCGCGAGTTCCACCTGGGGCGGCGGCCTTTGCGGCAGGTCGACGTCCAGTTCAATGGGGAGCGCCGAACGCTCGGCGAGCGCCGTCAGGGAACCTTCCAGCCCCCTCTCCCGCAGCGACGGCGGGTAGACGCCCCGGGCCAGCTCACGAAGTTCCGTCAGTGCGACGGCGAGCTCGTCGCTGGCCTGGTCCACCAGCTCCTTCATCTCCGCCGGGCTCGCGGCCCGCCGCGCCCTTGCCAGGTCCATGGACACCGCAACGAGGCGCTGCTGGGCGCCGTCGTGAAGGTCCCGCTCGAGCTCACGACGCCGGGCGTCCCCGGCCGTGACGATCCGTTCCCGGGAGCGCCGGACCTCGATCAGCTGGTCCCGCAGCTGCTGTTCCATGTTCTGGTTGTCCAGGGCCAGGGAAGTGGCGCTCCGCACGGCGGCCATCAGCTGTGGCTGGTCCCGGAGCGCCTCATCGAAAACCAGCGCCCCCACGGGAGTGCCGTTACGCTCCAGCACCATGGCCGCCCGCCCGGATCCGTCCTCCGGCACCGCTCGGGGCACGCCGTCGTCGTCCACGAAGCCGGACAGCGCGGGCGACCACCGCCACAGGCTGAGGGTAGGGTCCCGGACCGACCTGCGCAGGGCGCGGATGAGCCGGTCGCTGACCGGCGCCATCCCGATCTCCACCATGAGCTCGCTCAGGGCACCGCGGGCGAACCGGTAACGCCACAGGCCCAGCAGGACGGCGAGGGGGACGATCGCGGTCGCCGGGTACTGCCAGAGCAGGGCCTCGTTGGAAAGCGAGCCGGTCAGCTGGACCACGGCCAGGGACACCCAGACGGTGGACGCCGTCTTGATGATCACCGCCAGCCACAACGGCAGGAACGCTGCCCGGTACGCAGGTGAGCCGGACCGCCAGCGGGACACCAGCACGGCCACAATGGCCATGCCGATGCCCACCTGGACAATGCGGGCGGCGTCCCCGATGACGCTGGTCAGCTCCGGGCTGTCCCACAGCAGAAGCAGGTTGCGGGAGGTGGACTCCCCTGCCGCAATGTGCAGCCGCGGATCGAAAAAGGCCCAGCTCGCCACTGCGATGACCACCCAGGCAGCGAAGAAGAAAACGACAGCCGCCCGTTCCGCCCGCGAGCGCAGGACTCCCGAGGGGAAGCTCAGGGCAAGCTGCAGCAGCGGAGGCTGGTACATGAGCGTCAGCGCCACACCGGCTGTGAACAGCACCGGATCACTGGACCGCCGAATCCCGGCAGCCAGCCACAGCAGCCCGGCAAGCACCAGCAGCAGGCCGGGATTCCGGTTGGGCCGGGTCTGCCACGCCGTCACGCCGGCAAGGACAAAGGCCAGTCCTACGGCGACGAACATGGCGAGTTCAAAGACGGTGAAGGGTGCCCTGTCCGGGTTTTCACCCCAGCGGATGACTCCCTGGGCGTTCAGGACGCCCAAAGTCCGGGCGGGATCCTGCAGGGCGGCCGGCGCCCAGTCGATCGAGATCAGCACCAGGGCCAAAACGCCCACGGTGGCAGCCACTACCAGAACCAGTTGCTTGGGAGTCACGGTGCTTCCCTCCGCCAAGCTTAAGAATCCCATGCCACGGGGCCCTCGGCCAGAGTCCCGGGCCAGGGGGCCCGGGGACTCTGGCCCGGGACTAGCCAGGGGGTGCGGGTCAGCCGGCAGCGAGCTGCGGCGCGAGCCGGTAGCCGATTCCCCTGACGGTCTCAACCCATCGCGGCGAGCGCGAATCGTCCCCTAGCCGTTTCCGCAGGTTACCCATGTGGACTTCGACGGCGCGCTCTTCGGCGGTGCTCACGTACGAACCGGTGTCGTACGGTTCGTTCCTCAGGCGGCGGACCAGGTCGGCCTTCGTCTGAACCAGGCGTCCGTTCTCCAGGAGGACAAGGAGGAGGTCGAACTGCGTCCGGGTCAACTCAACCCTCAGTCCCTCGAACTCCGCGGTCCTGGTCCCCTCGCTCAGCGTCAGCCCGTTGTGCTCGAACTCGGCCAGCTCGGACTCTGCACGCTCTACCCGCCGCAGTTCGGCCGGCACCACGCCGGCCGGACGGGTTGACGCGGCAGGCGCGTTAGCGGTTCCGCGCAGGTCTCCGGCGGCCACCATCGGCGCTTCGGCGTGCTGTCTGGGCCGGCGAAGCATCGCGGCGATCCTCGCCCTGAGTTCGCGGGGTCGGAACGGCTTGGTGAGGAAGTCATCCGCCCCTGCTTCGAAACCCATGATGGCGTCGGCTTCATCCACCCGGCCGGTCACGATGACCAGGTAGGCGTCGCTGAACGTGCGGATGCGGCGGGAGGCCTCAAGGCCGTCAAAGTCCGGAAGCCCCAGGTCCATGGTGACCACCACAGGGTTGTACCGGCGGACCGCCTCAACCCCCTCAAGCCCGGAAGACGTCGCGTACACGGAGAACCCGGATTGCAGCAGCACTTCCCTGAGGGAATTCCTGACGTCGTCGTCATCCTCTACAACAACGGCAATGCCGCGTTCTTCCATCTATGCCCCCATAGTCTTTCGGTCAGTCACCCTCATATTCGTCGGCAGAATCCCCACGGATGGGTATTTCCACTATCTGGACTTATGGGGCTGGTGATGAGCCTACACATGGAGTGACATCCGGCATCGCCGGGCTATCAAATCTTGTGTGCCTCTTGAGATGACCACGGGAATCCCACTGAACTTGAGCCAAAATTGCGTCAAAGTCGCGTCATTCATGATTCCGCCGGTTCACCCTTGAGTCATACATCCAGGCGGGAACCCAGCACCCGTGAGAAGAAAGCATCACAGGCTGCAAGGAAGCAGGACTGGCCATGGAAAAGGCTCCAGCTGTCAATGAAGTCGCCGCGATCCACGGCGTCATTACCGATCAGGCCCCGGTGGATTTTCATGCACTCGGGCTCGCCGGCTGCATCGACCGGCTCGCCACCCCGCTCCGGGAGCAGGGAACCACCGTCCGGTGGGAGACGCCGCACCACGGCATTGAGATCCCGGCCGGCAGTGCCGGGCTGCTTTACCACGCCGCCCAGGAGGCGCTGAGTAACGCCTTCAAATTTGCCGCCGCCACCCAGCTGACCGTCCGGCTCGCTGCGGTGCACCACGGCATCCGGCTGACCGTGGCTGACAACGGCACCGGCTTCGACCGCGATGAAAGCTGCGGCAGCCGGCCGCAGGGATTCGGACTGCTGCTGATGTCCATCGCAGTCCATGAAGCCGGCGGCACCGCGACCATAGACACCGCGCCCGGCAAGGGCACCTGCATCACGGTCACCCTTCCTTTGGACTGACCGCCACGCTTCACGGGGGGAAACACCATGCATCTCAGTCCGGGCCGCTGTGCCCACGGAACCAGCCACCGGCTCCAGTATTATTCTGCCCATGACCAGGCCTGCAGTGAAGGTGCCTGTCGCGGGCGTTTCCCGCACAGCGTTCGATACCGCATGGGACCGGATCTTCTTCCTCATCGGTGGTGTCGCCGCCGTCTGGTTGACCTATCTACTCCTTGAACTGAGCTTCCAGTGGGGCTGGGGCCAGATCTGGTTCATGTTCATCTTTTGGGCCATGCTCGCCTACCTCGTGCTGCCCAGGCTCCACTCGATCCTGACCCGCCTCTATGTGCCCGATTACTTCATCGGGCGCGCCCGCACCAGCGACGGACTCCTCGGCGATCCGGTGAACGTTGCCCTGCTCGGCTCCGAAGCCCAGCTCCACCACGTGATGCGCCGGGCGGGCTGGACCATCGCCGATGACGTGACCCTCGCCAGCAGCTGGCGGATCGTCACCTCCACCGTGCTGCGCCACAGCTACCTTGAGGCTCCGGTCAGCCCGCTCTTCCTGTTCGGCCGGCAACAGGACTTCGCCTACCAGCAGGAGGTGGACGGAAACCCCGGCAAGCGCCACCACGTCCGCTTCTGGCGGTGCCCGCCCGGCTGGCTGCTCCCCGGCGGCGTGGCCGCGGACTGGCTGGCTGCCGGTACCTACGACCGCAGCGTCGGCTTCTCGCTCTTCACCCTCCAGATCACCCACAAGATCGACGAGCACACGGACGACGAGCGGGACCATATCGTCACGTCCATTTCCGACGCCGATCCGGCAGCCGCCGTCCGGGTGATCCGGGACTTCTCCACCGGCTACCACAGCCGCAACGGCGGGGGCGATGAGATTGCCACCGACGGAGACCTCCCCGTCGTTGACCTGCGCGCAACGGCGGTGCCCGGGCTTGCCGTGCCGCGGCTCCCGAGCGACAGCCGGAACAGGCGGCCCGGCCCCACCATCCTCGGGGCGGTCCTCGTCGCCGGCCGTGCACTAGCCGCGGCAGCACTGGCCCTGTCCATCATGCTGTTTCCGACCGCGCATCTGGAGCCCCTCCTCCAATCCGGCAGCAGCGACGGCGACGGGGCGGACCTGACCATGGGCCAGGCGCAGCTGGCGCTTTACCTTGGCGTGGCCGTGGTGGTCTTCTTTGCCCTCGCGGAACTGCTGCTCGCCTGGTTCGTCTTCCTGGGACGGAACTGGGCACGCACGCTCACCATGGCCGTGAGCACCGCCGCGATCGGCCTGCAGGTCATTGACGTGGTCAACGGCGGCCCGGGAATCACGCTGCAGACCAACCTGCCCGGCCTCACCCTGGACATCCTGCTGATCCTGGCCTTGTCCAGCGAGCGGTCCCGCATCTACGCCCGCCGCGACCGCAAGGAACCCAAACGGATCGCGGCCCGGCCAGGCGGCCGCGCGGCGATCTGACCGATGCCGCGGCCTGACTGGCGGTCAGGCCGCCGGGGCTGTCCGGCCGACGCTCAGAGCGTGGACGGGTCCGTGTTCGCTCCGCAGAGGATCACGGCTACGCGTTCGCCCTCCGCCGGGACGTAGGCCCCCGAGGTCAGGGCGGCAAAGGCGGCCGCCGCGCCATACTCCACCACCATCCGGTAGTCGGCCCACAGCCTTGAGCGCGCGGCAACAATTTCGTCGTCGGACACCAGCACGCCCACCACGCCCGTCCGTACCGCGACGTCGAAGCCGATCTGTCCGATCCGGCGCGCCCCCAGCGAGTCGGCTGCAATCCCGCCGACGGCCACATCCACGGGCTGCCCCGCCTTCAGCGCGGCGTGCAGTGTGGGGGCTGTTGCGGGCTCCACGGCCACCACCTTGGCAAAGCCTTCGACGGCGGCCGCGACCCCGGCCATCAGTCCCCCGCCGCCCACTGCCACCAGGACGGTATCCACGCCGCCCAGCTGTTCCAGCAGCTCCGAGCCGACAGTGCCGGCACCCGCGGCAATCTCGGGCTGGTCGTAGGCGTGGCAGTACACGGCCCCGGTTTCGGCCGCGTACGCGATCGCGGCGTCATAGGCGACGGCGTATTCGGCGCCGCGCTGGACGACGGAAGCCCCGGATTCCCGAAGTTTCTTCACCTTCATGGCCGGCGCGGTCTCGGGAACGAAGACGGCTGCAGGAACACCTGCCTGCGCTGCCGCGTAGGCGTTGGCGAGGCCGGCATTCCCGCCGGAGGCGACGACGATTCCAATGTCCTCTTTGAGCTCGCCCCGTTCGCGGCAGGCCAGCACGCGGTTGAAGGCACCCCGGGCCTTGAACGTACCGGTGTGCTGCATGAACTCGCACTTGAGCCAGACAGTCCCGGGGAAGCTCTCCCGGTCCGCTTCGATCACCGGGGTGCGGCGGACCAGCCCGGCAATCCTGCCGGCAGCTTCATCGACGTCTTTGCGTGTGATCATGTCATCCCTGGGCTGCAGTAGTGAGCGGTGCGGGGGCCCGCCCGCCGTAGTCGTGGCCGATCTGCCGTGCGGCGTCCTGCAGCAGCGGAACCACCGTTTTTTCGATGGCCTCCGCCGGTGCCCGGTGGGTCTGGAGGGACACGTTGACCGCGGCGACCACCTCGTGACCGCGCCAGACCGGAACAGCCACACCGCGGAGGCCCTCCTCCAGTTCCTGCGAGACCATGGACCATCCCTTGGTCCGGGCCTGGTCCACCTCGGCCTGGAGCTGGTCGAGGCTCCCGATTGAGCGTTCGGTGAACCGCTGCAGCTGGACGGACTCGAAGTACGACTTCAGCTCGGCGGCGGACAATGCACCCAGCAGGACGCGGCCCATGGAGGTTGCCCAGGCGGGAAACCGGGTGCCCACGCTGATGGAGACGCTCAGCAGCCGGGGCGACGGAACGCAGGCGACATAGACGACGTCGGTGCCGTCGAGAATGCACAAGGAGGTGGTTTCGTTGAGTTCCGCGGCCAGCGACTTGAGGTGCCGCTCTGCGATTCTCGGCAGCGCCAGGTTCGCCAGGAACGATTGTCCGATGTCCAGCGAACGGGGCGTCAGTTCGAAGTACGGACCGTCGGCACGAAGGTAGCCCAGGTCAGTGAGCGTCAGCAGGAACCGCCGGGCGGAGGCCCTGGTCATATCCGACTTTGCGGCGACCTGGGAGACGGTCAGGCGGGGCTCGTCCGGGGCGAAGGAGCGCAGCACGTCAAACGCTTTTTCCACAGACTTCACGAAGTATTCGGGTTGCTCCGCCATGGAATCGTTTAACCTCCCTGAAGCTCAATGTCGGCCTCTGCGGACGCTTGGCCGCAGGCTTATTCCGATCATATCCGGATAAAGCACAGCGGATCCGCGGGGTTGGTCCGGTTTCAGCCCGCTGTCAGTTCCCCGCCCGGATGTCGGAGAGTGTGCGGCCCAGAAGGGCGCCGGCCTCCGGCTTCAGTCCGAGGATGGGGATCATGGCCGCTGCCTGCGCCCGCAGGTGGTCCCAGCCGTCGGCGCATGGCAGGCCCTGCGCCCTCGCCGCTGCGATGGTGGCCGTCGTGTGGCCGGCATAGACGAAGTCATAAACAAAAGTGTCCGGTGAGAGCTTCGCGGGCCCCCATGCCGGTTCGTCGGCACTGCTCTTGCCGAGGGGCGTCGCGTTGACGATCAGCGAGGCGTCCGGCGCATGAGCGCGCGCCTCGGCCCACGTCACCGCACCGGCCTCCATGCCCAGGCTGGTGGCGAGGTCCAGCAGCTGGCGGGAGGCACGCGGGTCCTTGTCCGTCACGGTGACCCGGTGCGCCAGTCCCGCCAGGGCGACCAGTGCTGCGCGTGCGGCTCCGCCTGCCCCGAGCATCACGGCGTGCCGCTGGTGCCGTCCGCCCAGCAGTTCGGCGACGGCAGTGATGTCCGTGTTGTGTGCACTCAGGCTCCGGCCGTGCCGGACCAGCAGGTTGGAAGCTCCGCTGATCCGGACCTGATCGGTAACTGTGTCAGCTGTCCCCGCGGCCCACTGCTTGTGGGGCATTGTCACGTTTGCGGCGACTACGTCGGCCTCCAGCATCGCGTCCCGGACGCCGGACATGTCCTGGCCGGCCGGGACATCCCATGCCTCGTAGGTCCAGCTGCTTCCCAGCTGTTCCAGGACCGGGCCCCAGAGCCCTGGCGACATGGCGGCCGAGGCTTCCGAGCCGATGAGGAACAGCCGGTAGGCCGGTGTGCGGGTTTCCATGGTGGCACCTTTCGCTTGGGAGACTCAGCCGAGGGTGTTGTGAGGCACCTCACTCTGCGCTACTCTTTCAATAGTCGCATACCGCACAGCTGTTCGAAATGCGCACAACTTCAGCAAACAACAACCGTCTTTCAGCGCGGAAGGGCAAGCACCATGACAAATACAGCTACAGGCGCCAGCATCGGAGCCGATCAGCGCCAGCTCAGGCGGGCCAAGAAAGCAGCCCTCGCCGCGTTCCTCGGCGGTGCCCTTGAGTACTACGACTTCTTCATTTACGCCACCGCTGCGTCGCTGGTCTTTTCCAAGATTTTCTTTCCGGCCGGAGACCCCACCGTTGCCCTGATCGCTTCCTTCGCCACCTTCGGCGTGGCGTACGTGGCACGCCCCTTCGGCGCGGTGGTCTTCGGCCACCTGGGTGACAAGATCGGACGCAAGAACACTTTGGTGCTGACGCTGGTGCTGATGGGTTCGGCCACGTTCCTCATTGGCGTGCTGCCCGACTTCAACACCGCCGGCTACTGGGCCCCTGCCCTGCTGGTGCTCCTGCGCCTCATGCAGGGCCTCTCCGCAGGAGCCGAAACGGCCGGCGCCTCGGCGCTGTCCACCGAGGAAGCCCCGGAAGGCCGCCGCGGCTTCTTCGCCAGCTTTGCGATGAGTGGCATCTCCGCCGGCATCGTCCTGGCTTCGCTGGCATTCCTGCCCGTGGCTGCCATGAGTGAAGCCGACCGCCTCGCCTGGGGCTGGCGCATCCCGTTCTGGCTCTCGCTGATCGTGCTGATCGTCGCATACCTGGTCCGCCGCTCGCTCGAGGAACCCGAGGTGTTCGAGGAGAAGCATGATCACGGCGAACTGGTGAAGCTCCCCTTCGCGAAGATGTTCAAGACCCACCCGGCCCAGTTCTTCCAGGTGGCCCTGATGTCCTTCGAGACCGTCACCAACACTTTCATGCAGTCCTTCGGCCTGGCCTATGCGGTGTCCGTCGGCGTCCCGGCCTCCACCATGCTCTGGGTCAGCATCACCGGCAACATCATTGCCATCGCAACCCAGCCGCTGATGGCCTGGCTCTCCGACAAGTACGGCCGCCGCCCGATCTTCATCACCGGCGTCCTCGGTTCAGGCGCCATGATCTTCATCTACTTCTCCGTGATCTCCACCGGCAACGTGCCCATGATCTTCCTGACCAGCACCCTGATCACGGCCGGAACCTACGCCATGTCCAACGCCATCTACCCCGCCTGGTTCTCGGAGCTGTTCAACGTGAAAGTCCGCTATTCGGGCATGGCCATCGGCCTGCAGGTCGGCATCCTGTGCGCCGGCTTCACCCCGCTGCTCGGCACCGCACTCGTCGGCGCGGACAAGGCCAACTGGGGCCCCGCCGCCTGGATCGTGGCCGCGTCCTCGCTCTTGGCCGTCGCCGGCGCCTTCTGGGCCCGCGAGACCAGCAAGACCCCGCTGCGCGAACTGGGCAACTCAGTCCACTGACGGACAGGTGGTCCGGCCCGCCGGGATCCGCGGCATTGGGCCTCCTGGTGGGTGAATCTCGGAGAGGCCAAGAAAGTAACGGGCGACGGCGGGGCCGGCACCGTGGTGGAGCACAGTTACCTGATGGCCGGCGTTCCGTTTCCGGTGACCACGCACGTTGTGGAGAACCAGCCGACGCCCGCCGGCGGGAAACACGTACGGATTGAATTCGACGGTCCGCTCAAGGGCTGGCAGAACTGGGATTACGAACCAGCAGGAACCGGGACGCTCGTCTCGATGGAGATCGAATACAACGTGCCGGGCAGTGCGATCGGCAAGTTCGTGGACCATGTCATGATCGAGCACCTTCAGGAACGCGCCCGGCAGCAGACGCTGGAAAACCTCAAGCTCATTGCGGAGCGCTAAGGACCGACCACCCAGGGCGTACGCCGCAGCCTGGCCACCAGCGTCGCGGCGAGTAGCGCCGTCGTGATTTCCATGGCGATGATGCCGATCATGCCTCCGGCCGCGGAAGCCGCGGTTTCCGCGGCCGTCATCCCGGAAACCCCGTGGCTGTGGCCGTCCGGCCCGGTAGCCGGCACGGCCCCCAGCAACAGGACAGCGTGCAGTGCGGCCATCGCCAGCGCGCACGCCATCACCTGACGCAGGGAACCGGGCCTGCCGTCGCGCCAGATGTGGACCGCGCACGGCAGGCACACTCCCACCATGGCCAGCATCAGCAGGTTCAGCCACATCCCGTGATGGTTTCCCGCAACGAGCCACAGGTGTACCAGGCAGGACGCAACAGTGGCCGCGGCGACGGCGCGCATGTGCAGCACGGGCCGGGGCTGGCGGATGGAGCCGGCGGCACGGCTCCATCCACGCAGGGCTGTCATGGCGCCTGCCTAGCCGTGGCAGTGTCCGCCGGCGGCGGGCGTGGTGCTCGGGTTGGCCGGCACGTCCAACACGGGGCTGCGGTCGAAGAATCCCTCAGGCCGCAGCTTGAAACCCACAGTGTCCACGGGCATGATGGGCCAGTCCTCGATCCGAGGGAAGTGGGTCAGCCCGAAGGTGTGCCACACCACGATGTCCTGGCCGTCGATCTCGCGGTCCTGCGCGATGTAGGCCGGCAGCCCCGCTCCCCCGGAGTGCTGGTTCACGAAGTCGCCGGTAGGGTACCGCTCGTCCTCCGCGAACCGGGTGACCCACAGGTCCTTGGTGGCGAACGCCGCACGGCGGGCAATGGAGGAATCCGGATCGGCCAGGAGCGTGGGCTGGCCCTGGGCATGCAGCTTGTAGCCCACAGGTTCGCCCAGCCGGTTGCGCGACTCCGGGTTGGAGATGATCCAGGTCCGGCCGCTGCGCGCATCGGCTTCCCGGACGGCGTCGGATTCCCGGGCCAGGACAGTCCTCTTCCGGGAGAACGCGTTGCCGCGCTCGTTGCCTTCGCCCATGGGCTGCCGGACCACGTCCTCTTCCTCCACCCGGTTGGTGAAGCCGTCGATCGCCATGTCCAGGCGGGCACTGAAAAGGTGCTGGTGGAACGGCGCGCCGAGCCCGGGTGCGAGCTGGGAAATGTTGGCCGAGCCGCCCTCCGGGAAGGCGCTGGTGAAGACAACGCCGGTAGCCTTGGCTTCGAATTCGATGGTGCCGTCGAGGTAGAGGTACCAGTAGAAGCCGTAGTCGTAGTTGCCGATGGTGGTGAAGAAGGAGATGACCAGGCGGCGGTTGCGGCGGGTGTAGTTGATGCCCGTCCAGAGGTCGCTGTGCTTGGCCAGGATGCCCCAGTCCTCCTCGTGCATGCAGATGCCGTTGCGGATTTCGCGGGGGTTGCCGAAGGCGTCGCTGATCACGGGGCTGAGGTAGGTGATCTCGCCGAGGCAGTCGCAGCCCAGTTCGAGCGAGTTGGCGTACTGGCCCACCAGGTATTCGCCGGTGTCGAAGTAGTTCTGCCAGGACCGGATCGGCGACGGGTCGCCATAGGGGACCACCATCTCCGCGATGGAGGCGCGGTTGATGATGGGCCGCTTCCGCCCGCCGTCCTGGAAGGCAAGGTTGTGCAGCACCACGCCCTCGCGGACATCGAAGCCGACGTCGACGCTCCACTTTTCCCATTCAACGTGGTTGCCGCCGGTGACCGTGAAGCTGGGCCCCTCGGGCTGGGTGATGTGCAGCGGCTTCTGGGTGGTGCGCAGCGGGCCGGTGAGCTCTGGGTCGGTGTAGTTGCCGTGCTCGGCGGGAATGGGGATCACCCCGGTATCCAGGACCTGCGTGACCTCCTTGCTGACGACGTCGACATAGGCCACCAGGCCGTCAACGGGATGCGCCCAGGCGCTGTCCTCGGGAAAGTCCTGAACGAAGGCCAGCCCGCGGAGGATGCGCCGGCCCTTTTCCTCCGGGTACTCGAAGACACCGGCGGACAGCGGGGCAACGCGGACCTTGCCGACGTCGAGCCCGCGGTCGGCCAGCGCCTTCAGCCACCGCGCGTCGGAGGCCAGGAGTTCCTCCACCACCTCGAATTCCTCTTCCAGCACGGGAAGTTCGCCGGCGACGGCGGTGTCCAGTTCGACGGCGGAAATCACCTCGCCGCGCGTCACGGAGACCGTTACGTCAACGGGGCGGCCGCCGGAAACATCGTGGATGAACACACGGAAGCGCCGGTCCTCGGAATTCCCGGCGCTGCCCCGGGCGGGGTCCAGCAGGCCGAGGTAGGCGATCCGCTTCGCCGGGTCCAACAGTCCCCCGGCGCGGAGAATGCCCTGGACTTCGGTGATTTCAGCACCGGCTGCCAGGCGGTACGGGGTGACTGTGTCAGTTGGTGCAAGTGTCATGCGCTCGACCTTTGTCCGGGACCGTGTTGGGGTCGGAATTTTTATTTTCTATAGTTGTAGAGAATAACCGTCCGTAAGATGGCTCACAATAGCCAGCCGCAAGAAATTTCCGGGGGAGCACCACCGTGCCAAAGATTGTTGACCATGATGAACGGCGCCTGGAACTGGTGGATGCGACCTGGCGGATCATCGCACGGCTCGGCATCGAAGGTGCCACGATGCGGGAGATCGCCCTCGAGGCCGGCTTCGCCAACGGCGCCTTGAAGCCGTACTTCCCCACCAAGGACACGCTGCTGACATTTGCCTTCGGGCACGTCTTCAACAGGACCAATGAACGCATCCGGGAAGTGACCGCAGGCAAGGCCGGCATTCCGGCGCTCAGGGCTTTTTGCGTTGAGGTGCTGCCGCTGGACTCCGAGCGCGTCAATGAAGCGCGGATCGTGGTCCCGTTCTGGCAGAAGGCCATTAACGATCCGGAAAAGGCTGCCATCCACCGCGAGTCCATGGACCAGTGGCACGCCGCCATTGTGGCGCACCTGGCCGAGGCCAGGACGCGGGGTGACGTGACTGCCGCCGTCGACGACTCAGCGGTTGCCGGCCACCTGCTGAACATGCTGCTGGGCGCGCAGATAGCTGCCGCACTCGCCCCGGACGGCCAGGCGGATCCGGGCCTCAACGACCAACTGGAAGCATTCCTGACGTTGCTGCAAACGCACCCGTAATTCTTTTTTCGACGTTCGTCGAAAAAAGATGACAACGCCAGCCATCGGCGCTAACCTGAAATGAATGTGTCGCAGGACACAGCTTTGGGGACCACTATTCAGATGGCTAACCGGCGTCAGGAACATCCATGTCTGCAATTACAGCCCGCCCCGCTGGCCAGGACCTCACGTCCAGCGTGGCCACCTCCTTCGACCACTGGCGGCATCTCGTGGCGGAGTCCTTTGTGCCGCTGGCCGCCGAGACGGATCATCCGGACACTTTCCGCGGCCGGATGCGCTCCAGGGTCCTGGACCGGCTGTGCATCGTGGAGGTCTCCGCCTCGGGCCACAGCGTCCACCGCACGCCCGCCCTGGTGGCCCAGCCGGGCCAGCGCTATTTCAAGCTCAACCTCCAGCTGGAGGGCACCGGGCTGCTCATCCAGGACAACCGCGAGGCAGTGCTGCGCCCCGGCGACCTCGCCATTTACGACACTAACCGCCCGTACACCCTGGCGTTCGAAGAGCAGGCCCGGGTCATGGTGGTCATGTTTCCGCAGGACTCCCTGTCCCTGCCTCCGGATTACGTCGGCCAGCTCTCGGCGGTGCGGCTGGCTGGCGGGCACGGGCTGACCGGCATCGTTGGTCCCTTTATTGCCCAGCTGGCGGAGAACCTGGAAGCCCTCAGTGGGCCCAGCGGCTCGCGGCTGGCCGCCAACGCGCTGGACCTCGTATCCACCATGCTGCACTCGGAACTGGACATGGCCCGGGACAGCATGAAGCCCCAGGCACTCCTGGCCACGTCAGTACGCGAATACATCGAGGCCAACCTCGCCGATCCGCAGCTTTCGCCGGCCAGCATTGCCACGGCGCACTTTATTTCCACCCGCCACCTGCACAACATCTTCCACGAGACGGGTGCCACTGTTGCCAGCTGGATCCGGAGCCAGCGCCTGGAACGCATCCGCCGCGACCTGAGGGATCCGCTGCTCAACGGCACTTCCGTGGGCGCAGTCGCCGCACGGTGGGGGTTCCTGGACGCGGCGCATTTCAGCCGCACGTTCCGGGATGCCTACGGCGAATCCCCCAGTGACTGGCGCCGCGGCGCTTAGATCAGGCCCTGCGCGAGCATGGCGTCTGCCACCTTGACGAAGCCGCCGATGTTGGCGCCCAGCACGTAGTTGCCGGGTTGGCCGTATTCGTCGGCGGTGGAGGCACAGCGGTGGTGGATCCCCACCATGATGTCCGTGAGCCGCTGCTCCGTGTGCTCGAAGGACCAGGAGTCGCGGCTCGCGTTCTGCTGCATTTCAAGGGCCGACGTCGCCACGCCTCCCGCATTGGCGGCCTTGCCCGGGCCGAACAGCACTCCGGCCTCCTGGAACACCGCAATGGCTTCACGCGTGGAGGGCATGTTGGCGCCTTCGCCGATGGCCAGCAGTCCGTTGCGGACCAGCCTCGCCGCGGCATCGCCGTCGAGCTCGTTCTGCGTGGCACACGGCAGCGCCACCGTGGCGTCGACGTCCCACACCGAACCGCCTTCCACGTAGGAGACGCCGGAACGGCGCAGCGAATAGTCCTTGAGGCGCCCGCGTTCGGTTTCCTTGACCTGGCGGAGAAGCCCGACGTCGATTCCCGCCTCGTCCACGACGTAGCCGGAAGAGTCGGAGCAGGCCACCACGGTGGCGCCGAGCGCCTGGGCCTTGGCGACGGCATTGATGGCCACGTTCCCGGAACCGGAAACCACCACGCGCTGCCCGTCGAAGGATGTCCCGCGGGTCTTCAGCATCTCCTCGGTGAAGATCACGGTGCCGAAGCCGGTGGCCTCAGGCCGGACCAGCGAACCGCCCCAGGAGATGCCCTTGCCGGTCAGGACGCCGGATTCGTAGCGGTTGGTGATGCGTTTGTACTGGCCGAAGAGGTAGCCGATTTCGCGCCCGCCGACGCCGATGTCGCCGGCAGGCACGTCGGTGTATTCGCCGATGTGGCGGTACAACTCGGTCATGAACGACTGGCAGAACCGCATGACTTCGGCGTCGCTGCGGCCGCGGGGGTCGAAGTCCGAACCGCCCTTGCCGCCGCCGATGGGCATGCCGGTGAGGGCGTTCTTGAAGATCTGCTCGAAGCCGAGGAACTTCACGATGCCCAGGTACACGGACGGGTGGAAACGCAGGCCGCCCTTGTAGGGGCCGAGTGCCGAGTTGAACTCCACCCGGAAGCCGCGGTTGATCTGCACGCGACCCTGGTCATCGGTCCACGGCACCCGGAAAATGATCTGGCGTTCGGGTTCGCAGAGCCGTTCCAGGATGGCCGCTTCGAGGAATTCGGGGTGCCGGTCGTGGACGGGGCCCAGGCTTTCGAACACCTCGACCACCGCCTGGTGGAACTCCGCTTCTCCGGGGTTCCTGGCCAGGACCGTGTCCCGGATGGCCTCGAGCCGTGCATCCATGATGATTCCTTACGTCGAACCGGGCGCGGAAAGTCTGCGGCAGGCGCCGCGCCGCCACCCCTTTATTGAAACTTCAACCTACCCGATTGTGACTGCGCGGGCCACGCATGACCAATCGTGCTTCCACTAACCTCCGTATTGTGACATTTAATTTCCATAAAACGAAAGTTAAAGCATCGGTTCCGGCTCCGGCAGGGGACTTCTGATGGCCCACATTTGCCTGCTTCTCTCCGGAGCCGCGCTGCTGCTCAACGGCCTTGCGGCGCTGGACCTCCTCCCCCGCCGGGACGCTGCCGTGTTCAGCCTGGTCATCGGCGTCACCCAGGTGGTCCTCGGCGTCACGTACCTGGGGATTACCGGCGACGGCGGCCTGCATTTGCTCCTCGGGGCATCCGGGATGTTCCTGTTCGGGCTGACCTACGTCTACGTTGGGCTGGATTTCCTGCTGGGACTCGGGTCCCGGGGCCTTGGCTGGTTCTGCGGGATGGTGGGCCTGTGCGGCCTGCTGCTTGCCGCCGCCTGGTCCGGGGAAGATCCGCTGCTGGCCGTCCTCTGGCTCTGCTGGACTTACCTGTGGCTGCTGTTCTACCTGCAGCTTGCGCTGGGCATGAAGCGCCTCGCGCCGCTCATTGGCTGGTCGCTGATCCTCACCAGCCAGTTATCGGCCACGGTTCCGGCGTTCCTGGGCATCACGGGACGCTGGCCCAATGGTCCCGAAGCAGCGACGACGGCGGCGGGCGCCGCATCGGCCCTGGCGGTGCTTCTGCTGCTGGCAGGCTGCCTCGCGTGGCGCGGACGCCAAACCGCCGCCCGCGCCGCCGTCGTCTCTTCTGATGTCCCAGACAGATTGCTACCCGGCGAACTCAAGCTCTGAGGCCCGGATCTGCCGCTCCACCCGGATCTCCACCAGCACGCCGGCCAGGAACAGCGCCGGAACAGCAGCGAGCAGACCCGCGGCCGTTTCGGCACTGCCACCGATGAGGGACGTGAAGTTGCTGACCACCAGGTACAGCACCCACGCCAGCAGCGCTGAAGCGAGCACCGGGGCAATGAACGTCTGCCATTGCTGGCCGGGCACCTTTTCCCGTCGGAAATAGGCAACAACGGAGAGGGAGGACAGCATATACAGCACCAGCAGTGCCGCGACGGCGAGGCCGCTGAACCATGAGAACAGCGTCAGCACCGGGTCCAGCCCCAGCAGGGCGAATGGCGCCACCAGCAGGGCTGCCACTACGGTCTGGATCCAGGCCGCGGCGGCAGGGGCACGATGCCTGTTGGTCCGGGCAACCACTGCGGGCATGGAGCCGCGCAGGGCCAGTGAGTGGAGGTAGCGGTTGATGCCGTTGTGGAAGGCGATAATGCCTGCCAGCAGCGAGGTCACCAGCAGGACACCGGCGGTGATCCCGGCCCAGGGTCCGAACATTTCGACGATGGGGCCGATCACGAAGGACGTGGCGTCCCCGGATTCCAGGGCGGCGCCCGCGGCATCCACTACGTGGGAGGGCCCGTAGAAGCTGACCAGCATCCAGGTGATGAAGGAGAAGAAGACGGCGATGATGCCCACGGACAGATAGGTGGCCCGGGCAACGGTCCGGTGCGGGTCTTTGGCCTCGGCGGAGTAGATGGCGGTGGATTCGAAGCCGAACATGGAGGCCACCGCGAACATGATGGCGACGCCGGGGGCTCCGCTGGCGATGGCTTCCGGCGCGAACGAGGCGGCGATGTTCAGCCCTTCGGGGCCACCGCCTTTGAACAGCACGGCGAATCCGAACATCAGGAGGATGGCCACTTCCAGGCCCACCAGGACAGCAAGGACCCGGGCACCGAGCTCGATGTTCATGGATCCCAGGACCTGGACGCCCGCCATGGTGACCAGGGCGAGCAGCCACCAGGGAACAGTTATGCCGGCGGATGCCAGCAGGCCGGAGAAAGCCGCACCGTACAGCCCGTACATGGCCGCCTGCACCGTGCTGTAGGCCAGCAGGGCAAGCCACGCAGCGCCGGCACCGACCTTGCGTCCGAACGCTGCGGTGACATAGGCGTAGAAGGCTCCGTTGGTCTGCACCTTCCGGCTCATGGCCACGAAACCCACCGCGAAGATGACAATGACGATGCCCACCACGAGGTAGGCGCCCGGGGCGCCGGCGCCGTTGCCGAGCGCGGCCGCGAGCGGCGCTGCGCCCACGATGCCGGTCAGCGGGGCCTGTGCGGAAAGGACAAAGAACAGGATGCCCAGGACTCCGATGCTTCCTGCGCGCAGGGCGGTGGAGTGTTCCTGGCGGGAACCGGGTTCTGCGGTCCGGGATTCGGGGTTCGAAATACTCATTGGATCCTTCCTAACGGTCATGAGTGCTGCGGAGGGAACTTAGGGGAAAGAGCGTGGGAAGGGTGCCTGGGCCCGGGCAAAGGTGCACCGTGAAATCCAGCATGGCACTTGCCGCCGGGCCCGGCTTGTCTTGCAGCGATCAGTTGTTGTTCGTGAGCGCAATGTGGTTCAGGGCCGCCCGCCTGCCAGCAGGGACGCTGCGTCAAGGGCGGCCCCCATGCCGCTCTCAATGGCGCCGTCGATGAATCCGCACCAGCCGTTGGCAATATCGGAACCAGCAAAGAGAACCAGGCCGTGCGCGGCCTGCATGGCGGGTAGGTGCGTCGACAGAAAGCCGGTGCGGTGCATGGGCCAGGTTTCACCGGACAACGGATCGTCCACCCAGTTGTGGCTGGCCACCGCGACCACCTCGGCTCCCGGCACCAGGCGCGCGAGCTGTGCTTGGACGGCGACCGGATCCTCCACCTCGATCTTTGCGGCGTCAGGACCGAACCCGACGGCGATCGTGTCGCCGTCGAGCGCGTATTCCACCTGGAAGAAATTCAGTGGCCAATCGGCGCCTCCCAGGGCCACGAACGGTGCATGTTCGCCGCGAAGCCGGAACCAGACCTTGGCCCCCTTGGAGACCTGCCCAAGGCTGGCAGCTTCGGCCTTGGCCGCCGGCAGGGGCGGCTCGAAGTCAACTGCATTCAGGGCATGAAGCGGAACGGTGACAATCGCAGTCCGGGCACGGACCGTCCGACCGTCCGCACTGCGGATTTCCACGACATCCGCGTCCTCAGCGACGGCTTCAACCTTAAAGCCGTATTGGATGCCGGCCCCCGAGTCCGCGAGCATCGAAGCTGCCAGTGCGGCTGTGCCACCAACGATCTTGTACGTGGCACACGCCTCGAAGTTCACCGCCCAGTCGCCGTTGGTTAGTGCCACCCAGCGAAAAGCCTGAGTCAACGCGGCTTTGTCCAGTGGACCATTGAAGTTGAGGGCCCAGAAGGATTCAAGAATGTCCCGCGGCGCGCCTGCGGGGAATTGTTCACGGATCCTCGCTTGGACTGACACGTGGTCGATCGACTTGAAATCGTCGCGGGCCATGGGCCTGAAGGGCTCCGGAAAATACTTGCGGGAGTCGCGGACGAACTCCTCGTTTAACTGGCCGATGAGCCCCAGCAACTCATCCGGCCTGCCTTCGTGACGGCACCCGTCCGCCCACCAGAAGGCGCGTTCCGGTTCGGGACTTGGCGTGGTCTCGAGCCCGTAGCGTGTCAGTTCGGCCCAGACGTGCGGCTGCGTCCAGTGCACCCAGGTCCCGCCGATTTCAAGGTCCCGGCCCAAGCGGTGGTCCAGCCAGGTCCGGCCGCCTATCCGGTCCCTGGCCTCGACGATATGGACGGCCAGTCCCTGCCTGCTGAGCTCGCGGGCCGCGGTCAGACCGGCAAAGCCTGCGCCGACCACCACTGCGTCATACACTTCGTTTCCCATGGCGCGCCCTACGAGTACACAAAGAATTCGACGGTGGGCGCAAGGACAGCCCACCGGGTACGCGCACCCTTGTTGAAGGAGGCTGCACCTCCGGCAGTGAGATCGTAGGCGTCCCCGCCCTCCACTTCGATGCGCAGGTGCCCGTCGACGATCGAGATCGTCTCGTCCGCCTCCATCACCAGGTCGAAAGGCTCCGGCGCCTCGGCGGGCGTTACATGCCAGTAACCGCAAGCAAGGGAGGGACGGTCTCCCTCCCCGAAGCGGCGCACCCACTGAACCTGCCCGAGTTCGAAGGGTTCTATCTTCTCTGGATTAAGGGCGGACGAAGTGGTGAAAGCAATGGGCTCTGGCATGTTGACTCCAAGGGGAATGACGGCGCCGGCGGCTCGGCCGGGCGCGGGTCGGGTTGGGTTGGGGTGGTGTTCCAGCAAGCCTAAATAGTGAGCCGCATCACCACCTGGGATCAATCTAAGCATTTGCTTAGTTTAAGTCAATAGCGTTTTAGCGGCTCTTCGTCGCTGGCTAGACTCGGATTATGAATTCCTCCCCTGCCGCCGCCCCGCCGTCAAAATACGGCACGGGCAAGGAGGCCTTGCTCCGCGCCGCCGTGACTGTGGTGGCAGCAAAGGGATTGCGCGGGCTGACGTACCGGTCGGTGGCAGAAGCTGCCGGCGTCAACAACACGCTGGTGGCCCACCATTTCGGTTCCCGGGACGCGCTCATCGCCGCGGCCCTGGACTGGGCCACCGAGCAGTCCATCAGCGCGTCCAAGTTGCGCGAGGCGGCCACGCTGGGCCACTCGTTCACGGAGACGTTGCTGGGGCTGCTGCTGGCCGACCCCGAACTACAGGTATTTCAGTACGAGATGATCCTGGAGGCGCGGCGGCGCCCCGAGCTTTCGGAAGCGGTCACCGCCCTCTACGAAAACTATGTCGGGGCCCTGGCCGCGGGGCTGAGTGCCTCCGGCGTGACCCACAACGTTCAGGTTGTGGCCCGCACGCTGTTTGCTGCCCTCGATGGCCTTGTCCTCCAGTATCTGGCAGGTGTCGATCGCTCAGCGATCGCGGCATCCCTCGAGGAAGTCCACGAGGTACTCCTGCTCAGGACGGGCTCCGGCACACAGCCCTGAAGCCAGCCCTGTGGTTCAGGGCCGCCCGTACTGTTCGCCACCGGTCAAGTGCCGTACGCGGATACACAAGACCCCGCGGCGCCTCCCGGAGCACGCTTAAGGCAGCGCTGTTGGGCCGTTCCGGCCGCGTTCTCTGACCTACGAAGTGGAGTACCCCATGGAAACCTACGATGCCCTGCTGGCCTCGATCACCCCGGACACCGGCGAAACCCGGACCATCCTGGACCCCGCCACGGGGGAACCCGTAGGCGAAGCACCCGTGCACACCGTTGAGGACCTCGAGGCGGCCATTGCTGCCGCGGCAGCCGCTCAACCCGCGTGGGCCGCCCTGGGCCACGACGCCCGGAGCGCCGCCCTCATGAAGGCAGCCGACGCCGTCGAACGTTCCGCCGAAGAACTCGCCCGGCTGCTCTCCCGGGAGCAGGGCAAACCGCTGAACGGCCCCAACGCCCGCTTCGAGGTGGGCGCCTGCGCCGCGTGGCTGCGGGTCGCCGCCGGCACGCCGCTGGAACCGGAAACCGTGGTGGACGACGGCGAAACCCGCGCCGAGCTGCACTACCGGCCCATCGGCGTCGTGGGCGCGATCGGGCCGTGGAACTGGCCCATGATGATCACCGTCTGGCAGATCGCCCCCGCCCTGCGCATGGGCAACGCCGTGGTGGTCAAGCCCTCCGAATACACCCCGCTGTCCGTCCTGGCGCTGGCCAGGGTCCTCAACGAGGAACTCCCCGAAGGCCTCCTCACAGTCGTTTCCGGCGGCCGCGACGTCGGCGCCCGGCTGGCCGGACACCCGGCGATCGGCAAGGTCATGTTCACCGGCTCCACCGCCACCGGCAAGGCGATCATCAGGTCCTCCGCGGACACCGTGAAGCGCCTCACCCTTGAGCTCGGCGGGAACGACGCCGGGATCGTGCTGCCCGACGCCGATCCCAAGGCCATCGCGGAAGGCCTGTTCTGGGGCGCCTTCATCAACACCGGCCAGACCTGCGCGGCCCTCAAGCGCCTCTACGTCCACGATTCGCTGTATGAAGCCGTGTGCGAGGAGCTCACCAAGGTGGCCGCGGCGATGCCCATGGGCAACGGCCTGGATGAGAACAACGTCCTGGGGCCGCTGCAGAACCGGCAGCAGTACGACATCGTGACCCGCCTCGTCGACGCCGCCCGCGACTCCGGGGCCCGCGTGCTGCTGGGCGGCAACCCGGACACGGACCAGGCCGGCCACTTCTACCCCGCCACCCTCGTGGCGGACATCGACAACAGCAACCCGCTGGTAGCCGAAGAGCAGTTCGGCCCGGCCCTGCCGATCATCCGCTACGGCACCGTGGATGAGGCGGTCACCATGGCGAACGCGCTCGACGTCGGGCTGGGCGCCTCGGTCTGGTCCTCCGACCCCGCAGCCGCGCGGGACGTGGCTGCCCGGCTTGAGGCCGGCACCGTCTGGATCAACAAGCACGGCGCCGTGGACCCCCGCATCCCCTTCGGCGGTGCCAAGCAGTCCGGCTACGGCCTGGAATTCGGCGTCGAAGGCCTCAAAGCCCTAGGCGTTCCGCAGGTGATCAACGGCTAGGAAGGAGTTTTTGTCCACTTAGAGGGACTTCAGCCCCGTTTTGCGCCCGCTATCTGGACAAAAACTCCTAGACTGCCGGCTGTCGCAGCCAGGGCCTGGTGGGCGTCTGGCCCAGCTGGTCGTTGAACTCCTGGGCCTCGCGGTAGTAGTCCAGCAGGCTCAGCCGGGACGCGGCCGCCGGGTCCAGGATGACCACGGCCCGGCGGTGCATTTGCAGCACCGAGGCGGGGCAGTGTGCGCTGACCGGCCCTTCCACCATGGCCTGGACCGCGCCGGCCTTGTTCTCCCCCATGGCCACCAGCACCGCCAGTCTGGCTTCGCGGATGGTCCCCAGCCCCTGGGTCAGGCACAGCCGGGGAACGTCTCCATCCGGGAAGAACCGGGCGTTGTCGGCACGGGTGGCACCGGCCAGCGTCTTCACCCTGGTGCGGGAGACCAGCGCCGAGGTGGGCTCGTTGAACCCGATGTGGCCGTTGGCTCCGATGCCGAGGATCTGGATGTCCACCCCGCCGGCGGCCGAGATGGCGGCGTCGTAGCGCTCGGCTTCGGCGATAAGGTCCGGTGCATTCCCCTGCGGGGTAATGAGCTGCTCTGGCGGCAGGTCCACATGGTCGGTGAATTCCCGCCGGATGGTGGAGTGGTAGCTCTGTTCGTGCTCCGGCGGCAGCCCGGCGTATTCGTCCAGGGTGAACGCGGTGACCCGGCTGAAGCTCAGTTGTTCCTCGCGGTGCCGCCGGATGAGTTCCTGGTACGTGGATTTCGGCGAACCTCCCGTCGCCAGCCCCAGGACGGCCGGGCCCTGCCGGACCCGAGCGTCGATGATGTCGGCGGCCCTGCCCCCTACGTGTTCCGCGGACTCACACAGAATGATCTGCACTCGTTTTCCTTTCCTCCGTTAGCGGTGCGCCGGCCCGGTAGGCCTGCAGCAGTTCGAGTTCTTCGGTGGTCACCAGCACGTCGGCGCGGTACCCGGTGATGATGGATCCGACCTGCGCGGGGCCCGGCTGGTCCAGGCCCATCAGGCGGGCAGGAGTGACCGAGGCCGCGGTGACGGCGTCGGCCAGCGGCACGCCCCACCCGACGCAGCGGCGGACGTTTTCCAGAAGCAGGCTGGTGGCCCCGGCAATCGCCCCGGGACGGGCATCATCCGCCGCGGGAACCAGCCGGGCCACCCGGTCCCGGACCAGCACATCCAGGCTGCCCAGCGTGTAGTGGCCATCGGACATTCCGGCCGCCGCCATGGCATCCGTAATCAGTGCTATCGAGCCCGGTCCCACCAGATTGAAGACCATGCGGACAATCTCCGGGTCCAGGTGCACACCGTCGGCTACTAGCTCCACGACCATCCGGTCCGGTGACTCCCGGGCTTCCTGCAGCAGGACCGGAATGGGCCCCGGCGCCCGGTGGCCCAGCGCCGGCATCCGGTTGAAGAGGTGGGTGGCGGACCAGGGACCGGCACCCGCCCCTCCCCCGAGGGCGTCCCGTGTCCGTGCCGCAGTGGCGCCGGTGTGGCCAAGGGACGGGACCACCTGGTACTCCCGGCACAGGGCCACCAGCTCGGCAAAGTGCGGCGTTTCCGGGGCAAGGGTCAGCGAACGCACCGTTCCCCGCCCCGCCTCGAGCCACTGCCGCAGGAGCGCCGGGTCACCGTCGATGATGGCCGCCGGGTCCTGCGCTCCGCACATGCTCCTGGCGATGAACGGCCCCTCCAGGTGCAGGCCGGCCAGCGTGCCGTCCTGCACCAGCTCCCGCAACACAGCGATCTCCTCAAGCAGCACACCGGAAGGCGCCGAAACGAGCGAGGCGAGCACCGACGTCGTGCCCTGACCGGCGTGAAAACCTGCCGCCAGGCGGGCGCCGTCCGCATCCGCGGAGAAGGTGTGCCCCACTGCGCCGTGGCAGTGCACGTCCACGAGTCCGGGCAGGATGAGCGGAACCTGTGTTGTTTCGACGTCGACGCCGGCGGGCAGCTCCGCCGTCGGGCCGCACCACACGATGCGTCCCCCGGCGATCACCACCGTGCCGTCGTCGATCACCCCATCCCCGGGGCGGCCGGTGACCAGGCGGCCCCGCAGCCCCAGCACGCCGCCGTCGTCGTCTCCCGTTCCGGGTTGAGTCAGCCCCGGCAGGCCGGGTTCAGCTCGCATCGGCTTTGGCCATCGAACCGTTCTCATCGGTTTCGTCTTCGCGCCCCATGGTGCGCAGGTTCCAGCGCCGGATCACGAAGCGGAACACCACGTAGTACACCGCCGCGTAGCCCAGCCCGATGGGAACCAGCCAGAGCGGATTCTGCGCGATGCCGAAGTTGAGCAGGTAGTCGATGGCCCCGGCGGAGAACCCGAACCCGTGGTGGATGCCCAGGAAGTTGACCAGCATCATGGAGGTTCCGGTCAGGACGGCGTGGACGAGGTAGAGCGGCCAGGCCACGAACATGAAGGAGAATTCCAGCGGTTCGGTGATGCCGGTGAGGAAGGCGGTAAGGCCGGTGGAGAGCATGACGCCGCCGACGATCTTCTTCTGGGACGGCTTGGCTTCGTGCCAGATGGCGAGGGCGGCCGCCGGCAGGGCGAACATCATGATGGGGAAGAACCCGGTCATGAACACACCGGCGGAGGGGTCTCCGGCGAAGAAGCGGTTGAGGTCGCCGTGTGCGCCGTTGTAGTCGCCGATGATGAACCAAACGATCGAGTTCAGGATGTGGTGCAGGCCCAGCGGGATGAGCAGCCGGTTGAGTGTGCCGTAGACGCCGCTGCCCACCACCGTGTTGTCCGCGACGGCGTTGCCCACGGCGGTCAGGCCCGTGTTGAAGAAGGGGTAGAGGAGCGCCATGACCACGCCGATCACGATGGCCGCGAACAAGGTCAGGATGGGCACCAGGCGCCGGCCGGCGAAGAACCCGAGCCAGTCCGGCAGGGTGGTCCGGTGGAACTTCTGCCACAGCCAGGCCGTAGTCAGGCCTATCACGATGCCGGCCAGCACGCCGTAGTTGATGACGGGATCCTTGCCGCCCTCCGGGGCGGCGCCCAGCACCAGGGGTGCCATGACTTTGAAAACGTTGGTCAGGACCAGGAAGCCGACGACGGCGGCCAGCGCCGTGGAACCGTCGCCCTTCTTGGCGAAGCCAAAGGAAATGCCGACGGCGAAGAGCAGCGGGAGGTTCTCGAACAGGGCCCCGCCGGCCGCGCCGATCACCTGCGCAACGGTGGTCAGGGATTCGAACCTGCCCAGCAGGTCGTCCTGGCCCAGGCGCAGGAGGAGCGCGGCTGCGGGAAGGGCGGCGATGGGGAGCATGAGGCTGCGGCCGAAGCGCTGCATGTTCTGCAATGCTTTACCGCTGCCCTTGGCCTTGCCCGGGGCCGGTGCGGCCAGCGGGCCGGCCCCGGCTGAAGCGGACGGGTTTTCCGTGGACATGAGGTTCCTCGTTTCGAAAAAGGGGTGCTTGTGCGGGGATGCGGGATTCAGTAGAGTTTTGCTAACTGGTTATAACCAGTGACAATCATCACTGTGAAGTGCACCGGGCTTAGTTGTCAACCTCAGGCAGGAAAAAAGCTTCAGGACCGGCCGGACTCACCGCGAAAACAACCAACAGGAGTGGACATGTCCAAAGCAGAAATCATCCTCGCCGCCCTGGGCGGCGCCGACAACGTCGAAGAGATCGAAGGGTGCATCACCCGCCTGCGCACCGAAGTGGTGGACGCCGGGAAGGTGGACGAGGCCGCCCTCAAGGCGGCGGGCGCCCACGGCGTTATGATGGCGGGCTCGGTGGTTCAGGTGGTAGTTGGCCCCGAGGCGGAGAGCCTGGCAGAAGACATCCAGGACCTGATGTGAACACGCCTGAGGTGGGCACCGCAGGTGCCGGCACGGCAGATGTGGAGACGGCGCCTTTCGGGGCCATCAGCGTGGCCTCGCCCCTGCCCGGCCGGCTCATCCCGCTGAGCGAAGTGCCGGACCCCGTGTTCGCCAAGGGGCTCGTCGGCGGAGGCGCCGCGGTCATCCCGGACGACGACGCCGGTGTGCTTACCGCCGTCGCGCCCCTGGACGGCCGGGTCATCAAGGTCATGCCGCACGCTTACATCGTCCAGCACGCGTCAGGACCGGCAGTGCTGGTCCACGTCGGCATCGATACGGTGGGCCTGAAGGGCGAAGGCTTCAGCGTGCTGGCGCAGAAGGGGGACCAGGTCCGGGCCGGAGACCCCATGATCAGCGTCGACGTCACGTTTGTCCGCTCGAAAAACCTCAGCATGTGCAGCCCCGTGGTGGTCCTGGACAGCAAACCGGATGCCGTTGAACTGCCGGCCTCCGGCGGCCGCGTCGAAGCGGGCGGACACCTGTTCAACCTGCCCGGACAATAGAGCTATGGATACGGCGGGGGAACTCAAACACGTCTGGGTGCGCAGGCAGCTCCAGGATCTCGTGGCCACCAGGCTTCGGCCGGGGGACGCGCTGCTGGGGGAACGCCAGCTGGAGGAACAGTTCGGGGTTTCACGTATTACGGTGCGGCGGGCGATCTCGGACCTCGTCCAGGACGGGGCGCTGGTCCGGATCAAGGGCAAGGGGACCTTCGTCTCGCACGGCCTGGTTCGTTCCACCCTCCATCTGGCCTCCTTCAATGAGGACATGCGGGCTGCCGGCTTCGAACCCAGCACCCGGGTCATCACTGCCGCGACGGCGGAGCCGCCCGCTGCGGCGGCCGAGCACCTGGGGCTGCCCACGGGACAGGCGGCCTATCAGGTCCGAAGGCTGCGCCTCGCAAACGGGGCACCCGTCAGCGTGGACGAATCCTGGCTGCCGCCCCCGCTCCTGCCGGACCTGCTCTCCGAGGACCTGACAGGATCGCTCTACCGGGTCCTCGCTGCCTCCGGACATCCGGTGCAGCATGTGGAACAGACCGTCGAGGCTGCCGCCGCATCGGAGGACACCGCGGCCCTGCTGGACATCGAGCCCGGGGCCCCCGTCCTCCTCTTCAGGCGCCGCTCGTTCACCGGCCAGGAGGACCCGGGCACGCCCATCGAGTACTCCATCTCGACGTACCGCTCAGACCGGTACCAGGTGTCGATGCGGCTGGCGCTCTGACGGAGGCACGAGTGTTCCCGTCCCACCCAACTGGCTGGCAGTTAATGTCGTGAAACGCGCGAATGGCGACGTTAAATGCGATCCAGTTGGGTGGGAGCCGCCAGGGCGTGAAACCATACGGTTCGTGACCCAGAAAATTGCGTACCAAGGTGAACCCGGCGCTAATTCCAATATTGCGTGCGCCCAGATGTTCCCGGAGCTGGAAAGCATCCCGTGCGCCAGCTTCGAGGACGCCTTCGAGCTGGTATCCGGCGGTGAAGCCGACCTGGCCATGATTCCGATCGAGAACTCGATAGCGGGCCGGGTGGCGGACATCCACGTCCTGCTCCCCCAGTCCCGCCTCCAGATCGTGGGCGAGTTCTTCCTGCCCATCCATTTCGACCTGCTCGGCATCCCCGGCAGCACCATCGAAGGCGCCACCGAGGTCCACAGCCACATCCACGCCCTGGGCCAGTGCCGGCGCCTCATCCGGAGCGCCGGCCTGAAGCCTGTTATTGCCGGGGACACTGCAGGCTCCGCCCGGGAGGTGAGCGAATGGAACGATCCTGCCAAGCTGTCCCTCGCTCCCCCGCTCGCGGCCAAGATCTACGGGCTGGAGGTGCTCGCATCGCGCGTCGAGGATGACCCCTCCAACACCACCCGGTTCGTGGTCCTGGCGCCGGAAAAGGAACTGCCCTCCCGGGAGGCGTTGCCGGGCCCGGCCGTGACCAGCTTCCTGTTCCGGGTCCGCAACGTCCCCTCCGCGCTCTTCAAGGCCCTCGGCGGTTTTGCCACGAACGGCGTGAACATGACCCGGCTGGAAAGCTACATGGTGGGCAACGAGTTTGCCGCCACCATGTTCATGGCCGACGTCGAAGGCCACCCCGAAGACCTGCCGCTCCGGCTGGCCCTCGAGGAACTGGACTTCTTCACCACGGAAGTGCGCATCCTGGGCGTCTATGCCGCCGCCGAATACCGGACCGGGCAGGCAGTCGCCTGCTGAGGTCCGTCTCCTGAGGTCCGGGGCTAGACTGCCGCGGCCCGTCCGGTCGCCAGGAGGGGTGCGAAGAACGCGCCGAGTTCCGCCGTCGCCGCCAGGGGCAGGACGTTGGCCACGTACTGGTCCGGGCGCACCACCACGATCACGCCGCCGCGGTCCAGGCCGCGCAGCTCGAAGATGTCAGCCTTCGGATCGGTGGCGTACACCTTCTCGTAGTCCGTCAGCTGGAACGGGCCAACCTGCGGCTTGAACACCGCCGGGACCGCGTTGATATCAACGTCCGTGTGGGGCTGCTGGTAGATCACCTTCACGTCGAACCATGCGTCGAGGTCGGCGCCCGACGGCGTGGCGGCCAGCGGCGAGTCCGGCGCCTTCGCAATCCACTCGGCGAAGTCGGCCACCGCTGAGGGGACACCCTGCTGTCCCGTTGCCGGCGCTGCCGCGTCGGCGAAGACATAGATGCGCCACCGTCCGTCCGCCGTGGCGTGGTGACCGAGCTGCATGGGGTTGGTATCGCAGACCCGCACGACGGGCGCTGACTTGAAGCGCTTGCCGACGGGGAAGCCGGCGGCCAGCTCCTGGTGTTCGGCACTGCCGGTGAGCATCGACGGGGTGTACTGGGTCATGAAGCCGGCCGGGAACTCGGCAGTGCTTACGTAGAAGTCCTCAAGCTCGGAGGGGCTCTCGAACTCTTCAGGCTTCTTCGCCATCATCGTGGACCACTCTTTGTCGAAGTCGATGAGGTTCTTGGCGATGACCTGCCGTTCGTCCGAGTAGGTGGTCAACAGGCTTTCCGGGCTGCGGCCCTCGAGGACGTGGCCGAGCTTCCACGCCAGGTTGAACCCGTCCTGCATGGAAACGTTCATGCCCTGCCCGGCCTTGGCGCTGTGCGTGTGGCAGGCATCGCCGGTGATGAACACCCGGGGCGTCCGGGTGCCCCGCTGGTCCGGGAGGACGTCGTCGAACCGGTCGGTGAGCCGGTGGCCCACCTCGTACACGCTGTGCCAGGCCACGTCGCGGACGTCGAGCGTGTACGGGTGGAGGATCTCGTTCGCCTTGCGGATGATCTCCTCGATGGAGGTGTTGCGCACGGCACCTTTGTCGTTGGGGTCCACCTCGCCGAGGTCAACATACATGCGGAACAGGTACCCGCCTTCGCGTGGGATGTGCAGAATGCTCCCGCCCGATCCGGACTGGATTGCGCACTTGGTGCGGATGTCCGGAAAGTCCGTCACGGCGAGGACGTCCATAACGCCCCACGCATGGTTGGCGGCGTCGCCGGCGAGGGTGCAGCCGATCGCATCGCGCACCTTGCTGCGCGCGCCGTCTGCGCCGATGACATATTTGGCCCGGACAACCTTTTCCTGGCCTTCCCGGGGACCTGCAGTGTGAAGCAGGGTCACGGTGACCGGATACTCCCCCTCGCCGGTGACTTCCAGGCTCCGGAATTCAAAGCCGTAATCCGGGGCCATGCGCGTGGGCGAATTCGCCATGAATTCGGCGAAGTAGTCCAGGACGCGGGCCTGGTTGACGATGAGGTGCGGGAACTCACTGATCCCCATCGCGTCGTCCACCGCGCGGGCTCCCCGGATGATGCGCGAGTGGTCGGCCGGGTCCGGCTTCCAGAACGCCATTTCGGTGATCCGGTAGGCCTCGGCGATGATCCGTTCGGCGAAGCCGAAGGCCTGGAAGGTCTCGACGCTCCTCGCCTGGATGCCGTCCGCCTGGCCGATGGGCAGCCTGCCGGCGCGGCGTTCTACGATGCGCGTGGTGATGCCCGGGAACTGGGACAGCTGGGCGGCGGCCAGCATGCCGGCGGGGCCTGTGCCGACAATCAGGACGTCCACCTCATCAGGAAGCTCAGTGGGCCGATTGATGCCTACGCCTGCTGCCGGCCGGACTCGCGGGTCACCGGATACGTAACCGTGGTGGTGGAATTGCACGGGGGTCCTCACTTCATTGTGGGCGGCGGATCGCCGTCTTCTGTATTCGATATCCGAACTAAGTGTTCGATAATAGAAATCTGTGCTCTTTCAAAACTGTACGCAGATATGACCTGCGTTACAAGCAGCCCGGAGAACTCCCTGAAAACAAAGGGTTGACGTTCCACGCTCCCTGGGTAATAGTTATCGTATACGATTTCGTACTCGATGAGGAGTAACTCTTGGAACAGGTCACCGACCGCATCCTGGCCGCGGCCCGCAAAGTCATCGCGGTGCATATCAACTACCCCAGCCGGGCAGCCCAGCGCGGCCGCACTCCGGAGCAGCCCTCCTACTTCCTGAAGCCGTCCTCGTCCCTGGCGACAGGGTCGGCGGAAGCCCCTTCAACGGTGGAACGCCCGGCCGGATGTGAACTCCTCGGCTACGAAGGCGAGATCGCCCTGATCATCGGCAAGCCGGCCCGCCGTGTGGGCGTCGAGGACGCCTGGAGCCACGTCGAGTGGGTCACGGCCAGCAACGACCTCGGTGTCTACGACCTCCGCTACGCGGACAAGGGCTCCAACCTCCGGTCCAAGGGCGGGGACGGTTTCACGCCGGTCGGCCCGGGACTGATCGCAGCGGACACCGTCAACCCCGCAGAACTCCGCATCCGCACCTGGCACAACGGCGAACTTGTCCAGGACGACACCACCGGGGACCTCCTCTTCCCGTTCGCCCGGCTTATCGCGGATCTGTCCCAGCTCCTCACCCTCGAAGAGGGCGACATCATCCTGACCGGCACGCCGGCCGGCGCCTCCGTCGCCAGGCCGGGCGACGTCGTCGAGGTTGAAGTCAGCACCAGTACGACGGCGGGCGCCGCCGGCGGTGGCCTGTCCACCGGCCGCCTGGCCACCCGGGTGGAGGAAGGCACGACGCCGTTCGCGGACTTCGGCGCCCGGCCCAGGACCGATGACCTCCAGCGGGAGGAAGCGTACGGTTCGCGGGAAGCGGCCGGGCTTGCCGCCGTCGGGCCCGTCCTCCCGCCGGAACTGAAGGCCAAGCTGGAAAGCGTCTGCACTGCCACCCTGTCCTCCCAGCTGCGCAAACGCGGCCTGAACAACGTCAGCATCGACGGCCTCACCTCCACCCGCCCTGACAAGCGGATCGTGGGCCTGGCCCGGACCCTGCGCTACGTGCCCAACCGCGAGGACCTCTTCAAGACCCACGGCGGCGGCTTCAACGCCCAGAAGAAGGCCATCGACTCGGTCAACGAGGGCGAAATCCTGGTGATGGAAGCCCGCGGCGAAAAGGGCACCGGCACGATCGGCGACATCCTGGCCCTCCGCGCCCAGGTCCGCGGCGCCGCCGCCGTCATCACCGACGGCGGTGTCCGTGACTTCTCCGCGGTGGCCGCCATGGACATGCCCACCTACTATTCCAACCCGCACCCGGCCGTGCTGGGGCGCCGGCACATCCCGTGGGACACCGACATCACGATCGCCTGCGGCGGCACCACCGTGCAGCCCGGGGACATCATCGTGGCGGACGCGGACGGCATCCTGGTGATACCGCCGGCACTGGCCGAGGAGCTCGCGGACGATTCCATCGCCCAGGAACGCGAGGAAACCTTCATTGCCGAGATGGTGCAGCAGGGCCACAGCGTGGACGGCCTCTACCCGTTGAACTCCGAATGGCGGGCCAGGTATGAAGAATGGGAAGGCCCCGCACATGACTGAAACAGTGATGGCCGGCAGCAAGTCCGAGCAGGCGTACGCCGCCGTCAAGGCCCGGATCGTGGATGGCACCTACTCCCCCGGCTACCGGCTGGTGCTGGCGAAAATCGCCGAGGACCTGGGCGTCAGTGTGGTGCCCGTCCGCGAAGCCATCCGCCGCCTCGAGGCCGAAGGGCTGGTCACGTTCGAGCGGAACGTCGGCGCCACCGTGTCCGGCATCGACCCCACGGAGTACCTCTACACGATGCAGACCCTGAGTATCGTCGAAGGTGCCGCCACGGCTCTCTCGGCTCCGCTCATCGGTGCGGCGGACGTGGCCCGGGCCCGGGCAGTGAACGAGGAAATGCGCGATTGCCTGGAGCACTTCGACCCCGTCCGCTTCACCCGGCTCAACCAGGACTTCCACAGCGTCCTGTTCGAGCACTGCCCCAACCCGCACATCCTGGACCTTGTCCACCGGGGCTGGAACCGGCTCGCGTCGCTGCGGTCCTCCACGTTCCGCTTCGTCCCGGGCCGCGCCCGTGACTCGGTGGACGAACACGAGGCCCTGCTCCGGCTCATTGAAACCGGCGCCACGGCCGACGACATCGAAAAGGCGGCCCGACAGCACCGCAGCGCCACCCTGGACGCCTACCTGGCGCAAGCCACCTCCACTGAACAACAGACCGCAAAGCAGTAAGGAAAAACAATGACGTTCACTGCCGCAGAAACCACCCACTACGTCCCGCAGGACCTTCCCACCCACATCCAGCACTACATCAACGGTGAATTCGTTGACTCCGTGGGCGGTAAGACCTTCGACGTCCTGGACCCGGTTTCCAACACCAACTACGCCACCGCCGCCGCCGGCCAGAAAGAGGACATTGACCTGGCCGTCGCCGCAGCCCGCGAAGCCTTCGTCAACGGCCCGTGGCCGAAGATGAAGCCGCGCGAACGCGCCCGCATCCTGAACAAGATCGCGGACGCCGTCGAAGCCCAGGAGGAGCGCCTCGCCGAACTCGAGACCTTCGACACCGGCCTCCCCATCACCCAGGCCAAAGGCCAGGCCCTCCGCGCGGCGGAGAATTTCCGTTTCTTCGCGGACCTGATCGTTGCCCAGTTCGACGACGCCATGAAAGTCCCGGGCTCGCAGATCAACTACGTGAACCGCAAGCCGATCGGCGTCGCCGGCCTCATCACCCCGTGGAACACCCCGTTCATGCTGGAGTCCTGGAAGCTCGCCCCGGCACTGGCCACCGGCAACACCGTGGTCCTCAAGCCGGCCGAATTCACTCCGCTGTCAGCATCGCTGTGGGCCACGATCTTCAAGGATGCAGGACTTCCCGACGGTGTGTTCAACCTGGTCAACGGCCTCGGCGAAGAAGCCGGCGACGCCCTGGTCAAGCACCCGGACGTGCCCCTGATTTCCTTCACCGGCGAGACCACCACCGGCCAGACCATCTTCCGGAACGCCGCGGCCAACCTCAAGGGCCTCTCCATGGAGCTCGGCGGCAAGTCCCCCTGCGTCGTGTTCGCCGACGCCGACCTCGACGCCGCGATCGATTCCGCCCTGTTCGGCGTCTTCTCCCTCAACGGCGAGCGCTGCACCGCCGGCTCCCGCATCCTGGTTGAACGGGCCATCTACGACGAGTTCTGCCAAAAGTACGCCGCCCGCGCCAAGAACATCGTGGTGGGCGATCCCCACGACCCCAGGACCCAGGTGGGCGCCCTGGTCCACCCGGAGCACTTCGCCAAGGTGGCCTCCTACGTGGAGATCGGCAAGTCCGAAGGCCGGCTCCTCGCTGGCGGCGGCCGTCCCGAAGGCCTCCCGGAAGGCAACTACATCGCACCCACCGTGTTCGCCGACGTCGCCCCGGACGCACGGATCTTCCAGGAGGAAATCTTCGGCCCCGTCGTCGCCATCACCCCGTTCGAGAACGACGACGAAGCCCTCGCCCTGGCGAACAACACCAAGTACGGCCTGGCGGCCTACATCTGGACGCAGAACCTCACCCGCGCGCACAACTTCTCGCAGAACGTCGAGGCCGGCATGGTGTGGCTGAACAGCCACAACGTCCGCGACCTCCGCACCCCGTTCGGCGGCGTCAAGGCCTCCGGCCTGGGCCACGAGGGCGGCTACCGCTCCATCGATTTCTACACCGACCAGCAGGCCGTACACATCACCCTCGGCACTGTCCACACCCCCAAATTCGGCGCCTAGGCCCGGCCCACCAAGACCACCCGGTCCCCTTTCAACGAAGAGAGAACACCATGAGCAACGTCATCCCCAAGCCCTCCGTTCCCGCCCCTGACATCGTCCGCTGCGCGTACATGGAGATCGTCGTCACCGACCTCGCCAAATCCCGCGAGTTCTACGTTGACCTCCTCGGCCTGCACGTCACCGAGGAGGACGAGAACAACATCTACCTGCGATCCCTCGAGGAGTTCATCCACCACAACCTGGTGCTCCGCAAGGGACCCATCGCCGCCGTCGCAGCGTTCGCCTACCGGGTGAAGTCCCCCGCCGAGGTGGACGCCGCCGAGGCGTACTACAAGGAACTCGGCTGCCGGGTGGAGCGCCGCAAGGAAGGCTTCACCAAGGGCATCGGCGACTCCGTGCGGGTGGAGGACCCGCTGGGCTTCCCGTACGAATTCTTCTACGACGTGGAGCACGTGGAGCGCCTCACCCAGCGCTACGACCTCTACTCCGCCGGCGAACTGGTCCGGCTGGACCACTTCAACCAGGTCACCCCGGACGTTCCCCGCGGCCGCAAGTACCTCGAGGACCTCGGCTTCCGCGTCTCCGAGGACATCCAGGACTCCGACGGCGTCTCCTACGCCGTGTGGATGCACCGCAAGCAGACCGTCCACGACACCGCGCTGACCGGCGGCAACGGCCCGCGCATGCACCACGTCGCTTTCGCCACCCACGAGAAGCACAACATCATCCAGATCTGCGACAAGATGGGCGCCCTGCGCATCAGCGACCGGATCGAACGCGGCCCCGGCAGGCACGGCGTCTCCAACGCCTTCTACCTCTACATCCTGGACCCGGACGGCCACCGCATCGAGATCTACACCCAGGACTACTACACCGGCGATCCGGACAACCCCACCATCACCTGGGACGTCCACGACAACCAGCGCCGCGACTGGTGGGGCAACCCGGTAGTCCCCTCCTGGTACACCGAGGCCTCCCTGGTCCTGGACCTCGACGGCAACCCCCAGCCCGTCATCCAGCGCCAGGATAAGAGTGAAATGGCCGTCACCGTGGGTGCCGACGGCTTCTCCTACACCCGCAAGGACGGTTCCCCCGAGGGTGACCGGACCGGCTTCAAGCTTGGAGCGCAGCTGTAGCCATGCTGGATGCCAAGACGATCGAAGCCATCGCGGACGAGCTGCTGGAAGCCGGCCGGAACCGGAAGCCGGTGCCGCGGCTGACGTCCCGCTACCCGGAGATGACGGTGGAGGACTCCTACGCCGTCCAGCAGCTCTGGCGGAACCGCAACGAGGACGCCGGCCGGAAACTCGTGGGCCGCAAGATCGGCCTCACCTCCAAGGCGATGCAGGCCGCCACCGGCATCACCGAACCGGATTACGGCGCCATTTTCGATGACATGGTCCTCGAAACCGGCTGCTCGGTGCAGTGGGACCGGTACACGCATCCGCGGGTGGAGGTGGAGCTGGCGTTCGTCCTGAAAGACGGGCTCAAAGGCCCCGGCTGCACCATCTTCGACGTCCTGAACGCCACCGACTACGTGGTTCCGGCCCTCGAGATCCTGGACTCCCGGATCGAAATGGAGGGCCGGACCATCGTGGACACCATCGCGGACAACGCCGCGATGGGCGCCATGGTGGTGGGCGGCCGTCCGGTGAAGCCCGACGCCGTGGACCTCCGCTGGGTCTCGGCCATCCTCTACAAGAACCAGACCGTTGAAGAAACGGGCGTCGCCGCCGGCGTGCTGGATCACCCCGCCAACGGGGTGCACTGGCTGGCCAACAAGATCGCCGCCCACGGTGACGGCATGAAGGCCGGGGACATCATCCTGGCCGGCTCCTTCACCCGCCCGCTCTGGGTATACAAGGGCGACACCGTCCACGCCGACTACGGACCCCTGGGGAGTGTCACATGCCGCTTCGAGTAGAACCGGACGCCACGTTCCGCGACGCCCTGGCCAATCACAACGGTAAAGCAGGCCGTCCGCTGACGGGCATGTGGGTCTGCTCCGGCAGCCCCCTGATCGCCGAACTCTGCGCGGGATCCGGACTGGACTGGCTGCTGATCGACGCCGAGCACAGCCCCAACGGGCTCGAATCCGTCCTCGCCCAACTGCAGGCCGTCCGCGGCTACCCCGTCCAGGCGATGGTCCGGCCGCCGGTCAACGACACCGTGCTGATCAAGCAGTACCTGGACCTCGGCGTCCAGAACCTGCTGGTCCCCATGGTGAACTCCGCCGCCGAGGCCGAAGCCGCGGTGGCCGCCACCCGCTACCCGCCGCACGGCGTCCGCGGCGTCGGCTCAGCCCTGGCCCGCGCCTCGCGCTGGAACCGTATCCCGGACTACCTCGCCCGCGCCAGCGAAACCGTCAGCGTCACCGTCCAGATCGAATCCGAAGCCGCCGTCGCGGCCGTGGAAAACATCCTGGCGGTCGACGGTGTGGACGCCATCTTCCTGGGGCCCTCCGACCTCGCCGCTTCCATGGGCCTGCTGGGACAGCAGGAACACCCCGAGGTGCGCGCCGCCGTCGAACACTGCATTACTGCCGCCAAGACGGCCGGCAAACCGGCCGGCGTGAACGCCTTCAACCCCGCCACCGCCCGCAACTACATCGCGGCCGGCGCCTCCTTTGTGCTGGTGGGCGCCGACGTCGCCATCCTGGCCCGCGGCTCCGAGGCACTCGCTGCCGAATTCATCCCTCCGGAGCCGGTGGTTAAGCCGCCCCAAACCCCGGCCAGCTATTGAGCGGCCCCCTTGCGGCGGTAGGGCAGTAGGACTCTGTCCGGCGGGCGGCGGCCCGGCGTAGCCTTGAAGCACTGGCACGCGTGATAGCTGGAAAAATGGCACCGAAGAAGCGATGGGGTTCCCGTCTGGCCGCAGCCTTGGGAAGGCTGATCGGATTTGTTGCCGTGAGCGCCGTCTGCGGGGTCCTGGCCGCCAGCCTGGTGGCACCCAGCGTCGCGGCGGCAGGGGTGACGGTCAGCAATTCGATCACGTTCTTCAACAGCCTGCCGGGTGACCTCACGGTCGATCCTCCGTCGCAGGCCACCAAAATGGTGACCGCGGACGGCCAGCCGATCGCTTCCTTCTACGCGGAGAACCGCGTGCGGGTCACCCTCGACCAGATGTCGCCGTTCATCAAGGACGCGATCGTCGCGATCGAGGACAGCCGCTTCTACGAACATGGCGGCGTTGACCCGCAGGGCATCCTCCGGGCGCTGACGTTCAACGTCACCCAAGGCGGCCGTCAGGGCGCATCCACGCTGACCCAGCAGTACGTCACCAACATCATCAATGAGTCGCATCTTTCCGCAGATCAAGGCGAGCAGGTCGTCCTCAGCGGTCAGAAGAGCGTTGGCGACAAGATTCGTGAGATGAAGCTCGCCATCGAACTGGAGAAGAAATACACCAAGGACCAAATCCTCGAAGGCTACCTGAACATCGTGTTCTTCAACCGGGACGCCTACGGAATCGAGTCCGCCGCCCGCCACTTCTTCAGCGCTTCCGCCAAGGACCTCACCTTGCCGCAGGCGGCGCTGCTGGCCGGGCTGGTGAACAGCCCCAGCTTTTACGACCCCGCCGTGCATCCGGAGAACTCGCTGCAACGCCGCAACCAGGTCCTGGGCAACATGCTGGAGCAGAAGAAAATCACCCAGGCCGAGCACGACGCCGCCGCGGCCACCGGCGTGGAGCTGAAGATCACCCCGGGCCGGCAGGGCTGCGCCGCAGCCGTGATCGCACCGTACTTCTGCGACTACGTGTCCCACCTGATCCTCAACAATCCGGCCTACGGAGCGGACATCAACGACCGCGAGAGGCTGCTGTACCGCGGCGGCCTGACCATTGTCACCACGCTGGACAGCCGGCTGCAGGCCGCCGCCCAGGCCCAGGTGGACGCCACCGCAGGAGCGAATCCGGACAAATGGGGCGCCGCCCTGGTGACCATCCAGCCCGGGTCCGGCAGGATCCTGGCCATGGCGCAGAACACGGTCTTCCTTTCGGCAGAAGGGAAATTTGATACCCAACTGAACTTCAACGTCGATTCCAAGGACGCCAACGGCAACGACCTCAACGGGGCCGGCGGGTTCCAGCCCGGATCCACCATGAAGCCGTTTACCTTCGCGGAATGGCTGAACGAGGGCAAAGCCCTGAACGCGGTGATCGATGCGTCCCGTCGGACATATCCTCTCGGCTTCCCGTGGCGGTCCAGCTGTGGGAAGGTGCTGGGCGCCTACAACACGGCCCAGCGGGCCGAGGGCGCGGCCGACGATCTCCAGAACAACGACCCCGGCTACTACCGGCCCATGCCGGTCAACTACGGCCTGTACAACTCCATTAACACGGCAACTTTCGCCGAAGCCTCGCAGCTGGACTTCTGCGGGATCCAGAAGATGGTGGATACCGTGGGCCTCCACAGCGGGCTGGACGGCGCCCAGATCAACATGCACCAGCTCGGCAACCTGCTGGGCGCCATCGGTGTGGCTCCGCTGCATCTGGCCAACGCCTTTGCCACGTTCGCCAATGACGGCCGTTACTGCGCGCCCATCGCCATAGCGGATGTGACTGACACGGCGCAGCGCCACCTGCCGTCTGAGTCCTCCCAGTGCCGCAACGCCGTCAAGCCAGACGTGGCCCGCGGCGTCAACGCCGTGCTCCAGGACGTGCTGAAGATGGGATCCGGCGTCTACATCAACCCGAAGGTCCAGAGCAAGGTGCCGGTGGCGGCCAAGACGGGAACGTCGAACAACAACGGCGCCACCTGGGTGGCGGGCTACACCTCGGGCCTGGCCACGGCGTCCTTCTTTGGAGACACCCTGGAAGGCCAGCAACGGGCGGGCCAGAACGTCACCATCAACGGCAATTTCTACAAGTCCGTGGACGGCTACATGCTCGCCGGTCCGCAGTGGGCCAACTACATGATGCAGGTGGCCGGGCTGTATCCGGCCAATCCCTTCCCGCCGCCACCGCCGTCCATGAGCAACCCGACGCCGGCGCCCTCCCGCTGAGCCGGAACGCTCCCGCTAAGCCGGCGTCACACCAGCGCTACGGCAGCCCCATCGCGGTGCGGACCTCATCGAGGATGTGGTGCATGGCGGCCTCCGCCGTGCCGGCATCGCCCCCGGCAACCGCCGCCGCCACGGCCTCGTGTGCCGCCAGCGCCTCAGGACGCGGCTTGAAGGGCATCAATCCTTGTTTGGTCCGGCTGGACAGGACTTCGGCCACCATGCCGTCCAGTGCCTTGAACATTTCGTTCCCGCTGCTGTGCAGGAGCAGGCTGTGGAAGGCGATGTCGGCTTTGAGGAATGCTTCCAGCTCGCCTGCTTCGCCAAGCCGCCGCAGTTCTGCAGCCAACGCCGTGAGCTGACGGCGTTCGGCTGCGCCGGCACGGCGCGCAGCACCCGCCGCGGCAATGGGTTCGACGGCGATCCGGAGTTCCGTGAGGCTGCTGTACTGCTCGGCCCGGCGGGTGGATGCGAGCCGCCACCGCACCAGCTTGGGATCAAAGACGTTCCAGAGTTCAGGATCCTGCACCACAATGCCCACGCGCCGGCGGGAGTAGACCAGGTTCATCGACTCCAGGACGCGCATGGTGTCCCGGGCCAAGGTGCGGGAAATGTTGTATTGCTGCTGAAGGTCGTCCAGGGTCAGCCGGTGGCCCGGGGCCAGCTCGCCCGAAACGATGGCTTCGCCGAGGGCATCCAGTACCCGCAGGTGCAGGGCGGGAACCGCCGCGTCACCGTCGGTTGCGCCCGCGTGATCCTCTGTCGCCATCGACATTCTTGTAGCCTCCCTCTGCGCCGTGGCGCCTGGCCTCCAGTTTAGGCCACAAATCGGCAAAGGTATGACCTGTGTTACAAAAAGATGCTACTAATCACGATGAATGGTGCTATCTTATTTTCCTATCCAGCCTCACTTGCTGGCCTGAGCTTCATTCCGAAGCCAACGATGTCTTCTACGGAGGTAGAACAATGAAGTTTCCTGCCATGCATTTGGTAGTCATGGGTGTCGCCGGAGCCGGCAAGTCCACCATCGCCGGGGCCCTTTCCCAGGACCTCGGCTGGGACATGGCCGAGGCGGACCAGTTCCACCCCGAATCCAACATCGCCAAAATGAACGCCGGCACTCCGCTCCAGGATGAGGACCGCTGGCCCTGGCTGCAGTCCATCCGCGATTGGATGACCGCCCAGGCCGCGGAAGGCAAAAGCACCGTCCTGACCTGCTCCGCGCTCAAGCACAGCTACCGCCAGCTCCTCTCCGAGGCAGAAGGCACCGTGGTCTTCATCCACCTGGACGGTGATCCCGCCCTGCTCGGCGAGCGCATGCGCGGACGCGAGGGCCACTTCATGCCGGTAACGCTGCTGCCCAGCCAGCTGGCCACGCTGGAGCCGCTGACGCCGGAGGAGCTCGCCGCCGGAAGCCTTCGGCTGGACATCACCCGAACCCCCGAGGACCTGGTCCAGGCCATCAAGTCCGCCCTTCACCTGCCGGCGGGCAACGCCCCCTGCGCTTCCTGATCTCCCACTCCCCCAAGCTCCACTCCCCCAACACATCTGTTTCAAAGGAGAACCATGACCATCGAAGGATGGACTCAAACCCTCGGCGCAGGCCCCCTGCTGCTGATTGCCGGCGCCGCCATCTTGGTGCTGCTGTTCCTCATCATCAAGCTGCGCATGCATGCGCTGCTCGCCCTGATCCTCATCAGCCTGGCCACCGCCTTCGCCACCGGCATTCCGGCGGACAAGGTGGTGCCGGTGCTGGTCAACGGATTCGGCAGCACCCTGGGCACTGTGGCACTGCTGGTCGGCCTCGGCGCCATGCTCGGCCGCATCGTTGAAACCAGCGGCGGTGCCAAGGCGCTGGCTGACTACCTCATCAACCTCTTCGGCGAGAAGCGCGCCCCGTTCGCACTGGGCCTCGCCTCGCTGATCTTCGGCTTCCCCATCTTCTTCGACGCCGGCCTGGTGGTCATGCTGCCCGTGGTCTTCGCGGTGGCCCACCGGCTTGGTGGCGGCGTGCTGCGCTACGGCCTGCCGGCTGCAGGTGCCTTCTCCGTGATGCACATCTTCCTGCCCCCGCACCCGGGCCCGGTCTCCGCGGCAACCTTCTTCGACGCCAACATCGGGCTGGTCCTGATCGCCGGCCTCATCACCGCCATTCCCACCTGGTACGTCACCGCCTACCTGTTCGGCCTGTGGACCGGCAAGAAGCTGGTCCTCCCCGTTCCGGAACTTCTGGGCCACGCCGACACCGCCGCCGAAGAGAACCCGCCGCGCTTCCGCACGGTCGTGGGCGTCCTGCTCCTTCCGCTGGTCCTCATCTTCCTCAACACCGGCCTCAGCACCCTTGCTTCCTCCGGCGTCCTTCCGGCCTCGGCAAAGACCGAAGCCTGGTACCAGATCCTGCGCACCCTCGGTGAAACGCCGGTGGCACTGCTGATCGCGGTACTGGTGGCAATGTTCGTCCTGGGCAGGCTCCGCGGCTCGCGCGGCGCCACCCTGGAGAAGCTGCTCGAATCCTCCCTCGGCCCGGTCTGCTCCGTCATCCTGATCACCGGCGCCGGCGGCATGTTCGGCGGCGTGCTGCGCACCTCCGGGATCGGCACCGCCCTGGCCGGCGTCCTCGGCGACGTCGGCATCCCCCTGCTGCTGGCCGGCTTCCTGATCTCGGCCATCCTGCGTATCGCGCAGGGTTCCGCCACAGTGGCGTTGACCACCACCGCCGGGCTGATCGCTCCCGCGGTGGCCCTCGCGGGCATGAACGGCATGCAGGTGGCCGCCCTGGTCATCGCCGTGGCCGCCGGTTCCGTGGTGGTCTCGCATGTCAATGACTCCGGCTTCTGGCTGGTGGGCCGCTTCTTCGGCATGGACGTCAAGACCACCCTGAAGACCTGGACCGTCATGGAAACGCTGATCGGTGTCATGGGCTTCGCGATCGCTGCGGCCATCTTCGGCGTGGCCGGCCTGGCCGGTTAGCCGGCCGATTGATCCGACCGGGTCACCCCGGTAACGCAACAGAGAACGACGGCGGGACGTCCCGCCGTCGTTCTCGCTTTAACGCCGGCTCATCACCGGCCCCGGCGGTGCTCAACCGCCAATCCAGCCGTGGTGAGCAGCCGGTCATCTCGCCGAAACGTGTCCCGCCAGAAACCGCCGCCCACCCCGCCCGGGCGCCTTCGTTAACATTCCCGAAACACGGCGGTCATGTGATCTTCACGCAGGCTCCGTTCCTGTAACTTTCCCGCAACGTAGCGCCCCATTATCGGAAACACGGACCGTGAACCATTGAGCGGGGGCGTGGCCCGGAATCACTCGAGGTCCCGTAAGGAAGACTTGATGAGAAGGGACACGCAGGTGCAAATCACTGCGGAAAACGTCTGGGTGCTGGTGTCAACGGCCCTCGTGCTGATCATGACGCCCGGCCTCGGCCTCTTTTACGGCGGCATGACCCGGGCCAAGGCGGCGCTCAACATGATCATGATGAGCTTCATCTCGGCGGGCATCGTCGGCGTCATCTGGGTGCTGTGGGGCTACTCCATGAGCGGCGGGGAAGGCGTGCTGGGAATCTTCGGCAACCCGTTCGCCAACTTCGGGCTCACCAACCTCATCGGCTCCCCGGACCTCATCAAGGCAGCCTACGCGGGCACATTCGCCATGGTCACCGTCGCCCTCATCAGCGGCGCCATCGCCGACCGTGCCAAGTTCAGCTCCTGGGCGCTCTTTGTGCCCATCTGGGTCACCCTGGTGTACTGCCCGCTGGCCTACATGGTCTGGGGCGGCGGGCTGCTGGGCGCCAACGGAGCCATCACCGCCGTGTTCGGCCAGGTCATCGACTTCGCCGGCGGCACCGTGGTTGAAATCAGCTCCGGCGTGGCAGCACTCGTCCTGGCCGTCATCGTTGGCAAGCGCCAGGGCTTCGGCAAGGACCCCAACCACCGCCCTCACAACATCCCCTTCATCATGCTCGGTGCCGCCATCCTCTGGTTCGGCTGGTTCGGCTTCAACGGCGGCGCAGCCACCACGGCAGAGCAGGCCGGCCTGATCTGGATCAACACGCTGGTGACCCCTGCCGCGGCCATGCTGAGCTGGCTGGTCACCGAAAAGATCCGCCACGGACACCCCACCTCGCTGGGCGCCGCCTCCGGCGTAGTGGCCGGCCTGGTGGCCATCACCCCGTCCTGCGCCAACATCAGCCCGGTGGCCGCCATCGGCCTGGGCCTTGCGGCAGGCGCCCTCTGCGCCATCTTCGTGGACCTGAAGTACCGGTTCGGACTTGACGACTCCCTCGATGTAGTGGGCGTGCACCTCGGCGGCGGCCTCATCGGAACCCTGGCACTTGGCTTCATTGCACTGCCGGTGGACGGCCAGGGCGGCGGACTCTTCTACGGCGGCGGACTACACCAGCTGGTGGCCCAGACGGTTGCCGTGCTGGTCACCGTACTGCTCTCCGGCCTGGTGACCACCGTACTCGGCCTCGCCATCCATAAGACGCTCGGCTTCCGGGTCAGCGAGGAAGCGGAAAACGTGGGCGTGGATCTGTCCGAGCACGCCGAGACCGCCTACGCATTCGGTGAACTGTCCCGCAGCCGCTTCAACCCGTTCCACCACCAGGCGCCTGCTCCGGCGGCCGCCCCGGCAGCGCAGGAAAAGGAAGACAGCCTGGTGTAGCTGCCTTCCCCGGGCGTGGTTCGTCGGAGCCAGGTTGAGGGGCCGGCGGCGGTTTGGGAAGGCCCCCCGGGCGTGCCGGGAGTCGTGCCGTCGGCCCTACCTCAATTCTAGGGAGCGGTGCGTTGCCGGACCATAGGCCGTTGTGCCCTAAGGGCCCGCAGCCCCCGCAATTAGGTCATGCGTTTGGGTCTTTTTGATCGGACCGAACAGGCCTACCGTGGACGCAGGGAGCCGCCCGCCCGGGCAGCCGAACCACGGAGGATCTTCCTATGACAACGCACGTCGCCGACTGCAGTGTTTCCAACTGTTCCTTCAACGACCATTCGCATTGCAACGCCGCCGCCATCACGGTGGGCGGGAGCGAAGACCACGCGTCATGCGCCACTTTCATCGATACCGGCATCCATGGCGGCCTGCCCAAGGTCCTGGCCGACGTCGGAGCCTGCCAGCGCTCGGAATGCGCCCATAACGACCACCTGATGTGCAAGGCACCCGAGGTCCGCGTGGGTCCCGGGGCGGACAACGCCGACTGCCTTACCTACGCGCACGCGTAGCGGCACTAACGGAAGGCAGGGGACGACGGCGGGACTTCCCGCCGTCGTCCTCTTGCCTTAACAGGCTGCCGGCGTCCAGCGGTCATTGGGCCTGCGCCTCAGGTTCCGATGTCTCCATCCAGTTCACCACGCTGCTGCCGCCGTGGGCCCGGCTGAGGGTCTCCTGGAGGGCGTCGGCCTCCTGTGCGGCGATGTCCAGCTCGGCCACCGCGGTCATCACGCCGCGGGCACTTTCATTGTGCGGGCGGGAGTAGTGCGTTCCGGCTGCCGCTGCCCGGTGCCAAGCAGCCAGTTCCCGGATGGCCTGGGCGATGGAGCCCTGGGTTTCCGTCAGGCTGCGGAGGATTTCGTGGCTGTCCGAGGGGGTGTCCAGGTTCCTGGTGGCACGGGCAAGGTACCGGGCCGCTTCCTGCATCTGCTGCGCTGCGCGCCGTGGTCCGTTCGTCTCTGACACTGTCCTGCTCCTTCGCTGGGCTGTCCTCCGATGGGACTTATTGTCCTCCACCCCGGCGGCGCGGGCAGGGACGGAAAGGTCCTTGACAGCCCCATGGCACCAGGAGCTAGATGATCAGTAGCGGGGATCCGGAAATCAGGAACAAAGCACAGCAAAGGAGCGGACATGAGCGAGAACCCACGCGCGTCGGAGCGTGTCCACAGCGAAGCTCCGGCCGAGGGCGACGAGAACGCTGATCCGAGGGACATCCGGGTGCATTCCCAGGACCCGGCCGAAGGTGCCGACGTCACCGGCGCCGACCTCACGGACGGGGCGGCCGGCGGCTGAACCGTTGTGGACATTGTCGAATTCCTGTCAGAGCGCATCAGGGAAGATGAGGCGGCAGCCCTAAAAATCCTCAGCGACCGCACGGTGTCCGAGTCAGCGAAATGGTACGAGCACCGGCTCTTGCTGGAGTGCGAGGCAAAGAAGAAGGTTATCCGGATCGTTGAGTCAGCCCGGCAGACCGCGCTGGCCACCATGGTCAGCGACCCGTTCGAGGAGGAATCCCGCTGGATTCCCGAGGCCATTGAATGGACCACGCGTTCGCTGAAGGCCCTGGCGCTGCCCTACGCCGATCACCCGGACTTCGAAGAGGACTGGCGGTGAAAGCGGAGGCGGCCGGCTAGCCCGCAGGCCGCAGCGAAGTGATCATCCGCCTGATGTCGCGGTACTCCGCGGTCTCCGTATAAATCTTGGCCTTCTCAAGGTACGGCAGGGAGCGGTCCCCCGGCGTTTCATTGTTCGCCGGGTCGTAGAACGCCCCGAACATGGCGGCGTTCGGCGGCCAGGTGAAGAAGTGGAAGATGGCGCACGCGGAGTCCCCCGAGGCCGGCGGACCGGACGTGATGCCGTAGCCCGCAGCGGGGGTATCTGCCGGTCCCGGTGCCGTTGCGGTTCCGCGGGTCTCATACACGAACCGGGGTGTGGACCCCTTCAGCGTCAGCGCCGGCAGAGCCTGCGAGTCCAGGACGGAGTAGGGGAACCGGTCCGTGCAGGTGGACCCCGTTGCCATGTTGGTCCGCAGCGTGGCCAACGGTTTCCCGGCGGGGTTGGTGATTTCGGCGTACGCGCCGCCGCCCTCCGCCAGCTCGCCGGCCGGATCCTTCACGCTCCACGAGGCGGGATGGTCGAAAATCAGCTGGCCGTCGGCCGTCGTGTAGCTGGTCCACGCCGCGGACGTCCCGGACCCGTCCGGGCTCTTCGTTTCGCCCGGGACTTGCGTCGATTCCGGCGGTGCGGTTGCCGTCACCGAGGCGGGCAGGTCGCTCGCGGTTCCGGCCGGCGTTTCCGGCGGTCCGGCCGGCTGGGCACAGCCGGCGAGCAGGGCGGCAATGAGGAAGGCGGCAGGGGAAAGGAGACGGGATCGTGTTCGCGGGTTCATGCCATCCTCCTTGGGCCAGGATCCGGTCCCTTCATTCTGGCGCTTCGCAGGTTCTTTTGGACCGCTGTTCACTCGATTGGCACCGAACCGATGCCGGGCATAACGATTTGTTGCACGCTGTGAAATATCCCCTGCCGGGTTGGTGTTGGCCCCGATATGACAACAATCGGAATCATCGGTGCAGGACACATTGGCAGCCAGATCGCCCGCAAGGCCGTGGAACTCGGCTACGAGGTAGTCATCAGCAATTCGCGCGGACCGGAAACGCTGACGGACCTCGTGGCGGAGCTGGGACCGCGGGCTAAAGCGGCAACAGCGGCGGAGGCGGCCGCGGCAGGCGATTTCGCCGTCGTGACCGTGCCCCTCAAGAGTATCGGGGACGTTCCGGCGCAGCCGCTGGAAGGCAAGATCGTGATCGACACCAACAACTACTACTGGGAACGCGACGGCCGCTTCCCTGAGCTGGACAACGGCCAGGAGACAACGTCCGGGCTGCTGCAGAAGCACCTCCCCACTTCCAAGGTGGCCAAGGGGTTCAACCACATCATGGCCAGGGAAATCACGACTGACGGAACGCCGGCCGGCACGGAAGGCCGCCGGGCCCTTGCCACGGCCAGCGACTATCCCGAGGCTGCGGAACTCGTGACCCGGTTCTACGACGAGTTCGGCTTCGACACCGTCAACGTCGGTCCCTTGTCCGAAAGCTGGCGCGTTGAGCGCGACCGCCCGGCGTATGTGGTGCGCCAGACCGCTGCCGAGCTCACGGAGAGCCTGGAGCGGGCTCCGCGCACCATCTGACGTTCACGCGTTACGGCCCTTGCGGTTGGACGTCAGGTTCCGCCGCTCCAGATCCGCCGCCACCACGAGCGCTTCACCTCAGGCTCCGGTGGCGGCGGCGCGGCTGCGGCAACGGCTGCACGACGTTCGCGCCAAAGCTCCACCTCGGCGTCAACGTCACGGGTCCTGGTGATGACGGGCGGCCCGCCCTGGAGCTGGCGGCGGGCGTCGATTACGCGCTTATTGAAGTCCTGCAGGATGTCGCGGACCTGCTTTTCCGAATACTGGGCATCGAGCCTGGCGTCGAGACCGGCGTCCTCGGTCCGCAGGAGAATGGCTTTCGGTCCCATGCCGGTGATGTTCTCGCGCTGGATGAGGCCCTTGACCCACCAGTCCGGATCGTAGCCTTCGCCAAGCCCCGGGATGGGTTTGCCGGCGTACTTCAGGTTGTCGAACTTCCCCTGGGCCATCGCGTCCCGGATCAGGTATTCAACCCTCCTGGCGTCATCGACTTTCCGCCGCTTTTCCCGTTCCTTTTCCTCGGCAGCGGCGAGCTCGGCCTCCTCCTGGGCCGACATTCCGGTTGCACGGACGGCGCGCAGCTCGGCGGCACGTTCCACCCGGCGCCTGAACGCACCCCCGCTGCCTTCGCTGGTCATGTCCACACCGCCCCGATCCTGAATAACCTGCCTTCCAGTATTCAGAGGCCGTGAGGGAGTTTCAATAAAGCGGCTGCGGGACCGGGGCCGCGATCATTGGCGTGAGCCCCGGTCGATGGCATCCTTGAGGGCTCGGGCCAGAGGCGCGGGCGTGCGGGACGTAGGATTCAAACAGCATCAGGAAACATGCCGGACGCGGCGTTTCACCAAGACCCATATCCCGGAGGGCCCGATGGACCAGCCAAGGCTTGCCATGAAGACAAGACGGACAAGCAACCGTGGCAGCGCGCTGCTTCCCGTGTCAAAGGCCAGACTGCGTGGCCGGTTGATTCTTCGCCTTCTCCTCGCTTTTCCGGCGGGATTGATCATCGCCGCCATTGTGATCGCCGCATTCGGGCTTGAGTCTTCAGCGGCGCGGACGGTCACGTTCTCGGGGCTGGCGGTCTCTTATGCCGCGTTCCTGTTCACCACCTGGCGCCTGGGAGTCAGGCGGCGGGCCGCCTTTGCAGCTGCCGGCGGCGATCCCGGGGCGGCCGGCGTGCTGCTGTTCGGGGTTATGAAGCCACGCAGCCGGGCCAATGGTTCCCGATCAGGCGGCTCAGGCTTCAACGGCTACTTCGGCGACGGCGACAGCTCCCACGGTGGGGGCGACAGCGGCGGGGGCGGGGGCGGCGGAGGCGACGGCGGGGGCGGGGGCGGGGGCGACTGACGCGACCATTGCGGGCGGCGATACTACGTGCCGGTGGCTGACAGGGTTTCGAAGGGCGACGTCATCGCGTTCCGTCTCGCCGCCCATCATCTCGACGAACGGTTGGGCGAAGGCGGTCTGCTGGACGCGGCCGGCAAGTGCGGGATTCAGAACAGCCCGCCCGGGTCGGCCCTACTTGCCCTGCACGCCAGGGTGCGCAACCTGACGCAGGAACAGGTGGCCGACGCCGTCGCCAAGGAGAAGAGCCTGCTGCAGACCTGGTGCATGCGCGGATCACCGTTCTACTTCCCCGCCACGGACGCGCCGGTATTCACTACCGGAGTCCTACCGCCGACCGAGGAGGCGATGCGCCATCTGGTTGTCGGCGTGGAGCCGGCGTTGGACAAACTTGGCATGGGCCTGCGCGAGACGGTCGGGCTGGCCGGCGCGGAAATCCATGACGTGCTGTCCGGGCGCAGGCTCGCCATCAACGAGTTGGGCGTGGAGATCGCCACGCGGATTGCCCGCAGGCTGCCGAAGCGACAACGCGACGTCTGGGAGGAAGATGGTCCCTACGCCCCGGGGCAGCCGCTCGGCGAGGGTGTCGTACATTTCTGCGTCCGTATCCTCGCGTTGCAGCGGGTGGTCTGCTTCGCGCCGCGCGTGGGGAACAAAGCACCGTTCGTCCTGGTCGACGAGTGGCTTGGCCACCCGATCCCGGACATCGACCCTGAACTCGCACGCGCCGAACTGCTGCGCCGCTACCTGCGCTGCTATGGACCGTCGACGCGCGGCGACTTCGCCTCGTGGGCGGGGATGCATCCCGGTGACGCCGGCTCCTGGTGGAACCTGGTCGGGGACGAGCTGACCCAGGTCGAATACGGCGGCACGTCCTGGATCCTCACCGAGGATCTCGACGCACTGCGGTCCGCACCGGCACCGAAGGGAGTGCGACTACTCCCGCCCGGCGACCCTTATGCGCAGATGCGCGACCGCGAAACGATCGTCGACAGGAAGTACCACCGGGAAGTGTGGAGGATGGTCGGCCAACCGGGAACGGTCCTCGCAGACGGCAAAATCACCGGCACATGGCGGTCACGCAAGAGCGGCCGGAAGCTGGCCCTCACCATCACGACGTTCGGCTCGTTGCCGGAACGGGACAGGGTGTCGCTACAGGGTGAGGCTGAGCAGGTCGCGACGCTGCGAGGCGCGTCTTCGGTGGACGTCGCGTTCGGCACCCACTGACCCTCCCCGCGCGGACGACGGCGGGACCTCCCGCCGTCGTCCGCTTTTGTCGGTTCCGGGGAGCCGAATCAGCCGATCGGCTCGGCCATCTGTTCCACCACATACTGGGCGTCCACGGAAGCGCCGGTCACCGGATCGGCCATCTCCACCTTCCAGCTGCGGGCGAACTGGTCCACCCCGTGGGTCATGGCCACCGTGCCCGAAATGAGGACGGTGCCGGGCTCATTGAGGCCGCGTTCAGTGAGGACGTCCAGCCAGTAATCGGGGCTCAGCAACGCGCCCAGCGAGCTGTCCTGGATGAGGGTGTCCGGCGTATCGCCCTCGCCCACCCAGCCCCTGAGCGAGATCTGGTCCAGGTGCTGCCGCACGTCGTCCAAGCGCCAGGCTTTGCGTCCCAGGACGTCAGGGCTGGCGTTCTTGCTCCAGGCAACGCCGTGGACCTCAAGCTCGCGGTCCGTGTGGTCGCAGGCCACCGTCAGCAGTACGCCGTCCTCAGTGATCACCAGCGCCCATTCGGCTTCCCCTGAAGTCCGGCCGTGCTGCACGCGGACTTCGGAAACCTGCTGGGCCAGGTACGGCGACACGGGATAGAGCGCCGGTGTGGTTGCGGGGCCTGGAACTCCCAGCTCGGCCAGCTCGGCGATGTGGGCCTGCACTTCTTCCTGTTCCCGCCCTGCGTAGCCGGCGTTCAGGAGGTGCTTGACCTCGACTTTTCGGGTGGTGCCGTCGGGAAGTTCGAAGCTCAGAGTCGTCATGTTCTGTCCATCCTTTGCGTGTCCTGCTCGAGAAATTTACAAACCGGAAACCGGAAACGATCGCCAATGTACATCCAGTATGCGTAATGTATACATTTAACGCCAGCGTGACAGGCGTCACCGTAAACATCTCGTGGAGGACAACACCATGGCCAACGTCCCAGTTCAGGCTTCCGGCGCAGCGCCGCGCCCGGGCAAGCCGATGCACCCGAAGGGCCTGTACAAGGCCTTTGCCGCAAGCCTTACCGGCACCGCACTCGAGTGGTACGACTTCGCCGTCTATTCAGCCGCAGCCGCCGTCGTATTCCCCATCGTCTTCTTCCCGTCATCCGATCCCCTCACCGGCACCATCCTGGCGTTTTCCACCTACGCGGTGGGCTACGTTTCCCGCCCCGTGGGCGGCATCATCTTCGGCCGGCTCGGCGACCGGATCGGCCGCAAGAAGGTCCTGGTCGCCACCCTCATGATCATCGGCGTGGCCACCGTACTGATCGGCGTGCTCCCCGGCTACGGCAGCATCGGCATCACCGCCCCGATCATCCTGGTGCTGCTGCGCTTCGCCCAGGGCGTGGGCGTAGGCGGCGAATGGGGCGGCGCCGTGCTGCTCTCCAGCGAATACGGGGATCCCCACCGGCGCGGCTTCTGGGCATCCGCAGCCCAGGTGGGCCCGCCCGCCGGCAACCTCATGGCGAACGGCGCACTGGCAGTCCTCACCCTCACCCTGACCGAAGAGCAGTTCATCAGCTTTGGCTGGCGGATCGCATTCCTGGTCTCTGCCCTGCTGGTCGGATTCGGCCTCTGGATTCGTCTGAAGCTGGAAGACACCCCGATCTTCAAGGCCATCGAGGCCCACGGCGAACAGCCCAACGCCCCGGTCCGGGAGGTCTTCAGCAAGGAACTCCGGCCGCTCATCGCCGCCACCCTGTGCCGGGTTGGCCCGGACGTGCTCTACGCCCTGTTCACTGTTTTCACCCTTACCTACGGCATCCAGGCCCTCGGCTACGAGCGCAGCCAGGTCCTGACCGCCGTCCTGATCGGCTCCGCATTCCAGCTGTTCATGATCCCGCTGGCCGGCGCCGTATCGGACCGCTTCAACCGCCGCCTGGTCTACGGCACGGCAGCCGTGCTGGGCGCCGTCTGGACGTTCATCTTCTTCGGCATCCTCGGCGGAGACAATGAGCCGATGCTGATCGCGGGAATCGTCCTGGGCCTCATGGCACACTCCTTTATGTACGGGCCGCAGGCCGCCTTCATTGTGGAACAGTTCTCCCCCAGGCTCCGCTCCACCGGCAGCTCGCTGGCCTACACCTTCGCCGGCGTGATCGGCGGCGCCATCGCACCGCTGATGTTCACGCTGCTGCTGTCCCGGTTCGGCACCTGGATTCCGGTAGCCATCTATGTGGCCGTTGCCGCCGCCGTCACGGCAGTGGGCCTGGCGCTCGGCCGGGATTCCAACACCGTGGAGGACGAGGACTACCGCCTGCTGCTCGAAGGATCGGCAGCAGCGCGCCAGGAGTCCGCCGTCGCGGAATCCCGCTGACGGTCCGGAGTTTTTGTCCACATCATGGGTTCAAATAGCCTTGCAAGTCGCGTTATGTGGACAAAAACTCCCTCAGGTGCGGAGCAGGATGTCCCGGGTCACGGCCAGATGATGGTCAATGGCTTCCTGCGCCTTCACCGCGTCGCCGGACACCAGGGCATCGAGGATGTCCTGGTGTTCGGCACACACCTGCTCGCGCCGGCCTCCGGTACGGAACAACGCGGACACACCCACCAGGATCTGCCGGACGTGGAGCTTGCTGTAGGTCCGGGAAATGAGCTCATTTCCGGCGGCGTCAATGAGCTGTTGGTGGAACAGGGTGTCCAGGCGGATGAACTCCCGGGCAGCCTCCGGGTTCAGGTCCTCGGGAAGGGCCGCCTGCTGGTCCAGGGTGTCCTGCATCGTCCGGGCGGGGACGCGCTTCTGTTCGATGACCAGGCGCGCGGCGTGGCTTTCCAGCACTCCGCGCAGTTCCATCAGTTCGGACATTTCACGGCCGGTCACCGGTGGGACGTAGGCTCCGCGCTGCGGAATCAGTTCCACCAGGCCGTCCGAGACAAGCAGCAGGAGCGCTTCCCGCACCGGAGTGCGCGAGACGCCGATCTCGGCGGCAAGCTCCTGCTCATTCAGGAACTTCCCCTGGACTTCGGGATCGATCAGGATATTTTCGCGCAGGTACGCGTACGCCTTCTCGCGGCCGGACGCCGCTGTCCCCGAACTTTTTCGCATACATCATGTATACAACAGACTGGAGTAATTTCATGCGTTTAGCAGTGGCCCAAATCATCACTGGAGCCGATCCGGCAGCAAACCTGGAGGTGATTCGAGAATACGCCACCCGGGCCAAAGCCGCCGGAGCCGAGCTGGTGGTGTTTCCCGAAGCGGCGATGCGCGCCTTCGGCAACAGCCTGGCGGACATCGCCGAGCCGCTGGACGGACCGTGGGCCAATGCCGTCCGGGCCATTGCCGGCGACCTGGATATCGCCGTCGTCGCCGGCATGTTTACCCCCGGAGACGATGGCAGGGTGCGCAACACCCTCCTGGTCACCGGCCCGGGGATCGATACTTCCTACGACAAGATCCACCTCTTTGACGCGTTTGGTTTCGCGGAGTCCGATTCGGTGGACGCCGGCACCTCACCGGTGACGTTCGAACTCAACGGCACGGTGATCGGCCTTGCCACCTGTTACGACGTGCGCTTCCCCGCGCTCTTTGCGGCCAACGCGCGGGCCGGGGCCCAGGTCAATATCGTCTGCGCCTCATGGGGCGCCGGCGAAGGCAAGGCGGAACAGTGGGACCTGCTGGTGCGGGCCCGCGCCGTGGACAGCACCACCTTCGTGGTGGCATGCGGCCAGGGCAATCCCGCCAGCATCGGGCTGCCGGACGCAGGCACCGCGCCCACCGGCATCGGCCACAGCGCTGTGGTGTCACCGCTCGGCACTGCCCTGGTCACCTTGGGCGCGGAGCCTGAGCTGGCCGTGGTGGACATCGACCCCGCCGTCATCACCGACGTCCGCGCAAAACTGCCGGTCCTCGCCAACGCGCGGAGCCTTTAGCGGGCAGTACGGAAGCAGACGTGACGGAAGCGGACGACGGCGGGACCTCCCGCCGTCGTCCGCTTCCGATGCTTTCGGCCGCCAGGGCCGCCCGTCCGGCCAGCTGATCTGGTCACGCACCGCGGGCGACACTACGCTGGCTGGTACCCCCTCCAGGAAGAAGGACACCGTGGACGAACAGGACATCCTGCACCGCATCCAAAGCCTCGTTGAAGAGGAACGCGATCTTCGTGAAAAGGCGGAGTCCGCCGCGCCCGGCGCCGAGCACGCCCCGGACCGTACACGGCTCCAGCGCATCGAAGAGGACCTGGACCAGTGCTGGGACCTGCTGCGCCAGCGGCGGGCCAAGATGCAGTACGGGGAGAATCCGGATGAGGCCGAGGTGCGCCCGGTCAAGCAGGTGGAGGACTACCGCGGCTGATCCGGCCTTCCTTGCGGGCGCCGAGCCACCTCCGACACCGCAACATTCAGGAGCCCTTTGACAGGTTCTGTGACAAGTGCCATAGTCGTCACATGAACCTGTTGGACAGCTGGACAGCTGCGCAAGACCGAGTGGTGCGCGTCGGCGCGGCCGAGGCTGTGTTCGCATCCCTCCGCAGCGCCATCGAGGGCGGCAGGATTCCGGTCGGCACCCGCCTCGACTCCGAAGCCTCGCTCGCCAAGCAGTACGGTGTGAGCCGGACGATGGTCAGGGAGGCGCTGCGATCATGCACCGCCCTGGGATTGACCGCCACGCACACAGGCAAGGGCACCTTCGTCATCGCTGACAAAGTGGCCCAGGACCTCAAGCTCGGCAAGTATTCAGCCAGCGCCCTGGTGGAAGCCCGCCCCCACGTCGAAGTGCCTGCCGCCGGGCTTGCAGCCCAACGCCGCAGCGCCGAAGATGTGGAGGCTCTTCGGGAAATCCTTCGGGAAATGTCCGAGGAGGATGACCTGCAGCAGTGGGTGCTGTTGAACACCGAGTTTCATGTGACCATCGCCCGGTGCAGCGGCAACGGCGTGTTCGAATCATTCCTCTCGGACATCTGCGATGCCATGGCGAACCAGTCCAACACGCTCAACCTCGTGGCTGACCGGCGCAAGGAATCCGGCGAAGAGCACGCGCGCATTTTCGCTGCCATCGAGAGCGGATCAGCCGAGGAAGCATCCCAGGCCATGAGGATGCATCTGCACGGGGTGGAATGCGCCCTGGGCACCATCGTCCCCGGAAGAGAGAATTCCACGTCCGGCCATACGCGCTAAACCCGAAGCCCCGAATGTCACCCAGCGTCCCCTGACCTCCCCACCCGCCGCAATCCCGCGTGCCTCCCTGCCGTGGCACACCCATGCCTCCTGCTGGCTGCGCGTTCCTTCAGCCTGCCCCGGCCCAAGCTCATTGCCCCAAGAATTTCCCACCGTCCAAGAATTTCCACGTCCAAACCCGTCAACGAAGCCCCGCGAGGACCCCCATGACTCTTCCCCTTACCGCCCCGAAAACCCGTTCCGAGCATGATCTCCTGGGTGACCGGGACGTTCCCGCCGCCGCGTACTGGGGTGTGCACACGCTCCGGGCCGTGGAGAACTTCCCCATCACCGGCCAGCCGCTCTCCTCCAACATGCACCTGGTCCGCGGACTCGCCGCCGTGAAACTCGCCGCCGCCCGCACCAACCACGAACTCGGCCTCCTCGACGCCGAACGCGCCGACGCCATCGAAGCCGCCTGCACCGACGTCATGAACGGCAAACTCAACGACCAGTTCGTCGTGGACGTCATCCAGGGCGGCGCCGGAACCTCCTCGAACATGAACGCCAACGAGGTCATCGCCAACCGCGCCCTGGAAATCCTCGGACACCCCAAAGGCCACTACACCCGCCTGCACCCCAACGACCACGTCAACCTCTCCCAGTCCACCAACGACGTCTACCCCACCGCAGTGAAACTCGGCACCATCTTCGCCGCCCGGGAACTCCTGGACGCCCTGGCCGAACTCGAAGAAGCCTGCGCCGCCAAAGCCCTGGAATTCCGCACAATCGTCAAAATGGGCCGCACCCAGCTCCAGGACGCCGTCCCCATGACCCTCGGCCAGGAATTCGGCACCTACGCCGTCACCATCGGCGAAGACCGGCTCCGCCTCGCCGAAGCAGACCTGCTCATCCACGAAATCAACCTCGGCGCCACCGCCATCGGCACCGGCCTGAACGCACCCGCCGGCTACGCCGAAGCCGCCTGCCGCCACCTCGCCGACATCACCGGCCTGCCCCTGGTCACCGCACCGGACCTCATCGAAGCCACCCAGGACGTCGGCGCCTTCGTCCACCTCTCCGGCGTCCTCAAACGCGTCGCCGTGAAACTCTCCAAAATCTGCAACGACCTCCGCCTGCTCTCCTCCGGCCCCCGCGCCGGACTCGGCGAAATCAACCTCCCCGCCGTCCAATCCGGATCCTCCATCATGCCCGGCAAGATCAACCCGGTCATCCCCGAAGTCGTCTCCCAGGTCGCCTACGAAGTGATCGGCAACGACGTCACCATCACCATGGCCGCCGAAGCCGGACAACTCCAGCTCAACGCCTTCGAACCCATCATCGTCCACAGCCTCCACAAGAGCATCTCCCACCTCGAAGCCGCCTGCCGCACCCTCACCGCACGCTGCATCCGGGGCATCACCGCCAACACCGACCACCTCCGCCTCACCGTCGAACAATCCATCGGCCTCGTCACCGCCCTCAACCCCCACCTCGGCTACACCACCGCAACCGCCATCGCACAAGAAGCCCTCGCCACCGGCAAAGGCGTCGCCGAACTCGTCCTCGAACACAACCTGCTCACCGCCGAGCAACTCGAAGACCTCCTCAGCCCCCAACGCCTGGCCAACCTCAGCAAGTAGCGCCCACCCGAACCACACCCAGCCCGACCACGGGAGCAGGGGCACACCGCCGTGCCCACATATCCCGGCCTCTACCCAAGGACTGACTATGAAAAACAAATCAACGATGTGGATTCTGGCCGCACTCGTCTTCGGAATCCTCAGCGGTCTGCTCTTCCACTGGCTGCTGCCGGCGGACTCACGCGGGTCCGTCGTGGCGGTCCTCGACACCGTGACGCACATGTTCCTGAACCTCATCAAAATGATCATTGCCCCGCTGATCTTCGCCACACTCGTCTCAGGCATCGCGGGCGCGGCCAAATCCGCAGGCGTGGGCAAGCTCTTTGGGCGCTCCATGATCTGGTTCCTGTCCGCCTCCGTCCTGGTGGGCGCCTTCGGTTTCATCACCGCCCACGTGCTCAACGTCGGTGACGGGCTCAACCTGATGCCGGGCGGTGACGCGGGGATGGAAACGAAGCCCCTCGACTACCAGGCGTTTGTTACCCACATCATCCCCACGAGCGTCTTCGCTGCACTGACCGAAAACAACCCCCTTCAGATCCTCGTCTTCGGCGCTCTCTTCGGCATCGCCCTGCTGAACCTCCGGAAGAAAGGCCGCTCCTCCATAGCGGATGCCATCGACGAACTGATGGGCGTCATGCTGAAGGTCACCGGATATGTGATGAAGGCGGCCCCGGTGGGCGTTTTTGCCGGCATCGCGGCAGCCTTCACGGCCAAGGGCCTGGATGCGTTTGCCACCTACGCCTCGTTTATCGGCGGCTTCTACGTTTCCCTCTCCGCGCTCTGGGCGATCATGATCGCCGTCGCGGTCGCTTTCCTCGGACGGGCGGCCTTCCGCCTGGTCCGGATTGTGCGTGAACCCATGGTGATCGCGTTCGCCACCTCCAGCAGCGAAGCCGCCCTGCCCAAGCTCATCGAAGGCCTGACCAAGTTCGGCATCGAAAAGCGCACCACCGGCTTCGTGCTGCCGTTGGGTTACTCGTTCAACGTGGACGGCTCCATGATGTACATGACCTTTGCCTCGGTCTTCCTGATCAACGCCTACGGCATCGACATGGACCTTGGCCAGCAGATCGCGATGACCGCCATGCTCCTCCTCAGCAGCAAAGGCATGGCCGGCGTGCCCCGCGGGTCACTCGTCGTGGTCGCCGCCGTGGTCCCCGGCTTCGGTATCCCCGCCGCCGGCATTGGCGTGCTGCTGGTGATCGACCAGCTCCTGGACATGGGCCGCACTGCCACCAACATCCTGGGAAATGCCATCGCCACCGCGGTCATCGGCCAGAAGCACGACAGGTCCGCCTCCCGCCCCGAAGCGGTGCCTTCCGGAACGTCCCCCGACGCGCTGGACGCTGAATTCAGCAGGGAGCCTGAGCGCGTTTCGATGCACTAACGGACCTCGTCCGGCCACCTCGTTCCAACCAAATCCCACCACCCCACCGAATGAAAGGCCATAGCCAATGACCGCTGATTTTGAGCTGCAGCGCCCGAAGGACGTGCAAACCCTCGAGCGGACGGCAAGGACGCGGAGAACACCGATCAGGGCACAAATCATCGACTACCTGGCAAGCAATGGCGCTAGCAAGGTAGCCGATATCAGTAACGGCATCGCCTCCTGCCGGGACTCCGTCAGGCACCATCTGGCCGCCCTTGAGAGCGCTTCGATCGTCCGCTCCAACATCGCCCCCGGCGAAAGGGGCCGGTTCACGCCCTTCTACGCCCTCGCCCCTGGAAAGACAGAGCCGGATTCCTGACCGGCGGCGCCGGCCACCCGGCAATCGGACGACGGCGGGACCACCCGCCGTCGTCCGCTGTGCGTTAAGCGGAGTGCCGCAAAAGCCGACGTTCCTTGTCCGCTCCCCCGGCCGGCAGCGCCTTGGTACGGGGACCTAAAACGCAGCGCCGGATTTAGTCCGGCATCCATATTTTCCGCGAAATGCTCTGGATAGCATGGGGTGACCGGACAGAGCCGTCCGGCGGGGTATCAACGCAGAAGGAAGCCCATGGCCGCAGCTACAGTGGACGACATCCTGTCGGATCTCCCTCTGGGTTTCGCCAGCCTCATCCTCCGGCCGTCCCGCGCGGATTCCCCGATTGAACGCTTCCTGATCGTTGACTCCGACGACGAAACGTCCGACGGCGGGGCCGCCTTTGTCCTGCTGATCGGGGTTCGCGGGCGCTCCGCTTTGCCCGCGCTGCGGCGCCTTCTGAAGAATCCTCCCCTGGTGATTGCCGTCAAGGGCAGTCAGGGTGAACTTGAGGAAGCCGAAGAGCTGCTCCGCGCGGCAGGAACAGGCCTTCTGCTGGTGGACCCGGCCGCCGACTGGGACCGGCTCCTGTCCATCGCCAAGGACCGCACCGCGCCGCGCAGCTACCAGAGCGAAGTGCTGACGCTGCTGGAAGAAGACCTGTTCGCCATCGCGCAGACCACGGCACGCCTGACGTCCAGCCACGTTGTCATCGAGGACGCCGCCAACAAGGTCCTGGCGTACTCCACGGTGACGAATGACATCGACGAACTCCGCAAGGCATCGATCCTTGCCCGCCGCGGTCCGCGGAAATACGAACTCCTCCTCAAGGACCTCGGCGCCTACCGCGAACTGCACCGGACACGCCTGCCAGTCAGGGTTCCGGCCCGGCCACAGGACGGACTGCGTGAGCGCATAGCCATCACGCTGTTCGCCGGCGACCGCATCATGGGGTACATCTGGCTGCAGGAAACCGGAGGCGGTTTCGGGGCCGACGTCGACTACGTCCTCACCGGATCCGCTGCACGGGCGTCCGCCGAGCTGATCCGCTACCGCAACCAGCAGTCCGTGCACATGCGCCAGGACCGGATTGCGCGGATCCTCTCCGGTCCGGCAGAAGCCGCGGCGAGCGCCCACAGCGAGAAGATCCCGGCGGACCGCCCCGCGGCACTCATTCTGATCGGAATGTCAGCAATTGACGCACAAGCCGACGATGCAGCGCTCAAACACGGGGAACTCGCCAACCTCGCGTCCATCCATGCGGCCGCCTACAAACAGTCAGCCGTCGTGGGACAGTTCAACGGCGATACCGCAGTGATCATCCCGGCACTCCAGTCCGCCAACGCCGAAGCCGGACTGCGGAGCCTGGCCGAAGCCATCGTCCGGGACGCCGGAAAGCACCTGGGCATCAGTCCCTTCGCCGCCGTGGGACCGGTCGCCCCTGATCTGCTGTCCATCCATTCGGTGACCGCCAAAACGGAGGCCCTCCTCGGCTGCATGCGGCGGTCCGGGACCGCCGGCGTGGCCACCGTGGACGATTTCGAAGTGGACATCCTCTTCCAGGAAGCACTGGAGAATTTCACCGCCTCGGCTTTCCGCCACCGCAGCCTCTGGTCCCTCCTCCGCGATGACAGGGAACTGGCCGAGACCCTTCGGGTGTATTTCGAGGCGTCCCTGGACGTCAGCGAATGCTCCAAGCGCATGAAGCTGCACAAGAACACCGTTTATTACAGGATCAGCAAGGCCAGCCGCGTGACCGGCCTGAACTTCACCGATCCCCGCCATTCATTGGTCGCCCTGCTCCACATCCAGGAGTGGGCCGGCAAGCATAAGGAGCACCCGGGCAACCCATGACGACAGCACTCGACTCGCCGCCTCTCGACCTGGTCCTGGACGACATCGTGCGAAACCACCGGCCGCGGACTGAAGAAGGATCAGTTCCCGCAGGCATCCCCCATCTCTCGTCCCCGCCGTTCAGCCGCTTCGGCATTGCAGTGGCCACCTCGGCCGGGGACGTGTTCAGCGCCGGCGACGCCGACGTTCCCTTCTCCATCCAGAGCATCTCCAAGGTCTTCACGCTGGCCCTCGCACTCAGCGCGGATGACCCCGGCGCGCTCTGGTCCCGGGTCCTTCGCGAACCGTCCGGCACGTCCTTCAACTCCTTGGTGCAGCTTGAAGTGGAGCACGGGATCCCCCGGAACCCGTTCATCAACTCCGGCGCACTGGTGGTCACCGACCATCTCATGGAAGGATTTCCCGACGCCGCCGGACACCTCCTGCGCTTCCTCTCCCGCGAAGCGGGCCGCCGCATTGGCGGGCAGGGCCCGTTCATCGACGAGGACGCCGCGAAGAGCGAGCTCGCCAACAGCAGCCGAAACCTTGCATTGGCGCACTTCCTGAAGGACTTCGGCAACCTTCGGCGCCCGGCGCAGGCGGTAGTGGAGAACTATGTCAGGCAGTGCTCCATCATGATGACCTGCGTGGAGACGGCGAAGGCCGCGCTCTTCCTCGCACAGGACGGCCGGGGCGCGCAGGGCACCGTGGTCTCCCGGAGCGAGGCCAAACGCATCAGCTCCATCATGCTCACGTGCGGCATGTATGACGCGGCCGGCGAATTTGCCTATCGCGTGGGACTTCCGGGGAAGAGCGGTGTGGGCGGCGGCATCCTGGCGATCGTTCCCGGCGAAGGGGCCATCTGCGTCTGGAGCCCCCGGCTGGATTCCAAAGGCAACTCCCTGGCCGGGACTGCGGCCCTCGCGGACCTGGCCGACCGCACCGGCTGGTCCGTGTTCTGACCCGCTCACCCACGTTTTCCAATAACTCCCGTTAGAACCCCCATTTAGATCTTTGACAGGTCGAAAGGAACACCCATGTCCAACAACCCCAATGGCGAGGTTGCTTTGTACGAGGCCGACGGCGGCCACGCCCACGCACCCGATTCCCTCATCCACGCGGAAGACGCCGGCTATCACAAGGGCCTCAAGGCGCGGCAGATCCAGATGATCGCGATCGGCGGCGCCATTGGCACCGGCCTGTTCCTTGGCGCCGGCGGCCGCCTCAACGCGGCCGGCCCCTCCCTGGTGATCGCTTACGCCGTCTGCGGCTTCTTCGCGTTCCTGATCCTCCGGGCGCTGGGCGAACTGGTGCTGCACCGGCCGTCGTCGGGCTCGTTCGTGTCCTACGCCCGCGAGTTCTTTGGTGAGAAGGCCGCCTTCATCTCGGGGTGGTTCTACTGGATCAACTGGGCCACCACCACCATCGTGGACATCACCGCCGTGGCGCTCTACATGAACTTCTTCGGCAAGTACGTCCCGTGGATGGGCGCGGTGCCGCAGTGGACCTGGGCCCTGATCGCGCTGGTCGTGGTTCTTTGCCTCAACCTCGTTTCGGTGAAGGTCTTCGGCGAGCTGGAGTTCTGGTTCGCCCTCATCAAGGTGGCAGCCCTGGGGGCGTTCCTCATCATCGGCACGTACTTTGTCATCTTCGGGACGCCGGTGGACGGGCAGGACGTGGGACTGAGCCTGATCTCGGACAACGGAGGCATCTTCCCCACCGGACTGCTGCCCATGATCATCCTGATGCAGGGTGTGCTGTTCGCCTACGCCTCCATCGAGCTCGTGGGCACCGCCGCCGGTGAAACCGAGAACCCGGAGAAGATCATGCCCAAGGCCATCAATTCGGTGGTGTTCCGCATTGCGGTGTTCTACGTCGGTTCCGTCCTCCTTCTGGCACTGCTGCTTCCCTACACGTCGTACGAGAAGGGCGTCAGCCCGTTCGTGACGTTCTTCGGCTCGCTGGGCATCGAGGGCGTGGACGTCATCATGAACCTGGTGGTCCTCACGGCCGCCCTGTCCTCGCTCAATGCCGGCCTCTACTCCACCGGCCGGATCCTCCGTTCCATGTCCATGGCCGGCTCCGCCCCCAGGTTCGCCGCCCGCATGAACAAGGCAGGTGTCCCTTACGGCGGCATCGCCCTCACGGCGGTGGTTTCGCTGCTGGGCGTCCCGCTGAACTACCTCGTCCCGGCGCAGGCCTTCGAAATCGTGCTGAACGTGGCGTCGGTGGGCATCGTTGTCACGTGGGCCACCATCGTGGTGTGCCAGATCCAGCTGAAACGCTGGGCGGACAGGGGCTGGGTGGAGCGTCCCGCCTTCCGGATGTTCGGTGCGCCCTACACCGGCTACCTCAGCCTGCTGTTCCTGCTGGGCGTGCTGGTCATGGTGTTCATCGATTCCCCGCTTACCTTGCTGGTGACCCTCGTGGCCTGCGCGCTGATGGTGGCGGGCTGGTACTCCTGCCGGAAACGGATCCATGAAATCGCCGAGGTCCGGAACGGATACACGGGCGCCGCGCCCGTGGTGGCCAACAGAACTCCCATCCGATAAGCGACCACCCGCCCGCATTTTCCCCCGGCCCCGCAGTCCCAGACCCCACCAACAACCGACGAAAGCCCGCCATGAACCGACAAGACCTGCTAAGCCCCCAACCCATCGGGGCGTCAACGGAAAACCAGACGACGGACAATTGCGAGGACGGCTGCTTCTTCTGCACCGGACCGGAAACCGACTAGGCGCCACCGGCGCTCCACCCAACACACTCAAACCAACACCCAACCCCAGAAGACAAGCAGAGATGACAACGGAATCCGCATCCACCATGACAGCAACCGACACCACTCCCATCGACGGCGGCGCCATCCATCACCTCGCAGTACAGCCGGCCTCCTCGGCTGACCCCGGAACACTGAACCCCCGCGGCAGGACGGCAGGCTCCGGGACCCTGAAATCCGCCGGGCACGTGATTGTGGATTCCCTCGCAGCCCACGGGGTGGAACGCGCCTACGTTGTTCCCGGCGAAAGCTTCCTGGACGTGCTGGACGGGCTGCACGGCTCCGACATCGACACGGTGGTCTGCCGGCACGAAGGAGGTGCCGCGTACATGGCCGAAGCCGACGGCAAGATGAACCAGCGCCCGGGAGTAGCCATGGTCACCCGGGGCCCCGGCGCGGCCAACGCCCATGTGGGGCTCCACACCGCCTGGCAGGACTCCACCCCCATGCTGCTCTTCGTGGGGCTCATTCCGTTTGCGCACCGTGACCGCGAAGCGTTCCAGGAATTCGACATCAAGGCCTGGTTCGACACCGGGGCGAAGCGCGTCATGGTGCTGGACCACGCCGAGCGGGCGTCCGAGATCGTTGCGGAAGCCATGTTTGCGGCGATGAGCGGGCGGCCCGGTCCTGTCGTCGTTGGCCTTCCGGAGGACATCATCCGGCAGCAGATCGATCCGGCGCTGCACCCGACCATCCCCGTGGCTGCGGGCGGCATGAGCACCACGGATGCCGAAGCCCTCGCCAGTGCCTTGGCTGTTTCCAAGAAGCCGCTGTTTGTCACCGGCGGCAACGACTGGACCCAGGAGGCGGCGGGCCAGCTCACCGGCTGGCTCGAAAAGCACCACATCCCGGCCGCTGCGGAATGGCGCACGCAGGGTACGGTCTCCTTTGATTCGCCGTCCTACGTGGGCCCGATCGGCTACGGACGCCCCCGCCCCACGTATGACCTCCTGGAGGAAACCGACCTGCTCGTCTTTGTCGGGACGGTGCCCGGGGACGTGATCACGGACGGGTTTGTCTGCCGCCAGGACTGGAACAAGCAGAACTTCCTGGTGACCATCGACCCCTCACTGCGCGGCCGGTCGGGGCCCGTCTCACGGCAGATCGTTGCCAAACCGGATGCCTTCGTCCGCGACCTGCTGGGCATCGACCTGCCCGTCAAGGATGAGTGGAAGGCCTGGACGGCAAGGATGCGCTCCGAACAGACTTCCTTTGCCGCCCTGCCGCCGGCCGCGCCGGCTGAGGGGCCCGCCCGGATGGACACACTGATGGCCAACCTGGTCCCGCGGCTGCCTGAGGATGCCATGGTGACGTTCGGGGCAGGCGAGCACACCAACTGGGCGCACCGCTACTTCCCCACCCGCCGTTACGCCTCCATGATCAGCGCCAGGAACGGCTCCATGGGCTACTCCATCCCGTCCGCCATCGCCGCCTCGCTGGCCAGTCCGCAGCGCCGGGTGGTGACCATCGCGGGCGACGGCGAGTTTTTGATGAACGGGCAGGAGCTGGCCACGGCAGCCCAGTACGGGGCCACGCCGCTCATCATCGTGATGGACAACCAGGAATACGGCACGATCCGCACCCACCAGGAACGCCACTACCCGTCCCGGGTGTCGGGGACGCAGCTGAAGAACCCCGACTTCGGCCTCATGGCCAAAGCGTTTGGCGGGTTCGGCGTCACCGTCACCGATGACGAGGGCGTCCCGTCCGCCCTCGACGCCGCGTTCCGGGCCATCGACCGGGACGGGACGTTCGCGCTCATTCACCTGATCGTGGAACAGCGGGTGAAGGCGTACTGACCGGCCGGCGGACTCCGCCCGCCGCCCGCCGGGTGCGGCGGTGGATGACGTACTCGGCCACCGCCACATTGATCAGCCACCCCGCTCCCAGCAGCACTGCCCGCGTGGGCGCATCGCTGGGGCCGGCCAGAAGCAGCCACGCAATACCTACAAGGGCCTGGGTTCCCGCGCCGACGGCGATTGCATAGGCACGCGTCATCCAGGCGCTGTGTCCCGCGAAATCCCGGCGCCTGATGGCGAGGATCCCCAGGACGATGCTCACCAGCATGGCCGAGCCGAAGAACAGCCGCAGCGGGACATCGGTGTAGCCGTCCGGGAGGAGGTAGAAGACGGACATCCACAGTCCGGAGAGAGCTGCGAGCAGGCCGGCCGGAATGAGGACGCGTCCGGCGATGCGGTGCCAGCCGCGCCTGCCGCGGAGCGAGGGAACGAATTGGAACGCTCCGAGCAGGGAGTAGACGGTGACGCTGACAATGTGCGTCACCACGGGGACGGGAGACGCGAAGAAGCGTGCGTTCTGCGGCGTCACCGCTGCACCGGACGACAGCTCGGCCAGCCGGAGTGCTCCGAAAATCACCGGAATGAGGCTGAGCAGGATAAGTCCGGCGGGCACCGGCCAGCGAAGCCGGGGGCGCCGGACAGACGTAGCGGCGGAAGTGATGGTTTCAGTTGACATGGCCGGGCCCTTCGCGGGATAGGTATACGGCGTACACCTCTTGGGAGAGACGATAGGTGTACGCCGTACACTTGTCAAGGAAGTGCGCCGGACCGGTCCACGAGCGGCCGCGCGAGCAGGTTTGTGATGAGTCTCACGCGCAATGAACGGATCCTGGCTTGAGCCGCCGCCGCCCCTCCGGGCATCATGGAAAGGACGGCTGAGAATGCGATTTCACAGCCTCACCAGCCCTTGTTTCCGCGCTGAGGCGCAGGGAATGCAGCGGCTTAGAACGACCCAACCTGGTGGACGCAACGAGGCCAAACCAGTGAGCTCGCCGAGCTGCGCAAGGCCTCTGAGCGTTCACGGATAGACCCGTCCCGGGCTCCGCGCCGACGCGAAGCCCATGACCAAATTGATGAATGAGGCACCGAATAATGACGTTCGAAACCAATCACTCCGTGACCCTTAAGATCTGGGACCGCTCCGCGATCGACCACACACTGGACGCCCTGGTGCACGACATTTCCACGAAGGCCAATGCCCACCGGAACGATGTTGCAGTCACCCTCAGCGGGCCGAATACCTTCACGGTGAGCCTGAACCGCAGCGCCGCCCAGGGCGCCGCTATCTAGCAAAGCCGCAGCCTGGTAAGTCAGGCTCAACACAACGCAAAGCGGACGACGCCGGGATTCTCCCGCCGTCGTCCGCTTTGCGTTTTCGGGGTATTCCGTCAGCGATGGTCCGGAGGGCCACTAGGCATGGGAGTGCTCGGCAAGGAGGGCATCGATCTGCCCGGCTGCCTCCTTCAGGCCTTCCTCCATACCCATCTCCACCATCTGCTGCATCTGCTCTTCGGACTCGAAGGTGGACCTAATGGTCATGCGGGTGCGTCCGCCGAGGTCCTCGAGGGTGACGGTGGCGTGGGCGATCCCCATGGCTTCAACGTGGTCGCCGTTTTCGTCGGCAAACCCGTCGTCGAACTCCAGCTGGTTCGGTGCCTGGATTGTGGTGAATTTCCACCAGCCGCGGGGCTTCTCGCCTTCGGGGGTGGTCATGTAATAGCCGGCCTTACCACCGGGCTGGAAGTCGAACCGTTCAAACGTGGCCGGATAGGCGGGCGGGCCCCACCAGCGCTCCAGCTGGCGCGGGTCTTCCCAGATCTGCCAGACACGCTCGACGCCGGCGTCGAACTCCGCCACGAGGGTCAGGCTGAGGGCCTCGAGATTCTTGGTGGAACTGATAACAGGCATTGCGCAACCTTCCTATCCTTCAGCCAGAATGTCTGCGATCCGCTCGGCGCGCTGCCGCCAGATCGCTTCATACTCGTCAAGCAGCCGGCGGGCTTTCTGCAGGGCTTCACGGTTACCCCGCACGATCTGCTCCCTTCCACGCTTCTCCTTGGTGACCAGGGAAGCGCGCTCCAACACCGCCACGTGCTTCTGTACGGCGGCGAAGCTCATGGCGTAGAGCGCAGCCAGCCCCGAAACGGAATAATCCGCAACGGCCACCCGCCGGACGATGTCCCGGCGGGTGGTATCCGCAAGTGCCTGGAACAGGCGGTCAACGTCGGCATCACTCAACTGATCTACAACCATTTGGTTGTAGATTATGACTGTCGTGTCCGGGTGTCAATGGGTTAGCGCTGTCAACGGGTTAACGCTGTCAACGGGTTAATGCTGGCGGAATCCGGCCCCGTAAGCCGTGCCCGCCATCAGGTCCGCACCGTCGGTACGGAGCCGGGAGCGCAGCGTACCCTTCTTCGGTTCCGTGTCGTAGAGCCCCCTCTTGGCAAGCTCCGGCACCACCAGTTCGGCGAAGTCGTTCAGGGAACCCGGGCTGACCAGCGGGTTGATCATGTAGCCATCCAGCCCCGACGCCGCCGAGTGTTCCTGGATCTGCGAGGCGACATCCTCCGGCGTGCCGATGAACAGCAGGTCCGTTCCGCGCGTGACCTCGGAGAATTTGCGCCGCACGTCCCCCGCGGTCAGCGGCCGGTCCTGCGGCGCCCCCTTGACCACATAGGAGGTGAGTCCGTTGGACGCCGTGGCCAACGGCTCGTCGTCGGCGTACTTGCTGAGGTCGATCCCGGTGTCGCCGGCATAGCTGACCAGCTGCGCCTCCAGGTGGTAGTTGCGCTGCAGTTCCTCGTACTTTTCCTGCGCTTCGATCGCCGTGGGCGCGGTGATGATCCGGGCGAGCGCCATGGAACGGACCTCGCCGGCGGGACGGCCGCCCTCCAGCGCCCTACGGTTGATGTCCGCCAGCCCCGCGGCGATTTCCTGCGGGTCCTTCTTGGGCAGCAGGATCACTTCGGCATGCTTGGCGGCGAATTCGCGGCCCCGGGGAGACCACCCCGCCTGGAACAGGGTGGGGGTCCGCTGCGGCGACGGCGAGGTCAAGGACGGTCCGTCCACGCGGAAATGCTCGCCGTCGTGATTGATCGGCTGGACGGCACCGGGGCGCGCGTACACCTTTTCGCTCTTGCTGCCGACGACGGCGTCGCCCGCCCAGCTGCCTTCCAGCAGTTTGTAGAACACATCCATGAACTCATCGGCGCGGCCGTACCGGTCAGCGTGCTTGAGCATCTCGTCCATGCCGAAGTTCCTGGCCGCACTGGAAAGGTAGGACGTGACGATGTTCCAGCCGATCCGGCCGTTGCTGAGGTGGTCCAGGGTGCCGAAGCGCCGGGCCAGGGAGAACGGGTGCTCATAGGTGGTCGAGGCCGTGATGACGAAAGACAGCCGCTCCGTCAGCGCCGCCAGGGCAGGGACGTAGATGAACGGGTCATTCGCCGGCGCTTCCACGGCCCAGCCGAGGGCGGCGTCGGCAGATCCGCCGTAGACGTCGTAGAGGCCCAGCACGTCGGCGAAGAACAGCGCATCAAGGTTGGCCTGTTCCGCAGTCACTGCCACATCCCGCCAGCGGTCCAGGGAATTTACCCCCAGGCGGTCATCCAACGGGTGCGTCCACAGGCTCGGGGCACCGCCGCAACCGACGCTTGCCTGTTCGTAGAGGGCGAAAAGCAGCGGGGCGGCAGGGGTGCTCAAGGGAATCACTTCGCTTTCGTGGACGGGACAATGTCAAGATACGTGCATCATATACAAGTAAATATGCTTGTGCTGCTCATCACAGTCTGTCAGGATGATTCAAAAGCCGCACGGACGGCTCCTGACGATCGAAGGAAGAGGCATCAAGGCATGGATATTGGAATGAAAAGTGTGCGCAAACTCCGCGTCCACTGGCCCATTGGCGCAGGTTCCCTGAGGCGGCTGGTGGAGGGTGACCTGGAGGTCTTGAAGGCGGACCCGGGCCTCTCGTCACTTTTCGACACACTGGAGTCCTGCCCGGATCTCGGGGACTTCGGGAACTACCGGCACGTCTTCGAATCGAGCCTCGGATTCGAGGGGTTCACGGCCTCGGCCGGAGCAAATCCCACCTTCGGCCGCGCAGACGAAAGAACCTTTTCGCCCACCTTTGTCCTGACCACGTATCTGGACGCCGACCTGTCCGACGAAGCCGTCAGCCGGCTCGTGGAGCGCATGATCGAAGTTCACCCGTGGGAGGTGCCGGTCATCGAACTTTCCGAGCCGGTCCGGGTTTCCACGGCAGCGTCTGTTCGTCCGGCCCTGGGGCGGGCGTCATGACAGTCCAGGCCACCGGGCTCTGGGAAGGATTCCAGTCGTTGCTGTCCGGCCGGTCGTTCACCGATCTGACGCACGCCTTCCACCCCGGCCAGCCACACTTCCCTGCTTTTCCGGACGAACGCAGGACGGCTCTTTTCGACCTGGAAAACGGCGACGGCTTCACGGCACACGTCTACTCCATCGTCGGCCAGTGGGGCACCCATGTCGACCCGCCGTCGCACTTTATCCGGGGCGGGCGCACGCTGGACAACATCCCGGTGGATGAGATGGTGCTGCCCCTGGTGGTGCTGGACATCAGCGCGCGGGCCGTGGGTGACGCTGACGCGACACCCACGCTGGATGACGTCAGCGCATGGGAGGAGCGCAACGGAAGGATTCCGGCGGGCGCGTTCGTGGCGCTCCGGACCGGCTGGAGCAGCCGCTGGCCGGACCCGGAGGCCATGGCGAACCGGGGTCCCGACGGCGTCAGCCACACCCCGGGCTGGTCCCTGGAGGTGCTGTCCTTCCTGGTCGGCGAGCGGAACATCACGGCGATCGGCCACGAGCAGACCGACACGGACCCGGGCAAGGCGACGTCGAACCAGGATTTCAGCCTGGAAACGTACATCCTTGCCCGGGACTGCTGGCAGATAGAGTTGCTCGCCAATCTGGACGGCCTGCCCGAATCAGGGGCTGTACTGGTGGCTACCTGGCCGAAGCCGCAAGGCGGAAGTGGATTCCCGGCCCGGGTCTTCGCGATCCACTGAAGGCAACCCCCTTCCCTCCGGCGCCAGGAACTAAGATCGGATCCATGTCGAAGATCTCCAGCATGGGCCGCGGAATGCAAGTCGTCTTCGCCGTCGGGTCCCGTCACAAGGGCGGGGCGCGGGGCGCGACTGTCGGGGACATCGCCGCAGATCTCGGCAGGGACCGCAGCCAGATCTCCCGCGGGCTGAAGGCCGCCCAGCAGGAGCACTTCCTGCTCCGTGGCGGGCACCGGGAGTATTCGCTGGACTGGGGCCTCTACACGGATGCGCAGTTACTCACTGAGCAAAGGCTCCGCACCGAGGGATTGACGGCGCTGGAGGGGCTGGTCGAGGATACCGGCGAAGGCTGCTTCCTGGGCGTCCTCAACGGGGACAGCACCGTAACCATCGGCGAGCATGTCCCGCCCAACAGCACGATGGTGGGCTCGTGGATCGGCCGGCCCTACCCCGCGTACTGCAGCGACGCCGGCCAGGCGCTGCTGTGGGATTCCAGCGACGCCGAGGTCCGGGCCGTCTTCAGCCATACCGAATTCGTGCGCCATGGCCCCAATACTCCCGCCGATATTGACGACTTCCTTGCCCGCCTGGCCGGGGCGCGGGAGCGCGGATATTCCGTGGTGGATGAAGAGGCGGAGCCTCACCTGTACTCCGTGGCCGTTCCCGTGCGCGACTTCCGCGGCGAGACCATTGCCGCGTTGCAGGTGGTCGGATCAAAGGCGCGGCTGGAGCCGAAGTGCGAAGAAATTGCCGCTGCGGCCCTGAAGTGGGGCGGCCGGCTTGAAGCGGCCCTGGGGCGTCCTAGCTGATTCCGGCACCGCCTGAACCCGCCGCGGCGAGGCGCTTTGCTGCCGAGTGCAGCGCATCGGCAATTTCCCCCGTCCGGAGCTCAACGGCGGCACGGCTGCCCAGGACGGAGAGGGCTGCGCTGACGCTTCCGCCCGGATCCCGCACTGGCACGGCCAGCTCATGGACATCGTGCTCAAACTCCTCGGCCGCCCTGATGAAGCCCTGCGGACGGTCACGTTCCATCAGTTCGCAGACTTCCGGCACGGAATGGGCCGCCCTGGGGCCGCCCACGCCGATGAAGTCCATGCCCTGAAGTAGATTTTCAACCTCGGCTGCCGCGTGGTCCCAGAGGAGGGCACGGCCTGATCCCGTGCACCAGACGGGTGTGACCATGCCCGGTTTCACAAAGCTTCCCAGCACGCCGTCATTGCTCGACGTCCTGAGGAGGATCACCCGGACACCGTCCCGGACTGACAGCCGGGCCCGCAGCCCGAACTCCGCCACGAAAAGTTCCAGCTCGCTCCTGGCCTGGCCGATCCAGCCGACATTGAGGCTGGCCGCGAGCTGGAAGAAGGCCGGACCGGCACGGAACGGTCCGCGTTCCACCCGCTCGAGAATGGCCAGCTCGCACAGCTCCTGGGTAAGCCGGGACACGCGGCTTTGGTCCATCTCCAGCTCGGCGGCGAGCTGCGATACCCCCAGCAGTCCCCTGCCACGCTTCTCACGGTCGACGATCAGCCGGACAATGCGAAGGCCCTGGCCCAGCGATGACGCTTCCGACAATTCCAAGCTGAACCGCTCCCTCTGGTGGACTTCAACGCCCATTCTCACACAGCGCCGGCGGCCCAACACTGGTTGGGCCGCCGGGCCGGCGGGTTGACGCAGGACTGCCGCAGCGGGCTACTTGGCGAGCTGCTGCCGCCGTCCGTACTTGTAGTAGAAGAACGCGTAGCAGGCGCCCACAAACGGAATGCCGAAGTACAGGGCTGCGACCTGGTTCGGGTCGAAAGCGATGCCGATCAGCGAGATGAGGCACAGCGAGAAGGCAAGGATCGGGACCACCGGGAACAACGGCGCCTTGTAGGCGAGGTCGTCGATGTTCCCGCCGTTCCGCACGAAGGCCCGCCGGTGGAAGAAGTGTGAAGCCGTGATGGACATCCAGACCCCCACAACAGCGAACCCGGCGACAGACACCAGCGCGAGATAGACCGATTCCGGAGCAACCACGCTGCTGATGAGCGAAGCCAAGCCGCCGACCATGCTGACGCAGAGGGCGATGAGGGGAATCCCCCGTTTGGTGAGTTTCCGGAATGCCTTCGGCGCGTGCCCTTCCTCGGACAGGGAAAAGAGCATCCTTGCGCAGGAGAACAGGCCGCTGTTTCCGGCGGAGAGCAGTGCGGTGATGATGACGAAGTTCATGATGTCCGCGGCATAGGGAATGCCGATGGACGAAAAGACGGTGACGAAGGGGCTCTCGTCCAGGCCCACCTGGTCAAAGGGGATGGTGGCGGCGATGACAGCGATGGCCCCCACGAAGAAGATCAGCAGGCGGAACACCGTGGTCCGCATTGCCTTGGGAATGCTGGTCTCGGGATTTGCCGTTTCCCCCGCTGCGACGCCGATGAGTTCCGAGCCGGAGAAAGCGTAGAAGACCGCCAGGGCAGTCACCAGGACTCCGGAGAAGCCGTTGGGGAACAGTCCACCCGAGGTGTTGAAGTTCTCGAGCAGGAACGGGTGGGGACCTCCGGCCAGCGGGTGGAACCCCACCAGCGCGGCGCCGCCAAAGGCAATCAGGACGACGATGGCGCCCACCTTGATGATGGAAAACCAGAACTCGGATTCGCCGAAGAACCGCGACGAGACGGCGTTCAGGGCAAACAGTACGGAGGCGAAGATGACGCACCAGACCCACACCTCGATTCCCGGGAACCATCGCTGCATGAGCAGACCGGCGGCGGTGAACTCAGATCCCAGGGCCACGGCCCAGCACAGCCAGTACAGCCAGGCCGTGGTGAAACCGGTGGCCGGACCGATGGACCTGGCAGCGTAGATGTGGAACGCGCCCGAGACCGGATAGGCGATGGCCAGCTCGCCGAGGCAGGCCATAACGAGGTACACGACGAAGGCGCCTACGAGATACGCCAGAACCGCGCCCAGCGGGCCGGCCTGGGAGATCGTGTAGCCCGAACTGAGGAAAAGGCCCGACCCGATGACGCCGCCCATGGCGATCATCACCAGGTGCCGCGGTCCCATGGATCGCTGGAGCCCCGGCGCCGGTCCGCGCCCTGATTCGGCGGGTCCCGATTCAGCTAATGAAGAAGCCTGCGGATCCAAGCGGGTTGTGGAAGAAAGTTCCATGAATTGCTCCCGGGAGAGTAGTCGAGGTGCGAACGGGATGGATGCACCGGAAAGCCTCGGAGGGCGTTGGGGACCAGACCGGCAAACCCAACCACCGTGATGAAAGTAACACCAAAACGCCTTTTTGATCTTTAAAAACATTCCTAGATGCATATATTGCACGATTGTTAAGGGCCGACGATACGTATGGCGTCATCCTTGGTCACTTTGCGTAGTCCTTTGGGCGGAATCACATGGCGGGACGGACACGGAGCGCCCTGAGCATGGAAACACCAAGCAATTCCGAGAGAAGGACACGGCATGACCACCTATGACCTTGCACTGATTGGCTTCGGCGGAGTGAACCGCAGCCTTGCTGAGCTGATCGCCGCCCGCGGGGAAGCACTCCGCGCCGAGCTGGGCTTCGGCCTGCGGGTAGTAGCCATCACGGATCTGCGCCTCGGGTCCCTTGTGGACGCCGGCGGTATTGATCTGTCCATGGCCCTGGCGCTGGGCGGCAACGGCGAAACCTTTGCCCGCCACGGCGGCTCCGCGGAGCCGGATAACGAGGGCGTGATCCGCAACTGCACAGCGGACATCGTCTGCGAGGCCACCTTCACCAATCCCGACGACGGTGAGCCCGCGGTGTCGCACGTCCGCTGGGCGCTGGAGGCGGGCAAGAGCGTGTGCACCACCAACAAGGGGCCCGTGGCGCTTCGGGGCCGGGAACTGGCAGCCCTGGCGGAACAGCACGGTGTCCGTTTCGAGTTTGAAGGTGCCGTCATGAGCGGCACTCCGGTGATCCGGCTTGCCAAGCAGATGTTTGGCGGCCTGCAGCTCAACGGCTTCGAAGGGATCATGAACGGCACCAGCAACTACGTTCTGGGGCGCATGGAAGCCGGCCTTGAACTTGGCGAGGCTGTCCGGGAGGCCCAGGAGCTGGGTTACGCCGAGGCGAATCCCGCCGCGGACCTCGAGGGTTTCGACGTGCAACTGAAGGTGCTGATCCTCGCCAACGAACTGCTTGGCGGGAACCTGCAGCTGAAGGACGTCCACCGGGAGGGAATCTCTGCGCTGACGCCGGAGGATATCCGGGCAGCCGCTTCGGCCGGCCGGCGCTGGAAGCTGATCGGATCCGCCAGGCGGACTCCCGACGGCGGCATCGCGGCAAGCGTCGCACCCCGCGCCGTCGATGTGGCGCACAGCCTTGCCGGCATCTCAGGCGCCACGAACGCGGTTTCGTTCGACACCGATCTGCTGGGCTCCGTGACGGTTTCCGGCCCCGGCGCCGGACGCATCGAGACGGCCTATGCGCTGCTCTCCGACATCATGGCCATCCACAAGGTGGCGGAAGGACTGGCACGTGTCTGAGGCCACCATCCTGCAGGCTGTGCGCGCTCCCCGGCTCCACGAGGTAACCAGTCCCTACGACGGCAGGGTTGTGGGACACGTCCCCGTCACCGATGTCAGCGCTGTTGAAGAAGTGATGGCCGCGGCACGCTCGGGCGCCGCGGCGGCGAAGTCGCTGTCCCGCCATGCCCGCGCCGCCATCCTTTCAACGGCCGCCTCCGACATCGAGCGCAGGAGCGAAGTCTTTGCACAGACCATCGTGGCGGAGGCAGGGAAGACCATCCGCCAGGCACGCAAGGAGGTGCACCGGGCCGTCAACACCCTCCGGCTATCCGCGGAGGAGGCAACGCGGATAGCCGGCGAGATCATCCCCTTCGACGCCTACGCCGGATCGGAGGACCGGACCGGCTGGTTCACACGTGAGCCGTTGGGGATCATTGCGGCCATCACTCCGTTCAACGATCCCCTCAACCTGGTGGCACACAAGGTGGGCCCGGCGATCGCAGGGGGCAACGCCGTCGTACTCAAGCCGTCAGCCCTCACGCCGCTGTCCGCACAGCTGCTGGCCGACGCCCTGTTCGACGCCGGCCTGCTGCCGGGGGTCCTGTCGGTGGTCCACGGCGGGAGGGATGTTGCTGCTGCCATCGTCAGGACCCGGGACGTGCGGATGGTGTCCTTTACCGGCGGGTTCGCGACCGGGGAGGCGATCGCCCGCACGGCCGGGCTGAAGAAGCTCGCCATGGACCTGGGCGGCAACGCACCGGTGATGGTCCTGGACGATGCGGACGTGGACCGCGCGGTGGAATCCTGTGTATCCGGCGCATTCTGGGCTGCGGGGCAGAACTGCGTGGGAGTGCAGAGGGTCCTGGTCCACCGCTCCGTCTACAGCGAATTCCGTGCGAAGTTCCTGGCGGCCACCAGCGTGCTGGTCACCGGCGACCCCGCCGAGGAACGGACGGATGTTGGCCCCATGATTACCCCCGCTGCGGTCCGGGAGGTCCAGCTCAAGATCAGCGGGGCCATTAGCGCCGGCGCGACGATCCTGGCAGGAAACCGGGCGGAGGGAAATGTCCTGCTGCCTACGGTCCTGGAGTCTGTCCCGGAGGATTGCCGCCTCTGGCAGGAGGAAGTCTTCGGACCGGTGGTGATGCTCAAGGCTTTCAGCACCTGCGCCGAAGCCATCGAACTGGCGAACTCCATCGAGTTCAGCCTGCATGCGGGCATCTTCACCCGCTCGCTCGCGTCGGCCATGGGTGCGGCACGGGATCTGGAGGCGGGCGGAGTGATGATCAATGACTCCTCCGATTACAGGTTTGACGGCATGCCGTTCGGCGGGTCCAAGTACGGCAGCATGGGCCGCGAAGGCGTCCGGTTCGCCCTTGAGGAGATGACGCAGCCCAAGGTGGTCTGCATCAGAAGCTAGCGAGGCAGCAGGCCTAAGGCCTGGCTGTTCCGGGCATGTCGGCTCCGGGCCCGTCGGCTCCCCGCCGCCGGATGACGTTGGACAGGGTCAGCGCCGTGACGGTATCGCCCACGCCGGGCAGCGCCGCGATCTGCTCCCAGATCTCCTGGACCCTGTCCAGCGATCGTGCCTCCAGCCTCACCAGCAGGTCAAAGTCGCCGCTCAGGACATCGCAGAGGACCACTTCGGGAATGGTCCGCAGCGCTGCCAGGACGTCGGCACCCCGCATGCGGTCCTTGCGGTAAATCATGAGGAATGCGGAAACCATGCTCTGGCCCACGCTGCCCGCCACGATCGTGTAGCCCTGGATGTAGCCCTGCCGCTCCAGGCGGTCAACACGCTGCCGCACGGCGTTTCGGGACAAAAGCACCCTGCCGGCCAGTTCGGCATGGGACACCCGGGCGTTCTTTGTGAGTTCCGCAAGGATCTTCTGGTCGATGTGATCCAAACCCGCCCCGCCCATCCCTACCCTCCGCCGCAATCATCAGTTCACCCTTGCCCCTCGGACCGGGTGCGCTGATGCCGTAGCCAGAAAGGCTCCGCAGAAATGATACGTCCACACCGGGACAATCAGGCGCCCGCCGCCATCACCTGCATTCTCTTCGACATGGACGGGACGCTTCTGGACTCCGCACCGGGGGTGATGGACAGCGCCGCCCGGGCGCTCAGGGCGGTGAATGCCCCCGTCCCTCCGCACCGGGAACTGCTCAAGTATGTCGGACCGCCAATGTACGAGTCGTTCAGGCACAGCGCCGGCCTGGACGAAGCAACCGCCCGGGACGCGCTCCGGCACTACCGCGCAGCCTACGCCGAAACAGGGGCCCTGCAATCCGGCCTTTTCGGCGGTATTGACAGCCTCTTGGATCAACTGGCTCTGTTGCGGTGTCCGATGGCGGTGGCAACGTCCAAGGTGGAGGATCAGGCGGTCCGGCTGGCCCGCGCCTTTGGGATTGACCGTCACTTCGCTGACATCTGCGGTGCCTCCGACTCAGCCGGAAGGGCTTCCAAGGAGGATGTGATTGCCGAATCGCTGGCACGGCTCGACGCACAGGGGGTGGACATCTCCGGCGCGGTCATGGTGGGCGACCGGAGCTACGATGTTGCCGGAGCGGCCGCACACCGGATCCCTACGATTTTTGTCTCGTGGGGCTACGGGGAACCATCGGAGGCCCGTGAAGCCTCGGCTGTTGCAGAGACGCCCGATATTCTTGGGCGGCTGCTATCCGCCGGCGTCGCCGTCAGCTGAGCGTGTCGTGAATCAAGCGGCTGCGGGTTTCCCGGCGTGCTGGCACACTGGGCAGATGAAAGAGTCGCCGTCCCCTGCCCGACGGCCCGGAATCCGGGCGGCCATGTTTGTCGACTTCGACAACGTATACACGGGGTTACTGGCCCTCGATCCGCTCGCGGCCAAGCGTTTCGCCGAGGATCCCAAACACTGGGCGGATGCCTTGTCCGCCGGCGGCTCCGCCGAAAGTTCCCGCCGCTTCCTGATCAGAAACTGTTACCTGAACCCGGTGGTGTACTCGAAGTACCGGACGTACTGGACCCGTGCCGGTTTCCGGGTGATCGACTGCCCGTCGCTGACGCAGCGCGGGAAGTCCAGCACCGACATCAACCTGGTGCTGGATGCGATGGACGCGCTGTCCGGCAGCGCAGGCATTGACGAGTTCTTCATCGCCTCGGCAGATGCTGATTTCACGTCCCTCATCCAGCGCTTTCGGGCGGCGGACAAGATGACCACGGTCATCGCCGCCGGCGCCGTGGCCTTCGCCTACCGCGAGATGGCGGACAGCGTGGTGGAGTCCCACGACTTCGTGGCGATCCTGAACGGCACCACCGGGGAGCCAATCCACGCTGTGGCCTCTGTCCAGCCGCTGCAGGCACAGGCGGCGGCGAAGGCAAAACCCAAGGCAAAATCGAAGACCGTTTCCGCCGCGGTCCGGGAGGTCTGCGATTTCGTCCGGGCTGCCCCGGGTCCTGTTGTCGGAGCCATGGTGGCCCACCGTGCACTCACGGCGGACCCATCCCTGAAAACAGACTGGGGCGGGTACGGAAAATTCGGGACCTGGGTGGCCCAGATCGGCAACGGTGTTGAATACTCCCCCTCACGGGGCGGCTGGGTCTGGGACACTCACAGGTTTTCCAGTGACGACCTGCCTGCGGATGCCGATGTCGAGCCCGGCATCGAGGAACGGGTCACCAGGGTGACGGACGTGCCCGCACTCTCCGAGGCGCAGTTCCGGCAGCTATTCCAGGCGTTGGCGTCACGGCTTCGCGAACAGCCGGTCAACCGCAACGAGCTCTCTCGGCTCGTCCGGGATGACTGCGTCACCGCCGGCCAGCCGGTGTCCCGCGGTGCGGTGAACTTTGTGGTCCAGGGTCTGGGTTACGTCAATTACCAGCTCAATGAAAATGCGACGGCGGAGGGGCTTGCGGCTGCCTGGACCGAGAACGTGGAAGAGCTCTGCCGTGTGGCGCTGATGGAGTTCGACGACGGCGAGAAGGCGGCGCTGCGCCGCTGGGCCAGCGGCGGCTACCTGGACGCCTAGTTCCCCTGCGGCGGGCGCGCCGGTGAGAGGACGACGGCAGGGAGGAGTCGCCGTCGTCCGTCCCGGTCTTCCTTGCCTTACGCCGTCCCTAGGTACCGCGGTCAGGCCCTGCTTCGGCGCGTGACGGCGCCGTAGATGCCCAGCACAATCACGGCGCCCAGAATAGCCAGCAGCCAGGTCCTGAGATCGAAGAACTCAGCGAGGCCGCCGCCGAAGACCAGCGAACCGATCCATCCGCCAAGGATGGCACCGACCACACCCAGAACCATCGTGACTACCCAGCCGCCGCCCTGCCTGCCGGGAAGTATGGCCTTTGCGATAGCTCCCGCGATCAAGCCGAGCAGGAGAAATCCGAGAATTCCCATGACGAGCTTCCTTCCGAATGAGAGAACCGCATACCTGCGGCAGGAGCAGGGATTCCTGCTGGGCGGGTCATGCCCCTTGCCTGCTGCCCTCCGCGGTCCGGGTTGCCGGCACCTGCCGGTGAGTGGATTCTAGGGAGTGTCCTACGGCCTGTCACGAGTGGCCGCCACCCGAATATGCGGCCGCACACGCGCACCGCCGTCACCAACTACCCGCGGACCGCGCCTGAGGCCCAAATACCCTAGTGGGTATGCCTGCTGAACCATAGCCTTGGCTTCTGGAAAAGGAGGCCGAGGATGCCCGTTTGCGGAATCGAAATCGGCGGTGGGTTCGGGCGGGGCGGACGGTGGATGGCTTGCGCCGTGGCCGCCCTGCTGGCGCTGGCGGGATGCTCGTCCGGAGGCGGGACGCCGGGTGACACTCCCTCAGGCGGGACACCAACCGCGACAGCCACTGCGCCGCCTGCGTCCTCATCAAGCGGGCCTGGAACAACGGGGTTTCCCAACGCGGTCTTCACGGACCAGGAACTCGTGGCGATCATCAACGGATTAGCTCAGAACCGGGGCGTGCAGTTTCCCACGGCGCAGGACTCCGCCCGCCAGCGAAGCGGAGCCTCGAGCGGCACCTTCCCCGAGGTCAGCACCGCAACCACACCCAGCGAGTGCATCAGCCTCGTCCCCCAAAACCCCTTCAGCCGCTGGGCCGACAAGGGCGTGAACTTCGCCGAGGGCGCCATGCCGATGGGTGCGCAGTCGGGACCGGCCACCACCATCATGATCACACTGCGAAGCGCGGAAAAGGATGCCATCGCCAAGGCCGATTTCGGCTACATGGACGATCCGGCATCCCGTTGCGGCCAGTTTGACCTGGCATCAACGGAGTCCGGCCGCACCTCAACGTACGCCGTCCAGCTCTTGGCTGCTCCCCCGATCGGCGAAAAACAGCACGGCTTGATGCAGACCACGAAACCGAAGGGCCCGGGGGATTACGGCTCGGTGGTTCTGCGGGTGCTTGCAGGAACGCTCTCCATCACGCTGAGTCTCGCTGTCGCCGAGCTCAACTCCGAGGCCGACGCGAAGCCGGCCCTCGACTCCATGGCCGCCTTGGCGAAGGAACTCATCGACCAGGCCGTGACAAAGCCTCCGACAGTTGCCGCGCCGCCGCCCAACTCCCGCACCGCCGATGATCTCGTGGCGCTGTTCAAGGGCGTCACCGGGCCGGACGGAAGTCCCGTGGCATTGCCCGGCGCCTCGGTCATCGGCCCGGCGCCCGGCTCCTCCGCGGGCCCTTCGCTGCAGGGGCCGGTGCCTCCGTGCACCTACAACGACGAAGCATATTACGGCTCGCTCCCGGGCGCGGTCCTCGGCCAGGGGCAGATCCAGGGTGCCAGCAAGATGGATTACACCGAGTTCAGCGTGATCAGCATGACGACGACGGCGGCGCCGCCTTATCCCTTTGACACCCGGGCCGCTGCACTCCGGGAGTGCACGACGATCCAGGAGGTCGGTTTTGGCGGCGGCTCGCGCGAGTGGTCGGCCGTTTCGAAGCTGAACACAACCATTGCCGCCGACTCAAGCTACGCCGTCGCCTATCAGTTGCCGGACGGGACAGGCGAATGGCACGTCAGGGCCGGCGCGCGCAAGGGGACGTTGTCGGTGGAGGCCAATACCAAGACGTCCTCGCAGGCTGAAGCCCAGGCCACCGCGGACGGGCTGGCCACTTTCTTTGGCAATGTGTTCTCCCATGCCGGGCTGTAGAGCCTTCACTCATGATGAGGGCCGTGCGACCCCTCCATCCGGAACCACATGCAAAGGGATTTCACCGCTGGCATCCTCCGGCGCCTCCGGCGGCTGTGGCTTGTAGACCCAGGCCACCAGCACCACTGAGATGATCATCAGCAGGAACCACGAAACCAGCTTGTCGGGCGAGACCATGTGCCAGCCGTCCACCTGGTTGGGGTAAAGCCAGGCCCCCGACCAGGTGGCGATGTTCTCCGCAATCCAGATGAACAGCGCCACCAGCAGGAACGCCAGGACCAACGGCATCCGGAAGGTCCGGCGGAAGACACGGAAGTGCATGATGCACCGCCCAAAGACGATCACGACGGCGGCCAGCAGCACCCAGCGGGCATCCCAGATGTAGTGGTGGGTAAAGAAGTTCACGTAGACGGCCGCGGCAACGACCGCGGTGATCCACCGCCGCGGGTACCGGCCGAAGCGCAGGTCGAAGAGCCGGTAGACGCGCACCATATAGGAGCCGACCGCCGCGTACATAAAGCCGCTGAAGAGCGGCACCGCACCGATGCGCAGGAAACCGTCGGCCTCATAGGACCACGAGCCGACGTCGGTCTTGAACAGCTCCATCACAGTCCCCACGATGTGGAACAGGACGATAACCCTCAGCTCGCGGACAGTTTCCAGCCGTGTGGCCACCATGAGGATCTGGATGACGACGGCGGCGAGGGTCAGGAAGTCGTTCCTGGCCAAAGCGGCATTGTCCGGATACCACAGGCGTGCCGCCAGGAGCACGGCGAGGAGCGCGGCACCAAAGATGCATGCCCAGCCCTGCTTGAGGCCGAAGACCACGAACTCGGTGAGCCTGGAGCGGGCGCCACCGGCTGGCCCTTTGTCCAGGAATCGGTGGGCACGCTGATCGATCAAGAGCTCTACGGATGTGAAACTCCGCACTGATATACCTCGTTCCCCCGCCACGAGTGGCAATGTTGATTTCCCCGCCGGATTGAGCCGGACCACGGGGCGTTTCAGAACCTAGGCCGGGCTGAGCCGGCCCAGGCAGTAGTTCTTGGGCCAGTGGCGGACCCGCCGCGGCAGCCGCGGATAGACCATGGCGGACCACCGCATGGTGCGGTCGAACCAGCGGCCGTGACGCTCGCTCCACGGCAGTCCGAAGCCCCGCCGGAGCTTGTCCGGCAGGAGGCCTGCGGTGATGAAGCGGGCCAGCGGCATGGCAAGGCGCTGCCACAGCAGGGGGTCCTCCGGATAGAGCAGGCTGCGCGCCACGCGTGACGTGACGTCGTCGGCTTCCAGCCCCTCCAGCGAGGTCTTCCAGTAGCTTCCGAACGCCTTGCGGTCCGCCGGCCATAGTTCCGCGGGAAGCTGGAGGGCGGTGCCGAGTCTCGCGTAGTCCCGGTACATGAGGTCTGCGGCGTCGTCGTCCAGCGCTCCGTAGACTCTTTCGTAAACAGTGACGGCGGTGTCGTACAGGGTTGCCACCACCCAGAGCTGGGACTGCGCGTCGAAGGCGTTGTAGCCGGCGGAACCGGCATCGGGTTTGCGGCGGACGGGGCCGTGGGCACGGTTAACGCGGCGACGCACCGCCGCCACCTGCTCCTCGGTGCCGTAGACAACGGCATATACGTAGGTGAGGGTGGCGCGAAGACGGTCCAGCGGACGCTCGGCAAAGTTGCTGTGCTCGGCGACGCCGTGACCCACCGCCGGGTTCGCGATCTGCAGCAGAATTGCCCGCCCTGCCCCGGCCAGCAGAACGCCTTCTGCTCCCATGTCGGCAAGTCCACGCACCATGCCCACACACTACCCGAGAGCCGCCCCCCAGCGTCGCCGCGTATAGCCTTGGACCAGGAGGCACCATGACTGTTCGAAGCGCAGGGATTTTGCTGTACCGGGGGGATCCCGCGGCTCAACTGGAGGTGTGGATAGCCCATATGGGCGGACCTTTCTGGGCCCGCAAGGACGAACACGCGTGGTCCGTCCCGAAGGGTGAATACCCTGAGGATGAGGATGCCCTGACGGCCGCCCGGCGCGAGTTCGCAGAGGAAATGGGCACCCCGGCACCGCCGGCTGACTACATCGAGCTAGGTTCCTTCCGGCAGCCGTCCGGCAAGGTCATCACCGTGTTCGCAGCCGAGTGGGACTTCCAGCCCGAACGTATTGAGAGCAACACTTTCCCGCTGGAATGGCCCAGGGGCTCCGGCGTCATCAGGCATTATCCCGAGATCGACGACGCCCGGTGGTTCAATGAGCCGGAGGCGCGCACCAAGCTCGTGAAAGGCCAGCTTCCCATCCTTGACGCCCTCGTTCAGCGTCTCCGGGACAGCGCTTCCTGAGGTGACGCGGACTCACGGGACGCTCCGCCGTCGTCCTTAATCACTTTTTTGGCTTGGAACTCTTGGGCGCCTTCGGCGGCAGTGCGGCGACGTGCGCCAGCGCCCGGGCCAGCCACGGCTCGATCTCTTCCGGCGGGCCCTGGACCGGCAGCCCCGCATAGCCGCCCATGGGCCGTTCGGCCGAGATGAATGGCAGGGTTTCCCGGCTCGTCATCAGCTCGTCGCGGTCAGCATCCGCGAGCTTCAGTCCCAGGGTGGAGCCGTAAAGCCCCGCGAACATGTTTCCGTTGACGAAGGCGCCGAGGTTTCCGAACATCGGCTTGATCTCGATGCCCGGCAGCCCTGCCATCAGTGCCCTGAACTGCTCTTTGTCAGCCTCAGTGGCTTTGGCCATTTCCATGAAGGCGCCTTCCGGTCCGGGGTCTTCATTATCACCCCGGCCCGGCACAGCCGGGCCCCTGAGAGAATGAGCCCATGGAGATCGCCCTGGGACTGTTGGTTCTCGTGGCCGTTGTTTGCGCCGGCAGCGCACTGGGCCGGAAACTCAACGTGTCCGTACCCCTGCTGCTGGTGCTGGCCGGCGTCGCGGGTTCTTTCCTCCCCTTCGTCCCGCGCATTGAACTGAATCCGGAACTTGTCCTCGTCGGGCTGTTGCCGCCGCTGCTGTACGCAGCCGCGTTGCGGACCTCGCTGTTCGATTTCGGTTCCAACCGGCGCGCCATCGGATTGCTTTCGGTGGGCTACGTCATTTTCGGAACCCTCAGCGTGGGCTTTGTGGTCTGGTGGCTGTTCCCGGAGATCCCGCTGGCCGCCGCGATCGCCCTCGGCGCCGTCGTCGCCCCGCCTGACGCCGTGGCCGCGACCGCCATCGCCCGGAAAGTGGGAATGCCGCGCCGGATTGTCACCATCCTCGAAGGCGAATCCCTGGTCAACGATGCCACCGCGCTGGTGTGCCTCCGCGCCGCCATCGCGGCGATTGCCGGGTCCGTGTCCGTGGCCGGGATCGCCGGCGGTTTCCTGCTCGCGGCCGGCGGCGGGCTGGTGGTGGGCCTCGCCGCCGCTTACGTGCTGACCGAGCTCCGCAAGCGGATCCGGAACGTCCCGATCAACACCTCGACGTCGTTGATAGCCCCGTTCGTCGCTTACCTCCCGGCCGAGGCGATCCACGCTTCCGGGGTGCTCGCCGTCGTCGTCACCGGGCTCGTAATGGGCACCAAGGCGCCGTCCATGCCCAACGGCGCCGCCCGGCTGAGCCAGCGCAGCAACTGGAACACGGTGCAGTTCCTGCTGGAAAACTCCGTGTTCCTGCTGATCGGGCTGCAGGTCCGGACCATCATCGAGGGCGTCCAGGATGATTCGCTGGGCGCCGGCCGGATCTGGGCCGGCTGCGCCGTGATCCTGCTTGCGGTGCTGCTGTTGCGGCCGGTGTGGGTCTTCCCGGCGACCTACCTGCCCCGGCTGATCCCGGCCGTGCGGCGAAACGATCCGGCGCCGCCGTGGCAGTTCGCCGCGATCGTGTCCTGGGCGGGGATGCGCGGGGTGGTAACGCTGGCCGCGGTGCTTGTGCTGCCCGCGGAACTGGAACACCGGCCGGTGCTGATCCTGGCCGCGATGGTGGTGGTGGGCGGGACCCTCACGCTACAGGGGTTCACCCTGCCTGCGCTGGTCCGGCTGCTCCGGGTGCAGGGTCCGGACCAGCGGGAGGACGCCTTGAACCAGGCCTCCCTCATGCAGTTGGCCACCGCCGCGGGGGTGCAACGGCTGCAGGAACTGCGCAGCGACGATGACCCGCCGGAGGTGGTGTCCATGCTGAAGCGGCGGACCCAGGAACGCGGGCTGGCGGCCTGGGAGCGGCTCGGCCGGCCGACGTCGGAGGCCGCGACCCCGAGCCAGCGCTACGCCCAGCTGCGGCTGGCCATGCTGGAAGCGGAACGGGCCAAGGTGCTGGAGCTGCGGCGCGGCGGCGAGTACGCGCACGAAGTACTCAGCGAGGTCCTGGACCGCCTGGACGTTGAGGAATCGATGTTGGACGTCTCGTTGGATGAGTTGGACGCTTCCGGCGAGGGCGGCGGGGAGGGCATCGCGAGGCCGGGCGGGGTGTGCGGCCATCTGGAGTCCGCGCCGGACGCGGAGGTACCGCGCGAGCCGTTCTGCGCGGACTGCCGCCGGGAAGGGACGACGACGGTGCACCTCAGGATGTGCCTGGCCTGCGGAAACGTGGGGTGCTGCGACTCCTCCCCCGGAACACATGCGTCCAGGCACTTCGAGGCCACCGGCCACCCGGTGATGCGAAGTATCGAGCCGGGTGAAGACTGGCGCTGGTGCTACGAGGACGACCTGCTGGGGTGAAGCGGATTCCATCACTTACGGCCGGATCGCGTCTTTGGCCAACGGACAAACAGTGGGCAAACAGCTGGGAAACCGGGGCCGGGAAAGCCCAATCCGCTACTCGCGGGTAGGAATACTGGAACCATGAACAACTTTACTCGTCGTCAAGTACTGCGTTCTGCTGTGGTGGTGGCTGCGGCAGGAGCCGCAGGCACCGCGCTGACCGGCACCGCTGGCGTCCCTGCCAACGCAGCAGGCGCGGGAGCCTTCGGTCACGGTGTTGCCTCCGGTGACCCGATGCCTGACAGCGTGCTGCTCTGGACCCGGGTCACGCCGTCGCCCGATGCGCTACCCGGAAGCGGGTTGGGCCCGGACGTGTCGGTGGGCTGGGAGGTCGCGGCCGACGCCGGCTTCAAGAAGATCGTGGCCCGGGGTACGGCCAATACAGGCGCGTCCCGCGACCATACGGTCAAGGTCATCGCGGGCCGGCTCGCCCCCGGCACGAGCTACTGGTACCGCTTCACCCTTGGCTCGGCGGTGTCCCCGGCGGGACGCACCCGCACGGCGCCGGCTGCCGGCGCTCCAGTGGACCGGCTGAAGTTCGGCGTCGTGTCCTGCGCCAACTGGCAGGCGGGCTATTTCTCCTCCTACCGCCACCTTGCCGGCCGCGGGGATCTCGACGCCGTACTCCACCTCGGCGACTACCTCTACGAGTATGGGCCGGGCGAATACCAGGCGCGCGACGTGGTGGTCCGCCCCCACGAGCCTGCCCACGAGATGACCCAGCTGGCCCACTACCGTCGCCGCCACGCGCAGTACAAGACCGACACCGACCTGCAGGCCTTGCACGCTGCCGCACCTTTTATCGTCACCTGGGATGACCACGAATCGGCCAACGACGCCTGGAAGGGCGGCGCGGAGAACCACACTGAAGGCGCCGAAGGGGCCTGGAGCGCGCGGTTTTCCGCCGCGCACCAGGCCTACGCCGAATGGATGCCCGTGCGCTACGAACCGGGCGGACAGATTTACCGGAGGCTCGACTTCGGTTCGTTGGCCAGCCTGTCCATGCTGGACCTGCGTAGCTACCGGGACCGGCAGGCCGCCAACGGAACAGACGCTGCGGTCAGCGACCCCGCCCGCACCATCACCGGCGCCGCCCAGATGGACTGGCTTCTGGGCAACCTGAAATCCGCCGGCCCGCAGTGGAAGCTCGTGGGCAACCCGGTCATGATCGCACCCGTCCGGGTTCCTTCCACCCTGAGCACGGCCGAATTGGCCGGTGTGCAAAAGCTGATGGGCGGGACGAGCATCAGCGGCGTGCCCTACAACGTGGACCAGTGGGACGGCTACGAGGCGGACCGCAACCGCGTGGTCCGCCACCTGCGGGATAACGCCGTCAAGGACACTGTGTTCCTCACCGGCGATATCCACTCCGGCTGGGCCTGCGACATCCCCGCGGATCCGGCCAGCTACCCGGCCACCGGCGATTCCGTGGCCGCGGAACTGGTCTGCACGTCCGTCACGAGCGACAACCTCGATGACATCCTCAACGTCCCGCCCCGGACCGGATCCGTCGCCGTCGAGAACGCCATCAAGGCGGCCAACCCGCACGTGAAATACCTCGATTTCGACTCGCACGGCTATTCAGTCCTGGACGTAACGCCTGCAGGAGTCCGGATGGACTGGTACGTCCTGGCCGAACGCACCTCGGCCAGCTCAGGATCCGCACTGTCCACATCGTTCAACGTTCAAGCCAACACCGGCAAAGTCACGCCAACCCAGGGAGGACTCCCGTGAGCCGTTCAACACCCCCACGCCCGACGCCGGGACGCCGGCAGTTCCTGCAGCTCGCCGCTGCCGGCGGTGCCGCCGTCGTCCTTTCCGCCGCGCCAGGAACGGCGTGGGCCGCACCGGCTGCGGGACGGACCCGGTGCTACGTGCTCGTGGTGGACGGCTGCCGCCCGGACGAGATCACCCCCGCGCTGACTCCCAGGCTGGCTGGCCTGCGCGCGGCCGGAACGAATTTCCCGGCGGCCCGGTCCCTGCCTGTCATGGAGACCATTCCCAACCACGTGATGATGATGACCGGGGTCCGGCCGGATCGTTCAGGCGTTCCGGCCAACGCAATCTACGACAGGGCCGAGGGTGTGGTCCGCGACCTCGACCGGTCCACGGACCTGCACTTCGCGACCCTCCTGGACCGCTTGCAGGAGCGCGGGCTCACCACCGGCTCGGTGCTCAGCAAGAAGTACCTTTACGGCATCTTCGGCACCCGCGCCAGCTACCGCTGGGAACCGCAGCCGCTGCTGCCGGTCACCGGTCACGCGCCCGATGCCGCCACGATGGACGCGCTGCTCGCGATGGTGGGCGGGCCGGACCCGGACTTCGTGTTCACGAACCTCGGCGACATTGACCGCGTGGGCCACTCCGATCTTTCCGGCACCACGCTGCGCGCTGCACGGGAAGCCGCCCTCGCGGACACTGACGTGCAGGTGGGGCGTTTCATCGACCACCTCAAAGGCACGGGCAGGTGGGAATCCAGCGTGGTGATGGTGCTCGCCGACCACTCCATGGACTGGTCCATCCCCACGAACGTGGTTTCAGTCGACCTGATCCTGCAGGCCCGCCCGGAGCTGCAATCCAACGTCAAAATAGCCCAGAACGGCGGGGCGGACCTGCTCTACTGGACCGGCTCCGAAACCGACCGGACCGCGGGCATGGCTGCCGTCGAACAGCTGGTCAGTGCCCATGAGGGCGTGCTGTCCGTCCACAAGCCGGCGGACCTTCGTCTGGGGGTCGAGGCCGGCGACCTCGTGGCGTACTGCCGCGCCGGCTGGCGTTTCTCCGACCCGTATGTAGCTTCCAACCCCATCCCGGGAAACCACGGGCATCCCGCCACCGAGCCCATTCCCTTCTTCATCTCGGGCGGGAGCCCGTTTGTGGTCCCGGGAACGGTGTCATCGGAGCCGGCGCGGACAGCTGACGTCGCACCGACGATCGGCACCATTTACGGCCTCAAGGCCCCCGGCGGAGGATACGACGGAACGTCGCGGGCCGGATCATTGCGGCTGTGACGCAGGGATGACGGCGGGATCATCCCGCCGTCATCCATTCGCCGTTTCTTTATGCCGCCCCCGACCTACCAGGTTGTGGCCACCGAGCGCGACGCAAGCCACTCGCCTCCCACACGGACGAAATCCATGGTGAGTTGCAGCGGCCATTTGGCCCGTGAGCCGTAGACAGTCGCGTCAGCGATGATCCGGCCCACCAGCCGGGGAGTGTCCCCAGTGACGTGGAGGGATACGTCCTTCTCCCGGGCATCGCGGGAGGGCCTGTCAGGACTTGCCAGCGGGCTGACACCCTGCGGCGGCCCGCCAATGAACGATAGCTTTAAGGCATGACGGCAAGCTACAGGTACAACGTTGAGGTCCTGCATCTTCTGGTGTCGCCGGCGCATGCCTACTTTGGCCGCGCACGCGAGGGGGCGGCGGACGTGCCCACCACCGACGCCGACCAAGTGGAGATGGTGGCCGGCAAGGGCATCGTGGGTGACAGGTTCTTTGGCAAGGCCGCCCACATGGATGCTGCCGTCACGCTTTTTGCCGTTGAGGCACTCGAGTCCATCGCCGCGGAGCTGGGGGCCGCACCGCTTGACCCGCTGCTGACCCGGCGCAACGTCGTCCTCAGGGGCGCCCATCTGGCTCCGCTGCTGGGCGGGGAGTTTGCGCTGGAATCGGGCGGGGATGTGGTTCGGCTGAAGGCCGGGCGGCCCGCCCACCCCTGCGCCTGGATGGACCAGATGCTCGCACCCGGCGCGCACAAGGCCATGCGCGGGCGTGGCGGCGTGCGCTGCCAGGTGGTTTCAGGCGGCATCCTGCACCGCGGTCCGGCAGTGCTGGTCAGCCCCGTGCCCCTCGACCCCGAAAGTGCCGGCACGCCCTCACTGCTGCGGGCGTCGCGGCTGCCGTAGCGCACCCGCACCCAATCGCAAACGGAAGCGGACGACGGCGGGAGGTCCCGTCGTCGTCCGCTTGCGGTTTGGTGTCTTTACAGCCTGTGGTGCTCCGGAGCTGCGCGGCGGGCGTCGCCGGATCCGGCTTTGCTGGCCGGGAGGCCTGCGTAGGTCCAGATGCAGGGCCGGCCGGAATCGCTCGGCAGGAGCTGGCCCTCGAACAGTGAGATGCTCGTTCCTGTTGGACTCTGCCAGACGCCGGTCAGTTCGCAGTGCGTTCCGGTGGCCTGGCGCCGCGGTGCGGTCAGGTTGATGATCCTGCGGGCCCGTGCCTCGGCAACGGGAAGTCTTTTCTTCACAATGACACTCCTGCCGGTTCCCGGTAGTTGCTCTCGGGAACATCCGTGATGAACATGTGTCCGGGGGCGTGGCTGATGGCAAACGAAGGCCTGGATGCCATCACGGCGCTTTGCGGGGTTACCCCGCAGGCCCAGAAGACCGGCACTTCCCCCGGCCGGATCTCCACCGCGTCTCCGAAGTCGGGGCGGTTGATGTCCGCGATGCCGAGATCTTCGGGAGACCCGACATGGACGGGGCCGCCGTGGACCTTAGGCACTTCGGACGTGACCCGGATGGCCGCGTCCACCAGCCCCGGCAGCATGGGACGCATGGAGACCACCATCGGACCGTGGATGCGTCCGGCAGGGGTGCACTCGATGTTCGTGCGGTACATGGGCACGTTGCGGCCGGTCTCGGTGCGCCGCAGCGGGATGCCCTCGCTCGCCAGCGCGGCTTCAAAGGTGAAGCTGCAGCCGATGAGGACGCCCACCATGTCCTCACGCCAGACCGATGTCACATCGGAGACCTCTTCGGCAAGTTCGCCATCCACCCATACGCGGTAGGCGGGGATGTCGCTGCGGATGTCCGATCCCGCGGCGAGGATGCTTTCGAAACGTCCCGCCGGGATGACGTCGATGACGGGGCAGGCCTTGGGATTGAGCTGGCAGAATTCAATGAATTCGTCAGCGTAGCCGGCCGCCACTGCAATCAGGTTCGCCTGGGTGTAGCCGTCGCTCCATCCGGAGGTGGGGGTGACCAGGCCGTTGCGGAACTTCAGGCGTGCATCGGAGGGCGCCATGAGGGCGGTGTCCAGGTTCATCGGGCCACGGCCTCAGCGGGTTCCACCGTGGACTGCAGGTATTCCGCGTCCTCGGCAACGTTGGAGTCCCGCCCCAGCGCCAGGCCCACCAGGGTCAACAGGCACGCGACGCTGAGGTACATGGCAACCGGGACCCAGCTGTGGAAAGTGCTCAGCAGCAGCGTGAACATGAACGGTGCAATGGCGCCGCCGATGATGCCGGCGAAGGTGTAGGCCAGTGAACTGCCGGTAGAGCGGAGCCGCGGCGAGAACTGTTCAACCACGAAGGCCGCCTGGGGCCCGTACATAAAGGAGTGGCACAGCAGGCCCAGGACCGTTCCCACGACCAGCATGACCGGGGACCGTCCCTCGAGGACGATGAAGAACAGGTACGCCCACACCGCGGCGGCCACTGCGGCAATGGCGTAGACCAGCCGGCGGTTGATGCGGTCCGAGATGGCGCCGGCAAGCGGCATGGTGAAGAGCTGGAGGGCTGAACCGATGAGCACAGCCACCAGCACCTGGCCGCGGTCGAAGCCGAGCTCCTGGATGCCGTAGGTGAGCGTGAAGACCGTGCACAAGGCGTAGGTGACGTCCGGGCCGATCCGGCTGAGCATGGCTGCGATGAGGGGCCTGCGCTGGGTGGTCAGGACTTCCCGGATCGGGGCCTTGGGCTTGTCTCCCCTGGCTTCCATGGCCTTGAAGATGGGGGTGTCCTCAAGTTTGAGCCGGATCCAGAGCCCGAAGGCCACCAGCAGGGCCGAGATGAGGAATGCGATCCTCCAGCCGTAGTCGAGGAAGGCCTGCTCCGACAGGGTCAGGGTCAGGACGGCGAGTGCGCCGTTGGCCATCAGGTTGCCGGCGGGCGGGCCGATCTGCGCGGCGGATGCCCAGAATCCTCGGCGGTTGGGGTCGCCGAATTCGCTGGAGAGCAGCACTGCCCCGCCCCATTCGCCGCCGACGCCCACGCCCTGGGCGAAGCGGAGGAAGACCAGGATGGCCGGGGCGATGACGCCGATGTTGTCGTACGTGGGCAGCAGGCCGATGAGGAACGTGGCCACGCCGATGAGCATCAGCGTGATGACCAGGATCTTCTTGCGGCCGATCTCGTCCCCGAGCCGTCCGAAGATGATGCCGCCGACCGGCCGGGAAATGTAGCCCACGGCGTAGGTGGAGAACGCCAGCAGGGTGCCCGTGACAGGGTCCGAGGCCGGGAAGAAGATCAGCGGAAAAACGATCGCGGCAGCGGCGGAGTAGACGGCGAAGTCGTAGAACTCCAGCGCGGTTCCGGTCAGGCTGGCCGCGAATGCCTTGTACATGCTCTTGCGCCCTATAACGGGCTTAGGGTCACCGGGGGCCATTACTGATGGAGTGGCCATGTGTATCCTCCATGAAAAGTGTGGATGTCATCCGAATGCGGGCGGATGGTGCTGGGGCGCCATGTTGTCCGGCTCGCGGAGTTGCAAGCGGTGCAAAGGGCGGGTGCGTGACCACCGCGGCGGGCTGCGGAAGTCGAAACTGCGAGCGATCGTTGGATCGTTGAACAATCCGAACTGTTGAACAATCTACGCGACGTAGATCACACCGTCAAGGGTTAATCGTGATTCTGCAGCAGCGGCGAGCCGCCTGCCCCAAGGCGCAACGCAAGCGGTCGACGGCGGGAAGTCCCGCCGTCGACCGCTTGCGTTTGGTGCCGCTTTCCCTTCAAGGCAGGGTGCTCGGCTATGAAAGGTTCCCTGTCCGGATCACCGGTCGTTTGCTGCCGAGACCCTGCTTGGGTTCCCGATGGCGCCCATTACCCTGGCGGTGACTTCCTCGATGCCGCCGATGCCGTTGACCCGGGCCAGAATGGCACGCCCCCCATACGCAGCCACCACGGGCTCGGTCTGCCGATGATACAGGTCCAGCCGGTGGCGGATGACGGCTTCGCTGTCGTCGCTCCGGCCGGTGTCCTCGGCACGGCCCAGGAGACGCTTGACCAGTTCCTCATCGTCGGCGGTCAACTGCAGGACGACGTCGAGCGTCAGCTCCCGCGCAGCCAAAACCCCGTCGAGGTAGTCAACCTGGGGGGCAGTGCGGGGGTAGCCGTCCAGGAGGAAGCCGGTTTCGACGTCGTCCTGGCTGAGACGGCTGCGCACCATCTCGTTGGTGACGCTGTCCGGAACGAAATCGCCGGCGTCCATGTACTTCCGGGCTTCGATGCCAAGCGGCGTCCCGCCCCTCACATGGGCGCGGAAGATGTCCCCCGTGGAGATCGCAGCAACGCCCAGGCGCTCCGAAATGCGCTCCGCTTGCGTTCCCTTGCCGGAGCCGGGCGGTCCGATAATCAACATTCTCGTCATTCGGTTAACCTTTCGCTGCGCCGTGGTTGAAAGCGTGCCCCCATGCTAGGACTTCGAAGGTTGCAACCAGGCTGCATCGGCACGTGCGCGGCAATCCAGTCAGCATGCTTACTATTTGGGCATGATCGGGTTTACGATGAAGTTGTAGGCCGCTGGCGGATCGCCGGCGGCGACCAAACCGGAGGGAGCAACACCATGGGTCTGGGAGACAAGATTGACAATGCTGCCGAGAAGCTTGGCGGCAAAGGCAAGGAAGCGGCAGGCGAGGCCAGGAACGATCCGGGCCTGAAGGCCGAAGGCCAGGCTGACCAGACGAAAGCCGATCTGAAGCAGGCCGGCGAGAAGGTCAAGGACGCCTTCAAGGAATAGTCCGCCGCCGAGAGGAAGGGTGCCGCCCCGACGCGGGCGGCACCCTTCCTTGCCCGGACGGCCTGCCCCAAAGCGGCCGACGTCGCATATCGTCCAGACCGCATCACCCCAGGCTGCAACGGGAACGGGCAGCAAGTATCCGGAGCAAATGGTCCGGCTGTTGACAGGAAGTCCAGTGGATCCGACCACGCTTGCCGGGTACGCGCTCCTTTACATGGCAGCAATAGCGGGGATAGTTGTCCTACTGCTGCCAATCCTGATCCTGTTTCTCCTGCTCTTGCTGGTGACGGGAGTCATTGGAATTGTTCTTCTCGCAGTGAAGACCCTCGCGGTCGGACTCATCAGGGGCATCACCGCACTCTTCACAAGTTTGCGCGACCGCCACCGGCCCAGGAGTCACGGCGATGAACTGGTGCCGCACTGACGGCCAGTCCTGGTGAATGCCCCGGGGGCCGAGTTCGGTGCCCCGTCACACCGACACTGCGCGTGCGGTCCATGTGTACCGAGGTGAGAGCAGCTGCGGCCGTCACCCTTGACGGAACGCAGAGATTCCCGTGATGCGTTGGCCCAGGATCAGCGTATGGACTTCGTCCGTGCCTTCATAGGTGCGCACGGATTCGAGGTTGTTGGCATGCCGCAGCGGCGAGTAGTCCAGCGTGATGCCGTTGCCGCCTAGGAGAGTGCGGGCCTCCCGGCAGATGGCGATGGCCTCGCGGACATTGTTCAGCTTGCCGACTGAGATCTGGACCGGCTCCAAGGCACCGGCGTCCTTGAGCCGCCCGGTGTGTAAGGCAAGAAGCGTGCCTTTCTGGATTTCCAGCAGCATATTGACGAGCTTCTCCTGGGTGAGCTGGTACCCGGAGAGGGGCTTGCCGAACTGCAGTCGCTCCTGCGAGTACGCGAGGGCGGTTTCATACGAGTCCCTTGCCGCACCCATGGCACCCCAGATGATGCCGTAGCGAGCTTCGTTGAGGCAGGAGAACGGGCCGCTCAGCCCCCGGGCGCGCGGAAGCAGCGCCGCGCCCGGAAGCCGGACGTCGTCCAGGGTGATGTCGCACTGGATGGAGGCACGCATCGACAGCTTCGAGCCGATGGGTGTCGCGGTGAAACCGGGCGTGTCCGTGGGCACGATGAAGCCGCGGACACCCTCACTGGTATTGGCCCAGATGACCGCGATCTGGGCCACCGAGGCAAGCCCAATCCAGCGTTTGGCACCGTTGATGACCCAGCCGCCGCTTCCGTCGGGAACCGCGAAGGTAGCCATGCTGGACGGGTCTGAGCCGGCGGTAGGTTCGGTAAGCCCGAAGCAACCGATCCTTTCTCCCCGAGCCATCGCCGGGAGGTGCTCTTTCTTCTGCTCCTCGGACCCCCACTTGTGGATGGCACTCATAGCAAGGGAGCCCTGAACGCTAACGAAGGTCCGGAGTCCGGAATCCCCTGCTTCCAGTTCCATTGCGGCGAGACCGTATTCGACTGCGCTGCGGCCCGGGCAGCCGTAGCCCTGCAGATGCATCCCAAGGACCCCAAGGTTCCCGAGTTCGGGGACGAGTTCCAGGGGGAAGTGTGCAGCCTCGTACCAGCCGGCGATATTGGGGCGGATGCGTTCGTTCACAAACTCCCGGACAGTGCTGCGCAGTTGCAGCTCAGCCGGGCTGAGCAGGCTGTCCAGGTTCAGCACGTCGTCGTGCACCAGGGTGGTTTCGGATACGGTCACAGTTTGTTCTCCTGGCATGTGCTGGGCCGCTGGGGGCGGCGCTGGCTCTAAGGGCTGGCGATCTCCGACCACTGTGCCAGCTGGATTGCGTAAGATCCAATACCGTATTCTGCGACCACTGATGTCCTGGACGCATCAATAAGCGGCATTGTCCGGCGACGGCAAGACGTCTTCCGAGAGCCGAAGGACCTCTCTCAGCGCCGGGCTGGTGTTGTCTTTTCGCCAAACCAGTCGCAGCTGGATGACATCAGCCGGGTCGTCCAATGGCAGGAAAGTGACCCCGGGGTGGCTGAAGTTTTCCGGGACAGACGAGACCGTCAGGGCTACGCCGATTTCGGCCGCCACGAGTGCCATGAGCGTATGGGAATCCGGGGCGACCTGCACAATTTCGGCGGCGAATCCGGCCGCGCTTGACAGCCTCCGAAGGTGGTCGTGGAGGATCGCGCCAGGGTGCTCCGGCAGGGTGACGAACGGCTGATCTGCAAGGTCCGCCATGAGCAGTGAAGCGCGGCCGCTCAGGGGATGGTTGTCATACAGGGCCACCACCAGCCGCTCGCTGGCCACGACCCGGGACTCCAGGACCGCCGGGATGAAGTTCCATCGCCCCAGGCCTACTTCCATGGCGCCGCTCAAGACCTTGTCCATGGCCGGCAGGGCGAAGTTGGAGCTGGACAGTTCAAAATCGATTCCGGGATGCGTCTCCCGGACGCGCTTGGCGAGCTTGCCCACCATCACGTGTGAGGACACGCCGGCAAAAGCGACCCGCACCCGCCCGGTTTCGCCGCGGCCCACCGAGGCGACCGCGAGGGCCGAACGGCGGCAGGCCTCCAGTATGTCCCGGGCCGGCGCCAGCAACGCCTCCCCTTCCGGCGTGAGACGGACCGTCCGCGTGCTCCGAGTAAAGAGAGGCGCCTTAAGTTCGTGCTCCAGTCGCTGGATGGACCGGCTCAGGGGCGGCTGGGCCATGTGGAGCCGGAGCGCAGCCCTGCCGAAGTGCAACTCCTCGGCCAGGGCGAGGAAGATGCGAATCTGTTGTATTTCCATGGCCCCGGTCAGCTCCCGCTCAGGTCAACGTCATTGTTCATACGCCCAAGATACCCACCGCTGCGAAATAGGCATTGATGGCGGTGGGGTATCACTCCCACACCTAATGCGTATTGGACGAGAATCAATCCGCTTGCAAAGGTGGTGATGCAGACCACACACCGGAGGATTTAAATGACACAACCGAGCAGTGAAGCGGCGGCTGAAGGGCCCAATCGTCCTGCCGAAGGCGGAATCCGGCCAGGCGTTGACATCCTGGGCCGCGAAGGCACCGGGCCACTGGCCGGCGTCGTCGTCGCGGATTTCAGCCGGGTCTTGGCCGGCCCTTACGCCACCATGCTCTTGGCTGACATGGGCGCCACTGTGATCAAGGTCGAAGGCCTTGACGGCGACGACACCCGGACCTACATGCCCCCGGTCCGAGACGGCGAGGCCACCTTCTTCCTGGCGGTGAACCGCAACAAGCACTCCATTGCCCTGGATCTAAAAGATCCGCAGGACTTGGACGTGGCGCGTTCACTGATCCGCTCCGCCGACGTGATGATCGAGAACTTTAAGCCCGGCAACATGGCGCGGCTGGGTTTGGACTATGCCGCCGCCGCGGAGTTGAAGCCGGATATAATCTACGCCTCCATCACCGGGTTCGGCACCGGCGCCGGTGCGCATATCCCGGGATATGACCTACTCGTGCAGGCCGCCTCGGGGATGATGAGTCTGACCGGGGACCAGGACACGCAACCGTACCGGGCCGGCATCGCCCTCTTTGACGTGATTACCGGCCTGCATGCGGCCATCGGCATCCTTGGGGCCCTGCACCACAAAGACCAGACCGGCGAGGGCCAGTTGGTGGAGCTAAACCTCCTGTCCTCGGCTTTGTCTGGCATGGTAAACCAGTCCGCGGCATACGTCACGGGAGGCGTAGTGCCGACCCGCATGGGTAATGAGCACCCCAGCATGTACCCGTACGCGCCGATGCAGACAGGCGACGGCATGCTCATCGTCGCGACCGGTAACGATGCCCAGTTCGTCCGGCTGTGCGGGGCGCTGGCGATCCCTGAAGTGGCCCGGGACCCGAAGTTCGCCAAGACCCGGCAACGCAATGCGCACCGTGATGAGCTCCGGGACATCCTCCACGCGCGGCTGGCCACTCAGTCCGCCGCGCGCTGGTTCAGCGAGCTCTCTGCCGCCGGGCTGCCGTGCGCGCCGATCCAGGACGTAGGCGGCGGCATCGAGTTCGCCGAACAACTGGGACTGCAGCCGGTGGTGTTGGCCGGCAGCGGGTCGCGAAAGATTCCGACGGTGCGGCATCCGGTCGAGTACTCCCGCACTCCCGTGGACTATGCGCTGGCCCCACCGGAGCTCAACGAAAGCTCCGAGTTGGTCCGCAACTGGCTGCTGCACCAGAAGGCGTTAGCCCATGCCTGAGGCATACCGGACCCGGATCCGCCCGCGTTGGTCGGATCAGGATCTCAATGGACACGTCAATCATGCCGCCGTCGTGACACTGCTGGAGGAGTCGAGGATCCAGTGGCGGGCCACCTTGCCGGGAAGCCGCTCCGCAGGAGCGACCCCCACGGTGGTGGCTGCCCTCGAACTGAACTATCGGAGGCCGGTCCACCACGGCGAAGACCTTGACGTTGAACTCACGGTCAGCAGGATCGGCACCAGCTCCTTCAGCCTCGCATTCAGCGGCGCTCAGAACGGCGCAGTCGCCGTGGACGGCAGGACAGTGATTGTTTCAGTCTGGCCGGAGACCGGCACGGCACGGCCGCTGGCGGAACACGAACGGCGCTGGCTCGCCCAATACCAGCCCACGCAAGCAAGCACGGAACCCCGTCAACCGCTGATCCCCGACGACACACCCCTGGAGCTGACCCAATGACACCGCAATTGGCCGAACAAGGCACCGACTTCTACCTCATGGACGATTTCCTCACCGCTGAGGACCGGGCCCTCCGGCTGAAGGTCCGCAGCTTCGTCGACAAAGACCTGCTGCCCGTCATCAACGGCTACTGGGAACGGGCCGAGTTCCCGTTCGAGATGATTCCCAAACTCGCCGCCCTCGGCATCGTGGGAACCACTATCACCGGCTACGGCTGCCCCGGCCTGAGCAGGCTTGCCGCCGGGATAGTCGCCGCAGAAGTCTCCCGCGGGGACGGTTCCGTGAACACTTTCCTCGGTGTGCAGTCCGGCCTGGCGATGGGAACCATCAACATGCTTGGCAGCGAAGAGCAAAAGCAGCGCTGGCTCCCCGCCATGGCGACGCTGGATAAGATAGGCGCGTTCGCCCTGACCGAACCTGATCACGGTTCCGATTCCGTGGCCTTGGAGACTAGCGCCCGGCGGGACGGTGACAGCTACATCATCACCGGCCGCAAGCGGTGGATCGGCAACGCCAGCATGGCCGACGTCGTCATCATCTTCGCCCGGGACGAAGATGATGCCAAGGTCAAGGCGTTCGTGATGGAGCGCAACGACGACGGCAGCTATCCGGACGGGTACTCCACTGATGTCATCACCGGAAAGATCGGCAAGCGGGCGATTCTCCAGCCAGACATCACCCTCAACAACCTCAGGGTGCCAGCGGACAACCGGCTCACTGGCTGCCGCTCCTTCAAGGACGTCACCCGTGTACTCACGTCCACTCGCAGCGGAGCGTCCTGGGAATCCCTCGGCCACGCCATGGCAGCCTACGAGATCGCGGTGGACTACGCGAAAACCCGGCAACAGTTCGGCAAAGCGATCGGCAGCTTCCAGCTTGTCCAGAACAAACTGGCCAACATGCTCGCCGAACTGACGGCCATGCAACTGATATGTTTCCGGCTCGCCGTCCTGGCTGAGGACGGCCGGATGACCGGACCAATGGCCTCGCTGGCCAAGATGCACACGGCGCAGAAGGCGCGATGGATCTGTTCCGAGGCGCGGGACATGCTCGGCGGCAACGGCGTGCTACTGGAGAACCATGTCGCGCGGCACATGACCGACATGGAAGTCGTCTCCACTTACGAGGGCACCGACTCCATTCAATCCCTGCTCGTGGGCCGCGAGATCACCGGCCTCTCCGCTTTCAGCTAGGTCCGGGCCGGGCAGCCGCCACACAGTCATCAGTCACATTCCACGCAAGCGAAGGAAACACCATGAGCAATTTCACCAACCGGGTGGCAGTTGTCACCGGCGGCGCGCAGGGCATCGGCGCCGCCACTGCGATGAAGCTGGCCACCGGTGGCGCCACCGTCATCGTCCTGGACCTCAACGAGGACGGCGCCAAGGACACTGCGCAGCGGATCTCGGAGCACCCGCAGGTGCTCGCGACCGGCGGTAGAGCCGTCGCTGCCGGCTGCGACGTCACGGATGAGTCGACCGTGGACCGGGTCTTCGGTGAAATTCACCGCGAGTTCGGAAGGCTGGACATCCTGGTCAACAACGCGGGCATTACCCGCGACAACCTGTTCTTCAAGATGGACCGGCCGGACTGGGACTCGGTCCTGACCACCAACCTCACGAGCGCCTACCTGTGCTCCCGTGCCGCCCAGCGGTACATGGTCCCCGCTAAGTACGGGAAGATCGTCTCGCTGAGCAGCCGCAGCGCGCTGGGCAACCGGGGCCAGGCCAACTATGCCGCCGCGAAGGCCGGCATCCAGGGCCTCACGGCGACACTCGCCATCGAACTCGGCCCCTTCAACATCACAGTTAACGCCGTGGCCCCCGGCTATATCGCCACCTCGATGACCGCGGCAACGGCCGAACGCGTGGGTAGCAGCCCGGCTGAACACCAGGAGGCGGTGGCAGCCCGCACCCCGCTGGGCCGGGTGGGCCAGCCGGAGGAAGTGGCCGCCGCCGTGGCCTTCTTCGCCGGCGACGATTCCTCTTACGTCTCCGGCCAGACGCTCTACATCAACGGCGGGGCCCGCTGATGCCCGAGGCATTCCTGGTCGGCGGCGTCCGCACCCCGGTGGGCCGTCACGGGGGCGTTCTCGCCACGGTCCGGCCCGACGACCTGGCCGCACTCGTTCTGCAGGCCGCAGTGGCCCGCGCCGGCGTCGATCCTGCCAGCCTTGACGAGGTCATGCTGGGCTGCGTGAACCAGGCCGGAGAGGACAACCGGAACATTGCCCGAATGGCGGTGCTGCTGGCCGGGCTGCCCGACGCCGTCCCCGCCGTCACGGTCAACCGGCTGTGCGCCTCGGGTCTGACGGCCATCAGCATGGCGGCCCAGTCAGTGCGCAACGGCGACGCCGACCTCGTGGTTGCCGGCGGTGTCGAGTCCATGACCCGCGCCCCGTGGGTGCTGGCTAAGCCGGAGAGGCCCTTCGCTAAACCGGGGGAGCTGGCGGACACCTCAATCGGTGCGCGGTTCGTGAACCCGCGGATGGACACCAATGCCCGGCAATCGATGCCCGAAACCGCTGAAGAAGTGGCCAGCCGCGAAGGGATCTCCCGCGCCGACGCGGACAGCTTCGCGCTGCGCTCGCACGAACGGGCCGTGGCTGCGATCGACGCCGGCCGCTTCAGTGAAGAAATCGTCCCCGTCCCGGTCACCGGCCGGCGCGGGGAAGTAACGCTCGTGGACACCGACGAGGGGCCCCGGCGCGGGTCTACCGCCGACGCGCTGGCCGGCCTCCGGCCGATCGTTAAGCCCGGCGGGATCGTAACCGCGGGCAACTCCAGTTCACTCAACGACGGTGCCTCCGCAGTCGTGGTCGCCAGCGGCGAGGCCGTGGCACGCTATGGCCTGACGCCGCGGGCGCGCATTGTCACAAGCCAGGCCGCCGGGGTCGCCCCCGAAGTGATGGGCATCGGCCCGGTCCCGGCCACCCGGAAGGCGCTGGCCAAGGCAGGCTGGAGCCTGGACGACGTAGGCGCGGTCGAACTCAACGAGGCCTTTGCAGCGCAGTCACTGGCCTGCATGCGGCTGCTCGGGATGGATGCCGGCACGGTCAACAACGACGGCGGCGCGATCGCCCTCGGACATCCGCTGGGCTCCTCCGGATCCCGTATCGTCGTTACGCTGCTGGGCCGGATGGAGCGCGAAAACGCCACCCGAGGCCTGGCCACAATGTGTGTCGGCCTGGGCCAAGGCGTGGCCATGCTGCTGGAAAGGGTTTAGATGAGACTGTTCGAGGACGCCGCCGAGCTGGCTAACATGACAGGGCAGGAAATCGGGGTGAGCGGCTGGCACACCTTGGACCAATCCCAGATCCAGGCCTTTGCCGATGCCACCCTGGACCAGCAGTGGATCCATACCGATCCGGGGCGGGCCGCTGCCGGACCGTTCGGCGCCACGGTGGCCCATGGGTATCTCAGCCTGTCAATGCTGCCGTATCTGGCCAGCCAGGTCTACCAGGTCCAAGGGGCGGCGATGATCATCAACTATGGCCTGAACCGGGTCAGGTTTCCGGCGCCGGCCAGGGTGAACTCGCGAATCAGGGACAGGTTGACATTGGCCTCGGTGACCGAAACGGCACACGGCCGGCAGTTGCAGTTCCAGCACGTCGTCGAGTTGGAAGGTTCCGAAAAACCGGCCTGCATCGCGGAGACTGTCTCCCTGCTCCGGAGCTGAACCGACTCCGATATCACCTTGCACCACCATCCGAACAACGACGTTACGGCCGAGCCTGCGTGCAGGCTCTTCACGAGGAGAAACTCCGTGGTCACTGAAAACCCAAACCTGAAATACGCCGAGGCGAGCACTAAGGGCACTGCCCTGCATCCGGAAGTGTCACCGGCCGAACTGCGCCGCACCTCGATCTCATCCTTCCTGGGCTCTGCCTTGGAGTACATGGATTTCACGCTCTACACGCTGGCAGCAGCGCTGGTCTTCGGACCGCTCTTCTTCCCCAACACAGACCCGGCCATGGCACTGATGGCCAGCTTTGCCGCCTTCGGTTCCGGGTTCCTTGTCAGGCCTCTGGGCGGGATCTACTTCGGCTACCTCGGGGACAAGTACGGGCGGAAAACTGTTCTGGTCATTACCGTCGGGATGATGGGGATCGCCACCCTGGGGATGGGTCTGCTCCCCACTTTCGCCCAGATTGGCATTGTCGCCCCCATCCTCCTCGTGCTGCTGCGGCTCATCCAGGGCTTCGGTGCGGGCGCCGAATTGTCCGGGGCCTCGCTGCTGCTGGTTGAATCCGCCCCCATCGGCAAACGCGGTTTCTACGGCGCTGTGGTGGCGTTGGGGACAGCGACCGGTGTGCTTCTGGCCAGCGGCCTGTGGCTGCTGCTATCGCAGATGCCGAAGGAGGAATTCCTTGCCTGGGGGTGGCGCATTCCCTTCCTGCTGAGCGTGGGCACCACCCTGGTGGCGCTGTACCTGCGGCGCAGCATCAGCGAATCGCCGGTCTTCGAGGCGGTCAAGGCCCGGCGCGAGGCGGCGCGCGCCGAGAGCAGGCAGCAAAGCGTATGGCGTGACGCGGCGGATGCCAAGAAGTCATTCCTTGTCTCACTGGGCATCAAGCTCGGTGAGAACGGCTCGGTTTACCTCGTCAAAGGCTTCCTTATCGGCTGGACGGTGTCGGTGGTGAAAATGGACGCAAACCTGGTCACGACCGGCGTGACGCTCGGCTCGATCCTGGGCGTCGCCACAGTTCTGCTGACCGGGAAGCTCACGGACCGGTTCGGCCGGCGCAAGGTCTGGCTCTGGCTCTCCGGCTTCCAGTTCGCCTTCACCATTCCCGCGATGCTGATGATTGAAACCCGGAACCCCGTGCTGGTGGCCCTCGTCTTCGTCATCTTCGTCGGCGGTCCGCTGCCTAACATGTACGGCGTGGAGTCCACTTGGTTGGTGGAGATGTTCGGGTCGAAGCGCCGCTTCTCCTTCATGACGACAGTGAAGGAGATCGGCGCCGTTCTTTCCGGCGGCCTGGGGCCCATCATGGCCGCCGCCATCGTTGCTGCTACTGGACCGGGCTGGGTCCCGGTCGCCGGCATCCTGATGAGCTACGCCGCGATCGGCTGGGTGGCCGGATTCTTCGCTCCGGAAACCCGCGACCGGGATCTCAATTCGGAGGCCGACGCCTTCTGAACCCATTCGCCGGTCGGGGTCCTGCGCGGACAGCACAGTGACGGCAGTCCTGAGCCGAAGGTAAAGATGCCAAATTCCATATTTTGTTGAAAATTCAATCTTCTGGATTCATTCCACCATGAACGTGATGACGACGGCGGGACCTCCCGCCGTCGTCCGTTTGCGCTGACCTATGAACGGGACAGCAGGGATTCCAGCGATCCGCGGGCACCGACGCGGTGGAGGTCGTTCAACGCCTGGGTGTACGCCGCCACGAAGACCGGGTTGTCCACCAGATCGCCGAAGACTCCGCGGTTGGAGATGAAGGCGAGCGGTTCCTCGCGCTGCCGTGCGGCGGCTGCCATCAACGGCCCTTTCAGCCGGTCCACAACGTTGATGGGATTTCCCTGTTCGTCGGTGCCTTCGTCATACCGGGCCCAGCTGGCAACGATCGCCGCGGACCGGCGGATCTCCCCACCATTTTCGAGGTTGATGCGGATCACCGGGACCAGCCACTTGGGGATCCGGTCCGAGCTTTCCGCGCACAGCCTGGCCAGGGTGTCCCGCACGTGCTCGTTGGAGAACCGCTCGATCAGTGTCCGTTTGTAGGCATCGAGGTCGATGCCGGGGACAGGGTGGAGCGTGGGCGTGGCTTCCTCGTCCATGTAGTCCAGCAGGAACTGCGCGAACAAACCGTCCTGGGCCACCTCGTGGGCGTAGCGGTAGCCGGCGAGGTAGCCGAAGTAGCACATGCCCTGGTGGCTGGCGTTGAGCAGGCGCAGCTTCATCAGTTCGTAGGGTTCGACGTCTTCGACGAGCTGGACGCCAGCGTCCTCGAAGGGCGGCCGCCCGAGGCTGAAGTGGTCCTCAAGGACCCACTGTTCGAACGGTTCGCACACCACCGGCCACGCGTCCTCGACGCCGAATTCCTCGGCGATTGCCTCACGGTCGGCGTCGGTGGTTACGGGGGTGATGCGGTCCACCATGCTGTTGGGAAAGGGGACGTTCTCCTCCACCCAGGCGCCCAGCTCAGGGTCCTTGAGCTTTGCGAAGTCCGTGAACATGGTGCGGGCAACGTCGCCGTTGCCCTGGATGTTGTCGCAGGACATTACCGTGAACGGCGCGAGCCCGCGTGCCCGACGCCGGGCCAGCGCTTCGGTGACGAGTCCGAAGGTGGTCCTGGGTGCGGCACCGGGTTGGAGGTCGTGGACCACGTCGGGGTTGCCGGCGTCGAAGTCGCCCGTGACGTGGTGGAAGTTGTAGCCGCCCTCGGTGACTGTCAGCGAAACAATCCGGACGGCGTCGGAGGCCATCTTCTCGATCACGGCTTCGGGATCGTCGGGCGCGAAGAGGTACTCGATGATCGAACCGATGACCCGCCCTTCCCGGGTTCCGTCCGGGTTCTTCACCACCAGGGTGTACAGGCAGCCCTGGCTGTCCATCACCTGTTTCATCCGGGCATCGCCGGGCAGGACCCCGACGCCGCAGATGGCCCAGTCATGCGCCTTGCCGGCGTTCATCAGCCGGTCCAGGTACATGGCCTGATGGGCGCGGTGGAATCCGCCCACGCCGAAGTGGACAATCCCGGCGGTCAGGCCGGAGCGGTCGTAGGAAGGTACCGCCACGGAAGCGGACAATCCGGAAAGTACGCCGGGTTCGAGTGCAGGCATTGTCTAACCTTCCGATGCAGTGAGGGAGCCGGTCAAGGAACCCAGTTCAGCTGACGTGGGCGGGTTGGCGCCCGGCCGGGAACAAGTGATGGCAGCGGCCCTGTTCGCATATGCGGCCAGGGCGTGCAGCTCACCCGCGGTGATGTCCTGCAGGCGTGAGCGTGCGGGAGCGCCCAGCGCGTCCAGCTGGGCGAGGCCGCAGATCAGGCCGGCCATGAACGAGTCTCCCGCCCCGACGGTGTCCGCCACTGTGACGGGTTCGGCGGCCAATTCCACGCGGCCGCGCCGGGTCATGACCACCGGCCCGTCCGCGCCACGTGTCAGCGCCACGATGGCCGGTCCAAGCTCGAGCCATGCTGCCATCGACTCGTCCGGCGTCCTGTCCGGGTAGAGCCAGGCCAGGTCTTCATCGCTGGCCTTGACCACATCGCTGGCGGCCACGAAGACTTCCGCCTGCGCGCGTGCCGCCGCAGAATCGGGGCTGATCCCGGGGCGGCAATTGGGATCGTAGCTGACGGTCGCGTGGGCCCGGGCCGCCTTCACGAGGGCAAGCGTGGCCTGGTCCCCCGGAGGCAGCACGGCAGCGACCGACCCCGTGTGGACGTGGTGGGACCCCTCGACGGCGGCCAGGGCAGGAAGCGATGCCCCGTTGATGTCCCAGCTGACGTCGAAGGCGTACGTCGCGGCGCCGCCGGAACTGAGCGTGGCGGTTGCCGTTGACGTTGGTGCGCTGCCGCCCCTGATCACCGCGACTCCGTTGGAGTGCAGATGCTCCTCGATCATGAGCCCGTACCGGTCATCTGCGTAGTGGGTCACGAGGTTCGTCGACAGGCCCAGCCGGGCAGCCCCCACCGCTACGTTGAGGGGGCTCCCGCCCGGGTGCTCCTGGGTTGGCCCTGCCTGGGTGGAGCCGGCCTGGGTTGGCCCCACCTGGGTGGAGCCGGCGCGGTGCGGATCGTTGATGATATCGACGAGGGATTCGCCAATGACGGTGATCATGGTCAGCGGCCCGGGTAGACCACGGCTTTGAGCTGCCCGGGCTGCTTGCCGGCCTTGAGCGCTTCCTCGGATTCGGCGAGGGCGAACCTGCCGGTCACCAGGATGTCCAGGTCCACTTTTCCGTCGGCGATCAGCTGGATGGCCAGCGGCCAGGTGTTGGTGTACCGGAACACTCCGGAGAGCCAGATCTCCCGGTTCTGGATGTACGAAACGGGGAGTTCGACGTCGTCCGCCCCGAGCCCCACGAGGATCACCCTCCCGGCAGGCCCCACGGCCTTGATGCCGGAACGGACAGCCTGGGGTGCGCCGGAAGCGTCAATGAAGGCATCGACGTCGAGCCCTTCCGCGCTGTCGGTCCTGGCGTTGAGCGCGTGCGTGGCGCCGTGCTCCAGGGCGAAGGCGAGCCGGTCCTCGGCAATGTCGCTGATGTAGATTTCGGTGGCGCCGAAAGCGCGGGCGGCCTGGGCAGCAATGATGCCGATGGGGCCGGCACCGGCGATCAGCACCCGGCTGCCGGGCTTGATCCCGGCACGTTCGCAGGCCCAGAGCCCCACCGAGAGCGGTTCGATGAGGGCTGCCGCCTCATCGCTGACGCTGTCCGGAATGTCGAAGGCGAAGTCGCTCTGGATGGTCACGTATTCGGCGAAGGCGCCGTCGATCGGCGGGGTGGCGTAGAACTCGATGTCCGGGCACAGGTTGTAGCGGCCGGCCTTGCACTGCTTGCACGTACGGCAGGGACGCTGGGGTTCGACGGCGACCCGCCTGCCGATGCGGGCAGGGTCCACGGCGCTTCCGACGGCGGCGATCCGGCCGGAGAGTTCGTGACCCAGGATCAGCGGGTGGTCCACCACGTAGTCGCCGATCCGGCCGTGCTCGTAGTAGTGGACGTCGCTGCCGCAGACGCCGACGGCGGCAACCTGGACCAGGACCTGGTCGGCGTCGAGCTGCGGGACGGGAAGGGTCTCCAGTGCCATGTCGCCCTGGCGTTTCAGGATGGCGGCGCGCATGGTGGCGGGCAGTTCGGCGGGCACGTGGGTGCTGGACTGGACGGTTGGTGTTGTCATGTGAGTAATCCTCTGGGAATCGAAGGGACGGCCGGCTATTTCACGGCGCCGAGGGAGAGGCCCTGGACGAGTTTGTCCTGGGCGGCAAAGCCGGCGAACAGCACCGGCAGGGAGATCACGACGGCGGCGGCGCAGACCTTGGCGAGGAAGAGGCCCTGGCCGGAGACGAAGCCGGTCAGGAAGACCGGGGCGGTGCCTGCCACCACGCCGGTCAGGACCCGGGCCAGGAGCAGTTCGTTCCAGCTGAAGATAAAGCAGATCAGGGCGGTGGCGGCAATGCCGGGCATCGCGACGGGGGCGATGATCTTGCGGAGGGTCAGGAGGAGGCTGGCACCGTCGATCTGGGCAGCTTCGAGCATCTCGACCGGTACTTCCGCAAGGAATGAGCGCATCATCCAGACCGCGATGGGGAGGTTCATGGAGGTGTACATCAGGATCAGGAACCAGATGTTGTCCAGGGCTCCGACGGTCCTGGCGAAGAGGTAGAGCGGCAGGATCGCGGCCACCACGGGCATCATCTTGGTGGAGAGGAAGAAGAACATCACGTCGGTCCACTTCTTGACCGGCCGGATGGAGAGCGCATAGGCCGCGGGGATGGCCAGGACCAGGACGAGGACCGTGGACAGGATCGAGGCGGTGGCGGAGTTGATCAGCGAAGGCCACGGGCTGACGCCGGACGTTTCCCCGAAGAACTCCCGGTACGCGTCCAGGGTGAGGTTCGCGGCGACGGAGGGCGGATTCGTCGCTGCATCGGCTTCGGAGTGGAAGGAGGTCAGGATCATCCACACGACCGGGGCGGCGAAGAGCAGGGCGAGCAGCCAGGCCGCGAGTCCGGCGGCGGTGTTGTTGCGGGTGGGGTCCATGCGTGACTTGCCGCGCCGGCCTGAAGCGGTGTTTGACGTGGGGCGGACGGGTGCTGCCTTGCGTGATGCGGCCGGAGTGAGGGTGCTCATCGTGCTGCCTCCTTCTTGAAGAGCGAGAAAACGGTGCGGAGCGCAAAGGTCGCCACGATGATGGTGCCGATGACCACCACGACGCCGGCGGCGGACGCCAGGCCGTATTCGTTGGCGAAGTAGAACGTCTGGTAGATCGCGTAGGGCAGGTTGGCCGTGCCCAGTCCGCCTGCGGTGAGGGTGAAGACGGCGTCGAAGTTCTGCACGATGTAGATCGCGCCGAGCAGGCCGCCCAGCTCCAGGTATTGGCGCAGGTGCGGCAGCGTGAGGTGCCGGAAGATGGCCCACGACGTGGCGCCGTCCATCTGTGCGGCTTCCACGGTGTCCATCGGCCGTGACTGCAGGCCGGCCAGCAGGATGAGCATCATGAACGGCGTCCACTGCCAGACCAGCGAGACGATGACGGCCATCATGGGCGCCTGGGACAGGAGATCCAGCTGGGGCGCCGAGGCGCTGCCAAAGAGGGACCAGACCCAGGTCAGGATGCCGTTGATCAACCCGTAGGTGGGGTTGAGGAGGGCGTGCTTCCAGATCAGCGCCGCGGCTACGGGCACCACCAGGAACGGGGCGATCAGCAGGGTCCGTGCCAGCCCGCGGCCGATGAACTTCTTGTCCAGCAGCAGGGCCAGGCCCAGGCCGATCAGCAGGCTCACCAGGACCACCGAGACCGTGAGCAGGATGGTGGTGAAGATCGCCTGGCGCAGGTCCGGATCCGTGAGGACCGTGGCGTAGTTTTCCAACCCGGCGAAGGCTGTCTTGTCCGGGCTCAGGCTGTTCCAGTTCAGGAACGAGATGATCAACGTCACCACGAACGGAAGCTGGGTGACGACGATGAGGAAGATCAGGGCCGGCAGCAGCGGCGCGCGCCGTGCCCAGGCCAGCGCACGCTCACGTGATTTGGCGTCCTTGGATGGGGTGGCTGCGCTGCGTCCCGATCGGGAGATACGCGCCGTTGCGGTAGTCATGAGGTTCTCCTGCTGTTGGGTTGTTGCTACTTGTACTTATTGCCGACTTTTTGTGCAGCTTCCTGGCCCTTGGCCAGCGCGTCAGCCACAGAACCCTGGCCGGCGATGGCGGAGCTGACCCCCTGGGAGACGTTGGTGCCCAGCGCCGCGAACTCGGGAATGCCCACAAACTGGATGCCGACGGCCGGGCGTTCCTGCGCGCCGGGGTTCTTCGGGTCGGCGTTCTCAATGGCGAAGCGTTCGGCCTTGAAGAATGGCGCAGCCTTCTGGAATTCGGCGTTCTCGTAGGTGGAGATGCGCTTGCCGGAGGGAACCTTGGCCCAGCCGAGCTTGGCCGCCACGAGTTCCTCGTATTCCTTGGAGCTGGCCCAGGCGATGAACTTCCCGGCAGCGTCTTGCTTCTTCGAGGCTGCCTGCATGGCCCAGGACCAGGTCCACAACCAGCCGGAGGACTTGGTTTCCTTGACCGGGGCCTGGGCATAGCCGATCTTGCCCTTCACGGGTGACGCGTCTGCTTCAAGGGCCCCGGCGGCGGAGGTGGCGTCGTACCACATGGCCACTTTGCTTTGGCTCATGTTGTTCAGGCACTCGGTGAAGCCGGCCTGGGCGGCGCCCAATTCACCGTGCTCGCGGACCAGCTTGGTGTAGAACTCGACTGCCTCGGTGAATTCCGGGGAGTTGACCTGGGCGTTCCAGTCCTTGTCGAACCAGGTGCCGCCGAAGGTGTTCACCGCAGTGGTCAGCGGCGCGAAGACCTGGCCCCAGCCCGGTTGGCCGCGCAGGCAGATACCCTTCATCCCGGGGGCCGCGCCGTCCACTTTCGCCGCTATGTCCGCGACCTCGTTCCAAGTGGGCTTCTCCGGCATGGTGAGGCCCTTGGCGTCCAGGATGTCTTTCCGGTACATCAGGAAGGACGATTCGCCGTAGAAGGGTTCGCCGTAGAGCTTGCCGTCGGTGCCGGTGAGGGATGCCGTGTAGGCGGGCAGGATGTCGTCCTGTTCAAACCCCGGGTCCGCAGCCACTTTGTCCAGTGGAGCGAGCCAGCCGTTGGCGGAGTAGAACGGAATCTCGTAGTTGGACAGCGAGGCCACATCGTACTGGCCGGCCTGGCTGGAGAACTCCTGGCTGATCTTGGCGCGGACGTCGTTCTCCGGCAGGATCGTGTAGTTGACCTTGACGCCGGTTTCCTTGGTGAAGTTCTCCGCGGTAAGCCGCTGCAGGTCCTCCATCTGGGGGTTGTTCACCATCAGGACATTGATGGTGTTCGGGTCGCCGGCGGAATTGCCTCCGCCAGCACCTGCACAGGCCGAGGCACTCAGGGCCACGCACAAGGCGCCGGCGGCCAGGGTCGCAGTACGCATTTTTGGGCGCATTAAGGACTCCTTTGTTCTTCATGGGGGTGCACAGCCGCCGCACCCCGACTGCTGCGTCGGTGTACCGGACTGGGGCGGGGTTTACGATCGGGGATCCGATGTGCCGCGCTGATGTTCCTCAACTTTAGGCGTGCGGGGCAGGGCACAACTAGCGCCGTGGTTGCCGGTTTCTGATACTTATTTTCCCGCGGGTTCCCGCCTGGTCGCCTCCGGCAGGGGCTAATCTAAGGAAGAGACGCCTGCGAGCTGTCCATTTTTCATAACCGCCCATCCCACGGAGGACCCACCATGAGTGCCGCCGACCCCGCCGAAGGAGCCACAGCCAGGTTGGCCGAGAGGCTGCTGGGGATGCGGGCCAACAGGGAAGTCATTCCGCCCGACCCCAACCACTCGGTCCGGTGGCACCAGCACGACTACCCCAGCCCCGTGGCGCGGTGGAACTACCATCCCGAGTACGAGATCCACTTGATCCGGAAGGGCACCGGAAAGTTCATCGTCGGAGACCACATCGGCACCTTCGAGGCCGGCCACGTCTCCCTCGTCGGCTCCGGGCTGCCCCACGACTGGGTCAGCGACCTTGAGCCCGGTGAAGTGCTGGTGAACCGCGACGCCGTCATCCAGTTCGACGGAAAATGGGTCGAGCAGACCGCCGCCCTGGTGCCGGAGATGGCCGAGGTCAGGCCCCTGCTGGAGCAGTCCGCCCGCGGGATCGAGTTCCTGGGCCGCTCAGCCGGGAAGGCTGCCGAGTCCATCGAGGCAATGGGCGCCTCCACCGGACTGGAACGGCTCCACCACCTCTTTGAACTGTTTGCGGTCCTTGCCCATGCGCCCGCTGAAGAACGCCGGTACCTCGCCGATGAGTGGTTCCGGCCGCAGCTGGACGGCCAGGCCGCGGCAGTGGTGGACATCATCCTGGAGTACGTGTTCACCAACCACGCCGGAAACGTCAAGATGTCCGAGGCCGCAGCCCTGGTGGGAATGCCTGAGCCCACCTTCTCGAAATACTTCAAACGCGCCACCGGCCAGAACTTCAGCGACCTGGTCCGCAAGCTCCGGCTGGCGCACGCACGGCGGCTGCTGGAGCGCAGCGACAAAGCGATTTCCGAGATCTGCTACGAAGTCGGCTTCTCCAACCTGTCCAACTTCAACCGGCATTTCCTCAACGACGCCGGCGAAACTCCCCGGCACTACCGGCAACGGCTACAAAGCTGACCGCCCTCCGCAAGCGCAAGACGGCGGGACTTCCCGCCGTCTTCCGCTTGCGTTTGGTGCCGCAGCGCAAGCCCTTTTATGTTCCCGCCGGAGTGGCTAAGATGTGTTTTCTTCAGACGGTACGCAGACGCCGTCTTCGCCCGCTCCAAGGAGAGACCGGCACATGGCAACCGACTATGACGCGCCCAGGGTGTCCACCGAGGACGAGGCAAACGAAGCGGCCGACGTTCTCAAACCAGAGCGGTCTGCCACGCAAACGTCCCAGATCGACGTGGACGAGTCCGACCTGGCCGACTCCTTCGAGCTCCCGGGAGCTGACCTGTCCCATGAAGAACTCCTGGTGCAGATCATCCCTGTCCAGAAGGACGAGTTCACCTGCATGTCGTGCTTCCTGGTCCACCACCGCAGCCAGCTGGCCCGCGAAAAGGACGGCATGAAGTACTGCAAGGATTGCGAAGGCTAGGCCCCGCCTGCTGCGGGACGGTCGTTGGTCGATCGTGTCCCGCTATACTCGGCTGCAGTCATGAGCAGCCTTCCGTCAGCCCCCGCCACAGTCCGTATTGATGCCTGGCTGTGGGCCATTCGCGCCTACAAGACCCGCTCCGCGGCCACTGCCGCCTGCCGTGCCGGGCACGTCCGGCTCAACGGAAACCCCGCCAAGGCCTCGCAATCGCTGGTTCCGGGCGACACCGTCCGGGTCCGCCAGCCGGGTTACGAACGGATCCTTGAGGTCCGGCGGCTGATCGCCAAGCGCGTCGGCGCCGAGGCGGCCGCCCACTGCTTCACCGACCACACCCCGCCCAGGCCGGTGGCGCCCGCACTCGGTCTTCCGCAACGCGACCGCGGAACCGGGCGGCCCACCAAAAAGGACCGCCGCGAAATGGAACGCCTGCGCGGCCCGGCCTAAGACTGGGAAGCAGCCTGCCGGCTACCTCATCAAGAAGGAGGCCAGAGGGTTGAGCCTGAAGAGGAAGGCAGCCATGGCATCCCGGTTCACCGGCTGTAACGGCCGAAAAGTACCGTCGCTCCATCCCGTGGAGACCCCTCTGGCCGCTAAATAGGATATTTCGCGGTAGAACTGGTCATCGGGCTGTACATCCGCAAAGGGGCTGGCCTCGGGGCTAATGAAGCGCACATCGTCCACCACCCGGTACATGAATGCGGCCATGGCGTCACGGTTCACCGGTTCGAGCGGACGGTAGGTACCGTCAGGCCACCCTTCGGAGATCTTCGTGTCTGCGAGCCAGGTGATCTCCTTATAGAACTTGTCTGTGGGGCGGACGTCCGTGAAGGGTGAGGTCACGGGCGGGACGAAGTCCGGTGATCCGTGGAACCGGTACAGAAAGGCAGCCATGGCGTCACGGCGGACAGGTTCCAGCGGGCGGAAGGTCTGGTCGTCATATCCCGTGGTGATGCCGGCGGCCGCCAGCCAACTGATTTCGCGGTGATACAACGACCCGGCAGGAACATCAGCAAAGCTGGGGTTTCGTTCTCCGGCCACGTTCAGCGCCGTGATCCGGTTGGAAAAGCCCGTATGCACGGCATACATTGTCCGGCCGTCCGGGCTAAGGGCGACGTCACTGGGGCTGGCAAGGTGGGAGGGCAGAAACCAGTGCGAACAGATCAGGGCGTTGGTGGTCAGGTCTACGACGCCGATGTGCCGCAGGTTTGGCATGGGGATGTAAACGCGGTTTCCCGACCGGCTCAGGGCCAGGGTTTCGCCAACCACGGGGAAGCTTGACTCGACGGTGCGGGACACCATGTCGACGACCACGGTCCGTTGATTGTAGTGGTCCATCGCGTACAGGGTGCTGCCGTCCTCGGTTATAGCCATTTTCCCGGCCGGGCCGCCCAAGGGAATGTCGTCCACGATGGAGCCCGAGGCCAGGTCCACAATGTAGATCGTGTGCATTCGGGCACCTGCGACGTAGGCATAGGTGCCGGTGGGGTCAAGCTCGAGGTCACTAAATGTGCCGTAGTCAGAGTCGTATTCCCACCGATCGATGACCGTTTCCGTGAGGGTGTCCAGCACGGTAATGGCATTGTTGTAATCCGCAACATACGCCCGGGTTCCGTCATGGTTGAATTTGATCGCCCCCGGCGATTGAGGCACCGGAATCGAGGTCGTCATGGTGTTTGTGGTCGTGTCAAAGACCTGAACCGTCATCGCATTGGTGGGCAAGTAGCCCTTCGTTCCGGACGGATTGAGCGTGACTTTGCCGGCATAGGGATAGTGGCCGGGTACTGGCATGGCCGCCATTTCGGTCAGTGTCTCAGTGTCGTAGACCGAGATAATTCCGCCGCCGTCGCTTCCCGTACGAACGCGTGAGACGTAGAGGCGGGACCCGTCCTTGTTGATCGTGACCGCCCCTGGGTCCCCCTCCGTCACCGGTGTTTCAAGGATCGGCGGCGCCGTCGGCAGGCCGCAACCGGTAATCGTGTTCCCGGTTGGCGCCGGGGTAATCGACGGCAGTGTCCCTGCTGCGTCAGAGGGGAGAGCCACTGCCGTCAGGCAAACTAGTGCCGCCGCCACGCCGGCAATCGTGCCCCGAACACTACGTCGTATCATTTCCGTCCCCCAAGGAAAGGCCGAAGCGCCGGGCCCGCGTGAACTTCCGGCCCCGTAACTCCGGCGGGGCTTCCGTAGCCCCGAGGGTAGGCTACAGGGCCGCCGTCCTGGGAAACAGGCCTGAGCCGGGACTGTTCCGCCGAATGATGCAAACGATCATGCGGCGGGCCCGAAGCTCAGGAGCACCTTCCCGGATTCCGCGGAGTTCCGGGCGACGCCGAAAGCCTCGAGGGCGGACTCCACCTGGTACTCATGCGTAATCACCGGGTCGACGTGCAGGGAGCCGTCGGCGAGGGCCGCGATGACGTCGTCGATTTCGTCGTTGAAGCGGAAGGAGCCCAGGAGTTCCAGTTCGCGGGTGATGGCCAGGGAGATCAGGACGGGTTGGGGTCCGGACGGCAGCAGGCCCACCATCACCACCTTGCCGCCGCGGACAGCGCCCTTGATGGCGGAGGCAAGACCGTGGTGGTTGCCGGAGGATTCAATCACGACGTCAGCCTCGACGGCGGCGATCGCTTCCGCGTCGTCGGCGGCGAGAACCTCGTCCGCGCCTGCGGCCGTAGCGATTTCCAGCGGCCTGGCGTGCATGTCGACGGCGACGATCCGGCCTGCGCCGGCCCGTCTCAGGACCGCGACGGCAAGCGCGCCGATGGGGCCGCTGCCGATCACGAGGGCAGTCTTCCCCGCGACGTCCCCGGCCCGGGACACTGCGTGCCATGCAACGGAGGCGGGCTCGATCAGCGCGGCCGTGCGCAGGTCAATGCCCTCCGGCAGCGCGCGCAGCATCCGCGCCGGCAGGTTCACGTAGCGGCTGAAGGCCCCGTCAGTGTGCGGGAAACGGGCGGCACTGCCCAGATAGGTGCAGCCCGGCGACAGATTGGGCCGGTCCTCGGGATACCGTGCGGTACCCGGGCCGGGGGTGGCGGGGTGGACGGCAACGGCAGTCCCCGTGGCCGGACCGGTGCCGTTCGCCGCGGCGCGGACCACAGTCCCGGAAATCTCGTGGCCCAGGACCAGGGGCGCCTTCAGGATGGATTCACCGGCCGCTCCGTGGAGCCAGTAATGGAGGTCGGAGCCGCAGATGCCGCCGAAGGCCACTTCCACCACCGCTTCGTCGGAACCCGGGGGCGGCACAGGTACGTCTTCGATCCGGAGGTCACCGGCCGCGTGGGCCACCACGGCAGGACCAGAGACGGGAAGGGCTGCGGCAGGCAGGTCTTCGCTGTTGGACATCAGACCACCACCGTCATTCCGCCGTCGATGAAGATGGTCTGGCCGTTCACGAAGTTGGAACCGTCGGAGGCCAGCCAGACGGCCGGGCCGGCGAGGTCCTGCACGGTCCCCCAGCGGTGGGCCGGGGTGCGTCCCAGGATCCAGGCGTTGAACTGCTCATCGTCCACCAGGTTCTGGGTCATCTCGGTGTGGATGTAGCCCGGTGCGATCCCGTTGATCTGCAGGCCGGACGCCGCCCATTCCGCGGTCATGGCCCGGGTCAGGTTCCGCAGTCCGCCCTTGGCCGCGATGTACGGGGCGATGGTGGGCCGGGCCAGGTCGGTCTGCACCGAGCAGATGTTGATGATCTTGCCCCGGCCGCGCGGGATCATGTGCCGGGCCGCTTCCCGCCCCACCAGGAAGGCGCTGGTCAGGTCCGTGGAGATGACGCGTTCCCAGTCCTTCACATCCAGCTCCAGCATGGGCACCCGGTGCTGGATCCCGGCGTTGTTCACCAGGATCTCCAGCGGCCCCACGTTCTCTTCCACCCAGGCGACGCCGCGCGCGGCCTCGGCGTCGCTGGTGACGTCGAAGGCGCAGCTGTGTACCCGCCCCGGCGGATAGTCGGCGGCCATCGCGGCTTCGGCGGATTTGAGCCGTTCCCGGTTGATGCCGTTCAGCACCACGGTGGCGCCGGTATCAGCCAGGGCCCTCGCCAGCGCGTTGCCGATCCCCCTGCTCGAACCGGTCACCAGGGCAACGCGCCCCGTCAGGTCAAAAAGTGCACTCATGCAAAAGGACCGGCCTGCACCAGGTTGGCGGGTGTCTGTCCCGCTGCGAGGGCTTCGAGCTGCTGCCGCAGGAGCTTGAGGATCCTCGGCTGGAACGCCGACGCGTTGCCGCCGATGTGGGGCGTGATCAGGGCGTTGGGCGTGGACCACAGCGGGTGGTCCTGCGGCAGCGGCTCGGGATCCACGACGTCGAGCGCGCACTGCAGGCGGCCGGACAGGACTTCCTTGGTCAGGGCAGCCGTGTCCACCACGGAGCCGCGGCCCACGTTTACCACCAGGGCACCGTCCGGGAGGGCGGCGAGGACCTCTTCGCCGATCAGCTGGTGGGTCTGCTGGTTCAGGGGCAGTACCGTGACCAGGATGTCGTGTGTGGCGGCGAGTGCGGGCAGTTCCGCGGAGGCGTGCACTTCGCCGTATTCGTCAGTGCGGGCTGCACTCCCCACCCGGGTGACGGTGACTTCGAAGGGTTCCAGGCGGCGGGCGATCTCGTGTCCGATCCCGCCGACTCCCACCAGCAGCACCCGCCGGTCCGCCAGCGACTGGCGCCGCTCCGGCCGCCACAGGCCGTACTGCTGGTCACGGACGGCCTGGTCGATGCCGCGCAGTTTCGCGAGGATCAGCCCCACGGCCAGCTCCGCCGTCGCGGCAGCGTGGACGCCGGAGGCGTTGGCCACGCCCGCCGCCGGTCCGGCCGCCTCGATGACGCCGTCGTACCCGGTGGACTGCGTCTGCACGAACTTCAGGCATTCCGCCTTGGCGAGGGACCCCAAAACGGCGGACGCGTCGATGTACGGGAGGATGACGCCGTCGATCTCACCCGGCGTCCCGCCGTCGGGATCCGTCTTCAGGTCCCAGACCACTCCCCTCAGCCCTTCAGGGAGGGGCGAGAGATCGGCGAGCAGTTGCGGGTCGGGAAAGCTGACGGTGCGGACTGTTTGCATCGAAGGACCTATCAATCGTGGGGTGTAATGAAGCGGGCGCAGGCGGTCAGCGCCGGTCAAAGGTGAGGCCGCCGGGGACCTGGAAGGTGGGCATGAGTTCGAGCATGCCCACGTTGACGTGGCGGGGTGTTTCGATCGCGTAGTCCATGGCGTTGACGATGTCGTCCGTGGTCAGCGATTCGTAGCCCTCGTAGTACGTCTTCCACGCCTCTTCCATGGCCTCGGGAGTACCGCCCATGTTGCGGCCGAAGATTTCCGTTTCGACGCGGCCGGGGCAGATTTCGGTGACGCGGATGCGCTTGCCCACGGTGTCGTTCCGCAACTGCCGGGAGACCTGGTGCACTGCCGCCTTGGTGGCGTGGTAGACGGTGTGGCCATAGAAGTTGTACAGGCCGGCAATGGAGCTGATGTTGATGACGTGCCCGCGGTCGCGTTCCACCATGCCCGGCAGGATCAGCCTGGTCAGCTGCAGCAGGCCGCGCAGGTTGACGTCCACCAGTTCGTCGATGTCGCTCTCGCTGGAGTCCAGGATGTTCCCCGGGCGGGAAACTCCGGCGCAGTTCACCAGGATGTCCACTTCAAGATTGCCGACGGCGGCAGCCAGCGCCGCCGTGTCGGTCAGGTCGACGACGTGCGGGACCGCGCCGGTTTTGTCGGCCAGTTCGTTGAGGCGCTCCTCGTTGCGGGCCAAGGCGTGGACGGTTAGTCCCCGCTTGGCCAGGCGGCCGGCGATTGCGGCACCCATTCCGGTGGACGCGCCCGTGACGACGGCAGTTGAATAATCTGAAAAAGGCATGGAAGTCTCCTGGTGGATTGCGTGCAGTGCTGAAAGTGCAGTACTGAGGGTGCAGTGATGAGGCGGGTGGTTAGGCGTCGCGGAGCGGCAGGTGCGCCCGGTCCTTGACCGTGCTGACGGCGGCAAGGGTGCCCAGTGCGGTGATGACTGCGTAGAACGCTGGCATGTAGATGTTGCCGGTGGATGAGATCAGCCAGGTCATCAGCAGCGGTGCCGTACCGCCGAAGAGTGCAGACGAGATGTTGTAGCCCAGTCCGTAGGCCGAGTATCGGACCCGGGTGGGGAAGAGTTCCACGATCAGGATGTGGATCACTGCGGTGTGGCCGGCGAAGACGACGGCCATGATGCAGGCGCCGAGGATGGCCAGTGCCATCTGGCCGGTGGCGATGAGGGCGTAGGAGGGAATGCCGAGGACGGCCATGGCGATTGCGGAGCCGGCGATGACTTTCTTGCGGCCGATGCGGTCCGAGAGGGCGCCCATGAAGGGGATGGCGATGCAGATGACCACCAGGCTGCAGGCAGTGACCAGGAGGGCTTCGCCGATGGTGAAGTTGAGCTGCTTGCCCTTGAGGAATGTGGGCATGTACGAGAACAGGACGTAGTAGCCGGAGCCGTTCATGAGCGGGATGAAGAGGGCCAGCAGCATTGCCCGGCGGTGTTCGGCCGACGCAAACGCTTCCTTCAGCGGGTTCTCGGACAGCCCGCCTTCTTCCTTGAGCTTTTCAAAGTTGGGGGTGTCGCTGATCGCCTTGCGGATGTACCAGCCGATGATGCCCATGGGTATGGCCACCAGGAACGGGATGCGCCAGGCGAACGCGCCGAAGCCGCCGCCGTCGATCGCTGCCTGGGTGAGCCAGGGAGACATGGAGAACGCGACGAGCGTGCCGGTGAGCAGGGCGGCGAAGGAGGCGATCTGGGCGTAGGACGTGATCACGCCGCGCTTGCCTTCGGGTGCGTGCTCGGCGAGGAAGGTCATGGCGCCGGCGGCTTCGCCGCCAACGGAGAAGCCCTGCAGCATGCGGAGCAACACCAGGAGCACGGGGGCCGCGACGCCGATGGCCGCGTAGGCGGGCAGCAGGCCGATGCCCGCCGTCGCCACACTGATCAGCAGGATGACGAAGACCAGGAGCTTCTGCCGCCCTATCCGGTCGCCCAAGTATCCGCAGACCACGGCGCCGAGCGGCCGCACGAAGAATGACACGGCGTATCCCGCAAAGACGAACAACAGGGCGTTGTCCGGGTTGCCGGGTGCCAGGAAGACGAGGGCAAGGGTGCCGGCCATGAAAGCGAAGATGCCGTTGTCATAGAGTTCGACAAAAATCCCCACGCACCCGGCGGTAATGACTTTCCGGGTTTGCCCGGCACTGAGCCGGTCCTGCCGCGGGGCGGTCTCGCGCATTGATGTTGACATGTTCGTTCCTAACTTAAATCTTGTGCGAAAAGACGGGGCCATCGGTGTTTCTCAGCTGCCTGCTGCCGGTACGAGTTCCGGCCAGCCGGGCTGCCTGCCGATGCCCAGGAGGGAGAAGACGGTGCTGACAGTGGAACGGAGGGTTTCCAGTTCCCGCAGCGCGGCCCGATGCTGGGCCGTTGCTTCCGGGACGGTGGTCTTTCGGAAAGTAATGGTGTGCCCGGGCCTGGCCTGGGCAAGGACGTCCAGTGAGCGGCTGGTAACCACCGCGAGCACGGGATAGCCGGCGGTGACTCCGCGTCCGCGGTGCAGCACCAGGAGTTCCTCCCGGGACGGCACTTCGATAGCCCCCACCGGAACGCCGCGGGACAGCACTTCCGCTGTGGACTGGCGTTCGGGAAGCGCGCCGCCGAGGCGCAGGCCGATGTGGTTGCTCCGGCCGCTGACGGTGTATTCGGTGTTGTAGAGAAGGTCGGCGGTGTCCCCGAACTCGTCCACGTCCGGACCGTCCGTGACTTCCACAACCACCCGGCTGCTGAATTCGGGCCGGGTCAGTCCCAGCCGGAACAGCGGCAGGTCGAAGTACGGCTGCCGGATCGGTCCGACGCTTCGTGAGGTCTTCAGTTCGGTGCCTTCGGACAGCCGCAGGCCGAATCCGACGACGGTGTCCGGGGCGCAGCTGCCGAGAAGGACGGGCGCCTCCACCGAGCCGTGAACGGCAACGTAGGCCCGCAGGCCGCCGGTGATCCGGCGCAGCGCCACCGTTTCACCGGCCCGGACGGACACCGGTTCCCACTGCGGGCATTCGCGCCCGCCCACCGTGAGGTGCAGGGGTGCTCCGGTGACGGCGATGAGGACGTCCGTGGTGGCGCGCATCCGGAAGTCCAGGGCGGTGACCTCCAGCAGCGGCGCGTTGTCGGCGTTGGCGGCGAGGATGTTCGCTGCGCGGGCGGAGAACTGGTCCAGGGCGCCGTTCACGGGCAGCCCGAACCGGGGTCCCCGGAAGCGCCCCAGGTCGGTGACCACCGAGTTGCCGGGCTGCTGGATGATCAACGAGCCGTTCATCGTGCCGCCTCCAGTTTCAGGCCGGCGAAGCTGGCGAACTCTTCGGGCTGGATCTGATGGAACCTGACCACGTCGCCGGGAACGTAGGGGACGAGCGGTTCGCTGGCGGCGTCGAGAACGGCCAGGGGTGTCTGGCCGATGACGCACCATCCGCCGGGTGCCGCCGCAGGGGCGATGACTGCCTGCCGGCCCGCGACGGAAACGGCACCTGCCGGGACGGACAGGCGGGGGTCCTTGAGCCGCGGGACCGGGAGCGGGAAATCGGGCCCGTCCATCATGGGCGAGCCGGCCGGGGCACCGAGGCAGCGGATCACGTAAGACTTGGCCGTATGGAGGGCAATGACCTCCTGGATCGACAGCTGCTCATGGGCGGCAACCCGCTCCAGGTCCGGACCGTACTCCCCGCCGTAGACCACGGGGACCTCGAACGTGCGGGGAGCCCGGGACGGCGCACCAACAAAATCGAGCTGGCGCAGGCCCATCAGCACAAAGGCTCGGACCTGGCGTGCCGAGGTGACCCCGGGGTCGAATTCCACGAGCAGTGAGTCGTACGTCGGCACAGCGCCGTGGACGCCGTCGGCTCCGGCTTCCTCAAGCCATTCGGCGAGGGCATGCACGGTGGTCCAGTTGGCTTCCGTGTCCGGGGACGAAGCGACGACGCGCAGTGCGGCGTCCCCTGATTCGTAAACCTCCACCGGAGTTGGGGTTGGGGTGGCTGCCATGTCAGGCGGCCTTCACTTTGGCGCCGAGGACCTGTGCCAGCGGGGCAATTGTCACTCCGGCGCTTTCGAGTTCGGCGCGTACCTGCCGGGCCAGCTGCACCGCGCCGGGAGTGTCTCCGTGCAACAGGACCGTGTCGGCAACGATGGGCAGGTCGGTGCCTGCGACGGTGGAAATAAGCCCTTCGCAGACCATCCGGACGGTGCGGTCCACGATGGCTGAAGGATCATGGATGACCGCGCCGGGGCGGCTGCGCGGCACCAGTGTGCCGCCCGCCTCGTAGGCGCGGTCTGCGATGCCCACGATGGCCACCGGGAGCCGCCGCGCGGCCGCCGCGGCAGCCAGCTCGCCGTCCTGGGCCAGGACGATGAGGTCCGGGTTGATGCGGGCGGCGGCGTCGGCCACTGCCTCGGCGTAGTCGGCGCGGGTGGCCACGAGGTTCCCGAGGCGCCCGTGCGGTGCAAGGTGGGCGACGCCGGCGCCGTGATAGGCGGCGAAGGCGCTCAGTGCGCCGAACTGGTAGACGACGTCGTTGCGGACCTCATCCGCGGTCAGGTCCATGGCGCGGCGGCCGAAGCCGCGGAGGTCGGGGAAGCTCGGGTGCGCCCCGATGCTGACGCCGCGGCGGACGCATTCGGCCACGGTCGCGTGCATGATGTCCGGGTCTCCGGCATGGAAGCCGCAGGCGATGTTGGCGCTGGAAACCACTTCGAGCAGGGCCGCGTCGTCGCCCATTGAGTAGGCGCCGAAGCCTTCTCCGAGATCTGCGACGAGATCAACGATGGGTCCCATTGAGTGCCTTCCTGGGTGGGTGTGGTTCGGTGTGCCGTTTTGACCGGCTTCTGCAAAAAAGTCTGACACCGCGAGTTTGATCACACAAAGACGTAATCGGTGTCACGGGATAGCTGGCGGTTATGACGGGAGCGCTCAGCGGAGGGCTTTGCGCAGCCCCATGACGCGTTCCACCACCACTACAACCGCGAGGGATATCAGGATGAGGATGACTGACAGGGCCGCCACGGCGGCGTCTGCCGAGTTTTCCACGTACCTGAGCACCTGCACGGGCAGGGTGGGCAGGCCGGATTCGGCCACGAAGAGCGAGATGACGGCTTCATCGAAGGAGACGATGAACGCAATGACGCCACCGGCGATCACGCCCGGCTGGATGATGGGCAGCGTCACCCGGCGGAAGACCGTCCACGAGTCCGCACCGAGGACGCGTGCGGCCGCTTCACAGGACGTGTCAGTGGTGGCCAGGCTCATCAGGGTGGTGCGGATGACGAACGGGATGGTGATGGCCACGTGGCCGATGATGATGCCGGCATAGGTGTTGGTGAGCCCCAGCGGGCCGAACAGCAGCACCATGCCCAGGGCCAGCACGATGCTGGGAATCAGCAGCGGCGAAAGGAAGAACGACTGCACGGCTGCCTTGGCCTTGAAATCGAACCGGTCCAGCGCCAGCGCGGCCGGCACACCGAGTGCCAGGACAATGAGGGTGACGATGACGGCCACGATGAGGCTGACCTTCATGCCTTCCATGAACGTACTCTCCTGCGGGAGCATCTCGTACCACTTCAGGGTCAGCCCTTCCGGCGGGAAGGACAGGTACTGGTTGGAGGCGAAGGAAACGACGCAGACTATCAGCAGGGGTGCCAGAAGGAACAGGTACAGCAGGAACACCAGCAGCCCGAAGGCCGGCTTGGCGGGGTTGAAGCGCGGCTTGAATATCCGGACGTCGCTCACGGTCAGCCTCCGATCTTTTTGGTGAGGCGCTGGTAGACGGCAATGATCAGGCCGAAAAGCACCAGCAGGATGACGGACAGGGCGGCGGCGAAGGGCCAGTTGAGCAGGCCGGTGGTCTGGTCGTAGATTTCGGTGGCCAGGACCTGCACGCTGCCTCCGCCCAGGAGCCGCGGGGTGATGAAGGTGCTGATGGCAAGCACAAAGACCAGCAGGAACGCTGTCAGGAGGCCGGGCAGGCTCAGCGGGAGTGTGACCCGGGTGAAGACCTTGAACTTGCTGGCGCCCAGGGAGCCGGCGGCTTCCTCGAGCTGGGGGCTGAGGCGGCCGGAGCCCGAGATCATGGCCAGGATCGCGTAGGGCATGAAGATCTCCACCAGCCCGATGGTCACACCGGTCATGTTGTTGGTGAGCTTCAGGGGCGTGTCGATCAGGCCCAGGCCCTCGAGGGAGGAGTTGATGAGTCCGTTGGTTCCGAGGATCACCATCCACCCGTAGGTGCGCACCACGGCCGAGGTCAGCAGCGGGGCGATGGCGATGGCGATGAGCAGGCCGCGGTACTTGCTGGTGCTGCGGGCCAGGAAGAGGGCCACCGGGTAGGACACCAGGACGCAGAGGATGCCCACGGTCACGCCCATCTGGAAGGTGTCCAGGGTGACGCGCCAGTAGTACGGGTCGGTCAGCGGCTGGATGTAGGTGTCCAGCGTGAACGTCTCCACGATGACGCCGTCCGGGGCGCCCTTGTTGAAGGACATCCGGATCATGTAGGCCAGCGGGAACACGAAGCTGACCAGCAGGCCCAGGAGCCCGGGCAGGAGCAGGGCGAGGTAGGTGCGCCGGTTGCGCCGTTCGGTGGCTTTTTCGAGCAGGCCCTCGTCCCGGTCTGTCCGCTTTTCCGCGGCAATTGGCGTTTGCAGGAGCGTCATGCCGCCAGCCTTTCCGCGGATGCAGTCGCGGGCAGGAGATACGCGTCCTCGGGCGCCCATGACAGGTACGCGGCGTCCCCGGTGCGGGGCAGGTCGCCGCTGGAGGTCAGCAGCTGGGCCTGCAGCTGCTGGTCGCCCACGCGGACGGCCACGGCCAGGGCGTCGCCGGTGTAGCTCACCCGTTCGATGGTTCCCGCGACGGGTGCCTGGTCCGCTCCGGGGCGCAGGGCCACGGTGAGCCGGTGCGGGCGGATCACCATTTCATGGGTGCTGCCTGACAGGCCCGCTGCGCCGACGGCGCCGAACTGGCCCAGGCCTTCGACGTCCACCTTGTAGTAGCTTTCGCCGGCAAGGCTGGCCCCTCCGGTTTCGGCGCCCACCCGGGCGGTGAGGAAGTTGGCCTGGCCGATGAAGTTGGCCACGAAGTGCGTGCGGGGGCGTTCGTAGACGTCGGTGGGCGAACCGAACTGTTCGATCAGGCCGCCGTTCATCACGGCGATCCGGTCGGCCATGTCCAGGGCCTCGTCCTGGTCATGTGTGACGAAGAGTGTGGTGGCCCTGGTGCGCTGCTGGATGGACCTGATCTCGGTGCGCATGGTTTCGCGGAGCTTGGCGTCCAGGTTGGACAGTGGTTCGTCGAGAAGGAGAAGCGTGGGCTCCACAACGAGGGCCCGGGCCAGGGCGATGCGCTGCTGCTGGCCCCCGGAGAGTTCCTTGGTCTGCCGCTTTCCGAGGTGGCCGAGCTGGACCATGTCCAGCGCCGCCGCAACACGGGCTTTTTGCTCGGATTTCGGCGTCTGGCGCATTTCCAGGCCGAAGGCCACGTTTTGCTCCACGTTCATGTGCGGGAAGAGGGCGTAGGACTGGAACACCATGCCCATCCCGCGCTTGTTGACCGGCGTGTGGGTGATTTCCTTGCCGTCCACCACAATGGAGCCGGCCGTCGGGTCCATGAGGCCGGCCACCATCCGCAGGGTGGTGGTCTTGCCGCAGCCGGACGGGCCGAGGAGCGCCACCAGGTGCCCCTCCTCAACTTCCATGTTCAGGCGGTCGACGGCGGGTTCAAGACCTGCTGCATATCTTTTGGTCAGATCTACGATCGACAGTTTTGGTTCAGTCACGGTTTCAGTTCTCCTGAAGTGAAGTTGGGGAGGGGCACCGGCTCGCGGTTACTTGGTGATGATCTGGCGCTTCCAGATGTCGGTCCACTTGTCCCGGGCGGAGGACAGGAATTCCACATCCAGCGGGACGATGTTCAGTGACCCGTCGGTGGGGACCACGCGGGCTTTCACGTCTGCCGGCAGTTCTGCATTGCTGACGGAAGGGGCGTAGAAGAGTGCTTTGGCGAACGCGGTCTGCGCCTCGGCAGACAGGGCGTAGTCCACGAAAGTCTTGGCTGCGGCGGAGTGCGGTGCATCCTTGACCACGTTGATGGTGTTGATCTGGTAAACGGTGCCTTCCTTGGGGAAGGTGACGCCCATCTTCTTGTTGCTCTGGTCGCTGTAGAACTGGCCGCGGGCATTCTGGCCGAGGCCCAGGACGGTCTGGCCCGTGATGACGTTCTGGTATTCGTCCGGGTTGGGTGCGAAGGTCTGCACGCCCGGGGCCATCTCCTTGAGGCGGGTCACTGCGGCATCGATGCCCTTGGTGTAGTCCTCCCCCGCCATTTTGGCGGTGATGGCCGTCAGGGACAGGCCCAGCAAAGACGGCGGGGCGTTGACGTTGATCTTTCCGGCGTACGCGGGGTCCCACAGCACGTCCCAGCTGTCGGGAGCCTGGGGGAAGGTGGCAGTGTCGTAGACCAGGCCCACGGCGTCGAGCATGGCCACCGGTCCGTACCCGTCCTTGTCGCGGAACTTTTCCGGGACGTTCGCGAGGTTCGGGACGCCGGCGGCGTCCACCTTCTCGAAGAGGCCCTGCTTGTTGCCGGTGGTGGAAACGGAGTTGTCCATGATGGCAACGTCGGTTGCCGGGTTGGTCTTCTGGCCCTGCAGGGCGCTGAGCATCTCAGCCGAGGACCGCTTGGAGGCGTAGTTGATCTTGATGTCCGGGTACTTGGCCTTGAACGGTTCGATGACTGCGGCGGTGTACTGGTCCTGCCATACGCCCGAGTAGGCAATCAGGTTCACTTCGCCTGACGTGGCGCTGTCGTTGCTGGCTGCTCCGGCGCCGCCCCCGCAGCCGGAGAGTACCAGCGCCGCAGCGGACAGCGCGGCGACTGCTGTGATCTTGCCTTTGATGGTTGCTCGCATTTGTCATCTCTTTCTCATAAAGAAGAATCCGGGCTGTTGGCGGCGGATCCTGATGTTCCGACGCTAAGGAGTGCACATTTCGGAAATGTAAAAGAAAACGTCTATTCCGGTAAAACCCGTTAGCATGCAAAATGCGTCTGGGGTCATCGTTAATTTGCATATCCACCGGAGGGGTAGAATGTTCGATGAATGAAATAGCGTTCTGGGTTCAACCTAGTGTCAGAGATGTGGATCACACAAAGACCTGTTGCGTATCCCTCCATAGCATCCGGTTATGACCTTTCCCGGGTTCAGGACGCCGCGAAGAGAGAAGACGGCCATGGACACGCGGAAGCTTGCGTACTTCGTCCAGATTGTGGATTCGGGAAGCATCACCAAGGCGGCGGCGGCGCTGCATGTGGCACAGCCTGCCCTAAGCCAGCAGGTATCGGCACTGGAAACGGATCTCAAGCAGCGGCTCCTGATCCGCAGCAAGCAGGGAGTTAAGCCCACGGCCGCGGGGCACACCCTGTACCGGCATGCCCAGTCGATCCTGCGGCTGGTGGAGCAGGCACGCCAGGACGTAGCCGCGTCGGGCGCCGCACCGTCCGGGCGCGTATCCATCGCGATCGCGCCCTACAGCATGGCGTCCAGCCTGACGCCCAAGATCATTAGCGAAGTGGGCCGCCGGTACCCGGATATTGTCCTGCATGTCACGGAAATCTATGGCGGCGTCTTGAGTGAAGCAATCAAGAATGGCCGCTTGGACATGGCCCTCATTTACGAGCCGGGCCCTATCCGCGGCGTCCAGTTCACCACCATGATCGTCGAAGACCTGCACTTTGTGGTCAACGCGGGCAGATTCCCGGTTGAACCCGGGAATGGCGAAATTTCACTGGAGGACGTGGCCCGCCACGGACTGTTCCTGCCCGAGAAGATCCACACGCTTCGACAGGCCGTGGAGGCCGGTTTCACCAACAAGGGGCTCACCCTCAAGCTGGTGGGTGAAGTGGAGTCCGTGCCGTCCCTGGCGCGCCTGCTGCGGGCCGACCTGGGGGCCACGATCATGCCCAAGTCAGCGGCTGACGCACTCTTCCACGAGGAGGACTTCCACGTCCTGCGGATTGTGGATCCGGCGCTGCAGTGCAAGATCGCGCTGTGCACCCCCGACCATGATCCGCTTTCCGAGGCGGCGTCGGCGGTTCTACTGGTGCTGAAGGAAATGCTCCAGGAAATGCTTAGCAATAAATATGCGAGATAGCCCTGCCATAGCATCCGCTTATTAGGGCACTCATCATTCGTCTTAGTATCCGTGAGCTCCTGATCCTAAAATTGTACGTAGGCCGATTAATTGCGGCGGTTGCATTTATGGAGAATTAATTGGGAGCGAGCCGTGAAAAAAATCAGCGCCAGACGCAGGAATTCCGAGACAAACCCCGGGCTGATGGCCAAAACGGGCTTCCACTGCCCCGCAAACGGTTTTTGGCGCCCTGAGGACCGCTCGGTTGCCCCTGTCTTTGTTTTCGAAGGCAGCATCATGCCGGCCAGCAGCGGAGGGTCCACTGTCTGGTATCTGGAGGATGCCGTGTTTGGCCCGCCCACCCATTTCCTTCCGGCCCGGTAGGAAACTATTGCAAATGGGAGGGTTCGATGTCCTGCAACGGACGTCGATCCCTCCCCATTCCGCTTGCCGCGGCCGGCGCCTCTGCATATGCGGACGCCGCCGCACGGGGTTTCCCGTACGACGGCGGTGCTGCCGCGGCTTGTGCGAGCGGCTAGGCCTCTTCGACGAGCAGGCCCTTGGCTTTGAGCACCTCGGTGAGGTTGCACAGCTCGATGGTGGTTCCGCCGGCCTGGTAGAGGCCGATGAGTTCGCGCTCGGCGTCGTCGCGTTCCTGCGAGAGGCGGATAACTTCCTCGATCTCATCCTTCCGCACCACCACCACGCCGTCCGCGTCGCCGCGGAGCACGTCGCCGGGGTAGATGATTTCGTCGCCGAAGACCACCGGGTGGTTGATGGGACCGATGGTTTCCTTGACGGTGCCTTTGATGGAGACGCTGCCGGAGAAGACGGGCAGTCCTAGTTCGATGAGGTCCTGGGTGTCTCGGACGCCCGAGTCGGTCACCAGGCCGGCGAGGCCCTTGGCCTTCATGGCATTGCCGAGGACGTCGCCGAATGTCCCGGCTTCCTCGTACTCCCCTGCCGCGGCAAGGATGACGTCTCCGGCCTCGGCATAGTGGATGGCCACCTGCAGCATGAGGTTGTCCCTGGGTGCGCAGCGCACAGTGACGGCGGGGCCGCAGAAGGACATGCTTCGGTCGATGGGCTTGATCCTGGAGCTGAGGGCGCCTTTGCGTCCCTGTGCCTCGTGGATGGTGGCGGATGAGAACTTGGCGAGGCGGCTAACGGCGTCGGCTTCGGGTCGTTCGATGGTGGTTCTTACGTGGATCACGGCGTTTTCCTTCGGTGGGTGTGGATCAGTTGAGGGCCCGGACGGCCTTGTCGATGGCCGCGATGGACTCTTCGATGACGTCGAGGCTGGTGGCGTAGGAGACACGGAAGTAGGGGCCCAGTCCGTAGGCCGATCCCTGGATCACGGCAACGGAGGCCGCTTCGAGGAGGTAAAGGGTGAAGTCCTCGTCGTTGGCGATGCTTTGCCCCTCGGCGGTCGTCTTGCCGATGACCCCCGCACAGTTGACGTACGCGTAAAAGGCGCCTTCCGGCGTCGTGCATGACAGTCCGTCGACGGCGTTCAGCGCGGCGACTGCCACATCGCGCCGGCCGCGGTAGGTTTCGCGGCTTTCCTGCACGAAGCGCTGGTTGCCCGTGAGCGCGGCGGCAGCGGCGGCCTGGCTGACGGAGGACGGGCAGGAGGAGATCTGCGACTGGAGTTTGTTGATCGCGGCGATGAGCGGGGCGGGTCCCGCCGCGTAGCCCAGGCGCCAGCCGGTCATGGCGTAGGCCTTGGACACACCGTTGACCGCCAGGATTCGGTCCTTCAGTTCCGGGGCCACCTCCACCAGGCTGGAGAGCTTGCCGGTGCCGAAGTAGATCTGGTCATAGATCTCGTCCGTCAGGATGTTCACGTGCGGGAAGCCGGCCAGGACGTCCGCGAGCGCGCGCAGTTCCGCCGCGGAATAGACGGCGCCGGTGGGGTTCGACGGTGTGTTCAGGATGACCCATTTGGTCCGCTCGGTGAGGGCTCCGGCCAGCGCCTCGGGGGTGAGCTTGAATCCTGTCTCCTCGCTGCAGGCAACCACCACGGGCGTGCCCTCGTTCGCGAGCACCATGTCCGGGTACGAGACCCAGTACGGCGCGGGCACCACTACTTCGTCGCCGGCGTCCAGGCTGGCCATGAAGGCTGTGAAGATCACCTGCTTGGCGCCGCCGCCAATGGTGATCTCGGCCGGGGTGTAGTGGATTCCGGTGCGCAACTCCAGGGTCTGGAGGATCGCCTTCTGCAGGGCGGGGGTTCCGGTGACGGAGGTGTATTTGGTCTCCCCGCGGGTGATCGCCTCAATGGCGGCCGCCTTGATGTGCTCCGGGGTGTCGAAGTCAGGCTCGCCGACCGTCAGGTCCAGGATCCGGCGCCCTTCTGCCTTCAGCTCACGCACACGGGCAGCGGCGGCCACGCTGGCGGAGGACTTGATGCGGGACACCCGTGATGCAGGTTCAAATTTAGGCATGGTCTCTTCCTACGGATTCAGGAGGGAGCGGTACTCGCTTCCTTCGACCCTAGGGAATCCTGGCGCGTCTGGATAAGACCTAAAGTGCGTGGACGGATAAGCGTCTCTTATGGCCTGTGCCCACATTTTTCGGTTATGGCTCCACGCAGTATTGGTATTTCCGCGGGCGGACCGCTGTGTCTAGCGTTTTATGTACGCTGGCCCGATTGGCGGTTCTTTCCGCCGGCGCCAACTGACGTGTCCCCCAACCGAGGAGTGCATTTGGCCGTTCTGCCCAGCCCTGTATTGCACAGCCCTGTCCTGCGCCCAGCTGTTCCGAACCCGGTCGACGGCGGTTACTACCGTTACCGGGGACGGCGGAAGCCTGAAGCGGCAGCCGTCCAGACGGAACAGCTCCGGCAGCTCCTCAAAGAGGACCGGCAACGGATTTCCTTCAATGCCTCCAGCATGCGGGCGCTTTCGGTCCGCCTGAACCAGCACGTCGCCCAGGCACTGTGTGACGGCCTGAAGATGACAGGCCTTGCAAAGGCCGCCGGCCTTTCCCGCTGGGCAGTGCGGACCATCGGATTGTCCTCTGACGACCTGGCACCGTCCGGGCTGACGGCTGAGCAGCAGCTTGCCCTGATTAGCGGGTTGAAGTCCGAGCTGGCCGAGCTGGAGGAGTCGAAGGCAGCCCTGGAGGGGCGGCGGTTGAAGCTCCTGGCCGCGGCGCGCAGGCTGGGAACCATGGACGATTACGAGCTTGCGGCACTGAGCGGGCTCCCGAGCGAGGCGATCCGGAAGATGACCTGGGGGCTTGCGCCCGATCCGGGTCTCATTCCTGCTTAGACCACGACGGCGGGACTTCCCGCCGTCGTTCGTCTTGCACTGAGTGCGGGCCACCTGAACCACTGGTATGACTCCCGGGAGCCATGCGCCCAACACGGCCAGCGCACTAATTCAGGTTGTTCTCCGCCGTTTCCGGCCCGCACCGGTTTAATACTACGAACCTCCCGCCGTCGTCCGCTTGTGTTGTCGTCTGCTTTGGGGAGGCTATTGTCACGCAGGCAGGTCGTGAGTAATGTACGGCAAACCGGACTTTAAGCCGCATCAGGCGGCCCCGGAACGGCGCTGTCGTCAGGGGCCACGCCCCGTACATACAAGGCGCCCGGTCACCGCACTGGACCAGGCGGAACGCAGGACGCCACGCTTCCATTCAAGGGAGAACCTGATGTCAGGCACCAGAAGCTGCCTCGCCGCCGCTCTTGCAGCAACCCTCATGACCATAGCCACCCCGGCACAAGCAGCCCCCGCCACGCTCGTGAGCGCGGGCCCGGGAATCCTCGTCGCCGACGGCGCCGCCGTGGATGTTCCCGTCACCTTCGTGTGCGATACCGACCCCGCCTTGATCATCGCAATACCCGTGGTTCAAGTTACTCAGAGAGTCAGCGACGGACGGCTCGCCGGCGGCGGCGGAAGTGATCAGCTCAGCTGCACCAAGCAGGCCCAAACAGTCACCATACGGGTCATTCCAAATTTGATGGCGTTCAACGAAGGTGCCGCCGCGGCTTCGGTCTACCTTCGAACCTGCAGCGCGCAATTCCAGTGCTCCGTGGTCATTATCAACACCGAAATAACGCTCGCCAATCCAAGCGGCGACGAACAGGACTGAGTCGTTAAGCGCTACCCGTCGAGGAACCGCAGCAGGAACGGGACGGTGGCGTGCAATGTCCGCAGGTCCCCGCCGCTGGCGGCCTGCTCGCCGAGGTAGTCGCCATGGCCGCCGGGGACCACCAGCAGGCGGGCGCCGGGGATGGCACCAGCCATCCGGTCGGCGTACGCGGCGGTGACGATGTCCCGGTCGCCGCACACCACCAGCGTGGGCGCGGTGATGGTGCCCAGTTCGTCGTCGGACCAACCGGGGAAGTCCGTGATGCGCCGGTGGTCCAGCTCGAAGAGCCGTTCTAGGTGGCCGGGCTCGGGGTTGAGCAGGCGGTCGGCGTCCTTGTAGGTGTCGGGCATGTCGTCGAGCGTGGCGTTCGCCATGCCGTCCCAGAACTCGTCCGGCACCGCGTCGCGGCTCGCAAAGGTGGAGGCCACAATGAGGCGCCGGACAGCCGCGGGACGCGCGAGTGCCAGCGCGATCGCGGTATGCCCGCCAGCTCCGCCCTAGGTCATAGCCTCTGCTTCCGCCATCCTGATCATTCGCAGTTCGTCCGCCACTGCACGGGCAGGCCAGTAGTCCTTCGCCAGCTTTCGGGGCAGGTCCCGATCAGCCTCCAAGAACATTTTGTCGAGCAGTCCGGCCGCCTCAAGCAGGGCGATGAGGGCTGTGGTCCTGGCGTCGGCTGGCGCCGCCGCTGACGGCTTGAGTCCGAGTGCGTCATGGATCTTCTTCAAGAGCGCGGCCTCCGGACCGTGGTCCTTCTCCGGATAACGCACGGACTTGAACAGGCCCAGGTGCTTTTCGCCGACCCGGTCCACAATGCCTTTCGACGCCATAGCCTCATAGGCACGCTGCACCTCTGCCCGGCCCTCCAGCATGGAGACCCACCGCTTGGGAGTGTGAGGCCGCGACTTGTGACGAATGAGCTCCAACTGGTGCTGGAAGTCCGTTTGCGGCACGGTGCCGGTAGCCCTCACGTACTTCCCCTGCAGCCCGATGGCACCGAGCAGTTCCAGCTCGGCCAATATTGCCCCTGCCACTGTGGTCCGGAGTATGTAGGCCGGCACTTCGGGGGCGCCGTCAGTGTCGTTCGTAGCCAGGAGGAGGAAGGCCTGGGGAAGGCTCAGCTCCGTGGCCTTCGGTTCCTCCGCCTGAGGTGTTTGTGCATCCATACGATCATGGTGGCGCAGTTAGGCGGCTACCACAATGAGTCCCGTAAAGGCCCCGCGTCCCGACACCGGACCGCGCGAGGGCAATAGCAAGTATGCTTAGTATCCATCGCTACGAAGGGAACCACCGCCATGAAGAAACTCCTCATTGCCTTCCTCCCCACCATCATCAGCCGCGTCATGCGCGCCCGGCGGGCGAAACAGAACCCTGCCGTCAACCCCCGCAACCGGAACCGGCCCTGAGCCCGTCCGCAGCAGCGCCCGCCTGGAACGAGAATCCCTAGGAGAACCATGAACATCCCCGAACCACGGGGGCCGGTCAGCGCCGCCCTGCTCGCACTCCTCGCCGGCCAGCCCGACGCGGACGCAGCAGCACTTACCGGCCTGCAGGTACTCGTCTCCGCACAGCTGGCCGAGACCGGGGACGTCATCGAGGACGAGGACCTCCAGTTGGCGCTGTTCTGTCTCTACGAGCTGCACTATGGCGGGCTGGACGGCGTGGATGACGGCTGGGAATGGATTCCGGGCCTGATCGCCGCCCGGCGGCTGCTGGAGCAGCCGTTCGAGAAGGCCTTGCGGACGGCAGCGCGGAACGAGGCCCCCGAGGCTCCCCCGGTCGCTACCGGAAGTCCCGTCAGCGACGCCGTGGCCACCGCCCTGTTTACCCTCGCGGCTGCGGACACCGGGCCCAGCCTTTCGAAACACGTCGCGAAGAAGGCCAGCCTCGACCAGCTCCGGGAATTCCTCATCCACAAATCCCTCTATCAGCTCAAGGAAGCCGACCCGCACACGTGGGCCATTCCCCGCCTCTCCGGCCGCGCCAAAGCCGCCCTGGTGGAGATCCAGGCCGACGAATACGGCGGCGGCCGCGCGGACCGGATGCACAGCACCCTCTTCGCCAGGACCATGCGCGCCCTCGATCTCGATGACCGGTACGGCGCCTACGTCGATGCAGTGCCTGCGATCGCCCTCGCTTCGGTAAACATGATGTCCCTCTTCGGATTGAACCGCCGCCTCCGCGGCGCCATTTCCGGGCATCTGGCGATCTACGAAATGACGTCCTCCCGGCCCAACCAGCTCTACGGCAACGGTTTCCGCCGCCATGATTTCGACGCGGCAGCGACGGCCTACTTCGATGAGCACGTGGAGGCGGACGCCGTCCACGAGCAGATCGCAGGCCGGGATCTCGCGGGAGGTCTGGTGGAGGAAGAACCGGACCTGCTCCCCGACGTGCTGTTCGGGGCGACGGCGGCGATTGCCGTGGACGCCAGGCTCACCATTCGCATCCTCGAGGCCTGGGAGAACGGGCGGACCTCGCTCCGCACCGGCCTCCCCGCGGCCGCATGACCACGCACCAGGAAGGGCACATGAACCAGGAGCCCGCTGAAAGTTCGATCGTCGTCTGCCCGGACGGGCCCCTGCTGGTCCGTGGTGACTTCGAAATTGTCACGCCTTCCGGAGAGCCCGTGCCAAGGCAGCGCCGCACGGTGGCGCTCTGCCGGTGCGGGGCGTCAGCGATCAAACCCTACTGCGACGGGACACACAAGCTGATCAAGTTCCGCACCGACCCTGCCGCGCCGGCAGACCCAGCGCCGGCAGATACCGGGCCCTAGCAAGGCTTCAGCGCGGACATCGGCGCCGACTCCAGAAGCTGGCTCCAAAACGTTAACGGACGACGGCGGGACTTCCCGCCGTCGTCCGTTGCTGTTTGCGCCGCAGCAGCCAAAAGGCCACCACAACGAGGATTTACAAGCCGGAAACCAAAAAACCTGTTCGCAAACGAAATTGCATAGTACATTTGATGCAATCAGCCTTGCAGAGTGATGCGCGTTACAGAAGAGGTCCGGACTTGAACACCAACGCGGTCGATCTTGAAGCCAGCGGAGCAGGCGCGAGCGGCACCGGGAACGTCTCCCGGGCGTGGCTCGGCGACGCCCTTCCGGACGTTGCGCTCTCCAAGGCGCAGACCCGGGTGGTGGATGTCATCGCCCGCAATCCGCAGCTCTCCTCCTATGCGGACATCGCCGAGATCGCCCAGCGGGCCGACGTCAACAACTCCACGGTAGTCCGCACCGCCCAGCACCTGGGCTACCGCGGCTGGCCCGATCTCCAGCGGGAACTCCGCTCGCGGTACCTCGTTATGATCTCCACCGAGGACACCCTGACTGAGCATGGCGAACACCGCAGCCCCCTCCACGACGCGCTCAACCACGACATCGAGAACCTCCGCCTGACGCTGGACTCCAATACAGGAGACGACGCCGAGGCCGCCATTGCGGCCATGGCCGCCGCCAAGTCCATCACTGTCGTCGGGCTTGGCTCTTTCGCCGGCCCCGCCAGCGTGATGGCCCACCTGGGTTCCACCATGGGCTACCCCATCACGTTGGAGAACCGCGCCGGCGTCCACCTGGCCTCCAGCACCAACACCCTTGGTGAAGGGGACGTCCTGGTGGTCATCAACATGTGGCGTTCCATCCGGCAGATCATCGTCACCGCCGAAGCCGCCAAGCAGGCAGGCGCCACGGTCATCGCCATCAGCGACATGCGCCGCGGCCGCCTGGCCGCTGCCGCCGACCACCTCCTCGTGGTGGCCTCGGAAGGCATCTCCTTCTTCCAGTCCGTCACCGCGGCAAACTCAGTGGTCTACGGCCTGCTCGCGGGCATGGAGGCGGCGCATCCCGAACGCAGCCGTGCCGCCATCCGCCGCACCCAGCAGCTCTGGAAAGACCTGGACATCTATCTCGACTGACCCTCCCTGCACCTCCCTGCACACGCCACGCGCCCCGCGCATACTCCAGGAGTAGTTCATGAACACCAGCACCCGCATAGCCGTCATTGGCCTTGGAGCCATGGGCGGAGCCATGGCTGCCACGCTGCACAAAGCCGGCTGGGACGTCACCGGCTTCGACCCCTCCGAGGCCGCCCGGACCGCCGCGGCCCAAGGAGGAATCGCCACCACCGCCAGCCTTGAGGACGTTGCCGGAACCCCCTACGCCGTCCTCTCACTGCCCGCAGCCAGCATCGTGGAAACCACGGTTCCCCGGCTCCTGGCCGTACCGGGGACCGTGGCGATCATTGACACCACCACCTCCGAACCCGCCACCAGCAAGAAGATGGCAGACCTTGCCGACGCACAGGGCGCGGCCTTCGTGGACGCTCCGGTCTCGGGTGGCCGCGACGGTGCGGCAACGGGCTCGCTGAGCGCCTTCGTCGGCGCAACGGACGCCGCCCTAAAGGCTGCCGAACCCGTCCTGCTCGCCCTCACCGGCGGCAAGTACAGCCACATCGGCGGCCCCGGCAGCGGCAACGTGGTCAAGCTCCTCAACAACGTCCTGGCAGCGGCCAACCTGGTCTCCGTGGGTGAGGCGCTCGGAGTGGCCAAGGCCTACGGCATCGATCCCGCCAGGGCGGCGGCCAGCATCAGCGAAGCCTCCGGCGGCAGCAAAGTCTCGGCCAACATGTACCCCAACTGGGTGCTCAGCGGCACCCACGATTCCGGCTTCTCGCTCGGCTTGATGGCCCGCGATGCCGCCCTCGCCGTGGAGGTCGCCGCCCAGATCGGCGAAAGCCCGGCCCTCCTTGCAGCCGTGGCCGGCCAGTGGCAGGACGCTCTGGCCGCCCTCGGCCCGCGCGCCGACTTCACCGAAATCGCCAGGACCGTCGCCCCCGCCATCACGCCAGCCGGCGCGCCGTCCACCACAAACGGCACCACACCCGTCTCCTGATCCCCGGATCCCACCCCCAAAGGACCAACACCTTGAGCATCACCACAGCACCTACCTCCTCCTCGGCGGCCACCGCCCGGACCGTCCTGGACGCAGCCTTTCCGGCCGGCCTCGGCGCCTTCTTTGACGGCCGCGTTGTCGCCGGCAGCGGCGAGGGCATCACGCTCACGGCGGCGGCCACCGGCGAAGCTTTTGCCACGTACGCGGACCCCGGCACCGAGGGCGCCAACGCCATCCTGGAAAGCTCGACGGCGGGCGCGGCAGCCTGGGGCAAGATGAACGGCTTCGAACGGGCAGCCATCCTGCGCAACGTCAGCCGCGTCGCGGAAGCACACAGCGAGGAACTTGCCATCCTCGAGTCCGCCACCACCGGCAAACCCATCCGCGACGCCCGCGTCGAAGCCGCCAAGGTGGCCGAGATGTTCGGCTACTACGCGGGCTGGGCGGACAAACTGACGGGCCTCACCATCCCGGTTCCCGGCCCGTGGCACACCTACACCGAACGCGTCCCATGGGGCGTCGTCGTCGCCATCACGCCTTGGAACGCTCCGCTGTTCACGGCGGGCTGGAACTCCGCTGCCCCGCTGGCCGCCGGCAATGCCGTGATCATCAAGCCCAGCGAATTCACTCCGGCATCCTCGGTCCGGCTCGCCCAGCTGGCGCACGAAGCGGGGCTGCCGGCAGGCGTTTTCAACGTGGCGGCAGGGCTGGGCCAGACCGTGGGCGCGGCCCTCACCACGGACCGGCGCGTGGGCAAGATCAGCTTCATCGGTTCCGTCCCCACCGGTCGGCGCGTGGCTGTTGCGGCTGCGCAGGCCGGGATTCCCGCCCTGCTGGAGCTCGGCGGCAAAAGCGCGAACATTGTGTTCGCCGACGCCGACCTGGACCGCGCCGCCGACGGCGCCATCTCGGCGATCTTCTCCGGCGCGGGGCAGTCATGCGTGGCCGGGTCTCGGCTCCTGGTGGAGCGGAGCGTGCACGCGCAGTTCATTGAGCTGGTGGCCGACCGTGCGGCGCGGCTGCGGGTGGGCGATCCGCTCAGCGCGGACACCGAGGTGGGTCCGATCATCACAGCCCGGCAGTTCGCCACGGTCAACACCCTCATCGAGGCGGGAATGCACGACGGCGGCCGCCGGGTCACCGGGGCGGCGCTTCCGGACGCCCTCGCGGGGTCCGCGCTGTCCGGCGGGCACTGGGTCATGCCCACCCTGCTCGACGGCGTCACGCCCGCGAACCGCCTGGAAACCACGGAGGTGTTCGGCCCGGTGGTGGGCGCGGACGCGTTCGACACCGAAGCAGAGGCCATTGCCCGGGCCAACAACACCAACTTCGGCCTGGCCGGGGCGGTGTGGACGTCCGACATTTCCCGCGCGCACCACATTGCCCGGGAGGTGAAGGCCGGCACCTTCTGGATCAACTCCTACAAGACCATCCACGTGGCCGTTCCGTTCGGCGGCTTCGGCGATTCCGGCCACGGCCGCTCGTCCGGCCCGGGCGTCCTGGACGAGTACACCCAGACGAAGGCGGTCTGGGTGCCCACGCGGGCGGCAGGCTCCCCCTTCCCGTCCCTGTCCTACTAAAGCGTCCTACGAGAACAGGCAGATACTCATGGAACTGACAGACATCAGCCCCGCGTTGGCGACGCTCCGCACCGCCCTTGCGGACGGCGTCGAAAACTGGAAACCCCTCGTCCAGGCCATGGCACGGGAAATCCACGACCTCAAGGAGATCTCCTTCGAGGAGGTCCGTTCCGCCGAGGCGGCAGCGGCACTGCTGGCCGAAGGCGGCTTCGAGGTGGAACGCGGCACCGGCGGGCTCCCCACAGCGTTCACCGCGAGCGCGGGCAGCGGCGAACTGACCGTAGCGCTGTGCGTGGAATACGATGCGCTCCCGGACATCGGGCACGCCTGCGGGCACAACCTGATCGCAGGCGCATCAGTGGCCGCCGCGCTGGCCCTGCAACCGTACGTGGATGAGCTGGGCATCACGCTGAAGGCCATCGGAACCCCGGCCGAGGAGCATGGCGGCGGCAAGGCGCTCATGCTGGAGCGGGGAGCGTTCGACGGCGTCGGTCTCGCTTTGATGGTCCATCCCGTCCAGGACGGGCTGACCTACAACCCCGCCGGCACCAGCGCGCAGGCCGTGGGCCGGTACAAGGCGACCTTCACGGGCAAGGCCGCACACGCGGCAGCGGCGCCGCACCTGGGCGTGAACGCCGCGGACGCGGCCGTGCTGAGCCAGGTGGCCATCGGACTGCTCCGCCAGCAGATCCCAGCTGACCACCGCATCGCCTGCTTCGTTGAGGAGGCCGGACACGTCACCAACATCATTCCGGAACGCGCGGTGGTCCAGTTTGAATGCCGGGCCTTCACGCTGCCGGAATACGATGCGCTGCACCAGCGCGTCCGCCGCTGTTTCGAGGGTGCGGCGCTGGCCACCGGAACAACGCTGGTCATCGAGGAGGCAGAACCCCTCTACGAGCCCCTCCTCCAGGACGATGCCCTGGCTGCGCACTGGGCCGATGCGATGGAGGTGTTCGGCAAGGACATCTCCCGTTCGTTGGGCCTCAGCGGCGGCTCCACCGACATGGGCAACATCTCCCAGGTCATCCCGTCGCTGCATCCGTGGCTGAGCATCCCGGGTGCCGACGTCCCCATCCACTCGCATGCGTTCGCCGCGCTTGCCGACTCCCCCGAAGCGTACGGGGTGATGTTCGAGGCAGCCACCGCGCTGGCCTGGACCGTCGCCGCTGCAGCCTCAACCCCCGCCCAAAGAGAACGCTTCATCAAAGCGGCATACCGCCGTCGTACTTTCACCCAGGAAGGCACATCATGAGCACCACCAAAACAGCGCGGATAGATAAGGCCGGCACCAAGCTGACCATCCCCATTGCCGCCCTGGCCCTGGTGATCGCCGTCGCGGTCCAGTTCATCGGCCAGGCCAAGATCGACGTCGGAATCGGCGCCATCATCATCTTCCCCATGGTGTGGGGCCTCATTGTGGGCCTGCTCGTCTCCATCCAGAAATTCAAGCCGCTGGGCCTTGACCTCCAGCGCGTTGCGGCCGCCCTGGTGGGCGTCGCCGTGCTGCTGCTGGTGGCCCGGCTGGCCTTCAACATCGGACCCAGCCTTCCCAGCCTCATCAAGGCCGGGCCGGCGCTGCTCCTCCAGGAAGTAGGCCACCTGCTGGGAACCATCGTGCTGGCACTCCCACTGGCTGTGCTGCTCCGGATGGGCAAGGCAACCGTGGGTGCCACCTTCTCCCTGGACCGCGAACCGTCGTTCGCCATGGTCTCGGAAAAGTACGGGCCGGATTCGGACCAGTACCGCGGCGTGCTGGCCATGTACGTTTTCGGCACCCTGTTCGGGGCCGTGTTCATCACCCTCCTCACCTCGCTGGTGGCCAACTGGAAGATCTTCGATCCGCTGGCCCTGGCGATGGGCGCCGGTGTGGGTTCCGGGTCCATGATGGCGGCCTCCGCGGCCAGCATCGTCGCCGCCTACCCGGCTGACCAGGAAGCCATCCTGGGCATGGCAGCGGTGTCCAACCTGATCACCACCGTCCTGGGCGTCTACGTCGGCATCTACATTGCCCTGCCGCTGGCCGACCGCTTTTACAAGGCGCTCACCCGGAAGCAGACAGCCCGCGAAGCCGCTGCCGTCACGGCAGGCGCCCCCGCCGAGCGCAGCGCCGCCGACATCGACCGCGAGGCAGCACAGGCCGAGGAAAACCGCCTGTTCCGCGAGCGCGTCGCCGAATCCTCGGCCGCCATCAAGCTCCCGCTGTGGCTGTCCCTGTCAGTCCTGACGGTCCTCGGTATTGCCACGGCTTCGGTAGCGGCCAAGGGGTTCAGCCTGACCATCGTGGCCGGGTACGCCATCATGCTCGCCCTGGTGCTGGTCAGCATTGCCCTGGCGAAGGTCACCCGGAAGATCTCGGCGATCGTCTTCATCACCACCATCGGCGCGTACATCTCCAGCCCCTGGTTCTTCGGGGCAGAGGCGCTCAACGCCGCCGTCAAGACGGTGGACTTCCTGTCCATCGCCACGGTCATGCTGACGCTGGCGGGCCTGTCCCTCGGCAAGGACATCCCGTTGCTGAAGAACATCGGCTGGAAGATCATCCCTGTGGGCCTGGTGGCCATCACGGCCTCCTTCCTGCTCTCCACCGTGATTGCAGAGTTCGCTCTGGGGCTCTGGCACTGATACGGAGTTTTTGTCCAGATACAGCGGCTTACGAGGCCTCCAACTCTCGTTATCTGGACAAAAACTCCCCGTCCCGGGCTTTTCGGCATAAGTGAGCGGACGACGGCGGGACCTCCCGCCGTCGTCCGTTGTGTCCGGCCCGCTTGTCCGGTCAGCTCTCGGGCAGGCGCCCGGCCAGTCCTTGGAGCGACGGCTCGCGGCCCAGCTCCACATGCGCGAAGGCCAACGCCGCTGCCAGTTCCGCCTTGCCGTCGTAGATGGCCTTGCACAGGCTCAGGTGCTCAGCGCACTGCACCTGCGGGTCACGGTGTCCGGTCAAGGTGAACAGCCACTGCATCCGGCCCAGCAGCGGCTTCATGGAGTACTCCAGCAGCGAGTTGCCCCCCATCGCCACAATCTCTGCGTGTAGTGCCGTATTGCTGAGCGGTATCTGCTCGTGGTCGTGGCGCAGGGTTGCTTCTTCCGCCTGGTCCATCATGTGCTGCAGCCGCAACGAGGACTGCCCCCTTGCCGCGGCCTGGGCGGCGAGGCGTGCGGCCAGGACTTCCAGGCTGAGCCGCACATCAAAGAGTTCGTTGACGTCGCGCAGGGTGATCTGCTTGACGGTGGCACCACGCCGGGGAGACGTGTCAATGAAGCCTTCGGCTTCGAGCTGCTGGAGGGCTTCCCTGACGGGTACCCGGGAAACGGCCAGCGTCTGGGACAGCTCACGTTCCCTGAGCCGGGACCCCGGCGCGAAGTCGCCTGAAATGATCAGTTCCCGGATCCGCGCCCGGGCCGTGTCCGAGGAGGACGCGGGAGATTCCGCTTGGACCGTCATTCATGCCTCCCGTTATTGCTGCAGCGTCGCGCTTCCGCAGCTTCTCAGTTATTCAAAGCCACGCGGGTGCCAACCCCCTTGCTGAGCGCAGCGTCGTACAGGAGCCGCCCGATGGCAAGGTCCTGCAGACCGATACCTACCGAATTGAACAAGGTTACGTCCTCAGCACTGACGCGGCCTGGTCGTGTCCCGGCAGCCACGTCACCAAGTTCGGCTTCCACGTCCTCAAAGCCCATCACGCCTTCGGCCACCGGGATGATGAGCCCGCCGGATTTTGCCCTGGCCGTGGCCAGGCTGTCCACGAAGACCCTCGCCCTCACCATACCCGCCGAATCTATCTCCCGGTGGTCAGCGCGGGGACGGGATCCGACGGCGTTGACGTGCAGCCCGGGCGTGAACCACTCACCTTTAACCAGAGGCTCAACGGCCGGCGTGAGGGTGCACAGCACATCGGCAGCCTCCACCACTTCCCGGACGCTGGCAGCCCGCGTGATGTTCAGGCCGTGATGGGATATTTCGGCGCAGAAGGCGGCGACCGTGTCCGCGGAACGTGACCACACCACCACGTGTTCGATCGGAAGGACGGACAACATGGCTTCCACATGGGCCACCGCCAGGGCACCTGCCCCGACCAGCCCCAGGGTGGTGCTGCCGGGCCTGGCGAGCAGCTTCGTCGCCACGGCGCTGGCGGCGGCAGTCCGGACCCGTGTGGGTACTTTGCCGTCCAGGATGGCCAGGGTTTCGCCGGTCAGCTGGGAGACGAGCATGATCGTGGACCGTTGCGTGGGGAGGCTGGACTCCCGATTCGCGGGGATGTCCGCCAGCAGTTTCACGGATGCCAGTTCCTCGGCGCCGGACAGTGCTGCCATCGGCAGGAACCTCGCGTCCGACGAGGGCAGGAGGAGGGAGTCCGGCGCCGGCTGGACAGCGGTGCCCCGGCTGAGGCCGGCAAAAACGCGTTCGACGGCGGCAATCGTCGCGGGCATATCGGCCAGGGCCTGGAGCTCGGAGGCCTTAAGGATCAGGGTCATGGGCGGCTTTCTAAATGGGTGCGGTCAAGCGCTCGGGCAGGGGAAGGCGGGAGGGGACAGCGTCGCCGCTATCCCTTGGCTCTGGATCAGAGCTCGTTCCGGACAAGGACCCCCTGTGCCACCACAGCCCGGATTTGTTCCGTGGCCGAGGCGCTGGTCAAAGGATCAGAGTCCACAATGACGGCGTCGGCGAAGGAACCGCGCACCAGACGGCCCGCGCTTTCACCCCAGCCGAGCAGGGCGGCGGCGTTCACCGTCGCGGCCCTGAGCGCCTCCAGCGGAGACAGCCCTGCCTCGGCAAGAAGACGGACTTCCGTGCCAATCGGGGTTACGTCGGATCCGAAAGAGTCCGTCCCGGCAACGATGGTCACACCGGCTTCATGGGCAGCTTTGACGGCGGCTTTGATAATGGGTGTGTATTCCTTGCCGCGGGCGGCGAGGATGGGATTGGGCGAGCCCGCCATGCCCGTAATGGCATCCATGGTGGGCGTGAAGTAAGTCCCTCGGCGGGCCATCCGGGAAATGGTCTCCTCGGTGACGAAGACGCCGTGCTCGATGCTCCGAACACCGGCCCGGACTGCTCCGTCGATCCCTTCCGCGCTGTAGGCATGGCACAGCACCCCTGCCTTGCCTGCGGCCTTGACCACGGCAGAGAGCTGATCGTAGGTGTAGACGAGTTCTCGGGGATCCTGTTCCGGCAGCCCCGCCCGGGGGTTGGCCCGGGTCTTGATCACCTGGGCGCCGCGTTTCAGGTTGATGCGCGTGAGGTAGGCAAGGTCCGATGGTTCGGTGACTCCCCCGGACAGGGATGCGAGAGGTGCAAGGTCCGGGTCTGCAAGGAGCGAGTCCCCAAGTTCGGGTGAAATGAACAGCCCTGCCGGGCTCATCCGGGGCGAGGCGCCGGCGGCCCAGGCGGGCAGGGCGGCGAGGGCGACGTCCTGGTAGAAGCTGCTCGAGCCGCTCCTGACGCTGGTCGCGCCGCCCTGCAGGATGGCACGCGCATCGGCCAGCGCGTTGGCATGGACATGCACGTCGATGAGGCCGGGGAGGACAAAGCGCCCGGCGGCATTCACGGTGCGGGCGCGTCCTGCAAGCGCGGCCACGGCACGCCGTGTTTCCTCCCGGCTGCCGACGGCGGTGACCTTGCCGCCTTCCAGCACAAGGATCCCGTCTGCTACGGCGTCGCCTGTCCTGGGATCCACTATGGTGCCGCCCTCGATGATCATGGGCTGTGGTGAAGCGGGCCGGCCGGGGTAGCCGGGACTGGACGCATTGCCCTCCGCCTTAGCGGCCGGGGCACTTCCAAGCTGGGCAGCAAGGCTTGCCACTGAGATTCCGGCCAGGGCAGCCGCCCCGGCGAGGATGCCGCGGCGCGGAACCGCAGCGGGAGGCACGGCGGCAGGGGTGTGATCATGCAGGCACATTGTTTTTCTCCAATGGAATGGGCCGCGCCGCAACACTGCGGGCGCCGATGTCAGCAGGTCAAAGTCGTGGTTCTACTGAGGGCGGACGAGCTTTCGCCAGGATGCGCCGGAAGCCCTCGCATGCTTACACCATACCGTGTTTGGTATACCAAGCCAAGGCCTGACGGGTTGGGAGTTTGTGGCTCCAGTTGCTAGGGGACAACAACCGGACTGGCAATTTCGGCGTGCGGATAGGTGGGTGGAAACAGCTCATCGGAAGCACGGCGCCGGACGTCCCGCTCCGAGTAGGCAGCCCGCATCCCTTGGAACAGCCGCTGCCCCTCAGCCCGTAGCGCGTCAAGGTCAACGCCGGGCAGGACACCGCCAACCACCACGGGGCGGCCGGCCACGAAAGTATCGGTCACCTGCCGCGCCGTGCCGTTGAGCACCAGGGTGCGCAGCGGGTCCTCGACCACACCGTCGCCGAAGTGGCCCAGGGAGACCACCGTGATGTCGGCCTGCATGCCGGGCGCCAACCTCCCCAGGTCGTTCCGGCCAAGAGCCCGCGCGCCGCCGAGGGTCGCGGCATCGAAGTAGTCAGCGAGGGTCCCGGCGTCGGGCCTCCCCTCAGCCATCCGGGTCAGGTGCATGCCGACGTCCATGCCCCGCACCAGGTCCGGCGGGAAGGAGTCAGTACCCAGGCACAAGTTGATTCCGGCCTCGCGGAAACGGTCGAACGAAACAAGCTGCTTCTGGTAGCGGAACGAGGTCAGCGGGCAGTGGACAATGCTGACGCCGTGCCGGGCCAGCACGTCCAGCGGACCTCCGGGAGCCGACGCTGCGGGGTCCTTGCCGTTGATCACCACCCCGTGCGGAATGAGAAGGCGGGTGCCGAACAGGCCGGTGGATTCGAGCAGTTCCAGGACACCGCGTCCGGCTGAACGCTGCAGGAGCTCGTCCTCGAGGGGCGACTGGAGGCAATGGAGCCGGACAATTGCGTCCCGGTCCCGGGCGATCCTCGCCGTCTCCCGCATGAGGTTTTCGGACAGCGTCTCGATGCGGCACGGCAGCAATACCCCAGTGACGAGGGGGTCTTCGAGGCCGGCGGCGTGGTCGATGAAACGCTCAGCGTCGCTCAGGCCCGCAAGCCCCAGGGCCTCGTCGAAGTGGACCTCGCGGCTGCCTGCGGCGGTGGTGACGTGGACCCCGGAACGGTAGGCGGGGCCGAGGTAGCCCCGCAGTCCGATCCGTCGGCTGGTTTCTGCCATGGCCACCAGTTCGTCGAAGCCTTCGGCCCAGGAACTGTGGATCTCGGAGGCGATGGGCATGTAGGTGGTAATCCCGTGCAGGGCGAGCTGGGCAAGGGCGAATTCGCGGATAGTGGCGCGTTCCGGCGGCGTGAACACATCCCGGCGGCGATTGGCGAAGTAATCGTCCGACCACAGGTGGCCGGCGGCGACATCAGGCGAGGGCCACGAGTCCAGGATGAGGTGGTCGATGTCGGCGAGGGCATCCAGGTCGATCAGTCCAGGCATCACCAGGCTCTGGCCAAAGTCGCGTTCCTCATCGACCGGGCCCTCATAGTTGCGGCCCACGAAGATGATGGAATCTCCTTCGAAGACGACTTCGCCGTCCGCGATGAGCATGTGCCGCGTTCCGTCGAACCCCAGAACGTACCGGGCCGAGATCTTCGTGTACAAGGTGCCTCCTTGGGGCAGCGGCCGGGTATTACCGGCGTTTGAAAAATGTGACTTGCCTCTCAATGGGTACGAGTATACAGTCACTTGGTATACCAAAGCTTGCTTCCGCAAATGCGAGACGCCTTTGTCCTGATCCCCAACTCCTTCTTGGAAAGGCCTGCGCCATGCCCAACGAAACGAAGACCACAGGCGGCCCGGTATCCGCCTTAGTGGACGCGCCGCCCTCCCGTCCTTTCCGTGCCCGGCCCGCCCTGTGGCTCGGGATGATCGCGCTCTCCACGGCCGTCTGTGCCGTGGCCATTACAATCGGCACCCACAAGTTGCAGCTCGGTCCGGCCGCAATCGTCCTCATGCCCATCCTGTGGACCGTGCTCATCGGCGGATTCCTCGGGGTCCAGAAGTGGAAGCCGATCGGAGGGCGTGCCCGTGCAGTGTCCACGCACCTGATGGATGTATCCATCGTTTTCTTCCTGGCAGGACTCGGGACCCAAATTGGCCCGTCGCTGACGAAGTTCACCGACATTGGCCCCGCGATACTCCTCCAGGAGGTCGGGCACGTGGTCGGCACCGTGATCCTGGCCCTCCCGGTGGCAGTCGCCCTTGGATTGGGCCGCACTGCAATCGGCGCCACCTGGTCGATCGACCGTGAGTCATACCTTGCCTTCGCCATCCAGCGCTTCGGCGTCCGCTCCCCCGAGTACCGCGGTGTCTTCGCAGTGTGGGTGCTGGGCAGTGTATTCGGCGCCGTGTTCATCTCCCTGCTCGCCGGTCTTCTCGGCGGACTGGACTTCTTTGATCCCCGCGCCCTCGCGCTGGGCCTGGGACTGGGTTCAGCTTCCATGATGCTCGGGGGCGTCGGCGCCCTGTCCATCCTCTACCCCGAGATGGCCGGGGAGATCATGGCCCTCGCAGCGCTGTCCAACCTCGTGACCAACATCGTCGGCTTCTACGCCGGGGTCTTTATCGCGTTGCCGATGTGCCAGAAGCTCTACAAGATGTGGTCCCGCGTCTTCGGCCGGGACGACCTCGGCCGCCGTGTCCGCAACAGTGTTCCCGCTGGCGCCGCAGTCGGTGCCCGGGCGGGCAGCACGGGCGCGGCGCTCCCGGGAGGGGCATTGACCAACTCCGGAGAGGCGTCTGGCAACGACACCGTGGACGTCAACGGAATCGAAGCGGATCCCACAGTTGTCCGGACACCCAGGACGTGGCTGATCGCATTCGCAGCGACCGGAGTGGCCGGTTTCCTGCTGAACGCCCTCGGCACCGGTTCAGCACAACCGTTGGACGTCGTCGGCATCCTTATTCTTCTGGCTCTCACAGCCATCGCACTGGTGCTAGCGAAGCTCGTCCCGGTTGTCCCGTCCAGCATCTGGGTGCTGGCGCTGGCCACCATTGCCTCCGCGACGTTCCTGCCCATCGGTCCCTTCGTCGCCTCCGCCACCCAGCACATCAGCGTCCTCTTCGCGGGCCTGCCCATGATCGCCCTGGTCGGCATGTCACTGGGCCGGGACGTGAAGGCGCTGCGCTCACTGAGCTGGAAGATCATCATCGTCGCCCTGATGACGTTCACGGCGAGTTTCGTCGCCGCGGCAGCGATTGCACAGGTTGCCTTCCACTTCTAGTCCGTGGTGCGGTGAGGGAAGGCGCCGGTGCCACGGTACCGGCGCCTTCCCCGCCGTCGTCCCCAGCCCACCTGAAAGGAATGAATCATGCTCATCACTAACGTCCGCCCCTGGGGCGGGGACAACGTAGACCTCGAGATTCACGAAGGGCGGATTGCGGCCGTTCATCCCGCGGGGACCGGCGATGTGCCAGCCGCCGCCGGCGAGGTAGTCGACGGACGCGGCCGCATCGCCTTCCCCGCTTTCACGGACGTGCACGTCCACCTCGACTCGACCCGGATCGGACTGCCGTTCCGGGAGCACACCGCCTCTCCCGGAGTGTGGAACATGATGTGCAACGATCGGGAAAACTGGCGTGACACGCCCATCCCGTACGTGGATGTGGTGGCAGGAACGCTGGAACGGATGATTGCGCGGGGCACCACACGCGTCCGGTCCTACGCGCAGATCGATGTGGACTGCAAACTTGAGCGCTTCGAAGCAGTCATGGCGGCCAAGGAGCGTTTCACCCACGCCGCCGATGTCGAGGTCATGGCTTTCCCCCAGGCAGGCCTCCTCCTCGAGGATGGCGCTGTCCCGCTCCTTGAGGACGCCCTCCGTGCGGGGGCGACGACCATCGGCGGCATTGATCCCTGCCAGCTGGACCGCGACCCGGTTCGCCACCTGGACATCGTCTTCGGGCTGGCTGAGAAGTACGGGGTCGACGTGGATATTCACCTGCACGAGCCTGGCCAGCTGGGGGTCTTCAGCGCGGAACTTGTCTTCGAACGCACCCGCGCGCTGGGCATGCAGGGACGCGTCTCACTTTCCCACGCCTACGATCTGGCCAACGTCCACCCCGATGTGACCGCCCGGATCGTGGAGCAGATGGCCGAGCTGGACGTCGCCTGGGCGACCGTGGCCCCGGCAAGTGGCGGCACCCAGTTCGACCTGGCCCGAATGACGGAGGCCGGGATCCGTGTGGGTCTGGGCGAGGACGGTCAACGGGATTACTGGAGCCCGTATGGCAATTGCGACATGCTCGACCGCACGTGGCAGCTGGCCTTCACGCACCGGCTGCGCAAGGACCGGCTGATTGAGCACTGCGCAGCGATCGCCACCATAGGAGGCGCGTCCATCATGGACCGCACCGTCCCGCGGGTCACCAGCCCCGACGACCGGCCGGGCCTGGCCCCAGGCGACCGGGCCGATATCGTCCTGGTCGACGGCGAAACCGTCACGAGCACCGTCATGGACCGCGGCACCGACCGCGCCGTCATCCACGACGGCAGGCTCGTCGCCGACGGGCTGGTTGTTCTTCCGAACCCCGCCGCGTAGGTAGATCACGGGTGGTGATCACCGGGAGAAAGGGTGGGGCGGTCGACGGCGGGACTTCCCGCCGTCGTCCGCTCACTGCCGGGGAACAACTCTGCCGCCCGGGCCGTTGGGATACCTACGACGTGCCGTCCGCTGACGACGGCGGCACCTACAGGACGGAACCACATGGTCAGGGCTATCTGGAACGGAAAAGTCATCGCCGAATCCGCAGACACGGTGGTGGTGGAGGGCAACCATTACTTCCCCCGCGACGCAGTGAATGCGGGGTACCTGAAGGACAGTGACATGTATTCCGTGTGCCCGTGGAAGGGGCAGGCCAGCTACCACACGCTGGAGGTGGACGGGAAGCTGAACGTGGACGCAGCCTGGTTCTACCCGGAGCCAAAGCCTCGCGCGAAGCAGATCGAGGGCCGGATCGCGTTCTGGCGCGGCGTGACCGTCGAGGACTAGCCGGCTCCTGTTCGACAGCGGACGACGGCGGACGACGGCGGGACCTCCCGCCGTCGTCCGTTTGCGTTTGGCGCCGTTCCCCTGTCCGGAGGCTACGAGAGTATGGTCCGGTAGATCCCTGCATGGTCCATGTCACCGTCGCCGGCCGCGATCATCTCTTCGAAGGAACTCTGGAGGCACGCAGCCAACGGTAGGTTTATCCCGCGTGCCGCGGCAATCTCGGCTATGAAGTTGAGGTCTTTGAGCTGGTTCTTCGCAGAACCGCCACCTTCGAAGTCCTGCTCGATCCAGCGATGTCCCTTTTGCCGTAGGACCTCTGAGCTGGCAAGGCCGCCGGCCAGGATGGCCTGCACCTTCTCAAGATCCAGACCGGCGGTGCTTGCGAGGGCCATCGCTTCGGCCAGCGCCGTTACCGTGCCGGCGACGACGATCTGGTTGCACGCCTTCATTGTTGACCCCGCGCCGGTGCGGCCGAACCGGACCACCGTGGAACTGTACAGCCCGAAGAGCGGTGTGAGTCCTTCCACGGCCTCGGGCGGTCCGCCGACCATGATGCTCAGCCGGCCCTCTTCGGCGCCGATGGTTCCCCCGCTTAGGGGTGCGTCCACGACGGTCACCCCCCAGTGGCGCAGGCAGTCGTCGGCGAATTCTGCGACCGCCACCGGTGACACCGTTCCGTGAATCACCAGGACGGGATGCTCGATGCCGGCGGTCTTCCATCCTTTCAGCAGGCCGTCCTCGCCGGGAAGCAGAGCCGCAACCTGGGGGAGGTCGGGCAACACAGTCAGCACAACTTCGCTTGCGGCCGCGGCCGGGGTTGCTACGACGGTTCCTCCTCCAATCGCAAGGGCTTTTTCCGGTGTGCGGTTCCAGAGAGTAAGGGGAACGTGGCCGGCGAGGATGTTCCGCGCGATCGGGGCCCCCATGGGCCCCGTGCCGATGAGGGCCACGGAGCCCCGGAAGCCGGGCACTTTCTTATCAATAGTTGTCGGTGTTGTCATGTGCCTAGAAGGGGATCAGCCCGGCGAGGGCGGGAAGGAAGGTACTGAACCAGGGAACCGCCGCAAGAACGAGGAGCCCGAGGAACACGGCAATAAGGTAGGGCCAGAAGTGTTTGAGGCTCTTCTCGACTGTTTCGTGTGCGGTGGCGCAGGCGACGTAGAAGCCGACGCCGGCCGGTGGTGCGAACGAGCCGATGCCCATGGAGATGATCAGGACCATGGCGTACTGCACGGGGTTGACGCCGAAGTCGACGGCGATCGGCAGGAGCAGGGGCGCGAAGATCAGTACCGCGGGGAGGCCTTCAAGGAGCTGGCCCATGATGATCAGCAGGACAATGGTGAACAGCATAAAGAGCAGCGGTGAGTCGCCGAGCCCTGACATGAGGTCGTGGATCTGCTGGGAGACACCGGCAAGCGCGAGGGTCTGGGCCAGCGGGGACGCCGCCGCGATGATGAACAGCACCATTCCCGCCGTCGTCGTCGTTTCCCGCAGAGTGTCACCCAATAGCCTCTTGCTGCCTCGGCGGTAGGCGGCGGCGAGGATGAAGGCGTAGGCGACGGCCACTGACGACACTTCGGTGGGTGTGGCGAATCCGCTGAGGATGCCCACCACCATGCCGACAGGGAGCAGAAGAGTCGGAATTGCGAAGAAGGTTGCCGAGCCGCGTTCACGCCAGCTGGATTTGGGGCTGGCGACGCCGCCCTGTTTGCGGGCGCGGAAGAAGACGAGTGCCATGACACAGAGGGCCAGGAAAGCAGCGGGAACGAAGCCGGCCAGGAACAGCGTGGTGGTGGAGATGGTGGTGATGGATCCGAGGATCAGCAGCACGATGCTCGGCGGGATGGTTTCGCCCATGATGGCCGAGGCCGACAGGACCGCGACGACCTCGCCGCGGGGGTATTTGCGTTCTTCGAGCATGCCGCGCATGGTGGTGCCCACTGCTGCGACGTCGGCCACCTTGGAGCCGGAGATGCCGGAGAAGATGTACATGGTGACGACAACCACCTGGAGCAGGCCGCCGCGCAGGTGCCCGATCAGGGCATCGACGAGCTTGGCCAGCGGGAGGGTCAGGCCGGCGGAGTTCATGACCGTACCGGCAAGGATAAAGAACGGAATCGCCAGAAGGACGAAGCCCTTGGCCCCGGACGCCATTCCAATGGGGATGGCGCTGACCTCGGAAATGCCGCCCAGGTACAGGTAGATCCCGGATGCCAGTGCAAGGACGAATGCGATGGGCAGGCCTAGGAACAGCAGCATGAACAACAGCAGGAGGACGACGCCGAGAAGGACGTTGGGGGTGGCGTAGTAGAAAAGCGGCTGGGCCACAAGGACGAGGACAATCAGTCCGGCAGCGATTCCCGCAGCAATGAGTGCCGGCCGGCGGTCCTGGCGCCACAGCTTGAGGAGGGCGAACCAGGCGATCAGCACCATGCCGACGGAGAAGGGCAGTGAGACCCAGAAGACGGGGAGCTGCAGGATCGGGGTCTTTTCCTCGATCTGCTGGACAAGGGTGGGAACGAACAGCGCAAATGCCCCTGCGCTCATGACGAAGACCAGCCAGTCGACCAGGGCGGCCAGGTAAGGCTTCCAAGTGGCGGGGAGGCGCATGATGAGGGCCTGGACGGACATGTGCGCGCCCTTGGGGTACGCGATGGCGCCGCCGATGAAAGCGATGGTCAGCAGCGCAATTTCGGAGACTTCCTGGGTCCAGAGCACGGAATCGCCGGTGACTACCCTGACCATGATGTTCAGCAGGATCACGACGAGCTCCGCGAGGATGGCAGCGCCCACGACCCATTCAAGCGTTTTGTCGAGCCACAGGGCACCGCTCCAACGCGGGGGGACATGGCCGTGGTGGAGTATCTCTTCCGCGTCCGAGGGGAGGACCTCCTCGAGTTCCTCGGGCGTAGTGATGTTTTTCATGGGCTTCCAGACTGTCGACATTGAGAGTGGGGGCTTTTCCTTGCGGATGGCCCGGGGAGCATTCGGCTCCCCGGGCCGGCGGGGCTACTTGGTGGTGGTGAAAGCGATGGCCTGGTCGAAGAAGTCCTTGCCGATCAGCTGGGAGAAGGTCGGGTAAAGGCTCTTGGAAGCCGCTTTGAATTCCTCCAGGCCGGATGCGCTGAGCTCGTTGGATTTCATGCCCTTGGCGGTGAGTTCCTCGAGCTGCTTCTTGGACTGCTCGGCGTCGTAACCGGTCTTGAAGGTGGCGGTTTCCTCAGAGGCGTCCGTGAGGGCCTTCTTTTGTTCATCGGTGAGGGTGTCCCACTTCTTCGAGGAGAGGGCGAGTACCCAGGCGTCGTTGATGTGGTTGGTCATCGAAATGTACTTCTGGACTTCTGAGAACTTGTTGGTCCACGGCACCTCAATCGGGTTTTCCTGGCCGTTGATCGTTCCGGTCTGCAGACCGGTGAAGACCTCAGAGAATGCCATGGTGGTGGGGCTGGCGCCGAGCTTGCTGAAGTAGTCGGTCCACAACGGGTTGCCGGGGACCCTGATCTTCAGACCCTTTAGATCCGAGGGCTGTTCGATGGGGCGAACCGAGTTCGTAATCTCCCGGCCGGTCCGGGTGAGGAAGGAAAGCGCGACTGTGTCTTTGGCGGCAAGCTTTTCCTTCAGCGCCTGGCCCGGCTTTCCTGCCAGGAACGCCGCTTCCTCGGTGGTGTCTTTGAAGAGGAACGGAATGCTGATGGCGTTCATTTCAGGTACGACGGCGGCGTAGACGGAGGTCGACAGGATGAGTGCATCGAGGGAACCGCCCTGCAGGCGTGTGACAGCCGCGTTCTGGTCTCCGCTGAAGCTCGTTCCGTTGGGAACTACGGTGACGGTCACGGACCCGTTGGATGTCTTCTTGACCTGGTCGGCGAAATGCTGGGCCGAGACCCCGACGGAGGACGTGAGCGGATCGGGGATGGAGAGCTGGATCTTGGCCACCGGTGCTCCAGTCCCGCCGGAGGCCCCGGAGGCACATCCGGCGAGGACTGAGGCTGCGAGGGTGCATGCCAGCACTCCGGTGAGGGCGCGGGTCTTGGATTTCATGTGATGCCTTTCTTCATTGGAAGGAGTCTTGTTCCGGAGGCGTGAACGTCGTCGGCCGAAGTTCATTGCCGCGCCCGGTTTGGTGCGGGAGGGTCAGGCGTTGAGGGCGAATTCCGCGACGAGCGCTTCGGTTTCCCGGCGAACCTCCAGGGCCTGGGCCAGGGAGTCGTCCATGATGACGTCGTCCCAGCCCACGATGCTGCCCTTGGCGATGTCGTTCCGCAGTTCCACGTGGTGGGCCAAAGCAACAGGGAGGGCGCCGGTTGCGACGGAGTGCTTGGCAGAAACCAGCTGGCCCCAGACCGTGTACCCGCCTTCGCCGTCGAGGAATTCGCCGGCCTTGAGGTCCTTCTTCGCGGTCGCGACGACGTCGCCGAAGAACCCGATCGGCGAACCTGTGGAGATCCCGCGGAGAGCTGCGTTGGCGATGGACATGTTCAATTCGAGGCCCACGTAGTGGTACGGACGGTAGAGCGCGGCGTACTGGCCGGTGGGGTCCGGGTGCCAGGGGTACTCAGTGAAGCAGCCGGAAACGTAGGCGTTGGTGGCCTTGACCACCACGAACACGCCTTCTTGGGTGTTGTGCGGGATCCACGTGCCGTCGCGCTTGACGCTGGACATGACCTCAACGGTTCCTTCGTGGGCCAGGACTCCCCCGGCGTCGGCCGGACGGCAGATAGTGGCGATCTCTTCGACGTCCCCCGGCGTAAAAGTCAGCCCAGTGTCGGAAGGCACCAGTCCGGCGCCGTTGGCAACGGCAGCCATCTCGATGGAGGCCTTTGTACCGTCACGGAAGGAGGTGTGCATGTTCGGGTTCAGCTGCCCCGAATCGGTGAGTTCCTTGGAGAACTCCCAGTTCTCCCAGACGTTGTCAGGATTCATCTCGTGGTAGTGCTCAAGGAACTTTGCGCCCTTGCCGGCACAGACAACGTCGAAGCCGCTGGTCCGCGCCCAGTCCACGAGCTCCATAATGAGGGCGGGCTGGTCACCGTAAGCCATCGAATAGACCACGCCGGCGGCTTCTGCCCGCCTGGCCAGGGCAGGACCCGCCAGAGCGTCGGCCTCCACCGTGACCATGATGATGTGCTTCTTCGTCTCAATGGCGCGCAGTGCATGCTTCACCCCGACGATGGGGTTGCCCGTCGCTTCGACAATGACGTCGATGTCCACGTCGAACAGTTCGTCCGCGTTGGCCACGATGGTCGTGGTGCGGTCCCTGAGGGCGGTGGCGATGTCCGGTGCGATCTGGCTCTTTGGCCAACCCACAAGCTCGAACGCCCCTTCAGCGCGCTTGACGTTGATGTCGGCGATCGCCACCACGTGGATGCCCGGGATGTTGTTTGCCTGAGCCAGGTACATGGTGCCGTAGCGGCCGGCTCCGATGAGTCCGACTCGGATCGGACGGCCATCCTGCTCGCGGTCGCTAAGAAGCTTGTGGAGGTTCATGGGGATCTCTCTGATTGGCGTTCCGCGTCGAGAAGGGCCCTCCACCGAAGGGGCGGAGCAACTTCTTCGTCGCAAACTGGAATTTTAGGACCGGAGTGGAACCGGTTCCACTTTTGTACCAGTCGGTGATAGGCTGTGTCAACAGTCACACCGGAACGCAAACGAAGGTTTCTCAGGGAGCATCCCAGGGCTAATGAACAGCTCGTGGTGATCGCATGCCGGGCCAGGAGCCTCACCGAGGAGGAGAAGTGAAGAAGGCGCCAACAATTCGCGATGTCGCGTCGGCGGCCGGAGTTTCAGTCTCGGTGGTGTCCCGGGTACTGAACCCTGACTCAGGCCCGGTCGCGCCGGCCAAGCGCGAAACGGTGTTGCGGGTCATTGACGAACTCGGGTACCGGCCCCGCGCCGCCGCCCGTGAACTCAGCGTCGGCCATACCCCCACAATTGGCCTGGTGGTAGCAGACCTGGCCAACCCCTTTTTTGCGCAGCTGGCCGACCGCGTCGTCTGGGAGGCCCGCAGCCACGGCGTGCAGGTGATGGTGATGACCACCCAGGAAGACCCCCACCTTGAAGCCGACAGCCTGGACACACTCCTTGACCGCTCAGTCGGAGGAGTCATTGCCACGCCCACCGGAGCAAACATTGAGAAGTGGGGACGTCTCCAGTCCCTGGGTGTGAATGTGGTCTTCGTCGACCGCACCATTCCGGAACTCGAAGACGTGGACCTGGTGAGCATCGAAAACGTAGATTCGGCCCGACGCGCCACCGAACACATGCTCGGCCTCGGACACAGGCGTATTGGCCTCATTACCGGGCCCGTCAGCACCTCGACGGGGCGGTCCAGAATCGAGGGCTACAAAGCCGCGCACAACAACTTTTCGATCAGCGTGGACCCCCAGCTCATCCGGGATGTAGCGTTCCGGGGAGACGGCGGGGGTGACGCCGTCGGGTCTCTTCTGGCCCTGCCGGACCGCCCCACGGCGCTCATTGTGGCCAACACAGCCCAGGTTCTGAGCTCCGTCCGACGCCTTGTCCAGATCGGCGTGCGGATACCTGACGACCTGTCGGTCATTGTCTTTGACGACAACCCCTGGACAGAACTGACCAACCCGCCGTTGAGCGTGATCCGTCAGCCGATCGACATGCTCGCGGTGCACTCGTTGGAGCTGGTTCTGGGAAGGATGCAGGGACGGCTCCCTGCGGCCCCCCGCACGATTGAAGTTAAGGCCGACTTTGTCCCACGCAGCAGTTGCTCACCTCTCGCCCTCTCCCCTATCAGCTAAGGAAATTTCATGACCGTCATTGTTACCGCCGTGTTCACACCCAAGGAAGGGGCCTTCAGCAAGGTAGCCGCCGCCCTTTCCCCCGCCATCGCCGAAGTGCATCAGGAACCCGGGTGCCTGCTGTACGCCATCCATGAAGCGCCCAACGGGCAGATCGTCATGATTGAAAAGTGGGAAAGCGCCGAGCTGCTCGATGCCCACGGCGCCGGCGATGCCGTCAAACGGCTCAACGCTTCGCTCGAGGGGCTCCTGGCAGAACCCGTGGAGGTGACCCGCCTGGTGCCGATCCCGGCCGGGACTTCCCGGCAGGGCGCACTCTAAGAAGCAACCGAAACGAACAGCGGTCGACGGCGGGACTTCCCGCCGTCGACCGCTTGCGTTTTACCCGGGGGACGTTGCTGAATCCGGACGTCGGGCGCTAGTCCGGCAGCCTGCCGGCGTCGTCGAAGGGTCCGTGGCGGCGCCGCCGCAGCTGTTGACCGGGCACGGACGGCGGGCCTGAAAGCGGGGTGTGTTCCCGCCGTCGCCCGGCGAATTCGCTAAACCGGTCGACAGCCTGCTGGGCCGCCGCCTGCAAGTCGGGCTCCAGGGTAGCGGCCCGGGCATAGGTGCCCACTGCGGTAAGGGCGTCGCCTAGCAGGCGGGCGGGAACGTCCCCGGATGCGCCGGCCTGCTGCAGTATGGCCTCGCGATCAGCCGCGAGCGTGTCAGCCATGGTGCCCACGGTGATGCGCTGCCACACATCCGGGATGCCCTCCACGTTTGCCAGCTTTTCGCGCAGCGGCCACGATGCGACGAACCGGGCAAGCCACGCCCTGTGGAGCATTTTGTTCCGCTTTTTGTGCCGCCAGTCCTGCCAGTGCGGGTAGAAGCTGAAGACGACGGCGAACGGCACGATGATTCCCAGCACTACAAGCGCCCAGTCCGCTTCCCCGGTGTAGGGTCCGTCTGCCGCGTCGCTGTAAACGGACCACATCGCGCCTCCGGAAATGCACAACAGGATCCACGTGACGCCCAAGATATTCCGGATGCGTTTCTGCGACGTGGTGGCGTACTGGACCGGGGCTGGTTCAGAGACGATGAGGGCTTCAACCTCAGTGAGCCCGGTGTTCAGCCGTCTGGAGGTCCCTGCACCCTGGACACCGGATTCGTGCGGCACTTCCAGGTACACCGGCGGTAATCCCTGTGGTTCCCGTCCAGGCACAGTAGTTCCGTCGTCCATGTCTCCCCCAATAAGGCCGTCCGGATTGGACACTTGAGTATAAGGTCCACCCCTGGCCGCCGAACGCAGGCACGGGCAGCGGGCACCCGGACGCGGGCCGAGCAGGGCCGATCCTACGCCGCGGTGAATAGCGCCCATTCAGGGAAGGGGTCCACGGGTAGTGGTGGCCCGGTCTCTCCGGGACCGGGGTCCTCGCCTGTGTGGCCGTCGTGGTCCGCGGGGCCGACTGCGTGGTCGGTGACGTCGGGCCAGTCGGGTGGTTCCCGTTCCGGTTCCCACCCGGGGTCCTCGCTTGTGTGGCCGTCGTGGTCCGCGGGGCCGTGGGCGGCGGTTTGTGCGTCGGGCCAGTGGGGTGGTTCCCAGTCCTGTTGTTCGCTGGGGTAGGAGCGTCCTGCGGGTGAGATCCAGGCCGGTGGCTGGTCCCGGGTGGCGCCGATCGGCCGCCAGGCTGTGGTGTGTTTGAGCCGGTGGTGCTTCCGGCATGGCTGGCCCAGGTTGGTGATGCCGGTGCCGCCACCGTCGGACCATGCCAGCAGGTGGTCCGCTTCGTTGTCCAGGGAGTGGTTGGTGCAGCCGGGAAAGGGGCACCGGCCGTCCCGAAGCCGCAGCCATTGGCGCATCGCTTTCGGAACCCGGTAGCTGCTGCGTCCGATTTCCAGCGGCGCCCCGCTGCGTGGATCGGTCAGCACACGCAGGAACGATCCGGCGCCATCGGCGACAAGCCGGCGGGCCATGCCCGGCGGAACCGGACCGTACCCGTCCAGGGTGGCCGGTTCCGTCCCGGCGCCCAGGAGCGAGAACACCGGCACGGTCACCAACACCTGTGCTTTCGGCGACGGAACACCCTCGGTGACGCCGGCGATGAGCCAGTCAGCGGCGACGTCCGCGCGGAGCTGGGTCAGGGTCCGGGATTCGGCCGGCCCCTGCAGGGCACGGGCCGCTTCCGTGGCACGGGCCCACACACCGGCCGCCACGTCCGCACTCACGTAGGCCGAGAGCCAGGCCATGCCGTCCCGGTCCGGGGCATAGTCCAGCCGACGGTCCTCCACGCCCTTGCTGTGGCGCGCTTCGATACTTACCGGATGGTGCCGCTCACGCCAGCTCCGCGCCTTGGTCCGGAACCTGCCCGGCACCAGCTCCCCGGCCGGGCAGCCCCGCGCAGCAAAAGGAGCTTCGGGGTCCAGGAAATGCCCCTCCAGGGCAGCAGCCGCGACCGGGTCAAGACCGGATGTTTCATCACACATCACCCGCGCGTGCTGCCACGAAATGCCCCCGGCCCGCAGCGCGGACAGCGTCAGGGGCAACCGGGTGGTCAGGGTGACTGCCTCATCCAGGAGTGCGGCGGCCGATCTTTCACTCACCGTCAGCACACACGCCACTTCTGCCGTCACTGCCATGTCCCGGGCCGTGCGCTCCTGCGGGGAAACGACCGGGGCCGCCAAGGCCGCGGCAGCGGCCGCGTACCCGGCGGCGAAGTGCACTTTCACCGCGGCCAGCATGGCTTCCATGCTGCCCGCCTCAGCCATGCCGTCCAGGCACGCGTCCGCTTCGTCCCGAAGAGGATTGGGACTCGGGGCCGCGCTTCCGGCCACGCGACCGGCGAACGCAGCCAGCGCAGAAAGGGAGGCCGCCATGCCCTCCAACGTCTCCGCCACTGCCTTGCCGTCCATACCCACAGCATGCCAGCAGGCACCGACAAAAAACCCCGGACAATCAACCCCGCTTCAAAGCCGCAGGCAGAGTCAGCCTTCCAGAATCTGCCTGATCCCGAACTCTCCGACGGCGAACATCCGCGGATTGTCGTCCGAGTTGCTCAACATGGCGGTGGAAAGGATGAGAGCCCAGCCGCGGGCCCTAAGCCAGGTGTCGCTGTCCGCTGCGGGGCCAAAGGCGTCCATGAAGCGTTGGCGGGCGCCGCCGTCGAACATCAGCCATCCCACGGCGAGATCGACAGCCGGGTCTCCTGCCCCGACGTCGCCGAAATCGATGACGCCGGCCAGCGAGCCGTCGTCCGCCAGCAGGATATTGCCCGGGTGGAGGTCCCCGTGGAGCATCATCGCCGGGCCATCCCAGGCTTCAGCGGCACAGGCCATTGCCCACACATCCCTCAGTGCTGCCGCCTGCGGGTAGCGTCCGCGGTCCGCGAGCCGTTCCACCACCGCAGAGTCACGGTCCGTCAGCGGGACGCCGCGGAAAGGATTCACCGGGACGCCGGTGTCGGCCGGCACGTGGAGGGACAGGAGGAAATCGGCCAGGCCCTCGGCGGCGCGCCCGCGGTCTGCAAGGCCGGCGTCGGCAGCGGCGGCTCCGGGGACCCACCGCACGATGCTCCACGGCCACGGAAAGTCCGACGTCGGCCGGCCGGCATGGATGGGAACAGGAACCGCTACCGGGGAGCGGCGGGCTATCTCGGGAAGGTAGCGCTGCTCATGCAGTATCAGCGGAACGGCCTCCTCCCGGCGCGGCAGCCGGACGGCCAGGTCGTCGCCGAGCCGGAACGTCGCGTTGTCCCAGCCATTCGCCACCCGCGCCAACGGACGGTCGCCGAGGTCGGGCCGCTGGTCCCGGACCAGGCGCTGGACGACGGCGTCACTCACTCCCAGCGTGGCTGGTGGCATTCCCGCCATTCAGGTTTCCCCCTTCCGTGTTCCTGCATTTACATTTTCCGGCGAGGCGTCCGGTCCTTTCCATTGTCAGGTACGGACGGTGCGGTCCGCCTTGGGGCGGCCATGCCAAGCGGACGACGGCGGGACGTCCCGCCGTCGTCCGCTTGCGTTTGATAACGGTCAGCGTTCTTGCGGTGCCGGATCGGAGAACAGCCGGATCAGCCCGTCGATTTCGCGGGCTGCCTCGGTGGGATGCCGGAAATGCTGGTGCGGCTCAATGGTGTAGAAGGTGCGGCGTCCCACCCGGGTGCGGCGCAGGTATCCGCCGCTTTCGAGGTCCTTGAGGATCTGGAGGGCTGCCCGCGTCGTGATGCCCACCCGGCCGGCGATGTCCGCCACGCGGATTTCGGGGTCCGACGCCACCGCCAGCAGCACGTGCCCGTGGTTGGTGAGGAAGGTCCACCCGGCCCGCCCGGAGGCGGGCGGGCCGGGTAGGGATACTTCCTCCGGATTCACGTCCGGACCGGTTTCTTGCCGGGACGACGCCACAGGGGTTCCAGTGCTTCAATCTCCTCGTCCGAGGCGGTTCCGAAGGGCGGGTTCGCCGGCGCGGGGAGCGCGTGGCGTCCCTGCCCACGGGTGGCCCAGAGGCTTGCCCCGATGGATACGCCGAGGATCGTGGCGATGACCGCCAGGGACACCGGGGTGGGGATGTAGTAGATGTCGATCTTGAGGAGCATCTTGATGCCTACCCAGATCAGGACCAGTGCGAGGCCGATCTTGAGGTAAATGAACCGGTGGATCAGGTCGGCCAGGAGGAAGTACATGGCCCGGAGTCCCAGGATGGCGAAGGCGTTGGCGGTGAAGACGAGGAATACTTCGTCGGTGACGGCGAAGATCGCCGGGATGGAGTCCACTGCGAAGATGATGTCCGTGACCTCCACCAGGACCAGGACGGCCAGCAACGGGGTGGCGAGGAGGGCACCGTTCTTGCGGACCATGAAGCGCTGGCCGTGGAAGTTCCCGGTCATGGGCACCCGCCGACGGAAGAGCGCCAGTGCTTTGGATTTCTCCGGGTCCAGGTGTTCGTTGCGGTGGCGGATCATCTGGACGCCGGTGTAGAGCAGGAAGGCCGCGAAGATGTACAGCACCCATCCGGCGCTGGCGATGATCGCGGAGCCGGCCGCGATGAAGATGCCCCGGAACACCAGGGCGCCCAGCACTCCGAAGAACAGGACGCGGTGCTGGTACTCCCGGGGCACCGCGAAGTACGTGAAGATGATGGCCCAGATGAACACGTTGTCCACGGCGAGGGACTTCTCAATCAAGTAGCCGGCGAAGTACTGCTGGCCGAGTTCGGCCCCGTAGATCCGCCACACCAGGGCACCGAAACCAACTCCGAAGGCAACCCAGACAGCAGACCACACGGCCGCTTCCCGGACGCCGATCACATGCGCCTTACGGTGCGCGAAAAGGTCCACGGCCAGCATGAGGACAATAAAGCCAAGGACGGCCAACCAGGCCCATAGGGGAACGTTCATGAGACAAACCCGCTTCCAGTCAGTTCAACCAACTGGAGGTCTTTCCCGGTCCTCTGGGACCTGTCCCGCCGGGCCGTTCAGGGACGGCCGGACTGACGACGGAACATTCAGGGGATACTCCCCTCCGTACGAAATAGTGAAACATATTTCACCTGTCGCGGCAATGGGTGAGCTGGTGCTTCTCAGGCCGGGGGACGCGGCTGGACGTGGAGGGTTTCCAGATAGTCGTCGTCGTACTTGTCGTCCCGCACGTCGTCATTCGGGAAACCACCGGGAAGGGTCCCCTGATTCAGGCCGGCCAGAAGGAGATGCTCAAGCCCCGGTTCGGTGTTCAAGGCGGTTGCCTGGACGGTTTCGGAGGCCACGCCGGGTATTTTTGCGTTGGCCATTTCATCGATGCCGGCCACGCCGGCTGCGACCAGTAAAAACGCCGCGACGGCAGCCAGCCCGGGAACTGTTCTCCTTCTCCATGCACTCATACCCTCATCGTGGTCTGCGCGCATGGGAACGAGGCACCGTTTGCCTATGGGCAGGCTGTGAAAGGCCAGCGAAGTACGACGGCGGGGGGACGACGGCGGGCGGTCCCGCCGTCGTGGTTTGACGGGAAGGCCCGCTGTTGTTCACAGTAAGTCAGTGCTCTTGAACGTTGAACAAAGCGCCCCGGGCACTCCCGCCCCCGGCACACGGCCGCGGAAGCGGCAGATTGCGGCCCTCCTCGGTTTCCTGGCGGCGTCCTGGGCGGTGTCCCTGCTGGGCTCCCTGCCGATCAGGATGAACAGTGCCTGGTATGCGGCCGCGGACAAGGCGCCGTGGACCCCGCCGGGGTGGATGTTCGGCTCCGCCTGGCTGGTGCTGTACGCGGCCATGGCGGTGGCGGCGTGGCTGGTGTGGCGGCAACAGCGCTTCCCACGCCGGGATGCGCTCAAGGTCTATGGCGGCCTGATGCTGCTGAACTTGTCGTGGCCCCTCATGTTCTTCGGCATGTATCCGATGATGGGCACCACCGCCCTGTGGCTGGCCCTGCTGGTGATCGCAGCCCACGCCGTGATTGCGACCCTCGCGGTGCTGCACTTCGGGCCGATCAGTACAACGGCGGGGGTACTGATGCTGCCCTACGTTTCGTGGCTGGTGTTCTCGGGGAGCCTGAACCTGTACGCCGCCCTGAACAACTAAGGCCGCCTCCCGTTTCGGACGTTGGCTGTTGTAGGGTCTGGCGGTATGGCACTGCAACTCGTTCAGGTGAATTTCAAGGCCCGGGATGACGCAGCGCTCGGCCGGTTTTGGGCGGAGGCGCTCGGCTGGGGTGTTTCCAGCGAAGGGCCCGGAGTGACCAACGTTGAACCCGTGGGCTTCGTCTGGCCGGACCCCGTCGCCGTCTGCGTGGATGTGGTCACCGTCCCCGACCCCGACACGATCAACTACAGGGCGCACCTCGATCTCGCCACCACCTCCGCGGCCCACCAGACGGAGCTGGTCGCGCGGCTGAAGGAGCTTGGAGCGACGCCCGCCGACGTGGGCCAGGGTGATGTGCCGTGGACGGCATTGGCCGACCCGGAGGGCAATCTGTTCCGGGTGCTGGAGCCACGGTCGATCTACCGGGACACCGGGCCTATTGCCGCGGTGGTGGTCAACTGTGCGGACCCGCGGGCCATGGCCAGGTTCTGGAGCGAGGCGATGGACTGGACGCTGCACGAGGTGACTGACGATCATGCCAGGCTGCGTTCGGCCAAGGGTGTGGGGCCGTATCTCGAGTTCCTTAGGACTCCCGTTTTGAAGACCGTCTGCGGCCGCGTCCATCTCGACCTGATGCCGTACCCCGGCGATGATCAGGCAGCAGAGGTGGCCCGGCTGCGGGCTCTGGGCGCCACTGACGCCGACGTCGGCCAGGGCGACGTGCCATGGGTGTGCCTCGCCGACTCGGAGGGCAACGAGTTCTGCGTCCTCGCCCCGCGGTGACGCGAGGCGGCTCGGCTGGCGGCGCTTCCCGCCGTCGTCCGCAGCCAGCCTCACAACGTGGCGGCTTCTTCCTCCGCCAATCGGATCAATCGGAGTTCGTCCTCCACAGCGCGGGTGGGCCAATAGTCCCTGGCCAGCTCGTTTGCCCGGGTGAGGTCTGCTGCCGGGAAGAGCTTGCCGAGCAGTCCGGCCGCCTGAAGCAGGGCGATCAGCACTGTGGTCCTGACATCCGGCCCCTTAGGCTCAGGCTTGGCGGCAGGCTTCGCAACATCAGGCGTCGTGGAACCGGAAGTAGCGGCATCGGCCGCCGTGGCATCAGGCACCGCAGCATCAGTAGCCCCGGCCTCAGGGGCCTCGAGATCGGACGCCGCACCGCTGAGTGCCGCTTCGATCTTTTTCAGGAGCGCCGCCTCCGCAGCGTGGTCCTTCTCGCGGTACCGCACGGCCCGGAACCGGCCCAAGTGCTTTTCGCCGACATGTTCCACGATGCCCTGTGCCGCCATGCCCTCATAGACACGCCGCACTTCGGCGCGGCCCTCCAATATGGCGACCCACCCCTTCGGAGTGTGGGGCCGGGATTTGCCGCGGATCAGTTCCAACTCGTACTGGAAGTCCGTTTGAGGGACGGTCCCGGTGGCCCTGACGTGCTTTCCCTGCAGCTCGATCGCACCGAGCAGCGCCAGCTCGGCCAATATTGCCCCTGCCACAGTGGTCCTGAGTGCGAACACCGGCACTTCAGGTTTGCCGTTGTTGTCGTTCGTAGCCAAGAGAAGGAAAGCCTGGGGAAGGCTCAGTTCCACCGCTTGAGCTGATTGAGCGTCCATAGCCTCATGGTGGCCCTGTTGCGCTGGCACCACAATGACGAACTACAAGCGGCGACGTCAACGTCAGCGGGAACGCCGTCAGCGAGCCCCGGCGGCGCTGCTCAGGTGCGCGGAGTCCGCTGTCCACCCGTCACGCAGGCTGGCGTGGCAGTCAGCCGCACGTCCGGCGACGTCGCCATGAACCGCAGACGTGATTGCCTCGACAACAGCGATTTGTCCGGTCGTGTCGGGGACGCCTGGAAATTGCACCTGCGGGGCCTCAACCGCGGCCACCGGAGAATCGTCCGTGGCACGCATGCGAAGAATCGCGATGGCGGAAATAAGGCACCAGGCAATGTTCGTGACCACGGAGGGCCACGCTTCGTGGACCGCACCGTTGACGATGAAGGCGCATGCACCGATGAGGTTAGCCACCTGGAAGCGCTTGCCGGCCTTCAACCAACCCATGGAGACAGACAGGTACGCCGACAGGATCAGAACTGCCCCCGACCAACCTGCGATTTCCCACAGCAGTTCCATGATGTCCTTTCGAGGTGATGCCCGGCTGCCATCCGCTGGCGGAATGAAGACGGCGGGCTATGCGTGTGCTTGGAAGTCCGGCCCGGATATCCCCCGCGGGCCTGTCATTTCAACAGCAATTATGAGGACGGCCCACCTTTAGAGCAATTGCATTCCACTGAAGACCTGGTTTAGAACTACTTAACATGGACATCGATCCGCGCCGGTTGCGCGTTCTTCTTGCAATTGCTCGTACGGGCGGCGTGCTGGCAGCCGCGGACGAGCTGGGACTTACGCCCTCGGCAGTCTCACAGCAGCTCACCAAATTGGAGGACGAGACGGGCCACGCCTTGGTGGTGCGCACACCCAAGGGCTCAGTTTTGACGCCCGCCGGCCTGGCAGTTGCCGAAGCAGGCGAAGAGATTGAACGCGCACTCAGTGTTGCCCGCGCCCGAATCGAAGGCGGGGCCAAGGTCGCAGGAGTCGTGCGCGTGGGCGGATTCACCAGCTTTGTTCGGACGGTGGTGATCCCGCGCCTGCCCGAGTGGCGCACCCAGTACCCGCAATTAGCGATCAGGATCGTTGAGGACGACTTCCCCGCCTTGATGCGGCTGCTGCGTCAGCGCCAGCTCGACGCCGTCGTGGTTGAGCTCGACTCGACGACCGCCGAGCAACGTTCACTTTCCGCCGGAATGATCGAAGAGCCCCTCCTTGACGAACCATGGAAGCTGGTGGTTCCCTCGGGTGCCCTGCTCACCACCGAGAACGTTGATCTTGCCGGGCTGCCCTTTCCGTGGCTCGGCGTCGAACCGTCCGCCGCCAACGCGGCGGTGCTCGGTCGCCTTCGCCAGTCAACGGGTGCCCGGATGGAGACGGTCCATCAGTACCAGGACACGCTGACAGCCCTCGCACTCGTGGCTGCGGGCGAGGGTATTGCGATCGCACCCACCCTGGCGTTGAGCGGCGTCCGCCATGACGGGGTGGATGTCCTGGACGTCCCCGGATTGGGCACGCGACGCATCGTCCTGCGACGGTTCGACCGGCGGCGGTCAGCCAACATGCCCGTGGACACAGTCGCGCGCCTCCTGCGGGAATCGGCGGCAGCGTTCGATACCCGGTCCACATCCTGACCGGCCGCACCAGAAGGGGCCGGACGACGGCGGGAGGTCCCGCCGTCGTCCGCTTACGTTTGGCGTTGCTGCACACAAGGCCGCCGTGCGGGGCAGCGGTCAGCCTGCGCCCTGGCCCTCGCGGGCCGTCTCCTCCAGAATCCTGGCTGAGGGGGCTGCCGTCATCAGCTGCCCGATCACCTCCGGCTTGTCCCACACGTCGCTGCGGAGTTTTTCCAGAAAGGCGTTCGCAGAGTCCTTGGTGTCGAAGTCAAGGAGCACGGCCACGTTGTTCCGGTCCTCCGTATCCCGGAACAGGCGGACAGATCTGGCGCCCGAGGCCGCCCGCCCTGCAGGATCGCTGTCGAAGACTTTCTTGAAAGCCTCGTAGTCCCGGACTGGATAGCTGATCTGCAAGGTGAACATCATCGTTCCTTTCGCTCGGGCTGTGGCAGCTCAAAGATAGGCCTTCGAGCGTCATCCCGGTAGGGCCGAACCGCTCGCGCTTTTCAGGCGCGGCGGTAGGCGAGGTTGCCCTCTTGTCCTGTGGTTGCTTCGGGTGCTGCAACTCCGTCGTCCTCGTAGTGTGTGGCCTTGGCGAGGTCGCGGCCGGCAATGTAACCGAAGGTCAGTGCCGGACCCAGATTGATCCCGCCGGCGGGGTAGTGCCCGCCCATAACGGAGGCCTGGTCATTGCCCGCGACGTACAGGCCACCAATGGGCTTGCCATGGTTGTCCAGTACCCGTGCCCGCGAATCGGCAGTGAGCCCGGCGAAGGTACCGAAGGATCCGGGAACAATCCTGACGGCATAGAAGGGCCCTTTTTCCAGGGCACGCAGTGAGGGGTTCGGGGTGTTCTTGGGGTCCCCGCCGTAGCGGTTGAATTCGCTGGCGCCGCGGTCGAAGTGGGGGTCAACGCCCTTGCGGGCGTTGTCATTGAATTCCGCGACGGTCGCAGCAAGCCCTTGCGGATCGATGCCGCAGGCTGCCGCCAGTTCCTCGAGGGTGTTGCCCTTTTTGAGGTAGCCGGACCGCAGGTAGGGGAACAGCGGCACCGGCAGCGGCTTGGCCATACCCAAGGGGAACTTGCGCACGAACGCGGCGTCGGCAATCTGCCAGGCTTCCACCGGTTCACCCTCCGGGGTGGCGTTGATCAGGCCTTCGATGTAGTCGTAGTAGCCGTTGGCCTCATTGACAAACCTTTTGCCGTCCCGGCGGACGCCGATGCTGCCCGGCTTTGCCCGGTCCATGATGTGGGGGAACGTTCCGGTGCGTCCGCTGCGGTACGGGACCAGGGAGACAGGGCACCAGGCGGCCGGGGACTCCACATCGGTCTCGAAGCGGGCGCCCACCGCCTGGGCCATGGTGATACCGTCGCCGGTGGTTTCCTTCGGCGCGAGTGTCCAGTGCTCCCGGCCGGTGGGGGTCCTGGGGAAAAGCTCCTTGCGGCGGGCTACGTCGTGGGGGAACCCGCCGGCGGCCAGGACAACCCCACGGGAGGCGTTGATCTGCAGGTCTCCGTCCGGGGAACTTACGACGGCGCCCGTCACCTTGCCTGCCCCGTCGGTCAGCAGGTGCCTGGCCGGGGTGGAAACGCGGATCTCCACGCCCAGGTCATCGGCGGACTTCAGCAGCCGGCCGGTGAGCGCGGTCCCGTTGACCAGCTGCATGTTGCGGCGATGCGTGAGGAGGTCCAGGAGGTGGAAGGCTACCCGCCAGCCGGCGTGGAAAATGCCCCGGATGTTGCCCTGGGAGGCGGAAAGGAACTTTGTCAGGTCCGGACCTGCCATGATGCCCATGCCCAGAAAAGATGTCTCATAGAGCTGGTGGCGCATCTTGGCGCGCAGTTCGGGCTTGATCCGGCGGGCGTTCATTGGCTTCGGTCCCACTGAGCGGTGCCCTGTGCCCGCTCCAGGAGTGCTGCCGTAAATGTCCTTGATCCTGGCTCCCGGCACAAACTGGAGGCTGGTTTTGTCCTGGAAAAAGCCCACCATATGAGGGACCGCCTCCAGGAATGCCTCTACCCTGTTTTCCTGATAGTTCCGGCCGAGCCGGTGGCGCAGGTAGGTGCGGAACTGTTCGCGGTCCTCCTGGACGCCGTCGGCCTTGGCCAGCGGGTTGCCGGGGGTCCATGCCCACCCCCCGGACCAGGATGTCGCACCGCCACAGACGTCGGCCTTTTCAACAACCACTACCTTCAGCCCGTGGTAGGCGGCCGTCACGGCGGCGGACAGACCGCCCGCGCCGGAGCCGACCACCAGGACATCGCAGTCCAGGCTCGGGAGGGCAGATGATGGATTTGCTGGTGTAGTCATTTTCGGTGCTTTCTCAGTGGAAGTAGGTGTCGGAGTCCAGGCGCGGCGGTGCACCGGTTTCGAGTGCATCAATTGCAGCCATTTGCTGCCGGGTCAGGGCGAAACTGAAGACGTCCAGGTTCTCCCGCTGGCGTTGGTTGTCCGCGGACTTCGGCACAGCCACCCGGCCGTGCTGGACATGCCAGCGGAGGACGATCTGGGCCGGAGTCGTGCCGAGCTCCCTGGCTGGGCGGCGCACAGCCAGCTGCTCCAGAAAGCTCCCGTTGCGGCCCAGAGGGCTGTAGGCGGCAGTGACTATTCCATGCTCGCGATGGTAGGCCAGCTGCGCCGTTCGTCCGTGCTCGGGATCCACCTGGACCTGGTTCAACGGCACGGAAAGGCCTGCGTCCCGGACCAGCCGTAGATGCGCGGGTTTGAAGTTCGAGACACCCCAGGCCCTGATCGAGCCGTCATGGACCAGTTCCTGCAGTCCTTCGCAGGCTTCAACGAACCTCCCTTGCGAAGGGTTGGGCCAGTGAACCAGGAACAGGTCCAGGTAGTCGGTGCCGAGCCGCTTCATTGCCGCGCCGACGGCGTCGCGCACTCCGGTGCGGCTGTGCCACTGGGTGTTGAACTTGCTGGTGAGGAACAGGTCGCTGCGGTCGATGCCGCTGCGGCGGAAGCCCTCCCCCACGGCCGCCTCGTTGCCATAGTTCTCGGCCGTGTCAATGTGCCGGTAGCCGTTGCTGATGGCCTGGTGCACCGCAGCCGCGGCGTCCTCACCCGTCAAGGGCCAGGTTCCCAGGCCGACGAGCGGAATGCGCACACCCGGCGTAAGTTCCGCCGTCGTAACCTCTGCCGTGGTGGGACTCATTTCGAGGCCGCCGCGTGGAGCGTTCCCGGTTCCCGGCGGGTTGCGGCGTCGGCCAGCACGGCGTCCACACCTGATTTGAGCATGCGTGCCCAGCCGAGCTCGCCGAGCTCAGCCACGCGCCGGTCCGAGGGCGCCTCCGCACTGACCGGAAGGCTGACCGGCAATGCGGCAACCGCCTCCACGAGGCCGAACTCGCCTTCGCCGGGGACCGCCCGCTCAGACCGCGACTCTACGACGAGCGCCTCGCGGCTGCCCGGCCGTGCTGCCGGTCCGTCGCACAGCTGCAGGAGCGGCACAAGGTCTGCGTTGGCGCGCAGCTCCTCCCACTGGGCGGCAGCTCCCGGACCGTTGTAGCGGTGGAAGTGCAGGGTATCCACAACGATCCGGCAGCCGGCTTGGCGGGCGATGTCCGCGGCCTGGGCGATCGAGGCGACGGGCTGGTAGGAGATCGCTTCAAGGGTGGGGGTGATTCCGAAGCCGCGTCCGTCCTCGGTCATTCGGGCCAGGGTGTGGACCAGCCGTGCGCTGTCCGAATCGGCTCCCGCGACAGTGAGGGAAGTTGCTCCCAGGGCCTGGCCCGCTTCCATCATGGGCAGCCAGGCCTCCCGCTGGTCGCTGCCGTCCAGCAGCAGAAATTCGATATCCCGCACAGTGACGCCGGTGTCCTGCATCCTGGACAAGGTTTCGCGCAGCATGGCTGATCCTGGCTGGAGATTGTAGGGCCGTTCCGTTGGCGTCACCGGGCGCACCCGGACCCCGATGAAATCAAAGCCTGCCTGGGCTGCGACTCCCACCAGTTCAGGCGGCGCGGTGTTGACCAGGGACAGCTGGGCCAGGCCGACGGGCCTGTGTACGTTTCGGGTCATGACTGTGCTCCGTTCAGGCTCAGTTCGTTGTTGGGGGTGGCGCTTGCCGTCAGGAGGGCGGCGATCCGCTGAGCTGCGTCGTAGCCGCTTTTGACGGCGTTGGAGGCGATGGCGGGCGTCTGGTCCACTACGGTCCCTGCCAGGGTCACCGGCACTCCGGCCCGGCGGCTCAGCTCAGCGTCGCGGATGTCCGCCGCGACGGTGCCGTCCAGCGGAATGACCGAACGCGAAACCAGGAGTGGTCCCGGTGCGTCAAGCCACTCTCCGCCAGGGGCAACGCCCGGGCCGCTGATCCGGACCCGGCCGCCGTCGTACTCTTCGATGGTTGATTCGAGCCGGATTCGCACCCGGGGATTGCCTTCAATCCGCGGCACAGCCAGGATTTTTGCCCGGCGGCCGGACTCGGGCGCGAGGGCCGCCTGCGGCCCGATGAGCAGAACGGCAGTCCCCCGGTCAGCCAGCGTGTCCGCAACGCTCATGGCAACCGAATCCGCACCCCAGATCGTCACGGCGCCCGGAAGGACGGGCTGCGGCGCGTCCGCGTCAATCACCTCGGGGTGGGCTGCGAGCCAGGCGCGCACATCCATGACATTCGCGGAGTCTCCGCCACGAAAGCGGGCGCCGGGACGGAGGCCGCCGGTGGCCAGCACGACGGCGTCTGCCGCAGTGTCGCGCACAAGGCCCTCCAGGTGGTCGGTGTCCACATGCGAACCCAGCCGGACGTCGACGCCAAGCCGCGCATTCTCCTCGGCCGACCACTCCGTGAAGCGGTGGAAGTCCGGGGTGGACTTCATCCGTTCCGCGAGGGCGAACTGGCCGCCGGCACGGGAGCCGTCGTCGAGAACGGTCACCTGTGCTCCTGCTTCGGCGAGTTCCCGGGCGGCCGTGAGGCCTGCGGGACCGGCGCCCACTACTACGACGTGGGAACGTTCGCGGACGGCAGGTGTGGGAACGGGAACGCGGGAACGTCCCACCGCAGGGTTGACGGTGCAGGTCACCTGGCCCAGTCCGAGGTTGTCGATGCAGACGTTGCAGGCAATGCAGGGGCGGTAGCGCTCACCGCGGAGGACGCCGCCCACGAACGCGGGATCGGCGTGGATGGCCCGGGCCAGGCTGACGAAGTCGCAGGTTTCCTCGCGGAGCACTTCCTCGATGATGGCCGGAGAGTTCAGCCGGCCGGCCATGCCCAACGGCAGCCCGAACTGCCGGTAGGCCCTGGCGTAGCCGGCGAGGATGCCGGGCTTCCACTCGCCTGACTGCACGATCCATTCGCCGGCTTCGTAGCTGCCGGCAGAGATGTCCAGGAAGTCCAGGTGCTCCAGATGGGCTTTGGCGATGATGGCCACCTGCTGCTCGGCGGAGATGCCGTCCGCAGGGCCCTCCACAACGGAGACGCGCATGCCCACGATAGTGTCCGGGACCGCCGCCCGCACAGCGTCGATCACCAGGTTCATGAAACGTTCGGGTGCGGCAAACTCGTCCGTGCGGTGGTTGGAGATGGGTGACATGAACTGGTGGATCAGGTAGCCGTGGGCGCCGTGGATGTTGATCACGTCGAAACCGGCGCTCACCGCCCGGCGGGCGGCCTGGGCGTAGGCCTCCACCAGCTCATGGCACTCCTCGACGGTGAGTTCACGGGGGACTTCGCCGCCGGCTACTTCGCACGCCACCGGTGAGGGCGCGACGTTTTTGTACCCGGAGAGGGCAGTCTGGGCGGTCCGGCCGCCGTGGTTAATTTCGACGGCGGCGAGCGCGCCTTCCGCGTGCAGGGCGTCCGTGAGCTTGCGCAGGCCCGGGATCATCTCATCTGTATGCAGGCCCAGCTGGTGGGTGCGGCCCTTGCCGTCGGCGCGGATGTAGGTGGCCTCGGTGGCGACCATGCCGAGGCCCGCCTTCGCGCGGGTCACCAGGTAGTCAATGTACTGCTCGGTGATGTGCCCATCGGTGGTGCCATAGTTGCGCTCCATCGGTGCGGAGGCGAGCCGGTTGCGAAGTGTTCTTGGTTTGCGGCCGTTGCGGCCCAGCGTCAGTGGCCGGGCTGCGTAGCGTGTGTTCTTTTCCATTGCTCTTCCTTAGCCCGCAATCTGCGCGAGGGGTGGTGTGCTGTCGGGCAGCGGGGCGAAGCGGACTGGTTTGCCCGTCCGGGACGACTCGTAGACGGCCAGCAGTATCCGCAAGGCCTTCGTCGCGTCCTGGCCGGTGATGGCCGGTTCCCCGCCGCCGCGGATGCTCCGGACAAAGTCGCGGACCTGCGCAGTGTGGTGCGGGATGAGCTGGCCGTTGATCGTGGCCAGGCTGACGTTCGGATCAATGCCCGCGGGGTATGCCGGCTCGGTGCTGATCGAACCGGATACAGCCCACAGGTCCACGCGTCCGTCGCTGCCTTCCGGGAATTCGGTCAGTGAAGCGGAGGCGCCGGTCTCCCCTGTGATCCGGATCTGCACGCCCAGGCTCGGGGACACCGCCGTCGACGCTTCGAGGGTGGCCATGGCGCCGGAGGTAAACGTGATGACGGCGGTCGCTGAGTCTTCGACTTCGATGTGCCCGCCATGCTTGTAGGTGTTGATTTTCCCGTAGACCTCGGCCACGTCTCCCATGAACCACTGCAGCAGGTCGATGTAGTGGATGGCCTGGGTCATCAGGACCCCGCCGCCGTCGCTGGCCCAGGTCCCGCGCCAGGCGTCGCGGGAGTAGTACTCCGGTTCGCGGTGTAGCATCACCGAGCATTGGCCCATGATGGGCCGGCCCAGGATGCCGTCGTCGATCGCTGCGCGGATGCGCTGGGCGGCGGGCCAGAACCGCCGCTGGAAGAGCACACCCAGCTTCACGCCTGCGTCATCGCAGGCCTGCACCATGCGCTCTGCGGACGCCAATTCAGTGGCGATGGGCTTTTCGCAGAGAACGTGGACTCCTGATGCGGCGGCCTGGAGCACCACATCCTCGTGGCTGGGGTGCGGGGTGCAGACCGAGACGATGTCCAGGCCAAGGTCCAGGAGTTCCTGGACCGTGTTGACCGCTGCGGGGATTTCCCACGCTTCGGCTGTGTTGTGGGCGCGCTGGAGGTCGATGTCGCAGACGCCGACGATGACCACGTCGTCCAGGGCGCGGAACGCCTCCAGGTGGTTGCGGAAGATCGCCCCGCATCCTGCGATTCCGATGCGCAGGGGGCGGGCGGTGACAGGTGACGGGTTGGTCATCAGCAGGTGCCATCCTTCTGGTGCTGGTAGGAAAGTGTGATGCGGTCCGGCGGGAGTGTGGGCGCGCTAGTACGTGGCCCGGCCGCCGGACAGGTCGAAAACGGAGCCGGTGGTGTAGGAGGCCGCCGGTGAAATGATGAATTCGATGAGGGCGGCCGCTTCGGCGGGGGTCCCGAACCTGCCCATGGGTATTTTGGCGGCCTGGGCTGCCTGCTGTTCGGCCGGAACTTCGGCGAACAGCGGGGTGACCACGTTGCCCGGGGCGAGGGCATTGACGGTGACGCCGGAGAGCGCGAACTCCTTGGCGAGTGACTTGACGAGCCCCATGATCCCTGCCTTGCTGGCGGAGTACGCGGGCATATTGACCACGCCCTCCTTGCCGGCGGTCGAGGAGATATGGAGTAGCCGTCCGTAGCCTGCCTTGGCCATCCCAGGCAGGACGGCCTGCGAGAGAATGAACGCTCCTGTCAGGTTGATCTTCATGATGCGTTCGAAGTCTTCGACTGATGTGGCGGCTGCCGGGGCCACTGGCCCCAGGATGCCGGCGCAGTTCACTACCGCGTCGAGCCCGTCCATCTCCAACGCTGCCGAGGAGACGCCGGCTGCAACAGATGCCGGGTCGGTGACGTCCATGGCGAGTGATGAGGTGCCTGGTCTTGTGGGCCAGGCGGCCGTGGGCAGGTCAGCACCTACCACTGCGGCGCCGGAGGCCCTGAGGCGCGCCGCCGTCGCGAGACCGATGCCGCTGGCTGCCCCGACCACTAGGCAGCGGGACTCGGCGATGGTGCCGGGTGTCTGGGAATCCATGCCTAGCTGACCGCCTGCCGGAAAGTGGCCAGCATGCTGCCGGCGTCGGCGGGGATGCCGGTGAAGAGCTCGAAGGCGGCGGCGGCCTGACCCACCACCATGCGTCCGCCGTCGAGGACAGAGCAGCCCTTGCGGCGCGCCGCCTGGATCAGTTGGGTTTCGAGCGGCCGGTAAATGACGTCCGCTACCCAGAGCCCGGGGTGGAGCAGGTCGGGATCAACGGGCACGCCGGGGTGCCCTGTCATGCCGATGGGCGTTGAGTTCACTACCCCGTCGGCTTCCTGGATGCTTCCGGCGACGGCATCGGTCCGGGTCACGGAGAGCCGGCTGTCCGGAAAGTGCGAGGCCAGCCTGGCGGCGAGGCCTTCGGCCTTTGCCGGTTCAATGTCGGCGATGACCAGGTGCCTGGTTCCGGAGCTGAGTAGCCCGAAGGCCACTGCCGCGCCGGCTCCCCCCGCACCGATCTGCACCACCGAGCCGGTAGCGGCGGACGGGAGGCCGGCCCGGAGGCCGCCGATGAAGCCGGTGTGGTCCGTGTTGTGGCCTACGGTCTTTCCGTCGTGAAAGGTGATGGTGTTGACGGCACCGAGGATACGGGCTTCAGGCGAAAGCTCGTCAAGGCCGTCCTGCACCAATTGCTTGCTCGGGTGGGTGACGTTCAGGCCGTCGAATCCAAGATCGGCTGCGTGCCGCACCAGCGCCGCTGACTTTTCTGCTGGTTGTCCGAGGGCGTCCAGATCGATGACGCGGTAGGTGTAGGCAAGGCCCAGCCTGTCTGCTTCCGCTTCGTGGAGGCCCGGGGTGAGCGATCCGCCGATGCCGGAACCGAGCAAACCCACGACGAACCGATGGTTTCTATGGGCTTCACGCGGGCGGAAAGCCCAAACGCCCGGCAGTGTTTGCTGGCTCATGCCCGTGCCTTATCGGCAACCGCGCGGGAGTTGTCCTCAGCCGTGCTGGCCTGCGGTGCTGCGGGCTCCTGGGTCACGGACGACGACGCGTGGCGCCTTGGGTCGGATTTCTTCAGGCCCAGCAGGGCCGTCGGAGTCTTGAACGTCTCGGGTGCCATCAGTGCGGCGACGGCGGAGATGGCGCAGGCCACGGCGGCGAACGTTGCCACTGGAACCCAGTTGGCCTTGTCGCCACCGATCAGCAGCTCTGAAATGACCGGGGCAAATCCTGCCAGCAGGAGCCCGAACATGAGGCTGATGGCCATACCGGAGTAACGGACCTTGACCGGGAACTGCTCCGGGAAGAAGGCGGGGTAGATGGAGTTCGACCCGGTGTACGCAACGCCGATCAGAAGGATGCCGGTCACAAAGATCAGCGGAACGTTCGCCGACGACAGGGCCGAGAAGAACACGAAGATCATCGCTATCTGCAGCGCCAGGCCGGTGACGAAGACGGGTTTACGGCCGATGCGGTCGGAGAGGATGCCGGCCAGCGGGCCCATGGCCACCGCGGCGAGGTTGGCCACTGCGATTACGGTCAGCATCAGCCCTTTTTCAACACCGACCACAGACGTGGCGTAGGACAGCGCAAACACATTGATGATGGTGTTGATGATGGTGAAAAGGGACATGGCGGTGACACGGATGACGGTGACCCAGTGGTGCCGGAACAGGGTGACAATCGGAACCTTGACCACTTCGTCCTGCGCTTTGACGTCCTCGAAGACCGGCGGCTCCTCCAGGAGTCGACGGAGCACGAAGGCGATGACGGTCACCACTGCGCTGGCGAGGAACGGGATGCGCCAGCCCCAGGCAAGCAGCTGGTCCTCGGGCATGGACGCCACCGGAATGAACACAAGCGTGGAGAGCACGATGCCGAACATGATGCCGCTCATCGTCCAGCTCGTGTAGAAGGCGCGCTTCCTGTCAGGTGCGTGCTCGAGGGTGAGGGAGCTTGACCCCGGCGATTCGCCGCCGGCCGAGAGTCCCTGCAGAAGGCGGAGGGCCACGATGAGGATCGGTGCTGCCATTCCAATGTCGCTGTATGTGGGAAGGCAGCCAATGAGGAAGGTTGAGGTGCCCATCAGCAGCAGGGTGAGCAGCAGGACCTTCTTGCGGCCGAATTTGTCACCGAGGTGTCCGCAGATCACTGCCCCTAGCGGACGTGCAACATAGGCCACACCAACGGTGGCGAAGGACAAGAGCATTGCGGACGGACCGGGGGCGAAGAAGAGCTTGCCGAAGATCAGGGCTGCGGCCGAGCCGAAGATGAAAAAGTCGTAGTACTCAAGCGCGCTGCCCACGAATCCCGAAACTGCTGCGATCTTCGCATTGTTCTTGGGGCGTGCTGGCGCCAATGTCGACACTGACATGGTGTTCCCTTCAGGTAACGGGACCGTCTCGGGGGCTCCTGGGGTGGGCCGGCTGCGAAACGGTTTGCCGCGCTATGCGGCTTCTCCATCCAGTGTGGCTGCGATCACTTAGTTAGTCCACGACTAAAATCATCTATCACTATGTTGCAATTCAACTATATGGGGCGGGAGTCAGTTGGCGGTCCCAGGAAAGATTTCCTCGACGACGGCGAGCACAGCCGCCAACACGGCGGAGTCATTTTCCTCGGACCACGCGATGGCGTGGTTCATGAAGTGCTGCGGCGGATCCAGGGCCACGTACGTTGCGCCGGAAGGAATGATGCCGGCTATCCCGCTGCTCATGAGCGTGACCCCCACGCCGGCAGCCACGAACGTCAGCACCATGTAGGGGTCTGACAACTCCTGGACAATGCGGGGGCGGAAGCCGGCCGCCATGCAGGACGCGAGCATCGCTTCGGTCATGGAGGACGAGCCGTCCAGGGGCGGAGAGATGAAATCGTCGGACGCCAGTGCCTGCAAGGGGATGGATTTTTCGTGTGCCAGCGGATGGTCCAGCGGCAGCACCGCGCCGACTTCTTCGCTGGCGACCAACCGCGTCATCACCGCGGGGACCGGGGTTTCGGGAAGGCCCACGAAGGCAAGGTCAAGGGTGCCGTTCGCGACGCTGGCCAGTCCGTCCGCCGTGCGCACACGGCTGGTCAGGACCATTTTGATGTCGGGGTGACGCCGGCGCACGGCACGGGTCAGCGGCGGGAGGGTCAGGTGGTTCACGGCTCCGGAGAATCCGATTCTGATGGTGCCACGGACTCCCTCGATTTCGGCCTGGGCGGCCTCGCGCGCCAGGCGCATCTCCTGAAGTACGCGATACGCGCGCGGCAGTAGGGCGTACCCGGCCGGCGTCAGTGCCACGCTTCGGGTGTTGCGCTCAAACAGACGTGTCCCCAGATCCGCCTCGAGCTTCCGAATGGTCTGGCTCAGCGGGGACTGCGAAGTGTGCAGGCGCTGCGCGGCACGGCCGAAGTGCAGTTCTTCGGCCACCGCAACGAACGCCTCCAGCCAGCGAATCTCTGTCATGCCTTCAGAATGTACCCTCAACCTGAACATCACTAAACCGGCCCAACGCCACCGAATGTGCACTCGGTACGGCTGAGGCAATAGTCTGGCCAGATGGGGACCAATGCCGTGAACTCCGGCGAACAGATGGACAGGCAGTCGCGCATTCTCGAGGCGGCGCTGGACCTGCTGTCCCGCCATGGGATCTCGGGGGTGAGCATGCGGGCCGTGGCCCGGGAGGCCGGCGTCGCACTCGGCCTGGTGAACTACTACTACGACGACAAGACGAGCCTGATACGGGCGGCCCTGCGCCGGGTGGACGAGCACGACCTCCTGCTGGTGGCGCCCGACCCGTCGTCAGACCCGGAGGAACAGCTGCGCAAGGCCCTGCGGCGAGTGGCCGCCGCTGACCTGCTGACCACCCGCTACCTGTCCCTCCGCCTGCACCTTTGGGCCCTCGCCCAGGCGGACGAGGGCTATGCACAGATCAACGCCGAGGCCTTCGACCGCTATCTCGACGGCCTCGCCGCACTCGTTTCCAACGCCCAGCCCGGTCTCTCCTGGGAGGCCTGCAGGGAGCGGGCGGCTGACATTGTGGTCATCCAAAACGGCATGTGGCTGACGGCTCTTCTCGGCGTTGACGAGGCCTCCATCCAGCGAAGCATCGCCCGCACGGAAGATATCGCCTTCGCACCGGTTCAGGAGTCAGCCCCCAAGTAGCATTGAACAACTGTTCAAGAAAGTATTGAACACTCGTTCAATGTGCATTACTGTCCCTCGTATGACTTACGCCACACCAGCCCATGAGGTCGTTCGAACCGCAGGAACCGAGACAGCATCCACCCTGTTCATCAACGGTGGATGGGAGCCGGCCGCTTCCGGCGCTGTGCGCGCTATCCGTAACCCCGCCGACGGCGAGTTGGTGGCCACAGTGTCCGAGGCCGGCCGCGAGGACGCCGAACGCGCCATCGCCGCAGCCCGTGCAGCCTTCGACTCCGGCGTGTGGTCCTCCGTCCCGGCACCCGAGCGGGGCACCTTCCTCCTCAAAGTCGCCGCCGGGCTGCGCGAACGCCGGGAAAAGTTCGCCCGCGCGGAGTCGCTGGACACCGGCAAGCGCATGGTGGAAAGCCGCATCGACATGGACGACATCGCCGCCTGCTTCGAGTACTTCGGCAGGCTCGCCGGGCAGCAGGCGGGCCGCATCGTCGACGCCGGGAACGCCGGCGTCGTCAGCAAAATCGTCTATGAACCCGTGGGCGTCTGCGGCCTGATCACCCCGTGGAACTACCCCCTGCTCCAGGCGGCGTGGAAGATCGCGCCTGCGCTGGCCGCCGGCTGCACCTTCGTCCTTAAGCCCTCCGAGCTGACCCCGTCCACCGCCATCCTGGCCATGCAGCTGCTGCAGGACCTCGGCCTGCCGGACGGCGTGGCCAACCTCGTGACCGGCGCCGGCGCGGAGGCGGGCGCGCCGCTCTCGGAGCACCCCGCCGTCGACCTCGTCTCCTTCACGGGCGGGCTGGAAACCGGCAAGCGAATCGCCGCGGCCGCCGCCGGGACAGTCAAGAAGGTGGCCCTGGAGCTTGGCGGGAAGAACCCCAACGTGGTGTTCGCGGACGCGGACTTCGACGCCGCCGTCGACAATGCCCTGAACGGCGCGTTCGTCCACTCCGGGCAGGTCTGTTCCGCCGGGGCGCGGCTGATCGTCGAGGAATCCATTGCCGAACGGTTCGTGGACGAGCTGGTCCGCCGTGCGGAGCAGATCCGCCTGGGCGGCCCCTTCGACGACGCCGCCGAAACCGGGCCGCTGATTTCCGAAGCCCACCGCGACAAGGTCCACGCCTATGTCCAGCGCGGCATCCAGGAGGGTGCGCGGCTGCGCACCGGCGGTGCGGCGCCGCAGGGGGAAAAGTACGACGGCGGGTTCTACTACCAGCCCACCGTCCTGGACCGCGTCCAGCGGGGAATGTCCGTGGTCGTGGACGAGGCGTTCGGCCCCGTGGTTACCGTGGAGACATTCCGCACCGAGGACGAAGCCGTGGCCACCGCAAACGACACCGTGTACGGCCTGGCCGGCGCGGTCTGGACCCAGGATGCCGGCAAGGCGCAGCGCGTGGCATCCCGGCTGCGGCACGGCACGGTCTGGATCAACGACTACCACCCCTACCTCCCGCAGGCTGAGTGGGGCGGCTTCGGCCAGTCCGGCGTCGGCCGCGAGCTGGGCCCCACAGGCCTGGCCGAATACCAGGAAGCCAAGCACATCTACCAGAACACCAGCCCCCAGGTCACCGGCTGGTTTGCTGACCACGGCAAGGAGAAATAGATGCACTTCGACAACATTGAAGACCTCGGCGAGCGCGGGTTCGACTACGTCGTCATCGGCGGCGGATCTGCGGGTGCCGCCGTCGCCGCCCGGCTGAGCGAGGATCCGGACGTGACCGTAGCCCTGGTGGAGGCCGGCCCGGATGACCGCAACCTGCCCGAGATCCTGCAACTGGACCGCTGGATGGAGCTGCTGGAATCCGGCTACGACTGGGATTACCCGGTGGAGCCGCAGGAAAACGGCAACTCCTTCATGCGCCACGCCCGCGCCAAGGTGATGGGCGGCTGCTCGAGCCACAACTCCTGCATCGCCTTCTGGGCACCGCGCGAGGACCTGGACGAGTGGGAGTCCAAGTATGGCGCCGACGGCTGGAACGCCGACGCTGCCTGGCCGCTCTACCAGCGGCTGGAAACGAACGAGGACGCCGGGCCCGATGCGCCGCACCACGGGGACTCCGGACCCGTGCACCTGATGAACGTGCCCCCGGTGGATCCTGCCGGCGTCGCACTTTTGGACGCCTGCGAGCAGGCCGGCATTCCCCGTGCCAAGTTCAACACCGGAGCCACCGTGGTCAACGGCGCCAACTTCTTTCAGATCAACCGCCGCGCCGACGGCACCCGGGCCTCCAGCTCGGTCTCCTACATCCACCCCATCATCGAGCGCCCCAACTTCACCCTGCTCACAGGCCTCCGCGCACGCCAGCTGGTGTTCGACGCGGACAAGCGCTGCACCGGCGTGGACGTGGTGGACTCCGCCTTCGGCCGGACCCACCTGCTCTCCGCACACCGCGAGGTGGTCCTGTCCACCGGTGCCATCGACTCCCCCAAGCTGCTGATGCTCTCCGGTATCGGCCCGGCAGCGCACCTGGCCCAGCACGGCATCGAGGTGCTGGCGGACTCCCCCGGCGTGGGCGAAAACCTCCAGGACCACCCCGAAGGAGTAGTCCAGTTCGAGGCCAAACAGCCCATGGTGCAGACCTCCACGCAGTGGTGGGAGATCGGCATCTTCACCCCCACCGAGGACGGCCTGGACCGCCCGGACCTGATGATGCACTACGGTTCCGTCCCGTTCGACATGAACACCCTGCGGCACGGCTACCCCACCACGGAGAACGGCTTCAGCCTCACCCCGAACGTCACCCACGCCCGCTCCCGCGGCACCGTCCGGCTGCGCAGCCGCGACTTCCGCGACAAGCCCATGGTGGACCCGCGCTACTTCACGGACCCCGACGGCCACGACATGCGCGTCATGGTGGCCGGCATCCGCAAGGCCCGTGAAATCGCCGCCCAGCCCGCCATGGCCGAATGGACCGGCCGCGAGCTCTCGCCCGGCGTCGAGGCGCAGACGGACGAGGAACTGCAGGATTACATCCGCAAGACCCACAACACGGTGTACCACCCGGTGGGCACCGTCCGGATGGGCCCGCCCGACGACGACATGTCACCGCTTGATCCCGAGCTGCGGGTCAAGGGCGTCACCGGCCTCCGCGTGGCGGATGCTTCCGTCATGCCCGAGCACGTCACCGTCAATCCCAACATCACCGTCATGATGATCGGCGAGCGCTGCGCTGATTTGATCCGGGCCGATCTCAGCCGCGCCGGCCACACCGGCGCTGCAAGGAAAGAGGTAGAGCTCAGCCCCTCCTTCGCCTGAGCGGCAAGTTCCGGAGGCTATTTGAATTCGCCCGCGTCCAATGGCGGCCGCGGGTTGCATCGAGCGTACTTTTTTGACGTCGTACTTTTCTGACATAGGAGTTCACATTTTGGAACCCAGCAAGAGTATTGATTCAAGCGGCATGGACGAATTCGGCTACACGCAGACCCTGGACCGGAGCATCGGCAAGTTTGCCAGCTTCGCCGCGGGCGTCAGCTACATCTCCATCCTCACCGGTGTTTTTCAGCTGTTCTACTTCGGTTTTTCCATGGCCGGCCCTGCCTACGCCTGGTCCTGGCCACTCGTCTTCGCAGGGCAGCTGATGGTGGCGCTGTGCTTTGCCGAACTGGCCGGCCGGTACCCCGTTGCCGGATCGGTGTACAACTGGGCCAAGCGGCTCTCCTCAGGGACGTCGTCCTGGCTGGCCGGCTGGCTGCTGATGCTGTCCTCCATCATGGCGCTGGGGTCAGTGGCACTGGCCCTGCAGCTCACCCTGCCGCAGCTGTGGTCCGGCTTCCAGTTCGTCGGAGACGGCACGGGCCCCTACGACTTCGCCATGAACGGCGTGGTGCTGGCCACCATCATGATCACCATCTCTACGCTCATCAACGCGTTCGGCGTGAAGCTGATGACCAGGATCAACAGCATCGGCGTGTTCGTCGAACTGATCGCGGCCGTGCTGCTGATCCTCGCGCTCGGGTGGCATGCGGTGCGGGGACCCGAGGTCTTCTTTGACACAGCAGGGTTCGGGGAAGGCCAGGACCTCGGCTTCTTCGGCGTCTTCCTGATCGGCGCCATGGCGTCCGGCTATGTCATGTACGGCTTCGACACCGCCAGCTCCCTCGGCGAGGAAACCAAGGACCCCAAGCGCACCGCGCCCAAGGCGATCCTCCGCGCCGTCACGGCCTCGTTCGTGCTGGGCGGACTCATCCTGCTCTTCGGCATCCTGGCCGCGCCGGACCTGACCGACCCCAAGGTGGGCGCTGCCGACGGCGGCCTGCAGCACATTGTGCTCTCCGTCCTGGGCGGCCCTTTCGGCAAGGCCTTCCTCGCCTGCATCGTGGTGGCCGTGGTGGTCTGCACCCTCGCCGTCCACGCCGCAGCCATCCGCATGATGTTCGCCATGGCCCGGGACAACAACCTGCCCTTCAGCCGGCAGCTCAGCAAGGTCGATCCGGTCCGCAGGACCCCCACTGTCGCGGCCATCGTGATCGGCGTCATGGCCATCATCCCGCTGCTTGTCAACGTCACGCAGCCGGCCATCTTCACCATCCTGTCCAGCATCAGCATCGTCCTGATCTACCTGTCCTACCTCCTGGTTACCGTTCCCCTGCTGCGCAACCGGTTCCTGAAGAAGTGGCCGCTCGCCACAGACGGCTCCGAGCCCGGCTTCTGCATGGGCAAGTGGGGACTGCCCGTGAACATCCTCGCGGTCTTCTGGGGCGGGGCCATGACGCTGAACCTGGTTTGGCCGCGGGCAGAAATCTACAACTCGGTGCCGCCGTTCGAGTGGTACCTGCAGTGGGGCGGAGTGATCTTCGTAGCCGCAGTGACCGGCGGAGGTGCCTTGCTCTACCGCCTGAAGATCCGCCACCAGACCGGGGTGCTGGCCGAGCACGCCGCGGCAGTCGCAGCACATCCGTCGTCGGGCGCCCCGCAGTACGCAGCAGCACAGCACGAAGCCCCGGAGGATGCGCGCCCAGTCAAGGTGGGCGCGACGGAGGCTTAGCACCACCCAAGAGAAGGGCCGACGACGGCACCCGCCCGGGCGCCGTCGTCGGCCCTTTTGCGTCAATGCCGCGTGCCTGTGCGTGACTTGACGTCACACAACGCGACGGCATCCCGATCCGGAGAGGCCACGCCCTACCCTTGACATGTGACTTTGACTAAGATCCGCACCGCCGCCGCGAGCTCCCTCGCCGCCGCAGGTCTCCTGTTTACCCTCGCCGCCTGTTCCACGCCGGCCGCCACCCAGCCCACCACCTCCGCGCCGGCGTCCCCGGTGACGTCTTCATCCAGCGCCGCCTCATCCACCGACGGCGAGACCTGCGCCGGCGTGAAGGTCATCGTCGATTCGGGCGCCCTGAAGCAGGATGCCGCTGATACGTCCGTTTGTGTCCCCGCGGACGCGCCGATCCTCGCGTCCAAGGCGCTCGAAGAGGCAAAGGTGAAAACCGAAGGCACCGCCCAATATCCCAAGGAACTGGCGTGCCGGGTGAACGGTGTGCCCGCAGCAGACTTCGACATCACCCACAAGGGCGGCACGTACCGGGAAGACTGCGGCAAGATGCCCGCCGCTTTTGCCTACTGGGCTCTCTGGGTTAAGCCGGCTTCCGGTGACTGGGCATACGCCCAGGAAGGCCTCGCCACCCTGAAGGTGAGCCCCGGAGAGAGCCTGGAACTGCTCTTCACGGTCGACGGCGCACCGGCCGCACCCGCGGCATGACCTTTCGACCCGCGCCGCTACGTGCAGGGGCGGCCCTCGCCGTCGTCTTCATCGTGGCGCGGGTCATCTACCGCGTCCTTTTCAACGGGGCAGGCATTGCCGAGCCGGTTCTGCTCGACCTGCCGGCGATTCGGCTGCCTGCCCCGTACGCCCATGTGGTCCTCCTCGGTCCGGTCACGGCTCCCGGGCTGTGGGCGGCGGTCCTGTCCGCCCTGCCGATTGCCGCAATGTTCCTTGGTTTCGGCCTGCTCAACGCCTGGGTGGACGTGGCCCGCGGCTTCGTGCACCTGGCCCGACGGGGCCCCATGCAGGGCATGGCCCGGACGCTTGTGGTGGCCTGGGCCGCGCTCCCTGCACTCTCCGACGCCGTCACCTCCGTACGCTTGGCTTTCCGGTTGCGGGGCGAACGCTTCGGACCCCGCGCCCTGGTTCCCGTCCTGGAGCGCACCCTTGAACACGCGGCCCGGGTTGCCGCGGCACTGGAGCTGCGCGGTTTCGGGAGCCGGGCGGCAGACCAACCCGGCAGCAGTACCGAAACACCGCTCCTCCTCCGGGACGCCGAGTTCCGCATTGGTGACGCGCAGGTGCGCGTCGCCGACTTCACGCCGTCGAGCGGGTCCATCACGGTCATGACCGGGCCCACGGGCTCCGGCAAGTCCACCATCCTGCGGGGCATGGCCGGCCTCCTCTCGCACGTTGACGGCGGCGACATGTCCGGCACCGTTCGCGTTGCCGGAGCGGACCGTGCCAGCACGCCGCCGCGCGATACTGCCCGCCTTATCGGCGTTGTCCTGCAGAATCCCCGCGCCGCGTTCGCCACCACCCGGGTCCGGGACGAGATCGCCCTGGCACTCGAGCTGCGCGGCATGGCATCCGGTACCGCCAAGGCCCGGGTGCTGGAGGTGGCAGAGAGCATCGGGGTGTCGGCGCTCCTGGACCGGAATGTCAGCACCCTCTCGGCCGGCGAGGCAACGCTCGTAGCCATCGCCGCTGCGGTGGTGGAGCAACCGGCCCTGCTCCTGGTTGATGAGCCCCTGGCCGACCTTGACACCGCAGCACGCGGACACGTCATCACCGTGCTCAACGCCCTCGCCCGCGACGCCGGCGTCTGCGTCATCGTGGCGGAGCACCGCGCGGAGCCGCTCGTCCCGGTCGCCGACTCGTGGTGGACCATCGACGACGGCGCCCTGGTACCGGGAGCCGCGCCCTCGCCGTCGGGCCCTGTCGACGCCGGTCCAGCGCCGGCACTGCCAGCGGACTTCGCGCCCGTACTGACGGCCGCCAAGCTCGCGGTGCACCGCAAGGGCAAGCCGCTGGTGCGCGACGCATCCCTGACCCTGCACCGCGGTGAAGTAGTGGCCCTGGTGGGGCCGAACGGTGCCGGGAAGTCGTCCCTCCTGGTGGCGCTCGCCCTGGGTGAGGGCATGGTGAGTGAAGGAACGGTCAGTGCAGGAAAGCGCGACGGCGGCACGGTCGACGGCGGGCGCGTCGCCCTGGTGCCGGACGCCTCGGACGACCTGTTCACTCGGGATACGGTCGCGGGCGAGCTCCGCGCGGCCGAACGGCGCCTTGCGCGCCGAAAGAAGGACGGACAGCCCGGGCCCGGCTCTGCGGCGTCACACCTTGCCCGTTTGCGGGGAGACGTCCGGATTCCCATTGGGCACGAGCATCCCCGGGACCTCTCCGCAGGAGAGCGCAGGGTCCTTGCCATCGCACTGCAGACCATGGACGATCCCCCGGTGCTCCTGATCGATGAGCCGACGCGCGGACTCGATCCTGCGGCGCGCACAGCTGTTTTGGCCGCGCTGCGGGCTGCAGCGGACTCGGGTGCGGCCGTCCTGATCGCCACGCACGACCTCGACTTTGCCCACAGCCTGGGCGCCCGGATCCTCCCGATGCGTGACGGCGTCGCGCCTTCCTCTGCACCGGCCGAGGCGCCGGAACGGCCCCTGCCGCTCCCCCGGACGGCGGGCGCCGGACTGGCACCAACGGTCACCGGAGGACGGACAGGCTCGCAGGGCGCGGAAAAACGGCGCCGCATCCGGATGCCGCGGGGCGTCGAGCTCGCCGTCCTCGCAGCCGCAAACGTTCTGGCCCTGGCAGCATTCTGCTGGCCGCTGCTCGCAGCGGCCTTCCCGGAGGATGCCGCCGCGGCCCTCCCCTACGCGGCGCTGGCCATTGCGCCGCTCGCCGCGGTCGCCATCGTTGTGTCCATGGACGGCTCGGTCCGCTCCGCACACACGGTGGCGTTGCTCGGCGTCCTGGCAGCCGTCGGTTCGGCGGTGCGGGTGGCGAGCACCGGCGTCGGGGGCGTGGAGGCGGTCTTCATCCTGCTGATCCTGGCCGGCCGGGCCTTCGGCGCCCGTTTCGGCATGCTCCTGGGCGCCGCCACCATCGCCCTCTCCAGCGCCCTGTGGGGCGGCCTCGGGCCGTGGACGCCGTTCCAGCTCTTCGCCTGCGCGTGGGTGGGCGCGGGGGCCGGCCTGCTCCCCCGCCGGGTGCGGGGAAGAGCCGAACTGTGGATGCTGTGCGGCTACGGCGTCGTGGCGTCCTACCTGTTCGGCCTGCTGACCAACCTGTGGTTCTGGCCCTTCGCAGTCGGTGCCGGCACCGGCATTTCCTACGTGCCCGGCGCGCCGCTGGGCACCAACCTCAGCAGCTTCCTGCTCTACTCGCTGTTGACGTCGACGGCGGGCTGGGACACCCTGCGTGCCGTCACCACCATCATCGGTATCGCCGTGGTGGGGCGGGCTATCCTCGCCGCGCTCCGGCGGGTGAAGCCGGTCTCCGGCATGGTTCCTGGACCCGGCGGGCAGGCCGTGCAGGCTCAATCCGCCCAGGCTGAATCCACCCAGTCCGAGGACCGGCTACACATTGGAGTTTGAGGACACCCGACACAGGTCCCTGTCGGGGAGTCGCGTAAGCCGCGTCGCACGCAATGGGCTGAACGGACGTCGCCTTGAAGGTCATAGTGCGGGGATCCCTAGGATTCGCTATTCCCCGTGGATAGTCTGGGACAGGACGCCGCCCGATGCAGGGTCAGTGAGAATGTGAAAGAAGGAGTTGCTGCGGTAATAGGCCGGAACAATGTCACCATATCGGGCCGGGATGACGGGCCTGTGATGATGTTTGCCCACGGTTTCGGCTGCGATCAGGCTATGTGGCGGAAGCTGCTGCCCTATTTCGTTGATGATTACCGGCTGGTGCTTTTTGACCATGTTGGTGCAGGACACTCTGACATCAGCGCCTATGACTGGGAGAAGTACGGATCCCTCAACGGGTACGCTTCGGACCTGCTGGAGATTTGCGCCGCTCTTGACCTTGAGGACGTCATCCTGGTGGGCCACAGTGTCAGCACGATGATCGCCGTGATCGCCGCTGTGCAGGACCCCAACCGTTTCTCCCACCTGGTTCTGCTTGCTCCTTCGCCCCGTCATACGGATGACCCGTACGACGGCTACGTGGGCGGCTTTTCGCGGGAAGACATCGAGGGCCTGCTGGCATCTCTGGACAGTGACTACTTCGCGTGGGCCGCGGCCTTGGCCCCCATGGTTATGGGCAACCCGCAGGAGCCTGAACTAGCGGAGGACCTGCGTGTCAGCTTCTGCCGGACAAATCCGACCATCGCACGGCACTTCGCCGGGGTAACTTTCTTTTCCGACACCCGCCCTGAACTGAAAAAGTTGCGCACCAGCTGCCTGATCCTGCAGTGCTCCGACGATCGGCTTGCCCCGCCGGAAGTGGGCGCCTACCTGCACAAGAATCTGGAACACAGCACTCTGGTGCAGCTCCAGGCCACCGGGCACTGCCCCCACGTCAGCGCCCCGGAGGAAACAGCCCGGGCGATTCTGCACTACCTCGACACCCGCTCCTGACAGGCGCCGCGGGCCCCTCCCCCGCCCGGTTTTGCAGCCTTCTTTTCAGGTGACCTGCAGGATCCGGGTTCAGGCGAGTTTGGTTACCTGGTAAGTGTGGCCGGCCGCGCGGAGTCGCTCTATGAGCACGTTGCCGAGTGCAGTGGCCGGTGTCAGCGACCCTTTCGCGGGCGGCAGCCGGTCGCCGTCGAGGGCAAGAGCGAGTGCTGTCTCCCCTGCCATCACGGCGGTGGCGGCATAGCCGGGATCACCGGGGCCAGCAGCAATCGCCTGGTAACGCTGGCCGTCCTCGGTGCGGGCGGTCACCTGGGAGTGGAACCAGCCCGCGCGCTGCGTGCTGGTGCTCGGACCCGTACCCGGTGCCGGAAGACAGCGGTCGAGCACCTTCCGGGTAGGCGGGGAGGCCATCGCGCCCGTGAATGCCCTGAGCCCGAGTGCCATTGCCCTGGCGATGACCGCTCCTGCCGGTCCGGGGGCCACCCCCATCACCTCGCCGTATTGAAGGGAGCGCCCGTAGGCCCAGCGCTGCAATGCGTTGCTGCGGCGCACTATCCGGGTGTTGAACGGGGCCATGATGAAAGGCGCGGTCCAGGTGCCGTCAGCGGAACGGCGCACAGGACCGGCGTCAGGCGGCTGTGGTGTCGTTGGCTCCCGTGTGCGGTCGGGGCTCAGGGCGTAGGGGTCCGCGGCTAGTGACCTCAGGGCGGTGCTCGATCGCATCGCATCGAGCTGCCCGCGCATCGATTCGAGGGTGCCCCCGCTGATGCCGGCCCTGGCCTTAGCAACGAGTTGCACCTCGACCAGACCGCCAGCGCCATCGGCTTCTGCCGCCTGATGAAGCAGCAGTACGGCGAGGTCGGACGGCACAGAGTCGTAGCCGCAGGAGTGCACGATCCTGGCCCCACTCGTCCTGGCCAGAGCGTCGTAGCGATCGATCGCCTCCCGGATGAAGAACACCTCACCGGCGAGGTCGGCGTAGTGGGTACCGGCCCGGGCGCAGGCCTCGACGACGGGCAGTCCGTGTTTCGCGTATGGACCGACGGTTGTGAAGAGCACGCGTGTGTTCGCAGCCAGGGCGGCGATTGAGTCCGCGTCCTCCGAGGCGGCTTCGATGAGGGCCCACCCGTGCGCCGCGGCCGGCAACTCCGCCCGAACCGCCTCAAGCCTGGACATGGACCGGCCCGCAAGCCCAACTCGGAAACCGGCCGGTGCATGCCCGGCAATGTAGGCGGCAATCAGTCTGCCAACGAAACCCGTCGCTCCGTAGATCACGAGGTCATGTTCCCGAGAAGAGGTGTCCATGACTGCAGCCTTTCACAGCGGCATTGCACTAAGCAGCTTTGGACCGGTTACCCCGGAGGCGCTGCGTCCCCGCCCCCGATCCGGCTCCAACTCACACCTTGAAGTACTTCGCCTCCGGGTGGTGGAACACGAACGCGTCCGTGGACTGCTCGGGGTGCAGCATCAGCTCATCGCTGAGGACCACGCCCATCCGCTCGGGACGCAGCAGCTCCGTCACCTTGCGGCGGTCCTCCATGTCAGGGCACGCGGGGTAGCCGAGCGAGAACCGCGCACCGCGGTAATCGAGCTTGAAGTACCCTGCCTTGTCCTTGGGCTCCTCGGCCGCGAAGCCCAGCTCGGAGCGGATGCGCGCATGCCAGAATTCCGCCAGTGCCTCGGTGAGCTGCATGACCAGGCCGTTGAGCTCGTAGTAGTCGCGGTAGTGGTTGCCCTTGAACAGCTCGGACGTGACCTCGTCGATCTTCGAACCGGCGGTGACCAGCTGCACGGGCAGGACGTCCACCTGCCCCGATTCGCGCGAACGGACGAAGTCGGCGAGGCACAGGTGCCGGTCCCGGCGCTGGCGCGGGAAGTCGAAACGCAGCCGCTCGGTGCCGATCGGACCGCCTGAACCGCCATCGGGGGCGAGCAGGCCCGGGGTGCCGAGCACGCCGTCGTGATCCTCCCCGTGGTGCAGCACCACCACCTGTTCCCCTTCGGCGACCACCGGGAAATAGCCGTACGCGACGGACGCGTCGAGCATTCCCTCGGCGAGGATGCGGTCCAGCCAGTAGCGCAGGCGCGGCCGGCCTTCGAGTTCCACCAGTTCCTCGTAGGAAGCGCCGTCATCGCCGCGGCCGGGCTTGAGCCCCCACTGCCCCATGAACGTGGCGCGCTCGTCGAGCAACGCCGCGTAGTCGTGGAGTGCCACGCCGCGCACAATGCGGGTGCCCCAGAACGGCGGCGCAGGCACGGGGTTGTCGGCGGCCACGTCGGAACGGCCGGGCATGGCCTCCGGTTCGGTCACCGTGAACTTCGGGCCTCCCTTATGGATCCGCTTCTTCAGCGGCGGAAGGCCGACGGCGTCAGGATCGGCGCCGCGGGCCACCTGCACCAGGGGTTCCATGAGGGCCAGGCCCTCGAAGGCGTCCTTGGCGTACCGGACGGTTCCTTCAAACTGCTCCGCCAGATCCTGCTCCACGTACGCGCGGGTCAGGGCTGCGCCGCCGAGGATGATGGGCCACTTCTTCGCGAGGCCCCGGGACTGCAGTTCCGCGAGGTTTTCCTTCATCACCACCGTGGACTTCACCAGGAGCCCGGACATGCCGATCACGTCGGCGTCGTGCTCTTCGGCGGCGGCCATGATCTCGGCGATGCCCTGCTTGATGCCGATGTTGACCACTTTGTAGCCGTTGTTGGTGAGGATGATGTCCACCAGGTTCTTGCCGATATCGTGCACGTCGCCGCGCACGGTGGCGATCACCATGGTGCCCTTGCCCGACGCGTCCGACTTCTCCATGTGCGGCTCAAGCAGGGCCACCGCGTTCTTCATCACCTCGGCGGACTGCAGCACGAACGGCAGCTGCATCTCGCCGGCGCCGAAGCGCTCACCCACCACCTTCATGCCCTCGAGCAGCTGGTCGTTGATGATGGCCAGCGGTGACATGCCTTCGCTGCGGGCAAGGTCCAGGTCAGCTTCCAGGCCCTTGCCTTCGCCGTCGATGATGCGCCGCTGCAGGCGTTCGCCGGTGGGCAGGGCGGCGAGTTCCGCTGCGCGCTGGTCCTTGAGCGCTGCGGTGTCGACGCCGGCGAACAGGTCCAGCATGATGGCCAGGGGGTCGTACGTGACGTTGCCGTCGGCATCGTATTCGCGGCGGTCATAGACGAGGTCCAGGGCCACTTTGCGCTGTTCTTCCGGGAGGGAGGCGAGCGGCACGATCTTGGCGGCGTCGATGATGCCGCTGGACAGGCCGGCCTGGACGGCTTCGTGCAGGAACACGGAGTTCAGCACCACGCGCGCTGCCGGGTTGAGGCCGAAGGAGACGTTGGAGACGCCGAGGGTGGTGTTGATGCCGGGGTACTTGGTGGTGATCTGGCGGATGGCCTCGATGGTTTCGATGCCGTCGCGGCGGGTTTCTTCCTGGCCGGTGGCGACGGGGAAGGTCAGGGCGTCCACGATGATGTCCTCGACGCGCATGCCCCATTCGCCCACCAGGGCGTCGACGAGGCGGGAGGCGATGGCCACCTTGCCTTCGGTGGTGCGGGCCTGGCCCTGTTCGTCGATGGTCAGGGCGATCACGGCGGTGCCGTGTTCCTTCACCAGCGGCATAATGCGCGCGATGCGGCTGTTCGGGCCGTCGCCGTCCTCATAGTTGACGGAGTTGACCACCGGGCGGCCGCCGATGAGTTCGAGCCCGGCCTGCAGCACCGGCGGTTCGGTGGAGTCGATGACCAGCGGAAGGGTGGAGGCCGAGGCGAACCGCGACACGATCTCCTTGATGTCGGCCACGCCGTCGCGCCCCACATAGTCAATGCAGACGTCAAGCAGGTGCGCGCCAACGCGGACCTGTTCGCGGGCGATATCGACGCAGTCGTCCCAGCGCTCTTCCAGCATCGCCTGGCGGAACGCCTTCGACCCGTTCGCGTTGGTGCGCTCACCGATGGCGAGGTAGGCGGATTCCTGGTCGAACGGCACGTGATGGTAGAGGGAGGCGATGCCGGCTTCACGCTCGGTGGGAACGCGGCCGCCGTCGGTTCCCCTCCCACCGCCGGTGACGGCGGCGCTGGTGCGGAAGGGCGCAAGGCGTTCGACGACGGCGGCCATGTGTTCCGGCGTCGTACCGCAACAGCCGCCCACCAGGCCCAGGCCGAATTCGCGGACGAACTGCTCGTGTGCGGTGGCGAGTTCGCTGGGTGACAGCGGATAGTGCGCGCCGTTGGGGCCAAGCACCGGGAGGCCGGCGTTGGGCATGCAGGCGATGGCCACGGAGGACTGCTTGGAGAGGTGGCGCAGGTGCTCGCTCATCTCGTCCGGCCCGGTGGCGCAGTTCAGGCCGATGGCGTCGACGCCGAGCGGCTCGAGCGCGGTAAGTGCGGCGCCGATCTCGGATCCCATGAGCATGGTTCCGGTGGTTTCGACGGTCACTTCGACGAAGATGGGGAGCCGGATGCCGCGGGTCACGATGGCCTGCTTGCAGCCGTTGACCGCGGCTTTGGTCTGCAGGAGGTCCTGGCTGGTTTCGATGAGGAAGGCGTCGGCTCCCCCGTCGATGAGGCCCTCGGCCTGCAAGGCGAAGGTCTGTTTGAGGTAGTCGTAGCTGGTGTGGCCCAGGCTGGGGAGCTTGGTGCCCGGACCCATCGAGCCGAGGACCCAGCGCATGCGTCCGTCTGTTTTTTCTGCCGCTTCTGCGCGTTCGCGGGCGATCGCTGCGCCCTTGCGGGCGAGTTCCTCGATCCGGTCGTCGACGCCGTAGTCGGAGAGGTTGGACCAGTTGGCGCCGAAGGTGTTGGTTTCGACGGCGTCGATGCCGGTGGCGAAGTACGCGTCGTGGATGTCCGCGAGGACGTCCGGGCGGGTGTCATTGAGGATCTCGTTGCAGCCTTCCAGGCCCAGGAAGTCCTTTTCAAGGGACAGTTCCCGGCCCTGCAGCATGGTGCCCATGGCCCCATCGGCGATGACGACCCGGTGGTTCACGGCGTCCAGGAGCGCCTGGGCGCGAACGGGACGGGAAACGGACTCAATATCAAGCGCAAAACGAGGCATCTAAACAGATTACGTGTGGGGGCCGGAACGTTGCGCTGTGTGTCCGTGTACTACGGCGGGGGCTTGCTATGTCGTAAGGGCAGCGCCCGTGAACTAACGCATCAGAACTGGCCGATAACCGGCCTTTCGTCAAGCTGGGGGAGTGGTTTAAGGCGCGATAGGAGCTAGCCGTAGCGCTCCGCAGTGGTCAAGCTGCTTCCCGCAGGCCCGTGGCACCAGACCCGTCCGCTGGGCCGCCGCGTCGACGGCGCCCGAGGAGCTCATCGGCCAGCGCGGATCATCTGACACGTAGGGCGGGCGTTGTCCTTGCGTTGTGGCCGATCTAAAGCTTGCTCGGATTGGGACAGTTCGGGTAGGTGGGGCCGTACATCAACAAATTCACCAGTGAGTTCATGGTGTCGAAATCGCCGCCACCGCAGAATGCACGGTTGGTCAAATCGGCTGGCTTTGCATAGACCAGCCGATTCGATTTTCTGTCGAGGTAGTAGATCAGCTCGTCTGTCTCTTTGACGACTGATACGAGGTGTTCTTTGCCGGCAATGGTTGTTGTTTCGCGGGTCAGCCAAGATGGACCCCAGATTACGGTCGTTGTAATCAGAGACAGCATCATGACGCCGGCCAGCTCAAAGTCAAAGCGACCGCGATTGAACTTCTTCTTCCAGTTCTTCTTGTGGCTTAGCACGTAGATAAGGTGCATCACCAGCATGAGCAAGCATGCGCCAATGGTAATCACCGACGAAAAGAAAAGTGCAGTGAGCCAGGCTACTAGCGTCAGTACAACAATGACGGCTTGGTCCTCAGCTTCGGTTTGGATGTCGCGAAGGCGATAGAAGATGAAAATCACAACTGGTAGGGCAACGGCGGGAACGGCGCGTAGTGACATCGCCGCTATCGCGGGCAAGAAATCTACATTAGCCGCTACGGCGAGGGCAGTGGTCATATTGCCGTTAGCAAGGCTAAGCATGCTGATTCCGTAATAAATAGCACCTATGCCGGCAAAGGAGATCGGCACGGTCAATCGCAGATGCTTGCGGTCCGCCGCCCTGGTGCTACGCGTCTCCGTCATCGAACATCTATTCTTCCCCCTCGGTAATCCCACATGGATGGTCCCGACGCCCAGCCGACACCCAACCCATGATCTCCCTGATGGCGAATAGATGCAGAATTCTCTCGTTTAGTGACAGCCGGAACCGAACGCCGATAATGAGCGTTCCGTCAACGCCGCATTGGCCAGGGCACCACGACGGCGCGGGCGGGGGAGCGGTTCATTCCAGGTCGGTGTGTCGCAGGTACTGGTAAACCGTTTCCCTGCTGATCCCGTAATCACGAGCAAGAACGGCTTTCGGAACACCGTTGCCTGCGCGATGGACCAGCTCGGCCGCCCGCTCCGGCGTCAAAGTCTTCTTCCGACCTTTATAGGCGCCGCGCAGCTTGGCCAGGGCGATGCCTTCCCGCTGCCGCTCCCTGATGAGGGAGCGTTCGAATTCAGCGAAGGCACCCATGACGGAGAGCATGAGGTTGGCCATCGGGGAGTCCTCGCCGGTGAAGACCAGGCTCTCTTTGACGAACTCCACCCGCACGCCTTTGCGTGTCAGGCCCTGAACGAGGGCGCGTAGGTCATCAAGGTTCCGGGCGAGCCGGTCCATGCTGTGCACGACTACGGTGTCTCCGTCGCGGGCGAACCGCAGCAATTCCGTGAGCTGTGGCCTGGCTGTGTCACTGCCGGATGCCTTGTCCGTGAAGACCCGGTCAAGGACCTGGCCGTCGAGCTGTCGTTTCTCGTTCTGGTCCAGCGTGCTCACCCGCACGTACCCTATCCGCTGTCCGACCACCGGCGCCTCCAACTTTGGACCTGTCACTCTGAGTTTCAGGCTCTTGCCGGACAACAGTCAATATGCGATGACTCTTGGTGGGCGAGCCGGACCGGGGCCGGCCGCAGGAACGCAGTCCCAGACCTCGGTACTGAAAGACTCCAGCGAGATGAAACGGAGTCCTCCGGTCATGATCGACCAGTTGACATGGACGCTTAGCGCACTGGCGACGGGGGACCGCTCCAACGGAAGGCGCCGCGGCCGCGACGACCTCCGGCTGGGTAGGTTGTTACGAGACTCGGTTCTGTGTGGTCCTGCGGAGATTCATAGGCAGGAACTTGTCGATTTCCTCGTCGGAGAAAGTAAAATCTTCAGTCTCCTTCAAAGCTCGCCGAGCCAGGCTATACGCTTTGGAGCTGGTGTCGGGGGCGGTCAGGAAAACTTTCTGTGACTGCGCGCTGAGACCGTCCCTTTGATTTCGGATCTCCTTGGCCGACAAAGCGTTCCCTTCTACGTCAGCTAGCAAGTGGATATAGCCATCGCGGATTTTGAGGAGGCGCTTTGCGGCGTCACGGTGTTCCGCAGCTTCTTGGGTGGGGTTGAAGCTGAGCTGATACAAGGTATAGCCCGCTGTCAAGGTTGCAAAGAACAATGCCACGAAAAGGAGGTCGCGGTTCTCGCTTGTAACGCTCGTCAATACTCCCCCGAAGGTCAGGGCATTTAGAACGATGTTCACGCACTTTGAAGCTGTCGCGTGGCGGGTGCACAGTTCGCGAGCCTTTTCGTGGGTTTTATGGGTGTAAACCACCCGCCCGAACTCCTCCCGGATTAAGTCCAGGTTAACGTCTACTCTCACTCCCAGGTGCCTTTCGCCCAGCAATGCCCACCAAGTCCTAATTTGCAAAGTCGATCATCGTTCCAGTCCTCCACGTTCCACATGTCTTCCCTTGCCAACCTGCTTGGCTGGCTGGCCAAGGTGCGATCGCAGCCGAGGCGGCGCGCTTGTCGGCCGAGTGCCAGAGAGTAAGCCGCTTCCCGATTGGGTTGAGGAGCGGGTCTTTGGCCGGCCGCAATTAGGCCTGTTCCTTGCCAGATTCTCCACCCGCCTGTGTAGGAATTAGGGGGTGCAACAGCTTTGACTGGGCCTCAGGCTCTTCTTCAGCGACCCCATCGCCGAACCATATGCCGGTGCCTTTCCACATCTCGTAATGAAACAACCATTCCGAGGACCAGGGGAGGACGGTATCGACTAGGAGCATGGTCGGAGACCACTGGCCTGCAGTGTTGAGGCATAGCGACCCGTCATCCCAAATGTGCGGAAGGCGACTGTGTTCATCTGGTCGCAGCGAAGGCTCAATAATGTTGACTACCGGATTCCCGCCTGCTTGGAGGGAAACTTCGGTCAGGTATTGCGCTGACAGTGCTGACGGTTTCAGTCGACCACGCCAGACCAGGCTTCCTGGGCATAACCGCACGGTGCTGCCGGTATACACGCTCTTGAGAGCCAGTGCTTGTTGGGGAAGGCTAAGACCTGCGTTCCTCACATCCGGCCCCCGTGGAATGTATGGTCTTTGACCGGCCGGGTGGAGCTTGCGGGGCCAGTGACCGTTAAGGTTCCCAACCCATTCTGTGTCCGAAGTTTGCCAGAGCGTCGGGCCTCAACATGCGGATAGCTAAGAGCGCGGGCGCCGGCCAGGGCCGCATGCTCGCCAAGAACCATCCGGACCCCTTTTAGGACATTGTCATTGCCGCTGCGTGCAGCGATTCCATTGATGTCCTCGGATACAGCCTCCGCCCATTCAAACAACGCCGCGGCCCGCCAAGGCTCACTGACCCAACAGTCGGCGAAGTTTTCTTCCGGCATCACCGGATTCGCAATCACGTACTGTCCGTTGATCACCTCAATGTGGTCGACAAGATTGGTGGCGATAGCCCTCATGACATCGAACAGGCTCCCGCCAAGCTGATCAAGCTGATAGGCATGCGCCGCTAGCGTGGTGATGATGATAGACGAAGGGCGGTTCTGCAGGCGGCCCGTGAAGTAGATGTCCCGGTGCCGCTTTAGTGCCTGGACAGCTAGCTGAAGCGTTGTCTTGCGCGTCCATTCCGGCACATCCGCGACATCGACCCCCCGTTCGGCCAGGAAAGCTTCCTTGGCCAGCACCTCCTTAAGCGCAACGTCCCGGAACCAGTTTGCGTAGCCAAGTGGATCGGAGCGGAGCCAAGACCTGACGTCATGATCAGTGATTAGGATCCCGTCGTCCGACCCGCGCTCCGAGGATGCATCGGGAACTGCAGGAAGTACATCCATGTGCATCCCCGGATATTCCAGCGTCCAGCACCTCTCGCTCTCTTCTAGCAATGCTTTGGGATGTGAAGATGCAACGAACTTGCGCAGGCCGGTGCCAGCGTCTGTTTTTAACGCCGCCTGAGTGGTTGACGAGGTCTGAATGCCGCGTACTACGACGAGATCGATGTCGACGTCGTCATTGCGGTGAATCCTGCGGGTCACAGTTCCTAGCGCGAAAGAGCCTTGGACATACACCGCGTTCTCGGCCGTTGATTCGGCCCAGTGTTCGCTGAGGGTCTGACCCAGGCTGTTATAGCGGGCAATTACCTGAGCCCGTTCCTCTGCCGAGATGTCCAGAGAGGAAATGCCGGCACCAAGCACCTTTTCCAGGTCGTCGAGCTGTGCGCGTTCAAGTGAAATGGTCATGCCACTCCTAGTTGCTAGGTGTGGCTTCCGACACTCCGTAAGACTCGCCGAAACATTGTCTTGAGCAAGTCTTGAGGATGTAGGCTCTTTTCATCCCGGTCGCATGGGAAACGAAAATGGCCTCAGTCGGTAGCCTCTAGCCTTAGGGCGGGATTACCCTGAGGCTTTTTCGCGCCCAACTTCAGGCACATGTAGAACACTACATGTAGTGCGGAGGGCTCAGTGGAACCCCAAGATGATGTATTACAAGGATGTCATTTAATGCACTTTTAATCCACAGGCTCGGGGCTGCCCGACGTCCGGAATCCCGGCGTTTTTGCGGATGAAATTCACACCCTGTGGAGTACTTAGCCACACTTAATGTCCAGCGCGTCGCTGGTGCGACGGCGTGTTGAAATGCCAAACGTTGACAGGTACGGTGGTCGCGAAATACAGCTCGCATGCAACTATCAGCCTACTTACTTTACGTAATCATAATTATCGGCATTTAACCAACGGGCGGGGGAGTGGCCGAAAAGCGGCTGCTCCTGGCGTCAGGACCGGAGCATTTCGCTGTCCGTGTCTTCGAGCATGGTGTTGTTCCAGCAGGCCCCGCCAGCCGTCCGGAAGGTCCAGGTCGTACAGGTCTTGGATGATCTCGACCTGGTCAAAAAGGCAGCGGAGCGCGAGTTCTTGGGCCACGCAGGACGGGCGGGTCCAGCCGCGGATCAGCGCCCCGGGGCTCTTGACCATCATCACCGGCTCCAGTGGCATCGGCAAGACGGTCATGTTGAGCGAAGCCGAAGGCATCGCCCGGAATCACGGGTGGGCCGTGATCTCCCGGACAGCCACGCCAGGCTTCCTCTCCGGGGTCGGCGACGACATGCTCCGCCTCCTTGACGAACTCGGAGATGGGCCTCCATCCCGGAAGATCACCGCCTTTTCAGCAGCAGGGTTCGGACCGACAACCCAACTCCCCCCGGAACGGTCCGTCGATTGGCGCCGGGCCGGGAACGAACTGCTGCGCCTGCTGGATGCGAAAGGCACAGGACTCGTCATCACCATCGATGAGATCCATGCCGTCGACAGGACGGAAATCGCCCAGCTGGCCGCCGACGCCCAGCACTTCATCCGCGACGGGTTGCCCATCGGCCTGATTTTCGCCGGCCTGCCATCAGCGGTGTCCGACCTCCTCAATGAAGGCGTTGCCACCTTCCTGCGGCGGGCCGACAGGATCAATCTCCATGAAGCAGCCATCGCCGAAGTCACCGCATCGTACGGCGAGCTCTTCAGCCAGGGAGACATCAGCATCTCCCCCGACCTCATCAATCAAGCCGCTGAAGCGACAGAAGGGTATCCCTTCCTGATCCAGCTCGTGGGCTACTACCTCTGGCTCGAAGCCGACAAGGCAGGATGGACACTGGGCGAGACGAGCGTTCAGCGTGGAATCGCTGCCGCCCAACGACGGAACACCTTCGTGGTCGTAGAGTCAGCACTGTCGGACATCTCGGATAGAGACCGCGAGTTTCTCGACGCGATGGCCGCCCAGGATGGCCCCTCTGCCGCCGGTCAGATCGGCGCCATCCTCAAAGCCAAGCCCAACGTCATTTCCAAGTACCGGAACAGGCTCATCGCTGCGGGCCTGATCGAATCCGCGGGCTACGGCAAAGTGGACTTCGCAATCCCCGGACTCCGCCAATACCTCCGCCAGTAGGCTGACAGAAGGCCCGTTATCGGCGCTTGAAAAAGGGCGGGGCAGTGGCTCGGAAAACGTGTCAATGCACTCGCTTATAGCCGTTTACGTAGACGGCCGCTCAGTCAGTTCTGCTTTTAAGGTCTGGCGCACTTAGGCGGATGTACCGCCGCTGCTTCGTGCGTTTGTATCCGGGGTCATCCTCGTCCTGCGCGGCAGAGGACAAGGCGGGACAGTGAGGCTGGACGAGTAACCCGACCATCATCAGCTGTGAAGTCCCCCGCCAGACGGTGGGCGTTGTCCGTCAGAGGTTCTCCGGCGCTTTTGGCAGCAAGCGGTTCTGCCAGCTGCGGCTGCCGGTTCCTTTTGCCCAAGGAGGCGAAGCTGAACGCGCCCGCCTCCCCTTGCTGGGGTAAATATTGCATCCCGTCTTGTAATCCAGTTCACATGCGCATACGATTGCCTGACTGCGCATACGAATGCGCATTCGAATGCTTCTCGACCTGCCCGGCCGTGAATTTCTTGGAGGACATCATCGTGGATGTAACACGGACAACCCATGCTCCCGGCATCGACGGGGTGCGCGACCTTGAGCCGTACAGCCCGGTAGCGGCTGCCGAGCTCGCAGGCGTTTCGAAAATCTTCGGCCACACTGTCGCCGTCTCGGATGTGTCTTTCCAGTTGTTCACCGGGGAAGTTCTGGCCCTGGTGGGGGAAAACGGTGCGGGCAAGAGCACGTGCGTGAAGATGCTTGGCGGCGTCTACCAACCCGACGGCGGCACCGTCCGCATCGCGGGGGAAGACGTCCACTTTTCAACCGCCCTGGAGGCGCACAAGCACGGAGTGGCGGTGGTTCATCAGCACCCCGGCCTCTTCGCAGATCTGTCCATCGCGGAGAACGTTTTCGCCGGGCAGCCGCTGCGTTCCCGTACCGGCCTGCTGGACCACACCAGGATGAAGGCCGAGGCTCAAAAGGTCCTTGCCAAGCTCGGGCTCGAACGGCCCGTCACGATGCCCGTGGGATCCCTGCGGGTGTCCGAGCAGCAGCTCGTCGAAATCGCCAGGGCCCTGGTCTCCGACGCGAAGGTCCTGATCCTGGACGAGCCGACCGCTGCCCTGACCACGGCCGAAGTCGACCGCCTGTTCGAGGTGATCGACCGCCTCAAGGAGCAGGGCGTGGCAATGATGTTCGTCGGTCACCGGCTGGAGGAAATCTTCAGGATTTCAGACCGCCTGACGGTGCTCCGTGACGGTGCCTTCGTCGATACTCGCCGCACATCGGAAGTCGCCGAAGAAGAAATTGTGAAGCTCATGGTCGGCCGCGCCTTGGGTGACCTGTATGAAAGGTCGGCTGCCGTCCTGGGAGACACCGTCCTGGAACTTCAGGGACTCACCTCCGACGGAAAGTTCAGGAATATTGATCTAAACGTCCGGGCAGGAGAAGTCGTGGGAATGGCCGGGCTGATCGGAAGCGGCCGCACTGAAGTGGCGCGCGCCGTGTTCGGGATGGAACGACCCACGTCAGGCAAGATCCTGCTCAACGGCCACGAACGGACCATCAGGTCAGCGGCCCATGCCATCTCTGAAGGAATCGCCTACGTCTCGGAGGACCGCCGCGGCCAAAGCATCGTTGAAGACTTCACCATCCTGGACAATGCGACGCTGCCTGTTGTCGGCAAGGCCACAAAATGGGGCCTGATCAGCACCAAAGCCGAACTCGCCATGGTGCAGGGCCCGCTGGAGCGGATGAAATTGAAGTTCGCCGGCTACGACCAGCCGATCGGCAATCTTTCGGGCGGCAACCAGCAAAAGGTGGTCCTGGCCAAATGGCTCGCGACCCAGCCGAAGCTGCTGATCCTGGATGAACCCACGCAGGGCATCGACGTCCAGGCCAAAGCCGAAGTCCACCGGATCATCCGTGAACTCTCCGCCCAGGGGATCGCCATCTTGCTGATTTCCTCGGACATGCCCGAACTTCTGGGGGCGTGCGACCGGATCTACGTGATGAAACACGGCGACCTCGTCGCTGAGTTCGACCGCGAACACGCCAACCAGTACGACATCGGCCTGGCAGCGACCGGCCTGCACGCCTCCACCCGAAGCACCCCGGAACCCGCAACGGAACCCACCTCAACCAAAGAACCGCCTAAGCCAACGCCAGCACTGCCGCAACAGGCCGCGGATACGGCGTGGGGCCGCAGCCTCTCGTGGATACGGCAGGCGTTGGGACGCCGGGAACTTGGACTGCTGCTGGCACTGGCGGCCGTGGTGGCACCACTGAGCCTGCTCAACACCAACTTCTACTCCGGCGATAACCTGCACGACCTCGCCGATTACTCGGCCATGCTCGGGATCGTGGGGATCGGCCAAATGCTGGTGATCCTCACCCGGAACATTGACCTTTCCGTGGCCTCGACCCTGGGCCTTGCCGCCTACGCCTCCGCCGCCACCATGAGGGCAGCGCCGGACGCTCCGATCCTATTGGGCATCGGCGTCGCTCTCGCGGTAGGGCTGCTCTGCGGTCTCTTCAACGGGGCAGTCATCGCCTACGGGGGTGTTCCCTCGATCGTCGTGACCTTGGGAACACTGGCGTTGTACCGGGGCGTCCTGAGCATCATCTCCTCAGGAGACCGGGTCAAGCCCGAACAGGTTCCAGCGGAGTGGCTCACCATGACCAAAGAGCCCCTCCTGGGCATCTCGCCCGTGCAACTGAGCGCCATCGTCGTGTTCGCCCTGGCCGGATTCATTCTCTGGTGGACCGCCAAGGGCCGCGAAACGTACTTCGCCGGGTCCAACCCAGCCGGCGCGGAACTGATCGGCATCCCCGCCAAGCGCCGCACCCTGGCCGCCTTCACCATCTCAGGACTGCTGGCCGGCGCCGTCGGCGCGATGTGGGCCTCCTACTACCCCTTCGTGGACGGACAGGTCGCCTTCGGACTCGAGACAGCGATCATCGCCGGCGTCGTTGTCGGCGGAGTCGCCCTCAGGGGCGGATCCGGCACCGTTGTCGGCGTCCTGATCGGCACGGTCGGGCTCCTGGCGATCAGGAAGGTCCTGACCATCGCGGGCGTACCGGACCAATACCTCCAGGCAGTCTACGGAGCCGCCATTATCGCTGCAGTCTCCGTGGATGTCGTACTCCACAGCCGCCGGAACAAGGCGAAAGGACACTGACCATGTCAACAACCACCACCGCCGCCGGGTGGCCGCAGCGCCTTCAGTCCCGGCTTCTGTCCTGGGAAGGGCTGCTCGGAGCCTTCGCCATCGCCCTGATCATCATTGCCGCCGTCACCACCCCGGGTTTCGCGGACGGTTACAACCTGGGCTCATCTGTTGCCCGCATGGCCGCGAAAGCGCTGATGGTGCTGCCTTTGGTGTTCCTCATCATCGCCCGCGAAATTGATATCTCGGTTGCCAGCACTGCGGGTCTGGCAGGCATCGCTTTCGGCCTCACCGTCCAGTCGGGCGGATCCACGATGGTTGCGGCCGGCGTGGCACTGGCCGTCGGGCTTGCCTGCGGCGCCCTCAACGGCTTCTTCGTCGCGGTCCTGGGCCTGCCGTCCCTGGTGGTTACCCTGGGCACCCTGGCCCTGTTCCGCGGGCTCTGCTATGTGCTCGTCGGGGGCACACCGATCAGCAACATGCCTCCGGAAATCATCTCCCTCGGCAACGACTCAATCCTCGGCACCTACATCCCGGCAGCCATCCTCCCGTTCCTGCTCCTGGCGCCGGTCTTTTACATCGTGCTGCACAAGACACCGTTCGGGCGGCGCGTTTTCGCCATCGGCGGCAACCCCGACACGGCCTCGTACTCCGGCGTCAGGAAATCCCGGATCATCTTCCAGCTGTTCGTCACCTCCGGGCTTGTCGCGGCCCTAGCCGGCATCATCCACGTCGGCATCACCTCCTCAGCAGCGCCGGACGGCGCCATCGGCTACGAACTGGACGTCGTGACCGTCGTGTTCCTGGGCGGCGTCAGCTTCCTGGGCGGCAAAGGAAAAATGACAGGCGTGTTCTGGGCCCTGGTCGTCGTCATCGCCATCCGCAGCATGCTCCAGCTGCAGAACTTCGGCGCCTACGGCCAAGCCGCCGTCGTCGGACTTGTCCTCATCGTTTCCCTGCTCATGGCAAACATCGCCAACCGCACCTCAGCCTTGCTCGCCAGCCGCAGGACACGTGCCCAGCAACTGGGCAACCCGGCCCCCGAACCGGCCACAACCGTTCTACCCACCAAATAAACAGCTCAACCCCACGAAATCATAGGAGATTTTTTCATGCGTACACCTGCACGCGCTGCCCTGTCGGGCCTCGCCGTTCTGAGCCTCGCCAGCCTTGCCTTGACTGCCTGCACACCCTCCGGCGGAACCGCCGCCTCCGGGTCGGCCACCTGCACCCCCAAGGACAACATCACCGTCGGTTACATCCCCAAGCTCGGCGATGACCCGTACATGACCACTGTTAGGGACGGCGCTCAGAAGGCTGCCACCGAACTGGGCGGCTCGAACAAGGTCGTCTACACCTCCCCCAGCGAGGCAACAGGCGCGGCCCAAATTCCCTTTGTCCAGCAGCTGATTTCCCAAAAAGTTGACGTCATCGCCATCTCAGGTAGCGACCTGAACGGTGCCGCCGCGGAACTGAAGAAGGCACAGGCCCAGGGAATCAAGGTCATCACCTTCGATTCCGACGTCGCCCCCGATGCCAGGTCCCTGTTTGTGAACCAGGCCAAGACCGATGAACTGGGCACCGGGATGCTGGACAGCATGAGCGACCTCCTGGACGGCACCGGCGAATTCGCCATCCTTTCCTCAACCCAGACAGCGGTCAACCAGAACGCCTGGATCGAGGACATCAAGAAAAGACTTGGCAGTGAGGCGAAGTTCAGCGGCATGAAGCTCGTCGACGTTGTCTACGGCGAAGAGAAGGCAGATGTCAGCGCCAACCGGGCCAAGGAACTGGTCACCACCCACCCGAACCTCAAGGGGATCATCGTCCCGGCCGGCATTTCCCTACCTGCGGCAGCTACGGCTCTTGATGAAATCGGCGCCCTGGGCAAGGTCAAGCTCACCGGTCTTGCACCGGCGTCCCTGATCAAGAAGCAGATCCAGACCGGCAACGTCCAGGACATCTGGTGGAACGTCACCGATCTGGGCTACCTCTCCTTCTACGCCGCCAAGGCCGCCGCCAGCTGCACCGTGACCGGGAAAGCCGGCGAAAAATTCGATGCCGGCACGCTGGGCTCCTACACCGTCGGCGACGAAAAGACCGTCATCCTCGGACCGGCCAAGATCGTCACCCCCGCAAACGTGGACGAATTCGCGTTCTGATGCCCCCTGCGGCTGACCGGGCCCCGGCCAGCCGCAGACACCAATCCACAAGGAGCTACATTCATGGAGCTGAGCAAGCAGCAGCCGGTCCCGGAGACCCTGGAGGCCAATGTTGACCAGCTGGTGCAACGGATCCTGACGGCACTGGTGCCCGGTGGACGGATCATCCTTGGCCTGTGCGGGGCGCCCGGTGCCGGGAAATCCACGTTCGCCGAACAGCTCGCGCAGGCGCTGGGCAGCGACCGCGCCGTGGTGGTTCCCATGGACGGGTTCCACCTCGGTCACGACGTCATCAAGGACTCCCCGAAACTGGACCGAAAAGGAGCCATCGACACGTTCGACGTCGGCGGGTACCGTTCCCTGCTGCAGCGGATCAGATCCCGCGAGGAAGATGTGGTCTACGCACCGGCCTACCGTCGCGGACTGGAAGAACCCATCGCCGCGTCCATCCCCGTGCCCAGGGAACATCCCGTGGTCATCACCGAAGGGAACTACCTGCTCGCTCCCGACCCCAAGTGGAAGGCGGTCCGGGCAGAACTGGACCAGGTCTGGTACCTGGAAACCCCCGACGAGCTCCGCCTGACCAGACTCATCGACCGGCATGTCCATTTCGGCAAGGCCCTGTCCAAGGCCGTGGAATGGGTCCACCGGTCCGATGAACCCAACGCGGAGTTCATCCGGACCACCAGGGGCTCCGCCGACCTCATCGTCCGGCTCACATGACGGCCCAACCAGGCACCATGCAGTCGGAGCTGACGGCGGATGGAACAATAAGGACGGCGAAAGGAGATCACATGGTGACCATGAGCGAAGTGGCACAAGTCGCAGGCGTTTCACAGACCACGGTCTCCCACGTCGTGAACAAAACCCGCCGTATCGCCCCGGAAACCGAGAAGGCCGTCACCGCGGCCATCGAGGCCACCGGGTACGTCAATGACGGGATCGCGAAATCCCTGCGTACCGGCAAGACACACACCATCTGCCTTGCCATCTCAGCAATGTCCAACCCGTATTTCGGAGAAGTTGTCCACTCCATCGAAAAACATGTGACAGAGCTGGGCTACAGCCTGGTCCTGGCCGACACGCACGATGACCCCCAGCGGGAACTGCGCGCCGTCAGGGATCTGCTCGCACAGCGTCCGGCAGGGATCATCCTCGCCCCCTCCGCTGACCCGCAGGAGGCCCTGCGCCAGATCTCCCGCCGGAAAATTGCCACCGTCCTCATTGACCGGGTCCCGGAAAGACTGGACCCCTCACAGCCCGTGGACGCCATCGGCGTGGAAAACACCGAACCCACGGCGGAGCTTGTCCGGCACCTGACCGAACGCGGCCACCGCCGGATCGCCATGATCTCCGGACGGCCTGGGCTCCGCACCACCATCGAGCGGCTCGACGGCTACATTCTCGGACTGCAACGGGCAGGGATCGGACTGGACCAGGGACTGATCCGGGACGGCCACTCAGAGGCCGAACCCGCCGCGCAGGCGATCAAGGCACTGATGGCACTGCAATCACCGCCAACGGCGCTGATCACAGCCAACAACCAAATGACCATCGGTGCCATGAAAGCCCTTCGCGAACTGGGCCTGCGAGTACCGGATGACGTGGCGCTGGTGGCTTATGATGACTTCCCCTGGGCTGACCTGTTCGATCCCCGCCTGACGGTCATGGCACAGCCCATCGAAGAACTCGGCACCCTGGCAGCCGAAATGCTGTTCCAGAGGATCCGCGAACCCGACCTCAAGCCCCGCGAAGTACGCCTCACCCCCCGACTGGTCGTCCGGGACTCCGGCGGAAAAGGCATCTAACCGCCCTCCCGGCAGCTAACACGCCCGCACTACCCCCAGCTCCCCCCGCTGACGGCACTTCATGCCGTCATGCCCCCGCACCTCCTTCAACACCCGAATGCCGTCCAAGTGATGACCCATGCCCAAAAACACACAGAAAGGTCCCATCGTGGCCCTCAACCTCGCCGAATCCCTCTGCTCCATCTCGACAAAAGCAACCGCAACGAACTGGCGTGACGCTATCCGCCTCTCCGGAGACGGACTCGTCTCCGGAGGTGCAACGACCAACGACTACACGGACCAGATGATTGCCGCGGTCGAGGAGCACGGCCCCTACATTGTTATCGCGCCCGGCATCGCCCTCGCCCACGCACGCCCGTCCGACGCGGTCCTTCACGGCGGACTCAGCTGGGTCAGCCTCGACACCCCGGTCGAATTCGGGCACCCAAAAAATGATCCGGTCACTCTGGTCATCGGCCTGGCAGCCACCGACCACCACACGCACATCGAAGTCCTGAAAGCCATGGCCGGAGTCCTCTCCAACAAAGCAGTCCGGGTCCGCCTGGACGCGGCAACAACCGACGACGAAGTCCGCACGATCCTCACAGAAGCTGCCGCCGCATCCTCCTGAACCCCGAAACAAACAACAACTCCAGATCCACCCTTACGAAAGGCACCACCATGAAAATCGTTGCAGTATGCGGAATGGGCATTGGCACATCAATCCTGCTCAAGATGAACGCCGAAAAAGTCCTCGCGAAGCTCGGGATCGACGCCGAGGTCGAAGCCGCCGACATTGGGGTAGCGAAGGGCGCGGCGCAGACAGCCCAGGTCGTCCTCACCTCCGATGAACTCGCCGGCGAACTCGGACAGGTCCCGGCCAAGGTCATCATCATCGACAACTTCTTCGATCTCGACGAAATCGAAACAAAGCTCAGCGAAGCCGTCCAGTAACCAACCACCCCACACCCCACCCGGAAAGGAGCACAAATCATGGACTGGCTCGTCGTCATTCTCAATTTCATCGGTCAACAGATCCTGAACGTGCCCGCCTATCTCATCGGCATCATCACCGCCGTCGGCCTGATGGCGCTGCGGCGCAACGCAGGACAAGTCATCGGCGGGGCACTGAAAGCAGCCGTCGGCTTCCTGATCCTCGGCGCAGGAGCCACCGTCGTCGTCGGCTCCCTTGACCCGCTCGGCAAGCTCATCCTCGCGGTGACCGGCGCGCAAGGCGTCATCCCCACCAACGAGGTCATCACCGCGATGGCCCAGGACCAGTTCGGAGCCCAAAGTGCCTATGTACTGACCCTCGGCTTCGTGATCATGCTGGTCCTGGCACGGTTCACCCCGTTGAAGTACGTCTTCCTGACCGGGCACCACATGGTGTTCATGGCCACCATGATCACCGTCGTCCTCTCCGTCGGGTTCGGCGAAAACCTGGGCTGGCTCGTCGTCCTGATCGGCGCTGTCCTCCTCGGAGTGATCATGGTGGTCATGCCCGCGTTCCTTCACCCCTGGACGAAGAAGATCACCGGAAACGACGCGATCGCCATCGGCCACTTCGGGTCACTGGGCTACATCGCCGCAGCCACAACCGGCCAGGCCGTCGGGCGCCGCAGCAAATCGGCCGAGGACATCGAGTTCCCGCAGGGACTGAAATTCCTTCGGGACTCCATGGTCGCCACGTCCGTGTCCATGGTCCTGATCTACATGGTCTTCACCATCTGGGGCCTCATCGCACTCCCCCTGGACAAGGCACTCGCGATCTTCGAGGCCACCGACGCCGGAGATTTCGTCATGGCAGGCTTCGCCCAGGCACTCCAGTTCGGCGTCGGCGTCGCGATCATCCTCTACGGCGTCCGCACCGTGCTGGGCGAACTCGTCCCCGCCTTCCAGGGAATCGCGGAAAAAGTGGTTCCCGGCGCCAAACCGGCACTGGATATTCCCATCGTCTTTCCCTTCGGCGCCAACGCTGTGTTGATCGGGTTCCTCAGCTCATTCGCCGGCGGACTCCTCGCACTCGGTGTCCTGGCGGTGTGGCTGAACCCCGTCTTCGGGCTCGCGCTCATCCTCCCCGGCATGGTTCCGCACTTCTTCACCGGCGGCGGCGCTGGCGTCTACGGCAACGCCACCGGCGGACGCCGCGGTGCCGCCCTTGGCGGCTTCGTCAACGGCATCATCATCACCATCCTCCCCGCCATCCTCCTCCTCGTGCTCGGCCAGTTTGGCCTGTCCAACAGCACATTCGGTGATGCCGACTTCGGCTGGTTCGGCACCCTCATCGGCCTGAGCCTCCGGGGCGGCACAACACTCGGAGTCGTCCTGACCATCCTGATCGCCGTGGCTCTGGTCGGCTCAGCCATCATCTTCCAACTCAAGGTCGTCAACACCGGCTGGGTACCCGGCGCAAAGCGCGACGTCTGGATCGCCGAAGAAAAAGCAGCAGAAGCAGCGGAAAAAGCAGCCGCCAAAGAAGCAGCCACCAAGAGATCGGTGTAACCCCTCTGCACACGCCGCTACAGTGCACCTCACCCGTTCGCCTGAAGTGAACGTGAAGGCACCCCTTTCTGACACCGCAAACTCATCACCAAAAGGACCACCACGATGACAGAACGCAACACCACCATCGCAAGCCGGGTGGGTCTGCACGCCCGGCCCGCCGCGATCTTTGCCGAAGCAGCAGGCAACCTCCCCCTCGAAGTGACCATCGCACTGGAAGGCGTCCCGGAAAGCGAAGCCGTTGATGCCTCAAGCATGCTGTCGCTGATGGGGCTCGGGGCAACCCACGGCACCACAGTCGTGCTCCGGGCCCAAGGAGACGGGGCCGATGAAGCCCTGGATTCACTGGTACAGGTCCTGCAGACAGACCACGACGCACACAGCTAGCCGCCGCAACGAAGGCCTTTAGTCTTCGTCTCGGCAAGTCATCCAGGCAATGCTGGCGCTGACTCCCGGAGCTCCCCGGGACTCAGCGCCAGCGCCCCACCTGGTAGCACAGGCTCCCCCAACCAGACAAAAGCCAATGACCATCACAAAGCGGCGCTAACAAAGAAGCATAATCGGACGTTTCTGCCCCTCCCACCTCCCAAATCCCAGGAGATAAAAGACAATGACTACTCCCACCCAGCAGCTCTCCGACGCCGGAGTTTCCATCTGGCTCGATGACCTCTCCCGCGGACGCCTGGACACCGGCACCCTGGCCAAGCTCATCGAAGAGAAGAACGTGGTCGGCGTGACCACCAACCCCTCCATTTTCCAAGCTGCCATTACGTCCGGCAACGACTACGACGCTGCCATCGCCGGCCTCGCCGCCCGGGGCGCCAGCGTGGAGGAGACGATCTTCGAGATCACCACCACCGACGTCGCGGACGCCTGCGACCTCTTCGCCCCGATCGCCGCCGCCACGAACGGTGTGGACGGCCGTGTTTCCATAGAGGTTGACCCGCGCCTGGCCTGGGACACGGCAGGCACCATCGCTGAAGCCAAGCACCTGTACAAGAGGGTCAACAAGGACAACGTCTTGATCAAGATCCCGGCCACGCTTGAGGGCCTCGAGGCTATCACCGCTACCCTGGCCGAGGGCATCAGCGTCAACGTGACCCTGATTTTCTCGCTGGAGCGCTACCGCGCCGTGATCAACGCCTTCCAGGCCGGCCTGGAACAGGCCAAGGAAAACGGTCACGACCTCTCCAAGATCCACTCTGTGGCCTCGTTCTTCGTCTCCCGCGTGGACGCCGAAATCGACAAGCGCCTCGACGCCATCGGCACGCTGCAGGCCAGATCACTCAAGGGAATGGCCGGCATCGCCAACGCCCGCCTGGCCTACCAGGTCTACGAAGAGCTCTTCGCTAACGAACGCTGGGGCCTGCTGGCCGCAGCCGGTGCACTCCCCCAGCGCCCCCTCTGGGCTTCCACCGGCGTGAAGGACCCGGTCTACCCGGACACCATGTACGTCACCGAACTCGTCGCCCCCGTCACGGTGAACACCATGCCCGAGAAGACGCTGGACGCCACCTTCGACCACGGAGTCATCACCGGCGACACCGTTTCCGCCAACTTCAAAGAAGCCTCCGCGGTCCTTAGTGAACTGGAAGCCGTGGGAGTCTCCTACAACGAGGTCGTCGCGCTCCTTGAAGCGGAAGGGCTGGACAAGTTCGTGGCCAGCTGGAAGGAACTGCTCGCGGATGTCGAGACAGCTCTGGCCACTGCACCAAAGGTTTCTGCCTAAGTCCCTTTGGCTACTCTAGGGCTGCCCTTGCGTGTCCCATCATCTTTTCCTAATCCCAGCATTGCTCCGCCATTGGCCCTTTACAGGATCTGGGCGGTGATTCACGTCCGCTTTCCACTGAAGAAAGTTCCAGCATGAAGATAGGTATCCTGACCAGTGGGGGCGACTGCCCCGGACTGAATGCGGTCATCCGGGGGGCCGTACTCAAAGGCATCAAAGCCGACGGTCACACCTTCGTCGGGTTCCGTGACGGATGGCGCGGAGTAGTGGACGGGGACGTCCTGGAACTTCCCCGAGACAAGGTACGGGGGATCTCCAAGCAGGGAGGCACCATTTTGGGAACCTCACGGACCAACCCATTCGACGGACCCAACGGCGGCGCCTTCAAGATTAAATCGACCCTCGACTCACAGGGTATCGATGCCCTCATTGCCATCGGCGGGGAAGGGACCCTGGCTGCGGCCGCGCGCCTGTCCCAAGAGGGACTGAACCTTGTCGGCATTCCCAAGACCGTGGACAACGACCTGGCAGCAACCGACTACACCTTCGGGTTCGACACCGCCGTCCAGATCGCCACGGAAGCCATCGACAGGCTCCGGACCACCGGCGAATCACACCACCGCTGCATGGTCGCAGAAGTCATGGGACGACATGCCGGCTGGATCGCCCTCCACGCAGGCATGGCCGCGGGCGCCCATGCCATCCTCATCCCCGAACAACCCGTAACGGCAGCCCAGATAGCAACCTGGGTCCAGAACGCCCAGCGACGCGGCCGGGCTCCGCTTGTCGTCGTAGCTGAGGGATTCATCGAACAGGGCCAAATGACTGCACACTCCGAGCGCGGGCTCGATACATTTGGGCGTCCGCGGCTGGGCGGAATCGGCGAAAAGCTCGCTCCCGAAATAGAAGCACGAACCGGAATCGAAACCCGCGCCACAGTGCTTGGCCACATACAGCGCGGAGGAGTCCCCTCAGCATTCGACCGCGTCCTGGCCACGAGGCTGGGCATGGCAGCAGTCGATTCAGTCACCAACAACCGCTGGGGCACCATGGTGGCCCTCAAAGGCACAGCCATCGAATCAGTTGACCTCGACACCGCAGTAGGAAGCCTCAAAACCGTACCTCAGGAACGATGGAACGAAGCCAGCCTCCTCTTTGGCTGAGGTGAAAAACGAGCCAGCGTGCCTAGACCCTCTCAGGTTGAAGTACACCCCAACCTGACGTCGGGGCGCCTGACGTGGGAAGACTTGCCCCGTAGGTGGAGCTCCGGCCTGGTTCTCAGACACCTGACGAACCGCAGGAGGTGACATCACCCGCCCCTTCGCTAAGCGACTTCCATCAAGACCTGATTCTTCGGACTATTTTGATAGTTCTCGGGCTACCGCAGCTCGGTTTCCTGCCCCTCCAACTGTCAGGGTGGGATCTGAGAACATCATGAGCCACCGTCAACAATGCGGAATTTCGCGCTATTCTGACGCCAGACCGGCGCCGCAACTTGCCCGCGCTCCCCGTCACCCTGTCCAACGCTGCTCTAGGGCGAGGCGACCTCAGAGAAACTTTTACGGGCAAGGCGTGCGGGAACCCTCACACGGCTCCTGCTTCGTGGCATTACCCGATAGCTACTTGACCGAATATCCATTCTCGGCGTTGCCGTGGCCCCGTGGCGGGGAACGGCGGCCGCCTCTATCGGGAACCGATTAGTGAAGCATCGTCTTCAAAGTGTATTCAGCGCTTCCACGGGGGTCTCGGTACCAGATGACCACCCTGCATTTTCTTCCGGCACAAGGATCAGGTCGAGGTAGCCCTTGAGGATGCCGGGCACGTCCACGGTGTCAGGATTGAGGAGCCACTCGGTTTGAATTCCTTCCCATAGAGCCACGATGGTAGGGCCCGCGACATCTGGGTCGACGCCCGGCCGAAGCCGGCCAATGCTCGCGAGGTACCGCAGCTCCCCACTGTATTCCTTCCGAAGCCGGGCGAAGCGTTGGACGAAGTAGTTACGGGCCGGGTGGTCCTCAGTCGTGGCTTCTCCGGAGAGGACGGAGTAGAGCTCTACGAGGTGGGGAATCCGCTCATTGTGTTTCGCCTGCCGCACGATGGTTTCGGCAAACCGCTCCCGTGTGCCCGGGGTGCTCGTGGAGATCCGGTCGCGGTACTCGAGCACCGCCACGAGCAGCTGAGCCTTGGTGGGGAAATGGTGGAGGAGCGTGGTCTGGTTGATCCCTGCCCGGTCCGCGACGTCCTGGATGCTGCCGCCGTTGTAGCCCCGTGACCCGAAGACCTCTACGGCGGCTTCAAGAATTTGCCGTTGGCGCTCAGCGGTCTTGGCGTAGGGGCCGCGCGGGCCTGAGCGTGCGTTCGCCTTCTTAGTCATGGAATCCAGTCTAGTTTCATTAAAAACTGAGCATCCACTCAGCTTTTGTGTTAGCCTTGTCACGTCGGGCCGCACGGCCCCGGCGCCGTGTCCGCGGCGCTGACCATAACGAAGTGGGACTCATGCCATCTCTGACACGACGACAACTCCTTTGCGGTGGACTCGGCGCCTCCGCCTTTGCCCTTCTCACCGGATGCGCCACTCCGGGCACTGTTTCCGTCAATGCCGCACCTGCCATTCCTGCGGCCAGTACCGGTGAGAAGGTGACACTCACGTACTGGTCTTGGCTCAAGAATGTTCAGAAGGTCGCCGATATCTGGAACGCGAGCCACCCCAATGTCCAGGTTGAGACGGTCTGGATCCCCAGCGGCAACCGTGGTGGGTACTCCAAGCTTTACGCCGCGCTAGCGGCGGGCGGCGGCCCTGACCTAGCGCAGGTTGAAATGCGTACCGTTCCTGAGTTCATGCTCGTCAACGGGCTCGTGGATCTCTCGCGCTACGGTGCCCGTGAATACGCACACCTTTATGACCCCGCACTTTGGAGCCAGGTGAGCTTCTCCGGGGGCGTCTACGGCATCCCCCAGGACTCGGGGCCGATGGCCACGTTCTACCGCCCCGACGTCCTGGCCAAGGTAGGCGCGGCGGCACCGGTGACTTGGGAGGAGTGGGCAGCCGTTGGGAAGGAACTCCGCGGTGCCAACGCCTACATCGACTGCTTTTCTCTCGCGGACACCTCCTACTTCGTCTCTTTCGCCGCACAGGCTGGCGCTTCCTGGCTGCGCCCAGCCGAGGACGGATGGGTCATCAACATGACCGACGACTCAACGCTGAACGTCGCGCGTTTCTTTGACCGGGCAATCGACGACGGCATCGTCACCACCGCCTATGGACCCTTCACCCCCGGCTGGTACGCGGCGGCTGCGAAGGGGGAGCTCGCGTCGCTCACGAGCGGCAGCTGGGCCGATGCCCTTGTGCAGAGCGTCAGCGGCGGAGCGGGCAAGTGGCGCGTGGCGCCCATGCCCATTTGGGACCCCAGAGGGTATGGCTCAAGCTACCTCGGCGGCTCCACCGCGGCGGTCCTGGCTAACAGCAAGCACCCCCGCGAGGCCCTCGAGTTCGCTGTCTGGATGACGTCCACGCAGGCCGGCATCGACGCCGAGATCGCCAACAGTGGCATCGGATGGTCGCCCGTGCCGGGCATCATCGGTGCAAAGCGCGAGAGGCCCTCCGACTTTTTCGGGGGGCAGAACTACAACCAGGACGTGATCGTGCCGGCGAGTAAGTCGCAGAACATGGACTGGTCTTGGTGGCCCGTCACCACGCAGTCTTTCAACATCCTGGGCGACGGGTTCCGCCGTAAGGCATCGGGCACGAGCCTAGTCGACACCGTAGCAGCCGCCGAGCAGCAGATCATGACCGCCTTCAGGAACAAAGGTCTGACGATTAGGAAGGAGCAGGCATGAGCGCCACGGCAGATACCGCACAAGCACATCCGTCAGCAGTCCAGCGGGAGGGGCACGGACGGGCAAGGCAGCAGCGCCGCGTCGTCACCCGTGCACCCTGGATACTGCTCGCGCCCTTCCTGGCGCTCTTTGCCCTCACGTTCATCTTCCCGATCATCGCTGCTGTCGGTTCGAGCTTTACGAAAGTGACCCGCAGTGGCCTCTTCGGCGAGACGGGCGTCCACTCCGGGTTTGCGGGGTTCGAGAACTATGCCCGCGCCCTCGGGGACGGTAGCTTCCTCGCCTCGATCGGCCGCGTACTGCTCTTCGGCGTGGTCCAGGTTCCTGTCATGATCGCCCTATGTACAGTCCTTGCGCTCCTGCTGGAGTCGGCCTCGGCTAAGTGGCCCGGGTTCTTCCGCGCGGCCTACTTCATGCCGTACGGCGTGCCGGGTGTCATCGCGACCATTCTCTGGTCTTTTCTCTACGTCCCGGGCCTGAGCCCGCTCGTGGACGCTGCCACGTCCGTAGGCCTCACCGTGAACTTCCTCGGCCCGGACACCGTGCTGTGGTCCATCGCCAACATCGTTACGTGGAGCTACACGGGCTACAACATGCTCATCGTCATAGCCCAGCTTAAGTCGATCCCCGGCGAGATATATGAAGCTGCGCGCGTGGACGGTGCCGGGCCCTTCCGTGTCGCGTGGACCATTCAGCTGCCGCTTATCCGGCCCGCTCTCGTGCTCACAACGGTGTTCTCGATCATCGGCACGCTTCAACTTTTCGCCGAGGCGCAAGTCCTTCAGACTGTGGCTCCGGCCGTCGACAGCCAATACACCCCGAACCTCTCCGCCTACACCACTGCCTTTGCATACAACGACTACAACGTCGCCGCAGCCCAGGCCGTGCTCATTGCCCTCGCGGCCTTCATCCTCTCCTTCACCTTCCTCCGGTTCACGAACAGGAAGTCCTCATGACTGCCACTCCCACCCTTAGCCGGCCCCAGAGCGTCGCCGGGGAGCCACCTGTGACGCGGCGCCGACGCCCGGGCTCCACAACGATTCTTGTCACGGGGCTGCTTGTCGTAGCCGCGCTCTACTTCCTGGTCCCGGTCTATTGGGTGGTGGTCGCTGCGACCAAGACCAGCGGAGACCTGTTCGCGACCAACGGTTTCTTGTTCGCGCCTAATTTCGTCCTATGGGACAACCTGGCGAACGTCCTCTCCTACGGGGACGGCGTCTTTGTGCGCTGGTTCCTCAACTCAATTCTGTATGCAGGGGTTGGCGCATTGGCCGCGACGTACTTCGCCGCTGCTGGCGGCTACGCCTTGGCCAAGTACAACTTCCGGGGCAACAGTCTCATCTTCGGGCTCGTCCTCGGAGGCGTCCTCGTCCCCGGCACCGCCACAGCCCTGCCCCTGTTTCTGTTCTTCAGCCAGCTCGGCATCGCCAACACGTACTGGAGCGTCCTGTTGCCCTCACTCGTCTCGCCGTTTGGCCTGTTTCTGTGTCGGGTTTATGCGCAGGCAACAGTGGATCCGGCGCTGTTGGAGGCTGCGCGAATCGACGGCGCGGGCGAACTTCGCATCTTCCACTCCGTGGGGCTGCGGGTTCTCACTCCCGCCCTGGTGACGGTGTTCTTGTTCCAGCTCGTGGGCATCTGGAACAACTACTTCCTGCCGCTGGTGATGCTCTCCGACTCGAAGCTGTTCCCCATCACGGTAGGTCTGAATAACTGGCTTAGCCAGGCAGACCGGCTCCCGGAGTTCTACCAGCTGACCACCGGCGGCGTACTGCTGTCTGTCATCCCGCTCGCCATCGCCATGATCGTCCTTCAGCGCTTCTGGCGTGGAGGCCTCACAGAAGGAGCCGTCAAATGAGCCCCCGTCCAGCGGAGGCCACAGCCTCCACCGCCTACGTCACCGACCCGGGCCCGGGAGAAGGACGGCGAGAACCGGCCCGTTCCTGGCTTCACACCGACGCCCCGTCCCTGTCCCTCGACGGGCAATGGCGATTCCGACTCCTCAAGGGAGTCCCCGGAACACCCGGCGGGCGTGGGGTGCTGTCCCCGGGGGAGGCCGCGGAGGCGATGGCCGCTGCGGAGTACGACGACTCTTCGTGGGCGTCGCTGACCGTACCCTCCCACTGGGTGCTCCAGGGCGACGGATCGTACGGCCGCCCGATCTACACGAACGTGCAGTTCCCGTTCCCAATCGACCCGCCGTTCGTCCCCGACGAAAACCCCACCGGGGACTATCGCCGTACGTTCGAGCTGCCCGACGGCTGGAAGGCCGACGACACAGGCGGCGAGAGCCGCGTCGTCCTGCGCTTTGACGGCGTCGAATCCCGGTACAAGGTATGGGTCAACGGCACAGAGATCGGATGGGGCGCCGGAAGTCGCCTCGCCCAGGAGTTCGACGTCACCGACGCCGTCAGCACAGGTACCAACACCATCGCAGTCCGCGTCCATCAATGGTCCGCTTCCAGCTACCTCGAAGACCAAGACCAGTGGTGGCTGCCGGGAATTTTCCGATCGGTGACCCTCTTGTCCCGCCCGGCCGATGGCATCGAGGACGTGTGGCTCCGGACCGGCTACAACGACGGGGCGGGGACCCTGGAACCGGAAGTGAAAGCGCCGGCATCGTCGTACCCTGTTCGCCTCCGCGTACCCGAGCTCGGCATCGACGTCGAGTGGGCCAATCCCGGTGATGTTGCACCGGTACCTGTTTCTGCCGTCGAGCCCTGGACCGCCGAAACCCCGCGGCTCTACGATGCGACCGTGGCCAGCAAGGCCGAGACGGTGTCACTGCGGATCGGCTTCCGCACCGTAGAAATCGTGGGAGACCAATTTCTGGTCAACGGACGCAAAGTGGTGTTCCACGGTGTCAATCGCCACGAGACCCACCCCACGCTCGGCCGCGTCTTCGACGAGGACTTCGCCCGCGAGGACCTCGCGCTCATGAAGCGCTCCAACGTCAACGCAATCCGTACCAGCCACTACCCGCCCCACCCGCGACTGCTCGAGCTCGCGGACGAGATGGGCTTCTGGGTAATCCTCGAGTGCGACCTCGAAACGCACGGGTTCGAGCGGCACGGCTGGGCCCGGAACCCGAGCGACGAGCCGATGTGGCGCGAGGCGCTCCTTGACCGGATCGAACGGACCGTGGAGCGGGACAAGAACCGTCCCTCGATCGTCATGTGGTCCCTCGGCAACGAGTCCGGCACAGGACAGAATCTCGCCGCTATGTCCGCGTGGGTGCATGCACGGGATGCGGGCAGACCAGTCCACTACGAGAACGACTACGCCGGCGCGTACACCGACGTGTACTCCCGCATGTACGCGACACTGCCCGAGGTGGAGACAATCGGCCGCGACGGCGACACCACACCGCTGCTGGGCTGCTCCCCTGCCGAGGGGGCGCGGCAGCGGACCAAGCCGTTTATTCTGTGCGAGTACGTCCACGCAATGGGCAACGGGCCCGGGAACATATCGCTGTACGAGGACCTCATCGCGAAATACCCGCGGCTGCACGGCGGGTTCGTCTGGGAGTGGCGCGACCACGGTATCGCCGCCCGTACCGCGGACGGCACCGAATACTTCGCCTACGGCGGCGACTTCGGCGAGGAAATCCATGACGGCAACTTCGTGCTCGACGGCCTCATCCTCTCCGACTCCACGCCCTCGCCGGGACTATATGAGTTCAAGACCGTCGTGGCGCCCGTGAGACTTGCCTTTGACGGGCTCGAGCCGGGCGGCAAGCCCTTTATACGGGTGACCAACCTGCGACACAGCGCGGATCTGGGAGACATGGTCTTTCGCTGGCGGATCGAGGACGACGGCGAACCAGTCGCCTCCGGTGAGCTCGCCGTCGATGGGCTCGACGGCGGCCCACTCACCCCTGGCGCCTCGGCCGCGGTCCCCCTTCCGGTGTCCGCCGAGGGATGCACTGGAGAGGTATGGGTGACCGTCGAGGCGGTCCTCGAGCAGGATGCCGGGTGGGCGCATTCCGGGCACGAAGTCGCCTCAGCGCAGGGCCGCCTCGCGTCGCCCGCGAGGCGCCCGCTGCCGTTTGCAGCCGGGCTCCTGGGCGGAAATTGGCGGCCGGGAGAAGGCGCCGGGCTCCTGGAGCTCGGGCCGGCAGTCTTCGATGAAGGGCGGCTCGTTACACTCGCTGGCCTCCCTGTGGATGGGCCCCGGCTTGAGCTGTTCCGGGCGCCCACGGACAATGACCGCGGCGAATCCCGGGGCGGATACATCGACACCGACCCTTGGGCACCAGACGCAGACGGCATCCCGGGTGTAGGAGCTCCCGGGCCTTCGTCGGCAGCGCGTTGGCACGCGGCCGGTCTGGACCGGCTGCACGGGCGTGTTGAGGCAGTCGAAGTGCTCGATGACCGTGCCCTCCGCGTGCGCACCCGGTACGCCGCGGCGGACCAGGTGCGCACCGTCACCGTCGAGGAGCAATGGATTCTCGACCCCGAAGGTTTGTGGCTGCGGGTGGACATTCTGCCATCCTCCGATTGGGACGGTGTGTGGCCCCGTGTCGGTGTGCGGTTCGGGCTGCCCGCCGACGTGGACGCGGCGTCATGGTTCGGGCTGGGACCGCACGAGTCCTACCCTGACAGCCTCGAAGCCGCGCTTGTGGGACGGTACGCAGCCGGGATCGATCAGCTCGCCGTGCCGTATGCGTGCCCGCAGGAGACCGGTCACCGCGGAGGTATGCGCTCCCTCGACCTGCTCCGGGGCTCGGAGCCGTGGGTACGGGTAGACGCGTTCGCGGACTCGCGGGGCCGCCTGCCGGGCTTCACCCTGAGCCGGTACACGGCCCAGGAGCTCGCCGCGGCCCGGCACCCGCATGAGCTGCCCGCGGCCACGCGTTCATGGTTATACCTCGACGCGGCCCAGCACGGGCTCGGCACTCGCTCGTGTGGCCCGGATGTCTGGCCCGAGTCCGCCTTGGCGCCGGAGGCGCGGACGCTCACCTTCCGCCTGGCGGCCTCCGAATGACCAGCCTCGTGATGTCCAGGATGAGCGCCGATACCGTTCCGATCTCAGGTAGGCAGACCACGCTGCGCTGCGGCCCCTACACCGCCGAAATAGCCAGCGTCGGTGCATCGTTACGCTCCTTGCGCTACAACGGCAGGGACCTGATTCTCCCCTTTTCGGAACATCAGGTCCGCCCCGCCTACCGAGGGGCAGTATTGGTGCCTTGGCCTAACAGGGTTATCGCGGGACGGTATGAATTCGAAGGCGTGGAATACCAGCTCGGTATCAACGAACCGAGCCGGGGCCACGCACTTCATGGCCTATTGGCCTGGGAAGACTGGTGCCCGGTTAAATCCGACGAGTCCTCGGCCATTCTGTCCACCGTCGTTCAAGCGAGGAGCGGTTACCCCTTCCGCCTGGACGTACAGGTGTCCTACCAGCTGGACTTTTCCGGGCTGCACACCACTGTTACAGCCACCAACACCGGCCCCGGCTCAGCACCTTACGGGGCCGCCGGGCACCCATACTTGGTCGCCGGGGAGGGCCGGGTCGACGACTGGATTCTCGAGCTGCCCGCACGAAAAGTGCAGCAAGTCACCCCGGACCTTTTGATACCTACAGGAGTTAGCGACGTTTCAGAGGACCGACACTACGACTTTGTTGCCCCCCGCCCCATCGGTTCCATAACACTCGACCATGCCTTCACTGATCTCGTACGTGACAACGAAGGTTACTCAACCGCACGCCTGACTACATGGGACGGGTCCGGAACTTCGATGACATGGGGTCGGGACTGCCCCTGGGTGCAGATACACACAGCCGACCTCCCAGATGCGGAATCCAGCAGAGCCGGCCTGGCAGTAGAACCAATGACCTGTCCGCCTAATGCCTTCAACACCAGGACAGACCTCATAGTCCTCCTCCCGGGGCAGAGTCATACCGCGAGCTGGAACATCGAAGCGATACCAGCCAACCCAACCCACACCCGCTCATGAAAATCCTGGTCACAGGGGGCACGGGCTACATCGGTTCCCACACCGTTCTTTCCCTGCAGGAAGCCGGCCACGACGTGGTCGTCATCGACAACCTGGTCAACTCCAGCGAGGAATCGCTGCGCCGCGTAGCGGAACTCAGCGGCAAGACCGCAGAGTTCCACCACGTCGACCTCGTGAACGAGGCAGCCATCGACAAGGTCTTTGCCGGCGCAGCCATCGACGCCGTCATCCACTTCGCTGGCCTCAAAGCGGTGGGCAAATCTGTGCGGGAGCCGTTGAAGTACTACTACAACAACCTTGTAGGCACTCTGAACCTGATCCGCGTCATGGACAGGCATGACGTCCGCTCCATCGTCTTCAGCTCCTCCGCCACCGTCTACGGCGAACGCAACCCCATCCCCTATGTGGAAAAGATGGAGATCGGGGCCAACAACCCCTACGGGCGCACCAAGGAACAGATCGAGGACATCCTCTCCGACCTCGGCGCTGCCGACCCGCGCTGGCACATAGCCCTGCTGCGCTATTTCAACCCGGTGGGTGCACACCCATCCGGACGGATTGGCGAGGACCCGCAGGGTATCCCCAACAATCTGGTGCCGTTCATCGCCCAAGTGGCCGTGGGCCGCCGCGACAAGCTCATAGTCTTCGGGGGCGACTACGACACCCCCGACGGCACCTGCCTGCGCGACTACATCCACGTGGTGGACCTCGCGGAAGGGCACATAGCGGCCCTGAACCATATCGCGGACACCACCGGCGTGTTCCGCTGGAACCTCGGCTCCGGCAAGGGCTCCTCCGTCCTAGAGGTCCTGCGCTCCTTTGAGAAGGCCGTGGGCAAGCCCATCCCCTACGACATCACCGGCCGCCGCGCCGGAGACCTCCCTGCCTTCTGGGCCGACGCCACCTCCGCGCTGGCCGACCTCAGCTGGTCCACCACCAAGACCGTGGACCAAATGTGCAAAGACCACTGGCGCTGGCAAAAGAACAACCCCCAAGGCTATATATCCAACCCCGAATGAACAATAGGAGCAGTGGATAAATGCAGACAGAGAATTCCACCTGCACCGACTTCCACGAGCATGTACCCACGCAGCACGATTCCATCACCATCCACGTCCACACGCGATCCCACTTGGAGGCCGCCGTGGAGGCCGCCGTCCAACAACTCTCTGCTCGTGCGAGGTACCGGAAGCAGGGAATTCTGGTAACCCGGACGGCTCCGGGAACGGTCATCGTAAGCCTTGACCCAAATGTTCCCTACGGCATGAGCTACGAACGAACAACCTGGTAGTACACGAAGGCGATAGGCGAAATCAGCCTCATGCCTGTCTTGGGCTTTTCTGATGGCCCCTTTCCAACATGGCAACTGAACCTAGGAATCACGCATGAAAATTGGAATCCTCACCAGCGGTGGTGACTGCCCCGGACTGAACGCGGTCATCCGCGGCGCCGTACTCAAGGGCATCGCCATCCACGGCCACGAATTCGTGGGTTTCCTCGACGGCTGGCGCGGCGTGGTGGAGGGCGACATCATCGACATCCCCCGCACCATGGTCCGCGGTATCGCCAAGCAGGGCGGCACCATCCTTGGCACGTCCCGCACCAACCCCTTCGACAACGGCGGCGGCCCGGAGGTCATCAAAGCCCACATGGACCGCCTGGGCATCGACGCCATCATCGCAATCGGCGGTGAGGGCACGCTGGCGGCCGCCAAGCGCCTTACGGATGCCGGGCTGAAGATCGTCGGTGTTCCCAAGACCGTTGACAACGACCTGGACGCTACGGACTACACCTTCGGTTTCGACACCGCCGTGCAGATCGCCACGGAGGCCATCGACAGGCTCCGCACCACCGGCGAATCCCACCACCGCTGCATGATCGCCGAAGTGATGGGCCGCCACGTGGGCTGGATCGCGCTGCACGCCGGCATGGCCGCAGGCGCCCACGCCATCCTGATCCCGGAACAAAAAGTCAGCATCGAGCAAATCACCCAGTGGGTAAAGGAAGCCCACCACCGCGGCCGCGCACCCCTGGTGGTCGTCGCCGAAGGCTTCGTTCCCGAGCATATGGATGAGGCCCATTCTGAACGGGGCCTGGACGCCTTCGGCCGCCCCCGGCTTGGCGGCATCGCGGACCAGCTGGTCCCGGAGCTGGAAGCCCGCACCGGCATCGAAACCCGTGCCACGATCCTTGGCCACATCCAGCGCGGCGGCGTCCCCTCAGCCTTCGACCGGGTCCTTGCCACCCGGCTGGGCATGGCCGCCATCGACTCCGTGGTCGAAGGCTACTGGGGCACCATGGTCGCCCTGAAGGGAACAGACATCCAACATGTCGCCTTCGAGGAGGCCCTGGGCCAGCTCAAGACCGTCCCACAAAACCGCTACGACGAAGCAGCCGTCCTGTTCGGCTAAGCGCTCAAAATACAAACATCATCCGAACGCTTTGCTACCCGTCACAAATTTGCTCAGCATCCTGCTGCTATGAAGCTCGAGGACGAGATGCCAACAAGCATGACGCCGAATCAAGACCAAACAAACATCCACTCTTTCGCATCGTGGCAGCCTATTGACGACTGGACTGTGCTGACCGGCCAAGACGTCGAAGTTCACACTCGCGGCAGCGTAACCGACCGCGGCCGCGTCGAAGCTGTCATGGCCGACGGATCTCTACTGTGGCTGATGCAGGACGGAGCCCACAGCCGGCGCGTCGTAGAACAACAACCAGGAACGTACATCCGCCGTACCTGGATCTGACGGCGATCGTGTTGGGGGGAACTAGATCTGCGCACTCAAGCTTCAACCGCCCGCGGCGCATTCGGATGGTGTAACTCCGAGGGCTTCTCGTCAGTGAAGGGCACACCCCAAGCTAACGTCAGGCAGTCATTCAAACACTGTCAGAAAAGGGTCCAAAAGCTGTTTCCCGAACGCCCCCAGCGGACACTCTTGAATCCCAATCTGACACAGGCCGCCGAATCGCCTGACTATCTGGCTGGAACTTGCCCATCTTAAGGTTGAAGATGACGTACCGCGATTTAATCGCATGTGAATGAGCATCAGGTCGAAGCGGAAGCGGTCGGGATGCTCATTTGCACGATACCTAAACCTCCGCAACCGGCGCCGCGAACTGAGCCTCATACAAACGCGCATAAGCCCCGCCCGCAGCCAGCAGTGAAGCGTGCGTCCCCTGTTCCACGATCTGCCCGGCCTCCATCACCAGGATGAGGTCGGCGTCGCGGATCGTGGACAGGCGGTGCGCGATCACGAAGCTAGTCCGGTCGGACCGCAGGGCACTCATCGCCTTCTGCACCAGCACCTCGGTCCGGGTATCCACAGAAGAAGTCGCCTCATCCAAAATCAAAACAGATGGCCGCGCCAAAAACGCCCGCGCAATCGTGAGCAGTTGCTTCTCGCCCGCCGACACGTTGCCGCCCTCGTCCTCCAGCACCGTGTCATAACCCTCCGGCAGGGAATGCACGAACCGGTCCACGTACGTCGCCGTCGCCGCCTCCAGGATCTCCTCCTCGGTGGCGTCAGGCCGTCCATACGCAATGTTGTCCCGGATCGTCCCGCCGAACAGCCACGTGTCCTGCAGCACCATGCCCATCCGCGAGCGCAGCTCGCGCCGGGAAACGGAGGTGATGTCCACGCCGTCGAGCGTTATCCGTCCCGCATCGATCTCGTAGAACCGCATCATCAGGTTCACCAGCGTCGTTTTCCCGGCCCCCGTGGGGCCCACGATCGCCACCGTTTGACCCGGCTCGGCCACCAACGAGAGCTCCGAAATCAGCGGCTTGTCCGGTGAATAGGAGAACGAGACGTTCTCGAACACCAGCCGCCCCCGCCCGCCGTCGGGCGCAGAGCCAGCAGCTTCCGGCGACTGCTCCTCCTCATCCAGCAGCGAGAACACCCGCTCGGCCGACGCCACGCCGGACTGCAGCAGGTTGGCCATGGACCCCAGCTGCGCCAGCGGCTGCGTGAACTGCCGCGAGTACTGGATGAACGCCTGCACGTCGCCAAGCTGCATCGCCCCGGACGCCACCTGCAGGCCGCCCACCACGGCGATCCCCACATACACCAGGTTCCCGATGAACGTCATGGCCGGCATGATCAGGCCGGAGATGAACTGCGCGCCGAAGCTCGCCTCATACAGCTCCGCATTCTTCTGCCGGAACCGCTCCCCCACCTCCTGCTGCCGGCCGAACACCTTCACCAGCGCATGCCCGGTGTACGTCTCCTCGATCTGCCCGTTCAGCTCGCCGGTGTGCTTCCACTGCGCCACGAACAGCTTCTGCGAGCGCTTGGCGATCATCGTCGTCGTCACCAGCGTCAGCGGAATCGTGACCAGCGCAATCAGCGCCAGCGTGGGCGAGAGCAGGAACATCATCACCAGCACACCCAGCACGGTCAGCAACGAGGTGACCGCCTGGCTGATGGACTGCTGCAGGCTCTGGGAGATGTTGTCGACGTCGTTCGTCACCCGGCTGAGCAGCTCACCGCGCTGGATCGAATCGAAATACCGCAGCGGCAGCCGGTTGATCTTCGCCTCGATCCGCTCGCGCAGCCGGTACACCGTCCGCTGCACCACGCCGTTGAGTATGTACGCCTGGATCCACATGAACGCGGACGCCAGGACATATAGCACCAGCGCCCACAGCAGCACGTTGGCCAGCGCGGTGAAGTCGATCCCCTGCCCGGGCGTCAGCGCCATGGCACTGAGCATGTCCGCCTTCTGGTTCTCCCCCGCGGCCCGGAGCTGCGCGATGAGCTGCGCCTTGCTCACCCCCGCAGGAAGCTGCTTGGACACCACACCGGCGAAGATGAGGTTGGTGCCCTCGCCCAGCAGCCGCGGCCCGATCACGGACAGCGCCACCGCGGCGACGCTCAGCACAATCACCAGCACCAGCCACAGCCGCTCCGGCCGCAGCGTGCCCAGCAGCCGCTTGGCGGACGGCCAGAAGTTCATCGCCTTTTCGGCGGGGACGTTCATCCCGGCGAACGGTCCGCCGTGCCCGGGGCCGCCTCGCGGCCTGGGGATGCGTTCGACGGCGGCAGTCCCGCCGGGTGCCCCGCCTGCCGGCCTGCCTGTGGTGCTCATACCGCCTCCTCCGCTGCGAGCTGCGAGGACACAATCTCGCGGTACGTTTCCGACGTTTCCAGCAGCTCATCGTGCGTTCCGTGGCCCACGATCCTGCCGTCGTCGAGCACCAGGATCTGGTCCGCGTCCGCGATGCTGGACACCCGCTGGGCGATGATCACCAGGGTGGCGCCGGAGGTGTCGTGCTTCAGCGCCTGCCGCAGCCGGGCGTCCGTGGCGGTGTCCAACGAGGAGAACGAGTCGTCAAAAATGTAGAGCTCGGGCCGCTTCACCAGCGCCCGGGCGATCGCGATCCGCTGCCGCTGCCCGCCGGAGACGTTGGTGCCGCCCTGTGAGATGGGCGCATCCAGCCCGCCCTCCATCTCCCGGACGAACTCCTGCGCCTGCGCGGTAGTCAGCGCCCGCCACAGCTCATCTTCGGTGGCATCGGGCTTGCCGTACAGCAGGTTGCTGCGCACCGTGCCGGAGAACAGGTACGGCCGCTGCGGCACCAGCCCGATGTGCCCCCACAGCTGGTCCGGCTGCAGCTCGCGGACGTCCACGCCGTCGAACTTCACTGAACCGGTGGTCGCGTCGAAAAGCCGCGGCAGCAGGTTCACCAGGGTGGTCTTGCCGGACCCGGCGCTGCCGATGATCGCCGTCGTCTGCCCGGACCGGGCCGTGAAACTGATGCCGGACAGGACCGGCTGCTCGGCACCCGGGTAGGCGAACCCGACGTCGTGCATTTCCAGCTCGCCGCTGCCCGCACCGCCCCGGCCGGCGGCAGCGGTGACCGGATGCTCGGGCGGCCGCACGCTGGACTCCGTGGTGAGCACCTGGCCGATCCGGTCCGCCGAGACCGCGGCGCGCGGGATCATCACGGCCATGAACGTGGCCATCATGACGGACATCAGGATCTGCAGCAGGTAGCTCAGGAAGGCGATCAGCGTGCCCACCTGCATGGAGCCGTCCTCGATCCGGAACGAGCCGAACCAGATCACCGCCACGCTGGAGACGTTCAGCACCAGCATCACGGTGGGAAACGCGAGCGCCATCAGCCGGCCGGCCCGGAGCGCGGTGTCCGTGACGTCCTCGTTGGCCTGCGCGAACCGGGCTGTTTCGATGTCCTCGCGCACGAACGCCCGCACCACCCGGATGCCGGTGAGCTGCTCGCGGAGCACCCGGTTCACGGTGTCGATCCGCACCTGCATCTTGCGGAACAGCGGCACCATCCGGGTAATGATCAGCCCGACGGCGATCAGCAACACCGGGACGCTGACGGCGATCAGCCAGGACAGCTGGGCATCCTGCCGGACCGCCATGATCACCCCGCCGATGCTGAGCATCGGCGCGGCCACCATCAGCGTGGCGGACATCAGCACCAGCTGCTGGACCTGCTGGACGTCGTTCGTGGAGCGGGTGATCAGGCTCGGCGCCCCGAACCGGGTGACCTCCTGCTCGGAGAACTCCCCCACCCGGGTGAAGATGGCCCCGCGCAGGTCCCGGCCCAGGGCCATGGCCGCCTTCGCCCCGAAGTACACGGCCACCACCGCGCACGCGATCTGCAGCATGGTGATGAACAGCATGAGGCTGCCCACCCGCAGGATGTAGCCGGTGTCCCCCTTGGCCACACCCTCATCGATGATGTCCGCGTTGAGCGTGGGCAGGTAAAGGGACGCGATGGACTGCGCCAGCTGGAAAATGACGACGGCGATCAGCAGCTGCCGGTGCGGCCGCAGGTATTCAACAAGCAGTTTCCAGAGCAAAGCGGCTCCTGACACAGTGTCCACAAGAGGTGGTGCGAAGGTCAGTTTACGCCCGCTGGCTGGGCTGGGGACGTGCCCGCGGAGGAGAAGTTGGGCGGGTTCACGGACGGCGTATTTGCCGCACGGTCGGTTGAACCCATGTTGGATCCATTGGGCTATTTGGCTGCCGTCCACATCTCCTCGAAGTTCTTCCGGTACTGCAGGTAGACATCCTGACGGGAGGTCTCGACGCAGTTCGATGCCCGGCTGTCCGGTGAGGCGCTGGAGCACGGTTTCACTCATGGGCTCATGCACGATTTTGATGCTGCAGCCGGCTTGTGCCAGATCTACAAGCCGTTGAACTGCGTATCGCTTGGGGCGCTATTCCTTCGGCCTGACAGAGGCTGGGTTCAGCTACGAGCCTGGGTCGCTCCGCGACATCAGTTTCCAGCCGGCGGCAGACTCCATGGTTCCGGGACTGGACGTACCGTCCATTTCGATGCCGATGTGTCCGAAGGCGGACGCAGCGTCGCTTGTGGGGAACCATCGACGGCCCGCGGCAACAAGGATGAGGAGCCCGCTATGGTCTCCCACTGCGTGAAAAGATTCTGCATCCCCGGCGAATGACCGGATACCAAAAGTTTCCTCAATGTCCTGCATCGCCTGGCCGACGTCCGGTACAGCCAGCCCAACTTCGCTGACGCTGAGCAGGCTCGCGGCACTGAATCCGCTCGAGGAGGGATTGTCCAGCTTGTGGCGCGCAATCAGCTCCAGAACGATCCCGTCAGGGCCCCTGAAATAGATCGATTCTGAACTCCATGGCTCTCCCAGCGGGAACTCATCCCGGCCGTCGAGGCTAAGGATTTCAGTCCTTGCGGACAGCCACCGTTTGGCATCGGCGAACTGGTTGCTGGGGATGGTAATTGCCAGGTGATTTGCCCCGGCCTTGACCGGCCCCCTGACGAACTCAAGCTGGGTGGTACCGACACCGACTCTCACATAGTCGCTGGATTCGTGGACGGGGAGCCCAAGGACGTCCCCGTAGTACTCAGCGGCCGCACGAAGGTTAGTGGACGGCAACTCGATATGAGTAAGGCGCATAGCTTTGGCTCCCGTGTGGTGTTTTATGACTGCCCTGCTTCAAACCCATGGGTGTTCAGCTCCACCCGCTGGAGGAGCCCGATAAACTGGGCCCGCTCCCCCGCATCCAGCCCCTGCAGCAACGCCTCCTGCGTCCTCAGGTGATCGGGCAGGGCACCCTCGATCACCTTCTTTCCCTCCGCAGTCAATTGCACACGGGTAGACCGCAAGTCGATATGGTCCTTCTTCCTTGACACCAGCCCCCGCTCCACGAGCTTGTTCAGCCGCTGGGCGGTTGCGCTGGAAGTAACCATGGCCGCTTGTGTCAGCTCAAGGGGCGAAAGTTCATGGGGTTCACCGGACCGCAGCAACGTTGCCAGCACATCGAAGGAGCCGCCGTCCAAGCCATGCCGGGCGAACGTCATTTGGAGAGTGGATTCCACAGCTTTCGCTGTCCTGGCCAGCCTCCCCAAAACGGCCATGGGAGAAGCATCCAGGTCAGGCCGCTCGCGCCGCCATTGGTCAAGAATCAGATCCACGCCATCTCTCATGAAATTGAGGGTAGCAAGTAGCTAAGCACTTAGCTACAATAGCTAAGTGCTTAGCAAAAGATCAGCCGTTCTTGCCCTTACCGCCCTCGCCCCGATGGCATGGGGTACCACCTACATCGTCACCAGCGAATTTCTACCAGACGGAAGACCGCTCCTCGGTGCTATCCTGCGAGCCCTGCCTGCAGGTCTGGTCCTGCTACTGCTGACCCGGCGCCTGCCGCAAGGAGCCTGGTGGTGGAAGTCGGCCGTGCTGGGCACCCTCAATATCGGTGCGTTCTTTGCTCTGCTGTTCGTCGCCGCCTATCTGCTCCCGGGGGGCCTGGCTGCCGCTGTCGGAGCAGTCCAGCCGCTGATCGTCGCTTTCCTGGCCAGCCGCTTCCTCAGCGAACGGCTGACTCTTGCGGTAGTGGCGGCCGGAGCGGCGGGCATCCTCGGCGTCGCCCTGCTCGTCGTTCAGTCGCAGGCGCAGCCGGACCCGGTTGGCGTGCTCGCCGCCCTGGGTGGAGCCGCTTCGATGGCGCTGGGTATTGTGCTGAGCAAGAAGTGGGGCCAGCCCGATGCGCCACTGGCCGTAACTTCCTGGCAGCTGGTGGCCGGCGGTATCGTACTGATCCCGCTCCTGCTGTTGGTTGAGGGTTTGCCGGATGAGGGATTCAGCCTGGAAAATGTGGCAGGCTTTGCCTACCTGTCGCTGGTGGGCACGGCTTTTGCCTACACCGTCTGGTACCGCGGAATACAGATGCTGCCGGCCGGGTCCTTGTCATTCCTGGGCCTGCTGAGCCCCGTGGTTGCCGTCTTGGTGGGCTGGGCAGCCCTGGGGCAATCCCTTGCAGTTGGGCAGATACTGGGTGGCGTCATCGTCCTCGCCTCGCTGGGTATTGTCCTGTTTGGACATCGGCCCGCGAATACAGAAACGGGCGTCAGGCCACTTCTGAAATCCGGAACCCGGCAGCTGCTGCGCAGGCACTAGACTCCAACCGCGGCTGTGGCCCTGACAACGTTGACAGCCCTGTCCGCGACAACCAGGGAGTCACTTCCGGAGTCAAGGATCGGAGCAGCGCTCTAGAGAACTCTTTCAGGCCGCGTATCAAACCGCCGCCGGTATTCCGTGGGCGTCGTGGAAAAGGCGGCGGCGAAGTTTTGGCGCAGGGTGACCGCGTTGCCGAATCCGCAGTCGGCGGAGATCTGGTCTATCGACAAGTCCGTGGTCTCGAGGAGCCGCCGGGCTGCGTCAAGGCGGCGGGCGCGGATCCAGGCGGCCGGCGTCGTTCCTGTTGCTGCCCGAAAGGCGCGGACAAAAGTCCGGCGGCTCAGGTGCGCCTGCGCCGCCAGCAGGTCGACGGTGAGCGGCTCACCCAGGCGTGCCAGAGCCCATTCCAGCAGTCGCGAGACCGGATCATCCGTGGAGCGTTCCGGCACCGGGCGATCGATGTACTGCGCCTGACCGCCTTCACGGTGCGGCGCGATGACCAGGCTTCGCGCCACCTTGTTCGCTGCTTCTGCCCCGAGCCGTGTGCGCACCACGTACAGGCAGGCATCCAACGCAGAAGCGGTTCCGGCCGAGGTCAGGACGTCTCCGTGGTCTATATAGAGCACCGACTGGTCCAGCGGGACATCGGGGTGCCGCACCGCCAGGGAATCAAATGCCTGCCAGTGCGTGACAGCCCGGCGCCCCGCGAGCAGCCCCGCGTCTGCCACCGGGATCGCACCAAGGCACAGTCCCAGAACCGGCACGCTCCGGGCGTGCGCGCCGAGGAGCACCTGCCGCAGCGAATCGCTCAGGATGCGCCCGTCGTCGAACCACGACGGCACCACCACGATGTCCGCCTCTTCCGCGGCCTCGGGCCCCCTCACCTCGCCCAGCCGGTAGCCCTCAGCGGTTGTGATCCCGCCTGCCTGGTCAGAAAAGAGAACCGTCTCCCACGCGGCAAGGCCCTGGCGGGCCACCTCGTCAAAAACCATCTGCGGAACGGCAAGGTGAAACATGGTTGCCCCGTCGAAGGCGTACACCGCGATCCTCATCCCGCACCTCTTCCTTCTATTGGCCCGAATCCATCGTATATCTGCCTTTGTGCCACTGTTGGAACGCGCCGGCAGCGGGAAGACTGGAAAAGTTGCCAGAAGGATGGCCACCGTCGTGGCCGATTCCTCCGGCAGGCACGATGCCCTCACCGGAACCACCAGCCTCGCAGGCAACCAGGCCAAATACGGTGCAGGCTCCGCGCACAGCGCCTCACCTGCAGGCCGCGAACTGCTGACCCTCGGCGCCCTCAAGCACGGCATCAGCCAGCGGGAAGTGCCGCCGTCGATCTCCTTCTTCAAGGGCACCGCCGTGGACGCGGACGGCACCATCCGGTTCACCGGCAGCGCCGGTGCCGGCACCGCCGTCGAACTCCTCCTGCACATGGACACTGTCCTGGTGCTGGCCAACACCGCCCACCCGCTGGACCCGCGTCCGGACTTCACCGGAAGCACCGTGGACATCGTTGCGTGGCAGGCGACCGAAGCCCTCGCCGCCCTTGCCGCCGGCAACCTGGGATTCACCCCCGGCCCCGAGCACCTGCTTGCCCTCCAGAACACTGAACTCGACTTCACCGCAAGGACTTCCGCATGAACACGCCCACACTCACTTTCCAGCCGGACGCCGCAACCGCCGCCCTGGTCCCGGGACACGTCGTGCTCGACGAATACGTTGAAGCGCGCGGCCCGTGGTCCGCCGTGGTGGAAGCAGGGGACGTCCTCACCATCGTGGACCTTGACGGCAACCAGGCCGTGGACTGCCTCCTCTACGCTGCGGGCGACACCGCCACGCGCTACTCCGCCGCCGCAACCATCGCCGCGCAGCGATCCATTGTCCTGACCACCGGGTCCGTGCTGCGGGCGGACAGCGGCGAAGCGCTGATGACCGTCGCGGCCGATGAAGTAGGCGTCCACGACACCATCGGCGGCGCCTGCTCACAGGAATCGAACACCCTGCGCTATGGCCAACACACGCACGAACAGCATGCCTGCGTGGAGAACTTCCTCATCGAAGGCTCCAAATGGGGCCTCGGAAAGCGGGACCTCGTCTCCAACATCAACTGGTTCATGAACGTACCCGTGGACCCGGACGGTGCCCTCGGCATCGTGGACGGGCTCTCCGCCCCCGGCAAACGCGTGGCACTGCGCGCCGAGGCGGACACCCTGGTCCTGGTTTCGAACTGCCCCCAGATCAACAACCCCTGCAACGGCTTCAACCCCACGCCCGTGCGCATGATCGTCACCCGTCCGGAGGCCTCCCGATGAACCGCTTCGACACCCTGCTCGTCGCCAACCGCGGCGAAATCGCCTGCCGGATCATCGAGTCCGCCAAAAAGATCGGGCTGCGCACCGTGGCCGTGTTCTCCGAGGCGGACCGCGGCGCCAAGCACGTGCGCCTCGCCGATGAAGCCGTCCTGCTCGGGCCGGCACCCGCCAAGGAGTCCTACCTCCGGGTCGACGCCATCCTGGCTGCGGCTGCGACCACCGGCGCCGGCGCCATCCACCCCGGCTACGGCTTCCTGTCCGAGGACGCCGGGTTCGCCGAGGCCGTGGAAGCCGCCGGGCTCGTCTTTGTCGGCCCTACCCCGGACCAGCTGCGGATCTTCGGCACCAAGCACACCGCCCGGGACGCCGCCCAGCGCGCCGGAGTGCCCATGATCGCCGGCTCGGGGCTGCTCGAGGACCTTGATGCAGCCATCACAGCCTCCGCCACGATCGGCTTCCCGCTGATGCTCAAGGCCACCGGCGGAGGCGGCGGCATCGGCATGGCCGTCTGCCGCACCGAAGCCGAACTGGCCGAGAACTACGCCCGGGTGGCCCGGCTCGCCAGCTCAAGCTTCGGCACCGCAGGCGTCTTCGCCGAGCGCTACATCGAACACGCCCGCCACGTCGAGGTGCAGATTTTCGGCGACGGCGAAGGCCGCGTGGTCAGCCTCGGGGACCGTGACTGCTCCCTGCAGCGCCGGCACCAGAAAGTCCTCGAAGAGGCGCCCGCGCCGGACCTTCCGGCCGGACTACGCGACGAGCTGCACCGCAGCTCGCGCGCACTCTGCGCCTCCGTGGGCTACCGCTCCGCCGGGACCGTGGAGTTCGTCTACGACCCCGTCCGGCAGGAAGCATCCTTCCTCGAAGTGAACGCCCGCCTGCAGGTGGAGCACCCTGTCACGGAAGCCGTCACCGGCGTCGACCTGGTGGAATGGATGCTCACCCTGGCCCAGCAGCAGCCAGTGCTGGACGGTCTCCCGGACAGCCTCCCGGTGACCGGGCACGCCGTGGAAGCACGGATCTACGCGGAAGACCCGGCCCGCAACTTCCAGCCCAGCGCCGGAACCGTCACCAACGCCCAATACCCTGGCTCCGACGTCGTCCGCGTTGACGCGTGGGTGGAAACCGGCAGCGAGGTGTCCACCAACTACGACCCGCTCCTTGGCAAGCTCATCACCTTCGGCTCGAGCCGGGACGAAGCCCTCGACTCCCTGGCGGACGCCTTGACGCAAACCCGCATGGACGGCATCGAAACCAACCTCGGCATGCTGCGCGCCGTCACCGGCCTGGACGTGGTCCGCACCGCCACGCACTCCACCAGCACCCTGGACAGCGTGGGCGACCCCGAACCCCGCATCACCGTGGAGCGCCCCGGCCTGCAAACGAGCGTGCAGGACTGGCCCGGACGGACCGGCCTCTGGCAGGTGGGCGTGCCGCCGAGCGGCCCCATGGACGACCTGTCCTTCCGGCTGGGCAACAAGGCGCTGGGCAATCCGGAAGGGGCACCCGGACTTGAATTCACCATGGCCGGCCCGGCGCTGCGCGTCACCCACGCCACCACCGTCTGCGTCACCGGCGCGGAGGTGGCCGTCACCGTCAACGGACAAACTGTTCCGGCCTGGGAACCAGTTACGGTCCCCGCGGGCGGCGTGCTCGACGTCGGATCGGCTGAGGGTGCCGGGCTGCGCGGCTACATCCTCTTCGAGGGCGGCCTCGACATCCCGACCTACCTCGGCAGCGCTTCCACCTTCACCCTCGGCCAGTTCGGCGGCCACGGCGGCCGCGTGCTCCGCGCCGGCGACGTGCTCCGCACCGTGGCCGGGGCGGCACCCGACACCGTGCCCGCGCCGGTCCCGGCGGACAGCCGCCCGGCCCTGACCACGCAATGGGAGCTCATGGTGGTGGAAGGACCGCACGGAGCTCCGGAATTCTTCCAGCGCGAGGACATCAACGACCTGTTCGCAGCGTCCTACGAGGTGCACTTCAACTCGGCCAGGACCGGCGTCCGCCTCATCGGCCCGAAGCCGCGCTGGGCACGGAACGACGGCGGCGAGGCGGGCCTGCACCCCTCCAACATCCACGACACGGCCTACTCGGTGGGCGCCCTGGACTTCACCGGGGACACACCCATCCTGCTCGGCCCGGACGGGCCCAGCCTCGGCGGCTTCGTCTGCCCGGTCACCGTCGTGACCGGCGAGCGCTGGAAGCTCGGCCAGCTCCGCCCCGGCGACACGGTCCGTTTCGTTCCGGTGAAGACCGTCCAGGCACCGTCCGCCAAAGAGCTTGGCCCGGCCCGGCAGCAGCTGATCCTCCCCGCTTCCAGCAACGGCCGCTCACAGGGCGACGGCGACGACGGTGTTCTCGGCCGCGCGCCGGAAGGCGACGGCCGCCCGGCGGTCACGTACCGCCGCTCCGGCGACGACAACCTCCTCGTGGAATACGGCGACATGGTGCTTGACCTCGGCCTCCGCGCCCGGGTCCACGCCCTGCACCAGGAGCTCGAGAAGCTGCGGATTCCCGGCATCGTGGACCTGACACCCGGCATCCGCTCGCTCCAGGTCAAAGCGGACCCGTCGGTCCTCCCCACCTCGCGCCTGCTGGGCATCGTACGGGAGATCGAAACTGCGCTCCCTGCCAGCTCGGAGCTTGTCGTTCCGAGCCGCACCGTCAGGCTTCCGCTCTCCTGGGACGATCCTGCCACTCGTGAGGCAATCGAGCGGTACATGGCGGGCGTGCGGGACGACGCTCCCTGGTGCCCGTGGAACATCGAGTTCATCCGCCGGATCAACGGGCTGGACTCCGTGAACGACGTCTTCGACACCGTTTTCAACGCGGACTACCTCGTGCTCGGGCTGGGCGACGTCTACCTCGGCGCTCCCGTGGCAACGCCGCTGGACCCGCGGCACCGCCTGGTCACGACGAAATACAACCCTGCCAGGACCTGGACCCCGGAAAACGCCGTGGGCATCGGCGGCGCATACATGTGCATCTACGGCATGGAGGGTCCGGGCGGCTACCAGTTCGTCGGCCGCACCACGCAGGTCTGGTCCCGGCACGCCGCCGCCGCCCCGTTCGAGCCGGGCTCGCCGTGGCTCCTGAGGTTCTTCGACCGGATCTCCTGGTACCCCGTCAGCCCGGAGGAACTCCTGGACCTGCGGGCCGACATGGCCGTCGGCCGGGGCCGGGGCGTGGAGATCGAGGACGGAACCTTCTCCCTGGCCGACCACGAGGACTTCCTCGATGAGAACAGCGATTCGATCGCCGCTTTCCGGGCACGGCAGGAGAAAGCCTTCGCCATCGAACGCCAGGTCTGGGAAGACGCCGGCGAGTTCGACCGCGCGGAAAAGGCCGTCGCCATCGCGCCGCCGTCAGAGGAAGTGGTGGTTCCCGACGGCGGAACCCTGGTGAGCTCGCCCTTCGCGGCGAGCGTCTGGAAGGTGGACGTGGCACCCGGGGACAAGGTGGTGGCGGGCCAGCCGCTGGTTTCCATCGAAGCCATGAAAATGGAAACCGTCCTCACCGCGCCCAGCGACGGGATCGTGCACCGGGTGCTGCCCAGCGCAGGGTCCCAGGTGGTGGCAGGCGAACCCCTGGTGGTCCTCGAAGCGGCGGAACTGAACGAAAAAGAGCTCGTCCTCGAAGGGAGCGCAGCATGAGCGGCATCAGCGGATCAGCCACCGCCCGGGTGACGGCGGCACTCGCCGCGATCGACGCCGTCGACCGTCCCGAAATCTGGATCCGGGTCCGGGGCCGTGAGGACCTGCTGGCGGAGGCCGCCCGCATCGACGCCGACGCGGCGTCCGGCAGGGAACTTCCCCTGGCCGGACTCCTGCTGGCGGTCAAAAATAATGTGGACGTCGCCGGGGTCACCACGACGGCGGCGTGCCCCGGTTTCGGCTACGAGCCCGCCGAAGATGCCGTGGCAGTGGCCCGGCTGCGCGCCGCCGGCGCCCTGGTGCTGGGCTCAACAAACCTGGACCAGTTCGCCACCGGGCTCGTGGGAACCCGCAGCCCGTACGGCGCGGTCCGTGATGCGCGGCGGCCGGACCGGATCTCGGGCGGCTCCAGTTCGGGGTCCGCCGTGGCTGTGGCCCTGGGGCTGGCGGACATAGCGATCGGGACGGACACCGCCGGCTCCGGCCGGGTTCCGGCGGGGCTGCAGGGAATCGTGGGCATCAAGCCCACCCTCAACGTGGTGTCCACGGCTGGAATGGTGCCCGCCTGCCGGTCCTGGGACACCGCCACCATCCTGGCCCGCGACCTGGCTACCGCTGAACTGGCCATGGGGATCATGGCCGGGGAATCGCGGACCTGGCCTGCGGACGTGCGCCTCGCCGCGCCGTCCCGTCCGCGGGTGGCCTATCCGGCGTCACTTCCGGCGCTGCCGGAGGAATGGGCTGCGGAGTTCGGCGCCCAGATCGAGCGGTTGCGCTCCACCGGTGTGGACGCCGAGCCGATCGAACTGGACGTCTTCCTGCAGGCGGCCAGGCTGCTGTACGACGGCGCCCTCGTGGCAGAGCGCCACGCCGCCGTCGGGTCCTTCATCGACGCCGCAATCGCGGGTGACCAGTCCGGACGCAGCGCCGCGGCTGGGCTGGACCCGACGGTCACCGGCATCATCACCGCGGCAGGCCGCGTACCCGCGCATCAGTACGTCAGCGACACTGCGGCGCTGGAGGAGCTGAGGCGCGAAGCACTGTCCCGGCTCGAGGGGTTCGATGCGCTGATCGTGCCCACCACTCCGTTCCATCCAACGCTGGCCGAGGTCGCCGCGGACCCCGTGGGCGTGAACTCGCGCATGGGTACGTACACCAACTTCTGCAACCTCTTCGATATGTGTGCGGTCGCGGTGCCTGCCGGCACCGTCGCGGACGCCGGAGGCGATGGGCTAGCACAGTTCGGACTCACCGTCGTGGGAAGGACGTTCGACGACGGCGTGGTGGCCGATATCGCCCGAAGAATCGAAAGGACACCGGACCTCCCGGCACTGTTTGCCTCCGGGGCAGCACCCAGCCGTGCCGCACTTAACCCTGCCGCCGCAGAACGGCTGCCGTGGCCCGTGGCCGCCGGCGCGCAGGCTGTGCCGCTCGTGGTGGTGGGTGCCCACCGCAAAGGCCAGCCGCTGGTGGCCGAGCTGGAACGGCGGGGCGGGTTCTGGGACGGCCCGGTAACCCTGGCGGCCCGTTACCGGATGGTGGCGCTGGACACTCAGCCGCCGAAGCCCGGCGTCGTCCGTTCCGACGACGGAGCGGAACTGGCAGCAGAGCGGTGGCTACTGTCCGAGGCCGCGCTGGGATCGTTCCTCGCGGAGCTTCCCGAACCCATGCTCCTGGGATCGGTCCAGCTCACTGACGGTTCCACCGCTGTGGGATTTGCCTGCGATGCGGTAGCGGCGTCCCTTGGCAGGGACATCACGCATTTCGGGGACTGGTTGGTGGCCCAAGCCGCGGCGGAAGATTCCACCGACAGAGCCGGCCAGGGCATCTGGAGGCAGACCGGCGAGGCTTTACTGACGGGTCTGCAGCGGGGCCGGCGGTAGCTCAGCCGCCGAGCACCACGTTGACGGGAGGCTCCCCTGCCAGCATGAGGTCGATCTGCCGCTGCAGCAGGCGGCCCATCCTGGGGCGCATGGCGGAGCTTGCCCCGCCTACATGCGGGGTGATGATGACGCCGGGCGTGCCCCACAGCGGGTGGTCCTGCGGCAGCGGCTCGGGATCCGTGACGTCCAGCGCGGCGCGGATCCGTCCCGACGCGGTGTGGCAGACCAGGGCCTCGGTGTCCGCCACCGGTCCCCTCGCCACGTTGACCAGCAGCGCGCCGTCGGGCATTGCCGCCAGGAAGGCGTCGTCGATAAGGTGCGTGGTGGCGTCGCTGAGCGGGACACCCACCACCACAATGTCGTGCTCCGGCAGCAGTTCCGGCAGTTCGGTGATCCCGTGGATCACGCCGTTCCCGTCCGTCCGCGGTCGGCTGGCCACCCGGGTGACGCTGGTTTCGAACGGGATGAGCCGCTGCTCGATTGCCTTGCCCACCCCGCCGTAGCCCACGATGAGAACGCGCCGGTCGGCCAGGCTGGCGGTGGGCCGGGTTTCCCAGACGCCGTCCTGCTGGTTGCGCAGGAGACGCGGAAACTCGCGCTGGCTGGCCAGGATCATGGCGAGGACCAGTTCCGCGGTGGAGGTCTCGTGCACACCGGCCGCGTTGGCAAACACCCGGCCGGCCGGGAGGGAGTCCGCCACGCCGTCGTACCCGATCGACTGGCTCTGCACCAGGGCAGTTTCCACGGCTTCAAGATTCCGGAGGATCCGCGTCCCGCCCATGTACGGCGGCACCACGATGTCGATCTGCGCCTGCGGCGGTTCGCCTGAGAAGTCCCACTCCAGCACCGTGACATCCGGGTGGGGCGTCAGGTATTCGCGAAGTACGGCATCGGGCAGGCTGACAGTGATCTTCCGGGTCATGGTTCTCCAACAGCTCCGTCGGCTCGGGGCAGGTCGGCGCGGCCTGCCGGGAGGGTTCTTAGCTGCCAGCCTAGTGGAGGGACGGATCCCCGGAGCGTTGCGGGCCACTTTTCGTCGGTGTAGCTTGGCCGGATGCTGAGCATTGGCTCGATCGTGATCCGCGTTGATGACCTCCCGGCCCAGATGGCCTTTTGGCAGGCCGCCCTGGGATTTGAACCGCGGCACGATCCCGAGGACGACTTCGTGATCCTGCAGCCTCCGGGCGGCTCGGGCACCTGCATATCGTTGGACCGCGTGCCGTCGTCGGTCCACATCCCGCCGTGCATCCACCTGGACCTCTACACCGAGGACCAGAGCGGCGAAGTGCAGCGGCTCCTTGACCTGGGCGCCACCCGCGTCGAGTGGAGCAAACGGCCCGCGGACGCGGACTTCGTGATCATGGCCGACCCCGAGGGCAACCGTTTCTGCGCGATCGACACTGCCGGCCGCGGCGACGCCCAGCGGTCCGAGACGAGCACATAGCGTCACACATAAACGCTCACAAGCGCACAGGTGTGCCACAAAAATCATTGACTTGCACCGTTGCGTACTGTTAGAACTGATCGGAAAGCGGTTTCCGACTTGTCCCCAACCACCACCCACCCCGGGCCGAGGGTCGGATTCCGCAGGTATTTTGAAACGATACAAGCGCGATGTGAAGCAGCCTTCGATGCTGCCTGGCCCACGCGCTGTCGAAGGAGACGGACAATGACGACCGAAGCAGCACTCAACTGGCTCGACGGCGATGCTCCCGCGGAGCTTTCCGGCGGCACCACCTGGGGCATGCCCTTCGCCCGGGGTTCGCTGGCCGGCGTCGGCGGAATCTCCGTCTCGGACGCCGACGGGCAGCCGGTCGCCTCGCAGGCCTGGCCGCTGGCAACGTGGCCGGACGGCTCGCTGAAATGGGCAGGCATTGCACTGCCGGCCACCGACGCGCCCTCCGCCCACTACCGCGTGACGTCCGACGGCGGCGCCTCACCGGAGGCCGGGCCCTCACCAGAGGCAGCATCCGGCCAGGAGATCGCCGTGACGGAAACGGAAGAATCCGTCACCGTCGCCACCGGCACGCTGGACATGGTCATCAACCGACGCGGCTCATCCCTGTTCGCCACCCTCTCCCGCGGCGGCACCGTGGTGGCCCGCGATGGCAAACTGGTCAGCCTGCTTCAGGACAGTGTCCCGGACGACCCCGGCACCGTCAACCGGCAGGCCTTCACGGGTGAGGTGACCGCCGTCGTGCTTGAACAAAGCGGTCCGGTCCGCGCGGTGGTGCGGCTGGAAGGCACGCACCGCCCGGACGACGGGGACGGCGGAGAGGGTGACGGGCGGAGCTGGCTGCCCTTCGTGGTCCGGTTCTACTTTTACGCCGGAGCCCGCAGCGTGCGGATGGTCCACTCCTTCATCTGGGACGGCGACGCCGAGCATGACTTCCTGGCCGGACTCGGCGTCCGGTTCACGGTGCCGCTCGAGGACCAGCTGCACGACAGGCACGTGCGCATCGCGGGGGCCGACGGCGGTTTCCTCACCGAGGCGGTGCGCGGCCTGACCGGCCTGCGCCGCGACCCGGGCGAAGCCGTCCGTCGTGCCCAGATCGACGGACGGGCCACTCCGCCGCTGGAGGAGTGGAGTGAACTGGTGTCCAGGCGGCTGCACCTGATCCCGGCGTGGAACGACTACACCCTGACCCAGCTGAGCGCGGACGGCTTCGAGCTCCGCAAACGGACCGGCGAGGGCCACGGCTGGGTGGGAATCTCCGGCGGCACGCGTGCAGCGGGCTTCTGCTCACTGAGCGGTCCGCGCGGCGGCTTCGGCGTCGGCATCCGCAACTTCTGGCAGTCCCACCCGGGGCAGCTGGACATCCGCGGTGCCGCCACCGCCGAGGCCGCCGTGACGGCGTGGCTGTACTCCCCCGAGGCGCAGCCCATGGACCTGCGGTTCTACCATGACGGGCTGGGGCAGGACACCTTCGAGGAACAGCTCGAGGGCCTGGAAATCACCTACGAGGACTACGAACCGGGATTCGGCACCCCCAGCGGCATTGCCCGCACCCACGAACTGACCCTGTTCGCGTACGACTCCACCCCGGACACCGTTGCCCTCGCCGCCGATGCGGAGGCCACCTCCACCCCGCCGCTCCTGCAGGCAACCCCTGAGTACCTGCACTCGGCGGGCGTGTTCGGTGACTGGTCGCCCGTGGACCGCAGCACGCCCGAGCGGGCCGGACTGGAGGACAAGCTGGACTTCCTGTTCGACTTCTACACCGGTCAGGTGGAGCAGCGCCGCTGGTACGGGTTCTGGAACTACGGCGACGTGATGCACACCTACGACGCCGACCGGCACGTCTGGCGCTACGACGTGGGCGGGTACGCCTGGGACAACTCGGAACTCTCCCCCGACCTGTGGCTCTGGTACATGTACCTGCGGTCCGGCCGGGCGGACGTGTTCCGTTTCGCCGAGGCCATGACCCGCCACACCGGCGAAGTGGATGTGTACCACCTGGGCGAATGGCGGGGCCTGGGCTCCCGGCACAACGTCCAGCACTGGGGATGCAGCGCCAAGCAGCTGCGGATCAGCACCCCCGCCTACCGGCGGTTCTACTACTACCTGACGGCAGACGAACGCACCGGCGACCTGCTCACCGAACTGGTGGACAGCGACCAGAACTTCCTGGGCCTGGACCCCACCCGGAAGGTGCGCCCGGACATCGCCACGTACCGGCCGGACCGGAGCGCCCTGGCCGTGGGCCTGGGAACCGACTGGGGATCGCTGGCCGCCACCTGGCTGACCGACTGGGAACGCACCGGCAATCCGCGCTCACGGGACCGGTTGCTGGGGACAATGGCGGACATCGGCGCCCTGAAATACGGCTTCCTCACGGGCGAAGCCCTGTACGACCTGGATCAGGGAAGGTTCGACGCCGGCCGCGAAGTCATCAGCGTCTCGCACCTGAGCGCCGTGTTCGGGCTGGTGGAAATCTGCAGCGAACTGGTCAGCCTGGTCCCGGACGCCGGGTTTGAACGCGCCTGGTTGCAGTACTGCAGGCTGTTCCTGGCCACACCCGAAGAACAGGCCCGGGAGGTGGGCCGGCCCCTGGACGGCACCTACCTGACGCAGGCCCACAGCCGGCTCACCGCCTACGCGGCCGCCCGCCTGGGTGACGCCGAGCTGGCCCGCCGCGCGTGGGACAGCTTCGCGGAAGGCGGCGAAAACCTCAACCACCAGGAAGCGTTCATGCTGCGAAAGATCGAACCGCCCTACGTCCTCACGCCCGTGGACGAGGCCCTGACCGTGTCCACCAACGACGCTGCGCAGTTCGGCCTGGCGGTGATCCAGAACCTGGCCTTGATCGGCGGACACCTCCCGGCACTCCAGCAGGTGCGCTAAGTAAAGCTAAGCGGCGGCCCAGGGCTGGGTTTCGGTCCGGATGCTTTTTCCTGTTTCCACGGACTGCTGGATGGTGAGGGCAAAGTACTGGTCCTGGCAGGCCTCGGCGAGGCTGTAGACCTCGGGGCCGCCGTGGACGTAGTCCGCCATGCCCTGCAGCAGGGCGGCAACGGAAAGTTCGTCGTCGGCGAGCCGGGCGGGCAGGAACGGGTTCCGGTAGAGCCAGTTCCCGCCCTCCACCAGGCCGCGGAGAAACATGCCTTCGTGGTTGCCGGCGTGCCCGGCACCGACGCGCCGGATCTCGCCGCGCATGGGCGTCCGGAAGTCCTCCACGTAGCGCAGCTCGGTGTCGCGGAGCTCGCCACGGTCGCCCCGGACCAGCACGTGCGGGGAGCGGATCCAGGAGCGGTACTGATCGGTGGTGAAATCGAAGACGCCCAGCCTGCCGCCGAAGTCCAGCCGCGCGGACACGTGGGCCTCATCGATCAGATGGTCTTCCTGCGGATCCCCGGAGCGGTCAGGTCCGGCCTGCATCCTCGAGCGGAACTCGTGGGCGGTCACCTCGGCGTTTTCGAAGCCGATCCCCAGCAGGCGCCTGAGGATGCTGACCCCGTGGTACCCGTGGCAGACCGAGGCGAACGCCTCCGCAACGCTGCCCAGCCGGCCTGAGCGGGCGACGGCGATCTGCGCCGAGAGGAGCGGTTCGAGGTGGTATTGCTCGGCAACCTGGATCCGCGCGCCGTCCTCCACCAGCCGGTACAGGGACAGGAGCCCCTCGAGGTCCGGCGCCGGCGGCGTCTCCGTCAGCACGGGGAGGCCCCGCGATGCGGCATCAGCGATGACACCTGGGGCGGCGCCGGCACTGACGGATACAACCGCGAAGTCGGGCGTCGCCTCGTCAAGGAGTGCCGCCAGGGTGGGGTACACCGGGACGCCCCACTCCGTCTCCACCGCTGCCCGGCTTTCCTCGCGCCGGGCCACCACGCCACACACCCGGAAGAGGTGCGGAAGCGCCTGGGCCACACGGAGGAAGAAGCCTGCCCGGTAGCCTCCGCCAATGACGGCATAGTTCGTTGGAGGTTTGGCGCTCCCGCCGGCCGGAACGTGGTCTTCATGAGAAAGCGGTTTCATGCGTTCAGTCTGCCCGTCCTGCGGCGGTCAAACCAGCCCCGTTCCGCAAGGCGGACGACGGCGGTGCATCCGCTCCGCCGTCGTGCGCCGGATTCCGGTCAGCCGCCGTCGGCCGGGTCTACGGCTGAGGTGCCGGCACCCGAGCCGGCGTCGGACCCGGCCACCACCACGATCGCGCCGACCAGCAGCGCCGCGTTGGCCCAAAATATCCCGACTACGCCCAGCGGTGCGGCGGCGGCGCCAATAGCGATGGGCAGCGAAATCTGCGCGAACCGGTTCACCGTCAGCCGGAGGCCCAGCACCGCCCCGTGGTGTGAGGCGTGCGTCAGGGAGGTAACCCATGCCATGGTCAGGGGCTGGGGTATGCCGAGTCCCAGGCCGAGGCCCACCATCACGGCAATGGCACCGTAAACCCCGGTCAGGGGCAGCGCCAGCAGCGCAACGGCAGCTGCGGTTATCGAGACAATCAGCAGCATCTTCCGCCCGAACCTGGCAATGAGCCGGATGAGGCCAAGCCTGCTCAGCACGGAAACGGCGGCGCGGAGGGCCAACAGGAGTCCGACGGCGGTGGCACTGATGTTCTGCTCCGTGGCCCAGACCGGCACGAACGCATACATCAGGTCCACGGTGACCAGCACGGCTCCGCTGACGGCGAGGGACCGCCACATTCCGGGAGTCTTCAGCACACCGCCGATCTTTACGGGTTGGCTGTTAACAGTGCGGCGCTTCCTGCGTAGATCACCGTCGGTGCGCCGCAGGAAGAAGTAGGCAGGGGTGGCAAGCACGCTGAAGCCCAGGCACATGAGGAGCCCCAGATTGGTGTCCGGCGCAGCCCCGCCGGCGGCCCCCGCCGATGCAACGAAGGTCACCGCGGGCGGGCCGATCAGCTGGCCGATCGAAGCGGCCGCCGTCAGCGTCCCGAAGGCGCTGTCCGTTGATCCTTTGACGCTGACGTGGGCCACGAACGTCTGCTGCCCCACCATCACCAGGAGATGACCGAGGCCAATGAAGGCGCTGGCCAGGAGAAGAAACGGCAGCCCGGGAACTGCGAACAGCATTCCCGTTCCAGCAGCCGCCGAGACCAGCCCAATAAACGCCATCCCCGTTCCGCCGCGGCGGTCCGCGATCCGGCCTGCCGGCAGTGCTGCGAGGAGGGCAGGCAGGGCGAACGTCGAGGCCAGCAAACCCAGGAACACGGGATCGGCGCCGAGGGCAAGGGCGCGGTAGCCGATCATCAAGCGGATACCCACCCATGCGGCCTGCGCCAAGACGGCCTGGGCACTCAGGGCCCGACGCCAGGCCAGCGCGCTCACGCCCGAAGGGGTATTTCGTCCGTCCCGCCGAACAGCCGGGTCAGGTCATCGATACTGTCCCGCGCCGCCTGGTACCGGGCCGGATCGAGGTGGAAAATCGCCAGTTGCAGGGCGTAGGCCAGCGCCACGGGAATCAGCTGGGTGCGGTACTCCGTGTCGTCGCCCCGCCGGGCGGCAATGAGGTGGTCCGGACTGGGGCGGAACCTGTAGCCGGGAACATCGGAGATCACGATGGATTTTCCTCCCCTGCGGGCGGCTTCGGCAGTCAGGGTGGCAAGCTGTCTCGGCGCTTCGCGCAGCGCGAGGGAGATCAGCGTGCTGCGTTCGTCAAAGCTGACGAACCGTTCCGCGAGATCCTTGGGGGTCGGGGCGAGCATCACAGTGGTCAGCCCGAGGCGCCTGAGGCGCCGTGACAGGAGATCCAGGGTTGACCTCTCGTCGTTGTTTGAAAAAAGGTAGACGGTCCGCGACTCGTGCAGGATCCGCGCGGCCGCCTCCAAGTCCTCCTGGGGGACGAAATGCGGCAGGCGTTTCAGGGCCCGGATCTCATCCGAGATGAAGGCGGAGAGATCGTAACCGGATTCCCCGCGCATGATGGTCCCGCTGGTCTCCGTTGTCTCTTCATCCCTGCGCAGGTCGCTCCGAAGCTCGGGGTAGCCGCGGTAACCGAGCTTCTTTGCCAGCCGAACAACTGTTGACTCATGCGTCTTTGCCCGGTCCGCCACCTCCGCAGCAGTAATCCCGGACATCTGGTCGCCCATCAGCACGTTCATGACGCGCTCCTCGGAGGCGCTGAGCTGGACCGCACTGCTGGCCACTACCGCTTTGAAACTCAAGATGACTCTCCTTTGAGAACCCTGCTGGAAACCTGTGATGCTTGACACTCTCTCATAGACATGCAATCCTGTGCAAGATTGCAAGTGAGGTTCATGCCGGAACTTGCGACCCCTACATTCTCCACTTTGCCGCAGAGAGGCGGACAACAAAGATGCAAACCCTCAACGCACCCGTTGCGCTTGAATGGACAGTCGCCTCGGCGGCCCTGGCCGGGGGTCTAACCGTCGCCGGTGTGGGTGCCGGGTACGGACTGACCAACAACTCCGGTGTGGGTGCCGGTTTCTTCCCCGCCGTCGCCGGAGCGCTGATGGCGCTGGCAGGCGTCCTCTGGATCCTTCAGCTCGTCGCCGCGCGCCGCACCGCCGAGCCGGCACCGGTTGCTGGCGACGTCGTGGAATCAGTGCCGCCCCACCACGAGTCGGAGTCGGCGCTGGTGTCCCTGCTCGATGATGACAACAGCGACGAACCCGATATTGCCGACTTCCCGGACCGCCAGGGCTGGACGCGGGTGGGCATCATTGCCGGGTCCATCCTGCTCGCCGCGCTGCTGCTTCCGTTCCTCGGCTACACCGTGGTCATGACGCTGCAGCTGGGTACCATCCTCTACTTCGTCAGCAAGCGGAAGCTGTGGATCTCGGTGGCGGTGGCCCTCGGAGCCGCCCTCGCGTCCCGCCTGGTCTTCGAGGTGTGGCTCGGTACGGCACTCCCCACCGCCAGCTTCGAATTCCTCGCCGGATTGGGGCTGTGAACCATGGGTTTTGATCAGCTCTTGGGCGGCCTCGCCACAGTGTTCACCCCGGAACATCTGCTCTTCGCGTTGCTCGGCTGTGTGCTGGGCATGCTGGTGGGCGTCCTTCCGGGCTTCGGCCCCGCAGCGGCAGTGTCGCTGCTCATCCCGGTCACCTTCGGGCTGGATGCCACCTCCGCCATCATCATGCTGGCCGCCATCCTGTACGGCGCTGCCTACGGAGGAACCACGACGGCGGTCCTGCTGCGGATTCCCGGCGAAGCCTCCTCGATCGCCACCACCCTGGACGGGTACCAGATGGCCAAGAAGGGCCGCGGCGGTCCGGCCCTGGTCATCGCCGCACTGGCATCGTTTGTTGGTGGGCTGATCGGTGTCATCGGATTCGTGGTGGTGGCACCGTTCAGCCGGCTGGCGCTGGAGTTCGGCGCCCCGGAACTGTTCCTGGTTTCCCTGCTCGGATTCGCCCTTATCACCAGCTTCGCCGGCTCCAACCCGGCGAAAGCCCTGCTGAGCGCCGCCGCCGGACTGGCCATCGCCACCGTGGGCGTCGATTCCGGCGTCGGCATTGCCCGCTTTACCTTCGACATGCCGGAACTGTTCGACGGCGTGGGACTGGTCGCCGTCGTGATGGGCGTCTTCGGCCTGAGCGAAGTACTCGGACAGGCGCAGAAGGGACCGCTCGGCGTACCGAGCCCCCTCAAGGTCGCCCGGCTCCTGCCCACGCGGACCGACCTGCAGCGCTCCGCGCTTCCGTCCTTGCGCGGTTCGGTCATCGGCTTCTTCATGGGCCTGCTCCCCGGATCCCCCGGGGCCGCAACCTCCCTGGCCTCCTACGCGGCCGAGAAGAAGCTGTCCAGGCGGCGGTCCGAGTTCGGCAAGGGTGCCGTTGAAGGCATCGCCGGCCCGGAGGCAGCCAACAACGCCCTGGCCGTCTCCTCGATGATCCCCCTATTCACGCTAGGCATCCCCACGTCGGCCACCGTGGCCATCATGGCCGGCGCATTCACCATGAACGGCCTGATTCCGGGACCGCTACTGTTCCGCGACAACCCCGACGTGGCCTGGGCCATCATCGCCAGCCTGATCGTGGGCAACCTGATCCTGCTCATCCTCAACGTGCCACTGGCCCGGGTATGGATCGCCGTGCTGAAGGTGCCGTTCCACTACCTGATGGCCGCCATCCTGGCCTTTATGTTCCTTGGCACCTACTCCATCAACGGCAGCCCGTTCGACATCCTGATCATGCTGGGAGCCGGCGTCCTTGGCTACATCTTCCAGTTGGTCAAGGTCCCGCTCACGCCGCTGGTGCTCGGTCTGATCCTCGGTCCCATGCTCGAGGAGAACTTCCAGCGGTCACTCGCCCTCTCCCTCGGCGACTACGGCGTGTTTATGGAAGGCCCCATCAGCCTCACCCTCATCGGCGTCATTGTCGTCGCCATCCTGTTCGGCGCGGTCCGCCCCCTCATTGCTTCCATGCTGAAGAAAAAGTCCCACACCCCTGTCGCACCAAAGGAGCTTGCGAAATGAAGAAACCCATTGCCCTGACCACCACTGCCCTTGCCGCCGCTGTTGCCCTCGCCCTCACCGCCTGTGGCGGGCAGGCAAACAGCAGCACCTCCAGCAAAGCCGCCGACTTCCCGAAGGCCGGCTCCACCATCGAATGGATTGTGCCCTCCGCCGCAGGTGCCGGCAACGACATTCTCGCCCGCATCGTGGCCCCCGTCATGCAGGAAGACCTGGGCGCCAACATCAAGGTGGTCAACAAGGAAGGCGGCAGCCAGGTTGTGGGCCTGAACTATGTGGCCAACGCCAAGGCGGACGGACTCACGTTCGGCAACACCAACATCCCGTCTATCCTGGGACGCTATCTGGATCCGAGCAAGAAGGCAGCTTTCGACCGCGGCAGCTTCACGCCCATCGGATCCTTTGCCACCAACTCCGTGGTGATCGGTGTTAACAAAGACAGCAAGTACAAGAGCATCAAGGAACTCTTCGATGCGGTCAAGGCGCAACCGGGAAAGATCACCGTGGGCACCGACTCCCGCGCCGGCGATGACCACATCAACCTTCGCCTGCTGGAAAACCAGCTGGGACTGGACTTCAACATCGTGCATTACAACAGCGGCGCGGACAAGGTTGCCGCCATCGTCTCCGGCGAGACCGACTTCGCCCTCGGCGGCGTCTCCAGCTTCTTCGGCCAATACAAGTCCGGGGACATCAAGCTCCTGACCGTCGTCGAGGACGACCCCAGCCCGTTTGCGCCCGAAGTTCCCACTATGAAAAGCGCTGGCTATGACGTCGACCCGATGGCCAGCAACTTCGCACTCTCTGTCCCCTCCGAGACGCCCAAGGAAATCGTGGCACGGCTCGAAGCTGCCTTGAAGAAAGCCATCGAAACCCCGGCTGTGCAGGAAAAGCTCAAGGGCGCAGCCACCGCGCCGGCGTGGAAGTCCAGCAGCGACGTAGCCAAGCTCTGGGAAGAGCGCGAGAACACCATCAAGCCCGTCATCGACGAGCTCCTCCAGCAGAAGTAACTGTGGACACCAACAGAAAGGCCGGCGACGGCATGAGTGCAACACCTGATTTCACCGCCGTCGGCCAACTGCCTTCCGACGAACTGGTCCGACGCCTCGGCGCTGTACCGGCAGCCAACATCGGAGACGCCCAGGAACGGATCGGGGTGGCTTCCGGGCTTTCCCCCATCTGGACCGGCGCCAAACTTGCCGGCCCCGCTTTCACGGTGTGGACCCGTCCCGGCGACAACCTGTTCATCCACAAGGCGCTCGACGGCGCCCAGCAGGGGGACGTCATTGTGATCAACGGCGGGGGCGACGTTTCCCGCGCCCTCATCGGGGACCTGATCGGCATCCGGGCCAAGAGCATGGGAATCGCCGGGTTCGTCATTGACGGCGCCGTTCGCGACGCCGACGCCCTGGCGGACTGCGGGTTGCCGGTGTTTGCCCGTTCCGTGACGCCGGCCGGACCCTACAAGTTCGGACCGGGGAGGCTGCAGATTCCGGTGGCGATCGCCGGCGTCGTCGTCTCCCCCGGCGACATCGTCGTGGCTGACGCTGACGGTGTGGTGGTGGTCAGGCGGGAAGACGCCGAGCAAGTCCTCCTCGAGGCGGAGCGGATTGAGGCCAGGGAAACCGAGAAGCGGATTTCCTACGAAGCCGCCATGGCGAACGGCTAGCTCCGGGAACTGTAGGCAGGCACGGCGGCGGACGGAACCTCAGGTGACCCGTCCGCCGTCGTGCTTTCCTCCGCTTCCCCGCGAAAGGCGCGGAGCATGGCCTCCCGGTCGAACTGGCCTTCCCATTTGGCCACCACGAACGTGGCCACGCAGTTGCCCAGCAGGTTCACCGAGACACGCATGGAGTCCATGAGGCGGTCTGCGCCCAGGAGCAAGGCCACGCCGGCCACCGGGAAGATGCCAAGGGCGGCTGCGGTGGCCGAGAGCGCCAGGAAGGCCGAACCGGGGACGCCCGCCATGCCCTTGGACGTCAGCATCAGGATGCCCAGGGCCGCGAGCTGCTGCCCAAGGTCTAGTTTGTGCCCGAAGGCCTGGGCCAGGAACAGCAGGGAGATGGACAGGTACAGCGCGGCGCCGTCCAGATTAAAGGAGTAGCCGGTGGGCACCACCAGTCCCGTGGTGGCCCGGGAGCAGCCGGCGTTGGTCAGCTTGGTCATGATGCGCGGCAGCACGGACTCGGTGGACGCCGTGCCCAGCGCCAGCAGGAACTCCTCGCGGCTGTACTTGATGAACTGCCACAGCGGAACTCGCGGATATACCCAGGCCACCACGAACAGCAGCCCGATGAAGATGATGGCCGCACCGTAGCAGGCCGCGATCAGCAGCGCGTAAGTGCTCAGCGAGCCGAGTCCGTACTGGCCGATGATGAAGGCCATGGCGCCGAACGCGCCCACCGGGGCAACACGCATCACCCAGCCCATGATCTTGAAGAAGAGCTCCAGCACCGTCTCCAGGAGCGTCACCACGGGCAGGCAGCGTTCACGGCCCACCACCACGATGGCTGCGCCGAAGAACACCGAAAAGCAGAGCACCTGCAACAGGCTGTTGGAAGCGAAGGCACCCACCACGCTGGTGGGAATGATGCCCAGCAGGAACGCGCCGGCGTCCTTGGGCGGGGCCGTTCCGGTCTTGGCGTTGAGGGCATCCTGGGACAGCGTGTTCGGGTCGATGTTCAGGCCCGCGCCGGGTTGAACAATATTGCCCACCACCAGGCCGAACACCAGGGCGAAGAGCGTGGCGCCGGTAAAGTACAGCAGCGCCTTCACGCCCACCCTCCCCACGGCCTTCACGTCGCCCACGGCCGAGATGCCCGTGACAATCACCAGGAAGATCAGCGGGGCGATGATCATCTTGATCAGCTGGATGAAACCGTCACCCAATGGCCGCAGGGCCGAGCCGAGATCCGGCCAGAAATGGCCGATCCCGATGCCCAGGCACACGGCAACCAGAATCTGGAAGAAGAGCGATTTATAGAGCGGCTTCTTCGGGGCCGCACTGCTTGCGTCGGGCACCAGGGGCGAGGGGAGTTTCATCAGGGCTGCCAATCAACGGGGAAAAGGCGCGCTGGACGCCTTCAGGTCATAGGCAACGCTAGGGACCCCGTGTTTCCGGAATGCTAAATCCGTACTGCGGAATTGTTTAACCGCAGAATGGAATCTGATGCCAGCTCCGGCGGGGCCGCCCTATACCTGGTCATCCCAGGTGCCGGCATCCGCCGTCGCATCCTCCGGCTTGCGTTCCGCGTCCGACTCGCCGCTGCCCACGTACGACGCCGGTACGGTGCCTGCCGCCTGCGTCTGCTGCTCTTCGCGGATGTTCTTCGCTGCACCGGCGCCCGGATGGGCCTGCTGCTGGTCAACGGCGTCGGGATCACCGGGGCCGATCAGGTTTGCGGGATCGGTTGCGGCGTCCTGGGGGTCGGTCATGATGGAGCCTTTCGTTGGTGGTTGGCCTCGGTTCTCCCGGCCTGCATTAACGGCCGGCCGACCCTGCCAGCCTATGGCCCCCCGCCGCGCAGAGGCGAGGTTTCCGGATGCGAAATGTCCGGAATAGACCCGGCTTTCCCCAGTAAAAACGCGGGAAAATAGGGGCGCAAGGGCACTGGCGTTTGACGAAAAGCGGGCGCACGATTGTACTACCGGGCCACGAATTCAGATGGTAAGAGCCCGGAGTCAAGCCCCCCGTTAGAGACCGGGCGTGCTGTTTGAAACCGGATGGAACTGGTCGCCGCTTCACGGGGGAGTGAAATCGCGGCTTACTAGTCCTGCCCGAAAATGTTCCACCCGCATCCTTTTGAGGAGCAAAAGAAATGTCCACAACTACCCCAACTAAATCCCGCCCCTTCGGAACCCGATTCGCCTTGATCTCGGCTGTTTCGCTGGGTCTTATTGGCGGACCCGTTGCACTGGCTGTGCCTGCCGACGCTTCGACGTCGCTGCGCGGTTGTACCGTTGACCCGCTGAAGCCAACGGACGCGGGCAAGAACGTCGCGGAGTTTAAGATCAGGATCCACTGCAACGGCAACAAGATCGTGGATGTCCGCCAGAAGCGCTTTGAAAAGGACCGTCATGGGCGCGACGACAGGCTCGGCAGTTCCGAATGGAGGAGGCTTGAGTTCAACAGGCACGATGAGCGCATGACCCTCAGCAAGAAGGACACGGTCGACAAGGACAAGGGCAAGGACCGCGTGTACCAGGAAGTCTCCTTCCGGGTGAAGAGCGGCAACGACTGGTCCGACTGGACCAAGTGGGAGAGGAGCGACGTAGCCGTCATCCGCTGACCGGAGCGTCGTCTGATCCGTACAGAGCCAGGGGCGCCAAGCCCCTGGCTCTTCCGTTCCAGCCAAATACGTTCCAACTGAGTCGTTTTCAACCAAGGGAGACGCCGTGAGCACACGAGCGGAAAAGCAGATTCTGGTCAACGTGCCGGTGAGCGAGGCCTACCAGCAATGGACCAGGTTCGAGGACTTCCCACACTTTATGCCCGGCGTGGAGAGCGTCACCCGGCTCAGTGATGACCGCCTGAAATGGGTGGCCCGCATCGCGGGGGTCCGCCGGGAATGGGAAGCCAAAATCCTGGAGCAGGTCCCGGACCGCCGGGTGGCGTGGGCGGCTACCGCAGGTGCCACCAACTCCGGCGCCGTGGAGTTCGACGACGCCGGGAGCGGCAGGACCTCTCTCAAGCTCACCCTGGAATACCAGCCCGAGGGCTTTGTTGAGAAGGTGGGCAACCTGCTCCACATAGTGGGCCGCCAGGCGGAGCACGACCTCAAGAAGTTCAAGCAGTTCATCGAGCATGAAGGCCACGCGACAGGTGCCTGGCGGGCACCGGTTCCCGGCGGCACGCAGGCCGGCGCGAGCCCGGAGTACAACCGGTTCGCGCATCCCTTTGACCAGACCAACGGGCTGGTGGACTTCGAGGGTGAGTCCGACGAGACGGCAGAGGGCGAGAACTTCAGCGCGGCCGAACGGCTACGGGAACAGCACCGCCACGACGGCCACCTCCCGCCGATGGGAGGCGGCCTGGGCCAGCACTGAGCCGGCACAAAGCACCGCCCGCATCCGCACGATGCGGGCGGTGCCCTGTCCCGCCGTCGGCCGTTTTAGCCGTCCGTCGTATTACTCGCCGGCTTACTTGTCGGCGCCGACGTAGGTGACCGACGGCATCGCCGGAGTTTCCATTCCTTCGCCAATGAAGAAGCTCGGGTGCGGGGGCTGGTTGTAGGCCACGTTTTCACGAGCCACCCCGGTGCGGTACATCGGATCATGCATCAGGGTACGGAGCCGCACCTCTGTAGGCGACGTGGTGGTGTAGATCCGCAGCTCGGTGCTGTCGCCGGACGGGAAGGCCAGCTCCTCGCGCCAGTCACCCAGCAGGTCAGCCTGCAGTGACGGGTTGCCCTTGGTGGTGTTGTTGGTCCGGGCTCCCGTGGCGGTCAGGAGACGGTCGCTCGTCTCGGTCTCCCAGTTCCACTTGGAGATGGTGGGCACGCCGACCGACGTGGCGGCGTCATAGTCGTGGTCCACGATTTCGCGCAGCAGGTCCCCGTCCCACCAGGCCAGGAAGTTCGCGGCCGGGATGTTCTCCGCGATCAGTTCACCCTTCGCAGACATCAACTGCCCCACCGGCGAGTTCCAGGCGGCACTGCCACCAATCGCCCAGCCTTCGGCGCCCTCATAGCGGGGGTCAATATCCCCCGCGGCTCCGCGTCCGGTGTCCTTGATGGCCGGAATGCTCCAGAGGACTTCACCTGTGGCTGCGTCACGGAAGGTGGCACCCCGGTTGCCGCTCTGGCTCATGCTTTCGTGCACAGCGAAGGTCTCCAGGCCGGGCCGGGACGGGTCCAGGTCCCCCGTGTGGATGGCGTCGCCATGGCCCAGCTTGGTGTTGTACAGCGGCTGGCCGTTGTCATCGATGGTCATGGAGCCGAAGACGAACTCGTCCCTGCCGTCCTGGTCCACGTCAGCCACGGACAGGTTGTGGTTTCCCTGGCCCTTGTATTCGGCGCCGGCGACGTCGGAATCGAACTTCCAGCGCTTGACCAGCTTGCCGTTGACAAGGTCATAGGTGACCAGAACAGTCCGGGTGTAGTATCCCCGGCTGAACATCATGGACGGGTGCTCGCCGTCCAAGTACGCCACCGCGCCGAGGAAACGGTCCACGCGGTTGCCGTAGCCGTCGCCCCATGCGGCCACGGAGCCGCGCGGAGGGTCGTAGTTGACGGTGTCCATGATGGTGCCGCTGGCGCCGTTGAAGACTGTCAGGAATTCAGGACCGGACAGGACGTACCCGGCGGTGGTGCGGTAGTCCGCGGACGGGTCGCCGATCACGGTGCCGGCACCGTCCGTGGTGCCGTCCGCGGTCTTCATCGACAGCTCGGCCTTGCCGTCGCCGTCAAAGTCGTAGGCGAGCAGCTGGGTGTAGTGCGCGCCCGCCCGGATGTTATGGCCCAAATCGATGCGCCACAGCTTGGTGCCGTCCATCTTGTAGGCGTCCACGTAGACGTTGCCGGTATAGCCGGACTGCGAGTTGTCCTTGGCGTTGGACGGCGCCCACGTCTGGAGGATCTCGTACTTGCCGTCGCCGTCCAGGTCGGCCACGCTGGCGTCGTTGGCGGAGTAGGTATAGGGCTTGCCGTCCTTGGTGACGCCGTCTGCCGGCTTGTCCAGCTTGATGGCCAGGTAGTTTTGCGCCATCGGAGTGAACTCCCCGGTGAGCTGGTTCTGCCCGTCACCGTTGCCCACCGCCTTGATGACGTACTTGGAGGACGCAGTGCCCTCCGGATCGACGTACATGGTGGCGTTCCGGATGGGGTCCACCGTGAGCTGCACGCCGTCGCGGATCACATGGAAACCGATGCTGTCCCGGTCCAGGCCCAGCATCCGCCAGCTGAGCGTGACGCCCTGGTCCGTGAGAACCGCCACGGGCGCACGGTCCAGGTTTTCCACCTGGCGTTTGAGCGCGGACTTGCCTGACTGGGCCGGGAACTGGGCCGCCTGGGCGGGGTTCGCCGGGCTGGCATCGGTCTTGGCGGGGGCCGCTTGGGTGGGGTCCGCCTGGGCCAGCGGGACGCCGGTGAATGCGAGGGCGGCGGCCGCCAGAGTTGCCGCGGCGGCCACTGGCGCCGTTTTTCTGAACCGTCCGGCCTTTTGGGGAAGGGAACATTTCGCGGGGTATGCCAAAGAACATCTCCTTTGATGCTGGCGGCAGCTGAGTCTGCCACCAAGGGGTTTTGTATCGTTTCATTTCTGCACCGTCCGCGACCCGTGGAGCGTTAGGAAGGGATTCGGGCGGCAGAGAAAGCGCTTTCCGCATCTAAGGTTTATCAGGGCGTGACTGGATCGGTCAAGGACTTGACGGTGCGAAATGGGAGAAAATGTTGCATTCCGTTTGCTTGGCGTTGAGGTTCCGGTGACCGTCTACGTCGAAGTTCCGGTCGCCGTCGGGGTGGCCGTTCGGGAGGACCCCCCTTCCGCCTACTTCCCGGACGCCATGGACCTTGGGTCTTTTCTTCCTACAATTTAAGTGGCGGGAATTGCGGCAACCAGCCGCATGGGCCGCACCACAAGGAGGACCGCAATGGGTTTGGGTGACAGGATCCACAACGCCGCGGAGCGACTTCACGGCAAGGGAAAGAAAGCCGCCGGCGAGGCCAGCGGCAACCGCCGGATGAGGGCAGAAGGCAGGGGTCAGGCAATCAAGGCCGACCTCAAGCAGGCCGGCGAAAAATTCAGGCACGCCTTCAAGCGGCACTAAGAGACAAACAGATGAAGCGGGCGGCTCCGAAAGGAACCGCCCGCTTTACTTCGCCCCGCCTACACAACAGTTGTCCGTGAGGGCGGGCGGGCACGGATAGCTGCCTGAAGCGTGGAAGAAGCTCAGCCGCCGGAGACAACGCCCGGCAGCGCCGCGTAAAGGTCGTCCGGGTCGTCCTTCTCCCAGCGCGGGACGCATCGTCCGGTGGAGGCTGCAACCGCTGTGACGGTGCTCCTGTTTTTGGCGGACTCTTCGACCGCGGTCAGGACGCGCTGGATCTGGAGCCCGTCGTCGAACGACGGCGACGGCTGGCTTCCGTCCCGAATCGCAAGGAGGAAGTCCCGGATCTGGTGGGTGAACGTGTGCTCCCACCCAATGATGTGGCCCTGCGGCCACCACGCTTCGAGGTACGGGTGCTCGGGCTCGTTCACGAGAATCCGCCGGAATCCCTGCTCCCGGACGGGAAGGCCGGCATCGAGGAAGTTCAGTTCGTTCAGGTTCTCGAGGTCAAACGTCAGCGACCCGAGGGAACCGTAGATTTCGAGCTTGAGCGAGTTTTTTTGACCCGTGGCAACCCGGGATGCCTCCACGGACGCGCTGATGTTCCCCGTCATACCAAGGGTGGCCCAGGCGGCGTCGTCGACTGTCACTTTCTCCGCACCGCCGGGGCCGGGACGTTCGGTGACAAAAGTCCTCAACGTTCCGGTCACCTCAGTGACGGTTTGACCGGTGAGGTGCTGGACTTGGTCGATGGCGTGCGAGGCGATGTCACCCAACGCTCCGGATCCGGCCGTTTCCTTGCGGAGCCGCCACGTCATGGGAGACTCGGCGTCGGAGAGCCAGTCCTGCAGGTAAGCGGCGCGAACGTGCCGGACAGTGCCCAGCCGGCCTTCCGCAATGAGCTCGCGTGCCAGTGCCAAGGCAGGGACACGGCGGTAGTTGAAGCCGATCATCGACTGCACACCGCAGGCCCGGGCTTCAGCGGCGGCTGCCGTCATGGCCTCGGCCTCCGCGATGGTGTTCGCGAGCGGCTTTTCCACGAGGACGTGCTTACCGGCGGCCAGTGCAGCGATGGCGATTTCGGCGTGCATCCAGCCCGGGGCACAAATGTCCACGATGTCGATGTCGTCCCGTTCAATGACGGCACGCCAGTCCGTGGCGGACTCGGCCCAGCCGTACTTGGCTGCGGCTTCGGCCACCTGGGTGCCGTCCCGGCCTACGAGCACTTTCTGCTCGATGGCCGGGACGTCGAAGAAACTGGCCACGTTCCGCCACGCATTCGAATGGGCCTTCCCCATGAAGGCGTAACCAATGGCGGCCACGCCGAGCGGGCGCGAAACCGGCGGCGAAGGGCGGGATGAGTGTGCGGAGGTGGTCATGTAGTCGTTCCTAGGAAGTCAGTATTTTGCGAAAGTAGAAGGGCCTAAGGTTGCTCGAACCAGCCCCGGGCGGGGTTGGAGACCTCAGGTGCCTCCCGGAACCGCTCCGGCTGGGCCACCCAAGCAACGCCGTTGGCGATGACCTTCTGGATTTGCGGCTGGTGGTACACCGGGTATTCCTGGTCGCCGGGACTGAAGTAAAAGATTCGGCCCTTTCCCCTCGAGAACGTCACACCGGAACGGAACACCTCGCCGCCGGCGAAGGAGCTGATGAAGATCAGGTCATCGGGTTCCGGAATATCGAACAGTTCGCCATACATCTCCTGCTTGGGGATGACGATGGGGCTTTCGATGCCGGCCGCGATCGGGTGGGAAGGCTTGACCGTCCACACGAGTTCGCGTTCGCCTTCGTTGCGCCACTTCAGCGAGCACGTGGTGCCCAGCAGCCTGGTGAAGATCTTGGCGAAGTGCCCCGAGTGCAGGACTACCAGGCCCATGCCACCCAGCACGTGGCGCTGCACTCGCTCCACCACCTCGTCGCTGACTTCCTGGTGCGCGATGTGACCCCACCACAGCAACACGTCGGTCTGCTCCAGGACCTCTTCGGAGAGCCCGTGCTCGGGATCGGCCAGCGTAGCTGTGGAGATTTCGGAGTCCGGGTAGCAGGAACGGAGCCCGGCAGCGATGGCGCCGTGGATCCCTTCGGGGTACATCTCGCCGATGGTTGCAGGCTCGTTGCGGGCCTCGTGCACGGCCTCGTTCCAGACAACAATCCTGAGTTTTGAATCAGACATTTCAGAGCACCACTTCACGTTTTTCGAGGGCGGATTTGTAGCAGGCATCGAGAATCAGGGCGCGGCTGAGGGCTAGTGACCCATCGTGGCTGCCCCACACTGTCTCGCCGCCGCGCACGGCGGCAACGAAGTCATCGACGACGGCCTGATGGGCGCGTCCGGGTTCGGCCACCACTTCAAAGTCCGCGTTTTCGCCGTCCTTTTCAGTGAAAACGTGCACGTCGGCCACGGGATTCTCGGAAGCGCCGACAGAGCGCAGCTCGGCACCGCCGTCGGTTCCGTAGACAGTGAAGTCCATCAGGTCCCGTTCGTCGCGGTAGCTGGCCCATCCGGCTTCCAGGATGAGCGTCCCTCCGCCTTCCAGCCGGATGAAGGCGGACGCGAAGTCTTCCACTTCGAACTTGTGGCTGGAGTTCGAGGCGGTGTAGCGGGCGTTGCCGCCAAGGCCGCGCGGACCGAGTTCGGAATGGGTCGAGGCCGAGACGGCCAGGACTTTGGGTTCGCCAAGGAGGTGCAGCGCGTAGTCCAGGACGTGCACGCCGATGTCCGCCAACGGACCTCCGCCGGCGAGCTCCGGGTTGGTGAACCAGCTGCCCAGCATCGGAATGCCCTGGCGGCGGAGCCAGGATGCTTTGGCGTAGTACGGGCGGCCCAGCGTGCCGTCGTCGATCACTTCCTTGAGGGCTTGGATGTCGCCGCGGCGGCGGTGGTTGAACGCGACGTCCAGGACCCGCCCGGCCTCGCGGGCTGCGTCCACCATCGCCTGCCCTTCCACGCCATTGCGGGCCAACGGCTTTTCGCTCAGCACGTGCAACCCGCGTTCCAAGGCTGCAATCGAGATCGGTGCGTGCAGGAAAGTGGGCACGGCGACACTGACGGCGTCGAGGCCCTCAAGCTCGATCATGTCTTCCCAGCGGGCGAAGGCATGGGGAATGCTGTACTCCTCCTTCAGCCGGGCAAGGAGTTCTGCTTCCATGCCTGCGACGGCGACAATTTCGACGCCGTCGATGTTGCTGTACGCCTTGAGGTGCTGCTGGCCGGCCCAACCGATACCCACAACTCCCACCTTGAGGGTTGCGGACGGGGCCTGCTGCTGAATGCTCACGTTGTTCCTGTTCTTTCTGTGATTCCGGTTGGAGTCTGTTGATGGTCTGCAGCCAGTGGTGGCTAGCCCTTGACGGCGCCGGCCGTCATGCCCGAAACGATGCGTTTCTGGCACAAGAGCACAAGGATGACGAGCGGGACCGTGATGATCACCGACGCGGCGCTGATGGTGCCCAGCGGTTGGTCGAACTCGCTGGTTCCGCTGAAGAAGGCAATCGCGACCGGGACCGGGCGGGCCTCCGGCGAGGTGGTCAGCGTGACGGCAAGGAGGAATTCGTTCCAGACCGAGATGAACACCAGGATCGCTGTCGTGGCCAGGCCGGGGACCGCCAGGGGCAGGATGACTTTGCGGAAGGCCGTGAACGGCGTGGCGCCATCCATGTACGCGGATTCCTCGAGTTCCCGCGGGATCTCCTTGAAGAAGGACGTCAGCGTGTAGATCGCCAGCGGCAAGGCGAACGTCAGCTTCGGGATGATGAGGCCAAGGAGTGTGTCGTACAGGCCGATTTCCCGCCAGATGGAGAACAGCGGGGCCGCGATGGCGATGGCCGGGAAAGTTGTCACCGAGAGGATCAGCGTCAGGATCAGGGCCTTGCGGCGCATCTTCAGCCTGGCCAGGGCATAAGCAGCGAACGATGCAAACACCAGTGCCACTGTGGTGGTGACGACGGCGATAATCACCGAGTTGCGCAGGGCCAGGAGGAACTCGGGGTTCTGGAATACCACAAGGTAGTTCTCAAAGGTGGGCTGGCTCGGGAAGAGCTCGCCCTGGGACAGGCTCGCCCCCTTCTTGAGCGAGGTGTTGACCAGCCAGTAAAACGGGATAAGCGAGAAGCCCATGACGGCTACGACGAACACCCAAACAAGGGGGTGCAGTTTCGCTTCGCCCCGGAGTCGACGCTTCGGTGCCCTGGGGCGGGTGGCGGGTTCCGCCGTCGGGCGTTCTGCAGTCAGCGTGCTCATTGTTCCTCCTTGGCGACTTCGCGGATGTTGCCGCCGGCGAAGCGGACGTAAATGACGGAGACCACCATGACGGTCAGGAAGGTCAGGATGGACAGCGCCGACCCTTCGCCCACGAGCCGGTTTTCGCGCAACTGGGTGTAGGCCAGCATCGACATGGACTCGGTGCCGTTCGCGCCGCGGGTGAGCACGAACGGCAGGTCGAAGACGCGCAGGGCATCCATGGTGCGGAAGATCGCCGCTAGGACGATTGCAGGACGCAAGAGCGGCAGGGTGATGTGTACAAATGCCTGCCACTTGCTGGCGCCGTCGAGTTCTGCGGCCTCGTAGGTCTCGGAGGAGATGACCTGCAGGCCTGCCAGGATGATGAGTGCCGCAAACGGCGTGGTCTTCCAGACGTCGGCCAGAACGATCACGGCCATGGCGTATCCGTGCTCGCCGAGCCAGACGACGTCGCCGCCGGGCAGTCCGAGGGCGGAGAGGACGTTGGTTACCAGGCCCATGTTTGGCTGGAACATCGTCTGCCACGTGATGGCGCTGACCACGGTGATGATGGCATAGGGCAGCAGAACCACGGTGCGCAGGAGGGCGCGCCCCTTGAACGCGAGGTTGAGCAGCAAGGCCATGGCCGTACCGAGCACCAGTTCCAAGGAGACCGAAAGTCCGGCGAAGAGGAAGGTCTGGCCGAAGGCAGCCCACCATTCAGAGCTGCTCAGGGCGGAGATGTAGTTCTCCAGACCGACGAACCGCGAGAGGCCTGCAGTGCGGACGCTGTACTGGTTCAGGGAGAGCCAGATCGCGTAGCCAATGGGGACCGCCGCCACCAGGGCCATGATGACCAGGGAGGGGGCGGTCATGCGGACCGCCAGCCGCCGCTCGGCCCGGTCGCGGCCGTTCACTCCGCGACCGGGAACAAGTGTCTTATTGGCCATGTTTAGAAGCTCGCCTTGGCGGTGGTGATCTCCTCGGCCATCTTTTTCACGGCGTCCTCGGCGGAGGCTGTACCGGAAAGGACGGCATAGACGTTCTTGTAGATCGCCTGGGAGATCTGCGGGTAGACCGGGGAGATCGGGCGGGGCTTGGCACCCTTGACGGACGCGAGCAGTTCGGTGGCGAAGGGCATCTTTTGGAGAACTGCCGCATCAGAATAGGCGGCTTCATTGACCGGGGCCTGGGAGTAATCCATGGCCACGTGCTTCTGCCATTCCGGCGTGGTGGCAAAGTCGATGAACGCCACGGCCCCGGACTGGTTCGTGGCGTGGGCGGAGATGGCCAGGTTCCAGCCACCCAGCACGCCGGACGCCTTGCCGCCTTCCCATGCGGGCAGCGGCGCCACGCCAAAGCTGCCGGCCAGCGATGTGGCGTTGAGCAGGCGGTACACATGCGGCCAGTTGCGCTGGTAGCCGAAGTTGCCGGACTCATAAGCGAGACGGGCGGGGTCTTCGTTGTAGGTCAGGACGGCGCGGTCAGCTGAGCCGTTCTTGAGCCCGTTGCTCATGAAATCGAGGACCTTGCGGGTCTCCGGCGAATCAATGGCCACCTCGCCCTTGTCGTCGAGCACTTCGCCGCCTGCGCTGTAGAGCATCTCGAGGAAGTTCACCGTCAGGCCCTCGTACTGTTTGCCCTGGTAGACGTATCCGTTGCCGGGAGCCTTGGCTGCTTCTGCATAGAGCTGCTGCCAGGTCTCAGGCTTGGCCACCTTGTCCTTCTGGTAGTAGACCAGTCCGGCGTTCGTGAAGAACGGCGAGGCCCAGTACTTGTCCTGGTACTTGGTGGTCTCCACCGTGGACGGAATGAGCCGGTCCTTGTTGGCCTCTACCAGCTTGGTCTGGTCCAGCAGCCAGCCCTGGGAGGCGAACTCGGAGGTCCAGATGACGTCAGTGAGCAAGATATCGCATTCAGTGGACTTACCTTCGAGCCGCTGGACGATCTGGGTGCGGGCCTCGTCTGTGGTGGCGCCTATCTCGGTGTACTTGGCCGTGACCTTGCCGTTCGCCTTGGTGAATGCCTCCGCAGTGCCTTTGTAGATACCCGACGCGTCCTTGACGCCGCAGATATTGACGCTGCCGCTGGCATTAGCGCCCGACGCCGGATCGGCAGCTGCCGCCTGTTCCGCACCCTGGGGCGCGGCTCCCCCGCCGCAACCGCTGATCAGGAGGCCCGCAGCGATAGCCGCTGCGGCGACAGTCACCAGGCGTGTCCGCAGGGAACCTGCGCGCAGTTCGGTCATGTGTGCGGATGTCTGTGATGACACGGTGTCCTCCTGGAGCGGAGAAGCAGGTCGATTCAAGTCCACAAGTGGCTCCTTTGGGGGTCTGTGGGCGGTGGGAAGCTCAGGGGGCGGCGGCTGCCGCGCACGCTGAACAGGGCTTCTTTGCCGATGGTTCATTGAATTTTGGAATCGATTCCAAAGCTGCGAAAAATATAGGGCCCTGCGGCCGTGGAATCGATTCCAAAGTAGTGTGACAGGGACCACGCGAGGCTGTCAACCCCTTTCTTTAGCCCTTGGTGGAGTCCCGCACCACGAGCTCGTACGGGAGGAAAGTCCGGCCGCGGCGGTGGGCGCCCGGCACCGTCATCCGCTCGAGGAGCTCGGCGAATGCCACACGGCCCATCTCATAGGCCGGCTGCCGGACCGTGGTCAGTTCCGGGACGCACATCTCCGCCTGCGCCGAGTCATCAAAACCTGCCACAGCAATGTCGGCGGGAACCCGCAACCCTGCGTCGGTGAGTTCACGGACGCACCCGGCCGCGACGATGTCAGTGCCGCAAAACACTGCGTCCGGAAGGTCCCCCGCCTCCAGTAGCTTCCGGGCAAGACTGCGCCCTGAGTGGAAGCCGAAATTGCCTTCGCCGAACAGGATCCGGTCCTGCGCCAAGCCCGATTCGGTGAGCGCCTGGCGAAAGCCTTCTTCGCGCAGCCGGCCCGAGCGGGCACCTCTGTGGGCGAGCATGGCCAGTCTCTTGCCGCCGGTGTCGATCAGGTGCCGGGTGATGTCATAAGCGGCCTGACGGTCGTCGATGGACACGCCGAAGGCCGCTTCGGCGTCGACGATCTCACAGACCTGGACCACGCTCATTTGCTCGGCAACGGCATTAACTTCCTGATCCGACATTGTCGGAGAAAACAGCACCAGCCCGTCCACGGAGCCGTTCCGCAGCATGTCCACCAATTGCTGTTCGCGCTCCAGATCCCCGGACGTCGCCGCAATGAGGCTGACATAGCCCGAGCCCGCGGCAGCATCGCCCACACCCCGGAAGACTTCACTGATCACCAAAGAGTCCAGGTTCTTGGCAAGGGCCAAAACACGCATTGTCCGGTCGCGGCGAAGGTCCCGGGCCGAGGCAAGCGGCCGATAGCTGAGCTGACGAATTGCGGCATTGACCTTGTCCTTGCTCGACTCGCTGACAGCCGGACTTCCGTTTAAAACACGGGACACCGTCCCTACGGACACTCCCGCCGTTCGGGCGACGTCCTGGACTGTCGCTCGCGCCATTCGATTGTCCTTCCGCGACCAGTGGCAATGGTCCTTGCCGCCACACCACTGCCATGCCTTACCGGCGTTCCTCAGCATAGCCGCAGGGGCGAACGGCGATGTCAGAATCAAGCGGGGCGGGGCATGGCTCACGTGTCGGCGCAACGGAGGCGGCCCCGAACTCCCTCCTTTCGATTTGCCTCATGCCCGCACCTGTCCCCTCCCCCTTGACTCACACCCCCGCCTTCCCTAAACTTTTCATAAAGCAGAATCTAAATTCCACAAAGCGGAAACACCTCAGCCGGGACCGGCAGAGGCAAGCCAAGGGGAAGATAGATCAAAGCCCCTCCTCGGAAGGACCTACGATGACGTACACAGTGAACTGCTCCATCCTCCTGACGGAGCTGCCCTTGCTCGAGCGCCCCGCCGCCGCGAAGGCAGCCGGTTTTGACGCCGTCGAGTTCTGGTGGCCCTTCGAGTCCTCCGTCCCCACGGACGCCCAGATCAACGAGTTCGAAACCGCCATCAAGGATGCCGGCGTTCAGCTCACGGGCTTGAACTTCAACGCCGGCAACATGCCCGGCGGCGATCGCGGCCTGGTCTCCTGGAAGGGTCGTTGCTCCGAGTTCAAGGACAACATCGACGTCGTAGCCGGCATCGGTGAGCGCCTGGGCTGCAAGGCCTTCAACGCCCTCTACGGCAACCGCCAGGACGAGTTCACCCCTGAAGAGCAGGACGAGCTCGCGGTCAAGAACCTCGCCGCAGCAGCCGAAGGCGTCGCCCGCATCGGCGGCACCGTCCTGCTGGAACCGGTCAGCGGCGCCCCCAGGTACCCGCTCCTCAAGGCCCAGGACGCCCTCAACGTCATTGCCCGGGTCAAGCAGGATTCCGGCGCCGAGAACATCAAGCTCCTCGCCGACTTCTACCACCTGGCCGTCAACGGAGACGACGTCGCCGCCGTCATCGAAAAGCACGCAAAGGACTTCGGCCACATCCAGATCGCCGACAACCCCGGCCGCGGGGCTCCCGGAACCGGCGAGCTTCCCCTCGGCGAATGGATCGCCCGCAGCCGCGAACTCGGCTACGAGGGCTACATCGGCCTCGAATACAAGGAACCGCAGGAAACGGCCTTCAGCTGGGCCATCCGCGAACACGCTTCCCGCTAAATCAAAGACTTCAGAAAGAGAACCACAATGAGCAACGTTGCAGTCATCGGACTCGGAATCATGGGCCTGCCCATGGCCATCAACCTGGTCAAGGCCGGCCACACCGTCACCGGCTTCAACCGCAGCCAGGACAAGATCGACAAGCTTGTCTCCGAAGGCGGCAAGGGCGCCACGAGCATCGCGGACGCCGTCAAGGACGCCGACGTCGTCATCACCATGGTGCCGGACTCCCCCGACGTCGAAGGTGTAGTCAGCGGCAAGGACGGCGTCTTCGCCAACGCGAAGAAGGGCACCTTGTGGATCGACGCATCCAGCATCCGCCCGGACGTGGCCAAGCGGCTGGCCGATGACGCCAAGTCGGCCGGCATCCGGGCCCTCGACGCCCCGGTCTCCGGCGGCGAACAGGGCGCCATCGACGCCGCACTCTCCATCATGGTGGGCGGTGAAGCGGCCGACTTCGAAGCAGCGCAGGACGTCCTCAACGCCGTCGGCAAGACCATCGTCCACGTCGGTCCCGCCGGCTCCGGCCAGACCGTCAAGGCAGCCAACCAGCTGATCGTCGCCGTCAACATCGAGGTCCTCGGCGAGGCCATCGCCTTCCTCGAGGCCTACGGCGTGGACACCGATGCAGCCCTCAAGGTCCTCGGCGGCGGCCTGGCCGGCTCCAAGGTCCTCGAGCAGAAGGGCCAGAAGATGCTGGACCGCAACTTTGACCCCGGCTTCCGCCTGGCCCTGCACCACAAGGACCTCGGCATCGTCACCTCCGCAGCCCGCGAAGCCAACGTCGCCCTTCCCCTCGGCGCCGTCGTCGCACAGCTCGTCGCCGCCACCGTCAACCAGGGCGACGGCGGCCTCGACCACTCGGGCCTCTTCAAGCAGGTCCTCCAGCTCAGCGGCCGGAAGTAACCCCACCCTCCGCCCTCCCTCCCGAGTTTTTGTCCAGATAATCGGCCCAAGTAGCCCTTTATCTCCCGGTATCTGGACAAAAACTCACTTCAGCACACCCAAAATCAGCCCGCAGAGGGCACCCCCAAGACTTCCCCTAGGAGTACACAATGACCAAGATGCGCACCGTAGACGCTGCCGTCGCGATCCTGGAAAAGGAGGGCGCCACAGAGGCGTTCGGCCTGCCAGGCGCGGCGATCAACCCCTTCTATTCCGCAATGCGCGCCCACGGCGGCATCCGCCACACCCTGGCCCGCCACGTTGAAGGTGCCAGCCACATGGCGGACGGCTTCAGCCGCGCCAAGGACGGCAACATCGGCATCTGCATCGGCACCTCCGGCCCCGCCGGCACGGACATGATCACCGGCCTGTACGCCGCGTGGGCCGATTCCATCCCGATGCTCTGCATCACCGGCCAGGCCCCCGTGGCCAAGCTGCACAAGGAAGACTTCCAGGCCGTGGACATCGAGTCCATCGCCAAGCCCGTCACCAAGATGGCCATGACCATCCTGGAACCCGGCCAGGTTCCCGGCGCCTTCCAGAAGGCCTTCCAGCTGATGCGCTCCGGCCGCCCCGGTCCCGTGCTGCTGGACCTGCCCATCGACGTGCAGCTGGCCGAGATCGAGTTCGACATCGACACCTACGAGCCCCTCCCCGTGGAAAAGCCCAAGGCATCCCGCAAGCAGCTGGAAAAGGCCCTGGACATGCTGACCGCTGCCAAGCACCCGCTGATCGTGGCCGGCGGGGGCATCATCAACGCCGGCGCCTCCGCCCAGCTGGTGGAACTGGCCGAGACCCTGAACATCCCCGTCATCCCCACCCTGATGGGCTGGGGCACCATCCCGGACGACCACCAGCTCATGGCCGGCATGGTGGGACTGCAGACCTCGCACCGCTACGGCAACGAGAACTACCTGCAGAGCGACTTCGTGATCGGCATCGGCAACCGCTGGGCCAACCGCCACACCGGCGGCCTCGAGACCTACACGGCCGGGCGCACGTTCGTTCACATCGACATCGAGCCCACGCAGATCGGCCGCGTGTTCTCCCCGGACTTCGGCATCGCATCCGACGCCGGCGCTGCCCTGGAAGGCCTGGTTGAACTGGCCCGCGAACGCCAGGCAGCCGGATCCCTGCCGGACTACTCCGGCTGGGCCGCCGAATGCCAGGAACGCAAGGCCACCCTGCACCGCAAGACTCACTTCGAGAACATCCCCATCAAGCCGCAGCGCGTCTACGAGGAGATGAACAAGTCCTTCGGGCGCGACACCACGTACGTATCCACCATCGGCCTGTCCCAGATCGCCGGCGCCCAGATGCTGCACGTGTTCGGCCCGCGCAAGTGGATCAACGCCGGCCAGGCCGGTCCCCTGGGCTGGACCGCCCCGGCCGCCCTGGGCGTGGTCCGCGGCAAGCCGGACGAGACCGTTGTGGCCCTGTCCGGTGACTACGACTTCCAGTTCATGATCGAGGAACTGGCCGTGGGCGCGCAGTTCAACCTGCCCTACATCCACGTGGTGGTGAACAACTCCTACCTCGGCCTGATCCGCCAGTCCCAGCGCGGCTTCAACATGGAGCAGAACGTGTCCCTGGCGTTCGAGAACATCAACTCCCCGGAAACAAACGGCTACGGCGTGGACCACGTCAAGGTGGCCGAGGGCCTGGGCTGCAAGGCCGTCCGGGTGGAGAACCCGAACGACCTGGGTGCCGCCTTCGACAAGGCCAAGGCACTGGCCGGCGAGTTCAAGGTTCCCGTGGTGGTTGAAGTGATCCTGGAAAAGATCACCAACATCTCCATGGGCGTGGAAATCAACGCGGTGAACGAGTTCGAGGAACTGGCCGAGACCAGCGCCGACGCCCCCACCGCCATCCTGGCGATGCAGGCCTAATCATGCGGATCGTGATCGCACCGGACAAGTTCAAGGGCTCGCTGTCCGCCCCGGAGGTGGCCCGGCACCTGGATGCCGGGCTGCAGTCGGCAACCGGCCACAACCTTGACGTCCTCCGGATTCCGGTGGCCGACGGCGGCGAGGGCACCCTCGATGCCGCCGTCGGCTCCGGCTTCACCCGGCGGAGCGCCATGGTCAGCGGCCCCACCGGGCAGCCGCTCCGGGCGGACTTCGCGGTCCGCGGCCGCGAGGCGGTCATCGAAATGGCCGCCGCGTCGGGCCTTGCGGTCCTCCCCGCAGAAGGTGGGTCACCCGGCCGCCCGGATTCCGCCAGCGCCAGGGGCGCCACCAGCCTGGGCACCGGAGAACTGATCCGGGCAGCGCTCGACGCCGGATGCCGGCAGATCATCCTGGGCGTGGGCGGGAGCGCCAACACCGACGGCGGCGCCGGCGTCCTGCAGGGACTCGGCGCGCAGCTCCTCGACGCCGGCGGCAACGAACTGCCGCCGGGCGGGGCCGCCCTTGCCAGGCTGGACCGGATTGACTTCTCCGGCTTCGATTCGCGACTGGACGAGACGCGATTCGTCCTGGCCAGCGACGTGGACAACCCGCTGCTCGGAGCCGAAGGCGCCCCGGCGGTCTTCGGCCCGCAGAAGGGCGCCAGCCCGGAGGACGTAGCAACACTCGACGCCGCCCTGGCGCACTTTGTGGATGTCCTCGCCGCCGAAATCGGGCCCCGCGCGCTGAAGGCCGCGGACGCACCGGGCGCCGGAGCGGCGGGCGGCGTGGGCTACGCAGCCATCGCAGTCCTGGCCGCGACGCGCAGGCCTGGCATCGACGTCGTGCTTGAATTCACCGGGCTCGCCCACCGGCTGGCCGGGGCCGATCTGGTGATCACCGGCGAAGGCAGCCTGGACGAACAGAGCCTGCTGGGCAAAACGCCCATGGGCGTGGCGCGTGCTGCGGCCCGGGCCGGCGTTCCGGTGGTGGCCGTCTGCGGACGCACCACCCTGACACCGGCGCAGCAGAAGGATTCCGGCTTCCGGCAGGTCTACCCCCTGACCTCGCTGGAGGCCAAGGTAGAAATATGTATAGCCGAAGCAGCACCCCTGCTTGAACAATTGGGAAAGCACATCGGCGCGGAACTGGCGGACCTGACCCGGGCCGCCGCCACGGTTGATTCCGCCGCGCCAGCGAACAACGCCCGCACTAAGGAGCCCCTCAATGTCTGAAGAAAGCTTTGACCTCGTTATCCGGGGGCAGCGCATCCTCACCACCGCCGGCATCGCACCGCGTGAAGTGGGCGTGCGCGGCGGCAAGATCGTGGCCATCGAACCGCTCGGCAACGGCCTGGCCGGCGCCGAAGTGATCGAACTCGCCGACGACGAAACCCTGATCCCCGGCCTGGTGGACACCCACGTCCACGTCAACGAGCCCGGCCGCACCGAATGGGAGGGCTTCGCCTCCGCCACCCGTGCCGCCGCGGCCGGCGGTGTCACCACCATCATCGACATGCCGCTGAACTCCATCCCGCCCACCACCACGGTGGAAGGCCTCAAGCTCAAGCGCGAAGTGGCCGAGGACCAGGCGTTCGTGGACGTCGGATTCTGGGGCGGCGCCGTGCCCGGCAACAAGGCGGACCTGCGCCCGCTGCACGACGAAGGCGTGTTCGGCTTCAAGTGCTTCCTGCTGCACTCCGGTGTAGACGAGTTCCCGCACCTCGAGGCGGACGAGATGGAAGAGGACATGGCCGAGCTCAAGTCCTTCGACTCGCTCATGATCGTCCACGCCGAGGACTCGCACGCCATTGACCGCGCACCCCATCCGGGCGGCGACCACTACTCCACCTTCCTCGCATCCCGCCCCCGCGGCGCCGAAAACAAGGCCATCGCCGAGGTGATCGAGCGTGCCCGCTGGACGGGTGCCCGCGCCCACATCCTCCACTTGTCCTCCTCCGACGCGCTGCCTATGATCGCCAGCGCCAAGCGCGACGGCGTGCACCTCACCGTGGAGACCTGCCCGCACTACCTCACCCTGATGGCCGAGGAGATCCCCGACGGCGCCACCGCCTACAAGTGCTGCCCGCCCATCCGCGAGGCATCGAACCGCGAGCTGCTGTGGAAGGGCCTGCAGGAGGGCACCATTGACTGCATCGTCTCCGACCACTCCCCCTCCACGCTTGACCTGAAGGACCTGGAAAACGGCGACTTTGCCGTGGCCTGGGGCGGCGTCTCCTCGCTGCAGCTTGGCCTGTCGCTGATCTGGACCGAGGCCCGGCACCGCAACATCCCGCTGGAGCAGGTTGTTTCCTGGATGGCCGAGAAGCCTGCCGCCCTGGCACGCCTGTCCAACAAGGGCCAGCTGGCGCTCGGGTTCGACGCGGACTTCTCGGTCTTCGCGCCGGATGAGGCCTTTGTGGTGGACGTTTCCAAGCTCAAGCACAAGAACCCCATCACGCCGTACGACGGCAAGGCGCTCTCCGGCGTGGTCCGGAAGACATTCCTGCGCGGACATGAAATCGACGGCCAGACCCCCGGCGGCAAGCTGATCCGCCGCGGCGGCGTCTAAGGCACCACGCCATGGCTGTCCAGGTACATTCCCCGCGCGGCATATGCGCTGCGGGCCCGACGCCGACGGGCCCGCAGCGGCCCGGTCCGGCGGAGGCTGGTACGCAGCTCAAAGCCCATGGCCTGGCCGTCTGGGTAACCCCGGACGGCGACCAGGACATTGACGACGCCGTCATGGCGCGCGCCGCGGAACTGTTGCTGGCCCGTGCCCTCAAGATTGCTCCGGAGGCGGAAGTCCACGTCTGGCCCGCCGCCGGAGCTGCAACTTCCGCTGCCCAGGCTGGCCCGCCGGGGGGACCGCACGGGCCAGCCGGCAGCGGAACCCGGGTGCCGTCGTCGTCCGTTCCGGAGGACTCCCCGGAACAGGACGACGACGGCGCAACTCCCCTCCCGCCGTCGGCCGGTCCCGCGTGCCTGGTGTCCGTGGACCTCGCCGCAGGTGAGGTCCGGCTGGACGGCAAGCTTGTGGCGCTCACCGGCGTCGAGTTCAAGCTGCTCCGCTACCTCGTGGAAAACTGCTCGCGGACCGTGAGCCGGGAGGAGCTGCGGCTGTTCCTGGAGTCGTTCGATTCCCCTGCGGCGGCCTCTCGCTCCATCGATGTGTACGTGGGCCGGGTGCGGCGGAAGCTGCGCCGAGGCCGGCATGCGATCGCCACGGTCCGCGGCGGCGGCTACCAGTTCGTCCCGGGCCCGCACACCAAAGTGCGCGGACCAGCGGAATACTGCATCTGAACCGGTGGTTGTGCCATACAGCCGTCTGCCCCGTCCCGCTGAGCACGCAGCTCTTTTTGTCAGCAAACAGACTCCCGAAGGATCATTATGAGCCCCACTCTGACCACCAAGCTCCAGCCCGGAACCCAGGCACCGGATTTCACCCTGCCGGACGCCGAAGGCAAGCCGACTTCGCTGGCCGATTACCGCGGCAAGAACGTCATTGTGTACTTCTACCCGGAAGCAGCCACGCCCGGCTGCACCACCGAGGCCTGCGACTTCCGCGACAGCCTCGAGTCCCTGCAGGGCTCCGGCTACGAGGTCCTGGGCGTCTCCCCCGACGCCCCCGATAAGCTGGCCCACTTCACCGGCGACTTTGCCCTGACCTTCCCGCTCCTGGCCGATGAGGACCACTCCGTGGCCCTGGCCTACGGCGCGTGGGGCGAGAAGCTGCGCGACGGCGAGGTCACTGAGGGCATCGTCCGCTCCACCGTGGTGCTCGACCCCGAAGGTAAAGTGAAGCTGGCCCAGTACCAGGTCAAGGCCCAGGGCCACGTGGCGGCGCTGAAGGAAACCCTGGGCGTCTAGCTTCGCCCCACCCGGCCTCCCCGGACGCTCTCTCACTTCCTGCACGTTCCGGGCGGACGCTCTCTCACTTATCGCAACAAAAGCCGGAACGCTCACTCACCGTGAACTGCTCCCCGGAAGTTGGACTGAGAAATTCAGTTCCGACTTCCGGGGAGCAGTTTTATGCGTGCAAATAGTTTGTTGTCTGAGGTCCAGCGCGAGGCGGCGGTAGCGTGGTTTGAGAAAGGCATCGGGTATCGGGCAGCGGCGCGTTTGCTGGATGCGCCGTGGGTGCCCGTTAGGGCGCTGTATGGGCGGTGGAGGATTCATGGGCAAGGAGTGCTGGTGAGCAAACCGGCGAAGTCGTACTCGTTCGAGTTCAAGCTGGCCTTAGTGGAGCGGTTCCTCGCGGGCGAGGCCGGCCAGGACCTGGCTGTGGAGGCCGGCTTGTCCTCGCGTCAGTTGCTGCAAAAGTGGGTCCGGGCGTATCGCCGTGATGGTGCGGAGGCATTACGTCCCAGGGCCAAAGGCAGGCCCGCGAAGTCCGCAGCTCCACCTCCACCGGCCGAGTTAACCGAACTGGAACGGTTGCGCCGGGAGAACGAACGACTCCGCGCGGAGGTGGCATATCTGGGAAAATTGCGGGCCTTGAGGGCTCAGGAACGACAGTGAAGGTTCAGGCCCTCATTGCCCTCAAGGCTGACTACCCTCTCCCGGTCCTGCTGCCGGTCGCGGGCCTGGCCCGCTCGACGTTCTTCTACCACCAGGCCCGGCTTCGATCTCCAGACCCCAAGGAAGCACTCAAGGCCGCAGTCACGGAGATCTTCACGACAAACCATGGCCGCTACGGCCATCGCCGCATCCACAGCGAGCTAACCAAGCAAGGGTGGGCGGTTGCGAAGAAGACCGTGCTGAAACTGATGCGCTCACTGCAGCTGCTCTGTAAGGTCCGCCGAAGGAAGCGCTATAACTCCTACCAAGGTGAGCAGGGCGCTATTGCCCCGAATCTGCTGAACCGGAAGTTTGATGCTGACGCTCCGAACCAGAAGTGGGTCACGGACGTGACGGAGTTCCGCGTCGGGGACCGGAAGCTCTACCTCTCACCAGTCATGGACCTCTTCGACCGACAGATCATCTCCTATTCCGTTGGCAGCTCGCCGAACCTGGAACTGACCAACAGTTCGCTCCGCAGCGCCCTCGCCCGTCTTGAGCCGGGGCAGCAGCCGCTGGTGCATTCGGACCAAGGCGTCCAATACCAACACGCCTCATGGCGGATCCTTCTCAAAGATGCCGGCGCCGCGCAGTCGATGTCCCGCAAGGGCAACTGCTACGACAACGCCGTCATGGAAAACTTCTTCGGACACCTCAAAGAAGAGCTCTTCCACCACGTCCGCTTCCTCAGCACCGACGCCCTGGCCTCGGCACTTCCCGAGTACATCCGCTGGTACAACAACGAAAGAATCTCCACAAGGCTCAAGGGCCTGAGCCCGGTGCAATACCGAGCCCAGACCCTTGCGGCCTAGAATCCGATTTAGCCAGTCCAACTATCGGGGACCAGTTCACCGCGTGAGAGAGCGTTCCGGCTTTTTCTGTATCGACTGAGAGAGCGTTCCGGCTTTTTCGGTAAGTAGTGAGAGAGCGTTCCGGCGGGTGGGCTCAGGCCGGTTCAGCGGCCAGCGCTGGCTGGCGCACCTGCGCCGGGGTGAAGCGGGCGCCGGCGTCGGGGAATTCCGGAACCTCAATCCGTGCGTGGCTGTGGACTTCGGTGACCGTGTCCCGGGTGTGCTGGGCGATTTTCGCCAGCGTGGTGACCCACATTCCGTCCATGTCCTTGACCCGGCTGATCAGCTGTTCCAGTGCCACGGCTTTCGAAGGCCGGCCGGAGATGAACGGGTGGTTGGTCAGTACGAAGCAGCTCCCGGCCGCATGGTGCGCCTGCGCTTCCAGAGTCCACATTTCCAGGACCTTGGCGGGGCTTTCGATGACGCCGCTGCCGGTGACTCCCGGGTAGAAGGCGTACTGCTCCCAGTCGTCGAGCGCCCAGTCCACCGGAATTTCCACCAGATCCCTGGAATCGCCGTCGGCGACGCTGAAGCGGTACGGTGCATCGCCGTCGAGCAGGCTTGAATCGTAGAGGAAGCCGCGGTCTGCCAGGAGCGCCGGCGAGTGCCAGTTCAGTTCCCACCACGGAGCCCGGTAACCCACCGGCCGTACACCGGCGACCTTGGCCAGCGCTTCCAGCCCGCGGTCGATATACCGCGCCTCGGTGGCCGCATCGATCCCCCGCATGGGTTCGTGCAGGTAGCCGTGGTGTGCGATCTCGTGGCCGGCGTCCACGATCCGGCGCACCACGTCGGGGTAGCTTTCAGCGGTGAATCCGGGAATGAAGAAGGTGGCCTGGATGTCCTGGCGCTGCAGGATCTGCAGCAGCCGGGGCACAGCAACCTTGGGCCCGTAGGACTGGTGCGTCATGAGCGACATCCGGCGCGTGCTGGTGGGATCGTGGGCGATGGTGCAGGACTCCGCGTCCACATCGAACGTGAAGGACGCGGCCGCCCGGTAACCTTCGGGCCAGGTGATGGGATGGGCGGAGTCCGGGAGAGCGGGGAATTCCATGGTCCGAATCCTTTCTACAGCGAAACTGGGGTGGTTGACGGGCGGGCTGCAGCGTCCGGGACGGTCGTCTCCGGGACCGTTACCGGGACCGGCTCAGAGGCGGCGCCAGCCAGAAACTTCCGGTGGACCCGGGGGCCAAGAACTGCGTAGCACGCTGCGCTGCTGACGCCGCCGGCGAGCCAGGACAGGTCCCAGCCGCCCAGTGCCACTGCGATGGGGCCCTGCATTGCAGGAACCAGGCCGTACATGAACAGCCAGGTGGCGAAAATGCCGACCAGGAGGGACACGACGCCCGCCCAGTTGACTCCGGGGAGCCGCTTAGTGCCCACGCCGTCGAACAACCGCGAGGCCTCGCCGGGCCAGCGCTTCTCGATCCAGAAGAAATGCACCAGCATGACGCCGCCCCAGGCGGCCACCCACGCCACGAGACCGATCAGCCAGGCGTCCAGGACGGAGGCGAAGTCCTCCTGGAAGATGAAGAATACGACGGCGATGAGCGAGAAGACGCCGACGAACAGGTTGAGCTTGCGGCGGCTGATGGTGATGTCGAGGGCCTGCGTCGCGACCGAGAAAGTGTAGATGTTCAGGATGTTGGTGGCGATGGGTCCGTGCAGGACCATCAGGAGCACCGGAAGCGCGAGGACCCCGAAGTTTTGCACAATGAGTTTTCCGGGGTCGATCTCGCCGCTGTTGGTTGCGAGGCTGGCGCCCAGGACTCCGAGCCAGACGACGGGGATGAACTGCCCCAGCACTGATGCCAGGTAGACCTTGCGCTTCGGCACCTCGGTGCTCACAAAGCGGGAGTAGTCGGCGGCATAGGTGAACCAGGTGATTCCCCAGCCGATGCCGATGGCCGTCATAACGGCGCTCATGGCAGCGATCCGGTCCGAGCCTTCGAGGATGTTGCCGGCGGGCCCCGCGTAGGACCAATTGATTTTCATACCGAACCAGGCGACGGCGGACATCACGGCGAGGATGATGATGGTGGGCGGCACGGTCCACTTTTCAAAAGCCGCAATGGCCTTGTAGCCGAACCAGGCGATGGCAACCTGCGCGGCCATGATGGCGGTGGCGACGCCGATCTTCCAGGCGTAGTTGTGGGCCGTCGGGTCCACCCAGCCGAGGGTGCCGAAGAGTGCCATCACAAGATCCAGGATGATCCAGGTGTTGACGGCGCACCAGCCGATGACCAGCAGCGCCTGGATGGCGGCGGGAAGGTAGTTTCCGCGCCGGCCGAATGCCGCACGGGCCAGCACCATGCCGGTTGCACCGGTCTTCTGGCCCAGCAGTACGAAGCAGCCGAACAGGAGCATGCCGATCAGGTTCCCCAAAACCAGAACGGTGACGGTGTCGGCGAAGCCAAGTCCGAGGTGGATGCCCAGGGCGCCGAGCACCCAGTTGATGGGCGCCAGGTTGGCTCCCGCCCAGATCCAGAACTGTCCGGAAACCTTCCGGGTCCGCTGTGATTCGGGGATGGGCTGAAGCCACGCTTCGACGTCTTCGCCGGCTGCGGGCACGTGGCCGGCCGGGACTGCAGTGGAGTTGTTTTGCATGTGGGGCCTCCGTCGGAGAAAGGGGATACAGCCAGAGTATGTGCCGCAGACCACAGGCAACAAGATACGATATGTACATCAAAAGACCCATTTGCATGACGGAGCGTAATGCCAATAAAGCTCAGTGAGATCCTGAAACATGCCACCCTCACAGCCGCCGATCCCGTGATCCGCGCCGGTGCTGGCGCCGTGGCGGGTACGCAGCTGCGATGGGTGCACTCCAGTGAAGTCTTGGACATCGCGCCGTTACTTAGCGGCGGCGAGCTGCTTCTTACCGGCGGCGATGCGCTGGTTACTGCCTCGGACGCCCGCCGGGTGGAGTATGTTCGGCAGCTGGCAGAGCGCGGGGTCGGTGCGCTGGCGGTGGAAACGGGCCAGCGGCTCGCTTCACTGCCGTCGTCGATGATCCAGGCGGCGGAAACCGCCGGGCTTCCCCTTATTGAATTCCGCAAGGTGGTGCCGTTCGTGGGCATCATGCAGGCGATCAACTCGATGCTCGTCAGTGAATCCGTGGCCCATCTGCGCCGCGCGGATGAGGCCAGCCACGCCATGGCCGTTGAGCTGGCCCACGGGAGCAGCCTGGACCAGATCCTCGCCGTGCTGGCCGGAATCATCGATGCGACGCTGGAGCTCTCGTCGGTGTCCGGCGTGACGCTGGGCAACGCCGGGCCGGATGACGCCGGCACGCGTCCGGCTGACGGCGCCGATTCCCAGCCGGAGGAGGGCCCCGAGTCCGGCACCGGCTCCCCGGCAGAGCCCGGACGCACGGCAGGGCCGGGCAGCGGCGGCACGTTGATCAGCATTGATGTGCCGGTCCGCGGCGTGCCCTCCGCGAGGTTGCTCATCAACGTACCGGCCGACGGCGACGTCAACCTCGCGCGCGTTGCCGGCGGTCGCTGCGTGGACATCCTGTCGCTCGCGCTGCTGCAGCGGATGCCGCCTGGGCTGAAAGAAGTGGCCGGAACGGCGCTGCTGCGTGCCGTCAGTTCCGGCAGCCAGCCCTGGCGGCTTCAGCAACTCTCCCCCGCCGCAGGGATCCTTCCCTCTGCGACGGTTGTCGCCGTCGTCGTCCGGTCCTCCACCTCGCAGCAGCTGCGGGCTGCCATGGACAATATCCTCAAGCGGTCGGCGCAGCAAAGCGCCAGCTATGTGGACAATGCCGAGCTCCTGGCGCTTGCCGCCCTCCCTTTTGACGGGGCGGCGGCCGCGCGGGCCCGGCTCGTGGCGGCACTCAGGGAGCTCCCGGTCGAGGCGGGAACCATGACGGCGGTGGGTCCGCTGGCAGCCGGGATCGAACACGCGCCGTGGTCGCTGTCGGAGGCGAAAAGCGCCCTGGATCTCGCCGTGAACGGCTCGCTTCGGTCGGCGGCCCGGCCGGCGTCGGACGCGGAAGGCGTGGTGATCGACGTCGAAGACTTGGCGGTGGAGCGCCTGGCGGTGCAGCATCTGGACCAGGGCACACGGCAGGATTTCGTCCGCCAGCAGGTGGGGCCCTTGCTGGATCACGACGCGCGGCGCAACTCCCAGCTGCTCGCAACCCTGGCAACCTGGCTGGACTCGGGTTGCAACACTGCGCAGGCCGCCCGCGAACTGCATGTTGAGCGGCAGTCGATGCATCACCGCTTGCAACGGATCTTTGAGTTGTGCGGCGGGGATCCGCGCGGAACCGGCCGGCTCGCCGCGCTGCACCTCGCCACCCGGCTGGCCGCGCTGTAGCAAGAGACCAGCGCGTGAACGGACGCTCTCTCACTTAACGCAAGAAAAACCGCGATGCTCTCTCACTTTCCTGGAGAAAGTGAGAGAGCGTCGCGGTGAAACTGACCGGAAGTGAGAGAGCGTCGCGGTGAAACTGACCGGAAGTGAGAGAGCGTCGCGGTGAGACCGACCGGAAGTGAGAGAGCGTCGCGGGTTGCGGAGGGGGCGGGGCCTAGCGGAGCACCACGGTCCTGTTGCCGTGCAGGATCACCCGGCCCTCACAGTGCCAGCGCACCGCGTTAGACAACGCCTTGCACTCGGTGTCGCGGCCGGCGGCCACCAGGTCTTCCGGGCCGTAGGTGTGGTCCACCTCCACCACCTGCTGGGCGATGATGGGTCCCTCATCCAGCTCGCCGTTGACGTAGTGCGCCGTGGCACCCACCGTTTTCACACCGCGGGCGTAGGCCTGGTGGTACGGCTTGGCGCCCTTGAAACTGGGCAGGAACGAGTGGTGGATGTTGATGGCACGCCCGTCCAGCTTGCGGGTGAGCCCGTCGCTGAGGACCTGCATGTAGCGGGCCAGCACCACCAGTTCCACGTCGAACTCGTCCACCAGTTCCAGCAGCCGTGCCTCGGCCTCGGGCTTGGTGGCGGCGGTGACGGGCACGTGGAAGAACGGGATTCCGTGCCATTCCACCAGCGCCTGGTGGTCGGTGTGGTTGGACACCACCGCCACCACGTCCACCGGCAGCTCGCCGATCCTGGCACGGAACAGCAGGTCGTTAAGGCAATGCCCGAACTTGGACACCATGATCAGCACGCGGCGCTTTGAACCGTGCGGCTCCAGCCGCCAGCTCATCCCGAAACGTTCAGCCACAGGGGCAAAAGCGGTCCGCAGGGTCTCCGCGGTGGAGGCATCGCCGTCGGACGCAAAGTGCACCCGCATGAAAAAGTGCCCTTCGGAGCGTTCACCGAACTGCTGGTTGTCGATGATGTCGCAGCCGTGTTCCAGCAGGAAGCCGGAGACGGCGTGCACGATGCCCGGCGACTCGTTGCAGTCGAGCGTCAGGACATGCTCCACGGTGGTCACGGCCGGCTCCGCGACGGACGGGCCCGTGGAGGTTTCAGTCTCGATGGCAGTCATGGCTCAGCACTCGATCACATTCACGGCGAGGCCTCCTCGGGAGGTTTCCTTGTACTTGGTTTTCATGTCGGCTCCTGTCTCGCGCATCGTTTTGATGGCTTTGTCGAGGGACACCTTGTGGCTGCCGTCCCCGTGCAGGGCAAGGCGGGCGGCGTTGATGGCCTTCACGCTGGCAATGGCGTTGCGTTCGATGCACGGGATCTGCACCAGGCCGCCCACGGGGTCGCAGGTCAGGCCCAGGTTGTGTTCGATTCCCACCTCGGCGGCGTTTTCCACCTGTTCCGGCGTGCCGCCCAGCACCTCGCACAGTCCGGCGGCCGCCATGGAGCAGGCCGAGCCCACCTCGCCCTGGCAGCCGACTTCCGCGCCGGAGATGGAGGCGTTGATCTTGAAAAGAATCCCGACGGCGGCCGCCGCCAGCAGGAAGCGGACCACACCGTCGTCGTCGGCTCCTGGGACAAACTTGGTGTAGTAGTGCAGCACCGCCGGCACAATTCCGGCCGCGCCGTTGGTGGGGGCGGTGACGATCCGCCCGCCGGCGGCATTTTCCTCGTTGACGGCAAGGGCGAAGAGGTTCACCCACTCCATCGCCCGGAGCGGATCGGTGACGCCGGTGTCCGCGGTCAGGGTCTTGAACAACGACGGCGCCCGGCGCCTGACGTTCAGCCCGCCGGGAAGGATCCCTTCCGCGGCGCAGCCGTTGTCCACGCATTCGCGCATGACAGCCCAGAGTTTCAGCAGCTCCTCGCGGAGTTCCGCTTCGCTGCGCCACACGAGTTCGTTGGCGAGCATAACGTCGGAGATGGACATTCCCTCGCGGCGGCAGATCTCCAGGAGTTCGTCGGCCGTGGTGAAAGGGTACGGCAGCGGCGTGTCGTCCGCCACCACTTTGTCTCCGGCGTCGGCGTCGCCGTCAACAACGAAACCGCCGCCAATGGAGTAGAAGCTCCGTTCACTGAGCACGGCGCCGGTGTGGTCCAGCGCGCGGAACGTCATTCCGTTGGGGTGGGCGGGCAGGGATTTGCGGCGGTGCAGCACCACGTCCTCGTCCCAGTTGAAATCCACCCGGTGGTCCCCGCCGATCCGGAGTTCGGCGTCGAGCGCGGCGGCGGCCACCTGGTCGTCCGCGGTGGAGGTGTCCACCGTTTCCGGGTCCAGGCCCTGGAGGCCCAGGACCACGGCTTTGTCGGAGCCGTGGCCCCTGCCGGTGGCGCCGAGCGATCCGAACAGTTCCGCCTGGACCCGGACGGTGGCGCTCATGTGGCCGTCACCTTTGAGCCCGTCGGCGAACAGTTTCGCCGCCCGCATCGGGCCGACCGTGTGTGACGACGACGGCCCGATGCCAACGGAGAAGAGGTCCAGGGCGCTCAGCGCCATCAGGGCACCTCGGGAGAGGCGTATTCCCTCATGGCGTCCAGGAGCCAGCGGCCCAGGAAGTCCGCGAACGAAGCCCGCGGGAACAGCCGGAAGCTGTCCTCGCCGTTCTTCAGCAGGACCACCGGGATGTTGCCCACCTCGGTGTTCAGGGCAGTTCCCGGGGTGATGCTGCGCGGGTGCAGGTCCAGGGCGCAGCCCTTCTCCAGGACTGCCCGTGCACGCGGGCCGGAGAGCTCGAACGTGGTGCGGTTGGCGGAGAGGTCCACCACCTGGCCGGGAGCGTCGCCGAGGGCTGCCGTGAGGGAGCCGATCAGGTCCCCGCCGAGGGAGTCGTGGGCGTCTTCCGGTGCCACCACCAGGAACTCGGACGGGCCGAGCCACAGGACGCTGATGCTGTCCGAGCCGGCCACTTCGCCGCACCGTGCGGGCAGGCCGCCGGCAACGGACGCGATCCGTGAGCCCTGCTCAGAGCGGGGGTCAACGCGGATCCCCGCCATGGTCTGGAACGGGCCTTCCTTGAGGACAACCGTTCCCGCCACGGAGCCGGCCTCCAGCGCTTCGGCCAGGTGGGAGGCAGGGCTGCGGCGGATGTCCCGGAGTCCATTGATGCCTTCGAGTGCTGCTGTGTTAGCCATCTTTGCGGGTCCCTTCGGGGTCAAAAAGTACGGTTTCTGCGACAACCACGTCAACCAGCTGGTCGCCGGCGGCGGCCACGAGGGTCTCGCCGATGCGGTTGCGGCCATTCTTGATCAGGGCCAGCCCGAACGACCTGCCCAGTGCGGCGCTGTGGTAGCTCGAGGTCACGAAGCCCTGCATCGGGACGGGGCCATAGGCGGGGTTGGTGGAGATGCCCTTTTCCACGAGCTGGGTGCCTTCCGGCAGCCGCAGCGTTCCGTCCACGGGGAGGACGCTGACCAGGTGCTTGCGGTCCTCGCGCTTGGCATCGGCACGGGCGTAGGAGCGCTTGCCGATGAACTCCTTGGCCTTGGAGACCACCCATTCCATCCCGGCATCCTGCGGGGTGACGGTGCCGTCGGTGTCCTGGCCGACGATCGGGTAGCCCTTTTCGGCGCGGAGCACGTGCATGGTTTCGGTGCCGTACGGGGTGATGTTGAATTCGGCCCCGGCGGCGGCCACGGCTTCCCAGGTGTTCAGCCCGTACCAGGACGGCACGTTGATTTCGTAGGCCAGTTCGCCGGAGAACGAGATCCGGCAAATCCGGGCCTGCACACCGGAGGCGAGGGTGGTTTCGCGAAACGTCATGAACGGGAAGGCTTCCGCCTCCAGCCCGCCGCCGGCGGCGAGTTCCGGTGCCACCTTGGCGATCACCGCGCGGGATTTGGGTCCGACGACGGCAATGGTGCTCCACTGTTCGGTCACCGAGGTGCAGTGCACGTCCAGTTCAGGCCATTCGGTCTGCAGCCATTCCTCCAGCCAGTCCAGCACCTTCGCGGCGCCGCCGGTGGTGGTGGTCATGAAGAACCGGTCCTCGTCGAGGCGCAGGGTCACGCCGTCGTCGAAAATCATGCCGTCCGCCATGCACATCACGCCGTAGCGGGCGGAGCCCGGGGCGAGCTTCTTGAAGGCGTTGGTGTAGATCCGGTTGAGGAACTCACCGGCGTCCTTGCCCCGGATCTCGATCTTGCCGAGCGTGGTGGCGTCCATGAAGCCCACGGAATCACGGACGGCGGCGCACTCGCGCAGCACGGCGGCGTCCATGTCCTCACCGGCCTGCGGGTAGTACCAGGGACGCTTCCACTGCCCCACGTCCTCGAACAGTGCGCCCTTGGCAACGTGCCACGGATGGATCGAGGTGACGCGGGCAGGGTCGAACAGCTCGCCGCGCTGGCGTCCGGCCAGTGCCGCGAAGGCCACGGGGGTGAACGGGGCGCGGTAGGTGGTGGTGCCGATGTCGCCGATGCCCCGGGAGGCTTCGCCGGCGGTGCGGAGTGCCGCGGCGATCACGCCGATGGCGTTGACGCCGGAGGTCTTGCCCTGGTCGTTGGCGGTGCTGATGGAGGTGTAGCGCTTGATGTGCTCCACGGACCGCATGCCGGCGCCGGTGGACCGCAGCACGTCAGCCACGGACTGGTCGCGCTGGAAGTCAACGAAGTGGTGGTGCCAGTCATCCGGCGTGCCTTCCTGGCCCGGTACCAGCCACAGCTGGCGGGTGGGGGCGGACGCCTTGGGCTCGCCGATGACGGAAGGTTCGACGGCGGCACTGAAGCCGGCGGCGATGGCCGCCGACGCTCCGGCGGAGATGCCTTCGGCGAGGCAGTCCTCGAGTTCGAAGCTGCCGCGGCCGGAGCCGATGGTCTGCTGGTTCGGGACCACGGTGCTCGGCACGAATGCCGCCAGGTCATCGTCCCAGCGCAGCTTTCCCTGCCGTTGCGAGTGGAGGTGGACCAGCGGGCTCCAGCCGCCTGAGACTGCCAGCAGGTCGCAGGCGATCTCTTCGATGCCGGAGGTGAGTTCGCCGTCGTCGTTGATGCTGCGGACGGTGACGCCGGTCAGCCGGCCGTCCGCTGTGCCTTCTCCAGAGGAGGTGTTGGCCACCGCACTGCCGATCAGTACCCTGGTGCCGGACTCGACGGCGGCGGCTGCCACCTCCGTGAGGCGGGGACGGGCGTCCACGACGGCGGCGACCTTGACGCCGGCAGCCCGCAGGTCCGAGGCCAGGGCGTAGGCGCTGTCGTTGGTGGTGCTGATGACGACGCGCTGCCCGGCGGCCACGGCGTAGCGGTTGAGGTAGCTGCGGACGGCCGAGGCGAGCATGATGCCGGGGCGGTCGTTGTTCTCGAACACCAGCGGGCGTTCGTGGGCGCCGGGCGCAACCACCACCTGGTTGGCACGGATGTGCCAAATCCGCTGCCGGGATACGCCGGGGGCGGCCGGGCTGGAGAGGTGGTCGGTGCGGTTCTGGACGGCGACGACGTAGTTGGCATCGTAGGCGCCGAAGGCCGTGGTGCGGTTCAGGACGGTGCACTCGGCTGCGGAGACGAGCTCGGCTTCCACGTCAGCCACCCATTCCAGGGCCGGCTTGCCTTCGATGGTCTCAGCGAGCTCCGGTGCGGTGGAACCGGACAGGAGCGTGCCGCCCAGTTCGGGCTGGTCGTCCAGCAGCATCACGCGGGCGCCGGTGCGGACGGCCTCGCGGGCCGCGGCCAGGCCGGCGGGGCCCCCGCCGATCACCAGGACGTCGGTGTGAACGAACTTCTTGTCGTACTCGGCGCGGTCCTCCTCGGGATCGAGGCGGCCCAGGCCGTTGAGCAGGTCCGCCTTCAGGCCGTCCACCAGGGTGACGGTGGTGGCGGGGAGCATGGACTCGGCCACGTGGCCCGGGAACCGTGCTTCGACCCGCACCAGCGCGTTGGATTCCTCCACGCCGGCGGACATGATGCCGCGGGGGCGGTCCTCGTACAGCGAGTTGCCGGCGGCGATCCGGCCGTTGGCGAGCAGCGCCGAGGCCAGCGTGTCGCCGGGGTGGCCGGTGAATTCCTCGCCGTCCACGGTGAAACGCCAGGAGATGCTGCGGTCGATGCGTCCGCCGGCCGCGAGGCGGGCGTTCTGGGAAGTCACTTGGTTGCTCCTTCCGGGGCGGTGGTGCCAGGGGTGGTGCTGGTTGCTGAAATGCTGGTTGCAGAGGTGCTGGGCGCCGTGTCCCCCGTAGTGGTGCTGTCAGCGGCGGTGCTGGCAGTGCCGGTGTCAGCGACGGCCGGGACGGACACGTCCGGCCGGGGCGAACCCATCGGGTAGACGGCCTGGATGTCGTAGCTGACGGTGTCGCGGAGCATGTTGAACCACTGGCGGCAGCCGGTGCTGTGGAGCCAGCGCTCAGCGAACGTGCCCTTGGTGTTGTCGCGGTAGAACAGGAACTCGGCCCATTCACGGTCGTTCATGTCGTTCGGGTTCTCCGGGTACGGCACGTGGGCCTGGCCGCCGTAGTGGAACTCGGTCTCGTCGCGCGAGCCGCAGTTGGGGCATGAGATAAGCAGCATGTGCGTCTTCTTTCTATGGGACGGCGGCTAGTGGGCGACGGCGGCTGCGCCGTGTTCGTCGATCAGGGCGCCGGTTTCGAAGCGTTCCAGCGCAAACGGCTTGTTCAGCTTGTGCGGAGTGCCCGTGGCGATGGTGTGCGCGAACGTGAGTCCGGCAGCCGGGGTGGCCTTGAAGCCGCCGGTGCCCCAGCCACAGTTCACGAACATGTTCTCCACCGGGGTGGTGCCCACGATCGGCGAGGCATCCAGCGTGGTGTCCACAATTCCGCCCCAGGTCCGGAGCACGTGGGCCCGGGCAAAGATGGGGAACAGTTCGACGGCGGCGGCCATCTGGTTCTCGATCACATGGAAGGAGCCGCGCTGGCCGTAGCCGTTGTAGGAGTCGACGCCGGCGCCCATGACCAGTTCGCCCTTGTGGGCCTGGGAAACATAGACGTGCACGTGGTTGGACATCACCACGGTGGGGTGGACCGGTTCGTGCAGTTCGGAGACCAAGGCCTGGAGCGGGTGGGACTGGATGGGGAGCCGGAAGCCGGCCATTTCCGCCAGGACCGAGCTGTGGCCGGCAGCGCACAGGCCCACCTTTTCGGTGTTGATGGTGCCGCGGTTGGTCTTGACGCCCACCACGCGGTCGCCGTCCTTGAGGAAGCCGGTGACTTCGCAGTTCTGGATGATGTCCACGCCCAGTTCGTCGCACTTGCGGGCGAAGGCCCAGGCCACGTGGTCGTGCTTGGCGATGCCGGCACGCGGCTGGTACGTGGCGCCCATGACCGGGTAGCGGATGTTGTCGCTGATGTTGAGGATCGGGCAGAGTTCCTTGACCTGGTCCGGTTCCAGCCATTCAGCATCCACGCCGTTGAGCTTGTTCGCTCCCACGCGGCGGATGCTTTCGCGGACGTCGCCGAGGGTGTGGGCGAGGTTCATGACGCCGCGCTGGCTGAAGAGGAAGTCGTATTCGAGCTCCTCCGGCAGGATCTCCCAGAGCTTCAGGGCGTGCTCGTAGATGGCAGCGCTCTCGTCCCAGAGGTAGTTGGACCGGATGATGGTGGTGTTGCGTGCCATGTTGCCGCCGGCCAGCCAGCCCTTTTCGAGGACCGCGATGTTGGTCATGCCGTGGTTCTTGGCCAGGAAGTAGGCCGTGGCCAGGCCGTGCCCGCCGCCGCCCACAATCACGGCGTCGTAGGAGGACTTGGGCTCCGGGTTGCGCCAGAGGAAATCCGGGTGCTCGGGGAGCTGTTGGGTGCTCACTGGGCTGCTCCAATCATGTCTGATTCGAACGCGGCGATCTCGCCGCCGTCGTTCTGGGAAAGATGCGGGTAAAGGGGGAACTGTTCGGCGAGGGCGGTCACCCGGGCTCGGAGTTCGACGACGGTTTGGTCACCAATGGTGCCGTTGGCAGCCGAGGCGATGAGCGCCGTCGCGATGATGTCCGCAACCTCGGTAAATTCCGCGGCGCCGAAGCCGCGGGTGGCCAGGGCGGGCGTTCCGATCCGGAGGCCGGAGGAAACCATCGGCGGGCGGGGGTCGAACGGTACGGCGTTGCGGTTGACCGTGATGCCGATCCGGTGCAGGGCGTCTTCGGCCTGCTGGCCGTCGAGTTCGGAGTTGCGGAGGTCCACGAGGACCAGGTGCACGTCGGTGCCGCCGTTCACCACGGAGATGCCGGCCGCGGCGACGTCGTCGCGGAGGAGCCGTTCGGCCAGCAGCTTGGATCCCTGCAGGACGCGTTCCTGGCGTTCCTTGAATTCCGGGGTTCCGGCGAGCTTGAAGGCCACGGCCTTGGCTGCGATGACATGCTCCAGCGGGCCGCCCTGCTGGCCGGGGAACACGGCGCTGTTGATCTTGCGGGCGTATTCCTCCTTGGCCAGGATGACGCCGCCGCGGGGACCGCCGAGGGTTTTGTGCGTGGTGGTGGTGACGACGTCGGCATACGGCACCGGATTGGGGTGCAGCCCTGCTGCCACCAGGCCGGCGAAGTGCGCCATGTCCACCATCAGGTACGCGTCCACGAGGTCGGCGATGCGGCGGAACTCGGCGAAATCGAGCTGGCGGGAGTAGGCGGACCAGCCGGCGACGATCAGCCGCGGGCGGTGCTCCAGGGCCAGCGCTTCGACCTCGGCCATATCGATCCGGAGGTCCGATTCACGCACGTGGTACGGGACCACGTTATATAGCTTGCCGGAGAAATTGATCCGCATGCCGTGGGTCAGGTGGCCGCCGTGGGCAAGGTCCAGTCCCATGATGGTGTCACCCGGGTTCAGCAGCGCGAACATGGCGGCGGCGTTGGCCTGGGCGCCGGAATGCGGCTGGACGTTGGCGAACTCGGCGCCGAACAGGGCCTTCACCCGGTCAATGGCCAGCTGCTCGATCACGTCAACGTGCTCGCAGCCGCCGTAGTAGCGCTTGCCCGGGTAGCCCTCGGCGTACTTGTTGGTCAGCACCGACCCCTGTGCCTCCATGACTGCGGACGGGGCGAAATTCTCCGAGGCGATCATTTCCAGCGTCGACTGCTGGCGGCCCAGCTCATTGGCGATGGCCTGCTGGACCTCGGGATCGACTGCGGAAAGTCGCTCGTTCAACTGCTCAACCACGGATGCTCCTTTGAAATACCACTATTGCTATGACTGATATATCAGTGTGAGGTCAATGGTATGATTGGGATCACAGGAGAGTCAATAGCGGGAAGCAAAGTGGCACTGAGCTTCCGGTTGGAACCCGATCGCTCAGTGCTGAAGCTGAGTGGTGAAGAACTGAGTAGCGATGAACGGAGCGGCACCTTGAATGCACTTCCTGCCCTGCCACCCGCCGAGGACGAAGTCCTGTCCCAGGCGGAGGCCGCCTACCGGCAGCTGCGCGACAAACTGATCATGCTGGAGATCCGGCCGGGCGAACCCATCAATGATGGCCAGCTGGCGGCCGAGCTCGGGTTTGGCCGCACCCCTGTGCGCGAGGCGATCAAGCGGCTGGAGTTGGACCACCTGGTGGTGTCCTATCCGCGCCGGGGAACTTTTGCCACCACCGTGGACTTCACGGAACTGGCCGACGTCTCCGAGGTCCGGGAGCTGCTGGAGCCGCTGGCGGCGCGTAGTGCTGCCACGAGGGCAAACGCCGCCATGCGCCGCGAGCTGCTGGACGTTGCCACGATCATCGCGGAGCTTGATCCGAGCCCTGCCGAGTCCCGCGAGCTGATGAAATATGACCTGACGGTGCACCGGCTGATCTACAAAGCGGCAGCCAACCCACACCTGGAAGACACCCTGATCCGCTACGACAACTTGGCCACCCGCATCTGGTGCCTGGTCCTGGACAAGGTTCCTTCGGTGAGCGGCCACATCACCGAGCACGTGGAACTGCTCAAGGCAGTGGCCGCGGGCGACGCCGACAAAGCGGGCGAGCTGGCCCTGCACCACGTCACGAGCTTCGAAGAGACCATCCGCAAGGTCCTCTAAGCAGCACCCCTGCGGACGCTCTCTCACCTTTCGCCATAAAACCCGAGACGCTCTCTCACCTTTCGCCATAAAAACCCGAAACGCTCTCTCACTTTCTTCAAGAAAGTGAGAGAGCGTCTCGTATAAAACAGCAGGAAGTGAGAGAGCGTCCTGCCCTGCTTCCTGCTCTCGCCTGCTTGCTAGTGGCCGCCGCCTCCGATCACTCCTGCTTCCACGGCCTTGGTGACGGCGTCCGCCTCGGCCTGGGTCAGCTTGCCGTCGGTGACAGCCGGGTCAAGCCGCGTCTTGAGTTCGGCCGCCCGTTCGGCCTGGCCGGCCGTGCGGATTTCCTCCAAGGCTGCGGTGACCTTGGATTCCTCGACGCCGAGCGACTCAGCCAGGGCCTTGGCCATCGCCGCGTCCATCGCGGCACGGTCCGGCTTGGTGCCCTCGGCCGGCTTGGTTCCGTCAGTCGGCTTGTTGGCATCCCGGAAAGCCTGAAGCGCCTCGGTCACCTTGGCCTCCTCCACGCCGAGCTTGGTGGCCAGGTCGGCAGCCAGCTGGCCGCGGTCGCCGCCCTTGTGACCGCCGCGCATGCCGCCGTCAGTGGCGGTTGATCCGTCGGTGGACGCTGTGCTCTGGGCCGTTGCGCTTGGGCTCGGGGTTTCGGCCGCCGAGGCCATCCCGGTGACTCCCAGTCCGGCGCCGAGCGCCAGTGCCCCGGCCGTCAGGCCGAGCGTGATTCTCTTCGTGCGTGACATCTGATGTCTCCTCGATCCGCCGCGTGAACGGCTCTTTGGGTAGAACGGCCGGTTTGCACCGTCCTTCACTCAAAGATGCAGCGCCAAGGTAAGGCGCGGCTGTTCGGATCCTGTCGGCAGGCTGTGAATGCGGGCCGGGAGAGCATGTGGATGGTCGAAGGCGTCCGGGCAGGGCGGGTCAGCCGTTCCTCTTCCAGCTCTTCGGCCACTTCACGTTCAGCAGCAGCAGGCCCAGCAGGAGCGAGTCCACTGTCATGATTGCGGCCATAAGGTAGGCCCAGCCGATCATCATGCGTTGTTCACCGCCAACCTGCGGCACGAAGTCTTGGCGGGCATCGATGGTCGCATGACAATCTCCTGACGTGGATCCCCCCAGTCAATCGATAGTCCATCAAGTGTGGCATGGCCGCAGACAGGACGGAACGGCCGGGACTACTCGAATCCTGCCGCGGTCATACACCGAAGAGCGCGCGGAATACTCGTTAGATAATCGCAGCGCGCAGCTGCTTGGCGGCAAGTGCCGGATCCTCTGCACTGTAGATGGATCCTCCGACGACGGCGACGTCCGCACCGGCGCGCTGTACGGCTTCAATGGTGGAGAGGTTTACTCCGCCGGCCACGGAAAACGGCACCCGGGCTTCCTCCCCTGCGCTGAGCAGCACGTTCAGGTTGTAGCCCGGCTTGGCCTGCTCGTCGAGGCCTGCGTGGAACTCGATGAACTTGGCGCCGAGTGCGCGGGCTTCCTTGGCGCGGGTGACTTTGTCCGCGACGCCGATCAGGTCAACAACGATGCCCTTGTTGTGGGCCTTCGCCGCCTTCACCGCTCCGGCAATGGTGGAGTCGTCCGCGCTACCGAGGACGGACACCAGGTCCGCACCGGCGCCGAAGGCGATCTCGGCTTCCAGCTCTCCGGCGTCCATGGTCTTCATGTCCGCGAAGACGATCTTGTCCGGGTGGGCGGTCTTGACGGCGGTCACGGCGGACAGGCCGGCGTTCTTCACCAGCGGGGTGCCGAGCTCGATGATGTCAACGTATTCGGCAACCTTGCCCGCGAGCTCGAGGGCGGCTTCGACGGTCAGGACGTCCATGGCGACTTGCAGTTTCACGTGGTGTCTCTTTTCTGATTGGGGTTCTTGGTTGAGGCGGGGCGGGTGGTAACGGGGTGCGGCCTATTCGAGGTTCGCGTGGCGCCGCCAGAGTTCCTCGGCAGCGGCAGCGTCCTCGTCCCAGAGGCTTTGGAAGACGGCTTCGGTGGTGGTGAACAGCACCTGTTCAAAGAGGCTGCCGGAATACTGCCGCGACACGGCCGAGCCGTGGTCCGTCTTCCGGGCGGCCGGGATAAGTACGACGGCGGCAGCAACTTCCGCGAGCGGGGAACCGGCGTCGGCTGTGTAGACGGCGACCCGTGCGCCCTGGCCGGCCGCGGTTTCCGCCGCCTTGAAGACGCCGGCGGTAGTGCCGGAACCGGAGGCCGCGAGCAGCAGGTCCCCTGGGCCGATGGCCGGGGTGGTGGTCTCACCCACCACGTGCACCGCCAGTCCCAGGTGCATGAGCCGCATGGCCGCCATTTTCAGGACGAGCCCGCTGCGGCCGGCTCCGGTCACGAAGATCCTGCCGGCCAGCCGGAGCTCGGTGACGAGCGCCGCCACCTGATCCGGATCAACGCGTCCGGATACGTCCCTGATTTCGTCCTGGACCAGTTCCCTGTTGCGGCCAAAGGCCCGGGACGCACCGGCCAGGGCTGCCGGATCGGTTTCGGCGATGACGCTCATCAGCTGGTTCCTCCTTCACGAAAGTTGCTACCTGTTCATCCTCACCCGTCCTATAGGTGGTTCCAACGCCATGATTGAACGGTCTTTACTACACAAAGGGATAGGTGGATTCCTGTGGCGCCGTAGACTGGGCAGGTGGAAGCGCCCGATACAGTCCTGCTCGAAGCTGTTGCCGCCCTGTCCACTGCTCCGCTGGCCACCATTGCGCAGCGGCTGCGGGAGGCCACCCTCCCTTATCTGGGAAGCAGCGCCCTGGTCATCTTCACCGAGGACTGCACGGGCCGGCCGCAGAAGAAGGCCGGCGACGAGTCGATCATCAGCCGGGTCTCCATCGCAGAACTGGACCACATCCGGGCGTCGCTCTCCGGCGCAAGCGGGTCAGGCACGGGCGATGCGTGGCAGGGTGACGCCGTGCTCGGCGGCGAAGAGCGCACGGTCCTCGCTTTGTCTTCACCGAGCAACGCCCTGCTGATCCTCGCCGATCCGCAGCGGCTTCCGGACCCCGCCGGGCACGACGTAGCGGACCGCATGCTCCGCTACTTCTGGACGCTGGCAGCGGAGCGGATCAGGGAAAAGGTGGCGGACGCGCCGCCGTCGTACCTCATCGAATCCCGCGCGGCCTCGGCCGAGCGGGTGAGGGTAACGGCGGAACTGGTGGATCACCACTCCACCACTCTCGAAACCCTGCTCGCCGCGCTGCGGTCGCCCGCACTGAGCGACGACGCCGCGCGAAGGTCCGCCACCGACGTCGCCGCCAAGGCGCTCGTGGGACTCCGCACGCTCAGCGACCGCACCACCGACCTCGTGGAGGAACCCGTCGCCACCGCATTCCAGCGGCTGCGCGAGGACCTGAAGCCGCTCATGAACTTCAGCGGCATCGACGTCCAGTTCATCGAGCCGCCCGTCAACGGCCGCGCGCTGCCCGGCGAAGTGGCGCATGCGGCCCGCGCGATCGTCCGCGGGCTGGTCCTTGCCATGGTGGACCAGGCGGGAGTGCGGCGGATCCGAACGCAGTGGGATTGCGACGGCGAGAACCTGCTGGTCAACGTCCGCGACGACGGACCCGGCGAGCGCTCCGGCGCGGCACCCGCCATGGCGCGCCTCGCCCAGCGCGTGGAAGCCCTTGACGGCAGCATGTCCGTGGATGTGATGCCCGGCTGGGGTGCCGACGTCGCCATCTCGCTCCCCCTTGATCCGCCGGCCCGCCCGCTGGCCGACGTTTCCGACTGGAAGCTCGGGGACCGCGAACTTGAGGTGCTCCAACTGCTCTCCGCCGGACAGCGGAACCGGGCCATCGCCGCGAAACTGCACATCAGCGAGAACACAGTGAAGTTCCACCTCCGCAACATCTACCGGAAAGTGGGCGCCACCTCCCGCACCGAAGCGATCGCCATGGCCCACAGCAACGGTGTGCGGTAGACATGGCGATCGAAATCCGTCCGGCGGACCTGTTCGAGGACGTGAAAACGATAGTGGGCCCCAAACGGCCCGATGCGACCGTGTGCTGGTGCCTGAGCTACCGCATCCCCTCCAAACAGAACATTGCACTGCATGGCCCGGAGCGCGGCGAAGTCGTCAAGGAGTTGGTCCGGCAGGACCCGCCGCCCGGGGTTCTCGCGTACGACGGCGACGAAGTGGTGGGCTGGGCGGCCGTCCATCCGCGCGCCGACACCAGCTTTGCCCGCAACCGCAAGATCCCGCACCTCGACGACCTCGACGTGTGGTCGGTGTGGTGCATCCGGGTGAGGCCCGGGCACCGCGGCAAAGGGATCTCCCACCACCTGCTCAAGGGCGCCGTCGAGTTCGCCCGAAGCCATGGGGCCCCCGCCATTGAGGGCTATCCGGTGGACAACGAGGGCAGACACGTGGACCTCACCATGGCCTACGTTGGCACGCGGAGCCTCTTCGAGCAGGCCGGGTTCACCATGTCTGCCCCCACTGACTCCGTGATTAACGGCTTTCCCCGGGTGCTGATGCGCCTGGACCTGCAGTGACGTCCCCGCGATCAACGCAATGCCGCCTGACGCGCCGGTCTCGGCATAGGATCGAAAATGTGGAACTAAGCGAGAGGTCGCTCTAAGCGGCCTTGTGGCGGGTAAGCGAGCCGCAGAAACTACTTGAGGGTATGGATCATGGCTTCGAAGAACGACCCCGGATCCGACGTCGACGCGGACTCGGGCCAGCACGGCGGCGTCCAGTCAGTGGACCGGGCAATGGCAGTCCTGGAGATCCTGGCGCGGGACGGCCATGCGGGCGTGAGTGAAATCGCCGAAGAGATGGGCATCCACAAGTCCACCGTCTCCCGGCTGCTGGGCTCGCTGGTGAGCCGTGAAATGGTCCACCAGAACAGCGAGCGCGGAAAGTACCAGCTGGGCTTCGGCATCCTAAGGCTGGCGAGCTCCATCCCCGGACGGCTCAGCCTGGTCCGTGAAGCCCGGCCTGTGCTGGAAGGGCTGGCCGAGGAGTTCAAGGAAACGGTGAACCTGGCCGTCCTGCGCTCCAACTACGCCGTCAACGTGGACCAGGCCATGGGTCCGTCCACACTGGCCACCTATGACTGGGTGGGCAGCCTGACACCGCTCCATGCGACCTCAAGCGGCAAAGTCCTCCTGGCGGCGCTGTCCGCGGACGACCGGGACCGCATCCTGAAGGACACCGGGCTTCCGGCCCGCACGCCGCGGACCATCACCAACCGGGCCAAGCTGGAGAACCAGCTGATCGACGTAGCCCGCGAAGGCTACGGCGTGGTCCGCGAAGAGTTCGAAATCGGCCTCAACTCAATGTCCGTGCCGGTGTACAACCACCTGGGCGCGGTGATCGGCGCGGTCAGCATTTCCGGGCCGGCCTTCCGTTTCGACCCGGAAAAAGCACCGGGCCTCCTCGAGGCGCTGAAGCAGGCAGGGCTGCAGATCAGCGCAAAAATGGGCTACACCCGCCGCTAAGGCATCAGCTCCAGGACGCCCCGCGCCGGCAGTGTTCAGAGGTCCTCGTTGAGCCGGTCGGTGAGAATCCGGTTGGCGTTGAACTGCAGGATGCCGAGCGACTCCTGGATCAGGGGTGAGGCGATGCTGCCCCTGCGCACCGCTGCGACGATGCGGCGCGTGGGTTGCGTCTGACCGGTGATGCGTAACCGAACCACGTTTTCGGCACCATGCAAAGGCGCCAGCCGGGGCAGCAGGCCGACGCCCAGCCCCGCTCCCACGAACGCGATGTGGGTTTCCCATTCAACGGCTTCATGGGCAATCCGCGGCGTCACCCCGACTGCCGTGAACGCCGCGGTGAAGAGGGAATGGTACGTGGAACCGGCGGCCTCCGTAATCCAGGGTTCCGATGCCAGCTCTTCAAGCGTCGCTGTTTGGCGTGATGCCAGCGGATGGTCACCGGGAATGATCACGTCCAGTGGATCGTCGAGCAGAACTCTCTGCTCGAAGCGCGGATCGTCCTCACCATAACTGTCGGACTGCATGGCGACGATAACTGCAAGGTCGATTCGTTCCGCAATCAACAAGTCGAAGCAGCGTGCCGGTTCAGCCTCAAGAACCTGCACCTCCAGCAGGGGGCGTGTTGAGCGCAGGGTGGCGGCCAGCGGCGCGAGCAACTGGGCGGCTGCTGAGGAGAATCCGCCGAGGCCAAAGTGGGACTGCACCTGGTCGCCAGCCTCCATGGCTGCGGCGCGCAGCTTCTCCCATTGGGCAATGAGGGGATCCGAGCCCGCCACCAGAAAGCGTCCCGTGGCGGTAAGACGCACACCCCGGCCGTCCTTCGTCAGCAGCTGCATTCCAAGCACGCGCTGGAGCTCCCGCAATTGCGCGGAGACAGCGGAGGGAGAATAACCCGTGAGCTCCGCGGTTGCGCCAATAGTGCCGCACCGGGCAAACACCCGAAGTGTTATGAGCCGTGGATCGATCATGCATCTATTCTGCATGGTTATCTTCAAAATCACGCGCTTTTGTTGCAGCTCCCGTGACCCTAATCTCATCATTACAAGTACTTCGACCGGCCGTTAGCACCCGCCCACGCATGGCCGCCGCAACACCCACTACCCATGCCTCCCGGGAGGAAACCCATGACTGCTTCAGTGAACGTCCCCCTCAATTCACGCGGAAAACTCGCTGCATCCTTGCCGGCCGAGCAGCTGGCAGAAATTACCGCGCTGTTTGAGTTCCGGCGCACCGGCTACTCCCTCGATGCCCCCTTCTACACCGATCGCTCGATCTTCAACATCGACATGGAGGCCATTTTCGGCCAGCACTGGATCTTTGCCGCGAGCACCGCCGAACTGCCGGAGCCGGGCGACTACGTCACCGTCGACTACGGGCCCTACTCCCTGATTGTGCTGCGCAACGACGACGGCGCCGTGAACGTCCTGCACAACGTATGCCGCCACCGCGGCGCCCGCGTTCTCACCGAAGCTGCCGGGTCAACCGGAAACCTGGTCTGCGGCTACCACTCCTGGACCTACTCCCCGGAAGGTAATTTGATCCATGCCTCCGCGCCGGGGGAAACGAAGTTCGACAAGAGCTGCTTCGGCCTCAAGCGCGCCCACGGCCGCGAGGTCGCCGGACTCATCTTCGTCTGCATTGCCGATGATGCGCCGACGGACTTCGACGAAACCGCAAAGATCTTTGAGCCCTACCTGGCGCCCCACGATCTCTCGAAGACAAAAATCGCCTACCAGCAGAACATCATCGAAGAGGGCAACTGGAAGCTCGTCATGGAGAACAACCGTGAGTGCTACCACTGCGACGGCCACCCTGAGCTCGCCTGCTCCCTCTTCCCCACCTGGGGCCTGACGGAGGGCCTGATCCCGCCCCATCTTGAGGAAGTGTGGAACCGGAACAAGGAGGCTCAGTCCTCCCTCGAGGAGCGTTGCCGCCGCTACGGCCTTCCCTACGAGGTGGTTGAGCAGCTTGACACGCGTATCGCAGGAATCCGCATCTCACGGGAATCACTCGATGGAGAGGGTGAGTCGTTCTCCGCGGACGGGCGGAGGCTTTCCAAGAAGCTGCTGGGTGATTTGCCCGACTTCCGCCTTGGCCGCTGCTCGATGCACCTGCAGCCCAACAGCTGGTTCCATTTCCTTGGCGACCACGTCATCACGTTCGGTGTCTTTCCCATCAACGAACACCAAAGCCTCGTACGCACCACCTGGTTGGTGGCTGACGACGCCGTGGAAGGCGTCGACTACGACCTGGACAAACTCACCTACACCTGGAAGCAGACAAACCTGCAGGACAAGGCGTTCGTGGAGCTGTGCCAGCAGGGTGCCGGCAGTCCCGCCTACGAGCCCGGTCCGTACATGAAGAGCGAATACCAGGTCGAGGCATTCATCAACTGGTACGTGCAGCGCGTGCAGGAGCACTTGGCATGATTGAACTCCTAACTGAAACGGCAATCCAGGAACCACAGCGTATTCGCGGTCTTGAGATGCCGTGGAACAGGGTGATGGGAAGCCCCGAGACACCCGCACGGGCAGCCCGGGCGTTGGGCCCATGGCATCCGCAGGAGTTCAAGGCCGAATGCGTCGAGACCGTTCCCGAGGCCGGGGCCATGATGACCTTCGTGTTCCGCCGATGCGACGGTGCCCCCCTGGCGTTCCGTGCCGGCCAGTACGTGAACGTCGCATTTCCCGTGAATGGCGAGGACCAGGAACCGGTGGACCGCAGCTACTCGCTGTCCAGTTCGCCCACCGAGCCGTGGACTTTCAGCATTACCGTCAAGTGCGACCCCACGGGATTGGCCTCACCCTGGGTGCACGAGAACGTCAAACCCGGCACCGTTCTTGAGATGCTGGGACCGGTGGGAGCATTCCACCTGCCCGATGCCGACCGACGGGCACGGTATCTCCTGCTTGCTGCCGGCGCAGGCATCACTCCCATCATGTCCATGGTGCGGACCATCCACTCCCTGCCCGGACACGCCGATGTTGTGGTGCTCTACCACGGCTCGGATGCTGGAGGCTTTGCCTTCCACCGGGAACTGGCCTATATCGCTTCCGTGGACTCACGCATCAAGGTCCACTACTCCCTGGGCGACCGCAGCGTACCCGAGGGGTGGGAAGGGCTCAGCGGAAGGCTGACGGCGGCCATGCTCGAGGAGGTGGCCCCCGATGCCAACGGCCGCCAGGTGTACGCATGCGGTCCCGAGGGTTACCTGAATACCGCCACCGAGCTCCTCCAAAAGGTCGGCGTCGATGACACTTCCATATACATGGAGTTCTTCTCGGGAGACCGCCAGACGCTCCTTGAATACCAGGCGGAAGTGGCACTTGCAGCCGACGTCGCGGAGGAGATCGCCGAGGAGATCGCCGAATCCGCCGAGGACTACTTTGAAAGCCAGCCCGCCGCGTTCGGGCTCTATGAGCCTGGCTACGACGCCGACGGGACTCTGCAGGCCTCGGGGCTGCCGCTGGAAATCAGTGACCCGGAGGCACCCGGCTCCGACCCCGCCGTCGACAGCCCGGGCCTGGCGCCGGAAGCCGGTTCCCCTGACGCCTCGAGCTTCGGCACGGTGGGGACAGGCAGCCTCACCATGGCCTTCATGCGTACCGGCATCAATGTCCGGATCGATCCCACCGAGCGCATCCTCGAGGCGGCCCAGCGTGCGGGCGTCAGGATTGGCGCGAACTGCAAGGAAGGCATGTGCGGCTCCTGCAAGGTCGTCAAGCTTTCAGGGGAGATCGAGATGAACCACCAGGGAGGGATCCGGGCGCGGGAAATCTCTGCGGGCAAGTTCCTGCCCTGCTGCTCCACGGCGCAGACGGACCTGGTTATCGATGCCTAGCCCCTGTCCCGTTCCACTGTCAAGGCCCGGCCGGATTGCCTGAAATAGGGCTTAAGACTTCAGAAAACCTTGACACGTGACTGTGATACGGGTCACTCTGTTGCTTATGGCGAGACGTGTTGATCCTTACGGAACAACCGCCGCGATGGAAGCAAAGCTGACCTTGAACAATGAATGCCAGGAAGGCCCCGATCTTCCGCCCGGTTTGGGGACGCCGGAGTACAGCTTCAGCCCATGAATTCAAACCAAAGGACTTGACATGGCTTTGAACAGCGACATCCGCACGGATGCCCAACCCCGCCTCGAGCTGGAGGAGCCCAAGCTCGTTCCTACACCCGAGAACTCTCCTTCCTCCCACGATTCACACGATGCCGGGGACACCGAGCAGATCATGCAGGAACTCCGCCAGACCAAAGCCGAGCAGGCCGTGGCAGAGCGGCGGAACCGCAAACTCACCCTCGATAAGGCCACCTTCGGCATCACCGGGGTCCTGGCCCTGGCCTTCGTGGCGTGGGGCTTCCTGGGCCGGGACAGCCTGGCAGCCACGTCAACAGCCGCCCTCGACTGGGTCATGGAGTACACCGGCTGGCTCTTTATGGTCCTGGCCTCGCTGTTCGTTGTTTTTGTGCTCTGGCTGGCCCTGGGCAAGTGGGGCAACATTCCCCTCGGCAAGGACGGCGAGAAGCCCGAGTTCCGGACCGTGTCATGGATTGCCATGATGTTCGCCGCCGGCATGGGCATCGGCCTGATGTTCTACGGCGTGGCCGAGCCGCTGTACCACTACATCTCTCCGCCGCCGGGAACGGTGGACGGACGGACGCCGGCAGCCATCCAGACGGCCATGGCAACCTCCATCTTCCACTGGACCCTGCACCCCTGGGCAATGTACGCCGTCGTCGGCATTGCCATGGCCTACGGCACCTACCGCCTGGGCCGCCGCCAGCTGATCTCGGCAGCGTTTACGTCGCTGTTCGGCATCAGGACGGTAGAAGGGCCGGTGGGCAAGTTCATCAACATCCTGGCGATCTTCGCCACGCTCTTCGGCACGGCCGCTTCCCTGGGCCTCGGCGCCCTCCAGATCGGCAGCGGCCTGACCTCGAACGGCTGGATCGGCGAGATCGGCACCCCTGTCCTGGTGGCCATCGTTGCCGTCCTGACTGCGTGTTTCGTGGCCTCGGCGGTGTCCGGCATCAGCCGCGGCATCCAGTGGCTGTCCAATATCAACATGGTCCTGGCCGTTGTCCTGGCGCTCATCGTCTTCATCGCGGGGCCAACGCTGTTCATCCTCAACCTCATCCCGGCCGCGGTGGGCGACTACGCCAGGGACCTGGCCGAAATGTCCTCCCGCACCGAGGCCGTCGGTGACGAGGCCCTGCGCACCTGGATGTCCGGCTGGACGATCTTCTACTGGGCCTGGTGGGTGTCCTGGACGCCGTTTGTGGGCATGTTCATCGCCCGCATCAGCCGCGGCCGCACCATCCGGCAGTTCGTCACCGGCGTCCTGCTGGTCCCCAGCATCGTCAGCGTCATCTGGTTTGGCATCTTCGGCGGAACGGCCTTCAAGATCCAGGAGGACGCTGACAAGGCAGGCACGGCCGGCCTCGTGTCCATGGCCAGCGGGTCACCGTCCATCGACTTTGACGGCGCCCTGTTCGACCTCGTCCGGAACATGTCCATGCCTGCCTGGCTCACCGCAGCAGTAGTGGTTCTCGCCATGGTCCTGGTGGCCATCTTCTTCATCACCGGAGCCGATTCCGCATCGATCATCATGGCATCCCTGAGCTCCAACGGGTCCTCCGACCCGAAGCGCGGCCTGGTCATCTTCTGGGGCCTGCTCACCGGCGCAGTAGCCGCCGTCATGATGCTGGCCGGCGGTGATGAACCCTCGGAGGCGCTCTCCGGCCTGCAGCGGATCACCATCGTGGCTGCCCTGCCGTTTGTGCTGGTCATGCTGCTGCTGTGCTTCGCCCTGGTCAAGGACCTGCGCCGGGATCCGCTGTCCCTCCGGCGCCGACTGGCGGACTCCGTAGTGGAGCGCGCCATTCGCAGCGGCGTGGACCAGCACGGCGGCGTCCAGTTCGATCTCGTTACCAAGCATCAATGTGACCAGCGCTGTCCTGACGACGGCCGCTGCGCGGCTTCCCCCGCTGACACCCAAGCCCCCGCAAAGAATTAGGAGTAGACCATGACCACAGTCCTCGAAGGCCGCCCCACCGGTAACGCGACGGTGGAGGCCGGCGACGTTGCCGGCGTCCGCGGCACCGACACCGTACAGTATGTCCTTACCCTTGCGTGCCCGGAGCGCCCCGGAATCGTCCGGGCCATCACAGCATTCCTCGCTGATCGCGGCTTCGACATTGTTGAACACCAGCAGTTCGATGACCACATCAGCGGCAAGCTCTACCTGCGCACGGCCTTCACTCCGGGAGACAAGGAAGTTTCCGCGGAAGGCCTCAGCGCGGAGTTCGCCGCCATCGCCGATGAGTTCGGCATGGACTTCACCATCCACGATGGCCGCCCCCAGCGCCTGCTGGTGATGGTTTCAAAGTTCGGCCACTGCCTCAACGACCTCATCTTCCGCTGGCGCGCCGGCAGCCTGGGTGCGGAGATCGCCGTCGTGGTGTCCAACCACGAGGACCTTCGCCCCATGGCGGAAGCCGCCGGCCTGCAGTTCATCCACGTCCCGGTAACGGCCGCTACCAAGCCCGAAGCTGAAGCGCGCCTGCTGGAGCTGGTGGCCGAGTACAACGCGGACCTGGTGGTCCTTGCACGCTACATGCAGGTCCTGTCCAACGAGCTGTGCGCCAGCCTCCGCGGCCGTGCCATCAACATCCACCATTCTTTCCTGCCCGGTTTCAAGGGTGCCAAGCCTTACCACCAGGCCTATGACCGCGGCGTGAAGCTCATCGGAGCCACCGCGCATTACGTCACCGCAGACCTGGACGAGGGTCCAATCATCGAGCAGGAAGTGTTCCGCGTGGACCACAGCCTGGACCCGAATGCGCTGGTCACTGTAGGCAGGGACGCCGAATCGCAGGCGCTGTCCCGCGCAGTCAAGTGGCATTGCCAGCACCGGGTCCTGCTCAACAACACCCGCACCGTCGTCTTCCGCTAACGCCAACGCCTCTTACGCAAAAACAGGAGAATCAACCCATGAGCGCATCACCACGCGTTGTCATTATCGGCGCCGGCATCGTCGGAACCAATCTTGCCGACGAACTCGCCACCCGGGGCTGGACCAACATCACGGTGGTGGAACAGGGCCCGCTGGAGCTTGCCGGCGGCTCCACGTCGCACGCGCCGGGCCTGGTGTTCCAGAACAACCCGTCACGGACCATGACCGAATTCGCCACCTACACGGTCAACAAGTTCCTCTCCCTGAGCAAGGACGGCCAGTCCTGCTTCAACCAGGTGGGCGGCCTGGAACTGGCAACTACCCCCGAACGCCTGGCCGACCTCAAGCGCAAGATGGGGGTGATGACCTCCTGGGGCGTCGAAAGCCGGATCGTCGACGCTGATGAATGCGAAAAGATCTACCCGCTGTTGAACACCGGTAAGCTCACCGGCGGCCGCGAGGTCCTGGGCGGCCTGCTCATCCCCACGGACGGGCTGGCCCTGGCTGCCCGTGCCGTGCAGTTGCTGATCGAGCGCTCCAGCGAGCGTGGCGTGACCTTCCTCGGCTCCACCACCGTGACCGGCATCGCCCAGGAGGGCGGCAAGGTGACCGGCGTCGAAACGGCCGACGGCGTGATCCCGGCGGACATCGTCGTCTCCTGCGCCGGGTTCTGGGGACGGGAGCTCGGCAAGATGGTGGGCCTGGAAGTCCCGCTGCTCCCGCTGGCCCACCAGTACGCCATCAGCACCCCGCTGCCCGAACTCGAGGGCGTCAACGAGCTCCCCAAGGGCGCCAGCAAGCCCATCCTGCGCTACCAGGACAGGGACCTGTACTACCGCGAATGGGGCGACCGCATCGGCATCGGCAGCTACGCCCACCGCCCCATGCCGGTGGACATGTCCGCCCTGCCGAAGGTCTCCGCAGAGGAAATGTCGGACCACCGCATGCCCTCCCGCCTGGAGTTCACTCTGGAAGACTTCCTGCCCGCTTGGGAGGACAGCCAGGACCTGCTGCCGGCCCTGCGCGGGGCTCAGATCGAGGACGGCTTCAACGGCATTTTCTCCTTCACCCCCGACGGCGGCCCGCTCATGGGCGAGTCCCCCGACCTAGCGGGTTTCTTCGTGGCCGAAGCAGTCTGGGTCACCCACTCGGCCGGTGTGGCCAAGGCCATGGCGGAGCTGCTCATCGAGGGCCAGCCCCGCACCGACCTGCACGGCTGCGAACTCACCCGCTTCGAGAAGGTCCAGACCAGCGACGAGTACGTCAGCGAAACCTCCCAGCAGAACTTCGTGGAAATCTACGACGTCCTGCACCCGCTGCAGCCCAAGGAGTCCCCGCGGGACCTGCGGGTCAGCCCGTTCAACGTCCGGCAAAAGGAGCTCGGAGCGTTCTTCCTCGAGTCCGCCGGCTGGGAGCGCCCGCACTGGTTCGAGGCCAACCGCGGGCTGCTCGAGGAACTTCCGGCCGAATGGGAGGCACCGGAGCGGGACGAGTGGTCAGCCATGTTCTCCTCCCCCATTTCGGCGGCTGAAGCGTGGAAGACGCGCACCGCCGTCGGGCTTTACGACATGACGCCGCTGAAGCGGCTGGCCGTCAACGGACCGGGCGCCCAGGCGCTGCTGCACCGGCTCAGCACGGGCAACATCGCCAAGAAGCCGGGTGCCGTGACGTACTGCCTGCTGCTGGAGCACGACGGCGGCGTCCGCAGCGACGTGACCGTCGCCCGGCTCGCGGAGGAACAGTTCCAGCTCGGCGTGAACAGCAACGTGGACTTCGACTACCTCCGGGTCGAGGCCAGGAAGCAGTCCGCCGCGGATCCGGCGCAGTGGGTGCACGTCTCGGACATCACCGGCAGCACCTGCTGCATCGGGCTGTGGGGGCCGCTGGCACGTGAAGTGATCGGCAAGCTCAGCGCGGACGACCTCTCCAACGAGGGCCTGAAATACTTCCGCACCAAGGAAATCTCGGTGGGCGGCATCCCCGTCACGGCCATGCGGCTCTCCTACGTCGGCGAGCTCGGCTGGGAGCTGTACACCACCGCCGAGTACGGGCTGAAGCTGTGGGACCTGCTGTTCGAGGCAGGCCAGGAACACGGCATCATCGCAGCCGGGCGCGGCGCGTTCAACAGCATGCGGCTCGAGAAGGGCTACCGGCTGTGGGGCACGGACATGACCTCGGAGCACCACCCCTACCAGGCCGGCCTGGGCTTCTCGATTGCCAAGGACAAGACGGGCTTCGTGGGTTGTGAGGCCCTGGCCGCGCGGAAGGAACAGCCCGCGGACAAGGTGCTGCGGTGCCTGACCGTTGACGACGGCACCTCCCTGGTCCTGGGCAAGGAACCGGTGTACGTCAACGGCGAGGCCGCCGGCTATGTCACCAGCGCCGCCTACGGCTACTCGATCCGCAAGCCCCTCGCGTACGCCTGGCTGCCTGCCGCGGTGTCCGAGGGCGACGCCGTGGAGGTTGAATACTTCGGCCGGCGCATCGCGGCCACCGTCTCGGCCGAGCCGCTGTTCGACCCCGGCATGGAGCGGCTGCGCGGCTAGTTCGACTAGTTCGACGGCGGCTCGGGACGGCCTCCCGGCCGTCCCGACCCTCTATTACGCCAGAACGACGGCGACACACCGGCGAGCCCGGAGTGTCGCCGTCGTTCGCGGTTAAACAGGGTCACGACGGCGGGCGGCCGGGGCTGGCGGCCGGGGCGGACGGCTGGGGCTGGCGGGGCCGAAGTCCTAGCCGGCCGCGTAGGTTTTGGCTTCGCGCTGAATGAGCCGGGTGACTTTTTCGACCCGTTCGGACATGTACGAGCCCACCTGGAGCCGGTCGCCGGGCCAGCTGGAGGCCTCCCGGGAGTCCTCCAGGGCCTTGGCCAGGGCACGGGAAAGGGAGTACACCTTCCACGAATGCTTCAGGTAGTGCAGGGCCCGCCTCTTGTACCCGGGGGCTTCCCGCACGAGTCCGACGGCGGCCCTGGCCAGGGCTTCACCCAGCAGTTTCTCCCCGCTTTGAATTCTTTCCATGCGGACCTTCACCATCCCCGGTACGCAGACTGACTCTTACTTGACCCTTCCCTTCGAGTGTGGCGAACGTAGCTCAGCGTCGGCTCAAAGAAATGCAAGGATTCGCTCAAGGTACGGCACGGGAGCTAACCGAGTATCTTGGGAAGCTGACGAAAGGTGGATCCCCATGACGGAACCGGACTGGGTCAAACACGCAATCTGGTGGCAGGTCTACCCGATCGGCTTTGTCGGCGCGGAGCAGACTGCCGCAGAGCGGGCGTCCAAGGAGCCGGACGAGCCTGTGGCCCATCGGCTGGGCCAGCTGGTCCCCTGGCTGGACTACGTGCTGGAACTGGGAGCGTCCGGGCTCGCGCTGGGGCCGGTCTTCGCCTCGGAAACCCACGGCTATGACACCACGGACTACTTCAGGATCGATCCCCGGCTGGGCGACGACGCGGACTTTGACGAGCTCATCGCCCAGTGCCACGCCCGCGGGCTGAAAGTCCTGCTGGACGGCGTCTTCAACCATGTGGGACGCAGCTTCGGGGCGTTCCAGGATGTGCTCACGGACGGTCCAGGGTCTCCTGCCGCCTCATGGTTCCGCCTGCAGTGGCCGGACTCCGGATGGACGCCGGGGACCGAACCGGACTACGAGGACTTCGAGGGCCACCATCATCTGGTGGCCCTCAACCACGACGAACCGGGGGTCGCCGCCCTGGTCACGGACGTGATGAAGCACTGGCTGGCCCGCGGGGCGGACGGCTGGCGGCTCGACGCGGCGTACGCCGTGCCGCCGGCGTTCTGGGCCCCGGTGCTGGCTGAGGTGCGCCGCGAGTATCCGGACTCCTATTTCGTGGGCGAGTACATCCACGGCGACTTCGCCGAGGAGGTGGAGCGGAGCACCCTCGACTCGGTCACGCAGTACGAACTGTGGAAGGCCGTCTGGAGTTCACTCAACGACGCCAACTTCTACGAACTCGCATCCGCGCTCGAGCGGCACAACGGGTTCCTGGACACCTTCGTGCCGCTCACGTTCGTGGGCAACCACGACGTCACCCGACTGGCCAGCAAGCTGGCGAACCCGGACCAGCTGGCGCTGGCGCTCACCGTCCTCCTGACCGTGGGCGGGACGCCCTGCATCTACTACGGCGACGAGCAGGCCTTCCGCGGCGTCAAGGAGGAGCGCGCCGGCGGAGACGACGCCGTCCGTCCGGCGTTCCCCGCCGGCCCCGCAGAACTGGCAGCGGCCGGCTGGCCGGTGTACCACCTGCACCAGGAACTGATCAGCCTCCGACGGCGGCATGCCTGGCTGCACCGGGCACGCACCACGGTCCTGACGCTCAGCAACGAGAGCCTCGTCTACCAGGTCCGTGGCGACAGCGGCGCAGGCGCCGGTAGCGCTGACAGCGGCGCCTGCGCCGGCGGAGTGCTGACAGTCGCCCTGAACCTTTCCGGCACGCCGGCGGACCTGCCCGTGCCGTCCGGTTCGGGCGGGCTGCTGGCCGGGCGGGCCCACCGGCATCCGGACCGGGACGCCGTGGGCCTGCCCGGTTACGGGTGGGCAGTGCTCGGAGAGGGCTAGCTCTCCCGGCCCGTACTGTTAGCCGACCGCCGCGGCAGCTGCCTCGCTGCGCTCCGCCGGGGCATCCGCCGCGGTTTCCGCGGGGTGCGGCACGAAGCGGACGAACATGGCTTTGAACCCGGGGGTGTTGGATTCCCGGGCCACGTTTTCCTTGTGGACCAAGGCGTTGGCTTCGGGAAAGTACGCCGCGGCGCAGCCCTTCGCCGTCGGGTAGGCCACCAGCCGGAACTTGTCCGCCTGCCGGTCGTTCCCGCGGAACGTGCTGACCACGTCCACCAGGTCCCGGTCCTTGAAGCCGAGTTCGGCCAGGTCCTCCGGATGTACCAGAATCACCCGGCGCCCGTCCGAGATCCCGCGGTACCGGTCATCCACGCCGTAGAACGTGGTGTTGTACTGGTCGTGGCTGCGGATGGTCTGGAGGACCAGGTGGCCCTCCGGCGGTGTCAGGTATTCCAGCGGGCTGACCGTGAAGCGTCCGCGGCCGATGTCCGTCTTGAAGGACCGGGTGTCCCGCGGCGGGTTGGGCAGCACAAAGCCGTTCCTGGTCCGGATCCGCTCGTTGAAGTCCTGGAAGCCCGGGATGACGCGGGAGATGTGGTCCCGGACCACGTCATAGTCCGCGGCCATGGCCTTCCAGTCCACCGGGTGGTCCTCGCCGAAGGTGGCGTCGGCCATCCGGGCGATGATCACCGGCTCCGCGAGCAGGTGGTCAGAGACCGGGTGGAGCCTGCCCTGGGTGGAGTGGACCACGGACATGGAGTCCTCCACGGACAGGAACTGGGCGCCGCCCGGGTGCTTATCGTCCTTGTCCGTCCGGCCCAGCGTGGGCAGGATGAGCGAGGTGCGCCCGTGCACCACGTGGGACCGGTTCGGCTTGGTGGACACATGCACGGTCAGGCCGATGCGCTGCATCCCGGCTTCCAGGGTTTCGGTGTCGGAGCAGGCCAGCGAGAAGTTGCCGCCCATGGACACAAAGACGTCCACGTCGTCGCGTTCGAAGGCCTCCATCGCTTCCACGGCGTCGTAGCCGTGGCCGCGCGGTGACTGGATGTTGAACTCCTTGTCCAGTGCTTCGAGCAGCCATTCCTTCGGCTTCTCCCAGATGCCCATGGTCCGGTCGCCCTGGACGTTGGAGTGTCCGCGGACGGGGCAGGCGCCGGCGCCGGGCTTGCCGAAGTTGCCCTGCAGGAGAAGGACGTTGACCATTTCCTTGATGGTGTCCACCGAGTGGGGCTGCTGCGTGACGCCGAGGGCCCAGCAGAAGATCGTGGCCTTGGACCGGACCAGCATCCCGGCCACGTCCTCGATCTGCTTCCGGGCCAATCCGGTCGCTTTCTCCGTCTCGTCCCAGTCCAGCTCAGCGCGGGCTTCGCGGTAGGCGTCGAAGCCGTCCGTTTGCGCGTCAACGAAGGAACGGTCGACGACGGAACCCGGGTTCCGCTCTTCCTCGGCCAGGAGCAGGTGGCCAAGGGCCTGGAACAGGGCCAGGTCGCCGCCCACCTTGATCTGCAGGTACTCGTCCGCCAGCGGTGTGCCGCCGCCCACCACACCGGAGATTGTCTGCGGGTCCTTGAAGTTGAACAGCCCGGCCTCAGGCAGCGGGTTCACCGCCACCACCTTGCCGCCCTTGTCCTTGCACTCCTTCAGCGCCGAGAGCATCCGGGGATGGTTGGTGCCCGGGTTCTGCCCGACCACAAAGATGAGCTCGGAGTCATGGATGTCGTCCAGCGACACGGTGCCCTTGCCGATGCCGATGGTCGGGTTCAGCGCCGAGCCGGAGGATTCGTGGCACATGTTCGAACAGTCCGGAAGGTTGTTGGTGCCCAGCGCCCGCGCGAACAGCTGGTACATAAACGCCGTCTCGTTCGCCGTGCGCCCGGAGGTGTAGAAGACGCAGCGGTCAGGCGTGCTGGCCCGGATGTGCTCGCCGATCAGCTCGAACGCGTCCGCCCAGGAGATGGGCGAATAGTGCGTTTCGCCTTCGCGGATCACCACCGGTTCGCTGAGCCGGCCCTGGTTGCCCAGCCAGTACTCCGTTTTCCCTGACAGTTCGGCGATGGAGTGCTTCGCCCAGAATTCGGCGCCGACCGTGCGCAGCGTGTTCTCCTCGGCCACGGCCTTGGCGCCGTTCTCACAGAACTCCGCCGTCTTGCGTTTCTTGTCCGATTCAGGCCACGCGCAGCCGGGGCAGTCGAAGCCGCCGCGCTGGTTCAGCCGGAGCAGCGAATGGGCCGTCCGGGACACCCCGGCCTGCGCCACGGCGCGCTCCAGCGCAACCATCACAGCCTTGACGCCGGCCGCTTCCCTCTTCGGCGGGTGGACTTCAAGGTCGTCCTCGTTGATGTCCGCGACCGGGGCCGGCTGCCTGCCGAACCTGGGAGGTTTCATTGGTCTACCTTGGCCAGCGTCTCGCGCTCGGCCCCGATGGTGGTGTTGTCACCGTGGCCGGTGCGGACCACCGTCGCGGCAGGCAGGGTCAGCAGCCGTTGGCGGATGGACGCGAGGATGGTGGGGTAGTCGCTGTAGGACCTGCCCGTGGCGCCCGGGCCGCCGTTGAACAGCGTGTCCCCGGTGAACACCGTCCCCTCATCCTCGAGCTGGAAGCACGTGGACCCGGGCGAGTGGCCCGGGGTGTGGAGGGCGCGCAGGGTTGCCCCGCCCACCCGGAACACATCGCCGTCCGCGAGGTAGCGGTCCGGTTTGACGTCGGGATAGACCTGCTCCCACAGCACCAGGTCATCAGGGTGCAGGTAGATCGGCGCGCCCACGGCCCGGGCCACGGCACGCGCCGCCCCGATGTGGTCGTTGTGCGCGTGCGTCAGCAGGATGGCCAGGACTTTCCGGCCGCGGACCTGGCTGATGATCGCCTCCGCATCATGCGGGGAGTCGATGATCACGCACTCTTCGCTGTTCCCCACGATCCAGACGTTGTTGTCCACATCCCAGGTGCCGCCGTCGAGCGAAAACGTGCCCGAGGTGACCAGGTTCTCGATGGTCACGCTCATACGGCGGCCGCTTCCGGGGCGGTGCGCGCGGTCTCGGCGGACGGGCTGATTTCGACCACGGAACGCAGCACCTTGCCCTCGTGCATCTTCTCGAAGGCCTCCTCCACCTGGTCGATGGTGATGCGTTCGGAGACAAACGCGTCCAGGTCCAGGTTGCCCAGCTTGTACTGCTGCACCAGCATGGGGAAATCCCGGGACGGCAGGCAATCGCCGTACCAGGAGGACTTCAGGGAACCGCCGCGGCCAAAAACATCCAGCAGGGGCAGCTCCAGCTTCATGTCCGGCGTCGGGACGCCCACCAGCACCACGCGGCCGGCGAGGTCGCGGGCGTAGAACGCCTGCTTGTATGTCTCGGGGCGGCCCACCGCTTCAATCACGACGTCGGCGCCGTTGCCGCCGGTGAGGGCCCGGATGGCTTCGACGGGATCTTCCTTGCTGGAGTCCACTCCGTGGGTGGCGCCCAGGGACTTGGCCATTTCCACCTTGTTGGCGTCGATGTCCACCGCGATGATGGTGGTGGCGCCGGCCAGCTTGGCCCCCGCGATGGCGGCAATGCCCACGCCGCCGCAGCCGATCACGGCAACGGATTCGCCGCGCTTGACCTCACCGGTGTTGATCGCGGCGCCAATGCCTGCCATCACGCCGCAGCCGAGCAGCCCGACGGCGGCGGGATCGGCGTCGTCGTCCACCTTGGTGCACTGCCCGGCGGCGACGAGCGTCTTCTCCGCGAACGCCCCGATGCCCAGCGCGGGCGAGAGCTCCGTGCCATCCTCCAGCGTCATCTTCTGCGTCGCGTTGTGCGTGTTGAAGCAGTACTGCGGCTGGCCCTTGGCGCAGGCGCGGCATTCTCCGCACACGGCGCGCCAGTTCAGGATCACGCGGTCGCCGGGGGCCACTTCGGTGACGTCCGGTCCCACCGCGCTGACCACGCCGGTAGCCTCGTGGCCCAGCAGGTAGGGGAAGTCCTCACCGATACCGCCCTGCTTGTAGTGCAGGTCCGTGTGGCACACCCCGCACGTGAGGATGTCCACCAGTGCTTCACCCGGCCCCGGGTCCGGCACCAGGATGGTCTCCAGCGAAACCGGAGCGTTCTTCTCCTTGACGACAACGGCTTTTACTTTGTGAACCATGATTCTTGTGTTCCTTTCCTGAGCCCGGGGGGCTCGCTGGCAACGGCACCCATTGCCAATCTAGCTGACTCGTTGCGGTTCCAAATCTTCTTCCAGCGGCTCAAGGCCCTGATCGGCGCCCTGGCCGGGGCCTTGGCCGGCGCCCGAAACCCGGACCTGATCCGGGCCGGGCCCGGGACGGCGGCGTGCGCTACTGCCCGGGCTGCGGCGGGCACTGCGGCGTGCTCCGCCAGGACGCCCGTGCGGTGCCTGATCCTCAGACGGTAGAGCAACGCCCCGCCAATCGCGACTGCACCGACGAAGATGACGCCGCCCCACTGCAGGTACCTCCGCCCTGGCGTAGTCGGCCTTGTCGCGTTCCAGCAGCTCGGCGACCCGCTGGAGGACCCTGCCCCGGACTCAGAATCCGTCAATTGCGTATTACACAACACGATGCACATAGCGCGTACTGGAAAATATGACAGCCGTCACACGGGGGTGTCAATAGGTCGCCGAAGTACTACGCCCGGGCTCCATCGCATCGTCGGGGCGGACTTCTGCACCCGCATCACAAAGCGCAACCGTGTCGCTTTCAGTGCAACGAATGTCCTGCGTCCAGGCTCGCCGAGTGCGCTCGCCCTGCACTTTCATGCCGGAAATTTCACAATTTGGAAACGCGAAGGTATTGACTGTGTTACACGTCACGCCTAATCTGGTGCAACAGCGTTGCGCTGAATGCAACCACAAACAATTTGGTGGATACATGAGTAACGAAACTTCCTCTCCCGCTCTTGCGGGAGGACCGGGCGCGGAGCAGGATGGCCTGCATGAAGGCCCCCGCGCCGGCCGCAGCACGTTGAGCGGCCAGCATTTCCAACCTGCTGACAACGATGTCAGCAAGGAAACCCGCCGCAGGGTCATCGCGGCCAGCTTCATCGGCAACTTCGTTGAATGGTTCGACTACGCCGTTTACGGCTACCTGGCCGTCACGATCGCGACGGTCTTCTTCCCTGAATCAAACCCCCAGACCGGGCTTCTGCTGACTTTCGCCCTGTTCGCGATTTCATTCCTGGTCCGCCCGCTCGGCGGGTTCGTCTGGGGCCACATCGGTGACAGGGTGGGCCGGCGGACCGCGCTCTCCCTGTCGATCCTGATCATGTCCGGGGCGACATTCTGCATAGCTCTTATTCCGGGCTACGACACAATCGGCCTCTGGGCCCCGATCCTGCTGCTGATCATCAGGGTCGTGCAGGGCTTCTCGGCCTCAGGGGAGTACGCCGGAGCATCGGCGTTCCTGGTCGAATACGCCCCCGCTAACAAGCGGGGCGTCTACGCCGCAGTGGTTCCTGCGAGCACCGCAGCAGGCTTGCTCCTGGGTTCCCTGTTGGCGGGCCTGCTGACAGTCCTGCTCAGTTCCGACGCGATGCATAGCTGGGGTTGGCGCCTGCCATTCCTGCTGGCTGCCCCGATGGGACTGATCGGACGCTACATCCGCACCAAGCTGGAGGACACCCCGGTGTTCCGCGAAATGGCAGCGGAGGACGAGGCCGTCAAGGCACCAGTTTCCAGCCTGTTCCGGAACCATTGGCGGCAGCTGCTCCAGGCCGTCGGAGCTGTACTGCTGAACGCCGTCGGCTTCTACGTGATCCTCAGCTACATGCCCACCTATCTGTCCTCAGAGCTGGGCCTGGGCGCAACCGAATCCTTCCTGGCCACCACCATCGCGTTGATCACGTACATCGGGTTCATCTTCCTCACCGGGATGCTCTCGGACCGTTACGGCCGCAAGAAGGTGCTCATCAGCGCATCCGTTGCCTTCATCGTGCTGACGGTGCCGGCGTTCGCCCTCCTGGGGACCGGGAACTTCCTGATCATTGTCCTGGTCCAGATCCTGCTGGGTGCGATGCTCACCCTCAACGACGGAACGCTCCCCAGCTTCCTGGCCGAAATGTTCCCCACCCGTGTCCGCTACAGCGGCTTCGCGGTCAGCTTCAATCTCTCCAACGCCCTGTTCGGCGGCACCGCCCCGTTTATGGCAACCCTCCTGATCGCTGCCACCGCCAGCGATCTGGCACCGGCCTGGTACCTCGTCGCCGCGGCGGTGATCTCCCTGATCGCCGTTTCGCTCTCCCGGGAAACCTGCAAAGAACCGCTGCGCCACGAATAGCCAAACTTCTTCCACTCACCTCACGTAACTGCACCACGGAAAGGCAACACCACTATGACCACCACAACATCCGAGAACGCAACGTCCGTCGCCGAACTGGAGCGGCTCAAAGTCCTGAAAAACGGCGACAAGGTCAAGCTGACGTTCTCCGACACTGAGTTCGAGCGCCGCCTCGCCGGCCTGCGCCGCATCATGGCCGAGAAGGACCTGGACGCCGTCGTCCTGACCAGCTACCACTCCATCAAGTACTACTCCGACTTCCTTTTCACCACCTTCGGCCGCTCCTACGCCATGGTGGTCACTAAGGATGACACCGTCACCGTCACGGCCAATATCGACGCCGGCATGCCGTGGCGGCGCAGCTACGGCGACAACGTCATCTACACGGACTGGCGCCGGGACAACTACATCTTCGCCATCCAGGAAGTCCTGCGCACCCGCGGCATCAACCCGCGCCGCCTCGGTGTCGAGGACGACTCGCTGCCGCTGGATAACCGCAACAAGATCCAGGCCGCCTTCCCCTCCGCAGCCCTCGTGGACGTGGCCCAGGCCGCCATGCGCCAGCGGATGATCAAGTCCGCCGAGGAGATCGAGGTCATCAAGCACGGGGCGCGCATCGGCGACCTCGGCGGCGAAGCCATCCGCAACGCCATCACGGCAGGCATCACCGAGTACGAGGTCGCGCTGATCGGCACCGAGGCCATGGTCCACGAAATCGCCCGGACCTTCCCGGATTCGGAAATCCGCGACACCTGGGTCTGGTTCCAATCCGGCATCAACACCGACGGCGCGCACAACTGGGCCACAACCCGCAAGATCCAGGAACACGACATCCTGTCGCTGAACTGCTTCCCTATGACCTCCGGCTACTACACCGCGCTGGAACGCACCCTGTTCTACGGCGAACCGGATGCCCGCTCGCTGGAGCTGTGGAACATCAACGTCGAGGTCCACAAGCGCGGTTTGGAACTGATCAAGCCAGGCGCCGTCTGCAAGGACATCGCCGCGGAGCTCAACGAGATCTACGTCGGTTACGGACTGCTCGCCAACCGCACCTTCGGCTACGGCCATTCCTTCGGCGTCCTGAGCCACTATTACGGCCGCGAAGCCGGGCTGGAACTCCGCGAGGATATCGATACGGTGCTGGAACCGGGCATGGTGGTGTCCATGGAGCCGATGATCACCGTCCTTGACGGTCAGCCGGGTGCGGGCGGCTACCGCGAGCACGACATCCTAGTGGTGGGCGAGGACGGCGCGGAGAACATCACCAAGTTCCCGTTCGGTCCGGAATACAACATCATCGGGGCCTAACAAGCACCGGAGTTGCCACCGCCGGAAAGCGGCGCCACGTCCTTCGTGGCGCCGCTTTCCTGCTTACATACGGAATGATGGTGCACACCATGACCTCTGCAGCAGCTTCCGAATCCAGCAGCAACGGCGACGCCAAGGGCACGTCCGTCATCGTCAACGCCATCGCCGTGCTTCGAAGTTTCACCGCGGACGAGCCGCTGCTCGGCGTCACCGAGATCGCCAACCGCGTGGGCCTGCACAAGAGCACCGTTTCCCGCATCCTGGCCACCTTCGAACAGGAACACCTGGTGGAGCGCGACCCGGAGACCCGCAGGTTCCGGCTGGGGCTGGGCCTCATCGCCGTCGCCGGACCGCTGCTGGCCGAACTCGAAGAGCGCCGCGTGGCCTACCCCGTCCTGCGCGAACTGACGGAGCAGACCGGCGAAACAAGCGCCCTCATGGTGTGGAACGGCTCCGAGTCGATGTGCGTGGAGCAAATTGCCAGCCACCACCAGATCAAGCACACCACCCCGCTGGGCGCCCGGTACAACGATGCCCTCAGCGCCTCCGTGCAGGTCTTCCTCGCCGCCGAGCCTGCCGAGCGCGTGCGCGTGTTGCTCCGCAGCGGCGAAATTGCCTACCCCGGACTGGACGACACCAGCCTGGAGGCGTACCTGATCCGGCTTGGCGACGTCGCCCGGCGCGGCTGGGCCACCAACTACGGGGAGTCGTCCCTGGACGAAGTGGGGCTGGCCGCCCCCGTGTTCGACCACCGCGGCGACATCGTGGCGGCGGTCCTCATCCCGGCACCGCGCTTCCGGGTCTCCCCGGACACGCTGCAACGCCTCGGGGAATCCTGCAAGGCAGCCGCGGACCGCGTCACAGCCCGCCTCGGCGGCGCCTCCCCGGCCCCGGCCTGAGAGAGCGTCAGGTGGGGATGATGCGGAACAGGAACTTGGTCCGGACCATCACCCACAGCAGCGCCACGATCAGGGCGTACGCGGCGGTGTTGAGCCAGATGTTCCCCTGCTGCAGTGCCGGGATGTTCGCCACCACGGCGATCAGCACCACGTGCATGATGAAGACGTACAGCGTGGCCCGCCCCAGCGGAATCAGCAACCAGCCGACGGCGCGTTCGATCGGCCTCCAGTAGGCCGTGAGGAGCGCGTAGACCGTCACCAGCAGGGTGAGCACGTTCAGGAGCCGCCCCGGTTCCAGGTAGGTCCGCCCGAAGAACCGGTCGTAAACGGCGCGGTAGTCCGCGTCGGACGTCAGCGCGAGCCGCACATCGTATTCGTTCGCCAGGTACGGGTTGGCCCAGGACATCAGGGCGAAGGCCACGGTGACGGCGGCACAGAGACCCACCACCCAGCGGTGCGCTGACAACCAGGCCACGATGGTCCGCCGGTAGTAGCCGCCCACCAGGCCCAGCACAAACAGGACCTGCCACACCATCAGCGGGAAGGAATCCTCGAACTGCGACGGCAGGACCCTGAACCGGAACAAAGTGCCTGCGACGTAGAGCGCGGTGGTGGCCGCGAGTACCCAGAGCACCTTGCCGCGGGCCAGGGCGAGCAGGATCAGCGGGCTGACCAGGAGCATGATCACGTAGAGTCCCATGACGTTGAACTGCCATGGCCCGAACTGCAGGAGCAGCACCGCGGGGATGACGGCCCCGGAGACCGGGAACTGCAACAGGCCCTGCATACCGGTGTAGAGGTCGTAAGTCCGGCCCGCTCCCGACCTGCCGGCGCCGCCGGTCCCCTGGTCCGTGAACGTGGTCAGCACGTCGGAATTGAAGGCCGGGATGAGGCTGAGGGCGAACACCAGGACAACAACTGCCAGCGCCGTGACGTACAGCTTGCCCGCCCGCCTGCCGGTTTTTTGGGCGACCTCGCCGATGTTGTCCTGGGCCTTGGGCCCGTAGACCATCCCCAGCACCAGCCCGGACAGCAGCACGAACAGCTCGGCGCCGGAGACAAAGCCGATCGTCTCCTGGGTGAACAGCTGAAAGAGGGACGTCATGCCCACGTGGTTCACCACCACAAAGAGGATGGCCAGCCCGCGCATCAGGTCAACCCGGGAATCGCGCGAGGACTTGTCCGAATACGTCCAGCCCTTCGCCGGGCGCAACCGCATCGGCAGGAACCACAGCAGGATCGCACCGGCCAGCAGGGCGGCCGCCGCAATCCCCGCCGGAGCACCGGACAGGGTGTTGCCGGGCGCCCCGCCCAGCCCCTCCACAATCCTGGTGACCGGCCCGGTGACGAGCGTGGATTCCTTGACGGCTGCCCCGGCGGCGGCTGCCACGTCCGGGTTCCGGGTGAGGCGCCAGTCAATGATGGTGTTGCCGGCGTCCCCCACCTCCGTTTTCTCGTCCCACACGACGGCGGCAATACGCTCCAGCTTGCCCGGCGCTGCCTCGCCCAGCACTTGCTTCCACCAGCCGGACTTGATGTCGGCTTCCGACGGGCCGCCCGCCGTCGGACTGAAGTAGGCCGCCGTCTGGACCAGCAGCGGCCTGTCCCGCTTCACTGCGTAGGACTCGTAGAAGTCGGAGTCACCGCCGTCGGAACCGGCGCCCTCAGCGGAGGCGGCCCCGCGGGCGGTCCCGTTCAAAAGGGAGGCCAGTTCCCCGTCCCTAGGCAGTGTGTTGACGGCAGCTCCGCCGCCCGTGTCGTCATGCAGTGCCGTCAGTCCTACCCAGTCAACCGCGTCGTCTCCCGGGTAGTACGGGGCGTAGGGTGCGTCGGCCCCGTTCCAGGCGCCGTCGGAATTGGTGTCCAGTGCAGGGAAACCCGGAGTGCCGGGTGCCGGGGCTTCACGGTTCCTGGTGAACGGATAGTCGCGCGCCTGGAACGGCTGCCACACCATCACCGCATTTGGTTCCGGTTCGAACGCCTGGGCCACCGCACGGAACGCCGTCACATAGTCCCCGGGCTGCTGACCCCAGGACACCCAGCTTGAGTTCATGTCCGGGGCGAAGCGGATCAGCAGCTTCCCGGGGAAACCCTGCGCGAGTTCCTCAAGCTGCCCGGCAAAATCTGCGGCACCGGCTGCGTCCACCTCCCTGAGGGGCACCGCGGGATTCACGGTGAGCAGGGCATGGGCCCCGGAGGCGGCGCTCTGGGCCAGGAACTCCCGCAGGTAGCCTTTCTCACCGCGCGTGATGGGAAAGGAGACGTCGTGACCGAGGACCGCCGGGGTTGCCTGCAACCGGCCGGCGAACCCGGCGGCGTCGTCCTCGCCCCATTCCAGGACGCCGCCCAGGAGCGGCTTTCCCGATGAGGCACCGAGGTCCTCCCCGCTGTTAGTGTTCGACGCCGGGACGGCGGCTTGCGCAACCACGCCGGCTTGCGCTGCCACGGCAGCCTGCGCGGCCCCCGCCGGCAGGAAGAGCACGAGGGCGAGCACCAGGAGCGCGGCCCTCAGGAAGGCTTTAAGCGGATCCATGCGGGCCGTCTTTCGGGAAGAGGGCCGAGACGGTTGTTCCGCCGCCGGGGGTTTCCGTGAGCGAGAGTTCTCCGCCGTGCGACTGGACGATGCGCACGCAGGTGGCCAGCCCCAGGCCTGAACCGGGGGCGTCACCGGGGCGGTGCAGCCGGACCAGGGGTTCAAGGACCCGCTCGCGGTCGGCGGCGCTGATGCCCTTGCCGTTGTCCGACACCCGGACAGTGACTCCGCGGTCATCTGCCAGCGCGTAGACCCTGACTTTGAGATCGCGCGCCGGGCTGCGGTAGTTGGAGGCATTGCCCAGGAGGTTCTGCAGCAAGGACCGCAGCTGCGCCGGATCAGCCATGACTTCCGCGTCCTCGCAGTCCAGCCCGGCGTCAGGACTGAACCCGTCGCCCAGGTCGCTGACCGCCGCCGCAACGGTGTCCTTGAGGGACACCGGACGGGGACGCAGCATTCCGCCCACCTGGGAGTAGCTGAGGACACCGTCCAGCATGGAGAGCATCCGCCGCCCGCTGTCTCGGATGTGTTCGAGGTAGCCCGCAGCCGGGCTGCCCGGACGGATGTCCTCGTCGTCCTCGCTCAGTTCCACATAGCCAAGGATGGTGGTGAGGGGGATCCGCAGGTCATGGCTGACCCGGCCGGCAAAATCAGCGAGCTTGCGGTTGCTGCGGCCCAGTTCTTCCAGGGCATGCTGCAGTTGCAGGGTGCGGTGCTGCAGTTCCAGCACTTCCACCACCTGCGCTGCGAGGACATCCAGCATGGCGGTTTGTTCGGCGGAGAGGGTGGCGGGCGCTTCGGAAAAGACGCACAGGGAGCCCAGCGCGAACCCGGAACCGGTCAGCAGCGGGGAGGAGGCGTAGAACCGGACGCTGGCGATTTCTCCGGTCACAAAGGGATTGGCCGCAAACCTGGGGTCGGCGGCAGCGTCGGGCACCACGGTGGTGCGGCCCTGCTGGAAGGCCCTGGCGCACATCGAGTCTTCGCGGGCGCACAGCCGAGGTTTCAGGCCCGCAGCTGCGAGCTGGACCTGCTGCTCGGGAGTGATGATGTTGACGACGCTGAAGGGTACGCCGCAAAGCTTCGCGGCAAGGTCCACCAGGAAGTTCAGTGCGCGTGCCGCGCTGGCACTGGGATTCTCCTCCAGCAGTCCGTACTCCCCCAGCACTGAGCGCCGTTTAAAGTCAGCGCTAGCAAGGCTGTGCCCATCTGCTTGAGCCACGCGAGTCCCTTCCACCTCCAGGACATCCGGCCAAGCGCCACAATCCCCCCAGCAGGAGTCTAGCGGAGCGGATTGCCGCTCACAGGGGTGAGGTAGTCTCTTGACACCAACCGCAAATTTCGGGTTGACTATTACGCATGCTGAAATAACAGTTCCATGATGTGGAATGTAGGCAACGCAGCGGCCCTGACCGGATCCGCGGCGGCGCCTGCACCGGGGTACTCCCTTTTCCGCATAGCCGACGCCATGGATGCCAGCATTTGCACGAGGGATGAACAAGCATGCAGCTTGCCGTATTCAACGGGGCGGACCGCGCGGAAGTCACCGCGGCACTTCGCCCCTGCATCGACGTCCAGCGCTGGGTGGACCAGATCGCGGACGCACGACCCTTTGCCAGCAGCAAGGCCCTGCTGGACTTTGCCCGCGACGCCGCCGCCCCGTTTACACCGGACGAGGTGGAGTCCGCCATGGCCCACCACCCGCGGATCGGGGAACGGCCCACGGCCTCAACCACGGAGGCATCCATGTCCCGCTCGGAGCAGGCCGGAGTGGATCCGGCGGACACGGACGTCACCACGGCACTGGCCGAGGGGAACCGCGCCTACGAGGAGAAGTTCGGCCGGGTCTTCCTGATCCGGGCAGCCGGCCGCACCGCGCCGGAAATCCTGGCGGCGCTGCACGAGCGCCTCAACCACACCGCCGAAGAAGAAGACGCCATAGTGGCCGGGCAGCTGCGCGAAATCGCCCTGCTCCGGCTCGAAGGAGTGATCAGCGAATGACCGTTTCACAGGTGACCACCCACATCCTGGACACCGGATCCGGGCGCCCGGCTGCCGGCGTCGCCGTCGGGCTTTACGCGCGCGACGGCGGAAACTGGAACCTCGTTGCGTCGGGCACCACCGACGGTGACGGCCGGGCGAAGGACCTCGGTCCGGAACTGCTCCCGGCCGGGACGTACCGGCTGAACTTCGCCACAGGGGCTTACTACGAAGGCGTGGGCACGGCCACGTTCTTCCCGGAAGTGGACCTGGTGTTCACGGTGTCCGACGCCGGCGAGCACTACCACGTGCCGCTGCTCCTGAGCCCCTTCGCCTACTCGACGTACCGCGGCAGCTGACGAGTTTTTGTCCAGATACCGCGGCCAAACGCTCCTCGAAAGCCCATTATCTGGACAAAAACTCGGGACTGGCGGGGGCGGCCAACCCGTTCCACACGGGGCAGTAGGCTAGAGGGCATGGCTTCTGAAGACACCCCCGCCGAGAGGCGCGAAATCACCGTGCGCCGAGCACCCAAATACGTGCCGTTCCTCATACTTGGCGGACTCGTGGGCATCATCGTTGCGGCGGTCATCGCGTTCGCGCTGCCCGGAGACCCGGGCTACGAACCCAGCTCAGTCTTCGGCTTCTTCCTGGTCCTTTTCGGCGCCGGCGGCGTGATCCTGGGCGCCATCGTTGCCCTCCTGCTGGACCGGCTCAGCGTCCGCCGCGCCCAACACGCAGTCGTCGAGGCCGTCCCGGAGGACGCCCCGGGCAACGAAGCAGACGACGGCGATGACAGCGGCACCCCGGCCGGCCGTCAGTCATAAACGGGCAGCCGGAAAAGTCCTACCCCATGACGTGAGATAATCGACCAGTGGCACGCGGCGATGGAAAACTTTCTCATGATCTTCTCCCTGGCGAAAAAGGCCCCCAGGACGCTTGCGGCGTCTTCGGGGTCTGGGCACCAGGTGAAGAAGTAGCAAAACTCACCTATTACGGGCTGTATGCATTGCAGCACCGCGGTCAGGAGTCGGCTGGCATAGCAACCAGCGACGGCAAGCGGATCAACGTCTATAAGGACATGGGCCTCGTATCCCAGGTCTTCGACGAGACAACGCTGAACACCCTGACCGGGCACCTGGCCGTCGGCCACTGCCGCTATTCCACTACCGGCGCCAGCCACTGGGCCAACGCCCAGCCCACGCTTGGCGCTACCGCCACGGGCACCGTGGCACTGGCCCACAACGGCAACCTCACCAACACCGCCGAGCTCAATGCCATGATCATTGAACGCAACGGCGGCCAGCTCAGCGGCGAAATGAAGCAGGGCAACACCTCGGACACCGCCCTGGTGACGGCACTGCTGGAGGGTGAAGAGGGCAAGTCCCTCGAACAGACCGCCATCGAGCTGCTGCCCAAGATCAAGGGCGGCTTCTGCTTCGTCTTCATGGACGAAGGCACCCTCTACGCGGCACGCGACACCTATGGCATCCGCCCGCTGGTCCTCGGCCGGCTGGAGCGCGGCTGGGTAGTGGCCTCGGAGCAGTCGGCCCTCGCAACGGTGGGCGCCAGCTTCATCCGGGAAATCGAACCCGGCGAATTCATCGCCATTGACGAAGACGGTGTGCGGTCCCAGCGCTTTGCGGAGCCGACGCCGGCGGGCTGCGTTTTCGAATACGTCTACCTTGCGCGTCCGGACGCCGCCATCGCGGGACGCTCCGTGTACGAGTCCCGCGTGGAGATGGGCCGCCAGCTGGCCCGTGAAAACACCCAGGAAGCGGACATCGTCATCCCGGTCCCCGAATCCGGAACCCCGGCCGCCGTGGGCTACGCCGAGGAATCCGGCATCCCGTTCGCGCACGGCTTCGTCAAGAACTCCTACGTGGGCCGCACGTTCATCCAGCCCTCGCAGACCCTGCGCCAGCTGGGCATCCGCCTCAAGCTCAACGCCCTCGAATCCGTGATCCGCGGCAAGCGCGTTGTGGTGGTGGACGACTCGATCGTCCGCGGCAACACCCAGCGCGCCATCGTCCGGATGCTCCGGGAAGCCGGGGCCGCCGCGGTGCACGTGAAGATCTCCTCCCCGCCGGTCCAGTGGCCGTGCTTCTATGGCATCGACTTCGCGTCCCGCGCGGAACTGATCGCCAACGGCGCCACCATTGAGGAAATTTCCCAGGCAATCGGCGCCGATTCGCTGGCGTACATCTCCGAAGACGGCATGATCGGCGCCACCCAGCAGCCGCGCGAACGCCTCTGCACCGCCTGCTTCACCGGCAAGTATCCCATCGAGCTCCCGGGCTCGGACAAACTGGGCAAGAACCTGCTGGAGCGCACGGACCTCGGCGGCCTGCCCGCGGCAGGATCCGCCACCACAGCCGCCCCTGCGGTTGCCGTTGATTCCGAAGAGGACCCGGCCGGGAAGCCCGGCGCTACGGGCTGCGATCCGGGACCGGACGCCGAGTTCGAGAACCTGCTGACCGACGCCGACCGTCTGACCGCTGACAAGAAAGAGTCCGTATGACTTCCGCATCTTCCTCCGCCCAGAACGCCGGCATCACTTACGCCTCTGCCGGTGTTGACGTCGAAGCGGGAGACCGCGCCGTCGAACTCATGAAGGACGCCGTCAAGGCCACCCATAATTCCTCCGTGATCGGCGGGGTGGGCGGCTTTGCCGGACTCTACGACGTTTCGAGGCTCCTCACTTTCAAGCGGCCGCTGCTCGCCACGTCCACGGACGGCGTGGGCACCAAGGTGGCCATCGCCCAGGCCATGGACATCCACGACACCATCGGTTTCGACCTGGTGGGCATGGTGGTGGACGACATCGTGGTGGTGGGCGCCGAACCGCTCTACATGACCGACTACATCGCCTGCGGCAAGGTGGTCCCCGAGCGCATCGCGGACATCGTCCGCGGCATCGCAGCAGCCTGTTCCGTGGCGGGAACCGCCCTGGTGGGCGGCGAAACCGCAGAGCACCCGGGCCTGCTGGGTGAGCACGAGTACGACGTCGCCGGTGCCGCCACCGGTGTTGTCGAGGCCGACGCCCTGCTGGGTCCGGACCGCGTCCGCGCCGGCGACGTGGTGATCGGCATGGCTTCCTCCGGCCTGCACTCCAACGGCTATTCCCTGGTCCGGCGGGTCATCAACCACGCCGGCTGGGCCCTGGACCGCCAGGTCTCCGAACTCGGACGCACGCTGGGCGAGGAACTGCTCGAGCCCACCCGCGTCTACGCCGCTGACTGCCTGGACCTGGCCCGCACCTTCCCGGTCACGGCCGGCGCGGCCGTCCACGGCTTCAGCCACGTCACCGGCGGCGGCCTCGCAGCCAACCTGGCCCGCGTCCTCCCCCAGGGCCTCATCGCCACGGTGGACCGCGCCACCTGGGAACTCCCCGCCATCTTCAAGCTCGTTTCGGAACTGGGCAACGTCCCGCTGGCCGACCTCGAGCGCACCCTGAACCTCGGCGTGGGCATGGTGGCGATTGTCTCCCCCGAAGCCGCCGACGCCGCCGTGAACCGCCTCAACGACCGCGGCCTGCCGTCCTGGATCATGGGCACCGTGGAAGAGAACTCGGACTCGATCGTGAAGACCGGCCCGGACTACGTCCAGGGTGCCAAGGGTGTTGACGGCGGCGCAGTCCGACTGGTGAACGCCTACGCCTAAGCACCTCGCCTGAGCAACCCACCGGGTGCTCCGCAACCGCCGTTTAGAGAGAACTGAGAACGGCAGTTGCGGGGCACTCGGCGTTTAGGCGCACGGCGGCTAAACCTCCAGCACGCTGAATACCCCGCCCTGGGGGTCTCTCAGTGTGGCGATGGTTCCGGCCTCGTCGATGTCGTCCGGCTCAACGAGGACCACGCCGCCTGCCGCCACCGCAGCTGCCACCGCTTCCGCGACGTCTGATACGCCGAAGTACACCTGCCAGCCGGGTTCGAGCGTGTCCTGGGCATCGCCGGGAACCCTGGCAATGCCGGCCACCTCCGCGCCGTGCACCATCAGCGTGGTGTACGTCCCGCCGTCGTCCTGCGGGTATTCGGTGACATCGTGCCCGAACAGCTGCTGGAAGAACGCGACAGCTGCCTGCGGTTCGGGAGTCAGCAGTTCAGCCCAGGCCAGCGCCCCGGCCTGGTTGTACCGGGCGGTGCCGGTATGCGTTCCCGGCTGCCACACCCCGGTGGTGCCGCCCCCGGGCGGCGCAACGAACACCATCACACCGGTGTCCCCCACGTCCTCGGGCCCGAACTCCAGTGTGCCGCCCGCGTGCGGGGTTTCCTCGGCTATGGCGCCGGCGTCACCCGCGGCAAAGTAGATGTTCCACTGCGCGGCGGTCCCGGATGCCTCCTGGAGGGGATTCTGCGGCGCAATGACGGTGATGAGGTCATGGCCCAGGTAAGCCTTCGAATAGCTCCGCCCGTCCGGTGTGGGCAGGTCCTCGAAGCGCCATCCGAACACGCTTGCGTAGAAGGACTTGGCGGCTTCCACATCCTTGGCCTGCAGGTCCGTCCAGCAGATCTCGCCCGCGTCGTACGTGCTGCGCTCGGTCATAAAATTGTTTCCCTTCGACCCCAACAGTGTAGGCGCACAGCAGAAAGGCCCGTCAGGGCACACCGGAAGACGGCGCGCCCTGACGGGCCTGATATCTGAGGTCAGCACCCGGGGGTGCTGGGAAAGAAGAGCCGAAGCATCGTACGGATCACTGTGGTGAATGAACGACGGCGGCACGCCGCTGAGTGCCTTACGGCAGGTTCAGCGGGCGACAACTAACCGATTCGACGGGTGTCAACCTCGTCGTCGTCTTCTTCCAAATCATCCGCGTACTTATCCACATAGGCCGAATAATCCGGCTCTACCGGCTCACTCGAGAAACGGCTCGGTGCACGACCCTCGGAGCTCTTGAGCTCGCGCTGAAGAGCAGTGTAGTCAGTGTTCGGGGAATAGTACTTAATATCCCGAGCCTGCTTGGTAGCTTTTGCCTTTTGACGGCCGCGCCCCATGGCGTGACCCCCTTTTGTACTCGGACCGGAGGTGGTCACCATTGGCGTTAGTGAGGCCCCGGAATGTTTGGTCAATTTGTCGTACACCTAGATTACATGCTTTCAGCGGTAACTGCTCCCCGGAACGGGCCCCCGGCGGACAGCAGCCACGTTTACGCAGGTCCGGGCCTTCTGCGGCCCTCGGTTTTTCTTCGGTAGAGTCGTTTGAGCGACTCCCCGCCGGCGGCCGCAGCCACGGCCCAAGGCGGGGAAAAAGACGCCGGGAAGGGTGAATCTTCACGTGAATGACGAGAACGCAACGGACACCAGCGACGGGAACCGCAAGACATCCCCGGGCGCCGGAACGCCGCCCGTGGTGCCGCCTCCGCCTGCCAGGCCGCCGACCAGCAGCAACACCAGGAGAACCGCAGAGCAGGCCTCCGAGCAAAAACAGACCTTGTTCAAAGCCGGCTTCGTGGTGGCCGGACTTGTACTGCTGGGCCTCTTCATCTGGTGGTTGGCCACCCTGATCGCCAGCGCAAACGAGCAGGCCGCCGGCCAGGACCCGGCCCCGGCCGCCCCGGAAACGTCCCAGTCGGCGCCGGCAACCCGGAGCCAGCTTCCCCAGGACGGCGTGAGCGCCCTGGACTACCAGCTGGGCGACTGCTTCGAGAACTTCGATCCCGAAGCCACGGAATCCCGGGTGGTGGCCTGCACCACGGGCCACTCGGCCCAGCTGGTCGCCCTGTACCGGTACCCGGAATCGGACTCCTATCCGGGCATCGCCGCGCTGCGGCAAAAGGGCCGCGAGATCTGCCAGGACGCCGGCCTCACCGACGCCGTGGCAAACTACGTCCTCATGCAGCGCAACGCCTACCCGAGCGACACCAGCTGGGAGAAGGGCGACCGGCGGGTGGATTGCTACGTCACGGCGGACAAGGGCAACATCATCATGGAATCCCTGCTCCCCTAGGACCGCCCCTGACCGCCTCCACCCGCCCTAGCGCTGCTAGCCCTTCCGCCGCACTGACAGCCCGCTGCCGGCGAGGGCACCGCCGTCGGGCGCTTCCTGTCCGCCCAGGCTGGCAATGGTGAGTTCGTCGACGTCGGCCGCGGTGTCCACCAGCACAATGTCGCCGTCGGCGATTTCCCCGGCGAGGATGGCCTTGGCCAGCCGGTCGCCGATCTCGCGCTGCACCAGCCGGCGCAGCGGCCGGGCGCCGTAGGCGGGATCGAAGCCGGTCATGGCCAGCCAGGCGCGGGCGCCGTCGGTGACTTCCAGGTCCAGGCGGCGCTCGCGCAGCCTTCCGCCGAGTTCAGCCACCTGGAGTTCCACGATCCGGGCCAGCTCTTCGACGTCCAGGGCGTCGAACAGCACCACTTCGTCCAGCCGGTTCAGGAATTCCGGCTTGAAGGACGCATTCACGGTGGCCATCACGGCGCTGCGCTTTGCGTTGGCATCCAGTGTCTGGTCCACCAGGAACTGGCTGCCGAGGTTCGAGGTCAGCACCAGGATAACGTTGCGGAAATCCACGGTGCGGCCCTGGCCGTCGGTGAGGCGGCCGTCGTCGAGCACCTGCAACAGGATGTCGAACACCTCGGGGTGGGCCTTCTCCACTTCGTCCAGCAGCACCACGGAATACGGACGACGGCGGACGGCTTCAGTCAGCTGGCCGCCTTCCTCGTAGCCCACGTAGCCCGGAGGGGCACCGACAAGCCGCGCGACGGAGTGCTTTTCGCCGTACTCGGACATGTCGATCCGCACCATGGCGCGCTCGTCGTCGAACAGGAACTCCGCCAGGGCCTTGGCGAGTTCGGTCTTGCCCACGCCGGTGGGTCCAAGGAACAGGAACGAGCCCGTGGGCCGGTTGGGATCGCTGATGCCCGCGCGGGCGCGCCGGACGGCGTCCGACACTGCAGTGACGGCCTTCTTCTGGCCGATCAGACGTTTGCCGAGCTCTTCCTCCATGTGCAGCAGCTTCTGGCTCTCGCCCTGCAGCATGCGGCCGGCCGGGATGCCGGTCCACGCCGAAATCACCTCGGCGATGTCACCGGCCGTAACTTCGTCCGCCACCATGAGTTCCTGCTTGGCTCCACCGCCGGCAACCCGGGCGGCTTCCGCCTCGGCGGCAGCGGACAGCTCGCGTTCCAGTGCGGGAAGTTCGCCGTACAGGATACGGGAGGCCGCCGCGAGGTCTCCTTCGCGCTGGTACTTCTCCGCAGCCGAGCGCAGCTCGTCGATCCGGGCCTTGAGGTCACCGACGTGGTTGAGGCCGGCCTTCTCAGCTTCCCAGCGGGCGTTCAGCGCAGACAGCGCTTCCTTTTTGTCCGCCATGTCCGCCCGCAGCGCGGCCAGGCGTTCCACGGACGCGGCGTCCTTCTCATTGGCAAGGGCAAGTTCCTCCATGGTCAGCCGGTCCACCTGGCGGCGCAGCTGGTCGATCTCCTCCGGTGCGGAATCGATCTCCATGCGCAGCCGTGACGCCGCCTCATCCACGAGGTCGATCGCCTTGTCCGGGAGCTGCCGGCCGGAGATGTAGCGGTTGGACAGCGTCGCTGCGGCGACCAGTGCGGAGTCCGCGATGGACACCTTGTGATGGGCCTCGTAGCGTTCCTTCAGGCCGCGGAGGATGCCGATGGTGTCGTCCACGCTCGGCTCACCCACGAACACCTGCTGGAAGCGCCGCTCCAGTGCGGGGTCCTTCTCGATGTTCTCGCGGTATTCGTCCAGCGTGGTGGCTCCGATCAGGCGCAGCTCACCGCGGGCCAGCATGGGCTTGAGCATGTTGCCGGCGTCCATGGAGGAGTCACCGGAGGCGCCTGCTCCCACGACGGTGTGGAGCTCGTCGATGAAGGTGACGATCTGCCCTTCGGAGCTCTTGATCTCCTCCAGGACGGCCTTCAGCCGTTCCTCGAACTCGCCGCGGTACTTGGCCCCGGCCACCATCGAGGCGAGGTCCAGGGCGATGAGGGTCTTGCCGCGCAGGCTTTCCGGGACGTCGTTGGCGACGATCCGCTGGGCCAGGCCTTCGACGACGGCGGTCTTGCCGACGCCCGGTTCGCCGATGATGACCGGGTTGTTCTTGGTGCGGCGGCTCAGCACCTGGATGATGCGGCGGATCTCGGCGTCGCGGCCGATCACCGGGTCCAGCTTGCCGGAGCGGGCGATCGCAGTGAGGTCCGTGCCGAACTTCTCCAGGGCCTGGAAGGTGTTCTCTGGATCGGCATTGGTGACCTTGCGGTCCCCGCGGACACCCGGCAGGGCGGCGAGCAGGGCCTCATGGGAGGCACCGGCGTCGCGCATCAGCTTGCCGACGGCGTCACTGCCGGCGGAGAGCCCGAGCAGCAGGTGCTCGGTGGAGACAAAGGTGTCCCCCAGCTTGTCCGCCTCGTTCTGGGCGTTCTTGATGGCCTGCAGGGCGGTGCGGGACAGCTGGGCCTGCTGCACCGAGGTGCCGGACGACGCCGGCAATGCTTTGATGGCGGTGCTTGCCTGGACGCTGACGGCATCCGGATCGGCGCCGGTGGCGCGGAGGAGCGCGACGGCGACGCCCTCGCGCTGGTCCATCAGCGCCTTGAGCAGATGGGCAGGCTCAACCTGGGGATTTCCTGCCGTGGAGGCGTTCATGGCTGCTGCCGAAAGAGCCTCCTGGCTCTTGGTGGTGAACTTGGCGTCCAAAGAGAGCTCCTTTCGGGGATAGATCAACTCTTAAAGTTGAGTGTACATGACTCAACTTTGCAGAGGGGCCCTACGCTCCATGTTTGCCGACGGCGAAATGGCTGTCTAGGGGCGATCGGCCCCCCACTGGCGGGCACCGGCAGGACCGGCAGCTAAGGCGTCCGACTGTCAGGACGGGGTGACGCCGGTGATGACCGCGATCCAGCCCAGGTGGCGCGAGACGGCGGCATGGTCGTTGTAGAGGCCGGCGAACCCGGACGGGTTGCCGCCCGGCAGGACGCTCGACGTCGACAGCACGCCAACCAGCTTCCCGCCGACAATGAGGGGCCCTCCGGAGTCACCGGACAGCGGGTGCCCCGTCCGGGACCGCGTCCGCACCGACAGACCGCCAAAAGCGTCCGAGCCCTGCCCCGTCACGGTGGCACCGGCAGCCTTGAGCTGGAACGACATGGCCCCCGACCCCTCAGCCTGGTCACCCCAGCCGAATACCCGCGCGTCCGAGCCGGGCGCCGGGATGGTTCGGGACAGGCTGGCATATTGTCCGGGGTGCGGGGTGGAGAGTTTGAGCAGGAGCACGTCGCCCGCCGTCGAAGGGTACCGGGCAGCGACCGTCCGCACCGAACCGCCGGCCCCCAGGTACGGGGTGCCGAGGCGGACCGACTGAAGTCGCGCAGAGTCGCAGTGCCTGGCAGTAATCACCCACTCCGCTGAAATCTGGCTGCCCGTGCAGCCCACCCTGGTACCGGCGGTGTCGTAGGCGATCTGGGCGGCGAAGGGGGCGTCGGACATGGCAACGGCCTCGCCGCCGGCAATGTTCGTGCCGCCCGGGCCCGGCTCCGGCGGATCCCAAGCAGGCCAAGCGGAGGCTGGCGAAGCGGGGGCCCGCGACCCGAACGCCGGCGCCAACGGCAGGGCAATGAGAAGCGCGACGGCGAACATCACCCGTAGGGTGCGGCGGCCCTGGAAACTCAGGCGACAACGCATTTTCACATGGTAGGACTGCGGCCGGGGAAACGTTAGCCCCGCAGGCGGACATGCAGGAGGGCGGCTCCCCCAAGGAACCGCCCTTCGGCTGGCATGGGAGCCGGCGCACGGCATGCGCACGGCCCGACATACAGGAACTTCTCTGGTGGACCGCCGCCCGCCGCGGGGCGGGCAAGCGGTCCGGTGAAAACACTACAGCGCTATCGAGGTTGTGTCACGACTATGACAAAATCCGTCAAGCCGTGATGGGTATTCTGGGAGCCATGGACCAGACTCATGATGCCGGCAACCCCACCACCCAGCACATCTTCATTGACAAGGAAAGCCCGGCCGTCTGGCGTGCGCTGAACGGACTCGGCCTGAAGGCCCGGGAGGCCGCCGACGAAGCCGGCATCAGCAGGGAGCTGACGGAGCTGCTCAACGTCCGCATCTCGCAGATCAACGGCTGCGCCTACTGCCTGAACATGCATGTTGCCGATGCGCTGAAGAAAGGCGAAACCACGCAGCGCCTCGCCGTGCTGTCCGCCTGGCGGGACACCGCGTTGTTCACGGAAAAGGAGCGCGCGGCCCTGGCATTGGCCGAGTCCATCACCACCCTGCCGGACGCCCACACCCGTGAACGGGAGGACGCCTACGCGCGGCAGCACCTGAACACGGCCGAATATTCGGCGGTGAGCTGGCTGGTGATCACCATGAACGCGTTCAACCGCGTGTCCATCACCAGCCAGCACCCTGTGCGGCGCGACGTAAAGAATGAATCCGAAACGCCCTAGGAGGCCTGTGCCCGCGCGGCCTTCACCAGCTCCGCGCAGCGCTCCCCGATCATCATGGTGGTGATGTTCGGGTTCACCGTGGTCAGCTCCGGCATCACCGAGGCATCCGCAACACGCAGTCCGGTCACGCCCTTGACCCGCAGTTCAGGGTCCAGCGGGGACATCACGTCGTCCGACGCGCCCATCCTCACGGTTCCCGCCGGGTGGTAGACCGTGTTGTGGGTTTTGCGGATGTAGTCAGTGATTTCCGCATCGCTCTGAATGGCCTCGCCGGGATAGAGCTCCTTGCCCGCCCATTCGGCCATGGCCGGCTGCGCCACGATTTCGCGGGCCTTGCGGATGCCGGCAACCATCACGCGCATGTCGTGCGGATCGGTGAAGTACCGCGGATCCACCTTGGGCTTGTCCCGGTAGTCGCGGCTGCGGAGCCGGACCGTTCCGCGTGACCTGGCGTGCGTGACGTTGGGCGTCAGGCAGAAGCCGTTGTCCGTCGTCGGGAAGCCCTGCCGCAGCGTGTGCATGTCGAAGGGCACCGAGCCGTAGTGGAACATCAGGTCCGGCCGGTCCAGGCCTTCTTCGGTGGTGGTGAAGATCCCGATTTCCCACCACTGTGTGGACGTCTCCGGCATGGGCTTCCTGGCTTCCCACTGGATGACGCCTTCCGGGTGGTCCTGAAGGTGTTCGCCGACCCCGGGGGAATCGGAGCGGACCGGGATGCCGAACTCTTCCAGCTGTGCGGCCGGGCCGATCCCGGACAGCATGAGCAGCTTGGGCGAATCGATGGCCCCGGCGGACAGGATCACCTCGGCCCGGGCGGTCAGGGTGTGCGTTTTACCGAAGGAGTTGTCCACGACATCGACGCCGGTGCAGCGGTTGTCCGCCGTGAACTTCAGCTCGCGGGCCCGCAGCCCGGTCAGCAGGGTGAAGTTGGGACGGTCCACCACGGGGTGGATGTAGGACACGGACGACGACGAGCGGGTGCCGTCGGCGCGGCGGTTGATCTGGAAGAAGTTGGCGCCGTTGATCACGGTTTCGCCGGAGTTGAAGCGGACCCGGGGAATCCCGGTTTCCTCGCAGGCGTCCAGCAAGGCGCGGCCGCAGGGGTCCTCCGCCGGTACGTTCATCAGGTGGACCGGGCCACTGTCGCCGTGGTGCGGCGCGTCCGGTCCGGCGTCCTCGTTGGTCTCCAGGTGCTTGTACAGGCGGTAGGCCGTCTCGGCGTTCCAGCCGGTGGCGCCGAACTTCTGCTCCCACTCGTCGATGTCCTCGCGGGGCGCCCAGAAAGCGATGCAGGAGTTGTGGCTGGAGCAGCCGCCCATCACCTTGGCGCGGGCGTGGCGCATGAAGGAGTTGCCGTTTTCCTGCTCCTCCACGGGGTAGTCCCAGTCGTAGCCGGATTCCAGCAGTTCCATCCAACGGTCCAGCTGGAGGATGGCGTCCACGCCGCGGTCGTCCGGGCCGGCTTCCACGAGTGCCACCTCCACCGAGGGGTCCTCGCTCAGCCGGGAGGCCGCCGCCGCGCCGGCGGACCCGCCGCCGATCACGATGTAGTCGAAGTCAGTCTTGTCCAGTGCTGTCATGCGCTTAGTTCCCCTCTGCAGTGACTGTGTTCTCGCCTGTGTTCCCGGCTGCTCCGTGGTCCGCGAACCAGCCCGTCACCTGCGGATCGATGTTGTGATAGACGTGCTTGGCTTCCTGGTATTCGGCCAGGCCCGTGGGTCCGAGTTCGCGTCCGACGCCGGACTGGCCGAAGCCGCCCCACTCCGCCTGCGGCAGGTAGGGGTGGAAATCGTTGATCCAGATGGTGCCGTGGCGCAGCTTGCGGGCCACACGCTGGCTCTTGCCGGCGTCCTGGGTCCAGACGGCGCCGGCCAGGCCGTAGTGGGTGTCATTGCCCAGCCGGACGGCTTCTTCTTCGGTGCTGAAGGTTTCCACCGTGACCACCGGACCGAAGGCTTCGTCCTTGAGCACGGACATGCCGCTGGTGACCTGGTCCAGGACGGTGGGCAGGTAGTAGTAGCCCTTCTTGAGCTCGCCATCGCCCCACTTCCCGCCGCAGCGCAGGCGTGCGCCCTCGGCCACGCCCTTGTCCACGTAGGCGGTCACCTTGTCGCGGTGCGCAGCGGAGATCAGCGGCCCCGTCTCGGCGTCGGGATCGAAGGGGCCGCCCAGGCGGATCTGCTCCGCACGGCGGACCAGCTCGTCCACGAACCGTTCGGCAATGGATTCCTCGACAATCAGGCGCGAGCCGGCCGAGCAGACCTGACCGGAGTGCACGAAGGCGGCGTTGAGAGCGTTGTCCAGGGCGGCGTCGAAGTCGGCGTCAGCGAAGATGATGTTGGGGTTCTTGCCGCCCAGCTCCAGCGCCACCTTCTTGACCGTGGCGGCGGCCGAAGCGGCGATGGTCTTGCCGGTTTCGAGCCCGCCCGTGAAGGAGACGAGGTCAACGTCCGGGTTTCCGGAAAGCACGGAACCCACGGTTTTCCCGTCGCCCAGGACAAGGTTGGCGACGCCGGACGGCAGTCCCAGCTCTTCCAGCACCTCCATCATCAGGATGGCGGTGTGGGGCGTCAGTTCGCTCGGCTTGAGCACGAAGCTGCAGCCTGCCGCGAGCGCCGGGGCGATCTTCCAGGCGGCCTGCAGCAGCGGGTAGTTCCAGGGTGCGATCAGCGCGCAGACGCCCACCGGTTCGTATTCGATCCGGCTGACCACGGTGCTGCTGCCCGCATCGACCAGCCGGCCGGAGTCCTGGCCCGCGATCTTGCCGAAGTACTCGAAGCAGTTGGCGATGTCGTCCATGTCGATTTCGCTCTCCACCAGGCGCTTGCCGGTGTCCAGCGTTTCGGCGCGGGCGAACTCGTCCTTGCGCTCCCGCAGCCTCGCGGCGACGCGCAGCAGGAAGGACCCGCGTTCCAGGGCGGGGACGCCGGCCCATTCGCCGCCGTCGAACGCCGCCCGGGCAGCCGCCACGGCGCGGACAGCGTCGTAGGCGTTGGCCTCGGAGACGATGCCGGCCAGTTCGCCGTCGGCCGGGCAGCGGATTTCCCGGGTGCCGCCGTCGGACGCTGCACTCCAGGTGCCGCCGATGAATAGCGTTGCGGTGGTCATTTCGCTGCCTCCTGCGTTTCGAAGTCTGATTCCCAATTGTCTTTGGCCACCTGGTCTTCGACCAGGACGGTGTTGCCCGGCGCTGCACGGTTCAGGTGCAGGAATTCCAGGTGCTGTTCGTAGTGGTCCAGGACATCGGTGATGACCTGTTCCTTTGTGTAGCCCATGAGGTCGTAGCCGTGGCTGCCCTCGAGGGAGAACACTTCCATCCGGTAGTAGTGGTCGTCCGGGTCCGCCCGCCGGGTGGCGTAGGACGGCGTCTCGTACTGCACCGGGTAGATCTGGTACTTGAAGGGCCGCTCGTCGCCCATGGCGAGCTGCAGGTCCGCACTGTCGATCCCGCAGGATTCCACGGTGGACACCGAAAGCGCGGTCTCTGCGCCCTGGGCCTTCAGTTCCTCGCTGACCTCCCGGAGCGCCGGCACGGCCACGGTTTCGACGAACCGCGTGGTCTGCCGGCGGCCGGGATAGCTCATGGCGCGGGTGAGGCGCTGCCGCCAGCTGCGGCCGCCGCGCTGTTCGCCCGCACGGCCCGTGATGATGCCCGGAAGGCTGGCGCGGTAGCTGTCGTTGAGCGAATTCTCCACCCGCAGCGCTTTGTAGAGCCCCAGCATGATGAACACCAGAAGCAGGGATAACGGCAGGCCCATCACAATCGTGGCGTTCTGCAGGGTGGCCACGCCGCCCACCATCAGCATGGCGAGCGTCAGCAGGCCGGTTGCCACCGCCCAGAACACGCGCATCCATTCGGGACCGTCGGCGTCGGCGTCCTTGAGGTGCGAGGTGAAGTTGGCCATCACCAGGGCTCCGGAGTCCGCGGAGGTCACGTAGAACAGCAGTCCCGTGAAGGTGGCGACGGCGGCCGTCACCGGAACGCCGGGGTACTGGGACAGCAGGCTGTAGAAGCCGCGCTCCGGGTGGCTCATGGCGGCTTCGCCGAAGGCCGCGTTGCCGTTCATGATCAGGTCGATGCTGGAGTTCCCGAACACGGAGATCCACAGCAGGATGAAGAGGAACGGGACAGTCATGGTGCCGAGCACGAACTGGCGGATCGTGCGGCCGCGGGAGATGCGCGCCAGGAACAGGCCGACGAACGGCGCCCAGGCGATCCACCAGGCCCAGAAGAACAGGGTCCAGGCATTCAGCCAGTCGGTGGGCCGGTCGTACGCGAAGGTGTCCAGGGTCATGGCCGGGAAGCGGCTCATGACGTCGCCGACGTTCTGCACGATGCCGTCCAGCAGGAAGCTGGTCTTGCCGGTCACCAGCACGAACAGCATCAGGGCCACGGCCAGGATCACGTTGAGTTCGGACAGCCGCCGGATGCCCTTCTCGACGCCGGACACCACCGAGACGGTGGCCATCACCACGGACAGGGCGATCAGGCCGATCTGCACGGCGAGGTTCTCCGGGATGCCGAACATGAAGTTCAGGCCGTAGTTGAGCTGGACCACGCCGATGCCCAGCGAAGTGGCGATGCCGAAGATGGTGCCGAGCAGGGCGGCGATGTCCACGGCATGCCCCAGCGGACCCTCGATCTTCTTGCCGAAGATCGGGTACAGCGCGGAACGGATGCTCAGCGGAAGATTGTGGCGGTACGCGAAGTAGCCAAGCGCCAGCCCCATCAGCGCGTAGAGCGCCCAGCCGGTGATGCCGTAGTGGAACAGGGTCCAGACCAGGGCCTGCCGGGCGGCTTCAGCGGTACCGCCTTCGCCCTGCGGCGGGGCAAGGTACTGGCTGACCGGTTCGGACACGGAGAAGAACATCAGGTCGATCCCGATGCCGGCGGCGAACAGCATGGCGGCCCAGGTGAACATGCCGAACTGGGGCTTGGAATGGTCCGGTCCGAGCTTGGTCTTGCCCACCCGTGACAGCGCGGCCACGAGGACGAAAACCACCACGGCCGTGACGATCAGGAAGTAGTACCAGCCCATGTTGGTGGACACCCAGCCCACCATGGACCCGATGACGGCCTCGGCGTTGTCCTTGGCGAGCATGGCCCAGAGCGCGATGCCCACCACGCCCGCGGCCGAGCCGAAAAAGACGGTCTTGTTGACCCGGGTGGTGCGTTCCGGCGCGGCGTCCTGCGCCGGGGACTGGCTTGGCGGTGAGGGTGCGCCCGCTGCCGGCGCTGCGCCGGGGTGCGCTGAGGAGTTGTGGCTCATTGGTCCCATTTCAGTTTTTGAGGCTGCGGTCCAGACGCCGGGTCTCCCGGCCGCGCTGTGGCGCGCGGAGGCGGGGGCCAGGGGTCGTATTGAGTCTGGCTTGGCTTTCGACGGTATCAACGCGGTGCGGCGGACCCCCAAGTTTTATGAGACTACTCACGCGTTTGGTGCCGTTTGCGGCGGTTTGTGGGAGTTTGCTAGGCCGGGTAGACGGCTACCGCTGCCGCCTTGATGACGAAGTAGACGGTCATTCCCGGCGCCAGTCCCAGGTCCGCGGAGGCAGCAGGCGTGATATCGGCCGACATGCCGCCGGCGCGCACCCGGATCTGGTCCCCGTGCTGCTCCAGGTCGGTGACAGCGACGGCGAACGAGTTCCGCGGACTGCCGTGCGCGTCCGTCAGGAACACGGAAACGGCCGACGGCCGGAAGGCTGCCACGCCGGGCTGACCGGCCAGGGCGGCCGCCCCGGTACCGTCCGGGAGGTATTCCTGGTCCAGGTGCCCGGCCACTTCCCGGCCCTCCGCGGTCCGGATCCCTGTGGCGGTCAGCGTCCCTTGAATGAGGTTGAGCCCGGCCAGTCCGGCGGCGAACCGGCTCCGGGGCCGCTGCAGGACCGGCCGGGTGGGCCCTTCCTCGGCGATTCGGCCCCCTTCGAGCACGATCACCCGGTCGGCCAGCATCAGGGCGTCAAGGACGTCGTGGGTGATGATGATGGCGCGGCGCCCGGCCAGGACCTTCTTCAGCAGCCTGCGGAGCAGCGGGGCGGCGTGGATGTCCAGGGCGGCCATGGGCTCGTCCAGCAGCAGTACTTCGGGGTTGGCCGCGAGCGCCCGTGCGACGGCCACGCGCTGGGCCTGGCCGCCGGAGAGTTCGGCGGGGCGCCGGGCTTCCAGTTCCGCCGCGTCCACATCGGCCAGCCATTTCCGGGCCGATTCCCGCGCCGCTTTCCTTCCCGTCCCCGCGCTGCGGGGCCCAAAGGCCACGTTTTCCAAGGCGCTGAGGTGCGGGAACAGCAGCGGTTCCTGCGCGAGCAGGGCCGTGCCGCGGTGGTGCGGCGCAGTCCAGGCGGTGGCGCCGCCGTCGAGGTCGAACAGCACTTTTCCGTCGATTTCGGCGCGGCCGGTATCCGGCCGCAGCAGCCCGGCGATGACGTTGAGGAGGGTCGATTTCCCGGCCCCGTTGGGGCCGAGCACCGCAACGGTTTCGCCCGGCGCGAGGCTCAGCCCGACGTCGAACCCGCGGGCACGCACGGTTGCCTGCATGTGGAAGCTCACCGGGCACCGTCCAGTTTTCCATCGGCCGGTCGCCCGTCGCCCAGCCGGCTGGCGGTGCTGTCCGCCGGCGAACTGCGTTGGCTCTGCTGCCCCGGGCGCCGGTAAGTCAGTCCCACCACTGTCACGGCGACAGCCACCAGGACGAGGGAAAGCGCGACGGCGGCATCGGCATCCGTTTCCCGCTGCAGGTAGATTTCCAGCGGCAGCGTCCGGGTCACCCCCTGCAGGCTCCCGGCAAAGGTGAGCGTCGCACCGAATTCGCCCAGGCTCCGGGCGAAGGACAACACGGCGCCGGAGGCCAGGCCTGGCAGCACCAGCGGCACGGTGACGCGGCGCAGCACAGTGGTGGGGCGGGCGCCGAGCGTGGCCGCCACTGCCTCGTACCGTCCGCCGGCCGTGCGCAGTGCGCCTTCCAAACTCACCACCAGGAACGGCAGTGCCACGAAGGTCTGCGCGAGCACCACCGCCGTCGTCGAAAACGCAATCTGGATCCCGGCGGCCTCAAGGCTGCGGCCCAGCAGGCCCTGGCGGCCGAAGGTGTACAGGAGCGCGATGCCGCCCACCACCGGCGGCAGCACAAGTGGCAGCAGCACGAAGGCGCGCAGCAGCCGCTGGCCCCGGAAGCTCGAGCGGGCCAGCACCAGGGCAAGCGGCACTCCGAAGACGATGCACAAGACGGTGCTCGCGGCCGAGGTCCGCAGGCTGAGCGCCAGGGCCGTCAGGGAGGATTCGGACGTGACCAGCGGGATGAACTGGGGCCAGTTGACCTTGGCAGCCATCGCGGCCAGCGGCAGGAGAACGAAAAGTCCGCCTGCCGCTGCGATGGCATAGATCCAGCGCGGGAGACCGTGGTAACCGCTCACGTTGGCTCGGTCCATCCTTAGGGAGCCCCGAAGCCCGCGTCGGCGAGGGTCTTCCTGCCGTCGGCGCCGGCCACCATGGCGACGAACGCTGCGGCCAGTTGCTTGTTCCTGCTGGCGCCTATGGTGGCGATGGGATAGGTGTTGACGGCCTTGCCGGCTTCCGCGAACGGGATTCCCTTCGCCTTGGTGCCAGCGGCCTTGACGTCGGTGACGTACACTAGGCCGGCATCGGCCTCACCCGACGTCACTTTGCCCAGGACGTCGGTGACGGATGATTCCTCGCTGACCGGGGCAAGCGTGACGCCGGCAGCCTTTTCAACGGCGTCCGCCGCGGCACCGCACGGGACCTGGCCCGCGCAGACCACCACTTTGACGCCGGGCCTGGCCAGGTCCGCGAAGGAAGCGATCGACGCCGGGTTGGACGGCGGGACCGCGATCTGCAGGACATTAGTGGCGAAGTTCGTCGCTGCGCCGTCAAGGAGTCCCGCGTCGGCGAGCTTGGCCATGTTCGTGGTGTCTGCGGAGGCAAACACGTCAGCGGGCGCACCCTGGCTGATCTGCGTGGCGAGGTCCGAGGAACCGGCGAAGCTGAGTGTCACCTTGGTGCCCGGGTTCTTCTTCTCAAACTCGTCCGCGAGCGTTGTGAAGGTGACTTTGAGCGAAGCTGCCGCAAAAACGGTGATGGTCCCGGAAAGCTGCCCGGCCGTATCCGAGGATGCGCCGGCCGCAGGGCCGGCCGACGTCGACGCTGACGGAGCGCAAGCGGCAAGGCCTGCGGTGAGCGCCGCCGCTGTCAGCAGTGCTGCAACGCGCGGTTTCCTGGTGTTCACACGATGCTCTTTCCCTGCGGCGTTTCAATGATCACGGTGGTGGCCTTGACCACGGCCGTGGCCACGGAACCGAGCTCCAGGCCGAGCTCGCGGACAGCTTCGCTGCTCATCAGGGACACGACGCGGAATGGCCCGCACTGCAGTTCCACCTGGGCCATGACCTTGTCCGCGGTGATTCCCGTGACCAGGCCGACGAACCGGTTGCGCGCCGAACTGCCCACCCGGGCGGGGTCATCCGGCAGCTGTGCCTGCTCGCGGGCCAGTGTCGCCAGCTCGAAACCGTCCACGGCCAGGCGGCCGGATTCGTCCTTCACCGGAGTGAGGCTTCCGTTCTCGGTCCAGCGGCGGACGGTATCGTCGCTGACACCGAGGAACCGGGCTGCTTCCGCAATGCGTATGGTGGGCATTTGTCCAGCTTATTACCTCATATGCGGTTTTGAAAGCATGATTTATCCGCATATCCGGTTCGGTAATGGTTTGCGCGCTCTTCTGTAAGCCTCAGCCGTAGCCCGCCAATCCCGGCCGCAGTACGATTTTTCCTGGGGGCGAAGCCGCCAGCGCCGAGGAGCGTTGCCATGAAATGGATCAAGCCTGACAGTCCGGACTATACGAATCCCGGAAGCTTTTCAACGCAATGATCGACCGGCGCCCGGCCGTCATTGCCCAATGCGGCACCCCCGCCGACGTTGCCCGGGCCCTCCAGCACGCGCGCGACAACGAACTGCCCGTGGCCGTCCGCGCGGGCGGCCACTCGGTGGCCGGGATGTCCATGAACGACGGCGGCCTGGTGGTGGACGTCCGCCCCATGAAATCGGTCAGGGTGGATCCGGAAAGCCGCACGGTCACCGCCGGAGCGGGCCTCACCTGCGGTGAGTTCGACCGCGCAACACAGGAGCACGGCCTGGCCCTGACGGGCGGCCGCGTCTCCACCACCGGGCTCGCCGGCTTCACGCTGGGCGGCGGCTCCGGCTGGCTGGAGCGGGCCTTCGGCTTTGCCTGCGACGACCTCGTCTCGGTGGACCTGGTCACTGCCGGCGGCGACCAGGTGACCGCCAGCGCACGGGAGAACCGTGAACTGTTCTGGGCTTTGCACGGCGGAGGCGGCAACTTCGGCGTGGCCACCTCCTTCACGTTCGGGCTCCACGAACTGGGCCCGAAGGTCCATGCAGGGCTCATGCTCTGGCCGGGGGACGCAGCCACCGACGTCAGCCGCGGCTTCCGGGAACTTGCCCTGGCGGCACCCAACGAGGAATGCGCAACCCTCATCTACCTGACAGCCCCGCCTGAGCCGTTTGTTCCCGCGGAGATGGTGGGGAAGATGGCTATTGCCGTGGTGTACCTCTACGCCGGGGACGCCGGCGAAGGCGCGGAACGGGCCAGGCCGTACCGTGCGCTGGACCCCGCAGTGGATCTGCTGGGAGACACGAATTACGCCGACTTCCAGTGCTCGCTGGACGATCCCCCGGGCATGTACAACTACTGGAGCGCCGACTACCACAATGAACTCTCCGACGACGCCCTGGACGTCATCATCGATTCCGCGCGCAGGCTGCCCGGCCAGCACTCCCAGCAGCTGATTGCGCACTGGGGAGGTGCGGTGGGCGGACCGGCCGCGGCGGCCACTCCGCTGCTAAACCGCAACGCCAGCTGGGTCAGCCACCCGTTCGGCCTGGGTGAAACACCGGAGGAGGGCGAAGAGGCCAGGGCGTGGGTGAAGCATTTCCGTCACGACATCGCCCCCTACGCCACGGGCGGGGTGTGGCTGAACTTCATCGGCGACGAAGGCCAGGCCCGCGTCCGCGCAGCCTTCGGGAACGAAAACTTCGACCGGCTGTCCCGGGTAAAACGCGACTTCGACCCGGACAACGTGTTCCGCGGCAACCAGAACATTCCGCCCGCCCCTGCGTAGGAAGTGTCGATCACAGACGTCAGTGACATCCGACGCCCGGTAGTCAGGTTTTGAAGTAGTGGTCGCGTCGGGGTTTTAGGTGTGGGTCGATGTGCGGATGCGGGCGTTCGTGGCGGCGTCCATCACGGTGGACCGCCGGTCGAAGCGGCACGGCCCGCAGGGGCCGCTTACGCGTCACCGGTTCGAACGGCGCGCAGGAAAACGCGGCACTAGAATTTCCCCCATGGCCATCTACCTGGATCCGCCGCTCTGGCCAGCCCACGGAACCCACTTTTCACACCTGATCTCGGACACCTCCCTCGACGAGCTGCACCGCTTCGCGGAGGCAGCCGGCATTCCGGAGCGGGCGTTCGACGGCGACCATTACGACGTCTCCGAGGCCAGGTACGACTCGCTCGTGGAGGCCGGTGCCATCCCCGTAGAGGCAAGGATCCTGGTCCGCAAGCTGATTGCCTCCGGGCTCCGCATCCCTGCCCGCCAGCGCGGCAAGGCCCTCAAGGTGCCGTTGCTGAACCGCTGGAACGCCGTGCTGCCCGGCCACGACGCCCTGTTCCTGGACCTGCTGGACCGGTGGGGCGAGGAACACCGGAAGTACCACGGCCGCACCCACCTGCTGTCCGTCCTGGAGGCCCTGGACGTGCTCACCGAGCCGGCCGACCCGCCACGCACCGTGGTTCTCGCCGCCTGGTTCCACGACGCCGTCTACCGCGGGATCGCCGGACAGGACGAGGAGGAATCGGCGCGGCTGGCCGAGGACAGGCTCCTGCACGCCGGACTGTCCGAGGATGAGGCGTACGAGGTGGGGCGGCTGGTCCGGCTCACCGCCGACCACCGTCCGGAACCGGGGGACGACGACGGCGCCCTCCTCTGCGACGCGGACCTGTCGGTTCTCGGCGGCGAACCCAAGGCCTACGGCCGCTACCTCAGCGCCGTCCGGGAAGACTTCGCGCACATCGGCGACGCCGACTTCGCGGCGGGACGCGCCGCCGTCGTGCGTCACCTGCTGGACCTGGACCCGCTCTTCAACACGGCCCGCGGCCGTGAGCTCTGGCTTGACCCCGCCCGGCGAAACCTGGCGGGCGAGCTCGCGTGAGCGAGGTCCAGGCCGCGCACCGGCAACTGCCGTTTACCGTCCGCTTTGAATGGGGTCCCGATGGCGCCATGGCCGTGGCGCCAGGAGCCGAACTGGCCGTGGTGGTGGATGTCCTGTGTTTCACCACGTGCGTGAGCGTCGCCGTGGACCGCGGCGCCGAGGTGTTCCCCTACCGCTGGAAGGACGGCACCGCCGCTGATTTCGCCGCGGCGCAGGACGCGGTCCTCGCCGGCCGGCGCGGCGGGAGCGGGGTGAGCCTCTCCCCTGCCAGCCTGCGCTCCGCGCCGGCCCTGGACAGGGTGGTGCTTCCCTCGCCCAACGGCTCCGCGCTGGCCCACTCCCTGGCGGGAACAGTACCGCGGGTGGCCGCGGTATGCCTCCGCAACGCCCGCGCGACCGCCGAGTGGGCGGCCCGGAACCTTCCGCCCGCAGCGGTGATCGCCGTCATCGCGGCCGGGGAAAAATGGCCCGACGGCGGGCTCCGGCCCGCGCTGGAGGACCAGTTGGGAGCGGGGGCCTTCCTGGCCGCGCTGCCAGAGCACCGCCGGAGCGGGTTCTCCCCGGAGGCGCAGTGGGCGATGGACGCGTTCATGGCTGCGGAGCCACGGCTTGGTGGCACGCTGCTGGAGTCCTCCAGCGGACGGGAGCTCGTTTTCGGCGGCTACCAGGAGGACGTGGAAATCGCTGCTGAACTCAACGGAAGCGCCGCCGTCGCATTTCTCGACGGCGGCGCGTTCCGCCGGGCTTAGCGGTAGCTGGTGTTTAGCGGTAGCTGGTGACGAACGGCCTGTCGGAGGGAACAATCTGCTTGCCGAGCGGCATCAGCGAAACCGGGATGAGCTTCAGGTTGGCGATGGCCAGCGGGATCCCGATGATGGTGATGGCCATGGCAAACGCGGTCACCACGTGGCCGATCGCGATCCAGATGCCTGCGACCACCAGCCAGATCACGTTGCCCAGCAGTGAGAACACGCCGTTGCCGCCCGGCTTGTCCACCACCATGCGGCCGAAGGGCCACAGCGTGTAGGACGCAATCCGGAAGGACGCGATGCCCCAGGGGATGGTCACGATGAGCAGGCAGCAGATGATCCCCGCGAAGAAGTACCCGAGCGCCAGCCAGAGCCCGCCGCAGACCAGCCAAATGATGTTGAGCAATGTCTTCATACAGCCATTGTCCACCGAGGGCGAGTGATCGGAAGTAGGGGACTGCCCTGACCGGGCCCTGAATTCCGGGCCACGCAGCTTCAGCCGATGATCGGCCGCTCTTCGGGCAGGTGGTAGAGCCGCGGATGCGCAGACAGGGCAAGGGCAGAGGCCACAGTGATGGTCCCGATGCGGCCGATGAACATCAGCGCCATCAGGACCCACTCCGCGCTGGCCGGCAGGTGGTAGGTGATGCCGGTACTCACCCCCACTGTGGCGAAGGCGGAAATGGATTCGAAGAGCACCTTTTCGAGGCTGTAGTCGGTGAACATCAGGAGCAGGAGCGTTCCCGCGATGACCGCGGCAACCCCCAGCAAGGCAACGGAAAGCGCCTGGCGCTGTGCCGAGGAACTGATGGACCGGTGGGCGATGGTGACCTGCTCACGGCCCCGCACCTCGTTCCAGATGGCGAATCCCAGGATCAGGAAGGTGGTGATCTTGATACCGCCCGCGGTCCCGGCGCTCCCGCCGCCGATGAACATGAGGATGTTGGTGACCATCAGGGTTTCCGGCGTGGCGGCCCCGTAGTCGATGCTGTTGAAGCCCGCGGTGCGCGGAAACACGCTGCCGGCCAGTGCGCCGAGGAACTTTCCGCCGGTGCTGAGCGACCCCAGGGTTTCGGGCCGGTTCCATTCGAAGGCGGCGAAGAGCACGAAGCCGGCGGCGAGCAGCATGAGGGTGCCGTAGACGGTCAGCCGCACGTGGACCGTCCACTCCTTGAACCGGAACCCGTCCCCCATCAGGGCGATGATGACCGGGAAACCCAGGCCGCCGGCCACCACTGCCGCGCAGATGGGGATGATGATCCACGGGTCTTCAGCGAGCCCGACGAGGTTGTCGCTGTAGAGCGAAAAGCCTGCGTTGTTGAAAGCGGATACTGCGTGGAAGATGCCGTGCCACAGTGCCGTGGCCGGGTTGGCGTCATACCCGAACCAGAACCGGAGCGTCAGGACCGCCGCCGTGCTGCCCTCGATGGTTGCCATGATTTTGGCGACCCGCACCAGCACGGACCGGACGTCGCCGAAGTTCAAGGTGTGGGTTTCGGACTGCGCCACGAGCTGCCCGCGGAGGCCGAGATTCTTGCGGACCAGCAGTGCGAGCAGGGTTGCCAGCGTCATGATGCCGAAGCCGCCCACCTGGATCAGCCCGAGGATGACTGCCTGGCCGAAGGGCGTCCAGAACGTGGCCGTGTCCACAGTGATCAGCCCTGTCACGCAGACGGCGGAAACCGAGGTGAACAGGGCGGGCATCGTTGTGTCGGAGTCGGTGGGGTAATGCGAGGCGGGAAGCAGGAGCAGCCCGGCTCCCAGCATGATGACGGCAAGGAATGCCACCGGCACCGACCTGACCGGGTGCAGGAGCAGGCGCCTGATGCGGCTGTCCCCGGGCCGGATGTCCGTGCCCGCTTTTGCCGACCCTCTCAGCGGTACCGCCATTGGAAAATCCTCTCATCGGCGGGCATGCGAAGGGCTTCAGGCGCCGTGCCTCTATAACGTGCCTGTTGTTCGACGCATCACGGAGCGTAGCACCGTGCGATTCCGGCTTAACCCGGTCTTTACGAAATCCTTACGCTGCCCCGTCACGGCGTCACGGCGGCCCGGGCGCATACTGTTGGCAGCGTCCCGGTGAAGGGCTAACGTCACAGCAAGGGACGGTCCGCACAAGGAGGCGCAGCGTGACCATTGTTGACAATGCCGTCTATGTGAATGGCAGCCGGACCACCGACCCGGAAGGGCTCGAGGAGACCTACTTCCTGCTGCGGCAGCGTGAGGGGATGGCCTGGATCGGGCTGTACCGGCCGGACTCGCAGGAACTGCGTTCCGTGGCAGACGAGTTCGAACTCAGCCACCTGGCGGTGGAGGACGCCCTGACCGGGCACCAGCGGGCCAAACTTGAGCACTACGGCGAAACCCTGTTCCTGGTGCTTCGCCCGGCCCGCTATCTCGACGACGTCGAAAAGGTCGAGTTCGGCGAGATCCACGTGTTTGTGGGCACGGACTTTGTGGTCACCGTCCGCCATGCCGAGTCACCGGACCTTGCCCGCGTCCGCCGCAGGATGGAATCGCAGCCCGAGTTCCTGACGCTGGGGCCGGACGCCGTGCTGTACGCCATCCTGGACCAGGTGGTGGATGAATACGAGCCGGTGGCCGCCGGGCTGGAAAACGACATCGACGAAATCGAGGATGACCTCTTCGGCGGCGACCCCGACGTGTCACGCCGGATATACGAACTTTCCCGCCAGGTCATTATGTTCCAGCGCGGCACCAGTCCCCTGGCGGGGATCCTGCAGGCCCTGCTCACTGGAACACCGGAACATCGGCCCGGCCCCGAACTGCAGGACCACCTGCGCGACGTCCTGGACCACGTCCTGCGCCTTGGCGAGAGGACTGCCTCCTTCAGGGCCCTGCTGCAGAACGCGCTCACGGTCAACGCGGCGCTGGTGGCGCAAAGGCAGAACGATGAGATGCGGCGCCTCACGGAATCCAGCTTCGCGCAGAGCGAGCAGGTCAAACGGATCTCCTCGTGGGCTGCCATCCTCTTCGCCCCAACCCTGGTGGGCACCATTTACGGGATGAATTTCCGCACCATGCCCGAGCTGGACTGGGTCTTTGGCTACCCCATGGCGCTGGGCCTGATGGCGGTCATGGGCGTGATCCTCTACGCGGCCTTCCGGCACAACAAATGGATCTGACCGCGCTCCGGGCGGCCCTGGCTGATGTAGCAGGGAGGGCCCGCGTGCCGGGAATGTCCTTGGCGGTCGTATCGCGGGACCGCGTGCTGTATTCGGGCGGGACAGGGTATGCGGATGTGTCGGCACTGACGCCGGCAACTGCGGACACGGCCTATCCGTGGTTTTCGATGACGAAACCGGTGACAGCCACTGCCGCCCACCGGCTGTCCGATCAGGGTCGCCTGGACCTGCACGCACCAGTCCATGAGTACCTGCCCTGGCTGCGCGCTCCCGGCCCGGCCCAGCCCACCGTATGGCAGCTGCTCAGCCATTCGGCGGGGTTGGGCAATCCGCTGCCCGTGAGGTGGATTCACCCGGCGGACACGCCGGGGCCGGACCAGGAACGGATGCTGCGGCAACTGATGGCCCGGCGCAGGCCGTTCCGCTACCGGGTGGGAGGCACCGGACACTACTCCAACGTCGGCTACCTTGTGGCGGCGCAGATCATCAGCCAGGTCTCCGGCGAGCCGTTCACAAGCTATGTCCAACGCGAGATCCTCATCCCGCTGGGGATGGATTCAACCGGTTTCTCGTATCCGCCAGGGCGTCAGGCGGCCACGGGTTATGTCCGGCTCCCCCGCCCGCTCGCACCGGCGCTGGCACAGATTCTCCCGCCCGGAACGCTGGGGCCACGGCACGGCGACTATTCTTCGCTGAACCCTTTCCTGGTTGACGGCGCAGGCTACGGGGGCCTGGTGGGAACAGTGCTGGACGCGGCCGGGTTTGCGCGGCTGCACCTCAACGACGGCCTGGTCACGGCTTCCGGAACCTCGGCTTTCGGAACCACGGTGTCCGGGGCTGCCGGCGGGGCGGGCGGGAGCCGCATCCTGCAGGAATCCACGGCCCGGGCAATGCGCCAAATCCATGTCCGGGGAAAGGGGTTTGACCACTCCGCAGGCTGGTTCCGGAAACACTCCCACGGGCCCCACGGATCCTATGTGGAGCACTTCGGCACGGGGCTGGGGTTTTGGAACATCATGCGCCTTTACCCGGAACGGGGCAGGGCAGTCGTGCTCATGTCCAACAGTTCCACGAGCTACGACTACGCCACCCTGTTTTCCCTGGTCCTCCGCATGCCATGGACCTGAGCCGGCCCGGACCTGAGCCGCCGTGGCCGCCCGGCTTGCGCCGGACGGCCACGGGATTCCGGCCTAGCTCTGCTTGACCAGGGCCGCCTCCACGTTGATCTTGACCTTGTCACTGACCAGCAGCCCGCCGGCTTCGAGGGCCGCGTTCCACGTCAGTCCGAACTCCTTGCGGCTGATTTCGGCCTCGGCGCTGAATCCCGCCCTGGTGGCACCGAACGGATCGACAGCCACGCCGGTGAATTCCACCTCGAGTTCCACAGGCTTGGTGATACCGCGGATGGTGAGGTCACCGGTGACGGTGTAGTCCTCGCCGTCGCCTTCGATGCCGGTGGCCCGGAAAGTCATCTCAGGGAACTGCTCGACGTCGAAGAAGTCCGCCCCGCGCACATGGGCATCACGGTTGGCATCGCCGGAGTCGAAGCTCGCCGTCTTGACGGTGGCGTGCAGGCTGGACGCAGCCAGGGACGTGCCCACGTGCGCATCGGCCGAGGCATCGGTGAAGCGGCCGCGGACTTTGCTGATGCCGGCATGGCGGACCGTGAACCCGATTTCGCTGTGGGACATGTCGAGTGTCCAGATGCCGGGGGTAATACCTTGGGGCAGAGTCACAACGGGTCTCCTTTGACTCGGTTGGCGGGCGTGGCCCGCCGGGTTCTTCGGGGTGCTCCCCTGCTGAATGCTAGCGAAGACCCTTAGCCACGGCTAGCCTCCCCGCCCGGCACCGCGTCCGCTGCCGCGGCCGGGGACCACTTGGGCTGCCAGCCGATGGCGGGGGCGATGTGGCGGGCAACGGTGCCCAGGAGTTTGGCGTTGAAGTCCACGCCCAGCTGGTTGGGGACGGTGAGGAGCAACGTGTCGGCAGCCTGCACCGCGGCGTCTGCCGCAAGTTCCTCGGCGATCGCCTCAGGCTCGCCCACGTAGCTCTTCCCGAACCTTGCCACGAGCCCGTCGATGATTCCCACCTGGTCCCGCTTTTCCCTTAGGGCGCTGAGCCCGAAGTACTGGCGGTCCTCCTCGTCCACGATCGGCAGCACGCTGCGGCTGACCGAAACCCGCGGCGTGTGCTGATGGCCTGCGCCGGCCCAGGCGGCACGGAACATGCTGATCTGCTCCGCCTGCAGCTCGTCGAACGGCACACCCGTGTCTTCGGTCAGCAGCGTGGAACTCATCAGGTTCATCCCCTGCTCCGCGGTCCACACCGCGGTGGCGCGGGATCCGGCACCCCACCAGATCCGGCGGCCAAGATCAGGCGAGTTCGGCTGGACTGGAAGCTTGCCGGGTCCGCCGCCGTAGCGCGGATCCCCTTCGGCCACTCCGGCGCCGGTGATGGCATGGCGGAACACTGCGGTGTGCCGGCGTGCCATGTCCGCCGGGCTCTCGCCGTCGGCCGGAACATGGCCGAACACTGCCGCTCCGTCCCGGGCCGGCTCGGGTGAACCGCGGCTGACCCCGAGCTGCAGCCTCCCGCCGCTGATCAGGTCCGTAGCGGACGCTTCCTCGGCCATGTACAGCGGGTTTTCGTACCGCATGTCGATGACGCCCGTGCCCATTTCGATCCTGCTGGTGCGGGCGGCGATGGCGGCCAGCAGGGGGAACGGGGAGGCCTGTTGCCGGGCAAAGTGGTGCACCCGGAAGAAGGCGCCGTCGATCCCCAGCTCCTCAGCTGCCACGGCGAGGTCGATGCCCTGCAGCAGCGCATCCCGGGCGGTGCGGGTACGGGACCCCTCAACGTTGCCCCAGTGGCCGAAGGAAAGAAATCCGATGCGCTTCATGACTGCGGCAACAAGAACCGTGCGCCATCCATTCCGGCTGACGCCGTGCACTCCGGCGGAAGGGTGCTACGCCTTCGCCGCCAGCACGAACGCCCGGATCTTCGCCAGGTCCTTTACCCCGCGCGAGCTTTCGACGCCGGAGGAGACATCCACTCCCCATGCACCGGCTTCCTTCGCGGCCCGGGCGACGTTAACGGGGTCGAGGCCCCCTGCCAGCAGCCAGTTCCGGCCGGCCAGCCCCTTGGCCTGTACCGAGGCGTAGTCCCAGGCCTCGCCGGAGCCCGGAACAGCGGCGTCGATCAGCAGCAGTTCCTCGCCCCAGCTGCCGAATGCTTCCGGTGGGGCACCCATGGTGACGGCCCTGATCACCTTCATGCCGGCGTCGTGCGCTGCTTCGACGTCCTGCGGGGTGCGGTCCCCGTGGAGCTGGACCCAGTCCAGGCCGGCGTCGCGGGCGACGGCGATAGCGTCCGCCACCGGCTCGTGGCGGAACACGCCCACGGCCGGGGTGCCGGCCGGAACGTCGGCCAGAAGCTCCCGCGCGCGGGCGGGCGTGACCTCACGCGGACTCCTGGTCAGGACAAAGCCGACGGCGTCCGCACCGGCGCCGGCCGCTTCCCGAACCGACTCCGGCGTACTCAACCCGCACACCTTGACGAACATCCTTGGCTCCTCCTGCCGTAATTCCTCCACCTGACGTTAGCAAGTCCGCGAAACCCCCACCGACACCCCTTCACCCGCGTCCGTGCCGACGCCGTCCGGCCCCCGGCCGCTAGGCTGGTCGGATGGAGATCATCCGCTATGCCGAACTCAGGGCCGAACCGTGGCGCAACAAGGGCGGGGTCACCCGCGAACTGGCCAGCCATCCCAAGGCTGCCTCCGCCCAGGACGGCGCGTGGGACTGGCGGGTGAGCATCGCCGAGGTGTCCAAGGCCGGCGGGTTCTCCGCTTTTCCCGGCATGGACCGGGTGCTCACCGTCATCGAAGGCGAACTCCTCCTGCTGACGGTTGACGGCGCCGAACATCCGCTGGAGAAGTACCGGCCGTTCCGGTTCTCCGGCGACGCCAACACCGCCGGCGCACTTCCCACGGGCGACATCCGCGACCTCAACGTGATTACCCGGAACGGGGCGTTCAAGGGGTACACATCCATCATCGAACTCTCCAAGAAGCGCGCGCACCCCGTCTTCGAAGGCCAGCTCGGGATCCTGCTGCAGGGCCAGGCCACCGTCAGCCCCGGCACCGCCGGCGGCGGCGACACCCCGGGCGACGGCGAAGCACCCGAAGCAGCCCCGGCTGCCGGCGAGCCGGAGACGCTGGGCCGCTATGACGCCGTCGTCGGCTCCGACTCCGGCACGCCGGAAATCCTGGGCCGGGGCTTCCTGGCAGTCGTGTCGATAGACCGCGTTACCAGCTAGGCCGCGTTACAGGCTGGCGGCGGACGGCTGCAGGTCCTCCCGCTGTGCCTGCCGCCCGTTCGGGGCGAGCGCAGCGGCGATCACCACCGAGCTGGCCGAGGCCCAGGCCTGCGGGCGGCAGCTCGCGGGGAACGGCACGGGGGTGCGCATGGTGTCCGAGCCGTGGCCGCCAAAGAGCTCCGGTAGCCGCCAGTCGTTGGCTTCGGCCACGTGCAGCAGTCCGGCGGCGAGCTGCGCTGCCTCATCCGGGAAGCCGTCCGCCAGCATGCCGCTGATGATCAGGGCCGTGTCATGGCTCCAGACTGCGCCCGCGTGGTACCGGGTGGGCCAGTAGCCGCCGTTAGTGGTGGACAGCGTCCGTACGCCGTAGCCGGAGAACATGGTGGGGTCCATGACGCGGCGCACCACGATCCGCTGCTCCTCCTCATTGAGGATTCCGGTGCCGAGCAGGTGGCCCATGTTGGAGGTCACGCCGTCCACCGGGCGCTTGTCCGCATCCAGGGCGAGCGCCGGGTAGGGACCCAGTTCGTCCTCGCACCAGAACTGCGCCCGGAAGCGCTCGGCCATGCCTGCGGCGTAGTCCCGCCATTCCTGTGCCCCGGGGCGTCCGAAAGCGTCCAGGATTTCCGCGCCCACCACGGCGGCCTCGTAAGCGTAGGCCTGGACCTCCGCGAGCGCGATGGGCCCCTTCGCCAGTGAGCCGTCGTGCCAGCGGATGGCGTCGCCGGAGTCCTTCCAGCCCTGGTTCACCAGGCCCTGGCCGGAGGCGTCGAGGTATTCCAGGAAGCCGTCCCCGTCCAGGTCGCCATGGTCCCGGAGCCATTCGAGGGCGTCCTGGAGGTTGGGCAGGAGTTCCTCCACCTCGGCATCCGGCATGCCGGCTTTCCAGGCGTCGTGCAGGAGGCAGATCCACAGCGGCGTGGCGTCAATGGTCCCGTAGTACACCGGCGGCAGGCGCAGGGCCTGACCGCTCTCGGCCATGGTCAGGACGGTCCGGCGGACCTCGTGCAGGATCTTGCCGGGCTGGACGGCCGTGGTGTGGTCCGTCTCGGTGCCCTGCCGGCCGGCGAGCGCGCGGAGCGTACCGCCGGCGATGGCCGTGTTGATGGGCAGCAGCATGCGCGCCGCAATGATGGAGTCGCGCCCGAACATGGTGAAGAACCACGGGGCGCCGGCCGCCAGGAACGTGTCATGCGGATGCGAGTAGTGCGCCAGGCGCAGGCTGTTGAGGTCGCTGACGGACCGTTCCAGGAGCCTGCTGAGCCGGGGGTCGTTTGAGGCCGGAGCCACGATGGGGTCCCCGTCCGCGGCGAGCATCGGGGAATCCTCGTCCGTCAGGTCCACCGCCCAGGCCAGCTCCACGGGCACCCCGGGAAATACCTGCACGACCCAGTCGATGGTCACCGTGCTGCCTTGGACGCCGACGGTTCCGTCGTCCGCCGTCAGCGCCAGGGTGGTGTCCTTGTCCCGCCAGGACCACGTGGTCCCCTGCGGCTCCACCGGGGCGCCGCCACGCGCGCCCTGCTTGATGTCTTCCATCGTGGTGTTGTCCGCGCCAAGGGTCAGCCGGACCGTCAGCGACACCGGCTCCCGCATGGCCGACTCGAGGCGCAGCGTCTCGGCCACCCGGCCGGAGCAACCGGTGAGGCTCTCGGTGTCCTCGCCGGGACGGATGCGGCCCGATTGCGCCGAGCGCGTGCGCACCAGGGAGAGCAGCGGGTCCGCCACCTCGGCGTCCGCGCGCACAAAGTAGATGTAGTCGGTTTCCTTGGAGGAACGCAGCTGGGTGGACACCCATTCAGGCTCCCGTCCGTCCACCGTGAGGACGGCGGTGTTGAGCACGCGGTCATCACCGCAGTAAATACCCTGCGCGCCGGTGTGCCGGATCTGTCCATGGGCGTCGGACCATGCCTGGATGGGAGCGCTGAAAACGCCGGAAAGATTGTGCAGGTATGGCTGTTCAGAGGCCACGGTGAAACAACTCCTGTGCTGCTGGGTGTGGGGGCGGAGGCTGGCGTCCGCATTACCGGGCGTGAACCTGGGAGCCATAATTTGATCGATCAAATTTGTGCGGTTAAATCGTCTCACACGTTACTCTGTGAAGGAAAAGACCGCCATGGCGCGCCTTCGCCGGGACGCCCGCCGGCCACCGCACGCCTGTCCCCACCCAGTACCCGCGTCCCAAGGAGCCCCGCTTGCCCCGGCCCACCCTCGCCAGTCTGGCCGGCGAACTTGCCGTGTCGCGGCAGACCATCTCCAACGTGCTGAACGCCCCGCACAAGGTCAAGCCCGCCACCCGGGAACGCGTCCAGGCCGCCATCGTCGCGGCCGGCTACCGGCCCAGCGCCGCCGCCCGCCAACTGCGCACCCAGCGTTCCATGAACTTCGGCATGCGGCTCCTTCCCGCCACGGACGGCATCAACGGCGCCGTCCTGGACCGGTTCCTGCACGCGCTCACGGAAGCAGCCCAGTCGGCCGGCTACCGGCTCACGCTCTTCTGCGCCGACTCGGACCGGGACGAAATCCGCCAGTACGAACAACTTCTGGACGTCGCCGGGCTGGACGGATTCATCCTCACCTCCAGCACCCCCGACGACCCCCGGACCCGGTGGCTGCAGGAACGCGGCACGCCTTTCGCCGTTTTCGGCCGGCCCTGGGATGCCGCCGGGCACCCCGCAGCGGCGGACCACCCCTGGGTGGACGTGGACGGGGCCGCCGGAACGGAAGAGGCCGTGAGGATGCTGCTGGCGCAGGGCCACTCGCGGATCGGGTTCCTGGGCTGGTACACGGGCGATCCGGTGGGCGCGGACCGCCGCCACGGCTGGGAGCGCGCCATGACCGAGGCAGGACGGGGCTCGGATGTGCCGGCCCTCAGCGTGGAAACCGAGGACACCGTTGCCGGCGGCGCGTCCGGAGCAGCACTACTGGCATCAAGGGGAGCCACCGCCGTCGTCTGTTCCAGCGACTCCCTGGCGCTGGGTGCCGCGGAGACGCTGCGGGAATCACGGCTTGGCAGTTCCGGCTCCGGGCTGCCTGCCGGCCGGCCCGCCGTCGTGGGCTTTGACAACACTCCCGTGGCTGCCGCCCTGGGACTGTCCAGCGTCGCCCAGCCCGTGGAGGAGGCAGCGCGCCACATTATCCGCGTTCTGGCTGACGAGCTGGCCGGAACCGGCCCCGTTGCCGGAACGGGCGCCGCCCGAACCGGGGGCGGTTCCGTCCCTGCAGCCCCCAGCCCGCCGGAAAGGCAGCTCCTCCTTGCACCGCGGGTGGTGGAACGGATTCCGCTGCCGCTGGCGGCAACAGCTAGCGCGCAGCTACGACACCGGCCTGCGAAGCCCCGGTGAGCTTAGCCACCAACGGTGGCCGCCCGCCGTCGGGCGTTGCTACGCTGGGACCAAGGTTCCCGTCCGGAGCCTCCGGACGACGGTTCAGTACCCGGCACGCGACAAGACTGGCCAAAGGATCTGTCATGTCGTGGTTAATCCTCATTTTGTCCGGCGCCCTCGAGGCCGTCTGGGCCGCAGCGCTGCACCGGACGTCCCAGGCCAAAGGCCGCCGGCGTGTGCTGCCCGCGGCAGTCTTCCTGGTTTCCGTCATCGCCAGCACCGGCGGCCTCGCCATCGCTATGCAGTCCATCCCCACAGGCACCGCCTACGCGGTGTGGGTGGGTGTCGGCGTAGTGCTGACCTCCGCTTACGCGATGGTCACTAAAGTGGAACGCGCGACGGCGGCGCGGCTGCTGCTGCTCGCCGGCATCGCGGCATCCGTGGTGGGCCTGAAGGTGGTGGCGTAATGACCAGGAATGCCATTGCGTGGCTGATTCTGCTCGGTTCCGCCGTGCTGGAGGCCGTCTGGGCCACGGCACTGGGACTGTCCGACGGCTTCTCCCAGGCACTGCCCACTGCCGTCTTTGCCGTCACCGCAACTCTGAGCATGGCGGGGCTGGGGATCGCCGTGAAATCGATCCCGCTCGGGACCGCCTACGCCGTGTGGGTGGGCATCGGCGCCGCCCTGACAGTGGGCTGGGCCATGGCCACCGGTGTCGAGCCTGCCAGCCCGCTCAAGCTGCTGTTCATCGCCGGGATCGTTGGCTGCGCGGCGGGGTTGAAGATTCTGCCACAGGACCGGTAGAGCCGCGCACCACCAGGTCGGACGCCAGGACCACCGGCGAGCGCGTGGAGTGTTCGCCGGCAATGTCGGCCGCCAGTGCGTGGACGGCGGCGTGCGCGATGGCCGCGACAGGCTGCCGGAGCGTGGTCAGCGGCGGGTTGGTCAGGGCCATCAGCGGGGAGTCATCGAAACCGACGATGGACACGTCCTCCGGGACGCGCAGCCCCCTTGCCTGGGCCGCCCGGATGGCGCCGAGTGCCATGATGTCGGAGGCGCACACAATGGCCGTGTGGCCGGAGTCCAGGAGCTCGTTCGCCGCGCTCTGCCCGCCTTCCACTGTGAACATGCTGGTGGCCGTATGTGGTTCCGGATCCTCGATGTCCAGGTACTCGGCGAGGGCGGAGCGGAATCCGGCCAGCTTCTGCCTGCTGGGGATGAAGCGGTGCGGGCCGATGGCCAGCCCCACCTTCCGATGCCCCAGGCTGGCGAGGTGCTGCACCGCGGTGCTGATTGCCGCGGCGTCGTCATTGGACACGGAGGCGGCCGCCAGTTCCGGGCGGGCACCGTTGACCAGGACGAAGGGGATGCCGCGGCCGCGCAGCCGGTGGTAACGCTCCAGGCTGGCCTGGCCGTCGGCGTGTGAACTGCAGATGAAAATGATTCCGGACGCTTCCTGCGCCACAAGCATCTCGATGTACTCATCTTCTGAACGTCCCCCGCCCGGCAACGCACAGAGAATCGGGATGAAGTCCTCCTGGGACAGGAGCGATACGACCGTCTGCGCAATGGCCGGAAAGATCGGATTGGTCAGGTCCGGGACGATAATCCCCACCTGGCCCCGGGTGGTGCTCCGCGCACGGTCCGGGCGCTCGTAGCCAAGGTCGTCCATCGCGGCGAGAACCGCCTGCCGCACCTCACGCGAAACGCCTTTCCGGCCGTTGACCACGCGGGACACGGTGGCGATGCTGACGCCCACCTTCCGGGCGAGGTCCTCCAGCTTGGGTCGCTCCGGGGCGTCAGGGTCTGCGCGGCCCGCTGTCGTGCTCATAAGGCTCCTTCACCGGAACAGCCGTCCGGAAGCCGCCCGCCCTCAACAGGAAGCTCCTGGCTGCGCTGGCCGCAGCCTGCGTCACTCCCCTCACCCTGGGCGGCCTCGCCCTCCCCGCTTTTGCGGACCACACCGCCACTCCCGGCACGGTGGCCCTTGTAGGATCGCTGCAGTCCGAAATCGGCTGCCCGGGCGACTGGCAGCCGGAGTGCACCGCCAGCAGGCTGCTGCCGGTCGAGGGATCCGCAGCGCTGTACCGGGCCACCTTCGATGTCCCGCCCGGCACCTACGCCATGAAGGTCGCCCTCAACAATTCATGGGACGAAAACTACGGGGCCGGAGGAGTGGCGGGCGGCGGCGACATCGCGCTCACCGCGCCGGGAGGACCGGTGACGTTCACCTACGACCACGCCAGCCACACCCTCACGGACGACGTGCCGGACGCGCTCGGAGCCGAGGCCGGGGCGCACTGGCTGACGGCGGACACCATCGCATGGAAGGCCCCCGCGGCCGAGGGGACGAGCTACCGGCTCTACAACGCTCCCGACGGCGGTCTGGCAGTTGCGGACGGACAGGTCACCGGCGGTTCCTCCCTTCCGCTCGAGCTCAACGCCAAAGGGTTGGATGCAGGCCTTGCGGCCAAGTATCCGCACCTGGCGGGCCTTGCCTCCCTCCGCCTGACGGAAGCGGATGCGCGCCAGGCCAAGGAACTGTTGAAAGGCCAACTGCTGGTGGCCGCGATCGGCCCGGACGGCAAGGTCACAGCCGCCACCGGGGTCCAGGTTCCCGGCGTCCTGGACTCGCTCTACCCCGGAGCCGCAGAGCGGGAACTCGGACTGACCTGGAAGGGCAAGCGCCCGGAGCTTTCGCTGTGGGCCCCCACGGCCCGCAGCGTCACCGTCCGCACCTACGCGTCCGGCTCAGGCGGCGAACCCGTGGCCACCACGGCCATGAAACCCGGCAAGGACGGCGTATGGTCCGTTACCGGGGACAAGGACTGGAACGGCGCCTACTACCTGTACGAAGTGGAGGTGTTCGTCCCGGAAACCGGCAAAGTTGAGCGGAACCTCGTCACGGACCCCTACAGCGTGGGCCTTTCCGCCAACTCCGAACGCAGCCTGTTCGTGGATCTGGATGACAAGTCGCTGGCACCGGCCGGCTGGGCCAGACTCCAAAAGCCCGCGCTCAGCAAGCCGGAGGACCTTTCCCTCTACGAACTGCACGTGCGCGACTTTTCCATCAGCGACGAAGCCGTTCCTGCCGAGCACCGCGGCACCTACAAGGCGTTCACGGACACCGGCAGCAACGGCATGAAGCGCATGCAGGAACTGGTGGACGCCGGGATGAACGCGGTCCACCTGCTGCCCGTCAACGACATCGGCACCATCGAGGAACGCCGCAGCGAACAGCGCGAACCGCTCTGCGACCTCGCCGCCCTTCCCGCCGACTCAGAGGAACAGCAGGCCTGCGTGGCCGGGACTGCCGCCAAGGACGGGTTCAACTGGGGCTACGATCCCCTGCACTACACAACGCCGGAAGGCTCCTACGCCACCAACCCTGACGGACCCACCAGGATCACTGAATTCCGCGGGATGGTGGCCGCCCTGAACACCACGGGCGCACGGGTAATCCAGGACGTCGTCTACAACCACACCTCCAGCGCAGGACAGTCCGGGAGCAATAACCTCGACCGGATTGTCCCGGGCTACTACCACCGCCTGAACGCCGCCACCGGATCCCTGGAGACGTCCACGTGCTGCGCCAACACGGCCACCGAGAACGCCATGATGGGCAAACTCATGGTCGACTCGCTGGTCACCCTGGCCAGGACCTACAAACTGGACGGCTTCCGTTTCGACCTCATGGGGCACCACTCAAAGCAGAACATGCTGGATGTCAGGGCTGCCCTGGACAAGCTGACCCTGCCCAAGGACGGCGTGGACGGCAAGAACATCGCCCTGTACGGCGAGGGTTGGAACTTCGGCGAGGTGGCCAACAACGCCAGGTTCGTGCAGGCCACCCAGGCGAACATGGCCGGGACCGGCATCGGCACGTTCAACGACCGCCTGCGCGACGCCGTACGCGGCGGAGGCCCGTTCGACCCCGATCCGCGCGTCCAGGGGTTCGCTTCCGGACTGTTCACGGATCCCAACGATTCCCCGGCCAACGGCACGCCCGAACAGCAGAAGGCCGCCCTCCTCCTCGCACAGGACCTGGTGAAGGTGGGCCTGACCGGCAACCTGAAGGACTACTCCTTCATTGACCGCACCGGCGCCGCCGTCAAGGGTTCGGACGTACCGTACAACGGCGCCCCGGCGGGGTACACGAGCGATCCCCAGGAGGCCATCACCTACGTGGAGGCCCACGACAACGAGACGCTGTTCGACGCCCTCGCCTTGAAACTGCCGCAGGACACGCCCATGGCCGACCGCACCCGGATGCAGACCCTCGCGCTCAGCACCACGGCCTTCGGCCAGGGCATCTCCTTCTGGCACGCCGGAGGCGAGTCACTGCGCAGCAAGTCCCTGGACCGCAACAGCTACGATTCCGGTGACTGGTTCAACGTCCTGGACCACACGGATGCCACCAACGGTTTCGGCCGCGGCCTGCCGCCCAAGGCTGACAACGAGGACAAGTACGGCTACATGCGCCCGCTGCTGGCAGATCCGGCCCAGAAGCCGGCTACCGCGGACATCGCAGAAGCCCGCCAACGGGCCGAGGAACTGCTGCAGATCCGCAAGAGCACGCCGTTGTTCCACCTGGGCGACGCCGGACTGGTCCAGCAGAAGGTGTCCTTCCCGGGAGGCGGCCCGGAACAAACCCCGGGCGTCGTTGTGATGCGCATTGACGATTCAGCCGGGACGGACGTGGACCCGAACCTGCGCGGACTCGTGGTGGTGTTCAATGCCTCGGATGAGGCCACGAGCCAGACAGTGTCCGGCACGGCCGGTTCCGCCTACGCCCTCCACCCGGCGCAGGCAGGGGGTGTCGATTCCGTGGTCAAGGCGGCCGCATATGATGCGCAGTCCGGGACCTTCACCATCCCGGCCCGCACTGTGGCGGTGTTCCAGGCCAGGTAACGGCGAATTAGGCTGGTGGCCATGTCATCTATCCCGCCGGACGCGCTCCGGCACCCGGAGGTGAGGGCGGCCGTGGCGGACCTGCGCGGCCGCCTGGCGTCCGGGAACCGGACGCTGCTCGGCATCACGGGCGCGCCGGGGTCCGGCAAATCGACCTTCGCGGCCGCCCTGCACACGCTCTTTGGCCCGGACCTGGCCGTGGTGGTGCCGATGGACGGCTTCCACCTGGGCAACGCGATCATCGACGGCACGCCGCTGCGGCAGCGCAAGGGGGCAATAGACACGTTCGACGCCGGCGGTTACCTCTCGCTGCTGCGGCGGCTCGCGCGGCGGGACGAGCCGGTGGTCTACGCGCCGGATTTCCGCCGGGAGATCGATGAGCCCGTGGCAGCCTCCATCGGCGTTCCGGCCTCGGTGCCGCTGGTGATCACCGAGGGGAACTACCTGCTGGCGGACCATCCGGTGTGGCGGCAGGTCCGGGCGCAGCTGGACCAGGTCTGGTTCATGGACACTCCCCCGGGCCTGCGGCTCGAGCGGCTGGTTGACCGGCATGTGCACTTTGGCATGGACCGGCCTGCCGCGGAGCAATGGGCCGGCGGCTCCGACGAAGCAAACGCACGGCTGATCGAATCCACCCGTGCTGCCGCGGACCGGATCATTCCCTGGTCCTAGGGTCTCCCGTTCGTTCACCGCCGGCCGGACCGGAGTTCCCCGGAGTCTTATTTCAGCGGCAAACGGTCCAAGGCAGCGCAGCCCTGTTAGCCTGCTCCTAGGATCACCGGACCATCATCGGGTCTCAGCCGGTGGCTGGGTCCCCCGTGGCTCCTGGACGCAGAGGACAACAGCACATGGATGCGCAAGCGCCGGACAATGCTTCAGGACCAGCGGCCACGCCCCCGGAGGGCCCCGCAACCGGGCCTGCCGCGTCCGGGCGCACCTGGAGCCTGCGGCGCGAATGGTCCAGGGCGTTCCTGCTTATGCTCGCCGCACTGCTGATCGGCGCCGTGGTCACGATCGTGGGTGTGCGGGGCCTGATGGACCAGGTGCAGGAAACGTCAGCCCGGCTGCAACTGGAGCTCGACAAACTAGAGACCCTCCGGTCCGCCCTCGATGCCCACGAGCAATCGGGGCACCAGTTGCTCTCGGGTGCCCCCGTGGACCGCTCCGCTTTCCTCGGGCAGCAGGAGGAGATTTCCCGCGTCTTCGAGGACGTCGCCGCCGTCCTGCCGGCTGAAACAGAAGTGCGGGAAACGATTGCCGCGGCCCGGCAGTCCTGGCAGGAAGCCTTGGCGGAACATGGCCTGTGGGGCAGCGGGATGCTTTCACTGCGGGGCAGCCACGTGGAGGAGACCCCGGCATTGGCCGCCTCCAGCGCAGGAATCCGCAGCCAACTGGCGGACATCCGGCGCTACTCCCTGGCAGAAATGGACAAGGGACTCGCGCACAGCGCCGAACTCGAGCGGTTCCTGGTTATCGCGCGCAGCTTCCTGTTCGTGGTGGCAGTGGGCGCTACGGTGTACTTCCGCCGCAGGATGGTCAAGGACCTCATGCGCCCGGTTGGGAGCCTGCACCAGGGTGTCCGCAAGCTGCAGGCCGGAAACTACAACCACCGCATCGAAGTCTTCCGCCGCGACGAACTCGGCGAACTGGCGGAGGCGTTCAACGGCATGGCCGCCGCCGTCCACAGCAGCCATGAGGCCCTCACACACCGGGCAACCCACGACCCCCTCACCGGCCTGGCAAACCGGGCGGCCCTGATGGAACGCCTCACGGCATCCTTTGGGGCCGGAAGCACCCGCAGGAACCGGAACGAGGGACTGCTGTTCATCGACATCGATGACTTCAAGGAGGTCAACGATTCGCTGGGACACGAGCGGGGTGATGCCCTGCTCATCCAGCTGGCCGCCCGCCTCAAGGGCTGCGTCCGCTCCGACGACGTGGTTGCCCGCCTTGGCGGGGACGAGTTCGCGATCGTTGTGATGGACGACGACGCCGGCTCCGTCACCGCCGGGATCGCCGAACGGATCCACGGGGCGTTGCGCGCACCGTTCTTCGTCGGCGACGACCGCCTGACCGTCACGGCCAGCATGGGCGCGGCGCAGCGCCGTCCGGAAACCACAGACGCTGCCGAGCTGCTGCGGCAGGCGGACTTCGCGATGTACCTGGCCAAGCACGGCGGAAAGGCCCGCTTCCAGCTTTTCGACGCCGAAGGCTACGACCATATGACGTACCGCGCCGCCCTCAAACGGGACTTGGCCTCCGCCGTGCCCGCCGGTCAGCTCCGCCTCGAATACCAGCCCATTGCCGATCTGGACAGCGGAGCCATCCTCGGCGTGGAAGCGCTGGTGCGCTGGGAGCACCCCACGCTGGGGCTGCTGGCGCCGTCAGAGTTCATTCCGCTCGCCGAGGAGACGGGCGACATCGACGCCGTCGGCTGCTGGGTGCTGGATAACGCGAGCCGCCAGGCGGCCAGCTGGCGGAAGTCCCTGCCGCAGTGCGGAGACCTCTGGATTGCCATCAACCTCTCCACCATCCAGCTTCCCAACCCGCGGAACCTGGCCGCCATCACACGCATCCTTGCCGACCCCGCGGCGCAGGCGGACAAGGTGGTGCTCGAAGTCACCGAAACAGCCCTTGCCGGCAGCACGGACGGCGGGATCGCCGCACTCAAAACCCTGAAGGAGACCGGCGTGCGTGTGGCCATCGACGACTTCGGGACGGGATATTCCTCGCTGAGTTCCCTGGCTGTGCTGCCGGCGGACATCCTCAAGATCGACCGTTCGTTTCTTGGGCGGCAAGCGTCCGAGGCGCAGTCGGCGGCGATGCTCGAAGGCATCCTGGGACTGGCCCGCATGCTCTCCCTCGAAGTGATCGCCGAAGGGGTGGAGGAGCCCGGGCAGCTGGACCTGCTCCGCGCCCTGGATTGCCGGATGGGCCAAGGCTACTTCCTGGCCCGGCCGGGTTCCGCCGAGGCGATCGAAACGCTCCTTGCTTCGGACGCCCGCCTTCAGCCCCGCCCGGCAACGCTCGAGCAAGCCCTCGATTCATGAGGAATACTGGCCTTCCCGCCGGGGTTCTTGGCTAGGACGGCACTTCCCGGAATACGCACAGCAGCGAAATGGAGACCTTTATGGCACCGGCATCCGCAGAATTGGTCCACCTCGGCGACGGATTGAACGTCAGCCCCCTGGGGTTTGGCGGCATGGCCCTGACGCCGGTCTACGGCGAAGTGGACCAGGCCGAGGCCCTGCGAACCCTGCACCACGCGGTGGATGCGGGCGTCAGCTTCATCGACACCGCAGACATCTACGGCGGCGGCAGCAACGAGGATCTGATCTCCCGGTTGCTCAAGGAACGCCGGGGCGAAGTGCAGCTGGCCACCAAGTTCGGGCTGGTGGGCACCCCGTCCACCGGCTACACCGACATCCGGGGCGACGCCGCCTATGTGCAGGAAGCGGTGGAAGCCAGCCTCCGCCGCCTGGGCACCGACACCATTGACCTGTACTACATGCACCGCCGCGACCTCCGCGTTCCGATTGTGGAAACCGTGGAGGCCATGGCGGCGCTGGTGCAGCAAGGCAAGGTGCGGCACCTCGGCCTGTCGGAAGTGACGGCCGAAGAGCTGCGGGAGGCCAGCAGCGTCCACCCGATCGCAGCGGTCCAGAGCGAATGGTCCATCTGGAGCCGCGATGTGGAACGCAACGTTGTTCCCGCGGCGGCCGCGCTTGGGGTGGGTTTCGTGCCATATTCGCCGCTGGGCCGGGGATTCCTCACCGGCACAGTGGACGCTTCGAAGCTCGGGAGCGGCGACTTCCGCCGCAACATTCCCCGCTTCGCCGCAGACGCGGCGGATGCCAACCAGGGAGTGGTGGCCGCGGTTCAGGCCGTCGCAGCCGAGCTCACCGTCGCCGGTAAGCCGGCGACTCCGGCACAAGTGGCCCTGGCCTGGCTGTTTGCCCAGGGCAAAAAGCTCGGCCTGCCCGTGGTTCCCATCCCGGGCACGCGCAAGGCGGAACGGATCGACGAGAACCTGGGTGCGCTGTCGCTCACCTTCACCAGTGCGCAACTGGAGAAGCTCGACGCCGCCGCGGACGCCGTCGTCGGCTCCCGCTCTGCGGACCCCAAGTGGGTGTCCCAGGGCCGCGAATAGGGTTTCCGTAGACTGAGCCCCATGGATTCCCTCATTCACGACCTTCGTGACATCACCATCCGCCGGATTTCGGTCAGCGAGATGGACAACAACGTTTATCTGCTCACCGGCAAGGCGTCCGGTGCACAGCTCCTGATCGATGCGGCCGATGATCTGGCCGCCATCCAGGGGCTGCTTGCGGACGCCGCCGCGGATACCTCCGCGACACCGAAGCTGGCGCTCGTTGCCACCACCCACCAGCACTGGGACCATGTCCGTGCACTGCCGGGCCTCGTGGCGGCCACCGGAGTGAAGACGGCGGCCGGGACTGATGACGCCCCGGAGCTGCCGGTACCGGTGGACGTCCTGCTGGACCACGGTGACGTGGGCAACTTCGACGGTTTCGACGTGACGGCAGTGCACCTTCGGGGGCACACGCCGGGGTCGGTGGCGCTGGTGTACCAGGACCCGGAAGGGCCGGCGCACATCTTCTCCGGCGACTCACTGTTCCCCGGAGGCGTGGGCAACACCCAGAAGGATCCGGAGCGGTTCACCCAACTGATCACCGATGTGAGCGAGCGGCTGTTTGACGTGTACCCGGATGACACCGTGGTGCATCCGGGCCACGGCAAACCCACTACCCTCGGCGCGGAGCGCCCGCACCTTGAGGAGTGGCGCGCCCGCGGCTGGTAGCTTTCGCTACGCTTTCAGGCTGGCGCTGCGCTTCGTGATTTGCGCTGCGCTTCGTGATTTACGCTGCGCTAAATGCCGGTCGCTACGGATATACCCGCAGCGACCGGCATTTTGCGTGTCGCCCGCTACTTTTGGTAGCGAAAACGCGAGCTTTAGCGGCTGCGGCGTTCGTTCGAGGCCGGAGCGGACGCGCGGCGGGGTCCGCCGCTGCGTGCCGGACGGCCTTCGCCGGAGCGGCCGTTGCCGCCGCCTGCGTAGGATCCGCCCGAGGTTCCGCCCGTGTTGGATGACCAGACTGCAGCGTTGCCGCCGGCCGAGCCGGACTTGCTGCCACCAGCGGCGCGCTGGCCCGTTGCCGGACGTCCGCTGCGCTGGCCGCCCGTTGCTCCGCCGGTGCGGGGAGCGCCACCGCGCTGCGCACCGGTGCGGGGAGCGCTGGTGCGGGTTGCGCCGCCGCGGGCGTCGCCACGGCCGTCGGACGTACGTGCGTCAGACCCGCGGCCGGCCGATGCACGGCCCCCTGCAGCGGGAACGTCGTTGTGGTGCGAGTAGGCAGTGGCACGGCCGCGGCCGCGTGCATTGCGGCGCTCGGCGCGCTCAGCATCGGCGCGGTCCTGGTTCTTCTCCGCCACGCGCTCAGCGGCGTTGCGGGCAGCGGCCTGGCCTTCATAGGCCACGGCACGGCGCTCGGAACGCGGAAGATCAGTGCGCGGAGCCTCGGCCGAGACCCGTCCGCGTCCGCCACGTCCACCGCGGCCACCCGCGGTGGGTGCAGCCTGAGTGGAGCGGCGGGCGCGCTTGCGCTCCGCGTTCGCACCGGTGGAGGTGCCGCCGCCGTGCTGCGCAGCCTTGGCGGCGAGCAGTGCGGCGCGGGTGCGCGGATCGATCTTGTCGGCCATTTCGCCCACCAGTTCTGCAACCAGGGGTGAGTTGGCGGTGACGCGCTCGAAGTTGACCTCGACGCCGGCAGCCTTCATGAGCTTCTTGACGTCGGACTGCTGCTCCGGGAGGGTCAGCGTGACCACGGTGCCGTCGGAACCGGCGCGGGCCGTACGGCCCGAGCGGTGCAGGTATGCCTTGTGCTCCGTGGGCGGGTCAACGTGGATCACCAGTTCGACGTCGTCCACGTGGACGCCGCGGGCGGCGACATCGGTGGCCACCAGGACGCGGACGTCGCCGGAGGAGAACTCGGCGAGGTTGCGGTCACGGGCGTTCTGCGAAAGGTTGCCGTGCAGGTCGACGGCGGGGATGCCGGCGTCGGTCAGGGTCTTGGCAAGCTTGCGGGCGTGGTGCTTGGTGCGCATGAAGAGCACGCGGCGGCCGGCACCCGAAGCGAGTTCAACGATCAGCTGCTTCTTGACGGTCTGGTCGTTAACGACGAGCACGTGGTGTTCCATGGTGGTCACCGCGGCCTGCGGATCGTCCACGGAGTGGGTCAGCGGGTTGGACAGGTAGCGCTGGACGATCTTGTCCACGCCGTTGTCCAGCGTGGCGGAGAACAGGAGCCGCTGGCCCTGGCTCGGGGTCATGTCCATGAGCTTCTTGACCACCGGCAGGAAGCCGAGGTCGGCCATGTGGTCGGCCTCGTCGAGCACGGTGACCTCGACGGCCTCGAGGGTCAGGATGCGCTGGCGGATCAGGTCCTCCAGGCGGCCCGGGCAGGCGATAACGATGTCGACGCCGGCGCGCAGCGCCTTCTCCTGGCGCGCCTGGGAGATGCCGCCGTAGATCACTGTGGTGTTCAGGCCCATGGCCTTCGCCATCGGCTCGATGGTGGCGTTGATCTGGGTGGCCAGCTCGCGGGTCGGCGCAAGGACCAGGCCCATCGGGCGGCCAGGCTTGCGGAAGTGCTTGGCTTCCCGCTCAGCGAGTCGTGCTACAAGCGGGATGGCGAAGGCGATGGTCTTGCCGGAGCCGGTGCGGCCGCGGCCCAGGACGTCGCGTCCGGCCAGGGTGTCCGGGAGGGTCTTGACCTGGATGGGAAACGGCTCGGTGATTCCCTGTGCGGTGAGGGTGTCGGCAAGTTCTTTGGGCGTGCCGAGGGCAGCAAAAGTAGTCATGTGTTTCAAAGGTCTTTCAGGCGGTATCCGTGCGGATATCGGCCCCCGGTGCCGGTTGGCCCAGGGGTTCGCCGAAGAAAAGTCAGGTGATCAACCGGGCTGCTGCAAACCTTGCGGTAGCGGCGGCCGGGACCAAATAGAACGCGTTCATCGACGCAGGATGTGCCTCTCACATGAAAAAAACCCACTCCCTGCCGGACAAATCCTTCGGGGGATCCGGTTGATGAACCGAATCAAAGTGGGCATCACTGCACATCAAGTTCCACCAGTCTAGCACCCGCACGCCGCAGCCCTCTGCTCGAAGCCGCCCCGGGGCGGCACGGGACCGAATGAATGTGATGCAGCTCACGCAAAGCGGAGCGTGAGGATTGCTGCGGAGGTTGCGTCTTACTGATGTCGGCACCACCGCGGTGCCCGCCTCAGATGACCAGGAGTGATTGTATTGACGACCCAGACCCAGGCCAAGACCCCCGCCGACGTGACCAAGTCCCAGGCTCCGGCACCGGCAGCACCCGCCACGCAGGTCAAGCACGCAGGCAAGGACGGCCGCGGCGCCACCACGGTCGCCGACGGCGTGGTGGCCAAGATCGCCGGCATCGCCATCCAGGAGATCGACGGCGTGTATGCCCTCGGCGGCGGCGCGGCCCGCGCCATCGGATCCCTGCGGGAACGCGTGGGCCAGAAGGACCTCACCCAGGGTGTAAACGTTGAAGTAGGCCAGACGCAGGTGGCCGTGGACGTGACCCTGGTGGTGGAGTACCCGCACGCACTGCAGAAGGTGGCGGATGAGGCCCGCGACGCCGTGTACACCGCCATCGAAGACCTCGTCGGCATGGAGGTCACGGAGGTCAACGTGACTATCACGGACATCCACGTCCCGTCGGATGACGAGGACCAGGCTGACCAGGCTGCCCGTGAATCGCGGGTAGCTTGAGCCCCGCAATTGCCGGAGCCGCCATCGGAGCCGTCCTCGCGGTGGTGGCCCTGGCCTTCGGCTTTTGGGGCTTCCTGCTGGCCGCCCTCCTGATGGGTGCCGGCGCGGCCGCGGGGCGTGCGGCCGAAGGCAGGCTGGACCTGCGCGGAGTCCTGGACGCCCTGCGCGGCAAGCGCTCGTCCTTATGAGCACCGGGCTGAGGCCCCGCCCGGAGACTTGCAGTCAGGAGTCGCAGCAGCGGGGCCACACCAGGATCACGGCCAGGGCGCTGACACTAGCTGTTGAGGCTGTGGCGGCGCAGGCCTTCGGACTTCCGGCAGGCACGGTCAAGGCAAGCCTGCGGGACGACGCCGGACTGCTCGCCATCACGGTGGCGGTTCCGCTGCCGGCGCCTCCCCTCCTCGAACTGGCCGCCGCGGACGCGGACGGGGTGCCCGGCGCACCCACTGTGTTTGAGCAGTCGGACCTGGCCAGGGCAACCATCATCAAGCACACCGGCGCAGTCACCGGAACAACAGTGAGCCGCGTGGATATCCGGCTCACGGATTCCCACCGGACAGGCGGAAAGGCACTGCTATGAGCGAAAAACTACACATCAGCAGGATGGTCCGCCGTGAAATGCATTCCTCGCGCGCCGTCGCTTCCGCAGCCACGGCAGCCGCTGCGGCCGGGCTCCTGCTCTGGATGGCGCTGGAAACAGCACTGTCCGCGGCGGGGCAGCCGGCCGTCATCGCGCGGCCGCTGGATGCGGGACGGTGGCTAGCGGGCACTGCGGGCTCCGCGGCCCCCTCAGCGCTGACTGCCGCGGGCGCCGGACTCGGCCTGGCCGGCCTGTTGTTCCTGATGCTTGCTGTCGCACCAGGTCGGCGCGCCCGGCATGCGCTCGGCAGCGGCCGTGCAGCCGTCGTCGCCGACCATGAAGTCATCGCCGCGGCGCTTTCCCGGGCCGCGCGCCGGCAAGCGGGCCTTGCACCGGGCCAGGTCTCCACCACCGTCGGCAGCCGGAGCGTGAGCGTCACCATCCAGCCGACGTCGGGCATTCCGGTTGACGCCGGCGCCGTCAAGGCGGCGGTCGACGGCGAACTCGCCACGTACGCGCTGCGCCGCCGCATGCGCAGCAGCGTCCGTGTCACCACCAAGGGGGTGCTCGGCCAATGACAGGAACACACCGCGCCCTGAACCGCGTCCTCCTTGCGCTCACCGGACTGCTGCTGACTGCGGCCGGCGCCCTCGCCGCTGCCGCCGGGACTCTTCCCGGAGTTGCAGCGCAATGGGCTGCAACAGGACGGGAATCATGGGCCCGGATCCGCGAACTTCTTGCGGCCGCCCCGCTGCCGGACGGCGCCACCAGCTGGTGGACCATTGCCGCCGTCGGAATTCTGCTGCTGGGGGCGGCCCTGATGATCTGCTGGGCAGCCTCCCAAGGCGGCGGCCGCACCCGCATTGTGGCGGAAGCGCCCGACGCCGGGCAGGGAACCACCACCGTGGAAACAGGCCTGGTGTCCCGGCTGGTCGCGGAAGCCCTGGCGGGAAACCGCCTGGTGCTGGCCGCCTCCGTTACCGCCTGGCGGGGCCGGGGCGCCGCCGGCGGGAAATCCAGCATAAAACTCACCATCCGGGCACGCCAGGGCGCGTGTCCGCGGGAGCTCACGGACACCGCCGAACAGCTCGTCGCCGGACTCGACCGGCTGCTGGGCCATCCTGTTCCCGCCCTGGTCCGAATCACTGCCGGGACCAGGACGCGCCTGGCCCGGCCCGACCGCGCCCGCTGACAGCCGCACCCGCACCACCAACTGAATCGACGATCACCCGGAACCGGGCACAAGCCCGAACCATCACGAAAGGACATCCCATGGGACTCGAAGACAAGGGACGCAACACCGTCATCAACCACCTCGGCGGCGCCAAGGAGCAGGCCGGCCGGCTGACCGGCAACGAGGACCTGCAGCGCGAAGGCCAGGCTGACCAGGCCCGGGCGAAGCTCGGCGAAGCCGCCGAGACCGCCAAGGACGCAGCAGCTGACATCGGCGGCAGCATCAAGGCAGCGGCCCAGAAGCTCAAGGACGGCCTGGGCAAAGGCTGAGCGGGACGGCCGCCACCCACGGTGGGGGCCGCCCCCTCTGAAACCCGCCGCGCCGGAGAGGAAAGCAGAATCAATTGGACGGTCCAACATCCGTGCCGCATGGCCTGGAACTCGTTCCGGATGCCATCCTTGCCGGGCGCGCCTCTGACGGGGACACCGCCGCATTTGAAGCCCTGGCCCGGCGGTACGGACCTCAGATGCGGGCATGCGCCCGCCGGATCACCGGGTCCTTCGCTGACGCCGACGACGTTGTCCAGGAGTCGCTGATGCAGGCCTGGAAGCAGCTGGACACGCTGCGGGACAACGGGGCGGTGAAGGGCTGGCTGCTGCGCATCACGGGCAGCCGCAGCATCGACCATTTAAGGCGGCGGAAGGTCCACCCGGAGCTGGCCGCGGAGCATGAAGCCGCGGCCGGCGGCGCGGGCAACCACGACAATCCCGAATCTGCCGCCGTGAACGGCTCCCGGGTCGCCGCCCTGAAGGCAGCCCTGGCCCGGCTCCCGGAAGAGCAGCGCCGCTGCTGGGTCCTGAAGGAATTCGGGGACCAGAGTTATGAGGAAATCGCCTCGACGTTGAACATCAGTGCCGACAGCGTCCGCGGCCGGCTGGCGCGGGCGCGGGTCACCCTGGCCCGCGAAATGGAGGAATGGCGATGAGCATCCCGGACAGGAACCTCGAATGCGGGCACAGCCTCGAAGAGCTCAGCACCTATCTGGACACCGGAGACATCCCTGATCCCCGGCACCTGGCCGAATGCCCGGACTGCCAGGCGGCACTCGCCTCCCTTCGCAACCTCAAAGACCTGGGGACCGAATTCCTCGGCGAGGAAATCGCGGCTGCAGGCAAAGGGACGGACGACTGGATGCAGTCGATCCTGGACAACCTGCGCCTCGAGGTGCGTCCCGGCCGCACGATTCCGCTGCGGCCGGAGCACCCCGCGGACACCCTGTCCCAGACAGAGGGCGCCATCACGGCCCTGGTCCGCGCCGTGGGTGACACGGTCGAAGGGATCGCCGTGGGCAAGTGCCGGCTCCGCGGGGATGTCACAGTGCCCGGCGCTCCGGTGACGGTGGAGGTCCAACTGGCTGTCCTCTATGGCCACCAGATGATGGGCAAGGCCGCGGCGCTCCGCGAACACCTCGCCGCCGCACTCGCCCGCCACACGGAACTGAACATCGCGGCGATCGACCTGGCGGTCTCTGACGTCCTGCAGCCGCGTGCAGCCACGCCGCCCGTTACAGAGGAGCCCCAGCCATGAACCAGCCCCTGCCCGCAGCCGACGGGCTCTATGAGGTCATCCGCTCCGTGGACGGCGTCACTGCCGTATATCCGGCCCGCCCGGCATGGCAAAACATTGCGGGTGCAGCGCTGGGCGCTGCCACCGGCGTCCAGCTCCCGCCCGTCCTTGTCCTGGCCGTTGAGGATGCGAACGGCACGACGGCGGACGTCAGGACCCGGATCGGCGTCAGTTCCGCGCACCGGGCTCCGGAGGTCTGCCGGGAAGTGGCGGCAGCCGTCCGCCGGCACCTTGAGCCCCGGTCCGTCACCGTGGACGTGCAGGTGGCCGCGATCTCAGGTCCCCAGCCGACGCCGCGGTAGCGGGCCCCGCTCCCGGCAGCCGATCATTGTTACGTCCAACAACGGACTACAGTTGATGCCCTGAGGCTCGACGTTTGTCGAGGCGCAAGCGACGCAGACAGCGGCTGATCCGCCGCCCCGGGAGACGACGACAGGGGGCCCCGGCCATGGCAGCACAGCCCGGCACCAAGCCGGGGCATGCCCTTTCCCGCCGTGGAAGCCGAGTAACGATCGGGGCCGCCCGCCGTCGGCTTTCCGGTGCCCCGCCCGGCGGCGCCGCTTGCCCCGCCTCGAAAGAGGGGCCGCCCACCGGCCTCTAGTCTTAATCCACACCCCCAACTGTTACCTCCGTCACATTCGTGGCGGCTCCGTGCGGACGGCGGCGGTGCAGCCTGCCGGACGGCAGACCGCCTGCGGCGCAGTCCGCCTGAGACAAGGAAAGAAGCACTGATGTCTGAACGCACCACCACGGTTGCCAGGAACACTGCAACGGAAACCGCCAGCGGAGGCCACAGCCAGGAACCGCACCTCGCCCGGGCACTGGGCAACCGCCACATCCAGCTGCTGGCCATTGGCGGCGCCATCGGCACCGGCCTGTTCATGGGCTCCGGCAAGACCATCTCCCTGGCCGGCCCGTCCGTCATCTTCGTCTACATGATCATCGGCTCCATGCTGTTCTTCGTGATGCGCGCCATGGGCGAAATCCTGCTCTCCAACCTGAACTACAAGTCCTTTAGCGACTTCGCCGGCGACCTCCTGGGCCCTTGGGCGAGCTTTTTCACCGGCTGGTCCTACTGGTTCTTCTGGGTGGTGACCGGTGTGGCCGACATCGTCGCGATCGCCGGGTACGTGGACAAGCTCGCACCCGGCACGCCGCTGTGGATCCCGGCCCTGATCACGCCGGTCGTGCTGATCCTGCTGAACCTCCCCACGGTCAAGGCCTTCGGTGAAGCCGAGTTCTGGTTCGCGATCATCAAGGTGGTTGCCATCCTGGCGCTGATCGGCACCGGCATCGTGATGATCGCAACGCACTTCACCTCCCCTAACGGCGCAGTGGCAAGCCTCGCCAACATCTGGAACGACGGCGGCATGTTCCCGCACGGCATGTTCGGCTTCATCCTCGGCTTCCAGATCGCCATCTTCGCCTTCGCCGGCATCGAGCTGGTGGGCACCGCGGCAGCCGAAACCAAGGACCCGGAGAAGAACCTTCCGCGGGCCATCAACTCCATTCCGATCCGCGTCCTGCTCTTCTACGTAGGCGCCCTGGTGGTCATCATGGCGGTCAACCCGTGGCGGACCATCGACGCCGCCAGCAGCCCGTTCATCGGCATGTTCACCCTGGCCGGCCTGGGAATCGCGGCAGTGGTCATCAACCTGGTGGTCCTCACCTCCGCGGCTTCCAGTGCCAACTCCGGCATCTACTCCACGTCCCGCATGGTCTACGGCCTGGCCCAGGACGGCAACGCCCCGAAGGCTTTCGGCAAGCTGAGCGTCCGCAAGGTCCCGCAGAACGCCCTGCTGTTCTCCTGCATCTTCCTGCTCGCCGGACTGGTGCTGCTCTACTCGGGCGACTCCGTGATCGGCGCCTTCACCGTGGTCACCTCGGTCGCCTCCGTGCTCACCATGTTTGTCTGGTCCATGATCCTGGTCAGCTACATCGTGTTCCGCCGCCGCCGGCCCGCACTCCATGCCCAGTCCGCGTTCAAGATGCCCGGCGGCGCCTTTATGCCGTACGTGGTGCTGGCATTCTTCGTGTTCATGCTGGTGGCTCTTGCCCAGGCCGATGACACCCGGCTTGCCCTGGTGGTGGCCCCCCTCTGGTTCCTGATCCTGGGCGCGGCCTGGCATTTCAACCGCAAGACACCGCTGCAGCAGGCCCGGATTGAAGAGTGGAAGGCCGAGTCCGATTCGGACAAGGCACGAGTCAACGCCCTGAGCTAGGACTTTTTCCGCGCCGCCACCCGCGGCGCAACAACCACAGCGACGACGGCGATGGCGGCCGTGAGGGCGAAGACTCCCGCGAAGGAGGCGCCCGAAACTCCGCCCGCCGTCGTCGTTGCCGTTCCCGCTGCAGTTACGGATAAAGCACTGAACACTATCCCGGTGGTGGCCAGGGCCAACGCACCACCAAGCGAATCGGAGATGGACATGGCCGAACTGTTGAACCCTTCGGTGTCCGGCGTGGACATGGCCAGGGTCATCACGCTAAGCCGCGGATACATCAGGCCCATCCCGAAGCCGGCGGACATCCAGCCCGCAATCGCGACGGCGGCCGGCCAGCTTAGGACGGTGGTCACCAAGGCCAGGACGACGGCGCCGAGCACCATCACTGACCCAATCTTCATGGCCCTGACGTTGCTGAGCCTGCCGCCCATCCGGCCTTGGACGGCAGAGGCACCGGCCCACGCCAGTGCACCGCCGGTGAGGGTCAGCCCGGCGAACGTCGGGGAAAAGGAGTATCGCTCCACCAGCAGGTACGGAAGATAAACCTCCGCGCCGAAAAATGCCGCGGAGACCAGCCCGCGCGCGAGGATGACGCTCGGCAGCCCCCGCCGGGCAAGCAGGGTGCCGCGGGGCACCAGCGGGCGCACCGCCACCAGTGCGATCACGACGGCGGCCGCCGCCAGATAGCCCCCCACCCCCGGGACCTGCGCGGACAGGTTCAGCGCCAGAACGGCCAGCGCCGCCAGCGCCGCCCATGCGAGCCGGCCGTAGGACCACCGCTGGGCACTTGTGGTTCCTTCCGGTGCATCGGCATCGGCAGGGGTGGCCTTGGCAGGGTTGCGGTGCAGTCCACGCAGCGCGGGAACGATCATCAGGAGCGCCGGCACCACCAGGCCCACCACACCCAGGAACACCCAGTGCCAGCTTGCCGCCTGGGCCACGATTCCGGCCGCGAAGGGGCCCACCAGGGACGGAATGACCCAAGCCGCGGAAAAGGCGGCGAAAATCTTCGGGTGCAGCACGGGCGGATAAACGCGCGCCACCACAACGTAAAGCGCCACGGTCATGGCGCCGCCGCCAAGGCCCTGCACCAGCCGTCCGCCCACCAGGGCCGCCATGCTTCCTGCCGTTCCGGCGATCAGCAGCCCCAGCACGAACAGGGCCACGGAAGCGTACAGCGGACCCACCGGTCCGCGGCGGTCGGACCAGTTGCCGGCCGCCACCATGCCGATCACACCGGTGGCGAGCGGCCCGGCGAAGGCCAGGGCGTACAAGGCGGCGCCGTCCAGTTCGCGGCTGACCAGCGGCATGATGGTGGTCACGGCAAGGGACTCGAAGGCGGCCAGGAACACCAGGGCGCATGCACCGGCCGTCACCAGCAGGTAGCGGCGGTGCAGGATTCCGGCCTTCTCGGGGGCGTCGGCGGGGGCGCTTCGTTGCACGGTGGTTGCCTGATCAGTAGACATGGTTGGTGCATGCCATTAAACACCCCGGGCCGTGCCGTTCAGGGTCATCCTGAACTCGCGGCGCCGACAACTGGTACCACCTGTTCTGCGACGAAGGCTAAGCCTCCAGTCCCAGCCCGACGGATGGAACAACCGCACCGGTGGCGGTCGAATCCGGGTTAAGCATCCAGCCCACCCGCTTCGCGGCGCTCAGGACCACCACGCTTTCCGCCAGTTCAATCCCGGGGATCTTCTGCTGGAGGGCCAGCTCGGCATTCATCACCTCGGCCAATGACTGCAGCCACATGATGATCACAAAGTTGGTCCGGCCGGTGGTGGAAGCGGCAAGCCTGACGTTGCGGAGGCTGCGCAGTTCGGCCGCGGCGGCCTCGTGCCGGCCGGGCGGCACATTGGCGAACCACTGGCACGTGACCGGGTAGCCGGAGTACTTCTGCGCGATTTCGCAGCGGAAGGACAGCAACTGGCTGGAGAGCAGGCGGTTCAGCTGCCGCTGGACGGTGGCCGGGTTCCGGCCCAGGCTGCGGGCGATATCCGCTGCCGTTGCCCTCCCGTCCTGCGCAAGGAACGGAATCAGGTCCAGGTGGCTTTGCGGCAGCGGGGCTCCCGTAGCGGCGGGCGGCACGGAGCCGGCCGCCTCGGGTCCGGCGAGTGCGTTGAAGGCGCTCTGCTGTGCCTTGCTCAGAACGTTGAGCCGCCAGGCGTAACCGCCCACATGAAGCCGGGTGCAGAGTGAGGTCTGGTATTTGAGCAGTCCCGGGATCTCCTTGAACTGCGGCACCACCGTGTCGCTGAAGCGGTCCAGGGTGGGTGTGATCACCGTCAGCATCAGGTCGCGGTTGCTGGCGGCTTCCTCCACTGTGACCACTTCCGGGATGGCCGCGAGCGACGCCGTGACGTCAGCGCGCTGCCGCATTTCGCAGTCCACGTCCACCAGTGCCAGGCACATCTGCTTGGGGTCGCCGATCAGGTGGGCTGTTGTCCAGGCGGCGCCGGCAGCCCGAAGCCTGTCCCAGCGGGCCGCCAGGGTGGTGGCATGCACCCCCAGGACGCCGGCGGCATCAGACCAGCTGACACGGGGCGCGATCTGCAGCGCATTGATCAGTTCGAGATCGTCTTCGCTGACATCCATCTGGCACCACCACCTTTTCCCATGCGCGAATCCTGCAGATTCCATCTTACTTTTGATTTTTTCGAGCTATTTCCCTGGTTGTGAACCAGCTCACTCCAGAATGGACGCAGGTCACTTACCAATCGTTCGGAAATGAGGAGAGCACATGTCGATCACCGCCGATGCCAAGGAACTGCAGGGCGAAATTGCCCGGTTCCGCCACGAACTGCATCGGGAGCCGGAGATCGGTCTGGACCTCCCCCGGACCCAGGAAAAGGTGCTCAGGGCCCTGGACGGCCTGCCGTATGAAATCACCCTTGGTGAGAGCACGACGTCGGTCACTGCAGTCCTGCGCGGCGGCGCGCCGCACGCGTCGGCCGAGAAGCCGGCGGTCCTGCTCCGTGCGGACATGGACGGCCTGCCCGTCCACGAACGTACCGGCGTGGACTTCACGTCACGCATCGACGGCGCCATGCATGCCTGCGGCCATGACCTCCACACGTCCATGCTGGCCGGCGCCGCCCGGCTGCTGGCGGACCGCCGGGACGAGCTCGCCGGCGACGTTGTCCTGATGTTCCAGCCCGGCGAGGAAGGCTTCGACGGCGCCTCCCACATGATCCGCGAAGGCGTCTTGGACGCTGCCGGCCGGCGCGTGGACGCCGCCTACGCCATGCACGTGTTCTCCGCTCTTGAACCGCACGCGCAGTTCTGCACCAAGCCCGGCGTCATCCTGAGCGCATCCGACGGACTCTTCGTCACCGTCCTGGGCGCCGGCGGCCACGGCTCCGCGCCGCACTCCGCAAAGGACCCCGTTACGGCCGTTGCCGAAATGGTGACCGCCCTGCAGGTGATGATCACCCGCCAGTTCAACATGTTCGATCCCGTAGTCCTCACGGTCGGCCTCCTGCAGGCCGGCACCAAGCGCAACGTCATCCCTGAATCCGCGCGCTTCGAAGCCACCATCCGCACCTTCTCCGATGCATCCCGGGAACGGATGATGACGGCCATTCCGGTCCTCCTCAAAGGCATCGCCGCCGCCCACGGCCTCGAGGTGGACGTCGACTACCGCTCCGAGTACCCGCTCAGCGTCACGGACGCGGACGAGACGAACACTGCCGAAAGGACCATCCAGGAGCTGTTCGGAGATTCGCGCCTCACCCGCTGGGCCACCCCCCTCAGCGGCTCGGAGGACTTCTCCCGGGTGATGGCGGAGGTGCCCGGAACCTTCATCGGGCTCAGCGCCGTTGCCCCGGGTGCGGACCACACGTCCACCCCGTTCAACCATTCCCCCTACGCCACCTTTCACGACGGCGTCCTCTCCGACGGCGCAGCGCTCTACGCGGAGCTCGCTGTTTCCCGCATCGCGGCCCTTGCGGCTGCCGGCAACTGACCTTCCCACCACTTTTTGGAGCCCCACATGACTTCCACCGTAGGCATGCCAGCCGAGGTCCAGGTTCACAAGTCCCACCTGCGGACCCTCATCGGCACCGGCATAGGCAACGCCGTTGAATGGTACGACTGGGCGATCTACGCCACGTTCTCGCCGTTTATCGCCAGCGCGCTGTTCAGCAAAGCGGATCCGACGTCGGCCTTCCTCGCCACCCTGGCGATCTTCGCCGTCGGCTTCGTGGCCCGCCCGTTCGGCGGCTTCGTGTTCGGGTGGATCGGTGACCGGATCGGCCGCAAGACGTCCATGACGTTCGCCGTCGGCCTGGCGGCGCTCGGCAGCCTGCTGATCGGCGTCGCCCCCACTTTCGAAGCTGTTGGCGCCTTTGCGTCCGTGATGCTGCTGGTGGCCCGCCTGATCCAGGGCCTGGCCCACGGCGGGGAGCTGCCGTCGTCGCAGACCTACCTCTCAGAAATGGCGCCCAAGGAAAAGCGCGGATTCTGGGCCACGCTCATCTACACCTCCGGCACCGCCGGCATCCTGGCCGGGACCCTGCTCGGCGCCATCCTGTCCAACGTCCTTAGCCAGGCCGACATGAACGCCTGGGGCTGGCGCATCCCGTTCCTGATCGGCGGCGCCCTGGGGGTTTATGCCCTGGTGATGCGCGCCAGGATGAAGGAGACGGCGGCTTTCGAGTCCGAGACTCCCACCGAGAAGCATGAGCCGATGTGGCCGCAGATCTGGCGGCACCGCAAGCAGGCCCTGCAGGTCATCGGCCTGACGGTGGGCCTCACCGTGAGCTACTACATCTGGGGCGTCGTGGCGCCGAGCTACGCCGCAACCACGTTGAAGATGGACCGCGGCGAAGCCCTCTGGGCCGGCGTGATCGCCAACATCGTCTTCATCGCCGCCCTGCCGTTCTGGGGCAAACTGTCCGACCGGATCGGCCGCAAACCGGTCCTGATCATGGGCTCCGCCGGCGCCGCCCTGCTGCACTTCCCCATGACCTGGCTCTTGAAGGACTCCCCCTGGCAGCTGGCCGTCACAATGTCCGTGATGCTGTTCTTCATCGCAGCCAGCGCCGCCATCGTTCCGGCCGTGTATGCCGAGCTCTTCCCCACCCGGATCCGCACCGTCGGCGTCGGCGTCCCCTACTCCATCTGCGTTGCCGTCTTTGGCGGCACAGCCCCTTACCTGCAGACCTGGCTCGGCACCGTCGGACAGGCCAACCTGTTCAACGTCTACGCCGTGCTCCTGCTGCTGATCGGCATCGCGTTTGTCTTCACCATCCCGGAGACCAAGGGCAAGGACCTGACGCACTAGCGTTCCCCGCAGCGTCACAGGCCGGGTACGCACACCGGAGGCCCAGCGGGACCTGCGTACAATCGACCGACAGTCATCTATTAAGGGAACCATGAAGAAACTCACCACGGCCCTGCTCGCCGCCGGGCTCATCATCTCCGCTTCCGCTTGCTCCGCGCCGGCAAAACTGACCACCGCTGAAACCTGCGACCGGCTCAAGATCGTTGTGACGGACCCCAGCGCCAACGCCGGCAAGACGGGAATGATCATTCTGGGCAACAAGCTCCGCCCGCTCGTCGGAGGGGCCTCAGACGAGATGAAGCCCGCCGTGCAGGCCATCCTGGACTACGCGGACGAGAACGCCAAGGAGAACCCCGACGCCGGGAAGGTGGCCGAGCTGCAGGCGGGCTACCAGAAGGCCGGCGCCACCTTCGGACAGCTCTGCAACTAAGGTTCTGCGACAGCTCTGCGGCTAAGGGGCTGGAACCGCCCGGGGGCGGCCGGACGTGCTCCGGCCGCCCCTTCCCGCCAAGGACACGCAGCTAAGGATCAGCATGAACGCAGAGGACCGGCCTGTAAGCAGGAAGCTGCACGGGGCAACGCCGGGCCACGCCGCCAGCCCGGCCCAGCCCGGCCTGCCCCACCCCGTCCCGGAAGACCGCAGCTTGCAGCGCCGCGTTGTCACCGTCCTGGTCGGCGGCCAGATCCTCGGCGGCATCGGCATGGGCGCGACGCTTTCCCTGGGTTCCCTGCTGGCAGCCCAGCTCTCCGGATCCAACGCGTGGTCCGGAATGGCTGCCACGATGAGCACCCTCGGCGCCGCCCTCGCCGCTGTCCCCCTGGCCAGGCTTGCCCAGGCCCGCGGGCGCCGGGTATCACTGTCCACGGGCGCCCTCATTGCCGGCGCCGGCGCCATCGTGGCCATCACTGCCACGGCACTTGCCGTCTTTCCGCTGCTCCTGCTGGGCCTCATGCTCCTCGGAGCGGGCTCCGCGGTGAACCTGCAGGCACGTTTCGCCGCAACCGATCTTTCACTCCCCGGGTCGCGGGGCCGGGACCTCTCGATCGTGGTCTGGTCCACAACAATCGGAGCCGTTCTGGGCCCGAACCTTTTCGGCCCCGGCGAGGTGGTGGGTGCCGCGCTCGGCCTGCCCCCGCTGACCGGCGCATTCGCCTTTTCCGTGGCCGCCCAGCTTGCAACCGCCGTCGTTTATGCAACCGGCCTGCGGCCGGACCCGCTCCTCACCGCGATGGCTTCCCGCGTGCCCGACCTCGAAGCGCCCCAGCCCAAGAGCGGCCTGCGGATCCTGCGCAGCAACCCCCGGGCGAGGTATGCGGTGGCCGCCGTCGCCCTCAGCCACGCCACCATGGTGGCGCTCATGTCCATGACGCCCGTCCACCTGCGCGACCACGGGGCCAGCCTCACAGTGGTTGGCCTGACGATCAGCCTGCACATCGCCGGCATGTACGGGTTGTCCCCCGTATTCGGCTGGATGGCGGACAAAGCGGGCCGGCTGCGCACCATCCTGCTGGGCCAGGCCATGCTGTTGTTTTCGCTGGTGCTGGCCGGATTCGCGTCGGATTCCGGCCCGGCCGTGACCGCAAGCCTGATCCTGCTGGGGCTTGGCTGGTCCGCCTCGGTGGTTGCCGGGTCCGCGCTGGTGGCCGAATCGGCACAGGTGCAGGACCGGCCGGCCATCCAGGGCGTTTCGGACCTGAGCATGAACGCAGCCGCGGCTACCGGCGGTGCGCTGGCCGGCCCGGTGCTGGCCGCCGTCGGCTATTCCGGGCTTGGTTTGATCTCCATCGCGCTGGTGGCCACCGTGATCATCTGGACCGCGCTGCAGCCGCGGTCCGGAGCCACCGAACTGAACTGACAGGACATCCGGACGCCGCCCCCTCAGCCTGTTAACCCCCGATGAAGCGGTCCCGTCCGGCCCGGTACCCGAACACTGCGGCGAGCGACCCGACCACGAGGAACAGCACCCCGGCGGCGGCGAAGGACCCCGTGGCCTGATGAAGTTGTCCCACCATCAGCGTGCCCGTGGACCCGACGCCGTAGCCCACACCCTGCATCATGCCGGACAGGTGGGCTGCCGTGTGGCCGTCACGGGTGCGCAGCATGATCATGGTCAGCGCCACCGCGGTCAGGCTGCCCTGCCCGAGGCCCAGCAGCCCGGTCCACACCCAGATGAAGTCCAGCGGCCCGAAGATGCTGAGCGCGAACCCGCCGCCGGTCATCAGCGCCACCACCGTGTTGATGGCCCGCTGGTCGCGGAACCGCGCGGCCAGCGCCGGGGCGAACAGCGAACCAAGCATCTGCAGCACGATGGACGCGGAGACGATCAGCCCGGCCGTCCCGCCGTCCACTCCGCGCTCCCGCAGGATGGGTGCCAGCCAGGCGAACACGCTGAAGGACATCATGGCCTGCAGCACCATAAAGATGGTGACCTGCCAGGCCACCGCCGAGCGCCACACGTTCACACCGTCGGCAACGGCCTGGTGCCGCGGGTGCCGCTGCCGAAGGGCAAGCGGAAGGAACAGGAGAAATACGACGGCCGCGGGCAGCGCCCAGAACCACAGCGCCGCCGTCCACTCCGCCGAGGCGGAGAACACCGGGTAGGTGAACCCTGCGCCCAGGGCGGCCGAGGCGCAGATCGCCGTGGTGTAAAGGCCGCCCATCAGCCCGAGCCGGTGCGGGAAGTCGCGCTTCACCAGGCCGGGCAGCAGCACGTTGCACAGGGCTATCGCGGCGCCGCAGGCAGCTGTTCCGGCAAGGAGGGCGGGCAGGTGACCGGCGCCCGGCAGGTCGACAGGGCGCAGCAGCAACCCGGCGGTGAGCACCGCCATGGCTCCAAGCAGCACCCGCTCGGCACCGAAACGCCGGGCGAGGACGGGCGCCAGTGGCGCGAATACTCCCAGGAGTGTCACCGGCACGGTGGTGAGGACCACCACTGCCCAGCCCGGCAGGCCGGCGTCGGACCGTATTTCCGGCAGCACCGCGGCGAAACTGGAGAACACCGTCCGCAGGTTCAGCCCGATCAGCACCAGGCATACGCCGAGGTAAACCAGTCCGCGGCGGCTGCCGACGCGGGTGGGCTCTGCGGCGGGGAGCTCGTCGATTTCGGCGTCCACCAGGGTGCCGGGGTTCTGACTCCGGGCGCGCCCGGAAGCGTCGGTTTTCGCGGCGGCATTCTTAGCTTCGGTCACCGGCCCATTCTTGCAGGCCCGCGGCAGGCAGAGGCCGCAGCTAGCACGTGCTGACTATCAAGTAGCGCTCATCCGTGATCTCCTTGCCCCAGAGCGCCGGGTCCGTGAGCATGGTCAAGGTGGCATTCGTGCGGTGGCCGCGCACCAGTTCCAGACAGCGTTGCGCCGGAATCCCTGCGCCGGTCCCCCACAGCCCTTCCACGAGGATCAAGGTGCCGGGTCCGCGCAGCAACCGGGACCAGCGTGCAAGGGCGGCATCCGGATCAGGGAGTGCCCAGAGGACGTGGCGGGCCAGAACCACGTCAAAAGCCGCAGGTGCCAGAGGCGGAGCTGAAGCGTCGCCCAGAACGAACTCCGCAGGCACCCCGGCGCCAGCGGCCTTGGCCCGGGCGATGTCTACCATCCGCAGTGAAAAGTCCACGCCGCAGACCCTGTGGCCGGCGTTGCCCAGCAGCACAGAAAGACTGCCGGTGCCGCAGCCAAGATCGGCCACCTCGCTGGCGGGCTGCCGGATCAGCGGCAGCAGCAGCGCCTCCCATGCGCTGCGAACGGTTGGGTCAGGGAGCCCGTGGTCCGCTTCGTCGTCGAACGTTTCGGCTTGGCTGTCCCAATAGTTGCGCATGGCATCAGTCATGCTGGACAGTCTCGCATGACTGATGCCGGCTCGAAAGGCAAGGAGGCACCCCCGGCCAGTGGAGTTTTCGTCCACTTGTCGCGGGTTGGAGCGCTCCCAAGGCACGTTATCTGGACAAAAACTCAACTATTCTGGAGGGGATGAGTGAATCCCCAGAAACCCCCGAGCCTTCCGCTGCCCAGTCACCGGACGCAGCCTCTGAATCAGCCCCCGGGCAGTCGCAGGCCTCCCGGCCCGTGACCCCCGGCAGCCAGGCTTCGTTCGGCACCTACGGCGGCCGGCCGGTCAGCTTCGTGCGCCGCGGAACCCGGTTGCAGGGCCGCCGCCAGCAGGCCTGGGAAGAGCACTCGGACCGCTGGGCGGTGGACGTGCCGCGGCACATCGCCAACACCTCGGTGCACCCGGACTACGTGTTCGACGCCGAAGCGGAGTTCGGCCGCACGGCGCCCCTGATCGTGGAGATCGGTTCGGGCCTCGGCGACGCCGTCTGCCACGCCGCGGAGGAGAACCCGGACTGGGACTTCCTGGCCGTGGAGGTCTACACCCCCGGGCTCGCGAACACGATGATCAAGATCAACAGCCGCAAGCTCAGCAACGTGCGCGTCGTGGAAGCCAACGCTCCGGAAGTCCTGGCCACCATGCTCCCGGCAGGCTCCGTCAGCGAGGTGTGGGTCTTCTTCCCCGACCCCTGGCACAAATCACGCCACCATAAGCGCCGGCTCATCCAGCCCGAGTTCGCCGCGCTCGTCGCCGCCGCCCTGAAGCCGGGCGGCCTGTTCCGCGTAGCCACCGACTGGTCCAACTACGCGGTGCACGTCCGCGACGTCATGGCCGGGTCGGCCGACTTCGTGAACCTGCACGACGGCGAGCGCCGGGGTCCCGAAAGCCCGCTCACCCAGGTGTGGCAGTCCGGCGTCGAATCCCTGGTGGGCGGCGCGCCCGTCAAGGAGGGCCGTGCCCCGGTAAGCACCGAACACACCGGACCCAACGAAGGCGTGGACGAAACCGGGGGCTGGGCGCCGCGCTTCGAGGGCCGCATCCGGACAAGCTTCGAAAACAAGGCCCACGAAGCAGGCCGCCTCATCTTCGATCTTTGCTACCGGCGGCTATGATGCAGCATGGCCGCCGCACCGCAACGCCCCTCCGCTGATTCCCGCGGGCTGGCGCCGGTCAGCTCACCTTGATGGCGCCGACCACGTCTTTGAGGAGGCCGATCCGCGGCTCGAGCTGGGGGTCAACATAGGGCCAGATCACCACGACGCCGATGAACTGGTCCTTTTCCCACACCCCCACGGTGGCGGCCGCCTTCGCGTCGCCCCGTTTGTCGTCATAGCCGACGACGACGGCGTAGGCGGCTTTGCCGGGAAGGTTCAGTTCGCCCTCAGTCAGCAGGTTGCCGCCGCGCTCGTCAAGGTAGTGGGCCGACATCAGGTGCGCCCAGCCGTTGGCCTCGGCCGGACCTTCCACGGAGGTGTCATCCTTGATGACGGTGACGAGGACGTCTCCCAGCAGGCCGTACTGTTCGGTGTTGGGGCCGGCGGTGGAGTCGTCCAGGACCAGGGTGTGCTCGGGGAAGTCCGCGGTGAAACCGAGCGGGGATTCGATGTGAACTGTCATGGCTGGTGTTGCTCCTTCAGCGGTAACTCAGTGTTTATGGGGCAGCGGCGGCGTTGATAGGCCAGGCGAAACTAGAGCCGGGAGAGCTTGGTGTCGTTCGGGACCTTCTGGTACGTGCTGACGTTCGTGCTGACCTGGTTTTCCGTGCTGACCTTGACCTCGCCGGCCTTGACGTCGAAACCGGCCTCGTTGGACGCCGTGACCACGCTGTTAACCTGGACCGTGGCCGAGCCCGCCTCGTAGAGCTTTGCTGCGTCCCGGGCGGCAGCGGCGTCGTTCCCGAGCGCCACGTTCTTCATGTAGCTGTCGATCACGGCGCTGTTTTCCGGCGTGTAGTCGATGTCGATCTTGACGGTGCCCTGGGTGCCTGCCGTCACGCTGGACTCGACGCTGCCGGCCTTGACATCCATGCCCTCCTTGACGCCCTGCGCCACGGTGCCCTCCATGGACAGGGACACCGAACTGAGGTTGTTGTCCTTGTCCATGTTCAGCTCCAGGCCGCCCTTGCCCGAAGCCTCGAACGTCCGCCCGTCCAGGTCCAGGTTGCCCTTCGCGGAGACTTCCACGCTGCCCTTGGACGTCCCGTCGCTGAGGTTCTTTTCATAGGCCAGTTCCAGCTTCGCGGAGGCGGCGGCATCGGCCGAATCGGCCCCTGCCTCAAAGCTCAGCGATCCCTTGGCCTTGTCCTCGTGGCCGTTGGAGCCATTGTCTGAGGCGGCCTCGTTCAGGGTGTCCAGGATGTAGTCCGGCGGGTTGCCGGCCACGTCCTTGATGTCACCCACACTGTCCGGCGGGAGGTCCGCGTACATCTGGTTCCGCGCCGCCATGGCTTCTTCAATGCTGTCGAACGTGTATTCGCGGGCCACCTCGCCGGTCAGGGTGGCACCGGCGGACCCGGAAGCGTCGTTCACGCCCAGGCCCATGTTGCCGTAGACCTTCACGGTGGCCGAGCCATCCGCGTTTTCCACCACTTCGGTGCCCACCTCGGCGCCGCCGTGGACCCACAGGACACGGGCTTCGATGGAGGCCTTGCCCGTCTCCGTGTAGACCGGGATGTCTTCCTTGGCCAGCTCCAGCAGGTGCTGCCGGGCGAGGTCCTGCGCTGATTCCGGGATCCCGCCGTCCATGGCCATCAGGTCCTTGGCCAGCGGACCGTCCGGGCCTTCGCCCTCGATCAGGTACTTCTTGTCCGCCGCCGAGAGGCTGTCCCACCACTTCGCCTGTTCCTCCGGGCTGGCCCCGGCCATCGTGTCCAGCTGGCCCTGGAGGTCGGCGCGGTGTTCGGCCGCCTCGCGGGCAGCCTCGAGCTTCTCCTGCGCCCAGTTCTTCATCTGGTCGAACAGGCCCTTCAGGCCGCCCGGCCCCGCGCTGGTGCCGCCCGTGCCGGCCGCCGAGGACTTTTCCTGCTCCGCGGCGTTCTGGAGCAGGACCTTCGAGTTCTGCCGGAGGCTTGCAACCACCCGTTCGATGCTGGGACGGTGGCTGCCCGTCCACTCCTGCCGGAAACGCTCGCCGTCGCCGCCTTTCCAGGGGGCAGCAAGGATCTGGCTCTGCAGCGAGGACGCCCTGGTGCTGAGCAGTGAAGCAGCTTTGTCTGCGGCCTTGGCCAAGGCGCGAAGCTGACTGACGTCAGCACCGTAAAAAGTCATGATGTCTCCCCAGAGAATGATGCAGTTGCGAGGTGGTGGCTGGTCCATATCGTGCCATGTTGCGCCAGGGGGTGCCATGGGCATCACTCCCCATGGGGCCCCGCCAGCAGCCTGAGTCCGTCCGCCACCACCCTGCCGCGGTGGATCACGGTGCGGTCCGGAAGCCGGTCCATGACCGCCGCGGCGGGCGTCTCGCCGTCGAGCACCACCACCGAGGCCGGGTCCCCCGCGGCCAGGCCCGGCCGGTCCGCCACGGCGGTGAGCCGGGGCAGTGCGCCCATGATGGACGCGCCGCCCACGGTGGCCACGGCAAGGCAATGTTCGATCAGTTCGTCCGCCCGGAAGCCCTGGGTGAACGCGAGCTGCCAGGTCCGGTCCAGCATGTCCGCATTGCCGTAAGGGCTCCAGTAGTCCCGTTGGCCGTCCTCCCCCAGGCCCACCCGGACCCCCGCCTCAACCAGCTGCTGCAGCGGCAGGGCAGGGCCGGTGCCCGGCGCCACGGTGGCGGTGGAAATGTCCGCGTCCGCGAACATTTCCACCAGGTGGCGGGTTTTCGCTTCGCCCATGCTCCACAGCCCGTAACCGTGGCTGATGGTCACCTGCCCTTCCATGCCCAGGGCCCGGGTACGCTCCACGATCAGCTCGGCACTGAACGCCCCCAGCTCCCCGGGCTCGTGGAGGTGGATGTCCACCGGAACCTGGTACTTTTCCGCCAGCCCGAACACGATATCCAGGTGCCGGACGGGATCCCGGTCCAGCGTGCAGGGGTCGATTCCGCCCACCACGTCCGCTCCCTCGCGCAGGGCCTGTTCCAGGATCGCGGCCGAACCGTCCTCCAGCAGCAGCCCGGCCTGCGGAAAAGCAATGATCTGGACATCGGCCGAGTCCTTGAAACGCTCCCGGGCCGCTGCCACGGCGTCGAAGCGCTCCAGCCCGCAGTCGGAATCCACCTGCGCGAACGTCCGCACGCGGGTGGTTCCCCGAGCCACCATCATTCCCAGTGCAGTGGCCGCCCGCTCGATGATGGGCGTCTCCGCCCGGCGCCAGTTGTTGCGGTCGTTCAGCATCATGGTCCACACGCCCGGTCCGCCGGTGTGTTCGCGGAACGGCAGGCCAAGCCGGTTGGAGTCCAGGTGCACGTGGACGTCGGAAAACGCGGGGAGCAGCAGCCGCCCGCGGCCCTCCACCACGGTGGCGCCCGGACCGGCCGCCGCGGCGGTTCCCCGTCCTGCCGACGGCGCCGCGCCGTGCACCGCTTCCCGCTCCGGGAGGTGGGGGACGACGGCGGCGATCACCCCGCCGTCGAGCGTTACGTCGGAGCGTTCGCCGCCCCAGGGACGGACGTCGCGGATCAGGGTCTTCGCTGGACTGCCGGTGGCCATCGTCCCAGCCTACTGTCGCGCCCGGCACCGGACCGCGAGCTGTTCCGGAACCGGTTCCCGTGGCACGATTGGCCTTTAACCACCGCCTGCGGGACAGACCCGCGGCCACGAGAACTGCACGAGGGTCCGGACATCAAAAAAGAACTGAGAGAAGCCGCCGGGACGGCTGAGGAAGTCACCAATTCGCGGCCGCTGGAGCTCATGGCCCGCGCAGGGTTCGCAGTGAGCGGCATCCTGCATTTCCTCGTGGGCGCCATCGCCATCCGCCTGGCCATGGGCGGCCAGGGCAAGGCTGACGTCAGCGGTGCCGTGCAGGAACTCTCCGGCCAGCCAGCCGGTCCCATCCTGCTGTGGAGCAGCTTCGCCGCCTGCGTGGCGCTGGCAATCTGGCAGACCAGCGATGCGATCTTCGACTTCAGCCACCTGCCGAAGCGCGAAAAGATCGGCAAGAAGCTCAAGGCGGCAGGCCAGGCCGTGGTCTTTGCCGCCTTCGCCGTCACGCTGGCCTCATTCGCCATCGGCGCCGGAAAGGACAACAGCCAGTCCACGAGCGATTTCACCATCGCGCTGATGAGGGCCCCCGGCGGCATAGCGCTGCTGATCGTCATCGGCGCAGCGGTGGCCGTCACGGGAATCGTGTACGGGATCCGCGGCGTCCGGAAGTCGTTCGAAAAGAACCTCAGGATGCCTGCCCCCGGCACCATGCGAACCGCGGTGACCGCCCTGGGCGTGGTGGGTTACGTCGCGAAGGGCTTCGCACTGCTGCTGGTGGGCCTGCTGATCGTCATTGCCACCATCCGGTCACACCCGGAGGAATCCACCGGGCTCGACGGCGGGTTGAAGGCGCTGCGTGACCAGCCGTTCGGGCTGTACCTGCTGGCCGCCGCCGGGATCGGCCTGATCTGCTACGGCGTGTACTCGATAATGCGGGCAAAGCTGGCGAAGATGTGAGCTGCCCGGGCACCCGCCCGACTAGGGTGGACGCATGCCCCAGGTACGCGCCGAACGATTCATCCGACTCGACCCTGAGACCGCCTTTGCGTTCTCCCAGACCACAGGCGACTTCCGGCTGAAGTGGGATCCGTTCATTTCGGCTCAGGGCTGGCTGGACGGCGCCCGGGCCGCCGGCAAGGGCGTCCGCACCCGGACTGTCTCGAAGATGGGGCTGGTGATGGTGAGCGAATACGTCTCCTACGCACCGCCCCGCAACGTAGGCATGACCATGGTGTCCGGGCCGTGGTTTTTCGGCAACTTCGGCGGCGGCTGGCGTTTCACCCCGGCCGACGGCGGCACCCGGGCCGTCTGGAAGTACACCTTTACCTGCCGGCCGGCGTGGCTGCGTCCCGTGGCGGAGCGGATCGGCAGCCGGCTGCTGGGCCGTGAGATCGAAAAGCGCATCGAAGCATTCGCCCGGGCGTGCGAGGACCCGCAGCTCGTGGCGGAGTTCCGCGCCCTGCAGTCCTAGCACCCCGCGAAGTCGCCCGAGTTCGTGGCTCCGGGCCGCGAACTGCGTGACGTCACGCCGTCGCCGGGCCGAACCCGCGAACCGGTTCCGGGCCCTCGAGGGCGGCCCTGACACGCGCACCGATACCGCGCAGCCGCTCCACCGGTTCGGTGGCGTAGACCAGCCGTACGTACCGGGGAGCCACGTCCTGGCCCCACGCCGTCATGGGGGTGGCGGCGATCCGGCCCGCCACCAGGAGCCGCCTGGACAACTCCGGCGCCCGCATCCCCAGCGCCTCGGCGTCCAACAACAGCGACCAGCCGCCTTCAGGCACCACCACGGGCAGCCCGGCCAACTCGTCGGTCACCAAGTCCCGGCGCGACTGCCACTCCCGCACGGCACCGGTGATCCCGTCGTCGCTGTTGGTCAGTGCGGCGAGGACCCCGGCCTGGTTGAAACCGCTGGCCACGGCAGTGTTGTAGATCGCGGCGAGGGCCACGTCCCCCATCACCTCCGGGGGGCCGGCAACCCAGCCGACGCGCCAGCCGATCATGCGGTAGTTCTTGGAGACGCCGCCCATGGTGATGGTGTGCGGGGCCAGCTCCGGGAACGACGCAGGATGACGGTACGGCAGGCCGTCGAACAGGATCCGGTCCATGGCGGCGTCATACAGCAGCCAGCAATCCGCGTGCAGGCAGGCATCACGCACGGCACCCCATTCGGCGTCGTTGAGCACGTGGCCGGTGGGCATGGCGGGGCTCATTAACAGGATGGCCCGGGTGCGCGCGGAAACCGCCGCGGCAAGCCTCGCCGGATCCAGGCGCCAGCGCCCCCCTGAGACCATCAGCGGAACGAACACCGGGATGGCCCCTGCAAGCCGGACCCTGTTGATCATGCCCGCATAGGTGGGATCCGTGAGGATCACTTCGTCGCCGTGGTCCACGGTTGCCAGGAGTACGCTCAGCATTCCGGCGAGCGCGCCGCCGGTGATCACCACCTCGGAACGGGGATCGTAAGAGAGCCCGGTCTGCTGCCTGAGCCGGTGCGCCACGGCCTGGCGGAGGGCCAGCGTGCCGGTGAAGGGCAGCCAGCTGTTGGCGGCTTTGTTTCCCACAGCGTCGCGGGTGGCGATGATGGCCGACGGCGGCGGCGCGATGTCCGTGTCCAGGTTCTCCATCCGGAGCACGTCGGGATCACCACCGACGGCGGCTGCCACCTTGTCGATGCCAAAGGGCTGAATCCGGGCAAAACGCCCGGTCCTGCCGCGGACCATGTGCCCAGCGTCCCACCGGGTGCAGAGCGCGTCAATGGGCTCCGGACGAGCCGTCCACCATGGAAATGACAGCCACTGTCTTCTGGCCCTCGTTGCGCAGTTCCACGCTGCTGATCCGGCTGATTTGGGTGGGTGTTGCCCCGGTGATCCTGGACCGGCCCCCGGGCGTCGCGGACCAGCTGCAGGCACGGTCTTCGGTGCCGTCCTGGCCCTTGACCCACAGGGACAGGGTGCCCTGGGTGGGCAGGCTGGTCCCGGAAAACGAGACCTCCGTCCCCCACGCCTTCTTCACCAGGGCAAGCTGGACCTGGAGGCCGCCCGGGGCCTCCACTGAATAGCTGGCATCCGGCCGGGGAGGCTGGTTGAGCAGCGGAGCGGCCAACACCCCCGCCGCCAGGCACGCGGCGGCCACCGCCCCGACGAAAGCCGCCCACCGCCGTCGTGATTTCCGCCGCCGTGCTGCCAGCTCGTCCAGCAGCGCGGCGGGCTCCCCTGCGGAAGCTACTGCCCCCAACGCAGTGGCTTCCGGGGCTGCCGCCGCGGGCGCCGGCCCGGCCAGGGCGACGGCGTCGGCAACGGGGAGGGCGTCCAGAAGGGCCGGGAGGCTGGCGAGTTCGTCCAGCTCCCGCCGGCACTCCGCGCACCCGGCCAGATGCTGGTCGAACCGCGACACGTCAGCCTGCTCCAGACCGCCCAGCAAGTAGGCTCCCAGCAGTTGGTGCACGTCCGCACTGCTCACCGCTGCACCCCCATTTCGTCCAGGATGGTCCGCAGCGCCCGCACCGCATAGAACGCACGGGACTTCACCGTACCGGCGGGAATGCTCAGCTCCACGGCCGTTTCCGCGACAGTGCAGCGGCGGTAGTGCAGTGCCACCAGGACGTCCCGGTGTTCGGCGCTCAGCCGCAGCAGGGCTTCCTCCATCAGTACGCGGTTGAGCAGTTCGTCAACGCGTTCAGTGGCTTCCGCGGGGTCTGCCACGTCCCGTTCGGCCGCTTCGAGGGGACGGCGCTGGGCCTTGCGGTAGTTATCGATCATGATGTTCCGGGCGGTGCGGAAGAGGTAGCTCCGCAGGCTGCCGGTAATCTCCGGGGCCTGCTGCCAGACCCGGAGCACGGTTTCCTGGACCACGTCCTCAGCCAGTTGCGGATCCCTGCAGGCGCTCAGCACAAAGCGCCGCAGCGCCGGGCCGTGCTCCCGGTAGATCGCTGCCACCACGTCTTCATCGAGCGGCATCCCCGCCCCTCCCGCTGTGCTGACGGTGCCCTGCATTGTGTGTGCTGCCTCGTGCTGCCGCGGCCGGCCGGACGCCCGCCGTTCCCCAGTTATGACGCCGTCCGGCCCGAAATGGTTCACCGCCGCCCGGGGCATGTGGGCACCTTTCAGAACGATTCTGCTTGTGAACCATTCTGTTCCCTGGCACGTCGTACCGGATAGCGCCGGCCCGCACTGATATCGCACCTATTGGCCGGCACGAATCCAAGGAGCCGGACATGAAGAAGCATTGGGGAACAGGCCTGTACGTTGTGGCGCTGGCCGCGGCCCTCACCGCCTGCGGCGGCGGAACCGGGACCTCGGCGCCAACCACTGCGCAGGGTACGACGGCGGCCTCCGCCCCCGCAGAAACCTCGTCAGCCCCCGTCCCCGCCGGAGCGGCTGAACTGAAGACTGCGTCATCGGCGGCGGGCCGGATCGTGGTGGATGCGAAAGGGATGAGCGTCTATTTCTTCACCAAGGACGTGAAGGATTCAGGCGCCAGTGCGTGCACCGGAGCCTGCATCGCCGCGTGGCCGCCGGTCCTCACGGAATCGGACGCGCCGGCCGTTGACGGCGTTACGGGGACGGTGGCAACCATCGCTACGCCGGAGGGAAAGAAGCAGGTGACGATCAACGGCCTGCCGGTCTACTACTACGTCAAGGACAAAGCCGCAGGTGACATCACCGGCCAGGGCGTGAACGGAGTCTGGTACCTGGTGGGCCCTTCAGGCGACATGCTGAAGCCCGCTGCCGGCGGCTACTAGCCAACGGGTTAACGCAGAGTCTGGGTTTCAGCACAGAGCCCCGGCCGGCGACGCGGCTAGCGGACCGGGGAGGGAGCCGGCAACTCCGGGACGGGCAGCTCCACCGGCGATGTGGGAACAAGGTCGGACGGGCCGGGGCTCACGGGGGCGGTTGGAAGCGGCTTGCCCGAGGGCAGCTGTCCAAGCCCCGGAACGTTGGCCGGGTCGCGGGGATCGGGTTTCCCCGGCAGGGTGTGTCCGGGCGTGGGGACGGTGCCCGGCGAGGGGGCGGCGGGTTCCCCGGCGCTGCCCTGCCCGGGCTGCACGCCGGAGACTGATCCGCCGTCCCTCGGCGAAGGCACCGGCGAGGCGGGCGCGGGTGCGCCAGGCGCCGTTCCACCGGTACCCGGCACCGGCTGGCCGGGCGTGCTTCCCCCGCCTCCCGGCGTCATGGTCCCCACGAAGAAGGTGACGGCATGTCCGACGTTACCCAGGGTGTGGCGGAAGTTTTCATCGGAGGCTGCCGCAGCGGCGCCCCCGGCGGCCAGGGCAGCGGCGACGGAAAGCGCCGTAAGCGGCAGCCGGCGTTTGCGCCGTCGTCGGGCGGCCAGCTCGTCCAGGGCCGGACCGGCGGGTGCGGGCTCGGCGGAAGAGGTGGCAGGCAGTGCCATGGCGAGCGTGCGGGCGTCGGAAGGTTCGGCAGGAACAGCGGGAAGTGCTGTCAGCGTTGCGGCCGGCGCCATCAGCGCTTCCACCGCGGCGGACGGCCGCGGGCTGTCGGCGGCCAGTGCACGCAGTTCCAGCAGGACGGGGCGCAGTTCGCCTGCGTCTTCCATGCCGGCGTCGGCCAGCAGTTCGTCGATGATCCGCTGGTTCCGGGATGAGGAGTTGTCACTCATGATGTGCCTGGCTTCCTATTGAGGCGCGTTCCCTAAGGGCGATGAGCGCCCGTCGATGCAACTGTTTGACGGCCCCGGGGGTCCTGTCCATGATCTCGGCGGCCTGTTCCACGGACAGGTCCGCCACCACCCTCAGGGCGAGGACTTCCTGGTGGTCCGGGCTGAGTCCTTCAAGAAGGGCTCCGGCGCCACCGGCGTCCACTTTCGCGAGCGCCAGTTCCTCGGCTGAAGCCGAGCTGCGGCCGTCGAGTTCGGACTCGTAGGGGCTGAGGGACGGAGTGCGCTCGTTGCGGCGGTAATAATCCACCATCCGCGCATGCGCAATGGAGAAAATGAGCGACTTGGCGCCCTGCAGTCCGCCGCTCAGTCCGTCAAGCTTCGGATAGAAGGCCAGGAACACGTCCTGGGTGACCGCCTCGGGATCATCCACTCCGCGAGCCCTGAGGTAACCAAGCACTGCGCCGGAGAACTTTCGGTAGACAAGGGTGAACAACACGGCGGGGTCGGTCCCGTCCGTGTGCACGTATTCATCTGCCAAAGTGTCCAGCACCCTAAGGCTCCTCCATCCCGCTCAATGCGCTCACATCTGTCCGAGGTTCGGAAGGCTGCGAACCCGGGCCGGTTGCACCGCGGGACTTCCGCCACAGCGAGAAGTCCCGCGGTCCACCATAGGCGGCTGCGTTACGGACGGCCAGCTGAGGTGGGCAGCTCAGGGAGCTGGGTGGGGACCTCGGCGGGGATTTCCGGGGTGGCCGGAACTGCTGCCTCGGTGGGCAGCTCAGGGGCTTCCGGCACCTCCGGAGCCTGAACGTCTGCTGCGGCCTCGCCGGAGCCCGCACCTTCAACCTTGCTGCCCTCGGACTCGGCAGCTGCCTTGCCTGCGGCGGTTACGTCCGCGCAGTAGCTTTCGACGTTGGCTTCGCCCTCAGCGGCGATGGCCAGCGACTTGAAACCGGTGGAGGATGCGTCCAGGCCGCCCTTGGTGAAGGCGGTGCACAGGCCGTAGGCGGCGGGGCCGGTGGCGTCCGGGCCGACGGCGGTTGCCGAGGCTTCAGCGCTGGCGTCCTCATCGGAGCCGGTTGCTGCAGCATCAGCCGAAGCGGAAGCGGACGGCGTGGCGGAAGCGGAAGCTTCGGCGGTGGCGCCGGCCGTGGCGGTCCCTGAGACGCCGCCGACGTGCGGGGCGGGGGCGCCGAGCAGTTCGTGGGCGCTCTGCTGAACGTCAGTAGGAAGGGCTCCGGCAAAGGCTGCTGCGCCGGTGCCACCGACCGCCAGCGTACCGGCCGCCAATGCGCTCGCGGCAACCTTACTAGTGGCAAAAACAGTGAACAAGGACATGAAACCCTCCGAAAACATATACAACAGTGTCAGTAACGGCCAGGTTGGATCCGGCCACTCAAGCTGTGCGGACGCGGTCCGCACTCCCCTTACATCGCTGCATGTTCCGGAAAAGTTACGCGGTGCCGAAAATTCTTTTGCGGGAGCCGGCCGGGCCGGAGGCCGCGGGAAGGACGAAGGACACCGTTGTGCCCTTTCCCGGCGCGCTGGTGAGGCTGATTGATCCTCCGTGTCCTTCGATGATGGTCTTGCTGACGGGAAGGCCAAGGCCTGCTCCCGGAATGGCCGTATCGCGGGACCGGGCGGATCGAAAGAATTTGGCAAAGGCCTGTTCCTGATCTTCCTTCGTCATACCTATGCCGTTGTCGGTGATCGAGCAGACCAGTTCCTCGCCGTTCCTGCGCGCCCGGACGGTGATCCTTCCGCCGTCCGGTGAGAACTTCACCGCGTTCGATATCAGGTTGCCCACCACCTGGCGGATCCTGACCGGGTCAACCCGGGCAGTCAGCGGTCCTTCCGTGTCGAGCACCAGGGCCGCTCCGCAGAGTGCAGACTTCTCGTGGTTGGCGGCCACGGCGGCGGCGAGGATACCTGCGACGTCCGTCTCCTGCAGGACGAGCTCCACGTTTTCAGAAGCGACGGCAATCAGGTCATTCACGAGGCCCAGAAGGTGGCCGGCATTCCGCTCCACGATCCGCAGCTCAGCCTCTATGTCCTCGTGGCCCGGTTCGTCAATGACCAGTTCCAGGTAACCAAGTATTGACGTCAGCGGCGTGCGCAGCTCGTGGGACACCGTGGCAACGAAGTTGTCCTTGGCAGCGAGGGCGTTGATCAGCGTGGTGACGTCGGCGAAGGTGACCACAGCCCCCGTGTTGTCCCCGTCCAGGGACCGGATGGCGCGGCCGCTCACGGAATAGGCCCGCTGCCCGGTATCCCCGCCCGCCCAGTACAGCTCATTGGTGAACGCCTCACCGCGGGATGCCCGCACTGCCGGGAACCCGTCCGGCGGCACGGGGGTGGTCCTGTCACCATAAAAGAGCTGCGGGGATCCCGTCGCGGCGATCAGCCGGGCCAACGAGGGGTCGGTCCGCATCGCCCTGTTGGTCAGCACATCCTGACCGTTTGCGTCCACCACCCAGACACCCACATCAACGGCTGAAAGCACGGCATCAAGCAGCCGCTGGCGTCGGACGCTCTCAGCGAGGGTCGCTGCCAGGTCACGGTCCTTCCGGACCAACGTCGCGCGTTGCCGGTCAAGGGCGCCGGCCACCACGTGGGCCGTCACCGCGATGGCAGCCATCAGGAGCGGCAGGAAGATTGTCCGGATCATGGAACCCTGAGCCGGGTCCGCCCCCAGGACGGCGGCAGGGACGACGGTGCTGAGTACGCTGGCGAGGACTGCCAGGACAACCCGGTGCCGGTGCCGGCTCACGGACAGCCAGACCACCGGGAACACCAGCAGCAGGCTCAGGACGTTGAAGCTGGGGCCGCCGGCTTGCCGCGTGAATCCGATGGCAACGCAGTCCAGGACCGGCATCAGCGTGAACGCTTCGGGGTGCAGCCTCCCCCAGGGAACGGCCAGGCAGAGGCCGAGCAACGTGGCATGTGCCAGCAAGGCAATCCTGAACGCGTCGTCCGCCAGCGTTGCCGGGCTGAAGAGCGCGGCAGCAACCACAACCAGGAACAAGGTAACGGAAAGAGGCAGTTGGCCCATCACCACACGGCCCCGGACTCCGAGCCGGCCGAAAAACCGGTCGATCCGGTCTGCCAACAGCGCATCCCGGGCCGGTGATGCGCCCTCCTCTGGCGGCCTGTCACTGCCCGGCCCTGCCGCCGGTTGCGGCGAGTCAATCGGGCCGCTTGCATGGATACGCTTCAACAGTCTGTCCCCCGGCACAGATAAGGAATCCCCCGGGCTGCTTCAAGGGCGCTGACCACAGTGTAGACCGCCCGGGCCGGGGACCGGGGCTGCAACGCAGCCCTGCGCGATACGCGGCCCGTGCCCAGCGCCCGGCGCTGTGAAATGATCAAGCATGCGTCCCATGCAACACTCCAGCAAACTCCAGAACGTCCGCTACGAACTCCGCGGGCCCATCCTCCAGGCGGCGAAGGAGATGGAAGCCGAAGGGCACCGGATCCTGAAGATGAACCTGGGCGACACCGCGCCGTTCGGACTGGAGACCCCCGAGTCCGTAGTGGTGGACATGATCCACCACCTGCGCGGGGCGCAGGGCTACAGCGATTCCAAGGGAATCTTCTCCGCGCGCACGGCCATCTCGCAGTACTACCAGACCCGCGGCCTGATGCAGATCGGCGTCGAGGACATCTTCATCGGCAACGGCGTCAGCGAGCTCATTTCCATGTGCCTCCAGGCCTTCATGGAAGACGGCGATGAAATCCTCATTCCGGCCCCCGACTACCCGCTGTGGACGGCGGCCGTCACGCTGACCGGCGGAAAGCCCGTGCACTACCTGTGCGACGAGGACGAACACTGGTGGCCGGACATGGCCGACGTCGAAGCAAAGATCACCAAGCGCACCAAGGCAATCGTGATCATCAACCCGAACAACCCCACAGGAGCCGTGTACCCGCGTCACGTCCTGGAACAGTTTGCCGCGTTGGCGCGCAAACACCACCTGGTGCTGTTCTCGGACGAGATCTACGAGAAGATCCTGTACGAGGATGCGCAGCACATCCATACGGCCTCGGTGGCCGAGGACATCTGCGTCCTGACGTTCAGTGGCCTCTCCAAGGCCTACCGGATGCCGGGGTACCGCGCAGGCTGGGTGGCCGTCACGGGCCCGCTTGCCGCAACGCTGGCCTACCGGGAAGGCCTGGAGCTGCTGGCTTCCCTGCGCCTGTGCCCCAATGTCCCCGCCCAGCACGCGATCCAGACGTGCCTTGGCGGCTATCAGAGCATCGAGGCCCTGGTCCGGCCGGGCGGCCGCCTCCGCGAGCAGCGGGACCGCGCCCATAAGCTGCTCACCGCCATTCCGGGCGTCACGTGCGTCCCCGCGGCGGCGGCCATGTACCTGTTTCCGCGCCTTGACCCGGAGCTCTACCCGTTCAAGAGCGACGAACAGTTCGTCCTGGACCTCCTGCGTGAACAGAAGATCCTGGTCTCGCACGGCACGGCGTTCAACTGGCCCCGGCCGGACCACTTCCGCTTTGTCATCCTTCCGTCCGTGGAAGACATTGAGGAAGCAGTGCGCCGGATCGCCGCGTTCCTCGCCTCGTACCGGACCGGCGCGGCGGACGACGCGTAACGTGCCCGGAACGCGGCAACCCGGAAAGCGGCGGGCAGAATCAGGCCCGGGTCAGGATGTGGCCGCCATCGGTGTGTAGCTGAAGGACCTGAGCGTCAGCGTCCCGTCCTTCGTCAGCGCCCTCAGGCCGTTCGGCGCCCCGGCAGGGAAGACGAGTGACGTGAGGGTTCTCTCGCCGTCGTTGACGAACACTTCCACGGAGCTATGGTCCACGTAGATTTCGAGCCGGACCCGGCCCTCGCGCGGTGCGGACTCCGCGCGCCGGAGCACGCCGTAATCGGGCGCGAGGCCTGCCGTTTCCTTGGCGGCCCCGTCCCGCGTGACGAAGGCGGTTCCCGATTCGAAGTCATAGCCCACCGTGGCAAAGACCCCGTTTTCGGCCAGCAGCTCCACCTTGGCCTCGGAGCCGTCGTCGCCTGCCGCGCGTTCGAGCGTGAGGTCTAGCCGGTATGCTCCGCGGTCAGGAGCGGGAAGCCCGGCGGCACCGTCCGGAGTCAGTTTCCGGTCTTCCACGGTGGCGGTGTCTCCTTCCAGCGACTTCAGCGCACTCGTGGGGGTGGAGACGAGCGTGGGCTTGCCGGAGACCGTCTTCAGCCGGATATCCCTGACCAAAGTGTCGGCGCCGCCGTGCCAGTCGTCGGTGGGTAGTTTGCGTGCATAGGCCCAGTTATTCAGCCACGCGATGGCGTGGCGCGACCCCATGCGCTGGCTTTCCGTCAGCCGTGGATCGTCCCAGGTCACGGCGGCGTAGAAGTCGGAGCCGTCATCCAGCCACTGATGCTTCTGGTCCGATGGCTCGAACCGGGTCCCGTCCCACGTCCCGGTCCAGTAGACGACGCCGGTGGACTTCCCTTCCTCTGCCCCGTTGGCGCTGGCAGCAAGGACCCAGGTCCGTTTGGCGGGATCGCCGTCGACGTCGAGCTGGAAGAATTCGGGGCATTCAAGAATTCCCAGGCCCTTGCGTTCAAAGGCCGACAGGTAGCGCCATTCCTTCAGGTTGGCGGAGGCGTACAGGCCGATCTTTTCGCCCTCCGCCAGGGCCATCACCCACTGGTTGTTCGCGTCGTCACGGATGATCTTCGGGTCGCGCCAGTGCTGCTCCCCCGGGTTGTCCATCACCGGGTTCCCGTCGTAGGGCTTGAATGTGTAGCCCTTGTCAGTGGAGTAGAACAGCGACTGCCGCTGGATGCCGTCGTCCTGCTGGGTCATGACGGCGATGACAGCGCCTTTGCCGAACCCTGCGGAGTTCTCGTAATCCACCACGGCGCTCCCCGTTTCGATGTCCCCCAGGCCGTTCTTGTACTTTTCAATGGCCACCCCCTCGTCTTTCCAGTGCACCAGGTCGGTGCTGGTGAGGTGGTACCACTCAGTGCCGTTCTCCTCCGGGTAGCCGGCGTTGTAGAGGTAGTAGTAGTGCCAGAGGCCGTCCAGCCAGAACGGCCGCTGCGGATCGTTCATCCAGTTTTCGCGGGGGGTGATGTGGTAGCCGGGGCGGTAGGCGGAGGCTTCGTCCGGCCGCGCGAACGCGGACTCCGCCGGCGCGGGAACCTCGGGCCCGGCGCCCAGGTCGGTCAGCATGGCCTCCACTGCAGCGGCTGTGACGCAGTCCGGGCGGGGGATGTCCGCGGAACCTGCCCGTACCGCCTGGTCCTGACTGCTGGAACGTACCAGGACGTCCTGCCCCGCCCGGGCGGCGGCCACCCATCCGTCGGCGCATTCAATGGCGCGGAGGTCGGAAACGCCGTCGGTCCGGAGCGGGTGCGCCAGGCTTTCCAGGCTGCGGTCGCCCCCGGCCAGCCAGAACGAGCCATAGCGGCCGGCGTCTTTTTTGGCCTCCGCCTGGGCCGCAGCGACGTCTGCCAGCGCGTCCGCGGCGGGGCTGCCCGGGCCCGGCTGCTGCCCCGCACCCACCACGATGGCCACCGCCGCCAGGACGAGCGCCAAGGCAGCGGCCACCGCGGCCCATAGGGCCCGGGGCGTGAGTTTGCTGGGGAGAAACCTGAGCGACATGTCCACCGATCATCGTGATGCACAAACGCCGCCGCCGGTATAAGCCGGCGCCGGCGTTTGTGCATGTTGGTCTGATTTCGCTCAATTTTACAGGGGCCGCGCTTCCGCGTTACCGCTGCGGTCCCGGCAGGGCGGTGCCGGGACGCTAGGCGTCGGCCTCTTCGAACTCCACGGCGGCCACAATCTCCTTGGTCGAGGGGCTGATCATGTAGGCCTCCTCGTCATCCTCCACCATGATGAAGTCGCCCTGGTCCGTGGTGAAGTGCCAGGCGAGGACGGTTTCGCCGTTGTGCTCGTAGTTGGGATCGCCCATGGTGATTTTCTGCAGCTCCTGGCCCGCGACGTCGCACAGTTCGCGAATGATCAGTTCGAACTCCGGCGCGTTTTCCAGGGCTTCTTCCGCCGCTTCTGCCTGGCGTTCCGCAAGGTTGGGGATCCGGGCCACGCGTTCGGCGATGTGCAGTTCCAGCTGCTCCCCGTCGAGCAGCAGCAGGCCTTCCTGGCCGCGGAGCCAGGCGGCGTTGAGCGCGAGGATGTCCTCGGTCTCCAGCAGCGACTCGAATTCGTCGTCGAGCTCTTCGAGTTCCCGGACCGCCTCCGGAGCGGCGGTCCCGCCGTCGTCATCGGCGCTGCTGAAGGCCTCCGTGTCCCCATCCAAGTACGCGTCAGCGTCGTCCTCGGAGAGCGCGTCGAAGGCCGCGGCGGTGCGGTTGAACAGGGCCAGGTGGGCGGTGGCGCCCATACCTTCCAGTCCTTCGCGGACGTAGGCGTCGATCTCGTCGCGCTCGGGCACCGTGAAGACGTACTGGGCAAAGCCGCCGGCCAGCGCCTGGGTGAGGTAGAAGTCGACGTAGTAGCTGCGGAGCGCGTTCGGCGCGATTTCCGGAGCGTCGAGGAGCTCCGCATACATGGCGTTGACCACGGTCACGTTGGAGTCCACAACGTCTTCGTTGGCCGCCTCGGCGCTTTCGGGTGCCAGGACGACGGGGTGCTTGCTGGCGGGCTGACCGGTGCTCATGGAAGATCCTCACTGCTGAAAGCGGGTGGTGCTCAGGACCCTTTCACGCTACGTGGCGCACCGGTCCGGAGGTTGAGGATGAGCTGAACGTTGGGCGAAGTTTCAGGGCCTCTTCCGGCTCGGTAAGATGGATCAGATAACCTGCAGATTTTTGACCTGCTGAAAGTAGCGCGCACCATGCCATCCCAACCGGACGAGAGTGCGGCACTGGCAATACAGACCCCCGCGATCAACGACCGCTCCCTCGCGGCCGGACTCGCCTACGCCATGGGCAGCCGGGTCTCGGGGATCTCCTTTGATGCCGCCACCGGCCTGATGCTCGGCAAGGTCCGCGGCGGTTCGGACGCGCCCTACTCGACCACCGCGAAGCTGGTCCGCAAGGCGGGCGGCTGGAGCTGCACCGTCGGGGTGTGCAGCTGCCCGGTGCGGAAGGACTGCAAGCATGTGGCCGCGCTGCTGTTTGCGGCCGAGGACAGCCCCGCCATCCGCGTCCAGCTCCTGGCCCCGGCCGAGTCCACCCGGCTGTCCCGTGAACCCCTGGCGCAGGACATGCCTGACTGGGAGCAGGCCCTTGGCCCGCTGATTGCCCGGCCCGGGATCACCCCGTCCACCAACGGCATCCCGCTGGCGCTCCAGTTCGACATCGAAGAGCCGGCCCCGCACTTTTCCTACACCGGCCGCCGTGATCCGCTCCGCAGCGTGCGCCAGCTGAAAGCGCGCCCGGTGATCATGGGGGCCAAGGGCAAGTGGATCCGCGGCGACGTCTCCTGGAACACCCTGAGCTACCTCAACTACCGGCGTGAATGCAACGAGGCCCACGTGGAGTGGATGCAGGAATTCCTTGCCTCCCACACCGCCCTCGCCAACCGGCAGCACAACTCCACCGCGCCCTGGCTGGGGCTGAACACCTATGCCGGGAAGAACCTGTGGAGCCTGCTGGCCCAGGCCCGGAAGATCGGCGTCGCGCTGGTCCATGCCGGCAGCCAGGAGCCGGTGCGGTTCGTGGAGGAGCCGGCCGCGGTGGGGCTTAACCTGACCCGCTTCGACACGTCCGGCGGGGAAACCGGCGGTTTTGCCGCCGTCGAGCCGTCCGCCGTCGCCAATGGGAAGACGTCCGACGACGGCGGGCTGACACTGGCGCCCACCATCACCGTAGAGGGGGAGGTGGTTGATCCGGCGTCCGTGGGCACGATCGGCCGTCCGGCGCACGGGATCTTCCTGACGTCCGGAGCTGACGCCCTTCCCGGCACGGGCAACGGATCGATCATTACCCTGGCTCCGCTGGAAAGCGGGCTGAGCGAAGAACTCCTGACATTCGTCACGGCCGGCAGCACGCTGCACATCCCGGCGCGGGACGAGACCCGGTTCCTCACCGGCTTCTACCCCAAGCTGAAGCAGGCCGCCCGCGTCACCGCCTCGGACCAGTCCGTGGAACTGCCCACGCTGGCTGTTCCCACCTTGTCGCTCCTGGCCAACTACGGCGCCGACCACAAAGTCCGCCTGCACTGGGAATGGCACTACGCGTCAGGGAACCTGGTCACGGCACAGCCCCTCTGGCGGCATCCGGGCGACCACGGCTACCGTGACGACCCCACTGAGGCCCGCATCCTCGAGGCGGTGGGCCAGCCCTGGGAGGTTGTTCCCAAGCTGGGGGAATCCGCCACCGGAGGCTGGGGCACCCCGCGGCTTGCTGCTTCTGCCGAGCTGAGCGGGCTGGACACGCTTGCCTTTACCGAGGAAGTGCTACCACGGCTCCGCAACACCCCGGACGTAGTGGTGGACACTTCAGGTGAGATCGCCGACTACCGGGAGGCCGAAGAAGCCCCCGTGGTGGCCATCTCCACCAAGGCCACGGACCAGCGCGACTGGTTCGATCTCGGCATCCAGATCTCCCTCGAAGGCCAGCCCGTTTCCTTCGCGGCAGTGTTCTCCGCCCTCGCCGCCGGCCAGACCAAGATGCTCCTGCCCAGCGGCGCCTACTTCTCGCTGGATCTTCCGGAACTCCACCAGCTGCGGGCCCTGATAGAGGAGGCCCGGTCCCTTCAGGACAACAAGGACGCGCCGCTGCAGATCAGCCGGTTCCAGGCCGGGCTCTGGGACGAACTCGCACACCTTGGCGTTGTGGACGAGCAGGCCGCCGCCTGGCGCGAGGCCGTAGGCGGACTGCTGGAAGGCGGCATCAAGGGGCTTCCCCTGCCGCCAACCCTGAATGCCGAGCTTCGCCCGTACCAGCTGGAGGGTTTCAACTGGCTGAGTTTCCTCTACCGGCACGGGCTGGGCGGGGTGCTTGCCGATGACATGGGCCTGGGCAAGACCGTCCAAGCCCTCGCGCTGGTCTGCGCAGCGAAGGAAGCCGCCGCGGCTGAGGGGAAAGCGGCCGACGGCGCCGCACCGTTTCTGGTGGTGGCCCCCACCAGCGTGGTGGGCAACTGGGAGGCCGAAACCGCGCGGTTCGCTCCCGGGCTTACCGTCCGCGCCATCGGCGAGACTTTCGCGAAGAACGGCGTGGACCCGGCTGAGGCCATGGCCGGCGCGGACATCGTGATTACGTCCTACGCCCTGTTCCGGATCGACTACGAAGCGTATGCGTCGCGGGAGTGGGCCGCCCTGGTGCTGGACGAGGCGCAGTTCGTGAAGAACCACCAGTCCAAGGCCTACCAGTGCGCGCGCAAGTTGCCGGCTGCATTCAAGCTGGCCATCACCGGCACGCCGCTGGAAAACAACCTGATGGAATTCTGGGCGCTCACCTCGATCGTGGCGCCCGGCCTGTTCGCGAGCCCCAGCCGGTTCGCCGAGTACTACCAGAAGCCGGTGGAAAAGAACGGCGACAAGGGGCAGCTGGACAAGCTCCGCCGTCGTGTCCGTCCGCTCATGATGCGCCGCACCAAGGTACAGGTCATCCACGACCTGCCGCCCAAGCAGGAGCAGATCCTGGAGGTGGTGCTGAACCCGCGGCACCAGAAGGTGTACCAGACCCACCTGCAGCGGGAGCGCCAGAAGATCCTTGGCCTTATTGAGGACGTCAACAAGAACCGCTTCACCATTTTCCAGTCGCTCACCCTGCTCCGTCAGCTCAGCCTGGACGCATCGCTGGTGGACCCGTCCCTGTCCGGCGTCCGGTCCAGCAAGCTGGACGTGCTCTTCGAGCAGCTCGAAGACCTGGTGGCCGAAGGGCACCGCGCCCTGATTTTCAGCCAGTTCACCGGCTTCCTGGGCAAGGTCCGTGAACGGCTCGTCGAGGAGAAGATCGAATTCTGCTACCTCGACGGCGGCACCCGCAACCGCTCCGACGTGGTGAACGAGTTCAAGAACGGCTCCGCCCCCGTGTTCCTGATCAGCCTGAAGGCCGGCGGCTTCGGCCTGAACCTGACCGAGGCGGACTACGTCTTCCTGCTGGACCCCTGGTGGAACCCGGCATCCGAGGCGCAGGCCGTGGACCGCACCCACCGGATCGGCCAGGCCCGCAACGTGATGGTCTACCGGCTGGTTGCCAAGGACACCATCGAGGAAAAGGTCATGGCGCTGAAGGCCAAGAAGTCGCAGCTGTTCGCGGACGTCATGGAAGGCGACGCGCTCTCCGGCGGTTCCCTGACGGCCGAAGACCTGGCCGGCCTGTTCAACGACTGACGGTTGACCGGCTCCCCGGTTCGGGAACTGTCCCGGGGGCCGCCTTTCCGGTGCGCTCCCTCACCCCATGGCCGGGGCCAGGGACCTTCCCGCGGACAGCTGCTTCCGGGCCCAGCGGGCGAGTTTCGTGCCCTTGCCCTTCCACCAGTTGTCCTCGTCCTTGTCGTGGTGCAGGCGGAAGATGATCATCACCATCACGAAGACGCCCATGGCAACGTCCATCCATGACCAGAACACGGCGTCAACCAGGACGCTGATGCCCATCACAAGGACGGACGGCAGTGCCAGCGTCCGGAAGACGGTGCTGGCGATGTAGCGCCGATGGGACCTGGGCACGGACAGAGCACGGACCATGTCAAAACAGAGGCAGGCAACCACCATTGCCTGCCCCAGGGACAGGATGACCAAACCGGCCATCGACCCGGCGAACATGGCAACGGATTCCATCCCCGCGCTCACCGGACGCCGCCTTGTATGGCAAGGCGCGGACAAAACACCATGGGAACGCACAAAACACACATGAGAAAACCCCCAGAGACCAGAGACCAAGCTGTGAGACCAAGCTGTGGTCCATTCAAGCCGCTGCGGCTGCGGTCCGTCACCAGTAGTGTGTACTCTATTCTGCCGGCCCGGGTCGCCGCAGGCGTCCCAAGTACCGCAAACGCGAGTACTCAGTCCGGCGTCCGGTCCCCTGCCTGTTTCGGTCAGATCAGCATCGCGTCACGCACTCCTACTTCTTCAGGAAGGCCAGGAGTGCCTCGTTGATTTCCTTCGCGTGGGTCCAACACATCCCGTGCGGCGCCCCCTCGATCTCCACGTAGTCTGCGTTGGGCAGTGCATCCTTGAACCGGCGGCCGGCCACGTCAATGGGCAGGATGTTGTCCGCGGTTCCATGGACGATGAGCGAAGGGACATCGATCTTCGGGATATCGGCGCGGAAGTCGGTCAGCCAGGTGGGCTGGGCGGCCACGGAGGCGTGCGCGGAGGACTTGCTGGCAGTGGCCCAGTTGGCACGCAGCGCTTCTTCGCTGAGGCGGCTGCCCAGGGTGTCGTCGGTGTTGAAGAAGTTCTTGAAGAACTCCGTGAAGAACGCGTAGCGGTCTTCCTTCACTGCACTCAGCAGGCCGTCGAACACGTCCTGGGGAACGCCGTCGGGGTTGTCTTCCGTCTTCAGCAGGAACGGCTCGAGGGAGCCGAGGAAGACGGCCTTGGAAACCCGGTCCGAGCCGTAGGTGCTGAGGTAGCGGGCCACCTCGCCGGTGCCCATCGAGAAGCCCACCAGCACGGCATCGGCCAGGTCGAGCTCGGTGAGGAGGGTGTTAAGGTCGGCGGCAAAGGTGTCGTAGTCGTAGCCCTCGGTGGGCTGGCTGGACTTGCCGAAGCCGCGGCGGTCATAGGTGATGACCCGGTAGCCAGCCTCGAGCAGCGCGCTGGTCTGCCGTTCCCACGATGCGCCGTCCAGCGGGTAACCGTGGATGAGGACCACTGGCTGTCCCTGCCCGTGGTCCTCGTAGTAGAGCTCAACGGTGGTGCTGTTTTCTTTTCCAACAGAGACAAAGGCCATGAGGCGTTCCTTCCGGGACAGTGAAGACTGGCAGTGAACAGGCGTAACCATCCACTCTGTTCCGGCATCCCGGAGCTGTCAAGAACAACAGCGCGCTCCCGCCCGCGGTCACTCCGTGGGGCGGGGCCGCCACACCACCACGGCCTGGGAGCGGGCGCGGGGACGCTGGCCGCGGGCCAGGCTCACCACGTCGCCGGCTGCTCCGGCCGCGAAAATGCGCGAATCCAGCGGGCTGCGGCGGCGGCCGAGCTCCTCGGTCAGTTCGGTCACGCGGCGCTGCAGCGCAGCCACCTGGTTTTCCAGCTGGAGGATGCGTTTGATGCCCTCCAGCGACACCCCTTCGTGGGAGAGCCGCTGCACCTCGCGAAGCACATTGACGTCCCGCTGGGAGTACCGCCGGGATTTGCCGGGCGCGCGGCTGGGCGAGACGATGCCCAGACGGTCATACTGCCGCAACGTCTGCGGGTGCATGTCCGCCAGCTCCGCAGCCACAGAGATCACGAAGATCGGCTGATCGAAATCAATGTCCATGGCCGGCTCCTCCCGCTAGTCCCAGTCCGTGCACGTGCGTTTCCTAGAGGCGTGCCTTGGCTGCCAGCCCCGCCCGCACGTCCTGGCCGTCGGTGGCCGCGGCGAACGCCTTCACGGCTTCCTCCGCTTCCTTGGTCAGCTTCTGCGGAACCACGACGTCGATAGTCACCAGCAGGTCGCCGGTGGCCTTCGCGTGCTTCACCCCGCGGCCCTTGACGCGCAGCGTCCGGCCGGACGGCGTCCCTGCCGGGACACGGACCTTGACCTTCTCGCCGTCGATCGTGGGTACTTCAATGTCGGCACCCAGCGCAGCTTCCGGGAAGGTGACCGGAACATGGATGCGGAGATTGTCGCCGTCGCGCGTATAGAAGTCATGGCCCTTGACGTTGACGGTGACCATCAGGTCGCCGTTGCCCGCCGGGCCGTACTGTCCCTTGCCGCGCACGCGGACCTTCTGCCCGTCCTTGATCCCGGCCGGGACTCGGACGTCGATCACATCGCCGTCCGGCTCGCGCAGGCCGATGGTGGTGCCGCGGATGGAACCGGCGAAGGAAATGGTGGTGGTGGCAGTACGGTCGGCGCCCTTCTGCGGGGCGCGCTGGAACCCTGCACCGGAACCGGGTCCGCCGAACTGTCCGCCGAAGAGGTCGGCGAACTCCGGCGGAATGCCGCCGGAGGTGCTGTAGCCCCCGGAGTGGCGTCCGCCGCCGCCGGTGAAGAGGCCGCCGAAGAGGTCCTCGAAGCCCGCACCGCCCGCTGCGCCGCCCCCGCCGCCCGGAGCAAACCGCGCACCGCCGCCCATGGCACGGATGGCATCATACTGCTGGCGCTCATCCGGATCCGAGAGCACGGAGTACGCCTCGGAGATGTCCTTGAACTTCTTCTCCGACGCAACATTCCCCGCATTGGTGTCCGGGTGGTGCTGCCGCGCAAGCTTCCGGTAAGCCTTCTTGATATCGGCGTCGGAAGCGTCCTTGGCGACTCCAAGGATCTTATAGAAGTCCTTGTCGACCCAGTCCTGGCTAGCCAATGGCGTTTCCTTTCAAAAGTACAAAAAGCGTTAAGGCGAGATTACCGCTGAGCGACGAACGGATGAGGGGGCGGGGCCCCCTCATCCGTCTGTCGTTGGTTACTACGCCGGAACTGCGACGATAACCTGTGCCGCGCGGAGGACCCGCTCGCCGGACTTGTAGCCGGAGCGCAGGACCTGGCTGACGGTGTCGATTTCGACATCCTGGCCGGGCTGCTGGATGAGGGCCTCGTGGATCGTGGGATCGAACTCCACGCCGGTCTCATCGATGCGCACCAGGCCGTAGGTCTTCAGCGCGCTCTCCAGCTTGGCGGCGATCGCGGCGAACGGGCCGTCGGCCAGGTCGCCGTGCTGGCGGGCGGCGTCGACGTCGTCCAGCACCGGAAGCAGCGAGTTCAGGACGCCGATGACGGCCATCTCCCCTGCCACGGCACGGTCGCGTTCCACGCGCTTGCGGTAGTTGACGTATTCGGCCTGCAGGCGGCGGAGATCGTTCCTGAGTTCCTCCGCCTCCTCGGCGCCTACGCCCTGGGCCACCGATTCCTCGGCCGGAACCTCAACGCTGTTGAGGATGTCCTCGGCCTGGGACAGTGCGTCCCCGGAACCGGTGTTCCCTGCGGGTGCGTGTTCCTGGTCAGGGTGGCGGGCCTGGCCGGTCTTCGGATCAACCTTGCGGTTGTCGTGGATCACCGGTTTCTGCGGCTCGTTCTCCTGGCGCTCGTCTTCCCGGCTCTCGCGCTCGTGCTGCTGGCCTGCGGAAGAGTTGTGCTCTTCCTCGTTACCGTGGTGCGGCATGATTACTTCTTCTCGTCTTCGTCAACGATCTCGGCGTCGACAATGTCCTCATCGGAAGCAGAGCCAGCCTTGGCACCTTCGGAGCCCGCGGCACCCTCTGCGCCTGCGGTACCCGTGGCACCGTCCGGCGAACCGGCCTGTGCGTAGATGGCTTCGCCGAGCTTGCTCTGGGAAGCCTGCAGCTTCTCAAAAGCGGTCTTCACGGCGGCGTCATCGGTGCCTTCGAGGGCCTTCTTGAGGGCGTCGACGTCGGCCTGGACCTCGGTCTTGACCTCTTCAGGCAGCTTGTCGGCGTTGTCCGCGATCAGCTTGTCCACGGAGTACGCGAGCTGCTCGGCGGTGTTGCGGGTGTCGGTTGCCTCGCGGCGGGCCTTGTCCTCGGCTGCGTGCTCCTCGGCATCCTTGACCATGCGGTCAATGTCTTCCTTGGAGAGCGCGGTGCCGCCGGTGATGGTCATGGACTGTTCCTTGCCGGTGCCCTTGTCCTTCGCCGAGACGTGGACGATGCCGTTGGCGTCGATGTCGAAGGTGACCTCGACCTGCGGGACGCCGCGCGGAGCCGGAGCGATGCCGGTCAGCTCGAACGTGCCCAGCGGCTTGTTGTCGCGGGTGAACTCGCGCTCGCCCTGGAAGACCTGGATGGCCACGGACGGCTGGTTGTCGTCAGCCGTGGTGAAGGTCTCGGACCGCTTGGTGGGGATGGCCGTGTTGCGCTCGATCAGGTGCGTCATGACACCGCCCTTGGTTTCGATGCCGAGGGACAGCGGGGTGACGTCGATCAGCAGCACGTCCTTGCGCTCGCCCTTCAGGACACCGGCCTGCAGCGCGGCGCCGACGGCGACGACCTCATCCGGGTTGACGCCCTTGTTGGGCTCCTTGCCGCCGGCGAGTTCCTTGACGAGCTCGTACACGGCGGGCATGCGGGTGGAACCGCCCACGAGCACGATGTGGTCGATCTCGGAGAGCTTGATGCCGGCTTCCTTGATGACGTCCTGGAACGGCTTCTTGGTGCGGTCCAGGAGGTCCTTGGTGAGGTCCTGGAACTTGGCACGGGTCAGCTGCTCGTCCAGGTGGACCGGGCCGTCGGGGGTGACGGAGAGGTACTGGAGGGAGACATTGGTGCTCGTGGAGGAGGACAGCTCCTTCTTGGCCTGCTCGGCGGCTTCACGGAGGCGCTGCAGGGCGATCTTGTCCTTGGAGAGGTCGATGCCCTTGACCTTGAGCTGGTTCAGCAGGTAGTTGACTACGCGCTGGTCCCAGTCGTCGCCGCCGAGGTGGTTGTCACCGGCGGTGGAGCGCACCTGGATGGTGGAGAAGTTGTCTTCGTCCTTGCCGACTTCCAGGAGGGAGACGTCGAAGGTTCCGCCGCCGAGGTCGAAGACGAGGATGAGTTCATCTTCCTTGCCCTTGTCCAGGCCGTAGGCCAGAGCCGCAGCAGTGGGCTCGTTGACAATGCGGAGGACGTTGAGGCCTGCGATTTCGCCAGCTTCCTTGGTGGCCTGGCGCTGCGCGTCGTTGAAGTACGCGGGAACGGTGACCACGGCGTCGGTGACCTTTTCGCCGAGGTAGGACTCGGCGTCGTTCTTCAGCTTCATCAGGATGCGCGCGGAGATTTCCTGCGCGGTGTACTTCTTGTCATCGATGGCGACGTTCCAGTCAGTGCCCATGTGGCGCTTGACGGAGGCGATGGTGCGATCGATGTTGTTGACGGCCTGGCGCTTGGCGATCTCGCCGACCAGGACTTCGCCGGACTTGGAGAACGCAACGACGGACGGCGTGGTGCGGCCACCCTCGGCGTTGGCAATAACGGTGGGCTCGCCACCTTCGAGAACGGAGACGACGGAGTTAGTGGTTCCGAGGTCGATACCTACTGCACGTGACATGTGTTGCTTCCTTCTTTCCTTGGAAACGCTGGTCGAGATTCAGGCACGCCCACTGATTGAGCGATCTACACTCAACTCTACTCAGGGCGGGATTTAAGTCAATCCAAAGTTGAGTCAACTAGGCTCAACTCATTGGATCGCCAGCGGGATGTGGGAGTACAAGGAGCACTGCTAGGGTCGAAAATGCGCGGATTTCCGCCGGATATTGCGGCGGCATGGCTGAGGTTTCGCTGTGCGTGAAACCGGCGGCCGGGGTCAGCCGGCCGCCGGTCAGGGCTGTCAGGGAATGTCGCCGGTCTCCTCGGCAGTATCCGCCGGGCCGGCGGTACCGGGGGGCGGACCGGCAGTGCCGGCTTTGCCGTAGTCGCCGTCCGGGTACTCGGCTTCCTCCAGAGTCACCAGGTTCTCCCCGGCCGTGCCGGCCTTGCCGTAGTCGCCGGCTTCGTACTCGCCTTCCACGGCGCCGGCAGGTTCCTCGACTTCCCCGGCGGTTCCGTAATCGCCTTCGGGATATTCGCCGTCGCCGCTTGCAGCTTCGGCCTCATGCGCAAGTCCTGCCTTGCCGTAGTCGCCGTCGACGTACTGGCCGCTGTCACCTTCGGCTGCAGGCGCCGGTTCGGTGCTGCGCTGTTGTTCCGCTTCGTTTTCGCTGTTCTGTGGCTTTTCACTGTTCTCTGACACTGACGGTTCCCTCCTGGAAGCATCGGGCGCCCGGACGGGTGCAGGGGCAGTCTATCCATCCGCCCGGCGCTCCAACAGGGGGAACTCAGTTGCGCACGACCTCCAGTTCGATTGCCGCCCAGGACAGCGCGGGCAGGCTCGCGCGGACTTCACCGCCGGCAGCCTTGACACCTTCGAGCGGGGTGAGGCCCACGGCATGGGGGTTGTCCTGCGTGTTGGTAATGAACCGGTCCGCGCCGTCGGGTATCCGCAGCACGTCGGCCCGGACCACCTTCCGGGCATCGAAGCCGCGGAGGACCACCTCGACGTCGGCGGCTTCCTCCAGCCCTCGGTTGGCGAGGAACAAGGCGATGCGCCCGGTTTCCTCGTTCCAGGTGGCGCTGACGTCCACCAGGTCGGCGTCGCCGAATTTTGCGTTGCTGTACTTGTCGGAGTCGACCGCGAGCCGCAGGATCTGCCCGTGTGCCAGTTCGGCCATACGGGCGAACGGATGGAAGATGGTCTGTTTCCACGCCGGGCCGTTTTCTTCGCTGAGGATGGGGGCAATCACGTTGACCAGCTGCGCCTGGTTGGCGATCTTGACCCGGTCACCGTGCCGGAGCAGGGAGTTCAGGAAGGTCCCGACGACCACCGCATCTGTCACGTTGTATTTGTCCTCAATGACGCGGGGGTGCTCGCGCCAGCCGTGCCTGCCCACTTCGGCGGGGCTGTCGGCATCGCCGGGACGGGTGTACCAGACGTTCCATTCGTCGAAGGAGAGGTTGATGTGTTTCTTGTGCTTGCCCTTGGCCCGGACGGCGTCCGCGGTGGCGATCACGGATTCGATGAAGTAGTCCATGTCCACGGCACTGGCCAGGAAACTGCCGGCGTCGCCGTCGTGCTCCTGGTAGTAGGCGTGCAGCGAGACGTAGTCCACCTGCTCGTAAGCGTGGGTCAGGACGGTCTGTTCCCAGGCGCCGAAGGTGGGCATGCCCGAGTTGGAGCTGCCGCAGGCCACGAGTTCGATGTCCGGGTCCACGAAGCGCATGGCCTTGGCGGCTTCCTGCGCCAGCCTGCCGTATTCCTCCGCAGTTTTGTGCCCGATCTGCCAGGGACCGTCCATCTCGTTGCCCAGGCACCACAGCTTGATGTTGAACGGATCCTCATGGCCGTTCTTGCGGCGCAGGTCGGACAGCCGTGTGCCGGACGGAATGTTGGCGTATTCCACGAGTTCGCGGGCGGCATCCACGCCGCGGGTGCCGAGGTTGACCGCTTCCATGACCTCCACCCCGGCTTCACGGGACCAGTCCACGAATTCGTGCAGGCCGAAGGCGTTCGTTTCCAGCGTGTGCCAGGCGCCGTCGAGCCGGCGCGGCCGCTCCGCCACGGGTCCGACGCCGTCCTCCCAGTTGTAGCCGGAGACGAAGTTGCCGCCGGGATACCGGACCACCGTGGCGCCGAGCTCCTTGACGAGGTCCAGGACGTCGCGGCGGAAGCCGCGCTCGTCGGCCCGGGGATGGCCCGGTTCGTAGATGCCTGTGTAGACACAGCGGCCCATGTGTTCGACAAAGGATCCGAAGATGCGGCGGGGAACGTCGCCTACGGTGAAGTCGCGGTCAATGGTGATGCGTGCGCGGGACATTTTTACTCCAGTCCTGGTGAGGGTTGGTGGGTGTTGCAGCGGTCGGACGGGGTGCCGGGTCTAGGTGCCGGCGAGGCCGGTGGTGGCCACGCCCCTGATGATCTGGCGCTGGAAGAACAGGAACACCACGATCAGCGGCAGCGCGGCCAGCAGCGCGGACGCCATGTTCTGGGCGTACTGGATGCCGTAGGCGCTCTTGATGGTCTGCAGGCCCACCGGCAGGGTGAGCAGCGAGCTCTCGTTGGTGGCGATGAACGGCCAGAGGAAGTTGTTCCAGGCCCCGATGAACACGAAGATGGCCACGGCGGCCAGGATGGGCCGGGACAGCGGCAGCACGATCGTGGTGAAGATCCGCAGCCTTCCGGCGCCGTCCATCAGCGCCGCCTCCTCGAGCTCTCGCGGGATCTGGTCAAAGAACTTCTTGAGCACGAACACCATCGGCGAGTGGATCACCTGCGGCAGGATCAGCGCCCAGTAGGTGTCGATCAGGTTCAGCGACTGCATCTGCTGGAACAGCGGGATGATGAGGACCGGCGGCGGAATGATGATGGAGGCCACGATCACTCCCATCAGCATCCTCTTGCCGCGGAAATCGATCCGCGAAATGGCGTAGGCCACGGACGCGGAAATCACCAGCGTGATGGCGGTGATCGCCGCGGACGTGAATAGCGAGTTGAGCGTCCAGGTGGGGATGTTGCCGCTCTGCAGCACTTTGGCAAAGGCATCGAGCGTGAAGCCCGACGCCGGTATCCAGCTGATGGGGGTTGACGCGGCTTCCGTTTCGCTCTTCAGCGCGGTAGCAGTTGCCCAGGCAAAGGGCACCAGCCACGCTACCGCGAGGACCGACACGATGACGGTGGCCAGGATGCGGGACAGCGGCGTCTTCGTGCGCCTGTTTGGCGCCGCCCCGGCGGACCCCTTGGGCTGGAGTGCAGGCTTGGAAAGTGTGGTGGTAGCCATGGCTAGGCGCTCCTTTTCCGTGTAATGAAGACCTGGGCCAGCGCAATGACCAGGATCAGGCCGAAGAAGATGTAGGAAATGGCTGCCGAATAGCCCAGCCGGTAGCCCGTGAATCCGGCCTCGAAGACGTACTGGACGATGGAACGGGTCGCCCCGCCTGGCCCGCCCTCGGTCATCTGGTAAATCTGGTCAAAGACCTTCAGGGACGCGAGGATCTGCAGGATGACGATCATCACCGTGGTGGGGCCCAGCTGGGGAAGGCTGATGGAGAAGAACTGGCGCCAGCCGCCGGCGCCGTCGAGCGAGGCGGCCTCGTAGTGCTGCTGCGGGATGTTCTGCAGCGCCGCCAGGTACAGCAGGAAGTTGAAGCCCACGGTCCACCACACGGTCGCAATCACGATGGCCCACATCGCCACGGCGGGATCGTTCAGCCAGGCCACCGGCGGTATCCCCAGCTTGGCGAGCAGATCATTGAAGAGGCCGAGCTCCGGGTTGTACATCCAGGCGAAGAAGAGCGACACCACGGTGGAGGCCAGCAGGAACGGGGAAAAGAAGGAGAGCCGCCACAGCCACTGCGCCGGCAGGCCCATGTTGACGATTGCTGCCAGCGCCAGGGCGATGACCACGAGGGGTACGGTGCTGATCAGCGTGAAGTACAGGGTGTTCCCCAGCGAGCGCCACATGTCCGAGTCGGCGAACGCCTCGGTGTAGTTGGCCAGGCCGATGAACCCGCTGTTGGCGCCGGTGAGGGACTTACCGGTGAGGCTCATGACGGCGCCGGAAATCATGGGCCAGACCAGGAACATCAGGAAGAAGACGAGGAACGGGGCAGAGAAAGCCCAGCCGTGGATATTGTCACGCCTGGATCGCCGGGATCTCGCGGCGGGCGCTATGGTGCGGGCGGTGCTCATGGGGACTCCTTTGTCACAGGCGGGTTGGTGCTCAAACGGGGTTCGGCTGCCGCGCCGGGTCTGGTGCTCACACCGGGTTCGGCATCGCGAGAACCGTGTTGATGCGCTTCATGAAGGCATCCCAGCCGTCCGCGGCCTTGTCCCGTCCAAGGAACACGTTCTGGACGTTTTCGGCGAAATAGCCCTGGAAGTCTGACCCGGAACCGGTGAACCAGGCTTCGGGGTCGTAGTTGATGATGTCTGCTGCGTGCGCGTAGTCCGCCTGCGGGGTCAGCGCTGCGTACTCCTTGGACTTCACCACCGGCTGGTAGGCCGGAATATGGCCGGCCTCCGCCCAGCTCAGGGAGCCCTTCAGCATCGACGCGACGAACTGGTACACGCCGCGGCGTTTGGTCTCGTCCAGCGTGGCCTGGTGCGGGAGCACGAACGAGTGGGAGTCGGCAAAGGCCGCCGGCGTTCCGAAAAGGGTGGGAATGGTGCTGGCACCGAGCGGAACGCCTGCTGTCTTCATGGTGGGCAGCTCCCAGACGCCGGTGAAAAGTAGCCCCGAACCCTGGCTGGCGAACTCCGCGATGGCCGTGCCGCCGTCGCCGCTTTTGGTGGAAATGGTGTTGTCCAGCAGTGACGTGATGAATTCCAGGCAGTCGATGGCCACGTCCCGCTCCACCTGCGCCGGCCTGCCGGGATCCAGGACGAAGTCAGCGCCGTGCTGGCGGTAGAGGGTATAGAACAGGCGCCACATCTGCGCGCCGTCGCCCAGGTACCCGTAGGAGAGCCCGTGTTTGCCGGTGACCCGCTGCAGTTCGCGGCTGACCTCGAGGAACTGCGACGGCGAGGAGATCCCGGCCAGCCGGCCGTCCTTTCCTAGCACTCCGGCTTTGTCGGCCAGCTCGGTGTTATAGAGCATCACGAACGGGTGCGAGTCCAGCGCCAGTGAAAATACCTGGCCATTGAATTGGCTCTTCTCCCAGATTCTCGGGCCGAAGTCCTCCGGACGCACGCCGAACTCTGCCAAAAGGTCCAGGTCCCAGGCGTCCAGCAGTCCGCCGGGAGCGTAGCCGGGCACACGGGCCGCATGCATCACGGCCACCTCCGGCGGCCGTCCGCCCGCGGAGGCCATGGCCAGTTTGGTGTAATACGGCGCACCCCACGCGAGCACGGTGGGTTTGATCCTGAAGTCAGGGTGGTCCGCGTTGACTTTGTCGATCATGGCCATCATTTTGATGCCGTCCCCGCCGGAGAGGAGGTGCCAGAACCGGATATCGTTCGCCGCCGCCTGGGCCGCGCCTCCGCAGCCAGTCAGGCTCGCGCCGAGCGAAAGGCTGCCTGCGAGCACACCGCCTCCGAGCAGCAATTGCCTGCGTGTCATCTGCATCGGGCGTGAATCAACTTGCTTCACCGTCACTCCTTTGGACGTAGCCGTTGGAAAAGATCGCCGGCCGCCCGGGCTGCTGCGGCCCGGCTGAGCCGGGCCGGGCCTGGCGGCTGTGGGCTGAGACATACTTTATATCGTTGTAAATTGAGATACAAGGAAAATTTGTTAGCGCTCACAAAGTGGTAGCTGCCACTCTGCTGCCGCACGATGCAGCAGCTTCTATTCGAGCCCGGCGATGCCGGCCAGCACCTGCAGGTGATGCTCAAACAGCGCGTCCTTGGCAGAGAAGGTTCCCTCGCCGTACTGGCCGAATACTTCGAAGCTGATGGCCCCGAAAAGGGATGTCCACACCAGCGCCCCGCGTGCCAGCAGACTGTCCGGAAGCCCTAGGCCCCGCTCTTCGCGGATCACCTTCAAGTCGGCAGCCAGAGCGGGCGGCACCGTGGCCGGAGGCGCCACAGCTGCGGGCCCGTCCGCCTCCAGGGCGCCGGCCTGCCACGCGCCGTCGAGGACGGCCATCAGGCTGTAGATCACCCGGGTCCCCGGTTCCATGGTGCGCTCCGCCGGGGCCCGGTAGCCGGGCACCGGGCTGCCGAAGAGCAGGGCGTAGCGGGCGGGCTCACGGAGGGCCCACGCGCGGACGGCGCGTCCCAGCGCCCGGAAGCGCCCGGGAAAGTCACCCTCCGCAACGCGGCCGACGGCGGCATCCACTTCGTCGCCCAGCTCGCCGTACGCGTCGATCAGCAGCAAGGTGAGGAGTTCGTCCCGGTTTTGCACGTACCGGTACACGGCGGAGGACACCACGCCCAGCTCCCTGGCCACAGCCCGAAGCGACAGCGCAGCCGCTCCGTGGAGGGCCAGATGCTCCCGGCCCAACCGGACAATATCGGCAACGGTTTGCGCCCTGGCGCGCTCCCGCGGGGTGCGAAGGGCCGGGGTGGGGGCATCGACAGCTGGCATGCCTCCAGCATTCCACGGCTCAGAGCAGTGTCAACAATAGAGAGCGGTGCTCTTGACATGAACTGCCTGACGGGCCATTCTTATTTTCGAGAGCACTGCTCTCAGAAGCTGGGCGCTCAAGCAAGCGCAGACTGAGATTTCCAAGGAAAGAGAATCCAATGCCCGAACTCTATGTAGTGACCGGCGCCGGCCCCGTTGGCTGGACCGTGGCGGAGCAGCTTGCCAGCCAGGGGAAGCGGGTGCGGGTCCTGACGCGCTCCGGCAGCGGCCCGGATCACGCCCTCATCGAGAGAATGTCCCTGGACGTCTCCAACCCTGCGCTGCTCGGCGAGGCCTTCGCCGGGGCGTCCGCCGTCTTTCACTGCATCCACGGCTCCGCCTACACTGCGGCGGCGTGGATGCGGGAACTTCCGGCGGCGGAAGAAACCGTGCTGGCGGCTGCCGGCGAGGCGGGCGCCGTCGTCGTATTTCCTGAGAGCCTTTACTCCTATAGCCGGCCCGGCGAGGTCATGGCGGAGGACAGCCCGCGGGAGGCGCAGGGCGGAAAGCGCGGTGTCCGGACAGCCCTGCTCAAGGCGCGCGCCGCGTCCCCCGCCAACACCGTCAGTGTAGTGGCGGGCGATTTCTTCGGGCCTCGGGTGCGGACCTCCCACGCCGGCGAACGCATTGTCCCGGCGGTGCTGGCCGGAAAGAGGCTGCTGGTGATCGGCAACGCGGACCAGCCGCACGCCTTCACCTATGTGCCGGACCTTGCCGCCGCCATGATCCGTGCCGCGCAGACGCCGTCCCTGTGGAACCGGGTGTGGCACGCACCCACGGGACCGGCCGTCACGCAGCGCCAGCTGGCAGCGGCCTTCGCGGAAGCCGGCGGGGCGCCGGCACCCAAAATGGGTGCGGTACCCGGCTGGCTCCTCAGGGCCATGGGACGCTTCTCCTCCGACACCCGGGAGCTGGCCGAGATGCTCTACCAGTTCGAGCAGCCGTTCGTGATGGACTCGCGGGTGAGCGAGGCCGGCCTGGGCCTGCATCCGACTCCGCTGCCGGAAGCCGCGGCGGCAACGGTGGCGTGGTGGCGGGCCCAGGCGTGACGCCGCAGCGCGACTACCTGCGCCCGGCGCCCTCCAGGTCGGTCTCCAGGCTTCCCTCGTCGCCGCGCGATCCGGCGAGCGCGCGTTCGTCTTCCTCCAGCCGCCCCGGCTTGCTCGGCCACCAGATCCGCCGGCCCAGATCGTAGGAAAGCGCCGGGACCAGCAGCGAACGGACCAGTACGGTGTCCAGCAGGACGCCGAAGGCCACGATAAAGGCGAGCTGGACCAGGAACATGATGGGGATGACGCCCAGCGCCGCAAAGGTCGCGGCGAGGACCACGCCCGCGGACGTAATGACGCCGCCCGTCACTCCGAGGCCCCTCAGGATTCCGGGCCTGGTTCCGTGCTTGAGTGATTCCTCCCGGACCCGGCTCATCAGGAAGATGTTGTAGTCCACGCCCAGGGCCACCAGGAACACGAAGCCGAACAGCGGCACCGTGGCATCGGCGCCCGGGAACCCGAAGATGTTGTTGAACACGAGTGCCGATACGCCCATGGCGGCGGCGTAGGAAAGGACCACCGAGGCCACCAGCAGGACCGGGGCCAGCACCGAGCGCAGCAGCAGAATGAGGATCACCAGGATGACGGCGAGCACCACGGGGATGATGACCACCAGGTCGCGCTGGGCAGTGGTGTTGGTGTCCAGGGCCGTGGCGGTCACGCCGCCCACCAGCGCGCCGGCGTCGATCTTCTTGAGGTCTTCCCGGAGCTTCACCACGACGTTCTCGGCGCCACTGGAATCGGCCGCGTAGTTCAGCGTTGCATTGATCAGCACCTTCCCCTCGCGGACATCGGGCGCGCTCGGGGCACCCGGGGCGCCTGTGATCGGAACACTTCCTTCACCCAGGAGGTAGGCGTCGCCGACGCCGTCAGTCGCCTTGGTCTTGTCCAGCACCTCCTGCGCCTTCGCTTCGTCGGCGACAATCACCGCGGGACTGCCGGAGCCGGCGTCGAAATGGCGCGCCAGGGCGTCCTGGCCGTCCACCGCGTTGGAGGCGGTGAGGATGACGTCGGTTTGGGACACACCGTTGGCTTTGAGCTGCAGGATGCCTGCGGACGCCACCAGGAGAAGCAGCACGGAGGCAACCCAGACAGTACGTGGCCGGCGGGACACGAGGGAACCGGTAGCGCGCCACAGCCCCTTCTGGCCCTCAAGGCCGGTGACGAACTGAGGTTCACGTTCGGCCTCGGGCACCAGCTTGGGCCGGAACGGCCAGAAGGCCGTACGGCCCAGCAACGCCATCAGGGCAGGGAGCAGCGTGAGGGCTGCAAAGAGCGAACACAGGATGCCGGCTGCCGCCACCGGCCCAAGGGCCTTGTTGGAGTTGAGATCGGAAAAAAGCAGGCACAGCAGGGCGATGATCACGGTGGCGCCGGAGGCCAGGATGGGCTCGAAAGAGGCCTTCCATGCCGTAAGGACGGCGGCGGTGCGGTTGGTGGTGTGGGTCAGCGCCTCGCGGAATCTGGCCACATACAACAGCGCGTAGTCCGTTGCAGCACCGATGACCAGGATGGAGAGGATGCCCTGGCTTTGGCCGTTCAGCTGGATCCAGCCGAGCTTGGCCATCCCGAAAACCAGCAGGATGGCTGCACAGAGCGCAAACACTGAAGTGAAGAGCACGGCAATCGGCAGCAGCAAGGAGCGGTAGACAATTAAGAGGATCACAAAGACGGCCCCAAGGGCCACGAGCAGCAGGATGCCGTCAATTCCGGCAAAGGCGCTCACCAGGTCAGCGGTCAGTCCCGCGGGGCCGGTCACGAAGGTCTGCATTCCTTCCGGGGCCGATGCCTTGACCTCGTCCCGGAGCTCCTGGACGATCTCCTTGACCTCGCCCGAGGATGAAATGGGCACCAGGAACTGAACCGCTTTCCCGTCCTCCGACGGGATGGGCCCGATGACCGCGCCGCCTGCCTGCAACTCCTCAAGCTTGGCCTTGAGGGCGGCAGCCTCACCCAGCTGGGCAGGCGTAAGGGCGGAATCGTTTTCAATGACGATGACAGCCGGGATCTCGTCCGAGTCCCTGAACTTGGCCTGCCAGTCCTGGGCCTCCGTGGCTTCCGCACCGGAGGGCAGGAACGAGGCCTGGTCGTTCGAGGACACTTCCTCCAACCGGCCGAACGTGGGGCCGCCAACACCGGCGATGGCCAGCCAGGTAAGCACAAGCAGGACGGGCACCAGCCATCGCAGCCAGAACGGGACGCGCTCCCGGGAGCGGGGTTTGGGTTTCATGGTTCCTTCTGGAGGTCGTGGACGGAGTAGAGTTGATTCCAGCATAGATTATCTCCGCTGTGGAGATAAGTGCCAGACTAGCTTGTTTTGAAGATCTCCTCCCTGACGGGAATGACCGCCCGGCCCTGAGGCAACGTCAGGCTGACGGATCATCGGGCTGAAGTAAGATCCTCAGGACGGCGGCCGTAAAGAACAGCCCGGGAAATAGATGGAGGCAGGGATGGCAGACGACGACGCAGTCGGCACTCCCGGCGGCCCCCCGGCGCTCGTGTTGCTGCTTCAGGAGTTCACGCTGGAAGCCAACCGCTACGTGGACACAGCGGGCGGGCGGAATGACATGCATCGCACGGACCTGAACGCCCTGGCCGTCATCATGCGGCATGCCGCCAAGGGCACGGTGGTCACACCCGGCGTCCTGCGGAAGGAACTCCACCTCAGCTCCCCCGCCACCACAGCCTTGATCGACCGGCTGGACCAGTCCGGCCATGTGGTCCGCGAGCGGCTGGGCTCCGACCGCCGGCAGGTCCAGCTCCGGATGACGCCCAAGGCCTACCGTGACGGCGGCGCCATGTTCCTCCCGCTGGCCCGCCACATGGGCGCCGCCATGGCTGACTTCACGCCCGCGGAGCTCGAGGTGGCGGCACGCTTCATGGAATCCATGACCCGGGCGACTATCCGCGCGGCACAGGAAGCGGCGGAGCCGGGTACGGCCGGGCAAACGGGACCTGGTGTGGCGGCGCCGGAATAACGGGGCCTGTTTTGGTTCGCTCGATTGCCGCGCATTTTCCCGGCAGAGCGGTAGCGTTTCCTTATGAGTGCACAGCAGCCTGAAGACGTGTACACGCACGGACACCACGAGTCCGTGGTCCGCGCCCATGCCTCACGGACCGCAGAGAATTCCGCCGCGTTCGTGATCCCGTACCTCACCCCGGGCACTTCCGTGCTGGACGTGGGCTGTGGACCGGGCAGCATCACCTGCGACTTCGCCGGCCTCGTGGCGCCGGGGCAGGTCACCGGGTTGGACCGCGCCCCCGACGTGATCGCACACGCCGCCGCGCTTGCGGCCGAACGCGGCGTGGAGAACGTCGGGTTCGTGGCCGGAAACATCTACGACCTGGATTTCGACGACGAAACGTTCGACGTCGTCCACGCCCACCAGGTGCTCCAGCACCTGACGGACCCCGTGGAGGCCCTGCGCGAAATGCGCCGGGTCGCCAAGCCGGGAGGCATCGTGGCAGTGCGCGACGCCGATTTCCACGGCATGAGCTGGTACCCCGCCGTCCCGGAACTGGACGAATGGATGGAGCTGTACCAGCGCATTGCCCGCCGCAACGGCGCGGAACCCGACGCCGGACGCCGGCTGGTCTCGTGGGCGCAGGCCGCAGGGTTCACGGACGTGGCCCCCTCCAGCAGCAACTGGTTGTATGCCACGGGCCAGCAGCGCCGCTGGCAGGCCCGGGTCTGGGGCGAGCGCGTGCTGCATTCGGCGTTCGCGGACCAGGCCCTGGAATACGGCTTCGCCAACGCCGCCGACCTTGCCCGGATTTCCGCGGGCTGGCACCGCTGGGGTTCCACCGACGACGGCTGGTTCCTGATCCCCAACGGCGAAGTCATCGCGCGGGCATAGGTGGCTGCGCTCGTAGCTAGGATGCAGGAAGACCATCAGCGAGGAGAATCCCCATGCGCAAATTGACCGCCGGCCTTTTCTACTCTGTGGACGGGGTGGTTGAATCCCCCAATCTTTGGCAGTTCGACAGTTTCGACGAGGAACTCGGCACCGGGATGAACGACATGATGGCCAGGGTGGAAACCGGACTACTGGGCCGGGTGGGCTACGAGCAGTGGGCCGGCTACTGGCCCGGCGCGGCCGCTGACGCCGACTTCGGCGCGTTCATCAATCCCCTGCAGAAGTTCGTGGCCTCCAGGACCTTGTCGGGCGAACTCTCATGGCAGAATTCCCGGCTTATGGACGCACCGCTCGAGGAGTTCGTAGCCAACCTCAAGAAAGGCGACGGCGGCGAAATTGCCGTGTTCGCCAGCATCTCGCTGACCCGGCAACTCCTGTTCGCGGGGCTGCTCGACTCGCTGATGCTCATGGTGCACCCGGTCATTGCCGGGAGCGGCCGGCGGCTGTTTGAGGACGGGGACCCGGTGACGCGGCTGGAGCTGCAGGATTCGCAGCGGACCAGCAAGGGGAACATGATCCTCAGCTACGGCGTCCGCCCCCCAGTCCAGCGCCACTAAACTGGAGGGGTGCAACCCTCCCTTTGGCTGGCCCTGGCCGGCGCCGGCGTCCTGATCAGCTTCACCCCCGGAGCGGGTGCCATCAACACCATGAGCAACTCCCTTAATTCGGGTTTCCGGCGGTCAATCTGGGGAATCCTGGGCCAGCAGGCCGCACTGGTGATCCACGTGCTGATCGTGGCCCTGGGCGTGGGTGTCCTGGTGGCCAGCTCGCCCGTGGCATTCAACGTGATCCGCTACGCCGGCGCGGCCTACCTGGTCTACCTGGGCATCCGGCAGTTCCTGCACAAGCCGGACCTGGACCAGGAGAAGGCAGCCGAGCTCCGGAATGAACCGGCAGCATCCATGTTCCGCCGGGGCCTGTGGGTCAATCTGCTGAACCCCAAGGCCGTCGTTTTCTTCCTGGCCTTCATGCCCCAGTTCATCAGGCCCGAGCAGCCGCTGCTGCCCCAGTATCTCGTCCTCACCGCCACCGTGGTGGTCATCGACATTCTGGTGATGTGGTTCTTTTTCGCCGCCGCAGCCAAGTCCTTCCAGCGCTTCACGCACAACGCCCACGGGCAGAAGATCCTGAACCGGACGTTCGGGGTGCTCTTCGTGGCCGTGGGCGTCATGCTGGCGCTGATCCACTAACTAGGCGGCCAGCGGAACCTCCGCGCTGCCGGCAGCCACCACCAGCTCCGGCCCGTCCGTGGAGACGGTGACCTGTCCCCCGGCCGCGAGGCCTGAGCCCACCAGCAGGTCGGCGATCCGGTCGTCGAGTTCGCGCTGGATCACGCGCCGCATGGGCCGGGCACCGTATTCGGGTTCGTAGCCCCGCTCGGCAATCCAGTCCACCGCGTCCTCGCTGACCACCAGGCCGATGCCCTGCGAGCGCAGGCGGGCTTCGGTGTCGTTCAGCATCAGCCGCACGATCTGGCGCAGCTGGGCCTGGTCGAGCTTGCGGAACAGGACGATCTCGTCGATGCGGTTAAGGAACTCCGGCCGCATCGATTCACGTAGCCGCGCCAGCACGCGGTCGCGCAGGGCCTTCTCCGAGCCGAACGCGCCTCCCTCTCCCGCCGCGGTGAACCCGGTGGGTCCCGCCTTGCTTGCCAGGAACTCCGAGCCCAGGTTCGAAGTCATGATGACCACCGTGTTGCGGAAGTCCACGGTGCGCCCGTGCCCGTCCGTCAGGCGTCCGTCGTCGAGGACCTGCAGGAGGAGGTTGAACACGTCCGGGTGGGCCTTCTCGACCTCGTCGAGCAACACGATCGAGTACGGATTGCGCCGTACCCGCTCGGTCAGCTGCCCGGCCTCGTCGTAGCCCACGTAGCCCGGAGGGGCACCAACCAGGCGGCTCACGGTATGCCGTTCACCGAACTCGCTCATGTCGAAGCGGATCATGGAGTCCTCGCTGCCGAAGAGCGAGCCCGCCAGCGCTTTGGCGAGTTCGGTCTTGCCCACACCGGTGGGGCCCAGGAACAGGAAGCTGCCGATTGGCCTGCCTGCGGCACCCATGCCCGTGCGGTTGCGGCGAACGGACTTCGCAATCAGGCTTACGGCGTCCTCCTGGCCCACCACCCGCTGGTGCAGGTCTTCTTCCAGCCTGGCAAGGCGTTCCCGGTCACCCTCGGTGATCCGGCTTGCCGGGATGCCGGTAGCGCGGGAGATGATCTCGGCGATCTCCGCTTCATCCACGACGGCGGACCCGCCGCCGTCGGCTTCCCGGCTGGCCGCGCCGCCGTCGAGCTTCTCCTTCAAGGCTTTCGCTTCGTCCCGGAACCGGGAGGCCGCTTCGAAGTCCTCCGCGGCAATGGCGCCGTTCTTCGATTCCTCGAGCGCGTCCAGCCGCTCGCGGAGGCCGGCAGCGTCCTGTCGGGACCCGAGCTTGAGGCTCAGCCTGGCACCGGCCTGGTCGATAAGGTCGATCGCCTTGTCGGGAAGGAACCGGTCCGTCACGTAGCGGGCGGACAGTTCGACGGCGGCCCTGACAGCCTCGTCGGTGTAGCGGACACCGTGGTGTTCTTCATACCGCTCGCGCAGCCCGGAAAGGATCTGCACGGCATCTTCGATGGAAGGCTCCCCTACCTGCACGGGCTGGAAGCGGCGTTCGAACGCGGGGTCCTTCTCCACCTTGCGGTATTCGTTCAGGGTGGTGGCTCCCACCACGTGGAGTTCGCCGCGGGCAAGCCGCGGTTTCAGGATGTTGCCCGCGTCCATGCCGCCTTCGCCCGCGCCGCCTGCACCGATGACGGTGTGTAGCTCGTCGATGAACAGGATGAACTGACCCGGGTTCGCGGTGACTTCGTACATCGCCTTGGTCAGCCGCTCTTCGAAGTCGCCCCGGTAGCGGGTCCCGGCGAGCATGGCCGGGAGATCGAGCGAAATGACCCGCTTGTTACGGAGCTGTTCGGGCACCGTGTCGGCGGCAATGGCCTGGGCAAGGCCCTCGACGATGGCCGTCTTGCCCACGCCCGCTTCGCCGATCAGCACCGGGTTGTTCTTGGTGCGCCGGGCAAGGACCTCGATGGTCTGGGCTGTTTCGTCGGAGCGTCCGATGACCGGGTCAAGGCCGCCGGAGCGCGCCAGGGCCGTCAGGTCAGTCCCGTAGGTGTCCAGCGTCGGAGTTTCCGAAGTGGCGCCGGGAGCGCCTGCGGATGCAGCAGCTTCCGGGGCGCCGGCTCCGGACGGCTCGGTGCCGGCCGCCTCGCGTGCCCCGGTCTGGAAGGACTCCGGCGTGATACCGGCCGCGGCGAGAACCTGCCCGGCGGGCGCGTCCTGGTTGAGCACCAGCGCGAAGAACAGGTGCTCCGGGTCGATGTAGGTTGACCCGAACGCCCGGGCCACCTGGTAGGCATCGAGCAGGGCGCGCTGCGCGGACGGTGTCAGCGCAGGAGCGGTTGTCGCCGCCCGGCCGGACTTCTCCGGCAGGCGTTCTTCAGCCGCCTTGGCCACTGCCGCGGGGTCGGCCCCGGCGCGGCGCACGTAGCTGGTGGCCGGTTCCGCCCCGGCCATCGTCCGCAGGATGTGCAGGGCATCCACATCGCCGTGTCCGAGGTCCACGGCGAACTGGCCGGCGAGCGAGAGCACTTCGTGGGTGCGGCGGCTCAGCAGCCGGGTGATGTCCGTGGGGCGCCCGGACCGGGCCGCGCGCTGGCCCTGCAGGTAGCGCGCAAGGAACTCGTCAAACGAACCGCTGCCGGTACCGGCAGGTCCAAAAAACGTTGGCATGTACCCTCCGTAGGTAAAGTTGAGTGCAATTGACTCAAGTCTCTAGCTACGAAGATTATTCCCGGTTCGGGGACGGGGCCGCAACTGTCCGTTCGCGCCCGGCCCCGTTCTCGCTACTGCACGTTCGCGCTACTGCAACTGACCGTTCGCGGGGGTCAGCTTCCGCAGGTCCGCCTTCCTGATCTTGCCGCTTGCCGTCCGCGGCATCTCGTCCACGAACACCACCGACTTGGGGATCTTGTAGCGGGCCAGCCGGCCGTCCAGGTGCGCCCGCAGCTGCTCTTCGCTCAGCTGCGCCCCCTCCCGCAGGAGCACCACGGCCCGGGGCACTTCGCCCCACTTCTCGTCCGGCACGCCGATCACCGCGACGCTGCCCACGGCCTCCAGCTCGGTGATGGCCTGCTCCACTTCCGCCGGATAGATGTTCTCGCCGCCGGAGATGATCATGTCCTTGAGCCGGTCCGAGATGAACACGAATCCGTCGCCGTCCTTGTAGCCCATGTCGCCAGACTTGAACCAGCCGTCCGCGGTGTAGGAATCGGCCGTCGCGTCGGGCCGGTTCCAGTATTCGTGGATGACGTTGGGGCCCTTGATCTGGATCTCCCCCACTGTGCCCGGCGCCGCCGGCTCCGCCTCAGGTCCGGCGAGGTCTGCTATCCGGACCTCGGTGAAGAAGTGCGGCAGGCCGGACGATCCGGCCTTGTCCCGGGACCGTGCCGCCGGCAGCGTGGTGGCGCCCGGCGCCGTCTCGGTCATCCCGTAGCCATTCGAAAAGCGCAGCCCGCGCTTCTCGTAGGCGTCCAGCACGCGCAGCGGCACCGCCGACCCGCCGCAGGTCAGCTTGTTCAGGGAGCTCAGGTCCGTGGTTTCCCAGGCGGGGTGTTCGCAGAGCATCTGGTAGGTGGTGGGCACCCCGCTGATGGTGGTGGCCCGGTGCCGTTCGATGAGCTGAAGCGTCCGCAACGGATCGAAACGGGGTTCCAGGACCACGGTCCCGCCCTTGAGCAGCGTGGGCAGGACGCCCATGTCCAGCGACGCCACATGGAACATCGGGGAGATCATCAGGGCCACGTCGGTGGAGGCGAAGTCGAAATCGACAATCACGTTGATGCAGTTCCAGGTGATGTTCCCGTGGGTCAGCAGGGCGCCCTTGGGGTGCCCGGTGGTGCCTGAGGTGTAGAGGATCATGGCGCCGTCGTCCAGGCCCACCGGCTCGTCCGGTGCCGCCTCCGCGCCGGACGCCACCACGTCCTCGTAGCGTTCCGCCGGCTGCTGCCCCTGCGCAGCGGCAGCGCCGCCGTCGTGCTTTCCTGGCACGTCGTCGACTGCGATCCGCCGGCCCGCCGCCGTCCCGTCCGCGCCGCGGACCGCCAGGTCCGAGAGGCTCGCCGCGTGCACCAGCAGCACCGCACCGCAGTCGCGGAGCTGGTACTGGATTTCCGGCGGGGCCAGCCGCGTGTTCAGGGGGACGAAGACGGCTCCGGCCAGGCCGCAGGCGAAGAGTGTCTCCAGGAAAGACGGATCGTTCTCCCCCAGGTAGGCCACCCGGTCCCCGCGGGCCACGCCGCGGTCACGGAGGGCGTTGGCAAGCCGGGCCGAGCGTTCCGCCAGTTGCTCGTAGCTGACCTCCCGGTCTCCGGCGATGATTGCTGCCTTGTTGCCCGACTTCGGGCGGCGCCGTTGCAGCCACGAGCCGATGCCAAAATTTTCCACGGCAAATCCTTTCTAATTAGACGGTAGTCCCTGGCGGCCGGATCAGAGCCGGACAGTCTGGAGATCGTTGTTCTTGGGTTCCCGGGTGAGCAGGATGAAGACGATCGACACCACGGACATGATGGCCAGGTACCAGACCACAGAGCCGGTGTTCTGGCCGGAATCCTTGAAGATCTGCGCCACGATGCCGGGCGTGAACCCCGCACCGAGCAGCGTTGCCAGCTGGTAGCCCAGCGAGGCGCCCGTATAGCGGGACGTTGTGCCGAACTGTTCGGAAACGAAAGCCGCGAGCGGCCCGAACAGCATGGAGTGGATCATCAGGCCCACGGCGAATGCCACGAAGATCAGCATGATGTTGTTGGAGGACAGCAGCTGGAACATCGGCACGAGGTAGGCGATGAACACCACGAGTCCGCCCACCATCACCGGCCGCCGGCCCAGCTTGTCCGAGAGCCTTCCGCCCAACACCACAAACACGATGGAGACCAGGGAGGCCGCGGCGTAGGCGTAGAGCACGCCCTGGCGGTCTGCGCCCTTGGAGACGGCGAAGGTCACCGCGAACGTTGCCAGCACCACCTGCAGGGCGAACCCCGCGGCTCCGGCCAGCATGGTGAAGATGAGGGTCTTGGGCCGGCGGAGCACCTGGAGGAGCGGAATTTCGCGGCGGGCCGGGACGGTGCCGCCGGCTCCGTTTGTGCCTTCCGCCCGTGCCGCTTCGGCCTGCACGCGCTTTTCCTGTTCGAGGGCTGCCTTGAAGATGGGGCTCTCGGAGACCTTCAGCCGGACAAACATGCCCACGCCCAGCAGCACGAAGGAAAGCAGGAAAGGCACCCGCCAGCCCCAGGCAAGGAACTGGTCGTTCGGCAGAGAGGAGAACGCGCCCATGATGAACGTGCCCAGGACGGCACCCGTCGGGGCCCCGGCGTTCACGAACGACGCCGCGAAGCCGCGCTTGCCGGACTCCGAGTGTTCCAGCGCCATCAGCGCGGCGCCGCCCCATTCACCGCCGACGGCGATGCCCTGGAAGACGCGGAGGATCACCAGCATCACGGCGCCCCACGGCCCCGCCACGGAGGCGCCCGGGACCAGGCCGATCAGGGTGGAGGCCACGCCCATGACCAGCATGGAGACGATGAGCATTCCCTTGCGGCCCAGCTTGTCGCCGAAGTGGCCGAAGATGACCCCGCCGAGGGGGCGCGCCACGTACCCGGCGGCGAAGGTGCCGTAGGCCGCCACCACGCCTACCCATTCGTCCATCCCGGAGAAGAAGACCTTCGGGAAGACGACGGCGGCGGCCGTGGCGTAGAGGAGGAAGTCGTAGTACTCGATGGTGCTGCCCAGATAACTGGAGGCGATGACCGTGCGCGCTTCCTTGCGGCGTTCGGCCGTACCCATGGCTTGAAGCTGAGTGAGTCCAGACATGGCTGTTCCTTTAGGACAGAGGGATAAAAAGGGGGTTTGTTACAGGGAATGCGGCTTACTTGTAGAAGCGGGCCAGGAATTCGGCCACGACGGCGGGGCGTTCCTGGCCTTCGATCTCGATCGTGTTGGCGACCTTGATCTGGGCGCCGCCCTTGACCTCGGTGACCTCGGCAATGGTGGCCTGCATGCGGATCCGCGAGCCCACCTTCACCGGCGAGGTGAAGCGGACCTTGTCCAGGCCGTAGTTCACTTTGGTGGTGACGCCGTCGACGTCGAACAGCTCGCCCCAAAACGGAATGATCAGTGAGAGCGTGAGGAACCCGTGGGCGATCGGGGCGCCGAACGGGCCGTCCTTGGCGCGCTCCGGGTCCACGTGGATCCACTGGTCATCGCCCGTGGCGTCGGCGAATTTGTTGATTTGTTCCTGCGTGATTTCGCGGTATTCGGTCACGCCGAGATCGGTTCCGGCGAGCGTGAGCAGTTTGTCGAAGTCGACGACGAGATTGGGCATCTTTGCCTCCTGGGGCGGTTTTTGGAGTTGCGGAAGTACGACGGCGGTGCGGTGCTGCCGCCTTCGGGCTTGGGGTGTTGTTCGATTCAGTGAGCGCCGTTCAGTGAGCGCCGCTCGCGGTCAGCGGGTGAAGGCGCTTTCGCCGGTGAGGGCGCGGCCGATGATGAGGGCGTTGATGTCGTGCGTGCCTTCGTAGGAGTAAACGGCTTCGGCGTCGGCGTGGAACCTGGCCACATCCGTTTCGAGCGTGATTCCGTTGCCGCCCACTACTTCGCGGGCCAAGGCGACGGTCTCGCGCATCAGCAGGGACGTCTGCATCTTGGCCAGCGCGGAGTCCTGGTCGCGGTAGATTCCGCGTGCCTGCTGTTCGGTGAGCCGGACCACGAGGGACAGGGAGGACGTGACGTTGCCGAGCATCCGGGCGAGTTTTTCCTGGACCAGCTGGAAGGAGCCCAGCCGGCGGCCGAACTGCGTGCGTTCGGTGACGTAGCGGAGGGCGGCTTCGAACGCCCCGGCCTGGATCCCGGTGGCAATCCAGGCAACGTCCGAACGCATGGCCCGGAGCATCGCGGCCACATCCTTGAAGGAGTTCACGTTGTGCAGCCGCCTGGATTCCGGCACGCGGACGCCGTCGAGCGTGATGTGCGCGTTCTGCATCATCCGCAGCGCAGTCTTGCCGTGGATCTTTTCCAGCGTCACGCCGTCCGCTTCGCGGTCAACCAGGAAGGCCTTGACCTGCCCGTCTGCCTGGTCCCGGGCGAAGACCGCCAGCACGTCGGCACTGACTGCGCCGCCGATCCAGCGCTTGGCGCCGTCCAGGACCCACGAATCCCTTTCCCTGCGGGCTGTGGTGGACAGCCCGCCGGCGATGTCGGAACCGGAGTCCGGTTCCGTGAGGGAAAAGACGCCCTTGAGGGAGAAGTCGATGACCTTCGGCATCCACTCGGCCTGCTGCTCCGGCGAGGCGCCCACCCGGATGGCGGTGCGGAAGAGTCCGGCCTGGGACGTGTACCAGGTGGCCAGCGAGGCGTCCGTTCGGGCGAGTTCGAAGATCCGGAATCCCTGGTAGATGCCCCGGGCAGGGCTGCTTTTTGCGCCCGTGAGTTCCGCCGGTTCCATCAGGTCCAGATCGATCAGCGGCTGTGCCAGTTGGGTGGGGAACTCCCCGCGTTCCCAGTAGTCGGCCAGCAGGGGCTGCGCTTCCCGGTCCAGGAAGTTCCGCAGCCGTCCCAGCACGCGGCGCTCGTCCTCCGTGAGGAGGGACTCGGCGTCGTAGTAGTCGCAGGCGCCGTAGAGGCGGGCAGCCGCCACGGTCCCTGTATCGGTATCGAGGCTCATCTCAGCCGCCCAGTCCGAGCAGGCGCACGGCATTGTGCCGGAGGATCTTGGGCCGGACCTCGTCCTTGAGCGGCAGGTCCGCGAAGGCGCTCAGCCACTTCTGCGGCGTGATGAGCGGGAAGTCGGTGCCGAACAGGACCTTGTCCTGCAGGACCGAGTTGGACATGCGGACCAGTGACTCCGGGAAGTACTTGGGCGACCAGCCGGAGAGGTCGATGAACACGTTGGCCTTGTGCGTGGCGATGGAGTTTGCCTCGTCCTGCCACGGCACGGAGGGGTGCGCCATGATGATCTGTAGTTCCGGGAAGTCCGCGGCGACGGCGTCCAGCAGGAGCGGGTTGGAATACCCCAGTTTGATGCCGTACCCGCCGGGAAGGCCTGCGCCCATGCCGTTCTGCCCGGTGTGGAAGATGGCTGGCAGGCCCAGTTCCTGGAGCGTCTCCCACAGCGGATAGAACTCCTCGTTCGAGGGGTCGAAGCCCTGCAGGCTGGGGTGGAACTTGAAGCCGCGGGCGCCGAGGTCGATGGCCTGGTGCTTCGCGCCCTGGATCGCGTCGGTGCCGGTGCGGGGATCCACGCTGCCGAAAGGGATCAGCACGTCGTTGTTCCGGGCGGCGCCGGCGATCAGGTCCTCAATGCTGTTGGGTTCGTGCTTGAGCTGGGTCCTTGCGTCCACAGTGAATACGACGGCGGCCATGTTCAGTTCCCGGTACACCTCGGCGATGCGGTCCAGCGACGGGGTGCGGTCCTCGGACTTGAAGTACTTGGCCGAGGCTTCGGTGAGCGCAGGCGGGAGTGACTCGTGGCCGTGGCCGTCCACTTCGAGGTGGACGTGCATGTCGATCGCGTCGAGCTTCGCGGCGTCGATGCCGAGCTCGTAGCGGGTGGCAGCCATGGCTAGCCCACCTTCACGGGAGCTGCGGCAGGCCGTGCCTCCGGCTTCAGGTCCTCGGGCAGCGGGAGGAATTCCTCGCCCACCCCCTGCAGCTTGCCGCCGAAGAGCGGGCCAAAGTTCTCCACGAGGTCCTCGTAGCGCCAGCCGCCCTCACGGTATTCGGTGGCCGCGGCCTCGGGGTGGGTCCAGAGCTGAAGCCGGTCGCCGCCGGCGCCGATGGCCTGGCCGGTGATGCCGGCCGCCTCATCGGAGGCGAGGAAGGCTACCAGCCCGGAGACGTCGTCGGCCGTTCCAAACCCGAGTTCGTGGCGGAAGAAAGCCGGCATGGCCTCCCCGCGCTCGTCCGCTTCCACTGCCTTCTGGAAGTAGGGGACGGTCTTGGTCATGGCTGTGGCCGCCACCGGGATGACGGCGTTGGCTGTTACCCCGGCCTTCTTCATTTCCAGGGCCCAGGTGCGGACCATGCCCACGATGCCTGCCTTGGCGGCGGCGTAGTTGGTCTGGCCGAAGTTCCCCCGCTGCCCGGTGGGCGATCCGATGGTGATGATCCGGCCGGCAATACCGTTCTCCTTGAAGTAGGCGAACGCTTCCCGGACGCACGTAAAGGTGCCGCGGAGGTGGACGTTGATGACGGCGTCGAAATCCTCGTCGGTCATCTTCAGCAGGCTCTTGTCCCGCAGGATGCCCGCGTTGGTGACCAGGATGTCGAGGCGGCCGAACTCCGTGATGGCCGCCTGCACCAGCTGCCTGGCCACTTCCGAGCTGCCGACGGGAGCAACGACGGCGGCGGCCTTCCCGCCGTCGGCCTCGATGGTCCGGACCGCTTCCGCAGCCACCTCGGCGTCCACGTCATTGATGACGACGGCGGCGCCCTGCCGGGCGAGCTCCCGGGCGTAGGCCAGGCCCAGGCCCCGGCCGCTCCCGGTGACGATTGCTACTTTGCCTGACAGGCTCATGGCTGCTCCTTTGCTAGCTGACCTTGTGCATTCCCGCCATCGGCGTGGGATGCTGTTCTATATCCATGAAATTATGGATAGTTGAAAATGTCAACGATTTATTTTGAGGATTATTGGAGTTGGGCATGACGATCGAGACACAGGGCGGTCAGCGCACCGAACAGGCCCACAAGCTGGTCGCCGCGTCCATCAGCCAGGACCTCGGATTCCTGCTGGCCAAGCTGCATGCCGCAGGGTCCGTTGTGAATAACAGGGCGCTGGCCGAATTCGACCTCAAGGAGCGCTCCTACTCCGTCCTGATCCTGGCAAACAGCGGACTGGAGCCGACGCAACGCGAAATGGCCGACTTCCTCAGCCTGGACCCCAGCCAGATCGTGGCCCTGGTGGATGAGCTGGAGAAGCGTGGCCTGGTGGCGAGGGCGCCCGGGAAGCAGGACCGCCGGGCAAAGACCGTTACGGCCACCGCCAAGGGAGGACGGCTTCTCGAGCAGGCCGGCGAGGCTGCGCGAAGGGCTGAAGCGGAAGTTCTGGACGGGCTGCCCGCGGAGGAATCGGCCCAGCTCAAGGCACTGCTCCGCAAAGCACTGTGGGGCGCCGGACTGCCCGAGTGAGGTCCTGGGCCTAGTGGGCCGGCCTGTCCAGGCCTACCGGGCCGGGCCGTCCGGGCGGGTATTCCCTTCGCGTTCGGTCTGGTTCCGGCGCGCCAGCTCTGCCATGACCACCGGCCCCACCAGGCCGGCGTGACTCGGGCCCGGGGTGTTTCCGCTGTTCTTCAGGAGGCCGGCCAGCGCTTCGAGCTCACCCGTGGGGACAGCGGACAAGGAGGCGTACGCCTTGATGACACGCCGTTCGGCGATGCCGGCATGGCGGCCTCTGTCTGCGTGTAGTTTGCGGCGCATGGGACATCCTCAACGAAGAATCCGGAGGCTGCCTGCATAACCCGAAGCCAGAATACCGCAGCGGGGTCAGTCGTGGAACGGTTCTCCCGTGGTTCGATGGTCCGCGTGGTTGATGGTCTCCCGGATCAACCGGACGAGGTGGCCGTCGTGGAGCGAGTAGATGACGTGACGGCCGTCCTTCCTCCCGTCCACCATTCCGCTGAGCCGCAGCTTGGCCAGATGCTGGCTGACTACGGTCCGCGGGACGGCCGCCGCCTCAGTGAGTTCAGTGACGCTCTTGGGGCCCTGCGAAAGCTGCCACAGCAGATGCAGGCGGGTGGGCTCGGCCAGCATCCGCAGCGTGGCGGCGGCATTTTCAAGCAACTCCGGGCCGGGGGTGACCGGGTGGACGAGCGAGGGCTCATCCGTTCCGGCGCTGAACGGACTGCTCGGCTGGCTGCTCAACGGTCTGCTCCTTGATGGCGGCTGGGTCTGGTCCTAGAGGAGTCTTCCCGGGCCAGAACAGGAAGGCTCCTGCACTGCCAAGTATCGCAAGGATTGTCAGCGCCACTGCAGCCCAGCCAAGGCCCGCGGCGGCGCCGATCCAGCCTGCCAGCGGGTAGCTCAGGATGTAGCAGGCGTGGGAGAGCGAGAACTGAGCCGTGAAGACGTAAGGAAGGGTGCTCGCGGTGGAGGCCTCCCGAAGCAACCGGGAGCACGGCGTAATAACGGCGGAAGTGGCAGCTCCCAGCAGGAGCCACAGCGCCAGCAACGGCCACCATCCCGTCTCCGGAGACGCCAGGAACATCACCGCGGCGGCACCGGCGAGGGACGGCGGGATCAGGGAGGCGCCGGTCATCATGACAGCGCGGTCTCCGAAGCGGTCAAGGAGCCGCGGGGCGGCCAGGGCGACGGCCATGGAGCCGGCACCGAAGCAGGCAAGGGCGACCGCGAGATCGGATGCGGGACGGTGCAGGCCGTCCCGGACATAGACCACCGTATTGACCAGCACCAGGGCGGTCGGTGCGGACACTGCCAGGTTCAGCGCCAGAAGGGATCTCAGCCGCCGGTCGCGCCAAAAGATCCGCGTTCCCAGCGTGGTCCGGTGCCACAAGGAAGGCTGGGGACCCCCGGGCGCAGTGATCCGGGGAACGGCCGTCATGGCGACGAGGGTCGCCGAGGCCACGAAGCCTGCAACCGTACCGAGGAACAGATTGCTGTAGCTCATAACGGTCAGCAGCAGAGCGGCGGCGGCCGGGCTGACCAAGGCTTCCATGTCGTAGGCGAGCCGGGACAGCGAAAGTGCATACGTGTAGTCCCGGGGATCCTTCAGGATGATTGGTATCAGCGACTGGAAAGCCGGCGTAAAAGTTGCGGACGCGGACTGGAGCAGGAAGATCACCACGTAGATCTGCCACGTTTCCGTGATGAACGGCAGGCACAGGGCCATGGCCGCCCGTACCAGGTCGGCGGCGATCAGAACGGGCTTCCTGGGCAAGCGGGCCACCAGCGCGGTGATCACCGGGGCCAGTCCCACGTAGGCCAGCATCTTGATGGTTAGCGCCATACCAAGGACGGCCCCGGAGTTCCTGCCCCCAAGGTCGTACGCCAGCAGTCCGAGGGCGATGGTCAACAGGCCCGTCCCCGCCAACGCCACGATCTGGGCACAGAACAACCGGGCGTAGACTCCGTTGCGAAGAACCGCGAACACTGGACTCCTCAAGTGCATATGTGCACTAACGTGCACTTATAGACTAGCTGAGTGGCGCCGGGAAGCAACCGCCTAGCGGAATGAGGGCTTGTGGTCGGCGCCGCGCATCCGGACTGCCACCACAACACCGGATACTCCGGTGAGGGCGGCAACGACGGCGACCGCCGCGGGGATGCCGTAGGCGTCGGCGATGATTCCGGACAGCAGGGCGCCCACCGCAAAGCCGCCGTCGCGCCACAGCCGGTAGATCCCCACCGACCTGGCCCGCCATTCAGGGTGGGCCACGTCTCCGATGGCGGCCAGCAGCGTCGGGTAGACCATGGCTGTCCCCGCCCCCAGCAGAACGGCCGCGGCCAGCCAGGTTTCAAAGCCGGCACCAAAGGCGACCATGCCGAGCGCGATTGCCTGCACCAGCATGCCTCCCACGATCAGCGGCTTACGCCCGATCCGGTCCGACAGCGCGCCGGTCACCAGCTGGCCGGCGCCCCACACGGCCGGGTACACCGCCGCGAGGATGCCGATGCGTTCGATCGTTAGTCCGGCGGCCGCAAAGAGGACAGGGAACAGCCCCCAGGCAAGGCCGTCGTTCAGGTTGTTCACCATGCCCGCCTGGCTCACGGAAGACAGCGACTTGTCTCGGAAGCTCGTCAGGGTGAACACCTCGCGGTTGCTTAGCTGTCCGTGCGCCCCCTCGTGGACCGCAACATGGTTGGCGGCCTCAGCCCGGGCGTGGTGGTGCGTTTCCCGTACGGTGAGCACGGAAAGCCCCAGGCCGACGGCGATGAACGCAGCACCTAGCAGGAACGGGCCGGGGCGCAACCCGTAGGTGGAGGCGATGTAGCCGGTGGCCAGGGCGGTCCCGGCGACGCCGAGGTAGCCGGCCGCCTCATTGAGGCCCATGGCCAGGCCCCTGCGTGACGGACCCACGAGGTCCATCTTCATCATCACCGTGGTGGACCAGGTCAGCCCCTGGCTGATGCCGAGGACGACGTTGGCCGCGACGATCCACCCCCATGACGGCCCGAAGATCAGCATCAGCGGGACGGGCAGCGCAACCAGCCACCCCGCCACCAGGACCGGCTTGCGCCCGTAACGGTCCGACAGGGTTCCGGCGAAGTAGTTGGTGCCCGCCTTGGCCACCCCGAACGCCAGGATGTACGTCAATGCGCTGGTGTACAGGTCCAGCTTGAAGACCTCACCGGCCAGGAGGGGCAGGACGGTCCTCTCCTGGCCCAGCGTCCCGCCCACCAGGGCGTTGACCGCCACCAGGATCATGAACTGCGCAAGATTTTGCCGCAGGCCCAAGGTTATGGCGCTCTTCGTGCCGGGCCGGTGTTTCGGGGAGGTGTTGCCGGGGGTCATGGGTCTGTTCCTTGGGTTCCGAAAGCGTGGTCTGCATTTACGGCAGGCAGGCATCCGGTGACGCACGAAACCGGCGCCGGGCATCCCGCCCCACAGCGTAACCACGCCGTTCGGAAGGGCCGACGGCGACTGGGGACAGCCCGGGTCTCAGCGGGCTTTTCGCCGCCGGCCCCATAACAATTTTAGGAGATTACGCCCCGCTGCGTGCGAGTGGACGCTACCCGTTTTCCCCCGGTTGCGCTATGCAGACGGGGTTCCGGCCACGCGGCCTGCGGCGCGTGCGGAGCGGTTGCGCCACCAGCGGCGGACGAGGTCCACCATGGCCAGGAGTCCTGCCAAGGGCGAAAGAACCGCTGCGGTGTAGACGAAGAGCAGCCACGTGAGGGTTGCAATGGGCGGCTGGCTGGTACTGAGGAGGGAGAGTCCGCCGAAGAAGGCCACTGTCCAAAAAAGAACGACTCCGAAGAGCACCGCTGCAGCAGGGAAATACTCGTTCGTCACTACGGTCATCACAGTGTTCAATGCTCTTCCTCCTGACTGGTTTGGCGCCGGACTTCACCGCGTCAATCTCAGTATGGGGCCAGCCAAACCAGGATTCCGGCAGGACGCAGAAACCGTGACGAAAATAACCAGAGTCCGTGCCGGGAACTGCTCAGCCGGGGCTCTTTACCGACGCCAGCACTTCCAGCGCGGCGCGCAGCCGGGCGTCGGCGTCGTTGGCCACTTCCGCAACGGCGGGACTGCCGCTGAGCTGCACCATGGTCTGCGGATCAATGGCCTGGATGGTTGTCATGTCCGCGTCCCGGCCGCGGCGCACCACGACGTTGCAGGGCAGCAATGCGCCGAGGTCCGGCTCGGCAGCAAGCGCACGGCTGGCCAGGGCAGGGTTGCAGGCACCCAGAATGACGTAGTCGCCGAGTGCTTCCGCGGCTTCGGCACCAAGCTTGGCCTCAAAGGTCGCGCGGACGTTGATCTCCGAAAGGATGCCGAACCCCTGTGCGGCGAGCGCCTCCCGCGTCTGTTCGACGGCGTCGCTCCAGGACAGCGGGACGGTCACAGTGTGGGCATAGGTCATATTGTCTCCTTGGACGTGGCCGGCAGGCCCGAACGGTTGGGTGTTCTTGTCGGTGGTTTTGCGGCTTGGCTGCGGCTCAGGCGAGGGAGAGGAAGAGCTTCTCCAGCTCTTTCGTGTCCATGCTCGCATCCTTGCGGACAAGGCATTGCTCAAGCCCGCTGGCAATGATGGCGAATCCCGCACGGTCCAGTGCCTTTGACACCGCGGCCAGCTGGGTCACGACGTCTTTGCACTCGCGGCCTTCTTCAAGCATTCGGGTTACTGCGGCCAGTTGCCCTTGGGCCCTCTTGAGCCGGTTGATGACCGGCGCGAGGTCGGTTGAATCGAGTTCCATGGTGCCTCCGGATAAGGGATGTATGCACTTCAGGATATACCCCCCGGGGTGTTTTGACTACCCCTGGGGGTATCTGTAATACTCGGTGGGGTATTCAGCTTTTGCCTGATCCGTCTTGAAAGGACATCCATGACACGCCCCTCCGCTTCGGCATCCGCCTCCGCTTCACCGGCCCCCGCGGTCACCGCCCTTGATCCGGAAACGCTGCAGACGTGGTTTCAGGAACACAAGGACCTCGTGGTGATCGACGTACGATCGGCCGCAGAATTCGAATCCCTGCACATCCGCGGTTCGTACAACGTTCCGCTCCCACTGCTTTCTGAGCACACCGACGAACTGGCCACCCGGCTGGGAAGCCGTGTTGTGCTTGTCTGCCAGTCCGGCGCGCGGGCCGAACAGGCACGGCAGCGCCTCGGCGGCGCCGGCATCGGCACCGCCTACGTACTGACCGGCGGCGTGCCGGGCTTCGCAGCTGCCGGCGGAAACGTTGTCCGCGGCAAGGCCCGCTGGGACCTGGAGCGCCAGGTCCGCCTTGCGGCCGGCTCCCTGGTAGTGCTGGGCCTGGCCGGCGGAAAATTCGTCTCGCCCAAAATCCGGCTGCTCGCAGGAGCCATCGGCACGGGCCTGACATTCTCCGCAGCAACCAACACCTGCGCCATGGGCCAGGCCCTCTCGGCGATGCCATGGAACAAGGCTGCCAAGGAACCCACCCGTGAGTCCGCCATCCTGCAGCTGCCATCGGCAGGGGTGCAGGCAAATCAGGACCGGGCGCAGGCGGCATGATTCCAGCTTTGGCCCTGGGGCTACTCGTCGGGGTTGTACTCGGCGTCGTCGGGGGCGGCGGCTCGATCATCGCCGTCCCTGCCCTGGTGTACGGAGTGGGCCTAAGCCCCGCGGAGGCCATCCCCACCTCCCTGCTGGTGGTGGGCCTCTCCTCGCTGGCGGCACTCCTGCCAAGGTTCCGCGAAGGCATCAACTGGCCCGTTGTCCTCCTGGTCGGAGCGGCCGGCATCCCGGCCGCCTGGGGAGGCGCGGCCGTGGGTCGGCTGCTGGATCCGAACGTACTGATGCTGGCATTCGCGGGCATCATGGTGGTTGCCGGCGTCCGCATGTTGATGCGCACCAAAGAACTGGAGGGCTCTTGTAGCACCGGTCCAGCGCGGGCCTTCCGCTCCTGCGCCCCCAAGGCCGTCGGCGTCGGGCTGCTGGTCGGCTTCCTGACCGGGTTGTTGGGAGTTGGCGGCGGATTCCTCATCACGCCGGCCCTCACGCTCTTCCTGGGGCTGCGCATGAAGCAGGCCGTCGCTTCCTCGCTGGCCATCATTGTCATCAACTCCGCCGCAGGCTTCGGAGCACACGCCGCCGGCTTCACCATCGAGTGGTCCACGGTCCTTGCCTTCACGGTGCCGGCCATCCTCGGATCGCTCGGCGCTGCCCGCCTGGCCCGTCTACTCAAAGACAGGCACGTGCGCATTTCGTTCGCCGTCCTCATCTTCGCTGTGGCCGCCTGGGTCACGGCCAGCACCGTCACAGCCTGACCGGCATCCGTCGGCCCGCCAGCAAAAAACCCCCAAGAAGGAGAACCCAATGGGCCTGATCGACTCGCTGAAGAAGGCCTTCAGCAAACCGTACAAAACCGTCTCGGTGGCCGAGGCCAAGGAGCTCCTGGCATCGCGGGCGGTGCTGATCGACGTGCGCTCCGCGCAGGAATGGCGAAGCGGCCACGCACCCCAGGCCAGGCACCTGCCATTGGACAAGCTGCAGGCCGACGTAACGGGCCTGCAAAAGGGCCGTCCCGTCGTCGCCATGTGCCAGTCGGGAGTCCGCTCAGCCTCCGCTGCGCGCCTGCTGGCCAGCAAGGGCTTCGAGGCATATTCGCTCCGCGGCGGCATCGGGGCCTGGCGCCAGGCCGGCGAACCCGTCCGCTAACCATCCACCCCACACCCCGGAAAGGAACCCGCCATGGCTGAAATCACCGTCACCGAAACTGAACAGCGGCGCGCCAGCGCACAAATCCTCGACGTCCGCGAAGACTTCGAAGTCGCCGAAGGCATGATCCCCGGCGCCATGCACATCCCCATGGGGCAGCTGCAGGCCCGCTTGTCCGAGCTGGACCCCGCCGTTCACATCATCGTCGTCTGCCGCAGCGGCAACAGAAGCGCCCGCGTGGCAGATGCCCTCAACGGCGCCGGATTCAGCGCCGACACAATGACCGGCGGCATGATCGCGTGGAGCCGCGCTGGACTCCCCGCCGCCTAACCGGCCCGCCTCATCCGCAGCCACAGCCCCTCCCCTGACCCACAAGCCACAAGCCACAAGCCACACCTAAGGAATCCAGCATGGCAACCATCGACATCACGGAAGAATCGCTTGCCCGGACGCTTGAGGACAACGACATTGTCTTCATCGACTTCTGGGCCGGCTGGTGCGGCCCCTGCCGCATGTTCGCCCCCACCTACGACGCAGCGTCCCAGAAGCACCCGGATGTCGTTTTTGCCAAGGTGGACACGGAAGCCGAGCAGGCCTTGGCGGCCGCTGCCGGCATCACGTCCATCCCCACACTGATGGCCTTCCGGGACAAGACCCTCGTCTTCTCCCAGCCAGGCGCACTCAATGCGGCCGGACTGGAGCAGGTCATCCAGGGCGTCAAGAACCTCGATATGACGGAACTGCGCGCGCAAGCAGCGCAGCATCAGTCCTGACGAATATCCACAGAAGCCGATGCGCAGTATTACGCCCGGCGATCTGGCGGCAATCTGGCCCCGCTCGGTGGTGGTGGACGTGCGGCGCCAGGATGAATATGCCGTCGCCCATATCCCGGGCAGCCTGAACATCCCCCTCGATGAACTGCCCTTCCGGCAGCAGGACCTGCCAAACAGCACGCTCTACGTCCTGTGCGGTTCAGGCAAGCGCAGCAGCAAGGCCACTGCGCTCCTCACTGCCCAGGGCCACGACGCGGTCAACATCGCGGGCGGCATCACGGAGTGGTACCGGGAAGGCCACCCGGTGAGCTATGCACCACCGGCGCCAGACGAACTTCCGTCCGGACGCTGGAGATCTGCACTGGAGAAACTGGCGAAATGGCGCGCCCGAAGCACCGGCTGACGGTTTCAAAACCACAGCGCCACACCATTTGCGGTATACCCCCAGGGGTATTATGCTTTTGAGTAGATCAACAAGAATTCCCCTCCCCCACCCCCCAACTTTTACGAAGGAGAACCCATGCTTCTCGAGCGCATCTACGATGAAGACCTCGCCCAGGCCAGCTACTTCATTGGCTGCCAGCGGAAGGGCGAGGCAGTTGTTGTCGACGCCCGCCGTGACATCGACACCTACCGCTCCCTCGCCGCAGCCAACGGCATGAAGATTGTGGCCGTTACCGAGACCCACATCCACGCCGACTACCTCTCAGGCACACGTGAACTCGCGGCCGCCACCGGGGCAAAGATCTACGTCTCCGGCGAAGGCGGCCCCGACTGGCAGTACGGTTTCGACGGTGAGCGCCTGTTCGACGGCAGCAAGATCACCATCGGCAACATCACCGTGCAGGCGCTCCACACTCCGGGGCACACCCCGGAACACCTGTCCTTCCTGATCACGGACGGCGCATTCAGCAGCGAGGCCGGATACCTGCTCTCGGGCGACTTTGTCTTCTCCGGCGACCTCGGCCGCCCCGACCTCCTGGACGAAGCCGTCGGCGGCGTGGACACCCGCTTCCTGGGTGCCAAGCAGCTGTTCGCCAGCCTGCGCGACAAGTTCCTGACCCTGCCCGACTTCGTCCAGGTCTATCCGGGACACGGCGCCGGCAGCGCCTGCGGCAAGGCCCTGGGCGCCATCCCGTCATCCACGGTGGGCTACGAGCGGCTCTACGCCTGGTGGGGCCCTTACCTCGCCGCCAACGACGAGCAGGGATTCATCGACGAGCTGCTCGACGGCCAGCCGGACGCACACGCCTACTTCGGCCGCATGAAGCGCGAAAACCGCGAAGGCCCCGCCGTCATGGGCGAACGCGCGCCGCTGCAGGAACTGGACGCGGCCGACGTCGCAAGGAGCCTGGCAGAAGACACCCTGACCTTCATCGACACCCGCTCCAACGGCGAGGTCCACCGGGGCACCGTGGTCCGGTCCCTCAACGTTCCGGCCGGCAAGTCCGTTGCCAGCTACGGCGCCTGGGTGGTCAACCCCGAGACGGATAAGAACCCGCTGGTGCTCCTGGCCAAGGACCAGGAACAGGCCCAGGACATGTGGGACCACCTGGTCCGCGTGGGCATCGACAACGTGGCGGGCTACCTGACCGGCATCGACGGGCTGCCCACCTTCACGCCGAAGCTGATCCAGCCCGAGGAACTCGAGGGCTTCGACGCCGCCATGGTCCTGGATGTCCGCAACAAGACCGAGCACAAGGCGGGGCACGTTCCGGGCTCGTACCAGCTCAGCGGCGGCCGCGTCATGTGGCACCTGGATGAACTGCCCACCGCCGGCACCATCGTGTCCTACTGCCAGTCGGGCGTGCGGAACTCCGTAGCCGCCAGCGCGCTGCGCCGGGCCGGGTACGACGTCGTCGAACTCGACGGCAGCTACGCCGCCTGGGCCGCTATGGATCAGTCGGCACAGACGGCTTCGGCCCGCTAATCCCGCGGCCGGCCGACGCTGACGGCCGAACCAACCGCACAAGACCCCCGCCCGGCATTTCCGGGCGGGGGTCTTTCCTCGGGTGCGAACGGAGAACTCCTTCACCGGGGATGGGAGATGCGCTCACGGTGGCTACGCGGTAACCCGCCGACGCGAAAGGCGCTGATACTCGCGTGAAGTGGTCGGTGCCGGAAAATTTCGCAGAGAATATCCAATGTCGGAGCCTGGGTCTACACTGAAGTATCGAACATATATTCGAATAAAGGTGTGTTGTGGGCATAGTTATCGGTCCCCGCGTGATAGACGCGGGCACATCCCTGCTGTCGGTATTGATCTCTCCTGTACCCGTCGCAGCGGGGTACCCTTCGCCGGCGCAGGACTACTTTGACGGCCGGATCGACCTCAATGAACACCTGATCAAGGACATCACCAGCACCTACATCGTGCGGGTGTCCGGAGACTCGATGGAGGGGGCCGGGATCAGCGACGGCGACGAGCTGATCGTCAACCGTGCCCTGGACCCCAAGGACGGATCAGTGGTCATAGCGGTCCTGGACGGTGAACTGACCATCAAGCGGCTCAGGGTTACGGCATCCGGAGTGGTGCTGCAGGCGGACAACCCCCGGTATCCGGATATCAGGGTCCCGGCGTTGTCGGACCTGGTGATCTGGGGCGTGGCCACGCGGTGTCTGCACCATGTCTGAGTCGCGGGCCATGCCTGAGAGGCGAGCGCAGGACACGGCCCGGCAGATTGCCCTGGTGGACGTCAACTGCTTCTACGCCTCGGCCGAGCGGGCCTTCGATCCCTCCCTGGAAGGCCGCCCCCTGGTGGTCCTCTCGAATAACGACGGCTGCGCGGTCACCCGGTCCCCTGAAGCAAAGGCTCTGGGCATCCCGGTGGGCGAACCCTGGTTCAAGATCGCACCCCGGGCCACGGAGTGGGGTCTGGTGGCCAAGTCCAGCAACTACGAGCTGTACGGGGACATCAGCGCCCGCGTGATGGAGCTTCTGGGCCGCTACTCTGCCTGGCTGGAGGTTTACAGCATCGATGAAGCCTTCCTGGGAGTCAAAGGCACCCCGGACGAACTCCTGCGTCTCGGACAAACCATCAAGACGGCTGTCCGCCGCAACGTCGGGGTGCCGGTCTGCGTGGGAATTGCCAATACCAAGACTCTCGCGAAGCTGGCCAACAAATGGGCGAAGAACAACCCCGGCCTCAACGGCGTGTGCCACTGGGACTCCATGCCGGCCCCGGCCCGCGAAGCGCTGATGGGCCGGGTATCCGTCATCGAACTCTGGGGCGTGGCCGCCCGGCTCACCAGACGCCTGAACAGCCTGGGCATCCATTCCATCCTGGACCTTGCCCGCGCCGATCCCGTCCGGATCCGCGACCGCTTCTCGGTGGTGCTGATGCGCACGGTGCTGGAACTGCAGGGCACCGCGTGCATCCCCATGGAAGCAGAGCGCATTGGACGTGACCAGCTCATCTTCAGCCGATCGTTTTCCACGCCCATCACCACCGCCGCGGACCTGCGACAGGTCATGAGCGTCTACGGCCAGCAAGCCAGCGCCCGCCTGGCCAAGCACAGCCTGCAGGCCAAGATCCTCACAGCCTTCGCCGGCACCTCGCACTACAACCCGCTGGACACGTCCTGCCCGTCGGTCTGCGTCACGCTGCCCATGCCCACAGCGGATCCGGTGCTGTTGACCAGGGCCGCGCATGCCCTGCTCCCCCGGATCCAGGAAGGGACCAAATACGTCCGCGCGGGCATCATGGTCACCGACCTGCGCCCCTCGGGCCAGCAGTCACCCCTGCCGGCGTTTGCCAACCCGCACGAAGAACGCGGCATCGGCCCCCTGCTGGAGGACATCACCCGCCGCTACGGACGCGGATCCGTGGGTCTGGGCCATGCCGGAATCCGGCGCGGGCCGGACTGGTCCATGCAGCGCACCATGCTCTCGCCCAGGTACACCACGCACTGGGACGAGCTCCCCGTGGTCAAAGCAGCCTGAGCACCCGCTGTTACACTCTGCACATGATCGGGCTTCCCTTCGCGGGAGATGGGCTTGTGCACGGCGTTTTGACAGGGCTCGGAATCGTCGCAGCCCTGCTGTTTTACGCCTACGAAAAGCGCCGTCGCGGCCTGACTGATCCCCGGTTGTGGCCCATCGCAGGCTTCGCCGTCGCCTTCGGGGCCATCGGATCACGCGTGCTGACCTGGGATATCTCCCGGCAGGTCTCCCTGGCGGACTGGTGGGGCAACGGCGACCGCAGCATCCTCGCCGGCCTGGTCGGCGCATGGTTCGGGGTCCATCTGGGCAAACGGCTCACAGGCTACAAAGAGGCCACCGGCGACCTGCTCGCACCCGCTGTCGCGCTGGCGATGGTTCTAGGGCGGGTCGGCTGCCTCCTCACCGAACTGCCGGGCACTCCGACCGGCGGCGGGTGGGGCATCGTGCTCACCCCCGCGCAGGCTGCGCTGATCGGCGGGCCCGCCGGGGCCGGACTCCATCCGTCCTTTGCCTACGAGATTGTGTTCCACGCCGCCGCGCTCGCCGTCATGTGGCGTTTTCGCGACCGCCTCCCGCATCCCGGAGACCTTTTCATCTGTTATGTGACCGCCTACGCGTTGTTCAGGTTCGGGGTGGAATTTGTTCGTGGCAATGAGGTGATCTGGCTGGGAATGAGCCGCCCCCAGTGGTTCCTGCTGGCGGTTCTCCCCCTGCTGGGCTGGCGGATCCGGCGGGTGTTCGGGAAACCGCTCCGCCCGGAGCTGAAAGGAAGAGTGGCATGAGCGAGGACTCCCCTGACATTCCCGGGAACCCGCCCCGGAAACCTGCCCCATCCCCGCCTCAGAACCCGCCGGCGGATGGTCACGACTTACCTGGCGGCCATGGCCCGGTGCAACAACCGGCCGGCGGCTCCATGGCGCTCGGCATCGTGCTTGGCGCCGTGGCGCTCTATGTGGTCTACGTCGGGTCCCTTATGGCCGTCGGTCCCTACGCATGGGGCTCCTTCGGCCTCGGCGGGCTAGCCGCGTTCATACCGATCGTCGTGTACTTGCTGGTGGCCATACTGCTTGCGCTCAGGCGGCGGACATCGCGTTTCGGCGCCGGGCTTCTGATTGGCCTCGGAATGTTCACGTTGCTTGGCGGCGGACTCTGCGTCGGATCCCTCGCTCAGATGGGAGCCTGACATGAGCCCTTCACCCTTGGCCGCAGGACGGACGCTTCCCGGCCCCGGACAGCCCTTGCGCGGCGACCGGATTCACCGCTACGTCACGGCGTTCTGCCCGCGCTGCCATGAGACCAACCCTCCGCTTGCCCAGGTGCGGCGCCTGTCCGGGGTGCTGCTGATCCGTGACGACCGCGTCTGGCTCGAACGCGGCTGCCCCGACCACGGCCTGGTGCGCACGCTGTACGACGAATCGCCGGAAATCCTGCGCTACCTGGAGAAATGGCAGGCACCCACCAAGCAGCACATCCCCGACCAGGCGGACAACTTCCGCCCGGTACCCGAGGCCTACGCCTACGGGCTTCCCGCCATGCAGACACAGCACACGTGCATCCTCCTGCAGGACATCATCGAGCACTGCAATCTGCGCTGCCCCACCTGCTTCACCTCGTCCGGCCCGCAATTACAGGGGGTGGCGCCGCTCACCGAGGTGCTCGCGAATATCGATGCACGGCTTGCCCGGGAGAACGGGCGCCTTGACGTGTTGATGCTCTCCGGCGGCGAGCCCACGCTCTACCCCCATCTCGCCGAGCTTCTGGAGGAGCTGGTTGCACGTCCGATCGTCCGGATCATGGTGAACAGCAACGGCATGCTGATCGCGACCGACGACGAACTGCTGGCGCTGCTGGCCAGGCACCGCGACCGGGTGGAGGTCTACCTCCAGTACGACGGGCCCTCCAAAGAGGCATCGATCCATCACCGCGGTGGCGATCTGACCCGCTTCAAGGATGCGGCGATCTCGCGTCTGTCCGAGGCGGGCGTCTTCACCACCCTGACCATGACGGCGACGCTCGGCGTCAACGACGGCGAGGTGGGCGCCGTCGTCATGCGGGCGCTGGAAACCCCGTTCGTGGGCGGAGTCGCGCTGCAGCCGGTGTTCGGCTCCGGCCGCGGACACGGCATCGATCCCCTGGACCGGCTCACCCACACGGGCGTGCTCGAAAGGCTGGCGGAGCAAACCAACGGGGTGGTCTCCTGGCATGACCTGACAGCCCTGCCGTGCTCGCATCCGCACTGCGCGTCCGTCGGCTACATGCTCAAGGACGACTCCGGCGTGTGGCGGTCGCTGACGGCCCTCATCGGGCACGATCAGCTGCTCGCCTGGCTGGAGCTCAATCCGGACAGCATCGCCAACCGCATCGCCGACAGCACCATCCCGCTCGAGCTGCGCACCCTCATGAAGTCCTCGCTGCTCGACCTGCTGAGCGAACAGTCATCGTTGTCCCACCCGAAAACAGTGGATCTCTGGAAGAACATCTGCACCCAGTGCGACCTCGGCATCGGCACACTGACTACCCTGGCGGCCGGAAAGCTCCCGGGCCAGCAGCAACGGCTGCGCCGGCTTCTCGGCGAACGCATCACGCGGATCATGGTCAAGCCGTTTATGGACATTTCGACCATGATCGAGGAGCGGCTCACCCAATGCTGCGTGCACGTTGGAACCAAGAGCGACGCCGGCGATCACCAGTGCGCTCCGTTCTGCGCCGTCCAGGCCTGGCCGTCCCTGTCCAAGCAACGGATGAGCACTGCCACGGGCCAGCAGCTGCTACCGGTGCGCCAGCTCTAAGGATGATGATGAGTTCCGATTCCGACGCGAAGCGCATCGCCTCCGGCCCTTTGCCGTCGCAGCTGGTGCGCGCCCACGCCACCCGGCACGGCGCCCACGGTGTCCAGCCGGACGCCGGCCCGGATCCGCAGGCCGGCGCTCCATTCGATCCGCTGCGGCTGTGCGTCTTCGCCACAATCGCCCTCCTGGGCTGGCTGGCCGGCCCGGCTGCCTTGGCGGTGTTCGCGGCCATCGGATTCGTCGGATACTGGAAAGCCCGCCGGAAGGGGCTGACAAAGTCGAACTGCTACCTGCGCGACACCAGGCTTGTACTGGCCTATCTGGGCCTCCTCCTGGGCGCCGGCCTCTGGGGGATGTACGCCCTGGTGGCACGACTGGCCGGCCTCTGAGCAGGCGGCCGGCCTAGGCGGCCAGCGGGGAACCGAACATTTCCGCGGCCCGCCGCAGCAGGTGCTCCGGGACGTCCGCTTCGCCGCCGCGCTCAGTCCTGCCAAGGAACACAGCCGTACCCCTGGCAGCATCGGACAGGTCCAGGCCCGCCTCTCGGATAAGTTGGGCTGCGCGGATGTTCGGCGGCAGGTTCATGAGGTGGCCTTCGGCGTTCAGGTAAACGTGCCAGTCACCGCGGCTGACGGACTCCAGGTGTCCTCCCACCAGCTGCTGAAGAGCGTCGGTAGTCGCCTCCAACGCGACGATCCTTAGGGCATCGCCCAACCGGGCCGGAATGACCAGTGCAGTGCATGTAGTGCTCATTTTTCTTCCTCAGTACTGATAACTGGGATGCCACTCAATCTGTTCCCGCATCTGCAGTGCCTACGGTAAATATGACGGAATCCGAAACAGAATTGACTGAAGCGTAATACGCGCTGCCTGTGACTAGCCAAGAAGGGGCACCATCCCCCATGCTTGCTCCATGTCCTCAATGTCGAGCCCATACCGGATCATCGCGGTGTGCACCGGAAATATCTGCCGGTCCCCGATGGCCGAGCTGATGCTGGCCAAGGCCTTCGCAGCAGCGGGGCTCGCCGGCGACGTCGTGGTGGATTCCGCCGGAACCACAGCCTATGAGGCCGGCCGCCCCATCGATCCCCGGGCCGCCCGCAAGCTGGCCGCCCACCAACTCGCCTCCAACGCCCACGTGGCGCGGGAGTGGCGTCCCGAATGGTTCCGTGACCGCCACCTGATCCTCGCCCTGGACGTGGACCATTACGGCTGGCTCCGGGCGACGGCCCCCGACGGCGAGGCGCTGGCGCGGATCCGGATGCTGCGCAGCTTCGACCCGGCCGTCTCCGGCAGGGACCTCCTGGACCAGGGCATCGAAGATCCCTGGTACGGCGGGCATGCCGACTTCGACATCACCTGGGACCTCATCAAAGCCGCTGTTCCCGGAATCGTTGACCACGTCCGGCGGGAAGTGCAGCAACAGAAGCAGCCCGGGCAGCAGGTACGCTCTATTTCATGACCCCTGCACCCGTGATCATTGCCGTCGACGGCCGGTCCGGCGCAGGAAAAACCACCCTCGCAATCGAGCTTGCCGCGCGACTGCGGAAGCATCACAAGGTGTCGCTGTTCCACCTCGAGGACGTCTATCCCGGCTGGAACGGCCTGGCGGCCGGCATCGAACGTTATGTCACTACCGTGCTGGCCCCTCTCAGCCGCGGCGAAGCTGCCGAATGGGTCAGCTGGGACTGGGAGAACCACTACGACGGCAAGTCGCGCACAACACTCCCGGCAGAGATCGTCATCGTGGAGGGTGTGGGCGCCGCGGCGGCATCCGCCCGCCCGCTGCTGGACGCCGTCGTCTGGGCAGAGTCCTCCGACATCGAGCGCCGCAGCCGCGCCCTGGCACGTGACGGCAGCACCTACGAACCGTTTTGGGACCAGTGGGCAGCGCAGGAGGATGAGTGGCTGGCAACGGACCCGGTGCAGGACCATGCCGACATCCGGGTGCTCAACCTGGCTGACGGCACCGCCCCGGATGATGTCCTCCGGGCGCTCCAGTACCTTCCGGCCCTTGCGGCCGTGCTGCTGCCAGAGCTCTCGGCCCGCCGCGGCCTTCAGCTCCATGCCGAGCGGCTGGACTACGTTCCCGACGCCGCCCGGCTCTTCGACGCCCTCTACGGCCGCTCGCCGAATGCCGTGTGGCTGGATTCTTCGCTCAGGACGGACGGACCGCCCGCCGAGCGCAGCCGCTTCAGCATCATGGCGGACGACGGCGGCAGCTTCGGCCAGGACGTCCGGCACCGTTCCGGCGTGACCCGGCTGACCACCGGCACCGCCACTGTTTCCACCGCCGGACCGTTCTTCCGCTGGCTCGACGCCGTCTGGGGGCGCCGGGCGCTCCGGGCGCCGGAAGGCTACCCCTGCGAATTCACCCTCGGCTGGCTGGGCTACCTGGGCTACGAACTCAAGCGTGAAACCGGCGGCAGCGACGTTCCGTCGGACATCCCCGATGCCGCCATGATCTTCGCCGGCCGGGCCGTGGTCCTGGACCATCAAGAGGGCAGCGTGTGGCTCCTGGCCCTGGAGACGCCCGATGCCGCGGAGTGGATGGACCTGGCCCGCTCGGCCGTCGCGGCGGCTGCCGCGGGCGCGACGGCTGGCGCCCCCTCGGAACCGGGCGCCAGCGCCGCCGTCGTGCCCGGAACAAAGCCCGCCCCCGCGTTCACAGGCCGCGATACCGAGCACGCCTACAAGCTGAAGATCGCTGAAGCCCAGCGTGAAATCTCCGAGGGGAACACCTACGAGGTGTGCCTCACCACGGCCGTCAGTGCGGCGGTGCCGGCCGGCCCGGACGGGCTGGACCCCTGGCGCACCTACCTGGCGCTGCGCCGGAGAAACCCTGCGCCGTTTGCCAGCTACCTGCGGTTCGGCGGTCTCACCGTGGCCAGCACGTCGCCGGAGCGTTTCCTGCGGATAGCGGCCGACGGCGGCATGCGCGCCGAGCCGATCAAGGGCACCCGCCCGCGGGCCGCGGAACCGGTCCGGGACCGGGAGCTGCGCGAGGACCTGGAGTCTTCCCCCAAGGACCGGGCCGAGAACATCATGATCGTGGACCTGCTCCGCAACGACCTCAGCCACTTCGCCGTGGCAGGGTCTGTCACCGTCAGCAGGCTCTGCGCGATCGAGAGCTATGCCACGGTCCACCAGATGGTCAGCACCATCGATGCGAGGCTGAAGCCGGGGCTGCCGCGCGCCGAGGCCGTCGCCGCGTGCTTTCCCGCGGGCTCCATGACGGGGGCGCCGAAGATCAGCACCATGGCCATCCTGGACCGGCTGGAAGGGGCGCCGCGCGGGGTCTATTCGGGCGCCATCGGCTATTTCTCCCTGAGCGGGGCGATGGACACCGCGGTGGCCATCCGGACGCTGGTGATCCGCGCAAACGGTGCCGGCGGCTCTGACCTGAGCCTCGGCGTCGGCGGTGCCATCACGGCGGATTCCTCGCCGCAGGAGGAGTACGACGAAATCCGGACCAAGGCGTACGGAGTCCTCTCCGCGCTCGGCGCGGACTTCCCGGAAAGCTGACCCCTGGTGCTGCAGGCACCGCCTGCTGCGGGGGCAGCCCCTGCCGAGGGGCGGCGCTACTGCAGCGTGGCCGTGAGCCGTGCGACGTTGTCCACGTACTTGACCGCCATGGGCCGCTCCATCCAGTCCTCAAGCGTCAGTTCGCGGGAAATGTCCCGGTAGGTGTCCTCCACGGCGCGCATCTTGGCTACGATGTCGGCGCCAAGGAGCATCACCGAAACCTCCAGGTTGAGCGAGAAGGACCTCATGTCCATGTTGCTTGACCCCAGAACGGCCACTTCGTTGTCGATGGTGAAATGCTTCGCATGCAGCACGAACGGCGCCTTGTAGAGGTAGATCCGCACGCCCGCTTCCAGCAGCGCCTCGTAGTAGGACTGCTGCGCGTGGTGGACCAGGAACTGGTCTCCCTTTTCCGAGACGAAAAGTTCGACGTCGACCCCGCGCTGCGCCGCCGTCGTCACCGCGTAGAGCAGCGAATCATCGGGGACGAAGTACGGGCTGCAGATGGAGATCTTGTGCTGCGCGGAGTAGATGAGGGTGTTGAACAGGCGCAGGTTGTTCTCGGTGATGAAGCCGGGACCGCTGGGCACGGCCTGGGCGGTCACGGCGCCCGCTGCCGTCTCGGGCTGGTGGGCCAGCTGGTCCTCCAGTGACTCGTCCGTCTCACTGAGCCAGTCGGTGGCGAAGACCACGTTGAGCGTGGTGACGATCGGCCCGCGCAGGCAGGCCATCAGCTCCACCCACTCGCGCCCCACCTTTCGGTGCCGGGGATTGTTGTAGGAGGGCTCGATCAGGTTCTGCGAACCCGTGAAGGCGATTTCGCCGTCGATCACCATGATCTTGCGGTGGTTGCGCAGGTCGGGCCGGCGCCACTGGCCGTGTACCGGACGCAGCGGCAGCATGGGCCGCCACTGGATCTTGCTCGCTTTGAGGCGCTTGATCAGCTTCCGGTAGCCCTTGATCCGCAGGGTGCCGAGGTGGTCGAACAGCACCCGGACCTGGACGCCGCGTTCCGCGGCCTCTTCCAGGGCAGCGAACAGATCGTCGGTGATGTGGTCCGTGCTCATGATGTAGAATTCGGCGTTGACGAAGTTCTTCGCCCCGCGCACGGCGGCGGCCATGGCTTTGATCGAGTCGGGGTAACCGGGCAGCAGCTCCACGCTGTTGCCGTCCACCATGGGCAGCGAACCAAGGGTCTTGTTCAGTTCCGCCGCCGACGCCACCCATTCCGGGCCGTCGTATTCGCTTTCGACGGCGGCCAGCTGGGAGGTGCCGGCGCGGACCCGCTTGTTCACGGCATCCTGCTGTGCCCGGCGCTTCCGGGAGAGTTTGAAGTTTCCAAAGAGCAGGAACAGGATCAGGCCGAGGGCGGGCACAAAGAAGATTCCCAGCAGCCAGGCCATGGCCGTGGTGGGACGGCGGTTCCCCGGAATGATTCCCAACGCCAGCACCCGGATGATCAGGTCAACAATGCTCAGCGCCAGCACGAGCCAGTAAGGCGCGGTGCCCACCAGCGGAAACGGCCACAACACAGACAGACTCCCACGGTTACTCGCCCGCCGGACCGGTTCCGGAGAGGCATCCAGCACAGCCTATCCCGCGTCCGGACTCCGGGGCCGCGGCTAAGCTTGAGGCATGACTGCTGCTGCCCCGGCCACCGTGCTCGTATTCCTTGACCCCCGGTTCGACGAGGGCCGGATCGCCGATGCGTCGCAGCCCCAGCTGATGGCCACGGACCAGGGTGCCACCCGCGGCGACGGTGTTTTTGAGTCCATGCTGGCCGTGGGGGGAAACCCGCGGAAGCTGGACGCCCATCTGCGGCGGCTGCAGGGTTCGGCCCGCGCGCTGGAACTGGACATCCCGGGCGAGGACACCTGGCGCCGGGCCATCGCGACGGCGGTGGCCGAATACCGGTCCCAGCATCCCGCCGGCACACCGGAGGAAGACGAGACGGTGGTGAAGCTGATCTGCACCCGCGGCGCCGAGGGCGGAGCACGCCCCACCTGCTGGGTCCAGGCTTCGCCCGTCCCCGCCGCCGGCCGGCGCCAGCGCGAGACCGGGATTGACGTCATCCTCCTGGACCGCGGCTACGACAGTGAAGTGGGTGAACGGGCGCCGTGGCTGCTACTGGGCGCCAAGACGCTCTCCTACGCGGTGAACATGGCGGCACTGCGGTACGCCCACAACCAGGGGGCGGACGATGTCATCTTCACCTCGTCCGACGGCCGCGTCCTCGAAGGCCCCACGTCCACCGTCCTGCTGGCGCACCTTGACACAGTCGACGACGGCGACGGCGGCACCCGCACGGTGCGCCGCCTCATCACCCCGCAGCTGGACAGCGGCATCCTCCCGGGAACGTCCCAGGGCGCGCTCTTTGCTGCCGCCAAGGCTGCAGGCTGGGAACTCGGCTACGGCCCGCTGGAGCCGAGGGACCTCTTCGATGCCGACGCCGTGTGGCTGATTTCCAGCATCCGGCTGCTGGCTCCCGTGAACCACATCGACGGCAAGGAAATCGGCACGCCCGCGCTCCGGAAACAGCTGACCGACGAGCTCAACGAGCTGTTCGCCACCATCGAATAGCTGCCGCCGCCCCCACCGAACGCTCTCTCACATCCTGCCGGTTTTACCCGAACGCTCTCTCACTTGATCCGCTGCCGTGCGGGCAGCCGCGTCGATCCGCGAGCGGTGCGCAGCCCACTCAGCGGGGGTGCGCGTCGTCAGGTTCGGGTCGCCCGGCCGCTGGCCGGCTGAACCGTCGATGAGCTCGCGGAGGATGTCCGCGTGGCCCAGGTGCTGGGCGGTTTCCACACACATGTGTACGAGGATCTGGTGGAGGGTCACGTGCCTGCGTTCTTCCGGCCACCAGGGCACCTCGCCGGGCGCGTCCAGCGGCAGTGCGTCAATCGTGGCGTCACTGTGCTCGGCGGAGAACCGATGGAGTTCAATGATCTGCTCCCGGGTTTCCTCCGGACCAGCCCACATGTCGGCGTCGGGTTCCGCGTCCTCAGCGTCCCAGGGCAAGTTCCGCTGACTCGGGCGCGCAAAGACCTCGCCGAAGTATCCGAGCTCCACGCTGGCCACATGCTTCACCAGGCCCAGCAGGTTGGTGCCGGTCGGCGTCAGGGGTCTCCGGGCGTCGTACTCATCCAGCCCGTCGAGTTTGGCCAGGAGGTCCGCGCGCCGCGTGCGCAGGTAGCGGTGCAAAGTTCCCTTGTCATCCATAGCGGGCACTATACCCACCCCTCGCCCAACGGTGCTGCGCAGGATTGCAGGCAGCAACAACTGAGAGAGCGTCCCGGCTCAGGAAGCCACAACTGAGAGAGCGTCCCGGAAAAACCGGCAGGAACTGAGAGAGCGTCTAAGTGGCCGGGCCGGCGGACCCTGAAATGGAGGCCTCGTGATCGGAGGGGGTTCGCCAGGCGGCCCAGTCGAGCGGCTGGACCGAGGGGCGGCCCAGGAGGTATCCCTGCCCGTAGGCCATTCCCAGGTCCATGACCGCCGTGAGCTCGGCCTGGGTTTCGATTCCTTCGGCAACCAGGTCCGCGCCTATTTGCCGGGCAAACTCCACCATGGCCGCGCCCAGGGTCTTCTGGCCCGCGGCATGGTCGATTCCCGCGATGAGGCTACGGTCGAGCTTGATGATGTCCGGGCTGAGGTGCGTGACCTGGCTCATCGAACCGAAACCCGCCCCGGCGCCGTCGACAGCCACCCGAAGTCCGCGCAAACGAAGGGGCGCCAACGCTGCCACGACGGGATCGTATTCATGCTCGGCGAGCCGTTCCGTCAATTCAATGACGATCCGGTCCACGGCCAGTTGGGATTGCTCCACGAACGCACGGAGCCGGGGGTCCAGGCAGGTGACCGGTGACAGGTTCAGAGCCACGTAGACGTGGGCCGGCAACTGTTCCGCGGCAACAAGGGCGGCCTGCAGGGCGGCGAACTCAAGGTCCGGTCCCAGGCCTACGGCAGCGGCCTCATTGAACCAGTGGTCCGCACTCGCGCCGTCGTCACTGACGAAACGCGTCAGCGCCTCAACACCCACGACGTTCCGGCTGGGAAGTTCGTGGATGGGCTGGAACGCGGTGAGGAGCATCCTGTCGCCGAGGATCGCCTCGATGCGGCGCCTGCTCCGGCGGGTGAAGAGCACCGTATTGCCGTAGTCCTCATCGGGAGTCGGCAAGTCCGGGCTGGGAAGGGCATCCTCGGAGTCATCCGACTGCTCGTCCGTGATGCTCCGTGTAGCCATGAGGTGCTCCAGGAGGGCGCGTTCGGGATTACCCGGGTACGATTCCATCCGGTCCCGCAACTGCTCACGTGCCCACTCGCTCTGCGGAGTGGCGTCACCCAGTACAGACTCGATGATGTCCCGTGCCTGTCCGCGGATCGTCGGATCACTCACGTCCGAAGGCGGTATCGACTGCGGTCCCCGGAAAGCAGTCGATTCTCCATCGGTCAATGCTGGAAAAGAAGTCTCATCCATTGACATTGGTTATTCCTTTATAAGTGCTGGTCCCGGCTGAGCCCGGGACCCGTCCGTGACTGCACCGCATACTGATTCGAGGATGCGGGAACCGCGAACGTTTCAAAAGCGTACAACGAGACCGGGCTGCCTGTCTCTAGCTGTATCCGAGTCGTGATGCTAAGTACGCGAGCTACTCCTCCACGAATTCCGCGGCCAGATGGATGTGGTTGTCGGCCAGCCATACCGGATTGAAGGCCTTGCTCAGGTAGTTGCTGCCGGCGTCGGGAGCTATCGCCACCACCACGGACCCGTGCGGCGCGGCACGCGCGACCCTGAGCGCTGCAGCCACCGCAAGACCGGAAGAGGGCCCCACGGACAGACCTTCTTCATTCAGCAGCCGGTGCTCCGTGGTGTACACCTCATTGTTGGGGACGCGCAGGAAGCGGTCCACAATGCCGCGGTCGAAGATCTTGGGCCACTCGGCTTCCGGCCAGGAGTTGCCCACGCCGTCCACCAGGATCTCGCCGGGGTGGCCACCGCTGTACACGGACCCAACAGGATCCGCGGCGATTACCTCAACATGGCCGCCGGTCTTTTCCTTCAGGTACCGGCCGTTGCCGCTGATGGTGCCGCCGGTCCCGATCCCCGCCACGAAATGTGTCACTTTCCCGGACGTCTGCTGCCAGATCTCCGGCGCTGTCCCTTCGTAATGGGCCAGCGGGTTGGCCGGATTGTCGAACTGCTGGGGCCGCCAGGCGCCCGGGTTTTCTGCCGTGATCCGGGCCGCGACCGCCCGTGCGTTCTCCGGCGACTCCGACGGCGCGGTCCAGTCCGTCACCACCACCCTGGCGCCGTAACGGTGCAGCGCGGCGAGCTTCTCGGATGAGATGGTGTCCCCGGTGACCACCACCACGGGGTGTCCGGTGAGGGCACCGATCAGCGCCAGCCCGATCCCGGTGTTCCCCGAGGTGCTCTCCACGATGGTTGCGCCCGGCCGGAGCTCACCGCTGCGCTCAGCCGCGCGGACCATGCTCAATGCTGTCCGGTCCTTGATGGAGCCGCCCGGATTATCCGATTCGAGCTTGACGTACACCGTGCTGCCGAGGCCCTTGGAAAGGACATCCAGGGGCACCAGCGGCGTGTTTCCCACCTGCGCCAGGACAGCTGCGGCGTCCGCCGCAACATCAGCCTCCCGGACCGCATGCCTGCCTGTCATGGTGCTCATCACTGCCTTTCCGTGCCGCCGGCGGCATGGGATTCCGGGCCGCCGTTCAGGGCACTGTTGAAGCCGTTCCCGAGGAAGGCGTCCAGTTCAACGCGCGCCTCGTCCACGAGCGCCGCGGCCGGCAGGTGCCGGGCCAGCAGGCCGGAAAGACGGTCGACGACGGCGGCCGTCCCGTTTCCCAGCGGCCGCACCGCGCGCGCCTCCGCCCCGGCCAGCAGGTACGCCGCCGTCAGCGCTTCGATGGCGAGCAGCTTCCCGGCAGCATCGACGGAACGCTCCAGCTGCTGGAGTGCCAGCGGCGCCAGTGTGGAGTGGTCCTCGACATCGGCAGACAGCGTGGGCGCACCAAGTGTTGCCGGCGCCGCGAGGAATTTGAGCTCGGACAGCAGGCCGGCGGCCGAATACCAGAGCAGTCCGGGCAGCTCTTCCGGCTCCAGCGGTGCCCCGTTCGTGGCGGCCTCGAGGTGCCGCTGGCGGATCCGACGCTGCGGCGGGTAGAGCTTGGCGATCCGGCGTTCGCTGCTGATCCCGAGGTGGGCCAGCCCCAGGCGCAGCGCCTCGAATGCCAGGGCCAGCTGCATGGGCTGGAAGTTGCCGCCGGAGACCATCCGCCCGGAGCCGATGTCGGTCAGCGGGTTGTCGCCCCGGCCGTTCAGCTCCACTTCCAGGGCGCCTTCCAGGGCCGTGACCTGCCAACGGATGGCGCCGTGGGTCTGGGGCGCCGCGCGGAAAGACAGCGCGTCCTGCACGGATACCTCCCGCTCCGGGTCCTCCAGCCACCCGCCCTCGAGGAGCCGCAGCACATGGGCCGCCGTGACCGCCTGCCCGTGAACTGCCTTGGCCGCCTGCACAGCCGGCGAAAACGGGCTGAGGTTGCCGCCGCCGTCGTGCCTTGCCGTCGCCTCGAGTGACAACGCGAGAGCGGTGTCCGCGAGGTCTGCGAGGCGGAGGAGGCGGTGCAGCACCAGCGCCCCGACGCCGATGGAATAGGAGTTGGAGCTGACCAGGGCCAGGGCTTCGCCGGGCGCGAGTTCCAGCGGAGCCAGCCCGGCGTCCGCCAGGGCCTGCCCGCCGGGCAGCAGCTGACCGTCCGTTGCCACCGCCTGGCCTTCCCCGATGGCGACGGCGGCAACAGCGGCGAGGTGGGTCAGGTCGGCGGAACCGACGGACCCTTCACGCGGGATCGCCGGGACCACCCCGCGGTTGAGCATCTCAGCGTAAAAGCGGGCTGTTTCCGGCCGGACGCCGGAGCCGCCGCGACTGAAGCCCACCAGCCGCGCCAGGATGACGGCCCGGACCTCGTCGGCGCCGAGAAACCCGCCCACCCCGCTGTTGTGGTACCGCACCACCTGCACCTGGTAGGCGAGGACCGCCTTTTCATCCACGGCGGTGTCCCGCCCGGATCCCAGCAGGGTATTGAGTCCGTAGACGCGGTGGCCGGAGTCGATGGCCTGCTGCACCACCTCGCGCGAAAGCCCGATCAGCTCCAGGGCGTCCACACTCAGGACGAACTGGACAGCCGGATCAGCCGCGGCCTCGGCGATATCCCGGGCACGCAGGTGGGCCGTGCCGATCAGGAAGTTTCCGCTGCCGCCGCCCATGGCGCTAGAAGTCCAGCAGGTTCCGGCGGAAGCCGCCGTCGCCATAGCTTGTCCGGAGCAGCCCGCGGCGCCGCAGCACCGGGGCCAGCCGGTCCAGCACGCCGTGAACGGTGGCCGGGTCAACGAAACCTGAGAACAGGAAGCCGTCCCCGCCCACCTGGACACCGGTTTCTTCGAGGTAGTCGGCAATCTCCTCGGCCGTGCCGATGATGCTGTCCCCTGCGCCGCCGCTGCGGGCCTGCAGGAGCTGGCGCAGAGTGGACCCGGGAGGACCCGCCTTGGCGAAATGGTCCAGGGTGCCCTGGTTGCTGTTCGTGGTGAGCTCGGGGAGCGGGGCGTCAAGGTCGAACTGTTTGAAGTCGATCACGGAGAGGTAGGAGATGGAGTTCAGCTGGCTGTCGATGTCGCGCTGCGTGAGCTGGCGGCGCTGCTCCCGGAGCTCGTCCGCTTCGGCGCGGGAGCCCACCACGGTGGGCTTGAGGACATACAGCACCTTGACGTCGTCGGGGTTCCGCCCTGCCGCGGCTGCCTCGGCCCGGATCGAATCACGGTAGGCCTTCATGCCGTCCGCACCCCTGGCGAGGGCAATCGCGACATCCGTGTTGGCGCCCGCGAAGGCCTTGCCCCGCGGTGACGCCCCGGCCTGCACCAGCACCGGTTCCTCGGGCATCGGTGCGGTGTTCAGCGGTCCACGGACCTTGAAGAACTCGCCGTCGTGGTTGATCGGGTGGACCTTCGTGTGGTCCGCGAAGATGCCTGCGTCCGCGTCCTCCACAATGGCGTCCGGCTCCCAGCTGCGCCAGAGCTTGCGCACCACGTCCACGAATTCCTCCGCTTTCTCGTAGCGGAGGTCGTGCTCGATCTGCTGGTCCAGGCCATAGTTCTGCGCGGCAAGGTCGCTGCCGGAGGTCACCACGTTCCAGCCCACCTGGCCGTTGGAGAAATGCTGCAGGGTGGCCAGCAGCCGTGCCGCCGTGAACGGCGGATAGAAGGACGCACTCACCGTGGGAACAATGCCCAGGTGTTCCGTGACGGAGAGCAGGTAGGGCACCAGGGCCAGCGGATCGTGCTTGGGTGCGAAGGATGCCTGCGCCAGCGACACCTCGGCGCTCCCGCCGTAGGTGTCCGGCACCGTGAGGGAGTCCTCGATGATAAAAAGGTCCAGCCCGGCCCGCTCGAATTCCCGCACGGCGTGCTGGTACAGGGCGGGTTTTTTCCAGTCGTACCCGATGCCGTAGCCGGGCGTGCCCCAGCCCTGGACACCGAAACCGTGACCCACAAACCAACCGAAGTGCAGCATGGGACTGACTGTATTCCGATTCGATTCATTCACGGCTGCCTGATTTCATCCGGCGTTACAGCGGTTCATCTCCCGTCATTATCCTCCCGGCAGGGTCTTTTGTAACTGCAGTCAGGGGTCGCGCAGGAACGGATGCGGCGCCGGTGCGCAGCCGCGGTGCGGGCGTTCCCGTTACGGAAGATGACGACGACGGCGGTGCGGGCCGCCGTCGTAAGTGTTACGTTTTTGGGGAGTAATGAGAACCGGTGCCAAGCCCTGACTGGCCGGTCGGCAACCCTCCTTCCACGGCGGGGTGCCTCAGGTGAATACTCGGCATATCGATATTCGAGTTGCAAGCGTGAGAGAAGGAGATCCGTCGTGTCCGACGCACCCGCACCGCTGGCCCCGGCAGCCGAACCGGCCGCCGCCGGCCAGGAACAACCGGCCCTGGCACTGCCGCAGGAAAAGCTGGCCTACCGGCTCATCACCGGCCCCGACGACCGCTCGTTCTGCGAGCGCATCTCCGCGGCCCTGGCCGACGGCTATGTCCTGCACGGGAGCCCGGCGGCAACCTTCAACGGCACCAGCGTGATCGTGGCCCAGGCCGTGATCCTGCCCGAGGCCGTCGCCAGCTCCGACGCTGCAGTGGCAACCGCAGTGGACGAACTTGAGTTCGACGCCGACTTCCCGGGCGAAGGCTTCGAGGGCCACGCATGAGCTACGCCGGAGACCTGAGCCCGCAGGACGCCTGGGCCAAACTGGAACAGGGTGCCGTCCTGGTGGATGTCCGCACCGAGGGCGAGTGGGCGCACATCGGCATCCCGGACACCAAAGCCACGGACAACGATCCCCTCTTTATCCAGTGGACCTTCCCCGGCGGCATCCCCAACCCGGACTTTGTCGACCAGCTGAAGCAGCAGGCCCCCGAGGATTCCGGCGTCGAACTGGTGTTCCTCTGCCGTTCCGGCGTGCGGTCCGTCGCCGCCGCCATTGCCGCCACACGGGCCGGGTTCACCGCCTACAACGTCCTCGAAGGCTTTGAAGGCGAACCGGACCGTTTCGGCGAACGCACCGTCAACGGCTGGAAGAACCGCGGCCTGCCCACCAATCTCGGAAAGAACTAAGTGACCTTCAATCCCGACGCCGCCGGCTGGAGCCCTGACACCCAGGCTGTCCGCGGCGGTCTTGACCGCACCAATTTCCAGGAGACCGCCGAGCCGATCTTCCTCAACTCGGGGTTCGTCTACGAATCCGCGGCAGCCGCCGAGCGCGCATTCACCGGCGAGGACGAACGGTTTGTGTACTCCCGGTACGGCAACCCCTCCGTCGCCACCTTCCAGGAACGGCTCCGGCTGCTCGAGGGCACCGAGGCGTGCTTTGCGACGGCGTCCGGCATGTCCGCCGTCTTCACGGCACTGGGCGCCCTGCTGGCTGCCGGTGACCGGGTGGTTGCCGCCCGCTCGCTGTTCGGCTCCTGCTTTGTCATTTTGAACGAGATCCTGCCCCGGTGGGGCGTGGAAACGGTGTTCGTGGACGGCCCGGACCTGGAGCAGTGGCGCGCCGCCCTTTCGGAGCCCACGACGGCGGTCTTCTTTGAGTCGCCGTCGAACCCCATGCAGGAAATCGTGGACATCGCCGCGGTCAGCGAACTGGCACACGCGGCAGGGGCGACCGTCGTCGTCGACAATGTCTTTGCCACTCCCCTGCTGCAGCGCTGCGGGGAGCTCGGCGCGGATGTGGTGGTCTACTCCGGCACCAAGCACATCGACGGCCAGGGTCGGGTCCTCGGCGGCGCCATCCTGGGCACCAAGGAGTTCATCGAAGGCCCGGTCAAGCAGCTGATGCGGCACACCGGACCCGCACTGTCCGCCTTCAACGCCTGGGTGCTGACGAAGGGCCTGGAAACCATGGCGCTGCGCGTCAACCATTCCTCGGCCTCCGCGCTTCGCCTGGCCGAATGGCTGGAAGACCAGCCGGCGGTCAGCTGGGTCAAGTACCCGCTGCTGAAGTCCCACCCGCAGTATGAGCTGGCGGCCAAGCAGATGAAGGCCGGCGGTACCGTGCTCACGCTGGAGCTCTTGCCGTCGGCGGGCCGCACGGCGAAGGAAGCAGCCTTTGCGCTGCTGGACGCGCTGCGGATCATCGACATCTCCAACAACCTCGGCGATGCCAAGACGCTCATCACCCACCCGGCCACCACGACGCACCGCGCCATGGGGCCGGAAGGCCGGGCCGCCATCGGGCTGAGCGACGGCGTGGTCCGCCTGTCGGTAGGACTCGAGGATGTTGACGACCTCATCCGTGACCTGGAGCAGGCGCTCAAGCAGATCTGACCATCCCGCCCCTGATCAGCGCCAAGCTACGACGGCCTGCCGCGCCGAACGTCAGGTGTCCAGCTCCCAGTGCAGGCGGATCGCTTCGGCTATCGGGGCGGCCGCAACATCCACGGTGAACGCCACGGGCGCGGTGCCGGTCTCTTCGATGACGGTGTCGTGGTAGACGCGGCCGCACGCCGGGCACAGTGTGTAAAGATCCTCGTCCCCGGGCCACTCGGCCAGTCCGGCAGGCACGGGAGTTCCCTCGCCAAGGTGCACGGGCATGCCTTCGGAGTTGGCCTGGATCAGCCCCTCGTCGCTGACGGTGTTACCGCAGACGCAGGTGATGGTGGTGACATCATGTCCCGTGACTGTTGCGTATTCGGTTTCCATGGCGCGCTCCGGGGTAGTAGGAACCTGTTCAGGACTGGCGGACGCGCAACAGCACGGGCGCTTTCTCGCGCGCGGTGATGGCTTCGGTCCGGCGCATGCTCATGTCCACCGCGTGGGCGACCACTGCGGCCAGCCCGGCAGCGGCGTCCGAGGTCCCGGCAAGGCCTTCCTGCATGGCAAGGCGCTGCTGTTCCGAACCGGTCCCCCTGTCCAGGATTCTCCGCACGCCTTCCCGGGCCAGTTCCAGCTCGTCCTGTTCCGCCAGGACGGGCGCCACGTAGTCCACCAGCGCATCCACCACTTCCCCTGCGGGAGCGGGACGGAATGTGCCGAAATCCAGGAGGTCTCCCCGCAGTCCGCAGTTGCTCGCCTGCCACGCGGCCATCCGCAGGAGCACCGTCGGTACGGGCGCCGGGTCCACACCGGCCCGCCATTCCCTGCAGGCCGATTCCACCAGGCCCCGCACCAGGACGGCGATCAGGGCGGCGTCCTCGGCCTGCAGGCAGACGTCCGCCACCCGGACTTCCACGGTGGGATGGTTGCGGGAGAGCCTCGCGTCAAAATAGATCATGCCTTCGTCAAGCAGCACGCCGCTGTCCAGCAGCCGGGTGACCACGCGGCGGTACATGGAGTGCGTCCCGAAGATCTGGGACGGGCCCGACGTCGGCCAGCGGTTCCAGGCCTGCGTGCGGTAACTCTCGAAGCCCGTCTCCACGCCGTTCCAGTACGGCGAGTTCGCGCTGAGCGCGGTCAGCACCGCCAGCTTGTCCCTGATCCGGTCGATGACAGCCACGCCTTCTTCCGGGGATTCGACGAAAGTGTGGACGTGGAACCCGCAGGTCAGCTGCTCGTGGACGGTGAGGCCAAAGCGCTCCTGCATGGTGGCATAGCGGGGGTTCGGTGTGGTGTGCGTCGTGGAGGCAATCGGCGAAGTCGCCAGCGCGGCCACCCGCGCATTGTGTTTCTTCGCGGCGCTGTCGGCCAGGGCCCGGCCCTGGCGGATCTGGAGGAGCAGCTCCTCGTAGTTCAGGCACGGACGGGTCTGCGTCTCGATCTGCTCGAGTTTCAGTTCGGCAGTGAGCCCGGTGTCGCCGTCGTGACGGTTTGGATCGTGAGGGTCAGGGATCCGGGGTTTGTCCGGAGCGTCGTCCGCAGCAAGCGTCCGCCCTGCCAGCAGGGCGTCCGCCAGCGCCAGCGGCTCCCCGGTCACGGGGTCCACAATCAGCAGCTCTTCCTCAACCCCGAAAGTTCGCATGCATACATTGTGCTCCTGTGCCGCCCTGTAAGACAGGCGCCGCAACGGCGCCTGCCTTACAGGGCGGAACGGGTCAGTCCTGGAAGTACTCGATCTTCGCACCGATGGTGTTGAGCCGCTCGGCCAGGTCCTCGTACCCGCGCTCGATCACGTAGATGTTGCGCAGTTCCGAAACACCGCGGGCAGCCAGCATGGCCAGCAGGATGCAGGCGGCCGGGCGGAGGGCGGGCGGGCAGCCCACCTCGGCGGCACGCCACCTGGTGGGTCCGTTGACGTAGATCCGGTGCGGATCCAGCAGCTGGACGCGGGCCCCCAGCTTGTTCAGCTCGGTGAGGTAGATGGCCCGGTTCTCGTAGACCCAGTCGTGGATCATGGTCTGGCCTTCGGCATTCGCGGCAATGACGGCGAAAAACGGCAGGTTATCGATGTTCAGGCCGGGGAACGGCATGGGGTGGATCTTGTCCGTCGGGGCATGCAATGCGGAGGGCTTCGTGGTGACGTCCACCAGCCGGGTACGGCCGTTACGGGCAAAGTACTCCCCGGAAATCTCCAGTTCCTGGCCCATCTGCTCCAGGGTGGCGAGTTCGATCTCCATGAACTCGATGGGAACCCGGCGGATGGTGACCTCGGAATTGGTCACGATGCCGGCCGTGATGAGGCTCATCGCTTCGATGGGGTCCTCGGACGGGAAGTACTCGATATTGACGTCGATGGAAGGCAGCCCGGTGATTTTCAGGGTGGTGGTCCCCACGCCGTCGATCTCCACGCCCAGGCCCTGCAGGTAGAAGCAGAGATCCTGGACCATGTAGTTGGGGCTGGCGTTGCGGATCACCGTGGTGCCGCGGCGGTGGGCGGCCGCCATGATGGCGTTTTCGGTGACTGTGTCACCGCGTTCGCTCAGCACAAAGGTGCGGTTGTCGCCGTCGGCCGGCGGTGCCTGCACCGAATAGAAGCCGGACGTGGCTTCCACCGACAGGCCGAACTGGCGCAGGGCCTGCATGTGCGGCTCCACGGTGCGGGTGCCAAGGTCGCAGCCGCCCGCGTACGGGAGGCGGTACTCCGCGGACTCGTCCAGGAGCGGCCCCAGCAGCATGATCACGCTGCGGGTGCGGCGGGCAGCCTCCACGTCCATGGAATCCAGGTCCAGCACGGCGGGGCGGCGGATCTGCAGATCGTTGGCATTGAGCCAGGTGCATTCGACGCCGATGCTGGTCAGGACCTCCACGATCCGGTTCACTTCCTCGATCCGGGCCAGCCGGCGCAACGTGGTGGTGCCACGGTTGATGAGGCTGGCGCAGAGAAGGGCAACTCCGGCGTTCTTGCTGCTGTTGACGTCCACCGAACCGGACAGCGTGCGGCCGCCCTCCACCCGGAGGTGCGTCATCTGCGGCCGGCCCACTTTGACGATGCTGCGGCCAACAATGGCCTCGAGCCGCTGGATCATTTTGAGGCTGAGGTTCTGCTTGCCCTGTTCCATCCGGGCGATGGCGCTTTGGCTGGTGCCCAGCTCGGCTGCCAGCTGCCCCTGGGTCCAGCCCTTCTCCCCGCGGGCATCGCGGAGCAGCAGGCCAACGTGTTCAGCAGTCTCTTGAGTCATACAAGGAAAATATCACGCATGAGCTATTTGGCCATTCGAAACGCCGGAAAGTGCACTCAAACTCACAAAATATTCACTTCGTGCGATATGCGGCGCCGGCCCCCGGAGGCTATTGCTGCTCGAGGAACACCATGTTCCAGGTCCCCGCACCGACTGCCGCGGACACTGCCGCGGCGGCAATCAGCACGCCGCCGAGGACCACCCAGATGTCCAGCTTGCTGAACGTGGACTCACGCGCCCAGGTCCGCTGCGCGCCGCCGAACCCCCGAGCCTCCATGGTGACGGCAAGCCGTGACGCCCGGCGCACAGCCTGGACCAGGAGTCCGAAGCTCTGCCCCAGCGTGGCCCGGAGGCGCTGCGCCGGACTGCCGTGCGAGCCCACACCGCGAGCGCGCCGGGCCATGCCGATCGTCTGCCATTCTTCGGCCATCAGCCCCACGAGCCGCATGGCGGCCAGCGTACCCAGCACGAAGCGGTGCGGCAGCTTCGCTTTCTGGGCGAGGGCGTCTGCCAGGTCAGTCGGGTCCGTGCAACTCATCAACAGCACCGCGGGGAGGGCGATCGCCACCCCCCGGAGCAGAAATCCCAGCCCCAGCTCCAGCGAACCTTCACTGATGGACCAGATGCCGACGTCGAGCAGTATCCTTCCGGCGTCAGGCGCCAGAATCGAGGTGCTCCAGCCGCCCAGTGCAGCCGCCAGGATCAGCGGCCAGCCACGCTGCCAGAGCAACGCGACGGTCAGTCCCGCCAGCGGAAAGAGCAGCAGCTCGAAGGCCAGCGCCACGGAGGCGGACACCCAGTCGATGGACAGCGCCAGCACCACGGTCATCAGCATGACGACGGCGAACTTGGCCAGCGGATTGGCCCGGGTGAGCAGGGCGTGGTTCGCCTGCAGGGTCAGCGCTTGCCTCATGGTGCAGCCACCTTCGGGTTGCGCAGTCCTGGCCGCCCGGGTTCGGGCGCGCCCAGTTTCAGCTCGGTACCGCCCAGGACGTCGCTGAACTCCTGGTCGTGGGTCACCGACACCACGGCGGTGCCGGCGTCGAGGAGTTCGGAGAGGAAGGAGGCGAGCTCGGCCCAGGTGTTGGCGTCCTGGCCGAACGTGGGCTCGTCCAGGATCAGCACGCGGGGATGCGCGGCCAGGACGGTGGCGACGGACAGCCGGCGCTTCTCCCCGCCGGAGAGTGTGTAGGGGTTGGCGTCCACCAGCTTGGTCAGCCGGAGGCGCTCCAGGAGTTCGTCCACGCGGTCCTCGCCGTGGCCCAGGTGCCGCGGGCCGAACATCAGCTCATCCAGCACCCGGCCGGTGACGAACTGGTGCTCCGGTTCCTGGAACACGGTGCCGATCCGGGAGATCAGCTGCTCCGCCTTCCACTTGTACGGGTCGATGCCGGCACCTTGGCTGAGGTCGACCGTGGCGGAAACCGAGCCCTCCACCGGCTGGAGCAGCCCGGCGAGGGTCAGGGCAAACGTGGACTTTCCGGAACCGTTGGGACCCGTGATGGTCAATGCCTGGCCGGCGCGGACCTGCGCCGTGATGCCGGACTGCACGGGGACCGGCGGGACAGCCTTGAAGCGCCGCCGGCGGGGGCGTTCGCGGGACACGGCAAGGTTTTCGGCGGCCAGCAGGAGGTTCCCGGCACCCGGCTCGCCCTGCGTTCCAGTGGCACCCGGCACTCCTGCGTCACCCGTTCGAGCCCGGGTGGCGGGCACGTACCCGGGCACCCAGACGCCGGCGGAGACGAGCACGTCCCGCGCCTCTGCCAGGACCCGGTCCGGAGGGCCGTCCAGGAGCACCGCGGTGTCCGTGGCAGATCCCGGCTGCAGCACCACGATCCGGTCCACAAGGTCCTTCCACACGCCCACGCGGTGTTCCACCACCACCAGCGTTGCCCCGGTCTTGTCCAGGCACCGGCCCACGGCGTCACGGACTTCCAGGACGCCGGCAGGGTCCAGGTTGGCAGTGGGCTCGTCGAGGAGCAGCAGTCCCGGGCGCATGGCGAGGATCCCGGCAAGCGCGAGGCGCTGCTTCTGCCCGCCGGACAGAGCTGACGTCGGGTGGTCCAGCGGCAGGTGGGCCAGCCCGACGTCGTCGAGCGCCTCTCCGACACGCGTCCAGATGTCCGCGCGCGGCACGGCAAGGTTCTCGGCGCCGAAGGCGACGTCGTCCCCCACGCGGGAAAGGACCACCTGCGTCTCCGGGTCCTGCTGCATGAGGCCGGCGCGGCCGCGCTGAGCACGCGGCGGGGCACCGTCGATGAGCAGGGAACCGGTCTCGTCGGAGTCGTCGGCATCCGGCGTTCCGTCGTGGGCTCCGGAGTCGCTGTCCCCGAGCACCCCGGCGAGTGCGTGCAGCAGCGTGGACTTGCCCGCGCCGGAGGGACCCAGCAGCAGCACGCGTTCGCCCGGCTGAATGTCCAGGTCCAGGCCGTGGACGGCGGGCCGGGACCGGCCGGCATGCCGCCAGCCCCAGCCGCGTGCCGTAACCGCTGCCGGGCGGACGGTGTCGGAAGGCGTCATGAGCAGTGTCCGTTCATCAGGAGAAGACAGGCTCCGTCGCTGCCTTGCGGGAGGCGAAGGAGCTCAGCACACCGGTCCGGGCCAGTCCGCGGGTGGCCAGCCAGGACAGTCCGCCGGCGATGATGGCGCCGGAGATGGCCGTGAAGATGATGTAGGCCAGCTTGTCGCCGGCAGCGTAGGCGATGTTCCAGCCCCACGGTGCGAACGAGTCGTTCAGGCCGCAGAAGAGGCCTGCAGCGGCGCCGGCCAGCAGCGAAACGGGCAGATTGAACTTCTTGTAAACGAACACCGCGAAGATGATCTCCGCGCCGAGCCCCTGCACGAAGCCGGAGAACAGCACCGACGCGCCGTACTGCGAGCCCATGATCAGCTCACCCGTGGCGGCCACTGTTTCGCAGAACAGGGCGGCTCCGGGCTTGCGGATGATCAGCATGCCCAGGACGGCGGGAATCATCCAGCCGCCTGCGATAAGGCCGGTCAGCGGCGGGTAGACGGCGTTCATGGGCGGCGAAACTGCGGCAGCCCCCTGGGACCAGGCCCAGAAAATCACGCCTCCGGCTACTGCGATCAACGCGGCAACCACAATGTCCACCACGCGCCAGTTGCACTTGCTGTTGCCAAGCGTCTGCTTGGCCGTCATTCCAGTCATTTTCTTCCTCCTGAGGTACAGGAGGGGAGAGTGTTCCCCGGACCGTCCGCGGCTTCCGCCGCCTGCTGCCGGACACTCTGAGAACTCGACTCCCTTGCGCCGGTACTAACCGGATCAGGTTCGAGGGTCTGCGGCTGTCCGCACTCTCAGCGCCCGCCTCCGGTTCCCTGGAATGTTCCAGTGATGCCCGACGGCGACGCTCCCCTGTCGTATCAATTCGCCCTTGTGGGCGTGGATCAGTTTACACCCGCGGGCCCGCGAAATCCCGGGGAGGGTGTCACAATGCGCGGTGATGCGGCCGGGTTGATGCGGCTAGGCTAGGGGAAGCCCTGTTTCCGTTGTTTCCCACCTGTAAGGGGTACTGGAGTGAGTTTTTTCATCAAGCTGCTTGGAACCGGAGTGAGCCTGCTTGCCGGATTCGCCGGCACCAAGGCCGTTGACGTCGTCTGGGAAAAGATCACCGGCCGCAAGCCCCCGAAGGGCGACAAGGACGACGTCCCCACCACCCTGCGCAGCGCCCTGACCTTTGCGCTGATCTCGGCGGCTGTCAGCGCCATCATCCAGGTCCTGGCCAACCGGGGCACGCAGCGTGCCATCACCCGCTTCGCCAAGAGCCAGGACATCGTCTAGGCCCACCCGGGAGAGTTTTTGTCCAGGTAACGGGAGGTAATTGACCTCCAAGTCGCGTTATCTGGACAAAAACTCCACCGGGGGTGGCGGCCCGGAACTTCTTGCGGGCGCCCCTTAGGCTGCGCCGTCGTCACCCTCGACGGCGGCGCGCTTTTCTGATTCCTGCCTTGTGGCGGCCTTCTTGTCGGCTGCCTTCAGCACTACGGCCTCCAGTTCATCCGTGGTGAGCAGTTCCTTGTGCAGGTGCTTGGTGCGGTAACCCGCCCTGCCCACCATGTGGGCGGACACCGGAACGGTGAGCACCTGGAAGATCCACGCCACGAACAGCACGGGCCACACCCACCAGGTCCGCAGCTGCAGGCCCACCGAGGCCAGCAGCAGGAAGAGTCCCAGCACCTGGGGCTTCGTGGCGGCGTGCATCCTGCTCATCAGGTCGGGGAAGCGCAACAGGCCGATCGCCGCACCGAGGGACATCAGGGCGCCCACCACCATAAAGACGGCCGACACTGCATCAATGACTGTGTCCACGGCGGATGGTTCAGGATTCATGGGGCTGCTCCCGCCGGTCGGCCACGAAGCGCGCCACGGTCACGGACCCGATGAATCCGATGATGGACAGCGCCACGAGCAGCATCAGGTTGTTCAGGTGCCGGTTGACGGCCATGTCGATGCAGAGCGTGGCACCGATGATGGCCAGCAGCACGTCAGAGGCCAGCACCCGGTCCAGCAGGGACGGGCCGATGGCGATCCGGACAATCGCCCCGGCTGCCGCCAGGGACAGGATCACGGCCGTTACGGTCAGGACGACGTCCATCATGCGCCCACCTCCTGTTTCAGTGCGGCCAGTTCCTCGCGGGTGCCCATGATCCTGATCAGTGCCGCCTCGGCATCCCGGACCTCTTTGCGCAGGTTCACAATGTCCTCTCCGCTCCGCACATTCAGCCCGTGGATGTAGAGCGTGGACGTGGAGCGGTCCACCTCCACCACCAGCGAGCCCGGAATCAGCGAGATGACGTGGCCGGTGGCCGTCACCATCAGGTCCGAGTGGCTTCGCAGCTTGACGGCGACGACGGCGTTGGTCACCCTGGGCCCGCGGGCCAACGCGAGGTACAGCACCTGGAAGCTGGCGGCCACCACCTTGGCCAGGAACACCAGGGCGAAGGGGACTGCCCGCACGATGCTGAAGCGGCCGCCCAGCTCCACCGGGGGCAGGTAGAAAAGCCGTGCCACCACGACGGCGATCAGCGCACCGAACAGCAGGTTACCGGGACTGAAATCCTGCCAGAGCGCGGCCCAGACGAACACCAGCCAGACCAGCAGGGGCAGTTCCTGCCGGATTGAGATCCGTCGGCGGTTCATTTCTTCCCCTCCTGCTGCACAGGTTCAGGCTGCACAGGCTCAGGCTGCACAGGCTCAGGTTGCGCGATCGGGGGCACGGGGGCGTTTTCGCCCAGCACGGCCTGGATGTACGCGGACCGGTCCAGCATTTCCACGGCCGACTGGTCCGCCACCCGAAAGAGCGGGCCGGCAAAGACGGTGAGCGCCACGCCGAAGGCCACGAGGCCCAGGGTTGATCCCACCATCGTCCGCGGCAGCAGCGTGACGTTGCGCTTGCCCGCGCGGTCGCCCGTGTCGGAGTCCTCAGGGGCCGCGAGCAGCACGGGGTCCGGGTTCTCGGCGTCCTCGGGTTTGCGCCAGAACGCGCGGTTCCACACACGGGCGATGGCCAGAAGCGTCAGCAGGCTGGTCACGACGCCGCCGATCACCAGGGCGTAGGCCAGCGGGGTGCCAAGCTGCACACCGGCCTGCAGCAGCCCGAGCTTGCCCAGGAAACCGGAGAACGGCGGGATGCCGGCCAGGTTCATGGCGGGGATGAAGAACAGCAGGGCCAGGATCGGGGACAACTTGGCCAGGCCGGCGACGCGGTCGATCGACGAGCTTCCGCCGCGGCGTTCGATCAGGCCCGTGACCAGGAAGAGGCTGGTCTGGATGGTGATGTGGTGGGCCACGTAGAACACTGCCGCGCCGAGCCCGGCCACCGAGGACATCGCCAGCCCGAACACCATGTAGCCGATGTGGCTGACGAGGGTGAACGACAGCAGACGCTTGATGTCGCTCTGGGCCAGCGCACCCAGGATTCCCACCACCATGGTCAGTAATGCCGCCACCATCAGCGGAGTGTTCAGCGAGTCCCCCGGGAAGAGGAGCGTCTCGGTGCGCACCATGGCATAGACGCCCACCTTGGTCAGCAAGCCGGCGAACACCGCCGTGACGGGGGCTGGTGCGGTGGGGTACGAGTCAGGAAGCCAAAAGGACAACGGGAAGACAGCCGCCTTGATGCCGAAGGCCACCAGCAGCATCACGTGCAGCAGCATCCGCGTTCCGGAGTCCAGGTCCGCGAGCTTGACGGCGAGATCCGCCATGTTGATGGTTCCGGTGGCGCCGTAGATCATGGCGATGGCGATCAGGAACAGGACGGAGGACACCACGGAGACCACCACGTAGGTCACGCCGGCACGGATGCGGGGACCGGTCCCGCCGAGGGTCATCAGCACGTAGCTTGCCGTCAGCAGGATCTCGAACCCCACGTAGAGGTTGAAGAGGTCACCCGATAGGAACGCGTTGGACACGCCTGCCACCAGGATCAGGTAGGTGGGGTGGAAGATCGACAGCGGTGCGTCCTGGTCGCCGTCGGCCATGCCCTGGCCTGTGGCGTACACCAGCACCGCGAGGCTGACCGTGGAGGAGACCACCAGCATCAGCGACGAGAACTGGTCCACCACCATCACGATGCCCCACGGCGGCAGCCAGCCGCCGATGTTGACGGCCGCGGTTCCGCCGTCCCAGACGGAAGCCAGCAGCACGCATTCCAGCAGAAGCGTCAGAGAGAGCAGCGTAATGCTGACGGCCCGCTGGGCCCGGGAGTGCCGGATCAGCACGAACGTCAGGGCGGCACCGAGGATGGGAAGTACGACGGCGAGCGGGGCAAAGCTTGCGATGTTCACTTCACGCCTCCTTCCGGGCCGGGTGTCACGTTTTGGGAGCCGGGTTGCTCTTCCGCAGCGGCGTCCTTGGCTTTGATCTTGCGGTCGCCGGCCTTCACGGTGGCCACGCCGCCTTCCGGGCCGCCGCCTGACGTGCCGCGGCCCGAACCGCTGCCGGCGGAACCGTTGTCCGCGGACAGGTCCGAATCACTGATGCCCCTGCCGTCCGAACCAATCATGGTCAGCGGGAACTCTGAGGTCTCCACCGGAATCTCGGAATCATCCTCCGCGTCGAAGCTGGGGGTCTCGGCGACGCGGATGTCCTCGACGTCGTCCTGGATCTCATCGCGGCGGGCCAGCACCCAGGTCCGGTAGATGATGCCCAGCATAAAAGCGGTCACTGCGAAGGAGATCACGATCGATGTCAGGATCAGTGCCTGCGGGAGGGGGTCGTTGTAGTCGCGGGGGTCCGTGTCCTTGCTGAACATGGGCGCCAGGCCGGCGTAGCCGCCGGTGGCCAGGATCAGCAGGTTGGTGGCGTTGGCCAGCAGCATCAGGCCCAGCAGCACCCTGGTGAGGCTGCGTTCCATGATCAGGTAGATTCCGCAGGCATAGAGCGCGCCCATGACGGTCAGCAATGTCAGGTTGACGCTCATGCCTTCCCCCTCCCGGTGGTTTCGGCGGGAATCCCGTCCGGTTCCTGCCCTTCGGTCTCGCCCTCGGGGTTCTCTTCAAAGTGCTCATCGATTTCTGCGCCCAGGCTGCGCAGCACGTCCAGCACCAGGCCCACCACCACGATGTAGACGCCGATGTCGAAGATGGTGGAGGTGACGAACTTGATGTCGCCGAACACCGGCAGCCACAGTTCGATGATGGCGCTCTGGAACACCTGCCCGCCCAGCAGGAGCGGCACCACTCCGGACGCCGCCGCCGTGGCCAGCCCGATTCCGAGGAGCGTTCCCGCGCCCACCGGCGTGGCCTCCCGCAGTTCGAAGCGGCCGCCGGCGAGGTAGCGGATGGTCAGGGCGAGCCCGGCCGTCAGACCGCCGGCGAAGCCGCCGCCCGGAAGGTTGTGACCGGCGAGCAGGAGGTAGATGGAGAAGACGATCATCGAGTGGAACACCAGCCGCGTGACCACTTCGAAGATGATGGAGCGGCGCTCGGGGGCCATGGTGCGCCCTGCCACGAGCCAGGCGTCCCGGGTGGAGGCCGCGAATTTGCGGCTCAGGGCCAGCGCGGCGCTGTCACGGGAGCTCTGGCCCGCACCGGAGCGCCGGCCTACTGTTCCTTCGGCCACGGAGGATGAGGCCCGGATGCCGTCGCCGCGCCCCTTGACGAAGATGAGGCTGGCGACGCCGGTGGCGGCCAGTGCCAGGACGGAGATTTCGCCGAAGGTGTCCCACGCCCGGATGTCCACGAGGGTGACGTTGACGATGTTCAGTCCCCCGCCGCCTTCGTAGGCAAGCCGCGGGAACTCCAGGGCGACGGGCGTCGCGACCCGCGCGCCCATGGCGTAGATGGCCACGAAGATCATGGTGACTCCGAACGCCGCCCCGATGATCACGCGGATCACCCGGTACTTGCCGCCTGTGCGGTCCCGGAGTTCGGCCGGCAGGCTGCGCATGGCCAGGACGAACGCCACCAGGATGATGGTTTCCACCAGCATCTGGGTCAGGGCGAGGTCCGGTGCGCCCTGTAGCGCGAACATCAGGGCGATGCCGTAGCCGGTCACGGAGACCATCAGCACGGCGAGGAACCGCTTGTTCGCCCGCACGGCTGCCAGCGCCCCGATCACGATGCCGGCCCCGGCCACCAGCTGCAGCGGAGAATTGGGATCGATGAAGTACAGCCCGTCCGGCAGTGGCTTCCCGGCGATGAGCAGGGCGGTGAGCGGAAGGGTGAACGCCACCGTGAGGATCACTGCGAGGTAGAAGAACAGCGAACCACGCTGCGTGCGTCCCGTGACCCACACGGCAACGTCATCCAGAGCGCCGATGGTCATTTGGTAGGCGCGGTCGCCGTCCACCCACGCCGGTACCAGGCTCTGGCCCCTGGCGACCAGGTTGCGGCCGTAGAACATCGCCAGGCCGAGCACGAAGGTGATGGCCGTCAGGCCCAGCGCGGGCGTGAGTCCGTGCCACAGCGCGAGGTGTCCCGCGGCGGTGGCCGGATCGCCGCCGTCGTGCACGAATCCCGCGGCGTACGGCTGGATCCAGCCGTCAACCGGCGCCGGCCACAGGCCGTAGACGATCGTGAGCAGGCTCAGCAGGGCGGGGGCGGCGAGGAAGGACGGCTTGATGGCCTTGAACGGCGTGGGGTCGATGCCAGGCTTCGACGCGAAGGCGCCCCACATAAAACGGGCGCTGTAGGCGAAGGTAAGGATGGACCCCAGGACCAGTCCCCCGAGCACCACCAGGCCCCAGGAGCCCGCCGCATCAGCGGACGTGCCGTAGTGCACGAAGGCCTCGAACACCGATTCCTTGGCCACGAAGCCTGCCAGCGGGGGGATGCCGGCCATTGACGCGGCACCGATGGCCGCAACCACGGCCAGGGCGCGGGAGGACTTGTAGACGCCGGAGAGCTTGCGGAGATCGCGGGTTCCGGACTGGTGGTCGATGATGCCCACCACCAGGAACAGGGTGGCCTTGAAGAGCCCGTGGGCCAGGAGCAGGGCCAACCCGGCCAGGGCCGCATCGGGCTTGCCGAGGCCCACCACCATGGTGAGGAAGCCGAGCTGGCTCACCGTGCCGTACGCCAGGATCAGCTTGATGTCGGTCTGCCGCAGCGCGCGGTACCCGCCCACCAGCATGGTGGCCAGGCCGAGTCCCAGCACCATGGGCAGCCAGTACGCCGTCTCCGCGAAGCCCGGCGCCAGCCGCGCCACGAGGTAGACGCCGGCCTTCACCATCGCCGCGGCATGGAGGTACGCGCTCACCGGTGTGGGCGCCGCCATGGCTCCGGGGAGCCAGAAATGGAACGGGATCAGTGCGGACTTGGTCACGGCACCGATGAGGATCAGGACGACGGCGGCGCCCACGGCCCCCGCTGCCGGCCCGGTGGTCAGCCCGGGAGCCTGTTCCAGGATGGCCGAGATCCGGTAGGTTCCGGCGCTGGAGCCCAGAATAATGAGGCCCACCAGCATGGCCAGGCCGCCCGCCGTGGTGACCATCAGGGCCTGCAGGGCCGAGCGCCTGGCGGAGAGCCGGGTGCGGGCGTAGCCGATCAGCAGGTAGGACAGGACGGTGGTGAGTTCCCAGAAGATGAACATCAGGAGCAGGTCATCGGCCGTGACCAGGCCGAACATCGCCCCCGCGAAGGCCAGGAGCTGGGCACCGAAACCGCCCAGGTTGCTGTCCTTATTCTTGAAGTAGCGCGCACAGTAGACCAGCACCAGGGCACCCACGCCGAGCACCAGCAGTGACATGATCCAGGCCAAGGGGTCCATCCGGAACGCCAGCTCGATCTTGAGTTCCGGGATCCAGGGAAGGATTTCCGTGACGGCGCTGCCCGTGAAAGGTGGGGCCGCGGAGGCCTGCCCGTATGCTCCCTGGTACACGGCGTCGCGCTGCAGGAGCAGCCAGACGAATGAGCCGGCGGGGACCGCCGCCAGCCCGTAGAACGTGTTCCTGCGGAACTTTCGGAAGAAGAACGGCGCCACGGCAGCCACCGCGAAATGCACGGCAAGGACTGTGATCACTGGTGTCTCCGCAACGTCAGGAATTCGATTGTCAAAAGTTGGAGCAGGCGGTCATTCGTCAGGTTCGGTGCACACAGTTTATCAAGCGGATGCAAACACTTTTGCCACGTGCCCGTGCTGTCCGGGGCGGATTCTCACCGGCGGCCGGGAGTTTCCGCCGACTGTTCACTCGCCGTTGCAAATGGTTCGCCGTATCGCCGGGGGCGGATAGCATTCAGCCTATGAACCCCGTCGCCGCTTCCGCGGCCACCCAGCCCCCGTCCGAACTGGAGTCCGGAACGTCGGCCACCAGCAAGGGCAAGGTCCTCGCGTGGGCCGCATGGGACTGGGGCTCGGCGGCCTTCAACGCCGTGATGACCACGTTCGTGTTCACGGTGTACCTGACCTCCAACGCCTTCGGCGGAGAAGACCAGGCCTCCGCGGTGCTCGGCGGCGCGCTGGCGATTGCCGGGGCGGCCATCGCCCTTCTGGCGCCGGTAACGGGCCAGCGTTCGGACACCGGCGGCCGCCGGAAGCTGTGGCTCGGGGTCAACACGGCCGCCGTCGCGGTCCTCACCGGATTGTGCTTTTTCGTGTTTCCGCGGCCGGAGTTCCTGCTGCTGGGCGTCACACTGATCGCGCTGGGGAACGTTTTCTTCGAGTTCGCCGGGGTGAACTACAACGCCATGCTCGCGCAGATTTCCACCCCAAAGAACATCGGCAAGGTGAGCGGCTTCGGCTGGGGCATGGGCTACCTGGGCGGCATCGTCGCCCTGCTGATCGTGCTGCAGCTGTTCGTCCAGCCCAGCTTCGCGTGGTTCGGCGCGTCCACCGAAGAGAGCCTCAACATCCGCCTCGTGGCGGTGTTCTCCGCCCTCTGGTTCTTCATCTTTGCGTTGCCCGTCCTGTTCGCCGTGCCGGAACTGCCCAGGCCGCAGCAGGGTGCGAAGCTGGGGTTCCTGGCTTCCTATGGCCTGCTGGTACGCCGCATCAAGGCGATCTACCGGACCAGCCCGCACACCATCTTCTTCCTTCTTGCCAGCGCCATCTTCCGCGACGGCCTGGCCGCCGTCTTTACCTTTGGCGGGATCATCGCCGCGGGAACCTTCGGTTTCCAACTGAAGGAAGTCATCTTCTTTGCCATCTTCGGCAACGTTGTTGCGGCCGTGGGTGCCATGATCGGCGGCTTCCTGGACGACCGGATCGGGCCGAAAGCCGTCATCATCGGCTCGCTTGCCGGCCTCCTGGTTGCAGGCACCGTCATCCTGGTCCTGGGCAACGGCAGCTATGTCTTCTTCGGTCAGGCCTGGGCCGGCACCACCACGTTCTGGGTCTTCGGGCTGTTCCTGTGCCTCTTCGTTGGACCGGCCCAGTCCTCCTCCCGCGCGTACCTTGCCCGGCTGGCACCCCATGGCGAATCCGGGGAGCTCTTTGGCCTCTACGCCACCACCGGCCGGGCGGTCAGCTTCCTGGCACCAACACTTTTCACGCTCTGCATCGCGGTGGCGTCACCGCTTGTGGCACCTGGCGAAGCCCAGCGCTGGGGCATCCTCGGGATCATGGTGGTGCTCCTCGCAGGGCTGCTGGTGCTGCTGCCGGTCAAGGCGCCCGGAAAGGTGGAAATCGCCGTGGTTCCTGCGGACTGAGGTCCCGCCGGCAATTCGTGGTTTCGACACCCCAACGCCCTCTTCGCGGACTAGGCTGGTGCCATGAACGTGGATGAGACAGACCTCCCTGGCCTCGGCAGGCGCAAGGATTTCATGACGGCTTCCGGCCGCCGGATCGGCGTGGTGGAATACCGCGAAGGTCAGACCGAGCTGATCGTTTCCACCTGGGACGATCCCGACACGTGCCAGGCGTCCATCCCGCTGACCGCCGACGAAGCGGCGGCTCTGGGCAACCTGCTGGGCGGGCAGCGCCTGGCCATGCAGCTGTCCGAAGAGCACCGCGAAATCCCGGGGATCGTCACCCGCCAGTTCTCCATCGGCGGGGACTCACCGTTCCACAACCAGCCCATGGGCAAAGCCTGCATCCGCACCCGCAGCGGCGTCTCCATCGTCGCCATCATGCGGGAAGGCGAGGTTCTCCCCTCTCCGGGGCCGGACGTCGTCCTTCACCCCGGCGACCTGCTCGTGGCGGTCGGAACTCAAGAAGGCCTCGATACAGCAGCCGATATCCTGCGCAACGGCTGAGCGGCATGGATCCGCTCGCGCTAACCCTCATCGAACTGGGGGCCGTCGTGTTCTGCCTTGGCCTGCTGGCCCGGCTGGCCGGGCGGATCGGGATGTCCCCCATTCCCCTGTATTTGGTGGGCGGGCTGTTCTTCGGGGCCGGCGGACTGGTCAAGCTGGAAGGCATGCACGAATTCGCGCATCTTTCCGGCGAGATCGGCGTCATCCTCCTGCTACTTATGCTCGGATTGGAATATACGGCGGCTGAGCTGGTCACCGGCCTCCGGCGGTCGTGGAAGGCCGGCGTCCTGGACCTCGTCCTGAACTTCATTCCGGGGGCGGGCCTGGCCGTGCTGCTGGGCTGGGGCCTGGTGGGAGCGATGGTGATGGGCGGCGTCACATACATCTCGTCCTCCGGCATCGCAGCCAAGGTGATTACGGACCTCGGCCGGATCGGTAACCGCGAAACCCCGGTGGTCCTGTCAATCCTGGTCTTCGAGGACCTGGCGATGGCCGTCTACCTGCCCGTCCTCACCGCCACGCTGGCCGGGGTCAGTTTCCTGGTGGGGCTGCAGACCGTCGGAATATCGCTCGGCGTGGTCACCGTGGTGCTGGTAGTGGCCCTCCGGCACGGGCACCACGTGTCCAAGGCAGTGCACAGCGAAAATTCCGAGGTGTTCCTGCTGAACCTTCTCGGCGCCGCGCTCCTGGTTGCCGGGCTCGCCGCCGCCATGCAGGTCTCGGCCGCGGTGGGGGCGTTCATGCTGGGCATCGCCATTTCCGGCGCCACGGCGCACAGCGCAACGCGGATCCTCGAACCCCTCCGGGACCTCTTCGCGGCCATCTTCTTCGTGGTCTTCGGCCTCAACACCGACCCATCATCCATCCCGCCGGTACTGGGATGGGCGCTGATCCTGGCTGTCCTCACCGCCGCCACCAAGATGATCACGGGAATCTGGGCGGCCAAGCGGGCAGGAATTGGCCTGCCGGGCCGGTTCCGTGCGGGAGCAGCACTGATTGCGCGCGGTGAGTTCTCCATCGTCATCGCCGGCCTGGCAGTGGCTTCCGGTGTGGTGCCGCACGATCTCGCGGCGCTGGCCACGGCCTACGTGCTCATCATGGCCATCATGGGCCCGCTGGCGGCACGCTACGTGGAGCCGGTCGTGAAGATGCTGCGCCGCCCGGCAAAACCCCGGCCGGCCGCCCGCCCGATCTGACGCTCTCTCAGATCCTGCCGCCTTTTCAGCGACGCTCTCTCAGATCCTGCCGCCTTTTCAGCGACGCTCTCTCAGATCTCGGTGCGGTGGAAGTTCAGGTAGCTGCGGCTGGCGGTGGGACCGCGCTGGCCCTGGTAGCGGTTGCCGTACTCACCGGAGCCGTAGGGGAATTCGGCGGCGGAGCTGAGCTTGAAGAAGCACAGCTGGCCGATCTTCATGCCGGGCCACAGCTTGATGGGCAGAGTGGCCATGTTGGAAAGCTCCAGCGTGACGTGTCCGGAGAACCCTGGATCGATGAACCCTGCGGTGGAGTGCGTCAGCAGCCCCAGCCGGCCCAGCGAGGACTTGCCTTCGAGCCGCGCCGCTATGTCGTCCGGCAAGGTGACGGTTTCGTAGGTGGAGCCCAGCACAAACTCGCCCGGGTGGAGGATGAACGGCTCTCCGCGGTCCACTTCCACGAGGCGCGTCAGCTCAGGCTGGTCCTCGGCGGGGTCGATGTGCGCGTACTTGTGGTTGTCGAACAACCGGAAGAACCGGTCGATCCGGACGTCCACGGAGGACGGCTGGACCATCACCGGGTCATACGGATCCAGGACAATCCGTTGGGAATCAATTTCGGCACGAATATCGCGGTCAGAGATCAGCACACTCAAAAATACCGCACCATTGCCGAGCCCGTTGTCCGGGGTTACTGTTACTGCTGATAAGGAACGTCATCTCCGATACAGGATGAGTCTGATGTTGCGGCTGTGACGGTTGCACTCCCCACTGAAGGAGGCGGCACCGACGGATCTGGGGTTGGCTTGAGGAAGATTTCGGCACGGACACTGGCAGCCATGATCTGCGCACTGGCGCTCATACCGCCTGCGGCCGGCCAGCTGGGGGGACCTTCCTCAAGCCCGGAACCCGAGGTGTCCTCCGTGGCGGCACGGCAGGCGCAGAGCGTCGCCCTCGGCCCGCCGTCGTTCGTGTACGACGGCGGCACGGGCACTGCGGATGACGCGCCGGGGCGGCGCCTCATCCCCGCCGTGGACCCGGACATCACGGCAGTGGACCCGGGCGGCACAACTGCCGCTTTGGCCGATACCTCAGGAACGACCGACGCAGGCGGCGTCGGTGCACTCTCCACCGACACTCAGCCTCTGTCATCAGCGGACTCCCCGCCCGAGCCGGCGTCCGTTCCCCCGTTGTCCGCAACCGACGCCGATCTCGCGGCCCTCACCCCGGCAGGGCCGCAGACCCAGCCTGCACCCACGGCGGGCGCCGAAGCCCTCCGGTCCGAATCACTGACCACGCAGGCCCTGGTCCGGGACGACGCGTCGTCCCAGATCCTGGCGGTGTTCAACGCCATCAACAGCTACCGCGCTTCGTTCGGACTGCCCGCCGTGAAGTACCACGCCACAGTGGCCGCCATGGCCCAGGAGTGGTCCGACAGCATCGCGTCCAGGGAAGTGATCGAGCACCGCTCCAGCTTCTGGACCGATTCGCGGGCCCTCAGCCCCACCAACGGCGCCGGCGAGGTCATTGCCGTCCGCTGGGACCGGGACGCAGCACAGCTTGTGGAGTGGTGGAAGGGCTCGCCCGCCCACAACGCAATCCTGAAGGACCCGCGCTTCAACGTGATGGGGATAGGGATCACCTTCACGGACGGCAACTGGCAGACCACGCCCAACCGCTACACCATGTGGGGCGTGGTGGACTTCTTCGGATACGGCACGCTGCCTGCGGGAACCACCAGCAGCCCGGGCGGCAGCACGGCGATGCCCCCACCGCCCACCAGCGTGTGCGATCCGCTGGTGCGGCACATGCCGCCGACGGCGGACCTGGCGGCAGCCGCGATCAAGGGTCCCGGTGACCTCGTCTCGGTGAACGCATCCGGCGAACTCATCAACCGTCCGTCCCTGGGGAACCGGCAATACGGCGCACAACAGGTCATCGGGACCGGATTCGGCTCCGCCAAGGAACTCTTTGTCACGGACTGGGACCGGGACGGCGTCTTTGACGTCATGGCCCAGTGGACTGATGGAAGGGTCACGCTGCACGCAGGCTCGGCGGGCGGCGGGTTCCTTCCAAGCGTGACATTGGGCAAGTCCGGGTGGGCCGGAATGACCTTGACGGTGGGGGCGTGGTGCGCCAACAACCGGCTCCCGCAGCTGGTGGCGCTGGACAGCTCCGGGAACCTCTGGTTGTACCCGAACCGCGGGAAAGCGGACCTGGTGGAGCGGAGCCTGATGGCGTCAGGCGTGTCAGCGAACCGGCTGGCAATGGTGGATTACGACGGCGACGGCTTCCAGGACCTGTTGGCCCGGCAGTCGGACGGGTACGTCCGCCTCTTCCGCGGCTCAGGCGCGCCGGTACCGCGGACCGAAGCCCGGGCGGTGGTGGCCAGCGGATGGTCGGACGTTACAGCCATCCGTCCGCTGCGGGATGTCACGGGCCTGAACTCAACGGGGCTGGCCCTTCGACGAGCCGGCGATGTAGTGCAGTATTGGGACCTCAGCACGGGAAGCCTGGCGTCGCCGTCGTCCATCCCCGGAACGTGGGCGGGACAGCGCCTCGCGCAATAGCGGCCTTGCCCTGCGCGCGGGTTACGGCTCCACGGGCCGGGCTTCGAGGACTTCCTTAAGGCGTTCCAACTGCGCGACTTCGGACTTCATGGTCCGTTGGATCATGAAGTCCATCAGCCCGGCCAGACCCTTGGGCCGCGACTCCAGGGCGAACCTGACCCGGGTCTTTGTTCCCTCGGTGCTCAGGTAGTAGCCGCCGTGCGGGCGGGCCGGCCCGGCGACCACTTGGAACTGGATCTCGGCGCCCGGCCGGAGCTGGGTGATCTGGAAGTCGGCGGCAATGGGGCGGCCCGCCGGTCCGGCGAGGGTCTGCTGGTACACCGCGCCGCACGCGCCCACCGCACCTGAACGCAATTCAATGGTCCGGATCCCTTCCCGCCATGAGGGAAGGTTCAGCCCGTCCTGCAGGAACTGGTACACGGTCATGGCATCGCGTTCCACGACGACCTCGTACTCTGCAAATGCCACGGGGATCCCTTGATTGTCGGACAGCTTTCTTGCGTAGCCCGTTCCCCTGATACTGCAGCTAACCCCAACAGGATAGTCAGCCTGGACGGCTTCGGAGCGGCCGCGGCCGTGCCTTAACCGAACAGTTATCGAAAGGACCGAAGCGTTATCGAAAGGGTGCTGCAGCCTGGCGCTCGTGTCCCTGTTCTGGGAGTGCGCGCGGCTGGGGTAAAGTAAATCCGGTTGACGCAACCGGGACTTGGCCGAGGTATGTGGCTGGTCCCTCTGCGGCTGTAGCTCAATGGTAGAGCGCTAGCTTCCCAAGCTTGATACGCGGGTTCGATTCCCGTCAGCCGCTCCAATCCTTCCGCCGGGCATTAGGCGGCTACCTGTATCGTCAGAAGTCAGGAACCCCTTCGGTTCCGCTACAGGAGCAATCATGGCTGACAAGTCCCCGCGTCAAGCAGCATCCGCGAAATCCGGCAAATCCATCAAGGAAAAACGCGCCGACAAGAGGGCCGCGGCAGCGCCGCCGAGCTCCCTCGACAAGGCAACCGCCACCAAGGCAGCGAGCCCCAAAAAGAAGTGACCGGTTCCGTGAACCACCTCAGCCTCGGAGTCCTCGCCAGCACGCGCAAACCTGACGAACGCCGGCTCCCGCTCCACCCCCTTCACCTGGACCGCATCGCACCCGAGCTGCGGCGGAACATCATCCTCGAACAGGGCTACGGTGAACGGTTCGGCGTTTCGGACACCCATCTGGCCTCCCTCGTGGGACGGATTGCCACCCGCGGCGAGATCATTGCCGACGCCGACGTCGTCCTGCTGCCCAAGCCGCAGCCGGAGGACCTGGCGGAACTCCGCGACGGCCAGGTCCTCTGGGGTTGGCCGCACTGCGTCCAGGACCGCGCCATCACCCAGCTGGCCATCGACAAGAAGCTCACGCTGATCGCCTTCGAGGCCATGAACCACTGGGCAGGTGACGGCGGCTTCGGCCTCCATGTCTTCCACAAGAACAACGAACTGGCCGGCTATTGCTCGGTCATCCATGCCCTGGCCCTCACCGGCTCCACGGGCGTCTACGGCCGGCGGCTCTCCGCCGTCGTCATCGGTTTCGGGGCCACGGCCCGCGGCGCCGTCACCGCGCTTAACGCCCACGGAATCCACGACGTCCAGGTACTGACGAACCGCGGCGTGGCCGCCGTCGGCTCGCCCATCCACTCGGTGCGGATCGCCCAGTTCGACCATGACGACCAGGCGCCGTTCCTCAGCCAGGTCATCACGGAGCGCGGCAGGGTTCCGCTGGCGCCGTTCCTGGCCGAGAGCGACATTGTGGTCAACTGCACGCTGCAGGACCCTAACGCTCCGCTAACGTACCTGCGTGAGGAGGACCTCAGCGCGTTCCGTCCCGGCAGCCTGATCGTGGACGTCTCCTGCGACGAGGGAATGGGCTTCAGCTGGGCGAAAACCACCACGTTCACCGAGCCCATGCTCACCGTGGGCGACCACATTGACTACTACGCCGTGGACCACAGTCCCTCCTACCTGTGGAACTCCTCCAGCTGGGAGATCAGCGAGGCGCTGCTCCCCTTCCTGGAAACCGTCATCTCCGGCCCCGGGGCCTGGGCCGGAAACGAGACGATCGCCCGTGCCATAGAAATCCGCGACGGAAAGATCCTCAACAAGGACGTGCTGCAGTTCCAGCAGCGGCAGGCGGAGTACCCGCACGCCCCTCTGGACGCGTAGCAGCCGGCCGGGGCGCAGGCCCTGAGGGCCTGCCCCCCGGCTTCTTTGCATTCCGGCTGACTATCCTGACGAGGTGGCGCCGGTCCTTGAGGTTCACTTTGAGGGTCAGCTCACCGCGCCGGGCCAGTACGACGGCGACAGTCACCGCTGCCAGGACCGGCACCCCGCCGGAAACCAGGATGGCGGTGTGCGGGTCCACGTGCTCGGCAATCCAGCCCATCATGGGGCCGCCGATGGCCTGCCCGCCGATCAGCACCATGATGTAGAGGCTCATAACGCGTCCCCGGATTCCCATGTTGGAACTGATCTGCACCAGCTGGTTGGCCGCGGTAAGGAACATCAGGCACCAGAAGCCGGAGAGGACCATGGCGACGCCGAACCACACCATGGACGGCGCCAGGGCCGCGAGGCAGAGCATCAGGCCGTACATTCCGGCGCCCAGCACCACCGACCGCAGCCGCAACTGCCGCCGGCGGGTGGAGGTAACCGCCCCGGCGAGCGCGCCCAGCGCCACCAGCGCGTTCAGCAGGCCGTAGCCTCCGGCGCCGGCGTCGTACACGTGGTCCGCGAAGGCGGCCAGCAGCACCGGCAAGCTCATGGCGAAAACGGCGATGAACCCTGCCATCAGCCACGGCCAGTAGATGGTGGGCTTGCTCAGCGCGTAGTGCAGCCCCTCCCGGAGCATGCCCTTGCGCTTCGGCGCGGGCGCTGTGATGAACAACTGGTCCTTGCGCAGGAGCAGCAGCATAGCCACCGTGGAACAGCATGCCACGGCATTGGCCGCGAAGGCCCAGCCGGCACCTACCGCGGTGAGCAGGAGCCCGGCTAGTGCGGGCCCGATCAGGCCGCCCAGCTGGAAGGTCGTGGAGTTCACGCTGATGGCGTTGCGCAGGTACGTGGGGCCCACGAGTTCGTTGACGAAGACCTGCCGGGCCGGCTGGTCCAGCACGGTGACCAGCCCCAGGACCAGTGCGATCGCGTAGACGTGCCACACCTCGATGCGCTGGCTCAGCGCCAGGATGGCAAGGGCGGCGGCAAGGACTGCGGCAACCGACTGGCAGAGGATGAGGATCTTACGCTTGGGGAACCTGTCCGCCATCATCCCGCCCCACGGCCCCAGCACCAGCGACGGCATGAACTGCAGCGCCACGGTGATGCCGACCGCTGTGACGGAGCCGGAAAGCTGCAGCACCAGCCAGTCCTGCGCGATCCGTTGCATCCAGAGCGCAATCACCGCGATGAAGTGTCCGATGGCAAAAATGCGGAAGTTGGGGACGCGGAGGGAGATGAAGGTGTGGCGCCAGGGCAGACGTTCGCTGACGACGGCGATCGGCTGGGTGACGTCCTGCGGGCGCGGTGACGGGGCCCGCGGTGCGGTCTGGGGTGGCGGGGATGCGGCGGAGTCGATGACGGGCTGGCTGACGGTTGCCGTGGAAGGCGGAGGGGGTGCCACAGGGAATCCTCAAAGATGCGGGCGGGCGGGATACGTCCACGCTATGGTGGCCCCAAGAGATTATGGAAGCGTATTGTTCCTATAACTAACATTGCGAACCGCAATAGTGCTTCGCCAGCCCGCAGGAGTGCCATGTTTGAACCCGCCCAGCTCCGCTCCTTTTTGGCGGTCGCGGAGACCCTCAGCTTCACCAAGGCGGCGGAGCGGCTGGGGCTGGCCCAGCCCACGGTCAGCCAGCATGTGCGCAAGCTGGAAGCCGCGGCCAAACGGGTCCTGATTGCCCGGGATACCAGGGACGTGCGGCTGACGGACAACGGCGATGCCATGGCCGGCTTCGCGCGGACCATCCTTGCGGCCCACGATGCGGCGTCCCGCTATTTCTCCGGGTCCGCGATGCGCGGCCGGCTCCGCTTCGGGACCGCGGACGACCTCGCGATCACCGGGCTCCCCCGCATCCTCCGTGAGTTCCGCCAGATCTATCCCCAGATCAACCTGGAACTCACCGTGGGCCAGAGCGATCAGCTCTACCGGAAACTCAACGCCGGGCAGCTCGACCTGGTCTTCGTGAAATGGGTGGCCGGCGCCAAGGACGGCACGGTGGTCCAGCACGACGCCTTCGCGTGGGTGGGCCTGGAACAGACGGTGCTGGAGCCCGGGGACCCCGTACCGCTGATCGCCTACCCGTCGCCCAGCCTCAGCAGGAAACTCGCCATCGACTCCCTCGAATCCCGGGGCCGGACCTGGCGCATCACGTGCACCACCCGGCAGATCAGCGGGGTCCTGGCCGCTGTACGGGCAGGAATCGGAGTCGCCGTGATGCCGTCCTCGCTCGTACCGGACGACCTGAAGATCATCACCCGCCGCTTTGACCTGCCGCCCGTGGGAGACGTCGACTTCACGCTGATCCGGAACCCGCTGGCGAATGCCGAGGTAATCGAGGCGCTCACCCAGGCGATTGTGGGGCGAACGATTAAGCGCTCCGCCTAGGCGTTTTTACCTGCACGGGGGGAGGCCACCCGAGCTGACTAAGTAAGTAGGTAGTCGGCCCCGCGCAAGTGGTAATTCCACGTAAGTGATTGAAGTTATTACGTGCGTAAATTATGCTGAATTCTGTTAAAGGTTAAGCAGAAGCCGCTGACAACGATTCGATGACGAACCGTGTCCGCCCACGTTGCCTTGGGGGAGCCTGACGGACAAAGTTCGGGATAGGCATGCTATGACGCCAACCACGAACCACCCGCATCTTTCAGTCTCAAATCCAGTCCACTCACTCAAAACGGTACGCCCGTTGGGCATGGGGACGCACCACAACACGCCGGTGCACCACGAAACAAGCGCACACGCTGACCTGGTTCAGCGCGAACCGCATCCCGCCGCCACCCTGGTGGACACCGAGTTTGTAGGCAGCCCCTACTGCGAACGCTGCGGGACGGATGAATTCATCTACCTGGAGACGTTTGTCCCGGCAAAGTTCCGGCACGACGGCACGCTCCGGAAGCCGGGGGAAGTCACATACTTCTGCACGGGATGCGAAGAATTTTCGGCACACTCTGTGCCGGCCTCGTGGGTGCCGCCCGGCTGGTATCTGGGCTAGCAACGGCTCCTGCAGTTCACCTGCACAGCTTCACGTCAGCAAACGTAAATCGCCGCCGGCAGGCACCCGAGGGTGCCTGTCGGCGGCTATTGTTTTCTGGCTGGATCCCGCCCGGACGGGGCAGCCCCGAGCCCCTTAGATCAGGCTGTCCGAGAGGTGGTTGGGCGTTCCGAACCGGTGCGCGGTGATGCTGACAGCCTGCTCGTGCAGGAACGGGAGCAATTCCACGCGGCCGGCTTCGGTGACCGGGTGGGCGTAGATGGCCAGGTCCGGCCGTCCGCCGGTGGCTTCAGCCAGCGCCTTCGCGTCGCCGCCGAGGAGCCGGATCCGGCCGCCGGACAGTTTTCCGGCGTCGGCAAGCGTCGCTGCGGAGGCCAGCCACGCGGCGTCGTCCTCCACCGTGACGGTGATGTCCAGCGCAGTGAGCGCCGCCAGCACCGGGGCGGGGAGTTCGACGGCGGTGGAAACCGTCAGTGCCGAATCTGCCAGGACACCGGCGGCTACTGTCCTGATCAGGGCCGCGAGCGGTTCGCCTTCGGAGAGGCGGACCGTTACCGGCAGGGAGCGGTAGCGGAAGATGTTCCGCTCCGCGCTGAGTCCTGAGACATCCTTGGCGGTGCCGAACTCATCGGCCCAGGCAAGGGCGTCCGAGGCCAGGGCCCGCCCCAGGGCTTCTACGGCGGAAGCGTCCAGGGAGCCCTTCGCAGCACCCAACACGCGGCGGACGCCGGAGTTGGTCACGGCCGCCTTGGGGCTTCCATCAGCGCCGCCCGCGGTGCTGGCTTTGCTGACCCAGTCGCCGAGTCCGGCAAGGTAGTTGGGTCCGCCGGCCTTGGTACCGGCGCCGACGGCCGACTTCTTCCAGCCGCCGAACGGCTGGCGCTGCACGATGGCCCCGGTGATGCCGCGGTTCACGTAAAGGTTGCCGGCCTGGATGCTGTCCAGCCAGAGTCCCACTTCCTCGGTGCTCAGCGAGTGCAGGCCTGCGGTCAGGCCGTACTCCACCTGGTTCTGGATGGCGATGGCGTCTTCGAGGGTCTCCGCCGTCATGACGCCGAGCACCGGACCGAAGAACTCGGTGAGGTGGAAATAGGATCCGCGGCGCACGCCGTAACGGACACCCGGGCTCCAAAGCCTGCCGGTCTCGTCGAGCTTGCGCGGCTCAACGGCCCAGTTTTCGCCTTCGCCAAGGGTGGTGAGGGCATTCAGGAGCTTGCCGTTGGCGGGCTCGATGATCGGACCCATCTGGCTGGCGGGGTCCTCGGGGTAGCCAACCTTGAGTGAGGTGACGGCGTCGATCAGCTGGTTGTGGAACCGCTTGGAGGTGGCCACGGAGCCCACCAGGATCACCAGCGAGGCGGCGGAGCACTTCTGCCCGGCGTGGCCGAAGGCGGAGTAGGCCACGTCCTTGGCCGCAAGGTCCAGGTCTGCGCTGGGCGTGACGATGATGGCGTTCTTGCCGCTGGTCTCGGCCAGGAGCGGCAGGTCCTTGCGGAAGGAGCGGAACAGTTCGGCGGTCTCGTAGCCGCCGGTCAGAATCACGCGGTCTACGGCGGGGTGCGAGATCAGCTGCTGGCCGAGCTCACGTTCGCCCAACTGGACCATGGTGAGGACGTCGCGGGGCACGCCGGCTTCCCAGAGTGCTTCGATCATCACGGCACCGCTGCGCCGGGCCTGCTTGGCGGGCTTGATCACGACGGCGGAGCCGGCGGCGAGTGCCGCCAGGGTGGAGCCGGCGGGGATGGCCACCGGGAAGTTCCACGGCGGGGTCACAACGGTGAGGTGCGCGGGCACGAACGTGGCGCCGTCGACGTCGTCTAGCTTTCGGGCGGACTCCGCGTAGTAGTGGGCGAAGTCCACAGCCTCGCTGACCTCGGGATCACCCTGGTCGATGGTCTTGCCGGTTTCGCTGGCCATGACCTCGAGCAGGTCCGCGCGGCGCGCCTCCAGGATGTCGCCGGCGCGGTGCAGGACAGCGGCGCGCTCGGCGCCGCTGAGGGCGCCCCAGGCCTTGCCCTTTTCGACGGCGGTGGCGATCACCGTGTTGAGGGTTTCAGCGTCCGTGATGGTGGCCGCTTCCACGGACGCGTTGCCCAGCGTGGAGGACGGAACGCGCTCCAGGATGGCCCGGCCCCAGTCACGGTTGGCGGGCAGGGACGGGTCCGTGTCCGGAGTGTTTTCGAAGGAGTCATGCGGCATCGGCTCAGCCGGGAGGCTGCGGTTCTGCCGGCGGTTGGGGCCGGGGACTTCGTCGTCGAGCTCTGCCAGTGAGGCAAGGAAGCGCTGCTTCTCACGCTCAAAGAGCACTTCGTTTTCGGAAAGTTCGAAGACGGCGGACATGAAGTTGTCCTGACTGGCGCCTTCTTCGAGCCGGCGGATCAGGTAGGCGATCGCGACGTCGAACTCGGCCGGGTGCACCACGGGCGTGTAGAGGAGCAGCGAGCCGACGTCCTTCTTGACGGCTTCGGCCTGGCCCTGCGCCATGCCCAGCAGCATCTCGAATTCAATGCCGGACTCCACACCGCGCTGCTTGGCGAGCAGCCACGCGAAGGCGATGTCGAAGAGGTTGTGGCCTGCGACGCCGATCCGGATGTTCTTGATCCGGTCCGGGTGCAGCGAGTAGTTGATGACGCGCTTGTAGTTGGTGTCCGAGTCCTGCTTGCTGCCCCAAGTCGCCAGCGGCCAGTCGTGCAGGGAGGATTCGACTTGTTCCATGGGCAGGTTGGCGCCCTTGACCACGCGGACCTTGATGGCGGCACCGCCGTTGGCGCGGCGTTCGGCGGCCCAGTCCTGCAGGCGGATCATGGCGGCGAGGGCGTCCGGGAGGTAGGCCTGGAGCACGATGCCGGCCTCGAGGTCCTTGAATTCGGGCTTGTCCAGGATCCGGGTGAACACCGCGATCGTCATGTCCAGGTCCTTGTACTCCTCCATGTCCAGGTTGATGAACTTGGCCTTCTGCCCCCCGGCGGCGAAGGAAGCGGCGCGGGTGAACAGGGGAGTGAGCTTCTCCACGACGTGCTCCACGGCCTCGTCGAAGGCCCAGGCGGAATGCGGTGCAACAGTGGAGGACACCTTGATGGACACGTAGTCCACGTCGAGGCGGGCCAGGAGGGTGTGGGTGCCCTCGAGCCGGCGGGAGGCCTCGTGCTCACCGAGGACGGCTTCGCCGAGGAGGTTGACGTTGAGCTTGATGCCGTCCTTGCGGATCTTGGCGATGGCCGGGCCAAGCTTGGCGTCCGTGGCATCGACGATGAGGTGGCCCACCATTTCGCGGAGCACCTTCCGGGCCACCGGGATGACGACCTGCGGCAGGACCGGGGCCATGGTGCCGCCGAGGCGGACGGCGCTGCGCATGTACCAGGGCAGGAACGCGGGAACCTTCGGGGCGAGGGCTGCCAGGTTGCGGGCGGCGACATGCAGGTCTTCCGGGCGGACCACGCCGTCAACGAAGCCGACCGTAAAGTCGAGCCCGTTGGGGTCCTTCAGCACGCCGGCGAGCTGTTCAGCGGAGGCGTCCACGGGAACCTTAGCGGCCTCCGTCAACCAGTGGCGCACCAGACCGATGGCTTCCCCGGCCAAAGCCTGGGCCTCGGGTACGTGGGAACCGCCCGCAGGGGCCGATTCGGTGACCGTCTTTCCGGCGAGGACACCGGGCTCCGTTGAAATATGGGTCATGGCTAACACTCGTTCTTTCCGTTGGTGAGGACCTTCTTTCCACCAGTATGAGCCTGCCGTAACTTAAGATAAAGCGACGTTTTCTGAGCAATACAGGTTAGAAAATCCGATGACTCCGCACCCCGTCCGAACGTTCGGAAACCACCCCCGACGCTCTCTCACTTCCGGCCCCCTTTCTGACGGACGCTCTCTCACTTCGTGCCGGAAACGACGAACCCCCTCCCACCGGGGTGAGAGAGGGTTTGTCGATATGGCACCGGATCTGAGAGAGCGTCCGGTTGTTTGTGGCAGGAAGTGAGAGAGCGTTGGGTGGCTACGCCAGGGGGCGGTGCATCTCAACGGCCTCTTCGTGCCGCGGACTGTCCGGGTTCATCAGTGAGTGCTTGCGGCCGTACCCGAAGTAGATGATCAGCCCGACCACCAGCCAGATGCCGAAGCGTGCCCAGGTTTCCCAGTGCAACTGGAACATCAGGAAGGCCGAGGCCAGCACACCGAATGCGGGAACCAGGGGCATGAAGGGCAGCCGGAAGGCGCGCGGAGCGTCCGGCTTCTTGTAGCGGAAGACGATCACGGAGAAACAGACCACCACGAAGGCGGCCAGGATACCGATATTCGTCAGGTCTGCGACGGCCTTGATCGGGAAGACGCCTGCCAGCAGGGCCGAAGCAACACCGGCGATCCAGGTGACGCGCTGCGGGGTGCCGTGATGGTCGGTCTTGGAGAACCAGCCCGGGAGCAGGCCGTCGCGGCTCATGGAGAACCACACGCGGGTGACGCCGAGGAGGAAGGTGAGCATCACGGTGAGGATGGACAGCACCGCGAACACGGAGATGATGGTGGCAATGACCGGCAGGCCGACGCCGGTGAACGCGGAGGCGAATCCGGCCTTCGGATCGATGTCCTTGTAGTTCTGCATGCCGGTGAGGACCAGCGTGGCCGCCACGTAGAGCAGCATGGCGATGATGAGCGAGAGGATGATCGCCTTCGGCATGTGCTTCTTGCCGTCGGTGGCTTCCTCCGCCGCCGTACTCATGGCGTCGTAGCCGAAGACAGCGAAGAACACGGTGGCCGAACCAGCCAGCACCGGGCCGAAGCCGCTTGGCATGAACGGGTTGTAATTGTTCGTGTCGATATAGAAGATGCCCAGGCCAATGATGAACAGGATCAGGACAACCTTGATGGCCACCGCCACCAGCTCAAACCGGCCGAACGCCCGGGTGCCGCGCGACAGGATCCAGGTCACGATGAGGCAGACGACGATTGCCGGGATGTTGACGATTCCGCCCTTGCCTTCGTCCGGGGTGGATGTCATCCAGACGGGCATGTGGACGCCGATGCCGGAGAGGAACGCATCAAAGTAGCCGGAAATACCAATGGCCACGACGGCCACAATCGCAATGTACTCAAGGAGCAGGTCCCAGCCGATGAACCAGCCGATCACTTCACCAAGGGCCACATAGCCGTAGGTGTAGGCCGAGCCCGCCCGCGGAATCATGCCGGCAAATTCCGCGTAGGACAATGCGGCGGCCGCAGAGGCCAGGCCAGCAATCAGGAAGGAAAAGAGCACCGCCGGCCCCACGCCCGGCTCGCTTTCGCTGCCGTGGGCTACGAGGCCCGCCAGGGAAAAGATTCCGACGCCGATGATGCCGCCGACGCCGATGGCCGTCAACTGCCACAGACCCAGGCTTTTCATCAACCCGCTGTGTTTATTTTCTTCTTCGATGTCGTCAATCGGCTTACGCCGCATGATCGACTGGGCTAAATCTTTTGTACTCATCAGGGACTCCTGCTTCGATGTGGACCCATCAATCCGCCCTGTGATGGGGGTAACTCAGTCTGTTTAGTATGCAAGCCCAATTGCATTAGATAAAGTGAATTCTCCTAATTAATATTCATTAGATTTAGCGAAGGAACAGCGATGCTCGACGTCCGGCGGTTGAGGCTGCTTCGTGAACTCAAGATCCGTGGAACCCTGGCCGAGGTGGCAGACGCCCTCCAGTACAGTCCCTCGTCGGTTTCGCAGCAGCTGGCCCTGCTGGAGAAGGAGGCCGGGGTGCAGCTGCTGCGCAAGACCGGGCGCCGGGTCCAGCTGACACCGCAAGCCGAAGTCCTGGTGGCGCACACTGCCCACCTGCTTGAAACGCTGGAACAGGCCGAGGCCGATCTGGCGGCCAGCCTGACCACCGTTTCCGGAACTGTCCGGATAGCTGTCTTTCAGTCCGCCGCCCTTGCACTGATGCCGGGCATGCTGACCCGGATGGCGGCAACTTATCCTGAAGTCAGGATCGAGATGGTCCAGCGGGAGCCGGAAACGGCGTTGCACGAAACATGGGCCCGGGACTTTGACCTGGTCATCGCCGAGCAGTACCCCGGCCACGCCGCCCCGCGCTACGCGGAACTGGACCGCCTCCGGCTGACCGGGGACGCCATCCGGCTGGCCGTACCCGGAACGGACAAGGGCCTGCCGGCCGTCCGCTCGCTCGAAGACACGGCGGACCTTGCCTGGGTGATGGAACCCCGGGGTGCGGCGTCCCGGCACTGGGCTGAACAGGCCTGCCGCAGCGCGGGTTTCGAGCCTGACGTCCGGTACGAAACGGCGGACCTGCAGGCGCAGATCCGGCTGATCGAGTCCGGCAACGCCGTGGGCCTGATGCCCGACCTTGTCTGGACCGGCAGGGAAACGTCGGCCCAGCTGCTGCTGCTGCCAGGCAACCCGCACCGCACCGTCTTCACGTCCGTGCGGAGGTCCAGCGCCAAGCGGCCCGCCATCCTCGCCGCCCGCGAGGTGCTGGCCGTAACAGCCGACTCGATTGCCCCCGCCGGTCCGGTCCCGCCGGAGGCCAAGTCCGCGTGATCTCCGGGGAAATCAGATTCGCATGGACCCTGCAGTGGCGGCCGGAAGTTCCCTACGTCACAGCGCGGAAGGGCACCGGGCGTTAGACTGGGCACGTTATGAATCGCACAATGTTTAAGTCCAAAATCCACCGGGCCACTGTCACGCATGCCGATCTGCACTACGTGGGGTCGGTCACCGTTGACCTGGACCTGCTGGAGGCTGCGGACATTCTTCCCGGAGAACTCGTGGCGATCGTTGACGTCACCAACGGCGCCCGGCTGGAGACGTACACCATCGCCGGAGAGCGCGGTTCCGGGGTTATCGGCATCAACGGCGCGGCTGCGCACCTGATGCACGAGAATGACATCGTCATCCTGATCACCTATGCAGAGATGACCACCGAAGAGGCCAAGGCCTACACGCCCAAGGTGGTCCATGTGGACAAGGACAACAAGATTGTCCAGATCGGCAACGACCCCGCTGAGGGGCACACCCGCGGCCTCATGCGGCCGCCGTTCGCCCTCAACAACTCCGCCCTGAACTAGGCAATCTCCTCCTGAACAGCCTCCGTCCGGATACCGAGATCCTGCCCACACTCCGGCCGCAGGCTGAATAAATCTGATTAGGCTGGGAGGGTGAACGCCAAACCCCGCCCGCCACGCCTGCCAGGGAAACCGCCAGGGACGTCCGGGTGCTAGGCGTTCTCGCGGGCTTCTTCGTGGTGTGGTCCATCATCCTGGTGGGCATGTTCGTGGGCCGCCGGAAGGTGCTGGGAGAAAACGCCCGCTCCGTGCTCAGCGCGCTGACTTTCTTTGTGGCGAGCCCGGCGCTCCTGTTCGAGACCCTCAGCAAGGCCAAGCTCCACGATGTCTTTGCCGCTCCCCTGCTGGTGACCGCCGCCGGCGCGATGGTCACGGCCGCAGTCTTCTTCGTGATCGTCCGGTTCCTGCTGAAACGGACCGTTCCCGAATCGCTGATGTCATCCATGAGCGCGTCCCTGGCGAACTCCGCCAACCTGGGTATTCCCATTGCCGTATATGTCCTCGGCGACGCAAGCTACGTGGCGCCGCTGCTGATCTTCCAGCTGGCCTTCTTTACCCCGCTCTTCCTGATGGCCCTGGACGCCACCACCAGCTCACACCGCACCACTCCAGCCGGTTTTGCCCTCATGATCCTCAAGAACCCGATGATCGTGGGCTCCGCACTGGGCCTGGTGGTGGCGGGAACCGGATGGCGCGTGCCGGAGCTGGTCATGCAGCCCATCCACCTGATCGGCGGGGCGGCCATCCCCGCCATGCTGATCGCCTTCGGCATGAGCCTGAACGGATCCCGGCCGCTGCAGGCAGCTACCGGCCGCCGCATCGACGTGCTTCTGGCCAGCGCATTCAAACTCGTCATCCACCCCGCCATCGCCTATCTGGTGGCGCGGCTGATCGGCATGGAGGGGCAGGCCCTCTTTGCCGTCGTCGTGACGTCCGCGCTGCCCACCGCGCAGAACGTCTTCGTCGCGGCCAGCCGCTACCGGACAGGAATCACCGTCGCCAAGGACACCGTCCTGATCACCACGGTGGTGGCCGTGCCGGCCATGATCTGCGTGGCCCTGCTCCTCACCTAGGCCTCCACTCTGGCCAACACCCTAGTTCTTCTGGTGCTGGTCCAGGATCCGGGCGCAGCGGATGAAGCCCAGGTGGGAGTAGGCCTGTGGATGGTTGCCCAGATGGGTTTCGGTGCCGGGGTCGTATTCTTCGGGCAGCAGTCCGGTGGGGCCGAACAGGTTGACCAGCTGGTCGAACAGGTCCCAGGCCTCCTCGATCCGGCCCACTGCGACGTAGGCCTCGATGAGCCACGTGGTGCAGATATGGAAGCCGCCCTCCAAACCCGGCAGGCCGTCGTCGTACCTGTACCGGAAAACGGTGGGTCCCACCCGAAGTTCCCGTTCCACTGCGGTGACGGTGTCCAGGAACCGCTGGTCGTTCACATCCAGCAGGCCGGACAGGCCGATGTGCAGCACGGCGGCGTCGAGGTCGGGGCTGTCGTACGCGACGGTGTAGGACGCCGCGCCGTCATCCCAGCCTTCGCGGAGGACTTCCTCGCGGATGGTTGCGGCGGTGGGCGCCCAGTCGGGTTCCGGCGCCCTGCCGTGCCTGGCCGCGGTGCGCAGCGCCCGGTCCAGGGTCACCCAGCACATCACTTTCGTGTAGACGTGGTGCCGGGGGGCGCGGCGCGCTTCCCAGATCCCGTGATCGGCCTCGTGCCAGCGGGCCATGACGGCGGAGGCCATCTGGACCATCAGCTCCCAATGCGAATCCTCCAGCGTGCCCTCGCGCTCACTCACTGCGCTGATCAGTTCCGCGATGGGCCCGAACACGTCCAGCTGCACCTGGTGGTCCGCGGCGTTGCCGATCCTGACGGGGCGTGATCCCGCGTATCCGGGCAGGCTTTCGATGATGGCCTCGGTGGACAGCGGCGCCCCCGTGACCGAGTAGAGCGGGTGGAGCCATTCCGGTCCGGGTGCGTTGTCCAGGATCCGGCCCAGCCAGCGCAGGAACCCATGCGCTTCCGTGGTGGAGCCCAGGTCCACGAGCGCATTGACGGTCATGGATCCGTCCCGCAACCAGCAGTAGCGGTAGTCCCAGTTCCGGGTGCCGCCGATTCCCTCCGGCAGTGAGGTGGTGGGGGCGGCCAGGACGGCGCCGGTGGGTTCGTGCACCAGCGCGCGGAGCACCAGGGCGGATCGTCGCACCAGCGACGGCTTGACGCCCGGGAGGTCCAGGTCCTGGACCCATCGCCGGGAGTGATGGGCGACGGCGGCGCGGCGCTCAGTTTCGCCGCCCACCCCGGTGTGGGTGGGCTCGGTGTCGCCGCAGCGCAGGTTGAGCACCACGGGGCCGTTCCGCAGGTTGACGTCCGCGGTGGCGGTGGCATGGCGGCCGTCCGAGGTGATGGAAAAACTGACGCCGGGAGCCAGCAGGATGATGGGATCGGAAGTGCCCACCACGTGCAGTTCCTCGCCCCGCGCCTCCATGCTGAACGGGGCGTTGGCGTAGTCGGGCCGGGGCGCGAAGACGATCCGGGCTGCGCCGCTGCCGGACAGCACGCGGACCAGGCTGGTGATCCCGTCCGGGGCCGGCTCAAGGTAGTCGGTCACGGTGACGTCAGCCCAGCGGGTCTCCACGATCATGGTGCTGTCCACATAGCGCTGGCCCAGGACCTGGGATGCCTTGACCGGTTCCACCGAGAAGTGGCCCGCGGCGTCGCCGCCCAGGATATGGGCGAACAGGGACCCCGAGTCCGGCAGCGGGTGGCTCATCCAGCAGACTTTGGCTTCGGGCGTGATCAGCGCCGTGGACGAGCCGTTGCCGATCATCGAGTGGCGCTCCAGGCCAACGGCGTCCTCCCCGAAAAGCCAGGCACGCCGCAGTTCGAACAGGATGGCCAGGACCCGCGCGAAGGATTCGGGGTCCCGGAGGCGGTGGGCGGCCGCGGTGGGGCCCTCCCCCACTTTGATGCCCATATCCGGGCCGCGCAGGGTGGCCATGGCCAGTTCGTCGCTTGAGGCGTCGCCGGCATAGAGGGCGGCGCTCACGCCCAGGCGGGCGCGCAGGTGCTCCAGCGCATCGGCCTTGGACGGTTCCACCACGGATAGGTCCAGCACGGAGCCGTCCACAATGTAGAACAGGCCATGGGCGCGGGCCACTTCTTCGGCCTTCTCCAGCACCTTGGCAACAATCGCGGGCGAGGCCGGCCGGGTGTGTACGGACACCGCCACCGGCTTGCGCTCGATGCTGATCCCCTTGTAGGCGCCGATCGTTTCAACGAGGGCCTGGCTGGCCCGCTGCAGCACCGATTCGGTGGCCAGGGACAGGCCGTGGGCGAAGCCCATGTCGAATTCGGCGCCGTGGGAGCCCACCAGGTGAACCTCCGCGGGAAGCCTGGAAACTGCCGCCAGGTCCCGCAGCGACCTGCCGGAGATGACGGCCGCGTGGGTGTTCGGCAGGGCGGCAAGGGCCCGGAGGGCGATCGCGGCGCTGCCCAGCGGCAGGGTTTCGGTGGAGATCCCTTCCGCGTCGCAGAGCGTGCCGCCGTAGTTGCAGGCCACCAGCAGCCCGGGAGTGCGGGCAAGGATCTTGAGTTCAGCGAGCAGGTTTGGCGTGAGGCCGTCGTCGGCTGCATCGGACTGAACAAAGGCGCGGAGCAGGCCGAGCGGCAGGGAGCGCGTCAGGAGGGCAGAATCGGCCACGGACTGGTTGAGCGGAGTAGGCACAGGCGACGTCCTTCGGATAATCCCCAATGATGAGAAAAGTCCGGCGAGGGACATACCCCCAGTCTCCGATGCCGTCGTTACACCAGAATATCCCTGTCATTGCGGGAATGTAACGTGTGCGCGGCCCGGGTTTGCCGAGGCTCCCTGCACCCATTTTCCGAGCCGGCGGCGGGCCCCTAAGCCCGCGCCCGTTTCAGCACAACCACAGTGGCGTCATCCGAAACGTCGCGGCCCGACGCCAGCTCCAGGACGGCGTCGCAGGCAGCCTGCGCGCTGGCGGGCCCGGAGACGGTGCCGGCCACAACGGCCGTGAGAACATCGACGTCGGGGTAGACGTCCAGCAGGCCATCGCTGACAACAGCCAGGCAATCGCCGGGCTCCAGCGAAACCTGATGCGCATCCCACTCCTGGTCGGGCCATGCTCCCACCGGCGGCCCGCCGGTGAGCAGGCGTGAGCAGCTTCCGTCTGCCTTGATGTGGAGCGCAAGGCCGTGGCCGGCGTCCAGGTACTGCAGGATGCCGGTGGCCGCGTCGAGCCTGGCGTGGAAGAGCGTGACGAAGGACGCGGACTGTTCGAGGTCGGCTTCCAGGATCCTGCCGGCCGAGCTGAAGGCCTCACTGAGCGGCCTCCGGTGGGCCACGGAACGCATGACGGCGCGGACTGTGGCGGCAATCAGCGCGGCGCCCATGCCTTTGCCCATCGCATCGCATCGGCCAGCGTCAGTTGCAGCCCGCCGTCGCTGGGGTACCAATCGAAAAAGTCGCCGCCCACGTTGCGGGAGGGCCGGAAGGATCCGGCGATGTCGAACCCGTCGAGGGACAACCCCTCCGCCGGCAGGAGGCTGCGCTGGACTTCGACGGCGCGGCGCAATTCGTCCCGGGCTGCGGCCTCGTGGACGGCACTGGCGCGCGGCCTGCGGAACAGGGCGGTGATCCGGGACCCGAGCTCGCGGGGGCTGAAAGGCTTGGTGAGGTAGTCGTCCGCGCCGGTGTCGAGCCCGGTAAGGCGGTCCAGTTCCTCGCCGCGGGCTGTGATCATCAGGATGTAGGCATCGGAAAACTTGCGCAGCTCGCGGCAGACCTGAACGCCGTCGATGTCAGGCAGGTTAAGGTCCAGCGTCACCAGTTCGGCGCCCTCGCGCTGCATCAGCTCGACTCCGGCCCGCCCGGTTGATACGGCGGACACCTGGAAGCCCTGCTTGGTCAGAATGTGGACCAGCAGGCCGCGGATGTCGTCATCGTCCTCAATGACCAGGGCACGGCGTACGTCCGGCTCATGAGTCATGCCCTTATTAGACTCTGTGCAGGCTGGTGTTGTCACATCGGCCTCAGCCGGATCTTCCTGTCACACGGGTGCCGGGCCGCTTCACGGCCCGGTGCCGCGACGGCACCGGACCGCAACTGCCGGATCTAGTGCCCCAGGAACGTCACCATGGTGAAGCCCCCGGGCGCTACCGTCACGCGCCCCGACCGCGTGCCGGCGTCGTTCTTCGCGCCTGCGACCGGCTGACCGGAAGAATCATACTGGCGCTGGACCATGGTGCATCCGTCCGGAATGTCCACCTCCTTCACGGTTGTGGACCCTGCCGCGCTCACATAGAGGGTGGAATCGCCGCGGGCCCCGGACACCGACACCTTGGAGATCTGCGGCTGCAGGAGCAGTGCGTCCAGCGCAACGTTTCCATTGGTGGTGCCGACGACGGCGGTCAGCCCGGCGGACAGCGCGCGCTTGAGGGAGTAGGGGAAGAGGATGCCCGGGGCATCCGTGATGCCCTGCTCCCCTGCCCCGCCGTTTTCCGTGGTGCCCAGCGGCCCCTTGGCGGACGTCCAGGCGGTGCTGCCGGACGGGGCTATCCCCCGATTCACGATGGGGTAGATGTTATGGGGCTGGTCGGAGGCCGGGAGCGGAATGTCCAGGGAGGCCCCGGCCTTCAGGTCCACGTAGGCGCCGCCGGAGAGGTTTGCCTCACCGGTCCAGGCGGAGGACGGCCTGACCACGGTTCCCTCGCCGGTGATGGTGCCCGATTCGGCTTCCACCACGCTGAGGCCGTGTGTGGACACCGTCCGGTTGATCCCCACGGCAGCCGACTTCAGCGCCGGATCAGCGTCCAGCGCCAGCATGGTGAGGAGGGCGTGGATGGTGGATTCCGCACCGGAGTTGGGATTGACCCGCCCGTCCGGCTCTATGCCGTCGATCGCTGTTCCCGTGGCAGGGTTGTAGGCCGGGGCGCCGCTGGGGTTGGCTCCGAAGAACCAACCCGCAGTGACCGCGGCAAGGTCCAGCAGGCCCGGCGCATCAGCGGCCCGGGCTGTGGCCACGAGACTTTGGACCCGGGAGTCCACGCCGTAGGCAATTTGTGCTTCGCCGGGCGTCGGACTCCAGGCGTTGTCCGGTCCGCCCGCTGCGAGGAGTTGGGGTGTGAACTGGGCGGTGTCCTTGACTGCCGCTTCAAGCAGCGCTGGTTGGTCGAGCACTTCGGAGGCGGTGGCGACGGCGGCGGGGGCCATGCCGCCCCAGGCGTGCCAGAGCGTCTGCGATTTGTTCCAAGGCATGATGGCGCCAAAAGGCCACTGGCTGGCGGAACCCGAGGACATTGCGGCCACGCCTTCGCTGAGACGGTCCAGTGCCGTGGCCGCCAACTCATCGCCCGGAACGGAGCTCACATAGGAGGAAAGTCCCAGCACGGCCTCGGCCGAGGCGTCGGCGCCGCCGGCGATGAGCCATGCCGGCACCTGCACGCCGTCCGCGGTGTCATAGGTGCCGTACTTTGCAAGGGACTGTTTGTTGAGCGAGCCTAATGCAAGGTGCAGCCGGTCCTGCAGGAAACCGGCGAAATCGGGATCGTCGTCCTGGAACGCCGTGAAACCCTCACCGAGTGCCCATACGGTGCGCGCAAGCCAGTATGACTCCGCCGAGTCGGAGGGGTCCGGCAGTTCCACCGGTTTGGCGCTGGGGGTCAGGCTTCCGTCCGACTGCTGCCACAGCACAACGTTGCCTGCGTTCGGGCCGTCCGTGGTCTGGAGGAACGTCAGCGAGCGCAGGGCCTGGAATGCCCGCTCCTTGCTGGCGGCATCGCCGGTCTGCTGCCAGTGCCGCAGATAGACCACCGCGGTACGTGCGATGTCATCGGCGTTGTAGGCGCCCTGGGTCCAGTGTCCCGTGGCGGGGTCGAGGTCTCCGCCGCCGACGCGTCCGTAGCTTCCGTCCGCTTTTTTGTCGGCGTAGGTCCACGGCGCCTGGGCGGACGGCATCTCGTCCAGCTTGTAGGTGGTGTGGCCCGCCACCGGGGTGAGCGGGACAGTATCCATCAGGAAGTCCAGGTGTGCCGTGTTGGTCAGCGGCCCCGTTTCGGCCGGGGCGCCGGGGCCGGCCGGGACCGTCGCGGTCAGCGCCGGTCCGGCTTCCGTGGCGGGTCCAGGTGCCGCGGAGGCCGCACCCGCTCCCACCAGGAGCATCGACGCGGCCACAGCGATGGCCAACGGTTTGGTTCGTGCTTTCGAGCGGACATCGTTGTTCGTCATCGGTACTCCTGGTGGGGGTGGTCAGGCGGGCTGGTGCTAGTTGGCCGGAACGCGGTCCAGCCTGGCCACGCCGATCTTCGAATCAGCCATGCCGTAGAACACGAACAGCTGGCCGTCCACTTCCTCGATGGCGGTGGGGAACACCACGTTGGGCACGATGCCGGAGATCTCGTCTTCGGTTTCCGGTGCCAGCAGCGGCTTGTCGCTGCGGGCAATGACCTTGCTGGGGTCACTGGCGTCCAGGATCATGGCGGCCGCGGTGTAGTTGACCTTCTGCTGGTGGTCGAACGCGGACTTCTCCAGGGCACCGGCCACACCGTGGTGGATGAGCAGCCAGCCCTCATCGACGCGGATCGGCGCGGGACCGCCACCGATCTTCAGTTCCTCGAACGGGAACTCGCTGAGGGCAACGAGGGTGTGCTTGCCCATGTGCACCAGGTTGCGGATGTCCTTTTCCACGTCTTCCACGGCCACGTAGGAGATCCAGATGCCGGGTCGGTTGTCCGTCACGCCGGCCGGCAGGTGCTCGCCTTCGCCGTCACGGATCCAGCCCAGGTCCCACATGGGGCGGTGCAGCATCGCATAGGAGGGAATGCCGTCAGGGTCGTTGACAGGTTCCGGGAAGAACACGGCGTCCTTGTTGGGAAACAGGTTCAGGTCCATGGAGAGCTCGGCCTTGTATTCGAAGAAGCACGGGCCCAGGCGTTCCCAGCTGCGGAGGTCCTCGGAATGCGCGAAAGCGAGCCGCGGGCCCAGCGGACCGTAGGCGACATAGGTCATCAGGTGCTTGCCCAGGGAGGGTACCCAAGTAGTGCGGGGGTCCTCGGTACCGGCGTTGTTCAGGCCGCGTTCCCAGCCCTCGTCCGGGGCGAGCACTACGCCTTGGCGTTCCACTCCGGTGGGAACGCCGTCTTCGATGACAACCTTGGCCAGGCCGACGCGGGATACATTACCCTTGGCGACGAGCCGGGGCAGAAGGTACAGCTCGCCGTCGGGGCCCCGGCCGCTGGCGGGGTTGAGGACGCCTTCCGCTTCAAAGTCGTTGCCCTCTTCCGGGGACATGATGACCCCCGCGCGGGTGAGGGTGAAGGGAACGGTGGGGAGTGCGGAAGTGTGGGGGGAAGTCATTGATTAGCCCTTTACGCTTGATCCGATATTGGTGGAAATGAACTGGCGCTGGAAGAAGATGAACAGCGCGATGGCAGGTGCCGCGAGGACGCAGGCGCCGGCAAGGATTGCACCGAACGGGTTGGAGGCCGTGGCGGCGACGTTGGAAATGTAGTTGGCGAGGGACACCGCAAGCGGCTGGATGGACGAATCCTTGGTGACAAGGAACGGCCACAGGAACTCGTTCCACGGACCGATGAAGGTCAGCAGCACAGCCGTGACGATTGCCGGACGCACCAGCGGGATGGCGATCTGCCACAGGATCCGCAGTTCGGAGGCACCGTCGATCCGGGCGGCTTCAAACAGCGTCGACGGCAGCTGCATGAAGTACTGACGGAAAACGAAGACGGCGGTGGAGTTGATCGCGAACGGCAGGATCATGCCGATGTAGCTGTCCGCCAGGCCGTAGTCCCGGACGATCATGACGTACAGCGGGATGAGCAGCAGCTGGAACGGGATCATCTGCACCAGCAGCATCATGCCGAAGACGAATCCCTTGCCGCGGAAATGCATCTGTGCCAGGGCGTAGCCCACCAGGAGGCCGAAGACCACGGTGAACAGGATGACGCCGCCGGTGAAGATCCCGGAGTTGACCAGGCCTTTCAGCAGGTCGATGGAACCGTTGATGTTGGCATAGTTCTCGCCGGTGAGGTTGGCCGGGTTGGGGAATGCACCCGCCACTGAAGTGTCCGGGGACGTCTGCAGCGAGCCAATAAACATGTAGTAGAAGGGGAACAGGAATACGAAGGCGCCAACGGCCAGCAGCACGAAGCTGCCAACGCCGAGGTTCCTGCGCTTTTCAACTGTGGAACCTCCGCGGCCGGAAGGAAGAGCGCCCGGCAGTCCGGCGTCGTCGTCGTTCTTTTCGTTTTCGTTGTTGGCGGCGGTCGCCGCGTCGATGACCGACATGTCAGGCCTCCTTTCCGCCCACGAGGCGTTTCTGGATCAAGGCAATCAGCAGGACGCCGATCACCAGGATGACGCCCAGGGCGGCCGCCACGTCGGGGTTTCCCTGAAGGATGCCCTTCTGGTACATCAGGAACACCGGTGACGTCGATGCGCCGTCCGGGCCGCCGCCTCCGGTGAGGAGGTACGGCTCGGTAAAGAGGTTGGCGCCGGTGATGGTGGCGAGCAGCGTGACCAGTACGCTGGCCGAGCGAACGCCGGGAACCGTGATGTTCCAGAACTGGACCCATTTGTTTCCGCCGTCCACCGAGGCGGATTCGTACAGCTCGTCCGGGATGTTCTGCAGTGCGGCCAGGTACAGCAGGATGAAGAATCCCAGCTGTTTCCAGGTGACGTACAGCGCCACCGTTGGCATGGCCAGCCAGGAGTTGGTCAGCCAGGACGGGTTCGGGGCCAGTGGCCCCAGCAACGCATTGACCAGCCCGTTCTGCTGGAACAGGAACAGCCAGACGCCGACGACGGCGACGCTTGCGGTGACGTACGGGACGTAGTAGCTGACCCGGAAGAAGGTCCGCAGCTTCGTCACGCGGTTCAGGGCGTTGGCCAGGACCAGGGACAATCCCACGGTCAGCGGGACGTTGATGACCAGGAACACTCCGATGTTGGCGAAGGAACGCTGGACGGCGGGGTCTGACAGGACGGTGATGTAGTTGTCCAGGCCGACGAACGGGCGGTCCACCTTGACCCGCGGGGCAGTGAAGAAGAAATCGTGGAAGGAGATGTAAACGGCGTAGCCCAGCGGGTAGGCCAGGACAGCCAGGACGTAGATGACGTACGGGGCGCTGAACAGCAGCCCCAGCGGCTGGCGGCCCAGGATGTTCTTGCGTTTCCTGGGCGCCGGCCGCTGGTCAGCCGTCCGTCCAACCGGCACGCCCGTTGCGGGACTGCCCGCCGCGGGCCCGCCGTCAGAAGATCGGAGTGACATTGGGGATCACTCGCTACTTCTGCGCTGCCAGTTGGTCGATCTTTTCTGCGGCGCCCTTGAACGCGGAGTCAATGCTTTCGTTGCCGAAGATCACTGACTTGGCGTAGGCGGTCCGGAAGGTCTGCCAGACCTCAACCGAGTTGGGCACGTTGGGCACCTCGACGGTGCGTCCGGCCTGCTCGGCGAACTGGGTGTAGAGCGGGTTCTTGGTGAAGTAGTCGGCGTACGCAGTGGTCAGGTCCTTGCGCATGGGCATCTGGCCGGTCTCGGCCAGCAACTTGCCGTCCTGCTCCTGGCTGGTGGCGAACTTCATAACCTCCCAGGCTGTGCCTTGGTTCTCGCAGGCGGAGTACATGGCCACGTTCTTGGCGTCCGAGAAGGTGGACGTATCGGCCTTGGCTTCAGCGGCGGGCACCGGCACGGCGCCCCAGTTGACCTTGTCCTTGTATGCGGCGATGGCCCACGGGCCGGCCAGGGACATGGCTGATTTTCCCTCACCGAAGGCGTCGCCCTGGAAGACCTCCTTGGACGCCAGGTTCTCCTTGTAGAGGGTCGCGAACATGGTGGCGACCTGCTTGCCCTCTTCGCTGTCGAAGGTGGCCTTGCTGTCCTTCAGGAGCGGAGTGCCGTCGGTGTTGGCAGCGTAGAACGGGTAGAAGTCGAACCACGACTGGAAGAAATCGCTGGCCGGGGAGGGCCATACGGCGTTGGCTGTGGCGCCGGACTTTACGAGGGTCCGGGCGGTTTCGAGGAATTCGGCGTGCGAGCCGAGCTTGGGGTTTTCGGGGTCCAGGCCGGCTTTGGCGAAGATGTCCTTGTTGTAGAACAGGACCACCGGGTTGGATTTCCACGGAAGCTGGTACATCTTCCCGTCCGTGGACTTGTACTGATCGGCGAGGTCGCCGGTGCGGTCCTTGATGTACTGCGCGCCGTCGGGGAAGGAGTCGAGGGCGACGAGTCCGCCCTGCTTCTGGAACTGCGGCACCGCCACCGGAGCGGTGTTGAAGACCAGGCACGGGGCATTGCCCGCTGTGATGGCTGCGCCGATGACTTCCTCGGAGCTCTTGCCAGCCGGGATTTCCTGGGCATCGATCTTCTCGTCCGGGTGGGCGGCGTTCCAGGACTCCACCATTGCCTTGCCCCACTTCACCTCGAACTCGTTGTTGGAGTACCAGATCTTGATGGGGCCCTTGGCGGCCGTGGCCGAGTCGGCGGAGCTGCCTCCCCCTCCCCCGCCGCAGGCAGCGAGGCCTGCGCCCATGATGGTCAGGGCGGCCACGGACAATACGCGCGCGGCTGTTGAAAAGCGCTTCATTGCGACTCCTATTTAGGGAAACAGAGGGTTGGGTGCGGGGTGTAGCTGGGCATGGGGTGGAGCTGGGTGCAAGGTGGAGCGGGGCGAACTAACGGGCGGGTACCGGGCCGGTGGAGGCCCTCACCAAAAGAGTCGGAGCCTGGAGAACCGTGTCTTGCCCGTCGTGGGCGTTGCTGAGCTGATTGAGGAGCACCTGGGCGGCAACCCGGCCCCAGAGCATGGGATCGGTGGAGACGGTGGTGAGGGGCGGATTGAGGTACTGGGTGAAGTCGGCGTTGTCATAGCCCGTGACGGACAAATCTCCCGGCACCGTGAGGCCCTGGGTTTGTGCGTAAGACTGGCCGGCGGTCGCCATCAGGTCATTGGCGTACACGATTGCCGTGGGCTTGTCCGCCCGTCGGAGCAGATCGGCGGTGGCGGCCATGCCTCCTGCGGCTGTGAAGTCGGCCTCCACGAACAGGTCGGCGCGGAGGCCGGCAGCGGACAGAGCGTCTTCCCACGCCTGGCGGCGGCTCCTGCCGTGGATGTATTCCTGGCCGCCGCCGACATGCGCAATGCGGGTGTGGCCCAGCGCCACCAGATGCTCGACGGCTGCCGTGATTCCGGCGCAGTCGTCCATGGAAACGGCAGGGAACGGCGATTCCGCGTCGGGCCGGTTCAAGGTGACCGCCGGGAGTTTGAGTTCCTGCAGCAGCGGGATGCGGGAGTCGTCGTGTCGGACGTCGGTGAGGAGAAACCCGTCCACCCTTCCGTTCTCGGCCAGCTTGCGGTAGCAGCGTTCCTCCGCTCCGGCGCCCGTAGCGACGCTGAGCACCAGGGTGTAGTCGTGTTCCGCGAGCGCCGTTTCGATGCCGGCGATGAACGCCGGAAAGAAGGGGTCCGTTCCGAGCAGGGAGGGGTCCCTGGCAACGACGAGCCCCAAGGCGTAGGCCTTGGCGGACGAGAGGCCTTTGGCCCGCAGGCTGGGTTTCCAGCCGAGTTCCTTGGCCACCTGGAGGATCCGTTCCCGGGTTCCCTCGCTGACTCCCGGCTGGCCGTTGAGGGCATAGGAGACAGCACCCTTGCTGACGCCGGCCGCGTGGGCGACGTCGCTGATGGTGACTGCCATGGATTCCGCCTTTACTCGCTCGGCGGCTCAATGATACAACTCACTGAACCGGTTCAGTGATATCCACTAAACCGGTTCAGTTGAGAGTTGTCAAGGGGAGCGCTTTCAAAAGGTAGCGCCCGACGGCGTGACGCGGCCCTAGGCGCGGACCAGCCCCGCAGCGCTGGCGAGGAGTTCCACGGACCGCAGGCGGGCCTCGGTTCCGTTGCTCTGGTGGGCCACGATCAGCTCGTCCGCGTCAGCGTGGGCGGCGAACTCATCCAGGTAGTCCATCACCACATCCGGGGTCCCGATCGCCGAGTATTTCATCATCTGGGCTACGTGCTGGCCCTGCGGCGAGTCGAGGATCATGTCCGCCTCGTCGTCGGTGAACACCCTGCCGTTGCCAAAGAACAGGGACACGCGGGCGCGCTTGGTGGCCTGGAACATCTCCTGGGCCTCGGAGGCGGAATCGGCCGCAATCACGTTGACGCCTGCAATCACGTGCGGGGCATCCAGCTGGGCCGAAGGCTTGAATTCCCGGCGGTAGATGGCCACCGCGTCCTGCAGGGCATTGGGAGCGAAATGCGAGGCGAAGGCGTACGGCAGTCCAAGCTGCGCTGCGAGCCGGGCCCCGAAAAGCGAGGACCCCAGAATGTACAGCGGCACGTTGGTGCCCTTGCCCGGCGTCGCCTCAACGCCCTGGATGCGGGTGGGGCCGGTGAGGTAGCCCTGCAGTTCCAGGACATCCTGCGGGAAACTGTCCGCGGACATCGGGTCGCGGCGGAGTGCCCGCATGGTGTTCTGGTCGCTGCCGGGCGCACGGCCCAGGCCGAGGTCGATGCGGCCCGGATGCAGCGTCTCCAGCGTGCCGAACTGCTCGGCGATGGTCAGCGGGGAGTGGTTGGGCAGCATCACGCCGCCGGCGCCCAGCCTGATGGTGCTGGTGTTGGCCGCGATGTGGGCGATCAGCACGCTCGTCGCCGACGAAGCGATGGAGGACATGTTGTGGTGCTCCGCATACCAGACCCGGCGGTAGCCCAGCTCTTCCGCCCGCTGCGCCATGGCCACGCTGCCGGCGAAGCTCTCGGCCGCTGTCTGGCCCTTAGCGATGGTGGCCAGGTCAAGGATGGAAAGCGGAACAGTCACGGAGGAGCCGGCCTTTCGTAGCGGAGCGTTGCGGTCACCGTTCCGGTTGCGGAACAGGCACACTGGCGACAACGACGGCGGCGCCCGGGTTATTTCTCGATGTCGCCGTGGCGCCGGACACGCAGGAGCGGGGCCGCCGTTTCCGGCGACCCCGCTCCTTTTAGCTCGCTTGTGCTATTTCGCTACGCAGCCGCCCAGCAGGATCTGCCCGTCGATGGCTGCTATCTGGCCCTGAATGGCGCCGAGCTGGTCTTGAAGGGACTTGACCTTTATGCGCTGGGCCTCAATGGCGTCCTTGTTTGTCTTCTTTTGGGCCGCGAGGGTGCTCAGCTGTCCCTGGGCGGTCGTCACCTGCTGGTCCAGCGCTGTCAGCTGCGCCTGGAGGGTCTTGAGTTGGGCCTCCGTCGCGCTGATCTCCCCGTTGAGTTTGTTGAGCTGTTCCAGGAGTGGAGCCACACGGTTCTGCAGATCCAGAACCTCGGCCTCTTTGGCGGCGATCCGCGCGTTGAGATCCGTTAACTGGCTGACCAATGCGTCCATCTCAGTATTCAGCTTCGCGATCTCGCCCTGCTTGGTCGAAACCGAGGTGTTGGCAACATCCGCCGTAGTCCGAAGACCCGGCAACTCACCCTCCAAGGCACTGATCTGCGCCCTCTTGGCCTCCACGGCCGCGTTTGCGGACGCGACGGCGTCGTTCGCTTCTGCCAGGTTGGACTGCAGACCCGCGAGCACCGCCTTCTGCGCGGCAACCGCGGCTTGGGCCTCGGCCACGCCGGTCTCCAGACCCGGAATTGCGGCTTCCAGATCAGCCACGACCTTTTCCTGAGCTGTGACGCTCGCCGCGGCCGTGGCTGCAGCACCTTGGAGTGCCGGCAGCTGGCCCTCCAGAACCGTGAGTTCTCCCTGCTTGGCAGCAACAGCGGCGTTCGCGGCGCTCACCGCGGATTCGAGGCCCGGAAGTTGTGCCTTCAGCGTCGAGATCTCGCTCTCCTTTGTGGCGACGGCGGCGTTCGCTTCGGTCAATGCCGTCTGGAGCGGCGCAGCCTGTTGTTGCAGTGCGCTGCTTTCCTGCTGCTTGGCCAAGAGCTGGGCGTTCAGCGCATCCACAGAGTTCTGAAGAGCGGCCAGGTCACCCTGGTACCCGGAAATCTGGGCATTCTTGGTGCTGATTTGGCCGTTCACATCGTTCAGCTGGGCCTGCTTCACGTCCCGCTGTGCTATCAGATCCCGTTTGGCTCTGGAATTGCCGTTGATCGCGTCAATCTGCGCCGTAAGCGCGGCGATCTCCGACTCAAGTGAAGCCTTGCTGGCCTGCAGCGTGGCGAGCTGGCTTTGCGCTGTTGTCAGCTCAGCCTGCTTGGCCGCGATTGCGGTGTTCGCGGCCGCAATCTGCCCTTGGAGCGTCGTGACTTCCGCGTTGACCGAAGTGACCTTGTTAGTGTTGGCGGCGAGCGCCGATGCGGCCGCTGCCGCGGTTGCCTCGAGCGAGGAAAGCGCCTCCTGCGCCGCGGCGATCGCGGCATTCTTGGCAGTCAGTGCGTCAGCGGCCCGGCTGGCTGAAGCCTCCAGCGACATGAGTTCACTCTGGGCAGCACTGATCTCAGCCGCTTTTGCCGCTGCGGCGTCGGCCGCAGCCGCAGCTGTCGACTGCAGGGTAACGAGTGTCGACTTGGCGTCCGCAACCTTAGTTTGCTGGGCCTCGAGCTGCGCCTGTGCGGTATCCCCGGCCCCTTGGAGCCGTGCGAGCTCGGCCTCGGCGTCGCTGACGGCCTGGGCCGCTTCGGTCGCGGCCGCCGCGGCATCGTCGGCTATCCCGGTGAGATTCGTCAGTTCGCCCTGTGCTTTCGCAATCTCGGCGTTCTTGGCGGCAAAGGCCTCGGCTGCGGCGTCTGCTGCCGCCTGGAGCCCCGAGAGTTCGTCTTCGGCCGCGCTGATCTCCAACTTCTTCGCCGCTTCCTGGGCTTCCAGGGCAGCTTTCTGCTGCGCTAGAAGCACAGCCGCGGCTTGGGCGACGTCGAGCTCCTCCTGCAACGGGGTGAGTTGCGCTTCGGTGGCGGCAACATCCGCCTCAAGCCCGGCCAGCGCCTTCTCCGCGTCCGCGACCGACTGGGCCGCCATAGTCTGTGCGACCAGCAATCCCGCCAGCTCGGTTTCCGCCGAGCCCACCTCCGTCACCAGTTGCTCTTCCTCAGCTTCAAGTCCAGCAAGCGCCTTGTCCGCCTCGGCGATCTCCGCCGCAAGGCTGTTTGCTGTGGCCTGCAGCGCGGCGCGTTCGGCCTGGAGGGAGGCGATCAACACGGCGTTCTTGCGGGCTGCCGCCTTGAGCAGGTTTTCCTGTACGGTGCCGCGATGGGCCAGCTGGTTCACCACTCCGTTGCAGATGCTGGCGGTGTCGTTGGCCGCATGGGCTGCCGGTACCAGCACCAACATGCTGGTCAGGACGCCAGGGAGGACGACGGCCGCAGCCAGCCGGCGGACGAATACGGACGTGGTGGACGCTTGTTGCATGGTGACCCCCGGGTGCGAACGGAAAATGCGGCCGTCAATGGCCGCATCTATAGTCCCGATGCTAGGGTCGTCCACTCACAAAAACATCAGCAGGCTCCACTCGACTTTGGTGTTTCTATACCTGTTTTTTGTCTTCAGTACTCATGTTTCACTGAGACTGACTCCAAGCAATCTAATGAACTCCTGTAACGCCGCTCGCGAGCCGCTATTCGCAGGCGTAGTTGTAGTCCAGGCCGCCGGAAACATACTGCGTCACTTCCACTGTGCTGCCCGGCGTAAGCCCCGCCAACGAGCAATTGGACTGGGCGCCCTTCAAGGTTCGCGCACCGGCAAGCCAGCTGGGAAGCCCGGCCAGATTGCTGGTGGAGGGGACCGCCCCCGCAATCCTGCCCCACTGGTAGCCGGTGGAATAGATTCCGACCTCGGCGCCGATGCTTTCGAAGTAGGCGGTCATTCCTTCCAGGTCGGCCCGGTTGGCTTCGGTATCGGCTTGCCAGCTGTTTTCCGCCTCCACATCCAGCCACCAGAAGTAGTCTTCCGGGCCATCAACGCCGCGGAGCACGGCGTCGTCGTATGCTTTCGCGTAGCCGTACACGTAGGCGCAGGCCTTGTCGTTCTTGCCCTGGCACTTCCCGTAGGGATTGTCCACAACGGCGCCCATGTAGAAGTTGGATTTGGGCCACCAGGATCCGGCCAGCCCGGGGTTGGCGGTGTTCACGTAGAGGGCGACGCGCGGCTGGCTAGTGACCTGGTCTTCCACAATCGTCGAATCGGCCCAGTCAAGCTGGTCCCCGAGGCAGGGATTCGTGGTGTTCGCGAGTCCGTTGTTGACGCCCACGATCGCGAAAGCCAGCCCCTCAGGCAGGGTCTTTCCGCATTGCGGCCACGAGACATCGATGCCCACGCGATCGGACGTACGCGGCGGTCCCGCCGTCGCCGGACTGCCGCCCATCAGGGCCAGGGCAAGTGCCGAGGCAACGGACAGAACCATCTTCAGCAGTGATGTGGCCATGCCAAAGCTTACTGCGCGCCCCGGCCCGCAGGAATACTCAGCATGCTTAGCGGGTTGGCGCCCTTAGGAGCCGACCCGAACGGGCCGGCCGGACAGGAGCAACATCATGGCAAACATTCTGATGGTGGTATCCGCCGCCGATTCCCTCACCATGCGGGACGGCACCCAGCACCCCACGGGCTACTGGGCGGAGGAGCTGGTGGTATCGCACCAGACACTGCGCGACGCAGGCCACACGGTGCACATCGCAACCCCCGGCGGCGCCAAGCCCACTGTGGATGAGGTGAGCCTCGCCGCAGAGTCTGCCGGCGGCCAGGACCGGGCGGACAGCTTCCGCGAGTACCTCGCCAAGATCGACGCCGAACTTTCCGCTCCGCTGGTGCTCGCCGACGTCGACCCCTCCGGGTACGACGCCGTGGTGATGCCGGGCGGCCACGGCCCCATGGCGGATCTCTACAAGGACGCCGCCCTGGGCCGCATCCTGGCTGAGGCGGACCGCGCCGGCAAGGTCATCGCGCCGTTCTGCCACGGTCCCGCAGGCCTCCTCAGCGCCGTTGACGACGACGGGAAGTTTGCGTTCGCGGGCCGTCGCCTCACCGTTTTCTCCGACGACGAGGAACTCAACGGCGGCACCGGACCCAACACCCCGTGGTTCGTGGAGGACGTGCTGAAGGACAAGGGGGCGATCGTGGAGAACGGCGCCGCCTGGAGCTCCAACGTGGTCCGCGACCGGAACCTGATCACCGGCCAGAATCCGCAGTCCAGCGAGGACGTGGCAAAGGAAGTCATCAAGGCCCTCGGAGAGTAGGCCTGCCTCCCCCGACGGCCGCGGCGGCCGGGCAGCTTCGTTCCGGCCGCCGCAGCCCTTGGAAGTGTTTCCGTGACGCCGGCGAACGCCGGATTTGCACTGCCGAATAGTTGCTGGCACAAGCACGAAATCCGACGCTTCAACGGGAAACCATGGCCCGTTTTACCGTCAAACCCGGCGCCTGCCCTGCACTTCGCCGTGGCGCTCCCGGGCGCCGCGGCGTACGCTCGTGGCATGACCCCGCAAGAGCTCGCCAACTTGGCGCATCTGCGCCGGGCGCGGGACCTGATCGACAGGGACTTCGCCCGGGCCTTGGACGTGCCCACCATGGCGCGCAAGGCCCTGATGTCGCCGGCGCATTTCTCGCGGCAGTTCCGGGCCGCCTACGGCGAGACTCCCTACAGCTACCTGATGACCCGCCGGATCGAGCGGGCCATGGCATTGCTCCGCGGCGGCATGAGCGTGACCGATGCCTGCATGGCGGTGGGCTGTACGTCGCTGGGATCCTTCAGCTCACGCTTCGCGGAACTTGTCGGGGAACCTCCGAGCGCATACCGACTCCGGGAACACAGCGCGGTGGAGGCAATGCCGGGCTGCGTGGCCAGGCTCGCCACGCGGCCCAGCCGGCGCCCCGCACAAGTGAGCAGGATTCAAGAAGCGGTTCTGACGCCCGCCAAATAGCTTGGTTGCATGACCATTTCACTCCAGTACTGCAACATCACCGTCAACGACACCGAAAAGGCTCTCGGCTTCTACCGGGACGCCCTCGGCCTCGAACTACGCAACGACGTGGCCTCCGGAGGATTCCACTGGATCACGCTCGGCAGCGTCGCCCAGCCCGGCCTCGAGATCGTGCTCTCCGAGCCGCATGCCGGACGTTCCCAGGAGGACGGGGACATGATGCAGGAACTCCTCACCAAGGGGGTCCTGCCCATGCTCGTCTTCCGCAGCGACGATCTGGACTCAACGTTCGAGAAAGTCCGAGCGTCCGGCGCCGAGGTCATGCAGGAACCCATCGACCAGCCCTGGGGGCCGCGTGACTGCGCCTTCCGCGACCCCTCCGGCAACATGGTCCGGATCGCCCAGGCCCCGAAGGACTGACTGCCGAAGGGCGGACCATCAAGTTCCTGGCATTCAGCAAAGATCTGGGCACCCGCGGCTAAGCTATCGGCATGGCCATCAAATCCACTGCAGATAAAGTCGCCACCATCCAGAAGGGATACACCCTGGACGGCGCCACCATCGAGCTGGGGGCCGCAATCGTCGACGGCGAACTCCACAAGGACGCCCCCGTCCGGCTGCCCCTGGCCATGATGAACCGGCACGGGCTGGTGGCCGGCGCAACAGGCACAGGCAAGACCGTCACGCTCCACATGATGGCGGAACAGCTGTCCACAGCCGGGGTGCCGGTGTTCCTCGCCGACATCAAGGGAGACCTTTCCGGGCTGGCCACCGCCGCCACAGGCAGCGAGAAACTGAAAACGCGCACGGACAGCATCGGCCAGGCCTGGGCGGGCAAGACTTTTCCCGTGGAGTTCCTGGCCCTCGGCGGTGACGGCAACGGCATTCCTGTCCGGGCCACCATCACGTCCTTCGGTCCCATCCTGCTTTCGCGGATCATGGAGCTCAACGACACCCAGGAATCCAGCCTGCAGCTCGTTTTCCACTTTGCGGACAAGAACAACCTGGAACTGATCGACCTCAAGGACCTCAGGGCGGTCATCCAGTTCCTCACGTCGGACGAGGGCAAGGACGAGCTCGCGGCGCTGGGCGGCCTCTCCAAGGCGACAGCCGGTGTCATCCTCCGCGAACTGGTGACCCTTGAGGCCCAGGGCATGGAAGCTTTCTTCGGCGAGCCCGAGTTCGACACCGCCGAACTGCTGCGCACCGCCCCTGACGGCCGCGGCGTCATCACCTGCCTGGAACTGCCCACGCTGCAGACCAAGCCCATGGTGTTCTCCACCTTCCTCATGTGGCTGCTCGCAGACCTGTTCGAGGACCTGCCGGAGGCCGGGGATCTGGACAAGCCCAAACTGGTCTTCTTCCTCGACGAGGCCCACCTGCTCTTCAACGACGCTTCCAAGGCATTCCTGGAGGCGATCACCACCACTGTCCGGCTCATCCGTTCCAAGGGCGTGGGCATCTTCTTTGTCACCCAAACCCCCAAGGACGTGCCGGCCGATGTCCTGGGACAACTGGCAAACCGCATCCAGCACGCCCTGCGTGCGTTCACCCCGGAAGACGCCAAGGCCCTGAAAGCCACCGTGTCCACGTTCCCGATAAGCGACTACGACCTCGAGGAAACGCTGACCTCGGCCGGAATCGGTGAAGCCGTCATCACGGTGATGAATGAAAAGGGCGCCCCCACCCCGGTGGCATTGACCCGCCTCCGTGCCCCGGAATCAGTGATGGGCCCCAGCACGGAGGACCTCGTCAAGAGCACCGTGGCCGGTTCCGCGCTGCTCGTAAAATACGGCACGGCCGTGGACAACGTCTCCGCTTACGAGAAGATCTCAGGAAAGGGCGCCGCCCCCACCGGGGCGGCGGCGCCCGGGCAGCCTCCCACTCCGAACCCGGACATTTTTGTGCCCAATAGCCCCGTTCCCGAAACCATGGACCAGGCCTCAGTGGACGCCGATGCCCGGCGCATCGAGGAGGAAATCCTGGGCCGCCCCAGCAGCAGGCCGGCCCCGGTACCGGAACGGCCACGCAGCGGCGAACGCACAGCGCCGCAGGCCCGGAAGGAATCAGGCGGAAGCATGGCTGACGATCTCGCCGGAGCCTTGGGCGGCGCGCTGGGCGGCGGCCTCAAAAGCATGGCCCGCTCGCTCGGAACCCAACTGGGCCGGGAACTGTTGCGGGGCGTCTTCGGCACGTCCTCCCGGCGCCGCCGGTAGAGCCGCCGCTAGCGCCGCGGCGGGGCTGGCAAGGGTGCCGGCCGGCCGCCGTCGGACTGTCTGACAGCCACCGGGCGGCGTCATGCTTGAGGTCGCCCGCACCTGCTTTCACGCGCCTTGCAGGTAACGTAAGGTGCGTGCAGATGAGTCAAGCGTTGGTAAGGATCGCGGCCGGATGGCTGCTGGGCCTGATGCTTGCCATCGCCGGAGCCATCGTCGCGGTCAACCTGGTGAACGCCTCGGTGGCGAGTCCCGAGCAGCCGGTACGGGAATATCTGGACGCCTTGCAGAAGGGCGAGGGCGAGAAGGCGCTGGGCCTCCTGCGCGCCTCCGTCCCGGAGAGCGACGCCGCCATGCTGGACGGAACGGCCCTGCAAACGGCGGCTTCCCGGGTGACGAACGTGAAGTTCGGCGAGACCCAGGAACGCTCCGGGAACCAGGTCATGGTTCCGATGGACTACACCATTGACGGCAGCCGGCTCAGCACCGAGTTCCTGCTGGAGCGGACCGGGACCGAATGGCTCTTCTTCAACAAGTGGGCGTTCGTGCCGGCCAAGCTTCCCGTCCTGGAAGTCACAGTGGTCAACTCCAACCAGGCCACCCTCAACGGTGTTCCGGTGAACATGCCCAACGGCCGCAATTCCTTCGCCGTCTTCTATCCAGGGGAGTACGAGGCCAGCCTGAACGGCGAATACTTCTCTGCCCCGCCCACCCGTGCCACGGTGTCCGGACGTGACGTCCCCACCGCCCCGCTGAGCCTCCTGACCGAAGCCACCCCCGCGCTGAAGGACGCCGTGGGCGCCAAGGTCAAGGAATTCCTGGATACCTGCGCCGCGGAAGCCGTGAAGGAGCAGAAACTCCAGCCCGACTGCCCGTTTTACCACGCCACGTTCAACCGCGTGACGCCGGGAACCATCGACTGGAGCATCAGCGAGTACCCGAAGGTGTCCATCGAGCCCTTCGGCGGCCGTTGGGTGGTGGCACCGCTGGACGGGAAGGCCCGGTTGAAGGCGCAGCAAACCGACCTGTTCACCGGCATCGTGGGCGACCTGGATGTGGAGCACGACTTCAGCTTCACCACCCGCCTGGACGTTGACGGCGACACCGTCAGGGTCACCCCGCTCCTCAGCTACTAGGCCGGCCCCGGCTGGGCGGCGGCCAATAGCCCGCAGACGCCAGAAGGCTGCGGCGCGTGACGCGTGGTCACGGGCCGCAGCCTTCTGTGGTGCTTTTGAGGAGGACCTCAGTCCATGCCGCGGAGGTCCAGGACCAGCTCAGTGTCGCCGTCGGCCTGCAGCACCACCGGGATGCCCCAGTCCTGCTGGTACAGGTGGCAGGCAGCGTGGTCGGGGATCTCGCCGTCGGCCGTTTCGGGGCCGTCGCAAGCTGCGGCGCGCGCCGTAATGTGCAGCACGCCGTCGGGAACGTCGGCGGAGAGCTCCAGCGTCCGCTGCAGGCCCACCGAAGTTCCGCCGCCGGCCACCAGCAACTCGGGCGGCGTGGAGGAGATCTTCAACTGTGTGGGGTCTCCCCATCGGTCATCGAGCTTCTGCCCGGTGGGTGCCGTGAAGCGAACGGTCAGCTCCAGGGTGCCGGGTGCGACCGGACTCTTGGGCCGGTGCGTCTGAACGGCGCCCTCGTCCACCTGCTGGGCTTCCTTGGGGATGGGCACGTAGATCAGCTGGTGCTTGTTGGCTTCCACCACCACCAGCAGCGGCTCGGAGCCGACGGTGTGCGTGTGGTCCACAATCACGTCGGAGGGCTCGGACAGGCCGCGGGCCAGCGTGGACACGGTCCCGGTGGCGGGGTCGTAGCGGCGCACCGCACCGTTGTAGGTGTCCGCGATGGCAACAGATCCGTCCGGCAGAACAGTGACGCCGAGCGGGTGCTGCAGCCTTGCCTCCCCGGCCGGCCCGTCACGGAAGCCGAAGTCGAAAAGCCCCTTGCCGACGGCGGACTCCACAGTGACCGTGCCGTCGTCGTCAATGACGAGTTTGCGCAGCGCGGAGGTCTCCGAGTCTGCCACCCAGATGTTGCCGTCAGCGTCCTCGGCCAGGCCGGACGACTGGGCGAACCAGGCCTCGTGCGCGGCACCGTCCAGGAGCCCTTCCAGGCCGTTGCCGGCAAGGATTGATACGGCTCCGGAGATTGGGTCGAAGCTGAAGATCTGGTGGACGCCGGCCATGGCAACAACCACGGCATTGAGCTTGGCGGACCAGACAACGTCCCACGGCGAGCTCAGGGCAACGTCCAGGGGATGGTCACTGAGGCGTCCGGTGAAGCCTGCCGCATCCTCGTCCACCCGCGCCGGCCCTGTCTCGAGCAGGCGCTGCACGCCGCTGCCCACGAGCGTGGTCACGGTTCCGTCCGCGAGGGACAGCCCGCGAAGGCGGTGGTTGACGGAGTCGGCAATTACGACGTCGTAGCCCGTCTTCGCTGCCACGTCTTCCGGCAGGAGGACCAGGCCCTGCGGTTCGTTGAACTGTGCGGCGGGTTTGACCGAGTCGACGTCGGCGCCGGGGCCGTCGGCGTGTCCCTTGGTCCCGGAGCCGTAGGTGCGCAGCACAGTGTGGAAGTCCGTGTCCAGCTCCACCAGGCGGTGGTGGCCGGTGTCCGTGACGAGCCAGGAGCCCGCGCCGCGAGCGGCGTCTTCGGACGTTCCGCCGGCTGAGGTGCCCCGGCCGGCCGGGAGGAAGAGGGCCTTGCCCGGGAAACGCAAGGTGCCCGACGTCGGCTCCGGTGCCACGTACGGGCCGTTGCCGCGGTGCAGGGTGCCCTTTGCCTCGTGCTGGGCGATGAGTTCCGGGATCAGCACGGACAAACCGTCCGCGTGGCCTTCACCGGACAGGTGCGCCACGATGTAGCCCTCGGGGTCGATGACCACCAGGGTGGGCCAGGCGCGGGCGGTGTAGGCCTTCCAGGTCTCCAGCTCGGGGTCGTCCAGGACCGGGTGGTGGATCTCGTAGCGCTCCACGGCGGCGGCGAGGGCAACGGGGTCGGCCTCGTGCTCGAACTTCGGAGAGTGCACGCCCACCGTCACCAGGACGTCGGAGTACTTCTCTTCCAGCGGGCGCAGCTCATCGAGAACGTGCAGGCAGTTGATGCAGCAGAAGGTCCAGAAATCCAGGAGCACGATCTTGCCGCGCAGGGATTCCAGGTCCAGGGACTTCCCGCCCGTGTTGAGCCAGTTACGGCCCACCAGTTCGGAGGCGCGGACCCGGTGGTGGGTCCGTACGGTTTCGCTCATCAGCGTCCTTCCAGCTTTGAATTGCGTTCAGCCAGCTTGGCGTCGCGTTCAGCCAACTTGGCAAACATATCGTTGTAAGCAGTGAGATCGGCGTCGTTATTCCTGTCCGCTGCCCGGTCGGTCCGTTTGGACTCCCGCGCATCCGAACGGGACCACATCACGGCGACGCCGATTGCCACCAGCAACGTGGGTACTTCGCCGATGCCCCAGGCCACTGCGCCGCCCATCTGCTGATCGAGCAGCGCGGAGGGTCCCCAGGTCCGGCCCAGGTTGCCGAAGTAGTCCGCGGCCAACAGCCCTGTGCCTCCCATGATCGCTACGCCGAAGAAAGCGTGGAAGCCCATGGTGGCCAGGAGCAGCAGCAGCCGCATCGGGTAGGGTGCGCGGCGGGGCAGCGGGTCCGTTCCGATCATGGTCAGGACGAAGATGTAGCCGGTGAGGGCGAAGTGCAGGTTCATGAGTTCGTGGCCCACGTGGTCCCGCATGGCGTAGCCGAACGCGTCCGAGTAGTAGAACAGCACGATTGAACCGGCAAAGTTGGCCGCGGCGAAGAGCGGGTGCGTGACCAGCTGGGAGAACTTGGAGTGCACGAACAGCAGCAGCCATTCGCGCAGGCCCCGCGAGCCGTCGGCGCGTGCAGGCAGGGCGCGCAGCGCGAGCGTTACGGGGGCGCCGAGCACCAGGAAGATCGGAGCCACCATGGTGAGCGCCATGTGATCCACCATGTGGGCGGAAAACAGCACGCGCCCGTAGACCGCCGGCGGACCGGAGGTGACGTAGGTGAGGACCACCAGTCCGATCACCCAGTTGGCACTGCGGAACCAGGACCATTTGTCGCCCCGGCGCAGGACCTTGGCCACGCCGAGGAAGTAGGAGACCAGGCCGAAAGCAGCAACGGCGATCCAGAGCCAGTCCAGGCGCCATTCCGTGAGCCAGCGTTCCGGGGTCAGCTCAGGCGGCAGTTCGTAGCCGGAGAGGATGAAGGCCGGAGAGGCGTCAGGAGCGAAAGTGGTGGGCTGCGGCGGGGCTGAACGGCCCAGTGCGACGGCGATTCCCGACGTCGCGCCCATGATCAGCAGTTCCGCGATGACCAATTGCCAGAGCACCCGCCGGGAGGACAGCGCAGCGCCCTTGCGGTTCAGCTGCGGGATGACCCACTGGCGGTGCATCAGGCCGATGCCGCCAAGCATCAGGGTGGCCACGGCCTTGGCGAGCACCATTTGCCCGTAGGCGGATCCAAAGAGGTCGTGCCAGCTGGTGATCCGGATGCTTGCATTGATGACACCGGAGGCAAACACCAGGACAAAGGCGAACCCGGCAAGGGACGAGAACCGGCGGAGCGTGGGCTCGGTGATGTCCGTTTTGCCGGCTGCTTTGGCACCGGCGTTGGCGCCCGTTCCCGTCAGGATGCCGGACAGGATGGCCAGCATGATGATGCCGCCCACCCACGCGGAAACGCCCACCAGGTGCAGGGCCAGGGAGTTGATGGCGCCTTCATGGTCGCTGGAGCTAGAGGAGTGGCCGATGAGGGCGATGGGCACCATGCCCGCCAGCGACAGCACCAGCGTGATGGCCAGGCCCGTCAGGGACCTCACCCCGAACAATGCCGTGGTCACCACTGCGGCAACGATGGTGACGGTGAGCCAGGCCCGGCCGGTCTCGATGTCCGTCATGAAGTAGACCAGCGCGCGGGTGAATTCCGCATCACCGGAGAGCGACTGGCCGGCAACGTCCGAATAGGTCAGCACCAGCACCGCAATGGCTGACAGCGTCCACGCAGCGCCTGCGGCGGCCGCCACGGCCAAGGCACGGGAGAACGCCGGGTGCTCTGCTGTGGCGGTGTCCTTGGACCGGGAACCGTTGGCATTGCGCGGCAGGATGCCGACTGCGAAAATCAGGCCGCCGATCACTGTGGCCAGCGAGACGTTGTGGATGGCCTTGCTGATGGGCAGTCCCCAGCGGATCAGGGCGCCGGGATCAGAGACCTCACGTGCGGCAGCTGCTCCGGAGAACAAGAGGGCCGCTGCTAGCCCCAGGAAGAGCGCTGCGAGGCCGGCGAACTGCCATGACCGGGAAATACCCGCAGCGCCCGCAGAGACCCCCGTCTTTCCCGGAGTGGGGGAAGGCTGCGGATGGGTGGGGCGGGATTTTGCTGCTGAGGGCACCTATCCATTGTCCGCTACGGGTGCCTGCGCCGCGAATCGACGGCATAAACGCAAAGGGAGCGGCAACCCTCAGGTTACCGCTCCCTTTCAAGCGTTGGACGCCGGATGCTACTTCTTGGAGACAGCAGCCTTCAGCTTGGAGCCCGCGGTCAGCTTGACGCTGTGGCCGGCGGCGATCTGGATGGTCTCGCCGGTCTGCGGGTTGCGGCCCGTACGGGCTGCGCGGTCGGTGCGCTCAACTGCGAGCCAGCCGGGGATGGTGATCTTCTCGCCCGCGGCGACAGAGGTCTCGAAAACCTCGAACAGTGCATCGAGCACGGAGTTGACGGCTGCCTGGCTGGTGCCGGCCTTGCCTGCTACCTCTGCAACAAGTTCACTACGGTTCTTAGCCATTTATGTCCTCCTGGACGGTCATGATTTCTGGAGCCTGAACGCGGCATGCGCACAAGCCACTGTTCGAAAACTTACCAGCTTGCCGCGGTCAGGTCCGCAAATTCCGCGTGTTTCCGCCATTTTTTGAGGTAAATCACCGGTTTTGAGGCCTTTTGGCCCCGTATTTCGCCATCAGCGGACGGCCGCCGCAACCCGCCTGGGGACGGGTACGGGACGCTCTCTCACCTTTCGCACTCCCCCGGGCGACGCTCTCTCGGTTGTGGCGGGTTGTTTCCGGGATGCTCTCTCGGTTGTGGCGGGTTGTTTCCGGATGCTCTCCCGGTGGCGGCGGGGGTTCGAGGGGGTTGCCTGGTCCTGGTGCCCGGAAGGCGCAGGTAGTGAGAGAGGGGCCGGCAAAAGGGGGTGCCGGATGTGAGAGAGGGTCCGGCAAAAGGGCTCTTCACGGTTCGTGGTGAACGTTCTGCCGTGAGGGATGTTCATGCGGCTGTTCTGGCTGCACTGCGCAACAGGATACGCGTTTTGTAGTTGCGTGCGTTGGTGAATCCCCGGCCAGTCCTTTTGATGTGCTTTATTGCGGTGTTGTTGGCTTCCACTTTCGCGGTTGTCGCTCCGGTGACAATGAGGACTTCGATCTCTTTCCACCACCGACAGACCGTGCGCCAGAGCCGGTTCGTCTCGGGCTGCGCGGCCCGCTCGACCAGGATCTGCAGCCGGGCTTTCGCGGCGGCAGCGTCCGCAAGAGAGCCTGTGGTCAGCAGGGTCCGGAGCTGTTCTTTGACAAGCCAGGCCGCTTGCAGTTTTCCGGTGGCATCGTCGGTCGCGAAGACGGTGCTGAGCCTGTCCCGTGCCCGGTCCGAGAGCGTGTCCCCGGCGCGCAGGAGCAGCCTCCGGTTGGCCCACACCGGGTCGATGGAACGCCCCCGCCGGCCATGCACCTGCTGTGTGAGCCGCTGGCGGACTTCGGTGAGCATGTCGTTGCCGAGCTTGACCAGGTGGAACGCGTCGACTGAGACAGCGGTGCGCGGCAACCACATCCGCAGTGCTTTGCGGAACGCCGCGGACGGGTCGATGGCAACGACCTGCACGCCCAGGCGCCACTGAAGCGGACGGGCGAACAGCCAGTCCCCGACCCCCTCACTGTCGCGGCCGTCCACGATCCCCAGGACCTGTCCGGTGTCGAGATCCACGATGGTGGTCATCCAGGGTTCGTAGCGTTTCCAGGCCTTGGTGGCAGGGTCGCGAAAGAACCGCACGGACCGGTAGCGGTGTTCATCGATGCCGAGCATTCGCGGTGCCAGGGCGTCGACATCGGGCAGCGTCAGCGCCGCGGAATCCAGAGCCCGCTGCACCAGCCACCATGAGACACCGAACGAAGCGGCGGCCTCGGCGGCTGCCCTGCCGGATCCGATGACAGCGGCCACCAGGGCCTCACGGAGCCGGCGGGTGGAGCGTGCCCGGCGCGGGACCTGGGATGTTTCCTCGGTGAATGTCTGGCGCGGGCACAGGTGCTCATCGCAGAAGAATCTCCGCTTGGCCCAGACTACTTCGACCGGCCCGGCGACAGGGATGTCACGCAGCCGTTGCGGCCGGCGGGAATGCACGCGGGTGCTGATCACCCCGCACGACGGGCAGCCGGCCTCGGCGGTGGCCACGACGCGGATCCGCCGCTGCCCGAAGGCAAGGACCTCAGTATCGGTGACTCGGTAGTCGGGCAGGTTGAAAATGGCGGTGGCAGCATCGGGGCGCGGGGAAGTAGGCTCGATCAAGGCTCGTAGCTCCTGACTTGATGAATGCGTAGAGAACATCCATCACAGCAGGGCTACGAGCCCTTCAGCTTTCAAGACACGGAACCTGTTTCACCATCAACCACGGAGAGCCGGCAAAAGGGGTGCCGGATCTGAGAGAGGGTGTGTCGGGAGGGGTGCCGGGCCTGGGTGTGTGGGTGTGGGTGTGGTTTTGGTGGTTAACGTGGGAGAGCCCCGACCAGTTGCCTGGTTGGGGCTCTCGACCTGAATGATGTTCCGGCGGTGACCTACTCTCCCACACCCTCCCGGGTGCAGTACCATCGGCGCTGTGGGTCTTAGCTTCCGGGTTCGGAATGGGACCGGGCGTTTCCCCCACGCTATGACCGCCGTAACCCTTCTACCCGGACCCCCGGCACGTGCGCCAGGGGTTGGGAAATCTTGTGGTTACAACATTAGTGGTGTTGTTATTTTGTTGTGTTTTGTTCCTGCAACGCAACGGGTTTGTTGGTTGGGAACCACATAGTGGACGCAAGCAGTCTTGTTTTCTTTTTACCCCTTTTCATGGTGTGAACGTCTTTTGAATCCGTTCACGAAAGGGGTGTGTGGTGTAAGTTATCGGCCTATTAGTACCGGTCAGCTTCACGAGTCGTTAGTCCTCGCTTCCACATCCGGCCTATCAACCCAGTGGTCTGGCTGGGGGCCTCTCACACACAAGGTGTATGGAAATCTCATCTCGAAGCGAGCTTCCCGCTTAGATGCTTTCAGCGGTTATCCCATCCGAACGTAGCTAATCAGCGGTGCACTTGGCAGTACAACTGACACACCAGAGGTTCGTCCGTCCCGGTCCTCTCGTACTAAGGACAGCCCTTCTCAAATTTCCTGCGCGCGCAGCGGATAGGGACCGAACTGTCTCACGACGTTCTAAACCCAGCTCGCGTACCGCTTTAATGGGCGAACAGCCCAACCCTTGGGACCTACTCCAGCCCCAGGATGCGACGAGCCGACATCGAGGTGCCAAACCATGCCGTCGATATGGACTCTTGGGCAAGATCAGCCTGTTATCCCCGAGGTACCTTTTATCCGTTGAGCGACGGCCATTCCACAATGTACCGCCGGATCACTAGTCCCGACTTTCGTCCCTGCTCGAGATGTCTCTCTCACAGTCAAGCTCCCTTGTGCACTTACACTCGACACCTGATTGCCAACCAGGCTGAGGGAACCTTTGGGCGCCTCCGTTACTTTTTAGGAGGCAACCGCCCCAGTTAAACTACCCATCAGGCACTGTCCCTGACCCGGATTACGGGCCGAAGTTAGATGTCCAAAGTGACCAGAGTGGTATTTCAACGATGACTCCACCCGAACTGGCGTCCGGGCTTCAACGTCTCCCACCTATCCTACACAAGCCACTCCGAACACCAATACCAAACTATAGTAAAGGTCTCGGGGTCTTTCCGTCCTGCTGCGCGTAACGAGCATCTTTACTCGTACTGCAATTTCGCCGAGTTTATGGTTGAGACAGCGGGGAAGTCGTTACTCCATTCGTGCAGGTCGGAACTTACCCGACAAGGAATTTCGCTACCTTAGGATGGTTATAGTTACCACCGCCGTTTACTGGGGCTTAAATTCTCAGCTTCGCCTTGCGGCTAACCGGTCCTCTTAACCTTCCAGCACCGGGCAGGAGTCAGTCCGTATACATCGTCTTGCGACTTCGCACGGACCTGTGTTTTTAGTAAACAGTCGCTTCCCCCTGGTCTCTGCGGCCCCGATCCCCTCCGGACAGCACGTGTCCATCAAGGTTGGGGCCCCCCTTCTCCCGAAGTTACGGGGGCATTTTGCCGAGTTCCTTAACCATAATTCTCTCGATCGCCTTAGTATTCTCTACCTGATCACCTGTGTCGGTTTGGGGTACGGGCGGCTAAAACCTCGCGTCGATGCTTTTCTAGGCAGCATAGGATCACCGAATCCCCCCCTAAAGGGGTCCCGTCAGGTCTCAGGCATCATGAACGGCGGATTTGCCTACCGTTCGCCCTACATCCTTGGACCGGGACAACCATCGCCCGGCTCGGCTACCTTCCTGCGTCACACCTGTTAATACGCTTACCTCCCAGGATCAGGTCCCGCGCTCCACCAAAACCCTCACACCACAAGGGTGATCGGGCAGGTCTCGGGCGGTTAGTATCCCCTGTTCAGCATGGGCGGTTTTTCGCCGGTACGGGAATATCAACCCGTTGTCCATCGACTACGCCTGTCGGCCTCGCCTTAGGTCCCGACTTACCCAGGGCAGATTAGCTTGACCCTGGAACCCTTGATCATTCGGCGGACGGGTTTCTCACCCGTCTTTCGCTACTCATGCCTGCATTCTCACTCGTGTAGGCTCCACCGCTGGTTTACACCGCGACTTCACTGCCCACACGACGCTCCCCTACCCATCCACACTCCTGAACCAACCCCACAAAGGAGGCGGCTTGGATAAAATGTGAATGCCACAACTTCGGCGGTGTACTTGAGCCCCGCTACATTGTCGGCGCGGAATCACTTGACCAGTGAGCTATTACGCACTCTTTTAAGGATGGCTGCTTCTAAGCCAACCTCCTGGTTGTCTTCGCAACTCCACATCCTTTCCCACTTAGCACACGCTTAGGGGCCTTAGTTGGTGGTCTGGGCTGTTTCCCTCTCGACTATGAAGCTTATCCCCCACAGTCTCACTGCTGCGCTCTCACTTACCGGCATTCGGAGTTTGGCTGACGTCAGTAACCTTGTAGGGCCCATTAGCCATCCAGTAGCTCTACCTCCGGTAAGAAACACGCAACGCTGCACCTAAATGCATTTCGGGGAGAACCAGCTATCACGAAGTTTGATTGGCCTTTCACCCCTACCCACAGCTCATCCCCTCCATTTTCAACTGAAGTGGGTTCGGTCCTCCACGACGTCTTACCGTCGCTTCAACCTGGCCATGGGTAGATCACTTCGCTTCGGGTCTAGATCACGCCACTGCAACGCCCTATTCAGACTCGCTTTCGCTACGGCTGCCCCACACGGGTTAACCTCGCGACGTAACACTAACTCGCAGGCTCATTCTTCAAAAGGCACGCCGTCACCAGAATCAGACTGGCTCCGACGGATTGTAAGCACACGGTTTCAGGTACTGTTTCACTCCCCTCCCGGGGTACTTTTCACCTTTCCCTCACGGTACTGGTCCGCTATCGGTCATTAGGGAGTATTTAGGCTTATCAGGTGGTCCTGACAGATTCGCACGGGATTTCTCGGGCCCCGTGCTACTTGGGATACTTCCCAGGCGGTACACAACATTACGGTTACGGGGCTCACACCCTCTCTGGCCGGCCTTTCAAGACCGTTCACCTATGCCTGCACATCACACCTCGCTGTCCCGGCAGAGACAGCACGGAAAGTCCCGCAACCCCGACCATGCAACGCCCGCCGGCTATCACACATGGAACGGTTTAGCCTGATCCGCGTTCGCTCGCCACTACTAACGGAATCACTATTGTTTTCTCTTCCTGCGGGTACTGAGATGTTTCACTTCCCCGCGTTCCCTCCACGCACCCTATGTGTTCAGATGCGGGTCACCAGGCAACTCGCGTCCCTGGCGGGGTTTCCCCATTCGGACACCCTGGGATCACAGTCCGGTTATCGACTCCCCCAGGCTTATCGCAGATTCCTACGTCCTTCTTCGGCTCCTAATGCCAAGGCATCCACCGTGTGCTCTTAAAAACTTGACCACAAAAGATCAAAAACGCTAATTTTCGAGAGAACCATGAAAACCACCACCACCGCCCCGAAGGACAACAGCGACAGATCCAGGTTCATATTCTTGGAAATTGCTTCTTATAAAAGATGCTCGCGTCCACTATGTAGTTCTCAAACAACAACCCCGTACCACACACCCCACACACACAAACATGCATGATCGATGCAGCCAGGAAACCAGAAACAAACAAAACCCGGAAAGAAACCCTCCCGGTCCTGTTGCCTCAGGACCCAACAGTGTGCCAAACACTAAACCGCCTGCGCCCCGCCCCCGCCGTTCCAGGACACTCAAGAGCATCCGTACTGGGCAAGGACAAAACCATGCGGCCGCTATTTGCTGATATTCCACCCGTGAGCACCCGCCGCAGAACTATCGTCTGCGCAACGGGCGTACTCCTGACAACACCACCACACCCGCATACACGGGGTGAGGTTGCTGTAGGTGCTCCTTAGAAAGGAGGTGATCCAGCCGCACCTTCCGGTACGGCTACCTTGTTACGACTTAGTCCCAATCGCCAGTCCCACCTTCGACAGCTCCCTCCCACAAGGGGTTAGGCCACCGGCTTCGGGTGTTACCAACTTTCGTGACTTGACGGGCGGTGTGTACAAGGCCCGGGAACGTATTCACCGCAGCGTTGCTGATCTGCGATTACTAGCGACTCCGACTTCATGGGGTCGAGTTGCAGACCCCAATCCGAACTGAGACCGGCTTTTTGGGATTAGCTCCACCTCACAGTATCGCAACCCTTTGTACCGGCCATTGTAGCATGCGTGAAGCCCAAGACATAAGGGGCATGATGATTTGACGTCGTCCCCACCTTCCTCCGAGTTGACCCCGGCAGTCTCCCATGAGTCCCCGCCATTACGCGCTGGCAACATGGAACGAGGGTTGCGCTCGTTGCGGGACTTAACCCAACATCTCACGACACGAGCTGACGACAACCATGCACCACCTGTGAACCGGCCCCAAAGGGGAAGGACTGTTTCCAGCCCGGTCCGGCCCATGTCAAGCCTTGGTAAGGTTCTTCGCGTTGCATCGAATTAATCCGCATGCTCCGCCGCTTGTGCGGGCCCCCGTCAATTCCTTTGAGTTTTAGCCTTGCGGCCGTACTCCCCAGGCGGGGCACTTAATGCGTTAGCTACGGCGCGGAAAACGTGGAATGTCCCCCACACCTAGTGCCCAACGTTTACGGCATGGACTACCAGGGTATCTAATCCTGTTCGCTCCCCATGCTTTCGCTCCTCAGCGTCAGTTAATGCCCAGAGACCTGCCTTCGCCATCGGTGTTCCTCCTGATATCTGCGCATTTCACCGCTACACCAGGAATTCCAGTCTCCCCTACATCACTCTAGTCTGCCCGTACCCACCGCAGATCCGGAGTTGAGCCCCGGACTTTCACGGCAGACGCGACAAACCGCCTACGAGCTCTTTACGCCCAATAATTCCGGATAACGCTTGCGCCCTACGTATTACCGCGGCTGCTGGCACGTAGTTAGCCGGCGCTTCTTCTGCAGGTACCGTCACTTTCGCTTCTTCCCTACTGAAAGAGGTTTACAACCCGAAGGCCGTCATCCCTCACGCGGCGTCGCTGCATCAGGCTTTCGCCCATTGTGCAATATTCCCCACTGCTGCCTCCCGTAGGAGTCTGGGCCGTGTCTCAGTCCCAGTGTGGCCGGTCACCCTCTCAGGCCGGCTACCCGTCGTCGCCTTGGTGAGCCATTACCTCACCAACAAGCTGATAGGCCGCGAGTCCATCCAAAACCACAAAAAGCTTTCCACCCCCCACCATGCGATGAGGAGTCATATCCGGTATTAGACCCAGTTTCCCAGGCTTATCCCAGAGTTAAGGGCAGGTTACTCACGTGTTACTCACCCGTTCGCCACTAATCCCCCCACAAGTGAGGTTCATCGTTCGACTTGCATGTGTTAAGCACGCCGCCAGCGTTCATCCTGAGCCAGGATCAAACTCTCCGTTGAAGTAAAACAAAAACAGACACAACCAGGAACCACGGGAAAACGCGGAACCAGACTGCACAAAATTTGAAACCAGCTGTAAAAACCAGACCACACCACGGGGTGGCGGATCCAGTCAATTCAACCAATCCATAAAATAAATTGGTATCAACAAACTTGGCACACTATTGAGTTCTCAAACAACAGACACACCCGGCACCACCACAACATCCCAGCCGTGGATCGCTCCGGAGCAACTTCCCAAACTTACCCGATCCCGCCACACTATGCAAACCAGCGTTCCGCCAGCCACAAGCACCACAGGAAGGGTCCCCACCCGGTTACCGCACGCCACAACAGCGCCGTTTTCCAGGCCATTCAGAAGGGGGTCGGTCGCAATCTCTCCGCATCAGCGGCGGCGACTCGAATTACTTTACACGCCCACCGCACCCCACACAAATCCACCCCCAAACACACAGACAAGACCAAAAATCCCCGGAATCCCGCGAATTTCCGGCCTCTTCCGCTGCTTATTGGCGCTCCCCGACGCCTGACAACTTTATGTGGACTGAGTCACACCAAAGACGAAGGAGAACTCGGCCTCCCGCGGCGCGAGCCGATAGCCTTCCAGCACCCCCGGACCGCAGGCCGCAGTGCCGACTCCGTGTACCGCGTGATCGAGGTACACGTAGCTGCGGCCATCCGGAACAAGATCGGGACGATGGGTGGCAGCTTCCAGTGCCGCCAGGCTGTAGGGGCGCACGGTGAGTGCGAACGGTTCACCGCCGATGGTGAGCCGGCCGGCGTCGAGCTCCAACGCTGCCGAGTACACGCCGGAACGGGCACCCGATTCCTGGGGCCGGACGTACTCCACTTCCAGGTCCTTCAAGGGCAGGCCGTACCAGCCAAGCTTGGTGCCCTGGCCTGTATCCGGGTAGCTGTGGTGCGGTCCCTGGCCGAACCACTCCACGGACGTGGTCGCCGAACCCATCACGAGTTCCACTCCTAGGCGCGCCCACGGCACTGGCCAGCCTGCGTTGACCCACGCGCCGTCCGGCGTGACCGTTGTCCGCACGCTGACGCTGGAGCCGTCACTGGTCCAGGCGTATTCGGCCAGCACACCGAACTGCTTGCCGGCGGCGGCAACCCGCGTCCGCACCACCAGTTCATCCCCGCCGCCTGCCGCGGGCCGGGAGGAAATGCCGACAAGCCGGCCGTGCATCCGGTTGAGTCCCGCGTCCAGCCACTGTGTGGCGGCGGGGCGGGGATCCGGGCTTCCCCACTCCGCACCGAGATCGTTGTCTGTGGGTGCACGCCACAGCAGGAGCCGGAGCCCCTCGATGGCGGTGTCGCCCAGCCGGACAAGCGAACCCGTCGCGCGATCGAAGACGGCCGGCCCCAGGCGAAGAAGATCACCGTCCACCTGTACAGCGGAAGTGGTCGCCGGCATCGGGACCACGTGCACATTGGCAGACTCCTGGCCCCACGCAACTTCGTGGCCTGCCTCCGCCCAGGCGGCGTCTTCCTTGAGAACTGCCCTGACCGTCAGCACAGCAGGAGCCAGCCCCGCGCGTGCCAGCAGCCCGGCCGGCAACCGGACGTCGGCCGATCCGTGCGGCGCCACAGGCGCGACGTCAACCGAACCGCCGTCGACCGTCACGCCGTCGGCCTCCACCGAGTAGCGGAATTCCAGCCCCGATGTGTCAGCGAAATCGAATCGGTTGGTGAGCGAGAAACCGGACCAGTCCGCTGCCACGTCAATGGTTAGCGGTTCGATGACCTTCTTGAAATCCAGCAGGCCCGGGCGCGGCACGCGGTTGGCGTCCACCAGGCCGTCAGTGACGAAGTTTCCGTCGTGGACCTCCTCACCGAAGTCACCGCCGTAGACGAAGTATTCCTGCCCGTCAGGAGCCGTTCGGGTAATACCGTGCTCCAGCCACTCCCACACAAAGCCGCCCATCAGCCTCGGGTGGCGGTGGAATAGTTCCTGGTATTCGGACATGCCCCCCGGGCCGTTGCCCATGGCGTGGACATACTCGCACAGGACGAACGGCATGGCACGCCGCCGGGCGTCAAGGTCCGCATCATCCAGCGGAGGTTCCACGCCACGGCCGATCAGCTCCGTTTCCGCCTGGCTTGCGTACATCCGGGAGTACACGTCCACGTAGGCGGAGCTCCAGTCACCCTCGTAGTGGATGGGCCTGGAGGGGTCGCGGAGTTTGGTCCAGCGGGACATCGCCGCAAGGTTTTCGCCCGTACCGGCCTCGTTGCCCAGGGACCACATGACCACAGACGCGTGATTTTTGTCGCGCTCCACAGTCCGGGACATCCGGTCCACGAGGGCCTGCTGCCACTGCGGGTCGGCACTGGGATTCTGCTGCCAGCCGCCCTGTTCGAAACCGTGCGTCTCAAGGTCGCATTCAAGGACCACGTAGAAGCCAAGCTGGTCCGCCAGCGCCAGGAAGTCCGGATGCGGCGGATAGTGCGAGGTCCGGATGGCGTTGATGTTGTGCTGCTTCATCAGCCGCAGCTCACTCTCCATGACCTCCCTGGGCACCACGCGGCCGAGCTTGGGATGGTGTTCGTGGCGGTTGACGCCTCGGAGCAGGATCCGCTGGCCGTTCACCTTGAACTGGGCATCCTCGATCGTGATGGTGCGGAAGCCGAATTGCACCGAGGCTGTCTCCCCCGGGGTGCTGATCGTGGCGTCGTACAGCCGCGGCAACTCTGCCGACCACGGTTCGATGCCCGGGAGCCGATGCTCCTCCCCGGCAGGCACTTCCAGCCCCAGGTCAGGGATGCGTACGACGGCGGCAGCCGGCTGCCCTGCCCGGCTCGCCTCTACGCGGAGGATGCCTTCGCCGCTGCGATGGTCGTAGTCCGCGTGGACGAAGACGTCGTCGAGTCCCTCCGACGGCCGCGCCTGCAGCGTCACATCCCGGAAGATGCCGGGCAGCCACCACATATCCTGGTCTTCCACATAGCTGGCTGCCGAGAACTGCGCCACCTGGACTGCAAGCACGTTCCGTCCCGGAACCAGCACACCCGTGGCATCGAATTCGTGGGCGAGCCGGCTGCCGCGCGTGGTGCCAAGCAAGGTGCCGTTCAGCCACACAGTTCCCGCCGACTCTATGCCGTCGAAGCGGACCACGGCTGACGGGAAGTACTCCGGGCCTGCCTCAAACTCGACGAAGAGATCGCCGACGGGATTGGCGTCCGGAACATGCGGCGGTTCCACGGCAAAGGGGAACTGAACGTTCGTGTACCAGGGTGTTCCGTGGCCGTGCATGGGCCAGCTGGACGGTACCGGAAGGTCGCCGAAATCCGGACGATCCCCGCCCGACTGCCAGCCGTCCTGCGGTGCCTGCCTGATTCCGGCGTGAAGCCTGAACTTCCACACACCGTTCAGCGGCAAACGCGGGGCATCGCTGACAAGGTAGGCACGTGCCGGCATCGTGCCCAGCGGCGGGGCTACGGAAGCGAGTGCGGCCACCTGCTCGGCGGCGACATCGAGGACCCGCTCCGGGCCGTGTACCGTCTGCGTGACCGCTGTCCGGGAGCCGGGTCCAGCGCCGCTGCCTGCTGCGGAGGAGAGGCTGGATGTGGTGGGCTCAACGGGCATGATGGTCCTCGGGTCGGGTTGGCTGCGGAGAGCGCACAGGGTGTACGACTCCGACGGGCTGGATTTCGTGAACGTTCACGATCTTATCGATCGTACGCGAATGCAGCGTGGTTGAAAAGGGTCCACAGACCCCGGGCCGGCGCGGTCAGCCCGGGGAGCCTCCGGCGTCCTCGGGCGCCACGGTCCCGGCGGTTTCACCGCCGTCGATCACAAACTCCGAACCTGTCACAAAGGAGGACTCCTCGGAAGCCAGGTACACAACCAGGTCGGCCACCTCCCGCGGCTGGCCGACCCGGTGCAGCGGAACGTGGCCGGTGTCGAACGTCATGCCCGCTGTCATGGGGGTTTCAATGACACCCGGATGCACCGAGTTCACCCGCGTTCCGGCTCCTCCCAGGTCGAGGGCGGCGCTCTTTGTCAGCCCGCGGACACCCCATTTGGACGCCGTATAGCCCGCGAGGCTTTCGTATCCGCGGACGCCCGCAATTGACGAGATATTGATGATGGACGCGGAACTGTTCAACGCGAGGGACGGGGCCGCGGCCTTGATGCCGTTGAACACGCCGGTGAGGTTGACGTCGATGATCCTGCTCCATTCCTCAAGGGGATACTCATCGATCCGGCCAAAATTCACAATGCCGGCGTTGTTGACCAGCACGCTGAGACTGCCAAATTCGGCTACGGCGGCGTGTACCGCCTGCTGCCAATCGGCTGGGCTCGTCACGTCGAGGTGTACGAAACGCGCGTCGTCTCCCAGCTCCGCTGCCAGCGCGGCGCCTTCCTGGTCCAGGACATCACCGACGACCACCTTTGCGCCTTCTTCAACCATCCGGCGGGCTATCGCAGCACCGATCCCGCGCGATCCGCCGCTGATGAGGCCTACTTTGCTTTCCAGCCGTCCCATCCCTGCTCCTGTCCAAGAGTTGGCCTCGAGCCGCCGGGGTGCGACTCGCGCGGCAGGGCTGCGGCAGCCCGGGCAGCTGCGCCTAAGTCCCGTTCCAGCTTGACGGTTGCGACGGGCAGCCGGAAGGGCACTTTGGCACATAGTGGCGGGCGCATTCCCGCCACTGCGGCGGCAGTAGTGTGCCGTCAGGTGGTTTCCCGGACGACCAGCCGATGTTTCAAGGTCTTCCGGGATGATTGTGATCCTGGGTTGACTTCCCCCGAGAGCAACCCATCAAGAAGTTCGACGGCGGTCCTTCCGACCTCGCGGAGGTCCAGCGCCATTGTGCTGAGCTGAGGACTTAGAAGCTCGCCGAGCGGGATACCGTCCATGCCGATAACCGCACAGTCCCCGGGCACCCTGCGCCCTGAACCGGAAAGGGCCTTCAAGACCCCGGCGGCCATCAGATCGTTGAATGCCAGAAATCCGTCGGTCTCCGGATGGTCCTGAAGAAATGCAGCTGCTGCCTTCCTGGCGGCCTCAGCTGTCTCTTCGGCAACGATGAGTGACCATGACGCACCAAGTTCGTCCAAGCGACCAGCCACAGCTTTCCCGCGGACAGTGCACGGGGCAGGTTCGCCACTTTCAGAGGCTGACCGCGCCTCAAGGTAGGCGATGTGCTGACGCTTGGAATCCGTCAGTTGATCCACAGCCACCCTCGCCGCATGCTGGTAGTCGAAGTTGATGCTACCGGCCGCGCCTCCGGGCGTTTCGTCCAAGACAATCAGCGGACGACGGCCCAGAACGGACTGCGCCTGGTTGGCGTAACCGCCAAGGTAGCCGATCACCGCGTCCACTTGTGGCGCCAGATGCTCGACGGCGTCCAGACCGCTGCGACCCCCGTGACCGTAGTCGTCCACCACCACGTGCCATCCTCGGAGCGTGGCCAATTCCACGACGCTTGAGGCAAACGCCGGGAAATAGGGGTTGGTGAGATCAGGGATTGCCAGGCCGACTGAGGTCCTTGCTCCCTGGACGAGTCCCTTAGCAAACCGGCTTGGGGTGTAACCGAGCTCCTGCGCCAACTTCTGCACCCGCTGGCGGGTGGCTTCCTTGATCCCGGGCATGTCATTCATCGCCCGGGTAACTGTCTGGCGCGAAACCCCGGCAGCCGCGGCCACGTCAAGGATTGTGGCCGGCTTGGCCGGGTATCCGGACGGTGTGTGGCTCATGAACTGTAAGTCTAGGGCGGCAGTGCGAGAGCGGCCCACAAAGCACGGCGACGCTCTCTCAGTTGTGGCCGGTTGTTTCCGGACGCTCTCTCAGTTGTGGCCGGTTGTTTCCGGACGCTCTCCCGGTTGTGGCGGGTTGTTTCCGGACGCTCTCCCGGTGGCGGCGGGGGTTCGAGGGGGTTGCCTGGTCCTGGTGCCCGGAAGGCGCAGGTAGTGAGAGAGGGTCCGGCAAAAGGGGTGCCGGATGTGAGAGAGGGTCCGGCAAAAGGGGTGCCGGATGTGAGAGAGGGTGTGTCGGGAGGGGTGCTGGGTGTGGGTGTGGTTTTGGTGGTTAACGTGGGAGAGCCCCGACCAGTTGCCTGGTTGGGGCTCTCGACCTGAATGATGTTCCGGCGGTGACCTACTCTCCCACACCCTCCCGGGTGCAGTACCATCGGCGCTGTGGGTCTTAGCTTCCGGGTTCGGAATGGGACCGGGCGTTTCCCCCACGCTATGACCGCCGTAACCCTTCTACCCGGACCCCCGGCACGTGCGCCAGGGGTTGGGAAATCTTGTGGTTACAACATTAGTGGTGTTGTTATTTTGTTGTGTTTTGTTCCTGCAACGCAACGGGTTTGTTGGTTGGGAACCACATAGTGGACGCAAGCAGTCTTGTTTTCTTTTTACCCCTTTTCATGGTGTGAACGTCTTTTGAATCCGTTCACGAAAGGGGTGTGTGGTGTAAGTTATCGGCCTATTAGTACCGGTCAGCTTCACGAGTCGTTAGTCCTCGCTTCCACATCCGGCCTATCAACCCAGTGGTCTGGCTGGGGGCCTCTCACACACAAGGTGTATGGAAATCTCATCTCGAAGCGAGCTTCCCGCTTAGATGCTTTCAGCGGTTATCCCATCCGAACGTAGCTAATCAGCGGTGCACTTGGCAGTACAACTGACACACCAGAGGTTCGTCCGTCCCGGTCCTCTCGTACTAAGGACAGCCCTTCTCAAATTTCCTGCGCGCGCAGCGGATAGGGACCGAACTGTCTCACGACGTTCTAAACCCAGCTCGCGTACCGCTTTAATGGGCGAACAGCCCAACCCTTGGGACCTACTCCAGCCCCAGGATGCGACGAGCCGACATCGAGGTGCCAAACCATGCCGTCGATATGGACTCTTGGGCAAGATCAGCCTGTTATCCCCGAGGTACCTTTTATCCGTTGAGCGACGGCCATTCCACAATGTACCGCCGGATCACTAGTCCCGACTTTCGTCCCTGCTCGAGATGTCTCTCTCACAGTCAAGCTCCCTTGTGCACTTACACTCGACACCTGATTGCCAACCAGGCTGAGGGAACCTTTGGGCGCCTCCGTTACTTTTTAGGAGGCAACCGCCCCAGTTAAACTACCCATCAGGCACTGTCCCTGACCCGGATTACGGGCCGAAGTTAGATGTCCAAAGTGACCAGAGTGGTATTTCAACGATGACTCCACCCGAACTGGCGTCCGGGCTTCAACGTCTCCCACCTATCCTACACAAGCCACTCCGAACACCAATACCAAACTATAGTAAAGGTCTCGGGGTCTTTCCGTCCTGCTGCGCGTAACGAGCATCTTTACTCGTACTGCAATTTCGCCGAGTTTATGGTTGAGACAGCGGGGAAGTCGTTACTCCATTCGTGCAGGTCGGAACTTACCCGACAAGGAATTTCGCTACCTTAGGATGGTTATAGTTACCACCGCCGTTTACTGGGGCTTAAATTCTCAGCTTCGCCTTGCGGCTAACCGGTCCTCTTAACCTTCCAGCACCGGGCAGGAGTCAGTCCGTATACATCGTCTTGCGACTTCGCACGGACCTGTGTTTTTAGTAAACAGTCGCTTCCCCCTGGTCTCTGCGGCCCCGATCCCCTCCGGACAGCACGTGTCCATCAAGGTTGGGGCCCCCCTTCTCCCGAAGTTACGGGGGCATTTTGCCGAGTTCCTTAACCATAATTCTCTCGATCGCCTTAGTATTCTCTACCTGATCACCTGTGTCGGTTTGGGGTACGGGCGGCTAAAACCTCGCGTCGATGCTTTTCTAGGCAGCATAGGATCACCGAATCCCCCCCTAAAGGGGTCCCGTCAGGTCTCAGGCATCATGAACGGCGGATTTGCCTACCGTTCGCCCTACATCCTTGGACCGGGACAACCATCGCCCGGCTCGGCTACCTTCCTGCGTCACACCTGTTAATACGCTTACCTCCCAGGATCAGGTCCCGCGCTCCACCAAAACCCTCACACCACAAGGGTGATCGGGCAGGTCTCGGGCGGTTAGTATCCCCTGTTCAGCATGGGCGGTTTTTCGCCGGTACGGGAATATCAACCCGTTGTCCATCGACTACGCCTGTCGGCCTCGCCTTAGGTCCCGACTTACCCAGGGCAGATTAGCTTGACCCTGGAACCCTTGATCATTCGGCGGACGGGTTTCTCACCCGTCTTTCGCTACTCATGCCTGCATTCTCACTCGTGTAGGCTCCACCGCTGGTTTACACCGCGACTTCACTGCCCACACGACGCTCCCCTACCCATCCACACTCCTGAACCAACCCCACAAAGGAGGCGGCTTGGATAAAATGTGAATGCCACAACTTCGGCGGTGTACTTGAGCCCCGCTACATTGTCGGCGCGGAATCACTTGACCAGTGAGCTATTACGCACTCTTTTAAGGATGGCTGCTTCTAAGCCAACCTCCTGGTTGTCTTCGCAACTCCACATCCTTTCCCACTTAGCACACGCTTAGGGGCCTTAGTTGGTGGTCTGGGCTGTTTCCCTCTCGACTATGAAGCTTATCCCCCACAGTCTCACTGCTGCGCTCTCACTTACCGGCATTCGGAGTTTGGCTGACGTCAGTAACCTTGTAGGGCCCATTAGCCATCCAGTAGCTCTACCTCCGGTAAGAAACACGCAACGCTGCACCTAAATGCATTTCGGGGAGAACCAGCTATCACGAAGTTTGATTGGCCTTTCACCCCTACCCACAGCTCATCCCCTCCATTTTCAACTGAAGTGGGTTCGGTCCTCCACGACGTCTTACCGTCGCTTCAACCTGGCCATGGGTAGATCACTTCGCTTCGGGTCTAGATCACGCCACTGCAACGCCCTATTCAGACTCGCTTTCGCTACGGCTGCCCCACACGGGTTAACCTCGCGACGTAACACTAACTCGCAGGCTCATTCTTCAAAAGGCACGCCGTCACCAGAATCAGACTGGCTCCGACGGATTGTAAGCACACGGTTTCAGGTACTGTTTCACTCCCCTCCCGGGGTACTTTTCACCTTTCCCTCACGGTACTGGTCCGCTATCGGTCATTAGGGAGTATTTAGGCTTATCAGGTGGTCCTGACAGATTCGCACGGGATTTCTCGGGCCCCGTGCTACTTGGGATACTTCCCAGGCGGTACACAACATTACGGTTACGGGGCTCACACCCTCTCTGGCCGGCCTTTCAAGACCGTTCACCTATGCCTGCACATCACACCTCGCTGTCCCGGCAGAGACAGCACGGAAAGTCCCGCAACCCCGACCATGCAACGCCCGCCGGCTATCACACATGGAACGGTTTAGCCTGATCCGCGTTCGCTCGCCACTACTAACGGAATCACTATTGTTTTCTCTTCCTGCGGGTACTGAGATGTTTCACTTCCCCGCGTTCCCTCCACGCACCCTATGTGTTCAGATGCGGGTCACCAGGTAACTCGCGTCCCTGGCGGGGTTTCCCCATTCGGACACCCTGGGATCACAGTCCGGTTATCGACTCCCCCAGGCTTATCGCAGATTCCTACGTCCTTCTTCGGCTCCTAATGCCAAGGCATCCACCGTGTGCTCTTAAAAACTTGACCACAAAAGATCAAAAACGCTAATTTTCGAGAGAACCATGAAAACCACCACCACCGCCCCGAAGGACAACAGCGACAGATCCAGGTTCATATTCTTGGAAATTGCTTCTTATAAAAGATGCTCGCGTCCACTATGTAGTTCTCAAACAACAACCCCGTACCACACACCCCACACACACAAACATGCATGATCGATGCAGCCAGGAAACCAGAAACAAACAAACCCGGGAAGAAACCCTCCCGGTCCTGTTGCCTCAGGACCCAACAGTGTGCCAAACACTAAACCGCCTGCGCCCCGCCCCCGCCGTTCCAGGACACTCAAGAGCATCCGTACTGGGCAAGGACAAAACCATGCGGCCGCTATTTGCTGATATTCCACCCGTGAGCACCCGCCGCAGAACTATCGTCTGCGCAACGGGCGTACTCCTGACAACACCACCACACCCGCATACACGGGGCAGGGTTGCTGTAGGTGCTCCTTAGAAAGGAGGTGATCCAGCCGCACCTTCCGGTACGGCTACCTTGTTACGACTTAGTCCCAATCGCCAGTCCCACCTTCGACAGCTCCCTCCCACAAGGGGTTAGGCCACCGGCTTCGGGTGTTACCAACTTTCGTGACTTGACGGGCGGTGTGTACAAGGCCCGGGAACGTATTCACCGCAGCGTTGCTGATCTGCGATTACTAGCGACTCCGACTTCATGGGGTCGAGTTGCAGACCCCAATCCGAACTGAGACCGGCTTTTTGGGATTAGCTCCACCTCACAGTATCGCAACCCTTTGTACCGGCCATTGTAGCATGCGTGAAGCCCAAGACATAAGGGGCATGATGATTTGACGTCGTCCCCACCTTCCTCCGAGTTGACCCCGGCAGTCTCCCATGAGTCCCCGCCATTACGCGCTGGCAACATGGAACGAGGGTTGCGCTCGTTGCGGGACTTAACCCAACATCTCACGACACGAGCTGACGACAACCATGCACCACCTGTGAACCGGCCCCAAAGGGGAAGGACTGTTTCCAGCCCGGTCCGGCCCATGTCAAGCCTTGGTAAGGTTCTTCGCGTTGCATCGAATTAATCCGCATGCTCCGCCGCTTGTGCGGGCCCCCGTCAATTCCTTTGAGTTTTAGCCTTGCGGCCGTACTCCCCAGGCGGGGCACTTAATGCGTTAGCTACGGCGCGGAAAACGTGGAATGTCCCCCACACCTAGTGCCCAACGTTTACGGCATGGACTACCAGGGTATCTAATCCTGTTCGCTCCCCATGCTTTCGCTCCTCAGCGTCAGTTAATGCCCAGAGACCTGCCTTCGCCATCGGTGTTCCTCCTGATATCTGCGCATTTCACCGCTACACCAGGAATTCCAGTCTCCCCTACATCACTCTAGTCTGCCCGTACCCACCGCAGATCCGGAGTTGAGCCCCGGACTTTCACGGCAGACGCGACAAACCGCCTACGAGCTCTTTACGCCCAATAATTCCGGATAACGCTTGCGCCCTACGTATTACCGCGGCTGCTGGCACGTAGTTAGCCGGCGCTTCTTCTGCAGGTACCGTCACTTTCGCTTCTTCCCTACTGAAAGAGGTTTACAACCCGAAGGCCGTCATCCCTCACGCGGCGTCGCTGCATCAGGCTTTCGCCCATTGTGCAATATTCCCCACTGCTGCCTCCCGTAGGAGTCTGGGCCGTGTCTCAGTCCCAGTGTGGCCGGTCACCCTCTCAGGCCGGCTACCCGTCGTCGCCTTGGTGAGCCATTACCTCACCAACAAGCTGATAGGCCGCGAGTCCATCCAAAACCACAAAAAGCTTTCCACCCCCCACCATGCGATGAGGAGTCATATCCGGTATTAGACCCAGTTTCCCAGGCTTATCCCAGAGTTAAGGGCAGGTTACTCACGTGTTACTCACCCGTTCGCCACTAATCCCCCCACAAGTGAGGTTCATCGTTCGACTTGCATGTGTTAAGCACGCCGCCAGCGTTCATCCTGAGCCAGGATCAAACTCTCCGTTGAAGTAAAACAAAAACAGACACAACCAGGAACCACGGGAAAACGCGGAACCAGACTGCACAAAATTTGAAACCAGCTGTAAAAACCAGACCACACCACGGGGTGGCGGATCCAGTCAATTCAACCAATCCATAAAATAAATTGGTATCAACAAACTTGGCACACTATTGAGTTCTCAAACAACAGACACACCCGGCACCACCACAACATCCCAGCCGTGGATCGCTCCGGAGCAACTTCCCAAACTTACCTGAACTCAAGACTCAAAGCAAATCAGCGTTTCCGCGATCTGCCGGTCATCGAGACCATCCCCGCCTTCGAACCGCACGCCAAGTGGCGAACCGTTTTTCGGCTGTTTAGAAGGGGTTTTGGCCGCCTTCGGTAACCAGCTTCTCGCCGGCCCCCTCTCGGCGACTTAGAAAACAATACACCTACTTTGGCCCCACCGCAAACGCTCCCCTCACGGGGTGCCAAACCGCGCCAGTCCGGGCCCAAACGGGCCGCGGGGGCACTTTCCGGGACGCCGGCGTCGTCCTTGGATTCTGTGTGCTGCATCACCGCCCCTGATCCAGGCCGGACGAGATAGCGGTTAAGCGCAAGAAGGGCCGGCAACCGTGAGGTTGCCGGCCCTTCTTAGACCACTGGAATCAGCAGTGCTGGTTTAGCAGCAGTGTTGGATTACCAGGAAGACTTGGTGATGCCCGGGAGCTCACCGCGGTGAGCCATGTCGCGGAAGCGAACACGGGAGATACCGAACTTCTGGAAGGTACCGCGCGGGCGGCCATCGATGATGTCGCGGTTACGCAGACGTACCGGGGAGGCGTTGCGGGGCAGCTTCTGCAGGCCGAGGCGTGCAGCTTCGCGTGCTTCGTCGGTTGACGCGGGGTCAACCAGGGCCTTCTTCAGTTCGAGGCGCTTTGCAGCATAGCGCTCGACGATGACTTTACGCTGTTCGTTCTTAGCGATCATTGACTTCTTAGCCATAGTGCTTAGCGCTCCTCTCGGAATTCGACGTGCTTACGGATGCGGGGGTCGTACTTCTTCAGAACCATACGGTCCGGGTCGTTACGACGGTTCTTGCGCGTGACGTAGGTGTAACCCGTGCCAGCGGTCGACTTGAGCTTGATGATCGGACGTACGTCCTTGTCCTTAGCCACTAGAGCTTCACTCCTCGTGCCAGGATGGCGGCTACGACAACGTCGATGCCACGCACGTCGATGGTCTTGATGCCACGTGCAGAGACCTGCAGGGTGACATTACGGCGCAGGGACGGAACCCAGTAGCGCTTCTTCTGGATGTTCGGGTCGAACCGGCGCTTGTTGCGGCGGTGCGAGTGCGAAATGCTGTGTCCAAAGCCCGGCTCGGCTCCGGTCACCTGGCAGTGTGCTGCCATGACGACTCTCCTCATGAAAATAAATGAAACGGTCCGCAGCGTTCCGCGTCCCGTGCGACAGGTGGCGTCCGCATCCAGCTTTCACACATTCGGCGGTCCGCAGGCGTGGACAGTCGGCGAAAGCCGGCTGTTTCCGCACTACGGGCGAACATGATTGGCCACGAGTACCGGGCAGCGGAAACCACTGCGAAGTACCGGGATGCTGGGCGAATACAGGAGTGCACGCAACTTGAGCCCCTAACTACCGGCCTTGAGGACTGTCGATATTGAGGACAGATCCCGCCAACCGGAGCAATTGCACACGCTCCGCGCCACCTAGCGCCTACCAAGTCTACGAGCTTGACTAATTAAAGGCCAATCGGGTAGCCATCGATGCCCGCCCGCGGGTGTATAAGGCCGCCAGCCTCACCGTACTCGAGTCACATCGGCGCCGCAGTCTTTTCACAGCAGAATGAAAGGATCCCGCCGCAATGTTGAAGCATGAACACACAACTCCTGCCGGCTTTGCCCGCCGGTTCCAACGGCTCCCGCAAGGGGCGGGGAACTTTCACGGCCGCGCACCGCCGTCGCCTGTTCCGCGCCGATCTGCTGACAACGGCTGCCTGGGCATCCGTTGCAGCCGCCGTGGCACTGTGGCTGGCCGACGGCGGCGCAACGGGATTCTCGACACTCGCCGGAGCTTTCACCGCCCTGGGCATTGTGGCCGGGCTGGCCGGCATGGACCTGGTCCTCCTGATGCTGCTGCTGGCGGCACGGATTCCCCTCATTGACCAGTCCGTTGGCCACGACCGCGCCCTGGAATTCCACCGGAAGCTCGGGAAGCCGTCGCTCTACCTCCTGCTGGCGCACGGGATCCTGATCGCCATCGGCTACGGGATGGCCGAAGGGCTGGATCCCGTCAGCGAAGCCGTGTCCCTCTGGGTGCTGGTGCCGGACATGTGGCTGGCCTATGTTTCCATGGCGCTGTTCATCGCCGTTGTGGTGACGTCCCTGGTGGCCATCCGCAGGCGCTTTCCCTACGAGTTCTGGTACGCGGTGCACCTGCTGACCTATGCCGCCGTCGCAACGTCGCTGCCCCACCAGTTCAGCGTAGGCGGGCTGTTCGCCGAGGGCACCTGGCAGCGCTGGTACTGGCTGGCCGTATGCATCGCAACCGGCGCCGCGCTCCTGCACTACCGCGTTCTTGAGCCCGTCGTTGCCACGTTCCGGCATCAGCTCACCGTCAGCCGCGTGGTGCAGGTGGCACCCGGAGTGGTCAGCATTGAGATGCACGGGCTGCACCTTGACGAACTGGCCGGAACCGGAGGCAGGTTCTTCATCTGGAGGTTCCTGGCCCCGGGTCTGTGGTGGCACCCTCATCCGTTCAGCCTCTCCGCCGAGCCGTTGCAGTTCGATGCCTCAGGGCGCGGGTTGCTGCGGATCACCGTCCGCAATCTTGGACGCGGATCTGCCCAGCTCGCCGTCGTAAAACCGGGGACGAAGGTCGCCGTGGAGGGACCGTACGGAATCTTCAGCACCGCGGCCCGAAGCCGCGACAGGGTGGTGATGATCGGCGCCGGGATCGGGATCACGCCCCTTCGAGCCCTCCTGGAATCGACGCCTTTCGCGCCAGGGCAGGCGACCGTGATCCTTCGGGGCCGCAGCGAGCAGGAACTGTACCTCGGCGACGAGATCTTGGAACTTGCCCGGAACCGGGGAGCCACCCTGTTCCATCTGACCGGCGCCCGCTCGGTCCGTCACACGGGAAGCTGGCTCCCGGACAGCGCCACACGGGCCGGCCATCGACTGGCCGACTATGCCCCCGACGTCGCAAACGCGGACGTCTATGTCTGCGGGCCGGCGGCGTGGGCCCGAAACGTAATTGCCGACGCCCGCGCCGCGGGCGTCAAGGAAGACCAACTCCACTACGAAAGGTTTGACTGGTGAGAATCCGCGCAGCAGTATCAGCAGCACTTGCCTCCGCGGGAATCCTTCTTGCGGGGTGGCAATCAGGCATCCACGTGGCGGAGGCACCGAGCGCCGCGGCCAGCACGTCGGCAGGAACCAACGGCACTGCCGGCGCTGCCGGCGCAACGGGTTCCTCCGGCTCAAGCTCGAGCTCGAGCTCCTCCGGCTCCACCGGAACCGGCTCCTCCACCGGCACCACCGGGACAGGTTCGGGCACTGCCGCGGAGCCCACAACCGGGGCCGCCGCAAAGGCCGGGGGAACCTACGCCGGCAGTGTGGTGCAGACGCGCTTCGGCGCCGTCCAGGTCCAGATCACGGTCAAGTCCGGTGCCATCACGGACGTCGTGGCGCTGCAGCTGACCGACGACGACCGCAAGTCCATCCAGATCAGCAACCGCGCCGCACCCCTCCTCAAAGCCGAAGTCCTCGCTGCGCAGTCAGCGGACGTCCAGACCATTGGAGGCGCCACTGTGACCAGCGACGCTTACCTGAGCTCACTCCAGGCGGCCATCGATGCAGCGAACCTCTGATCACCAGACCGGGGCTGGACTCCGGCAGCCCATACCGGAGCCGGCCGCCGGCAGGGAACAGCCGCTGGAGCGGCCCGCATTGCGGGCCAGGACCTTCAGCTGCATGGGAACGGTGGTGAGCCTCACTGTGCCCGCAGCCTCGGGCGCGGACGAGCTGGTAGCGGCCACCGCCGTCGTCGAACGGGTTTTCGCGGGTCTGGACGAGACGTTCAGCCTCTACCGCCCGGACTCGGAGGCCAGCCGGCTGGCGCGCGCCGAGATCACACTCCCGGACGCGTCCGAGGAGATGCGCCGCCTCTACGCCGACGCCGTCGGCTGGCGGCTGCTGACCGAAGGGGCCTTCACCCCTGAACGGCCCGACGGCGTCCTCGACCTGTCCGGGATCGTCAAGGGATATGCCATCCAGGAGGCGGGCACATCCCTGCTGGCGCTGGGCCTTCGAGACTGGTGCCTGAACGCCGGCGGCGACGTGCTGGTCAGCGGATCCCCCGCACCGGGGGCCACGGAATCCGGGAACCGCGAGCCGTGGAGGGCCGGGATTGTTGATCCGGAGGACCGCCGCACCCTTATTGCCGGCCACCCGTTGGGCGGCTTTGCCGGGGCGAAACCGGCGTTGGCAACTTCCGGTTCCGCGGAGCGGGGAGACCACATCTGGGCTGCCGGCGGACCAGGCCGTGGCGCCCGTCCAGCCCCGGCTGCGCCGGTGTTCCGCCAGGTTTCCGTTGTGGCGGCGGACATCGTCACTGCTGACGTGCTGGCGACGGCGATCGTGGCCGGCGGCCTGCAGATACTGAACCGGGCAACGGACGGCTGGGACATCGAAGTACTGGCGGTGCGGGCCGGCGGCGAACTGCTCGCGACGCCCGGCTTCCGGCGGTAGCTTCCGGGTGCAGCTAGAGCCGGGTGAGCTGGCTGTACCGCGGCTGGAGGCCGTCACCCGAGGACTTCCCCGTGACCCGGCGGACCACCCAGGGTCCCGCAAACTCCCGCACCCAGCGGGCGTTCGCCCTGATGGCATCGGCCCGGCTCAGCTCAGGAACGGGCGTCATGGGCGGCACATCGATGGAGTGATCGTGTTCGAGGACCGTCAGCACCCTCTTGGCCATGTTCGCGTGACCGGCCGCGGACATGTGCATCCGGTCCTTGGCCCACATGCCCCAGTCGTAGTATTCGCTGAAGCGCCAGTAATCCACCAGCAGGGCGCCGTGGTCGCCCGCAATGCCGCGCACCAGCTCGTTGTAGATGGCGGTGCGGCCGCGCATGGTGCCGAAAACCTTGGAACCACGGGCGTCGAAACCCGTGAACATCACCACGGTGGCACCCGTGGCACTCAACTTGCGGATGCCGGCGTCGTACTCCGCCAAAAGGTCGTCGATATCGATCTTCGGACGGAGGATATCGTTGGCCCCGGCGTAAATGGTCACCAGCGTGGGCTTAAGTTCGACGGCGGCGTCCACCTGCTCCGCCATGATCTGGCGGAGTTTCCGGCCCCTGATGGCGAGGTTGGCGTAACCGAAGGCCGGGTCCGCCGCGCCGAGCTGCTCGGCCACGCGGTCCGCCCAGCCCCGTACGCCGTTAGGGCGTGCCGGATCGTCGTCGCCGACACCTTCCGTGAACGAATCTCCCAAGGCAACATAGCGGGCGGCAAAATCCATATCGATAGTCTGCCATCCGTTGCCGTGAGCAACCAAGCGGCGGCTACTCGCGGATCCGGACGGCCGATTCACGCAGGTACTGTTCCACCCGCGTGTATGCATCCCGGGTCAGGGCTTTCCACAGGGCGATGGCAAGCCTCGGGTCTGTGGACTCCAGGTCGGAGATTGCCTCGGCACTGAGCACCATCACCTCCACGGGGCCGTCCGCCCTGACCGTCGTTTCCTGCCGGTTGCCGCTGCCCAGCGCCAGCTCGCCGAACGTCATGCCGGCGCTGAGGGTGTTGAGCTTGACCCGGTCGGAGGTGGGCCCGGGCGACGTACTGCTGACCTTGCCGGAAGTAATGAAGTAGACGCCGCCGAACCGCAGGCCAATGCGGCGGATGACGTCGCCGTCGTCGTACTTCCTTGCTGTCATGAGGCCCTGCAGGGCCAGCGCGTCCGCCTCATCGAGCGGCGCCAGCGCGGGCGAGTCGGTAACAGGAACGTGGTCCCGGAGCAGCAGCCCGTCCCCGTACTTTGCCAGCAGCCGGTTTTCACAGAATTCGACGGCGGCACTCCGGGTCGAAAACGACGGTACCGCCCCGTCCGGGTGCCCCTTACGTTCGCCGAGTGAGTCCGCCACCGCGCCGTCCGCTTCGATCAGCACCAGCTCGCGGCCCCCGCCGGACAGGCCCTGACGCGCCGCCTCGAGAAGGCGCAGCGCCACCTCGCTCACCTGGTCGGTTCGGCGGAAGTCCAGAACCACCAGCTCGACGTCGTCATCCAGGCTGCTAAGCTCGCGCGCCATGGATTCGCTCCCGGCGAAGAGCAGGTCACCGTTGAGTTCGATCACCCTGGCCCGGTGTCCGTGGGCGCGGAGGACGTCGGACGCTTCGGCATTGCGCCGGATGCCCGACGGCGTTTCGGTGACGTCGTACGCGGCAAGGATGGCCGAACGCCCGGTGCGCGCCGCCCTGACGAAGTGCAGCTCCATGTCCCGGGACAGCCGCTGGGCAGTCGCCAGGCCCCGGACGCTGCCGCCGTGTTCATCGAGCGGCGGGGAGTACACAGCCAGCCCAACCTGGCCCGGCAGGACGGCGATAATCCCGCCGGCAACGCCGCTCTTTCCGGGCATGCCCACGCTGCTGATCCAGGCACCGGCGTCGTCGTACATGCCGGACGTCATCATTACCGACAACACCCGCTCCACCGGACCGATCTCCAGCACCTGCCTGTGGGTGAGCGGATTCTTTCCGCCATTTGCGAGGGTGGCGGCCATGATGGCGAGGTCGAAGGTGTTCACCATGACCGAGCACTGGCGGAAATAGTCCTCCAGGACGGGCGCGGGGTCGTCCTCGATGATGTTGAAGGACCGCAGCAGGTGCGCCAGAGCCGTGTTGCGGTGGCCGTGCTTCATCTCGGACTCGAAGACCTTCTCGTTGACCGAAAGCTGACGGCCCGCGAACGCCGAGTATGTGCTGAGGATCCGTTTGAAGCTCGACTGGCCGCCGGATCCCCTGATGAGTGACGTGGCGGTGAGGGCGCCGGCGTTGATCATGGCGTTCGCCGGGCGGCCCGTCCCTTCGGCCAATGAGATCTCGTTGAAGGAGTCCCCGGAAGGTTCAACATCCACCTTGGCGTCCACGGCGTCGCTGCCGAGGTCCTCCAGGGCCAGCCCGTAAGTGAAAGGCTTCGAGATGGACTGGATGGTGAATTCCTCGCGGGAGTCCCCCACCTCATAAACCTGCCCGTCCACAGTGGCCAGGGCAATGCCGAAGTTGTCCGGGTCCACGTTGGCCATGGCCGGAATGGTGCTGTAAGGCTTGCCGTCCCTGAGCTGGGCGATCTCGGCGTGGATCTGGCGCAGGTAGCTCTGGATGGGCGATTCCATGGAACCAACACTACGGGCGTGGCCGGCGTTGGTTCCTGTCGCTCGTCAGGACTCGCGCAAAATCCAGTGATCGGCGTCCAGGCGGCCCACGATCTTCTCGCCGATGCGGGCCAGGTCGGCGACGTCGCGCTCGGTCAGGGCATCAAGGAACAGCATCCGGACCGCTTCCACGTGGCCGGGTGCCAGCTCAACAATGGTGGCCATGCCGGCGTCGGTCAGGTGGGCTGTGGTCACGCGCGCGTCGCGCGGATGCGGACGGCGTTCCACCCACCCCCGGTTCTGAAGCTTGGTGACCACATGCGACAAGCGGGACAGCGAGGCGCTGGTCCGCGCGGCGAGTTCGCTCATGGGAAGGAACCGGCCTTCCGCTTCGGAGAGCATGGCGAGTACGTTGTAGTCGAAGAGCGAAAGCTTGCCCGCCGCGTGCAATTTCGTATCCAGTGCCGCGGGCAGCAAGGTGTTGATGCTCAGCTGGGCCAGCCATGCACGGCGTTCGTCGGCGTTGAGCCAGCGCGGTTCGGTCATGGATCCATCCTAGGAGAAAAATTGATTGACAGTTCAAGCCCGGACTGCCCCGATCAACCGCCGTCCAGATCGGAGGAAGCACCATGACTGACATCACGATCATCGGTACGGGGAACATGGCGGCAGGAATCGCCGCCCGAGCGGCCAGTGCCGGCCGCAGCATCCAGATCCTTAGCCGCGATGCAGTGGCCGCGTCCGCCCTGGCTGCCGAAACGAACGCGACCCCCGGGACCACCGGACAGGACATTGAAGGCAGCATCGTTGTCCTCGCGACCCATTTTGACGTGTCCAAGGAAATCGCCGGCCGTTACGGCGAGGCACTCAACGGCAAGACGATCGTGGACATTTCCAATCCCGTCAACGACGAAACCCTCGATTCCCTCACCGTGCCTGCCGAGAGCTCCGCGGCCGAGGAGATCCAGGCGCTGGTTCCGGGCGCGAACGTGGTGAAAGGCTTCAACACGGTTTTCGCCTCCACGCTGGCCGCCGGAGAGGTGGCCGGGCAGACCCTCGATGTCCTGCTGGCCGGGGATTCAGCCGAAGCCAAGGCCGCGGTGGCAGGCTTCATCAATGATTCCGGTTTGCGCGCCGTCGACGTGGGTCCGTTGCGCCGGGCGCGGCAACTGGAAGCCTTCCAGTTGCTCATCATTGGGCTCCAAGCCAGCGACGCCCACCCCGAGTACAACTGGAACAGCGCATTGAAACTGCTTCCTTAGCAGGAACCGGTAGGCTGACCGCATGTACGTAGTCTCCCTGACCTACAAGGTTCCCGAAGAGATCGTCGATTTCCACCTCAAAGCACACGTTGAGTGGTTGCAGGACGCTTTCGACCAGGGCATTTTCATTGTGGCCGGCCGGAAGATCCCCCGCACCGGTGCGCTGTTGCTGTCCAATGCGGACCGGGCAAACCTTGACGCCGCGCTGGTCAAAGACCCGTTCTACACGAACGGCGTGGCGGAGTTCGACGTCGAGGAATTCCACGCCGGCAGGGTGGCTCCGGGTTACGAAAACCTCCTGGACAGCTAGTTCTCCGGGGCAGCCGCCTCCGGCGCCTTCTCAAGGAGTTTCTTCAGTCCGCCCTTCCGGGGAACCTTCACGGGCTCCGGCCAGCGCGGCCTGAGGCTGTCGCCGAGGGTCACACCGCGCAGCTTGCGGCCAAAGAGCGGCAACACCCAGTCGTGCACCCAGCGCCGCTGCCGCTGTTCCCACTCCCGCAGGCTCAGTTTGTCCGGCGGTTCCCACTCCAGCGGGCTGATCTTGTGCGGAACACCCAGGTGGTCCAGGACCTGGGCGGCGAGGTATTTATGACCGGCCTTGGACATGTGCAACCGGTCCGAATCCCACATCCGCCGGTCGTGGAAGGCCTCGAAGCACCAATAGTCCACCAGCACGGCGTTGTACTTGGCGGCGATTTCCCGGACATGACGGTTGTAGGCGGTGTTGCGTTTCCTCAACGGCTCAAGGACAGCCGAAACCTTGACGTCAAAACCGGTGAACAGCACCACGGTGGCACCCGTGGCAGCCAGCCTGGCCACGAGGGACTCGTACTCGGCCATGAGCGCCTCCACATCGGTGCCGAAGTCGAGGATGTCGTTTCCGCCGGCATACAGGGTGACCAGCGTCGGCTCCATTGCGAGCGCCGGTTCCAGCTGTTCGTCGATGATGTGGCGGAGCCTCTTGCTGCGGATGGCCAGGTTTGCGTATTCCCACCCCGGTTCGGCCTTAGCCAGCTTCTCAGCCACCCGGTCTGCCCAGCCGCGCACACCGTTGGGCAGCCGCTTGCTCCGGTCCCCCACGCCTTCGGTGAACGAATCCCCCATGGCAACAAACCGCCGTCGCCCATCCCTGTCCGGAAGCAAAGGAAATGAACCCATCCCGGCAGCCTAACCAACCAAAGAAACGGCAGGGTTAACGGCGAACGACAGGATCTGCGAGAGGGTTTGCGATGAGGCGACAGGATCTGCGAGAGGGATCAGAAAAAACCTGCAGGAAGTGAGAGAGCGTCGGGACTAGTGCCGGCGCCGGAGGCGAGACTTTAGAGCTCCGCTTTCCCCTGCCGCCAGTAACCCATGAACGCCACCTGCTTACGGTCGATCCCGACGTCGCGCACCAGGTAGCGCCGCATCTCCTTGATGACCCCCGCTTCGCCGGCAATCCAAGCGTAGAACGGCATGGCGCCGGCGGGCATCCCGGGGTTCTTCGTTGCCGCGATGGCCGCGGTTTCCATCCTTGCGGGCGTTTCCCAGAGGATCTCCTGGTCCACGTCCACGTCCTCCGGTTCCGGGCCGGCCCCGCCGGAGGCGGCTTTGATGCCCACCCAGCCCGGTTCGGGAACTGCGGCGCGGACTGCTTGCTGCAGGAGTTCGCCCTGCGGGCGTGAGCGGCCGATCGAGGCGCCCCGCGCCAGCCAGGTGATTTCGACGTCGGCGGCGGACTTCAGGTCCAGGAAGTCGCCGGCTTCGGGGACTTCAAGGAAGGCGTGCCCGCTCATGTACGGCGGGAGGCTTTCCAGGATGGCGCCGATGGCGGGAACAGCGGTTTCGTCGCCCGCGAGGAGCACCCGCTGGGCCAGTCCGGGGCGCCATTCGATGCCGGAGTAGATCTCCGCTGTGACGCAGTGCGCGGCGCGGTTGTTGGGCCCGATGATGGTGAGCGCATCCCCCGGTTTGGCGTTCAGGGCCCAGTTTGCGGCGGGACCGCCGTTGCCCGCCGAGTCGAAGTGCATCACGAAGTCCACGTCGATCTCGGGGTAGACGGCGTCGAGCCGTTCCTGCCGGACGGTGTAGGTGCGCATGGAGCCGCGGGTCGCCGGGTCCATGGCCAGCCATTCCCGGTACCAGCCGGACTGTTCCATCTGGAACACGGGCAGCGGCAGCCGGGTGCCGTCCTCGCCAAGGGAAGGGATCATCAGCTTCACGCGAAGGTCCAGGGTTCCGCCGTGGACACCGAAGTCACGCAGCGAATACCCGCCGAAGGTGATGCGGCGGAAGTTGGGGCTGAGTTCCTGTACGGCGGTGACGGTCACGTCGAACGCCAGGGTCATGGGTTCGGTGCCGGCAATGTCGCGAGTCTTCATGAAACGAACTCCAGTTCAGTTGCAGTGGTGTGGTGCCGGCCGAGCGGAATGATCAGCGGCGTGCCGGAAACGGGGTCGGGAAGCACCCGGGATTCCAGGCCGAAGACATCCCGGACCAAGTCTTCAGTGACCACGGCGGTGGAGGCGCCCTCTGCCACGATCCGGCCGTCCTTCATGGCGATCACGTGGTCCGCGTACCGTGCCGCGAGGTTCAGGTCATGCAGGACGATGGCCACGGTGGTGCCGCGCCTGCGGTTCAGGTCCGTGATCAGGTCCAGCACTTCCACCTGGTGGGCAAGGTCAAGGTAGGTGGTGGGTTCGTCCAGGAGCAGGACATCGGTCTCCTGGGCGAGCGCCATCGCAATCCAGACGCGCTGGCGCTGACCGCCGGACAGCTCATCCACGTTGCGCCCGGCGAGCTCAAGCGTTTCGGTGGCCTCCAGGGCGCGCTGCACCGCGGCGTCGTCGCCTGCACTCCAACTCCGGAAGAAGCCCTGGTGCGGGTAGCGCCCGCGTCCCACCAGGTCACGGACCGTGATGCCGTCCGGTGCGGCGGGATGCTGGGGCAGGAGGCCCAGGGTCCGGGCGACGTCCCGGGCGGAGCGGGTATGGATGTCCTTGCCGTCCAGCGTCACGGTGCCGGCCGCGGGCTTCAGCAGCCGGGACAGTCCGCGGAGCAGGGTGGACTTGCCGCAGGCGTTGGCGCCCACGATCATGGTCACTTTGCCCTCGGGGATCTCCGCCTGCAGCCCTTCCAGAACTGTGCGCTGGGCGTATTTGAGGGTGAGGTCCGTGGCGCGCAGAACAGCCATCTCAGGCATCCTTTCGGTTGGAAGTGACCAGCAGCCACAGCAGGAACGGGGCGCCCAGGGCGCCGGTGACCACGCCGACCGGCAGGACGGTGCCGTCCAGCAGCAGGGGCGCGATATTCGCAGCGAAGTAGTCCGCCGCCAGTACGATCAGCACCCCCGCGAAGGCCGACGCCGGGAGGCTGGCTTTGGCAGTGAAGCGCCGGGCGATGGGACCGGCCAGGAAGGCGACGAACGCAACCGGGCCTGCTGCCGCCGTCGCCACCGCCGCGAGGGCCACGGCGACGGCCACCACGGCCAGCCGCGTGAATCCGACCCTGATGCCAAGCCCGGCGGCAGCGTCATCGCCGAGTTCCAGGATGCGCAAGGGGCCGGAGAGTGCGGCTGCGGCAGGGATGAGGACCAGCAGCGCAAGGGCGAGGATACCGGCACGGTCCCAGGAGGCTGAATTGAGGGAGCCGTTGAGCCACACCAGGGCGTCGGCCGCCGTGCGGATGTCCGCCCGGGTCATGAGGAAGCTGACCACGGCGTGGAGGGCGGCGGCGATGCCCACGCCCGCCAGGATCAGCCGGCTGCCGGCCGCATTGCCGCTGGTTCCGCCGCCGGACCCCAGGGACCCGCCGCGGGAGATGGCATAGATGAGCGCGGCCACGCCCAGCGCACCGGCGAGGGCGGCGCCGGAGACCACGGCACCGGACGCACCGAAAACAACGATTGCCGTGACGGCGGCCGCGCTGGCCCCGTAACTGATGCCGATGACGTCCGGGCTGGCCAGCGGATTGCGGAGCATGGTCTGGAAGAGGCCGCCGGCAAGTCCGAATGCCGCGCCGATCATGGTGCCGATGACCGCGCGGGGAAGCTTGTTTTCCATCACGATGAAGCTTGCGCCGGGAATCTTCTGGCCGCCGGTGAGGTGGGCGAGCAGGATTTTGAAGAAGTCAGGGACCGTCACGGTGTAGCTCCCCAGCAGAACGCTGACGGCAAAGAGGACCACGACGGCGAACGCCAGGATGGCGGTCCGGCTCAGGCCGGTGGCGTCGCGCCCAGCATCGCGCCCGACACTGCGCTCAGCACCGGGCGCGTTGTCTCCCAGCTCGCGCCCGACGTGCGCGAGGTCTGCCTTGCTCACAGTCCGGCCCCCTTCCCGCGGCGGACGAGCCACACGAAGACGGGGGCGCCCACGAGGGCCGTCATGATTCCCGCCGGGACTTCGCCTGGCAGCAGGACCACCCGGCCCAGGATGTCCGCGGAGAGCAGGAGCACCGGGGCCAGGACGAGGGAAAACGGCAGGATCCAGCGGTAGTCGGGCCCGGTCAGGAAGCGGACGGCGTGCGGAATGACGAGCCCCACAAAGCCGATGGGCCCGGCGAGGGCGGTGGCGGACCCGCACAGCAGCACGATGCCCAAGGCAGTCATACCGCGGACCATCCCCACGCGCTGGCCGAGCCCGCGCGCAATGTCATCGCCCAGCGCCAGGCTGTTGAGGATGCGGCCGGTAGCCAGCACGATGCCCGCACCGAGAATAAGGAACGGCACGCCGGGCAGAACGACCGACCAGTCGCGTCCGGCGATTCCGCCCACCTGCCAGAACCGGAACCGGTCCAGGGTGTCCTGGCTCGAGACCAGGATGACGTTCATGAGCGAATACAGGCCGGCGCTCAGTGCGGCGCCCGCGAGGGCCAGCTTCACCGGCGTCGCACCGTCCCGGCCGAGGGAGGCGACAAGGTAGACGACGGCGGCAGCGGCCGCGGCGCCGATGAACGCGAACCAGATGTAGCCGGTCAGGGAGGAGATCCCGAAAACATAAATGCCGGTGACCACGGCCAGGGCGGCGCCGGCGTTGACCCCCATGATGCCGGGGTCGGCCAGCGGGTTGCGGGCCACGCCCTGCATGGCGGCGCCGGCCAGGCCGAGGGCCCCGCCGGCGAGCAGGCCAAGGACGGTGCGCGGGATGCGTGCATGGACCACCGCGTGGTCACCGTTGCCGGGATCGAATTGCGTGAGTGCCTCCCACACGGTGCCGAGGGGAAGACCGCGGGCGCCGACGGCCAGCGATACCGCGGAAACAAGGACCAGTACGACGACGGCGGCCAGCAGCCACGCGGCCTGCTTGCCTGCAGCGGGGCGGCCGGAAGGAGGGTTGAACGTGCCCTCGCGGCGCGCCGTCGTCGTACTTGGTGTCATGGTGGGGTGCCTACTTCACTGCATCCGCTGCGTTGGCCAGCTGGGGCAGGAACGTGTCCAGCGACCACGGCAGGCTCAGGGGCGACGACGCCGAAATGGACAGCGTGAGTGTGTTGTCCGAGTCGGCAACCAGGGCGCCGTCCTTGATGGCCGGGATCTGGCCCAGCAGGGGATCGGCCTTGATGGAATCGGTGGTGGCGGAATCAGGAACCCAGGTCACGAAGATGTCGGATTCGAGCTCGTTGGCCTTTTCAGCGGACCACGGGATGAAGAACTCCTTGGAGCCCTTCGAGTTTTCCTCCACAACCGGGGCGAGCTTCATGCCGATCTCCGAGAGGAAGCGCGGACGGTTGTCGTTCGCGGTGTATACGTTGACGCCGTCGCTCTTGGCTGGCTCCAGGTTGCCGTAGATGAAGCTCTTGCCGGCCAGCTGAGGATACTTGGAGACCTTGTCCTTGATGGTGGCTTCGGTGTCCGAGATCAGCTTGGCGGCCTCGGTTTCCTTACCCAGGGCCTTGCCGATGATGCTGGTGGAATCCTGCCAGGACGTGCCGTAGGCGATCTCGGGGTGGGCGACCACCGGCGCGATCTCGCTGAGCTTCTTGTAGTCCTCTTCCGTCAGGCCGGAGTAGGCGCCCAGGATGACGTCCGGGTTGAGCTTGGCGATCTCGGTGAAGTTGATGCCGTCCGCCTCGGAGAACTGGACCGGTGCCTTTTCAGTGCCGAAGCCGGCGTCCAGCTCTTCCAGCTTGGCGTCTTTCCACGGCGTGGAACCCTTCTCGTTGCCGCCCCATTCGTTCTTGGGGACGCCCACGGGCACAACACCCAGGGCGAGTGCGACGTCGTCGTTGACCCAGGAAACCGTGACCACGCGCTGCGGCTGGGACTCGATGGTGGTCTCGCCGAAGACGTGCTTGATGGTGACGGGGAACTGCGAGCTGGCGGACTGGCTGGCTGCTGCAGTGCCGGTGCCGGATGCCGCGGGACCGGTGGAGCAGGCGGTCAGCGAGAGTGCGGCTGCTGCCAGCACGGCAGTTGCCCTGCCGGCGGTCTTGAGCAGCACGCGGCGGGACGGACCGGCGGCAAAGCCGCTGCGGCCGGCGCCCGGGCCGGAGAAGAGGGGGGAAGTCACGGAACTCCTTAGGTCAATGATGCGAACCCAAGTAAGGCTAGCCTATCCTTCTGTGAATTACGGAACGTTTGCGTAACGTAATTGTCTCAATCGGGCCGCCTTGCCCGTTTGGTCCAGGGCCGCGGACCAAAACGTGAGGCTTCACACGCCAAAATTCCTTGAGGGTGCGGGGTGAACAATGGTTCACTTGAAAGACAGTAAACGTGCGTTCACCCCTTGTGGCCGCCTCACGCCCAGAAGGTTCCGCCCTGATGCCCCCATCCCGCAATAGATCCATGTCCCCCGGCGCCATCACGGCCGCCCTTGCGCTGAGCGGCACGGTGGTGGCGCTGATGCAGACCCTCGTGGTGCCGCTCCTTCCGGACTTCCCCGGGATCCTCGGCGTGACGGCCGACGACGCCTCCTGGCTGGTCACCGCCACGCTGCTCTCCAGCGCCGTGGCCACCCCGGTCGTGTCCCGCAGCGCGGACATGTACGGCAAACGGAAAATGATGGTGATCTGCCTCGCCATCATGGTTGCCGGCTCCATCGTGGCCGCCGTGGGGGGAAGCTTCCTCTGGCTCATCGTCGGCCGGGCACTGCAGGGGTTCTCCTCGGCCTTGATTCCCGTGGGCATCAGCATCATGCGCGACGAACTGCCCAAGGAAAAGATGGGGTCCGCCGTCGCCCTGATGAGCGCCACGCTGGGCATCGGCAGCGCCCTGGGCCTCCCGCTGGCCGGGCTGCTATACGAAAGCCTGGGCTGGGAGTCCATCTTCTGGGTTTCCGGTGGTGCCGGCACGCTGCTGCTCGCCGCCGTCGTTCTGGTGGTACCCGAATCCAAGGTGCGCACGCCGGGCCGGTTCGACTATCTCGGCGCAGTGATTCTTTCCGCGGCACTGGCAGCGCTGCTCCTGGGCATCTCCAAGGGCGGATCGTGGGGCTGGAGTTCCGAGCCGGTGCTGCTTCTGTTCCTCGCCGCCGCCATCCTCCTGGCCGCGTGGCTGCCCTACGAGCTGAAGGTCAGCCAGCCGATGGTGGACCTCCGCACCTCCGGCCGGCGCCCTGTCCTCCTGACCAACCTGGCATCCCTGCTGGTGGGCTTCGCCATGTTCGCCAACATGCTGCTGACCACCCAGCAGCTCCAACTGCCCACCTCCACCGGTTACGGTTTCCAGCTGAGCGTGATCACCGCCGGGCTCTGCATGGTTCCCTCCGGCCTGGCCATGGTGGTCTTCGCGCCCGTTTCCGGCGGCATCATCCGGCGGTTCGGCGGGAAGTCGGCGCTGATCGCGGGCGCGGCGGTCATGGTGGTGGGGTACGTGGGCCGCGTCTTCTTCTTCGATTCCATTACCTCGGTGATCATCGGCTCCACGGTGGTCAGCATCGGAACCGCCATCGCCTACGCCGCGATGCCCACCCTGATCATGGGGGCCGTGCCCATCACGGAAACCGCGTCGGCCAACGGCCTCAACAGCCTGGTGCGGTCCATTGGAACCTCGACGTCGAGTGCAGCCGTCGCCGCCGTCCTCACCTCAGTGACCATCACCGTGGGATCGGCCCGGCTGCCGTCCTTCGAGGCATTCAAGGACGTCTTCTGGATGGCGGCACTCGCGTCCGCGGCCTCCATGGTGGCTGCCGTGTTCATCCCGCGCGCCGCGGCCGCAGCCAAGGCCGCGGTCCCTGCGCCGGCCGCCATCGAGCTGGTGGTGCAGGGGCGCGTCCTGACGGCCGACCGCCGCCCGGTCACTCCCGCCGTCGTCACCGTCCTGCAGACAAGCGGCGAACCGGTGGACTGGAGCCGGGTGGACAGCGACGGCAACTATTCCGTGGCGCTGCCCGGAGCAGGCACATACCTGATGGTGGCCAACGCCGCCGGCTGGGCGCCAATGGCGGAGGTGTTCGACTTCGACGGCCGCACGCTCCAGCAGAATTTCCACCTGGAAGACCGCCTGGAACTGGCCGGAACCGCCACCGTGGGAGGCGCTGCCCTCACGGACGCGGTAGTAACCCTGCTGCAGGCCTCCGGCGAGCACGTGGCCACGGTCCGCACCGATTCCAACGGTCGCTATTCACTGCCGCTGCCCTTGGCCGGGCGCTACATCGTGACCTTGCTGAACCCGGCGACCCACCAGGCAATGGCCCGGAAGCTGGCAGTGGACAACCGCTCGGTAACCGCGGACCTGGCGATGGACGCCCCCGCCGGACAGTTGGTGGACGCGTGAGCGCGGCCGTGGTGTCCAGCCGCGACGCCATCCTGGATTCGGCAGGCAGGCTGTTCGGCGAGCGGGGCTACCGCGGCGTGACGGTCCGCGACATCGCCTCCGACGCCGGTGTTTCAGCAGCCCTCGTAATGAAGCTTTTCGGCTCCAAGGAGAAGCTGTTTGCCGCCGCCAAACCGGACGAGTCGCTGCTGTCCGATCTCGATGTCCCGGCCTCCGAGCTGGGTGCGACGCTGGTGTTCCGCGTACTGATGCGCCGGGAGCGCGGGCTGAAAGAGCCGTGGGCCATGCTTCCGTTCACCATCCAGGACTCCCCGACGCCCGACGCCGCCCGCGCAGAAACGCGCGAACGGTACCTCGCGGCCATGGCCACTCTGCTGAAGGATGCGACGCCGGACCGGCGTTACGCCTCCACCGTCGTCGCGCTCATGACCGGCTTTGGCGAGGCGGTGAGGACGCTCGGCATGTTCGACGGCTGGGACTTCGACGACCTGGTGGCCCACTACGGGGCGATTGTGCAGGCGCAGGTCGACGCCTGCGGCGAGACCCGAACGTAACGCTCTCCCACTTCCGGCCGCCTTTTCCCCATCGCTCTCTCACTTCCTGCCGCAGTCCGCGGTTGCCGACGCGTTGCGCATTTGGGAGGATGGCGGGGCGGGCCTCTGGTGCCCGGCAATGAGGAGGTCCGAATCGGACCGCCTGCACAACGAGGGGAATGAGCATGCCGAAGACCGTCGAGGTCATCGCAGCCGCGGGAAGCGGGGCGGCCGGAATGGCCTGCTTTGCGGCCACAGCGACGTCAGCTTTCCCGCGCCGGACCTGCATCTAGCCGTCCGCCAGGCACTTTCCTTCATTGGGCCCTGGTGCGCCCGGATTCAGCTGACAAGAGACCGCTATTCCCCCCGGGGACCCTACGCTTTCGAAAGCTCATTGTCATGCAAAAAATCACTGCCCAGCAGATCCGTTCATCTTTCATCAATGCCAGCCGTTCCGAGGCCGCCAAACTCACCCTGCCCCGGGATTTTGACTCCTTGGACTGGGACAGCCTGGACTTTTTGGGGTGGCGGGACGCCAAGATGCCGCTCCGCGGCTACCTCGTAGTCCCGGGACCCTCGGGGTTAACGGGGATCATGCTCCGCGCTCCGGAGGGCGGAGCCAAGAAGAGCCGGTCCGTATTGTGCGAACTATGCCGCGACGTTTTCTCCAGGGACGACGTCCTGTTGTGGGTTGCCAAACGTGCCGGTCAGTCAGGCCGGAACGGCAACACCATAGGGACGCTGATCTGCGCCGACTTCCTGTGCAGCGGGAACGTCCGCGTGGAACCGCCGGTCAATGAGATCAACCCCGACCCGGCCGCCGTCGTTCTCCGGCAGGTCGACGGACTGATAGCGCGGACGGAACTGTTCATCAACCGGGTCCAGGGACGCTAGGCCGGTCGGGGCGAGGGGCGGGCCAGGCCCTTTCCCACCCGGCCTCCGGCGCGGGGGCCGGCCGGAGAAGTCAGCTGTACGAAATGCTCAACAACAGCGCTTTGAGTGCCTGCCCCTCCGCCCCTGCCAGCCACAACTTTGCTGCCGCGTCGCTGGCGAACGGCTTCTCGATGAACCGGACCTCCGCCACCAGTACCTCGTCCCCGATCTGGATGATCCCGTCAATCCGGGTGCCATCCCCGGCCGCGGGCACTCCTGGCGTCAGGTCCATGCGGTACGTCGCGCTGCCATCCATCCGCTCCACATAGAAGGAGTAGCTGGCGGCAGGAGCAATCTGCCGGCTGAGGCCCGGGACAGGTTCAGACTCGAATACGGTCCTGCTCACCCGGTGGCTCACGGCATCAGCCACCTGCCCGGAATACACAGTGACCTGCTCCGTTCCGCCCGCGTCGAACACGGTCGCGGTGCGGGACAGTGTCGGCTGCCCCGCCCCGGTGAACAGTTCAACCCTCCAGCCGGCCGGGTACTTGAACGACAGGCGCCCGTCCGGGAACGTATACGTCGCGACGCCAGCGGAAACGGGAGCGGACGACGGCGGCCGGGCACCGCTCGTCGTCGGGCCCGCCGTGGCGGGGGCGGATGTTGGGCCTGCCGGCTCCGAGGGTGTGCCGGTACCCGACGGCGATGCCCCTCCGGAGGAAGCCTCCGGGACGGCAGCCCCGCAGCCGGCCAGGCCGAGGGCGGCGGCTATCGCGAGGGCGGCGATGAAGGGGACGCGGCGTGCACAAATCATGACGGTGCCTTCCACGGGGAATCTGTGACGATGCACTACAGAATCGCGCGCAGGGACAGCGCGGCTCCATACCGTCGCCAATAAACCCATCGATTTGTTATCAATGCCGAGAACTGGCCACGACAGGCGACAAGTGCGAGAGCGTCCGCTAAAAACCTGCAGGAAGTGAGAGAGCGTCCTGGTGGGTGGCCGGAGTTAGCGCAGGACGATGTCCACCGGGTTCGCCTCGGAGCGCCAGGTTCCCTCGGTGCCGGCCCGCGGCCCGATGACGGGAGCAGTGAGCACCCCGGAGCGGTTAGTGCGCTTGTCCCGCAGGATCTCCGTGACGGAGCCCAGGTGCCTGGACAGGTCGATCACGTTCTCCGGAGCGGCCAGGAGCAGCTGGAAGCCGAATTCGTGCAGGGCCTTGATCCCCGCGCCGGCGAATTCCTCCGAGGCGAGGACAAAGGCCTCATCCATCATCACTGTGCCGTAGGTGGTGAAGCCCTGCTCGGCGATGCCCAGCTGGTAGCTCAACGCCGCGGCCATGATGAACGCCGTGAACCGCTGACGCTCGCCGCCGGACATGGAACCCGTATCCGCGTGCATGAACACGTCGGTCCGCTTGCCCCTGCCCTTTCCGTGTGACGGCGTTCCCACCACTTCGCGGTGCTCCTTGCACTGGATGAACAGGTGCCCGCGCACATCCAGCACCTCGGCCCGCCAGCGCCGGTCCTCGGGCGTCTGCGAACCCAGCCGCTTCACGAGCGTTTCCAGCGACTTGTAGCGGGTGGTGAGCTCGGCGTCGTCGTCCGTTTCAGGGCCGGAAGCTGACGCTCCCGCAGCGCGCGAGGGCCGCGTGTGCCGCGTCCTGAGCGCATTCTGGATGGCGTCCTTGAACTGCTTCGCGGTGGGCGGCAGGGTCTGTTTGATGTCGAGTTCCAGGAAACTGCCCTCGTGGAAGTTGACCTCGGACAGGATGCCGTTCAGGGGCAGGATGCGGCTGGTGATGGACCGGCGTTCCTCATCCAGCAGGTGCAGCAGCGTGCTGAACGATTCGTGCGTGCGCTGGTTGAAGAACTGCCGGAACTCGGCCTCCTGCGCGGGCAGGCCGTCACTGACGATCGCGTGGTACCGGGCTTCGAACTCCCCGGCGGCGCCGATCGAGGTGCCGTGGTCCGCGGAGATCGCCGTGCCCCATTCACGGACGAATCCTTCGAAGATTCGGGTGAGGCGCTCCGAGGTGGCCTGGCCGCGGGACTCTGCAGCGTGCAGTTCGGCGAGGAGCCGGGTCCGGACCTGGTTGGCAAGGTTGTCCAGCTCATGCATTTCCGTGACGTCGCCAACGCCGCCGAAGTCGGCACAATATTGTTCCAGCGCGGCGACGGTGGCGTCCGACGGCGGTGCCTGGCGCAGGCGGTTGCGCGCCGCTTCCAGCAGCGAATCCGCGGCGGTGAGTTGCTGGTCAAGTGCCTTGTATTCGCTCTGCAGGACCGCCGCGGCCTCGGTGCTGGACTGGTGCTTCTGCCGGGCCGCCTCGATGTTGGCCCGCAGCGGCTCCAGGTCGGCCTGGGCGGCAAGGGCATCCTTGAGGCGCTGCTCGATCTTGCCGAGCTCGTCCTCCGCCACAGCCGCGGAAACCTGCTCCCAGGGCCGGTGGTCCTCGGCGATGCGGCGCAGGGCCTCCAGCTGGCGGGTCATCCCCTGGTGCGACTCTTCGCGGCTTTGCGCGAGTTCGGCCGCCTTCGCCAGTTCCTGCTGCAAGTCCTCCACCTGCGCGGCCACCAGCTCCAGCTTCGAGGCGTTGTCGAAGCCGAGGACGTAGTCCTGCCTGCTGGCGAAGCGGTCGTCCTTCTCCACCGTGTGGCGGTTGCGTTTGACCACGCCGCCCAGGCTCAGGCCCTTGTCCAGCGCAGCGAGTTCGTCCGGATCCTCGACGCAGGGGTAGGCGAAGTCGACCGCGATCCGCTCGCGGATCCACTGCCCGGCGTCGGCCGCGGGCCCGGTGGTGAGGATGTCCAGCTTGCCCAGCAGATCGCCGTCGGCCGCGTCCTCCACGGCCAGGGCACCTCCGGCAAGCGGCTTGGACACGTCCACCGCACGGAGCGCTCCGCGGACGGAGTGATCGTTCAGGTACCGGGTGACGGCGGCGAAGTGCTCGCCGGGAACCAGCAGCGTGGTGGCCAGGTTCCGCAGCGCGCGTTCGGCGGCGGGCCGCCATTGTTCCTGCCCTTCGGCCACGTCGATCAGTTCGCCGCCGAACGGCATCTGCTCCTCCGGCACGCCGGTTGCCGCCGCGATTGCGGTCCGGTTTTCAATGCTCGACGGCGGGAGCAGGGACTTGCGCGTCTTTAGCGAGACGAGTTCCTGCTGGGCCGCCGCAAGCTCACGCTTCTTCGTGGCGTGGCCGTCGAACGCCTCGAAGCGCAGCTCTTTGAGCGCCTCGGAGTCATCCTGCAGTTCAGCCGAGCGGTCGGCGGCGTGGGCGTGCGCCTGCTCCCAGCCCGCGGCCGTCCACTCGAGCTCCAGGCCGGCATCGGCCAACGCCTGCCGCGCTGCTTCCTCCACCTGCTGGCGGAGCTTGAGTCCCACCCGGGCATTCTCCAGCGACTGCTCGATCGCCGAGATCGCGTTGCCGCCCTGGTTGTTGTAGTCCGCCTCGAGCTGGCGAAGGTCCTTGGCCAGGCCGTCCCGGATCGCGCGCTCCGCGGCCAGGTCCTTGGCCTTGGCCTGGGCGAGGTCCTTGTAACGGACCAGGGTCTTTTCGTGGACCGTCACCGCGAGCTGCTGCTTGTAGGCATCGAATTCTTCACCGGCGAGTTCCCGCAGGCGGTTCGCGTCCAGCAGGGACTGCGCGTAGTCCTTGTTGAGGCCCGGCACCGGGGCCAGCTGGTCGCGCTGCTGCCGCACGTCCTCCAGCCGCTGCCGGATGGACATCAGGTTGCTGAATTCCTCGACGACGTCGTCCGCCGCGGCAAGCGTGGCGGGCGCGTCGAGCACCTGGTCCCGGAAGAAGGTGTTGACGCTGCCGCCGAGGCCCTTGCCGGCCTGGATCACGCGGAGTAGCGGCAGGGCCTGGTCCGAGTTGATGCCCAGCAGGCGGCGGAAACGCTCGGCAAACGCCTTGTGCACATCGAAGACCTGCGCGTCCGGAAAGATCGTGTCCAGCGCAGCCTTGGTGAAGCGCTTCTCGGCGATGCCCTCGATCGCCGCAAGGTCCAGCGGCTTGTTGTCGATCAGGTAGTACCGGCCGACACTCGACTCCGTGCCGTTCTTGGGCAGGTCAAAAAGCGCCGATACCGTCACCTTCGTGCCGGCCGCGTTATCGAACGTGAGGGCGACGGCGGACCACGTGGCGCCGGGGCGCTGGAAGGCGCTGGCCGAGCCCTCGCCCACGGCCTTGTCTCCCACCTTGCCGCGCATGTACGTGAACGTGGTGCGCTTGTCCTCAACGGCACCGGAGCGCTGCGCGGCGGCCTCGTTGGAACGCGGCCTCGCATCGAAGACCCGCAGCATGGCGTCAAACAGCGTGGACTTGCCGACGCCGGAGTTGCCGGTCAGCAGGGTTCCGTTGCGGTCCACGTGCATCGTGTGGGCGCCATGGAACGTGCCCCAGTTGACCACCTGGACCAGCGCGAGCCGCATCTGGCCGGGGTTGGTGAGCTCGCCCATCGGCAGCATGGTCGCGATGCTCACTTGGTGTCCTCCGCTTCGTCAGTGTCCTCGTTATCGGTTTCGACAGGCTCAGCCACCGGGTCGCCGTCCAGTTCCAGCAGCGCTTCCGTGCCTGTGGGGTCGGCGGTGGCCGCCACCAGCGCCTCTATGTGGGCGGGGATGTCGCCGATGTTTTCGAAGGGGAGGGCCAGGGGGAGGGCGTTGGAGATGGTGTAGACGTCCTCGAGGCCGGTGGTGATGAGGAGTTGGCGGGCCAGGAGCTTGGTGATGGCGCGGTTGACGACGTCGGAATCCCGCAGGGCGTCCTGCTGGCCGGACGGCTGGTAGTGGGCCACCAGCTCGGCGATTTCTTCCTTCGTGATCGTGGGGTCCGTCTGGGCCGTGACGTGGCGGTCCAGCAGGAGCCGCAGGCGCAGCAGCACGATGGTTTCCACCCGGCTGAGCGCACGCTGCTGGCGCAGGATGCTGGAGCGGGTGCTGCCGCCGATGGCTTCGGGATCCACCGGACGCAGCACTGCCACCTTTCGTTCGTGGTCAAGCTGCAGCGTCAGGAACAGCTCGGACAGGCGGCTGCGCAGGATCAGCTGGTTGTCCAGCAGCGTAGTCCAGAGTTTCTCGTCCCGGCCGCCGTCGACGTAGGGGCCTTTCAGCAGCTTCACCAGGGCCTGGCGGACCTTCATCGGCAATACGCCGGTGTCCCCCGGGAACAGCGCTGCGCCGTCGACGAAGGTGTCCTTGGGCGTGACCGCGAAGGGGACGCCGTGGATGTGTTCGGGAGCGGGGTGGGCTTCCGGGGTCTCTACGGGCTCGACCACCGGCACTTCGGGCTCGACGGCGGCATCCGCCGTCGTCGTAATCTCTTCAGTCATGCGAATCCTTCTTGAGGGTGACCACCGGCAGGAATGCCTTGCGGGTGGTTCCGTCTATCTGTTCGAAGTCGATGGCGTCCCAGCCGGCGCGGTCGAAGCCGGCGCCGTCGTGCAGGGCATGGGACAGCAGCGCGCGGATGGAGTTGATGTGGCGTTCCTCCGGCGGAAGCTGCTCCCATGCCTCCGGCAGGGTGGCCGCCCCGGCGAGCGCGGCGCGGATGGCTGCCGGCTTGGCCTTCCCGGTGCGCGGCGAGCGCACGCGGTCCGAGTCGCTGAAGGCGATGGGGTCGGCAAGCTTGGGGGGCGCCGCGAACTCGTCGGGGTCGAAGAGCTTGACCATCGACAAGGATTCGAAACCCGCGTTAAAGAGCACGGGTCCGGGCACCAGGCCGGGGCGTTCCCGTTCATAGGGCAGCGAGCGGATGGCCTGTTCAGCCTCCCGGAGCACCTTCCGCAGCCGCACGGACTGGCGGAAATCATCGCTCTGGACGTAGGTGTTGAGGCTTTCGCTGAGCTTGCCGTAGATCCGCTGGATCTGGCTGTGCTGGGTCCGCAGCTCAGCGACCAGGTTCTTCAGTGTTTCGCGGTCCTCATGGCTGAGGTCGTCCGCGAACTGCCGGCTGAGCACCTCGCCGATTGCGGAACGGAACCGCAGCTGCTGCTGGGGGTCCTCCAGGAATGCCGTGAATGAGCGGAACGTCCTGCCTTCGGGGCTTTGCCGGAGGCGTTTGTCCGCTTCCAGCACCTGCGCCATGGTGGCGCCCTTGCTGAGCGACTCCTCGATGATCTGGTTGCGGAGCCCGCCCACCAGTTCCTCGATCCGGTCACGCATCTTCTTGTAGTCCGCCGGCAGGCTGGCGGCGAGGTCCAGGATGTTTCCTGCGGCCTCCACCGCTTCGTCATCGTCCAGCAGTCCGTCGAAGTCCCCGGAGCTGATGTCCTGGATGAGCTGCTGCCGCTCCTCGATCTCATCCTCGAGCGACTCCAGCCGGGCACTCTGGTCGGGGTTGGTCTCGTTGGCGAGTTTTTCTACGTCGCCCAGCAGCGTCCCGAGCCGGGAACCGTTCAGCGTGGAGCGTTCGCTGGAGAGGCTGTCCAGGAAGGCGAGGACGCGGGCCGCGGGCTCGGTGACTTCGTAGACGATCTGCCCCGACTGGTTGCGGCGGGTCAGGAAGTTCTTACGGGTCCATTCGTCGCCGAAGGATTTCCCGTTGGCCATTCCGCCCAGTCCGGGGTCCTGGCGGCGGAGCTGCTCGAGAAAAGCATCGACGTCGGCATGGAACTGTTCCAGCGGAAGCTGGGGACGGGTTCGGGTGAAGGAAGCCTGCAGCACAGCGATGACCCACGGCGCGGACCGGGTGAGCGCCCAGGCAGGTCCTTTGGTGAGGAGTTCGAGGTCCCGGAGCCGGGCGCTGATCGCGTCCGCGGTGGACGGGGCGGATCGGGACACGCACTCTCCTTCAGCTGCCACAGGACTGGTCGGGCAGCGGAAAACCCGAAAACTGCCAACTACAAGGTTAACGCAGTGCCCCGGGCGGCAGGTCCGGCTCAGTTCCTGGCCACCTCCCACCCCGCCCTTCTGTTACGCGTGTTACTGGTGGGGTTTCAGTGACCGCGCCGTGACCTACGCACCGGTAGCATTTCGATCCCGTATCAACCCCTCCGCCACGGCGCGCTGAGTCTGGCTGACCGCGCCGCCCGCACCCTACGCTCGTGCTACTCGATCCATCCAATTGATCCATCCAGGCAATGACGCAGGGGGAACCATGCAGTTCGATCTCAGTGCAGTTGAAACAGGCACGTTCGTGTTCATCGGAACGCTGGTGTTTGGAATGCTGATCGTGGGCTTCATGATGACGGCCGGATTCCTGGCCATGGTGCTCGTGGGCGTGGGCCGGTTGGCCTGGTTCATCGTTGCCGGCACCCTGGTGGGATTGGTCCACGGCATCAACCACCTGTGGGACCGGATGGTGCACCACGCCTCCACCGTGGAACTCCCCGGGGACTTTCAGGGGCAGCCTGCCCCTAGCACGGGAACTTACCCGCGGGTAGCATTGAGGGACAGCTGAAGGGTTCCCCACCCGAGGCGGACCCAGGGCTCGAGCCGGCCACCCCGGTTAGAGGAGATGCCCCGTGAGCTCTGCCACTGACAGTCCAGCCGCCGATGTTCCCGTAGCGCCCGACAAGATCGGGCCGGAAGCCACCGAGGCCGACGCCCGCGCCATCACCGAGGCCGCCCGCGAAACCTCCTGGGACCGGCCCAGCTTCGCCAAGGGTTTGTACCTCGGCAGTTTCGATCTTTCACTCATCCATCCCTGGCCCGAAGCCAGGGCCGAGGACGTGGAACGCGGCGAAGAGTTCATGGCCCGCCTCACCGCCTACTCCAGGACCATGTCCGGCCGGGTGATCGAGCGGAACGCAAAAATCCCGGACGAATACATCGCGGGCCTGGCAGGGCTGGGCGTCTTCGGCATGAAGATCCCCCGCGAGTATGGCGGCCTGGGCCTCTCCCTCGTGTACTACGGCCGCGCTCTTGCCCTGCTGGGTTCGGTGCACCCGAGCCTCGGGGCGCTGCTCTCCGCGCACCAGTCCATCGGCGTCCCTGAGCCTGTCAAGGTGTTCGGCACTGCCGGGCAGAAGCGGGAGTACCTTCCACGCTGCGCCGCCGGCGCCATCACGGCATTCCTGCTGACGGAGCCCGACGTCGGGAGCGACCCCGCCCGGATGGGCAGCACCGCAGTTCCCACGGACGACGGCGATTCCTACGTTCTGGACGGCGTCAAACTGTGGACCACCAACGGCGTGATCGCCGAACTGGTGGTGGTCATGGCCCTGGTCCCGGAGCACAGGGATTCCGACGGCACCGTCCACAAGGGCGGCATCAGCGCCTTCGTGGTGGAAATGGATTCCCCCGGCATCACGGTGGAAAACCGCAATGCCTTTATGGGGCTGCGCGGCATCGAAAACGGGGTGACGCGCTTCCACCAGGTGCGGGTCCCCGCGGCCAACCGGCTCGGGCGGGAAGGCCAGGGCCTGAAGATCGCCCTCACCACCCTGAACACGGGAAGGCTTTCCATTCCGGCCCTCTGTGTGGCGTCCGGCCGGTGGAGCCTGAAGATCGCCCGCGAGTGGTCCAACGCGCGCACCCAGTGGGGGCGGCCGGTGGGCAAGCATGAAGCAGTGGGCAAGAAAATCGCCTTCATCGCCGCGAGTGCCTTCGCCTTGGACGCCGTGTTCGAGCTGTCTGCCGAAATGGCCGACGCCGGCCAGAAGGACGTCCGGATCGAGGCCGCCCTCGCCAAGCTCTGGTCCACGGAGATCAGCTGCCGGATAGCTGACGAGCTGGTGCAGATCCGCGGCGGCCGCGGCTTCGAGACGGCGGATTCGCTGGAGGCGCGCGGCGAGCGCGCCGTGCCGGCCGAACAGCAGCTCCGTGACCTCCGGATCAACCGCATCTTCGAGGGGTCCTCGGAAATCATGCGGCTCCTCATTGCCCGCGAGGCGGTGGATGCACACCTCGCCGCCGCCGGGGACCTTGCCTCCGCGGATGCCAGCCTGTCCGACAAGGCCAGGGCCGCCGTCGGCGCTTCAGGTTTCTACGCTAAGTGGCTGCCCAAGCTGGTGGCGGGTGCCGGGATGGACCCGCGGTCCTACACCGAGTTCGGCCGGCTCGCCAAGCAGCTGCGCTTCGTGGAGCGGTCCTCGCGGCGGCTGGCCCGCCAGACGTTTTACGGGATGGGCCGGTGGCAGGCGAAGCTGGAGCACAAACAGGCGTTCCTTGGCCGGATCGTGGACATCGGCGCCGAGCTGTTCGCCATGGCGGCCTGCTGTTCGCGGGCTGAAGGCATGCTCCACACTGCGCCCGAGCAGGCCGCCACCGCATACGAACTCGCCGAAGCCTACTGCGAACAGGCGCGGGTCCGCGTCGACGAGTACTTCGACCAGCTCTGGCGGAATACGGACGACGCCGACCGCGCGCTCACGGAGAGGGTTCTCGCCGGCGACTACACCTGGCTGGAGGCAGGGGTCCTGGACCAGTCCGAAGGCACCGGGCCATGGATCGCCGACGCGTCTCCCCGGGCATCCGTGAAAGAGAACCTGCACCGCAAATACCGCTGATTCACGCTGGTTTTTGCGCCGCCCCAGATGCTAAGCATCCTTGCTACCACCGGTGTGCCGTGGTTAGGTGGTGGGAAGAGCACCATGCACGTCTCCGCAAAACGGTGGCCGGCCCAAACAATGGTCCCGGTCCGATCGATGAAAGCGAGAACGCCTGATGAGCACAGTAGGGCCCGAAGACAGACAGTCCCGACGCGCCCGCGGCGAGGCCACCGACGGCCTCGCCGCCAGCCGGGCGGACCGTAACGGCGTGGAAGACAGGCTGGAGGGCCGGCGGAGTTACGCTGACGCTGTGCGTCCCGCCCGCAATGACGACGCGGTCACGGATTACGACGACGACACCCGCGCCTATCCGGTGCCTGTTACAGCCGAACCCGCTGTTGTTGCCGACCCGAATGCCGCCACCCGCGAAACCGTGGTTGCCCGCGAGAAGGAGCAGTTCGGCGGGATCAAGATCGGCTCCGCTTTCTTTGGCTGGCTGGCAGCGACGGGAACGGCCGTTTTGCTGACGGCCCTGGTCGCGGCAGCCGGGACAGCAGTCGGGCTCGCCACCAGCACCGACGTCAACGAAGCCGTGAACCAGGCGTCCGCAGACCAGACCGTGGGACTGGTGGGAATTATCGTGCTGCTGGCCATCCTCTTTGTGGCCTACTACTGCGGCGGCTACGTGGCCGGACGCATGGCCCGCTTCAACGGCGCCAAACAAGGATTCATGGTGTGGGTCTGGGCCGTGATCTTCGCCATCCTTGTTGCGCTGCTGGCCATGATCGCCGGCGAGCGCTTCAACATCCTGGCGAACCTCAACAGCTTCCCGCGGATTCCGGTCAACGAAGGACAGCTGTCCACCACCGGAATTACCGCCGCCATCGTGGTGGCCGTGGTTGCCCTGATTGGTGCGGTGGTGGGCGGCATGGCCGGCATGCGGTTCCACCGCAAGGTGGACCGCGCCGGGTTCACTCCGGTTGAAGCTGACGCCGACCGCTAAGGCGTAGCCTCGTCGACGTAGTACCAGCGGCTGTCCACCCGCAGGAACCGGCTGGTTTCGTGGTGGACTCCCCGCTCGCCGTCGTGCCGGAAGTGGGCCTTGAACTCAACGGTCCCTTCCGAATCCAGCGGTCCGCCGCGGACGGTCGAGACAATGTCCAGCCGGCGCCACTCCATGGCCGGATCCAGGTCGAGTTCCGCAGGCCTGGTATCCGGATGCCAGGTGCGGAGCAGGTAGGCGGCGTCCTGCACCGCGAAGGCGCTGTACCGGGAGCGCATGAGCTGTTCCGCGGTGGGGGCTTCGGCGTCGCCGCTATGGAACCGGCCGCAGCAGTCCGCATACTGTTCACCGGACAGGCACGGGCAGTTTCCGGGGTAGGGCACGGATAGTCCTTTCGGGATGGCCGGGGGCCGTCCATTGGCTGCCTCCGACTATATGCCGGACAGGGCCGGGACCGGCTGTGTCATATCCGATAACAGCTTCGACACAACCCCGTTGCGGGACTCGATGCGGGCGTGTTGCCCGGCAAAAGTCCGTATTGTTAAGGGGTGCTTATCGGCGGGTGGCTACGGCCCGTACACAGGCGCTGCAGGCCGTGAGGAGAGGTAAATGGAAGATCCCACCACCATTGCCCTGAACCTGACCTTTTTTGGCACGCTCGGTGTGGCCTTCGTCATGTTCATCGGACTCTTCCTCGTCTTCGTGGCCACCCTGCTGATTGCGGGGCTGGGCCGGCTGGTAGCCGTCACCGTCATGGCGTTGTTCGGCCGCCGCCCCGCGCGGTCGCCCCGACCCGCCCGGTCGCCTGCGGAAAACGCCGGCCGCGTGCCGCGCCGGACATTCAGCCCGAAGAAGGGCCTTGGGTCCGTCGCACGCAAAACGAAGCTGCGCGGCGCAAAGGAACACCCGGCGGGCACCAGCATTCCCCGCCGGGAAACTCCCGCCCTTGCCGGTGACTGGGCGGCGGCCGTCGCGCGGGCAGACGCCCGTGCTGCCGCCCGGGCCCAGGCCGCGGCACCGCCCGAGGTGAAAGTCACCGTGCGTGATCTCCCCAGCCCGGATGCCCCGGTGGAAGACGTCAGCGCGGTCGCGCCCCTTGTGGAGTCCGCCACGGACCAGCACGCCACCGTCAAGGCCATCCCGCGCTCCTTCGAGAAGCCGCCTGCACCGGGACGGATGGCCATGCTGGACACCGGCTCACTGGTTTCCCTTGCCGGCCATCCAGGCGCGCTGAAAGGCATCCCGCCGGCTGAGCACCGCCGCGCCGGCTGATTCACAATTCGTCATTGACGGCCCCTGCGTTACCCCGGACTACGCAGGACTAAGAAGTGCTTCGCCAGCGGCCTTTGCCCGGCCGATTTTGTGTAGCCTCGTGACGATCCACAGCAATCGGCCGTGGGAGTCAAACGTGAGGAAACCGGGAATGAGCCTCAACCAGCTAAGGGTGTTCGGGCGCAGCGGGACATTGATCAGCCCGCTCACTTTGGGGACCATGAACTTCGGCGAAGGCGCACCGGCAGACCCGGCGGCCGCCGGCGGAGCAGCCCAGGGGTATGCGCCAACTGGCGCCGACGAAAGCATCCGCATCATCAACGCTGCCCTGGACGCCGGCATCACCGCCGTGGACACGGCGGACGTCTACTCCCAGGGGCAGAGCGAGCAGGTGGTGGGCCGCGCCCTGAAGGGCCGCCGCGACGATGTCTTCATTGCCACCAAATTCCACGGCCAGATGAGCGCCAACCCGGCCCACTCCGGCAATTCGAGGCGCTGGATCATGCAGGCAGTGGAGGGCAGCCTCCGCCGCCTGCAGACGGACCGGATCGACCTGTACCAGGCGCACCGTCCTGACTACAACACCGACGTCCTGGAAACCATCACGGCACTGAACGACCTCATCCGCCAAGGCAAGATCCTCTACTACGGAACGTCCGTGTTCACCCCGGCGCAGCTGGTGGAGGCCCAGTGGCTGGCAACCACCAACCACCTCATCCCGCCCGTCGCCAACCAGGTCCCCTATTCCATGCTGGTCCGGGGCACCGAGCGCGATGTCCTGCCGATCGCCCAGCAGTACGGGCTCGGAGTGCTGGCCTACGGTCCGCTGGCCGGCGGCTGGCTTTCCGGGAGCTTTGTCCTGGATGCCGGGAGGCCGCCCACGCGTGTCCACTCGCTTCCCGGGCGGTACGACATTTCCGGCCCGGCGAGCGAGCGCAAGCTGCACGCCGCAGATTCCCTGGCCAGGCTGGCGGACAAGCTGGAACTTCCGCTGGTGGACCTGGCCGTCGGCTTCGCACTGAACCATCCGGCTGTCAGCAGCGTGATCATTGGCCCGCGGAGCGAGGAACACCTGCACGCCTACCTGAAGGCCGCGGACACGGTGCTGGACGAATCCGTACTGGACGCCATCGACGAGTTGGTGCCCCCGGGCACCAACTTCGTGGAGCGGGACGCCGGCGCCGTGGTCCCCTCCCTGGAGTACGCGGAGCTCCGGCGAAGGTAGCTTGAGGAAAGCCCTTACCCTGAGCAACCAAGTGGGCTACGGTGAAAACCATGGAATTCAGATACCTCGGCAACAGCGGCTTCAAGATCTCCGAAATCACGTTCGGCAACTGGCTCACGCACGGCTCCCAGGTGGAGAACGATGTGGCCACCCAGTGCGTGCGCGCGGCACTGGACGCGGGAATCAGCACATTCGACACCGCGGACGTCTACGCCAACACGGCGGCGGAGAAGGTCCTGGGCGAGGCCTTGAAGGACGAGCGCCGTGAGTCCCTGGAGATTTTCACCAAGGTGTTCGGCCCCACCGGGCCCAAGGGCCACAATGATGTGGGACTGTCCCGCAAGCACATCATGGAGTCCATCAACGGCTCCCTGACGCGCCTCCAGACCGACTACGTGGACCTTTACCAGGCCCACCGCTATGACTACGAGACGCCGCTGGAAGAGACCATGCAGGCGTTCGCCGACATTGTCCGGCAGGGCAAGGCACTGTACATCGGCGTCAGCGAATGGACGGCCGATCAGATCAGGGACGGCCACGCCCTCGCCAAGGACCTGGGGTTCCAGCTGATCTCCAACCAGCCGCAGTACTCCATGCTGTGGCGGGTCATTGAAGCCGAGGTGGTCCCGACATCCGAAGAGCTGGGCCTGTCCCAGATCGTCTGGTCCCCCATGGCCCAGGGCGTGCTGAGCGGCAAGTACCGGCCGGGGAAACCGGCCCCGGAAGGAAGCCGCGCCACGGACACCAAGGGCGGCGCCCGGATGATCGAACGCTGGATGTCCGACGAGGTCCTGAGCGGAGTGCAGCAGCTCAAGCCGATCGCGGAGGAGGCCGGGCTGACCATGGCCCAGTTGAGCATCGCGTGGGTGCTGCAGAACAAGAACGTGGCCTCGGCGATCATGGGGGCGTCCCGTCCCGAGCAGATTGCCGGCAACGTGGCGGCCGCCGGCGTCAAGCTGGACCAGGCCATCATGGACAAGATCGACGACGCCATCGGGTCCCTGGCCGAACGGGACCCGGCCCAGACCAAGTCGCCCGCGTCCCGGGAGGCCTAGCCGTGGCAGCCGGGGAAGGCGCCGCGGGCACCGGTACGGCTCCGCCGCCGGACGGGGACCTGCCCGATCTGGCCGTCACGGGATCCACCGGGCAGCTCGGCGGACTCGTCGCCAGGATCCTCGCCGACTCCGGGCTGCCGCAGCGGCTGCTGGTGCGCGACGCCTTACGGGCGCCTGACCTTCAGGGCGGGGTGCCGGTGCTCTCCACGTATGCCGATCCGGTGCTGGCGAAGGCCTCCCTTGCGGGCGTGAAAACGCTGTTCATGGTGTCCGCCGCGGAGGCGGAGGACAGGCTCCAGACGCACTTCGCGTTTGTTGACGCGGCTGCCGCGGCCGGGGTTGAGCATGTGGTGTACACGTCCTTTTTCGGCGCGGCCGCAGACTGCACGTTCACGCTGGGCAGGGATCATTACGCCACCGAGGAGCGGATCAAGGCCTCCGGGATGAAGTACACGCTGCTGCGGGACAACTTCTACCTCGACTTCCTGCCGTTGCTCACCGGGGAAGACGGCGTCATCCGCGGCCCGGCGGGCGACGGCGTCATGGCTGCCGTGACTCGCGCGGACATCGCCCGGTGCGCCGCGGCGGTGCTGGGTGACCCGGCGGTGCACGTGGGCCGGACCTACAACCTGACCGGGCCGGAGGACATTTCACTGCAGCGGGCCGCGGACCTCCTTACTGCGGGCACAGGGCGGACTGTCACGTACCACAATGAAACCATGGAGGAGGCCTATGCCTCCCGTGCGTCCTACGGTGTACCGGCCTGGCAGGTGGACGCCTGGGTGAGCACATACACGGCCATAGCCAACGGCGAACTGGCCGGCCCGACGTCGGACGTTTACGGCCTCACAGGAAGGGAACCCCTGGGTCTCGCGGACTTCCTCGAGGAGGCACATCACCTCTAGCGCTCACGCTTGACGCACCGGCGGCAGCGGCGTAGACCTGTGCCATGACGAAGCAGATTTCCCGGCGCCGTCAGTCCTTGAAGCCCGCGGCGCACGCAGGAGAACCCACCCACGGCCCGCTCACCGCAGAGGAACTGCAGCTGGCCGTCCGGAACCATTCGATGCCGCTGGAGGCCTTGCGGGAGGCCACCACACCGCCGGGGCTGCACTACGTGCTGACGCACTTCGACATCCCGTTCATTGACGCCGACTCCTGGCACCTGCGGATTGGCGGTGCCGTGCAGCGGGCCGTCGAAATCAGCCTCCGGGCGCTCCGCCGCGACCCGACCATCAGCATTCCGGTCACGCTGGAGTGCGCCGGCAACGGCCGCTCGCTGCTGCATCCGCGGCCGCTGAGCCAGCCCTGGCGGCTCGAGGGCGTGGGAACCGCGGAGTGGACCGGTGTCCCGCTCGCGTACCTGCTGGCCCAGGCCGGCGTTGACGAGGACGCGGTCGAAGTGGTGTTCACCGGCGCCGATGCCGGCATCCAGGGGGGAGTCCGGCAGACGTATGCGCGCAGCCTGCCCATCAAGGAGGCGATGCGCCCCGACGTCGTCCTGGCGTACGAGATGAACGGGCGCGAACTGCCGCCGCAACACGGCTACCCGCTGCGGCTTGTGGTCCCTGGCTGGTACGGCATGGCCAGCGTGAAGTGGCTCGAGTCCATCCAGGTGCTGACCCACCCGTTCGAGGGTTTCCAGCAGTCGGTGGCGTACCGCTACCAGAAGGACGCGGACGACGCCGGAACTCCGGTCTCCCGGATCCAGGTGCGGTCGCTGATGATTCCGCCGGGTATCCCGGACTTCTTCACGCGCAGCAGGGTCCTGTCCGCCGGCCCGGTGATGCTCACAGGCAGGGCCTGGTCCGGTGAAGGATCCGTGGTCCGCGTGGAGGTGGGGATTGACGGGAAATGGGTGACCGCGCATCTCGGACATCCGGCGGGGCCGTTTGCGTGGTGCGAATGGACGCTGCCCTGGGTGGCGGACCGGGGCGAGCATGAGCTCGCCTGCCGGGCCACCGACGCCACGGGATCAACGCAGCCGCTGGAGCAGGTCTGGAACTACCAGGGCATGGGCAACAACGTAGTGCAGCGCGTGAAGGTGAATGTCGAGTAGTCCTGTCCCGCGTCAGCAGCCTTCGAAGTCGGTCAGGACTTTGACCTTGCCCGCGGAGGCGGACGCGGGATCGAAGGTGTAGCCCAGCCACTCCCGGGCCAGCCTGCGGGCAAGTTCCACCCCCACCACGCGCTGGCCCATGGTGAGCACCTGGCAGTCGTTGGACAGCACCGAGCGTTCCACCGAGAAGGAGTCATGGGCAGTGGCTGCCCGGATTCCTTCCACCTTGTTCGCGGCGATGGCTACGCCGATGCCCGTGCCGCAAAACAGGATTGCCCGGTCCGCCAGGCCGTCCCTGATCATTTCCCCGGCGGCAATCCCCACATATGGGTACGGCGTGGTGAACTGCTCGGGGGCATCACTGCGGTTGACGCCGATGTCGATGATCTCGGTGACCCGGGGATCCTTCTGCAGGTCCTCCATGATCCGGTCCTTGTAATCCACGCCGGCTTCGTCGGCGCCCAGGATGAGTCGGATACCCACGGCCTGTCCTTCCATAGTCATGACGGTGTCCCAGCGGGCTGGCGGGATGGAACCGGCGCTGCGAGGTGCACTCCCATGACGGTGAAGATCATGGCCAGTGACGTGGCGCCGGGGTCCGCCGTGCCAACGCTCTTTTCGGCGAGCGGCCGGGCACGGCCTTTGAGCGGACGCAGGGAGGCGGTGGCTTCCGCCGCCGCGGTGGACACCACGGCGGCTTCGGCCCATGCCGCTTCGGTCGACGCCGCCGCGTGGCTGCCGCCAGCGGCCACCAGCCGGCTGAACGTCTCGGCGAAGGGCACCAGGGCGTCCACCATGGTCTTATCCCCGATGTCCGCCTTGCCGAGGCCGGTGATCCGTGCCGAGAAAGCCGCGACAGCCGCGGCCAGTTCCGAAGGTCCCGGAGCCATTTGGTTGCCGAGGGCTTCGCCGAAGGACCGCAGCCCGGCACCCCACAGCACGCCGGAGGTTCCGCCGGCCTTGTCGGCCCAGGCATCACCGGCGGCCGCAAGAACCGCGCCCGCTCCGGCACCGCGGGCCATGGCGTCCCCCGCTGCGGCCACGGCCGCGTCGATGCCGCGGACCATCCCGCGCCCGTGGTCCCCGTCGCCCGCGACAGCGTCCATGTCCCCCAGCCTCGCTTCAGCCGCGTGCAGGGAGTCCCGGGCCGCAGCGAGCGCCGCCAGGCAGCTGGCCGCGTAGCCGCGCGACTCTTCGGCGGCCTCGAAGGCATCGGGTGCGGCGGCGCCGTCGGACTCTTTCTCCGCCATCCGGTCACCGGACTGCAGCGCCGCATTGCCCCGCCGGTAGGCCGGCGTTTCAGCCGGGGCGGTCCACAGCGGCTCGAGTTCCTCGTCCAGCCAGGTGATGGTGAGGGAGACGCCGGACATGTCCAGGCTGGTGACCAGTTCACCCACTTCCGGCATGACCAGCGTGTAGCCGGCGGCACGGAGCAGCGGGGCAACGGTGAGCCACAGGACAAAGAGTTCCTCGTGCTTGGTGGAACCCAGGCCGTTGAGGATAACGGCGATGCGGTCGCCCGCGGCAGGCGGGGTTTCGGCCAGCAGCCGGGAGACGAATTCCCGGCCCAACTCCTTGGCGGCCGGCAGCTCGGTGTCGAACAGCCCGGGCTCGCCGTGGATGCCCAGGCCCAGGCCCATCTGGCGGTCCTTGAGGGTGAACAGCGGAGCCTCGGCACCGGGAAAGGTGCAGCCATGGAAGGCGCTGCCGATGGTGCGGGTCAGGCTATTGGCCTTCCGGCCAAGACGCACGACGTCGGCCAGGTCCGCGCCTGCCTCGGCCGCCGCGCCCATGATCTTGAAGACGGTGAAGTCGCCCGCAATGCCGCGGCGTTTCTCCGCTTCCGACGGCGGTGCGCTGGCGACGTCGTCCGTCACCAGGACGTTTTCCACCTGGATCCCCTCTGCAGCGAGCCGTTCGCTGGCCATCCCGAAGTTCAGGACGTCCCCGGCGTAGTTCCCGTAGGTGAACACCACACCGGCGCCGGAGTCCGCCGCCTTCGCCACGGCGTAGGCCTGCTGCGCGGACGGCGAGGTGAAGATGTTGCCCACCACGGCGCCGTCGGCCAGTCCGGTACCGATCAGGCCCGCGAAGGCCGGGTAGTGGCCGGAGCCGCCGCCGGCGAGGACGGCCACCTTGGGTTTGGCGGGTCGGTGGCGGCGCACGGCCCCGCCGGGAACCTGGCGGACCAGGTCGGCGTGGACGTCGCAGAAACCGGCAAGGGCTTCCTCGGCGAAGTCGGACGGATCGTTGAAAATTCGGGTCATGATGGGCTCTCCAGGCTGCGCTCGGTCTTCTGAATGGCGAGACTGCTAGTGGATGTGGCTTCCGCCGTTGATGTCGATGGTGGTTCCCGTGAGGTACGCCGATTCCTCGGAGGACAGGAAGGTGATGACGGCGGCGATTTCCTCGGTGGTGGCGTTGCGGCCCAGCGGGATGCCGGCGTTGATGGCGGCCTCCTGCTCCTCGGTGCTGCCCACGCGGATGTTGGTGTCCACGGCGCCCGGGGTGATGGCGTTGACGGTCACGCCGGTGGCGCCGATTTCGCGGGCGAGCGCCTTGGTGAAGCCCAGGATGGCAGCCTTGGCGGCGGAGTAGGGGACCTTGCCAAAGACGCCGCCGCCGCGCTGCGCGGAGACGGAGGACATGTTCACGATCCGGCCCCACCCGCTGGCGATCATGTCCGGCAGGAAGGCTTTGGTGACGAGGTATGTTCCGGTGGCGTTGACGTCCATCACCTTGTGCCAGAGTTCCAGGGTGGTCTCGAGGAAGGGCACCGGCGAGGTGATGCCGGCGATGTTGGCCAGGGCGCCCACCGGGGGAAGGTTGCCGGCGGTGACTTCTGCTTTGACTGCTGCATGGGCGGCATTGACGGAGCCCTCATTGGCCACGTCGATCTCGTGGCCGAAGGCGGGGACGTTGAACTCGTTGCCGATTTCGGCGGCGACCTTGGCGGACTTCTCGCCGTCGAGGTCCAGGATCACCACCGCCCAGCCCTGGTTCGCGTAGCGGCGTGCGGTGGTGATGCCGATGCCGCGCTCCGAGGTGGCCCCGGTGAGGACGGCAGTGCGCTGGATGGTGGTGGTCATGGTGATGCTCCTTGGGTTGCTTGGTGGCAATTCGGGTGAGGCTGTGCTCTAGATAAGGTCTGTGATGAAGCTGGCTGCCTTGGCGGCGGCCGCGGGGCGTTCGTCGTGGGTGACGTCCCGGGTTTCCAGTTCCAGCGAGAAGTGGCCGGTGTAGCCGCGCGCTGCGAGCGAGCGCAACCCGGCGGCAAAGTCCGCCCGGCCGTTTCCGACGCTGAGGTTGATATTGCCCGGTACGGCGTCCCTGATATGGACGTGGGTAATCCGGCCGTCGTGCCGTTCGAGGTATTCCAGCGGGTCCTCGCCGGCGGCAACGATGTGGCTGAAGTCCATGACAATTCCCACGCCCGAGCGCGCCAGCCGGTGCGCGAGCAGTTCGGCGCGCTCCAGGTTCCAGCAGAACCTCAGGAAGTGCAGGGATTCGGTCCAGAGTTCGACGCCGAATTCAGCGGCACGCTGCCCGGCATGGATGAGCTGGGCCGCGATGGCGTCCAGGTCCTCGTCGACGCTCCGGAAGGGATGGTGGCCCAGGGCACCGCACGGAAGCACCAGCGCCTTCGCGCCGGTATTGGCCGCGAGGGTGAGCAGCGCCTCCAGGTGCCGTTCGCGGGCGTCCTGCCCGCCGGCGTCGAGCACGGCATTGAGGTCTCCGATGTCCCCGTTGACCGAGCGGACCCGCAGCCCGGAAGCGGCAACCTCCGCGGTGACAGCCGTGACGGCGTTCGCATCCAGTTCATACGGGACGTGGTCGCAGACGCCGGGCAGGGCGCCCAAGTCGATTTCTTCGAAGCCAAGGCCGCCGATGGTCCTCAGGGCCGCGCTCAGGTCCTGGTGGCGGAAGCTGATGGACGAGCAGCCGAGTCGGGAGTTGAACATCTTCATTGATCCTCTGAACGGGCGGGGTGATGTGAATCACTGTAGGCGTTTCATTGTTGACAGTCAACCTCCAACATTGACTGTTGACATTGGAGCATGACCCGGGTCACACTGGCATATCATTTGTTAACAGTCGACAGCGGCGGTGCGGAAGCGTTGCCCGCTCTTCGAAAGGGATTCAGCAATGAGCAATGAGGCTCTGAAAATGCGCGGCCACGTGCACGGCACAAAGGACGCTAAGCGCGTCGCCATCGGGTCCGGTGTCGGCGCCGTCATCGAGACTTATGACTTCATCGGCTTCGGCACTGCCGCCGCCCTGTACTTCGGAACGGCGTTCTTCCCAACGGGCGACCCGGTCACCGGGACCCTGGCCGCTTTCGCCACGCTCGGCGTCGGCTTCGCTGCCCGCCCCATCGGCGGGGTCATCGGCGGCCACCTGGGCGACAAGCTCGGCCGCAAGCCCGTCCTGGTGGCTTCGCTGATCCTCATGGGTGTGGCTACGTTCCTCATCGGCCTCCTGCCCACCTACGAACAGGTCGGCCTGCTGGCGCCGGCGCTGCTGGTGTTCGTCCGCGTCGTCCAGGGCCTCGCCTTCGGCGCTGAATGGGGCGGCGCCATCCTGATGAGTTACGAGCACGCGCCCTGGAAGTCCAAGGGGAAGTACACCGGCATTGTGCAGGCCGGCTTCCCCGTTGGCCTCCTCCTGGCCAACCTCGTCTTCCTGGTCAGCGTGAACCTGGGCGGCGAACTCGCCTGGCGCGTTCCGTTCCTGGCCAGCATCGTGCTCGTCGCCGTCGGACTGATCATCCGCTCCAAGGTGCCGGAATCGCCGGTCTTCGACGAGGTCAAGGAGAGCGGTTCCATCGTCAAGTCCCCGATCATCGAGGTCATCAAGACGGACTGGCGCAGCATCGTCCGGGGCATCGGCCTCCGCATTGCCGAGACCGCGGGCTACGCCGTATCGATCACCTACATGATTTCCTACCTGCACACCCAGCATCTGGCTGATAAGACCCAGACGCTCGTCGCCCTCTGCATCGCCTCCGCAATCGGCATCTTCGCCACCATGGCCTGGGCAAGGCTCACCGACAGGATCGGCCGCCGGCCGCTGTACATCTGGTCCACAGCCTTCGCGCTCCTGTTCGGCATCCCCATGTTCCTACTGGTCAACACCGGAATGTTCATCTTCATCATCGCCACCATCGTCATCTCCTACGCTGTCTGCCAGAACTCCCTGGCCGGCGCCCAGGGGGCGTGGTTCCCCGAACTGTTCCAGGCAAAGACCCGCTCCTCCGGAGCCTCGCTGGCCTACCAGATCTCCGCCATGGTCTCCGGCTTCACTCCCTTCATCACCACGCTCCTCTTCGTCAGCCTGGGCTGGATGGGCCCCGCCCTCCTCTTCAGCTTCTACGCAGCCATCGGGCTCTGGGCCGCACTCGTCACCCGGGAAACCTGGGGCAAGCGCGAACGGCAGCTGGCAGATGAGGCCACCAAAAGCACGCCGCAGACAGTAAACGCCTGATGACCACCGCCACAGAAGAAGCCCACATGACTGCCACCCAGGAAACCATGGCTCCCACGACCGAACGCGTCGCCGGCGTCAGCGCCGCCGCCTACCGCATCCGTCATCACGCCCTGAACATGGGCGAGGTGCAAGGCCAGGGCTACGTGGGCCAGGCGCTCGGCGCGGCGGACATGTTGGCCGCCGTCTACGCCGACCAGCTCCGCTTCCGGCCCGAGGATCCGGAATGGGAGGCGCGGGACCGCTTCCTGCTCTCCACCGGGCACTACGCGATCGGACACTACGCCGCACTGGCCGAGGCAGGCATCGTTCCGGTCGAAGAACTTGAGACGTACGGCTCGGACGATTCCCGGTTGCCGATGTCCGGGATGTCCACCTACACCCCCGGAATGGAGATCTCCGGCGGCTCGCTGGGCCACGGCCTCACCATCGCGGTGGGCATGGCACTGGGGCTGAGGTACCAGGGCTCCCGGGCGAGGGTCTACAACTTCCTCTCCGACGGCGAACTGGACGAAGGCTCCACCTGGGAGGCCGCCATGGGCGCGCACCACCACCAGCTGGGCAACCTGACCGCCATGGTGGACATCAACGCCCTCCAGGCGGACGGAAAGACGGACACCGTGCTCCGCACGGAACCCGTCACGGAGAAATGGGAATCCTTCGGCTGGTACACCCAGCGGGTGGACGGGAACGACGTCGGCGCGCTGCTGGCGGCATTCGACAACGCAGCCGCCCAGGCCGCCGCCGTCGGGCGTCCTTCCGTCATCCTGTGCGACACGAAGGTGGGCCGCGGAGCACCGCTGCTGGAGGAGCGCGAAAAGGCGCACTTCATGCGCATCGAAGAACACGAATGGCAGCAATGCCGCGAACAACTGACCGCAGGATTCGAAGGGACGACCGGACCATGAGCACCGCCACCGCTCCGCAGGGCGCAGCAATAAAGGGCCCCGCCCCCAAGCTGAAGACATCGGCCATGATCGCGTCCTTCGCCGATCCCGGCCAGAAAACGGCCTCCGCGCCCTTCGGACATGCCCTGGTGAAGGCTGCACAGGAGAACGACAAGATCGTTGGCCTCACCGCGGACCTGGGCAAATACACGGACATGCACATCTTCGCGCAGGCCTTCCCGGAACGGTTCTTCCAGATGGGCATGGCCGAGCAGCTGCTCTTCGGGGCGGCCGCGGGACTGGCCGAGACCGGACTGGTGCCGTTCGCGTCCACCTACTCCGTCTTCGCCGCCCGGCGGGCCTACGATTTCCTCTGCCTCGACAGCGCCGAACCGAACCTGAACGTCAACATCGTGGGCGGCCTGCCGGGCCTGACCACCGGCTACGGCCCCAGCCACCAGGCCACCGAGGACATGGCGATCTTCCGCGGCATGCCCAACCTGACCATCGTGGACCCCTGCGACTCGATCGACATCGAGCAGGCCGTCCCCCAGCTCGCGGCCAGCGAGGGGCCCACGTACCTGCGGCTGCTCCGCGGGAACGTCCCCACGGTCCTGGACGAATACGGCTACACCTTCGAGCTCGGCAAGGCGAAGGTCCTGCGCGGCGGGAACGACGTCGTCTTCATCTCCAGCGGGCTCATGACCATGCGGGCGCTGCAGGCAGCCAAGGCGCTGGCCGAACACAACGTGGACGTCGCCGTCGTCCATACCCCCACCATAAAACCGTTCGACGCCGCGACGGTCCTGGCCGAGATCAACACCGACCGCCTCGCCGTGACGCTGGAAAACCACAGCGTGATCGGAGGCCTGTTTGAAACGGTTGCGTCCGCCGTCGTCACCGCCGGACTGGGCAAGCGGGTGGTGCCCGTGGCACTGCCGGACGAGTTCCTCGACGCCGGTGCGCTGCCCACGCTGCACGAACGCTACGGCCTGTCCGTCCAGCGGATCGTGGCGAAGGTCCTCGCAGAACTGGGCTAGCCGGAACCACCGGCAGGAGCGCGGACCCCGGTATCACACGGGTCCGCGCTTCTGCCGTAACATCAACAGTTAACGCACCGACTGTAAACAGTCGACCACTGACAGTGAGGAAGTGCCACGATGGCCGGAGTGACAGCACCCCTGCTGGGACTGCAGAAAAAGAGCCTCCGCGAGCAGGCTCTTTCCGCCCTGCGCACCGCCATCACCAGCGGAGAGCTGGAACCGGGCCGGCACCTGGTGGAAACTGAGCTCTCGGACATGCTCCAGATCAGCCGTGGAACCCTCCGGGAAGCATTGCGGCAGCTAGAGCAGGAAGGGCTTTTGTCGGCGGGCCCGCGGGGCCGCCTTTCCGTCCGGCACCTCGATGCCAAGGAAATCCGGGATATCTACTCCGTGCGTGCGGCGCTGGAATCACTGGCCGCCCGCACCCTGTGCGAGCTGCCGGACCGCCAGCACGTCATCGGTTCGCTGCGCGCGGCCATCGGCGCCATGGATGCGGCGGCCAAGGGCAGCCTCGAAGAGCGGATCGAATCCGACCTCGAATTCCACCGCACCCTGTGCCGCCTGACCGGCAACGAGACGCTGCTCCACTCCTGGGAATCGCTGGAAGGTTCCATCCGGATGTCCATCATGTTTGCCGGGCTGGAAAAAGGCGTCTCGAACATGAGCGTGGACCGCCACCACGACATCGTGGCCGCCATCGAAACCGGGGACGCCTCCCTGGCCCGCAAGACCATCCGCGAACACATGGACACCGCCGCGGACAACCTGGTGGCATAGAAGGCCCTGGACTTTTCATCCTGTCCATGAAGGCAGGCCTGCAGGGCGCCATCCTGCTCATCGCCGCCAAGCGGCAGGATGCCATCGCGTCCGCCATGGCCCAGCACGACTACGACACGGATGTTCAGGCGGAGGACGAAATCCAGAAGCTCACGGCCATCAACAACCAGCAGCTGGAAATCCTCCATGAACTGCGGCAGCTCCTGGCGGAACGTGAGCGCGACAGCAGGGCAACGGCTCAGTAGTCCACAATCGCGCCGCAGGAAATATTCACTGTGGCGTCGGTGATGGCGCCGGCCCGGTCCGAGGCGATGAACACCGCCACGTTGCCCACGTCCTCCAGCGTTGCTGTCCGGTTCAGGTGCGCGCTCCTGGTGATTTCCTCCACGATCTCTTCGCGTCCCTCGGTCTGCCAGGGAAGTGTTTCCACTATCCCGCCCGTCACCATCGTGACCACGCGGATGCCGCTCTTGCCCAGTTCCAGCGCCCACTGCCGGCGCTGCCCTTCCATGGCATCCAGCGCAATCTTGAACCCGCCCAGCCCGGGCAGGGTCTGCGGACCCGAGCCGCCGAACATCAGAACCACACCGGATCCCTGCCTGATCATGTGCCGCGCCGCGGCGCGGGTGGTGAGGAAGTGGGTCCGGGTAGCTGCGATGACGGGCCGGCTGAAGTCGTCGGCGGAGATCTCCATCAGCGGCTGCTGGACGTCCCCGTAGGAGATCAGGTTGAAGGAGACGTCGATGCGCCCGGTCTTCTTTGCGGCCCGGTCCACGAAGGCGTCCACCTGGTTTTCGTCAAGGGCATCGACGACGGCGGTATCCGCACTGCCCCCTGCCTCACGGATGTCCCGGGCTACTTTGCGGAGACGGGACTCTGTGCGCCCGGCCAGGAAGACCTCCGCACCTTCCGCCGCGAACGCCCGGGCTACGGCGCCTCCGACGGGACCGCCGGCGCCGTAGACCAGGGCGGTCCGGCCCTGCAGGAGACCGCCGGGCCCGGGAGCGTTTTCCTGCGGCATGGCAGGGTCACCCACTCGGAGGCTCCGCACGCGGGGGCCCCGGAGGCGGAGGCGGTTCCGTGGCCGGGGGCGCAGGAGGGCCGGGGGGCACGGCGGATTGCGAGGCAGGGACCGGCGGCGGCAGATAGCCTGCCGGCGGAGCGTCGGCCGGATCCGTCGGCCCCATGTCGAGGCGGAAGGGCGGATACTCGTCCCGCATCAGCGCCACGTAGGCAATAACGCGGTGGGTCCAACGGTTCAGGCCGATCAGCAGGTCAAAAAGCCTACGGCCGAAGCGCCCCGTAAACAGCAGGCTGAACCCGGCCACAATCACCAGCAGGCCGATCAGCGAGACCCCGCCGCCGCCCTGGTATCCCACCCAGGTTCCATCAACCCAGGTGCCGTCCACCCATCTGCCATCCACCCATGTACGCCGGTCGCCCCAGGTGCTTGCCGCGCCTGAGAAGGCGGCGACGATCAGGAGTTGGGGAAGGGCCAACAGCCACCACTTGACCAGCACCAGGCCGCGGGAGAGGTGCTCGGGGTACTCGACGTCAAAATCTGCCGGGTAGTCGGTCCGCGCCAAGGTGAAGGGCGGATAACGGTCCGTCCCGATCGCAGCGTAGGCGTAGAAGGCCACCCGCCAGTTCCACCGCAGGACGCCCACGTTGAAGTTGAACAGCGAGCGCGGGTAGCGGCCGGTGAACAGGATGGCAAAGCCGGACACGATGGTGGTCACGAAGAAGGCGAACCACAGGAAGAACAGCACGATGTAGTGCGGAATGGCCAGGAACCACTTGATCAGCCACATGCCGCGGGAGAGCCCGGGGTCAAGGTAGCCATTCAGCCGCACGGGATAGCGGGAGGTGTCCGAGGGCTGCGGGTCCGTGGGCAGCGGCGTACGGCCGCCTCCGGGCGGTAGCGCTGCTGCGGCCGTGGCGTACGGGGCATGGGCGTCCGGGCCTACTGGCACGGGCCCGGGGCCCGGGGGCGCGGCCGCCGGGTAATGCGGCGGCGGGCCGTGCCTGCCGAGCCCTGCGGCGCCGGCAACAATCAGCGGCACACCCACCGCCAGCAGGACGATGCCGCCGATCAGGAGACCGATGAAGACGGGCCACAACAGATCGGACCGGACGCCCGCCTGCAGGTCCACGGAAACCGGAGCGGCGCCGTCGGCGTTCATGACCACCACTGCCCAGCGGCCGCTGCGCAGGTCCCACTCAATCTGCTGGGTTCCGGTCCCCTGCGCGGACGTGGACCAGAATGGCTGGGCGCCCGGGGCAGCGGGTACGGCGTCTCCGGGGACCTCACGGTACTGGACGCGGAACGGGTAGGACTTCAACTCGGTGATTTCGGAATGCCGGACGTTGTCCAGGTACCGGGCCACATCCTCCTGGGGTCCGATGCCGATGAAGATCTGTTGGCCGGACGCCGCCGTGCCGCGCAGCAGCAACCGGCCCGCACTGTCCACCGGCAGGACGTCCGGCAGTTCCTCGTCCACCAGGACGTTCAGGCCGGGCGAGGTGATGGCACGCGTGGCCACGTCGTAGCGCTCTGTGGGTGTGGTCAAAAATCCATTGTCACGCTGCTGGAAGTTGACCCATCCGACGGCGCCGGCAGCTGTCAGCAGTCCAAGCCCCATCAGGGCGGCGAGGGTGCCGAGCACCAGCATGACTATCCGGCCTGGTTTCATGGCCAGTCCTTTCTTGCCTCTTGCATGGCCCCCCGGAGTCTTATCCGCCCGCTCCTTGAGCGGGCGCCGATTTCACGCCGTGATCACCACTTTGAGTGCCTTGGTTTCGGCTGCGCGGGCGAAGGTGTCGTAGGCGTCCATGAACTGGTCGAACGTGAAATGGTGGGTGGCAAATTTCCCGGCCGGAACCTTCTTCTGCGCCACCAGCTTGAGGAGCATCGGCGTGGTGTTGGCATTGACCAGGCCCATGCTGATGTTGATGTTCTGGATCCAGAGGTCTTCCACATGGAGTTCGACGGACTTGCCATGCACGCCCACGTTGGCCACGTTGCCGCCGGGGCGCACGATCTCCGTGCACATTCCGAAGGTCGCCGGGATGCCCACCGCTTCTATGGCCACATCCACGCCCTGTCCGTCCGTGAGCGCCAGCACCTGTTCCTTCCAGTCGGTGGCGCCGGAGAGCACCACGTCGGTGGCGCCGAATTCGCGGGACTTTTCCAGCCGGTTCGCGTCAAGGTCTATAGCGATGATGGTTGCCGCGCCGTACAGCCCGGCGGTGGCGATTGCTGCCAACCCGACCGGCCCCGCGCCTACAACCGCCACGGTGTCCCCCGGCTTGACCCGCCCGTACTGCACACCGATTTCGAAGCCGGTGGGCAGGATGTCGGAGAGCATCACGGCCTGGTCGTCGCTGACCCCTTCGGGGAGAAGGTGCAGCGAGTTCTCCGCGTACGGGACGCGCACGTATTCAGCCTGCGTACCGTCGATCAGGTGTCCAAAGACCCAGCCGATGCCTGCTGCCCCTTCCTCGCCCATGCAGTGCGAGTAAAGGCCGGTCTTGCAGTTGGCGCAGTGGCCGCAGGACTTGATGCAGGAGATGATGACCCGGTCCCCCACTTTTAGGCTGGTGACCGAGGAGCCCACCTCGGTGATGGTTCCCACGCCTTCGTGTCCCAGGATCCGGCCTTTCTGAACTGCAGGCACGTCCCCCTTGAGGATGTGCAGGTCCGTTCCACAGATGGTGGTGGTGTCCACCTTGACGATTACGTCGCTGGGGTTCTGGATGGCGGGATCCGGGACGTCGGTCCATGATTTTTCGCCGGGACCGCCGTAGACGAGCGCTTTCATGCGACCTCCTTGACTCTGTGGATAAAACCGGGGTCCACGATCTTCACGTGGCACGCGACCACCGAACGGTCCACTCCGGATGCCAGCCGGGACAGGCGGGCGCATTCGCGGAGTTGTTCAAGGACCGTGTCGGTGACCCGGGCACGGGAAAGATCGATGGTGAGTTCTTTGCCGTGCAGCAGTGAAGTGGTGCGCCGCGCGACCACGTACAGGGCGCGAAGGTTGGCCCCCGTCACGACGCCACGGACTTCGATACTGGCAGCCTCCAGGTCCGCTTCAATGCGGACCACCACTTTAAGCCGGTGGTCAGAGTGCTCGTAGTGCGTAGTGGATTGGGCTCCATGACGGGAGAGTACGGAGGGTCGAGTACCCAGGACAGTTCGGGCGTGCTGATTCATGAAGCCGGGTCTCCTGCTATGTCCGGGAGGCGCACTGCGCCAGCCCTTCCCCAATGTTGTAGCGAGACCTGGTGTTGATCGGCGAAGCATTTCCCCTCCCCAAGGTGCGTGCGCGAGTAACGCAGGCGTGAGATGCCCCACATCAAGGATGGCGGCGCGGCGCAGCAACGGTAAGGGACGAAAGACCCCTATGCGGAGGCCTGCGTGGACGGCCCCGGTTGCCGCCCCGGGGCTTATGGCCCGTGACAGGGGAACCGGCGGTCTGGAGAATTGCCCGATGACGAAGCCACGGACCGTGAAACTTTTTTCCAAGCCCGCAGTGTTCGCCTGGCTCGTGGCATCCGCCTTCCTGTTCCGGCGCTTTCAGTTGCGCTGGGGCGCCACGGACGCCGAAGCCGACGGCGGGCTGCCGGGCGACGACCTCCTGTCCACTGCGGACCTGCAGTCCACGCGGGCCATCACCATCCAGGCTCCGGCGAATGAGGTGTGGCCCTGGCTGGCGCAGATGGGGCAGGGACGCGGTGGACTCTACAGCTACGACTTCCTGGAAAACCTGGCCGGACTGGACATCCACAGCGCCGACCGCATCCACCCGGAGTGGCAGGACATCAAGGCAGGCGACCGCTTTCACCTGGCCCCGGCTGCTTCCGCGGACCTGGAGATCGGGTTGGTGGACCAGGGCAACGCGCTGGTACTCCGCGTTCCTCCCGGATCCCCGCCCGGGCCGTTCGACTTCACCTGGGCGTTTGTCCTGCAGCCGCAGCCTGGCGGCACCACGCGTTTGGTGGTGCGGGAACGGTACGCCTACCGGCAGTGGTGGGCCCGGTGCATGGTGGAGGTGGTGGAGGTTGCCAGTTTCGTCATGTCCCGGCGCATGCTCCACGGGATCAGGACCCGCGCGGAGGGGAACTCTTAGTAGCCTGTCCGTATGCCTGAACCCGCTGCACCCGATCTCGTCCTTGCCTCCGTCCGGCAGCCCCGTGGTACGGACTGTTCGGACATCCACATTGCCGGGGGCGTGGTCAGCCGGATAACGGCGGCGGGTGAGCACCGGAGCGGTGCCCGCACCGTTGACTTCGGCGGCCGGTACGCCATCCCGGGCCTGTGGGATGAGCATGTGCACATGACCCAGTGGGCCATGGCCGCCAACCGCATCGACCTGTCGCACGCCGCGTCGGCAAGTGACGCCGTCGACGTCGTTCGGTCCCGTCTCGCCGGCAGCAGCCTCGGCGTTGCGGTGCACGGCGGGAACGACGGCGGCGGCAGCCCGACGCTGGTGGGCGTCGGCTTCCGCGACGCCGTCTGGGCGGACCAACCCAGCCTGGCGATGCTCGACGCCGCGACGCAGGGCCACCCCGCGGCGCTTATCAGCCACGACCTTCACTGCGTCTGGCTGAACAGCGCTGCCGCGAGACGCTACGGGGTGGAGGTGGATGCCGGCGGCCTGCTGCGGGAGGATGCGGCGTTTGCCTTGACCCGGGAGCTCGGCCGGCTGCCTGACGCGGTGGTGGACGGCTGGGTCGATGAGGCGGCGCGGAAGGCCGCCGCCCGCGGGGTGGTGGGGATCGTGGACTTCGAGATGACCTGGAACCGCGACGTGTGGCTGCGGCGGGTCAGCGGCGGTTTCGGTTCCCTGCGGGTGGAGGCGGGCGTCTATCCGGAGCACCTGGACCGTGCGCGGCGCGAGGCCATGCGGACAGGGCAGGACATTCACGGCGGCAACGGCCTGCTCCGGGTGGGCCCGCTCAAGGTGCTGATCGACGGCTCCCTCAACACCCGCACCGCCTACTGCGTGGACCCCTATCCGCACGGCGGGCGGGGCCTGCTCACCGTTAGCGGACCGGAACTGCTGGCGCTGCTCGTCCGGGCCAGGGAAGCCGGCTTCGTCCCCGCAGTCCACGCCATCGGCGACGCCGCGAACCAGGTGGCGCTGGACGCCTTCGAGGCCGCGGGCATCCGGGGACGGATCGAACATGCCCAGTTTGTCCGGCAGGAGGATTTCGCCCGTTTTGGCCGGTTGGGACTGACGGCGAGCGTCCAGCCGGCGCATGCCCTCGATGACCGCGACGCCGCCGACGCCAACTGGGGTGACCGTACCGACCGCGCGTTCCCGCTGCGGTCGCTGCTGGCTGCCGGGGCCACGCTGGCGCTGGGTTCGGATGCTCCGGTGGCGCCCCTGGATCCGTGGATTACGATGTCCGCCGCGACCACCCGGTCCGGCCTGGACGGACGCGGCCCCTGGCACCCGGAGCAGGCAATCACCCGGGAGGAAGCCCTGGGGGCGTCCGCCCGGGGAGTGCGCAGGATCAGCGTGGGCGATCCCGCAGACATCGCCGTGCTCAACGACGACCCGCTCGGCGTGCCGGACGAGGTCTTCGCGTCGATGCCGGTGGCGGCGACGCTGGTTGCCGGCAGGTTCACGTACGGCGACGGCTTGACGTACGACGACGGCGGGACGGTTGCGTCCGAAGCCTGACCAGCGCGAACGGACAGTTAAGGCCCCAAGCGCCGCCCGCCGTCGTCGTTCTCCGGCTGCGCCGTCAGCAACGTACGGCGCGAACGCGGCTCATGCCTAGCCCTTGACGCGGGACTGCACCAGGTTGGCGTAGGGCAGGCGGCCGTATGCCTCCCGGAAGTCTGCGTGATACTTGGCCTCAGCCTCATTCAGCCCGCCGGCGGGAAGCTCCTTCCAGGCGAGGAGCAGTGACTTGGCGTCTGCGAGTTGCCAGATGAGCCGCCCGCCCCAGTGCCCGGGCGGCTTACCGTTGCCAAAATCCAGGAATTCCTGGATCTGCCGGCGCAGTCCGCGGTTGCCCTTGCTCCCCGGTCCGGCCTTTCCAAGGTAGAGGACCTCCGCACCGTCCACCCATTCGGCGGCGAGCTTTTCCGCGGGCAGCGAGGGGTCCTTTTTCTTGAATACCCCGGCAGTGCTCCTGGCCAGGAACTGCGGCTGGAATCCTTCGGGCTGGAGGACGGCGAAGATCCCGGGTGCCTGCGGGATCCGGTTGACCTCGACTTCAGCGAAGGTCCTGAAGCCGGCGAAACCGGCTTCCCGGAGTGCCCGTTTGGTGACCTGCATGATGGGGGTCCTTGGCTCGTGAACACGTGGAGTGGCGGCGGCCGCCAAAGAAACTCTAGCCGGATGCCGGCATCAAAGTTATAGTAAGCATGCTGATTAGTTGGCGAAACCATCAACTTCGCCACGCAACGTTCAACCCGTCCTAGTCAAAGGAGACACCATGAGCACGAAGGTCGAGAAACGCATTCTGGTCAACGTCCCGGCAAGCACGGCGTACAACCAGTGGACCCAGTTCGAGGAATTTCCGCACTTCATGGGTGGCGTAAAGAGCGTGACGCAGCTCAGCGACGACCGCCTTGAATGGGTGGCTGAAATCGCAGGCGTCCGCCGGAAGTGGGAGGCGAAGATCCTGGAGCAGGTCCCGGACCGCAAGGTGGCGTGGGCCGCGACGGAAGGCGCGACCAACGCGGGGACCGTGACCTTCGAGGACGTGGGCGGAGGCCAGACGTCGGTGCAGCTGTCCCTCGAATACCAGCCGGAAGGCATTGTGGAGACCATTGGGGACAAGCTCCATGTTGTCGACCGCCAGGTTGAGGGGGACCTGAAGAGGTTCAAGGACTTCATCGAGGATGAAGGCTATGCAAGCGGCGCCTGGCGCGGGACCGTCAACGAAGGTGCCGCGCCGGGGACTCCCGGAGTGGAGGCGGCAGCGGCTTCACGCGGCGATTCCGGCAAGGCCGGCGTCTCCGGAAAGGTCGCTGCGGGCGTGGGAGTTGCCGCGGCAGCGGCAGCAGGCGTGGCCGCTAGCATGCGGGACAAGGACACGGAGCCCACCCGCACCACGGCTCCCGTTTCCGGGACCCCGGTTACAGCCGTTCCGGCGACCGACGCTTCCGGCTATGTGGAGCCCGCGGAAGCGGCCGGCACGGTATCCGGCTCCGGTTCCGCCTTGAGCGACGACCGGATCGCCAAGCCCTTCGACCAGACCAACGGCCTGGTCGATTTCGAAGGCGACTCGGATGAGACCGCGGACAGCGACACGAGAAGCGCAGCCGAGCGCAGGGACGAAGAAAACCGCGACGGCGGCCTTCCGCCTGCGGCAGGCGGCCTGGGCCAGCACTAGACAGATAAGCACTGATTGGGCATATCGCCGAACAGACCCCCGCTCCGGCGGGGGTCTGTTTATGCATCCGGCCTATCGATCCGGCCCGCCGGCATGGCTCGTTTCCGGGGTCCGCCTTTTTTGTCGTAGGTCCCTGACAAAGTTGATTTATGGACGGCAATAAGGGCCCGGGGGTGGTCCCGGCGGCAGCGGTGGACGTGGTCAGGGAGCTGGCCCGTTTGCTCTCGGTTGCGCCCGTTGCCGGTGATTCTGCCGGTTGGATCGATGAGCTCCGGGTGCTGGAGGACCTGAAGTCCGCTGCTGCCGCGCGGCAGGCCCGGATCGCGGTTGCTTTTGACATAAGCCAGCGCCGTGACCAGGCCCGCTCAGGGGTCCCCGCCGAAGAGCTCGGCACCGGCGTCGCAGCGCAAATCGCCCTCGCCCGGCGCGAATCACCGGCCAAAGGCGGCCGGCTCCTGGGACTGGCGAAGGCTTTGGTCACCGAGATGCCGCACACCCTGGCCAGCCTGCAGACGGGCCAGCTCAATGAATGGCGGGCAACACTTCTGGTGCGTGAGACGGCCTGCCTGTCCTCGTCCGACCGCAGCGCCGTCGACGAGGAGTTGGCGTCCGACGTCGGGGCGTTCAGCGGGGCGGGCGACCGCGCCGTCGTCGCAGCGGCGCGGTCAGCCGCCTATCGGCGCGATCCGAAGTCCGTTACGGACCGCGCCAGCCACGCTGCCGCGGAGCGCCATGTCAGTCTTCGTCCCGCGCCGGACACCATGTGCTACGTGACGGCATTCCTCCCGGTTGCCGAGGGCGTGGCCGTCCACGCGGCCCTCACCAGGCAGGCGGACAAGTTCCGATCCGACGGAGACGCCCGTTCCCGCGGCCAGCTCATGGCCGATGCGCTGGTGGAACGCGTCACGGGAACGGCAGGCGGAATCAGCGGGGTCGAGATCCAGCTGGTCATGACGGACCGCACGCTGTTCCAGGGCGACAGCGAGCCGGCCCGGCTTTCGGGCTACGGCGTGGTCCCCGCCGGGTGGGCCCGGGAGGTCGCTGCCCAAGGCCAGGGCCACGGACGTTCCCTGAACGTTTGGCTGCGGCGGCTCTATACCGCCCCGGGCAGCGGTGATCTCGTGGCGATGGACTCCCGGGCACGCCTCTTTCCGTCAGGACTGCGCCGCTTCATCCAGGTCCGCGACCACACCTGCCGCACGCCATTTTGCGACGCTCCGATCAGGCATCTGGATCACGTCCTGCCGTGGCACAGCGGCGGAACCACCACTCAACGCAACGGGGCAGGGCTCTGTGAAGCCTGCAACCACATCAAGGAAGCCCCCGGCTGGCGTTCCCGTCCCCTGTCTGGACCCCGGCACACGCTCCAACTGACAACGCCCACCGGGCACGGCTACCAGTCCACAGCCCCGCCGTTACCGGGAAATTCGCCTCCCGACGACCGGCTTAAACAGCAAAGACCTGCAGGTACCTTCGCGATCTCGCTATGAGACGGCCCGGACATTCTCATGTCCCGAACGGCCCGCGTTATCTGAACGGTTACCTGCAGGCGCTTTAAGCGTACGCCCGTACGGTCCGGCAGGAAATAGGTCGGGAGCCTCTTGCTTTGGAGCGCGGATGCGTTGCCGCCTCTGCCGATTCCTGAAATCCGCAGAACATCAACCCCGGCCAAAAGCGTAGAGTGGGACCAGACGCCTGATTCTGGACGCCGTGTGCTGAGGGAGAAATCGTGACGATTGACTGGGACGAAAAAAAGGCCCTGCTGCAGGAACCGAACATCGCTGCTGTAACCCAGCTTTGCGACGAACTCATGGAAAAGAAGCCGGGCTCCATAGTCCCGTACATTGACCCCGTCCATGACGAGGACGAATGCAGGATCGTCAGTCTCCATGTCAGCCCGGGCAAAGGCACCGAATCGGGCTTCGTATCCCACTTCAATGACGATGAAGCAGCCCGGCGGGCCACGTCAATCTACGAGATCGTGGAACTCGACCCTCGCTACGTCATGCCCTGGAATGCCTACCCCTGGGTGCGGGACCCCGATCTCCCCTCCGCCCTCAACGTCCAGGAAAAGACGGACGGCCTGCGCCCCTTCCGCCAGTTCCTGAAGATCAACAGGCGCGTCTCGGCCATCATCGCCCACGGCACGGACGCCCAGACGTTCCTCACCCTCTTCGAGAAGACGTACCACCAGTCCCTGAAGAACTCCGGAATCAAGATCTACAAGGCCAGCGCCCTAGGCGGCCGGGCCTTCGCGGTTTCCGCGAACAAGCAGGAAGAACTGCTGAGCAAGAGCGTCGAGATCTACCGGGACGCGATGCAGCGCGCCGGGATCCAGCACCTCTAGGCCTTACGCTTCCAGCAGCCTTCGACGGTGCTTGAGCTCCTTGAGCCACGACCTGGTGACCATCGACGAAAACGGTGAGGCGCCGTCGTCGTTCGTTCCGGCAAAAGCCGTACCCGCTTCGAGGTCGGCCACCAGCGGACCTGACGCCTTTAATCCCAGCTCCAGCACCTGCGCGGCGGCGCGTTCCGCCAGCCCCAGGCTGCCGGCCCAGCCCAGGAAATGCTTCCGCGAGATCCCGGTCCGCTTGCCGTCCAGCGTAAGGGCGAGCGTTTTGTCCCCGTAAACCACTGTGGAGGGGATGTCGTAGACCGGCGCGATGGACCACTCCCCCGACGGCTGCTGCACCATCGACACATTCTTGGCGTGGAGATCGCCGTTCCCGCTCAGCCAGGCGAACGCTGCCTGGATGGCCAGGTTCCGCAGGGCCGGCAGCGGCGCCGCGCAGTACTCCGCCAGGGCGCGGCACACCTGCCCGTACGCCACGTTGTACTTGTCCGCGGGATACAGCCCCAGCACCTGCGCACCGTCCTCGACAGCGAGCCGCTGCACCGCGCCGTGTACACCGCCGGTCAGCGGGATCCGGTCGAACCGCTCCACCAGGAGTCCCGGCCGGCCTTCGACGTCCCGGATCAGCCGCACCTTGCTCAGCGGAATCCGCAGCTTGGCGGCGTAGCGGAACATCACCAGCTCGTTCTCCACCACATGCGGGAACTCCGGGGCATTGAGTTTGAGGATGTAGCGCCGGCCGGCACTGGCCACGGGCATGGAGATCATCCCCGCGGACAGCTTGTCCTGCACACCGGCAAGCGCCACGGGGTCGATCAGCCCGGAGTCCCCCAGCAGCGCGTCGAAATCGACCGGCGCCCTCGGGTTAAGCTCGACGGCGTGTTCGTCCGGATCCAGCGGCTCACCGTGGCCCACGATCTGCACATCACCCACGGGGTTGGCCCCGGCGGCAATCAGGAGCGACAGTTCATCGTCCACGCTGGTCTTCACAGATCGCCGCAGCGCATTCAGCCGCCTGCCCTCCGGCAGGAGCCCGGTGAAGTACGGCGGCGCGGCCCCCGCCGCGGACAACACCGGCTCAGTGCTTAGCGGCAGGGAACTGGCGACGGCGGGACCTCCCGCCGTGAGGTACGCCGGCAGGTAGCTGAACCTGGTGCCGCCGTCGTGCCGCTCCAGCCGGGCGGCCAGGACGCCGGCCTTGTAAACATCGGCGACCCGGTGCCTCATGACCGGTCCCCGAGCGCCGGCTTGGTGGGAGCGGGGCCGTCCGCGGATGGGCGGGCTCCGTCAATGGCGCGGGCCGCGGGGCGTGTCCGCGTGGTCAGCTGAAGCTCCAGGCCAAGAGTCTCGAGCAAAGCCAGGAGCGAGTCGAGCTGCACACTTCGCTTCCCCTGTTCCACGAAGCGGACGAAGCGCTCGGATACCCCGGAGAGGTGGGCAAGGTCGTGCTGGGTCAGTCGCAGTGCTGCCCGTCTGGCCCTGACTTCGGCCGCAAGCCGGTCAGCGAACATATCGGCCATTAAGACCCCTCCGATAGGCACGAACGTACCGTTTCACTTCTGAATCCAAGTCTAGGGGCGGGGGGCGCCCCTGTACAGGAGCGAATCGGAATGAACGTGCCGAATATGCGATCTACAGTTCCGGGGCGGTCCGATACACAGTTGACACCCCGTGTGACCCGTGCCATATTTTAAGCGTGAACCTGTCAGACAGCCGGACAGCAGGACAGCCCCTCGCCCGCCTTAGCGCAGCCGAAGCCGTCTTCAACGTCCTCCGCGCCGATATCGAGTCCGGCAAGCTCGAGGTCGGCGCCAAACTGAGCTCCGAAGCCACGCTCTCCCAGCAGTACGGGGTGAGCCGTTCCGTGGTCCGTGAAGCGCTGCGCTCCTGCAACGCCCTCGGCCTCACCACCACCAAGACCGGCCGCGGCACGTTTGTGGTGGCCAACCGGGTAGCCAAGGACCTGATCCTCGGTCAGTACTCGGCCCTGGACCTCACCGAGGCCCGCCCGCACATCGAAGTCCCGGCCGCCGGCCTGGCCGCCGAACGCCGGACGGCCGAAGAACTGGAAGGCCTGCGGGAAATCGTGGCCGCCATGGCCGCCGAGGACGACCCCGAAGCCTGGGTGGCCCTCGACTCCAGCTTCCACGCAGCCATTGCCCGGGCCAGCCACAACCAGGTGTTCGAAAACGTGGTCTCCGATATCCGCGACGCCCTGGCGCACCAATCCGAAACCCTCAACATGGTGGCCGACCGGCAGCACGCCTCCGACCAGGAACACCAGCGGATCCTGGCCGCCATCGAATCCGGCAATGCTGTCGCTGCCAGCGCCGCGATGCAGGAACACCTGCATGCCGTAGGCGCCGCCCTCGAATCCATCCTTAGCCGATAGCCGCAACTCCCAACCCGACGCCCGTCACCGATCCCAAGGACTCCATGCTCTCCCCTGCCTTGCCCGCCCATGCCCAGGCCCCGGCTCAGACCCCGGACAATGCCGCCTTGCCGCAGCACGTTCCCCTGGCCGTGCAGACCCGCGACGGGCTCGTGGAAAGCATCCACTACGGCTCGGTGATCGCCACCGCCCCGGATGAATCGGCCGACGGCGGCCTCCGTACGCTGTTCTCGGCGGGTGACTCGCTGGCACCCTTCTACCCGCGGTCCTCGCTCAAGCCGCTGCAGGCCGTGGCGATGGTCCGTGCCGGCCTCGACCTTCCCGCCGACCTCCTGGCCCTCACCGCAGCCAGCCATTCCGGAGCGGCAGTGCACCGTGACGGCGCCCTCCGCATCCTCGAAATGCACGGGCTGACGCTCGAGGCGCTGGAAAACAGCACCGACCTGCCGTACGGGCCGGACGAACGTGAAGAATGGCTCCGCAACGGCGGCACCGCTACCCGGCTCACCCAGAACTGCTCCGGCAAACACGCCGCCATGGCCGCAACCTGCGTCATCAACGGCTGGCCGGTCCGCGGCTACCTGGATCCGGAACACCCCCTGCAGCAGCTCGTCGCCGCCACGGTCCGGGAACTCACCGTCGAAGAACCCGAGCGCACCAGCACCGACGGCTGCGGCACTCCGCTGTTCGCACTGACCCTCCGCGGGATGGCCCGCGCCTTCGGCCACCTCGCCGCCGCAGTGGTGACCAATCCCGGAAGTCCGGAAGCCGCCGTCGGCCGGGCCATGATCCAGCACCCCGAAATGGTGGCGGGCGAAGGCCGCGATGTCACCGAACTGATGCGCCTGCTCCCCGGAGCGGTGGCCAAGGACGGTTTCGAAGGGGTCCAGCTCGTGGGCCTCCCGGACGGTCGCGCCCTGGCTCTGAAAATTTCCGACGGCGGGGACCGCGCCCGCATGCCGGTGACCGTCCGCGGACTGGAAGCGCTCGACGTCGACACCTCACCGCTCGCGGGCATCGCCAGCGGAGCCGTCCTGGGCGGCGGCCGCCCCGTCGGGCAGCTGACGGCCACCGACTTCATCACGGCAACCTAGCCGCCCCGTCCCCCCAGCTCATCTCCCCAGCCACGCCTCCCGAGGATACCCATGACCGAAACCGCATCAGCCGCCGCCTCCCGTTCCGAGCATGATCTCCTGGGTGACCGGGACGTTCCCGCCGCCGCGTACTGGGGTGTGCACACGCTCCGGGCCGTGGAGAACTTCCCCATCACCGGCCAGCCGCTCTCCTCCAACATGCACCTGGTCCGCGGACTCGCCGCCGTGAAACTCGCCGCCGCCCGCACCAACTACGAACTCGGCCTCCTCGACGCCGAACGCGCCGACGCCATCGAAGCCGCCTGCACCGACGTCATGAACGGCAAACTCAACGACCAGTTCGTCGTGGACGTCATCCAGGGCGGCGCCGGAACCTCCTCGAACATGAACGCCAACGAGGTCATCGCCAACCGCGCCCTGGAAATCCTCGGACACCCCAAAGGCCACTACACCCGCCTGCACCCGAACGACCACGTCAACCTCTCCCAGTCCACCAACGACGTCTACCCCACCGCAGTGAAACTCGGCACCATCTTCGCCGCCCGGGAACTCCTGGACGCCCTGGCCGAACTCGAAGAAGCCTGCGCCGCCAAAGCCCTGGAATTCCGCACAATCGTCAAAATGGGCCGCACCCAGCTCCAGGACGCCGTCCCCATGACCCTCGGCCAGGAATTCGGCACCTACGCCGTCACCATCGGCGAAGACCGGCTCCGCCTCGCCGAAGCAGACCTGCTGATCCACGAAATCAACCTCGGCGCCACCGCCATCGGCACCGGCCTGAACGCACCCGCCGGCTACGCCGAAGCCGCCTGCCGCCACCTCGCCGACATCACCGGCCTGCCCCTGGTCACCGCACCGGACCTCATCGAAGCCACCCAGGACGTCGGCGCCTTCGTCCACCTCTCCGGCGTCCTCAAACGCGTCGCCGTGAAACTCTCCAAAATCTGCAACGACCTCCGCCTGCTCTCCTCCGGCCCCCGCGCCGGACTCGGCGAAATCAACCTCCCCGCCGTCCAGTCCGGATCCTCCATCATGCCCGGCAAGATCAACCCGGTCATCCCCGAAGTCGTCTCCCAGGTCGCCTACGAAGTGATCGGCAACGACGTCACCATCACCATGGCCGCCGAAGCCGGACAACTCCAGCTCAACGCCTTCGAACCCATCATCGTCCACAGCCTCCACAAGAGCATCTCCCACCTCGAAGCCGCCTGCCGCACCCTCACCGCACGCTGCATCCGGGGCATCACCGCCAACACCGACCACCTGCGCCTCACGGTCGAACAATCCATCGGCCTCGTCACCGCCCTCAACCCCCACCTCGGCTACACCACCGCAACCGCCATCGCCCAGGAAGCCCTCGCCACCGGCAAAGGCGTCGCCGAACTCGTCCTCGAACACAACCTGCTCACCGCCGAGCAACTCGAAGACCTCCTCAGCCCCCAACGCCTGGCCAACCTCAGCAAGTAGCCCCCACCCCCTCTTGTAAGGACCCCCATGACACAGCCCCAGCAGGACACTGCCCAAAAGCAGGTCATCACCGACCACACCATCCCGGCGCACGCCCACGCCTCCGAAGCCTCCCTCCACCGCGAGGACGAGGGCTACCACAAAGGACTCAAGCCACGGCAGGTCCAGATGATCGCAATCGGCGGCGCGATCGGCACCGGGCTCTTCATGGGTGCCGGCGGCCGGCTTGCCACTGCCGGGCCGGCCCTCATCATCAGCTACGCGGTGTGCGGCTTCTTTGCCTTCATGATCCTGCGCGCCCTCGGCGAGCTGGTGATGCACCGTCCGTCATCCGGCTCGTTCGTCTCCTACGCCCGCGAATTCTTCGGCGAGAAGGCCGCCTTCGTTACCGGCTGGCTGTACTGGCTGAACTGGGCGATGACCGCAATCGTGGACATCACCGCCGTCGCGCTTTACATGAACTTCTTCAAGAAATACTGGGCACCCATCGCGGACGTTCCCCAGTGGACCTGGGCGTTGACGGCCCTGATCCTGGTCCTCGGCCTGAACCTGATCTCCGTCAAGGTCTTCGGCGAACTTGAGTTCTGGTTCGCGCTCATCAAGGTGGTGGCGCTGGTGACCTTCCTGCTGGTGGGCATCTACTTCGTCATCTTCGGAACACCCGTGGCCGGCCAGGAAGTGGGCTTCAGCCTGATCGCAGACAACGGCGGCATGTTCCCCAACGGGCTGCTTCCGGCGATTGTCGTCATGCAGGGCGTGGTGTTTGCCTACGCTTCGATCGAACTGATCGGTACCGCCGCCGGGGAAACCGAGAACCCGGAAAAGATCATGCCCAAGGCCATCAACACAGTGATCTTCCGCATCGCGGTGTTCTACGTCGGCTCCCTGGTGCTGCTTTCCCTCCTCCTGCCGTACACCGCGTACAAAGCCGGCGAAAGCCCGTTCGTCACGTTCTTCGGCTCCATCGGGGTTGAGGGCGTGGACGCCATCATGAACCTGGTGGTCCTCACCGCGGCGCTGTCCTCGCTCAACGCCGGACTGTACTCCACCGGCCGGATCATGCGCTCCATGTCGGTCGCCGGATCCGCGCCCAAGTTCGCCGCCCGCATGAACAAGGCCGGCGTCCCCTACGGCGGCATCGCCTTGACCGCAGCCGTGGCCGTCCTCGGTGTGGTGCTCAACGCCATCGTTCCCGCCGAAGCCTTCGAAATCGTCCTGAACGTGGCGTCCCTGGGCATCATCAGCACCTGGGCCGTGATTGTGATGTGCCAGATGCAGCTGGCCCGGCTTGCCAAGCGCGGCGAACTCCTCCGGCCGGCGTTCCGTATGCCCGGCGCCCCGGTGACCGGCTGGATCACGCTGGCCTTCCTGCTGGCAGTGCTGGTCCTCATGGCCTTCGACTCCCCCGTGGGAACCTGGACCATCGCTTCGCTGGTCATCGTCATCCCTGCGCTGATGCTGGGGTGGCGCCTCTGCCGGGAACGCGTCCTGGAGATCGCCGCGGTCCGCGACGGCTTCACCGGCCCCTACCCGCTCGTGGCCAACCGCCCGGGCCCGGGGGCGAAGGACAAGAGCTAACTCCGGCCAGGCATTTCAACAGCGCGAACGGACACTTGCGGCCCTGAAATCTTCGGATTCACCGGCCGCAAGTGTCCGTTCGCGCTTGGGAGCCGGGGCTTAGGTGTCCGTTCGCGCTGATGTGTGACCGCTGCTAAATCGGTAGCATGAAGCCATTGCGGGCAGTTGCACACCAGCGCGGGTCCTGGCACTCCGGGACCGGGGAAGAGGTAGCTCATGTCAGGATCCAAACTTGCCGTGGTGGGCGCCGGGAGCGTGGGCACCTCGCTGGCCTACGCAGCCCTGATCCGGGGTTCGGCCAGCCACATCGCCTTGTTCGACGTCAACGCCCTCAAAGCCGAAGCGGAGGTCCTGGACCTCGCCCACGGCACCCAGTTCGCCGCGGCGGCGGCCACCGTCACCGGCGGCGGCGATATCGCGGTGACGGAAGGCGCCGACGTCGTGGTGATCACGGCCGGCGCGAAACAGGCTCCGGGCCAGACGCGCCTGGACCTGGCCGGGACGAACGTCGGCATCCTCGAACAGCTCATGCCGCAACTGCTCCAGCATGCCCCGGACGCGGTCTATGTCCTGGTGACCAACCCCTGCGACGTGCTCACCGTAGCGGCGCAAAAGATCTCCGGCCTGCCCCCGGGGCGCGTCTTCTCCTCCGGCACCGTGCTGGATACGTCCCGGCTGCGCTGGCTGCTGGCCCGCCGCGCCGGAGTCTCCGTGGCCAGCGTCCATGCCAGCATGGTGGGCGAGCATGGCGACACGGAGTTCCCTGTCTGGTCCGGTGCCACCATCGGCCCCGTCCCCATCCGGGACTGGGAAGTGGACGGCGAACGCATCTTCACCCCTGAATACCTTGCCGAAACGGCCCGCGAGGTGACGCAGGCGGCCTACAAGGTCATCGCCGGCAAGGGTGCCACCAACTACGCCATCGGCCTGTCCGGTGCTCGGATCGTGGAAGCCCTGCTCCGGGACGAGAACGCCGTCCTGCCCGTGTCCACCGTGCTGGACGGCCCCTACGGAATCTCCGGCGTGGCGTTGTCCCTTCCCAGCATCGTTGGGCGCGGCGGTGTCCACCGCGTCCTTCATACACCGATGGACGACGGCGAACTTGCCGCCCTGCAGCATTCGGCGGCCACGCTGCGGAACACGATGGGTACGCTGGGAATCTAAGAGCTGCACCCTTCGTTGAAGGGTACGGACTCTACAGCCACTGCGCACGGTACCAAGGGAAGGGAGAACGTTGTGCCTCACATTGCCGGCTCCCGCTCCCTCCCTCTGAGCCGTCCGCTTCGGATCGCCCTGTTTCTGGGCGTCCTCGCAATCCTGGCCGGTTTCATCGGCATGCACGTCTTAGCATCCCCGCACGGCCAGCACGGTCCGGGCGCCCTGTCCGCCGTTCCCGCCGGCACCACCCACGCATTCCACGCCGCGGCGCCGGGTACAGCAACCCACGCCGCGCCCAATGCCATGGCGGACGGCACGGCGCACTCCGCAACCTTGGATCCGGCGTCCGCCCGGCCCATGGGCAGCAGCGCACCTGAACCGCCGCCGTCGTGCGTCTCCTCCGGCGAAACCGGTGAGATGTCTGCCCCCCACGCAAGCTGCATTCCTGCACCGGCAACCGCAGCCGTGTCCGCGCCGCCCCCCGGCGCCACATCCTTGGCCGGGCCGGAACCGGCCGCGGACACCGGCCGGGTGCCGGACGCCTACACACACGTGCCCGGCAGCCCAACGCCCGGCGAACTCTCCATTAGCCGGACGTAAAACGGGAGCTGCACCGTGACGCTTCCGGTGCTTCCACCTGCCCCTGGATGCCTGCTCCCCGCGTTGAACCCCCGCGCACGAAGCCAGGCAGCCGCCCCTCCCGGCGCCCCATGCCGGATTCCCGAAGGACACCATTCACATGAAGAAGCCAATTACCCTCTCAGCCGCTGCCCTGGCCGCCGTCATCACACTCGCCGGCTGCGGCTCGAACTCCACCACCGGCTCCTCAACGATGCCCGCGGACCACGGGGCCATGAGCTCCAGTTCCGCGCCGGCGGGCAGCCCTGACTCCATGGGCCACAACTCCGCGGACACGCTATTCACCCAGTCCATGATTCCGCACCACGCACAGGCCGTGGAAATGAGTGACATGATGCTCGGCAAGCAGGGCGTCAGCCCGGCCGTCACAGAGCTGGCCACCAAAATAAAGGCCGCGCAGGGCCCTGAAATCGAACAGATGAACGGCTGGCTCAAGGGCTGGAATGAACCCACTGCCATGGCCGGGCACGGCGAGGCAGGCCACAGCATGGCCGGCATGATGAGCGACGACGACCTTAAGGCGCTCGACGCCGCCCAGGGCAAGGAAGCTGACAAGCTGTTCCTTACCCAGATGATTGCGCACCACGAGGGCGCCGTGCAGATGGCAAAGGCCGAAATAGCCGACGGGCAGAACAGCGACGCCGTGAAGCTCGCCCAGGAAATCGTTGCCGCCCAGGAGGCCGAAATCAAGCAGATGCAGGAGCTGCTGGCAACGCTTTAGCCCGCCGGCCCCCGGCGCCGGACCGGGACCACACCCGGCCCGGCGCCCCCTGCCTTTACCCGCCCCCAGCCTCTGGAGCCCGTCTTGTATCTATTCCACGCTTCCCGGCGCGGCCGCCTCATCGCCGTCGTATCGGGCCTCCTTCTGGTGCTTGCCGGCTGCTCCGTCGGCCAGCAGCCGACTACCGGGAAAACAAGTCAGCAGGCACCTCAGCGAGGCCTGCCCAACAGCCACGTCCACGGCCTGGCCGTCAACGACGAGACCGGCAAGCCGCTCCTTGCCACCCACGACGGCTTGTTCGACCTCTCGGCAAATCCTGCGGTCAGGATCGGACCCGCCCACGATCTCATGGGCATCACTGCCGGCCCGGACCAGGGCACGTTGTACGCGTCCGGGCACCCGGAGAAGGGCTCTCCGCTCCCGGACCCGCTGGGCCTGTTGCGTTCCACCGACAATGGCGCCACCTGGGAGCCGCTGTCCAGGCAGTGGGAATCAGACTTCCATGCCCTGACCACCACCAGATCCGGGATCTTTGCGTTCGACGGCGCCCTGCGCATCAGCGCCGATGGAAAGTCATGGCAAAAGGTCCCCGTCTCCTTCGTTCCTGCCGCCCTGGCGGGCAGCCCGGGCGGCGACGTAGTCCTCGCCACCACCGCGGAGGGGCTGCAGCGGTCCGCTGACGGCGGGCGCACGTGGGCGCTGAACCGGGCGGCCCCGATCCTCCGGTTTGTAGCTTTAGTCGGAAACAACGACGTTGTGGGGGTGGAGCCGGGCGGCGCCGTCCACCAGTCCCGGGACGGTGGTGGCACTTGGGTTCCGCGGGGCACCCTCCAAGGCGAGGTGTACGCCATTGACGCGGCGGCCGGCAGTGGCGGAGCCGTCCGCGTATGGGCTGCCACGTCAGCCGGGCTCCTGGAGTCTGCCGACGGCGGGGTCAGCTTCCGTCCCCATGACCCTTCCTAGCGGCCCGGGGTTGTGCTGGCGTAATGCAACGCCGCCGCAACCCCGGGCGGGTGCAGGTTCGCATATGCTCAGCGGAGAAGTTCACGCTGGCTCAAGGACGAACCACCACAGGAGAAACGCTCATGACCACCTGGCGGATCAGGGATTTCCATTCGGCCGACCTTGACGGCATCCTGCACCTCTGGGAATCCCTCAAGGCCAGCAACGTGGAGCCCGTCTACGCGCTCTCCGAGGTCCTGGCCTCCTGCGAGAAGGACCACGCCGTGGTGGCGGTGCAGGGCGACATGGTGGTGGGGGCCGCCATCGGACGCGCCGCGCACGACCAGGGCTGGATCGTCTTCCTGGCCACCCTCCCCGAATACCGCGGCCGCGGGATCGGCACCTCGCTGCTGGCCGCCGTCGAGAACCGGATGGCCCCGCACGGGCTGAACAAACTGTCCGCGCTGATGCCGGAGTCGGAAACCCGGGTGGAGGCCTTCCTGAGCCGCGGCTTCGTCCTCAAGAAGAACCTGCGCTACTTCGAACGCACCATCCCCGTGCAGCGCCAGGAGCTCGAGCCCCTGGGCCTTCTTGGCGGCCGCATCCTGGCCCGCGACCTCTGGGAGAACGTGGCCGGCATGCGCAACGAGAAGGAACTGCTGGAACGCAGGCTGGTGCTCCCCCTGGCCGAGGCGGACCTGGCGGACGAATTCGGCGTGGTGCCGCCACGCGCCGTCGTCCTCTTCGGCCCTCCCGGCACCGGCAAGACCACGTTTGCGAAGGCGATCGCGTCCCGGCTCGAATGGCCGTTCGTGGAAGTATTCCCCTCCCGGCTCGCGGCCGATCCGAAGGGCCTCGCCGGCGCCCTCCGTGAAACCTTCCTGGAAATCGCCGAGCTGGAACATGCCGTGGTGTTCATCGACGAGGTGGAAGAGATCGCATCCCAGCGGTCCGGCGAACCGCCGTCTCCGTTGCAGGGCGTCACCAATGAGCTCCTGAAGATCATCCCGGCCTTCCGCGAACAGCCGGGCCGCCTGCTGGTGTGCGCCACCAACTTCATCCGCGCGCTGGACACCGCTTTCCTGCGCCACGGCCGGTTCGACTACGTGATCCCCATCGGCCTGCCCGACCGGCAGGCCCGCGAGGCCATGTGGCAGCGTTTCATCCCGGCCACCGTGGTGGATGACGTGGACGTTGAGCTGCTGGTGGACCGCACCGAGGGTTTCTCCCCCGCGGACATTGAGTACGCGGCCCGGAGCGCCTCCCAGCGGGCGCTGGAAAAGGCAGTGTACGACGACGGCGGGCTGGCTTCCGGTGGCGACGTATCCGTCCGCGACGCGGTCCGGAAGGGCCCCGCGACGCAGGACTACCTCGACGCTATTGCGGACACCCGCACCACGGTGAGCAAGGAGGTCCACCAGGACTTCCTTGAGGACATCGACTCGCTGGGCCGGGTGTAAGCCTCCCACGCGCGTTCGATGATGATCCTGTTCCTCACTGTTGTCAGCGGCGTCGCCTGGACGGCGGTGTACGTTGAGGCAATCCGGATCGGATTCCGGGACAGGACCTACGCCATCCCGGCAGCAGCCCTGGCGCTGAACTTCGCGTGGGAGGGAATTTACGCCTCGCGTTCCGTGGCGACAGTGCTTTCCGTCCAGGGCGTCATCAACATTGTGTGGGCGCTGGCGGACGTCGCCATCCTGTACACGTTCGTGAGGTTCGGCCGGGCGGAGCTTCCCGCTATGCGGCCTTCCTGCAGAACCTGCTGATGTCCGGGCTTTTCATCGCGATGTTCGTGGCCCGCGGCGGCCCGCGGGGTCAATCGATGCTGATCGCCGTTGGGAAGTGGATTGGCACCCTGGCACCTACGGTCGTGTTCGGCTGGTTCGGGAACTCACCGCTCATCCTGGGCCTCGGCGCCCTCTGCAGCGTCTTCGACCTCGCCTACGTCTGGCTTGTGCTTCGAGCGCGAAAGTCCGCTTCCGGCGGTAATCTTTGACCCATGTCTTCCAACCCCCTCAGGCATGCCATGGCCCGCATGGGCGGCCGCGACCCGCATGAGCAGCACCGGGCAGCCACTCCGCTGGAGCTGTTTTTCGACCTCACCTTCGTGATTGCGTTCGGAGTGGCCGGAAGCCAGTTCGCCCACGAGATCGCCGGGGCCCACTTCGGTGCCGGGCTGCTGGGGTTCTCGTTCACGATGTTTGCCGTCATCTGGGCATGGATCAACTTCACCTGGTTCGCCAGCGCGTACGACACGGATGACTGGGTTTTCCGGGTGGTCACCATGATCCAGCTGCTTGGTGTCCTCATTCTGGCCATGGGGATCGAGCCGCTGTTCCACTCGCTGGCGGAGGGCGACCATGTGGACAACGCCGTCATAGTGGGCGGCTACGTGATCATGCGCCTGGCCCTGGTGTTCCAGTGGCTGCGTGCCGCGCGGCAGGACCCGGCCCGCCGCCAGACCTGCCTGCGCTACGCCACCTACCTTGGCGTGGTGCAGCTCGGGTGGATCGCAGTGCTGATCATTCAGGCGGACCTGCTGACCACCATCCTGCTGACCGTCCCCCTCTACGTCCTGGAAATGGCGACGCCGTACGTGGCGGAACGTTCCATGCGGACCCCGTGGCATGCGCACCACATCGCAGAACGCTACGGCCTGCTGGCCATCATCGCCCTCGGTGAATGCCTGATCGGTGCCATCGAAACGCTCCGCGCCATCGTGGCAAACCATGGCTGGAGCGTCGACGCCGCCCTGGTGGGTTTCGGCGGCACGGCGTTGGCCTTCGCCATGTGGTGGATCTACTTCATCCTGCCCGCCGGCCGCGCCCTCCATCTTCAACGGCACCGCTCGTTCTTCTTCGGCTACGGCCACATCCCCATCTTTGCTGCCATCGCCGCAACCGGCGCCGGACTGCACGTGGCCGCCTACTACATCGACCATGAGGCGCACATCAGCGCCGCCGTGGCCGTGGCCAGCATTGCGGTCCCCGTAGCGCTGTTCAAACTCTCCCTGACATGGCTGTACAGCGTGATGATCTGCGTGGACCGCACGGTCATTGCCGTCGCGGCGGGCGTCCTCGCGGCACTGGCGGGCAGCGTGGGGCTCGCCGCTGCCGGGGTCTCCGTGCCCATCTGCTTGCTGGTGATCGTGCTGGCGCTGGGCGTTTCGATTGTCATTGACGAGAAGCGCGGCACCCACAAGATGACCGCGGCTCTGGAACAGATGGAGCGGAAGGTCTCGACGGGCTAGACCGCCAAGGGATGACCTTCGGCCCTTCAACAGCACCACCGCAGGCTGCCAAAGTGTCCCTATGGCCGGAAACCCTCGAGCCGTGAGGTGCTAGGCATGGACACAATAGTCACGACCACGCACGGCCGGCTGCGCGGCAGCATCGCCGACGGCGTGCACCGTTTCCTGGGCATTCCGTTCGCGGCGTCGACAGCTGGCGCGAACCGGCTTCGGCCGCCGCAGCCGGTCCAGCCCTGGAGCGGAGTGCGGGACGCCATCCAGTACGGCGCGGCCCCTTTCCAGCTTGCCCCTCCGGAAAGTGCGGGTACGGAGTGGGACACGGCCCTGGCCGGCGAGGACTGCCTGAACCTCAACGTCTGGACACCGGACCACGGCAGCCGCGGCCTGCCGGTTATGGTCTGGATCCAGGGCGGCGCGTTCGAAATCGGCTCTACGGCGGCGTACAACGGCACGAACTTCGCCAGGGACGGCGTCGTTTGTGTGGTGATCAACTGGCGCGTCGGCGCCGACGGGTTCCTGGACCTCGGGGACGGGCAGGCCAACATCGGCCTCCTCGACCAGGTGGCGGCCCTGGAGTGGGTCCGTGACAACATTGCAGCCTTCGGCGGCGATCCCGCCAACGTCACCGTGTTTGGCCAGTCGGCAGGTGCCATGAGCATCGGCGTTCTCCTCTCGATGCCCCGCGCCGAGGGGCTGTTCCGTCGGGCCATCCTGCAAAGCGGCGCCGCCCACCATGCCCTTCCCACCCAGACGGCCCAAAGGATCGGCGGATTCCTTTCCGAGAAGCTCGGCGTTCCGCAGACCCGGGAGGCAATGGCCGCGGTCCCCGTTCAGCGATTCCTCGCGGCGCAGACGGAGCTAAAGGCGGACCTGGCGGCCCGTCCGGACCCGGCGCGCTGGGGACCCGAGGTGGTTGCCAGTTCGATGCTCTGGCAACCGACAGTCGACGGCGACATCATTCCGCGCAGCCCCATCGAACGGATCGCTGCCGGCGCCGGCTCCACAGTCGACGTTATGGTCGGCAGCAATACCGAGGACTGGAAGCTGTTCCTTGCCATTACCGGGGTAATCGCCAAGGTCACGGAGCGGGACCTGGCCGAGTCCAGGAGTGTGGACGGCATTGCGCGAATACCGGTCCCACTATCCGGGCAGTACTCCCGGCGAGCTGCTTGCCGCCGTGGAAACCGACTGGTGGGTGCGGATTCCGGCGCTACGCCTGGCGGATGCCCACGCGAAGGCGGCGTCTACGACGTCGGCGCGGACGTACATGTACGAATTTGCCTGGGCCGCCCCCGGCCTTGGCGCAGTCCACGCCGTGGAAGTGCCGTTCGTATTCGACACCCTGGACACGGATTCCAGGCTCTTCGGACCGCTGCTTGGAACAGACCCGCCGCAGGAACTGGCTGATGCCATGCACGCCGCGTGGATTTCGTTCGCCTCTTCGGGCGATCCGGGGTGGCCCGGCTACGATCTCGAACGCCGCACCACCATGCTGTTCAATACCGGTTCGGGAGTCGTTGACGACCCCCGGCCCTGGGAACGGGCCCTCTGGGACGGCGTCCGCTAGGACTCGTAGGAGAGGTTCTCGTAATCGGTGTCGTCCGCCTCATCCAGGCGGTCGTCCAGTTCTTCCAGCAACCAGGGGTTGACGCGGGCCAGGATCAACCGGATTTCTTCAACGGGCACAGCGTCGTAGAGCACCGGCCGGGCGTCGTCATAGCGGGTGACGGGCGGCTTGTCCGGCCACTTTTCCGCCAGCGCCTTGACTCGCTCGGGCAGTGAGTTGTGGGCGTTGTCGGCGATTTTGACCAGGGTGGCGTCATGGTCCTCGGCGATGAAACGGATGCCGGCCTGGTAGTCGTCCGGGTTGTCATGCAACCGCTTGGTGACACGCTCAATGATGCCGACGGCGCGTTCGGAAACGCCCATGTCCAGCAAAGCCTGCCGGGTGATGGGGGTATCCTCCGCGATGTCGTGCAGGTAGCCGGCAATCCGGATGTCGTCGTCGAAGTCCGCCAGCGCATCGCCGACGGCGAGAACATGTTCGCGGTACGGCCGCTTGAGCTTGTCCTTCTGGCGGTTATGGGCAACTTCGGCGAGGACCTTGGCCGTCTCAACAGTGAATCGTGGCTGGGGGACGTTTGCGTCCGTGGTTCCTGTTTCTGGCATGGTTCCAGCCTACGCGCCTGCGTCCGGTAAGCCGGGCCACACCCACGGCTCCAACGGCAGCGCCGAAGGATCAAAGTGGGCAAGGGCCCCCTGCAGTGGTCCGGCCGGGAGCCCCAGCGACTCCAGGATGATGTCGCGGACGCGCCCGGCATCCATCCCGGCCGCGGCGAGATCGGCCAGGGTCACGGCGCCGTCTCGCTTGGCCAGCCGCGCGCCGTCGGAATTCACCACCAGCGGCACATGGGCATATTCCGGAACTGGAATATTCAAGAGGGAAGCCAGATAGGCCTGGCGGGGGGTGGAGGGCAGCAGGTCGTCCCCGCGCACCACCTGGTCGATCCCCTGCGCCGCGTCATCCACCACCACCGCCAGGTTGTAGGCAGTCACCCCGTCATTCCGGCGCAGTACGAAGTCGTCCACCACCCCCGTGTATGTGCCGTGCAGCCTGTCTTGCACCGTCCAGTCGGTCACGGTCGAGCGAAGCCGGACGGCAGCGGGCCGAATGGTTCTCTTGAACTCACGTTCCGCCGGGTCCAGGTTCCGACACGTCCCCGGGTACGCACCTTGCGGGGCATGCGGCGCGGACGGCGCTTCCTGGATTTCGCGCCGGGTGCAGAAGCATTCGTAGGTCAGGCCCGCGGCGGCGAGACGGCCGATCGCTTCCGCATACAGCGGCTCGCGTTCCGTTTGGCGCACGACGCCGTCGTCCCAGGTCACGCCGATGGCCGCCAGATCGCGGAGCTGCTCCGCCTCGGCACCCGCACGGGCCCGGTCCAGGTCCTCCACGCGCATCAGGAACCGCCGGCCGGTGGAGCGGGCGAAGAGCCAGGCCAGGATCGCCGTCCGGAGGTTTCCCACGTGCAGTTCGCCGGAAGGGCTCGGAGCGAAACGGCCGGCTGATGTCATGGCACCAGCCTAATCCGGACAACACAAGAGCCCCTCAACTACCGAACACCCCGGGGTGATCCGGAATCGGTGGCTCAGGGGCTCTTGCCGTGCCGGGCCCGGGAGCGTGGCTCCGGACCCGTTGCACTGCTGACGGAATATAAATTGCGGAAAGACTATGCGTGAACAAGCGTCAATCAGCGGCGGCGTCCTTGCGGGAAGCCTTGTCCAGGGACCGGGTGGTGTGCCGGGGCTCCTGTAGCCTGCGGGATCCGGCGGTAGCCTGCGTCCCTTGTTGCCATCATTTCAACAGAAGCCCTACAGTAGGCGCAACGAGCTGGTGCTTCTTTGATCAATCTGATCAACCATCAAGGCGCGAGCAGGCAGGAAATGGTCAGATTGCAGGAACTCGATCCAACGGACCGGCGGATCCTTGCCGCACTGGACGACGACCCCCGCGTGCCCATCATGGTGCTGGCACAGAAGCTGGGCCTGGCGCGCGGAACTGTACAGTCGCGCCTGGAGCGGATGACGGCGTCGGGCGCCCTCCGCCCCAACAGCAGCCGTGTGCTGCCTTCGGCGCTCGGCCGCGGCGTGGCCGCAGCGGTGAGCGCTGAACTTGACCAGAGCCACCTGAACGAGGCCATCGCCGCGCTGCGCAAAATCCCCGAAGTCCTGGAATGCCACGCGCCGGCCGGCGACACCGATCTCCTCATCCGGGTGGTGGCCAAAAGCCCGGATGACCTCTACCGGGTGTCCGAGGAGATCCGCCTCTGCCCCGGCATCGTGCGCACCTCCACCAGCATGTTCCTGCGCGAGGTCATCCCGTACCGAACCACCGGACTGTTGGACGCCTGAAAGCCGGAACCGCCACGGGGAGTCCTCCCCATCGCCGCGTCCGGCCAGAGCCGCTAGGCTTGCCGTGGACTTCAACCAGGGGGAAAAGTGGCGGGGAACTTCTACGGTGCGGACGTCGCACAGCTACGCCAGCTCGCGAAGGATCTGGCGAAAGGTGCAAGCCGGCTGGAGCAGCTGGGGCAACAGTTGGGCGGCTCCATCGCCTCCATCCCCTGGAAAGGCAACGACGGCGAGCGCTTCCGCAGCGACTGGAACGGCTCACACGCGAAGACACTCAGGGCTGCGGCGGCAGGCATCCACAGCGCGTCCAAAGCGCTGCTGCAGAACGCCGAGCAGCAGGACCGGGCCAGCACCGGTTCAGCAGGCGGCGGCTCGGGCGGCTCGGGCGGCCCCGGCACCGGTGGCAATTCTCCGACGGACGGCGCCGCCCAGGAACTGACGGACCGGCTCAACGGCATGACGCCGGAGGAACGCTATGACTACCTGGACAGTGACGGGTTTAGGAACTGGGCGCTAGCTAACCCCGACGCAGCCAAGGCCGCCCTCGACGCGGCTGCCGACTCCGGGCTGATCAGCAACAATTCGCCGGAGTATTCGGCCTTCCTCACTGACTATTGGAACCAGCAGGCCATGCGGGACATGGGCATCGACCCCGCCGACTGGGATACTTCCAAGGGCACGGAGTACAACTGGGAGACCATCAAGAAGGTCTACGATTTCTACGGCCAGGCGTATCTGTCCAACCCGGACCTCCAGTGGGCGGGCATGGCCAACATGATCGGCCCGTCATTTGCCGGCGGATTCAAGGACATGGCCATGATGCGGGACCTCGCCCAGCAGATCGTGGACAACCCGGCGTCGGACATTCCGCTTCCCATGCTGGATCAGATCGAGCAGCTTGCAGGCATGACCGACCAGGAGATCAAGTTCTACGAAACCAGCATGCTGGACATGAACAAGGAGATCTTCCTTGACCAGGCCCGGCAGCACCAGGCTTATATGACTGGCGGACTGGACGAAATCAACCGGCTCCGGGACTCCGGTGTGATCGATCACCCGACAGCACGCGCCTGGTCACAGATCGACTCCGGCGAACCCGCCCAGGTGCAGGAAGGCAACACCGCACTCCTGTACCGCGAGCAAAACGAAATCATCGCCGACGACTACGACGCCATGCGCAGCCACGCTGGCGGGGAGGCAGTGACGTACATGGTCACTCTGGCCGGCGAACCGTCCATCCCGGGCGCGAAAAGCTACCCCGAGGTGTTCCCCTACAAGTTCAGCGTGGAAAGCCCCGGCCCGGAGAACGTGCCCTTCACCAATTGGGACAATCCCGCCCAGTTCCGCACGGACTTCACCACGGGCTTTCCGGACGGCAATATCGCCAACGCCGACCAGCGCTGGGCCCTCATCGAGCAGGACACCCTGCCGGCCTACCAGAACCTCCTGGCCACCGACCCCGCGCGTGCCCAGCAGATCATCGGCTCCGACTTCAACGACCGCGTGGACCAGTACCGCCCCACCAACAATATTCCGGGCATCATGGACCGCTTCGCCTCCGGCTTCGACGCGGAGGTGCACCAGTGACGCCCGCGAAGCCGACGTTATATAGGCGCCTTAGCCGGCAGGCCGCCGCTCTTGTTGCCCTGGCCTGCTGCCTCGCCCTCACCGGCTGCCAGATCAGCAACCCCAACGCTACCGAACCGACGCCCCAAGGGAGCAGCACCATGAGCACCTCCGAGTATTCCACCCTCGACGCCGCCGGTGTGGAACAGATAAGGGCCACCAAGACCGCGCGGCTGGACATGAGTTCGGGCTCCCTGAAGAAGGCGGACGTCCGGGTTTCCGAGGAGAGCTACGGCCCGGAAATCAACACCCGCGACTCAGGAAAGATCGCGCTGACGATCGCCGCACCCAGCGGCGAGATCACTGGCGAAACGGACCGGATCCGCTTCAACACCACGAACAAGCGCCCCGACTTCAGCGAAGTCACCTATTTCCTCACGGCCGATTCAGCGGATCAGTATTTCAGCCTGATCCGCGACGGCGTCCAGCGCTATGGAATCGACAGCGCCTCAGCCGAACGGTGGATTGCCTCCGCGGAAGCGGACCCCGCAAAGAAAAGCGACTTCTCCATCACCCCGGGCTCGTCCACCGGGCTGGAGGTCAACTACGACCTCCGGTACGACGGCTCCAAGGACACCCAAGTGATCATCGTCCATGTCAGCCCGGCAGCCTAGGGAGAATGGCCTGGGTAGCGTCGTGAGGAGACTGGCACCCCACCGGCACAAATCGCCGAGACCGGACCGACGGACTGAGGCAGGCCCAGCCTAGACCGGCGGCCCGGCGTTCGACTTCAGGTTCTTCATCACCAGCGTTGACGTCAGCCGCTCCACGCCGGGCAACGAGGTGAGCTCGGCGTCGTAGAAGCGCTGGTAGGCGGGCAGATCCTCCGCGATCACCTTCAGGAGGTAGTCCGGCGAGCCGAACAGCCGCTGCGCTTCCACGATGTTGGGATTGTCCGCCACCCGGTTCTCGAAGATCTCCATGGTGGGCCTGTCCACCTGCCGCAGCGTCACGAAAACGATCGCCTCAAACCCGAGCCCGACGGCGGCCGGGTCGATGTCCGCACGGTAGCCCCGGATCACCCCCGTCGACTCCAGGTCGCGCAGCCGCCGGTGGCACGGCGCCACCGTCAATCCCACCTTTGAGGCCAGTGCGGTGGCCGTCATCCGGCCGTCCTCTTTGAGGTGGCGCAAGATATTTCTGTCAATGTGGTCAATCACGCAATTATCTTACCGCCATGACGGATTTCCTGAGTAAATCAGGGAACACTTCTGCCGACGATTTGCCTAGAGTTTCTCTTATCAGCACGTCGTAGGAGGCCGCCCGTGAATTCCCAGTTGTTCCTTGCATTCCTGGTGGTGGCCGGCGCCTTGGCCTGCACGCCCGGCGTGGACTGGGCCTACTCCATCGCGGCCGGCCTGAAAGAGCGCAGTTTCGTCCCCGCAGTGGCCGGGCTCTGCGGCGGCTATGTCCTGCACACGGTGCTGATGGTGGCCGGACTGGCCGCCTTGCTCGCCGGTCTTCCGGGCGTCCTCGGCTGGCTGACCGTGGCCGGAGCCGCATATCTGCTGTGGCTGGGCTTCGGCACCATCCGGTCATGGCGCGGCGCCACCTTCGGCGCCGGAGTCGCGTCCCCGGGAAGTTCGACGGCGGGAGGCCCGGCGGTCAGCGCTGCCGCGCCAGCGGAGTCCAACCAGTTCCGCACCTTCCTCCAGGGCGTGGGCACCAGCGGGATCAATCCCAAGGGGTTGCTGTTCTTCGTGGCGCTGGTTCCCCAGTTCGTCAGCCCGGAGGCGTCCCTGCCCGTTCCGGTGCAGTCCGCGCTGCTGGGCCTGACGTTCGTCCTCCTGGTGGCTGTCGTGTACACCTGCGTGGCACTGCTGTCCCGGAAGCTGCTGCACTCGCGGCCCGGGGCCGCCCGGCGGGTGACCCTCGCCAGCGGGATCATCATGGTGGCGCTGGGGACGGTGCTGCTGTCAGAGCAGCTGATTCCCCTGGCAGCCGGGATCGCCTGGCAGTAGCACCCGCCAACGCCGGGCTAGACCTTGCGCTCCATGAACCATTCGGTGAAGGCCGCGGCGCGCCCGTCCGGTCCGAGCCGGACCACCCAGAGGTTCTCATAGCTGGGACGGTCCCCCAGATACGTGGTGCGCCCCTGGACAAAATGCAGGTCACCGTCCGAGCCCAGTGGCGACCACTCGAAGGTCCATTCGTCGGGCTCGTCCGCCGCGGTCAGCCAGCGTTCCACGATCTGCTCGTGCCCGCGCCACGCATCCGGGTCGTAGGGCCGCGTGGCGTACACGGCGTCCTCGGTAAAGAGCGCCCGGATGTCCTCCGGCTTATTGGTGGTCCACGCCGTGATGTACTTTTCCATCCACTGCACGATTGCATCGCTCATTGGTACGTTGTACCGCGACCCGGCACCGCCCACAAGGGCCCGGCTGCCAACGCCCCCCCGCTGCCCGGAGGATCAGTACCGGCCCTGCGGGATCATTCCCGGTCCAGCTGTTTCCATTCCTGTTCCCAGAGCCTGCGCTCCTCAACGTCCTTGCGGATGACCTCAAAGGTTTCCAGTTCGGGTTTTCCACGCAGCCAGTCCCGGGGATTGAGCGATTTCCGGCCGTTGTCCAGCAGCAGCAGAGCGCGGTCCGTGAGGGCATCGTTGCGCAGCGCAAGATGGGTTTTGCGGCGCCGCAGAACTTCCTTCAGGGCGGATTGGGCCGAGGCGTGGGCCCCGAGCCGCCGCAACGAACGGGCGCGGAGCAGCAGCAGCGCAGCTGCGAGGTCATCGGAATTGAGCAGCCCTTCAGTCCAGACCACCACTTCCTTGTCCCGTCCCAGGGAGTGCGCCAGCGAACAGCGGGCCAGGGCGGCCGGCAGCGAGGGCGGCAGCGAGGAAACGGTGTGCAGCGCCGCCTCAAGGTGGCCCGTTTCCCGCAGCGAGTGCGAAAGTGCCAGGAATACGGCTTCCTCGCTGAACAGCACCGGAACGTCAATGCGTTCGGCAACTTCAACCCGGGTGACCACGCGCGTCAGGTAGCCGGACGCGAACTGGTTGGCGTCGTCGTCGTTCCTGGTGGTGAGGCCCCGCTGCAGGAGCTCGGAGGCGCGCAGGTATCCGCCCTGCTTGTAGGCGAGCAGCCCGGCCATGACGTAGCACAGCCCGGCCCAGCCGGGATGGGCACGGCCGGCGGCGATCAGCCGGTTGGGGTCGGTGTTGTGGAAGACCGCGTCATAGACGGTCTTGGCAGCCTTCCCCGGGAGCCGCTTGAGCCTGGGGACGGGGCCGTCCACGCTGAGGAGGGCACCGTTCCGGCCGCCCAGGGCGCTGTGCAGGATCCCGCCCACGCCGTCGGCAAGGTCCCGCACAGGGGTGCGGACCTGCGCGTCGCCGAACGGAGTGAGGTCGCGGCTGTCGCGGTAAATCGGTCCTGAGGTCTGTCCGGCGCTCATGCTTCCATGCTAGTGGTGCACGCTTGGCAGCCGCTGGGAGGCTAACTGACCGCGGCCACCCAGACACCGATGATCCAGGTGCTCGCGGCGAGGCAGGCCAGGCCGAACTCCACCAGCATGCCAACGCCTGTTGCTTTCAATGCTGCCCAGCTGGTGGTCATGGCGGTCCGGAAATCACGGGTGCGGTGTGATTCGCTGAGCAGCAGTCCGGCAGCGAATCCCACGAAAAGGCCCACCACCGGGATCAGGAACATGCCCACCACGCCGAGGACCAGCCCCACCGCCACGCTGCGGCTGGGGATGCGGTGCTCCCTGAGCTTGCGTCCCGTGAGCACGGCGCTGGCAGCCATTCCGGCCAGCACGAAGGCCAGCCCCACCCCGAAGACCACCCAACCGGCGGTTCCGGCGCCGCCCCAGATGGCCCAGGCCAGCAGGCTGAGTCCAATGAGGATGCTGCCCGGCAGCACGGGGATGACGGTGCCGGCCACCCCCACGACGATGGCAAGGCCGCAGAGGACAGTCACAAGGATCTCGGGGTTCATGCCCCCAGTCTAGGGTTGCCTGCGGGCGGGCCGCGGACGGCGGCTGCCTTGAAAAACGACGACGGCGGCGCCTCCCCAGCACGGGAGGCACCGCCGTCGAACTTCCTGGCGGAGGATGCTCCGCAGTTACTCCGCCTCGACCGCGGCGGCCACGGCGGCGGAAACGGCCGGTGCGACGCGCGGATCCAGCGGGCTGGGCACGATGTAATCGGCGGACAGTTCGGGTTCGGCCAGTTCGGCGATGGCGCGGGCGGCGGCAAGCTTCATGGCGGGCGTGATCCGGCGGGCGCCGGCATCCAGCGCCCCGCGGAAGATTCCCGGGAAGGCCAGCACGTTGTTGATCTGGTTGGGGAAGTCGCTGCGTCCCGTGGCCACAACGGCGGCGTAGCGTGAGGCGACCTCCGGCAGGACTTCGGGGTCCGGATTGGAGAGGGCGAACACGATGGAGCTGTGGTTCATGAGCTTCAGGTGCTCCTCGTCCAGCTTCGAGGAGGAGACGCCGATGAACACGTCGGCTCCGAGCAGCGCCTCGCCGGGACCGCCGGTGATGCCGCGCGGGTTGCTGCGCTGCGCCATCTGGGCCTTCTTGCTGGCAGGGTCGGCCGCGATGTCCGCGCGGTCCTTGTTGATGACGCCGCGTGAATCGAGCAGGACGACGTCCTGGATGCCGGCGGTGAGCAGGATCTCCGCGACGGCGATACCCGCCGCGCCCGCACCGGAAACCACCACGCGGAGTCCTTCGAGTTCGCGGCCGGTCACCTTCGCGGCACCGGTCAGGGCTGCGAGGGCAACGACGGCAGTGCCGTGCTGGTCATCGTGCATGACGGGGCAGTCCAGGGCTTCGATGAGCTTTTCCTCAAGCTCGAAGCAGCGCGGAGCGGAGATGTCCTCCAGGTTCACGGCGCCAAAGCTGGGGCGCAGGCGGACCAGGGTCTCAACGATCTCGTCCACGTCGGTGGTGTTCAGAACCAGCGGGATGGAGTCCAGGTCACCGAAGGCCTTGAAGAGCGCGGACTTGCCTTCCATGACGGGAAGGGACGCGCTGGGGCCGATGTTGCCGAGGCCCAGCACGGCGGTGCCGTCGCTGACCACAACCACCAGGCGCTGGGCCCAGGTGAGGGTCTTGGCGAGTTCCGGGTCGGCGTGGATGGCGCGGCTGACCTGGGCGACACCCGGAGTGTAGGCAATGGAAAGATCGCGCTTGCTGGACAGGGGGACCGTGCTGGAGATGGACAGTTTGCCGCCCTGGTGGGCTTCGAAGATCTCCTGGTCGGTCAGCACGGTTGCCTCCTCGGAGGAAGCGGCGGAGCTGTCAGCGGGAGTGATGGTTTCAGTGGACACGTCGTTGTCTCCTGGGGCTAGCCGTGGGCACACGGCACATGAAGGCTCAAGCACATAGGAGGCTCAAGATGGGCTGGCTGGAAATTCTGCGGCCCAAGGGATGGTGGGGCCGCGGTGAAGCTCCTGCAAGGTACGGGCTGCTAGCCGCTCCGGTTCTGCAATGGTAGACAGATGCGTGGCGGCCGAATGGACACTGGTCCGACCACCCGGCATGATAAAACGTTTTTTCATAGTTTCACGTGAGCTACGTCACTCTAATCCGGCGTCACTAACGCCTTGGTGGTCTAGACCGGTTACGTCTTTCGTTAGCACCGGGTGAGGAGCGAACACGCTTTCTTCAGGTCTTCTTCGGCCTCGAACAGTGACAGCCTGCGGCAGCGGACTGCCTGCACCAGGCCCGAAACGGTCAGCAGCAGAACGCGGGATTTGGCGGCGTCGCCGGTTGCCACCGTGACCGCCTGCTCGGCGATGACGTCGATCTCTCGCAGGAGCACCGTGGTGTCCTTGTCCTTTGCGTAGACGCACTGGCTCAGGCATTGCTCCACGGCCGGCTGCATCAGCCGCATGTGGAAGATCTCCATCATCACGCCTGCAACGGAATGGCCGCGGCCTCCGCCGGATTCCGGCCAACTTCCCACCTGCAGCTCTCCCAGTTGCTTCCGGTAGAGGCCCAGCATCAGGTGGGTGGGGGAAGGAAAGTACCGGTACAGCGTTCCCAGCGGGACGTTGGCCTTCGCGGACACCTCGGACAGGCTCACGGAATCCAGCCCTTTCCGGGCGAATCCTGCAGCGGCATCCAGGATCCGGGCGTAGCGGATCTGTTGCCTGGGCAGGGTCGGCGGCGAAGCCATGGGGGGAAGATCTGGATTGAGTTCAAGCATCAGCAGCGTTCCGGGAGTGGGTTTCGTACAGCGGTCAGGCGATCCCCATCACAGCACTGCCGCAGCAATTCGAGTCCACTATACGGCACCGGTCATGGCGCCAATTAGTCAAAACGGTGGGCTCCGCGGCCGTCGTGGTGCGCCTGTTTTAGTCCACGCCTTTGATCTTCACCACGAACACCGCGCCCAGCAGCCCGATCACGGCGGCGGCAACGTACAGCGAAACGTAGCCGCCCCACAGCGTGACGAACGGGAACGCAATGAGGGGTGCCAGGACCTGCGGCAGCGAATTGGCAATGTTAATGACGCCGAGGTCCTTGCCGCGGTCCAGGGCGCTGGGCAGAACCTGGGTGATGAGCGCGAAGTCCACTGCCAGGTAGGCGCCGAAGCCGATGCCCAGGACCGAGGCGCCCGCAATGGCGCCTGCCCAGTTGGGAGCGAACGCGAGGATCAGCGATGCGACGGCGATGATCACGGACGAGGCGATGACCAGCGGCTTCCGCTTGCCCATGCGGTCGCTGAGCGGGCCGCCGATCACGCTGGTGACGATCACCATCACCGCGTACAGGCCGGTGAGGATCAGCACCCCGAAGGCCGGCTCGATCCCCTGTGTCTCCTTCAGGTGCACCGCATCCGTCAGGAAGAACAGCAGGTACAGGGTGACCATGTGGTTGCCGATGTTCACCAGCAGCCGGGTCAGCCAGGCCCAGGCGAAGTCCGGATAGAGGAGGGGTGAGATCCAGAAGCCCCTGGCGAAGCCGGCCAGGCTGAATGGCGGGCGCGCCTCCGCTGGCAGCGGCACGTCGTCGCTCTTGAAGAAATACAGTGCCACGCCGGCAATCAGCGCTGCCGCGCAGACCAGGTACCCCACCCCGAAGTTCCCGCTGACGACGGCGGCGATCACCGCGCCGATCAGGATTCCCACCGTCTGCCCCATCGCGGCGAGACCGCCCACCGCACCCCGCTGCGGCACCGGCACGCGGTCCGGGATGGCGGCCGTAATGGCGGCGTAGGCGCCGTTGCAGCCTGCCTGCACGAGGCACCAGAGGATGGTCATGACAGCCACATTCGGGGCGCCGGCCAGGGCAATGAGTGCGGCTGCGCCGAGTACAGCACCGAACACAACCCACGGCACCCGGCGGCCCAGCCTTGATGTGGTGCGGTCGCTGAAGGCGCCGAAGAGCGGGTTGGCCACCAGGGACACAGCGGCTCCGGCGCCCGTGACGAGCGCCAGGATGGCTTCCTTGTCGCCTTCACTGAAGTGCGCGGCCTGCTGGCCGAGCAGAACCTGGATGGGGCCGAAGAAAGCCGCATTGATCCCAACATTCACCAGCACCACGCCGGTGGTCCAGAGCGGACGGACGCGCCGCTCCGGTTCGGCGAGCGCCGCCGTCGAACCTCCCGCTTGCGGCGAAGCCACAGCGGAAGGGTCCGGGACGTGCCCCGGCAGATCTGACAGGCTCATGGCGGCTCCCCCAGGAACTGATGATTGGTGTCCGATCAGACTATCGTGAGCATCACGGCCCGCACGCGGGTTGTGATGCCCCCCGATAAGCTGAGCCCAAGGAGGACCAATGACCGCTTCCGCAGCCACCCCGGAAACCCCCGACAACGAAGGCATCCCCGAGAGCCGCAGAATCAACACTGCCGACCTTTACGACGAACGGGGCGAGGAACTCGACTCCATCGCGCTGCAGTTCCAGTCGCTGGGCGGCCTCTCGCACTTCAGCGGGCCGGTCCGCACCATCCGGTGCCTGGAGGACAACGCCCTGGTCAAGTCCACGCTCGGAACCCCGGGCGACGGCGCCGTGCTGGTGGTGGACGGCGCCGGTTCCCTGCGGACGGCGCTCATGGGGGACATGATCGCCGCGAGCGCGGTCGCAAACGGCTGGGCCGGCGTCGTCATCAACGGCGCCATCCGGGACCGCGAGGTCCTGGCCGACCTGCCGCTCGGCGTCAAGGCGCTCGGCAGCAATCCCCGCAAGAGCGCCAAAACCGGCGCAGGCGAAACGGACGTGGAACTGGAGATCGACGGCGTCACGGTGCGCCCGGGCGCCATGATCTGGTGCGATCCGGACGGCATCCTGGTGGAACGCCAAGGTTAATTCTTCATTTCGCAGGGGCTTTGCAGGATCAGGGGAACAAATCGCAAAGTAAGATAGTTACTGAAAGCAACTATCAAGCTTGATCCCCTTTTCTTTGTAATGGAGCAGTCATGTCCAAAACCGCCGCAGGGCCCGTAGCCGGGGACGTCCTGACGAAGCGTCAGACCATCACAGTGATGGTGGGTCTCATGCTCGGCATGTTCCTCTCCTCACTCGACCAGACCATCGTGTCGACATCGATCTACACCATCGCCAATGACCTCGACGGGCTCTCCCTCCAGGCGTGGGCCACCACGGCGTACCTCATCACGTCCACCGTGAGCACTCCGCTGTACGGCAAGCTCAGCGACATCTTCGGGCGCCGCCCGCTCTACCTGGCCGCCATCGTGATCTTCCTGGCGGGCTCCCTGTATGCAGGCTCGGTGCACTCGATGACCGAGCTGGCCATTGCCCGCGGCATCCAGGGCATGGGCGCCGGCGGCCTGCTGGCCCTCGCACTGACCATCATCGGCGACATTGTGGCCCTCAAGGACCGGGCCAAGTTCCAGGGCTACTTCATGTCCGTCTTCGGCATCTCCTCGGTCCTCGGCCCGGTGGTGGGCGGCGCCTTCGCCGGGTCCGCGAACATCCTGGGCTTTGACGGCTGGCGCTGGGTGTTCTTCATCAACCTGCCCATCGGCCTGGCCGCGCTGGCGGTCGTGTTCCTCTACCTGCACCTGCCCGCCAAGCACGTCAAGCAGAAGATCGACTACTGGGGCGCCGCAGCCATTACGCTGGCCATCGTTCCGCTGCTCCTGGTGGCAGAACAGGGCCGCAGCTGGGGCTGGACCTCTGCGGCGTCCCTCCTCTGCATCGGATTGGGCATCGTGGGCATCATCGCGTTCCTGCTGGCCGAGAAGCGCGCCGGCGATTACGCCCTGATTCCGCTCCGGCTCTTCCGGAACCTCACGTTCGGCCTGTCCTCATTGCTGAACTTCATCATCGGCATCGGCATGTTCGGCGCCATCGCGATGCTCCCGATGTACCTCCAGCTGGTCAAGGGCCTCACCCCTACCGAGGCCGGCCTGATGATGATCACCTTCACCGTGGGCATCCTCACCGGTTCCATCACCGCCGGACGGACCATCTCGGCGTCGGGCACCTACCGGATCTTCCCCATCATGGGCACGGCCGTGCTCACCGCGGCCGCCACCGTGATGGGCTTCTCGCTGGGCGTGGACACCGGGCTCTGGGTGCCGGGCGTCATCGCGGTGTTCTTCGGCCTGGGCCTGGGCTTCTGCATGCAGCCGCTCACGCTGGCCATGCAGGTTTCCGTTCCGCCGAAGGACATGGGCGTGGGCACCTCCTCCGCGGCGTTCTTCCGGTCCATGGGTGGTGCAGTGGGCACGGCGGTGTTCATCTCCATGCTGTTCAGCCTGGCCGCGGACCGCATCGCCACGGGCATGAAGGACGCCATGCAGAACGCCGATTACCTGAAGGTCCTGAAGGACCCTGCTGTGGCCGCAGACCCCGCCAACGCCAAGCTGTACGAGTTCTTCCAGAACGGCGCCACCAACGATTCCCTCAATGACACCAGCTGGCTGCACACGGCCAACCCCGTCCTCACCCGCCCCATCACCGAGGGCTTCGCGCAGTCGATCGACGCCGTGATGCTCACGGCCGCCGTGCTGACCGGGATTGCCTTCCTGATCAGTTTCGCGCTGCCGAAGAAGAAGCTGACGGACCCGAAGACGGCTTCAAAGGAAGCGGTGGCCGCCCACTAAGCCGCCCGGCCGGGCGTACGCCACGGGAGGCAGCCTTTTGGGCTGCCTCCCGTTTCGTTTCCGCCCCTAAGTGGAACCTCACAGCGTGAAGTGGCACACTGTTTAGCGCGTGTGCGCCGGCCAGCAGGGCCGGTTCCGTGGTCAACGATGTCCGCACAGCTAAAAACCCAACGCATCAAAAGCCCAAGGGAGATCCATGTCCACATCCAGCACCGAAGGCCGCCCTGGCGTTCCCCGCAAGGTGATCGGCCTCGCAATCGCGGGAGCGGTGGGCGGGTTCCTCTTCGGCTTTGATTCCTCCGTTGTCAACGGCGCCGTGGACGCCATCAAGGACGAATTTGCCCTGAGCGAGGCCGTCACCGGCTTCGCCGTGGCCGTCGCCCTCCTTGGCTGCGCCGCCGGGGCCTTCCTGGCGGGCAAGGTGGCCGACAAGTACGGCCGCATCCCCGCCATGAAGCTCGGCGCCGTCCTGTTCCTGGTGAGCGCCGCCGGCACCGGCTTCGCATTCGGCGTCTGGGACCTGATCTTCTGGCGCCTGGTGGGCGGGCTCGGCATCGGCCTGGCCTCCGTCATTGCCCCGGCGTACATCTCGGAGATCTCGCCGCGGCACGTGCGCGGCCGGCTCGCGTCGCTGCAGCAGCTTGCCATCACCACCGGTATTTTCGCTGCCCTCCTCTCCGACGCGCTGTTCGCCAACTCGGCAGGCGGCGCGGACCAGCCTCTCTGGCTCGGGCTCGAAGCCTGGCGGTGGATGTTCCTCGCAGGTGCCGTGCCCGCCGTCGTCTACGGCTGGATCGCCTACACCCTGCCCGAATCCCCGCGCTTCCTGGTCTTCAAGGGCAAGGAAGACGAGGCACGCAAAGTGTTCCAGACCATCGCCCCGGCAGAGGACACCGACCGCCACATCCGCGAAATCCAGACCGCCATCGAGGAAGACAAGCTCGCCGGCCAGAAGGGCTCGCTCCGCGGGAAGGTCTTCGGCCTGCAGGCCGTGGTGTGGATCGGCATCACGCTGTCCGTGCTGCAGCAGTTCGTGGGCATCAACGTGATCTTCTACTACTCCACCACCCTGTGGAAGGCTGTGGGCTTCCAGGAGAAGGACTCGCTCACCATTTCGGTGGCCACGTCCGTCACCAACATCCTGGTCACGCTCGTGGCCATCGCCCTGGTGGACCGCATCGGCCGGCGCCCCATCCTGCTGGCAGGTTCCGTGGGCATGGCCGTTTCGCTGGGGGCCATGGCCCTGGCCTTCGCCTCGGCCACGGGATCCGGCGAGCAAATTTCGCTCCCCGGCGCCTGGGGCCCGGTTGCGCTCGTGGCCGCGAACGTCTTCGTGGTCAGCTTCGGCGCCTCGTGGGGCCCGCTGGTGTGGGTGCTGCTGGGCGAGATCTTCCCGTCCCGGATCCGCGCCCGCGCCCTGGGCCTCGCCGCGGCCGCCCAGTGGATCGCCAACTTCGCCATCACCCTGAGCTTCCCCGTGATGGCGGCAGGTTCGCTGCCGCTGACGTACGCCATGTACGCACTGTTCGCGGCGGCGTCGTTCTTCTTTGTGATGTTCAAGGTCCCGGAGACCAACGGGATGTCCCTGGAACAGGCGGAGACGCTGTTCGTGCCGAAGGGCACCGTCAAGGTCTAGCCGCCTCCTCGCCGGTTCCGCTCAAGCGTGAGCGCGAGAGCGCGAGACCGCGACCGCGCGAGCGGACAGATAGGGCCCATGTTCACCACGAACATGGGCCCTATCTGTCGTCCAGGCAGCCTGTCGGTTTGTCGCTCCGGCTACACCACGTGGGGTTCGTGGGCCGCCAGGTAGCGGCGTCCGCCGAAGGCAATCGCGATGGCAACCACCATGGCCAGGGCGCCGGCGAAGAACGGAACCTGCGGGCCGAAGTGCTCACCCAGCTGGGCGGCCGCGAACGGTGCCAGGGCGCCGCCCATCCAGCGCACGAAGTTGTAGCCGGCTGACGCCACCGGCCGCGGCGAGTCGGAAACGCCCATGGCCAGTTCCGTGTACACCGTGTTGTTGATGCCCAGCAGCGCACCTGAAACCACCACCAGTACGACGACGGCGGGAACCGAGTGCCCGGCGGCCAGCCCCAGCCCGGCCAGGTCCAGCATCAGGACCGCCAGGGTCCCGGTGAGCACCTTGGTGGCGCCGAAACGGTTCTGCAGCACGGGCGCCACAAAGACCGAGAAGACTGCGACCGCCACGCCCCAGCCGAAAAACACGCCGCCGATGCCGTAAGCGTCCATGCCGAGGATGAACGGCGTGAAAGCCAGGATGGTGAAGAAACCGTAGTTGTAGAACAGGCCGCTGGCCGCCGTCGTCCGCAGCCCCTTGTGGCCCAAGGCGAGGAGCGGGTCGCGGAGCCTGACCTTCCGCTCCGGCAGCGGGGTGGTGGGGAGCAGCGCGATGAGGGCGATAAAGGCCGCTGCCATGAGCACGGCGGTGCCGAAGAACGGTGCCCGCCACTGCCAGCCGCCCAGCAGGGCACCCAGGAGCGGGCCGAGGGAGATGCCCAGGCCGAGTGCCGCCTCATAAAGGATGATCGCCGTTCCGGCGCCTCCGCTGGCGACGCCCACAATGACGGCGAGGGCGGTGGCTACAAAGAGCGCGTTGCCCAGGCCCCACCCGGCGCGGAAGCCGATCAGTTCACCCACGCTGCCTGACATTCCGGACAGCGAGGCGAAGACCACGATCACCGCGAGTCCGATCAGCAGGGTCTTCTTGCCGCCGATGCGGGACGACACAAAGCCGGTGATCAGCATGGCCACCGCCGTGACCAGGAAATAGCTCGTGAACAGCAGCGACACCTGGCTTGGGGTGGCGTCCAGGTTCTTGGCAATCGCCGGGAGGATCGGATCCACCAGGCCGATGCCCATGAACGCGAACACCGCGGCGAGGGCCGTGGCCCACACCGCCTTGGGCTGCTTGAGCAAGGAGGCCTTCTCGGCTTCCAGGGTTTCTTCTACTGCTGGCCGCGTGGCGGCGAGCTGGCCTTCCATGAAGGGCACTCCTCAGTCGTGGGTATTAGTTGTGAAGGGTTCCATTGATCTTTTCGATCACCGGGAGCGCGGCGGCGAGGGCCCGCCGGTCATCATCGGTGAGGGTTTCGAGGATTCCGGCCATGACGGCATTGCGCCGCTCATTGGCGGAGTCGACGGCGGCACGGCCTTCCGCGGTAAGCACAACCCGCACAGCGCGCGAATCGTCCGGATCGGGGTCGCGGCGCACGAGGCCGGCCTTCTCGAGCTTGATGATCTGCTCGGTGGCGCTGGGCACCCGGACGCCCAGGTTCCTGGCTATTTCGCCGACCCGGACGCTGTCGCCAAGCAGCATCTTGAGCGTGCTGAGCTGCGCGGCGCTGAGCTCGCCCTCCGCGTCGAGGCGGCGGACCAGGTAGACGCTGTGGCGGAGCGCTTCCCGGAAATCCTGGGCGAGGGTCTGCAGCGCGACGGGCGCGGACTGAACGTTGCTCATAGTTAGGTACCCTAACAGTTAGGGTACCTAAAAATCAACCAACGCTCTCTCCCTTTTGGCGGGAAAAACCCGAACGCTCTCTCACTTTTGGCGCGAAAAACCTCAACGCTCTCTCACTCCGGGCTGCCTCACGGGGCGTCAAAGCGTGAGTTTCATTCCTTCATGGCTGGCTTCGAAGCCGAGACGTTCATAGAAGCGATGGGCGTCTCTGCGCGACTTGTGGGTGGTGAGCTGCATCAGCGAGCACCCCCGACGGCGGGACTCCTCCGCTGCCCACGTGACCATGGCGGCTCCGATCCCCAGTCCACGCAACTGTGCCGACACCCTGACGGCTTCGATCTGGCTGCGCCAGGAGCCCCGCCGCGAGAGGCCCGGGATGAAGCTCAGCTGGAACGTGGCCACAACCGGGCCGGCCGGCTTCCCCTGCTCGAGGAGCTCGCCGATGACCAGAAGGTGGCAAGGATCGGCGTCGATCGCCTCGAAGGCACGCTCATACGGCCCCATGTCCGAGGTGTCCTCGCGGGTTGCACCCAGCCGGTCGTCAGCCAGCAGCTCCAGGATCTGCGGGAGGTCCGCCCGCGTCGCGCGGCGGAGGCGGAAGATGCCGCGCTCGACGTCGAGGGTCAGGAGGGCGGGCTGCTTGGGCAGGTCGGGCAGGTCGTAGCGCTCGGAGGTCACACAGCCAGCCTGCCACAGACGCTCTCTCACTTCCTGCGCCAAAAACACAGACGCTCTCTCACCCGGCGAGGCGGGGTGAGAGAGCGTCTGTGAAAAAGCGGCAGGAAGTGAGAGAGCGTCCGCTGGGAGCCCTAGGCCTTAACCTCCGCCTTGACCTCTTCCACCAGCGCCTCGACGGCCGCAAAGAGCGGATGTCCGGGCGTCAGGCCGGTCACCTTCTCCGTGGCCTCCGCAGCCGTGGACGACGCCACGATCTGCGCCAGCTCGGCTGCCTCGGCGTCGGCGGGATCATTGAAGCGCAGGGCAGCGGCAATGGCTCCCAGCAGCGCCTCCGGCACGATTCCGCGTTCGGCCAGTTCCGCGGCCGGGCCGATGAACCGCTCGTGCCGGCTGAGCTTGCGAAGCGGCGCCCTGCCCACCCGGTTCACGGTATCCGGGAGGTGCGGGTTGGTGAAGCGGCCCAGGATCTTCTCGACGTAGGCTTCCTGCTCCTCACGGTTGAACCCGTGCTTATGGATCAGCAGCTCTTTGGTCTCGTCCAGGACAGCGCGCACATCCGCAGCGACATCCTGGTCAGCCATGGCCTCGGAGATCTTGCCAAGCCCTGCCTCGAACCCGAAGTATGCAGCCGAGGCGTGCCCGGTGTTCACGGTGAACAGCTTCCGTTCGATGTAGGGCTCCAGGTTGTCCACAAACGTGGCGCCCGGGATGACCGGCACATTCTCCCCGAAGGGCGTGCGGTCGATGACCCACTCGTAGAACGTCTCCACCGTGACATCCAGGCCCTTGCCCGGCTCCTGGTTGGGCACGATCCGATCCACGGCCGTGTTGGCGAACACCGCCGCGGCCTCGAGCGGTCCGGTAGCGGGGTCCCACTGCGCCGCCACTTCGTCCCGCAGGATGTCCGTGGCGTTGATGGCGTTCTCGCACGCCATCACCTGCAGCGGGGCCAGCCCGGCAGCCCTGGCCGCGATGCCCTTGGCAATCACCGGGGCCACGAACTTCAGGATGTGCGGCCCCACCGCCGTGGTGACGACGTCCGCCGTCGCGATCTCCGCCACAACGTCCGCTTCCTGGGTCGCGGAGTTGAGCGCCCGGAAGTTGTCCACGGTACGGACCGTGGGGTTGTCCCCCACTTCGTGGACGTCATAGCTGTCCGCGGCGGCGAGCTGCGAGATCAGCTCATCCGCGACGTCGGCAAACACGAGTTCGTAGCCTGCCTGGTGCAGCAGCAGTCCCACAAAGCCGCGGCCGATGTTCCCGGCTCCAAAATGGACAGCCTTCACTATGCGTTGACCTTTCCGAACAGTTCCAGCACTTCGTCAACTGTGGTGGCCGCCTCGAGCTGGGCCACCTGCGCCTTGTTGGTGAACACCTTGGCGATGGAGGACAGGATCTGCAGGTGTTCGTTGTTGATGCCGGCCACGCCCACGACGAACTTGACTTCCTTGCCGTTCCAGTCGATGCCGTTCGGGTAACGGATCACGGACACGGCAGACTTCATGATGTGGTCCTTGGCGGCATTGGTGCCGTGCGGAATGGCCAGGAAGCTGCCCATGTACGTGGACACGGATTCCTCGCGTTCGTGCATGGCATCGATGTAGCCGCTGTCCACGGCGCCACGGTCCAGCAGCAGCCGGCCCGCTTCGTCGATTGCGGCGTCGCGGGTGGTTGCCGTGCCGTTGAGGACCACGCTGTCAGCCACCAGGATGTCCGACGGCGTTGCGGCTTCGGCAGCTGCCGGGGCGGCAGTCGCAACTGGCGCCGCGGCCGCAGCCGGAGCAGCTGCCCCAGCCGTTCCTTCGGTGTTGCTGCTCTTGACCAGCTCCACGATCTCGTCGTAGCGCGGGCTGTTCATGAAGTTGTCCACGGACACGTGCACGGCACTGCCCGTGGCGGGCTTGGCCCGCTCGGTGAGGTCCTGGTGCGTGATGACAACATCGTAGGTGTCGCTCAGGTTGGCGATGGCGGAGTTGGTGACCTTGACGTCGGGGTAGCCGGCGGCCTTGATCTTATTCCGCAGCACTGAGGCGCCCATGGCGCTGGAGCCCATGCCGGCGTCGCAGGCAAACACGATGTTCTTGATGGGACCCGCCATAACGGCCGTGGTTGCTCCCGCACCGGTCAGGGTGGAGGAGACGGAGCTCTTCTTGCCCTTCATGGCTTCCATCCGGGAGGTGGCGGCGCTCAGGCTGTCCTCCTCGGTCTCACCGACGGGGGTCTTGCTGGCCTTCAGGATCACGGAAGCGATGAGGAAGGACACCGTGGCAGCGAGCAGCACGGACAGTGCCACCCCGAAGTAGCTGTCGCTGGCGGTTGCGGCGAAGACTGCGATGATGCTGCCCGGGGCGGCCGGGGAGCGCAGGCCGGCGCCGGTGAGCACCAGGGTGAAGATGCCGGTCATGCCGCCGCCGATGGCGGCCAGGATGATGATGGGCTTCATCAGCACGAACGGGAAGTAGATTTCGTGGATGCCGCCGACGAACTGGATCAGGGCGGCGCCGGGGGCTGAGGCCTTGGCCAGGCCCTTGCCGAAAATCATGTAGGCGAGCAGGATGCCCACGCCGGGGCCGGGGTTGGCTTCGAGCAGGAACAGGATGGACTTGCCATTGGCGAGCGCCTGCTCCGTCCCCAGCGGCGTCAGGATGCCGTGGTTGACGGCGTTGTTCAGGAACAGCACCTTGGCCGGCTCGATGAAGATGCTGGTGAACGGCAGCAGTCCGTTGTTGACCAGGAATTCGACGACGGCGCTGGCGCCGTTACTGAAGGCCTTCACCACCGGGCCGATCACCAGCATGCCGAAGATGGCCAGGGCCGCGGCAACAATGCCGGCAGAGAAGTTGTCGATCAGCATCTCGAAGCCCGGCTTGACCCGGCCTTCCCAGACCTTGTCCAGCTTCTTCATGATCCACGCCGTCAGCGGCCCCATGATCATGGCACCGATGAACATGGGGATGTCGGTACCGACGATCACTCCCATTGTCGCGACTGCGCCCACAACGCCGCCGCGGACGCCGTGGACAATCCGGCCACCGGTGAAGCCGATCAGGAGGGGCAGGAGGTAGGTGATCATTGGCCCGACAAGCTTGGCCAGTTCCTCATTGGGAGTGAAGCCGGCCGGAATGAAGAAGGCCGTGATGATGCCCCAGGCGATGAAGGCCCCCATGTTGGGCATGATCATTCCGGACAGGAACGTCCCGAACCTCTGGACGTGGACCCGCATGCTTGTGCGGGGTTTTGCAACTGTCTCTGTTGCCATGTGATTTCCTAACCGTGATTCCTGCTGCACCGCAGGATGGTCCGATATTTTCCGACGACTAACTGGTGGAACTGGTGGAGATCCGGTGGAGCCATTCGAGAAAGAGCTTGAGTTCCGAGCTGGAGAGCTGGTCAGAGTGCGATGCCTGGAGCGCGGCGTTCAAGGCGATTGCTGCGACCACAACCGACGATTTACCGGACGTGTCGGGACCGGCGCCGTTGGCCTGCTCCGCGGACACCGCGAAAATCATGGCGTCACGGGTCATGGTGGATAGTTCAAGGTTGCGTTCCGCGGCAGGTTCCGCAATCAGCATCAGCGTCACGCCCACGTTCGCCGCCAGTATGCTTCTGGCCGCCTCACGCGGCTGCACGTTCAACTGCCCTGCCACTGCTGCTTTGTTCAGCATTTCCTCCATGAGCGCCTCGGCATCGGCGACGATGGCCGGACGGCTCTCAGGACGAATGTTGCCAAACATGACCAGGTACAGTTCCGGCTGGTTCAGCCCGAACTGCACATGGTTGTCCCACATCCGCCTGATGTCTTCCAGCGGATGACCGGACGGCGCGAAGTCGCGTTCGCCGGCCACGTACTCTTCGAAACCCGCCGCGACGACGGCGTCAAACAGCCCTTCCTTGTCACCGAAGTGGTGATAGAGGGTGGGAGCGGAGACCCCTGCCAGCTGGGTGATCTGGCGGGTGGAAACTGCCGCGCCCCCGGAGTTGGCCAGCAGTTCGGCGGCTGCACGCAGCAACCGAACTTTGGGCGGAAGCTGGCCATCGAAACTCATAACCGCTACCCTAGCACCTATAGCAACGCTATATGAAGTGCATCACATACAATTTTTTCAGGCACCGCAAAAGCCGTCGGACGTAGCCGTCGCGACGGTCCGGGCAATCGCCCGGGCAACGAATGGCGGGGCCTGCTTACGGCAGAGAACGAGGACCTTCAGTGCAGAACTTCCAAGGAGTAGGCGTCAGCCCCGGCCGGATCATCGGCACCATCCGCCAAATGCCCAAGCCCATCAGTGAGCCGCCGGCAGGCGAACAGCTGCCCGCCGGCGTCACGGCCGAGGACGCGACAGCCGCCCTCAAGGCGGCCTCCCAGGCCGTGCACGACGAATTGAAGGCCCGCGCCGCGCACGCCACGGGCGATGGCAAGGCCGTCCTGGAAGCCACGGCATTGATGGCCAAGGACACCATGCTGATCAAGGGTGCCGCCAAGCTCGTTGCCCGCGGCGCCTCGAGTGAGCGCGCCATCTGGGAGTCCGGCTCCTCCGTCTCGGAAATGCTCCATAACCTGGGCGGCTACATGGCTGAACGCGCCACCGACGTCCTGGACGTGCGCGCACGGATCGTCGCCGAGCTGCGCGGCGTGCCCGCACCCGGCATCCCCGCCTCCGCCACGCCGTTCGTTCTGGTGGCCGAGGACCTGGCACCCGCCGACACCGCCACCCTGGACCCGAACAAGGTCCTGGCGCTCGTCACGGCAGGCGGCGGACCCCAGTCCCACACCGCCATCATCGCCCGCTCCCTCGGCCTTCCTGCCGTCGTCGCCGCCGTCGGCGTGGACGAACTCGCGGACGGCATGGAGGTCTATGTGGACGGCGCGGCCGGCACCATCACGGCCGAGCCCGACGAATCGCTGCGTACCGCGGCGGAAGCATGGGCAGCCACGGCTTCCCTGCTGGCCGAGTTCAGCGGAACGGGCGCGACGGCGGACGGCCACCTTGTGCCCCTCCTCGCCAACGTCGGCGGCGGCAAGGATGCCGAGGCGGCCGCGAAACTGGGCGCCCAGGGCGTGGGGCTGTTCCGCACCGAGTTCTGCTTCCTGGAACGGGACACCGAACCCACCGTGGAAGAACAGGCCGCAGCCTACAAAAGCGTCTTTGATGCCTTCCCGGGCAAGAAGGTGGTGCTGCGGACACTCGACGCCGGCGCCGACAAGCCGCTCCCGTTCCTGACCGACTCCACGGAGCCCAACCCCGCCCTCGGCGTCCGAGGCTACCGCACGGACTTCACCACGCCCGGCGTCCTGGACCGCCAGCTGGAGGCAATAGCCCTGGCCGAGAAGCAGTCCGAAGCGGACGTGTGGGTCATGGCCCCGATGATCTCCACGGCGGAAGAGGCCGCCCGCTTTGCCTCCATGTGTGCAGACGCCGGCATCAAGACCCCGGGTGTCATGGTGGAGGTCCCTTCTGCCGCGCTGACGGCCGAGGCAATCCTGCGCGAAGTGGGGTTCGCCAGCCTGGGCACCAACGACCTCACCCAGTACGCCATGGCGGCCGACCGGCAGCTCGGCCCGCTGGCCGCGCTGAACACTCCGTGGCAGCCCGCCGTTCTGCGCCTCGTCGGCCTCACTGTTGAGGGCTCGCGCGCGGAGGGCCACAACAAACCCGTGGGCGTCTGCGGCGAGGCTGCTGCGGACCCGGCCCTCGCCGTCGTACTGACCGGACTCGGCGTCTCCACGTTGTCCATGACCGCACGGTCGCTGGCGGCCGTGGCCGCGGTGCTCAAGACCGTCACGCTGGCCGAAGCGCAGGAACTGGCCAAACTGGCGCTGTCCGCACCGAGCGCCACTGAAGCCCGGTCCTGGGTGCGCGAAAAGCTGCCCGTGCTCACTGAACTCGGCCTCTAACAGCCGCCCACCGACAATCCATCAGGAGAAGCAATGCCCGAACGTACCGCAACCATCGCCAGCCGCTCCGGCCTCCACGCCCGCCCTGCCGCGCTGTTCGCCGAAGCGGCCGGCAATGCCGGCGTTGACGTCACCATTTCCATGCAGGGCGAGCCTGCGGAGGAAGCCCTCGATGCCGCCAGCATCCTTTCGCTGATGACGCTGGGTGCAGCCAAGGGAGACGTCGTGGTGCTGCGGGCCGACGGCGACGGCGCCGACCAGGCACTGGATGCGCTGGTCGCCCTCCTGGAGACGGACCTCGACGCCGTATAGCGGCATCGGTACTGGATCATCGATACCGGCCGGGTCGCGCAGGGGGCGCTAGGATTTCCGCATGGCATTGATTGCTCCCCGCGTGACGGCCGGGCTTCCCGGCGATGAAGCCCTGAATCTGAAGCATGCCCTCGACGGCAGCCATGACATCACGGTGTTTGTGGACGGCACGGTCCACCGGTTGCCGCCGCAGGCGCGCGACGCCGTGGTGGATCTCCTGAGCCGCTTCAGCCGTGGCGAAGCGGTGACGGTCAGCAGCGTTGAGGAAATGCTGACGACTTCCCAGGCTGCGGACCTCGCCGGCATCTCGCACACGTACCTTCGCAATATGACGGACCGCGGCGAAATTCCGGTGGAGTACCGCGGCACGCACCGGCGGATCCGGCTGGCGGCCATCATGGAATGGCTGGAGAGGCAGAAGAAGACCAAGTCGGCCGGCAGCGGCGACGAGCCGCTTTGATGTAGCGCCGGATGCAATTTGTGAAGCAGTGATAAGGATCAAGCAACGATCCCCGCTTACCGCCGGAACGCCGCAAAGGCCGGGGTTACCCTTTATTTGTGGGTAAATTCAGAGGGTGGCACATTGTGGCGGGGTTCGCCGCCATGCTGCTGACTGCCGCCCTCGGAACGGCCATGGGCCTGAACAACACCGCCGCTTTTATGGCCAGCTGCGTGGCCTTTGTTGCCGTCTCCAAAGGCCTGGAAAGCCACCTCGCCCGCCGCCGGCGCGAAGCTGCCGTCCGCCTCCTGGAACAAAGCCAGTCCCGGACGTCGGTCGAGGACCGCTGACGCATCTGGCACGTGGATGGCCATTGACACGGGGCGGGATCGCTCACCAGACTTGTTAGCGGTAACAATTTTGCCGATGGCCCCGGTGGTCCGGCGCGAAAGGGATGCAATGCGCACTGTCAGCGAACTGCCCGGGCTAAGCGGGGGCACCGGAGCCGGAGGCTCCGCTCCGGAATTGAACTGGGCCGGAAATTACCGCTATACGGCCGCTTCGATCCACCGTCCGCGCACCCTCGAAGAAGTCCAGGAGGTGGTGGCCGGCGCCTCGAAAATCCGCGCCCTGGGCTCCCGGCACTCGTTCAATGCCATCGCCGACTCCCCCGGATCGCTGGTCTCCCTTGAAGACCTGGACCCCGGCATCCGCATCGATGCCGCGGCGCGCACCGTCACGGTCTCCGGCGGCACCCGCTACGGCACCCTGGCGGAGCGGCTGGAATCCGCCGGTTTCGCATTGCCCAACCTTGCCTCCCTCCCGCATATCTCCGTGGCCGGAGCCATCGCAACCGCAACACACGGCTCCGGCGATGCCAACGGCAACCTCGCAACGTCAGTCGCCGCACTGGAAATCGTGGCAGCGGACGGAACCGTCCACCGCCTCAACCGCGGCAGCTCGCCCGACTTTGACGGCGCCGTCGTCGGGCTTGGCGCCCTGGGCGTCGTCACCAAAGTGACGCTGGACATCGAACCCACTTTCACGGTGCGGCAGGACGTCTTCGAAGCCCTTCCCTGGGAAACGGTTCTGGGAAATTTCGACGCCGCCACCTCCAGCGCTTACAGCGTCAGCCTGTTTACGGACTGGAGCGGGGACGCCGTGGCGCAGGCCTGGCTCAAGAGCCGCGTCTCCGGCGCGGCCGCACCCGGCCCGGCGGCCCTGGCCGGCGAGGCCTTCGCCGCCGGCACATTCTTCGGCGGGACGCGGGCCGGCGTCGCCCGGCACCCCCTGCCCGGGGTATCGGCCGAAAACTGCACCGAGCAACTCGGGTTTCCGGGGCCCTGGTCCGAGCGGCTGGCCCACTTCCGCATGGCCTTCACACCCAGCAGCGGCGAGGAACTGCAGAGCGAGTTCTTCGTCCGCCGCGAACACGCCGTGGACGCCATCGGGGAGCTCCGCACCCTCTCGGACCGCATCACCCCGCTGCTGCTTGTCTCGGAAATCCGCACCGTGGCGGCGGACAAGCTCTGGCTGAGCACCGCTTACGGCCAGGATTCGGTGGGGTTCCATTTCACGTGGAAGCAGCGGCAGGACGAGGTGGAGAAGGTGCTCCCCGTCATGGAGGAGGCTCTGGCGCCCTTCAACGCCCGGCCGCACTGGGGCAAGCTGTTCCATGCCGGCGCCGATGCCGTGGCCGGCCTGTACCCGCGCTTTTCCGACTTCAAAGACCTTGCCGGACGGATGGATCCGGAGCACAAATTCCGCAATGAGTTCCTGGCCCGGAAGGTCTTCGGGAACTAGGTCCGCGGCCGCCTAAATCCGTGGGCGTCCTGCCCAGCGGCGTGCCTTGAGCGCCGCGTGGAGTTCCAGCCGGACCATGCCCTTCAGCGGATCCACGCCGAGGACCTGCCGGATGCGGCCCAGCCGGTTGTAGATACTGCTCCGGTGCAGATGCAGCCTGGTGGCGACGTCCTGCACTGAACCGTCATTGTCGTACAGGAGCTCCAGCACGGGCAGGAGCTCACCGTTCCGGTCGTGGTCCTCCAGGATGCGCCAGTAGACGGATCCGGCATCGGCCCAGGCGCCGGCGCCGCCACCGGCCGAGGCCAGCAGCTGGTAAACACCGGTGGCCCGGCAATCCACCAGTTCGCCCAGCTGGGGATCCACGGCGGCGGCCTGCGCAGCCTGCCTGGACTGCCGGTAGGCGTCTGCCAGTTGGCGCGGCTTGGCGAAGCCTTCGCTTGTTCCGAGGATGATCCGGTGCACCGGCCGCCCGGACCGCTTGGCAAGTTCCAGCTGGTAGTGGACCAGGACCTGCGCATGCGCCGCGCGCCCGGTGGATTCCCGGAACAGGACCACCGCATGGGTTTCCGTGCCGGCACTGAAGAGCGCCGCGTCCACCCCGATGGTCGCCTGCAGGGCCGAGGACCGGTGGATCAGGGTGGAGGCGATGGGGTCGGATCCCTCCGCCCAGCCGTCGGCGTCGAGCACTGTGACCAGCTGCCACGGACCGCGGCCCTGCACTTCCTTCCAGCCGGCCACGGCGGCAACGGCATTGGCTTCACCCCGGCAGGCACTCAGGAACTCCTGCTCCCTGCGGCGCCGGAACTCCGATTCGGCCGTGTTCGACTCCAGGAGCAGCCCGGACAGAAGCTCGAGTTCGTCCCGGACGCCGGGCAGCTGGGTGAGGATCGCTGTCGCGCTTTGGTCGTCAATGTCCTGCTGCACCCACAGGTAGCCGACCCGGAAACCGCGGACCAGCAGCGGGACGCAGACTCGTCCCAGCATGCCAAGGTCCTCGTTGGCGGGTACGACGACGGGACGCACCGCCGTCGCGATTCCGTGCGATAGCTGCCACGCCTTCACATCCGCCGGCACGCGTTTGCTGAGCAGGAAGTTCACCCGGACCCGGTCCGCATGGGACTGGTTGGAGCTGTAGGCGAGCAGGACGCCGTCGAGATCCTCGAGCGACAGTCCACGGCCGAGCTTGACGGCTACCTGCTCCACGAGCTGTTCCACATCCTGCTGGTGCATGGTTGCCACCTTACTGCCCGCCGCCGCCGGAACGTGAACGGACAGCAGGCGACACCTGACGCTTCACAGCTCGACAGATGTCTAGCTTGCAATTTCGAAAAGCCCGGAAACAAGCGGAAGCCAGCCCGCCAGCCTGGCGGCATCCTGTCAGCTACCTCACACGCGGATTTATTCTGGAAGTACCAGATTCCCCGCACGTCCGGCCCACAAAGGCCACCAACAATGGAGCCCAAGACATGATTATCGGCGTCCCCAAAGAGATCAAGAACAACGAATTCCGCGTGGCCATCACCGCCGCCGGGGTACACGAATTCCGCACCCACGGCCACACCGTCCTGGTGGAACGCGGCGCAGGCCTGGGCTCCGGCATCACGGACGAGGAATACGCCATCGCCGGCGCCGAGATCGTCACCGAAGCCGATGACGTCTGGGCCCGCGCCGACATGGTCATGAAGGTCAAGGAACCCATCGCCGCGGAATACCACCGCTTCCGCAAGGGCCTGATCCTCTTCACCTACCTGCACCTCGCCGCCGAGCCCGAGCTGACCCGGGAGCTCATCAACTCCGGCGTCACCGCGATCGCCTACGAAACGGTCCAGGAAGGCCGCACCCTGCCGCTGTTGGCCCCCATGTCAGAGGTTGCAGGCCGCCTGTCCGTTCAGGTCGGCGCCACCTCCCTGATGGCTCCGGCCGGCGGCAAGGGCGTCCTCCTCGGCGGCGTCCCGGGCGTCCGCCCGGCCAAGGTTGTTGTCCTCGGCGCCGGCGTCGCAGGCACCAACGCCGCAGCCATGGCCCTGGGCCTTGGCGCGGACGTCACCATCCTGGACATCAACATCAACCGCCTGCGCGAACTCGACGCGCAGTACCAGGGCCGGCTGAAGACGGTCGCGTCCAACAAGTACGAAATCGAGAAGTCTGTGGTGGACGCGGACCTGGTCATCGGCTCCGTGCTGATCCCCGGCGCCAAGGCCCCCAAGCTGGTCACCAACGAACTCGTCTCCCGGATGAAGCCCGGCTCCGTGCTCGTGGACATCGCCGTGGACCAGGGCGGCTGCTTCGAGGACACCCACCCCACGACGCACCAGGAACCCACGTACAAGGTCCACAACACGATCTTCTACTGCGTGGCCAACATGCCCGGCGCGGTCCCGAACACGTCCACCTACGCCCTGACCAACGTGACCCTGCGGTACGGCGTGGCCCTGGCCAACCTCGGCGTCAAGGCCGCGTTCGAGAAGGACCCCGCCCTCGCAGCCGGCCTCAACATTGCAGCCGGCCACGTGGCGCACCACTCGGTCTCCGAAGCGCACAACCTGCCGCTCGTAGGCGACTGGCACGAACTGGTCTCCGCATAACGCATTAGTTCGTCCCGCTGCGCTGGACGACACACATCCTCGGCGTGCTGCTCCTTCGTCGCTTTGACGCACGCTGCCGGATGTCTGTCGTTCAGCGCAGTTTTGGTTAAGCTCTGTGCAGCGCCAGTTCCCGTGCTTTTTCGATTAATTTGAGGACTTCTACCGGGCCTGCCGGGTCTACCGGCAGGGGCAGCGGCGAGGCGGTGCCGCCGTCGTTGATCTTGTCCGCGAGGATCCGGTAGAACTCCGGGTACGCTCCCCGCTCGGTGGGCAGGCGGTCCAGGTGGCCGTCGCGCCCCAGCAGGCCGGCCCAGTCCTTGTCCTCGACGCCGTACTCGGGGTCCAGCGGGCTGCCGCCGGCCACGATATACGGTTCCTGCGGATCGATGCCGTGCTTGGTGAAGCCGCCCGTCGAGCCCAGCAGCCGGTAGCGGGGTCCCTGCTGGGCGCAAAGCATGTTCAGCCAGAGGTGGCTGACCACTCCGGACCCATGCTGCAGGGCCAGGAAGACATCGTCGTCGGTCTTTTCTCCTGGCCTCCGGGCCCTAAGTTCCGCATGAGCGACGGTGGCGGGCCCGAACAGCTGGATGGCCTGGTCGATAAGGTGCGTCCCGAGGTCGAAAAGCACACCGCCGCCGTCGTCCGCCGTGGCGTCCGCTTTCCATGCCTTGGAGACTTCCGGGGACCAGCGCTCAAAGCGGGACTCGAACCTGGTCACGTCGCCCAGCACGCTGCTTTCCAGCAAACCCTTCACCGTGAGGTAGTCGCCGTCCCAGCGGCGGTTCTGGAAGACAGTCAGCACCCGGCCCAGCCGCGCGGCAAGCTCCAGAAGTTCCTGCCCTTCGGCGCTTCGCACCGCAAAAGGCTTGTCAACCACGACGTCGAGCCCCGCCTCCAGCGCGGCTTTCGCCAGCGGGTAGTGCGTGGCCGGCGGCGTCCCCAGGACCAGCAGGTCCAGGTCGCCAGCCAGCGCCAGGATGTCGTCAGGAGTGTTTACCAGGCGCGCGGCAGGATAGCTGCCGGACGCGTCGGACTGCCTCCCGGCGTCGGACGTTGCAATGACGTCCAGGGAGTAGGCCTGATTGGCGGCGATCAGGGGGGCGTGGAACACCCGGCCGGACAACCCGAAGCCGGCCACCGCCGTCCGGATCGCGGGCTTGCCCTGGCCGGTGCCCGGAGTTGCTGCTGTGGTCATGGAACCAACGCTACCCCCGGAGAGGAGTTACGGGGACGGCGAAGGCCGGCACCCCCGTGTGAAGAGATCACGAAGATGCCGGCCCTGGCGTTAGCGCAGCGTTGCTGTTGTTACTTCTTTTCCCAGCCGAGGCTGGTCCAGTCCGGAACCTGGGACAGGCTCTTGAACAGGGACGGGCCGTAGTTTGCCAGGCCCGTGCGGACGAACGAGATCTGCGGTCCGTTCATCACAACACCCATGGAGAAGTACTTGGCCATGTGCTTCCTTTCAACCTCCATGGCCGCCTTGTTGCGCTCGGCGTTGTCCTCGATGCTGCTGAGGGCCTTGATCTCGGCGTCCAGCTCCGCGTCGCCCAAGCCGTTCTCGTTGGTCTTGGAGTCGTAGAACTGCTTGACCGCGTCCGTCGCGTCAGCGCCGACGGTGTAGCCGGAGACGCTCAGGAAGAAGTCGCGGCTTCCCAGAACCTTGCCGAAGTCGGCGGAGGCGCGCTGGTCGATCCCTACGTCCATGCCGCCGGCCTGGAGCTGCTTCTGCAGGGTCTGCACGAACGCCAGGGTGGTGGGGTCGTCGCCGAAGTTGCTGATCTTGAAGGCGGCCGGGACGCCGTCCTTCTCCATGATGCCAGCTGCATTGGGCTTGTAGCCGGCATCGGTCAGTACCTTCTTGGCTGCTTCGGCACCGGATTCCGTGGCCGGGTAGTTGTCCTGGTAGTACTTGGAGAACGGCAGCAGCATCATGGAGCCGGAGCTGGTCTCTTCCCAGTTCAGGCCGTTGAAGCGGACCTTGCGCAGCGCTTCGCGGTCCACGGCGGTGAAGATCGCCTTGCGGATGGCGACGTCGGTCATCGGAGCCTTCTGGGCGTTGAGGTTCAGGCCGCCCGCGAACAGCCGCTGGCCGCGGCGGACCTCTGAATCCTTGGTGCCGTCGAGCTGCTTGTACAGCGCGATGGTGTTGGCGGAGACGCCATCGATTTCACCGTTCTTGAACGCTGCAATCTGGGCGCTGGTCTCCAGCTGGCGGAACACCACCTTGTCCAGCACCGGCTTGGTGCCCCACCACTTGTCGTTCTGCGCCAGGGTCACGGTCTTGGCGGCGCTGTCGTACTGGTCCAGCTTGAAGGGGCCGGCCATCCATTCCGGGTGCATGTCGCCGGTAAAGCCGGTGTTGAAGATTTCCGGCGTATTCACGGCCGGGTGGATCAGGCCCGTGAAAAGGGCATCCAGGGGGAATACCGGCTGGGTGGTGGTGACCACAACTTCCTTGTCGCTGGAACCGGCCTTCACGGAGTCAACGAACTCGTACGCGCCGGAGCTGACGATGTCGATGTCCTTGTTTTCACCCTTGAGCATGTTCCAGGTGTTCTGGAAGGCCTTGACGTCGATCGGCGTGCCGTCGTTGTAGGTGGCTTTCTCGTTCACCTTGATGGTGATGGTCTGCTTGCCGTCTTTGACCTCGCTCTTGACGTCTTCGCAGAAGTCCTTGTTCGGCGTGGCCGTGCCGTCGAAGTCGAAGTTCCAGCAGCCCCAGGTTCCCGCACCATCGATGGGGCGGTGCAGCGCGGTGTTGTCCGCACTGTTGCCGTTGTTGGAAAAGCCGTTGAAGTCCGGACCGATGTTGCCCAGCGGAAGCGTCACGGTGCCGCCCGGTTCAAGGTCCTTGGCATCCTTGGCGTTGATGCTGATCAGCTTGGCGAGGTCGCTGCCGGCTTCCTGGCCTTTGCCTGCCTCGGGGCCGGAGGAGGTCCCGCCTCCGCCGCAGCCTGTGAGCGCAAGTGCAGCCGTTACGGCGGCCACCCCGCCAATCTTGGTCAGATTCTTCATGTTTTTCCCTTCATTTTTTTGGTGCGAGAGTTGGTGCTTTGGGGGATTCGGGCAAGTCATGGGCCTTCGTGGACAACAAGCATGTCCGCGTCGAGTTCGCCGTCCGGGAAGAAGCAGGCGAACTGCTGGTCCGTCGCCGGCCGGCCGGCGTCATGGGCCGGCGCCGGGGCCGATCGCGGCGGGGCGACAGCTTCCAGGGGCGGCTCGAGCGTGAGGCATTTTTCCTGCTTCACGGCAGTAAGCGCCGCAAACACCGGGCAGCGGGTGGCGAAGTTGCAGCCCTTCGGCGCATCCAGCGGCGAGGGGAGGTCCCCCTGCAGGATGATGCGTTCGCGGGTCCGTTCCAGCTGCGGGTCCGGCACCGGGATCGCGGACAGGAGTGCCCGGGTGTAGGGGTGGCGCGGGTTGTCGAAGACACTGTCCACGTTCCCGATTTCCACGATCTTGCCCAGGTACATCACGGCCACGCGGTTGGAGATGTGGCGCACCACGGAGAGGTCGTGCGCCACCATGAGGTAGCTCAGGCCGAGTTCTGCGCGTAGCTTGTCCAGCAGGTTGATGACGCCCGCCTGCACGGACACGTCCAGCGCTGACACGGGCTCGTCGAGGACCACCAGCTTGGGGTTGACCGCGAGCGCGCGGGCAATGCCGATGCGCTGCCGCTGGCCGCCGGAGAACTGGTTGGGGAAGCGGTTGACGTGATCCGGCTGGAGGCCAACCAGCTCCATCAGTTCCATGATGCGTTTCCGGATCGCGGGCTTGGCCAGGCCGGCATTCTCGAGCGGCTCGGACAGGACTTCAAAGACCGTGAAGCGCGGGTCGAGTGCACCGGTGGGGTCCTGGAACACCATCTGGAGTTCCTTGCGCATGGCAGCCTTGGTACGGGCATCGGACGCCGCCTTGTTGCTCAGCCCGCCGATGGTCACCTCGCCGTCCTGATCCTTGTGGAACTCCATGATTTCCAGCAGGGTGGTGGTCTTCCCGCAGCCGGACTCGCCCACGATTGAGAAGCACTCGCCTTCGCGGATATCGAAGCTTAGCCCGTCCACGGCCTTCACCGTGCCGATCCGACGTTTGATGAGCGAGCCCTTCAACAGCGGGAAGTGCTTCCGGACGTCCCGCAGTTCCAGGACTGTCCTGCGCTCCTGCCGCGGAACGGCATCGAAGCGGGAGACCGGAACGGCCGGGGCCTGGAAAATCTCGTGGACATCCACTTCCGCGCCAAGGGAGTCCGTCTTAATGCAGGCCGCCTTGTGGGCACCGCTGCCGGCGGGGCCGTTCCCGGCTGCCCGCGGTCCGCTGACCGGCCACAGTTCCGGTTCGCCCTGCAGGCAGGCGTCACTCGCCAGGGGGCACCGGGGCGCGAAGGAACACCCGGTGGGGGTGTGGATCAGGTTGGGCGGAATGCCCTCGATGGGCACCAGCGAGGACTTTTCCGCGACGTCCACGCGGGGCACTGCGCCCAGCAGGCCCATGGTGTAGGGCATCCGCGGGCTGTAGTAGATGTCGTCCACGCTGCCGGTCTCCACCGGCTTTCCCGCGTACATCACCATAATGTCGTCCGCCATGCCGGCCACCACGCCGAGGTCGTGCGTGATCATCACGACGGCGGCTCCGGTCTCTTCCTGCGCGGTGTGGAGCACCTCCAGGACCTGCGCCTGGATGGTGACGTCCAGCGCCGTCGTCGGCTCATCCGCGATGAGCACCCGCGGGTTGTTGGCAATCGCGATGGCGATCATCACGCGCTGGCGCATGCCGCCGGAAAATTCGTGCGGAAACGCCTTCAGGCGGTCCTTCGGGCTGGGAATGCCCACCATGCGAAGGAGTTCGACAGCGCGGGCCTCCTTGGCCTGTTTGCTCATCTTGGGGTGGTGGACCGTCAGCGCCTCGATGATCTGGTGGCCTACCGTGTACACGGGCGTCAGGGAAGAGAGCGGGTCCTGGAAGACCATGGCGATGTCGTTACCGCGGTACCCGCACATGGCCTTGTCACTGAGGCCCAGCAGTTCCTTGCCGTTCAACCGCACCGAGCCGGTGACCTCGGCCGTCGCGGGGAGCAGGCCCATGATGGCCAGGGAGGTCACGGATTTACCTGAACCGGACTCCCCCACGATGCCCAGGGTCTTGCCCGGCAGGAGGTCGAAGTCCACGCCGCGGACCGCGTGGACAACGCCGTTCTCCGAGTTGAACCGGACGTTGAGGTCCCGGACGGACAGGACGGCATCCGCGGGGCCATCACCCGGCGCGTGCAGCCCTGCGACGTGCAGTCGTTCCGCAGTCGTTTCCGTGCTGGCGGTGGTTTCGCTGCTCATTTGCTCTTCTTTGCTGTGGTCTTGGGTGTATTGCCCGTCCGGGCCCTTCCCTTTTTGGCGCTGCCCTTTTTGGCGCTGCCCACGGAGCTTGAGCTGGGATCGAACGCATCGCGCAGCCCGTCATTCATCATGGCCAGCGAACCCGTCAGCAGGAACATCACCACCAGCGGAACCCAGAACATCCAGGGAAAGGTGGACACCTGCGACGTGGCTTGGCCTATCAGCACGCCCAGGCTGACATCGGGGACCTTGATGCCGATGCCGATGAAGGAGAAGGCGACCTCAGCCAGGATGGCTCCGGTCACGCCGCGGGTGATGTCCAGGACCAGCAGGGATCCGATGTTGGGCACCAGGTGCCGCCAGACGATCCGACGGGCGGGGATGCCCATGTACTGGGCGGCCTTGACGAAGTCCCGCTGCATCAGCGACATCGAGAGGGAACGGATGAGGCGCGCGGTACCCATCCAGCTGAAGACGAGCAGGACGATGATCAGCAACAGCCAGCTGGGAAGGTTTTCCTGCAGGCCGTTGCCGCCGCCGCTGGTGGCCACGGCGACCACCAGCAGGGCCGGCATCATGATCAGCGCTTCGAGGATGAACAGCATGACCTTGTCCACCTTGCCGCCGAAGTAGGCCATGGTGCAGCCGTACACAGCAGCGATCAGTACCGACACCAGTCCGACCACCAGGCCGATGAAAATGGAGATCCGGGTGCCTTCCACCGTGAGGGCGTAAAGGTCGATGCCGGCCTGGGATGTGCCCAGCAGGTGATCGGCAGACGGCGGCATGCCAATGTTGAAGGGGTCGATGGTTTCCTTGTCCCACGGGGTGAAATAGCCGCCCACGAAGGAAAACAGCGTCAGGGCGAGGAAGATCAGCAAGCCGGCCACGGCGGTCTTGTTGCGGAGGAAACGCCGCAGGATGATCGCGGATTTGGCGATTACGACGTCGTCGTTCTCGATCCTTGCTTCCTCGGCGACGGCGGCGGGATCTATCGCGTTCAGGTTGGTCATGGCTACTGCACCCGCACTCTCGGGTCGACAAGGGTGGTGGCGAAGTCCGCGAGGATGGCTCCGATCGCGAAAATCACCGAGCCGTAGGCCAAGGTGGCCGTGGCCGCGTTCACGTCCTGCAGGGCGATCGCGTCGATGCTCCAGGAGCCGACGCCGTGCCAGGCGAAGATCTTCTCGGCAAAAAATCCGCCGGCGAAGATGGCCGGAATGGTGAACGCAATGCTTTGCGCCACCGGGATGAACGAGACCCGAAGGGCATGGCGGGTGATGGCCTGGTTGCGGGTGAGGCCCTTGGCCCGGGCCGTCCGGACAAAGTCGGCGTTGACGTTGTCCAGCAGGTACTGGCGCTGGGCGATCTGGTAGGTCCCCCAGCCCACGATGGTGATGGCAAACGTGGGCACGGCGTAGTGGGCCAGCATGTCCACAAACTGGACCCAGCCGTTGCCTTCCAGCCCCGGGGTGGAGATGCCGGTGACGAACAGAATCCGTTCGCCGACCGTTTCGTTGATGTTGATGGCACCGAGCTGGACCAGGAAGTAGGCGATCGGCGCGGGAACGATGTACACAAGGTAGCTGTAGGAGGTGATTGCGCGGTCGGAAAACTTGTACTGCCGGGCGGCGGTGTACACGCCCAGTGCCACGCCGATGATCAGGGTGAGGACGATGGAGGCCAGGAACAGCCGGGTGGAAATCCACACGCGGTCACCGAACTCGGCATTGATGAAAGCGCCGTTGGGGCTTCGGCCCCAGTCCCAGCGCGTGACCACTGCCGTCAGCCAGTCAACATAGCGCTCCCACGGGCTCAGCGTCGGGTCAAGGCCCTTAAGGCGGAAGGAGTTTGTCACCTGCTCGGGGGTCGGCCGCGGAATGCGTTCCTGTTCCAGCAGTGCGGGCTGAAGCGTGCTGACAGCGAGGAAGTACCCCGCCGTGGTGGTCAGGAAGATCATGAGCAGGTAGGTGGCTGCCCTTTTGGCGAGGTAGCGGAACACGTCTGCCTAGCTCAGGATCGCCGGAGCCAGTTCCGCGCCGCGCAGTGACGGCGGCGCTTCGGAGGCGTCGTTCCGGGCGGGTGTCATATCAGCATTCACAGCAGTCGATCCTTCCGTCATCCCCCAACCGGCAGGGGTTCCGCCGCCGATCCGGGATCATGGCCAGCGGGTGTCTGGCCGTCCGCGAGCCCTGGGGCTTTGTCCTTGTGGACTATGTTGCGGGTCACATTCCAGAGGAAACTACCACATATGCGGAGGCCTCCATGGTGCGCTGAAGCGGAAACACGGGCGTCCTGTATCAGATCGTTATGAATAAATCCGGATGATTGATTTGCCCCGTGCAATCCCGGGCGTCTGGTCAACTTTCGTCCGACGTCTTGCCTGTCCGCGGGACGGGGCCGCCGGGACAGCTCACCACGCGGGTGACGAGTTCGCGCCAGGACTCGGCGAGGCGCTCCGGGGTCACCTGATGCACCCGCACGGCATACAGCAGCCGCTCCGGATCCAGGGTGGAGCTGAGTGACATTGCCATGAGCCAGGGATCCGCGGTCACTCCGGCCGCCCGCAGGAGCATTTCGATGTGCCGGTGCCAGAGCACAGCGGCCGGCACGTCGAAGCGGTTGTACGCGGACGAGTCTGCGGCGCGGGCCAGCTCCCCGTACTCCATGACATAGGCAATCCGCGCAGCACCGAACGCCGCAAGCCGGTCGAGGGGCGGGGCGCCCGGGCCGAGGGGCGGGGGCCCGAACATGAACCGGCCCTGGAACTCGGCCTCCGAGTCGCTGAGCAGCGTCATCATGAGGCCCGCCCGGGAGCCAAACCGCCGGAAGACAGTACCTTTGCCCACGCCGGCGCGCTCGGCCAGCCGGTCCATGGTGAGTCCGTCCGCCCCGCACTCTTCAATGAGTTCCCGGGCAGCCCTGAGCAGCAGTTCCCGGTTGCGGGCGGCGTCACTGCGTTCCGCTTCCCCGCCCCGGGGCGATCCGGAGCGGATTGGGATGAGGCTCACAGAATTTATTCTAGCCCGGGGAATATTATCCGGACTGTAGTCCGTTTAGCTTGAGTGAAGGCACTCACCAGCCTCCACGATCAATAAGCCTGCGGACCCCGCCCGCGGCCGGAAACTAGGAGTTCACATGTCCAAGAGCACCGTACTTACGCTGGTCGGCAGCCTGCGCGCCGAATCCACCAACCAGAAGCTCGCCGAGGCCATCCAGCTGAACGCGCCCGAGCAGGTTGAGGTTGTCATCCACGAAAGCCTGGGCAACATCCCGTTCTACAACGAGGACATCGACGTCGAGGGCCAGGTTCCGGCTGCAGCCGCCGCCCTGCGGGCCGCAGCCAACGACGCAGACGTCCTGCTGCTGGTCACACCGGAGCACAACGGAACCGTGCCCGCTTCGCTCAAGAATGCCATCGACTGGCTGTCCCGCCCGTTCGGCGCCGGCGCCCTCAACGGCAAGCCCACCGCTGTCGTGGGCACCGCCTTCGGCCAGTACGGCGGCGTCTGGGCACAGGACGAGGCCCGCAAGGCCGTCGGCATCGCCGGCGCCCGCGTCCTTGAAGATGCCAAGCTGGCAGTCCCCGGCTCGATGGTCCGCTTCGCCGAAGTCCACCCCAAGGACGACGCCGAAGTTGTAGAGCAGATCAAGGGTGTCTTCGACGCCCTGGCCAACGCCGGAACAGCCGCCAAAGCTGCCTGACCCACAGCATTCAGCGCACCAGACGCCCTCGGCTGCCGCCGGGGGCGTTTTGCGTCACCATTCCGTGATGGAGCTGACGCAAAACCGTCACTTCGCACATATTCCGTACACAGTTGCACCGCCGTAACGTGGAGACGGGGACGTGCGAGAGCTGGAAGTGCGGTGCGTTCATGATGTTCACGCCTGGGATCCGGGCTTCTGCGGCAGCAGCCGCGTTTCTGCTTCCCCTGTGGCTCGGCTCGTGCTCGCTGCCTGTGGCGGCGCCGGATAATACGGCGGTCCGGCCAGGCAGCAGGCCGGAACCACAACCGCTTCCGGCGCCATCTCCGGCAGCCGCCGGCCCGGATGCCACACTCCCGGCAGCCGCCGCCTCCGGACCGGACATCGCAGCGTCAATCCCGGCGGCTACACCCATGACGGGCGGCAGCATCAAGCCCCAGGCAGGCACCAACGGCGCCGCGGCCATTGACGGTGCCGCCGCCGTATCCACCACCGGCGGCACGGGGCCCGCCGCTCCCGCGCAAGGCGGCCCGGGCACCTCCGGTTCCGGCAGCCTGGCAGCTCCGAAGGAATCCGGCGCGGCAGGCCAGGCGGTGCCGCGAAGAGGGCTCGCCGGCGGGACGCCGGTGTACTTCGTGGCACTGGACGACGGCGGCAGCACCGGCGTGCGGTTCGGCTGCAACGACAGCCTGGTGGCCGTCTTCCACAGCACCGCCGCAGCGGAGGAACCGCTCCGGGCGGCCCTCGGTGTCCTGCTGGGGAGCGGCGACTCCCCGGCGGGGTTGTATAACTCGCTGCACAATTCCACCCTGGATTACGTTTCCGCCTACTTCGACGGCACCACGGTGGTGGTTAACCTGACCGGAACCATCCGGCCAGGCGGCACCTGCGACCTCCCCCGCCTGGAAGCCCAGCTCACGCACACGGCCGTGTCTGCCGTCGGCGCGGCGCGGGCGGAGATCTACGTGGACGGGCAACGGCTGGCGGACGTCCTGAACCTCCGGTGAGCCGGAGGCCGCGGCATCCCGGGCCGCGCCGGACGGGACCGGGCAGTTAGTTCCGCCGAAATAGTTCGTCCATGGCCTCGTGGCTGCGGGCACCGGCCAGTTCGGACCAGTTGCCGTCTCCGAGCACGTCTTCGGCCACCCTGGAGACGGTGGCATACGCAGCCTTCGCGGTGTTGCCGCCGATGCTGATCCGGCGGACGCCGGCGTCGTGCAGTTCCCCCACGGAGGGCGCACCCAGGCCGGCGAGCGCATTCAGGGGCCCGGCAATCCGCCGGGACAGGTCATGGAGCACATGCAGGTCCTGCACTCCGGGCACGAATATTCCGTTGGCGCCGGCGGCCAGGTACGCGTCCGCACGGCGAAGGGTCTCCGTAAAGGCAGTGTCCGCAAACCGGCCGGACAGGTAGGTGTCGGTACGGGCGTTGATGAACAGGTCTACGCCCGCTTCCTCCGCCGCACGGCGGACGACGGCGATGCGGCGCGCTTGTTCTCCCACGTCAGTCAGCGGCTCATCGCCGGAGTCCTCGAAGTTGATACCGACCGCCCCGGCCGCCAGGACACTGCGGATGGTTTCCCGCAGCTCTCCGTCGTCGAACGTGCCCCCTGTGTGTGCATACCCGGATTCGATGTCCGCGGTAACCGGCAGCGCCGTGGAGGCAGCGATGCGGCGAAGGGCCGCAATGGCCAGTTCGCGCGGAAGATGGTTCCCGTCCGGAAAGCCGAGGCTCCATGACAGGGCGGAGCTGGAGGTGGCCAGCGCCGCCGCTCCAGCCTCCTCCACCAGCCGGGCAGACGCCACGTCCCAGACATTCACCAGCACCAGCGGCGTCGCGCCGTCGTGGAGTGCGTGGAAGACGGCGGCAGGGGATCCCGGGCGACTGTGCGATGTCATGGGTCCATTCCATGCCTTGTGCCGCTTAAGGTAAAGCATTCCGTGACCGCGCCGGAAACTGATCCGGAACTCTTATCAACAAACGTTGCCTAGTTGACAACATATGGCTGTATCCTGTGAATGTGACCCACGAAACACTTGATACCGCCGCCGCCGAAGTCCTGCCGGCCGAAGCCATTGACGCAATCGAACGCGCGGCAACGTCCGCCCACCGCCACGATGAACTTTTCTCGGAGCGCGCAGCCAATATCAAGCAGTCCGCGGTCCGCGATGTCTTTGACATCTCCCTCCGCCCGGGCCTGGTGTCACTCGCCGGCGGCAGCCCCTACCTGCAGTCCCTGCCGCTGGAACGGCTCGGCCAGACGGCAGCGAAGATCATCGCCGAACAGGGCCTGACTGCCCTCCAGTACGGCAACGGCCAAGGAACTGAAGAGCTCCGCACGCAGATCTGCGAGGTGATGGCGGCAGAGGGAATCCTCGACGCGGATCCTCGGAACGTGGTGATCACTGCCGGTTCCCAGTCGGCCCAGGACGTGGCCACCAAAGTGTTCTGCAACCCAGGGGACGTGGTGTTGGTGGAGGACCCCACCTACGTGGGCGCCCTGAACACCTTCGAGGCGTACCAGGTGGAGGTGGCCACCGTTCCGATGGACGAACACGGGCTGGTGCCGGACCTCCTGGAGGCCCGGATCGCCGCCCTGCAGACTGCCGGGAAGAACATCAAGTTCCTCTACACCATCCCCAACTTCAACAACCCCTCGGGCATCACCCTGGCCGTGGAGCGAAGGCAGGAGATCGTCGATATATGCCGCAAGGCGAATATCCTGGTCCTGGAGGACAACCCCTACGGACTGCTCCGCTTCGATGGCAAGCCCCTTGCTCCATTGCGGGCGGCCAATCCCGACGACGTCATTTACATGGGCTCGTTCTCCAAGATCTTCGCCCCGGGGCTGCGGATTGGCTGGGCGCTGGTGCCGGCCCACCTCCAGCGCCGCTATTACCTGGCGTCCGAGGCCGTGACCCTCTGCCCGTCGACGCTGAACCAGATGCTGGTCTCGGCCTACCTGCGTGACTACGACTGGAAGGGGCAGATCGAAACCTATCGCGGGCTCTACGCCGAGCGCTGCCAGGCCATGCTCGCCGCCTTGGAAGAGTACATGCCGGAGGGGCTCAGCTGGACCCGGCCCGAGGGCGGCTTCTTCGTCTGGGTAACGCTGCCCGAGGGCGTGGACACGTACCCGCTGCTGCGCAAGGCGATCGACGCCGGCGTAGTGTTCATCCCGGGAGCGGCATTCACGCATTCGGACGAACCGTCCAACAAACTGCGCCTCGCCTTTAGTGCCGTTCCTCCCGAGACCATCGCCGAGGGCGTGCGGCGGCTCGCGCCGGTACTGCGGGACGCCGTCGCGGCGCTGTAGCCTGAAGCATCACTGCATGCAGCTGGGCATTTTTCATTAGGCTGACCGATCCCTTAGGAGCAGGAGCATGACCGGAATTATTGTTGTCGGTGTTGACGGCAGCGAGACCGCAATGCGGGCCGCGGAAGCAGCGCAGGGCCTGGCCGCGTCACTGGGGGCGACCCTCCATGTGGTCACGGCCTTTGACAGTGACCGCACCGAGGTCTACGGCAGCGGCAGCGACCGCTGGATTGTCTCCGACGCAGGGGACGCGGAGAAGGTGGCCAAAGACGTCGCCGCACGGCTGAGCACGGGCGAGCTCAAGGTCACCTACTCAGCAGCCCGGGGCAAACCGGCGGAAGCCCTGATCAAGGAAGCCGAACGTTTCGACGCCCGCATGATCGTGGTGGGCAACCGCCGGATGCGGGGGCTCGGCCGGGTCCTGGGCAGCGTCGCCAACAGCGTGGCGCACAACGCACCGTGCGACGTCTACATCGCCAAGACCGACGTGGCCGACTAGCGCTTCTCAGGCTGACCGGACCGTCTTGAGCATCCTGCGAAGGATCTTCCCGGAAGCGGACTTGGGCACGGCCTCGATGAACTCCACCCGGCGGATCTTCTTGAAGGGTGCCACCCGGGAGGCGACGAAGTCGATGACGCCGTCTTCGTCGAGCGTTTCCCCTTCCGCGCCCGACTGACGCACGACGAAGGCCATCGGCACTTCCTGGCCGTCGGCGTCGGGTGTTCCGATCACGGCGGCATCCGCGATGCCAGGGTGCGACAGCAGGAGCGCCTCAAGTTCGGCCGGGGCGATCTGGTAACCCTTGTATTTGATGAGTTCCTTCAGCCGGTCCACGATGGTCACCACACCGTCGGCCCGGACCGTCGCAATGTCACCGGTGTGCAGGAAACCGTCTGCGTCCAGGGTGTCGGCCGTTTCCTCCGGACGGTTGAGGTATCCCAGCATGACATTCGGTCCCCGGCACAGCAGGTGGCCCGGGGCGCTGGTTCCCTCCGCCGGAATGTCGATGTCCTCGCCGGTGGCGGGGTCCACCAGCCGGCATTCCATGTTGGGCACCGTGAACCCCACCGAGCTCACCGGAACGTCCGGGGCATCCACCGGGATCAGGTGCGACACCGGACTCATCTCCGTCATCCCGTACCCTTGCAGCACTCGGCAACGGAGGCGTTCGGCGAGCGTGGCGCCGAGTTCCCCGTCGAGCGGCGCGGCACCTGAGAGCGTGGTGTGGACGGAGCTGAGATCGTACTCGGCAACGAGCGGGTGTTTGGACAATGCCACGGCCACCGGCGGGGCGATGAACAGATAGGTGCATTTGTGATCCTGGATGGTGCGCAGGAACTCGGCGAGGTCGAACCGGGGCATGGTGACCAGGCAGGCCCGCTCCCGCAGCGCGAGGTTCAACAGGACGGTGAGGCCGTAGATGTGAAAGAACGGCAGCAGGGCAAGAAGCCGGTCCTGAGGCTTCACCTTCAGAAGCCCGCGGGACTGTTCCACGTTGGCCACGAGGTTTCGGTGGCTGAGCTTCACGCCTTTGGGCCGCCCGGTGGTACCGGAGGAGTACGGCAGCACGGCCACATGGGTGGCCGGGTCGAAGGAAACGGCAGGTGCCGGCGCTCCGGCGGTGAGCAGGTCCTTCAACGAAGGGTGACCCGGGGCGCCGTCGAGCACCACCAGCCGGTCCGCCGGGATCCCGGCGCGCTCGGCCGCCTGCTCGGCACCCGGAAGCAGGGCGGACACCGTGAACAGCCACGTTGCAGCGGCATCCTGCAGCTGATGCGTGATTTCATCGGCGGTATAGAGCGAGTTGATGGTGGTGATGGTGGCACCGGCACGGAGCAGTCCGTGGAAGACGGCAGCGAACGCCGGGACGTTGGGGCAGAGGATCGCGGCAACCCCGTGCGGGCCCAGCCCCTGCGCGGAGACTGCGCCCGCCACGGCGTCAATCTGTTCCAGCAACTGGCGGTACGTGGTTTCCGCACCGCTGCTGCCGTCCACGACGGCGGTCCGGTCCAGGTCCGCTTCCGTGAGTCCCCCGAAGAGGTACTCATAGACGCTTTGGTCCGGGATAACAACATCCGAAAAGGGGCTCGAGAACACGCAACATCTCCTTTGATCCGCTTCAGCAACTGGCGGCCATTGACGGCGGCAGCTGGTGCAACTCTAGTTCGGCGTGTCAAGGACGCAGCGTCACCGGCTTGACCGGCGTCACTGTCCCTGGTGGGCAGCCTCACCCGTTTTTCGGCGGAATCACGCGGTTAGCGACGATAAAATTGGAAGGTGCTCGATGGTGCGGACATCCGAGTACCGACGACTTCAGGGGAACATCATTCTTACGCTTCAGCGCCGCCAGCTGGTAGGCCACGACATCCTTCTTGCCCGCCACGGGAACCACATCAGCACCATGCGTGTGGACCGCGCCAATGACCGGGTGATCGCGTTCCTCGACGACGGTTCCACGGACACCGCCCCCAACCTGATCGCGCCCGGCCTGAATCTTCCGGAGACCATCCGAAGCGTCATGCGCGATGACTGGAAGTTCTTTGCGGTGGTTACTGCCTGCGTCACCGGCTTTTCCGGCGCGATGATCGCAGCGGCGGTCGCCTTGAGCGGAATGACGTCCGATCCGGCCCTGGCCCAGATGCTCGCGAACTACCCCGCCTACTAGGCCGCCTGGCACAAAGGAACCCCGCCGCTGAAATTCCAGCGGCGGGGTTCCTTTGTTTTTTGGCGGTCGCGGTCCGGGACGGCCTCATCCAGTCAGGTTCCCCCTAATCCAGCAGGAGGGCGGGCTCCTCAAGGATTGCCGCGACGTCGGCCATGAAGCGCGCCGAGAGGTCCCCGTCCACCACACGGTGGTCGAATGAACCGCCCAGGGTGGTGATCCACCGCGGAATGACTTCCCCGTCCAGGACCCACGGCTTCTGCTTGATGGTACCGAACGCCACGATGGCCACCTCGCCGGGATTGATGATCGGGGTGCCGGTGTCGATGCCCAGGGCGCCGATGTTGGTGACCGTCAGGGTGCCGCCCTGCATCTGCGCGGGCTGCGTCTTGCCGGCGCGGGCGGTTGTGGCCAGGTCGTTGAGTGCCAGGGCCAGTTCCTTGAGCGAGAGGTCCTGGGCGTTCTTGATATTCGGCACCATCAGGCCTCGCGGGGTTGCCGCTGCGATGCCCAGGTTCATGAAGTGCTTGACGTGGATCTCGGCCGTGTCGCTGCCGTCAGGGCTGTCCACCCACGTGGCGTTGACGCTGGGGTTGCGGGCGGCGGCCCAGATCACGGCCTTGGCCAGGATCAGCAGCGGGGAGACCTTAATGCCTTCGAAGTCACGCGACACCTTGAGCCGCTTGACGAACTCCATGGTGCGGCTCGCGTCGACGTCCACGAAGATGCTCACATGCGGGGCGGCGAACGCGGACTCCACCATGGCCTTGGCCGTGGCCTTGCGGACGCCCTTGACGGGAATCCGCTCGATTCGCTGGTCCTGGGGCCGGCCCGACTTTCCCCAGAAGGTGTCCGCCTTGTCCACCTCGGCGTCGCGCTGGGCCTGGTAGCTCACCAGGTCTTCCCGGGTGACTTCGCCACGAGCACCGGTGGCGACGACGTCTGCGAGGTCGATCCCGAGGTCGCGGGCGATCTTGCGCACCGGAGGCTTGGCCAGGACCCGGTTGACCAGGCCGCTGATGGTGCCGCCGAGGGTGGGGCGCCCGGAGCCTTCTTCGGGAACCGCCGCGGCGTCGGGGGTGCCGGAGGCGGAAGATGCGCCGGCGTTGATCCAGATGCCCTGGGTCTCGACAGGCTCGGCCAGGGGGGCGGGCTCAACCAGCGCCGGGGTAGCTGCGGCCGGCGCCGGCCGCACCGCCGCGGACGGCGACGCCTTGCGCGGGCGGCGTTTGACGGCGTCGGCCTTGGGACCCGAGCCCACCAGGGGGCCTACGGCCTTGCCGGAGGCGGGTGCAGCCTGCTCGCCTGACGTTCCATTCTCTTGCTCGTCCTGGTCCCCGGAGAGTTTCCCGTACATCGGAGCGTCCGCGGCGGGAGCTGCGGGCGGCTGTGCAGCCGCAGCGGCGGGGGCCACCGGAACCGGCGCGTCCGCAGGCGTGGGGTCGCCGGACACGGCGTCGCTCACGCTGATGATCGGAGTGCCGACGTCGACCGTAACCCCCACGGGAACGAGCAGTTCGGTGACCGTCCCCGCAAACGGGGAAGGCAGTTCCACGAGGGACTTGGCCGTTTCGATTTCGCACAGGATGTCATTGATCGCGACGCTGTCACCGGGCTTGACGTTCCACGAAACGATCTCGGCCTCGGTCAGCCCTTCGCCCACATCGGGGAGGTTGAACTTGTTTACGGTCATGGGGTCCTCGGTTTGGAAGGCGTCGTCAGCAGGCAGTCGTCAGTACGCGGTTGTCAGTAGGCAAGGGCGCGGTCCAGCGCCTCGAGGATGCGGTCGATGTCCGGCAGGTAGTCCTCTTCCACCTTGGCCACGGGGTAGGGCATGTGGAAGCCGCCCACACGGATCACCGGTGCTTCGAGGGACAGGAACGCACGCTCGCTCACGCGGGCCGCGATTTCGCCGCCGATGCCCCCGAACGTTGGTGCCTCATGGGCCACAACCAGACGGCCCGTCTTCTTGACGGACTCGGTGACGGTGTCGAAGTCGATGGGCGAGATGGACCGCAGGTCGATCACCTCCACGCTGTGGCCGTCCTCGGCAGCGGCACCGGCCGCAGCGAGTGCCACCGGAACCAGCGGACCGTAAGCGACCACGGTGGCGTCGGTGCCTTCACGCAGCACGTGGGCCGTGAACGGATCCGCCGAAGCGCCGGGCGACTCAATGTCTACGTCACCCTTGAGCCAGTAGCGCCGCTTCGGCTCAAAGACAATCACCGGATCCTGGCAGTCGACGGCCTGCTGGATCATCCAGTAGGCGTCATGCGGGTTGGAAGGGGTGATGATGCGCAGGCCGGCCGTGTGGGCGAACAGCGCTTCCGGGGACTCCGAGTGGTGTTCAATCGAGCCGATGCCGCCGCCGTACGGGATGCGGATGACCACCGGCACGGTGAGGTTTCCGTTGCTGCGGGCGTGCATCTTGGCCAGCTGGGTGGTGATCTGGTTGAAGCCCGGAAAAACGAAGCCGTCGAACTGGATCTCGCAGACCGGCAGGTAGCCGCTGAGGGCAAGTCCGATCGCGGTTCCGATGATTCCGGACTCGGCCAGCGGGGTGTCCACGACGCGGTCGGCGCCGAATTCACCGATCAGCCCGTCAGTGACGCGGTAGACGCCGCCGAGCGGGCCGATGTCCTCGCCCATGAGCAGCGTGCGCGGGTTGTTGTTCAGCGTCGCGCGGAGGCCCTCGTTGATGGCCTTGGCGATGGTCATGGTGGTCATCGGTTGGCTGCCCCGTCTGTATCTGCCTCGTCTGTACTTGCTTCGTCAGCGAAGCCCGCGCTGTACTCCTCAAACCAGGCCAGCTCTTCGGCCACCAGCGGGTGGGCCTCGGCGTAGGTGTTCGCGAACGCCGTCCGGATATCCGGGGTTTCGAGGTCATGGGTCGTCTTGCGGACGTAGGCGGCGAGCTCGTCGCCGTCGGCCTTGACCTTGGCGAAGAAGGCGTCATCAGCCATGCCCTCGGCGCGGAGGTACTTCTCCAGCCGTTCGAGGGGGTCCTTCGCCCGCCATTGCGCCTCTTCATCGGAGCCGCGGTATTTGGTGGGATCGTCCGCCGTGGTGTGGGCGCCGACCCGGTACGTGAAGGCCTCGATCAGCACCGGGCTCTTTCCTTCACGGGCTCGCTCCAAAGCCCACTCCGTGACGGCATGCACTGCGATGACGTCATTGCCGTCCACCCGGATGCCGGGGAAACCGTAGCCTTTGGCGCGGTCGGCCAGGGGGACCCGGGTTTGCACGGTGCTGGGTACCGAGATGGCCCAATGGTTGTTCTGGCAGAAAAAGACCACCGGCGCGTTGTACGAAGAGGCGAAGACCATGGACTCGTGCACGTCACCTTCGGAGCTGGCGCCGTCGCCGAAGTAGACCATGACGGCGGCCTTCGGCTCCTGCGGCTGGCCCGGGGTGGCGTTGGCGGCCGCAAGCTTCTGGTCCCGCTGGATGCCCATGGCGTAGCCAACGGCATGCGGAGTCTGTGCCGCGAGGACCAGGGTGTAAAGGTGGAAGTTGGTGTCCTTGGGGTTCCAGCCGCCATTCGACACCCCGCGGAACTGGCGCAGCAGCTCGGCCAGGTCAACGTTGCGGGTCAGGGCGACCCCGTGTTCACGGTACGTGGGGAAGATGTAATCCTGCGGCTGGCTGGCCCGTCCCGACCCGATCTGGGCGGCCTCCTGGCCGGTCAGCGGCACCCACAGCGCCAGCTGGCCCTGGCGCTGGAGCGCGGTTGCCTCCTGGTCGAACCGCCGGATGGCTGCCATGTCCGCGTAGAACCCGCGCAGCTTTTCAGCGTCGAGTCGGTTGGCGTAGGCGGAGAAGACCGGGTCCTCGCCCAAGGTGCCGTCCGGGCCCAGGAGCTGGACCATCCGGGTGGGAGGTTCACCCAGTGCGGCCTCGGCTTCCGCCTCGAGCTGGTCGTCTACCCCGGTTCCGTCGAACTCGGTAGCGGGCAGATGTGTGGCGCCCATACCGTCTCCTTGCTTGCCGCACCTGAATGCGTCGCAATCTCGCTGGGATATATGCCGGGCATCGAATACATTCCTGATCTGGCATATATATTGGCTTACTGTCCCTTACTTTATCCGCAGTAGGCGGACGGAGGTCGTTATGTTAAGCGCTAGGAACGCCGTGGCGGCTTTGTATACTCTGCACAGAGTTTGAGGAAACGGGTGTTCGCTTCCTCCTCGCCGATGCTCACCCGGACGCCTTCGTTGCCGAACGCCCGCACGGACAAGGCGCGTTCTCCCGCCAGTGCTGCGAAGTCCGCACTGTTTTCTCCCAGATCGAGCCACACGAAGTTGCCTTGGGCATCCGGCACAAACCAGCCGAGCTCGCGCAGCCCGGCCGTGACGCGGTCGCGCTCATCCACCAGTCTTTGTACCCTTTCTACAACCTGGCTGAAGTTTTGCAGGGAAGTGACGGCTGCCCGCTCGGCGATCTGGGATACGGCGAAAGGTGTGGCGGCGACACGCAGATGCTGGGTGAGGTCCGGGTTGGAGACGCTATAGCCCACGCGAAGGCCGGCCAGCCCGTGCGCCTTGGAGAAGGTCCGCAGGACCACCACATTCGGGTACTTGCGGTACATCTCGATCCCGTCCACGGCGTGCTCCGCGCGAACAAACTCCTGGTAGGCCTCGTCGATGACGATGACCACGTCCGACGGGACCGAGCGGATGAAGCGTTCGGTTTCTTCCGTTTCAAGGATGGGACCGGTGGGATTGTTGGGGGTGCACAGCAGGATGACTTTGGTGCGCGCGGTGACGGCTGCTGCCATCGCGTCGAGATCGTGGCGGCTGTCAGGCGTCAGCGGGATCCGCACGCTCTCAGCCCCGGCAAGCCCGACGCAGATGGGGTAGGCCTCAAAGGACCGCCAGGCGTAGATGACTTCATCGGCTTTGCCGTCGTCGTTCTGCCCGGCGAAGGTCACCAGAAGCTGGTTCAGGGCGCCGAGGCTGCCGGCGCCGGTGACAATGTCCTCGGAAGGGACCTGCAGGAAGTCCGCGAGCGCCCCCCGGAGCTTGGTGCTGAGCGGATCCGGGTAGCGATTGAAGTCCGTCTGGTCCGCGATGGCCTGCAGCACTGCAGGGATGGGCGGAAGCGGGTTCTCGTTCGAGGACAGCTTGTAGCTGGCAAGGCCCTCGACGGCGGCCGGGGGCTTGCCCGCGGCATATCGGGGAAGCCTGTCCACGACCGGACGTGGCCTGATTCCCCCCGCAGGGTTCTCTGGTGAAGTCATGCCAACTAGCCTACTTCTCCAGTCCTGCCGCTTTCCCGCGCCGTATGAAAGCATGGGGCCATGTTTTCATTCATCTTGCGGGTTCTCATCAACGGCCTGGCTCTCGGGATTGCGAGCTGGATCCTGCCCGGCCTGGACATCTCCACCACCGCAACGACGGAAGCCGTTGCCCAAGGTGGTGTCACGCAGGGAACGGATCCGCTTGGCGTAGTTCTTGCCTACCTTTTCATTGGCCTGATCTTCGGCCTGGTCAATGCGCTGGTACGGCCGATCGTCAGCCTGTTGTCCCTGCCGATCACCATCCTGACACTGGGCCTGTTCACGATCGTCATCAACGCCGCCATGCTGTTCCTCACGTCCTGGCTGAGCAGCTACACCCCCGTGCACTTCACCATTGACTCCTTCTTCTGGACTGCTGTGCTGGCGGCCATCATCATCACGGTGGTATCCCTCGTAGCGGGCAGGATCACCGGCGTCCGGCGCTAAGGTGCGCGCGGCGCGCACCAGCACCTGCCCGCCTAGCGGCCGACCCATCTGGCTGCCCCCTGGAGCGGCCTGTCCTGCTGGCGCGCCGTGGGGGCCTTCGGTTCCCGGTTGACCGCAAAGCGGGTGGCTGTCCCTGCCCCTCCCGCGCCAACAACGCCGGCGAGGACCGCCGTGTTCGCGACCAGGGACGGGTTTTCGCTGGCCGACACTGCCCTGGCGCCTTCCTCATAGTTGCCAATGTTGTGACCCGGCCCCAGGTTGAGATCAAAACCCGGCGGCCTGAACACCCGGTCAGTCAGCGTAACGGTGACCCTTTCCTTGGTGTCCGGGTTAGGAGTTCCGTCACTGCCGGGAACCCAATCCTGGCGGTGTTCGAGGTGGAGGGACGTGATTCCCGGTGCCGGCGAAATCCCGCCCACCGGTGAACCGGCCGTCAGCACATACTTCAGGTCGAATTCGGCGAGGAACGCCTTGTCACTGCTGAGGTTCATGGCATGTGCCCCGCCCTGGCTGTAGCCCACGGCCACTACCTGATCCCCTTTGACTGCACCGGCCTGGTGCAACGCCGACAGCACGGCAGCATTCAGGTATTCCGAGCCATAGCCCAGGGCCTCAGCAATCCCGGCCTCATCCAGCGGGTTCGAACCCCCTGCCGGATCCCCGGGCTGGGTGCCGGGGATGATGACGATATACGCTTTTCGGCCGTCGGTCTCCACTTGCACCACCTCGATCTTTCCGTGGCCCTCAGCGTCAAGTTCGCGAAGCCTGGCGAGGAGGCCGGCGGGCGAGGTGTCCACCACCACATCCCGGGTGAGTTCCTCGACGGCCGTAACGGGACGCGGCTTGAGGAAGGGAACGGTGCCCTCCGCCAGCCTGCGCATCAACGGGCCAATGGCCAGGAAACCCCGGCCAGCTGCAACCTCGGCCGCCAACGCGCGAGCCAGCTCCGCCGGGGAAATTCCTATCATCAGTGCGAGTGACAAAGGCGCCGCGAGCGCCTCGGCAGCGTCACGGCTCGGCACAAACGTTGTCTTCAGGTCCAGATAGAGCGCAGGCAGGAAGCCCCAGCCGTCGTCCGGCATGCGGATCCCCGCGGCGGCCAATGACTCTGCCGTTTCGTAGTCCCGGCGGCTCGCCCGGACCTGGCTGCTGAGGTGTTGGAGTTCTTCCCTGACGGCGCGGACTGCCTGGCCCCCTTCACCGACCGCAATCAGCGCGGCGGTGCCGCTTGTGCGGGGATCGTTCTCGTAGGGACACAGTTCTTCCCAGATCCGCCGGACCCCGATCTCAACCGCGGCGAGTTCGTCAGCCATGCCGTCAAGTTCAGCCACACCCGCCATGAGCTCTTCCAGTTGAAAGCTGATTCCTCCGACTCCGCCGCGGATCCGCATGCTGCCGTCCGTTGCCGGCTCCAGCGGTGGTAGCTGTCCGCCGCTTCCTGAGGGCGTGGCCTCTGCCATCAGTACCCTCCGCCGGGCGTCCGCTGGGATGAGACAGAAACCTGCTGTGAGTGGCGGAGGACAGCGTCATAGGCCGCCATCAGCCGCTCCCGTGCGCGACTCAGCGCGGCCGCCTGCAGCGAGATGGCGGTGCGGTACGCCTCGCCGGCCGGCGACTGCCACTCCGAGAGTTGAACCCGGCGGAAGGCGAGCATCGACGTATCGAGGCCGTGCGCAAAGCCCGCGACGCGCCAGGCCAGCTGCTGCACCTCAAAGCTTCGCGAACCGCAGGTGTTGGCATCCGCTGCAGTGATGCTGCCGCTCATTCCCTTGTCCCCCTGACTTTTGTCGTTCCCCATGGTCGGTAATAACGACGCTACGGAGCGGTGCAGCGGCATGGAACTGCCGGCGTCGGCTATGTGGAAAACGGAGGGCACCCGGGAACCTGAGGCCCCGCGGGGAGAAGTCACACGGACAGCGCGCTTAAGGGGCAGCGCGACTTCGTGAAAGAATCAGCACATGCCTGAAACTGCCGCCACAGCTGAGACCCGTACGCCTTCCGGACGCCTGGCCCTTGCCGCCTCGCCGGACAAGATCGCCCTAGGCCCGCTGGATGGCCGGTACCAGTCCGCCGTCGCACCGTTGGTGGATTACCTGTCCGAGGCGGCCCTCAACCGGGATCGCGTGGCCGTGGAAGTCGAGTGGCTCATCCACCTGACCAGCAACAACGTCCTCCCGGGCGCCGGTCCGCTGACGTCCGAACAGCAGGACCAGCTCCGTGCCATCGTCACGGAATTCGACTCCGCGTCGGTCACCGAGCTGGCCGACATCGAGGCCGTCACGGTTCACGACGTCAAGGCAGTTGAGTACTACATCGGCCGCAGACTGCCGGCCATCGGCATTGAGCGGCTTACCGCCATGGTGCACTTCGGCTGCACCTCGGAAGACATCAACAACCTCTCCTACGCGCTGGGCGTCAAGGGCGCCGTGGAGGACGTGTGGCTGCCCGCCGCCAAGGCGCTGGTGGCCCAGATCAGCAGGATGGCTGATGACAACCGCAGCGTGCCCATGCTTTCCCGCACGCACGGCCAGCCGGCCACGCCCACCACCCTGGGCAAGGAACTGGCCGTGATCGCGCACCGCCTGACCCGCCAGCTGGACCGGATCGCCAGGACGGAATACCTGGGCAAAATCAACGGCGCCACCGGCACCTACGCCGCCCACGTCGCTTCCGTTCCCGGCGCGGACTGGCAGCACGTGGCGAAGTCCTTCGTTGAGGGCCTGGGCCTGACCTGGAACCCGCTGACCACCCAGATCGAAAGCCACGACTGGCAGGCGGAGCTGTACGCCGACGTCGCGCGGTTCAACCGGATCCTGCACAACGTGTGCACCGACATCTGGAGCTACATCTCCATCGGCTATTTCGCGCAGATCCCGGTGGCGGGCGCCACGGGTTCCTCCACCATGCCGCACAAGGTCAACCCGATCCGCTTTGAGAACGCCGAAGCCAACCTGGAGATCTCCTCCGGCCTGCTGGACGTGCTGGGCTCCACGCTGGTCACCTCGCGCTGGCAGCGCGACCTCACCGACTCCTCCAGCCAGCGCAACATCGGCGTCGCCTTCGGGCACTCCCTGCTGGCCATCTCGAATGTGGTCAAGGGCCTCGAGCGCCTGGACGTCGCGGAAGACGTGCTGGCCGGAGACCTCGACACCAACTGGGAAGTCCTGGGCGAGGCCATCCAGATGGTCATGCGCGCCGAGGCGATCGCCGGCGTCGAAGGCATGGAAAACCCGTACGAGCGGCTCAAGGACCTGACCCGCGGACAGCGCGTGGATGCCGCCCGGATGCAGGAATTCGTCCAGGGCCTGGGCCTCTCCGCAGACGCCGAAGCCCGGCTGCTGGCCCTGACACCGGGCAAGTACACGGGCATCGCGGACCAGCTGGTGGACCACCTCAAATGAGGCTCCTGCTCATTCGCCACGGCCAGACCCCCGGCAACGTCCTGGGGCAGCTGGACACCGCGCACCCGGGACCGGGGCTGACGGAACTCGGCGAACGCCAGGCCGAGGCTCTTTCCCGCGCTCTGGCGAATGAGCGGATCCACGCCCTCTACGCCTCCACCCTGGTCCGGACCCAGATCACGGCAGCGCCGCTGGCGCGGCTCCACGGGCTGGACACTGAGGTGATTGAGGGCATCCACGAGATCGAAGCCGGTGCGCTCGAAAAGCTGACGGACCACGAATCGCACAAGCGGTACCTGGGCACCATATTCTCCTGGGCCGACGGCGACCTGGACCGCCGGATGCCTGCAGGTCCCAGCGGCCGGGACTTCTTCGACCGCTATGACGCCGCGATCGCCGCATTGGCGGAGCGGGCAAACGGAATCGGGGATTCCGGATCCGTTGCCGTGGTCAGCCACGGGGCGGCCATCCGGGTATGGGCAGGACTGCGGGCAGGCAACATTGAGCCGGACTTTGCCGCGAAGCATGTGCTGAACAACACCGGCATTGTGGCGCTGGAGGGCGATCCCGACGACGGCTGGAAGCTCATCCACTGGGATGACAGCCCCGTGGGCGGCCTGGCCCTGGCCGATCCGACCGCGGAAGACCCCACCGGGGGACCGGCCTAGCAGTAGCTCCCCGAGCGCGCCTCCACCCGTCGGCGCAGGGGATTCGGGCGCTGCAGGAGCATCGCGGCCTCTGCCGTGGCCTCCAGTGCTGTGGGGCGCTCCGCCGCATGCCTGGCTGTCATCGATCCCAGCAGCGACGCCCATTGTGGACCGAGGTGCTGCGGTATGCCGGGGCTCCTCAGCGTCCTTGCGACCAGGGACTCGACGGCCGTCCCGGGAAAGGCCTTGACTCCCGTCAGGCATTCGAGCAGCACCAGCCCCAAGGCATAAATGTCGTCAGCCGGCCGGACTGTCTCGCCGTTGGCCTGCTCCGGACTCATGTACTGAACGGTGCCGGAAGACGTCCCGGGCTCCGGCTCGGTTCCGGCAGGTGCAGCGATGCCGAAGTCGATGATCCGGACAGGGCACTTGCGCAGGCGGCTCAGCAGCAGGTTCGCCGGCTTGATGTCACGGTGCACGATCCCGCGCGCATGCAGGTGCCGAAGTCCGGACAGGAGGCCCACCGCCCAAGGAGCTACCTCGCTCCCGGGCACCGGCCCCCAGCGGATTGTTTCCGCAAGGCTGCTGCCGTACACCAGTTCCTGAACCAGGAAGGGGCGGCCTGCCCAGCGGGAATCCGCTGCCCCGGTGCCCTTGTCAACAAATTTCACGAGCGCCGGATGGCGCAATCCCTCCATCAGGACAGCCTCAGCGGCGAAACGTTCGCCATTCCGTTTGTCCGCCAGTGCAGCCACCTTAATGGCGACGGGACGGCCGTCACGGTGGTCGGTACCGCGGAACACCTGGGCGGTGGCACCGATGCCTACCCGTTCATGCAGCAGATAGCGTGTGTCCGAACCGGCATCCCATATTTCGGGAGGCTGGCAGCCGCAGTCGCCGGTCATGACATGCGGATATCGGCCAGAAGGCTGGCGGCGGCTGCCGCGTTTACCCAGGAGTCGAGCTGGAAGCCGCATCGGCACCGCCACACTTCGGGCAGGTCGGCCAGGGCTTCGCCGGCATCGTAGGAGTAGGAGTAGGCCGACATGGTCTGCGCGGCCGGCGTGGACCATTCCATGGCCACGCCGCAGTGCTTGGGCGGGTATCCCGCCGGGCCGGACCCGTCCGAGATACGGGCCGGCTCGGTCATGGTGGCTGCTGGCCCCGTAGTCATTTCCGTCCGCTGGCCCGGTCCGTCAAATCGTGTGAACGTAACCAAGCGAACCCAACTCCCTATGCCAAGCGCCAAACTATCAACGGTCAACCCCCATTAATAGTAAGCATACATATAAGTAGTCAATATAACTAGCTTGTCTAACTACCTATCAGGGATTGCTGCCGTCTTCCGGTTCAATCGCCTCGCGCATGCGCTGGAGAAAAGCGATGACGACGCCGGCCTCCTCCGCTGTCAGTTCTTCCGCCACCGCCATCATCCGGCGGTGCATGGCTCCGAGAGTGGCCCGCACCTCCGTATCGGATTCGACAGTCGGCACTACGATCAACGATCGCCTGTCCGTGGGGTGCGGTTCGCGTCGCACGTGCCCACTGCCCACCAGACGGTCTATCAGTGAAGTGGTGGAGGCGCTGGTAATGCCAAGGAAAGTACTGAGGTCCTTGGGAACAACGGCCCTGTTCGAGGCGCGCGCCCGCAGGAGGTAGCGCAGGGCGAGGATGTCCGTCTCCCCCATGCCCATCGAATCCCTGGTCGCCCGGCGCGTTGCCACTTCGGCATTGCGATAGTCACGCAGGGACTGCAATACGGCCGCGCCATGGTCGAACTGCCCGTCGGCGCCGTACCAATAGCCGGATCCGGCACTGCTGTTCAAAGCCATTGAGTAATACTAGCCGATCTGATATCTAGACGGGCTTGATAAATCCGGAAGGCCCGACACCCTGTTCTCCGGACGCTTACCCGCAGGAAACACCGCGGAAACGGCCCCCTCTTAGGCTTATTTTGCATAACCCTTCGGCGAATCGAGGCAGTGATGCAGACCAACCCCCGTCTCAACATCAGGCAGGTCACTTGGGCCAACCCCGTGGGCGCCGACCTGCGTGCGGCACAGCAGGCGGAACTGGACGCCCGCTTCGGCACGAAGGACCACGAACCCGGCCCGCCGCCGTCGGAAGCGGATACCGCCGTGTTCCTGGTGGCCTATGAGAAGAGCTCCGGCCAGCCCGTAGGATGCGGCGGGCTGAGGATGCTGGACTCCACGACGGCGGAAATCAAGCGGCTGTACGTACTGCCCTACACCCGCGGTTCGGGGGTGGCGAGCTCCATCCTCGCAGCACTGGAGGCGCACGCCTACGGCATGGGCGTCACCTCCATCACCGCCGAAGCCGGCTCCGCCCAGCCGGATGGCAGGAACTTCTACCAGAGCTGTGGCTTTGATGAAGTACCGAACTTCGGCCCCTACATCGGCGTTGAGCACTCCTACTGCTACGCCAAGAAGATTGATTCCCACAGCGCCGCCCACACTGCCATGGCCTGACGACGGCAGCGCCTGCCGCCGTCGCCACCTGGCAGACCGTCACACTGCGGCAGGCGGACCGCCGTCGGCTAATCTCGCCTTATGGAATCGGCAGACATTACCTTCCGCACGCGCAAATGGGTGCGACCTGAAGACCTCAATGCGAACGGCACGCTGTTCGGCGGGAGCCTGCTGAAATGGATCGACGAGGAAGCGGCCATCTACGCCATCCTGCAGCTCGGCAACGGCCGGGCAGTCACCAAGTACATTTCCGAAATCAACTTCGTCAGCTCCGCGGTACAGGGAGACCTCATCGAGATGGGGCTGACCGCCACGCGCTTCGGCCGGACATCGCTGACCATGCGCGCCGAAGTGCGGAACATGATCACACGGCAGAGCATCCTCACCATCGAGGAAATCGTGTTCGTGAACCTCAGCCCGCTCGGCAAGCCCGAACCCCACGGCTATACCGAGATCACCTACGACCGCGACCGCATTCCCACCCACCACCTGACCGAGACCCTCGAACAGGACTGACCATTCCGGGGTACCCCGGAAGTTCACGATGCGTTAAAGCCACGGGCGAACGCTGTTGAGGTGCCTGGACAAGACTCGAACGCCGGGGCCGGGTAGTTTATCGAATCGATAGCTATAAACGGCCCGAATCGGCGTTAGCCGCTATAGGCTTGCCGGACAATGCTCCGGTTCCAGTTCAGAAATGGGTCCCAATCGTGCACAAACTCAAAACAATGGTTGCCGCCGCTGTCGCCGTCACCCTTCTAGCCGGCTGCGGTGCCGGCACCGCAGCCCCCGAAACCTCCGGAAATTCCTCCGCCGCCGGGGCCTCGGGCGACACCCTGGTGGTGTACACCAACTCCAACGGAGAGGGCCGCGGGGAGTGGCTGACCAAAAAGGCAGCGGACGCCGGCTTCAAGATTGAGATTGTGGGCGCCGGCGGCGCAGACGCGACCAACAAACTGATCGCCGAGAAGAACAACCCCATTGCGGACGTTGCCTTCGGCCTCAACAACATGTACTTCGCCCAGGTCAAAGCAGCCGGTGCGATCGAGGCCTATGAGCCTGCGTGGGCGGGCGAAGTGGATTCCTCGCTCGCAGACAGCGACGACGACAAGGCCTACTGGCCGCTGGTCAAGCAGGCCATCCTGCTCGGCTACAACTCGGACAAGTTCACCCCGGAGCAGGCACCCAAGGATTGGACGGACCTATGGTCCAAAGACGAGTTCAAAACACGCTACGAGCGGGTCACCGGACTGGGAACCGCCACGGCACAGCTGGTATTCGCCGGTATTCTCTCCCGCTACAAGGACGATTCCGGCGACCTGGGCATCTCCGATGAAGGCTGGAAGCAGGTGGAGCAATACTTCAAGAACGGCAGCCCCGCCGTAGCGAAAACCGATCTCTTCGCCCGTATCGCATCAGGCGACGTGGACATGGGGCAGATGCCGTCGTCCATCGTGGCGGAACGCGAGAAGTCCTTCAAGGTGAACGTCGAAACGGTGGTGCCGTCCGTAGGCATCCCCCTCGCGGTGGAGCAGGTCGCCCTGGTGAAGGGCACCGACAAGAAAGAGCAGGCCCAAAAGTTCATCGACTGGTTCGGCAGTGCCGACGTCCAGGGTGAGTTCGCACAGCAGTTCAACTCCATGCCGGTGAACAAGAGCGCCGCCGCCAAGGCCAAGCCGGAGGTGGTGGAGTTCTTCAACGGACTCAAGCAGCAGGACATTGACTGGAACTTCGTCCAGGAAAACATGGGCTCGTGGGTGGAAAAGATCGAGCTCGAGTACATGACGTAACCCTGCCCTACCCACTTTCTGCAGTCCCACAAGACAGGTTTCCCATGATCCGCTTGGACAACATCGAAGTTGCCTTCGGCGACTTCATTGCCATCCCGCACCTGGACCTCCACGTCCGGCCCGGTGAATTCTTCACGCTGCTGGGCCCGTCGGGGTGCGGCAAAACGACGGCACTTCGGACGTTGGCAGGCTTCATTGAGCCGTCCGCGGGGACGGTCCATGTGGACGGCAAGAACGTCACGCGCCTGGCGAGCGACAAGCGCCAGGTGGGGATGGTCTTCCAGAATTACGCCCTGTTCCCGAGCATGAGCGTGTGGGAAAACATCGCGTTCGGCCTGCGTGTGCGGAAGGAAAAGTCCGCCGAGAGCGACCGCCTGGTGCGCGACATCGCGCGCCGGGTGGAGCTCAGCGATGAACAGCTGGACAAGAACGTGGCGGAGCTTTCGGGGGGCCAGCAGCAGCGGGTGGCCGTTGCCCGCGCCCTGGTGCTTCGCCCCAAGATCCTGCTCCTCGACGAACCGCTGTCCAATCTCGACGCCAAACTGCGCCACCAGCTGCGGCAACAGCTTAAGGACCTGCAGAGCGAGTTCGGCATCACCACTGTGTATGTGACGCATGACCAGGACGAGGCCCTGGCCATGAGCGACCGCGTGGCCGTCTTCAACAAGGGGGTGGTGGAGCAGGTGGGCACCCCGCAGGACATCTACGACCGGTCGGCCACCGAATTCGTGTGCAATTTTATCGGCGACAGCTCCGCCCTGACGGCGGAGTTCATCGCTGAACTGAACCGGCTCTCGGGCGCCGGGCTCGGCACGGCAGCGAATTCCTACCTGCGGGTGGAAAAAGCGTCGTTGACGCCGCCCGGAGCCGGAGGTTCAGCAGCCGGCAGCACCGCCGTCGGGCTTTCCGGAAAGGTGGTGTCCCGTACGTATCACGGGCTCCACAGCCGCTACGTGGTGCGGAGCCACGGCGCCGACATCCGGCTGCTGGTCAAGGAGGACGGCGGGGTGCATCCCGAGACGGGGGCGCAAACCACTGTGTATGTTCAACCGGGCCACGTGCTGCAGTACCACCCCGATACCGGCGCCGCGCTGGCCGGTCACGATCAGGCAGCGCAGGACCAGGCAGCGCAGGATCAGGCAGCGTCCCTCCGATGAGCAGCGCCACCTCGGCCGGAAGCATGCTCCGCTCCCCGTTCATCATCATCGTGGGAACGGTGCTGACATGGTTCATCGCGGCGTTCCTCGTCTGGCCCAACGCGAACGTCCTGATCGAAACCTTCTTCCCCGAAGGAAACTTTTCAGGCCGGGCGGCCGAGAAGCTTTTTTCCTCGCAGCGCGCCATGAAATCCCTGGGCAACAGCTTCCTGCTGGCAGTGGCACTCTCCATCACGGTGAACGTTGTGGGCATCTTCATCGTCCTGGTCACCCATTACTTCAGGATCCGCGGTGCCAGGATCCTCTTCCTGGGCTACGCCACCACGTTCATCTACGGCGGCATCGTACTGGCGGCGGGCTACAAATTCATTTACGGCGACAAGGGAATCGTCACGGCATTCCTGCTGAACATCTTTCCCGGGATGGATCCGGGCTGGTTTTCGGGATTCTTCGCCGTGTTGGCGGTGATGACCTTCGCCACCACCACCAACCACATGCTGTTCGTCGCGAACGCCCTCAAAGGCGTTGACTACCAGACCATCGAAGCGGCCAGAAACCTTGGCGCCTCAACGTGGACCATCCTTCGCCGCATCGTGCTGCCGATGCTGAAGCCCACGCTCTTCGCCGTCACCATCCTGTCCTTCCTGACCGGCCTGGGAGCACTCAGCGCGCCCCAGGTCCTGGGCGGACGCGACTTCCAGACCATCACCCCGATGATCCTCACGTTCATGAACAGCCCCACGTCCCGTGACCTCGCGGCACTGCTCGCCGTCATCCTCGGCGCGGCCACCATCCTGATGCTCGCGGTCATGTCGCGCTTGGAAAAGGGCGGCACCTACTTTTCCGTATCCAAGGTTTCCTCGGCGCTCCAGAAGCAAAAAATCTCCAACCCGGCAGCCAACATTGCCGTCCACGCGGCCGCGTACCTGCTGTTTGCGGTATACACCCTGCCCGTGGTCCTGATTGTGCTGTTCTCCTTCGCAGACGGTGCCGCCATCCAGACCGGACAGCTCTCACCGGGCAGCCTCACTTTCGACAATTATGTGCGCGTGCTGACCCAGCCCTCCGGCCTGAGGCCATTTGTCATCAGCGTTGTTTACAGCGCGCTTGCTGCGGTCATCGCCGTGGGCGGCCTGCTCTTCGTGGCGCGGATCCTGCAGAAACACAAGAACTGGGTAACGGCCATGTTCGAGTACCTGTTGCACATCCCGTGGATCCTGCCGTCGGCCTTGCTGGCCCTGGGGTTGATCATCAGCTACGACCACCCGAGTCCGCTGGTGGGCGGCGCCGTCCTTACCGGGACCACCGTCATCCTCCTGATCGCGTTTGTCACGGTGAAGATCCCCTTCACGCTGAGGATGCTCAAGGCGTCGTTTGCGTCGGTGAATTCGTCGCTGGAGGAGGCGGCAACCATCATGGGGGCAAGAACTCTTTACGTTTTCCGGCGCATCCTGCTGCCGCTGGTCCTTCCCGCCGCGGCCGCCATCGCCGCCCTCAACTTCAACAGCATGCTGGACGACTACGACACCGCCATCTTCCTGGCCCATCCGCTGGTCCAGCCGCTGGGCCTTGTCATCAAGGCCAACACGGACGGCGCAGAAGGCGTGGACGGTGTTTCCAACACCTTTGTGTACACGGTGCTGCTGATGGTCATCACCGGCCTGACGATGTACCTCGTCTATGGAAGGTCGGGCGGTCGGTCCGGCAAGCGCCGAGGCTCGAAGGGCGGTAAACGCGGCGGACCCGGCGCTACTGCCGGAACTGCTACTCCAGCGGCATCGCCCGTTGTGCAGATGGCGGACGCCAAGGCGTCCGCGCCGAGTCCGGTGCCTTAAGCCCAACCCAAAAGACCGCGCCCGACGGCGGTGCGCAACCAGGCGGCCGGCGCCCGCTACGTGGAGCGGTTCAGCCGCCCGGCCACACTAAGGATCCTGTCCCGGAACGGCTGGGCCGATTCGGCCAGCACCAGCCGGGTCATGGCGGAGGACGCCACCCGTAAGGCCTGGCTGCGCAGCACGCGCCGTTTGTTGTACGCCGCGAGCGCCTCCGGAAGCGGCCGCGAGTTGAGCAGCCCGGCGAGGGTAACCGAATCAACCAGGGCCTCGCAGGCCCCGCGCCCAAGGTTGGGTGTCATGCCGTGCGCCGCGTCTCCCACCAGCGCGGAGCCCCCGCGCGCGTACCTGCGCAGGGCGGGCACGGTCCAGATCCGCTGGGCGAGCGTCCGTTCGGGGGTGGCCGCGGCGAGAACGCGGACGATTCCCGGAGCCTTTCCCGTAAAGCGCCGGCGGGTGAGATCCAGTGCCGCGGCAATATCGATGCCGCCGGGCCCCAGGTCCGAGCGGTAGGAGGCATACCAGTAGGTCCGTTGCCGGGAGGCCGGAGCGATCCCGAACAATTCGCCACGGCCCCAGTACTCGCCGCCCGCATCCCCCGCAACGGGTTCATCGATGATCCCGCGCAAGGCGAGGTAGGGACTGAGCCGCTCCCGGGACCGCGAACCCCACCGTTGCCGGCGGACCTCACTATGGACGCCGTCGGCGCCCACCAGGAGCCCGGAGTCGGGGAGCGAGGTCACAGCCGTAAACACCCGGTTGACGGAGTCCGGCACAGCAGAGTCCAGGAGCCGAAGCAGGTCAGCACGTGAAACACCGATCACGCCTGAAACCTCGGCCCGGAACCACACCTTCCCGGACACGTCCCGCAATGCCATGGCGTCAAAGGGGGAGCCTGCCGCCCGAATCTCCGGCAGGATCCCCACGGTTTCGAGCGCCTGCCGGGCCTCCGGCCACATGGCCAGGGACGTTTCCACTGTCGGCAGCGTGTTCCGCTGCTCGTGAACCGTGACGTGGAAGCGACCCGGGTCGAGCGTCGCGGCGAGGGCCAGGCCGGCGATGCCCCCGCCCACGATTGTTATGCCGTGCATTCCCCGAGTCTACGACCGGGGCTGCGTCCCGGGCCCGCTTAGCGGGCCCCGGGCCAGCCGGTGTAGGCCTCCGCCAGATAGGCCCTGCCGTGGCGGGAGGAGACCACTGAGTTGAGCTCACCCAGCTGCCGGGCCCGGGAGAAATCGTCCGCATCCGCCGGCGTGTGCAGCATCGAGGTCATCCAGTAGGAGAACTGCTGTGCCTTCCAGACCCGTTCCAGGGCGCGGTCGCTGTAAGCGTCCAACAACACCGTGGAACCGTCCTTGTAGTAGCTTTCCAGCCCTTCGAAGAGGACCTTGACGTCGTGGATGGCCAGGTTCAGGCCCTTGGCGCCGGTGGGCGGGACGGTGTGGGCGGCGTCGCCGGCCAGGAAGAGCTTGCCGTGGCGCATGGGGGCGTGGACGAAGCTGCGGAACTTCAGCACCATCTTGTCGATGACCGGCCCTTCCTTGAGCTCGAAGCCGTTGCCGTTGACCCGGCTGCGGAAGGCGTCCCAGATGCGGTCCTCACTCCAGTTGTTCACATCCTCGTTGGGATCGCACTGGAAATACATGCGCTGAACGGTTTCGGTCCGCTGGCTGATCAGGGCGAAGCCGTTGTCCGAGTTGGCGTAGATCAGCTCATCGGAGCTGCGGGGTGCCTCGGCCAGGATCCCGAACCAGGCGAAGGGGTACTCGTGGAAGTACCACTTGCGGTCGGCCTCCGGGATCTGGAAGCGGCAGTGGCTGCGGGAACCGTCCGCGCCGGTGATGAAATCGGCCCGCAGCTCATACTCCACACCGTCGGCGTCCGTGAACCAGACCTTTGGGGATCCTTCGATGTCGTGGATGGTGGTGTCTGAAACGCTGTAGCGGACGTCTCCGCCGTCGGCCTCGCGGCGAGCGGCAAGGTCCATGAACACGTCAGTCTGCGGGTAGAGCCACACCGACTCCCCCACCAGGTCCTGGAAGTCGATCCGGTGGCTCTCGCCGTTGAAGCGCAGCTCAATGCCGTCGTGCCGGTCGCCGTCACGCAGCACGCGGTCCGAGACGCCGCTGTCCACCAGCATCTTCACGGTGCCGTGCTCCAGGATGCCGGCGCGGACTGTCTCCTGGATTTCCTGGCGGCTCCGGATTTCGATGACGGTGGATTCTATGCCGGACTTAGCGAGCAGATGCGAGAGCATCAGGCCTGCCGGGCCTGCGCCCAGGATGGCTACCTGGGTGGTGATGACTTTGCGGGCTGCCATGGTGTTTCCTCGCTTCGTTGCGGGGCCCGGCGGGAGTGCCCGGGGCCTGTTGGATCGTCTGGAAACAGTGTGCGCCCCGATGCGTGATCCGCGTTACGGTGATTCCGTTGAATGGAATCCGGGTCTAGTCCCGCAGCTCTGCAGGGCCCTCCGATTCAGCGAGACGGCGGCCGATGCCGCGGGCGGCTGTCTGCAGGGCCGGGACCAGCGCCTGCAGGCGCACCTCGCGCAAGGGAACCACGACGCCGATCGCAGCCACCGTCCGCTTTCTCCGGTCCATCACCGGAACGGCAATGCCCCAGGTGTCCGGGTCCACCACGCCGGCCAGCTGGGCGTACCCCTGGTGTGCAGCTTCGCCTAGCTGGATGCGCAGTTCTTCCACCGTCAACCTGCCGGCAGGATCCGAGAAACCCGCAAGGTAGTCCGCCTGGACCGCGTGCGGCTGGTTGGCCATCAGGACCAGCCCGGCCGAGGACACGTGCACGGGCATGCGGCCGGCGACCTGCGCCCGGTTCGCCACCGAGCCGCGCCGGGAAAGCCGCTCGACGAAAAGTGCCTCCCAGCCGTCCAGCACCGCAAGGTTCACGTTCTGATTGAGCACCTGCTGTATGTCCTCCATGAACGGCATGGCGGCCTGGCGCAGTTCCAGTGTGGGCGAATTGCGGTTAACGAGCTCCCAGAGCCGCAGCCCCAGTTGCACCGAACCGCCGGCGCCGACGTCGAGCAGCCCGTGTCCGGCCAGCTGGCGCACCAGCCGGTGGGCCGTAGTGAGCGGAAGCCCCGCCCGCGCGGCGAGTTCCGAAAGCGGAAGCACGTTCACACCCTCCGGAAAAGCGGCAATGACGCGGACCACGCGGTCCACCACAGAGTCCCCGGAAACCGAGTTGGCCACACTTCCCCTTCCATTGAATGGTTCGAAGTGTCCCACATAACACTGCCCAGTGGTACAAATCTCAGGGCGGGGAACCTTGGTCCCGGCTTGTTTCACACGGAAACAGAGCGCACTAATCAACTTTTGAGGTAGCAATGTCAACGACGTCGTTGGAAAACAAATCACGCTGGCCCGTCTGGCTCTGCTGGCTGGCCATGGTCCTGGACGGCTTTGACCTGGTGGTGCTTGGCACCGTCATCCCCACGCTCATCAAGACCCACGACCTTGGCTTCGACGCCGTGGGCGCCACCTTTGCTGCGACCATCTCCCTAGTGGGCGTGGGCCTCGGAGCACTGTTCATTGCGCCGCTTTCCGACCGGTTCGGCCGGCGGAACCTGCTGGTTGCCTGCGTTACGTGGTTCTCCATCTTCACCATTGCCGTGGTCTTTGCCCCCAACGTGGCAGTCTTCAGCGCCTTCAGGCTGCTGGCCGGCCTGGGGCTGGGCGCCTGCCTTCCCGCCGCTTTGGCCTACATGAACGATTACGCCCCCGCAGGATCCGCCGGCAAGTCCACCACCCGGACCATGACCGGCTACCACGCAGGCGCAGTGGCCACCGCCTTCCTGGCGCTCATGGTCATCCCGGACTGGCGCATCATGTTCGTGGTCGGCGGCCTTGCGGGCTTCGTGCTGGTCCCGTTCCTGTGGTTTAAGCTGCCGGAAACGCTGCCCGCCGTCATCTCCCTTCCGGCACCCGGCAAGGCTGCCGCAAAAGAACCCGCTCCTGCCGTGGAAGACCGCGCCAGCTTCAAGGACCTCGGGCGGAAACCGTACCCGCTGGTGGCCGCCGGTGTTGCCGTGGCCTCGTTCATGGGCCTGCTGCTGGTGTACGGACTGAATACCTGGCTGCCGCAGCTCATGTCGTCCGCCGGCTACACGCTCAGCGCCGGGCTCTCCCTCCTGCTGGTCCTGAACGTGGGCGCCGTGGCCGGCCTGGTCGTGGCCGGTATCCTGGCGGACAAGCACGGAACCAAGAAGATCGTGCTTCTCTGGTTCGGACTCTCCGCCGTGTTCCTGGCAGTACTCAGCGTGAAAATCCAGAACGAGCTGCTCCTGAACGCGGCCGTCTTCGTCACCGGGGTCTTCGTCTTCAGCTCACAGGTGCTGGTGTACGCCTGGGTGAGCCAGCTGTTCCCGCCGCGGCTGCGCGGCACCGCGCTGGGCTTCGCCGCCGGCGTCGGACGCCTGGGGGCCATCCTCGGTCCGGCCGTGACCGGCACCCTCGTTGCGGCCGGAATCGCTTACCCCTGGGGCTTCTACGTCTTTGCCGGCGCGGCCGTTCTCGCCGTTGCAGCCCTCGTCCTGGTCCCGCAGACGGTCACCGCAGCGGCGGGTAAGCGGACCGCCGTCGGGCCTTCCTAGCACCCGGCACCGCGGCGGGAAGCTGAAGCCATGAAGCCACCCTGGCAAACTCCTTTCGCCTAGTGGCGCACGGTCACGGCGAGGAGCCCGACGTGCACTTCCTGCTCGAAACACTCGCCAAGCAGTGCGACGCCCACCGCGAGGCGCTGAGGCCCGTGATTGAACGCTACGGCGAGGAAACCGAAGGCGAGGAGGAACACCGGCTGACGGCCAACGGAATCCGGGAAGTCCGCTCCGGGCCCCTGGCCCTGCTCCTGGACCTGCAGGACCTGTACGTGCTGGTCAACCACATCGATGCCACCTGGATGATGGTGGGGCAGGCGGCGAAGGGCGACCGCGACAAACAGCTCCTGGACGTCGTATCGCGGTGCGAAGGGGACACCGGACTCCAGCTCCGCTGGCTCAGGACGCGCATGAAACAGGCCGCACCGCAGGCCCTGCTGGTCGCCGAATAAGCCGCTACGCTGCCAGGCGCTGCGCGCCGCTCCGTGCCCGCATCCGCCGCCACACGGCGGGGGCAACCACCACGGCAATGCCGACGGCGGCGCCGATGACCGTCTCCACGATCCTGTCCCGCAGCAGCACCTGCGGGGCAGTGGGCGCAGCCAGCAACGTGGCGCTGAGGGCCAGCGGTGTCACGAAGATCTGCGCCAGGACGTACTGGCGTGCAATGAACATCTCGGCGCCGAACTGGCACGCGGCGATCACCAGCACCATCTGCCAGGGCGCAGGATTCAGCAGCAGCACACCGGCCAGCACCACCAGGCCCAGCACGGTGCCAATGATTCTCTGGATGCCCCTCGCCACCCGGTGGCGGGTGGTCCGGCCCACCAGCGGAACAACGGCAGCCACCATGGCCCAGTAGTTGTGGCCGAAGCCCAGCCGCTGGCCCACAATGGTGGCCAGTGTGCCGGCCAGACCCGCAGCCACGATGTAGCCCACGGCTTCGAGCCAGGCGGCGCGCTTTTCATCGGGCGTCAGCCGGGCGGGTTCGGGCATGGACCACGGCGTCCGACGGCTCCGCACGAGGCGGGAGGAGATGCCGATTAACAGGCAGAACACGGTGGTGAGGATGGCGACAAACATGCATTGCCAGAGCGGCGGCTGGTTGGGAATCGACGCGATGGCCGCGAAGGCAAAAATATGGAACAACGAGCCTGCCGGCCGATGCCGCCACAAGGCAATCACCAGCGAACACGCCCCGGCTACCACCGTGGTGGCAGCCACCTGGGTCCAGGTGCTCGCGGCGTCCGAAAGCCCCAGGGCCTGGCCGGCGCGGGCGGACAGCGTTGCCAGCAGTATGACGAGCAGCATGAGCGAACCGGCGCGCATCTGGATGAAGAGCCGCTTCCGGTGCATCTCCCCGCGGCCGTAGATTCCGGTGAAGGCGCCAAAGGAAGCGAAGATTGCCAGGTCGCTACGGCCTACCAGGACCAGGATGATCAGCGGAACAAAGACACCCACTGCGCAGCGGATCGCGACCTGATGGTCTTTATTGCCGGGAGCAATGGTGAACATCTCGGCAAACAGCTTCACGGGGGTCACGCCTTTCCATACGGTGCCAGTCTGATGGCGGCAGCGTTGGCGTCCACCCCAAATCCTACGCCCGGGGCATAGGTGACGACGGCGGGCGCGAACGCGCGGACTGGTATTGTCATTCGGTTAAATCACCGACTGAACCGAATACCGGAGGACCCATGCTCAAAGGATTCAAGGATTTCATCCTTCGTGGCAACGTGATCGAACTGTCCATCGCCGTCGTCGTCGGCACGGCCTTCACGGCACTGGTCACAGCTTTCACCACCAACATCGTGAACCCGATCATCGCCGCGGCTGGCGGGGTCAACACCGAGGGCCTGGGCTTCCCCATCTGGCCCGGCAATGACAAGACGTTCGTCAACATCGGCGGTGCCATCACCGCTTTCGTGACCTTCCTCATCACCGCGGCCGTGGTCTATTTCATCTTCGTGGCGCCCATGAACAAGATCAACTCGCTGGTGAAGAGCCGGCTGGCCACGGCGGAGCCCGAGGAGGAGCCCATCCCGGCAGACACAGCGCTCCTGGCCGAGATCCGGGACCTGCTGACCCAGCTCGCGGGCAACGACCGGGAGCTCACCAGCGCCGGAACGTCGTCGAAAGAACCCGAAGGTTCACGCTGACGCCGGGGCAGTCAGGCGCTGGCGGCGTCCGCCCGCCGGAACCCGCCGTTCCATTTGCCCCGCCGCACGGTGGTGGGAATTCCGGCCGCGGCGAGCCGGACGGAACGGAGCACACGCGACTGCTCGCCGGGAGTCAGCTCGTGGTAGACCGGCAGGACCACCAGCCTGTCCGCCAGCCGTTCCGTGACTGAGAGGTCTGCGTCGCCGGTGTCCCGGTTCCTGTAGGCCGGCTCCCGGTGGACCGCCGCGATCCCGGTGCCGGCTGTAATGCCGTCGCGCGACAAGCGCTCCAGAAGCTCGTTGCGGGCAACGGCGAACGACGGCAGCACCTCAAGCCAGAAGGATTGGAAATTGCTGGTGCCGTAGTCGGGATCCTTGATGAACCGCAGCCCGCCGATCCGCGCGAGCGCCAACTGGTAGCTGGCCACGATTTCCCGGCGATGTGCCACGGCTTCCTGCAGCCGCCCGAGCTGGACCAGGCCGATGGCAGCCTGCAGGTCAGTCATGCGGTGATCGGGTCCCGCGCCGCTCCCGGCGTTATCACGAAGATGCCTGGCTGCGCTTGCCCACCCCTCATTCCGCGTGGTCAGCATTCCGCCCTCGCCGGTGGTCAGGACCTCAAACGAATCAAAGGACCACACGGTCAGTTCGGCGCCCGCTCCCACCGGCTGTCCCTGGTACGTGGAACCCACACCGCAGGAGGCGTCCTCGATGACCGTGACGCCGAGCGGGTCACACAGCTCGCGGATGGGTTTCAGGTCAACTGGCATCCCTCCCTGGTCCGCCACGATCACCGCCCGGGTGGCCGGCGTGATTGCCTCCTCGATGGTCCCCCGGGACACATTGCCGGTTCCCGCCTCGACATCGGCAAAGACCGTCCGGGCGCCCAGGCGACTGACGGCATCTGCGTTCGCTGCTGAGCAGAACGAGGGCAACACGACGTCGTCCTGCGGTTCGACCCCGGCCACGCTGAGCGCCAAGTGGAGCGCGGCGGTGCCGCTGGACACGGCGACGGCGTGCGGCGCCTGCTGGGCAGAGCCGAACGCCTCTTCGAACTGCCCCACGCGAGGCCCCTGAACCATGCGGCCCGACGAAAGCACTTGCACGACGGCGTCCGCTTCCTCCTGCCCGAGCCATGGCCTCATCACGCCGATGTGGCTAACCGCACGGTCTTCGCTGATGGTCACCGGGGCCTCCCGCTCGTCAAAAAGAAATAGGTATGCCCTTCCATTCAACGCGCCGCCCGGCGGTGCGGTCACGAGAGTGGCGTACGCGCATTTTTCCGCGGAACACCGCCTTTGCTGCGCGGAATACCCGCTTGGGAACCGCGGTACTGCCCGTGGAGCAGGGCAGTACTTGGTTCGCTTGGCGCCGGACACCCCCGTGTTACCTGCCGGGGGTCCCTGGGTGCACCCCTGCGGGTCCACGGCTGCTGTCGTCGCGTTCCCAGGTGCCGGAACCCGGGCCGGATGCACCCTGCCGGCCTGCGACAGCGAATCCCAAATAGACCGCGGCATGGGCTGCGGAGAGCGGGCCCCGAACAGAGCGCAGCACCTCCGCGAGGGTCTGCCGGGCAGTGCTGTGTTGGCCGGCGTCGCCGTTCTGTTCTGCGTTGCCCCGGTAGACGCGGTGCAGGACTGCCACCTGGTCCCTGGGTGTCCTTGGCGGACGGATTACAACGGGGTCAACGTCGAGCACAGCCTTCTCCGACGGCTCGAAAAGCCGGTCGACGAAGAGATCGTCCGCTGTCAGGTCCGGGAATTCCTGGAAGCGCTTGCGCCCCTGCTCCGACAAGCCATAGACGCCTCCGGCCCACAGCCGGTTCCGCGTGGAGGGAAGGCGCAGCCGCGTGCGGTAATAGGAGTGGATCAGCGGATGGGCGTCCTGGAGGTCGAAGTGCACGGCCGGGCGCGCCGCCAAGGGTCCGCCGGCCTCCAGCGCCGTCAACACGTCGCGCACAGCGTGCTGGCTGATTTGCACATCAGCATCCAGATAGAGCCTGGGCCACTTCGTGGCGGCTGCATCGCCGGCGTTGAGGGCAGCGGATTTGGAGGGCCGTCCGATCTCAAGCACTGTCACGCCCTCGAAGCCGCGGGCGATCGCGGCGGTGTTGTCCGAGCAGCCGTTGCACACCACCACCACTTCGATCTTGCCGGCCGCCGCCAGCGGGGCAAGCGGGGCGAGCGTCCGGGCGATCACGCTGGCCTCATTGTGCGCCGGAATAATCACCGAACCGCCCGGAAACTGCGCCGGGTCGGGCTCCCTCGTGGCGCCCGGCAGGTCGGTCCAGCTGCCCTCGTCCAGAACACTCCGCAGCACTCCCCGGCGGTCCGGCTTCCAGCACCTGAGCAGCTCGGACAGGACCACAGCACCGTGGAAGACCTTGGCGTAGGCCGAGGAATGGTACTTGCGGATGTACCGCACACGGTTGACTGCCAGCAGCGCGTTGAGCCTCGGTGACGTGCCCGATCCGGCACCCGCATGGGTCATGGCGGCCGCCGGTTCGTACCAGATGGTTTCGCCCATCGTCCGCAGCCCGCGGAAGAAATCGACTTCCTCCGAATAAAGGAAGTAGGACTCGTCCCAGGCCAATGAATCGGCCAGGCTGCGGCGGACCATCAGCGCAGCCCCGGTGGCCCAGTGCACGGTGTGCGGGTGGGCGTAGCTCTCCGGGTTGTAGTCGGTGCCGGCAAGCCAGCCCGGCCGGTCCGGGAACCGCCGTCCGAACAATGCGTCTCCCGTCGCGTTGGCCAGGCTCGGTTCGCGGTAGAGGGACGGGCTCGTTGCGCCGTTGTCGTCCAGGAGACGCGGAACGACCGCCCCGGCCCGGGAGGAACGCAACCGGTGCATCATGGTTTTCAGGCTTCCGCGTTCCACGGTGACGTCGGGGTTGAGAACAACCACGGTGGCGCTGTCCCCGGCCCGCCGCATGGCGGCATTGATCCCGCCGGAGTATCCGAGGTTGCCTCCGGTGGCGAACGCGATCACGTCAGGGTGGGCGCCGCGCACCAGTGCCAGGGTGCCGTCGCTGGACGAGTTGTCCGCCACCAGCACGCGCAGCGTGAGGTCCGCCGTCTCCTCCCGAAGGCTCGCCAGCAGGGGGCCAACGCCTTTGGCGCTGTTGAAGGTCACGACGACGACGGCGGCATCCGCTGCACCGTCGGGTCCGGTGAAGCGGCCGGGAGTCCGCGGAGCGGGAGCTGCCGACGGCACCGACTCCGGCCGGGCATGGGGTACTGTGCACGATGCGGTGCGCAGCTTGATGTAGGCCGGCGGACCGTCGATCAGGTACCGGCTGGCGAGCCGTTTGGGTTCCAGGGCCAGCCGATAGCCCCACTCCAGTCCGTGGTCGCTGGCCCATTGGGGGGCGCGGTGCACCCTGCCGGCCAGGAAGTCCACGGCTGCGCCGAAGGCGAGCAGTACAGCGGCGCCGGTAAGGGCGGCATAGTGGTCGATCCAGAGTTCCTGCCGTGGCTTGCCCAGGCCCACGTAGAGGATCTGGGTGCCCGCGGCTGCAATGGCCGCCGCGATCCGTTCCGAGTCGCAGGCGGAGGCCAGTTCTTCCCGGTCCGGGGACCACATTCCCGCGACCTGGAGGCCTGGATGCTCCTCGGCGATCTTTTGGGCCAGAAGCTGCTGGTTCTCGCTGGAACCGCCAAGAAAACCCACCCTGAGTCCCAATTGCTCGGCCCGGTCCAGCAGCGGCGAGGCGAGGTCGCTGCCTGCCAGCCGCGGCCAGCGATGCCCCGTCAGCCGTTGGGATTGTGACACCAGCGGTGCACCGTCGAGGAGATAGAGCCAGTCGACAGTGCTGGACGGATCGGCGTGCAGCGTGCCTTCCCAGCGTCCGCCGGCACCGAAATGGTGCAGATGGTCCAGGTTGACGGAGGCAACGCCGAGGGGCGGCAAGCCACGCTGTCCGGCGCGGGCCAGAATGAGTTCCAAGGCCGGCTCGGGATCCATCAGATCGACCGGAGTGCCACCCAGGATGACTTTGTCGGTGTCCAGGTTTTCCATGTCGCCTCCTTAATACTTGTCAGCGGGCACAAGCTGCCCTTTGGTTTCGAAGTAGCGGCGTCCGGTAACGGGACAGAGCCAGCTGCCGCCGTCGTCCTGCTTGAGCGGGTGGCCCGCCTCACCCACCCAGCCCATTTGCCGGGCCGGCACGCCGGCCACCACCGCATAGGCCGGGACATCCCGGGTCACCACCGCGCCGGCCGCCACGGTGGCCCACTCGCCGATGGTCAGGGGGGCGATGCAGACGGCCCGTGCACCGACGGAGGCACCCTTGCCGACAGTCACCCCCACGGCGACCCAGTCCTCCGACCCCTTGAGGTTTCCTTCTGGTGTGATGGCCCGCGGGTGCAGGTCGTTGGTAAGCACGGCCGCGGGGCCGATGAAGACACCGTCGGACAGGCGCGCCGGTTCGTAGACCAGCGCGTAGTTCTGGATTTTGCAGTTGTTGCCCAGCTGGACGGCCGGCCCCACATAGGCTCCCCTGCCGATGTTGCAATTGCTGCCCAGGACGGCGTCCTCCCTGATCTGTGCCAAATGCCAGATCCGGGAGCCGTCTCCAATGCTGGCGGACTCTTCCACGTCAGCTGTGGCGGCGATCGTGATCATGTGTTCCTCCCGGGGATTGTGGTGCCGGAGACCGGCGTTGTTAGTGGTGGCCTGTGCCGGCGTCGCGCCCACACGGCCGCGAGCGCGCCGAGCAGGGCACCCAGCGTGTTGCCGGCGACGTCGCGCAGGCTTGCCTGCCGCTGGTCGAGGGCGAGGAACTGGACTGCCTCAATAGCCACGGAACCCAGCAGTCCCGCCGCAGCAGCAAGCCACCAGCGACGGGCCGGCAGCAGACCGGCTATCAGCAGTCCCAACGGCACGAAGAGCAGGACATTGGCGGCCACCTCCACATGCCCGGCCCTGATTCCCGCTGTCAGGGGCTGGTCCTGCAGGAACCGCAGGAAGCTGCGGAGGAGGCCGGAGAGGGGGCGTTCCACAGGTGTGGGCCAAAAGCCGATGCACGCCAGGGCAGCCAGATAGAGCAGCAGCAGGAGAACGGTTCTGCGCCGGGCGGTCATGGCAGGCTCCGCCAAGGGCTGGTGCCGGCCATCCCGGCAACCTGGCCGGTACCTCCTGCTGAGAATGCCTGCACCGGCGGGGCGGCTGCGACCGGACGGGCGTTGAAATCATCAGCAGAGCCCCGGCCGGTCAGGCGAGACTGCAAGCGACGGCTTTTGTAGCGAAGGAAGTGGCTGGCAGCCTCGAGTTCGCGGAAGGTCGCCCGTCGGTTGGATGGGGCCGCATCGAGGGCGGCCGCGTAGACATCCAGTTGGGCCTCTGCAGCATGTTTCAACGAATAGCGGTGCACCACAACGCGCCTGCCGAAGTCGCCTAGCTCAGCGCGGAGCCCTTCGGCCGGCAGGATCCCGGACAGTATGTCGCGGAGGGTGGACGCGCCGCCGGCCCGCCCGCCGCCCACGCCGTACCATCCCTGCCACAGGAAGGTCCCGAGTGAGTCAGGCGTCAGGAGCTCCCAGTACCCTTCTTCGCCCTGGACCACCAGCGGTTTGCCGAAGGCCAGCGCGCGCAGCGCCGATCCGCCCATGCCAAGGCACACGTCGGCCACATCGTAGGCCGCCCGGGGGTCCGCAAGTTCACCGGCCAGGACAACCGTCTGCCGGCCGGTGCGGAAATTGACCTGTGCCGCCCGCTTGGTAACTTCCGCACGTGCCGGGCCGTCACCGGCGACGAGCAGGCAAACCCGCAGCCCGGCCGGGAGGGATGCCACCGCCTCCATGGCGCTGAGGATGCCCTCCAGCTTGAGCTCCCGGGCGAGGCGGGACACGACCGCCACCACATACCCGCCGTCCGTTATACCCCACCTCCTCCGGAGCTCTCCCTGCGAAAGGTCAAGGCCGGGACGGTTGGCATCCACGTCAACGGGGGGCTCCAGCACGGTAACGGCCGAGCGGCCAATGCCGGCCTCGGCTTCCGCGATTTGATGGGTTCCGACCGTCAGCGGAACATGCTTGGGGATGAACGGCGCGACGGCCATGGACATCACCGTGGAAACCGCCGCCACCCCTGTCAGTCTCCGCGCCGCCAGATAGCATTCCAACGAAGGCGGCCACTCGTAGCCGTGCAGGATGTCGATGCGCCGGCGCTCAACAAGCCGCGCCAGCGCCCGGGCCACGGCCACGGAAGGCCGCCTGCCCATCTCCGGTGCTGCTACGAATTCCAGCCCCAGCCCGCGGACTTTTTCAACGAGCGGACCGGGCCGCCCGAACACGATGGTTTCGTGGCCCAGCCGGTGAACGGCACCGGCCAGCTCGATAGCGTTGATCTGGCTTCCCCCGATGCCGAGGTCGTGTGGGTAGACAAGGACTCTCATCGGACCAGCTCGCCAACGTCCGGCCGCGCCTCACGGCCAACTTTCCTCAGCAGCCTGACGTCATCCCTGCGCCAGTACAGCAGCGCCGCGGCTGCGGAAGCAGCCAGGGCTGCGCCCACAGGCAGTTCCAACCAGGGTGCCGGCAGCCAGCCGGGCAGTCCCAGCGACAACGCACCGACGGCGAGGGAAACCACGCCGGGTACCCACACCACCGCGGTGACATCCCGCACGGAGACACCCGTCCGCGAGAGCTGCCACAGGCACAGGGGCAGCAGGACGCAGCCGGAGACCAGGGCCTGCGCACATGCCAGGCCGGGCAGCCCGTTCAGTGCCGCACCGGCTGCCAGCGCAGGCACCAGCACCACCAGGCTGCCCGCCTGGACGACGAAGACTGTGCCGGACCGGCCCTGCACCACCATGAAGTCATAGGCAAGGTCCGAAAAAATTCGGCTGACAGCGGCAACCACCAGCCAGGAGAGCGCGGCGGCGGCCGGCAGCCATTCCCTGCCATACACAAGATCCACCAGCGGCCCCGCGCTTCCGGCCAGGAACATCACCGGCGGCAGAGTCGCCGCGGCAAGGACCGCCACCACGGAGACAAGCGCCGCGTTCAAGGCCGGCTTGTCCTGCTGGAGCGTGGAAAAGGCGGCCGGCGCCACCCTGCGAAGCGGCTGGGCCAGGATACTGACAGGCCAGTTGGAAAGGTTGAACGCGAGGACATAGAAAGCGAGTGCCGCGGTGCCCAGCATGCTTCCGGCCGTCAGCTGGTCGGTGTAGCCGACCGCGAAAAAGATAATGCTGGTGCCGGCCAGCGGCAGACCGAACCGGAGCAGGGGGCCCAGCTGGCTGCGGTCCAGCCCGAAACGATAGGGCACGGGCGAGGCCGCGAGGAACATTGCACCGGAGACGAGGCTCCCGGCCACCCTGCCCACCGCCAGCGCCATGGCGCCCATTCCCGCGAGCGCCAGGACGACCGACAGGACAGCCCCCGTCCAGACGTTGACCTGGTCGATCCCCAGCCGGGTCTTCTCCTTGAAGTCACGCTGGAGAAGGGCCGCCGGGGACGCCACCACACCGTTGATGAAAACGCTGAAGATGAGGACCCGGACCACATCAGTGGCATCCGGGTCCCCCATGGCGGCCGTAAATGCGGGCGCCGCAAGGACGGCACCGGCGCAGAAAACGGCGCTGCCCGCCACGGAAATGGTGTTGACGGTGGGCACTATCTTTGCGGGGTCGCCCGGCCAGCGGACGATCGCCAGCGAAACGCCAAGTTCATTGAAGCTGAGCACTGCCATCAGGGCCACCAGGGCCACGGCAAAGGTGCCGAAGGAATCCGGGCCCAGCACCCTCGCCAGGACTATTCCAATCCCGAGCGTGCCCACCCTGGAGACCAAGGTGTTCAGCAGGCTCCACGCGAAGGCGTTCGAGGCCCCGCGTCCGCTGCTTCCCTGGGTCATGACCGGTCCATGGCCGCGAGCAACTGGCCTATGACATACTCCTGCTGCCGTTCGGTGATATGCGGGTAGATCGGCAGGGAGAGCATCGTCGCCGCGGCTTCTTCGGCGACGGGAAATGACCCCCGGCACAACCCCAGATGCCGGTAGGCGCGGCTCAGGTGCATCGGAACCGGGTAGTGGATGCCGGCGCCGATTCCTGCCCCGTTCAGCGCGGCGAGCACGCGGTCCCGGTCCAGGATCCGGATGACGTAGAGGTGCCAGACGTCGACGTTGCCATCGGCCGTGCGGGGCAGCACAATGCCGGGTACGTCCCTGAGCATCTCCGAATAGCGGGCGGCGGCCTCCCGCCGTCGTTCGTTCCAGGCCGCAAGGCGCCGCAGCTTGGAGTTCAGCACCACTGCCTGGATCGTGTCCAGGCGGGAGTTCATGCCGATCGCGTCGTGTTCGTACTTGACGGAGCTGCCATGGGCGCCCAGGAGGCGGACCCGGGCAGCTATCGCGTCATCATTAGTCAGGACCGCCCCGGCATCCCCGGCCGCCCCGAGGTTCTTGCCCGGATAGAAACTCGTGCCAGCGACAGTTCCCAAGGTGCCGGCGAACCGTCCGTGCCGGGATGCGCCCTGGGCCTGGGCCGCGTCTTCGACAATAACGGCGCCGCAGCCGAAAGCGGCAGCCTTTAGCTTTTCAACGAAGGCTGTCTGCCCGAACAGGTGTACGGCCACGATCGCCTGGGTCGCCGCGGTCACTGCCTCGCTGACCCGGGCTGGATCGATGAGCAGATAATCGGGGTCCACGTCCACAGGCACCGGGACGGCCCCGATCCGGCTTACGGCCTCGGCTGTGGCAATGAAGGTGTTGGCCGGCAGGATGACCTCGCCGCCGGGCCCGACCCCGGCGGCACGTAGGCCCAGTTCCAACGCATCGGTGCCGTTGGCGACGCCGACGCAATGCCGGGCCCCGAGGAAACCGGCGTAGGCCTGCTCGAACTCTGCAACCTCCGGACCGCCGATGAAAGAGGTCCGCGCGAAGACCGACCTGATGCCGCTCTCGACTTCCTCGGCGATTTCCTGCTGTTGCGCGCCGAGGTCAACGAGCGGTACGGACAAGGGGAAAGTTGGTGAAAGAGTCATCGTTCGCCTCCTGAAACAGCAGCTGTGTGCATGACGCGTTTGATGGCCCGCGCCGGAACGCCGGCCCAGGTTTCTCCGGCCGGAACGTCGGCCAGGACTACGGCCCCCATCCCCACGGTGGCGCCGGCGCCGATGGCCGTCCGTTCCCGGACGCAGGAGTTCATGCCCAGGTAGGCGGCCCGCCCCACCCGGACACCGCCGCCCAGCGAAACTCCGGCCGCGAACGTGGCGAAATCCTCCACTGTGTCGTCGTGGGTGAGGGTCACCCCCGGCATCACCACCACGTGGTTGCCGATGGTGACGTCGGCTGTCAGGGTGACATGGCCCAGCAGGATGTTGCCGTGGCCGATCCGGCACCCTTCCGGGAGCCGCACCGAGGCGTCAACCACGGTGGCGTAGCGCCGCTCCGGGAACCCGAGGCCGGCAAGCCTCGCCACTATCCCGGCACGCGCGTTGCCTGCGCCCACACAGACCACCACCTTCGCGTCCGGGTAGTTGAGCGCGTGGCTGATCGGTCCCAGGATGTGCGATCCGTCCATCGTGGTGCACGCCCTGCCGGCGTCGTCGTCGAGGATTCCCACGACGTCGAACTGGCCGCTGTCGCGCACTGTGGCGAGCACTTCGCGGGCGAGCCCGCTGGCAGCGATGAGAATAAGGTCAGCCACGGGTTCCCTCACCGCCCGCCAGCCGGATGGACCGAAGTACCCGGGCTTGCTCGCCCGGCGTCAGCTGGTGGTAAACCGGCAGGATCAGGGTGTTGTCCGTCAGCCGTTCGGTGACGGAGAGGTCGGCACCGCCGGTATCCCGTCCGGCGTAGGCCGGCTGCCGGTGCGCGGCCATGATCCCGCGGCGGGCCGAGATGCCGTCACGTGCCAGGCGTTCCAGGAGTTCCTCCCGGCCGAGGGGGAATGACGGCAGGACCTCCACCCAGAAGGACTGGAAATTGCTGGTGCCGTAGGCCGGATCGCGGACCAGCCGCAGACCTCCCACGCGGTCCAGCCCAGACTGGTAGCCGGCCACGATTTCGCGGCGGCGGGCCACGGCCTCCGCCAGCCGCCCCAGCTGGACCAGCCCCACGGCGGCCTGCATGTCCGTCATCCGGAAGTTGAAACCGGCTTCCAGGTACTCCTCCGCCGGCGCCAGGAGTGCGGCATGGCGGTCATTGGCCGAAACGCTCATGGCGTGTTCACGCAGCCGTCGCGCCCGGCCCGCCCACTCGGGATTGCGGGTAGTCAGCATGCCGCCCTCCCCGGTGGTCAGAATCTTGCGCGGGTGGAAAGACCACGCGGCCAGCTCCGCGCCGGCCCCCACGGGCCGGCCTTGGTAGGTGGAGCCCGCCCCGCACGCCGAATCCTCAACCACCGTGATGCCCAGGGGGTCGCACAGCGCCCGGATCGGATCCAGGTCCACCGGCATTCCGCCCTGGTCGACCACGATCACGGCTTTCGTGGCCGGGGTCAGGGCGGCGGCAATGGTTCGCGCCGAAACGTTGCCGGTCTCTTCTTCAACGTCGCAAAACACGGTCCTCGCTCCCACGTAGCCGGCGGCGTTCGCGGTGGCAATGAAGGAGAAGGACGGCACCACCACGTCGTCGCCCGGCCCGATGCCGGCCACTTTGAGCGCCAGGTGCAGGGCGGTGGTGCAGTTGGAAACGGCCACGGCGAACATCGCCTGTTGGGCGGCGGCGAAGGCTTCCTCGAACCGGGCAACACGGGGACCCTGGGCCACCCAGCCGGACGCAATCACCTCGGCGACCGCCTCAGCCTCTTCGATTCCAAGCCACGGTTTCATGACATTGATCCGGCTCAGCGCCTGATCCTGGCTGATGGTCACCGCACGCCTCCGACCCGGGCGGCGGCAATTTCGCCGCGAAGCGGACGCCACCAGTCCACGAGTTCGCGGAGCCCTTCCTCAAGTCCGGTTTCGGCCGCGAAGCCAAGGTCAAGGCGGGCGGCGGAAGTATCCGCGAGGCGGCGGACAACGCCGTTGATGGCGCGGTCCGGGCCGTGCTCCACGTGCAGTTCGGAATCCATGGCCCGCAACAGCGCCTCGGCGAGTTCCAGGAGGCTTGTTTCTTCCCCGCTGGCCACGTTGTAGACGCCCTCACGGGCACCGCTTCCGGCGGCCAGAATGTTGGCCCGGGCAACGTCGCGGGTGTGGATGAAATCCATGGTCTGCCGTCCGTCACCAAAGATCAGCGGGGGTTGTCCGTCCGCGATGCGTTCCATCCAGCGCACCAGGACCTCGGTGTAGAGGCCGTGCACATCCATCCGGGGCCCGTAGACGTTGAAGTAGCGCAGGAGGACGTAGTCCAGGCCGGTCATCGCGCGGAAGCTGCGGGCCATTCCCTCGTTGAAGGACTTTGCCGCGCCGTAGAACGTGTCATTGTTGTGGTGGTGGTGGCGTTCGGTGGTGGGGAATTCCTCCGCCATCCCGTAAACCGAGGCGCTGGATGCCGCCACCAGCTTGCCCACGCCGTGCTCGGCTGCCGCCTCGAACACATTGAACGTGCCGTCCACCAGCACTTCAAGGGCGAGCCGCGGCTCCTCCGCACACTGCGTGATCCTGATGGCCGCCTGATGGAAGACGATGTCCTTGCCGCGGGTGAGGTCGTGGACCAGGTCGCGGTCGCGCAGGTCCCCTTCGACGAGTTCCACCCTGCCGGTGGCCAGCGCGTCATCCAGGTTGGCCCGGCGGCCCCGGACCAGGTTGTCCAGGACGGTTATCCGCTCAACGCCGGCGGTGACCAGGTGGTCGACAATGGTGGATCCGATGGTGCCGGCTCCTCCGGTGACCAGGACCCGCGCCCCTTGGAGCATGCTCATCGCCGTCCCTCCAACTGGGTTTCGTTGCCCGTGACGGCGACAGACGCCCCGTCACCGTTGAGGCTGCGGCTGACCGCTTCCAGAACGGAGAGCACCCGCAGCCCGGAGGTGCCGCTGGTCCGCGCAGGCCGGTGATGCCAGATGCTGCTGGCGAATTCCGCCACCATCTGTCCGAGGGCCTCGTGTTCCGGCAATGCGGGCGCCCAGGTGTCACCCAGCCGGTACGAAATGGCGAATGCCTTCTTCTCCGCAGGCGAACGGTATTTCCGGTCCAGGCTGACCCCGCGGTCGTACACACTCAGCCGTTGCTGCGGATTCAGGTCGTCCCAGACGAGGGTCCGCTGGGAACCGCCCACCACCATCTGGCGGATCTTGGTGGGGCTGAGCCAATTCACGTGCACGTGCGCCATGGCATCGTTCGGCAGCGCAAACGTCAGGTGCCCCACGCAGTCCCGTCCGGTGCCCAGCGGATCAGCTCCGTGGGCCGCCACTTCAGCGGGACGGAGGCCGCCGGGCAGGATGAAATCGATGATGGCCAGATCGTGCGGAGCCAGGTCCCAGAACACGTCGACATCCGGCTGGACAAGCCCCAGGTTGATGCGCACCGAGTCGATGAACAGGATCTCGCCCAACGAACCCTCCGCGATCAGTTCGCGGATCTTCAGGACGGCGGGGGTGTAACAGTATGTATGGTCGGCCATCAGGACCAGCCCGCGGCTCTCTGCCTCTTCGACCATCTCCACGCCTTTGGCCCTGCTGTCGGCCAGGGGCTTTTCCACAAGCACGTGCTTTCCCGCACGCAACGCTGTCAGGGCGATCCCGTGGTGGGTGTGCGCCGGAGTGGCAATGGCCACCGCATCGACGTCCACCGTGTCCAGCAGTTCGTCAACGGATTCGCAGACCGGAACGCCGCCGTGGACGGCCGCGAGCTTGGCGGCGCGGTCGCGGTCCGTGTCCACAATCGCGGCCAGTTGCCAGTCCGGGCTGGCCTTGAAATTCCGGGCGAGGTTTGGCCCCCAGTAGCCGGCACCGATCACGGCGGCCCGCAGCGGTGCCGCGGATGCCATAAGGTCAAGGTCCCGGCGGTAGGACTCCTGTGACGATTCCATATCTGTCCCCTCCACTTAATACGCGCCCGCAGGCATGCACATTGCTTTGAAGGTCCGCCACATGATGATGACGTCCCCCATGATCGACCAGTTTTCGACGTAGTAGAGATCGAGGCGCACGGCCTCATCCCAGGGCAGGTCCGAACGGCCGTTGACCTGCCAGAGCCCGGTGATTCCGGGCTTGATGAGCAGCCGTCGGTGGGTGTGCCGTTCGTAGGCCTCCACTTCGCGCTGCAGCTGTGGCCGGGGGCCCACCAGGCTCATTTCGCCGGTGAGCACGTTCCAGAACTGCGGAAGTTCATCGAGTGAGTAGCGGCGCATCCAGCGCCCGCAGCTGGTCACCCGCGGATCGTTCTGCATCTTGAACAGCACGCCCGCACCCTCGTTGCGGGCCATCAGTGCCGCGAGTGACGCTTCGGCATCGGTGACCATGGAACGGAACTTGATCATCCTGAACGGACGGCCGGCTTTGCCGACGCGCTCCTGCTTGAAGAACACGGGTCCGGGGCCGTTCCGCTTGACGATCACGGCCAGGACAAGGAACAGCGGCGACAGCAGGACGAGGGCCACGGAGGCGACAACAATGTCCAGCAGCCGTTTGAGCACATGCTTGCCGCCGCTGTACTGCGGAACGTCCACATGCATCAGCGGCAGTCCCTCAACCGGCCGCCAGTGGATCCGCGGCCCGGCGACATTCGTGAGCGTTGAAGCGAGGACCAGTTCGGCGGAATGCTCCTCCAGCCGCCATCCCAGCTCCCGGATGTACTGGTTGCCTCCCGGCACAGGGCCCGCCACGATGACGGCCTCGGCACCGTACCTTCCCACGGTCCGGACAACGTCGTCGGTGGAGGACAACACCGGAACGCGGCGGCCGTCGACGTCGAGCATCATTCCCCGGCGGGCACCAGGAAGCGACACCCCTAGGATTTCGTAGGCTGCACCGGTCTTCTTGGCGATCCGGCCGAGGACGTAGCGAACATCTTCGGGCTGGCCAATGACTATCGCCTTCACCAGGAACTGGCCGTCGGCCTGTTTCCGGTTGTACCAGCGGCGCGCGAGCCAGCGGTTCCCCACCAGCGCCAGGAGCCCCAGCGGGAACGACCCGACGTAAAAGGCCCAGGCCGGTTCCAGCCGGAACACCACCAGGAAGACGGCCAGCAGGCCAAAGACCCGGGTGGTGGCAACGGCGACGCGTTTGTATTCGCTGGAACCGACTCCGAGCACCTTGGGGTCCCTCGTCCGGTAAAAGTGGAGGGCGCCGGTCCATAACACCACGAGGCCCGCGGCCAGGACGGCGCCCAGTGCGTTGTCGCGGCTTTCGGCAAAGGAGTGCCCGCCGTCGAAACGGATCACGTATCCGATCAGCACCGAGAAAACCACTATCAGGGTGTCGGTCAGGCGGAGGAAGCGGGACACGAAGCGCGCCCATTCACGGCCGGATAGCCTGCGCTCGGGCGGCTGGCCTTCCGGCCCGCCAAGGGAATGCCCGACGGCGGCACGCGGCGGGCTGGCGACCGTCCCGGAACTCACTCCGGGACCCAGGAACTTCAGCACGAACGGGCTTGTTTTCCCCAGTTGGCTCATCGCGGCCCCCACACATTTAGGGTGGACGAACGCGATATGCCTGCAGACGAGGTCGCCATTTGCCTATCCCCCCGACCGTTGGTAGGCGGCACCGGTTGGTGCCTTCCCCAATACAAGCCGTGGGCCCCTGCCTCCGTCACGAGGGCCACCTACCCGGCTTTCTATGCAGGCGTCCGGTGGTTTATGCGGGTACTACTCGGTCGTCTTACGGACCGTTAGGTGGGCGGGCGGAAACTACGTGCGGGTCTTAAGGCCCTGACACCCGGGACTACCTGCTTGAGCATCTGAACCGGGCTGTGGCCGGCCCCTCCCGGCCACAGCCTCCGGCCGGGGCAAGTACTCCAAAAATCCGCGCCATTTCACGGATGTTGGCGATCGTGACGCGGTCGCAACGCCATTGAAACAGGGCCCCGCCATGATGTGAGTATGAAGCGCAAGGCACCGTCCCCCGAACCGGCCGACCTGAGCTGCGAAGTTTGCGGCCAGATGCCGGAACCCACAAAAGCACGGCTGACCCTGGCGAATATCGCCGTTATGCTGCCCATCGAGCTCCTGGTGCACGCGGCTGTAGTGGAGACCCACCTCCCGTACGTGGCCAAGGTCCTGGTCCTTACCCTGACCGCAACAGTGCTGGTGATCTGGGTGGCCGAGCCTTCCGCCGCCCGGATGCTGAGGAGCTGGCTGCACGCTCCCGCCCTGCGGCACCGCAGGCGGCTGAATACCGCACCTGCCCTCTGGCGGGCACGCACCGTGCTGCGCGACCAGCCCGGGTCGCTTCAGAAAATCACCCAGGCGCTGGCCCGGCTTGACACCAACATCCTCAGCATCCACCTCCATCCGGTGGCGGGCGGCGTACTCGACGAGTTCGTCCTCTCCGCGCCCGGGAATCTCGGTGAACGTGAGCTCCTGGAGGCCCTGCGCGACGGCGGCGGCAGGCATCCGCACGTCTGGCCCACCACGGCCCTGGCCATGGCGGACGGCCAGACCAGGGCACTAAGCCTCGCCGCCCGGATTGCGGGCAACCCGGATGAGCTTCCGCTGGCCGTCGCCGAGCTGCTTTCCGCCAGGATTGTCCACTCCGCTGCTGAAGGGCGCCGGGAACTCCTGGCCACAGCCGACGCCGGGACGGTGCTGAAGATCCCGACGGCGTGGCACGGACCCGTCACCTTCCACCGTCCCGGCGAACCGTTCACTCCGGCGGAATCGGCGCGGGCCCACCGGCTGGCGGAGCTCGCGGAGATTCTGGCGCATAGCGACAGCCGGTAGTCACAATCGGTAAATAGGCTGCCCCGGCGGGCAGCGCGCGGAAAACCCTTGACAGTGGCGGGGCTCACTTCTATCTTTAATTTTGGGATCCCAAAACGGGATCCCAAAAGTGACCACCATCCCGGAACCTGGCGCCCCGAGCGGCGTACCCAGAGCCAGGCCTGGAGAGTAAGGCCCCGCCGGATCCGGCCGTGGCCAGCCATAACACCAGAGTCTTTCCCCTGCCCGCAATCTTCCCCGTGAAGGAGAAGCTGTGTCTCTTCCAAGTACCGAAACTTCCAGCACCGATCCCACCGCAGTTCAATCCCCTGAGGACCAGGCCGGCAAGGACGGCGTGCAACGGCGCACCAACGTCCGCTGGAAGCTCTTCCTGCTGCTCCTCGTCCTGGTGGCCGTCAATTACATCGACCGCGGCTCCATCTCGGTGGCGCTCCCCATCATCCAAAAGGAATTCAACCTCGCCCCCGAACTCGTGGGCCTGCTGCTCTCCGCCTTCTTCTGGACCTATGCCCTGATGCAGATCCCGGTCGGCCTGCTGATCGACAAGTTCGGCCCGCGCAAGGTCATGACCGCTTCCTGCGTGGGCTGGGGCGCCGCAACGGCGGCCTCCGGCATGGCCGGCGGCTTCCTCAGCATGTTCATCGCCCGGCTCGGCATCGGCGTCACCGAAGCCGGTGTCATGCCGGCCGGCGGCAAGCTCAACGCGATCTGGATGCACAAGTCGGAACGCGGCCGGGGCGCCACCATCCTGGACGCCGGCGCTCCGCTCGGCGCCGGGCTCGGCGGCATCCTGATCGCCGGCCTCATCGCCGCCACCGGCAGCTGGCGCAGTTCATTCGTCATCGCCGGCGCCGCCACGGTCCTGATGGGCCTGGCCGTCTGGTGGTACGTCCGGGACAACCCGCGCCAGCACCGCGGAGTCAACGCCGCCGAGGCCGAATACATCGAGGCCTCCCACGCGGCCGAGGACGCCGAGGCCGAGCTGGACGGCAGCAAAGGCAAGCGGGCCCTGCTCCCCTACCTGAAATTCCGTTCCTTCTGGGCCATGTGCTTCGGCTGGCTGGGCTTCAACGGAGTGTTCTACGGCCTGCTCACCTGGGGCCCGCTGTACCTCGCCCAGGCCAAGGGCTTCGACCTGAAGACCATCGGCTGGTCCACGTTCGTGATCTTCGGTGCGGGCTTCGTCGGGGAGATCCTGGGCGGCACCCTTGCCGACAAATGGCGGGCAGCCGGCGCCTCCGCCAACCGCGTCATGCGCACGCTGCTGGGCATCTCCAGTGTTGTGGTGGTGGGCGGCCTCGTCGGGGTGACCGTCGTGGCAGACCCGACCACCGCCGTCGTACTCCTCTCCGTGGTGATGTTCTTCCTCCGCTGGGTTGGCCTGTTCTGGAGCATTCCCTCCATCCTGGGCGGCCGGACCAACGCCGGCGTCCTCGGCGGGGCGATGAACTTCAGCGGCAACATCTCCGGCTTCGTCACCCCGATCGCCGTCGGCCTGATCGTGGGCGCCACCGGCTCCTACACCTGGGCGCTGCTGTACTTCGTCGGGTCCGCGATCATCATGGGCGTGTCCGTCCTGGTGCTCGACTACAACAAGCGCCTCCCTGTCTAAGCTGGCAGCCCTAAGCTAGGCACCGCAGCACCCCCTCCCGGCGCCGGGAGCGCACTACCCGTCAAGAAACCCGAATGGAGCACCATGCTTACCGCAGAAGAAACCCAGGACAAGGAACGCCCCCTCCGCGAGACCGTCCGGGACACGCTCCGCACCAGGATCTTCGAAGGGCACTACGCTCCCGGCACCCGGCTGGTGGAACGGGACCTGGCAGCCGAGTTCAACGTCTCGCGGCTGCCTGTCCGGGAAGCGCTGCGGATGCTGCGCCAGGAAGGCCTCCTCAGCGACCGGGGCGCCCGCGGTGCCGAGGTCAGCTCGCTCAGCCCCAAGGATGTGGAGGACCTCTTCGACGTCCGCCAGTCGTTGGAGGTACTGGCCTGCCGGCTGGCTGCCGTCCGCGCCACCGGCGAGGACCGTGAGTACCTTGCCGGGCTGCTGGACGAGGCCGAACGCTGCCTCGCCAAGGGCGCCGTCATGGAGGCCCACCGCGCCAACAGCGAATTCCACGATGCCATCACCCGGATCGCGGACAACGGCTTCCTCAGGTCTGCCCTGGAGCCGCTGCAGGGCCGCATGCACTGGCTGTTCCGGCACGTGAGCGACCTGCCCGAACTGATCCGGGAGCACCGGGAACTCTACGCCGCCATCGCCAGCGGCGACCCGGACCGCGCCGCGGCCCAGTCGGCGTCGCACATCGGCAAATACCGCGAACAGTTCCCCGACGACTTCCAGAAAACTGAACCCGCCCTGCACCGGAAGAAAAAATGAAACTCCTCGTCATCAACCCCAATATCAGCGACGACGTCACGGCGCTGATCGAATCGGAGGCCCTGCGCTCCGCCTCGCCGGACACCGAACTGGTGGTCCGCACCGCCGCGTACGGTGTCGAATACATCGAAACCCGCTTCGAGTCCCTGATCGCCGCCGGCGCGGTGGCCGAGGTGATCGCCGAATACGCCGCGGGAACCGCCGACGACGGCCCGTCTGTCGGCGCCGACCGCGCGGACCGCATCGACGCGGCACCCATCGACGGAGTCGTCGTCGCAGCCTTCGGCGATCCGGGAATGCCCGCCCTGAAGGAGCTCACGGACGTCCCCGTCATCGGCATCACGGAGGCCGCGCTGTGCGCCGCCGCCCTGCAGGGCCACCGTTTCTCCATCATCGCCATCTCCGACCGGATCCGGCCCTGGTACCTCGACTGTGTGGAGCGCTTCGGCCTCGGCGGCCGGCTGGCCTCCATCCGCTCCATCAATGAGGCGCTGAACGGCATCGGCTCCGTGCAGCAGGACTTCAAGGAAACGCTGCTGGCACTCAGCCGGCAGGCCGTCGCGGAGGACGGGGCCGACGTCGTGATCCTCGCCGGCGCGCCCCTCGCCGGCCTGGCCCGCGAACTTAGCGGCCAGATCCCGGTTCCGGTGGTGGACGGCATCTCCGCCGGCATCCGCATGGCGGAGGCCGTCGTCGGACTTCAATCCGGCCCGCACCGGGCTGGTGCCTTCGCGCCGCCACCCGTCAAGGCCCGCAAGGGACTCTCCGAAAACCTCGACGCCGCCCTGGCCGCCGCACAGTCAGCACAGACAGAACGCACCGCTTCAAAGAACTAGGAGGACAAAGATGTCCCGCATTCCCGACCTCGTCATCGCCCACGGCACCGTGGTCAACAGCTTCGGCCGCCGGTCCGCCCACGTGGTGGTCCGCGACGGCCGCGTGGAGCAGCTCATCGACGCCGCGGAACCCGTCCCCGCGGCAGTCCGCACCATCGACGCCACCGGACAACTGGTGATTCCGGGCGGCGTGGACGGCCATTGCCATGTGGCCCAGGTAACCGGCCGCTTCCGCACCCTGGACGACTACCGCACCACCTCCACCGCGGCACTGTGGGGCGGCACCACCACCATCATCGACTTCGGCATTCCCCGCGACGCGCAGGAAACCCCGCTGGCTGCCGTGCTGCACAAGAAGGAGCTGGCGCTGGAATCCCGCTGCGACGTCGCCCTGCACGGCTCCGTGGTCAGCTGGGACGAGACCGTGCCCTGGCAGCTGGAGCAGCTCGCCGCCGAGGGTGTGCGCTCGGTGAAGATGTACACCACCAACCGCGGAACCACCATGGCGGACGGCGATACCATCCTGAAAGTGATGCGCGAGATGGTCCGGCTGGACGGCCTCACCTACATCCACGCCGAACACGACCCCATCATCAGCGACTGCACGCAGCAGCACGCCGACGACGGCAGGATCGGCATCGAACACCTGCACCGGACCCGTCCGGAGCTGGCCGAGGAAATCTCGGTCAAGGAAACCCTGGCCATGGCCGAATACACCAAGGCACCGGTGTACTTCGTGCACCAGTCCACGCCGGGCGCCGTGGACCTGGTCACCGGGGCCCGGGCCCGCGGCCAGGAAGCCTACTCCGAGACCTGCCCGCATTACCTCACCCTCGATGACACGGTGTACGGCTCCGCTTTCCCCGAGTGGTACGCCTGCTGCCCTCCCATGCGCAGCCCCGAAACCGTCGCCGCGCTCAAGGAACGGCTGGCCGACGGTGCCATCCACACTGTTTCCTCGGACCACTCCTGCTACGACCTGTCGCAGAAGCGCGAGCGCACGGACGACATCCGCGCCATGCCGCACGGCCTGCCCGGTGTGGAAACCCGGATGCCGGTCACGTTCACGGCCATGGCGTCCGCCGGCAGTTCGGTGGAGGACTTTGTGGAGGTCTTCGCCGCCGGCCCGGCCCGCATCAACGCCGTTCCCGGCAAGGGAACCATCGCCGAGGGCTTCGACGCCGACCTGGTGATCTTCGATCCCGCCGAGGAACGGGTAGTGGACGGCGGGGCACTGCACATGGGCACTGACTTCTCGCCGTTCGACGGCCGGGCACTCACCGGCTGGCCCGCCGTTGTGGTCTCCGCAGGACGGGTGGTGCTCGACGGCGGCGGCTTCCACGATCCCGGCGCCGTGGGGCGTTTCGTGGCCCGGAACGGTTTCCGCGCGCATCTGTCCGCCGCGACGGCTCCCGCCGCAGCCGCCCTGTCCGCAGCAAAGTAGGAGCACCCATGCCTTCTGAAGTACGCAAGACCCGCATCGGCATGATCGTGCCGTCCTCCAACACCTGCCTGGAGCCGCAGAGCTACCGCATCCTGGGCGACCGGGACGACGTCACCATCCATTTCACCCGGATCCCGGTCACCCGGATCGCCCTGGACGATTCCTCGGACAAGCAGTTTGATCCCGCCGTGATGAGGACTGCCGCCGAACTTCTGGCGACGGCGGACGTGGACGTCATCGCCTGGAACGGGACGTCAGGTTCGTGGCTCGGCGCCGGCCACGACCGCGAACTGGTCGGCGAGATCGTCGACGCGACGGGCATCCCGGCCACCACGTCCACGCTCGCCTATCTGGCGGCTTTCGAGTCCTTCAGCATGGAACGGATCGGGCTCTTCACGCCGTACACGGCGGACGTCAACCACGCCATCATGGCCTCCTACGAGCGGGACGGCATCAAAACCATCGGCCACCGGGCCCTGGGGCTGAGCGACAACGAGTCCTTCGCCCGGGTCACGGAGGACGAAATGCGGCCGGGGTCGCTGGAGCTCGCGGCGGCACGGCCGGACGCCCTGGTCTACCTCTGCACCAACCTGTACGGCGCCAACATCGCAGCGGAAGTGGAATCAGAAACCGGCGTACCGGTGCTGGACTCCGTGGCCGTCACTTTGTGGCACTGCCTCAAACTTGCCGGGTCCCCCTTGCTCGCACCGAGGTGGGGCAGGCTGCTCACGGACTGATCCAGCCCGGGCAAGAACCGACGGCGGTCCGTCCACTGGGAGCGGGCCGCCGTCGAACCTTTTTGACTCTGTTGCGCGCTGCCTTCTAGGCGGCAGCCGGCGCGTTCATCCTGACCGTTAGCGCTCCGGGGAGCATGGTCATGCGGACGTGCTTGCCGTCGCCCTCATGGTCGCCGTCGAGCTGGTAGTCGTCGGCGTGCTCAAGGGTGATCTCCACGTCCTTGCCCTGGAAGTACTCCACGGACGTGTCCTTGCCTTTGCCCTTGCCGAGCATCCCGGCCACAACGGAGAACCAGCCGAGCTTGCCCCGGGGCGCCAGGACCACAACATCCAGCAGGCCGTCATCCACCTTCGCATCCGGGAAGATTTCCAGGCCGCCCTGGACCTTGCCGCAGTTCCCCACCATGACGCTGCGGACGCGGCGGTGGACCACTGATTTACCGTCGATGACAATGCTCGCCTTCACCGGTTTGCCCGGAAGGTTCCTGATGCCCGCATCGACGTAGGCCAGCCAGCCCACCTTGTCTTTCAGGTCCTCATTCGTGTCCGCCATGATGGTGGCGTCGTAGCCCACACCGGCCATCACCAGGAAGTGCTGCTCCTTGTCCGGATCGCTCCGGACTGCACGGACCACGTCGATCTTGCGGTCCTCGCCCGTCAGGGCGCCCGCCATGGCGCCTTCAATATCGGTGACATCCATGCCGAGGTTGCGGGCCAGCAGGTTTCCCGTGCCCAGCGGCAGCAGACCCATGGGCGTGGAGGTGCCGGAAAGGACCTCAGCCACGCACCGTACGGTGCCGTCGCCGCCGGCGGCAATCACGACGTCGGCCCCGCGGCTCAGCGCTTCCTTCGCCTGTCCGACCCCCGGGTCGTCCTTCGTGGTTTCGATCCACATGGGCTCATCCCAGCCCGCATCTGCGCAGTGCTTGGCCATCAGGCCGCGAACATCGAAGTCGACGGGCTTGGCCGGGTTGATGATGACGGCGGCGCGCTTGGGGCCGGGACCGGCCTGGGGCGCGGCGTTGCCTTCCGGAGCGTTCGTATTCTCCGGCTCATTGTTGTGCTGGGTCATGGCATCCTTCACGGGCAAATGGTCGGGGGTTCTCCTCATGTGAAGCGTAACTGAAAACAGGGTCTTACTGCCTTGCCGCAACGCGGACCGGACGCCTAGGCTCAGCACCATGAATACCTCTGGGCCGGGGCCGGAAATAACAGAACTCACCGTCCGTGAATGCTGGCGGCACCTTCGCTCCGCCTCCGTGGGACGGCTGGCTGTCATCAGCAATGCCGCGCCGGAAATCTTTCCGGTGAACTACCTGCCGGATGAAGGCACGGTGATTTTCCGGACCGGCCCCGGGACCAAGCTGGACGCTGTTCTCGCCGGGGAGCCGGTGGTCCTTGAAGCCGACGGGCTGAACGTCTACGGAACCATCGCGTGGAGCGTGGTGGTCAAGGGGGTCGCAGAGGCCGTGCAGCCGGGCGAGGACGCTCCTGCCGAAACGCCGTCGCCGTGGCAGGAGGGTGCCAAGGACGTCCTGGTCCGGATCACGCCCAGCGAACTGACCGGGCGCCGCTTTGTCATCGGCCCGCCCACCAAATGGTGGCCGCCCGTGGAGCCGATCACACCGGGGAACGACGGAATGACCTCAACGGGCTAATGCTTGGCTGAAAGGTCCGCGGAAATCAGCCGGGCCGTCTCAACAGTTTCCTTCCTGACCATCTCCAGGTAGGCCTTGGGATCCGGTTTCGCGGCCACCGACTGCGCCTGCAGGGACACGTTGATCGCCGCCACCACCTTCGTCGGGCCGTGGTACACCGGCGCCGCAACGGACATCAGGCCAAGTTCGAGCTCCTGGTCCAGAAGGCACCAGCCCTGCGCGCGGACCGTGTCCAGCGCGGCCACAAGGTCGTTCGTGGTACCGATGGCCCGGGGAGTGAGCGGCTTGATCTCAGCCTCCGCGAGGTACTGCTTCAGTGCGGCCGGCGGCAGCGCCGCGAGCAGCACGCGGCCCATGGAGGTGGCGTAGGCCGGGAAGCGGGTCCCCACCGTGATGCCCACGTTCATGATCCGACGGGTGGTGACCCGCGCGATGTAGGCGATGTCCTTCCCGTCCAGGACGGCGGCCGACGTCGACTCCCCCAGCCGCAGCGAAAGCTCCTCAAGGTGCGGCTGGGCGAGCTGGGGCAGCGACAGCCCGGACAGGTAGGCGTAGCCGAGCTGCAGCACCTGCGCGGTGAGCGCGAAGGTCTTCCCGTCCGTGCGCACGTAGCCCAGCTCCACGAGGGTGTGCAGGAAGCGGCGCGCGGTGGCGCGGGTCAGGTCCGTCCGTGCAGCCACTTCGGTGAGCGTCATCACCGGGTGGTCGGTATCGAAGGCGCGGATCACTGCCAGCCCGCGGGCGAGGGACTGGACGTACTGGTCACTGGCCTGGGGTGCAGAGGAAGGCCTGGGCGCGGTCTCGGCTGCTGCGTCGGTCATGGTTACCAATCCTATTAGCCCGCACCCGCTCCCCCGGGCGCGAAGCGGCAGCGAATGACCTCAGATCGGGGCTTTGGGGTCATTGGCTGCCAGTTCGCGCTGGTGGATTAGCGCTCGACGGCGGGGGCTGCCGTGAGGGGGACCGGCACCAGGGCCTGGAGCTCCTCGAGGGTGCAGCCGAACGTTTCGCGGACCTGGACGCCGTCCGGGCCGGTCAGGAACACGGCCTTGTCTGTGTACACGCGGGTCACGCAGCCGACGCCGGTGAGCGGGTAGGTGCAGGCCTCCACAATCTTGGACGCGCCGTCGCGGGTCAGGAGCGTCATCATCACAAACACGTCCTTCGCCCCGGTGGCAAGGTCCATGGCGCCGCCCACCGCGGGGATGGCGTCCGGCGCGCCGGTGTGCCAGTTGGCGAGGTCACCGGTGGCCGAGACCTGGAACGCGCCGAGGACGCAGATATCCAGGTGCCCGCCGCGCATGATCGCGAAGGAGTCGGCGTGGTGGAAGTAGGACGCCCCCGGCAGTTCGGTCACGGGGATCTTGCCGGCGTTGATGAGGTCTTCATCAATCTCATCGCCCTTGGCTTCCGGGCCCATGCCCAGCATCCCGTTCTCGGTGTGGAGCGTGATGTTCTGCTCCGGTTCGAGGTAGTTGGAGACCAAAGTGGGCTGGCCGATGCCAAGGTTCACGAAAGAGCCGGGCTTGATGTCCTTCGCCACCAGCCGGGCGAGGTCGTCGCGGCCCAGGGGCTGCTCGCTGCTCTGGATCGAGCCGGTCTCGCGGCTTGTCTGTGCGCTCATATCAGGCCGCCTTCACTGAGTTGACGCGAACAATGCTGTTCACGTAGATGCCGGGGGTCACGACGTTCTCCGGGTCGAGTCCGCCGGTGGGCACAATCTCGGAGACCTGGACAATGGTGTGCTTCGCGGCGGCGGCCATGATCGGGCCGAAGTTCCGCGCGGTCTTGCGGTACACCAGGTTCCCGACGCCGTCCGCCTTGAGCGCCTTGATCAGGGCCACGTCGGCGTGGATGGGCGTCTCGAACACCTGGCCGCGGCCGTCCAGGATGCGGGTTTCCTTGCCCTCGGCCAGCATGGTTCCGTACCCGGTGGGCGTGAAGAATCCGCCGATGCCGGCTCCCGCGGCACGGATGCGCTCGGCCAGGTTGCCCTGCGGAACGAGTTCCAGTTCGATCTCGCCGGCCTTGTATTTGGCGTCGAAGTGCCAGGAGTCGGACTGCCGCGGGAAGGAGCAGATCATCTTCTTCACCCGGCCTTCCTTGATGAGCAGCGCCAGGCCCTGGTCGCCCTGGCCGGCGTTGTTGTTCACCACGGTGAGCTCGCGGGCGCCGCAGTCCAGCAGCGCGTCGATCAGTTCAAACGGCTGCCCGGCGTTGCCGAAGCCGCCGATCATCACCGTGGAACCGTCCTTGATGCCGGCGACGGCCTCGCCGACAGTGTCAATGAAATTCAGCATGTTCTTAGCCCTTAGCTCCCGAGGTGACGTTTTCGAGCACGACGGCGAGGCCCTGGCCGACGCCGATGCAGATCGCGGCGACGCCCCAGCGTTCCCCGGAGGCCTGCAGGGACCGGGCCAGGGTGCCGAGGATGCGGCCGCCGGAGGCACCGAGGGGGTGGCCCATGGCGATCGCGCCGCCGTGCCGGTTCACAATTGCGTGGTCGATGCCCCAGGCGTTGATGCAGGCCAGGGACTGCGCGGCAAACGCTTCGTTCAGTTCGACGGCGCCCACCTGGTCCCAGCCGATGCCCGCTTTCGCGAGGGCCTTGTTCGCGGCCTCCACCGGCGCGTAGCCGAAGTACTGCGGATCGTTTGCGTGCGCCCCGCGGCCCGCGATCCGGGCCAACGGCTCCATGCCCAGGATCCCGGCGGCGTTCTCCGACCCGATCCAGGCCGCGGACGCCCCGTCAGAGAGCGGGGACGCGTTCCCGGCCGTGACGGTGCCGTTCTCGGTGCGGAACACGGTCTTCAAACCGGCGAGCTTCTCCGCCGAGGACCCGGCCCGGATCCCCTCGTCGCGGACCAGGTCGGTGCCCGGCACCGGCGCCACCAGGTTGTCATAGAACCCCTCATCCCAGGCTGCGGCGGCGAGGTTGTGGGAGTTCGCAGAGAACTCGTCCTGCTGCTCGCGGGTGACGCCGTACCTCTCGCGCAGGCGTTCGGTGGCCTCACCCAGCGAGATGGTCCAGTCCTTGGGCATGGCCTTGTTCACCAGCCGCCAGCCCAGCGTGGTGGAGGCCAGGTTCAGGTCCCCGGCGGGGTACGGTTTCTCGGTCTTAGGCAGCACCCAGGGTGCACGGGACATCGACTCCGCCCCGCCGATCAGCATCAGCTCCGCGTCCCCGGCGTTCACCTGGCGCGAAGCGATAATCGCCGCGTCCAGCGAGGATCCGCAGAGCCGGTTCACCGTGGTGCCCGGGATCGAAACGGGAAGCCCGGCCAGCAGGGTGCCCATCCGGGCGACGTTACGGTTCTCCTCGCCCGCGCCGTTGGCGTTGCCGAACACCACCTCGTCTATCCGCTCCACGTCGAGCTTCGGAGCGCGCCGGACGATCTCCCCGATCACGTGCGCGGCCAGGTCATCCGGGCGGACGCCAGCGAGGCCGGAGCCGAACTTCCCGAACGGCGTGCGCACGGCGTCGTACACAAAAGCTTCATTCATAACTATTCCTTTAGATTCTGGCGGGCCCCAACTGGGTAGCAATTAATGTCGTGAAACTCGTCTTTCACGACATTAACTGCGAGCTAGTTGGGCGCTGCGGCGTCCATTTCCTTAAAGACCTGTTGCGCTGTCTTGAAAGCGGTGTTGGCGGAGGGAACTCCGCAGTAAATGGCGGTCTGCAGCAGGATTTCCTTGATCTCGTCCCTGCTCAGGCCGTTGGTGATGGCTGCGCGGATGTGCATGGCCAGTTCTTCCCAGTGCCCGTGCGCCACCATGGCGGTGATCGTGACGGCGGAGCGCATCTGCCGGGTCAGGCCCGGCCGGGTCCAGATGCCACCCCAGGCGATGCGGGTGATCATGTCCTGGAAGTCTTCGGTGAAGGAGTCCTTGTTGGCGTTGGCGCGGTCAACGTGCGCGGCACCCAGCACCTCGCGGCGGACCACCATGCCGCCGTCGTAGATTTCCTGGCTGGTGGCACCCGGCTGGACGACCCCGTGCCGTTCCGGGCCGGCGGATCCCCCGCCGGGGGTCCCCGGGCCGGTCACTTGGCCGCTCCGCTGGTTTCACTCCAGGTGATGAGGCTCCGCAGCAGTTCGGCAACGTGGGCGGGGGCCTCGAACGGAGCCAGGTGTGCCACTCCCTCCAGTGTCACGGCGTTTGCGGTTCCGCCGCCGGCGGTGATTCCTTCGACGATCTCCTTGGCAAACGACGGCGGCACAACGGAGTCCTCCGCGCCGGCCACCGCCTGGGTGGGAACACGGATGCTGCCCAGCTCGGCGCGGACGTCGAAGCCGGCAAGTGCTTCGCAGCAGAAGGCGTAGCTGAAACGGTCGGCATCGCGCAGGGAGTGAAGGAGCCGGCCGCTGAGCTCCGGTTCGCGATCCATAAAGCCGGGCGCGAACCAGCGCTCGGCTGAGCCCTGGATCATCACGGGCGTGCCCTGGGTGCGGACGGTCTCCGCGCGCTCCAGCCAGCCTTCGGGCGTGCCGATCTTGGCGCCGGTGCACTGCACCGACAGGCTCTTGAGGCGTTCGCCGTGCTTGATTCCCAGCTGCAGCCCGATGGCCCCGCCGAGCGACACGCCGGCGTAATGGAACCTCTGGCCCGGGGCAATCGAGTCAACGAGGTCGACGACGGCGTCAGCCAGTTCGGCGACGTCGAACGTTTCCGTCGCGGCCGGTGACACGCCGTGCCCGGGCAGGTCCCAGGCGACGACGTCGTAGTCGGTCCCGAGCAGGGCGCCGGCCTGGGTCCACAGCAGCGAGGACGTCCCCAGTGACGGGCCCACCACCAGCAGGGGCTTGTCCCCCAGCGGGCGCTGGGGGGAGAGCAGTACTGCCTTGACTGTTGGTCTAGCCACGGGGGTCTCCGTTCAGGTCTGTTTCGGTGGTTGTTCCGGCGGGAATGGCGTGGCCGGCGGCGGCCGGTGGTTCGCCGCTGCCGGCAAAGTCGGGGAAAGCGGCCAGGATGCGGCGGGATATTTCAGCGGCCTGCCCCAGGTAGTTGGCAGGATCCAGGAGTTCTTCCAGCCGTTCGTCGGACAGGGCGCTGGCGGGAACGGCCTCCCGCAGCAGTCGGCGGTATGTTTCGGACTGCTCGGCGGGCGGGGCCTGGAGCGTCCGGTCCACCACGTCCTGGAGCTGCTGCTTGCCGTTTCGGCCGTTCCGCTCATCGAGCAGTGGCTCCACGGCGGCGGACACTCCTTCGCTGAGCAGCAGCGGCCCGGACAGTTCCAGGTTGCGGCGCATGGCATCCGGGAAGACCTGCAGGCCCTCCGCGAGTTCCCGCAGGTGCCCGGCGGCGCCGAGGGCCAGCCGAAGGAGCTGGCGGAAGGCGGGCCATTCGCTGTGCCAGGCGCCGTCGGGACGTTCATCGTTGAAGTTGGCCGCTGCAAGGTGCAGCTGCGCGGCCTGGTTGGGTGCCTGCAGTGCGGCGCTGCGGACCAGCACGGACAGCACGGGGTTCTGCTTTTGCGGCATGGCCGAGGATACTCCGCGCCCGGCGGCCCGGGGTTCGGCGAGCTCTCCCACTTCCGGCCGGCTGAGGAACAGCACATCGCCGGCGATCTTGCCCAGCGCGTCCGTCACCGCGGCCAGGGCATCGCCCAGGGAGGTGACGGCCAGCCGGTTGGTGTGCCACGGTCCCGGGGCTGACGCCAGCCCAAGGTGTGCGGCCAGGTTGCCCGAGAGGTCGAAGGGTGTGTCCACCGAACCCTTGGTCAGCACTGTCCCGGCGGCCAGCGTTCCGGCGGCGCCGCCCGTCTGCAGCGGCCGCTCCACGGCCTCGAGGCGCCGGGCCGCAGCGGCCAGTCCGTGGAACCACTGCGCCGCCTTGAGCCCGAAAGTAAACGGCAGCGAGTGCTGCGTCAGGCTCCTGCCGACGCACAACGTGTCCGCATGCTGCTCCGCAAGTGCCGCCAGCGCCGTCGTGATCCCGCGAAGGTCGGCGAGGAGCATGTTAACGGCGTTCCTGGCCAGCAGCATCAGCGCCGAGTCCAGCACGTCCTGGCTGGTCAGCGAGGTGTGCACGGCCCCCACAGCGCCCAGATTGTCCGTGTCCAGGGCCTTGACCTGGGCACGGAGGTCAGCCAGCAGCGGGATGACCGGGTTGGCGCCGCCCTGTGCGCGGACGGCGAGGCCGGCCACGTCATAGCGGTCCGCGTCCGCTGCGGAAGCCACCACGGCGGCAGAGCCGGCCGGCGCGAGGCCGGCCTTCTCCAGCACCGAAGCCCAGCCGGCCTCAACGGCGAGAATCGCCGCCAGGACCGCCCCGTCCCCCGTCAGCGCCGCCACCAAAGGCGACGCCGACACGGGACTGAGGAGCCCGACGTCGCCGCCGAACACGTCAGGATCATTCACTTGGAGGCACTCTCGAAGTCGAGGAACACGGTTTCGCCCTCGCCCTGCAGCCGGATGTCCCAGGTGAGTCCGCCATCGGCGTCGCGGCGCGCAATCAGCGTGCTGCGGCGCTCCGGGTCCAGGGAGGACAGCAGCGGGTCGGCCGCAAGGGCTTCCTCGTTCTCCGGCAGGTACAACCGCGTGAAGAGCCGGTTCATCAGGCCGCGGGCAAACACGGCCACGGAGATGAAGGCGGCCGCGCCGGGCTCGGTGGGGCCGGGATTGACCGTGGTGAAGGTGTACACGCCGGTGTTGCCCACCGCGCTCCGGCCGAATCCGGTGAACGTGTAGCCGTCGCGGACCAGCGAACCGGTCCGGTGTACAACCTTGCCCTCTGAATCCGGCTGCCAGATTTCCAGGATCGCGTCCGGGATGGGGTGGCCGGCGCCGTCGTACACGGTGCCCTGCAGGCGGATGGAGCCCGGCGAACCCGGAGCCAGCAGTTCACGGTCCTTTTCGTACGGCAGTGCGTAGCCGTAGAAGGGGCCTACGGTCTGGCCGGGGGTGGGGGTCAGCTTGGTGGGGTTGCTCATCCGACTACTCCTCGTCGCCATCTGTGCCAAATGCTTCGTTTTCGGTCCAGGTCCGCTTGGAGCCCGTCAGGACAATGTCCCACTTGTAGCCGATCGCCCACTCAGGCTTGGTGAGGTCGTGGTCATAGGTGGCCACCAGGCGGTCCCGGGCGTCCTGGTCCACGATGGACTGGTAGATCGGGTCCAGCGGGAAGAGCTGGTCACCGGGGAAGTACATCTGGGTCACGATGCGCTGGGTGAATTCCTGCCCGAACAGCGAGAAGTGGATGTGTGCCGGACGCCAGGCGTTGAGGTGGTTCTTCCACGGGTACGCGCCGGGCTTGATGGTGGTGAAGCTGTAGGAGCCATCGGCGCCGGTGATGCAGCGGCCCACGCCGGTGAAGTTGGGGTCGAGCGGGGCGGGGTGCTGGTCCCGCTTGTGGATGTAGCGGCCGGCCGAGTTGGCCTGCCAGATCTCCACGAGCTGTCCGGCCACGGGACGGCCGTCGCCGTCGAGCACGCGGCCTGAGACGAGGATGCGTTCGCCCAGGGGCTCACCGTTGTGCTGGATGGTCAGGTCCGATTCCAGCGCGTGCACGTCCATGTGTCCGAAGGCCGGTGAGAACAGTTCAATGGTTTCCGGATCCGCGTGGTGCAGGTCCTTGGTCGGGTGGCGCAGGACGCTGCTGCGGTACGGCGCGTAGTCCAGCCGGGGCTGGATTTCCGCTTTGGCCCCGTTCCTGAGTGCCTCCGCATATGCTTCGCCGATCGACTTCATCTCGGCGCTGAGGTCCGCCTGCGATTCCGCAGCGGCATCAAGCGGCGCGGAGGTCTTCGGCGCGGCTCCGGTTTCGGCCTGGGGCGCCGCGTCCGACACGTCTTCGGTGATCGGGTCGGCGTTGAAAATTTCAAGGTTGATGTCTTCAGGCACAGCAGCCTCCTTTCAGTGGTTGATATTGATGGTTGGAGATGGTTGGCTTTTCAGGCGGTGCGGCCCAACTGGTGCAGGTGGTCGTACTGGACGGCGTGCCGCACCGGCGCGTTGGGCGCACCGTAGCCGTCGTAGCCGCCGCGGCGCTCCACCATTTCGAAGAACACGCTGCCCACGGTGGCGGTGTAGAAGTGCAGGAACTCGCCGTCGGCGTCGCGGTCGTACAGCAGGTTGAGGTCCCGGAGCGTGGCCAGGAAGGCGGGGTCGAGGTCGAACCGGGCGTCCAGGTCCTCGTAGTAGTTCGCCGGGATCTGCAGGAAATCCAGGCCCCGGTCCCGGGCTGCACGGGCCGTCTCCACGAGGTTGTCCACGGCGAAGGCGATGTGCTCCTGGTACGTCTTCCGGTGCGCGGTGCCCGCATCCGCGCCGTCCTGCTGGATCACCGGGGCAAGGTTCAGCACCAGGCGCACGGCACGGTCGGCCGTCAGCATCACCTGGGAGCGCACCAGTCCGCTGGGGCTGGGCACCTCCGCGAAAGGCTGCGGTTCCAGGGCCAGGGCGCTGGTGTAGAACAGCACGGCTTCGTCAAAGTGCTGCCACGGCTGGGCGAGGTTCACGTGGTCGATCACCGCGTTGCGTCCGCCGGCGGCCGGAAACTCCAGCCCTTCGCCGAACTCGCGGGTCCAGGCTGCGGTGCCGTCCGGGCTGCCCTGGCAAAGGAAGATCTCGGTGGAGTCCGGCGCAGCGAAGCCCTGGAACACTTCTTCGTCGGCCTGGCTCTTGCGGGGCACGGCGGGCGCCTTGAGCTGCTGGGCACGCGCCGCGGCGATCACGGGAGAGTCGACGTCGAAGCCGAGGGCGGCAATCGCCGGTGAGGAGTCCCCGGCATCGACCGAAGCCTCATTGATGATCACGCGTGCGTGGCCCATGCTCCACAATTGCACGTCCTTGGTGCGGTGTCTGCCGTTGAATTCGAATCCCAGCTGTCCCAGCACCTTTTCCAGGCCGACGGTGGCGGCCGCTTTGACCTCGGCGAAGTTGAAGCCGGCCGGTTCTGCCACCTGCGGGAGGGTTGCCAGTTCCATGGGATAACGACGGCGGCCGGTTGCCTGGGTGCCTACGGCACCCGGACCCGCCGGGGCGTTGACGTCCAGCCATTTGGCGCTCTGCTCCTCCAGCCAGATCAGCGACCGCATGGCGTCCACTGCCGTGCGTTCGACGTCGGACTGGCGGAAGACGTCGTTGAAGACCTCCAGCGAGACCGGTCCGGTGTATCCGGCGCGGACCACGTGGCCCATGAACTTGGCGAGCTCGAACTGACCCTCGCCCGGGAAGACCCGGTAGTGGCGGCTCCAGGACAGGACATCCATGGACAGCTTCGGGGCGTCGGCCACCTGGACGAAGAAGATCTTGTCCGCACTGAACGCTTCGATGGGCGCCGTGTCCCAGTCCCGGGAAAGGATGTGGAAGGAGTCCAGGCAGGTGCCCAGGTTCGGGTGGTCCACGGTTTCCACCAGGCGGTGGGCGTGCTCGTAGTCGTTGACGTACTTGCCCCAGGCGAGTGCCTCGTAGGCCACTTTCACGCCGTGGTCCCCGGCGAGTCCGGCGAGCCGGGCCAGCTGTTCGGCGCGCAGGGAGTCGTCGTCGATGGTGGCCGTACCCACGTTGGAGCAGACCAGGATGGTGTCCATGCCCAGGCGGGACATCAGCTTGAACTTGGCCTCGGCCCGGCGGAGGTTGGCGGCGAGGAGGTCCTCGGGAACGCTGTCGAAGTCGCGGAACGGCTGGTAGAGGTCCAGGGTCAGGCCCAGGTCCGCGGCCGTCTTCCGGATGTCCTCGGGGCTCAGGGAGGACGTCACCAGGTCCTGCTCGAAGATTTCGATTCCGTCGAAGCCTGCGATGGCGCATGCCTGCATTTTTTCCTTCAGCGTGCCGGACAGGCACACGGTGGCGATTCCGGTGCGCATCAGGCGGTCACCTCTTCGGCGGCAACGAGTTCCAGGAAATGGGCACGCATGCGGTCCGCGTCGGCCTCGAGGCCGGTGAAGATCCGGAAGGCGTCGGCTGCCTGGCCCACGGCCATGCGTCCGCCGTCCAGTACCTCGCAGCCTTTGGCACGGGCTTCGCGGACCAGTTCGGTGTCGATCGGGCGGTAGACAATGTCCGCCACCCAGTGCCGGGAATCCAGCAGCGACAGGTCCAGCGGCGCGCCCGGGTGGGCGGCCATGCCCACGGGCGTGCAGTGCACCAGGCCGTCGGCGAGCGGCATCAGCTGCGGCAGCTCCGCCGTCGTACGGGACGTAACCGTGCTGTCCGGGAAGAACCCGGCCAGTTCCGCGGCGCGTTCGGCGCAGCGGGCGGCGTCAGTGTCCACGAGGTCAAGGTGGCGGACGCCGGCGGTGAGCAGGGCGTACGCGACGGCGGACCCGGCGCCGCCGGCACCCAGCTGGACCACGCGGTCAAGCTTTGCATCGGGGAGTCCGGAGGCGAGGGCGGCCGCGAAGCCGGAGAAGTCGGTGTTATGGCCGATGAAGCGGCCGTCCCGGATGGTCACGGTGTTGACGGCACCCAGGCGGCGGGCGTCCGGTGCAATCTCGTCGAGGTGGTCCAGGACCAGCTGCTTGCACGGGTGCGTGATGTTCAGGCCGTTGAAGCCCATGCGGTGGGCACTCTGCAGGAGTTCGCCCACCGATTCACCCGGGAGGCCCAGCTCCAGCAGGTCGATGGTGCGGTAGAGATACCGCAGGCCCTGCACGTCGCCTTCGCGCTCGTGCATGGGGGGCGTGAGCGACGGCATGACGCCATCACCTACGAGGCCCACCAGATAGGACTCTGCCCGATTGCTCATCCGTATAGCTCCTTTGACAACGGCACTCGGCTTGCCGGGACGCGCTGGGCGCCGGCGGCGGGCCGGGTGATAGGGATTACAGTACAGGAAATGTTCACATCTTGCACTGATGTTCTTATGGCGAACAAGTGGTGCCGCCGGCGACTGCCGTCGGGGGCGGTGCGGCTCATCGCTGCGGCAGCCGTGCGGCCAGTTCCGCCGCGGCCTCCTGGAGCACGGGGACAAGGGCCACCAGCCCCTCCGGGCTGAGCCGGAACACGGGTACCGCCGTGGCCAGCGACGCGAAGGCGTAGCCCTGGGCATTGAAGACTGGAACGGCCACGGCGCGCATGCCGAGTTCGTTCTCCTCATCCATGACGGCGTAGCCGCGGCGGCGGACCTGCTCGATCTCTGACCGGAAGGCCTCACGGTCCGTGATGGAAAATTCCGTCAGCGGCTCAAGTTCCAGCTCCTCCACCAGGCGCTTCCGCTCGGCGTCCTCGGCAAAAGCCACCAGCGCCTTACCCACCGACGTGGTGTGGAGGGCACCAAGGTGCCCGGGATCACTCGTGACGCGGAAGGTCTGCGGTCCGTCCACCTTGTTGACGGTGAGGTGATGGTTTCCGTCGCGGACAGAGAGGATGGTGGCCTCCCCGGTCTTCTCGGTGACCCGGCGAAGGATGGGCAGCGCCGTCCCGGCAAATCCATGGTGGTTGGACACGCGCTGACCCAGCTGGAAGACGCGCAGGCCCAGATGGTAGCGGCGGCCGTCCGGCTCGTAGTCCACAAAACCGTCGCGTGTGAGCGAGCCCAGCAGCCGGTACGTGGTGCTGAAGGGCAGCTCGGCCCGCCGGGACAGCTCCGCCGCACTGGCGCCCCGCGGCTCGTCCCCCAGCAGGACCAGGAGGCCCAGGGCCTTGCCCACCATGTCAGTACGGGAGTCATCCTTGGCAGCCTTGGGCGCCCTTGCCGCTTTAGCCGGCGCTTTCGCCGGCGTGTCCGACAAGGCCACAGCGGGCGGGCCGGTCACAACGTCCGGCTCTGTGCTTTGATTCACACTCATAACTCGATGTTGCCACATTGTGAGAGCTATTTCTAGATGGTGATCATTTTTCTTGACAAGTGACAGCGCTCACAGCCATCATTGCTATATCGCACAAGTAGCTCCCACCATGTGGCTACTCGTCCGGGTCTTCACACGGACCACCGGCCGCCGCCAGCAGAGCCTCCATCACGGTCTCCGGCTGGGTCTCCAGCAAGGAAGCGCGGCAGCCGCGAGAATCCTGATCCATCCGCGACAATGTCGTCACACAAAGGAACACCATGAGCCAGACACTCCCGTCCACGACGCCGGGCACCGCTGCACCGGCCGGGACCCCGAAGAAGGCAGCCCTCGCCAGCTTCCTGGGAAGCGCCGTCGAGTACTACGACTTCTTCATCTTCGGTTCCGCCGCCGCGCTGATCTTCCCGCACGTGTTTTTCCCCAGTGCTGATGCCAACGCCGCCATCATGTCCTTCGCCACCTTCGGCTTCGCCTACGTGGCACGCCCGGTTGGCGCCGTCATCCTGGGCCACTTCGGCGACCGTGTGGGACGGCAGAAGGTCCTGATGTTCACACTGGTGCTGATGGGAGCCTCCACCTTCCTCATCGGCTGCCTCCCCGACTTCAACACGGTGGGCTGGTGGGCTCCCGCCCTGCTGGTGCTTGCCCGTCTCTGCCAGGGCCTCTCTGCAGCCGGCGAACAGGCCGGCGCGTCCTCCATGACTTTGGAGCATGCCCCGGACAACCGCCGTTCCTTCTTCACATCCTGGACCCTCACGGGCACCCAGGGCGGCCAGATCCTCGCAGCCCTCGTCTTCATCCCCGTGCTCGCCCTGCCTGACGAGGTCAAGTACGGCATCGGCTGGCGCATCCCGTTCTGGCTCAGCGCCGTGGTGGTCCTGGTGGCCTTCTTCATCCGCCGCACCCTGCACGAACCGCCGGCATTCGCCGAAGCCCAGAAGTCCGCTGCCATCTCCAAGCTGCCGGTGGCCGACCTGCTGAAGCACCACTGGCGCGATGTCCTCCGGGTTGTGGCCTGCGCCTTCATCGCCGCAGTGTCCACCGTGTTCGGCACGCTGGCCATCAGCTACGCCAAGACAGTGGCCGGCGTGGACGGCACCACCACCCTCTGGCTCGTAGTTGGCGCAAACTTCGTGGCCCTCGGCACCCAGCCCCTGTTCGGCATGCTGGCGGACAAGATCGGCCGCAAGCCCGTCTTCATCTACGGCGCCGTGGCCAGCGCGATCCTGACCCCGGTCTTCCTGCTGAGCCTCGAATCCGGCAGCGTTCCGCTGATGTTTCTGGCCGCCATCGGCTTCTTCTCCTTCGGCTACGCAGCCTCCAACGCCGTCTGGCCGTCCTTCTACGCCGAGATGTTCAGCACCAAGGTCCGCTTCTCCGGCCTGGCCATCGGCACGCAGCTCGGCTTCCTGATGGCCGGCTTCGCCCCGGCGATCGTGGCTGCCATGGGCGGCATCAAGCCCGGCGGCTGGGTCCAGATCAGCATCTTCACGGCAGTCATCTGCGGTATCGCTGCCATCTCGGCCCTCACGGCCAAGGAATCCTTCAAGACCCCCACCCGGGAGCTCGGCCTGAAGTAGGCGCGTTCCTGCGGAAGCCGCCGTCGTGACCCTTTTTCGAAACGGGACGGGACGGGACACGGCGATTCCCTGAACTTCCGGCCAGTCTCGCGCAAAAGAAGGTCACGACGGCGGTCCGCCCCTCACGGGGGCGGGCCGCCGCAGTTTTACCAGCAGTTTTGAGGCGGTCAGGTGGCCAGCACCTCGGCAAGGTCGTACTTGACGGGTTCTTCCAGCTGGTCATAAGTGCAGGATGCAGGCTCCCGGTCGGGCCGCCAGCGGACGAACTGGGCGGTATGGCGGAACCGTTCGCCTTCCATGTGGTCATACTTCACTTCCAGCACACGCTCGGGCCGGAGCGGCACGAAGGACAGGTCCTTGCCCGCGCTCCACCGGCTGCCTTCGGCGTTCCGCGGCGTCCGGCTGCCCTCCTCCTGCTTGGCCCAGGCCCAGGGGTGGTCGTCGAAGTCAGTCACCAGGGGCTGGAGTTCCTCAAAGAGGTCCTTGCGGCGCTGCATCGGGAAGGCTCCCACCACGCCCACACTGGCCAGCTGGCCCTCGCCGTTGTAGAGCCCCAGCAGCAGGGAACCGATCCGGTCCGGACCGCTGGTGTGCACGCGGTACCCCGCCAGGACGCAGTCCGCCGTGCGTTCGTGCTTGATCTTGAGCATCACGCGTTTGTCCGGCTGGTAGCTGCCGTCCAGCGCTTTGGCCACAATCCCGTCGAGGCCGGCTCCCTCGAACTGGTGGAACCACTGCTGCGCCGTGCCGTTGTCCTGGGTGGTGGAGGTCAGGTGGACCGGTGCGGAACTGCCCGCGAGGGCCTTTTCCAGCATGCTGCGCCGCTCCGAGAACGGGCGGCCGGTGAGGTCCTCGTCGTCGAGCGCCAGCAGGTCGAATGCGACAAAGCTGGCGGGCGTCCGGGCTGCGAGGAGCTTGACCCGGCTGGCGGCGGGGTGGATCCGCTGCTGGAGGGCCTCGAAGTCCAGGCGGTCACCGGACCCGCCCACCAGGATGATTTCGCCGTCGAGCACGCAGCGGGGCGGCAGGTTCGCCTTCAGTGCCTCCACGAGCTCGGGGAAATAGCGGGTCATGGGCTTGCCGTTGCGGCTGCCGATCTCCACGTCGTCCCCGTCGCGGAAGATGATGGACCGGAAGCCGTCCCACTTGGGTTCAAAGCTCCATTTCGGACCTGAATCCGGGACGTCGGGCAGGGAGCTGACGGCTTTGGCGAGCATGGGCGCGATCGGGGGCATCACCGGCAGTTGCATAACGCCCATTCTTGCCCGGCCGTCCGCTCCGCACCACCCCCGGAGGGCCGGAACCCCCGCAGCAGCACTCCGGAGGGACCGGACCCCGCTGCTACAGGGCCTTGACCGCCCCCAGCACCTTCGTCAGCGAATCCTTCGCGTCGCCGAACAGGAGCGTGGTCTGCGGTTCGTAGAGCAGTTCGTTCTCGATGCCGGCGAAGCCCGGACGCATGGAACGCTTGAGGAACACCACCTGCCGGGCGTCCCCCACTTCCAGGATGGGCATCCCGTAGATCGGCGAACCGGAGGATGTCTTGGCCGCGGGATTCACCACGTCGTTGGCACCCACCACCAGGGCAACGTCGGCGGTCTTGAATTCCGAGTTGATCTCGGTCATTTCCTTGAGTTCCTCGTACGGCACGTTCGCTTCGGCCAGGAGCACGTTCATGTGCCCGGGCATCCGGCCGGCCACGGGATGGATCGCGAAGTCCACCTGGATTCCGCGCAGCTGCAGGGCCTTGGCCAGTTCCGCTGCGGTGTGTTGCCCCTGCGCCACGGCCAGGCCGTACCCGGGAACGATGATTACCCGCTGCGCGTAGCCCAGCAGCACGGCGACGTCCTCCGCGCTGGAGGAGCGCACCGGGCGCTCACTGACGGCGGTGGACCCCGCCGTCGAACCTCCCCTGAACGCCCCGAACAGGATGCCCGCCACACTGCGGCCCATGGCGGCGGCCATGGCCCGGGTCAGGATGGTGCCGGACGCTCCCACCAGCGTGCCGGCAACAAGCAGCAGCACGTTGCCCAGCACCAGGCCCGAGGCCGCGACGGCCAGGCCGGTGAAGGCGTTCAGCAGTGAAATCACGATCGGCACGTCCGCGCCGCCCACAGGCAGCACCAGGAAAATGCCCGCGGCGAGTCCCAGCACCAGCAGCACCAGGGCCAGAGGCAGCGAACCGGTCAGGACGACGGCGGTGCCGGCACCCACGGCGGCGAGCAGCACCGCGCCCATGATCACCGGCAGTCCGGGGAAGACCACCGGCCGGGTGGTCATGAGTTCCTGCAGCTTGGCGAACGTGACGGCCGAGCCTGCAAAGGACACAGCACCCACCAGCAGGGTGAACGCGATGGCCAGGCGGACCCAGGCGTCCTCAGTGTGCGCCAGTTCAAGCAGCGCCACGAGGGCGGCCGCGCCGCCGCCCACTCCGTTGAACGCGGCAACGAGCTGCGGCATCTGGGTCATTTTCACGCGCCGTGCCACGGGGGCGGCCACAACGGAACCCACGGCAATCGCGCCGAGGATCCACGGGATGTTGTCCAGCCGGGCCGAAAGGAACACTGTGGCGACGCCCAGTAGGGCTCCGGCGGCGCCTACGAGGTTGCCGCGGCGGGCGGTGCGGGGCGAGTTCAGGCCCATCAGGGCGAGGATGAACAATACGGCTGCCACCAGGTAAAGGAGCCCCGTCCAGGTCGGGTCCAGGATGCTCATCGCGGGCCCGTCCCGTCTTTGCGGCCGCGGAACATCTCCAGCATGCGGTCCGTCACCACGAAGCCGCCCACCAGGTTGGCTGTGGCCAGCACGACGGCGAGCAGCGCGACGCCAAGGACCCACGGGTCCGCAGCCTGGCCGGCCACGATGATGGCCCCCACCAGGATGATCCCGTGGATGGCGTTGGCCCCGGACATCAGCGGTGTGTGCAGCGTGCTGGACACTTTGGAGACCACTTCGAAGCCCACGAAGACCGCCAGCACGGTGATCGTGAGCAGGCTGATGCCGTCCATCAGGCCACCCCCTCGTTGTCGGACCGGCGGTTGCCGGGATCAGCGGGAGCGGGATCAGCGGGAACCGGTTGGCCCGGAACTGGTTCGCCCGGAACCGCGGCCAGCGCCTCCGCCGTGGGCGCGTGCCGCACCTCGCCGTCGTGCGTCAGGCACGTGCCTGCCACCACCTCATCACCGAAGTCCAGGGACAGGGTTCCGCCCCGGACCACCAGGGCGAGCAGGTTGGCCACGTTCTTCGCATAGAGCCGGGAGGCATCGGCGGGCATGGCGGATGCGGCGTCCTTCAGGCCTACCAGGGTCACCGTGCCCTGGCCGTCGGCGGTGTCCACCTGGATGTCCCGGCCGGGAACCGATCCCTCCACGTTGCCGCCGGACTCCGCGGCGAGGTCCACCACGACGGAGCCGGGCCGCATTCCCTGCACCATTTCCTGGCTCACCAGGAGCGGGGCCCTCCGGCCGGGGACGGCCGCCGTCGTAATCAGCACATCTGCCTGGGCCACATGCGGTGCCAGGAGCTGCCGTTGCAGGGCGCCGCGGTCCGCACTGAGCTCGCGGGCATAGCCGCCCGCGGCCTCGGCCGTCTCCAGGTCGAGCTTGATGAACGTGCCGCCCATCGAGGCGACCTCGTCTGCCGAGGCGGGCCGGATGTCGTTCGCGGAGACCCGCGCCCCCAGCCGTTTTGCCGTGCCGATGGCCTGCAGGCCGGCCACACCGACGCCGAGCACCAGCACGCGTGCCGGCGGAACGGTACCCGCCGCGGTCATAAAGAGCGGGAAGAACCTCGGCAGCCGGATGGCCGCTTCCAGTACGCAGCGGTAGCCGGCCACGAGGGCCTGGGAAGACAGTGCGTCCATCGACTGCGCCCGGGATATCCGCGGCACCAGTTCCATCGCGAAGGAGGTCACCCCTGCGGCAGCCAGCGCCCGGACCGTGGGCAGTTCGGACGACGGCGATGCGAGTCCGGCGGTGACGGCCCCGCGGCGCAGAGCCGCCGCCGTCGCCGGTTCCAGCGGCCGTACGTGGGCGAGGATGTCGAGTGATCCGGGATCGAGGCCGGGGACGATCCGGGCGCCCGCGCGGATGTACGCCTCGTCGCTGTAGCCTGCCGCGGCTCCCGCCCGGGATTCGACCAGGACCTCAAGGCCCAGGCCAATCAGTTGCTGCACCGTCTCCGGTGTTCCGGCAACCCGCCGCTCGCCCTCACGGTGTTCCCGCGCAATGCCTAGCTTCACCAGCCACTCCCTTTCCAGCGTCATCGCTGTCCCGAGTCATCGCTTCCCCGGGTCGGTACTGGCTAGAGTCTATGCAGAAAGACGCGTAATTCCTCGACACGCCTCTTCCCCGCCGGTAGACATTAACGATGGCTACTATCGGTTTCCACGCATCGCATGAACAGATCAGCCCGGGACAGCTGCTCCAGGACGTCCAACTGGCGGAGCAGGCGGGGTTCGACGCCGCCATGTGTTCGGACCACATTGAACCCTGGTCCGCCCGGCAGGGCCACTCCGGCTTCGCCTGGTCCTGGCTGGGGGCTGCGCTGGCCACCACCTCGCTGCGCTTCGGCGTGGTCACAGCTCCCGGCCAGCGCTACCACCCCGCGATCATCGCGCACGCCTCGGCTACCCTGGCGGACATGTTCCCCGGGCGGTTCTGGATGGCTCCGGGGAGCGGGGAGAACATGAATGAACACATCACCGGTGACGCGTGGCCGGCCAAGGAAACCCGCCAGCAGCGGCTCGAGGAATGCGTTGACGTCATCCGGCGCCTGCACAACGGCGAAGAAGTCACCCATCACGGACTGGTCACCGTGGAACAGGCACGCCTCTGGGACGTTCCGGAAACCAAGCCGCCGCTGATCGCCCCCGCCATCAGCGTGCAGACAGCCCGGCGTGCGGCGGCCTGGGCGGACGGACTGGTCACCGTCAACCAGCCGCACGCGAAACTGCAGGAGATGCTGGCCGCCTACCGGGACAACGGCGGCAAGGGCAAAGCAGTGCTCCAGATCCACCTGTCCTGGGCGTCGCGGGAAGAGGACGCGGTTTCCACCGCCCTGGACCAGTGGCGGTCCAATGTCTTTGCGCCGCCCATCCCTTGGGACCTGCCCACAGCGGCCCACTTTGACGGCGTCAGCACCGACGTCGGCGAGGGCCAGGTCCGCAAGGCCGTCAACATCTCCTCCAGCCTGGACCAGCACGCCACGTGGCTGCAGGAGTACGCGGACCTGGGTTTCGACGAGCTCTACCTGCACTTCGTGGGCCAGCAGCAGAAGCCCTTCATCGAGGCGTTCGCCGAACACGTCCTGCCTCAGCTGCGGGCCGGCAGCGGGACGCAGGCGGTGACGGCATGAGGATCGCCGAGACTTCGGATCTGTGGTGGAAGAATGCCGTGGTCTACTGCCTGGACCCTGAAACCTTTTTTGACGACGACGGAGACGGGACCGGGGATTTCGGCGGCCTGACCCAGCGTGTGGACTACCTTGCGGCCCTGGGGGTCACGTGCATCTGGCTCATGCCGTTCTACCCCTCGCCGGACCGGGACGACGGCTACGACATCACCGACATGTACGGCGTAGACCCGCGGCTCGGCACCCTGGGCGACGTGGTGGAGTTCATCCGGACGGCCAAGGACCGGGGAATGCGGGTGATCGCGGACTTCGTCATCAACCACACCTCGGACAAGCACCCCTGGTTCAGGGAATCCCGGAAGTCCGTGGACAACCCTTACCGCGACTATTACGTGTGGCGGAAGGACACTCCCCCGGACACGTCGGAGCAGGTGGTGTTCCCCGGCGAGGAAACGTCCATCTGGACCCGGGACAAGGCCACGGGCGAGTGGTACCTGCACATGTTCGCCAAGCACCAGCCGGACCTGAACGTCGCCAACCCGAAGGTCCGGGACGAGATCGCCAAGTCCATGGGTTTCTGGCTCCAGATGGGGCTGGACGGATTCCGGCTGGATGCCGTGCCGTTCTTCCTGGAGCTGCAGGGCGTGTCCAAGGAGGATGCTGCCAAGATCGATCCGCACGACTACCTGGCCGCACTGCGCAGCTTCCTGAACCGGCGCAACGGCAGTGCTGTGCTCCTGGGTGAGGTCAACCTCCCCTACAAGGAGCAGCTGAAATACTTCGGCGGGCCGGACGGCAACGAACTGAACATGCAGTTCGACTTCCTGAGCATGCAGAACCTCTATCTGTCCCTGGCCAGGGAGGATGCCCGGCCGCTGGCCAGAACCCTCGCGGCCAGGCCGGCCATCCATCCGGACAACCAGTGGGCCATGTTTGTCCGCAACCATGATGAACTGACGCTGGACAAGCTGAGCGACGAGGAGCGCGCGGAGGTTTTCGCCGCTTTCGGGCCGGACCCGGACATGCAGATGTACGGGCGGGGACTCCGGCGCCGCCTGCCGCCGATGCTCGACGGCGATCCCGCCCGGATCCGCATGGTGTATTCGCTGATGTTCTCCCTCCCCGGAACCCCGGTCCTCTTCTACGGCGAGGAGCTCGGGATGGGTGAGGACCTGCGGGCGAAGGGCCGCTCCGCCGTACGGTCCCCCATGCAGTGGACTGACACGGCAAACGGCGGGTTCTCCACCGCCCCGGCGGACAAGCTGGTGGCTCAGGTTGTTGACGGCTACTTCGGGCCCAAGAACATCAATGCCGCACAGGCTGTCCGGGACCCTGACTCACTGTGGAATTTCATCGCGACCCTCATTCGGCGCTACCGGGAAAGCCCGGAGCTTGCCTGGGGCGACTTCGAGCTCATCAAACAGTCCGATTCCGGCGTTCTCCTGCACAGCTGCACCCGCGCCGGTTCAACGCTGGTCCTGGCGCACAACATGGCCGCGCAGCCGGCCTCCGTCGCGGCCAGGGTTTCCTCGCCGGAAGATCCGGAGGAGACATTCGGCGGTGCCGTCCTGCTGGATCTGCTCGACGGCGACAATGTTCCGCTGGCGGACGACGGCGGCTTCGAACTGGAGCTGGAACGCTACGGCTACCGCTGGTTCAGGATCCAGCACCCCGGCGACCGCCGGATCTGACACAGGCGGATATAGCGCCGCCGGATCTGACACAGGCGGATATAGCGCCGGCGGGTCTAGGCGCGGCGGGTGCGGAAACAGCGCGGGCTCGGAAAACTAACGCGCCCATTACCGGCAGGAAACGCGGCGGCAACAATGGCGCAGGACACTGGACGTGCCGGCAATTGCAGGCAACAGCACAAGCTCCAGCTCAGGAGGCCCGCCATGTTGAAGGAAGCCAAAGCCCATGTAACCCGCGTTCGCGCCCTGGACCAGCTGCACCGCGGCGACGAGATCGAAGCCCGCCTTTCGGTGGGTCCCAGCTATGACGATGTGGTGATACGACGGGGCCGCGTGCAGGAAACTGCGCCGGGAATCGGCGTCGTGTGGATCATGGACCGTCAGACCGGGATGCGCAAGGCGATCAATTCGGACGAGTGCAGCATTTGGCGAGTAGCCTGAGCCCCTCAGCCGCCGGCCACGGACTGGATGATCACCACTTCCTGGCCGGCAGCCACTTCAGTTTCAAGTCCCTGCAAGCGCCGGACCTCGTCCCCGTTCACGTAAATATTCACGTAGCGGCGGAGGGTACCGGTCTCATCCCTCAAACGCCTCGCAAGCACCGGATAATCCCCGGCCAGCGAGTCCAGCAAAAACCCCACAGTCACCGCCGCGTCGGCGGGCGTAGTCAGGATGGACTGCCCGCCGGCGAGCGGCTGGAGGACACTGGGCAGCACCACGCTGATGTCAGCCACAACGGACCCTAGGCGGGTACCGGAGCGCCGGGCACCAGGGCCGCGGACACCACGGCGGCACGGACACACAGGACGTCCGGCAGATGTGACGCAACTTCGGTGAAGTGCTCGCCCTCGTCCGGGCTGGCGTAGACCGAGCCACCGCGCGTTCCGAAGTACACCCCGGCAGGTTCTGCGGAATCCACCGAGGCAGCGTCACGGAGCACCGCGTTGTATTCGCCCTGCGGCAGCCCGGAATCAAGGCGCTTCCAGGTCTTCCCGGCATCGCCCGTCCGGTGCACGGCCAGCTTCCCGTCCGGCGGGATGCGTTCGCCGTCGGCCTTCAACGGGATTACCCACGCAGTGCCGGCCCGCCGGGGGTGCGTCAGCATCACAAAACCAAAATCGGCCGGGAGTCCTTCCGCGATCGACTCCCAGTTCTCGCCGTTGTCATCCGTGCGGTACACGCCATGATGGTTCTGGGCGTAGAGCCGGCCCTCGACAGCGGCATCCGCCGCGATCTTGTGCACGCACTGGCCGAACTCGGGGTTGGGGTCGGGCATAAAGTACGCCGAGATCCCCTTGTTCCTAGGCTCCCAGGAGGATCCGCCGTCCATCGACCGGTAAACGCCGCCGGTGCTCATGGCGATGTGCACGTTTTCCCCGGAGGGATTGACAACGATCGAGTGAGCGGCTGCTCCGCCGTACCCTGCGCCCCATTCGCCGCGGTGCGGATGGTCCCAGAGCCCGCGGTTGAGTTCGAAGTGTTCACCGCCGTCAGTGGATTTCCACACGGAAATGGGTTCCGCGCCGGCCCAGACAACCCCGGGGCGGGACTCGGCGTCCGGGTAAATCTGCCAGATGCGCTCCACCGCGGCGTCAGTGCCGTCCGGGAACTTAATGGCGCCCTGTTCGGGCTCGGTCCACGTCGCCCCGAGGTCATCCGAGTGCGCGACAGTGGGCCCCCAGTGCTCGGAGCGGACACCCACCATGATGCGGGTACGCCCGTCGCGGGTGTCGATGCCGATGCTGGGCACTTCGCTCATCAGGAAATGAGGGCCGGACATGGACCATGTCCGGCGGTCCTGGCTGGTCGCCAGCCACAACCCTTTTTTGGTCCCGATTGCTAGGACATAACTCTGTTCGATGGCCATGCACCCCATGCAACCACCCAGGGCACGGAGGCCGCAATGGTTTTGGCGCGACGTTATGCGCCCTGCGGATCAGTCCACGAACTCAGACTGCGTCTCGATGAAGTCCCAGTCCGCGTAGGTCAGGACGCCCGTGGCGGTGTCGGGGTGCGGGCCGCCGGCCTCTGCAATCCCCTGCAGCACAAACAACGGTAGTTCGTCGGCGCGCAGGTTCTCCCGCAGCCATTCCTTGCTGGCCAGATCCAGGTCAAGCCACCACATGTAGATTTCCACCGCGGACCACCTCTCCTTCTGCCTCAACGCTATTCCGCGGCGAGGAGGTGTACAAGGGTCCAAGGGCCGTGGCGGCGCTGTTCAAGGAATGCACGCAGGGCCACAATGGAGTATGTCTCCTGAACGCTTTAGCGGACCGCCTCCCCTGGTCGTCGGGGTGCTGCCTGGCCAGCACTCAGAGGTACTGCAGTTGGCCTCCGGCCTCGCGGATAAGCTGGGCGTTCCCTTGCTGTGCGCCTACGTCGACGAGGCGAGCTACCTCGTCGAGTGGGACCCGGCGCGATCGGCGCACCGGCTGTCCCTGCACCCGGACAAGGACGATTCCGATGTCAGGGCCGTGAGCGAGGAGCTCCGCAGCATCGTAGGGGCTGCCTGCGCCACGAAATCGGTGGAGTGGACCCTGCGGATCCTGTCCGGAGACCCGGCGCGCGCCCTGGGGCGTGTGGCGGCGGAGGCCAACGCCTCCATGATTATTGTGGGAACCCCCGAACGCGGACTGGGGCACCGCCTCTCGGCAGCCCTCAACGGTTCCGTGGCCGCGTGGCTGACCCACCACCAGGACCGTCCCGTCCTGGTAGTCCCGGCCCACATGGGCGCACACCGGGACATGCCCGAGTGACCACAGCTCCCGGCACGGTCCAGCACGGCTACGAGCGCAACTGCAGGGAACTCGAGCGATGGCTGGCCACCGCTTCTGACGCCGATCTCCGACGCAGGAGCGCGGGCACCCGCTGGACCAACGAGGAGCTTCTGTTCCACATGGTTTTCGGCTACATGGTGGTGCAGGCCCTGCTACCCCTGGTTCGGATTTTCGGGGTGCTGCCGGCGCCTTTCAGCCGGGGGTTTGCGCGCATGCTCAACGCCGGAACTGCACCGTTCGACGTCGTCAATTACCTCGGCTCCAAGGCCGCGGCCCGCGTGTTCAACCGCAGGCGGATGGCCGCGAAGCTCCGGCGGGTGACGCACTCCCTCGAGCGGCGGATGCGGCGCGAGACCGCCGCGGCAATGGCACGGGGGATGTCCTTCCCCGACCGCTGGGACCCGTTCTTCACACCGCGGATGTCGCTGGCGGACGTCTACGCCTATCCCATCGAACATTTTGACTTCCATGCCACCCAGCTCAGCCTGGACCGGCGGGCAGCCTGAACGGACACGCTGCAGGAAGACAGGACGAAAGACCCTGTAAAAGTAAAGCGAAAGTAGTTATTCCAGGTGGTGGCGCTCACCGCTACCGCCAAGTAAGCTGGAGTTCGCAGGAAGATGTTGGACCTGCCCCATAAGCTGCTCCGGAGTGCGTATCCCCCAATAACGCACTCCGGAGCTTTTTAATGTCACGCCGGATTCCGGGGATAATCAAGCCAAAAAGCGGCGCCGGCCGCCTGCCAGGGGAGCTATCCGTGACTACAACGCCGATCCACACGCCGACCGCCGCCGTCACGGCTCCGCTTTACGCCGCCGGCTTCGTCACCGCCTTCGGGGCGCACAGCATCGCAGCCGGGATGGGGGCCCACAGCGGTGATATCGGGCTGAGCCTGGTCAACCTGGGCATCCTCCTGGCTGTTTACGACCTTGCCGAGGTCGTGCTGAAACCGGTTTTCGGAGCTTTGAGCGACCGCATCGGCACGAAGCCGGTGGTTGTGGCCGGGCTTTTCGCTTTTGCGCTGATGTCGCTGATCGGGTTGTGGGGCTCAAACCCCCTGATGCTCGGGCTCGCCCGGATCGGCCAGGGCGCCGCCGCTTCGGCGTTTTCGCCGGCCTCCTCGGCAATGGTGGCGAGGCTTGCCGGCCGCAACGCAGGGACGTATTTCGGCCGCTACGGCTCCTGGAAGAGCCTGGGCTACGTCGCGGGCCCGCTGATCGGCGCCGGCCTGATCTTCCTAGGCGGCTTCACCCTCCTTTTTGCCGCCCTGGCCGTCCTCGCGGCGGCCACAGCAGTGTGGGCGATGGTGACGCTGCCGCAACTCGCTCCTCTACCCCGGCCGCGGTACACGCTGGTGGATCTTGCCCGCCAGATAACGCATCGGAGCTTCCTCGTGCCGACGCTCGTTCTTGCGTCAGCCACCGGAGCCCTTGGAACAGCCATTGGCTTCCTTCCCGCGCTGGCAACGCGGCACGGCCTGGATCCCGTGGCGGCCGTGGCCGCCGTCAGCGTGCTGGCACTCGCCTCCGCTGCCACTCAACCTTGGATCGGCCGCCTGCGCGATCAGGGCCGGCTCCATGACGGTCCCGGCATGACAGCCGGGCTGCTGCTGACGGCGGCCGGAATCGCCGCGGTGGCGCTGTTTCCGGGGCCGGTCACCATCTTTTGCGCAGCGGCTGCCATCGGCACGGGCATCGGTGTTGCCACGCCGCTGGGCTTCGCGCACCTGGCCTCCACCACGCCGCCCGAGCGTTTGGGACGGACCATGGGATCAGCCGAGCTGGGACGGGAGCTGGGCGACGCCGGTGGTCCCCTCCTGGTTGGTGCCGTGGCTACAGCTTCAGCACTGCCCCTGGGCCTCGGAGTCCTCGCCGCGGCCGTCGCCGCCGCATCCCTGCTCGGCATCGGCAGCATCGGCCGCGGGGCGCCGGCCCAGGAACCGGCCGCCGAACGGTGATATCCGGCCCGACAGCCGCATTTCATACCCCCGGGGGGTACTTGCCATATACCCCTCGGGGGTATATGTTGAGGATATGGACTCAGCAGAAGACGCCGGACCCCTGACTGCGGACGCGGAAACCGTCCCCCAGCATGGCTACACCTCGAACAAAGAGGCATATCTGCGCCGGCTCAAACGCATTGAAGGCCAGGTCCGCGGAATCGCACGGATGGTGGATGAGGACAAGTACTGCATCGACATCCTCACCCAGGTTGCGGCAGTGAACAAAGCCCTGCACGCAGTGAGCCTTGGCCTCGTTGAGGAGCATATCGGTCACTGCGTCGTGGGCGCCGCCTCCGAACCCGACCCGGAACTCCGCGCGGAAGCCATCGACTTCAAGGTCAAGGAGGCCACCGATGCCATCGGGCGCCTGCTGCGGTAGCGGCAATCCCACCCACCACACCATCCGGATGATCCGACCGGGTCACTCCGGTGCCGCCGGCACCACCGGCACCACCGAGAAAGAGGAGCAAACCATGAGCCCCGTATCCACCACCGTGAACGTTTCCGGCATGACCTGCGGACACTGCGTATCCTCCGTGAGCGAAGAACTGGAAGCACTGGAAGGCGTGGAAGCGGTGGACGTCGACCTCAACGCCGGCGGCATTTCCACCGTCACCATCACGTCCGAAAAGGCCCTTTCCCGTTCCGAGATCGGCGAAGCCGTAGCCGAGGCCGGTTACCTGGTGGTGGCCAACGAGGCCTGAACCGCACGAACCAATCCAACCCATCCCATCCATAGTGAGGACACGCCGTGAGTAACGAGCAACTGCTGCACCAGCCGGGAACCCGGGTCATCGAACTCGACATCGAGGGCATGACCTGCGCTTCATGCGTCGGCCGGGTGGAACGCAAGCTCGGAAAGCTCGACGGCGTCGAAGCCTCGGTCAACCTCCCCCTTGAGTCGGCGCAGGTCACGGTCCCGGCCGGCATCACCGACGAACAGATCACGGCCACCGTAGAAGCCGCAGGCTACAAAGCCCGGGTGCGGCCCCCGCGCTACCCGAGCCGGGGTGGCGAGGCTGAGATTGCGACCGGCTCAACCACAACCGGTGGGACACCCTCGAGCGGCGACGCCGGGGGCATGCGGCAGCATGCGTCTACGCGAGGCATGAGCGAGCATGCAGAGCATGCCTCCGGCGGCGCCGCGGCTGGTGACCATATGGCCCACGGTGGCGCCGCTGCCCAACTTAAACCGCGGCTCATCGTTGCTGCCGTCCTCACCGTCCCGGTGTTCGCGATTTCGATGATCCCGGCGTTCCAGTTCGCCGACTGGGGCTGGGTGGCGGGGATCCTGGCATTGCCGGTGGTCACGTGGGCGGCCTGGCCGTTCCACCGCGCCGCGGCCGTCAACGCCCGGCACTTCGCATCCACCATGGACACCCTGGTCTCCCTCGGCGTCACGGCCGCGTACCTGTTCTCCGCCTGGCAGTTGCTGGCCGATCCCCGCATGACCGAACACCCCGGCATGGAGATGGGTACGGGCGGACTGTACTTCGAGGTGGCCTCCGTGGTCACCACTTTCCTGTTGCTGGGCCGCTTCCTGGAAGCCAACGCGAAGCAGAAAGCGGGCGACGCCCTGAAGGCGCTGCTGAACCTGGGCGCCAAGGATGCCACGGTCCTCGTTGACGGCGCCGAGCTCAGGATTCCCGCCGACCAACTCACGGTGGGCGACGTCGTGGTGGTCCGCCCCGGTGAGAAGATCGCGACGGACGGTGTGGTGCTTGACGGTGCCTCTGCCGTGGACGCCTCCCTGGTAACGGGCGAGTCCGTACCCGTCGAGGTGGCTCCGGGCAGTCCCGTCACCGGGGCCACGATCAACACCTCCGGCCGCCTGCTGGTCCGTGCCACCCGGGTCGGTTCCGAAACCACACTGGCCCAGATGGCCCGTCTGGTTGCCCAGGCGCAGACCGGAAAGGCTCCCATCGCCCGCCTGGCGGACCGCATCAGTGCGGTGTTCGTTCCGATTGTGCTGGTCATCGCCGTCCTCACGTTCGTGCTCTGGATCGTCTTCAGCGGACCGGTGATTGAGCCTGCCGAAATCCGCGCGGCGTTCACGGCGGCCGTGGCGGTCCTGGTCATCGCCTGCCCCTGCGCCCTGGGCCTGGCCACTCCGGTTGGCCTCCTCACCGGCACGGGCCGCGGCGCCCAGCTGGGGATCCTGATCAAAGGCCCGCAGGTGCTTGAAGATACCCGCACCGTTGACACGATCCTGCTGGACAAGACCGGCACCGTCACTACCGGCCACCTGGCCGTGTACGGCACGCGGGCCTTCGGCACGCACAGCAGCGCCGAAGTGCTGCGCCTGGCGGGCGCCGTTGAGGCCGCCTCCGAGCACCCTGTGGCCCAGGCCATTGCGGCCGCAGCGCTCTCCGCGGAGCGCAGGAACGACGGCGGCGGGCGGCTTCCCGCCGTCGAGCACTTCCGTTCCGCGCCGGGAGGCGGGGTGTCCGGAAGCGTGCAGGGCCGGCTGGTCATCGCCGGACGCACGGGCTGGCTTCAGGACAACGGCATAAAGGTCACGACGGAACAGCAGGAGGCGCTCCGGGCCGCCGAAGAATCCGGTGCCACCGCCATCTGGGTTGCCGTGGACGGGGAACCTGCGGGCATAGTCTCCCTTCGCGACACCATCAAGCCCGGATCGGCCGCAGCGATTTCCCGGCTAAAGCAGCTGGGCCTCCGGCCGATCCTGCTGACCGGGGACAATGGCGCAGTGGCTGCGCAGGTGGCCGCCGCCGTCGGCATCGCTGCCGAAGATGTATTCGCCGGGGTGCTGCCGGAGGGCAAGGTCGATGCCGTGCGGAAACTGCAGGACGGCGGTGCAACCGTAGCCATGGCGGGGGACGGCGTGAATGACGCAGCGGCCCTGGCCCAGGCGGATCTGGGGATTGCCATGGGGTCCGGCACGGACGTAGCCATCGAGGCCGCGGACCTGACCGTGATGGGCAATGACCTGGGGCAGGTGGCTCAGGCCATCGAACTGTCCCGCCGAACGCTGGCGACTATCAAGGCCAACCTGTTCTGGGCGTTTTTCTACAACGCCGTCGGAATACCCGTGGCGGCACTGGGGTTGCTCAACCCCATGATCGCCGGCGCGGCCATGGCCGCCAGTTCGGTGCTGGTGGTGGCCAACTCTCTCCGGCTTCGCAGCTTCGGCAAGACCGGCGGCCGCCTGGGCGCTTAGGCGGCGCCGAAGCGGACAGCCGCCTTGGCCCGTGCCTTGGCGGCTTCCTCGTCCCGGTCCTTGGCCGGGGCATGTGTCACCAGCGAATCGAGCAGGTGCTGGGTGGCGTGCGCGATCTCGTGCACGGCGCGGTTGAACGCCTCCTCGTTGGCTTTCGACGGCTTGGTGCTGCCACTGATCTTGCGCACGTACTGCAACGCAGCGGCTTCCACCTCGGCCGACGTGGCGTGGGGCTCAAAGTTATGCAGGGTCCGGATATTGCGGCACATAGTCCCATGCTAGGCTCTGGACCGCCTGGGATCGAGGCCCGAAGCCTGTCCGGATACCGCTGGCCCCGCAGCTGCCCTCACGGGTTGGACTGCATGGGGAGCGGTGCCCATCGACAGTGCCGGGGTCGCGGGATAGTTTCTAGGTAATGGATCTTCCGGATGAGCCGGGGGCCGCTGGGGATGCCGATCGGATCGGGTCCGTTGACTGAAGGAGAAAACTAATGGCTATTTGGGGTGCAGACATTGCTCAGCTCAAGGCGCTCGGGACCAAGCTTCAGGCTGGTTCGTCCGAGATCGAGAAGGCCAAGTCGCAGCTGACGAAGGCTCTTGACAGCACCGACTGGAAGGGCCCGGATGCGGAGAAGTTCCGCAGCGAATGGTCCGGCCGCCACGTAACGGACCTGGCCCGGGTGGCCCGGGCACTGGAAGAGGCCGGCAAGCAGGCCAGCAAGAACGCTGCCCAGCAGGAAGAGGCTTCCCGCTAGGGAACGCCTGCCGCCGGCAACGCCGAAACGGATGCCCCGGACGCATAAAGCGCCCGGGGCATCCGCCTCTTAACGCCAAGGCCGCCGCTGCGTGGTGCGGTTACGGGACGGGTTCGACATCGTTAGCGTGGTCCAGCGGCGCCGGCACCGGCGCTGCACCGGATCCGCCTGCGGAGGAAGTCCCTGCCCGCGGGCCACGGAGCTCGTCCACGCGGACCAGGACGACGCCGCCAACAATCAGCACACCGCCGAGGAGCTGGATGGGGCCGGGCAGTTCACCGAGCAGGAGCCACGCCCAGATGACGGCGAAGAGCACCTCGGTGAGCGACACGAACGATGCCACCTTTGAACCGAGCGCCCGCGCAGCCACAATCCCCGAAACGTAGGCGAGGACCGTGGCAAGGATGATCAAGCCGCCCAGCGACACCCACCACGGGGTAACCCACGGCCCCAGTTTGGTGTCCGCCGTGCTGAACGCCATGGGTAGAAGTCCGGTGGCAGCTGCCAGCCACATCACCACGGCGCCCACCATCAGGCCGCCGGATGCCAGGACGATCGGCGGGAGGGTGTCGTTCTCCCTGGCAGTGATGAAGAAGTAGATCGCCAGGCAGACGGCTGCGGCGATTCCCCACAGGACACCGACGACGTCGATCTTCACCGCACCGGTAAGGTCCAGCACCAGGATCAGTCCGCCCAGCGAAAGCAGCGTTCCCGCAATGGTGAGCGGGCGCGGGCGCCGCCGGCTCGCGGCCCACAGCCAGAGGACGATGATCACCGGAGCCAGGTACTCCAGCAGCAGGGCAACGCCCACGGAAAGGCGCTCGACGGCGTTGAAGTAGAACAGCTGGCAGGCCGCGACCCCGATGAGCCCGAACAGCAGGATGGTCAACCAGTTGTCCCTCAGCTGGCTCCAGCGGCCGCGCAAAGCGGGCACGGCCGGGATCGCGAGGATGAGGGCTGCTCCGGTCAGGCGTGCGGTCACGGCAGCACCCGGAGTCCATCCGGTTTCAAGCAGGGCCTTGGCAAAAGATCCTGAAAGGCCGAAGACGGCTGAAGAAAACAGCGCAACGCCGAGCCCGGACGCCAGGAAGCCGGAAGCCGGCCGGCGGGCGGCGTCCGGCCGGGAAGCGGCGGCCTTGACGGACGCTTCGTCGCGTTTGCTTACGGCAGGCACGGCTGCCTCCTGTCAGGAGTAAAGTGGGGTAATGGTCATGACATTACGCCCGGTCCCTGTAAGGAGTCAAGATGGTTTTTGCCCCTGACACTGAAGTTGCGCTTCGCACCGTTGTGGGACTGATCAACAGCGCGGCAAACGGCGAAGAACATCTCGCCACGATCGCGGACCTGGACCGCTTCCTCCTGGCCGAAGGCTTCTCCGGCGCGAGGTCACGTGACGCGGCTGAACTGGCCAGCGTCCATAAGTTGCGGAGCCAACTCACCGAGCTGTGGACCATGGATGAGGACGCGGCCGTCGCGACGGTGAACCGCATACTCCGCGAAGCCAATGCCCTTCCGCAGCTGATCAAGCACGATGAATGGGACTGGCACCTGCACGCCACTACCCGCGAGGCACCGCTGGCGGACCGGATGGGCACCGAGGCCGCCATGGCGCTAGCGGACGTAATCCGCAGCAAGGAGATGGACCGGATGCTGGTGTGCGCCGCTGAGGATTGCGACGCCGTAGTGCTGGACCTCAGCCGGAACAGGTCCAAGCGCTATTGCGATACCGGAAATTGCGCCAACCGGGCGCACGTGGCCGCCTACCGCGCACGGAAAGCCGCGCCCTAGGGACGCGTGGCGGAAGGACCGCCGCTGGAGGGAACCGGTGCCGGGGAAGCCCCGGGAGAATCTAGCGGGGGTCGGCGCCGGGGGCGGCATCCGGCGCACCGGGAGCCTGCGCGTCCGGGCGAGCGGAATAGCCGCCATGGCCGGAGGACTTCCTGGAACTCAGGTTGACGCCGGACCCCTTACCCAGGTGGTCGGCATTGTCCTTGTAGCTCATGGAAAGCATCGCCGCGATGACCAGGGTCACGATGAATGCGATCCCTGCACCCGTGAAGGCGAGATCGAAACGAGGGGACCGGGCGCTGCCGCCGGAGGCGAAGATCAGCACGGCAAAGAAGGCCAGGACAGCCCAGAATGCGGAGAACATGAGGGGTCCCTTGACCGAGGTCCGCAGATTGCGCGGTTCTCCTGGTTTCTGCTGTGCCAAGGTGTTTCCTCCCGTGCAGCACGGCCTGCGCCCTGCCGCTTAAGTCAAGCGATTGTTCTACGCGAAGTAGAACCGTTCCCTACTAGTTTACGGCCTCGCTGGAAACAGACCGCGCATCGTGCCGCAGGGTCAGGGCCGCCAGGATCCAGAGAACGCCCGAAATGATCGCTCCGCCACCCGCCACTCCCAGCAGGGCATGCGCTCCAAGGCTGATGAAGAACGGCAGGGCCGCGGCTGTCCCCAGCCCGATCACGCCGGAGGCAAGCCAGTCGCGCGCCAGGACACTGCGTCCGCGGTAGAGGAAACCAAGGCAGAGTTCCGCAGCTCCCAGGAGGCCCAGGCCCAGCGCCGCCAGGACACCGAACACCAGTTCGCTGCCCAGGAACGCCACGGCCACACCGGCACCGGTGAGTGCTGCCCCGGCAGCTGCCATGATCTTGCCGGCCGGCTGCTTGGCCGCCAGGCCAAACTTCCCGATTCCGCGGATCAGTATTACACCGGTCGCCAGAAGGTAAAGCCCGCCGGCCCAGCCCATTTCGGAGGCCGACGGCGATGCCCAGAAGACGGTCAGTGCACCGAAGGCAAGGGCAAGCAGGGCCCTGGTGAGCACCGGCTTCCACAGGTCCGCGGCGGGAGCGGTCAGGGCAGCGGGATCGGAAGGAGTTGAGGGGAGGGTCACGGGTCCAGTTTAGTGCGCAGCGGATTCGACCCAAGAACCATCCACTTGTCAGTCCTTGCCCGCAGGCCCAGCGTTACCGCCCGCGCAGACATGTAACCCAGTGAAAAGGCCACCCACAGCCAGGCTAGCCCGGCGGCGCCGTCGACATGGGCGAGCCTGACGGCTGCCAGCAGCGGCAGGTACACCGCGAGGTTCACGACGCCGGCAATCGCCAGGTACTTCGCATCGCCGGCGCCGATGAGGACACCGTCCAGCACAAAAACATAGCCCGCAACCGGCTGTCCGGCGGCGAGCACCCACAGGGCGAGCATCAGTGCGGACTGGACGCCGGCGTCGGACGTGAACAACGCCCCGGCCCACGGGGCCGCAACGGCCAGCAGCACTCCCGTGATCACCCCGAACCACGCACCCCAGCGGATCATGGTCCGGGTCAGGTCCCGCACCGTGGCCGGGTTCGCCGCCCCCAATTCCTTGCCGATCAGGGCCTGGGCGGCAATGGCCAGGGCATCCAGGGCGAAGGCCAGGAAGGTGAAGATGGTCATGGCCAACTGGTGCGCAGCCAGGTTTACCGGGCCCTGCGCCGTGACCACCAGCACGGTCGCGAGGATCGCGATCCTCAGGCTGAGCGTCCGAAGCATGAGCCAGGACCCCACTTTGGTCATGGCACGCACGCCCCGCCAGTCCGGACGGAGTGAAACCCCGTGATCACACGCATTCCGCCGGACGATCGCCAGGTACACCAGGGCCATGGCCCACTGGGCAATGCTGGTGCCCACGGCGGAACCTGTCACGGACCAGCCCAGGCCGTAAACCAACGCCAGGTTGAGGAGGACGTTCAGGGTGAAACCGGCAGAGGCCACAGCCAAGGGGGTCCGGGTGTCCTGGAGGCCACGCAGCACGCCGGTCCCTGCGAAAATCAGCAGCATGGCCACGAGTCCGGGCATGGACCAGCGGAGATAGTCCACGGCGAACCGGCGGACGTCGCCCGTCGCGCCCATCAGGTCGACGAGCATCTCGGCACCGGCGAACCCTGCCGCCGCCAGCACCAGGCCCAGGACAAGCGCCAGCCAGACGCCGTCCCGTCCTGCCGCGAGGGCCTTGGGAAGCTTGCCCTCGCCGATGGCCCGGGCAACTGCAGGAGTGGTGGAGTATGCCAGGAACACCATGAGGCCCACGGCCGTGTGCAGCACTGCCGAAGCCAGCCCCACCCCCGCGAGCTGTGACACGCCGAGGTGGCCCACTATGGCCGAGTCCGCCAACAGGAAGAGCGGTTCCGCGATGAGGGCGCCGAATGCCGGCACGGCGAGGCGGAGGATTTCCCGGCCGTTTCGGCTGACAGGAACAGTCCGGGCGGTGGCACGTGAGTCTGGCACGGAGCCAGCCTAGCTGGAGAGACCTGTCACATGTCGACCACATTAGTTGACTCTTCAACCAATCAGCTGGCAGGGTTAAGAATTGAAGCTTCAACCGCGTCCAGACGGGCGCCCGGCAATGCCCCCGACCTCGAAATGGTGAAATTCCCATGAACCAGTCCACACTGACAACCACAGCACTTACTATCCTGCGCGTCATAGCGGGCTTCCTGTTCGCAGCCCACGGCTGGCAGAAGTTCAACGAATGGACCATCGCCGGCACCCAGGCTTCGTTCGCCAAGATGGGCGTGCCCGCCGCTGAGCTGGCAGCCCCTGCCGTGGCCACGCTCGAGCTTGCGGGTGGAATCGCCCTGATCCTGGGCGTACTGACGCGCGTCTTCGCAGCCCTTCTCGCCGTGGACATGCTTGGCGCCCTGTTCCTGGTGCACGCCTCCGCCGGCGTCTTTGCCGCAACGGGCGGTTATGAACTCGTACTGCTGCTTGCAGCCGGAGCCTTGGCTATTGCACTGACCGGCGCCGGCAAGCTGGCCGTCGACCGGGCACTGTTCGGCCGCAGCAACTCGAAGCTCCGCGTCCTCGCGTAAGGCGGGAAGCAGCCCAAAAACCATCCCCGCACGACGCCGGGCCAGCCACGCAAGCGGCAGGCCCGGCGTCGCTGTCTGCGAACCGTAAGAGGCAGTCCCCCGCGGGGGGAATACTAACCGGATACGCCTGTCAGCTCGTTGGGCACGTGCGCGAGTTCCGCCGATTTGGCTACCTTCCCCGAGGAAAGGTCCACGGCATGGATCGCGCTGCTTGCAGGCTCCGTGATGTAGGCGGTGGAGCCCTGCACAAACAGCGTGGGGCGCGGGTCCTGCCAGGTTTCCGATTCCTCCCAGGCATCAACTACGGGGATGGTGGACGTGATGCTTCCGGTCAACGGGTCAATGACGCGCAGGGCACCGTCGGTTCCCAGGACCAGGGCCTCGCCCGCGGGACCCCTGCCCAGCGAGCGGAACGAATAACTCGTGCCGAGTTCCACCAGCCGGAGGGCGCCCGTCTCCGTATTGACGAGCGAGACGCGCGTAGGCCGTTCCAGCGCGGCATCCTTATCCACCTTGTAGTCACCCAGGACTACCGGCGACTTGGGGGAACCCGCCTGGTTTCCCATCCGCCCGTAGGCGTCGGGGCTGGCCACTTTGGAAATCCTTCCGTCCCGGTAGATCAGCATTCCGTCTTCGCAGCCCACCACGACGGCGTCCGGCCCGGCAACCGCTTCGCCGTGCACGCCGGGGCAGTCCTCGTTGCGTACCAGTTCGGCCCGGTCCTGGCCCGCTCCCGCTGCCAGCACGGCAACCCCCCGCCTCGACTCCTCGTCACCGAGCGTGACGAGGAGTTTGCCCGCCTCAAGCGGCACCGCTACGCCATGATGGGCTTCCGGGGTCGCGTAGACATCGCTGTCCGGAAGGACACCCGCACCCTCCGCCAGTCCCGCCGGGTCGAAGAGCTCCACCTTTCCGGAACCGTCACTGAAGAGGGCGGTCCTGCCGGAGTGGAAGACGGCGTGGCCGGACTTGCTGGCTTCGAACGAGGCAGCCGTGAGTGATGGCTCAACGGCGTAGGAATGCCCATGATCACCATGCTTCTCAGTCCACACGCCCGCATCGAACACCCTGAACGCATTTCCCGTGGACACCAGGACGTGCCGGCCGTCGCCCGCGGGGTTCAACCGGTTGAAGCCCGCAAGCTCCGCCTCCCCCACGACCTCCAGTGAGGTGGCGTCGAGCACCGTGATGCCGCCGGAATGGGTCAGTACCAGCCTTGGCGCGGGGCCCTGGACCTCCCGGCTTGCACTGGACGACCCGACGGACTCCCCGGCGGATGACGCGCCGCCTCCCGCCTGCGCGCCGTCACCGCTCCGCCCCGGATCCGCGGCGCAAGCGCTCAGGACGAGCGTGGCAACAGCAAGTCCGGCTGCTCCCGGCAAGCCGATCGGGGAAACCCGCGGACCGGACCGCCGCGCCGGGCGAAGCGAGGGAAGCGAGGGTTTGGAGTGGCGGCGAATGACGCTATGTGGGCTCTTCATAAACTAAATGATAGTCATTCTCATTAGACTGGCAAATCCGACAGTCGCTTCCGGGTCCACCCACCAGTCCCGCGTGGCGCGCCGCCCCCGCCGCATGTGGCGGGTTCTGCGGCGTTTGTGTCATTCGGACCCGCCGGTATGCCGGGGTCATCAGTAAACTCTCAGCATGAGCGAGACTGCCGCCAATTCAGTGACCCTCCGCTTTCTGGCGGCCCCCATGGACGTCGGCCACAGCGGCTCGGTGGACGCCGGGACGGTACTGGAATGGGTGGACAAGGCGGCCTATGCCGCGGCAGTTGGCTGGGCCAAGTCGTACTGCGTAACGGCCTACGTGGGCAACATCCACTTTGCCGACCCGGTCAACAGCGGGGACATGGTGGAAGTCACCGCCACGATCGTCTATACCGGGCGGTCCTCCATGCATATCCGCACGGTGGTGTCCTCTGGCGATCCCAAAGGCGGGGCGGCCACAATGCGCAGCCAGTGCATGGTGATATTTGTGGCCGTGGGCCCGGACGGTAAACCGGTCCCCGTCCCGCAGTTCGAACCTTCCACTCCGGAGGAGACCGAGCAGCGCGACCACGCCCTGGCGCGGATCAAGGTCCGCGAGGACATCGTCCAGGCCATGAATGCGCAGGAGTACACGGACGCCGGCACGGCGGAACGGGTGGTCCTTCGATTCATGGCCGCCCCGACGGATGTGAACTGGGGCGGCAAGGTGCACGGCGGCATCGTCATGAAGTGGATCGACGAGGCCGCCTATGTTTGCGCGTCCCGGTATTGCGGCAAAGACACCGTGGCGGTATTTTCCGGCGGGGTGCGTTTCTACCGGCCGCTGCTGATTGGCCACGTCGTGGAAGTGGAGGCGCGCCTTGTGTACACCGGCACCAAGGGAATGCACATTGCCGTGCACGTCCGGTCCGGAGATCCCAAAGGCCGGGAGATGAACCTGACCACGTACTGCCTGACCGTCATGGTGGCCAGGGACGCGGCCGGGAATTCGGTGCCGATTCCGCCTTGGGTGCCGGTCTCGGAGGAGGACAAGCGCCTGCACGCCCACGCCCGGGAACTGCTGGAAATCCGTGGCCGGGCGCCGGGGAACCGGCTGCCCAACCACCTGCTCTCCGCTGGCGGGGTGCAGGAAGGCGAATAGTCGCGCTGGCTAGAAGCCGCCGCCGCCTGCGTCCGCCGCCATGTTGGCGAACCGCGAGTAATGCCCCTGGAAGGCCACCACAATGTCCTTCGTAGGGCCGTTACGGTGCTTGGCAATGAGGATGTCCGCTTCGCCGGCACGCGGCGATTCCTTGTCGTAGACGTCCTCGCGGTGGAGCAGGATGACCATGTCGGCGTCCTGCTCGATGGAACCTGATTCGCGGAGGTCCGAGACCATGGGCCGTTTGTCCTGGCGCTGTTCGGAGCCACGGTTCAACTGTGACAGGGCAATCACGGGCACCTGGAGCTCCTTGGCCAGCAGCTTCAGCGCACGGGAGAACTCCGAAACTTCCTGCTGGCGCGATTCCACTTTCTTGCCGGAGCTCATGAGCTGCAGGTAGTCCAGGATGACCAGCTTCAGATCGTGCTGCTGCTTGAGCCGGCGGCATTTGGCCCGGATTTCCATGAGCGACATGTTGGGGCTGTCATCGATGAACAGCGGCGCATCATTCATCCGGCCCATGGTGGTGGCGATCTTGGACCATTGTTCGTCCTTGATGGTGCCCTTGCGGAGGTCCTGGAGGCCTATGGTGGCCTCCGCGGAAAGGAGGCGCATGGCGATTTCGTTCCGGCCCATTTCCAAGGAGAACATCACGGTGGCGAGGTTGTTCTTGATGGCCGCGGACCGGGCAAAGTCCAGGGCGAACGTGGACTTACCGACGGCCGGGCGGGCGGCGATGACGATCATCTGCCCCGGGTGCAGGCCGTGTGTGAGCTCGTCCAGTTCGTAGAAGCCCGTGGGCACGCCCGTCATGCCTTCGTCGCGGTGGCCCGAAGCTTCGATCTCGTCCACCGTGGATTCCATGACGTCCTTGAGGACAACGTAGTCCTCAGCCGTCCGTCGTTCGGCCACGGCGTAAATCTCGGCCTGGGCCTGGTTGACGAGGTCTTCCACTTCACCGTCCGAGCCGTAACCCAGCTGGACGATCTTGGTGCCGGCATTGACCAGCCGCCGCAGGACGGCACGTTCGGCAACGATCTCCGCATAGTATCCGGCGTTGGCGGCTGTGGGTACGGTCTGGATGAGTTCGTGCAGGTAGGCGGGTCCGCCGATCCGGTTGATCTCTCCGCGCTTGGTCAGCTCATCAGACACCGTCACGGCGTCGGCAGGCTCGCCGCGGCCGTAGAGGTCAATGACGGCCTCGTAGATTGTCTCGTGGGCGGGGCGGTAGAAGTCCTGGCCCCGCAGGATCTCAACGACGTCGGCGATTGCGTCCTTGGACAGCATCATCCCGCCGAGAACTGATTGCTCGGCGGGGATGTCCTGGGGCGGTTTGCGGTTGCCTTCGGAACTCCGGGTGCCCTCGATTGAGTCCAGGTGCGTAACTGACAAAGCTGCCGTCCTCCGTTGTGTACCGCGGCGCATCTCTCATTGCCGTCGGTGCTGTGTTGCGATCTGCCATTGGGCTGTCGTGGCGCAGAGGAAGCCCGCTGCGCGGCAGGACAAGTACTACCACCCGGCACTGACAGTCCTCCTGCGCGGGACTGGGCCCGCGCCCGCTGTTCCGGCCGCAACCCGGTTATCCCCAATTTGCGGAGGTTATCCACAATTGGGGGTCCGAGTGGGCGTCAGGATCGCCTGCAATATGCTCTTGCGGACTCCCGAAACCAAGTACTAGTGCCCCAAAAACAGGTATCCCGCTACGTTAGTACCCCTTCTCCCGGGCACCAAGCCCACATACATGCACACCTGTGGATAAGTTGTGGACTACCGGCCGCTGCTTGTGCACAGCCTGTGTGGCAACCTGTGGAAACCAAGAAACTTTGGGCCCCAATATGGCTCTGACCTGCGAAAACGTTGAAAATGGCCTGTGGACGAAAGATTCTTTTAAGGAACGTTCATCCACAGCTTGCAGGTTCCCATTGGGGATACCGGCCGGTAACTCAGGGACAAGTGACGGAGAATATACCCGTCCTGTGATTTAGGCCGCTCCGGGGGGATCGAATTGACGCTTTCCTCGAAGGGCTGTATGCGCAACCGAGAATATGCTGTGGATAACAGCGAACTGGCATAAGCTCTATTCATGGGCGATGTATTGATAGTTATGCTGCCTGCCCTCATCCTTGTGGCAGTGATCTGGGCGGTTTCCACGGCACTGAAACCCCGGGACACGGGCATCTCGGACGCGGAGCGCTATCAGCTGGAACTGGCCATACGGTCGCAGGCCCACTATGCCGCCCAGGTGCAGGCAGCCACAGCCGCACGGGCACGGGTTGATGCCGCCACCCGGCCAAGCCAGAACGAGCAACAGCAGTCGCAGCAGGCAGACCACGCACGGGCGGCCTTGCGCGCCCAGGCCGGGTCCAGCCCCGGTGTTGGAATGCACGGCTACCAGGGACCGGTCCTCCCCGGCGGCCAATTGAACCCGCAGTTCGCCCTCCAGCTGCAGTCCCTGGCCCGCAACGGCCAGAAACTGCAAGCCATCAAGATGCTGCGGCAGGCAACGCACTCAGATCTCCTGACCGCAAAAAATTATGTAGATCGGCTTTAGCAATGGAATCGCTAGTGATCCCCGTCCTGATCCTGCTCATCGTGGGGGCCGCCGTCCTGCTGGTGGCCCGTGCCGTAGGACGCCGCACCGCCGGCGCAACGGGTGCCGCCGCCAAGACAAGCCGCGGCACGCCGTCCGGTGATCCCGTGGAAACGGCCAAGGCCGCAGCAGCCAAACTCACCGAAGACCAGCACCGGCGCCTGTACGCCCTGATCGCCCAAGGCCAGGCCATGGCGGCCATCAAGCTCTACTACGAAGCCTCAGGTGAGGGCCTACGGGCCTCCCGCGACGCCGTCGGCGCCCTGGCCGCCCACCCGCAGCCGTTCCGCTCAGCGGCCCCTAAGGTGCCGGAGCATGACGACGACGATGCCCCCGAGCGTTTCCCGTACCGCTACCGCGCGATCGCCAGTAAGGGCGATGTCACGCGGGAGGTCAGCAGCAACATGCTGAATGACGAGATCTACGGCCGCATCCGCACGCTGGCCAGGAGCGGTGACACCGAGGCAGCGGCAACGGCGCTGACCCGGCACTCGGACATTTCCATGAAACAGGCCAGGGAGTTCATTGCGCTGCTCGACGACTGAGCATCCAGCCTGACCACTCAGAAATCGAAGAGCTCGCCGAGCCAGCCTTCCTTCTTCTTGGGCCGCCGTCGGTCGTCGTAGCGGCGGTCGTCATGGCGGGGCTGATCGTATCGGGGCCGGTCCCGGCGGTCGTCATAGCGACGATCATCCGGCCGCCGGTCATCCCGGCGGGGGTCAAGGGTGTTGTAAAGCGGCGGCGGAACAAGTCCGGGAACGGGAGGGGCGGCCGGCGGCACGGGTGCGGCCGGCGTCCCCGGACCCATCAGCTCGGCGGCGCGGTCGATGATCTTGTCGAGCTCGCCGCGGTCAAGCCACACGCCCCGGCACTGCGGACAGTAATCGATCTCCACTCCGCTGCGCTCACTCATTACCAGGTCTACTGAATCCACAGGGCATTTCATGTCCCGCACAACGAGCGGACCCCCGGAAAAGTTCGGAGCAGGCCCGGGCCGGGCGCCCGGCGGCTGGTGCCTAGCGGCCGTTCGAGATGCCGGCCAGGAGCTGTTCAAACGGCAGGGAACCGGCGGCATCCGGCCTCCGCCGCGGCCGCGAGGCTGTGACAAGCTCCGTAAACTCTTCCGCTGCCCTGTCGATCCGCACCGAAAGGGGCGAGCCGCCGTCGTCCGCGTTTCCCCAGTCCTGGGGCCCGGCGTAGACGCCGGTGGCAGCCGTGCGGGTCCGCAGGTAGCTGAACAAGGGCCGCATGGCATAGTCCAGAACCATCTGGTGGCGGTCGGTGCCGCCGGTTGCCCCAAGGAGGACGGCCTTGCCCTCCAGCGCCTTGGGGTCCAGGACATCGAAGAACGACTTGAACAGGCCGCTGTAGGAGGCGCTGAACACCGGCGTGACGGCGATGATGCCGTCGGAGTCCTCCACGCCGGCAATCACTTCGGCCAGCCGCGGTGGCGCGTAGCCGGTGACGAAGTTGTTGGCAATGTCCACGGCCAGATCACGGAGTTCCACCACATCGATGGACACCTCGTAGCCGGCGGCCCTGAGCCTGCGTTGGGCCGCGGCTGCGAGTTGATCGGCCAGCAGCCTGCTCGACGACGGTACGCCCAGTCCGGCGCTGAGGACGGTTATGCGGCGGGTTTCCACGGTTTACTCCTGAGGTCAACGGTAAATCAAGATTACATGCGTTTGCATCTATCGAGTCAACCTGTCCGCTCCCGTGTTTATTCCACGGCAACGGAACACTGCCGGCGAACCCTGCTGACAAGCGCAGCGGAGTCTGCCAGACTGCCGTCATGGTTGAAAACAAGACGCAGGCAACCGACGCTTCCGTGGAGGACTTCCTTGACGGCGTGGAGAATCCCGCCCGGCAGCGGGACGGCCTGCGGCTCCTGGCCCTCATGAAGGAACACACCGGCGAAACACCCGTGATGTGGGGCCCCGGCATCGTGGGGTTTGGCAGCTACCACTACCGGTATGAGAGCGGCCGCGAGGGGGACACGGTGGCCGTCGGCTTCTCCCCGCGGAAGGGGAGCCTCTCCCTCTATGGCCTGACCTACGCGCCCGAAGCCGCGGAGCTTCTGCCGCGCCTTGGCAAGCACAAGGTCGGCGCAGGGTGCCTCTACATCAACAAACTCGAGGACGTAGATGAAGGCGTGCTGGCCGAACTCATCCGGGCGGGGCACCGGCACTCCACCACCGTGATGCACCAGGAGTAGCCCCCGGCCGCAGCAGGCCCTTTGAACAGCCGGGAATTAAAGAACAAAGGCCCCCTCCTTCGGTTCCAAAAAAGGGAATCCGAGGCGGGGGCCTTCAGCAGTTCAGGACTGCGTAGCGCTCTGGCGGTTGGCCGGAGGGACTACTTGCCTGCGACTACGTCGAGTTCGATCACAGCGGCAACGTCGTCGTGCAGACGGACGTTGGCCTGGTAGGAACCGGTCGACTTGATGTGAGCCGGCAGTTCAACCTTGCGCTTGTCGATGCGGCCGAGGCCGGCGGCCTCAACAGCGTCGGCCACGTCGCCCTGCTTGACGGTGCCGAACAGGCGTCCGGTCTCGCCAGCCTTGACAACGAGCTTGACCGGCTTGGCCTGCAGTGCAGCGGCCTGCTTCTGAGCGTCTTCCAGGGAAGCGTGCTCGCGGGCAGCGCGGGCAGCCTTGATGGACTCAACCTGCTTCTCGCCACCCTTGGACCAGGTCAGTGCGAAACCGCGGGGCAGCAGGAAGTTACGTGCGTAACCGTCCTTGACCTCGACAACATCGCCAGCAGCACCGAGACCGGTTACTTCGTGGGTCAGAATGAGCTTTGCCATTTTAGTTAATCCCTTCCTTAGCCGCGGCCAGCGCCGGAGTAAGGCAGCAGAGCAACTTCGCGGGCGTTCTTGATTGCCTGGGCGATTTTGCGCTGTTCCTGCACCGTGACGCCAGTGACGCGACGGGCGCGGATCTTTCCGCGGTCGGAGATGAACTTGCGCAGCAATGCTACGTCCTTGTAGTCGATGACGGTGATGTCAGCGGCCTTCAAGGGGTTGGACTTTGGTTTGGGCTTACGGAGTTCAGCCTTAGCCATCGTGGAGCTCCTATTCTATGGAGCCCGTGGATATTGATCCACGGGATGGTGGTGGTTCGACGGCGGCACTCACCCGGGAGCCGTAAGGCATCCCGGCGGGTTCCGGCGCCGGACCTGAATTATTGGTTAGAAGGGAGGTTCGGAATCCGGGCCGTTGCCCCAGCCGCCGCCTGCATTGCTGACACCGGGCGTTGCCCAAGGGTCTTCCTGCGCTGCTGCGGGCTGGTTGCCGCCCCAGTTTCCTCCGGTATTGCCACCCTGGCTTGCACCCTGGCCGCCACCGAACCCACCGCCGCTGTTGCCGCCGCCGAAGCCACCCTGGCCACCCTGACCGCCGGAGCGCTGGGTGCGGTTGACCTTGGCGTTGGCGTAGCGCAGGCTCGGGCCGATTTCATCGACTTCGAGCTCGATAACGGTGCGCTTTTCGCCTTCTTTGGTTTCGTAGGAACGGCTCTTCAAACGTCCGGAAACGATAACCCGCATACCCTTCGTGAGGGATTCTGCGACGTTTTCGGCTGCTTCACGCCAGACGGACGCGCGGAGGAACAGGGTTTCCCCGTCCTTCCACTCGTTTGACTGGCGATCGAAGGTGCGGGGCGTAGAAGCGATGGTGAAATTCGCTACTGCCGAACCTGACGGTGTGAACCTCAGTTCGGGGTCATTGGTGAGATTACCGATGACCGTAATAGTGGTTTCGCCTGCCATCTACTGCCTCCTTGTTCGTTCCTGCGGGGTAAAGATTGAATGCACGATGCTGAAATTACTCAGCAACGACCTTCTGCTCTTCGGGGCGGGTGATCTTGGTGCGCATGATGGTCTCGTTGAGACTCAGCTGGCGGTCAAGTTCCTTGGCGGTGTCCGGCTTGGCGGTGAAGTTCACCACGGCGTAGATACCTTCAGACTTCTTCTTGATTTCGTAAGCCAGTCGACGACGGCCCCAGATGTCAACCTTTTCGATGGTTCCACCATCGTTGGTGATGACGTTCAGGAACTTCTGAAGCGACGGCTCAACGGTACGCTCTTCGACCTCGGGGTCGATGATTACCATCAATTCGTAAGGACGCATATGTGAACCCACCTCCTTTGGGCTAAGCGGTTACGGCATTTCCGTAACAGGAGGTTCATTTGCGGTGCCGTGCGCATCCGTTCCCCAAAACGGAGGCAGGACGCAGCACAGACTTCAATATCTTAGTGCATTTAGGCCGGTTTCGGCGATTCGTGACCGCTTCAGGCTAGTCCCGGGTCCGTGCCGGGCGGAATCGCTCCGGGCCCCTATGTGGAAAAACGAACCGGAACCGGGCGCAGCCTGTTTGTTTGGCTAGAGTATCGACACATGGACACCAGCCCGCTGCCCGCCAGGGTGAAACGAAGCCGGCTGCGGTTTCTTGCCATGGTTATGACCGGGCTGGCGACCGCTGCGGCCACCGGACTGTCCGGATATTGGGTGGAGGCGCCGGCCGTCGGCTGGGGCAGCGCCGCACTGGTCTACGTGGCCTGGGTCTGGCTTGTAGTGGGACGCCTCGACCCCGCAGGGACCCGCGCCCACGCGACGTCTGAGGACCCGTCCCGCAGTACCACCGACCTGCTCATCCTGGTGGCCAACGTCGCCAGCCTGGCCGCAGTTGCCGCGGTGGTGGTGGACTCGCACAGGTCCGACGGCGGATCGCGACTGAGCGGCGGCCTCCTGGCCCTGGCGTGCGTCGCGTTGTCGTGGATCCTGGTGCAGACCCTTTTCACCCTGCGCTACGCCGAGCTGTACTACAGTCCCGGGAAGCGCGGCGGATCGGACGCGGGCGGCATAGATTTCAACCAGGACCGGCCTCCGCAGTACACGGACTTCGCCTACCTGGCCACGAGCCTGGGCATGACATACCAGGTGTCCGACACCAATCTGCAGAACCACCTCATCAGGGCCGAAGCGCTTAAACACAGCCTGCTGTCCTATCTCTTCGGCACCGTCATCCTGGCCACCACCATCAACCTGGTGATCGGGCTCGCGTAAGAACCGGCCTGTTGCACGGGCGCCCTGCGGAGACGTGGTGCGAGTGGTGGAGCCCTTCACCCAAGTGGTGGATTCTCTAGTGCCGGGTAGAACCGGTCGTTATATTTACCTCAGTTCATCACCACCGGTCCATGCATCCTCCGGCGTAAGCCCGCTGGGCGCAGGATCGCGGTGCGTGGGGCATCGCCGGTGAGAGGACTGCAGCTGGGCCATGGCCAACGGCAAAATGCCTGCGGCAATGGATTGGGAACACAGAAGGCACGGTCTCTTTCTGACAGAGGAAGGCAACCGCATGCTTCAAACCGGCAGACTTGACTGCAAGCAAGGGCAGCAGGTTTTCGTGTACATCCCCGGAAGCCGCTGGGAGAACGTTCAGGGAACCGACCACCGGCTGGCGGCAGCCCTGGCGCGTCAGGTAGCGGTGCTGTGGGTCGATCCGCCGCTCCCGGTTCACCTGGCGTTCCGGCACGGGATGAATGCACTGCGCGTCCGCAACGAACTGAGCAACGTCGCACCCGGCATCACCCGTCTACGTTCATTTTCCATCCCCGGCTTCACCCGGCCGGGCCTTGCCGCCATTGCCAAGGGCGTACTGGGGCATGCCATCAGGTCTGCTCTTCGGGCCATGAAGGCCAGCCCCGTCGCCGTGATGGTCTCATCGCCCACGTCCGGCTTCCCCACCCGGGTGGCGGGCCGGAAGATCCTTTTTGTTACCGACGACTGGGTGGCCGGAGCGCCATTGATGGGCCTGTCGGGTCCACTGGTGCGCCGTACGCTGCGCCGGAACCTCCGCGAGGCGAACATCGCCGCGGCCGTGTCCCCGCATCTGGCCGAAAGCCTGGAGGTGAGCTTCCCTGCCCGCCCGGCCTCCGTCGTCGTCCTGCCAAACGGCTGTGATCCCGGGAAGGAAACCCCGCGTCGCGTCGATCGCTCCGACAACGCCGCCCTGGTGGGCCAGCTGAACGAAAGGCTGGATATGGATCTGTTGGAAGCGGTTAATGATGCGGGGGTCCCGTTGCTGGTCATCGGTCCCCGAACCGAACGCGACCCGGAAACCGGCCGGCGCCTGGACCTCTTCCTGGCTTCCGGGAACGTCACTTGGCTAGGTGAGCTGCCGGCCGCGGAGCTGGGGCAGCACCTGGCGGCAGCGGGGGTGGGCCTGACTCCCTACGCGGACACCGCCTTTAACCGGGCGAGCTTCCCCCTCAAGACTTTGGACTACCTTGCCGCCGGCGTCCCGGTTGTCGCCACCGACCTGCCGGCCGTCCGGTGGTTGAACACGGAACTGGTGACCATTGGCAGCGGCCGTGACGAGTTCGCAAAGCGCGTACAGCAGGCATTGGCCGGCCCGCACGATCCCCTGGCGGAAGAACGGCGCCGTCACTTTGCGGGACTCCACACCTGGGAGGCAAGGGCCAACCAGCTCCTTGAATTGGTGGGACCCGCACGTCCAGGCAGGAGGCAAAGCGGCGTACTGCGGCAATGACGGTTGATCGGAGTGACAAGCGATGAACGGAACCAGAGCAACTCGGGCAACAAAGTCCCGGGAGCGGAGGGAACAAGGCATGCGCGGAATCAGAACAACAGGAAAATGGAAGGGCTTCCAGCGGAGGGCGAATGGCAGCGGCCGGGCCGTGAAGGCCTTGCTGACTTCAACAGCCCTGCTATCAGCTGTGGGGCTCCTCGTCACGGCATGCACGGCGCCCGAGGATCGCTCCCGGATCGAGGCAGCACCTGTGGTGGCCGTTCAAGACCTGCCCAAGGTCCCGTGGGAAGGCGGCCCTGACTACTGGAAGAACTTCACCAAGGCCGACGGCGCCGGCTGGGATGATCCGAGCTTCTTTCCGATAGCCATCTGGTACAACGGGATCAGCAGCGACGCCGAAGTCCAGTACGACAAAGACCATGGCATCAACACCTACATGGGGATGTCAGACACCACTCCCTACTCACTATTCGAGGCCAACGGCGTCTATTGGATCGGCGGAAAACTGAATGCTACGTTCACGGAGCAGAGCCGCAACTGGGTTGGCTCTTTCCTGGACGATGAGGTGGACGGGCGGTTCACTCCGGAAGCCGGGCGGCAGCACCTGAAGGCGCTGGCTGACGGTTCACCCCAAGGGTTCTTCAAGTACGCGAATTTCACCCAAATGGTAATCAGCCATTACATGGCCGCACCGGACGCCCAGCAATTCGTGAACAATTACACCGACGCCGTCTCGCTCGACATGTACTGGTACACGATTCCGTACTGCGGCCTGCGCCCATACACAAACGCCCATATTGTGCCGGTGTCCGAAGAAAACTGCCGCACTGCTTCCAGCTACGGGAAAACAATGAACGCCCTCCGGATCCAGGATGCCGCGGATGGAAAGCTCCAGCCATTGTGGCAGTTCGTGGAAAACCTCAACGGCGGTCCGGGGGAAGGCCCGTTTGTGGCAAACATTTCGGCGGGCCAACTGCAGGGAGCCGTCATGAATTCAGTCATTAATGAGGCCCGCGGGATCGTGTACTTCAATCAAAGCCTGAGCGGTCCCTGCGGCGGCGGAAGCGTGCTCCGGCTCTCCCAGGTAATGACCGGCTTCTGCGGGGCCGAACAGATGGAGGCCGTCAAAACCGTGAATTCCCGAATCCGGGAACTCGCGCCGGTGATAAATACGCAGTCCTATGACTTTTCACTGGGAAATCAATTGGATACCATGCTGAAAATCCGCGACGGTTACGCGTATATTTTCTCCATGGTGGACGGAAGTTCCACGCCGGGCAAGAGGAATTTCAAGCTTCCCGACGGCATCAAGACGAACCAGGCCGAAGTCCTATTCGAAAACCGCACCGTCCCGGTTGACGCTGCGGGGTCTTTTGCTGACACATTCGAATCGGAATACACCTACCACATTTACAAGGTGAAGCTGTGAGCGCGCCAGCCGACCACGTTCTGCTCACAAGGTTCAACCTCCCGTCGAGGGGCGCCGAGAGCAGGATAAGGGCCAAGGACGGATGGCTGAAGACCCGCCTGGGGCTCTTCGAAAGCTACTGCCTGCCTTCAGTCCGGGGCCAGTCGAACCAGAACTTCCATTGGATCATCTATTTCGACCCGCAAAGCCCCGCATGGCTCAGGGAACGCATTGCAGAGCTCAACCAGGACGCGCTCTTCACGCCGATTTTTCGCGCCGAAGTCAGCAGCGCGGAGCTGCTGCAAGACCTGCATGCCGTCACCGGGGCCAGGCACAACGACCTCCTCACCACAAACCTGGACAACGATGACGGACTCGCCAGCGACTTCGTGGAGCACCTCCAGGCGGCCGGCGATAGTGGTACCCGCACCGCGATCTACCTCGTCAATGGCCTCATCCGCTGCGGCAGCGGACTTTACCTGAGAACAGACCGGGCGAACGCCTTCTGCTCAGTCAGGGAAGACTGGGCGGGGGCCCGCACCTGCTGGTCCGACTGGCACAATCTCCTCGGACGCTCCATGAGCGTCAAGGAACTGGCCGGCGATCCGGCCTGGCTCCAATTAGTCCACGATTCGAACGTCAGCAACAGAATTCGCGGCAGGCGGGTTTCTCCAGAACCGTACCGCGATGCCTTCGGAGGGTTGCTGGACGGTGTGTCGGATCTCAGCGCCATCGAGGAGTTGAAGGATCTGGCGGTGGGAAGGCCCCGGCGGTTCGTCAAGGAAACCGGCCGTTTGTTGGTGAAGAAGATCGCCTTGAACATCCTGGGCAAAGAGGGCCTGGACCAACTCAAGTCGGGCTGGGCGCTCCGCCCGGTGCATCGAAGATAAGGGGAGCTGCGATGAGAGGCTGCGAAGCGCTCCAAGGACTACTGAGGCGGGGGATATTCTGTGTTCTTACGTGATTTATATGCCAGCGCAAGGCGTCGTTGGTACTTTGTGCTCGCCGGACTGCTGATTACGGCGGGAATGTCCTTCTGGGTGTTCCGTGTGGCGCCGGTGACCTACGAGGCGACCGCAAATGTGGCCCTCATACCCCCGCCAACAGCCGTTATATCGGGAGACAACCCGTTCTTGTACATGGGTGGCCTTGACCAGGCCATGGGGGTGCTCACGGTCAAGCTGAATTCGGACTCCGTACGCGGTCCGATTGAGGACGCCTACCCGGGCGCGGAATATTCCGCCGAGCGTGACGCCACAACCAGCGGCCCTATCGTGCGGGTGAAGGTCGCGGGAGACTCCTCCGCAACAACCTTGGAGGTCCTGAACCGCGTGCTGGATGCCATGCCTGTGACCATGACCTCCCTCCAGGACGAGCTGTCCCTGCCGCAGGCATCCCGCATCTCCTTGCTGACCCTCGGTGTGGACAAGGACACGACACTCGTGGGTGAGGCCCGGACCCGGTCCCTGCTGGTGGTTGCTGCGATCGGTTTGGCGGGCACGCTGCTGCTGACGGGGCTGGCAGACAAGAAACTGATCAAGCGGCGCGGAAAGAAGCATGTTGGGGCGGCCGCCCTGCCCCCGGATGACTTTCCCGTTGAGGAGACGGGACTGTCGCGACGGAACCGTGCGGACCGCATGCCTATGCCTTCCGGATCATATTCCGGTGCCAGTCCGTCGGCCGAGCCTTTACCCGAGCCGTACGTGCCCGTTGCCGATCTGCGACGGTAATGCATGTTCACCAACAGCGGCCCCCGGCAGCAGGTAGTTCTTCCAGGCCTGGGGCGAAAACCGCCCGGACCGGATGCGGCCACCGTCCTGGCGGTCTACCTGTTCCTCCTTTTGGCTATCCCGTCCAACAGGAGCGTGGCGGCACTCGGCGGTGCGGGCGCACCGGCAGCCCTCTTCGCGCTCGTCGCGTTGCTGTGGTGGTGCTGGTATCACGTTCAACGCCCGACGCCGTCGCTCGCCCGGGACTCCCAGCCAATCCGGATCGCCTTGCTGGTCTTTGTGGTGGCAGCCCTTGCCAGTTACTCTGCCGGCGCGGCACGGGCACTCCCACCGGCTGAGGTCAACGCACTGAATCTCGGACTGCTCCGGGTTGCAGCCTTCGCCGGAATACTGCTGCTGGCAACGGACGGAATCCCCAACCGGGAACGGCTGATTAAACTGCTGCGCTGGCTCTGCTTTCTGGGGGGAATGTTTGCGGCCCTGGGCCTGCTTCAGTTTTTCACCGGTCAGTCATTCGTCGAGAAACTCAGCATCCCGGGCCTGTCCGTTTCCGACTTCGGCGCCCTCCAGGACCGCGGGGGCTTCAACAGGTCGATCGCCACGGCCCGCAACCCGCTGGAGTACGCCTTCGTACTGGCCATGATCCTTCCCCTCGCTTTGACGTTGGCCCTGTACGACACCGAATCCCGTCTTCTGTTCCGCTGGTTCCCCGTCGGAACCATCACTGTGGCTGCGCTTTTGTCCGTATCCAGGTCAGCGATCATCGGCGTTCTGGTGGCCGTTATCGTTCTCCTGCCTTCGTGGAGTCCCGCTGTGCGGCGGCGGGCGGGCCTGACAGCGGTGGCGCTGGTTGGCGTTGTCTGGATGATGGTGCCCGGCATGGTGGGCACCATCAAGGGTCTTTTTGGCGGCCAGGACCCGAGCCTGAAATCACGGACGGACAGCTACGACGTCGTCTCCAGCTTCGTTGAAATGAATCCGCTCCTGGGGCGCGGTTTTGGGACGTTCCTGCCGGACTACCGCATTCTCGACAACCAGTACCTGGTCACACTCATCGACATGGGCATCCTCGGGCTGATCGCCCTGTGCGCCGTTCCCGCAGTAGGGTTTGTCGTCGTCATCAGGGCGCGCCGCCACTATGCAGAGCCGCTTCTGGCCAACCTCGGCCCGGCGCTGGCAGCTTCCCTGGCGGCCGGTGCCGTGCTCACCGGGTTCTTCGATGCATTGTCCTTTCCCCAGGCCGCGGGGATGTTGTTCTTTGTGGCCGGACTGTGCGGGGCCTACTGGCGGATGAAGGACTCGCAGGGAACGGAGCGTTATGCCTAGCCCCGGACCCCAGCACCGGCTGCGCATGCACGCCGTCCTTCGGCGCTGGTATGTAGTCCTGGCCGTGATGGCTCTGATGGTTCCGGCCGTTTTGCAGGCCGCCGGGGCCACCGGCGTGTACTGGAGCAAGGTCGATGTGGTGTTCTACCCTCCGAGCGGCGCGGCAGCGGGAAATCCCCTGCGGGCCGATTCGCAGGCCACCATCCACTACGCCGCGATGGTGGAGCGGCTGGTGAACGGAGAGCGCGGCGACGCCGAACCCGGAACTACCAGTGCCGATCTGTACGGCACCGGCCTACGGAACGGCTACTCCGTCTACGTTCCCAGTTCCGGCGGCCAGTGGCAGAACTCGTTCGACCGCTCGGCCATCACCGTGGAAGTGGTGGCAGAGACGAAGGACGACGTGAGCAGGGTCCTCACGGGGATCGTGGACAGGATTGAAGCAACGGCAGCGGAACGGCAGGAAGCCATGGGCGTGATTCCGCGGTCCTTCATCACCACGAGCCTTTCGCCCGGCACTCCGGAAATCAGCTACCAGGCGGCCAAGCCCGTTTACGCCGCCAGTGCGCTGGCTGTACTCGCCGTGGGGCTGTCCCTGGCCGCGGCCGGTTTTGTGGACCGGCTGACGCTGCGTGCCGCAGGCCGGCGGGCCCACCTCCGCGACTCTGCCCCCACAGCCAGGGACCGCACCGCAGTCCGCTCGTGAGCCCGGTACCCCCGCCTAGGCAGCCGTTCGGAAGAACAGCTCGGTCACCAGGGCCAGCCGGAAGGGGTCTTCGACGCCGCAGAGTTCACGGGCGGAGTGCATGGACAGCAGCGGCACACCTACGTCCACGGTCCTGATACCCAGCCGCGTCGCCGTCAGCGGCCCGATCGTGGACCCGCACGGCATCACGTTGTTCGAGACGAACTCCTGGTACGGGACCCCCGCATCGGCGCACAGCCGCGCCCAGAAGGCGGCACCCGGGCCGTCTGTCGCGTAGCGCTGGTTGGCGTTGATCTTGAGCAACGGGCCGCCGTTGAGCACCGGCCGGTTGACCGGGTCATGGCGCTCTGCGTAGTTCGGGTGCACCGCGTGGCCGGCGTCGGCCGACACGCAGAACGACGCCGCCAGGGCCTGCCGGCGCTGGCTGGCCGACGCCCCGAGGCCGTCCGAGATGCGCACCAATACGTCTTCGAGGAGCGGTCCGCAGGCCCCCGACCGCGAATTGGAACCGATCTCCTCGTGGTCGAACGCCGCCAGTACCGCGACGGGGCCCCCGTCCTCCTGGTCTCCGGCCTCGGCATGTGCGATGAGCGCGGCCAGGCCGGCATGGGTGGCGGACAGGTTGTCCAGCCGTCCGGAGGCAAAGAACTCACCCTTGGCCCCGAAAACCGCGGCCGGTTGCGTGTCTGCCACAACGACGTCGTACCCGCCGATCTGTGCCGGATCCACCGGCGCGGAGCCGGGAGCCGCTGCGGTGGCCCGTTCGGCCAGCAGCGCGAGGAGGTCCTCGGCTCCCGGGTCGCCGAGCCCAAAGACGGGGTTCATGTGCTGTTGCTTGTCCAGCGCCAGGCCCTCATTGACCGCGCGGTCCAGGTGGATGGCGAGCTGCGGGAACCTCAGCAGCGGACCGGTGGCGGTCAGGCGCTGTGTACCGTCCAGCATCACCAGCCGGCCGGCCAGCTGCAGTTCCCGGTCCAGCCAGGAATTGAGCAGGGGGCCGCCGTAGACCTCCACTCCGGCCTGCAGCCAGCCGAATCTTCCCGTGGTGGGCTTGGGCTTGAGTTTGAACGACGGCGAATCGGTGTGCGCCCCGAGGATGTTGAAGCCGGTGGTCGGTCCGGCATTCTTCGGAGTCACCCATGCGATCAGGGCGCCGTCGCGGACCACATAGAACCGTCCCGCCCCACCGCCATTCGCCCCACCGCCATTCGCCCCACCGCCGGTCGGCCATGCCGCCAGTTCGTCCAGGCCGGTGAAGCCCGCCCGGTCCAGCCGGCTCGCGGCTTCCTGTACTGCGTGAAAGCTCGACGGCGAGGCGCTGACGTACGCGCCGAGGTCCTGGATGTGGTGTGCGGCAGTGGCGTGGGAAGGCATGGCTCCGAGTCTAGCCGGGACCCGGCGGCCCGCGCCTGAGGCCTTGTCCTAGACCGTGACGTTGAGTCCTGCCGAGTAGCCGGCGGCCGCTGAACCGGACATGGTGGCCAACTGGTGGATGCCGCCATCGTCGCCAAACACGTTGTCCGAGGTGAGCGTGGTGTTCGGAAAATTCCGGGCACTGGACTCATATCCTGCCGTTGCGTAGACCTCGTTGCATGCTGCCTCCGTCATGGCGATCTGGGAGACCGCCAGCACCTGGCCGGCCGCCGTGGCATTGCTCATGGACTCGAAGACTTCGAAGTGGATGTGCGGCCAGCGGCCGTTGTAGGCACCGGGGTAGATGGTGGTGAAAGAGACCTGCCCGTTGGCATCCGCTTCCTGGACACCGCGAAGGAAGTTCTCATTTTCAAGTCCGGCGTCGTACATCGAGTATTTGCCGTCCCGGTCGCAGTGCCAGGCGTAGACGGCGGCCCCGGCAAGGGGTTTGCAGCCGCTGGCGTTGTCCAGGAGAGTCAAGGTGACCGTCAGCGGGATGCCTTCGGCCTTGGTGGTGGAGGTCCCGAAGCTGGCGGTGATGTCCTGCCGGACCACACCGGACGCCTCCAGGACGTTGGGGCCATTGGAACCGTCTCCGGGATAGGGCCCCGCTGTCTCCTGCGGAATTTCCACGCCGCATTCAGCGATGGCACGGGTCAGCGTGGGCGACGCGGAGGGTGTAGCGGACGCAGACGCTGAGGGAGTCGGCGTGGTGGTTGCGGAACTGCTGGCGGCCGCCGTCGTGCTCGCCGTTCCGGAAGCGGACCCGCCGCCGGGAGTGCAGGCTGCCAAGGCGGCTGCCGCTGTGCCGGCACCGAAAAAGAGACCCAGGGAACGCCGGCTCATCAGGGTGGAGAGGTCGAATTCAAGGCCGCGGTCGTGGTCGGGATGGGGTTCGCGGGAAGGTTGCGGTGACGTTGTCATGGACACATCAAACGCTGACGGGCTATGCCGCGCATAGGCCTTTCCTGTGAGCCCGCTGTGCGACTGCCGAGGGTGCGGGGGTCTGCATGGTTCGGGTCTTTACCGGCTCGTGGACGTTTGGACAAAGGTTCCTGATCAGTCCTGTGCCGGCGCATTCCCGCATTGCCTCGATGCCGGCGGCGGCCGCCCTGGTATCCGGAAACGGCCGGGACACGGCCAGCACCGTGCCGTCGGGGGCGATCATCCTGAAACGCACCCCGGCTGCATCGTCCGCGAAAAGTTCAAATTGACCCGCCATGGTTTCCTTCCGAAGGTGGTCGTGGGGATTCCCATCCATGATGCCCCGCATGCCTTCGACCGGTAAGGGACGAAAGTCCTCTGTTTGGATAAATTCCCGCACGCGGATGCGGGCTCTGCCTGTGGGCGGGTTCACTCCTGCACCACCGGGGACTTTGGGCCCTGTTGTCCGGTCCGGGGATGGGTATCTACTGGGGTTTGGGTCCGGGCCGCCAATGGGTGTCGGCTTGCCAGGAGAACAATCAGGAGAGAGCTATGTCCGGTGCGTTGAAATGGTCCCCGTTCGAATCGGCCCGGTGGCCGTCTGCCCAGGACGGGGCGGCCAGGAAGCCGTCACCGTTCGCTGGCGCGATGGCGCGCCCCTTCGAACACGCGGACGCGCCAATGGCCGCGAGCGTCGCGGAAGTCAGTGTCGACGAGTACGTCGACGAGGAGACCCTCGTGGTCCGGGCCCAGATGCCCGGCGCGGATCCCGACAGGGACATTGAGGTTTCAGTGGCCGGCGGAGTGCTGCACATCCGGGCAGGGCGCGCCGAGGCCGGCGACCACTCCGACGGGGACCGCTTTCCTTCCGGACTGAGGTATCGCCGATTCACCCGCAACCTGCCGCTGCCGGAGGGTGTGACGGACAAGGACATCAAAGTGTCCTTCCGGAACGGCGTCCTGGAAGTCAGGACCCCTCTTCCCGCGGCACCTGGAACCGATGCCGCCGAGAAGCGGCTTCCCATCAGCCGCGATTAGCCCAGCTCCGCCATCAAACAGCAGCCCGACCGGGAAAGAGGCAAACCAACACATGGAACGGGTCCCCTCATGGAACTGAAATCACAGTGGCACCGGCTTGATCCCGCGACCCGCCAGTGGCTCATGGACAATCCCGGGTGCGTTGTGCTGCCCAGGACGATTTCGACCATCGTCGCCCGGGTTGCGGACCAGCCCGTGGTCCGCGATCAGCACGGTGCCATACAGCTCACCGCGGCAGACGTCAGCTTCATCCGCTCCCGCATTCACGGATCATCCGCCTCAACCGGGGATCATCGTTTCTTCGACGCGGTGCAGCCGGCTCCAAACGGAACAGAGTCCGGTCACCTTGACTGAAGGTGGCCGGACTCCGTTTCCGGGCGGGCCGGGCCCGCTCCTGCTGCGCTAAGCCGCTTCCCGGGCTAGCGCCTTTGAATTACGACGCCGGGCCGGCACTCACGCCGGCTTCTTCCGGTGCGGTCTCTTCCGTAACAGTGCCAGTGGCGCCGAGGCCCTTGCGGTAACGCCAGACACCCACGCCCACCACCACAGCGGCCAGGCCCAGTGAGAGCAGCAGCGACTCCCGCGTGGATTCCAGGATCACCATGCCGATAAGCAGCGCGACGATGCTGGCGATGGCCACCCAGGTCAGGTACGGGAACAGCCACATCTTCAGGGCAAGGTCCTTGGCGGCGGCACCCATGCGCTGGCGGAGGACGAGCTGCGAGGAGGCGATTACCAGCCAGACGAACAGCGCGATCGCACCCGAGGTGTTTACGAGGAACAGGAACACGGTATCCGGGGCGATGTAGTTCAGTCCCACAGTGATGAACCCAACCACGGTTGAGGCCAGCACGGCCGACGCTGGAACGCCGCGGCCGGAGATCCTCGTCCAGGCGCGGGGTGCGTCCCCGCGGCGGGCGAGGGAGAACAGCATGCGGCTGGCGGTGTAGAGGCCGGAGTTCAGGCAGGACAGCACCGAAGTCAGCACCACAATGTCCATGATGGTTCCGGCGCCGGGGATGCCGAAAAGTTCGATCACGGCAACGTACGGGCTCTTGGCAACGGAGGCCGAGTTCCACGGCAGCAGGGTGACCACGATGGCGATGGAGCCGATGTAGAACACCAGGATGCGCCAGACAGTGGACTTCACGGCCTTCTTGACGGCGTCCACCGGGTTCTCGGATTCACCGGCGGCAATGGTGGCGATTTCGGCGCCGAAGAAGGAGAAGACAACCACCAGGATGCCGGCGAGGACCGCTCCGGGGCCGTTGGGCAGGAATCCGCCGTTGTTGACCAGGTTGTCCAGTCCGGGTGCCGGAACTCCGGGAATCAGGCCCAGGATGGCGGCCACTCCGAAGAGCAGGAACAACACAATGGCGGCCACTTTGATGGAGGCGAACCAGAACTCGAATTCTCCGTACGATTTCACCGAGCCCAGGTTGGTGAGCGTCAGCAGGACCATGAGGACCAGGGCCCACACCCACTGGTCGATGCCCGGAACCCAGCGGTGCATGATGGCCGCACCGGCGGTGGCCTCAATCCCGAGGACGATGATCCAGAACCACGCATAGAGCCAGCCGATGCTGAATCCGGCCCACCGGCCCAGCGCCTTGTCCGCGTAGGTGGAGAATGATCCGGTTTCAGGATTGGCAGCAGCCATTTCACCGAGCATCCGCATCACGAGGATCACCACAATTCCTGCGGCCATGTAGGCGAGCAGGATGCCGGGACCGGCCTGCTGGATGGCAGCACCGGAACCCACAAAGAGTCCTGCGCCAATCACGCCGGCGATGGCGATCATGGAAAGGTGCCTTGGTTTCAGGGACTTGGAAAGCTGTTGGTCAGCGTGCATGGAAGCGCCGTCCTTCGTTGAGGGTGTGGGCCCCGGGCGACACGGATCACCGTGGTGCAGGCCACATTTCTTTTTCACCCTAGACCCGATGCCGCTGCCCGGATCATGTGCAGTCGAACATTTTGACGTTACCGTAAAGGGAGCTTCACACAATGAAGGGCACCAATACGCAACAGGGGTGACCTTTAGGGCAACTTTGAAATGTGCCCGAAATCTACCTCAGAGTAGCTAATAGTCCGGATTGCTGGGCACCACCAGCCCGGTTTCATAGGCGTAGACCACCGCCTGCACCCTGTCCCTGAGATGCAGTTTGGCGAGGATCCGGCGCACATGCGTCTTCACCGTAGCCTCGGAAAGGAAGAACCTGTGGGCGATCTCGGCGTTGGACAGTCCCTCTGCCATGGCCTCCAGCATCTCCGTTTCCCGGGGCGTCAGTGCCTCCAGCAGGGGGTCCCTCTGCTGCTCTTCGCCGTGCGGGTGCCGGCCCCGGCCGGCTGCCGGAGCGGGGGTGCCTGCTGGTTGTCCTGGGATTGCCGACGGGTTCCCCTCCCGGACATAGGCTTCCAGCAGCCGGCGCGTGACACGGGGCGCCACCACGGCGTCGCCGCTCGCCACCACACGCACGGCACTCACCAGTTCGGCCGGTGCCACATCCTTGAGCAGAAATGCCGAAGCGCCCGCCTGCAGGCCGGCAAAGGCGTATTCGTCGAGATCGAAGGTGGTGAGGATGATCACCTTCGCGTGGGAGCCGGACGAGGTCACCGCCCGGGTTGCCTCTATTCCGTCCAGGACCGGCATCCGGACATCCATCAGCACCACGTCGGGGTCCACTTCCCTGACCTGCCGGATCGCTTCCGCGCCGTCGGATGCTTCGCCCACGATCCGAAGATCGTCCTCGCCCTCAAGGATCAGGCGGAAGCCCATCCTTAGCAGCGGCTGGTCGTCCACCAGCAGGACTGTGATCGGTGCATTGCCATTCATGTTTTTCCTTGGTCCCCATTCCAATTCAGAACTGCCCGGACGCGCCATCCGCCGCCGGCAGGGCGTCCGGCTTCCACCGTACCGCCGTAAATGCCCGCCCGCTCACGCATGCCGGTCAGGCCCTGGCCGGAACCCAGCGGTCCGGGGCCACCCGCCGCTGCCACGGATCCTCCCGGGGCCGCCGCCCCGTGGCCCACGGTACCCCTGCCGTCGTCGAGCACTTCAATGGTGACCGTCCCGCCTGCCCGGACCATACTCACCTCCACCCGGCTGAGCGCCCGGCCGTAGCGGAGGACGTTGGTGAGCGATTCCTGCACGATCCGGTAAACGGTCAGCTGGAAGGCCGCATCCTCGGGAAGGGCCGGCCCGGTGTGCGAATAGTGCAGCGGCAACCCCGCCGTGCGGAAACCTTCGAGGAGTTTGGCCAGGCTGTTGCCGGCGCTCAGGGGTTGCCTGGGCGCCTGGCCCGCCGGCGACTCGTCGCGCAGGACGCCCAGCACCCGGCGCATGTCCCCCAAGGCGGTGCGTCCGGTCCGGGAAATCTCCGTCAGGACCTCAGCGGCGCGCTCCGGGCTCTTCCTGACCACCACCGCGGCGCCGTCGGACAAGGTGAGCATCACCGTCAGGGAGTGGGCCACGACGTCGTGCATCTCCCGGGCGATCCGGTTGCGTTCGGTGACTGAACCCAGTGCCGCGGTCCGGGCCGCCCAGGCAGCGATTTCCTCTTCGTGTTCCCGCCTCTGCCGGATGGAAATGCCGATACCGGTGGCGATGATGTTGGACAGCGTGATGGTGATGCCGGCAACGATGCCAAAGACCAGCTGCGAATTCTCCGGCGCTGCGGGACCACCGTTGGGAAGGGCGCGTTCCAGCGGTCCCACGAGGGTCAGGAAATACATCAGGGACAGCGGGGCATTTGCCAGCGCCAGCGCCGTGATGGAGAACCGGCGGGACCGCTGGACGGCCAACGCATACAGCGCAAACCACAGCCCCGCGGAAACATTGGAGCCCCAGGGGTGCAGGACGGTGATGCCCACTTCCAGCACGGCTACGGCGGCAACAACGGCCACCGGATGGGACCGCCGGAAAAAGAGGGCCGCGGCGACTGCGGCGAGCAGCGCGGTGGCTGCCCAGCCGCCGTCGAGCCCGGCGTCCACGGCGGTGGGCGTGACCAGCAACAGGTAGCAGAGCACCACCACCGCATCCATGACCCTGGGCCGCCGGTACAGGTAACGGCGGAGCCGGCCGCGGCGGCGGTCGGCGAGTGCGGCAAAGGACGCATCAACCTGGATGGAGGTTGTTGCGTCCCTTGCCGGTGGTTCTTCGTTCATGTGATGAGCCTAGGCGGCCGTACGGCCGCCCTTTCCGATCAAACGTCCCGCTTCTTGAGCAGGACCATGGCCAGCACTGCCGGGATGACCACCCACGCGCCCAGCACCAGGGCCGCCTGCCAGACCTCGAGGGTTCCGTCCACATGTTCCACGGCAGTCAGGGGCGTCACTGTGTTTCCGGGAAGGTACCTGCGGGCTTCCTCGAAGAAGTCGCCGGGAATGAGCTGGAAGGCGATGGGAGCCACGAAGAACAGGCCCACCAGGCTCATGATGCCGCCCGCGGAATTACGGATGATGCTGCCCAGCGACATGCCGATGGAGGCCACCGCGGCCACATAAAGGCTGTTGACGAGCAGGAGCTTGACCGACTGGGAGCTGGCAAGGTCCAGGCTCAGGCCGTAGTTGTCCAGGATCGGCACGGACACCAGGCCCGCCAGCAGCGTCGAAACCCCCGTCAGGACGAAGGACACCACTACCACCACAAGGAATTTCGCCACGAAGGCCGGCGTCCTCTTCGGCACGGCCGCGAACGTGGAACGCGCCATTCCGGTGGTGAACTCGGAACTCATCAGCAGGACGCCGAGGGATCCGAGGATCAGCTGGGCAAAAGCGATGCCGGACGTCGGTGCACTCACGGCGATGTCCCCGCCCTGGGCCGCCATCTGGGCCGCGGCTTCCGGGTCCGACGCCATCTGCTCGCGGAACTGGCCGGTGGACCACGCCGCCAGGGCACCGAAGCCCACCATCACCAGCATGGTGGAACCAAGCAGGATCAGTGTGGACAACAGGGTGCGGAACTTGATGAATTCCGAGTTCAGCACCCGCAGGAAACTGGGGCCGGGGCCCGGGGATGCCGAATTGCCGGCCGGGCGTGCGGCCTGCCCGGCGGGACCGCCGGCCTGGGGTCCTGCGCCGCCCTCCGCCCTGCGGCCGGAGGGGTTGGGTTCCAAAGTCGTAGAGCTCATGGCTTACTTCCCTCCGGTCTGCACGGGAGCCGCGGCACCCGTAGTGATAAGCGAGTGGTATTCGACCTCATCCTTGGTCAGCTCCATGTAGGCCTCTTCAAGGCTTGCCTGGAGCGGGGTGAGTTCGTAGATCATGACGTGGTTGTCCAGGGCTGCACGGGCGATCTGGCGCGGATCCAGGCCCTTGACCTCCAGCAGTTCGTGGTCCTGGGCCTCCACCGAAACGCCGGTTCCGGCAAGGAGGTGCATCAGCTGGTCCGGCTCATCGGTGCGGACCCGGGTGCGGCTCGCGCCCTTCCCCGTGATGATGTCCTTGATGGGGGCGTCCGCGATGATTTTTCCGCGGCCGATCACGATCAGGTGGTCCGCCGTCACAGCCATTTCGCTCATGAGGTGGCTGGACAGGAAGACGGTCCGCCCTTCCGAGGCCAGGTATTTCACCAGGTTGCGGACCCACACCACGCCTTCGGGGTCCAGCCCGTTGACCGGCTCATCCAGGATGATGGTCTGCGGATCCCCCAGCAGTGCCGCGGCAATGCCCAGCCGCTGCCCCATGCCGAGCGAAAATCCCTTGACCTTCTTCTTGGCGACGTCGGCCAGGCCGGTCATTTCGATGACCTCGTTGACGCGCTTTTTGGGAATGCTGTGCGTCGCGGCCATGGCGAGGAGGTGATTGTAGGCCGAACGGCCGGTGTGAACGGCCTTGGCGTCCAGCAGGGCGCCCACTTCACGGAGGGGAGCCGCGTGCTTGGTGAACGGGACCCCGTTGACGGTGACCGAGCCCGACGTCGGCGTGTCCAGTCCCATGATCATTCTCATCGTTGTGGATTTGCCGGCTCCGTTGGGGCCCAGGAAGCCGGTCACCCGGCCTGCCTGGACCGTGAAATCCACTCCGCCCACGGCGGTTTTCTCGCCGTAGACCTTGGACAGGCCTCTTGCTTCAATCATGGAAGCGTTCCTTTGCGTAGCTGTGGATGCGGTGACGGCTCTGCTCGTCGCAGCTCCGTTCGTACCACCCACGCTACAGACGCGGTGTTCCCTTTTCGCCGGTCTCAGGGATGATTCAGGGTGGAATCAGGGTAGTCCCAAGGGATGACCAGCAGGCTGCCTACGCCGGGGCCGGGGAGTAGTAGGTCAGCGCTCCGGGGAGCACCGTAAACTCGACGCGGCGCACGCCCGGCATGGCTTCCCCGTCCACGGCCAGTGCCATGGGCGACCCCGCTGCTTCCACCGTCACCTTCGTGGATTCACTCAAGTGCGTGATCCTGGAGGTGGCCACGGTGCCCGTCAGGACGGACCACAGCAGCCGGATCCGGGCGAAGGACTCATCGGCAGTGATCATCCGCAGGTCCAAGACACCGTCGTCCATCACCGGACGTACCAGCGGTGCATGGTCGCGGGGGTAGTAACGGCCCCGGCCTACGTAAAGGATCCATAGCTTGTGGCGGACGCCGTTCACAATCATGGTGGTCGGCGTGCCGGCCGCGAACGTCCGGAACATTGCCACCACCCCGGCCAGCGGTTTGCCGAGGGCCGGCCGGAGCTGTTCCCGCCGACGCACCAGGTTGGGGTAGAGGCCGATGCTCGCCGTGTTGAGCATGGTCCGTTCCAGCTTTTCGGGGCTTCCGGCGAGGCCCCGTTCCACCCGGACGTGCCCCACATCCGCCCGGGCAGCCGCACCGGCGGAAGCAGCCTCCACGGCGTCCTCGAGGGTGGAGGTTCCGGCGTCGCGGGCAAAGTGGTTGAGGGTACCGCCGGGAAGCACCAGCAAGGGCAGGGAAAGTTCGACGGCGACCGCAGCGGCGGTGCCCACCGTTCCGTCGCCGCCCCATACGCCGAGTGCTTTCACTCCCGGCCGGGCCGCCACCGCCCTGATCTCAGCGGCGATGTCTCCGTCCTCGTCAATCTCACGTACATGCGCTAGTGGGAATACATCCTGCAGTGCCTTTATGGTTTGCGGTGCATATGAGCCGCCCAGCGTGTTGACCGCAATGCTGAGGCCTTCCCCGCCGGGCAGCTTGGCGGCGTTGGCGGGGGTGCGGGCGGTCTCCGGGAAGGGCGGCCGGACGGGCCACCACTTGCGGGTGATCATGGCTGCTCCGGCTCCCAGTGCCGAGCCGAACAGCACATCCGAGGGCCAGTGGGCGCCGGTATGGACCCGCGAGTAGGCAACGCCGGCGGCCAGGGGTGCCAGCGCTGCGCCAAGGGCCGGCTGCACCAGCCCCACCCCGACGGCAAAAGCCGCCGCGGACGCCGAATGGCCCGAAGGCATCGAGGAGCTGGTGGGCTGCGGGTTGACGAACCGGAACACGGGAAGATGCTCCGGCAGCGGCCGGGCCCGGGGAAGGAGCGTTTTGAACACCACGTTGGTAACAGCCGATGCGACACCCTGGGCAATGAGCCCATGCAAGGCCGCACGGCGGGGCTTGCCGGGTATGAGGGCCAGTCCTCCGGCCACCCCAAACCAGAGCTTTCCATGATTTGCGGCCGCCGAGAGCCGGCGGAACAGGACATCGTGGTTTCCGCCAGGCAGGTTGGACACGGCTTTGAGTAATGTCCGGTCCAGTCCGGCCACCAGGCCCGGGCCTTTCCTCAGCATCCTTCGCATTTCCCCACCCTACCGCCGACGCGGGGGTTGCCGCGGTTGGCTGCGGCTGGCGGGTGTGGCCTGTACTACTCGTTGCGGAGCGGCGCACCGGGGAGGGGCTTGGCCGCTCCGGCCAGGAGGAGCGCCACCAGGATGGGCACCATGATCGCGAGCAGGGCAACGTGGATGCCGGTGAGGTCACCGAGGTAGCCGAGGAGCGGCGGTCCCGCCAGGAAGGAGATGTAGCCCAGCGTGGAAACCACCGACACCCGGGCGGCAGCCTTCTTCGGATCGTCGGCTGCGGCGGACATCCCCATCGGGAAGGCCAGTGCCGCGCCGATTCCCCACAGCGCGGCACCGGCCGTGGCCAGCCACACGTTGCCCGCCAGCACAAAGAGGCCAAGGCCCGCGGCGGCCGCGGCCATGCTGGCGCGCAGCACGGCAACACGGCCGTACTTGTCGATCACGAACCCGCCGCAGAACCGCATGGCCGTCATGGCCAGGACGAAGACCGCAAACATCAGTGCGCCGGTGGATTCGCTGGTCCCGAGGCCGTCCACGGAGGCTTTGGCGATCCAGTCGTTTCCGGCACCTTCGGTCAGGGTGGCACCGAGGACCACGACGCCGATCAGCAGAGTGCGGCCGTCCCGCCAGGCGGAGGCCCCCTTCGGTGCGGCTGCTTGACCGTTGGCAGGGACCTCGGCGGCAAGGTGCGGCAGGAAGTAGCGGGGCGCCACCATGGTCAGCACGGCCACTACGGCGGCAATGACCAGCAGGTGGGCAGGCAGTCCCACTCCAAGACCGGAGAGGCCCGCGCCGATCAGGGCGCCCACGAAGGCGCCACCGCTGAAAGCCGCATGGAACTGCGGCATGATCGTCCGCTTAAGCCGGTGTTCGACGTCGGCCCCTTCGATGTTCTGCGAAACGTCCCACAAGCCGATGCCAATGCCAAAGAAGAAAAGCGACACCGCGGTCCCAGGCACCGATTCGGCCGTCAGTGAGAGGGCGATGCCCACCCCTGCCAAGGCGGCCAGCAGTCCGCTGGCACGGACCGTGTTGGCGGTTCCGATCCGGCCCACGACCCATCCCGCGGTTGGAAGGGCGATCAGTGAACCCACGGCGGTGCAAAGGAGCAGCGTACCCATTTGTCCGGAGGTGACGTTCAGGATTTCGGTGACGGCGGGGATGCGGGCGGCCCAGCTGGCAAACACGAGTCCGTTGATCCCGAAGATCAGGAACGTGGCGGCTGCCGCAGCGTTCAGCTTCTGTGTGGAGACGGCGGTGGTCATACATTCACTACTTTCACTGAGAGTTTTCCAAGTTGCGTGAGTTCCTGCGGGCTGAATGACCTGTCCGTGACGATGATGTCCACGGCGTCCAGGGCGGCGACGAGCGCCACGGCGGCGGCGTTCCATTTCGAGCCTGCGCAGGCGGCAATGACGCGGGCGGCGGATTCCAGGCCGGCGCGCTTGACGGCGGCGTCGTCGAGGTCGTGCGCCAGCAGCCCGTCTTTGAGGTTGACCGCGCAGGGGGTCACCACGGCCGTGTCGAAGCGGAGGGAGCGGATGTTGGCCTCGGCCAGCGGGCCCCGGAAGCACAGCTCTCCCGGAATCAGGCTTCCGCCCGGAACCAGCAGGGCGGGGTGATGCCCGGCCTGGCCTTCCGCCGTCAAAGCGTTGAGGGCGGGCAGCGACATGGGCATGAGCGTCAGTTCGCGATGCCGCAGCCGGCGGGCTATTCCGGTTGCGGTGGTTCCGCTGTCCAGCCAGACGTGTTCGCGGTCCTGCAGCAGGCCGGCAACGCCGGCGGCAATCCTGGCCTTGGCATCCTGCCCTTCCAGCTCCCGCTGCCCATACCCGGGGTTCTCGCCGCGGAGCACCAGGCTCTTGGCTCCGCCGTGCACCCGGCGGAGGACGCCATGGACTGCCAGCGTATCCAGGTCGCGGCGGATCGTCGCCCCGGACGCTCCGCACTCGGCCATCAACTCGTCGACGGTCACCTCTTCGCGGTTCCGCAGCAACTCACCGATCAACCGGTGCCGCTCTTCAGTCCTCATGTTCAAATGCTAACTGAGAATGATCATTTAATCAGAAGTGATGAGCGTATTATTGCCGCCGGCGCCCCAACGCTCTCTCACTTCCTGCCACAAAAACGCCATCGCTCTCTCACCGGTGAGAGAGCGATGGCGGAAGACGTGCAGGAAGTGAGAGAGCGTCCGGCTTTAGCGGGTGACTTCCTCCAGCAACTCCAGCACGTGCCGGTACTGGGCGCCCGTGGCCCGCGTCATGCCCAGTTCGCAGGTCCGGTTGCATGAGGCGTGGGCGGCAGCGCCCATGTCGGCCACTTCCGCGGCCTGTTTCGCGGTGGCCGACGCCGTCAGTTCGGGGTGCAGCATGCCCCGGTCCCCGGCGAACGCGCAGCAGCCCCAGTTCTCCGGGACCTCGACCCGTTCGGCCACGGCTCCGGCAACGGCACCCAAGGCATCATTGAGGCCCATCCGGGTGGACGAACAGGTGGGGTGCAGGGCCAGCGACTCCAGCTTTCCGTGGCCGGGCAGCCGGGGCAGGATCCGTTCCGCGGCGAAGTCGACGGCGTCCACCATCCGCAGGGCCCGCTGCCCTGCTGCGGGTATGTCCGACTCGACCGCCTGGCGCAGGCCTTCGGTGCAGGAGGACGCATCGCAGACGATCGGGAGCTCGCCGTCCCGGGTTGCCTCCCGGAGGGCAGCCAAGGTCTTCTCGCGCATGGTCCTCCGGCCGGCATCCATGCCCTTGGAGGACCAGGGTGTGCCGCAGCACAGTCCGTCAATACCCTCGGGTACGAGGAGCGTGAGCCCGGCCCGGCCGCACAGCTGCTCGAAGCTGTACTGGACGCCGCGTCCTTCGGCGTCGGGCCCCGCGCTGGCGGGCCCGAACATGGTCCCCACGCAGGCCGGGAAGTAGACAGCGTCAACTTCGCCCGCCGGCGTCGGACGTTTCCGCACGGAGCCGCCGCCCGGCAGTTCGGCGGAATACAGCGGTACGGTGTCTTTGCCGAGCACCGCCCGGGCGGCCTTGTTGGGCGGGGTGATGGCGGCGGCCGGAAGCTTGTCCACCACAGTCAGTGCCAGGGCCGCGCCGCGGGTGACGCCTTCCCAGTGCTTGGCGGCGGCGTTCCACGCCCCGTTGGCGAGCGGACCGGCGTCGTCCTTCCGCAGTTTCTTCACGAGCGACCCCGTGTTGATGTCCACCGGGCAGGCGGTCTGGCACATCCCGTCCACGGCGCAAGTGTCCACGGACTCGTACTCGTAGTCCTTCTCCAGTGCCCTGACCAGCGCCGTGTCCCCGGCCAGCCGCGCGGATTCGATGGCGCGCAGCGTGACAATCCGCTGCCGCGGCGTGAGGGTGATGTCCTTGCTGGGGCAGACCGGTTCGCAGTAGCCGCAGGAGACGCAGCGGTCCACTTCCTCGGCGACGGGCGGCGCCGTCTTGATGTGCCGCAGGTGTGCCAGCGGGTCCTCGTCCATCAGCACGCCGGGGTTGAGCATCCCGGCGGGGTCGAAGAGCTGCTTGATGCTGCGCATGACGTCGTAGAGCTCATCGCCGTACTGCCGGCGGACGTACGGGGCCATGACGCGCCCGGTCCCGTGCTCGGCTTTCAGGGATCCGCCCTCGGCGAGGACCAGGTCCACCATGTCTTCGGTGAAAGCGCTGTAGCGGTCCAGTTCAGCCGTTGTGGCGAAGCCGTCGGTCAGCATGAAGTGCACGTTGCCGTCCTTGGCGTGGCCGAAGATCACGCTGTTGCTGTAGCTGTATTTGTCGAAGAGCCTGATAAGTTCCCGGCAGGTCCGGCCCAGCACCGGGACGGGAACCACAATGTCTTCCAGCAGCGCGGTAGTGCCCTGGGGGCGGGCCCCGGCCACCGAGGCATAGAGGCCCTTGCGCAACTGCCAGAGCCGTCCGCGTTCCCGGCCGTCGCCGGTGAACCGGGCGGGCGCGGCCAGCCCGAGGCCCTGCAGCACACCCTCGCCGTTGCCCTGGAGTTCCGCCAGGTCCCCGGCGCTGCCGGCGGAATACTCAACGAGCAGGGCGGCATGCTCCCGGACCGCCAGGTCCTGCACGACGGCGGGAGTCCCCTTGAGCGTCTGGCCCACCTTGAGTGACAGCGCATCCATCAGTTCGATAGTTGCGGCTCCCGTTTCGACGAGGGCGGGCAGCGCCGCGTTGGCGGCCTCGAGGTCCGGGAACACCAGCAGGCCCGCGGCGGCGTGCTGGAGCCGCGGGATGGTGCGGAAAACCGCCTCTGCCACGAAACCCAGGGTGCCTTCACTGCCGACGATCAGGTGGGCCATGATGTCCACCGGGGTTTGGAAGTCCAGCAGGGAGTTCAGCCCGTAGCCCATGGTGTTTTTCATGGCGAACTGCTGCCGGATCCTCTGCACGGAGTCCGCGTTGGTCCGGACCCGCCCGGCCAGTCTGGCCAGTCCCTCATAGAGGTTCGGTTCCAAGGTGCGGAGTTTCCGGTCCGCGTCCGGCGCTCCGGTGTCGATCACAGTGCCGAAGGGCAGGACCACGGTCAACGACTCCAGGGTGCGGTACGTGTTGTCCACGGTGCCGCAGTTCATGCCCGAGGAATTGTTGGCCACCACGCCGCCGATGGTGCACGCCGCCTCGCTGGCCGGATCCGGGCCGAACTTCCGTCCGTAGCGCGCCAGCCTCGCGTTGAGCGCCCGGACAGTGACGCCGGGCTGGACGCGGACCCGCGCGCCGTCGTCGAGCACTTCAATGTCCTTGAAGTTGCGGCGGACATCCACCAGCACGCCGTCGGTGACCGCCTGGCCGCTCAGGCTGGTGCCACCGGAGCGGAGGGTCAGCGGCACGCCCTGGGCGGCGCTGGCGCGCAGCAGTCCGCCCACATCGGCAGCACTGCCCGCCGTGACCACGGCCTGCGGGATCAGCAGGAAATGCGAGGCGTCATGCGCGTTCGCGTGCAGGTCGATAGCCCGGGTCTTCACCTGGGCCGGATCCTTCACCGCCGCGCGGAGGCCGGCCATGTCCAGGGGAGCCATCAGGGGACCATCCAGCCCAGTACGGGGGTGGACTGCAGGAAGATCAGCACAGTGATGAGCGCCAGCAGCCCAATGCTCCAGCCGAGGAGCTTCCGGAAAAGGGTCCCCTCGGCGCCGTCCAGGCCCACTGCCGCCGAGGCCACGGCAAGGTTCTGCAGCGACAGCATCTTGCCCATCACGCCGGCGGAGGAGTTCGAGGCGGCCATCAGCACCGGAGACAGGCCGGTCTGCGCCGCTGCGGTGGCCTGCATCTGGCCGAACAGGGAGTTGGAGGACGTGTCGGAGCCGGTGAGGGCTACGCCGATCCATCCGATCAGCGGTGAGAGGATGGCGAAGAAGCCGCCTGCGGAGGCCAGCGCGAAGCCGAGGGTGGTGGTCTGGCCGGACAGGTTCATCACGAAGGACAGCCCCAGGACGGCGGTGACGGTGACGATCGTCCACCGCAGCTGCACGAGGGTGTCCCGGTAAATGCGCAGGCCCTGTGATGCGGTGACCTTGTACAGCACCATGGTGAGCAGTCCGGAGAACATCAGGAGCGTGCCGGTGGCCTTGAGGTGGTCGAGCTTGAATTTGGTGGCCGCGACCGGCTTGCCGGCCGAATCGGTGATGTCCAGGCCGGGCCACGCGAACGTCACGCTGCCCACCTGGCCGAGCCAGGTCTTGACGAACGGGATCTGGGCCACCGAGAACACCGCGATGATGATCAGGTACGGGGCGATCGCCATCCAGATCTGCCGGGGTTCGGGCCGGGAGTTGTCGGCCGGCACGGTGGTGCCTGAAGCTGCAGCCGTTGCCGGGTGTCCGGAGCCGGCCGGCGGCCCGACCGCCGGACCACTACGACGGGAACCGGCAACGGAACCGACGGCGGCGGTGGCGCGGGCAGCTTCCTGAGCGGTTTCCGGAGCGGTTTCCACGGCACCGCCCATTCCGACGGTTTCCTTCGGCTGCCAGACCTTCAGCATCAGCAGCACGGCGGCCACCGTCACCACGGCGGCAACAACATCGGTGAGTTCCACGGCGAAGAAGTTGGAGGTAACGAACTGGGCCGCGCCGAAAGCGACGCCGGCCACCAGGGCTACTGGCCAGGTCTGCTTCACGCCGCGCCGGCCGTCGACGATGAACACGAGCAGCAGCGGCACGATGAGCGCAATGAACGGGGTCTGGCGTCCGGCCATCGAGGAGAGGTCGTGCAGCGGCAGGCCGGTGACGCCGTTCAGGGCGATGATCGGGGCAGCCATGGCGCCAAACGCGACAGGAGCCGTGTTGGCCAGCAGCGACACCACGGCCGACTTCAACGGCTTCATGCCGGCGGCCATCAGCATGGCCGCGGAGATTGCCACGGGTGCGCCGAAGCCGGCCAGGGATTCCAGCAGGGCCCCGAAGCAGAACGCGATCAGGATGGAGAGGATCCGCAGGTCGTTTGAGATGGAGCGGATGGTCCGTCCCAGCACTTCGAACCAGGGGGTGGCCACCGTGAGCCGGTAGATCCACAGCGCGTTGACCAGGATCCACAGGATCGGGAACAGGCCGTAGAAGATGCCGGCTGCGGTGGCACTCAGGGCCTGGTTGACGGGCATCTGCCAGCCGACGATGGCCAGGACGAGGGAAAGCGCCAGGCTGGCCAGGGCCGCCTTCGGTGCCTTGACCTTGAAGACGCCCAGGAGGACGAAGAGCAGGACGAGGGGAAGCGCCGCGCAGAGGGCTGAAATCACTAGGGACCCGGCGATGGGGTCGAGGATCTGCTGAAACATGTGTCTCCAGATTGTGTTAGGCGTCACAACACCGTGGCGCCCTATGATTGTCTAACAAGTACACATGATGGTCAAGAGAGACTTGTTGACTTGTCTGGCAAGATTGATGGTGAATCAAGAAACTCTTGGCGGGAATGGAGCACCGGTGGCCGGCCGAATTGCAGCAGTCTCGATCGTTGATGCGATCGCCGCGGACTTGCGGAGCCGGATTTTTTCCGGTGATCTAGGTTCCGGCCAGACCCTCACGGAGACAGAAGTCGCCTCGTCCTATGAGGTGGCACGCCCAACGGCGAAGGCCTCGATCGAGAAGCTCGTCGCAGAGGGACTACTGGACCGCGGGACGCACAAGACCGCCCGGGTGGTGGACCTCGGACCGGACTCGGTGCGGGATATCTACCTGGCGCGCGCCTACTTGGAAAGCGAAGTGCTCCGCAGGCTCGCCCGCACCAGGGACGTGCCGGAAGGGGCCCTGCAGGCCAACCGCGACATCGCTGCGGTGCAGACGGGCGCTCCGCTCGACGTCGTCGAACCGGACATGCGGTTCCACACCAGCCTGATTGACGCCGTCGGCAATGAGCGGATCAGCAGGATGTACCGCTCGCTCGTGGGTGAGGTGCGGCTGTGCATGGTCCGCATCCAGTCCCTGCACCTCCTGGACACCGCGCTGATCCAGGCCGAACACCAGAAGATCCTCGAACTCATCGAGGCGGGCCAGGGGGACGCCGCCGCCGAACTGCTCGACGAGCACCTTGGGCGGGCCCGGGAACGGCTGGTGGCCGCCATGGGAGGAACTGCCGGCCCGGAAGCCGGAGTACGCTCCGAACTACTGCCGGAGTAAACGGCACACCCGCCAGGCCCGCGACGCCTTGGTTAGCGGGCGCGCGCCACGCGCTTCTCGTCCCAGACCGGCTCCGCGGATTCGTACACTTTGCCGTCGGAACCGAACACCAGGAAGCGGTCGAAGGTGCGGGCGAACCAGCGGTCGTGCGTGACGGCCAGGACGGTTCCCTCGAAGTGGTCGATGGCGCGTTCCAGGGCCTCGGCCGAGTGCAGGTCCAGGTTGTCGGTGGGCTCGTCGAGGAGCAGCAGGGTGGCGCCGGACAGCTGCAGCAGCAGGATCTGGAACCGCGCCTGCTGGCCGCCGGACAGGGACTCGTACTTCTGCTCCGACTGGGAGGCCAGGCCGTACCCGTCCAGGGCGCCGGCTGCTGCCTCGCGGCCCAGCCCGGAGCGGTGCTCGTCGCCGCGGTGCAGGATCTCCAGGAGCGTCTTGCCCAGCAGGTCGGGGCGGACGTGGGTCTGGGCGAAGAAGCCGGGACGGATGCGGGCGCCGAGTTTCACGGTGCCTTCGTGCGGCACTTCGGCGATGTCGACGTCGGACACCGGCAGGTGCTCCCGCTCGGGATCGGTTCCCCCGGTGGCGAGCAGGCGGAGGAAGTGGCTCTTGCCGGAACCGTTGGAACCAAGCACGCCCACGCGGTCCCCGAACCAGACCTCCGTGGAGAACGGCTTCATCAGCCCCGTGAGTTCCAGCTTCTCCGCGACGATCGCACGCTTGGCCGTGCGGCCGCCCTTGAGCCGCATCTGCACGTTCTGCTCGATCGGGAGCGCCTCGGGCGGGCCGGCTTCGAGGAACTTTGCCAGCCGGGTCTGCGCGGCGTGGTACCGGTTGGCCATGTCGGAGCGGAACGCCGCCTTGTTCTTGTACATGTTGACGAGTTCCTTGAGCTTCACGTGCTCCTCGTCCCAGCGTTTGCGCAGCTCTTCGAAGCGGGCGTTGCGGTCCGCGCGCGCCTCCACGTAGGAGCCGAAGCCGCCGCCGTGGATCCAGGCTCCGGCCCCGTTGATGCCCGGCTCGAGGGTCACGATGCGGCCGGCGGCGTTGTTCAGCAACTCCCGGTCGTGGCTGATGAAGAACACGGTCTTCTTGGACTCGTTGAGCTTGGCCTCGAGCCAGCGCTTGCCAGGGACATCGAGGTAGTTATCCGGCTCATCGAGGAGCAGCAGCTCGTCGGGGCCGGCGAAGAGTGCCTCCAGCACCAGCCGCTTTTGCTCGCCGCCGGAAAGGCTCGACGCCGGGCGGTGCTGCGCGCGGTCGAACGGCAGTCCCAGCGCGGCCATGCAGACCTCGTCCCAGACGGTCTCGACGTCGTAGCCGCCGGCGTCCCCCCAGTCCACGATTGCCTGGGCGTACTGCATCTGGGTGGGCTCGTCGTCGTGCTCCATCATGGCCATCTCGGCGTCGTCCACGGCGCGGGCAGCGGCCGCCAGGGCGGGCGGCGCCGCGGAGACGAGGAGGTCGCGGACCGTGGATTCATCCCGGACCTGGCCCACAAACTGGCGCATGATGCCCATGTTCCCGGACCGGCCGATCACTCCTTCATCCGGCACAAGGTCGCCGGAAATGATGCGGAAAAGCGTGGTTTTGCCCGTTCCGTTGGGTCCGATCAGCGCCGTCTTGGTGCCGTCCGGGACCTTGAAGGTTACCCCGTTCAGCAGCTGCGTGCCGTCGGAGAGGAAGTAATCAATATTGGAAACGTCAATATGAGCCACGCTTTCAATCTTCCCACGCCGCGTGGAACCGCTATACGGGGCGGCAGCCTCCGTTCGCATCCTGGAAGGTGTCCAGGCGGTGGATGAAGGCGGCCATGGCCTCGCGGGAGATCGGTTCCAGCGGCCGGTATGTTCCGTCGCTCCAGCCCCTGGAGATTCCTGCCTGGCTTGTCCACGCGATTTCACCATAGAAGGGGGCCAACACGGGTACGTCCTTGAACGGCGAAGCGAGGGGCTCGGTGTAACCCAGCGTGGCCGGCAGCCTGCAGTATTCACCGCTGTACCTGAAGATGAAGGCGGCCATGGCCTCGCGGCTCATCGAGGCTCCCGGACGGAACGTGCCGTCCTCCCAGCCGTTGGCCAGCCCTTCCGCCTCGAGCCAGGCGATCTGCTTGTAGAACAGGCTTCCGGTGGGGACGTCAACGAACGGCGACTTCGCCGGCGGAGTGTAGGCAGGGCTGCCAGCAAGCCGGTACATGAAGGCGGCCATGGCCTCGCGGCTGATCGCCTGGTAGGGCCGGTACGTGCCGTCGCCCCAGCCGGTGCTCAGCCCGGTGTCGTACATCCAGATGATGTCCGGGCGGAAGCCTGATCCGCTGATGTCGGTGAAGGGATCCGGGGCCGTGATGGTGACACCCGCCGCGTCCCCGGACACGTAATCGATCCGGACCCTGGTGCCGGTGTGGGTCACGAACGTGCTGCCTGCCTGCCAGGCATGGTTCGTCGCGTAATAGCCGTCGAAGGGGATGGTGGACGGCATCAGCAGCAATGAGGAGACGGCTGTGGCTCCGCCGCGCTGGACGATCTTGACGCCCTTGTTGCCGTTCACGGCCAGCCGGGCGTCGTAGCCCACGGGCAGCCGAAGCTCAACGAAATAAACTTCCCCGCTTTTGGGGTCGGTGAATTTCAGGGCCCGATTGGCTTCGGTGCCGGCCCAGGCCTTGAGGGTGTAGCTCTTGCTGCCGGCGGCAATGCCCGTGTTGCGGATTTCGTCGCCTCGGCCGAACCCGCCGGCTTCCCAGTGGCTGGAGCTGATGGTGGGCAGCTCAAACCACCGTGAGGCCCCCATGAGGTCCATCGTGTCGCCGTACTCGCGCACGCTGCAGGAGCTGTCCGTGTAGTTGCCGTTGAGGTCCGATCCGACGTCCGACGTGCCGCTCAGGCACTGCAGGCTGTCGGCGTGCATGAGGCCCAGGACGTGTCCAAACTCGTGGGCCACAACGTTGTTGGTGAAGTTGCTCGGCAAAGGCATCAGAATCCGCCCGCCCTGGTTCCCGGCGCTCCAGCCTGCTCCCAGTGCACCCCACGACAGTTCGGTCACGGGCACGAACACAACGAGCGCTTTGTATGACGCATTGACCCAGCCCAGTTCGCGGGTCACGGTGTCCATGATCTCGTAGTACGTCTGGGTGGACTTTGCCGCGGAGGGAACACCGGTCCGGGTGGAAGCAACGGACATGGAAAGCCGGTTGTTCGACATGGTCTTCCAGAAGTTGCTGGATGCAGTGATCCCGGCTTTTGCGGCATTCAAGTCGATGGCTGCCGTCTGTTCCGCCGTTTTGTCGGCGAGCTTGACGGTCACCAGCGTCACCTGGATGTCACCGGCCCGGGTCAGGCTGCTGGCAGCACCCTGCGGAGTTTCCGCCTCCCGGATGGCCCTGAGGGCCTCGGGTTCGAAGGTGTGATCGGAATGCGGCGTTCCCTCGGCAGTGGACGATACCGGGGGTACGGCAGGGTCCGACGGGGCGGCCTGCGCCGGCAGGGTCACCAGGTTGATCGAGGCCATCGAAAGGAGCAGGGCCGATAGGACGGCGGCCGTCCGGTGAATGAGCTGCATCGGGCGTCAGTGCTTCTTTCCGTGTTCAAAAATCAAGTGCGATAGGCCGCCGCGGGGCGAGCCCTCCCAGAATAGGGTCCGTTTGCTTGCTTTCCGGGCGCACTCGCCAAAAACTGACGGAATCCTGCGCTGAACCTGCGCTAGTGCCGGTTAACCGGCGGCGACCAGGAAGTCTTTGAGCAGGGGACCGGATGTTGTGGCTCCCAGGCCACCCTCTTCGACGAAGACGGCTACGGCGAGGTCGCCGTGCACGGCCACAATCCAGGCGTGCGTCTTGGGCGGGTTTTCATTGCCGAATTCGGCGGTGCCGGTCTTGGCCCCCACCGGTTCCCCCGGCACTGAGGCCAGGAAGCCGGCGTGTCCGGAGGTGACCACAGCGCGCATCATGTCGGCCAAGGCCGCAGCTTCTGCCGCAGTGACCGGTTTCTCCGCAGCTTTCGCGGGAGCAGGCGCGGTGGAGGACAACGACGGCGATGTTCCGGCCGCCGTCGGGCTTCCGGACGCCTCAGGGGTTGCGCTGCCGGCCCCTGCTTCCGGGTTCAGCACGAGGGAGGGGGACACGGGGGAGCCCTTGGCGACGGACCCGGCCATCACCGCGGCAGCCAACGGCGAGAGCAGCACCTTGCCCTGCCCGATCATGGAAGCGGCATGCTCGGTTCCCTCAGCTTCACCGGGGACCGAGCCAAGGAAGGCATCCGCCCCCAGCCCGGGCGCCTCGACGGCAACACCGAGGGAGGTGGCCGCGGATTCGAGCTGGGCCTGGCTGACGGAATCGCGGGCCGCGATGAAGGCGGTGTTGCAGGAATGCGCAAATGCATCCCGCAGCGTGACGGATCCCAAGGAGTCCTCCGGATAGCCCTCGGCGTTCTTGAACGTCCGGCCGTCCACAGTGAGCGTGGGTGTGCATTCAACCTTGGAATCCGGCGTCATGCCGTTGCGGATCATGGCCAGCGAATCCACCATTTTGAACGTTGAGCCCGGAGCGTACTGTCCCAGCATGGCGGTGTTGTAGCCGTTGCTGCCCGGTCCCGACGCCGCGGCCAGGACGGCGCCGCTGGAGGGGCGCAGGGCCACGATGGCGGACGCCGGGCCAACATCTGCCAGGACGTCTTCGGCGAGCTGCTGCAGGCGCGGATCCAGCGTGGTTTTCACCGGCGTTCCCGGTTTCATCTCAACCTGGAACAGGATCCGGCGGCCTTGGTTGGGCAAGGCCTGCTTTTCCTCGGCGGTGAGCCCTGCCTTTTCGGCGAAGACTTGGATACCGTCGGTGCCGCGGAGTTGGGCGTCATATTGCTGCTGAAGCCCGCCGGTGCCGGTGGTGTCCCCGGATTTGAGGGCACCGCCGGATTTTTCGATTTGTTCGGCATTCGCCTCGGCAGCGGTGCCCAGGAGAGCGCGGGCAAACGTGCGGGTTGGCGCCAGCGGCAGGAGGCCGGCGATGGACCTGGCGCCGGGGATCCGGGCGATCTGCTCGTCCGTGATGGTCCGGCCGTCCTGCCGGAGGGTGATGGCTGTGACGAACGCCTCCGGGCCTGCCGCCTGGACCTGCTGCGTGTAGGCGGCTGGATCCACTCCCACCAGTTGGGCGAGCTTGGTGGCGGATGCGGCGGGGTCGGCGGGGCCCAGTTTGGGCTTGTCGATGCCGACGTTCACCACCGGCCGGTAGGTGACGAGTTTTGCGTCGCCGGCGCCCAGGATATCTGCCCGCTGCGGAGATTCTGTGGCGGCACCGACAACTTCGCCGTCCGCCAGTTCAGGGACCAGCAGGGCCGGCTTCCACACGGTCAGCCATTTGTCACCGGACTTCCTCAGTTCGGCGGAGGCCGTGTACTTCCATTCACCGGAGCCGATCTTCCAGCTGTAATTCAGCGGGACCGTGGCGGTGTCCTTCTCCAGCGTCAATTCTCCGGCTTCAACGGCCGGTTTGGCCGGATCGAGCGCCTGGAAAACTTCTTTCAGCTGTTCGTTGGCTGCTGCGGCGTCGGTACCCTCAAAGGCGACGGAACCGACGTCCAGCGCCGCCACCGCGGAAGCGAGCTGCTTCGCGGCGTCCTGCGCACCGGCACGGCCGTCGTCGCAGGCCACCAGCGATCCGCCCATGATAAGTCCAACGAGAGCAAGCGAAAGTTTCTGAAAGTTCCCCATCGCGCCATTATGCCCGCAAGCCCGGACAAAGTTCTTGTCACATGGACCGGGCTGAGAGACCCCCGGCAGGCGGCAAGCAGGCGGCCAGCCGGCGCGGGACGGGACGCCGGCTCACACGGGCCGGATGATCCGGCGCTGTGTCGCCACGGAAATCGCCGCGGTGCGGTTGTCCACGCCGAGTTTCCCGTAGATGTGCACCAGGTGGGTTTTTACGGTGGCCTCGGAAATGAAGAGTTGCCGGGCGATGGCGCGGTTCGGCAGCCCGGTGGCCAGGAGCTGCAGCAATTGGATTTCCCGTGCGGACAGTGCCGGTTCGGGATTGCGGATCCTGCCCATCAGCCGGGCGGCCACCTCGGGAGCCAGCGCGGTCCCGCCAGCCGCGGCGGAGAGGACTGCCTGGCGGATGTGCTCGGGCGGCGCATCCTTGAGCATGTAGCCGCTGGCGCCGGCTTCGACGGCGGCCAGGATGTCGGCGTCGGAATCATAGGTGGTGAGGATCAGCACCGGCGGGGCGGGAATGCCCGCTTCGCCGGCCTTGATTTTCTGTGTGGCCGTGACGCCGTCCATGCCTGCTCCCATTTGCAGGTCCATCAGGACCACGTCCACGGGCTCGCCGAGCGTGCGAAGCCTGGCGAGCTGGGCCAGCGCAGCGGCACCGTCGGCGGCTTCGGCCGCCACGGTGATGCCCTCGAAGTCGCTCAGCATGGCGCGGAGACCGGCTCGGACCACGGGATGGTCGTCCACCAGGAGGATGCGGATTCCACTCATGCCGACTCCCCGTTTGCCGGCTTCCCCGCGGCCGCCGCAGTGTCCACCAGCGGGAGCCGGATGGCCACCACTGTTCCCTCACCCGGCGCGGATTCGATGTCCAACGTTCCCGCCAGGGCAGTCACGCGTTCCCGGAGGGACCGGAGGCCGTACCCGGAACCGTCCTTCCGCTGCGGGCTGTCGCCGGGTCCCTCCGGCTCCGGCCGGAAGCCCACGCCGTCGTCGTAAATGTCCATGGCCACTTCGGTTCCCATGAAAGACAGGGTCACGACGGCGGTGCTGGCCTTCGCGTGAACCCACACGTTGGCGAGGCTCGCCTGGGCGGCACGCAGGAGCGTGGTGGAGTACGGGTTGGACAGCTCAACGGGGGTGCCTTCGAGGTCGAAACGGCACCTAAAGCCGGCCCCGCGTGCCGCCGCTTCGGCCTCGGTCTTTTCACAGAGCCGGCGGAGGCTGCCCGCCAGGGTCATCTGATCGAGTGCCGGGGACTGCAGGCCGCGGACAAAGTTGCGCGCCTCTGCGAGGTTGGCGGACGCAGTCTCCTGCACCGTCCGGAGCCGTTCGCGCGCCGTTGCCGTGTCGCCGTCGTCGAGTGCCTTCTCAGCCGAGCGGCCCATCAGCACGATGCTGGAGAAGCCTTGGGCCAGGGTGTCGTGTATTTCGCGGGCCAGCCGTGCCCGCTCGGTCAGCGTGCCGGCGTCGTGCTGGCTGCGGGCCAGTTCCCCGCGTGTCCGGCGCAATTCCTCGGCCGCCAGCCGCTGGTTCTCCGCCTCAAGGTAGAGCGCCCGGTATGCGAGGCCGGTGATCACGGCGAAGGCTGCACCGAAGACCGGCCCCAGCACCATCGGCAGCTCCAGCGCCGGCCCGGCGGTGCCCCGGTTGTGAAACCAGAGCGCCACCACAACCAGTACGGTAGACGCCGCGATGACCGGCAGGGCCACGCGCCTCGGCAGCACGTGCAGCTGCAGGAAGAAGAGCGGAAAGGCCAGCCAGACGAAGTCCGCGCTGGACCAGATCAGCACCAGCCACAGGACCGAGACCGCGCCAAGCCACCACACCGCATAAGGGCGCGGATCGAAGCGGTTCGTCTCCGTGGAGTGGCGTTTCTCCAACACGGTGCCGATGACGTAGACGGTGGCGAGCAGCAGGGCGAGGGTCAGGCTGAGCCAGCCGGTCAACCCCGGGCCGGACATCAGGACGCGCACCATGGCCACCAGGAGCAGGACGGCGAAGCCCACGTGGAGGCTGACCCTCAGCAGCCGCAGGATGATCGCGGACCCGCTGGATTCACCCGGTGTCAATACTTGCCTCGCATCAATCCAGCGTATCCCCCAAGGCCCGGGTTTCCCGGCGAAACCGGGCCCCTCGGCCCGAGATCAACCTTTTGGTTGACCCGCGGCTCCACCAGGTGCCTCCGGCTGACCAACCGGCCTGCCGATGTGCAGTGCCGCATGCGGCGGAAGAGTGGAACCAGCACGCCACACCGCCACGAAAGGAAACCCGTGTTTCTCGCCATTCGCGATCTTCGCTTTGCCAAAGGACGCTTTGCCCTGATGGCAGCCGTTATCGCCCTGATCACCTTGTTGCTCGTGATGCTCTCGGGCCTGACCGCCGGTTTGGGAAACCAGTCCACGTCGGCAATCGCCGCGCTGCGGGCCGACCAGATCGTGTTCGGAGCCCCCGCCGGCACTCCGGCCAAGGCATCGTTCACCGAGTCGGAAGTCAGCCGGGACCAGCTGGCCGCCTGGTCCGGACGGGACGGTGTTTCGGGGGTGGCTGCGCTCGGCATCAGCCAGGCCCGCGCTCAGGCCGTTGGCCCCGCCGGAGCCCCGGGCGGCACCGCGAACGTGGCCGTCTTTGGAACCGGCAACGGACTGTCCGGGGACCCGGAGGACGGAACTGTTGTAGTGGGCGAGACCCTCGCTGCGGACCTGCACCTCAGCCGCGGCAGCCTACTGGCAGTAGGCGGGCTGGAACTTGCCGTTGCGGACATCGTCCCGGACGAGTGGCATTCGCATACCGGCGTCATCCGGACGTCGCTGAATGACTGGCGGCAAGTGGCCCGCGCAGGCAAGGGGTCCCTCGGCACGGTGCTGGCCGTGACGTTCGACGCCGGCGCCCGGGTGGACGTGGACGCCGCCAATGCGGCGGCCGGGACAGTCAGCGCCACCCGTGAAGGTTCGTTCCAGGCGCTGGGTTCGTTCAAGAGCGAAAACGGTTCGCTGGTGCTGATGCAAGCGTTCCTGTACGGCATCTCGGCCCTGGTGATCGTGGCGTTCCTGACGGTATGGACAGTTCAGCGGACCCGGGACATCGCCGTCGTCAAGGCAATGGGCGGGTCACCGGGATATGTGCTCCGCGATGCGATGGCCCAGGCCGGCATGGTGCTGGCAGCCGGGACGATCACCGGCGGCGGAGCAGGACTGCTCGGCGGGATTTTTGCGGCACAGGCTGCCCCGTTCCTGGTCACCCCGGCCACCACGCTCGTGCCCATCGCCGGAATCCTTCTCCTGGGCCTCGGCGGAGCCGTGGTGGCGGTCCGCGGCGTAACCCGGGTTGACCCGCTACTTGCCCTCGGCGGCAACTGATTTCTCCTGCCACAGCTATATTCCCCGAAAGGAATACTCATTGGACACCCCGCTCAACCTCGTCAACGTCACCCTCGAGTACCCGGACGGAGAGGACACCCTCAAGGCACTGGACCGGGTCAGTCTCGCTGTTGGCGCAGGGGACTTCCTCGCCCTCGTGGGGCCTTCAGGGTCCGGCAAATCATCCCTGCTGGCAGTCTCCGCTGCGCTCATCCGGCCCACGTCCGGCGCTGTGACCATCGACGGCGAGGTGGTCACGGGCCTGAGGGACGCTGATCTGACGGCGCTGCGCCGGGAGAAGATCGGCATCATCTTCCAGCAACCCAACCTCCTGCCGTCCCTGACCTCGGCCGAGCAGCTCGTACTGGCGGACCACCTGCGCGGGAAACCGCTGATGGCTGCCCGCAGGCGCGCGGCCGAGCTGCTGGACGTGGTCGGACTCGGTACAGTCCGGGACAAACGCCCTCACCAGTTGTCGGGCGGCCAGCGGCAACGCGTCAACATCGCACGGGCCCTGATGGGCCGGCCCAGGGTGCTGCTGGTGGACGAACCGACGGCGGCGCTGGACCACGAGCGGAGCGCCGGCATTGTCCGGTTGCTGCGCGAGGTCACGGACGAATTCAATGTGGCCACGGTGATGGTCACGCACGACACTGACTTCGTGTCACTGACGGATACGGTGGCCACCATGCGGGACGGGCGGATCCGTTCCCTTCAGCCCTCCGGCAGTGTCACGTCACGGGCTTCGTCGTAGGCATCCCGGGCGTTCAGGATGCTGGGAACATTGGACTCGGCCCATTCCCGGAGGACGGTGAGGGGGCCCAGCAGCGACAACCCCAAATCGGTCAGCTGGTAATCGACCCGGGGAGGGACCTGGGCGTAGACCTTTCGGGTGATCAGCCCGTCACGTTCCAGCGTCCTCAGGGTCTGGGTCAGGACCTTCGGCGTGATCACGTGGACTTGCTTGCGCAGTTCGGAGAAGCGAACGGGACCGTCGGCCAGCACCTGAACCACCAGCGACGCCCATTTGTCGCCGATTCGCTGGAACACAACCCGGGACGGGCACCGCGGATCCATGATGTCCGCACCGGGCGTGGCCACGGGCGTGATGGTATCCATTCGGCACCTCGTTTCTTCTGAGCCTCTAGCTATCCTAGAGATACTGTGAATTCCTACGGTACCCAATACGAGGAGCGGCATGAAAATCGCAGTGTACGGTGCTACCGGGATGGTGGGCGGCCAGATCGTCAAAGAATCGTTGCGGCGGGGCCACAACGTCACGGCAATTTCGCGGACAGGCGCGGCGGTACCCGGCGCCACGGCGTGCCGGGCGGAACTGGCAGACGTGCGCACGTTTGCCAGCGTTGCCAGCGATCACGACGCCGTTGTGCTGGCCACGGTGCCCAGCCGCACGGGCGGGGATCATGGCGAATGGCTGGCTGCGATGAAGGCGGCCTTCGGCAGTGCCGGCACGACGCGGCTGCTGGTGGTGGGCGGAGCGGGGGCGCTCGAAATCAACGGTGTGCGCCTGTGCGACTCCCCCGACTTCCCAGAGCCCTACCGCTCCGAAGCCCGCAGCATGGCTGCCGCGTACGATGAGATCCGCTCAGCTCCTGAGGCCCTCAACTGGACCATGCTGGCGCCCGCCCCCGTCATGCAGCCGGGCACGCGAAGCGGCAAGTACGTGACAGCGGACAATTCGCCTGCGGGACGGTCCATCACCACCCAGGACTTCGCCGTGGCCATGCTGGACGAACTGGAGGCACCGTCCCACCGACGCGCCCGTTTCACGGTGGCAAACCCTGAATTAAACATGGACGCGGTCGCCACGGCTCAACCCGTGTCCTGATTGCCTGCCTCCCGGACCCCGCAGCCCTAGAGCCCACAGCCCTAGAGACGGAGCGGGGGGACCCCCAGTCCGAATATGTCCTTAAGGGCATATCTTGCCGCATGAAAGCCTGGCATACCCGTAACACCGGGCCCGGGGGGTGTGGACGAGGAGCACAGGTACACGCCTGCCAGGGGCGTCCGCCAGGGCACGGGACTGATCACCGGACGCTGGATCAATCCGCGGAGATCCATGAGCCCGGCCGCAAAGTCCCCGCCCACGTAGTTCTGGTTGTATTCCGCCAGCCCGGCCGCCGTCGTCACATGGACCTGGACCACGAGGTCACGGAAGCCCGGCGCAAAACGTTCCAACTGGGCCGTCACCGCCTCCGCCATATCCACCGTTGACCCTGACGGAACATGGCAATACGTCCACAGGATGTGCCGTCCGTCCGGAGCTCGGGAATCGTCAAACCGTGACGGCTGGGACACCAGGACGTAAGGCCGTTCCGGATGCTTCCCGGAAGCCACCTGGTTTTCAGCCTCGGCCATCTCTGCGCGTGTGCCGCCCACATGGACAGTTCCGGCGTCGGCCAGCCCGGCCGCCTCCCACGGGACAGGTCCGGACAGGATGAAATCCACCTTGCAGGCGGCATTTCCGAAGCGGAACGACTCCAGCGACCGGCGGTATCCGGCCGGCAATTTTTCCCCGGCGAGCCTCACCAGCGCGGGCGGGGCGATGTCCAGGAGTGTCGCCCTGGCCGACGGCAGCTCCGCCAGGGATTCGATCCGCCGGCCGGTTTCCACCGTCCCGCCGTGGGCTTCGATGTCCCGCACCATGGCGCGGGCAATGGACGCGGACCCGCCCACGGGGATCGGCCAGCCCTGCGCATGTGCCAGCGTCCCGAGCATCAGGCCCGCCCCTGCGGGTGCCAGCGACGGCAGCCGCCCCACCGAGTGGGCTGCGACGCCGGTCAGCAGGGCGGGCACCAACTCGTCGCTGAACCTGGCGTTCCACGCCGCAGAGCCCTGCTCCAATGTCCGGAGGCCGAAAAGCACGGCGGCAAGGGGGTCGCGCGGGATCCGCAGGAGCTGGTTTAGCGTGAAGTCGGCAATGCCGTCCGCCCGGCGCACCAGGGGTGCCATCAGCCGCTTGTAAGCGGGCCCGTCCGGTCCGAGCCCGGCGGCAGTGCGGTCCAGGGAACGGTAGGCCAGTGCAGCCCGGCCGCCGTCCAGGGGTGATCCGAAGGAAAGCTCCGGAGTGACGAGGTCAATCCGGCGGGACAGTTCAAAGGCTTGGAAGAACGGTGAGGCAAGGGCCATCGGCTGGACGGCCGAGCAAATGTCGTGCAGGTGGCCGGGCTGCATGAGTTCCGAGGTCCGCAGACCGCCCCCGGGGGTTTCCGCGGCTTCGAATACGTGCACCTTGAGGCCTGCCCTGGCCATGGTCACGGCAGCGGCAAGTCCGTTCGGGCCGGAACCTACGACGGAGACGTCAGGCATTGCCGGCCCGCCGCCAGGGGAGTACCGATGCCGCGGGGTCTGCCGGATTTAGTCGCAGCCAGTCGCGCGCGCCGTCGAACGGGCCTCCCTGCGGATCGTCCAACGAATGGCGGCGGACCACATCGTAGCCGGGCTCCCGGATATCCCAGGCCACACGGACCATCAGGTAGGCCGTGGCAATCATGTGCAGACCCACCGCCAGTACGTAATAAGGCATGTCGATATTGTGCTGCGTCGGGCCTCCGCTGGTCACCTGTCCCAGGTACATCCACACGGCCGCCCAGTGCAGCCCTTCTATGCCCTGCCAGATGAGGAAGTCGCGCCAGCGCGGACGGGCCAGGGCCAGCAGCGGGATCAGCCAGATGACGAACTGGGGCGAGTACACCTTGTTGGTCAGGATAAACGCCGCAACGATCAGGAACGCCAGTTGCGCGAGGCGGGGCCTGCGGGGGGCCGTGAGGGCCAGGACGGCGATGAGAACGCAGCTGATGAGGAACAGATTGAGGGCCAGCGTGTTGATGGCTTCGGGCCCCAGGGGCAGCCACTGCAGGCGCCCGGCCACGAGGTTGTACGCAAACCAGGGTGAGCTGTAACCGGCAGGGCGGTCTTCAGTGAACTGGTAGAAATACTTCCAGCCGGAGGGGTTCATGGCAGCGATGGGGACGTTGACGGCCAGCCAGGCAGCGGCGGCGGCCCCTGCGGTAACCAGCAGCGGCCGGATCTTTCCCGTCCTCAGGGCAAGCAGGAGGATCGCACCAAAGACCAGCAGGGGATACAGCTTGGTGGCCGTTCCCAGGCCGATGAAGACGCCGGCCAGCACCAGCCGTTCGCGGGAAAAGAAGTACATGCCGACGGCGAGCAGGCCCACCGCCCACATGTCCCAGTTGATCACTCCGGCGAGGATGATTCCGGGGGCCACCGCCACCATCGCAGCGTCCCAGGGCCGGCGCCCGCTCATGCGTGCCGTGGCAAGGACCGTGACAATCCACACGGCGGCGATGAGGGTGGCGTTGACGTCGAAGTAGCCAAGAATGCGGGCGTCAGTGGCACCCTGTCCGGGGACCAGCATGGCTGTCAGTCCCGCGATAATGCCCATCAGGACGGGATATTCAAAGAAACTGCCTTCACTGAAGAAGGGAAAGGTACCCTCACCGAGTCCCCGGTTGCGGAAAAGCTCCGGGAAATCGGAGTAGCAGGTGGAATAGAACTGGCCCGGCGACTCCCAGCCGTTTACCCGGCAGTAGTTCTTGACCATGATGCTTGCCAGGGCTGCCAACACGGTGAGGATAATGAGGACGCGTTCGATGGTGAAGAATCCCGGCGAGACGATGCCCGGCGCGGCCCGTTGTCCCATCGGTCCGCCGATCAGCTCGGTGAAGTTCCTGAGCAGGAGATCGCTACGGCTCGGGATGACCAGACGCGTTCTCTTTCGGTGCGCCGGCGGCATTGTCTCCTGCATCCCCCGAGCTTACCGTCGCAGCTGCGCTCCCACAGTCCCGCATACAGCCGCTCCGGCAAACAAAAAGCCCACGCGTCGCCGCGTGGGCTTTTTGAGCATGGATACGGGTCGTTGCCATCGGGTCCTCCTGGATATTTCCGTTCCCGGCTGCAGCGCGGGAGGTTCAGAAACAAGGCCCCGGCCTCAGCGGATGACGCCCCCCATCTGGTGCAGTACGACATAGACGTCTTCGCGGTTCTGGTCCAGGAGCTGGCCGTTGAACAGCGTCTTGTCTTTCAGAGCTGGCCGCCAGCCAAAGCGCAGGACGCTTCGGAGCAGTTTCAGCATGGTTACCTCCTCCCGTGATGTTGCTCGGCGGCGCCGGCCGTGATCGGCCTGCGGGGTGGCAGTGGCGGTGATGCTCACGTTGGATCCTTTGATGGTTGGTTGCACCCGGAATTGGGCATGACAATTAGGGCCAATTAATTGAGTGAATTAATGGCGGAAATTAGGGCATAAGAATGCCCGGTGGATATGCCTGGACATAAAGACCAAGCAATTGATGGATTTCGCCAACCAAAGGGTGGCCCCTGGATGCAGCTGCGCCGCAGTCCCCAGCAAGAAGCCGGGTTCCGAACTATGGGGTGTTGCGCAAGCGCATGGGCCCGCATGGACGGCCGGTTGCCGGGCAGCTTTCCTGGTCGGGAAGCCGATTACCGGGATTCCGGCCGGAGGGCCGGAATCCGCAGGTCAGGAGGCAGTCAGTCCGTGAAGTGGGCGCGAGGCAGCAGCAAAGGCCGGGATGGCGGTGATGGTCATCTTCCATCCGCTAGTCAAAGTAATCATTTTCCCAACCTCCTTTTCTGCTATGCCGCGGCCCAGTTGACTCACTGGACGGCGGGCGCCGGTGACCCTGGCAAAACGCACTGGAGTCAGAAATAAAATTACACTATCCTCAGGGTTTTTGACTACTGAATTGAGATGATTCCTCGAAGATATTTATAAATCGTCTTTATAGTCCCCAGCGGACTATGGCGGGAGTCTTCTTGTCCCATCCGAGGGTGCAGACTTTCGCGGTCCCCAGGATGAAATGCCGGCCTTCGTGCGGATCCAATCCCAACCAGCGCGCCGTTAGGATCCTGGAGAAGTGTCCGTGGGCCACAATGAGCACGTTGTCCAGCCCGGATTCCAGCACACGGGCCACGATCTTGTCCGCCCGGGCAGCCACTTCCTCCAGGGCTTCACCGTTGGGCACGCCGTGGGTCCAGATCAGGTACTCCGGGTTGTCCTTCCGGATCAGGTCGGAGCTAATTCCTTCGTAATCGCCGTAGTTCCATTCCACCGCGAGGGGTTCCTGTTCGGCGTCCGGGAATCCCGCCAATTCCGCCGTGCGGCGTGCCCGCCGCAGCGGCGAGGTCAGCACCAGGTCGAAGTCGACGGCGTCAAGCACCTTGCGTGCCTCCACGGACTGCTGCTCGCCCTCTACTGTCAAGGGCAGGTCGGTGAGCCCGGTGTACTGGCCGCTCTTGGACCATTCGGTTTCGCCGTGGCGCAGGATCCAGAGTTGGGGGCGGGCAGTGCTGTTGAGTGAAACCACTTATGACTCCTCGGTAGTGGAAAGTTCGACGCCGGCGGCCGGCTGGTGTTCGGCGGCCTCGGGCTGAGCCGCCCACCATTCGCGCAACCTGGCCTCCGCCGCCGCAGGATCGAGCGGGCCGTGCTCCATACGCTGTTCAAGCAGGAACTTGTAGGCCTTGCCCACCACGGGCCCCGGCTTCAGCCCCAGCAGGGCCATGATCCGGCCGCCGTCCAGGTCCGGGCGGACCGCTTCCAGCGATTCCTGCTCACGCAGTGCCGCGATGCGCGCCTCAAGGTCGTCATAGGCAAAGGACAGCCTGTCCGCCTTGCGCTGGTTGCGGGTGGTCACATCCGACCGGGTCAGCCGGTGCAGGCGCTCCAGGAGCGGCCCTGCGTCCGTAACATACCGGCGGACGGCGGAGTCGCTCCAGCCGGCCTCCCCGTAACCGTAGAAGCGCATGTGGAGCTCGACGAGCCGTGCCACTGCCTTGATGGTGTCGTTGTCGAAGCGGAGGGCCTTCATCCGTTTCTTGGTCAGTTTGGACCCCACCATGTCGTGGTGGCGGAAGCTCACCGCGCCGCCCGGTTCAAAGCGGCGCGTAGCCGGCTTGCCGACGTCGTGCATGAGGGCCGCAAACCGCAGCACAAAATCGGGGCCGGGTACGGCGCCGTCGGAATCCGTCTCCAGGGAAGCGGCCTGCTCCAGCACCTGGAGGGAGTGCTGGTAGACGTCCTTGTGCCGGTGGTGTTCGTCCGCCTCCAGGCGCAGGGCGGAGACTTCAGGGAGGACGAATTCGGCCAGGCCGGTGTCCACGAGGAGGTCGATGCCCACGCGCGGGTGGGCTCCGCAGATAAGTTTCACCAGTTCCTCACGGACACGCTCCGCGGAAATGATGCTGATCCGTTCCGCCATCTGCGACATCGCCTGCTTGACGTCCCCGCGGACCGCCACACCGAGCTGGGAGGCAAAGCGGGCCGCCCGCATCATGCGCAGGGGGTCATCGGAAAAGGACGTCTCCGGCGCGCCGGGCGTTGCCAGCACGGAGGCGTGGAGGTCCCGGACACCGCCGAAGGGGTCTATCAGCTCCATCGAGGGCAGCCGCAGCGCCATGGCATTGATGGTGAAGTCCCGGCGATGCAGGTCATCGGTCAGCGAGGACCCAAACGCCACCATGGGTTTCCGCGACTCCGGATCGTACGCCTCGGCGCGGTACGTGGTGATTTCAATCTGGAAACCGGACTTCCGCATTCCGATGGTGCCGAATGCCTTGCCGATCTCCCAGAAGTTGTCCGCCCACTTCCGGATCAGCGCCAGTGTTTGGTCCGGCGTGGCGTCCGTCGTGAAGTCGAGATCAGGGGAACGCCTGCCCAGGAACAGGTCACGCACAGGCCCGCCCACCAGCGACAGTTCATGCCCGGCGTCGACGAAGCGCTGCCCGAGCTCCAGGACCACCGGGTCCACCTGGAAATCGACGGTGTGCGGGTCGGACTTTTGATGTGCGTGCGCCATAGTTACTTAAGCTTGTCAGAAAACCACGCCAACAAGCACCAATCGGAGCCGCCTGACCGCGCCGTTACGCCGCGGGTTCGGGAATCCGCGTCATACGCAGTCCACTTTCTTGTCATGTTCCGGTCATCACCAACGGGCAAGAGTCGTTAGAGTGGACTTCATGGCCCATCCCGTACCGAGTGCTCCTGGCAGGAGGACAAACCCACCGTTGCCGTCGGCAATCGGTGCCCATGTCGCGCCCGCCCAGCACCCCGGGCCGGCCTCGCTGCCCACCGTCGAGGAAATCTCCGCCGGCGGCGTTGTCGTTGACACGTCCGACGGCGAACTGAGAGTCGCAATCATCGCCCGCCTTAACCGCGGCGGACGCCTCGAATGGTGCCTGCCGAAGGGCCACCCGGAGGGCAAGGAAAAGAACGAGGAAGCGGCCGTCCGCGAGATCGCCGAGGAAACCGGCATCAGCGGCGACATCCTGGCCCCGCTGGGGAGCATCGACTACTGGTTCACCGTCAGCGGCCACCGCGTCCACAAGACCGTCCACCACTACCTGCTCCGGGCCACGGGCGGCGAGCTGACCATCGAAAACGATCCCGACCAGGAAGCTGTGGACGTCGCCTGGGTGCCCATCCAGGAACTCGCCCGCAAGCTGTCTTTCCCTAATGAGCGCCGTATCGCCGACCTCGCCAGGGAAGTCCTGCCGGAACACCTCTGAGGTCCCGTGACTGATTCCATGAAGCGCCGCCCACGTGCCTAACTGCGCACCCTTGAGACGATGAAGGCCATGTCAGCAGCCAATCCAGCTTCCCCCGAGTCCGGTTCCTCCGATTCGCAGGCCGAATCCCGGACCGCCCAGCACGGAGAGGCCCGTTCCAGCGCCATCATGGCCGCCGGGACCCTGGTCTCGCGCTTCCTGGGCTTCGGCAAGACCTGGATGCTGGGTTTTGCCCTTGGCCTTGGCTCCACGGTCAATGACACCTTCATCAACGCGAACAACCTGCCGAACCTGATTTTCCTGCTGGTGGCCGGCGGCGTGTTCAACGCCGTCCTGGTACCCCAGATCATCAAGGCCAGCAAGGCGCCGGACAGGGGAGCGGACTACATCAGCCGGCTCCTCACCCTGGCTGTCCTGGTCCTTCTGAGCCTGACCCTGCTGGTCACCCTGTTGGCTCCCTGGGTCATTGAGCTGACCACCCAGGGGTACTCGGCCGAACAGAAATCACTCGCGGTGTCCTTCGCGTTCTGGTGCCTGCCGCAGATCTTCTTCTACGGCCTGTACGCCCTCCTGACTCAGGTGCTGAACGCCAACGGGGCATTCGGCCCGGCAATGTGGGCACCCATTCTGAACAACATCGTGGCCATTGCCGGCCTGGGCATGTTCATCTGGATCCTCGGACCCAACTTGACTAATCCCCACACGCTGGACAACTGGGGACCCACCCAGACCTTTCTCATAGCCGGATTTTCCACCATCGGCGTGGTGGCCCAGACAGCCATCCTGCTGGTCCCGGTGTTCCGGCTCCGTCTGGGACTCCGGCCCAGGTTCGGCTGGCGGGGGGTTGGCCTGGGGCAGGCCGCGAAGCTGAGCGTCTGGACGCTCCTCACTGCCGCCGTCGGGCAGCTCGCCTTCCTGTACGTCATGCGCATTGCCACGATTCCGGGTACCGAGCGGCTCCGCCTCGAGCGCGCGGGGGACCTCACTGCCGCGGCCACCCTGCCCGGCAACGCAGTGCTGGAGGTGGCCAGCCAGCTGTACCTGCTGCCGCACTCCATCATCGCCCTCTCGCTTGCCACCGTGCTGTTCAACCGCATGACCCGGGCTTCCCAGGACGGAGACCGGGCGGGGCTCCGGGACGCGCTGTCCCACGGGCTTCGCACCATGGCGGTGGCCACGGTCTTCGGGGCGCTGGCGCTGTTTGCGCTGGCCGGTCCGCTGGGCATGTTCTTCTCCGGCGGCAAGGTTCAGGACGGCGTAATGCTCGCCCAGACCCTGACCATCCTGGCCCTGAGCACACCGTTCATGAGCGCCAATTTCATGATGTCCAGGGTCTTCTACGCCAATGAGGACGCCCGTACGCCGTTCTACATCCAGCTGGTTCTGGCAATCGTCAATGTGGTGGCGGCCTTTGCCATCCAGTTCCTGCCGTATGACCGGATCATCTTCGCCATCGCCATCCTCTACACGGGCGGCAACATCCTCTCCGTGGTTGTGAGCTCGTTCTTCCTCCGCCGCCTCCTGGGGCACCTGGACGGCCCCCGGATCGCCAATTCGTACATCCGGATGGGATATGCAGCGCTGGGTTCCGCACTGGCCGGCGCCGGCGCGCTGTGGCTGATGGGGAGCTACAGTGCCGACGGCTTCGCCTGGAGCGGCAGGATCGAGGCCCTGGTCACCATCGTCGTCGTCGGGCCGGTGATGCTCGTGGCATACCTCTTCCTGCTGAAACTATTCCGCGTGACGGAGCTGCGTGACCTGCTGCAGCCGCTGCTCGGCCGCCTGGGACGGGGGCCCGCCGCCGCACCGTCGGAACCTGCCCCGGGCACCCCGGCCGGCGCCCCCTCCGCCCGGCAACGGACGACGCCGGAACGCGCCACTGTCTCGGTGGACACCGGCCTGATCCCGCGAATTTCCGGGGAATTCGACGCTGCGTCGTTCCGTGCGGGACCACAGGTTGAGGAACCGGGGGCGCACCGCGATGTGCAGCAAAGCGATTCCGCGGGCGAATACCTACCGGCCGAAGAAGTGCCCAACACCGCAAGGGGCGGCATCTTGCGGGAGGAAATCCCGCTGCCGGGCCGCCGCACCTTCCAGGGAACGGCCGGGCGCAACCCGCACTTCAGCAAGCGGTCGGAAAGTCGGCGAAAGAAGAAAAGGTGACACCGCCGCGGTCCACCGAGCCTGTCTCACACGGCCGTAACGCACCATCGGCTAGGATCAGAAGCTAACTAGGGTAGTAGTTACAGACCAGAAATTAACCGGCTAACCGGCGTATCCGCTTTCGCATGATTGAGGCGCGGTTCCCCGGACAGTCTAGGAGGAACCCGTGTCCCACCCGATCGATGTTGGATCAGTGCTCGGCGGCCGCTACAAGGTCACCGCCACCGTATTGACCTCACACGACCATGATCTGGTGCTGGATGGCGTTGACCAGGTCCTCAACCGGCCGGTAAGCATCCTCGTTGCGGGTCCGGACAATGCGGAGCAGGTCGCCCAGAGCGCCCGCGAGGTTGCCACCGGGGAGCGGCCCGGAAATGTGCAGATCCTGGACCTTGGCGTCAGCGATTCCACCACCTACCTGATCACCAACCACACGTCTGCTGCCGACCTCCTGGACCTGGTGGTCGCGTCCAACCCGCCCTACGTTGAGCCCTTTTTTACGGACACCCTCGGCAGTGAAATCTTCGGCCAGGCACGGTCCCGCGAACCGGAAACGTATGACGGCCAGTACGACGAAGAAGCGGTCGAGGCCGGCTACATCAACTACGGCAACAACCAACCGGCCGCCCAGGACCGCAAGCAGTCATCCCCGCCGGTGGTCCCCCCGGTAGTTCCGCCACGTGCCGCGCCGGTGCGGCCGGCATCGGCCCCCTCTGTTGGTTCCTCCGGCCCCGATGCCGGCGGTGCGCGTACCGGCGGTGGGCGTACCGGCGGTGGGCGCGGAACAGGTGCCGGAGTCGCCGGTGCAGCGGGTGCAGCGGCGCTTGCCGCCGGAGCGGCGGCTGCGGCCAAGGAGTCCAAGGATCCTTCCACGGCGCCCCAGGCCACCGCGCCGCAGCGCGCTGTTCCCACCGGAGGCCGTAACACCGAAGCCATCAATACACAGGCTCCGGCTGCGGATTCTCCCAAGGTGTCCCTCTGGGAAAACAGCGACTACGACTACCCGGAGGAGGAGGCACCCTCCACCGGGCCGGCCAGGACGGCCCGGGAGCGCATGGCAGCCACCTTCCCGGCATTCGCCGGCGGCGGCGGCCGCGACGAATCGGACGAATACTACGACGACGAAGAGCCTCCTGAGCGCGAGCCCCGGTCAATGCGGTGGCTGGTGGGTGGCCTGCTGGCCGCTGTCCTCGTGGTGGGCCTGATCTTTGCCGTCTCCAACCTGGGAAGCCTGTTCAAGAGCGAACCCCAAGGCAACCCCGCGCCGGGAACCCCCAGCAGCACCTCCCAGCCGCAGACCTCAGGGGCCCCGACTGCCAGCGAGTCCTCAGCACCGGTGGCAGGTCCGCCGGCTGTCGAGGGCGTCTCCCGCCTGGGCAACTTTGATTTTGCCGCCACCTACGACGGCGACCTTTCAAAGACGTTCGACGGTAACGGGGCAAGCTACTGGTCTGACATGGAGTTCGCCACGGACAACTGGGGCGGCCTTGCTCCTGATGTTTCCCTGGTCGTGAAGCTGAAGAGCCCCTCGAAGGTCTCTTCCATTACTCTCAGCCAGCTGGGCGGCAGCGGCGGCAACATCAGCGTCCTGACGAATGACAGGCCTTCACTGGAAGGTGCCAAGCAGGTGGGAACCAACAGCTTCACCTCACCGGACCTGACCATGCCGCTATCTGAGCCGGTCACGGCACAGTACGTGATCGTGTCCATCAAGAACCTCCCCAAACTGGCTGCACCCAAGACCCGCTTCGGCTACGGTCTCCGCCTCGCCGAAATCAAGGTTCAGTAGCTTCCCTGCAACCTGGCAGGAACGGGCCCGGAGCACCTTGGATGCCCGGTAACACGGTGTCTCCCGGCCTGGCAAGACGGTACCCTGAGTGGTGGCGTCTTGTTGGTCTGCCTCCATGCCCGGAATATTCAGGATCAACAATGGGTTGTGCCATGTGGCCGGCCAGCAACAGCAGGCGCATCGACAAAGGAAGAGGTTCACCGTTCAGTGAGCACCGCAGAAAACACCGCGTCCCAGGTACGTGATGTCATCATCGTCGGCTCCGGCCCTGCAGGCTACACAGCTGCAGTTTATACGGCGCGAGCCAACCTGAAGCCGCTGCTCCTTGCCGGTTCCGTCACTGCCGGCGGGGAACTGATGAACACCACCGACGTGGAAAACTACCCTGGGTTCCCTGAAGGCATCATGGGTCCTGACCTCATGGAGAATTTCGAAAAACAGGCTGCGCGCTTCGGCACGGAGATCCAGTTCGAGGATGTCACTGCTCTGGATCTCGACGGCGACATCAAGACAGTCACCATCGCCACGGGGGAGACCTTCCAGGCCCGCGCCATTATCCTGTCCACCGGATCGGCCTATCGCGAACTCGGCCTTCCGAATGAGAAGCGACTGTCGGGCCACGGCGTTAGCTGGTGTGCAACCTGCGATGGTTTCTTTTTCAAGGACCAGGACATTGCCGTTATCGGCGGTGGAGACTCCGCCATGGAAGAGGCACTGTTCCTCACTAAGTTCGCCAAGTCCGTCACGGTAGTGCACCGCCGGGACTCGCTCAGGGCATCCAAGATCATGGGCGACCGTGCGCAGGCACACGAGAAGATCAAGTTCGTGTGGAACACGGGTGTCGAGGACGTCCTCGGCGGGGACAAGGTCACCGGCCTCAAGTTGAAGAACCTCGTGGATGGCACCGAGTCCGAACTGGCGGTGACCGGAGTCTTCGTCGCCATCGGAAACGATCCCCGCACCGAACTCATCAAGGACGCGCTGGAGCTCACGCCGGAGGGCACCATCGCCGTTGACGGCCGCAGTTCCAGGACAAGCGTCAAGGGTGTATTCGCCGCCGGCGACGTTGTTGACCCCACGTACCGCCAGGCCATCACCGCCTCAGGCTCGGGCTGCGTGGCAGCTATCGACGTCGAGCACTACCTCGCAGACATCCACGCCTAAACAGCGCACCATTGATCCGAAGGGAAACAACAAGGTAATGAGCAACGCAAAAGACGTAACAGACGCAAGTTTCAGCACGGATGTACTCTCGGCCGACAAGCCGGTCATTGTGGACTTCTGGGCTGAGTGGTGCGGTCCCTGCCGCAAGCTGGGCCCCATCCTGGACGAAATCTCCGTCGAGTACAGCGAGAAGGTCAATGTAGTCAAGGTAAACGTTGACGACAACCCGGCGATCGCTGCCGAATACGGCATCACCTCCATTCCCGCCGTCTACCTGTTCCAGGGCGGCGAGGTAAAGAACACCGTCATCGGCGCCAAGCCGAAGCAGTTCTTCGAGAAGGAATTCGCTGACGTCCTGTCCTAGTAGCCGGACAGCTTTGGGCGGATCACGCGCTGCCCGGGTTTCCGGATAGCCATTAGCGGTGGCCGGCACTCATAACGAGTGCGGGTCACCGCTTTCGCGTTCAAGACGCGGCACCAGGACCAGGCACCGGTCACCGGGCACCTCTCTTCCAGGGGGGCCAGCCGAATCTTTGGCGGTGAAGCCGATATAAAACTCATAATGGATGCCTAATTGGAACATTTTCTCCCCAAGCTGTTTCCGTCCTAAGCACTGCTTAGGCCCGAGTAGGGCTAGGCAGATTTGCCTCACACTCCGGCCAGCCAGGACTGCGACAACTGGAGAGAGGGGTATCGGCGGGTCAACGACGGCCTGGATCCAGGGAGTCTCGGATATTGAGTCTGACCGCGGGCTCATAGGTGGAGCAGCGAGAGGGGACTAGTACTGGTGGGGATAAAGGACTGTCCGGAGGGTTGCAGGGCGTAGACATCCAGCAGGGATTCAGCGCAGTGATTGGAGTGGACGTGGTGCTGTTTCACGTGAAACATTGGAAGTCAGATTCCCCTCTTCTAGCTGGCGCTATTCGGTGGAATGCCATTGGCTGCCATCGCTGGATTCAATGCCCCTAAGGAACGCCTTGGAGGTCCGGGGGTAAGCACTCCGACCGTGGGCGGATCATCGATCTCTTGGATCGAACCAAATGTGGGACCGCCAAGCAGTCTCAGGCTCGGACTGTCACTGTTTCACGTGAAACATTTAGGAGAGGCCCCGGCTGCCCGGTCCGAGCCCGCGGCTCACCGTCCATTGCGCAGTCGACTGCCCTCGCGGTCCGAAAGAACCGTCGTGTCTCGGGAGATCCCGTCGCCACAGCTGCTAAAACCGGCCCGTTCCATGCAGTAAGGGCTGAGTGCTATTCAGGTAGGGGTTACACCGCAGCCAAAACAGGCAAGACCGCCATTGGAACCTACCGCGAATACTACTCCGCCAGACCTCAAATCCGGCAGGTCAGCCCAATGGCGCCTGCCGTCCGAAGTGGCGAGTCGAGGGTTATCCCATGGCCAAAGCGATCCGGCCCGCTTTTCAGCCCGACCTCCGACTTGGTTCTTCCGAACATTCGCGCTCCCTGGGCGCAGATTCCAGACACTTGATGAGCGGGCGGCAGATTAGACCGAAAATCGCTGTTCGACCGGAGAAGGCACCCACCGTCCCAATCGCCAACATTGAATCCACGCAACCTTCGTCTGCTAGGTCCCGGATAGAGCCTGCGGCGGCTGATCAACAGTTCCGAACGTTGTGGCGACTACTGGCCTCCTTTTGGCCGAGCACGCCAGAGGTCAACTGCGTTTCACGTGAAACATAGTCGTTCCCTGCACCGCTCATCGACCCGCTGCCGGTGGGGCCAAAGTAGACGGTGCGACCGCGACGTCCCGACACGCATGACACATACGCCAAGGATGCATTTGGCCCCCCTCGAGCCTTCAGGCTTGCATGGCGCCGCTACCTTCGCGGACAGGTGTCCAGCGCCAAGAGAGGCGGCATGCGATCGCGTGGCTGGAGCAGCCTGGCCAAGGCTGATCCAACGGCAGGAACGTGCTACCCGCAATCCGCCCGCCGAAATACCGTCTTGATCACTCCACCCAAACACTGTGGACTTCCGCTTCCGCCGCTTCCTGCTCTGTTACCAACGGCATACGCCCGAAGGGGGATGGACGCCACACGCGCTGAAGCAACCGTTTCGCCACAACCTAAGGTTTAGCGAACCGCCCCTCCGGCGCAACGACCCGAGGAGCCCCGTTCCGCCATGTCCAGGGGGCAGTCATGTTTCACGTGAAACAGTCCAGGCTTCACCGTATTCACGAGACCAGTAGACCAGACGGCAACCCGGAACGAATGATCGGAGAGGTTCCACCACGGAACTGTTCTACCCCTAAAACGAGCAGCCTGGCAAGGGAAGGACGCTGCAAGGCAGTGGCCTCTCCGTGCCCACCCAAGCCCCGCTTGGCTACCTGGTAGCCAACCCTTAGTTGCCCCTGTTGCGTCCTCCGACGCGGATACCCATTGTCGCCAAGAGACGACCTGCCCGCGGGACCAGGAACATATGTCTAACTGCTCCAAGGAAGAGGCCTCCAATGCCCATGATGTAGGCGATATCGCTGGCGGAGGATCGTTCGTTTCGTGACCGATGTACAAAGAAGCGGCCGGCAGCCAAACTCCGCGGCAAGCCCGCCGCAACACAGTTGGTACGGTCTCCACATCAGCTGCCGCCGCCTGTTGCGAGCCCAGCGTCTCGGCTGCGGTTCCCGACGGGGCATTCCCCAGTCGGGGTAGACGTCGGACCGCCGATGTCGATGTCACAACCAACGTCGCTCCTCTCTAACCTCCACGTCGACAACCACCATAAGCGGGCATGCGGACAACGTAAGGTGCCCCTTCAGCACGGCGGCAACGCCGGCGGTCCGAGCCAGTCCGTTGATGGCCCGGGACCCACTACTTCCATAGCGACTGCACGCCCCTGAGCCTGCCCGGCAGTCCTGCAAGGCGGAACCTGGATCGGAACAACCACGCCCGGACGTCCAGTGATGCGCTGTAGATGCGCCCGGATCTGTCCTGGGTGTCCCGGCATCCTTGTGCCTTGGGCACCGGCGCCAATGCGGCCAGGCCGGGTAAGACCACAGTGCCACAGCCCGAGGCTGCCACGGTACGACTGGATACCGCCCCGGCCTCCGGAGGTGTACTTGCGGTGGCACAGGCTCAGGTAGTTCGAACATTGGACATTCGCATCACCTCGCGCGGGCCCGACCATCTTTGACGGGATTGGTACCCGAGCCGTGACTCATCTGAGTGGGAATCCAGAGGATGCCACGGCGGGGAGATTGCGAACGGTCGGACACTCCATGAGGAACCACCGGGCCTGGTACGGCATAAGTAGCCATGCCCCTTGGAAGGCACAGCACGGCGGCTGTTGGGCGCCGACGGATCTGCTTGGATGACTCGCCATACGTTGAAGGGATGGGCAACACCATCATCCTTTTTGGTCCGACGTAATGGCGCAGCGCACTGACTGAACCCAGTAGCGGTGCGGGTCGGCGACAGGCTCGCCAACTCTCGGCCGCCCGTCTGCCGCGTGTACAGCGGGGTTCGCTTCCGTGCCCGGCCCAACCATCCATGTGGCTCTCGCTTCACGGTTTGGGACATGTGTGCCGATGGCTGCGAGGCACAGGGACACCGTAGTTTCGATGCGAAGCGCCGTGACGAACCCGGTGTGTTCTAGTCTCCCTGACCGAGTTTGGAGATCAGTTATCCCCACCGCGCCGCTGTTTCTCCACAGAGGTTATCCACAGTGTTGTCCACAAGCGTCTTCCTTGTCCACGAATCGTGACTTTGCACATAGGGTAGGGCAGGGCCTTGCCCATCCTGTGGTGGCATGTGTCACGTTCTGTGCGAGGTGGGAAGTGTCAGGGCGGCGCCACTATGACGCTTCTTAAACGGTCAACAATTGACCCCTTTTTGGCTGAATTCCTCAGAATTTGGCTCACTGGAGAGGTCCGCATGCGGGACCAGCAATGTTTCACGTGAAACCATGCAGCCGAGGTGTGTGGCAGTCCGCTTCCACCCCGATTCCAACCGGTATGCGCGCACCAGGATGTACCTGAAGTCCAACTGTCAGTCTCGGCTTATCCCCAAAGTTATCCACAGGCGCGTACCATGTTATGCACCTTCTTATCCACCGCCCTGACGTCCGACAAAGGCAGTCGACGCTGGCGGACCCTGGCCCCTCGGCAGGCGTGCGAGATTGTACTTGCGGCGGCATCGCTCCCTGGAAACTGCCAAACCTCAACGTTGAATTATGCGAGTTCGGACAAGCGAGGAACCACTGCGTACGACCGGGGGAGGCCGTGGGCAGTCGGTGGACCAAAAGCCCGGCTCCATCCCCACACCGAGCTGTCCCGCCAGAAGCACGTATTCCCATTCAAAGTATCCGAAGGGAAGAGCCCGGATGCCGGCGGAATCTTGACCATGGGGTACGAAGAAATGGCCACTCAATCGTCGAAAGAATCAATCAGCGAAGCGCGTTCCTGTGCTTACGCCATCGGTCAGATGCCGGAGCGTACCCATGATCGGCATCCTCTTGAGCGGTGAGTTGCTAGGACCCTGCAACGAATGGCCGCTGCCACCTCAGCCCCCTCCGTCCATCACCAAGCTTGGCATCCTATTGTTCACGATCTAACCGGTTCACTGACCACCCCAACGGATGCTCCGGTTTGCCCGATGGTCCCCAAGAATCCCATGGCTGCTGCAACTCCGGCATACGACAAGATGAGCTTTGGACGATGCCCGGGGGAGTCCTAGAACTTGAGCCCTGTGACCGGAAGGCCCCACCGTCGCTCCGAAGATCCACCACGACCTCAGGTCGACCACCACGAAAGCCCTGTGTCAGCCGAAGATCCTTTGCCCAGCTTCAAGGGGCTTCTCTCCGGCAATGGATCCTGATCCGGACTCCGCGCCGATTCCCTCCATGCAGAACGCCCGCCGCCATTCCTTTCCTCACTCGCCACGCAGCTACTTCACTCGTTCCGGGGGAGCGTGCGCTAACCAGGACGCTCCCTCGTGCACCGGTTATGGACGGGAGATTGTGAGCTAATCTGGTTCGCAGATCAGGCGACAGCCGGGGGACCAAGACCTGAACCACCCAGCCCGGCAGGCACCACTCTGGGCGGCACTAAGCAACTTCCATCGGGCACCCGGCTCCGAGCACCGGCAACTGTCAGCTCAAATAAATATGACGACATCGTGCCAGACTGACCGGTCCGGTTTCACGTGAAACATCCTTGGTTCCCGGCGCTGCCGCCGGTCGACTCAACAGAGGCTAGCCTGTGCAGTGACAGTCGGATCACCGCGGACCGGTCAGCAGGCCGGCTACACACTGCACGGTTGAGGCCGAAGATGTTGCCCCACCTTCCTGATGGCTACGAGAGGATGGAACGAAGCGGGCGAGGCGTATCCGTCAAGGCAGGGACGCCGCCGAAGAACGTTCGGCGGCATCAACAAACAGAGAGACGGTGTGCACCGAAACCGCCGAACGCCGGCGAGAAACTGAACGAGCGGGGCAGGGGCCATCACCTCGACCACAATTTTCCCGGCGAGTAGCGCGGCAGAACACGCGGTCCTATCCCCAAAGCCTTGCTTCTGAGCTCAAGGTTTCATGTGAAACAGGGTCACCGCGCCACGGACTGGGCCGCACCGGTGGCTGGGCGTGGACCAGACGCTCCACACCTGAGTGCAGCAACTCTGGCGCATACCTGAAGTCACGACGGACATCGGCGCCAGCACCGCAGATCACCTGCCCCCACGTACGGCAAATTGCGCTCGACTAGAAGGTTCCCTGCCCCCAGCCGACCTGCCACACATAAACGTCGCGATACTAAGACGTCGTAGGCTTGCGGAGCACCATCGCCGCATGCCTGGCCTACGGAATCGGGCTCATCACGCGTATGCATTCGCTTACTGAAGCCCTATACACCTGAACGAGCGGAACATCAGGGCACAGCTGCGCAGCCGCTACAACAACCACTCCGGGACATCGACCCGATTGTCACAGCGTCACCGATTGCGTGTAGGGAAACCCAGTATCGCGTGCGCGGCAGCAACAATACACCGCCAGATCCTCCCACCGGTCTTCGGGCCACGGCTACGTTGCGGCAGAATACCCGATTTGGCAGTCCGAGCGGCAGCGACAGCGGGCCGCCACATCAGCCGCGGACGCCTCCATAAGGCCTAGGGCCCCCAACCGGTGCCAGGTCAGGCTCGTGCCCGCTGCGCCGCCTCCAGGGATCTCCTGGGCGGCCTGAGGCGGCAGCACCTCGGCCGCGGGCTGGGAACCGGACACCACCGAGCGCAGCGCGCCGCCAGGGCGGCAGAGGTCGGTCCTTCGCCTTATGCTGCTTGGATTTGCCCGACTGCCGCCTTCTGGCGACGGAGCGCCGCAACATGGAAACGGCAGTTCCGGATAGATGCAGCGCACCTCGAAGGATTTCACCAACGGGCATTCCTGGTCAGCCGCAAATGAAAGGGCCTGTTTCACGTGAAACAGGCCCCACATTTTGCTGGAAATCTAGTTTTCGGATCCCGGCGTCAGAACTTCCATAATCCGGTTCAAGTCCTCCACGCTGGCAAACTCAATACTGACACGGCCCTTCCTGGCACCAAGGGATATTTTCACGTTGGTATCGAGACGATCCGACAGGGACGATGCGAGATAGTCCAGCCGTTCATGGCGGGCACCGGGCCGAGGGACGTTGTTCTTAGCAGGCGTTGCCGGGCTCTGGTAAAGAGTCACCGCTTCCTCCGTTGCCCGAACCGACATTCCCTCAGCGACGATCTTCTGGGCCAGGCGCTCCATTGCCGCCGCATCCGGAAGGGCAAGCAGGGCACGCGCGTGTCCCGCGGACAAAACGCTCGCAGCTACCCGGCGCTGCACCAACGGCGGCAGCTTGAGCAGGCGCAGCGTGTTCGACACCTGGGGCCGAGAGCGGCCGATGCGGTCGGCAAGTTGTTCATGCGTCGTACCGAAGTCCTCGAGCAGCTGCTGGTATGCGGCCGCCTCTTCAAGGGGGTTCAGCTGGCTGCGGTGCAGGTTTTCGAGTAAAGCATCCCGAAGCAGGTCATCGTCAGTGGTATCCCTGACAATTGCAGGGATAGTTTCCAGCCCCGCGGCCTGCACTGCACGCCAGCGACGCTCACCCATGACGAGTTCAAAGGGTTCGCCACCCTTTTCGGTTGAAGTACGGACGACAACTGGCTGGAGAACGCCTATTTCGCGGACGGAGTGGATGAGCTCCGCCATGTCGTCTTCATCGAAGACGGAACGCGGCTGTTTGCGGTTCGGATGGATATCGCCAACCGGAATCTCCGCGAACCTGACTCCGGGGACTTCCACCAGTTCCGGTCCGGCGTCGGTGACTGTAGCAGCTGCTGTCGAAGCGTCAGGGTTCCCCTCAGACTTTTCGGTAGCCGTCTTCTTGGCGGGGGCTGACTTGGCCGCGGTTTTCCGAACCGGCGCCTTCGCTTCAGGAGAGGGCGCCACGCTGGCGGACTTCCTGGGAGCCGGAGGTCCCGATGTGGTTGCGTCGTCCTCGACGGGAATGACCGGGACTGTTGTAGCCGTCTTCCGGGCCTCCGGAAAAAACAGGTCCACTGGACGCGACGGTGCTGCGCCGTTGCCGGATGCGTTAGCCGGAGCGGAACTTGGAATGAGTGCGCCAAGACCGCGACCGAGGCCGCGTCGCTTATCGCTCATGGATAAATCCCTCCAATGGAAGAGCCCGGCAGATCCGGCTCTGGCTAGTGCAATTGTTGAAAATTCTAACGTTCAGCGATTTCCGCTGCGGCTTCCAGATAGGAGAGTGCACCGCTGGAGGACGGATCGTAGGTCATCACAGTCTGCTGGTAACTCGGCGCCTCGGAAATCCTGACCGACCGCGGCACCACAGCGCCGAGAACCTGTTCCGGGAAGTGCTGACGGACCTCGGCAGCTACCTGCGCGGCGAGGTTCGTACGGCCGTCGTACATGGTGAGGAGGATGGTGGACACAACCAGCTCGGCGTTGAGGTGCTTCTGGATCATTTCGATGTTCTTCAGCAGCTGGCTGAGTCCTTCCAGGGCGTAGTACTCGCACTGGATGGGAATCAGGACCTCGCCGGCGGCACAGAAGGCGTTGACTGTCAGGAGGCCCAGGCTTGGCGGGCAGTCAATGAAGATGTAGTCGAGACGGGCCTCGCCGGCCTTCTGGCGTTCCTTGGCGTAAACGTCAATCGCGCGGCGGAGGCGCTGTTCCCTGGCGACCAGCGAAACGAGTTCAATTTCCGCGCCGGCCAGGTGAATGGTAGCGGGTGCACAGATCAGGTTCGCGATGTCAGGGCACTGGGCCACGACGTCCTTGAGCGGTACGTCGTTGATCAGGACATCGTAGATGCTGTCCACGTCCGCGTGGTGTTCAATGCCAAGGGCGGTAGAGGCGTTGCCCTGGGGGTCAATGTCAATAACCAGCACGTTCAGCCCGGCAGCAGCGAGTGCGGCCGCAATGTTGACTGTGGTGGTTGTCTTACCGACCCCGCCCTTTTGGTTCGATACCGTGAAGATGCGGGTCTTCTCCGGCTTCGGGAGCTGCCGGCCGATCAACCGCTCGCGCCGTTTATTTTCGTGGGCCAATTCACGGGCGATAGGGCTCGAGTCATCAATGGAGTCCATGATGTTACCGCTGACCGATCCTGCAGTTTCACGTGAAACTGCGGTGGACTTGGAACGACTTGCAACCGAATTCAGATGATTCCACGAGTCAGTCGGCGCAATCGAGGGCGCGACCATAGCCCGTGCGGACCCCAGGGACACGAACGGGGGTATCCGTTGTGTGGAGGCTTCGCTACTGGTCACTGTGACACACTCACTCTCATTCGGCTTTTTCTGCCGTTCACTAGCCTAACCGCTTCCCCCAAAAGACCCGCGGCACCGGGCCAGCGGCTAGGCAATCTTTTGCGTCTTATTAACGATGATGCGGACTACAGTGGTGGGTTCCTCGAGAAGGTCCTCTCCGACGACCACCACGGATGTCTGAACGCCGCCGAGCTTGCGGATGGCTTTGGCAGCCTTCTCAATCTCTTCCCCGGCGCTGCGTCCCTTGATGGCCACGACTTCACCCTTGCCCGCGAGCAGGGGGATGGTCAGCCCGGCCAGGTTGGACAGCGCGGACACAGCCCGGGCGGTGACCACATCGGCATTCACCATACCCACGGCCAGTTCAGCCCGGGTTCGCATCACCGTTACGTTGGTCAGACCGAGGTCGTCCACGACCTCCTGCAGCCAGATGACGCGGCGTTCCAGCGGCTCAATCAGCGTCAGTTCAAGGTCGGGGCGCGCAATTGCCAAGCACAGCCCGGGCAATCCGGCGCCGCTCCCAACATCAGCGACGTGGCTTCCCTGGGCAATTTCGCGCTCGATGACGGCGCAATTCAGAACGTGGCGGCTCCAAAGCCGCGGCACCTCGCGGGGTCCGATCAGGCCGCGCTCAGTGCCGGAGGTGGCCAGGTGTTCGACGTAGCGCTTGGCCAGTTCCAGGCGGTCACCAAAGATCGCCTCGGCCGCCTTGAGCTCCGCGGCAGTAATATCAACCATGGTCTGCGTCCCGGCGTCTTCAGTCTGCGGAAACAACGATGTGCCTCCCGGCACCTTCGCCTTCAGATTCGCTAACGAACCCCAGATCAGCCACAGCGTCGTGGACGATCTTCCGCTCGTAGGCGCTCATCGGTTCCAGTGCCACAGCATTACCGGATTCCTTCACGGACGCCACTGCGTCCTCTGCAATCTTCTGCAGATGCCCTGCGCGCTCCTGGCGGTAACCGTTGATGTCCAGTACCAGGCGTGAGCGGTTCTCCGTGGCCGACAGGACCGAAAGGCGGGTCAGCTCCTGCAGGGCTTCCAGCACTTCACCGTCGCGGCCAACAAGGCTTTCGAGCCCCGCTGATTCTTCCTCGGCCACGATGGAAATATAGGTCCGACCGTTCCGGACCTCGATGTCGATGTCACCGTCGATGTCGGCGATGTCCAGCAGTTCCTCGAGGTAGTCGGCTGCGACGTCGCCCTCTTCTTCCAGCCGGCTCGCAGAAGAGCCCTTGCCCGCATCCTGGATCTCATCCTGGGCGTCGTCCTGGTCTTCAATGGCCTCGGCGGAAACGGCGTTTTCGGTGCTATCGACAGACATTACTTCTTCTTCCTGTTCTTACGTTGTGGCTGGATGCGCTGGCCCTTGGCCTCGGCAACCGCGGCAGCAGCGGCAGCTTCAGCCTCGACGTCGGCCTTCTTACCTCCCAGGATGGGCAGGGCCGGAAGCCCCTTGGCGGCACGGCGCTCGGCGAGGGCCTTGGCGGCGGGGGATCCCGGCGTCGGCATGCGGCGGATGACGAAGAACTGCTGCGCCATGGTCCAGAGGTTGGTGGTGGTCCAGTAGATGAGGACACCGATGGGGAAGTTGATGCCACCCACGCCGAAGACGATCGGCAGGATATAGAGCATCATTTTCTGCTGGCGCATGAACGGGCTGGCCATGGCCTCTTCGGACATGTTCTTGGCCATGATCTGCTTCTGCGTGATGAACTGCGAGGCCGTCATGGCGAGGATCATCACGATCGAGAGAATCCATACGGCGGTCTGGTTGCCGGCGCCGCCGTGCAGCAGGGACGCCGAAAGCGTGGCCCCGAAGATGCTGGAATCGTCGAACTGCACCACTTGTTCGTGGCTCATCGCCCCGATACCGGCGCCCTTGGTTCGGGCCGCCGTGATGCCGGAAAGCACCTGGAACAGTGCGAAGAAGAACGGCATCTGGATCAGCATGGGCAGGCAGGCCGAGAAGGGGTTGGTCCCGTGCTTCTTGTACATCGCCATCTGTTCCTGCGCCATGGCCTGGCGGGACAGCTGGTCGGTCTTTCCCTTGTACTTGTCCTGCAGCTTCTTCAGGTCCGGCTGCAGGAGCTGCATGCCGCGCTGGGCCTTGATCTGCTTGACGAACACGGGAATCAGGGCGGCACGGATGACCAGCACCAGCCCGATGATGGACAGCGTCCACGTCCAGCCGTTGGCAGCCGGCAGGCCAATGGCACTCAGGCCTTCATGGAAGCCCACCATGATGACTGACACCAGCCACTTGAACGGAAACATGATTGTTTCAAAGAAGTCCATACGATATCCCTATTCGTTAGGCCGCAGTGCGGCCTTCTCCATCAGACTGCGCAGCCAGGTACTTGTCCGGGTTGTTCAGTACAACAATTGTGGGGGTCTGGTTTTCAGGCCAGTGGCGGTGACCGGCGGGGACATGGTCCACACCGCCGGCGTTCCAAGGGTGGCAGCGCACCAGGCGCCGGGCCGCGAGCCAGCTTCCCTTGACGGCGCCATGCACCGTGATTGCTTCGAGGGCGTATGCCGAGCACGAAGGAAAGAAGCGGCAGACCTGGCCATACAAGGGCGAAATCACCTTGCGGTAGGTCATCAGCAGCAGAATAAGAAAGTTGCGGGGCAGGTTCCAGAGCGTCCTGCCCACCACGACGGCAGCCTGTTTCAAGAAGCGGACGACGGCGGCAATGGAGTTACGCACGCGGTGTCCCTTCCTGTCTTGTTTCCCGTGAAACCGCTGACGCGGCCCGAGGAAGGCGGCCGCCCAGCCGTTTCATGGTCGTTTCCAGAGCGGCGTTGTAGTCTGCCAGCAGTTGATCCCAGCTGGCAGCCGCGGCCGCAGGCAGTGCCCGGACCACAATGGCGAACCCGGTACCGTACTCCTGCAACGACAAAGCACCGGCTTCCCTCAGTCTCCTCTTAACGAGGTTCCTGACAACAGCGTTCCCGACACTCTTGGAAACGATGAATCCGATCCGGCTTGGTTCGTCAGCAGCAATAGCTACCGTATATAACACTACGTTCCGGCGTCCATTGCGGACGCCGGAACGTACAGTTGTTGAAAAATCGGTTGATGTCCTCAGACGGTTCCTGGTGGCTAGCACCGTTAAACTCGCAAAGGGATGGTGACCGACGAGTCAGTGTATTTAGGCCGACAGTTCGGTGCGGCCCTTGCCACGACGGGCTGCCAGGATGGCACGGCCGGCACGGGTACGCATACGAAGGCGGAAGCCGTGCTTCTTGGCTCGACGGCGGTTATTCGGCTGAAAAGTCCGCTTGCTCACGTTAGTTACTCCAGTGGATCAAAGGTGCGCCCACCCGATCAAAAAGGGGAAGAACTGGCCGACGCTAAGTTTTGTATATGCACGCTGCCCTCGGCTCGTAGGACGCAGAACGTCAGAGAGATTCAAATGAGGTCGAAAAGCGGACACAAAGGACTTCACAACGTTAGGTCAAAATGATCCCCCTAGTCAAACCGGACCGGTCTTCACCACCCTTCGGCCGTTGTGGTTAACCTCTGCCCACAGCCTGTGGATGAAGTGGCTCACAGGGCGTGTTTTCGAACCACAACGGTGTAATTATCCACAAGGCTCTACCCAGCTATCTTCTAGGCTTTTGATCCCCTAGAGTGGCTCAGTAGCCGATTATCCACGCTCTGTGCATAACCCTGTGGATTAAGCCGGAACCAGACCCCTGGTTCGGGACTTGTGGCTGCAGGTAATGCAGGCAAGCAAGTTTGAGGAACTGATTG